>NZ_CM181148.1:0-4539125 GCF_055693045.2 Niabella sp. ZPM-14
ATGGAGAAAAATGCTGATAAAGTTTGGTCAAATTGTTTGAAGATCATCAAGGATATTGTAGAGTGGCAGCATTATAAAACATGGTTCGAACCTATTAAAGCAATCTCTTTAAAAAGTAACGTACTTGTTATACAGGTTCCCAGTCAATTCTTTTTTGAGTATCTTGAGGAGCATTACGTAAATTTACTGGCAAAGACACTAAAGCGAGAGCTTGGTAAAGAAGCCCGGTTAGAATACAGGATCATGGTGGACAGCGGCAATAGCAAGAACAAGCCGCTGACGATGGATGTTCCGGGCACCGGATACAAAACCTATTCTAATAACGAAATGGATTTTCCGCTCGTGATTAATAACTCTGTAAAAAACCCTTTCGTCATCCCGGGCATTAAAAAAATGCAGATTGATCCGCAGCTGAATGTGAATTACACATTCGATGCGTATATAGAGGGAGATTGCAACAGGGTAGCGAGGAGAGCAGGAAAGACAGTAGCCGATAAGCCCGGCGCAAATTCATTCAATCCACTTGTTGTTTATGGCGGTGTTGGCCTCGGTAAGACCCACTTAGTGCAAGCAATAGGCAACGATGTAAAACGACTTCACCCTAATAAGATCGTACTCTACGTAAGTTCGGAAAAGTTCATCAACCAGTTTATGGACCATAGCCGTAACGGCGCGATCAACGATTTTATTCATTTTTATCAACTGATCGATGTATTGATCGTCGATGATGTTCAGTTCTTCAGCAAAGCAGAAAAATCCCAGGATGCTTTCTTTGCTATTTTCAATCACCTCCACCAGTCCGGCAAACAATTGATCCTTACTTCTGACAAGTCTCCCAAAGACCTCGATGGCGTACAGGAGCGACTGTTAAGCCGCTTCAGATGGGGACTCAGCGCCGATTTGCAGATTCCTGATTACGAAACGCGGATCGAGATCCTGGAGCGGAAAATGAAAGCTGACGGCCTGGATATGCCCAAGGAAGTTGTAAAGTATATAGCTTATAATATTAATAGCAATGTAAGAGAGCTCGAGGGAGCATTGATCTCCCTGTTGGCGCAATCTTCCTTGAACAGGAGAGATATCGATCTGGAGTTGGCTAAAAAAGTATTACGCAACTTTATCAAGTCGTCCAGCAAGGAAATAACGATCGACACGATTCAGAAGATGGTGTGCGACTATTTCAACGTTTCCTACGACAAATTATTACAGAAGACACGCAAGCGCGAAATAGTACAGGCCCGCCAGATCACCATGTACCTGGCGAAGGCGTTTACCAAGAACAGCCTCAAAACCATTGGTGAGCACTTCGGCGGCCGCGACCATACCACAGTGATTCACTCCTGTCAGACCGTCAAAGACCTGATGGATACTGATGCTTTGTTCAGAGAAAATGTGCTAGAGCTGCATCAGAAAGTGCAGTTAGCTGCGATGTAAAAAGATGTACTATTTCTCACAAAAAATTGCAGAAAAAAACATCAAAGAATAGCGCCAACTTCGAAGTTTTCTTATATATTTGCATCCCTTTTGGTGAGGTGGATGAGTGGCTGAAATCAGTAGTTTGCTAAACTGCCGTACGGGTTAAACTGTACCGCGGGTTCGAATCCCGCCCTCACCGCAGTTATTAGAGCTTAAATAGTTGTAAAACAATTGTTTAAGCTTTTTTTATTGACGATGTTGCGCCTAATGTTGCGCCTAAAACGAATATTATGCTTATGAGATTTTCTCAACGAATCGGAAAACGACCCCTAAAAACTTTGGTCCAGGTTGACTCAATAGACCTAGACTTACGAAATAGCTTGTGGACTGTTATCAAGACAATGGTTATGGACATAGCTAAAGAAGCCGATCGTTATAATGTAGTTTACAGCAAATACCGCAATTTTTTCGAAAGTCTGTATTTTTCGTTCTACAAAGAGCCTATAGATGAGATGGATCAGAATGTTACAGGTATCATCGCAGATCTGAGGGCACGTTTTTTTCGGTGGGATTATCTTGATGTTTATGATTTTGTAGAGTTTATTCTTGAAGCAGATAATATTCCACTAGACAAGGATGAGTTCGCCAAGCGAATAAATCAAGTTCTTGAAAGGGAAATGTCCGGATACAGGATTTTGAATGGGATATTGTCCCCAATCATCAGTAGTGTTGAGCTCGAGGCTGTTGATAAAGCTATCGAAAATAGTAGACTAGTGACAATGGCAACGTCAACGCATTTAGAACAGGCTTTAACGCTGCTATCCGACAGAAGGACTCCAGATTACAGAAACTCAATTAAAGAATCCATTTCGGCGGTTGAAGCAATTTGCCAACAAATAACAGGTGATGATAAGGTCGAGTTGGGTAAGGCATTAAAAATCCTTAAACATAGAATTAATATACATCCAGCTTTGGAGACTGGATTCATCAAACTCTATGGCTATACAAGTGATGGTGATGGTATTCGACATGCGTTAACTGAAGAAAGTAATGTAAGTCAGGAAGATGCTCTATTTATGCTCGTGTCATGTAGCGCTTTTATCAATTACTTGATTGCTAAATACGAGAAACATCAAAAGGCTAAGGAAGAGAACAATAATTAAGAAGCATTACGCTTAATAGAGTACACTACTATTTGCCTTGCGTGTAAGAGATAAAGAAACCCGAGAAGGTTAAGTTGCTGAGCCGTCAGACTTAAAAGGTTAACTTATACTTTATCTTAATATTTTTTTCAACCGTTTTAGATTTAGTTAAAACGGCCTTAATTCTAGTTAATAACTCATCTGGAACATTTCCGCAATTATGCCCCGTGTTTTTCTGCAGATAGGCATTCAAGTCTGATTTATTAATCTCTAAAACCCTGCTACAATCAATAAATGATTCATGAGACAGAAACTTGAAGTTATCAGGAGTAACGGGGATTTGATTTCCCTGGACAGTGGCTGGCAAATGACTAAACCTGGCTTTTGTATTTATAAAAACAGTAGCAATATTTCCGTCGCAGTCAGCAACAATTATTTGAAATTTATAATGCCCTGCCTCTTCGTCCGGCATTCTGAAAACTCGACCTTCCCACGACATTCGCTAAGATTCAAAGTTAGAGGAGATGTACAATAGCATATCTTCACTCAAATGGCCATCTGCTTGAGCTATGTCTAAAAATGATATTGGTTGATTTAACCCCTTTTCCTTAACTGTCTTGTTATAAGCATCTGTATGTGACTTGGTTTTTAACTCTTCAAATCCTAAATGTCGATTTTGTTCAATAGACAAATCCAAGGATTCTAAATCACTTTCTGACAAGAAGTTGGTGTCCGGTTCAATCAATGCTTCAATGATGGATTGTTCTTTACCGAATTCAGCAACATTGCTTTTTAATAAGTCGTAGCTGTAGGAAGGGACGGGGCCATATTTGAGCGAACACATAGTATCACCAGTTATTGGCCTACCATATTTGAACAGGTGATCCGATTCTGCAAAAAACAAAATTTTCAGTAACGCATACAAATCGCTCGATCCACCTTGGGCATGGCAGATGTAAAGCAAGGCGTGTTTTGCTTTATCTTTATTTAATTTGAACTCTTGCGCCATACTACAAATCTACTAAAATAAATAGCATTAACCATTTTTATAGTGGTTTTTAACTCCTATTGAAAGCTCCATACTTTTGCTATCATGTAAAGCTTTAGTGAATTACTAGGCATATTTCGGATGCAACATTTTGTTGATGTGTCATTTATGTAATATTATGATACCAATCTGTCCGGCAGAACTAGCGATCATTCTTCGCGCGCGCGTACATCTGCGAAAATTCATTTTTTTCTCCCTTAAGCACCTAAATTAACCTGTTTATAGTAAAAAGCTGCTGTATGTATTCTATACGGCAGGTGCCCGCCAAAATACACATGCGCGACAGACACCCAAGAATTCATCAAACCTAGTCACCGGTTCGGCCTATAGCATACGCGCGTAATGACCGTGTTAAAATCTTCAATCGGTTGGACTGCGTAAGTGGCTGAAAAGGCGCAAGTATGGAAGGTTGATTAGGCACTAGGACAAATAATGGTTAAGCCAAAATCTGGGATATTCACATAACTTATAAATACAGTTGCAATGTCTTGCTGAGAAAGATCGGTGCATCGGATACCCTTAATAGTTATTTCCATTCAAAACCCTCGACTGTAAAATAAATCGGACGGCGTCCAGAATCATAGAAATCGGGCTCAATAATCATCTTCTTCGCAGTCTTCATCTTCTTGATTAGTTTTTGAACATTTTCGAGAAATACTACATCAGAATTGCCAGAGCTGCTGCCCGCTGTACCTACTCTGAATGGGGGTTCATCGTCAAACTTTACCCGATACGTTTTATTATCAAACGATCCGTCAAGAAACTGGCAGGAACTACACTTTACCATAATATCTGTAACACCCTTCCTTTTTCTTACCAATAGGCTAAACATTGATTCTCCATACGGGAAATCGAATGTTAAAGTACTATCGGCAATCAATTGAGAGAAAATGGTCTTCGTGTCGTCCATCGGGTCAATATCTTCTTTATACTCCCATCTTTTGATTGGGCCTTCTTCTTTAAAGCTTGAGGTATCAGGAGGCTCACCGACAACTGAGACAACAGTGTCGACATCGTTCCTTATGTTCGATGCCGGGTTATTACAGCTAATAAAAGAAGTCACTAAGACAGCTCCTACGATAAGGTTTCTCATATTCAATCGTTTTTCCTAAATCTAAAAAAAGAATTCTGAAATAAAAAATGGTGTTAATCAATGTTACTTACGGCACAGTGAATACAACGGGTAATTTACGGTAAGCCTTTACTTCCCTGCCATTTTGGATGGCGGGAATCCATTTGCCAGACCTTTTAATTACCCTCATAGCTTCCTGTTCCATTCCGTAACCCTGCTTAGTTAATGCCTTTACATCACTGATATTACCAGCAACGTCCACGATGAACTGGAGGATTACAGTATAGGTTCCGCGAGAAGCACCGTTATCAACCGCTACTCTTCCGTCAAGAGTCCTTTCAAGGAATGAGGACCAATTGCCGGGATATTGAGCATCTATCTCAACCTTTGTAAATATTACGTTATCATACTCAACTGTATTTCTAACAGCGGTAATTAAGCTGCTATCAAAGGCTGCATTTTTCTCATCTTTCCCTGAGACTTTTAGTTTCTGGAAACTTTCCTCTGCTTGTATCTCCAAAATATTTTCATTCTCCTGATCGGCCCAAATTTTAGCTATTCGCGCCTTTTCCCTTAAGAATAACGCTTCGATAAATGGGTTTCCCGCCATGTCTAATCTCTTTTTTATTGCCTGTAGTGTCTGGTAGCGTCCCATGTATGGTGCTAGATTTTCATTATAATAATTCATTGCGTCTTTGGCTGGGTATTTTCCGGATAAGGCGTTCTTCACCTTATACCGTGCAGTATTAACAACTTTATAAGTCTCTATGTATACAGGCTTCGCTAGTTCTGCTATCATTGCTTCAAGAGAATCCTTAATGCTATCTTTCTGCGCAATGCAGTTTAACGGAAACAACAATAATAGAAATATCGGTATTCTTTTCATATGATTTTTTATAAAGTATCAAAACTCAACCACTTAGTCACTTGCCTTTTTCGTGATCCGCGCTCCGCACTATTATAAATTAGCCAAAGTACATGACAGAAATTTCATCATGCTCCACGCGGCAGCTCGGATAAGCGTCTGAATTGTAGTCCACAAAAGCAATATTTTTAAATACCGGCATCTAGAAAAATAGAAGCCCTTCGTTAAAAACAGTTAACAAGCAGCACTCACTTACCCAGTAACTTTTGTATTCAATATTACTAAATGTAAATCAGAATAGCTTACTGGATTTTTAAGTTGTTTCAATAGGTTAAGAGGTATTGCTTGCAAAGCGCCAAAGCTCTGAGATAGCTCTTTTGCGGTTAAAATATAGAATTCCCATTGTTCCATATCAAGAGGATTGGCGAGCGACCTGTCCACTGCATGAAAAAGGCAAAATACATAAAGATCTGCTTGAAGCCTTTTCTCTCCACTTCGCTTATTTAGATCATTATCCCAGGCATAAGTAGGTTTCACTTTAAACAATATTTTGGAGCTCTTTTTTTGCTCCCAGGACTGTAAATAAGCTGCTGATTTAACTTCGATTTTTACACCTTCAGAGGTTTTTAAGTCGTAGTTAGCCCATTCGTCTCGAACATCGGTATTATTTAACCCAATAGCAGTTGCGACTATAAACTCGGCAAATCTACCTCTGGTAGTGTTTGACAGTAGGTCAGATGCACTCCAACGCCAAAAGTCCAAAATAGTATAAGGAATAAGAGATTTGCTGTGCGTCAATCGTTCTTTGCCAAACATAAGCTTCTTCTGGTGAGACATCCGTCAAAATACTAATTTTTTTTGATTTAAATAGACCATAATACTTAAGATGTTGCCATCAGCTAAACATGTTACAGCCGCCTCAGGGAAGTTATTTTTCTTATTATGCTATAAACTACGTATACCTCTAAGGAGTTAGTTTAATGGAGCTTCGTTGTTAGTCTGCCTGTGGTGCTTCTTGCCGCTGTGGCTTCATCGTTCTAGCTTCTTACAAACGCTTTAAATATTGCCAACCATGGAAATGGCCGGCTCGTTATGTCTCGCGTAATACCCTATCTGAAATACCACTTCGCTACCCGCTCCTTGTGGGAGAGCTTTCGTGGCTTCGCTTTTTCCGGAAGCTTGTCGACGTGTAAGCGTAAAAGTAGTTCTACATCTTGGAGAGTCTCTCTACTTTTTGTATTTAAATACTTTTCCAGATCCTTCCTAAGGTGGAAGAAATTATTCAGTGTCTTGAGCGGGTCTAGTTCGTTTGCCATGATATAAATACGTCAATTCGGGCACATTATTGCGCTTTTATGCTTCCGGGCTGTAAAAATGGTCGAAGGCGGATCGTGATCTCAACTTGAGACAGGTCCGATTTCTTATGAGCGTATCCGACTTCAAATGAACTCTATCATAAATACTCTGTTAAAAGTTCAATTTTTTCATTCACAATTTTGAGTGCCATATCAGGTGTTATTTCTGATGGCTTGAAGCCATGGATATCGCAGGTGCATGAAGGACAATGGTCTCCGATATTGATGTTCGATTTTCCACATTCGCAATTCCACACTTCTTTTTCTTTAGCCGATAGCAACTGTTTTTTTGATGCCCTTTCACCTCTCTCTGGGAAGTGAGTCTCTAACATCTCCTTGATTTCATTAAATAACTTAACATCCTCTTTTGCATAGGTCCTTTTGTCGTGTCTCAAGATACGAACGGCTTTTTTCTTTTGAGCAAAATCTTCAGATCCTAACATGGCCTTTGCCCTGTTCAAATCAAGCAAGGTTAGCTTTTTAATTAACTGGCTTAGCCGTGCGATACCGTCAGCATTACTCTCGACGCTGTATTCATTATACAGGACGTCCGACTTTTCCGTCAACGCTTCAATAAACCGTATTAAGTAACCTTCGTAATTATTAATGAATTCTGGGTTAGCATTCGCGCCCTGCTGCAATCGGCAGTACCGTTTTAGCAGAAAGGGATAGGCTTCATGGACTCTATTATTAATAAAGAAATCCCATGCCTCTTTTGTAGGTTCATACGTTTCGCTTTTAACCTTTTCGACCAATTCCTTTTGCTTCTTGAGCAACCCGAGCGCCTCATTACTCAAAAATTGGTGAGCGACCGAAGATCCTTCAACATTCGTTGTATGGCCATCATTACCATCTATAATTACAGCTGTGCCCACTGCTGTAATCATAAACATGGACTTTCCGCCGCCTGATATCTCATCAATGTCAATACTTAGGCCTAAGATGCAGTTAGCGCCTATGTAGCTGGCTTCCAACTCGATCTGCTCGATTGCTTGTTTATACATGGACGATATTACTCCCTGGTATGATTCCGATCGGCCGCCAAAAATATCAGTAAATGAAGCGAATATGTCCCTGAAGGCATTTGCTCCAATTACAATATGTGCAGACACTGGGCGGAGATACTTTATTACAGTTTTGCCTTCAGCAGTTGGGGTAGTTAGTACCAGAATTTTATTATAATTCATACGGGGATTTTGGACTTTTGAAGTTATAGTAAAATTTTTATTTCGGAGTAGGGCTTCTGATTAGGAAGACAATTGGTAAGTATTCTTGATTTTTTATCCCCTGGCGGGAACATTTCCAGTATACTACGCGTCCGTTATGACTCAAATGGGGACTCATTTCCTGTGGCTATTGTCGCTAGATTCTTTATCAGTTTGTCTTTACTTGGATTAGTCGGGTCCAAGGTTCGAACCCCTGTGCCATTTAGCAAAAGAATAACCTCGTCCCCTTTGTGAGGGCGCATTTTAAACCGTCGTTTTCTCAGCCTATCTACAAATTCCTAAGGCGATATTTAGGTCGAACATTTCGCCTGAAGCCGTTTGAACCTTTGCTGACTTAGGTATTTCGTTTTCACACAACTTCTTCCTGAATGTTGAAGGCTTGATTCCGAGTATATCAATCAACTGCTTGCGATTAACGAGGGTCTTTCCCTTAACTTGGACGCCTATTATGTTTACGTTTATCATAACCTTAAAGCTAATATAATTCCCGGCATTTGTATTTGGCGTTACAGATCTTTGCGTTGACCTGAGGGATATTGTTTTGGGTGAAAAGCCTGGCGTGGAAATAGGCCGGAGATATCGTGATAACCCTAAATGTTACTAGAAGTGTCCACCCGACAACGGATATTTATAATTCCTATAATATTACCAGGGCTTGTCTTTTATCGTACCTTACAAGCACGGAAGAAAAATATTTTATTTAAAATAAACCTCTTGCATTATTTTTAAATAAGTTTACGCATAAATTAAAACCGATGGGCAGACTGCTATGTTTACCACTACTCCTATTGTGGATAAGTTTAAGCGCACAGAATAGCAAGAAACTAACTGATACCTCTTTTGTTTTGGGAGTTGTTCTAGATGATTTTAGGCCCACTACAAAAGACCTCAAAATTATATCGATAGGCAAAGGGACGAGAGTCATACTCTATGGCATCACCACCATAGGAAGCAGCACGCGCGGCTACGTGGTAGCATATGGGAATCATAAGTTTACGTTGTCCGAAAGTGAGGTCAAGTTCTCCATAACAGACGCTTATGACCAACTGTTAGCATTCAATGATGATCAGATGGTTGCATTTGAAAATACAGCGGAGCACTACGCTCAAAGTGTCTATACATTAGATTTGAAGAAAGTAGTAGAGTTTTTCGATAAGCAGTCTCGAATCGGCTTGGTGCTTGAGGATTGGAGTTTTTTTGATGAAAGTGAATACACCGAAGGTACAAGTTTGTCGTTTCGAATCACCAATTTATCTAAAAAAACCATCAAATATGTCTGGCTAACTGCTACAGCTAAGAATCCTGTCAAAGATATCATATCGACCAAAACTGTTACAGGGGTGGGTCCTGTTGAGCCAGACGCGTCAGGATCTTGGAGCTTTGATTATGTGTGGCTTACAGACCTTGTGTATTATGTCAATATTCGATCGATAAAGATTCAATACATGGACGGGAGCTACAAAACGTTCACAAACATTCCGTCTCTATTCATACCTGATAAATATAAAAGCATTTTAGACAACATCGGCGATAACTAATACTTCGAACAGCTATTCGGCTACTCCTTCGCCCAATGATGCCAAATCACCTTTTAAAATGTCTCTTATTTACTGTCCTTTCGTTATAGTAGTCATACCACACATCTTTTTCGACCAACCATTGCTGCCCAATTTTAGTAGCTTTTAAACGACCTTGTTTTATCTCGTTTAATAAAACCCTGCGGTCTATTCCTAATGCTTTTGCTATAGTATGTAGTTTTAAGACTGGCTTCATGGTTTAAAAATTTAATGTTTTCTCATCCGTTTTTTCCCGTAATACTATTAAGACCCGCAGGCCAATCATATCTGAATTCTTCATTGCAAAAGGTATAGAGCGGAGACATAAACTTAATAAAAAACCGAAGCATTTGCCTCGGTTTGTCGCTATTCCGGAAGTTGTAATTTATTCAGTAGGATTGAAGCAATAGTTTGCGTTTGACAACCAACTGACTGCACATCCAGGTTTTCAGATCCATCGAGAATATCCATTTGATTTATAATAATCTCGACGAGGTTCCGCATCTCTATAATATCGTCGATACTGTAACGCTTTACCATTTTTATCTATTTAAATTAAGCCTCTCTTAAACTTATCAACCTTATTCCCGCCCAATGATAGGCATGATAGAGTTTATTCAACTCCACTAGATGCCGTACCATCAAAAAATAGTTATCAAACTCCACAGTATCGATTGCGTCGCTGTTTCCATCCCACCATTCGTAAAAGGCCTCTGTTACTGACCGGATTACCTGATTCAATCCATTTTCTAAGCAATCCAAGCCGTTAAACATCCGTATTATTTCGTCCTGCGATCCCGAAGTGTTCATCAATAACGCAAACTGGGATATAAAATACAAAGCGTCACTATTCTCTTTCTTGTGGGCAAGCCGCGCAATCACGTCGAAGGACCAAGCTACGAAGCTTTGCCGGTCGATCTTGTTCAGAAAATACTCTAAAAGTTTAGCTGCAGCTTCGCGCTCATCTTCGATTAACTCTTTTTTATTTAAAGGCTCTCGGGCTACGTTTCGGTTCGAATTTACACCGCTGTAGAAAGGCAAGTTCTTTTCTATTTTGAGTTGTTGTGCATGAGTCATGGTGTATTATTTACAGATTGGTTAAGAATTTACGGCTCCGGCAATAAAGTTGCTAATTCTAGTCAACGCCCAGATATGATCCTTGATATAAGATTCACTGTATTGAAGTCCGTCAGACTCGCACGGAGAGTCACGCAGCGTATCAAGAATACAATCATTAATGACCTTTGTTATGTCTTTATGCGGAACCATATTCAGCAAATCCCCTGCCTGATAATAACGTGTTATAGCGTTTGCGAGATCAATTTTTTTGAATGATCTGTCAGGCAGCACTTGTTCTGTAAGGTCGTCTACTTGCTGTTGCAAATGATGCTTTAGGTCTTCTATATTTAAATATGGATTCATGGAAACGTAATTTTAGAGGTGATTAATCAGGCTTGATAATTACTTTGTATATCGCGTAACCGGTTTTCAGTTATGCACGCTGGAAATCTGTTCAATGTGGCATAATCCAGGTACTCCCCACATCCGCTCTCGACATATCGGAAGAAAAGCAGTAATTGCCTGAACGCTTTGGGAGCATGGGTTTGAGTAAAACTTTCCAGATGCGAAGAAAATTCTGGGTTTATGAGCTGTAAAGCTATATCCTGAAGGATCGATTCAAACTCGTAGGCTTCCAAATTGCTTAGCCTGATCATGTTCGAGACCATCTCCAGCAGTTGATCCTTACCCCTAGAAATCTCTTCGCCCTTTTGCTCAAGAATTCTTGAAGCAAGCGCCTTGCAGCTTTCCCTTATTTCGTTATTATTATTCATGGCTACCTCCTTTTAAAATAAACATTAAAGAACCGTCAATAAACGAGATTCGTGGCTTTGCTGGTGGTGGCTGATCCTGTACGTGCCTAAAGCCAGGACAGTAATGCTTATGGATAATTTTATCTTCTGGGACTGGGATAGAATATCCTGATATGTATTGCATAAAAAGTGTTTTTAAAGGTTAAAAAAGTTTTGTGATGGTTCCTAAAGGCGATACGATAAAGCGCGGTATAGGCCTTCTAATTGCCCTATGTTCGGCTTTCTTTTGAGAGGTAGAAGGTGAGACTTTGGCAAGTGTTGAATCAAGGCTGACATTGCCAAAATTCAGAAACGGTGATAGATGTTGCATAACATATTATTAAAAAGGGGCCGCTCGTCTCAACAACACTTTAGAAAAGTGAGGCACGGGGCTTACACCCGCAGCACGGCCGTATTGTTAATAAAATATGTCTTTAGAATTACTTCTAAAATGTTGTTGAGGATTCAAAGATACAATCAGTTTTGAAATTGCAAAAAAAAGTTTCAATAACTTCTCTTGTTGGAAATGTTGACGTCTATGAAATACGGGTTTAACGTTAGGGCCAAACCAGGTTTTCTTTTGTCATGTGGGGGCGACGCCTCCAAATCATTCCAACGAATAGTACTTAGTAGTTCCGTCCAAAGAATATAAGCCTCTATTGACAAAAAGCATTTCTGTAACCTTTTCTTCCGGAGGAGCTTCTAGATAGGAATTATAGTCAAAATAAACATGTGGTAAATTGAAGTAAATATCTATAGATTTATCAGTTAAGGGAATAATCAGGGCGCTATCCGATAAGGTTTTGTACAGATTACTTAGCCTATGAAAGTCTAGTAAAGCGTTATTGTATTCAAGCTCAACCGTGCCCGAACTCGAATAGGCCGCAACGACATTGTTTTCTTTATTGTTTCGATAATCAATAAAAGCAAGAGTGATGGTATCTACAAATCGGTCGAAAAATCGCACATTAATCGTTGAGTCTGTAGGCTTATATTCATTATGAACGATTTTTTTGAAAATGGGGACGCTGTCATGTGGTAGATAAGTAAATCTAATTCTGTTTCCAATAATTGTATACCGACCAAAGCTGGCAACTCGATCACCTTCGCATCCATGTTCTTTAAAGAAATAGCCTAGACTATCAAAAACCAGACTGCCGCCACACCAAAGAGAGTATTTCGGTTCAGAAAATATTTTAGTGACCGCAAATTGCGCTTGGCTGGTGTAGGAAGTTAATACTAAGATGAATAAAAACGCTTTTCTCATTGACTTATGACTTATCTTTTGCCTCTTTTAAAATTCTTTTAAGATCTTCGATTGTCAATAAATCATTACCTCTATGTAACATTCTATGACAATTTGAGCATACAGGCCTCAGGTCTTCTATCTTGGTTTCTCTTGCTCCGTCTTTTAGCGGTGACAGATGATGCATTTCTATAAAGTCTTGCCCGTGGACACCATAAGTATGGCCAAAATCAAACTTGCACACAGAGCATTTTACTCCATGTATCTTTTTTGCATTTGCCAGGACCTGCTTGTTTCTCGTAGCGATTTCTAAAAATATCCATCTTTTTGCTCCTTCATCAAACGAATCCTGGTTACTATCTTTCTGCCTAAAGTTTGTCGCGTCTTTTGAAAGCAACGTGTAATGAATGAGAAGTTCAAATCGCTTACCGCTGTTTTGATCTTTTTCGAACTTCGGCAAAATGTTGAAATCTTTTACGCCTGTCGCCCAAGCTTTAAACGCCTTCAAAACGGTAGTTTTCAATTTGGAGTCGTTGCTGGTTAATACGTCAACAAAACCGTTTTTATAAAGCCACTTTTTAGCCTCTCCACCACCATATTTTTCTCTATTTGGGATTCTTATATCTTTCCCAAATGTCCAGTTTTTCAAATCTAAGGTGGCGACATAATTCTTGGCGCCAGCTAACCTTTTTGTAGAATCGCCGGAGCTTTGTATCAGAGCCCGACTTCTCTTAATTATTTCGTGAAGAATATATTCGTCTTGCATGCTTTGGATTTTATTGCAGATAGCAATTGTTTTATTTTGGTCTTTCTTATATTTTAGAGAGTCTGAGAAATAACAGCCCCGTGAGCGTAACGAACATCACATCTGCCTTGGTACTTTAAGGCCTCTCTGTTCGAGCAACTCGTCCGCAGCGGCACATGTTTCATAATCTTCTCTTTTAAGCGCCCGAAGAAATAGTATAATTAATGACAACTCTGAAAGGTCAGCAGCCTTTAGGTATGGTAGTCGTTGATGTTTCGGCAGATTACTAACGGTACGACCAATATGCTCGGACACGCTGTTGTAATAATTTATTTGCCTTGCCTTATCTAATATAGGAGTAGGATTTCGAATCTCTCGCATTTCATTGGTTTGATTAATCAAATGTATAGAAAAATAAATATCAGCCCTCCAAAACAACCTTCCTCAACGCCACCAGCATCTCATACCTGCAGCTGGCCACCAGGTCGCTCATTTCTTTGTTCTTCAACAATTCAATATTCTCGATAACAAATTTTGGTGCATCGTTCTGCGTAGTTGCTGCATCAATTTTCACCATCTTCGGAATATTTATTCCGGAAAAGAATTTGTCGAGTTGGGCAATTTCTACTTGCGATGGTCTCATTTTGCAAAAACAATTGAAAATGCTAATTTAGTGATAGGAAATTAAAGTTTAAAACTTGTCCCTGGTAATCTTGCCGGGGGCTATTTTCTTACTGGCGAAAGTATTTAAACGAATTTTTGTTAATTCAGCATAATTGCACTCGAGCAACGGCCCTCGGCCCCGGCATTTTCGTCGGGGGTTCTTTTTTGGCTCGTTCATAGTTCGAGTATAAAGATTTTCATAGAACAATACATTAAGGCCTCGTTAATCTCAGCGGGGCTTAGTTTTTTAAATTTATCACTCAACTGACACGAAGTTTCCGAAATAATTGAAAAAGCTATGTCCAAAAAATGCGTTATCGTAGTAGAGGATGATCACGATATATTCAACGTCATTAGTTTGGTGTTGATGAGAGAACCTTACGACATAATCCATTGTCCAGATGCAAGGACATTTCGTGAAGCGCTGGGTAAGTATGTCCCCAATATTATCCTAATGGATATTATGATACCAGATGGAAATGGAGTCCAATTGTGTAAAGAGCTCAAATCTAATCCGGACTGGAGCTCGGTTCCTGTATACTTAATGTCTGCCCACATTGAGCGTCCATCGCAGAACATGATCGATGCGGATGGACTTATTCAGAAGCCATTTGATATTTTCCAATTAAGGAAAAGAGTAAATTTGCAGCTCAAATTTGAAAGGAAATATGAATCAAAAAACAATCGTTGTCCTAGATGACCATGAAGAGATTTTGAATGTAATGAAACTCATCTTTGATTCAGACCCTTTCAGAATAATTCCTTGTATCAACGTTAAAGCGTTCAATGCTGTGATGGAGCTGGAGCATCCCGACCTTATCTTGATGGATATCAAATTGCCCGATGGAAATGGTTTGGATTTATGTAAAGCGTTAAAAGATAGTTCCGAAACCATGCATATTCCAATTATAATGCTATCTGGTTATTTAGGTAAAGAGACTGGTAGCAAATGTTATCCGGACGCTTATATTGAGAAGCCTTTTGATTTGGATGTGTTTAAGAAGACCGTGAACAGAATTTTAAACAGGAAAAGGCATTAAATGTTCGGTTCTTAACGGCTCTGCCCTCAATACTGATTTTTAGTATTCGGATGTTCCGAATTGATGCAATATGTATATTTGATATTCCCAAACAGTTATAAGTTTTCACGCCCCGATATTCTTATTGGGTTTTTGGCCCGTTCATTGTCTAAGGTAATATAGATTTTCATAAAACAATTACATTTTCAGGCCTTGTTAATCTTAGCAGGGCGTGTTTTTTTTACTTTTACGCTGACTTGGCACGAATCTTCCAATGTAATTAAATAACTATGTTGAAAAAGTGCATAATCGTAGTGGAGGATGATCCAGACGTCTTTAATGTGATCAGTTTAGTACTACTGGCGGAACGGTGCGATGTTATTTATTGTCCAGATGCAAAGACATTTCGTGAAGCAATCAATACACACGTGCCTGATATAATTCTCTTAGATGTAACACTTCCCGACGGGAATGGCGTAGAATTATGCAAAGAATGCAAGTCTCATGAAAAATGGGCATCAGCACCTTTATACTTGATGTCTGAACAGATAGGGCTTCCATTGTCTGATTTGACCGATGCCGACGGATTTATACAAAAGCCATTTGATGTTTTCAAACTACGAAAGTTGATAATAGACAAAATAATTTGACCAAACTCTGTTAATTGGTGACTCACCCAAGCCGCATTGGATCCTATTCCTGATCAACTTTTTCCCAGTAATCTTCCACAGCTTTTCCGAGCTGTAAGGCTACTTCATCAGAGTGACCTTTGTCAGATCTAAATGACCACGTACCCTGGATGAGTTGGAGCATTGCCGAAGATATGTTGATGATCTCGACCTCATAGCTGTGAGCTGATCCAATCCCCGGGAAACCCCGTAGGTTGCATTTGAATGTGCGGCCTTTCCAATTTATTGTTGCTGGAATACTTTCAGCGTCACTGCAATGATACAACTGTAAAACTCGGTTCATAAATACTAAAGTATTTAGTAAAGGTATATTCAAAATTAGAATTTAATCCAGCTTATTTCCAGCCCCTGAAAACCAGACAAGTATAGATTTATTTGGAAATTTCATTTCTTTTAAGAAAGATTTGCTAAATAATTTAGTACTTATGATTCCCTATTTTGACTCGAACGTGAAGGCTGGTTTTCCATCGCCGGCGATGGACTATTTGGAAGAGCGGATCGACCTGACTAAATTATACATACAACACCCCTATGCGACTTTCATTGTCAGGTGTAGCGGTGATTCGATGATCCATGCTATACCTGAAGCAGCTGAGTTACTTGTGGATCGATCCATAACTCCGAAAAGCGGTGATATCGTAGTAGCTGCTTTGGACGGGGAGTTCACGGTTAAGTTTTTAAGGAAGTCAGGTGGTAAAGGTTGGTTGGTTCCGGCTAATAAAAAATACCCTGTGTTTCCGATTGATGAGAACGTGATTATTTGGGGAAAGGTGATCAAAATATTCGTGGATCCTGAAACTGTCGCGTCATGTATGCCCTTGTAGACTGCAATAACTTTTACTGTTCCTGTGAACGGATGTTTAACCCTAAGCTCAACGGGCGTCCTATTGTTGTATTATCGAACAATGACGGTTGTGTGATCGCTCGAAGTGACGAAGCGAAGGCGCTTGGCATCGTTATGGGAAGCCCCGCATTCATGGTGCAGGATGACCTCAAGGCGCACAACGTGGCCGTCTTTAGCTCAAACTATACGCTTTACGGCGATATGAGCGATCGTGTTATGAATACCCTGGCCGCCTTTGTACCGCAGCTTGAAATATATTCTATTGATGAAGCTTTCCTCGATATGCACAACATGCCTCATGAAGACCTGCTCAAACTTGGCAAAAGGATCAGATCAACAGTTTTGCAAGACACCGGCATACCTACCTGTGTAGGAATTGCGCCAACAAAGACGTTGGCCAAGATGGCGAATCGATACGCCAAAAAGAAATACAAGTCGATAGGTGTCTTTTGGGCCGCTAACCAAGATCTTATTCAAGATATGCTTGAATATACTGAAGTCGGAGACATTTGGGGAATCGGGCACCGGTATGCGTTGCTTCTGAATAGGTTAGGCTTTAAAACAGCTGCGGATTTCGTCAAAGCGCCCGAGGATTGGGTGCGACAAAAAATGAGTGTCGTTGGATTGAGGCTTTTGAATGAACTCAAAGGCATTCCTGCAATTCAGTGGGAATTTACGGCTGCGAAGAAAAATATTTGTACCAGCCGATCATTCGGCGTCCGCATATCTGATAAGAATGAACTGGCTATTGCGGTGTCGAATTATGCTGCCACATGCGCTTTAAAATTGCGCAACCAGCGGTCATGCTGTCAAGAGATCAACGTATTCATACAAACTAATCCCCACAAAACCGACGAAGGGCAATATCAACGGTCCATCGACATCGAGATGGAGCGTCCGACCAACAGTACTTCAGAAATTATAAAATATGCCTTAAAAGGGCTTGAGCTGATCTACAAGCCGGGATACAGGTTTCTGAAGGCCGGTGTGATGGTAAATGATTTGCTTCCTGAAACAGCAGTTCAGCAATCTATGTTCGACCATATGGACCGCGAGAAGGACACAAAGGCTATGCTGGCCATGGATAAGATCAACAATCTTTTCGGCCGCGACACTGTCCGGATGGCAGTCCAGGGATTTGATCGCAGATACAGATTGAAAGCCGAATTCCTTTCTCAGCGATATACGACTAACTTTAATGAGCTTTTGAAAATAAATATTTGATGCTACAACCGTTTATTCTTTTTGAATCGAAATTCATTAACAGGCTTAGGACACTGGGAAAACATTACCTTGTGTCACAGAGCTATCACCGGGCACAGGACTTATTTACTGATAAAACACCTATTCTTCTAACCGATTACGATGATCCGGGCTTGGCGAAGATTCATTTGAACGCTGTCAAAGGGGACAAGTATGCGGCTATATTGGATTTGGATAACAAGGCCCATCAGGACAAGTTGCTGCAAATGCTTAAATCAGATAGCAAGTACAGCATTTGGTGGTCGGTGGTTAAAGATGCTGAAACGCTGAAAAAATCTATAAATACTGGCTACAAGGATAAAATGAAGAAATATATCGATCAAAACACGAACTGGTGCATCAACAGAGATACCACGTTATATCCCAATGTCGAAGTGACTTTCGGTGAGCTTTACCTAACCCTTAAGCACGGAAATCAGAGGATTCGCCTTAAATTTGAGGAAATCGAACGCCTCTAAACATGTGCTACGATATATCTTTTGAAGTCAACATGCGCCAGCTGTCAGACTATTTTCCTGACCTGATCTTTGACGGGCAGATAGAAATGGAATTCCAGCCCTTCGATCACGTTCAGGGAGTGAGTGTGTATGCGGATCATCCTATAATTTATATTGATCGAGATGATTTTAAAGTACATTGTCGGAGTATGCAATGGGGCATTGTCGAATTCTACCAAAAGGAGATTCCAGACTGGAAGAAGCGGAACGGCATGCTCAACATTCGATCGGAACGTATCCTCGCGGATCCGAAAAGTTATTGGTATAAGATCAGAAACCGGCGTTGCCTGATCCCTGTTTCAGGAATATTTGAACATCGCGGCATAAAAGGGTGGAAGAAGAAAGTCCCTTATTGGGTAAAGCCAGCTGATCAGGATGTATTCTTTTTACCTGGCTTGTATTCAAAGGCAGAAGTAGCGGATAAGGAGACGGGAGAAGTAACAGAGCTATGGACCTTTGCGATGATTACCCGGGCAGCCAACGATGTAATGCGGAATATTCACAACAGCGGAGAAAACACGAATCGTATGCCTTTGTTTTTACCTTTAGAGCTGTCGAAAGAATTTCTGAGTGAGGATCTTACATCTGAACGTTATGCTGATATCCTGGGTTATGAAATCCCCTCGGAAGACTTGAGCTATCGCCCTGTGTTTACAATCCGGACAGCAAAGCCCCGGCCAGACGAAAAACCTAAATCCGAGCACTTCGAGTGGCCCAAACTGCCGGCACTTGGAGAAATGAACCCCGATTAAAATATACAAATGATAAGAGTTGTTTTTGACGGTCCCAACATTAAGACCCTCGCTCCACCAAAATTTTATGAATTCCCCTGCAGAATGTACGCGGGCGATTTCATCGATGGCGCAATGTTTGGACAGGAATTGATGCATTACACGGTGCGCTCCATAACTTTCAAAACCGATGAAGACGGTATTTATCAACATGTATCTCTAATCGATTAAATCCACTTCTATGGATGAAAAGAATATTATTTACGAGGGAAAAATCAAACACGGCGGAACGTCGAAGAAGGTTATAATCACATGTGATATAACTGACATTGGCGATCAGGTGTATAAGGCTGAGCTGGGCGATTCTCATGCGGAGCTAAAGTACAATCCGGATACCTGCGACTGGGAGGAAGACGGGAAAGTGACGCCGTTTTCTCAGGAGGCGGGTAAGCTGATCGAGGCTTTTTTCGACTAAAAGTAGCTTCTAAATTCAACTGCGGTTCCGATAAATACGGAAAAATACGGTCGCGTTCACAAATATAAGAGGGGCTAAGTATTCGCTTCTATAAACAACCCTGATTCTTTATCATCATTGTACAACGCCGTATCTAATCAAAAAACAAGCCCCGCCTAACGTCAGGGCTTGTGATCATTTGTACGTTTTATAATTCTCTAGCATATCCTAATTCACGGTCGGCTCCTGGAAGTCTTCGCCGGCTGATTGATAGGGCTTATCTTGCGGGTTAATCTCGAAGGCTGTGACGTTAACTTTTGAGCTCCTGACTTCGTATTGATAAGAACCTATCATGTATTTGTTTGGAAGCAGGTCTTCATTCCCAATTATTCCTATTATAATCTTCCATAAACTCGCTTAGAAAGAGTCGTAGGTAGTTCACGAGCGTTTCTACGCCATATGTGATTGCGTCGCTATCGTGGCCTTTAAAACCGGATTTGAATCTAAAGTTTTGAGCGACCTCCAGCGTAGCCGCATGAGTACACCCCATAGTTTTCAAAGATGTTGAAGCATACCCGTTGCCCTGAGCTGAGTTCATTGTACCTATGTAATAACCTTCGTCCTGAGGTATTAAAGCTTCTTTGTCTTTATACTTAACAGACAGCTCTTTTAATAACTTATCACCCACACTTTGACCCAATTGAGATCCGCTGTTTAAAATCCAGGATAAATGATGATTTTTAGGATCTGATGACTCCGAACCGTGGAAGTTATGGAAGTCGATACCCAGTATTGTGCCCTGTTCGACCTGTGTCAGCATCCAGGCTCGCAATGTCTGAGTTTCAATCTCAGAGAGTGCGTAGGGTCCTGAATACGTACTATCGCTTTCTTCTCCCGATGCAACCCAACGTACCAAATTGTTTCTATTTAAATCAACTCCGCGGAAGTTCTTCCGGGTTCCTTTTCCTCCATCGGCGTTCCACCCGTGGGGGTTGGCTGATGGTATAATTGAAAACTGGACGTTATAGCGCAGGTACTCCAGGAACGGGTGCGACTTCCAGTTGGTGAGCATCTGTTTTATGAATTCATATACGACAAAAGAAGGCGTTTTTTCGATTCCGTGAATCGAACAAATGATCACTATTTTCGGCCTTATCTGGGTATTATTGATTGAGGGATCACCTTTCAGTATATCCGAGGGTTTTAATTTATAGGCATACATGGGCAATGTCCCCCCATCCGTTAGAATAGCGGTCGTTAGTGTATCCTTGGTAATAGAATACCCATCCGGTGCGGTAGTTACTAGTTCATCCCATTTTAATATCCAGTTGGCAATATCCTGATAAGGAGCTTTAGGAATCATGCTATTAACACCCTCCGCGCTGGCGTAGCTTTCAAGTGTCGGTGCTGAATAGTATTGATCGGATCCAGCAGGCCTAGCAAACCGTACAAAACCGTATTGGTTGTTAAACGTCTCCGATACTTTGTACTTATTGCGCAGAATCAGAGAATTAACGTTGATTACATTCGAAGTGGCTTCCAGTACCCGCACGCCATCGGGCACCGCATCCCAATCAATCGTTACTTTCCCAAATATCTGAATAGGAGTTGTTTTGTCTGCTGCTGCGCCATTTCCTTGACGCAAATAATAAGTCTTTACACCGCTGTGCAAATTCGAATCATAAGCCATTGACACCGCATTCGAAAACTCATCCGCGTATAGATTTAAGTTGCTTTGGCCCTCTCTCGTAAGAAGGAACCCTAAATAAGAAAGATTGGACGGGGTACTCGGATAGTTCTTCCCTAGTCCATAAAGTGCTACGGTTTGCGTGCTCGGCAGGTTATAGAATTCCAGATCAACAATTGCTTTGTTTAACCATTCCTTTTGATCTGCTGTTCTTGCTGAAGCGAACTTTGAAAAATAGCGATTATAGAGCGCGTTAGATGCAGAGGCGTTACCGGGATGTGCTGTTGTCGTTCCGTTATTAACTAGAGTGTAACCCTTAATCCCGAACACCTCAGTGTTTGACGTGGACAACCTCAAAACATATCCTATAATAAATTCATCCTTGCCTAAAGACCCGCTGGTGTCATTTGTGATTAGTGTCGCCCGAGCGACATTAGTAGCGACATTATAAATGATAACGAAATACTGCCCAGCCGGGATAGTGACCGTTTGAGCTGTTATGTTAAAAATACCTTTCTCTGTGGCTATTTTATTTGTCGAAGCGCCGGTAAATATGATCTGGTTTGCATCAAGATCGATTGTTAACGTAGAAGCCAAAGAGATCGTAAGCGCATGCGCACTTGGATATTGAAAGAATATCCTCCAGGCGCTCACGTGGACACCCGGCTCGGTAGATGGAATAGATATTGTTGTGGTTGCAACCCAAATATACCCGTTGTGCTTAACTAAAGCCCCTGTGCTGTAAGTCTTCGCTAACCATGGCTTTATTTCCTCCACCTTTTTAATGACCTTGCTCCAGGCGTTAGCCGCAGTATCATATACCAGGAAGGGAAACGGCTCATTACTCTCAGCCTCTGTGATAGTAACTGAAGGTGCTGCGCTGCCATTAGCAAGTTTCAGGTTTGAAAATACCAAGTCGCCGGTTTGACCGGACGCTCTCATTGCATGGAATGTTACGTTCTCTGTCGGAGCCGTTGTTGTGTTGGTAGTGTAGAGGGGTTTAAAGCCTGTGGAAAAAGCGTCCTTTACCCTTGCAAATTCATCCGTAAGTCCTGTATAAAACTTTGTCTCTTCTAGTGGAGTGGTCTTTAAAACTGGCTGCACTCTTGTGTCTACTGTTCCCATTTTCTTTATTGTTTACATGTGATGTGGAAAATTCCGGTTATTGTGTTTTTTTATAAAATAAGTTTAATGTATGTCTGAGTCGTGTATAGTCTATTATCAGTTTTTCACTTGACTGTTTAAACAGTATGTCAAATGCTGTGGTAAGTGTTTGTTCTGAAATTCCCGGCTAGCGTAATGTCTGATTTCGGGAAAGACAGGTTGCTTTGCGTTTATGTAGTTTTCGAATTCTTTCTTTGTCATAACCATGTTTTCAATATCTAGATAATATTTATCTCCCTCGGTCACTGCAGTTACAAATAGTGGCCTTTCGGTGCTATCCAACAGCTCACGTAAGGGATATTTATTCCCTTGGGTGAGAGCCTGTAAAGCTTTTATCTTGTCAGTTCTTTTCATGTTTGTGTTTTAGATTTCAATTATAACGACCCGCCCTCCCTTGGCTTTTTCGCTTTCGATCTTACTCTGTGATGGGGGAGGAGTGCCGGGGCATGTTTCTATTATTGTTATTTGCTCTGTCAGTTGTTTAAGAGGTTGTAAATCTCCCTTTCCAAATGCTTTAATAGCCTCTATTTTTTGTTGTCTTGTGTTGTACATTCTCTGGATTTTTTTGCTTCTTTATTTTCTGTTAGCCTCAATAAATTCGCATTGTTTAAATTTCTCTAGAATTGATTCTAAAATTTGGGTTGGGACTAACCCGATATTGTCAGTGACAATGACCTTTCCGTTATAAAAAAGACTGTCACCCACAACAGCCCAATTGTCGGTGTCTGAAAGCATCGCGCTAAGCGCATTTTCAGCCGTTTTATTGAGGTTTATTTGCGAAGCAAGGGTTTGCATCTGAACCTCATTGAAAATCGAATTAAAGCGGTCTATATCGCCTGAGGCAAATGCTTTGATTGCATCAATCTTTAGTTGCCTCATAGTATTTGGTTTTTAAGTCCTTCAATGACCTTATCTAATTGTTCGTCTGTCATTTGCTCGAAGTTTGCCGTTATCGCTTGCGCTTGTAAGGTCGGTAAAGCGAACTTCAACAGTCTTTCAAATAGAACAATCCGGTCCTTCGCCTCCAAGGAATTCCAGTCTTCCTGGATCTTCTCTTTATTATCTTCTATGAAGGAGGTGATCCAAGCCCGTAGGTTAGTTGTCACTTTATTCGGGGCCCCTTTGGGTCGTCCGTTCGGGTTTCCGCTCTTTCCTTTAGTTAATGCCATTGTATTTTATTGTTGTTTTCAGTAAAGCGTAAATCATTTCCTATTTGACCTGTGGTTTTGTTCTATATTTTGGTAAATACTTATAACGTCTGCGGCTTTTGGACAGGTCCCGTATTTCGGCCATGTATTTCATGTTATATCTTTCAATGAAAAGAAGCAATATCGATCTGGCTTGGGTGCGGCGCTCTGGACTTGTCTTGAATACACTATAGATATCCGCCATTTGGCTAATTCTCTCTTTTGATGGTTTATTCATTTCTTTTTTAGTTTAAAGGTTTTAACTGCCCCGCCTTGAAGCAATCCGAGGCGCATTTAATATATTTTTGTTCTAAGCCTGAAAAAGCGGGGTTGGCTTTAATTGCTTGTTCTATTGCTGGTAATGCTATCAATGGGTCAACTTTTCCTCCCAGGGTATACGACACTCTTTGTATTGTTTGCCAACGTTGTCCTATCTGAGACTGGCTGATATCACCCATCATCTTATTCATCAATCCTCCATTAGAGTCGAAAGGTTTAGAAGTGGAAGCGTGAGGTGTTTTTGAATTTTGAGAGGCTATGTAAGCCTTAAACTGCTTTATACGCAATGGACGGACATCTTCTTTCCATTTCATGTTAGCTCCATACGAAACGTAGCGTAAATCATTGTAGTTTCTGCCCTTACTGCGATCAACTGGTATGCCGTATCTATCGAGTACGTCAAAAGTGTGCAAAGCGTAATCTCGGAGCCTATCAGGCTCAGCGATCATGGCGAATGCATAAAAGCCTAAACCGCTGCAGGATAGTGACACAAAGCAGATAAAGGGGAGATCCAAGATCGCTTGTTGAAGTTCGTCAATGTCAAATCCAGCGATATCGCCGGCATCAAAGTCTAACTGCAATAAGCCGCTGGGCTCGATGACTGTCTTCCGGTCTTGTAATAGTGCTGACGGGGCAAAGCATTGAAGTTTGCCTTTTATATTTCTTTTCTGCTCCTGATAGTCCTCATCGTGATCGTTCAGTGACCGCAATGAGACGATGTCACTAATGTTATCAGCAAAACGGCTGCGGACGATCTCGCCAACACTTACCGCTTCTCCCGTGCGGTCGGCGTGCGAAGAATATAAACTTACCTGTTTTTGTTGCCAATTCATTTTACTTGTTCTTTTATTATTTAGTAGGGTAGGGTAATTTTCATCAGGGTGAAATAGGTGGGGTAAGGGTAACCCCTTATACATAAGGGGTTTTTCACCCTACCTTACCAGGGTAATATTTACCCTGAAATACCCTAAGCTACCCTACCCCGATATTTAGCGTCTTCTCCTTTGAAAATCCATTCATTTGCCAGGCCCACTTTCAGGTAATCCTTAGCCGTCCGGTCGCTCGTGGCCTGCGATGCTGCCATCACTTTACGTACCGCGTCATTGTAGCCATAAGCACCTGGTGCGGGTAAGGCTTCTTTTAAGATAGCTTCAATTTTAGCCAGCTTTCCGGCTTGGGCTTTTCCTTCCTTCGGTCCATCGATCTCAACGTGATACCCTTTGTCCAGCGAGTAAGTGAAATGTATGGGCTGCAGCTCCCCAGCCTTTCGAGTGAATGAGCTTTTAGCGACACTTATACCATTTTCCTTAGTAATATTCACTATGCCGTAGCACTTACGCTGTATTTCACTTCCTAAGTGACCCCGCTCTTTGTTGGTTCCTGGGTTTTGGTGAATGACCAGTATAACTGGGCATTGATGCTTTATGGCCAAATGGATAAAGTATTCCCGAATTGCAGTCGCTTGCTCTGTGTTATTAACGTCTTTGATATAGTCGGCTGCTCCATCAATGAAAATGCTATGAATACCGCCAAACTCGCTGGCCGCTGCTGCACAAATACTATCAGTGACCTTTTCGTATTCCGACATAGAGAGCTGCCTGATATTGTACGACAACAGGTTCCTTGGTGTGGTACTTAGCGCTGCGCGTTTACAGATGGTCCTGATATTATATTGCTGATCTGCCTCGGCTTGTTCAGTATCCATAACTATAACCGCCTTACCGTCGTTCTCGGCGACCTCTATGCCCGAGAATAAGTCTGCAAAACCACCAGGGGCAATCGCTCCAGCAATCAGCATGGTGCAGAAAGCCGTCTTCCCCGCTTTTGCTTGTGCGCTTATCGCTGTAATGTTTGCGGGCGCTGCAATTCCACTCCCTCCCCAAAAAAACACGGGCAATGTGTTTGGATATTCTTTTTCCAACGTCACCCTTAAATGTTCATAATCATTTAAGGAAGCCGCTCTGGGTGTCTGTGTATCTGCATCACCCTCGAAGGCTCGGACGTCAAACGCTGGTATTTTTTTAACCGCTTCCATTATTTGCCGCCCTCCAGATCGGTAAAGAGTTTTGTCTGTGGGTCATGCGGCTTCAAGTCCGGATTCGTCGATAAATATTGCGCAGGAAAACCTGTAACAGCACAAATTCCTTTTCGAACCTCCCATAATAACCCTGCTTCTTCTGCCCACCTTTTATAGCGACAGGCATTCGGCCTGTAGATGTTCAGGGCCAGCGCGACCATGGTGGCTGTAGCAGTGTTTTCTAGAAGATAATCGTGAAATTGCCTGTATTCATTACTCCAGTTGTCATATCTTTGCGGTACAGCGCCGTCAAACGCATTTCCCGCTTTTTGATTCGTAGTCATAAGCGGGATTTTTATTTCGGGTTAGATAATGCTTTTTTAACTTCGTGCCAATTGTAACGGAAGACACCGCCAACGTTTAAGTATGGTATTTTGTTTTGCTTACGCAAACGGATTAGGGTGGGCTCACTAATATCTAGTCGTTTCATTATCTCCCTACCATTTATCGGTGGCTCATCTGGATCTATGCCTCCGTTTAGCCTGGTTAATATCTGCGACAGAAGTCGAGCGTTATTGATTCCTTGTTCCTGTAAGTTTGACAATGTTTGTTCTAAGTTTTCAAACATTTTTTACATTTTAAAAGTTTGTTTTTGCGCAAAAACTTTAAATTGTTTACTGTTCAAAAATATAACTGAATTTGGCTGAAATGCAATATAGTAAAGGATTTGAGTCGACTTCCGGTGGTCGACAATGGACGACAACAGGCACTAAAAAAGCCGTCAGTATAGACTTTGACGGCTTGGGTGGAATAGTCGACAGATATCGCTATTTTCTCTTCAGTTTTCTAAATATGCTCTTTATCAACTCAGGTTCGGACGTATTCCTTAGCTGATTATCGTCTAGTATTGCTTTTGTTTTGAATATCTTTTTTGCTTGTGATACGTTTTTCTTTCCGTACAACCTTTTCATTAGATACAGTAATTCACCATTTGTGCCACCCCAAGCTAAAGGGTTTAAATTTTCGGGGCTATTATACCGTAGCTGTTTAAAGGCGTGTTGAGCTTTATTTTTTGGTATCAATTTATTCTCTTCCAATAAAGATGTTATGCGTTGTAATTGTTCTATGGGTATCAATAAGTCCGGGCTATCACATTTTGCATTATCGTAAACTACCTCAGGTTCTGGATTGCTTTCAATTTGGTCTAGTTTTAGAGCCTCTATTTCGTCAATTAACCATTTCCTTTGCTCTTCTATCCACTTTTTAATTAATACCGTGTAAGGATTATCCCTTTTTGCTTCCAGCACCCTAGCTCTGTGTTTTTGTAATTCGAGCTTTAACCTGGTGATTTGCGCTATATCCTGGTTCTCGACAATACAATCTAATATCTTCTGATTGAATAGTAGTTTAGCCAAGTCTGCTAACATTACCTCGAAGTCACCTAAAGAAAGGGGCTCTGGAATTGTAACACCCAGTAGCTGATCATAATACTGATTTTTATAAAATGCGATATCACCAGCGGGACCGAAAGATCTGAATGGTTCGAAATCCAAGCAGCTGAAAAAGTCCTCCAGCATTTTTATATTTTCACCGGTCCTAATAAAATTTATAGAAAACCTCATGTATGCCTCATGTACGTCAGACTGAAACACTCTACTTGGAATTAATTTTGACTTGTTTAGTTGGTAGGTTGCCTTTTCAAATATATCTGCAATATTTTCATAGCCGAAGTAGCCGAACAAGCTTGTTCTCTTATTATCGCGCTTTATTCTATCAAAAAAAATGAACGACTGTAAATCATGTATACCGTATTTTCCGTACTCCTTTGTCATTTAGATGGCTTTTAGTTTTAATTGTTCATTTTGACTCCATACGCTCATTGCTTTTTCCTTCTGTTTTTTACTAATGCTGAAATATCGCTTAAACGATGCGAACTTCTTATGGTTAGATAGGCTCATTACATCTTGCATTCCTACACCTTTTTCAAGAGAAAGGGTAATAAATACCCTGCGACCCATGTGCATGGTCATTAGCTCGAATTTGGGATACAGTTCATTAATAATATTCGATCCCACTTTTTTAGTGATCTCCACTTTGGCTAAAATGCCCGCCAATTCCCCTACCAGCTTGATATAGTCATTCGCTTTTTGATTCGAGATAGGGGGAAGGGGAGTTGCCGCACCCTCATAGATTGAAAGGATATGCCTACTAATTGCATTTAGTGGGACCTCTATTTTTGATACCTTGCCGCCTTTAACCTGTTTTTTTACAATCCATTCATCTTGGATGTGTTCCCACTTCAGGTCCATCATATCACTATACCTAAACCCTGTAACCGAACTAAAAATAAACAGGTTCTTTACTTTATCCAGCGTTTTGTAGGATATCATCTTAGTAATCGGCTTGCCGTTCTCCATTTTGGTTAATGGGACAGTCATCGAGTAGTCGGATAAATCTAGATTCAGTAAAGCATTAAACTCGTCTTGCTCCAGTACTATTACATCCGGTTCACTATCGGTGCGGCTCAGTATTTTAGGATTATAATCTCTGAAGGCTTGATTTACTAGTAGGCTCTTGTCCTCTGCAATGGCTGTTCTGAGCATCTTCTTCAGGTTACTAAAATGTTTTGATGTCGTGCTGTTATTAAAGTTGTTTTTGATGTAGTGCTTAAGTAGGTCGTCCAGCTTGATCCGGTCCAGGTTTCCGAATGTTAGTTGCTCTTTATTACCTTGCTCGAACTTCTTAAGCTGATTGTTTAAGGCGGTGAACGTCTGCAGGGTGTCTTCATTCACTATACTTTTACTGCGCTTAACATAGCTATCTATGAAATCTGATATAAAAACCTTCGGCTGGGATGCTATTACTTGGGGTTTTTCGCTAATGCGTTCCTTGTATTTTACAATGACCTCTCCAATCGTAAAAGATTTACCCTCAAACAACAGGTTTCTTTCAATCGCCCGCAATTCATTCTCTATGGTGCCTAAGTCATGGTTTAAACGGTCTACGTCCTTTTGTAAAGGAAGTAGACTATAATCTACGTTCGGGCATACTTTTTTAGCTTCTGTTTTATTGATGTAAAACGCCCGTCCATCTTTCCAATTTTCTGGCCTGACTTTCTTGTTGGTAAGAAATGCTTTCCGATCCTTTTTACCCTGCAATTCGTAAACAACCTTGATAGGAGCCAAGCCCTTTTTATCAATCCTGGCTTTGTGTAGTTGGAAGCGAATAAAAGTTCTTGTCATTGGGTCTTCTTTCTGTAAAGGTAAAATGTTGCGCCCAATGTTGCGCCTGAATGCGTATGTTTTTTTTAGTGTTTTTTTGATTCGTTTTGCAATGCATCTAATTCACTGGATTGTGTGCGTTTTGCTTATTAAGGTTACATAATATAGTATTATGGGGTTCTGTTCCCGCCCTCACCGCCAAATTGGAAACAAAATTTACAAAGAGTCCGGAGGCATTTTTCTCCGGACTCTTTTGTTTTTGCGAGGTTACGTTCTGAGAAAACCGGCGTAGAAGTAGCCGGAGCTTTAGCCAGGAGCCTTCCCTGTTTTTTCCCGTTTCAGCAACGGAAATTCCTGATATCGAAACACCAGACTGCAGCGCATTTTTAACTTTGCTGTGTTTATAAAAGTCCGCACCCATGAGCAATGTAGAAATATTTGAAAAGGAAAGAGCCTCCAATTACAATGAGTTTGTAAGCACCTGGATTCCAGGGTATCAGTTTTACCTGGATGCTTTGCCCGCTGTGCTTAGCCGTGCAACACTAAAAGACTTACTCGTAGCAGGTTGCGGTACGGGAAACGAAATCGTAAAGTTCGTCGATGCCGCAGCGCCGTGGCAAATAACCGGTGTAGATCCCTCTCCTGAAATGATGCAACAGGCCCGTGCGCTACTGGCCGGGTATGAGCAGGTAAAGCTCCTGCAAGGTACGGTGGCTGATCTTGATGTTAACAGTAAGTATGGAGCTGCTACGTTATCGTTGGTGCTTCACTTTCTCGAAGATGATGGAACAAAGCTCAAATTGCTTCGGGAAATATCAGACAGGCTGGTCGCAGGCGCGCCTTTCGCGTTGTTGGACATCGCCGGCAATGCTGTGCATGTTCAACAAAACCTGCAGGTGCTCCGTCTGTTATTACCGGAAGGTTTGGATGAAAGCCAAATAGAAAAACGCCTCAAAAGAATAGCAACCGAGTTGTTCGCTATTACTGAAGAGCGGTTGTCTGAGCTACTCTACGAAGCGGGTTTCGAGCAACCATTTCGTTTCTTTCAGAGCTCCGTATACCAGGGCTGGCTGGCTATAAAAAGCTAATAAAAAACTTTAGGAAAGTTTTCGTTGTGTGCCGGGCAGAAATCATCATCTAATTGATGAACTTTGAGGGGCGCTGTGTTACCTATTACAGGTGAGGACGTTTATTGAAAAGCCCTGACATTAAGCAGCGCTACCTTCTTAAACGCGATTACATCATGATGCACCAGGGAAACCCGATTATCAGACATACTTATACAGCAGACCCGACTGTACTTGTACATCAAGACACCGTCTTTCTGTACACCGGACACGATGAACCACCCATCGGCGTGGATGATTATGTCATGAAAAAATGGTTTTGCTTTTCATCCCGGAATATGATTGACTGGACAGATCATCCTTCGCCGTTAAAAGCAACCGATTTTCGCTGGGCCAGCGGCGATGCATTTGCTTCTAAAGTCATCGAACATGAGGGAAAGTTTTACTGGTTTGTATCGGTTAGTCATGCGGACCAATCTGGCAAGGCGATAGGACTTGCCGTCGCCGATACGCCGTTAGGACCGTTCCGCGATGCAATAGGACAGGCACTCATCACGCATGAGATGCTCCCGGCCACAAACAATGAAAAGGCTAATCTTGACCCGTCTGTGTTAGTGGATGATGACGGTAGCGCTTATATCTTTTGGGGAAACGGACAATGCTTTTTTGCGAAATTCGCGCCCGACCTTATGCGCCTGGAAAGTAACATTATAAAGCTGGATCTGCCGGGCTTCTCCGAAGGAGCGCATATCCATAAGCGGAGCGGGATCTATTATCTTTCCTACGGTTACGGTCATCCGGAAAAAGTAGCCTATGCGACCAGTTCTCATATCAGAGGGCAGTGGGAATTCAGGGGCGTTATCAATGAAGTCCCTGAAAACTGCGAAACAAACAGGCCTGCCATTATTGACTTCCGTAGTAAAAGTTACTTCTTTTATCACAATGGAGCATTGCCCACAGGTGGTAGTCACAGGCGATCAGTTTGTGTGGACTACTTATATTATAATGATGATAACAGGATACAGCCGATCCTGATGACGAAGGAGGGTGTGATGCCTGTTACGACTTAGTTTCGGTAATATATTACTGATGAGGGCGTTTGAGGATCAATATCTACAAAAAATTCAATAATTCGGAAATATATTTCCTAAAAGTTATATTTTTATCTTTTTTACTTATTTTTGTGGAAATCAGAAATAAATTACGGATGACGTTTTTAGAAGTAGGGGCCTTGATCAGACAGAGAAGAGAAGTCCTTAATCTTAAACAGGAGGATCTTTCTGAGATGACAGGCATTACAGCAAAGACCATTTACCTGGTGGAAAATGGGAAAGGTAATCCCTCGCTTCGTACGCTCAATAAGTTGTTCGAGGTTCTTGGCCTTGAAATATCAGTAAGCATAAAGCAGACTGATTGGTTACCTTTAACGGATAACGTTCGTGGCTGATGCTATAAAGACCATGAGAGGACTTGTATATAATAACGCAATTTTGGCTGGCACCATCGAGAAGAAGGATGATGATTTTATTTTTCGCTATGATGAAGAATACTTTGCAAGACCTGACCTTCCGCCCATTAGTCTAACCTTGCCTAAGTCGCAGCAGGAATATCACTCAACGACACTTTTCCCTTTTTTTTATGGTCTGCTTTCGGAAGGAATCAACAAGGACATTCAATGCCGGCTATATAAATTGGATGAGAATGATGATTTTTCCAGGCTTTTGCTATCTGCCCAAAGTGATACTATAGGAGCGATAACTGTAAAACCAGAAAATAATGAATTGTTTGGGTTGTTATAAAGAGGTAAGAACAGGTTACTGTCCGGAGTGCCGGAAAAAGTTATTTGATAAAGTGAAGATAGCGGAAACATTATCATTTGAGGCTCCAAAATCGGATAACCTGGCTTTGTTCCAGGAACATTCTAAGCGTTTATCCATCTCAGGAGTTCAGCTTAAATATTCTGTCAGGTTGGAAGATAAGAAGCTTATACTTTCTGATACGGAGGGCATGTATATTTTAAAGCCTATTCCACCGGCAAAACAGTACAGGTTTATCGATGATGCCCCGGAAAACGAGCACGTAACAATGCAGATAGCGGCCCAGGTTTTCGATATCCAAACAGCGGCTAACGCGTTGATTTATTTCAGCGATCACCAACCGGCCTATCTTACAAGAAGGTTTGATGTCAGGCCCGGCGGAAAAAAGATTTTGCAGGAAGACTTTGCCCAATTAACCAAAAGAACTAAAAGTACACACGGTGAGACTTTTAAGTACGAGGGCACCTATGAAGAGATAGGATTACTGATCAAACATTTTGTTGCAGCCGCCCTTCCTGCGCTGGAAAAATTTTTCCAGCTTATCGTCTTCAATTATATATTCTCCAATGGTGATGCCCATTTAAAGAACTTTTCACTCATGCGCATGGATAGTGGTGAATATCAATTGACACCAGCGTATGACTTGATGTCAACGGTGATACATACCCCGATGGAAGCAGATACTGCACTTCCGCTGTATGAAGGCGATTTGCGGTCTCCGTACTACTCAAAGTTTGGTCATTATGGCCGTGAAAATTTTATGGAGCTTGCACGTCGGCTTGGCATTATTGAAAAGCGAGCGCTGAGAACTATTGAGAAATTCAGTTTAGAGTCCAACGCTGCTGCAGCCCTCGTGGAGAAGTCGCATTTATCTCCCGAAGTCAGGAAGCTATACCTGGCCAATATGAGAGACAAGCTTAAAAGAATGGTGTAATGATGATGCCAAATCGTCCCTACAACTGCGAGTAAGGAAGGCGGGCAAGAAATACTCTTTTAATATTATTAATATTATTGGCGTACTTAGGGTCAGCAGACATGCGTTTCCAATCTGCATTGCCTCCAAATTTTTTCCAGTTAGCCTCGCGCTCTTCCATCGAATCGAAAGCGAGCATATAAGTTAAAGCAGGAAGATGCGTACCTGCTATATGTTGGCCGAAGAACACGGAATGTAAGCCCGTTTCCTCAAATACTTTCAACTCTTCATCATTAAACATGCTGATCTTATTTAGAGAAGCCGCTTCCACATGACTTTCATAAGTCCGAAGCTCAAACAGCTGTTGCGATGCTTTAGGTTTAATCAATGTCGGATGGCCGCTGAAGGCCAATAATAGCGTAGATGAGATGCGGGAGGCCGGCACCTTCTCTTGGGGAAGCAGGTCATATTCTTTACTGAGTCGTTTAAACGCGGTATCAGTGGTGAGGCGCTCCCGGGTTTTTCCGAATTCTTCAATGGAGGCGTAAGGAATCAAGAGGTACAACTTAGCCGGATCTTCATTCGATGTCTCCTTGAAAGCGCCGATATTGCGGATGCCGTATCCATTCAACGTCGGAAATAATGCATTCTTAAAATAGTTTTCCAACACGCCTCTGGCGCCGCCGAATTTAAGGTCATATACTCTAAGCTCATAAACTTGTTTAGAAGTTTGGGCGAAAACCAGGAAAGAGGCCAATACAAAGAGGGCGACAAGCGATACGCGTTTTACCAACATGGTTCAATCAATTTAATAAACAGGAGGTAAATATAAAGCTTACTTTCCGGATTTGAAATACCATTGGGTGTTGCGTGCATAAATTGTTTTCGCCTTAATCAGCATTCTTTTTGATCTTACCGAAATAAAAAAAGCCGCTTAAAGCGGCTTACGATTCACCATTACATTATTTAGACGGCTTTCAGATTGATCTCTGTTTTTGCCAGTTTCGTTAAATCGGTATCACATTTCTTCTCTTCTTTTAATGTCTGTAACAATAAATTAAGAGCCGGTTTGTGACCCAAAAGTTTAGCATACGTAGCGAGCGTGCCGTAAGTGGCGATCTCGTAATGTTCTATTTTTTGAGCAGCGGCAATGATCGCTGCGTCACGAACGGGACCTGGTTTTGTTTCTTTCAGGATGCCATCGCCTTCTTTGATCAGGCCGTCCATGGCGTCGCATTTCTGCGCCTTCGCTTTCTTACCTATCGATTGAAATACTTCTTCAAGGCGTGTTACCTGAGCCTGTGTTTCTTCCAAATGCCCGCCAATAGCCGTTTTCAGATGAGATGAGGTCGCGTTCTTTTGCATCTTGGGCAATGCTTTTGCTAATGCTTTTTCAGCCCAATAAATATCCTTTAAACCGTCTTCGAAAAATTCCTGCAATTCATCTGCAGCATCTTTTTGGGGAGCCACTTTTGTTGCTTTAGCCATAATTACAATTTTATGAGTTAGATAAATATCTTACTCATAAGAAAAAACTATACCAGTATCAGGTATCAATCGATCTGCACCCTTGCGCATCAACAAGATCATCCGCTTAAAGACCATATATGAAAGACAGCTTACCGGAGATCACCAACTGCAGCGGAGATGCCGCCGGTGACAGTATTTGTTCTTCCGGAGCAAAGCCAAAGGCCCGCCAGTACTGCATTTGAACGGAGGCGGTACGATGTTAAATGTAATCCTTGATACGCAGTTGGCGCAGGTCATCAGAAGCGGGGGATTCAAATACTTCCAGATGGAAAAATTTAATGGCTGCCAATAAGTGATCAAAGAGATCTGCCATTGTATTTTCAAAGTAGCCCCACTCGGTGCCGTTGGTGAACATGTATAGCTCCAGCGGTAGACCGGTAGGAGTAGGGTCGAGCTGGCGCACCATTAAGGTCATCTCTTTGTGAATCTCCGGGTTGCGCCTGGCATAGGCCAGGATATAAGACCGGAACATGCCGACATTGGTCATCCTCCGGCCGTTGACAGGAACGGTTTGATCTACCTCGTATTTTTCGTTGTAACTATTGATCTCTGCTTCACGGTTCTTTATGTGTTCTTTCAACAGCTCGATCTTTTTCAGATCTTCAATTTCTTCCGCAGTGAGATAGCGGATCGAAGAGATCTTAATGTGAATGGCCCTTTTGATCCTTCGTCCGCCGCTTTCCTGCATACCGCGATAATTCTTGAAAGCGTCGCTCAGCAAGGTATAGGTGGGGATGGTAACAATGGTCTTATCAAAGTTGCGCACCTTCACATTGTTCAGGTTGATTTGCATCACATCGCCGTCCACACCGTACTTGGGCATTTCCACCCAGTCGCCGACCCGGATAGAGTCGTTGGCAGATACCTGGATGCTGGCCACGAATCCGAGGATCGTGTCTTTAAAAATCAGCATCAGTATCGCTGACGCCGCTCCGAGCGAAACCAGGAAAGACCAGGGCGAACTGCCGGTGAGCGCTGAAACAATTAAGGTACCGGTCATGAACAGCAGGAAGATCTGTATCACCTGCAGGTAGCTGTCCAGTGGTTTGTCCGCAAACGCCTTGCTGCCCGACATCAGGTCGCGAGCCGTTTTCAAAATGCTATTGATCAGTAAATAAGTGCAGATGATAATGACCATGCCGAGAAATTTTTCCAGGCCGGCTGTAAACTTTGGAAAACCTACAAAAACATAAGGAAGCAAATGGTAGGTAAAGATGACGAGGAACAGGCGGGAGGCGTTGTCCAGCACTTTGTTATCGATCAGCTTATCATCCCATGTCCAGCGGGTCCGGGCAATAAACCGGATCAACAGTTCCTTGGCTACTTTTCTGACAATATAATCAACGATCAGCAATAGCAACAACGCGGCTAATAATAGGCTGGCCGTTGTGAGCACATGTGTAAATTGATTGGATACGTGTAATTGATTCCAGGTATTGAAAGTCCAGTCGTAGATCTTACTGCTGTTCAGTGCAGCTATACTTTTTTCTATGTTGTTAATATCGGCAAAGGTCATATTAACAGGCAAACGTACCCATTTTACGACGGGCGGGCAAACTTTGAGATGAGAAATTGCAGGTCGTTGCAGCCTAATAGTCGAACGTCCTTTTGGAATGGAAACGGCCTATTAACCACGGGCCTCATCAGAAGGCTTGCTATTACCGGGATCGGTATGCAGGTAAATGTCCTGCGCAGGGAATGGTATGATGATATTATTTGCTTTGAAAACATCTTCGATTGCCATCAGTACATCACTTTTGATCTGTGACCATTGGCGGATATCCTTTGCCCAAAAGAAGGCCTGGAAATCGATTGAGCTGCTGCCGAGTTCCTTCAGCAACACAACAGGAGCGGGGAAGTGGGCGACCCTTTTATCTTTCTGAATGATTTCCAGGATCAACGGTTGAACTTTTTGCAGCTCCGTGCCGTAGGCCACACTGATGCTGATATCCACCCGGCGCGTGTCATCATTTAGTGTCCAGTTCACCAGGTGTTCATTCAACAGATCGCCGTTGGGAATAACAATTTCTGCACCATCGAAAGTCGTCATGATGCTGCTCCGGAAGCCGATGGATTTCATAATGCCACTTTTGCCGCCTATCTCCACGATGTCGCCCACATTTACGGGCTTCTCAAAAGAAAGGATCAATCCGCTCACCAGGTTGTTGATCAGCGTCTGTAATCCAAAGCCGATACCCACGCTCAAAGCGCCGACAATAATGGTGATCCTGTCCAATGGAATTCCGGCGGCCGCAAAGGCCAGGAAAATACCGGTGCTGATAATCGCGATGCGAACCAGGAGCAGCCAGCTTCCGATGCCCTTGATCCGGTTGCCTTCCGAATCATGTTTGTCCGCAGCAAAGAAGGACACGACCTTGGATACCATCGTCGCGATGATCAGCGTGGCAAAAAACGTCAGGATATTTGCGATCGTGAAAGAGTAAGCGCCCACCGTCCGCGCGGTCACGAGGAAGTTGACAACAGGATCAGTGATCCGGTTGAACGCATAGAAATTTCTTCCCAGCAATACCAGCCATCCCGCGATAAACACCGACTTGAAGATCAGGGGAATGGTTGTACCTACGCGGTTAAAGTTCACATAGAACAAACTTCTTTCAGGCGTTTTGTACAGCTCGTTCGCATACACCAGTCCTTCATTAATGAGCCGGATGGTCCAGGCAAACAACATCCCGGTGATGATATTGAAGAAGCCGGTTGTTAACAGCATTTTGGAGAGATTATACCGGCCATACACATTCGCCAGCGCAGCTCCCAGTTCCAGAAGCACCGCCAAACCAATAAAGTACATGATCCATTTTTCCCTGAGCTCCTTTGTCCTGGCGGTTATAAAAATGATGAGCATGGCCAGGAAACCGCTCAAGGCAACAGCGAGCATGATCCATCGCTCTGTCCTGGAAGCCTGTAGCACCAGGTTGATCGCGGAAGCAATGGTAAAGAAACCAAAGATGGTCAACCAGGCTGCCATCCAGTACTTTGTAATAAAGCCTCGGAATATAATGGTCAGACAGACGCCGCAGGAAAACCAAAGTATCAGGTTAAATATAAAAGGAGGGTCTATAAAAAGGAACTGGAAGATGCTGATCACGATAAGCATTGCCGACAACATGGGATGTCGGAATATCAGCTGTCCCATCATATCGCTGACCAGCCTGCCGCCTTCCTTCAACCTCTTTTTCAGCGACCGGATGAATACGTAGGAGGTTAAGATCAGTGCCAGTAAAACAAAGATCTTTCCGGTATTATTGCCCGCATAGAAAAGCAAGGCCAATCTGCCCTTCAACGCAGAAACTTTTAGGATCTCGCTGAACGACCTGTTGACGAGCACTGAATCGCCGAGGTTGGAAAAATCTCTTTGAAAGGTGGTGGCCGAAAGCTCTTTCTGATAGTTCTCTATATTATCCAGGGTGGTGGACAACTGGTTCAGCATGATGCTTGCCTGTTGCTGCGTGGCCTGCACATTGATGATCGCTTTTTTCACGATGCTGTCGGCCGGGATGATGGCTCGTGCGGCAACCAGCAATTCAGAAAAGTATTGAACGGCCCCTACTGAATCGTCAGGCGCTAAAAACAGGGAACTGTCGGTGGCAAACGAATCGATCTTGTTCCTGTAGCTCAATAGCTGCCGTGTGTACGCGTCCAGCTTGACCTTGCGTGCGTTCAGCCTTTGCTTCAATTCATTTACCAGGATCCGCGAAGTAGCCAGGTTGCGATAGGTCTGCGCGCTGCCCGGGTTAATAAAAATACCATCAATGCTGATCTGGTACCATTCATCTATTTGCCGAAGCTCCCGGGCCAGTCCCAGTGTATCCATTCCGTTTTTTACAAAATCCCTGGCGTTGAAGGTTTCGTTTTTAATGGCCTCCAGGATCTCTTTTCTTTTGGTCACCGCAAGGTCCTGCCTGAATTCCCTTGCGCTCTCACGAATCTCCATCTCCGCGAACCGGCGGGCTCTTTCCACGATGGAGTTGGAGTCAACTGCAGCGGGCGCTGTATGTTCTCTCGCGACTGAATCAACCAACTGCGCCTGAGATACGGAAACAATCAATAGCAACAGCGTGGTAAACAATGCTGTAACAAGCGTTTTTGTCGGGAGGTATAGAGGGGCTTTTTTCAAAAAACAGGAAGTAGTTTAATATGATAAATGTAACATCCAGACGGAGAAGTAACAAATTAAAATTGGCCAAATGTATCTGAAGACAGGTAAACCTGAAAGCCCCTGAAACAGCAGACCTGTCTGAATATTCGCGCGGGACTTATTATAGACAGCATGTTTTCAAATATTCTTGAACCGGTAAGGTGATATACGTTTTTCCTGAAAATTAAAAAGGTTTGCGTGGAACTGATTATGGAATGTTGTATTTTACATGCATCCTCAACCCTAAACCAATGAATCATGAAAAAAATGCTGCTGATCATTTGTACCCTGTTTGCTTCATGGGTCACCTGTTTTTCACAATCTGCTCAAAAACCTAAAACCGATCTGATCTTGAAAGTAAACGGTGATGAGCTTCAGGGCAAGGTAACGGAGATCAATGATGATGATATCAAATTTGCTTACGAGGGAGAAACACTCACCTATAAGATCAGTAAAAAGGACATCATTAAAATAGTGTATGCGAGCGGTCGCGTCGAGTTTTTTAATAAGCCTTCTTCCACAGGCAAAGACAATACGGCTGCAACGCCCGGTGGCAGCGGCTTGCAGGATCATCACAACAAGGTGGCTATCCTGCCGTTTGCTTATATCAAGAACAGCCAGTCTGCCAGCGATGAAATGAGCATGAAAGCCCAGAGCGACACCTACCTATTGCTGAGCAAACACGCAGGTGGCTTAACCATCCTCGATCCACGCACAACCAATGCGCTGCTGGCGAAAGCGGGCATCGGCCGGGCCAACATATCCGGCTATACGATGGAAGAGATCTGCAATGTTCTTGGGGTAGAGTTTGTCGTTGACGGAACGATCACCCAAAACCTTACTTCCAACACGAGCAGCTCTACTTACAGCAGCACCAGCAATAATGACAAAGATGACAAGAAGCGCAACGCTTACGAATATGGCAATACGGTCAACAGGAGTAACTACGAGACGACTGTGTCTTTGAATATTTACACCGACAAAAACACTGCGCTCTTTACAGAACAGCGCAAAGCGCTCCTGGCACAGGGTGAGGGATCTTACGACAGTCCTTTGCAATATCTGCTGAAGCGCTGCCCGTTATACAAAAAGTAAGTATGCTTGTGTCGCCGGGTGCATCCTGTTTTCGTTTAGCCTTTATCGCTAAACGGACAGCGATTTATTCGCAAAGCAGATCAAGCGGAAAAAAATGGTATTCTTCCTTGTAGCCCTGTCAACATAGTTGCTGAGGTTTATGAATATGTGAATGGTCGCTGGTACCCGGCGTGTCTTATCGCATTGTGCAATCGATTGTCCACGTATTGTGTAATTTTTCTGCTACATTTACGGATCCTGTTGCGTGTTCGGACCATGAGATATCCGTCTGCAACATAATGCATTACCAGACTATATTATTTTATATATGAAAACGATCGTTGCCAGGCTATTACTGTTGTTGTTAGCACCCTTATTCTTAACGCTGCATGTGCAGGCACAACGCGGTGATTTAGAGATTTTTTTCAAGCGACCGGCGAAAGATTTTACAGAGTCGCTACCTATCGGAAACGGGCGGGTAGGGGCCATGATGTTTGGCGGCCTGATGACGGACCGAATTGCATTGAACGAAATTTCATTATGGTCTGGCGGACCGCAGAACGGCGATAAAGACAGTGCTTACAAATACCTGAAACCTATTCAGCATTATCTATTGCAGGGGAAAAATAAAGAAGCTCAGGAGCTGTTGATGCAACATTTTGTAGCCAATGGGCCGGGGTCTGGACGGGGCCAAGGTGCCACTGAAAAATTCGGATGTTATCAGACGGCAGGCGACCTGATCATTCATTGGAAGAATGGATCTGATGAGGTAACAGGTTATCAACGCAAACTGGATATTGAACGGGCGGTTGCGCAAACCCAATACCAGCGCGACGGTAGTCAAATTTCACAGGAAGCGTTTGCTGATTTTAAAAATGATGTGATCTGGATTAAGATGGTCAGTGCTGAACCTGGTAAACTGAATTTTGATTGTTTCCTCGACCGGAAAGAGAACGTAGCCTCCAATGAGGCCAAAGGATCCGGGATGCTTTTAAGCGGCCGTCTGCCATCCGGAAAGGATGAAGGCATGAAATATGCAGTAGGCGCGCAGGTTATAAAATGCGATGGCAAAGTCACTGCCTCCGGTAAAACTGTTACGGTGAGTAACGCGAGTTCCTGCCTGATAGCTGTCGCTATGAGAACAAATTATAACTATGCTGCCGGAGGCTTGTTAACTACCGATGTGACCAAAGCTGTAAAGGCTGATCTAAAACGATGTCTGGCTATTGATTATAATGTGGCAAAGGAAAGATCAACAGAGGTATATCAATCTTATTTTAATCGCTGCCGCTTTAAAATGCCTGACCGAAGCGGATCTTCCGTTGATCAGCTTACCACACAGCAGCGGTTGGTCAAGTTTGCAGAAGGTGAGACCGATGTTCAATTGCCTGTTTTGTATTTCAATTTTGGAAGGTACCTGCTGATCTGTTCCTCAAGGCCGGGTCTGCTACCCGCCAACCTGCAGGGTTTGTGGGCGGTTGAATACCAGACGCCCTGGAACTCGGATTATCACATGAACATTAATGTGCAGATGAACTATTGGCTGGCAGAACCCACCAATCTTTCTGCACTTGCCGAGCCTTTGTTTCGATTTACCAACCACCTCGTGGAGAATGGCCGGAAAACCGCCTGGAAATATTACCGGGCGAAAGGATGGGTGGCGCATGTGATCTCTAATCCCTGGTTCTTTACCTCGCCGGGCGAGGGAGCGGGCTGGGGCTCAACGCTTACCGGCGGTGCCTGGATGGCCACGCACTTGTGGGAACATTACAATTTTACCAACGATAAAGATTTTCTCGAAACCTATTACCCGGTTATCAAAGAAGCTGCAATTTTCCTGGAATCCATCCTGATCAAAGAACCCGAACACGGCTGGCTGGTAACGGCGCCTTCCAACTCTCCCGAGAACGCGTATATCATGCCTAACGGTTTTCGGGGTAATACCTGTATGGGGCCCACGATGGACATGCAGATCTGCAGGAATATTTTTGAAGCCACAGTCAAGGCTGCAGGCATCCTTCAAAAAGACGCAGCACTGGCAAAAAGATTGAAAACGGTCATGAGCCAGCTGGCACCCACCCAGATCAGCCCGACCAATGGCGGCATACAGGAATGGCTGCACGATTGGAAACCGGGGGAACCGAAGCACAGGCATGTCTCTCATTTGTACGGCCTGCATCCCTATGACGAAATCAATCCCTGGGAAACGCCGGATCTGCTGAAGGCAGCCATTAAAACCTTGGAAATGCGCGGCGATGATGGAACGGGCTGGTCTAAAGCATGGAAAGTGAATTTCTGGGCGCGGATCGGCGATGGAGATCATGCCTTTAAAATGTTGAAGGGACTGTTAGCGCCTGTTTCTAACGACGGCGCCACTCGATACAGCACGGGCGGCGGCGCTTATGCCAACTTATTTGATGCGCATCCTCCTTTCCAGATCGACGGGAATTTTGGCGGTGTAGCAGGGATGACAGAAATGCTGTTGCAAAGCCATGGAAAAGACCAGGCGATCCGGTTTTTACCAGCGTTGCCTAAAGATCAGTCATGGGAGACAGGAGAGGCGAGTGGGTTAAAGGCGCGCGGAAATTTTGAAGTCAGTATGAAATGGAGCGGACACGCGCTCAGCAATGCCACGGTGAAATCATTATCGGGTGGCTTGTGTGCTGTTCAAATTCCCGCGGGAAAAGCGGTGTATGATCGCAATGGTAAAAAGCTGCAGGTCGAAAAAGACAAGTCAACAGGTATTGTAAGAATCAATCTGAAGAAGGACCAGGAAATTCAGATCCGGTAGGGATAGCCTGAAGCTCTGATCGCGCACCAATCATTGTGCGTGCTCTATAATATCTTCCATATACACAGCATGATGGCTCTCGTCGAAAATGCATTTGCCATCTTTGATCAGCAACGCCTGTGGAGACTCGTGCCTGATGCCATAATGTTCCGCTACAGCATTCGAAACTGATCGGTAAGCAATAAGATCGAGGTAATAAAAGTCAATGTTATCAGGCAGTTCGCCTTTGTAGAGGCGATTTTTGATCACTGAACTTACCGGGCAACGGGTGCTGTGTTTAAAGATCAGTTGTGGTTTTTCAAAAGACTTTTTGTCAATGTCTGCTAACTGCGCTTCATTATCTAATGTATTCCAATTCATATTTTTCTTTTTTGAAAAAGATGCCACGAACGTTCTACCTCGGGTATCGGTATATCTGATACACCCATAAGGCCGGAATGTTCGTGGCTGAAATTAATTGTTGTTCAGAAGGCTTTATAAAGGCGGGTTCTGAAAAGTTGAGTTACTTTCCGAATGGTCACCTCTTTATGAACCTTCCTGGTAAAGAACTAAATCCTGCTCAGGATCTCTTCACCGATGGCTTCTGTTCCAAGGATCTTGTCTTTCGGAGTAGAAGCGTCGGCTATGTCTCCTGTTCTGAATCCGGCTTTTAAGACTGCGTCTACCGCGTTGATAACGGCATTGCTTTCTTCTTTCAGCCCAAAGGAAATATCAAGCAATAATGCTGCCGAAAGCACAGAAGCCATGGGGTTAGCTACGCCTTTGCCTGTGATGTCGTGAGCAGAACCGTGAATAGGCTCATATACGCCCGTTCCGTCTCCGATAGACGCTGAAGCCAGCATACCCATGGAACCTGCAATCTGCGAAGCTTCGTCGGTGAGGATATCGCCAAACAGGTTAGCGGTAACTACCACGTCGAATCTTTTGGGGTCTTTAATGAGCAGCATCGCTACGGCATCTACGAACTGATGTTCTACCTGTACTTCAGGGTAATCTTTAGCAACCAGCTGCACTACTTCGCGCCACAGACGGCTGGTCTCGAGAACATTCGCTTTATCTACACTGCAAATTTTTTTGTTACGGGTCATCGCTGCCTCAAAAGCTTTCCGCGCAATGCGCTCTACTTCGTAGCGACTGTATTCTGCATTATCATAGGCTGTGTCGCCATCGTTCTTACGACCTTTGGCGCCGAAATAAATATCACCGGTCAGTTCGCGGAAGAACAGGATATCAGCACCCTTCAGGATCTCGGGTTTGATGCTGGATGCTTCCAGCAGCTCGTCAAATAATTTGATAGGGCGCAGGTTGGCATACAATCCCAGTTCCTTGCGCATTTTCAGTAGACCTTGTTCGGGTCTCACTTTGGCAGACGGATCGTTGTCATATTTAGGATGCCCCACTGCTCCAAACAGCACCGCGTCTGATTCTTTCATCTTCTGCAGGCTTTCCTCGGGAAGCGCCTCGCCGGTTGCTTCAATAGCTACGTGCCCGATCAGGGCTTCGTCATAGGAGAACTCATGTCCAAACTTTTCGGCGATCTTATCTAATACTTTTTTACCTACTGCCGTTACTTCCTGCCCGATACCATCTCCGGGAACGATCAAGATATTTTTTTTCATTCGTATGTTTTTTATTTTTTTATCAGGGTTGCGTTGTACGAGCAGTCATCGCTTCGTACGTTTATGCTATCGCTTCCGGGCGATATTGTAATAAGTTGATTCGTTGATGTTGACCTGTTCACCAAAAAAGAGCCGCTCAAAACGAAAGACCTGTCGATGCTATGGCATTTCCAGCGGTCTTCTAATCAAATTTCATTGCTCACTTACTCTTTGCTTTTTCCAGCAGCGCGATCGATATCAGATAACCGGTCAACAGGCTTTCGGTGATCAATTCGCCGCCGTCTTCCAGCATTCCAAAAACGACATTATATTTCCAGTTATACTGAACAATCGCTAAACGGTGTGCCTGGTCGATCACAACTGCGCAAAACAGGAACATCGCGAGCAGGATCAACAGTGTGCGCGAATGTTTCCGGAACGTTATGTCGCCCGTTTTGTAGGCCTGCAGCGCGGGTGCTACAAATATAAAGCCCAGGAAGCCCGCAGCAAAAAGCTCCATGATCTTTCCGCCCCGCTGGCCGGTGGTCATACCAAATGTGTCATAAAAAAAGACACCCAATGCCTGATGAATCCTGAACACATCCTCGAGGAACAGGAAGAGGAAGACGAGTATCCAGGTCAGGTAACGCTTTTCTTTCCTGTACATAGCGATCAACGACAAAGCGATGATCATAATGATCCACTTGAAATTCTGAAAGTCTTCGGCGTAGCTATCATTGGTTTCAATGTCGTAACGCTCCGCGTCCGGGAACGGATGATAAAAGTTGATCACATCAAAAACCACAAGCATAATGTCTAATGCAAGCAGAATGAGAAGCGGTATGAAATATTTTAGATTTTTAGAAATTTTCAAGGCCTGTCGATTTTGAACAAATATATGTATCAGGCCTTTAAAGGCGCGGAGATAATTCTTTCCCAGTTGCTAAAGACATACCGATGTATACTTTTTAACCCGAAATACATGGGAATACAAAGAAATGGGTTGGCATAAGATTTTAAGCGAAAACGTGTCGTCCTCTTGATGATCGATCGGCCGTCGCTCAACGTTTCCAGTTCAAAGCTTTCCTTAATACTGCGCACACACGGACCGAAATAGATATCGGTCTCTTCCAGTTCGAAACTGAGCTTCCTTTCCGGGACCCATTCAGAAATCCTTTGTCTGATCACACCTTTGTCGGAAATGCATTCCCTTCGCCCGCCCACTCCTCCGGTAGTGTCTGCCAGTCTGCATTCCACAGGCTTGGGCAGGCCAAACATGGCTTTGCAAGGTGTTGTATCATCCATTTTGGACCCAAACAGTAATGGCCACAACTCAGCGTTGGAAGCATTGAATGTATGGGACGTAGATAACAGCATCTTGCATTAAGGCATTTATACCAGGTTCAACATTTTTTGAGTAGCTTTTATAGCAGCAACCGTCTGGTCACTGTCGAGACCGGTAGTCGTAAATTCGCGGCCGTTGAGCTCCCAGGTGATGATGGTTTCGCACAGCGCATCTGTTTTTCCGCCGGGTGGAATGCGCACAACGTAATCGCGCAACTTGGCCAGCGGTAATTTTTTCTTCGCATAAATTTTGCGCAAGGCATTCATGAACGCGTCGTATTGACCGTCGCCGGATGCATGTTCTTCTACGACTCCGTTTTCAAATTTCACCCGCACGGTTGTAGAAGGCTGCATGTTTTTGGAGTGGGTCAATACATAATCTTCCACAACCACTTTCTCACCGATGGTATGGCTGTCCAGTACATCAGAGATGATATAAGGCAGATCATCTTGTGTGACCGTTTCTTTTTTATCACCCAATTCGATGATGCGTTGCGTTACGATCTTCAGGTCTTCATCCGACAACTGAATGCCCAGCTGTGCCAGGTTGTTTTCGATATTGGCTTTTCCCGAAGTCTTGCCCAGCGCGTATTTGCGCTTGCGACCGAAACGTTCCGGCATCAGTTCGTTGTGATAAAGATTTTTCTTTTTATCACCGTCTGCATGGATACCCGCTGTCTGTGTAAACACGTTTTCACCGACAATGGGCTTATTGGCCGAAATTCTGAAACCGGAAAAGGCTTCCACCAGCCGGCTCACTTTGTATAATGCTTTTTCATTGACCGATATGGTGACGTCTTTCTGAAAGTCGTTCAATACCGCTACAACGCTTTCGAGCGGCGTATTCCCCGCGCGCTCGCCCATCCCGTTGATGGTAAGATGCAAACCTTTCACGCCCGCCTTCACTGCTTCCAGTGCGTTGGCGACACTCAGGTCATAATCGTTATGTCCATGAAAGTCAAAATGTAATTGCGGATATCTTTCAACAATTTCGCTGAGGTATTTTGAAGTTTCTGAAGGAATCAAAACTCCCAATGTATCAGGAAGTAAAATTCTTTTAACCGGCTGGGTCGCCAGGAAATCGATGTATTGAAATACATAGTCTTTCGAATGGCGCATGCCATTGCTCCAATCCTCCAGGTAAACGTTGCAGACAATCTCTTTTTTTTCAGCCAGCTTCAGCACGGCCGCGATCTCGCTGAAATGCTGTTCCGGCGTCTTTTTCAGTTGATGCGTTAAGTGATTTAACGAACCTTTAGTTAAGAGGTTCATCACTTTGGCGCCCGCCTTTTGCATCCACTTGATCGAAGTGTCGCCGTCAACAAAGGTCAACACTTCCACGCGGTCAATCAGGTTATTGGCTGTCGCCCAGTCGGTGATTTTTTTCACTGCCTGAAACTCACCTTCCGACACGCGGGCGGAGGCAATTTCGATCCGGTCAACCTTTACCTCGGTCAACAGCAACTGTGCAATTGTTAGTTTTTCCTGCGCGGAAAAAGACACGCCACTGGTTTGCTCGCCATCGCGCAATGTCGTATCCATGATCTCAACCTTGCCGTCGAAAGGACCTTGCTGAGTCGTCTTAATTTTAGAAGTCATTTTGTCTTTCTAAATGTAACTGTACTCCCAACTCCTAAAAAGAATACTTTAAGTTCTTTAGTGTAGCACGAAAGTCTTCACGAGTTGGGGTATTAAGGTTTTAATACATACTCTTCTCTGCATACGCCTGGATATCTTCCTTCATAGCCTGCAGGTAATCAATATCATCAAAGCCGTTCATCATATTGTGCTTCTTGTAGCCATTGATGTCGAAGCTTTCTGATTCGCCTGTAGCCAAGATGGTCACTTTTTGCTCCGGCAGGTTTACTTCCAGCTCTGTGTTAGGGTCTGCTTCTATCGCTTTGAAGATCTTATCAACAAATGTCTCACTCACGGTTACCGGAAGGATGCCGATATTTAACGAGTTTCCCTTGAAGATATCTGCAAAAAAGCTCGAGATCACGCAACGGAAGCCGTAGTCATAGATCGCCCAGGCCGCATGTTCACGGCTGCTGCCACTACCGAAATTTTTACCGGCTACCAGGATCTTACCTGAGTAAATCGGGTTGTTCAATACAAAGTCCTGCTTTGGCGTGTCATCATTATTGTAGCGCCAGTCGCGAAACAGGTTGTCGCCAAAGCCCTTACGCTCTGTGGCTTTCAGGAAACGCGCAGGAATGATCTGGTCGGTATCCACGTTTTCGATCGGTAAAGGAACAGCGGTGGAAGTTAATATGGTAAATTTATCGTAAGCCATTTTCTATTTCTGATTTTGAATTTCTGATTTGAGATTTTAAATAAATCGAATGATGACCGTTGACGGATGACAGACGTTCATACTACCAACTGTCAGCTAACAACCGTCAACTTTATTAAGCCATCAACTCGCGCGGATCTGTTACGACGCCGGTAACTGCCACGGCCGCAGCCACATAAGGGCTTGCTAGAAGCGTACGGGCGCCGGGGCCTTGTCTTCCTTCAAAATTCCTGTTGCTCGTGCTTACCGCATATTTTCCTGCAGGAATTTTATCATCGTTCATCGCCAGACAAGCGGAACAACCGGGTTGTCTTAATTCAAAACCAGCTTCGGTCAGGATATCTAAAATGCCTTCTTCTTTGATTTGCGCTTCCACGATATGAGAACCAGGAACCAGCCATGCGGTGATATTATCTGCTTTCTTTTTACCTTTTACGATAGAAGCAAATGCGCGGAAGTCTTCGATACGTCCGTTGGTACAGCTTCCCAGGAATACGTAATCTATTTTTTTGCCGATGATATTTTCATCTTCTTTGAAATCCATGTACGCCAGTGACTTTTTGTAAGACGCTTCTCCGTCTTTCACTTCAGTGGCTTTTGGAATTTTCCTGGTGATGCCGGTGCCCAGGCCCGGATTGGTACCGTAGGTGATCTGTGGCTCGATATCTGCACCGTTAAAGACTAATTCCTTATCAAACACAGCGTTTTCATCTGTCTTCAACGTTTTCCAGTAGGCCAGTGCTTTATCCCAGGCTTCGCCTTTAGGCGCTTTGTCTCTTCCCTTTACATAATTGAAAGTGGTTTCGTCAGGAGCGATCATACCGCCTCTGGCGCCCATCTCGATAGACATATTACATACGGTCATGCGGCCTTCCATGCTCATGTTTTCAAACACCTCGCCGGCATATTCGCAAAAATAACCGGTAGCACCGCTCGCCGTGATCTGCGCGATCATGTAAAGAGCAACATCCTTTGGTAACACACCCTTACCCAGTTGACCATTGATGGTAATGCGCATTTTCTTAGGCTTGGGTTGCATGATGCACTGAGAAGAAAGTACCATCTCCACTTCAGACGTTCCGATACCGAAGGCAATGCTTCCAAAAGCGCCGTGTGTGGACGTGTGGGAGTCACCGCAAACGATGGTCATGCCCGGCTGGGTGATACCGTTTTCCGGACCTACCACGTGTACAATGCCATTCTTGGGGCTTCCCAGCGCCCAGATCGAAATGCCGTATTTTTCTGCGTTGCTCGATAGCGCCGCCAGTTGTTTGGCAGACAGCGGATCCTGCACAGGCAGGTGTTGATTGATGGTAGGAGTGTTGTGATCGGCGGTAGCGAATGTGCGTTGTGGATACATAACACCAATTCCCCTGTTTTCAATTCCCAGGAAAGCCACCGGGCTCGTTACTTCGTGAATAAAATGGCGGTCAATAAATAAAACATCCGGACCGTCTTCAATTTTTCTCACCACGTGGGCGTCCCAGACTTTATCAAACAAAGTGGTTGGATTTGTACTCATCGTTAAAATGCTTATAGTTTAATAATATCAATGCAAACGTTGCTTTTTCGAAAGCACGTAAAGGTAGCAAGAATTTCAGGGATTACCACCGTTTGGCGGCTGGTTAGCACCCCTTTCCGGTGGCCGGCTGCATCTGTTGAGTGTTGTAATAATATTATTTGTTAATAATACAATTAATGTAATTTTCCCTTAGCTTGCCAGCTGTAATAAATATATATAATTATTTTATTATCAGCTATATAAGATAATGTATTTGCATTGAAAATAAGCGCTCGGGAGGGATTTATTATACAACAGGCCGTTTTTGGATAACGTAATTTTTTGGTGAATTTGTCAGAGACCCTTCAAGGCCTTTCCCATGACAAAGTCATTCATAAAGAAGCCGCCGCCGATGTCGATATCTTCTTCCCGGAGTACCTCGTAGCCGCGGGATCGGTAAAACTGTAGCGCTTTATTGTGGCGGTTAACATTAAGGGTAAGACGGGAGGCTCCATTTTCTTTGACAAAATCTTCCACGTGTTGGATCAGTACCTTGCCCAGTCCCTGTCCCTGAACAGCCGGGGAAAGATAAATTTTATGTAGATGCCAGTCCTGATCATTCCTTCCTTCCACACCGGCATAGCCCATATCTGACCCGTCCACACTAACGATAAAAAACTGGTAACGGTCTTTGGAAAAGTCTTTCAACAGGGCTTTATCGCTATAGAACAGCTCCATCATATAATCGATCTGCCCCGCGGGAAGGATGGCAGCATAGGTCGCCGGCCAGATGGAAAGCGCTAATTGCCGGATCGCGGGCAATTCTTCTGCCCCGATCTTTCTTATCTGGATAGGTCCAAGGTTCGTCATGCTGGAAAAGTGGGTTGTTTAGAGATCATTTAAAAGTATGCCCGAAAGATAATCCTATTCCCATGTTTCTGAAGCTTTCTCCGGAGTTCTTGCTGTTATTTTTTTGCATGGATATAATATTGCTACCTATTATGCCACCTGTATTTTCTTAATCGTTTAGGTTTCTTCACCTTTCAGTAAGATTTCCTCTTCACGATCATAGCTGTAGTTCCAGCCAAAATTGAGGAGCATTTCCGAAATATTGAGCAACCTCAACGCAGTGTCTGCTGTAATGCTCCTGTTGGCTTTCAGTATTTGAGATAAGCGTGTTTGCGGAATGTTCACATCCTTTGCGAGTTTGTATGCAGAAAGGTTTAAAGGTAACAGAGACTCTTCTAACAATATTTCTCCCGGATGTATGTTTTTTAATCGACATTTAGAAGTCGCATTAACCAACAAAAGTTTTTATCATTTCTCTTTGTAAAAGAATTCATTTTTGAAATGAAAAATGCCTGAATTTAAAAAACAGGAATGGAAAGTATAACAATTTATCCAAAGAACGAAAAGCAAAAGTTGCTACTAAAATCTCTACTGGAAGAAATGAAAGTGCGTTTTAAGGTAGCGGCAGCTGATGAAGATACGTTGTTGACCGAAAAGGAGTTTATTTCGAAAATTGATAAGTCAATAAAACAAGCCGCATCCGGTAGGACTAAAGAGATTTCGAAGGATAAACAAAAAGAACTATTGGGTTTGTGAGCTACTCCATTGAACTAACCGATGAGGCTATTTCAGATATTGAAAAGCACAAAAAATCGGGAGATAAAAAGGTCCTATAAAGAATTGATAAGCTTTTAAACGAACTGAGAACATCTCCGCTAACGGGAATGGGAAAGCCGGAAAGATTACGACATTATGAAATACCTACCTGGTCCCGACGAATTACTGACAAGCACAGATTGATTTACAGAATTGAAAATGAAATGGTCACCGTTTTGGTCTTATCGCTTTGGGGCATTATAAAGACAAATAAAACCGGCGATTTTTAAATAACATCTTACCTACATCCTTCAGCAAATAAAACAGCCCACGACCAAGGCCGCGGGCTGCATATCTTTAAAAGTTATAGGATTATCCCAACTTCTTCTTCAGGTTCTCGTCGATTGCTTCCAGGAACTCTTCGGTGTACAGGTAATGTTCGCCGTGGCTTACTTTATTACCGTGGATACAAACCGCGAGGTCTTTGGTCATTTTGCCTTCTTCTACTGTCTCGATACAAACTGCTTCTAAAGCATTGGCGAAATCGATCAGGGCTTGATTATCATCCAGTTTACCGCGGAAAGCTAAACCTCTTGTCCATGCAAAGATGCTGGCGATCGGGTTAGTGCTCGTAGGATTGCCTTTCTGGTGCTCACGGTAGTGACGCGTAACGGTACCGTGTGCCGCTTCAGCTTCCATGGTTTTTCCATCAGGCGTTACCAACACGGATGTCATTAAACCTAAAGATCCAAAGCCCTGGGCAACAGTGTCACTTTGTACGTCACCGTCATAGTTTTTACAAGCCCATACAAAGTTGCCGTTCCATTTCAGTGCGCTGGCCACCATGTCGTCGATCAGTCGGTGCTCATACACAATTCCAGCCTCGTCAAACTGTGCTTTAAATTCATTCTGATAGATATCTTCAAAAATATCTTTGAAGCGACCATCGTATTTTTTAAGGATCGTATTTTTGGTAGAAAGATACAGCGGCCATTTTTTGCTCAACGCCATATTGAAACAGCTGCGCGCAAAGCCCTTAATGCTTTCGTCGGTATTGTACATGGTCATTGCCACGCCATCCCCTTTGAAATTGTATACTTCAAAAGTTTGTGCTTCGCCGCCATCTTCCGGAGTGAAGGTCATGGTTAACTTACCTTTTCCTTTGATCACAGTATCTGTCGCGCGGTACTGATCGCCAAAAGCGTGACGACCTACGATGATGGGCGCAGACCAGTTGGTCACGAGGCGGGGAATATTTTTAATAACGATCGGCTCGCGGAATACGGTACCGTCCAGGATGTTCCGGATCGTTCCGTTAGGGCTTTTCCACATTTGCTTCAGGTTGAACTCTTTTACACGTCCTTCGTCAGGCGTGATGGTCGCGCATTTGATGCCGACACCATATTCTTTAATAGCGTTGGCGGCATCCACGGTCACCTGGTCATTGGTCTGGTCGCGGTATTCCACACCCAGGTCAAAATATTTGATATCCACATCCACATAAGGAAGGATCAGTTTGTCTTTAATGAATTTCCAGATGATGCGTGTCATTTCATCGCCATCAAGCTCCACCACGGGATTTGCCACTTTGATTTTTTCCGCCATATATGTTTTCTTTTTAGAATTTGTGATTCCGGCAAATCTACGTAGAAAATAGTGAATGGTCAACAGTTACCGCCCGCGACAAGACACATATTTTTATTGAAATATATTTAGTTATCAAATGGTTAATTATGTTAACTTTGAGTTATGCCTATATCAGAAAACGTTGCCAACGAATTCGTAAAATTTTTACGACAGTTTGTACCGCTTACAGACACCGAAGTAAAGAAGCAGTTGCTTCCGATCGTTACGCTCAGGGAGTTCTCTAAGAAGGAGGTCATTACTGCTGCCGGTGAAGTCGAAAACTACATGAATTTTATCAACAAGGGGTTGATAAGAAAATATTACAAGACCGACGGGGACGAGCACATTGTGCAGTTGTCTATTGAAGGTCACCTGATCAGCAGCCAGGAATCCTTTTACACCAGAACGCCATCGGAATACGTATTAGAAACGATTGAGCCTTGTGCGCTCATTTCCCTGTCATTCGACGATATGGAGAAATTGTTCGCTTCCAGCCACAGCTTCGAACGGTTAGGCCGGCTGGTTACCGTGCACACGATGGTGCTGAAAGATAAATGGCAAACCAGCCTCATCATGCAGCAGCCACGCGAGCGGTTCCTGAATTTCTTCGGGAACTATCCGGAGATCATCCAGCGGGTGCCCCAAAAATACCTGGCCTCTTATCTCAACATAAAGCCTGAAACCTTCAGCCGCTTCAAGCATTTGTTGCGTACCAAGCGAACAATCCCTTCCGATTAAGACGGCGTTTGTACCACAAATACCGGTATGCTGACCAGGTGACGGACATTATTGATCGTTTCTCCGTAGATCAGGTCCTTCAGGCCCTTGTGCCCGTGTGCGCCAATCACCAGAAGCCCCGCGCCGGATTCCTTAACGATCTTTGCGATGCTTTCTACTGTGCTGCCAAAGCCCAGCCGGGCCTCCGCCTGGTAGCCTTTGGCTCTTAATTGTTCTACATAGCCATCAAGAAAAGCTTTATCGCTGACCGTTTCATTATCCACGCTTTCACCGTAATTCGCTACGGCAGCCACACTTTCGGTAATATGTATCAGGAAATACGTACAACCAGGTGCGCCCTGTGACAGTGCGTGATTGATCACCTGCTCATCAAGCGTTCCGAAGTCCAGCGTGATCGCAATCTTGTCATAGAGGCCTACCGGCGCAATTTCCAGGTCTTTCGGTTTTTCGTGGATGGCGATCATCTGGGTCGATCTGTTCTTGCGGAAAGGAAAAACGGTTGTATAAAACAGGAGGATGACAAAGCCTATGCCTCCGAGTATGATCACTGCTTTCCAAAACAGGTTGTCTGATGTGTTGAAATAACCGATCGCCTGTTCCAGGATCAGGCGGGTGTTGAGGTATACCAGGACAACCGTGATCAACCAGGCGGAAACTTTTACCCAAGGCTTGATAACGAAAGGCCCCATTGTTTTTTTGTCACTCACAAAATGAATCAGCGGTATGATAGCAAAGCCGAGCTGCATGCTCAATATCACCTGGCTAAAGATCAGCAGGCTGTCTACTTCCTCTTCGCCATTGATCAGGATCACCAGGGCGGCCGGAACAATCGCGATCAGGCGGGTGATCAGCCGGCGCACAATCGGATTGATGCGCAGCCGAAGGTATCCTTCCATTACGATCTGTCCGGCCAGTGTTCCGGTGATGGTGCTGCTCTGACCGGCGGCGATCAGCGCTACTGCAAAGAGCTTGGCGGCAAAATCGCTGCCCAGGTGTTGCGGCAGCAGCTCATACGCCTGTTTTATTTCTCCGACGTCGGACCTGCCGGTTTTATAGAACACCGCCGCGGCCAGGATCAGTATTGCGGCGTTGACCAGCAAGGCCATATTGAGCGCCACAGCACTGTCGATAAAATTCAGCTTTAACGCCTTCCGGATGCTCTTTTCATCCGTGTTGAACTTCCGGGTTTGCACCAGCGCAGAATGGAGGTATAGATTGTGCGGCATCACCGTGGCTCCGATAATACCGATGGCGATGTACAGGGCCGTATCATTTTCCAGGTGGGGCACAAAGCCGGAAACGATCTCTGCCGGATCGGGTTTAGCCACCACGATCTGGATCAGGAAGGACATGGCAATAATGAAGATCAGCCCGATGATGAACGCTTCCAGCTTTCGCATGCCCAAACGTTGCAGGGCAATCAGCAGGAAAGTGTCCAGCGCGGTGATCAGCACCCCGTAGATCAGCGGCATGCCGGTGAGTAGCTGTAAACCGATCGCCATCCCGAGGATCTCCGCGAGGTCTGTCGCTGCAATCGCGATCTCCGCCAGGATATAAAGAGCAAAATTGATCTTCTTAGGGTAGGTCTCCCGGTTCGCCTGTGCCAGGTCACGGTTCCGGACGATCCCCAGGCGCGCCGAAAGGCTCTGCAACAGGAGCGCCATGATATTACTCATAATCAACACCCACAGCAAAGAGTAACCAAACTGGCTGCCACCCGCCAGATCCGTGGCCCAGTTTCCGGGATCCATATAACCGACGCTCACCAGGTAGGCCGGTCCGAAAAAAGCAAGGATCCGGCGCCAGCGCGATTTATGCGGTAAGGTCGTGTCGACGGATTTATGAACTTCGCTTAAAGAGATTTCAGAGTGATGCCTTGCCATTAGTTTTAAATGCGGTTTATAAATAAGTTAGACAAACCTAAAAATAATTTTTGAAATACGAAACTCTAATTAAAGGATTTTGTCTATCATATTAAAAATGTATGGTATTATTAGCTAACTATTGTTTATTTGTACTCTTAATGTGATTACTATGATGTACCGGGTTTGCATTTTCGCTTTACTTTTTGTAATGGTGGCTTCTTGTGGAAAAAAGAAAAAAAAGATGGCAGGGGAGGACGATGTCAATCTGCAGGAATATGTTGAGTTTTTTCCTGAAGTGCAATTGCCCTTTTCTTATGCAGACACTTCCTTGTATGCTAAAACGGATGATAGTCTCCTGATCAGCCCTGAAATTTATAACGAGTTTACACCAGATAGTTTGTTGAATGCAACTTTCAAGGGAGAGAAGCCTAAGCTGTATGCGATCGGCAAGTTCAGGGAAAAAGACGGCGCGACCTACCTGATGTCTAAAGCGGCGAGCGCCAAACAGAAAGTGATGCTGATCACGGCGTATAACGACAAGACCGAGTTCCTGGCGGGGTTTGTGGCGATGAAAGGCAATAAGGAACGGGGCGTGCAAACATCTGTTACGATCGACAAGCAGTACAATATTAACCGGAAAACAGTAAAAAAGCTTCCTAACGACATAGAGATTAGCGGCGATGATGTGTATGTTTTAAATAACGCCGGTAAAAAGTTCATGCTGATCATGACCGATTCTTTAGGCGACGACGCGGAATTGATCAACCCGATCGACACGCTAAGCCGCGAATACACTTATGCCGGGGACTATGGTAAAGGAAATCGTAATATCATCTCCATTCGTGATAACGCTAAATCGGGTCGGGTAAATTTCTTCATACACCTGGAAGAGAAAAACTCGCAATGCAATGGTGAACTGAGAGGAGAGGCGAACATCGTATCTGACAATATCATCGAATACCGTCAGCCCGGCGATCCCTGCGTACTTCAGTTTATCTTTGATAAAAACAGTGTAACGTTGAAGGAAGTGGAAGGTTGCGGTTCAAGAATGGGTGCCCTGGACTGCACCTTCAATGGCCGGTATCCCAAAAAGAAGAAATCCGCTAAACCTTAATATTATTTTGCTGCGGCAAAGTCTTTGGCTGTCTTTTGAAGGATCGCCGTATCAAGGTCTTTCGAGGCAATGACAATTCTGTAGCGGAAGGTGGCGGATTTTCCGGGTGTCAACACCAGGTTCAGCTGATCCTTTCCCTTGCTGAACACCGAACGGCCGAGTGGGTTTACCGCAAAAAGACCATATCCGCGCGCATGCCAGTACGCAGGATACCCAATATTTTTCGGATGATCGAATATCGCGATCGTCACAGGATGTTGGTCGATAACGCCTTTCAGCGCCGTCCATTCGCCCTTCGTGCTCCATACATCGTCTCCTCGGGTGCCATTACTGGCGTAATACATGCCGCTGATGCGATCCGGGCTTAGTGGATCAGATTTCGTACGCTCGCCATGAGTACCTATAAACATGCCGGGCTCTTTAGAAGGCATCTCCAGTTCGCGTGCTACCCGTATCGCGAAGAAGCCATCTTTTACATCTTTAAACGTGACCGTATCGGCTGCCGCAGTAAGGGTGGTCGTTCTGTCGATAACAACCATATTATTGACCACCTGGAATTGGTACCGGGTTTTTTCCTTCAGAAAAAGCGCTCCTTTTTGGTTCTTCCAGCTGGCTGTAGCCAAGATGGATGCTTTATCGCCTGAGGCCCGGGTAGCGGTAATTGTTTCATGGTGAATGGTGCCATAATGATCCTTCTTTTCAGCCGAGATCGCAGTGGAATTGTTCCAGAAGTCAATGCCGTTCACAGACTCATAATTTTGCCAGATGCCCACGTGGTGCGGGTGATCCGTGCGATCGCCCGGCCGTGGCTCGATGGGGTATCCGCGCGTCACAGTGATACCATCCACCGTGTTCACCGGGTACAAAAAAGGTTTAGCGATGGAATCGTAATAACAATAGGCAGTTATAAGCTTTCCATTGTACAACACGTCGGCCCGCTTTTGTTGGGGGTGACGCTGGATGACGAATCCGTGCTGGGCCATTACAAAAACGGAGGTGAACAGCAGGCTGCAAAGGGCAATCGTTTTTTTCATTTCAATACAAGGTTTAGACAAGATCAACTGAAGTGGTCAAGGTACGATTTATTTCAGCGTGGTCAAACAAATTTCGGCGCGTCTGACCGTCCCGGCCTGACGCGTGATAAAGCCACAGATACACAAATGATAGCTCAAATTGTCTGATTAGACTAACGTCTCTCACATTTTTATTAGTGCATCAGTGGCATACCTGTCTTGAGGCAGACATATGACGCCACGAATCCACGAATAACAGATTTAATTGTTTGATCTGATTAACACTTCTGACATCGTGGTCAAACAAATTTCGGCGCGTCTGACCGTCCCGGTCTGACGCGTTGATAGCCACAGACACACGAATGATTTATTTAATTGTCTGATCAGATTAACGTCTATCACATCTTCATTAGTGCATCATAGACATAAAAAAAACCGGGTTTATTAAAACCCGGTTTCTATAGAAAAGTGTTCAATTACTTTTTATCCGTATCCGCTTTCGGAGCGTGCAGATCCGTTTTTTCTTTGGATTTGCGGATACCACCTCTCAGATCCACCAGTACCGGCGCTGCCACAAACACAGTAGAGTAAATACCTGTGATCACACCAATCAGCATCGCAAAGGCAAAGCCTTGTGTAACTTCTCCACCGAAGATGAACAGGATGAGAATCGTCAGGAATACTGTAAGCGTAGTCATGATCGTACGGCTTAAGGTCTCGTTGATCGCTTTGTTCACCAGGGTTTTCTGATCCAGGTTCGGATGAAGCTTCATGTCTTCACGGATCCGGTCAAAGATTACCACGGTATCGTTCATGGAGAAACCGATCACTGTCAGTATTGCCGCGATGAAGTGCTGGTCAATTTCAAGCGGGAACGGTACCCAGTTTCTTGCAAACGAGAAGACGATCAGGGTCACCAACGTATCGTGGATCAGGGCGAAGATCGTACCCAGTGAGAACCTCCAGTCGCGGAAGCGAAGGAAGATGTACAGGAAGATCGCTACCATAGCGAATAGCGTAGCTTTCAGAGCCCCTTTCTTCAGGTCATCCGAAATGGTAGGTAATACCTTTTTAGACTCTCTTTTATGTACCGCGTCAAACTGCTGGAACGTTGTGTTAGCCGGCAGGTATTTTTTCAATCCTTCGTATAACTTATGCTCCACGATGGAATCAGCGACCTGTGTTTTCGGATCGCGGATCAGGTAAGACGTCGTGATATCCAGCCTGCTTTCATCGCCCACCGTCTTGATGATCGGATTCTCATCGTCAAACGCCGTTTTCAGGTCGGCACGCACCGCTTCAACATCCACTTTTTTGCCAAACTCTACTTTATAGCTGCGTCCACCGTCGAACTCCACCCCATAATCAAATCCGTTGAATATCGTAGAGATACCCAGTATCACGATCACGGCGGAAATGATATAAGCTGTTTTTCTGAACTCGATGAATTTGAAATTAGATTTTCTTTCGATCGTGTTGCTGATCTTGCTGAAATAGTTCAGGTGCTTCTTCTTGTTCGTGAACCAGTCAGTTACCCAGCGGCTCACCAGGATACCGCAGAAAAGAGACAGCAACAGACCCAGGATCTGTGTGGTAGCGAATCCTTTTACAGGACCGAGACCGAAATAGTACAGGATGCAAGCGGTCAGCAAAGTGGTCACGTGACCATCCAGAACGGGTGCCAGCGAGCGGCTGTAACCGTCGTTGATCGCCGGAAGGTATCCTTTGCCTTTTCTCAATTCTTCTTTGATCCTTTCATAAATGATCACGTTCGTATCTACGGCCATGCCGATCGTCAGTACCAAACCCGCGATACCGGGAGCGGTCAGGGTAGCACCCAGGCCAGCCAGCACACCTACTGTAAACAACAGGTTCAGGATCAGGGCGATATTCGCTACCCAACCACTGGTGTTGTAATAGATGATCATCAGGGTAAAGATGACTAAGAAAGATATCGCGAACGACCACATACCGCCTTCCAGTGCAGCAGCACCTAAAGTTGGGCCGACAGTCGTATCAGAAACGATTTTTGCAGGAGCCGGTAACTTTCCGATCTTCAGGATATTGGCAAGGTCGCTGGCCTCTTCCTGCGAGAAGCTTCCGGAGATGCTGGAACGGCCACCTTCAATGGCTTCGTTCACATTAGGGGCAGAATATACGGTACCGTCTACTACGATCGCGATCGCGCGACCTACGTTAGCACGGGTAAGGTCTGCCCATATTTTAGCGCCCACAGGGCTCATTTCAAGACTTACATTGGTTTTGCCGGTTTGATCGAAGTCGTAACCAGCGTTGATCACCATTTCGCCGCCTAATTTGGCCGTCTCGCGTCCGTTGGTTTTAATCGCGAATAAGCCGACCGCAGGAGACTTTTTCTCAGGAATGCCAAACATCCACACAAGGTCAGCGGGAAGCTGTGCCTTCACGGCGGGAGATTCCAGGATCTCACGAACACTTGCTGTGTCTTTGATCAGCACCTGTCCAATCATACCATTGTCGATCAGTCGTCCTTGTTGCTGGTCTACGGAAAAGCCGATCCATCCGTATAGATGCTTTTTAGCTTCAGCTTCCTGGTTGTTGACTGCGGTATTAGCCTTAGGCGCATCTTTGGTGGCCAGTTGTTTCAACTGATTCTGCAGGTTGCCGGTATCTATTTTAGCAGTGCCCGCTGTTTTACTGGTATCAGCAGCAGCAGCAGTGGCTGTTGTGTCTGTGGCCGGTTTTGTTGAGTCAGCAGCAGTCTTTCCACCGTTTTGAGAAAAATACAGCTCGTCAGCTTTTTGGATATTAGGCCAGATCTCGCTGATATTATACACTTCCCAAAACTGCAAGTTGGCGCTGGCCTGTAAGTTTTTCCTTACACGCTCTTTGTCCTGCACACCGGGAAGTTCTACAGAAATAATTTGTTTTTCAGGATCGGGGTTGATGCTGGGCTGGGCTACACCAAACTTATCAATACGGGTAGTGATCAATCGCGCGGTGTTATCAAACGCCGATTTCGCCTGCTCGTTCAGGAAGCTGATCACCTTGTTATCATTGTCCGTTACCTTGATCTCACTATTATTGGCATTCGCAAACAGCGGAGCGAGCCTGCCGTTTGGTACCAGTTTTTTATACTCCTGAACAAAAAGGCTGATAAAATTTGCGTCGCTGTTTCCTTTTGCCTGCTCAGCATTAGCCAGCGCTTTCACGAAATTGGGATCTTTCGAGTTGTTTGCTAATGTTTTCAGTACGCCGCTCATTTCCACTTCCATGGTCACGTTCATACCTCCCTGAAGATCCAGGCCCAGGTTGAGCTCTTCTGCCTTTGCTTTTTGATAGCTGATGGCGCCGGTAAACCCGTAAGTCACCGTCTCATCCTTCGTGCTATCTTTCAGGCGGGCCAGCCTTGCCTCATAAGCTTCGTCCAACCATTCCTGGTAGATCTGCTGAGAGTCTTTGTTGGCAGGAAACTTCGCTGTAGCGCTGGGGTAATTCGTCGCTACATAGCTGCGCGCTTGCTTTTCAAGCTTTTTTTCGTGATTACGAACAAACCAGGTAAACGATAATTGATACAGCGAATAAATGATCAGCAAAATCGTAAAAAAACGAACCAGGCCTTTGAGTTGCATACGAGTTTAAAATTTATATTTCACTTAGTTTGGTAAAAGTCATTTGGCATACTAAATCGCCAAAAAACCTTATCCGGTTTTTTTTAAAGGCTGCAAAGATAAGGGTTCGCCTGATTTAAAGTAGATAAGTTGATCATTTGGTGCAATTATCCGCGAAAATTCATAAAAATTCAGAGCGCCGGTCATAGGTTGCGAGATTCAGGTTCGGAGAATAACGAAACAAACCTTCCATCTCCGAGCCTCATCCGCGGACTATCCACTTCCGACCTCCGACTTCTGACCTCCAACCTCTGACTTCAGACGTCCTTAAAAATCATTGGCAACAATCCGGCATTTAAGCCCCTCAACCATTACCTTTGCGTGATTTTTTTAACGTAATCAAAAAAATAACTCTTAACATGCAATTATCATCTCTTTTAGAGCGCTTTACAGAGCCGGAAACGCTGAAAATGGCGAAGCTGGGGCGCGAATTAAGGGCGAAAGGTGTTGATGTGATTGACCTTAGCCTGGGCGAACCCGATTTTGACACTCCCGAACACATCAAGCAGGCGGCCATAAAGGCAATTAATGATAACTGGAGCCACTACACACCCGTACCTGGTTTCCTCGACCTCCGCGAGGCGGTTTGCACCAAGTTGAAGAGAGACAATAACCTGGATTACAGCCCCGAACAGATCGTGGTTTCCACCGGAGCTAAGCAAAGCCTGGCCAATGTGTTGCTGGCGCTGGTAGATGAAGGAGACGAAGTGGTGATCCCTACACCGTACTGGGTAACCTATTCCGAATTAGTAAAGATCGCACGCGGCAAAGTGATAGAGATCAGGACCAGCGTTGACAAAGGGTTCAAAGCAACAGCCGAAGAAGTAGAAGCGGCTATCACCCCGCAAACCAAGGCCTTTTTGTTCTCTTCTCCTTGTAATCCTTCCGGAGCGGTATATAATAAAGAAGAATTAGCGGCCCTGGTAGAAGTGTTTAAAAAACACCCCCAGGTGACGATCATCTCTGATGAGATCTATGAATATATCAATTATGTGGGTGAGCATGAAAGCATTGCACAATTCGAAGAGATCAAAGACCGCGTGGTGATTGTGAACGGGTTGAGTAAAGGTTTTGCCATGACCGGCTGGCGTATCGGCTACACCGCTTCTACAACTACTATTGCCAAAGGAATGGAAAAGCTGCAGGGACAATTCACGAGCGGTACCTGCTCCATCGCCCAGAAAGCGGGCGTGGCAGCGCTGACCACCGACCTGAAACCGACGCAGGAAATGGCCGAAGAGTTCACGCGCAGAAAAAAACGCGTGCTTGAGCTGGTTAATGAAATTCCAGGCGTCAAATGTTCCGAGCCCGACGGTGCCTTCTACATTTTCCCTGACATGAGTTCTTATTACGGCAAATCGGATGGGGAAACCTTCATCAAAGATTCCGCAGACCTTTGCATGTATATTTTAAATACAGCACACGTTTCATCTGTAATGGGTGCAGCGTTTGGAGAGCCCAACTGCGTACGGTTTTCTTTTGCCAACAGCCTGCCCAACATTGAGAAAGGATGGGCGAGGATTAAAGATTCTCTGGCCAAATTAAAATAAGATCTTATATATACTTAATAAAAAAGACTCCCGCCCGGGAGTCTTTTTTTTGCTTTCATGCAATATATCAGATAAATTTGTTAGTGTACTTCACCGCTGGCTTGTGGCCCACTTCCAAACTTAAAACTATATCATGAGCCTCCTCTTCAAAAAACATAAGCTGTCACGGGCTTTGTTATGCGTGTTCAGCTGTGCCATCTGTCTTACCGTTCGTGCTCAAACAAAAGATGCCATACTGCTGATGCCTGACGGCAAGGCCAAAGTAGATTCCATTTTAAGTTATGTAGAAAAGAATGCGAGGGATGTGACGCGGGGCGCCTTGTATGAAGAGGCCTTCAGATTGGTAGATCTTTTAAAATACAAAGAAGCTGCGCCATTGCTTTACAACTCTTACGGGTTTTTCAAGCGGGAACGTTCTGAATATAACGAATCGATCGGCCTGCACCTGAAGGCACTGGAACTGGCGAAAAAGCAGGACAATGTTCATGAAGAAATAAAAGCGTATAACAACCTGGGCGTGGCTTACAGGCGGATGGATGCTTACAACACGGCGCTGGATCATTTAATGAACAGCCTGAAATTGTCTGAGCAGATCGGGGACGATTATAACATCACCATAGCGCTTAACAGTATTGGCAATATCCACCTGGCACAAGGGAACTATCGCGCGGCCATCGATTATTTCCGGCAATGTATGCCGATCGCCATCAAAGCAAAGAACGAACGCGGCATTGCGATCAATCTCCAGAACATGGGCGAATGCTATGATCGGCTGGGCGTGGAAGATTCGGCCAGGAGTTATTATAACAAGGCGTTGCTATATAATAAAAAGCGAAGTGACCATAAAGGCATTGCCATCTGCTACAACAGCCTCGGCAACCTGCTACAAAAGAGCGGGAAGCCGGATGAAGCCCTGGCGCTATATGCGCGGGCATTACCGATCAATATTAAGCTCGGTGATAAGATCTATATCGCCAATAGTTACAACAATATTGCGGGAGCGTATCTGCAAAACCGCAATTATCCCATGGCGCAAATGATGTACGACAGCAGCTTGCAGCTTGCTGCCGCGATCGGGTCGGTAGCGGAGTCTAAAAACGCTTATGAAGGGCTGATGCGGACAGCCGCAGCGCGCAGCGACTATCAACAGGCCTACAAGTTTGGCAACCTGTTCAAATCGCTTTCCGACAGTATGATCAACACCAAGAATGCCCAGTCATTGCGCGGCAAGGAAGTGGCCTATCACCAGGAAAAGATCGCCCTGCTCGAGAAGAACGATGCCAACAAAACGATCATCATGGTGGGAAGTCTTATCCTGTTTTGTTTATTATTAATATCCGGGATTTTATATTACCTGCGCAACAGGCTGCTGGAAAGAAACCGCTCCCTTCAGCGCGAGCTGGAGATCCGGTCCCAGATCGCGTCAGATCTGCATGACGACATGGGTTCTTCCTTAAGCAGCATTCATATCTTCAGTGAACTGCTCCGAAAAAACGGCACTGATTCCCACGACCTTTTGTCCAAGATCGAAGCCAATGCAAAAGATACACTGGACGCACTGGATGATATTATCTGGCTGGTCAAACCCAGCAATGATAAGTTCAGCAATCTCGGTATGCACATCAGTGAATTTTCAGTGCCGTTGTTCGAGTCTAAAAATATCCGTTTTGATATTGATTTTCCGGATGCCATTGCAGAAGCGCCACTTCCGATGGAGACGCGCAGAAATATTTTCCTGATCATTAAAGAATCCGTCAATAACCTGGTGAAGTATTCAGAATGTACCGAAGCTTCTATCAAAGCCAAATACGATGGAACCGATCTTTGTTTTGTTGTAAAGGACAACGGGAAAGGGTTCGATCCCTCACGTACCACCAATCGCAGCGGCATTAAAAATTTAAAGGCAAGGGCCGCTCAGATCCACGCCGATATCCAGATTGATTCAGCGCCGGGACGCGGCAGCGAGATCACCCTGAAGGTACACGCAAAAGAACTGGCGGTGTTACGCGCCGTGTAACCATTCAGGCAGATATGAGGATATCCGGGTTGATCCTTTTCAAATGTTCAATAAAAGTTTGCTGGGGGCGTGGCGAGATCACAATGCAATCATGCTCGTTGTATTCAATCACCAGGCGGTCGATCGAGAATCCCGGACCGCTCAACAGGTGCATTCTCTTTCTCGTGATTTTTCGGATAGATTCAATGTCCAGCGAAGCTTTAAACAGGAAGCCGCTTTTAATCGTAAGGCGCCCCTCGTAAACGACATAATGTGTTGTGTAAAAAATATACAGCACCACAGCGGAGAACACCACCGCTATCAGGAACAGGGCCAGGCTTCTTTCGACAAGAGCAATCACCCCGACAGTCATTAATACGATCAGGAATAATAGTTTAATCAGCAGACTCGCCTTTGTTTTATAAACTATCATCATAGGGGGCACAATATAAACCTAAGTTACATCAAAATCGGGTTATAATTCCTTTTACCTCCCGGATATAATGTCCTCCAAACAGGATGGCATGTACGAGCAGGGGATACAACTGCGTATAGGTTAAACGTTTTTGCCAGTCTTTTTCCAGTGGGTATACTTCTTCGTAACCGGCATAAAATGCTTCAGAAAATCCGCCGAACAGGCGGGTCATCCCGATATCCATTTCCCGATGACCATAATACACGGCCGGATCGATCAGCGCTGCATGTCCGTTCTGCGCCACCAGGTAATTCCCGCTCCACAAGTCGCCGTGCAACAAGGCAGGCGGTTCCAAAGGGAATTGCTCGCCCGCAAACTGGCAAAATTGTCCGGCTTGTTTCAGGTCATCAGGTGAAAAGATCTTTCGATCGACCAGCATCTGTACCAGAGGCAGGATCCGGCATTCGGTGTAAAACCCCGCCCAGGTAGCGTCGGGCGTATTCTTTTGGGGCAGGCTTCCGATATAGTTGTCTTCTTCAAACCCAAACAGCTCCTGCGATGACCGGTGGAGCTGCGCAACAGCGGCCCCAAGCCGGCGTTGTGCCTCCGGTGCAGGCCTGCCCCGGTCGATCCATTCCAGGACTAGGTATTGCCATCCTTCCGACACGCCCAGTGTCACCACTTCTGGTATCAGCGCGGTGGTATGAGCGCGTAAGGCATGCAGGCCGTTCGCCTCGCGCGCAAACATGCCCGGAAAATCCTCGTCCGAATTGACCTTTACAAATAACCGTCGCTGCTGCGTTTCCACGTAATAGCCTTCATTGATATCGCCGCCGGACACACGCTCCACATGTTTTATATCGTAGCCTAGTTGTTTGAAAAGATGGTTTATCTTCATGACTGGTGTTGTTTTACCGGATGTTCTTGTCAGTTTACCGGTTTTTATATTTTTTTAAGGAAATATGTCGTGGGTTCTTTTAGTTTTAACGCGGGTACATTTGCCTGATCGGGCCTGCGAGGAACCAGGAATGTGGGGCAGGACCACAAAACAAACATGGATAAAGATCTGAAAACAGGACGTTCGTAACAATGGGTCTGCCGGATTGTTCCGCATGCCGGGTCACCCTACCCACACATGTGTATTAAAAATAGCGCATCAAACGCGAAATTGATAATATATTTATGATCCTATAAGGTTGATGGAATGGATAATACAAGCATAAACGGATACGTGTTAAAGTACAAGTTGGGCGATGGAGGCATGGCAGAGGTCTGGTATGCAGAAAACTCTCTTCAAAAACCGGCGGCGATCAAGGTGTTGCTGAAGAAATTTTGCGAGGACGAAGAGATCGTTTCGCGTTTCAGAAACGAGGCGAAGCTGATGGTTCAGCTCAATCATTATGCGATCCGCAATATCCAGGATTATGGCGTCCTGGAGGGCCGCCCCTGCATGATCATGGAATACCTGGAAGGCGGAGATCTTGCCAAGAGAATGAAGAATGGCGAAACCTTCCAGAATGAACAATTAATGACCTGGTGGAACGATCTGGTGGATGCACTGCAGTATACGCACCGCAAAGGGATCATTCACCGCGACATTAAGCCTGCCAATTTATTCGTCACCGAAACGGGAAAGATCAAACTGCTCGATTTTGGTGTGGCGAAACTAAAGGATAATATAACCGTTACCCAAACCGGCTCCCGGATGGGAACGCTTATGTACATGAGTCCCGAACAGGTGTATGATGTGAAAAACCTGACGAGCAAGACAGATGCGTATTCTCTGGCTGTCACTTTTTATCATCTGGTCACAGGTAAGCCGCCTTATGACAGCTCGAAGATCTCAGACTTTGAGATCCAGGAAAGCATCGTGAGAAAATCTGTTGATGTCTCCGCCCTGACGCTTCCCTGGCGTGACCTGCTGCCAGCCTATTTTAACAAAAACGCCGATCAGCGGAGCGAATTGCATAAGATCGGAGACCGTCAGCCAGATACGGTAGGCGATACCTTATATATCACCCCGGAAGATCCTGCTAAAAGTCCGGTTATTGAGCGACAAAAGTCAGTACCTGTGATGCCGCAACAGCCGCCGCGGCGGCAGCGACGGAGCGCTTTTTACTTCCTGTTCCCGATTGCGGTTATTCTCGGCCTGATCGCGGTGGCACTCAACAAAGACCGGATTGGCCGCTATATCAAGCGCTACACCAATGAACCAGCCACACAGGCGCCGGTTCAAAAAACAACCAGGAAGAGGCCGGAGCCGGATCGCACAACAGTAGAAAAAGCAGAGGACACGCCGGTGTTGGCCGCCGCCGACACCATCAACAGCGAAGGCGAAAACGGCAGCATGGACCAGGTGGTCGTTAGTGTGGATATTAAGCAAAAGGAAGAGGACACGAAACGCTTCATCAACAACTATTACCGGGACCGGAATGAGTGTGCTAAATTATCTTCCTTCTTTGGTGATGTGGTTCGCCAGTATTATAACAAGTCTAATGTGCCGCTGAGTAATATTCAGAAGGAATGCGAATCTTATCATGGTAAGTGGAGATACACCGAGGCCGATATCAATAACGACTCGTACGTGTTTACCCACAACCAGAATGGGAAAACCTATGTCGATTTCTCCATGTTGTACAAGATCAAACAGCATGAAGCAGACGACTGGATCCCTTATAATATCGATGTATCAATGATCATCGATGAAAATAATAAGATCGAACGAATCGTTGAGCGCCGGATCGAAAAACTATAACAGTTAAATGTGTTGAATGGGAATCAACGTCAAACAAAAAATCATCAATATCAAATCAGAAATTTGCGACGATGTTAAACAAGATTAAAAAATGGCTTTTACCCGACGAGGAAGAAGAGGAACGCCGGTTGACCAACCAGACGCTGGTGAACCAGGTAGTAGAATCGTTTAAAGAAACGATTGAAAGGGAGTCTTTCAATAAGCGCATGATGTATGATTGCAGCTACCTGATCCTGATGCGCCCCGAAGACTATCATCACGCGGAGTTGCGCCTGGCGGGCATTACAGAAGGAATACTGGATGAATTCTACGAGTATATCAACGAAAAGAAAAGTCAATACCCGCGCTATGATCCGATCGGCAGTTTCTGGGACTTCCAGTATTGCCCGGCCGAAAAAGGTGTTGATAATAGCGAGATTGAACCGGGATCGGTGCAGGTGGTCAGTGCGCCCACTTCAGAAAAGTCGTGGATGGAATTGTCCAGTGAGCAGATTAAAGTGTCGGTCAGCAGCAAACACTCCAAATATTCCAAGTACGATCTGAACCCGAATACCTTTGCCAACATCGATATTTTATCCAAAGGCCATTTCAGGGTGAAGTTCAATAAGGAGCTTTTTGCACCAGAGCCCACGCCCGCAGCGGCTTCCGGCAGTTCAGCCGGTGCAAAGAAAGATAAGCTGGCGACCATTCAGTTTGTGATCAACAAGCAGCGGTATAGCTTCCCTATGCGGGAAAAGCAATTAAAGATCACGAAGGCGGTGGAAGGGCTCACCAGCACGGCAACATTGCTGTGTATCAACGAGCCCAGCGGCAGTCTTCAGAAAGAGCATGTGATGATCAAATATGAAGAGGCAGCCCGTTTATTTTATGTGGCGCTGTTTGCTGATGCCTTTGTCAATGAGCAAAAGCTGGAGCTGAGCCGGATCGGCGAAGCGCCTGTGTGGCACCCGTTGAAAAATGATTCGACCATTGTATGCGGTATTTTTCAGTTGGATTTTAAAGCGGAGTGAAGTTGACAGTTGACGGATGACAGAGGACGGATGGGAGTGGGAGGTATTTAAAATATTGCTAATAATTGAGACTATGACTAATTATAAAAACCTTGAAGCATGGAAGAAAACCATGGCGTTGGTTAAAGAAATATACCTTCTGACAAAAAAATACCCGAAGGAGGAAGCGTATGCTTTAACGAGTCAAACAAAACGTGCAGCAATATCTATACCCGCTAACATCGCAGAAGGAATAGGAAGAAATTATAAAAAGGATATTATACAGTTTTTACACATCTCAAGAGGCTCGATCTATGAACTTGAAACGCTTTTGACTATTGCGTTAATGGTTGAGGTAATTTCTGAAACGGCTTTTGAGTTTTTTGTGCCTATGGTTGATGAGTGTTTGAAAATTTTAAACGGACTAATTTCTTATTATGAAAAATCAAACTTGAAATAGGAAGAATCTGTCATCTGTCATCACTCATCTGTCAATTCTTAATATGCTCCAGACACTCTTCATCCTATTCATCGTATTGGTTTTCTTTCTGCAAACAAAAACAAAGAAATGAGCAGCACTATTATTTCGCACGTGCAAACGGATATTGGCCGCAGGCGCGATAATAACGAAGATAATTTCGTATGGCTACTGAACTTGTGGACCAGGCCTCACATGGCGTTGATCGGCGCTATTGACGGCGTAGGTGGCTACGAGGGTGGGGAGGAAGCGTCGGCATTGGCTAAGACAACGATTGAGAGCTATTTGCAAAACTTCAGTTTCGGCGCACCGCTACAGCTTCTAAAAGAAGCATTCATCAACGCGAACAATGCCATCCATGAGCGGCGTGCGTCTACCAACCTGCAGCGCATGAGCTGTGTTGCTTCCATGGCCGTGTTGGATGCAGAAAAGGAGTTGATGTATGTGGCCCATGTGGGTGACAGTCGTGGCTATGTGTTCCGGAACGGTGAGCTGATCAAGATTACGAAAGATCACTCTACGGTGGGATTTAAAGAAGATAGCGGCTACCTGACGGAAGCGGAAGCCATGCATCATCCTAACCGCAACGAAATCAGCAAAATGCTGGGGGAGTATGCCATTGATGCCAATGATAGTGAAGGATACTTCGATTTTTTTGAACATAGCTTTTTGCCGGGCGACCTGGTGCTTTTTTGCAGTGACGGACTTACAGACCTCGTGACCAGGCAGCAGATGACCGCTATCTTGTCGCAGGATATAGCCATCAAAGAAAAGGCTGCCCTGCTGATCAACGCAGCGAATGAGCTCGGCGGAAAGGATAATATCACCGTAGCGCTCGCAGGATACACGGCTAAGCGTGGCGCTAAAAAGAAAAGCTACAAAAACACAATCGAAGTCCCCATCAATGAAGAAGAAGAACTGTTAACAATTATGGATAAAAAGCCCGCGCGTAAAAAAAAACAGTGGTTGTGGTTCGTCCCGGTAGCGTTCCTGGTGGGGTTCCTCGTAAATTGGGGGGGAACCCGAAGCCTCGTACTCGGACCAAAAGAAAACCAGATTGATACCGTTTATATCAGGGATACCCTGCCATATTATGACAGCTTGTACAATACCGATTCGCTGATACAGGCCACCGATACGATCTTTAATGACAGCGCCCGCAACCGAAGTAATACCGGTTATTAACAACTATGCAGAAGAAAAAGAAAATAGAGCTATACTCCCGCAATGCAGAGCGGTTATTATTGTTATGCACAACCGTACTGGTTGCCGTGATGGCCTTGATGTATTATACTAATATCAAGGCTGACCTTCGGGAGACTGAAGAAGGCTATGCAAAAGGCAGCATCCTTAATTTGTCTGCGCCCGTGTCTTCCGAATCCTTACGGAAATTGTTAGAAAAGGGTGGTTATTTCACCGATGCCAACTATATCCGTTTCATTACAGGCAGCCTGAAAGCGCAAGTGGATGAGGAAGGAACGTTGCCCAACCTGGGCGCGCTGAATAAAGAGCCGATGCTTTTGGAGGCCACTGCTTTTTTGAAAACAGGCAGTGAGTCCGGCAAGCTGCGGTTTATCAACTCGCTGGCCCACCTGGGCATGGATTCAGCGCTGTATGCGCAAGAGCAATCAGCGCCGGTAGATTATCCTTCCGAAGTAGAAACCGGCCTGGTAGCAGACGGCATCAGCATCGAAGGAAATATCAGCTATAAGGACGATGAAGGAAAGAAGGACGGTGTATTGATCAGGTTGACGCGCCTCTTCCCGGATGCTTATTTTGATACGCTGCCGGCTGATAAATCCTCTATAGCTACTGAGTTTTACGCAAGAACCGATGAGGACGGGTCCTATGAATTTTCGGAGCTCGATCCCCAAGGCAACTATAGCGTTCGCGCCATCAGGCCCGGCTTTAATTTTGGACCTGCTAAAGGAAGTGCCCGTATTGGAGGCAGCCGGACGTTTAACTTTCTCGGGAAGCCGCACCAGCTGCGGATCCTGGACGCTGTTGAATACAGGCAGATCAAGAATGATAAGATACTGACAGTAAGAACACCCGAAGCTTTTCAAAAGGAATTTCTGGTCTGCATGGTGCTGTTTGTATTAGGTTTCTGGTTATTGCACGTGGCGCTTTACCTGAAAAATTATCGCAGCGATCAATTCATACTTCCATTGATCATGTTCATCACCGGCATCGGTACGATGGTTTTATACAGTGTGCAGGATCCGCTGCGTGACGAGGTTTATGGCTCGGGCATGGCGCGCTATATTGCAGCCGTATTACTGGTGTTCTCCGTATTGGTGTTTGTTTTCAAATCCAATCCCGTCAACAGGTTTTATCATTCGGGCTGGTTTGATCCCGTTTATCGATGGCTTCCTTTCACCAACAAGCTGAAAGCGCCCAGGGGCTATACCTGGTTGCTGGCATCTATTGGCCTGATGCTATTATTAGCCGTGTTCGGGACAGGCCCCGAGGGAAGCGGCGTGAAGGTCAATTTGTTTGGCCTGCAGGTCAGCGAGCTGTCCAAATACCTGATGGTCGTATTCTTTGCCACTTATTTTACTGTAAATGCCGGCTATTTCCGGAATATACCTGATAACCGATGGCTCACGAAGAACAACCTGATGATGTTTGCCCTCTTTCTTTTTCTACTGGCGATCTATGCCATGTTGGGGGATCTTGGGCCGGCCGTAGTGCTTTGTCTTACCTTTTTGTTCTTCTATGCCTTCGCGAAAGAAGAGTTTCTGCAGATGATCCTGGCAGCGCTTATTTTTGGCGTGTTGCTGTTAGTGACCGGGAAATTTATAAACAGCCCCGAGCATAATTACCTTCCCTGGTTAGCGCTCATAGCTTGTATATCGACCTTTGCTTACGCGTTTTTTAAGAAGCGTTATGAGTCCGTATTCTTTGTAGTGCTCGTTATTTCATCCTTTATACTGCTGGCAGCATTGCCTTTTCAATTCACACAGCGACTGGCCGACAGGAATGGCATGTTTGCCAACATGTGGGAAAATAAGTTGGTGGGTGGTGACCAGGTAGCGCAAGGCGTATGGTCACTAAATACCGGTGGTATCATGGGGCAGGGGCTGGGGCGAGGTATGTCAGATGTTATGCCTGCGCACCATACTGACATGATCCTTCAGAGCATTGGCGAAGAGCTGGGCCTGTTAACCCTGGTTTGTTTGTTCTTTGCTTTCGGATTGCTGGTATACCGTTGTATTCTTGCTGCGCGGAGAACCGGCAAGCCTTTCATGTTCTACCTCATGGCCGGTGTTGCCATTGCCACGATGCTGCAGTTGGTGCTGATCGCGGCCGGGACGTTGGGACTATTGCCCCTGACAGGAATATCAGTGCCTTTTCTTAGTAAAGGGAATGCCGGAATCATTGTGACGATGATCGCCTTCCTGATGGTGCTGGTCATGTCCAATGAAAGGGGTGAGGCAATAGAGATGGAATATGTAAAAAAACATTTTGATAATGTCAACACCTACGCCATCCTTACGTTTTTCCTCGCTGTCCTGATCTTTACAGGAAGCCTGGTCTGGTACCAGGTGAAATCCAATGAATACATTGTAAAACCATCGCTGGTGCTGAACCGGCAGGGTGCGTGGCAATACAGCTATAATCCCAGGATCGGCATCCTGCTCCGCGAGATAAAAGCCGGGAACATCTATGACAAGAATGGCGTTCTGCTGGCTACTTCTCAAAAATCCACATTTGAAAAGAACCGGGCGAAGCTGATCAACCTGGGCGCCAATGCATCGTTGTATAAAGAGCAATTGTCCCGCGGGCAGGACCGGTATTACCCTTTTGGCTCCGACCTGTTGTTCTGGCTGGGTGATTATAACAAAGAAATCGCCAGAGCCGAGAGCGCCGGCTACGCCGCTGAGTTTCGCCATTTCACCACCTTGCGCGGTTTCAACGTGACCTACACTACTACGGAACGCACGACGGACCGCTACAGAGAGCAAAAGTTTCTTCCCGAAATTACCACGGAGAATGAATTGACACGCTATGATTACAGCGCGCTGGCTCCCTTTATCAAAGCCGGTAAAGACAGCGAACTGATCGAGCAACAGAATAAAAAACAAAAAGACATCTGGTTGTCGCTCGATGTGTTGATGAATGAAAAGATCAATGCCATCGTCCAATCACAAGCGCCTTATAAGAACTTTCGGACTTCAGTAGTGGCCGTCAATTCGAAAACAGGAGATGTGCTGGCATCAGCGTCCAATCCGTCGCCCTCTTATAAAGACCAGAAGCTGATCAGTAATATAGATGGCGATGACTACCGGAACATTTACCGGCAGATCTTCCAGGACCGGACCGTGGTGCCGCAGGACCTGGGCATTACGTACACCTCCCGTCCCGGCTCCACGGTAAAGATCATTGATGCCTACGCGGCCTTTAATCAATACGGGTTGGGAGCTGCTAACTTCAGTTTCTTTGTATATCCGGCCGAAGCGATCCGCGCCGATGAACCTTCCAATGAAAATGTAGATATGCGCAAGGCCATTGTTCGCTCCAGCAACGTGTACTTTATCAAGCTGGTGAATGAGAAGAAGCTGCAATCCCCGCTGTTCCGGATGTATGACCTGTTGGGTATGAATATCATTAATCGCGGTGGTTTCAATTTCAAAAGACCTGAGGACTATAATAGCGAAAAATATTTCAAGGAATGGGATGCCTTTGCGGATATTCGCCGCAACCTGTATTACACAAAAAATAAGCGACTTGTTAATACCCGGAGGAGATTCCAAACCAATTATTCCAACCTGGCCTGGGGACAGGGAGAACTAATGGCGACACCGCTGCACCTCGCAAAAATGAGCGCAGCGATCGCTAATAAAGATTCTTTGCAGCCTTCCCGTTTTTTATACAAGACGTGGAACCAGCCGGCGCAGAAGGAAGCGGCTATTGCTATTACCAGCCATGCCGGTGCTTCGCAGCTCATGTCGGGTTATCTGAAAGAGCAGTCCGCGGGTGTAGCGGCAGCCAGTGGCCTGGAAGTGCATGGCAAGACCGGCAGTCCCGAACGGGATAAGCTGATTCGTGAAAAAGGAAAGACCGTGCGCAAGCGCGTAACTGACGCGTGGTATACGTTTTATGTGCCGTCGCCTAAGCTCGGCGCGCCGGTGGCTTTCGCGATACGGATTGAGGAGATCGGCAACTCGGAACACGCCAAGCAGCTGGCGATCACCATGCTGAAGCAGTTAAAAGCGGCGGGATATTTTTAAAGAGCTGAAGTTGTGTGATAGTGGTTTAAGGTTGTTTAATAAATGGTTGAATATTGTTTAATGATGGTTTAATGTGGTTGAATGTGAATGTTTATTAAACTATACTCAACTACGTTCAACAACCGTTCAACTTAAATCCGATTGTAACAATTTTAAATGAGGCATTAGATGAATGGTTGAATATTGTTTAATGATGGTTTAATGTGGTTGAATGTGAATGTTTATTAAACTATACTCAACTACGTTCAACAACTGTTCAACTTAAATCCGATTGTAACAATTTTAAATGAGGCATTAAATGAGTGGTTGAATATTGTTGAATCATGGTTTATGGTTGTTGAATGTGAATGTTTATTAAACTATACTCAACTACGTTCAACAACTGTTCAACTTAAATCCGATTGTAACAATTTTAAATGAGGCATTAAATGAGTGGTTGAATATTGTTGAATCATGGTTTATGGTTGTTGAATGTGAATGTTTATTAAACTATACTCAACAACTGTTCAACCTTATTAAACCATATTCAACTACCGTTCAACTTTAATTCAACCTATTAATATGAATTGGTTAAAAAAGAAAATACAGCAATTATCAGATAAACTGAATGCCGATGAGGCGCCTTCAGAAGAAGCGCCTGTATCAGAGCGGCAGCATGAGCAAGGGCCCAGCAATGCCCGCCAAAAACTAACGTCGAAGCTCGAGAATATTGAGGAGTTGAAAGAGGTAGCTATTGGCGCCATCGGCAACCGCGTGAAGATGTTAAGTCATGGCAATAGCCGCGTGTCGGGATTGGTGTTTCATTCCCGTTTTGCTGACAGCTCGGTGGAAAATGTAGCGTTGAAAGCATTGACCGGAGACGCTGATTTCCTGAAGCAGATCAAGCGGACTTTCAAATCTAAAAGTATCGATTATAAGGAAGACCTTTCTGTTGAGGTGCTGCACGAGTCTCCGCTGGCCGATAAAGTAACCCGGATCACCGACGGCATTGGGGTGGAGGTACTAACGCCCGGTGAAACATTGCGCAAGATCAAAGCCCGGGTTATCGCGACAGAAGGCATTACCTGGGAACCCGAATATACACTGGAGCCGACGGGCAAAACTTATTTCATCGGCCGGTGCAAGGATCCCAAGATTGATAACGGGCCTAAGATCCATAACGATATTGCCTTTATCGGTGTGGAAGAAAAAGAGGAGGAAGCGTATAAGATTAACAATTATATCAGCCGCTCGCATGCGCTGATTGTCTTCGACAAGGACCTCGGCGCATTTAAAATATACCGGTCCAAATTTTTGAACAATCCATCTCACAAGATAAAAATATACAACACCAGCAATAATGATTATGCCGGTGTCAGTCTCAATCAATCAGCCGTGCCGCATGTGTTGAAAGACGGTGACTCGATATGCTTTAATGATAAGATCGTACTCGAGTTCCAGGTGATTCAGCAGGAAGCAGCGACCTAATCCCGCATTGTATTGGCGCAGGCATGAAACAGGTCACACCTGCGGTCTTGTCTTTTTTATATTGATTGTGTGAAATAACAGCATTATGACAGAATTAGCCACTTCATATGATATTTTGAAAGTATTGGGCCATGGCGGTTTTTCTGCCGTTTTCAAAGCCCGCAGGAAAGCGGACGGCGATATTGTGGCACTGAAACAACTCGATCTTACGATCGAAAATGAAGCCGAAAAAGCCTATCAGGATTTTAAGGAGGAAGTGGACATCCTGAAGAAGCTGGATCATCCCAATATCGTCAATGTTTATGAAGAGCTCATTATCGATCACAAGCCATCGTTGGAGATGGAATTCATAGATGGTGAAACGCTTGAAGCGATCCTTAAAAAGGAAAAGTTCTTTTCGATCGAAGATACACTGGACCTGATCGAACAGATTGCGGGCGCTCTCAACTATTGCCACCATTACTATTTACCAGGGTATAGCAACCCCGGCGATGACTCCGTATTTCGCAGGAGAAATGCGGTGATCCATAATGATATCAATCCGAAAAATATCATCCGTACAAAGAATGCAGACGGTACGAACCGGTATGTGCTCATTGATTTCGGGTTATCTTTTTCAGATCCCGATGCCGTGCGTCATAGCAAGAAGGAAGAGGGAATGGCGGAATACAAATCTCCTGAAAAATGGAGCGGTAGTATGATCGACGCACCGTCAGATATTTACAGCCTGGGGATCGTTATCTACGAATTGCTGACGGGCACGGTGCCGTTTCCCGTGAAGGATTACAAAACGACGGGCGAAATGATCGAGCTGGAAGAGAAACATAAAACGGCTGCCATTCCTGATATGTGTGAAAAGCGGATCCATATGCTGCTCACGCATGTGGCGGGCAGTCGCGACGAATGCGACATACCCGAGTGGCTGGAGCTGCTGGTTAAAAAATGCCTCGAGAAAGATCCGCAAAACCGGTTCAAAACCGGGCGTGAGCTTAGCCAGTTTTATTATGACGGTATTGAAGGCAATGTGCAGATCCCGGTGGCGGATGAACCACCGCTCCGTATTATTGACATTGATCCCATGTCAGGTGATAATGTTCTTCCGGGCGTTGCCTACCTGGAAGTGGTTCCTAATTTTCTAACCGAAGCGCAGCGCCGGGTATTGGACCAGGACCTGGTTGTGATCGGTCGTAAAAGTGAGGGTAGCGGCAACGAGGTGGCGGATTTTGCGATCGACACAGCAGACAAATTTATTTCGAAGAATCATTGCCAGATCACGAGACGGCAGCTGGAGACCGGGAAATACCTCTATCAACTGGGCGATAACGGACCCAGCAAAAACGGTACTTTTTATAATACGGATAAAAACACGCAGCGGTTACAACCGCATGTGAGAGTAAACCTGAAAGACGGAGATTATTTCTGGGTGGGTAATACGAAGATTATTTTTCATGAGTAGTGCCGGGAACGGAACCTCACAGGTTTCAAAACCTGTGAGGTCTTTCGGCTCAGGATATTTTTCTTCTCCGGTTATACAGCGGCAGCGAGATCAGGCTCAATCCGCCCACGATGAGTACCACTGCCACCTGCACGAGCCAGAGCAACCAGCCCAAAGCGAGGCCCAGACCGGCGTTTAGCTCATATAAGGTCATGGTCTTTTGTACTAAAAACGCGTAAGCTCCAACGCCTCCGGGCGTGGCGATCATGCCCAGGCTGCCCGCACAAAGAACGGTGACTGCTTCTGCCCAGCCGAAATGCCGCGTTTCCTCAATCATTAAGAATCCGATATAAACGCTCAAAGTATACAGTCCCCAAATGATGACGCTGTATAAAATGAATGTCCACGGGCGTTTCAGGGACCGGATCGAAGCAAAGCCCTGCCAGATATGGAATAAGATCTTTTTAAACAGGCCGGTAAGATCCGACCATTTTTTCCGGGTGATCACCATCCAAAGCCACACGATGATCATCAGGCCCAGCAATCCCAATCCGGCAAACATCAGCAGGTTGCCGCGGTCTGCAGCGGCCTTCGATGGAAAGAATGTGTCGAGAATATGTTGATACAGGTCGGGTTGGGATAACAATGCCAGCACGAATAACAGGCCGAGGCAGAGGGCGTCTACCAATCGTTCCAGTATTACGGTGCCTACCAGTTTATCGAGCGGAATTTTTTCGTAGCGTGTTAAGGTACTGCAACGCAATACTTCACCCAGCCTGGGCAGAGCCTGGTTGGCCAGATAGCCGACCATCACAGCAAAAAATGTATTGGCGCGGGAAGGCCGGTGGCCCAATGGTTCAATGATGAGCCGCCACCTCAGGGCGCGGACCCAGTGGCTCGCAAGTAATACGATCAGTCCGGGAATCACCAGGCCGAAGTCAGCTTTGGCTAATGCCGCTGAAATATACTGCCGGTCTTCCGCTGTCAGGCCTTTCAAAGACCACCAGACCAGAAAGACGCCCAGCCCCAAAAAAAACGTATACTGCAATATGGTTGCTGCTTTTTTGGGCATGAAGTTGACAGGAAGAGGATTTACAGTTGGTTGCCGGTTTTAGGGAAAATGACCTTTGGCTGATGTTTTTTGGCTTCCTCAAAGTCCATGATTGCATAAGAGATGATCACGATGATATCTCCGGCCATTCCCTTACGGGCTGCGGGTCCGTTCAGACAAATGGTTCCGCTGCCCCGTTTACCACGGATCACGTAGGTTTCCAGGCGTTCGCCGTTGTTCACGTTCACCACCTGAACTTTTTCATTCTCAATGATGCCGGCAGCATCCATCAGATCTTCATCTATCGTGATACTACCCATATAATCCAGGTTAGCCTCGGTGAGGGTAACACGATGGATCTTGGATTTTAAAACTTCTATTTGCATAGCGGCGCAAAGGTAATTATTTAATAACAGACTCTATAAATAACACTATTTATCCCAAAAAGTTATTGTTGGGGTGCTCAAGCCGGTCCCGGACGAAAATGTCCGTCAGTTTCAGGCAGTTCAAAGAGCGATTACTTAATTTTATCTTATAATTTGACGATTGCGACTGTCCATCAATCGCTTTGCGAAGGTTTTATAGTTCATTTGTGTAATTTTAGGCGTCTTTAAAATATTGTACGTTTGATACATATTTAATAAAATACCATGCGCCCACCCGTTTAGATTATGTAAATTGCGGGCACAAAACAGGTTAGTATTTAGTTATGAAGAAGTTTTTTTTATTGGCAGGATTTGTTTTTGCATCAGGACTAGCTATCGCGCAAAGCGGAAAAATTGTAGCAACAAAATCAGGTAGAGGAGCGACGATTGTGCATGAAGTGCAGCCGAAAGAAGGCTTGTATTCCATTGCCCGCTTATATAAAGTAGATATCGGCGATTTGGCTGCTGCCAACAAGCTGGAGAAAAATGCAGGCCTGAATATTGGCCAGAAATTGAAGATTCCCCTTCAGTCACTCGAGCAAACCCGGTTTGGCACAGGAGCTCCGGTCTATTATGTGATAGAAGGAAAGGAAAACCTGAATGCGGTAAGCAACCGGTTCAACAAAATGCCGGTAAAAAATATCATGATCTGGAACGATCTGAAAGAGGGACAAAATGTGAAGAAGGGGCAGGAGATTATCGTAGGCTATCTTCCTAAAGGCGTAGGCGATGAAGTGGCTACTGCTACGGCCGATCAGCCAAAAGAAACATCAAAAAGCACGAGGAATAGTGCTACTCAGGGTACGATCACCGGCACCAACATCAATATCCGCAAAGGCCCATCTACCGACCAGGATGTGGTGGGTGTTGCCCAGGAAAACGATATCGTCGACATTGTGAAGAAAGTCAACAGCGAGTGGACTTCCATAAGAACCAAAGACGGTACTGAAGGTTTTATCGCTTCTCAGTTTGTACAAGCCGGCACTCAAAAAGCCGAATCCAAAAAAGAGGTGGCACTGAAGACCGCTACGATCACGGGTACTAATATTAATATTCGTAAAGGTCCGTCGACAGACCAGGACGTAGTAGGCGTCGCACAGCTGGATGAAGTGGTGACCGTCCTGAAGAGCAATAGCGAATGGACTCAGATCCGCACCAAAGAGGGCAACGAAGGCTTTATAGCTTCGCAATTCGTACAAGCCGATGGTAAGAAGGTGGCGACACCGAAGAAGGAGGTGGATTTAAAAACGGCGATCATTTCAGGTACTAATATCAATATTCGTAAAGGCCCTTCAACCGATCAGGATGTGGTGGGCGTAGCGCAGCAGGACGAAGTGGTGACCGTGTTGAAAAACAGCGGCGAATGGACCCAGATCCGGACCAAGGACGGCAACGAAGGATATATTGCTTCTCAATTTGTAGAAACTGCCGACAAAAGGGAAGCAGTGAAGAAAGCGGTATCTACCAAAGCGGCAAAAGTATATGGTTCTAATATCAATATCCGCAAAGGTCCATCTACCGACCAGGAAGTCGTAGGTATTGCGCAGCAGGATGAGGTGTTGACCTTCGTTAAAAAAGTGGATAGTGAATGGTCTGAAATACGCATGGGAGAAGGATCTCAAGGGTTTATTGCCTCAAAATTTTTGTCAGTAGACGGTCAGCCTTCGCTGGCTCAGTTAGAATCCGAAAAACAGGCGGCGGAAGCTGCGGCACAGGAAAGCGCGGCGGCTGTGGCAGCGAGGAAGCAGGAAGAAGCGGACAAAGCAGCTGCCTTGGTGGCTGAAAAGATAACGGCGAAAAATGAGAACGAATCCAGCGCGGCGCCTGACGAAACCGGATATTTTAAAAAGGACTATGAAAGATCAGTGAATCCGAATTTTACATCGGAGAAAACATTTGCTTCCGGGATTTTTAAAACCGACAGGGGCTGGAACGATGGTAAATACTACCTGTTGATGGATGACGTGGCACCAGGAACTTTAGTCAAGATTACCAATCCGGCTAATAATAAAATGGTCTATGCCAAAGTGCTCGGTAAGATGAAAGGCGTACAATACAGCGAAGGGTTTGATGTGCGGATCAGCGAGGCAGCGGCCAGGAAACTCGAAACTGAGAACATTGATAAGTTTAGTGTAAAAGTCATTTATTAAGAGCCGGCATTTTCTTCATCGGCTTTCTAAACCAGCGCAGGTTATGGACAGAAGTCGTTTAGTGGCAAAGAGACTCCGGGAGGTATACCTCGACGGACGATGGATTGCCAACACCAATTATAAAGAACAGCTTCTCGCTACCGATTACCGGCAGGCCATTCAAAAAGTCGGTAGTCTGAATACCATTGCTGCGCTTACGTTTCATATCAACTACTATCTCGACGGTTTATTACGGGCCTTTGAAACCGGCAAGCTCGATATCCATGATTCGCTGAGCTTTCATATGCCCGCATTGAGCTCGGAAGAACAGTGGCATAAACTGGTGAGTGATCTTTGCAGCAATGCAGAACAATTGATCCGCCTGGTTGAGTCTATGGACGACGAGAAATGGGAAGCGCCTTTTATAGATCCTCAGTACGGAAGCGTTCAGCGAAATATTGAAAGCGTGATTGAACACAGCTATTATCACCTGGGTCAGATCGTGTTGATACGGAAGCTGATCCAGACCGATATATAGCCGTTAATATACAATTTTATACATCACCAATTTCCTTCCATGAAAGAACGCTGGTTTGTTCATTAATGACGGTTGATGTATCACCACCATATATCAATATGCCGGTCGGAGAGAGCGGATTGTTTTTTTGCCAGAATTTCAAACCTGTAAACATCGCAGAGGTGATCTTTTTGGCTGACTTGATTTCGATTGCAATAGGTTGACCATCTTTTTCATAAACAAGGTCTATCTCATTGCCGGCGCTGTCCCGGAAGTAGTACATTCCTTCTGCTATTCCTTTATTGAAACTATTTTTCTTTATTTCAGTGATGATCCAGTTTTCGAAAAGCGCTCCATATGCATTATGCTTTTTGAGGTTGGTTATATTGCTGATGCCGAGTAAACTGCACAATAAACCTGTATCATAAAAGTACAGTTTCGGGCTTTTAAGGATGCGTTTATTTAGATTATTATACCAGGGTTGCAGTAAGAAAATAATGTAGCTGCTTTCCAGCACCCCCAGCCAGGAAAGAATGGTTTTCGTATCAACACCCACTTGTTTTGCCAATTCATCCCGGTTCACGATCTGTCCTGCGTAATTGGCGCATAAGTAAAGAAATCGATTAAATGCAGCCAGGTTATTGATGTTTTTCAAAAGACGCACATCCCGCTGTACATAGGTTTGTATATAGCTGTTCATCCATATTTGAGGTTTTAATTTTTCCTGCCATATCTCCGGATAACCACCTGTCAATATATGTTTCGCGATATTGTCTTCATTGAGCTTTGCGTTTTGTAGCTCGTCGTAACTTAAAGGAAGCAGGGAAATATACCCGGCGCGTCCTGCCAGCGACTGGGAAATTTGTTCTTGCAGTAAAAAGTTATTAGAACCGGTTAGCACAAACTGTCCACGCCGGGTGTTTTTATCCAGGAGTATTTGAAGATATCGAAGCAGATCGGGCACTCGCTGCACTTCATCCAGTATGGCGCCCTGCTTATAACGATTGAGAAAAGCAGCAACGTTCTTCAAAGCCTCATTTTGCACCAAGGGGTTTTCAAAGTTAATGTAGGCCTTATCCGGACAAAGTAATTTACTTAACGTAGTCTTTCCACTTTGTCTCGGACCCGTTACACATAACGCCCTGAATTGTGACAGAGATTCTTTAGCGGCGGAAACAATGCTTCTTGAAATCATGAAATTCCATTTTTGCAAAAATATGCAAAAATGGAGTGAATTCCAGATTTGCAAAAAATTGCAAAAATGGAGTCTGCTCCAGATTTGTAAAAGTTAAAAACGATAGCCTCTTAGGAAATCTGCTACGCCCATTCTTTTTTTACCTTCCAATTGAATATCCAGCAGGTCGAGATAGGCATCGGCACAGGCTAAACGAAGAAATGTTTTTTGATCGGTGTCAAATGTACCGGGCGCAGTCACTGGCTCGCCCCCGGCTTTTGAAGCGCGAAATATCTTCAGTTTTTTTCCATTGAAATGTGTAAAGGCAGCAGGGTAGGGCGACAAACCTCTCACCAGGTTGTAAACCTCATCCACCGGCTTGTTCGCGTCGATCAGGCAGGTCTCTGTAAAGATCTTGGGCGCATGACGCAGGGTTTCATTGGTAGAGATCAGTTGTGGCATCTCTTTTAACTCACCGCTGGCAAGTCCTTTCACCGTCTCCACGAGCAAGTCTGCGCCGATGTGCATCATCTTATCATGAACGGTTCCGGCCGTGTCGTCCTCGAGTATGGGAAATCCTTTCTGCATGAGGATATCACCTGTATCTATTTCGTGCTTCAGCTTAAAGGTGGTCACGCCCGTCTCTTTCTCTCCATTGATAATGGCCCAATTGATAGGGGCTGCACCGCGGTAGCGTGGCAACAATGAGCCATGTAGGTTAATAGTGCCCATCGGTGGCATATTCCAAACGATTTCCGGCAACATGCGAAAGGCTACGCAGATTTGCAGATCGGCCTCCAATGCCTTCAGTTGAGCAATGAATGAGGGATCTCTCAGTTTTTCCGGTTGGAGCACAGGAAGGTCTTTGCCCGATGCATATTTTTTTACGGCACTTTGCTGCAGTTCCATTCCGCGCCCGGCTGGTTTATCAGGCGCTGTGATTACCGCCACGATATGGCAGCCTGCCTTTACCAGGGCGTCGAGACTGGCCACGGCAAACTCGGGGGTGCCCATATAAATAATTCTTAAACTTTTGTAATTACCCTCGCTCATATGCGCGAATATCGCATCCTTTTATGAGAAAAATTAGGCTGGAAGTTAAAAAAGGCTACCTTCGGCTTAGCAGATACGAGCTGATATGCCTCCGGTCACTTTTCATCGCAGTTTTGTGAGAAGTTGTTTCCGGAAACCTGATGCAACGGCCCCGGCATCGATCGCATAATAGAGGGGCGGGCAACAGCGTGGTATCATTATACATATTCACTAATATCAAATTGAAAACAATGCAACAAGTAAAAAAAGGCGATAAGGTAAAAGTACATTATCACGGAAAACTGACTACCGGCGAAACCTTTGATAGCTCAGAGGGCCGCGACCCGCTTGAGTTTGAAGTAGGAAGTGGTATGGTGATCAAAGGCTTTGACGATGGCGTTACCGGAATGGCGGTTGGTGAAAAGAAAACGATCAACATCCCGGTAGATGAAGCGTACGGACCTCAGAATCCTGACATGCTTATTGATATGCCGAAAGACCGTTTCCCGGAAGATATGCAGCTGGAAGTAGGAATGCCCCTGGTGATGAGCGATCCCAGCGGACAGCAATTCCAGGTAGTAGTGGTAGAGATCAAAGAAGATGCGGTGACCCTCGATGGCAACCATCCGCTGGCTGGCAAGGACCTGGTATTTGACCTGGAACTGGTGAGCATCGACGGAGGAAGCCCGTTAATTATCACTCCTTAACAGCAATGACAAAAAAATAAAATGAACCTCAGGGTGTGAACGAATCATACTTTGAGGTTTTTTTATAGATCGATAATAATCAGAACAGTGTGCTCCGGTCACCGTAAATTTGCAGGGAACCTGAAAAATACGAATTTAAACTATTAGGAATGACCAGTGATTATGATTATAGTGTTGCGAAGCGCTTTTTGAAGTACGTAACCATCGATACGCAAAGCGATCCTCACTCCACCAGCTTCCCATCCACCGGGAAGCAAAAAGATCTCAGCCGGCTGCTGGTGGACGAGTTACAAGCCCTGGGTGTGGCGGATGCTCATCTCGATGAGTATGGATATGTATACGCAACGATCCCTGCTACCTCGTCCAAAAATGTACCGGTGATTTGTTTTTGCAGCCATGTAGACACATCGTCCGATTGCTCGGGAACAGGCGTGGTGCCGATCGTCCATGAAAATTATGATGGAAAAGATATCGTATTGCCCGACGATCCTACACAGGTTATTTCCGTTCGTCAGCATTCCTATCTTAAAAAGAAGATCGGAGAAGATATTATCACTGCCTCCGGTACTACTTTGTTGGGTGCAGATGATAAGGCAGGCGTAGCTATCATTATGGACCTGGCGCAGTTCCTGATGACCCATCCTGATATCCCGCATGGAGACATCAGGATATTATTTACACCTGACGAGGAGATAGGCCACGGCGTCGATCATGTCGATATGAAAAAGCTGGGTGCCTCTTTTGGCTATACGCTCGATGGCGGTAAGCGCGGCACTTATACAGACGAGACCTTCAGTGCCAACGGCGTCACCGTTACGTTTCATGGTATCAGCGCGCATCCGGGTTACGCCAAGGGGAAACTGGTTAATGCCTTAAAAGTGGCCGGTACTTTCCTGGACCTGCTGCCAAAGGATACTTTCAGCCCTGAAACGACTGAAAAAAGAGAAGGGTTTGTACATCCCGTGCAGGTAGAAGGAACTGTGGAAAAAGCGGTGGTAGAGTTTATCGTCCGGGATTTCGATACTTCGACATTAGCATTACATGAAAAGCGGCTCGAACAGTTTGCCAAACAAGCGACGGGTCGTTATGAAGGCGCTTCTTATACATTTGAAAGCCGGGAACAATACCGGAATATGAAAGACGTGCTGAAAGATCATCCGCACATTGGCGAGTATGTGAAAGAAGCCATGAGCCGTGCCGATGTGGTCTTTAAGCCCGACAGCGCAAGGGGAGGTACCGATGGATCGCGCCTTTCGTTTATGGGCTTGCCCTGCCCTGATATTTTCACCGGAGAAATGGCCTTTCACGGAAAGCATGAATATGTAAGTGTTCAGGACATGCAGAAATCTGTTGACGTGCTGATACACCTGGTGCAGGTTTGGGAAGAGAAGAGTGAGTAAGCTCCGCCTGACCGGCAACCGTTCGCAATCAAGATTTTTTCCGATTATATTAATACAAAACTGAAACATTATGGAATTTCTAAGCTATTGGTGGGTGTTGGTCATCCTCATCATTGTTTTTAGCGGACTCTTTACGATCAACCAGGGATACATTGGTGTGATCACCATGTTTGGTAAATACCAGCGCATCGCCCGGCCGGGCCTGCGTTTCAAGATTCCTCTCATCGAACAGTTATTCAAAAGAGTGTCTACCCAAAACCGCTCGGTAGAGCTGGAATTTCAGGCGGTGACCCAGGATCAGGCTAACGTTTACTTTAAGGCGATGTTATTGTACGCCGTGCAAAATGAAGATGAAGGTACGATCAAGAAGGTCGCTTTTAAATTTATCAGCGACAGGGACCTGATGCAGGCGCTTATCAAAACGATTGAAGGTAATGTGCGTTCTTTCGTAGCCACCAAGAAACAGGCGGAAGTGTTGGGCTTGCGCCGCGAGATTGTGCAATACGTAAAGGTCGAGATCGATCAAACGCTGGAGGAGTGGGGCTTCCACCTGCAGGACCTGCAGATCAATGATATTACTTTTGATAAGATGATCCTGGACTCGATGAGTAAAGTGGTGGCGAGTAATAACCTGAAGGCGGCAGCTGAGAACGAGGGCCAGGCTTTGCTGATCACCAAAACAAAATCTGCTGAAGCAGAAGGAAACGCGATAAAGATCAGTGCGGAGGCCGAAAGGGAAGCTGCCAAGCTTCGCGGGCAGGGTATTGCCTTATTCAGGGAAGAAGTGGCAAAGGGGATGTCGTCTGCGGCTACGGAGCTGAGACAAGCCAACCTGGATACGAATTTTATTCTCTTTAGCATGTGGACGGAAGCCATCAAGAATTTTGCGGAATATGGAAAAGGCAATGTCATTTTCCTCGATGGCAGCACGGAAGGAATGGAAAAAACGATGAAGCAATTTCAGGGGTTGATGATGCGTCCGGCCGGCACCGGGGATGATGATAATAAGTTTCAAAAATCCTGAAATTAAATAGCGTTTGAATAAAATTTTTTAGTAGCTTTGCCACCCCAATAAACGGGACGCCCGGGTGGCGAAATTGGTAGACGCACCGTCTTCAGGTGGCGGCGCCGCGAGGTGTGCTGGTTCGAATCCAGTCCCGGGCACAAAGCCCCGCAATTTGCGGGGCTTTTTTATGCGTGAAACTTAATGCAGATAAGGCTTTTGGAGAGGGAGTCGGATTTTTCATTCCCTTTAATTAGATGTTGTCAGCAGGATTTGTTTATTATTCCAAGAACAGTTCTTTTTTAATAACCAATTCTTAATAAGCTTAAATCCTCATTTATGCGAATCAGAAACTATATAGTACTCATTGCTTTAATAATCTTGTCTTCATGCTCATGTAGCGGAAAATCAAAAATTCAGGATGATCCAGGAAATAAAGCAGCTTTAAACGAGATTAAGGGTGAACCGAGAGTAAAAGATGCTCACATAACGGATGCCGGTGTTTTGTATGCCAGTGTAGAAGATGATGGGACAAACCGCAACGGTTATGCAGAATACCTCTGTCAGCTTTTAAGGGAAAGTGGAGCTAGCGCAAACAGAGTAAAGGTTGTTAAGGTAAACTCTTCAAACGACCCAAATCGCGACAATGCATATGGTATTTTATTGGGAGAAGCATTCTGCAAATGATAGGGTAAGTTCGCAAACCTGTGTCTCACCTCAATAAGCTTGTTGCCATTGGCGTTGTTGCCTTCCCACTCAAAACAACATGCCTGAGATTCGCCGGTAAGAAACGTAAATAAGCTAAAGCCGCGAAAACAGATCATTGAGAATTTAGCTATCTCTTGTTTTTTGCAAACAATCTTACTTTTATTTGTTTGATGTTTCATTTACTTTTGATGAACAGACGGAATGCTGCATCTAAACAGGTTCTGTCTTCGCCCGAGCTTTGAACATATTTTCAATACCTATTGAGTAGCAATTTTAATGAAGAAAAGAATTCTAAACCAGCACCTTTTACTGATATTCATCAGTCTGGCCAGCCTCTGCGCCACTTCGCAGGCGCAGAATGCAGACAGTCTTTTTAAAGTGGCCCGCGATGCTGCTTTTGAGCGCAAGGATTATGAAACGGCAATACGTCTCTCGAGAGCTATCCTGGATATCAACCCCGGGTATACCGACGCCGTTATTTTTTTGGCCAGGGCTTATACATGGAATAAGCAGGCAGACAGCGCACGCTTCTATTTCAATGAGGCCCTGCGGCAACAACCCGAATCAGAAGATGTTTTTGTAGGCTTTTCCGACATGGAATATTGGTCCGGAAATTATGAATCAGCTCTTTCTGTTGTTAACAATGGCCTGCAGGTGCAACCAGCATCGGAGGCTTTATTGCTTCGCAAGGCGCGAATTCTTAATGCCCGGAAGGAATATGCAGAAGCGATTCCGGTGGTCGACTCCTTGTTGCGGATCAACCGAAAAAATGCGGAAGCCCGCCGGCTCGCTGTTCAGATTCAGGATCATGTTGCCCGCAACGGGATAGGCATTCGATATGACTATATTTATTTTGACAAGCAATTTCCCGACCCCTGGCATCTCGCTACGTTGGATTATACCAGGAACACCAACGCCGGTCCGTTTACGGCCAGGGTCAACTATGCAAGCCGGTTTAATAGTAACGGCGTGCAATACGAGCTGGAATCGTATCCGCGGTTTTCAAAAACGTTTTATGGCTATTTAAACCTCGGTTACTCAGATAACGAACGTATTTTCCCGAGGTGGAAAGCCGGCGCATCCCTGTTTGCCAACCTTCCTCTGGCATTTGAAGCAGAACTGGGTGTACGGTACCTTTATTTCAACAGGGATGTGTTTATGTACACGGTGTATGGCGGCAAATATTACAATAGCTTTCTATTTGGAGCCAGGGCTTTTTTAACGCCTCAAACCAGCACTATAACTCAATCTTACAGTGTTCTCGCCCGTTATTACTTTGGAGGGGCCAATGATTACCTGGGTATTCAATTGGGTTCCGGTTTATCACCCGATGATGCCAGGAGTAACGTTCAGTTAAACAGCGATTTTAAGATGCGCAATTATAATGGCGAGATCAACGGCCGCTATTCCATACAGCGATTGAATATTATCACGGCTAATGTCTCCTTGATGAACCAGGAATATTTGCCGGGGCAGACGGGCAACCAATGGCAATTCGGATTGGGATACATCCGACGGTTTTAATTTTTTTTAGGTGTTGCAGCGCCAAATCCCTGTCGGGTCATCTCTCCCCAGCCTTTCTTCTTGCGTAAATAATCGATATATCCTTTGACAGCGGCCCACACAACGAATGGGTGAAATACAAAGGGCTCGGTAAGGGCCACGAGAAGCAGCTTCATCATATCAGTGCGACGCCTGTACATGTTATAGGTGGTCGCTTCCATGTAAGCGGCGAAGGCTGAATACAGGTAGCCAAAGGAAATGATAAAGGCAAGCAATGCCAGGAACATATGCCAGTTGATCAGTTGAAAGACGACCATGAGAACGAAGGCCAACAGGCCAAAGGCTTCAATCAACGGCGCCATCATTTCAAAGAAAAACCAATAAGGATAACTTAACATGCCCAGCAAACCATAGCGGGGGTTGAAGAACATAATCTTGTGAAACCTCAGCGTCTCAATCGTTCCCCGGGTCCAACGGTTGCGCTGACGTCCTAATATTTTGGTATTAGCCGGCGCCTCGGTCCAGCAGAGCGGATCGGGTATATAGGCCACTTTGTAGCGTTGTCTGCTTTCTTCCATATACCTTCTCATGCGCACCACCAGCTCCATGTCTTCGCCTACTGTATTGTGATTATAACCACCGGCCTTAATGGCAATATCTTTATCAAATGCGCCAAATGCTCCGGATATCAGCATCAGCCCATTAACGCGGGCCCAGGCCATTCGTCCGAGGATGAACGCCCGGATATATTCCAGCGATTGCAATCGAGCCCAATAGTTGCGGGGAAGATTTACCTTGATCAGTCTGCCGTCTTTAATGATGCAGGAATTTGCAATACGGACCACACCGCCGGTTGCGATTATTTTGGCGTCCGTTTCTTCTAAAAAAGGCTTGATCATCTTTAGGATAGCGTCTTGTTCCAATATACAATCCACATCAATACAAACGATGTAGTTATTAGCCGATACGTTGATGCCCACATTGAGTGCATCAGCTTTGCCGCCATTTATTTTATCGATTACTACCAGCTTTTTGTAAGCAGGATTGCGGCTTTTATAAATACCCCTGATCTCTTTAGTCGGTATTTTATATTGTACATGATGAGGAATTTTTTCCAGATGATAGGCTTCTGTCAGCTTTTGAAGACTGTCATCTTTGCTGCCATCGTTGATAATGATCACTTCAAGGTTACTGTAATAAAGTGATAGCAGTGACCGCACATTTTCTACTATGTTGGCACCTTCATTATAAGCCGGAGCCAGAATACTCACGGAAGGCGCGTGAGGAGAGGAGGCGAGCAGGCGATAATCTGTAATATCATTTTTGTGCATATACTCACGGGTGGCCCCTATGGAGTATAAACCGATCCATATGTTGAACGACAACAATACTGCGGCGTAAATGAATATGCCATAGGTTAAAATCATCGTTAAAATGTCCCAGAAGCTCATCATGCTGATTCATACTTAATTTGACGGGCCAGAGACAGGATGGTGTCATTTGTTTGTCCCATTTGCTCCAAAAGCGCTACATGCCGCTTGTTAATGGCCACCATCGCTCTTCCGGCTTCGAGTTTGAGGGAGTCATCCGTTTCTTCCAGTCGTTGTTTAAGAAATGCAATATCGTCATCAGATCCATTGATGCCGATCTGTCTTAATATTTCGAGTTGATTGACCACCGGCTCGTGAGGGTATTGATGCTGTAACAATTGCAGCGTATGATCGCCGGCGATGCTGCCCAGCGTTTTTATAGCCTGGTGTCTTATTTTAGGGTCTTCGTTGCCGAGACAATGTACGGCTTCGTCATGAACCTTAAATTGCTGGTAGACCTCTGAAAGTCTGAGCGCAAAAAGTACCACGTAATTATTTGGTGACTGAAGCCACGAAGGGAGATGAGGCATTTCCTCACTATTGAATGTATCCAATTGGTCCAGCAATTTGAGCTGTTGCCATTCGTGCAGCGGGTAGGTCAGCGAGTTGAGGAATATCAATCCCTTAAATCCATCCAATCCCACGATGGCAGTCTGTGCCTCCATCCTCACGAACTCATTGCTGCTATTGGTGTAATCAAGTATATCGGAAAGAGAGTTCCGCTGCTGCATCATGTAAAGCTCATAGATGCCTCTTGCGCGCAGATGCCATCGTCGACTTTTCATTCTGATCTCGGAATCTTTTTTCAGACCCATATCTTCATATAAACCGACAACGCTATCGGACAGATGGCCCGCTATGCTCTTTTTAAAGTTGATCAGAGTGTCGGTCAGGAACTGCCGGATATACTTTTTCTTAAAGTGCGTTGAAAAATCGGGCAATACGGCAAAAGGTGCTGATTCTTCGCCTGTAAGCGCTTCATTGATCCAATCGTTTAATTGATCTGTGATCTTGCTCTTTACCTGGTGCCGCTTTTTCTTGATGTAAAGAAAAAGGTAGATCATGCTTACCAAAAAGATGGTAAGCGCAGCAAAAATTGCAGCACCGAAATACAGATGATCCGGGGAGAGAAAGCGAAAAAAAGTTCCGCCATTCATAGGCTATGATTAGTGAGTTAACTGCTTCTTTATCCGAATGCTAAGTTCGTTCAGGCTAAAGGGTTTAGTGATATAATCATCTGCTCCCAGGGCGAAGGCTTCCTGTACAATTTTTTCCTGTCCCATGCTGGAGAATACAATCACTTTAACTTGTTTTTCGGGCAGTGTCTTCACGGCGTTAACCACTTCCAGGCCCGATACGTACGGTAGCATAACGTCTGTAAGCACCAGGTCGGGTAATTCGGACGACAGCTTCTCCAATCCTTCTTTGCCATCATTGCAACAGATCATTTCGAAGCCCTCTCTTTTTAATTTAGACGCTACTGCTCTCTGAATTAAGGCATCGTCCTCTATCAATAAAACTTTTCCCATGTTTAAGAGGGTTTTAATCAGGTAAAATATTCTATCTTTTATACCTTTGCTAAGGTACAACAGAATAAATGATTATAACCTGCGAAAAGGCATAATAATGCTATCTGATTATATTCAGTTTATCTGATCATTTAATTTTGAGAAAAGAAAAGCCCGCTAATGCCGATCGATATCGTTAAAAAGAATAATGTAACTATCATTAATGAATCCGCATCACCGACCATTGTATTCGCTCATGGTTTTGGTACCGATCAAACAGCCTGGGACGGGGTGTCCGCTGCGTTTTCCGACCACTACCGTTTGATCAGGTATGACAATGTTGGTGCCGGTCAATCTGATCCCGCGGCGTTCAGCCCTAATAAATACAATACGCTGCATTCCTATACCAATGATCTTGTCGATATATGTAAAAGCCTGGATCTGAAAGATGCTATTATGGTGGGCCACTCGGTAAGTGGTATGATCAGCTTACTGGCTTCATTGAGAGATCCTTCCATGTTCAAAAAGATGGTCATGGTAGGTGCATCACCAAGATACCTGAATGATGAAGGGTATATCGGCGGGTTCACCCAGGAAGCATTGGATCAGTTGTATGCAGCTATGGCCAATAACTATTACGCATGGGTGAGTGGCTTTGCGCCGATGGTGATGGAAAATCATGATCAGCCTGAGCTGGCTGAGAGCTTTGCCCGTACGCTGGCGGCTGTCCGGCCCGACATTGCACAGTCCGTCGCCCGGGTCATCTTTCAGTCTGATCATAGGAGGGATCTATCCAGCGTATCCACCGAAACGCTTCTGCTGCAGACACAACATGACAATGCCGTGCCCTGGGAGGTCGCCCTATATCTGAATCAACATATTAAGAGTAGTACTTTGATCAAAATAGATGCCGAGGGCCACTTTCCCCATATCAGCGCTCCTGATGAAATTATCAGAGAAATCAAAAATTTTATAGCATAATTACTGTGGATCCCGCAACAATCGACTGGCAAAAACAGGCACTTGATTTTTTACTCAGTTTATATAAGGTAAAAGATGAAAAGGACATCGCTTTGATCCGCGAAAAGATCACTGAAAGCTTACATAAACATACGCTTGCAAACGCCGCAGCCCTGGTCAGGCTCGAAGACGCAATAACCGCCAGGGTTCTTTATTCCACGATGCCTGTCTCCGAATTTTTCGATGCCGGATATGCGCAGCTGGTCATAGAAGCAGGTGACATAAAAGTAGAAGACGATCCCAACGTCAATTTATTCGCGGGTACCAATATTATATTCCCCGTGAGCCGCGATACACTGGCCGGAGTTTTTGTCATCGCGACCGACGTTCCTGTGGATGAAGCTTACAAAACCTTTTTACATCAGGCGTGGGAAGGCCTGAAGGGCATGACCATGCTGGTGCAGACCTATTATTCGTTCGAACATCTTTCTGCCCGGTTCAACGCGATATTGAGCGCGGTTGATGAGGCTATTTTATTTGTCGATAACAGCGGGCAAAACGGCTGGGTCAACATCGCGGCGTCTCAGTTGTTGCATATCCATCCTGGACCCAATACTTCACTGGCAATTTCCCGGGCGATGCAACAGTGGAGAATGACGGCGGTTAACGCAAAGGAGATAGAGCAGGAAGCAGCAAGGCTGTTTCAAAAGCCCGATGGCTCTGTTAAAGGCTGGAAATGGATATTCGGGGATCCGGTATCCAAAGTGCTGGATGTGTCCTGCGTGCCCGTGGTATCCAACAACATCAGGGGCAGGTTGTGGGTGTTCGCAGATATTACACCGATGTATGCAGCTTCGGAGCAACTTAAAATGCTTAATGCTGAGCTTGATAAGAAGCGGCAGTTAGCAGACGAGCAGAATCAGGCGAAGTCCGCTTTTCTCGCAAACATGAGCCACGAAATAAGAACGCCTATGAATGGCGTGATAGGTATGACCAGCCTGCTGGCGCTGACGCCACTGGATGCAGAGCAAAAAGATTATGTAGACACCATCCGGGTGAGCGGCGAATCTTTACTGTCCATCATCAACGATATCCTCGACTTTTCTAAAATAGAGTCCGGAAAAATCGAGCTGGAGGCGGAGCCGTTCAGATTAAGAGTAGCGATCGAGGAAGCCTACGATCTGATGAGCGTAAAGGCCAATGAGAAAGGGCTCGATCTTCTTTATTATATGGAACCTGATGTTCCTTCAGAAATTATAGGTGATCCGACAAGGTTCCGGCAGATCTTATTGAATCTGATCTCTAACGGCATCAAATTTACGCAACAGGGAGAGATTGAAATAACAGTGCAAAAGATAGCGCTGACAGACGGTATATATACGTTGCAATTTACAGTCAAGGATACCGGCATCGGTATTCCGCGCGAGAAGTTCCATAAACTGTTTGATAGCTTTTCACAAGTCGATTCTTCCACGACGCGCAAGTATGGCGGCACAGGTTTGGGTCTGGCTATCTCCCAGCGTCTCGTGTTGTTAATGGGAGGTTCGATACGCCTCGAGAGTGAAGAAAATAAAGGATCGGCTTTTATTTTTACTATCCAGGTGCCTGCCAACACGACGGTTACACAATTCAGGGCCGAAGAAAAAACCTCTTCAGGTACTTTGCACGGCAAGAAGGTCCTGATACTGGATGACAACGAAACCAACCTCAAGATATTGAGCAAGCAGTGCAGCCTGTGGGGTATGACTGCTACAGCGGTTAACGATTATAACAAAGGTTTGAGTCTTGTGAAGAGTCAACATTTTGATGTGGCGATCATTGATCTGCTGATGCCGGAAGTAAACGGAGTCGAAGTGGGAAGATTGATTCGCCGGCATGATCAAACGTTGCCGCTTATTCTTTTCAGTTCCGCTGGTCATCTGCCTGCAGACGCAGACTTTAAAGAACTATTTCGTGCTGTAATCAATAAACCGGCGAAGCATGATCACATAAAAGACGTGTTGCTTCAGATATGGAGTGGAAGCCATCGCGGTGAGGAATTGCAGAAAAGTGCTGAGCCCACGCACCAGGCATTGCCCATCCGTATTCTTGTGGCCGAAGACGATTTTATCAATCAGAAATTTATCATCCGTGCAATGAAAAAGCTGGGTTACTCGATTGACCTGGCTGAGAACGGCAGGGAGGCGGTGCAAAAAGCCGCTGAAACAGCGTACCAATTGATCTTTATGGATGTGATGATGCCGGAGATGGACGGGTATGAAGCCACTAAGTTGATCCTGGAACATCATGCCGGCGGCCCGCGACCGATCATTATCGGTCTCACTGCAAACGCATTGATGGGCGACAGGGAAAAGCTGTTGCAGGCAGGGATGGACGACTATTTGAGTAAGCCTTACAAAATCCAGGATATCGAAAATCTGATCAAACGCTGGGCGGACCAACTAGACAGCAGACATCCCGTAGAAACGACTGCTTATAAGCATATCGACCTGGACTATATATTGGAACTGGGCGGCGGTGACGACGAATTTTTAAGTGAAATCATAGAAAGCTATCTTGAAACAGTGGGCCCCAATATCCGCCAGCTTCGGGATGCCGTGGCAGCCGGTGATCATGAATCCATCACTTTCCTGTCTCACAAACTGAAAGGATCTTTTCGTTTCATCGGATGCGCCGGTCCCGGCAATATGATGGAAGAAATAGAAAACAGCGATAGTAGGAAAGACATTATGCGTGTTAAAGAACTGGTTACGTTGGTGGAAGGAGCATATGCTGCGACGGAAGAGGAATTGAAGCAGGTGTTAAAGGAGCTTCTCGATCGTTCCTCATAATAATTTACCAGGCCAAGTATTTTTGTATTAAAACTGATCATACATGAAAGACTTAAAAAATAAAACAGCGATCGTTACAGGATCTTCAAGAGGTTTAGGTAAAGTGGTGGCCATCGCTTTAGCGTCCAGGGGCGTCAATGTGGTGGTCAATTACAATTCCAATGACCTGGAGGCAGAACATACCTTACATGAAATTCGCTCGGCCGGTGGGAATGCAATAGCGGTAAAAGCAAATGTTAGTGTAAGCGAAGAAGTAGATCTGTTGTTTAAAAAAGCGAAAGAACATTTTGGAAAAGTGGATATCGTTATTAATAACGCTGGCATAATGATTACTAAATTATTGAAAGATTTTCCGGAAGACGAGTTTGATCGACAATTTGCCATCAATGTTAAGAGCGTTTTTTTAATGATGAAAGCAGCATCTGAACAAATGGAGCAAAACGGACGGATCATTAATATTTCAAGTTCAACGTCCCGGCTGATGATGCCTGCATACGCGGTTTATTCGGCAACGAAAGCGGCTGTAGAACAGATGACCAAAGTGTTTGCGAAAGAAATCGGTGCTCAGGGGATCACAGTAAACGCTATACTGCCCGGCCCCATGAACACAGAATTGTTTCTGAGCGGCAAATCAGAAGAATTAATAAAGCGGATTGCCAGTTTGTCGGCGTTTAACAGGATAGGAGCGGTAGAAGATATTGTACCGCTGATTTTGTTTCTAAGCAGCGAGGATTCGCAATGGATTACCGGCCAAACCCTGGGAGTCAATGGAGGAATGGCTTAAATTCAGCGTATCCTAAAATAGGGTCTTGCCAACCTTTAAAAATCATGTTTACAAAGGGGCCCCTCGGTCCACCCATGCTGCCAATACGCAGGATCAGGTGAGCTTCCGTCCAGCGTGTACAAATAATATAAGGACACTTGTTATTTTATTCGTATATTAACCATGTTAATGATCTATTCATTTCATGGAGCCTTCACCTTCATGATGAATATTTGTCATTTGGTATCATCTAAAATCCTTGACACTACTATCTTTTATTATGAAAAGACTACTTATTTTTTTAAGCCTTTCAGCATTTTTATTGAGCTGCGCACCCGGTCATCACCCTTCCCGCGGAAGAGGATTACCTCCCGGTCAGGCCAAGAAGGTCTACGGCACCAAGTCTGCCAAACCGTTTGCGCCGGGCCAGCGGAAGAAACACCGTTAGCAGGAGTTTCTTAATTTGCAATTACTGTCTTATTATTCCCAGCCATTTTACCGGCTGGGCTTTTTTGCGTCTTTGCCATCCGGGGCGGGTGTTGAGGGTTAAAAAGAGTAAAGGCCCACAGAAAACTGTAAGCCTTTATAAACCTCCAACCGGTACCAAGAATTTTCTAAGGTTTAATTAATGTGGTAGTTCCTAAATCAGTTGCCTTACCAAATGTAACCGGCACTCCTGGTTTTACGGCGTCGATATATCCGGTTGTATCAACGGCGTCAAACGAAATATTGTAAGTTCCCGCAGGCAGGCCTACGAATTTGTAATAGCCATCCGGCGCTGGAATGGCGCTGGCGATGGTATCAGGGCCTTGTATGGCATGCACCAGGCCGAGTGCTTCCGCTGGCTTCAGGTAGCCTAATATTTGTCCGTTAGCCAATTCGCTAAAAGCTTTGATGACAGGCTTCATCATGTATCTGCCGTTCCCGGTCTGATGAATGGAACGTGCCACATCGTAATCCAGCCAGATCTTATAGACGCCGTCTGGTTCCAGTTCCTGGTGAAAGTTAATTTTTAGCCCTGATTGCGACCCCGAGGGTACTGTCAAGTCATAAGGAGTGCCATCCACCACAACCGAGTTGCCGGTTTCATTTAATACCAAACGGATCTGTTCGATCTTTCGGGCGGCGAGCGCGTAGGGCTCACCCAGGGTGTACACGTCACCGTTCCGGTAGTCTAAAATATTGATAGGTGCTGAGATGGGATTGATCGGATAAGTGATCCAACCTTTATCATCCAAACTGTTATTGATCTCAACACTTCTCACAGATAGATACACCGCGTCATAATTTGCTGGCGCGTCGGTTAAAAACATCTGAACGCTGGCCTTGCCATCAGCAGGAGCGTTGTTGTCGGATTTAGAGCATGAGGCTAAGAAGAGTGGGCCAAAAAGGGTAAACAAAATGAATTTTTTCTTCATAGAATTGAATTTTAAAGCTATGGGCTGCGAGAGCCATGGCTTCCGGTAAGGATTATACTGCAAACCTAACCGCACAAGATGAAGGGAAAATGAAAAATTATAAATGTTCTGACCCAAACATCACTTCAAAAGCGCTTCCCGTTTCGTCAGAAGACACAAGGACCTGTATGTTGTGATACTGGGCAATAGAGGAGACGATGGACAACCCTAATCCATTACTTTCTTCACTCGCGGCAGGAGCCTTTTTAAAGCGGTCAAAAATGAAAGGTAGGTCAGCTGCCTGGATGCCGATACCGGTATCCCTGATGGTTACAGTGTACTGGCCATCCGCCGTTAAAAGATCCTTGATGTCGATGCGACCGTTTTGCCTGTTGTACTGGATAGCATTATTCAACAGGTTGAAAAAGAGTTGGAAAAGCAGGTCTTTATTGACACTACGCAGCGTTACCGATTTATCGATGTCAACGCTCAGTTGCAGTTGCTTTTGCTCCAGCCGGTGGCTCAGTTCTTCCATGACGCTCTCTAACAGCTGATGTATTGACACCTGGTCGTTCCTCACATATTGTTCGTTATCAATCCTGGATATCAGCAGGAGAGAGTGAGCGATCTTTTTAAGCCGGTGCAGCGTTCGCAGTACTTCTTCTATTTTCTTCACATGCTCGTCCTGCATCGGTTCGTCCACGATCATGTTTTCCAGTTTACTTTGAATGATACTGATAGGAGTCATCAGTTCGTGCGAGGCGTTGGACGAAAATTCTTTTTCCTTTTTAAAAGCCGCATTGATCTGCTCCATCAGTCCGGAGATCCGGGCGTCCAGGTATTTAAAGTCAAAAGTGGAGGTAGCAACCGGTGCTGGTTGATTGCGGAAGGGGAATTTCTGGTGCAGCAACTTTGTGTTGATAATATAATTTAACGGTTGAAGCAGGTGCCGCGTATAAATAATGTTGGCTATTAATAACAGCAGGACCAAACCGGTCAGTACGTATAAAGCCATTTTCTGTAATTCACGGCTATCCTGGTTGATCGTCGAAACCTTCCGGCCAATCTCCAGCAAGTAGTTGTTCCCTGCTATCGAGATCTGCTCCGTCAGGATCCTGTAGTTGATCGTGTCCTGCTCAACGATTCTTTGTTCTGTTTTAATAAGATCAGGCGGGTTGGCATCCATACCCGGCTCAATTGAAATATACTCGTCTTTAAGCATGGAGTAGCTTCCATAACTGGAATCACCCTGCAGGTAATAATCCAGTCCGTTAGCTTTTATTTCCTTCAGCACTTTCGCTTTTTGCTGGACCAGTGCTGCATTGGTGTTCTTGTCGGCGATAACTTTCACAAACAACGGAAGAAGCGAAATCATCAGCAACGCGATGATCAGCGATGAGCAGGTCGCAAAAAGGGCCAGTTTCGTTTGTAGTTTCAATCGGAGAATTTTATTTTATAACCAATGCCTCTTACCGTTTCCAGCCAGGTCGGCGATTCATGAGCCTGCAATTTTTTCCGGATGTTTTTGATATGCACGTCGATGTAATTTGAATCATATTCATCAATAGAATTGTCTGGCCACAGGTGTTCACTGATCTGGAGACGGGTGAGCGGCCGGTTTTTATTCAGCACCATAAAGCTCAACAGGTCAAATTCCTTTTTAGATAGTTCAATAGCATCCGTTCCATAGGTCAGGGTTCGCTCCCTCGGATCGATCGTAAACCCGCCCAGCCGGATGCAAAAATCATTGACCTGGAATTTACGCCGGGCCACCGCATTCAATCTTGCCCGCAATTCCAGCAGCGAAAAGGGTTTCGGCAGATAATCATCTGCTCCGAGGTCCAGGCCTTTGATCCGGTCTTCCAGGTCTCCCTTTGCGGTGATCATGATGATTGCAGCGTCGGGGTGATCGCTCCGGATCTCCTTCAGCAGCGACAAGCCGTTCGTATCCGGTAAGCCAATGTCAAGCAGGAAAAAATCGTAAGGCTGCCCGTGCCACTTGTCCCGGGCTGTTGCACCATTAAAGGCCAGCTCGCATATATAATGTGATTGTTGCAGAAAATGTTCCATCTCAAGGGCAAGTGACCGCTCATCTTCAATTATCAGGACTTTCATATTGTCTCGCTTTAAAACTGGTAATAGGCACTCAACGTCACAAAAGAATTGGTTCGACCTGCGCCCGTGATCGAGTTGCTTCCCTGCAACGACAATTGATAGGCCAGTTCCAGCAGGTAATGGGACCGGTTATAACCCACGGGTAGCTTAAAGTTGTACGAAACCATTCCAAATGTATTTTGCAAAGTGGTCTGCTCCACAGGCGGAGGCTGGCCCTTGCCTTTTCCCTTGTTTGTTCGATTCACCAGGTAGGACTCGTAAAATCGCCGGGTCCCAGCCACCAGGCTGAGCTCGGGTGTCAGGGAAACGATGGCTTTTCCCGAGGAGGCAGGCCAATCTATATTTTTGGCGTTACTCAGCGTGAAGTAATAATCCGGCTCGCTTCCCACCAGGTAGTCAAAAATTGCTTTCGTTGCCAGCCAGTGCTGATACGTTACTTCGCCGCTGGCAATACCCGACACGCCCGACTGTAGAATAGCTGAATTGGAAGGAAAAAAATTATGCGTGTAACTAATGTCTGCGTTCCACCGTTTAGTAATGTCCATTGTATAACCCAGGCCCAGGGCCGATGCCGAAACAAATGGTGCAGTACTTTGATCACCCAGGATACGGTAGCTTACGCCGCTCACATACAATCCGAAAGGCAGGCGCAATGAGGCCGCGAGTGCTGCATAGGGTAACTTCTCTGCTGCGGTCTGACCATAAAAGTCGGCGTTGGAGCAGGTGATGAGGCCTATGGTAAAAGTAGTTCCCGGCGCTGTTTCCACACTGTCAACAGGATCATTTGTCTGACTGCAAAGCACTGTAGTCTGCAACGCAGCGCTGATAAACGCGATCAGATATATGATGTGCTTTTGCATAGAATGCTGTTATCTGCCTATACCTTTTCCTTTGATTTTAGGTTTGATCACTTTCACCGGCCGCACGTTGACCTTCGGCTTTACCACTTTGGGAGGGGCCTGTTTTTTTGCTTTGGGTACTTTCTTGATCGATGATGGCTTTCCTGCAGGTGGTTCCGTGTTTTTTTGATCGGAAGGATTCTTTTTACCTGGTTCCTGCTTTTTCGGAGGAAGTGTGTCTGTAAGCGGTAAAACCATGACGGGATAAGCCGTTTTATTGCCCGCCCGCACAGCCATAGCGAAACAAAGCAGGAAGATGGAGCAGAAAAACAATAGCTTAAAGTTCATAACAATGAAAATGGATATAATTGTTGCCGGGAAGCGCACCTAAAGGTAATAATTATAAGCATGACACGGCACGCGCCTGGCTATCAAGCCCGACAAATTTAGTTACTGGTCATGAAGAAAAGATGAAAATCTCATAAGCCGACCGGCAAACCCGGCGATAAGATCAGCACCGGTCATCAGCTACTTCCATTTGAGGCACAGATATTGCTAATAGGATAAAAACTAAGACCATGAATGTGAAACGTATTTTCGGTACAGTGCTGACTATTTTAGGTACCATTGGATTGATCTATACAGGATATGAGTTGATCAACAAAAGCACTAACTATACCTCTCTTGTAGTCATCGGTGTTATCGCCCTGATCTTTTTCTTTGCCGGCATTGGCCTGGTGAAAAATACAAGAGACGAAGGCTAGTTTCAATAGCCTTTCCATCGTTCCGGAACTATTCTTCGGATTCAATTGGTATTTACTGTACAATCTTTTCCTCAGCCCCTGCCCGGGGCTTTCAGGCTTTGCCTTAATACATGCACAGCATTTTAACCGTCGGTCATCGATCTGTCTCCTGATCAAAAAATGAATACATCCGCGGGCGCATAACATTTTTTCTTTTTATGTGATTTTTTACCGCAAAGGAGTGCGCAGAGATTTGTCGGCAAAATAATATCGTAATCCGGTCTGACGGTCTCCGTCTGACCGTTTCTGTACGCAAGCACCAATCAAATCATCGGATCAGAAAGCGCTACCAGCGCCAGCAATGAGTGCGGGGCCGCTGAAGTCATAAAGACCGGCATGAAATATCGCTCTTGCTGGCACACATGATCCGGCTCCATCCTTTCCCAGAATGAAAAAAGTTGAAACAACGCCCAGGATAAAAATGTTATGCACCCTACATCCGCAAGAAGCATTGGCGAATAAGATAGTTTTATATCTTTAGGCCGAATCAACGATGGTCCGGGAGCTGGACTGGCCCGGCCGGGGCTTTTGGGTTGTTCATGTGAATAGATCCAAGCCCGTTATAAGCCATTAACCCTTTAAAAAGCGCTGATGCGACACATCTTTCTATCGATTGCCCTAAGCTTTACTTCGTTACTGAACGCTCAAACTACTGAAGACCCCATCAAGGCAGATATTTGTATCTATGGCGGCACCTCGGCTGGTGTTATTGCTGCTTACACGGCAGCGCTCCGGGATAAGACCGTCGTGTTGATCGAACCGGGTCAGCGCCTGGGCGGCCTGTCTTCCGGCGGTTTGGGATTCACCGATATTGGTAACAAATACGTCGTTACCGGGTTAGCCCGCGACTTTTACCGGCGGGTGGGGCAACATTACGGCAAATTTGAGCAATGGATATTTGAGCCCAAGGTCGCTGAACAGGTTTTCCTGGATTATATCAAAAGGGCGGGTTGCCGGGTGCTATATGGAAAGCGCCTTCGCGATGTGAACAAGTCAGGCACCGTCATCCAATCGATCGTCCTTGAAAATAGTGATGGGTCAAAGGGTACAACATCCGTCAGCAGCCGGCAATTTATCGATTGCTCTTATGAGGGCGACCTGATGGCGCGGGCCGGCGTGCAGTACACCACCGGCCGGGAACCGAACGCCTTGTACAACGAAACCGTCAATGGTGTTCAGCTCAAAGAAAAGCACCAGTTTCCCGATGGCGTGGATCCCTACGTCATTCCGGGTCAGCCAAAAATCGGCTTGTTATGGGGGATCAGCGATGCTGCCCTGGAAGAAGAAGGCTCCGGTGACAAGAAAATACAATCTTACAATTTCAGGATCTGTCTGACAAAGGATCCCGCCAACCGCCTGCCGATTGAGCAGCCTGAGCGTTATGATCCGAAGCGATACGAGCTCTTGCTGCGATACTTGTCCGTAAAACCGGCAAAGCAACTCGGGGCGATCCTTAAAATGGATCTGATGCCTAATAATAAAACCGATATTAACAACCAGGGCCCTTTTTCAACGGATATGATCGGCATGAACTATGAGTATCCGGATGGCGACTACGCCACCCGCGAAGCGATCTTTCAACAGCATGTGGATTATACTAAAGGGCTTTTATATTTTATCGGTCACGACCCGCGGATGCCGGCAAGCATCAGGAATGAAATGTTGCAATGGGGCTATCCAAAAGATGAATACATCTCGTCCAACCACTGGTCGCCACAGATGTATGTGAGAGAGGCGCGGAGGATGCTGGGTGCCTATGTGATGACACAGGCCAACTGCCAGGGCAGGGAAGTAGTCGCAGACGGTGTGGGGATGGCAGCCTACAACATGGATTCTCATAATGCGCAACGCATTGTCTGGAAGGGCATGGTCAAGAACGAAGGAGACGTGCAGATCCATGGGATACAACCCTACCCGGTAGCCTACCGGTCTATCACGCCCGCTCCAACAGCGTGTACCAACCTGCTGGTGCCGGTATGTTTATCAGCCAGTCATATGGCCTATGGTTCTATCCGCATGGAACCCGTATTTATGGTGCTCGCACAATCCGCTGCCACGGCGGCTTCCATGGCCATTGATGCCTCTTGCTCCGTGCAGGAGGTTGATATTCCTTCTTTACAGCAACAATTAAAAACTGACCCGTTGGGCGATGGCAGCACCGCAGAAATTTTGGTTGATGATGCGGATGCTAAAGTGCTGTCCGGAAAATGGGATCAGAAAGCCATTGGCGGGTATGGACCATCTACGTTGACCAGTACCGACCAGCAACAAGCGGTGGTCCGCTTTCAGCCGCAGGTAAAAAAGGCAGGCAACTACACGCTTTATTATTACTATCCAAGACTGCAGCGGGCATCTGAACAGGTATCCGTTGATATTTATAACGGGAAAAAGACTGTCGCCAAAACAATCAATAGCAAAGACGTCCGGGTTACCGGGCAGACCTCGGGTGAGTGGGTATCGTTGGGGACTTTTTATTTGCCGGCAGGTGACAAGGCTTATGTAGCCGTGTCCAATAAGAACGCCAACGGTGTTGTTGCGGCTGATGCGGTATTGCTGGTGCCGGTTTCAGGGAAGTAATGGCATCATGATGATCACTTCGTATCATCTACCTTCATTGTGTAGCTGTCATAGTGATCCGTCATTTTAAAAATCGCTTAGTTGTATATTTACCGTATGCAAAGAAAAGTGCTGGTTATCGATGATGAAGAAAGGCTGCGCAGCCTTTTATCCCGGATCATTGGATTGGAAGGATATGAAGTGACGCATGCAGCTGATTTAAAAACCGGGTTGAAACAGTTAGCAGCAGAAGATATCGATGTTGTTGTGTGTGACGTCAAGCTGCCCGATGGTAATGGCGTGGATTTCATCAGTACGATAAAGAAGCAATATCCGCTGATCGAGGTTATCCTGCTGACAGCTTATGGAAATATCGAAGATGGTGTGCAGGCCATTAAGAACGGCGCTTTTGATTATATCACCAAGGGAGATGATAACAACAAGATCATTCCGCTTTTAGCGAAGGCCACAGAAAAAGTAACGCTGGCCAAAAGAGTTCGTCAGCTCGAACGGCAGTTAGAGAAGAAATATTCTTTTGATACCATCATTGGCAGTTCCCGTGCAATAAAGACAGCGATCGAAGCCGCTCAAAAAGTGGCCGGTACCGATGCGACGGTTTTATTGACGGGAGAAACCGGTTCAGGCAAAGAAGTGTTTGCCCAGGCGATCCACAATGCGAGTTCGCGCAGTAAAAATATTTTCATTCCGATCAACTGTGCGGCCTTCAGCCGGGAGCTCCTCGAAAGCGAGCTGTTCGGGCACACAGCCGGTGCGTTCACCAATGCTTTAAAAGATACCAAAGGGATCTTCGAAGAAGCTCATAATGGAACAGTCTTTCTCGATGAAATAGGCGAGATGCCCGCCGAGCTACAAGCCAAACTGCTGCGGGTGCTGGAAAGCGGCGAGTTCCTGAAAGTTGGCGAGAGCAGGCCGCGCAAGACCAACGTGCGCATCATTGCAGCCACCAACCGCGATTTAAAAAAGGAAATAAGCGAAGGAGGGTTTAGAGAAGATCTGTATTACCGCTTGTCCGTGTTCCAGATTGCACTTCCGGCTTTAAGAGACCGGCTGGAGGATATGGAAGCGCTGGCCGTTTCCTTTGCCAAAGTGTACGCCCTCAAAACCGCCAGGAAGATCGATGGTATATCACCCGCTTATCTCCAGGCTTTGCAAAGACATCGCTGGAATGGCAACATCCGCGAACTCAAAAATATCATTGAAAGGAGTATTATACTTACCGAATCTGGCAGACTGGACATTGAAAGCCTGCCCGATGAGCTGCGCCAGATGCCGTATTCAAATGATCAGACCTTATCCGCTTTTTCTATGGCCAGCGTTGAGCGGCTTCATATTCAAAAAGTGTTAAACCATACCAAAGGCAATAAAGCTGAAGCGGCCCGGCTAATGGAGATCGGTATCGCCACCTTATACCGGAAGATCGATGAATACCAGCTGTAACAGCGTATCCGTGGGATGCCTGCTCAATCATCTCAGGATAAGACCTGTGAGGCTTTAGAAACCTCACAGGTTGGAGGATGCTCATCCGGGCCACCGATCCTATCATATTGAAAAGAGGCCCTCTCATTTTGAGAGGGTTTTTTAATGCGCCTGCCTGATGTTATTATTTTATCAGACTGAAAGCCAGTCTCTTAAGCTGCAATCAGGTGGGGTGGAACAGGAATTGACCTAACGGTTGGCATTAAAAGAATTACAATGAATGCCCACATCCATCTTCGCGCCAGGCCTCCATGTAGCAAAGTTGCACCTCTCTTATCTGTAACCCAATTGTTCAATCATACAAAACAATATGACAGTCACCTTACTCATCACAGGCCTTTTGCTCTTCGTCTTCTTTTTCGCTTTCATCCAATTTTTTGAAAAGATATGATACTACTATTTATGATCGCCATTGCCGTGTTCCTGTACATGTGCTATGTGTTGATCCACCCCGAAAAGTTCTGACATGACCGGTGCGCTCATGTACCGGTTCGCAACCATCAATAAAGTTCAAACAATAACAAATGAATACAGAGATCCTTGGAGTGATCCTGATGTATGCCCTGGCGATCGCCATCGCTGTGCCTTTAGGCCGGTACATCGGGAAAGTTTTCAGCAACGAACCAACATGGCCCGACCGGATATTCAACCCGGTTGACCTGGCATTTTATAAGCTGGCCGGTGTTGATCCCATCAGGGAAATGTCCTGGAAACAGCACCTGCTTTCCTTACTTACGATCAACCTGGTTTGGTTCTTACTCGGCATGTTGGTGTTAATGAACATGGGCTGGCTGCCACTTAATCCCGATGGCAACCCTTCGATGAGCGCCGATCTGGCTTTTAACACCGTCACCAGTTTTATTTGCAATACCAATCTGCAGCACTATTCAGGCGAAACAGGCATGTCCTATTTCGGACAACTGACGCTGATGCTGTTCCAGTTCATCAGTGCGGCCAGCGGTATATCGATAGCCGCCGTTTTGTTCACAGCGATGAAGGAGCGTACCACCACGAAGCTGGGTAATGCCTACTTCTTTTTTGTGCGAACCTGTACACGTATTCTTTTTCCGATCGCGTTGATCACCGCCATCCTGTTGTTATGCAACGGTACGCCGATGACCTTTGCGGGAAAGGATACCATTACAAATCTGCAGGGCGACACCGTGCACGTAAGCCGTGGGCCCGTGGCCGCATTTGTTGCCATCAAACATCTCGGTACGAATGGTGGTGGTTTCTTCGGACCTAATTCAGCCCATCCGCTCGAGAATCCCGGTTATGCAACCAATGTCATACAGATGGTCGCGCAGATGATCATTCCGTTGGCACTTATTTTTTCGATGGGGTATGTGTTAAAAAGAAAAAGGTTCGCCTGGATGGTGTTTGGTGTGATGACGCTTGGTTTCCTGCTGCTGGTCATTCCAACCATTCTTCAGGAAGCTGGCGGCAACCCCGCTATCGCCCGGTTGGGCATTGCCCAGCCGATGGGAAACATGGAAGGCAAAGAAGTCCGTTTCGGGCCTGTGGCTGCTGCTTACTGGAGTATTGCCACCACGGTCATTTCTACCGGCAGCGTGAACGCGATGCATGACAGCTTTATGCCGCTGAGCGGTATGAATCAACTGCTCGGGATGATGGTCAACTGTTTCTACGGCGGCGTAGGCGTCGGCCTGATGAACTTTTACATTTTTATCATACTGGCTGTATTTATCAGCGGGCTGATGGTCGGGCGCACGCCTGAATTCATGGGCAAGAAGATCGAAGCAAAAGAAATGAAAATAGCTATGATCATTGCGCTGCTTCACCCGTTGCTGATCCTGGCCGGTACCGCCATCGCCAGTCATTTATATACAAGCAATCCCCAAGCATACGCAGGCTGGCTCAACAACCCGGATTATCACGGGTTCACCGAGATGTTGTATGAATTTACTTCCTCTGCTGCTAACAATGGAAGCGGCTTTGAAGGGTTGGGCGACAATACGCCGTTCTGGAACATTGCCTGCGGCGTAGTGATGATGCTCGCCCGATACCTGCCCATCATTGGGCCGATCGCAATAGCCGGAAGCCTGGCCTCTAAAAAATATATCCCTGAAAGCGCCGGCACGCTTAAAACGGACACGCCCACCTTTGGGCTGATGATCTTCGCGGTGATCGCCATTGTGGCCGCCTTGTCCTTTTTCCCTGCTTTAGCATTAGGGCCTATCGCAGAATATTTCTCACTTTATTAAGCCATTAAAATGAAGACAAACCATCATTTGTTTCAGGGTAGCCTGTTGAAAGAAGCGCTGAAACAGTCGTTTATCAAACTAAGCCCCGCCAAAATGTTTCGCAACCCCGTCATGTTTACCGTATGGGTGGGCACGCTCGTCATGACCGGTGTTTGTGTGTGGATCGCTTCCGGGCAGAGCAACCAGGGAAGCCTCACCTACAACATTGTAGTAACAGCCGTGTTGCTGATCACTTTGCTGTTTGCCAATTTCGCAGAAGCTATCGCTGAAGCGAGGGGAAAAGCCCAGGCCGACAGCCTGCGCCGTACCCGGGAAGAAACCCCTGCCAGGTGGATACAGCCGGTAGGAGACAGTTATGTAAACGAAGTCACCATTGTCCCTTCTTCCCGGCTCAGAAAGGGAGATGTATTTTTTTGTGAAGCCGGTGATATCATACCTTCCGACGGCGAGATCATCGAAGGTTTAGCTACAATCGATGAAAGCGCGATCACGGGCGAAAGCGCGCCGGTGATCCGGGAAGCGGGTGGGGATAAAAGCAGTGTGACGGGTGGTACCAAAGTGCTGTCAGATAAGATCAAAGTGAAAGTGACCACCGAGCCGGGTGAAAGTTTCCTGGACAAGATGATTGCCTTAGTTGAGGGCGCTTCACGGCAGAAGACGCCCAACGAGATTGCGCTGACGATCTTACTGGCAGGGTTCACGCTCGTATTCATTATCGTCACCGTGACCTTACAGCTTTTTGGAGATTATGCAAAAACGCCCATCACCATTGCTGCTTTCATATCCTTATTTGTCTGCCTGATACCCACTACCATCGGTGGCTTGCTTTCTGCTATTGGCATAGCTGGTATGGACCGTGCCTTGCGGGCCAATGTGATTACCAAAAGCGGTAAAGCCGTCGAAACCGCGGGTGATGTAGATGTGCTTTTGCTGGATAAAACGGGTACCATTACCATCGGTAACAGGAAGGCTACTCATTTTCATCCGGTCAATGGTGTGTCCCACGACCAGTTCATCAAAGCTGTGGTGTTGAGCTCGGTAGCAGACGAAACGCCGGAAGGAAAGTCGATTATTGAGCTGGCCGGTATGGATCCCGGTCAGTACCCGACACCCGGCGCCAGCTACATCCCTTTCACGGCGGAGACACGCAGCTCAGGTATCGATTATGAAAATACCAGGATCCGCAAGGGTGCGTCAGATGCCATACGGCAGCAGGTAGAGCAAGCCGGCAACTATTTTCCGGGAGAGGTGATTGAAAAAGTGAAGGCCATTGCCAGCAATGGCGGAACGCCCCTGGTCGTGTCGGAAAATGATGTGGTGATGGGCGTGGTAGAATTGCAGGACATTATCAAGCCTGGCATACAGGAGCGTTTTGACCGGCTTCGCAAAATGGGCATTAAAACCGTCATGGTAACGGGCGACAATCCGCTGACTGCAAAATATATCGCTGCAAAAGCGGGTGTGGATGATTTCATTGCTGAAGCTAAACCGGAAGATAAGATGAACTATATCCGGAAGGAACAGGCCGAAGGGCGCCTGGTGGCTATGATGGGCGACGGCACCAACGACGCGCCGGCGCTGGCCCAGGCCGACGTGGGCGTAGCGATGAACAGCGGCACCCAGGCAGCCAAGGAGGCCGGTAATATGGTAGACCTCGACAACGATCCGACCAAGCTGATCGAAGTGGTAGAGATCGGGAAACAATTACTCATGACAAGAGGTACGTTGACCACGTTTAGCATCGCCAATGATGTTGCCAAATATTTTGCCATCGTACCAGCCCTCTTCATTGCATCCATACCGGCCTTGCAAGGGTTAAACATCATGCAGCTGCATTCGCCTGAAACTGCGATCCTTTCAGCCGTCATCTTCAATGCCGTCATCATTCCGGTGCTGATCCCGCTGGCGTTAAAAGGGGTGTCTTACAAGCCGATAGGCGCAAGCGCCCTGTTAAGAAGAAACTTATTGCTGTACGGTTTAGGCGGTATCCTTATTCCCTTTATCGGCATCAAACTGATCGATATGATCGTAACCCTTTTTGTTCAATAATTTCCCGCGTCCGGCCGCACAAGCCTCTTCTGCAATAATTCGTCCGGACACGTAACACAAAAAAATAAACAAATGAAACAACATATCATTCCGGCCATCAGGCTCACCCTGGTATGCCTGGTCTTTTTCTGCGGCATCTATATATGGATCATTTTGGGCCTTGCTCAATTAACACCCGGCAAGGGCGGCGGCGATACGATCTTTTACAACGGTCAAAAGTTTTATACCCATGTCGGGCAGAAGTTTACGAGCGATAATTATTTCTGGTCCAGGCCATCAGCCGTTGATTATAATGCGGCCGCGGCGGCCGGTAGTAACAAAGGGCCGTCCAATCCCGATTACCTGGCCACCGTGCAGGCACGCATTGACACTTTCCTGGTTCATCATCCGGGTATCCGCAAGGCAGATATTCCTTCCGATCTCGTAACCGCCGGCGGTTCCGGGCTGGATCCACATATCTCCCTGCCAGCTGCCCGCGTGCAGGTACAACGGGTGGCACGTGTGCGTGGCCTGGACGAACAACGGGTCTATCAATTAATTTCAAAAATCGCAGAAAAACCATTGCTGGACTTATTCGGAACGGAAAGGGTCAACGTGTTAAAACTTAATATAGCCCTGGATCAGATGAAGTAAGGCATGTTCAATTCCAAAATGATTGAAGCATCGCTATCCCGCATGAAGCGAACGTCAGGCAACATTCGCTCATCATTAATACAACAAAAACAATGAAAATACTATGGATAGCCGGCTTGTTGCTGGCAGGATTGGACGGGTTGGCGCAAGACGATCCCGCGGGCACACCCTTAACCGTTAGCGGTTACCTCGAAGGATACTATACGTATGACTTAGGCCGCCCTTCTGCGCATACCCGCCCGGCCTTTATGTATTCCCACAACCGGCACAACGAAGTGAACCTGAACCTGGGCCTCATAAAAGTGGCTTACCGGCAGGCGGGCGTAAGAGCGAACCTGGCGCTTGCCGCGGGAACCTACATGAATGCCAATTATGCGGCCGAGGCAGGGGTGCTTAAAAATATATTTGAGGCCAACGCCGGTGTGAAACTTTCCGGGGCCAAAGAGCTCTGGATTGATGCAGGTATCTTTCCGTCGCATATCGGTTTTGAAAGTGCGATCGGCAAGGACAACTGGACCCTGACCCGCAGTATTATAGCCGACAACTCGCCCTACTACGAAACAGGCGCGCGGCTGTCTTACTCCAGTGATAACGGGCAATGGCTATTCAGCGGCCTGTTATTAAACGGATGGCAAAGGATCCAAAGGGCAGAGGGTAATAATTCCCCTGCTTTTGGTCACCAGGTGACGTTTCAACCCAATGAAAAAATAACGCTCAACAGCAGTTCCTTTATCGGCAACGATCAACCGGACAGCGCCCGGCAGATGCGCTACTTTCATAATCTGTATGGCGTGTTCCGGTTATCCGGCCGTTGGGGCTTGACCGCAGGATTTGATATAGGGGCTCAACAAAGATCGAAAGGCAGTAAATCCTATAACGCCTGGTATGCACCGGTGTTGATCGCAAGATTCAAAGCCGGAATAAAACATGACATCACTGCGCGGGCCGAGTATTACGAGGATGAACACGGAGTCATCATCGCGACGGAGACGCCCAACGGTTTCAAAACCTGGGGATACGCGCTTAACTACGATTACAACGTGCGGACCAACGTGGTCTGGAGAACCGAGTGCAGGGGCTTTTATTCAAAAGATCCGGTCTTTCAAAGGGCGGGTCGTGCGGTAAATAACAACTTATCGCTCACAACAGCGCTGGCCATTTCTTTTTAATGATAGGGTCAAATGTGTAGATTTGTTCAGGTAAATGAGACCCGATCGCCCTTATTTTATCATTGCCATGGAGCATGGAGGTTTCGCCGGAGCCGTTTTTTCATTGACATTCATTTAGCGTTCTTATATGCACGATCAGAATAGAAATACAGAAACGACAGCACCGGCCGGCGAGTTTATCAACCTGATTAAAAAATCAAGGCGCGGTAAATTCAAGATCTATATCGGCATGAGCGCCGGTGTCGGAAAAACGTACCGGATGCTCCAGGAAGCACATACATTGATGAGAAACGGGATCGATGTCAAGATCGGCTATATTGAAACCCATCACCGCAGTGAAACGCAGGCCCTCCTGGCAGGATTACCGGTAATACCGCGCAGGAAGCTGTTCTATAAAGGAAAGGAACTGGAAGAGCTGGATACGCAGGCCGTCATCAGCCTGCGTCCCGAGGTGGTCATCGTTGATGAGCTGGCACACACAAACATCGAAGGTAGCAAGAATAAAAAGCGCTGGCAGGATGTGATGGAACTGCTCGAAGCAGGCATCAATGTGATCAGTGCAGTCAATATACAACATATCGAAAGCCTGAACGAAGAAGTGCGAGCGATCACGGGCGTAGAGGTGAAAGAGCGTATCCCGGACGGTGTATTGTCCAAAGCCGATGAGGTGGTGAATATTGATCTTCCGGCTGACGAACTGATCACCCGGTTGAAAGAAGGTAAGATCTATGAGCCGGGTAAGATCGAGACGGCGCTCAATCACTTTTTCAGGAACGAACATATCCTGCAGCTGCGCGAACTGGCGCTGAAGGAAGTAGCTTCACAGGTGGAGCGGAAGGTAGACACGGAAATCACGCTTGCGCATTCGGGAAAGCGCGAAAAGTTCCTGGCCTGCATCAGCTCTAACGACAAGACGGCGAAGAAAGTGATCCGCAAGACCGCCCGGCTGGCCAATTATTATAACAGCCGCTGGTACGTGCTCTATGTTCAGACGCCTTCCGAAAGCAGTAGTCGCATTGCGTTGGATAAACAACGGCACCTGATTAATAATTTCAAACTGGCTACGGAGTTAGGCGCTGAGATTATTAAAGAAGAAGGGGCGAACATTTCCAAAGTGATCATGGAACAATGTGAGGTCAGAAAGATCACGACCATCTGCATTGGCAAGCCGCACCTCAATCTGATCCGCATCATCCTGGCCACCAATGTATTTAATGAACTGCTTAAGAAGATGTCTGCCAGTGACATTGACCTGGTGATTTTAAGTTGAAGCAATGAAAATTAAAGCAAAACTTTTATGGGGTGTCGGCGCGCTGTTTGCGATGGTGCTGCTGATGACCACTCTCAGCGTTTTTTTTGTCAACCGGTTATCCGGCGATACTAAAAATATCCTGGTCGATAATTATAAGACGGTCGATTATTGCCGCCAGATGATCCTTGCGGTAAATGAAGACATCAGCGTACCCGCGAACGCCGGTCAATTCAGGAAGAGCCTTGCTCAACAAAAAGCGAACATCACGGAACCCGGAGAGCGGGCGCTTACCGAAAAGCTGGAAATGGATTTTAAGCAGCTTACCCTGATGCCGAAAGACACTGCGTCGAGACAGGCCCTCACCAGGGATATCGCCAATATTATTTTGCTGAACATGCAAGCCATTCAACAGAAGAGCGTGCTGGCGCAGCACACAGCAGCTGCCTCAGTTTTCTGGATCGCAGTGATCGGTACCATTTGCTTCATCATCGCATTAACGATCTCCTTTAACCTTCCCGGAAATATTGCCAATCCCATCAGGGAGCTTACGACCAGCATCAAAGACATTGCGGGACAGAATTATTCACGGCGGGTTCATTTTGAACAACACGACGAATTTGGCGAGCTCGCTGCAGCTTTTAACGTGATGGCCGAAAAGCTCGAAGAATACCGGGCTGGCAATCTCGAAAAACTAATGATGGAAAAGAAGCGCATCGAAGCGCTGATCAACAACATGAAAGACCCGGTGATCGGCCTCGATGCAGAGCAGAAGATCCTTTTTATCAACACTACTGCCGCACAGGTTACCGGACTGCTCAACACGAATGTCGTTGGTAAAAATATTCGCGAAGTAGCTGCTCAGAATGAACTGGTGCAGGCGCTGATCCGCGATGTCTTCAAAGAGCAGGGATCGAATCACCAACCGATGAAGATCTACGCAGATAATAAAGAAAGTTATTTTGAAAAGGATATGGTGCCCATCAAGATCGTGCCGACCGGCGAAACAGAAGAGCGGCATATCGGCGATGTGATCGTGTTGCGCAATGTGACGCCCTATAAAGAACTGGATTCTGCCAAAACCCATTTTATTGCTACGGTATCGCATGAGTTGAAGACGCCCATTTCTTCTATTAAAATGGGCCTTCAACTCCTGCAAAACAAGAATGTCGGCGAGCTGAATGAAGAACAGGGCAAGCTGGTAACCGGCATTCACGAAGACATCGCACGCCTGTTGAAGATAACCGGCGAGCTGCTGAATATGACACAGCTGGAAAGCGGCCTCATCCAGCTGAACATTGAACCCGTGTCTGTTCAGGAGATCGTTGACTATGCGGTCAGCGCCAATAAAGCGGCTGCAGATCAAAAGCAGATCCACATCGAAAAAAAACTTGAAAGCGATTTGCCGGCCGTGATGGCCGATAAGGAAAAAACCTCCTGGGTGTTGAATAACCTGTTGTCGAACGCCATCCGTTATTCTTACGAGGACGCTTCAGTGATTATCAAAGTAGTTAAAGAAGGAGCTATGGTGAAATGTAGCGTGATTGATTCAGGAAGAGGCATTGCGCCTGAATATGTCGACAGGATCTTTGACAAATACTTCAGGATACCGGGTTCGCAGAAAGAAGGAACAGGCCTGGGGCTCAGCATCAGCAAGGAGTTTATCGAAGCAGAAGGCGGGCGGATCGGCGTTCATAGTGACTATGGATCGGGAAGCCGATTCTGGTTCGTGTTAAATGCGTAACGGCTTGTCGGGTGCATAACATTTTTTCTTTTATGTGCTTTTTTACCACAAAGATTTGTTGGCAAAGCACGCAGAGTAGGAAGTTGTTGAACCTTTTGAATATTATTCAGCAGAACATTTCAAATAATATCCTAACCCGGTCTGACGGTCTCCGTCTGACCGTTCCTGTACGCAAGTACCAATCAAATCATCGGATTGGAAAGCGCTACCAGCGCCAGGAATGAGTCCGGGGCCGCTGAAGTCATAAAGACCGGCATGAAATATCGCTCTTATTGTCACACATGATCCGGCTCCATCCCTTTCCCATCATGAAAAAAGTTGAAACAACGCCCGGGATAAAAATGTATGCACTCCGCTTGTCCTTATATGGAAAACATTTGTTAATTCGTAGGTTTGTATAAATAAGCACGCGCATTACGGGTTAAATCAACTACCTTTGCTGCTCGGTTCAGTAGTTTAATGGAACCTCTTTTCAAAGTGTGTTGCAGATTGCAATAAGTATTAAGTCGCTTCCAGTCGATTTCCTTTCCCTGATACTTCCTTTTTGTAATAAGTTGCTGCTTTACTAGAAAACCCAGACACTTTTCCTGGCAGTAATCATTATTATTTATCAAATTATTCTCCTATTAAAAAGTTATCCTTTAAGAAATCGGTAGGTGCTGATTTCTCTACTACATTAAAAAGTCGTGTTGCGTCCTATCTCACAGTGAACGGTAAAAACCGGTTTGGCAACAGGGCTATGGTATTCAAGACGATCCTGATGCTATCGCTCTATTTTATACCGCTTGCGCTGATCAGCTTTGGCGGCATTGATCAGGTATGGCAACTATTTTCGCTCTTTATATTAAGTGGCTTCGGAATGGCCGGCATCGGCATGGGCATTATGCACGATGCTCTGCATGGTTCTTACTCCAAACATAAGCGTGTCAATAAATGGATGGGATACACCATGAACCTCATTGGTGCCAGCGATGAAGTCTGGAAGCTGCAGCATAATGTATTGCACCACAGTTTTACCAATATCGATGAGCACGACGATGATATCAATGCGCCTTTCTTTCTGAGGTTTTCGCCCCACGCCAGGAAAAACCGGCTGCATTCCTTTCAGCATTATTATGTATGGTTCTTTTACGGTCTTTCGACCATTTCCTGGATCACCAGCAAAGATTTTATCCGGCTGAACCGGTATAAAAAAATGGGGCTCATCAAAGACAGCGCCACTTATCGCCGTCTGCTGTGGAAAGTCATCTTCTGGAAGCTCGTATATTTTTCCTATGTGCTCGTGTTGCCCCTGCTGCTCACGGCTTTTCCGGCATGGATCACTATTCTTGCATTTTTAAGTATGCATTTTGTGACGGGTCTTTGCATCTCACTGATATTCCAGACGGCCCACGTGATGCCCGATACCTCTTATCCGTTGCCCGACGGTGGCGGACACCTGGAGCATGAGCGATTGGTACATCAATTGTCTACGACCTGTAATTTTGCACCTCGGAGCAGGCTGTTTTCCTGGCTGATCGGAGGATTGAACTACCAGGTAGAACACCATCTCTTTCCACATATTTCTCATGTACACTACCGGCATCTGGCGCCGATTGTCAGACAAACCACAGAGGAGTTTGGTATTCCATACTACAGCTACCCAAGTTTCTTCTCCGCTTTGAAAAGCCATGGACTGATGCTACGCAAACTCGGTAAAATGGCCTGATCCAACAGGCCGGCGATTTACGTGAAGCGGCTCAACCATAGCGCTTCGCCTTACAACAATTCAAAACATTTAAAAAATTAACTGATGACATACATCATAAAAAAACAAAGACAAAACAGAGCGCCCCGACCATCGGGCAAAAAGAAAATGACCACCATTGATCCACGCTTACTGCCTTTTCGATCTGCCATCGAAAAGCCGGAAGCCTTTCAACCATCAGTGGCTTTTAGCGACATGAATATTCATCCGTTGCTCAAAAAAAATGTAATGCGGAAGGGATACACTTATCCCACGGAAATACAGGAACAAGCGATACAGGCCTTGATCGAAGGCCGCGATGTGATCGGCATTGCTGCTACGGGAACCGGTAAGACAGGCGCCTTCCTGCTGCCTTTTATTGAGCAGTTATTGGAAGACGGTCGTCAGACGGGACTCGTATTAGTGCCCACTAGGGAGTTGGCGCAACAGGTGGCGGAAGAATTCAGGTTACTCACTGCAGGCATGAATTTCCGTTCGGCTTGTTTCATCGGGGGCACCAGCATCAACCGGGATATGAGCCAGCTTTCAAAAAAGAATCAGTTGCTCATCGCCACACCTGGCCGTTTGATCGACCTGGTGAACAGAAGGGCCTTGTACCTGGATACGATCGATGTATTGATACTCGACGAGTTTGACAGGATGCTCGATATGGGATTTATCCACGATGTTAAAACCATTGTAGCACATACCTCACAGCGCCGCCAGACCTTGTTGTTCTCGGCTACCATGAACGCTTCACAACAAAAACTCATCAGCGATATCGTTACCGATCCGCTCGTGATCAACACCAATAGTGGTTCCGGCGCCAGCAACAATGTCGAGCAGAATATCCTGACACTGGCTCCTCATGAAGATAAAATGGATGTCCTTGTGAAGCTCCTGAACAGCGGCGATTTTGACAAGGTGATGCTGTTTGCCGAAACAAAAAGAACGGTTGATAAGATCAATAAGCAATTAACGGGAAGAGGTGTCAAATCCGATGTGATCCATGGCAACAAGTCCCAGAATTACCGTACCAAAGCCATTCAGCAATTCAAGACCGGCCAAACCCGCGTCCTGATTGCAACAGATGTGGCGTCGAGAGGGATCGATGTGCAGGATGTGACGCATGTGATCAACTTTCAGCTGCCGCAAACCATTGAAGCTTATGTGCACCGCATCGGTCGCACCGGCCGGGCAGGCAAGAAGGGCGTGGCTTATACCTTCGTCAATTAAAATTAAAAATATCTTGATATATTAAATAAAACTGATATTTTTGATGTATAGGTAAATTTTCTCATAAGTGTTAGTTTTGAAAAAGGGTTCCCGTTTTAACGGGAACCAATTTTTTTTACGCCGTTCTCAAACCCGGTAAGATCTGCTACGATGTGTGATGCCGGTCCCAGCCTGGCCGCAGCCTCAGAAACAGGTAAGCGCCGACCATCAGTACAATCAGGACAGCGACGCCCACCAGCTTGTAAAATATCGTGGCAGGTTCGCCATGCTCATCCAGTACCAGCAAAGGTAGGCGCGTAAAGATCTCAGCGGCAAACGCACTGTATAAGCCCACCACGCTCCAAAACATGAAGCTATAATGGGTAACGATCTTTTTGTTCCTTCGAAACATAGGCAGCATGCCCGCGGTGACTGTGGCCAGACTGATGAGCGCGAACACGTGAAAGACACCAAAGCCTCCAAATAATCCGAATAGTTTAAACGAAGTCACGTTGACGACCACCATACTCGCAAGGTATAAATACCCTAAAACCCGGTGCGATCGGGTACCTTTTCTTTTCACGAGCACGATAACGCCCAATACCAGAGAAAGGATGGCAGCGATCAGATGGACCTGCCCGATCGTGCTGTGAACAATTGGCGGGACAAAAGAAAGGGCAGCATCCTGGTCAAGCAAATGTGCAGCTAAGTGTATAGTTTCCATTAGCTGCTAAGATACTTAAAATTAAATAAAAATTTAATGTGATTTTGGTGGGGTGAGAGCCAGCTGATGCCCAAAAAGTCAACTGTTGATGCCTTATGATTTTTATCAGGAGATCAGTCGGAATCAAATTGATCTCGCTAGGCTTATTCTAGTGCCTTTACGTCAGATCGGGGATGCCCCGCCTGTACCCGCCGCGCCGCTACGGACGGGATCAGGCGCGGCAGGGTTCTTCATACACCAATAATGGGTTGGGCGTACCTACTTTCTAAGGTGTTTGCCGATAAATTCCGAAGGGACCATGCCGAACTGCTTTTCAAAGTTCTTGCTAAAGATCTTTGGCGAGTTGTAGCCCACGATTTCTGAAACCTCGTTGATATTATGTCCTTCGCCCATCAGCTTTGCAGCTTTCTTCAATCGCGTCAGGTTGATCAGGTCGTTCGGCGTCAGATCCGAAATGGCGCTGATCTTCCGGTAGAAGGTCGTGCGGCTCATGTTGAGGTAGCGGGCCAGCCGGTCTACATCCAGCTCCTGTTCCTGCAGGTGTTCTTCGATGATCTGGTTGACGGTTTCCAGGAATTTTTCATCGGCCTTTGTGTGAGCAATTGACTTCAGTTGTGCCACCGGCGAATTAGCAAAGTAATCTTTGATCTTGTTGCGGTTCGCCAGTAAGCTCGCGATCTGCATCTTCAGATGCTTAGGAGAGAAGGGCTTTTCAATATACACATCCGCGCCCAGCTCCAGTCCCTGCAACCTTGCTTTCAGCGTATTTTTTGCCGTCAGCAGCACGCAGGGAAGGTGACTCAGCTCCACATCCGACTTGATGATCCGGCAGAGTTCAAAGCCGTCCATCACCGGCATCATTACGTCGCTCACGATCAGGTCAATCACCTCCCTTCGCAACACTTCAAGCGCCGCCTGCCCGTTCACGGTTTTCTTAACCTCATACGTATCGCAAAGATTACTTTCTATAAAATCCAGGATTTCCCTGTTGTCTTCAACTAATAATATCACGGGTTTCACGGAGATTTGGTTTTAGGGTTTAAAGGAAGCAGCAGCCGGAATACGTTTTTGTCGGTCTCCAGCGGATCCACAGTGAGGCTGCCGTTATGCATTTCGGCCAGCGTACGGCTCAGCACCAGCCCGATGCCCGTGCCCGCCTGGCCTGACGTGTCTTTGATCCGGTAGAAGCTTTCAAATATCTTGTCGCGGTCTTCCGCCGGAATAATGAATCCATCGTTGACAAACCGCACCAGGTAGTAGTTTTCATCTTCCGCATCAGTCAAAGTAATTGTTACAAAGCTTTGTGCATACTTCACCGCATTATCGATCAGGTTATTGAATATTTTGTTCAGGGCTTCTTCGTCTGCCAGCGCCACAATGTCGTCTGCCAGGTCCACGGTATAGTTCAGCTGATGATGATCCGCAATCGGCTTGAACCGGGAAGTAATATCGCCGAGTAGCTCGGAAATATGCACCCGGTCAAAGTTGACGTGAAAGCCGTGCATTTCTATTTTCCTGAAATCAAGTATCTGGTTAGCCAGGTGCATGAGCCGGTCTGCGTTACGGCTCATCAGGTGGAGGTTTTTCGTGATCGGGGCCGATTCATCCACTTCGTCCATAATATTTTCCATCGGGCCCTTGATCAGCGTCAGTGGTGTTTTGATCTCATGCGCTACGTTGGTGAAGAAATCGATCTTGTCTTCATAATGTTCCTTCTCCTTTTCGAAAGCCATTTTCTCCAGTCTTCTTTTCTGGCGTTCTTTAGCCCGGTTAGAAAAAAAGCGGATCACCAGGAAGGTCACCAGCAGCAAGAACAATGTATAAGCCACATAGGCTTGCCATGTCAGCCACAGAGGAGGCAGTATTTCTATGTTTAAACGCGCGAGGTTGCCCGCAACGTCATCCGTATCCATCATGATCTTCACGATGAAGGTGTACTTGCCGGGAGGCAGTTCCGTATAATACGCTTTGCGGTTGCTCAGCAGGTAGTTCCAGTTGTTATCCAGTCCGATCATTTTATAAGCGTACCGGATGCTCGAAGGCGCGTTGTAATCCAGTGCGGCAAAATCAATGCTGAACGTGGATTGATTATAGTTGAGCTGTATATCTTTTGTATAGAGGATAGAAGCCGTAAGTGGTGAATGGTTTTGATTGATGGGAAGCTCTTCATTGTAGATCTGGAATCCGGTAATGTAGATGGGAGGGGAGTAGCTGGGCAGCGGAATCGAATCCGGGTGAAAGCTGATCAGCCCTTTTACACTGCCAAAATACATGTAGCCTCTGTTGTCTCTAAATGCCGAACGGTAATTGAACTGATCGGTCAGCAAACCCCGCGACCTCGTGAAGATCTTTACCTGGTTATTGGCGGGTGTAAAGCGAACCAGGCCTTTCGAGGTGCTCAGCCAAAGGTTCTTCTCATCATCTTCCAGGATCGTATAGATCACATTGGCCGGAAGGTTGTCCTTTGTCGTAAAGATCCTGACCGTGCTGTTGCGGGTGTTCAGCCGGCAAAGACCGCCTTCCGTAGCGAACCATACCAGGTGATCGGTGGTGTGAATGTAATTAATGGTATTGCATGCAATGCTCCGGTTGTTATGGATCGAAAAAAAATATTGCCTGGCTGTATGCCGTTCCGGATCATATTTAAAAAAACCGTTGCCATAAGTGCCGCACCAGATATAGCCGTTGGCATCCTGGCGCAGGGCGCGGTAAAAAGTCTTTGGAAGTGCCTGGATCTGTTCGAAAGCGTTTCGCCGCGGGGAATACATAAAAGCCCCTTTATCGGTACCGGCAATGATCTTTCCCTTTTGGGTATAAATGAGTGCGTCTACATAGTTGCTGCCTATCGAGCTTTCCAGGGTATTGTAGTTGTGCAATCGCCGGCCATCCAGGTTCAGCAGGTCCAGGCCATGGAGATAAGTGCCCGCCCACAAAGAGTCGCCGTGCACCAGCAAGCTTTGCACATTCGAATAAGAGATCGTTTCCTTTTTATCCGCCGGGTTAAAGTTGGTAAACGAGCCGGTAGAAAGATTGAGTTTGTTAAGGCCTGCATTTTCAGTAGCGATCCAGAGCATGTCATGCTGATCCTGCCTGATCTCGCCTACCGCGTAGCCGCTGATAGAACTGCCGCTGGTTTTAGGAAAGTATTTCTTAAACGCCATTTGCTGCTGTGAAAAATAATTGATGCCTCCAAAATAAGTACTGGCCCAGATCCCTCCCTGGCTATCCATAAACAGCGACTGCACAATGTTATCAGACAGCGAGTAGGGGTCTTCATATTTTTTGCCGACATAGTTATAACGGCCGGTAGATAGATCAATGATGTAGATACCGGTCTGGCTGGCGATCCAGTATTCATTCGGTGCGGTTTTCAGGATGTCCATCACGGTGATGTCCGTCCCGTCCGCGTTGTGGGTAAGCATGTTTTTGTAAGTCGAGTGGCGGCTGTCCAGCCATTTAAGTCCTTCATTCGAAGTGCCTACCAGGAACCGGCCGTCGCCGGTTTCGCAGATCGATTGGATGGACCGGGACACAATGGCTTTGGACTGACTGAACAGGTCATATACGTGATCAAAATTCCGGCTCATCTTATTGTAGCGCGCGACCAGCCCCGTTGCTGTGGCGATCCACAGCTCATTGTTCTTAGATAACGTAAAAGCGGTGACTTCTTTAGGGAAATCATAATGACCGAGTTGCCGGGTTTTCATGTTGTAACTATACACCACATACATGTTGATGTAGAAAACGTTGTCGCCCGAAATCGTTACGGCCTGGATGGCGCCGTTTCCCGCCAGCTCCAACTGGCTGAATTTTTCAGTGAGCTCATCAAATATGTACAACCCTTTTTCTGTACCGACCCATATTTTTTTATCGTCAGCTTCGGCCAACGCCACTACCGCATTACTGCCAATCGTAGTCGAGTCCATCGGGTCGTTCCGGAAGATCTTATAAGAAAGGCCGTCAAAGCGATTCAACCCATCCCTGGTGCCGAACCACATAAAGCCCAGTTTATCCTGCATCATACAGAGGACGGCATTATTCGAAAGCCCGTCTTCGACCTGGTAGTGCGTGAAATAATAAGATTGTGAAGAGGCGCTCCCGATACTGCACAACGAGAGGAGGATCCATGCCAAAAGCTTTGCTCTCATATGACTTAATCTGGCAGACAAAATACATAAATAATCACGCATTGTCTTCATCCCGCCACTGGAAAAAAGGGAAAATGAAACAATTAAGGAGATTAATGAAACAAAAAAGTCATGTTATGTTCAGCAAGAGAGGGAACATTGTACCTGGAAAAAAATAACGATTGTTTCGACCCACTAAATCGATTGCTATGATTAAAATTGATAATTACTACCATCAGTTGCCTGATGAAGAACTGTTCCTATTGGTAAAGAAGGACGACAATAAGGCGTTCAATGAATTGTACGAGCGGTATCGCCTCGTGTTAAAAGATAAAGCAGAGAAAATGCTTGAGTCACAGCAGGTGGCCGAAGACATCGTACAGGAGCTGTTTCTGAACCTGTATCACCGGCGCTACCAGATCGATATACAGGTGTCTCTTCGCAGTTACCTGTCAAAAGCGATCAAATTCAGGATCCTTAACGAATTTAGGTCCTGGGGCGTCAGGAGCAGCTATCGCAGGGAAATGAATAGTTTCTATGCGTCAGCTACTGCAGATAATAACTGCTACGACCTGGAGATGAAAGACCTCAATTACAGCATCCAGTCGACCATAGACACATTGCCGGACAAATGTAAAACGGCGTTCCTCTTAAGCCGTAGTGAGGAACTTTCTTACAAGGACATCTCCGGTCATATGGGTATATCCGTGAGCACGGTCGAAAAACATATCAGTAAAGCGCTGAAGATCTTAAAAAGCAACCTGCCTGTTTCTGACTTTTCAATCAATTAAAATATGAGGAATTTATTCAAGAACGCCTTACCCTTGTTGTGTATGGCTTTCAGCCTGTCTGCGGCCGCGCAGAAGCAATTGGTTGACTATGTAAGCACCTTGCAGGGCACCAATTCAAATTGGGGATTGTCCTACGGAAATGTCTATCCCACGATCGCTTTGCCGTTCCCGGTGCATTCCTGGTCGCCCCAAACCGGCAAGAACGGCGACGGCTGGAAGTATACTTACGACGCCACTACTATGAGGGGATTTCAGCAGGTGCATCAGTGCAGCCCCTGGATGGGGGATTATGGCGTATTCTCGCTGATGCCCGTAACCGGAACCCTGAAAGTTAAAGAAGAGGAGCGGGCTTCGGCGTTTCGTCATGAAAACGAAGTGGCGAAACCTTCTTATTATAAAGTCACTTTTCAGAATGGGATCACGACAGAGATCGCTCCCACGGAGCGGGCCGCGCACATGAGGTTTAGCTTCCCGGATGACAAAGCTTTCCTTGTGTTTGACGGCTACACCAAATTCTGCGACGTGACCGTCCTGCCTGAGCAACGCATGCTGACGGGCTATGTTACGAACGGGACTTTCATTCCCCAAGAGTTTAAGAATTACTTTGTGATACAGTTTGATCAGCCTTTTTCCGCATTCGGTACCTGGAGCGGAGCCGGAGACACCGTGTCCGCCGGGCGTTTGTCGCAGCAGGGTGAAAAATGCGGCGCCTACCTCCAGTTCAAAAAAGGAAGTAAAGTGCAGGTGCGGGTCGCCTCATCCTATATCAGCCCGGAGCAGGCCATTCGAAACCTGCAACGGGAGCTTGGCGGTTTTAAAAACTTTAATGATACAAAGCTGGCAGCCGATCGGGTATGGAATGAATTGTTGGGCCGCGTGAAGGTAGAAGGGGGATCAGAAGAAGATAAAGCCACTTTTTACTCGTGTTTATTCCGCGCCAATTTGTTCAGCCATAAATTTTATGATCTTAAAGAAGATGGGCAACCGTATTATTTCAGTCCCTACGACGGTACCATACATGATGGGTATATGTACACGGACAACGGCTTCTGGGACACGTTTCGCGCGCAGTTTCCATTAACCAATATCCTGCATCCCACCATGCAGGGGCGTTACATGCAGTCTTTGCTGGATGCCCAGCAACAATCCGGTTTTTTTCCGACCTGGTCAAATCCGGGTATGTCAGGCGTGATGATCGGTAATCATGCAATATCGCTGCTCACCGATGCGTGGATGAAAGGCATCCGCAACTTCGACCCTGAAGCAGTGCTCAAAGCCTATCTCCACGAGGTCACGAACAAAGGACCCTGGGGTGGTTCCAACGGCAGGGAAGGGCATCAGTATTGGTTCAGCCTCGGTTATATTCCTTTCAAGGAAGTTTCTGAGAGCGGCGCCAAATCGCTGGAGTATGCGTATGATGACTGGTGTGCCTATCAATTGGCAAAGGTAACCGGGCATCAGTTTTATGAAGATATTTTCAAAAGGCAGATCTACAATTACCAGTATGTTTTTGATACGTCAGTAGGCTTTGTAAGAGGCCGCGATAAAGAAGGCAATTGGGTGCCGGAAGATTTTGATCCGGTGGAATGGGGTGATCCGTTCACCGAAGGCAATCCCTGGCAGTGGAGCTGGTCCGTATTTCACGACATCAACGGCCTCATGCGCCTGATGGGTGGCAAAGACCGGTTCAATGCCAAACTGGATAGTTTGTTCAAGGCGCCCAATACCGTAAAATATGGGTCTTACAAACAGGAGATCCACGAGATGAAAGAAATGGTCCTGCAAGGCTTGGGTCAGTATGCGCATGGTAATGAGCCCGTGCAACATGCTGCTTATCTTTACAACTACTCAGGCCAGCCCTGGAAGTCGCAGCGGCAGTTAAGAACCATTATGAAGAAGATCTACAATGCTACGCCCAATGGGTTTCCCGGCGATGAAGACCAGGGCGAAACCTCTTCGTGGTATGTGTTAAGTGCGTTGGGATTATATGCCGTGTGTCCGGGAACTGATCAGTATGTGATCGGAAGTCCGATGTTCAAAAAGATAACCATCACGCTCGAAAATGGAAAGCAGTTTGAGATCCGCGCAAACAACAACAGTGATTCCAATGTATATATCCAATCCGCTAAACTGAATAACCAGGTTTATAACAAGAACTGGATCCGGTACAGCGACATTGCCAATGGCGGCGTGCTGGAGCTGGAAATGAGTGCGCAGCCCAACAAACAAAGAGGTATTGACGCCGATGCAGCGCCGTTCTCGGTATCGTTGGAGGATTAGAGGATGGTTGTTTATATCCACGTTTCCGTAGTTCCGAATTGCCCCGCGACCCGGTCTGACGGTCCACGTCTGACCGTTAGAAACGGAACTCATTTCTGCAATTTGTTCCGACGAAGCACAGCGCAGCCCCCGCCGGGAAGGTACGGACGGTTAGGAATCTCTTTGTGGGAGATTGCTCCGCTCACTCCATTTTATTTCGTTCGGTCGCAATGACGGAGTATAAGAATCTCTCTGCCCGCCGTCGTTCCGAATTGCCCCGCGACCCGGTCTGACGGTCCCCGTCTGACCGTTAAAAACGGAACTCATTTCTGCAATTTGTTCCGACGAAGCACAGCGCAGCCCCCGCCGGGAAGGTACAGACGGTTAGGAATCTCTTTTCGGGAGATTGCTCCGCTCACTCCATTTTATTTCGTTCGGTCGCAATGACGGAGTATAAGAATCCCTCTGCTCGCCGTCGTTCCGAGCGAAGTGAAACGGAGTCGAGGAATCTCGTTTTATAACGTTTCGAGCTACCCATTATCAGGGTTCAAATTGATAGGTCTTGCCGGTTGTCAGGCCTTTAAATTGATCCGTCCTGAAAGGCGCTAAAGGAAGCCCCGAGGGATGGTACAGATCCACTGATACCGGTTGACCGCACCAGAGATAACGTACTGCCAGCGGTGCGGACACCCCGGAACAGCGCACGACCAGCGTGCGTGCATCTTTCAGCTGCGCATCAGCCCAGTGGAAAACACTATCCTGTCCGGCCATCGCAAATCCTTTGATCACGCCATCCTTACTATTACATAACAGATCATTGTCAAAGCGGAGAATAACGCTGTCGCCCACAACCTGTATGGCTTTAAAACAAGGGCTGGTCGTGAACGAGTCCATGTGGTACGCCTTACTTAATGCGGTTATCGCAAGGCGTTCGCCCACCGCCAGCTTGTTGCGCGGGTGAAGATTATCCGATTCCCCGAGGTCTATCGTTACCGCCAGGCCTGTATTAGGCAACTGCAGTGCGGTGGCCTGCGCTTCACGTAGTTCCGCCCACTCGTTGTTTTCCGGCTCACCCGGTGCTTTACCCAGGTTAGGCAACTGTACGACGAGGAAGGGCAGATCTCCCTGTTGAAACGTCTTTCGCCAATCTGTGATCATCAGTGGCAGGAGCTGCGCGTATTCAGCGGCACGGCCGGTATTGGCCTCGCCCTGGTACCAGATAAATCCTTTAACCCCGAAACGGGCCAGCGGTGCAATGTTGGCATTATATAAAATCGTAGGCGTGCCGAATATATAAGCATTAGGAACAAGCGGCTTTTTAAATGTCGATGCATTAACGCTCACGCCTTTGCAGTATTTCCATTCGCCCGCAAAGAACGGGCTCCAGAACATATTATACATGCCGCCTTTTCTACCTGCATCAAACACGCGCACCACAACGATATTATCGCGCGGTTTCAGTATGCTGTCAGGCACAGTGTAGGTGTACATATTCATGTTGCCAAAGCCTTCACCAACCTGGTGGCCATTCACCCAACATATATTATAATCATCCACCTGCCCCAGGCTGACGGTAGCCCGGCCTGAAAAATCTCTTGGCAGGGAATCGAAGCTTCTCCTGAACCATACCGATCCGTCAAAATCCTTCAACTCATGATCCTCCCAATGAGAAGGCTGGTGCATGGTCTGCCAGTGGCTGATATCAGTGTCAGGCCGATACCATTGCTGTTCCAGTCCGGGATCATCCTTCAGATAATAATCCCGGCTCCAGGCTTCGCGGATGTTTTCAAAATCGTCCTTCATGGCCTGCATGCTTTTAGACGGTTTCAGATAGCGGTTGTAAAATGATTCAAACTGCGGCAGAGTCTTTACTGACTGATTGCTCATCCACTCTTCAATAGCGGTAGCGCCCAGGTTGCTGCTGATCAGGCCGACAGGCACGCCCAGGTGGGATTGCAGGTAACTTCCAAAATAAAAGCCAACCGCGCTGAATCCGTTCACCTGCTCGCGGGTAGCCACTTTCCAGCTGCCACCTTTCAGGTCTTCCTGTGGCACAAAATCGGTTCCGATGTCGACGCTGAACAGGCGGATCATGGCATTGTTAAAAGTGGCGGTATCAGGTTGAGGCTTTGACTCTTTTACAGAGAACTGCATGTTACTTTGCCCGCCGCAGATCCATACATCGCCAAATAGTATGTTGTTCAGCTCGATCGTATTTTTTCCGGAGACTAATATATTAAAAGGACCGCCGGCTGGTTGCGCAGGTAATGCGATCTTCCACCTTCCGTTTTTCGCCATGGTACGATACGTTTTGCCTTTAAATGTGACGGTAACCTTTTCCTGCTCATCGGCATAGCCCCAGACACTGCAGGGCTTATCGCGCTGCAGCACCATGTTATCTTGAAACAATACAGGAAGCTTTACATTGGCGTTTACAGAAAGGCAGGAAAGAAGAAAAGCAAGGGCAATCGTATATTTTAAGTTCATCTAAGTACTTTTGAAATATTAACTCGGTATCTGGTAATAAGGTACAGCAACACCGGATTTACCTCTATGCCCCTTTATATTTTTAACACCTGCGCAGGGAGATGGCGGTAACAATCAACTGGCGTGTCATGTACATTGCGGTTGCTGCCTTACAGATGCGTAGGTGTCTACCACAACCTCTAATAGTATGAAGAAAAGAAACGGTTTATTCAGCCTCGTCCTGGCCATCAGCATGAGCGCCTCCGCGCAGCTCCAACTGCCCGCGATCATAAGCGATAGCATGGTGCTGCAGCAACAGTCCGATGCTCCGTTATGGGGCTGGGCTTCGCCCGGGCAACGCGTTGAAGTCACCGGAAGCTGGTCAGGAAAAAAAGTGACCGGTATCGCAGATCAAAATGGTAAATGGATGGTAAAACTGGAAACGCCCAAAGCAGGAGGACCTTATCATATCAATATCAAAACAAACGAAACAAAAACAATCAACGGTGTATTGATTGGTGAAGTATGGATCTGTTCCGGTCAATCCAACATGGAAATGCCGGTCGAAGGCTGGGCTACTGATCCCATTAAAAATTCAGCTATTGAAATTGCCAACGCAGCTTATCCGGATATCCGGCTGTTCACCGTGCAGAAAGCGGTTGCTTTCAGTCCGAAACAAGATGTCACCGGCAACTGGTCTTCCTGTAATCCTTCGTCCGTCCGGTCGTTCAGCGCTACCGCCTATTTCTTCGCCCGAGAATTATACAAACGCCTCAAAGTGCCTGTAGCGCTGATACACACCAGTTGGGGCGGAACCATCGCCGAAGCCTGGACCAGCAAATCTGCCCTGCAAACGATGGGCGATTTCAACAAAGAGCTCGCGCAGATCGATTCTGTAAACGCTAATATGACCTCTATTCTCAGAAGCGACAGCATCGGCAACTTGTCCTGGAAAAAAGCCTTGTCCGACCTGCATCGGAAAGAGATAAGTCTGGATGATAACGCCGGCTGGAAGCCGATGCAATTGCCTACATTCTGGGAGAACGCAGGTCTGCCTGATCTTGATGCCATTGTGTGGTTCAAGCGAACGATTGATATTCCGCAGGAGTGGGCCGGCAAAGAGCTGAAGCTGGATCTGGGCCCGATCGACGACCGCGATATCACCTATTTCAATGGGATGCTGGTCGATAGTACCACCGGTGGTTTTGCCTGGGCAACCGAGCGTCAATACACCATTCCCGGCCACCTCGTGAAAGGGGGTACCAATACGATCAGCATCTGCGTCATCGATGATGGTGGCACGGGAGGCTTATACGGACATAAAGAGAAGCTGAAGATATATCCCGCCACGCAGGCTGCCGAAACCGGTAAAAGCCTCAGTGGTGAGTGGCTGTACAAAGTGGCTGCTGTAAAACCCGCACAGGTACTGAATACCTGGCCCAACCAGCCTTCCGTGTTATACAACGGCATGATCGCCCCGCTGATTCCCTATGCCATCAGGGGCGCCATCTGGTACCAGGGTGAGTCCAACGTGGGCAGGGCAAAACAATACGCAAGCCTGTTTCCGTTGATGATATCAGACTGGAGGCAACGTTGGGGTCAGCCATTTCCTTTTTATTATGTACAGATCGCACCGTTCAATTACGCCGGTGATCATACGCAAGCCGGCGCTTTAAGAGACGCACAAAGGCGGACGCTTGCTTCAAGTCCTCACACAGGAATGGCGGTGACGCTTGATATCGGAACAGCAGATAATATTCATCCTCCCAATAAACAGGATGTAGGCAAACGCTTGTCGCTTTGGGCACTGCATCATACCTACGGATTAAAAGACATTATATACTCAGGCCCTTTATATAAAAGCATGCAGGTGAAAGGTAACCAGGTTCTTATCTCGTTTAGCAACGCGGATAAAGGCTTGCGGTATGATGGCGAATCGCTGAAAGGTTTCGAGCTGAAAGATGCCAACGGATCCTGGAAGCCGGCGATCGCCGTGATAGAGCAGGGCAACGTTGTTCTTTCCAACCCTGAGATCGAAAAACCGGTAGCGGCCAGATATGCTTTTTACGACGACTCGCCGGGCACGCTGTTCAATGGCAGTGGTTTACCGGCCTCTTCTTTCACAACAGAGGCATTGTAACACAAACCGCGACTGACATTTTATAAAATAATCGGATGAAACTTTTCAACATTATTGCTTGCACCTGCCTGATCGGTAGTTGTTTCTCTGCTGCGGCGCAGCGCATTCCCGCTTTCCAACAGGGCGACCGGGTTGTATTTGTCGGTAACAGCATCACCCACGGTGGCCGTTATCATCAGTACATCTGGCTGTATTATATGACGCGTTTTCCGGAACGGCGTATTAAGATCATGAATGCCGGTATCGGCGGGGAAGTGGCCGGGCAGATGTACAAGCGGCTTGAAACTGATGTGTATGCTAAAAAGCCTTCCGTCATTGCATTGACCTTTGGCATGAATGACACGGGCTATTTCGAGTTTCTGCAATCGGACAGCACCAAAAAATCCAGAGAAAGACTGGATCAATCGTATCAATCCTACCTGCGGATCGACTCTTCCTTTAAAAAGCATCCTGAAAGCAAAAAGATCATTATTGCCGGTTCCCCTTATGATGAAACCAGCAAATTCGGACCTGATAATCTGTTCCCCGGTAAAAGTAAAGCCATGCTGGCGACGGCTGAGTTCCAGGAAGCCATTGCCAAAAAGGGCGGCTGGGGCTTTGTCGATTTCACGCGTCCTATGACGACCATCAATCAGCGTGAGCAGGCCAAAGATTCCACTTATACGCTGATCGGGAATGACAGGATCCACCCCGGTGTGGATGGCCATCTGATCATGGCTTACCTGTTCCTCAAAGCACAGGGGCTGCAAGGCCAGCCGGTAGCTGCTATGACCATCAATGTCGCTACATCCAAAACAGAAAAGGCGGATAACTGTACGGTAACGAATATCCGTACAGAAAGCGATGTCCTCCGATTTGATTACCTGGCCCGTGCGTTGCCCTATCCCGTGGACACAATGGCGACAGGCGAATGGAATGCCATGCCAAGGCGCGAAAGTGATGCCATGAAACTCGTGCCCTTTAATGAAGAGCTCAACCAGGAGCTGCTGCAGGTGAAGGGTTTGAGTACCAGCAAGCGCTATGCACTCGATATCGATGGGCAACGCATCGGTGTATGGAGTGGCAGCGATCTGGCATCGGGCATCAACCTCGCCACAGAACGCCGCACACCTCAATATGAGCAGGCAATGATCATCAAAAAACTAAATGAAGAGCGCTGGCAGATCGAGCGACGTTTAAGAGACTATGCCTGGATGCAATATGATTTTTTAGGCGACAAGGGATTGTTGCTGAAAGACGGTTTCGCCTCGATCGACACCATTTACGCGCATATCGACAATCCTTTTGTGAGAGGCAATTTTGATAATTACCTGAAAGCCCGATATCCCCAGGTGCGGGAAGCCTGGCAGCGCGAGATGGACCTGTTGACCGACCACATATACCAGATCAATCAACCCCGCAAACACGAGTTTTACATTCACGCTTTGTAAAGCGGATCGATATTCCGCTGCTGTTTTAAAAGATCATATCAATGACCCGAAACAGGATTATCTTATTTTTTATCGGAAGCATGCTGGCGCAGACCATTGCCGCGCAGGATGCGGGTCCGGCCCGTTACGTGAATCCATTTATCGGCGCCAGTACCAGCGCTGGCAAGGCAGGTATCTATCATGGCTTAGGCAAAACCTTTCCCGGCGCCACTACGCCTTTCGGAATGGTGCAGGTGAGTCCCAACACCATCACCGGGGGTGACAACGGATCGGGATATAGTTATGAGCACACGACCATTGAAGGATTTGCTTTCACACAAATGAGCGGTATTGGCTGGTTTGGCGACCTCGGCAACTTTTTAGTAATGCCCGCCACCGGACCGCTCCGAACGGCCGCAGGAAAACCGGGAGACCCGCCGGGCACCGGCTATCGTTCGGCCTATGACAAAACCAGCGAAAAGGCTTCGGCAGGTTATTACAGTGTCAGGCTTTCTGATCATAATATTCAGGTGGAAGCGACTGCCGCCGCGCATAGCGGCATGTTACGGTTTACTTTTCCGGCCAGCCCCACATCCCGCATCCAGATTGACCTGGCGCGGAGAGTGGGCGGCACTGCTACAAGGCAGTATGTAAAAGTGGTGGATGATCACACCATCCAGGGCTGGATGGAATGCACGCCGCAAGGCGGGGGCTGGGGCAATGGAGATGGCAAAGCCAACTACACGGTATACTTCCATGCCCGGTTTAGCAAACCACTGAACCATACAGGAGTTTGGAGCGCTGATATCCCGGACACGGCCAACCGGAAACGCGAAGCCGTGGAAAGTGATTATTATCAGCAAAGGATTGCCCATGCGGCTATCACTAAAAATATCCGGGAGCAGGAAGGCAAACATCTCGACGTCTACACAGCGTTTCCCACAGCGGCCGGCGAAGAAGTGATCATGAAAGCGGGGATCTCTTTTGTCAGCATGGAAGGGGCGAGAAAGAACCTGGACGCGGAGATCAGTGGTTGGGACTTTGAAGCCACGCGTCAAAAAGCCGTGGCGGCATGGAACAAGGCCTTGAGCGTGATCGATATTGAAGGCGCTTCAGCAGAACAAAAACATGTATTCTATACGGCGTTATATCACACCATGATCGATCCACGTATCGTCACGGATGTGGACGACAATTACAGGGGAGGAGATCAGCAGATCCACCGGTCGGAAGGTTTTAACAAACGTACAATCTTCAGTGGCTGGGATGTGTTCCGCAGCCAGTTTCCACTGCAAACGGTGATCAACCCCGGCCTGGTCAATGATATGATCAACTCGCTCGTGACGCTCGCCGATGAAACGGACAGCGCTTACCTGGAAAGATGGGAGCTGCTCAATGCTTACAGCGGTTGTATGTTGGGCAACCCCGCGGTTGTGGTGCTGGCGGATGCTTATGCGAAAGGTATACGCGGCTATGACCTGGAAAAAGCTTACCGCTATGCTGTCAATACCAATGAAAAATTTGGCAATGCCCGGCTGGGCTATGATCCCGGCAGCATCGCAAAGACACTGGAGTATGCCCATGCGGACTGGTGCCTGGCGCAATTAGCCAGAGGCCTTGGTAAAACAGCAGATGCAGCGCAATTTCAAAGGCGCTCGGGTTACTATAAAAACATTTGGGATTCCAGCCATCAGTGGTTTCGCCCGCGAATGGAATCCGGCGCCTGGGAGCCCTGGCCCGAAACCGGCCGCCTGACCGATTGGTACGGCACTTTCGAAACCAACCCTTATCAACAGGGTTGGTTTGTGCCGCATGATATTCCAGGCATGGTTAGCCTGATGGGCGGCCGGGATAAAGTGATAGCAGATCTTGAAGACTTCTTCAACAAGACACCACGTAACTTCATGTGGAATAGTTATTACAATCACGCCAATGAACCGGTGCATCATGTGCCTTTCCTGTTCAACCGCCTGGGCGTGCCCTGGCTCACACAAAAGTGGACACGTATCATTTGCGACAGCGCGTATCATAATTCCGTTGAGGGATTGGTAGGGAATGAAGACGTGGGGCAGATGAGCGCCTGGTATGTTTTAGCGTCAATCGGGATACATCCGGTATGTCCGGGCAGTACCGCGTTCGAGATCACCAGTCCCTTATTCAGCAAAAGCACGATCCGGCTTCCTGATGGAAAATCGTTTTCTATTATAGCGAAAGACAATAGTGCTTCGAATGTATATATTCAAAGTATGACCTTGAACGGAAGGCCTTATAAAAAAACAAGCATTGATTATTTCGATATTATGAAAGGCGGCCGCCTGGAACTCACCATGGCGGACCAACCTCCTAAATCATCTTCAAACCGTGGCAAATAAAAGAATAGGATTAGGAGTAGATGTGGGCGGATCCCACATCACTTCTGCGTTAGTGGATCTTAACACCAACGAGCTCGTACCGGGCTCCCGTTTTCGGGGTATGGTCAATGCCAAAGGATCGCTTGATGAAATCGTAGCGGCGTGGATAGGGGTGCTGAATCAATCCATCGCGATCAGTGAGCATCCCGTTGCAAAAGTGGGCATCGCCATGCCGGGACCTTTTGATTATGAAAACGGGATCAGTCTTATCAGGGGTAATGACAAGTATGATGCGTTGTACGGCGTCAACATCAAGCACCTGATATCCGATCTCTTGTCGCTGTCACCCGAAGCCATTTGCTTTTCCAATGATGCCGGTTGTTTTTTAAAAGGAGAGATCAGCTCTCAGCAAGGTGCTGCCTACAACCGTGTGATCGGGTTGACGCTGGGCACCGGACTGGGTACGGCTTTGTTTAAAGACAACCGGGCGGCAGATGCCAATCGCTGGTGTATGCCGTTTATAGACGGCATTGCCGAAGAATATATTTCCACTCGCTGGTTCACCAACCGGTTTTATGAGCTCACGAGTAAGCAGATCGCAGGAGTAAAAGAACTCACCGACCTGTATAATGCGGATGCATGTATCCCGGGGATCTTTGAAGAGTTCGCACAAAACCTGAGCCTGTTCCTTTCGATATGCGTCAAAGAAGACGAGCCTGAACTTATTGTATTGGGCGGCAATATTGCAAAGGCGAACCAGTTCTTTTTGCCCCGGCTGCAGGCCTTACTGCAGTTGAACGGCATCTATATCCCGCTGCAGCTGGCGACGAGGGGAGAAGACGCTCCGATCATCGGGGCGTTGGTATAGCAGATGGGCATTTGCCGGATTGGAAGCAGGTCGGACCGTTTATCCTATGGTCTGGCGGTTCCCTAAACGACCGTCATGGTGAGCGCCTGCCCGGCCCGCAAGGACGGGTAGCGTAGCGGAGTCCCCGCCGGGATGAATCCGTTCGGACGGGGAACCATCTCTTGTTGTTCCGGAGATTCCCCGACTCCGTTTCACTTCGCTCGGAACGACGGCGAGCAGAGAGATTCTTATACTCCGTCATTGCGACCGAACGAAATAAAATCGAGTGAGCGGAGCAATCTCCCACAAAGAGATTCCGCCCCGTCTGGGCGGGGCGCTTTGCTGCTTTACGGTGCTAATGACGTATTATTTAAGAGCATATAAATCAATTTTTATCTATCAATCGCTCCATCATTGATTTTGCAGAACTTTAGCAGGACAGGCGGCAGCAGACCCTTAACTCAAAAAGAAAGGACATTTTACCGCTGCGAATTATTGCCGCAGGCAACTTTGCGAACTTAACAGGTAAGAACAGGCAACATTCTTCGCGCTCTTTGCGGTAAAATTCGCAGCTTTGATTCACACGTCATGCCCCAATGATTTTGCTAGCAAGTACTTTAGTCGGAACAACGGAAAACAAGGTTTCGTTTTCAGCGGTCAGACGGGGACCGTCAGACCGGGTCGCGGAGTTTCCCCTCATCCAATTATCATAGCAACCCAATTTATCTTCCTGAAAGGTTCTTTACCTACCGCCCTGGCGGATGCTATAATTTGAAGGTATTAGTCCCGGGTTGAAGCGGGTAGGTCTTTTGTTTCCATATCAATGTACCGGTCGTGTTTGGCGGCAGCTGGATTGAGATCTGCCATTTACCCTTTTTTAGCTGGTACGATGTGGCCACTTTGCCTTCAGGGTGCGGTATCGAACCGCTGATATCAGTTATGTCGCCCAGGTGTGGCTCCACTTTTACTTTTTTAAATCCCGGTGCATCGCTGTCGATGCCTAACACGATCCGGAAAAATTCTATGTTCGGACTGCTACCCCACGCATGGCAATCAGAGCGGGTTTTATAAAGGTCCGGCTCTTCGGCCCAGGTCGTCAATCCCATCCTGATATTGTCGCGCCAGGTATCCAGCCATTTCACATAATCATTTCCAAGACCGCCTTTCACCAGGGCCTGGTGCAGATAATACTTGAAGTAGATTGTGCATTGCGTCAACGTCGAATCCTGCAGCAACCGTCGGCTGAACGCCGGTCGATCGTTTTCCTGAACCATATTTGTCAGCAAAGCCAGCGAATTGGCATGTTGAGAGAAATGACGCTTCTCTTCTGTATCCCCATATAATTGCCGTTGACTGTCCCAGTACTTTTTCCGGATGGTTTCCTGCAGCCGCTGTGCTTTTGCCGCATAGATCCGCGCCTGCTCCTGCGAACCGATAGCCGCTTCCATAGTGCCGGCCCATTGATAAGCGCTCAGCAATTGAAAATCAAAGACCGCTGAATTGCCGCCGGGGCCTTTGGGTGGTGCGCCCATGGACCAGTCTACACCGGGAGACCAGTCTACAAAGGTCCAGTAGGGCATATGTCCCAATGATCCGTCGGCCATTTCATATTTACTGAAGAAATCAAGGATCGCTCGGGCGCCCGTCAGTTTTCCTTTGAGAAAATCAGGGTCGTTCCGATACATCCAATAATCATACAACAGGCCGATATACCAGAGCGAGAATGTAGAGATGACCTGCGTGGTGCGGGTAGGATACCGGCTCAGGGTCACACCTTCCGGCAAGCGGGATTGGTCCATCAGGTCAAGCGCATAGCGGGCCAGGCGGTCATCACCGCTGTAGTAATAAGAGATCATCGCCTGGATCCGTGTATCACCGATATATTGCAGCTGCTCGTAATAAGGGCAATCCGTGTATGTTTCATAAGCATTGAGGCGCGCCGTGCGCCAGCCGATATCCAGTATCTGCCTGATCTCGCGATCCCCTGTATTCAATCGCGCCACCTGTTCAAAAGGATAAGCCGTAAAGGTGCCGTAGAGGCTGTCAATCGTTAAAGGCTCATCTTCCGTGCGCACCACCAGGCGCAGGTAACGAAAGGTTCTGAAGTTAAAAGGTGTAAAGGCCTGATGCGGCTGACCGTTAGATACCAGCGTATCTTTCAGTCCGCGGAATTCTTTTCCCTTCACTTCGTCGCGGTGTCCTTTTCCGGAACCCTTGCTATCAGAATGGGTATAAAGTGCTTCGGCATAACTCATGGACAAACCTGCTTTTTGTCCGCCACTAAAGACCAGTGTAGGGTAGGCATTCGTTTCATAGGTCTGGTCCAATAAAATAGTCACCTGCTGATGCGCCGGGATGGTGAGCGGGAAAACGGATTTGGAAGCGCCCGGTGCCTGCTTCATGCCCGAGATCTCGCGCACGACTGTGATGGGTTGGTAGGTCATCTCCCGTGGCGGAAGCGGTGACGGCACCAGCATATAACCAAACCCGTCTGAAAGTCCTTTCGGCTGACCGCCAAACAGGTGAACCGCCGCTTCCCATTTTTGATCGTCAAAACCAGGTCGGGACCATCCTGTTACCTGTTTGTTCATGTCGACAAACTGCCCGTTGACCGCTACAAAGCCGCCCCAGACGGGCTCATAAGAAAGATCGCGGGTACTTTTCCAGGAGTTGTTGGTGTTGATCATGTATTCTTTTTCAGTTGCTCCCTGCATGATGAAAGCGGCCCGCAGCGAGAGCTTCCATTCCGGCCGGTAATTCGATTCGTTCCAAACTACGGCGGCGATGCAATTGCGACCTTGTTTTAAGTAATGTGCGAGATCGATGGTCTCATAATTCCAGTTGTAAAAAGTACCCCGCGCAGGGCCCACGGATACCAGCTGATCGTTGACATATAACTTGTAACCGTTATCGGCTGACACATATACGGGAAAAGAGCTGCGGGCATCTTCCAGTATGATTTCTTTTCTGAAATAATATACCCCGTACCCGTCGCCGTTACCCGGCGTGTTCGCCGTGCCGATCCATTGGGCATTCCAAGGCTTTGTGGTACCATTAGCGCCGGGCTGACTAAATACAGTTAAGCTCGTAAATAAAAGGCTGATGATAGCCGGGAATAAATATTTCATATGTGAAAATCGTTTAATCGTAATGCGATCTGTCAGGGTCTATTTCAGGATGACCCTGAGTGTCTTCAGGCCGAAAGCCGGCATGGTGGTCGTAATCGTACGACCGGTCAGGGGGGCCGATGTCTCTTTGCTGCCGTCCAGTGCAATCCAGTCGGCTGATTGCACCGGAAGGTTAAGCCGTATCTTCTTTGTTCCTTCTTCTCCGCGGGCATTGTAAAACCTGGCAGTGAGCGTATCTCCATGAAGATTGCAGGAAGTAAGCTCCAGTCCTGTTCCTGATACGTCGATAAGCGATGTGATAGCCGACGACTGCTGTCCTTTCATCACCAGCAGCGGCTCGCCGATTCTCATTGCCTCCTTGTTCAGATCCTGCTGCCGCCAATCGCCTTCATGCGGAAGAATGGCATAACGTATCCTGCTCACGCCCTGAAGCTGGTAGGTGCCATCCCATAAGCCTTTGCCACTGTAGGCCATGGTAAGGGACAGCGGATAATCCGGTCCGTAGGAATAGCTGCTGGTATGGTCGGTAAAGAGCGCTACACCACTGTTGCTGCTGCTATCGTACAGATCTGCCCAACGGTAAATAATGTTGTTTTTAATGTCGTCCCAGCGATGGAAGAAGGTATGTTCGAGGCCGCTTTTAGTCACGTCAAAAGGCGCGTCTTTATAGAGTTGTGCCTTATTCAAAGACACCGGAAAAGACAGGTTCAGCTTGGCAGTATCGACATAAAACGCTTTGTAAGGGTCTTTGCTGTTGTAACCGCCGTGTTGCGCATGGGCGTCGCCGATTCCCTCGTTGTTCGTCCAATGGACGGCTGTTTCAAAATCGATACGCGGCTCGCCATTCGTCAGGGTGATGTATTGCACAAAATGATGTGCGCCCAGCTGGCCGGCTATTTTAATTTTTTTTCTGATCGGACCGTTCTCTACAACCGTGATCTCATTCTTTTGATCAGCAGAGGAAATCATTTTTCCCTGGTCATAGAAAAAGCCTTTGATCTCATTGAATTTCCTGGTGGAAGCCTTGTCAATGATATCTTTATCAGTTCGTTTAGCGACCAGGCTTTTGATGGTGCCGGTGACCGGGTCGAGCGTCAACGTGTACAGGTCCGTTTCGAACGAATGGGTTTTGTCGGCATTGGCGGCGGGTTGACGATCGGGCGCGTCGGTTGGCGTAGTTTGAATACGATAGGTGCGGGCGCTGGTTGCGGGTATATCTGCCGGAAAGAGCCATTCCACTGAGTCCGATCCGGCGCTTTGAATGATTTGAACCGGAACCTGCCGGCCTCCGCTCGTCAGGCTGATGTTGCCTTTGGCGGCACCCGAAGCTAACCGGATACTGACTATTTCTTTGCGATGAACGCCGGAAGTGTTAATAACCGTAATGCTTTTTTCGTCCGGGCGCACTAATTGCTGTTGGCTTTCCCGGATGATCGCATCCGCCAGCCGGTTGCTGGTTTCCAGCCATCGCATGGCGCGTCCATACCAATACAGCGGAACGATCCAGCAGTCATGATGTTGTGCCAGCAGCAGGTTGCGCCAGGCTTCATCTATCCGTTGGGCGGGTCTTTGATAACCCGCATATCGTTGTGCCAGCGCGCTCAGCTTTTCTGCCTGGATCAATTTCTGTTCCGTGGCGCGGACGCCCTGCGCGATCTGTTGCAGCCGCTGCGAGCCCCACATCAGGCTCACCTGTATGTCTTCCTGGCTCACGCGCCAATCCTCTTGCGGCTGACCGGCTACCTGGCTGAAATATTGATACCAGGTCATGTATTTCGTTGTTCCCTGATGTTTGCCCAGCCAGGGACCTGTTTTCCAGCCGGCGTCCTGTAGACACATGCCTACGGGGTTTTCAATGCCTTGCCTTTTGCTTGCTGAAAAGAACGCTGCTGAATTGGTCCAGGCGGCCGTCTGCCAGGTAGAAAAATCCACCAGCTCTTCCGACGTGTAGCGCGGCACTGTCGGAATACTGGTGCCATCGGGGCCCACCCAGTTCAACAGCTCACCGCCAAAGGCCCTGGTGTAGCCACCCCAGCAGGTATTGGGATTTTTCAATGACGCATATTTAAAACCGAATGATTTCAGGATCATCGGCAAGGCACTTGTGAAGCAAGGTTCTTCGGAAGAATAGGTGTCAAACCGGGCAGCCGGAAAATGTTCCCTGGTCTTTTTGATACCATATTCAAAATGACGGATGATACTTTCACCAGACACGTTGAAAAAATAGCTTTGCCCGTAAGCGGGGTTGACAAATTCGATCCTGCTGTTCATCGGAGATTGCTGTTCGTAAAAGGCTTTAAACCGCCGGTAGGCCTCGGGGTATCTGGCCTTCACGCTATCCCAGGTTTCCGGCTCTATTTCCAGGTTGATATTCCAGTCTTTTTTTTGATCCAGTTGCTGTAGGATAAAATCCGTAAAATTTTTAGGATAATGACCATAAATACCGCCATGATAGCCGTCGACAAAATAGGTGTTTTGCGCCCTCATATCTGTCGCAGCGCAAAAAAGCAGGATCACTGTTTGAAGTAACAGCCGTGCAAAGGTTTTCAGCCATGTACTGTTTTGCTTGAAGCCCGTCCGGTGGCTATCAGTCGGGAAAGGATAGGAGGCAGTGATAAAGAGAGAATGATAATTCGTACTTCGTTTCATATGAAGGTATACTCTTGAATACGGTCACGCTCATGCTTTGATCCCTCTATTTCCCGGGGCATTTTTTCGGGAAAATGAACGGAGTTCCGTCCTTAAAAGAAAAATACCGGAAGAGTAGCAGTAAAGATAAAAGAACGTGGCCTGGTTATGCACCGCCGCATCCTGTTTTTTGAGGATCCCGGGAGAAGTGGCCGGCTTACAGGTGAAGACGGCCCTGTAGCAATCCATGGTGTATGGGATATATCCCATCGCTAAAGGTTAGGCGCGTTGCGGTCGCAGAGATCGGGTAAGGAGGATGAATCCCGCGATAAGCATGCCCACGCTGACCAACTGTGCCTGTGTAAGGCCAACGGAAGGGATCACCGGATTGATCCGCACTGCTTCAACCAGGAATCTTTCGATACCGGCCATGAAGAGGTAAACGGCAAACAGTAGTCCCGGGCGCTTCGACAATCCGCGCCACTTCCAGAGCAACAGGAAGAGCAGGAAACAAACGATCGCCTCCCATAAGGAAGTGGTGTACACCGGCTGATCCAGCTGGTAGCAGTAGTTGCCCCAATCACATCGTTCCATGATACTCCCTTCCCGCGCCAGGTTGTGCGGGTACGTCGAAGCCCAGGCGCCATCCGGTATCCAGGAAACCGGCGGAGGTAGTTGTGCCATCCGGCCCCAGTCGCCATCACCGGAAACGTGGCAGCCAAGCCGGCCAATACAGTAAGCGATCATAAAGCCCGGTGCTACTGCATCCAGGATATAGATGGGGCGGATGTTGTGCACATGAAAGAATATATAGATGACAATAAACGCCGCTATCAAAGAGCCGTAAAAATTGATACCGGCCAGGGAAACTACATCGCTGATCGTAAGTGGTCTTGACGCATTTTCCAGCAGGTACAGGATCTTGCCGCCCACAATACCTGCGACCACGCAGAGCAACGAACAGGTACCGGTGTCACTGGCGGGCCGGATGCCTGCCGGTTTCCGGGGATTGATGAGGCTGGCTGAATGATCGTCAAAAGTACCCGCCGCCTCCTGTTCGGCCAGGTATCTTTTCAAAAAGTACCAGCCCGCGCCGAAAGACAGCGCAATAGACAACCCGAAAGTGGTCACATGATCGAGCAGACCCATCTCCAGGCCGGTCAGTTCGCGCAGCAGGTAATACAGCGTTGGATACAATCGTATTTGGTTTTTAGGGTGATCAGTTTTGTTATTGGTTTATTTTAACATTGCCTTGATGCGGACTTATGTTTGCTCATTGTCCATTGCCTATTGCTCATTGCCTATTGCCCATTGCTCATTGCCCATTGTTCACTGCCTACCACGCGCCGGAAACCACTTCCAATAAAAAATCAGCAATAAAAATAGATCAAATGGAGGTAACGCGGTTCAGAGGTTACTTACAAGAAGGAACAACGATAAACGATTCTTTTATATGAAAGTATTTAACCATGCAAAGCTGTGGGCAAAACTGGCTGTTTTGATGGTTGTCGCGTGGATCACCGTGGCAAGCTGCTCCAAAAGCAGGTTCCTGGAAGAGACCACGACTACCAATCTGAACGAGCAAACCGTCTTTAAAGATAGTGCCTATTCAGTCAGCTTCCTCAACAATATCTATTCCAATGTGGGATTTAGTTTTAGTCCCACCCGCTTTAATGATAACGGCGGACTGGATGCTGCTTCCTCCGAAGCCGATGTGCCCCGCGTAGGTGTGGCAGCCACTTCCAGGGGATTTGCAGACGGCTCTCTTACGCCGGCAACGGTTACCGATGATGCCTGGAGAATCTGTTACTCGCAAATCCGCGCGGTTAATATTTACCTGAAACATGCGCCCACTCTGCCCTTTGACGATTACCTGCGGAAAAGAACCGCTGCCGAAGCGCGCTTCTTAAGAGCGTGGTTTTATTTCACCCTGTTGAAGCATTACGGAGGGGTGCCGCTGATCGGCGATACAATATTCACCGATCAGGACAGGATCGCGGCCAGCCGGAACAGTTTTGAAGAATGCGTGAATTATATCGTGTCCGAATGCGACCAGGCAGCCGCCCAGTTGCCCGTGAGGCAACAGGGACTGGAATATGGACGCGCCGGCGCGGGCTCCTGCCTGGCTTTGAAAGCCCGGGTGTTGCTGTATGCCGCCAGTCCTTTATTCAACGGGGACAATGCCTTTAATTCAGGTGTGAGCGATCCGCTTAGATCTGCCATCGCGTATAAGACGGCAGTGAACGAGCGATGGAAGCAGGCAGCCGATGCCGCCCGGGTAGTATTGTCGATCGGGACGTTCCAGCTGTACAACACGACCAGCCAGGTGGCCGGTGTGACGATAGAACCTTTCAGAGATCTGTTTTACCGCCGCGTCAACAATGAATATCTTTTTGCCAGGATGCAAAGCGGCACCCGTGATTTCGAAAGCTGCTGGATGCCGCCCAGCAGGGGCGGAAACGGCTTTGGAGCTTATCCCTACCAGGAGCTGGTAGACGCTTTTCTGACCCGATCGGGCAAGCCTATCACCGCGCCCAATTCGGGATATAATGCCAGCCGCCCTTATGACAACCGGGATCCGCGCCTGGAACATACCATCATGCATGATTCTTCCCTGATCGTGCTCTATACTGATTTTATCCAGCCGATCATGGGGCAGCCACTGAAGCTGTATGTAGATGCCGGTGCTGATGCGGTGTTCAAACGCACGACGACGGGATATTATGTCAACAAAATGCTGAAGCCAGACATCGCCGGCAACTGTATCCATAGCACCGAAAGGTGCTGGCCTTTGATCCGGTTGGGAGAGATGTACCTCAATTTCGCCGAAGCAGAAAACGAATACCTCGGGCCCACACAGGATGTGTATGATGCGATCATCGCCCTGCGCAAACGTGCCGGCATCCTGCCTGGAACGGATAACCTGTATGGACTGACCGCGGGAATGTCTAAAGATGAGATGAGGACCGTGATCCGCAACGAAAGAAGGATCGAACTGGCTTTTGAGGAACATTGGTTCTGGGATGTCCGCCGCTGGATGATTGCGGCCGATACCGAAAATAAAACGATGCACGGCATGAAGGTGACCCGCAATGCCGGAGTGCCTGCCTTGTTCGAAACGTTCAACGTGCGCACGCGCAATTTCAGGAATGCCATGTATTTATTCCCGATCCCGCAAGGCGAGGTGGCCAAGTCTGCTTTGCTGCTCCAGAACCCTTATTGGAGCACCACGGGCAATTAGTACGTGGCCCGGGATTTTTAGCACAGACAAGATGCGGATCTGTGTATGTGATTTTCGAAGTTCTTTAAATAGCAATCCAAAGTCTCGTCGTTCCGAGCGGAGCGCAGCCACTTTCCCGTCGTTCCGAGCGCAGTGAAACGGAGCCCCCGCCCGGACGGTACGGACGGGGAGGAATCTCTTTACTGATCTGAGATTTCTCCACTCATTTTGCTTGGGCAAAATTCGGTCGAAACGACGTTCAGGGTTGGCAAACGGGAGTCTCGTCTTTCCGAGCGGAGTGAAACGGAGCCCCCGCCCGGACGGTACGGACGGGGAGGAATCTCTTTACTGATCCGGGATTTCTCCCCGTCCTTGCCAGGAATGAATCTTTCGGACTGGCGAATGGCTTCAGCCGGGCGGGCGCTCATTTTGCTTAGGCAAAATTCGGTCGAAACGAGGTTCGGGGCTAAATAATAATAATAACGCAGTATCATTTTTATCATACAAAAGTTTACAACCATCGATGAAATACGTTCAATCATTTTTGTTAGTCACTGCCGTTGTAGCATTGAGCTGGCTGATCCACTCCTGTACTAAGGAGTCTACCCGGCAGGTAGCAGAGTCCAATAAAAATATTTCAGGCACCTGGAAGATCGTGGGCGTAGTGCGGAACGGGGTCGATATCACCGCCTTTTTCGACTTCACCCGGTTCAACATCCAGTTTAAAGACGACGGCACTTATGCCATCACCAACCCGGTTCCTTTCGTGGTGTCGAAGAACGGTTCCTGGTCACTGGACGATCCCACACATCCGCTGCGTATCTCTTTCAGCCAGAGCGGTACTTCCGAAACTTTTACCAACGAATTCAACTACCCGGTGGTCAGCGGTAAGCGACGGATCATTCTCACGGGAGCTCCCGGCTGCACATCCAATACCTACCAGTATTCACTGGAACAAACACAATAACGATCAACCTTTTCAATTCCTTATATGAGCGTCCAATTGTTCAAAAAGAAAAATTCCTGGAAGTTTATCGTCATAGCGGTATTGCTGGGCCTTATTGTTGCCTGCAGCACCGATATCGTGACCATCGATCAGCCCTCAACGATCGATGCCGGCGAAACCCTGACCACGGTGGTGCATTGCAAAGTAGATGCCGCAGGGACCAACCTGGCTAAAACACTGGTGGTCGGATTCCTGGTACCTAAATCCTGGAACGCTGCCCGCAATACTTCAGTATTCTACACCTGCACGGCCCTGAGCGCCAATAACGAAAAGATGAGCCTGATGCCCGCATCTGAGCGCGAAACGAAAACCCAGTTGCCATGGGCTGAAGCGTTGATGCAGGACAAACGATATGCGCTGATGGGCAACCTGATCAACGACCTGGAGTGGGTCGTGTTCCGTTCTACTAAAACTTATGACGTAAATCAGAGCATTACGTTTGAAGTGAGGGTGGAGACCAAAGTGGGCGGGGCCAACATGCTGGTCAACCTGGGCTACTTTGTAGGCAACACTTCCAACGGACTGGAAGCACCCGGCAGTGACAAATATCACGATGGTAAATATGCACGGCTCACCGTGGAGAACGGCACGGGCGACCTGATCGATTTTGTCAATCCGCAGATCGCCATGATCGAATTATCCAAATCCACTGATAACGACATTCAGACGATATTCTATGACGGGGATCTGTTGACTACACCACTGAGTGACGAAACAGATATTTTTATCTGTGCCAAAGGATATACAACTACAGGACAAGTGATCGAGCGCTGCTCTGCTGGTAGCGAAAATGCCTTCAAGCCTGCGCCGGGCATCAAAAAATACCGTTTCGATTTCTGGCCGCGTGCCTTCTTCGGATTGCAGGAAAATCAAACACTCGAACGGATGGAATACTTTCTCATGAATACCGCAGGGACGGTAAAGGTAGGGTACGGAGGAAGCATCTCCCCGTCGGATCCGTTCAAATACACTTTTAATTGTCAATAAGCGGCGGACGGTCGATTTAACTATCAATACACAACTGAATACATTTATGCTGCAGTTAAAGTCTTATTATAAACAACTGGCTGTTTCTTTTCTGACCCTCCTGGTTTATCATGTCAGTACAGCCCAGGCACAGGAAGTTTTAAGGGGCAAGGTGGTCGACGAGTATGGCCACGGACTTGCCGGGATAGAAGTGCGCGAGCAATCGACCGCGAACCGCGTGGTAAGCGATGAAAACGGAAGTTTTGATATTGGCCTGACTGCCAACCGGACGTTGATCTTTTCGGGCCAGGGGTACAATACTGTTTTTTATACAGCTAAGATCCGGGAGCAGGAACTCATCGTCAGGATGGAACTGCAGTTTCTGCGCAAGGTCGATACCGTCGATGTGCTCTACGATAACATCAGGAAGGAGCTGTCGATCGGGGCGATATCTACCATTTATACGCCTCAGTTAGCTACTACGCCTGCCAACTTGTATGCCTACGCATTGCCCGGACGACTGCCCGGCCTGTATACACAGCACTACCAGGGCTTCCGGTCGTTTTCATCCACCAATGAGGCCAACTCTGTCAGCGATCTGGCGGGCGTATTGGCCAGGACCGGCCTGAACGCCTTCAGCGACAACAATGAAATAGGATTGAGACTGCGCGGACAGGCGCCGGTGGTAGTGGTAGACGGCATTCAGCGGAATATTTTTTCTCTGGATCCCGAAAGTATTGAAAGCATTTCCGTTTTGAAAGACGGTCTGTCTTCCATTGCCCTGGGTCAACGCAGCTCAAGAGGCGTGATGTTGGTAACGACCAAAAAGCCACAGATAGGCCCGCCGCAGCTGTCATTCTCTGCCCAGGTGGCCATGCAGGAGCCGGTAAAACGACCGAAGCCCGTAAGTGCCTTTGATTATGCTTACCTGGTAAACGAAGCCTTGCAAAATGAAGGACGCAAGACATTATACAGCACCGCCGATCTGGAAGCCTACAAGAGAGGGGATAATCCTTACCGGTATCCGGATGTGAACTGGTACGATGAGGTGATGAAAGAACGCGCGCCGATGTACCGGTATAACCTGAACCTCGGCGGAGGCGGCAGGGTAGCTCGTTACATGGTTTCGCTTAACTATATGAACCAGGAAGGATTGTTGAACACCTCAAATGCGGATGCCACCCTTCAGCAGGAGCGTTACCTGATCAATTCCAAAGTGGATGTGGATGTGACTAAATATTTCCAGGTGGGCGTGCAATTGTTCGGAAGAATACAGGATGGTAATCAGCCGGGCGCCACGTTGAGCGGCATCCTGGACAACCTGTTGCGGACACCGAACAATGCTTACCCGGTGTACAACCCGGACGGGTCTTTTGGGGGGAACAATTCTTTTCAGACCAACCTCAAAGCCTCACTTGATCATTCAGGTTACCAGATGAGCAACGAGCGCGATATCATGGCGAATGTGGATCTGAAATACAACTTCGATGCCTGGGTGAAAGGCCTTTGGGCAAAATTCAACGGGAACCTTTCCGTGCAGTCGGCCACGCTGACTGACCGGAGCCTCCGGGTGCCGGTATTCCTGATGCAGGTAAGCGATGGGGCAGACACGACCTACGCCCGGTACGGCAGTTCGAATGCACAGGTTAATAGTTTTTACGCGATCTCCAATGCAAGATACTGGTATGCCCAGGGGCAGATCGGTTACTCGAAGTCATTACCGGCGGGCCATTCCTTCACCGGTTCCTTCATGGCGGATATGAGAAGGTCTACGCTCAACTTCGACCTGCCCGGTACCGCTACCAACTATTTATTAAAAGGCAATTATAACTATCAGGAAAAATACCTGTTCGAAGCGGCGGTGAACTATAGCGGTTATGACCGGTACCCGCCCGGCAGGCAGCACGGCTGGTTCTATGCGGCAGGGGCCGGATGGAATATTGCCAAAGAAGATTTTATAAAAGACCGGATCGACTGGCTGAACCAATTGAAGTTGCGGGCCAATTATGCGCGTACGGGTAATGGTGTCGACAATTCCGGTTACTTTATATGGCGCCAGACATTTTCCCAGAATAACGATCAGACGGGCATTGCAGGCATAGACCACGTAAGAGCGCAGATCGCCATGGTGGAAAATGGTTTGGCCAACACGACCATCAGCTGGGAACAAGCCAATAAATTCAATGTCGGACTGGATATCGGTTTGTTCCAGGACCACCTGTTGCTGAACGCAGATTTTTATCGCGATGTGTATTTTGATCTGCTGCAGGTAAGGGGCGGAAACATTGCTTTGCTCGGCACCGCTTATCCTTCAGAAAATATTGGCAAGAACCGCTACTCCGGATCAGAGCTTTCTGTCACCTATCAGAATAATATCCGTTCGTTCAATTATTTCGTGACGGCTAATGCTTCTCTCGAACAAAGCAAGGCACTATTCATGGATGAGCAGCGCCGCGAATATCCATGGAATGAAAGAACCGGCTTCCCGGTGGCGCAGCGCTTCGGCTATATCGCCGACGGGTTTTTCCAGACCCAGGAAGAAGTGGACAACAGCGCGATCATTGCCGGCTATACAGTGGCACCGGGCGATATCAAATACCGCGACCTCAACAATGACGGTGTCATCGACCAGTTTGACATGACTGCGATCGGAACCACCAAACCCTTGCTATACTATGGTCTTAACACGGGCTTCAGCTACAAAGGCATTGGCTTCAGCATCTTGTTTCAGGGTGTGAAAAACAGGAACCTTTACATAGATAACTGGGATACGGAGATACTGAGGGCCAACGGGCAGGTATACGGGCAGATGTATGAGCAACTGTTGAACCGGTGGACCCCGGAGACTGCGACCACTGCCACTTATCCGCGCCTCAAAGCCAACGGTGGTTTTGGAGATGCCTATACACTCAGCAGCAGCACATTCTGGATGCACTCCGGCGACTACTGGCGGATCAAGAACCTGAACCTGCAATACACGCTTCCTTTCAGATGGACATCTGCTTTCAAAGTTGCCGGTATCACGGCCTTCGCCAACGCCCAAAACCTGTTTACCTGGGCGGCTTACGACCGCGTGGATCCCGAGGTAGGGTATGGCGCTTATCCGTTGCAAAGAGTGTACAACCTGGGTGTTAACGTAAAATTTTAGATCAGCTCATTAAAATATAAGTATATGATGAAGGACATGTTCAGTAAAGCGTTGATCGGGGGGGTGATATTACTGTGTTCCTGCGCTAAAAATATTGAAAAGGTTCCGCTGGAACTGACGACGATAGATTACATCTTTGATACCGGCGATTCACTGGGTGTGAACGCAGAGCGGTACCTCAGCGGTGTGTACAATACGCTGCCAAAGGGTTTTAACCGCGTCAGCTCAGACCTGCTCGATGCGGCTTCCGACGATGCCATATCTTCCGTTACGGGTAGCTCCGATGTGTTTAAGCTGGCCACCGGAGGATACAACTCATTCACGTTGCCGGAAGCGGAAAACGTATGGGCGAAATGCTATGCAGGCATCAGGAAGGCCAATATATTCATCAACAATATAGACCGGGTGCCGCTGAATAAAATGGTGGTGCCGGGCTTTCCGAAGAAACATGCTTATAAGGCAGAGGCACGGTTTATCCGGGCATTATTATATTTTGAATTGCTCAAACGCTACGGCGGGGTGCCGATCACCGGCGATAATGTGTGGGTATTGGGAGATGATGTGAAGATTCCGCGCAACAGTTTCGCGGAATGCGTCGATTATATCGTGGGCGAATGCAATACCATTGATGACAGCCTGCGCACGATCGCTCAGACCAAAGCGACAGCGGAATATCATTCCATCACGCGGGGCGCCTGCCTGGCCCTGAAGGCACGCGTGCTCTTGTATGCCGCCAGCCCGCTGTTCAACGGTGGCAATATCGCTTCCGGAAATGATAAGTCGGGCTATACCAATAATGATATCAATCGCTGGAAGCTCGCTGCTGATGCGGCTAAAGAGCTGATGAACCGCAACGAATATGCCCTGGAGCCGGCGCTATTTTCGGACATATTTATTACGGTAGACGGCGTGAACGGCAAGACCAATAAAGAAGTGATCCTGGCCAGGCTTGAAGGGCGCAGCACTGCGCTGGAAGTGGCGAACGGGCCGGTAGGTTACTCGCCCGGAACGGCAACCGGTTTTACCAGCCCCACGCAGGAACTGGTCGATGCCTTCCCCATGAAAAACGGGCTGGCGATCGATGATCCGGCATCAGGGTATGACATTGGCAATCCCTATGCAAACCGGGATCCCCGCTTCGATATGACGATTTTGTACAACGGCCACGCATGGCTCAATACCAGTCTCGAAACCTTTGAAGGCGGCAGAAGCCGCCCCGGCAACCTGAACGTAGAAACCCGTACAGGATATTATATGAGAAAGTTTCTCGGGCCTTTTGAGGCTACCAATAATTTCTCCGATCAGTTTCATGATTTTATCCTGTTCCGCTACGCCGAAGTGCTGCTCAATTTTGCGGAGGCGCGAAACGAATTCTCCGGCCCTGATGATGAAGTGTACCAGGTGTTGATCGACCTGCGCCAAAGAGCCGGTATTGACGCGGGTGCTGATGGGCGCTACGGGATAGGAACGGGTATGACCCAGGCGGAGCTGCGCGAAGCCATCAGGAACGAACGCCGGATAGAGCTGGCTTTTGAAGAGCATCGCTATTGGGACCTGCGCAGGTGGAAGATCGCTGAAACAGCCGTCAATACACCGCTGCATGGCATGAGCATCATTCGCGGTTCATCAGGACGACTGTCTTACACCGTTACGGAAGTCTTTAAGCCCGTCTTTGCCACCCGGCAGTACCTGTATCCAATTCCTTACGACGAAGTGGTGAAAAACCCCGGCATGGTACAAAACCCCGGTTGGTAAGCAAGCATCAAAACAAAACATTAAAACTGGTTAATAGCTTTATTATGCATCGTATTTATTTGTTGGCGATATACCTGTTCATTTCCGGGTCACTTTTTGCGCAGCAGAGAGAGATTTCGGGGATCGTAAAAGATAATATGGGACCATTATCCGGCGTGTCGGTTACTATCAAAGAAGGGACCGGAGGAACGACGACGGATGAGAAAGGCGCCTTTTCGATCCAGGCCGATATCAACAACACGCTGATGTTTACCCTGGTGGGCTATCTCACTTTTGAGATCCAGCCGGAACAGGACTCAACGCTGGAGATCACCATGCAATCCAACTCGCAGGGGATGGACGAAGTAGTGGTTGTGGGCTATGGCACCAAGAAACGTGTGACCAACACGGGAGCGACCAGCGCCATATCAGCCGAGGCCATCAGGACCGTGCCCACCGCTAACGTGCAAAACGCATTGACCGGAAGACTGCCTGGTTTCTTTTCGCAACAGCGGTCGGGCCAGCCGGGGAGGGATGCATCCGATTTCTTTATCCGTGGTATCAGCTCATTGAACCCGGATGGTAACAAACCATTGATCATTGTGGATGATATCGAATATACGTATGAACAATTATCACAGATCAACGTCAATGAAATTGAGAATATCACGATCCTGAAAGATGCTTCCACCACCGCTGTGTATGGGATCAAAGGAGCCAACGGCGTATTGATCGTTACAACCCGCCGCGGCGCCAGTGGCCGGCCCAAGATCAACGCGAGGGTAGAAGGGGGCTTACAAAGCCCGGTGCGAAAACTGAACTTCCTGAATGCTTACAACAGCGCCCTGCTTGAAAATGAAGCGTATACCAATGACGGACTCAACCCTCCCTTTACGCAGGAAGACCTGGAGCATTTCAGAACGGGCGACGATCCTTACGGCCACCCTGATGTGAACTGGTATACTGCTATTTTTAAACCGTTTTCTCTTCAAACCAATAACAACGTAGATGTTTCAGGAGGTAACGATATCATCAAGTACTTTGTTTCCGGCGGTGCATTGGTGCAGAACGGCGCTTTGAAAGACTTTTCCGATCCGCGCAATGAAGTGAATAATAATTATTATTTCCGGCGGTATAATTTCAGGAGCAACCTGGACATCAAAGCTTCCAAAAGCCTGTCTGTGCGCCTCGACGTAACGACCCGCTTTGGAGATGTCAACCAGCCGCACGCACAAAACATTGTTTCGGAGATCTACAATTTTCAAAAGATAAGACCTTATTCGGCGCCGTTCCTCAATCCCAACGGCAGCTATGCCTATGACCGGTACAATCCCGGTAACCTCGCGACTTTGAATGCGCGGCTGGCCAACAGCGGCTATCAGCGGGATAAACGAAGCGACTTCAACGTGCTGTTTGGTATTATCGAAAAGCTCGACATGATCACACAAGGCCTGTCGTTCAATGGCAGGATTGCTTATGCAAGTACAGAGCTGGCTTCACGGCAACTGTTCAGGGGCGGCGTATTCGAAGGGTATTCACCACCTTCTTATTACTATAATCCCGAGGACGGTAGTTATACGCTTGATCCAAGGGGCCAGTATCAGCTTTCCGGTTATACACTGGTTGGCGTCACGGATGCCTATAACAAGAATGTGAATCTGCAGGGTTTCCTGAATTATGACCGCACCTTCCAGGCGCATCATTTCTCGTCTTTATTGCTCTTCAACCGTCAGAGCTTTACCGATCAGAAGAACGCATCTGTGCCTAACAAGTTTCAGGGCTATAGTTTTAAAATAGGATACGATTACCTGCAAAAATATTTGCTGGACTTTAACCTGGGCTACAACGGTTCCGACAGGTTTAAGTCAGGAGAACGCTATGGCCTGTTCCCCGCGCTGGGCCTGGGCTGGAACATCAGCAACGAAAAGTTCTTTACGGTCAAAGCAATCAACCTGCTGAAGTTAAGAGGTTCTTATGGAGTTGTCGGATCGGATGTAGTATTCGGAAACCGTTACCTGTACAACCAGCAGTATCTCCAGGGCGGAGGTTATCCTTTCGGAGAAAGCAGCGTGGTGCAGTACCCCTCCGTGTACGAAGGCGATTTGGGCAATAACAACGTCACCTGGGAGAAAGCCAAAAAGCTTGACATCGGTATCGATCTGAATATGCTCAACGATAAGGTATCTATGACGATCGATTACTTCCGTGATATCCGTTATGATCAGCTGATCACGCGCGGGTCTATTTCGCAGATCCTTGGTGTGGGAACCGCCCGGTTCAACATGGGAGAGGTGCTCAATACCGGTTTTGACGGACAGATATCTTACCGGAACAATATCCGCGATTTCCAGTATAATATAACCGGGGTATTTTCTTATGCAAAAAACCGCATCCTCTTCCAGGATGAAGCCACACCGGCATTCCCCTGGCTGTTAAGGACGGGGCACCCTATCAACCAGACATTTGGTTACACCTTCCTTGGTTTTTATCGCGATCAGAACGACATCGACAACAGCGCCAGACCCCTGATCCCTGTGCAGCCCGGCGATCTGAAATACCAGGATCTCAATGGCGACAACGTCATTGACGAGAATGATATGGGACCGATCGGTAAACCCAATCTGCCCAATACCACCGCGGGCCTGACATTAGGTGCCAGCTATAAAGGTTTTAGTTTGAGCGTGCTGTTCCAGGGATCGTTCGGTTATAGTTTCTACGTAACCGGAACAGGCATAGAGCCTTTACAAAGCCAGTTCCAGCCCATTCACCAACTGCGCTGGACGCCGGACAACCCGGACGCCGCTAAGTTTCCGCGACTGACCACAAATTCCAGTTCGATCAACAGTCCGGCCGCCTATCCTTCCACCTTCTGGATGATCGACGCGCGGTATGTTCGTTTAAAGACGGTAGACCTCGGCTACCAGCTTCCTGCCAGGCTGCTGCCCTTCAGGATCAACAATGCCCGTTTCTACCTGAGCGCCTACAACCTGCTCACCTTTAACAACTATAATTTGTACCAACAAGACCCCGAGGTCACCAGCAACACGGCCGGCGACGCCTACATGAACCAGCGGGTAGTGAACCTGGGTTTGCAGGTAGGCTTTTAAAACCAGCGAACAAGAAATTTCTTTGCAACATCCACTTATGCAGGTAGTGGTTTATATTTACACGACCAGGCTTTATGCCTGGTCGTTTTGGTTGCAGGTATTAATGCGTGGTTGAAAAGCGGACTATATAGATTATAATGATTGACGTTTTATTCAGGTATCAATGCTTATGATGGGGTCGTATTTTAAAAATATGTTTAAGAGGGACGGATTAACATCCACCCGGGAGATCATTCGGTGGTGGAACAAAGGCAGAGGATTTCTAAACCTGATCTTATTTGCGGCTACCATTGTATATCTTGTGATTGTAATGTTTGTTTTTAAGAATGGTTGGATGTTTTTTCTACTGCCCCTGATTCTATTGATCTGGGGCGTTGCTAATATTCTTTTTTCAGCAGGGCTGGTTTATGAAATAATGGCTGCAAAGTTTTTTAATTCAACAAAAGACTTTGATCGGCTATCTCTCGAAATAAAGAAAACTACCTTAATAATTCTGATATTCACTATCATCATCCTTTTAGGGTGGGACTTATCGCTGCAATGAGATGTGCGATGTTTTCGTATATATGTACATATGACAATAATCGGGGGTTCGTGAATGGATTTACGACGAATCCGAAGCAGTGGGTATCAAAGACCCTTTTATTTATGGGACTAATTAAGAAATTGATAGGATTATACACTTTTCTCGGTGGTCTATTCTGTTTTGTAGCGTTGTTTACGACCTATTCGTGGCATGATCTATATATAGCTCTTGTTCCATTTATTATCGCAATAAGCGTTTTATTGTTTTATACACTCACCGGGGCGAACTACTTTTTGAATGACAAGTCTATTGTCGCGAAAAAATTGATGAGTATAACTTTGATGTTCCAAACCATACAGCTTTCTGTAAGTGGGTTTGTATTCAGGAATTATTACAGTGTGCCATACATCGCTATATATATGAATAGGGAAGGCGCCAACGCTGATTTTAAATGGTTTTCTTATCTGTTTGCAAATGGATATCAGGCACCGGATCAGAACTTTTCCATTTCGTTAAATGTAATGTCTTTTCTTATGCTGCTTATGTTTATAAGAAGAAATCAGATACAATAGCAGACAGTCAAGCCGCTCAAAGACGCTTCCCAAACGAATAAATAGATCTTTAACGCGCGCTATAAATCGCATTCACAACACCCGCGCAAACGATTGCACGAGGCTATTATCAAAATAATGTTATTTTTACCGTAATGTGGTAGCTACTATACTTATAGTAGCTACGTCAACTGCTTTGTAATAATCAAAAATGAGAGTCAGAAGGTCAATTACGGCTTGCCGTTAGTCATTGACCTTTTAGGTATATCCGTCTAACCTCATTATTCCGGCAGTTATCATTGAAAATTCATCCGACAGCCTCCCGTATGAGTAGTATATTGATACGCTTGAGGTCCACAATATCACATTGTCTTTCGTCGATAACAAGATAATGCACCTATGTTGAATGCTCATTATTCCTACCAACGGATAGGGTTCATTAAAACTAACTAACGATGACAACCATCACTACCTATTACAGTCAATACCGGGCCAAATTGATGGCCATTGCTTATCATTATGGCTATACCACCCAGGAAGCCGAAGACCTGGTCCACCAGCTCTTCCTTGATCTGATGCAGAAAGAGGTTGCGGATGACATCCGTAATCCCGAGGCCTTTTTAGTAACAGCTTTCAAACGCAGGCTGATAGACCATTTTAGGGCTCATGATAAAAGAAAAGTACATCATCTCTACGAAGAGATAGAAGTGCCTTCTACACAGGAAGTATTGGAGCGCCTGGAAACCGATGAACTGTTGATTGAACGGCTGACCGAGGCCTATAAAAAGCTGCCTGGCCGTTGCCGCCGCGTGATCTACCTTAAATATTACGGTGGATATTCCACCCGGGAGATCGTTGACAAAACAGGCCTCAGTCAGCAGAATGTTTATAATAACCTTTCCAAGGGGATTACCCTGCTGCGCAAATCACTCGGCGCCGGCGTAGAGCCTGCCAAGGTTGGATCGTTATTGTCCTTAATGTTCTGAAACTTTAGTCCGCAAGCCTCTGTTGGAGCCAGTCAAAAAAATCTCCAAAAAAGTTGTTAGGTTTTTCCTGCAACTCCGTCTTTACTGATAGTAGTTTCAAATGCTTATGATCTTTTCGGTGGAACAACTTGCTATTGATGATTCTTTTATTTCCTATTGCATGGAAAAGGATGACATGTCCATTCACCGGTGGAACGATTATCTGTTGCAACATCCCGAGCAACTTCAAACGATGCAGGAAGCTAAGGAGGTCGTGTTGGGTTTGAAGACCATGCTTCGGAAAAAACAAAACGAATTGTCAGCGCATGAATCAGACAGGTCACATGCACTGTATGTGCCGGACTACCAGGTTCCGGTAACTGAAGATAACACCGGCAAAAGCCGGATTAAAAGATGGATTGCTGCGGCTGTTGTTATCTCTTTCCTGGCATTGCCTGTGATTTTTTTTATGAGGGAAGAAAGCAGTCGGATGACAGATGACATGGCACTTACGCAAAAAATAAAGGGTCCCGCCGCCGCTCACAAAATGATCATATTGCCCGATGGTACTCAGGTGCGTTTGAATGCTCACAGTGAGCTCTCCGTCTCCCCGGAGTTTGGAAGCAAAGACAGAAATGTTTATCTGAAGGGAGAAGCCCTGTTTGATGTTGTTCATTTAAAAGCGCTTCCTTTTATTGTTCATGTGAAAAACTACAAGATCAAAGCGCTGGGTACTAAGTTCAACGTGAAAGATTACGATGACGAGCCTTTTAGTGAAACATCACTGCTGGAGGGGAAGGTGCAGATTGTGTTTGACAAAGGAGATAAGGAAGAAGTATATGAAACGCTTGCGGTCAATGAAAAGTTCGTCCTGAAGAAAGAAGAGGGTACATCCCCGGAAATAGAGAAGTTGGCTGCTATTGAGCCGATGGCCTATGATGATGCCAACAGGAACATCGAAACCGCCTGGACGAAAGGACTGTTGATTTTCGAAAATCAATCGCTTCATGAAATAAAAACCGTACTGGAACGCCAATTTAACGTTGTTATCAATATCCGGGACGAGGAAGTGGGTCATTACAGGTACACGGTCACTTTTGAAGATGAAGATCTGCAAACGATGATGGACATACTGCAAATGTCTTATCCCTTCCATTATACACGGACGGAAAACATCATCGTCATTACGAAATAGGCAAAAAAATGGGAAGAGATGGTGACCGCCACTCTTCCCGGTGAACATAAAACAGGAGTTGGTGAACTCCCACTTTCTTAATCAAACTAAAAGTATGAAAAAAAAGGCTTGTCCCCAAAAGCGGCCATTGCGGTTGCTTAAATCCCTGCTGTTTATGAAACTATTAATCGCGTTCACCCTATTATCAGGCATGCAGGCGCTGGCGTTTACCGGTGCCGGCCAGGAACATGTGAGCCTGGATGTTGAAAACGTTCGGCTGTCGAAAGTCCTGAGAGCGGTACAGAAGCAGACGACCTATCGCTTTGCCTTTAGTAACAAGGTGGTAGACGATTTTGGTACCGTTAATGTCAGAGTCGCCAATATGCCTGTGCTGGAATTATTGCCGCGGTTATTGAAAGGTACCGGGCTGGAATATGTGCAGAAGGGCAAAACGCTTATTGTCCTGAGAGAGAAAGATCTCGGCCAGGGCGCCACTTTCAACGGCAATCCGCTCGCAGGTGGGTATACGATTCATCAGCAAGCCGACATCGAAGTGAGCGGTTTGGTGACTGACAGTACCGGGGGTATTCTCAGCGGGGTTTCAGTATCGTTAAAATCAAAACCCAGTGTAGGTACGACAACCGATCTGAACGGACGCTATATATTAAAGGTGCCCGCCAATAGTGTGCTGGTATTTACTATGAGCGGCTATATGACCCAGGAAGTGGCAACAGGCGACAAAAACAGTCTGAGTTTGGACATTGTGATGAAAAAGGATGTGCAGTTAATGGAAGAGACAGTGGTAGTAGCTTTTGGTAATAAAGCCAAAAAGAGAGATTTGGTGGGTTCTGTAACCTCAATATCTCCCAGCGAGTTAAAAATTCCTGCAAGCAATCTCACTACTGCTTTACAGGGCAGGATTGCCGGAATGGTTTCATTTCAGCGCAGCGGTGAACCGGGCGCAGATAATGCAGACTTCTTTGTAAGAGGTGTAGGTACTTTTGGTACTAACCAACGTCCGCTGATTTTAGTGGATAACCTGGAGGTGTCGGCAGACGATCTAGCCAGAATACCATGGGACGACCTGGAAAGTTTTAGCGTTTTGAGAGATGCAACAGCCTCGGCCGTGTATGGTTCGAGAGGCGCTAATGGTGTTATTTTAGTCACTACTAAAATGGGTCAGGAGGGGCCAGCGAAAATTAATCTCAGAGCAGAGCAGCGCGTTTCAATGCCCACACAAAACTTAGAAATTGCCGATCCGGTAACTTTTATGATCATGAACCGTGAGGCTATTTTAACACGCGATCCTTTGGATAAAGACAACCAAAATGTGTATTCCCTGGAAAAAATTGATAGAACCAGGGCGGGAGACGATCCTATTTTATATCCTGCTGTAAACTGGCTGGATTTCATTACCAAAAGAGTCACAACAACAAGAAATTATAACCTGGGTATTTCCGGAGGAGGACAGGTAGCCACTTATAATGTAAGCGGAAATCTTACTACTGATAATGGCCTTTTGAAAATTGAACCAATTAATGATTTCAATAGCAACGTACGTTTTAATGTTTATAATTTACGTACCAATATCAATGTTAACTTAACAAAGTCTACCCGGATGGTAGCCCGCGCTTTGGCCAATATCCAAGATTACAATGGCCCGCCTTCATCAGGATCTGCAGCGTATGGTAATGCCTTGCGGTCAAACCCGGTCTTATTTCAACCTATTTATACTCCGCCGCCAAGTTTATCATATTTAGAACATCCAATGTTTGGAAATTTTCAGGAGGGTGGCTATTTAAATGCTTATGCAGAAATAGTACGCGGTTATTCGGAAAGAAGAAGAAGTAATTTATCTTTTCAGACAGAACTTTATCAGGATTTATCATTTATCACCAAAGGGTTAAAATACCGAGGGCTTTTAAATATTACTCGAAACGCCTATTTTGCTCAATCGAGAGTTTATAATCCTTTTTATTATACTCCTTTGTTAAATCCTTTTACCGGAGTAGTAGACAGTTTTCATGTTATTAATCAGGATGGAGGTACAGAGTATTTAGACTTTAACGCCGGAGATAGAAGCGTTGCTTCTATACTTTATGCTGAAAGCCAGTTTACCTATAACCGAACGTTTGGAAAACACAATATTTCCGGAATGGGCATAGGTACAATAAGAAGCAATGTGTCGACACCTACCAGCTCGGTAACGCTCATCAATACCTTGCCGTATAGAAATGTCAGCCTTTCTGGTAATGCTACTTATTCATACGATGACAAATATTATGCTCAATTTACATTTGGCTATAATGCGTCAGAAAGATTTGCCGAAAACTACCGATGGGGCTTTTTCCCATCTTTTGGCTTGGCATGGACGGCAGATAAAGAAAATTTTATGCAAGCGCTCAAACCTACAATTAACAGGCTTCGATTCAGGTTTACGCATGGTTTAGTTGGAAATGATAATATAAGCAATACACGGTTTTTTTATTTATCCGATGTGGATCTTTCTGCCGGAAACGGATACGCTTTTGGTTTACCAACCACAGGAACAGAATCTATTTCAGGTGTGTCTATCAGAAGGTATGAAAATCCTTTTGTACAATGGGAAATTTCAAGGCAAACGAATTTCGGAATTGACTTAAGCCTGTTCAACAGCGCCCTGTCTTTCACCGGAGATTATTATCGACAGTATAGATATAACATTGTTCAGACAAGGTCGATCCCTGCTTCCAATGGCCTGCAGGCTCCTGTATTAGCCAACCTTGGAAAGTATAAAAGTAACGGATTTGATGCTGAATTAACATATAATAAAAGTATAGGAAAAGACTTATGGCTTCAGGGGCGTGGAACGTTTACCTATGCTACAGGTGAATATGTCTTTTATGAAGAGCCGTCATATAAATATGATTACCTAAGTAGAATTGGACTAAATGCAAATCAGGTAAGGGGCTACATTGCTGAACGGCTTTTTATCGATGATGCAGAAGTAGAAAACAGCCCTGCTCAGCAATTTGGTGGAGAAGCTGTTTTAGGCGGAGATATTAAATATGTAGATGTAAATAAAGACGGAGTGGTGAATGCTGACGACATTGTACCCATTGGCCACCCCACCGTTCCGGAAATCAACTATGGTTTCGGGTTAAGCACAGGGTATAAAAATTTTGATATTTCATTCTTCTTCGCTGGTAATGCCCGGACCTCTTTGTTTATAAGGCCTTATTATAAAAGTGGTGACAATTATGGCGTTGCTCCTTTTGGTAGCGTTTCGGCTCCTAATTCAGTTTTGCAGGTATGGGCAGACAGCTATTGGTCAGAAGAAAATCAGGATATTTATGCACGCTGGCCACGGTTAAGCCAGACGCCAACACCAAACAATACACAAACCAGTACTTTCTGGATGAGAGACGGAAGTTTTTTAAGGTTAAAGCAGGCCGAGCTAGGATATAATATTAAAAAACTCACTTTAAACAAATATAAAGTAAAAAACCTGAGGCTCTACATAAGTGGAACCAACCTGTTCAAATGGAGTGCGTTCAAATTGTGGGATCCGGAAATGGGTGGAAATGGTTTAGCATACCCACTTCAACGCGTGTTCAATTTCGGAATCAATATTAACCTATAAAGTTTGTTTCGAACATCACCCGTCAACAGACGGATAAGTTCTCACAATAAAAAAGAAAGAAATGAAGCAGAAGAATATATATATACTATTAATATGGGCTGTACCTTTTCTATCAACAGTAGGCGCCTGCAAAAAGTTTTTAGATGTAGTTCCAGACAATGTACCAGTAATAGACCATGCTTTTAATCGCCGGACAGTTGCAGAGCGATTTTTAGCTACCTGTTACAATGATTTGCCTTCGAGTACATCAATAGGCTCTAATATTGGCTTTTTGGGAGCAGATGAATTTTGGCTAAGTTCAACAACCAACTATTCTTCATCATCGTATCCGGCATGGTATATAGCCATGGGCCAGCAAAACTCTAATTCTCCGCTTTTAAACTGGTGGGGCAGTAATGGTTCGGGCCAGTATTGGCAGGCAATATCAAATTGTAATATTTTTATAGAGCGTGTTCTCTCTGTGCCCGACATGCCTTTTGAAGAAAAACTTACCTGGGCAGCAGAAGCCAAAGTTTTAAAAGCGTATTATCACTTCTTGCTGGTAAGAGCTTATGGGCCTGTTATTATCAAAGACCAAAATATACCAGTATATTCAGAACCAAAGGAGTCGCAAATTCCAAGGTCTTCTGTAGATGAGTGTTTTGCCTATATTGTAAAAACAATTGATGAAGCTATGCCCGACCTGATGCCGGTGGAACAGCGGGGTAACCTGGATATAGGAAGAATTAATCAAATGGTAGCCAAGGCTATTAAAGCGCAGGTGCTTATTGAGGCCGCAAGCCCTTTGTTTAATGGGAATACAGATATGGTCGACTTGAAGGATAACCAAGGCAAGAGCTTATTCAATCAGGTATATGATGAAGCGAAATGGGCCGCTGCGGCAACTGCCTGTAAAGAAGCTATTGATTTTGCATTAGCTAATGGGAAAGTACTGAATCTTTGGACGCCGCCGGTAAACGTAAAAGTAAATTCACCATCCACCTACTACCAAATGAACTTACGTTCAGCAATCAGTGAGTCTGACCTTAATTCAGAAGCTGTGTGGTTCGATACAAGAAGCGTTGCTGGCGGAAGTTTTCAGGCCGCATTTACGCCAAGAGGATTTCATCCTCAAACATCGTCTAATGCTTCTATTTCTAGTTTTATGGGCGCAACGCTTAACATGGCATCAAAGTTCTATTCTAAAAACGGCGTGCCTATTGAAGAAGATGTAACCTATCCTTATTCATCAAGATATGACTTAGTAACTGTTCCAAATACAGACGAGTACAGGTATGATTTGCAAACAGGTTATAGAACTGTAAAATTCCATCTTGACAGAGAGCCAAGGTTTTACGGAACCCTCTCCATGGACGGTGGCCGTTACTTTATGATGTCTGAAGGCGATGACAATAGCGCACTTAACACTAATTATAAGCAAACAGGTAATATTAAACCTTTTAATGTGCAGAGCTATGGTGCCACCGGATATATGGTGAAAAAGTACGTCAACTATCAAAACTCTTACGGTGCAAACGCAGCTTACACCGCAAGGTCTTATGCTATTCCTTTTATTCGGCTTGCAGATTTGTATCTTTTGTATGCAGAAGCTTTAAATGAAAGCCAGGGGCCATCTGAAGAAGTATACACTTATGTTGACAGTGTAAGAGCAAGATCGGGACTGAAAGGAGTAGTAGAATCATGGGCCAACTTTTCTTCAATACCCAATAAACCGCTTAGTAAGGAAGGAATGAGAGAAATTATAAAAAGAGAGCGGACTGTTGAGTTTGCATTCGAAGGAAAGCGTTTTTGGGACTTAAGAAGATGGAAAGATGCTTTGTCGGAGCTTAACACATTAATAGAAGGATGGGATATTGCTCAAAAAGAGCCAGCTGCTTTTTACCGGCCTCGTCTGTTTTTCAACCGCATCTTTACAGTTAAGGATTACTTCTGGCCTATAAGTATTGAGGAATTGAGACGAAATTCAGAGTTGGATCAAACTCCTAGATGGTAATTGCTTACATAAAAGTGCGTAAAAACAAGAGGACTTATAAAAAACTAAAAATAAATACAATGCAAACTGATTTTTTAAGCAAAAAACAAATAAGCTATTTGCTGTTTTTGTTTTTTGTCTGCACATTTTTAGGGTGTAAAGAAGATATTGGTATAACGGTGAACCGAATTGGAGAAAAGCCACAACCGGTTGCTAATACACAGGTGACACCCATATCAGGAGGAGCTATTATTAAATACGACCTCCCCCTTTCCGAGGACTTGAGGTACGTGAAAGCTACGTATTTGTTGGACAATGGCATTAAACGAGAGACCAAGTCATCAATATACAAAAATGAAGTTTTGGTAGATGGATTTGGGGAAGAAGGAACTTATGATATTGAATTACGTTCGGTAAGTGTGGGTGAGGTAGAGTCTGATCCTATCACTGTGAAAGCAACTGTGCTTACTCCTCCACATCAATTGGTTCTCCAAAAGCTGTCTGAAGCAGGAAATATTATAAGTACATTTGGCGGCTTCAATCTTAAATATTTTAACGAAACAAAAGCCAATCTGATTATCAGAGTTATGAAAAAGGACTCTGTAGGCAACTGGGTACCTATACAATCCAAGTATACCAATTTTGAAACAGAAACAATTCGAATAAGGGGACAGGAAGCCGAACCAACAGAGTTTGGAGTATATATTGAAGATCGTTGGGATCATTTTTCGGACACATTTACCGTAAACTTAACTCCAATTGCAGAAGTGTTTATTAGTCCTCAGAATAATTTCAAGCGTCTTCCACTTCCTGGCGATGCTGGTGATCGCGGGGGAAGTTTCAGTTTTGCTGGTATATGGGATGGCTCGGCCACTAGCGGTTATCTATCAACAAATAGTGGTACCACACCCGTCGATCCATACTCTTCTGCTATCACTATTGACTTGGGTAGGCCTGCGTTACTCAGCCGTATGCAAATATGGGCTACTCGCTACACCAATATCTCAGACTGCTATGGTCCGGCGCATATATATGATTTTGAGATATATGGAAGCAATAGCCCCAACCCTTCGGGAGCTTGGGATAGTACCTGGACCAAGCTGGATCGGTTTGTAAGTGTGAGGCCTACCGGCTATGGGTTTGGAGTGCCAGCGACAACTGAAGAACAAAATGAATTAAGCAAAGGAGAAACTTATGAATTTACGGATCCTGTTGCATTTGAAAAGTTTAGATACATAAGGTTTAGGGTTTATGCCGGCTGGAACGGTGTTTATGAAAGTGTACCCACCTTCTTTTTGTACGAACTGTTATTATATGGCCAACTTTAAATATTTACAATAAATATGAAATGTGCATAAAATCAGCAAGCTAAATTATACTCCCGTCCGAACGGCATTCAGCTGGGCGGGCAAAGCGATGCCAATTTTCATGCGAATTCCATACGCCAGCTGGCGGACAAGTTCTGATTAAAGAAAAAAATAAAAAATAAACAGATGAACAAAATATTTTTTCTTATAAGTATTATAATCACCGCCGTGCTATTTACGGAATGTAAAAAGCCGGGAGACTATTACTATGCGCAATATTTAGAAGAAGCAGAAATCGCCCAACCAGGCAAGGTAGATTCTCTTCAGATTATGCCCGGGTATAACAGGGCTATATTGAGATTCCGGATACCACCGGACCGCAGGGTAAAACAATTTAAAATACAGTATAGCACCTCATTAAGTGCGGAAATAAAAACAACTACAACAAACGTGCTTTCGGCCGACTATGGGGAATACAAGGAAGTAGTGATCAACGACATTCCTGAAGCTACTTTGTTTGTGAAAGTTATATCGTTCGATGAAAAAGGTGACAGCTCTAATGTTGTAGAGTCTGTTGGTACCATTTATGGAGCGAGATATGAATCCTCGTTGGCTAATAGGATTTACAGAAATGTAACTATCGAAGAAGGCGTTAGAACAATCAATTTTCTGTCAGAGTCGGGTAGACCTATAGATACTTCTGGTGCCGTTTTTTATCCATTACAGAGAACATATATTAGCTACCCAACTCGCTCCGGAGGCCAGTCTACGGTAGAAATATCACCATACACAAACTCTGTTGCCGTACCTGATATTGCAGGTAAAGGTACCATTGCGTATCGTTCAGTATACAAACCAGTAGAAAATTCGATTGATGTTTTTAATACGAAAGAAGTGTCAAAGAATTATGAGTACGATCCTGTTGTTACAGTACTTTCTGTAAGTTCGCCAGCACAGCAGGGGTCAGTAGAGAGTTTAATTGATAACAATCCCAATACATTTTATCATTCCAAGTGGTCGTCTCCTACAGCCGCAGAAACATACCCTTTTACTTTTGTTTTTGGTATCGACAGAGCCATACCGCTAAGGGGAATGTATTTTAATGGCCGGCTTGGCAACAACAGGTTAGGTGATGCTAAGGATATTGAAGTGTTTACCAGCCTTGATAACGTAAACTATATTAGCCAGGGTACAACAACTTTACAGAGCACGGCCAACCGCATAGAATATACTTTTCCCAACGGGCCTGTAACGGCACAATATATAAAGGTGATTGTGAAGAATGGACATAGTGGAAACGCCTATGTAGTGTTTGGTGAAATGAATATACTGCAATAAGCAGGGGAGTGTTGCAAAGTTTGATAGTATGGCGATGAGGTTGGGTCGTTTACCGGTCTGCCGGTAAGGAAGAGCAAGCCAATAGAGACCATTTAAGCGTGAGATTCTTTTTCTCTCATAGTATCAAGCCGGGGGTGGCGTCCCGGTTTTTTATTTTAGCCCGCGGCAAAGAATCTATTTCGTTTCATAAGAGATGCTCAATAGAATCCGCGACCCGGTCTGACGGTCCCCGTCTGACCGCTTACTTTTCGATGCGCGTCCCGATAATAAGACTGGGCTCATTCCAACCAGCTCAATAGCCTTCCCCGACCCGGTTTAGCCGTCTCCATCTGACCGTTTAGAATTCCGCGATCCGGTCTGACGGTCCCCGTCTGACCGCTTAGAATTCCGGCGACCCGGTCTAACCGTCTCCATCTGACCGCTTAAAATCCCTCGACCCGGTCTGATGGTCTCCGTCTGACCGCTTAGAATTCCGTCACCCGGTCTGACGGTCCCCGTCTGACCGCTTTGTTGTACTTGGTGTTGCTCCCGCCCCTTCACGCCGGGCAGGCCCGCCTATGCTATTCGGGCAGGCCCGCCTGTACCATTCGGGCAGGCCCGCCTGTACCATTCGGGCAGGCGTTCGCCATGAAGAAAAGCACCCAATCGCCTTAGTTCGCCAATATCTTGCCCATGGCCGCTTCAAACTTTTGCGTCTTCTTTTTTTGAGCCTCGCTCAGTTGGTGCCGGTCAACCGGAGTTTTTTCGTCAGGGTCTTTCGAAAGGTCAAAGACTTCCCCTGTCCGGTACACCTTCCATTCCGTATCATGTATAAAAGTGCGGGGTTGTGCTTTTCCCCATCGCGGGTCATACGCACAAAAAACCCATTCCCGTCCCGGTACATTTTGTCCTTTCAGTTGAGGCAGAAAGCTCATGCCGTCCAATAGCAGCGAGTCCGGCCGGCCCGCTCCGCTGATGTCCAGCAGCGTTGGCAGGAAGTCGGTGAAATCCACCAGCTGGTGGTTTACGGACCCTTTTTTAGTAATGCCCGCCCAGTTCACGATCATCGGCACGTGCGTGCCGCGCCGCGTGGTCTGGCCTTTTCCGCCGCGGTAAGCGCTTCCCTGGAAATTTGAAGTGATCTTCGGACTGGTGCCGTTGTCTCCGATAAATAGAATGATGGTATGATCGTCAATCTTCAGCTCTTTCGTTTTATCCGATATGCGGCCCACGATATGGTCCATATACCGCACCATGTCTTTGAAATAACTGTTAGGCTGATCCGCCTCATTCACCGTTTGGGTCCAGGGTGTCCGTACAAAAGGGTCGTGCGTTAACACCATCGGGTAATAAATAAAGAAGGGAGCATCTGCATTGTTCTGCATGAACTGTTCGATATGATTCACGAAGATATCAGGGCCATATTTTTTATCCAGCTTCCTGGAAACGCCGGGCGCCGTGTATACGGTGGGACTGGCATAGCGCGACCCCAGCTCATCCACCTGCCAGAGACAATAATCATCAAAACCCGCATTTTGCGGCAGCGTCCCGATCTTACCGCCGGCCAGTTCGCGCTGGCCCTCGTTACCATAGAGCTGCCACTTTCCCGCAATGCAGGTGCGGTAGCCCTGCTGCTTCATCAATGTTCCGAATGTGGTTTCCTTCGGATCCAGCAAGCCAAAGCCAATATAGTTGCGGTGGTTGTATTTACCCGTCATCAATTGGTTGCGCGACGGCGTACATAAAGGAGTGGAGTAGCAGTTGTCAAATCGCATACCGGCCTGCGCCAGCGCGTCCAGCCTTGGCGTCATGCGGTCATCGTTGCCATTACATCCCAATGTTTCATAGCCCAGGTCATCCGCCAGGATCAAAATGATATTCGGCTTCTTCTGTGCTGTAGCCAGCAGAGAATACAGGCTCATGCAGATCAGGATACCTGCGTTCAGAAGAAATTTCTTTTTGTTGGAAAGAGCGGTCGTCATCAGACGATCCCCGGGGCGATCATCAAAAGCGTTTTGAGTGGGAACAGGTCCGGCGGACGGTTCAATGCAAGGGGGCATAGCTGACAATTAAGTATAGTTTTCTTTCAAGTTGTTTAGAGGCGCAGTTCTCAAAGTTACAAAGAACCACTTTCCTGTATCGGGCTTTTTCATAGACACGGGCAACGGCCTTAAGTTTATTCGGGCCACCAAAATATATTACATGATGATTTTTATTTATACTAAATTTTTATTATATTTATATTCTTTTGCTTGTTATTCAGCATTGTCACCCTTAAACGTATTAAAACATGAGAATCTTATCATTTATTTACCTCAGCATGGCACTGATGGTGATATGGTCCTGTCAGAAAACGGATCGTATGCCTTCGACTGATCATCAAAACCTGATCAGCAAACAAATTATCGGCGATACTATTATTCACCGACTGATGATTGAAGGACACCCCACTTATATCAATGAAGTCCGCGGCGAATACTACTTTTCGGACGATATCACCATTACCGGCGAGCAGTTTGCCCGGTTGAAAGCGCTTGCCGGTGGCACCTCCACCCAGGCGAGAGCCACCATTATGCAATCCCTGGTCAATATATGGCCCGATGGGGTGGTGTATTACGAGTTACCCGATCCGCTGGAACCTACTATCGCCAACGCTCAGAAAATAGCGAAATTTCCTGCTCTTCTGGCCTCTATTCACGCGGCGATGCATCTGATCTCATCCCAGACACCGGTCCGGTTTGAGTTAAGAAACGGTCAGCCGGAATATATCAAATTCGTTTCGTCCAGCGTAGACCGGTCGCCTTTGGGATTTACAAAAGGAAAAGTCAATTATGTGCGCATCTCTAATGCCCATCATGTGATCATCATCGCTCACGAGATCATGCATTCACTTGGTATCGCGCATGAGCAGTCCCGCTACGACAGGAACGATTACATAACCGTTCATGAAAACAACATACAGTCCGGTTATAAGCACAATTTCAATATTTACTGGGGCTGCGCTCCCCACGGAAGTTTCGACTTTGGGTCGATCATGATGTACGATTCCTATTCCCTTAGCAATGGAAACGGACCTTCCATGACCAAAAAGAGCGGTGCCACCTTTGGGTCTCAGAGAAACGAGTTGTCTGATGGGGACATCGCAGGGATTACCCATTTGTATAGCCCGTTCGATATAGAAGGCGCCCACCGGATCACCTCTCTTCTTCCCGGCGACAAATGCCTGGGGGTAGATGCCACCACGTCCGGCACGCCCGTGGTATTGCAGTCCAGGAGCACCAGTAGCAACCAATTGTTTTTCTTAAGAAAATCAGGCGAGCATGGATATTACCTGATCAGCCCGGCGAGCGATACCACCCAGGTCGTAACGCTGCAGGCGTCAGGGGATGCAGTCGAGCTGCAAAATTATACCGGCACCGATGCTCAAAAATGGCAAGTATTGAATTTGGGTAAGGACGGCTTCGCCTTTAGTCTCAGGGCACAGGGTGGTAGCCGCCTCGGAGTAAAGGATGGATCGACCACCGACGGTACATCTATCGTGGTGGGCCCGAACCTGTTTACCGACCGGCCGCACGATCAGCAGCGTTTCCGGTTAGTAAAACAAGAATAAGCCTTGTGGTGTCAACGAACATCCCATGCTGGCTTAAACCGGCTTAAAGACGGGGCTGTCCCGAAGGCAAAAGTTTTCACGCAAAGCGCGCAACGCATTCGAAGCAACGGCAATGATCCATAGCCTGACTTGCTTCGAATGCTTTGTTATCGTTGAGTGGAACGACGCTTTAGAGACAGCCTTGTTTTGTTGATAGAGGGACCGCGCGTTTACCATCCGCTCAGCAGGGTAGGGAACTATTGGGGCGCGGCAAAGACCTGTGTCCAATAGGCGCCTGATTTCGCGGCGCCCATTTCCGTCGCATTCTTATTCATGATATTGCGGCAGTGTCCGGCACTGTTGATCCAGCTATACATTACATCAGCTACCGAGCGCTGGCCCATCGCAATGTTTTCGGCATAGAAGCGCCAGCGGTAACCGGTGGCCGAGATGCGCGTGCCCGGGTTCGAACCCCGGCTGCCCGTATGGCTGAGGCGGTTCTGGCGGCTCATATAGGCGCTATGTCCTTCCGCGGCTTTTTCCAGCAGGTTGCTCCATTTTAAAGGCTTCACCGGTGGCATATAAGTGCCGCCACATTTACAACCTTTACTCCTGACCCGGTTGACAGCTTGCAGCAGGTCGCCGAGGTCGGCGGAGGAGCTACCGGCAGGCATCTGTCCGGAAGAGCAGCCTTGCAACAACAGCAGGGCAAAAACCAGGAGCGGGGCGAACCATTTCATATTTTACGTTTTAGGGAGGATTTTTGATCTTGTATGAAAATTCAATGCCAAAGATGAGGTCAGGCAGATGAACGGCGACATACGAGGAACCGTCATGGTGAGCGCCTGCCGGGCCCGCAGGGACGGGGAACGCTGTGCCCGCCCGGATGAATCCATTCGGACGGGGAGTCGAACCATCTCGCTGAGTAGGATGAGATTCCTCGGCTTCGCTGCGCTGCGCTCGGAACGACGGGAAAAAGTGACTGCGCCGCGCTTGGAACGCGGGAAAACTGGCTGCGCTCGTAACGACGACATACTAAAGGACCGCCGTGGCATCCGTAGCCATGCAACCGCATCTCTTATCAGTGCGCAAAGTCCAGCTCGTAATTGCCTTTGATCCGCTCCATCGGAGGATTAAAGTAGCCATATTTCAGGTCGGGAAACTCATCGCGAATTTCCTGCAGCAGCTGCTTCACACCCATGAATTCGCCGGTGTCGGCCACGCCGATCTTACCCAGGTACCAATCCGGATCGATGTTGAAATTGCGCCACTGGATCATCTTCAGGTTCGTGTCGCGGATCAGGCGGCGCAGGGCTTCATACTCCGCGATGCTGTCCGTCATTCCCGGGAACACGAAATAATTGATCGAGGTCCAGCCCCCAAAGCTGTCCACCACTTTCAGGCTTTCGATGATATCTTCAAACTGGTAGTTGTTCGGCCGGTAGTAGGGCATATAGATTTCGCTGCGCGCGCTGTTCGTGCTCACGCGGATCGAATTCAGGCCCGCCTCGCAGAGTCGTTTTACCGCATCGGGTTTAGACCCGTTGGTATTGATATTGATGCTGCCTTTATCCGTATGCTTACGGATCTCGATGATCGCTTTTTCAATCGTTTCCCACATCAGCAGCGGCTCGCCTTCACAGCCCTGTCCAAAGCTGATCAGCGGGAACGGTGCGGTTTCCAGGTGCGGCACGGTAAACTCGACGATCTCTTCAACCGAAGGTTTAAACTTCAGGCGATCCTGGGTCGATACGATTGTTTCCTCGTCCGGCTGAAGGGAGATACAGCCTACGCAATTGGCATTGCAGGCAGGCGACGCCGGCACGGGGCATTCCCACCGGCCCATAAAATAGTTTCTTGCTGCCGGGCAGTGATAGGTCAGCGCACAGTTCTCCGCCAGGTGTTTGACCAGCCGGTTGTGCGGGTAGGCTTTCATCAGCGAACTCACCCCGGTCTCCACTTTCTCTGTATTGAAGCCGCGGCATTCCTGCCGGATGTCCTGCTCAATACGCATGGCCGGCACATAAAATTTTTCGTTGAACCAACCCACCGCCGTGTAGCAAAACAGCGGAAGGGTGGGCGCATCGGGAGTTGTTTCAAAAGCGGCAATATAGAAACCGGTATGCGCGGGCGGAATAAAAGCCGCGACGGCCCATCCTTTCTCACAAAGCCGCATCTCGCCCGTCTTCACATCAATGCCGATACCGCGGCGACCGGGCAACTCGTACAGTGAACCACCTTCGGGCAGCTCGATCCATTCGTCCTCCGGAACCGGCAGCGCATCCCAGCCGGTGCGGCCTGTAACATACAGGGAAGTATCTTCAAAAATGTTTCCCTTTCCGTCAGAATATAAAATGTAAGGCGATTGATGTAAATGCATGAATGAATAGTATTATCGGGAGATGATGAGTAGCTGTCTTATGACCGTTGTCTAGGGTCTGCGAAGCTGCTCACTGCAAAATTCGTTAAATTCTGCTTCATTGACCGGATTATCCGGGTATTTGATGAGATGTTGATAGATCTTATTGTTCCGGAGGTCAATGGTGAGGATGTCATCCTTCAGGATCACCTGCTGCAGTTCGTCCCAGGAGATGCGTTTTTTAGGAAAAGAAGGATAGTTGACGCCTTCCATATCCACCTCTACCAACAAGCGTCTGCGGGACACCGCATATAATAACCAAAGCAGCAGATCAGCAAAGAACAACTGCGTCATACCGTGCCTCAGCCAAAAAATACCACTCGCCAGGATCAGGGTGCCTGCAAACTGCAATCTCCTGGAAGGCGACAAAAAACAGATCACCACAGCCAACGCAGCAATGATCGCCAGCGACAAGAGCAGCGCATTGGACGCGACAGCCGCACGCGCCGTCTGGTACGTCGCCAAACCCAGGATATTCAATAAGACGATACCCAGCGCAAAGGCAAAGTAGATCTTCAGTTTTTTATTAGGTATGATAAATCGGAACGGGGTCAATCACTACAATTATGTAATTCAAATATTTAGGTAAAAAATTATGAATTACTGGTTACTAATATATTGCAAAGTTTAAATAAAGCTCTTGCTCCTACGTTGGCGTTCCATTCCGTCTCGCCGACGCCCACTTCTACCAGGTCAAAGCCGATGATCTTCCGGCCGCTTTTCAACACTTCATGGAACAGGTAAAAGATCCGGTCCAGCTCGAAGCCGCCCGGCACCGGTGTGCCTGTATTGGGGCAAAGCTTCGGATCCAGTCCGTCGATATCAAAGCTGATATGCACTTTTTCCGGCAGCTTTCTTACGATCTCCTGTACAATAATGCGGAAGGTCTGTCCGCTAAACTGGCGCTCTTTAATATCTTGGTCAAAATAAGGAATCACTTTTTCAGGATATTGCTGGATATACTCCCATTCGTCCTGGCTGATATCGCGAACGCCCACCTGGATGATATTTTTGATCTGGGGGATTTCGTTCAGCGCATTGTACATGATGCTCGCGTGCGAGTAGGTGAAGCCTTCATAGCCCTGTTTCAGATCGCAGTGCGCATCGATCTGGAGAATCCCGTAGTCACCGTGCTTTTCAGCGAGCGCCTTGTACAGGCCCAGCGGTGTGCTGTGATCTCCGCCTACAAGCCCCACCAATTTATTTTTATCGAGTCGTTTTTTCGCTTGCTGATAAACCCAGTCGTTCAGGAAGATGCCACCTTCATTGACTTCACGGATCGTTTTACACATGAACTGGTTGGCCTCCAGTTCTTCACCGCGGGAGATATAGTCGATATACAACTCCGCCTCCCTTCTCAGGTAGGCGCTTCTCAGCTGCAGCTGCTTATCGACGGGAGTAACGTAGAAGCCCTTCTTCCAGGCATCAGGAAACAGCGGATCATACAGGTCCACCTGGAGGCTCGCCTTGCAGATCGCTTCGGGTGCCTTTGCGGTCCCCGAGCCGTAACTTACGGTCACTTCCCAGGGCACGCTTAATATGATCAGTTCGGAATTGTCTTCGGTACTGGGAAGTCCAAAGATGTTGTTTTCCGGGTTGCTTACTGCGTTTTGATCGAAATTCTTTAAATCTAACATCGCTCAAAATTCTTTTAAGGGGGTGCAAGATACATTGTTTAGCTCAATAAGCGAGCCTAAAACTCGGCGCCGCCGAAGGACGCGGTGGTGAAACTTAAATGAAGCGGGGATTCCAAAAGCAGGTAAGTTGGCTCTGGTCGCAAATAACAGCAGTTTTATAAAAAACCTCACAGGCATTCAATGTGCTGTGAGGTCTTTATTGTCCTTCTTGCTCCGTATCTTTATTTGATACAAAAACCGGGCCTATTTGCTTTTCAGCTTGTCTTTAAAGGCCATGCGAAATTTATCCACTTTCGGGCGGATCACAATTTTGCAATATGGGTTCTTGTTTTCATTGTTATTGAAATAGCTCTGGTGATAATCTTCGGCGGCGTAAAACCCGGAGAACGGCTTGATCTCTGTCACGATCGGGTTGTCAAACGCCCCGCTGCTATCTAAAGCTTTTTTATAGTATTCCGCTTTTTCTTTCTGATTATCATCATGATAATATACGCCGCTTCTGTACTGGGTGCCTACATCATTTCCCTGGCGGTTCAGGGTAGTAGGGTCATGCGTCTTCCAGAAAATTTCAAGCAGCTCGTCATACGACACCACCGCTGGATCGTATACGATCTGTAAGGCCTCTGCAAAGCCGGTATTGCCCGAGCTCACTTCTTCGTAAGTCGGATTTTTTGTGTGACCATCGGTATAACCGCTGGTTACTTTTTCAACGCCTTTTACGTCCTGGAAAATGGCTTCTGTGCACCAGAAACAGCCATTCGCAAAGGTGGCGGTATCTTTTTTATTGTCCATAGTTGAATTTTTGTGGTTAGGTCCGGCAAAGGTAACAGCTTCCAGCTTCGGATCCTTTTTTTGTGCGCAGGCGCCGAAAGCAGATAACACGATCAACAGGGTAGGGAGAAATAATCTTGACATCTTCGGGTTATTTTTAATATAACAATGAGGGGATCAAAAGGTTGATGGAGGAAATGTTAAGAAGTGGAGGGTCAGCCATGTCGATCTTTCCCGGTCCGGCGCATCGATGCAATCAGTGCAATCAATTCACGAATCGTATAAGGCCGAACGATCTCGTGTTAACTACCGCGTCCGACCCTGCCCGAATGGTACAGGCGGGCGTCCCTGTCTGACGCATCGATGCAATCAAAGCCACCAATTCACGAATCATATAAGGCTGAACCTTCTCCTCGAATAACAATGAGATTTCTCCCCGTCCGTACCGTCCGGGCGGGGACTTCGCTTCGCTACGCTCGAAACGACGATCCTAAGGTGCTTTTGGATAACGTGTGTCTTATATAATCCGTCATGGTGAGCGCCTGTCCGGCGCAGAAAGGACGGAAGCACGCATCAAACTTTTACTGTAGCGTTTCCCCCCTCCTTTGCCCGCCCGGCCATACCGTTCGGACGGGGAGAGGGGGCTAGGGGGCAAGGTCACCGGAAAAACCGCTACATCCCGCGAGCAAACAACTGTTTTAAATCGTATTTTTGCGGGTTTCTAGGAGTTTTACGTATGATGAAGTTATATCCGGAATCAGCAGTGGTGCAACTGGAGTTTGACAAGATCAAGGACCTGCTGGTTGCCCATTGTCAAAGTCATTTCGCGCAGGAGAAAGCCCGGCAGTTGCGCATCCACACCCATAAAAAATTTGTCGACACCGACCTGAGGCAAACGCATGAATTCAGGCAGCTGCTGACCAATGGCATTTATTTTCCCAATGATTATATCCTCAACCTCGCCCGCGAGCTGAAGCTGCTGTCCATTTCCGGCGCTGTGCTGCAGGGCGAAGACCTGGTGCAGATCCGCAAACTGGCCGAGAGCATCGAAAAGATCTTCCGCTGGTTCAACGAGGAAAGAAAGGTCGCTTATCCCGGTCTGCTCGAGCTGATCGATCATACTTATTATGAAAAAGCGATCATCGCGCTGATCGACGAGATCGTGGACGAACAGGGCCAGGTCAAAGACTCGGCTTCCGAAGCGTTGAAAGAGATCCGCCTCAGCCTGTACCGCAAAAGAACCGAACTGCGTCGCGTGTTTGATCGGATCATTTCTAAACTGAACAAGCAGGGATACCTGGCCGAGATCGAAGAGAGCTTTATGAACGGAAGGCGCGTAGTCGCCATCTTTGCCGAGTTTAAACGCGCGGTCAAAGGTGTGCTGCACGGCGAAAGCGACAGCCGCAAAACCACCTTTATCGAGCCGGAAGAGACGATGCACCTCAACAACGAGATCAGTGACCTCGAAAACCAGGAGCGCAAGGAAGTGTACCGCATCCTGCGGCAACTCACCGGCCGCCTGTCCGAGCATTCGGCGTTGCTTAATGTCTATCATGCAGTGTTGGGCGAATATGATTTTGCGCGCGCGAAAGCGAAATTTGCAGTCGATATCAATGGTGAATACCCGATCGTTCACGACAAGGCATTCGTGCACCTGGTCAATGCCTGCCATCCTTTATTATATCTCTATAATAAAAAAGCGGGCAAGCCTACCATCCCGGTATCGATCAGCCTCGACGAAAACCGCCGCATCCTGGTGATCAGCGGACCGAACGCGGGGGGAAAGACCGTGACCATGAAGACCATCGGTCTCCTGCAAATGATGCTGCAAAGCGGGCTGCTGGTGCCGGTGCACCCGTCCAGCGAATTCGGGATCTTCAGACAACTGATGATTCATATCGGGGACACGCAGAGCCTTGAGTTTGAGCTGAGTACTTATAGTAGTCACCTCATCCATATGAAACATTTTATGGAGAACGCCAATGGCAAGACCCTGTTCTTTATCGATGAGCTGGGAAGCGGAAGTGATCCGAACCTGGGTGGAGCCTTTGCGGAAGTGATCTTATTAGAACTGCTCCGAAAACATTCATTTGGAGTAGTTACGACGCATTACCTCAACTTAAAAGTGATGGCGGGCAAGACGTCCGGCGTGGTGAACGGGGCGATGGCATTTGACGAAAAAAACCTGCAGCCGCAATACCAGCTGATCGTGGGCAAGCCGGGCAGCTCCTATACTTTTTCAATCGCCGAAAGGATCGGGCTGGATAAGCGCCTGATCGAAAGGGCGCGCAGCCTGGTGGAGGAAGATCAGTACCGGCTGGATAAATTACTGAACCGGACAGAGCAGGACCTCCGCGATATTGCCAAGAAAGACAAGGAGCTGGAGCGCCTGATCCGCGAAAATGAACGGCTGCAAAAGGAAATGCAGCAGGTGATGGATAAGGAGCGCCACAAACAACAGGTGGAAGTGCTGCGCGAACAGAACAAGATCAGTGAACAGCGCATCGCCTACCTGAAGGATATGGAGCGGAAGCTGAAACAGATCACGATGGAGTGGAAGAAGGAAGACGACAAGGCAAAGCTGATCAAACAGATGACGGCCCTGCTCTTCAACCGCCCGGAAAGCAAGAAGGCCAGCAAAATGCAGAAGAAGATCGAAAGCAAATACAGCGAAGTGGGAGGGGAGATCTTCGTAGGCTCGAAGGTGAAGATGAAACGCAACCACCAGGTAGGAGAAGTGTTGGAGATCAAAAGTAAGCGCGCCGTTGTCAAGATCGGGCTGCTGCCGATGCAGGTGGAACTGAGCGACCTCGTGGTGGTCAGGGAAAATGCGGGGGATTGATTATCTTTCATTCAGACAACAAAAAGCCTGGGAAATCCGCATAGCCGCTGAACTTAAAAATTCTGAAGAATGATTGCCTGACATTTTCTAAATTTATGAAGCTTTTTACCGCAGCGTACGCAAAGAATACACAGCTTACGCAACGGGGAAAAGGAAAATATAATACATCCGGACAATGCCTCAACCCATTAAAAAAAATTCCCGCCGTAATTTTATCCAACGGGCCGCGGTGCTGGCCGCAGCAACGCCTGCGTTAACGACCCATATGGAAGCTAAAAAGCCCCAAATCATCCATCATGTATTTTTCTGGCTCAAAACGCCCGGCGAGGAAGCTCAACAAGAGCTGATGACCGGATTGGCCACTTTAAAAGCCGTCCCCCAGGTAAAAAAGTTGCTGATCGGGAAGCCCGCTTCCACCGAAAAAAGGGATGTGGTAGACAACAGTTTTCATGTGTCGGAGCTGATGTATTTCGACAGCGTGCAGGACCAGGACGCCTACCAGGTACATCCCATCCACAAAGCCTTCGTCGATCAATATAGCCATCTCTGGGAAAGGGTAGTGGTGTATGATATGGTGGTGGAGTAGGGCGCCGGCTTGGTACGTTTTTCTCAATAATTTTTAGATCAGCCTGTCTTGCCGTCTGCTGGCTTCTGTCAGCCAGGGTGAAACTCCTGTGTATATATGATAACAGGCGTTCCCGCCTGTCAGGCAATCAGACCTGTCCCGATCTTACGTCACATCGTTTAACAATATCTTATTAACGGCAGCTGCCGCCGTCTTCAAAATAGTGATAATTTTATTAGGACTACCGAACTGACTACACGGGGGTGCATAACATTTTTTTCTTTTTATGTGATTTTTTACCGCAGAGTGCGGAAAGATTTGTTCGCAAAGCTCGCAGAGTAGGACAAAAAGGTTATGCACCCCTACACGGAACACTGCTATAAAAGACCCGGATTTGACAATTTTTTATTCATAATCGGAGCCATCCGCCTGGCCATTGGCCGGTGAGCTTTTTTGGCACCGGATAAGAAATTGATTCTCAACCGGAGTTGTGACAAAATTTTTGTGACAATTTGAAACTGTCACAAAAAAATTGTCACAGAATTTTTTGAACAAAGCAAACTGTGCACAGATGAAAGACATCAGAAACACACTCAAATTGTCGCAGCAGGAGCTGGCCTTGCTGCTGAATGTATCGCGCAGCACCGTCGCCATGTACGAAAAAGGACAGCGCGACCTTCCCGCCCATGCCGTGGAAAAATGGCTGCAGGTGCAGCAGCTCTGCCGTGCCGGGTGCCACAAAAAACAGCTTCCCGATGAATCTGCGGAACCGGTGGTGAAGCAAGAGCAGCAACGCGGCCTCGCCAGCCTCGAAGCCCGTCTGCAAAGGGCTACAGCCGCTAAGATTGCGTTGCTGCAGCGGTTGTCCCGCCTCGAAAAACGCCACGGGCAACTCGTTCAACAGTTGCTGGTGCTCCGGTCGCTGATGCGCGAAGCCGTACCCGGATCCAGGCAGATGCAACTACTCAAAAACAGGGAAGAAGCGGCCATGTGGCAGATGTCTAAATGTTGCGCCGCACAGCAACAGATGGTCAGCTTCAAGTTGCAGACTTTAACCGCTCAGCAAAAGGCCGCCCTGGCCGGCAAGGTCATTTTACAATATGGGTGAACGTTAATGATTCTTGAAAACAGGCAGGTGCTGTTGGAAACGGCTATCCCGCGCAGTTAGTTTTGGATCATTGTTCACCATTTAAATTTTTTAAAAATGTTCAATTATTCTGTTACCCAATTGACAACCACCAACGACTGCGATGCAGTGTTAACCCTGGCTGACAACGAGAAAAAAGACCTGGAATGGAAAAAGTTCTCCATCGAGCGGCAAAAAGACCAGTATGCCCGCAACGCCATCAACATTGAGGCCGACCTCATCGCCCGGCGTGCGGAAAAGGACGCACTGGACACCGTGATCGCCAACCTCCCGGACGGCCCCACCAAAACGGAAAACATGACCAAGCGCACGAAAGTGGAGTACAGCATCTTCCTCCTCGAAAACCGCAAAACCAATTACGGCAACGTGGCCCTGCTCGAAAAGGAGTATGACCTGCAACGCATCCTCAGCGAGCTGGAGGAAACGGACGCCTTCATCCAGCAGGTAGAAGCGCGCAAAGCCACTTTATGAACACTTTCTCATCCCCACGAGCTGCCGGAAACGGCGGCTCTTTTTTGTTGGTGGTGGTGGTGGTGCGAGTGCGTTATATTATCCATTTGTAATGTTAAGGCATCATTCAGATTTTTGCGGACATTTTAGTTTTAGAGAAAGTATTCCTATTGATAACGAAAGCACTACTGAATCATGCTCTCTATCAAGCAGCATGACCTGTAACTTTTTGAATAATGGGAGGGTTAACTGAACCGGTTCGCGTTTTTTCTTTCTTTTTTCAGCATATCGGGAAATTCACCAAACGCCATAGATAATAGCATCTTGAAAAAGGGCAATGAGTAGGGCTTTGCTGAGATAAAACAACAAAGGCATTTAAAATTGAATATATTAAGTTATTTTAGAGGGCATATGCCATTACAGTCCGCAAAATGACTTCTATTGTCTTTTTTGATATTGAGCTAAGCACTACAGGCAAACAGTTGCTTGACATTGGGTGTATTTCATCAGATGAATCGGGTTTCCATAAAAACCAACCGCGCGAGTTTGAGCAATTTATAGCTTCATCTGATTTTATCTGCGGCCACAATATTATTGCGCACGATCTGGTTTTTTTGCAAACGTATTTTGGTAATGCTGGGTGGGGCCTAGACAGGGCTATTGATACTTTATTGCTTTCACCTTTATTATTTCCTAAGCAGCCCTATCATCACCTGCTGAAAGATGACAAGATCCAGACAGAGGAATTGAACAATCCTCTTAACGATGCTAAAAAAGCCAGGGATCTGTTTTATGATGAGGTAGCAGCTTTCGAGGCGCTGGACGATGCGTTTAAAGCTATTCTTTATGGACTTTTGCATGATCAGCGCGGCTTTAACAATTTCTTCAGGTATCTCCATTATAGCAATCCCCCAAACAAGGAGCAGCTACGGGACAGCATCGGCAATCGGTTCCAGGATAAAATCTGTAGGGAAAGCGATATCGGCTCGTTTATCAATACATCCCCTGCTGCCTTAGCCTATACACTATCGTTGCTGAATTGTGACGATCGTTTTTCCATCACACCTCCCTGGGTACTGAAGAACCACCCCGATGTAGAAAGATTACTTTTCCTGATGCGGAACAACCCCTGTGTCCAGGGGTGCGGGTATTGCAAATTGGCCCTTGATCCTGTACGTGCATTAAAAAAGTATTTCGGCTTTCCTGCTTTCCGCAAGTATGGCGATGAGCCGCTACAGGAACATGCCGTTGCGGCTGCTATCCGTGGGCGATCCATCCTCGCGGTATTTCCTACAGGGGGCGGCAAGTCCATCACCTTCCAGGTGCCTGCACTAATGAGTGGTGAAAATGCAAAAGCCCTTACGGTGGTGATCGCTCCCTTGCAGTCGTTAATGAAAGACCAGGTAGATAATCTGGAGAAAAAAGGTATTACGGAAGCTGTTACTATTAATGGCCTGCTCGATCCTATAGATCGGGGTAAGGCTATTGAAAGAATTGAACAAGGGTTTGCCAGTCTGCTGTATATTTCGCCCGAGTCGCTCCGCTCGGTTACTATCGAGCGATTATTGCTGAAAAGAAAGATTGCCAGATTTGTTATTGATGAGGCCCATTGCTTCTCTTCCTGGGGGCAGGACTTCAGGGTGGACTACCTATATATCGGGGATTTTATCAAAAATTTGCAAAAGAAGAAAGGGCTTGATCATATTATACCCGTATCCTGCTTCACGGCTACCGCCAAGCAAAAAGTAATAGAAGATATCAGGGCTTATTTCAAAGAGAAACTAAATCTGAGTTTAAACGTTTTTCGGGCCAATGCGTCCAGAACCAATCTCCATTACAGAGTTTATCGTAAAGACAACGAAGAAGAAAAGTACAACCAATTAAGAAGCATCATTGAGGCGAACGACTGTCCTGCGATTGTATATGTATCCCGGACAAAAAGAGCGTATAAGCTGGCAAAGAGGCTAGCTGACGATGGTTTTGTGGCCAGGCCCTATCACGGCAAAATGGACAAAGATGAAAAATCTGAAAACCAAAATGCCTTCATGTCCGGAGAAGTTAACATCATGGTCGCTACTTCGGCATTTGGCATGGGAGTCGACAAAAGCGATATCGGCACTGTAATCCATTATGACATTTCCGACTCCTTAGAAAACTATGTGCAGGAGGCTGGCAGGGCCGGCCGCGATGAAAACATTAACGCCGATTGTCATGTACTATTCAACGAGGAAGATTTAAACAAACACTTCATTTTGCTGAACCAGACAAAGATCAGCAGCAAAGAAATCAACCAGGTATGGAAAGCCATAAAAGAGTTGACAAGAAGCAGGGATAAAGCTTCCAATTCGGCACTGGAAATTGCCCGGAAGGCAGGCTGGGATGATGGCATCAAGGAAATTGAAACAAGGGTAATTACGGCCATTGCTGCCCTGGAAGATGCCGGTTATCTGAAACGGGGACAAAACATGCCCAGGGTTTTTGCTAACAGCATCCTCAGCAAAAATGCGCAGGAAGCTATTGATAAAATCAATTCCTCAGAAAAGTTCTCAGAAGCGCAGAAAGTGCACGCTGTGCGGGTCATTAAAAAATTGTTTTCTAGTAAAAGTAAAAGACTCTCCACCGAAGAAGGCGCGGAATCAAGAATTGATTATATCTCAGATCAGTTAGGAATAAGAAAAGAGGAGGTGATCCGGGTTGTCGAACTGATGAGAGAAGAAAACATACTGGCCCATACGAAAGACTTGACGGCCTTTATTAAGAGAACAGAGTCTGTCAACAAATCACTATCCGTCGTCGAAAACTTTAGAAAACAGGAAGATCTCCTATTGGCGCAACTAAAAGAGGGCGAAGCGGCATATCATCTGAAAGAGATTATCGAGCTGTTTATCCAGGCCGACATCAAAGACAGCTCGCTTAATAAGCTGAAAACGATCCTCAACTTCTGGGCGATCAAAAACTGGATCAAGCGCCAGAATCTCGAATACTCCAGGAATCATGTACAGATAGGGTTATTGATTGACAAAGCAGTATTTCGGCAAAAGCAGGAAAAGCGACATTGGATGGCCAAACTCATTACGGAATATCTGCATGAAAAAGCAGCAGCAATAGCGGGAGCTGATAAAATGCGGGAAGAAGTATTAATTGAGTTTTCAATACAAGAGCTAAAAGAGATGATAGAAAAAGGGCAGGGGATGTTTGCAGAAAAAGCCGAGATTGAGGACATCGAAGATAGCTTGTTTTACTTGTTGCGGATAGAAGCCATTAAAATTGAAGGCGGTTTCTTGGTGGTGCATAACAAACTCACCATCGAGCGGATCGAAAAGAACAACCGTATACAATATAAAGAAAATGATTATGAAAAACTAAAACAGTTTTACCAGCAAAAAGTACAGCAGATTCATATCGTAGGGGAGTATGCCAAAAAGATGATCCGCAACTATGAGGAAGCTTTGCAGTTTGTGGACGATTATTTCAGATTGAATTACACGTCTTTTTTATCCAAGTATTTTCCAGGCAGCAGACAAAACGAAATCAAAAGAACTCTTACACCTGAAAAATTTATGAGATTATTCGGGACACTCTCACCTGCTCAATTACAAATTATTAATGACTCAGTCAATCAGTATTTAGTAGTAGCCGCTGGGCCAGGGAGTGGAAAAACAAAATTATTGGTGCACAAGCTGGCTTCGCTGCTCTTAGCCGAAGATGTGAAACATGAGCAGTTGTTGATGCTTACTTTTTCCCGTGCTGCGGCCACAGAATTTAAAAAACGCCTAATAGAATTGATTGGTAATGCGGCCAGTTTTATAGAAATAAAAACCTTTCACTCTTATTGCTTCGATTTGTTGGGTAGGATTGGTAGCCTGCTGGAGTCTGACAACATTATACAAACAGCAGTAGCAAAAATAAGAGCCGGGGAAATGGAGCCTTTCCGTATTACAAAAGCGGTATTGGTTGTAGATGAGGCCCAGGATATGAACCAGGCAGAATACGAACTGGTAAAGGCTTTGATGGAGCACAATCAAGACATGCGGGTAATACTAGTGGGCGATGATGATCAGAATATTTACGGGTTCAGGGGTGCAGATGCAGCGCACATGCAAAACCTGATTACTGAAAAAGGGGCCGTTAAGTATGAACTAACCGAGAACTACCGGAGCAAAGACAATATCGTATCGTTGGCTAACCGCTGGGCCGCAACCATCAGCAAGCGGCTCAAGACGGAGCCTTGTTTTGCCAGCCAGCAACAACAGGGTCATATTCATTTTAGGCAGTATATCCATGATAATATCATTGTTCCGCTTGCCGGTAGCATCAGCTATGCAGCCCTATCAGGATCTACCTGCGTGCTCACGCAAACCAACGACGAGGCAATGCTACTCTCCGGCTTGCTATTGCAACAGGGCGTTCCCGCAAAACTTATCCAATCGAATGACGGGTTTAACCTGGGCAACTTATATGAGCTTCGTTATTTTTCGGACATGATTTACCTCAACGCCGATAGCCCGCTGATAACAGATGAGGATTGGGAAAATTCAAAACGCCGGTTAAATGTGCATATCACTAAGAGTGCCAGGAAGGAGCTGGCAAGCACCATCATTAAAACATTTGAAGAAGCAAATACCGCCAAAAAATACAAAAGCGACTGGAAGGCCTTCCTCTTCGAATCTAAAGTGGAAGACTTTGTGAGTATAGATACAGAAGTGGTGTATGTTTCCACCATTCACAAAGCCAAGGGGAAAGAATTTGATAACGTGTACCTGTTATTAAATCATTTTTTGCCTGGTACAGATGAGCATAAGCGGCAATTCTATGTGGCCATCACCAGGGCCAAGTCCAACTTATTCATACACTACAATGGCAACTATTTACAACAATTTTACATAGATGGGCTTGTGTCTGATGAAGATAGCAACGAATACCCTGAACCGCAGCAAATAGTGATATACCTTACGCTTAAGGACGTTCAACTATGGTATTTTGCGCAGGTTCAGCATCATATAAACAACCTTTTCAGCGGAGCATCGCTTCACCTGCTGGAGGGTGGATTGGCAAATTCCAACGGAGCGCAAATACTTAAATATGCACAAAAAATCAGGGATGTTTTGAGCAAGCATGCTGAAAGAGGGTTCAGGGTTGCAGCCGCCAAAGTGAACTTCGTCGTGTATTGGAAAGATGAGGCTAAAGGCGTGGAATCCAGAATAATATTGCCCAAATTACTGCTGAAAAAAGTTTAAATACTTTTTTTGTGTAGACATATACCCGACATGTGCTGGTGTAGTCTTCCGTGTTTTAGTCCGCTAAATTACGAAAATCAATGCCCTCCATCTATTTCCCTCAATCACTATCTCAAACCTCGCCTTTATTTCGTTTTTCATATCTGACAGTTTAAAATTAAATTATTCATTCTAATTCTTAACTGTTCTAAAAACACGGAAGGCTACAAAAATGATAAGGCTTCACGCGGGGCGTCACACAGATGCAACTGGAAAATCAGGATACCTATCAAGGCTATTGTAGAACTGGACCGGTATGCCTTGTACTAAAGCATCACATGCCATGAAGAACACAGATGCGCTGGCCGGTCGTTGGCAAGAAAAATAAAAGACAGCGAGCCGTATTTAATATTCATCAACACCTTAGTTGCAGCGTTGTAGCTGATGTCTGTGAGAAAGCTTTATAAATTTCTTCCGGATGCTTCGGAAATAAAAACATTTTTCTTATAATGTTCTCGCATTATGTTAAATATGCCGCCCTTTAAAAATTTGCCTTTTGTGTGGTGGGCAAAAACGCGCGAAGGATAGCAGCGGAAAGCCCGCAACGAAGCGCAGCGGAGTTAGGACTTGCAGCGGATAGCCTGACCCCGGTTAAAAAAACAAGGCGAGGCACAAGCCGCAGTTTTTTCTTGCCGGGGGCGCGCCCAAACACACAATAATGTGCGCCGCAATATGCCCGTAATGTGGCTTATAACCCAATCCTATAAGATCCCTGGGTGCTGCCGGTTAGCGGCGAAGCCGCGTTATTCTTTTAGCCTCTATTATTTTTTTAAAAGCAGGGGAAAGGCGCTAACCTGTAAACGGCCATAATGGATAGACGACCCTGTTCTATATTAGCGGCGCAGCCGCGCAAAGTTCTTTATTTATAAAATCAATAATGAGCTTTAGTTTTGTTTTCAATCTTTAATCTTTTAAGGTTTAACTAAAAATATTTCATTCGCATCTAATCCCTCCTTTACAAACAATTCGGGAGTATTTTCTTCGGTAATACCTTCAAGCATTAGTAAGGCTTTAGCCTGCTGAAATGCAGTTTTCACAGAGTTACCGAAACTAATTGAAGAATAAAATTGTGATGAAAATACTCTTGCTGCTTCATCACCGATAGAGGTATTCATGCCCACCGTCGCTTCTACAAATTGGGATACCGCCTCAGCTTGATTTTTGGAATAGCAAGTATTGAAAAATACCAGCCTAATACCATCACATGATGCCATCATTGTTTGCACGATTGCCTCCTTACTCACCAGCTTAGATTTACCGTCATGCGTCTGAAACACAATTTCATCTGCGTCTGAGCCGTGGCCACTAAAATGAACAACAGTTGGTCTGTATTCATTTAAAGCCTGCAGTAGATCCATTGGTTGAACAGCCCAGCAAGATTCCAATTTTACAGAATCTCTGTGTTTCGCTTTTTTTATCATTTCAGAAATAGCCCTTGCTTCTTCGTCAAGTCTAAGTTGTTGTTGATCTACAGGATTTGAGGCTAAGAACAGAACAATTATTTTCTCTGGTAACTTTTTCAATTCCTCTATTTCCCATCGAGTATTCAAATGTAATTGGTTATGCCGGGTTAAAGTAGAATTTATGTTTCTAAAGCTTCGTTGTTGCTCTTGCAATATTCGATCAGCTTCATTCTTCCTCTTTTTGTCAATCAAAATTTGTTCTTTGTCTATTTTATTTTGATAGTCAATTATTTCCTTACTTCTACTGGCAATTTTCGTTTCAATATCTGCTATTTTCTTTGTTACAGTTGCTACTTCCTTATGGTACCTATCTATTTCTCTTAGCTTAGAACTAATTGTGCTTTGCGAAGTGCTTCTCCTAACAGCGTCTGACGCTGCATTTATTTTTCTATTTAAATCAGATAATTTTACTTGTTCTTTAGCTTTGTCACCGGTCAGTTTTGCCAGGTCTTTTTGCTTAGTAACAAGAGTATTTCTGTAAGAGTCTATAATAGCCATGATGTAATCTTATTTGTTGCTTCTACAAAAGCCGCAAGAGTAGGGAGGCAACCCTTACCGGTCGTACTTTTCTCTTAGCTCCAGCTTTTTATTCTCGATTCTATGGCCCCTTCATTACGTGCAAAAATGGAGGTTAGCTCCTTTACTGTTTTGCCTTCGCAAAAAAGCAGCTCCAGCCGTTCATCGTCTTCCTGTGTCCAACGTTCGTAAGCGTTTTTATGCGCCTGTTGTTTTTGGGCTTTGGTATAAGTTTTCTTGCCTGTGCTCACCTTTTCCAAAATTCGCTCTTGCAATTCTTTTCTTCCTAAATCTACCATTAGGTACAATAGCTTTAATGTTTGGCAACAACCTCTTGCAATAGCATGCCCATATCATCATCAATACTTTTGCCGCTTGCCAACTTTATCATTAGCGCATTTAAATTCTTTGTTTCTCCTACATGTACAATTACGCCATCTTCTCTAAAATGTATACTGCCGCTTCATTAGCAAATTGATTAACCCATGAAGTATTTACCCCAATAGTTATTTGCTCCGATTCATTTATAAGCCGGTTTTCCAGTTCGTTCAAATATTGGTTAATTGCCTCTTTTGTCATTTCTGTTTTTTACTCCTTGGCTTCACTGATCCGTTTGTCGTAATACAACTGCACATTATCCGTAATAAAAACCTTCTTTGTTTCCTTAAGGTCAAAGCGGAACATCTCAACACTCTTAATTCTACTTATATCTTCAAGTGCAAAGGCTGGAAACAGCTCAAGCCTCAAACTGTTTTGGTTTTTATGCTCTGCCATGTTTTTACTTGATATAGGTAAGAAAAACTGGAAAACAATATTTGCAAAATGTATGAGCATTATGTATTCTGGTAGCTCTACATTTTCTTTCAGCGTACTTTTTGCTTTATATAAACTAACTGAAGGTGTAGTATAATATTTTGTTCGCAGCATATACCTGAAGGCTGTCCAAAACTGTCTTCCATCATCAATTGGCTTTTCCGAATTTAAGAAATCCAAATAATGCTCGTTAGATTTTAATTCTTCATTAGTTAAAAGGCAAATACCCATCTTTAGAAAAACCTTGTAAATAGAAAACGGCCGAAAGCTTCTTGTCCTAAAATTTATAGACATTGATCCTTCTTCATCATTGAATTCAAAGTCTTTTAAATTCATTCCAAAATCAAACCTACGTTCATTTCCTTGCGACCTGAGAATCGTAGATCGCTCAGCGGGAGTTTTAAAAGATTGAAAAACGGGTACTCCATTTTTTGTTTTTATATTAAGCAATGCGAGGTAGTGTTGAACCATTATGGCCGCATCGCTTTCAAATTTTTGAAACTTCTTATTGCATTCGTCACATTCGAAATTTGAGGTTAAATTATTCCTGCCAAACAATTCCGGAACTATGTGCGGTATTGTGTTAAAAGAGACGATGGGGTAGCCCTTATTGCAAAGTCTACATATCTTATCCGTTGGAGATTTTACAAATTTTACTGAAACATCACTAGCCTGTTTGTGTAAGTCATAGTGATTGAGGAAACTTTCCATTTTTATTCTTTTAGCTAAGCTTTAATTTATCAAATTGACGACTTTCAGGGACGCTTACATTATCACTCTTAAGATTAAGATTTTCTATTTCCTGAATTGCTTTTTCAATTTTTTTCATAAGATTACTAATTTACCAAACATCAATTATGAAGCCTTATCAAGATTGGTTTAGGTCGATGATTTCATATCGCATACCAGTCAAATCTGGTTTTAGAGATTCAATATTTATTTATGTTTGTGTTAAGTAGTTCTAGCTATGAATTCTGTTACACCATTAAGCGTTAATTGAACTTGTTGAATATTATAGTCTTGATATTTTCCGTGTGCTGCTTTATTGCGTAAATCGAGCCAGGCAGTCACATTTTTTTGGTCTAATTTATTGTAAACTTCCTTTTTTGCAAGCTCAGCATTTAATGTGTCTGCTTTTTTAGGAATATCTTTCCCATTCTTATTTTCAGATACATTTATATTTACTTTCTTGCATAAATTCCTTAAATGCTCTTCAAGTACACTTCCAATCATCACGGCAGCTGGATGTTCATATTTTTCATCTAATAGATGTTCAGCCATTTCAAGAAAATCTGTAAAAAGTTCTGCACTAATCAGATTCCTAATTGATCTAATCCAGCCTTTGTCTATTTCAATTTTTATTGAACTTAACAATCCTTTTCCTGCCTCAACACATTGCACAGAATTTTTTTTAACGGAGCTTTTGAAACTTTCATAATACGGATGTTTTTCTGAATAGGTAGATACAATAAAAGAAAGAGAAAATGTTTCAAATTTTTTATATAATTCAGGACTTACCCAATAGTAAACAAAAAAAGAGTCTTCGGTTTTGTATTCTGTTTTTAACGCTTCATCTGCTAAACTAATTGCATAATTTACCTTTTCAATCAAAATATTATTTAAGTTCATTGTCTTTTGTTTAAATTCTGCTAGACCGTAAATTTATCTACCATTCTTTTTACATATCGTCTTTCTCCTTTAACATTCTTGCGTATAGCAGACGGTGAAAGTAATCGCCAATACTTTTAATTATAACGCAATGTTGAATGCGAGTAATCATAATACATCTTTTCCATCCAATAGATGAGTTGAAGAAGCTACATGATGAAAAGATTGCTCCACATAAAAATTCTGAAATCGCTTCCACCGGTACTTTTAGTATAGCAGAAATTCACTGGGGTAGGGGAATGTCAATCATTCTTTTTGTTCCCCCGATATTTTTTGAAGGTTCCATTTGAAATTTGAACAGTACCTTGGTGGTAATCTCATACAATTGTTCACTATGGTCAATTCGATATGGCGTTCAGCATTTTAATCTGCTATAAATTTAATTGATTTTTACTTATTCAATTACGGAATTCCGTAAAAGCGCAAAAAAATCTAATGACAGTTAAAAGAATAATTACCGAGAATATCTTCTCATTTATCTAACAGGTGCCTCGGTTGGGGAAAGACAAAGTGCCATCATGGAAGTAGCCACGTTTATCGCAGGTAAAAGTCAATTCCCAGTAATGGATTTTTCGCAAAGTATTTTTTCTGCTCGTGCACTTCGAAAGCGGACTCAAAGACCTGATTGGCTCTTTCAAGTTCCGTTGGTGAGGGCTGGGTGAAATAGGAAATTGCCTTCTTTCGCCATTGCTCCAGATGATCAACACTTAAGCGCCTGATATTTTCGTTTTCATCAATCGTTCCGATCATAATATCTGCAATAGTCGTCCATTTCCCCACTTTGCTAAATAACCTCAACATGGATCTTTTTAAAGGGTAGGGGCCCTGAGCATAGATGTCCCTAGCTCTTTGCAGCACTTCTGCTGTCGCGGCATTGGCTAAATAATCAATAACTATATTTCGTATGCCTAAATATTCACTGCCCAGGTTTTCTAAAGCGAAGTCATAGGATTTGCTATTGGCTAGGTGTTTAAGTGCTAAAAATGCTGCCTTTCTTACTTTTATTTTATCGTCATTCAAAAAAGGTACAATCGTTGGTGCGAAGATTTTTCCTTTTGTTTCAGCCAGTCCGTTTAAAGAACCAATGATATTCGTCCTCTTTAAGAGGTTGTCATTGTAGATCGTGGCAAAGTCGGAGATTTTGTTCTTTAACTCATAGCGTGCAAAGTCGCGGATGGACGCAGCATTGTCCGATACAAACGGTAACACGACTTCCAAAAAGTCTGCTCTGCTTTTTAACTTGTAAAGAGTGTTTATTCTCACCCTGGCGGATGGGTCCATTAAAAGATGACCAATCTCAGTCTCTGCTAATTTATCGAAATGAACTAATGCAAAACTGCGGACCAGGAAGTGTTTGTCGTCTAAAAGTATTTTTAAGTCGCCGTGTGGGACATCATCGGCATTTACAATGTGCTTTGCAATTAAAATTCTTGTTTTACTGTTAAACGTTTTAAAGTCCTGGGTTACATACGATCTGTTTTCTACCAAGAGAAAGTGCATTATTTCGGCATGTATGGAGCTTAAATCGGCTCTTTCAACTGTTTGCAACCATTCAAAAATGGTCAAATGTTCAACGAGCGCTTTTATGAATGCTCGCTTTTTGAAATTTTTAATTTTTTCCAGTGCAACCTTCCTGACAGCCGGAACCCAGTCAGCTAGTCTATAAATAATAAATGCCATGCCATTTTCACTGTTAGTTTCGGCGAGCTTTTTTATCGCTTGTTCTCTAACATATCCGTTGCTATTCAGTGTAGCGATGGAATAGAGGTTTACACAATCTTCGGCTGAAAAGTTTTGATCATAGAAATCAAGGTCTGACATCGAAATGTCGCAATGTTTCAATGTATCATAATAACCGTTTTTAGTCTCTATTCTTTCTAACAGGCGGATTATTACTTTATAGGTGGTCTGCTGAATTTCTTTGCTATCATCCCCCAAAAATGGGATTAAATATTGAATGGCGCTCGGTTGTCGCAATTCTAAAATTTCATGCAAAGCTAGAAGTCGTTCTTCAAGGTTACCTTTTGTAAAAAGCCAACCTTGTTTCTTTTGTCCTACTATTTGTATGTAATTCCAAAGTTCCATTCAGTAGTTTTAGTTTTAAATTGCAGGTTCGTTCCGTTGTTAAGATTGACGCAGTTCCAGCGGTTCATCATCTTCGGATGTCCAGCGTTCGTAAGCGTTTTTATGCGCCTGTTGTTTTTCCGCTTTGGTATAGCTTTTTGTAGCAGTCTTTATCTTTTCCAAAATCCTTTCCTCCAATTCCTTCCTCCCCAAATCCACCAACAGGTACGATAGCTTTAAATGTTTGGCAACAACCTCTTGCAACAGCATGCCCATATCATCATCCATACTTTTGCTGCTTACCAACTTTATCATCAGCGCATTTAAATTCTTTGTTTCTCCCACATGCACAATTACGCCATCTTCTCTAAAAATGTATACTGCCGCTTCATTAGCAAATTGATTAACCCATGAAGCATTTACCCCAATAGTTATTTGCTCCGATTCATTTATAAGCCGGTGTTCCAGCTCGTCCAAATATTGATTGATGGCCGCCTTTGTCATCGTTTACATATTTTTTATGAGGGCGTGTCCCCGGTAAGGGGCGGCACTCCGCGCAGAATAAAAAGGACAACCACCAACCGCCCCATACCGGGGCCGGGCTATCCGCTTGTAGTCCTCGCCCCGGCTAAGGCCGTGGCTGTGGGCTACCGCTGCTATCCCTCACGCGGCGCTTCGTAGGCAAGCTTACCGGTAGATATTAATTCCGAAATACTATTGACAATAATGCAAGGGAAAAATATACTCAATAAGTAGCATTTTAATACAGCTTACAAGATTGGAGTATTTTTAAACTCTACCTTCTCTAGCTTTTTTTATTACCAAGTTCATATCTATTTCTATTAATCTTAGAGCTTCATTTTGCCTATTTAAAGAATCACTCATAGACAACAATGTTGGTTTGGGTATTTTACCTTTCTTGGCAAATTCATATAGTTCTTCCGAAAGATTTGCCTTATATTCTTCCGACATCATTTCAAGCCAAGTACCGTAAGTTACGTTTCGTTCTGGAAAAGCAATAGCATTTGAAGCATCAAATTCTTCTATAAATCCTCTTAGTTTTTCCTGTATTTTTTTTGAAAGAGATTGGTTTGACTTAAATAAAACTAAAAGATGCTTCCTTTCAGCTTTGATACTCTTGTCTACAAAATAAATTATTAGTGTTATAGCAACTGGAATAAAGAAATACCAAAACTCCCTCGTCTGTAAAATTTCCATAATCGTCAATATTGATGGTTTAACATCTTCTGTTGTCCAGCATTTAGCGTTTTTATACACCTATTGTTTCTCGGTTTTGCTATAAGTTTTCTTATCTGTGCCTATGTTTTTCAAAATTAGTTCGGCAATTTCTTGCTCCCAAACCTAGGAAACGCGACAAAAGTTCTCTCTTTTTTAAGCTGCTTGAATCACCTCTGCAATCTCATTTGCAATTTCCTCAACTGTGTAAGAGGCCGTATTTCTTGCTACCTTATCAGCCAATGATGGACTAAAATCTATAACTTCTTTTTTCGTGATGTCATGCCAAATAGGTAAAACAATTTGTTCCCCGCTCACAGACTTAGTAATGATTCCGTCAAGCTCATAATTTGTCCATCCCTTTTTTATAAAATTCTTTGATAGCACAACTATACCAAATTTACTATTTGCAAGTCCTTTGTCAATCTTTCTTCTTAAGCTATCACCTATTTTCAATTCAAATTCATCAAACCATACTTTTAAGCCTTGTTGCCGTAACGCATGAGCTAACGGTCTAACAACATCATCTTTATCTTCAGAAGCATGAGAAATAAATACATCATACTCCTTTTCATAATTATCATCAGTATCACCCGGCAAATAGTCATTCTTATGTACTAACGAAGGAACAGTTGACAAGGCAGGTTGCTTTAATTCGGGCAAAGCTCCCGGTAATATTCTTATTCCTGTCCGTACAGTTCCACGTAAGCCTTGCATATCAATTGTAACATGCCAATGTCCAGAGTTCGGAATTTGTAGTCGAACAGGTGATTGTTTTGCCAAACCGCCAAAGTATCTATGTTGCCTGCCATTGCGGTAATTTTGAAAATTTGAACTATCCATTAATCGAACATTGGCCGCACTTCCTGATAGTGTAATTTCAACAACTTGACCACGTTGTTTTTGGCCTAAATCATAATGAGTAAATTTCATTGCTAAACTATTTGACAATAAAATTACTACTAATATTAGTACGGTTATTAAGTATTAAATCGCTGTGGATAAATTGCAACGATTTCTCTTTATAGAAGTAAATGTTGATATAGATAAGTAAGAGGAAGAGGGCGGATTAGCCGACCTCGCTATTGTTTTCGATTATATTTTGAGTTTATCCAAGTATCAATAATTTGCTTATCAAGAAATTTGTTTGCTAGTTCATCCTTGGTTTCTGGTAGCTCTAATATTTCTATCGTGATTTGTATTCTGGACAATAAATCTTGATAAGCATCATCAGGTAAATTCAGTCCTGGTTTTTCCCGTAAGTCGTAAAGATATTTTTGAAATTTACCAGTGTATTCGTTATCTGTATAATCCTCATAACTTATGTTGTGCCATACCCAAACAGACCAGTCACACAATCCCTTAAATAACTTTTCATGAATATTTACAGGGAGCCAATTACTATTATCGGATAAGAGCCAAATCAGGCAATCAATTAAATCATATAATCTCGTTGACGGCCCTACGCCGCCACCATCTCCTGTAAAATAAAAACTCGAAATGGTAGAGGCTCTATATCTTCCAAAGTGTTCATCCCGCAATGCTACTTCTTCTAAGCAATTATGCCGGTTGTCATTACTTCCTTTTAAATATAATTGCTCAAAAATTCGCTCCATAAAATCTCCCATTCCTTTTATGGTTAATTGTGGAAAGTATAGAGCAGTATTACGTGGCTGTGCTATGCAAATTTCTTTTAAGCCGGGTTGGGAATTTATAAAGTTTATTACTTCATCAGGACGGGACAACTGGCTTATATCAAAAAGTTTTGCGTTTTCTCTCCATGACATTTGAAGTGCATTTTGTCCAATAAACTTTCCTCTATTAAAAGGTTCAAATCCCAGCCATGGAATAGTAAAGTTTAAATAATCATTTTCAAAAACTGTAGCGCCAGGATATTCGAGTACATCCAACCACCAATCATCAGTTAATATAGGGGGATTAAATCCTTTCGATATCAAATAATCTCTCGCAACAATTAATGTTGATCCTTTGGGATTGACTATTTTATCTATTTTTTGAATAACTTTCTCAATACCAATGCTTGATTGAATAGCAAGTTTATCAGCAAGGGAGGGGGAGTAGCTTAGTATATCCTGCTTTTCAATATTATGCCAAATTGGTATAATTAAATTATTTGAACTGTTTAGTTGCCTTTGAACAAGTCCATCCAATTCCCAATTTGTCCATTGCTTACTAAAAAAGTGTTTGCTTAAAATGACAATCCCAAACCTTGATTTAGATAGGCCAAAATCTATAGATTGTCGCAAGCTGTCACCTATTTGCAAAGAATGTTCGTCATACCATACTTCAATTCTTTGCGCTTGTAATTTTTCTGCCAGCTCTCTTACAAAATCGTCTTTGTCTTCCGATGCATGGGATATAAATACGTCAAAGTTCATTATGTTAAATCGTTAATCGATGTTACGCCAAGTTGTGCCAAACATTCTTTTTCATGCCGCTCAATTTCGTTTAACTTAAATTCCTCTTCCTCGCCAGTCAACGTTACCATAGCATCGTTTCCCACAACTGTATGGTCTTTCAATTTGTAAATTGAACATTCGCCAGCTACATGTAGTTTCAATTTTTTTGTGGCATCTGGAGTAATTGCAATGTTAAAGCCTTTTCCGTCAACTCTAACACTAGGATAAAGTACACCATCAAGTCCATGTTGGGTGGCTAATTCTGAAAATAAAGCAGAAATTAAATAATCATAATCTCCATTAATTTCCTGTTTGGAAAATTCATCTGCAAGAAACGCAGTAAATGCAAGTGACCGATCTGCAATTTCCCTCGGTGTTGATTGAATAAATTGTTTATAAGCTTCTGCTAGTTCTTTAGTGTAACTACTTTCCAATGCATACTTATCCTTCTGAATTATTGCAAGCAAATTAATATCTTCGTAAACCTGCCATCTACCAAACGATATTTTCTGATACCCGGATTTTGTTTTATCACGAAGCATAGGAATAGTTTCTGCTACACCGATTACTCTCATATTATCCAATTCGCCATCCGGTATTTTATCCGGAACAGTAGTTGCATAAAACATGGTCTGATTAGGTGTGCTGGCTCTTTGATAAGTGTTATTATATTCTTTAGGTTTAAAGGAATAATCACTTTTCTTTTCAAAACGTTCGCCATTATAATTTGGTCTTGCTCTCATAAGCGGTTTACCCTTATGGAAGGTTACAATAATATAACCTACTTTGCCCACTTGCTTAAAAAGTTCCAGAATATCTTCTTTTGGATAAGAGGATAAATCTAATTTCTGAAGTCGTTCAATTATTTCTTTAATCTCCATAGGTACCTGCAATTCTTTATTTCCCCTCAATCACTTTCTCCAACCTTGCCATTATTTCGGTATGCCCGCGTGAGGGATAGCAGCGGCATCCTTTTGTGGAGCCCTTCGGCAGGACTCAGGGCAGGCTGGGCGAAGCAAAAGATATAGCGGATAGCCCGACCCCGGCCCTGTGCTGATCTTGTGCGCGGGCAGGGCTGGGGGCACGCCCTAATATCATTTATTAATCAACTTCTTCAACTCCGCCATCATTTCATCCTTCTCCTTAATCATACGTTCATACAATGCAATTTTCTCTTCGTGCAGTTGAACTAATTTATCAATAGGATGAAAGGTACAATTGTAGTTCATCCCAACAGGGTTAGCCACTGCATTATCTTTAAAGTCGCTGAAAGTATTTGTAACAATACTAATCGCGTTCTCTTCATCAAAATTCTGAATCGCTTCTACCGGTACTTTCAGTATGGCAGAGATCTGTTGCAGTAGGGGAGTGTCGATGGTTTCTTTTTGCTCCAGCAGGGATACGCGTTGCTGGTTCCAGTCATCGCCCAGGTCGGCAGCAAGGGCATCCTGTTTTATACCCAGCATTTCGCGGAAACGTTTCACATTGCGGCCTTCGTGTATTTTATTGTTTGGCATAGTTTTATAAGTTGTCATAGGGCAAATTTACTTTATTCGTATCATAAACAGCGGCCTAAAGTTAGGTAAAAAACATATCAATTCTTGTGAAATGCATCTGTGCAGTTGTAGGAAACGGCTAAGGGGCAACCTTGCTTTGTATAAAAAAACAGACTATATGAAAACACCAAAACAATTGCCCCCATACATCCGCATCATAAAGCGCATGATGGTATGCAGCGAAACATTTCAATGCTGGAACGGCGGCACTGCCGAAGCGCCCATTATCTGGCTGGCCGGAGATACGCTTACAGACTTCGGCTTCAGGGATCGTGATGTGGTTGAAATTGATTGCCGGCAAGGCCGGCTTGTCATCACCAAATGCGAAGAACTAAAATCCTGACAAAAAAACATTTCCTATGACAACAACACCCAAAAATCCAAAGAAAACAAACCCCACACGGCGGCTTACCATTTGCCGCAAAGCATTTCCGCGCGAACTGCAATACATCAATCTCCCAAGCCTTAACCTCAGCGGTAAATGGTTGCAGGAAAATGGTTTTAAAATTGGTCATGTAGTAGATATTGCCTGTGAGAGTGGCAAACTTACCATCACCATTGCCCGCGAGCAAAAGTACGAGCAGCTGCAGGCGCTGTTTGAAAAAGAAAAAATCGGGATCGTTTAGAGGCTGTGATATTATGTTAAGTAATGCCAATGCCAACCTATGAGAACGCCGGTTCTCCTCAAACCAACCTGCCGAACGGGGCGGGTTGGCTTTTTGGCTTTAAGCTGCTACGGAGCCGTAAAGGGCCTTGAAAAAATGGCGTTAAAAAAATTACGCAGGAAGCCGTTAAGAAGCCGCCACTGTTTGAGCCTGCAGGCATCAAGCTTTATAACGCAGTCCTGCGGCGAGTTTGGCGGCTTTAGGCTTACCAGTAATTTTTAGCCAATTTTTTCACAGCCTTGATTTTTTGGTTCTTTTGCATCAAGGCAAAAGAACACATAGAAAAACTACGCGCAGCGCCAGCCTGGAAAAATGCAAATAAGAAAGCCGGCGAAGCGGCGCACATTGCATTTTTTACAGGCCAGCGTAGCGACCATGTTTTTAAAAGAAGCGTGGGCAAAAAAGGCAAAAATTTTAAAGACATAAACACGCTGTAGCGAAGTTGGCGCCCGTAAAATTTTCTGCGTAAGTTTTCCATTCAGCGCAGAAAAATTTTACCAGCCAACGCAGCTACACCAACGGCTATTTAGGCGCAACCCGGAGCGCAGCGGAGACATAATGTCAAATTAGCAGACATAATATAAATTATAGCTGACAAACGGCAGCCGTAAAGCCTCAACCTATTGCCGGACAAAACCACCGTTTTGTCCTATAATTTATATTATGTTAAATATATTTTTCGAAGGATCACTCCCTTTGCGCTCCCTACATTAGTTGGAATAGTTATTGCTTTTATCAAAACGTAACCATTTTGTAAAACCTTTAAACCCTACGATTATGCTCAGATGGTCTATTATTTTTCTGATTGTGGCGATTGTGGCTGCGGTCTTTGGTTTTGGTGGCGTCGCCTCCACAGCAGCGGGTATCGCAAAAGTTTTGTTCTTTGTGTTCCTCGTGTTATTTGTAATCTCATTAATATTCGGTAGACGAAGCGTTTAAATCGCTACAACTACCAACCAGTTACATGATTTGATTTAAAAGTTTAAGAGCCCCCTCCGGGTGGCCTTAAACTTTTTTGTGTTTTAAGGAAGATGCCCGGACTACCAGGTCTGAGTGAATCACAATTTGCCGGGCGGGCTCTGAATGACTCTTGTCCCTGATCTGCCCGATCAGCGTCCGCGCGGCGATCTCGCCCATCTCCACGCCGGGATAATTGATCGTGGTGAGCGACGGCTCTACCAAATGCGCAATCGCATCATTGTTGAAACCTACCACGGCCACGTCTTCCGGAACCCGGACGGATTGCTGCTTCAGCGTCCTGATGAACGATGCTGCTACAAAATCATTGGTGATAAAAGCGCCGTCGGGCGGCTCGGGTAATTGCAGCAGTCGCTGGGCCGCATCAATACCGGCCTGCTCGGAAAGGTTGTCTACTATCAATAACTGATCATCGGGCGACAGGCCTTTGGCCCTGAGTGCATCCTGGTAACCCCGGTGGCGCTCGGCATAGACATTGCGTTGCAGGCTGGACGTCACATGCGCAATGCGCCGGCAGCCCTGGCCGATGAGGTGTTGCGTGGCTTCGTAGCCGGATTGATAATTGTCGATGATCACGACCGTGTGATCTTCATTGGCTTCCACGCGGTCGAAGAACACGACGGGAACGCCTTTATCGCGGAACGGCAGAAAATGATCGTACTGGCGGGTGTCGAAGGATAAGGAAGCGATCAACCCGTCAACTCTTTTGTTGAACAGGTTCCTGGCGTTGGCCACTTCTTTCTCGTAGCTTTCGGCGGAATGGGCAATGATCAGATCGTACCCCGCTTCGGTGGTGATCTTTTCCACGCCGAGCAGTACGGAATTGGCGAAGTTGCTGTTGAGCTCGTGGATCATAAAGCCGATGGTCCGCGTTTCCTGCGTGCGCAGGTTGCGCGCAAAATGGTTGGTGCGGTAACCCATCTTTTCGGCAAGATCGAAGATCTTTTTGCGAGTTTTTTCGCTGACGAGCGGATTATTTTTTAGGGCGCGGCTGACGGTGGCGACAGAGATATTGAGCTCCCTGGCGAGGTCGTAAATCGTTACTTCTTTTCCTTGTTTCACGGAGGTGATGTAATTTTTGTCTAAAGTAACGAATTTCTTCCCGTCCCCCGCCAGAATGCGCGCCTGTATCCAGTCGGGCAGGCCGTGGCACCAGAAGATAATGATCGGTGGTTTCCCTTATTTTCCGTAAAGGGTTAGTAGGATCCACGGATCGGAAAGCGGTCAGACGGAGACCGTCAGACCGGGTCGCGAAATTTCTACAATATAAAAATGTTTGGCGGCGGTTCCCTCCTCTCCCTTTGGAGAGGGGGTTAGGGGGTGAGGTGGAGATTCCTCTCCCGTCCGGGCAGGCGCTCGGAACGACGGTGTCTGGGGCAGACAAATCAAACGAGATTCCTCGACTTCGCTCGGAACGACGAATACAAAAAATATTTACGAATCCCTTAGTTGCCGCTCGAGCAACGCCTTCCATTCCTGGTAGAGCGCTTCATACTGGTCGATATGCGCTGGCTCGCGGTAGCCGATCCGCTGCCGCTGTTCAAAAGCTTCGGACGCCTGCCTGAAGTAGCCCACGCCAATACCCGCGCCCAGTGCGCCTCCCACACTCCCGTCTGCATCGTAAAGCTCAACGGGCACCTGGGTAGCATTGACAAAAGCTTCGCTGAACAGGTCGCTCAGGAACATATTGGCCTTACCCGCCCGGATGACGGCGGGCTCCATCCCATTGCTGCGCATGATGTCGAGACCATAGCGAAAGGCAAAGGCGATTCCCTCCTGTGCAGCCCGGATCACGTGGGCATCGCGGTGTTGGTTGAGGTCGATCTGATGCAGATGAGCACCCACTATTTTATTGTTCAACATACGTTCTGCGCCGTTACCGAAGGGCAATACGCGCAGTCCTTCACTGCCTGTGGGAACAGTGGCGGCCAGTTGATTGAGTTGCGGATAATCGTGCTGACCGGTGAGGTTTTTGACCCACTTGTTGAGGATCCCGGTGCCGTTGATACAAAGCAGCACGCCGATGCGCGTCTGTTCCCCGTTATGATTGACATGAGCAAAACTGTTGACCCGGCTTTGCGGATCATAGGTAAGCGTATCGCTGACGCCATAGATCACCCCGGAAGTGCCGGCTGTGGCGGCTACTTCTCCCGGTTGTAGCACGTTGAGAGAAAGTGCGTTGTTGGGCTGATCACCGGCTTTGTAGGTCACGGGAATGCCGGGTGTAAGCCCCAGTTCTGCTGCCACGGATGCGGATAGTTGCCCGTGCGCTGAAAATACATCGCGTATCTCCGGAATGATGCTGCGATCGAAACCGAAATAATTCATCACCTGCTCTGACAATTGCTGCCGCGTGAAATCCCAGAAAATACCCTCTGATAAAGCGGAAGGCGTTGTGGTAGCAGTGCCCGTAAGCTGGTAAGCGATAAAGTCGCCGGGTAACATGATCTGCCCGATCCGCTCAAACAGTTCCGGCTCGTTGTCTTTGACCCAGGCCAGCTTGGCGGCCGTGAAGTTGCCGGGCGCATTCAACAAATGTTGCAGGCAATACTCGTTGCCGAGTGCATCGGTTGCCCGGTCTCCGTAAGGCACGGCGCGGCTGTCGCACCATATGATGCCGGGGCGCAGCACCTCCCCTGCGGCATCCAGCACCACGAGGCCATGCATCTGGTAAGAAATGCCAATGGCCCCAATATCTTTTTTGTCAAATGCTCCGCTGTGCGTCACCTTGCGGATCGCCTGCTTTACGTCACTCCACCATTGTTGAGGTGACTGCTCTGCCCAGCCGGGCTGCAAGGACAGGATATCGCGTTCAGCATCGGGGAACTGTGCTGTGGCAAATGTTTGCCGCGTTGCCCCGTCTACGACCGCAACCTTTATGGATGAAGTGCCTACATCAATGCCGAGTAGTAACATGGATGATGAATAAGTAACGAAATGTTGAGTTGGAAGTAGTCGATGGACCATAGACCGTGGCCATCGACTAACACGCTAAATAAATCGATTGATGATATTCTCCAGGTACTCCTGTCTGCCGCTGGTGACGGCGGGTTCGCCGGAGGCTACCGCGAGGTCGCGCAGCGCTTCGAGTGACAGCTCCCCTTCTTCAAAAGCCTTTCCATTGCCGCTGTCAAACGAGCGGTATCGATCGGAGCGTAATTGCTTGAAATCGGATTTAGCCAGGATCGCATCGGCCGTGACGAGCGCTCTGGCAAAAGTGTCCATGCCGCCGATATGCGCGTAGAACAAATCCGCCGGATCAGTGGAAGAGCGCCGGATCTTGGCGTCGAAGTTGATGCCTCCCCCCTGCAACCCTCCTGCCTGCAGGAAGATGAGCATGGCTTCGGTGAGCTCGTTGATATTATTGGGGAACTGATCGGTATCCCAGCCGTTCTGGTAGTCGCCGCGGTTGGCATCTAACGAGCCGAGCACACCTGCATCGGCAGCCACCTGGAGTTCGTGTTGAAAAGTATGTCCGGCCAGCGTCGCGTGGTTCACTTCTATATTGATCTTGAAATCGTCGAGCAGGTCCCACTGGCGCAGGAAGCCGATAACGGTTTCACAGTCGAAATCATACTGATGTTTGGTCGGTTCCATCGGTTTGGGTTCGATCAGGAACGTGCCTTTGAAACCATTCTTACGCGCATAGTCTTTGGCCGTATGCAGGAAGCGCGCGAGGTGTTCTTTTTCCCGCTTCATGTCGGTATTGAGCAGGGTCATGTAGCCTTCTCTCCCACCCCAGAAAACATATCCTTCGCCGCCCAGTTGGATGGTTGCGTCGATAGCGCCTTTGACCTGTGCCGCCGCGTGGGTCAGCACCTGGAAATCCGGGTTGGTGGCCGCGCCGTTCATGTAGCGCGGGTTGGAAAACACATTGGCAGTGCCCCAAAGGAGCCTGACGCCGCTGGCTTCCTGCTTCTGGCGGGCATAATCTACCAACGCCTGTAACCGCTGCTCGTTTTCCCGCACATCGCTGCCGAAGTCAACCAGGTCCACATCATGAAAACAGTAAAAAGGCAGGCCGAGCTTGGTGATAAATTCGAAAGCCGCATCCATCTTGTCTTTGCCGCGGGTTACCGGATCGCTTTGATGATTCCAGGGGAATACATGCGTGCCGGGACCAAACGGGTCGTTACCATCATTGCAGAAGGAATGCCAGTAGGCACAGGCAAACCTGAAATGATCTTTGAGCGTTTTGCCCGCTACCACGCGGTTTTCATCGTACCAGCGAAAGGCCAGCGGGTTGTCGCTTTCAGGGCCTTCATACGGTATGGGGCCAATTCCTTTGAAATATTCTGTTTGTCCTGATATTACCTTCATAATGATGAATTATACGTTTTAATAAGTAGATTTTGAGTATGGGCTTTTATCGAGCTTGCCTGAATTTATAATCACATAGATTCCCGAAATGGCAGCATACACCCTCATCCTTTCCATTTTTAATGAAAGCAAGAAAACGCCATTACTACCCCGCGAAATGCTAAATAGGGTCCTATGTTTTTGAATTAAATATAAGCAACCTTATCGTTAGAAAAAGCTGGAATGCAATATTAATGAATTATTGTAATCGGTTGCATTTTTAATTGTTTTATTTTGTTTGGTCTTGTTTTCTCAAAAAGACAGGGCCGTCTGTACCACATAAAAAAAGCCGCTCCATGCGGAGCGGCTATAATATCAATAATTGATTTTTTATCTCAACTTGCTGAAGGTATCATCCCATTTTTTCTCGAGAGCCGCAAATTTATCGCGGTCAGCGCCTTTGGCATCTTCGATCTTGATGGAATAATATTCGGCCAGGTTACCAGCGATGGCGCGGTAACTACGCTTTTGGTTGGCATCCAGGTTCGGCATTTTGGCGAACATGTCAGCTGCCTTTTCGTAGTTGTTCTTAGCCAGTTCGTAAGTATCGATATAGGCCTTTTTAGCGTCCGCATATTTTTGCTTATCTGCAGCGGTTGCTTTAGCACCTTTCTTAGTTACGTCGGTTTCTGCAGCAATCATATCATCTCTTAATTTTTCAGATTTCAGCAGGTAATGGTCGCCCATCAACAGGTAAGGCTGCATTTCTTCTGGCTTTAAGGAAGATGCTTTGTTCAACGCGGCCAGCATTTTAGTTTCTAATTCTGCTGCGTTACCCGGCATTACAGCACCCGCTTTCCTGGAATCCAGGGTATCGTAGATGATCTCGGCCAAAGTGATATTGGCTTTGTAATCTTCCGGATTGGCTGCTACGTGCTTCTCGAGGCTCGCTAAGCGCTCGGTGAAGTTGGAGCTGCTTCCTACCGCAAAATCCAGCATGGAATACGTGAAGAATTCACTTTGCGGATATAACTCTTTACCTAAAGCTTTATATTTTTCGAAGTTGGCATTATCGCTTTTCGTAGCGTAGTAACGCACAAGACCCTGGTATACGCTTTCGTAAGAAGCGTCATTGTAATTTTTGATCTTAGCGTCTGCTATACGGGTATAATACTTTAACGCATCATCGTCGTGCTTGGTATTTTCAGCCAACAAACCAGCGTAGTAAATAGCGGCAGTGTCCATTTGTTTGTTCATGATCTTTTTGCTGATCAATAACTCGGAATAGTCTACTGTCTTTTTGAATTTGTCGTAAGCTGTTTCGTATGCTTTGTTGTTGATGTCGTTGATACCCGCATTGAAGTAGGCGGCATACAGGTTGTACGGCGCATTTTTGTAAATAGGATCTTCGAGCAATTTCATATCCGGCTCCAGCTCTTTGTACTTAGCTAAAGCTGCATCAGCCTCTGCCCTGTTTTTTTCTGCTTCAGCTGCTTTGCTGCTGTCTACTGCCAGGCTCGCATATACTGCGGCTTTGAGAATATGGCCTTCCGGCTTGTTGAAAAACTTTTCGTTGGTGGAGTTCTTGTCAAACGACTCCTTTGCCTTATCTACCTGCCCTAAGGTTAAAGCGCCTTTAATATCATCATATTTCTGCGCAAAAACCCCCGTTGTAGAAAAGGCAGCAATTGTAGCAAGTAAAATCACTTTTTTCATGTATATATTTTTTTATTCTTTTTATTGCCTGCCCGGATGAACACCAGTCAGACGGGTTTTCTATTGATCACCTAAAATAGGCTGAAATAATCGTTTTATGCACGGGCAACCTTCCTGTCGCCATTTCATCCCTGAACGTTTTATTTTTCGAAGCAGGGTCAATGCGATCGGATGTTCTTGCACCACCACACAATGACTTGCTCTTCTGCGAAAGAAACGAAAACAGGACCATCGCGGTTGTCGGCTACGTATTTTTTATGTTTTTGTTGACAGTCGGCGGGTAAAGCTACCGTTATACCCTCTCATGTACCTATCTGTCTCTTTTACTGTACCATAAACGAAAATATGCCCCGCTTATTGTTTACGCCTCCGGCTCCGGTTCGCCGGGTTCTGCCTCCGGACTTTCAGGAGCTGCTGCTTCCGGTTGATCATCCGGTGCGGGCGTATCGCCGTTTTCGTCGGCCGGCAGGTCTTCATCTTCCAATTCCTGCTCATCGACCGTAGTGATGGCAGCGATCTCATCCCCGTCGTCGACCCGGATCAGCTTCACGCCTTGTGTAGCACGTCCTAATTCGCTAATTCCAGCCACCGGCATGCGAATCGTGATACCACTGCGGCAAGTAATCAGCAGGTCTTCATTCTCCGACACGTCTAACAGCCCCACTAATTTACCGGTTTTTTCGGTCACATTCAGCGTTTTCACACCTTTTCCTCCCCTGTTGGTAAAACGGTACTCGTCTACCGCTGTCCGCTTTCCGTATCCCTTCTCGCTGACAACCAGTACTCCCGGCGTATTTTCCGCGTTTGTTGGTACACAAATCATGCCTATTACTTCGTCATTTTCATCGTCTACTTCGATGCCGGCTACGCCGATAGCACCCCGTCCGGTGGACCGTACTTTCTCTTCTGAGAACCGGATCGCACGGCCGCTTTTCACAGCCATCATCACATCGCAGGTGCCATCAGTGAGTTTGGCTTCGAGCAGCTGGTCGCCTTCGACAATGGTAATCGCATTGACACCGGTCTGGCGGGGTCTGCTGAAGTCGCTCAGGCTCGTCTTCTTGATGATGCCTTTCTTGGTACACAACAGGATATTGTGTGCCTTTACGAATTCTTCATCCTTCAAATCTTTGATATCGATGATCGCGCGGATCTTATCATCCGGCGGCAATTGCATCAGGTTTTGTATCGCACGACCCTTACCGGTTTTCTCCCCTTCGGGAATTTCATACACATTGAGCCAGTAGCACCTTCCCTTTTCGGTGAAGAATAATAGCGTGTGGTGGGTAGAAGCGACGAATAAATGTTCGATATAATCCTCTTCCCTGGTTTTACCGCCGCGCACGCCACGTCCGCCGCGCTTTTGTGCGCGATATTCATCTGCGGAGGTCCGCTTGATATAACCCAGATGAGAAATGGTGATCACCACATCTTCTTCCTTGATCAGGTCCTTGATGCTTACTTCGTCGTTGAGGTAAGTGATCTCGGTGCGGCGCTCGTCTCCAAATTTTTGTTTGATCTCGAGCAGCTCTGTTTTGATGATGTCGAAACGCATGCTGGCGTTGGACAGGATCTCTTTGAGGTGCGCGATCAGTTTCATCAGGGATTCATACTCTTCCTTGATCTTATCGCGCTCCATGCCGGTGAGGCGTTGCAGGCGCAATTCCAGTATCGCTTTGGCCTGGATCTCATCGAGTCCCCAGCCTGCATTGATCAGGTTGTCTTTGGCTACTTCAGGAGTGGCAGAACTTCTGATCAGGCGGATCACTTCGTCGAGGTGATCCAGTGCGATCAGGTATCCCTGTAAGATATGCGCGCGTTTTTCGGCTTCTTTTAATTCATATTGTGTGCGGCGTACCACCACTTCATGCCTGAATTCTACGAACTCGGCGATCATGTCTTTAACGCTCAGCACGCGGGGACGACCCTTTACAATCGCCACATTGTTGATACCGAAAGAGGTCTGCAGATCCGTATGCTTGTAGAGCTGGTTGATCACCACGTTGGCGATTGCTTCGCGTTTCAGATCGAGCACCACCCGGGTACCGTCTTTATTGGATTCGTTGTTGACATGGACGATTCCTTCGATAACCTTATTGTTCACCAGTTCGCCAATGCGGTTGGTAAGCGCATCACGGTTCACCTGGTAAGGTACTTCTGTGATCACGATCTGTTCGCGGCCACTGGGTTTGGTATCGACCTGTACCCTGCCGCGTACTACGACCCTGCCGCGGCCGGTGTGCATACCGGCTTTGATGCCTTCCATACCGTAGATGATACCGCCGGTAGGGAAATCGGGCGCTTTGACATGCTGCATCAGTTCATCGATCGTGATGTCGTTGTTGTCAATATAGGCTACGCAGCCATCGATCACTTCGCTCAGGTTGTGGGGCATGATGCTGGTAGCCATACCCACGGCAATACCGCTGGATCCGTTAACCATGAGGCTGGGAATACGGGTCGGAAGGATGGTTGGCTCTTTTTCAGAGTCATCAAAGTTTAGCTGGAAATCGACCGTGTCTTTTTCAATATCGTCGAGCATGTGCTCGGCGAGCTTTTCGAGCCGCACCTCGGTGTAACGCATGGCCGCCGGTCCGTCACCATCCTGGTTCCCGAAGTTACCCTGGCCGTCGACCATCGTGTAGCGCATGCTCCATTCCTGGGCCATACGCACCATGGCATCGTATACCGAGCTGTCACCGTGCGGGTGGTACTTACCTAATACTTCCCCTACCACACGGGCTGATTTTTTGTAGGATTTGTTGGCATTTAATCCCAACTCATTCATCGCGTATAAGATCCTGCGATGTACCGGTTTGAGACCATCCCGTACATCCGGTAAGGCACGACCTACGATCACACTCATCGAGTAATCGATGTAGGCCGTTTTCATTTGCTCTTCTATGTTTACGGGAATAATCCGGTTATTATCCTGCGTTTCCTGTGGCTCCTGATTCTCTTCCATCTAATTAGTTCTAATCTTTAAGAAATTACAATAAAAATGGCGTTAACAACGCTCGCAAATTTACTCTTTTTAGCGCTGAAAACCGCTTATTGGATGAGGATTTTTCACCAGTTTATGCACCAAAACAAGACTTCAGAAAACCATGCAAACATGACCGGCGACTTGCCGGACCGATCTTGTAAAATGTGAAAGATAATGCTGCTAATTGACGGATGTTTTTTTGATATACAGAAGGACTGATCTGACCGTCCCGGTCTGATCAACAAATAGAACGCTCTGGCGGGGTGGGTACTTTGATCCGTCGTACGAGGGGCGTCCTTGCCTTTTGGCCTTATGGTTTCGTGACCGTAAAGGTGGATTCAGCCGTTACAAACAGAAGGATTGATCTGACCGTCCCGGTCTGATCAACCAGGCTGTGTGAAGCGTCCCCTTGTACGACCATGGTATTGCCTCCGGGCGACATAAATCACGGGTCGATTCTTCTATTTTACATCGTTACAAGCGAAAGTACTGATCAAGACCAGGTCGTCAGGTCAATCAGTGCCTGGGCGGCTTAATCCATAAAAAAAGCCGCTCCGGTATCGAAGCGGCTTGTATATTTTCTTTTTCGGAATTATTTAAGCTTGAAAGCTTTTTTAACTTTCGCTACGTGATCTAATTTTTCCCAGGTAAACAGCTCTACTTTCTTGGTCACCTTCTTTCCATCAGGAGACATGAATACTTTCTCGATGGTTTGAGGTTCCCGGCCCATGTGGCCATAGGCAGCCGTTTCGCTATAGATGGGGTTGCGCAATTTTAATCTTTGCTCGATGAAGTAAGGACGCATATCAAAGATATTCTCCACGATATTGCTGATCTCACCATCGGTCAGCTCCACTTTCGCTGTGCCGTAAGTGTTGACGTTGATGCTGGTGGGTTTGGCTACGCCGATGGCGTAAGATACCTGCACCAATACTTCGTCGCACAGACCGGCGGCTACCAGGTTTTTAGCGATATGGCGTGTTGCATAGGCTCCGCTCCTGTCCACTTTGCTGGGATCTTTACCGCTGAACGCACCGCCACCGTGCGCACCTTTACCTCCGTAAGTATCTACGATGATCTTGCGGCCTGTCAGACCGGTATCTCCGTGTGGCCCGCCAATAACAAACTTGCCGGTCGGGTTGATATGATATTTGATTTGGCTATTGAACAGGCCTTTGTATTGAGGATATTTTTTGATCACCCGTGGAATGAGGATGTTCTTGACATCTTCGCTGATCTTTACCAGCATGCGCTCTTCGGTATCAAAGTCGTCATGTTGGGTTGAAATCACGATAGCGTCAATTCGTACGGGTTTGTTATTGTCGTCATATTCCAGGGTTACCTGGCTTTTAGAATCGGGACGCAGGTATTTGATCTGCTTGTTCTCTTTTCTAAGTCCGGCCAATTCGATCAGCAAGGTATGGGACAGGTCCAACGCCAGCGGCATGTAGTTGGCTGTTTCGTTGGTGGCATAGCCAAACATCATTCCCTGGTCACCGGCGCCCTGCTCTTCTTTCTTCTTCCTGTCAACCCCCTGGTTGATATCGGAAGACTGTTCGTGGATCGCAGACAACACACCACAGGAATTGGCTTCGAACATGTATTCGCTTTTAGTATAGCCAATCCTGGCGATCACTTTACGCGCAATATCCTGAACATCCAGATACGCCTTTGACTTTACTTCTCCGGCCAACACTACCTGGCCGGTGGTTACCAGCGTTTCGCAGGCCACTTTTGATTGGGGATCAAAAGCCAGAAAATTATCAATCAGCGCGTCAGAAATCTGATCGGCTACTTTATCGGGGTGCCCTTCGGAAACACTTTCGGAAGTAAATAAGTAAGGCATGTGGGAGTAATGGGTTTATAGTCTATAAAATAAATCGGGTGCAAATATAGTGTCTGCACCCGTTTAAATAAAAAATTATAGTAAGAACGTTACTTGAGTTTCGAGTAAACGATCCTGAGCTTCATTCTCTGCGTCGGATGATTTCCTCCTCCGATGCGGGTGCGGCCAATACCGGCATAACCATAGAAACCCGACTGCGGTATCCGGAATCCAGCGTCAAGGACAGGTGTCTGGTCTCCCAGCTTCAACATGGTCGCCGCCGGCGCGTACAGCCGCATCATGTAATAAGGTACTTTGTCGGCCACCAGGTGCTGTACATAGCGGGTCAGATTGAAGCGCCATTGACGCACCCTGTTGCCATAAGGATCATTTTTATTAAAAAACGTTTGGATCGATGAGGTAGTGCTATAAAAGCTTTCATATCCTGTCAGTACATAACCGCCACTCTGGCCTTGCGAAACTCCAAACACGGAAGGCACTAATTTAAAGCGTCCTGCGGTAGAATCATAAACATCCAGGAACACATTCGGCGGTGCGTAAAATAAGGAATCGGACACGTCGTAAATACTTTCCATCTGAAGCTCGGCGAGATGCACGATGCTGTTGGGGAAATTGGGTAGTTGCGGGATCTTTACATTGGCGTAAGTACCGGGCGAGTTTTGAATATATACCACCTCATCCTGCATCTGATCATTGGCACCTGACGTCACTTGCGTGCCGCTGTAGTCCCGGTTGATATAGTTGGCACTTGCATTGCCCTGGTAGAAGGCAAGCGTGGCAACCGCTGTATCGATATCTGTCGAAGTAGTCGTGTTATTGTAACGATAGTAGACCGCTAGCCGGGTGTTAGATGAAGTCAGGTTCATCAACATGAGCGCGTTGCCCCCACCTACAGACTGCAACGCGAAGCCTTTGAATTTGGTACGGAACAAGGAATCTGAACTGTAAGCGTCATTGGCGCCGGTTGAATCGTAAGCCAGCAATCGCTGGCCAAAACTATTGTCCAGTTTGATGCGCAACTGATTCGCCACTTTGCCGGTATCAGGATAGTTGGGCTGATTCACCACTAAAATAGAATCGCTTAACGTTCTCGGAACAAAGGTCTTACTTCCTAAAATAGTGGAGGCGCTAAACTGACTGGTGGTCTTGTAGACGGAGTCCGCGCGAAATTCTGAAGATGCATCGATCTCAGATACCTGGATCGTCTGCGGGGTCAGGCTATCACCATAAGTATCGATATGATCAATCACCAGCACCACAGAATCCAGATACAAAGATCCGGGGCGGTTCTTGAACGGAAACACGCCACCGTTGGAAACCTGGAAGTAAATGCGGGCGTCGGTTTTTCCAAATACAGGGTCATTACTTATTGTACCCAGCAATTTGGGAAATGATGGATAGGCTCTGAAAGAATCAGCTTCTGCTGAGAAAATACCATTGTAAGTTTCTACAGTCAGTGTAGTATCAAACGTATTGATATTGTCCACCGGAGGGATCAGATCGGTACCCAGCTCCGTTGGAAGATTAATCTTGTTACAGGAAAAAAGAACAGCAATAGCGGAAACCCCTACCGCGAGCATCAATACTAAATGTTTCTTCACACAAATGATTTTGAAAGAGTTGATCCCGGTCGCTACCGGGAGGTAAGTTTTGCCAATTTATTCCGCAAGATCGTTATACAGTTGTAAATACTCTGTTAAATCAGAATCTTCTTTAAACTGTAAGGTCTTTTTACCCCTCACTTTGGTGAACTCAGCCAGTAACTTTTTGTCCACGTTGGGCGCCCCGAAAGTGATCGCGTCTGCATAAGTGGCCCCGCCACGCATTAACGCTACATTGGTTCCCTCTTTAAATGGTTCCAGGTCCTTCTCTTTGATCGAGGGATGGATCAGCGCTTTCGGTATAAAGCCTTTACCCAGCTTTTCCTTGAACGTGTTCTCACCTATAGTAAATACGATTTTGCTGTGCGCAAAAACAGGTTCTTTTTTATAGATCGTCTTTAAATAGGCGGGAATGAGTCCCGTCATCCAGCCGCTGCAATGGATAACATCCGGGCTCCAGCCAAATTTTTTTACGGTTTCCAGCGCTCCCTTACAATAAAAGACGGTTCTCAGGTCATTGTCCGCAAACCATTTGTCCTCATCATCGTGGAACAAGGTCTTTCTTTTGAACAGTTCCTCGTTTTCCAGGAAATATACCTGCAGGCGTGCGCTGGGCAGGGAAGCCACCTTAATCTGCAAAGGCATGTCATCATTATCGACCGTAACGTTGATGCCCGAAAGTCTTACCACTTCGTGAAGCCTGTGCCTGCGTTCATTGATCACGCCAAAACGCGGCATGATGCAGCGTACTTCAAAACCATTATCATTAGCTTTGATGGCGAGCTTATTCACAATTTCAGAAAACTCAGTCAACTCTAAATATGGGGACATTTCATTGGCTATAAATAAAATTCTTTTCTTTGTTGACATGCTTTAGCAATTTTTAAAGTGTGCAAAGTTACACATTTATGGGCAAACGGCCCTATATCCAAAAATTACGAATGAAACCGACCTGATAAAAGATTTCTGTTTTGATGCCAAAGGCAATGAAGATTTTAGTCATCAAAGGCCTGTTCTGTAGCGATCCCAACGATCGCTATGGGATTGTTCCCCATCCATACACATATACGAATGAAAGTATTTAAAAAGATCACCGATATCCGAAACTATCTGAGCGCCCGGCGACATGAAGGCCGCACCATAGGTTTCGTGCCCACTATGGGCGCACTTCACCGCGGGCACCTGCGGTTGCTCGAAGTGGCTAAAGAAGCATGCGACGTGGCAGTCGTCAGCATTTTCGTTAACCCTACCCAATTTAACGATCCGAAGGATCTTGATAAATACCCGCGCACAATCGACGCGGATATGATGGCGCTGACCCAGGCGGGTTGTGATGTGTTGTTTTACCCGGAAGTGAGTGAAATGTACCCTGCTTCTGAGGCTTCGAGGCATTATGAATTGGGGGCACTGGAAACGCTCTACGAGGGCGCCTACCGCCCGGGACATTTCCAGGGTGTTTGCCAGGTGGTCGATAAGCTGTTTGCTGTCGTTGAGCCCAACCAGGTGTTTTTCGGGCAGAAGGATTACCAGCAATGTATGGTGATCAAAAAGCTGATCGGGCTGACACCGGCGTTTGCGCAGATCCATATGGAAGTAGTACCTACTATGCGGGAAGCCGACGGACTGGCCATGAGCAGCCGCAACCTGCGTTTGTCGGGTGACGAGCGAAAGGTAGCGCCAACAATTTATGAGGCTTTGTTGTTGATGAAGCAGCACTTATCCGGCAGCCCGGTGACAGCAGTGATCAGGGAGGCGGCGCAGTTACTGGAAGAAAAAGGATTCGAAGTGGACTATGTGGCAATAGCCCATGCGGATACCCTGCAACCGGTTGAAGACGGAAATGGCCGACAACCGTTGATTGCCCTGGTGGCAGCACATATCGGTAGTGTACGCCTGATCGATAATCTTCCACTGTAACTTGTGAGGTTTTAAACAACCCCACAGGTCATGAGCTCTGACCGGTTGTTGGAAAGCTGCCTGAATTAAAATACTTTTGCGCATCAAAAAAAAGATCAGTCATGAATACAGTAAAATTAAAGCGGGTTAGCGGGGAATATGGTTTTGATACCATTAACGAAAACGGAACGGTTGTTAAAACAGATACCAATCCGCAAATGGGCGGACAGGAATATGGTGCCCGTCCGATGCAGCTTTTACTGAACGCGCTGGCCGCTTGTTCCAGCATTGACGTGATCAGCATTCTGAAAAAACAAAGGCAGGAAGTAACTGATTATGAAGTGACCGTGAATGGCGAGCGCGAACCCAACGTTGAACCCTCCCTTTGGAAAAATATTGAGATGATCTTCGAGATCACGGGCAACGTGGATGAAGACAAAGCAAAACGCGCTGTGGAAATTTCCATTACCAAGTATTGCTCCGTGGCGATCACGCTCGCGAAAGCCGGCGCCGTGATCAATACCCAGGTGATCATTCATCCGGCGAAGTAGCAGCCATTGCTCCTGCTCGCGCTTCCGTAAGCCGTACCGGTCTTACGCTAACAAAGTTCATCAGTTTTAAAAGTATTGATTTGAAAAAACAACTTCACCCATCTACCATAGCCGTACGCACGCAAACCGCACGCACCCAGCAAATGGAGCATTCGACGCCGGTTTTCCTGACCAGTAGTTTCACTTTCGACACAGCTGAAGCCATGCGCGCCGCATTTGCGGACGAGTCGGATGATAATATTTACAGCCGTTACAGCAATCCCACCGTGGATGAGTTTGCTCACAAGATCGCCTTGCTGGAGAAATGTGAAGCCGGATTCGCAGTGGCCAGCGGCATGGCAGCCGTTTTCAATTCCTTCATGGCTTTGTTGCAGGCGGGAGATCACCTGCTGTGCTGCCGCTCCATGTTTGGCGGAACAAATACGGTGGTAACCAAATTCCTGGGACGGTTCGGTATCGAATATACGCTGGTGGACGCAGCCGATATAGATAACTGGGAAGCGGCCATTCGACCCAATACAAAAATGCTGTATCTCGAAACGCCGACCAATCCTCAACTGGAGCTGATCGACCTGGAGAAAGCCGGTCAACTGGCGAAAAAGCATCAGCTGATCTTCAATGTAGACAATTGTTTCGCCACCCCGTTTTTACAAACGCCCGCTGATTTTGGCGCAGACCTGGTGATCCATTCGGCTACCAAATGGATCGACGGACAAGGCCGTGTGCTGGGCGGTGTGATTGCGGGTAAAAAAGAATTGATCGACCAGGTGTATTTGTTTTGCCGCAACTCCGGTCCTACCCTTTCCGCGTTTAATGCCTGGATACTGACCAAGAGCCTGGAAACCCTTGAAGTGCGCATCACGCGTCATTCCGAAAACGCGCTCAAAGTAGCGCAGGCGCTTGAAAAAAACAGCCAGTTAGAGTGGGTGAAATATCCGTTTCTCCCTTCGCATCCCCAGCACGACATTGCTAAGAAGCAGATGAGCGCAGGAGGCGGCATCGTTTGCTTTGAATTGAAGGGCGGCGTTGAAGCGGGACGAAAATTTATGGACAAACTGGAACTGCTGTCGCTCACGCCCAACCTGGGTGATTCCAGGAGCATTGCTTCGCATCCGGCCAGTACCACGCATTCCAAGCTGACAGACGAAGATCGTGCGAAAGTGGGTATCTCTCCCGGCCTGATCCGTATTTCAGTAGGATTGGAACATCCGGATGATGTGATCGCAGATATCGAGCAGGCATTAGCTCAATTGTAGGTTGGTCAGACAGGTGCCTTTACCGGTAATTTCCTGAAACATACATCCAGCTGTTGCCTTTCACATCGGTAACCTTCACGCACACTTTTACATCGGGGCGGATGGGAATCGAAGGTGAAGTGCTGATCAGTTGCTGGTGACCGAGATCAGGCGCCATGGTCCACCATTGATAGGCCACTTTGGCTTTCTGCTCCGGCAACTTTCCATTGTATTTATAAGTGGCGTACAGCTTGCCGCCCTTTTCGGTGATGTTCACCTGGCTGGCATAGGGAAGTTCCGGCATTGTGCCGATCTTATAGGCGGCTTTTACCGCTTTAAAATAAGCGTTTCTTTCCGGTGCCGACATGCTGCGCTCGATGAACATCGTTGCTTTCCAGTTAAAATCGGTGGAATTGGTTTCAATACCTACGCCATAGCCCAGGCGACGGCTCCAACCCCTGTTCGGTGTAGCCACCTCGCCGCAATACTCACCATTTAACCAGACCTGGGCGCGTCCCACGCCATCTTCTTCTTCAAAACGAACATGCAGAAACGCCAGCTCAAAGTAACGCAGCGGCACTTTTTGCTTCACGTAGGCATCTGCCTGCAAAGCCCGGATATCATTGATGCCTCCAAAACCAAGGTAATAATTACCCCAGCCGCTGATCAGCGCCTCCCAATCGGTTCCGGGTAATTTACGAAACACGATGGTTTGCTCTTCCGGGACGGGAAAGGGATTGTGATTATTCCGCGTCAGGATCTTATAATTGGCATTGGGCTGGTTCGAAAACACCAGTTCTTCATTTACAAGATAAGGCCGTGCAATGGTTGGCTGCGGAAGGCCCACGTAGGGCATGTCCGGACCTTTTAGTGCCTTGAGAAGGGTTACGTTTCCGTTACTATCCACAGACACACTCTTCGAGCTGTAATAGGCATCTACATAGTCGATGATCGGTTTATCAGTGGTGTCAGTCGCTGAACCGCTAATGACATTCAAACCGGGATACGATGAGATCCGGTCATTTGCGACCACATAACAGGCGGTCCAGAGTCCGGCGGCGAGGGCGGCGACGCGCAGCGTTTGTTGAATCATGAGTGAGGTCAAAGGTGATAAAAAAAATGGAATTCAGTGTAAACGAAATGACGTCTCCCCCTCGACCCGGTTTGACGGTCTCCGTCTGACCGTTCGGTAATCGATAAGATCATACCTAATGAATTTTAACCGTCACGCAATAGACGGGAACAGTTACCCTGTCGATTGGCTATGAAGGGTAGCTCGTTTGTTTTCTTCCTTAGCTTCGACCGTGCGAAATGCCGTGACGTGAGCGGCCTTCCCGCCCCATTGGCCGCTCAGGAGGCGTTACGACGATGACGCACGCTACCACTACTGCGTCTTCGTTATTGCTGTATGCGCGCCGAAATACGAAATTACCCCCGCATATATCCGCAAAAATCACCGTTTCCTGACGGGTATTTAGCTAAATTGCAGGGAATCTGTAGCCCGATGTTTGCCTTTTTAAACCGTTTTTGCTATGCAGCAGCTGTCTTGATCGTCTTGCTCCTTACGGAGATGCAGCCGGCATGGGCACAGGGCAACGCCAATCTTTCTTACAAACAATTATCTGTCAACCAGGGGTTATCTCACAGTGATGTGACCTCGATGGCGCAGGATCTCTCCGGACATCTCTGGCTGGGCACCCACAATGGCCTCAACCGGTACGATGGCCAGCGGATAACCGTTTACAAAAATAACCCTCTCGACGCCGGCAGCCTGCCGGACAACCGGATCACCGTTTTATTTGCCGACCGCTCGGGCAATATCTGGATTGGCACAGAACGGAAAGGCCTTTGCCGCTATGACAGCCGGTTGGAAACCTTCAGCAGGATCGACGCAGGCGGGACGCCGTTGTCGCAGGCCTGGATCACCGATATCAGGCAGGATAAAAAAGGAATGATCTGGGTGACGTCCAAGCGGGGACTGCTGTTAGGAATTACGCCCGGTGCCGAGCCGGAGATCTCGCATAAGATCCAGGTGCCCCAGTCTGACAAGCCGCTCAGTGTGTCCTCCATGCTGATCGAGGACAACAACAAGCTGTATCTCGCTACAGACAAGGGTCTTTACACCTGTTATCTGTCAGAAAGAACCATTAACAAAAGCAATTTCATTAACAATGACGCGGGTGTAATCAAACTCCTGAAGGATAACGCCGGAACGATATGGGTTGCGCGTCGTGACGGGCTTTACCGGATTGAAGGGCTTGAAAATGGTACGCTGGTGCAGCCGGAAATCAAAAAAGCGCCGCTCGAGGAGCCGATCGAAAAGATCGAATCCATCTTCCAGGATAAAAACGGCAGCCTTTGGATCGGTACGCTCAAAAGCGGGGTCTACCGGCTGCGCCCTCCCGCGGTGTCAACAGATTACAGCGTCCCCTGGAAGGTAGAGCATCCGCTAACTCATATAAATAATAATGAATTTACGGGTAGCTTCTTCAATATCAAGTGTTTCTTTGAAGATAAGTATGGGTTGCTTTGGGTGGGTACGGCCGGTGGCGGAGCCATTTATTCCAATTTGAAAAGCAAAATGTTCTACACCATTTCAACCCGGCTCTTCAATGGCAACAACCTGATCAACGATACCTATATCGGGTCGGTTTATTTTGAAAACGGGTCGTTGTGGATGGGCACGCGGAAAGGGCTTTGCGTGCTGGATGTGGCTTCAGGCCGCTCGCAGGTATTTCTGAAAGACCGCACCGTCAATGTAATCTACAAAGACCGCCGGGGCGTGTTCTGGGTCGGTTTGGCGGGAAGAAGCGATGGCCTGTGGCGGATCGACAGGACCGGCCCCGGATCTTACCGCCCTGTCGAATTCGGTACGAACGGACCGGTAAGGCTGAGCGCACAAAACGTGACTTCCATCACCGAAGATGATGCGGGTCAGCTCTGGGTATCGACCATCAACAGCGGGATCAATATTATTTCCGCTGATCGTAGCAAAGTGTTATACCTGCAAACGGCGCGACACAAAGGACTGCTCTCCAATAACATCAACAACGTTTATAATGATCCGCTGTTTCCCTACATGTGGATCTCCTATCGTGATAAAGGCCTGGCGAAAGTATCGGTGACAAACGGCTCATATATGATCACCAATTACCGGAACCAGGCGGGCAACGGCAGCAGCCTCAGCTCCAACTTTGCCTGGTCGGTGAAGCGCACCCGCGACTCCTCGCTCTGGATCGCTACGCTCGGAGGCGGCCTGAATAAAATGATTGAAACGCCGAAAGGCACGGTGTTCAAGCATTTCACGGTGGCCAATGGGTTAAAGGATAACGACATTGAAGCCATGGAAGAGGATGCGTATGGCAACCTTTGGCTGGCCGGTTATGGGTTGACGCATTTCAATACGAAGAACTATAGCACTACGTTCTATGATTATACAGATGGATTGCAAAGCAATGCCTTCAAAGTGGGATCGAGTTTCAAGGATCAGTTTGGACGCCTGTACTTCGGTGGTATCAACGGCCTGAATTACTTTGATCCCACGCGTATCGACAATGGCAGCACCGCACCCGATCTTGCTTTTACAGGATTGAGATTATTCAGCAAACCGGTTAACGTCGGTGAAGAAAAGAATGCGTCTGTTGTTTTACCGCGTGCGCTCAACTTTCTGGATACAGTCCACCTCACTTATGCGCAGAACGACTTTTCCCTGGACTTTGTAGGCATCCAGTTTGCCAATGCGCTCAAGATCCGTTACCGGTATAAGCTTTCCAACTACAATGAGGACTGGATCGAAAGCAGCTTTCCGTCCGCCAGCTTTGCTAAGTTAGAACCGGGCCGTTATGAGTTTTCGGTCTATGCGATCACGGGTAACAATGTGTCCAGCGCCGAGAAAAAACTGGTGATCATCGTTGAAGCGCCCTGGTGGTTATCCTGGTGGGCCTATGCCTTGTACGTGATAGCTGCCGCGGTTGCGCTTTATATTACTTTCCGGATTGTGAGAAGGGAAAATAAAATGAAGCGGGAACTGGCCATCGCGGAGAAAGAAAAGGAACTACAACAGGGCAAGCTGGAGTTCTTTACAAATATTTCTCATGAGTTAAGAACGCCCATGACATTAATCTATAGTCCGCTGACCGAGTTTCTTGAAAAAGGCTTCGACGCGAACTACAAAGAGAAGCTTTGGCAGATGTACCGCAATGCGCAACGGATCCTGTCTCTCACCAATCAGCTGCTCGATTTCAGGAAGATGGAGTCCGGGCACATGCAGCTTAGCGCGGTAGAAACCGATATTACGCGGGTCATTAACGAAATTTTCCTGGTGTTCAAAAGCAAGGCAGCTGAAAAAGGCATCCACTATTCTTTACAAATCGATCAGCCCGCACGGGTCTATTGCGACCGCGAAAAGATCGAGATTGTTTTCACCAACCTGCTCTCCAACGCTTTCAAATACACACCGGAAGGCGGACAAGTCAAGATGGAAGTGACCCTGGCCGGCGACCCGTTCCGGGATGCGGTGTACACGCAGGCTAAGGGCGTCAGCCTGTTGAAAGATCATTATCTCGAGGTCACTGTCAGCGACAATGGTTCGGGCATCGCCCCGCAGGAAATTTCGCGGATCTTCAACAGCTATTACCAGGCTTCGCAGGCGCAATCGCTTTCCACTACCGGAACAGGACTGGGCTTGTCCATTACCAAAGGCATTGTAGACATGCATCGGGGATGGATCGCCGTGCATAGTGTTAAAAACAAAGGTTCGCGGTTTACCGTGCGGTTACCTTTTGGTAAAGCGCATCTGCGCGATACAGAAATCGCCGGTCATCGTTTCAATCCTGATGACGTAGGCCGGTATGAAGACACCGGGATTTTGGAAGAGACAGACTTTGTGCGGGGGCAACCAGACCCCGGATCTGCCCGGGATTCGCTCCCCTGGCTTATTCCCGACGATAGCAGCGAGGGGCTCGCTGCCGTGGAAGTCAATAGCAGCGGTGATATTACACCCCTGTACCGGCTGCTGATCGTGGAGGACAACGTCGAGCTGCTGCATTACCTGCAGCAGACGCTGTCGGCGCAATACAAGATCGTTACAGCCAGGGATGGCAAAGAAGGCCTGCTCAAAGCGCGTCAATACCTGCCCGATATCATTCTCAGCGATGTGATGATGCCCGTCATGGACGGCATTGAAATGTGCCGGTTATTGAAAGCAGATCCCGAACTGAATTACATCCCGGTGATCCTGCTGACCGCACGGACCGCAGCGGTGTATGAAATTGAAGGGATCGAGACCGGCGCGGATGATTATCTCACCAAACCTTTCAACTTCCGGCTCTTAAAGGCCAAGCTCCAGAATTTTTTAACACAGCGGGCCCACGTGAAAGCCTATTTCAAAAGCCTGATGACCCTGCAGCCGTCGGATGTCCCGATCAATGTGGCCGACGAACAGTTTCTCAATAAACTCATGCAGCAAATCGAAGCCTCATTAACTGAAGAGCAGTTCAGCGTAAAAAAGCTCTCACAGGAAATGGCCATGAGCCAGTCGGCGTTATACAAGCGCATCAAAGACCTGACCGGCAACAGCATTGTGGACCTGGTCAAAAGTGTGCGCATCCGGAAGGCCGCGCAACTGCTGAAAGAACAAAACATGAAGGTCAACGAAGTGGCCCTCGAAGTGGGCATCACCGATCAAAAATATTTCAGAGAACAGTTCAGAAAATACTTCGGACAAACCCCTTCTGAATATATCCGGAAGTTCAAAGCAGACAATTCCCGGTAAAGCAGCTAAATCAACACGTTTTTACCGGAAAGTCCCTGTATTGATACGAATATTCCCCCTGCCTTGCGACACACCACCCGCTATTTTTGTGTCTTACTTACAAGTAAACTAACGATTCTATGCCTGAAAAATTTTCGAAAGCCCTTTTTGTAATGGTACTATTACAACTGGCTGCTATAACAGTGATGGCTCAAAGTAGCCTGGTCAGAGGATTAATCACCAATACCAGCGAGGAGCCTCTTCCCAACGTGACCGTTTCATTGCCGCGCACCGGCGCGACGGTGATCTCCACCGCCTCCGGACAATTTGAGATCGCCGCTAGGCCCGGCGACTCCCTGCAGTTTTCTTCCGTAGGGTACGAGAACCTGGTGTTCGTAGTGAAGAATACCGATGGATTACGTATCGAAATGGTGCCGCTGGCCAATTCCATGGAAGATGTGGTCGTAGTAGGCTACGGCACCCAAAAAAAATCAGACCTGACCGGTTCTATCGCAGGATTGAAAGCTACCGACATTGATCAATCGCGAAGCACGGACCTGATCACAGCGCTGCAGGGGAAGATCCCGGGCGCCCGTATCTTTTCCCAGTCCGGCGAGCCCGGCGCCGCCATGAATATCCAGATCCGCGGGATCAGTTCCCTGTATGGGTCATCCTCCCCTCTTTTTGTTATTGACGGGATACAATACGATATCAATTCCAACGAAATTTCCAGCTCCGGAAATGCCAATCTCGGCAGTAACGCCAACCCCTTGTCCATGCTCAACCCGGCGGATATCGAATCGATCGAAGTGTTGAAGGATGCTTCGGCCACGGCGATCTATGGATCGCGGGGTGCCAATGGTGTGGTGATCGTTACCACGAAATCCGGCAGGGCCGGGCAGTCCGTCACCAGCTACGACGGCTACCTGAGCTTCTCCAAAGCTGCTAACAAATTGGAGATGCTGAATGCCAGTGATTTTATCGATTACCAGCGGCTCGTCAATCCTCAATCCTCCCTGTTTTACAATGACGATGAAAACGGGGAGATCGACCTCAACAATCCTAAAGATCCATATGCCCTCCCTCAACATGACTGGCAGGACGAGATGATGCAACCCAGCCTCACGCAAAACCATAATGTCAGCCTCAGTGGCGGCAGCGGCAGAACGACCTACGCAGGCGGCGCCGGTTACCTGTATGAAGAAGGGATCATCAGGAATAATACGCAAAAACGATACACCATGCGCTTAAAGGTGGATCACGAAGCCAGCAAGAAAATCAAGGTCGGCATCAACATGAACACATCTTACACGGATCTTGACGGATCGATCAATACGGGACAGGCCAACGCCTGGAACGGTGTGCTGCAACAGCTGGTTACGGCAAAGCCGATCGATTATTTTGATTCTGATTTCGACGAAACGATCGGGTATGTGACACCCCTATCGATCATCGACAACCTGTATAAGAATACGGGAACCTTCAAATCGATCGGGAACGGCTATGTGGACGCCGAAATATTGAAAGGCCTGAAGTTGAACATTTCCGGCGGCGGTATCATCTCCAGCTCCAAAGGAAAAGAATTCTACTCCCGCCTCACCACCCTGGGTAACGCCAATAACGGTGTCGGTATCATCCAGGACCGCCGGAGCTTTAACTGGTACAACACCAACCGCCTGACCTACGACAAGAATATCAACGACAACAACCGGATCAATGTAATGGCTGCCTACGAGGTCAACGGTTACCTGTTCGAAAGAAGCATGATGAGAAACAATGAATACCCCGACGAGATCACCGGTATTGATGATATCAGCAAGGGAGCGATCGTAACGGGTCTGGCTTCAGAAAAATGGGTCAACAACCGCGTGTCCTGGCTGAGCCGGATCAACTATACGCTTCTAGACCGCTATCTCTTTACCGCCAGCTTCCGGGCAGACGGGTCAGACAAATTCGGTGAGGGCAATAAATATGGTTATTTCCCGTCCTTCGCATTTGCGTGGAAGATGGACCAGGAAAATTTCCTGAAAGAGGTGTCCCAGATCAGTGATCTTAAATTAAGATTAAGCTATGGAGCTACCGGTAACGAGCGGATCCCACCCTACTCTTACGCAGGCCGCATGGTGAATGCTTACTACGCCGAAGAAGGTATTTCTGCTTACGGACTGGCGCCTTCGACGTTGGCCAACCCGGCTTTGAAGTGGGAAACCACTACTCAATATAACGCAGGGCTAGACCTGGGCTTGTGGAATAACAGGCTGACGCTTACTGCTGATTTTTACCTGAAACAAACCAGGGATATGTTGCTGCCGGTACTGATCCCCTCTCAATCGGGCTACAAACAACAGTGGCAAAACATTGGCAAGATCGATAACAAGGGTATGGAGTTTCAGGTGACCTCGCAAAATATACAGCGTAAGGATTTGCAGTGGACCTCCAATTTCAACATCAGCTTCAACACGAATCAAATCCGCAGCCTTGGCTCGCTCGATTATATACCTGTTGTGATGGACAACGGCGTGATCACCAACCTGGGTCGTGTCAGCGTCGGGCAACAGCTGGGAACTGCCTATGGATACGAGTTTGACGGCGTGTACCAGATCTCCCAGTTCAACTGGCAGAACAACAGCGATCCCGCTATTCCTCACGGCGAGCGGACCTATACTTTAAAACCAGGCGAGGTAAACGTAGCGGGAACAGCAGTGTTACCGGGCTCTTTCAAGTTCAAAGACTTGAACGGGGACGGCATCGTCGACGAAAATAATGACCGCACTTTCATCTCCAATAGCCTGCCTAAACATTTCGGCGGCTTGAACAATACATTGAACTATAAAAATTTCGAACTGAATGTATTCTTCGAATGGTCTTACGGCGGAGAGATCTTCAACCTGGGAAAAGTGGCGCTCGAAGGACTGAGCAACAACAACAACATCTCGAAAGAATTTTATGAAAACCGCTGGACACCCGACAATCCCACCAATGAATACGGCGATTTCAGATCGAGCAACGGCTTGCCGGGCGGTAATACCACTTTCAGACTGTCCTCTTCCTATTACGTAGAAGATGCGTCCTACCTGCGTTTGAGGAACCTCACATTGGGCTATCAGTTGCCGAAAGACTGGATCGGACAGATCGGCGTGAAGATGGCAAGGATCTACGTGACCGGCAACAACCTCTGGTTGCTGACGCGCTATTCCGGCTATGACCCGGACATCAGCTACAGCGATCCGCTCTTTTCAGGATTCGACCGGATCTCTTACCCACGGGTCAAATCGTTCATTATTGGCGCCAGTATTAATTTCTAAATCAGCTATCATGAAGACTATATTATATATTATTTTGATCATTGCATTTTGTGGAGTGAGTTCCTGCAAAAAGAGCTTTCTCGAAGCAAAACCTTATTCTTTTATCGAAACAGAAAAGTTTTACAAAACCGCAGCAGATGCGGAATCCGCGCTGGTGGGCTGTTACAACATGATGAACAGTTCAGACTATGGAAGGATGTTTGGCGAAACCGTATTGTACCTGCTCAATGGAAGCAATGATGAATGTGTGACCCGCGCAGGAGTGGCCAATTCCATATCTGCTTTTGGCAACGGCTCCTACACGGCAGCAGAAACCGAATTAAAAAGTGTGTGGGAGGCTTTATATGCCGGCGTGAACCGGTGCAATCACCTTATCGCCAAGATCGATGCCATTGACATGAACGCCGGAAGAAAAACCGAGATCAAAGGAGAAGCTATTTTCCTGCGGGGATTTTACCAGATGTATCTCGCCCTGATGTTCGGCGCTGTACCGGTGAACACAACACCCGATCCGGACTTTTTCACGGCCAGGGCAAGTTTGCAGGAAGTATACCAGCAAATCATTGCTGATTTCACTATGGCGGCCGGTATGTTGCCCCCGAGAGCTGCCATTTCCGGGCGTGCCAACCGCTGGACAGCAGAAGGCATGCGCGCTAAGGTATATGCCTACCTGGCGGCCTGCAAGACCCATAACGTGGGCGCCGATCTCGATCTCGCACTGAATCATTTTACCTGGGTGGATGCAGACCTGATGTATGACAGCGTGTTGCAGGTAACCAACCGGATCATCAATGAAAGCGGTTATCAATTGACCGATCAATACAATTATTTATTTCGTGAAACGACCCGCCCCTGGCAATACGAAGAGTGTTTATTTACCGTGGAAGGCTCTTCCACGGCCACGAACAGCGTGGGCAACCGGCTCAACCAGGCATGGCTGCCCCAGGGCAACGTGAACACCCGCGGCGGCAGCGGATCCAAATGGTTTGTGCCAACCGCCGAAGTATATAACCGTTACAATGCAGCTGATGTGCGGAGAAAACAGAATCTCACCGGGAGCATCGCGGGCGGAGATAATGCACCGGTGGAAATGATTGAGGGTATCCGGTATTTTGTCCCTGCCGCCGCGGGCGTTAACAGTAACACCTATGGTATCGGTAAATACCGTTACAGGGATCCGGCTTTGAAAGCTATTCCGCCGTTCTTAAGTGATGGCGCTGTTCCTTTGCTGCGTTTTGCAGATATATTACTGCTCAACGCAGAAGCTTTATTCTACAACGGAGACGAGGCGGGTGCAAGAGCCATGTTGCTTCCCATTCGCGAGCGGGCGGTGTTCGGAACAACCACACCGGCGGCTACCTTAACGGCTGCTTACCTGAGAGCCAATTTTATTGATGAGCTGATCGAAGAGCGTTCGCGCGAACTTTGTTTTGAAGTGGGCATCAGGAGGTTCGACCTGATCCGTTTTGGCAGGCTGAATGAGGTCATCGAAGCGCTGCCGATAACCGGCGGGTTTCACAACATCAATTCCGTTCCGGTATTGAAAACAAACTGGCTGCCCTACAAGATATGGTTCCCGATTCCTACCGCCGAGCTGGATCTGAATAAAAACCTGGTGCAGAACTCCGGTTATTAACCAGAAGACAGACAAAGCATGTTATTTTTTCAGTTCACAATAAACGAATAAGGTTTTGCGGAGTCTAAGAGGCGGTGAATACCTGGACTGCAAACGCTGTTATAAGAAGCACATATGCGAAAACTGATAATCATAACGATGGGGCTGCTCCTGGAAGCGGGATTTTCATACGGACAAAAGACCAATGTGATCCTGATCGTGGCAGATGATCTGGGTTGGACCGACCTGGCTTGTTACGGGAGTGATTTTTATGAAACGCCGCGCCTGGACGCCTTAGCCAAAGGAGGCCTTCAAATGACCCAGGCTTATGCCGCCTGCACGGTTTGTTCTCCTACCCGCGCGGCCATTATGTCTGGTAAATACCCTGCACGCACACATATCACTGATTGGATCAAGGGCTACCAACGTCCCTATGCAAAGTTATCGCCGCCGGACTGGACCATGTACCTGCCCCTGGAAACAACCACCATCGCCGAGCTGCTGAAGACGAAAGGTTACGCCACGGCTTCGATTGGTAAATGGCACCTGGGACATGATGAGCAATATTATCCCGAACACCAGGGCTTTGACCTGAACATTGGCGGGTATTCCAAGGGTTCTCCCAATAGCTATTTTGCGCCGTATAAAAATCCGCGTTTGAAAGAAGGCCCCACCGGTGAACAACTGACCGACCGGCTTACAAATGAAGCGATCACCTTTATCCAATCACATAAGGATCAGCCGTTCTTTGTGTACCTTCCTTTTTATGCAGTGCATACGCCGTTAAATGCGAAAGAAGAGGATCTTGCTTATTTCAAAAGCCGCATCGATCACCAAAAAAATCACCAGAACCCGGTGTATGCGGGACTGATCAGGAACATGGACCGAAATGTCGGTAAGCTGATGGACCAGCTTCGCGAGATGGATCTGACCGATCGTACCCTGGTCATATTTACCAGCGACAACGGCGGGCTGATCGGCAACCGGGAAAACCGGGCCAGGCAGATCACATCTAACCTGCCATTGAGAGAAGGCAAAGGAACGGCTTACGAAGGCGGCACGCGCATTCCCGCGATCTTTTACTGGGATGGCCATATCCAGGCCGGAAAAAGCGATCAGCCCATCATCAGCATGGACCTCTATCCTACTATTGCAGCTGTTGCAGGCGTAGCGAAAGAAGACATGCCCCAACATGATGGCGTAGATCTGACACCATTCCTGTCAAACCGCAAAGGGCTGGTAAAAAGAAATCTGTATTGGCACTACCCGCATTACCATAGCCAGGGAGCCACGCCGTACAGCGCGATCCGCGAGGGCAATAAAAAACTCATCTATTATTACGAAACGGGAAAAAAGGAACTATACGATCTGGGCAAAGACCCCGGTGAACAACAAGATCTCAGCGCCCGGCAACCGGCCGAAACAGATAGATTATATTTGAACCTGCAGCAGTGGCTGAAACAAACTAAGGCGCAGCTGCCTGTGGCGAATGCCCGGTTTGATGCCAAAAGGCAATTTGAAAAAGGGCAAAGCCCGGAATAATATGACAACCCATAAAAGATAGTAATGACGCACAAGATCGCTACCAGATTAAAGACGACAATTATCCTGACCGGCCTTTTGGCCTTGAACGCACCTGCATCGCTGGCACAGACGGCTAAGAAGCCTAATATCATTTTCATCCTTGTAGATGACCTGGGTTATGGCGATGTCGGCGTATTTTTTCAAAACCAGAGAAAACAAAAAGGCGATAAAAGCGAGCCCTGGTTAGTAACGCCTCAATTGGATGAAATGGCCCGTGAAGGAGCCATGTTAACGGCTCATTATTGCGCCGCTCCGGTGTGCGCACCGTCCAGGGCTTCGCTGCTGACGGGCATGAGCCAGGGACATGCCAATGTACGCGACAATCAATTTGATAAAGCATTAGAAGACAATTACACCATGGGCAACGTGCTGCAGCTATCGGGCTACAGCACGGCAGCCATTGGTAAATGGGGCCTGCAGGGTAAATCCAAAAAGGTAGCGCCCGACTGGCCGGCCCATCCGCTGAAGCGCGGCTTTGACTACTATTTCGGTTATATCGCTCACGGCGATGGCCACGAGCATTATCCTAAAGAAGGCCTTTACCGGAGTCCTAAAAAAGTATGGGAAAATTACAATGAGATCAGTGATCAGTTAGATAAATGTTATACAGGAGATCTGTTCACAGCGGCCGCAAAAAAATATATCATCGATCATCGTAAAAGTAAAGATGCGTCCAAACCATTTTTCATTTACCTGGCTTATGATACGCCACATGCCGTGCTGGAACTTCCCACGCAAAAATACCCCGCCGGTGGTGGTCTTAAAGGCGGTGTGCAATGGTTGGGCAAGCCCGGCGAGATGATCAACACGGCTTCAGGGACCATCGATTCTTACATGTATCCTGAGTATGCAAATGCTACTTACGATCATGATAAGGATCAGGCTACGCCTGAAGTTCCCTGGCCAGACACCTACAAAAGGTATGCTTCTGTGACCCACCGTATAGATGACCAGGTGGGTGACCTGATGCAATTGCTGAAAGATCTCAAAATCGATGATAATACCCTGGTAGTGTTTACGTCGGATAATGGTCCGTCGCAGGAATCTTATCTCCCTAAAGAATATGTTTCTTACGAAGCTGACTTTTTCAACAACTTCGGCCCGTTCGATGGCATCAAAAGAGATGTTTATGACGGCGGACTGCGCGCCGCAACCATCGCCAGGTGGCCGGCCGCTATTCAACCCGGAACGGTTGTATCATCGCCTAATATATCTTATGACTGGCTGCCGACTTTTGTCGCAGCTACAGGGCAGCCCGCACCTGTAAGATGTGATGGAGTGTCCCTCTTACCGGCACTTACCGGCAAAGGCGCTGCGAACACCAGCCTGGTGTACTCAGAATATTTTCATCCGTCTAAAACGCCCGACTATACTGACTTTGCAGCAGCACACCGCGGCAGGAAAAGACAACAGATGCAAATGATCCGCATGGGAGACACCGTAGCGATCCGGTATAACGTGAAAACCGCCGGTGATGATTTTGAGATGTACCAGATCAATGAAGATCCGCAGCAGGCGAAAAATATCGCCGCGCAAAACCCGGCGCTGCAGGCCTATGTAAAAGAGCGGGTGCTTCAGATCCGCATGCCAGACAGCAGCGCTGCGCGTCCGTATGACAATGCTACCATACCGGCCGTTAAAGTATCCGGAGCGCTGAAGAACGGGGTGATGCTGAGCAGTTACGCCTGCAATACCCCCTGGATCCCGGATGTGAAGGGGTTGAAAAGAAGCGCGCAGATGACAGCCGCAACGCCGGGTGTATCCCGCGGAAGTCAGCCGTTGACCGTATCTGAAGGATATATTCATGTAAGTGAAGCGGGAAGCTATACTTTCAGGCTAACGGGCGCCGGTAAAGCTTTTCTGAAGATACACGATATTAAAGCGATCGACCAGGATTATACGCGTCATGATGGTGCAGCCGGAACAGTGACGCTGAAGCTGGCAAAGGGATACCATCCTTTCAGCTTTTATCATCTTGTTAAAAAAGGAACGAAGGGACAACAGCCCCAAATCCAATGGCGACGCGATAGCGGATCCTTTGAAACAATCTCTTCGAAATTATATTTCTATTAATTCCTGACACCTGATTGACCGGCCATTCCGGAAATGGAGGCTGTTAAAATTTAAACTGATCGAGCCGATAGTCCTCGTTTCGGCCTCATAAAAAAAGTAACAAAATGCGCATGAAAAAGACGCTCTACCTCTTATTACTCTTTGTAACCACCACCAGCTTAGCCCAACAAAAGCCCAATATAGTCTACATACTTGCAGATGATATGGGTTGGAAAGATGCCGGGTTTACGGGCAGTGACTTTTATCTCACGCCGAACCTCGACAAGTTAGCTTCGCAAGGCATGGTATTTACCAATGCCTATGCAGCTGCTGGCAACTGTGCGCCCAGTCGCGCCTGTTTTATCTCAGGTCAGTACACCCCCCGGCATGGCGTATATGCCGTATCCAGCACCAAACGCGGACCGGTGAAGCAAATGAGACTGGAGCCTATCCCCAATTCCGAGGAGGTGGCGCCATCTGTTTATACGGTTGCAGAAGGACTCCACGATGCGGGTTACAAGACGGCGATCTTCGGCAAGTGGCATTTGGGCAAGCGTGCAGGAACTTTGCCGCGTGATCAGGGTTTCGATGTAGACAGTTCCTTCAATCCGCCTACTGACGAGGATTTCAAGGAGACCAATGATCCCAAAGGCATTTACAAGATCACCAATGGCGCCTGTGAGTTTATGGAAAAGAATAAGGACCGTCCCTTCTTCATATACGTATCTCATCATGCTACGCACATGTCCATACAGGCCAGGAAGAACATGCTGGATCGGTTTAGCGAGCGGGAAGGACATCTTCAAAAGAATAAAAGATTTGCCGCAATGAACGCACAGATGGATGACGGCATCGGTATCTTGTTACAAAAAATTAAAGACCTCGGCTTAGAAGAAAACACGCTGGTGATCTTTACCTCAGACAATGGTGGTCTGCCCCAATCGCCGCAGGATCCGCTGAGAGGGTACAAAGGCATGTATTATGAAGGCGGCATCAGGGTGCCTTTCATTGCCAAATGGCCGAAGATAATCAAGGCCGGCACCCAACAAGCGACGCCGATCATCAATGTAGATATGTTCGCCACATTCATGGATATTACGAAGCAACCATTGCCCGCCGGGAAAATACTCGACGGAAAGCCATTGCTGCCTTTGTTTCAGCAACAAAACGCACTTACCGATCGTGCGATCTTCTGGCATTTCCCGGGATACCTGGACAAGCCGAACCCGGGGGCAAGGGACCAGGAATTCAGAAGCCGTCCCGTGTCCACGATCCGCAAAGGCGACTGGAAGCTCCTGTTACATCATGAAGAATGGGTACTGGACGGCGGACGTGCCAACGTGGCTAAAAATAACAGCATTGAATTGTACCATCTGAAAGACGATCTGTCAGAAACAAAGAACCTCGTCAATGCGAATCCTGCAAAACGGGATGAACTGTTGGATGAGCTGATGAAGATCATGGATCACACAGGCGCCAAAATGCCCGATCAGAAAAATCCTTTGTATAAGAAATAAACCGCGGCGTTTCATATCGCTCAGCTTCTCTGTTCGCAGCAGGTGCGATGACCCGGCTCAGAGATGATGCGTGTGTTTCTATGCAGTAGCCATTAAATATAAAACAGCTTCATCTTACGGACTTTCCGCATAAGACCGGAACAACCTCTAATACCAGACATGAGAGCGATCATTATTCTTTTATGTGCCCTGTGGCATGCCCATGCCGTTACCGGACAAACAGCGCCGGTCGAGGTCACGATCGATACAAAGCAAAAGCTTCATCGTATCAGTCCCGGCTTTTGGGGCACCAACTTTCTGTATTGGATCGATGATGATGCGTCGCTGGCTGATGGCCAGCTGGTCAAAGGCATCAAAGAAGCCGGTGTGAAGTTGCTTCGTTATCCCGGTGGCACCATCGCCGATAATTTTCACTGGCAGACAGCCACGCTCGACAATGTGCACATGTTCCCGTTTCAAAGCGGAGCCGCTGAAACCAACTTCGAAGAGTTTATTAAGGTATGCCGTCAAACGGGCGCTGAGCCTATGTGCGTTTTAAATACCGAAAGCTGGGCCATCAAAAAAGATATCAGTGGTGGTGCGCATGAAGCCGCAGAATGGCTGCGGTATTGCAGAAGCAAGGAGTACCGCGTAAAGTATTGGGAGATCGGTAATGAAACCTATTGGCACCCGGTGATGTCAGCGAGCGAATATGCAGACCTTGTAAACGTCTACGCCGACTCGTTAAAGAAGATCGATCCGGAAGTGGTGCTTGGGATCAATGGCCACTGGGATGTGAATTTTGTCGGCACCAAAGAACGGATCAAAAAAGGAATGCTCGACCAGGTGTTGCAAAATCGCAGGAATATCAGCGACATGAAGACATTTAAAAAGTATGAGTCATTCACCAAAGAACAAACTGAACTGCCCGTCACTAAAGGCGACGAAAAATGGTGGCATACGCTCGCAACCCGATGTGGCGCCAAGATCGATATGATCATTGTGCATTGGTATTTTGCGCCGTCGCAACTGGATATGGTTGCCGGTAAACTGAAAGAACTAAGAGGGTTATTAAGCAGCATCCATCCCAATAAGCACTACTTGTACAACATGTCTGAATTCAACGTCACGACGCGAACGCCCGAATCGTTCATGCATTTGACAGAGATGATGGGCCTGATGTTGCAATCAGGTTTCGATATCAGTACGGTCTGGCCGATGCGGATGGAATATAAAAAGCCTACCCTCTTTGATTTCCGCACCCACCAGCCTTCCATCTTCAACCAGATATTCCGCCGGCTTTCAGAAGATCTTACAGGGAGTCTCGTGAAGACCAATACGCCCGCGAACGTGCCGGCCTTTGCTGCCTGTGATGATCAGCAGACCACCCTTGTCCTGACCGGGAAGCGTATACAACAACCTACCGAGGTGACCGTGGACATACAAAGCGCGAAGGCGCCCGCCAATGCCAGCATCTGGCGGATCAGCGGAGCCGAATTCGATTATCAAATGAAGGAGACAACAACAAAAGTAGTATCAGGCAAGGCCCGCGTTACCCTCCACCCTTCCGAAGTCATTATCGCGGTATTTCAATAATATTAATAAAAAGCTGACATCATGTTACGATATAATTTGATCTCGTTATTTCTTTTGTTCCAACTACTGACCCATGCACAGGAACGGCCTAATGTGTTGTGGATGGTGTGTGAAGACATGAGCCCTTATCTGAGTTGTTACGGTAACAAATCCGTCAAAACCCCGCGGCTGGATGCGCTCGCGGCTAAGGGTATCCGCTTCACACGTGCGCATTCGAATGGCACGCAATGCTCGCCGTCCCGCTCTACGCTGATCTCGGGCATTTACGCGGTAAGCCTCGGCACCGACGTGCATCGCGAGAAGCGGCCCGTGCCTGCCGCCTTTTATTTTCCTAAATACTTAAGAGACGCAGGATACTATACCAGCAACAATAACAAGCAGGATTATAACAACCAGAAAACGCCGGCCAATGTGTGGAGCGAATCGAGTAAAACCGCCACTTACCTAAACCGCCCTGATAAGAAGCAACCGTTCTTCTCTGTGTTTAATTGCGGCATCACGCATATGTCGCGGGTTGCTACGCCTATTGCCGAAAGGAGCCCAAGAAAGGTCAAACCGAAAGATGTGAGCGTGCCGCCTTATATTTCCGATTTGCCCGAAGTGCGCGATGATATTGCCTGGAACATGGACGCCGTGGCACTGATGGACCAATGGATGGGTAAAAAGCTGGATGAGCTGGAAAAAAGTGGTGAGGCGGATAACACGATCATCTTTTTCTATTCTGATCATGGTGGAACGGTGCCGCGCGGAAAAGCTTATGTATACGAGACCGGCACCCAGGTGCCCCTGATCGTCTATTTTCCTCCGAAGTGGAAGCACCTGGCCGGTACGGCCCAGCCCGCCGTCAGTGACCGGCTGGTATCGTTCATCGATTTTGCGCCTACGGTTTTGGATCTGACGAAGACGCCACAACCGGGCTTTATGGTGGGAGCGCCGTTCCTGGGAGCAAAAGCAAAGGACGATCAGCCCGAATATTTGTTTACTTTCCGGGCCAACCAGGGGGATAGCTATTGTCCTTCGCGCGCCATCACGGACGGCCACTACAAGCTGATCTGGAATTATCAAAGCGCCTATCCCAACGGCACCCGCCAGGACTATCAATGGCAGATGCCCGCACAACAAGCATGGGACGTGGCCCATATCAAAAATCAAATCACCCATCCGCTCGAGAAAAGATTCTGGCTGCCTGTGCCCGCTTTTGAGCTGTATGATATTCAGAAGGACTCTTTAGAAACCCGTAACCTGGCCGAAACGAATGCTTATAAGCCGGTGCTCGACCGGCTGAAAGCACAGCTGAGCAGCACCGTAAGAAAGCAGAAAGATCTGGGTTTTATTCCAAGAGAATATCGTCACGATCTGCAGGAAGGCGGACCGCTGTATGAAGTCGTGAGAAAAAAGAATATCGATGTGGATCAGCAAATCACTGCGGCTGAAACGGCGTCGCTTAAAGATCCGGCGAAGTTGCCCGTGTTGCTGAATTATTTGAAACATAAAGATCCGGTCGTGCAATACTGGGGTGCCAGCGGTATCTGTGGCCTCGCTAAAACCGGCGGCATCAAGACCGTTCCGCAGGAAGCAGCCATGTTGCTTCAGTCGGGCAACAGCATCCCTGAGGTCAAATGCATGATCGCCGAATCACTGGTCTATACCGGCAAGGAGCAGCAGGGCCTGGCTTATTTATATGATCAGTTAAGTGCAGGGTTTGGTCCGGCGGCTGCCGCGCTCCAAAATGTTGGCGACAAAGCGGCGCCCTTAGTGGATGATCTTAAAAGCCTGTTATCAGCTAAAACAAAAAATCGGCATCGCTTCTATATCCGCTCCGTACTGATCAACTGCGGCGCCCTCCCCTACAGTGCTTTGTATGATCCTTCCGAGAAAGTCGCTGATTAAAATGCATGAATATGTTCTCATTAAAAATAATGACCCGACTGTTGGCCGTCTTGATGTGGTTCATGTTTTTCGTTACGGCGGCTCATGCCCGGCCCATCAACGGCCGGTCGGAGTTTGACCGTAACTGGTACTTCCATCTCGGTGACATCCCCAAGGCTTCCGCTGCGGGCTACGATCACAAAAAATGGCGCCTGCTTGACCTGCCTCACGATTGGAGCATCGAGCAACCCTTTGACCTGAACAGTCCCGCAGGCTGGCAGGGAGGCTATCTTCCCGGCGGTATCGGCTGGTATCGCAAAACTTTTGACTGGAAAAGAGATCCTGAGCAGCTGGTGTCCATCCAGTTTGACGGCGTCTATATGAACAGCGAGGTTTGGATCAATGGTCAGTACCTGGGTAAGCGTCCTTATGGTTATATCAGCTTTGAATATGAACTGACGCGGCATCTGAAGCAGGGAAAAAATGTGATTGCCGTGAAAGTAGATAACAGCCGGTTACCCAGCGGTCGCTGGTACACGGGCTCCGGCATCTACCGGCACGTGTGGATCAGGACTACACGCAAGGTACATGTTCCCCAATGGGGCATGTATGTTACAACACCCAAGGTAACAGCGGGCTATGCCGAAGTGGCGATCCGGACAGAATTGAAGAATGACGCCCGGCAGAAAAAGCCGATCCGTTTACGTACGACTATTCTTGCGCCCAACGGCGCTAAAGTGGCGGAGCAAACCAACCGGATGACGCTGGACACAGCGATCACCGCCTACCAGCAACAGATAAAGATCAGCGATCCGGAATTATGGTCGCCTGCCACACCGGTTCGTTATCAGATCCTTCAAACGATCATCGGCGAAGACCATACTGAAGAAACCTATGTAGATCACTTCGGGATCAGGACGATCCGGGTGAATGCCACCGAGGGGTTTGTGCTGAACGATCAGCGGTTAAAGCTGAACGGTGTGTGCAATCATCATGATGGAGGTCCGGTAGGTGCGGCTGTTCCGGAGGATGTGTTGTATCGCCGCCTGAAACTATTGAAAGATGTGGGGTGTAACGCCATAAGGACAACGCATAACCCTGCCGCGCCTGAGTTGTACACCATGTGCGACACGCTGGGCCTGATGGTGCTGGACGAAGCATTCGACGGATGGAATCAACCGAAAGCCGCCCATGATTATGGTCTTTACTTTAACGAGTGGTGGCAACAAGACCTGACTGATTTTATCAAGCGCGACCGCAATCATCCCTCAGTCGTGATGTGGAGCATCGGCAACGAGGTGCCTCAATTTAAAGCGGCTCTTCAAAAGCAGCTGGCAGAACACCTCAAGAGGTTGGATTCGACCCGACCCGTGACACAAGCACGCAGTGCGGAGGGAGATCATGTGGATGTGGTAGGTCTGAATGGAGAAGGCGAAATGCCGGGCGTATTGGAAGCCTTCCATAAAGAGCATCCTGACAAGCCGCTGCTGGGAACAGAGATCACGCATACGCTGCAAACCCGTGGTGTTTACGCTACTAAAACGGCTTACCGCACCCGCGATTTTCCCGCGCCCTGGGAAGCCGGCGTGAGCTGGGACCGGTTCAGGGATAAGGTCTTCCCTATTCCTGATCTCACACCTGATGAAGTATTTGATCACAACGCAAAATTCTATCAGTCGTCTTATGACAATGCTATTGTGAGGATCGGCGTCCGGGATCAGCACAACCGCACGATGCAGCTTCCCTACCTGATCGGCACCTTTCGCTGGACGGGCTTCGATTACCTGGGAGAAGCTACGATACAACCTGCGCGAACCGCAAACTTCGGTATCCTGGATCTCTGCGGATTTCCGAAAGATCATTATTACCTGTACCAGAGTTTGTGGTCGGAACGCCCGATGATCCATCTCTTGCCGCATTGGACCCATCCCGGCAAAGAAGGTCAGATCATCCCGGTGGTTGTCTACACCAATGCGGCGCAGGCCGAATTGTTTCTGAATGGGAAATCATTAGGCAGGAAGACCATGGGCGCTGAACACCAACTGGTATGGCTGGTGCCTTATCAGCAAGGCAAGCTCGAAGCAAAAGCGACGAACAATAACCGCGTCGTCGCTACGACTTCTGTCGCCACTGCGGCAGCCGCTACTTTGGTGAAGTTGCAAGCCGATAAACACAGGATCCGCGCCAACAATAAGGACGTAGTACATGTTGAAGTGGATATTACGGACGGGAACGGCACACTGGTACCGGAAGCAGATCACCTGGTAGTATTCGACATAGAGGGCCCTGGCCGGATCATTGGCGTTGAGAACGGCGACATCACGGATTTTTCGCCGATGAAAGCCAACCGGCGAAAAGCTTTTAAAGGCAAGTGCCTGGTGATGATCCAGGCTATGGATCAGCCGGGAACGATCCGCCTGAAAGCCAGTGCTGACGGCCTTTCTGCGCAACCATTGGAAATTGTATCAATGGGAAAAGCTGATTCCCCTAAACATTAAATGTGTTATCGGATCTGTCAATATCGTTGCAAGATTTAAACAAGCTCGTTCAACTAAACATAAACTGATGAAAAAGCTTCTTTTATTGCTTTGGATAAGCGCATTGTATATCCTGCCTGTGGCAGCTCAAAGTCAACCGGTCGAGATCGTTTACAAAAAGGTGGATACAACCGTCTTAAAAATGAAATTGTATTATCCGCCCGATTATCAAAAAGGAAAAGCCTACCCTGCTATTGTGCTCTTTTTTGGAGGCGGATGGAATAGCGGCAATATGGATCAGTTTGAAAATCAGGCGATATACCTGGCTTCGAAAGGGATGATTGCGATCACCCCCGACTATCGCGTGAAGAAACGGCAGAACACTACGCCGTTTGAAAGCGTTAAAGATGGTCGCTCAGCGATCCGGTATGTGAGAAGCCATGCGAAGGAATTGGGTGTCGATCCCGGTAAAATAGCGGCGGGTGGCGGTTCTGCAGGAGGTCATGTAGCCGCCGCAACCGACCTGGTGTCTATTGACGAATCCTCTGATGATCTCAATGTCAGTCCGCGTCCGAATGCACTGGTATTGTTTAACCCCGTATTTAACAACGGCCCGGACAATTATGGCTACGACCGTTTGGGTGAACGGTATCGAGAAATTTCTCCCTATCATAATATTAAAAAAGGTGCGGCACCCACCATTGTATTCCTCGGTACCAAAGACCACCTGATCCCCGTTAAAACAGCAAAAGACTACCAGGACAAGATGAAAAGCGTGGGCAGTCGCTGCGAGCTGATCCTGTATGAAGGCCAGGGGCATGGCTTCTTCAACTATAATAAAGGCAAGCCTTATTATGAGCAAACGCTGAAAGAAGCGGAAAGATTTTTGAAAGAGTTGGCCTATATACAATAAGAACTGTGGTGACCTAACGCGAACCGTGTCGATACGGATAAGAATCGCCGGACCGAAGTTCTTCGATGGAAGGTGGTTGGTTTACGCTCTTCCATCGTTCCGGGTTAAAAATTTGTGCTGCAAGAATCATTGGGGGGATGGCGTGTGATTCATAGCTGCGCATTTCAACGCAAAGCGAGCGAAGCATCTTGCCTGGCGTGCATAACATTTTTTCTTTTTATGTTATTTTTTACCGCGAAGTGCGCAAAGATTTGTTCGCAAAGCACGCAGAGTAGGAAGTTGTTTAACCTTTGAATGTTATTCAGCAGAACATTTAAAAATAATATCCTCATTCAAATTGAACCGAAGCGCCCGCCCGTGCCAGGACGGACGGGAAGAAATCCCACCTAACCCGGTCTGACGGTCTCCGTCTGACCGTTTCTGTACGCAAGCACCAATCCAATCATCGGATCAGAAAGCACCACCAGCTCCAGGAATGAGTGCGGGGCCGCTGAAGCCATAAAGACCGGCATGAAATATCGCTTTTATGGGCACACATGATCCGCCTCCATGCCTTTCGCAGCATGAAAAAAGTTGAAACAACGCCCAGCATAAAATGTTATGCACCCCTTGCCCGTTCTTATCCATTAAGTTCGCCAAAGTGGCCTTCGGCAAATATTTCGCAGCGATAAAAGCCGAAGAATCCTTCACCGCTAAGATCGCTCCACTCTGCTTCATTTTATTGCGCTCGGTCGCAACAACGATAACACAAAGCCATCTTACTTCCGCAGGTGAGAGATCTTTTGTCTTCTTCATAATCAAGCGATCTTCCCGTACTAAAACGAGTAGGTCCCCGATTGCAACTCATACACTTTATACCCCCCTTCATCCGGTAGCGAACGCACATGCGGCGTGTTCGCGGGAACAGACAATTGTTCACCGGCCGACAATTTCAGCAACGCCGTGGTGTTGGGCGGGACGACGATGTCCATGCTTAAGCGTTGATGACTGTCTCTCTTCCAGGCTGTCTGGATCAGGCCCGACGGCGCTCTGAAGCTGGCTTTCGCCCACTGTACCTTCGTTTGTCCCGGCGCTGGCGGCTGAATTATGAACCGGCTAAAACCGGGAGCGCCGGGTTGGATACCAGCAAGCCCTTCGACCATCCAGGCGCCGGGAAACAGGAAGGAACTGTGAAGCAGCGAATGCCCCGGCAGATCTTTCTCCCACATTTCCCAGATGGTCGTCGCGTCATTAGCTTTCATATAACCCCAGCCCGGATAATCTGTTTTAGAGATCATGCTATAGATCAGGTCATTCCTGTGCTCCTGTCTCAGCAATCGGAACAGCATGGCGCCGCCGGTGATACCGGCATGAATATGTCCTTTTCTTTTGTCCATGATCTCCTTTTCCAGGGAAGCCATCACGGCCGTCCTGAGCGCGTCGGGCACTACGCCTGCCAATAAGGCGATCGCCAGGTTGCCCATGGAGCCGTCAGAATAGGTATTATCCGCACGGTTAAAAAATTGCCGGTGAATCGAAGCGGCGGCGGCATCTGCCTTCTGCTGCCATTTTCGCGCATCCTCCGTTTTGCCCAATACATTGGCCACCTGGCAAAAAGTACGGAGGTTGAATACCCGGTAGCAATTGTTGAAGAACAATGTTTCGGGTTGGTCATTGTTCATTCCCTCGGCCGTAGCGCCCGGCCAGAGCCAGTCTCCAAGGAAATCCCATTCTCCGCCGAACCGTTGTAGTATATGATCTTTCACATGCGTTTCCAGGAATAGCAGCCAGTTGTGCATTAAGTCGTAATTATCAGACAACACTTTCTTGTCGCCATAAAATTCGTACATGAACCAGGGCAATGTAACGACGATGCCACCCCACCCGGGTCCGCCCCCGCCCCAATATGTCGGTGCTGTATGAGGCAATACGCCATTGTTAAAGATCCTTCCACTGGTGATTTTTTTCCGGGCATAGCTGGTATCATTCATATCGCCTACCATCGGTTCAGTGCCCTGCACGTCCCGCCAATCCTGCATCCACTTGGTGTAAAAAGCGCCTAATCCGTAATGATACATTCCTGTCTCGCTGGTCGCATGCGCATCGCCGCCATAGCCCATGCGTTCCCGCTGAGGGCAATCCACTACGTATCCGCCCAGGGAAAGGTTCTCAAAGGTCCATCGCACACGGTCGTATATCCAGTTTACCAAAGTATCGGAACATTCAAACTGCGTCACGTCGTCGTAAGCCGTTGTGATCATCCAGCCTGTGATGTCCGTCAGACGCGGCTCTGCGGTCACTCCGCGAATGGTGAGCCACCGGCCAGAGCTGTAATTAAAACGGTTCCGGAAGGTGCTTTTCCCATTCTTCCCCACGATCAATGCGTTTCTCATGTCGAACGTTCGATCCATATCTTTTCTTTCAGAAAAGGACATGTGCACCGTATCGCCGGGACGGGCCTGAAGCCGGAGCTCCGTCCAGCCCGCGAAGTTGGTTCCGAAGTCGACGCGGTAACTGCCATCATTTCTTTTTTCAATCGAGCGGGGTCGGATGATCTTTTTCCGTTGATTGGTCTCCACCATTTGCGCGGTAATCAACAGATCCGGCTCATATTCCACTGCGGCTTTCCAGGCGATTGGATTGTCAGACAATTGATTCCAAGTGGTGTCGGCGCGGGTATCATCCCATAACTCCCCGCCCATCTTACCAAACGACCATACGCCTAATAGTTTATTCGGACTGGGAGAAGTGCTCCAGGAGCGGTCGGTGACCAGTGAAGAGAACGGGGTGGCGTTAGGACCGGGATGCGCGTCTTTATAAAAGAAAGCCTGTGCATTCACCAGGGGCGTTGCAGGTCTGTCCCGATCGAGGAAGTAAGGTGCAAAAATCGACCACGACGCGCCGAGCCAAAGGCCGATAACGTTTTGGCCCGGCCTCAGGTAGGGCGCAATATCGTAGGCAATATAACGCGCTCTTTTCGTGTGATCGGAAGTCGCGGGCGCCAACACATCGGTGTGCACCTGCTTTCCATTGACATACAATTGATGATAACCAATAGAAGCAACATAGATAAAGGCGCGGCCCGGCCGTTCGGCCAGGCTGAATGTTCTGCGAAACCACGGATCCCAGATATTGCAGTCCTTATTATTGTTCACAAAGCGCTGCCCGTCGCCGATCCATTTTCCTTTCCAAAGCTGACCCGGCAGGACACCGGTAGTGAACAACGCCGGTTCGCTCCAGGCGGAAACCGCGCCGGACGCATCTTTCACCCGCACTTTCCAATAGTAGGTCCGGTCAGAAATCAGCGCCCGCCCTTTGTAAGCTACCTGCTGCGTTTGATGGCTTTCGATCCATCCGGAGTTCCAGACATCGGTTTTTTCCGGAGAAAGATGGCGCGGAGAGGACGCAACCACCACCTGCCAGGCTTGCTGACGGAACCCGAAAGCCATCGGGCCGCTCGCCTTTAATAACCAGCCGAGACGAGGCTGCTGCAGGTCAATCCCCTTCGGATCTTGGAGGTATTCGCAGGTGAGGTTATACGGCCGCAAAGGACCGGATGAATGCTCCGTTCCCACTGCGCATACAGTGTGAAGCAGGAGCGTCAGCCCCATGAATAGTAGTCGTTTTCGGGTGTGTAAAAAAGAGGATCCGGGCATTAGCCAACGTTTTTTTGGGTAAAGGGAACTCTAATTTACTTGATCAGGTTCAAATGCTTTACAGAAAGCGCGCGCCGGACGAGATATTTCAATGAATCAGACATCTTTATGCATATTATTTTCAGGATTTGCGCGGTTTTTTTTTATTTTCGAACGTTGGACTTACTAAACTAAGGTTCGCCCTTGCAGACCAGGTACTATTGGTAGCCCTCAAACTTTGAAATTAAACATTCATGATTTTAATTGTTGACGATCAGATAGAAAATATATATTCATTAAAAAGGTTACTGGAGTCAAAGAATTTTGAAGTAGATACGGCCTCTTCAGGAGAGGAAGCACTGAAAAAAGTGCTCAAACAGGATTACGCGCTGATTATTTTAGACGTGCAGATGCCCGGAATTGACGGATTTGAAGTGGCCGAAACCTTATCTGGTTATAGCAAAACGAAAGAAGTTCCCATCATTTTCCTGTCCGCAGTCAATACAGAAAAAAAGTTTATCACAAAGGGATACGCCTCAGGAGGTATTGATTACATCACCAAACCGGTGGACCCCGATATCCTGATGCTGAAAGTCAAAACGTTTCATCGCCTCTACGAACAAACCCTGGCCCTGAACGAGACGCAACGGAACCTGTTGCTTGAAGTGGAATCCCGCAAAAAGGCACAGCAGGAGCTGCACGATAAAGTAGAACATTTACATACCACCCTTGAAAGCCTGCCGCAGATCGCCTTCAGAGCGGATGCGTTCGGGCGGGTCAACTTTGTCAATAAAAGATGGTTCCAGTATTCTCCCTGTCCCGAAACCTTTCCTGAAACGCATCCTGATGATACATCGATGGAAACCGTGTGGAAAGACTGCATGAACAAAAGCCAGCCCCTGGAGCTGGAAGTGCGTATCAAAGAAGTAAAATCCGGTTTGTTCAGGTACCATCTTCTGCGCATGATCCCTGTTAAAAACAAAACAGGCATTAAAAGCTGGGTGGGCACTTTCACTGACATTGATGAACAAAAACAGGAAGAGCGGAAAAAAGATGAGTTCCTGAGTATCGCCAGTCATGAGCTGAAGACACCCCTGACGAGCATCAAGGCCTACATCCAATTGCTGCAGCGCATGGAGAGCAAGCAGCCGCAAAACCTGATGTCGGCTTATATCAGCCGTGCACATGACCAGGTAGGCAAGCTGGACAGCCTCATCGCAGATCTGCTCGACATTTCGAAGATCGATAACGGCAAACTGAAGATGAATAAACAGCCGTTTGACATGGAGCAGCTCATCCAAAGCGTTGTTGAAACGATCGGTTATACCACGAATCATCCGGAACTGGAAATAGAGCGAAAAGGGAGCGAGATCACGACACCGGTGGTAGGCGACGCGATCCGGATCGAGCAGGTGCTGATCAACTTCTTTACCAACGCGGTGAAATATTCGCCGGGCTCGAATAAGATCGTACTGCATACAGAAACCAGGGACCAGGAGGTCTACATTGGCGTTCAGGACTTTGGCATCGGTATTCCTGAACATAAAAAAGAACGCGTGTTCTCCAAGTTCTACCGCGTCGAAGAATCTTCCGTTCAGTTCCAGGGCCTGGGCATCGGCCTCTACATCTGCGCCGACATTATCAAGCAACACCATGGCACTTATGGGGTGGATAGCACCCTCGGCAAAGGCACCACCTTTTATTTTACCTTACCCATCAGCTAAAGGATCATGTCAAAAAAATTAATTCGGAAACTACAGGTCGGCTTCGGCATTTCGCTGTTGATCTTACTGTTAAGCTCGTCCGCCTCTTATATCAGTATCAAAAACCAGATGAACAACCGTACGCGGGTGATTCATACGCAGCAGACCATCAAATCGATTAACCAGATACTGATCGACCTTCAGAACGGGGAAACCGGTCAACGAGGATTCCTGCTCACAGGGAAAGAAAGTTTCCTCGAACCTTATTATCTCAGCGTACAGTCGCTCCCCCGCTCCATCGCTGCTGTCAAGGCGCTTACAAAAGACGATGCCCTGCAATCACGCCGGCTCGACAGCATTGAGCACCTCGTTAAGAAGCAGCTGGTTGCTTTGAATCTTCGCATCAGCCTGAAGAAAAACGGCGACGTGATCCGCGTAGATCAGTTAGAACAGGGCAAAGCCAATATGGATAGCTGCCGGTCACTCATCAACAATTTTATTGCAGATGAAACGGTGACGTTGGAAAAAAGCAGTGTCAAAATGCATAACAACTCCAACATCACGTCGATGTTTATTTTGTTTGCTGCTGCTGTATCCCTGTTTATCACGATCTATTTTTATATGCAGATCAGGGATGAATTCAGGAAGCGCGAGCGCATGCAGCAGGCACTGAAGGAAAAGGACGAAGATGTGACGCGGCGACTCAATATCATTCAGCACCTGGCTCAGAAAATAGCCAAAGGCGATTACTCGGTCAGGGTCAAAGACAAGGAACAGGACGACCTCGGCAGCCTGTCTGCTTCTTTGAATGACATGGCGGCCTCGCTGCAGTTATCATTCGAGCGCATTAATAATAACGAGTGGAAACAGTCTGGTCTGGCCATGCTCAACGAGATCATGGCGGGTAATAAAACCGAAGAGCTGATTGCGCGCGATACGCTGGATCACCTGGTGAAATATGGAGATTGTATGAACGGCGCGTTTTATCTTCTCGACAAGGGCGTGCTTGAATTACAAAGCGCTTATGCCCTCGAAGGACATATGAAGCAACAATATGCTTCTGGTGAAGGGATCGTGGGCCAGGTGTTCAAAACAAGGGAAATCAAAGTACTGAAAAATATACCGGAAGCGGACTTTGTTACCAGCTTCTCAGCCGGCCAGATCAAAGTAAGTAACCTCGTATGGTTACCGCTGCTGGTGAAAGGGCAATGCCTGGGTGTTATTGAATTAGGATCGTCAACACCCTTCGAATCGCTGGAGCTGGACTTCTACCAGGAGGCTGCACGCATCATCACACTCGAAGTGATCGCGGCGAAAGGAAGAAAGCAGGTACAGACCCTGCTCGAAGAAACACAAGCGCAGGCCGAAGAGTTGCAAACGCAACACTCAGAACTGGAAAACCTGAATACCGAGCTGGAAGCGCAGACACAGAAACTACAGGCTTCCGAAGAAGAGCTGCGTGTGCAGCAGGAAGAGCTGTTGCAATCCAACCAGGAGCTGGAAGAGCGGTCTAAACTGTTGGAGGAAAAAAACCTGCTGATTGCGCACCGCAATTCAGAGATACAGAAAAAAGCAGAAGAGCTTGCGTTGAGCACAAAATATAAATCAGAGTTTCTGGCCAATATGTCGCACGAGCTGCGCACACCGCTGAACTCGATCTTGTTGTTGTCGAGGTTGATGGTGGAAAACGCGGATGAAAACCTGAATGAGGACCAGATCGAATCGGCCAAAGTCATTCAGAGCTCCGGCTCAAGCCTGCTGAGTCTGATCGACGAAATACTGGATCTGTCCAAGATCGAAGCGGGCAAGATGGAGCTGGAATACAAACCACTGGAGCTATCAGAACTGAGAAGTGACCTCATGAATATGTTTGCGCCGATTGCGGAAGACAAAGGCCTGGATTTTAATATTCATATTGATCCCATTGCCGGCAGTAACCTGGTGACTGATAAGCTGCGTCTCGAGCAGATCCTGCGCAACCTGTTATCCAATGCGATCAAATTTACCGGCGAGGGTGCGGTGACACTTGATATCCTTCCTGATACGGAGGAACCCGATGTCATCCGGTTTGCTGTGACCGATACAGGAATCGGCATCTCTGATGAGAATCAAAAGATCATTTTCGAAGCGTTTCAGCAAGCGGATGGCTCCACCCGCCGCAAATTCGGCGGCACCGGGTTGGGTCTTTCCATCAGCAGGGAACTCGCGAGACTCCTGGGCGGAGAGATCAGCGTGCAGAGCGATCTTGGGAAAGGTAGTACGTTTACACTGATACTCCCCAAAGACCAACAGTCACGCCCGGCACAGAGAGCAAGCCGTCCGGCATCCGAGCCCGTTGAGGAATACATTAAGGAACCTGAGGTATCCTCTCAATCTGCTGAAGAAAATATTCTAACCGCGCTTGAGATCCCTGAAGATGTCAACGACGACCGCTATAATATCCGTCCCGGCGACAAAGTGATCCTGATCGTGGAAGACGATACCAATTTTGCCAAAGCGTTGCTCACCTATACGCATCGCCAAAACTATAAAGGAGTGATCGTGGTGAGAGGCGATCTCGCTGGCCAGGCCGCAGAGACCTATCAGCCGCTGGCGATCTTACTCGATATCCAGTTGCCCGTGAAGAATGGGTGGCAGGTAATGGACGAGATCAAGAAGAATCCCAAAACCCGTCACATTCCGGTGCATATCATGTCATCGATGAAAGTGAAAAAGGAAAGCCTGCTCAAAGGGGCGATCGACTTTATCAACAAGCCCATTGCACTGGACCAGATGGGACAGATCTTTACCAGGATCGAAGATGCGCTGAGCCGTAACCCGAAAAAAGTACTGATCGTAGAAGAGAATCCGAAACACGCGACGGCACTCTCCTACTTCCTGAGCAACTTTAATATCGTATCAGAAATTAAGAATAACGTGGATGACAGTATCCGGGCGCTGATGTCAGACAAGGTCAACTGCGTCATCCTGGATATGGGTGTTCCTGATAAAACCGGCTACGAAACGCTGGAAGCGATCAAGAGCAAGAACGGGCTGGAAGATGTGCCGATCATCATATTCACCGGAAAGAATCTTTCTCATGCCGAGGAAATGAAGATCAAGCAATATGCTGATTCGATCGTGATCAAGACCGCCCATTCCTTCCAGCGCATCCTGGACGAAGTGGGGCTGTTCCTGCACCTCGTGGAAGAAAGCAATATAGAGCCCGAGAAAAGAAATGTCAACCGGTTGGGGTCGCTCAACGAAGTGTTGAAAGACCGGACAGTCTTGATTGCCGATGATGATGTGCGCAATATTTTCTCGCTCACCAAGACCCTGGAAAATTACCAGATGAAGGTGATATCGGCTATCGACGGTAAGGAAGCGCTGCAGCAACTGAAAGATCATCCGGATACCTCGATCATTCTCATGGATATGATGATGCCGGAGATGGATGGCTATGAAACGATCGAACGCATCCGGAAGATGCCGGCTCATGCCAAACTGCCGATCATAGCGGTAACAGCAAAGGCCATGACGGGCGACCGGGAGAAATGTATCCGTGCCGGTGCATCAGATTATATTTCCAAACCAGTGGATAAAGACCAGCTTTTATCACTGCTGCGGGTATGGTTGTATGAAAATTAAAGACGAACGGAATGACGACGCAAAAGGGAAAATCCATTTTAATTATAGATGATGACAGCCGCAACATCTTTGCGCTGCAACTAACGCTTAAAGCGCGGGGTTACCGGTTCCGCTCCTGTCAGAGTGCAGCAGAAGGCCTGAAGTTCTTGCAGGACGATCCTTCGATCGGGTTGGTATTAATGGACATGATGATGGCTGAAATGGACGGGTATGAGGCCATCCGGATCATCCGGTCATCTGCAGGCTACAGCGATGTGCCTGTGATCGCGGTGACGGCCAATGCCATGAGCGGCGACAGAGAAAAATGTATGGAAGCCGGTGCCAGTGGCTATATATCCAAACCCATCGATGTGGACCGATTATTGGATATGATCAAAAAATGGTTATAAATGATCGACCCGGATATTGTCAAGGATGAGGAAATGGAAATACTTCTGAGAGACGTCTTTAGCCTTTATAATTATGATTTTACACAGTATAGCAAGGCATCTCTCAGGCGGCGGCTCAACCGCATTTGTATGATTGATAAGCTGACCAGCTTTGCGGAGCTGCGGTACAAGCTGAATAATGAGCCAGAATACCTTCCGAGGTTTATTGAAGAGATCACCGTGAACGTCACCGAAATGTTCCGGGATCCTCACTTCTATAAAACCTTGCGGGATCATATCCTGCCGACTTTGGGAACCTACCCGTTTATCAGGATCTGGGTCGCCGGTTGCTCCACAGGTGAAGAAGCTTATTCGCTGGCCATCTTGCTGAAGGAAGCCAACTTATATCATAAGTCGCTCATTTATGCCACCGATATCAACCCGGGCGTACTTGAAAAGGCATCGAAGGGCATCTTCTCGCGGAGAACCCTGGAGCAATACACGGAAAATTATACCCTTTCCGGAGGGAAGAAAGACCTGTCGTCTTATTATGTGTCACGTTATGATATGGTAAAATTCAATTCTGACCTGAGCGAAAAGATGATCTTCTCGACACACAACCTGGCGTCTGACTCTTCTTTTAATGAATTCCAGCTGATACTGTGCAGAAACGTATTGATCTACTTTGATAAAAATCTTCAGAATAAAGTGTTTAATTTATTTGACGATAGCCTTCAGTCCTTCGGATACCTGGCGTTGGGCGCTAAAGAGACGCTCCGGTTCTCTTCGATCGAACACCGTTACCGGCAATGTCACGATGAGAAGATCTGGAGGAAGGTCAGTTAATTAGGGGATATGATCAACCAAAATCAAACAGAGATCTTATTGATCGGCGGTTCTGCGGGAAGCATTACGGTCCTCCTGGAAATTCTTCCACGCCTGAATGACGCGCTTTCCTTTCCTGTGGTGATCATCCTGCACCGCAAAGCGTACCGGGAAAGTGCGATGGATGCTTTATTGGGTTTTTACAGCGCCCTGCCGGTAAGCGAAGCCTACGATAAATTGCTCATGGAAAAGGGATCTATTTATGTGGCACCGGCTGATTACCACCTTTTATTTGACAATAAGGAACAAGTGTCTTTGGATGTGTCTGAGAAAGTAAATTATTCGCGGCCCTCTATCGACATCAGTTTTCAATCGGCTGCACAGGTATTCCGGGAGCATACTACGGCCTTGTTGCTGTCGGGCGCGAACAATGACGGGATGGAAGGCCTGCGCTTCATTGCCGCAAAAGGAGGAACCATTCTCGTGCAAGACCCTACTACCGCCGAGTTTGACTATATGCCGCGGCAGGGCTTGTTGAACACCAATGTCAACGAGATCCTGCGGCCGAAGGATATGGCCCGGTTTATTAATCAGCTCAATTAGGTGTGTTTTGCGACTGAACACATTACCTGACGTTCTCCTCACCCTGACTGTTGAAGAGGCTTGTTCCTCTTCGTCGTTCCGACCGAGCGTAGCATAGTGGAGCGAGCGGAGGAAGCTTGTTATCAGGCACGAGATTTCTCCCCGTCCGTTCCGGCACGGGCGGGCGCTCATTTTGCTTAGGCAAATTCGGTCGAAACGACGTTTAGGGTCAGCCACCACTCGGAGTCTCGTCATTCCGACCGAGCGTAACACAGTGGAGCGAGTGGAGGAAGCTCAACCTCACCCCCTAACCCCCTCTCCGGGAGAAAGGGGGAACTGCCACGCTACAAATTGTCCAGGGAGGAATCTCGTTATGTTAAGAGATGGTTCGGCTCCCCGTCCGAATGGATGCATCCGGGCGGGCACTGCGTTTCGCTCACCATGACGGTCGCTTGGTCTAGTCGAAAGGACGATGTTGTCGGACTGCTTTCGACCATTTAACACCCTCTTTTGGCAACGGATCGGAGCGTAGTGTTCCCGTTCTTTTGGGGACAGGGAGGCATCTCGCTCACTACATCAACGAATCAACTCGTCAGGCCAGGCAACAGCTTTGCCAGTGGCTTTCCACACCGGCATTTGCGCGCCGCGGCGCTTCAGCTCATCCGTCCAAAGACGGGCCAGCTCTGCCACCTTTCGAGGTTGACTTCCGGACAGATCGTTGCGTTCGCTTAAATCGTTTTCAAGGTCATATAATTCCAGCTTGCGCTGTTTCATCAGGTAGATCATTTTCCATTTTCCATATCTCATGCCGCTCGACCATGCATATCCCTCGTCGTCCTGAGTCGTCCAGCGGTTTGGATAATGAAAGAGCAGGATGCGATCCTTCTGTTTAGTCGACGGGTTTAAAAGCACCGGCAGATAACTATTTCCATCAACAGCGGTTTTCTGCGCTACGCCTGCTACATCAAGTATGGTTGGGAAAAAGTCTTCAGCTGCTACATAGTTTTGAGTCCTTGCTCCCGGCCTGATCTTTCCCGGCCATTTCACGATCATTGGTATCCGGACGCCCCCTTCATAGGGAGAACCTTTACCTGCGCGCAAGGGAAGATTATGCGTGTTGCGCGCACCTCCCCTGCTGCTGTGCGTAAGTCCGCCATTATCTGACATAAACACGATCATCGTGTTCTTATCGATCTTTTGCTGCTTCAAAAAATCCATGATATCGCCGAGGCTTTTATCCATGCCTTCGATCAGTGAAGCGTAAGCTGCTTCAGTAGAATCAAGGCCCCTGGCCAGGTATCGATCCACAAATCTTTTATCGGGCTGAATGGGTGTGTGCACCGCATAATGGCCCAGGTAGAGAAAGAAAGGCTGATGGGTTTGAATGGGAAACTGCAGGGCCGCAATCGCTTTTTGTGTGAGCGCTTCTGTAAGAAACGTATCTTTTCCATAGAAGGCTTGCAAACCAGGGACCGCATTGTAAGTCATTTTGCCCGGCAGGTTACCGTAATGCTGCTCCCCGTAATAACTTTGCGGATGGCCCAATGAGGCGCCTGCAATATTGACTACGAACCCGAGGTTATAAGGATCACTGCCTGTCGTGCCAAGGCTACCCCAGTGTCCTTTTCCCACATGAATGGTAAAATAACCGGCATCCTTCAGCAACTGGGGCAAGGGCTTTTCGCAATAATAACTATTGGCTTCCTGCCGGACGCTCAATCCGTTAATATTCCAACCCGGGGGCGCCAGTGCTTCGTCCTTGAAGTCGCTCGGCTGGTTAGGTGTGATCGATGTCCAGTTAGTGATATGGGTACGCGCCGAGCTCATGCCGCTGATCAGGGAGGTTCTTGTTGGTGTGCACACGGAGTTCACATAGGCCTGGCTGAAAAGTAAACCTTCCTTTGCCATGCGCTTCATCCGGGGCGTGTAAAATTTCCGGTTGACCGGCATCAGCGAATCTCCAAAGGGCTGAGAGGTATCCATCCAACCCATATCATCCACCAGGAACAATATGATATTCGGTCGGGAAGACGGTTTGCTTTGCGAATGGGTAATAGTAAAGCTCAGGATCAGCAAAAGCGTTAGCGTACATCGAATCATCAGGTATTACTTTTTAGTAATATAAAAATACTCATCTTTTACCTAAAATTCCGGCGCAAACGATTGCTCAATGTCACAGGGTCTTCATGAATAAGGAAATGCTATCATTTGAAGATGATTCACCAGCGATTACATCGTGGCAAAGATCGTATTCATAGCATGGGGTGTTAGCGGCTTATCAAAGTAGTCTTTTATCAGGGCACAATCTTTAGCGCGTCTCTTGTCCCGGTCATCACAGGAAGAGGTAACCATATAAATATCGATACCTTTCACCTGGTCCGCGGGAAGCTGCCGGAATTCGCTCATAAACGACCATCCATCCATCACCGGCATCTTAATATCCAACAGGATTACATCAGGCAATAGCTCAGCCGGGTCTGTCAGCGCACTTCTTAGCTGCTGGATAGCGGCATATCCATTTTCAGTAACACTGACGTCCAGGTTGAACGGACTTAATTCGCACATTCTCCTGGCGATGATCTGCGCTATAGCATCGTCGTCGACAATTAATACTTTCTTTGAATTGATCATCTGGAGTCTGTTTTATATTGACGGCTGTTAGAGAATAATAGTTCTTTCGGCTTTTCGTAATGATAAATATATTTAAAAAGATTGGAAATGGAGTAAAAGGCTGTGAATCTTCTTTATCTCAGCCTGCTCTTTTCGTGACAAAGGCATACAAGCAGAAAAAGCTTATGTTCTTTGTATTGTTTACTCACAGGCAATACAGGTCTGCGGTTCAGGCGCGGCTAAAGAATGAACTCATGCCATGAGTGGGTTCATTATATTTCCTTTTGCTTACCAGGAAGGATGCTTCAAAGCATTGCTTTTCTTTTACCACAAACTTGGCGTTTGCCCTTTACTCGTTTTTTGAACATTCTATCAAAAATTGATATCATCAAAAAAATACTTTGACGTCCATCAATGTGATAGGATTGTCATTTTAACCTATCATAGAATCATCGCTTCTTGGCCCTGGATTTCTATTGTCGTTGAGGCATATAGCACATATTCATAGTCGTTTTTTGTCTTGTCAAACGATGCTGTTGACATGCTGATCTTTCGATCAAAAATGCGGCCTCATCAAAATAAACCCAGCCGGGATAGCAATACAGATGGCATATATGTTGTATATGTTTTTTCTTTAACTTTTTAAAAACCCAATTTATGAAATCAAACGTTTTGCTGCTTTTGCTTGCAGCCGGTACGATTGTCGGCTGCCAGGAAAAAGACCTGCTAGACGCAGAAGTCCATTCCAAACCAACTGCTGCCCGCAGTGCGGCCACCTCTGCTACAACCGGAACTGTCAGCGATGCAGACCTGGTCGCATACAAGCAGAGTGACCATAAAAAGGCCACCGGCTGGTATCTTGGTATTAACAGCGGGGACATCGCTACGATTCCGGACAGTATGGATATCGTTAATTTCTTCGGAGCCTTGTCCGGAACTGCGGAACAGAAAGCCATTGCTGTCGAGAAAATTAAAAGAATGCAGGCAAAGGGAACTAAATTCGTGTCAACCTTCTGGTTGAAGTGGAGTTCCGCTGCGCCTCCGGCTTCTACCTACAACGATCCTGAAGCCCTGGCAAAGAGAGTAAAAGGAATGTATGACGCGGTGAAAAGCTGGTCGCTAAACGGTATCTGTCTCAGCTTTGAAAACGGCATCATGTATGACATTCCCACGATGGAAAAATTCTTATTCGAGTTTGCAAAATACAGAAGTGATGATTTTTACCTGACGATCGAGACCAATCAATCGAATCTGGGCCTATCAGATGCCGCGTTGGACGTGATTGATATGATCTTTATTCAGGATTATTTCGGATCGATGTCGTCAAGCCATGCGAAGGTCGATCAGTTTTTAAAACGTGGCTTCCCGGGTAAAGACATCTTTCATATAGCCGCCGATTTTCAGGCAAGCTACAACAGCACGTCTACTTACAACGGGCCAAAACGTCTCGAAATATACTATAAAGACACTGCATTTGCCGCCAAGGTCGGAGGCTTCGGCGTGTATGGTATGCAATACGATGCAGGCTATAAATATTACCGGGACATGATCAGATACCTGAACCCCTATTGCTACGAGATTCCGAGTTGGGTAGACTATTCCCCGGGTGCCTGGACCAATAAGGATGCTTTAAGCTACGCCGGTTATCACAAATCAGAAGGCTTTCGCGTGGCAGGTTATAAAGATAATGGTAGCGAAATATTCTCGTTTTTACTTAGGAATGCTATACCTGGACAAAGCAATACGCTTACTTACCGGTTTTACTCATTGATTCCGCAAAACCCGGAATCGAACGAGGTGAAAGTGTATGTGGATGGCGTGCTGCTGCATCAGTTTAATACGGAGTATGGGAAACCGACGAATACAAGCCTTACGATTGATCACGGGTATAAAACCATTTCATTCACTCCTTTGACATCCACACCGGCAGTCAAAATTATCTGGACGACACCAACAGCTCCCGCTGCCGCCAGTGATGGCAAACTGGCAGAGTTTGTTTTGAATGGTGCTACAGAAAAAATATGTATTTAGACCAGTGTCAAATATCTCCGTTAAAGCCTTGCCTGTGCAAGGCTTTACTTTTGGTATCCTTTACCCAAAAAAATGAGTTGAATGATGTTAAACGCCCCATATCTTCAATAGCGGTCCTTCGCTTCCATAGAGGGGATCTTTTCCAGGCAGCGGTACTGAGCTGATCTGTTGATCCGCTTTGGGCCGCTCTTCGGGATGACCATAGTTCATATCAAAGTTGCGGCCGTCGGGATATCCGCCTACACATTTGATCATATCTTCTTTGCCCAGGTTTTTATGGGCCACTCCGGCCGGAATGACAAGCACATCACCCGCCACCACCGGCACTTGCTGACCATTGTCTCCGCCCAACAAAAGTGTGGTGTGCCCTTTCACGATACCCAACACCTCATGTGTGATACTATGATAATGATGAAAAGTGTGAATGCTGTCGCGCCAGTTATTGGTCCAGCCATTTTGCCGGAATAGTTTTTCAACATGCCGCGCTGCAAACAGTGAAGGAAGATCCATCGCTTTTTTATAAACCAATACCGGAAGCACGCTATTAGGAAAAATTCCCGTATCCTTCAGGAAATAGGTCTTGGGCTGTATCATAATTTTTGACATGTTGATAATAACAATTAGATATGGGCTGATGGGAACGTCCCATTTAAGTTACGATATTTATTCCGTATGCTCAATTTGAGCAGATAAAAATTTTTTCGCGTTGGCGCGGATGCCCTGCACCGGAACAATACCTTTATTCCGCATGTTGAAAACCGTTACGCGATGGTCAATTTTTTGAAACCGTTATACTTTGCTCACCCAAGCCCGGGCTTGAAAAGGTCACAGTCGCCTTGCCGGGTTGCCTTGTTGTAATATAAGCCGTTAAGCGTCCTCTAAAAGCACGCTGTCGGCCGTCGGTATAGTCGCCCATATCCGCGTTATTCGCGCTTTCCAGGCCCAATAGCCGGCCATTGCCTCCTACGCTGCAGGTAATCTCATTTTCGCCGTTCAACACCGGCCGGCCGTTTTTGTCCACAACTTCCAGCAGGATCTGCTGCACAGAACCCTCCTCCCCTTTTTCTTTCAGCGCGGTCACTTTCAGGGCCGCAGCCTTACCATGCGTCCGGACCGTGTAGTCTGCAGTGGTCTTGTCAGCTGCTCCTATTCCCTGCACTTTCAGCGTTCCGGCCTCGAAAGGAATATCCCAATAAATGATGCCAGTAGCGGGATCATACGGCTTTTCCTGACCTACCACTTTATCATTTAACAGCAACCGCGCTTTGGGTTGATTCGTATAGCACACCACGCGGATCAGCTGCCCTTCTTCATAGTTCCAGGATGACCAGGCGTCCATAGAAAGCTTTTCCGGGGCCTTTGCCTCGTTAGCCGTCAATACATCGCCGCTCGGGCTGGTGCTTGCTTTTCCCGCCTGCGGCGCGGGATACGTGCCGATATAAGCCATGGGCTGCCCGCTCCACAAAGATTGGCGGAAGTAGCCTCTCGGCTTAATGAAGCCGGCAAAATCGAGCAAACCGGAATAGAACCCGCGAGAAGGCCATTTGCCCGACTCGCCGAGGTAGTCGATCCCTGTCCAAAGAAACTGACCGAAAATATGCTCATGATCGGTCACGGCTTTCCAGGCTTTCAGATCATGCCGGTTTTCGCTGCCATAGATGACCCGCTTCGGATATTTTTTATGATCGCTGACATACCTGCTTTCCGTGTAGTTATAACCGGCGATGTCCAATGCAAAAGGATATTCCGTTTCGTTAGACATAGCAACGCCTGCAAGCCCTGCGGTCACGGGTCGCGAACGGTCATATCGCTTCACCACGCCGACCAGCTTCTTAGCAATGGTGCCCAGGCGCATCGCATCCGGTGCATCCTTTTTATATCCGCCAAAGATCTTTTGAGTGAAGCCGCTTTCTGAAGATCCGTTTAAGATCGGGTGCGAGTAAGGGTCATTGGGATAGTCTACCTCGTTCCCGATGCTCCAGGCAAAAATCGAAGGATGGTTACGATCCCGGCGTACCATGTCTGCCAGGTCCTGTTCGCCCCACTCTTTAAAAAAGTCATACGTACCCTGATAACCAGGCTTGCCTACATTCCAGCCTTCGATCCATTTGCGCTTGGGAAACTCCCACTCATCGAAGGCTTCGTTCAATACTAATATTCCCAGCTCATCGCAGAGCTCATACAAAGCAGTAGCCTGAGGATTGTGACTGGTGCGGATCGCATTGCAACCGATCTCTTTCAGGTTGATCAGCCTCCTGCGCCAGACATCTTTATACATAGCCGCTCCCAACACGCCCGCATCATGGTGCAGGCACACACCTTTCACTTTCATCCACTGGCCGTTGAGAGCAAAGCCTCTGTCTGCATCAAATGTAAATGTCCGGAAGGCTGATTGGATCCTGCCCGAATCCACGATCTTATGATCTTTTAACACTGTTGTCTTTACTGTGTATAACGAGGGATCGGACAAGCTCCAGAGCTTCGGATCCTGAACGGAGAGATCAGTCTTCAAAGTCTGCGCACTATTGGCTTTCACGGTGATCGTTTTCTTTTCAACAGCGATGCGGTTTCCACGATTGCCGAGCAGTTCGCTTTGAACGGTTACGCGCTGCGCATGTTTTGAATCGTTCTTTACAGTGGTCTCCACATGGAGAATGCCTTGATGAGCCTGCACTTCGGGATAGGCATAAACACCCCAGGCATCAAGGTGAACGGGGTTGGCCAGCACCAGCCATACATCCCTGTAGATGCCGGACCCGGTGTACCAACGGGAGTCTGCGCTCCGGTGATGATCCACTTTTACGAGGATCTCATTGTCCTGTCCGAACTTCACATAGGGTGTGATGTCGTAAATAAAAGATACATAGCCATTGGGCCGCTTACCTACGGATGCCCCGTTTATAAATACTTCACTACGGTTATACACTCCTTCAAAATAGAGATAGACCTTATCACGCTGCCGGGGAATGGACAGCTTCTTTTTGTACCACCCGATCCCACCCGGAAGATAGCCCATACAACTCGCGTTATCCGGAGACAACGGTTGCGCAACGCTCCAGTCATGAGGCAATGAAACCGATTGCCATTGGGCATCGGACCCGGGCCTGACCCCGGAAGTATCATCAGCATTCAGAACGAAGGTCCATCCGTCATTGAGTTTTTGAGAAGTTCCGAAGCCCGGTTGAGCATATGTTATCGCATTCAGGCAGCATAAAAAGAAGAAAGTTAAAAGGCGGGCAATCATATTTTATAGTTTGGAGAACAAAAAATTGACACCGAAAATAGGCATCCTTGGTTGAATGTTATCAAGAAAGATGAATTAATATATCTATACTGATTGAGAGAGGCCCCTGTCTTGTCGATTCTGCCAATGGCAACGGGCGGCGATCTATCTACTTCATGATCCTGATATGATATCTCATTTGATTAATGAGCGCATCATATGTTGATATCCGGAATCCATTAGGACCTGCTTAACAAATAATTAATCTGAATTGACTGTAACATTTTTCAATCCTTCGCGATTATAAAGTAGAAACGTCAGTAATCGCATTGATGATATTGTGATCAGGTTCATTAGAAGGAGTTGCACCGGCATGACGTTCACCATTGAAATCCTGCTATTCACCGACATTGTCCGTTGAATGAACCCATTGCTTATTGACGTGCGTAAAGAACCGGTATATGTTTGCAATATCAGAATAAACAACCCCGTCTGAACGCGGTTCATCCGGGCAAACAATAAAACATACAAATTAAAATCTTCTGAAATGAAAAACTTTATTCTCTCCGCCGCATTGTTATTGACTTTAAGCGCCGGCGCTTCCAATATGCCGGTAGACCCCGTAAGCGAAAAAGTGAAGCAGACCTTCAACCAGATCTTTAAGGATGCTGATAATGTTAGCTGGACCAACTCCGGTGCCTATAGTGAAGCCTTTTTTACAGTAGACGGTATCAAAACACGCGCTACCCTGGACGCCAAAGGCAACCTGATCCAGACGATCCGCTATTATAATGAAAGTAAGTTGCCCGCAAATGTATTGTACAACCTCAAAAAAGAATATCGCTCTAAAGAGATCTTTGGTGTTACTGAAGTGGCCAATACTCACGGCGTAAATTACCGTATCGTGCTTAAAGATGACAAACACTACACCCACGTCAACGTAAACAGCGCAGGCGATAGTGAAGTGGTTAAGAAATATAAAAGAGGTGATAAATAAGAAGCGCTGCGAACTGCTGTTAACGGCTGCAGAACGTTGGCAGGTTACACCCCTTCGGCCTTCAACGGCAAAGTGAAATAAAACCGGCTTCCTTTCGGATCCACACTTTCTACGCCGATGGTGCCATGGTGACCTTTGATAATTTCGCTGCACAAGTAAAGGCCGATACCAAAGCCCGATACCCTGGTCGTGTCTTTGTTATCGGCTCGGAAAAAGCGTTCAAAGATCTGTGCCGCGTCTTTCTCTGGTATGCCCGGCCCTTCGTCGGTGACACTAACCCTTACATAATCCTCGTATTTCTTACAGGCAACAGTAATGAAAGTGCCGTGTGGCGAATACTTTGCTGCGTTACTGATCAGGTTTTGGATCACCTGGAATATTTTTTCTCTGTCTGCCTCGATCAGGCAGGACGCCACCAGCTCAAAGTGCAGCTTGTGATTCACGATGGTCGCCCTTGCCTCTTCCTGCATCTCCGTCAGCAACAGCGCCATATCAAAATGCTGAAAGTTCATCGGCAATTTGCCCGATTCCAGCCTCGATACATCCAGGAAGCTTTTGATCAGGTTGGTCATCTTGTTCAACTGTCGATCTGTTCGCAGTAATATGTTACCGGTAAAATTATCTTCGTCTTTTTCTGCTTTTGTCTGCAGGATCTGTATGTAGCCGGTTGCAGAAGTTAAAGGTGTTTTCAGCTCATGACTCACCATGCTGATAAAATCATTCTTGCGTTGCTCATTCTCTTTGATCTCGGTAATATCTACCCCTGAAAACATATAACCGGCGAAAGTCTGGTTGGAGTTGAACCGTGGCACACCGCTCGCCATGACCCAATGCTCGCGGAGATCAGCTTTGCGAATGCGGAATTCACAACGCCAGTGCTCCTGCCGCTGGATGGCACTGAATAATGAGTGCCTCACCCTGTTTCTGTCTTCCGGATAAATAAGTTCCAGCCATCCTTTGTTAGCCAGTGCTGCCAATGGCTTCCCGGTGATTGTTGTCCAGCGCTGGTTAAAATAGATACCGTCAGCGAATTCGTCGGTGACGGCGATCAATACATCCACGCCCTCTGCCAGAGCCCTGAAGCGATGCTCACTTTCTGCCAGCGCCGCTTCTGCGTTCCGGATATCCGTGATATCGCGCGTCGTACCGGCTACTGCTTCCACTTCTCCATCGCCGTCAAGAACAGGTACAAAAATATAGTCGTAAATCCTGCGACCGAACACCGCATGCGGAAAGGACACTTCTCCGCGGATGGATTGCTTTGTTTCTTTCACCTGGTCAATTTCACGTTCGTGCATTTCAGCATGCCAGGGCTCGTATCCGTTTTCGAGTAATTTCTTTCCAATAGCATCATCCCAGCTTTTACCCCACATATCGAGCAGTGCCTGGTTAGCATAAATGAACCGGTAGTCCAGGTCGAATACATACATCAGGTCCGGCGTGCTCGAAGCAATCGTTTCATAAATTCTTTTCTGCTGTTCTGATTGCACTTTCGCGGTATGGAGGGCTTCCTCTGTTCTCCGGCGTTCTGTAGTTTCTGTGGCAGCGCCGAACCATTCCGTAACAATGCCATCTGTATTACTAATGGGAACGGCGCTTGTCAATAAACAACCTGTAGTACCGTCTGCCTTATTAAACGGGTGTTCTAACTGAAACGTCTTTTTTTCATTGATAGCTTCTGCAACCGTCTTTTTGAAAGCTGCCTGATCAGCTGCCGGTATGTATTGATCCAGCCATCCCGAACCGGGTTGATTTGTTCCTGGCAATAGGTCCCCTCCCTCTAACACCGTCATCACCGACCAATCGGCGCTCATGTTGAAAACGAGATCCGTTGTGGCAGAAATCAGTGCTTGCAGATGACTTTTCACTTCTGTCATGGGTATAGGGCTGTTGGGTTTACCGGTTCTTAATATATGATGCCGCCGATAAAAGTAACGTTATTTTGAACAAAAAATCGCACGGGGGCGAAAGGCTTTTTAGGAGCACCAGTGGCAGTGAATGCATCATTGGTAAGCAGCACCGCAGCTTATCAAAAGCAGCCGGCAAAGAAAGATGAAGCCGGTTACAAGAACGGTTTTTCTGTCTTCCGGGGAGAAGTCCAAACAGCTTCTATCAAACTGAATGGTAAAGCAGCAGCCTTGGATCAGGCAAACGAGCGCGTTGTAGCCGGTCGCAATACCGGAGCGTTCAGTTGCCTTAAATTAACAATAGTCTTTACTTCATTTCCTCTTTATTGTTATCAACATTTTTTGGTGCCCGGTTGACAAAGAAGAGAATCAGTATGATCAGTACAATAATAGTAGCAAGAATAATAACAAACATGATCTGAGTTTTATTGAACAGTTATGCAGTTGTCAGTTAAGTAATATTAATAAGCCTGCCTTAAAAGCACTTCGTTGAAGTCATTCCTTTAAGACAGGCTTAATATCGTTCTTAATCCGAACCCTGGGTTTTCACTATTTTATTATAGATACCCAGCAATAAAAACGGTGCAGCCCACTGGCCCACAAATAGTGCGCGGTGGTCCTGTTTCATGATCTTCAACGACAATGAGGCGGCCATGGAAGCCAAAGAGGCCCACAAATAAACGTCTGACGGTATTTTCGCAGTTTTATTTTCAATAGCTTCTGCTACTTTTCCTTCGGAATGATTAGACATAAGAATAGTGTTTTAAGTTAAAAAAAGAATATTTCGATGGTGATATAATGCTGAACCGGTCCTGTTTCAATCCTACGCCAGGACAAGAACGCAGGTCCAAACAGGGTGCCACCTTTGCCTGTCCCTTCCTGATAGATCATAATAATGCGCTTAAAGCAACCGGTTAAAAAGTGATCTTTCCTTACTGTTCGCCACGCCAATCGACCCTTTAAAACCTGCATAACTCCTTGTTTTCAATGCTTCATCAGCGGTCAGACAACTTGAGCGATGTATTCTGATAGATTCACGAAAGCGTAGGTACATTCAGCAATGAATAAGATTCGCACGGGTATTGGATCCATGATTATCGAAAGGTCGTGTGGAAATTCCCCAGTTCCGTATGGAGCTGTACAACTAATTACACATAATCGCTCCAAAGGAAAAGCAGTTCTCACGGGAGGTTCAGACAATCCCTTGTATACTAAGCATTAGAAAGACCGGAAAGGTAAATGGCACCAGCTTTGGAATGATCTGTTTACCCCGGACCTTATCTCCGGTTGGCTCTAAAGAGCAGACGACGCTTCAGACACAAGAACGATTATCAGGACAAAAAAATAAAAGATTATGTTTCATCATGTAAAAGACCTACAATTTAACGCCCGTGTTTCCAAACCGGATCCCAAGTTTGCCCGCATACTACTGGAGCAATTCGGAGGACCCAACGGAGAGCTGAAAGCGGCTATGCAATATTTCGTTCAGGCATTTCCCTGCAGGCAGGCGCATCCCGACAAGTACGATATGTTGATGGATATTGCGACGGAGGAGTTTAGTCACCTCGAGATCGTAGGCGCTACTATCCAGATGCTACTGGCCGGCGTAAGCGGAGAGCTGAAGCAGGCAGCCGACGAATCAGAGATTATGCAAACCATGAATACAACTTCCAAAGAAAGCTATATCCATGAAGCGATGATCAACCCTCAGTTTGGCGTGCTTTCCGGTGGCGGACCGATTCTTTCAGACAGTAACGGCAATCCATGGACGGCAGCCTACGTGACTGCCAATGGCGATCTTACCGTAGACCTGAGGTCCAACATGGCTGCTGAATCGAGAGCCAAGATCGTATACGAATACCTTATGCAATTCACCGATGATCCTTATGTGAAGGAAACCCTTAGCTTCTTAATGACCCGCGAGGTGGCGCATTTCCAGATGTTTGAAGCAGCGCTTGGCACCATACAGCCGAATTTCCCACCTGGCGTATTGCAAGGCGATCCACGCTACAGCAACCGGTATTATAGCCTATCCGCGGGCGAAAAAGCAAGCGGCCCCTGGAACGAAGGTCCGAGCACGCAGCTGAGCGAGGAATGGCAGTTTGAAGCCAATCCTATACAAAAAGTGCAAAGCACGGAAGGGCTTACTTCAGAAGGTATTGAAGGCACGGATCGTACGCCGGAGGAAGTAGCAGACCTTGAACAGGCGCTCGGCAAAAAGCGAAGCGAAGAGATCAATCAGGCAACTCCGACAGACTTTAATCAGTGGAGTACCTATTCAACAGATCAGGGCGATATGTCTTCTTTTTAATCACAGTCAAAATCGGTTGGATCAATTTAATCTATGTACGCCGGCGGTTCTTTCTCAAACATTTTTCAAGGATGTATCACGTGCAATAAATCCGTACGCCAGGGAATCATGGACAGCCTGTCCTACCCTACAGGTTTGTTATTGGCGATCAGTTTCGCATTCCTGGCGCTGGTGTGGTACTTATTATACAGGATAGCTACCCATCGCCGATCATCGGCCGACGCTCATCATCGACGCGTGGATCATGCTATAAAGCTCTTTTCCGCTTCCATCGCGCTGGGCATGGGGCTGGGCGGCTTCTTCGACGGTATCGTGTTTCATGAATTATTACAGTGGCACCAGATGGTATCGGTGAAGATAAAGCCCCTCTCGCTCACCGCGAAAAGCGTTAACATGTTCTGGGATGGCGTCTTTCATCTCTTTTGCTGGCTGGCTATCCTCGGCGGATTAAAATTGCTTTGGTCGTTAATGTCGGAGAAGGAGACGAACGGCGAAAGCACTTCCCTGGTTGCCGGGCTCTTGGGTGGGTGGGGATTGTTTAACGTAGCGGAAGGCCTCATCAATCACTACATCTTCAGGCTGCATCACGTGCGGGACAACAGTACTTCTCCCGGCGCCTGGAACGCGCTTTTTCTGGGATTCGGTTTATTGTTGATGGTATATGCGCATTTTATGTTCAGACAACAATTTGTCAACCGTACGAATTTGTTTCCGGGAAATATATCTTTCCGGAAGAGAACCTGAAGATGATCACTACCCCTTCCGTATCGACCTACTTGCTTCTGTTTCATTGATAAATTCCTAATACGGCAATTGTATACATGTTGCCGCTCCGACCCGTGACGGCCGGGCCTATGCTGTCATGCATCTTTCTCACTATCTAAAAAAACAAACGTTTACTATGGCTCAACAACCAGCGTTATTAGTGTTTTCGCACCTCAGGTGGAATTTTGTCTACCAACGGCCTCAACATTTGATCAGCAGATTTTCAAATGTATATGATGTGTTTTACGTCGAAGAGCCTTTGTACACCAGTGGCAGAGACCATATAGAGACTTATCGCGACGGAAACGTAACGGTAGTCGTACCGCATATTGATGAACACGCAGCGACGAGCGAAGCCTCCCGTCTTCAGCAATACATTACGCGCCTGATAAAGGAACATAATATAGACTCTTATATTTTCTGGTACTACACGCCTATGGCGCTGGAGTTTACCAGAAACTTCAATCCCGAACTCGTGATCTATGATTGCATGGATGAGTTATCCGCTTTTAAAAATGCGCCGCCACTTTTGCTGACGCTCGAACAAGAGCTGTTGAACCGCGCATCCATCGTGTTCACAGGCGGCAGAAGCCTTTTTCGTGCCAAGCAGCACCGGCACCCGAATGTACATTGCTTTCCCAGCAGTATTGACCGGGCGCATTTTCACAAGGCACGCGCGCCGCAGCCGGATCCCGCCGGTCAGGCGCCGATCGCGCATCCGCGCTTTGGCTTCTTCGGTGTGATCGATGAAAGGTTTGATACGCAGCTGATCGGTCAGCTGGCGCAACAAAGACCGTCCTGGCAATTTGTACTGATCGGACCGGTGGTTAAGATCGATCCGGAGCAGTTACCGAAACGCGACAATATTCATTATCTCGGTATGAAGAAGTATGACGAACTGCCCGCTTATATCAGCGGCTGGGATGTCGCCATTTTACCTTTTGCTTTAAACGAGTCAACGAAATATATCAGCCCTACCAAAACGCCGGAATACCTGGCCGCGGGTAAAGCAGTTATCTCTACGGCAATCGAAGATGTGGCGGATCCGTATGGCAAAATGGGCCTGGTGCATATTTCACACAGCGTGGAAGATTTCATTGCGCAAGCCGAAAAGGAACTGAACACTACTAATAAAGACAGAGACAGGCAAAGAGATGAATTCCTTGCCACGCAGTCCTGGGACCTGACATGGGAGGCCATGAATGCGGAGATTTCGAAATCCTTAACCCCATACAAAACCTCTACCATTTATGTTTGATTTTATCATCGTCGGGTGCGGATTCGCCGGAAGCGTGCTGGCCGAAAGACTGGCATCACAACTAGACAAAAAAGTCCTGATCATCGATCAAAGAAATCACGTCGGAGGTAACACTTACGACTACTATGATGAAGCAGGGATTCTGGTTCACAAATACGGACCACATATCTTTCATACGAATTCGAAACAGGTATTTACTTACCTGAGCAAATTCACCGAGTGGCGTCCCTACGAGCACCGCGTGTTAGCCAGCGTCGATGGCCAGCTGGTGCCCATCCCGATCAACCTTACTACTATTAATCAATTGTATGGACTGGACCTTTGCGCAGCAGATATGCCGGAGTTCCTGAGTAAGCACGCGGAAAAGATCAGCCCGGTACTCACTTCAGAGGATGTGGTGCTGAACAGCGTTGGACGTGAATTGTATGAAAAATTTTTTAAAGGGTACACCAAAAAACAATGGGATTTGGATCCTTCTGAACTGGACGCTTCTGTAACAGCGCGAGTACCGACGCGTATGAATAAGGACGACCGCTATTTTACAGATACGTTCCAGGCCATGCCCCGCCGGGGATACACGCACCTGTTCAATAATATGCTGTCGCATCCGAACATCCATATCATGTTGAATACAGATTTCCGGCAAATCAAAGATATCATACCACATAAGAAAGTGATCTACACGGGTCCTATTGATTGCTTTTTTGATTACCGGTTTGGCAAGCTGCCCTACCGGTCAATTGACTTTAAGTTTGAAACCCTGGACCAGACTGAGTTTCAGCCTACCGGTACTGTTAATTATCCTTTATCGAATATGTATACGCGGATCACGGAGTTCAAAAAGCTGACGGGTCAGAAGCACGACAAGACCACGATCGTATATGAGTACCCCGTGGATGAAGGAGATCCCTACTACCCTGTTCCGAGAAAGGAAAATCAGGCCTTATATATGAAGTATAAAAACCTTGCGGAGACAGTACCCAACGTTTACTTCACCGGGCGCCTGGGCACTTATAAATATTACAATATGGACCAGGTTGTGGCGCAATCGCTGGCACTGTTCAAGAGGATACAGGAGTTTAACTTCCTGCTGCCTTCTAACGGTAACGGTTCTGCGAATGGCAATGGCAATGGTAATGGTCTTGCTGCAACTTATGTACCTGAAAATGGTAAATATGAATAGAGACAACCCTTTCGGGAGTTTTTGGATGGGCGGTTTTGAATGTAGCGATCTTTTGAATATTCATGGAGAGCGGGTCGATATGCTGGCGTTGACGGGACACCTGGAACGTCTGGAAGAAGACTATACGCGGCTAAAGGATTTTAATATCCGTACGATCAGGGAGGGCATCCGGTGGAGCCAGGTGGAACGGCAGCCTTACACCTATCATTGGGATGAGGTGGAGCGGATGATCCGGGCCGCTAAGCAGCACGGTTTGCAGATCATCTATGATCTTTGTCACTTCGGTTTCCCGGATGACCTGACGCCGCTACATCCTCATTTTCCAAAACGGTTTGTAAGACTCTGCGAAGCTTTTATGGAGTTTTACCGGTCACGCTGGCCTGACGACACATTGATCATCACACCCCTCAACGAAGTAGGCTTCTTTTCCTGGCTGGCAGGAGAAGTGGCCGCCAGTTCGCCTTATACCATCCGCCACGGATGGGAAGTGAAGTACCACCTGATGAAAGCATACATCGCCGGGATGAGGGCAATCAAAGCGATCGACCCCACCGTGCGGTTTTTATGTGTTGAACCTATCATCCATGTCGTGCCTGATTCAGATGACGCCGTGTGGGTGCGGCAGGTGCAGGCGATCAATGAGGATCAGTTTCAATGTCTGGATATATTGTCGGGAAGGATCTGCCCGGAATTAGGCGGATCACCGGATTACCTGGATGTGATCGGCTTTGATTACTATTACGACAGCCAGTGGTTTCATCCCAGCAGAACCATCGCCCCCTGGAAAAATATCACGAGTGCCGCGGGATGCCGGCCGCTGAGCGACCTGCTCATCGCAGCTTATCACAAGTATCAACGGCCGGTTGTACTAAGTGAAACGAGCCACCCATTAGAAGACCGCCCGGAATGGGTAGAGATGGTGACAGAAGAATGTCGAAAGGTAATGACTGCCGGCATCCCGTTTTGGGGCATCTGCATTTACCCGCTGATTGATCGTCCGGACTGGAACCTGCCTAATCTCTGGCATCGCTCAGGTATCTGGGATATGGAGATTCGCGATACTTCGCTAACCCGCGTGCTGTATGAACCGTATGCTCAGGCCATAAAGGACTGTCAGAAAATATTGCCACTGAAAAATGTAGATACGGAACCAAAACCGACACAGGTGATTTCTATGTCGGTGGAAACTTTTTCAGGTATTAACGAGGACGATGCGGCAGAGAGCCTCGCTATCTGATCAACATTACCTGTTTTCCCTGCGTTGCCTGCGTTCCTCTTTCATTCGCTCACGGATGCCTCCTTCCACGCCCGGTGTCGGCATCGGCTTGTAGAGGTTGCCTGATGTGTCGGGTACCGGCGGCGTAATCTGCGCCTGGTATTTATGAACAATATCAGAGCCGGATCGTTCGACCAGGCGGGGGAAGATCCGGTGTGCGGTCACGATGAAGCTGGCTTTACCACCCACATGCCGCTCTCTTTTCAGGCTGAAACAGGCGCGTAAGATCGTGTTAATAGCTTTCTTTGGCGGATCCATAGCGATCATGCGCGGCGCATGGCCTGTATAAACACCTGCATGATCCCAGAGAGGCGTATCCAGCGCGTAAGGAAGAATGGTCACCACCCTGATGTTCCGATAGCCGCTTAAGCGCAGTTCCTGATAAAGCGTATTGCCAAGGGTTCGCACACCCGCCTTGGACATAGAGTAGGCTGCCTGGTAAGCGGTGGGAATTTCAGCTTCCACCGATGATATATTGATAAGCACTCCATAACCTTGTTGTTTGAACTGCTGTAAAGCCCGATAGCTGCCGTGCATTACCCCCTTTAGATTCACGTCTATCACGCGAAGCTGATCTTCCATAGGTGTTTCCCAGTAACGTCCCAGGACTGCAATGCCGGCATTGTTGATCCAGTAATCAATATGGCCATAGGTCTTTACAGCTGTGTCGAGCACTGACTGCATCGCTTTTTCATTACTCACATCGGCAACCGCAACAATGGCTTCACTGCCCCTGGCCAGGACTTCCTGTCTCACTTCTTCCAACGTAGCCTGGTTGCGGGCCACTAATACCAGCTTTACCTGATGACGGGCGGCTTCCAGCGCCACACCCCGACCTACACCACTCGAAGCTCCGGTGATTACCAAAACTTTCCCCGATAACTTTTTTTGTTTGGAGACGCCGAGCGGTCGCGTTGCGCAGGAATAGAATGCAATTCCTAAAAACAGGATCATAGTCCACCGGATGAGGCTTTTCATGTAAATCTTTTTATGCTTTATTGAGACTGAGGCGTTGATAAATAGAGTTGACTATCAGAACAGATCGCTTCAGAGAGCGACAGGCGTTGCAGGTTACGTCGATCTGCTGATGGTCCGGCAACGCGGGCCGGCATGAGATGACTCACAACAAGCATGCCTCAACTACAAGTCAACCGCCTTAGTGACGGATATTTCAAGGCTTTTTAATGCCTGTGTGTCTCTGAAACAAAAGTGTCGGGTCCAGACTGGTCTATCGAAAAGATTTTTGCGCTCTTTTTAAAAGATCGTTATGGCAAAGGCAAATCGTCCATCCGATTTTTTTCAATTGGTTGTCAAAAATTGATATACAAATCGGGCGGGTTAGATGGCTTAGTTTTTGACGCGCATAAGAACCGGTGGGACAGCAATAAATTGATCCAATGCCCTATCTAAACTCATGCGTATGAAACGCCCGATCCGTATCATTCCTTTATTGCAGGGATTGTATTATGTGGCCACAGCAGTGTGGCCGTTGTTACACATCGAAAGCTTTGCACTTGTTACCGGCGATAAAACAGATCTATGGCTGGTCAAGACGGTGGCTGTATTGTTGATACCTTATGGGGTACTCTTTCTATGGTGTGCAAAGCATTCTGCGTACCCGCGGATCGTTTCTGCAATAGCAATTGCATGCTCCCTGTTGCTGGCGGCTGTCGAGATTTACTATTATTTCGCGGGTGTGATCAGATGGGTATACCTGGCCGATGCGCTGTTGCAGCTACTGTTTACTGTCTGGTGGTTGTTTGATTGGATCCGGCGAGACCGGCCTCAAAAATGAATCCCGCTGCGTCGGTAAGACAAAGTAAAAAGAGGACCCTTGCCCTTCTTTTGACCGGACCGCAATATACCCCCCATGTTTCTTCAGGATCTGCGCGGTGATATACAATCCCAAGCCCATTCCCGGCCTGGCGTCCGACTCACTTACCGATACCCGGAAAAAACGGTCAAACACTTTTTCAAGATCGCCGGCTGGTATTCCCTGCCCCTGGTCGCTGATGGTTACGCGGACGCCCGACGCCTCCAGTTCCGTGCTTACCGTGATGGTAGATCTGATCGATGAATACTTGATCGCGTTGGACAACAGGTTGGTGATCACCTGTCCGATGCGCTCCCGGTCTGCAACGATAACGGGTAACTCATCAATACGCACATCAAACCGGTGACTGGTGATCCTCCTGATCTCTTCCACTCTTTCGATGATCAACTCGTTTAAATCTGTTGGTTCGAGCGAGAGCTGTAACTGTCCGTCCGAAATATTCGTTGCATCAAGCAAATGCCTTACCAGCGAAGTGAGCCGCGTGATCTGCGCATTCAATTGTTTGATCAGGTAACTGTTTTCCTGGTCTCCGGCTTCTTCCAGGCTTTCCAGGACAATCTCCGCATAAGCTTTCATGCTGGTGATCGGCGTCTTCAGTTCGTGACTGGCAATGCCGATAAACTCATCTTTTTGTTTAAGCGATTCTCTCAGCTGGAGCTCACTAAGCTGCAAGGCTTCCGTCAGTCGCTTCAGTTTATCGATGTCCGTGATCACGGATACCGATCCGACAACATCATCCTTTTCATCCCTGATGGGTATAGAGGCGACACGGGTCCAGATCTTATCTCCGTTATCGCCTACGAACTGCATTTCCTGGAAAGGATTCACGGGTTCTCCGCGCAACGCCCGGTTGCTCGGGTATTCGCTTTGTTCCAGCAAATTACCTGATGCATCATAAGCGATCCAGCGGTCGTGTTGCTGTTCATCGGCGGAATGCATTAAGCCTGTCGGGAAGAAACGTTTCATTTCTTCGTTCAGTAGCAAGAACCGGCCTTGCCGATCCGTAAATCCCAGGCCCACCGGAGATACGCGAAAAACACTGGTGAGCAATGCTTCGCTTTTTTGCAGTGCTTCTTCCACATTTTTTCTCCGGGTAATATCTACGATCACGGCCACGATCGACTTGATCTTATCATGCCCGTCCTTAATGCCAGACACGCTCACATTGGCCCAGAATTCGGTGCCGTCCTTCCGCATCATTCGCTTTTCAGATTCAAATGCAACGCCCTTTTCAATCAGCCGTTCAAACTTTTTCAGGGTCGCCGCTTTGTATTCGGCTACCGTCATATCAAGTACGTTGACACCCGTTCCTTCACCTTTTCGAAACCCGAACAGCCGCCTGGCCTTGTCGTTCAGAAAAGTGATATTACCTGTGAGATCCGAACGGAAAATACCCACACTCGTTTGTGATACAATCGCTCTGTTCTGGTCCTCGCTCTCGCGAAGTGCCTCTTCGGCTTGTGCCCGTTCTATGGCGGCGCAGGTTCTTTCCGCCGTTTCCTCTACGGTAGAGATATCATTCATTGTCCAGCGATAAGGAATGGCTTTCGCTACGCTAAGGCTGGCGACAGTCCGGCCCTGCTTCACCAGCGGAGCGCAGATCAGCGCACGAATGTCGAGTTTCTTATAATGCTCCAGGTGCTCACCTGTTTTCAATGATTCTTCCTCCATGTCGTTCACTACGATCATTTGTCCCGTCGCATAGGCTCGTGCCACTATCGGAAAGTCTGCAAAAGCGTGACGCCCCTTCATTCCGGTGGTGCTGCCAAAAACAAAATCACGTTCGATTACAAACTCCTTACTATCGCCTGGTATATACGTGTAGTAAGACCGGTCGGTCTGCAGGAATTGTCCTAACATGGCCGTTGCCACTTCCTGTATTTCCAGGGTGTGGCTCAACGACCGTAGCGCATCGCTCAATTTCAGCAGAAACGATTTTTTTTCATCGCTCTGACGGATGGCTATTTCGGCTTTACGGCGTTCGGTTACATCGCTAAAAATAATCGCTACCTGGTTATTATAATTTGTATCATTAGCCGGAAAAGCAATGACATCATACCAGGCACCACCCATCAGGGCCGTGGCGTAGTTCTCAAAATGCATCGCCTTGCCGGTTCTCGCTACTTCTCCATAAAGCTGAAACCAGCTGTCTTCATGGCTTGGCTGTAACTCCCGCATCATTCTCCCTACCGCGTTTTTGAGCCCGGTCTGCTTTTCGAACACCGCATTGGTTTCTAAAAACCTGTAATCAAATGCCTCGTCGTGTTCATCAAACAGCACATCGATGATACAAAAGCCCTGATCCATATTTTTCAATACCGCGAGGTACTTATCTGTAGCTCTTCGGGCCATTTCTTCCTTCAACCGGAGCACTTCGTCTTCTGCCTTTTTTTGCTCTGTGATATCATAGTAAGTGGTCAGTAAATAATTTCCTGCCTTGCGCGCGTGGATCTGCAGCTGAACGGAGACGCCGTTCTGAAGCATATCAGTCGCAAATTGGCGGTCAAGGTCCGATTCCATCACTTCTTTATAACATTGGAACAGTCCCGAACGAAATTGAAGGGGAAATGCTTCACTCAACCGTTGCCCCATCAGGGTTCGCCTGCCCAGGAAATTGAGCGCCTGATCACTGGCAAACAGGAATTCAAAATCCTGAATCTGGCCATGCTCATCCTTCACGCCTTTCAGCAACAGGATGTTGCTGGCTGTGTTGTTGATTACCGTTTCCATCAATTCCTGGCTTTCAGCAAGATGTGCCTCACAATCGCTGTCACCAGACCGGTCGCGCATGATCAGCAATACTTCCGCCACGCTTCCGTCCGCATCGCGGCGAAAGACCTGGGCGGCGACTGCCAGCAATGACCATTGCCCGCTCATAGTTTTGAAACGGTAAGTAATGGTTCGTTCTTCGTTGTCTTTCAGAGAAGAAAAATTGTGGTAGAATTGTTGCACGCGAGATAGATCCTCAGGATGCAAGAGGCGCAGGTATTGATCAAATGATACATCCCGCAGCTTTCCCGGAGGTAAAGCCCAGCGATTTAAACTGCTGCTGCTTGTATACATGAAACATAGAGAAGGAAGCGCAATGATCGTTACAATGACTGGTACGCCATGGGCTGCCCCATTCAGTAAAGAGGCTTGTCGGGTCTGGTTCACCTGGAACACCCCGTTGTGTTGATCATCAGCTTTATGCAGGTGCATGAAGTACATAATTGTCAGCTGCAGCACCTGTACAAGAAATATAGAGGGCGCATATACCAGTGCTATCAGCCAGTAGAATAATCACCTGGTCACGCCTGCTTTTGCAATCAGTCGATCCTTTATGGAATGACCGTGGTAACCGGGTGTGAATGACTATTCATGGCAAAAATGATGCTAAAACCACTGATTATTAGGGAACCGGAGGGCCATCAAACCAAGTGCGGCTGTTAGCGGGTCTGAAATGAGCGAGATAAATGGAAGGGTTGATCAGCAATTAGGCCGTGTATTCAACGGATTGAACCATATCAGATATAAAATCGATCTTAAATATTGGATCACCCGAAGATCAGAACAATAAATATTTTTTAACAGAACTCGTTTAGGAAATGTAGCTTTCCACCATGGATTTGAAGGAACGCGTATTGAATGGTTTTGAGATAAAGGCATCTGCTCCGCTATCAGTGACAGGATCCAGTGTGTGAGCCGACATCAGCAAGACAGGAATATCACTGATCGCTGCATCGGTTTTGATATTGCGGCACACATCCAGACCGCTGCCGTCGGGAAGCATAATGTCCAACACGATGACATCGGGCTTTTGCTTACTGATCACTGATACAAAATCAGCAAGCGTTGCACATAACGTTAATTGATAAAAGCTTCCCGTCAGGATCAGCCGGATCACTTCTCTGATATCTTCATCATCCTCAACAACTACTACTTGTTTCATTTCGTTTCTTTTACGCGGGTCTTGATACGGATTGAAATACTGCGGGCGCCTGACTTCCGCAAGAGATACGCCTTCTTTTAACAGGGACGAAAATAAATGCACGAACGTTGCTGTTTTTTCTTTTGACATTACCGGGGTTTAACCTTTTTGTAAGACTCCGGGAGTGAACTGACTGAAACAAGGAGCGGATATCGATCATCGTTAGGTGAACACCTGCTGCATGTTACTATTATTATCCGGTTAAGTATTAATGATTTCTCCACCATTGGGATGCAGCACCTGTCCCGTCATGTAGCTGTTATCATCGCTTGCAAGAAACAGGTAGCTCGGAGCTACTTCGTTAGGCTGACCGGGCCGCTTCATCGGCGTATCGCTGCCAAAGCTGGCCACTTTGTCTTCATCAAAAGACCCCACGATCAGCGGTGTCCAGATAGGGCCCGGTGCCACGGCGTTCACACGGATGCTTCTCTGTACCAGGTTTCCGGCCAGGCTCCTGGTGAAGGCTACAATAGCGCCCTTGGTAGCCGCGTAATCCATCAATGTCGTGCTACCACGGTAGGCGGTCACGGAAGTCGTATTGATGATACAAGCGCCTTCCTGCATCGAATCAACTGCGTACTTAGACATCCAGAAGCAGGAGAAGAAATTGGTCGAGAAGGTTTTATACAACTGCTCGGTGGAGATATGGGCCAGGTCCGGCTGCTCGGTTTGCGTAGCGGCATTATTGACCAGGATATCTAAACCGCCAAAGCTGGAGACAACGATCTCTATAACTTCTTTGCACGATTCTTCCCTGGAGATATCCGCTGGTATCAGGATACATCGCGCACCGGTTGCTTCGATCTCGCTCTTAGTGGCATCCGCGTCATCATCTTCATTTAAATAACAGATCGCCAGGTCGGCACCTTCGCTGGCAAACAGTAAGGCAACGGCTTTTCCGATACCACTATCCCCACCGGTGATAAGCACTCTTTTTCCTTCCAGCTTCCTTTCTTTTTTGACGGGTGTGGATTCGGGAACCGGTGTCATTGCCTGTTCCGTTCCGGGCATCGGCTGTTCCTGTGGTGGATTTACTTCTAATTTTGATTGGCTTTTAGACATAATGTATACTTTTTATGATTCAATTTATTTTTTGTCCGGCAAGAGAAAAGAGGCGGACACCTGTAAAAAGTCCGCCCCTCCTTGACCCATTCCAATTGTGTCAACCTTTGCCTGTTGTGGATGAACTGCTTGTTTAAACCATCCAATCAGCATCACAGCTGGTTGTAACCCGCTTTCATCTGCCTCCCCATCCGGCTGGACGACTAACACTGCTGATTGTTTTAGATGTGAAAACAACTAACCATCCAAGGTCATGCCTTTTATGATTTTATCAATATTTTTTTTCTGGTTTCCTGATGATTAAGAAGTTGCATCGATCTTAAAGGCCGGCGGTGTGACGCTCTTCCCCTTCCAGACCGCGCTTTGGGCAATTGCTTTTTCATTGATGGGCAAAAGATGCTTCACAGGTTCTACGGTCTTTAAAGGAAACAAGGCACCTGCTCCGGCAGTGGATTACAATCGTCTTGTGCCATAAATTCCACGTTTGTCGCATTTATTTCCCATCCCGCAACCGTTTCAGTGACCCCACAAGCAACAGGAAGCGTTGGCGAACTATTTGTTCGACTAAGACACTAAATCACTTCTATGTACAACATTGGTATTAATGCAGCGTTTCACGATAGTGCTGCCTGTTTATTGAAAGACGGTGTGCTCGTGGCGGCCGCAGAGGAAGAACGCTTCACCCATATCAAGCACGGTAAGCGGCCGGTGCCGTTTTCCACTTATGAATTGCCATTTCATGCCATTGATTATTGTTTGAAAACAGCGGGTATTCACCTGAAGGATATAGACGATTTCTCTTATTCTTTTGATCCGAACCTTTTACTGGAGGACACAAGGACACTGACGCTGCCTGATCAGACCGGACCGGATAACAGGCAGGCAGGGACACCGCCTTCATGGGACGCCCTGTTCCTGACCTACATTTATCACGGGCCGCGCTTTCTGATGGATGGATATCCGCATCATATCCGGTCGCGCTTCGAGGGCGCCATTATTCGCAGCGAGCAATGGAAATTTGTAGAGCACCATTTATCCCATGCCGCCAGCGCTTTTCTTCCTTCTCCATTCCAGGAAGCAGCGATCCTGGTTATTGATGGCCGCGGAGAAAAAGCAACAACCTCCTACAGCATCGGAAGAGGCAATGATATCGAAAGATTGTCCCAGGTGGATATGCCACATTCGCTGGGCATTCTGTACGAAAAGATCACTACCCATCTGGGATTTCTTCATTCCTCGGATGAATACCGGGTGATGGCGCTGGCCTCTTTCGGCCGCCCTGTTTTCCTATCTGAATTCCGAAACATGATCGAGATCCTGGAGGACGGCCGTTACCTGATCCATGAAAAAGACCTGAATACTTTCCTTGGGCCGCGGAGACAACACGGCGATCCGTTTACAGAACATCATTTTAATATAGCCCGTTCGCTGCAGGAAGTGTTGCAGGAAAAGGTGCTGGAACTTTGTAAATGGTTGCGGCAAACCACTGGTCTGAAAAAGCTGACCATGGCCGGTGGCGTTGCCCTCAATTGTGTGTTGAACTCATATATCCGGGACAGCGGCGTATTTGAAGACGTGTGGGTGCAGCCCGCTGCCGGCGATGCCGGAACAGCGCTGGGCGCCGCGATGTGGACCGCATCGCGCGAACAACCTGAGACTTCCCGTCCTTTTGAGATGAACCACGCATATTGGGGTCCCGAATTTAACGACGCAGAAATAGAACAGTTTTTAGAGCTCAATAAGATCCCTTATAAAAAGTTGGATCACGTGGCCCGGGATACGGCCGCACTGCTGGCCCAAAACCGCATCATCGGCTGGTTCCAGGGCCGCATGGAATACGGTCCGCGGGCCCTGGGCTCGCGCTCGATCCTGGCGTCGCCCATTGATCCAAACATGCAGAACCGCCTGAATATCCTGAAAGACCGGGAAGATTTCCGGCCCGTGGCGCCGGTGGTATTGGAAGCGCATGCGTCGGAATGGTTTGAGAACGCAAGGACCTCGCCCTACATGCTGTTTACCTTCCGGGTCAAAGACGATAAAAAGAGCCTGATCCCCGCTGTTACGCACGTAGACGGAACGGCAAGGATACAAACCATCAACCGCGCCCAGCATGCGGATTATCACGATGTATTGTCAGCGTTTAATGAGCTGACCGGCGTGCCGATACTGGTCAATACTTCCTTCAATTCATTGGGTAAGCCGATCGTGTGCCAGCCGAGGGATGCGATAGAATGCTTCTGGTCGACCCCGTTTGATGACCTGATCATTGGCCGTTATCACATCAGTAAGTCACCATTATAAACCTTCGTACCCATTCAATACTTTACCTTTTCACGTTCAAACACCGGCGCTATGAAAGAAGCAGACATCCTGGTTTCAGTTGTCATTCCGACCTATAACAGATCGGCCTATTTAACGCGATGCCTCGAAGCGCTCAGCGTTCAAAGCCTCGATAAGCGTTTGTACGAGGTCATCGTCGTCAATGACGGCCCTTTCCTGCCCTTGTCGCAGTATATCACGTCAATGCAGAAGCAGCAATTGATGAACCTTCATTACACCTGTCTGTCCCGGCATGCGGGTCCGGCGGCTGCGCGTAATGTAGGCTGGCAACGGGCGCGTGGCCCGATCATCGCTTTTACGGATGATGATTGTATACCTGACAGGGATTGGCTGACTCATGTTGTTAAGGCATTTCAGCATTCGCATTGTGATGTGGCGTATGGCCGTATTATGGTTCCGATCTCTGAACGGCCTACCGATTTCGAACGGGTTACGGCACGCCTGGAGGAGCATGTCTTTGTAACCGCCAACCTGGCTTGTAAGAGAGCCGCATTGGAAGCTATTGATGGTTTTGACGAACGCTACAAAATGGCCTGGCGCGAAGACAGTGACCTCGAGTTCGCATTTAGAACGGCCGGCATGGAGCCTCATTACCTGTCTCACGCCCTGGTGGTTCATCCAGTGCGCAATGCCAAATGGGGCGTTTGCATCAAAGAGCAAAGGAAGTCGATGTATAACGCATTGCTCTATAAAAAATATCCTTCTTATTATAAATTGTATATCCGGGACCGGATTCCCCTTACCTACTATTTCATCGCCTTCGGAGTTCTGGCGGCGCTGATCTTTGCACTGCTGCAACTGCCGGTGTTTAGTATGGTTTCGCTTGGCATTTCGCTGGTGATGCTGATCTGGCTGAGCTATAAGCGGCTGGCAGATACCAGTCACCGGTTGAGCCATGTGTCTGAAATGGTCGTGACTTCCGCCATCATTCCTTTCCTGTCGATCTACTGGAACTGGTATGGCCGGTTGAAGTTTAAAAATATCAAAGCACCGAATTAGGATTATGAATATCGTTATTTTCAGAGCGCTGAAGCTGGGGGACCTGCTTTGCAGTGTGCCGGCCTTCCGGGCATTGAGAAGATCTTTTCCAAAAGCGCATATTTCCCTGCTCGGTTTACCCTGGGCTTCAGGGTTTGTGGCGCGGTATCATGAATATTTTGACGAGTTCATCCACTTTCCGGGTTACCAGGGGCTGCCAGAACAGCCCTATGTGCCTGAACTCAGCGAACGTTTTGCAGGCGATATGCGACGCAGAAAGATCGATCTGCTTTTACAAATGCAGGGCAACGGCACCATTGTAAATGAAATGCTGGATCAATACCATCCGCGGTACCTGGCTGGTTTTTATCTGAAGGAAAACGGCACGGCCTATTCTAAAAATTTTCTCGAATACCCTGACCAACTGCACGAGATTCACCGGCACCTGACTTTGCTCAACTTCCTGAATGTTCCCCACGATGGAGATCATATCGATTTCCCTGTAACATCCGCCGATCAGGAGGAATTCGAGGCGCTCACCGGGATACCGGAAACGCCCTTCATTTGTATCCATCCCGGTTCTGCAGATAGCAGCCGGCAATGGCCCGTCACCCATTTTTCCCGGATAGCAACACACTTTGCAGAACGCGGATTTCATATTGTATTGACGGGGACCGGCCAGGAATCCGTCCTCACAGGAAAGATCAACGCAGTTTTAAAAAATAAGGCAACAGACCTTGCAGGTAGAACCACTTTGGGCAGCCTGGCCCTTCTTCTGCGGCGGTCTTCCGGCCTGATCTGTAATTGCACGGGTGTTTCGCATCTGAGCGCTGCATTGGGTACGAAAAGCGTTATCATTAGTATGGATGGTGAGCCACACCGGTGGGGACCCTTGAATCGGGAGCTGCACCATACTATTGACTGGCTGAAAACGAATGACTATCAGGCGGTACTTTCGGCAGCAAATGAACTTTTTCTGTAGGTGATCATTTCCTCACAAGCCTGAATTACATTGGCCACGCTGGCCGCCTCTCCCTCCCATTGATAGCGTTGTAAAAGCTCGGTGAGTATCCGGTTTTGACTGTGGAGCCGGCCGGGAACATCAAAGTACAGAACGCGTGCAGGGCTTCGCCAGGGCGTATGTTGCGGGTTGGTTTTGGCATAGGTCACTACTACTTTTTTCTGTAGCGCAGCTGCGAGGTGGATCGGAACGGAGTTCACACTGATGAGCAGCGCCGCCTCGTCGAGCAAGGCGATAAACTCGCCCAGCTCCAGATGGCCTGCTACGGATATGCATCGGTCATCATCGATCATTTCTGCAATCGTATTGGTGTAGGCCTGCTCTGCTTTGCTGCCGGAAATCAACAGTGTAATATCCCATTTTTTTAATGCTTCCTTCCCGATGGAGATCCAGTCGGCTGTGGCATATCTTCTTTTTTTATCGGCTGTTGCAGGATGCATCACCCAAATGGGTCGACGAGCCGATATACCGGCTTTCTTTAATTTTTCCTGCGATGATCTTTTTGAAGCAGCGGGATAAGATACGATTAACGAAGGGTCATGGTTATGAGCGCCCACCATCTTTACCAGGTCGAGGTCACGCTCTACCTGGTGGCGCACGAGGCTGAACGGTTCATCTTCCGGGAGCCAGTGGGTCAGCAGGTCATAGGGGTTCTCCCTGCAATAGGCCAATCTTACCGGTATACCTGCCATAAACGCCAGAAGGGCCGCGGGGAGCGGGTTCTGGCTGAACACCGTGAAGATGACTGCCATATCAAACTGCCGGGCGCGCAAGGTCGCTGCCAAAGCTTCCATAGAACAAGCGGTACCGGTATGTTTCACCCACGGCACATTGGCGGTGATCGTTTCGTCTATATCGAGAATAAACGGAGCAATGGGTGCCCCTTCGGAGGAGGCCAGCAATGTCACTGTCGCATTGAAGGTGGTCTTGAGGGCCCTGATGGCCGGCGTGTTCATGATAATGTCACCCATATTGTCGGGCCGGATACATAAGATGCGTTTGATTTTATCAGGACAAATCATGGTTGATCGTTTTCGTGGCAGCGCTGAGAATGATCTCCTGCGCTTCTTCAAAATCCGTTATCTCGAAGTCTGGTATTCTGAAAGGGCCCAGTTCCCATTGCGTCTCACCACCGCTGTTAAAGAGGATCGTTTGACAACCCGCCCTGGCGCCGGCTTCTATATCATCGAGGATATCGCCGATCATCCAGGACTGATCCAAGTCGATGTCATGTTCGCGGGCCGCATCGAGCAAAAGACCAGGTTGTGGCTTTCTGCAGGCGCAATGCGGATGCGATCTGTCACCGGCCTGGTGTGGGCAATAGTATACGCCGTCAAGGGATAGCCCCAACTCATCCATGTGTTGGCATACTTTCAGAAAATCCTGCTCCTGGTAATAACCCAGTGCGAGACCTGGTTGGTTGGACACGAGGATCAGTTTGTAACCCAGCTGTTTCATGGATTGCGCAAACGCTGCTACGCCGTGATTGAATTCAACCTTTTGTATATCGACATTATAGGGCACGTCTTTCAGGATCGTCCCATCTTTATCTAAAAATATGGCCGGATGTGTTCCCATGATTACATACTACTGGTTCCGAGACGGGGTAAAAAAATGGCTTTTTTCTTTTCCAGGGGAATCGTTCTTACAGGCACCTGCAGCACGGACTCCCTGTGACAGGTGGCGTCGTACAGGGCCGTTACACGTTCCGCAACGCGATCCCAGGTGAACAAAGTGCGCACGCGGGCCAAGCCGTTTTTGCCCATGCGCATGCGGGTGGAAGGGTCTTTGGCCAGTCGTAATATGGCCGCGGCTAAAGCTTCGGGATCTTCGGGAGGTACCAGCAAGCCGGTTTCTTTTTCTTTAACGCTGTATTGAATGCCGCCTACACGAGCACCGATCACGGCGGTTTCACAAGCCATAGCTTCCAGGGGCGTGATGCCGAAAGGTTCGTACCAGGGTGTGGTGACAAAAACGTCGGCAGCTGAGTAATAATACCGGAGCTCGTTCTGGCTCTTCAATCCTGTGAAGGTTACCGAACTGCTGAAATGATGATTGCGGCAGAGCTGCTGAAGACGGCGCAATTCAGGATTACTATCTTTCTCCCCGCCAACCACAACGAGGTGGCATCTAAGCCCGGTGGCGGCGGCGATCTTTACGGCACGAATGACGTTCTCGATCCCCTTCCTCGGCACGATCCGTCCGAGTTGCAATATCACGAAATCGTTGACCGAAATGTTTAAACGTTCGCGGCTCGCAGCTTTCCCCGCATTAAAAAAGCTACGGGTGTCTACGCCGCAGGGAACAATGGTGATCTTATGCCGGGGCGCTGAATAATGCGCCACCAGGTCTTTTTCATCCTGAGGGCATTCCGCAATAATGGCGTCGGCCTCATCGACTATTTGCTGTTCAATGGCGATCCGCTCTTTCGGAAAACCATCGCTGGCGCCCTGGTGCAATTGGCGAATCTTCCCCAACGCATGGAAGGTGATCACGAAAGGAATACCAAGTGCAGACTTCAGCTTCGTGGCGACATGGCCACTCATGAAAAAGTTGGCGTGTACGATGTCATACTCAATATTTTTTTCCGTTACATAGCTGATCATGTTATTGGCAAACTCGTCCATAAAGGGCAACAGTTGCTCCTTGGGCACGTATTTTTTGGGGCCTGCAGGCATATGGATCAAACGGATATGCTCACCCATCCGCAAGGTAAATGGCATAGACGGATCGTCCCAGCGGGTGTATACATCTACCTCCCATCCTGACCTGGCCAGTTCTTTTATTAATTCTTTTACATACACATTCTGCCCGCCACAATCCACCTGTCCCAACGATGCCAGAGGTGAAGCGTGGTCACTAATAAAAGCTACTCTTTTTTTCATGTGTTGATTTTTTTATGTTGTTTTTTAAGGTCACTTGAGCCCTGAGGCGCCCGGTCATTCATGAGCCAGCGATAAGTATTTATCGGGAATTAATGATTCAGCAGTGCTGCTTCATATTTATTGTTGATGCTGCGACAATGCTCGAACGCCTGTTCCCAATTACGGACAAACTGGTCCATGTTCCACAGGCTGCTGGCCGTTTCCCGGGCGGAACGGCCTATTTGCGCGGCATACCGGCGATCTTCCAGCAACTGTTGCATATGTGTGATCAATGCGTCTATGTCGGTGCTGATAAACCCGTTGCGTCCGTTTTCGATCGCCATCACCAGCTCGGTGGTTGCCAGCCCGACAACGGGCATGCCGGCCATCATGGCTTCGCACACCGCAAGCGCGAGGCTGGTGTGGCGCACGGGATGAAACAGGAACCGATACCGGTTGCGCACTTCCGGAAGCCGGGGATGCAATACTTCGCCTATGCCATGGCCCTCATTGCCCATTCCTGCCAGATCGATCGGCACGGACCGGGTCACCTGGCGAAACACATCCCACCCCAACACGCGTCCGCGCGACGGAAGGTGATTGATCGCCACAAAGCCTTTAGCCAGTTCCCCTGTATAAGGAATACTGGTTTCGGGAACGCCATGGGGTATCACCATGGTGGGTGTAGCATGATTATCCCACATGAGGCGGTTATATTGCGTGACATGCACAAGCAATATTTGCGGGTCGTTCACGTAATGAGGTGTGGTAGCCGCTCCGAGATGCGGCGTGTTATGTTCCAGGTAGATGCGGGGCAAGGTGCGCTGTCGTGAAGACAACACCTCAAACTGATCCTGCTGATAATTTTTAAATGACTGGTATAAGATGACATCAAAGTCCAGATCTTTCACACTGTCTGCGTCTACTTCGATGACATTGTCCCGGAAAGGAAAGGTTTCACCACGACCATAATAGCCTTCAGAGCGCTCCTCTTTTACCGGGATATAGATTTCTAAAGGGCCGAGAGAAAGATAATACAGGTAGCTTCCATGCACGTGCCAGGTAAAGATTTTGATCCTTCTGTGGTTCTGCAAATTCATGTAAGAGGGGCTTCAAAGATGAAGCCATGTCTTTAAAGCGCTTCAACGCATAGTTTGAACGCGTTTATTGTAGTCGAATTTGCCCAACTATGGTACTTTTTTTCTACGGATACAGGGCTCCCGTTGATCCGTTCAACATCGTCTCTCTGCGGAAAAACACAATCTTATCGCTTATAAAGCTATGTTTAATAGGGAAACCGGGTCTTTTGTGGTCACACTTACTAAAAGTAGTGAGGGACCGTTTTGTTTCGGCATAACTCTTGAAAATGATGAGAAAGCACGATGCGGGGTAACGTGAACGGAAGCAAGGTAAAGCGTCGGAGGGTGAGCCACAGCAGTATTAATGTCAATTAGTTCTACAGCATAGTTTTCGAAAAAACGGCTAGTTTCTACTAGCCGTTTTCATTTAAAACAAATGCCCATCACCGTTCAATGGCTACCGCCTATCGGGAAAGTGCTTTTGTGCAAAATGATTGAAATGAGTCCGATCAAAAGATCGTTTTGACTAAACGCTTCCCAAAAACGAGCGTCCACCCGTCAAGACGGACGGGGACAGGAACTCCGCTTCACTCCGTTCGTAATGACGGTGACTTAATGATGTCGTATTCCCATTAACGGTGCAACGCAAATTATTAACCCGGCATAACGGTTTTCTGTATCAAATAAAAACCAATACTCCGGTTATTTATACGGTGGAAATATATTTCGCGGTGATCAGCAGGTAGAGTGTACGTTCGGCCTTGGCATCATCGTAATTTTTTTTGATCAGCGTCTTAATCCGGTCATTTTTTAACTTAACAGCCAGCATCTGGAGAATCTGGAAAGAAGCCATTTCTATACTTTCTATATTTTGCAGATAGAATAAAATAGACATGTCCCTGAGCTCGTCATTATGACTGTGGAATTTAATGTCATGAAAAGAGTCTTCGATCAACCCTTTGAGTCCGCCTGCATCAGCTTTAGCGCTATTTACTTCAAGCAGCTGATAGATTTCGTCCATCCTTCCTATCTGCTTTTTCACCATCTCGATGGTTTCCTGGATGGCGTTTTTAAGATCCAGGAAATGAGCATGGTCCTGGATTTCGGGAAGCTCATCTACCAGGAGCGATTTTGCAGAATACACTTTATTAAGGTGCTGTATGAAAAATAATTCCAGTTCGTCGATATTGACGTTGATTTTTGGTTGCGGGGTCATGTAGTGCTATAATTTTATGCAATATACCGTTTTACTTCAGACAACAGGTTAAGAACATTAAACGGTTTGCTGATATAATTGTCTGCCTTACAGCCGTCTGCAATCGTTTTGAGATCATGTTCGGAAGACAAGAGGATGACGGGAACGCCTGAAGTACGCTGGTCGGCTTTCAGTTGTTTACACATCTCGGCACCGCCCCGCTTCACGCCGTTAATCCTGACGTCGAGCAAAATGAGGTCGGGGTGCAGCACGGAAATATATTCGGTGTCCAACGTCACCAGCGACAATACTACTTCATAACCCGAATCCTGAAAAATGATTTGCAGCAGTTCTAGGATATCAGCATCGTCATCGATCACCAGTATTTTTTTCATTTGCATAAAATTACACTTTATCGTCTAATTTGGCGGGTTAACAGTGAAAAATTAATGCTTCCTCAGTGACACGATCATCCGGCCCCTTCTTCATTCTGTGCTGACCAGCTGATCGATCATGGAATTAAAGACAAAAAAATGAAACGGGTACACGGCGTACCAGTAAAGTCTTCCGGCGATGCCGCTGGGCCTGAAGGTAGCTGTCTGCACAAGACGCTGTTGCTCATCAATCTTGAACTCCAGCCATGCTTCCCCGGGCATTTTCATTTCTGCAAATAACAGCAGCCGCTTTTCTTCCCTGCCGGAGTATAGCACCCTCCAGAAATCGACGGAATCGCCGGCTTCGAGCGCCTTTTTGCTCCGGCGGCCCCTGCTGATACCCACGCCGCCAAACAACTTGTCCAGCAAACCCCTGAGCCGCCACAATACGGAGGGCGAATACCAACCCGTTGCCCCTCCTATGCCGAAGATCTTATCCAAGGTTATATTTTCATCCGTGATCTTGCGGGTTTTCGTGTCCTTGAAACAGCCTTTATCGGGAACCTCGAGATATTGCCACACATTCCGGTCGTGAAAGGCATTAGAAAACGAATCGTACCAGCTGGAAGAGACGTCATCCTGCTCGATCTTGTCAAAAGCCAACCGGATGGCCGTTTCATAACTGATCAGCTCAATACCAAGCTGCTCTGCCAGCTGATTGGGGCGGGCTACTACATCCACCTTCATGCTTTCTACCAGGTTCTTTGCAAGGGTGTAACTGGTCGAAGTGATGAAGTAGAGCCAGTAAGAAGATAAACGCGGCGTGAAAACCGGAACGGTGATAATCCTTCTGCTAAGACCACGCACTTTGCCGTAGGTAAGTAACATTTGCTTATAGGTCAGGACCTGTTTCCCGGCAATGTCGAAATTTTTGTGGAAGGTAGACGGGTCGCCTTTTACGCGCGTTAAAAACTCAATAACGTTCCGGATGGCGATGGGCTGACACCGGGTCTCGATCCATTTGGGTGCGATCATAACCGGCAGCTTTTCGACCAGGTCCCGAATGATCTCGAAAGAAGCGCTTCCTGATCCCACAATGATGCCTGCCCGTAATGCGGTCAATGCATAGCGTTCACTGCTCAAAGCTTCTTCAACATCCTTCCTGGATTGAAGATGCCTGGACAATTTCTCTTCGTTGACAATGCCTGTCAGGTAAATCACCTGTTTCGCCTCCGTGGCTTCCAACGCCTTTCTGAAGTTCTCAGCACTTTGTTTTTCCGTTTTGCTGAAATCCCCGCCTTCGGCCAGCGAATGAATCATGTAATAGGCTACTTCAATATCCCGCGGGATGCTGCGAAGCGTTTCTGGCTTCAGGAAGTCGCATTCGATGACGGTAATATTCCCTTTAGCATTTTCGTACCGATCCGTATGTAAGCGCCGCTTGTCTCTCACAGCGCAGACAACCTGGTGCCCTTCTTTGAGCAACTGAATCAATAGTCTTTTTCCAATATAACCCGTGGCTCCGGTTAAAAGTATGGTCATTTATAGTATTAGTCAAAATCCCTGCCATCAAACGACCCGATCCAAGAGCTCTAACAAAGAGGTTTGTGCCCAGCCTAGTTGGAACCTGATCAATGTTGACCCTCAGCCGCTTTGGGTTTGGATTGCAGGGTTTGCAAAGCCTGGGTCAATTGATTCAGTCGTTCATGATAATTTCTGATTTGTTTGTCTTGCTCAATGATATACAGTGTGAGCTCTTCTATTTTCTTAAGCAGAAGCGCCTGGTTGTTTCCAAGTTCTATGCCTTTTTCGCCAACTTCTTTAGCGGATGGAATGCCAGGCAAATGCTTGTGATCTTTGATGAATTCAGCGGTCTCTGTTAAGGGTGCCAGTTGATAGGTGGAATCGAAGACGTAGTCGGGCCAACCCGATGATTGCAACTTCACTTTAATTTCCTCGGCGATAGCCTTACCACCCACTGCCAATTTGTATTGAGAAGGAATCGTTGTGGTCCCTACGCCAAGCGTCGACACATAACCGGAAGCGCCGGTTCCCTGAGAAACCCCGAGTAATGTTGCCACCGAGGGTTCGTTGCCATTGACCATCTCGAGGCGGGGGCCATAAAAATATTGGTGGTTCGTGGTGCTGTTATCATAGAATAAATAACTCCTATGAAAGATGGCTGTCGTTGTTGACTTAAATTTAAAATCGGTAGCGTTTAGCACTTTTACTCCGGTAGCGCCGTCGTAGATACCTCCCAGACTTACGGTGGACGTGTCACCGGAACCATGTATATAACCTACAAGCAGGTACCAGTGATTAAGTTTGGGTAAACCTCCAAACCAAAAATAAGGGTTACCCTGCGATACCCCTGCCAGGTTATTGACTAAAGCGGTGCCGCTGGAGCATCCGAAATAAGTTGTTCCCGAAGCTGACATCTTTTTTATCCATACGCTGAAACGATACATGGACTCGTGATTTATGCTAACCGGTGCTGCATTCCAGCCGCCGTCAGCGTTACCATCGCCTGAGGGAGCGGCTTTCCATAAAACAGCCCGGGATCCGTCAGAGGCAATGCCCCATTCCCGCGAATTCTCGCTTGCCAGGCCATTTACGTTAAATGATGTAGTTCCGCCGCTCCCGGGCACCCACTCCCCCACATTTAATAAATTTTGCGCGTTCGTGTCCATTGAAATGCAGAGACACAACAGGCCTATGGCCAAGAATGTTTTTGTAGTCATAATTTGTTGTTTAATGTATAAGGGTATTTTTTGATAGTGGTATCTTTAAGATCAGCCAATTCCTTTCTTACTTCCGTCAACGCGTCCCGGTAGCTGTTCATCTTCTTATCCTGCTCAATGATATACAGTGTGAGCTCCTCAATTTTCTTGAGCAGGAGCGCCTGGTTTTGTCCCAGCTCCAGGCCCTCCGCGGCCACTTCCTTTGCTGTCGGCACGCCGGGTAAGTGTTTGTTTGTTTTAATAAATTGTTCCGTTTCAGATAATGCAGGGAGTTCGTAGCTGGAGTCGAATACATAATCGGGCCAGGCACTTCCCGGGGCTTCCACTTTCAGTTCCTGCGCTCTTATTTTTCCTTTGACGGAAAGTTTTTCTGTCGGGGTATTCGTACCTATGCCTACATTGCCATTTGACTTAAATACAACCTTCTTATTGTCTACGTAAGCCGGAGTACCTAAATAAAAGCCTATTTCGGTCCCCCAGCTACCTTCGTCCGCCATGATACTAATGCCAGCACCACCTTTTCCTTCCTGGACATGTTTCCAGGAGGCGGTGAAGTCGTCGTACAGATTAGCACCAATAAAAACGCGATGTCTATTGTCAGTAGTTTGCAAGAAGCCGCCATACCCGCCAACCGGATCTCCTAATATGATGGTTGAATGATTTCCCTTGCTTATTTGTAATCCTATATTATTGGTGCCGGTCATTGGAGTTGTGGTGCCTATACCAATATTTCCGTTGTGGTTTATTCTCAATCTTTCTACACCAGAGGTTCCCATGGTAATGTTTTGATACCGATCTCCGGTGGTAGTCGTTGTCGTATAGCCCGAAAAATCAATAAAACTCTTGGTTCCGGCATTTGTGCCTCCTCCGGCGCTCAATCGTAAAAAACCATCATCGTAACTCGCCGCTGTCTTACTGATGCCGCGCAATTCACCAGGAATAGTACCGGCTGAAACGGCAGGACGCTCGTCAGTATTAGTCACCTCTGATTGAATTGAAACGCCGCCTTTAACGCTTAAATTTGTATTAGGGGCATTTGTTCCTATACCAACATTCCCTGACGCAGGGAACGTATTCGTTTGACCTATTACAATACTAGTAAGTAGACTTAAATAGCAGGTAGAAATTGTTTTTTTCATGGTTGCCTAACGATTACTATTTCTAATACGTTTTTGAGTTTTGTATTGTCGTTTTTTTGTCTTTCCGTTTTGTTTAGCTTCCAGCTCCTGCACCTGTTTCTTCAGATCGATAAGATGTAATGTCAGCTGCTCAATCTTTTTCAGCACTCTTGAGGCTTCTTACCTCTTCAGTCAGGCTTTCTAATTTCTTATCTTGCTCGATAATGTATAAAGTGAGCTCTTCAATCTTCTTCAATAAAAGCGCCTGGTTACTGCCCACCGAAATCCCCTGTTTACTGACCTCTTCGGCTGTAGGAACCTCAGGTAAATGACCCTTTTCCTCAATATATTGCGCCACCTGCTTTAACGGCATCAGGTGATAAGATGGTTGGAATACATAATCCGGCCAACCCGATGATTGGAGCTTAACCTTTAACTCTTCGGCAATGGCTTTGCCTGCTACAGCCAGCCTGTATCCCTCTGGAATGGATGCAGTGCCAATACCGACGCTTCCTCCACTCTGATTAGATTTAATGATCATCGTAAGAGAAGGTACATGAGTGTAGTTATTTCCATCCCAGTTTTTTGCCGTGTAAAACTGTATGTCAGATGTTCTGACATTTTCAGCATAACCGTAGGTCCCGGGTCGATCAACGAAGCGGATTTCCGAGGTTGGCACCGCAGATCTGATAGCATTTACGGTTGAATAGAAACTTAACGCCGGGAAATTATAAGAAACGGATTGCCCTGAGTAATTTCCTCCCATTATTTCAATACTGTTTTTATTGACACCAGCATTGATTGACAATCTCGATGTTGGTGCGCTCGTACCGATACCCACATCGCCCGTGGCATTTTCCATTATCAATTTTTGCCACGACTCCCATGAAGGTTGCCCGTATAAGCCTTGCCTGTAGTGAATCCCGGAGCCATTGAAAAATAGCTGGTAGTGCTTCCCTCCTGTTGCATCGGTCCAGGGTGCAACGGTGAGAAGTCCGCCAAACCTGCTGCTCACGGAGGGGCCACCGATGCTATCCCGCTCTTTGAATTCCGCTGTGACGCCTCTCTGATAGGCTCCCGGAAGCGCATTGGTCCCCCTCGTATCCTGCATCACCAGTCTCGTTGCATTTTGGCCTTGAGCAATAAAACCGGCCATCAACAATGTGAGGCACATAATCAGGGAAACAGTTTTTTTCATATTTTTTAGTTTTGGTTTCTCTTTCAACAACATTTATCCACCTATGCCGATGATCATCCGCTCACCCTTGAAGCTCACTACCAGCTGTATATCGTCGATCTTCACGATCCTGGTTTTGTCGTCCAGCTTGTCTGCAACACCCACGACCATGGTCTGGCCATTAAAAGTAATTAAGGCCGTTTTTTTTCTGGTGACAGGATTATAAATGTACCCGTTGTACTTGATCGAAGGAGGTGGCTCCTGCGGTGGTGGCGGAACATAAGCAGGCGGCGGCTGAGATTCAACAGCTGCGCTGTTAGCAGCCTGGTCCATAACCGTATCCTCTTCAATGATCATATCATTAGCAAAAGGGTCGCTGTATTCGGCAGTAAGTATATGGTAGGTGCTGTCCGCATCGGGCTTAACCACCGGTTTTGCGGTGGTTACCGGGACAGTGATATCATCGCCGCTCAGCCCTTTGATCACTTTATAAATAATCACCCCCCAGATCAGCGCTACCAATCCGAGTAATACATATTTTGTATTGGGGTTATTCTTCACTTGATGTTAATAATTTTATTGAATCGTCAATGTCCTCGGATTACTGTAAGGACTACCGGAACTACTGTTGATCGCCCTAACGCGCCATTGGTATTGCCGTCCGTTCTGCAGCTTTACTTTCAGCAAATTATCCGAAAGGATCGTATCCTCCACCAACACGGCAATCGAATCAAATCGCGGATGTACGATCTGTACCTGGTAATCTGCCAGGGAGGCGGTATGTTCCCAGGCAAACTGCTGTGTCGTATCAGCACTAACAGCATGATCCGTAGGCGCCACCAATATGATCCTTTCACGTGACAGGTCTTTCACCAGGACCTCTTCACAGCTGCACCAGCCCAGAGCTATCGAACAGAACAGACTAAACATTTTTATACGATCCCACATAACAGACTATTTTTTGATGGCGCCTGATCATCGAACAGGCGTTGCTTTTATTATTTTTTGCCAAAGGCAAACTTTGCGCTCCTGATTTGCGAAGCATATGACTCAACCTTTGCGACCTATCCGTGATCATCTGTCACTTTTTGAAATAACAAATGATTATTCTATTTTTTTATTACGTTCTGGATATATAAACTACACGTCAGCAAACCCTCTTCGTCCTGCGCAGCTTTTTGTTTCTGAAAGTTGATGGATGCGATCCTGCAGATCTTGTCTACCTGTTCCAATTGATGGATCAGCTGCAACATGCTTTTGAAATTCCCTTCAACCGTCATCATCCTCGTCCACACCCCCTGGCTACTCGACCCAAGCGGCTTGTATTCATTGAAATTCAGCCCGAGCTCATCACAGTTTAAATTAACCCTTGCAATGATATTGGCATCCATCACCCCGCTATCCAGTAAATACTGCGTTTTCCAGCTGTTGATCACGCTTAGCTTGGCATCATATACTGAAGCACTATCCTGCCTCAGGCTGCTTTGCTGCGCCAGAACGACATTCTTATTGTAAGTACTGATGGTGCTAAAAGTCTTTTTAAATGCCAGCAGGTAACAGACAAGAAACAAAGGCAATAACGACCAGAGCAATAACCTTAGTTTGCTCCGGTAGTCGTTCTTTTGCAGTATGTCAAACTTTTTCAACATATTATGATGTTAGCCTTCTGTCGTGATCTCGATGGTAAATGTCGCTGCCATCAGTTCAGCTTTATATAAATAGCTTTTCATCGCAGCGGCCTGGACTCCCGGAATATTTTTGATCGCACGGCTAAAAGTTTCTAATTCTGTCGGATCCATAGATATGCCTGATACCAATAGTTTACCCGTATTGAAAATAAAGTCGTTTACCCCCACGCTTTCCTGCAAAGGCGCCACCTGCAGATTAGTGAGGCTGACAGACGGCGGCACTAGAGCAGCTACACGGTCGATATAGAACCCGTTCCTGGATGCTTTATTCCAGCCAGACTTCATAAAAAAAGTATACGAAGAATCCAGCCGCGCATTTTCAGCCAGGTCATGATCCGCCCTGGCATTGGTCAAATCGTTCGTTTGTACCAGCTCTTTATTTTTATTGAAATAACTATTAAACACAAAAAAGTTGATCAGTAATAAAGCGAGGGTCGTGGTCAATACCGCCCAACCGCTAAATTGAAACAATTTATAATAAACAAAGTCCTTTTGCAGGTAGCTGATCTCATGGGTGGCGATATCACTGTGCACCCGGTCGGCCGGCGCAGATAATATTCCCAGTGCATTGCCCAGGGCCAGAATATGGTTGGTCCGGTAGCGGTCCTCTCCTATTTCCAGCTCATTGTAAGTGGCTTGCCCGTATTGCTGTTGCTTTACGGAAAGGATCGTCCGGTCGTTAACGCCCATATGAAGTGTGGGCGTATCTATTTCAATGCTCCATTTGTTGAGAAACGGAAGCACGGTATCGAGCGAACCGGTACCCAGGCTCAATGAGATCAACCGGATGCCGCAGGATGCCAGATCTTTTACCACCTGTTCGATAAAAGACTTCCGGGAAACGTACACGAGATGATCGACTTCTTCAATGTCGTGCACGGTGTACATAAAATCCTGGGGATTGGCGCCGGGAAACAGGTTATTGATCAGGTTATCGGTGGTCTTTCCCTTGTTGGATCTGAGCAAAATGCCTTTGCCATTGAGCGTCACCGCGACGGGAATATTTTTGGGCAGCTTTTCCGCGAGGTCTTTAAACGTGTGGATCCGTTCGAAGTGCTTTATCTTTTCAACTTTGCCTTTGGTAGCTTTCAGTTGAACTCCGGAAATGATCATGCTATCATCCTCCATAAAATGGATATCCAGGCCGATGGCCTGGCGAATGGTAATGATGTTATTTCGGATGTAGCGGAACACGATTAATTATAAATAATAGTAGGTCTTATAAATACGATCGACACCACTTTTGTATTGCGATTGGTCCTGGAACTGAACAGCCACTTCAGTACCGGTATGCGCGACAGGAACGGAATGCCGGATGAACTATCTCCTTTCTCTGTTCGCTCAATGCCACCCAATAATACCATATCATCATTCTTCACACGAATCGTGGAATTGAACTTACTGGTGGATGTGGGAGGCGGTGTATTGATGCTGGTTTCGGCAGTAAAATTGGTAATGTCCATCTCCATGTTCAGCGTCACGTCTTCATCCGCCGAGACAAACGGCCGTATCGTTAATGCCAGGTTGGCTTCTACGGGATAAAACTGCTGTGTTGTGATCACATTAGGCGTTAAGGAACCCACCGTATTTTGCGTAGATACCGCGTAATACCGCGTACTTCCGATGCTCAGGTTGGCGGCATGCCCATTGAGCGTCGACAGCTTCGGTGTTTGCCGGGCTTCTACATTTTCCAACTGCTCCATGGCCTGTAAAGTGACGTAAAAGCTGGGCGTCACATGACCCAGGTTGAAAACATTATTCAAACCGATCTGGTCAATAAAGCGGTTGATGCTCCTGGAACTCAACGTAAAGTCAAGTCCGTTTAAGATGCTGCCGCCCGGGAGAGGAATATTGGTTGAGTCTGTAGCCCTTACGACACCTGCTTTGACGCCGGCAGCCGTTGTCCGGCCTTTTGTTACATCCATAATGATCACCTCGATGGTCACCATGGGCACTTTACGGTCGATCTGTTTGACCAGGGATTCGATCTTGTTGATCTGGGGCTCAGATCCTGTAACCAGGAAAGCGTTCAGCTCGCTGAACTCTTTGATCGTCACATCTTTTTTCATATCATTAGGCAAAAAATATTCGAGGGAGTCTACACTGCGGTGAAATAACTGAACCAGGCGCTGTCCTTTGATGCCTTCAAAATTCCGCTCTCCGATCATGTACACATCATTCTCGCGGGCAAAGGAATAAGGCGTACCGAGCAACACTTTCTGAAGTGCCTGGGGATACGTTAGGTTGCGCGCTTCGGCGGTAACATTGCCAGCCAGCTCTGCATAGATAAAATACGCTACACCCGCCTGTTCGGAAATATTGCGCACCAGTTCCTTCAACGGCGTATTGGTAGCGCTGATGTTCAGCAATTTTTCATTTCCCACCTGTTCGGTATCGACAGATAACCGCCCCGGCGCATTACTATTGCCTTTAGGCAATGTGCGGGCAATGGTATAATTAGGATTGGAGCGACTGGAACCTTTGGTGACAAATTCTTCGTCTTCTGCCAGCGACTCCAGCACGTAAGTGCGATCATCGGTTTTAGTAAACTTTAATCGGTTGTGCCAATACATCATATCGATCAAACTCAGGGAAACTGCCCCCCTGCTGCATCTTGGGATCGGGATTATCTACGATATTTTTTTCCCCTCCCTCAAGCATTGAATAGCTATCGTAAACTGCGTTATAAGGAACGTCATCCTCTGTGATATAGTATCCGCTGTTATATTGGGGATGAGGCTGTTTAACATAGTCATTATAGCTTCCGAAGCTTTTGAAGTCCTGCCTTGTATCTGACCAATACCTCTGTTTTTCGTAGCCAAGTGTTATGTTTACGCCTGCCCAAACCGGAATGTTTACGGTCAATCCGGACTGTGAGGTGGAAATGTTTCCAGCTGAACTATTAGATATAGAAGCGCGTATACCACCAATATCAAATGAGGGTTTCCCGCCTGAACTTAATGAGGCGCCCAGGATAGAGCTATTAGTGGTTTTACTTAATTTACTATTAGGATTTGCTTGTGGGTCTCTATCTGCTACTCCTATTCCCCCGCCGATACTTCCACCAATAGATTGAAAATTAGTCGAAAGTCCTAGACCTATTGAACCAGTCAAACCGTTGTCAAAAGAAGTGCCGAAACTGAGCCCCAAATTACCATAAGGATCTCCCCAGGGAGAAACACCAACGCCAGCATTAGCAGATAAGGGAGAGCTTTTACCACCTAGTCCAACACCGATACCTATATATCCACCAACGCCAAATCCTTTGTACGTGTCATGGCCAAAAGTTAACGCAGCAGTAACCGAAGCAACATCATAGCCTAATCCTACGCCTAAAGTGGCAGTCCATTGCTCTCCTCCACTCCAATAATCTCTGATGGACCCATCCACACCATTCCAGTCATCCGGTATACCATTCACATTCCTGTTAATAGCTCCCGGATTTAATGTCCAACCTAAACCTACCCAACTTGCATCCAAATCGGGCTGGATGCCAGCATGATAAGACAAGGATAAAGGATATCCTCCTTCCGGTCCAGGCACCTCCAAAAGCGGCAAATTGTATGTAAACGAACCTGTGTTCAAATTCACCATATCCGTCGTATCTACCGGCTCGAAACTGGTTGCCTCCGGAGAAGTGGGGCCCGCCGTCAACGCATATGCCACACCCGGCGTAAAAGTACTGTTGGCTAACACAAGCAGCAAGGTTAACGCTGCTACTTTGTGTATCATAGATTTTCTCATCATTATAAACTGTTAGTGTCCGTTGTTATAATTTTGGTTTTCAGCGGTTGCCAGGTAGTTTAAACCGGGAACATCAGCGATAGCTGCCTTTTTAAAGTGAAACCGCAACGTTCCCGTTTCAAATCCACACTCGCCAATACTGATGTCAAAAGCTTTGGCTTGCTTTAGATCCTTCTTGTTAAAAATCAATAGCAAATTGTTGCCATCGCTCATACCATAGGTTTGGTCAAAAAAATAATCTGTCATCTGCAAAGTGTCTGTGTCGGATGTAGTCAGTTTGATATAATCATGCATCCGAAATGCTAATACCTGCACCATTTCACTATACCTTCCAAAACTTCCCAGCTGGCGAATAGCCTCTTTTCCATCTCTGCTGAATTTCGCTTTGAAGTAATAGTAGTCGCTGTATTTTTTTTCAAGCCGTTTAATGGTAGCACTATCCTTGTGTTCTTCATTGTTCAACTCTTGCAGCACCAACAAAGAAGACGGAAAAAACGATACCTTCACGCTGGTCCCATTGGCTTCTTGTTCTTTCACCAGTCCATTGTCCTTATCATTAATATATCCCAACAGTTCCTTCTCATTGAGCGTCGTGTTTTCCGCACGGCCACAAGCTGTTAAAAACAAAAGGAACAGATATATAAAAAAACGCGGTTGTTTATTTAGCCGGTACCACATACTCCTGGTTCAATTGTTCAACTACTTCGTCTGTAATGTCTAAATCAGTATCTGCGTAAGCAATATTACCGTTGGCAGCCACCAGGATCATTTTGTACCGGTGTTTTTTCCCGTATCGCTGTAAGAAGCTGTTAACGGTGGTCAATACATTTTGGGTTAATTGCTGTTCTTCCTGAGCTGCGTTCTTGTGAATAGCCGCCTGGTAATCCCGCAATTGTTTTTGTTTAGTGTTGATGAATTCTTTGGCAAGCTGCTTTTCTTTTTCGGTACCAATAGCCATCGACTTCTCATACTTCGTTATAGCATCCTGCACATCCTTTGTCAGAGAGTCTATGTTGGATTGCCAGGTTTTGTTTTTAGCGTCGTATTCTTTTCGCGCATTTGCCATTGCATTGTAGCCCGTCATCAATTTCGCTGAATCAATGTAAGCTATCTTCGATTGGAAAAAAAACAGGTAGCCCAGCAGGCACAGCACGATCAGCGATAGTATCGCAACGATCCATTTTACAGTTAGTCGTGTCATAAGTCTAAACATTGTGTTAGTCACACCAAGATCAAGAACTTACTAAAAAACAAATGAGGATTAGCAGTATTATTTTAAAACCCTCGTACCAGGCTCTCGTGTCCAAATCAATAAAGATAACAAGATAGGTTTGCAGTCAATTAGCGTTATAAGCAGTTACTTGTTATGTCTTGGTAATTCATTAAAGACAAAAATAAGGTTCATTTTTGATTATCCAAACTTTTTTAAAATCATCATAATTTCATAATCTGGTCTGATGGTTTGAGTATTCAATGAGTTTCCCCACGTATATTCTGATGAGAGCTGAGATAGCATAAAGGGTTGACACTACTTTGTTCAAACACCACCCTGCTGTTGGCTAAATATTGAATTTCCCCTTATACTCCACCCCCAGCCCTGGCAGCCCGTTATAAAGGATCTTGCCATTGTCATAATTGACGCCCGTGGCTACATCTTCTTCCAGGAGCAGCGGGCCGTCCATGTCCACATAATCCACTAACGGAGCGAGATGGGCGATGGCCGCAGAGCCGACGGTGCTTTCATTCATCGATCCGATCATGATCTTAAGGCCTAGCCGGCGTGCTTCGGAGATCATGCGCAAGGCGGGGGTAATACCGCTACACTTGGTAAGCTTAATATTGATCCCATGAAAATAAGAAGCGCATTTGGCGACATCCGTTTCGGCCACACAGCTTTCGTCGGCCATCAGGGGTAAAGCGGACTCCTGGTAAAGCACTTTCATGCCTTCTGCATCTTCTTTAGCCAGGGGTTGCTCTACAAGCTCGACGCCGAGGTCTTTGAGCCGCGGGATCAGCTGCAACGCGGTGTCCAGCGTCCAGCCTGCATTGGCGTCTACCCTCAGCGTGGCATCGGTGGTGGCTCTCAGCGCTTCTACAATGGAAATATCGTCCGCTGTGCCGACTTTGATCTTGTAAATGGGCCAGGGACGTTCTTTCAGTTTTGCTACCATCCTTTCAACCGAATCGATCCCGATAGTATAGTCGGTTAACGGACTTTTCGTGATGTCTCCCCGCCACATTTTATAAAGCGGTTTCCGCGATATTTTTCCGAAAAGATCCCAGGCGGCCATGTCCAGTGCGCACACGAGGAAGGGATTTCTCGGCAACAGGTGATGCAAAAAATGCCAGAACCGGTCGGGCTCTGTAAAAGCAAATTTTTCGATCATCGGTTTTTTCGCTTCGAGATCGGCCATCATCTCCGCAACCGAAATATTATAATAAGTAATCGCCGGAGCTTCCCCATATCCTTTGACGCCAAAATGTTCTAATTCCACGATCAGCGTGGGCTGATGCGTTTTGGTGCCTTTCGAAATAGTGAAAGGATGTCTGAATTTTAACTCGAACGGATAATAATTAAGCTTCACGATGCTGATTTTTGGTAGACCTTGTTGATGTGAGCACATACCTGGAAGATACCGCCCCGGAATAGCCTGAAAGATAGGATATTTCGTGATTCATTGATCATCCAAAAAACAATGGATCAGCACGAAGAATCATAAGTTTTAAGAACGGAGCCCCCATTCTTGAAGGGGGCAGGGAGGTTTTATCAACGAAATGCTTTGCTACAATATAAAAGCAAAAGCCACCGCGTAATGCAGTGGCTTTACTCTCGTTCTATTTAAATAAAATTAATGACCGTGGCCATCATTCGCGCTATGCCCTGCAGGCGCCTGGGGAGCCATCGCAGGATCCGTGTCACTTACTTTTTGTATCTCTACTTCAAAGTATAAAGCGTCGAATGGCTTGAACGGAGAACCCGGAGGTGGCGTGCTGCCATAAGCGAGGTAGCCGGGGATATAGATGACACCTTTACCACCTTCTTTAAACTGTTTCAGACCGTCTTCAAAACCCGGGATGCTGCCCATGGGTCCAGCAATTTGTGTTGTGAAACTGCTGTTCTGGAATGAACTGTCGGTAGCCAGGTACTTACCGTCATATTTTACGGTTACAAACTTTCCGTCTGCAATAGCTGCACCGGTACCGGGATTGTCTATCTTCACATAGACGCCTTTTGGCGTTTGGATATAACCAGTGATCCCCTTCTTAGAAAGGTAGTCAGTTACTTCCTTGTTTTGCTTGTCCACACCACCCGCTTTTTTCAGGGAATCGAGCTCGGCCTTCTGCTTCACTTCCATTTCAGCCTTGGAGCGTTTTGCTTCTTTCTCCATTTCTTTTTCGTAATCGGCACGGCCTAAACTGTCAGATTTGAATACCTCCAATACTTTATAAGTATACGTAATCTTATCTCCCTTTTTGAGGTAGGGCGGTAACGTAGCTTCCTGTACAATACCTTTTGTAATCAAAGAATCTACATACATAATCGCCACCAAACTGTCCCCTTTCTTCAGTTTTCCAAAAAGCTCCTGGGGATCATACATCGGCTGCCCGGCAGGCAAAGCCTGTACTTGTGTAAAAAAAGGCATCTTACCATAGGTGTCAGCCAGCAATGTGTCTCGGCTTCCGCTTAAGCCTACCGTCATGTTCATTTTCAACACATCGCCCTCCTCGGTGCTGTCTTTACTTCCGCCATCGTAGATCTTATATTTGATCCCGTTCGGGCTGGTCTCATAACTGTTACATGCAGTAAAAGTCACCGCTGCAAAAATGACCGCGGCTGCTACTTTTAAATGTTTCATTCGTTCTTTTTTATTGGTTCTGGTTGTTATCAGATAACCGGTATGATCAAAGTTTTCATTTGATAATTTAATCATACCGGTCCCTTTGTATCCTCGTTTACTAATTGAACATCCGCTTTGCTAATGGTTCAATGATGACTTTTATGCCATCTCACAACTTATTGCGGACCGCCTGGCATTTGCATCGGCATCTGCATTTGCTGTGGCATAGAATCGCTTACAGAAACGATCTCTACGTCAAAGTACATCGGTTGGTAAGGTTTGAAAGCGCCGCCCCTGCCGTCTTTTCCGTAAGCCAGGTAGCCAGGGATAAAGATCGTTCCTTTTCCACCTTGTTTGAATTGCTTCAGACCATCTTCAAAACCAGGGATAGAGCCACCTTTGCCTAATTCAACAGGAATTTCACCTGAATCGAATGTACTGTCGGTACCCAACAATTTGCCGGTATACTTCACTGTTAAGAATTTGCCATCTGCTGCCTGAGCGCCGGTACCTGCCTGGTCGATCTTCACAGTAGCTCCTAAGGGAGAGGTGGTAACGGTGTATCCTTTTGAAGTAACATAATCTTTCACCTCTTTATCCTGCTTTGCTTTTTCTCCGGATTTCTCTAACGCCGCAATTTCTTCTTTCTGAGTGACTGCATTGGCGGCTGCTTCGTCTGCATACACACCTAATACTTTAAAAGTGTACACAAGCTTATCACCTCTTTTCATAAAAGGAGGTAACTGCTGAGGGTTAGCCAGGCCTTTCATAATCAAAGAGTCTACATACATCTCAACAACCAGGCTGTCATCGTTTCTTAATTGTTTGAAAACAGCAATGGGGCTGTATGCATTTTCACCATCCGGAACGTCCTGGATAGGTATCACGATAGGCATTTTGTCATAAGTGTTTTCAACAACAGTATCTTTTGAGCCTTTGATACTGAAAGTAAAATGAGCTCTTACGGCCTGTCCGTTTTTTAATGAATCTTTACGATCGCCTTTGCCTTCAATTATTTTATACTGTAAACCGCCCGGGGTGGTTTTAAAATCAGCATTGTTCTTGCACGCCGTAAATGCTACTGCAACAAAAGCCAACGCGCCTAAGATTTGTGAACGTTTCATTGTTTGTTATTTGTTATTGTTGTTTAAGATATAATCATGACCTTGCATGGTCTGCCAGCAGATGCTCGTTTTCTTTCACCATTTCTTTGAAATAGGCCACTGTTTCCTGCAGGCTGTCCTTTGAATTTCCACCGGAGGCATTATAATGTCCGCCGCCATTGAAATACCGGCGCGCGAAAGTATTGCAATCAAAATCGCCTTTGCTTCTGAAACTCCACTTCCTTTCTTCGTCCCTGTCTATAACAAAGCCCACCATTTTAATGCCTTGCACGCTGAGCGGGAAATTGACCAGCCCTTCTGTATCGCCTGTTTTTATTTCATATTTCAGCAAGTCCTGTTTCGTAATTGCAATCAACGCTGTGTTGTATTCATACAGGAATTCCATACGGTTGCTCAATACATGACCGATAAAGCGCAGCCTGTTTTCCAGGAAATTGTCGAACAGGTTACTGTGCACCTGCGTATGATTCAGGCCCGCCTCCATCAACCGGGCCACCATCAAATGCACGGATGCATGGGTGGATGAAAACCTGAATGATCCCGTATCGGTAACTACTCCTGAATAAAGACATTCCGCAATGGCTGTATCGATCAAACGCTCATGCCCGCTTGCTACGATGAAGTCATACACCATTTCGCAGGTAGAGCTCTTTGTGATATCGCTTTTTCCGAAATTGAAACTCGGTGCATCGGGTTGCTCGTGATGGTCGATCAACACCTTCACACAGTCCAGCGCGGCCAGGGTGGGCGCCATCGTTTTGGTACGGTGAAAAATATTAAAGTCCAGGCAAAACAAATACTGCGCATCCTGCAGCACTTTTAACGATCTTTCCTGGTGTTTCTCGAAATTCAATACGCCTTCGCAACCCGGCATCCAGTTGAGCCAGCTGGCCCAATTGGTCGGAGAAATGACAGTAACCTCATGCCCCAGCTTCTTTAAAAAATTATACAAGGCTAAGGCTGAGCCCATTGCGTCCCCATCGGGCTTTTGATGCATCGTGACCGCCACCTTTGAAGGTTGCGCAAGCATATAAAATATGTCTGATAACGGTTTCATCACAAGAGGCGCAAAAATAGGCAAATTAAGCTCATCTGGAAACATTTAGTTTTTGTACCTTTGCGACCCAAAAAAAGAATATATGAGTAACCGTACATTTACGATGATCAAACCTGATGCGATGGAAAACGGGCATGCGGGGGCTATTTTAGATCGTATCACGAAAGAAGGGTTCAAGCTGGTCGCTTTAAAACTTACCAAGCTTTCTCCTGAAAAAGCTGGTGAATTTTATGCCATCCACAAAGAAAGACCTTTCTTCGGCGAGCTGGTAGAATTTATGAGCCGTGGTCCTATCATCGCTGCGATCTTGGAAAAGGAAAATGCAGTAGCCGCTTTCCGCGAGCTGATCGGAGCCACCAACCCTGCCAATGCAGCAGAAGGAACTATCCGCAAAGTGTTCGCTGCTTCAATCGAAGAAAATGCCATCCATGGAAGTGACAGCGATGAAAACGCCGCGATTGAAGGTGACTTTTTCTTCAACCATTTTGAAAGAGTATAAACACATTCGCTACAAGAAAAATAAAAGGCGGCCGGTTGGGCCGCCTTCTTTATTATAGCATGTTCTTACTTCCCTGCTTTGATCTGCTCGAGCAATGCAGCCAACTCCTTCACTTTGTCAGGGTGTTTCGTCGCCAGGTTGTTGCGCTCCCCTACATCATTTTTCAGATTGAATAATTGTGGTTCCGGCAAATTCCCCGTTTCGATATTGGTTAATTTCGGATGGGTATTAGCAGGTCCGTCATTAGGCGCAATATATTTCCACCCGTCTTTAACAATAGTAAGCTGGCGGACACCTTGCTGCACCAACACGGAACGACCTTGAGCAGATCTGCCTAAAAAGGCGTCCAGCGTATTTTTGCTGTCTGTGGCATCTCCTGCAGGCACCGGCTGATTCAACATTTTAGAAAACGACGCAATAAAATCGATCTGGCAAACCAACGCATCGGATACGGAAGGTTTTATTTTGCCTGGCCAGCTCACGATAAATGGCACCCGCGTACCTGCTTCCAGTGCGCTGTACTTTCCGCCCCGCAGAGGTCCCCAAGGGGTGTGGCCATTCAGCTGGGTCACGGCGCCATCCAGGTATCCATCATCCAGCACCGGTCCGTTATCGCTTGAAAAAATAATGATCGTGTTTTTATCCAACCCCTGAGCCTTGAGCTGTGTCATGATCTCTCCCACCGCCCAATCCAGCTGGAGGATAGCATCACCCCTCAAACCTAAACCGCTTTTACCTCTGAAAATAGTGGACGGCATGCGCGGCACGTGCGGTTCGGTCAGCGAATAATACAGGAAGAATGGCTTTGCCTTGTTGGTTGTGATAAAATCTTTGGCTTCCTGTAAAAAGGTCATGGGCAACTCTTCATCGGTCCATCGGGCCAACGTACCGCCTGTCATGAAACCGATGCGGCCGATACCATTAACAATAGTATTATTATGGCCATGCTCAGGAGTCGCCTTCAGTTTCAGCAATTCAGGATGCTCTTTACCGGTAGGTTCGTTACCGATTTTTTCTTTGTAGCTTACTGCAATCGGATCTTCAGGATCCAAAGCGACCACATGATGATTCCTGATGAAAACAGTGGGCACCCGATCTGCCGTTGCAGGAAATATAAACGAATAGTCAAAGCCGGTTTCGTTCGGTCCTGGTTTCAGTTCGCCATTCCATGCTTTCTCCACAGCATCGCCGAGGCCCAGGTGCCACTTCCCCACTATACCGGTGGTGTAGCCCGCCTTTTTAAACACTTTGGGCAGCGTGGTCTTGTCGGTGGGAATTATCAAAGCCGCATCACCGGGCAACACGCCTGTGCCGCTTTTACGCCAGGGATATTTGCCGGTCATCAATGCATACCTTGACGGCGTGCATGTGGCCGAGCTACTGTGCCCGTTGGTAAACCGGATGCCCTGTGCAGCCAGCTGATCGAGATGGGGCGTTTTTAATTTGGTGGCGCCATAACAGCTCAGGTCTCCATAACCCAGGTCATCCGCATAGATAAAAATGACATTGGGTTTATTAACCTGCGCACCAGCGAAAAGCACCGAATAAAGCAAAGCAACAACTAAAGAAATTTTTCTCATCTGTTTATTATTTATTGATTTTACTGTCATATGCCCGGAAGTATCGTTTTAGTTCTTATTCCACATCTGTTCCTACACTGCAGTTGGAAGGTGTTTTGTCTTATCAAGCAAATCTAAAAGCTATGTTGTCAAAAATAGTGTTTTATTTAAAGGAACTGAAGTCTTGTGCAATCGATTGATCGTGCAATGACAGCTGATTTCACCAAAGGATCATGTAAAACGTGGTAGTATATTTGTACGAAACAATCGACTTAGTGTATGAATGATCAGGAAATATTAGCCCATGTACAACGACTAATCCATCATCAATTTTCTGGTGAAGGTACCGGCCATGACTATTTTCATATTGAAAGAGTGGTTAAGACCGCTACAATAATAGCCCGGGAGGAAAAAGCTGATCTGTTCCTGGTTACATTAGCCGCCTGGCTGCACGACGTGGGTGACCACAAGCTGAATGGCGGTGTAGATAAATCGGCAGAGCAGATAGCAGCGCTGCTACAACCGCTGGGGCTGCCTTCTGAGACCATTGGTAAAGTGATCGATATTGTGTCACAGGTGTCTTTCAGTAAAGGAAAGACGGCTGAAACTATCGAAGCGCAGATTGTCCAGGATGCAGACCGGCTGGACGCAATCGGCGCCATAGGAATCGCCCGCGCTTTTGCATTTGGCGGCAGCAAGCTCAGGGAGATCCATCATCCGGAAAAACCTGCTGAAACAACTATCCAACATTTTTACGATAAGCTTTTGAGGCTGAAAGACAAAATGAACACCAGCACCGGCCGCGCAATTGCGGCAGGAAGGCACGAATACCTGGAAGCATTTCTGCAGCAGTTCTATAAAGAATGGAACGGCGAAAGTTAGCGGATCTTCGCGGACGCTAGGCTGTTTTAGGTCAACGGTATTTCACAAGTGAAGCACTCGCATGTCTGGATCGTTAAATTGTCAAATTTACTTTTATTCATTATTTTCGGCACTTAGTATAAAATGTTCATTCATGAAATTGGTATCAACGATTGCCCTCACGCTCCTCTTGCCGCTCCTCTCTCAAGCCAAACTCCGGTTACCCTGGTTTTTCAGCAATAATATGGTATTGCAACAACGGTCGAATCCTGCGATCTGGGGTTGGACGGATAAAAAAGGGTCGGTGTCGGTGGTGACATCATGGAATCATAAAAAATATACTGTACAGCCAGACGCCAGCGGAAAATGGAAAATAGCGGTCGCAACGCCGAAAGCAGGCGGTCCTTATGAGATTACCATCAGCGACGGTCAATCCATAAAGATCAAAAATATCCTGATCGGTGAAGTATGGATCTGCAGCGGACAGTCCAATATGGAAATGCCTTTAAAAGGCTTTCCGAATCAACCTATTTATCGATCGAATGATATTATTTTCAATTCAGATAATGATCAGATCAGATTGTATAATATTCCACGATCCACGCAACCTGCACCGTTGGATACGAGCAAGAATTACAGCTGGAAGATCTCCAACCCTGAAGACGTAGCTAACTTCAGCGCCACGGGTTATACTTTTGGAAAATTCCTGTACGACAAACTGAAAGTACCTATCGGATTGATCAATGTGAGCTATGGCGGGAGCCCCGTGGAAGCCTTTATGGACGCGGCTTCGCTCAAGGGGTATCCTTTTCAGCTGCCCGATCCGCATGATCAGTTGCGTTTAAGCAACAAGCTGCCAACGGTCTTATATAATGGCATGATACATCCCTTGCTGGGTTATGGCGTCAAAGGATTTATCTGGTACCAGGGAGAATCAAACGCTGACCGGCCTCAACAATATGAAACATTATTCCCTGAGTTTGTCAAAATGTTGAGAACACAGTTTGGCCAGGGCGATCTTCCGTTTTATTATGTTCAGATTGCACCATTTGATTACAACCGGAATAAAAAGACGGGCGATACACTTATTAACTCCGCCTTCTTACGGGATGCGCAGCGTAAAGCGCTGGATCAGATACCTAACAGCGGCATGGCGGTAACAATGGATATTGGAGACCGTGATTTCATTCACCCCCGTGAAAAACAAATCATCGGGAAACGCCTGGCACTGATGGCCCTGACCAATACTTATCAATACAAAGGATTTGTCAGCGAAAGCCCGGTGTATGAAGCCATGACCATCAAAAAGAATATAGTAACACTTCGCTTTAAGCATGCACCCATGGGACTTACCTCCTACGGCAAGCCTTTGACTCATTTCGAAATAGCCGGTGCGGATCAGCAGTTTTATCCGGCAACAGCGAAAATCGTAAACGGAGGCATTGAGGTGCAGGCCGCGAAAGTGAAGAATCCTGTTGCGGTGAGATACGCATTTGAAGATGCTGCGGAAGGCGAGCTCTTTAATACCGCGGGTTTCCCGGCTTCTTCTTTCAGAACAGATTACTGGCCGATAAAATTGGAAGTGAAGTAATGACGCAAAAGAGGTCTTGCGGGTAAGCAGAGGGCGATAGACAATAGGCAATAAGCAATGGGCAATGAGCAACAAGCAATGGGCGGGCGTCTTAAAATGATGATGGGTTATCGAGCGTTTTTATTCTTTACCATTATGCGTGAATTATGAAACAGGCTGTTGAATATATACTCCTACTATTTTTATCGACCAGCTCTCTTGTTGCATCGGCGCAGGACAGGAAGCTCGACACGTATAACGTGATATGGAACAGCCAGAGCACGCACGCCGGTGAATCCATGCCGGTGGGCGGCGGCGATATTGGATGTAATGTATGGGTTGAAAACAATGAACTGCTGCTGTATTTCTCCCAGAGTGGCAGCTTTGACGAAAATAATGCCTTCTTAAAAAGTGGGCGGGTCAGGCTGAAACTGTATCCCAATCCTTTTAACAATGCTTCTTTTAAACAGGAACTTATTTTGAAAGATGGGTACGTTCAACTTAAAGCTTCCAATGTGGCTATCAACGTTTGGGTAGATGTTTTTCAGCCGGTGATCCATATTGATATTTCAGGAAAGAAATCAATCCACGCGGAAGCAGTGTATGAGAACTGGCGATTGAACGATCGTTTGCAGAGAGGCAAGGAAAACAATGCCAACTCCTGGAAATGGGCATCGCACGTTCCCATTTATACGCGGCCCGATGTAGTAGGCTTTGATCGGAATGATATAGTGTTTTATCACCGGAACAATGATCCGACGGTATTTGATGCTACAGTGAAGCAGCAAGGATTGGACTCCGTGAAGCGGCGGTTATTTAACCCGCTTCAAAACCTGACCAGTGGCGGAATAATGCGGGGAGCCGATTTTGTCAGAGGCGATACGACCAGTGGCACCTATCTCAATACGTCTTATAAAGGCTGGAGCCTCGTCAGCAAACGGGCCGCTAAAAAACATTCGCTGAGCATTTACCTGCACCATGGACAAACTAACAATATCAGGGCATGGAAAGATCAGTTGAGTAAATTAACAAAGGGTCATAAGGCTGCACATGAAAAGACCGTCAACTGGTGGAACAATTATTGGAAGCGGAGCTTTGTCTTTATAAACGCCGGTACATCCCCAGCCACAGGTGAGGCCAGCAAAGACACTGCCTGGCAGGCAGGCCGCAACTACCAGCTGTTCCGGTATATGCTCGGGTGCAATGCCTATGGTGAATATCCCACAAAATTCAACGGAGGCTTATTTACAGTGGATCCGGTAATTACTGATAGCTCGATCAAAGGCACTCCTGATCACCGCAATTGGGGCGGCGGTACTTTCACTGCGCAAAATCAACGGCTCGTATATTGGCCGATGCTCAAAAGCGGGGATTCAGACATGATGAAGCCCCAGTTTGATTTTTACAACCGGATCCAGGAAACGGCGTTATTACGCTCGAAGATCTACTGGGGACATGACGGTGCCAATTTCAATGAACAGATAGAAAATTTCGGATTGCCAAATCCAACGGAATATTCCTGGAAGCGGCCGGCAAGCTTCGATCCGGGCATGGAGTATAACGCCTGGCTTGAGTACGAGTGGGATACTGTGCTGGAATTTTGTCTGATGATCCTTCAATCTCAATCTTACGCACGAAAAGACATCAGTGTTTATTTACCCCTGATTAAAAAGTCCCTGATCTTCTTTGATGAACATTATCAGTACCTGGCGAAACAGCGCGGCAGTAAAGCCCTGGACGGAAATGGGCACCTGGTCTTGTATCCTGGCTCCGGAGCCGAAACTTTTAAGATGGCTTATAATGCCAGTTCGACCATCGCGGCATTAGAAACAGTGACAACGGCGCTGTTGCAATTACCGGATACTCAATTAGACAAGACCGAGAGAGCCTATTTTGAAGGATTTTTAAAACGCATCCCTCCTATCCCTTTAATGAATTATCAGGGGAAGACCACCATTGCCCCTGCTATTGTCTGGAGCCGCGTTAATAATGTGGAGACGCCGCAGCTTTATCCCGTTTACCCCTGGGGGCTGTTTGGTATCGGAAAGCCGGGCCTTGACACGGCGCGCAACACTTATTGGAAAGACACGTTTGCTTTAAAATTCAGAAGTCATGTAGGCTGGAAACAGGATGCCATCTTTGCTGCCCGGCTTGGGCTGACAGCCGAAGCAAAAAGATTGACATTATTCAAACTACAAAATAGCGGCCGTCGTTTTCCCGCCTTCTGGGGGCCGGGCTTTGACTGGGTTCCCGACCACAACTGGGGTGGCAGCGGCATGATCGGTTTGCAGGAAATGCTGATGCAGACCGTTGAGGATAAGATCTATTTGTTTCCGGCCTGGCCCAAAGAGTGGAATGTGCATTTTAAGCTGCATGCACCCCAACAGACTACTGTTGAGGTGGAGTTGAAAGGCGGCGAGATAACATCTTTAAAAGTATTGCCGGAAAGCAGGAGGAAAGATGTTGTGGTGTTATGGTCTGATAACCGGCCCGGGTAATACGAAAAAAGCAAGCGTTTAGGAGACAGCTTACGCATAATATCTTTTCTTAATAATATGCGCTGTACGTATTCTAAAAGCAGGCAGAGCAGGAAGTTGTTGAACCTTTTGAATATTTTTCATCAGAACATTTCAAAATAATATCCTCATTCAAATCGAACCGAAGCGCCCGCCCGTGCCGGGACGGACGGGAAGAAATCCCAGCTAACCCGGTCTGACGGTCTCCGTCTGACCGTTTCTGTACGCAAGCACCAATTCAATCATCGGATCAGAAAGCGCTACCAGCGCCAGGAATGAGTGCGGGGCTGCTGAAGCCATAAAGACCGGCATGAAATATCGCTCTTATGGGCACACACGATCCGGCTCCACCCCTTTCGCAGCATGAAAAAAGTTGAAACAACGACCAGGATAAAAATGTGATACACCCAGTCCAAAAGCAGCCAATTAACTTTTAGTTTTTAATTATCTTTAATACCTATGATACAACTGCTTTATTTTTTTACGCTACATTTTTTGGCATGTGCTTGTTTGGCGCAAAAGCCATTTATTCCTGATGAGCATTATATGGCGCGATCAAAGGAGTCTTTCAGTTTATACGAGCAAAGGAAATACCTGCAATCCGGCCTCTCATACGACACGCTGTTTCATCAGTTCGGCGGAAGAGGATTGGAAGCAGACAGGTATAACGCCGCCTGTTCTTGGGCATTGGCGGGCAATAACGACAAAGCCTTTGATTATTTACAAAAGACGATTGAGCGTGACAACTATCACAATGTAGCACACCTTTCATCAGATCCGGATTTAAATACACTTCATGATGACAAGCGCTGGTCACCGGTGGTCCAGGCTGTTCAAGCGAATCAGGTAAAGGCAGAGGCCATGCTTAACAAGCCGTTGGTCGCCCTGCTTGACACAGTATTTCGTGAAGATCAGACTGACAGGAGAAATATACATGAGGTAGAAAAAAAATTTGGGTGGGAATCAAAAGCGATGGACTCTCTGTGGAGGAAAATAAATTTCCAGGATTCAGTGAATACGGTCCGTGTAACACAGATTATCGACAAGTATGGCTGGCCGGGCCCGGATGTGGTGGGCGAGCAGGGTGCATTAACCATCTTCCTGGTCATTCAGCATGCAGATTCATTGACGCAAGTCACCTATCTGCCCCACCTTAGAAAGGCGGTTAAAAATGGAAAAGCGCGCTCCAAAGACCTGGCCTTGTTGGAAGATAGAATATTAACCAAGCAAGGGAAAAAACAAATTTACGGTAGCCAGTTGCAAAACAACTCATCTACAGGTAAGAGTGAGTTTTTTCCTATTGAAGATGAAGCAAATGTCAACAAACGGCGGGCAGCCGTTGGATTAGAACCGATCGAAGACTACGCGAAGCGATTTGGCTTGCAATATACTCCGCCGAAAGAAGTGTCCGAAGAAAAAGATTCAATGAGGTAAGCACTTGGCTTGACATCCTTTACTTATTAAGTGTTGCTTCGATGCCTACCTCCTTCTGCCGCCGGAGTAGGTCATCGCCTCGCCTTTGCCGAAGCCAAAGCTCAGACCAAAGGTGATGAAGCGCCCCCTGTAACCTCGATTGTAGAGATAAAAATTTTGTCGGTCGGTTACAGACTCTGATATGCGGGACGCAAACAGATCGTTGACAGAAACATTCGCCACCAGTTTGCCTTTGAACAGCTTCTTCCTGAGGCCCGCATCCATGTAGGCAAAGCCTGAATTGACGGCGTTTACCGACTCAAAACCAGATTGGTAATTACCATTTAGCTCCAGGTCAAAATCTGCCGGCAACTCGATCTTTGATGTCAACCTGCCCGACCATTGATTACCATTGAAGTCAAAGTTCCTATCCTGGAACACACCTTTCCTTTTAAAGAAATTAAAATTAAAATCGCCGTTGAAGGACAACCAGCGGATGGGATCGTATTTACCGTTGAGCTCGATTCCCGTAGAAGCTCTTGTACCGATATTGTAAGGCTTATTCGTATTGACGTTGTTTTCAAAGGTGGACACATCTTCAATTACAGAAGTGGTGTACCTGTGATAAATACTCGAATTTAAAGTAGCCTTTGCGATTTTGAAAATACCGGTCAGTTCATAAGAATCGCTGTACTCCGGATCCAGGTCAGGGTTTCCTGTTGAGATGTTATAATTATCCCTCAGGCTCAAAAAAGGGTTCAGCTCCCACAAGCGGGGACGGTAGATCCGGCGGGAATATCCCAATTGAAGCGACGCGTCGCGGCTAATCTTATATGATGTATGCAGAGAGGGAAACAGGTTCGTATAATTACGATTGTTGCTCAAATTGGTGGTTTCCAAAAGTGTGGCCAGGCCCGTGTTCTCGACCCGCAATCCGGCCTTTATGCCCCAATGATCGCCTTCATAGCTTCCCGTACCATATACGCCCAATACTTTCTGATCAAAACGGAAGTTGTTGGTCAGCGCCGGGTTCACCACCCATTGCCCGTCTGCCAAATCACTAATAGCGTAATCGTTGCCGACTTCATTCATCAGGTATTGTGCGCCGGTCTCCAGGGTAAAACGGTCGTCGAACGGTTGGGTATAATCTAATTTAAAAGTATAGTTCGCCTCTTTGAAATCTGTTTCCGCCTGCTGATCGCTTTCATCGATTGTGCCTAAGGTAGCCACATTCCTGAAGACAGACGATTGGTCCTTACCAAAAAAGCTACCGATCGCGCTAGCCAGAAGCGTGTGCTTTTCGTTGTCTTTAAACTGACGTTCGTAATTCAATTCGTACTGCCACTTTGGATTCGTGGCCTCGGTGATCTCGGTTCTTTTCCATTGAGAGATCAGTGTATCATTGCGATAGAAACTATAGTTGGTTTCGGAAGGCTGGTCTTCTACTTCGTAAGCGAAATTACCAGAGAGCGTCAGTACATTCAGTTCATTGATATGATAATCGGTTCCCAGTGTGATGTTGTAAAACTTTTCGTTGCGATAATTCACTCCATCTGTAAGGATCTCAGAATTATTTTCGCGATCCCGGTTGATCCCTGAATCGTACCGGGGCAAAGAACGCCTGCCCAAGCCCAATTGCGTAAACAGGTTAAATTTATTGGTGCGCCGGTTCATACTGACACCGATGCTGTGATTGTCCGGAATACCCGTATTTACTGAGATGGAGCCGTTCAGATCCTTGCTTTGTTCTTTTTTCAGGATAATGTTTAGGATACCGGCGGTACCCTCTGCTTCGTATTTTGCAGATGGGTTCGTGATCACTTCGATGCGTTCGATCATATCTGCGGTAATGGTACCCAGTGCATTGCTGCTCTCGTCTGCCAAAACAGAAGGCTTTCCGTTGATCAGTATTTGCACGCCCGAATTACCGCGCAGGCTGATCTGTCCGTCGATGTTTACCATTACGGAAGGCACATTGTTCAGCACCTGCAAGGCGCTCATGCCCGTGGAGCTCAAATCCTGCCCCACATTGAAAACGCGTTTGTCTAATTTGAATTCAGTTGAAGACTTTTCCGCCCTGACGATCACTTCTTCGAGTGTTACATCAGCTTTAGCTAACAATATTTTACCAAGCGCAACACGCTGGTCAGTTACTTTGGGCTTTTTAAAAGTTTTCGATTTATAACCTACAAAGCTGATCTCAATGATGAGATTATCACCAGCCACCTGTACATCAAACCGGCCCAGGGAATCAGTATTCAAGCGTTGCAGTACATTTTGAGAGATGTTGTCCCGTACTTCAACCACGGCGCTGTTCAAAGGTTGTGCATTATCGCCGCCCCATACTTCGCCGGTGACGGTGGTTTGTGCATTACTAATTACTGAAATTAATAAAAAGGTAACAATGGCCGGTAATCTGAATATCATTAATCACTTCTGTTTTTAGGTGGTTCGCTGGTCAGGTGAAGACCCTCTCATCTATCGGTCGGACAGAGACCGTCAGACCTTGTTCGCTTTAATTGGCCAGACGGAGACCGTCTAGACCATATTCGTGTTAGACGCCAAAAATGAGTAATAATTGTGTTATCTGCCTGATAATATTACACTTCCCTCATAATGCATTACTCATCATTCGCAATTCACCACCTACTATTCATAATCATTATTGCCAAACTTTCACGTCTCCCACCAAACCCGCTTTCAACAAAGGCTTACCCTCCAGGATATTCAGCGGCGCAGTCGTCCAGGTGATGCGTTTGTCTTCGGGCAGCTTTTGATCACCGATGAGGCGATTGGCCCAGGTGTTGCTTACTTGTATTTCAATTTTGTTATTACCCGGTTTTACTGCCGTTGAAATATCGAGTTGATACGGTGGTGTCCATAGCGTACCACAATCCACACCATTGATCGTCACCGTAGCCATATTGAAGATGCTATCCACCGAAAGGAATACGGGCTTGTCGGGAACGATTTGTTCAATGGAAAACTGATTGGTGTATATTACCGTTCCTGAATAATATTTGATCGCGTTCTCGCTGTGTTCGCTCCAAGACGTTAAAGCCGGAAACGGGACTGGCGCTGACGGGCCACCGAAAGCGGTATCAAATTGCACCATCCAGTTATTATTAATGGTTGCAGATGCAAACGCTTTTGACCCGGCCACGTTCACACGAACAGTGGTTTTCTTGCTGCTGGTCACCGGGTAATCGGAACCATTGACTTGGGTCACTGCTTTGTTGCGGAATACCACGAATGCCGATCCATTGCCATACATCGTTAGTTTCAGGTAAGTGCGTCCGTTCTTTATCTCCCAATTGTCGATAGCCGAAATATTTCCGGTGACAGGATCAAACAGCTCCGGATGATAGCCCGAGACGCGAAAAGACAGATCCAGCTCCCGTTTTACATGATCCGGGTTAGATATAAAGTAAATATCAGAGCTGTCTACCTTACGATGCGTCCATGCAATGGCCCGTGCATTTGCGGTAGCGTCCAGATCTCTGGGCACACCCAGCTTTTCAAAGGTAGCTTCCTGGTAAGGCGTTTCGATGATGCGCCCCTTCCCTGTTGAAGCGAACAGCCCGCTCCATATTTTTTGCAGCTCAATATTCTTTTCTTTAAAGCCGATGGGTCTGATCGGTCGTTTGTCTATTAAAATAATAGCGCCCTCATTTTTCAATTGCAGGATCTTCCTGGCCACTTCGACAGACATTAACCCGGAATTAGGATTCATGAGCAACTTACGGGGGAATACAAGAATAGAATAGGAAGCCCCCGAAGGAAACTGCACTTTACCGTTGATCACCCTGGCCTGCAGCAACACATCGGGATTAAAGCAGTCGTATTTATATCCTCTCAGCGCATCGGTCCAGTCTTCCGGGTCAGCCATGTTGGCGGAATGAGTGACGCCTTCCGGAATCACACGCTGAGGTTGACCCATATTGTTGGTTCTTTTCTGCTCCGCCGTTACCCTTTCTTCGCCGAATATACCAGGCAGGGTGTGCACCAACCGGTCAGGCAAAACAGAGCGCCTCGGCACTTCTTCGCCGATAAAGACCGCTATGTCGGCAACCGGCTTTCCCTGTTGCAACAAGGCGGAAACCCTGGTGATATAATCGATCCAGGCGCGGCTTTGATCGTACCATATTTGATCCCGCTGGTAAAATAAACCGATGCTGCCCAACGTCATTCCCGGTTTCCGATCGACCCAGGGATTATGCGTATTCACATGGAAGATCGTACGATTGATGCCCAGAGCATAGTTCCTGTCGCCGATGGCTTTCAGATTGCCGGGATGCTCCGACCAGTTGATCTTTAAACTAGTAAACGATTCAGCCTGGACAATATTCTTCCCGTAAATATGTGCCGCACTGATGGCGTCGAACATATCATTGGGTTTATCATGCGTGGGACTATTCAGCCAGAATTCGCCGGTGGGATAATCAACCGATTTGAAATGCAGCAGTCCGTCGCTCACCATGGTGGGCGACACATTCTCCGCTGTAAATTTTAGCTGCTTTTTATCTGCAAGCTTTCGAAGTGTCACATAAAAAATGTCGTGTACCAGCTCTGCAATCGTTTCGCGTACATCATGCAGGATCTTCTCGGAGGTTGCCGCATCATTGACCGGAACACCGGTCATCACCAACAGATAAGGCATCAGGTCATATCCCCTTCTTTTCTTAAACTCCGACGCAAACTTTTCGCTCCAGTTCTGGCTTCCTGCCTCCCAGCTGTCAATATAAAATATCTTCAACACTTCCTTTGCCAGGCCCGGATCTGTTTTTTCAAAGGCTTTGGCAAACCAGTTATCATACTGCAGCCGGATGGCTTCCTGGCTGAACTTGTCACACTCCAACCCTTTAGCAGCGCCGCCGGTAGCATTGGTATGGCCGGTGGACGTGTGCCCTATTCTTACCACCACCCAATTGCCTGAAGCCGGCTTCCAGCGCAGCTTTCCTTTGTTGTCCATCTTAGAGGTCAGGTTGATGATCTTATTAAACGGAACAGCATTGCTGTCTGCCACCATGGCTGTCGTGGTATTTTCCGCCACCCGCCATATACTCCCGTTTTTCGTTTCGACCTGGTTGATCACCGGTTCATCGCTCAGGTAAATGCCTTTTACTTTCAACGATGGTTTCCATTTTGCACCATCGAGGTCTTCTGATCCCGCTTCAGTTCCGGCTTTATCATAAACAAAACGGAAATATTTTGCTTTGGTCTCAGGAATGGAAAAGGTATAATCTTCATCCGTGTCCTGCCAGCCATGACGAGGTGGCTGCAACCTCGTAATGGTATCGAACACAATCCCATTGTCACTCGACATAACGATCAACCGCTGTGCCTGGTACACTTTGCTATTGGTTCTTATGGTAAGCGAGCGTAAGGTAAAGGGCCTTGGATACTTGTATTGGATCCAGCAGGACACATCGCTTTTGAATGTTTTGGAATTATCGTCCCGGAAGGAAATATATTGCGCTTTTTCACCGGTGCTGGTCGTCACAGCGGGGATAAGCACCGTTTCATTGAAAGCGTTAGAGGAGTTGGCCGGATAGGCAAATACGGCTACATCTTTATAAAAATTTTCTCTTGTTTCCGGCTGCTCGAGTTGGATATCGTCGGCGTTGTCGGCTTTAACATAGGTCTTGGTCCACACTAACTTTTGCATGGACTGTTCCGGTTTGATCCACGGCCCACCAGCCAACGCAAAGCCATCACTCATATGAAACGCCAGCTCCAAACCCAGCCGCTTGCATTCTTTCATCGCATGATTGACCATCGTCCACCACTCCGGCGTTAATTGCCTTGCGGGTTTATGAAAGGGGATTTTGGCCACCGTATCATAAATACATACCAGGTAGGCCCCGGCAATCCCCACCTTTTTCATGCCTTCAAGATCGGCCGTAATTCCCTCTTTTGACACAGCAGCATGCATCCAATACCAAAGCACCCAGGGTCTGGCAGACTCAGGAGGGCTTTTAAAAACCGCCCCGAGGTCCGGCTGACTGGCCTTCTGTGCAAAACCAATCCCACTTATTGATAAACATATCGCAGCAATCCATAAAATTTTCAAACGCAAGTTCATTCACTTTTTTTAAAATTCAACCGGCCTCAGGTAAAAATGGTAGGTATACGTTCCCGGCCTGAGCTGGTATTTCTCGAGGGGTGCAGCAACGGGGCTCCAGCTATCGTTACCGCCCACACCCATCTGAACCAGATCAATGTTCAAAGTTATGGACTCCGCAGGTTTTAATTTATGCGTATGCTTTGCTTCAGCGATATTTTTTTCCGTGTAGGGCCAGGCACTCATGCTCAACAGGCTATCGGCAATGATCATCAGGCCAGACTTACTGCCCGACTTTGACAGGCTGAACCAGCGCAAGTCCGTCCGGTTACCGTTCTCCTGCGGCACAACGTAGGGCTCCATAAAATCATAAATATCAGCTTTATAAATACCAGCATCAAACGCGTAATTGCGGTCTATATAATTTTCTAATGGCCCGCGTCCGAAATAGTTAATGTTTGTAAAAGATTTATTGACACCGGTTTGCATGCCGATCCTGGGAATGTTCGGCAATCCAGGTACAGCGTTCAAGCTGTAACTCACTTTAAGGACGCCGGCTTTATCTACGGTGTACCATACGCGGACAGTGGCACTGTCATGGATCAGCTTATAAACACTGAGCAGACCAGGCATACCGTTGACAGATGTTGCTTTTACCGATTCGAGCTGCGGCGTATGCTCATACCATTGCTTTAATACGCGATGGGTCTTCCATCCTTTGCGGTCGTTGTCCGTCTGAGGTCTTGTAAAATGAGGTAATAAAGGTTGATTCAGCAGCTCTGTACTTCCTTTTTTATATGAGACCAAAGCTCCGTTTGACTTATCAACGGCAATGGAAATATCGTTTGTGTTTACAACAAACTCTTGTCCGTTATCGGTAAACGGTATAGCGGATCTTACCAGGTCCTTAATCACCAGCGGTGACAATGAAAACTGGTTGCTGGCAACGATAAAACCTTTCTTGGCCCAGGGTTGATCGTGCCGCGTAGTAAAACGGATCTGAGCATGATACTCTTTACCCGGCTTAAGCCGTGGCAGGTATTTTGTTAGGTTCAGTTCCGTGGAATCGCCCGCTGCAAGATTGATAGCACCTAGCGAATGGGTTGAAATCACCATCCCGTCTTCCTGAATAGCAATTGATGCAACATATTTATCGGCATTGATCACAGGGCTTCGGTTAACGATCCTGATCAATCGCCGGCTGCTGTCGCTCCATTCAGATTGCAGCGGCTGGAAGATCCGCTTGCATTCGTACATGGCTGCTTTAGGCCGTCCGTCAGCAGCTACAATACCTTTAATGGTAAAGTTGTCATAATAACGTTCGCCAAAATCACCGCCATACGCATAATAAGGCACGCCACTGGCTGAATCATATTTAACCAGTCCCTGATCTTTGAATTCCCAGATGCAGCCACCAATAACCCGCGGCAGGCTACGCCACTGGTCCCAGAACTCTTTCAGATTGCCTGCGCTATTGCCCATCGCATGCGCATATTCACAAAAGAAAATGGAACGATGATCCCGGTTGTCCTGATTGACCAGTAAGGGCGCTGTGTACAACGCAGGATACATCCGGCTGATCACGTCAATATAATATTGATCTCTGGGATTCTGAATGCGATGTGAGTGATCGTTGGATTTGAGATAGCGCGGATCTGAAGGATTGATATACCCGGAATCCTCAGGACTGCCCATCGCCGGTTCATAATGCAAGGGACGTGTCATGTCAAAGTCTTTGATCCATCCCGCCATGGCCGCATGGTTGGGGCCACTGCCGGCTTCGTTGCCCAGGCTCCACATGATAACGGACGGGTGATTCTTATCTCTCAACGCCATGCGCGCCACCCGCTCTATATAAGCCGCCGTCCAGCGCGGATCATGATCGAGCTTTCCGCCTAAACCATGTGTTTCATGATTGGCTTCATCGATCACCATGATGCCGTATTCATCGCAAAGGTCCAGCAGATAAGGATCTGACGGATAGTGGCTCAGGCGCACAGTATTGAAATTGAATTGTTTGATCGTCTTGATATCCTGCAAAATATCTTCTCTTGTCAACGCTTTTCCCCTGGTAGGATGATGGTCCGGGCGGTTGACACCGTATAAATAAGTTTCTTTCCCGTTAACCAGTAGCTTGCTGTCCGTCGTTCTGAATTCAATACTTCTAAAACCCAGCTTACTACTTTTAGCTTCCCATACCTTACCCGTACTGTCTTCCAGGCTGATGACCAACGTATATAAGTTAGGATCTTCAGTGCTCCATTTTAACGGATCGAAAACAGTGGTTTCTAACAACCCGAACTTTACCCGATCTAAACGCGGATGAATCTCATTAATGATGGCATCTGCGCTGATCTCCAGGTCCTTTTTGAATACAGGCCGATTCTCTGCATCGTACAAACCGGCCTTAACCACGAAGCCGGGCACTTCTGCCCCGGTGAGATTTTCCAGTCTCGGGCGAATGCTAAGCACCGCGTCTTTATAATTTTGATCCAGTTTTGCCTGGTAGAAGAAATCCGCAATACGCAGTTTAGGTTCGGCCATCAGATACACTTCGCGGTGGATGCCGCTTAAGCGCCACTGGTCCTGATCTTCGAGAAAGCTACCATCGCTCCAGTGGATGACCCAGACCGAAATAATATTTTCACCGTCCTTTAAGTAAGGCGTGATGTTGAACTCCGACGGCAGGAAACTATCTTCTGCATAACCGAGGAACTGCCCGTTGATCCAGACCTTATAAGCCGAACTCACACCTCCAAAATGTAAAGTGATATTCTTATCCTTCCAATCGGCCGGCATGGTAAAAGAGCGTTGATAACATCCTACACCATTGTAATCTTTTGGCACGAAGGGCGGATTAACGGGGCGGAACGGGTACACGGCACTTTTATAGATGGGTTTGTCATACCCTTCCATTTCCCAGCTGGAAGGCACGGGGATCTTCTTCCAACCGGAAACTTTTTGCCGGTAAAAATCCTTTGGCGCATCGGCTGGTTTCAGGGCGAAACTAAAATCCCATTGGCCATTTAAGGATAAGTACCTGCCACTTTTTTCCCTGTTACCTTGCAGCGCATCGCGCACGCTGCTAAACGAATAAGCCGTCGCGCGAGACAGATCCCGGTTGATACCACTAACCAAAGGATCTTCATAAGGCTCGGCGCGATAAACAGAAGGCGCCTGCGGAATGGCAGCAGGTGTCTTATCCACCAGCTGCGCCATGCAGCAGCAATGAGCCATTGCTAAAATAATAGTGCTTATTATCCTCATCATATTTCTTTCAAAAACTCGTCTTTAAAAGAAAAACCCCAGCCATGCCGGTCATGAGGAACCGCAAAACCATTATCTATATGGAGTTGATGATCGATCAACGGGTCGATCCAATCGAAGGACTCCGCACCTGCACCATTGTAAACGGTACATAACAGCGGCACATCGTAATCTTTGTAATAATGCGGCAACACGGGAATCTGATGCGCCTGTGCCAGGGCCGCGCTGTTTCTCCAGGCTTCCACACCGCCCAAACGCAGGATATCCGGCTGCCAGATGTCGATAGCGTTTAATTTGATCAGCTCGCGCAAAGGCAGTGTTGAATACTCCCGCTCTCCCATGGCCAGTGAAATGCCTGCCTGGTTCCTGAGCAACTGGTACCCCTGGAAGTCTGTATGATCGATAGGTTCTTCAAACCATTGAATGTTCAATGTCCGGGCCGCCCGCGCCAATGCCAGCGCATCTGGCACCTGCATGCCCTGGTTGGCATCCATCATAATACCAATGTCATCGCCCACTACTTCGCGAACTTTTGCTAAGCGCTCGAGATCTTCTTTCCAGTCGGGCTTACCCACTTTGATCTTGACCGCTCTGAAACCGCGCTTCTTATAGTTGGTAACCTCGTCCACGAGTTCATCGGTAGTATAAGACAACCAGCCACCGCTTCCGTAAACCGGTACTTTAAAATGATGCGCGCCTAACACTTTCCAGACGGGTTGCTCCAACGTTTTAGACCAGGCGTCCCACATTGCGATGTTGACGGCAGACTGCGCCCAGCGATTGATCCCTTCTTTACCAAAGTATTCGTTCGCTGCATCGATCTTATTAAATACGGTTACCGTATCGTAGACCTCCGCTCCTATGGCCATTTCAGCAATATCCTTTAATGCACCTGCTATGGCTTTGGGGCTATATTGAAAGCTTAGTAAATATGATTCTCCGACAACGCCGCTTTCCAGCTGCAATCTCAGAATGATAAAAGAGATTTCTGTGAGCGTATGCGTAGCATCGGCAATAGGTTTTTCCAGTTTCGCTTTCGCGGTAAATACGGAATATTGTTTAATTCTATTCATCAATGTCGTTTATAGTTAAATGTTGTTCCGGATGGATTAAGTAAATAACCGCTGATTTATCGGACCAGGGGCATCCAGACAGTCATATCCGTTTCTCCCCTGTTGGCCCACGCATAGTAAGGGATCAGTTTGATGTTTACAGATCTTTGTGCCGGGCTCACTTCTTTATACAGTTGGTTCGTCCAGTCACCATCGTTAATGAGCTTTGCCTGGCCGGTTAGCGCCATCACATGACCATTGGCTATTTGAGTGGCCACAGGTTTTAACTGAATATTAAACGGTATCGCTACATCGAATACTTTGTTGGTGGCCAGATCAGGCGATTCGATACAATACACGACAGGCCCCCGTTTGACGGCCACCTGGTTGCGTGTTTCCTCTACCATCGGGTTGGATTCTATCAAGGTAGCCGGCATGTCCAACACTAATTCGATTCGATCGCCCTTATTCCATTTTTGATCAAGGACAATATATTTTCCGCCGGTGACGGACCTGTTGATGGATTTGCCATTCACTTTGACCGACGCCTTTTTGCACCAGCCCGGAATACGCAAATGGATAGGCAACGGTTTAGACGGTGCCTCAGTTAGCGTGATATTCACGGCGCCATCCCATGGATAACTGCTTACCTGTTGTAACGCGATCGTACTGCCATCATTCAATTGGGTTTGAAGATGATTGCCGCCATACATGTTTACATAGAGGCCGTCATCAGCCACACTGTACATATAATTATTGACCTGTGCGATCGTGCGCACTACATTGGGCGGACAGCAGTTGGACTTGCCGATGTAGGGAACGCGGCCTCCTTCCCAACGCAGATGATAAGGATAGTCAACGGTATGCGCCAGCGGGTTGGTGTAGAAAAATTTGGTACCATCCATGCTGATGCCGCTCAATACACTGTTATACAAAGCCAGCTCAACAATGTCAAAATACTTTCCTTCGCCGGTTAGTAAGAACATGCGGTAGTTCCAGAGCACATTTCCAATGTTGGCACAAGTCTCATTATGCGCGCTGAAATTGGGCAGCTGGTAATCGCGACCGTAGGACTGATGGACTTTCTGCACCGTATCGGGCGTGTAGGAAGTTCCGTCAACAGATACTCCATCATACAACGCGCCACAGGCGCCGGTTACATACATTTTGGTATGCACCACATTGTTCCAAAGTGTGTCCAGGGTCTGAAGCAGGCTTGGATCGCCATCTTCGGCATAGAGATCGGCTACACCGGCCATTAAATAATTCGCCCTCACGGCATGTCCTACAATTCTTTTCATATCGCGAAAGGGCGCCCGGTCACTGTTATCGTCTGTGCCTTCTACCGTTCCACGGATGTCGATCAGCTTATTTAGCAAGTCGAGGTATCTTTTTTCCTGAGTAGTACGGTACATTTCGGCTAGCCCCATGTAATGAGAGGGGCAGATGGCGTTGCGGGCCTGTTCGGGTGTCGCTTTTTGGTAAAAGCTGATCAAAAAGTCGGACGCCTTCTTAGCGATCTCGAGCAAATCGGTTTTGCCGGTAGCCCTGTAATGCACACAGGCCGCGGTCATCAGGTGCCCGAAATTATACGCTTCAAAGCTCAGCTTGTCATCAAACATCTTTTGCTCACCTGTTTTTTTCTGCTCGATGAGGTTTTTGGTGTACATATAGCCGTCGGCTCTTTGTGCTTTCCCGATAACACCAACAGCTTCCTCCATCCATTGATTGAGCTGCGGATCTTTGGTGGAAGCATACAAAGAAGCAACCGCTTCGAGTGTTTTATAAAAATCCCCGTCGTGGAAAGACGGGCCGCGAAACCTGCCTTCCTGTAATCCGGCAGCAACCTTGAAGTTCTGAAACGAATAACAGATCGTATCGCTGGTGTACGTGCGCCAAAGGACAGGCACCATCGCCTTTTTGCAGACGTCAAAGCGCTCTGCCCAAAAGCCATCCGTCCATTGCACGTCGCCCAAACCAACGCTTGACAGCTTCGCAAATTTACTTCGGGAGGTATTGACCAGCCCGGTTTGTGCTGTTGCAGATATGCTGCAAAGGGCGGCCACGGTTATTAAAACTAGATTTTTCATATTCAATTTTTGTAGCGGATGCGAAGCATCTGGCTATTGTAATTTGTTCATCGGGATATCTGGTCTTGCGTTATCTTGAAAGAAGTTGTCATTTTCTTAAAATGTGAAATTTTTTGCTTTCTCTTCGATTCTGGTCAGACCGGGACGGTCAGACCAGAATCGCCCGTCATTCCTTCTTGTGGCGGTCAGACGGGAATCTCTCACATCGCCTGGTAGCTGATATTGTATTGCTTATTCTTTTCAATCGTCAGCTCATACACCCCGTTACCCTTGCTTCTGAAGCTGCCTTCATTAGAAACAGGCTTCTTTTTGCTTTTGATAATGAGCGTACCGGTACCTGCCGGTGCTGTTACTTTGAGGTTATTAGTGCTGCAATACAACTCAATATTTCCCGCCGGTGTGGGCACTTTTCCTTCCATCCATTTTAACCCGCCTAAAGCAGGCTCTACAGTGTAAGTGCTATAGCCTGCTCCGGTCGGCTTCACGCCCAGATAGTATTTCCCTAACAGGTACAACGGACTGGCACCCCAGGCATGACAAAGGCTCTTACCATATTTTCTGCCGTACATCGCATAATGTTCGGCACCTGATTTTTTAGGATTGTATTCTTCCCAAAAGGAAGTCGCACCCAGCTTTAACATGCCACCCCAATACGATTTCATTTCTTTGGTAACATAGTCCTGCTCGCCCAGTGCGCACATGGCCTCCATTTCATAGAACCGCATATAAGGCGTTGTGATCGGCGGCACCTTGTCGTTTAACAAAACAGATTTTTTAATGGCATGCTTCTGCTGATCATTCAGATAATCAAAGAATATGGCGAACATGTTTGCATAGCGGGTTACGTGGTCCGTCGGTTGGCCGTTGACATAACTGTGTACGATGGCCTGTTTTTGCTCGTTCCAATAGATATCAAAAAGCTTTTGCTTCACATCAGCAGCCAGACCTTTATACATTCCTGCATCTTCTTTTTCATTCACCAGGTCAGCGACCAAAGCCATAGTTTCCAGGCTGCGGGCAAACAACAGTTGTTCAAAGCTTACAGCACCTTGCTTGCTCAGCCCTTCCGCCCAATCAATAAATACCCAGTCGCCTGGCAATCCTTCAAGCAACCCGTCTTTGTTTCGACGTCCTAATACATAATTCATCAATGACTTCATGCGGTCATAATTGCTTCGAACAAATTCGGCATCACCACTGTAGAGGTAATAGTCATACACACCCAGGAACCAGTATAACGTGTAGTCCATAATGGTATTGATATGACTGGTGACCGGATCTTTTCCCCGCAACGCCAGCGTTGTGCGCTTCACTGTAGCGTTATCATTGGTCAGATAATAATTCATGAGATAGCTTTGGTAGGCATCCCCGCTCCAGATCCAGCGATCACGCTTGATACCGTCGATGAAAAACTCTTTAGTGCTCAGATGAAACGTGTATTTAGCCACATCATAGATACGATTGATTTCCTCATCATTACATTTGAAAGAGCCTTTATCCTGCAAGTCCGCATACTCATAAAGCATGGACACTTTCCCGAAACGAACAGAAGGTTCCGCTATAATATTGACATAACGAAAAGCCTTGGATAAACCAACGGTATAGTCGCCTGACTGCTGGTTGATATCGATCTTGTCATAGGTTTCGGTATGCGCGGTATCCATAGCTTCTTCGCGGCTTTCGCCGTAATAAATGGCCAGCTTGCCTTTTCCTTTGATGCCATGCAACCTGATATAGCCGAAAGTTTCCTTTCCAAAATCCACCACCGTACTATTCTTTTCCTTGTTCACAGCAACAGCTTCCATCGGTTTTGTCGGAAGCATAAAATCAGCCGGTAACTGATCGGGGTTATCAAAATTCCAAAAGCCGGCATTCATCCATTTCGTCGTCGATACATCTGATGTTTTCCCGGTCTCATCGATCCATTCTTTATCTTCGAATGTAACGAGCCAACTGCTGTCGCTGACTACTTTATTGCCCTGCACAAAGATGGCCGGCACCTGTTGCTGATTGAACACTTTGATATTGATCTTATGTTTGCCTGCCGGTACTGTGATTTTTTTTGGCGCACCTTCAAAGGCTTTTCCATCGAGCTTAACATTGTACTGACCGTCAACATAAATATTAACTTCCTCCGGTTGTGCCAGATCAAAGACTTTATGAAAATCGATCAGGGGATAATGATTATCGATCTTCCAGAAAGCCGGGAAGAAGGTACCCCGCTCGGTCCGGCGATTTTGCATTTGATTGGACAACCATATTTCATAATCTCCGGGATACCAGATCCAGGTTTGTGCGAAGCCGGTTTGCCACAAAGACATAAATAGACTAAGCAGAAAAAAGAATCTAATCTGATTACGACATGTTAACTGACGATCTATATTGAGTCGTACAAGAGTGCGACGCAAGGAAGACGCCATCTGCACTGAAGCCGGGAACATAATTCTTTCCATATATTGAGTTAATGAAATATTAAATACAAAGTGATCATGACCATAATTAATAGTCCCCAAACGATCTTTACCGTCCGCGTTGGCCGGGGAAGTTCGCGGTAGCTGATACCCACGCCACGCACCCCGTTTGTATCCGCGAGCGAGATAAGGACGGCCAGTACCATTAAAAGGACGAATATGTAAAACGATAATAACAGGTAATGGGGCCAGAAACTGTACCCTTCCGCGGGAAACACCCATAGATATAATACGCCGATGCCCAGGCTGATCACTGAACCCCAGGACAAGGTAAAGTTCACCGCGCGCCGCGTGGTGCGCTTCCAGAACACCGCCAGCAAAAACACTACGGCTAAGGAAGGCGCAATAAATCCTAATACCGCCTGGAACACGTCAAACAAATTCAGGCCTTTAATACTGTCGATGGCCAGCGCCATCAGTATCGCAAAGAAACAACCGGCGATCACCGTGATCCTTCCCATCTTTACGATCTGCTGATTCGTAGCATTGGGGTTGAATTTCTTCACATAGATGTCCGTTGTAAAAACGGTGCTTAAAGCATTCAGAGAGGAACCGATGGTTCCGACCAGCACAGCGATCAATACTACAATCACCAGCCCGTTCAATCCTGCCGGAAATAAATTCGTCACCAGGGTCATATAAGCTTCGTCCGGAGAATTAAGGTTGGGAAATAATTGAAAACAAACGATCCCCGGTATAATAAACAGCGGCAGCGACAATATCTTTAACCAGCCGATAAAACTAACGCCGAGCTGTCCCTGCTCCAGGTTGCGTGCGCCCAGCACTGACTGAACCATGGCCTGATCGGTACAAAAAAATGCAATGGCGGAAACAGGATAGCCCAACAATATGGCAGGCCAGGGATAGCTGGCGTCGGAAGCGGGTCGCACGAGACTCCAGTATTCTCGCGGTGTGTTGTTGTATAATGCACTGAAACCGCCTACTTTATTTAATCCTAAAATGCACAGCATGAAGGACACAATAATGAGAAGGATCATTTGAAATACATTCACGCGGGCAATCGCTTTTAATCCGCCTGCAAAGGCAAATAATCCCGCGAATAATACGAGCACGATCACCGACTGCCACATAGGGATGCCTAATATCTGCCTTACGAGGAAGCCACCCGCAAACAATCCCAGCGAAAGCCAGGAGATCAGGATTTTGATCAGTGCGTACCAGGCTAAAATATTCCTGGTGCCGTCTCCATAGCGTTGTCCCATAAACTCCGGCATGGTCGTGGCCTTACTGGCGAGATAACGAGGCGCAAAGATCATAGCCAGCAAAAAGAGAAATACAAAAGCATACCATTCGAAGTTGCCTGCTACGATGCCCGTAGAGTAGCCGATACTGGCAAATGCTAACAGCATGGACGGACCAACGTTAGTACCCCACATATTAAAACCAATGCTATACCAACTGAGCGACTTACCCGCCAGAAACAAGGTCTCTTCTTTCTTCTTGCTTCCAAAGCTGGCTTTGTATCCAATATATAAAAGGATTAAAAGATAAGCGGCGACTATTATATAGTCAATGGTTTCGAGCTTTTGTAAAATGTTGTTCACCTTTTATTTTAGTGTTTAGAATGTGAGACCTCTAATCCGTAGCGCTCCAATAATTCATCGGGCCGTACAGGCTTCCCCATTTTTAAACTTTCATCCATGGCCTGCAATAGGGCCACCGTGCCGATTCCTTCTTTCATATCAGGATAAGCAGTGAAGCCTTCCCGGATGGAGTCCACGAAGTATTCCAGGTAATTCTGATATTCACCGGCGTGATGGCTTTGCCCTTCAAAACGGAAATAATATTTTAATGTGCTATCTCCCCAGGTGATCACTTTTTCCTCGCCGGTTTTATCGGTAATAGCATAACGCAGCTCATGATAATCAGCCTGGCTGGCCCCTTCCGTCCCCCGCAATACCGTACTCATACCGCTTTCGCGCGCAGCAGGTTGAATCGGAGAAGTGTACACGCCGCTTACGCGAGCGATACGCCCGTCTTTGGCTTTAAAAATGAAATGCATTGTGTCCTCATTTTTCAAACCCGCGTTTTTACCATTGGCACTGATCATTCCATAGCCCATAACTTCTTCAATATCCGGCAGGTACCACCTGATAAAATCGACAGGATGGCTAAGGCCGCCGTATAACCATTTGAACGAATCTTCAAGCGCCCACTTTTTTTCCAGGAACCAGCGGTGGTCCGCATGGTAGTGACTTTCAACCGTAATCAGCTCTCCGATCGCGCCCGCCTCGAAATCTTTGCGTTGCCTTTTGGCCGGCTCAAAGAACCGGGAGCTTTGTCCGACGAAAACATTTTTGCCGCTCTTTGCCTGCAGCTCGAGCAAAGCCTTTGCCTCCTTCAGGTCATCGATAAAAGGCTTGGTGCAGATCACATGCTTACCATGCTCCAATGCCTGTGTAATATGTTTTGCGTGAAGATGATCCGGGGTATAAATAGCAATGATATCAATGTCGTCATCTTCCAGCATGCCTTCATACCTTGTTGTGTACGAATCAAAGTCAAATTCCCTGCAACGCTGTTGACAGGTCTTCTCATTAACATCGCAAAGTGTTTTTAAAGCCACCTTCTTGCTCTCCAACGCAGCACTGATCGTGCTTCTTCCCTCGCCGAGACCGAGAATGCCGATGACCAGCGCGGGCCTGTCGCCCTGTATTTCTTTATAATAATTCATATACCGATTTTGATAATTGCTTTCGTCAACCCTAGTCTATGGGCCATAGACTACTGGCCACCGACCTTTTTTAGAAACACCCAAACCTCTCCTTTTCGAGTTCCTTTTATTCCTTCCTGGTATTGTGCCATGACCTTGTTCCATTCATTCACTCTGGCATTGTTTTCCGTGGTTTTAGGATTGAGCTCATCCAATGTTTTTCCTTTAGGGATACTGATCACTAACATCAACTGGCGGCCATTTCGGAACATGACCAATCGCTGAAAGCCTGCATTGCAGAAACCTTTGGCAACTTCGGGCCATTTTTCAAATTGGGTGGCGTGATAGTCCAGGTATTCCTTTTGCCTTGCCGGATCTGCTACGAGGTTGGCGGTTAGAATGATATGCTGCCACTCCCTGGCCATGGTTGTGTCGGCGCAGCGGCTGCGATCAAACTGGTAATACAGATCATAATAAGGGCGCACTTCAAGAGCAGGGAATTCCTTTTTTAATTTTCCCTGGAACACAGAAAGGTCCTGGACCTTATCGAAAATCACGTAGCGATTGTTCCATTGGTAGATGCTGTTGGGATCAACATGATTCTTCTTCAGAAAGGCTTTCAATTTTACGAGATCAAGCTTTGCCTCGCCCACCACCAGTTCCACCAGTTCTTCATGTTCTGAGTTGATGGCTTGTTTCACCTGATCCGTAGTGCTTTCCCGCGCAAGGTGTTGGTAAGCCGGTTCAAGTCCAGCCTGAAGCTTTATCTGCTTGCTCACCTGGGGGCCATTGTTGCTCCAAATATTTCCCGGGCCGTTATTATTTTGAAGATATTTTTTTGAAGGCGTCCAGTTGTTTTTGATAGTGATATGTGACGAACCTTCATCCGTATACAAGTAGAACCAATGCGACGGAAGATGTGCATATGGCGCTTTAAAAACGCTGTCAATATAATTATCACTAATCAGTGATCCCTTCTGAGCGCTCAATGTGTAAATACCGGCACAATCATAGTTTTGTTTTCCGAAATGATGGATTTTATTGGCCACCACTTTATTATCCTTCATCACGTTAGGTTGCGGGCTCCATCCCCAACCCATGCTGATCCCGGAGTAATTCACATTTTCAATTTCATTGTGGGCAACGAGCGCATTCCTGGTGTAGCCCAGGCCAATGCCTACAGCGCCCCAATCTTCATTGGTCACATCAGTAATAAAATTATTGCTGATCTCAAATGATTCTGTTACGATTCTCTCGTCCCTGGGATTGTATGGCAAGTGGATCTCCGTCGCTTCGTCGGCAAAGACGCCCGCGAGGATGGCCGTTCCTCCGATATCCTTAAAAAGACTTCCCCGGATTTCGGATTTCTTAACACCCTGGTGAAAATCGACGCCCGTTGAAGCCATGTGCGCAAACCTGCATCCCTCAAAGGAAATATCGGTAGCGAAAAAAGTCTGAACCGCTGCTTCGGGCCGGGTAATCCAGGCCTGGTTTTCCAGGGTTGCTTTTTCCGGGGTGCCCGCTGGTCTCAATTTATAAGCATCCGTCATAGGCATTCCCGTCTGATGCGGCACATAGCCCACCAGCGACGGACGATACCAGGCGGTATGCTCAAAGGAAATATTTCTGAAACGGATATGAGATACGGGCGCGTCAGTTGTTCCCCGAACGATGACCAGGTTCTCCAACAAGGGCGCTGTAACCGTTACAGTATTCAGATCTTCGCCGGTGCGCGGCCAGTAGTAAATCTTTTTGTTGGCCCGGTCGGCATACCATTCTCCGGGCGCATCGAGGAACGCTGCGGCGTTGGACAGGTAAAAAGCGGAATTGCCCGTCTCTGAAGACAGCCAGGGCGCAGGCCACGGGTGTTCACTTTGAATACGGCTTTCCGGCTGGCGGAAAAAGAGTTGTGCACTGTCTCCATGGATCTTCATTTGTCGGATCCTTAACACCGCTATTTCCCACCATTGATGAATGAAGAACTCCATCCCGCTCACATCGTCAACGGCCACATCAGGTTTCGGAATGTGGGTGGTTTCATCTTTCTTGTTCCAGCTCAGGATACGTTTCATAGAGCCTTCGTTTGGCCAGCGGGCTCTCACCGCTTTAGCCTCACCGATCCATAACTGCCGGAAAGCCGGAAGGCCGTCAAGATCATCAGGCAGGTCAGCGACCCAGACGTGTCCTTTAGTATTCCCGGGCAACTCCTGTATGTTACCGTTCAGCTGTTTCCAGCCGGTGATGGGCACGCCGCCACTTATTATCACCTGAGCATTTTCTTCTGCTTCAATATAAGTGGGACTTTGAGTTGTTCCCGCATCTTCGGGCCTGAGCACGACCGGTTCGGACAACCGATATATACCCTCTTTGATAACGATGTGAATGGGTTTACCGGTAGCAGCATCATTTAGCCGTCTCGTTTCCCGCACTTGCCGCAAGGCCCCGTGCAAACTGGCTTTGGGACGCTCAATGGTACCCGGATTAGCATCGTTGCCATCGGTAGCTACATACACCTGGCTGCTGCTATCCGGCGCAAAGCACAATCCCGGTAATAGAAATAAGAAATGCAACAATCGTTTCAAGGGCAATAATTGTAAAAATAACAATTAGTAAATTTACCGAAGGCGCATTTGTATATCATGGTCGTTTTTACCGTTGTGATGGAAAATATTACTACTCCGTTTTTATGCTTATATTAAGCGGAAAATATCCGTAACAATTGCATAAGCTTATGTTTACAATTCCTTTACACGTTGCAGTTATTTTCGTATTCAAATTAATATTGATGAAGAATAGTCTACAACTGCTTTTTGCGGTGCTGCTTTCTGCAAGCGCCTGTCAGAAAAATGAAACACCCACCCCTCCCCAGGAAGAAACTTTGATCCATGAAGACCCTTCCAGCTTTTCAGAGATCGGACAAATAGATATCGGTGATACTGGAGCCGCAGAAATATCTGCGTATGACAGTGTGACCCAACGGCTTTTTGTAGTGAACAACGCCGTGTCGAATGATGGCGACGTTAACAAGATCGATGTGATCGATCTGAAAAACCCGGCAAACCCTGTTTATGTTACATCCATCAGCATGGCGCCATACGGCGGTGCGGTCAATAGCGTGAGTGTGCATAGCGGGAAACTGGCTGCGGCAATCCAATCCGTCACAAAAACGGACAACGGAAAGGTAGCAGTATTGAACACTACAGATTATTCAGCGATAAAGTCGGTGAGTGTCGGGGCTTTACCGGATATGGTAGTTTTCTCTCCTGATGGAAAATTCATACTGACAGCGAATGAGGGTGAACCCAACGCAGATTATACGATTGATCCGAAAGGAAGCATCTCTATTATCGATGTGAACAATAATTACACAGTGGCTACACTTTTCTTCGACCCGTTTGCCAACCAGGCAACCGCATTAAAAGCAAAAGGGCTCCGGATCTTTGGCCCGACCAATAACCCCGACTTCGCGTCCAATATAGAGCCGGAGTATATTACGGTCTGTTCAGATTCGAAAACGGCATGGGTCACCCTGCAGGAAAACAATGCCATTGCCAAAGTAAATATTTCCGGCAAAGCCATTACAGACATTTTTCCGTTAGGCTTCAAGGATTACTCTTTGCCTGGAAATGAAATCGATCCGACCAATGACGATAATCAATATCTGGCAGGGAGCTGGAAAGTGAAAGGCGTGTACATGCCCGATGCCATCGCGCTTACCGAGCATAACAATGTGCCTTACCTGCTGACTGCCAATGAAGGAGACGCCCGTGAATACGATGCTTATGAAGAAGCCAAAAGGATCGGGCATAAAGATATCGTCCTCGACCCGGCCGCCTTTGCCAACGCCACAGATCTCAAGAAGAATACAGCATTGGGCCGGTTAAATATGACCACCACTTTGGGCGATACAGATGGCGATGGAGATTATGATGAATTGTACTCTTTTGGTGCACGCTCATTCAGTGTCTGGAATGGCCTGAACGGAGCCCAGGTGTTTGATAGTAAAAACGAACTGGATCGAAAAGTAAACGAAGCGGGACTTTATGACGACGGCAGAAGTGATGACAAATCGATTGAGCCGGAGGGTATAGCCGTTGGAAAAGTGGGCAAGACGACCGTGGCTTTCGTCGGAATGGAGCGGGTAGACGCCGTGGCCATCTATGACATTAACGATCCTCAAAATCCTAAATTTTTACAGATCGTAAAAACCGGAGATGCGCCCGAAGGGGTTCTATTCATCCCCGCTAAGACCAGCCCTATCAAAAAATCGTTGCTGATCGTTAGCAGCGAAGACGATGGCATCGTAAAAATTTACGCTCCGAAATCACTCTAAGCAGCGCTAACTGAAAGCCACGGTACATCAGTATCGTGGCTTTTTGCGTTTGAGCCGGATGTCATGAGGAGCACCCAATAGAAACTTAGATTCTTCCAAATGACCGATTCCCTTCACTATTTTGTGCGAACGACCTTCTTTGTTAAGCTGCTTTTCAATACTAACATGCTTGTCATTGACAGCTTGTTTACCCTTTAAATTCAGGATCATCGTCTATGCATTTGCATTCATCGATTTATACGGCTAAATTGCACCTGCATAAACATAACTCATGCCTCCTGCAGACGATGACATACTGGAAGAAAGCCCGAAAAAATTTGACCGGGTGATTGCCATACTAACGCAGCTCCAATCGAAGCGCATAGTAAAGGCGCAGGATCTGGCAGACCGGTTCGGCGTGAGTCTCCGTACGATCTACCGGGATATTAAAACGCTGGAAGCCTCGGGCGTGCCTATCAGTTCCGAAGCCGGCATTGGCTATTCGATTGTAGAAGGCTACAAGCTACCACCCGTCATGTTTACCAAGGAGGAGGCAGTAAGCTTTGTGGCAGCAGAAAAATTAATGCAGCATTTCACGGATAAGTCCATCGGCACGGCCTTCCAATCGGCGATGTTCAAAGTGAAATCCGTGCTGCGGTGGGCTGAAAAAGACTGGATCGATATGCTGGATGGGCGTATTTCCGTACAGCCAAAAACTTCTCTGTTTAATAAAGATGTGCCGAATGCATTGGAAGTGCTGATGCATGGCATCGTTAATAAAAAGCAGGTGCATTTGCTGTATCATTCTTTTGACGCAGAAACACCCGTCAACCGGACGATTGAGCCTATCGGACTGTACCACGAAAAAGAGTATTGGTACCTGGTGGCTTATTGCCACCTGCGGAAAGAACACCGTAATTTCCGGTCGGATCGCATTCTTAAAATATCCGCATCCGACAAACCCTTCACCATGGAGCACAAAGAGCTTTCCTTTTATCTTCACCGGCCCGAAAGAAAAACACCACTGACCATCAGGATCCGTATAGACGCTTCATGCGCTAAGTACATAAAACAAAGCCGCAGTATGTACGGCTTTGTTTCGGAAAAAAGAACAGGAGACCATATTGAAATGCATTTTGAATATGCGGAGGATCCTGAATATTTTATTCGTTGGATTATCGTGCTGGCTGATAAATCGGATATTATCGAGCCGGAGTCCGTCCGGCTTCGCTTGGCGGAACTGGTGTCTCAGATCGGAGACCGGCTCCGGCAAGAGATCATCAAACATTAGTACCTGTCCCAGAAGAACGGAGGTTGGATCCCTAACGCTCTTAAATACACGTATCCCTGCGCACGATGGTGGATCTCGTTATCCATAAAATACTGGATGTTTTCGATGGCGGGAAATTTGTATTCGCCGAACAGGTTGATATCTTCATGAAACTTCTCGGGCGTAATCTGTGGAAAATATACATTGATCTGCTCGGAAGCTTCATCCCATGCCTGCAACAGATCAGCCTTTTCCTGGATTTGGGGCATAGCATCTTCAAATGGCTCGATCACGCCGGTTACGATCTGTTTCATACCCACGCCGGAAACCGTGATCATCTCTTTGCAAAGGTCTACAAAAGGTCTCATACCCCCGATGGAAAAGCTGAAAAGATCTTTTTCAGGGAATACTTCGATCACTTTCCGGGTGAGATTGCGGTGGCCCTGCCATGCTTTTAATAATTCGTTAGCACTGATAATAGGACGTTCGATAGTAGTTGTTGTGTTCATAACATGTGTTTTAGATGATTGAATACAACAAAGCTCGACAGGGGTAGTGACAACAGTATGTCAGCAGTAAAAATGTTTTTTTTAGCGGGCTAGAAAAAATATGTTGAAGCTAGTTCGAGCAGCATATGTTTTCAGATTTAGAATAGATGGCGTGTTAGTAACATACACCACCTTACAGGTTTTGAAAACCTGTGAGGTGGGATTAAGTAAAGGGCCTTTTAACTTATCGTTAAATTCACTTTTCGACCTAAACCAAACTCAATGAGCTTATAAAGCGTTGAGAGCTGAATATCGCTATGGCCATTCTCAATCCTGGAAATAAAACTTTTCTTTGCCCCTATTTTTTCAGCTAGCTGTTCCTGGGTAAGATTTGCCTGCTTGCGTTCTTCCTTGATCATTTCACCGATAGCAAATGATTTCGCTTTTATTTCAAAAGCAGTTCTTTTTTCCGACCCGATCTTACCATATCGCTCATCGAGATGTTGAGAAAAAGTTTTTATATTTTTGTCTTTCATTGCCATTTAATTATTGCTTCTTGTGTTAAAATATTCATTCATTATTCTTTCGGCTCTTTTTAATTCGTTCGGGGGCGTTTTTTGGGATTTTTTCTGAAATCCATTGAGCAAAACGACCAGGTGTCCTTTATCGAAACAACAAAAAATTCGATAGATATTGCTCTGGTGCTCGATTCTGATCTCAAAAAGTCCCTTTATGCCTTTGACGGTTTTAAAGAACTTTGACGGAATATGTTCAACTATTGAAATCATAAACAACACTTCATCGACTTTATCCTTCACATGAGGTTGAAGCGGTTCAAAAAAATCTTCAAAATACCTTTTGTAAAAGATAATTTCCCGAATGGTGTTCATCCGGCAAAGTTAACGAATAATGGATCGCATTGATAGGGTGTTTTTAAAATTATTCTGCAACCGCTAAAGTTTGCAGGGACCGGAATGGTCAGATAAGATATTAATAATTGGGCGATGAGTCCGTTGTAATAAAGAAAAAATGGCCCGGCGCCACAACCTCCGGCGCCTCAGGGTTTTAAAAACCTGTGAGGTAACATCAACGTCTGCCGAGACCTTGTCAGACCGGGACGGCCAGACAAGGTCTTATCATTTCACCAGTTCGTAGGTTTGCAGGGCAATTTCCAGTTCCTCGTTGGTGGGGATCACCATTATTTTAACAGCGCTCCCGGCTTTTTGAATCTCTACCGGCTCTTTGGGGTGATTCTTTGCAACATTAGCTTCTTCATCCAATTCGATCCCCAGACCAGAAAGGCCCCGGCAGGAATGCAGTCGTGTCAGGACATCGTTTTCACCAATGCCAGCTGTGAAGATGAGAACGTCGACACCATTGAGCACCGCCATGTAAGCACCGATATATTTCTTAATACGATGGGCATACATCTCGTAACACAGGATAGCGTTTTTGTCCCCTTCGTTGTACAGCTTGGTGATATCGCGTGCGTCATTGCTGCCGGCGATACCGAGCATACCACTTTGTTTATTTAGTATGTTCTTTATATCTTCTAATGGCATGTGCAACTCATCGGCCATGTGAAAAATAACAGAGGGATCTATATCGCCGCTTCTTGTTCCCATGATCAGCCCGGCCAGCGGCCCAAAGCCCATACTGGTTTCGACGCTTTCGCCTTTTTCATTGATCGCGCAAACGCTCGCGCCATTGCCCAGATGGATGGTGATCGCTTTGAGGTCTTTTTTGTTTAAATGTTTCCTGGCCTGTTCGTACACAAATTTGTGGCTCGTGCCGTGAAAGCCGTAAGCTCGGATGCGATCTTCATGATAAAATTTTTCAGGGATCGCATACCGGAAGGCTTTTTCAGGGATGGTATGGTGAAAAGCCGTATCGAAAACGGCTACCTGCACGGCGTTGGGAAAAGCTTTTTCAGCGGCCAGGATACCGGTAAGATTAGCAGGATTGTGTAATGGTGCAAGCGGAATCAACTCTTCAATAGCCTTCTTCACCTCGTCCGTCACCACCTGCGTTTGGGTATAATGTTCACCACCATGTACGACCCGGTGTCCTATTGCTTTAATGTCTTCCCGCTGCTGGATCACACCGGTTTCTTCATGGATCAATAAACCGGAAATCGCATCAAAAGCAAGCGTATGATCTTTTAACGGATCATCCAGCGTCTTTTTATATTCCTTATCATCCTTTGTCCAGGTATGACTGATATTGCTGCCAGGCATTCCGATACGCTCGGCCAATCCTTTCGCCAGTACCTGACCATTATTCACATTGATCAGCTGGTATTTTAACGAGGAGCTACCCGCGTTAATGATTAATATTTCCATGTTGTTGTTTTAAAGACGGAGGGAGAAAGACCGGAGTCGGAAAGTCCGAAGACGGAAGTCGGAAAAACCGTTTTATCGAAGCCAATCCGACAATCAGTGAAGCTTTGCCTGCTGACGCGCTCTTCAGACATCCGTCTTCCGGCCTCTGACTTTCTTTACCCATTCCCCGACTGTATCGCTGTGATCACAACGGTGTTGTAAATATCTTCTATTGTCGCTCCGCGGCTCAGATCGTTAATGGGCTTATTCAGTCCCTGCAACATTGGCCCCACCGCCAGGGCGCCTGTCTCACGCTGCACCGCTTTGTAAGTATTATTACCCGTGTTCAGATCCGGGAAGATCAAAACGTTTGCCTGTCCCGCCACCGGAGAATCGGGCAATTTGCTTTTACCTACTACCGGATCCACCGCGGCATCGTACTGGATGGGACCTTCGACTAACAATTCCGGTCTCTTTTCCTTCACCATCCTGGTAGCTGCTCTTACCTTATCCACTTCTGCCCCGCTACCGGAAGCGCCGGAAGAGTAAGACAACATAGCTATTTTGGGGGTCGTGATACCGAAGGCTTTTGCAGAATCAGCCGATGACATGGCGATCTCTGCCAACTGCTCGGCGGTCGGATTGGGAACAATGGCACAGTCGCCATACACCAACACGCGGTCGTGCAGCAACATAAAGAATATGGACGATACGGTATTAAAACCTGGTTTTGTTTTTACAAATTGTAAAGCCGGCTTAATGGTATGCGCCGTTGTATGGACGGCTCCCGACACCATTCCGTCGGCTTCGCCTTTAAACACCATCATTGTTCCGAAATAAGAAACGTCGAGCATCAAATCCGCTGCCGCCGCCAGTTCCAGCCCTTTCGACTTACGGAGTTCGTATAAGGTGTGATAATAATCTTCGTATTTTTCGCTGTTTTCAGGATCCACAATTTTGATCCGTTCGTCATCCCAATACAACCCGAGTTGCGTCACTTTTGTTTTGATCGACTCGGCATTACCCAATAAGGTCAGATACACGATCTTATCTTTTGCCAGATGAGAGGCAGCGGTGAGAATGCGGTCATCGGTACCTTCGGGCAGGACGATGTGACGTTGCATTTTCTTGGCCGTTACCAGCATATTGTATTGGAACATGCGCGGCGTGATACTTTCGGTTTTGACCGAATTGATCTTACGGTTTAATTCTTCGCCATCCACCGCCGCTTCGAACAGGTCGATGCATAGCTTGATCTTGTATTGATTTGCCGGGTAGATCCGGGGCTTAATATTCGCCACCTTATTAGCGGTTTCAAAAGTTCCGGTGGGTACGGCCAGGATGGGCAATGGTTTTTGTGTGCCGTCCATCAGGTTGACAATAGAACGTTCCGGCAAAAAGCCGCCCGACAAGACAATGCCCGCGACATTGGGATATTGCGGCGAAATATTAGCGAGCATAGAACCGACGATCAAATCGCCCCGGTCACCGGGTATCACACATACGCAATCATTTTGCATACGCGGCAAATAATTCGCCAACTGCATGCCGCCAATAATAGAGGTCTTTGCAACATTTTCTAATTTATCGGCCCCGAAAAGAATATGTGCTTTCAGGTGATCCGCTATTTCCTGCATAGAAGGTTTGGTCAGTTCATCATCGTTGGGGATCACTGATACCACGATCTCATGACGCAGGTGCTTGTCGATCTTTTGTTTGACTTCGTCGACGTTCTTTGTGCAACGGCTTACAAATAAACCTATAATATTAAGATCCTTGGCCAGGAAGGAGTGCACTTCTGCTACAACATTATGAACCAGGTTGGCGACAGTCGCAAAACTATCCTTGGTGACCAGTAACACCGGCATGGCCAGGCTTTGAGCCACCGAAGCATTGAAGTCGGCCTCAAATACAGACCCCTCTTCTTTGAAGTCACTTCCCTCCACCAACACGAAATCAAACTGCTCTTCTAATTTTTTATACTTATTGATAATTGTCTCGTAGACCTCGTTGATCTTGCCCTGATTTTCCAACTCGCTCAACTCAGCGCGGGTAAATGCATACGCATCTTCATACGCCATGTTGATCTTAAAATGCGTAAGTATCGTATCGATATGGTTGTCCTTTATATCCGTGGTCTCTATCAGCGGCTTGAAATAAGCCACTTTAGTAGTCGTACGCTGCAGCATTTGCATCAATCCGAGACTGATTAACAATTTGCCGCTTTGAGCGGTGGGTGTAATGACGTAAACGGAACGATTCATAATTTATATTAGGTAGATGACTGGTTCTTTTGACGCTTAGGTCAGACCGGGACATTTATTTGATGACCGTTGATTTTCAGGTCAGACCGGGACGGTCAGACCTGGGCGTCTGTCAGCTACCCTCTGTCACCTCTATTTAATAAGGGTAGCCGGGAAGTCGTGAATAGTTTCGCAGCAAACCTGCTCCATAACCTGCTTGAGCTGTGCTTTGAACATGGCGATGGTATGGTCGCCACCCTGCTTACCTAAGGCGCCTACGCCGTACATAAAGGGCCTTCCCATGAAAGTAAAGTCAGCGCCGCAGGCTAACGCGCGGCCAATATCGGGCCCGGAGCGCAGGCCGCTGTCGATCATCACTTTGTATTTACTTTTAAATTTGTCAGCGAGACCTTGCAAGGGTTTGATTGTGGATTCGCCGGCTTCGATCTGCCGGCCGCCATGGTTGGAAACAATGATGCCGTCTACACCAATATTGGCGCATATTTCCGCGTCCTGCTCGCTTACCACTCCTTTGATAACAAGCTTGCCCTTCCACTTATCCCGGATCGCGGCTACTTTATCAGCATCCACCCGGCCGGTAAAGGTAGCATTCATAAACTTGCCTAGTTGCTTCATGTCCATACCTTTTTTCATGTAGGGCTTCAGCGTGGCAAAAGAAGGAATGCCCACTCTCAGCGTCTCAATGCCCCAAACCGGGTGCAGTGCCGCCTGGATGAAATTGTTGATGGTCTGTTTGGGAGGCATGGATAAACCCGCTTTGATCTCGCGGTAGCGCAAACCAAAAGACGGCACATCGATAAGGACTACCAGGACATCACAGTTTACTGCTTCCAGCCGGCGCAGCAGGTCATCCCGCAGCTCGTTCTCGGTAGGGTGATACAACTGAAACCAGAACTTGCTTTCTGTGAGTTCGGCAATCCGTTCAATACTGCTTGTGGATACGGTACTTAATATATAAGGAATGTTATGCTTTAACGCTGCCTTTGCCAGGATTTCAGGCGCATTGGGCCACATCAACCCCTGCAGGCCCACGGGAGCAATGCCAAACGGAGCATCATAAGTATGACCAAATAATTCCGTGCGCATGTCTACACCGCTGTGCTTTTTTAAATATTGCGGCATGAGGAAGATATTTTTAAAATCTTCTTCGTTGCGCCAGACGTTCAGTTCTTCGTTGCAGCCGCCTTCGAGATAATCAAAAGCAAATTTTGGAATTCTTTTTTTTGCTTTACGCTTGAGATCCGTCACGGACGGATATTTAGTGTTATATAAAAATAAGTTCGAACTCATTCCGGCAAATTTAATTGTTCTGTGAACCTCGAGGGTTAATATATAAGATTTTTTTTGAAATCCAGCAGATGAATATGTGAGCCATCAGGACGGTAATAATGTTGCGCTCCCCCAGTGAGCCAGCTATATCGTCTTAATGGGTCAGACGGAGACCGTCAGACCGTGTCATTTATCTTCCGCCTGGAACACTTTCTTCAGATAGGCGACATTGGCTCCATAGTTATATCTTACATTGGTTGGCTGACGCGCGTCCCTGCTGCGTTCTACAACCAGCCAGCCGCTCCATTTCATTTTATCCAATACTTTTTTAACCTTATGCAGGTCGATCCCGGGATCATTTTCTAACCATACACTGTCCTTATTCGTCGCATGGATCATGGCTATATTTTTCCGGCCAAGGATCTTCATTTCTTTATACAGATCCCTGCCGCCTTTTAACGGATTGGAAAAATTGAAATAGATCCTGATCGCAGGTGAATGAATATCTTTGAGTAACCGCTTTTCCTCCTTGGCGGACAAAGACGTCTCGATGGCAATGACCACCCCGGCCTCCTCGGCCATTTTACCTGCTACTTTTAAACGGCTGATCACAGAGTCGCGTACGGATCGGTTCTTACTGATGTCGCACTGGATCCCCATGGGTAAAAAGGCAGTTTTTACATTCATCAGCTTCATGGTGGCGATACAATCAGAAACGGATCTTTCGTATTCCTCCCTTCCGCAAAAGGACTGTGCATAGTAGCCGGTCATTGCCAAAGAGAAAATTTCAATGCTATTTTCGTCCGCTGTTTTCATAAACTGTTGCCTGATCGAATCTGTCAGCAATTTATTGTCAAACGTCGGCCGGTTGCCTAAACCGCCCATGTCTACTTCCAATCCATCCGCATTCAATTCTTTAGCCAACGGGATGGCGCTTAACTTCTGGCGCTTTAACAGCATCAGGTCGATCAAGCCAATTTTATACCTTTCCTGCTGCCCGAAAACGGTGGAACCCGCTAACAGGCACAACATACAAAGGAGCGGAATTCTTTTCATCATTGTTTTGTAAAAAATTAATCAACAAAAAGAGCTGTAAGGTTTTCAAAACCTCACAGCTCTTTTACTAACGGATCGCCGCTTCGAACACTTTCTCCAGGTTGTCAAACCCCTTCACTGCATGTGCCGGAAGCCGTTCTCCCTTGTCCCCGAATACATACATATCACTCATCTTTTCGATTGTAATACCTGACTCGTCTATCTTTCCGTTTTTTTCAATCGCCGACAGGTCTAAATCAAGATGTTTAGCGATGAATCGGTAAACAGCTATTCTTTTATTGATACCAAAATCATGCTTTTCGTCAGGTAAATGCACATTCCCGACATTTTCTTCTTTCCCATACCAGCTGTACATTTTCTGTAAGTAAGGAAAATCATGCTCAGGCATCCTGTCGGTCCAGTCGCCCCCGTCAGACACCAGCAGTTGAGGATTAGGAGCCGCCATGGCAGCGAGTTCCAGGTTGTCAGTACCGCCGCCGCAAAGGAAAACCGGCATGCCACTTTCACAGGGACAGCCGCCATACATGTAAGACGATACCGATACGACCGGCGCGGATACTTTGATCCGGTCGTCAATGGCTGTCATCAACACCGTATGGCTTCCCCCACCCGATCCGCCGGAGATGCCTACGCGTGAAGTATCGGCCTCCTTTAAGGATAACAAATAATCTAAGATCCTGATAGCGCCAAGCGTCTGAATCGTTTGCGACAAACTTTTACGGTGGTCTTCATATTTAAACTGAAGGCCGGACTCTCCCCAGCCAAAAAGATCATAACTGATGGTGATAGCGCCCATTTTGGCTAATGCTGCACAACGGATCTGGCAATCTTTCCGGAACCGGTGGTCCTGCCAATGTCCGTCGGGATTGAGTATTACCGGTACCTTCCCTTTCAATTTTGCGGGCCGGTAAATAGAACCATTTACCCACACGCCTTTTAGAATTTCGATTGCAATATTCTCAACGCTATACCCTTCATGTTTTCGCCGCGGCGTGATGGTAGGGCGACTGATGGGATAAGCCGGAAGTCGCGACAACTGCAACGCTTCCATGATACAGGGACGCAGCACCTTTTTTCTCGCTTCCCATTCTGTCAGATTCTCGTATTGTGCCGCAATACGGTCCAGCTCTGCCCAACCTTCTTGTACCGGCCAGCGATAGTATTCGAACTCACTGACCTTGTATTTCTTGTCACTGCCGTCTGATTTTACTTTCAGATCAAACGGAGCTAATACGTTGCGCAATGTCTCATCGACATCGGTCCTGTATCTCCAGCGCGCATACTTCAACACCTTTCCGGCTACCAGTTTTTCATCGGCCCTGATCGTAACGCCATATTTCTCTTCAATATCTTTTAAGACATCTGTTAAGGGAATGGCATAAGCACTATCACTGTTCGACTGTGCCTGCGTGCGAAAACAGAAAAACCCGAGCAGCATTACCGACAGCATAAGAATGCGGGTCTTTGGCAAGCCCGGAAAAAACAGCGACGATCCTGATGACCTATAACCGGAACGATCAACCGAGCGTGGCAAAACCGATGATCTATATTCTGAAGTCTGGCTCATAATTATTATTTAAATGTTCAGCATATCTATTCTTTTTCCAGTGGCTATATAAAAGATCAGGCGCTAAAATGATTCAGGAAAAGCGGCCGGCCAGTTACCAATCAGTTCAAATCCGCGCCCAGACTGCAATAGCCGCCTGTTTCAAAACTACAATACCAGAAGAATTTATAGAATGATGGGCACCTCCATTTATATCGCTTATAAAAAATGATGCAATCAAATTACGCAAAGCTGCTGACTGATACAGGCACAATACCGAGGCGGTCGCACCAGTTTAAAAATTTGTCGTGCAAGGCGTCGACTTCTTTTTTCTGTTCGGGCGTCAGATGGAGGGCGTAGGCACGGCTTATGGTTCGCACGGGCAAACCTCTTTTTTGTAAAAAGTATTTAGCGCTCATAGGATACGCCACATGGATCATCGGGTCTACTGCTGAGAGCTCCTGTTGTAGCCACTGCACGTCTTCCTGCTTCCCGGGATTGTTGGCATTTTCAACCATCCACACCAATATTTCAGGATAGAAATTGCCAGAGATGGATGACATACCAATGGCTCCATGTTGCATGCTAAACATAGCATTGGGCGTATGTGCATCATAAAATTCTAACCGGTTGGGCACTTCTTTCAGAATGTCCAGTTTGGCGGACACATTTTCGTGCGTGATAGAAGTGTCTTTATGATAGATCAGGCGATCTGCCTGTATCAATTTCCTGAACACATCCGGACTGATAATACGTTTGTAAGGCGCCGGACACTCGTACATACCCAAAGGGATATCACCAGTCAGTGAGAACATCTTTTCAAAATTTTGCAGCAACACATCATCGCTATCTTCCACTTTGGCATAATGCCCTGTGATTAAAATCACCGCATTGACGCCGGTATCATAAATACGTCTGGTGAAAACTGCTTTATCTTCAATGGTCAGACCAAAAGATCCGGTTGCTACAACCGGTACGCGTCCATCCACATACTTAACGATATGTTGCGTGAGCTGCAGGCGCTCTGCTTCGCTGATGCTGAACATCTCACTGCTCAGACAATTGGCGAAAATCCCTTTCACGCCCGCTTCTAAATAAAAATCGATCAGGCTGTTGACGGCATCAAAGTCAATGTTGGCTTTCAGATCAAAGGGCGTGATCATTACAGGAACAAATTTTCCAGCAATCGTTTGCATTACTTTTTGCCATAAAGTTGATTTTTTTTACGGTCAAATCGATGTAGGAAAAAATTATTGTGATGGATTATTTTGCTACACCATCAAAACCTCATCCGCTGTATCCGCACCGCGTTGAGGATAGCCAGTAAAGCCACGCCCACGTCGGCAAACACGGCTTCCCACATCGTCGCCAGCCCTCCCGCGCCCAGCACCAGGACGATGGCTTTCACTCCAAATGCCAATGAAATATTTTGCCAGACGATCTTTTTTGTCTGCTTACCTATCTCGATCGCCATGGGTATTTTGCCCGGCTTGTCGTCCTGTATTACAACGTCTGCTGTTTCGATGGTGGCATCGCTTCCCAAACCGCCCATTGCCAAGCCGACATCGCTCAATGCGACCACCGGCGCATCGTTGACGCCATCACCCACAAAGGCGACGGTTTCATTTTTGGCTTTGAGCTCTTTCACTTTGTCGACCTTATCTTCGGGTAACAAATCACCAAACGCCTGCTTAATGCCGAGCTTTTCCGCAACATATTTCACCACTGTACTTTTATCGCCACTCAGCATGGTGACATTTACGTTGGCTTTTTTTAAACGGTTTACTGCTTCCTGTGCGTCTTCCTTGATGCTGTCGGCAATGGTCAGATAACCCACAAACTGTTTGTCATAAGCCACCGCGATCACCGTGTATACAATACTGGCGGGATCAACATCATACCTGACAGCATATTTATCCATCAGCTTGAAATTGCCCACTAAAAGTTCTTTTCCATCAACACTCGCCTTCAAACCATGCCCTGCAATCTCCTCAACATCCTGCAACGAGATTTCTTTATTGACGGATCCGACAAACTCATGAATGGCGGTGGCCACGGGATGGGTACTGTTGCTCTCCAGGGCGTTAACCATTTGCAGTATTTTATCTTTATCGACTCCATCATTAAAGACCACTTCCTGAACCTTGAAGACACCTTCGGTCATAGTGCCTGTTTTATCCATGACCACGTTCCGGATATTGGCCAGCAGATCCAGGAAATTACTGCCCTTGAATAAAATACCGTTTTTAGATCCGGCACCGATGCCACCGAAATACCCAAGCGGAATACTAATCACTAACGCGCAAGGACACGAGATCACCAGGAAGACCAGGGCACGATAGAGCCATTGGCTGAACACATAATCATCGACAAATGCAATAGGCAATACGCAAATAAGAACAGCTAACAAAACAACAATCGGCGTGTAGATCTTCGCGAACTTCCTGATAAATAGTTCGGTCCTGGCCTTTTGAGCTGTGGCATTTTGTACTAAGTCCAAAATCCTGCTGAGCTTACTATCGGTGTAAGCTGTAGTCACTTTCACCTGAGCTACCTTGTTTAAATTGATCATTCCCGCTAATACAGTCCCGCCCTTGGATTTGGTATCCGGCTTGCTTTCGCCGGTCAGTGCCGCGGTATTGAACGATGCCGAATCAGACAGCAGGGTGCCATCTAAACCTAACTTTTCGCCGGGCTTCAATTGGATGATCGCTCCTACCCTGACCGTCTCGGCTTTTACTGTTTTTAACTCGCTGTTTTCCCAGATGGTAACTTCGTCAGGACGCTGATCGATCAAGGATTTAATATTGGCTTTGGCCCTGGCAACGGCCAGTGTCTGGAACACTTCCCCAACAGCATAGAACAACATGACAGCGACACCTTCAGGAAATTCACCGATAGCAAATGCACCAATAGTAGCGATGCTCATCAGTAAAAACTCAGAGAACACTTCTCCGCTTCCAATGCTCTTCACCGCGTCTTTGATCACGGGGAATCCCACGGGAAGATAGGCGGCTACATACCACAAGACCCGAATCCAACCGGAGAACCACGATTGCAAAATCGAGTTATCAAACGCGATAGCTACTAACAGCAGCACAACGCTGATGATGGCCGGCATGAACATCTGAAGAGTCGTTTTGTCTCCAACAGCATGGTCGTGTCCATCGTCATCATGATGGTGGTCGTCGTGACCCCGCTTCCCGGAAGCCTTTTCTGTTTGTTCCAATTGATGATCTGAAACCGCATTTATTTTTTCTTCCTGTGTACAGCAAAGCTGCCTGCCTGCTGCATCGTATTTATGTTGATGTTTCATAATTTGACTGTTTTATTTTTTATGATCATTTCATATACAATCTGTCTTCCCACCATTTCGCCGGATTGTTAATGATATATCTGGCTATGTTCTGATAGGATCGCTCGTTACGGATAATATGTTCCCAATAATTCCGTTGCCATAATTTGCCATTGAACGCCGGCCAATTGTTGTTCTTAACTCCGCGGATATATTCATTGGTGGTCATCGTTTTAAACCACTGCACGACTTGCGGTACCGACGAACCTTGTCGGGGCGAACCTGGTTGGGGCGAACCTGGTTGGGGCGAACCCGGTTGGGGCGAACCCGGTTGGGGCGAACCCGGTTGGGGCGAACCCGGTTGGGGCGAACCCGGTTGGGGCGAACCTTCGTGTTCGCCCATTGGGCAGATACGGAGATCTGCCCCTACGACCCCTGCGATTTCGATGATACAATGAAAATGGTTGGGCATTACCACCATTTCTCTGCATTTGATCCCTGGAAATTTGTTTTGCAATTCGTTATACCATCGATCAATCATTCTTCCTGCCTCATTTAATTTCATCTCGCCATTGGCAACCTCACCAAACAAACATTGCCTGTCTTTCACACAAATGGTTATAAAATACAGCCCTTCCTGCGAATAATCGTATCCTTTTAACCGGATCGATCTGCGGTGATGAATGTTCGGATTGTAATTATTCATTTTTTTCTTTTAAAAAACGAATGCGTTTGAACTGGTTTGCAGGACACCCCCTGTGCGTTTACTCCATAAACACGTTAATGTGAATGCCCCTCACTTGTATTCAATGTCGCGTTGATGAAAAAGGCATCTTTCACTGCTATTTTTGCATCGGGATGTACTTCTTTTACAAATGTTACCGCGGTATACCCCATATCTGAAACCCCTTTTGCCACTTCTATCTTTTCGAAACTCACGTGCTTTCCGGCCGCATTTTGCTTTTCCTTTTCCTGATGTCCTTCACCTTCTTTGTGATCATGTCCTTCTTCCCCTTTGTGGGAGGTCCCGTCTTTATGATGATCTTCCTCCGCTTCTTTATCTGTTACTACGAATACATAATATTTACCATCTGCATTGACAATCGCATCATTGGGCACTGCAGACGTCGTCACATTATTCAGGCTCACAATGCCCGTGATGTTCATGCCATCGATCAATCCCGTTTTATTGCCGCGCACCTTGCAGTGCACTGCAATCGTTTTGCTTTCATTTTCAAAAGAGGCTCCGATGCTGAATACAGTGGCGTCATATTCTACGGTGGGATTGTTGGTAATCGTAAAATGAATCGTCTGTCCGACTTTAACCCTTGGAAGATCCTTTTCAAACACCTGCAGATCCAGGTGCAAAGAACTATTGTCTACCACTTCTATTACCGGCGAGGACACATCAACATAACTACCGATCTTGGTAAATACGTTGCTGACCGTGCCGCTTAAAGGACTGGTCACGACCAGCGCGGATCTCAGATTATCGTTGGATACGGAGCCGGGATTAATGCCCATCAATTGTATTTGCCGGTGCAGCGATGTCCTGCGGGTGCGCAGCGCATTGAGCTCCGCCGTAGCATTCTGCAGGTTCTTCCGGGCGCCGGCATTGCCCTCATTCAAGGTCTTTTGACGTTCCAGCTCCAGCTCCGCAAAAGTGATCTTGCTGCCGATGGTCAGATACTCTTCCTGCAACTGTATAAACTCAGGATTGACGATGGTGGCAATCACCTGGCCTTTTTTTACATAATCGCCGATTTGCACTTTCAGTGTTTTAATAACACCGCCGTACAGCGAAGTAGCATTCGCTTTGTTATTGTTGGGCACCCGCAGCATCCCGTTGGCTCTGATGGTTGCCGTCAGCTCCTTTTGCTCGATTGAACCGAGTTGTATACCCACCGTTTTTATCTGCTCTTCGGTAAGCGTGGCAATGGTGAGAGCTTCTTCTTCATGCGCGGCTTCGGCTTTAACTTCCGGTTTGGATGTATTTTCCTTTTTACTATCGCCACAAGCGGTTAGTGATATGGAAAAGGCAATAAGCAACAGGCCATTAACGATTGCCATTTGTATTCTGCTGATTGCTGAGTGCCTCTTGCTCATTATTACTTGATGTATATTAAGGTTCATTTTTATTTATTGATTAATGAATAAATATGGATAACTGATTGATTGACCTGCTGAATGCTTTTCAAATAACCCAACCGAATGTCAGTAGCGGTTTGTACCGCATATAGGTATTCGACATAGCTGATCTCACCGGTTGTATAACCCAAATGCGCAGCGAAGACAATAGCGTTGGCGTTGGGCAGGGCTTGTTGCTCGTAATAATTAAACTCCTGAAGCACTTGCTGATATTGATTGAGGCCGTTCTGGTATTGAGTCGCCAGCAGTTTTTGCTGCTGCTGCGCGTTGGCTTCGGCTGCCTGCTTCTTAAAACTCAACGACTGAACCCTTGACCTGGTCGCACTGAACAATGGAATACTAATGCCGATGTTGAAAGAATTGAAGCGGTTGCCGGCATCTAAATATTGCTCCTGGCCGTTGACCGTATGGAAACCAATTAAAGACTGATTGACATAACCCATAGTAAAGTCCGGCGCATTCTGTGCCTTCTGGACTTTGATGGATTGCCCCGCGATAACCGCCTCCTGGTATAAAGACCGGATCGCCGGGTGGTTGGCGACGGCTGTTTGATCCAGCAGATCGGTAACTTTCAAAGGCTGAAACCTTTCACCGGCAATGATTTCATACTTTTCTTTGGTATTCATCAAAGCATATAAACTTTCGTAAGCGTTTTTTAAATACATCTCGTTTTGCTTCAGCAGCAGATTGATCTCTCCCTTTTTGGCTTCAGCGGTACTGACGTCCACTTTCTTTGTATCGCCCGTCTTGTATCGAAGCTGCGCAACCCGGATGAACTCTTTGTATAAACTGTCCAGCTGCTGCAACTGCTTTTCATTATGCTGCAGGTACAGGATCTGATAATAGTAAGTTCGCACCTGCGTTTTCAGATCGAGCAGGGTCAGGTCTTTCTGTATTTCTTTCCCTTGTATTTCAGCCTGGAGCAGCTGCTTTTTTGCCCCGAACAATGTAGGAAAAGGAATCGTTTGAGCTATATCATAAGCCTGGTCAAAGGCTTTACTATTGTACTGACCCAGCTGGGCGTTCAGCTCCGTCTTTGGCATTTCCGTGGCTGTCTTTTTCAGGGCCTCACTTGCATGTATTTCAAGGTCGGAGGCCTTTATGTGGTTATTATTTTCAATAGCAATTTGTATCGCTTCATCGACGGTGATGGCGGTTGATGTTTGAGCGCGCGCGGGATTGCCATATGCAATAAGCAACAGGCAATGGGCAATAGTCAATAAGCAATAGGCAAAAGGCAGCTTTTTCTTTTTAATGATTGCTTGTTGCTGGTTATCCATGATCCTTCTATTTATATACTCTTTCATGTGTATATCTTTTGTTTTGCTTTTTGTCACAGGCCCGTCTGACCGAACGGGTAGAAAATTTTTATGGTCATTTCATGTTATTAATATTTGTCAGGATTGTTAATGATGTGATGCAACAGTTTGCCTACTTCACTATTGAGTCCATTTAACTGATGATATAACGTTTCGTCCACGTATGTACAGGCGAATGAAAAATCGATCCACACGCTTGTTTCTGAATTCTCTGCATCGCAGTCGGTTAATTTTGATATAAAATGAGCAGGATACCGCTTTTTCCGATAAGCTTCTGAAAGATTGGCACATACACTTCTGCTGCTCCGTCGTATCTGATCAGTTAAAGAATAGGTTTCTTCCCTGGGAAACGATTTACTTATCTCAAAAATCGACATAGCTTGTTCAAATGCCCTTTTATATAAAATAGTTTCTTTAAAATATAGCGCTCCCATTCCTGTTGTTTTAGCATTGTAAAATGGAATAAGCAACAGTCGCGTGAGCTATTGCTCATTACCTGTTGCCAATTGTGTACTTTCTTTTATTACCCTTCCACTAAAGATGATATACAACAGCGGCAACACAAACAATGTGAGAAACGTCGCCGTTATCAAACCGCCGATAACCACCGTTGCTAAAGGCTTTTGAACTTCAGCACCTGCACTGGTACTTAATGCCATGGGTAAAAATCCTAAACTGGCAACGGCAGCGGTCATCAACACCGGGCGCAGCCGGATCTTCGTTCCCTCGATCACTCTTTTGATCACATTATTCCAGCCTTCTTTCTTCAATTGGTTGAAGGTGCCGATCAGGACGATCCCGTTTAATACTGCTACGCCAAAGAGGGCAATAAAACCAATACCTGCGCTGATGCTGAACGGCATACCGCGAAGCAACAAGGCCAACACCCCACCAATCGCACTCATAGGAATGGCCGTGAATATCAGGGCGGCCTGTTTCATGGAATTGAATGTAAAATAGAGCAGCACAAAAATTAATAACAGCGAAACGGGAACAGCAATCATCAACCTGTTGCTGGCTTCCTGAAGGTTTTCAAACTGTCCGCCATAAGTGAAATAGTAACCCGGAGGTAGTTCGATTTCCTTGTTCAACTTTTGCTGGATGTCTTCTACCACGCTTTGCACATCTCTGCCGGATACATTAAAGCCGATAACGATCCTTCGTTTGCCTTCTTCCCTGCTGATCTGTTCGGGTCCCAGCTTATAATCGATCGAGGCCACCTGCGATAACGGCACCTGTATGCCGGTTTCTGTCGGAATCATGAGGTTGCGGACGTCTTCAATGTTATTACGATGCGCACTATCAAGTCGAACGACCAAATCAAATCTTCGTTCATTCTCGAAAACGACACCGGCACTTTTACCAGCAAAAGCGGTACTTAGGACCTCATTGACTTCTTCGACATTGATGCCATAATTGGCCAGCCGGGTCCTGTCATATTCAACGTTGATCTGCGGCAGCCCGCTCACAGCTTCCACCTGGGGCGTGGTGGCGCCTGTAACGGTTTGTATGATGGCAGATGTTTTTTCAGCATATGCTACCAGCGTATCGAGGTTTTCGCCAAAGATCTTCACCGCAACATCCTGCCGGATGCCTGTCATGAGCTCATTGAAACGCATTTGTATCGGCTGGTTCTTTTCGAAGTAGACGCCCGGTATTGCTTCGAGCTTCTCCATCATGGCATCCGCCAGCTCATCATAGCTTCTGTCACTCTTCCATTCGCTCTTTGGCTTCAGGATGATCATTATATCCGTAGCTTCCGGAGGCATAGGGTCTGTGGGCACTTCTGCAGCTCCTGTTTTGCCGACGACCATTTTTACTTCATCAAACTTCTTCAGGATCCTGGAAGCCTGCATCGAAGTTTCCAGGCTTTGGCTTAATGAACTTCCCTGTGGCAGTATACAATGAAATGCAAAGTCCCCTTCTTCCAATTGCGGTATGAACTCACCACCCATATTTTTGAACAGGAATAAGCAGATCGCAAATACACCCACAGTGATTCCGACCAACCAGTATTTTACACGGATCGCCTTCTGCAGCAAGGGCTGATAAACCCTTTGCAGCCGTTTCATCATTTTGTCTGAAAATGTTTCCTTATGTGACACTTTTTTCGACAGGAACAGGGCGCACATCATAGGAATGTAAGTGAGCGACAAAATCAGGGCGCCAAAGATGGCGAAGCTTACAGTTTGCGCCATCGGGCGGAACATTTTGCCTTCCACACCTACCAGCGTGAGAATCGGGATGTACACAATCAGGATAATGATCTCGCCAAAGGCAGCGCTGCTGCGTATTTTAGAGGCTGAGGTGAACACTTCCTGGTCCATTTCGTGTTGGGTTAGTCTTTGTGTGGCTTTGCGTAAGCCTAAGTGATGCAACGTCGCTTCTACAATGATGACCGCACCATCGACGATTAAACCGAAATCGATCGCTCCCAGGCTCATCAGGTTGGCACTTACGCCAAACACATTCATCATACCGAGCGCAAAAAGCATGGCCAGCGGGATGGCAGACGCCACAATTAACCCGGCCCTGAAATTCCCCAGAAACAGCACCAATACGAAAATGACGATCAGGGCGCCTTCAATCAGGTTTTTCTCGACGGTGCTGATGGCTCTTCCCACGAGATCTGTGCGATCCAAATAGGGTTCAATGACGATATCATCAGGTAATGATTTCTGGATGACGGGCAACTTTTCTTTGATGCGTTTGACCACCTCATTGCTGTTCTCCCCTTTCAGCATCATCACCACGCCACCCACGGCATCCACTTCTCCATTGTAGGTCATGGCACCGTACCTGACCGCGCTCCCAAACCGCACTTCGGCGACGTCTTTAATAAAAACCGGTACACTTCCACGGGAATCTTTTACGCTGATATTCCGGATGTCTTCAAGCGAAGTAACCAGGCCAATACCGCGAATAAAATAAGCATCGGGCTTTTTGTCTATATAAGCTCCTCCCGTATTCTCATTATTTTTCTCCAGCGCTGTAAAAATATCAGCGATACTAACGCCCATCGCCCTTAACCGGTTCGGATCGACGGCTACCTCATATTGCTTGAGCTCACCCCCAAAGCTGTTCACTTCTGCGATGCCCGGCGTTCCGTATAATTGGCGGGCGACAATCCAGTCCTGCATAGTACGCAGGTCTTTAGCGTCGTACTTATCTTCACTGCCTTTTTTAGGGTGCAGAATATATTGGTACACCTCGCCGAGACCCGTACTTACCGGCGCCATCTCGGGCGTGCCAATGCCCTTTGGAATTTTCTCTTCGGCCTCTTTCAGTTTTTCGCCGATCAGCTGCCGGGCAAAATAAATATCCACGTCATCGTCAAATACGACGGTGATCACTGATAATCCAAACCGGGATATACTTCTTACTTCTTCTATATCCGGGATATTGGCGATGCTCAATTCCACCGGAAAAGTAACCAGTTGCTCCACTTCCTGCCCGGCCAATGTGGGACAAACGGTGATGATCTGTACCTGATTATTGGTGATATCCGGTACCGCATCAATAGGTAATTTTGTGGCGCTCCACGAGCCCCAGATGATAAGAACCAGCGTCAGCACGCCAATGATCAGCTTATTTTTTATGCTGAATTTGATAATTGAATCTAACATAAGCGCTATTTAGTAAATCGTAACAGCAGATACCGTCACATTGGTTTTTTGAAAAAAACACGCATATACTGACCAGCAACATAACCAGCCTGTAATCCAGTATCCACTGAATAAATAATCATGAATCAGCAAGCCCTACCAGGCTAAACTGTCAAAGAAAGACCCTGAAAAAAGGGTATTGGAATGGGTCTAAAAATTAAGCGTTAGTCTTCGGCGGTTGCCAGATATTACCCCAAAAATCTACGGGTAATAGGATGTTTTTATATGGAGGATATGATTCACGGGTGTAGGTTATAGCAGGCGTCGAAAATTTCTGACGCTCAAAATTATTGGAAACAATGTGAAGACAACAAGCGCAATTACAAACGGGACTGCAGCCTTCGTCGGTATCATTCTCATTATGATCATCCGCGACAGCAGTTATTTGGTTGTAATCAGCACCATCACACGCCGTAGTACCCGCCAGACCAATCATAGGCAGGATCAGCAGGTATAAAGCAAATATGTAAGTGAACAGCTTCACAGCTGCAAAACTAACAGATCATTGTTTAGCCCGCAAAAAAATTACTGAAACATTATTGCAAAATAACATTTGTTAATCCACCACATTGTGCAACTTGCCGATGCCTTCAATCAGGATAACGACTTCATCTTCTCGGTTTAAAGTAAAGGACTCATCGGGAACGAGACAGGTACCGGTCATCAGAAAGGCGCCATGCGGAAAGCTATACTCGCGGTATAAAAAGTCTACCAGCTCCTGGTGACTGCGCTTCATCTGATCGATGGTGGTCTCAGCTGCATACACTATCTTACCTTCTCTTCTGATGTCAATGGCAATGCGGGTTGACGGAGCAATATTCTCATTTTCCCTCACAAGAATGCAAGGGCCTATCGATGCACTTGCGTCATATACTTTGGCCTGCGGCAAGTACAGTGGATTCTCTCCTTCTATGCTGCGACTGCTCATATCATTGCCGATCGTATAGCCCACAATTTTGCCGGATGCATTCACCACCAAAACCAGCTCGGGCTCGGGGACATTCCAGCTGCTATCTTGCCGGATACGGACCTTGCCGCCGGAAGGCACCACACGATGGGCATTGGCTTTGAAGAATAATTCCGGACGTTCCGCATAATACACTTTATCGTAGAAGGTAGCACCACCGCTTTCTTCGCTCTCCTCCATTCGCGCCACCTTGCTGCGCAGGTAGGTAACTCCTGCAGCCCAAACCTCCTGGGTACCTATAGGAACGCCTGTTGATTGAGCGGCCATCCAGTTGTCATCGCCCATTGGCGTGCTGTTTTGAATAGCATCGCTTAAGTATCGGAACAGGTCATCCTCGTTTAACAAATCGTTCCAGCTGGTATTGTCCAGTATATAATACGCACCGCGTTGTTCTGCGGTAATCTGGCCGTTCAGGTTATAGATCTTCATGGCGAATAGTTCTTTTCGATTTTAAAAATGTAAGCAATACGCCCGTTAAAAATATGGATAAAGTACCCACGACGATCACCATATTGATATGAAGCGCTGATTTAAAAGATGCATAGCTGGCCGGCAGCTTAGGAGAAAAAGTTAACCAAAGAATCACAACAATGCCGACTACCACCGCCGCAATCGCCTGGCTGCTGCGGGTCTTCCTGCTCATGATGCCTAACAGGAACAAGCCCAGCATACCGCCTGCGAAAATGCCGGATAGCTGCCACCAGATGTCCAGAACGCTTTTGATGCCCAGCATCGCCAGCCCGGTTCCTAATCCCATCAGGCCAAAAATAATGGTCGCTATATACAGCAATCGCAGCTCAGCTTTGCCGTGCAGATCGGGTTTGAAATAACGCTGATAAATATCCTTGGTGAAAACAGTGGCACAAGCGTTCATGCCGGAACTGATGGTGCTCATGCCCGCCGAAAGCACCGCGGCTATGATCAGGCCGAGAAATACCTTTGGAATTTTATACACCATGAAATGAGGCATCACTTTGTCGCCATAGTCTGCCGGTTGTAAAGTGGCCGCCAGGCTGTTGACCTGTTCGGCCGAAGCGCCGATGCCCAGCCGCTCCGCGGCCACCGCCTGCTTTAGGCCTTCAGTCAGCTCGGGATGCAATTGATAATAGGAGAACAAGGCAGCGCCGATGATAAAGAACAATAAGGACGCCGGCACATACATGGCGACACATAACCAGATCGATTTCTTTGCCTGTTTGGTATCGGTAGCGGTATGGTATCGCTGCACATAATTCTGGTCCATACCAAAATTATTGAGGTTAATGAAAAATCCGTATAGCAGCACCACCCAGAATCCTGACTGCGTAAAGTCGAGGTCCATTGTGCCCAGACTGAATTTATCATTGGTCTTTCCGATCCCATAAGCCTGCTCTATACCACCCGGAATTTCGCGCAATACCAGGTATAAGATCAATAAGGCTCCGAGCGTCTTCAAAATACCCTGTACCACCTCTGTCCAGATCACCGCTTCCATTCCACCCATCACCGTATAAATGATAATGCAAACGCCCATTACGATCATAATGGAAGCCATAGAAAAGCCGAGCAGCGCCTGCAAGCTCAGCGCCATGCCAAAAAATACGGAACCCATCCGCGCAAACTGCGTTAACACAAAACATATCACTGCATAGGTCCTGGCCCAGGGGCCGAAGCGATGCTCTAAATGTGTATAAGCAGAAACCTCTCCCGTGCTTCTGTAAAAGGGAACAAAATATTTGGCAGCAAAGAAAGCCGCTAATGGCATGGAAATACTGAACACAAAAGCATTCCAGTTAGACCCGAACGCTTTGCCTGGAACACCCAGGAAGGTATTGCTGCTTAAGAAAGTCGCGTAGATGGATAAACCGATGGCCCATCCCGGAATACGGCCGGAAGCTTTGGTAAACTGATCGGCGTTCTTATTTTTCTTGGAAAAATAAAAACCGATCCATACCATGCCTACCAGGTACAGCAATATGATTACCAGATCAATTATTGGGATATGCTTCACTTTTATTTTTTATATAACAAGGTGGTCTTCCGCGAAAACCCGTGAGGATTTTTAACTCACAGGTTTTATATATTAGTCATCCGTAACCACACCTTTCCGGGCGGCCATTTTACCGGGCCACTTCTTTTGGCTGATCTTAGTCAGCTTCAATTTCGACGGATCGATTTTTACATATTTGATCTTTTGCCTTCTCCAGGTGTACACGATGTGTACCATGCCATCTTTGCTTTGAATTACCGATGGATACGAATACTGGCTGATCGGCGAGTCTTCTAATACCACCGCTGCATACCAAGTTTTGCCATCTTTAGACAATGACACATTGAGCGGTGTGCGCGGTCCCTTGCCTCGCACCCAGCTGCTGTCGGGCAACACATGATTATATACCAGCAATTGCCGTCCGTCTTGTAAGGTCACGGCATCAGTCCCGGAGTTATTGTTGGGCAAGTCAAGCGCTGTCATTTCCGACCAGGTTTTACCACCGTCTTTACTCCAGCTTTGATAAATCACTGTATTGCGCGTGCGGCCGAGGGTCTGAAGGTCGCCATTTTTATATTTTAAAATAGAAGGCTGAATAGCGAGGAATTTTTTACCGTCATTGATAGGTGCAGACTTTGTCCATGTTTTACCCCAATCTTTCGTGTACTCAAAATGAACCCTCCAGCCATCTTTTTCGGTGCTGGACGGACAAACCAGCACACCATTGATCAACTCCGGTTTGTTCTTGATGGGCCCCAGGTATCCTTCTGGCAGCGCTTCACGTTCGCTCCAGGTATGCCCGTTGTCTTTTGACCGTTTGAGCCAGCCGGTCCAGCCCGCTACATTGGGTCCGATCTTGTAAAATAATAACAGCTCGCCGTTGGGCACCTGGTACAGGACCGGGTTGTAACAGGCATAGCGCAATGTGTCGTTCAAGATACCATCCGCGGCCATTGCAGGAGCCGACCATTGATCATTTTTGAGATGACTTGTCCAGATGCACACATCTTTATTGCCCTCTTTCGTTCCGCCAAACCAGGCCGCGACAAGGCCTTCGGGCGTTTCAACGATAGTAGCTGCATGGGATTGCGGAAAAGAGGCAGTATCGAAAATAAACTCGTCCACCAGGATGCCTTTTTTCCAGCGGTCTTCTTGTGCCGTGACGATCGTCACTGATAATAATAAACACAACGTTAATACAGGAATGCGTATCATATGATATTTTAATTTTTACCGGAAGATGGTTCCGGTTGATACAGATGTTTACTTTTTATTCTGTGCTGCTTTTTCAGCGTTTCTTTTGTCGACATAGTTCTTAAATAGCTGCCGCCAGTTGCGGCCGTTACTGTTTAAGTATTGTTCGCATTTGGTCTTGTAAATTTCGAAAATGGCGGAGATCTCTTTCATACTTTTATAATCGATGGCCTGCTCCCGCGCCTGCTTCAGATTTTTGAGGATCTCAGCGCGTTCTTTGTCGGTCAGATCCGGCACAATCGCTTCATAGCCCTTCAATGTGAAGGCGACCTTACCAATCGTATATTGATCAAGAATCGCTTCCACTTGTCCGGGAGAAAGCTCCGTCTTTAACACGCTCATTAAATTGTCGTGGACCGATCCAGGTTTTTGAGAACAATAAATCACTTCCCAATCCAGGTTGCTGAAAGCGTTGCCTGTCGCGGGATTGATACCTCCGGGATTTTGCTTAACCGGATGGCTGTTGTGCCAGTCTCTTACCGCTACCAGGTGCGTGGTGATGGCTTCTTCCACCTTCTTCGCTTTTGGTGCATCATTTAACTTCAGTTCAGCTACCCATTCTGCGGCCTTTTGCTGCTGCTCCCGGTTGTCCTGGGCGCTTACCCTTCCGGCGGCGATGGCTAACATTCCCATTAGCAGGAACATTATTTTTTGCTGTTTATGGAATATTGCCACACGCAACAAAATAGTGATTGGTAACACAGACACTCCACATTGCTGTCCTGACAGACTCATCTTTTTCCTGATCATATCCTTGTATTAATTCGTAAACTGATAATGACCGCTGCCGATCCTGTATACAGCGGTTCCGTTTTCATATTTTATAAAAGAAACGCCTTCTGATTCGCGCGCCTGCTTGCCCGATTCTTTGATGCTGTCGGGATCAGTTACAGGAATGTAAATAATCGCCGTGGCGTTGGCCGGTACATCGATCGTCCAATGGATCCGTGCTCCGTCACGTTGCCAACGGCTGTTGATCTTTCCGTACGCCGATTCGTAAGCTGCATCGACACTATCCAGACCGGCGCCAAATAATGGCTTCATCTCGATCTCCCGAAACCCGGGCTGAGCGGCTTTGATACCCCCCAGGTTTTCAAACATCCAGATCAGCAGATCACCGAGCAACATGATGTGATTCTGAGAATTCATTTGAGGATTGGCGGTATTGCCATTCCACAGCTCCCAGATGGTGGTGGCGCCATTCGCGATCATATAACCCCAGCTTGGATAAGTCGTGTTGGAAGCCAGCGTCAATGCTGCATCAGGCCGGCCGTTATCGGTAAGGCTTCGCATCAGCCATTGTGTGCCGATCACGCCTGTACTGATATGCATTTTATCAGCATTTAACTTAGCTATCATGTTATCAAAGACCTGTTGCCGTTTCGCTTCCGGAACCATTTTAAAATAGAGGGGCAATACATTTGCAGTAACCGTACCATTATCATAGCTCCCCCTGGTCTCATTGAAAAACGTTTTATTGAACGCCGCTTTTACTTTGCTCCGAAGCGCCGTGTAGGCAGCAATATCTTTAGTATTGCCGGACAGGTTGGCGAAGCGTTCCATGATCGTCAGGAGCTTGTAGTAGTAGGCTGTGGCGAGCAACTGACCTTCAGTCGTACGGGTACTGTCGCGCGACCGGATCAGCTCCAGGCTTTCGGGCGGCACACACCAATCACCATATTTATCTTTAGTAACAATGTAATCCTTCATGTACTTTTCTTTCATGTACATCATCCATTTTTTCATAGAAGGATAATGTCTGACGATGCTTTGCCGGTCACCAAACTGGTGATGCAGCATATCCGCCACCAGGATATAGGTACCGGGCCAGGTGACGTTATCGCTGTAATAATTCCAGAAGGCCGGCGCTACATCCGGTATAGCTCCTTCGGCCGTTTGTGACTGTTGAATATCATCCAGCCACTTGGCATATAATGAAGCATTGTTGAAAAGAAAGCTTTCGCCGTAAGCGCCCTGAGCGCGGTCTCCCAGCCAGGGCTGGCGTTCATTGCGCTGGGGACAATCCACCGGCACCCCTTTGTAATTGGAAGCGATGCCCCACCAGGCATTTTTTACGATTTGGTTGATCGTCTGGTTCGATGTGGTCAGCGCCCCGGTGGTGGCCATTTTATCATAAATTAAGTGTCCTTCAAAGTCACTGACATCAGGCACTCCAGGCCATCCGGACACCTCTACATATCTGAATCCGTGGTACACGAATTCAGGATGCCATGTTTCTTTTGCTGCGCCCTTTAATATATACCGGTCAGTGACCCGCGCATCCCTGAGATTGGCGACATACAGTGATCCATCTGTCTGAAGGCTTTCTGCAAATCGCAAAGTGACCGTATCACCCTTTTTGCCATTAACGTTGATCTGAATCCATCCCGCAAAGTTTTGTCCCATATCCAGGACATAAACATTATCCTTTAGTTTATTGATTGAGACAGGTTGTATCTTTTGCATCACTTTCATGGGTTGATGAGCCTGAGGCGTTATTTTACCCGCAGGGGCTTTGACAAGTTCCGGAGCCAGCCACTGATCGTCCCGGAATCCGGCAGAAGACCAGTCGCCCAGCTCTTTGTTGGCATCATATTCTTCACCATCGTATTCATTGTTCGTCCTGATGGGCCCATCAGCCGTGAGCTTCCAGCTATCATCAGAAATAATGGTCTTGTGCGAGCCATCTTCATAGATCAGGTCTAGCTGGAAAAGCATCTTAGGGTAACCAAAATTATTAATCTTATGCGGCTTATAGTCCTGGCGCATGGTGAAGAACCGGCCGTTACCCAGGATAACGCCGATGGCATTATTGCCTGTGGTGATGTGTTCGGTCACATCGAAGGTATTGCTCAGCACCGTTTTCCGGTAATCGGTAGGCGCGGGAGCCAGTACCTGGTCTCCGATTTTCTTGCCATTGATCTGCAGCTCATACATGCCCAGCCCGACAAGATTGACAAAGGCTTTCTTTATTTTTTTGGTATTTGAAAATTCTTTCCTGAAATACCGCGCTGACAGGCGTGACCATTGCGAGACGCTGTCCCATGGAAACGCCTTATCATATCCGATCCATCGCGCTTTCCATTCGTCCTGGCTTACGAAGCCCAATGTAAAAAACATGGGCTTGCTCCAGGCCACATCGCCTTTATTGGTATACACTTTTACTTTGGTATAATAGTATTTGTTGGCCTGCAGCTTACTTCCTTTGTAAGGAATCAACACCGCCGCATCGCTGTTTATTTTACCAGATGACCAAACGTCTCCCAGGCTTTTCTCTATATTGGCTTTGGAACTGGCCACGAGGATCTCGTAAGCAGTTTGTTTAACGTTTCTCTGATCGGAAACAAGTTGCCAACTAAAACGTGGATGCGCAGTAGCAATGCCGATGGGATGAGATTGTTGTTCGACAGTGAGTTGCTGTACCTGAAGCTGTGCCTGTGCCAGGAAAGTCAGTAACAGCAACCCGATCGCCCCATAATATTTTTTGTTTAGAAGCATACTATCTTGAATTGTTGGTCAGACCGGGACGGTCAGACCTGATATTGAAATTGTCCGTCAGACCGGGACGGTCAGACCAGGTACTGAAATTATTGGTCAGATTGAGACGGTCAGGCCTGGTACTGAAATTGATCAAATGGGAAAGATCAGAAGAAGTGCTGAAATTAAACCACAGCACTATCTTTAAAGCTCTTGCCGGATCCTTTTCATAATCGTAAAGAATATTATCTAACCCCATCGGGCCGGTGGTCTCCCGCGTTTGTGTTCTCGAGCCGATCGACGGAATGGCATTCATGAATGAAATATCACCGGAAGGAAACCAGGGCTCATAATTATGCCATGGATCGGTCTTCCAACGCGCTTTATACAGCCTGAGGAAAAGATCTTCTGTTTCGGTCGCTACGGTAAACTGCTGTTGACCGTTTTGAAAAACGCCGCTATAAAAATCAGCATAATATCCCTTAAACTCAGGATAGTTCCAGCTTTCCCCGGTTTCGGTATCGTTGTACTTTTTTTTCCAGACGCCAAACAAGCCGCCTTTCATCCGGTTCTTCCAGACGCGGTAGGGACCCTGGCCCAGGTAGGTCACCGACCTGATCTCATTTTCAGGCAGGTCGAAATTGATGCCCAGCATTTTTGTGTGCAGCGAATCGGGGAAATAATGCACTTCCAGTTTCACCCAGCCATTTCTGTGAATGGTCCATTCCAGGGTGTTGAAGCTTTTCTTTTTATCGTAGGAAGAACGGATCACTAAATTCTTCTCCTCGTCGTACCTGTAAGAAAGACCTGAGAAATTGGTAACGCCTTCCTGGATCACAGGCCCATTGGACAGCGGCACGATTCCTTTGGCATTACGTACCTCTTTTAATAATCCCTTTGTTGGATCCAATTCCAGTTCGACGTCTTTCACCTTCACGATCCAGCTCCCTTGCTGTTTGTTGAGGGTCACGTTGTCAACCGGCTTATCGCTCATTCTTAACTGTGCCGCTTTTCGTTCAGGCCTGGCAATGGGAAAGCTCCAGGTGAACAGCTCCTGCTGGTGTGGGTCTTTCACGGTGACGTACAACACATCATATGCGTTCCAGCCCGATGGCAAACTGATCTTTATAAAACCTTTGTTACCCGGCACAATATCTGGTGCAGAGACAGTTCCCCTGATCTCTTTTCCGCTGCCCGGATCAAAGCGCTTTAAGGTCCAGCTAAAGGAACATTGATTGGTATTGGTAAAATGATAACGGTTTTCGATGTTCAGTCTGCCGTCAAAGGCATCAGTGATTTCTTTTCTTTCAAAATACAGCGGGCTCCATATTTCTTTGATCGTAAAAAAGCTTCCTTCTTTTTCATGATGAGGTCCGACAATGCCATCGGCGCCGCGGTTCTTATCTGTATCGAGTGAATCATTTTTATCTTTTCTCACTACCGCCTGATCGGAAAAGTCCCAAAGAAAGCCTCCGGCGCTTAAAGGGTTCTGCCACATTTTGTTCCAGTAATCTTCGAGGCCTGCACCATGTCCACCATCGAACCATCCATGCAGGAACTCCGTAGGCATCACAATCTCAGGGCCGTTATCATAATTGCCCACACCATAATTGTATTGCCGGTAATGCTGGGTTTCAATGCCATTGTGTAATTGCCAGGGATGAATGACCGTCCTGCTCTGCAAGTCGTATTGACCAAACAAAGGATCCAAATCGGCATTGCTGCCCCCTTCGTTTCCATTGGCCCATAAAACGATGGACGGGTGATTGCGATCGTGCTCCACCATTTCTTTTACACGCATAGTCCCGATGGGCGTATCGTAATGCCCATGCCATCCGGCCAGCTCGTCGATCACATACAATCCCAGGGAATCGCATACATCGAGGAAATGGCCATCAGGGGGATAATGACTCATCCGCACGGCATTCATGTTCATCTGTTTGATGAGCAATACGTCTTCAACACTGTTCCGGTAACTGGTCGTCCTGCCGCTTTCCGGTCGGAAAGAATGACGGTTTACGCCTTTAAATTTCATTTTGACCCCATTGACATAGATGCCATCCCGCTGTTTCACTTCGATGGTTCTGAATCCTGTCTTCTTTGTAACCGTATGAACGATCCTGCCGTTTTTATAAATTGAAAAGACTGCCTGATATAAGTGAGGCGATTCGCTGCTCCATGGCTTTACCTGGTCAAACTTTATTTTAAAGCGAGCTATCCCATCCACAATTTCCCCCTGAAGGTCCCGTCCTACCGGGTTTTCATCCGTGTCCAACAATTGAACAGTGGCTTTATCAATCTTTCCTGACACATCTATTTGCGCCAGGAAAGCGCCGTCCATTTTGGCATCGATCGCAATTCCGGATATATGTGTTTGCGGCAATACTTCGAGCCATACCGGCCTGAAGATGCCGCCAAAGATCCAGTAATCTGCTTCGCGCTCCGCGGCATTAACGCTTTTGTTGGCCGAATGCTTATCGACCTTTACTTCTAAAACGTTTTCTTTTCCATATTTCAGCAGTGTGGAAATATTATATCTAAATGTATAAAAGGCTCCCTGGTGTTTGGGCCCGGCCTGCCTGCCGTTGATCTTTACCTCAGCATCTGTCATGACACCCTCGAAAACAATATTTGTCACTTTGTCTTTCCAGGACGCGGGCACGGTAAAGGTTGTTTTATACCATCCGCTTTCCTTGCCGCGGATACTATCTTTTGCAAAGCCATAATCATATTTACCAAAGCCCTGCAATTCCCAACAGGAGGGCACTCCTATCTTCGACCATTTACCGGCATTCGCACCTGCGGTACAGTAAAAATCCCATTGCACCATATCGTTATTGCCGCGGCCGCTTAAATAGCGCACTTCCGTCTGCTGGCTATTCACCGGCAACACACTACACACCAAACATATCAACAAAAGGCACCGTGCCATATTTAATGAAAATTTTCTATAATAGGGTTATTGGTTCTGAATGGAAGCGTGGGCAAACCCGCCGAATTCACCAGGTTGGGACGGGCATCTTCCCTCCAGGCAAACCGCACGGAATAAGGATCGTCAACCTCTTCTGCCGTCACATACACTTTATTATCCCTGATGGTGGCCGTAGCCTCATGATAATCTCCGTTTACATCTGCCACTTCAAATCCGCTCAAAGGGTTTCCATCCCTGCTTTTTAACCCTTCTCCTTTGTAAGCGAAATCGAAAACAAATGTTTTTCCTTCCCGCGAAGCAGACCGAAAAACCGGGCCCATCGGCGGCCGGTTGTTCAGCTGGTAGGTCTTGCTCAACGCGGCGTTGGCCAGGCGCTGGCCGACATCCCATTTATTCACCGGGTGCAGATCTGCGGGGTCATCATTCAGATCGATGGTCGCGATCATTGCGGTATTCGGGATACGAAGTACTGCTGATTGTGCTTCCCAAAACGCGGGCAGACTGTATACCGTAAATGGCCGGTCAGTCGCTTTAGAATAATAATAGGGCGCAATCTGTACATAATAGAACGGAAGATTCGGGCTAGCCCATTGTCTTCTCCAGTAATGGATCAGGGCTTTCATTTTGTAACTATAAGCGATCCGTTCGTTGAGAAAGCAGTTATTCTCGCCCTGGTACCAGCAAAACCCTTTCAACGCAAAGGGAATCAGCGGCTCGATCATGGTCGTATAAAATTTTCCTGCATCACTGCTGACGTGGCGGGATGAGTCGCCCTGGGGATACTGGAAAAATATTTCTCTAAGCAAAGCTTCTTTCGGCATCCAGGGTTCTATGCCACTTCCCGGAATGGCTGCGGAGATCACGCCAACAGGTACTTTGAGCTCAGCACTGAGCTGTTTGGCAAAAAAATATCCCACTTCTGAAAAATTGCGCAATGCAGGATCGGTTACCAATGACCAACCGGAATGGGTGGAGTCTGGCTGCATTTTTTTTCTTTCGACGAGGAATGTCCGGATGTAAGGATTATTGGCTTTTTCGAGCTCATCTACCGGCCAATCCGCGCCAGGCGGTGGCTGCAGCTTTTCGAGCTTGCGCATGGGGAACTCCATGTTGGACTGGCCTGAGCACAGCCAAACTTCTCCCACCAGCACGTTGGTAAGACTTATCTGATCGTTCGATGTAATAATATTGAGTGATGCGGCTTTGAACGTAGCTTTTAACGGATCAAGATATATTTTCCAGTTTCCATCTGTATCAGCTATTACCACTTTTGTCTGACCGCTGAAACTGACGGTGACTTTTTCGCCCGGATCGGCCCAGCCCCAAACAGGAACCGGCGCTCCTTGCTGCAGCACCATGTTGTGACCCAGGATCTTAGGCAACACCAGTTTTGCCTCAGCCTTCTGAAACAGCAATCCAATAAAAAACAAACCTATAACCCGACGTATCGTTAACATATTTTCCTTATGTGCTATAAATTACCTGTAATGCGTTTCAACTTTTTTGAAGCTGCTACCTTTTTACCATTGCTCCATACACTCAACCCTTTGCCCCTGCCATACTTTTTTCCCGTCTTATCCCAGATGATCGTAATGATCTTGCCGTGGTATAGAACGTTATCGAGACAGAACCAATCCCATGTTTTTGCGGGTAACAGGGGATGTACTTCTATTATATCATCAGCCCGCGGACGAAGCCCGACCAGACCAGAGATGATCAGATCGTTAAAAGTGGAGTGATTGTAATAGCGCCCGCGATCATCGTCTGTGAGCCACTTGCCCGTCTTTTCATCCATATATTCCCCAATATAAGGCTTACCATCTTTATGTTGGCATTGAACATATTTGGATAGCTGCGCAAAGTAATCTGATTTGTCTACCTGTTTTTGCTTTTGATGGTTGAGCAGATTAGCCATGGCGGTCAAAGTCTGCGAAGTAGCAAAAGGCCAGACCGCCCCGTCCCACTCGCATTTGCAGCATCCATGTGTACGGAATCCCGGATGACTTCTGTCTGCTGTGGTGATGCCCACAGGTGCGTTGAAATGCGCGGGATCCATCAAATGCTTCCATGCTACATGATACTTTACATCAGGCATATTGAAATACCAGGGAATAAAACCAATCTCTTCCATGACCTGGGCGAGCGTATCACCTTTTTCCTTTCTTACTTCGAAAAACTCACTGGACGCATTCCATAGTTTTTGCTGTACATCGGATTTGATGCTGTCCGCTTTCCGTGTATACCCTGCTGCGGCCTCCTGTTCGCATGATAACCGCGCGATCGCAGCTAAGGCCATCGCATTTCCATACATGTAGCCGTTGATGGAAGGTCTTGGATTTTTCTCCCTTCTTCCGCCGCTGATGGTTTCTTCCATTGCATCTCTTACATCATACTGCCAGAAAAGTCCTTTGGGATGGCGCTTCTCAGCCTCCCATGCTTTATAATCGTTTTTTAAGTCGGGATAATATTCATTTAAAAAAGAAGCATCTCCGTTCACGAGATAACGATTATAAATGGCATTGATATTCCAGCTACTGTAAAAACGCAAACGCTTGAGAGGCTTACCATCATTGCCCCGATACCAGATCCGCAAATTATCGTTCATGTATTTGGGGTCGTGCAGCCAGCGCGATTCATAAATGTGATGCCCCAAACCACTACTGATGAGATTATATTTATCCGCATAAGAACGCTGCACCAGGAACTCTGTGAAGGCATATCCCTGCTCTGTTTTTTTGATGTGCTTGCGCAAGGTCCACCAGCGGAAGTAAAATATTTCTTCAAAATCTTTATCAGGTGATTCGAACAAAGGAATATTTTTTTTCATCCAATCCCAGGACTCACTATTGGGTATGGCCTGAACAATGGGCTCATCCCCCATCGTATTGAACTTATCAACATAATACTTAAAGTTTTCGAATTTCAATACTGCGGGCTGTGCATAGCTATTCCCTGCTATCCATAATAACCCTGCGATAATCCAGTTTTTCAACCCTTTCATCCGTATTCTTTTTTATCCGCGGCTTCGCTCACCTGTCGCGGTGTTCTATATTTTATGATGAGTCGTATGACCATCCCTGATATCAGTCTCAAACTCCAATATCTACCGAAATTAACTACTTGAGCCTTTGAAAAACGAGCTGTCTTCAATCCTTTTTTGTAGTCTTCAGATAATGGATCCAAAAAGCGGCTTCCTTATCTTTCTCTCCCGCATTGGGCAGATCATACATCTGGTCGGTGGGCGTATCAGCGTTGGGAAAGCGCCTTACGCCACCGGTGCGAAACGAAATATGATGCACTTTGTGAATGGGTGCAAAAACAATGTTGCGGTTGGGCACACTGCCGTTGATGGAGACGGTATACAAACGTGTGGCTGTGTTCAGCTCGATCACAAAATCATACCGCTTGCCTGCCTGATACTTTGACAATCCCCTGTCGCGATAACCCGCTTTTGTGATGATGTTGCCGGTGGAATCGAAAGAGATCCTTAGACACGGAGTATTCTTTTCGTCCTGCACTTCAATATCAAGGCGGCCGATAGAGACCTGCTGAGGAGTTACACTAAACTCTATTTTCACATTACCGGATTGCGGAACAACACGCTCCGCCTTTGCCAGGTCAAACGGATCTGCATCTCTCAATGACAACACCTTTTTTCCTTTCACTTGTTCAATAGCTACCGGCGCCCAAAGCGGACTGTAGAGATTCCAGCTGATCAATTCTTCTCCGTCTTTTAATACATTAAAATCATCATCAACATCGGCGTCCACATTGCTTTTAACAGGCAATGGAATTTTTGCTACCCACATATCTTCTTTGTTCACGCTGTAAGACACCCACGCATCTTTACCTGGCGGATGACCATTCATTTCCTGGATGCCGCGCACATACTGAGGGCCATATGATTTGTAATTGCCACCGTAGCGCATGGAAGTGATTTCGCCGTTGACCAACAATAGGTTATTATATTTCAGGCCGTCATCGCTTACAGACAAGGCCAGGGGCCACCTGAATTCTGAAGGGTTGTAGACCGTCATATATTTTCCATCTCCGGTCTTTTGTCCCCAGATTTTTGCGTTGGAGTTAACAAAGCCGGGCGCCCGCATCGGGCTGTATTGCCAGGTTTTTCCGCCATCCGCAGACATACTGGTTAAGGCATTCTTCCAGAAGCCCACCACTCTTCCATCCGGCAAATGATAATAATTAAATGCTTTCAATTCTTTTTTTAGCGGGATCAGCGGATCATTCCTGTCCGCTTCCTCTACCCACTGTTGCATCTGCAACGGCTGTGCCAGCAGTTCGTCGCAGGCTGCTACGAAGGCTTTGTCTTTCGACTTTTTATAGAAAGGATAGCTGGTATTCTTTTCATTGAAATCATGATTATAACGGATAAAATAAACAGGGCCCAGACTACCATCTGCTTTGATCTCGCGCACCACACGGCCGATACCATTCCCATCATTGGGATCATCTTTTGGATAAAGCGCAATCCCATAATAACCTAAAGCCAGCAACCTGTTATTCTTTGCTACGTAAAAACCCATGCGCTGGTGCATGACGGCATCTATACTTTTAGCAACGGCCGTGTCTTCTTTCTTCCTGAAGCCATCGGGAATCCGGTAAACCGGGAAAAGATCGCGCGGCTCTGACCAATGATAGCCGTCTTTGGAAGTAAATAAATAAGTCGCGCCGGGAGCAATATGTTCACCAACGGGATTGCTGAGAAAATGCAGGTAGAAAGTGTTGTTCCAATAACAGAGCATGGGCTGGTGGTTATAAGTCCAGTTCATACCGCCCGCCCATTCCGGGTGTTCGCGGTTGGCGCGAAAGACCTGAATATTATGAACACCTACTGCCGGGGTCAGCTGCCCGTGGTGATAATCGACATTGGACAAGGCTTGTCCAACATACCGCGCGGTATCCTGTGCCAGCGCTGCACTACCACTTACTAAAAATATGATAACAAATTGAACGAGATTCCTCATGCTTTGACTCCTGTTATTTTTTACCTAACTGTTTCACTAATTTTTTTACCACTGTTTTTTCCACCGGAACGATGGTTCCGTGTTTATGCCCCCCGGGAATACGGATCTGATCGTTGATATTTTCGAAATGAATGAAATCCTTCGTGGCTACGGCCTCATATGTTTTTTTCCGATACGAATCGAAATAGATCAGCCAGCGATCTTTGACCTTTACCGTATTGGGACCTTCCGTAAAGTTTTCTGTAAATGGTGCGGAGATGTTATTCCAGGGTCCCATGGCTGATGTGCCAAATGCCACTTTAATATTTCGCTCAGGCCGCGTGTTGTCTTTCAACACCAGTACATAATCATTGGCCTTTCTTTTTACGATCTGCGCATCGATTACGCTGAATTTCGGATCAAGATATAAGCGAGCAGGGGTGAATGTCTGAAAATCCTTAGTGGTCGTAGCATAGAGCCGGTGGTTATTGCTGTCAGGCTCGATACCTCTTTCAAACCGGCCAGGGATGGTGGTGGCCCATACAATGATATACTGATCTTCCACATCGTCATAAAAAAGTTCAGGCGCCCAAACGTTTACCGCACCAGGCTCATGTTCCATAACCGGCACATGTTTTTGTTGGGTCCAATGAATGAGATCCTTGGATGAGGCGGTACCAAAACCTTTATCCTTTTGCCAGCTGCTGGTCCAGACGAGATGAAAAGTACCGTCAGGTCCCTGCACCATGGAAGGGTCGCACATCACTTGTTGCGTTCCTACTTCAGGCTTGAGAAACGTGGTATCAAAATCGGTCCAATGATAGCCATCATAACTATACAGCATCCGCAAACCGGCATCAGCCGGCTCATGGAAAGAAGTGAATAAATAAGCCTTATTGGAGCAAGATACCGCTGTAAATAAAATGGTCAGTAAGGCAAGGGCACATGATATTCTTTTTCTTTCCCTTTGAGCTTCTTTGTGTATTTTCTTTGAAGTCTTTGTGGTAAGAAAACACCATAAATTCAAAAATATTATGCGACCCATGGCAACGTACTTTTTCAATATCTTATTTTTATTTTATCGCATCGTTGTAAATCCTGTCAGACGGAGACCGTCAGACAGGATCGCGCTACAACCCCTCCAATATTAGTACCCAGTCATTTCCAGGTTGGGGATTCCCGGGCGGATTGAAGCTGATGATTCCTGATCTGGCTTTGAACTTAATTGCCTGCTCCCTACCATTTACAGGGCTATACCATTTCGCAGAAGAAGGCTTGAATCCCAACTTCGCGGCATTGATCTTGAAATTCCGCCCGGTATAAGTATAGACCATTGCATAATTTTCGCCTTTCGTAGCTACTATGTAATTATAGCGTTTCTGGCTATTGTCTGCAATGATCTCCTGTGCGGGTTTCCGGTCAAAATAACTGTACTTCAGCATCAGTTTTTTGAGATATTGCATCTGAAGAGCACCCGGCGCATGGATCGTTTCTTTCCAATTATTGAATACGCCAAAATTGGCATCAGCATCTCCCCTGCTATTGAATTGCATGATCGCATTTTCTCCGTAGGTATAACCGGCTCCGCCCGCAAATACACTCCAGTAGCCATACCTGCGCACATCGGCCGCTTTCCAGCGCGGTTGCAGACTGTCATGCAAACCATGAGGAATGTTTTCATAAGAAGGCTCCCCGTCTAACACAGGTTTCACCGGCTTCATGTTATAATCGGTCAACACGTATTTCCAGTTGTCCTCTCCGTGGCGATGCTTCTCTTTCATGCTGGTGTCCTGCGCATAGGTTCTGTGCCCGCTTTGAAACATGTTGAAATCCAGCCACGCTTTGTTATGAAACCAATCTGTGGATGAATAGCGACCGCGGGGATGATAGGTCATCAGGTGGCGCGGATCATATTTTTTGATCGTAGTCCCCAACGCCTCCCATACTTCAGGTTTTACATCACCTTCGATATCTCCGCCATTAAGCCAGATGATATTACTGTATTCTTTGAACCGCTCTGCTAAAAACTGTCCGTATTCTTTAGCGCGGTCGGCAGTCACCTTAACGTCTTTAGCGGCAGATCCCCACACGGGCACCATGGCCATGTAGATGCCCCGTTTTGCAGCTTCCTGCACCACGAAATCAACATGATCCCAGAAATCGTAAGCCGCTGCGTCGCTAAACCGATCGCCGGGCGTAACCACCGGCTTGCTGATATCTTCATCTTTCAGCGCATAATCGCCGTACACGTTTTTAGCAGCCAACGTATGCAACGTCATTACCTGTACTACGTTAAAGCCTTGTTGCTGGCGGGCATCGAGGTATTGGAGCGCTTCTTCGCGGCTACATTTTACAAGCAGCAACCAGCCGGTGTCACCCAGCCAGAAGAAAGGCTTGCCATCCTGTGTCTGAAAGAAGCGTTGGTTATCCGATATGGTAAGCCAGGGCAGCGATTGCTGTGCTGCAACTGATTTCGACAAAAAAGACAAAAAATAAAGTACTACAAATAATCGTTTCATGTGTTGCTGTTCATCTCGTTTATGGGCCGCGTATCGCTGATCAGGCAGGGAATCCGCATGAACGAATCATGGCCGGGCTTCATGTAGCCTGATCCGTTTTTATGTTGAAACCGTTCAACTTTTTGCTACAACCCGTTCGACCAATCATCTGAGCGGGCAAATTGACAGATAGCATGTGCTTAATTGAAAAACATATCTATGTGTTAAAAATAAATTCAAACAGCGTCATTGTTTTTATACCGCTCGGAATTATCGGGCAGGCAGAACATTACCCGTGTTAGGTCTTCAACATCCGGGGAATAGCCGGCTGCAATCATCAGACAACCAAGGTTGTTAGTATCTAAAATAAAACAGACGGAGGATAAAAAGTATAATTAACAATTATTTCCATCAAGATGGAAATTTATTCCATCCTAACCCTGTTTTCTTGTTATATGCCTCACTTAATAGCCATCTTTTTGCGAGATCCACCGTTGTAACGATGACCTTGGTATGCATAGCGAATATCACTGAGGATCAAATTTTTTTCGCCCTGGTGAAGGCCCGGCCAGCCCAGGAAGGGGAACGACAACAATGACGATCTCCTTTATTTATGTAACCAGATGATCACATCTTTCGAAGGCTTCTGGATTTGTACCGATTTGGAACCTTCAATCATAGTTGTAGCCGGTAGCAACTTTCCACTTTCCATATCCATAAAACGCAGCTTGTATCTTCCCGGATACCTGGAGAGATCCACTGTCGGACTATCACCGGCGCTGGTATATATGATCAGGTCTTCGCTTCCTGAAAGCCAATACTGATCAGCTACCTGCGATGAGGTCACGCGCGCCAACACTTTCAGGAAAGACGGATCGGTCTCTTTAGGTAACACCGGCAAAGACCCGCCAGCCAGGCAAACTGCCCATCCGTAGCGCTCGGCCCCATCACCAGAATACAGCACCGCTTTATCAGGGTATTGATCCCGGTATTCTTTTACTGCCCGGTACACCTGTTCGAAAGAAGTAGCCTTTGGCTTCAGCAGCCTCGCCCACTGGCGTGGCGCCAGGTTTTTACCGCCTTCCGGTGCATACACAGTACCATTAGCCTGGTAGTGCCAGTACTTGATGTCAATCACATTGACCACCGGTGCGTAGGAATGATTTTTCAGGATGGCATCCTGCACATCCTTGGTCGCGCTTAAAGCTATGATTTGTTTTTCTTTGTTGCTGCTTTCCCAATTCCTGATCGTCTCTAACCAAAACGCAACAAAATGCAGCGGCCCCGTGTATTCCTCGCTCGTAAACTGGATCACCGAACTATTGCCCCGAAAATTATTGAGGCATTGTTCGATATATTGCTGGTGCAATTTTTTACGAACAGGATTGGAAACATCGTAAAATTGTTCCCCGTAGAAAATGCGCTTATCACCGGCATAATGCACCGGTTCTACAAACCCTGTGTTGTTGATATTATTGGCCGTCCGCCAGGGGAAATCTGCATAATGTGCCCCGGCTTCAATAATGTTGTGCTGAAAATAATTCTGGTGCATCAGGATCGACCCGTTCTGAGCCGCCAGGGCTGCGAACCGCTTCATTCGCTCCCAATACCAGGTATTATATTTCGTCAGGTCATACTTACTGAGACCGTCCCAGGCGGAATCTTTTCCACTGCGGGCAAATGGCAATTCATAAAAGGGAGGCCACACATCACCATTCATCCGTCTTATCCGTTCATGATCGTCACGTCTTCTTTCATACCAAAGCCCATGGTGCTGATTGAGTGCAGCGATATTATTGACTTTCATCGAATCAATGACTTCTTCCAGGTCATCCGTCAACCCCGCTCCTACTCTGCCGGGCACAAAGCGTGTGATGGCTAACTTTTGTTTGGCTTGTTGCCGGTCCTTCGCTTCTACGCCTCCGCTCCACCAGGGCACTTCCTGTACCTTTCCGTAGACGAGGCTATGATCGCGTACATAAACGATTTTCCCATTTTCAATGACGATCCCTGTGGGAGGCTCAATAGTCCAACCACCGGAAGCAACGGGTTTTATTGTTCTTGCGTTTTTATGATCGGTAGCAATCGGAGATCGCGTTGCGGCTTGTCTGATCCATTCATCCATTGGAACGAGGGGAGTTCCGGCTTCCTTTGTGAGCTGTTGCGCTACTGCTACACTGGGACTGCTCGAGGCCTCTGAACCGATATCTAAAATGGCTGCCTGTTGGCTTACGTCTTTCTGCAACCTCTGCTGTAATTGCAGGTAATAAAAGCTCCGCGGACTCATGTGGTTATTGGATTCGGCCCAAAACCCTTTGCCGGCAAAGGCGCTCCAGGAACCATAGGACCAGTTCTGCGCAGTCGGTGGCCGGTCACAATCGATCAATGCTGCACTGCAATTCCAGAAAAAACAATTTGCGCCAGACCACCCGGCACCTTTGCCATCCTGGCCGCGGTTGCCTACCCTAATCGCATTGCCATCAACCTGTAGGACATCAAACAACACGCCTGAAGCCCACATACCGACAGTACCGCTAAAACTATAGGGCCGCTCTGAAACGCACTGTACAAAGGCATTGGGACCGGTAGCGGCATGACCTACACTATAATCATGATAACCATTTACCGCATAGCAACGCTGAAATAAAGTTTGTTGTCCGCGCGTAAAAAAAGTATTGCGCCGCTGTCCGCCGATCTCTGAAACCGGTTCGGTAGAGATACAATCTTCCACCGTAATTCTCTTTGCCGTTTCGTTGATGAATACTGCAGACCCGGCGAAATGCCTGAAGGATACCTGGCGCACCCAGGCGTCTTTTACGTTGGCGAAGGTGATCGCCATCCAGCGGTGTTGTTCATCCTTAGGATTGGCGCGGTCATAATCCGAAACCAGCGACAGATTTTCGACGCCAATATGATCAATGCGTCCGGGCCAATGGTATTGAGTAACCGTTCCACCCCCGTATTTCTTATCGAGCGCTGTAGTAACCGGAACGTCGATGGTAATCTGATTGCCTTTGATGGCTATGATTGTTCTATCGAAATACAGGTCAACATCGCCAGGCTTCCAGCCCAGGGCAGAGATACCTCCTCCGAAAGTTTCCGTACCTAATGCCGCGATCCATTCTTTGGTGGAGGGCCTTTTGATCTGTATCGCATCTCCGATTCTGAGACCGGTAGCACTGCGGACTTCAAACGATGTGGCTCCAACCGGAACATAGTCTTGTGCGATCTCAACTTCTGGTTGAGCCTGCTGATCCTCCTTACCCAAGATCCTGATCAGACCGTCTCGGTCGGCACCGGTTCCTTTAATGATGGTCTGCCCTTGTGCCCCGTATCCGCGAAGTACGATTCCGGAACTCTTGATCAGGAGCTGACCATTGACTTCATACATTCCTTTGGATAATAATACCGCGCCCCGAAAACCATTTTTGTCTAAAGGCATTTCGGCAACCCGGTCTATGGCGGTCTGGATCGTAGCCGTAGCATCACCTTTTATCAGCGGTACTACGACTTTCACCGGCACCAGAGGAATGCGCTCTTCCGATGCTTTGTAACCGCAATAGGAGTAATCAGGCACACGGTCACCGGTTATAGTATCTGCATTATAAATAATAGTGCCTTTCTCTACCTCTACCGGCAACACGGGCTTTACAGGCCTGGGCTTTTGTGCAAATACTGGCTGAGCAAGCAAAAAGGCCGCCATGATGCCAGCAGAGGATAACCACCGCCTGGCGCTGAAAAAGCAGCAGGTTGACCCGACCGCGGTTAAATATTTTTTTTCGTACTTCAAACGAAGAATCAATGATTACATTCCCGTCAGGGAACCGGTTAAAGATTAATATTGAAGAACACCCTTTGCAGGCTTAACGATTGCAATATCGACTAATCCATTCAAATAATTCTCAATATTGCTGTACCCGTTTTTAGCAATGGCCGCAGCATCGGCTGCCTTATTAGGGTTGAGCTTGTTTTTCTTTTCGTAATAGTCAGGCATGCCATCCTTATCGCTGTCCAGATACGGCGTGCCCTTATATTCAGGATAGCCACCTACCTGAGACGGATGGGTGATAATTCCTTTCTTGTAAGAGTCTTCCGGTAAACGGCGTTTAATAAACTGGCCGTGATAGGGCTTTGCATCCGGTGCCGTATAGATCTTTCCTGTTTGGACGGTTTGAACAATCCTTTTATCCACCGCGTCACGAACCGGCAAAGTAGCGCCTACATTCTTCAGCACGTAGTCATAGGCGTCTTTTGCAGGTAGTACCGTCACCTGCCCGAAATGCAAGGGCTTGTCTGTCCTGATGGAAGCTAGCAGATCCTGTGCCCCCGGTACATCCGGTTGCACACCGCCATCCCAGTTATCGGCGGTGACCTTCTCATTACCTTCAATAATATTACCGGCAACATAGGCTTTTCCAAAATTATTCTTATTAGCAGCATCCCTGCCGGATTCCGGTTTTAAGATCCGGTAGCTGATAGGCTCGTCGGCAGGTGTTATAGGACCGGGTTTGTAATAGTTGTTGATGAAGTTATAGAAAGACCGGTGGTCGCCCCCATCCGCCGTGCGGTTCCACCAATTGAAAACGACATTGTTGACGAAGTTGAAGTCGCCATACATTCCTACAGAAGGGTTACGGCTGATGTTGCTGGCCCAGAGATTGCGTGTGAACATGCTGTTCAGCCCGCCGATCGTACTGCCGAATGCGTGGTTGTAGGTGTCGAGCGCCTCCGAGAATATAGAATTCTGTATTGTGACATTCACGGTAGGCAGCTTTTCATCTTTGCCTCCCCGGTCATAGACATGACGATACATGCTCATATTTTCATCGAGGCCCCAGCTGGCTGACACGTGATCGATGATAATATTTCCGACACCGTTGCCGCCTAAAGCATCGTCCCTGCGGGTCACTTCGGTGCCGCCGCGCCTGAAGCGCATGAAGCGGATCACTACATCGTGGGTATCAATCCATACCGATTCGCCAGCGATGCAAACCCCGTCACCCGGCGCGCTCTGCCCGGCGATCGTTACATAAGGTGCACGAATACTTACCGGCGTTTTTAACTGTATGATACCTGCTACGTTGAAGACAATGATCCGGGCGCCACCTTGCTCGCAGGCCCAACGAAAACTGCCGGGACCGCTATCATTCAGGTTGGTTACTACCAGGACTTTGCCGCCACGCCCGCCAAAGCTGAATTTCCCGCCCCCTTCCGCACCAGGAAAGGCAGCCAGCTTTGCCTGCGGCAAATCAGAAGGCTTGGAAGCTGAGGGTATATAGGGCTTGCCTTTTGGGGCTTCCTGCTCGATGACTATCTGTGCCTCTGACCAGGCTTTCTCTGACCGAATCTTTTGTGCAGTAGCCACCGCCTCAGCTGAGTCTTCAACTGATTGAGGGATCACGGGATACTGCGCCTGCACTGCCTGCGCGCAGCAATAAAAGGTCACCGACAGTAACGTTCGTGTAATGTGTATTTTCATTCGTGTCGTTTATATTTTGTAAGGAGCTTGTTAAGTAGAGCGCGCGAAAACCTACTTCTGTCACGACGGCTATGTAAAAGAATATAACAAACATGATTTGCTGGCCGATAATAAAACTGACGCCCGCCCCCGTCCAACAGAAGAGGAGCAAAAGACTAAGTAAACTCCGACCTATTGATCATGATCTAAGTGCAACACCTACCCTCTTCGGCTTCCTAAGAATTAATATGCCGTTCGTTATTCTATTATTATTTCTTTGTCAGCGCAGGTACTACGTTATAAACGTTTACAAGGCTATTGAGATACTCTTCTATATTCGTATAACCAGATCTTGTTTTTGAAAGCATAGATGCGTCTGAAGCGTCGTTGGGATTGAAGCCTTTCTTTTTTTCATAATCGTCTGGCATGCCATCATTGTCAGAGTCCTTGTAAGGTGTGCCTTTGTATTCAGGATAGCCGCCCACCTGGGAAGGATCCGTAATGATTCCAATTTTGTAAGAGTCTATAGGTAAACGTCTGTGCTCAAATTGCGTTTCTGGCAGCTTCACGTTGGGCAAAGCTTTTACTACGCCTGTACGCGCCTGCTCCACGATCCTGGCGTCTACCGCATCTCTTTTCGGCAGCGTGGCACCGGCATTGCTAAACACATAAGTTTTTGCCGCTTCTGCGTTCAGTATGGTCAGCCCGGGCATGATCAAAGGTTTGGTTTGCTTCATATATCCCATATGACCTCCTACTCCGTTTTCGTCTTCTACCTGTACGCCTCCGTTCCAGTTATTTTTTGTCACTTCCGGATAACCCTCCATCACATTGCCATTCACATAAGCGCGGCCATATACATGGTAAGGCAATTTACTGCGCCCGCTTTCAGGCTTTAAGATCCGGTGGCCCACCGGCGTATTCTTCGGAGTCGCCGGGCCGGGTTTGAAATAGTTATTGATGATATTGAACTGGGCGCGATAATCGCCACCATCTATAGAACGATGGACCCAGTTGTACACTACGTTATTAACAAAGTTGAACACGCCGTTCCAACCTACAGACGGGTTTCTTCCGGCATTGTTGGCCCATAGATTGCGCATAAAGCTGCAGTTTTCGCCGCCTAGTGTGCTGCCAAATGCATGGTTCCAGGTATCCAGCGCTTCAGCAAAAATGGAATTCTGAATGGTGATGTTGACCGTACCGAATTTATCCTCAATCTTACCGGTGCTGTCGTTGTACATGTGGCGATACATGCTCATATTTTCATCCAGGCCCCAGGTAGCGGATACGTGATCGATCATAATGTTTCCAACGGGATTACCGCCGATAGCATCATCCCTACGCCCTACCCATGTCTCGCCTCTTCTGAAACGCATGTATCGGATGATCACATCGTGTGTATTGATCCAAACAGATTCACCCGCAATGCAAACACCGTCTCCGGGAGCTGATTGCCCGGCAATAGTGATATAGGGAGCGCGAATGATCAATGGTGATTTTAACCTGATGATCCCGGCGACATTGAAGACAACGGTGCGCGCCCCTCCCTGCTCACAAGCCCAGCGAAAACTTCCCGGACCATCATCATTCAGATTGGTCACTACATATACTTTACCACCCCGGCCGCCCTGTACAAATTTTCCACCGCCTTCTGCGCCAGGAAATGCAGGTATGCTGGCATGAGGCAATTCATCATAACGGGAGGCCCATGGAATATAAGGCCGCCCTTCGGTGGCTTGCTGTTTGATAATGGGGTAAGCAAAAGCCCACATAGAATCGGAATGTTTTTCCGCGCTTTCCATTAACTGTTTTGACTTCTCCTGGTCTTCTTTCGGGATTTTTGGATACTGTGCAAATGACGTTGACGAAATTGCTAATAAAGTTGCTCCTAAGACAAAGGATCGTTTCATTCGTAAATATTTATTCTTTAAGATGACCAAATAGAAACTTTGATGATCAATCTTCATTCCACTGATGATAAAATGAAAATCTAATCATGCTGGTTTCATTCTTATATTTTTAGTAGTAATCTATGACATTTTGCTTGTATATACTTTCTCAACCGACCTTTCAAAACAGGAATATTGAATACAGTGTATTATTTCCTGGTTTATCATCTTTTTAAAAATGCAAGCGAACAAAAAGAGACAGGATAAGAACTTATACAAGGGACATTAATGAGACGTCGTTACTAATGGAAAAATTGCACCACGATATGCCTTTTTTACAAACTTAACACACAAGAAGCAGACACAGCAATATAAACGTCATTTATACAATTATTTAATCTAAAAAGACGAAAGAGAAGTACGGCCTTCTCTTTCGTTTATGAATGTGGCGATTATTGTTTGTAGTTAAACGTGCCGGGCGCGCCGGAGTAATCTAACCAACCGATAGTTTGTGTAAGCCAGGGGTTGAGAGAAAGCGTCGCTGAGTTAAGGCCCGATACATAATAATTTTGTCTGAAATTTATTGTTAGCAGGTTTCCAGACTGGTCTCTGTCTACAGGCTGGTCCGTGCTTACTACAACAATATTGTTATCAAAAAAAGTTTTCAGGTTTTCTAATTGTGTTGTAAAATCGGCTGCATCCGGATCAACAGCAATAGACCCACGTGCAGCAGTCAGGGGATCAGCATTCGCTGACAAAACCGTTTTATACTGCCAATGTCTACCAGTACGGGTGGTACCATTAATTGGGGTAATACCCAGTTTAGCACAAGTTGTATTACCGGCACCGGCATCATCATTATATAACATCCAACGTTGTGCATCCCAATAGCGCTTACCCTCGTAAGCTAACTCCACCCGACGCTCATACAAGCAGGCTTCGATTGCAGCATATCTGGATCCTAATGACCCCAGGCCATAACTGTTTGCTGCTGGAATGCCTACCCTGTTACGCACTTTTCCAATGTAAGTCACAGCATTGCCTATATCACCTTTTGCAGCATAACACTCTGCAATGTTTAACAAAAGTTCGGCATATCGATACTCCATGATATCGGTTCCAGAGTATGCCAGACCGTCTACCGTACTGGCGCCTGGAGGATTGGTCATCTTGCGAACCACCGCCGGACTGTTAACCTGATTTCCATCACTATAACCTACCTTATTGCTGCCAAAATTCCACCTGTACAACCAAACGACACTATTAACGCTCGCTTCTTTAACCGGCCATTTCATTCCCGAAAAAGCGAATGTGCGATAGAAGCGTGGATCTCTGTTCATAAAGAAATGGGCAGAATCATATCCGTTAGTAGTGGTCGGGCGAGAGCCATCAGCAAGTGGAAAAAGATCGATCATTTCTTTAGGTGCTGAAATACCGCCCGCTCCTGTTTGACTGGTGAGCCGTATGCTTCTTTCCCATCCATTGCTATTTACACCTGAAGATGCTACTGTCTTAGACAACAGTTGGACCATAATAGCCTCTTTATTGAAAGCATTATCATTTTTATACCACATTTCTGCCCAGTCTTTAGCGGTTGTTCCGTATAGGCCATGACCAGAAGCGGTCAATGCTGTCTCTGCCGCAAGTCCTGCATCTAAAGCCTTTTGCCAACGATCATTACCAGGATTGTCCCAATCAGCATTAAATAACGGGCTGGCAAAAGTCAACAAGACACGACTCTTCATAGCCAGCGCAGCTCCACTGGTAAAACGACCATAATCTGCGGCGCCCCAGGTAGGAGGTAAAAGCATAGCGGCTAAATCCAGGTCGGCTACGATTTGATCCACTACTTCAGAAGGTGTAGCACGAGGATGCTGAATGGTAGGATCATCTGAGCTCGCGTTTTCAACGGAAGTAACGATAGGCACACCTCCATATACGCGCATCAGATCAAAATATTGAAGCGCACGTAAAAAATACATCTGACCTCTGGCCTTATTTTTAAAATCTTCAGATAGAGCTTGCCCCTTTCCGTCTATTTTCTCAAGTAAGAAATTAGCCGTCCGGATACGGGTATATGGCTCATTCTTTGGATTCGCAGCTAATGCACTACCAAAATATCCATCTGCCTGGTTCGAATTCACCAGTGTTTTTTGAGGATTGATCCAATCCGTAACAGTTCCTCCGATTTCTTCTGTGGATCTTGATCTTGTGTCATTGTAGGTTCCGACCAGTGATACGATGGGAGATCTGTAGGCGGCGAAATAATCAAAATAAAGACGATCAATGTACCAGCCGGTTAAAACTTCATTGGCGAACACACTCTCATCGTATTTATCAAAGCTTTTCATGTCTTCCAGGAAATCCTGTTTGCAGCCGGTTGTAAAAAGCGCAGCCATGATGAGGAAGCCAAATATTTTTATCTTTTTCATTCGTAAACTTTTATTAATTAATAGTCCGATCTTGAATGACCTGTTTTTTAAAATGAAGCGTTAATTCCTAAAGACCAGGTACGTAAAGTTGGATAGGCTACCTGAGGATCATCGTACATATTGCGGTATTTGTCCGGATAGGGGTTGTGCAAATCCCAAAGGTTAAATCCGGCTAAGCTTACACGAAGTCCATCCATTTTAACTTTCGCTGCGATGCTTTTGGGAACGGAATAACCAATTACCAGGCTACGAACGAAGCTTCTGAAAGATGATATTTGCCAGAAGTCCGACGCATATTGATTCTGGCTGTAGTACGCCAGGTTTGGCCATCTTCCGTTTACATTATCTTCGGCACTATACATATCGTTCAGGTAAGATGCATGCGACCAGAATAGTTGAGTCGATCCAGTTCCCTGATTGATGTAGTCGATACGATTGAACCCACCCCATGAACTTGCGATCTGCGTATTTAGCGTGAAAGCCTTCCATGATAAAGCGATATTGGTCGCTAACCCGAAAGATCTTCTTTTACCTAGCTGAGTAAAATCCTGGCCATCGTCTTGTATCCGGCCGTTCGGGCCGGCGATGGTTTCGTTCTCAGCATCCAATTGTCCGCCCAGATCCTGATACGCTAACATACCTTTCTTAATGCTTGATTTTTCTGTAAAATCAAAGTATGCGGGTGTAGTTCCGGCAGCGTTTGCAAGGTCTGTCAGGTATTTCCAGTAAGCGTCAATATCTGCATCTGTACGCAAAAGTCCGTCGCCCCCTTCATTCCCGGTCCAGGTACGGAATCCGTATTGAGGGCGAATAGTTGAGTAGCCCTCACGCTCTGTATATTCTGAGGGGTAATTGAATGCAACAGGAAGCCACTTGGTTATTTTGTTATCTCCTGTACCGAAGTTCACGCCGACACTGTAACCGAAATCTCCTGCCTGATCTTTCCATGTTGCGCTAAACTCAGAACCCCATGACTTAACAGCCGCAAAATTTTGCTCGGCAAAACCACCACCTACGGAGAAAGGCACCCCCACCTGGTTGGCAAGTGTAATTAACATGTCATAGTTATGATCCCAATACCTGTCGTAAGTCAGGGATAATCTGTTGTTCAAAAACGAGGCGTCTATCCCAATATTCTTTTTAATTGTTTCGTCCCAGGTCAAATTCGGGTTAGGTGTAGCATCGGGCGTCAAACCGGCTACTAAAAGCCCGCCGTTGTTGTTGCCGAAGCCAAGCCCTTTGTCAGCAGCATAAGCATAAGTTTGTGTCCAACGCCATGGCTTCACGTTGTCTTTACCCGTCTTACCAATAGACGCACGGAGCTTAAAGAAATTCACCCAGGAAATATTGTCATTGAACCAGTTTTCTTTGGATATGACCCAACCCGCCGAAACACCCGGGAAGAAGCCCCAGTAGTTTGCTGGCGAAAACTTGGTAGACGCATCTGAGCGGAACACAAATTGGAAAAGATATTTATTATCGAAATCATAACTTACCCTACCCAAGTACGCAAGGTTGCCACCCTCGGTTTTATACACATAGGTGTTTGAAGGGTTCAATGTTCCTGCGGAGGGCGAAGACCCGTTGTAAGCCCCCATGATCGGGCGGTCATAAATAATGAACTTCTTTTGATAGTTTAGCTGTCCTTTTTCTACCGAGGCCATTGCCGATATGCTGTGCTTTCCGAACTTATTATCATAATTGATGAAGAAGTTCGATTGTTCAACCTTTCCTATCTCGTCAGAATAGCGCACAGTAGACCGATTATCATTATTAGCTACCAGCCATTTAGACGAGTCTGAATATAAATGATATCCTAATTCATGATTGTTGGTAGCTGCAGCAAGTCTCAGGCCAAGCATGGCCTGCTCATTGTTAGCTGTTGAATAGTTAAGGCCATAAGAAACCCTTAATGCCAGGCCTTTGATAAAAGGTACATCATACTGAAGTGAAAAGTTAGTGTTGAAAGCCTGATCATCGTCCAAAGTGAATGATCCATTATTTAGTAATCCGAAATAGTTCCAGCCTTTGATATTATTCTGGCCGGCAGGACTTCCCTGAGACCTGTGTGGCCCTAAAGCGGGAGAAATATATTCAGTTACGCCATTGACTTCATATTGCCATGGAATATATTTAGGCATGTGAGCCAAAATAGCGTAGTCTGTTTGTTCAGATCCGGATCCGAAAGATCCGTCATTGATACTGATTTTGGTAAACGACCTTTCCACCTTTGATTTGTTGGCTGAAACAATCGCAGATAGCTTCAGATTATTAGCGACTTTCACATCCGTACCGGTTCTAAATGACCATTTGTTGTAATCCTGGCTGCCCAGATTGGGGCGTTGTGTGTAATAAGCCGCACTGGCAAAGTAAGTTGCCCTTTCTGCTCCTCCGCTTACATTCAACGAATGTTGCATGGCACCGCCCGGCTTCCAGGCTTCTTTTAACCAATCATAGTTTAAAGATTTCATCGCTTCCAACTCCGTTTCGCTGAAAAGAGACTTCACATCACTCCCATTTGCTCTAAAGAACCGGTTAGAAAAGATACCGTGCTCATAAGCGCTCATGGTTTTCCCAAAACTTACCGCATCGTTGAACTGAAATTTTCCTGCGTAAGAGATCTTCGGCGCTCCAATCTTACCTTTTTTTGTCTTTACGATGATCGCACCCTGTGATGCCCGGGCTCCGTAAATGGCTGCCGCAGCGTCCCGTAAAACTGTAATGCTTTCTACCTCATTTGGATCCAACACATTGAACTGATCCATGGTAGGTAAGCCGGTATTAGGATCTATCTGGATTACATCATCTATAATTACTAAAGGCAAGGGGCTATTACCATCTTTACTATAGCCAAACGTCTGGCGGATACTTAAAGTAGCATTATCACCAGGCCTCTGACTGCCGCCTGCAACGTTCAGACCAGGAATGGTTCCCTTTAATGCTTCGGCGATACTGCTTACCGGAAGATCCGCCACTCTCGCCATATCAACTGTGGCAACCGAACCTGTGATATCGCTTCGCCGCTGCGTGCCATATCCCACCACGACAACTTCATCCATGTTGACATTCAGCTTGATCATGCGAATATTTACCTCGCCGGACGCCGGAACCTTGATAGTTCCAAATTCATAACCAACATAAGTATACTCTAATGTTGCCCCGGTTACGGGAACATTCAATGTAAACTGTCCCTGCATATTGGAAACAGCGGTTTGAGGGCCCTCTTTCACCTTAATCGTTACTCCGGCTAGAGGGGCTTGAGTGGAATCGTCTACAACGGTTCCTTTGACAGTCCTGGTTTGCGCGTTTGCTTTGGCTGCAAGAAATGCAAATAGCACGAACAGGCACGAACATTTTAAAATGTGCTTAAAGTTCATATGACAGTTTGTTAATTAAGAAATGTGAAAGTGTACGTAACGTTTATTGAAGTTTCTGAGATTTAGTTCTTGCATTCCAGGCCTCCCGCTCTTTTTTCAGATCGTATCCACGCGCGGCCAGGTAGTTATTGATACGGCCTTTGTATTTTCCGAACCAGCCGTGTTTGGCATCGCTGGAACCGGCAGCCATGGCGTGTTCGCGGGCCTCTGCGAGCGCATTGTAAATGTAGTCCTTCTCCTCTTGTTTTAAAGAGGGAATCATGTCAAGGTGGGCTTTGTAAGTAATGGGCAATACGTTATAGGTTAATCCGTTCTTAACCTGCTCGATCTGCTCTTTGTTCAACTGTTTGGATAAAGAATTGACAAAACGCCTGTTGAGCGCCATTCGCTTTTCTTCTGAAGCAGCAACAATTTTTTCAACGGCTGCGTCCGCGGCGGCCTTGTCCATCTTTTTTGCTTTTACAGCGTCAATGGCTGATGCTTTTTCTTCATCGATCTTTTTGATAGCGACGTACTCCTGCGCGATCTTGTCTCTGACCTTATAAAATGCTGCAGAATCTTTAAGGCCAATGGGGGCAATGATCTTGTAGGCTCTTTCCTTTACAACGTTCAGATATTCGTTGTCGACATTCTGAGCGTTCAGTCCCGCTACAAAAAACAGGGACAAAAAAGGAAGGGCATATCGCTTTGAAAGTAGATACATGAGGGCAATCGTTTAAAAGGGAGATAAAGTTAGATGACACGGCAGCCTGTGACAATGTAAGGTTCCACTAAGGGACTGTAATATTTTACTAAACCTTGTTGCAACATATATTTTATATTGGCGTGAACAAAAAGGATGAGCCGGCGAAGCGGACGCCTCTTTTATATCAAATTTTATTGATAGATACCTGTCCATCGTTTTTCTAAAAAAGACTCGTTTTAAAGACCATTTACTTTGTCAGATTATCACTTTCCGCTTTCTTTTTTTCTCATCCTGCCGGTAAATAACATATAAATAATAGTCTTAAGTCATTTACTGTAAGAAACACGAGTTATTTTGGCGATACTACAACCATTTCTTTGGAAACATTCCTGGGCGCTGCATTTGAGGTATGAAACCGGCAACCCAAACAAGCAAATCGTCAAATAATATTACACAGCTTTAGAATCGTTTCTATTTCAAAAGTAGATCGGTAACAATTCAGTAACAATGCAAGGTTTGACTATGGAATGTAAAATCTTACTATTTAACGCAAACGATTGCGTTAGGTTTTTCGCATCAAAAAGCCGCCATTCGGGAACTTGGCGGCTTTAGACTGACCCTTAAATTTTACTGGATGTTAAGCGTTGTTGTTGCTACCGGCAAGCCTTTAACCTGTACTTTTACTACCGCCTTGCCGGGTTGTACCCCTTTGATCATAGCCAGGGCCATGCCCTTGTAGACGTGATGCCGGGCGTCGGTCATCGAATGCAGATCCGCCGGATAACCATTATCCATGCCTGCCACAACGGCCGGGCCGCTGATGGTTACCTTAACCAGGTGATCGGCATCAGGCACCAGGTTCCCTTCCTGATCAACCACCCTGATGGTTATAAATGCCAGCTCTTTTTGTTTCGCGCTGATGGTCGTATTTTCAACGGACAAGGCGATCTTTCTGGCGGCCCCTGCGGTGGGTATTGTCCTTGTCAATACCCGCTGGTTATTTTTATAGGATACTGCCTTCAACTCGCCAGGCTGGTAAGGCACCCGCCATAGCGCATGAAATGTAGTATCGCCTTTACTTTTTCTTCCCAGCGACCGCCCGTTTAAAAACAGCTCCACTTCATCCGCCTGGTTGTAGTAGGCTTTTATGTCCACCAACTGTCCCGGCTTCCAGTTCCAATGCGGATAAACATGCAATACCGGCTGCGTCGTCCATTCGCTTTGATACATATAATAAACATCTTTGGGAAAGCCAGCCAGATCGATAATGCCATAATAGGAGCTCCTGGCAGGAAACGGATAGGGAACCGGTTCACCGAGGAAGTCAAAACCGCTCCATACAAACAAGCCGGATACATAAGGATATTTTTTCACCTCGCGCCAATTGGTTTCATGAGAGACACCCCAGTAGGCCGCAACGTTGTCGTAGGCAGAAACACTGTAATCGGCATTTCCTTCAGCCACATATTTGAATTTGGAAGATGGCGGCCACAGGCGCAAAGAATCTGACGGCATATCGTAGTGTCCGCGACTGGCAAGGCCTGATACGTTTTCTGATGCGATCATCTTTACGCCGGGATAGTTCTTTTTAAAATCTTTGTAGGAGTCGATCTTATAGTTAAAGCCAACCACGTCTAACGCTCCTGATTGATAAATGTAATTTTTGGCGGGATCGCTTTCGCTCAGTGCGCAGGTAACCGGGCGGGTGGTGTCCAGGTTTTTCATAATGTCCACCAGTTGCCGGGTCAGCGTAATGCCCGTGGAATCAAACTGCTCGCGGATCTCGTTGCCGATGCTCCACATGAAAACAGACGGGTGATTCCTGTCGCGCAACACCATATGCTCCAGGTCTTTTTTGTGCCATTCCGGGAAATCCATAAAATAATCATATTTGTTTTTCTTCCTGGCCCACATGTCAAAACTTTCATCCATCACAAGAAAGCCCATTTCATCACAAAGATCTAACAGTTGTGCCGCCGGAGGGTTATGTGCCATCCGGATGGCGTTAACCCCCATTTCCTTCAGGATGCGGAGTTGTCTTCTGGCCGCCGACCTGTTGAAAGCCGCACCCAGCGCGCCGAGGTCATGGTGTTGACAAACGCCTAATATTTTCAGAGGCGCACCATTGAACGAAAACCCTTTATCGGCGTCGAAGTGAAAATAACGGATGCCAAAATTGACCGAGTATTGGTCTACTGCACGACCGTCCTGGTAGACCTGGGTCACGAGTTGGTACAGGCGCGGTTGAGCGGGAGACCAAAGCGCGGGCTGGTCTATTTCAAAATCCTGGTAATATTTTCCTTGTTGTTGCGTGGCAGCCTTAACCGTTTTTACCTTTTTACCTTGATGATCGAAGACCGTTGAAACGAAGGTTAATTTTCCTTTTCCTGATTGGTCTACCTCCAGCTGAACTTTGACCGCAGCACGATCCCGGCTCACCCGGGGTGTTGTGACAAACAGGCCCCAGTGTTTAATCGCCGTAGCGCCCGTGGTGACCAGGCGCACATCGCGGTAGATTCCGGAGCCGGTGTACCAGCGGGAATTGGGCTGCAGAGAATTGTCCACGCGAACTGCTATTACATTCTCTTGCCCGCGGGGCTTTAACCATTTTGTCAGCTCATACCGGAAAGCGGTATACCCGTAGGGCCATTTACCTAAATAATGACCATTAATCCAAACCTCACTGTTGCGGTGAATGCCATCAAATTCAATGTAGATGCGTTGCTGAGCGTTAGGATTGATGGTGAATGTCTTCCGGTACCAGGCAATCCCTCCGGGTAAAGCTCCGCCTGCGTTTCCCGCCGGGTGATTGGCATCAAATTTCCCTTCAATGCTCCAGTCGTGAGGCAGATCCAGTACACGCCAGCGTCTGTCATCATATAGGGCGCTGCTATAATTTTTGTCATCACCGGATTGGAATTTCCAGTTACCATTGAAATCCATAACCGACCTGGTTTGCTGTGCCTGCAAAGGCGAAGTCAGGTGGCACAGAAACATGAAGACGATGAACATTCTCGAAACTATTGTCATTTTCATTCCAGCTATTTTATTTTTTTCCAGAGGGTCATTGATAACCAGATCTTTCCGGTCATGACAGAAACCATGTTTGGTGATTATTTTAAGGACAACTGAGTCTTCAGGGCTATTTAAAATCTCAATTGACTTGTACCGCGGTCTTGCGACGTAGCAACGGCTATACCGCGGTTATCTTTTGCATCTACGGCGCAGTAAAAATGATAGACGACGCCTTTATGTTTCAGTACAAAAGATTTATGCGCATATTTTTTGTCGATGTCAATGGTGGAACGGATCAGGTCTGCGCCGTTCCAATCCGTCCAATGTACCAGGTCATAAGAACAGGCAAAGCGATTAAAAGTTTCTGTTTCTCTGCCTTTCCAAAAAGCGCCGAAATAAAACATTACCCACACATCCCCGATTTTCTGGATCATGGGATCGCCTGTAATGCCGCGGGAATGATGCACAACAGGCCCGTCCATAAAACGTTTCCAGCTTTTCATATCATCAGACACCGCCATACCGATCCGCTCATACCAACGTGTGGGCTTGTTATCCGGTAAAGAGTCTCCGACCGCATTGTAATACATCACAAACCGGTGACCGGTCAGCTTTGCCCGGTCCTCAATAATGTAGCTCTTGAACAATTTTCTCCGGTTTTCCCACCAGCGCACATCTTTGTCGGAGGAACTAAGCACGGGTTGTTCGAGGCGTTGCCATTCGAACGCATGCACAGGCTTTTTGGACGTGTAGGCAATACCAATCGACAAAGGTTCCGGCTCATAACCCGAAGACGATCCGCCAAAATACGACATCCAGTAACGACCTTTATATTTTTGAAGCGCATAATCACCACCCCATTGAGTGCTCACAAGCGCATTGTAGCCTGCTTTCTGACGCATGTCCCAACCTTGTTGGGTAAAAGACAACTGCCTCCCGAGGTGCTTCCAGTGAAGCAGGTCTTTACTGCTGGCCAGCCAGGTTTCATAGCCTTCTCCGTCGAAAGCGATATAGCTCATGTACCAGGTGTCCCACAACCGGTAAACCGTTGGGCAATCGATCTTCTTGCCCGAACCGGGCGGCAACAACACCAGCCCGTATTTATAGGGCGTTTTTACTTCTTCGTATACCTTTTGCATCTCGCTTTGGGGAACCGCTTCCGGCTGTGCGAGGCTATTCATTCCGGAAGTAACCAGCGCTATAAAAAATAAATACTTTTTCACTTGTATATTTCTGTTTGATCGGTCTGATGCCTGTGAGGTTTCTGAAAGCTGACAGGTATCAGGCCACTACTTTGTACTAAATTGATAGGCGCCTGAGCCTACTGTAACCGGTCCTTTGCGATATTTTTCAGGAAAATAAATAGTAGCGCGGCTATTGGGCGGCACAACCACATTCAGACGAAAAGTATCTGCTTCTATGTTCCAGTCCACCGCTATTAATCCGTTGACAGAGCGATACGAGGCTTTTGCAGATCGTATGTTTCCCACTGGTTGGGGCCGGATCTCGATATCCCGGTAGCCCACTGAACCCTTTGCCTGGCCAATGCCGCAAAGTCCCGTATAGAACCATTCCATCAGATGCCCCAGCATAAAATGGTTATTGGACACATTGGGCAAGGCTTGCCAGGATTCCGTCAGGGCCGTGGCACCCTGCTTCAGCTGGTAGCCGTATCCCGGTACATCGCTGTTATTGTTCATCGCATAAACAATATCCGATCGTCCATTTTGCTCCAGCACTTTCAATACATACCGGTAACCAATGTCTCCTGCTGTCAGCCGGTATTGATTCGATTGTATATCCTTCACCAGGTTATCAAGCACGGCGGCCTGGTGTTTCGGATCGACCAGTCCCATAAACAATGGCATCGCATTGGATGTCTGACTGCCGCTCCCATACTGCATCGTGGCTTCATGAAAAAATTCTTTGTTAAAAGCCGTCCGGATATTCGCAGCGATCTCACCGTAACGTTGCGCGTCCTCCTGCTTGCCCAGCTCCCCCGCGATCTGCTCCAGCAATACCGCATCGTAATAATAATAGGCCGTTGCAGTCAGGCCCATTGGCGTGAGCTGACTGAATCCCGGGCGTTCAGGTCCCAGATCATACCAATCACTCAGACCATGTCTTAAAATATAACTGCTGTCTTTGGTTTGCAGGTAGCCGAAATAGCGCTGCATGGTTACGTAATTCTCTTCCAGCAATCGCTTATCACCATTCCATTGATACATATACCAGGGAAAAATGATCGATGTACTCCCCCACTCGGGCGAGTCTCGGAAGTAACCATTGGCAAAATGCATTTCTGTGAACTCCGGAACGGTAGCGGGTATCAGACCGTCAGGTAATTGCTGCGTGCGTATATCGCGCATGATCTTATGAGCGAACGCGCTGATATCATAATTATGCTGAATCGCATTACCCATTAAATGAACCTGTTCCTGCCAGCCTAATTTTTCGCGGTGCGGACAATCTGTGAAGACGCTGGTCATGTTGCTATTGATAGCCCAAAGGATCAGGCGATGGGTTTTATTGAACAGGTCATCGGCGCTGAGAAAGGTTCCGGATGAAGGAGCGCTGTTGCGGATATGCAAGCCCTGTATGCGGACCAGGTTGGCAAATGCCCTTAGATTCTTATTATTTCCTTTGGGCTCCGCACCTTCCACCTGCAAATACCGGAAGCCGTAATAAGAGAAACGGGGCTGCCATGTTTCAGTGGCATCGCCTTTTAAAATGTACGTGTAGACGTGCGGAGCGCCCGTGTGCTTTTGAGCTACTGTTCCGCTCTCTGTCACCAGCTCGCCCGGATAGATCCTTATCGTATCGCCCTTTTTACCGCTTACTTCAATCGAAGGAATACCTGAAAAATTTTGTCCGAGATCATAAACCCACACACCCGGCTGAACGCGCTTTTTACTGACAGGGTTGAAGGTCTGCATCACTTTGACTGGCATGCCCAGCTGGGGCACCAGCTCCGGCCCGGTGGTCTCCAGCGCATTTTTCCACGAAGCATCGTTGTAACCCATCTTGTTCCAGCCGCGTGGCTCTTTGTTGGCGTCATAATCTTCGCCTCCGTAGATGCTGGAAAAATAAATGGGAGAAGGTGCCGTTTTCCAGGATCCGTCGGTAATAATGTCTTCCGAACTACCGTCCCGGTAACGGATGAGGATGCGGGCAATCATTTTAGGATAGCCATAAGCACCCGTCATCTTGCGGTAGCGCTCACCGGGAATATAATAAAATCCATTACCGAGCATCACGCCTAATGCGTTAGTGCCCTCCCTCAGTTGAGAGGTAATATCAAAGGTGACATATTGCGCCTGCTTGCTATACTGGGTCCAACCGGGATCCAAAAAGTGATCTCCCACTTTGGCACCGTTGATACTCATCTCAAAATGACCCAGACCGGAAATGAATACTGTAGCGGATTGCAGCGGCTTACTAATATCAATATCTTTTCTGAAAAGCGGCAACACATCCGGACGCTTGCCCCAGGCTTTAATACCATTCCCGTGCATTAAAGGGACATGCCGGTTACTATCCGGTAATACGTCGTAGGCAATCCATTTCGCACCCTTCCAGTCCCCGGCATTCAACAAACCCATTTGCCAACGGGCGATCTTGCTATAAGCGGATGATTGACTCTCCCCGTCCCAGATCATCACCTTCCAATAATAGGTCGCGGCAGGCTTTAACGATGCGCCGGCATATTTTACCTGGAAATTGTGCCTGCTTTGTACTTTTTTACTATCCCACATATTAGGCTGATCCTGCACCAGCAACATACTATCATCTGCGACCATGATACGATACGCTGATTGCTTCACGTTTCTTTCATATGCCTGGATCTCCCAGCTTAACATGGGATGTTCCAGGTCGACGCCCAAGGGATTGACCTGATACTCACATCGCGGATTTACGACGCGCAGCGCGAAAACCTGCGCCCGGACGGCGATGCAGGCTGTTAGCCAGAAAAGTATTAAAAGTATTCCTTGTCTCATTCGGTTACGTTTGGACAATATTAATCCTGTAAGCATTTTATTGCACATCGATGTTAGACACGATCAAACCATCCGCACCGCTGGCATTCAACCTGACCTTGTAATGACCCGCATTGATCATCGTGCTTGTATTGATAGTCATATAATTCCATTTTCCGGGCCGGGTATACTTAAAGGTTACCGGCTCTCCGACCAGTTTATTACCACCTATGTCGATCAATTCCAATTGCCCGTTCACCTCCTGTTCCGACGGTAGGTTATACTTAACCGTTATTGAATAGACATCGGCTACACCCGTTGCAACCGGCCAGGTGATCTCCGCCAGCTGGTTATTGATAATCACCGTACGTTCGTTACCTGCTATGACTTTCTTTTCTACGTTATCGTTGTGCATCGCTACATCAGACTTGTAAGAGGTGATTGGTTTCAGATCATAAGCCGGTTGCATATTCGTGGCCGGCACCAGCGCCAGCAAGCCCATGTCTTTGGAATGAATGGAGACCGCAGCGCCCTTGATGTACCGTTTCTTATACAAGCGATACACCTGTCTGGCGTCCGTGATGATGGAATCATTGAGCAGCTCAAATCCTGCAGGGGCCGCTGTCTTCGGTTGTTTTGCCAGGTATACATCCGCCGTATCATTCAACACAAAACGAATGTCGGCGCTTATGTCTTTATTAAATGAAATCCAATCCGCTCCAAAAACCAGCGGCGACAACCGGTGAAACTGAATGCTTTGATCATTGAAGGGCCGGTCGCCTTCGTCCAGCCACGCATTCAGCTGGCATCCCACGCCTTTAAGTCCTTTAACCGTTTCGAATGACTTCGCTGGTCGCACATTATTGTTTTCAGTCGCTACAGCTATAGCCGCTATCACGGCCTGACCGGATTTTACATGGGGGAACGATACTTCAATCATCCCGTGACGAACCTCCACCCAAACCGTCTTTTTTAAAGCGGCATTGACTCCCGCTTCTTTCCAGATATCCAGGTCTTTGATGACTACCTGGTTGTTGATGGCCACATCAAACAGGCGCATGCCGGCAGCATCCACGGATCCTCCCACACCCAGCCATGGCTCTGCAAAATAAAGCTCTACCTGGTAATGGCCGTTAGGAACGGGCAAGCGGTATTGCAGCTGGCCGAGGCCATACCGGAAGGTTTGAAATAATGTCCAATCCTTCGTGCCGCGTATAGCAGCATGGGTACGCCTTTGACTGGCAAAGTAAGGAGGCAGGTCCTTGAACGAAGCCGTCCATGAAACAGATCCGGCCAGCGTATCGTTGGCGGGTGAAGGCAATGCTTTATCCGCCCGCCATTGGTTGCCATGCGCGTCGGTATATTGATTTCCGCCGCAGTTGATGCGATAGATATAATGCAATGATGGTTGAGGCTTTAATAGCTCATCCTTGACAGGATATAAATTTTTAAGCCCGGGTGCCGGAGGCAGGTGATACAAAATAACGGTGTCCCTGGCAACAGGCTGGCCATCGACATAGCCGACCGCATACAGGACATTGTAGCGAATATTCTTTTGGCTAAATGTAAAATGGGTTCCAAAAGGACCTTTCTTTTGCTTGCCTAAAGAAACCTGATCCAGGTCGTTAAACAGCTCAACCTCGTCACAATTGGAATATACCATGATCGAATCTTTGATCCCTGGCTCCGTCCATCGGTTGGGCCAGGTATGCGACGCAATGTAGACCATCGGCTCTTTTGCGGCAGGAACATAATGACTTCTGAACATATAAAAAGCATCGGTCGGCTCTTCCCACGGCGTTAGCAGGCCTTTGTAATTCACCGGGCCCACCCTGTCCAGTTCCCGCAATCCCTCTCCGCCCTGCACGCGGCCGGGGTTATCATGTGACGTCAGCAGCCAAAAGAAATGCCCGGCCACACTATCTTTCACCCCTTTTGCAAGCCGTACCTTATTTTCCATCAATTGTGTAAAACGGTCTTCGCTCACCGGGCCTTGCTGCTGATAACCTCCTTTTGTATGAAGATCCAAAGTACGCCAGGCCCCATATTCTCCGACCAATACCTGGTCTTTCAGATCTTCGCCATACTTTTCCGGATCGCCACCATAAGTGCCGGTCCAGTTTTGAGGTACATCCCAGTCCGTTCCTTCTCCGCCGTTGCAGGTAGTTACCAGTCGCTGCGTTGCGGACGTGGGATCGAGCGAGCGGATCAATTGCGTGCACTCGGCGGCAAAATCTTTAGGCAGTTTACTTTCGTTCTGCAATCCCCACAATACCACGGAAGGGTCATTTCTTCTTTCGATTACCCATTCTATCAACAGCTGCTTAAAATGATTTCTGAATTCGGGCGTATCATACCAAACGTGCGCGGAAAGCTGCGTCCACCAAAGGATCCCCTGTTCGTTGAACCATTTTCCATAGCGTAGATTATGCGGCTGGTGCGCATCCCTGAACGCGTTGAAACCTGCAGCCCGCAACCATTTCAGGCGTGAAGCAATTTGTTCATCTGAAAAAGCGTGGCTGTTTCCCAGTAAATGCTCATATTCCGCAACACCATTGATAAATACCGGCTTCCCGTTGAGGAAGAACTGGTTGGACGGGGTATTCCAGCGAACCGTTCTAAACCCAAAATCGGTGACCAGCTCATCGACTGTTTGATGGTCGAGCTTTACGATCGTTTTGATGGTGTAGAGATAGGGATGATCTACCGACCATAACACGGGATGATTGACGCGGATATTGCGATTGGAAAGAAGCACGGAGTCGTTTCCTTTCATCCGAAAACGTTTCACGGCACGGGCAACGACACGATGGTTTTTATCGGACACTTCCTGTAAAACGGTCATCTCTTTTCCGGCATTCCGGCTATAATTCTGAATCGTGATATCGCTGTGCAATGATGCATGACCATCGGCAACATCCGCCCAGGCATGAACGCCGAAAGGAGTGATCCGCACTTCATTGGTGATCACCAGCGAGACGGGCCTGAAGATACCCATGGGCTGTGATCCTTCACTGAAGCCTCTTTCATCGCTGCAGCCGCCGCATACCCAGGGAAGATCTTTGATAAATGGCGGATGCCAGGCCCGGACCGCCAGCATATTTTCAGTTCCATCGGTTTTAATGACCTTCGTTACATCGATCGTAAAACTGGTTCTTCCGCCCGCATGTTCGCCCACTTTTTGTTCATTCAGGTAGACCGTTGCGTAGGAACCCACGCCCTCAAAAAACAGGAAGAACCGTTTTCCCTTTCTGGATTGACGAAGTGTTATTTTTTTGCGGTACCAGGCATCGCCATGTTTATTGCCATGCAGCAGCCGCCGGTAACCATAGTAGTCGTCCCAGTTATGCGGCACATCAACCTTTTTCCAATGACGGTCATCAAAGTTAGTGTTGAAAGCCGGGCGCACCGGCTGCTCATCATTCCCCGCCATCGTGCGCCAGTCACGGTTAAGGCTGATCTCTGATCTTACCTGGGACCGACTGGAACTCTTTTTGCCGGGCGCCACACTGGTCTGCGCGTTAAGCACGACGGTGATGAAGACCAGGAACATGCTGAACAGCACCTGAAACCGGCTCTTCGAGGCACGGCACCTTTTTATGAGTGAGTCTTTATTGTAACTGCTGCAACGCTCCATCAAAATGATAAATCTTGTTTTTTTGAGTTGGGATATGGACTTGGTGTTCCTTATATCTGATCGCAAGCTCCTGCCCGGCGAGTGACCTCACAGACACCGACTGCAGCTGTCCTTTATCCCAGGCAATGGTCAGCTCAAATCCGCCCCTGGCCAGTAAACCCTTGACCGTTCCCCTGGGTAGAGCCGCAGGCAGCGCGGGCAGCAGATCGATAGCGCCGGTATGACTTTGCAACAGCATCTCTCCCACTCCGGCGGCTCCACCAAAGTTTCCGTCTATCTGGAAAGGCGGATGCGCATCGAAAAGATTAGGATAACTGCCCGCCCCACCTTTTGCAGGACTCAACAACATCTGGATCAATTTATAAGTGCGGTCGCCATTCTTAAAACGTGCCCAGAGGTTGATCTTCCAGCCGAGACTCCAGCCTGTTGCCGCATCTCCGCGATAGATCAGCGATTGCCTCGCCGCCTTCATCAGGTCGGGCGTTTGTTCCCAGTTGATTTCGCTGCCCGGATAAACTGCCCATAAATGAGACACATGCCGGTGCTTATTAGTTGTATCGTCGACATCCTGCATCCACTCCTGCAGCTGTCCATAGCGTCCGATCTTATTGGGCGCGATCTGCTGGTATTTTGCAGCAAGCGTTTTACGTAAATCCGCATCGACATTGAGTATCTCGCCGGCTTGCACGACACTTTGGAAAAGATTCCGGATAATCTGGTGATCCATCGTCGGGCCTGCCACTAACCCCCACTGCTCGGGAGAGTTAGACGGCGTACTGATCAGGTAGCCTGTTTCCGGATCTTTGATCAAAAAAGAGTTAAAGAACAAGGCCGCATTCTTCATGATCGGGTAAGCGGTATCCTTTAGAAATTGCCAGTTTTGCGTGAACAGGTAATGCTGCCATAAATGATCACACAACCACGCGCCACCTGTCACCCAGATGCCGTGATTGGATGCATTGATAGGCGCTGTGCCGCGCCACAGATCTGTGTTATGATGCAACACCCAGCCAGGCGCCTTGTAATAAGCTTTTGCGGTCTGGCTTCCGGTCTCGGACAATTCGCGGATCATCTGGAATAAAGGCTGCTGCATCGGTGAGAGGTTCAACAGATCGGCCGGCCAGTAATTCATTTCTGCGTTGATGTTCGTGGTGTATTTGCTGCCCCAGGGCGGAGACAACAGATCGTTCCAGATACCCTGCAGATTAGCAGGTCGCGTGCCGGGCCGGGAGCTGCTGATCAGTAAATAGCGACCATACTGTACATACAAAGCCAGGAAGGCGGGATCTGTCGGGGCTTGTGCGAAACGATCCAAACGCCGATCGGTGGGCCACCTGGAAATAGCCGGATCGCTTTCACCGAGGTCGATAGAGAACGTACGAAAGTATTGCTGATATTCGGATACATGCCGGTCCAGGATCTGCTGCCAGCTTTTGCCCGAACCCTGCAACAGCGTCTTCATGGCTGTTTGAGCCGGCCGGGCTGAGATATCTTTGTAGTTGTTGTAATTGGTATTAACCGCGACACAGGCTGTCACTTCATCAGCGTCGCGAATGACGATTTCATTATCTACGATCGAGATATTACCGCCTTTCGTAGAAATGCGTAAATAGCTCATGCCTTTCAATGCTCCGTCCTTCACTTTTACTTCCATCGAAATGGTGTGACCATCCACTTTCTTAATCAAATAGGATGAGTGGGGACTGCTCAGCGCAGCAGTGAAGCTGATACTGTTCTTTTGGTCTGCGGTAAAATGAAATCCCAGCAGTTGATCCGCAGCACTGGCGATATAAGATCTTTTATAGCCGATTCCATTGTATTTGTAAGTGGTGGACGCGATGGCCTGATCCAGGTCTAAGGAACGCCGATAGTCACTCACTTTTGAAGGATCCAAATCGAAGCGGAAATTCAGATCGCCAAACGGCTGATAAGAGGCCTGGTATTGTCCCACCGCGGGCGTATCAGTACTCTGCACATAATATTTCCACTGACCATTCAAAGACACTTGATTGGCTTCACTCCCGCCAACCGGATAAATGCCAATCTTCTTACCGGCGTCTTTGTATCCCATGATGCCTCCCTTCCCGGAAAAGTTGAGCACCAGAATAGCAATAGTGTTCTTTCCCGGCTTCCAGGCATTTCCCGGGATCACATAATCCCTTGCCTCTACATTTTCCTGGGAGCCGATCAGCGTGCCGTTAATATAAGTGAAATCATACTCGGCAATTTTGTTGATATTCAGGCGCAGGTCTTTCCCTTTCCACTGCTCCGGCAGGTAGCATTCATACCTGAACCACACCGCGCCATCCATATCTTCGAGTCCTTCGGCTTCCCAGCCATCATAATTGGGAACAAAAATAGTTTTCCACGAAGCATCATTATAACCGGGTTGAGATGGGTTATTCTTCAACCTGAGCACCGACTTCATTTTGTTGATCCATGCGGTCCGGTCGCCTTCATCAGATTTCAAACCCATAAACTCACGGCCGGCCAAAGCTTCGGCTTCCTTTTGTTTACCAGCAAATAACAGGGTCCGTATGGAATCCAAATACTGGTGAGCGTCTTCCTTGTTGTAGTTTCTGGGATAACCTGTCCAGAGCGTTTCTTCATTGAACTGGACGCGGTCATCGGCAATGCCGCCAAAGATCATGGCGCCGAGGCGGCCATTACCAATAGGCAAAGCTTCAACCCACTGTTCTGCAGGGCGGTCATACCAGAGTTCCAGGTCCTGGGCTTCAGCCTGGCAAGCCGTCATTATTCCGGCGAGGGCAATGAGGGTATTCCTGAATAAAGGCATCATAACATTTTTTTACTTGCGTTTAATTTCTTTAGTGTCGACTTCTTTACCTACCAAGATCAACTCGTCTTCGAAGGTATTTTGTTTTAGCAGTATATGTTTGGTGCCAGCTCCGGTAATTTCGAGGTATCGTTTCGTTTCCTGGAAAGGCCAGGCATTTTGAAGCAGCACTTCTTTATTATCATGTAGAACGATCACCGCTTTATCTGCCAGGGGCTTTGCGGTCTCAAGACTATTAATGAGCAACCGTTCTACATGATCGGTCTTTAAAGCGCTTCCAACGGTGGTGTTTACCCGCACGTGATGAAGCTGTATGTCTTTCGCATTCCTGATAGTAATACCGCGTTGTGCTTCAAACACGACATCGTGCAAACTGATCTCGCTTACAGGCATTTCTTCAATGCCGTTGATATACATAGCTTCATTGGTGTAGGCGGTGATATTGCTTAACCGGATATTCCGAAATTGCGGCGTACGCTCGGAAACGGGTTCCGGCGATGACTTTGCATATTCCATATCCATAACGATGGCCTGGTCCCGTATATTTTTCATCACGATATTATCCACCCGGATATCTTCCACCACACCGCCACGGCCGCGAACGGTCTTCAGACGGATCCCTCTGTCGGTACCATCAAATACACAGTTGCTGATGGTGATCTTTTTGACATCCCCGCTCATTTCACTACCAATCACTACCCCTCCATGACCGCTCAGCATGGTACAATTAGTAATGGTATAGTTTTCTGCGGGCCGCGCTTTCGATCTTCCTGGCTGGTCTTTCCCGGATTTGATGGTGATGCAATCATCACCGACGCTGATAAAACAGTCACTGATGCGGACATTGCTACAGCTCTCGGGGTTAATGCCATCGGTATTGGGAGCCAGTCTTTGAGGATTGATAATCGTTACGGCATGAATGGTTACATTGTCACAGAATTCAGGATTGACGGTCCAGAAAGGCGAATTGCGAATGGTGATCCCTTGTATCAGGACATTCTTGCAATACATTGGCTGAATAAAAGGCGGTCTTAGAAAACCGCGTTGCATTTGTTTCGGATCATCAGGCAGCAAGATGTTTTTATTTTTTTCGTCGAACAGCTGCTGCCACTTACTTCGGGGTTGATCCTTTTTATATCCTTCTACAAAATCCCACCATTTTTTCCCATGACCATCTATGATCCCTCTTCCAATGATGGCAATATTTTCGGCTTTATAAGCGTAGAACAAAGGTGAGAAGCTGGTTACGTCAACGCCTTCATAACGACTTTCGACCATGGGCAAATAATCATCAAAGTCATCGCTGAAATGCAGTTCTGCACCGGCGTCTATGAAGATGGTGATATTACTTTTCAAATGAATAGGCCCTGTAAGATATTTTCCCGCCGGGAAATAAACAGTACCTCCGCCCGCTTTGACAGCGGCATCGATCGCTTTACGGATCGCAAGTGTTGCCTTGGCGCTGCTGTCTTTTTTCGCGCCGTAGCGGGTAACATCATAATATTGTTGTGCCCGGCTGGTACCGGCAATAAACAACAATAACATTAAAACGGGAATTAGCTTTTGCATTCGTTTAAATTTAGAGGGCATGTCGATGCTATTTTTCAATCTGTTCTCTAATGACCTGCGTCGGGCATACGCAATTCATTCTTATCAAAAAAGGCCGGGCGTTACTCAAATAACCAATCCACCTGCTTCCGGTTGCCGCTCTCATACAGCCCGGCATCATACACTTTGAGCGGCGCATCTGCGTCAATAAACCCGAGGATCACAGCTGCTCCCCTGGCTAGCTTCAAGGTGTTGGTGCCTGGCTTAAATTCGTAGCTATGCACGTGAAGTTGCGGCAAACCAGGCAGGATCATGGCATTGGCGATCCGCGTATCAGCCTGTCCATAATCGTTGGCCGTGGCATTGGTTTCTAACTCCGGTTGTTTGAGGTAAGTGGTATCAAAGCTGAACGCCGCTTTCTGGGGCTTAAAAAATCCGACCAGTACCTTGACGCTCTTCTTATTGCTAAAGGTGATCGTAGTTCCTTGCTGCACCTGGTCTTTAAAGGAAGTTTGCAGACCGCGTAAGCCTCTTAACTCCGGCGCGAACGCTTTCATGCTTACGGCAGTGTCGGCAAAAGGATGAGATAAACTATCGACAACGTAAAACGCAGGCTGATTCGTGAAGGTAACGACCGCATTCTTCAGAGGTTCCACCTTCGCCACTGCGCCTGGCTTAATATTGCGCAGCGAATCTAACCTGCTTTGAAAAACCTTCAGTTCGCTGGTGAACACCGGCAACAGCGCTGTCCAGTCCTTGTACTTCCCGCCGGCGCCGGACATCGGAATCTTTCTCGCGCCGGTCTGCATGCTATTCGCATACAAATAACTGCCCCTGGTCAGAGCTTCCAGTTTCCGGTACCAATCCACACTTTGTTGCAGCAAGGGCAAAGCGTTTTCAAGGTCATTGAGATCATTGGAATATTTATAACGCAATACCAGCAATGCCGCTTCTGCCTTTGATGCATAGTGATAGGCCAAAGCGCGATAGCTATACACATCATTTTTAATGCGTGCCAACTCTGCCTGGTTTTTTGAAGGATCTTTAATTTTTTCGATCGCCTTCACGGCGGCATCACTATGTTGCCTCACATCATGGATGACCTGAACCGGCGTTTCGCCGACGTGCTGCTTACCATTCCATTCTTTTTCTGCATATTCGGCAAGGGATTCCCCTTCTGGGCTCTCAGCTTCGTATAACAGGGTGAACAGCCCATACCGATACGGGTTGATCAACTGGGTCATGAGCATGCCCAGGTTCAGTGTCTGCCGGTTGCCATCGGTAATCCCGAAGCGTCTCAATAATTTCGGAGCGATCTCCCCTGTTTCTTCATATGCACGGAGGATCTGCTGTCCCTCGTCCGGCGATATACCAAACTGACCGGCCAGGCTGTGGCTCCAATAGGCTACCTCCTCAGCGCGTTTCCTTTCTGCTTTCCAGGCGTAGCGGCTCCAGGCCTTGTACCACAGCCAATCTCTTTCGATTTGCAGCAGTCTCTTCCCTTTAACACTGTCCGCTGCATAAGGCCAATCCCAGTAGGAAGCCTGTGGATATAAATGCAGTCCGTTTCCACCCAGCACCTCATGCATACCGATAACACTTTCCTGGATGAACCTGGGCGAACCATAACGGAACGGTTCGAGGTTGGCGAGGATATGAACGTTTTCAATATGCACATTACCCTGCTTGCTTAAGGTCTGATGCAGCTCCGCCCATTTGCCTCGCGGGGTTTGATAGGTGAGCGCTTCGCCATTGAACTTGGCCATCGTGTATAAATTTTTATACGACGGCAGCGCTGCTTTCATTACGGCGGGCGCGTCGGTATCGTGTGCGCGCAGTACGATCGGTGGTTCTGCGGTCAGTCCGGCGGCTTTCATACCATTGCGGACGCCGGGAATGATCGTTTGGGTGAACCATTGAATATCATCATTACCTACGCCTTCCATGGCTTCTCCCAAACAAACGAGCAAACCCACGTTGGGATATTTTCTTACGAATTCGGTAATAGATTTTTGGGTGTAATCTGCGATTACCGGAATGATAGGGCGCTCACGCTCCTGCGTTTTCAGGCCATGCTTTTCAGCAAAAGGTTTTGATACAATAATATTATAAAACATCTGGATGACCCAGATACCACGCTTGTCGGCCTCAGTGGTCAGGAAGCGATAGATATCTTCATTCTTTTTGAACGTCTCATCATCCACTTCTACGGCGTACGGGTAGTCCTTCAGTTTTACCAGCGATGCGAAAGGATGACCGTTCCACAAATACAGGGAGTTCATCCGGTTGGCGGCCATGGAATCTAATACCTGGAGCCACAGCTTCTTGTCATAAAACCATGGAAAAGTTTCTTCAGTATACGGATATTCGTATACGGTTCTGCCAGGCAGGTAATAGGGCTTTTGTAATCCGATACAGGCGCCGCGCAGCACCATCTCCGGTGCGTCGGTCAGGTTTAACTGCGTAGGTAAAGTTTTCGTTTCAGCGAGCTGATCTGCCAATTCCAGGCAGCCATATAAAACACCTGAAGGATCAGCACCGGTGATGCCTATCGTGTTGTGGTCTCCTTGAATGGTAAAGCCCTCTTTATGGAGCTGCGGGTTAAAGGCACTTTTGATCACGATGGTCAGGTTGTCGGGCCGGGCTTTCCTTTTGCTTGTCAGTGCCACCTTATATCCTGACTGCTCGAGCTTTGTTTGTAACACATTAGCGCCGTATACGGCACGCGGTTGATGGGCTAACTCATTTATCAGGATCACTTCACGGGCCGTTGATCCAAAAGATCTGTGGGCTATCAGGAAAAAGAAGAACAGACTCACGACACGTACCATCGTCGATACGTTTTTATTGCTATAAAAAATCATCAATTAATATCCCCCCTTTTTGATTGCTGACATAGGCTGCTTCTACACAGGCCATGGTCATCAACGCATCGTCAATACTATTTTCCGGTTGTGGTATGATGCCGGCTTTGGCCAGCTGCATCTGGTGCATGGTGCCCATGAAGGCGTGGGGAAACCAGGTCCCTTCGATTGCCCGGGTCTTCCATTCCTTATCTTCTTCAAGAAGGATGTATTCGAAGACATCGGGCACACCATGCGGATAATCGATCAGCGCTCCAAACCTGATCTTGATGGCGCCGGCCGTCCCTTCAATCTTTACATAAGACTCCTGGTTTTGATACCCATACTGATGATTATGGTTAGTATGGATCGTAGCCCTTAGCCAGTCGCCATAATCCATAATAATATTGGATCGCGCAGAAGCCAGCTGTGCCGCTTCCGGATGTTTAAAGGTGCGGGCATATATTTTTTGGGGATTGCCAAAGAACGAGCGCGCCAGGTCTATATAGTGGATGCTATGATAAAGGATCTCCATTCGTTCTTTGGTGAAGAGGAAATCCCAGAGATTCCAGGGGGTATGTACGTTTACATATACTTCCAGGTCGGTTACTGTGCCCAGTTTGCCGGCCGCAATCATCTTTCTTGCTTCCGTGATGAAGGGGGCAAAACGCATCTGGAAATTTACACCGGCGATCATATGTTTACCATGAGCCAGCTCATGAATGGCTTTTGCTTCTTCCAGGCTTTCGCCATAAGGCTTCTGAATCAGTACTGTGGCCTTTTCCGGTAACAGCTTCAGTACAGGGATGATCTCCGAAGCAGGCAGCGCGACATCATAAATCACTTCCGTTCCCTTGTCTGCTACCATTTCTTCTACACTTTCATATACCCGATCAATGCCGAATGGTTTGGCCAGGGCCATCGCCTTTTCCTTGTCACGATCGAGGATGCCTGTCACGGGAAATCCCGCTAATTGATACGCGGGCAGATGTGCGTTGGCAACGATGCCGCCAGCGCCAATGATACATATCGGTATGCCGGGATTGTCTTTTATCATATCAGGCTCCTCCTAAATAGTTACCATAGGTCAATACTAATACCGCTGTTAACAGGATAATGAGCGCAAATGCCAGCGCGCGGCGCGTGATCTTCCTGGTGTTTTTCCACTCTTTCAAAGCCAATCCTACCAAAGAACTGAAAAATACTAACAAGATCATATGTATCGCCCAGCTGGAAAATTCATACTTACCCAATCTTACATGACCCAATCCATAAAAGAAGAACTGGCCATACCAGAGAACCCCCGTGATCAATGCCATCAGGTAATTGGTTCCTAACGGATGATGCGCCGCTGTTCTGTATTCTGAGAACGTCCGGTTTTTTATATGAACCCATAACGTATAGACGAGCGTCGTGACAAAGGCGCCTGTATTGGAAAAAATATATACGACATTCACCTGGAAGTTACCCGCTCCGTATTGAGCTGCAATATCAGAAATAGGTTTTCCTGCATTGATGGCAAAGCCATAAAATGCAGACAGGACGCCGGCTAACAGGCAAAGCGGTAGTCCTTTTTTAAAAGAGAAACCTGTCTGGCCCTGAGCCGCATCCTTTTCTTTTAAACGTCCGGCCCAGCCACAAAAAGCGATGCCCGCCGCTCCCAATAAAACCCCTGTGAGGATCCATTGTCCGCCGTGGCCGCTCAATGCATCGCCTAACGTCCCATTGATCATCGGGGGAACGAGTGTCCCCAGTACGCAAGAGATACCCACGGAGATCGCATAGGTCAGGGAAAAGCCGATATAACGGATAGCCATGCCAAAAGCGGTGCCACCAATGCCGTAAGCCATTCCCAGCAGAAAAGCATTGCGCATGGCGGATGCCGGAGCCTCTGCCAGTACCTGCCCCAACGAAGGGATGGTAATAACAGCTACAACCAGGGGAAGCAGTAACCAGCATACGGAAGCCTGGGCCAGCCAGTAAGTTTGCCAGCTCCAGCCCTTGACCTTTTTCTCCGGCGTATAACAAAGTGCGGCGGAAGAGGCACCTACTCCATGAAAAAAAATACCCCAAAACAATTGCATGTGTATTCGGATTATGGTCTGTTCGGGGCAATATGCCCGGAACAGGATTATACATTCAAATTATAAAACGACACGGCGTTGCCGGCGAATATCCGTTGGCTTGCATCGGCAGGTACCAGCTCAGTGATCACTTGCTGATAGACCTCCCAGGTGGCTGCGTAATCGATGCCTAATAAAGAAACGGGCCAGTCACCACCGCAAAAACAGCGGGCTGTCCCAAAATGATCCAACGCAAAACCAACATAGGGCCTGATGGTGGCTGCGGAAAAAATATCTTTGCCGGCGGTGGTACCCAAGCCGGATATTTTGACATAAAAATTCGGATGTTCAGCAGCCGTCTTCATCAGGGTACCCCATTCACCAAACTGTTCGCCCGAGCTGATAGGCGGTTGGTTCATATGGTCAAATACCATTTTCAGTCCCGGTACCAGTTCGGCTACCCGAAGCGCGGTCCTGATATGCGCGACAGAAATGCCGACCAGGTCGAACGGCAAACCATGGCGCGCGAGTAGACCTAAGCTCTCGACAACAGCAGGCTGCAGCAACCATTCGGCGTCAGGCTCATTGTGGATCAAATGACGAACACCTTTAAAATAAGGTTCTTCAGCTACAAAGGTTCGCAATAACGTTTCCACCCGCTGCGGCTCCATGAGCGGCAGCCAGCCCACGACTCCTTTGATCCAGGGATATTCATTCGCTGCTTCCAGCATCAGTGCGGTATCTTCCAGTGTGTTATCTGCCTGAACCAGGATCCCCGCATCCACAGCTGTGGTCTTGCGCGGTGCTTCCAGATCAGCTAGCGCATAATCTTTTCGAAGCAGCCCGGGAGCGCCGTTCAACCAATCGTAAGCCGATCGTTGCAAATTCCAGATATGTACATGTGTATCGATGATCATATGAGCTTAACAATCATTTAATCAGTTATCAAAGCAAATTAAAGAGAAAGCGTCTATTTAATGCCGATCATTTTCGTCTTGACAGCCATGTTAAATTTTTTTTCAATAGCATCGTTATGTTCTCCCAAACCGGGGGCACCCTGATCGCTGGTCAGCACCGCGCCATCCACTCTTACCGGCGATCTTGTTGTTTTAACAGCAATACCATTGCTGGTTCTGACGATCACCTCCATGTCCAGCGCCTCGTACCCTTCTTCCTGCGTCAGCTGCTGGTAATCGAGCACCCTGGAGCACCATACACCTAAGGGCTCGAGTAATGCTAACCAATAGGACGTTGTATGGTTCAGAAGGTGGCGTGCCAGGATTGATTTTATTTCATCCCTTTTATCAAACCAGTCTTTTAGATCCGTATACCGGGTCAGTTCTTCACAACCGATCCAACCACCCAGCTGCACGATATCCGCCATTGCAATGGTGATGTAATCGTCCTTTGTTCTATAAATACCATATGGCGCCGCCACATAAGCATGACCGCTATTGACCGCACTTCGCTGCGGCAGTTGTCCGCCGTCGTTGAAATAGCAGGTGAGCACCTCAAACTGGAAGTCGAGCGCACTTTCTAACATACTCACCTGTACGCACCCCCCTTCACCCGTGACACCCCGGCGATACAGGAGTGATAAGATACCCTGCGCCAGGTGGGCACCGGCCAGCATATCCACTACCGATACGCCCATCGGCGTAGGCTTGGCGTGGCTGCTGTTGTTCAGCCAGGCAAGGCCGGATATGGATTGCAATAACAAATCCTGCCCGGGTAAGTGTTTCCAGTGCCCCTCTTCGCCGTATCCGCTGATCTGTGCATACACTGCCGAAGGATTCAGCTTTTTGACACTTTCATAATCAAAGCCCAGGCGCTCCATCACGCCCGGACGGAAATTGTGCATGACGACGTCTGCCTGCCCGATCAGTTTCCTGATCTTGGCGGCATCTTCCGCATTTTTAAGATCTGCTGTATAGCTTTTTTTGTTCCGGTTGATTGCGTGAAAGATCGAAGATTCACCGTCAATAACGACGTCAGACACATACAATTCGCGGCAGATGTCGCCGGTGCCCGGTTTTTCGATCTTTACGACTTCCGCGCCAAAATCCGCCAGGCATAATGAGGCCGACGGACCGGAAAGGAACTGGCTGAAGTCAACTACTAATATATCCTGCAGTAATTTCATTGGCTGCTACTTAATGAAAATTCATGTTTGATATTCCCGGTATGCTCCCCTAACTGCGGAGCAGGCCGGCTGGAGCTAAGGCGTTGGCCATCGATCCTGATGGGACAACGGGTAGTGAAGTAATCCTGTCCGCCTCCCATAATAATTTTATTTTGCATGTCCAGGCTTTTATACAAGTCGGTCTGGATCAACGCATGCCAATTGTTTACATCGGAGGCCCACAAGCCCAGTACCAGCAGGCGTTTCAGCCAGTACCCGGTTGAATTTCCTGCTAACTGTGCGGCTATGATTGCCTTAATTTCATCCCGCTTTTCAAATACATCGCCCGCTGTGTATTGGCCCAGTTCGGAGCTTTCCAACGCTTCCTGTAATGAGGGCAGGCTCATCATAGCCAGTGCTATATATCCGTCTTTCGTTTTATAAATCCCGTATGGCGCGCCCAGCAAGGGATTGCCGTTGCTCACTTTGCTTCGTTTGATCCCGCGCCCGCTGTGGTAATGGGTAGTGAAAAGTTCAAACTGAAAATGAACGGCTGATTCTAACAAGCTTAGCTCTAAGCACGCTCCTTTTCCGGTTTTCTGGCGTCTGATCAGGGCGGCTAATATGCCTTGCACCGCATGGATACCGCAAATGCTGTCGATGATAGACAATCCGAAAGGCATCGGCCCATCGCCATCATCACCGGTAGTATATGTGAGTCCGGAAAGGGACTGAACCAGCAAATCCTGTCCGGGCTTGTTTCTCCACGGCCCCTTGGTGCCATAGCCGGTGATTTCGGTATAGATCATGCGCTCATTGATCGACTTCACATCCTGGTAAGAAAGACCGATCTTTTCCATCACACCGGGCCTGAAATTATGAGTAAGGATATCGGCTTTTTCAATCAGCTTTCTGACCATTGCCAGATCAGCGGGATCTTTGAGATCTGCGGTGAAACTTTCTTTACCCCGGTTGATAGCATGAAAATTTAAGGCATCGTCACCGATCCACAAATTCTTTACCGCCAGTTTCCTGCAGGGATCGCCGCCGCCAGGACGCTCTATCTTGATCACACGCGCCCCCAGATCGGCCAATCTCAACCCGGCGGAAGGCCCTGAAAGATACTGGCTGAACTCAAGTACTATTAAACCTTTTAATGGCAAAAACATCAGGCTAAACTTTTGGTAGATTTTTCAAGTGATTCGCGATAGATCTCGTTGAGCTTCTGCAATACCAGGCGCTCGCTGTTCTGTTTGCCTGATAAATATTCCTGTACGTACGTTCCGGCCTCATCCTGGAAATGCAAATAGCCGTGGTAGCGCGGCCGTTGGAAGCCGTTTTCCATCGCCGGCAATACGTTATGGAAAAAGTTATGGGTCAGTTGATTATTCAGTTCATTTTTCCAGGCCTGCAGATGACCGGGCTGCCCTTCATTATAAGTGTAACCGTTTGCCTGGAACGCGGGACCGCAAACCATTGCGGCAAAATCCACCGCTTCTGTTTTATGTTTGGAGAACGCAGATACAGCGAGGCCAGTGCCTCCAATCGTCGTTTTTAATCGCTGACCATTATAGCTGACTACATCGGCATAGGTCAGGATATTCCTGGCATAACCGTGCCGGGAATAGTTGGTATATCCGTAAGCAAACGGACAATACCAGTAATCATCACTGTTACTCATTTCCTCTGCCACGGCGATTGGATTTTTCTCAAACATGGACCGGTCCACGGATGCATATAATTCCTTCATGGTCTGAAGCGCTGCAGTGCCCACCGTTTCGTTGATCACTTCGGTAGTGTTGTCAAACGGTTGAGCGCCATGAACGATGCAAAAAGTATAAAAGTTCATCAGCAGATCGATGGGAATAGCCGGAACGGCGACGCGACCTGCCTTTGCAAGCCCGATGAGATCTTGCCAGGTCTGCGGCACGCCTACCTTAGCCGCGTCCAGCAGGTCTTTCCGGTAACTGGCCGCGGGTGTGGCCGCATCAATGGCCAAGGCCCACTGATGGTTATCATAATTATAGCTGGTATGAGACGTGCCTACACTGTTGTTGAGCTGATCGGTAAGATAAGCTTCCGGCAAATATTCATCAAGCGGCAACACACAACGCGTTGCAGCGGCAGTGCCTACCCAGGGATGATCAATGATCAACAGATCATATGATTCTGTCAGCTTTTCAATGGGGTAATCGGCAAACTGTTGCAGGCTCCGTTTATGCCATTGTATTTCGACGCCGGGATGCAGTTCGTTGTATCGTTGAGCAGCGGCGAGTAATGGCGTGATCCCGCGGCTATGATTCCAGGTTATTCCTTTTAAAATAATATCAGACATCAGCAGTTTTTTTTTGAACTAATAACAAGTGCTCGCACACCATCACGACCTCATCTCTTTGATTCAACACTTCTACTAATTCGCTTACTATTCCGTAGGCTGGTTTTTTATGATCTTTTTTGTCTTTGATGGTGACGCGTGCCTTGACCGTATCGTTGATGTAAACAGGCTTTGTAAAACGTAGCCTTTCGTATCCATAGGTCATGGCCACTTCGTTGATGACACCGGCACATAATCCTACACCAATGCTGAAGATCAGTGTACCGTGCGCAATACGGCTTTTGAATGGCTGTGTTTTGCACCATTCTTCATCCATATGATGGGGATAGAAGTCACCCGATTGTCCTGCATGTAATACAATGTCTGCATCAGTAATGGTGCGGCCGGTGGTTTTCCGGGTATCTCCAATAACAAAGTCTTCGTAATATATTTTTACACTCATATGGCAAGCCTTTTATCGCGAGTCGAAATTAGACCAAGACCCTTCCTTAAAAAATGTGATGTTTCACTAATATGATGTAAGATTTTCCTGAACGAAGTGTTGTGGCCCAGGCGGCTTTTTTTCATTCAATGGATTAATAAGCTACGATTTGAATGGGCCAGAACCTGATGAATCTATGCCTCGAATGCCTTTAGATCGAATGCACGCTAAGCGGCTTATACAGAGCAAAAGGATGAGATATGCATACGTGTCAGAGCAGGACGACCGCCCGAGCCGGTACGGACGGGGTCAGACCAAACCTGTACCAGGCCGGCTCGATCGTCTATTACCTCTCTAATCTTTATGGCCCGCACCCATCCTGGATAAAAATGGAACATCCGCCGCGTCAATGTATATTTGTTTTAATACGAATACTTATTTTTACCAGAACATCGAACTGAAATGAAAAATACTTTAATCCTTTTGTGGTTTATCGGGTGCAGCTTATCAGCCACCGCTCAATGGCTCAATCCGGTAAAGGAAAATTTAAGTTTTAGCGCAGGCTACGAGAACCGCCTGGAGGACTTTAACTGGTCCATCGCAGGCAATCCGGACGGCACTAATCCTAATATTTTATCGGAGGTTATATTCAATAAAATCCGGGCCAAAGGCTTTTATGTAAATGGAAGATATAATCTATTTGACAGGTTAACGATCGAAGCGAGTTATAAAAGGCTGTCGACCTATGAGGGAAATGCCACTGACTATGATTATTCAGAAGACAATAGGAAAGCGCCCTCGGTCCAATTACACCTCAATAGTAACGAGGGCCATGTCTTTACAATACAAACCGCTGCTTCTTATCGCGTGTTCAAGCACAAATGTTTTGAGATCAAGTCTGGAGTGGGTTATATTAAAACAGAAGAACGGTTCTATTTGCTGGATGATGAAAATCCTAAGTTAAGAACCACCTACAAGGCTAAATGGAGAGGCCCTGGCTTGCTTCTAACCGGAGGATGGATGAGCCCGTTTAGAATAAGTTTGAATGGCGCAATCTCTTATTATTTTTTCCAATACAGAGCCAGGGCCAACTGGAACCTGATAGAAGAGTTCCGGCATCCGGTTAGCTTCCGGCATTGGGCGAATGGAACGGGTGCCAATCTTAACGCAGATGCCGGTTTTCACTTCACTCAAAATTTTTCAATACACGCCGGCTGGAACTTTTCAGACTGGAGAACAGGTAAGGGCCTGGATCGCTTGTACCTTATTAGTGGCGAAGAGCCAGAAACGCGGCTGAATGGCGTATTTAAAAGAAACTCAGGTTGGCGCTTTACCGCGAGATACACTTTTTAAACAGTACTTACAGTGCTGGCGCTTTACCCCCCTTGGCATTCTCCCAGGGAATAAAAGCACCGAGCGTGCCGCGGAACCTTCTGAACCGGCCTTCACGCTCGACGATAGAACGAAAATCTTCTTTAAATGCTGACGCCGGATTAATATTCCACTCCTGGCTGGTGATCTTTTTCAACGTATCTACCATAAACGGAATATGCTGAATAGGCGTAGCAAATCTGCGCCTTGTGAATCTTTGGGTTAGAGAAGATTGAAACGGATCCGTCACCAGCGCAATGGTCTTGAACCCTTCTTTGCGGGCCAGCTCGTAAGAGTAATAAATATTTTCGGTGCTGTGTTCTGCCTGGGTTTCATAAAATATATTAGAATCAGGAACCCCCAGTTCCTTAGCATATAACCCCATGATCCTGGCCTCATAGTACGGAGAATACACCGCGCCTCCCGAAAAGATGATGTTCCTGATAATTCCTTTTTGGTAAAGGAAGTTGGCCCACAAAACGCGGCCTTTCATGATAGAATCCCAGCGATCGTTATTGAATGGCACACCTGGAACGATCGCAGCGTCAAAAGTCTTGTTATTTTCGATCACTTCGCGGAACAAGCGCGCAGGCCTTTTCCGATAAGAGATACACCCGATCAAACCAGTAACGATCATCATCAGGAGAATAGCTTTGTACATATGCTAATATAACAAAGTTGCTCAACTTTTAATATACGAAAACGACGCTCGTGTATATCGTTAACTGAAGCCTAACGCAGATCCGCAACATATCAGGCTTCTATACAAAGCCAGAGCTACGTCAATATCCCGGAACATGTGCCACCTTCCCTGTAAAAAAGAGGCTGTCAAAGTATCTTTCTCACCCCCGGGGAAATAAGGATCCATCACTTTGACCGTTACGCCACTTCCTTATTTCTCTATACTAGTTTGAGATGTCTACCGACAGCCTCTTCTTAATAAACAATAAAACAAACATTAATGCATGGCCGCGCTCATATCCACGGGCTCTTTCTTTTTCCTGTTCCTTACCATCAGAATAAATGGTATACAGATAAGAAACAAAACACCGAGGTATAAAAACACATCCATATAAGATAACACCGTTGCCTGTTTGGTGACCGTGAAATCAAGCGCTTTATACGCTGAATTCAGTGCCACGTCAGGCGACATGCCTTTCCCGATAAAGTTTTGTTGCATGCCCAGCACCCTTTGTTGTACATCCAGGTCGTTGACATTCAGGTTGGAGATCAGGTCATTCCGATACAATCCATTCCGGTTGCTGATAAAAGTAGTGATCGCCGCCACGCCAAACGATCCCCCGAGCTGTCGCATCATCCCTGTAAACGCGGCTCCCTGGCCGATCTGCTGTCCTTTCAATGTTGAAAGCGCCATGGTTGTAATCGGGATAAACAATAAGCTCAATCCAATACCCCTTACGATCAGCATCCAGAAGAAATTGTCCTGTCCCGTATCCGGTGTAATGATCTTATACCCCCAGAAACTGTACACGAAAAACAGCAAGAGTCCGGCGGCCACCATGTATTGCTGAGGTATGCCTTTTGATATCAGTCTTCCCACAATAGGCATCATAAACGCCGTTGTAAGTGAAGCTGGTATCATCAGCATTCCCGATTGATACGCCGTCCAGCCAAGCAAACTCTGCGTATACAGCGGAATGATGAAGGTCGATCCGTACAAGCCAAAGCCGAGGATAAAGGACATCACCGTACCGATCCGCAGGTTGCCATTTTTAAGCACTCTCAGTTCCACGATCGGGTTCTTATAAGTAAGCTCCCGCCAGATAAAGAAAAAGAGTCCGAAAACCGCCAGGGCCGTAAATACCACGATCATTGTGCTTTGAAACCAGTCTTCTTCATGTCCGCGCTCAAGGATAAATTGTAAAGAACCTACGGTCAGCGCCAGTAAAAAGATGCCTAACCAGTCGATCTCGCTGGACTTTTTCTTTTCAGCATATTTAGGACTGCGTATAAATTGCAGGGTCAGCAATACCGCTATGATACCTAACGGGATATTGATATAGAAGATATAAGGCCAGCTGAAATTGTCGACGATATATCCTCCGAGGGGTGGGCCTAAAGTGGGTCCTACAATGACACCGAGTCCATAAATCGCCTGGGCCATACCACGTTTTTCGGCGGGATAAGATTCTGTAATAATCGTCTGCGAGGTTACGAGCAAGGCACCGCCACCAACACCTTGCAGGAACCGGAATGCTACCAGTTCCCAGATGCCGGTGGCATTACCACACAAAAAGGAACAGACTGTGAACAGGGCAATGGAGAACGCGAAATAGTTTCTTCTTCCAAATTGTTGTGATAGCCAGCTCGTCATAGGCACGACGATCACGTTGCCTATTGCATAAGCTGTGATCACCCAACCTACTTCCGACAGGGTGGCGCCCATATTCCCCTTCATATCATTCAGCGCTACGTTGACGATGGTGGTATCCACAATCTCCAGCAGGGCGCAGACGATCGCCGTGAGCGTCACAATGAAGCGGCGAAAGCCATATTCTACCAATGAATTTTGATCTTCCATTTCTTTAGCTATTAGTGACCACGGTCCATCGATGACAGACCGTGGCCTATCGAATTAATTCACGTGCACATCTACTACCACGTTCATACCGGGTCTCAGCCTGGACAGTAAAGAGTCCTTCTTGTCAGTGAATTCTATTTTAACGGGTAACCGCTGTACCACTTTCACGAAGTTGCCGCTGGCATTATCCGGAGGCAATAAAGCGAAACGCGCGCCGGTTGCGGGAGAAAACGAGGTCAGCACTGCATCAAATTCCTTCTTAGGAAAAGCGTCCACGCTCACCGATACCTTTTGACCTTCTACCATTTTAGACACCTGAGTCTCTTTAAAATTGGCGATCACCCACTTGTCATCATTCAATACGATGCTGAACAACTGGGCACCCGCCTGGATAAACTGACCCACCTGCACCGGCACCTTCGATACCACGCCACTTTCAGCAGCCGTGATCACCGTATATCCTAAATTCAGTTTTGCGTTCTCTACTTCTACTTCGCGCTGGCGGATACTGGACCGTGCGATAGATGCCTGCTCTGAACTCGCATTCACCTGGCCTTTCACTACATCCGTCTGTGCCGCTGCCTGGTTTCTCTGAGCGATCAGTACCTGCAATTGTTTGTCTGCGGATTGTTTCGCAGCGAGCGCCTGCTCGTATTGTTGCTGCGTGATCGAATGATCCTTGATCAGGTTTTCATACCGCGTCAGGTCTTCACCTGTACGCCATACGTTCACCTTAGCAGCTTCTATCTGGGCGTTAGCCGTCGCAACTGCCGCTGCAGCAGTTCCAATATTTTTATTGGTAGCCGCAGTGCTGGCCTGTGAAGACACCAGGTTGCTTTTAGCTGTACCCAGCGCCGCTTCTGCTTGTTCTAGCGCCATTGTCAGGTCGCGTTTGTCCAATACCAATAAGGTATCGCCCTTATGCACAAACTGGTTGTCTTTCACACGCACCTCACTTATATAACCAGAGATCTTTGAAATGACCGGGCTCAGGTTGGCTTCGATTTGTGCATCATCCGTTTCTTCATGATGCTTGCTATGAATGTATCGGGTCACCCCGAAATAACCGCCCAGCACGATCATAACGATCAGTATGATATAAAATACGGGGCTTTTCTTTTTCTTCGTTGTTTGGGGTTGTTCTGAAACGGGTTCTTTTGTTTCCATGATTGTCTTATTATTTATAGCTTAACGAGTAAAGTGTTTTTTATTGATAAAGCGTTCCGGTGGTCTGCAATAACTTCCTGTAGGCCAGGGCCGCATCTGCCCGTGCGTTCAGCACATTGATCCTTGTGGACAACAATGCCACGTTGGCATCCAGCAGATCTGTAATGGTCACCAGGCTGTTGTCAAATTTGTTTTTAGTGATGCGATAATTTTCGGCAGCCTGCGCCAATGCCTTCTCATACACCTCAATTTTTCTTTTGGCAACAAAAGCGCGCTGATAGTCTTCATTCACACTTAACCTGATATCATCTGTGAGCAGCGCCTGAGACGCAGCCAGCTGCGTTTCACGTGCCCTGGACTGTTTTAATACTGCGTTGCTTTTCCATAGGTTTGCCAGGTTATATTGAATCCCGATCCCCGCATTCACGGCGTTAGTGACTGTCAAAAGCTTAGGAATGTCTGCGGCAACATAACCTCCGGTGAGGGCCAGAGTGGGCCAGTTTTCAGCTTTTGCAGCTTTAGTGCCTAACACGGCTGCCTTTTGCTGGTATTCGATCGCTTGTATATCCTGGCGATGTTGCAGGGCCAGCTGCTCGTATTCATTGAAGGTCCTGGCATCCACCTGCTGATCGATAAAGGAAGAATCTACCCGGACTACCGTGTTTTCAGGCAATCCCAACAGCAGGTTCATATTCACATTAGCGATATTGAAATTATTCTCAGCCTCGAGCAACTGCAATTCGGTATCTGAGGTTTGCAGTTGTGCTTTCAGGCGGTCGTTCCGCGCAATGATGCCATTATTTTCCATGTTCAGAAAGTCGGAATCCCGCTTTTGCGAAACCGCAAGGTTTTCTTTGATCACGCCCACCATTTGCGACGCCTTGAATAAATTCACATAGGCCTGGGTGATATTATAAGCCACGGCATTCTTATCACTTCCCGCGTTCAGTTTCGCCGCTTCCAGGAGATACCTGGCCGACTCAATACCGTATTTAATTCTTCCGCCCGCAAATAAAGGCAATGAAAAATTAGCCATTCCGTAAGCCGCCTGGTTTACCTTAGGAGCGGCGCTTTGCGGCGCACCCGCTTCTGAAGCCGTTCTTAAATTGACATTCGCATTGGTCAGTCTCAGGTAGCTACCGCTGACCTTCAGATCGGGTAACTGCTTATTTTTCGCTTCATCGATCGCCGCCGCCGCTTCTACAATTTTGGCATCGTCGATTTTAAGGTTCTTGCTGTTAGCAATGCCCAGCTCCAGCGCCTCTTGCAGGCTCAACTGTTTTGCATCCTGAGCCGTTGCTCCCAAATGCGCCACCAACAGCGCAGCGGCAAAAGCCCAGGTTTTAATTTTTTGATTCATATCCTAAAATGTTTTTGGTAATGAGTTTAAGATGATCTTTTACCTTTTCGAAATACATATCATCAGTCATGTCCTTGGCTGATTTGGATCCGGAATAGCGCGCATATAATTCCTTATTGAGCAGTGCGTGCATGATCGTACCTGTGATGGTAGTCATAAAAAACAGCGGGTCTACGTCAGAGGTTATCGCACCGGATTTTTTTCCTTTCTCCAGCAATTCCTTGAAAAATGTGGCATAAGTCTCTTTAGACTTGTGTAAGAACCGCATGACACTTTTGTTTTTATTAGTGGCCTGCTCAGCCAGGATCACATAATAAAATTTAGTGTTCGACTTCACCCGGTCGATATAGCCGGATAAGGCCTTTTCGATCATTTCCACGACGGATAGCGACGAATCTTCAGCGATGTCCTTGATATAGGCCAGCCCTACGTTCATGCGCATCTTGAAGAGCTCCTCCATTAGCTTGTCTTTCGAACCGAAATAATAGGAGATCATTGCTATGTTGATATGCGCCGCTTTGGCGATATCCCGAACCGATGTTGCATCAAATCCCTTTTCTGCAAACAGCGCTTCCGCTTTCTCTAATATGTATTCCTTTTTTGTCATTGCGACCACAAAATTAAACACTTGTTTAATTTAATCAAACATTTGTTTAACTTTATTTGCTTCCAGAGAAAAGATATTGATTAAAGTCAAAAGACAGGGGGATTGTCAGACAGCATTGAGGACTTTAATAATCCGTAATCATCGGTGTATTCGTGGCAATGCTTCGCTGTTCGAGGGTATCCTCGGATCTTTATCTCGTCAGGCCGGGGACACCCCGCCTGTACCATTTGGGCAGGCCCGCCCGCGCCGGTACCGACGGGGTCAGACGCATCATTCGTGCATTCGTAGCGAAAAATTAATTCAATCCATACCGGTGCTTGTACCGCTCATACAACTGAGTTTGCTTGTTATCGAGGTTCACCCTGCGGCCTTGTATCAAGGCATCGGTAACAATGCTGGAAGACATATCAAGGATATCGCCTTCACAGATAACAATATTAGCATCTTTACCAGCCTCGATAGAACCGGTTTGCTGGTCAATGCCGAGTATTCGCGCGGGATTGATGGTAATGGCTGCCAGTGCCTGCTCTTTAGTAAGCCCGTAAGCCGCTGCTGTGCCCGCATTGAAATCCATGTTGCGGTATCGCGCATTATCTGAATTGTCGTTGATCGCGAATAACACCCCCGCTTTCTGAAGCATAGCAGGTGTTTTAAATGGCTGGTCAATATCGTCGTCCTGCATGATCGGCAGGCTGTGCAGGGCATCGAGGATGACCGGAATATTATTCTGCTTTAACAGATCAGCCACCAGGTAGCTGTCCGCACCACCCACCAACACTACATTGATATCAAACTTCTTCGCAAAGTCGACCGCCACTAATATCTGCCGGGCAATATCGGCATGCACAAATAGTTTTTGCGTTTTCTCAAACAGTGGACGCAGGGCTTCGAACTTCAGATTAATCGCCTCTTTCCTGCTGGACTTCAGGTAAGCCTGAGCTTGTTTGAAAAAAGACTCCACTTCCTCAACGGTTTCAATCCCGTTTTTGATGGGATCGCTTTCGGCGTCGGAACTACCAGAGCGACGAGGCGAGCGCATCAGCATCGGCATGTTGAGGTGCATCCCGTTATCCGCTTTGTAAACAGCATCCTGCCAGGTCCAGGCGTCCAGCTGGACTACAGAAGACGTACCGGTCAGCAAGCGCCCTTGCGGCACCACACAAGCCAGCAAAATGCCGTTCGCCCTCAGGGTATTGATGATCTTAGAATCCGTGTTGTAGGCTACCGCTGATCGTACCGATGGATTGTAGTTCCCTAACTCAAAATAGTCATTACTACCACGAACGCCGCTGCCGATTTCGGAAAGCCCCAGGTCGGTATTGGGCAGAATCAATCCGGGATACACATTTTTACCGGTCGCATCGATAACAGTCGCATCAGCGGCTGCAATATCGGAACCAACCTGCGCGATCTTCCCGTCTTTGATGAGCACGGAACCGTTGTTGATTACCGGGCCCGCTGCGGTGTGGATCGTGCCATTTTTAATCAGGATACTGCCGGTTTGCGGTGGCGCGGGATACACATCATCCTGCGCAAAAACACCCGCACTGACAGAGAAAAGTATAATAGAAAGAATGTTCTTTAGCATAGCTTATAATTTATCCTCGTAAGAATCGATTTCAAGAATTCCGGTGTGCTGCTCGTTGTCTTCGCAGTGCAGTATCACCTGGGCCGTAGGTTTGGCGGGCACGGTAGGCGCACCGGATTTAGAGGCGGCCAGCATTTTTTGCACCAGCCGATTGCGTTCTGTGCTGATCAGCTTTCTTTTTTCCAGGTCTTTGTCCCGGTCAAAGTAAACCGTACCGTCCACAATTGTATACAGCGCCTTCGCATAGATACTCAGTGGATTTGCGTCCCACAACACCACATCGGCGTCCTTCCCTACTTTGAGACTTCCCACCTTATCTTCGATATGTAATGCTTTTGCGGGATTGAGGGTCACCATTTTAAAAGCGTCTTCTTCGCTGACGCCACCATACTTAATGACCTTAGCGGCTTCCTGGTTCAGACGGCGCGCCATTTCAGCGTCGTCGCTGTTGATACAAACATTTAAGCCCATCCGGTGCATCAGCGCCGCATTGTAAGGAATAGCATCCTGCACTTCCGTTTTGTAGGCCCACCAGTCCGAGAAAGTGGAGACATGGGATCCGTGCTTTTTGATCTCCGGCGCCACTTTGTATCCTTCCAGTATATGTGTCAGCGTATTCACCTTAAATCCGTATTCATCGGCCGTAGTCAGCAACGCTAATATCTCGCTTTGAATATAACTGTGGCAGGTGATGAAGCGTTGATCATTCAGGATCTCTACCAATGCATCCAGCTCCAGATCCCTGCGAACGGTTTTATCACCGCTTTTTATTTTCGCCTGGTAGTCCTTCGCTCTTTGAAAGGCATCTGCCAGGATCGACTGCACACCCATGCGGGTATCGGGGTAGCGGATATTTCCCTGTGGCTGCGCCGTTCTTTTCACGTTTTCCCCAAGGGCAAATTTGATAAAAGGATCGGCTCCCTTAAACTTCAATCCTTCGTCATCCGCGCCCCATCTTAGTTTGATGAGCTGGGTCTGACCGCCGATCGTATTGGCCGAGCCATGCAGGATATGCGAGGTCGTTACGCCGCCGCTCAACTGCCGGTAGATATTGACGTCATCCGGGTTTAGGTTGTCGCCAACGCGCACTTCAGAAGTGACGGATTGAGCGCCTTCGTTAATGGAGAAGGCCGCAATGTGTGAGTGTTCATCGATAATGCCCGGCGTTACATACTTTCCGCTGCCATCAATCACCCTTGCTCCTGCGGCGCTGATATTTTGCCCGATCTGCGCGATCTTCCCTCCTTTCAACAGTACGTCCGTATTCGCCAGCCTGCCCTCTTTTTCATTGGTCCAAACGGTGGCGTTCCTGATAAGAATCGTTTCCTGTTTCGGCATCTCTTCATTCCCGTAGGGAGAAAAAGGGTAACTCACGATAGCCTGTGGCTTGCTATACTTTGAAGCGGCCGTATCTTTTTTTGACACGGTCTCTTTAACGTAGTTGGCTACCCAGGTCACCGGCTGACCGTTATTATCAGCGCCTACGCCCTGCCAGCTCTTGCCGTAATCCACCCCGCTTAAGCGGTACAAGGATCCGGCCTGGGTTGCGCTAAACGTGGAATCCTTCTTGCCGGAAGCCGCTTTGGCAGCAGGTTTCAGGGAGAAATTGATCGACACCAGCGTACCATCCGATTTAAACTTCGTGGTTAAAGTATCCTTTGAGATCAGTTGCGCCTGGCTATTGCTTTTTACATCGAGCGTATATTCAGAAACGCCTGATGCGCCGGTAATGGTTAGTTTATATTGACCAGCCTGTTCCCTGCTCGCTTTGGCTTTCACATCATAGCGCTCGCCGTTCACCCAGTTTTCAACGATACTGGTCTTCTCGTCAAAAATATCACCTGTAGTGATCAGGAAATTCGCGATCTTCCCTGCTTCGATCGAGCCCACTTTGTCGTCGATCTTTAACAAGGATGCCGGTGTCGCAGTCAGTGCAGCCAGTGCCGTTTTTTTGCTCAGGCCATAGCTGATCGCTTTGCGCAGAGAGGGCCAGAAGGTCTTAACGTCCTTCAGGTCGGCAGTGGTCAGGGCAAAAGGGATCTTCGCTTTTTCGAAGGCGGCAGCGTTGCCCGGAGCCAGCTCCCAATGTGCCATATCCGATACTGATACAAAGCGTGCATCCATCGGATCCTCAATTTGCTGGGCTTCCGGGAAGTCCAGCGAAAGAATATACGCCGCTTTTGTCCCTGCTATTTCCCTGATCCGCTGGTATTCATTGTCGCCGCCTTTAATAATGTATTGTACACCGAATTCATCACCGATCTTATCGGCCCTGATGTCGCTCCACTTGTCGCCGGCCTCAAACACCTGCGGAAGTGCGCGGTTATTATTCCATGCTTCCAGCGATTTGTTGATCCCTTCTTTAGCGGGTTTATTTGCGGCATACCAATCCGCATCAAGGAAGGTCTGTCGCAACAAGGCCACGCTGCCCATCATAGAGGTAGGATAAGATTGCGTGGAAGTGCCTTTGCTGAAAGAGTAAAAAGAGGCTGCCTTGTCCCTGATGATGTTGAGATTTTCTTTGTCGTCAGACAAGACCACTGCCACACCGGTGCCGCGCGCGATCCCGTCTTTCTGGTGGGTTACCACGGCGCCAAACCCTTGTGCCCGCAAGCTTTCCGCTTTTTTCGTATCGGTTGAGAATAATTCATACCCGTTCACTTCACTTTTAATGGCCTGGTTCCAGTTGAAAGGCCCTTTCGTATTGGTGGACAACTGTTGCGGACCGAAGAAGGAACTGCTTCCCCCGCTGCGTTGCGGTACCGCGATCCCGTAGTCACTGTAGATGTCGATAAAAGAAGGATAGATCATCTGCCCTTTACAATCGATCACTACGGCACCCTCAGGAACGGAGGCTTTTCCGACCGAAACGATTTTACCGTCTTTGATCACCAGGGTAGCATTATCAAGCTGCGTACCCGCGTCCTTAACGATCGTGGCGTTGGTGAAAGCATAATATTTAGTTCGTTCGTCTGAGATACCGTTGACGGGATAGGTTACCTGGGCTTGCAGCTGCGTACAACAGGCAGCAATACAAAAGGCGGAGAGCCATTTCTTCATTAGCATCAAATTTTCTGAAAAATATAAAAATAAATCGAAAGCCAGGATTCAAATTACATGCGGGTTGCGGTGCGGGAAACGATCTCCGGCATGCAGGGCTTCATGATATAGCGACATTCCGCTACGGGGTGGATCAGTGATCGGGCCTAAGAAATTCAATAAAAAAGTGCAAACCGGAATACGGCTTGCACTTTCTATAGATCAGTTCAGTTATTATAAGCTTTCGCCTAATTGGCTCATATCAAGACCTTCCGCTTCTTCTTCTTCGCTCACTCGTAAAGGCGTGATCAGATCGGTAATTTTTAAGATGATCATTGTCATAATAAATACCGCTACCAATACACCGATCGCCACCAGCAAGTGGGTAGTGAACAGCTTGGTCTCACCAAAGAACAGGCCTTTATCTGCAACAGCCGAGTTGATACCAGGACTTGCAAACACCCCTGTAAGGATCATACCTACGAGACCACCTACACCGTGACAAGGGAATACATCCAGTGTATCATCAATGCTGGTGCGGGTTCTCCATTCTACCATCAGGTTGCTCACGATCGCCGCTACTACACCAATCACTAATGCGTGTGCCAGGCTTACAAAACCAGCAGCCGGAGTGATCGCTACCAGACCTACTACAGCACCAATGCTGGTTCCCATAGCAGAAGGTTTTTTACCTCTCAATGCGTCAAAGATGATCCATGCAAAAGCTGCAGCACCTGAAGCTACTGCTGTTGTGGCCAGCGCAATAGCTGCCAGGTTATTAGCGCCCATGGCAGAACCGCCGTTGAAACCAAACCAGCCAAACCACAGCAGACCCGTACCTAATAATACATAAGTGATACGCGCAGGCTTCATTTCCTGGTCGGTTCTTTTTCTTAAATAGATGGCACTCGCTAAAGCGGCTACCCCGGCGCTCATGTGAACCACCGTTCCACCCGCGAAATCAAGTACACCCAGGTTGAATAAAAATCCTTCCGGATGCCAGGTCATGTGAGCCAGCGGTGCGTAGATGAATATAAAGAACAAACAAATAAACAGGATATAAGAAGTGAAACGAACGCGCTCAGAGAAAGCACCTGTTACCAGGGCCGGCGTGATGATCGCGAACTTCAGCTGGAAGAAAGCAAATACGGCCAGTGGCACGGTAGGTGCCAACGACCAGGGCTTACCATCCAGCACCCCATTCATAAACATGAAAGTGGAAGGGTTACCGATAAAACCTCCGATATCGTCCCCAAAAGCCAGACCGAATCCGAATACCACCCAAAGGATCGACACGATGGCCATACAAATAAAACTTTGTAACATTGTGGAGATCACATTTTTCTTTTTAACCATGCCTCCGTAAAAGAACGCCAGGCCCGGTGTCATGATCAATACAAATGCAGCTGAGGTGAGCAGCCAGGCCGTGTCGCCGGTATTAATGGCGGGATCGGTGGGGCTCTCGACAGGATTGTGGCCCATGAATAAGCTCAGGACAGTTACTAACACAAGCAGTAGAAAAGGAACAATAGCCAGTTTTTTGGTCATGTGCATAATTGTAGAGGTTTTATATTAAAAAAATAAATAATAACTATTATTTCTTGTTAAAAAGCTATTATTTATCCAAAAATATAGATTTTGGTTTGAAATAAATTGTACTATTGATAATTATTTTCAAATATATTTTATCATAATATGAAGATTATCAGAGCGGATGTGCGTTTTGCCGGGCAGATCAAGGACATTTATGCGCCTTTTGTTACAAACGGGTATGTCACTTTCGAGACAGAAGTGCCGAATGATGAAACGTTTACGCAAAGAATCGTTCACTATAGTGCAAAATATCCCTGGCTTGTGATGGTAGCGGATGGCCAGGTGCTGGGATATGCCTATGCATCTGCCTACCGCGAGCGCATCGCCTACCAATGGGCCGTGGAATGTTCGGTCTATGTGAGCCCCGGACATAAGAAAAAGGGCATCGCTTCTAAACTATACAACGCCTTGTTCGAATTGCTTAAAGCGCAGGGCATCTATAAGGTTTTTGCAGTGATCACAGTTCCGAATGAGGAAAGTGTGGGTTTTCATGAACGTTTCGGCTTTAAGTGGTTTGCTACCTACACGAATGTGGGATACAAATCGGGCAAATGGTGTGATGTGGGTTGGTGGGAATTGATATTGCAAGAGCCTGGTGGAACACCTCCCACCCCTCCGGTTCCAGCGCCTGAATTGGATCCGGATCTGGTCGAAGAGATATTGAAGCGGTACAGCGGGTAATGGCAGTAAAAAGGAATCGGGATATCTTAACTCCGTTCGCACATGTTTGATGGGGTCGATGCCTAATCAATCTTCAACACAACGAAATTCCTCCCCACCCGTGCCGTTCGGGCGGGGGTCCGTTTCACTGCGCTCGGAACGACGAGACCGGCCGCACCGTCTCATTCTTTTTATTTCACCGGCGTCACGCCGGGATAGACTTTCAAAGCCTGCTCCAGGCAATCCATCGCTTTATCGATCGCTTCCCTGTTGATGACGTAGGCCAACCGGATCTCATTGCGACCCAGGCCGGGCGTAATGTAAAAGCCTGTAGCAGGGGCAAACATAGCCGTCTGGTTATTGTAGGAAAAGTCCTCCAGCATCCATTGGCAAAAACGGTCCGCATCATCGATCGGAAGCCGCGCTATCGCGTAAAAGGCACCTCCCGGATTAGGACAGAACACGCCTTCAATCTTATTAAGTCGGCTGACCAACAGATCGCGCCGGGCCATGTATTCCGCCTTTGGTTCGTCAAAAAAATGATCAGGCAGATCCACCGCCGCCTCTCCCAACACCTGCTCCAGGCCGGGCGGACTCAGGCGGGCCTGCGCAAATTTCAACACCGCGTCATACAGGAACTTGTTTTTGGTCACCAATGCACCAATACGTGCACCGCAGGCGCTGTATCTTTTGCTGATCGTGTCCAGCAGCACAGCATGCTCTTCCAGGCCCGGAAGCTGCATTACACTGGTATGCGGCTCGTCGCCATAACAAAATTCGCGGTAGGCTTCATCGCTGAAGAAGTACAGGTCATTTTTTTTACAGATCGCGCCAAGCGCGGTCATTTCTTCTTTGCTATATAAATAGCCCGTAGGATTGTTGGGCGTACACACCAGGATCGCTTTGGTTCTTGGTGTGATCACTTTTTCAAACTCACTGGGTGGAGGCAGCATAAACCCGTTATCAATCGAAGATCGGATCGGCACTACGTTCACGCCTGCTTCGCAGGCAAAGCCAATATAATTGGCATACAGCGGCTCGGGTATGATCACTTCATCGCCGGGATTCATGCAGGCGAAAAAGGAAAAGATAATGGCTTCGCTGCCACCGGTCGTGATCAACACCTGGTCATACGTCACATCAAAACCTTTATCCGAATAATACCCTGCCAGCTTGCGGCGATAGCTTTCGTTACCCGCGCTATGACTATATTCCAGTATCGGCATATTGAGATTCCGCACGGCGTCCATAATGGCCGGAGGCGTTTCAATATCCGGTTGCCCGATATTCAGGTGATAAACGGTAATTCCCTTCTTTTTAGCAGCTTCTGCATACGGAACCAGCTTTCTGATCGGAGAAGCCGGCATCTGAATACCACGTTGCGATACGGTAGGCATTATTAATTGGAAAGTTTTAGGTGTTGAAAAAATGAACCCCTCCAAGAATCTGAAGGGGCTTAAAAAAAGAATATACTGAAATTTATTTTTTAGCTACCACTTCGCCGGTAAAGTAGACGATTTTTGGCTCGTTGTATCCCGCCAGGTAAATCTCTACATCTTTATTAACAGGTCCGGCGCTGGGCGCACTATAAGCAACTTTAATTTTACCGGTCTTGCCAGGCATGATAGGCTCTTTCGGCTTTTCAGGAACGGTACATCCGCAACCGGCCATCACACTTTTCACTACCAATGGCTTTTTGGTCTGGTTAACAAACTCCATATAAAAAGTAACAGGCTGCCCCTGAGGCACTTTACCAATGTCGTACTTTTCTTTAACCATGCTGATAGCCGCATCTGCTGAAGTAGCAGCGTTTTTAACACTTGCTGTCTGCGCATTCACCATATTCAGAGAGAGCGCAAAAAAGAGCGATAGGATAAGGCCGATTTTTTTCATGTGTTTACTTTTACTGTTTTCTTTGTCACATATGATCCGCCAGGTTATTGTCGTTACAGACCGTAGGCTGATAGCATGTGTTTATTTTATTGGTTGATCCAGGTGAAACATTATCAGATAAAGCAAATCCTGAACCAAGTTGCTTTGCTACGTGAAGAACAATCGGCCACAACAATTGTTCGATAATGGTCCGTCTTTCTTCCTATTGATCAAAGCAGGCACAAAAGTATTTAAAAAGATGGAACATCCCGTGGTAAAGTTGCATTAAAAATGAATAGTTTATTTTTTAATAAGGCGAATCCGCTTCATTGTCAACAAAACGAGATTCCTCCCCGCCCGTACCATTCGGGCTGGGGCTTCGTTTCACTTCGCCCGGAACGACGAACCTGAAACGACCGTCATGGTGAGCGTAGCGGAGCCGAACCATCTCATCCCCATTGAATGAGATTTCTCCCCGCCCGTACCGTTCGGGCGGGCGCTCGCTTCACGTTGTTACGCTCGGTCGAAACGACGGGTAAAACGTGCTCCCTATGATCGTCATGGTGAGCGCAGCGGAGCGGAGTCGAACCATCTCATTCCCATTGAACGAGATTCCTCCCCGCCCGTACCGTTCAGGCGGGGGCTTCGTTTCACTTCGCCCGAACGACGAATAATAATTTTACGTCACCCCAAACCAACACCTCTCTCACATCCCCCTTCGCCCCTGGCTTTTACATTTTGCAGACATAACACGTATACTAAAATGTTGATTAATACGTTATATTCACATATTAACGCATCTACCTATTTTTGTCGAATGGATATATTACACTCCGGACCTTCAGAGCCGAATGAAATGCTGTCTTTTGAGAAGTTTAAGGACGGTGTTTTGCATGACTACTACGTAACTTGCCTCAGCCGTGAAACCAGTCTTCTTTCCCGTAAAGAAGTCCTCACCGGTAAAGCCAAATTTGGAATCTTCGGGGATGGAAAAGAAGTGGCCCAGGTGGCTGCTGCCAAATTTTTTAAACCGGGTGACTGGAGAAGCGGGTATTACCGCGACCAGACCATGATGTTCGCCATGGGCGAGTCTACCCCCCAACAATATTTCGCGCAGCTATATGCTGATGCTGACCCACAGCGGGAGCCTTTCAGTGCCGGCCGACAGATGAACTGCCACTATACCAGCCGCAACGTAGAGGCAGACGGCGAGTGGGCCAACCTCATGGAGATCAAAAATACCTGTACGGATATGTCTTCCACCGCTTCGCAGATGCCGCGGTCGGTCGGTATAGGTCTGGCTTCTAAATTATTTCGCGAGGTAGACGATCTCAGGCAGTTCAAGCACTTATCCGACAATGGTAATGAAGTCTGCTTCTGTACCATCGGGGATGCTTCCACCAGTGAAGGACACTTCTGGGAAGCCATCAACGCCGCCGGCGTATTGCAGGTGCCGCTCGTGGTATTCGTGTGGGATGATGGCTATGGCATTTCTGTTCCGCGGGAATACCAGACCACCAAGGGCTCTGTTTCCAAAGCATTAAAAGGTTTTGAAAAAGAAGAAGGCACCAACGGCTTTTATATCGCAGCGCTCAAAGGCTGGGATTATATGGGCATGGTGGAAGCTTTTGATGAAGGCATACAATTAGCACGGCTCACGCATACGCCCGTAATCTTTCATATCGAAGAACTGACACAGCCGCAGGGGCACAGTACATCGGGCAGTCACGAACGTTACAAGACCAGCGACCGCCTTTCCTGGGAAAAGGAAAGAGACTGCCTCACCAAGATGAAGGCCTGGATCCTGGAAAATGCATTAGCCGATGAATCGCTACTTGAAAAGATCGAGCAGGACGCACGGCAAAACGTCAAAGAAGCGCGGGACAAAGCCTGGAAAGAATACCAGGCGCCTTTACGGGAACTCACGCAAAAAACCAGCGAAGTGATCGAAGCACTCGTGCCCGATAACCTCGAGCATGAAGACGAGCTGCGGAAGATCGCCAAAGACCTGAGGTCTTTAAGAGAGCCGCTGCGCAAGAACAGCCTGCAGAGCCTGTTTAAAGCGCTGCTGTTGTGTGGCGATAAGGCCACCAGCGAAGCAACCAATTATCATGCTGAGCTGCAGAAAGAAGGCAGCACGGTCTACAATACCTATTTATATGATGACGGGCCCAAAAGCGCACTGCGCGTAACGCCCGTAGCGCCGGTCGTGACCGAAGCCTCTCCCTCGCTGAACGGCTACCAGATCATCAACCGTTATTTCGACGGCGTGTTTGCCAGCAATCCCAAGGTCATTGCTTTCGGTGAAGACCTCGGACAGATCGGTGATGTGAACCAGGGCTTTGCCGGACTGCAAAAGAAATATGGCGACAAAAAAATATTTGATACCGGCATCCGCGAACTGACCATTATGGGCAAGGGCATCGGTCTGGCTTTAAGAGGCCTGCGTCCGATCGCGGAGATCCAGTACCTCGATTACCTGGTCTACGGATTGCAGCCGCTGACAGATGATGTGGCGTCCTTGTTTTACCGCAGCGGCGGCAAACAAAGCTGCCCGCTGATCGTGCGCACCCGCGGCCACCGCCTCGAAGGGATCTGGCACAGCGGTTCGCCCATGGGCATGATCATTAATGCCGTAAGAGGTATGCATGTTTGTGTGCCGCGCAACTTCGTGCAGGCAGCCGGTATGTACAACACTTTATTACAAAGCAATGACCCCGCTATCGTGGTCGAAAGCCTCAATGGCTACCGCCTTAAAGAAAAGTTACCCGATAATCTCAACGAGATCGCCGTGCCACTGGGCATTCCGGAGATCTTAAAAGAGGGAACGGATATCACTATCGTGAGTTACGGCTCCACCATCCGCGTGGTGCAGCAGGCCATGAAGCTGGTTGAGCGACTCGGCGTCAGCTGCGAGCTGATCGACGTGCAGACCCTTCTGCCTTTCGACCGGAACCACATGATCCTTGAATCATTAAAAAAGACCAGCCGCATTGTATTTGTCGATGAAGATGTGCCCGGCGGAGCTGCCGCTTACATGTTCAACAAAGTGATGGAAGAGCAGGGTGGCTATCGCTACCTCGATGTGGCGCCGCGCACCATTACGGCTAAAGACCACCGTCCCGCCTATGGCAGCGACGGTGACTACTTCAGCAAGCCCAACGCCGAAGAAGTAGCGGCCGTACTGATCGAAATGATGAAGGAATAAAGAATAGCCCGCTATCCGGATCAGGGTTGCCCCTCTCCCCCGGCCGCACCATATACCTGACCATTGGCAAAGCTGGCATCGCTGGCCGCCAGTTGCACAAAAATAGAAGCCAGTTCTGCCGGTTGACCGGGCCTTCCCAACGGTGTTTGTCCGCCAAACTGTTGCAGCTTCTCCTGCGTAGCGCCGCCGGATACCTGCAAGGGCGTCCAGATGGGGCCGGGCGCCACACCATTCACGCGGATGCCTTTCGGTCCCAGTTGCTTCGCGAGCGATTTCACATAATTCATCGTAGCCGCCTTCGTCTGCGCATAATCATACAGGTCGGGAGACGGATCATAGGCCTGTACCGATGTGGTGCCGATGATCGCCGAGCCCGGTGGCAGGTGGGGCAGCGCCGCTTTAATGATCCAGAAAGGCGCGTAGATATTCGTTTTCATCGTCCAGTCAAACGCTTCGTTGGTGATATCCAGGATCGACTGCTTCGCCTGCTGTCGCGCGGCATTGCAGACCAGGATATCCAGTCCGCCCAACCCTGCGACTGCCTTTTGCACCAGCTCACGGCAAAATGCTTCATCCCTCAGGTCACCGGGAATCGCCACCGCTTTGCGTCCGGCCGCCTTGATCAGGGCCACCACTTCCTTCGCGTCCGGTTCTTCTGTAGGAAAATAATTGATCGCCACATCCGCACCCTCGCGTGCATAGGCAATCGCTGCGGCACGCCCGATGCCCGAATCACCGCCCGTGATCAGCGCCTTGCGGCCTTGCAGGCGACCCGACCCTTTATAGGTTTGCTCGCCGTGATCCGGCTTTGGTTTCATCTCGCCTGCCAGGCCCGGCCAGGGCTGTGACTGGCGTTCAAAAGGAGGCTTTACATATTTTTTCGTGGGATCTTCCAGTCCGGCTGCCGGGGTTCCCGAAGAAGCCGACTGACCATATACCGGGTCGATCGCCGCGGCGGCCAGTCCCGTACCCAAGCCCATCAGGGCTTGTCGTCTCGACATGATATTCTCTTTTTTCATTTGTTGTTTTTTTATGTTTTTAATGGTCACATAGCAAACGCTCAATCATCATCTTTTTGGGTACGAAGAGCTTTTATCGCTCCTTTCATAGATCTGTTTTTATTGTATGCTTATTATTTATTTGTTGCTGTATCAATGTTCGTTAGTCTAACATTCATCATCCGACTGTTACGGTGAGCTTGCCGCGGCCCCGCCAGCCGAAGGGCTTTTCGCCGCACTACCAACGACCCGGTTGATATATGCCTGCAGCGTCGTCCGCCCCTTCACCACACCGCTCACCGTAGTGCCCTGTTCAAACGCCCGCAGGCTTACGGCTGTCATTCCCGCGTAGGAAGCGGCCGCTTTTTCCGAAAAGCCGATCGCTTTGAAAGTGGCTTCCCATTGATCTTCCGGGATCACAGTCACCGTCACCGGACGGTTCAATGCCGTTGAAAAGGCATCAGCCACGTCTGCGGGGCTGTATCGTTCCGGTCCTTCAATCGAATGCAGGGTGCCCTCTTCCTGTCCCGTCATCAGCCGCGCCCCCAGCTCGCCGATATCCTCCGGTGCCACCATGGGCATTTTTATCTCAGCGGGGTAAAAAGACATCAATTCACCGCGCTCGATCACTTCGGGGAGCAAACCCACCCAATTGCTCATGTAGTAAGCCGGGCGAATGATATGATGCGGGATGCCCAATGCGGCTACGGCCTGTTCCAGCTCGTACAACACGCCCAGGTCACCGATACCGGTACCTTCCTGCGCGCCCATGGTAGATTCTAATACTACTCTTTTCACACCGCTGTCTTTCAAGGCTTCCGCCAGCGAATGGGCCGTGCGACGTTCGGCTGTGTCCGTATCCGTTGAAGGATCTGCGGGCGGGTTCAGCAGGAAGACCGAACTGCCTGTGCGGAAGATCTCGCGTAGTGCGGCCGTGTCTTTTACATTCGCCACGGCCAGTTGTGCGCCCTGGTTCTGCCAGGTCACAGCCTGTTCGGGGTTGCGGGAAATGATGGTTACGGGTTCATGCTGTTGTAATAAGGCCCTGGCTACGGCTGACCCTACCCGGCCGGTGCCTCCGGTAATGATATGCATGGTAATCGGTTTTGAGGGTTTACATGATGCAGGCGCCGGAGATGGAAGGCCAGCTGGCCGGAGCCTGCATTAAGGCAGGTACAATTACCATGCCTCGCGTGGGTCAGGCCAACAGCTCATCTTATTGGAGATCAGCCATGCGGAACATAAAAGCCGATGACGCGTCATATTGAAAAGCAGCTTACAGTAAAGGGGCTTAGGCGGGTCTGGCAAAAACGTCTATCTGCGCTCCTCCTGAAAATATCCGTATACCGCGTGTAGGAAATGGCGCATCAGGCGCAACCATAAAAGCAGCTGCACCCGGTCTCTCAGCAAACGGCCGTCATTGAACAGGTTGAGTGTTCCCGGCTCCATCCCCGGAATGAACCGGTTGAAATGGGGACTGTTGGAGATCGCCGTCGCAGACAACAACAGCGGGTTCAGGAGTGCCGGAAGACTGACGCAGCGAACGATATCAGCGATCCGGGCATATTCTATGCTGTGTTGATCTACAGGCGGCCAGTCACAGCCGGGATAGTGATGCAGCTCTTCACCAAACAGCTTCCAGCAACTGTTGATCAGAACAAACAGGCGGGCAGCCGTGACAGTCGACCGCCCCCTGGTTTGCCGCCACTCGCCCACCCGGTATTGCTGCATCAGGCGGGGAAGTTTCAGGAACTCCCGGAAGGCGGTGCGGTCTTTCAGCTGGCCGAGCCAGAGCAGGATCCCATAGGTAAGGACTTCTTCGTCATGATTAGTGAATATGATGCGAAACGCCAGGACTGCCTGGTCGCTTGTGATGCTCATGGGTTCCGGGTCATGATTGTTTGTGTTGCGTTCGCTTTTGGTTGCCATATCAGTTAGCAATTTTTAAACGAAAAATGGAAAACCGGCCATCAACGGCCTTTACAGACAAATGCGTCTTCATGGGTCAGCCGGTTTTCCTCTTATCCTTCATCGTGTAAATCAAACGCAATTATTGTGGTATCCCACCTGTTTTGTCTTGTAATTTACAGTTATGAAACAGTATTTTACCTAAATTTGACCCTGGATGATCATTTAGCTATAACACTTACATTTGTGCTTATGACCAGTACCAAACATCCCAAAAAAATTCATGAAGGACGTAATGTGAAGCGTATCCGGGAGATGCTGGATATCAAGCAGGAAACCCTGGCATACGAATTGGGTGACGACTGGAACCAACAGAAAATATCCCTCCTAGAACAGAAAGAAACGATCGACATGCCCCTACTCCAACAATTATCCGATGCCTTAAAAGTTCCTGTAGAAGCCATACAGAACTTCGATGAAGAAAAGGCGGTGAACATTATTTCGAATACATTTAATACAAATGACAGCGCCATCGGCCTTATCATCCATAACCATAATCCTATTGATAAAATCATCCAACTGCACGAGGAAAAAATGGCTTTGTATGAAAGGATGTTGAAAGAGAAGGAGGAGATGATGGCGAGGTTGGAGAGGCTGATGGAGAAGTGATATAGAACGCTTATTTATCGACCAATGGCATACGAGTGTTTTGTTAAATAGACGATTGTAAGGCTACCTGCAAATGATGTAAGTAAAAGACTTACTCCAAATACCTACGGCTTATGTGAAAATACACTAATAGTTTATCCCCGACAAATATTATCTTACAATATGAAGTTTATCCGTATAAAACTAATCTAAAAGTACTTAATGACCATTGATCAATATTTAGACAAAATAAACCAACGCTACAAGCTTGGAAACTCCACAGAACACTCATTCCGCGGCGATCTACAGCAATTAATAGAGAGTTTAATACCTAATATTAGCGCCACTAACGAGCCCAAACGGCAAACCTGTGGTGCGCCGGATTACATCCTGACTAAAAAAGATGTACCTGTTGGCTTTATTGAAGCCAAAGACATTGGCGATAAAGATTTAGACGGGACTAAGAAAACGGGAAATAAAGAACAATTTGATCGCTATAAAGCGTCTCTTGAAAATTTGATCTTTACCGATTATTTAGATTTTCATTTATACCGTAATGGTGTCTTTGTTACAAAAATTGCCATTGGAGAGATTGCTGGAAACCAGATCAACCCAATTCATGAAAACTTTTCTTCTTTTGAAAATTTAATCAAGGATTTTGCCACGCACATCGGCCAGACCATCAGAAGCCCGAAGCGATTAGCGGAAATGATGGCAGGTAAAGCACGTTTACTTTCTGATGTTATCGAAAATGCCTTGACAAGTGATGAATTAACAAATGAGAATAGCACATTAAAAGATCAAAAAACCGCTTTCAAAGAAATATTGATACACGACATAACGCCCAAAGGGTTTGCCGATGTATATGCCCAAACTATCGCATACGGCCTGTTTGCCGCACGTTTACATGACCCAACATTGCCCACATTTAGCAGGCAGGAAGCCGCTGAACTGATCCCCAAAACCAACCCGTTTTTGCGCAAGCTGTTTGGCTATATTGCCGGCCCCGATATAGACGACCGTATTAAATGGATCGTAGATAGCCTGGTGGACATATTTTTAGCCTGCAATGTAGAAGATATCTTAAAGAATTATGGCAGAGGCACAAAAACCGAAGACCCCATCATTCATTTTTACGAAACTTTTTTAACTGAATATGATCCTCAGATTCGTAAAAAAAGAGGTGTTTGGTACACGCCTGCACCGGTAGTAAATTTTATTGTACGTGCCGTAGATGATATTTTAAAAACAGAATTTGACTTACCACAAGGATTGGCAGATACCAGCAAAACGAAAATAAAGCGCAGTATCGAAACAAAATCTACTTCCGATATGCGCAGCAAGATAAGAACTGAAATAGTGGAAGAAGAGGTCCACAAAGTTCAGATACTTGACCCGGCAACAGGTACAGGCACTTTTTTAGCGGAAGTGGTAAAACAAATACATAAAAAGTTTGAAGGACAACAAGGCATTTGGAGTAACTATGTAGAAAAACATTTATTGCCCAGGCTAAATGGTTTTGAACTGCTGATGGCAAGCTATGCGATGGCGCATTTACAGTTGGACTTGTTATTGACTGAGACAGGTTACAAACCAAGCAGCAACCAGCGGTTGCGTGTGTACCTCACCAACAGCCTTGAAGAAAGTCACCCGGATACAGGAACGCTTTTTGCGAACTGGCTAAGTACTGAGGCCAATGAGGCTAACAGGATTAAACGAGATACACCTGTATGTGCATTATCGGAAATCCGCCGTATTCAGTTAGTAGCACGAATAAAGGCGAATGGATAGAAAAACTGATTAGCGATTACAAAAAAAATTTAAATGAGAAAAGCTATAATTCCCTTTCTGACGATTATGTAAAATTTATACGCTACGGTCAACATTTCATTGAGAAAAATGGAAATGGCATTTTAGCATTTATATCCAATAATAGTTTTATTGATGGTATTGTTTTCAGACAAATGCGAAATAATTTATTGCAATGTTTTGATTTTTCCTACATTTTTGACCTACACGGCAATTCCAAGAAAAAAGAAACTGCTCCAGATGGAAGTGCTGACCAGAATGTATTTGACATTATGCAAGGTGTCTCAATCAATATTTTTGTGAAAACAGGAAAGAAAAAAGCCAATCAATTAGGAAAGATTCTTCATTTTGATTTGTTTGGAAAAAGAGATTTTAAATATGACTTTCTAAATCAAAACAATCTAAAAACTATTAACTGGCAACAACTACAATTTGATGATAATAATTTCTTTTTTGTTCCAAAAGATTTTGAACGGAAAGAAGAGTATGAAAAAGGAATTAAGATTGATATACTTTTCCCAACAAATAGTGTAGGAATTGTAACGTCAAATGATTCCGTTCTAATTGGTTTTAATAAAGAGGATTTAGAAAACCAAATTGTTGATTATTACAACATACAAGTTAACAAATCATTGCTTATGCAAATGGATTATAGAACATTTGATAAGAGATTTATCTACTATGACACATCTTTAATTGACAGAGCACGTGATAAAGTAATGAAACATTTATTGAAAGATAATATTGCTTTAAATATTCCTAAGCAAGCAATTAAAGGTTTCAAACACACTTTTGTTGGTAATAATCCTTGTGATAAGAATTTTATAGATTCAGCAGGACAATTTGGTGCTGGAAATTCATTTCCACTCTACCTCTACCCCGAAAAGACCAACCAAATAACAACGGATATTAAGCCCGAAAGAATCCCCAACCTAAATATGGATATTGTGGCGCAAATAGCTAAGGGTTTAAATATAAAATTTGAAGCGGAAGACAATGTCAATGTGAAAGATGTGATAGAAGGGCTACCTCTCCATTTCGGCTCTGAAAATTTATTAGATTATATCTATGCGGTATTGCATTGCCCAACCTACCGCGAAAAATATAAAGAGTTTTTAAAGATAGATTTTCCACGAGTACCTTATCCGAAAGAACCCAGTCAATTTTGGAGATTGGTAAATAAGGGTCAACAACTCAGGCAATTGCATTTGCTCGAAACTCCGGTAGTGGAACAATACATAACGCAATACCCTATAGATGGTGATAATATGGTGCATAAGCCTGTTTATAAAGATGGGAGTGTTTACATTAACGATACGCAGCACTTTACCAGGGTGCCAGAGGTTGCTTGGAATTTCTACATCGGTGGTTATCAACCGGCTCAAAAATGGTTGAAAGACCGCAAAGGAAGAGCATTAGAGTTTGACGATATTTTGCATTATCAAAAAATAATTGTGGCGCTTACGGAAACCGATAAATTAATGAAGGAGATTGATAAGATAGGTTTTGAATGATATTTTAATGAACTATAAATTGACTGACTTTGAAAAAAGTAACTTACTTAATTGGTGCGGGAGCAAGTGCGGAAGCTTTGCCTGTAGTTAATAGGCTTACTAATAGGTTTAAATTTTTTTGCAGTCATTATGAGGAATATCTACGAGCAGCTCATGGGAATTCGACCGATGACAAGAAAGAGCGCAACCTTTTAATTGAAAAAATAGAGCAACACCAAACAGTCGATACATACGCCAAAAAGCTCTATCTTAAAAATAAAAATTTAGATAGTAATCAAGAATATCAATATTTGATCAATCACCTATCTGCATTTTTTATTTACGAGCAGCTAAAGAAAGTAAAGGGGGATAGTTTTGTATATCCACTTTTTGACAAGAGACCAGAATCCGGAGGATATTTTGGAAGCACGGAAATTATAAATGGTAAGACTTGGATAGAGAATTTAAGTAAAGAAGAAGAACAAGGAATAAAAAATTACATTTTAAAGGATTTGGACAGAAGATACGACTCCTTTTTTGCTAGTGTGCTTACACATAATTCAAAGGGAGAAATATCGATGCCTGATGAAATAAGTATTATTTCCTGGAATTATGACTCACAACTCGAAAAGGCGTTTATGAATATTGCGGATATTCCTTATGATACTGCACTCGATAGATTAAATTTCGTGGGATTATCAGAAGGGGAAACATATAAGCAGAACCAATTTTCATTCATAAAACTAAACGGAACGGCGGCATTCAAAAGGGATAGCGGTCGTTTTGGAGATATATTCGATTACGGCAAGCATGTATTAAATAAGGGGTCTTTTGATATGTTTAAGAGCATTTTGTCGTCCCCTCGAAGTACACATGTTAACTCCCTCCGATTTGCGTGGGAAGATTCCAAGGTTGCTAAATATGCTATAGACTCTGCCCAACAAGTCTTAACCCGCAGTGATATCATTGTAGTTATCGGGTATACCTTCCCGTATTTTAATAGAGAGGTGGATAGAGAAATATTTTTAAACGTGAACTTGCGCAAAAAAAATCAAGGACCATCAAAATCAGACTATCAAAAATTATATATACAGGCCCCCAGCGAAAATATCAATTCGATCATTAACAGATTTGAGAGTGTTATACCTGATGCTGTAGTTGAGCCTTTTACGGAAATAGAACAATTTTTGATCCCTAATGAATTGTAAGCTTTCGAAGCGGTGTCCTTCAACCTCCCCTCCCCCACCTTGTAGCCCGATGCCCCACCTCTGAGCTCCGTTACCGCACCGTTTTGCTCCGTTCATTCACCTCAAAGCTAAGCCGGCGCAGGTTGCAGCTCGGTTCGCGCAGGTTTTACCTCGGCCAGCCCGGCAAAAAGGTTCGCCGGGGCAGCTTTTTGCTTCATCAACCAACCTTTGAGCCTGGACAATCGGGCTTTTTGCCCGAACCATCTGGCCTTGAGCTGCGTGAACCGAGCTCGGGGCTCCATAAACCGGGGTTTTAGGTGGGTGGATATATGCTACAGCAATTCCTGACATAAAAAAAGCCTCCCGAAGGGAGCTTGCTGCTTCATAAAAATGGTGGTCTGCCATGCTGGCCGTGGAGGCTACGCTTCGGGTGAAGGTGTTGCAGGTGCACCCTGCCCTACCGGCCCGATACCGGCAAAGCGCTCGCGCAATTGCTCGTACAAGGTTTTGGCGCCCGGTACACCACTGTTGGCTGCCGCACTAAACATTTTGTAGACAGTCAGCGCATTGGTATACGCTTCGCTGCCTGCGAGCATTTGTGTGTCGGACAGTTTTTCGGACAATTGATGCGTCAGCATCACCAGCTCATCCAACGCCTGGAAAAGGGCCAGGTCGTTACTGATCTCCTGCGGGTTGACAAAGGAGGGTAATAATTGCGGGTTGTTAACGGCTGCCTGTATGGCATCTTCTGTAAACACTTTGTTGCTCACGCTTATTTTAGGCAGGCTCATACGCTCGGTTGGCGTGAGCCCCACCAAAAAAGGCAGGGCTTGATAAATGCCGGCAATGGCATCCTTTACAGTTTGTACAGTTTCCATAGATACGGTCGCGTTCACGCGGTTGTTCATAATGTTGCTCATAGCATGTGTTTTTTATATTTTGATAAATAATAGACGGTAGTGAAGACTGCGCGTACGCAGGAGTATTTGCCGGGAATATTTGTAGGATGGTGTTCATTAGTCAGCTCTGGTTGGTTCTGGTTACGAATTCAACAGTAAATTACTACAAGCGGGGAATGAATGGATCAGGGGTAGATATAAAATAAAGTTAAGAAGTGGAGCGCCGGGATGGACGGTGGGCTGAACATTGAACGAGATTCCTCGGCTGCGCTGCGCTCGGAACGACGAAAAAGAAGCTGCGCTATGCCCGGAACGACGAGTACTAACAAACGTCACGGTGAGCGCCTGCCTCGCCGAAGGGGGGGGAAGCATCTCCTTAAGAAAAGCGAGATTCCTCCACTACGCTGCGCTCCGGTCGGAACGACGAATGCGAAAGCTGCGCTGCGCCTGGAACGACGAAAAAGAAGCTGCGCTATGCCCGAAACGACGAGTACTAACAAACGTCATGGTGAGCGCCTGCCTCGCCGAAGGGGGGAAAGCATCTCCTTAAGAAAAGCGAGATTCCTCCACTACGCTGCGCTCCGGTCGGAACGACGAATGCGAAAGCTGCGCTGCGCCCGGAACGACGAACCGGAGCGACCGTCATCAAGAGTGCGTGCCTCGCCCAAAGGGCGGGAGCAACGGGGAGTCGAACCATCTTCCTATGCCCCGTCATTGCGACCGAACGAAATGAAATGGAGTGAGCGGAGCAATCTCTTTGAACTACTTAATCGTAAAGAGATTCCTCGGCTCCGTTTCACTTCGCTCGGAACGACGAATGTGAAAAGCTACGCTCCGCCTGGAACGACGTTCCCCCTTCCGGGGGAGCGGAGGCACAAAGTCTCTTCTACCCCACCGCCTCATGCGTCAGCGAATCGTTCACCGTTCTCCAGATGCCTAACGGGTTTTCATTTTTCAGTTCGTCCGGCAACAAAGCATTGTCCCAGTTCTGAAAGGCGACCGGCCGGGCAAATCGTTTGATGCCATCCGCTCCTACCGAAGTGAAACGCGAGTCGGTGGTGGACGGGAAAGGTCCGCCGTGCTGCATGCTCAGGCAGACTTCTACCCCCGTGGGCACCCCATTCAGGATCAATCGGCCGCAGAGGTTCTGCACCGTATCGACCAGCTCCTGGTGATCCTTAATATCGTTGGTCGTGGCCATCAGCGTGGCGGTTAACTGTCCATCAATATGCTGCGCCACTTCGGTCATCTGCTGCATATCGCGGCATCGGATGACGAGGGAATAAGGTCCGAACACTTCCTGGTGCATTACCGGATTTTTCATGAACGCTTCGCCGGTGGCGGTGACGATCGTGGGAAGCGCCTGGTCTTCCCCGGGCGCTATGCCAGACACAGCGACAAGCTCAATATCTTTTTGTGCCAACGCCAGTAGCCGCTTGCTCTGGTAATTTTTACTGATCCCTTCGTTGAGCATGGTCGCGGGAGCGACGGTTTTGATCTCATCCGATAAGGTGGCCACAAACCGGTCGAGCTCCGGGCCGGCAATACCGATCAGCAAACCGGGGTTGGTACAAAACTGTCCTACGCCTACTGTGATAGACGCCGCGAAGCTCTTAGCTACTTCGGCTGCCGACTCCCTCATTTTTTCGGGTAACAAAAAGACGGGGTTGATGCTGCTCATTTCAGCAAAAACCGGTATGGGCGCTTTGCGCTGGTTGGCCCAGTCGAATAACTGTTTACCCCCTACAAAGGACCCGGTGAACCCGACTGCGCGGGCATAGGGATGTTCTACCAAAGCCTGTCCCACGTCGAACGAGCGGCCATGCACATGGGAGAATACTGCGGCAGGCAGCTGGCACTCGGCCACGGCCTTGCTGATCGCCCCGGCGACCAGCTCACTGGTTTGTTCATGCCCCGGGTGCGCTTTTACGATCACCGGGCAACCGGCCGCCAACGCGGTAGCGGTGTCTCCGCCCGCGGTGGAATAAGCAAAGGGAAAGTTGGCAGCGCCGAAGACAACGACGGGGCCCAGCGGCACCAGCATTTTGCGGATATCCGGCCTGGGTGGCGTTTTGCCGGCAATCGCCGTATCGATGCGGGCTTCCAGCCAGTCGCCTCTTTCGCAAGCATCGGCGTAGGAATTTAACTGGAATATTGTCCGGGCCCGCTCGCCTTTGAGCCTCGCTTCGGGGAGGTTGGACTCCTGCGCGGCGATGGTGATCAGCTCATCGCCCAGCTCTTCTATCTGGCGCGCCACGCAGCGCATCAGTTCGGCGCGCTGGCGAAGCGAACATTTTCTATAGACCCGGAAAGCGGCCCAGGCGTTATCCATCACATCGTTGATCTGAGGGATGGTTGCGTCTTTAAACTTCATCTTGTATTCAGAATTTATTCATTTAATTAGAAAGTGGCATTACATTCTTTGACAGGTTGATGAGATGGCCCAGTTTCTCGTCCCTTCGGGCCGGGCAGGAATCTCGTTCAACGACATGAGATGGTTCGGCTTCACTCCGTTCCCCGTCCCTTCGGGCCGGGCAAGGCGCTCACCATGACGGTCGTTCGCATTCGTCATTCTGACCGAAGTGAAACGAAGCCCCCGCCGGGACGCTACGTGCCAGGCAGGAATCCCGTTCAACAACATGAGATGATTCGGCTTCACTCCGTTCCCCGTCCCTTCGGGCCGGGCAAGGCGCTCACCATGACGGTCGTTCGCATTCGTCGTTCCGACCGAAGTGAAACGAAGCGCCCGCCAGAGCGACCATCGCTGCCTCCTGACACCAGCATCATCAGCTTACCTGAATATCCACGGTCACCCGTTCTTCTTTGAAATAATCGAAACCCTGCTTCATCGTCCGGCCCGGCCAGAAATAAGTGGCAGACAACTCGTCGATATCATACTGCACGCCGTATAAAGTAACAAAGTTCTTTTCAATTGAATTGTTATATAAAGGAGGATGCAGGAACTTATTTCTTACCTCGTCCCGGGAAATGGCCTGCGTGCGGATCACCTGGTCGAGGAACTGTTTGCGTTCCCGCGTCAGGGTCAGCTCCTCGTAGGCCAGCCATTCAGCGGCCTGCTGATGATTGGTGGCAACCCTTTCCCCGTCGACATAAGGCGTTTCTCCCGCCGACAGGTACACCGTTTGATAAGCCCCCGCCTTGTCGATCAGGGTAATGTTATAGCTCATGTGGGAAGGGATGCGCTGCAGGCAGGACACCGCCTCGGCCGTAGTCGCGCAGGTCTCCAGGATATAGCGCATGATCAGCGGTATACCGAATCCGGAGGCATTGCTGTTCTTGCCGCCAAACGTGAGCGAGATGGCCAGGCCATCGGCATTGATCCCGTCCAGCAACCCCCAGTTACAATCAGAAGTCCCAATCACCGGTTTGAGCCAACGGGTCCTGAACACATTCCCTTCAAACCATTTGGGATTGTAATCATAATTTCGGATCAGTGAGTAGGGCGCCGTATTCCACGCGACCTGTGTACAACCGCTCATAAACACCGGCGGATTGTACATACTCAGGTAACGGGCGACGACATCTCCCCCACCCGCCAGCCGGACGACTTCGTCATACACAGGCCTTAATTCAGGCATGTGCTGTTCCAGTTGCTCGACACAAGTCAGGTAACCCGGACGCGCCCGCCCCCCTTCCTGCAAATACCATTTTTTATAATAAGGCCAGGATTTGTTGAAACATTGCTGCCACTTGGCGCCAGGCTTATCTTCTTCCACGTTATTAAGAGAAACGAGCATACTTACATCATTTTAAAACCGCCGATCTCGGCTTCGATCGCGGGTCGCTGTGCCGCGCCCGGATCGATTGCGGCATACTTGCCTTTCATGGCGCTGATCCATTGCTTTGCGCGGTCTTTGAGCTCGAAATCATCCGTCATCAAACGACCCCGGAGTACCAGGATGCCCATGTCTGCGCCTTCGTACAGGTAATCACCTTTGCGGGTAATTCTCAAAAAGAATGCCTCGTTTTCATTCTCGATCGCGCGGCGGTGGGTGTCCATCCGGTCATAGACGAACTGCCCGTCGGGCTGCTGGCGCCAGATGCCGGATTCGGGCGCTTCGGTCACGATCTTCACATTGTCTTCGGTATACTTGATTACGAGCTGACACCAGTCATCGATATTTTCTTCCTTAGCCCAACGCGCGTTGATGGCGTTGACGCTGATCTTGTAGGGCTGATCCATCCACTCGAGCAGGTGAAACATAAACAAAGGCATATCGGCCAGCGCAAACACCGCATGGTTGGTAATGGAACTGGCCCCCGTGATCCTTGGATTCAATTCGCCCAGGTAGATCTCGTTATTGTCCTGGTCGATCAGGAAATCCAGTTCGAAGTAGCCCTTATACCCTTCTTTTCTTAACTGGTCGCCAAAAAGCTGCGTGTATTTCCGCGCTTTGTCGCGTATCGACTTAGTGAACGCCCCTGCATAGATCTCGTTGCCACACCAGCCACCTTTGTAAGGCGTCAGCTCTTTAAATCCTACAAGCTCGGTCATCAGCGGCGCTACCACGGTTCCGTGTTGGGTTACGCAGGCTTCAATAGCAGAGCCGCGGCAATTGATGCGCTTCATTACTTTCACTTCTTTCTCCGCCTGGATCTCGTCGGCATATTTATCATAGCTGGCTTCATCATTGACGAAGAAAGTGGTGTGTCCCGAATCTCCGAAAGGCAACTGGATCACGAGGTCGGTGCCTAATGATCTGGCCTTTTTGAGCAGGTCGGCATAGGAAGAAATTTTGGTGAGCACATAAGGCACACAGGGAACGCCTGCTTTTTCCGCAATGCGGTTGGTATTAACCTTATTGTCCATGAAGTTGCGCATTTGCGCAGAAGGGAAACAGACTTCGAGGTTATTCTTTTTGGCCAGCTCCTCGGTTCGCTCATCAAACATCAGGAACAAGGCTTTTCCGCCTTCGCCCCGGCTTTTGATATACTCGACCACTTCTTTATGTTCTAACAGGTAGTTGTTGATGTCTTCGATGCTGGTAAACTCTTCATGCGGCAGCTCTTCCTTGGGTGAGAACACGTTGGGGTGCTTGCCGTCAAAGCATTCGATATAGCAAATGAACCTGAATTTCCGCACCCACTCATCGGCACCCAATAGATTAAAATTGGTGGCACTGATAAAATAGATCGGCTTTTCATTGCGGTAGAAAAACCGGCGGATCTCGGATATTCCGTTTAAGACTTCTTTTCCTTTGCTGTTAGCTTTTGTGGTTACTTTATTTGGCATAAGATTATTTTTAATAGTGAATGATTACAATCCGCTCATGGCGCTGGCGCCCATCATGGCGGTGGCGGTCTTCTTCCGGTTCAAGGCACTTTGGGTGAAGATGCGAAGGCCCAGCTCATCGCGGTAGCCGTGAATTTCTTTTACATCGAGATTGATAAAGAACTCGATAATCTCTTTGCTCACAACCTGGCCGGGAACCAGGATCGGGAAGCCCGGCGGATAAGGAATAACAAAGGAGGCGGACACGATCTCCCGCCCGCTTTCGAGCGCTTTTTTACAGTCTTCCCGCTTGATGAACTCGCATTTGGTTTCATCATACGATAAAAAATAAGCCTCGCGGATATTACCGCCCGGCACGCCGGGTACGGCCTGGAAGGAACTGTGGAAATGACTGAAATCGGGCAGCGGCGGCAGGTCTTCGGTCAGCGACCTGATATTATGATCGACGATCTTCAACTCTACCGCGCTCATGGCCTTCCGCTGTTCATCCAGCTGATCGGCGATCCTTAACAGCACGCTGATCAGGTAGGCCACGGAGCTTCTCGTGGTCCCGATATTGGTCATAAATAACACGGAGTTCCTCGAAGTCTTGTTGATCTGGATACCGAACTGATCCATGAGAAACAAGTTCTTGAAAGTGTCTCCATCGACCCCGGTGCGCCCGATAAACAGGTTGATCTTGGTAGGATCCAAGACGAACTCGTCATGGCGCCAGGCCTCTTCCATCAGCGTCCAGCCGTCTTTGGGATCGAAGTATTGAACGATTCCGGATTTGCGGTACTCCTCGGGAATATTGTTTTCCACGGTCAGGATATCGAAATACTTCTTTAACTGGGGATGCGTGACGATCTTGGAACGGAGCACCATGGCCATTTCGATGCTTCGCTCTACCATTTCATACCCTTCAAACATGACCTGCCTGCGACCTGCGTCGAGCGAGGCCAGGATCTGGTAAGATGGTGAAGTGGAAATATGCGTTTTGTAAGCTTCATGAAATGAATCCTCGGCTTTGCGCTTGAACAGCTCGTCGTAGATATGGATCATAGAGCCCTGGCGCAGGGAGCTGAGCGTTTTATGCGTGGATTGCGTTGCATACACCCTGATCTTTACCCGGTCCGGATCCGGCATCGGTTTGGGGTTGTCGGACTTTTGGTTGGCCTCATATTCCTGGCGGTACGCTTCGCTCCGGTATTTTTTGTGCAGCAACCGGGCGGAATACATGGCCGTGCGCTGCTTGTAGATCGGCGTGAAGCCGGCAAAGGCAAACCAGGCCTCATCCCAGAGAAAGATCATATCGGGTTTGATGGCCAGCACTTCGTGCATGACCTGCTGCACATTGTAGACGATGCCGTCGAAAGTGCAATTGGTAAGCAGCAGCATTTTAACGCTGTTGAGCCGCCCGGCCCTTTTCAGCTGGAGCAGCTTGTGCTTGATCTCCTTTAAAGGCACGGCGCCGTACATGCTGTATTTCTCTACCGGGTAAGAATCGAGGTAAACCGGCAACGCCCCGGACAACACCATTCCGTAATGGTGCGACTTATGGCAATCGCGGTCGATGAGCACCAGGTCTTCGGGCTGCACTAGCGCCTGGAGCACGATCTTATTGGCGGTGGAAGTACCGTTGGTGACAAAAAAAGTGTTTAAGGAACCATACGCTTTGGACGCGAGCTCCTGCGCCTTTTTTAACGGGCCGGTGGGCTGCAACAGAGAGTCCAGTCCGCCGGTAGTGGCGGAGGTTTCCGCCAGGAAAATATTCCTCCCGTAAAAATCGCCGAAGTCCTGCAGCCAGGACGACCTGAAGATGGAGTTCCCCCTGGAAATGGGCATGGCATGAAAGACGCCGGTAGGCTTCTTGCTATAATCAACCAGGGCCGAGAAAAACGGCGTGCTGTAGCGCTCTTTTACGGAGTGCAGGATGCTCAGGTGGATCTCCTGCAGGTTTTCTGTGCGGTAGAACACGCGCTTGAAATAATCGAGCGTGCTGTCGTCCAGCTGTGACACGGCGATATCGGACACGTAGAACAGATCGATTTCGGGACGCAACCATTTTATGCTCTTGCCCAGGCTTAACCCGGCATCTGCCTCTTTGGACTCGTCGACCTTCGCGGTGTCTAATCCTATAATAAATGAGTCGATGGCGGTCAGGTCTTCCGCCGACTTCCGGGGAATACCGGACCTGATGATGGCGGTTTGAATATTGGGATTGAACAGTAACGCGATGAGCGCATCCTCCATGCTCGACAGGAAGATGACCTCGTATTTGAACTGCTCGTTCTCATTCTTTAATTGCTCAAACCGTACTTGTAGCCGCTCTTTCTCCTCCGGCGTAATATCATCTACCACGATCACTTCGAAGTAGTTTTGCTTTTTAGGCTTCTGCAGCTTTTCATCGCCGAGCATTTTCCTTCTTTTCTCCTCTGTTTCGGTGGCGGTCCTGTTAGAGCGGTAGCTTTCGCTTACCAGCGAGCGGACTACTTCAGAAACGGAATGTGCAAAGGCCACGTACTGCCCCTTTTCGTACATTTCTTCGAGGTTCTGGATATACCGCAGACCCGGGTAAGCGAAATAACGCTCGATGGCTTTGAGCACCGTCAGTGACTGTGATAGCCGGTCGGTAAAAGCATCAGAACCCGTCAGCCGAAAGTCGTTTTTGGACAACTGCCTGGCGGCTGACTTGAGGTTATTCCAGGAATCGCTGCGATATTGCGCGATATTGAAATAGTCTTTTGCTCTGAATTTGGGTGTATAAATCGTTTCTTTCAGCATGTATTAGTTTTTAGAATGAAGTGCCATTTTATTACCCTCGCTGTCGATGAACAGGGCGAAATATCCGGCGTTTTCATTGATCATTTGTTTGGGCAACAGGATCCGCCCGCCCGCTTCTTCGATCCGGTTGAGCACCAAGTTGAGGTCGTCGCCCCCGTTTAGATAGATCAACAGCCCTCTGTCACTCGGCGCTGCGCCTTCTCCGTAGATGATGGCGCCGGAAGGTTCTGTTTTGCCAGGAAAAAAAGCCATGGAATAGCCGTTCATAAAATTGGTCTCCATCTGTATTTGAAAAATCGTGTTGTAGAAGTGTACTGCCCGCTCAAAATTCAGCGCCGGTATTTCAAACCAGGTGATGAAACTGTCGTTGGTTACTCCTTCTGTCGTCTTTGTTTTATTTGATTTGGATCTTTTTGTCGGTGATTTCATCCGTGTTTGTTTTAAGTTTTCTGAATGGTGTGATGAAACGCGGTATACCTTCCACCTGCGTGAAAGAATGTACACGAGCGTTCATCTCTTGTCGAAGGGGGTGCTGGTGTCTTAGAATGGTCTGCCTGCACCCTCAGCGGTTAAGCTGATGTGCTTTCCCAAGCTACTTGGAATAGTCGGGCGCGGACGGATCGGTCAGCGCCTTTTCGATTTGCGCCATGCGGACAGGCTTAGCCAGTGGTCCCAGCTTGTCCAGCTCGGGGTATCTTGTTCCGTTCTGATAAATATCAAATACCACCCTGCGGTCGCGGAAGCTTTTCAGCGGCTGGCCAAGGCGTAACAAGCCATTCTCGCGGCTGCGCTTTACGCGCTCGAGATCGATTTCAATCGGCATGAGCTCAGGGCCCGTGCTCGCCTGGTATAAGACCCTTCCATCGGGCCCGCAGATAATGGAGCGGCCGGTGCCTCCCTCGCCCAGTCCGTTAATATCAAAAACATAGCACTGGTTGGTTGCCGCCGTTGACTGGACCAGGGCCAGCTCTATATCCCGGTCAATGGTGCCCGTCAGGGTCGGATGGATGATCACCTCAACCCCGTTAACGGCCATGGTACGGGAAGTTTCGGGGAACCACATGTCGTAACAGATGGAGATACCAAACTTGCCGATCTCGGGAACGTCCCACATGAGGAACTGATCGCCACCGGTAACCCCGGCCTCGTAGGGATAGAAAGGAAACATCTTATCATACCGGCCCACGATTTCTCCCTGAGGATTGATGACAATGGCGGTGTTGAAGATCTGGTCACCCCGCTTGTAAAACATGCTGCCGGGCACCAGCCAGATGCCGTACTTTTTGGCAATCTCCTGAAACTCTGCCTCGTCGTTGTTGGGGCAGGTCTCCTGTGCGTAATAAGTTAAAGGTCCGTAGGCACACAGCTCGCTGAGCACAACCATTTGTACCCAGGGGTAGACGGAACACATAACGTCGATCTTGTGTTTCATCAAAGGGATATTTCTCTGACTGGCTGATACATGCATTTGGATGCCTCCTATAGAAAATGGCTTCATTAGTTTTTTATTTGATTGTTTAATGGTTGAATCGTCCGCCTGACCCGTGCGGACAAGTCCAAAGGACTTTTTGTTTTGGTTGGGCCAGAGAAATCGCAGCAGGAATAGTCACTTTTCTCAACCGGATGGATCCTGCGCACAGGACGTCGGTTGTCCGTTGGTTAGGTCTGATCTTATTTGAAGATTCCCGGCAGATCTCATCGTGCCCGGATCTTTAGTGTTCCGGACCTTTTGCTGATCTTATGAGACCGTTAGTTGTTCCAGCTCTTCACTGATGATATCAAGTCCTTTGTGTAACAGGTCCTCGCTGATCACCAATGGTGCCAGGGTTCTCAATACATTTTTGTGCACACCGGAAGAGATGATGACCAAGCCCCTTGCGACACAGGCTTTGACGAGTTGAGCACAGAGCTCATAATCCGGCTGCTGAGGATCCTTGTCTTTGACAAATTCCATGGCCACCATGGCCCCGAGCCCTCTTACATCGCCGATTTGCGGATACTTTTCTTTTAAAGCATTGAAGCGTTCCCTAATGACCGACCCCACGTTTTTAGCTTTTTCATTCAGCCCGATATCTTCCATGTATCGGATGGTGGCAAGAGACGCCGCACAGGACAAGGGATTGCCGATATACGTGCCGCCGATGGTGCCCACCGCCGCGGCGTCCATCACTTCCTGCTTTCCGACTACCGCGCCGATCGGCATGCCTGATCCCATGGACTTGGCCCAGGTGGACAGGTCGGGATAAACACCATAATGCTCAACTGCTCCCCATGCGGCCGTTCTGCAGAAGCCCGTTTGCACCTCATCGAAAATTAACAGGATGCCATATTGATCGCAGATCTCCCTTAAGCCCTTGATATACGCTTTGGGGGCAACGGTAAACCCGCCTTCTCCCTGCACCAGCTCGATGATGATGGCGGCTACATCTTCATGCCGCACATGGGTTTTGAAAAATTCCTGCAGCCTGCGGAGCTCATCGGCTACGAAAGCCGCTTCGGTTTTCCCGTTTCCTCTTTTATAAAAGTCAGGATAATCGATCCGGTAGACTTCGGGTGCAAACGGACCGCAGCCGCTGCTGTAAGAAGTCCTGGAGGTTAAGGTCATCGCCATCATGGTGCGGCCATGAAAGGCACCGGAGTAACAGATGACGGCCTCTCGCCCGGTCGCCTGCCGGGCGATCTTAATAGCGTTTTCTACGGCTTCAGCGCCGGTATTGACCAACATCGTTTTGGCGGTGCCTCCGTGCGGGAACAGGCTGTTGAGCTTTTCGCATAAAGCGATGTAAGGCTCGTAGGTGACTACATTGAAACTGGTATGAATGTATTTTTGGGCCTGGTCTATGATGGCATCGATAACGGGTTGGGGACAGTGGCCTGCGTTAATAACCCCGATGCCGCCGGTGAAGTCGATCAGTTCGTTGCCGTCTACGTCAATAATTGTCGCCCCTTTTGCAGATTGTACGGTGGCCGTATTGAAAATGCCTACGCCATTGGCCACGGCTTTCTTCCTACGCGCTAACAGCGCTTCACTTCCTGACTTATTCATCAAACTAATTTATTTATGGCGTTGCTTTTTTAATTTTTTATCAACGCGTTACGAAATCATTGACACGCCGCGGTTTCTCCAGGGAAAACGCGAACGATCTGTTTTAAAAATTAGTTTAGAAGGAGGTGAAAATGTGTTGCACAACCGTCCCATCAGGGAATAGTATGATGCACTATCCGAAACGATACGAGGCAGCTAGCAGCAACATTTGTTTTGAATCATTGACGGTGCGGAGACCATCAATTTATCGGTAGGTATCAGATCAGTTTCGATGATGCGATGTGCGAATATAAGCATATTTTGTTGAAAAGCAATAAAATAAATTGAAAATTTTCAATCGAAGGGGGCGTCTGTTGTAATTTTTCGAATGGGACACCAGAAGAGCCCCTCCCCGCCCGTACCGTTCGGGCGGGGACTCCGTTGCTGCCCTGCGCCCGGAACAACGACGGGAAAGACCACATCGCGCCTGGCCTCCGTTTGGAACAACCGAGGATAAGAAGGCCCTTGCACTACGCTGCGCTTCCGTTGCTCCAGGCCGGACAGGTGCCCGGAACGACGATAGGCTCACGATACTGTTGCTCAGTTAATTTATCGCCTCAACTTCAACGCGTTCCGGTAAGGATATCCGTCGAAAGGCGGATTGGGCTGCATTACTCGGGGATCTTTGGCTTTTCGCAGTTCGGCTTCCAGCTTTTGCAGCAACTGTTTTTTGACGCTGGCATAAGCGGGGTCATCCGCCAGGTTCCTAACCTGGTGGGGGTCGGTGCGGAGCTGGTACAGCTCAACCGCCGGTCTTTTGGCAAAGGCCAGGTTATAATAAGGAGCCACTTCAGCATCGTCGCGGTGCTCCATCAGGTAAAATTTTGTAGGACCGTCATCACAGTCGGAAAAGGATTCCATGGGATGGGTGCTGTTGTCGGGAACTCCAACGGGCCATCGTTCGGGTTTAAAATTTTTGATCAGCAGGTAGTCCTGCGTGCGAATGGCTCGGGCCGGATACCCATTTAAAGACGGACGCTCCTGCCCGGGCGTGTGGCGCTCCCGTCCAAACACCACCTGTGCCCGCTTTGCCGCTTCGGCTCCGGGATCGCCGGCCTTGATGATCGGCAATAAGGACTGACCGGTCATAACGGATGGCACTTTCACTCCGGCCGCCTGCAGAAAGGTGGGCGCCAGATCGGTCAGGGACACGATACCGTTGAAAACGCTTCCTTTTTTGATTTTCGCCGGCCAGCTCACGACTAATGGAACGCGGGCGCCCCAGTCGTACAAGTTGGCTTTGCACCTGGGAAAGGGCATGCCATGATCGCCGGTGACGACCACGATGGTATTATCGAGCTCGCCCAGGCTATCCAGTAGGCGCAGCGCCTGAGCCACATCGCGGTCGAATCGCTGCACTTCCCAGTAATAATCTGCGATGTCACTACGGATTTCCGCTGCGTCGGGATAAAAATCAGGAAGCGCCACCTGCTTCAGGTCCATCCCGGACGCCACCCCGGAGCCTTTGTCGTAGGGCCGGTGCGGATCGGTGGAGCCGAGCCAGAAGCAAAACGGTTGGCCAGCCGGTCTGGCTTTCATGAATTCGCCAAAACCCGACTGGTAAACTTTTCCCGCCGGGTTTTGATTTTGATATCCGCCCGGTTTGAGATCGCCCGGGCCCCAGGCCTTGCGCCAGGACCCGACAAAATAGCCCGCATCCTGCAGTATCAAAGGGTATACCGGTATCTCGGGGCTAAGTGTCGACCACAGATTGGCGCCCTCCCCCAACCGGAAAAAATACTGCCCGGATAGCACGGCGCCGCGGCTGGGCGTACACGATGGGCTGGACACAAAAGCCTGCTGGAACAAAACCCCGTTTTCCGCCAATCCGTCAAAGGCAGGTGTCTTGACCAGTTGGTCTCCGTACACACCGGCATGAGGCCAGCCCCAATCGTCGGCGATGCAGAAAAGAATGTTGGGCCTGGAAGATTGTGCGGCAGCCACCAAAGGAAGGATCACAGAGACAAAAAGGTACAAGCGTTTCATCGTTTAAGTTTATGTGCGGGAATTGGACCCGTGTTATTAATGCGGGTTTAAAACCGGTGTTGTGTTCAGTGTTTAGTTTTATGCCGGTAAAGTTAGGAGTTAAAAGAGTGTCGCCCTTTAACAAGGCGAGGCAGGATTTTCTCTTACAGGATCAACCTGACATTCTTTTTGAAACGTTGAGGCGACTGCTATCTCGGAAAGACGATTCAGTGCCATTGTAGCTGATTACCGGGGGCCGGTATACTTTGAAAGAGCGCTGTTCTGCTCATCTGACAAAACGGGCGTTCGATTGATTCCCGGGTCGAAACCATTCTTGTAAGATCAAGCTGGAAGCGCACAGAACTTCGGTTAATATTATTATTAAATCAATATAAAACTCATAATATAATTTATAATCAATTATTTAATACGAATTATTCTTTAAGCTCCCTGACAAGACGCATGCTTCCAAAAAAATAATTTTGCGTAGTCAAATAACTACATATATATTTGTAGTCAAATAGCTACACAATGAATTTAAGACGTGATGTATTCCAGGCCATAGCGGACCCGACCCGGAGAGCGATCCTGGTTCTGGTGGCTTCGAAGGCCATGACAGCCGGGGCGATTGCGGCGAACTTTGATACTGCCCGACCGACGGTGTCCAAACACCTGCAGATCCTAACCGAGTGCGATCTATTACAGCAGGAACAAAGTGGACGAGAAATCTATTATCATTTTAACGCACTAAAAATGAAAGAAATATCAGACTTTATTGAACCTTTCCGTAAGATGTGGGACGACCGCTTTAATCATCTGGAGGCGTTAATGAAAAACTATCAACCCAAAAATTAAAAGGATATGGAAAGAAAGACCCAGGTGCACGCTGAGGCCGGTAAGCAGGAGATGCTGATCACCCGCCAATTTGATCTCCCGGTAGCCTTGCTGTTCAAAGCCTATGAAGACCCGGAGATCGTGGCACAATGGATGGGAACAAAAGTGGTGAAACTTGAAAATAAGCCGCACGGCAGTTGGGCATTTGAAACATCGGACCCATCGGGAAACGTTGTGTTTCGCGCCAACGGTACCATCCACGAATTTATTCCCGGCGAAAAGATCACGCGCACATTTAAGATGGAGAACAGCCCGTTCGACGTACAACTGGAATTCCTGGAGTTTGCCGCCCTCTCTGACACTACCAGCGAACTACGTATGCATATTGTGTTCAGAACCGTAGCGCTCCGCGATCAGCTCCTTCAGATGCCATTTGCCGGAGGGCTAAATATGGCGCACAACAGATTACAAGAAATTTTAAGTAAATAATCACAAATGATTATTAACCAAATATTTATAAATAATAAAGTAAATTTTTACTTTAATAAAAATAATCAATGGAGTGAAGCTGTCGCAGCGTTAAGAGGTATCGTATTGAGTTGCGGTCTGGAGGAAGTGTTGAAATGGGGATGCCCCTGCTACCTCTTTGAGGGACACAATGTGGTGCTGATCCACGAATTCAAGTCGTATTGCGCGCTGTTGTTTTTCAAGGGTGCTTTATTGAAAGATCCCGAGGGCATCCTGGTGCAGCAGACCAAAAACGTGCAGGCGGCCCGCCAGCTCCGGTTTACCAGTCTTAAGGAGGTACTGGAGCAGGAAGCGGTGATCAAAACTTATATCTATGAAGCGATCGCCGTAGAACAGGCCGGTCTGAAAGTGCCGATGAAAAAGACCGCGGCTTTCGAGATGCCGGAAGCGTTCCGCAAAAGACTGCAGGCAAACCCATCCTTGAAGAAAGCTTTTGAGGCGCTGACGCCCGGTCGCCAACGGGCCTACCTGCTCCATTTTTCACAGGCCAAACAAGCGAAGACGCGTGAGGCGCGCATCGAAAACAGCGAAGCCCGTATCCTGGAAGGAAAAGGCCTCAGCGACTGAGTCACGCAGCAACTACGTCTACCCATCCTGTCGTATTTTTAACCACGGAGACCTCAAAGAAAATGCACAGAGAAGGGAAAAATACCGTGCCGCCATCATCCGTTATCTATTTATCATCATAAAAAAAATTTACCTTGAACCATCAACCCTCCCCTCCGTCCAAAGCAAAGCGGATCACTTATTGGATCGCTACCGGGTGGCTATCGCTCGGCATGGTGTCTACAGGGCTTGTCCAGCTGCTTCAAATGGAAGAAGAAACCCGGAGCATGCAAGCGCTCGGCTACCTGATGTACTTTTTGATCATCCTGGGCGCCTGGAAACTTTTGGGCGTCGTGGCGGTGCTGATTCCGCGCTACCCGTTGTTGAAAGAGTGGGCCTACGCAGGCTTCTTCTTTTCGATGTCGGGCGCTATCGCGTCGCATCTTTTTGCCGGCGATGGCTTGGGCGAGATTGCCCCGCCCCTGCTCCTGCTGGTACTGACGATCGTTTCCTGGGCCACAAGGCCGGCCGGAAGAAAACTGGTTATCCATTAATTTTGAACTTCTGTAAATGATTGAGCCATGAGCCAACTAAAAAAATTATCGGCAGGCGACACTGCCTCCCTGCTGCAAACCCTGAAATCACGTTTTGAAAAGAACCCCGGTCGTCACAAAGGGATCGACTGGCAACAGGTGGAAACCCGGCTGAAAGCTGCCCCGGCAAAGCTGTGGTCGTTGAACGAAATGGATATTACCGAAGGGGAGCCGGACGTGATCGGACAAGACGCCAGCGGCGCCCTCCTCTTTTGCGACTGCTCGGCGGAAAGCCCGAAGGGCCGCCGAAGCATTTGCTATGATCATGAAGCGCTGGAATCGAGAAAGGAACATAAGCCGAAACACAGCGCCCTGGGGATGGCAGCAGAAATGGGCATTGATATCCTTACCGAGGAGCAATATCGCCACCTCCAGGAATTGGGGCACTTTGACACAAAAACATCGAGCTGGATCGCCACGCCCGCCGCCATCCGCGACTTAGGCGGCGCCTTGTTTTGCGACAAACGCTATCAGCATGTGTTTACTTATCACAACGGCGCTGAGTCGTATTATGCTGCCCGGGGGTTCCGGGGGATGTTGAAAGTGTGAGTGCTGAACAGCGATTGAAAGATTATGCATGACATTCACCTCCTGACAATATATTGAAATTGTCAGCAAGTATCGAGCAGGCCCAACGCTACAACTCGACTGCGAGCAGTTCTGCGCCCAATTTATGAAGGGAGGTTTCGATTTTTTTTATCTGAGCCGGGCGTGGTTTGCGGTAACCGGTGGAATAGTGCTGTAACTGTCGCTGATTGATGCCGGTTAATCGTTCGAGAGCGGAATTGGAAAAGATACCTTTATAATAATTTAAGAGGCTCTCTACGTCATATTTATAAATGAGTTCGTAAGTGCCTTCAGCATACGGAAACTGGCCCAGTTCTTTCAGCGTATTAATGGAGGCATCTACATCCTTTTTACAGTCCTGCACGGTCGCTCCCCCACCCGTGATGGCTAATTTGTCGCTTTCCGCGTAAGCCCAAAAGAAGCCGTCGCTACTTCTTTCTATTATAATTTTAATTTTTTTCATTGTTCGCTTTTAAGACGCTACAGGTTGTCGGCAAGTGAAAATGATTTCGAAAGACCTATCAAAGATTCATCAGCTTGCGCAGCTTTAGCTCTAGTCCTTTACCCATCTCCTTACTGCCGTGATTGGGTACCGCAACTTGTACTTTCCCCTTGACATAAATCTCGTGACTCCCTTTTCCTGCCCTAAGATAGACCCACCCTTTGCGCTTGATTTCTCTAATAAACTCACTTGATTTCATAGGCAGGGAATAGAAAAGGTTTTGTAAAGATAGTATTTCTACTACTATTTTGATATGATGTGTTTTTTCACAGGTATAAGTTAGTCAAGCTGGTCAGGTTTTCCGAAAGTTATTTTGCATCTCCTGAAAACAAAAAAACCCGCAAAAAATGCGGGCTTCTGTTTCGGGAGGTCTCGAGCGGATTCGAACCGCTGTACGAGCTTTTGCAGAGCTCTGCCTAGCCACTCGGCCACGAGACCTTTTTTGTATTCCTGATCTGCCAGCCGGCAAACAAGAGACCTTTTTGAAGGCTTGCAAAAATAGGGTATTTTTGATAACTTTTTCACATTTAACGATCAAATTTTATGAACAGGATTGCAGAAAGTGAACTGATATTGAACCAACGCGGCGCCGTTTATCACCTGGACCTGCGTCCCGAGGAAATTGCAGGAACCGTAGTAACCGTGGGCGATCCTGACCGTGTGCGCGAGTTCAGCAAATACTTCGATGTGATAGAGGTGCAGCGGCAGCATCGGGAGTTTGTCACCCGCACCGGGATCATCGGCGGCAAAAGACTTACGGTGCTTTCTTCAGGGATCGGACCGGATAATATTGACATTGTGATCAACGAACTGGACGCCCTGGTGAATATCGATTTTGAAACGAGGACGATCAAGGAACAACTGAACTCCATTAACATCATTCGTGTGGGCACGTCGGGGTCTTTACAGGCAGACATCGACGTGGATGCATTTGTTGCTTCGACGCATGGACTGGGAATCGACAACCTGCTTCATTTTTATCTGCAGGAACAAAATGGCGAAGAGGCGCAACTGTTGCAATCTTTCATCACACATGCGCAACTAAAAGGTGAGCCTTATATCACAGGAGCAGCCCCTTCCCTGCTCAAACACTTTACACAAGGCTTCCACCAGGGCATTACAGTGACCTGTCCCGGCTTTTATGGCCCACAGGGACGGGTGCTACGGTTAGGCATCAGCAACCCCAACCTGATCGACCGGTTGACAGACTTCCGCTTTGGCCAGCATCGCATTACGAACTTTGAAATGGAAACTTCAGCAATCTACGGCCTGGGCAAACTACTGGGCCATCATTGCCTGGCTCTGAACGCCATCGTAGCAAACCGGGTGAACAAAACGTTCAGCAAGGATGGGAAAGCCGCCGTGGAAGGGCTGATCCGGAGGTTCCTGGAAATATATGTAGCGAACATTTAAAAGGCATCGCTGTTGTGAAGAGGGTCAGACCGGGACGTAAACATCAGATCATTATCGGAAGATACGGTAAGAATTATTGGTCAGACCGGGGGCGGTCAGACCATTGTAGGAAAGTGAGGACCTGGTCAGACCGGGACGGTCAGACCAAGTCGTGAAAGTCAGACCGCGATCAGAAATTTAAAAAACCAGTACGCAACGCTGTAAGGTTGCACTATATTCGCTTCAGACAAAGAACAATCAATTATGCGTTTTTATAAATACCAGGGAACAGGAAATGACTTTGTGATCGTTGATAACCGTGCGGTGAATCACAGCACTTTGTCGCAGGACAAGATCCATCGTATGTGCAACCGCCGATTCGGGATCGGTGCAGATGGGTTTATGTTGTTGAACAATAAGCCGGGATATGATTTTGAGATGGTTTATTTTAACGCGGACGGCCGGGAAGGCAGTATGTGTGGCAACGGAGGGCGGTGTATCGTTCGCTTTGCTCATGATATCGGTATTGACAGAAGCCACTTTAAATTTCTGGCGGTAGACGGTGAGCATGTGGCTAATATTGAGAATGGACTGGTGTCTTTAAAAATGAGCGATGTGGATCGTGTCGATCACCAGGGCACACATGCGTTGCTCAATACCGGTTCACCACATTATGTAAAGCAAGTGGAAGGACTTTCAGACCTGAATGTCTTTGAGGAGGGACGTAAGATCCGTTATAGCGACACTTTTCAACAAGAAGGCATCAATGTCAATTTTGTGGAAGTGGTGAATGAAAACCAGCTTAAGGTGCGCACTTACGAACGAGGCGTGGAAGACGAAACATTCTCCTGTGGTACAGGCGTGACGGCTGCTGCACTGGTTTTTTATCAACAGGAAACCGGACCCAACTCGATCGATATCGAAGTGCTGGGCGGAAAGCTGAACGTTAGCTATAACCGCAATGCAGATGGATCTTATAATGATATCTGGCTCAAAGGCCCGGCAGAAAAAGTCTATGAAGGCATTTTATCTTTTTAACAGCCGGCCCTTCCCTTTTTGCGTTTAATTTTCTTTAGCTTACATACTTCATGGAAACAGCAATCACTTCGATCAACCTGCGCGTGTATGGCGTGTTGATGAACGATCAAAAGCAGGTACTCGTCAGCGACGAACGTATTTACTACAATAACCTGGAGGTGACCAAGTTCCCCGGAGGCGGTCTTGAATTAGGGGAAGGCACTATTGACTGCGTCATCAGGGAATGCAAGGAAGAGATCGGCATTGACGTAGAAGTGGTAGATCACCTCTACACAACGGATTTTTTCCAGCAATCCGCTTTTAACCCCGAACACCAGATCGTGTCTGTGTATTACCTGATCAGGCCACTGGAAGCCCTGGCGGCATCCGTCAACAATGGCACAGCAGTATACCCCGCCGAAGTTGCCGAAATTTTCAGACTGGTAGATTGGGACTATTTCAATGAAGATGTGATGACGCTGCCCATCGATAAGGTAGTAGCGCGCATCCTGAAACAGCGGTATTAACCTTTTTTGTCACCGTCATCCATCAGCTTTTGCGCCAACGGTTCAGGCTTTAATTCGCTCTCTTCTTCGGGATGATCATGCACAAATTCGTTCATGTAGATATCATAAAGCACGATCAGGTAGCTCAATAATAACGGGCCGAAAACAAGTCCCACAAACCCAAACAAACTCAATCCTAATAATACCCCCATGATCGTAATAACCGGGTGGGTATCTCCAATCCTTTTTAATAGTGTGATACGGGCTACGTAATCAACGTTACCTGTGATGACGATATGATATAATAAAAGCAGTGTAGCATTTAATGTATCGCCGGTGGCAAACATATAAATAGTCACAGGCACCCAGACGATCATCGTTCCGACTACCGGGAAGAACGCACAGACCCCCGTCAGGAAGCCATATAATCCCCAGTCTTCCACTCCGAAAATCGCATACCCTACCGTCGCCACTACCCCTTGAATAATAGAGATCAGTGGTATACCCAGCGCATTGGCGATAACCACTTTCTTGGTCTCGTCCGACAGCATTTTTACATTGCGGCGCTTTAACGGAACGGCTTTGCTCAGATATTTTTCGATCTCGGAACCATTGTACAGCATGAAGTACAGAATAAACAGCATGATGGCCAGGTTGGATACGAGGTTCAAAGTGCTGTTCAATATTTTCGGCACAAAAGCAGTGATCTTGTTGACAGCGTTAGACAACGTATTTTCAGAAATCAGGTTGAAACCGACCTTATTCTGAATCACATTAATCGTTTGCTTTGCCGAATTTAATATTTTAGTAGGATCTTCTAATACCGTATTGATCTTCGGACTGATCAGCGTGACTGCCAGCGTGATAGGAATGCCAACCACAATCAGGTAAAAGACAATAAAGCCCATCGCTGTCCAGCCCTTCTTCCATTTTTTGTTGTACACAAAGTTGAAATACTTTTTCCGGCTGACAATGTATAACGTGAAGGCACCAAGGAGACCAGGAATAAAGGTTACCAGCTCTGTGATTACGGTTACGATGAGGAGCAGGATGATTGCGAGGATCAAGATCTGCTTGATGCGCTCGTTAAATAGTTTTTGAGACATAGACTAAGTAGGATCGGCTTTTATATTATAAAGATATATGTTTAATACTTAATAAAAATCATACCAATCGTAAATATCAAACGGATAAGTGTGCATCAGAAGGTGAGATAAACCTGTAGGTGGATCTCTGATTGATTATCCGGGGCGTCGTCTAAAGTCCTGGCGTATTAAGGGATAGATACTTCCGCGATCACAGGCAGATGGTCCGAAGCATAAGTTTCGTTCACCACTCGGTGATTTTTGATGGTAAACGCGGAAGCCGGTTTGACTGCTATAAAGTCAATCGCCTTTTTAGGATTCAAAACTGGGATCGTTGGCGCGCAACCGGTGCAGGTTCTTTTAAAGTGCTGATCGAGCAGGCCAATTACCTCGCTGTTTTCTTCTGCGTTGAAATCGCCGGCGATCAACAGGGGCAGTGCTGCTTTCTCTGTGATGCGGTTGATCTCCCGGATCTGCAACAACCGGTTTACTGAAGCACGTCCCGCATCGAGGTGGGTGCTGCCCACCATCACTTCTTCTCCTCCGGGCAGCGTTAGGATAGCAGTCGCTAACACGCGCGGCTCGCCTTTAACCGTAGAATCCATGGGGAGCTTATAGGTCTTCATTTCTTTCAGAGGATAGCGCGACAGGATAGCGACGCCGTAATCTCCGCCATCGTGATCGATCGCTTTGGCAAAATAGAACGAGGTAAGGCCCGTTTTAAGCGCCAGCTCCGCTGCCTGGTTGATCTTGCCGCTGCGGCCGGTGTTTACATCCACTTCCTGCAATGCCACTACGTCCGGGCGTTCCTTCTTGATCGCTTTCGCTATGGCGTCTACATCGATGAGATCGGGTTTGGACGGCGGGTTGCAATGGTGAATATTATAACTCATCATTCTCAACGTTTGCTGTGCCCGTGCATGGTTGGCAGAAGCGCCCAAAAAAGCGGCTGCTAAAAGGATGTAAAAAGAAAGCTTCATGATCAAACGGTTTAGACCTATTAAATGTATGCGTGAATTTTTAAAACACAACAAAAGTATTGGCATTTGTCTATTTTTGATCATTATCATTTTGTATTGTTGAGCACTTATGAGCAATTTAATAGAACGTCACCAGCATATTATCGAACTGATCAAGAAAGAAGGCAGCATTAAGGTTACAGATCTTTGCCAGGACCTGAACGTGTCGTCGGTTACTATCCGGAAAGATCTTCAATTCCTGGAAGATAAAAAGATGCTGTTTCGCACGCATGGTGGCGCTACGCTTACGAATCCTTACATAGCCGACCGGCATGTGGACGAAAAAGTAACGCTGCAGGCCGGTGAAAAACAGCGGATAGGCGAATATGCCGCCCGGCTGGTGGAGCCTAATGACTGCATCCTGATTGCTTCCGGCACTACTGTACAATTTTTCGCGCGCAATATTTTTGCGAAGGAGGGATTAACGGTGGTGACTTCTGCGCTGAATGTGGCACTGGAACTGATCCATCACGAGGGAGTGGAAGTGATCCAATTGGGCGGGCTGATGCGCAAGACCTCGGCTTCTGTGACAGGCATGTATGCAGAAACGGTATTACAGGATTTCTCCTGCAGCAAACTGTTTCTCGGCGTTGACGGCATCGATCTCGATTTCGGGCTCACGACTTCGAATATGATGGAAGCTTTGCTCAACAAGAAAATGATCGGAGCTTCCCAAAAAACGATTGTACTTGCCGATTCCAGCAAGTTTGGCAAACGCGGGTTCGGCAAGATCTGCGAACTTGACGATATTGAGCAGATCATTACCGATAGCAACATATCTGAACGAACCGTGGCAGCCCTGGAATCGATGGGCGTGGAAGTCACGATCGTGTAGTGCTCAGCGCTGAATGCCGTATCAGTCTTTATTGACCGACCGGTATTTCACCGGAGGCATTCCGGTCACCTGCTTGAATCTTTTTGAAAAATAATAAGGATCATCAAAGCCCAGGGTGAGCGCGATCTCCTTGATCGATTTATCGGTAAAGTCTAGTTGCTGGCAGGCCTGCTGGATCTTCATCTGCATGAAATAATCCATCGGCGCATAACCGGTCTTTTGCTTGAACAGGTTGGAAAACCTGGATACCGAATAGTTAGAATAATTGCTGATGTCCTTCAGTGTCAACATTTCGGTGACATGTTCCTGCATATACAATATAGCATTATCAACACAGTCATTTTTGACACTTTGCGAAGAAGGATGATGCCGGGAGTTGTAAATAAATAACGACAAAAACTGGGACAGGCAAAGACTGGCAAACCAGAGGTTGTCGAGACTATACCCTAACTCCAGCGTCTCGTACATCTTGCCAAACAGCGAGGCCGCTTCACCATTGTCTTTGATATGTCGCGGCTTAAAATGTTCTTTCACAGTATGCAGGCTGTTCATATCAGGCAAGCAGTTGCCTCCGAAATGCACCCAATAAATACTCCAGGGATCGTGTGCCGAGCTGGCATAAGCATGTTCTACATTTTGAGGCAATACAAAAAATTCATTGGGACCTACCTCGTACTTTTCACCGTTGAGCTCGTACCAGCCGTATCCATCGACACAATAGAAAAGAAAATTTTCATTCAGCCCGTGACGGCGGCGGGTAAGGTGATTTTTGGCCTTCGGATAAAAACCTAAGCTGGCAATATAGAGATTATTTAAAAGCGGGTTGGTAAGCACCACAGATTTCAACACGGGCCGGGGAATCTCAATACGCTGGCGCCCGACACCATACCATATATTTTTATGAGAACCTTGTTTGATTTCGTCCATGTTCATTCCGGCAATAAAGATGCAACAATAGTTTTCCTGACCGTATGCGGTCTAAATTAACGCATTTTGCACAACGATCATTATGCGCGCCTGACATTTTCTGAGGTGAGGCCATAACAACCGGGCACAAGCGCCTGTTTCGCTAACAGATCGTGCTGCGTATCACAAGCATCCGCCCAATAAATGTTGAATATCTGTTTATTCAGCCATGTGGAACCCACTCAGAAAAGGCAGCTACAACTTTTCAGTGGCAGCCGACTGCCGCTTCTTTTCAAGTGCGGTCTGAATGGTTTGGACCAGGTCGTCCAGGTCGAAGGGCTTCGCGAGAAAATATTCAGCGCCGGCATTATTAGCCAGTCTTGAAATCTCGCTGTTGGCTGAAAAATAGATAACCGGGATATTGCGCAGAGCCGCTTCCTGTTTTAGTTCCCGGGTCGCTACGATACCACCGTTGGGGGGGATCCAGTTGTCCATAAAAATGACATCCGGTGCACTCTCTTTCACTTTGGCAACTACGTCCTTGCAATTAGAGAAGGTGTTCACGCGCCAGCCGTGATCCTCCAACACATACTTACAGATGGATAAAATATCCTCATCATCATCAAAAATGGCCACACCTGCAATTTGCTCGCTCATAGTAATTTAAAACAGTAAAGTTAACAATTAAAAGTGATGAATGCCATTATGGAACAACCTTTGCGAACTGGGCGGTTAAGGGCATTGCAAAAAAACAAAGTTATAGTTAATTGCTATGCGTAGAACGGGCAAACCGATTTACTTTTGCTTTTTTCCGAAAATTACAGCTGATGAAGATTCCCGGTTTATTTGCGATGATCTGCCTTTTTCTTTCCTGCAACCAGGAAGCCAGGGTTCTGCCGATCCTGGGCGAACCGATGGTTGAGGGCGGAGACACTACCTATCCCAGGATACCTGATTTTTCCCTGATCGACCAGGATAGCAACGTCATCACCCAGCAAGATCTGAACGGCAAGATATACGTAGCAGATTTTATCTTCCTCTCCTGCCCCACTATCTGCCCGCGAATGACGGGCGAGATGAAAAATGTCTATACCACCTACAAAGAGGACCCGCGGGTACAACTCATCAGCCACACCATCGATCCCGAACGCGACACAGTCGGCCGCCTGAAAGCGTATGCCACATCTTTAGATGTTGATGCTTCCAAATGGCATTTCCTGACCGGTAATCAGGATAGCATCATCCACCTGGCTGAAAAAGCTTATTTCGCAACCGCTTACCCGGACAGCACTTCTCCCGGCGGATTCGCGCACAGCGCGGCTTTACTGCTGATCGATCCGAACAAACATATCCGCGGCGTTTATAACAGTACCGATCCAAAGGAAACGCAACGCCTCATAAATGATATACAATTATTGTTGAAAGAAATATTTTAATCCTACTTTTGCCCCGCCTTGAAAAAGTTTCTATCCATATTATTGATCATCACCTTCGTTTTACAGAGCGGTAGTCAACTTTGGATACTGGCATCTTTTTACATCAACCGGGACTACCTCGCGGCCAACGTCTGTATCAACCGGTTTGATCAGATTCCTGTCTGTAAAGCATCCTGCGTACTGGAAGCTCAACTGAAAGCCGACAACGAACAACAGGAAAAATTACCCGACCTGAAAGTAAAAGAGATCACCTTATTCGCACCCCAATTTTTAGAATCAGCACTTCATCCGATTACTTCGCAGGTGCAATCATCTTATCCTATTGAAACCGGGAATTTTATCCCTCAAGGTTTTCTAACCCAGATCTTCCACCCTCCCTGCCTTCTTTCCTGATATTATTTTCCATAAACGGATCCGCCTGCGAACCTGTTTACGAACTTTCGTTTACAAACCTGAAAACGACGGTATCGTACAAGTTAAAGTCCGCACGGGCAGAGCGTTGTCGCTGGTCACCGTCGTATTAAAGTAAAATGCCCCAACAGATGGGCTCGAAGCGCATCGTGCCAACGAAAGGATCCCGTATGGCAGCATGGATTAGTCAGCACTACAGCGACCGATCCCTCATCCCCATTGCCTTTTATTATTTTCTACACACATCTAAACAATAAAAATGAAACACAATATATTATTTCTGACCGCACTCGTACTGTTACTACAAGCTTGTAAGAAAGACACTATCGAACCGGGCTTTGATGAAAAGAACCTGGCTTCTTTATCTGTAGAGTTTGATAATGTAGCGGGAGGACAAAACCTTGTACTGAATACCGGCAATTATAAAAACGCAGCCGGGGAAAACTATACCATTGAAACGCTTAACTATTATATCAGTAATATCAAAGTAGCTAAGGGCGACGGCACGACTTATGTGGTACCCCAGGACAGTAGCTATTTCCTGATCGATGAAGCCGCCCCTGCATCCAGGTTTGCAAAAGTAAATGTACCAGAAGGCGATTATACGCAACTCACCTTTACCCTGGGTGTTGACAGTCTCAGAAGCACTATGGACGTGAGCGAGCGCACGGGCGTTCTTGATCCTGCAGCTGGAATGTATTGGGGCTGGAACAGTGGCTATATTCATTTTAAAATGGAGGGCAGCAGTCCCCAGGCCCCGGAGGATCCCACGGGTGCGCATAAATACCGTTGCCACATCGGTGGATTCGGAGGTTATTCTAAAGCTACGCTTAACAACACGAGAACCGTCACGCTCGATCTCCGCGCCCGCGGTATTGCACAGGTGCGAAGGAGCCGTAATGCCAATATTCATTTGTTTGTAGATATCGCCAAAGTGTTTAGCGGCGCAACGAATATTAGCATTGCAGCGAATCCGTCCATCATGAACGCCAACGAAGTGAGCGCCAATATCGCCAACAACTACGCCACCATGTTCACGCATGATCATACTGAAAACTAATCACTATGTATCGCAAGCAAAGTATCGTCATGCTGACGATCCTGTTGATCGTCAGTGCATGTAGCAAATACGATGATGTGGTCGAACAATTATTCCCGGGATTTAAAAGGCCGGCTCATTTTCCCGAGCCGGCCTATAACCTGGCTGAGAACCCTGTCACGAAAGAAGGGTTTGAGCTGGGCCGGAAATTGTTTTACGATCCGCTGTTGTCCCGGAATAATACCATCAGCTGCGGCAGCTGCCATATACAGTCTTCTGCTTTTACACAGCATGGACACGACGTGAGTCACGGGATTGACGACCGGCTAACGCGCCGCAACAGCCAACCGATCATGAACCTGGCATGGAGCACCAGCTTCATGTGGGATGGCGGTGTGTTTGACATGGACCTGCAGCCGGTGGTACCGATCACGGCTCACGAAGAAATGGATGAAACACTGGTTAATGTGGTCGCCAAGCTGCAGTCGGATGCGGGTTACCCCTCCCTGTTTAAAAAGGCCTTTGGCAGCGAGCAGATCAGCAGTGCTGTTTTCCTCAAAGCGCTGTCGCAATTCATGCTGATGTGTGTAAGCGCAGGAAGCAAATACGACAGCGTGATGCAACATAGCGCGGGCGTTAACTTCACCGCTCAAGAAGCCGCAGGCCGGCAGCTCGTCCAACAGAAATGCGGCAGCTGCCACTCCGAGCCATTGTTCACCAACAACGGGTTCCGAAACAACGGGATCGGCATTGGCCCCAATAATGATCAGGGACATTATGAGGTAACATTGGATCAAACTGATCTTTATACGTTTAAAGTGCCCAGCCTGCGCAATCTCCGGTACACGGCACCTTATATGCACGACGGAAGATTCTACACGCTTGAAGCGGTACTGGAACATTATAGCAACAACGTACAGGATTATCCCAATGTAGACCCTATTCTAAAAAACAATATTCCGCTTACAGCCGTGGAGAAGCAACAGATCCTGGCTTTTCTTAACACGCTTAACGACCGCAATTTCATATCTGATCCCTTATTGGCAGAACAGTAGCGCATTCAAACGGAACAAGCGGTTCGAACGACATTAGCGAATACAAATAAACAGTATACATGAAATTTTTATTGCTCATATTCATTACAGGTCTCCTGTTATGCTCCTGTAAACAGCAGCAAAATCACGAAGAGCACGATCATGATGGACACATGAAACCAGCCCTGCCAAAAAAAGATTCAGTCAGCAATCACCGGCAGGCACTTTCCCGGCTGGCTTTGGCTTCAGACAAGGATACCGTCTGCGGCATGTCCTTGTCAGGTGGTGTTGCTGACACTGCCGTCATCGACGGTCGCATTTACGGGTTTTGCTCGGCGGGGTGTAAACAGGAATTTATCCAAACCTTAAAAAGATAACTATGAAATATTTTAAAACTACTTTCCTTTTGCTGGTCATTGCTGTATCACCACTGATGACCAAAGCCTGTGACATATGCGGCTGCGGTGGTGGCAACAGCTATATCGGCATCTTGCCTGACTTTCATAAACATATTGTCGGGATCCGGTACCGCTACAACGCGATGCTCTCTCATGTCGGAGTTGGTGGTGCGATTTCGTACCTGACCACCCGCGAGCGCTATCATGTGACAGAAGCCTGGGGCGGATGGAATATTACAGATAAGGTGCGGATCATGGCATCAGTCCCTTATAGTTTTAACGAAAAAGTGAACCAGGGCGAAAAGAAAAGCAAAGACGGCATCGGCGACATATCGGTGGCCGGTTTTTATCAACTTCTGAACAGCAGGAATACCATCACCTCAGGGAACGATCGTTCCAGATTGCTTATCCAAAGTCTGTGGCTGGGCGGCGGCGTGAAGCTGGCGACGGGGCAATACAACCCATCTGATAAAAGCAGTACGGGTCAATCGACAAACCTGTTTCAATTAGGAACCGGCAGCTACGACTTTAACCTGAATGCGATGTATGATATCCGGCTCCAGGATGCGGGCATCAATATCAACTCAAATTACAAGATCAACACGGCCAATCGATATGAGTACCGCTACGGAAATAAGCTCAGCATCAACTCCCAGGCTTATTATAAGTTTCGCACGAAAAGCAATATCATGATAGCGCCCAACGCCGGGGTGCAATATGAAACCTCCGGAACCGACACCGATGAAGACATTAACGTAACGGTATCCGGCGGCAGATTGTTATCGGGGACGATCGGGTTGGAGACGGGTATCGGAAAATTTGCAGTGGGCGCCAATTTCCAGACGCCACTGTCGCAGCGCCTGGCGAACGGCATTGTAAAGGCGGAGGATCGCTTTATGGTTCATGTGGCCATTGCCCTGTAAAGCCGTCCATTTTTTGACATAAAAAAATTATGCAAACAGGTTTCATAATTAGAAAGAATATCTCTATTTTTGCCGCCCATTGGCGGGGTAGCTCAGGTGGTTAGAGCGCAGGATTCATAACCCTGAGGTCATGGGTTCAACTCCCATCTCCGCTACTGTTGGGAGAAAGTCCCAAATTCATTGAGGGCTGTTCAACTTTGAGCAGTCCTTTTCTTTTAATATCAATACATTATGGCTAAACGCAGGATGTAGTTTTGTGGTTCGCCCAATTTTGCCGTCGAAAGATAGGGAGCGGGAGAACCAGCTATTAACCGCAATCTGTTGACGGGCCAAATCCCAACTTAAAAAGGTTCGTTAAATAAGGTAAGAGATCCTTTTTTATCTTTTCATATCGCTCAGCACCGGTATTGAGATCTGCAAGCTGAGTTTATAGTCGGCTCTCATCCGACTTTAATCGGCCCATCACCTTAGCAAAAGTTTGGGTACTTACCGGTGTCAATAATTGCTGCTCCTCAGCTCTTAATATTTTCTCTTTGGTTTTCTGCAACTGCAGCTTGACACGCATCAGGTCTACAGTATCAAAAAAGCTCAAATTATTACGATGAATAATCTGGGCTTTTTTGTTGCTGCCCCTTTGCGTTGCCAATTCATTTTTATTTTTATAGTGCTCATCTTTCACACTTTCAAACATCACTCCGACAGCCTCTGTCTTTCGACCGTCTCCGTAACAAATACTATTCTTCGCAAAGAAAATAATCACGTATCACATCAGACCCGCCTACGCTCGATACCCTTTCGGAATCACCACCGCACATAAAAAAAGCTTCACATTTCTGTGAAGCTTTTGCGGACTGGACGGGTCGCGTCCGGACCCACGTAAGTAATTATAAATCAATATTAAGTTAAAGAACTGTGGGGCAAAATCTTAATCTTCCCCTATTTTTAGCTTATTGAGCTTGTCCACTAATGACTCATATTTTGCCAACACTGAGCGAAGCTTCTTGTTATCCGGGGCAAACATTGCCTCCTTTGGGTCGTCGCCCAGGATGTAATAAGGATTAACGCCCATTTTGAAAACAAGAGCCGCAATAAAGCCCTGTGTCAGCTCCTTATTCCGACCGACCTCAATGGCTTGAACTGCCTGGTACGACATGCCCAGCAATGCGGCCATGTCTTTTTGCGTCAGGCCTTTGGCTTTCCTAATTAATAATATTTTTTCAGCTATTGTCATTAAGATTAGTATTTGCATGCGCTCAGGGATTCAAGATCATCCCATCAGCACCGGTCCCTTTCACTTCAAAAAGTCAACTAAAACTATCTTGTCGGTAGAGTCCAGGTAAATCCATGCTGCCCGTCTGATCCCTTCCGATGCGTACTCATGATACACTGAATAGTATCTATTCAGTACCGAATCGGGATTAGGCATGACGGTTTGGAATGTCACTTCCTCACCCCAAGCGGGTGCTGGGCTTATGTGGTCATAAATTTCCCTAAGTGTGAACGAATCTTCAATAGTCAATAACTCCTTTTCTGTTGTTTGCACCGGCTCATAAGACTCAAGTGAAATTTTACCAATATTAAAAAGGTGCGTTTTGATATTCTCTTGTAAGGAGCTCTTCGCTGGAACCTTTTCATCACCGCCCGAGCAGGATGTGAAAATAACCAGTACTAAAACAGTTAAGTATGTGATATTTTTCATTTGGGCATCATTGTTTTACCAAGTATTTTTATTTGAATTTATGCCGATTCTGCTTCTCCACGCCCTTTAGACCCGGAATGACTCGCCATGTGCTTACTATCCGAAGCCAGAGCTCTTTTTAAGCTTTCGTTTTGCGCTTCCAAGTACTTAACCCTGTCCGTAAGATATTCTAGGGTCGAAACTGGAATAATGTCCGAGTGAGATTCTTTTGAATCCTCCAACACAGTGGTTGCATTTTGCAACCTTGCTTCTTTGTATAATTCGATTCCTTTTAGAAGTTTCAAACTGCCGCCTTTAGACAGGTTCTGAGTAATGGATTTTTCAGAATAACCCAATGCATCCTCAATCATGGCCCGGGAATGTCCATGATCCTTTAGAAATTTTAAAATAGATTCTATCTTATTTTTTAAATCGGTCAATTGAAATAATCAATTTGTTATAAATTATTAATTGGCCAGCCGCACATGAACACCGAGCGATGCTTCCTTAAGAGAATGATAACCTACGGATATCCCTATTGCGCCGCCAAAGTAATATGCTACATATCCACCAAATCCTCCAACTGTCCGTTTACTTTTTACGTAGTGATAAGAATCATCAGTAAAGCGACCATCCAGATAATTCGTGTAGTACTTTCTATACCCGACTGACCCAACTATCCCAAGCGCAATAGAATTGCTTAAAAATCTCTCAAAAGTACCATCTATTGTTTGCAGATAATCTCCGGTCCCAGACTGAGTGTCACCATAATTGGACAAACGCTCATTTACAGACTTTCCTTTTTGTCCATTTTGCTGCGATGCAACTCCTAGGGAGAAGGCATTCTTGCCTTTAACATAGCCTAATCCGCCGTGCGCAGTTTTATTGGTTGAATAAGCGATGTAAAAGGAAAACCCTCTATCAGCTTTATCCGATTGCCCGAGGCAGATGGTTACGGCTAATAACATGGCTTTGGAGAGAAGTAACCTAAAAAGCATAATCTGTTTTGGTTTATATAAAATTTGGAATTTATCGAATGTACTTGGTTGTTAAAGTTTAAATTGCAATATTAGCGAAATCAGAGCGATCGCTAACGATGCAACAGATATTATGAGAGGGATTCTATATCGATGCGTGTCTAATTTCTCACTACGCCTCTTTTCCCGCGATTCTTCAATAAGCTTTTTTGCTTTCGCATGTGCCTTTGAAGTTTCCTTATCTCTCTTTTCTTTTTCCTTTGCCGCCTTCTCCCTGGCGTCAACCATATATTTATCCATGATTCTATGATCATTGCTGTCGGTCGTTAATTTTGGCATCATACAAAATAATTTTAGGCTCCCTAAGATAGGATTATTTCACCGGATCCAAAACAGCCTCCTCAGTGCCACCAACATCTCAAACCTGCAGCTGGCGACCAGATCGCTCATTTCTTTGTTTTTTAAGAGCTCGATATTTTCTGCCACGAACTTCGCTGCATCATTATGCGTCGTGTCCGCGTCTATCTTCACAACCTTCGGAATATTAATTCCAGAAAAGAATTTATCAAGCTGGGAAATTTTTACTTGGGATGGTCTCATGGCTATGAAGGACAATGCTCCCGTTTTTAAATGTGGGAACTGATTGCTTATAGGATTTTTTCTTTATCGTAAAAAAATGGCAAGGCTATGTCTCAACTTCTCTTAAAGTTTAAAAGGTTGAGTGAGAGATTCAGTAACTGTCACTGGGAAGCCGAACACATAAACTGCGCCGGTAGCTTTCAATATTAAATTTCCACTTTTTATAGTGTCCATTTTTACTTTCCCAATTAGCTTGATTTGATAAGCGCCGTTTTCTTCTACGATACTTTCAGTAAAAAGAACCACCTCTTTTTTCAGAGGTATTTTCGTTGAAAACTTTTTATTCAATATAGGTAAATTCCCTATAGGCGTTGAAAGTTTGACTTGTACTGTAGCGGTAAGTGTTTGCTTGGGCTCGTCGTATTTGCCTACTACTTTTGCGGTGAGTTTAAAGTCGTTCACATTCGACTTTCTTTTTTTGGCTGCCTTTACAATAATAGGTTTTGGTAAAGGGCTTGCTTTTTGTGTAGCCATAGTTGGTTGTGTTAAGTTGTTAAAAATTATCTCATAAATAGCCTTGCCACAAATCGAAAATATCAATAATTATTTAAATTGACTCTTAATTATTTGAAAGTCAGCCTAAATCAAGCCAGTGGTGTCTTTTGTGCGTCGAAAAAGTAGAGGCTGCGTCAATCTACTTATGATGGTTCCTAAAAACAGTTGAAAGTGCTAATTTAGTGACAGGAAATTAAAGTTTAAAACTCGTCCCTGGTAATCTTGCCGGGGGCTATTTATTCAAATGATTTTCATAAAAAAGTTAGATGTTAAGCTTCGGTAGTCTTGCCGGGGCTTTTTATTTCATCAAAAGTTTTAAATTAGCTAGTGAATAATCTTCGAGAGTTCGCGCTGGTATTCTTGCCGGCGCTTTCTTAATTAAGCAAACCGCATTGGATCCTTTTCCTGATCAACTTTTTCCTCAATGTTCTCCTATAGCTTTTCCCCTAACTGATGCGTGCTTTATTAATTATCTGACGCCTCAAGCCCTCGCTGCTCAAGTAACTCATCCGCCGCAGCGCATGTTTCATAATCGTCGCGTTTAAGCGCACGGAGAAATAATATAATTAGGGATAGATCCGAAAGGTCAGCGGCCTTTAAGTACGGTATTCGTTGATCTTTTGGTAGATTACTAACGGTACGACCAATATGATCCGATAGGTCGTAATATTCTATCTGGCTCGCTTTACTGGATAGGTATTTTGGATTTGGTATGTCTAGCATTTGATCGGTTTAGTCAATCAAATATATAAAAAATAAAAATCATTTTTTTCGGATTGATTTTAATACGCAATAAGCAGTTTCCTAAATGAGCGCTTCCACGGTACGCTCTAGAATATTTTAAGAGCGGATACCGGTATGCAAATGGTTATATGCCCAACCAAGTAACAGACAAGTGTAGAAAAATATTTATATATATCATTTTATGAATTTATATATTTTTCATATATTTGACGGAATAGGTTATTAGAGTAGTAACATCCCCTGGTATTCTTACCGGGGGATGTCATTTCACTACTTCAACGCCTTGACTACGTCAATCCCAACTTATAACAGTAGAAAACGTTACCTTGGCTTATGTACAAATTGCATTATTTAAACATATTCGCCTTGATATTCTTATCGAGGCGTTTCATTATTTAATATTTTAGCTCTCAACTAGTAATAGTCCAGCCCTCGGCATTTTGCCGTGGGCATTTTTTAGGGATATTTTCATCTGAAAGTGAAAATATTTTTTATACGTTTTTGCAAAAGGTTGCAGACATTCCAGATCTACATATCAATGAGAGGCTCGCCTCTCAATGAATGTTATTGCGTCGCTATATATCGATTTCAAATCACTTCAATGTTCTTATATTTGAGAATATGTTATAATTTAGAAAATTGCCCCTGGTATTCTTGCTAGGGGCTTCTATTTTGAGGACAAAAGGCACTAAATTAGTTGGGTGAATTAATTTCATTGAGAGTTCGCACCGGTATTTTTGCCGGCACTTTTTTTAATGCAATAAACATATAAGTGGGTATATTTGAGTAGCACAAAGGTTACCCTTTCCCACAATAGTAGTTGGACGTTTTCATAAGTAATAGAATGCTCTTTCTATCCGATAATTATCAAAACGGCTTCTTTATCTCAGCTCTAAACCTAGAAAATGGCTATTCTATCGAAAAATTTAGCCTGCCCATCGAATCGCTTACATTATTAGTCGTGTTGTGAATAGCTTTGTAAACAACGGCCCTGAGGTTCTGCATCAAACTTAATTTTTAAATAAAAAGAACAAAATCAAAGCAAACTTTCTCGGTTGCAGGATTGAAAATATGACCATATTCATTCAACTATTCTAAACTATAATTCATGAACAGCTATCAAGCAAAATCCCTTTTCTTTTTGTTATTTGGTTTTATCAGCTTCGCGTCAATTGCTCAAACAACGAGATACGTAAAACCTGCGCCGACCGGCACGGGTGATGGTTCCTCTTGGGCTAATGCCTCTGCCAGTATACAAACGATGATCACTGCATCCGCTGCGGGAGATTCCATCTTTGTAGCAAAAGGCACTTACACCCGCACGTCGGGAACCTTTCTCCTGCGTATGAAGGAAGGCGTAAAAATCTATGGAAGTTTCCAGGGCACTGAAACTTCTTTGAGTCAGCGCGTCATCGGAACGGCCGCCGCTGACAGTAGTCGCCTGAACGGCAACGGCAGCCCGACGATCAGCAATAACACTACGCTATCAACAGCTGCTGTACTGGACGGGTTTTTTCTGACGAATACTACTGCCAGAAACATAGAAAACAATCTGGGTGGTGCCACTTCTGTTCATGGTGATGCCAGCTTCAGTAACCTGATCATCGCTAACGGAAGAGGAGCTACCGGTGCCGGTATTTATAACGCCTATAGCAGCCCGACCTTCGCCAATGTGGTATTCAGAAATAATGTTGCTACCAGCAACGGTGGAGCGATGTATAACATTAACGCATCAAGTCCCACTTTAAACAACGTCACTTTTGAAAATAATTCCAGTTCGGCAAATGGTGGCGCTATGTTTAACCAGGGTGGCGCAGGTCCTTCAGACCCTATTCTTACTAATGTTATTTTCAGAAATAACACGGCTGTCGCGGGGGGCGGTATCTACAATAACAGCACCAGCCCCACTTTAAACAGTGTGCTTTTTGAAGGCAATACAGCCGGAAGAGGGGGCGGTTTATATAACTACCTGAATGCTAACCCTGTCTTAAATGATGTTAGAGTTATTGGAAACACAGCAACAGATGCAACCGTCGGTTATGGTGGCGGCGGTATCATGAATCATTCGGCTCGCCCTACTTTAAACCGTGTCTTTGTCAGCGGCAACAGATCGGCTTCGGAAGGAGGCGGTATTTCCAACAGGGACAATGCCTACCCCACCTTGAATAACGTGGTGATCAGTGGAAATTACAGCGCAAGAACTGGGGGTGGTATTTACGTTACGACCAGCAATTCAGGCGGAAGCCTTACACTTACCAATACCACCATCGCCGGCAACTATGCTGCAACAAGCGGCGGTGGTATCTATAACGGAACAAGTGTTGCAACCTTTCAACCCCAGATCAGGAACACCATTGTGTATGGCAACAATGCTACCACAGGCCCGAATGTGATCAATTCGTCCAGCATGACCTTCACCAGCTCTTTGGTACAGGGTAGCGGAGGCAGCGCTGCCTGGGCAACCGGCTTTGGTACCAATGGAGGAAACAACATCGACGCTGATCCACAGTTCGTCGCGCCGGTGCCTGCCACTACCGCGGGACCTACTACAGAAGGCAATTATAGCCTGCAAGGGCCCAGCAGTCCGGCAAACGATGCGGGCTCTAATGCCTATTCCAGCAATTACGGTACTACCGATATTTCCGGAAACCCCCGCGTACAAAACAGCATCGTGAATATGGGTGCTTACGAAGCATTTAACGTAGCACTTCCCGTGAAATTTGGCAGCCTGTCGGCGAGGGTGCAGAACAACATCCTGACCGTCAACTGGCAGTCACTTACTGAAACCAATAATGATCATTTCGAAATTGAAGCTTCTGCCGATGGCAAAAAATTCACTAAGATCGGAACAGTTGCTTCAAAAGCCGTTGATGGCAATTCAGATGCGAGCTTAAACTATGAAGAAAGTGTATCGCTTAATGGTGTTGCCATAGCGGGCGCTTCCCTTCTTTTGTTTTTTGCTGGAGGCTTGTTCAGAAAAAGAAAACTTTTATTTTCATTCCTGCTGCTGATTTCTATTAGCTCAATCCTATACAGTTGTACTCGTTCTAAAGATGCAATCTCGAGCTATGAAGGAAAAATATATGTCCGTGTTAAACAAGTGGACAAGGACGGCAAAGCAAGTTATTCACAAGTAGTTTCAGCGATAAGATAATTCTCTAACAGATCCTGTTGAAGCACAAAACCCAATGGTTTTGTGCTTTTTACGTAGCTATTCTTGCAAGGTTTTGGCATGTAGTTTAGGCAAAGATGATAAATACGCATGGAACTTCCGGAAGCTTAACGGGATCCTAACGAGGAAAGCTAGTGTTCTTGTTTAAAGCCGTTCAACGTAGCCAGAGATTAAGAAGGCTGATAAAAGCTACGATTTAATGAAAATAAAACTGTAAATTAGTGCGAGCTATACCTGTCTATAATAGAGTATGCTTCTTTATCCCTCAACTACGTTGAGGGTTTTTAAATTCTGCTCTAGTTAGGTAATGGGAAATTACATGATTTTTGATTTCCAAATCACCGTGCGTAACATGTATCAAAAATCAATACTAATTGTCGACGACAATAAATATATTCTTGACGCGATGCAACTTATTTTCGAAGCAAAGCCTTTTCAAATTTTCCCATGCAAAACGATGAAATGTTTTAGATCAGAAATTGGAAAAAAGATGCCAGATTTAATTTTACTGGACGTTCAGTTACCTGATGGAAACGGTTTAGATCTATGCAAGGAATTGAAAGAGCGGTCAGAGACAAAGCACATTCCCATAATCATGTTGACTACATACCGGCAGGAATCAAATGGTACTTGTTACCCCGATGCATATATTGAAAAGCCGTTTAATTTAAGCACATTCGAAAAGACAGTTGATAGATATTAAGATGGGAGCCCGATTTAAGTTGACACTGTAGCGATCCTTTAGGCTTTACTCAGCTTATTCAGCCAGCCTACATAACATTGCCCAATTTCGACGCCTCCTGCCTGAGTTTATCCTGTTTCAAATGCAGATAGGTTTCAATCGTCTTTTTTGACTTTACACCCAGCATCGCCATGGCCGGCCGGTCCTCAATCCCGGCATCGACTATTAAACCGCCCATGGTGTGCCTCCCAACGTGGCTCGTGAGATTCATCGTGATTCCGACGTGCGCCGCCAAAATTTTTAGATGATTATTAAATGTGGTCCGATAATTTTTGGCGCTCACCGGCGGCAACTTGTATTCAATAGCTTTCTGAATGTATCGCCGCTGGCGATCTGTTGTAAGGGGAATGTTGGCCGTGTTGTTATGGCGCCTGGTCTTGTGCGGATTGAACTGGAGATCACCGACATCATTAAAGAAGCAGTCATCGAGAATCATTGCGTCTGAAATACGCATGCCGGATACACACATGGCAAGGAATCTCCAGCCGATGGCTTTGGCCTTATAAGAAAGGTTGACGTTCGTTAGAAGTAAATTCTCAATAGCATCTACCTGCTTAATGTCAAGCCATTTGATATTATCCAGGTTCTGTTCGTAGGATCCGACATCAAACTTCTTAAAAGGATTTTCATCAGGAATAATAACATCTGCTTTTATAGCCTCATTATAGACCATCCTTACAAACCCCAGGGCTTTCCAGATACTGTTTTTCTCAAGATGCGAGTGATCCTTTTTTTTATAACCATGCTGAAGCCATACTTTATACTTTTCGAGGAATGAGACAGTCACCTGGTTGAAATGCAATACCGGCACGTAGATCTGCATTCGTTTAATCTCATCACGATATCTGCGCTTGGTATCCTCGGAATATTCCTTTCCATCCTTCAATCTTTTCGTATTGATTATGTGTTCGGCAAATTCATAAAAGTTTTCAAACGCAGAGTTGCTTTTGAGATACACGGAAAGCACGGATTCGTTAATAGGTAGCCCGAATGTTTGACGCTTTAATACGAAAGTCGTGTGCTTCACAATCCGACTATCCAGGATAGCGTTGATCATGTTGGCATTGGCGGCCCCGGAAGACAATCTCCGTTTTTTGGGGTCCCAATCAGACTTGCTTACTCGGTGACGGATCTTATCAATTCCGACATGTTTGCGTTGGTAATCTAAACGGATGTAAAGGCGGCATAGGCCAGCTTTGTTAGGAGCGCTGAGCTCCGGATAAATGTTAATAGCTTCCATAAATTTTTCTTTAAAAAGTGTGGAGCACGCGTGGAGCAGTTGTGGAGCAAAACGTATAACATTTTACTATTTACGCCTACTTATGCGCACTTAAACTTACGGGGGCTATCTCCCTTTAATGCAGAAAGTCAGCGATTTACGCTGACTTTCAATACACTTCTTTTGAAGAAGGAGCGGACTGGACGGGACTCGAACCCGCGACCTCCGCCGTGACAGGGCGGCATTCTAACCAACTGAACTACCAATCCGTTTCAAATTGGGAGTGCAAATATAATCGCTTTTTGATTACTGCCAAACATTTTTAAAAAAACTTTGAAAGTTATTTATTTTGGTTGCATGAATCTGCTGTCAATACTGGAAATGCCCTATACCAAACAACAGGCAAACGAGATCGTTCACTGGGTGGGCAAGGATCAAAAACGTTTCAACCAACTCCTGAAACTTTTCTTAGAAGGCGATCAACGGATCACACAGCGCGCTTCCTGGCCCCTGAGTTATTGCGTAGCCAATCACCCCCCGCTGATCAACAAACATTATCCCCTGCTACTTGCCGAACTCAACGCCGGCAACCGGCCGGCAGCTATCCGGAGAAATATCTTACGCGCGTTTGACCAATTGGAGACATTGCCCGAAGTGCATCACGGAACAATCATGGATGCCTGCTTTCGTTTTATCTCTGATCCTGATGAAGCCATCGCGGCCCAGGCATTCGCATTAGGCATCTTATCCAAACTGGGTAAAGTGTATCCTGAAATACTACCGGAGCTGCACACCATCATCGAGATGCGCCTGCCTGATGCAGCGCCCGCTTTTATCTCACGAGCCAAAAAGATCATTCGTCAGCGAAGCTCATGACCGGCACCTTGAAAAAGACCCTTTAATACAGTTGGTCTTTTTCAGAATGCCAATACAATGCAGCACTCACTGGTCAGGTATCAGGAAAACAGCCTTCGGCGCTTTTATATGCGTAATAAAACTTTCTCTGTTAAAATCCATCAAATATTTATCAAATTTTAGGGTTTTAGATACCTATACATTTACATTTGCGGCTTAAAAAAAGTAGCATCTTGAGACGATACATTATTCCTCTTTGCCTGGCTGTATTATTGTTCGGTTGTAAATCTGAATCTGCTGAACCCAAAGTGACCCGTACCGACTCAGTTTTTGTAAAACTTCCGCCCCCGGAAAAAATACCGGAAGCGGAGCTGGCTACCTACACCAACCGGCTCAGTCATCTCTTCGATCAAAAGCTCATCAATCGCAATTTTAACGGGGCTATCATCGTTGCCAAAGGAGGAAATATTGTCTACGAAAAATATATAGGCTTTACTGATCCCAGAGCCAAAACGACACCGATCACAGACAGCACTTCCTTTCACCTGGCATCGACCAGTAAACCTTTTACTGCCGTCGCCATCCTGAAGCTGGTGCAACAGAGCAAGATTCACCTGGATGATGATATGACGCGCTTCTTTCCTGCCTTCCCCTACCCCGGCGTCACCGTCAGGCATTTGCTGAGCCATCGAAGTGGCCTGCCCAATTACCTGTACATAATGGAAGACAAAGAAAAATGGCCGGCCAGCCAAATGGTCTCCAACCAGGATGTGCTCGACTTTATGATCAAATACAAACCCGATCTCAGCTACAGGACGGGTACGCATTTCAGCTATTGCAACACTAACTATGTATTGCTGGCTCTGATCATCGAGAAGATGTCGGGAAAGCCTTATCCGCAATACATGGCTGAGACGATATTTAAGCCGCTCCGCATGGACCATACATTTGTATACACTCCTACTGACAGCGGCCGGGTGATCATGTCTTACAAACCATCAGGCGCTTTATGGGACCAGGACATCTTTGATCATACTTATGGCGATAAGAATATTTACAGCACGCCCCGCGATATGCTGAAATGGGATGCTGCTTTATACACCAAGCAATTTATCCGGCAATCATTGCTCGACTCAGCTTATCAACCGATGAGCAATGAAACACCGTCTACGCACAACTACGGATTAGGGTGGCGCATGCTAACCTTATCCAATGGCAAAAAGGTCATCTATCACAACGGTAAATGGCATGGCTTTAATCCGGCCTTCGCCCGTTTACTGGATGAAAAAGCGGTGATCGTTATACTGGGCAATCAATACAATAGTAATATCTACACAGTGGCAAAGTATGCTTATAATGTTTTTGGTGATTATCTGCAAAACGATCCGTTTGTAGACGAAGAAGCTACCGCTCCGGCGCCGGTGATAGTTCCTAAAAAGGTAACCAAACCTCCGGTAAAGAAAGCAGCGGTCAACTCTAAAGCCAGGCCCCAATCGCCTGCCAGAAAGACTTCGTCCAAAACAACGAAGCCCTCATCCAAAAAGACAACGACCACTTCCAGAAAATCTTCCACGAAAAAGAAAGCGTAATAGACTGACTTCATCGGCTTCGCCGGTCTCGTTGGTCTAAAGCATACCGTGGCTGTCTTCCCGTAAAACCAGGTGCACCTTAAAGAGAGAAACCTTTTACCTTTATGGGTATAAAGCACTTGTATGAAACTGCTGACAACAGAACAGATCAAAGCCTGGGATACATTTACGATGCAGCATGAACCGATCGCTTCAATCGACCTGATGGAGCGCGCGGCCGGCGCCTGTGTGGACTGGATTATGAGGCGTTACGCTCACCGCAGCTTTGTTATCGTGTGTGGCAGCGGTAACAATGGCGGCGACGGATTGGCCATCGCCCGCCTGCTTCATCAGGGCGGACACAGGGTGCAGGTGATTCTTTTAAACAATCCGGGCACCGGTAGCAGTGACTTTACGACTAATTACCAACGGCTGACCGGCTTACCCGCTATTCCCATTAATCAATGGCAGGCAGGCGGTTCCTTATCCCTATCAAAAGATGACGTTATTATAGACGCTTTGTTTGGAACAGGTTTAAACCGTCCGCTTGAAGGACTGGCGAAACAGTTAGTCGAACATCTTAACCGCCTGACACAAGATATCATATCCATCGATCTGCCTTCCGGGCTTCCAAACGATCGGTCAGTCCGGGGATGTACGGTGATCAACGCACAACACACGCTCACCTTTCAATGCCTTAAAATAGCCTTACTGTTACCTGAAAACGAAAAGCATTTCGGGCAGGTACATGTATTAGACATTGGATTGCATCCGGGATATCCGGCCACGATCGACACGCAGTTCGAGCTGGTCAATGCCCAGCTGGTGGCTTCCTTGACCAAACCCCGCAACGCTTTTTCCCACAAAGGAACTTTCGGGCACGCGTTGATCATTGCCGGCAGTTATGGTAAAATGGGCGCAGCCGTATTATCCACCAAAGCTTGCTTGCGTAGCGGCGTCGGTCTGGTTACTATACATGTACCTTCCAACGGCGTGGACATCCTGCAGATCAGTGCGCCGGAAGCCATGTGTCGCATTGACACCGACACCAACATTGTTACTAACATTGAGTATGATCTTACACCTTACGCTGCCATTGGTATTGGCCCGGGCATTGGCACAGCACCGGCAACCGAATCAATGGTATTGAATCTGATCCGCGATCACGCAAAGCCCCTGGTGATCGATGCCGATGCATTGAACATTTTGTCGTCGCAACAGGAAGTACTGTCAAGTCTGCCGCCACAAACGATTCTTACACCACATCCCAAAGAGTTTAGTCGCCTGTTTGGCGATCAAAAAGATGATATGGAACGAATCAACAACGCTTTGCAACAGGCAAAGGAGTTGTCTGTGGTCATCGTGTTAAAAGGTCATCACACGCTTATTGCAACGCCTTCTGGCAAAGGCTATTTCAACACTACCGGGAACGCTGGTATGGCCAAAGGTGGAAGCGGCGATGTACTGACCGGAATCCTTACCGGGCTGCTGGCGCAGGGTTACACGCCCGAAAACGCAGCTATCATTGGCGTTTATCTTCATGGGCTGGCTGGGGACAATGCCGCTGCTCAGCATGGGATGACGGCTATGACCGCGGGAAATATCATTGAAGCGCTGAAACATCCTTCACTGTAAGCCAGGTCATAATTAGAAATGCAGGGTGCATAACATTTTTTCTTTTTATGTGATTTTTTACCGAAAAGCACGCAGAGTAGGAAGTTGTTTAACCCTTTGAATATTTTTCAGCAGAACATTTCACAATAATATCCTCATTCAAACTGAAGCGAAGCGCCCGCCCGTGCCGGGACGGACGGGAAGAAATCCCAGCTAACCCGGTCAGACGGAGACCGTCAGACCGTTTCTGTACGCGAGCGCCAATCCAATCATCGGATGAGAAAGCGCTACCAGTGCCAGGAATTAGTGCGGGGCCGCTGAAGCCACAAAGACCGGTATGAAATATCGCTCTTATTGACACACATGATCCGGCTCCGTCCCTTTCGCAGCATGAAAAAAGTTTAAACAGCGCTCAGGATAAAAATGTTATGCACCAAAAAAATGCAACATAGTTGCGTTTTCACATACAATTACCTAACTTTGCCTCCACAATCGAAAAAGTATGAAATCGTCAAATTACGATGTGATCATTATCGGAGGCAGCTACGCAGGTCTTTCGGCAGCTATGTCTTTGGGCAGGTCTTTAAGACAGGTGTTGATCATTGATGAAGGAAAGCCATGCAACAGGCAGACACCTCACTCTCACAATTTTCTTACGCAGGACGGTGCCACACCAGCAGCTATCTCAGCGCTGGCGCGGGAACAAGTGGCTTTGTATCCGTCGATATCCTTACTGGAAGACATCGCAACAGACGGCCGGAAGTGGGACGATGGTTTTGAGATTATTACTGCGGGCGGCAAAAAGATCTACTCTGAAAAGCTCATTTTCGCAACAGGCATTAAAGACGAGTTACCGGCCATTGATGGGTTGGCGGCCTGCTGGGGTATATCCGTCATTCATTGCCCTTATTGCCATGGGTACGAATTCAGAAACGCGCCTACAGCGATCATGGTGAAAGGCGAGCGGGCCATGCACCTCGCTTCATTAGTCCGCAACCTGACGGACCAACTCACGATTTTGACCAATGGTCCATCCGAGTTCACTGCTGAACAGTCAGACCTGCTGCAACGCAACCAGATATCGGTGATTGAGCAGCCCGTCCGCAAGATCGATCATGAAAATGGACATGTGAAACAGGTCCATTTCGATGGCGCCGATCCCGTTTCTTTCGAAGCGATTTATGCAGCTGCGCCATTCAGTCAGCATACAACTATTCCGGAATCGCTGGGATGCTCGCTTACAGAAAACGGTCACATCAGCGTGGACAATTTTCAGAAAACAGCTGTGGCGGGCGTGTATGCCTGCGGTGATTGTGCCAGCCCCATGCGCGCCGTGTCCAACGCCGTAGCTACCGGGAACCTGGCAGGTGCGATGGTGAATATGGAGCTGGCCAACGCCCGGTTTCATCAGCAATAATATCATTATTATAATCTATGATGTATGATCAAGGAATAGATTTTATCTATAAGACAATCGGAAAATACAATGAAGATTTACAGCCATTCCTTTTGTACCAGCTCCTGAAATGAATACTTTTGCGCGGCATAAAACGATCGCTGCCATTGAATGAACCTAACATTTAAATTTTATTCAACATGGCATTAACAGGTAAAAAAGCCCCGCACTTCATTTCAGGTGCAGTTATTAACGGAGAAGAGATTGTTGACAATTTTTCCCTCGACCAGTACATCGGAAAGAAACACGTCATTCTGTTTTTCTACCCTAAGGATTTCACCTTTGTATGTCCTACAGAGATTCACGCCTTCCAGGAAAAGCTGGCTGAATTCGAGAAAAGAAACACCGTTGTGATCGGATGTTCTACCGACACCGAAGAAACACATCTTGCATGGTTGAGCACGGCTAAAGAAAACGGAGGCATTGAAGGCGTGACCTACCCGATCATCGCTGATGCATCCAAAGTAATTTCAATGAATTACGGCGTGCTGGCAGGAGCTTATTCTTTTGACAGCGAGAGCGGCCAGTGGTCTTTCAACGGCGCGCCCGTGGCTTATCGCGGCACTTTCCTGATTGACAAAGAAGGTATTGTAAGGCACGAATCAATCAACGATCTTCCATTGGGACGTAACATCGACGAATACCTCCGCCTGCTGGACGCCCAGTTGCATGTCGAGAAATTTGGCGAGGTATGTCCTGCCAACTGGGAAGAAGGTGAAGAGGCGATGAAAGCAACCAACGAGGGCGTTGCTGAATATTTTTCAAGAAACTAAAACAGAGCGATATGTTAATAGAGTTAGAAAGTGATAATCTTCAGGAAATTGTTGCCCAACATCCTAAGGTGGTGGTACAGTATTCTGCAGGATGGTGTGGAAACTGCCGCCTGATGAAACCTAAATTTAAAAGATTGTCGGGCGAGCATGAGCCGGTTGTGTTCGTGATAGCCGACGCGGAGAAGTTTCCCTTGAGCCGCAAACTGGCGTCGGTAAACAACCTGCCAACATTTGCAGGATTCAGCAACGGATCGCTGCTCAGCCAGGTGCAAACGAATAAAGAAGAACAATTAAAAACACTTATCCATGAAGTTACCGGTAATTAGACAGATACAACGCCACTGTTCTCCTGAGCAAATTGAGCAGACGATTGTGGTGTTGGAAGCTATCAGCGAAGCTTCATCGCTTAAAGAAACAGAGCTGGATGTGATCGGCGAGCTGATATCCAATTGCTGCGGTGCGATTGAAGTGCACGAAATGATCGCCGCAGGGCAGTCTGAAAAAGATGCGCTCAATGGCTTTATGAAAAAAGTCATGAGTTCCATTGACTGATCGATTTAATCCCCCATTGTCCCATACATTACAGTAAGGCCCGCTTCCGGCGGGCCTTCACTTGTATATAAAGATCTTAAACTAATAACATTCTCACTTCTTATTAAAGGAATCCAACGAGGTAACGCAACAGATCCAATCGTGGCAATGTGTTATCAAGACCTGAAAGGCCCACCTGATTATAAACTACGCCACCAGCGTTTACTTTTTAATATTCCATTCAGCAGGCGCTTTAAAGGTTTTACGCCCCTGGCCATAGGGAGGCACCTGAACAGAGCTTTTTATCTCGTCATAGGGTTGTACCAGGTTTGCCAATTCGCGGTATTTGTCGGGGTTGGCATTGCGGACATTCTTCTTTTCAAAGGGATCCGTTACGATATTGTACAATACATCTTCGGTATGCTTCATCTTTTCATTGCCGCTATTGGCCTTTACGATCTTCCAGTCTCCGGAGATCAAACTACCATGTCCGAGGTAGAGATCGCGCATAACCGTTTGCCGGTTCTTTAAAGAAGTAAGAATATTCATGCCATCTTTCTTTTTGCCGGCGGAAGCTTGCACACCGGCTACCGCACACAGCGTGGGCAACACATCTACATAACCACAAAGCTGCTCACTCTTCCATCCGCCTTTGAAACCGTCAGGCCATTTAATCACGGCTGTCGCGCGCACACCGCCATCCCATTCCTGGAATTTCTCGCCTTTCAGATCGCCGCTGCTGCCCCCCGCATTAGGCTCTGCACCATTGTCACTTTGAAACAGCACCAGCGTGTTATCTTCCACCCCTGCTTCTTTCAGGGCAGCGAGGATGCGCCCGATGCCGTCGTCCATGCAACTGACCATCGCTGAGTAGGTTTGACGACGGGTATTACCGTGCCCCTGTTCTTTCGGGCCTTTTGCATCAAACGTAGGTTTGGACGGATCAAAGCCATATTTCAGCAGATCTGCTTTCTTCGCCTGCAGCGGCCCGTGAGGCGCATTGTAAGCGATGTACAGAAAAAACGGTCCGTCTTTTTTATATTGCCTGATACACTTAACCGCTTCATCACTAATCAGGTCTGTCGAGTAGCCCTTATCATAGCTGGTATTCCAGTCATTATGCCAATCCAGCTCCCCCTCCCTTTCATGCGTGAAATAATCGATAGCGCCATTATAGTGACCATAAAAATGGGTGAATCCCCTGCTTAAAGGAAGATACTTTCTTGCCGAATGTCCCAGGTGCCATTTCCCGATCGCGGCGCGGTTTTTATAGCCCGCATCGGCCAGGTACTGGGGCAAAAAACGTTCTGTAGTATCGATGCCGAAATCCAGCCAGGGAGCAATAACATTATCACGCAATCCAAAACGCTCGGGATACCTGCCAGTCATCAGGCCGGCGCGCGTGGGAGAACAGATCGGTGATACATAGTACCTGTCTAAAACAACGCCTTCCTTTGCCAGGCGGTCGATATGGGGTGTGCGAATATCACTGTTGTGAAAACCCACATCGCCCCAACCGAGGTCGTCTGCAACAATCACTATAATATTCGGCTTCTGTTGCGCGTGAACAGCGAATGTGCCCAGGCTCCATAGCAGCATAGCTGTCTTTAAAAAATGTTTCATCCGTTTATATTTTTCTGCTTTATGTGTTCTTGAATCCGCAAGACCCCAAAACCACTCATCAGCTTTCATCTACGAGCCGTTGGGGCGGGTTCATTCTGTATGAACCTTAATCATTTTTTCTTCGCCGGAACATCGTTTGCGAGGAGCTCGTCTACGCGGCCAAAATCTCCATCCTGGAACTTTTCCAGGAATTCACTGGGCGTTAATTTGAACTGTTGTATGAAACAGCGTGAAAAATAGGAAGGCGAGTTAAACCCGGTCTTGTAGCCCACTTCGGAGATATTGTATTCACCGGAGATCAGCAACTTCGCGGCCATCCGCAATCGCACCAGGCGGATAAATTCATTCGGCACATGACCCGTTACCGCTTTCACTTTCTTGTGCAATGTGGAGCGGCTCATCGACATCTCGCGGCTCAGCTCTTCGACGGACAACCGGTAATCATCGATCCTCGCTTCTACAATGCCCGTGATCGTTTCAATAAATTTCTTATCGTGGGTATTGGTGGTGATCGTGCCGATATCCGCAAGAGGCTGCTGATTAAATTTCTCCTTCAGGCGGTAGCGGGTCTCTAAGAGGTTCCTGACCAACGCCGTAATATGTTTCCATTTGAAAGGCTTGACCACATAGGCGTCGGCCCCGCTTTCTATCCCCTGCAATTCAGAATCGCTGTTGCCTTTTGCCGTCAGCAGGATCACGGGAATATGACTAAAGTCAATGCTGTTCTTGATCTTAGTGCATAAGGTCATCCCGTCCATTTCGGGCATCATCACATCTGACAACACCAGCTCCACCGGCTGTATCTCTAATATCTTCAGGGCTTCCACGCCGTTGGTAGCTGAAAAGGTATGATAGCCTTCCCCTTTAAAATTAGTGACGATGAAGTCCAGCATATTAAGATCGTCTTCTACGATCAGAATGCCGGGCTTAGCCTGATCAGCACCGGCCTCATCCGTTTCTTCAAGAACGGGCGCTTGTCGCTGTTCGAAGGGTATCGTGAGGATAAAGGTCGTCTGTGTTCCAGGCCTGCTTTCCACATGCAAAGCCCCTTCATGCTTTTCTGCCAAGGCCTTGGCGAGTGATAGCCCGATTCCGGTGCCACCAATATTTTTGATCTTATGTTCCGGCGACGACACTTTGAAGAAAGGTGTAAATACATGTTGCAATTCTCCTTGCGGAATACCTACACCGTCGTCTGAAACGCAGACAGACACTGTCTTTTGCGCTTCCTGGTGTGCATCGGGCAGGCTGATCTTTATCTCAACATAGGACTTCGCAAATTTGAAAGCATTGATCAGCAGGTTGCTCAATATTTTTTGAAGTGCTTCCGCATCGGCATTCACATGAAGCTGGTTGGCCTCGGTAGACATATTGAAGCGGATACCCTTTTGAGAAGCAATCGGTGAAAATCTTGAATACAATGATTGAATATAGGACACCAGCTCCAGCCGTTCCTTTTTTATCGTATAGATATCGCTCTCAATACGCCGGAAATCGAGCAACTGGTTCACGAGTGTTAAGAGTCGTTGCGTATTCTGCTCCATCACATTGAGCTGCTGCACGGTTTCCGGCTTGTTCTCAATGGTCAGCAACTTCTCTAACGGCGCCATGATCAGGGACAAAGGCGTCCTGATCTCGTGGGCCATTGTCGTAAAGAAATCAATCTTTTGCTGATAAAACTCGTGCTCCTTCTGTGCTTTCAGGCGTTCGAGCCGGATCACATTTTTATGCTGCTCTCTTCTCTTAAAATAATTTTTAAGCAGCCAGACCCCTACCGCGATCAATACCAGGTACAGGATATAAGCGAAGGTGGTCCGGTAAAAAGGAGGCTTCACCGTAACTTTTATAGCAGTGACCGCGTCGTTCCAGTTGCCATACACGTCTGTGGCCTTCACTTTAAAGGTATAGTTACCCGGCGGCAGATTGGTATAAGTCGCGTTACGCTGCGTACCAACGGCGTTCCAGTTATCATCAAAGCCTTCCATTTTATAAGCATACTGGATCCTGTCGGGATCGGTATAATTTAATGCGGCGTATTCGAAACTGACAACAGATTGGTTATGCGCTAATGTTACTACATCAGCATATCCCGGTGACTGGGCCAGCGGCGACTTCTTCTCACCGAAGGCTACCTCGTTATTGAACAACTTGAAATTGGTCAGCACGAGGTTGTTTTCGTCTGGCACCAGCTTTAACTGGCTGGGATAGAAAGTGCTGAACCCGTTGATACCGCCCATTAACATCCTTCCGTCAGATCCGCAATAGTAGGCATTGTAATTATAAAGCCGGTTATTGAAGTTTCCAGAATTTGCAAAAGATAAAACGCGGAATGGTTCTTCCGAGAATTTAAGGATACCATCGTTGGTGGACAACCATAATCCGCCGGCTTTATCCTGCAGCACGCCAAATACTACGGAAGCCATTCCCGGCTTTCCCATAAAGCTGGTGAAGGATTGTTTTTTAATGTCGAATTTATTCAACCCTCCTCCATCTGTTCCCAGCCAAAGGTTGCCCACGCCGTCATCATGCAAGGAGATGACGCGGTTGGAGCTGATGGCGGAATTTCCCGTTGAATACCGGACCCAGCCGGACGTACCGGCTTTCCTGCAGACAATACCATTCTCGTAAGTCGCCACCCAGATATTACCGGGCAGGTCTTCATACACTTCGTAGATACAGCTGTTCTGCAGGTCCATCCCCGTGATCCTTATAAAAGCATCTTTTTCTTTATCGTAAAGATTCAGGCCTTTGACGGTGCCTACCCAGATATTGCCGCTGCGGTCTTCATTAATGGTATAGACACTGTTACTGCTTAGAGAACTAGGGTCGGCTACATTGCTGGTATAACGCTTAATCTTCCCCGTTTTAAGATCGATCACATTAAGGCCGCCACTGAAAGTACCCACCCACAGATTGCCGGATCTATCCTTATACAACGCATGAATGTTGCTGTAGGACAACTTCTCCTGCTGGGGACTGAAAGGATATCTTTTGAATTTGCCCGTATGAGCGTCAAAATAGTTGAGGCCGCCATTTTCTGTGCCTACCCAGAAATAACCAGGCTTGTCTTCCAAAAAACAGCTTACAGCTTTTCCTGACAAGCCATCCGCAGCGCCGGTATGATAATAAAAATTGAAACCCGGACCACCTTCCGTGAAATAGTTAACACCGCCAAAAAAAGTCCCTACCCAAATGCCGCCTTCGCGGTCGGGATAGATTGAATAGACCGCATTATCGCTGATACTGAACGGATCATTGGTGTTATTGGTATAGTATTGAAAAGTATCCTGCGCAATATCGAGCACGTTCAATCCTTTTTCAGTGCCGACATACAATTTGCTCCCATCGGGCTGATAGATGGCGCGGACAATATTATCGCTGATAGCACCCGGTCCGCCCGCTTTGTAGGTTTTGAAACGGCGTTCTTCCTTATTCCAGCAAACAAGGCCACCTGATAATGTTCCTACCCAGATATTACCGCGCAAGTCTTTGTAAAGCGATAAAATAAAATTACTGGAGATATGCTGATCGGTCGTCCCGGCTTTAATATTGGTTACCGCGCCGGTTTTCGGGTTCAATATATCAACACCTTCACCAAACGTACCAATCCAGATATTGCCGGCATCGTCTTGCTGCAATCTCCTTACCTGGTTATTGGAAATAGCCCGTTGACCGCCATTCTTATGGTAATTAAAAAAATGATTTCTCGATGGGTCATACCGGTAAAGCCCGCTGCTCCTGGTTCCTACCCACATCGTGCCTTTATCATCTTTGATGATGGAAAAGATCAGGTCACTGCCTAACGCTTTAATTTTTGTAAACCGGTCCTTCACCAGATCCAGCACATATAACCCATCTTCTGTTCCTACCCAAAAACGCGTACTGTCGTATCGGCATATGGAATGGATAAAGCTATTACCCGATGTGGGTGACGGATTCATCCGGGCCTGGTATACTTTGAAAGTATGCCCGTCAAAACGATTGAGTCCGTTCTTGGTCCCGAACCACATATATCCTTTATCGTCTTGTATGATGTTCCATACCGTGTTGGACGACATGCCGTTGTTGACGCTATAATTCCTGAACAACACCTGCTGGGCCGTAGTCGCTATGCTGATGGCCATAGCCAACAAGAACAGCAGGGGCCATTTTTTGAATGCTCCTTTATCAAGCGATATCGTTGTTCCCGGCTTCAAGCGTTGAAGGGTTTAGGCTTTTTTCTTTTTAATTTTTACAGCATGTGTATTGGGAACTTCGGCGTTCACTTCTTTTTTCCAACGCTCCAGGGCTGCTTTTAATTCTTTTACTTTTTGTGGCTGTGCGGCAGCGATATCGTTTTGTTCAGAGGGGTCTTTGGACAAATCATACAGCTCCGTTTTTCCATCCGCGTAAAAATAAAGTAATTTATAATTCCCCATCCTTACAGCGCTGCACATTCTTGGCACCCACTTACCGGTTTCAGAAGGATAGTGCCAGAATAAAGCATCTCTTCCCTCCCATGGCTGTCCTTTAAACACTTTTAAAATGCTTTTTCCGTCTACCATGTTGCCCGGCTTATTTTTAGTTCCGGCCATTTCCAAAAATGTAGGATAGAAATCAATACCACAAACGGGTGTGTTAGACACGCTGCCGGGTTTGATGGCTGCAGGCCAGCGCGCGATCAGGTTTTCCCGGATCCCCCCTTCATACAACCATGATTTACCCAGCTTTAAAACGCCATTGTTGGCAAAGCCCGCTACCCCACCGTTGTCTGAAAAGAAGATCACGAGCGTGTTATCTTCCAGGCCATGCTTCTTCAATGTTTTTAAGATGCCACCAACGCCGCTGTCAATGCTTTCAATCATAGCAGCCAGGTAAGGATTGTCGCCGTGTTTACCTTCATGACGGTTATTGTCGGGTGCATCATATGTTCTGGCAGCTGCGCCGGCTCCGTACTTTGTGTCAAACTTGTCCCTGTATTTTTTTACCAGGTGTTCGGGTGCGTCCAACCTGGTGTGCACGCTGTAGAAAGACAGGTATAGGAAAAACGGTTGATCTTTATTGCGCTCAATAAAACCAGAGGCCTCTTTACACTGGCGATCGGTCAGGTATTCGCCCTCTTCTCCGGTATCAAAAGTGGCTACTTTGTCGTAGGGATAAAAATAATCTCCGTCAGCAATATACTTGGTTTCAGAGCCAATCACTTCATGAAAACCATGTTGTTGCGGGTTGCCGACAGGATTTTTAAACTTTGTATCCAGGTGCCATTTTCCCACGATGCCCGTGTGATATCCTGCATCTGCCAGGGCTTCATTTAAAGTGTAATACTTTGCCGGGTCGAGATAGCGCGGTGCTTCGTTATCCAGGAAGTCCGTGATCCGGATGCGGGCCGGGTATTGTCCGGTAATAAATCCTGCACGGGCGGGCGAACAGATGGGCGCTGCGGAATAAGCCTGCGTGAAGCGCATACCTTCTGCCGCCAGCTGGTCCAGGTGCGGTGTTTCATTGAATGTGTTGCCATAACTACCCAACTCGGAAGAGCCGAGATCGTCTGCAAGTATGAATATAATATTGGGCTTTTTCTGTGCCTGTAACGTCAGTGAAACAAGGGTTAGCAAAGAAAGAAAGAAGGACCATTTAATCAGTTTCATTCGTAAATATTTATTGATTTTATCGATCTGATCTTCACCGGATCGATGGGTTTCGGGATAGTATCTTTTGATGATCACATATGGAACAACGGAATCATTGTGCTTCGTGATCGTGCAGGCTCAATTCTGTTTTGAGCAATCCTGCTGTTATTTGTTTTTCTTCTTTTCGTAGTGAATATCCATGGAGGCGCCGGTATCTCCCTGTTGCTCCATCCATTTGCGAAGCTGGGCCGTGTATTCGCGGATAGTGGTTTTATACTTAGGATCATCTGCCAGGTTATTCAACTCGTAAGGATCTTTTTTAAGATCATAAAATTCAACGGCCGGATGATGAACGATGCGATCGATCAATTGCTGATCTTTTTTATTGCCGGCTGCCTGCGCCACCCATCCATGCCAATAGCTATCTTTTTTATTGGGATTCATCATATACTTGATATGATAATTCTTGTCAGGAGTCAGATTGAGCAGCAACTTATATTGTGTTGTTCTGATACTGCGCATCGGGTAAGCAGGCCCCTCGGGTATATTGTTGTGTATACCGAATGCGTAATCACGGGCTTTGATTGACTTATTTTTAAGAACCGGTAAAAAGCTCTTACCGTCCAAAGAAGCGATGGGTTTCCCGCCGGCAATATCTACGAAAGTCGGTGTCACATCTTCGTACTGCACGATCGCTTCTGTTTGCGTTGCGGGCTTCACCACGCCCGGCCAGCGAACGATCATTGAGCTTTTCTGACCCGCGTCCCAGAGCGTCCATTTACCGCCCGGGAACTGCGCGCCCTGTTCGCCCAGGAATATGAGGATGGTATTTTTGTCCTGGCCGGTTTCTTTCAGCAGATTCATAATATCTCCCACCTGGTTGTCCAGGCGTCTTACTTCTGCCAGGTATTTCCGGAACTGCTCACGCGTCTCTTTGGTATCCACCCAATGAGGCGGCAGCTGCAACTGATCTGCATTGAATTCAGACGGATCGCCTACGGTCCAGGGTGCATGAGGATTGATGCTCATAACAAACAGGCAATACGGATTTTTTTGCCTGGTGATAAACTGGCGGATATCACTGAGCTGATAATCGTCGGTAGGCGCCACACAATTGGGCTGAAAGCCTTCAATAAACTGAAACGGGAAGACGGACTCCGGTTTCGTGCTATGATTTTTACCGGTCAACGCCACGGTGTAGTCCAGGTCGCCTAAATAATGGCAAACGCTTTTCAGGTTATCGAACACACCTTTGTGGTTTTGAAAAGAACCGTGCCTTGCGGGATACAAACCCGTGAACAGCGACGCTCTTGTCGGCACGCACATGGCTTCTGAAGCGATCATATGGTTGAACAACATGCCTTCAGAGGCCAGCTGGTCAATATGCGTGGTTTTCAGGTTTTTACCTCCGTAACAACTTAGCTGCCGGGAATCCAGATCATCAGCCATGATCACCACTATATTGGGACGATCCGTTCCCTTCTGAGCCAACGACACCAACGGAAAGCAGATCAATAACCAACTTAAATATCTAACTATCATACGCTAATTTTTTAATACTTTATTTTTCAGTTCAGGCGCCACCGTTTTAAATGGAAGGCCCAGTATATTGCTGATCAGGGCAGACATATCCGTCAGCGCCAGGTGGTCAACCGTTGCACCGGATTTGAACGAAGGTCCCTGACCAATAAAGCCGGTGAATAACTCGGGCATGCGTGGATCATGGCCATGAGAGCCATTGACCGCTTTGCGGGCCCTGATCAACGGCCCATCAGTATTGCCGTTCAGAGCGGAACCATTGTCTGCGGCCAGCGCCAGCGCTACTTCGGGATTGACCCCCATCTTATCCAGTTCCGCGCGTTCAATCACCCTGAAATATTTTTGATCTGCAGCGGGAACGTCCCTGAGGAGCTGCATCACCTGCTTCAGCGTTTGCCGGTCATTTTTGTCTTTCAGATATAAGAAAGCAGATCCACCCGTGGAAAGAAAACGCGCTTTCCAATCATTATCATTGATCAGTCCGGCTTTTTGCAATAAAGTGTTGGGGGCAATATTGCGTTTCACTGAAACAAAACCATGATCGCCGGTGATGATCACATCCGTATTGCTAAGCAAGCCCGCCTGTTCGTAAGCAGACAATACACTACCCAACATACTGTCGATTACCGATAACGCATGCTGTACCGCTTCACCCTCGCGTCCGACATCATGCTGCGCATGATCGAGCCCGATAAAATGAACTGCCATCAGCTCCGGTTGTTTGGTCTTGATGATGTAGGCAGCCATCTTACCAATGGTCTTATCCATATGATCGTGGTTGAAATCTTTGGGCGATAAGGTGCCGATGGACGGCTGCATTTCATCCAGCAAACCGGCCGGCGTTACAAAGGGTTTGGTCACCGACAGCTGATCGGTTTTTTCGTCGTTATCGGCGCGTCTTACAGGGAAATTATAATCGATAGGCGCACCTACGGTTACGGGCCACATCACGGCGCCAGATTTCAACCCTGCTTTTCTAACTGCGTCCCAAATCGTGGGTACTTTGATTGCACTTTCATCCCAGTACCAGGCACCATTCTTTGAATCAAAGGGCACATTGTAATAAATACCATGACGTCCAGGCAATTCACCGCTAATAATCGAGGTGTGAGACGGATAGGTCACCGAAGGAAACACGCTGCTTACGCCATCGGCGGACACGCCTTTGCTTTGTAAACCTTTAAGCACCGGCGCTTTCCACATCTCATTTTTGTAGAAGTCTGGCCGGAAGCCATCAATACTTACCAGGAGCACATGCTTTTTCTGAGCAGAAGCAAGGCCCGGGATCAACAGACTAAGAAACAACAATCGTCGTAACATATCACTAATTTTTTACGGTGTTCAGTTCAACATCATCCACCCAAAGCTTATCACCAGCTTTCAATGTGCCGAAATAAAGCGCCAGCCGGTAATTACCATCTTCGGGCGCCGGGCTTGACACAAAGCGATAATTTTTGAGGGCATTTCCTGAATGAATATTTTCGTTAAGGATCTTTTCAGCATTTCCTCCCGCTTTTTCGAGGCGGGCAAAATACGCCGCTGTACCGGCCGCTTTCGCTTTGAATTTTATTTCGAAGCGTTCACCTTTTTTTACAGGAAAGGTCCAACTCATATTGACGGCCGCTGGCTTGTTGCCAGGCTTTTTCATAGTGATCAGCGCCGACTTCTTCCCGGAGATCCTGGCCGTCTCATCGATATTAATGGTTGCAACTGCATCGTCCGCCACTTTCACACCCCACCCGCCGAGGTTATCATCGAAGCTGCCGTTAATCACGCGCCGGTAGGCCCTCATTCTCACATTGTACTCCCGCGTGTCCAGCGGAAAGGCGCCGATGCTGTGCGCCCACTGATCCCAATCCTTATACATCTGCTTCACACGCTCGGGATGCTGTTGGCTGAGGTCATGCATTTCGGTGGGGTCTGCGTCCATGTCGTAAAGCTGTAAAGCCGCTTCATCAAACCGGTGGTCCTCTTCTGTCTTGGCAACGAGTTTCCATTTGCCATCCCGCAGCGCGATATTGGCTTCGTGTTCCCAATATACTTTCCCGCGATGATTGGATTGAGCAGTGAAGTGGGGCAACAAGCTTTTGCCCTGCATCGGAACAATAGTGTGACCTTTGAATTTAGCCGGGTAAGTGGCACGCGCCACATCGGCGCAGGTGGCCATAATATCTGTCAGATGACCATACTCTGTAACGAACTGATCATTTAGTTCTTTTTTAACGCCGTTGGGCCAGTGCACGATCAGGGGTGTTGCGATACCGCCTTCGTGTGTAAAGTGCTTATACTCTTTGTACGGCGTGCTGCTGACGTTGGCCCAGTTGATGCGGTAACTTTCAAAAGTGGCTTCGGTACCATCGACCGCTTTGCTTTTGCCGCTGCTGATATATTCGGCGCAAGCCCCGTTATCACTCAGGAAAAAAATAAGTGTATTATCTAATTGTCCTGCTTTTTCCAGGCTCGCTACGATCCGGCCGATACCCTGGTCCATGATATCGATCTGCGCCGCATAGATCGCCATGCGCATGCTCATTTCTTCTTTTTCTTTTTCACCGATCGAAGTCCAGGCAGGTATTTTTTCGTCACGCGGCGTCAGTACTGCCTTTTCATCAAAAAGACCGATCTGCTTCTGGCGCTGGAATCGTTCCTCCCGGATGGCATCCCATCCTTTACGGTAGGTGTTTTTATATTTTTCGATCACCTCTTTCGGTGCATGCAGGGGCCAGTGAGGCGAGGTATAAGCCACATACATAAAGAATGGCTGATCGCTCTTGGCTGCGACATGATCTTCGATATACTTCACACTGGTGTCGCTGATAGCGTCTGTGAGGTAAAAATTTTCAGAAGCTTTATATCTTTTGTTATTGCTGTAGATGACCGGTGTATAATAATTGGCACCTCCGGGGATAATACCAAAATACCTGTCGAATCCACGTTGTACCGGCCAATTGTCCGTCACATAGCCATCGATCTTTCTTTCATTAGTGAGGTGCCATTTGCCGGTCATGTAGGTGCTATAGCCAGACGGCTTCAACACTTCTGCAATCGTGACGCATTGATTGTTCAGATCGTCCTGGTAAGCGGGTGTGCCCAGATCGGCCGCCGCCATCCAGCCCATGCCCGCCTGATGCGGATAAAGACCCGTAACCAACGAGGCCCTGGTAGGGCAACAGCGTGCAGCGTTATAAAATTGTTTGTAGCGAAGACCTTCTTTGGCCAGCTGATTCAGATGAGGCGTTTCCACCTCTCCACCATAACAACCGATATCTGAAAAGCCCATGTCATCGGCCATGATAAGAATGATATTAGGTCGCTGCTTTTGCTGCGCACTGGCATGCAAGGAACTGATGAACAGCAAGAGGGTAATGATACGGATCTGCATTGTGCTTTTAGACCTTTGATTGAAGAGGAAGTTTAACAGGTGCCGGATTTTATAACACGCTGTTGTTGCCATTACCGGGGCCAAGATTTTACCTTAATTACAGGTGTTACTCAGTCTCAAAACTATATTCCGTTGCATCAAAACAAAAGAACAGGTGCCAGTGAATACTTCGCACCTGCTTTTGCTACCGGGGCTCCGGAGTTGTTATTCAGTCGTTGCTAAACATGAATTAGGGTGCTACTGTTTTCGTGGTGATCGTGGCTTCATGATAATTGGTCTGGGCCACCCATTCACCGTTTGTGTTTTCTATCGTTCCGCTTTTCTGATCCAGTGCCGAAACATGAATCAACCCCTTCTTACCATTGGCGGTTTTGAAAAGGTACACTTTGCCATTTTGCAGACGCACCACGTCTGACGTAGGGTCGCTCAACGAAGTAATGGGTCCGGCATTCACCTGTGAAATGGCATTGTACTCCGCAGGTGTCAGCGTCGTCAATTCAAATTTGGCGCTCTGCAAACCATCCATGGTCAACAAGCCGTTGGCGGCGCGTTGAGCGGGATTCACTAACGCAGGAACTGCGGTGGTTCCTTCGGAAGGAATGACTACATCTCCCAGACTAAAGTCAATTTCATTTTTATATTGCGCATGTCTGCGCATATATGCCCGACCAGACAACCAGGAAGCAAAGTACGGACCGTAAAAATTTTCTACCGTCTCAATCTTGTTGGAAGAAGAAAATACTACTGACGGCGTGATCTTTACCACCAGGTTTTTCTCATACACACGTCCGAGCGTATCTGTTACTACCACTTTAATGCAGCGGTTTTCCGACAATTGAGGAACGGTGTAGCTGGTCGAATAATTGCTTTGTCCGTTTTCAAAAGAACGCGCGGTCTCTGTGATGAGTGTATCTCGGTTGCCGGTGCGGGCATCAGCAGTGTAGATCTCAAAAGCGCTGATCACCGGGCTATTAGCCTGAACATCAATGGTAGCGTTGTATTGGGTCACTCCTTTATCGACCTGCACAATACCACTGTCCCCTCCTTGCTGGAAGGCAATTCTGATATCGGGTGTGAAATTAACGTCTTCAATCTCTTTACCGCAGGAGCTTATGATCATCGTGATCCCTAAAACCAATAACAGGTAAATATTCTTTTTCATTTGTACTTGTTTTATTATTCTTTAATGGTCATTTCTATTTTAAAAACTGATCTGATTTCCTTAGTTTAATAACCAGGGTTCTGGAATATCAATGGTGCATTGTTCACTTCGTCCACGGGCAACGGGGATAAATTCATCCGCTCGTTGTAGCTCCTTCTGTCCAGCGTTACTCTTACAAATTGTCCGTTACGGATCGCAATGCCCACTGCGGGTTTGTTCATCACGGTACGCGCGATCTTCCACCGGCGGATATCAAAAAAGCGGTGTTCTTCGAAGCACAATTCTATGCGACGCTCTTTGCGGATCCTTTCTCGCAGCGTTGCCTGCGTGAAGTCGCCCGCATTAAGCGGATTGGTGATGCCGGCCCGTTCGCGGATCCTGTTGAGTTGAGCTACAGCTTTTGCTCTGCCATTGGCGTCATTCTCTGCTTCGTTAATGGCTTCGGCATAATCTAATAAGATCTCAGCATACCGCATCATTACAAAGTTCATAGAAGTGGTTCCGCCGCTGCGATGATCGATCCGATCGTCCAGGTATTTCACCAGGAAGTAACCGCTGCCCCAGTTATTAGGTGTGCGAATGTCCACCTTTGCGGGAGCTTTATTGACAATCGGCCAGGTAGCGCCGTGATATAAGATGGATTGATAAAAACGCGGATCGCGATTCTTGTAGGGCGCCTGCTCGTCGTAGCCTGAAGCCGGATTGATGATAGGGCTGTTGTCTGCATTGTATCCCACAATAGGTTCCGATCCATCGGCCATGTCATAAGCATCGACCAGCCATTGTGTAGGCACAGTAGTCAGCTCTTTATTGACATTCCAGGGGTTAAACGCCGGGAACAGGTTATACAGGTCATTGGTCGGATCCCGCAGGTAGACCAGTATATTTTCGGCATTGACACGCTCATTAAAATAACGCGAATAACTTTTGTCGGCTTCTCCGGGAGCTACATAGAGGCTATGCAGACTTCTGCTATCGGCATAGGTGATCAGGTCGAGCGCTGCCTCGGCTGCCTGAGCCCAGGTGACGCCGGATTCCTGGAATAAAGGACTTGCGGCATACAACAAGGTTCTTGCCTTGTATCCCATAGCTGCTGTTTTGGTGATCCTCCCGTACTCAGAACCCTCCCAACGGTCGGGCAACACACCGTCTTGTGATAATGCATCAAACTCACCCACTATAAAATCAACGGTGGTTCTCAGATTTTCTCTTTTGGTAGAGTCGAATCCGAACGGATCCGTAGGCTGTGTAGTGAGCACTAACGGCCCGAACCATTTGAATAGTTCAAAGTAATAATATGCGCGCAGGAAACGGGCCTGGTTAGCACTGCTGGTTTTTTCCTCTTCCGTCATCGGACATCTGTCGATATTAGCCAGGAAAATGTTCGCATTCCGTATAGCTCTGTAAAAGAAAGTCCAGGGATGCGCCAATACTACCGGGTTGCTGGTCCCGGAAATAGACCCTGTAATGTATTTTTGTATACCGGGGGAGATACCCGCATTACGGGTGGTATTACCAGCTCCGTCGTCGGTGGCATTATCGAGCATCGCGACAGTGACATTCATATCAAACAACTGGGAAAAGCTTCCGCTGTTGTTATTAGAAACCTGCCTCATTTTACCATACAGATCATAGAGTGCCCTGCGGGTGTTTTCCACGTCGGTAAACACCTTCTCGTCGGTAAGCTCATCGAGGTCGGTGCTGTCCAGCAGCCCGTCCTTATTACAGCCCAGGGTAAGCGTGGCCATTATAATTGCTAAAAAATATATCTTTCTCATTTCTTCTCTTTTATTTCTTTAGAATCCTACGTTTAATCCGAAATTGACAATGCGCTGTTGCGGGTAGAACTGACCCGAGTTCCGGTCGGGATTAGACTCCGGATCCACGCGCTTTACTTCATCCCATGTCAGCAGGTTGAAGGCATTTGCAAACAGGCGCACGGATGTCAGCGGTAACCTCCGGTATAAAGCTTTAGGAAAAGTATAACCCACCTGAACGTTTTTCAACCTCAGGTACCGACCGTTTCTCAACCAATAATCAGACAAATAATAGTTCTGGTTATTTCCATCCGATTTTTGAAGAAACCTTGGGTATGTCGCGGTGAGTGCCGTCTCGGGCGTCCAGCGGTTATAATGTTCTTCAAAGTAATTACCCCAGCTGTTATCCCACCCTAAGTCACTCACCATATACACAGAACTGCGGGCCGCACCCTGGAACAACAGACTCAGGTCAATGCCTTTATAAGATATACCTGTCGAAAGTGAATACGTGATTTCAGGAACGCCGGTATAGCCTATTGCAGTCTGATCGTTCTGATCAATAACACCATCCTGGTTGATATCCTTATACTTCATATCGCCCGGCGCAAGATTTGATAAACCAAACTGTTGAGGCGAAGCTGCTATTTCTTCGTAGGACTGGAAGAAGCCGTCGAATTGGTAACCGATGAACTGGCCAATTGAGCGGCCGGTCGCTAACATATAATCGTAGGGCTGGCTGGCTTCACTCATTTCGACGATAGTATTCTTGGCGTAAGAGTAAATAGCTTTCGCGAAATAGTTGATCCCTGAAGGCAACTGCTCCTGCCATCCCAGTTCCAGTTCATAACCTTTGTTATCGACCACACCTAAATTTTCGGGCGGCAAGCTGTTAACACCGGCGGAGATCAGGTAGCGTTGCGGTATCGTGAGGATATCTGTTCTATGTTCTTTAAAGATATCAGCATTGAAGCTCAGGCGTGATTTTAACCAACGGGTTTCGATACCCAGGTTGTATTTGGTGGCTGTTTCCCAAACGACGTTTTCGTTCGCCAGACGGCCTTGCTGGAGACCGGTGATATCCGGGTTGTTGGTTTCTCCGAAGGAATAAGAGGATCCGTTCACATAGGTGGAACGGTAGTAATAAGAGAAGCCTCCTAATTTATCATTACCTACCTGTCCGAAAGAACCCCTCAGCTTCATAAAATTGAGGGCCTGGGACCCTGACAGGAACTTTTCGTTGGAAAGCACCCAACCCAACGACAGTGAAGGGAATAGCTGGTATTGGTTACCTTTTGCAAAACGGTTAGAACCATTGTATCCCATGTTCACTTCGAAAAGGTATTTGTTGTCGAAGTCGTAGTTCAGTCTTCCGATCAGCGCCTGGTAAATATGAGGCACATAAGAATACTGGCCTCCCGGAGTTGACTCCGAATTGAAGTTGCCCAGGATCACCCCGGAAATATTGTGATGAATACCGATGGCTCCTTTATAACGCAGCGCCAACTCTACATATTGACCAAATACAGCAGACACTTTACCGGAACCCTGGCTGGGTAACACACCATTCAGTCCCTGCAGATAAGAACTGTCTTTCGGATTGAATGAATAGAGATAGGGTCTCCATTGCATGCCGCGCCAGTTGCTCCAGTCTACATCAAAGGAATAACGACCATCCACTGAAAGTCCTTTAACCAGCTTTCTAAGGTTGTAGTTGAAGGTGAACGCTGTTTGCAATTCATTACTAAAATCGGAACGGAAACCCGTGTTGGCAATGGTCACCAAAGGATTCTGCCGCCACACGCCAGTGGCCCCGGCAAAGCTACCATTCGGGTTCATCAACGGGAAGGCCTGGGGCGCATTGCGATAAAAAGCAGCAAACAGACGGAGGTTTTCCGCACCGCTGCTTAAGCCGTCATAAGTGGCCGGACGGTTTTCCTTTTTGAACAAGTAGGCCATGTTCACGCCCAATTTCAAATCTTCGCTCAACGTGATGTCGAGGTTGGAACGGGTAGTAATCCTGTTGAAATAGTAGGATGCGTCATATTCTTTGGGTGTCAATGCCCGGTCTACATCCGGCGACAATTCGATCAGCCTTTTAAGGATCGGCTTTTCTCTTAACTTGTCAACATCGGCTTCAAACATCCCTTGCTGATTGAAGTAACCGGCCGACACATAATACCTGATCACCTTGTTACCTCCGGTAATATTGATATTGTATTTCTGTTGCGTACCAGGTTTGGTAAACGTTTCGATAAAATCATTATCAGGATGGGTGAAAGGGCTATTTTGCGTCCGGTATAGATAATTATCATACTCAGAAACCGGAAAGTTACTGGTGTTTGACAGGATGGAAGGATCTAAACCCACGTTAATCGTACCCTCGCGCTGAAATAAAGAAGTGGTTTCAGCGTCCAAAGCATTGGTGAGCCGGTTAAAGTTGGTAACGCCATACTCGGCACCAAAATTGATCTTTGACTTTCCGGCTGCTCCCCTCTTAGTGGTCACGAGTACCACACCGTTCGCACCACGTACACCAAATACCGCCGTAGCTGAAGCGTCTTTAAGAATGGATACACTCTCAATATCATCGGGCTCTATCTGGCGGAAATCTCTTTCTACTCCATCGACTAACACAAGGGGATCAGAGTTATTAAAAGTAGCACGCCCCCTGATGAACAAAGCTGCATCGTCCTGTCCCGGACGACCGCTCGACTGCCTGGTGACCAACCCTGGCACACGGCCTGTCAGCGCGTTGGTCACGCTTGACACCGGCGCTTTTTTAATATCGTCACCACCGACATTGGATATTGCTCCGGTTACCGACGCCTTGCGTTGAGTACCATAGCCGACTACCACTACCTGGTCAAGATCTTTCGCTTGCTCTTTCATGTTCACTTCAATACGCTGCGTGCCGCTCACGCTCACTTCCTGTTCTTCGAAACCAATGATGGAAAACAGCAGTACCGCGGGTTTCGTGTTGTCCAACGAAATCCTAAATATGCCGTTCTCGTCTGTCATCGTGGCGTTAATAGCATCCTTCTGCGCTACCGACACACCTGTCAGCACTTTTCCTGCATTGTCTCTCACCACACCGGTCACCGATTGCTGGGCATAGCTCTGCAGAAAGGATAGAAATAATAGTGTTACTAAAAAGACTTTTCTCATAATATTTTTATTTGTCGCAATTACCATCCTGGATTTTGAGTTATTTGTGGAGAGATCATTGTTTCTTGTAAGGGTATCGGATGTAAATACATTCTGGGCTCAAAGCGGCGCAATCCGTCGGCTGTAAAGTAGCTGGCGGTCAAAGCGGTGCCCACCTGTTCGATACGGATACCGGTAACGGGTTGATTCAATTCATCGCCATCCATCCAGCGTCTCAGATCGAAATAGCGTTGCTCTTCGAATGATAATTCAACACGTCGCTCATCCTTGATCTTCCGGCGCATGGTGGCAACATCTGTCACATTGATCAGGTACTGATCATTGGCTTTGAATCCTGCCCGTGTACGCACCCGCTGCACGGCTGCTTTGGCCGTGAGTCCGAAATTGAGCGGATCTGCATCAGGCCCATACGCTTCGTTCATCGCTTCGGCATACAGCAAAAGAATATCGGCCAGGCGGATCACGGGAAAGAGGTGAAAAGCCGTGCCCGGATTGGCCTTAGAGAAATCGATATTGAAATCTAAAAACTTTCTCAGGTAGTAGCCGGTATTAGTAGATCGATCGGCAACGATATTCAAGCCGTCGATCGTAGCGCCGGTCCCTACCTTAGTCTGGATGGCACCCAGTGCACCATAAGCAGCACCGTTGAAGCCAACTGTAGCGACAAGGCGCGGATCACGGTTTTTGTATTGTGTGCTCAAATCACTATCAGTATAATCCGCTCCGTTGGACATGGTAAACGCATCTACAAACTCCTGTGTGGGAACAGTACCCCCACCCTGGTTCCTCGAAAGCGTTGGCGGGAACTGGCGGTTCTCCAATCCATTGGATTTGGCAGCCGAAACGAATATGATGTATTCACTGTTGGGTGAAGTCACAAACAGCCGCTCGTAGTTGGCATGAAGCGAGTACGCATCACCGCCACTGGCAGTCTTTAAGTTGATCACATCCGCACAAGCCGCTGCAGCAGCCTCCCAGCGACCCTGAATATCGGACGGAGCGGCATTGGTATAACCTGTCAGCGCGTTGCCGTTGCCGCTTCGGTTGAAGTAAGGGCTCGCAGCGAAGATCAAGGTCTTTGCCTTAATGGCTAAGGCCGCACCTTTGGTCATACGGCCAAACCCACCATTACCGCCTTCTGGTGTAACATTGAGATAGTTGGCTGCTGAATCACAGAGACTCATAATATTGTTTACACACTCTGCAAATGAGCTGCGTTGTTTGGAAGACAGTTCAGGGTCACCCAGCGTGTAATATTTATTAATGATGGGATAACCTCCGTAGTGACGCAACAGATCGAATTCGTACAAAGCGCGAAGGCAATACATTTCACCAGAATAAATATTCTTAATGGCGATGACATCCTCTTCACTTTTGTTGTTCAATACCAGGTCGATCTCCGACAGGCTTTTCTGTACAAACAATGCCTGCCTGATGCCCTGGTAAGAAGCATCCCAGCAACTTTCTACCGGGTTATTGGAAGTGATATAAGCCCGGGAAAGACGATGGATCGTAGAGGTGTTGATCGTGCTCATACCATCGTCGGTAGCCGCATCCAGGAAAGAGCCGGAGATCCGGTTGAAGCCTCCCTTCAGGTAGGAGTAGGCCTGGGTAATAGGCTTCTCATAGCTGGCTTCCATGGAAAACACATCTATCGGCTGTGCCCAGTCATAAGGCTGTTCATCCATATAGTTACAGGATGAAAATGCCAGCATTACCAGGGCCGTATTTATGTACTTTTTCATTCGAAATATTTTATTGATGTTAGTCGAACATTTTTCCTGATGATCAAAACTTCTGCTATCCTGTGTGTCGTATTGAAACATTTTTATCATCCTGGTTTTTATTCGCATACTGTTTTAATAATGCTTTTAAAATCTGACAGAAAGACCCAGACTGACATTGCGGGTCAGCGGCATGGAATTGGATGCACCATTGTCTTCCGGATCCAGCGGGCTGTCGTTGTTGGACCATACATACAGGTTGTAGCCGTTGGCAAACAACTGCAGGTTTTTGATGAACGAGTTGCCCAACATTTTTTGCGGAAACTGGTAAGAAAGCTCCACCGTCTTCAGGCGCAGGTAACTGCCGTCCCTCAACCAGAAAGAAGAGTTCTGCGTATTGTTGACGTTGGAATTGATGGTTGAAATATTAGGCATCGAAGCATCGCGGTTTTCTGGTGTCCAGTAGTCCAGCTGATGTTCGTATATCGTTCCGTTAGCCAAAAACGGATAAGCTACTTTCCCGCTAAGCATCTGCGTGGTGCGGGCAGCGCCCTGGAACAAGACCATCAGCCCAATCCCTTTATAAGACAGCCCGGCATTGATTCCATAGAATACATTGGGCACATTACCATAGCCTAAAGGCACCTGGTCATTTCGGTCAATTAGTCCGTCACCATTGATATCCTTGTATTTGATATCGCCCGGTTGCACTTCAGAAAACGTTTGTTTGGGTGATGCGGCTATTTCCGCTTCTGACTGGAACAGGCCGGTAGCTACATAGCCTCTTCTGATACCTCTTGGAAAACCGGCGTCCTGCAGCCAGTAGTAAGGTTCCTGGATCTCTCCTGTCTTTACGTTTTCATTGGCAGAGAATGAATAAGTACCACCCAGCCTGTAACCGAAGTCACCAACGGTAGACTTCCACATAGCAGCCATTTCATAGCCTTCAGAAAACATCTCCCCGATATTTTGCTGTATGGTAGCGACCGTTCCTAATAATGAAGTCACATTATTATTGACCATATACATATCGGACCTTCGGTCTTTGAAATAATCAAATGAGTAGCTGAACCGGTCATCAAACAAACGGATGTCGGTACCGATATTCAGTTGTTTGGCTTTCTCCCAGGTCAAACCAGGGTTAGCGAGGACATCTTCCACAAACCCCGGGCGGGCATTCATTGCATTGCCAAACCAGTATACATTACCCACTTCATTTAAGCGCGTTCTGAACTGGAACTCTGAGACGCCGCGCTGGTTGCCTATTAAGCCATAAGATCCTCTTACTTTGAAATACGATACTACGTCTTTAACAGGTTCAAAGAATCGTTCATTGGATATGGTCCAGCCCACCGTCGCTACAGGGAAGAAACCAAATCTTTTACCCGGAGCGAATTTGTACACTCCATGATAAGAACCCGTAAGATCCAGGTAATATTTGTGTTTGTAATTGTAACCTAACCAGGAACCGATTGTCTGAAAACGGCTGGGGATCGAAGTTTGGTTGTCAAATTCATATTGATTGTAAAAAGCCGTTGCGGAAACATGGTGATCGCGCAGCGTCTTATCGTAAGACAACTGGAAGTCCAGGGAAGTTCTGGCTTCGCTGGCGCGGTCGGTAATTCCATTATCCATTTGCTGGTCCGTACCCGTCCTGCGGAGGCTGGTAGAGTTAAAATCTGATAAGTTGTAATAAGCAAACGGCTTGTTTCTGCTGGTCACGGCAGCAGTGTAACTATCCATCGACAAGAGCGCTGATGCAGTTAAGCCTTTAGTGATGAACGCCAGATCCTGTGTCAGCTTGGCGCGGAACGAGCCGTAAACCCTGTTGAAAATAGAATATCCGTTGCGGTTTAGTAAAGCCCATGGATTAGCGACCAGATCGTTACCAGCGGTGATACGGCCATTGATACCTCTTACGATGTTGCCGTCCTGATCGGTGTATTGTCCGTTATCGACATAATAAGGCGGGAATGCATTAGGAGGTGTGGTCACCAAAGCATCATATGCAGCGTAGGCATCACCTCCGGGGCGGTTTTGTTTATCGTACCAACCATACAGATCCAGGTTGAGCAAAGTGGTATTCGTTACGTCCACCTCGAGGTTGGAGCGGATATTATACCGGCTGGTCGTGTTATTGGTACTGTAGGAAGATTCTTCATCCGTTACAAACATGCCTGCCTGCTTTAAGAATCCGCCATTGATGAAATAGCGGGTGCGGTCCGATCCACCGGAAATGCTCAGGTTGTGGCGTTGCACCCAGTTGCTTTTCTTAAAGTAGTTATCTCTCCAGTTCACATCGGGATAAAACTCAGTGTTGACGCCCTCCCGGTTGCGATACTGGTTCAGGTAATTTTGTGAGTACATTTTGGACGCATCCAGGCCGTCATATTTAATGGCCTCATTGTATTGCTCGGCATAACCCAGCGCGTCAAGAGATGTCAGCATGCCCAATGGCTTCTGGTTGATCATTTGTGTGGTCAGTTCCACGGTGGGCTTTCCCTTCTTCCCTTTTTTGGTATTCACGAAAATGATACCGTTGGCGGCGCGGGTGCCATACAGGGCCGACATAGAGGCGTCCTTTAAAACCGTGATCGATTCGACCTCGTTGGAACTCAGCACACCAAACTGTCTTTCCTGCCCATCCACCAGGACCAAAACGCCTTCCGCATTCGTGCGGATGCCGCGGATCCAGTAATCTGCCGCCTCATTCACCGTTCCCCCGGAAGTCTGGATAGAAAAGAAGCCGGGGACCAGGCCAGACAAGAGATTGGTAAGATTAGTGACAGGAAGATTTCTCAGTTCATGGGCCGTAATGGTGTAGGCCGAACCGTTGAAGTCGGCGACACTCACCTTTTTATACCCCAGATCAAGCGTATCGCTTTGCTGGGCTTTCGAGATGAATGGTATACACCATAAAAAGAGCGTCCCGAAGCGGTAGAACAGATTTTTTTTCACTCGCATTATTTTCATCCGTGTTTGTTTGTTTTTTATAGCTGATACCTTCCCGTAGCAAAACGGTCGGGAACTCCGCGAACATCTCACCGTGTGAGAAGATGGATCATGCTTTGTTTTATCAGCTTGTTTAATTTCAGTTGGGCTGTAAAAGCGGTCTGCAGGCCAGGCCATACATATTATATAGGCAGGGCTCTTTTTGGGGTAAAATTTAGTTGACGAGCATTGTGATTGGTTTAGATTGAATGGTCATGGGCTGGCACCGCCGGCCGTCGTTAGAAAGCTTATTTATCATATGTAAAAAATTTAAACGCCGTTTTTTAACCTGCTTCGAGTGTTCCTGACTCAACGAAAGGGCGTCATGATATCGGGTCTATCAGCAGTTATCCCGTGCACCGGGCGATCCATTGCAGACAGTCCTTTCCCATTCGGATACCTATCCGTTGTTAATAATAAATAGCACTTACTATTCTGGTAAACGTTGGTCTCGACAAGCAATAAACAGCAGTTGCATAGCAATCTCTTTTATTGCGTCCAAGATACCATCAGAAATGAAACAGCACTTTAACTATTGTGTCAGAATTTGTCAATTTTGTCTTACAACAGCTGATACGGGGCTTTTTTCTTGTATTCACGCCTTGTTGAGCTGTAAGTGGATACCGTTCAATCATATCAGACTATTGGGTTTAGGCCGGTAAAGATAAGATTTAATATTAGTCTACCATAATAATAGACTAATAAATTTGTGATCCAGTAATTTCTTTGATCCCGTTCTTGTTTTAGAGAGCTGATCACCTTTATTATAGTAATACGGGTGATCGATACACAATGTTAGTCACCGGGTTTTACCAAATCATGTACATAATTTTACGAAATAGTTAATAGTGACGGACCTACAATTATTCAAAATTTGCCGACAAATTTATCAGTGCCAAAACGCCATTATACTTATCTTGGCACCAAAAGTGATTGCCATATGAACCTGCTCTCTAACACTTTACGTTTTGTTGTTATCCGGCGTTTATTAGCTTTCCTGCTATTGATTATAGCTGGAAGACAGGCGGCTGCGCAAAAGTTAAATATTATTTATATACTCGCTGATGACCTGGGTTACAGCGAACTCGGCTGCTACGGGAACACATTCAATGAAACACCTTTCCTGGACCGGATGGCTGCAGACGGCATGAGATTTACGCGGTTTTATGCAGCAGCGCCTGTTTGTTCGCCCTACCGCGCGGCCTTGATGACAGGGCAATACCCGGCAAGGTTAAACATTACTGATTACCTGCGCCCCAATTCAGCGCAACACCTCCCGCTCTCCCATACTACGCTGGCCGAGATGTTGAAAGCTAACGGGTATCATACGGGCATCGTGGGAAAATGGCATCTTTCAGGATATGTAAAGGAAGGAGCTTCCGAAGAGACCCTCCCCGACCAGCACGGTTTTGACGAGGTGCTGGTAAGTGAAAACCGAGGCATAGCCGAAGGCGCTTATTTCTGGCCCTATTTCTGGAACCGCGAGATCAAAAAGAAATTACCCGGCGCCCACGAGTACCTGACGGATCGCCAACACGAGGAAGCACTGGAGTTTATCGACAGAAACAAGGATCAACCCTTTTTCCTGTATTTAAGTCATTATGCGGTCCACACGGCAGTCCATGGCAAACCTGAGCTGGTAGCGCATTTCCGTGACAAAAAGGGAGCAGGCTCCAGTCCGCCCCGGCCTAAAAACAAAAACGATGATCCCTACCAACCAAACGGCACCGGAACCTGGGCCAAGGAAAACAATCCCCACCTGGCAGCGCAGCTGAAAGTAGTGGACGAAGGTGTCGGTGCCATTCTCAATAAACTAAAATCACTGGGGCTTGATAAAAACACTTTGATCATCTTTACCAGCGACAACGGCGGCGAAACACGTGTTACCAATAACGCGCCGCTGAGAGCCGGTAAAAGCAGCCTCTACGAAGGCGGTGTGAGGGAGCCCTTTATCATCTGGGGGCCTGGCATCAAAAAAGGAATGGTCTGCGATCAGCCGCTGGTCAACTTCGACATCTATCCTACTTTCAGGGAGTTGCTCCATGCCAGAAATAACGGGCAGCAGCTGGACGGACAGTCCTTTGCCCGGCTGTTGAAGAACCCCCGCGGGCAAATGCCTTCGCGGCAATTGTACTGGCACTACCCGTTGGATCAGCCTCATTTTCTCGGTGGCAGATCGGCAGGGAGTATCATCGACGGGAAATGGAAACTGATTGAGTTCTTTGACGATCATACGAATGAGCTATACGACCTCAGTAAAGATCCAGGCGAAAAAAACAACCTTGCCGCTCAATACCCACAATTAGTCAGTCGACTCAAAAAAGATCTTTCCAACTGGAGGAAAGAGGTGGGTACAGAAGCGCCGAACCATTGATCATCTTCACTACATTTGTTTTACTATGCATAAACTTTTATTGATACCGATAGCATGCCTGCTATTCTCCACTTTGTCTTGCCAGACAGCCACGTCGAAAAAAGAAACGACGTATACCAATCCCTTAAACGTTAAGTTTGGAGATCCTTATGTGATGCGTGCTTCTGATGGCACTTACTATATGTACGGTACCGGCGCAGGCGCCAAAAAAGGGTTTGCCGCTTACTCTTCCAAAAACCTGGTAGATTGGAAAGAAGAAGGACAAGTGTATTTTGGTAATAACCCCAACGGATGGGGACTTCATTCTTACTGGGCGCCGGAAGTGTACGAGCGTGATGGTAAATATTATATGTTTTATAGTGCGCAGTGGAAGGTAAACCCGACCAATGAAGAAGAGAACTTTAAGATTGGCGTTGCCGTAGCCGACCGTCCAACCGGACCTTTTATTGATATGCAGAACAAGCCCCTGTTTGATCCGGGCTATCCCATTATTGACGCCAACGTATTATTTGCGGCTGATGGCAAGACCTACCTTTATTATTCGAGATGTTGTTATAAGCATGCGGTGGAAAGTGAAGTGGCTACCTGGTCCAAGGAGAAGGGATGGTATGATGAAATTGAAGAGAGCTGGGTTTATGGCATTGAAATGAAGCCAGACTTCAGTGGCATAATCGGAGCGCCTGTGTTGTTATTGAGACCGCCGGTAAAGATGGATGATCAGCAGGCGGAATGGGAAAGCCGCTCGGTTACTTCAAAAGAAGTGAACCGGCGCTGGACAGAGGGCTCTTATATTTTCAGGAACGGGGATACCTATTATATGATGTACTCTGCCAACTACTTTGGCGGAAAAAATTATGCGGTAGGTTATGCGACTTCTAAAAGTCCGTTGGGTCCTTTTACAAAGGCGGCTAATAATCCTGTGCTCCAAAAGAATACGGCTGAAGGCGGCATTGTAACCGGCACGGGGCATAACAGCGTAACGGTTTCTCCTGACGGGAAAACCATGTTGTGTGTGTATCATGGCCGCACCAGCAAAACCGGAGACGAGCGCGTGGTGTTTATTGACAAGATGGAGGTCAATAAGAACGGCATTCTTACGGTAGAAGGTCCTACAACAGAGGCGCAGCCGATGCCGTAATGGTGCGTATAAATTTACTGCCACGACTACTCGAATACTAATCCCAACTCATGATGTCCGGGAATAAAACCGCATCAGGGCATTCGTGTATTCGTGGCTTTATCAACGCGTCAGACCGAGACGCCCTCGCCCGTTCCGGTACGGACGGGGTCAGACGCGTATTCGATCTAAAGATATCCGTGGTTTGTTTTCGCAAACCGATATCGATCACTTCTTATTCCCGGAACGGATCTCTTTGATACGTTCCCTCATCTCCTGGAGCAGCAATGGATAACCGCCCAGCGGCATATTGCCATGGTCATACCCGTCCAGTTCAAAAAGCTTTGACCGCGTATGCCCCACCAGTTTCATCATTCTAAACCAATAAGCGTTTTCTTCGTAGCGCCCCATCATCTCCAGCTCGCGATCGCCGGTGAGAATGATAGTGGGCGGCGCGTCTTTCCTGACATGATACAGCGGTGCCATTGAATCGATTACCGGCTTCAGTGCATCCACACCCCGCTCCTGCCTTACAGTAAAATGCGTGATCGCCTGGCTGCTGAATGATACCAATGCTGCCACGCGGTTTGCATCAATGTCGTGCTTAGCCAGGTAATGTTTATCCAGCGTGATCATCGACACCAGGTAGGCCCCGGCAGAATGGCCCGACAGGAATATGAGCCGATCGCTCCCGCCATAATTCTTAATATGTTTAAACACCCAGGCCACAGCCGCGGCGGCATCCTCGATATAGACCGGCGCCTTTACGTTGGGCGACAAGCGATACTCGACCGTTGCAATAGCATATCCTTTATTCTTCAAAGGCTCCGGAAGATCCCGATGGCCACCGGTAATACCGCCGCCATGAAACCAGACGATAGTGGCGAAATCCTTTACGCCTTCCGGGTAATAAAGATCCAGCACGCACATCGAATCTTTATAACGATCATTCCTGTAACTATCGGCAGGATAATATTTCACCGCATTAACGGTACGATAAGAAGATTGGGCAACCGCCGTTGCAGTAATGAACAGCGGCAATAAGAGCACTAATATTTTTTTCATAACCGGCTTGATTGAATCCGGCTAAGATAGGAAATATGATCTGCCAAAGCGATAAGCGTTCTGTAAAATTGATAGCTCCGACTATCACTACTTTACCAAGAGGAATAACCCTGTTTGAGATGGGATAACAGCTTCATACTTTCCGCTGAACTTCCCCAAATCTTTCCTGTTATAAATATCCCTCACAGCTACCGTTCCTTTAAGGTTCAGATCGGAGAAATGTAGCGAGATCTTTTTAGCGGCGGTCTTGTCACGATTCAATAGCAGCACGCCATAAGCCCCGTCCTGTAAGCGTTTTGCCCAGACTTCGGATGTGCCATCCTTTTTGATCTTCCGGCCCTGCTCTGTAGGAACCTGGTTAACGGCAATGGCTTCTTCGTTAGTAATGATGTCTTGTTCTTCTGCAGACATATGTCTCGGATCATTCCCTAAAAACAGAGGAGACGACATGATACACCATAATGCGAAATTGACCTTTTGCTGCTCGATAGTGAGGCCTTTGTTGCCGGTTACCAGCATATCCGGGTCGTTCCAGTAACCGGGCCGGGCAAAAGCGGCCCATTTATTATTCTCGTCTGCAATGGTCATCACACTCAAATGAGGTTTACTATCCGGGTCATCAAATGTGGCGCCACCACTGCCCTGAGAGTTGATGTCGCCGGTGGTGCGGCCCATATTGGTCAGGGTTGGATACCAGTCGTAGAACTTGTAAACGCTGGCACTGTACAATATATCACGGCTATTCTCCCGGATCAGCCTGGCCCAGGTTGCATATGCCTTGTGTAAATTGGCAGTATCCTTCCACCCTGCAAACCATTCAGGGCTTCTTCTTTTCTTCTTGTTGGGATGCTCCACCAAGGCAAAGCGACACCTGTCGAGTTTGATAAAATCAATCCCCCATTCGTTCAACTGTTGCATCTGTACGGCTTCGTGGCCCCAGCCACCCACTTTATCACCACCACAGTCATGCGAACCCGGCACAATATGAAGTCCAAATTTCAAGCCTTTCGAATGCGCATAATCTGCCAGGAATTTCATTCCGCGGGGAAACTTCGAACTGGCCACCAGCCTGCCTTGCGCGTCCAGCGCTGTGTCGCGCCATCCACCGTCGACCACTACGTAGTTGTACCCGACTTTCTTGAGGCCCTTAGCTACCATAGCATCGATCACTTCGATGATAAGCTGTTCGTTGATGTTCGGCTTGCCAAAATAGTTCCAGCTGTTCCAGCCCATGGGCGGCGTTTGCGCCAGGTGCTTTTTTTGAGCAAAAGATGCCAGTCCTGCCAGCAGGCAGAGCGCGAGTAATCCTTTTTTCATTTGTCTGTTTTTTGCTTGCAGCCTTGCTGCGATTTTTCTTAAACAACGCCGTAACATTTCCTGGCCTGAAAAACATGATTACGGGCAATTCATGTATGGCTATTTTTTGGCTTGAAAGTCAATGATGATGATTGCTTCTGGAAAAAAGGGCATACACTTTTTTAGACTTGCTTCTTATCGCAGAGCACGCAAAGAATACACAGTGAAAGGAAAATATTATGCACCTTGAAAAAGCAGTCATCCGCCATTTCAAATACAATCGTTATACTAAACTATTTGATCCATTGATACAGGGAGAAGTCGAAGTCCACATCCTGCGTCGCTCCTTTGGCCTCTACCGCGATGCGGTTGTTCCAGGGTTTTAAAAGATGTATATAAGATGAGAGATTGATATCGTCATAATGTCTCTTAATCCGCACCTGGTCTTCACTCCACACCAACTCGCCATTGATATAGATCTTGACATCGCCTGATGCATATAGCTTCAGTCCTAATCCATCCGGTATCTTCTTGCCAAAATCAACATCCTGGTAAGCAAAGAGGTCACTACCTTTTTTCATGGCAATGGGTTGCTTCCCTTTGGCAAACTGCGTGGGAGCGGTCAGCCAATCGGCCGATGGCTGCTGCGCCGAAGAAAAGATAAAAGGCCGGTCCATTTCTGTCCGTTGATTTACCCATAAAATACGGCCCTCCGCTTTTTCATATGCCGGTTGATGCAGGCGACCGAGCAAGGTTTCAGGGATCTTCACAACTTTGCGGTCATAAGTGATCAGACCGTTCACTTCACCTTCTACATCAGTGGTCTGCGTATAAATGGCTGCCGATAAACCGCGCTTCACCATCAGTGACAGATTGTGCATCAACTCTGTATATTCCCTTACCAGGACCGAATCTTCGGTGTAGGTTTTATAGCCCCAGTTTCTTTTGTTAGGATCCCAGATATGATCCCTGACTACCAGACCAAGACCACCAAACTCGCCCAAAACCATGGAACGCCCAGGGTTCAGGCCTACCACGCCCATACCCGGACCGGGATACTGATGCACATCCATCACATCGCCGACACCGCGATCCGTCCAGCCGCTGGGAGAATTGACCAACCTGGTGGGGTCATATTTTTTAGTCCATGCAGTAATGCGTTTGGTGTCGTATTGCCCCCAACCTTCATTGAAAGGCACCCACATCACAATAGACGGGAAAAAGCGCAGGTGGTCCATGATCGCTTTCCATTCCAGTTCAAACTGGACGGCAGATTCTTGTGGACGAACCCAGTCTTCTTTGTCTTCATGCTGTACATGTGAAGGATGATTTGGCCAGAGAAATCCCGAGGGCATGTCCTGCCACAGCAGCATCCCGATAGAGTCCGCCATATAATAATAACGGGATGGTTCCACTTTAATATGTTTACGAATGGTGTTAAAGCCCATTTCTTTCAGCTTAACAACATCGTACATCATAGCTTCCTCCGAGGGCGGGGTTAACAGACCGTCCGGCCACCAGCCCTGGTCCAGCGTTCCCAGGTGAAATACCGGTTGATTGTTTAGCGCCAGTCGCATATACCCGTTTTCATCCTTCATCATATTGATCTTGCGCATCGCAAAATAAGTGTTGAACTGGTCGACCAGCTTGCCTCTTTTCTTAATGGTTACCGTCGTGTGATACAATTCCGGAGTTTCCGGGGTCCACAATTTAGCATCCGGGATCGGCATTACGAGGCTGTTATGATAAGAGAGCGTAGTGTCTTTTATCACTTCATTCTTATTCCTGATCACAATATTCAACTGATGAGAACCGGTCATATTTTCGGATCTGAAATTGAAATACACCTGACTGCGGTCCACGTCCGGCACGGGATATACTTCTGCTACATGCGCCCTGGTAACGGGTTCGAGCCATACGGTTTGCCAGATACCGGAGACGGCCGTGTACCAGATACCTTTAGGGTCGAGCGATTGCTTGCCGCGCGCCTGCGTTTCTTTGTCGGTGGGATCCCATACCGATACAACCAGTTCCTGTTGTCCTTGCTTTTTTAAAGCAGATGTGATATTGAACTGGAAGGGATCTGATCCGCCTTTATGCGTGCCTAATAATTTTCCGTTGAGCCATACCCTGGTTTCCCAATCGACAGCATCAAAATGAAGGATCACATCTCTATCGCCCCAGTTTTCGGGCACCGAAAAAGTTTTGCTATACCAAAGCTCCTGTTCCGGAAGCAATGGCTTACCCACGCCGGACAGCGAAGATTCGACACCAAACGGCACCAATATCTTCCCCTGATAAGAAGCTGGCCGGGCAGCGCCCCTGTTCTGAATGCTGTAGTCCCAGAGACCGTTCAGGTTCTGCCACTCCTCCCGCTGCAGTTGCGGCCTGGGATATTGCTGCCAGACATTTTCAGGAGTGACTTTTTCACCCCATTGGGTAGTTAGTCGGGATGTAGCGGGAACATATGTTTGTGCAGCCGACCCTATGGAGATCAGTAACAGCGCACTGGCAAGAAATTTAAACATTCAGGTGGTTTTTAGATGAGCAAATTAAAAAATACTGTGTCGCCGGTTCTTTCACATTTGTCTTTATTCGTGTAAAAATTGTGGCAAAATGCAGGCCAGCAGCGGCTAACGCCGTCATTATTTTCGTAAGGCCTTCCTGATTTCTTTCAACGCTGCAGCTTCCATGATCTGATAACCCTTCGCATTGGGGTGAATACCGTCGCTGGCCAGATCCTTTTGCATACCGCCGTTGGCATCGCGCATTAAGGTGTTATAATCAATATACCCCAAGCCATTCTCTTTTGCATACTGCATGATCGACCGGTTCAGCGCGTCGACCTGAGCAGCCGGATCTTTCACTTCGGGCCTCCAGGGAAACGCAGCTGCCGGAAGAACGGAGGTGAGGATCACTTTTAGGTGGTTCGCTTTAGCGATGGATGCCATCGAACGGATATTGTTAAGCGTAAACTGCGGATCGTAATCGCCGGTGTTCAAGGCGATATCATTGGTTCCGGCATTGATGATTACCAGTTTCGGATGCAGGCTGATGACATCCTGGTAAAAACGCAGCAACATCTGGGAGGAAGTTTGTCCACCGATCCCCCGCCCTACATAATTATTAGAAGCAAAGAAAGCAGAATCATGGCGCGCCCACCCTTCTGTAATAGAGTTACCGATAAAAACGACATCCGTTTTCTTTTTCGCATCCAACAAAGCCTGGTTAGCTGCAGCGTATCTTTTCAGGTTAGCAAACTCCGTAGCCTTTTGCCCAGACACTGCCACAGTAAACAAAGTACATATAGATAAAATTACTATTTTTTTCATTGCTGATGATTTATTGATTTAAAGTTTAAAGGTCGACAGATGCAACGATGGCCCGATGGGCTCATCCCCGATCTGACCATCGCATATTGAAAGTTACCATTTTTATAACCTTCCGGTGATAATATTGCCACCGTCAAACGCTCCGCTAATGCTGTAGAAGAAACAGAACCGCGAGGTATGCCAGCCGCTGCTATTTTGCACTGCGCCGGCTGGGCGATTGCAAAATCAACTGAAGCGCTGCTTCCATTTGCTTTACCTGGTCCGGATTGGAAGCAGCTATATTGGTTGCCTCTTTCCGGTCTTTTGACAGATCAAACAATTGCGGCTGCTCCATCAGCCCGGTAGCGATATTTTTATGGACCATCCAGGCCGGCGTAGGTTTAGTTTGAGGCGCTATATACTTCCATTTATTATAACGCAGTGCCATGGTATATGATTCTTCCAGCATCCAATCGCGTCCCTGGTTGCTCTGACCAGTTAAGGCTTTCAACAAGTCATAGCTATCCGGGGCTTCATCCGGTTTCAGATCATAACCCAGCATTTTCGCAAAGGAAGCGTAAAAATCCACCTGGCTGATCAATGCATCACTAACACCCGGCTTCACTTTTGCCGGCCAGTACAGGATCGTAGGCATGATCGTGCCCGCCTCATAGGCGCTGTACTTTCCGCCTTTATAGCCACCTGAAGGATCATGATTGCCTACGAGCTTTTCCGCCTGATCGTGATATCCGTCGTCAAGCACAGGCCCGTTATCGCTGGTGAAGAGCACGATCGTATTTTCAGTAAGACCCTGTTCCTGCAATATTTTCATCAACTGACCAACCGACCAGTCCATCTGCACAATAGCATCTCCCCTGGAGCCCATGCTGGTAGCGCCTTTGAACTTCGGGTTCGGATCCCGCGGCACATGGATGTCCGCAAAAGAAAAATATAAAAAGAAAGGATCTTTCTGATGCTGGCTGATAAAAGACTTCACCTTATCCAGGAAAACGAAAGGAATTTCCTGGTCTTTCCATAAAGCAGATTTGCCCCCGGTCATATAGCCGATCCTGCTGATGCTGTCGGTAATGGTATTGCTGTGTTGTGTATCGGCGCCGAACTTCAGCAGGTCAGGCCGTTCCAGCCCGGTAGGCCAATTTCCCACTTTTTTATTATAATCTACGATGATCGGATCATCGGGGTCAAGATGGGCTACTTTGTAATTTTCAACATACACCGTAGGCACCCGGTCCAGAGTCGCAGGGATGATGAAGGAGTAGTCGAAGCCGATTTCAAGCGGTCCGGGCTTCAGCGTCCCGTTCCAGTCGGGTGTTCCATCGCCTAACCCCAAATGCCATTTGCCAATTACCGCTGTAGCATAGCCGTTATTTTTGAACATGCCGGCAATGGTCGGTGTTCCGGGCGGGATGAGGAGCGGCGCGTCTCCCGGCAAAATGGCAGCGTTGTTTCTAAAAGCATAACTGCCCGTCAGCAAAGAATACCTGGAAGGCGTGCAGGTAGATGCCGTACTGTGTGCATCCGTGAACCGGATACCACCTTCCGCCAACCGGTCTACATTGGGCGTGCGCACGGCGGTCGCTCCGTAACAACTCAGGTCGCCAATACCCAGGTCGTCCAGATAAATGATAATGACATTAGGCTTAGATACGGTATCGGCGGGCTTTTGCGCGTTATTACAAGATTGAAAGAAGATCAACAGCAAGGCAAGGGCGCAGAAGGACAAGCTACGTTGGGTCATGAAATAATGATAAGTTTTTAAACTATAGATCTCAAACACATAGATACATAGAAATGGGCAATTGCGCAAGAGTGGTAACAGGAACCCATCGTTTCTTTATTTCTATAAAAGCTATTTTAAAGCAACTGCCCGTCTTAACAATGTAAAGGTCACGTTGCCATATAACGATCCCTCACGATTGGTCAGGCAGGTTGTCAACCAACCAACAGGCTCAACCGAAAACGATCCGGCACATTACTAGTACAAATCACCACCGAATAAAATGTAAGCAATAAGTAAAGTAATAAGCACATTAAACAGCTGGGCTCCTAAAAATGCAAAGACCGGTTTCCGGTTCTGAACGCCTACCAGGTCTTTAAAATTGGTTTCAAGTCCGATACAGGTAAATGCCAGCGCAAACCAAAGCCCCTGCAGGCTTTTCAGCGGCGCTTTCACCTGCTGAACCGTCTCCGTGTCGATCACAAAAGAAAATACGAGAGATGCAATCACAAAACCTATGACAAACTTGGGAAAGCGTTCCCATATCAGCTTCAGCGTAGGCTTTTCAGACACGGCCTGGCTGCTGGCGGTCTTCGCATAGGTCCAGTAAATGGAAATAGCAAAAGCCGCAAAACCCAGTAATACGTTTTGAGAAAACTTAACGATCGTGCTGATCTTTAAAGCGGCTTCTCCTACCAAAGATCCCGAAGCCGCTACCGCGCCCGTAGTATCGATCGTGCCGCCGAGCCAGGCACCGGTAACTTCCTGCGAGAGGCCCATCCACTTTGCCAGCCAGGGCATAACGATCATCATCGGCACGGCAGTGATCAGCACCAGCGAAACCACCAGTGACAATTTTTTAGAGTCGCCTTTGATGGCCCCGGATGTAGCAATGGCGGCAGACACGCCACAAATAGATACGGCGCTGGACAACATGATCGAAAGTTCTTTATCGACCTTCATCTTCTTGCAAAGCCAGAAAGAAAAATACCACACAGATAACACGACAGCTAAAGCCTGGATCAATCCCAGCGAACCGGCTTTCAGCACATCTGAGAAGAGCACGCTCGTCCCAAGCAGCACAAGACCGATCTTAACGAAAAACTCCGACGAAAGCGTATCCTTGAGCCAAACCGGAAGGTTGAAAAAGTTCCTCATGACCAATCCGATGGCGAGACAGAAGATGACAGTTTCGAGGTTCAACACCTGTATAGCACTGTTTCCGCCGATAAAAGATGCAACAAATGTCAATACATAAATCACAGGAAAACTTTTCAGTATAAATGAGAAGGACTTCCCCGTGAGATAAGCTCCAATAATGGCGATCAGGTAAACGAAAAGAAATTGTATGCCTGCCTTGTAGAAGTTGGCAGCAGTAAAAACGGAGTCCGAAAGATCGGCAGTTCCTTTCCAGTTAAGTTTTGGCGCATCGATGAATATCCCGAATATGGCAAGTGTGATGATGATAAAACCAAGCACCACAACACCCCAGTCTTCTGACAGAAGCGCCGGCTTTTTGTCCATTGTCATTCGCCAAATATAACAGATTCCCGCAATTCTTTACACCTCCGAAGTTCGAATTATTTAACAAAGGACGAATCCCTCATCCCGAAAGACAAGACCGGTAATTGCTACGATACTGTATCCGTTACCGCAAGGGTTTAAACCATCTGCCCCTGCATAAACGACGTCGAGGTATCCGAAACCGAACTGCGATAAATGGTGTATTTCGACTCGGGGCTCAACATTTCCATTAGCTTATTGCGGTGCGTATCGTTCTCGAGATCAAAAATGACGGAGCGTTTGTCATGGCTGATCGAATTTCTATGTGCGCGGGCATTAGCCAATGCGTCATAGTCGGTGATCATCAGGGAGAGTGCTTTGTGGTTATTTAAGGTGGACGAAGGAGCTTCATAAGTCTGGATCACAACGAATCTTCTTTTCAGGGCTCTTAAAACATCTATCTCTCCGGGTTCAAAAAGGCTAAAGTGCTGAAACATTAATTTTATCTTTATTATTCTGATTTCAGTATACGCAAAAGGCAAGCCATATTTTACACCATCTTTACTTTCCCACATCTTATTCTTAGAGATCACCGATGAGTGTGGCGACAGGCGTGTAAATATGGGGCATCCGGGACAATTAATCCTCAAATTCTAATCAAATTTTAATATATGGCGCGGGATTTGTTAATATTTTAACACGAAAGCATTGTTGTAAGCCCGAACCTGATATATTCTTTCTGACAATTTATCATTAAACCCTATACAATGGCTGTGGAAATCGTTAACTGGGTAGAGATCCCGGTAAGAGATATGAAGCGCGCAAAGCAATTTTACGAAAATGTATTTCAGTTCAAGATCGTCGATCTTACCATTGGAGACGATGTGTGTCCGTGCCTGCCCGACACTTCGGGCGAAGGCTACTGCGGCGCGCTGGTAGAATACGGGAATGCCAGGGAGCAGAACAACGGCTCTCTTGTTTACCTCAAAGCAACCGGTGATATAGACGGCCTGCTCAAAAGGGTTCAATCGGGCGGCGGCAGCATCATCTCCAATAAGAAGCAGACCACACCCGGAGCCGGTCACTTCGCGATCTTCCGGGATACTGAAGGCAATATGCTTGCGTTTCAGGGCGCCAGCTAAAACCATTTTATGGTAGCGGTCTAATAATGATCTTTTTCCTTCTCCCCCATTTTTAATTGTAATGAGCCTCCGTTGGTCACCTCTTTAAAAGAGATGAAAGGCTGATGTAGCTCACGATTTCCCAACGCCATAGACTGAACAAACGGACGCTCCGCACCATTGTTCTCTGCGTTGATCGTAAATGTGCGTCCCTTATAATATTGCGGCGATAGCTGGATCGTGACCTTTTCGAATAGCGGACTGCCGATACCGAAACGGGAATCGCTACTGGTAAGACCTTTGATGTCAAATAATCCCATGGCCGACATGACGTACCAGGCACCTAACTGCCCCTGATCCTCATCCTGCCCAAACCCATATCCGTGCACACCTTCCGTTCCATAGAATTGATTACAGATCGATCTCACCCATTTCTGTGTTAAAGATGGTTTTCCGGAATAGTTGAACAGCCAGGAAACATGCAGGTTCGGCTGGTTGCCGTGATTGTACACACCGCCAATGCCTGCAAAGGCATCAATGGTGGCGCCACCGCCAAACAGGTTCTTTTCTGATGCCATGAAGATGCTGTCCAGCCGGTTATTAAATGTGGACGCTCCCATCTTCTGAATAAGGCGCTCAATATGATGCGGAACAAAATACGTGTATTGCCAGGCATTACCTTCCTGGAAGCCGCGCCAGGGCTGGGATGGATCAAAGTTGCTGATGAATTCCCCGTTAGCGAGCTTGGGACGAACGAGCTTTAATGCGGGATCATAGATGCGTTCCCATGCACGGGACAAGTCAGTCAACTGGCGATAATCTTTTTCTTTTCCCAACTGCCTGGCCCACTGTGCCACCGCATAGGAACTGAAAGCATATTCCAGCGTATGCGACGCAGAAAATTGCCAGCGTTCACCGCCTGCCGTTCCACTGTCAAGATGATTGACATATCCATATTTAATGAACCGATCCAGGTCGGCCTTTCCGGCTCCGAATGGTCTGTCGCGCCATTCCAGCTCATTTTTCCGCGCCGCGGCATAGGCCGTATTTATGTCGAAGTCTTTAATGCCGCACAGATAAGCGCTGGCGATCACCAATCCCACAAAGTTTGTTCCGACTCCCGACACATATCGGCTGCAGGCAATGCCATCGCCCAGCCATCCGGCGTCTTTGTAGACCAGCAGCTGGCTCTTTACCAGGTCCGAGTAATATTCCGGATAAGCCAGGGCCCACAGCTGTGTCAGGTTCCAGTAAGCACCCCATACAGCATCCGTATTATAATGATTATGCAGCGGCTTCCCTGCTTTGTCCAATGGTATCTGTCCCACCGACCCGTCATTTTTAGGATAGGCGCCGTTAACATCGCTGGCCAGTCCCCTGCCCAGCAAAGCGTGGTAGAGACCGGTATAGAATTTAGTCTGATCCTTGGCTGCACCTCCTTCTACCTGTATGCGGCCAAGGTATTGGTTCCAGGCGGTATGAGATCGGCGCCGCGCTTCGTCAAAGGAAAGATTCCTCGCCTCGGCTTCAAGATTAAGCCGGGCATTCTTTACCGACGTATAGGAAAGTCCAGACTTCACGGTAATGGATTCCCGGTCTTTTGTATTAAACGTTAAATAGATACCTGCACCTTTACCCTTCGCCTGTCTTAAGCCGGCTTTAGCAGCGGCACCGTTAAATGCACCGTAAGAAGCGGGTCGCTTACTGATCTCAGCAGAGAAATACATGGTTAACGTAGCACCGTCCTGGTATTTGTTGATGTAGACCGGTGCGGTCGTCACCCATCCCTCTACCCTTCCCTCCGGCGTAAGGTGCACTTCCGCATCCACCACTTCACCGCTTTCGCCTTGCTGGTTACCAATATCGAAAAGGATATGTGCGGCTTGGGATTGCGGATAAGTGTACCGGTGAAAAGCCACGCGGTCAGTAGCCGTCAATTCGGCCCTGATATTATAATCCTTCAGGTTTACGGAATAATAACCTGCCGAACTTTGTTCTTCTTTCCTGTCAAACCTCGACCTGTAGCCACTTTCAGGATTTTCCCGGCTGCCGGGAACGGTCTGAAGCGCTCCTGTCGAAGGCGCGAACACCACACCTCCAACCTGGAATTCATGAAAATTCGGGAAGCCCTCTATCGTGGAATCGCGGTAATCATAACCGGTCGCTTCCCAGCCATGCACATTGCCAAAGCTGCCATTGGTGGAAGGTGCCGGCTTAGCCATACCAAAGGGCATGGCACCCGGTGTAAAGTGAAACCACCGGCAATGTGCGGTACCGATATAGGGGTCTACCCACTGCGTAAGATCTTTCTGCGCCAACAGCGACAATGACCCAGTCAACACCAGGATCAAACAGCCCATTCTTTTGATCATTTCTTGCATTCGTAATGTGTTTTTTTTATATCGGTCTGATGAGGATCGATAGTGGAATATCATGTTTCAATAAGTCATAAGAAGGTTCTGATCAAACCAACTCCTGCCTGCGTAAAGCGTGCGCGGCAGCACCAAATAAGCAAGCCGTTTCGCCGAGCCCGGATACACGGATCGGGACATAGGGAAAAGCATGCGCTACAAATCGTTTAACCGCGGGTAAAAAAAGCCCCTGAGCTTTTGAAATATTGCCGCCCAATATCACCAGCTGCGCTTCTTCTATACCTATAAATTGCACCAGGAAATCCGCGAGGTTATATCCAAAGGTCTGAAACAGCTGCACCGCTACGCGATCTGAACCGACTAACATCGTCAACGCTTTTACATCCGGCAGCTGGCGCCCGGTGCGTAGCTGATACTCCCTGACAAACCATCCTGAACAAAGATACTGTTCCGCAATATTTCCTTTAAAGGGCAAGGACCAGAGATCAGCGCTATATGCCGTGCCGTTCTTATACACAGCCGTGCCGAGGCCTGTACCCAACGTAACGCTGATCGCTTTGGCCGAAGGCGAAACAACGGTATCTGCTGCATACACTTCTCCCATCATAAAGCACGCGGCATCATTGGAAAAAGAGAAAAGCGCTTCATCAATGCCCAATCGCGCTGCCAGCAAGCTTTTGATCGGCAGGCCATACAAAGCATCATACTTTCCCTGGTTATTCATATAGCTGATCCCTTGCTCGTAATCGAAAGGGCCGGGCATGGCAATACCCACTTTGGCGATCGCATGGTCGCCCGCCGCCTGTTGAAGCGCATCCGCCCATCTCTTGATGACTGCGTCTGCAGGCGCACTGGCATCTACGGGCAACCTCACCCAGGACTGATCCACGAGGCGACGGGTTGCGGTATCAACAACGGCGGCTGTAATATGCGATCCGCCAATATCGGCCGTTAATATAAAATGATCCTTTTTCAAAATGTTCCTTCTTTCTCTATTAATAACTGCTTAGAAAATATTTTTTTATGATCCGACTATTAAGTGGCCGGTTCCTGGAGCCATTCCTTTTCAATCTCTTCGAGTGATTTACCCTTTGTTTCCGGCAACATTCTTAATACGACTACAAACGCGATCAGACAAAACGCGGCAAATATCCAAAAGGTCGCAGGCGTGCCTAAATACTTCAGCATGATGGGTGTCAGCTGACCCACGATCGCATCGGCTATCCACATCACCATGATCGAAAGGGCCATCGCCCTGCCCCGGATATGGCCTGGAAATATTTCAGAAGCAACCACAAACTTTAAAGGCCCGATGGAGAAGGCAAAACAAGCCAGGAACAGCAATACACTGATCAAAATGAGTATCGACGTGGAAGCGCCACTGGCAAAGCAGATGCCGGTAAGGACCAGAGCAATCGTAGCGCCCAAGGTTCCATAAATATAAAGTGGTCTTCGTCCCAGCGTGTCTACCTTCCATATCGCCAGCAATGTAAAAAGCATATTAGCAACTCCAAACACTACCTGGCTCATCAATGAATTGTTCATGGAAACACCTGCATTGTTTAAGATACTCGGGCCATAGTAAATGATGGCGTTGATGCCACTGAACTGCGAAAACAAGGGCAGCAATATCCCAACGATCATCGCCTTCCGCCAGCGCCCCTTCCAAAGCTCCCGATAAGAGATTTTGGCCTTATCTGTATTGTTGCCTGAAGAACGAACGGTTTCCAGGTTTCCCTCATGTGTATATCGTTGCAGGATCAGGAGTGCTTCTGACGACCGGCCCTGTTGGAGCAGCCAGCGCGGGCTTTCGGGCACAAAGAACATGCCCGCGACAAACAATAAAGCCGGAAAGGCACCTACAAGTAACATTCCGCGCCAGACATCATCCACAAAAACACCAGCCAGCAGCGTATCACTATTTCCACCGGCGTGAGACTGGCTATATTGCAAGAGAAAAGCATTACTTAAATAAGCGCAAAGGATCCCGAGTGTCAGTGCGAATTGATAAAAGGTCACCAACCTGCCGCGTGTTTTTGCGGGCGCTATTTCAGAAATATAAAGCGGCACCAGGTTGGACGCGAGCCCAATACCAACCCCTCCGATAAAACGGTAAATAAATACGGCTGTCAGGCTCGGGGCGAAACCCGCTCCTATTGCGGACACCAGGAAAAAGATGGCAGAAAGGAACATCGGCTTTTTACGACCCCAACGATCGGACATCTCTCCTGAAACTGCTACACCGGCTATGCAGCCGACCAGGGCAATGGTAACAAACCATCCTTCTGCCACCGGAGACAACGCATACTTTTCCTGCAGGAAAGGCAGCACCCCCGACACTACGGCCATATCAAACCCGAATAAAAACCCGCCTAACGAGACCACCAGTGTGATCAAGAGAACGGACGATTGTTTATTAACTGTTGGCATTGCTTATCGTTTTTAGGAAAGTGTTATTTCACAGCCTCCTGGTTGGCCGACATAGAAGGTGGCGCATCCTGGGGACGGGCGCCCCATTGTTGGTTAGGCGTTGGCCCCATATTCAAGGTCAATGTCCCACCTTTCACTAGTTCATCGTGATAGAACCAGGGCTTGTTAAGCGGCCGGCCATTCAATTGCGCGGATTGGATGTATTTATTTTTTTCAGAAGTGTTGTTCGCAATCACGGTGAATTTTCCGCCGGGATAGTATTTCGGATCTAACTGAATGGTTACTTTTTCAAACAGCGGACTGCCGATCTCATAGAAAGGTCTTACCGATGCGCCGCCATCGGTCTGGAAGAGCCCCATAGCCGACATCACAAACCAGGCGCCCATCTGACCTTCATCTTCATCCCCGAGCCAGCCATGATAGGGAGTCGCGCCGTAATACTGATCCATGATGGCTCTCGTCCACTTCTGGGTCAGCCAGGGTTTGCCGCTGTAATTGAACAACCATGCGGCCTGCATATTGGGCTGGTTGCCATGATTGATGGGCACCAGATCATAAAGGTCACCGTCTGCATTGAAGTTGAATTGAGCTGACTTTTGAAAACCCTCGTCCAGCCTGGCATTGAAAGTGTCGCGGCCCATCAGGTTCAAAATACCCTGCACATCATGCGGGTTGAAGAAGCTGTACTGCCAGGCGTTTCCTTCCAGGTAACCCGGACCGCTGAAGCTGGTACAACAATAGGGCGACCAGTCTTTTACCCACGAACCATCACGATTCTTCATCCGGATATATTTCACTTCGGGATCAAAAACATTTTTGTAATTGGCGGCACGCTTGATGAACTGGTTATAAACGTCTTTTTTACCAAGCGCTTTGGCGTATTGCGAAACGCACCAGTCGTCGTAAGCATACTCAAGCGTATTGGAAACCTGCCCTTCTTCGTTGGGCACATAACCGAGCTTCATATAAGATTCAAAAAAGCGATTACCGGCAAAGCCATTCTCCGGTGTTACCACACCCGGCGTAGTTTGCTGGTGCACCAGCGCTTTCAATGCGAGGTCTTTATCAAAATCACGAATGCCTTTCTGATAGGCGCCCACGATCAAAGCGATCTCATGAGACGCTTCCATGATACCGGAATACTCAATACCAGCGGGCCCTTTGGGAAGCCAGCCGCCGGTTTTGTAGATCTCGAGCAGCGAATGCACCCAATTGCTCGTCAGGTCAGGGTTGACTAGCGCCCACAACTGGTTCAGGTTCCAAAAGGTGTTCCATAAGGCATCACTTCCATAAATGGGCCTGTCCGGATCGACCTGGCGTACTTTTTCATTAACATCAACATATTTACCATTCACATCGCTCCAGGTGGTGCGGGCCACATAGGAACGGTAGAGGTTGGTATAAAATTTCTTTTTATTTTCTTCGCTTCCTCCCTCCACACGGATCTTGCTTAGCAGCTGGTTCCACACTTTTCGTGCGTTGTCTTTCACCCCATCAAAGTTCCAGTTGAACGGATTCAACTCCGTCTCCAGGTTTAACCTGGCCTGATCGATACTTACGAGCGAAATCGCCGTCTGCATCAACAAGACCTCGCCTTTTTCCGGGCTGAAATCTGCAAAAGCGCCACTGCTTCCTTTGGCTTTAAATTCTTCTACATCACGCGTCACCTTACCGCCTTCCCAGCCGCCGAAGCCTTCAATGGGTTTATTGAAGCGGATCACAAAGTGTACAGTGTACTCGTTCCAGCTCCATTTCTGTTTGGAATAGCCTTCGATCTGCCGGTCAGAAACCTTGGTAAACACTGCATCCTGTATTTCTGCCGTGTTCTCAAAAGGTATATCCAGGTCTAGTAAGATATGTGCTTCCTGCGATTCGCCGAAAGTGAAGCGGAAGAAGCCGCTGCGGGTATTACTGGTCATTTCAGTATGGATATTTCCATTCATCAGTTTCACCGCGTAATAGCCCGGACTAGCCTTTTCCGTTTCTTTATAAATGCGCGAACGGTAACCGGTGGTCCACCCCGTCGTAGGTCCATCTGCCGGTCCTCTCCTTGTATTCAACACCCCGACTGTAGGCATCACGGAAAGTCCTGCCATCGTCCATGCGTGAATATGACTGAAGCCGCCGACATTGTTTAAGCTATATTCATAGCCCGACTTCCAGACACCGCCCTGGTTATCCGGACTCAGCTGCACCATACCCCAGGGCATGGTGGCGCCGGGATTGAGCATCCACCGCGACTCTGAAGTACCGAGCAAGGGATCGGCATAGTCGACGGGCAGCTTTTGCTGGGCTTTAAGCGTCAGGCCGGCAAAACCGGCGAGGGCAAGAAATGTTAGTATCTTTTTCATTCTTGAAATATTTAGGGCTGTTCTGCTTATCGATCAGCATGCGAATAACACCGCTGTATCAAAAGCAGATGATGATTTAAAGGGTCTGTACAGACGCATCAATCATTGATTCAGGCGTCCGGGGCTTTTAAATGATCTATATTTTCTTTGATAAAAGCTTTCACCACTTTGGCCGTGCCATTACCGGCATTGGTCAATGTATAGCTACCTGCAGCGGCAGGAATGACAAAGGTTTCAGCATATTGAAACACCTGTGTCACGCCATTGACCTGAACCTGCACCGTATCTCCTTCCACGAGCATCAGCACATTACAACTATCGTCAGTAGACATTACAACAGAGGAGGCAAACTCTACCCTTTGCACATCGTAAAAATGATGAGAATGCGTGGGCAAATGATAAAGCTTCCAGTCCTCACCGGCGTCCTGAACAGATGGCTTAGAGATCAACTGCTTTTTAACGACGTCGCCTTTGTAATCGAACCGCAGGTTTTTGAAAGCATGGTCAATATTGATGGCGCGCGGTTCGCCGTTTAAATCCAGGCGAAGCCAGTCATACATCTTAAACGTAAAAATATAAGGGGTTGAGCTGATCTCAAGGACAAGATTGTTTTTACCGGCGCTGTGCACCGTTCCGTTAGGAATAAGGAAGAGATCATGTCGCTGCGCATCAAAGGATTGAACATATCGATCCATGTCCACTTTTATATTTTGTGCACGGCTCTGCTCAAGCTTATTCCGGAAGTCCTGGGGGTCTACATCTTCCCGGAAGCCGAGATATACCCTGGCCTCTTCTTTACAATCAAGAATATAATAAGTTTCATCCTGTGTGATCCGTTCGCCGAAGTGTTCACGGATATAAGGCAACCTTGGGTGACACTGGATCGAAAGATTACCACCATCCCAGGTATCCAGGAAGTCAAAGCGGATGGGAAATTCGGTACCGAAGAAATCCGCATGTTTACCTAATACATTCCTTGCATCAGCCAGCATCAAAAAATCAAAGGAAAGCTCCAGCAGGTTGCTGTCACTTTCAAAGACAATCCCATTTTCAGGAACAATCAACTCGAAAGACCAGGCATAGTTTACTTCATTTTTGTTAAGATGCGGAATCCGCTCCTTCATCCATTGACCACCCCAGGCCCCCGGCTCAAACCAGGGCCTCACCCGGAAGATCGTCTGGCTCAATTCTTTTAACGTGCGGTTGATATAAAATGATTCAGACCACGAGATGGTATGCTGCCATTGCGCATCTGCAAAGACGGCTACCCGCTTCATTAGTTTTTGCTTATGCGTGTTTAATAAAGGCCAGTCAACAAAGTAGGCCCTCTTGTACATCGCCGACGCGTTGTCCAATTGGTCCGTACCAATATTCGTGACCGATCCCGCCCGCATGCGATATTGTATTTCATTTTTAGGGACGTCTATGTAGATAACGGAAGCCTGTTGTTCCAGCAACCCCGCGCCCACACCCATGGTGATGGCCCGGCCATCGCGGCGTGTGGCCTTATCCGCTTCGAACCGCTGAACATCGAACAAGGAAGACAGTTCGTGAGGACATTTGGTACCCCACACGGAATCCCGTTCACCGAGGTAAGGCGCTACCAGCGCTTCAATTTCCGTCGAGGGTTTAAGATAGTGTTTTGCATCGATCCATTGAACCGTCACTCCCATCGTTTGAAAGGCGGTCTCCAGGCCGTCCTGCACTTCTTCCCAAAACACACCATTGGCCCCGTCTATTGCCACCGTGCCTTTGTCGAGGATCCAATGCGCCAGGCTTTCATATCCCGTTCTGATAGCGCCGGAACCTAAGGTATGATAAGGATAAATGGTGTAGTCGGAGCGATTGTTGAACTCCTGAGGAATTTGCTGCGGCATTAGTGGTTGGTTGCTTTTTCTTGCCTGCTCACGGGTGTTGGTCCATTGGGTCTTCTCGTTTAAACTGTCCATCGTACTTTCAGATTTTTTCTTGGAATTGATCATTGCTTTTATCTGTGAATATATGTATCGAAAATATTGTCTTGTTTTTCTTATTATGTTAAGGCTTCAGGGCTACAACGAAGCTGTTTTCAGATCGTTTGTTGTCATCCTTCATACCGATGATCTGTAATGACTTCCGAATTTAACGCTTGTTCTTCTTTCTGAAAGAAAATATATCATTTCGGAATTCTTTGATGGGTCAGGGAATATCGATGGATTTGACTTCATTATAATTATAAGGTCTTCCGTTATTAGGATAAGTGGTTCTTGCCCCTACACGCAGGTGCCACGTACGCTTGCCAGGCAAGGCGCCGCCTGTTGTCGTAATGGTCAGCGTTTGATCGAGCAGGTCGTTTCCTGCCGTGCCGCTGAATGACCGCCGATTGGAATAACGGGCGTCAAAATTGTTATTCCCGGCATATTGAAAGTTGTTGACGTAAAGATTGATGTCTGTCACGTTCAATTGAAAGTCCGGATGGGCTGTACCGCGGGTAATACGCACTTTTACCGTTACCGTCCCGTCAGGGTTCAATACGGGCGCTCCTTCCCAGACAATTCTCAGGAAAGGCTCAACGGTAAAGTTCACTTCGGTAGTGCCGCCCTTCACTTCAACCGTCTGGCTTTTATCAACGGGGCTGGCACCGTCCTGCACCAAAGGAACAAACGCGCCATCGGCTGAAATCTTGTAAGTGCCGGCAAATACTTTGGTATTGACATAAGTGCCGTCCTGCATCGTGGCCAGGTACATCGGTGTGGGATTATCGCTCCAGCTTAACTCGCGCAATTCGATGCGGGTGCCAATACCATTTTCACCCGACACTTCACTTTGCACGTTTTCGCCGGTGGTGGCATCAATGATGCGTCCTTTCAGCGTTTGATCAGGCGCATCATAATTATCCAGCTTGGAACAACTGCATAGCGATAATATGCAGCTGGTGATTAATAAGAATATATTGCGTTTCATTGTAGTCTTTTTATTTTAAGTGGAACCGATTTATAATGAAGTGCTTTAATAGCCGGGGTTTTGAACCAGGTTGGGATTCTTGCTAATAGCGGAAGCGGGTATGGCTTCATAATACCACCTGGAATCAAAAGTGAAACGTGCATTGCGCTCATCGGTCCGGTCGTCAAAAAAATACTTCCCTGCCCCGGCGGCATAGAATGGCATCAACACTCTGTATAGTCTTGCATTCTGCTCCTCATCGATGATGCGCCAGCGCTTCAGATCCCAATATATTTTATGTTCAAAGGCTAGCTCTTTGCGGCGTTCCTGACGTATGACGTTGATATCTTCAATCGCTGTCAATGCAGGCACACCGGCTCTTTCGCGGATCTGGTTGATATGGCTGAGGGCCGCCTGGAGATAGGTCGCTCCCTGACCTGCTGCGTATAATTCATAAGCGGCTTCTGCAGCATTTAATAAGACCTCTGCATAACGCAATTCGATCCAGCTTTGATCCGAACGGTTGGTAACCACTTCCGCCGTGGGCTTGTTGGGGTTGAGGTACTTCCTGACAGAAAAGCCGGTGATGGAACCGCCCGGGCCATTGGCAGCCAGGTTTGTGAAAACACCACTCAGACCGGCCGGGTTCATTTTCGTACCATCCGGTAATTCGTAAGGCGTCTGCAGCGCACTCGCTGAGCTTACAATATTAGTGGTAGGATAATTGATGGTGGAGCCTGGCGGGATCAGCTTATTGATACCACCCGAAGTGCTCCCGGTATAAATACCCCTTCTGATATCAATGACCTGACCTTTGAACACATCGCCGGGAAAAATGATCGTTGCCCTGAGCCTTGGCTCCGCGTTGGCAAATAAAGACATCGTGTTATCATACAAGATATATTGACCATTGGCGTCACGCGTGCGCAGGTGTCCGCTGGCATCGCGGGGCAGTCCTTCAAACATTTCAACGAAATCAAGTGTGGGGTTGGTTTCCGAAGAATAATTACCACCAGGACCCTCCAGTTGCTTGGGCACACTCAATGCGTCGTACCCGTGCACCGCGTCGGGATATTTATATTGTCTGACGAATATATTTTCAGGACTGGAAGCATCGAGGAAAGTGTTGACATAATTCTGAAACTGTGCTTCGCGGTCTGTAGCCGACCAGGCTTTTTTGTATAAGCTGTATTTTCCATTGAGTAGCTGCGCGGCGTCGTAGCTTTCTTTGAAATAGATAGCGGCTTTGGCAGCAGGTATGCCGCACAGGCGCTCGCTGCCATTAGTTAATTGAATGGCATTATACTTAGCAATCGAACCTGCATACAACATGGCCCTGGATAGAAAGCCGGCAGCCACATACCTGTTAACACGGCCGGGAACGCTGGTTTCGGGCAGGTTTTCGTAAGCAAACCTGAGATCGGTCGCCACAAAATCCCATACTTTTTCTTCGGAAGACCTGGGAATCCTTAGCTCTTCGACACTTTCAGTTATATCCCCAATCGACTGGTCCGGATCGGTTAGGAGGCGATCGACAATCGGAACTCCGCCGTATCGCTTTACCAGCGCGAGATAAGTAACGGCCCTGATGAAGCGTACTTCCCCGGTCCAGTATTTTACCTTTTCAGCGGAGAAGTTGCCGCCATAGCCGGGCAGCACTTCAAGAAAATAATTACATTCCCTGATCAGGTTATACGCCTGGCTCCAATAGCCAAAAGCGCCATTAGCGTTGCCCATATCCCGGCTCAGCGCTTCGCCGGTAATGCCTGCGAAAGAACCGATCACAAAGGAATTGAAACCGAGTGTGGGTGAATATTTGAAATCTTCAATAGGCATTACGCTGTAAATACGCGCCATGTAAGCAGTAATACCCGCTTCGCTGTTAAAGATGTCCTTATCTTGTATCACATTCAGTGGCGGCACATCCAGCTTTTCGCAGGCAGATAAAGCCAACAACATGGAAAGCCATAATCCTGTAATACATCTTTTCATTTTTAAAAATTGGCGCGATCCTGCGTAACTCTCGCCGGAAGGGCGTTCCATGCAGATCCGATAGCTATTTGTTGAAATCTTCATGTCGTATATTTTAATGGCAGCAGGGCTGCAATTTGATCGAATGATTAACGGATGTACTTATATAGTTATCTATGATTTTAAAATTGAATATTCAGACCGAAGGTCAGTTTCACATCGATCGGGTATAAATAACCATACTGACTGGAAGGATGTTCCGGATCTAAATATTTCAGTTTGGTAAACGTCAAAGGGTTATAACTATTCGCATATACTCTGACCGCTTTAAGACCATTGCCTTTGAAAAACCGCTTGGGAAGCGTATATCCCAGCTCGACCGTCTTCAGGCGCAGGTACGCCGCGTTGGAGGCGTTAGCGAGCGTATTGGTATAAGGTACCGTTCCGGTATAAGCATAATTGCCCGGTATCCATTCCGTATTGGGATCGTAAGGATCGGCGGTGGGATCGGCCGGGCGCCAGCGATCCATGAATTGTTCTAACGCACCACCACCAGCCCATAGCGGTGTATTCAATTGTTCGAAATAAGAAACATACACTTTACCGGCGCCGCTCCAGGTCATGTTGAGATCGACTCCTTTGTAAGATCCACTCAATGTCAAGCCATACGTCACCAGGGGTAAACCGGCCATGGCAATAGGATGATTATCCTGCGTGCTGATCTGTCCGTCACCATTCCAATCCTCGTAGATATAATCTCCTACTACCGTATTGCGCGGAACATAGAAAGGATTATTGGCGATCTGGTCATAAGATTGAAATTGCCCCGGCGATCCATATCCCCAATAGATATTGTTCCACCGGTTTTGCGTATATGTGCTGTTGTTCCAGTTGAGATAAGAATTACCGGCACGTGCGGCCACCTGCGTGGTATTCATCGTGCGGGTATAACCAAAGACACCGCGCACATTATAATTGAAACTTCCAATATGGTTATCATGCGTCAACTCGAACTCAAATCCTTGCGCCCTGTCGCCGTTCAGGTTTTCCTGTGGCAGTCCCACGCCCACTTCTTCGGGCAGTGTAAGCGCGCGCGTGGCCAGTAACCCCGTTCGTTCGCGATTGAAATATTCTACCGTCAATCCCAGCAATCCCCGCCAGGCCTGCAGATCCAGGCCTACGTTGAACATCCGGGAAGTATACCAGGACAAGAGCGGATTGGCCAACCCTTTGCCCTGGGCACCGTTGACGAACACGCCGTCAAATACGGAACCGCCGGGCAACGAAGTGGGATTGCCGGATACCGGATAAGTATAGCCACTGACGAACTGGTAGTTGGAAGCGTTCTCATCTCCCATTTCTCCGTAAGACCCGCGCAACTTCAAATTGCTGATAAACGAAAGGGCATCGCTGTTTCTGAAAAAAGGTTCTTCGGAAATACGCCAGCCCAGGAATCCCGCAGGGAAAAAGCCCCACTGGCGTTCGGGCGCAAACTTGGAAGATCCGTCTTCGCGGAAAGAAAATTCAGCCAGGTATTTGCCTTTGTAATCGTAGGCCAGGCGGCCCACCCAGGATGCATTGATCGTCTTGTATAAATTGCCTGCATTGGTGCCTCCTTGCTGGTTGGTGCTGACACCGGCCAGCAGCTGATCTACAGGAAGCGCCAGTTCGCGCTGTGCAAAAAAGTTATCGCCGCTTCTTACGGCTCTTTCGTACAGCAACAAGGCTGTCACATTATGCTTTCTGGCAAACGAGTGATTATAATTTACAGAAGCCTGCAGCAAAGTGGAAGGAAACTCGGCATAATCCCGCCTGATAGTAGAAGGCGTCTGCTGCGGCACGGGGTTGTAAGTGTCTGTGCTGGCATCGTAGTTATACAGGTTATACGATTTCATATACACCTTATTGTTGTTGTCATTGAAATCATAGCTGTATAGTCCTTTCAGGCTCAGCCCTTCGACAAAAGGCAGCTGGTAAGTCAGGCTGGCAGAGGACTGAAACCATTTATTGGTCTGGATCATGTAGCCATTGACATCGGAACTGGCATGCGCTACGCCATTGAGATTGCTCGGTACGTTGTTCAGGTATTCGGGATTATTATTTGCATAAATATTCTGGATCGGCGGCTGATACCATAAACTTCTGAATACATACCAGGGCGATATATAAGGCTGGTTTTTGCGATCAAGGATGGCGTTCAGGTTGAGATCAAATGTCAGGTTGTCTGTGATTTTGGAGCTAACATTGGAACGGATGTTATATCTTTTATAATCCACGTCATCACTTTTGAAAAAGGCATCCTGCGAGGTATAACCCAGCGAGATGAAATACGAAGAACGGTCGGTACCACCCGTAGCGCTGATATCATGTTGGGTGAAGGGCGCTGATTTGCGGATGATGGCGTCCTGCCAGTTAGCAGCGGTGCGGGTTCCGTTGCGATAGGCTTCAAAGTCTTCTTCGGTATACAGCGGCGTTCCCCCGTTAATGTTGTGCATGCGTTGCTCATTCACCAGGGTCATATAATCGAATATCCCTACGGGCTCCGGAAGACGCGATGGAAACTGCAGGCCGTAGGTACCGTTATAGGTCAATTGCATAGCGCCTTTCTTCCCCTTTTTCGTGGTAATGAGCACCACGCCGTTGGCAGCACGAACTCCGTAAATTGCGGCGGAAGCGTCTTTGAGGACAGAGATCGATTCTACATCCGCGGGATTGATCCGGGTGATATTGTTGCGTGGCACTCCGTCGATCACGACCAGTGGCGCTCCCAGGCCGCGGATATCAAAGGCATTATCGAAACTTCCCGGTTCGCTGCTGTTTTGAACCACCCGTAAACCGGGCACTTTACCGGTCAGCATATTCTGGAGATTCTCATTTTTCGTGGTCACCACCTCATCGCCGGTAATGGAAGATACGGCGCCAGTTACGGTGGCTTTCTTCTGCGTACCGTAGCCGATCACAACAATGTCTTCGAGCGAATTATTGGTGCTGGCGAGCTGTATTAATACCGAATCGGTGGCTTCGAGCAATACTTCTTTTGGCTGATAACCAACACGGCTTATCACCAGGTGCTGACCTGTCTGCGCCTGCACCAGGAAATAACCAAGCGTATCAGTAGTACTGCCGGCGTTGGTTTCTTTTACCATCACGGTTGCGTCACTTACCGGACGCCCATCTTCGCGAACGACCCGTCCATTGACCGTTTGGGCATCAGCATCAAAAGCATGACCCAAGCAAACACTCAGGAGCAGCAGGAAGCTTAATGTCTTTGATCGGGACACAAGCGTCTGGCGGCTGTTGCGGAAAGATCCGCGACTGGAGGCAAAACATTTCATGATCAGGCCCGGGAGCGGAATCTCATGGCGGAGATATAAATTGTTGCGAGGCGGTGGAACATTTTTTTTCATCAGCGTATCGTTATTTTTTTTAAAGGCATTCGCCAACCTGTTCCTATGGAAGCGGAGGGCTAAGAACTTTGCGCATCATTGATCCTGCAAAACAATATGCGCGGCTATGTTCGTTATTACCATCGTCGATCGGGCAATTAATTATTGATCCATCCTATGACTGCTTCAGATGCGCAACCGGCTCATTCCATTCGTTCTTTCAAATCGGGCTATCCTGCAATTTGCCTTCCTATATGTACAAACATATGTACATTTAATTGTTTGACAAAATATTTATTTTTGTAAAAAACTAAATGAAGCTTTCACTCGATCATAAAAATCATATTCCTCTTCATCTTCAGGCGGAACAACTGCTTCGCGATCTGATCAAAAAGCCGGAATACATCAACGGCAAATTCCTGCCGAATGAAGTAGACCTGGCTAAGCAGCTCGCTATTTCAAGGACTACGTTGCGCCAGGCGTTGAACAAACTGGTTTATGAAGGATTGCTGATCAGGAAGAAAGGCGTAGGAACCAAGGTGGCCGAGGCCACGGTCAGCTCAAAATCAAACAACTGGCTGAGCTTTTCGCAGGAAATGCAGGCGCGTGGCATACCGATCAAAAACTATGAATTGCACCTGAGCTGGGAATCTCCTGATGAGACCATTGCGAACTTTTTCCAGATCTCTATGGACAAAAAAATCCTGAAACTGGAACGGCTGAGAGGCAGGACTGACGCGCCTTTCGTGTACTTCATCTCCTATTTCCACCCCCGCGTGGAGATGACGGGAGATGAAGATTTTAACCGCCCGCTGTATGAGATGCTGGAATCCGTTCATCACATTATTGCGACGTTATCAAAGGAAGAGATCAGTGCGAAACCGGCCCCGAAATTTATTGCAGACAAACTGGAGATCCCAACCGGCGACCCCATCCTGTTCAGAAAACGGTTTGTGTATGACCAGGGAGAACGGCCCATTGAATACAACCTCGGTTATTACAAGGCAGACTCGTTTGTCTACACGGTAGAGAGCCGGCGCGACGTTCCCTAAGGCAGGGTGTCTTTATAGTGCGCCGCCAGCGCCTGTAACCGGGCCTTTAACGAACGGACGGTACCGGCCATTCGCGGGTTTTGATACAGGTTGTGCATCTCTTGCGGATCATGTTTCAGGTCATACAGTTCCCAGGAGTCAATGGCTCCGTAAAAATGAATGAGCTTGTACCTGTCGGTGCGGACACCGTAGTGCCTGGTGAGACCGAAGGAAAGTTCATAGTAATGGTAGTAAACGTCTTTTCTCCATGAAGCGTCTCTTCCTTTTTCAATTAGTTGACGCATCGAAGCGCCCTGCATATCACGAGGGACCGGTATGGAAGCCCAGTCGAGCAAAGTGGGGGCTATATCCAGGTTTAACGTGAACTCCGGGATCCGCCTGGGTTTCCGGATACCCGAAGGGTAACGGATCAGCATCGGTGTCCGAAAAGACTCTTCGTACATAAAGCGTTTATCATACAAGCCGTGTTCCCCGAGATAGAACCCCTGGTCGGACATATACACCACGATGGTGTTGCTATCCAGCTGCTGCTCTTTGAGATAATCCAGCACCCTTCCTACATTATCATCAACCGACCGGATACAGCGCAGATAATCTTCAATATAGCGCTGGTACTGGAACCGCACGATCTCGTCCTTTGTTGTCAGCTTCCGGAAAGCGATGCTGTCTTCCCTGAACCCCTGGTCCCAGCGTTGTTTCTCTTCGGGTGTCAGCCGCTCTATCTCGCGCTGGTACTCGTCCGGCGCCCATTCATTGATTGTAGACACAGGACAATCAGCACAAGCGATCTTACTGTCATACCGGATGTCGAGGTCGTTGGCCACGGTGATATGCTGGCGCTGTAAGGCTTCCCGGTCTTTATAGTCGTCATAAAAGTTACCGGGTAACGGGTATGTTTTCTTATTGAACGAATCGAGATAGGATAAAGGCGGCATCCAGTTGCGATGCGGCGCTTTGTGTAAGAGCATTAAACAAAAAGGATCATTCTTATTGGCGTCGATCCATTGCAGTGACAGATCGGTGATCACATCGGTCACATATCCTTTATAGGTCGTGTCCTTTCCCATCTTGATAAATGGCGGATTATAATAATGTCCCTGTGCAGGAAGAATGTTCCAATAGTCAAAGCCGGTGGGATCGGACCAAAGGTGCCACTTGCCGATGACGGCGGTTTTGTAGCCGTTGCGCTGCAAAATTTTCGGCAGGGTTTCCTGTGCGCCGTCGAAAAAAGTACCGTTGTCTCGCAGGCCGTTGATATGCGAATATTTACCTGTGAGAATCACAGCCCGGCTGGGACTGCAGACAGAGTTGGTCACATAAGCCTGGTCCATCACCACGCCTTCTGCTCCGATCCGGTCAATGTTTGGTGTTTGGATCAGTTGCGGATTGTAGGCGCTGATCGCCTTATAGGCATGATCATCCGAAACGATCAAAATGATGTTAGGCTTTTGCTCGCGCTGCTGAGCCTGTCCTATCAATCCGGTGCAAAGAAGGAAGGTCAACCATGATACAAAATACTTTGACGGCAAGAATCTGTCTATTTTCATATGTACATACATTTGAACATAAAAATAGGAAGATTAGTGCGTCCAGCCAAGCGCTCGTCTTTTGCCGCTTCCAATGCAGCAGTATCAGCAGCCCAAAATCGTTACCACAACAAGGCTGCACCGAACACGCCGGCACTGTCGCCTAATTGAGGCTTGCAGATGGGAGTAGTAATGACGCCGCTGTTAAAAATATATTTCTTGATTCTCTCATAGCCTTCTGTGTACAGCAAGTCAATGTTTCCTACTCCTCCGCCAATGATGATGAGATCAGGATCGATGACGTTGATAAGAGTGGACACGGCCTTACCATAATATTCTAACAGGCGATTGATCACGGCAGACGCATGCTCATCAGCCCCCTGCAGGTGTTGTTCGAGGATTTGGTTGAGCTTCAGATCGCGACCCGTCCATTCTTTATACTTGTTTTCGAGCGCTGGCCCTGAGATCACTGTTTCCACACAACCCCGCTTACCGCAATAGCAAAGCGCGCCTTCTTCTTCCAGGATATTATGCCCCCACTCTCCTCCCAAACCGTGATGTCCATTGATAATGCGGTGATGCACGATCAGGCCGCCTCCCACTCCGGTCCCCATGATAATACCAAACACCACTTCGGCATCGGGATATGCTCTGCCCGCGCCCATCCTGCATTCCGCGAGTGCAAAGCAATTGGCGTCGTTGGCAATACGGACAGGCACCTGCAGCAATTGCTCAAGGTCTTGTTGCATGGCGCGGCCATTCATGGAAGTCGTGTTACAGTTTTTCATGGTCTGGCTTCGCGGCTCCAACACACCTGGCGTGGCAAATCCAACGCGTTCAGGTCTTTCATTGAGCTGAAGCGCTACGCTATCGATTAATCTTTTCACCTGTGCCAGGATATGTTCATACCCCTTCTCTGCTTCGGTAGCAATACGCTCCCTGGCCTTGATCTCAAAATTGTCTTTGTCTAATACCACGCATTCGATCTTTGTTCCTCCCAGATCGATACCCCATGTGTTCATTGGTCTGATCAGTTTTAAATTTTAAAGCATTTTATACCTTATTTCCCGGTAGTAATGATTAATTCTTTGCCCTGCTGCAGCGCCTGATGCGGAATCACGTACCCATTGATTTTTTTCCCGCCATAAGTGATGTTGGTGATACGTTCGCCATCGCCTTTTTTAATAATGATAAAAGGCTTGCCATGCAGGTTGAACACTACCTTATCAAAAAGCGGTACGGTCACCAGGTATTCCGGATCAGCGGGAGAATAAGTATACAGTCCCAGCGCGTTTAAAGTGTACCAGGAAGACATTTCACCCGCATCATCCATTCCTGAATACGCAAGCCGTTCGGGCCCCATCCGGTAGTAATGGTTCAATATTCTATTGAGCAATCGCTGCGCCTTTTCCTGCTTGCCGATGAAGTAATATAAGTAAGGAGCGCTGTGTCCCGGCTGGTTTCCATGACAATACTGACCGATAAATGTCGTCAGGTTATGCGCTTCATATCCTTTCCAGGGAATGGTGAACAGCGAGTCGAGCTTCTTCTCAAATGCAGCTTTACTGGGATACAAAGCGATGAAGGCCTGCGGATCATGCGGTGCAAAGAAAGTGGACTGCCAGCCATTGGCTTCGCGATACATATATTCAAAGTAAGGCTGTTCGGGGTTGAACGGTGTGATCCAATCCCCATTGGCAAGGCGGCCACGCATCAATTGCGTGGTTGGGTCAAAGAGGTGCTTATAACTATCCGTCCGTTGCATCAGTTTTTTATAGTTCGCCTGGTCGCCCAGCGCTTTTGCCAGCAATGCGGTGGCATAGTCATCATAGGCATACTCCTGTGTTTTGGTCACCGCTGCCTTTGCTACTGTTTCCAGCTTCGGATGTTCTACATCCATTTCAGAGATCCAGCCGCGTTCCATGTATTCTTGTAAATGGGGCCTTCCTCCTTTACCTGGTATGAATGCATTATTCAATAAAAGCTTATACGCTTTTTTGACATCGAAATCTTTCAGCCCGCGCAGGTAGCTGCCTGCGACGAAAGCGGAAGCATGATCGCCGTGAAAGAAGGTAGGCATATATCCTTTGATCTCGCCACGGTCTGTAATGGATTTGATCACATCCATTGTAACATCAGGAGATATCATACCGAGCAGGATCAGCTTATTGCGATAATCATCCCAGAAAGAAGGATCACTGTAATAACGGAATCCCTTATTGACGATATCTCCTTTGGCGTTTCTGAATTCACCATTCACATCGCTTAACAATATCGGCCAGAGAAAGGACCGGTAGAAAGTGGAGTAAAAGGTTTCTTGTTGATCGGGGGTCCCACCGGTGACCTGTATCCTGGATAGCAATTGATTCCATTTTGTAGTGGCTTCCGTTCTCACCTGGTCGAAGGTTTTGGAAAGCATTTCAGCCTCCAGGTTCTTTTTCGCGTTCTCAACGCTGACATAGGAGAACCCCACTTTCATTTCCAGTGCATCATTACTCTTGTCATCGTCTAAAAAGTCGACGATACTGACTACCGCGTCATCCTTCTTAAGCGGTTGCACGTCTTTGACCTTATAGTTGGTCACGGCATAAAAGTAAAAAGGCACACCCGTCCTTTGATACCCGGAAAAGCTGTATTCACCGTCTTTATTGATCTTCCAGTCATTTACATGCTCGTTGGACCGGGCCAGATCCGCAAGGATCTTTTTATCTTTTCCCTTTTGATAAGTATACTTATGAAAGGCACATCGTAAAGTAGAAGTAACTTCTGCATTGATACCATATTTCTCCAGGTAGACCTGGTAGTAGCCAGGGCTGGCTGACTCGTTGGTATGTTTGTAGGTAGAATAATAGGTCTTCGGATCTACATCGCCGCTAACCGCCACCAGCGGCACATAACAAAGATTCCAGTGTCCTTTGCTCGTGTGTGCAAAAGCATACACCACTGTGTCTTCATACTGGTAGCCTGATCCACTGCGCCACATCGTTACCGGCGTCACCTGCACCATCGCATTGGGTAAAGTGGCACCGGGGTAAGCTTCTGCTCCCCAGGCCCTGCGCGTGGGCTGATAGCCAAGATCGGCGCTGTCCCAGAGCGTAGTCGTTCCAATGAAAGGGTTCACCAGGTCGGTTAGCCTGGAAGATGGCTGCTGCGCCGCGCCAACAACAACGGCAAAGGTCAAAACGGTGGTCAGATAGAAGGCGGCCGTTGGCCTCAACACTTTTTTCATTTAACTGGTTATTTTCTTTTAATGGTCGAACAGGACCTGCGATAATTATTTTTCATGTTTAATGAAATATCGAATCATCCGGTTTCATGCTTCAGATATTTACGGATGGGGTCGGCCGGTTCCTTGTCAGATCGACGGTGAGCCAATCGCACCTCCATCCCAAAGCTTACGGGGCTTAACTTTATAAGACGCTCAAAGATATGTGTATCCACTCATTTGATCGGTCTTTCAAGAGCAGGACCCTAAGCGTCATACCACTACTGCACTAATAATATTGAAGTTGTTAACCCTATTTTTACGACATAGCAACATTAGTCAATGTGAATGCCATAACCCTTTATCTCCGAAAGATACAGGCAGGCGCATCGCCTGGTAACTTTCATCTCGTCCTTGCTACCCGCTTCAACTACATCCGATCGAAAAGTATTCGAAGCATTCACTTCAAAGTTTATATATCCTGGTAGCCTTTATTTAACCAGGCCTTCTTTTTGCAAGGTGGCCATCGCTTCTATCGTTGTGACGGCGCTGATAGCCGATCGTAAATCACCCCAGGTTTCGGTGTCGCCGGGATTTTTCCACCAGGTATAACTGAATTTTATAGCAGGCGTTTTTTGCGTGCCTGCTGTCCAGAGATAAGTCGCGTTATGCTGAAGGAAATCGATATACCGGGCGCGGTCCTCTGCCGGGAGCTCAGGCATGCGGATCAGCAGTGTAAAGTAACGAACGAAGATGCCTTTGAACAGGTTCACATCATGTCCCGCCCCGCTTCCGGACTGCTCGCCCCAGTCGGTCATCACACCGTATGTGCGATTGATATTATGCGTGATGTGGTAATTGGCGATCCTGATAGCGTCGTCTAAGTACATTTTATCTTTCGTGATCTGGTACAGCTCGATGGCTGCACCGAGATAAGTACCTACGTCGTAAGAATAATCATGATTCTTATCAGTGATGTTTTCAAACACGCGGCCGGACGATAAAATGGTCCTGTTATATTTCATCCAGTCGTAGATGCGCTTCGCCCATTCGAGGTTATTGAAGCCATCGTTTTGTTCATCGGGATACTTTTTATACCTGCGCGCCGCAATGATGGCAGCGGGCCCATTCGCAGGGATGCCTTTTGCCTCTCCCAGGTCATCTGATGACTTCCGCCACTTAATGCCGCCCCCATCGAATTCGGTCCAGCCTTTGGTGATCCATTGCCAGAGATCCCTGGCAGATTGGGCATAGCGATTATCACCCGTCGCTTCCAATGCGCGCAGATGTGCCAGTCCATGCCAACCCATGTCGTCATAATATTCGTTTTCCCAGTTATCGCTATACCAGTTTTTCTGTCTTACGCCTTCATAAAAGTCGTAGATCGCCTGCTGATAGCGGTTGTCCTTCGTCCGGATCCAGGCATCTACCAAAACGTCGAGGCCATGCGCTTCGGGCCAATAATCATTCCAGGCAATTTGTCCTTCAAATGTATTATTGAATACGTGTTCGGTTGCGTTCCAATACCTGTCGACAAACGCTTCTGTGGCACTGTCGGCCGCTGCTTCCCAATTGACCTTATAAAACCGGGTCGCCGTTGTATCTTCCTCGATATAGGCATCTTCATATTTTGCACAAGATGCTACAGCCAGGACCATGATTGAAAAAAATATTCTTTTCATCGTATATCAGTTGCTTTTTATTGGATCGAAGGAACGCCTGCTGAGAGACCGATTTGTGCACATCAACAAGCGTTTCATTCTTACCTGTTTTATGGGCCGGATAACCGGCTATTGTTTGTCCAATCAATCTAACCGGTCTGTTGGTTAAGGCGAGGCTGCATCAAAACACCTCTCGGCTTTGAAGCAACCACGCTTTGCCGGCACTAATTTTTCTTAACGATATGCGTGTAAGGAGCGCCACCTTGTAATTTAACGGTCACGGTTACATTCGCACCATCCATTTCACCGGCAAACTTCCATTTATCATCCCATTGTGTTGTGCGATCCAGCAGCTTAACGTAATAGTAAGAAGCTGGAGCGTCAGCGCCGGGACGGCTGTCTGTCGGATTGAGCGCGCCGAACTGCGCAGTTCCGGATGCCGTTTCCATTTGCAGCTTATAACGCTCATCCCTGCCCCATGACTCCTGTCTGAAAGTAACCAAACCGGTGCCGGACCATACACCTAATCCGACGTAGGGAAGATCAATGATTACTTTATTTTCAGGGCTAAAGAATACACCCATCTTCGTGATCCTGGTAGTGGACACACCTTTGTTGGTAAAATCAAGTGTGATCCGGTAAACCCCTGTCTGATCTACATCGGATGTTTCGCTGTTATCAGCGTCTGCCAGCTTGCCTTCGGCGTTGATATAAAAATGTTCGGGAGTGCCTGAATTCCTGTCCGTAAAGGAGAAAGCACCTTCCTGATCCAATCGCGTATAGATTTCAAATTTACCATCCCCTGTCTTCTGCATCAGTATTGCCTTTGACAGATCATCGCCTGTTTCGGTAGCATCGCCGGTGATATATACATTTTCTGGAATCACCTCGAAGCCTTCCAGGCGTTTCACTGTGAGCTTACTTTTTTGAGGACATACGGCAGAGCTGATGCCCCTCCAGGAAACGACAGACCAGAAGATCGTGCCGGTTTCCCCCGTTGGAATCCCCGCGGCTGAACAAGCCTTATTGATATCCAGGTGGGTAATGCGGGCATACAATTCTTTGCCGGTGTTGTCTGATACGATCCTGTAAACAGGATTATTCAGATCAGACTCTTTGTAAAACACTACTTCATAAGACACCAATTGCCCGTCCTGCGCGTGGCTCGGCGCCCATTGAAAGAGGACGTTGGCGCCGTTCTGTGTGCTCAGGGTGAGCTGCTGGTTTTCCACCGGTGCATAAAGAGATTCGACTGCCGTCACCTGCGGATCTTTGTATTCCATATCGTCTTTAGCACAGCCGGCAACGACCAGCAGGGCAAAGCATGAAAAAATAAGTTGGTTGATTAAAGTATTCATTTGCTTGTTATATTATAAGTGAACTGAAAATCGTTATTGAAACTTAATAGCCTGGATTATTGGGCAACAGGTTCTTATTCAGATCCATCTGCTCTAATGGTACGGACCACAGGTAATCGCGGTTGTTGTTGAATTTAAATTCATCCACACGCAGATACCCACCGTCGATACCGGCATCGGAACCGCCGAGCTTGAACCCGTGCATAAATCCTTTCAATACCTGCTCGCCGATCTGCCAGCGTTTGATATCGTACCACCTTAACCCTTCGAACGCCAGTTCTACGCGACGCTCATTCCTTATGATCTCCCTGATCTGAGCCTGGCTTTTGGCCGCAGGATAATCGAGCGCTACTGCTGCTGTAAATCCGGCCCTGGAGCGGATCGGCCTGATGGTCTGATCCCATTCCTGCTGCGTGATCCTGGCCAGCTCATTGCAGGCTTCTGCATACATCAGAAGCACATCTGCATAGCGAAACATGATGATATTAAGCCCCGCCTGCATATTGTCTCCCATGTCCCAGTCATAATATTTGCGAACATAGTAGCCGGTCTTGGTTTGCCTGTCAGCCGCACTGATATAGGAATCGGCAGTGCCCGAACCTTTCGCCGTGCGAATCGTATTGGTCGTGCCGTCTTTATTCAGCCACGAATAATTGTCATACACGACGGTGGCAGACAAACGCGGATCGCGGTTCACATAAGGATTGTTTTCGTTGTAAGACGGATCTCTGTCGGCTCCTTTCACGGGCAGTCCATTCATCGTCAGGTAAGCGTCCACCAACTCCTGCGTGGGATTTTGCGAAGACAAGCCTGCTCTTTTGGTAATGGGCGCCATCTGGCTCATATGTGACCAGGTTTTCAGATTGGGCACATAAGTGATGTCCAGGATCACTTCTTCGTTATACTCATTTTCAGGGGTGAACAGACGCAGATAGCTTTCTGCTCTTCTCGCCGGGAACTGGTATAAGCTGTAAGACCCATACGTGCCCTGGTCATTGATCAGTCGTCCTGCATATTCCTTGACTTTCGCATAATTGTTTTCATACAAATAAGCCCGGGCCTGGAATGCACAAGCCGCTCCCACCGTGATGCGGCCACGCTGCGCTTCGGGCAGATCGCTGCGCTTAGGCAAATGACCATCATTGATGATATCGTCCAGCTCCGTATGGATAAAATTCAATACCTCTTCTTTGGGCGTCCGTTTCACCGCATAAGATTCATCAAGCGTAGGCTCGGTGGTGAAGAAAGGCACATTGCCGTAATAGTTTACTAACCGGAAATAGATGTAGGCCCTGATAAAACGGATCTCATCGATCATGCGCTGCTTCAAACCCTCGTCCATACCTGGCACACGGTCGACATTTCTTAAAAAAACGAGGCAGGTTTTAATACCTCCGTAGGCATTGCCCCATTCTCCGTTAAAAAGACCGAGGGCGGGGGTCGCTTCGCCCCTGCGTATGGTTCTGGGGTCGCTGGCGCCATAAGTCTGGATGAGATTGTCGCTAAGGAATTCATCCCGCCACATCATGTCGGCACTGTACATTTGATTATAGGCCATATTCATGACCAGTTCTGCCTTTCCTGAGGAAGTCCAGTAATTATCTTCTGTAAAGCGATCGATGGGCGCAATATCCAGTTTCTGACACGAGTGCAGGAAAAAAGCCCCTGCAACTATCAGTATGATGTATATATTTTTTTTCATCGTTGTAGGTTTAATATTTTAAAATTCTGCATTGATACCAAAGCCATAATATTTAAGCGTCGGATAATTACGCCCGCTGTTGGCACCGCTGGCTCCCATATTATTATTAAACTCTGATGATTCCGGATCGATAAAAGAATTCTTCGAGAACGTAAGCAAGTTCTGGGCGTTGACATAAGCCCGTAGACGCCCCAACCCAATCTTTTCAGCCAACCTGGCCGGGAGTGAATAACCCAACTGGATATTTTTCAACCGGATATATTGACCATCCAGGATGAACACATCTGAACCACGTCCCCAGTTATTAGAAAAAGATGAAGAGGCGTCGTCAGATAAACGCGGATAACGTGCATCCGTGTTGGTAGGCGTCCAGGTGTCTAACTGATGTTGAAACATCACCGGGTACCAGGCACCATGATGGAAGGGCACATAAATATCACCACGCAGTGACTGCTTACGGCTTCCTACTCCCTGTATTAACATGGAGAGATCAAAGCCTTTATAATCGACATTGTAAGTAAAACCGAAAGTATAATGAGGGAAAGCATCACCAAGATAATAACGGTCCTGATCATCGATAACGCCGTCGTTGTTGCGGTCTACGAACTTCAGATCGCCCGGCTGCGGTGTCACACCGATGGGTATGGCCGAATTTTCGATTTCGCTGTAACTCTGGAAAAAGCCATCCGTCTTCAGGCCATAATAGCCCGCAATGGGTAATCCTTTTCGGGTTACATAACCAATGTTATCCCTGGTATCGATCTGCTCATTCCCAAGATCGATTACTTTATTCTGCGTATTTCCTATGTTGAAAGAAAAGGCATGATTGAAGGCAGCCGTGCGTAACCGATAGTTGATCGTAGTTTCCCAACCCCTGTTTTCCATCGTGCCAATGTTAACATCGCCTAATGCAGTACCGTATACGCTTGGTGTTACGGGCCTGCGGAGGATATCATTGGTTCGCTGATAAAAATAATCCATCGTCACCGTTAACGCATTTTTCAGGAAGGTCATATCCAGACCTGCATTGTAGGTATTAACACGCTCCCATCTCAGGTCCGGACTTGCCTCCTGGAAACCTGTCCCGGACACGGCGTTATTGTTAAAGCCGGCGGCGTTGACATAAGCGGTGTATGTGGTGAAGTATTGAAAGTCATTAATTTCCTGGTTGCCCAGGATACCCCAGGAACCACGCAATTTCAGATCACCGATATGATCGCGGTAGGATTTCAGGAACGACTCTTCTGACAACCGCCATCCCAGCGATACGGACGGGAAGGTACTCCACCTGTTATTCGCAGGAAAGCGGCTCGACCCATCTGTGCGGAGCGTTACCTCTCCATAATATCTTTCGTCGTAATTGTAGTTGACTCTTCCAAACACAGACTGTATCACGCGTTTAAGCGTATTGTTGACTTCTGTCCGGCTATTATCAAAGACAGTTTCTTCCTCGCCGTCTGAAATGGGAATACCCAGATCGGGGTCAGTGAACATGGTCTTCACGTCAATCCCGCGATTGGTCAACACTTCCTGCGATACCCCGGCCATAGCCGTAATGCCGTGCTTACCCAATTGCTTATTGTAATCCAGGAGAAACTGGGCGTTGATAAAGGCGCCCTTGAATGCATAGTTCTCGGTTTCCCTGTTTGCATTTTCAAACCTCGCAGGTTCTGTGTCTTCCGGTGAGTTATAAAGCGGGAATTGCAATCTCCGGATGAAACGCCAGTTGGAAGTCATATCAGCGCCAAATACACCACGCGCTTTCAGATCATTGGTGATCTTGAAATCGAGGGAGGTTCCGATGTTGATCCAGTCATTATTATGCCGGTTATATCCGCCCAGCTCCAGTGGGGCAGCGGCATTTACGCCGATCGAACTGATAATATACCTGCCGTCCGCTGTTCTCGGCGCGTTATAATAATATTTAGGTGTCCGGCTGGCATCTGCAATTTTAAATCCGCCATTGGCCTCGTCTCCTTTACTGTCATTACGGGCATAGCCGAGGATAAGATTTACTTTCAGACGGTTGATCTCTGTGGTCAGCTTACTCCGCAGGTTATATCTTTTAATGCCGTAGCCGGGTCCGATAAAATTGCTTCCCTGCTCATAGTAGCCGCCCGATACCATATACGTAGTATTAGCCGATCCGCCAGAAACACTTACATCATAGGATTGCTGAAGCGCATCTTTAAATATATAGTCCATCATCCATTCTGCATCTCCCTTATCCCTGAGATCCTGGATCTGCGCCGGCGTAAAAGCGGGTGTCTTACCGCCATTTGCCAATGCCACATTAAGCATTGTGGCATTCTGCCATCCATCGAGTGGCTCGTATAAAATATCAGCCGTTTGCACACCGACAGAACCACCGATACGTACCTTGGGCTTCTGGTTTTTACTACCCTGCCGCGTGGTAATCAATATAACCCCGCTGGCCGATCTGGAACCGTATATCGCTGCGCTACCCGCGTCTTTCAATACGGAAATATTAGCGACATCATTAGGATTCAGTTTATTCATATTATCCGCATCGGATATCATTCCATCGATGATCACTAACGGCGTATTGTTGGTAGTGGTTTTAATACCCCTTATATTAATGTTCAGGGTATTATCATTGGGGTTCATGCTTCTTTGCTGTATGATGAGGTTGGGAGATGCTCCCTGCAGGGCCTGCGTTAGATTGGCCACCGGCCTGTTTTCTATCACTTTGGAAGTGATCTGGTCTACAGCACCAATGATATTTTTACGGGTAGTGGTACCATAGCCGATCACGACCACTTCGCCCATCAATCCGTTTCCCTCTTCCATCACTATATTGTGATAGATGGCAGAGCCGGCCAACACCGTAAGATCCTTGTAGCCGATGTGTGAAAATAATAAGCTGTCTTCGGGATTACAGTCAATCGAGAATGTACCATCACTGGCGGTAATGGTCGCTTTGCTGGTCGTAGCAACGGACACACTAACACCGCTTAACGTCTCACCTTTATTGTTCTTTACCACCCCCGTGACGTTGGTGATGGCAGCGGATTGCCCGGTGGTGTTTTGTGCATGCGTTGATAGCGCTATACCTGAGAAGCCTGTCCATAACAACAAGCTGACCAGGAGCAGTCTGGGTATTTTTTCAATCATATTTTGTTTCGTTTAATTTTTTCATTGCATAACTGGTTGAGGGTTGCATGATGCACTCGGGCGACCGGCATTGATGCTGATAAGAAAAGACCGACATATGGCTACTATTTTAGTGTTGTCAGGTAAAAGCCTCAGCGATGTACCAGGTTTTTTTGGCAAACGGATTCCTATCCGGATATGGATATAGTTCACAGCACGGGCCGTTACTATAAATACCAGGTCCAAACCATTTTCCAGAAATCATTGAAGCATAAGGGCTTTAATAATCACATGGCACTTTCGTTACAAGCTTTTTACCCGTTTCAGGGCAAAATCGTTTTTGCTTTCCAAAAATAGGAAAGTTTCCGAATTAAAAAAATAGAATTTGAAAGCAGGCCTTTTTTAAAGAAGCAATCGCTGATCCCCGAAAGGGTTCTAAAGTTATGAGAGGACGAGCCTATGGAGAAAAGCGGCTATGCGTTTTGAGATTGCAATGCGGCACCATAATAGTAACGGTTCTTACCTGCACCTTTCCGCGCATTTTGAATGGATAACCCGGAAAAAAAACCACCCGGTTCAAACCGTTGACGCAACATGAAAGGCATGGGCGGCTATGGTACGATTAGTCATTTGAAAGAAAAGCGACACCGCTGACCGATAAAACTTTATGTAAAACACTCGTATAAAAAATATTCACCGATTGGTGTATTTTATACAATTTTCACCCTACATTTGCTTATGCCTTATCCTATAATGATATCTCTGAAGTTGGGTCGTTGCAAACCTTTAATTCAGTTCTTGTAAAGCTTGATGTTTTCTAACATGGCGTACCTGATCTTAGTTTACCTGAAAGAATCTTTGAAACTCGCTATGTTGGGCAGCTGAGTTGCTAACCTATTTTTATCTTTTATAAAGACAGGCCGGCATCAGCTGCCCTTTTTCCGTCCCGGTCAGCTTCCCATTACTCATTCATCACATTTAAACAACGACATTGAGATATCCGTCCAGATGGATGATCGCCCGGGAATTTCTTTCCAGCTTAAATGATCCATCACCATCCTGTCTCAGACGCAGCCTCTCTACAGCGCTCAAAAAGGGAATTTCATGGATGTCAACAACCGCCGCTAAAAAAAACTTCTATCATGGCGATCTACGCCATAGTAGAAGTTTTATCATTAATGAGTTCATAGGATATGGTCGGGACGAAGATATGATCTTTTTTTATAAAATAACACTAAATAGTGAATTTTTTTTATCCCCCCATAACCATGAACCTTATAAAGGTATTGTCACTTGTTACCGCCCTCATTTAAAATGGATCTGAAGGCGCTCCTGATCTGAGTGGTTGTCAACCCGAATTTTGATAAAGAGGTTTGAAATTCTTCCACCAGCGTTTCGATGAGCGCCTGTATCTGTTCGAAAGATTGCAACAGCGTGATAGTAAACCTCACTCCCGAGTGGTTTTTGGATACGGCGGGGAATATCCCGAGATTCACCAGGAAGCCCCGCTCCATCATGCGTCCCATCAAATCATACGCCATCCCGATCTTCGAAGTGCCTATGAAAAATATCGCCGATCCGGGATTGGATATGATGGGAATATCTGTTTCCGCCAATAATGAGTAGGCATAGCGGATCCTTTGGTTCAGCGCGTCCTGCAGGGAATAGATCTCGTCCGTTAAATGAATATGGGCTGAGGCCATGGCAGCGCCCAGGGTAGCCGGTTGCAGCGGACCGGAGGAATTGAACGGCGCGGCACAGGTCCGAACCTTCTTTGCCAGTTGCTTTTCGGGGAATGCCAATATGCCTCCGCCCGTTGCAAACCCTTTGGCCATTGAAGAAGCGACTATCATTTTTTCATGGATGTCCCGCTCACCCATCGCAAAACCTCTGCCCCGCGGCCCCATGATACTCATTCCATGCGCGTCATCTATATACGCGTGAAAGGCCCCGTATTGTTCGAGAAGTGCATATACATCGTTGATCGGGCAACGATCGCCAAACATGGAGTAAATTCCGTCGGCAAAATACCACACGCGCTTACAGGTCGACCGGAGCTGGCGGATACGCTCTTCCAGCATATCGATGCGGTTGTGTCTCAAAACCTCAAAGTGGACATTTGTATTGGCCCGAAAGACGTTGATACCGCTGAGAACGGAATTATGGAGCTGCTGATCCGCGATCACCGCATCACCCGCATCCAGCACCACAGGGATAGCCGCCAGGTGCGCCAGCGTAGTAGTCGGCGCAACCAGGCACGTGGTGTTGAATATCGTGCTTACAGCTTCCTCCAATTGTTCATATAATTCAATTGACACATAAGCCCTCGATTCTGAGAACTGGGTACCAAACTGATGAATGGCATCGATCGCCCCTTGTTTCAGACGGGTATCGTGTTCCAAGCCCAGATAACTACAGGAAGTAAAATTTAAAAGGCTGGCCTCATCGATGGTAATCCGATTCTCCTGGTTTAAAGCGCCGCGTTGCACCAGATGTAGCAGACCTTTATCGACAGCACCGGAAATAGCTTCATTAATCGCACTCAATAGACTGCTGTGACTCATAGCAATTAGGTTTAAAAGGGTAAAACAAACACGCAGTCAAGATACTACAAAATCACTATCCGGTAATATTTACAAACCGGCTTTTTGATTTAAATCTATTTTTAACCTATAAGCGTTATGAACCCGTAACCGGTATCTTTATATCAATCGGAAAGGAAAAAGGAAGGGCCTGTCGGCACGTAAAGTGCTGATGAAGATAGGTGATTTTGATAAGGTCTGTAAAAAAAGAGGACTTACAAATGGATCAGCCGGCTCATACCTTAACTTTCGGATACTTATACGTGAGGGTCAAGAGGCGTTCAATAGCTTTGAACAGGCGCTCTTTTCCGACCGCGGTCGACATATCGATGCCACACATCGTACTGCCGTTCGTTTTTGCGTGCAACACGGTGTAGTAGATAGAAGCAACGAGGATCGCCATCGTGGCCCGGAAATCTACCTCTGTGTTGTCGAAAATATCAGCCGCCTTGTCAAAAACTTTCTCGCCCAGCTCTTCCCGCTCGTCAGAAAGTGCCCGGATCGTGCGGTTCTTTTCTGATATCCCCCACAGAACGATCTTCTGCATCTCGGTCGATTTGAAAAAGTAGTCAAAATCATTCCTGAGCAGCGTCAACATGAATTCCTTACTGATAGGGGGAAGTTCGATTTCGCTCCCGTTCGCCAATTTTTGCTCCTCAATTTTCCAAAAGTCGACATGGTTGAGATAGGCTTTGATCAGGCCGTTGAGCCCGCCAAAATAGTCATAAATCAGTTTTTTAGACACCCCGGAAACAGTCTCTACCTTGTTGATCCGGATGTTTTGAAAACCCTCTTTAACAAGAATTTTACCAACGGCGGCTATAATCTTCTTCTTAGTCCGCTCCTTGTTGTAAATTTCTCCTTTATGCGTTTTCCTTTTCATGGACGCAAGATACGCATTCAAACGCTTGTAAATATCATACCCAGCCGATGTATCATCCAAAACCAGGTAATCGTAAGTGATTATGTTAGAAAATCTTAATGTAACAGCAGCTGCACTTTTGTGCGCAAGGATTCTAAAGTAAAGGGCTTAATGATGCTATCGTCTGCACCTGCGTTTTTGGCCAGTGTTACAATATTAGGGTGGGCCGACAACATCAGTACCGGTACGTTTCTTAAAGACTCGTGTCGCTTAATATAAATGCAAATATCGAGTCCGTCAGCGCCCGACAATTGCTTATCCAGAATCAAAAGATCGGGTGGCTCCACCTCGCCGCTCAAAATAGTTTCCGCATTCGTGAGCGTGGTGATCTGATAGTCGTACTTCTTGAAAGCGATCTCAAAAATATCGCGTATTGCTTCGTCATCCTCAATTAAAATAATGCGTTTCATAATCCTGGTTATTTTTTATAAGGAATCCGGAAGAAAAAGGTGGATCCTTTACCCTCTTCGCTTTGCACAGTAATACTGCCCGCATGCTTCCTTATGATTTGCGCCGTAATATATAAGCCTAAACCCATTCCGGGAAATGTATGCATATTATTGGCTGTAACCCGGAAGAACCGGTCAAAGATCTTTTCCACCTTATCTTCCGGGATGCCATAACCTTCGTCCGTCACGCTTACTTTCACCTCCTTCTCTCCTATCACTTCTGAAGAAACAGTGATCCTGGAATTTTTCGGAGAATATTTAATGGCATTGGAGAGCAGATTCGTGACCACTTGCCCGATACGCTCCCGGTCCGCAATAACCGGGGGCAACTCCTGCAGTTGCAGGTCGAAACTGTGATTGGAGGTTCTTTTGATTTCCTCCACCCGCTCCAGGACCAGCTCATTAAGATGAATCTCTTCGGTTACCAGTTCCAGCTGCCCTTCTGATATGCGGGTCGTATCGAGCAGATGCCGGATCAGGACGCTGAGCCGGTCGATCTGCGAATTCAGCCGTTGAAGCAGTTCGATATCATCTTTATTGCCAACCTCTTCGAGACGCTCCTGCACAATTTCGGAGTAGGCTTTAATACTGGTCACGGGTGTGTTGAGTTCGTGGCTGGCGACACCGATAAACTCATCCCGTTGCTGTAACAATTGTTTTAATTTCTGCTCGCTTTTGCGCAAGGCTTCTTCAACCCTGGCACGCTCCACAGCGGACCAGGTACGATGAGCGGTTTCTTCGGCCAGGGCGATCTCTTCGCGTGTCCACTGCCGCGTGGTGGATTGATCCAATACTAATACACTCATGAGATTGCCTTCACGGATCAGAGGCAGGGACAATAACGCCCTGATGTCTTGTTCTTCATACAACGCCTTTTCTACCTCCGGGAGGCGCAGGTCGGTGGAGGTATCATTTACCGCCACGGTTTGTCCTGCGTCCGATTCCGCTACCACGTAGGGACCGAAGTCCGAAATGTTCAAATGCATAACGGGCGCTGATGCGCGTTCTTCACCCGAGCGCTTTTTCAGCTGGTCATTGATAGAGCCGGGCTCGTAATAAAATACCCGGTCTACCAGTAAATGTTTTTTGATCACCTCTGCCGATGTTTGCTTAATCTCCCCTGGCGCTGTAAGCGGCCTTAATGCGTCGCTGAGCTGGACCAGGTAAGTTTGCCGGGCTTCATTGGCACGCAGTGTTTCCTCCGCTAATCGTTTTGAAGTAAGATCACGCATGATCTTTACATACCCGATCGGGCTCCCGCTTTCATCGCGGAGCGGATGTACGAGACCCGATCCCCAAAAGCGGCTACCGTCCTTGCGCAAATGCCAGCGCTCATTCTCTGCACGACCCTCCTCCAGGGCCATTGACGCCTCACGCGCAGGATCATCCCTTTCACGGTCTTCAGGAATAAATAAGACATCCCCTTTCCTTCCCATGATTTCTTTCTCATCATAACCAAACATATTTTGTGCTCCGATATTCCAGGTATTCACGCGCCTGTCAAGGTCAAATGTAAAGATCGCATAATCGGTAGCGCTCTCCAGGATGTAACGGCGCCATTCTTCGGCGGCACGCAAGGCCTTTTCAGCTTTCTTGCGATCAGTAATATCAATGAAAGAAATGACCACTCCTTGTATCCTGTCTTCATCGGTGCGATAAGGCGTTAGCCGGGTAAGATAAATGCGGCCATCTATAGTTTCCATTTCCTGTTCCATCCCGTGAAGGCTTTGCAGCACTTTTTCTGCACTCCGCACCAGGTTGTCTTTTAGTAGCCGGTTGGTGATATCAGAGATCGGGCGGGCCTGATCAGCCGGGATCAGGTTAAATATATTACAGGCGGCGGGCGTGAAAAGCACTACGCGGAAGGCGCGATCCAGGATGATGGTACCAAAGTCGGTGGAGTTAATAATATTCCGCAGGTTATTGCTGGTAATGCTGGACTCCTCGACCTTTACTTTTAGTTCCTGGTTGACGGTGCTTAATTCTTCGTTGATACTTTGTAGTTCCTCTTTGCTCGTTTCAAGTTCTTCGGTGGCCGACCGCAGCTCTTCATTCATCGCCTGCAATTCTTCATTACCGGCTTTCAATTCTTCGGCTGCAAACTCGTGCTGTTCATTGCTGCTCCGCAGTTGAGCCTTCAATCGCAAGACTTCCTCTTCCAGGTGGCGGCTTGCCGGCTCGTCGGCTGTCAACACGTAAGGTCCTTCCTGCACCTGCTCGGAGATCGGTTCGAAGATGACTAATAAATATCCCTGAGGAACCGTCTCCGCCCGTTCGGGCACAGGTCGCACATGGATATTCAGGGTTTGAACATAGTTATCTATCTGCGTCTTTAAACCTAAGGCACTGATCGCCGTTTTACGTTGCCCGGCCTGGTAAAGGGCGTTGCGTACTTCTACACGAAGGTCCTCATGTACCACATGCAAAAGATTCTGGCTGGGCTCACCTCCTACAAAATTGAGATAGCGGACGGCGTGTTCACTGATGTGTAAAATATTGTATTCTTCATTAACGATCAAAGACGGCGGGGCATATAATTCCACCATTTGTTGATGTAATTCCCCAAATGAGATACGACTCGGATTGCGCGGCCGCGGAGCCACTTTGACGGGCAACTGGGGCAATTCAACTTTGGGAATACTTTCCGGAACAATGATCGTCCGCGACACCACCGGCCTGCTTTGCCATATATGTTGCTCGCGGTTGTAGGCGCTGAAAAGGTCGTTGGCGCCATCAACGCTCTCCGATGAACCGAGCAACAAAAAGCCGCCCGGTCTCAATGCAAAATGAAAAGCTTCAATAACCCGTTCCTGCGCTGCCCTGTTGAGATAGATCATCACATTGCGGCAACTCACCAGGTCAATCCGCGAAAACGGAGAATCTTTTAAAAAGTTATGATTGGCAAACAGCACTGTTTCGCGTAATTCCCGTCGCACGCGGTAGCCTTCACCGTCTTTGGTAAAATACCGGTTCAACCGTTCCTGCGAAATATCGGCTGCGTCGTTCAGCGTATAAAATCCCTCGCGCGCCACTGCGATAGCGGCCTCATCAATATCCGTAGCGAATATCTGGATCTTGGGTGCATCTACTATACCCATCGTCAGATCGGAACAGATCATGGCGATGCTGTAAGCCTCTTCTCCTGTTGCACAACCGGCCACCCAGATCCTCAGGTGATCCTGGGCGGATTTCTTTTCGATGATCTTGGGCAGGAGCGTCTTTTCCAGCTCCTCGAACGGTGCGCCATCACGGAAAAAGTTGGTCACCGAGATCAACAGGTCTTTCAGCAGTGCATAGACTTCCTCGGGATGTTGTAATAAGAACTGTGAATAGGCCGATAAATGCGGCAGGGCGCGGACATGGATCCGGCGTTCAATGCGACGCAGTAATGTAGGCAATTTATAATTGGAAAAATCATGACCGGTTCTCAATTTCAGCTCTATCAACACAGAACGGAGCGCCTGCTGATCCTGTTCTTCGCGGTCTTTCGGCTCTTCAGGTATATGAATAGTGTTAAGAGAATCCCGATAGGCTATAATCTTGGCAGGCATCGCTGCAATATTCAGCACTTCATCCACCATATGGGTAGCAATGGCGTTGCGCGGCATCTCGTTGAACTCGGCTTCCCTGGGGTTTTGTACAAACACGGCACCACCCCGCTCTTTGATGCGTTTCAATCCCATCGATCCATTAGCGCCGGTGCCGGAAAGTACGATTGCTACTGATTGTCCGTCGTTGGCATCAGCAAGAGAACGGAAAAAAATATCTACAGGCGCGCGCCTGTCTGCAATATTCATATTGACATCTACAGCAATATGCCCGTCTTCTATGCGAAGATGTTTGTTCGGCGGAATGACATACACCGTATCTGGCTCGATCTTTACCTTTTCCACCACCTGGAATACAGGCATATTGGTAGACTGCTGCAATACTTCAGCCAGGCGACTGTCATGATCCGGAGAAAGATGCAGGATCACTACGTAGGCTATACCCGATTGGACCGGCGTTGCGTCGAAAAAAGACCGTAAAGCCTGTACTCCCCCCGCCGACGCGCCGATACCCACAATCAGAAAATTATTCATTCGATATTAAATTATAGTGCATCCCGGAAACCCTGCCGGATCTGCACCGGAGACAAATATAACAACAGGAGCTCTACAGAACCCCCATTATTCACATTTTTAAAGTGATCACAATGCATCGGATTCAATACGTTCATTGTTAAGGTGTTCATTGGAACTCACCAGCTCTTTCAGTATTTGCAGACGCCTGCCCGCCTCCTTTGCTTTTTCAAAATATTTCGCCGCAAGCTTGGGTGCATTGCGTTCTGCATAATGATCGCCTGTTTTGTTCAGCATCATCACGCTTTCCTCTATGCTCCTGATTACGCTCCAGAAGCCGTTTTCAATGGATTCAGTAATACTGGAAAGCAAGGTGTCTGAAGAATAGGCATGCCCGGTATGACATCGGTAACGGGTCCGGCCTCCTTCCTGAAGAGAAAACAGCACTCCATGACATTCAGGGCAAGAGAAAGAGGAAGGATGTCCCAGCTCCCTGATCTCCTCTGCGGCAGCCTTATCGCCTTTCGCTACGCGGATTTCCTGTTGGATTTTTTTATTTTCTTCCATAGTTAAATTGACAGGGTCTGGAGTGACAGCATCTTGTTTGGTACAGAGCTCGCTTAGTAATAACGAGATCTCAGCAGCGGAAGTACAATAATCTACAGCTACTTCCCTAAGAGCATTTTCCGGCATGGAAGATACGGCTGCATCCATGGGATGCTGAACAATAGCTGTGCCCCCGAAATACTTCACCAGCCACAAGCCCGCAGTGCCATCATCCAGTGCGCCTGAAAGTATGATGCCAATAACCTTCGGACCATATACATATGCAGCAGAACGAAACAGCGGGTCAATGGCCGGTCGGAACCGGTTTTCGCGCGGACCGGATGTAACCCGTATGCGCCCGGATTCGAGCATCAGGTGCCGGTCCGGCGGCGCTACATAAATACGTCCTTCTTCAATAGCCATTCCATCGACCGCATTCATAGCAGGTAACGTATTAAATTTATTAAGTACGTCCGGGAGGATACCCGTGGCATCAGGGCTCATATGCCAAACAATAAAGATACTGGCTGGCAGATCCTGCGGTAATCCCGCTACCAATTCCTGCAGTGCCTCGAAGCCACCTATTGATGCACCGATAACGACAATATTTTTTTTATTCATGCTTATTTGTGGCTTACTTGATAAAGATTCACTGGCTATTGTTTCACGGGTAAGGCTCAAAAACAGTACCAGCTATCCTCCGGAAGGACTGCTGATCAACAATGGGTTGGTAGTGTTAAAAATGCATGCTTCCTATCATCTGAAATCACGCGAGGGAAACAAGCTGCTTTGAATCATTTTTTTAGCAGGCGCTCTGCTCCCATCCGGGGAATGGAGTGTGCCATCTTTTTCATCAGCACGGCAAAGTGCTTGTACCTGGGGGTCCGCTTGTTGTTGTGGCACTAAAGCACGCAGGTAGGACGATCCATTAAAACATTTTTTTACTACGACATGGATCACAGATCCCTCCCGTTGCAGTTTACCGGAAACCACGAGCAGCCTGGACTGCAGTATTTCTTTGCGGTAGGCTTCAAATAAATGCTTAAATACTACGAGGTTCGACGTGCCGGTCTCATCCTCGATAGTAATGAAACAGATGCCTGATGCAGTGCCTGGCCGCTGCCTTACCAGTACCAATCCTGCTACTTTTACATAAGCGCCATCCGGCAAAGTGCTGAGGGTTGCGGTTGAAATAATATGATCCTGCATCAATTGTTTTCTGATAAAGCTTACAGGATGGGCTTTGAGAGATAGTGTGGTGCTGCTGTAGTCCTGCACCACATGTTCTGCTGCTGTCATTTCAGGCAGGGAGACAGGTGTTTCTAAAGTGCTTTCTGAAGGCAATCCTTTGAACACACCTTCCGGGTGATCGGCAAGGGCGCTGATCTCCCATAATGCTTTTCTTCTGTCCAGGCCAAGCGAACGAAAGCTATCGGCATCGGCCAGTTTTTCCAGGGCAGCAATGGATAGGCCTGCATCCAGCAACTCGTTGATATTGGTGTACGGTTTTTTTCTTGTTGTTACCAGCCTGTTCATTTCGGCTTCGCCAAGCCCTTTTACCTGCCGGAATCCCAGCCGCAAAGCACAATAGGCGCCTTCCTTTTCTTCAAGGGTATTATCCCATTGCGAATGATTGATGTCTACAGGGCGCACGACCACTCCATGATCCCGCGCATCTTTAACGATTTGTGCAGGCGCGTAAAATCCCATTGGCTGGCTATTGAGCAACCCTGCTGCAAACACATCAGGATAATGACACTTGAGCCAGCTGGATACATACACCAACAAAGCAAAGCTGGCCGCATGACTTTCGGGAAAACCATAACTACCAAACCCTTCCAGCTGCTTGAAGACACGCTCTGCATATTCCGGTGCGTAACCGTTTTTCACCATGCCGCCGATCAGCTTATCATGAAACTGCTTCACCATTCCCTTTGCCTTAAAAGTAGCCATGCTCCTGCGCAAGGCATCGGCTTCAGCAGGTGTAAAGCCTGCCGCTACAATAGCGATCTCCATGGCCTGCTCCTGGAAAAGCGGAACCCCCAACGTTCTTTTCAATATTTCTTTTAAAGCTTCGGAGGGATACGAAACTTCTTCCTCATTGTTCCTGCGGCGCAAATAAGGATGCACCATGTCCCCCTGTATAGGTCCGGGTCGGACGATTGCTACTTCAATGACCAGGTCATAGAATTTGCGAGGCTTCAACCGGGGCAGCATCGACATTTGCGCACGGCTCTCAATCTGGAAGACACCGATGGTATCTGCACGGCAGATCATGTCGTATACTTTTGAATCCTCCTGAGGGATATTGGCCAATGTCAGATCCAGACCATAATGTGCTTTGGCCAGGTCAAAACATTTCCGGATGCAGGTAAGCATTCCCAGGGCCAGCACATCTATTTTTAACAGGCCCAGCGCGTCTATATCATCTTTGTTCCATTCAATATTGGTGCGGTCTTTCATACGGGCATTGAGAATAGGACACAAATAAGACAACTTGCTTTGTGAAATAACGAATCCGCCGGTATGTTGCCCCAGCTGTCGCGGGAAACCGATGTATTGCCGGGTCAGCTCCAGCACTTTCCGCAGATGCGGATCATCCGGGTTCAATCCTTGCTCGCGTACACGTTCTTCCCGGACACCTTCACCATGCGTGCCACTGCAGCCCGCCAACATATCGATCATATCTGTGGAAAGCCCCATGGCCTTCCCTACATCTCTTACAGCACCTTTGTAGTGCACCTGTGTCACTGTAGCCACAATGCCCGAACGGTCGCGGCCGAATTTTTCATAGATGTATTGCATAACTTCTTCGCGACGCTCATGCTCAAAATCAACATCGACATCAGGCGGCTCATCACGGGCATCCGACATAAAGCGGGCAAACAATAATTTAAACTGCGAAGGATCTACAGAAGTAATGCCCAGACAATAACAGACCACCGAGTTGGCAGCAGAGCCACGTCCCTGGCACAGGATCTTGTTGTTCCTGGCAAACTGTACAAAATCATAGATCGTCAAAAAGTAAGCGGCATAATTTTTACGCTTCATGAAATCCAGCTCATATTCGATAGACTGCCTGATCTTTTCAGGGATGTCACCTTTAAATCTTTCTGCAGCGCCTTGCCAAACGAAGTAAGCTAACTGCTCATCGGGCGTACGTCCTTCCGTCGTAATCTCCTGCGGGTACACATATTTTAATTCATCTAAGGAAAAATGACAGGCTTCAGTGATGGCCTGTGTATGGGCAATGGCATCGGGATATCCGCGAAACAGGCGCAGCATCTCTTTTCCAGGTTTTAAGAAACGCTCTGCATTCTGACAAAGCAGGTAACCCGCATTATAAATGGTACGCTTTTCCCGTATGCACGTAAGGATATCCTGCAATTGCCTGCGTTCTGCATCATGGTAATGCACATCATTAGTGGCCAGTAAAGGGATGTGATAGGCATTGGACAGTTGTGCCAGCCGGTAGCATTTTTTTATATCATCCCCCTGGTAGGAACGTGTAGCTGCCAGGTACACTTGTCCTTTTAATTGTTGGCCATACTCCTGTAAAGACGCTTTGAAAGCATCATCATAATCAAAGTCTGCATTCAATCGGGCCGGCGGCACGACAGCAAATAATATTCCTTCCTGGTGCGCATATACATCGGATTTATAAAGCTGGCACTTCCCTTTTTCTGTACGCATGTTACCCGTAGTCAACAGGTGAGACAGGCGGGCATAAGCATTCAAATCGGTGGGATAAGCCAGCAGCGACGGGCCATCCTGCAAATCAAGGCAGCAACCTACAATGATGCGGATGCCGCTGGCTTTGGCCGCAGTATGTGCCCGAACCACACCAGCCAGTGTATTATGATCAGTGATCGCAATAGCCGTATAACCCAATGCGGCGGCCTGCGCTACCAGCTCTTCAGGATGAGAACCTCCGCGCAAGAAGCTGAAATTGGTGGTAACCTGTAATTCCGTATATCGCATGATCCTGATGTTAGTTATCGTGAGTTCTGAATTTTCCTTATCATAAATTCCATTCAAGCTGCGTCATCCAATAGCTATCGAATTCAAAGAATCCGACCAAGAAGGAGAAAAAGGCATCTCCCTTGGCTGCGTCCGGCATGACGGTGTTGCGCGTTTAGTATCCAATACAAAGACCCAAAACTCACATTCGTCAAGCAAAATATCCATGAAGAAACCAGCGATGGGGAGCCTTGCCGTCATAATGCCCCAGGCGAAACAGCCAGTAGCGGGCGCCGGTTTCATCTTCAACCACGTAATAATCCCTGTGCTCTCCATCTGCCAGCCACCATTCCGTTTCGATGCGCTCGGGTCCATCTGCTTTTTTGATGGTATGCAGCTTGCCCTTGTGCCGGAAATGCATGGGAGGATAATCAGGTATGGGCGCCGCTACCTGCACAGGCTCCGGATGTGCCAGCAACCGCACGGGTCGCGGGCGATCGGGCCAGGTGGTCGCAGGCTGCTCTCCAAGATGAGCCGCCTCTTTGAAAGACCGTTCGGGCCAGTAATGTTCATCGGGCAAATAGCGATGCACTGTGCCGTTACCCAGTTTGCCCGTTAACTGATCCAGCAGTTCCGCCAACCGCTGATCACTTAAAGTGCTATGATGCCACAAAGCTTCCTGGGAGGGTTGCACCTTTTCTGCCAGGGACGCTTCAAGTGTGAACAGCTCAAATCCCAGGTCGGGCTGCAGCTGATCAATTTTCAGTTCGAAGAGTTTAAAAAGATGTGCAGGCTGATGTGAAGGCAAATGTGTGCCAATGCCGATGGATTGCACCTCATGATCTATCCGCCATGCTTTGAAGGTTGCTTTGCGCAAACCCTTGCCTTCCCCCGCCAACCGGGCACAAATCGTATCCAGCAATTGCTGCAGGGCTTGCTCAATGCCAAAGCGCGTGGTAACCGGTTCCAGGCAGGGCAACCGTTCCAGGAAAGGCTCTACAGGTTGCAAAGGCAATAATGGCGCTGCTTTCCGGCCTAACGCCTGAGCGATACGCTCTGGCAGGCTCTTGCCAAAACGACGTCTTAAGATCGAAGAGGGCATATCTATAAACTGACCGATCGTATACAACCCGAGCTTGTGTAAACGATCGACGATATCCGCTTCCAGCCGCAATGCAGCCGGAGGCAATGCAGACAAGGCGCTATGCTCCTGACCGGCTGGCACAATAGTGATCACCTCTTTGCCATATCTTGCCAGGGCCCAGGCAGTGCCCATGCTTCCAGCCATGGCGATGCGGTTGGTATAGCCCCAGGCATTTAACCGTTTGTGTATATCCTGGAGATACCGGCTCTCGCCACCCCAGAGATGTGTGCATCCGGTGGCATCTAAAAGCAATCCGTCCGGAGGATCGGCTGCCACAAAGGGTGTAAAAAGAACCCCCCAGCGTCCCAGACCGGTCAATAGCTGCTGGTCTTTGCCAGGCACATCTTGTATGACCTCCAAATCAGCCACCAGCGCTCTCGCATCTGCAACGGCCATGCCGGGATGAATGCCCTGTTCCTGCAGGGATGGAGCGATAGCTGTGATACGCATGCGACCATGATCAGGAGCGGCCAGGACAAAGGGCATGTCTTTCAGCTCCGGCCGGCGGCGGATCATTCCTTCAGCAATCAAATGCGGAAACGATATGGAAACAAACCGGCTGCGCATACTAACTTATTTTTCTTACAGGTATTAACGGAGCAACGACAGCGGTATCCGAAGGGATCGTTTGGAAACGTCCGTGCTGCCATACCAGCTTCCAGCTACCCATATTGCCGCCCCGCACTTTCAGCAGGTCCACGTTCCAGCAGGGAAGCGTGACGCCGGGTAAAAAACGGGAATAGTAACTGGGTGCGGCGCTGATCTGCCACCTGCTGACAGCTGCAGTGGGATGCAGGTTGCGATTGGTACGCAATACAAAACCGGTTACACCACTCTTTTCAACAGCGAGCTGCAGTCTGCGGGAAATAGTGAAATCGAGATGAGGCATCTCGCTGACTACTGCTGATAGTCCATCCATTTGCAGACAGGTTTCCATTGCCCAGCAGATATCCTTTTCTTTTTTTGCATGAATAAAAAGAATACGATCAGGTTCGAGGCCGAAGCTGGTAAACCCCGGGGGAAACAGCATCCGATCTGGAGAGATCCACACGGCGGGGCCGCTGTTATGCATGAGCCCGCTAAGGATGCCTGCAATGAAACCGGTAGTAGCCGCTGTTGAAGCAACAGAACTGGTTACATACTCATGCACGGCCCCCGTAGGAAATACCTGTTGAGGGAATGCCTCCAGCACAGGCCCTAATGTAGGGTTGGCCTGCGACTGAGCTGTAGCAGGCTTCTGCCCCTGCATGCGGAAGATCTCCTGCCGCAACTGCGCGATGGTATCGTCTAATACAGCTCCCATCACACAAAACTAATACTAAAATATTTAGCAAAATAGATGATAAAAATATTAGTATTATAAACGTGTGATTCTGAACAAAACCGCCCTGGAAAAATTTATGCACATCGCTCTACCGCTTTCATAATACTATTGAAAGCAATAAGAAAGCTGTATCAAAAGTGAGAAATTGACATCCGTCCGTGCCGGTATGCCCGCCTTCTCCTTTTTAATACAGCTTCTTTTATCAAAAAATTTTACAGAAAAAGTTACTTTTCCAAATCTACTGAAAGCACCTTGCTGTAACTCTTTCCACCATCGATATCTACCTGGGCAATGCGTATATACCATTTGCCATTAACGTCGACATCAGGACCATCTGCTTTGCTGCAAGACATGATTCCAAATACACCTACCAGCAGGGTCATAGCTAACCACTTCCTGTTTTTTCCGGAGCAGCACAACAATCCTGCTACCAAGCCCGCGCCTAACAAGGCGGCCATTGCCGGATGATCTGCGCTAAGGCTGAATTGATAATCGATCGGGGTGTCAGAATTGCCGTCTTGAGCCACAGATTTTACGGTACCGATCTCTTTGAATGTTTTGCCATCTAAAGAAGCTTCAACTACAAAATGATCATTGTTGGTTTCAGCCAGGGTTTGCCAGGTTACAGATAGTTCATTGTTCTTAACAGATGCGGCTATCTTTCCGAAAACAACAGGCAAGCTAAACGAAGAACATTCTGCCGGAATCGTCAGGCCCGGTGAACTGTAGTCCAGCTGCCAGTTGGATTGATCCATAAGTGCGGCCCTGATGGTAGCAGGAGTAGCTCCAGAGCCGATGCCCGAACAATTATTGAACTTTCCTGAACTAGGTGTTACGGTTCCATTAGTAGTCCCGGTGTAGAACGCATCTGTTCCTCCTGTTAATCCCGGTGGCATCAGCGAAGAATTGGGGCCCGTGGCAGAGCCCTGGTTCCAGTTGGCTGTGCTGCTGGTTTGCGCATAAAAATAGTTAAGGCCCGCGATCATGGTTAAACCGGTACCGGTAATCATACCATTAGAACTTTGAAAAGCAATTACCTGATCCCCAACATTGGATAAAGACAGACCATTGGCTGAAGATCCTTCTGTAAGCACCACGCTTCCGTTGGGAGTGGATTGGTCGTTATCAGGATTGTACACACTGGCCGTAAGCCCTAAGATAAATATTTCTGTTCCCGCTGGCAGCGCACTTCCACTTGTCCATGTTACGGTAGACTCTGTACTTCCCGCACCTTGCCAGGAGGAGCCTCCCTGGTATCCCCTGTCCGTAAAGCTGATCCGGGTTCCGGCATCAATGTCTCTTAGTAAGACAAAGGAAAATATATCTCCTGCACTGGCCGGGGGGTTAGAATTGTAACCGGTGAATGCCAGGTCGCCGGCGGTAAGTGTAGTTTGAGCTTTTACAAAGAAAGTAGTTAGCATTAATAGTGCTGTGAGCACTAAGTCATTTTTTTTCATGTTTAGTAGTTTAGAGGCCGGCAAAGAAAGGAGTAATCAGCAACCTGACAAACTATTCAACAAATAAAAAAAGTTTTATACGCCTTTTATACTAAAAACGATTAAGCGAATGTTATCAGCAACAGATCATTCACAAGTCATCTGTCAGCAACTTAAAAGAAGGTAAGCCTCTAATTAGAGCTCTATACTTTAACCATTATGCTTCAGCTTCATCACCCGGTTACTATTCGGTGATAATCACATCAGCGATAACCGGCAGGTGGTCCATGTCGTTCAACCGGGTATAGGGAGCCGACACTTTCATGATCTTAATATTTTTGCTGGTGATGATGTTGTCGATATGTCGATTGGGGCCGTCTTTCATCCGGTCCAGCGCTACGCCGCCCGAAGCCGTAACAAACCACCCCTGGTGCCCGCCATTAGCGATATTGAAGCCAGCGGCAGGGAAGCGTAATATTTCAGCGTCTGAAGAATTGGTATCGCCGAAACAAATGAAATACTCATATTTTTTCAATTCAGTAATCAGGGCATCCAGGGCCGCCGCATGTCCCTTCGCCTGCCAGGGAATATGTGTGGAAATAATTTTTACGGTCTTCTCTCCCAACTTCAGATCCGCGATCAACGCATAGTAATCTTCAAACCAATATTTCTGCCGAAGATGGGTAAGATGATAATGGGTAGCAATACCATTATAGATCCAGGTGTGCTCGTCGCCAAAATAAATATTATTATAATAAGGCTTTAGCAGCTCATCCGAAGCTATGAATGTGCTATCCTGGTCAAAATACCGATTCCACTCCTGAACAGCTAAAATGTCGAGACTTTGCTCGCCGATCCAGCTTTTCCAGTTTAGCAGTTCCTGCCGGATGAATTTGCCGGTCACTATGGTATCTTTAGGATATTGGGCTTTTCCGCGCACTTCCAGTCCACCCTTCATTCCCTGATTAAAATGCCCGACATTGTAGGTACCTACTCTTAATTTAACAGGAAAGGGATGTGAAGATTGCGCTGCTGCGTTGCATGCAGCACAGATGCATGCCATTAAAAAAAACAGATTATTTCTCATATTTTTCTATCAGTGATCATTAGTCTAAAATCGGTGTAATGGCCGGTTCGATGACCTGAAGCATCCGGTCAAACCCAATATCGTTGGGATGTGTGCCGTCTGTTGTTCCTTCATGATCTTTGCCCAGCAGGTTGTCGCCCGGGATGAAATAAAGGTTTTCAACGCCCTCGCGTAATAGTTTTTGGTACTCTTGTCGTGCATTGTCATTTTGGCGCTGCACATACTGCTTCACTCCTGTGTCGAAATTACCGTTCTCGCGCACGACGCTCTGGATCATAATGATCGGCGCATCCGGGTGCCTGGCTCTGATAGCTTTGACCATATAATTAGTTCTTTCGGCAATCTGTTCAGGCGAAGGATTCGCAAAGCAATCAAGTATAAAAGCATCGGCCGGTATAGTGGCGACCATATCAGCTACTTCTTTTTCCATTTTACCGCTCCCGCTCAACCCGAGGTTGATAAAATGGATACCCATGCGCCTGGAAAGCCTTGCGGGATAGGCCATTCCGGGCCTGCTGGCTGATGCGCCCTGCGTGATACTTGATCCGTAGATCACGACGCGTTTGCTAAAAGGGTCAGCGCCGGAAGCGATCCGGTAGCTGCTATCGATCCCAATAGAAAGGCTTGTTATCTCGTCGTACAAAGGCAGGTATAGCAGGCATTCTTTCTCTCCTGGTTCCATATCCTTGACCATCACAAATTCGTTGCAGACGCCGCCGGGTCTGCCAACGCCTGCAAACTCCCACCGCCCGTTCCTTTTAATGTACAGATCCAATCCCTTGCTCGCGATAGCAGTCATGTTATTGCCTGTCTTAGCGCTGCTGACGCACCATTTGGCTGCAATGCGCGGACTGTTGGTAGTAAAGCTGATGACCAGTCCTGCGCTGTGTGTCAGCAGCCTTTTAATGCCGGCAGAGAAGCCCGGGTGGGCGCTGGTATCAATACGATGATAATTCTGCAAAGGAAACGCCTGTCCGATCCGCTTCAGCGAAGCAGCATCGGTATAGACCAGTGGGGCGTTCCGGCCGGGTTGAGCATGCAGCAACAATGAGTGAAAACTACAGGCCGTCAGAAATAATATCTTCCACATATAATTATGATTTGATTAAGGGGCTTTGAAAATGCTTTGTCTGCATTTCCTGACAGCAATGTCAACATCGAACGGAAAACAATATACAAAATCTATCGGGCCGCCTGGTTTGCAAAGATTCTTTAAAGCCCGTTTCCTCCGGTATGCTCGCTATTGGCTTTTGATAAACTCATAAGCGGCCTGCAGGTGATGATATTGTGGCCGGATCAGGCCAATCCTTGGATTGTTGAGATCGCTGATGACCAGCATCGTGAGCGAGATCGTAACAAAATAAATGATCGGCACCAGGTAATGAATACGGCTTCTTATCCCGTTCATAAAACCGACCAGTAATGCGATAAGCCATGATACTACGATCAATAATACCATGATAAATACCGGCGTCCGTTCATAGTTGGCATAGGCGTACAAGGTAACAGCCTCCATGATTTGCGCGAAATAATCGGCAATCTTATTGGCGGTGGCGGCCTGCTCGGGGGTGGCCTGGGCTTTGAAGGCCCTTAGCCTTACCCAGTAAGCATCACTTAATTTTTTGGCCTTACCAAAGGTGGTCACATCGCCTGTTTGTTCGTAAGCCAGCTGGCTATGTAAAAAGGCCGTCAGCATAGTTTGTGTATAGCGGTGCATCGAATCGGGCAGCTCCCGGCTGTAACGATACAACATATCAATATTGTTGACTTCGCGATGCAGATTGGCTGACCGCTCTTTGTGGGCATTACCGGCTTGTAAAAAAGTAAAGGAAATGATCAGACCGAAAATACTGATAATGGCATTTTCTACACCTGAATGTTCCCAGCTGCGCTTCTTTTGATAAACATGGCCATACCGGAGGCCGAGCATTAAAAACACGAATAGCAGCAGCACATAAGGCACCATCCACCACAGGGAGTTCAGCATGGTATCAATCGGTTTAGATTTTAGTCAATGATTTAGAGGATATTTCCAACCGAATATACAAAATGATCCCCTATTGCGAATGGGTGTGAGAAGGAAGTGTAATAAAAGAATGCCAGGAATCCATAAATAATGTTCCTTGTATCTTAAAGCGATCACTTATAAGAGAATAAAAGTCGGTCAACGCTTGAAGCGGAAGGAATGAAAAATGAACGCGACGCACTCACGAAAAAGCAAAAAATGGGTCCGTTCGTTCGAGTATTCGCGGCTCTATCGGGCAGTGAATTCAGGAATAACTTCTAACCTCGTAAAGATTGGAGCTGCTGAGCCGGGAAGCAAACGGCAACGCTAAGACAATGACGGCGCCTCAGAACTTTCAACATGGGGCAGATCGGTGTCAAAAAAAATTATTCGCTGTATATTACTGGAATTGAAATAATTACTTAATTTCAAACACCCGAAATTAATCACCTCAAACCAAAAAATCATGGGACAAACAGGAAAGTCTTTATTATCATGGGAAGGTAAGGTTGCTGACCATCCTAAACCTTTCGGACAAACCACTCAGATTACAGAGCATGTCAAAATCGAAGACCTTATCGAAGTCGAAAAAAACATTCTTAACCTGCTGGAATCATTAGACGAAAAGATCTCAAAGCTGGAAGAAAATAAACAGAAGTAAGTAACGACAAGCAAGAGAGGATTACATGGTACAGGACCCAATTTGACAGGTGAGGTCCCGCGGCTTCTTTTGTCATTTAAGTAACGGGCACATCCCTGTACATTGTTTATCACTGATCCACTTTAACTGATTGCATTATGAGCCCTATTCCCATAGAAAGATCCTATTCCCTGGAAGCTGCTGAAGCTGCATTGATACAGGAGCTTGACCGGCTAGGGTATCATTATGAATTTGAGTTAGCGGGGAGCAGTATTCACACTTCGAAATGTGTTATTACTGACAAAAAAAGCGGTGGCTTTTGTGCGTCGGGAAATGGTAAAGGATCGCTACAAGCCTCACGCATCGGGAGCTTGTTTGAAGCAACGGAACATTTATTTTCGCGTCATGATCTGATCCCTTCGGATCAGCTTACTTACATAAATAGCCTGGATTTTTGTCGCAACAACCCGATGTGTAACACCCTTCCCTTAGCAACTCTAAACACTCCGAATCCTACCAAAATCCCTTTTCTTAAATACCAGGCGGTGCATGGAACGCAAAGTTGCTATTATCCTCTGGCGCTGTCTTGTCCGGGCTACATCGACGCGCTCCTGAAAAACGATGGTTTGAAACAGCAGGATACATTCAACTATCGGCGCCTGGAACAATACTCGTCTAATTCAGGAACAGCCATCGGCATGAATGCCGAAGAAGCGATCATTCATGGACTCCTGGAATGTATTGAAAGGACGTCTTTGTCCGGATTCCTCACCACTACATTTCTGCTTAACAGGAAAGACCGGCTTCGAATCGTTGATCCGCAGGGTTTGCCGGAACAGGTGGCGGCGGTCTTTCATCAAACCATGAAAGAGCTGAAAAGCAATTTAGTTATCGTAGAAATGCCCAATCAGTTTGGTATTCCAGCTTATTGCACCTGGATGGAGCAGGATGAATTTGAAATCGGGATAGCCGGCTACGGCTGCTCTCTTTCGATTGATCATGCCATCCTCAGAAGTTTATACGAGGTGGCTCAGTACTTTTTGTTGAGCAAGCATATTTTTGGATTTGATTGGCTCCGGAACAAAAGCGAAAAAACGTTACAACAATTAGAAGGGCTTCCTTTGCATCAGGATTGTGCCCGCTTTGATTTGAGATCAAAATTCAAGCAGCTGGGTTGCGAAGTGGTTGGCTATCAAAAGCTACCCCGGGTCGATTTCAGCCTCGACCCTACTGAATATCTTGCCCAACTAACGGATATTATTTATCGTCATGGTCAGATCCCCTTCGCCACTCAGCTCAACACCATTGGCTCGGGGATCCAGGTCTTTCATACTTTTGTCACGGGAGAAGACAGGTTCTTCAACGTAACCAACGGAAAATCAACTTTTCCCGCCATTTTATAAATATCACAGCTACAAAATCGCGAACAAAAACCAGGGCTTCGCTGTTTGCTACAGTATCCCCGGTTAAACAGGCAGCTTTCGCCGTATCCTGATTATTTAAATAAAATTGATATTTTGCAGCATGACCAGCCTCTATCTCACTTCACTGAATTCCGGCAGTAATGGCAATTGCTATTATATAGCTAATGATCAGGAAGCGGTATTAATCGATGCCGGCCTGTCCTGCCGCGAGACGGAGAAAAGGATGGACCGGCTGGGGCTTGCCATGAATAAAGTGAAAGCCATATTTATCTCGCATGAACATGATGATCATATTCGCGGACTGGAGGTGTTGTCCCGGAAACATCAGCTACCGGTGTACATATCTTCCGACACCTTGCGCCATGCAGGGCTAAGGCTCGATCCGCAGCTGGTGAAACCCTTGAGTACCGCCACCCCTGCCCGGATCGGGTCGCTCGTGGTGAAAGCTTTTCAGAAATTTCATGATGCGGCAGACCCGCATAGCTTCACGGTGGAGAACGACCATACCTGTATCGGTATTTTTACAGACATCGGAAAGGTTTGTGATAATATCAGCATGCATTTTAAGAGATGCCACGCTGCCTTCCTGGAAGCGAATTATGATGAAGCATTGCTGGAGAACGGCCGCTATCCCTACCATCTTAAAAGAAGGATCCGCGGCGGACGTGGCCATTTGTCTAATAAAGAAGCGCTGGACCTGTTCCTGTCTTGCAGACCGGCGCACATGAGTCATTTATTTTTGTCGCATCTTTCTGCCGACAATAATCATCCCGACCTGGTGCGTGATCTTTTCCACAGCCACGCAACGTCGACCCATATCGAGATCGCATCGCGCTACCAGGAAACCGCACTGTATGCTATTTCCGGCGCGCCCTCTTCATTGACTATCACCGTACCATTGAGGCTGCAGCAGCTGAGCCTGTTTTAATGGACTCAACCCGTGTGCGGATACGGTTGCACGTTTGCCTTTATTTGATCAACATTAAAGAAGCGCTTATCATGTTGACGCCACGGAAGGAATCGAACCTTCGTAAAAGGTGTTGCAGACCTCTGCCTGACCACTCGGCCACGTGGCTCTCTTTATTACATCTTGAGAATCAGTTGGCGGTCCTTCACTTTCTTTACATGAAACTGAATTGCGGGCTGGTCTTTGTATTCAATAAAGACCCTGAAGGGCGGATGTCCCCAGGCTTTGAAGCGAAAAGACCCGTCTCGCTCGCTCAGCGCTTCTTCCATGCCCTTAGCGGTATATATCAGCGCGCTTTTGACCGGCGCCCTGTTGTCTTTGTCCACCACCAATCCTTCGATCAGGTAATGACCGGGACGACGCTCGCTGTTGATCATGCAGGAGTATAAAACGACCGAACTGAAAAGAAGAATATATTTTAAAATCATAACCTGTAATTTATTTTTGATCGTTTCGTAGCAACGTTACTCTGGTTTCGGGTGCAGGTGTTTTCCCAAAACGCGGAGGCGGCTTCATGCAACATGATAGCGCATGGTAAGCACCACCGGTATTCCGTTTGCCAGGAATGGTGTAAGCGCCTGAAAGCATTGCCAGCACGATCATCCAGCGAAGCTTCCATATGATCTTCAGGGTATTCATGATATCCATATGCAGGATTTTAAATTTATCGCACAGGACCTTGCTCCTTACTGCCATTGGGATGATGTATGAGCTTATTATTGACATCATACCGGTCGATCAACGGATAGAGCCGGTTCTTTTCCGCCTGCTCATCAAATAATTGCTTCAGCTCTTTTAATTTCTGCGGATACTTTTTAGCGAGGTCTGTCCGCTCGTTAAAATCCTCATTTAAATTATACAAGGTCCAGACATCATCTTCATAGCTGGTTTTAGGAATCGACTTATCCTTTGCAAAGTGAAAGTCAATAGCATCGGGGCTGTGCGCAGCACCGGCCTTCCAGCCATCTTTATAGATGGCGCGCGAACCGAAAATGTAATAATGTTGAAGCGTATGCCTGGAGGCTGCCGTAGCATTGTTCAGGGAGTAGGCTAAGGATGTGCCCTGAATGGTATCCTGCCGAATGCCCCGGATGGTCTCAGGTGCAGAGATGCCGGCTATTTCCAGTGTGGTCGGCAGGATATCGATCACATGTCCGTATTGATTACGGATGCCGCCCTTGTCTTTTATAAGCCTGGGATAATACACAATGAGTGGATTGTGGGTTCCGCCCTCTGACTGCGCATCCTGCTTCCAGTCTTTGAACGGGGTGTTGGTGGCCTGTGCCCAACCTAAAGGATAATTGGTCTTGGCTGCCGCGGTGCCGATTGAGTCCGTCCACTGAAGATTTTGCCTCAGGTACGTCTCTTCATCGGTGTTGGATACATTATTTTTTTCAGGGAGGATGACGCCATCAGCAGTACCTTCTTTGCTGGCGCCATTGTCGCCTACTATCACATAGATCAGTGTATTTTCTTCTAGCCCGCTTTCCCTTAAATAATTGACCAGCCTGCCGATCTGGTAATCGGTATAGGTGAGATACCCGGCATACACTTCGAAAAATCTTGCGAACAACTTCTTTTCTTCAGAAGAAAGGCTATTCCAGGCTTTCACTCTTTTGTTACGCTCGGGTAGTTGCGCGTATGAAGGAATGACCCCCAACTTTTTCTGATTGGCTAATACTTTTTCCCGGTACACATCCCAGCCTTCATCAAACTTTCCTTTATACGGATCGCTCCAGTATTTATCCACCTGGTGCGGCGAGTGGGTAGCGCCGGGTGCGTAGTACAGGAAGAAGGGCTTATCCGGCGCATTCTTTTTTTGTCTTTGCATGTAAAAGATAGCCTTATCGGTGATCTGTTCGTTCAGATGCCTTCCATCAGGCGCTACATGCTCATTGTCGTTTACCAGGTCAGGCTGATACTGATCGGTAGCAGATCCGAGGAATCCAAAAAAATGTTCAAATCCTTTCCCGACAGGCCATCTGTCAAACGGGCCGGCGTCGGTAGCCTCTTCATCCGGTGTGATTCCATATTTACCAACGGCGAAAGTGTTATATCCATTATCCCGCAGAATTTCTGCGATGGTTCCGCTGGAGGAAGGAATTCTTCCGTCCCAGCCCGGAAACCCTGCTGACATGCGGATATGCGAGAACCCGCCCACGTGCACAAAGTGGCTGTTCCTGCCGGTTAACAAAGCAGACCGTGTAGGCGCACAAATAGCAGCAGTGTGAAAATTGGTGTAGCGAAGCCCGTTATTGGCCAGTCTTTCCAGCGCAGGCGTATGTATGAGGCCCCCAAATGCGCTCGCAGCGCCGTAGCCCACATCATCCAATAATATTAAAATGATATTGGGTGCCTCCTTGGGCGCTTTGGTTACCGGCGCCCACCACTCCCGGGACTCCTGTAAGGTCTTGCCGATCTTACCCTGGAAGGTGGATGGATCCGATTGAGCTTTTGCATTTTGAATGACAAAAGCAGTGATGCTGATGGTGAAGAGCTTTCTTAACATAATGTAGCGGTTTAATGTTTTTATTATTGCCATCCCGGGTTTTGATGGCCCTGCAACAGTTTATTATTATCGATCTCTGATTGAGGAATTGGATATAGATAATTCTTTTCAGTTCCGTTGGTTTTACCAACGGCATACAATGATTTCAACAAGATGCCATTACCGCTGGCATCTTTCTGCCTGATCAGATCGAACCATCGCTGGTACTCAAATACGAGCTCGAGCCTTCTGTCGAGATAAACAGAATCCCTGAACTGATCTTTGGTTAAACCTGCTGTGAGCGCGGGCAATCCGGCTCTCGCCCGCACCCGGTTCAATGATTGATAGGCTTTGGTGGTGGGCCCGTTCAGCTCGTTCTCGGCTTCCGCGTGGATGAGCAGCAGATCTGCATATCGGATAATAGCCACATTGGAAGCGGATTCGGATAGTGTTGCCTGCGCATCCGGATCCCATAGTTTATTAAAGAATGGTGTAGAGTCCTTTGGTACCGCGGGATTGTTGATGGGCAAAGCGTACCTTTTACCGTTGGTCGGGCTGGTGAAAAACCGGACGAAGGTGACATCGCGTCTTTTGTCTGCAGGCTGATACATTTTATAAATGCTGTAAAAATTGTCATCGCCTTTTTTATAAAACCGGACCATGTGCGCATAGTTTCCTCTCAGCCCCGGCACGCCGCTAAGAATCGTTCTTGATGTTTCACTATTTCCCTGTCCTAACGAATTAGACTTAAATTGTGCGCTGAAAATATGTTCCACACCGTTTTTAAAAGCGGGGAGAAAAACCCGCTCGTATTGCTCCACAAGGTCATACCCATACGTTCCCGTGCCTCCGTCTTTAGGACTTAGCGCCTCTTCAGCGATCTTCACTGCGGCCGCGTATTTGGATGTTATCTTCAAAGGCAGCGACGCTTCTGTGAGGTATACCTTTGCCAGCAAAGCCCTGGCAGCGCCCGCTGTTGCCCTTCCTATATCAGTGCCTGAATATCCCGCCGGCAACACAGCGGCAGCTTCCTGTAAATCCTTTTCGATCTGGGCATAGACCTCCTGTGCAGAAGCGCGCGCGATGGCATACTCGCCCGGAGTGACGTATGTCTGGTAGGTCGTGATCAGGGGAACGCCGCCATATAACCTGACCAGGTTGAAATAATAGAGCGCCCGCAGAAACTTGGCTTCATGGATCAACCGCTCACGCAGGTTGGCGTCAAAATCAATTTTCGGAATTTTATCCAGGGCAACATTGGCCTTCCTGATCGCTGCATAGTGCTGCTGCCAGATCTCATAAATGCGGAGATTGGAAGAAGAGGCTGACTGCACGGAAAGCGAGCGCACATCGGCATTGGTCGCGCCCGGGCCGGGATCTTCATCATCACTTCCCATATTCATTCCCGTGTTGAATAAAGTATTGTAAGGTGTTTGTCCGCCTGAATTCAGCAAAAAATAAACGGCGTTGACCGCGGCTATCGCATCTGCCTGCGTTTTATAGAACTGGTCTTCGGATATAAAAGACCCCGGCTCCTCTTCCAGGAATTTGTTGCATGATAGCAAAAGGAGCGTGAGACTGAAGAAAACTAAGTATTTCATTTTGTTTCAGATTATAAAGTGAGTACGAGTCCAAGTTGTATGGATTTGCTGTTCGGGTATACCCCGTTGTCAATGCCTTTGGAGATCAACGATTGATTATTGACACTTACTTCCGGGTCGTACCCGGTATACTTTGTCCACGTAACTAAATTCTGCGCGGAGCCATAGACTTTGAGCGATTTGATACCGCTGTTACCGAAAGCCTTTCTACGAAATGTGTAGCTTAAAGAGATATTTTTTAAGCGCAGGTAAGAAGCGTCTTCGATAAACCGATCGGATATGGTAGCTGCCGGATCCTGGTAAGCCGCTTTCACATCAGTCCGGGTGTTTGAGGGTGACCACCGGTCTAACAATGCTGTAGATCCATTGGTGTAACCTGTGGCCAATTCCAGGTTATTCCGGTTTTGATTATATATTTTTCCTCCAACAGAAGTTTGCAGAAAGAAGGAAAAATCAAAGTCTTTAAAAGAAAAATTGTTCGTCAATCCGGCAGTAAAATCCGGTTGGTTGGATATGACTACCCGATCCTCTGCCTGGGTGATCAATCCATCGCCGTTAATATCTTTATATTTCTGTCCACCCGGATTTTTATTTTGCTGGGGGGTAAGCGGTGCATCGCCCGCCTGTATAACGCCATCCGTCTGGTAAGCGATAAAAGATCCTACGGGATACCCCACCTTGATAATAGAAGGTTGAGCGATATTAGGTATGATCTGCTCCAGGCCATCGCTTAAGGCCACGACTTCGTTGATATTTTTAGAAAACACCCATCCCGTCTTCCAGGACAAAGGGCCCTGGAGATTCACAGAATGAAGCGCCAGCTCTATCCCCTTATTGGTGACCACACCTATGTTTTGATAGATCGTCGCTGCCTGCCCCCCGGTAAGCACAGCCAGGCCGGAAGTGCCGGGAACAGTGAGATCCAGCAAAAGATCGGAGGTTCTCTTATAATAATAATCCGCCACCAAAGTCAGGCGGTTATCCAATACCGCCAGGTCGATCCCTCCATTAAGCTGGAATGTTTTTTCCCAGCTGAGATTCGGGTTGGGAACGGTCACCGGCGCATATCCATGAACAGTGGCATTTGAAAAATTGTACCTGAAGTAAGCCAACTGAGAAAGCGATTGATAGGCCGGGATACTTTGGTTGCCGGTTGTTCCTGCGCTCAGGCGGAGTTTCAGCTGCGAAAACAGCGTATTGTCTTCCAGGAATTTTTCATTCCGGATATTCCACGCAAACGCTGCGGAAGGAAAATACCCCCACTTGTTATTAGCACCGAATTTGGAAGATCCGTCCGCACGGAAGGAGACCGTAAACAGATACCGGGAATCATAGATATAATTGAGGCGGCCCAGGTAGGAAGCGAGCGCCCAGCTCACATACGAGGAAGCGGGCGTGCGGCTCGTAATACCATTTCCAATATTATGATAAGAGGTTTCGTCCGTAGCAAATCCTGCCGCTTCTGCGATCGCACCTTCTGTTACCGATCGCTGCGCCATGAAGCCGGCGACAGCGTTGATCTGGTGTTTATCATGGATCGTTTTATCATAACTAAGTGTATTTTCGTTTAACCAGTTTAAGGTGTTCAGCGTGCCTATCTGGGCGAGCCCCTGCAGGTTCAGTCCTTCTGCTGTCGTATTGGGCAGGTAGCGGTTTTGCTTATTATCGACCAGGTCTGCCCCTACCAGCACTTTCGCCTTCAAATCATCGGTCAGCTTGTACTCTGCAGACACATTTCCTAAGAAACGATTGATATTATTTTCGTTGAGCTGATTGTACAAAGAGTTGATGGGATTTTGCAGGGAAGACTCGAAAGGGCTGTACAGGATAAAGCTTCCGTCATCCTGGTAGACGGGTAGCGAAGGTGGCGTCAGCAATAAGTTACCGACAACTGCTGTGGGAGCAATATAGGCCTTCGACCTGCTAAACAGCATACTCGCTGTCACGTGCAGGCGGTCATTGTAATCATGCTCTACATTCAACCTTCCGGATAATCTTTTAAAATCGGTATTCTGCAAAATACCCTGCTGATCAAAATAGCTTAACGATAATGCCAGCCGCGTCCTGGCCGTTCCCATTGTAAGCGCCAGGCTGTGGTTTTGCAGGGGCGCCCTGCGGAAAGCCGCCGCCTGCCAGTCTGTACCGGCTCCTGAAGTATCCAGCTCATACCCGATCGTGGCCGGCAGCGACGCCGTCTTACCGGAATTGGCTGCAGCATCTTTACGCAGCGCCCACCATTCTGCAGCGTTTAATAGCGGGATCGTTTTCGTCACTTCCTGGATGCCGTAATACGCATCATACGTAATAGCGCTTCTGTTCTTCGCTCCTTTTTTTGTGGTGATGATCACTACGCCGTTTGCACCGCGGGAACCGTAAATGGCAGTGGCTGAAGCATCTTTCAATACGTCAATATTTTCAATATCGGAAGGATTGATGGTTGAAAGCGGGTTGATGGCAGAGCCTGTATTCACGCCGGCGTCCACCAGGCCATAATCAGTGTTAACCGGGAAGCCATCAATTACATACAGGGGATTACTTCCTGCATTGATGGAATTATTACCCCGGATCTGCACACTTACGCCACCGCCCGGTTGTCCGCTGGTTTGCGTCACCTGCACACCTGACACAGCCCCCTGCAGCAGGCGCTCTACGGAAGATACGGGCTGATCTTTGACCGCCTGCGGAACAGAAGCCACCGCTCCGGTTACATCACTTTTTTTCTGTGTGCCATAGCCTACCACCACGACTTCGGACAGATCCTGGTTGACCGGCTCTAAAGCAATACGTACAGGAAGGGAATCAGTTACTTCAACTTCTTTAGACTTATATCCTACAAAGCTTATGATCAGTACGTAGGGAATGGATTGCCCGGTTTTCAGCTTGAATTGTCCTTTCTTATCAGTAGAAGTCTGGTTGGTCGTTCCTTTGATATTCACGGTGGCGCCGTCCAGCGGATGTTTGTCAGCACTATCGAACACCGACCCATCCAGGATCGAATTGATCAACGGCTGCGGCTCATCCTGCGCCCGGGCAGCGTGCTGAGCCAGTAATACAATAAGCATGAAGCAAAAAACCTTCACCGGTTTTTTGAAATAGAAATGGATCATGATGATAATCATTAAGCGCACTCTGCTATGGAGTGCTATTTTGAGATGAGATGTAAAAAAGAGGTGCCGGGGATCAGCTACAACAGCAACGGCATGTAGACACAGCAGTTGCCGACAGGACTTTTAAAGTGCACATCACATGGGGTGAAAGATCATCATAGCAGGCTAATTGCAAAGGAATTTGCGTTTTTTTCATACCTTTAATTTGTTAAGAAAAATGAATTAATATGTTGTCACAGATGTATTAAAAAACTTAACATCTTCGGAAGCGTTGCCGCGCTTCCGTTTTTTGTTGAAGCTGTTTTGAGAATGATTAAGAGCGTGAGATACCGGCTACCACAGGAACCATGAAAAGCCAGCGCGAGCGCGCTTTAACATCGGTCTGCACGGGCCATCCCTTGTAATACTGTTACCGTATTTTTTGCTACAGTCGACATGTTGAAATGATTACTTCGGTTTAGTGATTGTGTAAATGATAATGCAAAATTAGAAACATCTTTTAGTCTACCAAATAAATAGACTAATATTTTTTGAAAAAATTTTCCCGCTATTTTTGCATGGTCTATAAAACAAGTAGACAAACAAAACCGATTAAAACCCCTCCTCTATGCAGTTCAATTTTATCGCCTTCGCTATACCGCTGTTTCTCTTTTTTATTGCCTGGGAATATTACTACACCAGGAGAAGCGGTAAAAATTTTTATCAATATGCCGAATCTGTTGCCAACATCAACGTGGGCATTGCAGAAAGATTGCTGGACGTCCTCACGACCGGGTTATTTTTTTACCTCTTCGACTATGTATACCGGAACTACGCTTTGTTTGATATCAAGGCCGGCCCTGTTACCTGGATCGTGTTGTTCTTATTAACCGATCTTGTGTGGTATTGGTACCACCGGCTGGCCCATGAGATCAATATTTTCTGGGCGGCGCATGTGGTGCACCATCAAAGCGAAGATTTTAACTATACCGTCTCTGCCCGCATCACCGTTTTCCAGGCGGTGATACGAAGTGCGTTTTGGTGCGTGCTCCCCTTCCTGGGATTTCCCCCGCTCATGATTTCGACCCTGCTGCTGATACACGGGCTATATCCTTTTTTTATACACACACAGGCCCTTGGCAAATGGGGATGGCTTGAAATCATATTGGTAACGCCCACACATCACGGCATACATCATGCATCAAACCCTGAATACCTGGATAAAAATTACGGCGATGTGCTGATCATTTGGGACAAACTATTTGGGACTTTCGCAAAAGAAGATCAACGCATCACCATCCAGTACGGACTGACTCAACCGTTGAAAAGCCACAGTTTTCTATGGCAGCATTTTCATTTTGCACTTGAAATCATCTGGAATTGCTACTATGCCAAAGGCTGGCGTGGCAAATGGCGGACGCTGTTTGGTAAGCCTGATGACCTTGACCCAAGATACCGTGCGCTTCTGGAGCGCCAACTCCTTAGGTACAAGAAAACAAAGAGTGCTCCTACTCCGGCGATGAGACGCTATGTTTCTTTCCAGACAGCGCTTTCGTTAGTGGTATTATTCCTCGTATTGTTATTAGAGCACTATTTATCCGCGACATCGATCTTGCTGTTCTCCACGTTTATCATGATCAGCCTGATCAACAGCGGAGCCATATTGGATCAAAGAAGCTGGATCACTTACCTGGAGATCGACCGTGGCTGCCTGCTGTTTATAGCTCTTTATTATTTTTTCCCTTCCCAGTTCACCGCTATGCTCCTCGTGGCCTTTCTTATCATTGGCATTACCTACTTAAGCGATATCAAGAAATTTTATCTGCAGGTGCTGTACAACAGGTAGCACATGCAACGGCTGGTTACGGATACCTCAAACGTTGTATCGCTTCCGCAAGTTCTTATTCACGCCGACCTCAAGAGAGACTGCAGGTTCTGCTCTTTACCCTGGATCTTTATCATGGCTTTTTAGGAGGAATACAAAATTTTAACACCTGTAAAACATACCATATAGAATGTTTTTAATATATTTGCAGGCATGGATCAGAAGCTGAAGTCTGAACAAAGCAGGCAAATCATTACTGACGCTGCGTTTCAGTTGTTCTACAAAAAGGGCTTCCACGCGACCAGCATCAATGATATCATGCAAAGCACTCCATTGTCTAAAGGAGCGTTTTATCATCATTTCGCAAACAAGGAAGAGGTAGGCGTGGCGGTAATTTCTGACACGGTCTACAGGCGCATCTACGATAACATGATCGCGCCATTATATGACGACAAAAGCAGCATAGATATCTTAAAGAACGTCTTTTCCAGGCGTATCCGATCTTTCTCAAAAGAAGAAAAGAAATTAGGCTGTCCGCTCAATAACCTCATCAATGAAATTGGCAACGGACAACGCGCCTATCAGATAGCGCTAAGAAGAATTATAGAAGAGTGGAAAGCAGCCCTGGTAGCCCTGATTGAACGGGGAAAACGAGCCGGAGAGCTCCGTAAGGACATCGTTCCTCTTTCAGTTGCCGTGTACCTGATCAGTGCCTTTGAAGGCATCAGAGGTATCGGGAAACTGTATGACGGCAACCAGATCTTTGATGACTACGTGTCCGCTTTGAAAACATACATTCATTCATTGAATTAAACCGGGACAGGTAAACTGCCTCAACCGGCCAGCACAAAATTTAGTCTCCTGCAGGGATCGATTTTTCCGGGGACATTTTTTTAACCAAAAACATTCTATTCAGAATGTTTTATTAAACATGTAAATATGAGAAAAGACAGAAGAAGTTTTTTGAAAAGATCAGCAGCCCTCGGGTTGAGTAGCGTTACTGTTTCCCAAATGGTATTCGGCAAGGACAAACAAGGGGAACAGCAAACCGAATTTCACAAACGACCTAAAGTCCTCTTTTTCGATGTCAATGAAACGTTGCTGGACCTAACGGCGATGAAAAAAAGTGTCGGCGCGGTTCTTAACGGAAGGGATGACTTATTACCACTCTGGTTTACTACCATGTTGCAATACTCACTGGTTACCACCGTTGCCAGGCAGTATGAAGACTTTGCGGTGATAGGAGCGGCTGCGTTACGAATGGTTGCGGCGAACAACAACATCCGGCTGAGCGAAGAAAAAGCGAAAGAGGCCATCATCGGGCCGATACGTACATTGCCCCCTCACCCGGAAGTAAAGACATCATTGGCTCAACTGAAAGCAGCCGGCTTTAAAATGGTTTCTTTCACCAACTCATCGAACAAAGGAGTACAAGCTCAGTTTGAACATGCAGGTCTGCTTAGCTTTTTCGATGAAAGACTCAGTGTGGAAGACATTGGAAAATATAAACCGCATACTGATGCTTATGATTGGGCGTCCCGCAAGATGAACGTTCGTCCGGACGAATGCATGCTGGTGGCCGCGCACGGATGGGACATCGCAGGCGCTTTGTGGGCTAACTGGAGAGGTGCTTTTATCAGCAGACCGGGCGCTCAGCTTTACCCTTTGGCTCCGTCCCCGGAGATGAGCGAGCCCAACCTGGCACTTATTGCAAAACGCCTCCTGGCGCTGAAACAATAAAAGCTCTTGCTTCCTGAATTTCGGGAAAATGCTTCTTAAACAATAGCAGAGAAATATCCGCAGGCTGCATGCCCGCAATAAGGAGGTGCTACCAATCGAATTTATTGAAACTATAACAGCTAGACGAAATCCTACTATCGATCCTCCAGCTGAGACAACGCTTCAATATGTTCCTTCAACGCACCCTCCTTTTTCTTAGCTGCACTTCCGGCGCCCGGCATCAAGACCCAGTTATCATTCGCCTGTTGAAACAAGAGGGCCTCTCCTTTCGCATTGGTGACTACATAGATATCCGGGCCATCGGTGCTTGTGTAGAAAGCAAAGTGATATTCCGTGTTCCCGATGATCTTGTCGGGCGTAATTTCTTCCGCGGGCTCCTGCTCTTCCGGCTCTTCTTCCTGCCTTGCAGTGGACCGGTCGTTCAGGTTGACTTTGCTTTCATCATAATCGGGAACCATCAGGCTGATCGTCCGCGACAAATCTCCGCTCAGCACATCTTCTTCCGTCGTATACTTATCCTTATACTTCTGAAGAATAGTGCCTCCGGAAGTTTGCTTGAACGTAAACCGGCCCCGGAGCTTCTTCCCATAAAGAATAAACGAAAAAGAAGTGTGCTTCATCTTTTCGATGATCTTTTGCTCCACCGCCTTTTTATCATCACCTTGCTTCAGGGCATAATGCCCCTGATCAAAAATGTTTTTCCTCGGGATCTTTTTGGAAGGCAGGTCTGAGATACGATTCACTTTCCTTGAATACCTGGGGTCTAAGGTGGGTGCATAATAGCTGCACCACCGGAAATATTCCTTTCCCACTTCGAGGCAGATATGAAATTCCTTTTGATTAGGCTGGTAAATAATAAAACGAGGCAATTCTTTTTTAGGCATATCTTTCTTTTTCGGGTTTCCTGCGGGGTGTCACAAGAAATGTTCCCGCTTTTTGTTTTACAATAATACTGCCAGTCACCAATGGTAAACATCCTGTGAAAGCTTTGGAAATAGTACTTTTGCTGAGGACCATCCATCTTTAACCAATTCATCACAAACAATGAAAACCAGTGCGGGCATATTGTTGTATAAGAAGCTCCAGCATGACATCTATTTCTTTCTCGTTCACCCAGGTGGCCCTTTCTGGAAGCACAAAGATCTCGGCGCCTGGTCCATTCCGAAGGGAGAGATCATGCCTGATGAAGATCCGTTGGAACGGGCTAAACTAGAATTCAGGGAAGAGACGGGTATGGAAGTGAGCGGCAGTTTTGCCGCCTTGGCTCCTGTTCAACTGAAAAGTGGAAAAAAAATTATGGCCTGGGCCGTTAAAGGTGATGTTGGTAATTCCGGGTTCAGCAGTAATCTTATTGACGTAGAATGGCCACCGAGATCGGGCAAATCGATCCGCATACCGGAAGTGGACCGGTGGGAATGGTTTGGTATTGAGGAAGCGCAACGGCGCATCAATCCGGCCCAGGTGCCCTTGCTCCTTGAAACGCTGCAACTGGCAAACACCATCTAAGCCTGGTCTTCCGTTGATACCTGCATTATTAATGCTACGATCCCGTTGGGACCAGTTAAAAGTATTCAGAAGACTGATCATTTAGTTCTGTTCACGCCTTGGAGCGCCAGCCTGACGAAAGCGATCCCGTCCGATTGATAAAGAGATACAAAAGACGCCTTCTGAGTGACCAGAAGGCGTCTTTACAATGAGTACCTTGCAATAAAATATTAGTTCTTGTTTCTCACTGCAATGGCTTCAGCATCCGCCCCTACCCTTGTATTTACAGCTCTTTTATCATTCTTAAGCTATAAACATAAGCGTTACATCTACCTTACACCGACTCAACAATATATTCAGCTGCTAAGCGGGCTTTGGCTTTCACCGACGGCTGATTGGCGTCCTCAGGATTTCTGTAACCGATGGCCACAGCGAACAATGTCTTGTAACCCTTCAGATCCAACACCTGATCGTACACTTCGTTTTGAATACCTTCCATCGGCGTACTGTCTATATTCATATTGGCACACGCAGACAAAAAATAGCCAAGAGACAGGTATACCTGGTGTTTCAGCCACGCCTTAATCTCCGTATCCCCTTTAGGTTTCAGAAACTGGTTGTAATAAGCTACCGCACCTTCGGGCAGATGTTCCCGGATCTGCTTTTCAAATATAGCGACGTCGTCGATCGCAGCAAAGACCACCAGGTGACTGGCATCATTGATCTTCGGCTCGTTGAAATAAGCCGCTTTGGCTAACTGGCGTTTGATATGATCGTCCGATACAAAAATGAATTTCCAGGGTTGGCTGTTGATGGACGAAGGACTTAACCTCAGGATCTCTTTCAATTCCCCCAGGTCTTTGTCCGAAACTTTCCTGTTTGCGTCGTATTTTTTGGTTGTGTATCTGCTTTGAGCGAGTTCTAAAAAATTCATATTTCTAAATGATTTGCTGTTCAATAATATGCTGTTGCTTTTTGCTAAAAATAGCCTTACGTTAAATAACGATCTTCCCCGGATTGGAAGATGGGTACATCGTCCAGTAATAATCTGTGCCTCTTTTATCGATAAAGCCCAGTCCCGGCCAGGGCAGATGACAAGACATGAATAAAGTGCCCTTTTCAGCACCTTCTTTGATCAATCGCCTTCTTGTCGCTACTGCCTGATCAAAATCATTGTCCCACTGCGTACCCCATTCAGGTTGAGCCACCAGGAAAGGTGCATGAAACGTATCGACAATATGTTTTAAAGATCTTCCCTCTGAATGGATTGTAAAAATAGTGTGACCGGGCGTATGACCTTCTGCCAATTCCGGCGTCAGGCAGGAAAACAGTGGCTGTCCATAATCAAAAAACTGTATACGGCGTTTGATCTTTGACAAGACATTCCTGGCAAAAGCCAGGCTAAATGCGGCACTGGCCTGATCGCCTTTGGATCGCGAAAAGTCCGGATTGTCAGACATCCAAAAATCATACTCCTTTTGCGCGATATGATAGGTTGCTTTCGGAAAGGCGATCTGATCATCAGCATTGAGGACGCCGCCGATATGATCGATGTGCGCATGCGTAATCACAATATCAGTAACGTCTTCCGGTTTCAGGCCGATCGCTTTCAAGGAGGCAGTTAGCTTTCCCGCATTCGCGCCTAGATGGTGACCGCTTCCGGTATCAAGTAAAATAACCTTATCCCCTTTTCGGATAAGCATGATGTTGATTCCTGTCTGAAACTGATCAACCGGAGCATGAAGCTGATGCAGTTCTTCGTTCAACACCGACGTTTCCGCTCCCGGCGCGAAAATCGGCTGAACCGATGGAAGCGATATGATGCCATCAAACAAAACATAGGTCTCTAACTGACCGATGAGTAGCTGCAGTGCAAAGAAGCCTCCCTCCTGCTCTAGATCATTGGGTATGTGTTTCAACTGATTTATCTCCGGAAATAATAAAAGGCCACCCGTTGCAAAAAATCCTGACTTTAAAATCTCCCGTCTGTTCATAATAAATGTACTATACTTTTTAGTGTTGCAAAACTAAGTATAGTATCTTATCTTTGCAAGAACGGATAAAATGGATAGTACCCGATGTATTGTATAGACGACAAGCAGTATCCCTGCAGCACCAGCCTGACAATGAAGTACATAGGCGGCAAATGGAAGGCCGTAATCCTGATTCACCTGATCGAAAAAAAACGATACAATGAATTGAGAAAGGAATGCCCGGTCATAACGGAACGCACCTTAAGCCTTCAATTGAAGGAAATGGAGGAAGACGGCTTGATCAAGCGAACGGTGTATACCAGTAAGCCTCCGTTGAAGGTTGAGTATGAGTTGACGCCTTTTGGGAAAACGTTAGTCCCGCTGCTTCAATCGATCGCGGACTGGGGAAGGAAGACAGCTGAGAGGAATAAGCGTATCAGGTTGGCTAAGACAACCCTGAACGCTTAATGAGATTGAATTAAGATGTCACGATCAAGATGCAATAGCATCAAAGGAATGTATGCCTGATTATTACCTGGTTCTATTGCCAATCAATTAAGTCAGGAATTGTGCTCAGCCAACCACGTTAATTAATGATTTCCCCTTTATTGTCCGCCAGTTTCTCCCGGAACTTTTGTAATTGTTGCGGTGTTTGCTTCACCCAATCGGGCACTTCGCCTATGATCTTCAATGGCGCTTCTGTGCGGTAGGAACGAGTTGGATTGCCCGGAAATTTTTTATTGGTGACATTCGGATCATTCTCAAAATCTCCGGTCGGCTCCACGATATAAACATGTTCACGCCCTTCCCCGCTGGCGAGCGCGGCCGCAAATCCGGCGCCGTTTACCATCGCCGTGAAGTAGATATGATTCATGGTCAGTTCCTGCTGGTAATTGGACCGGCGCCCTGCGGTCAGGAAATCCCCGATCTGCAGATCTGCTTTGGTGCCATGGTAAAACGGCCCCTGGTCGGACGGTTTTTTATCCGCGTATGACGCAGCTAATTCGTAATGATTGTTGGCAAGATCGGTCTCGCCCAACTCTTCATAACAACCGGCAATGCTTGTATACAGAGCAGTAAACGCACTACTTACGGAATCATCTTCTATTTTTAAGGCATATTGCAACGCGGTTTCCAGCCATTGCAATTTGTCAGCCGCGTTGGCCTGATGCCGGGCCACATAATGTGCAGCAATAAATCTTTCAAAATCGACGGTTGCTTCATTCCAGGCCTGAAGGAAAAGCTGAGCCGCCTCTTCCTGGTTACCTTTTTCTTCCATCGCCATACCTTCCAGGCAGCGTTTCACTACTGAGTTGCTTGGGTTAAATTCCATTTGAGCTATTTTGGGGTTAGACATTCGGGTGGCATCGGGCCAGTGCAAAAGTATTATATTTCTTTTATCAGTGGCGCCAGCCATCAGGAGGGGCGCATACTACTGTTAAACTTATTATTTTCATCACAGAGGCCTCAAAGAAAATACACAGGAAACACGAAAAATATCAGGCGCCCACAGGTTAGTATTCAGCTACCCGCAAGATCACTATGATCCGCGGTCTTGCCAGCTGCGAATTTCGAGAATATCACATCGGCATATGATACAATGCCGTCAATCGAATCGCCTCGTCTTTTATTCGATAATTTTCGCTTGTTTCAAAAATTCTTTTAGTCTGGCGATAGTCTTTTCGCTATCCGGCATCCCGCCGAAAAAGCCCGCTAAACGAGTAGACTCCGCTTCCCATATTAAGAACTTATCATCCACATCATATAAACTATATAAATACGTAACGCTACCAATATCTCCCTTTCGCTTTGCGTCTGCACGCGTCATGCTGATCTTAAAAATGTGGGGTTTGCCGCTTTGTTGGGCAATATCCCAAACATTTGGTTCGGTGCCCCTGTAAGCATCCAATGCAATCATGGCTTCTGTAGCTTTCGGGGACATTGTTTTGATTTGTTCGCTTACCATTCCGGTTCTTTTCAACGCTTGATATAGCGGCTCAATGAATGATGACGCTTCTTGCGATAGACTGGCTCGTATCGACCCGCCGGATATTTTTTCCAATTCTTCCTCGTGCCAAAAGAGCGCATCCTTTACAGGCGATGCAACCGGGGCGGATTTAAGAATTTTGAACTGAGGCCCTGCAAAATTCCTGTTATACACAGACATGACCAGTCCGAAAGCTATGACACAAATGAAGACCAACCCGATCAATGTCTGAATCTTACCTTTCATAGTTTGTTAGTTTTAGGTTTATGGATAAAATAAGTTTTAGCAGCAGTGTTATAGCAAAAAAAAATGCTTGCCGGAGAACGGGCGCCATCCCGGTTTAACGGTTGGCATTGTTACAATTGCCGCCCGCACCCGTTGATGTCGATTCGATCGAATATACAGGGTGACAAACATAGGAAAGTTCAAAAGAAATCGAACCCGCGGCATATTATGTTTACATGAATTTGACAGTTCGGGAGTGATTTTTTAACGCAACATCTAAATGAAACCGCTTATCCTTACCCAGCATTGCAACGAAACCACTTTTATCAGATGCAAGCGATTCGCCTAATAAGTTTGCAATGCGCATTAGCCGCAGCTTATGGCTTCACATAATGCAATGCTACGCATCCCGACCCAAGCACTTCCGATCCCGCGAGCTTCAGATGGGATGGCTTCGTCAAATCAATGTTCTCTGATAAGAATCGTCTACCCTGCCCCGCGAGGACCGGATGAATGACAAAATAAAATTCATCCACCAAGCCAAGCGCGATGAGTTGCGCAGGCAGATCCACGCCACCTATGGAAATCTTCTTGCCGGGGGACTGCTTGAGTTGAAGAAATGCTTCACGAAGGTTGCCACGGATCACTCTTGTGTTTCCATCAGCGCTGTGCAATGACCGCGAAAAGACCACTTTATCAATGGCACTAAACACCCGGGCAAATTCCAGCTCCGATTTTGTGCCGGACTGGCTCCTTGCCACATCAGGCCAGTAGGGAACCATTAGCTCGTAAGTTTTACGGCCATACACAAGCAGGTCTACATCCCGCATCAGGTCGGTAAAATATTGGTGGATCGTTTCGCTTCCATCAACCTTCATATGGTCACAGCAGCCATCTGCTGTAAGGTTAATACCATAGATCACTTTTCTCATAGAATCGGTTTTAGGGCAGGTATATTATTGATAATATCAACAGTAAATTAATTAAAATCCCGCATACGGGGAACAACAGGCCTAACTCAACTGTATAAATAATACACTATTTAGTGACTTTTTCATCAGCATACAAATGGGAAAAAGGTCCGTAATCTTATTTTCTATTTAAAGCGAAGATCGATGCATAGCAGGTTTATGCAAGACCCTAACTAGAATAATTTCAATTGACCATCGCCTTCCTTTTTCCCTTCAGCAGGCAATTCAAAATTCGAAAGCCCGATGCCCAGCAGCCGTACTCTTTTCAGCTCCAGTGGCGCTTTCTCGAGTATCTCGTAGGCTGCGTTGCAAATGCTTTCCTGATCGTCTACCAATACCGGGAGAGACAGGCTTCGTGTAATCAGTGTAAAGTCGTGAAACTTGAATTTAACCGTCACGGTCCGGCCTTTTAATCCATGACGTCTGAGCCGTTGTGTAAGCCGTTCTGCCAATATCTTCAACTCTGCCTGCATCGCTGCCGCCGTCGTCAGATCTTCCTGGTACGTGTCTTCCACGCTGACCGACTTCGTTTCGCGATGAGGCTGCACCGCACGGTTATCGATTCCGCGTACGATCTGATAATAAAACCTTCCCGGTTTCCCGAATTGCTGCACCATTTGTTCTTCAGACAAGGCCTTCAGATCAGCGCCGGTATGTAGCCCCATTGCTTTCATTTTTCCGGCAGTTACCTTTCCTACGCCGAAGAACTTTTCGACAGGCAGCTCTTCCATAAACCGTTCTATCCTGGACGGGCCGATGAACGTCAGACCATCCGGCTTGTTGATATCTGAAGCGATTTTGGCTACAAATTTGTTAACGGATACGCCCGCGGAAGCCGTCAGCTGAAGTTCGTCCCTGACAGCCTGTTTGATCAGTTTGGCAATGTCTAACGCTGAACCAATACCTTGTTTGTCCGTCGTTACATCGAGGTAGGCTTCGTCCAGCGAAAGAGGTTCGATGAGATCCGTATAACGGTGGAAGATTTCACGGATATGCCCGGACACTTGCTTGTAGGCATCAAAACGTGGATACACAAAGATCGCATCGGGACAAAGCCGCTGAGCCGTCCTGGACGGCATGGCAGAACGGACTCCGAACTTACGCGCTTCATAGCTGGCTGTGGCCACTACCCCGCCCCTGCCTTCAGGAGAGCCACCCACAACAATCGGTTTTCCGCGATACTCAGGAAAGTCCCGCTGCTCGACCGACGCATAGAAGGCGTCCATATCAATATGAATGATCTTGCGCTGCATCTTTATCTAAGCGACTTCTTGTTTAATACACTTCCACCTTATCGATCGCCACCACTTTCTTGGGGTATTTACAAATGAACGAGATGATCAATTGCATCACATAGTGTGTGCCGGCATAAGGCGTGAGGCTGTCCTTGATATCATCAAGGCCTTGTATGTCTGCATTGTTATCGATATAACCCATTCCGTAGAAGTTGCCATTCTCCACCCAGATGCAGCTTTTCTCACTGCTGGTCCTGCCTTTATCAATGATATAAAATGATCCCGTATCTTGTTGCAGAAAGGCAAGCGCCCGCTCTACCTTCCCATTATACAATGCGGGCGGCTGGTTTGCCGTACAGATGAGCTTATTACTCTTATCGATGAGGCTACACATTTCACAGGTCTTTAAACGGCAAAGCGATGCACAAAGACCGAAACGCCTGGCCAATTCTCTCATTTTATTAGTGGCGCCCTGGTGCGTGGAAAACACCTGCACAGGATCAGGCTCTTTGCCGAGCCCCGAGATCTTTAACCTCAGGTAACCGTCCTTATCTTCACTCACAAACAACCCATATCTGGCATCATACTTTTTAAGTGCATGATTATACCGGGGTGCTATCTTTTTTATTTCCAGGGATTCTAATATGAATGCCATCAACTCTGTACCGCAGGCTTCATAGCTGATGGCGGATACTTCACCCGTAAAACTCCCGCGCCGCTTAGTCGAAGTTTTTTGTTTGAAATGCTGCGCTACACGCTTTTTCAGGTTATTGGCTTTACCGATGTAGAGCACCTCCCCTGCGGCATTATAAAAATAATAAACACCCGGCCGGTTGGGCAACGCTTCAAAGTCGTCTATTAACGCATCGGGCACCACCTGTGTCACACCCCAACGCTTCTCCAGCATCATCGAAGCCATTCCAGCGACATCCCAATGCAACAACTTTTGAAACAACGCCACCGTAGCATCCGCATCACCGCCGGCTCTGTGCCTGCAGGCAACTTCGATTCCGAGCGCGCCACATAAGTTACCCAGGCTATAAGATAGCAGACCGGGTCTGACCACCCTGGCGAGCTGTATCGTGCATAGTTTAGCTGCCTGGTAGCGATACCCGGCATTCTCCAGGTGCTGCCTGACAAACGAATAATCAAACTGAACATTATGTGCCACGAAAATTCTGCCTTCAAGCATAGCATACACTTTCGAAGCAATGGTATCAAAGGGAGGACTGTTTTCGACCATAGCATCGTCAATGCCCGTCAACAGGGTAATGTAGGGCGGTATTCTTTGGTTCGGCTTCACCAGGCTTTCAAAACTATCGGTCACCGTGTTGCCATCGAAAACCCGTATAGCAATCTCCACAATGCTGCCTCCCGACGCGGCATTGCCTCCGGTTGTCTCTATATCTACAATTGCATATTCCATGATCGCGTTGCTAAATTTCCCTTTTTCGATTGTTCCTGATCGAGGTGTTCTTCCTGTCACATCCCAGCGGGGCTTAAATTTGTGATACAATCAGGCAAATTTACGACGATGATGGGAAACGGCTCATCAAAAAGCCAGACAGGGTGGAACATTCCCTCTACGCGGCTATTTATCAGGAACCTGTAAAAATGAGCCTTTCACCTTCCTGATTGTTTAGTGAAAAATAACAATGTAAAAAGATAAACCATTAGCCTGGTCATAGGTCTTCGGTCGTGTATAAGGCAACAGATTAAAATCTGCTCTGATACTACGCTGCCGTCCCGCTTCAGTAACATTAATCTTCTCGGACCTGAACTATTTTATAGCCTTATAAAAACGATTCCTTGATTTGCTTACAAGCTTCAGGGGTTTGCATACATGTGTGCGATGGGGCTTGCCGAACTTTGGGTTATGAAAATAAAACAAATAGCATTGGGCAACCAGGGTCTGGTAGTGCCCGCAATCGGTCTCGGCTGTATGGGCATGACCGGTTTTGAAGAGGGACATATGTACGGTCCTGCGGATGAGCAGGAAGCCATCGCAACGATTCAACGTTCGCTCGAGCTGGGTGGTAATTTTCTGGATACTGCCGATCTGTATGGGCCGCTCAAAAATGAGCAGCTCATTGCGAAGGCCATCAGCGGCAAACGCGATCAGTATATCCTGGCCACGAAGTTTGGCTGGGAAATCGATGACAACAACAAAGTGACCTGGGCCATTAATGGTAAAAAGGATTATGTAAAAAAGTCTATAGAGCGTTCGCTAAAGAATCTCAATACCGATTACATCGACCTGTATTACCTGCACCGCCTGGATAAAAATACACCGATCGAAGAAACGGTCGAAGCCATGGCCGCGCTGGTCAAAGAAGGTAAAGTTGGTTATATCGGCCTGTCGGAAGTTTCGTCTGAAACCGTGAAGCGGGCACATACCGTGCACCCGATCACCGCGGTGCAAAGTGAATATTCTTTATTTGAACGGACAGTGGAAGAACGCGGCGTATTAGCAACATTAAATGAACTGGGGATCGGGTTTGTCGCTTATTCTCCCCTGGGCCGCGGTTTCTTATCCGGGCAGATCAAAAGCATCGATGATTTGCCGGAGAACGATTTCCGGAGGGCGATTCCCCGTTTCCAGGGTGAGGTGTTTGATAAAAATATTGAATTGGTGAAAGCCATTGAAGCGATGGCTGAGGCCAGAAAGGTCACCCCTTCCCAGCTCGCCCTGGCCTGGATCATGAGCAAGGGGATTCTTCCTATCCCCGGAACGAAACGCAGAAAGTACCTGGAGCAAAACATTGCGGCTACAACCATCGAATTATCAGAAGCAGATGTTTCGACATTAGAAAGCATCGTGCCCTTGGGTACGGACACGGGTGCGCCTTATGATGAGTTCAGTATGGGGTTACTTGATTAATTTTGTTTATGAACTCAATCCATTCCATATCAGCCTTTCACCGGCTCCTGTCATTACCCGAACCCAGCCATCCGCTGGTCAGCGTGATCAATCTGGCGGATAGTGTTTTCCTGGAAGATGAGATCTGGAAAGGTTTCGTGAACCGCTTTTATTGCGTGGCACTGAAACGCGAAGCTAAAGGTAAGATCAGGTACGGACAGCAGCACTATGATTATGACAAGGGCGTATTGAGTTTTACCGCGCCTAACCAGGTGCAACAACTAGACCTGCAAAACGTTGAATGCGGCTCCGGTTATCTCCTGATCTTTCATCCCGACTTCCTGTTGCAGCATCACCTGGCCAACAGCATACATCACTACGGATTCTTCGATTACGCGGTTCATGAAGCGCTGCACCTGTCGGCCGAGGAAGAAGATGACCTAATCACGATCCTCCATAAAATTGATAAGGAATGCCGGCATATCGATAAGCATACGCAGGAGATCATTCTGACGCAGATCGAGAGCCTGCTCAAATACTCGGAGCGTTTTTATGAGCGGCAATTTCTGACCCGGAAGAATAATAATTCAGCGCTGCTGACCCGGTTCGAGCGGTTGATCGACGACTACTACAACAGCGACGTGCACGGCTTGCTCACGGTGCAATATATTGCTGCGCAGATGAACCTGTCGCCGAACTACCTGAGCGACCTGCTTCGCATTCATACCGGTCAGAACACTCAGCAACATATTCACGAAAAGCTCATTGCGAAAGCCAAGGAGAAGCTTTCCACGACCCGTCTCTCAATCAGCGAGATCGCCTATGCGCTGGGGTTTGAGCATGCGCAATCCTTTAGCACGCTTTTCAAAAAGAAAACGAATTTATCGCCACAGGAGTTTCGGCAGTCTTTTAATTGATGACTTGTTATAAGATGTGCAGGGAAGTGAGCAAAATGGAATTCTCCATCCAAATTAATGACTGCCGGCATCTTGCTATTCGCCCGCCGGTACACTATTAGGTATGGTGAAAGAGAATACGGAGCCAACCCCTTCTTCACTTTCAACGGAGATCGCTCCGCCATGCTGCTGTATGATCCCGGAGCTGATGTATAATCCAAGGCCGACACCTGATGATACTGCCGTTAAAGAATTACGTACCCGAAAATACCGCTCAAATATCTTCTCTTTAACTTCGTCCGGCATCCCGATACCAAAGTCCTGGACAGCAACTTTTAAAGTATCATCCGATTGAAGAGTGGTCACGATCACTTGTCCCCCTTTCGGAGAATACTTAACGGCGTTTGAAATCAAATTGGTGATCACTTGTCCTATTAATTTTCTATCCGCGTTGATCGGCCGCAGGTGGCCCGGGTTAAAAATAATAGTATGGTTTTGTGACACCAGCTGCAATATCTCTATTTGTTCTTTGATCAACATATCCAGATCAAATGGCTCCAGGTGAAGCAGGATTTCGCCAGCAGCCAGCTTAGTCGTATCGAGCAGGTTCCTGATCAGATCTATAAGCCGGTCTACCTGTTTGTCAAGCTTTGCCGCCAGCACAGTGCTCGCCTCATCTTGCAGGCATTCGAGCCGCTCCAGCAAAAGTTCCGAATACGCTTTTACACTGGTAACAGGTGTTTTCAGCTCGTGGCTGGCGATCGCAATGAATTCATCTTTTTGAACCTCTTGCATTTTGCGAATGGTGATGTCGCGGGCAATTGTCGACACCCCGATAACAGCACCCGAAGCATTTCTGACAGGCGACAGAAAGATTTCGAGATCAGCTTCTCTGCCATTTTTATGCAGCCTCACCGTTTCATACATGGGAACGGTCAACTCATGGATAATATCATTTACCTTTTCAATTAAGTCCTGCAGATCTTTTGGCAGCATAACCATTGACAATGGGCGCCCGATCACCTCATCGGCCCGGTATCCATATAAATTTTCTGCGCCCTTATTCCAGCTCGTAATGACCCGGTTCAAGTCGATTGTTACTATCGAGTCCTGGGAAGATTCGACAACTGATGCCAGCAGATATTGTTCTTTAGAATTCATCATACGTAAATTAATTGTCCCGCTGGATATCATCAGGCGATTTCGGGAAGCTAAATCGATCTGCCGCTGCGGAATGCAAACAAAACGCATCACAAATATTAAGCCATGATGCTCAGCTGCCCATATTTGTTCGTCTCGTTTTCGCATGATTTTCAAAATGTTGATGAAGCAGAACATCCGACCGTTATGATGCGTTTTGGAAAGTGTTGGTTCGATGGACCCGGCCGGCAGGTAAAAAGAATTGCACAAAAAAACGGCATCGCTTGTGTCCAAAATGGTGCCGCTTAATTTTTTTTGCGCTAAGGTAAGCGACCAGGTATCTGCGTCCGGGTTGCACACCACGAGCTGGTAGGTTTCTTCGCGCGGTCGCTCTGCAATAATGTGATATAATTAAATTAGATTTGCCCTATGATTACTACAATGAGTAACGCTATGCCAAACAGTAAAATACACGAAGGCCGCAACCTGAAACGTTTCCGCGAAATGCTGGGTATCAAACAAGACGCCCTGGCCGCCGACCTGGGCGATGATTGGAACCAGCAAAAGATTTCCCTGCTGGAACAAAAAGAAACCATTGACACTCCCCTGCTCCAACAGATCTCTGCTATACTAAAAGTGCCGGTGGAAGCTATTCAGAATTTTGATGAGGAACAGGCGGTGAATGTGATTGCAAATACATATTCCTTCCAAGATTAAAGATAATGCGGTGGCATCCGGATTTAGTTATCAGCCCTCTTTTAATCCGGTTGACAAGATGATTGAGTTGTACGAGCGTATGTTGCAACAGCAAAGGGAAATGATCGAGAAGCTGGAAAAGCTGATTAATAAATAATTTCAGGGCGTTCGTTACGCCCTTTTACTGGCTTTATCTTTTTGTGAGCATAGGTCGGACTGTAAGAATTAAATATAGTTGCCAGCATTTTTATCGACGATGAGGCGGCAATGTTTATTCCTCAGCCGCGTTTTGAATGAAAGCTAAATAGAATTCTACGTTTGAGCCTATTTGCTTATCCGGCCACTGATTGAAATAGCATGTTTACGATTCGTGCTTCCAATTTTTTCTTTGATCTAAAATATTTTCCGTTCTATTGTGAAATGGTCAGGGAACCGCCAGATTGTTTTCGTCCATTCAAAATGTAGCTGTCAAGCACATTGTATTTGTCAGATTTGTAATTACATTCTTCCTCCCTTATTTCAAAGTTTGACAGATTGTAAACTTGTCCAGTGCTCAACAACGTAATTTTATATTCATAGTTCCTGTTGATTTTTTCGGGCATAAAAATCATCAATTCTGTATCTCCGGCTGCCCTTCCACGCGCAGTTGTAAATAAACTGTCCATTCGATTAGTAAAATTTGAACCACCCGGAAAAGTTTCAACTGTAATACTGTCCACATCGCCAGCTGAAAAGTTGACAAGTTTTATTTCTTGAAGGTCGTCAAAGCCTGTACAGTATTTTTTTGTGCAACAATAGTTTGTTGCTACAAAAAATCCAACAATCAAAATGTAGAAGATCATTTTTTTCATAGTCGTTTTATTTAAGTTGTCAGTTTGTATTTGCGTTGCATATCTTGTTAGGAGTGAACTGTCGTCAATTTATTACGAGTAACGTTTTTCGGGCTTTTTGTCAGGGCCGGTTTCGTGGGATAAAGTTAGCAAATAAGGGCTAAACCTGAATACAAGCACAAAACTCAGGTTTGCATGTCACCCGCGAGGCAAAAGCGGGTTATGAAGCGTCTTTCCTTTCATACAGTTCTTTGTCCACTTCAAATTTTGTCGTAAACGGTTTGTTTTCCGTTAAAAAACGGCTGTTTTGCCAATTGTCTTTGATAGCCGTATTCTGTCATAAAAGGCCAGACGTCAAAGTTGCCTAACTTTTGAAATTCTAAATAAGATTTTTTTTGCTCGCTACGTTTGCTTCTATAATATTGTCCAAGTGTTAAAATAGAAATGACCAGTTCCTTAAATGAAAATCTTAATATAGGATTATTCGCGTGAAAGTATGGCCATTTATATTCCTGGTCTGAATGGAGAAATAAAATGCATCTTGCTATAACTTTTAAACTTTCATCAGGTAGTTTGTCAGAGTCCTTTAATTTATGGTTTCGTGTGTCATCATACAATCCCCAACTAAGTTCTAACATTGTTTGAATAATAGGGTCATCAAACTTTGCTTCATTTGCTCTGTAATATTGTTCAGGTAACCAACCATTGGTTACGTCGTCCATAACGTCGCTCTCAAAGTCATCATTAGAAATTAGTCCCACCGATAAGTGTCGCAAATGGAATGCAAGGTTCTTTCTTCGTTCTCTGTCAACCATAGTTAATATTCGTAGGGTGTTCGTTAAAGTGACGTACAACGTTTTGGGGCTTTCTGCCGTTTGGGAATTAGCATCCCGACCGCCAATAACCGTTGTTGATTGGAAATCTATTATTGAAGTTAAGTACAAAAGCTGATAGTTATTCTTCTGCCGGAACTGAGGCTACACCGGATAGCCATTTCAAATAACACCTCCCTGCTTTTCAAAATCATTAACAATTATCCGTGCCGCAAAACAACCTTGTTGGCCAGCGCACCTTTTGCCGGGCCGTTAAGGTCTGCAGTTTGAAGCTAACATCCGCCGCTGCGCAGCACATTTATCCGCGGGCCCAGCTCCTGTTGCGCTCATTGGAGGGTGTTGCTGATGGCCTTCATGCCGACCGTTTGCTCTGATCAAAAAAAAATCTGTGACAAAATTTTTGTGACAGTTTCAAATTGTCACAAAAATTTTGTCACAAATCCGGTTGATAATCAATCGCATAACGGGCGTCTGAAAAAACCGACCGGCTATCGGTCAGGCGGATCGCTCCTTGTTTATCTTTTTCTTTGAAGGCGTCATGTCCCTCAGCACCTCACTCTTAGCACCACAATACGTCACGACCTCTCCATTTTAACGGAACGTCATTGCACATTTCCCTGGTGAAGGCTGATTAAAGTTTGGACGATTTGAACAGAAAAAAATAGTAATTGACCGGCGCTAGAGCCAGCCGGGCGAGAAAAGGAATTAAACGAAAAAACGGCATCACTTGTATCAAATGATGCCGTTTAATTTCTGTCGGGAAGACAGGATTCGATAATAGCTTATTATAGTGATGTATATTAGATTCTCTAAACTTTATGCATTTTTTTGCCGATATTTTGGCCCATAAAGTCACTAAGGTAGTAAATTAGCCTTATGGACAAAATAAACCTTCGGAACCACGGCCACTTATATTTCGAGCTGGCTGACAGCGAATATGCCTACTACGCCAGTCTCAATTACGATTACGGAAAAGACATTGACGGCATTATGCCCACTGGCCTAATTCACGTTTACCTTTTGCACCCAAAAAAAGGATCGATCGTCACCATGCTTATTGAAGACCACGATACCGGCATGTACATTGTTGATGACGATTTTCCTGAGATTGATAGCGAGATTCTGGATGAGATTAACCAGCAGCTTTTGAAGCATATTCAAAACATCAAGTAAATGTGTTATTACAATTCCTATCATAGCCCGCAAACCTTACAGTTGGATGATATTGAAATAAGATCCGTTGAGTTCAATAGGCCCGTTGCCAGCGGATTCGACTACCCCGAATGGCCGGTTGTGTACAAAGGCATAAACGATGAGTATATTAACGGACTCATGGAATGGGGCTTTCTTCCGAATTATCTTAAAAACTATGATGACGTAAGTAATTTCAGAGGAGGCTACAAGGACACAAAAGGAAAGTATCACCCGCCGGTAACAACGCTGAACGCTATCGCCGAAGAACTCCAGGAAAAGCCGATGTTCAAGAACCATGTCGCCAACAGGTGCCTGGTGTTATCAAGCGGGTTCTATGAGTGGAAGCACGTGCCTAAAATTGGTAAGAATGGACAACCCCTCAAATCGACTGACAAAGTGCCTCATTTTATTTATTTAAAAGACCGGCCCTACTTTTTCATGGCCGGAATCTACAATATGTGGGTTGACTACCAGACAGATGATGTCGCTGTGACGTTCGCAATCTGTACAACGGCAGCGAACGCTTTAATGGCAGAGATCCACAACAGCAAAAAGCGAATGCCGCTGATATTGGACGATGACCTCTCTAAACTATGGCTTGGAGATCTGACGGATACACAAATAAAACAAATCGCTCATCATCAAGTCCGTGAACATGAAATGGATGCATACGTAGTAGACAAAAACTTCCGGACATCTAGTGACCCCAGCCGCCCAGCGCCTAACGAGAATCCTCTGAATCTACCATTATGAAAGAAATCCCAGTAAAGATTACATACGAAGGCAAGGAATATGACTTTGAGTTGTCTGACGTAGTCGGAGGCGGGGCCGAGCAGTATCATCTTATGAGAGAGCAGACAAAGAACGGAGTAAAGGGGATGTACTATGTTGGCTGCCTGATCAAAGTTGGCGAGACATGGCAGTTTTCAACTCAAAAAGGATATAATCAGGAAGTTGCTGACCAGTTGGTGAGGTATTTGGAATAAAAGAAAGCCCCGGCAAGACTACCGAAGCTTAACATCTAACTTTTTTATGAAAATCATTTGAATAAATAGCCCCCGGCAAGATTACCGGGGACAAGTTTTAAACTTTAATTTCCTATCACTAAATTAGCATTTTCAATTGTTTTTTCAAAATGAGACCATCGCAAGTAGAAATATCTCAGCTCGACAAATTCTTTTCAGGAATCAATATTCCGAAAACAGTCAAGATCGACGCGGCTACTACACACAATGATGCACCCAAGTTCGTGGCCGATAATATCGAGTTGCTCAAGAACAAAGAAATGAGCGACCTGGTAGCTAGTTGCAGGTTTGATATGCTGGTGGCGCTGAGGAAGGCGATTTTGGAGCCAGTAAAATGACGAGATATTGATTATAAATATTTGTATTCTTGTAAAAACAACCAACATGAACAGAGAAATAATTATCCATGATCTACCGGGTGTCATCCTGGCTATGCAAAAAGGATCGTTGTCAACTTATGAAGTAATGATAAATGGTAAGCACGAAGCCATGGTCACAAAAGGCATAGGCGGCTGGCGGATCTTCCCTATTGAAAATAGCGACATTAGCGAAAGTGTAAGTAGCAGAATTTTGGAAGCGGTTGTAAACGCTGAAGGTTAAAGGAAAAACCATCTTAGCATTATTATCGACGTCACGAATCCATTTTAGATTTACAAATCGGCGAACAATAATCTTCAATTACTTGTAAATTTTTCCGCATAGTCTTAACAACTTTGTGATCAATCTCATAATCATGATATCTGGAAGTATGAGCCGTATCTTTAAGTTGCTTATACCGCCACCCAATAGTACCGTGATGCTTTTTAACTAGAAATAACGTCATGCTATGCTTTGTATCTGTCTGTCTTTTATGCTTGTGAAAGTATGTTTCCAAGTCAGGGTATTCAACACCCGATTCTGTTAAAGGGAATAGCACAGAATTACAGTAATGCATGACACAATAAAAAGCAGTCGTAACAACCCAATCTGGGAATTTTTTACTCTCGAAAAGGTAGTCGCAGGCGTCTTTATTATGCTTGGCGTGCAATAGGTGGTTCATATTTATATCTATATCCGTCAGTAATAAGTTTGCCTATATTTATATCCTCAGAATGATAAGTTATTGCATAAGACCAATTAAAGGCATCATCATTATATTCTTCGCATAAATCGAAAGCCACGTCAAAAAGTCCTTCAATTTTATCGTCGGCGTAATCATCAATGTTCACGGTGATAATACTAGACACATCATCCCATGAAGTTATCTTAAGGTGAAATGATTTAATTTCAATGTTCAAGCTTTCAGCTTTCTTCTCCAGGGTTTTTGTTATTTTAGTAACGTTCTCAAATGCCCGCTTATAAAGAGCCTGCGCCATTTTCATTCGATCCGCCTCGGCATCGGCTCTACCTTTTTTATAAGCTTTTTCCGCCATTATATACATCTCTCCTTCGTCTTTAGAATAATTTGCGAAATCGATAAGACCGCCGCTAGTATCAATATAAAGATTCGAGAACATAAGTTATTGATTATTAGATAGGTATTTATTTTTCACACGCGACTATTTGCTTTAAAGACGTGTAAAAATAATAAAAAGAGAATAATTAGATAATAAATAAACAAAAAAACGTACCGTTTAGTTGCATAAAGCATAAAAACAGTGATGTTTAGTACACTTATGAAAAATATAATTTCGCCTCCCTCACCCGCCTGTTCAATAATATCGGTTTACCACCCGCATTGCGCCACATCTTAAATGCGTCCTCAATGGTGCGATCGCAAGGGTTTGCATTCACTCTTTTGACGACCGTGCTGCCAGCAAAGCCAGCAACGCCTATGTTATAACAAAGACTTACTAATGCGTCGAATTGATTTTGATTAATTTCCCTGGTAATTGCTTTATTAACCCCGTCCTCGTATTTTACGAGGGTATTTTTGAACAACTGTATTGCCCGGTCTTTTGTGATCGCCGGATCTGTGATTTTTACTTTTTGCCCATTTTCATACATGGTTGAGCCGATACCGATGGTCGGCACTCCAACACTATCGTAGTAAGGCTTCAATCTTAATCCTTCCTCGTTAATGAGGAAGTCAATCCCTTTTTGAGACGTTTTCATAATAATTAATTATACTGTCCTGAAATAAACATCCAACTGCGCCCTTTAACGTCGGTTACTTTAACACACACCTTCAACCCTTTTTGCGCCGGCACGCTGGATGCCGTGCTGATCATTTTCTGATTCCCCAAGCCCGAAACCATTTGCCACCATTGATACTCCACTTTACTTTTATCTTCTGCAGCGGTTCCGTTGTATGTGTAATAGGCCGACAAGGTGCCCCTGCTGCCTATAATCCTGATGTCCGATGCGTAAGGCAGATCAGGGATTGATCCGATTTTGTATTCGCGCTCGATGGTTTTGAAGTATGTCTCCCTGGCTTCATCCTTCATCCCGTTATCAATAAACATCGTAGCTAACCAGTTGTAGTCTGTTGAGTTCGTCTCAATACCTACACCGTAGCCCAGGCGCTTGCTTTGACTGCTGGTTCCAATTTTGCCTTTATTGACACCGTTCAACCAAATCGTAACCCCGTCTGTATCAAAACGTGCATGGATATAAGACAGCTCAAAGTAGTTCGGAAACGCTTTCGTTTTCAAAGCTGCAGCAGAGTTTCCGCCTCTTATGTTATCATCAGTAAAGGCGATGTAAGGAATACCCCACCCGCTCATTATAGCCTCGAAATTTGTTCCGGGCATTTTTCGAAAAACAATTGTGGCCTCGTGAGGTTCCGGGAATGGATTGTTATTGTCCCGCGTCAGCTTCTTATAATTGGCGTTTGGCTGGTTCAGAAAAATCACTTCTTCGTTATTTACAAACGGCATCGCTAAGGTAGGTTTTGAGACGCCCACATAAGGCAGATCAGGGCCTTTAATGCCTTTGATCATCACCACCCCGTTGGCGTCACCTATAACGTTCTGAGAGTTATAATAAGCGTCTACAAACGATTCAATGCCTTTATTATCCGGCTGCTCGATTACCGGATCGGCCTCAATGATCGGGCCGGGATCTATTACTGGCGGTTTCTCCGCAACCTCGTATTGCTTTAAAAAGCTCAGCACATCAGCTAGCGATATTTTTTCAGTGTCTATTGTCAATTTCATGACCAATTTGTTTTACGTTTTGATAAATTAATAAGCCCGGTGCCGGAATTATACGATAGGCTGTAGTTGTTATCGGAACACGTTACTGTTTGTATCCGGCCAGCTGGGAGTGTTAATGATATGTCCTGCCAGCTGAATGCGTCTGGAATGGCCGTGTAGTCAATATCTATGTTCAACTTACTACCTGATTGCTCCTGCGTCACTACTGCATGGTTCTTCACGTACACATATTCCAGGTATTCCCGGAGCGAGCAAAAGATTAGCGTGTCACCTAGCTGGGTTTTTAGAAGGTTAACCCAATTTAAAAAAGCTACCCTCCTATCATCCCCCTGGTTGAACTCGTGGCACCCGATGATTAAAAGATTAATCGATCCTGTTATTTTGTTAGTGTAAACTGAGAGATCATCCGTCAGCCAATCATTAACGAAGTCTCTTTTTACCACATAGAACCGCTGATCTGGAACAGTGTTTATGTTTCCGTCTGTGTATTCGGTGGGCCATTCGGTATAACCGTCCCAATTACCAGACTGACCGGCATTTTGTGTATCGGAGGCGATATAACCCAGGTTTTCGAAGGCTGCATGATACCCGGCGTAATTCGTCGGAACTACACCCGCGCCAAAGCGGTAACCGGTATCGTTTAGTACTTCATTGTGAACCCCCAACACGCTACTTTCATCGACATAAGGTTGATGCGTTGTTGAATGGTTCGATAAATCCCAGCCGTCAGCGATCATCTGCAGCAATGTGGCGGTCGGAACAGTATAATTTCCGTTCATAGCTAATGCCCCGGCAAATAGCCGGTTATTTCCGGCGCCATCCGTAAAAGTGATGCCCGAGGCTTTCAAAGCCTGCCAGCCACCATAGAGCGCATCATCCCAATCAATAATTACTACCTTTTGCTTATTGTATTTCATTGCGGGGATAGCCGCAGTAACAGGATCGCTGCTACTGAGCGTTACCTTGAGTAAGCTGGTTTGCGGCGCTCTCGCGCTCAATAATATCTTTCCTGGTTTTACTGGTATCATGGTTTAGGCACGGAGCTTTCCTCAATGATTAATGTCTCAACGAAGTTGTTGTAAAAATCAACCGCCTGTAGAGTGATGTCAATGTTTCCGCTGCTCGGTTGCTTATTGTTAAATATTGAATATAGTACGCTGGAAAACTCATTCTCTCCGCTTGTGCCCCACGTCTGATAGTTGGGTTTGACCTTGTTTTCTCCCGCAACCGTAATGCTCGCCTTTTGACTTGCGTTACTATTACTCCACGACCCGACATAAATTTGATAGTACTTTCCAGTGGTAAGATTACTCAACCTGAGCGTTGCGCCTCCTGATTGGAACTCCCAACCTGTATTGATAATTTCTGTAGCGTATAGTGGTGATGTTGGGCTTCCTACGCTCGCCGTACCGCCATTAAAAGCAGATTGTTGGCTAATACCTATCGCTCCGGTTCCTAAAGAGGGATTCACATTCACAGGGCCAGTTTGATCAAATCTAACGTTACTCCATGGTGCAGCAGCGTCGTTGCCAAACTGATGCCTTAGATTTACGTACCACCTTCTTTCAACCACATAACCACTATCCGCATCGGTAGTAATAGTTGTCGAAGCTACCGGACTGTCTATTGCGCCTGATTTAGTAAATCCGGCTGTCACCTCATATGGCGTGGAAGGCGTTAAACCCGACTTCGATAAAGGTGTACCGGTTTCAGCTTCAGCAACATCATTCACCGTCCAGTTAACTATCGCCCCATCCGGCACATTGGTTATGGGTAGGCTAAAAGAAGTCGAGTTTTTTGTTGCTGTTCCAAATTCGGGTGTAGGTAACTGTTCGGGTGAGTTTCCTTCAATACCTCTACTTGCAAGTTGTTTCGTTAGCCAAACTTCCAAATTCACCCCCATTGCCTGGCTGCCGTCCGGCGCAAGTATAGGCGCATCGTTTTCGTCGACCATTGGATAGTATAGTTCCAGATCATTTTGATTTATGCCATCCAGGAACAAATAAGCTGCAGATAAATCTGATTGTACGATAATGTTTTCTGGTTTATTTTTAATATCAGACCACTCCCCTGTTCTACCCACCTGACTAACGGTCAACTTCTGTACGCCCTCCTGGGTTAAACTCGCAGCGCCGTTCTCGTCGATTTCTACCAACAGGCTAAATTCACCTAAATCTACCTGGTAAGCTTGCCCTTCGCTATCAGTGAGGGATAATATATTGGTCGCAGCATTGTAATTGACGTCATTGATATGGATATCGTTAGTCACTAATCCGGAAAGGTCAACATTTCTGCTTTGCTGAACCCCGTTTTCGCCAGTGTACCTGATGGTAAGCACATTGTTAGATAAAACAGCAGAATCTAAGGAGGTTAGCGTTTCCTGTTCGATCTTTTTTGCCAGCTCCGTCGCCACAGCGGTAGAAACGGGCTTATTAGCATCGGAAGTATTGTCGACGTTAGCCAGGGATATATCGGCTTTGTTCAGCAACACCGCGCCAGTTTTCCCGTTTACGCTACTCACAGCGCCCGAACCTCCACCGATAGCCGTAGGTGTTATTTGAAAGTCTAAGGCCTCCCCTGCGGTAATCGACACGTTAATATCAACTCCGGGTATATTATTGACAATATTGGAGTTGGCCGGAACCACTTTAAAGAATCCCTCAAATGCCGTGGTCTTGAAACCATCAGGAGAGGTGAATGTTAACCTCAACGAATAATCTCCGGTCGGAAATTCGTAAATAAAGGGATCAATCCTTTTCTCGGTTCCGCTCACCTCAACTAACTCCAACGTCTTAAAATTGGTGATGTTGAGGTAAAGGATCTCAGCAACAATTTCCCAACCCGACATATCGTCTTCACTGATGATATTAACCAAAGGGAAGCTGTCGCCCTTATGAATGTCCGGAATTCTTCCTACGCTGTATCTTGCCATTGGTTTTAAAATTTAACGTAAACACCACCCTCGTATCCGGTCCGGCCAGTTTTGACGTCGGTCATGATCTTCGCACCTACACCCACATTTTTAAGATAAATGCCGGCACCAACGCCCGCCTGCTTCATTGTGTTGTAAGACCCGGTAACGAAAGGCGTAAACGTTCTCTTGCGCTCTACTACAGTTTCTTTATAAACCGGCGTGAACTCATAGCCCAATCCTTGAAGTTTGTTATACTGGACAGTTGAATTGACTTTCAGTCGCCCTACTGTATCGTTATCGAAAAGGGTATTTGAATACTTATTTTTTGTTGCAAATTGGCTGATGATCGCTGACGTATCAACTTCTCTCATGACCTCCCTTATACTGTCTTTTCCAGGCAACCACCTTATAATTTCTTTTGTAGGCAGGTTCGGGTTATCCGGGGTTAAATCTTTCGGCTCTGGGATTTCTGAATGATCAGGCTGCAAGACTTCAAACGGAATGCTATCCACGATCGTCGCTCCTTTAACGTACTTGGTCTCTTTAATCACTTTACTTTGCGAACGACCCATAAAGAAGCCGATAATCCAGGCAACAACTATTGCCAGGAGCCAAAGCCAGTTTTTTTGTATAAATGGTCTCATCTTGATTATTTTATTACACCTAAATCTTGCAGGTATTTTTTGTATTTTTTCTCCGACTTCTCTCCTGTCGCTTTTCTCCACTCAGAAAATGTCAGATACCTGACTTCTCCTGAACTATAAACCGGAGGAGCTTTGTAAATCACGACAGGCTTGTCAACCCCAACGCCATTACTGACGAAAACTGAATCGCGATAAACCGTATCGACGCGGGTTTTAATGACGGGCACTTTCTTTACAACCACTTTAACTTCGGTCTTCATGGTTTTTTTTGGCGGCCGGGCATCAGGTTTACTCGCAGCCTCCATACCCTTTACTATGTCCGCATTACTCTCGGCCGTTTGAATAAGATCTTTTGCCTGCTCAATAGTCATTGCTGTGTCCGGTTGGCCTTTGTCTTTAACCGGAAAGTGCTGTCCATTACCTACGCCGGGTGGAAATATCGAGTTGACCAAAAGTCCTATAAGCGTTATTATAGGGATAACCAGTACTTGAACTAATGCTTTTTTCATATCAATTCTTATTTATGATAGAGTCTAACTTTTCCTTTGTTTCCGCAATTTGCGGTGCGACCTGTTTCAGCGCTGGCACTACTATGGTTTGCCATTCCTTCAGTTCTTTTTTTAATTCGTGTATTTCAATGTCTTTTTTTGCTATCAATGCATCCTTGTCTTTATCTCTATTATTAAGGGTAACCCAAGTGCTGCCTATCGAGAATATCATTATTACAAATGCTAATGCAAGTGGATTCCTTTGCGCCCAATTGCCGGTTTTTATTGCTACATCTACCCCTTCTTTTATTCGCCTCACTTGCATTCATTTTTATTTTTCACTTTTATAAAGCTCCTATCTTATCAAACTCTGACACCCATCCGGCATCCAGAATTAATGTATATCCGAAATCATTGGGGTGTAAACCGTCTAAGGTTGTTATGTCCAGGTTTTCGTCATTAATGCGCGCAAACCTATACTGATCAACAAACCGCCATTTATTCATTTTTGCGACTGTTAGTATGGCTTTTTCATAATCCAAAAGTGTGTGACCTTGTGTGTTGGCAGATGTGGATGTGTAACCGTCGTTGTCTCGCCCTAATGCATTAGTGCAGATTACGATTGCGTCAGGAGAGATAACTTCCAGCCTATCTGCATATGATCTCAATGCCCCATAGTAGGTTAGGTTACCGGTATTGTTATTGTAATCATCAATAGTGCCTATTGGAATGTTGCGTTTGAAATCGTTCGTGATTGTGTCCAGGATAAATACAGCATCACTGACGGCTATCCAAGAAGACATTTTTGATTCAGCGATAGAAGATGCGTCGCCTATCGTTAACGCCCCTAATGAGTTACCCGAATAAGCATACTTGGTGTAAGAATCGAATTCAAAAATCTCCTGTAATAGCGTTTGAATGCCCCTGGCATTATCCCCGCTGCCTCCGTAAGGGTTTCCGTCCTGCCACCATATAGAATGACCGGTAACCACGAGATTTTTATGAATAACTTTTTTGCCAGTAGCTACTATGCTTCCCTTTAAAAAAGGCTGTGAGAGATCGAGAAGCTGGAGCGGCACAGTCAAATGTGAGCACACCCTAATTTTCGTGACGCCGGCCGGAATGACAATATTAGTACCCGATGTTGAGTCAGCAAGCTGCGGCAATAATTGAGTTGTTACACTTTCGTCTTCATTATATCCCCATGCGGGATATGCAGCGTTATTACCACTTATGTTGTTGTTGCCGAATAGCCTGTAAACACCACCTTCAACCACGGGGACGAAACCGGAAGTCCGCCAGTTTGCCGAAGTAGCGAATACGCCCGCATTGTTTAGATAGCCGTTTGAAATCGACAGCGGTATAGAATAATAGTCGAAAATATCGTCTGGAGCAACGAGCTTAGTTTTGCCGACCTCAGTTATACCTACCTCATAATCCACAACATTGAATTCCAGCAGGAGATCAAATGCTGATTGAGAAACGGGGAATGTAGTATCATTCAAATCGGACGACGTTGAAACAGACGGAGCAGCGTACCCGTTGGCTGACGTGAACAATGCCGCCGGGGAAACGCGTTTAAATGCGAATGGCTTATTGGCTCGGATCTGCACCCACATATCCCCGGTATATAATACCGGATCAATATTTAACTTATGCGACGCCGTAGTAGCGGCTATACCGGTTACTGTTTGTCTATGTGACAGGATTAATTCGCCGCCTGGTGACTTTCCTTTGAACAGCTTTATATCTATCTCGGTTACTGGATTTGATGAACTCTGCATGAACGTGAATGTTACTTCGTTAAATTTCTTAGGCACTACGCCAATAGCAGCGCTTACCCCGTGAACGCTCCCTAATGTACCATTACCTGCTGTGGCAGTGGTCGTCTTCTGAATCTCCCCAGTGCTGTATAAAGCTTTGCTGAACATTACATCCTGCGCAACGACCCGATCCGTAACGTAATCAGACACTGATTTGCCGGTCTCCGCTTTGTCAGTGCTTTCCGCATCCAAGCTTTCACTAAGTTCTAACCCGTTCTTAATACTCTTGCTCCATGTGTCTGTTGAGGAATTATAAACCAAAAATGGAAAAATCTGATTACTCTCAGCCTCCGTGATCGTAATTGAAGGCGCTGCGCTACCATTAGCCAGTTTCAGGTTCGAAAATACCAAGTCACCGGTTTGGCTGGTTGCCCTCATTGCCTGGTAAGTCACGTTATCTGTCGGAGCCGTTGTTGTGTCGGTAGTAAAAAGGGGCTTCAAGCTATCTCCTGGGTCGCCTTTATCTCCTTTAAAAATAGTGGCCGGAGCTAAAAAAGTGCTGCCTGTTGCTGGCAAATCATTATTGTCGACAATAACTTTTAATTGTTCTAGTTCGACTCCGCCAGGCAAAACTGGTATATCTTTGGTTGTACTTGCCATTATAGTTTTAGTTTACGAACAACGGTTCATTCTCGACCTCTAAGGTCTCCCCGTTTATTTTGAAGTAAAAAAGATCGTTTGTCGGAAGATCAGTTCGGCTAAATCTGCACGTGAGCACTAGATTAAACCCAAAAGCAAGAAGAGTTGAACCTTTTATTTTTCGTGGCCTGTTCGGGTCAGTCATATTGGTGTAAAAGACCTCTGTCACAGCATCCAGTTCGCTACATTTTAAGACTCTCCAACCGGGTTTATCAAACGCCTCCTTTAAAAGATTATACCTACGCCAGAATTGATCATATGTCGTGGCCACAATGAAGCATTGAAGCGTTATCGGCTTGTCCTTGTACTTTGGATTTGCAAGGTCATATTCAAGCCCATCCTCGTCTAGCCAATCATGAGAATAAACCTCTTTTCGCTCCGCCCACCGTAGAATATCATTGCTTCCACCGCCCACTACCACACCATATTCTATAAACATATCCTTGTCATCCAAAAAATACATACCTTGGGCTATGTTAGAAATGGTACTCATCAATGCAAATTATTTTGGTATCTATCTATAAGAGATGTTTATTTCATAACGATGTAAAAAGTTGTTACGATAACTTGTTTCGCCCAGTCATCATAATCCACATATCCCCTTCCGTAATGTCATTTACGTCAACCTCGAAATAATTTTCTGTTATATTGAATACTATGGGGTATCCGTTCGCGTTCTGAGAGCTTCCCATAACCACCATAGGGCAATAATCCAGATGTCCGAGGTTGTGATTGAATCGGAATATGTCGGCACCGGTATCTATGTTGCTAATGGTTGGGTTGAGATTTGAATTTTTGAACATATTCGTCATAGTGAGGGCGAACGAAGGGCCGATCACTATTCTCACGTGTATAAGAACGCCTGGAGCATTCCAATACTCTCCAACTCTCTGACCAAAAACATGACCACCAAAAGATCTAAGTGCGTAACCATTTGTTAAACCTGTATTGGCAGTTATGTGCAATCCCGTCGCGTTATTTCCATACACCTGGATATGTTGTCCAAACCGGCCTTCCGTGTCTGTTCTGACCGAAAGCATTGGCGCGTTTTCATTTTCATTTATTCTAACATAACCTCCATTGCCGTTCAGGTTTTCGAACTTTAGAGAAGTTTCACCATCTGCATTGGTAAGGGAGTTTTCGCCGAGTATTAATCCCCCTATAGCTCCCTTAATCGCGAACAGACCGTCGTCATCGAGGATCACGGCCCCGTCAATCGTCCGTAACATTCCACCAGTTACCACACCAGAAATGAAGGCGTCGACTAGCTCAGCGTTCTCGGCATGTAGCACGCTATTATCCAAATCGAAATACGTTAACGTGTCCGCACTTTGAATTCTACCCGTAGTGATATTGTCGCCAACGATAGTTGTAACTCCGGACACCATGTCAAGAGATCGGTGACCTTCGGAATCAACTTCGTAAATAACACCTGCCAACAGATGAAAATAACCCGGTTCGTCATTTGGCTGAATTTGATCAGTTGAAATAACCCATTCGCCTGTCAATGCATTTTTTGACAATTTAGCGTACAGGTAATAATACTTCGTTGGATCTAAGTCGGCTGTCGTTGAAAAAGAAGCCATATCCCATATGTATCCAAGATCGATAGAAAGTTCCATGTGAATTAAAGCCCCTGGCGTAATTTCTACATGGTTGGGGTTTCCTTCCTTGTTCAACACGAATACAACGCCGTTCAGCTTGAAGTTAGAGGCTCTTGACCCAATGAGTAGTGCTATGTCCGGATCAAATAATATGTCGTTTACTAATCTCCGTTGTCTATCATAGAAGTTTCTGAAGGAAGTGATCCTTTTCGGGTTCAATGCCTTGGCTTGGTCAACTACAAACTTGGTTTCTTTGTAATCGATGTTATCTTTTGATATCTTTGATATCGATGGAATGTTGCTTATCTCCAACGTGTAATCCCAGGGGCGTTGCAGGTCTCTTTCGACTTTGTTGATCCGGATATCGTTATCTATACCCATAGAGCCATCAGTGATGTGAGCCTGCATGTGTATCGTAGGATTTATGCCGTTATCCCTTAAATAAAGTGGATCACAAACAATATTGTATTGAACCCTGTTAGCCGGGTTTGCGTTGTTATCGTAATATTCCTGTCCTTTTTCCAGTAATTCATTTTCAGCGGCTGTAACATATGACTCTGGCATCGCAATATCATAAATGAAATACTTGTCTCCGACTGCTGGCTTGAATGATTCGCTGGGCACGGTAATGGCCTTTTCGTCTTGATTTTGAGAAAGAACAAATTTCTTAGTAGCGTGATCATAGCTAACTTCAAACTCCCACCCGGCCAGTATCCCTGTCGTGAATGTAACTTTAGGAACCAAATCAAGACCATGGTCGTTGATGTCAAAGTCCAGGGTTGTGTCAAAAAAGGTGAATTCGTCCCCTACGGCTGTAACCGTGCCTTCTCTTTTCGGGAAAACCTCTTCAAATACCTGGTCTGCTTCAATTATCTCCGGGGAGGGAACTATTGGATCTATGTAATCACCTTGGGTCACGGGCATTAGCAATCGCTTCCCTCTATAATCTTCTGGAAGGTTTTTATCCGATCCATACACGAAAAGGCGATTAAACGGATTGCTCGCGTCTTTATTGACCCGTTGAATTGAGTAAAGGCCTTTGCCTTTGCCGTACTCAAAATATAGGATGGTAGGCACCACCCGGTTTCCGAAATTTATTTGAGTTCCATCAAACCAGTACTCCATCTTGTATTGATCGGCCAGGCGCTGCAAGGCTTCCATACAACTTATAGAATCGAAGTCAAAAAGGGCTACCTCAGTCGCATCTACGGTGCCCACAGTCCACGTCTCACCCCTCCGGGCCATATTAGTGCAGATTAACGAGATTAAATTTGCCGCATTGTCCATTACAGTAAACTTAATCTCGGTCGGATTGTTCGACGCGTCCAATCCTTTGAAGCGACATTTGGTGAGATTATAAAATGAAGCCTCGAACTTTAATGAATAGTCATAATGGAACCGGCTGCGCTTAGTAGGTTCGCTTAAAATGTTTAACGAATACCATCGACCATTATAATCTATCTTATCCCCTACCTGAAAGTCGAAATAGTGATTTAGGAAAAACGTGCAGTTTATGACATCCTCGCCCATAACTCCTGCGGTATGTTTTCCTTCAGGTTTTATGGTCGCTATGACGACCCCGCCTCTATAAATGCTTAACTCCATTATATTGCCCCTCCTGCGCGCTGCACATCAGTAACGCTTTTTATTTTTTGGTCTAAAGATTGTAAGTAGGCCATTGATCTATATGTATTCCTTTCAATTTTGGTTAAAGTGTCCAGGCTCTTGAATGCCAAGTCAATTTTGGTTTTGTTGCTGTTGATCATTTCAAGCTGCATCCCTTTAGTAGTCGCCCCCAAAATGTCCGCCTGCTCTTGGGTTATTGACTTAATCCCGGACGAAATTGATTGAGGGGAATTAGTGCCATTTGTGGGGCTGAAAAGGTCAAAGCCGTATTGCTTGCCTTGCTCCTTTGCTGCTTCGAGAAAATCAAAAAACGCTTGTGGCGCTTGACCGGCGTTCTGATAGAACCGTGTTAGATCATCTATCCAGCTTTGATCACCTCCTAATTGATAACTTTCCTTCATTTCCTTCTGAAGATTCTCTACTAACGGCTCGAAAATGGCAGCGTAAGCGGCTTGGGAAATCAATTCCTCTATAATCTGTGAGACTGTTTTTTTAAAGACATTTGCCGCGTCTTCACCAGCTTTGAAAGCTTCAACTAACGCGCTACGCAACTTATCACCGATATCTACAATAACGTCATCAATGATTTTCACTATCTCCTGGTAAGCGTCCTCATAGGCTTCCGCCTGGTTTATGATGTTTTGCAGGATAACTTTACCTTTGTCATCTATTAAATTGTTAGCTATTAATTGCTTAGCCAGTTCGACATTAAGAACTTTAGCGCCGTCAGCTGTTTGCATTATCAACTCGGGCCATTCCTGCATAATACCACCCCAGACATCTTTTTTCTTTTTCCCCCCAAATAATCCTGAGAAAAAACCAACCACACCCCCAACTACAGCCCCCACAACAGTACCGATCACGGGCACTACGCTTCCGATAACAGCTCCGGCTGCGGCTCCAGACAGCGCATTGCTGCCCACCTTAGCCCAATCAACTTTGTTCCGTTGTCCAAGTTTAGCTTGTATCTTATCAATGTCTTTTAACGCATCTTGGTACGCCTTGAAGGAGCTATCCCTTAAAGCTACCGCATCCTTCATGTCTTGAGCGAAATCCGTAGATATGCTCAGGCGGTTCATTTCTTGCCGTATTTTCAGTTCTTCCAGCGTTGCGTCAATCATTGCATACTGGAAGTTCATTCGATCTAATTCATATTGCTTTTCAGCAGCTCGTCTTTGAGCGGCTGAACTTACAATTGTGTCGATGGTTTGAAGTACAAATTGAGCCGCTGCAGCTATAGCATCAAACGACGTGACACCTTCTGTTTTAATTTTTTGAAACGTAGAAATCAAGCCTCCCATCTGGGAGCCAATCCCTGATAATAATGATCCTAAGTCAGTCAAGGCGCCACCATCACCTCCCAACTCTTGCAGTGACTGACCTAAATCAGAAACCGATGGAGCTAAACTCGCTATCGCATCAAGCTTTTTGTTGAACGCATCTAACTCTTTTCCGGCTTTAGCAACTTCAAGGGCGCGAAGTTTCGCTTTAAGAGCATCGAGTACCACACCCGTCTTTATTCCTGCTTTTTCCGCTTCTTTAAGTTCCTCCTTTGTTTCGGATATTTCCTTATTGATTTGCTCAAGTTCTCGTCGATCTGGAGACTTATTAAGTAAAGTTTTGGTGAACTCAAGTTTTCCCGTCAGAAACTCTCGTTGTTGATGGGTTAATGTAGAGTTTTGAAGCAGATACTCAATATCTTCTATCTGCTGCTTTACAGATTCCGTCGTAATCAGAACGATATCATCGAACATCTCCCTTGTGCGTGTGATCGCATCCAGGTTATCGGCATCAACATTTGCCAACTCATTGTTTCTCGCATTCTCAATCCCGGCTATTAAATCATACCGACCTTCCGCCTCTGCTTTCCTTATTTCTTCATTGTAACGTTCAGTTATCGATAGTCTTTGCTGTTGGAACGACTGATACTCTCCCAATGCATCTGCCAGCCATTTGGTTTGATCAGACTTCGACTGAGCGTTCGCGTCAGCCAACAGGCCGGTTAGTTGTGAAAACAATGCAGATTCAGCGGGGTTCAATGAACCCTTTGCTTCTAGTTTATCGTACTCAGCCTGAACTCTTGACAGATACGTAGAATATTTCGCCGTTAGCCCTTTGTAAAGATCATCGGCGGCCTCTTGTCCATACTGTTTTTTGAAGTCCTCGTAGTCCTCATAAAGTTTCTTCTGTTCTTCCAGTTGTTTGATAAGAATCTCCCCAGCCTCTTTATCATTTGCGAGAGTTTGCGCATATGCTCTACCACTCTCGATATCGGCAAGGGCTTTTTGTTGTTGCTTAGGGGTTAATTTAATTTTATTATTAGGGTCGTCATTAAACTTTTTAACTTTATCGATCAGGTCGTTGAAATAATTATCGATCTTTTTTTGTTCACTTTCCTCATCTGGTCCGAATTGAATCGCGTATTTATCTTTAGCCCCAGCAATTTCCTTTAACAACTCGGCCAAGCGCTGAATGTCTTTAAAGGTGCTTTTCCCAGAATTTTTTATTCCGTCGAAGTTGAACCCCTTTGATAGTTTATCGAACTCGGATTCAAGCTCCTTGCTGGATGCCAAATATCGATACATAGAAGCGAAACCTTCTGAAAGAGTATCCGTTTTGTTTACAAATCCCTGATCTAAAAAATCCTTCTTATACTGTTCGGCATTTTTTTTCCAATTGTCCCCAAACGGCAATTTGGCAAGAAAGTCATTAACTTTTACCAGCCCTTTATCGAAGCCCGAAAGAAAATCTATAGGCGCCTTTGCTTGGTTAATTATATTTTCTTTTGCCGCCTCTATTGCTAGTTCCATCGCAGCAAATGATTTCGCTCTTAGTTCTAAAGCCTTGATGAACCGAGGGCCGCTATCTATTATAAACTTTTCTGCTTCCGAATAGCTATTTGCCTTACCAATCGAATCACCAAATGCTTTATTATAGTCATTTACTATTTTTTCTTTTTCCTTAAAGCTTTTACCAGATTTATTAACTCGATCTGTTAAATCAGTCAATTGCACTTTTTGTCTAACAAAGCCGTCAACAGCCTTCTCGGTGATATTGACCATGTCTTTTTGTGCCTGTAGAATAGGATCTACGTTCTCTTTGAAAATCTTTAATGATTTTACGAGCTCTATTATTCCTTCAGCAAGGAAACCGATTAAACCAGCTAAACCTAAACCCGGTAAAAAGTTAGCAATATTCTTGAGACCGCTCCACAGGCCGTCAAAAGCTTTTTTTATACCACCGGTATAATTCCCTACTTTACGTCGGTGATCTCCAATAGCTTCACCTGACTTTATTAAGGCTTCGTTCGTCTCTTTCAGCTCTTTGGTAATTTCTTTACCTGCGCCAGATTTTCTGGCCTCTTTACCAAGCGCATTGTATTGTTGGGTCAATATCGCCGCCCTTGCCTTGAGCTGATCCACGCTTCCGGCAGCGGAAAACATTTCCTGCTTTTGTAGTTGTATGGCTTTATTCGTTTCGGAAATTTTCGCTTTAAGTTCCGCCTCACCAGCTACTAGTTGCGATGAAGATTTACCAGCCGCCTTTTTTTCTATTTGCAGCTCAGCTAGTTTATTCTTATATCCTGCGAGCCGCTTTTCATTATCTTCGAGCGAGCTTTCGTGAAATAGCCATTGATTGGCCTCGTCAGCTACACTCTTAGATAGTTCTTCTGACGCTTGAGCAAGCTGCTTCTTTTGAGTCTGCTGTCTCTTATAAGCTGATGATACATTATCTATTGCGACGGCCTCATCTTTAGCACCACTTGAAGTAGAGTCCAATGGAGGCTGGTTGTTTTTTTCAAATGGACTTCCAGCATCCTTGACCCTTTTTTGATAATCTGCCAGGCTTTCCTTTTGTTTCGCGGCCGCCCTTTCGCGCTCCTTGTTGATACGCTGCTCCTGCTGGTATTGAAGAATCGCAGTTTTTACGTCCAATTGTCTTGCCCTGGCGAGCTCGGTCATATTTTTGGACTCAATTAACGCAGCCTTTGCCACTTCAGCCCTTGCTTTTGCCTCCTTAACGGTCTCGATAAGGACGGATTTATTAACCGTTAACGAAATTGGCTTAATCTTGAGTATCTGCTTATTCGCGTTATTAACCAAGTCGCGGATTGTCATATCCACAACCTTTGCGTCTTTCTTTATCCCGGACGTGTTAATCCCGGAATCCCACCATAATCCACCGTCTATTTGTGAAGCCATTAGCTATTTCTTTGCATTAAGGAATGTGCCATCTTCTCAGATGGCGTTCGGGAGTCTTTTTCTTGTGAATAGTCGGGAATTGTAGCCAGAAGCATGACGATGTTCGCCCAGCTCCGTTCATACATTATTTCATCCCACGTCATTCTGAAATACTTCATAATGCCGCCTATCCTTTCCCAGGTGCTATAATTCTCACCTAGTCCATGGGGTTCGTCTCGATCCTTATGCCTTTCATCAAGACTATACCATTCAAAAAAGGGTTTATATTCATCTGTCTGAACCCCGCCTCCCATATCTTTTGATAGTCGTCATTATCTAAATCATTTTCAACCAGATCTAACAGCCACTCAGAAGGCTCCTCTCGCGCAGGCGTAAGTAGCACGGCGATACAATACACCACATCTTTAAAGTGCCTAGCCATCATCTTGTGGTACACCTGCATTATCGAGTCTTCATTATGGAATGGCGATTCATCTAATTCAGCCAATCGGTTGATGATGCGGTACTGCTGCGCACCCTTCAATGGGTATACTTGAAACTGATACTTAACATTTTTAGGTTTACGCCAAAACTGCCATTTAGGTATGGTTTCCCGGCCTATCAGGGAGACAGTAACGGCCCTCTCAAGCAACATTTCCGTCTCCTGTTTGTCGATATACTCTTTCTTTATATCCATGGTAAAAAAAAGAGCGGCGACATTATCACCGCCCTATAGGGTTAATTTTGGTTTACAATTACGCTACTGGCGGCTGAGTTTCGATCACATCCTCAAATCCGGTATCAACGGCCGTTGCAGTCGCGGTGATTTGCCATTCAGGAAGTCCAGATTTTTGCTGAATGCTGTTTTCAACAAAAGAAATGCTGGCATTGAAAATCTCGGTAGTCTTGTTGAACTTGTCGGTCAACTTAACGTATAGTTTTTTGTTTTGCGCCGATTTTGGTGGCGAGTATTTCGCGCCTACCGCGGGTGGCCCAGCAGAAGCGGCTGTATAAGTACCACCTTCAAGTAATGCCTTCAATTCGAAGTCATTTGAGTAAGTAGTCCATTGGAAAGCCCTGGCGCCAGGTGTTGAGTTTAGGCGCTCCAGAGGCGTATCCTGCTCTTCAATAGGAATGTCTGTGAAAGTGTCCTCAGCCTTGCTGTAGACTGCCGTATCAACCTTAGTGAAAGGCACCTCTTTTAATTCTGCCGGTGCAGTGTTGTTGGTAGTGGCTGTTCCCACTTCTATTTTTTTAAGTCCGTAAAACGGTTTCCAAGTAGCCATTTTAATTAAGTTTTATGTTTTGGTTCTGATTAAGGTTTACTGAGAAAATATTAACTCTTTGATTGTATAATGAATAGGGTTTGCCCTCTTCGGAGAGTATTCGGACGATACCTAAGTCGGTGGATACGGTTTCTGTGGTTGCATCCTCTAAAAGCGGCTTTATTGCTAAAAGAATCTGATCCATGGAGGTGATGTCCCGATTGCCTGAGAGCAAATCTGGAACGTAAATATTGACATTAACGGTTCCTTCCTGAACCTGTGCAAAACCCTGTTGTAGAATATTGATGACAATGAACTTTTGTTTTGCGGCCATTACCGCATCCAGCTCCTTTAAATTAGGCTCGTCGATATAGATTCTACTCACCAATGACGTAACCGACGGGACGTTAATTAACGCTCTTACTTCTTCTATAGCTCTCAACGGTGTGATCATTTCCTTTTCCTGTTTATATCCTTCATTAACTGAGCAATCCTTGTTTTTAGGAATGCTGAACCTTCCTTTGATCCGCCTGTCAACACATCGCGCCCTTTTGCCTCTACATATGCCGCATATCCCATCGCCGCTGTAACCACCAGGAGGTAACCTTCTTTAATAGAAAAGTCTCCAACTTCGTTTGCCAGTGTTTTGCCAACTGCCGCGCCATCAAACAGAGAAAACTCATTCGGTCTCGCGTCGTTTGGATAGTATTCAAAGATGTTCTTGCCATCTTTAAACAGGATACACCCCTCTGAATTTCTCAAATTTGCCGTCCGGTTCTGGTAGGTGTCAAGTGATCTGATATAATCAACCGTTTCTTTTCCGGCAATTTTGAAAATGTCTTCCAGCGCCTTCTCGTGTTGATCAAACCGCCGTTGGATAAATTCATCCGCCCTTACGACCGGTTTCATGGGTTTTAGTGGCATAATACGTAAGCGTTTAATAGACCCTTATTGTACTGCTTTACCACCCCGGTAAATGTTAGCCCCGAGCTTGCGTCTTGAACGCTTAATTCGGTTTCAAGAGGGATAATCGGCGCGTCCAAATCCATGTAAAAAACGAACTTCGGGGCTGTGAAAGAACCATCGGTGCCACGCTGAACGAATTGCGATACCTTGGCATCATACCTACCCACTACAGTGACAGTTTGAGAAGAGGTAGGATTAGGCATACCTGTATCCGGATTGTAATCCCCTCCGGAAATAACCTGGTAAGTCCCTATATCGTCTCTTGGTATCATCTTTCTAGTAAGTGAGACACATCAGTGATCTTGGCAACGCCGCTATATTTCTCAATCAAAGAGCTGCATCCGCTATCAGCCGCCCATCCTTTTATTTTGCCTCGCAAATAAGGAGATGCCGAGTCGTATGTGATCGACATACCGCCTTCTGTTATAGACTTAATGCCTGTTGTAGCATTAACGCCTTTCAAACCTTCATCGATTAAGGCACCGTAGAAAGAACAGTTGATAGGGTTCGATTTTGACTGCACCCAAAGACCTAAAGGATCTATTCCACGCACCATAAGAACAGAAGCTATACGCTCATCGCTCACATTGCCGTCAAGTAAAATCCTAAAGGCCTCCAGGTTGGTCATCTATTTTTCTTTAATAAGCTCTTTTGCGAGCAAATCTTTTATTCGATCAGCAGTAAAGCTTTTTGGTACATCTTGCCCTTCTTCGTAGGAAATACTGAAATTATCCTTATCATTAAAGCCCGATGCAACAACGTACTGTTTAGCTTTCTTGCTTTCTTTTGCTTTTTCCTCATCTTTAGGAGTAGTAATCAAGCCGTAAATAGTAGCGATCTGCTTTTCAGTATAGCCTTTCTCATCGGCAGCTAGTGCTGCCGTAATTTCCTCCTGCGTTTTACCTTCTGTATGAAGAGCGGCGTAATGGTCAGCAGCCGCTTGCAACTCTTCTTTTTTAAGTTGTGCCATTATGCTTGTACAGTTTTAGTGTCAAGAGTTACGATTTTGGTCGCGCTATTAATGACAGGAATTACTTTTGCCTGAGCTTTAGTGTGCTCGGTAAAGAAAGGATCTTGATCCCTGTAGAATGATGTGAGCGTATAGCTATCTGCTGTGCCATATAGAATCCCCTGCACCGGCCTTTGGGCTTCGGTTAACATTGACCATTGCAAATCACCTACATTAGATGTCGGAGTAAATACAATCGTCCCATCTTTCCAGGGCGTTTTTATAGTACGTACACCATCGATCTCATACATAGTTTGGCGGTCTACGACAATAACATCATCAAGCTGAAACTTGTCTTTAAGCACGTTTTTAGCGGCTTCTAAATTTAAACTTGGAATATTAGCCACACCTCCTACAAAACCACTCATGAATCCAAAATAAGCTCGAGCGGCGTCGTTGCCGTAAATGCCCTGCAAGGCCGTCTTGTCTATCCACATCACCCGGTTATTCGGTTGCAGCTTCATTGCATTCTCGATATCCTCTAACGGTTTTGCAGTAGCAGTACTAGACCACAATACACCTACACCTATTTTGTTTTCGGTTTTATATCCATAGTCTATCCTAAGACCTACTCCTACATTATCGGTGTCCATTAAGGCAATGCCGTTTGATAAACCGCTGAGGAAAGTATCTTCCAGTCTCTCATTAACTCCTGCAATTACCCGAGGTAAGTCTTGAAGCAATAGCCCTCTCACGTCTTCAACTGATCGCGCACGATTGATCATTAAAAGAACATTGTCCAATTGCTCTTCATCCAGCCATAGATGTTGCCCAACCTTAGGGATTTTACCGCCTGCAGATGCTACTGAGTCACGGCTTTTAAGGGGCAAAGAGGAGTTGGTAGACACATAGTCTGCCATGATTAATGCATTATCCTTGCTTTTGCTTTCCCATCTCCCGGTTAATGATTCAGTAACAGTTAGGTGCTGTTTATGCAAGTAGCCCGGTTTTGCCTCCTGCCCGTTGAATAGTTCCGAAATGTCGGTTGTTTGTTGCGCAAATATGTCCTTATTGACATATTCTATAAATTGTGTTTGTTCTGCTGCCATTTTCTTTGTTTTGGTAGTTTATTAGTCTTTGTCGGCCCTAAATGACACTCTTGGCAGCACGGTTTTGATGGCTGACAGAATATCGACATAATCATGATAGGCCGCCTTGTGGTTGACTTCTCCCGCGGTAAGGATACCTACTGTAGGAAGGCTTGTCAGGGTTGTCTTGTTGCAAATACCCTCAAAGGTGTGCCCGGTTGGAAGCGCTACGAATTTAGTTCCGTCGTTTCCCAGGGGTTTATACTCTCCTGAGGACGTCTCCCTGATAATTGGATTTCCAGCATAAATGATTTTATCCGAAAAACCAGTGACATTAAGTGTTTTGCCGCCGCGTACAGTCAGAATACAGTCGCGGATGATTATATTATCTCTTGACGTGTTGACTTGCACTTCGGCTGTATTTAAATCTGCTACTGCCATTTTGCTTTTTTTAGCTTGTTAATAGATGTTTGATACCAGCTTTTTTGCTAGTGCTTTACTTTCGTCGTCGGACATTTTCTTAGAGCTGTGTCCTCCAACGATTACACCACCGGTCTTTAAACTATCTTTCGCCTGATCTGCTAAAGCTGTTTTCTCGGCTTCCAGGAATGAATCGAAATCCTCATCATCCTTGAAGGTCAACCGATCAAATTTTGCCAACTCTCGCTCTTTTAGTTTTTCGTCCTTACCTGAAAACAATTGGGCATATGCCGATTTGCGGCCATTCACAATCTTTTCTGTTTTCAGAGCTTGCACTTCACCCATGAGGGCTTTAGCCCATTCTGGAGTATCATCCGGCTTTGGTTCCGATGATGGTTCGGGATTTGGAGTTGGTTCAGATTTTGGTGTGGGAGTTTTTGCTTTTCTTTGAGCCTCGGCTAATGCATCGTCTTGCTTGGCGATATCAGCAAAAGGAAAATAAGAATCGAACTCTTCCACCTTAGCATCTATTTCGCTTTCGTCTGTAACTTTCGCTGCAATTCTCGCCGAAATCTCGTCAAGCCTTGTTTTGCGAATGTTTAAAGCCGGGTATTTAGCCTTTATAGCTGCTGCAACTTTTTCATTCATGCTTTATGATTTGTTTTAAAGAACTTACTAGCTAAAAACAGCTAGTTTCGGTTGTGGACATAAAATTGGCTTAAAGCGAATGGGTGTAAAACCGCACGGGTAGAATTATTGCAATAGTTATAGGATAGGCTTTTGTATGCAGAATTTACCGGTCTACCTTCGTACTGGTAATCGGTTAATTGTTTTCCCTTTTCAGAAATGGAAGGGGTTTTTTATTTTTGGGTAAAAACGATTGTTTATGAACCGAATTATTCTGGCCGGCAACGGCTTCGATCTGGCCCATGGATTAAAAACCGCTTATTCTCACTTCATCGAGGGGTATTTAACAAACATCAAGAAGTTGTTTGATTCTGGCCAACTTCCAAATGACGCGATAGCCGGGATGGAATTTCTTCCTCAAACTTATAAATATCACCATTATATTTTCAATATCCTTAAAACAGCTAAGCTCGAAGACATGGTATCCATACTCAAAAATAATTATGGATCAACCAGCTTAGCTCGTCACACAAACGACGTTTCAGGACGATTAAGCAGCGTAATAAGAAACAAACTATTTTTTTCGTGTCTGACCAACTACAAAACGACTGGGTGGGCTGGAATAGAACAGGAGTATTATCGGACGCTTATTGGAATCGCCAAAGGGAATAGTCCTGTCGATACGTTAAATAAATCTTTACAGGAAATAATTGAAATGCTCTCAGATTATTTAAAGAAGAATAACAATGCCGCGCGTTTGAACACCATCGAAAGAATCATTTTCAAAGATTTCGATCCATATCACTTTTCCATGGAGAGTCGATCTCATTTCGATGAATTGCTCGTCACGGACTCAATGAGGTATGAGCCAGAAAGTATACTTTTATTGAGCTTCAATTACACAGACACAGCATTGCTATACACTGGTAACGATAAGATAACATCTATCAATATACACGGCAAACTGTATGGGGAAGATAATCCCATAATCTTCGGTTTCGGTGACGAGATGGACGACGACTACAAGATGCTTGAGAGGAAAAACGACAATAGATACCTCGACCACGTGAAAAGCGTAAACTATCAAAGGAACGATAATTACACTCAACTGCTAAACTTCATGTCATTGGGGCCGTACCAGCTCGTCAATATGGGACACTCGTTTGGGTTAAGTGATCGAGTAATGCTCAATATGCTCGTAGAAAATGAGTTTTGCAAGTCTATTTTATTATACCATTACAGGCATGACAAGAAGGGTTCTACCTACGAGGGAACAGATTATAAAAAGATGGTTCAAAGTCTCTCGAGGCATTTCAATGATAAGGCTAAGATGCGGCGCCTGGTAGTTCCTTACGATATAAACGATCGCATGCCGCAATACGATGATTAAGTTAGGTAGTTGTATTTTTTACGTCTCCAAATGAGATTTAAAGCAAATGCGAACGAAAAGTATCCGTAGGCTATGTGCGCCATTATCGACAAGGTGCGAAATGTCCTATTCTTAAGGTGTTCCCTGAATATGGGATAGCTCCGGTTCATCAAATAACCCACAAAGCGCAGGCTTCCAATTATCTGCTTATAATCCACGAGGATATAACCTTTTCTTACTTTCTTGTGGCTGAGTAAATATTCAACCTCCGACAACCAGACTATCGGCTCTTTATCTGCTTTCCATTGGTTGCACTCTCGGCAGCACTGCAATATGTTTTCTCCATTTACCCCCGTTCTGCTGCGCGGCACAAAGTGATCCCTCGTGCATTTGTTCGTGTCGCTGAACGTCCTGCGACAATAGCAACAATGAGTGTGTTGGATCCTCATAAACAGCATATTTAATAAGACAAAAAGCCCGATTCATCCGGATCGTCCGGTTTGTTCAGGTCCTTTAACACCCAAAAGAAAAACGCAGCAGAAAATAATACGTTTATCCAAATAATGGCAAAAGTTTTAAAGTTGGATCATCTTTCACCCAGAAAGCCCGTATCTCGCGGGCAGCCGTTTTTCTGGGTCAGATACTGTTACATAACTTTTGATTTAAGGTGATAATATCTTTCACCGGAAAACCCCGCGCGAGGCGGGGCACATAACTAAATATTCATGGCAACTATTTTTTATGAGATGCTATAGCTTCATCAACCAGCACCTCTATTTCAAATTTTGATTTACGCTTCTGCTTCTTAATCCACTCTAATACATCCGACTTGTCGAATAGCACTTTTCCGCCCATCTTGAAAGATGGTATATCTCCCGCCGCAGCCTTCACATACACAGTATGCACATTAAAGCCTATTAATCTGGCTGCCTCTTTAGCGCTAATATTCTCTGGTTGATCTTCTGTTGGTTCTTTGGGCTGGGTTTTAACCGGCATTAGTTCTTTCAGTGACTTAACCTCTGAAATCAACTGAATTACTAATAATTTTAACTCCTGAACCTCGTTAGGTAATTCATCAAAAGATGGTTTATTCATAGTCAAAAATTGTGTCTGAAAAACTAGAATCTGCAAAATCAGTAGCCCCATACTTTAACAACTCATCTTTCGACTTAAAAACCCTAAAAGATGGCAAAGTAATTATCTTCTTATTTGCTCCCTTATCGCCATTATAATAACGGGGGCAACACAACTCGATTTCCTCACACCAGAAACGCCCTTTATTTTGACCTATCACAAGTTCATACACACACCCCTCTACTATCATTGTATTCCAAAAGAAAAAAACTATATCTCCAGGCATTACATCTGGGTTCTCCATTTCAATTTCTAATTGTGGCATAATTAATATTTTAAACAAATGTATTTACATTATCCATACATTCCAAATATTTTCTGTATTTTATTTTTCCATACATTTGCACTATGGATAAAACATCGACAATACAGATGAGGATTAGCGAAAAGTTAAAAGAGGAAATGACAAAACGAGCTAAAGAACTTAACATGAGTTTGTCAGCTTATATCGTTTACCTTGCGCAAAAAGATTTAAAGAAGCTGTAAAAATCCCCACGTAGAAGCGCAGGGACAAATAATGAAAAAACCTCTATGAATTTATAAATGCGGCAATTTTCCTTGCTGCATCACGAGTAATTTTTATCTGTAAACAATTTTCCGAATCGGGTATGTCGGCTTGAATTACTAACCGTCCGTCCACATCACCAACATATATCGCTCCTTTTTTTCGCTCAGCCTCTGCTACAATCTTTTCGGCAGAACCTGTCAAAATTAGCATTGATGTCATATATTTTGTTTTTATTGACTTAATTCATACTTCTATTTGTCGAACTTGAAGTATTCGGATATTGATTTGATGAAAACCGAAGGCTCCACGTATTGATCACCTTCTTTGATCTCCTTATAAGAAAATCTTCCGTTTTCCTCCTATATCAAATTTGTTGTCAATGACCATCATGAATCATGAGTTAAGACTTTATTGCCTAGTCTTGGAATTATTATCATCTGTATAACTACAGTCGGAATCAACTATTAATCGAGAACCATTAATAGACTGATCGTAGACACGCTTTGGCACGTAAACATCTTCTATAACAGCCTCACCTTTATAAGTACCGGAAATTCGCAATATGTAATCTTCATCATCTGTAACCACATAAGGTATAAGTATCGTAGTCTTACCTGTGTATATTGGCATCAGCATTACATACTCTTTTTCTGGCTTATAAATGCGATCAATTACAACCCCCTCTTTCAGTCTATTGCAGGATACTGCTATGATTATTAAAAATAACAGAGTAAATCTCATAACCTAATTCTTATATCGTTCCACCGCATTCACCAGGTGAACGCGAATCAACCTGAGTGTCCGAATGTGGTCGGGCTCCTTGAAATGTCTTGAAATAGCTTCTATTGCGCCGGTAACATCCCGGTTGAAAATAGCGATATGAAACTGCTCAGATGATCTTTGAGGGACACCAACGGCCCGGAAATAGCTGCGATAATCGACTTTACTGCGGAATTGCTGTTCATTTAACGGCGTGTCCTCCATCTTGTAGGTGTCGCCTATATTTGCGCTGCTTTTTGTTTCTCTCGCAATTACCGGAGCGTATATAGGACGGTGAGTGATCGGTGGTGTGGTCATGCTTACTTTTTATTGGTTCTTTTGTGGGTGCCTTTACGAACGTAGTGCATTCCGTAAATCTTAGGCGGAATGCCGGGATCGTGAAACTGATATCCTGCAAATGGGTTTAATTTGGTTACGGGGCTCGTAGTTTCTGTAATAGCGGCTTGTTTATCCTTTTGGGATTGAGATGTTTGATTGGTTGGCGTCGGATTGCTTTCTGCAGGGGTTGCGATTTGACCGCTGGCCATAAGCGCCGCTGCTACACCAATGAGTGCTACTGCTTTTTTCATATTGTGTGTTTATTGATTTTGATTATTGCCCTCAGCTTCAAATACCTCTCGCTTTTCTTCATTTTTCTCGATCTCGGGATCCGGAGGTGCAGCCGCTTGCTTTTCTGCCATTATCTTTTTATACTCGGTCAGTGAGTCCTCAAAGAATGGGTTTAGCTTGCAGGCGGTTTCCAGGGAAATCATGTCAGCAGTGTACAGGTCAATTAGCATCTGTACCCGTTCTTTGTCCTCACCCATCATATAAGGAATGACTTTGATGTCGATTTCTACATTATTCAGATCGTCTTTCCATGATGGATTAAGAATCGCCAGAATCGCCTTAATGATATTGTAACGGCGAGTGAAGTAGATATCAAAATCCTCCATCTTATTCATTACCTCCAAGTGAGCATCCATGAACAGGGTTTTAACACCCTCGCCAGACGCAGCATTGCCCATGCCTTTCATTTCTTCAAATGAGGTTTTCGGAGTTCGGGTCAAGGAATATATCTTATCCTCATTCCGGTTGAATTCAGCCTCTAAGCTGTCGGTCGCATTATTCCATGCTATATAGTCCAGTTCGCCTTTTTCCCCTTCTATCTGAACAAAGTCTTCAATTTTATTCGATACGGTAGCGTTCTTAGCTACGAGAATGGGAAGGGCGTGCCTGTCGTTGATATCTCCGTGATTGGAAGCTAAAGTATCCTGCCGGTCACATATCCTCTGCACCTTGTAATATTCGGTATGAGGCTGCCAACCATATGTAATGGGGATTTTACCCAACTCCTTTACGTAGGCATCCATAGCTTCGACATCTTCACTAGCGTCAATCTCCCAATCTTTCGTTTTAACGAGCCGAGAATATCCGTCGCTTGTCCATGTTTCCAGGTATTCCGTTTTCTTGCCCTCTAGATCAGTAATGATAAACCCGCGAGAAAAGGCTTTCAAATCGCCCATCCGATCATAAAAAGGATAAAGCACATCCCCCTCATCTGGCCGAAAAACAATAGTCTTTATTTTGGAATCAGTATCGAATCCGTATTTATTATGGCTATCAGCACCGGTCACAAACCAGTATTCGGCAACCTCGTAGAATGAAAACTTAGTTCTCGCAACCTGCCGGTTGATGCTATCTATCTTTACATCTTTGTTTACCTGGTTGATGGCATTAATAATAGCCTTAGCGCTATTGTTTTCCGATGCGGTAGTAACCTGCAAGGGGTTGCCAAACATGAACGAAACTCGCTTATCGACAATATCACCTTGATAGCTGAATGGTATCCGGTTTACTTCCTTTAGTTCGGTACTTTTCTTTTCAATATCCTGCTCATCTTTGGTGATCTTAGTAACCTCCCTCTTCTTACGCAGGACAGGATCAGTAACCGCATGCAGATTTGGATCGAGGGATTTTTTCGCCTCTTCGATCATTTCGTTCGTTACCTTCCGTTGTGATTGTAAGTATTTAACCCGCTTGTTTAAGTCGGTCTCGCTAATTATTTCCTCAATCTGCATGACTGCAAGTTGAGAAATAGGTTAAAGGGTAGCGAAAATGAAGTTATAAATATTGAAGTATTTATAGGATATGTAACTCAACCGTTGTAATAGGTGGTGCTCCGGATTCGTCAATTATATCATTTACACGTATTTCAGCCTTGGGCTGACCCTCAACATTAATTGTCAATACTTGTTTTCGATTAGCAACGGATCTATCAATAAGAACTTTTTCTATTTCTTCACGACTACTTTTTTCTAACTCCTTCTTAAAGTATGCTAACCAAAAAGCTTTGAAGCACACATCAATCTTCACATTCACTTCTGATAAATGGTTTGCTGTAGCGTCCGAAATCGCAGACATAAGATCAGTTATTTTAGATGGCATTTCAAATCTCATTTTATTTCCTCCAAATATTGTTTTAGATAGTCGATCCAGATTTCCTGGGCGCGGGCCTTGGCGTCATCGATAGTGTCGCTTTGATCAGCGTACTTTGATTTAAAATACACTAAGAATTTGGAATCTTGCCTTATGATAGCAAAGAAATTAGCCTTAATAGAGTTGATTCCATTCTCTTTCCATTCAATCAGCTTTATGGTGTATTGTGTCATGGTTAAATAATGTATTTTTCTAAATTCTTTTCAATTGTGTTTAAGTTTTCCCCTAAAAGAACCTTCATTTCCAATATATCAACAGAATATAAAAAAACCTTTAAAAAATCCTTCTTAATTACAAACTTATACACCATCCCCCGATCGTATTGTGGTTTAAATCTATCTGTAAACTCATCAATTAAAACAATGTCGCCGATTTGAGGCCTGAAACCCAAATCGATGACATCCGAAAACCCTACACCTTCTTCGGCATAGTATTTTTTGTAGTCAGAATCGTCTAAAAAATCGGCTGGATCGTGTAATTCAAATACTACTTTCATATCTTTTTTTACTTTTCAAATATACTAAAACCCTCCTGCAAACACTTTGGAGAGGTCTTGCGTTTTGATGCCTATTTTTTTTACGACATACCTTAATGGGTCAATCGCATGGTTCCAGGCATCCACCGGCACACCAGCCTTTTTGTCGCTCCATTGGTAATTTCGCAGCTCCTTTTTCACATTAACACTTTCGGAGGTAACAATGATTTCGTACTGCTGAAGTTGTGAAATACCAGCGGTAACACTCCCTGCACCTTTTTCGCACTCTTCGATATTAAGTCCTTTCTTTTTAAGATCGGCTATTAACCTTGGTTCCGCTGCATCTGCTATTATTTTATCATTAGGCCGCTTTAATCGGCTTCTATTCATTAGATACAACCCATCTGTACTAAGCTGGCCCCGTTCGTAGTATTCCTCATGTACATAAACCTTCATTCGCTTATTGTCAACCGCTACACGTATCAACGTATCAGGATCAAGACTAAACCCGTAGTCCTGCCCGTAAGCGTAAGGCAATGAATTATCGAACTCTCCTTCCCTCCAGTTGGTGAGTATAGCCCCCTCTGGCGTATCTGTCCACCTGCCTATTACTTTGGTCGCGTATTTGGTTAATTGAAACTTTGCTTTATCAAAAACGCCGTTAACCGTTACCTCTTTAATGCTCTTTTCTTTGATCTCATTAATAACCTGCAGGAATTGATCTGAAAGGTTGTCGATATTATCTAAGTAGGTCGTGTGAATGTGTAATACATCTGGATGAGTGCTGATCTGAACATCTACTCCGTCGATTGTTACGATCTTATGAGTGTTCTCAATGTATTTTTTATAAATGAAGTGTTCCGCGTGGGTCGGGTTAAGTAGCAGCATTACCCGTAATTGCATATTCTTTTGCCTGATGGACAATACAAGTTTCTCGTAATCGTCCTCACTTTCCCACTCCTCCATCTCATCACCCACGAAAGTAGTAAGACCCTGTATTGACTTTAGATTGGCTGTCTGGTTACCTGATGATGTTTTTATGCCTCGAAAGAGGATTTTGGAATCAGATACGCAGTTTAGTATCTCATTGTTGGTAATTGTGAAGTATTTACCAAACCCCTCTAAATCGATCTTCTCTTTAAATTCAGGAATGATAGAAATACCGGCTGCAGTCATTGTGTACCTGCTGAATAATATTTTATGTCCCTGCTCGAATGATAGCCTGGAAATAAAAACAGATCCGTTAAAAGACTTGCCAGACCCTCTCCCCCCTGTAAGTAGGATAATAAATTTCTTTGTAGTGTATAGTGGAATGTATGGCGGCTGAACGGTGATCATTCATTATTTAGTTGCCTCTTTTACCCATTTATCAATCGGTACTGACCCTTTAATAGTCATTTCGCCTTGAGTTGGCGCATCTAACCCTAACATCTTAGCAGCCCTCTCCATGGCTTGAATCTTATTATAAACCTTCACTTTCTTCGTGGTTCCTAAAACCATACCGCTATCAGGTTCAACGACATCAAATGTTTCCAATGACGCAATAGCTGCCGCTTCATCGTCTCCTATGTCGTGAATGTTCTTTAACCCACCATCCACAGTATACATCTTTCTAATATCCAGGAAAGCCAACCTTTCAAGCTCCTTGAGTATACGATCTTTGGTAATATTGTGCTTATCGGCTAGGTCTTTTTTTATATTTTGGAGGAAATTTTGAATTTCAGGTTTATTAAGGTTTTCGTGCCCTATTGATCCAGCAGTCCTTTCACTATATCCCGCACGAATAGCAGCCTGAGTAGCATTAAAGTCTATCAGGTACTCTTCGCAAAATCTTTGCTGTTTTTCTGTTAATTCATTAGCCATCACATATCAAATAACGTCGTCTGACAAGACTGGTATCCCAGGATATTAAAGGTCTCATCAACGACTTTTCTTAAATCGGAATCTTTGAAGCTCAAATGAACCCTTACCGCCTTAAATGCTTCTGAGAAGTTTGGAGGTTGCATTCCTAACGCTTCACTCATTTTCTTCGTAAATCCATCAGTGAAGGCAAAGTCTTTCACATCTTCCCGGTAGGCGTCAGGATAAATCAATTTGAAGCCCAATCCAATAAATAACCAACGATCCTCCAGCCTTATTTCCGTGTATTTAGCCTCAAACCTTTCTTTTAAAGTGCTGATACTATCGATACTATTAGCCGGCTTTCGCTTCGCTATTTTCCCCATTACGTCGGCATATTGCACCGGCGCCACACGCTGCATAAGCCGTAGACTATTGGTTAAATCGCTTCTTCTTAATGCTCCGTAGCTCAAAGTTTAAAGTTTGATACAAATATAATAAATACTCTTCAATATATTTTTCATATTTTATAGACTATTTTTTATAATTACTTTTGACTATTGGTGAGGATCGATCAAGCGGTTACTTTTGTGTCTTGTTGCCGGACGTTTACGATACAAAAGACCTTGTGCCGTTCTTAGGGATTAGCAAGGCGGAGTTTGAGCAGAAACCGACCAAGGAGTTAGCAATGCTGTTCATGCGCGCCGGGTTCGTCCACGACACAGAAAAAAAGCAAAAAGACATAGCACTTCCCCTTTATTATGTCGGGATGCAGATGGCGTTGAAGTGCAACATGGAAGTACATAAATGGGCAACGCTGTTCGCCCGGGTATTGATCATCCTGAGAAAAAATAAAAACTATCAAACTGAACTCCAGGTGTTGGACGAGGTCATCCCTCGGTACGACTACCTGGCTAAATACCATAAATGGGAGGACAGAAGAAAAAAGGTACTGCAGTTAATCAGCAAAAGATCTGGACTAAAAGGATCTTTGAGCTAATAGCAGAGTACAATTTATTAACAGGAACAACCGCCAAGGACGCCTTCGAGCTCCTCGGTATTGGGTATTCCGCATACGGGCAGTTAAAGGCCGGATCTCGGTCTTTTACGGTCGAACAAGTCATAGCGGCTTCAAAAAACTTCGGAGTAAGCGCGGATTGGATCCTCGGTTTAAAGGAGGATCGGAGCGCAGTCAGCGCCCCTTACTCCCCGGAATTTGAAAGGTTTATGCGCCTACGTTCAACAAGTGCCTCGCCCAATCTTCCTGACTCGGAAGAGGCAAGCTCTGGTTAGCGGCACGTAGAAGCTTGAATTTCTCTTTTTGGCGCTTGTACCACGGTAAACCTTCAACATCGTTGTATTCTCGTTCAAATTCAATTTCCGAGAAATATGCTTTTTCACCGCTTTTCGGATGAGGCACACTTAGCTCGATCCAATTTTTCTTATAGTCTGTTACGACCCACCCGTAAGCATCGAATGACGGTATATACAGAAGTTTTGAAATATATTTCATCTTATTATTTTGAGTTTTATGGGGTCCAACCTCGGTACACCTTCTCTATATAATATAATGATTTTCTTCGAATTAACCAAATTTATAACAAAAAAACTTTATAAGTTATTTTCAAGGGTTATCTTCTTTTATTCAAGCCCTGACGCTACCTACCCGCAATTTTTGGAACCTCTCCCGGTTTTTTTGGATAATTTTCGGCCAACCCCCACCGCTTAACCAAATGAAGGCGGTTAATTATTTCCGGCTACCATCTTAACTCCGATAAACTCGACCCAACCGTATGTCTCGATCCCAAACGTTGGCACGTAACCATATGCCGCACAAGCGCTTTTTATTACCTCTTTATTTTCGATCCTGACGGGAAACCCATCATTTTTTACGCATTCGTCGCCCCGATCCATTCGGGCCAGTAATCGACCGAATTCTACGCCGTGCGTGAAGCTATGTGATTGGTCGGTGAAGGGAATTAGTAAGTTCATTTTATTTCGATTGGATTGTTAAGAAACTCCTGCTTCTGTGCTTCCAAATCTGCACCCGTCCTCCATGTAGCGTTTATGCAAGCGAAGTCGATTACTTCATCGGCGACGGCTTCCAGGATCGGGGCGAGGGGTTGACACCTTTTATTGAGTAAGTGATCTATAAATCGCCACTTGTCGTAGTCGCCAGCACTTGACTCACCACTATCTATCCTGTCTTGAAGTCTTTTTAATTCCCTTGCCAACCACTTCTTGCTGACAACCAGCGCATCCGATGGGTTTATCTTAACAGGCTTACTCATACTTCCAAATTTTTAGGGTCGGTGATTGATGATTTTTTAATGTTGATCTGTCCCCATTCGCCAAACTCCTGCTCTGCATTCTCCGCCGCTTTTTCCAGAGCCTTGTTTGCTCTCTGCAATGCAAACTCGTTGGCGCGGGAGTTGAGATATGCTACAATTCTAAAAACCGCCGTACCATCATTTGCATATGGATGTGGCATATTTTTGTTAATGTCGTCCACCGTAAAGCACTGCTCGCCGCCTTCCAGCTTCGCCTTTTCTTCTGCTTGCTTCGCCGCGTGGTAGGCTTCCGCGTACTCCTGCATTGCGGCAAGAACGAATTCGGAAGTTTCTGGCGCATCCTCTACTGATTTTAGCCACGTTTTATACGGATATTTTTCAGTGATCGCTTTATATTGCTTGTCCAGAATCATCTTTGCGTCCACATCTTTTACTTTTTGCAATAATTCGTTATTCATTGGTTTTGTTTTTGAAGCTCATAAAATGAGTTTGAAAGCCGCATAGGTGCTGCTTTAGAATGGATGCCGGATTTGATCCAAATGGTGCCTCTGGTGTATGTCCTAATTAACCCTTTTTTACTAAGTTTACCCATGATGGCTCCAACCTGCCTGTTGCTTAAACCGAATCTATCCGCTATTGAATGAGTTACCGCTCCATTCCATTCCCTTGTTTTTAAATATTCTATTATTTCGTCTTGCTTACTCATTGATCTCAATTTGTGAGTTAAGAAATTCCTGTTTTGCTTCTTCTATATAGTTTACTCTTTCTGACTTTGGGATCATACCTACCACACACACCGTTTTCACAGATTCCATAAACGCCACCTCACACACCTTTGATAAGGGGGTGGAGATTTCAACTATTTTGTCGATAAGCTCAAATCGACCTTGATCATTGGCCAGTTCAAATTTTAAATGCAGCTCCTTTAATGTATTTTTCACAGCCTCCAGCCAATCAAGATCAACCACAATAGAGCGCTGAATATTTATTTGCTTGCTCATTTTACTTCTGTTTAAGTTTGAAAATTCCAGCTGCAACAAGTTCTTCGACCGACCAATGTAGGTATGGCAGGGCGTAGCCGCGAGAGCGTAGAAAATCCACACACACCCATGTGACCCAATTGTGCTTTACCTTAACTATTAATTGATCTCTAATTTCTCTAAAGTCATCTCTTGTTACTGGCAGTTCCCAATCCATATATTTTGCCACCTCAATAGCATCTTCGTCCGTTATTTGGGATAAGGGTGTTACCTCAAGATAATTATGTTTACTTTTTCCGTGTACAATATCGCCCGTAACCTGTGAGTATACTTTACCCATAATAGGATGTTGGCAGACAGATACCATTTGTCCCCAATACAAGGCAAATATTCTTTCTCTAATTTCTGGTGTTATCTCTTTCATTTTAATAGTGATTAAGTGATTTATATTTAATAACCAGAGGAATGAATAAAAGCCAAAGAGTTGTTTTTAATTGTGTTTCTTGATGCACTTTTTTGCCATTTTTACCGTCGGTACTTTTGTACACCTCCACTATCTGTTGAGTTATTCGTATCATATCATTTCTTTTTAAATAAAATAATTGGATTGCGGTACACTTGTTCTTCGGCGGCTTGCCAGGCTTGCAAATCTTTTTCAAAACATTCATACGCTGTTGGCGATGCACCGTATTCGGTTAACTAAGTCAAACTTCCCTCCAAGTGCTTTTATTATGTAATCTGGTGTCTGTAATAAATCGTTCGTCTTCATATCTCATATTTTATAAACGTCCCGCCAGTTGTAACCGTGGCGATCTTTAATAGTGTGATAGGCGACTTGTAAAGCGTGACGCAGTGATATAGTCACCATTTTTTACCTCCCTGCTTGATCCTGTTCTCAATCTTATGATCCGCCCGGTTAGCATTATAATCTAACTTTTCAACTATCGCGCCTCCTAAGTCATAACCCCATCGTCCGGCATAATCGCAAATTCGAATAACCGCGTCCGCAAGCTCCACTTCAGCCATAAGTCTGTGAGGTAGCTTATCATCCATTAAGCCCTTTCTTTCTCCCTCCATTGCTTCAGATATTTCGGAGTGAACAAGGCAAAGCATTTCGCCTTTATTACGGTCTAATAATTCACCTGTTTCAATATCGGTGTGCCATCCAGCCTTTGTTGAGGCTCCGAAACAGATTTCGACTAAAGCATTTACGGCTTGTGTCATATCCCCAACTTTGAACGGATTTTCCCTCGGCTGTGCGTCAGGTTGTTCAATGGTTGTATTCAGCTTAATAAATTCTTCGGCTGGGATGACGTCATAGCCGTAAAATCCGAGAGAAGCTGTCCCGCAAAGCCCATATTCCAATGAATAACAGGCTCTATCTCCTAAACTATCCCATCCATCGTTCTCATACATCTTCTGACCCCCTGTCCACCACTCTCTATCGGCAATCCTCAACACCTGCTGAGCTAGCTCCCTTGTAGGGCAATGAACGACCGTATTGTTTGATTCACGGCCAGGACCGTAGTTTAATTGTTTCATGTGGTTGACTTTATCTATTGATAAATAGTAGCTTTTAGGCTACAAATATACACTACTTTTTAATACAATGTAGCTTTTGAGCTACTTTTATTTATCTTTGTATTATGATTGATATTTTAGCGCCAGAAATGGGTGAATTGAAAGAACAAATACCGACGAATATTAAAAAAGCGAGAGGCGTTGCTAAACTTAGCCAGCAGGGGTTGGCTGATAAGTTAGGCGTAACCCGGGAAGTGATAGCTAAGATTGAAAGAACTAAAAAACCGCAAAACATCACAGTGGACACCCTCGAAAAAATAGCCGACGCCTGCGGGGTGTCTGTCTTCGACCTGGTGAAGCCGAAGGGTTAATCAGGTAACCTTTTTTGCATTCAAACTTTCTATCCTGCTGATCATGTCAACACACCTTTTAGCACCCTCGTAATCTTCTGTGTCTACGTAATACTTCATTGTTAATTGGAGCATTGCGATTGTTATATTTGAACTATTCTCTAACATTTCCAAACATTCCTTTTTCACTTTTTGCGAATCCTTTTGAACTTCTTTGCACATCCAGAAGTAAATAACTATAACCGCCATTTGTAGTATCGCAAGAGAAACAAGCATGTTTTCCATTTTAATCAATTAATAATTTTCGACAGCCATGTTTTTCATTTTTACCTGATAAACAGACTTTTCGTCCAACAGGATATTAATATCAACTTCACCCCTTAACATCGCCTTCCTTAATGGGAGTGATGAACCAGTGGATTTAAGAAATGTCATCAGAATGGATAGAACACTATCTCCGCCGGTAACAGTAAACATCCTTTCCTTTACAATCTCCCCCCTGTATATCATTTGTGCTGTGTACATGATTTCCATTTTTTTAAATTCTTTGCCCAAAATCTTATAGCCCCTATTCGTAAAGAGTAATGGTCAATAAAAGACAGAATAATCCGATTAACCCGTGGTCTCTTTTCCGGATGATCCATCATGTAATTATATAGCTTAGCAACTCGCTTAATCTGAGCTTCGGTTGCTTGTTTCTTGTATGGTTTTATGTGTCTTAACATGTCTGAATCAATTTGGAATCGATTGAATCAATCTGAATCGATTTTAAAAAAATCGATTCGTTATAAATACTATCTAAATCAATCTCTTATAAAAGACGGAATCAATGAATCGATTTTTTGAGAAAAAATTTTTTCCGCCGCGAAAAAAAATATTTGTGAGAGTAAAAGAGTATAGAGGCAAAAAATCGATGTAATCAATTCGGAGAACCCAACCAGTTGATTTTCAACACTAACTTTGTAATCCATTTTTATATTTTTTGATTCCAAGCCCATTTTTAATTGATCCCAACCTCCATTTTTACAAAAAGCTGCCTACTTGCGTCGATATTTTTGTCGTCAACAATGGTCCGTCCGAAATATTTTGCCGATGTCCTTAGGGCTTTGGAGAACTTTTTTGAAGAATAAATCTTGCTGTCTAAATCAAACTCCATTAAAAATTGCTCTCTCATGTCCTTAAAATTTTTGAAAGTCGTGCACCCGTTGTCCTTGTAATGCTCGAACCATTCCGCGAATTCTTCGCCAAACTGCATGCGAATTTTTTTGTACTTGTAGGTTTCGCTTTCTTGGATATCGACGATCCCGTTTTTTAGATAATACCGGATGCAGAAAAACATAAAGTTGTAAAACCGGTTCCATTCGTCTTTATCCCAGTCGTTAAAAAGAAGGTGCCCGAATTCGTCCTGCGGAGTGTGCCCCGGATGAAAGTATCCTGAGAATTCGATTACTTTAATGCGTCGCTTTGTGTGGTTCCCTTCGTCATTGACTGCATAGTTCGTAGTGACAATCACCTTTGGACTGTCCTCAAAAGGGATAAAAAGCTCATCCTGGTTCTTTTTCTCAATGGTGGCTCCTTCGGTGATCAAGTTGTAGAGCGAATGGAAATCAAAGTTTTTTACCACATCTTGTATAATCATTGCCCGGGTGTTGAGCTTTAGCCGCTGGTAAGCAAAATTTTTCTTACCGGGGCTGAATGTTTTTCCGTCCACCGTGACCACCGGCATCATATGATCAAAGGCTTTTGTAAAAATCCCCTTCCCTGTTCCTCCTCCTTTGCTCTCATCTTCCGTTTCCTCACCTAATATTAAGGCGTATGGCCGAGCCGGGTCTTTAAACCGGTGTAAAGTGTAGCCGATCAAAGAAATTGCCTGTAATAGGCGATTCTGTTCGCCTCCGGCTATTTTCTCAACGAATGTTGCGAACTCGCAATCATCCGCGCTATTTTGGTCCACATCTATATTAAAGTCAAGTAGCTCTGATTTCCATATCACTTTGTGTATACTCCCGTGACTCTTTAGTGTGATATCGTCCGCAGTAATTTTAACTATTCCGTTTTTAAATGGAATGTAAGCTGTGTCTTTATCGTCTTTGAGGAAGTCTATGTCAATGGGTTGCAAATACTCCATAATGGAGTCAGAAAACATTTTATCGTTTCTGTAGATCAGCTCTAAAAGCATTTCCTCGGTGTACTGCACGCCTTCAATATGGGCATCCTTTATGTATTCCTCAACCATTTTTTTAATCCGCTCAGTTGAAGTTTCTTCAAGTATTCCGTCTTCAGAGCGCACAATCTTGAAAATAGGACTAGCTTTATCGTAGAAAAACAACCCGATACCCTGGCGGTTCATAAACTCAACAAAACGTGTAAATACTAATGACAGCTTTTCTTTCTCTGTGTCCCATGACCAAAAGGATTCCTCACTCTCCTGCCGGTTTACGGTCTCAATTGCGGCTTTGGCATCCTCGGGTAAAATGCTGTGGGTAATTGATACCTGGTTGATTAAGGCGTCATCTTTAAAGCCTTTTTCCTGCATTTTTACAATGTATGACCTGACGTCCCGGCTCACTTTCTTAAAGGGCTCACCGAACCCGGCATCAAGCAATTTTTTAGCGGCCACCTTCCAGTCATTACCGCACTCCAACATAGCGTACACAGCAGCCGGCTTATATCCTTTATTTGGCTCAAACTCTGACGAGGTCGTGAACACGCTAAACAGGTTCATATCTTTATTGTAATCACCTGAGCTTTTGGAGGTAGTCTCACCAGGGCGAAGCATTACAGTTTTTGCGCCTTGCTGCTTTACAATCCTCCACCCGTGTTGGGTAAGTAGCCCTACCACATCGCCGCGATCATTGTAATCGCTGAAAGGAGACTTTTGAAAAGGTTTCTTTTCAGTATATTCATGGTGCTTATATTCTTCGATCACTTTATTGAAAGACCGGGCTATTTCAAGAATTAACCGACGTTCCTCGGTTGAAATTTCAGGCAGGTTCATTAAGTCACCCTGAGTGATTTTATAACCGGTTGTGGGGGGCGCAATCACATACCCGCTTTGTCCTCGGGTCTCAATCAATACCTTTACTTTTTCGTGTGGGTTTTTCTCGCGCTCTTCCTCGGTAGTGAATCGCTGAGCCAGTTTTTTATTACCTTCAATTTGCTCGCAACGATAGTAAAGGTGATAGCCGCCTGACTTTGTTTTCGCTATAACAAGCCTTTGAGCCAGGTCTGAGTTTGCGTCGGTAATTTCTTGTATAAAATCCTCGAATAATGAACCGGTTAAATCATACTTAGTATCTACGTCTATTACTTCCAGGTTGCCAGACAACTTTCCACAAAGAATTGCAATTCCGTCTGTCTTTGGATGATCGAACATTTCTTTTAGTTCGTGGTCATTCGCGTAATCCTGTTCGTACTTTTTCCAAAGGGTTACGGCCCTTTTATTTGAATCGGTAGCGATAACACTAATTCCGGCCCCGATATACTTTTTCGCTATTTCAATTCTTTTGCTCATTACAGATCGTTAAATTCTTTATCCAATTGACTTAATTTTTTCTTTAGCTCTTTTTTTACTACATCTGCAATCTTACCCCGAAGGGTTTTCTGCAGGTCAACATCTAATTGTGATAAAGACTTGTCGTCGATCTCATCGCGGCTCATAACCGATTCGATGAGATTCTTCAGCCGGATAATATCCTGAGCTTTGTAATACTTTTCGATCTGCATAATATTTTACCTCCTTTTTATATTTTATCTAAAACCAAAACTTCAAACCCTTGCGTTCTTAATTGCTTGTGCCGGTGCTCCTGCAATGGCGTAGGTCTTTTACCTGGCTGCTTTACTTCGATAAAAATGGTCCTTCCATCTTTCAGGCACATTAAATCCGGTATGCCGTTAAAATTGCTCTGAATGATCTTAACCACTAGCCAGCCAGCCTTTTCGTAGGACTTAATTATTTTCGCCTGTATTTGTGATTCCAACATAACACCAGTTTATTTCACAACTATTATCGCAAATGCCGCATTCGCCGGCGCATTTAATTTCTTCTTTCATATGAATTCCTTCAACGTTTTCAAATCAGCCAACCTATTAAACACATAGGTTTCATCTCTCCAATATTTTTTAACCAGCTCGAATGATTTAGTGATAAAATCTTTTTTTATTTTGCTGCACTTAAACACGATGGTATCAGGCAGGCTTATTTTGTCGTAGTACTCTTTCAGATCCTTTGCTGCCTCAAACTTTGATTTGTAGGGGTAGAGGTAGAAGTACTCCACATCATCGCTTACTGAAGCAATAACCGGTTCCCGGACCACCTCTTTCACTATATGCACTACTTCCATCTTAGGCGGCTCAACCGGCGGGGGTTGGTCCAGTAATGATTGCAAACTTTTAATCGAACTCACGCCACTACTTTATTTTCTGTTAAACCAAAATCTTTACGAAACCATTTAAGAGAATAATCCATTTTGCCAAGTACTCGTTCATAAACTTTATGTTCAATACCATCTTTTGAGAATATCCAATAAAGCAGTGCTGGCTTTGTTCGATCTTTAGACTGCATGCGGTCTTTCCCCTGCAAGTACGATAGCGCGCTAAAATCAATATTCATCATAATTAGCGCATCAGCGGTGCTTAGGTTAACTCCTTCGCGTCCGGATTGTATTTGTGAAATGAATACCAGGTTATCCGATGCGTTGAATACTTCCGGACTTTCGGTAATACTGCTACCAAACGCGCGGCGCAACATTTCGCCTTCTGCCTGAAACTTGTAAAAGATTGCTATCTTTTTCCCTTTGAAGTATTGCTTTATGAATGAGGCTTTACTGATGTCGAATATGATCGATGACCCATCCTCACACTTAACTGTTCCGCTGTAAATCTGGTGCAGCTTATTTTGCAGTTTAACCTCGGTATCAGCTATCACTTCCTCGCCTTGCTTTCCGATAAATACACGATCTTTTAATAATTTATCTGCTAACCAGTAAGTCTTTTTATCCATCTCTAATAACAATACTTCTTCTGCAATCTCCTGGTTGAATCCGGCTTGCTTCTGTGTATAAGTCAAAAACAGGTGCTTGATCGCGCTCTTTACTTTCTCTTCATTAGCGTGGCTGTAATCATTTGTCTCCCGGTTAAAGAAGTAACGCTTTTTTAAATACACGTAGTCTTTTGCCCAGGCATAGAAGTTTTTATACTCTATAAATGGTGAATGATTACTAACTGATAACTGGTGATAAATTTGGCTGTAAGATTCAGGCGTAAATGTTCCTGACAGCATTATAACCGGCTTATCCTTGCAAATCTTTTTTAACTGAGTTGTGCGTAAAGAAGGTTTAGGAAACGCTCCGTTCGTGTGTGACTCATCAATGATGATCAGATCAAAGTTTATATCATCAACATACTTATGCAACTGCTCATAGTTAGTTACAGTCAACATTTCTATCAGGTTCGACTTTTCATTATCCGCCTCAATACTGCTTATTGCTTTCTTCTTGGTAACGAACAATACCATTTTTGCGCCGTATAGGTTGGCTGCTTTCATGGCAGTTAAAGATTTGCCAGTGCGGGTTTCCATCGACAAACACGCTATCATGTGCTTTTGTAGTAACTCGCACGCCTTAATAGCTAAATCTTCCTGGTAGTCTCTTAGTTGCATAAGGTAAAAAGTAAGCGGGGCTGGAACCCCGCTAGGTTATAAAATATTAAAAAGGCGCCTCGTCACTTTCTTCTGCATCACCAGCATGCGCCGGCTCTGCTTTTTTAATCTTTGGTAAGATTTCGGTGTTTACCATGTTTTCGAGGAACTCCATCATTTCGCCGTCATCCCAAACCATTTGTCCCTTTACTTTAACTTGCTTCATTGGTGGCAAACCTTTTGGGTCATCCTTAGTGTAGAAGTGCTTTAGAGCGGCGCCATCCTGGCTGATGAATAAGGTAACGCGTTTCTTATCGCCGTCCATTTTCATGTAAGGAATAAGGGTTACTTTTTGCGTTAGGTCAGCGTTTGGCAATGCCTTCAAAAAAGATGAAGAATAACCGCTTGAGTAATTCATTTGTAGCAAGAAAGCCTCGCCAGCGTCTTCAATTTTGATGTTCCACTTTTTACCGTACTGTTCGTGTGTGGTCACTTTAATGTCGGTGATCATTCCGGAAACTTTGTCAAATATTTCCTCATGGATAATACGACCTTCTTTTGTGGTACGTTGTACACTTGAGCTAGTTTGCTCTTTTACTCGCCTTGTGATTTTGCCGTCACCAATTGACAGAAATACAGCATTGTTGTTTGTTTCGAGTCCCATTTTTTAAATTTTTATTGAATTGATATTGATTACTTCCTTTTCTGTAGCCCACTTAATATATGACCCGCATGATCCACAATTGATAGTAGCGAAGTGAGGCCCCTTACCATCGGCAACAACTACATCGTCAACCACCCCACACTTTTTACAAATAAGCGCAGCGGGCTGTGCTTTTTCCGTAGGAGATTTTAAGGAAAGCGAATAGGTTAGTTGTTTAGGCTTCATGGATCCATTTTCAATATTCCATAGGTGCTTAGTGGCTTGGAATGCTTTGAGATCGTCAGTCGTGTCGATCTTGGTTAACAGTTGACAACCGGGGCCTTGCAGGTCCTTTGTTGTCCTCGTTTTTGCGTTCAGCCAAAGAATACCGACCTTATCAATTTTTATATTTAGCTCCGTCTCGGCCATCTTTTTATAAGCAGCTACCTGAAGCCAATAAGATTGATAAATAGCGTTGGATGTTTTTATGTCAATCAACCATATTTCACCATTAATCTCTATGATCCTATCGATTGTTCCAGCAAATCCGAGAGCATCAGACACAATGTTTTGTTCACTATAGATAATGCTAAAGCCTACTTGGTCCCTGAATTCAGCGTATCTGGATAGCATCGTCCATTCTGACAATTTATATCCGATATTACCGTTGTTATCCAGCAGGCTAATCTCTAGGCCTTGGTCGTACATTTCGGTTAGCTCATGCACCACAGAGCCGCGACGCCCGGCTTCGTCTCTTATTTCGTCACTATCCTGCCCATTCTTTTTAAGCCACTCATAATATTGTGCTCCTTTCGGATACGCCTCCAATATAGTTGTGACAGATGGCAGGAAGTTTCCGGCAGGGCTGTAATAGAACCTGCTGTCCAGGAAGGTGATTTGCTTACCATCGATTCGGTAATTCTTATTGTTGTGTTTTATTATTGCTTCCATGATTACTTAATTAATACTGCCTACTTAACGGCTTACTATTTACGAACCTGGTTACTTTGATTCGCCACCTGTCGCTTACATCTTTTTTCACTTCTTTGTCCTCACAGTCTCTTAGGAACGATGCGACTTTTGGCCGTGCGGATTCTAAACTTTCGTTGTCGTTCACCTTTTCGATGATTGCTTTTATTTCGGTTGTCATGGGGTTATGAGTATTTCTATTTCTTTAATATTATTCTCTAGTGATTCTAATTGCTTTTTGAGTTTTTCGATTTCATCCCTTTTCTTCTTCACATACTCACCATACTCATGGTTCTTGCAATCTTTCTCACTGGTGAAATATCTTCTGTCGTTATGCCAGTAGTATTGCTCATTGTCTTCATCCTCATCAAGCATCTGCACATATTCAAAATAGTTGGCATTATCATGCTGCGATACGATAAGCCTGCAATTAGCATGGTCTTTACATTCTAGGCACTCCACTTCATATAAAGTATTTTTTTCGTATTGACGAAGTCCAACGACTTTATATTTGAATACGCCTCTAAATGGAACGTATTTATATAGAATGTCTCCAATAGATAGATTTATAATTTCTTCCTTTCGCATACTTATATTTTTAAATGGTTGTTGCGCGGGTGATGAGATCTTCATAGTTCATGCACATATTACCAACTGTTTCGACATACTCTGATGGAGTGGGCATCTGTTTCAGGATTTCAACACAGTGCGATAAGGCTTCGAGCAACGCAGGCGCGTGCGCTATAAGTTGGGCGTTGGCTTTATCTTCTTCCTTATTCCCGCCGGATATGTGCACCAATTTAGATCCAGCATACACAGCGGAACATATTTGTGACCTATTGTATCGCTCCCACGTTCCTTTGGTTCCTTTGAACTCCATAATTATTTTTTTAAAGTGCCGGTATAACGCTACCGGCGGTCGCCCGTTAGATTATGCTCTCTGGACTTTATGGGTAAGCCCTGATATCCGTAAGCATTTCGGCTGATCTTCAACTCAACTACAACCTGAGATCAGTTTTTCTTTTCGTTGTAGCCTTGCTATGCTTCCGAGGCTGGATTCGAACCAGCGACCAGCATTTCTGCTGCGCTCTAGCCAACTGAGCTACTCGGGAACCAAACAATTAATAAAGAACTACGGCTGTTGACAGGTCAGCTCCTGATTATGATGTACAACAGATATACCGTCACGATAGCGCAACACGCGTATATTATACAACCCCATCTCATTTTGTAACAATTAACACTACGAAAGCAATAAAGAATATGATCAAAGCAAACCATTCTAAAGCCGACATCGGTTTTGGCTTATAGCCTTCGTCTAATAAAGAGTACAAGTAAATAAGGTTGTGATTCTTTGTAATGATCTCATTAGTTATGTCGTTCGTCTCTTTCTCGAATTGGTAGCTACAGCCTCCTTCGTAGTCATGAAGCTTTCGCGCAAGTTCCATTTTTTCTGATTTCTCTTTGCTGATTTGCAGCAGGATTTCGTTGCGTGTCATGGGATTAAATTTTAATTCCAGTAATTGAAAAAAATATTTCTGCGTCAAAGTTTTCCAGGGTGGTGAAGTGCGCTTTATTCTCATCAGATAGATTGTGCCAGAAATTTGACCATGCCTCCTTAATGGGAATGGTTTTCAAATACCCTTCTTGTAACTCATACTTTGGATTTGCTTTTCTTTCATCTTCGCTCATCATTGACCACGGTATCCATAGTGTAGTTTCAATTCTATACATCAACTCGCACGCAGGATGATCCTCCCATTGCCTGACAGTCATGGACGACGGCTTGTCAAATAACATTAGCACAGGGTTGGAATCTGTACAAAATGCGCCGCTATTCCTGTAGCCGCTGTTACTGTCGCCGCTGTTCCTGTCGCCGCTGTTCCAGTTGCCGCTGTTCCAGTTGCCGCTGTTCCAGTCGCCGCTGTTACAGTCGCCGCTGTTCCTGTAGCCGCTGTTCCTGTCGCCGCTATTCCTGTAGCCGCTGTTCCAGTTGCCGCTGTTCCAGTTGCCGCTGTTCCAGTTGCCGCTGTTCCAGTTGCCGCTGTTCCTGTCGCCGCTGTTACAGTCGCCGCTATTCCAGTTGCCGCTGTTCCTGTAGCCGCTGTTCCTGTAGCCGCTGTTCCTGTCGCCGCTATTCCTGTAGCCGCTGTTCCAGTTGCCGCTGTTCCAGTTGCCGCTGTTCCAGTTGCCGCTGTTCCAGTTGCCGCTGTTCCTGTCGCCGCTGTTCCTGTAGCCGCTGTTCCAGTTGCCGCTGTTAGAATGTCCCGTATTACTGTGTCCCGTATTGACAATCCTCAGCACCTCATCCCAGGGTATTTCTCTGATGAATTTGATCTCGCTGCACACACTTTTGTCGTCACCATGTTTGACGATGCCCGACGCTTCAATTTCGAAAACCCTGTTCTCGGTGTTGAAATTATAGTAGGTAAAGCAGTGTTGCGGCTGCTGGCAAAAATGGAACCCTTCGTCGCAAAGCTCAACATCTCCGTTGTGCGTAAATGTTTTATTGAGTTCGTATTGATACCCTCGACATTGCATCTCAGGGTCGGTGACTTTGAATCCTTTGGTCATGATCGGTTATTTGGTGGTTAATAATTATTACGCCGCTATTTCAGGTTTAAGAATGGATTTTAAACTCTCGAAAGCAGCAGTCAGGTTTGGTAACTTGGCCCTGGCTAATCTCTTCCGGCGCTCGACGGCTTCAACCTCATGATCAATGAAGTGAAAGACAGAGTCAAAATTGTTGTGTGGCCCCCGAATGTCGAATGACTCATACTCCGCTTGCTGGCTGTCTTCGTTGCCTTCATAATCCTTTACAAATCCGTCGTTCTTTAAGAACTCGTAGTACTCATCTTTCGGAAACTGCAGCACTTCGTCAGATCCTTTTATGTAGACCTCGATCATGCGGCCGTTGATGATGGCTTCTTCGATCTGAGTATTTTCCACCACTGATTTCATTAATTGATAATTATTCATGGCTTTAAGATTTTGTTGTTAAGCTGATTTTTTATTAAAGGTTCTTTTGGAAAAAAAATTATTCCAATCTGACTGCTTTACATACCAGTCCCTCCCGATTTTCGTCGCAGTCAATCGACCATTTTGTATTTCACTCCATATGACCTTCTTTGGAATATTAGTGTCTGAGTGTATATCTCGTATGGTGATCATTTTTGCCATTATGCTGCCGGTTTTAACTCTTTGTAGTGAATGAATGTGTTGAATGAAATAACCTTCGCTGCTTTAACAGGAGCTGGTTCTGTCGGTGTCTTTCTGATCAGCCAAAAGTTAAGCTTGTAATACTTGCTTGAAAGATCTATTTGGCTCACCGCATTGAACTTTCTTCGAATTTTAGACAAGTGATTATTTACAGTATTCTCACTCAACTTTAAGTAGTAACTTATTTGTCTCGCCGTCATAGCACCCTCAATATGCATTTCAACAATCTCTTTTTCCCGTCTCGTTAAACCAGGATCGTCGTTCAATTTTGAATTCTTCTTCATTTGGTAATATTTAATGGTTAATGGTTTTTTAAGAAGGGGCTTTTTGAAGTGAAGCCCTAAAACACTATTTTTGAATCGCCAAAAACAAAAATTATGTTAACCCGATTTGCCATTGGGGATGTTGTTAAGCATAAAGCACATCCTGAACAAGAACTCACCATTCACGCTTTCACTAATAAAGGAGACGCGTCTACTATTGATGACTTAGCGACAAGCGCATTTCCTATACCCGGAGCCGATGACACGGAAACTTGGAAAAATCTACGATTCGTTATATGCACCTACTTCTATAAGGAGAAGGGCTTTTTTAATAAGGTCTTGCTGAGTATTAATGAGCTCGAATACGTTCGATCTTAATTTTTCACACGCCTTTTTAAAATCTTCTTTCACCAACCCCTCCCCGGTTTGCTCTAGTAAATCTGCCTGATCTATCATTCCCTTTATGGCGTGGTTTATAAAAACTTATTTGTTCTTGTATTTTTTTTCATTGCCTGATATTTTAATTTGTTCTTTTTAAAAGGGAGGGAGTAAGACTAAACCCTCCGTTTCCTTTTCATGACCTAGTCCCAAATATTAGTGTAACCGAATTCTAAAAATGCCTCCTCGATTATATCAGCATCACGGTTGTTGGATATCACCTCTCCCCTCATGCGCGCATAGAAGGCTGGAGAGCTAAATGGAATGCGACTTTGAATTAATTCCCTCAGAGGCTTCATGTCAATGTTTTTAACAGCGCCCCAGCCTTTTTTAAATCCTCCGCGTACTTTAGTTGATGTGGTCATTTCTTACTATTTTTTAATAAATGCTTTATATTTATCTTTGATTCGCAATTGTATTGTAATGATACAGACATCTTATCTGTATTTCCAAATATTTTACAGATAATTTATCTATTATTTTAGCAACAATGTTGCATTTTTATAAGAGTTTAGTGTAAATCAATTAGTTATAATGTATACCAAGCGTGACGTTAAAGTGATGGATATGCTGTTGCGTATTTTGGCATCTGCGCCTCCAGAGCATTATATTGACGTTCCTGAACTTCACAATCAGGTAAAGGGCGAGGCTACAATTGAGGAGGTAAGGCATTATGTTGCCGAGTTGAAGAAATACTCACCCTGCGTCGTTGATACTTATAAGGGCTTTAGTGAAGATCTAATACCGACTAGCTACACTGCGGCGTTTATAAAGGAGGGAGGTTTCATGCGCTTACGTAAAATGCAGTGGCGCAAATGGTTTTACGGAATTTTGCCCGATTGGGCCGCAGTACTCATAAGCTTGGTTGCTTTAGGGGTATCAATACTTTCATACCTCAATTCAACCGGAAAGTTATAATTGATATTATTAAAGCTATGATAGATATGCAGAGTGGGCCGAGCCAACAGATACGCTCTTTTGGTGTCTTCTCAGACCATACTTCTTTTAGGGACTGAAGTAATTCCTTCATGTAATATAAATTTTAAACAAAAATACAGAAAACTTATCTGTACAACATGAATAGTTTCAAGGATAGATTACTGCAATTTATTGACACTCTACCTGGGGGGCAAGCGGCATTTGAAGATAAAGCCAACCTGTCGAACGGGGCGGTAAACAATGTGCGACGTGGAATGAGAGAAGAAACGATTCAAAAAATAGTGAATGCATTCCCCCAGTTAAACAAAGTTTGGCTCCTTACAGGTGAGGGAGAAATGCTGAAGCAAGCCCAAAAAGTCGAAAAGGGGTCTTCCTCTAGTATCGACCTTTTGATACAGTCCATTACACAAGCTATTGAAAGCAATAAAATGCTAGCTGAAAGCAACCGTATTTTAGCTGAAACAAATAGGGAACAATGGCTTGCGCTTAGTTCCGGTGGATTCGGCAAAGCTTCTTCACACGATCAGAAGAAAGAAACAAATATTTACGACGCGGCTCGCGGTGAAGAGTTTCAGCTCTCGGGCAATAGTGCACCTCCTTCAGATGATCAACAGAAGCGAGAGAAAAAGGGCAAAAAGTCACATGCGGACAGTTGAGGCAGATTGATTTTGTGTTGGGGCTCGTAGTGCTCATTACTTACTTAATACTTTGGTTGAATAATACTGGAACGAATATAAAACAAAATTAGAAATACTAAAACAATTAGCAAATATTTTAATTAAATGAAATCATTATTACTATTCCTTTTACTACCGACGCTTTGCTATTCTCAGGCAAAGCCAAACAAAAACGATAATATAATTATTATAACAGGGAAACACGACATTAATAGCTTTGCAAGGTTCCTTGTATTGAATAACTATGAAATAGACAAGAAAGATGAAGAGTTGGGCTATTTGACAACCCCACACATAAAGGTGAAAAAAAGAACCTCATCTACGTTTAGAATTAAAGCAGTTTTTACTGATCAAACAATTGAGCTTGTCGGGCTTGTGCAAATAAGCACCTTCGATAAGTCGCAAAAGAATGCTAAAAAATTCGTCGAAGAGTTAGCAAGAGTTACCGTTCTTCCTTCTTTTAATAAGGACGCATTTGAGCAAATACTGGCAGTTGCGGCCAAATATGCCAAAGAGCATGGGGCGGAAGTAAAAACTGAAAACCGATAATTAATATGCTTAAAACAATCTTCTTTTTAGCGTTATTGTCGCCAACTATCTGCTTCGCGCAACTGAACGAGCACAGTAAAATTATCAAGGAAAAATTCCCAACCGTATACTCGTATTTTAAACAGAGAGGAGAAAGGGAGTGGAAAGATGACTATAAGATGATTATCTATGAGATCAATATACAGGCTGATGCGTTTTATTATTTTCTGACTAATAAAGAGGTGAACAATTACTACACCATATTTCTAAAAAGCTTACAAACATGGCTTGACCCAAGTGAAGACGATTACAATCTCAGAGTTTTGAAATTAGCAAAGCAAGAAAAAACTATCACCGAGATTGTCACGATGCTGCTTTTGTGTAAAGCAGACTGGCGGATGGTTAAGTATGAATACGATAATCAAGTTAACGCGCACAACGAAATATAAATGCAAACGCCCGAAGGAACAAAAATAGCTTTACGATTTATTAAGATGATCAACCAGCTCATCAAGGAGGGTGAATTGCGCAGTAAATATCAAAAGTCGAGGGAAATAATAAATCCGTCAGAAGAACGAAAATAAAATATCTAATATAGATGAAATTGCTAGTTTTAATAGGCTTTACAATATTGCCTTTTTGGGGCTTCAGCCAAACCTTCGCTATCAAGGCCAAAGACAAATACAGTTATAACCAAATAGCAGAGAAAGTGAAGGAGTTAGGGTACGCCGTCTTGGATACCTCTGCGGACTACACCTTATCGTTAGATGTGTGGGTGACCAGCAAATTTAATAGCATGTACAAGGGGCATCTGATTGTATTAGATAAGCTCGGCAAAGAACTTGCCAGGTCTAAAGACATTCGCCGAGGGGCGGTAGCGGTGAACGGCTACAATGCGTCTTATAATATTGCAAAGGTGATTGCCGACAAGGAGTTGTCCACAATGATCCATAAGGTTTTATCGAAGTAAACAAATTTGCAAGAATGACGATTTTAAGATACATAACGATCTGCAAGGAGGCTTATCCGGATGACCTCGTAAATCTAAAAGATGTTATGCAAACGTTTAATATTATCAAAAAGGAAATAAAAATTTAAACTTGTGAAAAAACTAATTTTTTTAATTGCTATATATACACCGATTATTTGCTTCTGTCAAAAGTTCAGTAAGAAGATGGAGGTGGATAGTATTGTCACAAAGTCGGGATGGGTGATTCATAAAGGGGATTCAGTTTATCTGGGATCGGGTAAGAAAGATGATGGCACATTCAAAGCCGTTAAAGGTATTGGCTGGATGGACGACTCAAACAATACCGGACATCAATCCTTAGCAAACGGATATTACAAAGTATATCAAGTTTTAAAAGACGGAACCTTTCTAATGACCCGTAAAAATAAATACGGCATCGGAAATGATAAACTTCGAGTGTACTATGAGCAAGCAATAGAAATTGGCGAACTTATCCCCCCTACAGAACAACTAGCGACAAAACCATCCTCACCCACCCCATCCAAGGCCGACGAAATAGCAAAACTGAAAAAGCTTTTAGACGATGGAGCGTTGACCAAAGAAGAGTTTGAAGCGGAGAAAAAGAAGGTGCTGGAGAGGTGAGAGTTGATTTATGAATAGATCAATGGTTGCATATCCAAAAATATATTATATGATTACCTACAACTTTATTCACAAGCCCATTTTCGAAGATCCGTTTGGATTAAAAAAAGGTATAAACGAAAAGTTGGAAGAGGCCATGAAGGCTAAGATACAAGAGAAGGTTGAGGCAATTCCGGATATTGTAGAAAAATATGACCTAACTTTTACATATGACGCTATAAACCAAACTTCAAACATTGGGCTTGAAGATAACATACCTGAAGATATTAAAGTAAAAATTCTGCAAGCTCTAGGGTTAAAATAGGAAAATATCCGGCTTATGTATTTGATGTACGTTGACGAAAGTGGCGATGTTGGCAAAATCAAATCCCCAACAAATTACTTCATTCTCTCAGCGCTTATCGTCCATGAAAATTCATGGAAGAACCTGCTAGATGATATAATTACGTTGAAGCGGCAATTAAAGACAATTTTCGAGCTATTGATTAAAGAGGAAATACACGCTTCCGAGTTCCTTCAAAAGCGGATTAAGTTCAAGAGCACAATATCTAGGAATCAGCGGCTTGATTTATTGAAAAAATGTCTCGATTGGTTAAATCTTAGGACAGATATATCAATTGTTACAGTTCGAATTGATAAGTCAAAACATGCCGACCCATTTGCTTATGCATGGGACATCCTGATTCAGCGATTTGACAATACACTCGCTGATAAAAACTTTCCTGGAGGATCAAATACTTCAGACGATAAAGGGATGATTATTTGCGACAATACAGACGGGGAGAAACTAAAAAAATTACTTCGAAGAAAAAGAAGATACAATGAAGTCTGGAATAGAATGGATGTCGATATGGGAACTCGAAACATACCTCTTAGAGCTGTTATAGAAGATCCTGTTTTTAGAGACTCTAGGGATAGTTTCGTTTTACAATTGGTGGATGTTGTCGCTTACTTCGCCCGACAAATTTACGAGCCGAATAAATATGTAAGGCAAAAAGGAGCAAAAACGTTTTATGGCAGGCTTTCAAGTGTTATAAATCCACACGTTACAAGAAATAGCAAAAACCACTACATTGTCGAGCTATAAAAAAAGGGGCGGTATTAACCGTCCCGGGGGAATCCTACTTACTTATGGGGCGTCAGCCCGACCACTGGGGTGTTTCAGATTCAAGACAAATATACAACAAAATGAACGGATATCCCAAAAACGCTAGGCCCCATAAATCTTATTAATTTCATCATTGATCTTTTTATCTGAAAGGGACTTAAGATAGGCGTTTGTCGTACTGAGGTTTGTGTGACCTAAAGATTCCTTAATAACATCTGTACTCACGCCGGCTTCGTAAGCTACGGAGGCGAAAGAGTGCCTACTATTGTGAAAGCTAATCTTCTTTTTTATGTTACAAAGGCCAGTGACTATAATTAAGTATCTGTTCATTAAGCTATTTGCCGAACTGATCGTTTCTTTTTTTGTCCATTTGCTTGTCACCTCCTTCTTCACTACCGGAAAAAGATAAATGCTATCGTTGGCTATGTATTTATCGATTATGGCCCTTAGCTTCGGATGAATGACAATTTCGCGGTGCTTCATACCTTTATTCATTTGATAGGCCAAAATGCCGTCTTTTATCCATTCGCGCCGAAATGTAGCGACGCTTTCAAATCTGGCTCCATGTGTGTAAAAGGCGAAAAGCCACATATCCCGGGCCACATCTTGCAATCCGCCTAGCTCAATATTTTCAATTCTAGTGATTTCTTCTAAGGTTAATTTTTCACGCTTCGCTGGTGGCGCTACTATGCCTGTAGCCTTCTTGAAGAAAGGATCTATGCCAGTGAATCCGGCAAATTTTAAAACCGTAGATATATCCTTTAGGTTCTTTTTTATCGTAATCGCCTTATTACCTTTTCGATATCTGAATTCTACATATTTTTCTACCGTTGCTGCATCAATGTGCGATAGTTTGATATCATTTGGAAAAACCTCTTTTAGGTAGCCTAGATTAGTCAGGAGCCGATTAAATGTTGCGGCCTTGCCTGATACCTCCAGCTCATTCAACTTCGCTTTGACGGCGGCAAATAGCGTTATATCATTGACCTTCTCCCCCAATATATCGGCCTTGTAGTATTTCTCCATCAACTTAGACCTCTGAGCCTCCAACGCCTGGTTTATCATATGAGCGTCCACGTGCTTGATTACCTGCTCTCCCTTAAATTGATCCTTAGTCACATAATAACCAGTCTTATGATATACTGGTTTTCGTCCGTCGATAATCCTGATATAAATCTGACCTTTCCCATCAGACCGGAGATGTTGCATCACAAATTTTACGCTTGGCATAGATCTAAGGTAAAAAAATGTTTAGAATTTTTCTAAACGACTTCTAAACAAATGTCGGCATAACTGGAAAAACAGGCATATTCCGGAAAATAATTTTTTGCATAAAAATAGGCTATAACCCTTTTCTGTATTGGATTATAGCCTATTTAGTTAGTTTCTAAGGACTCTTAAAAGTCGGGAAGACAGGATTCGAACCTGCGACCCCCTGGTCCCAAACCAGGTGCGCTACCGGCCTGCGCTACTTCCCGGATTAGCATATTCAGCTAATGGGTTGCAAATGTAAAGGAAATTATTTTAATTATCAAAAAGCAGGCAACTTTTTTATCGCTTTTCAGGACACCCGGGAAAGCTTTTCTTCTTTCTCCATCAGCCTGTCTAACAGGATCTTTTGATTGGTGGCGCGCACCAGGTTGTGCTTCGGATATTTTGCACCATAATAAATATCATCGTTGATATAATCCGTCAGAAATCTCAGGGCCTGCATGTAGATCATGAATTTCCCCGAGTAGAAGAAATGCTTCTTTTCCGCCTCCGTCAGTTCACTTTCCATGAAGGTTTTGTAGCCCTCAACAATCGCGAAGTAAAAATCGTCCCGTATCTCGATCTTTGAAAAGTCAGACTCTTCTTCACTTACCGGGCACAGGTAAGTACGCATCATATCTCCCACATCGCTGATAAAGTAGCCGGGCATCACCGTGTCCAGGTCGATCACACAAATGCCGGCATCGCTTTCATCAAACAGCACATTACTGATCTTGGTATCGTGATGGGTCACGCGGAGCTTGAAGTCCGGGCTGCTTTTGATCTTGTGGAATTCATCTACGATATCAGACCGTTTCTTTAATTCCGCGATCAGCTCAGACACTTCCTTTTGCCTTTCTGCATTGCCGTTCCCGAGCGCCTCCAGAAACTGTTGATAACGCAGGCCGAGATCATGAAAATTAGGTAATGTAATATTGAGTGTATTGATATCAATGCCGGATAATACTTTGGTAAACTTTCCAAACTGCTTGGCCGCTTCAAAAGCCTGTGCGGGCGTTTGCACCACGTCGATGGTATGACTATTTTTTACAAACGGAAACACGCGGTAATATCCGCCATCCATTTGCACCATCGAGTCTCCCTGCAAGGTATAATGAGGGCTCGTAAAAAAATAATCATTTTGGTGCGCAGCCAGGTAGGCTTCAATCTTTTCTATATTGTCCGAAATAAGAAGAGGATTGGTGAATACTTTGTGGTTGACTTTTTGTAAAATGTATTTTCCTTTTCCGTTTTTTACAACGCAAGTGTCATTGATAAGCCCGCTGCCGAATTTTTCAATAGTATAGCTGCTTTTCTCAAAACCATAGTTGGCAAGCACCTTGTGCATAAAATCCATTTTGCAATTACATTTCGAATAAAGGTAGAACTTACTCCGTTAGTAAACTTGCGCAAACGATTGTATAAATTTTCACATGGCCTGAAATGCGCAGACTGCGGCGGTCTCTGCCAGCCGGCACACTGCTTTCAGCTTCAGGCCGCTCCTAACTGTATACAAGCGTTATGGGCACTTCGATCTTCTCAAACTGGTCTTCATCGCCATTTCCGGATTGTTTCTTGTCCAGTATGTTCATGAGTAAATTCATCGCCAGTTGCCCTTGCTGGTAGGGAAACTGATCCAGCGAAACAGCCGGCGGAAAGGCCGCATGCTTGTTCGCAGAAATATTAGCATAGCTGGCAAACAGGATATCATCATTCACATTAACGCCTTGCTGCAAGGCATACTTCACGGCATCGAGGTGCACATAATCGTTAAAGCTGATGATCGCATCCGGTGGCTTCCTGAGGCCCAGCAGTTTTTTCATGGCCAGTTGTGTCCCTTCTTCCGACAGATCGGTCTTTTCCACCATCTGCATATCAATCTTCAACTTTTTCTTCGACACGCCGTCCATATACCCCCGCAATCGTTCTTTACTGGCCGCTATTTCATCAGGTCCGTTGATAAAGGCAATCCGTTTACGACCCTGGCGGAACAACCATTCAATCATTTGTTCCGTGCCCTTGTAGACGCTGCAATACACTTTATTCGCCTTTTCAAAAGAAGGCACCCGGTCAAAATAAACGATCGGGATATTGTATTTATTAAGCGACACCAGGTGGTCATACTTATTGGTCTCTTTAGAAAGAGAGATCAGCAGTCCATCAATGCGCTGTTTGACCATCGCTTCAATAACCGTCTTTTCTTTTTCAATGCTGTCGTGGCTTTGGCCAAATAAGATCGTGTAGCCATGTTCCATAGCCACATCTTCAATGCCACTGATGCTTTTGGAGAAAAAATCTTCAGATATCAAAGGAAGGATCACGCCAATGACAAAGCTCTTTTTTTGTTTAAAGAAGATCGCTTTGGGATTCGGTTCATAATTCAATTCCTTGGCCAGGTTTTGAATCGCTTCTTTAGTTTTCAAACCGATCCGCGGATGATCGTTCAAAGCTCTTGAAACAGTAGAAACAGAAACATTAAGTCTTTTTGCAATTTCTTTGATAGTAGGGATATCGCTCATAACACAGACGCTTTCGAAAATCTAAGATGACTAAAGGTAGACAAAAAAACGAGGCAACATTATATTATGATTAATTTTTTATGAGGCAAAACATCCTGCCGCAATTAGCAAAGACAGCTGTTCCACGCCCTGAACACCGCACAGGCCTTGAATTGCAGGCATTTCCCTATATCGAATCTGACGATCGGATATATACCTAAAAAATAGCGCGCGATACAATGAATGGCTCTCCTGGTGCGCTAATCGCGGATCAGATCTCTTTCGATGTCTTCCAGCGAGACACCTTTAGTTTCCGGCACTTTCACCAACACCCATATCAGCTGAAGCAGCATCATGAAAGCAAAGAAGGAAAAGATCGGCCAGGGATTGTCACGAAAAATGCCGCTTTCGCTATCCAGGAAAACCGGCGTGATCAGGGTAATGATGGCCGCAAACACCCAGTGCACACTGGCACCAAAAGCTTGTCCGGCGGCCCTGGTACGGGTCGGAAATATTTCAGAGATAAAAACCCATATCACCGCGCCTTGTCCGATCGCATGCGCTGCGATAAACAACATCAGAAAGATCAACAAAGGCGTGGCACCCCAGCCCGCGTAAAAGGCCAATGCCACCATGGCCAGACTAACGATATAACCGATGGAACCCAACAGCAGCAAGGTTTTCCGGCCAAGGCGGTCAATGAGGTACAACCCCACAAAAGTGAAAATCAGGTTTGTCAAACCGATCAGAATAGAGTTGCCTAACGAATCTTTCGCGGCTAAACCGGCGCGCTCAAGTATTTCAGGCGCGTAGTATAATATAAAATTGATTCCGCTCCATTGATTGAAAAAGGCGACAAAAAAAGCGAGCCACAAGACCACGCGATACCGGGAAGAAAAAAGTCCTCCCGTGCCGGCCACCGCTCCTTCCCTGCTTTCCGCCTGGGCAATAGCCGCCACTTCTGCTTCGGGATCGGCAACACCCAGCCTGGACATGATGCGCTTGGCGGCCGCTTCATCTTTTTGTACCGCCAGCATCCACCGCGGACTTTCGGGAATGCTAAAGACCATAACGGTATAGATCACAGCAGGCACCGCCATCACTCCTAGCATCCATCTCCAGTCATTGGCCCCGTCTACACCCTGTAAAAAATAGTTAGACAAAAACGCGATCAGGATACCGAATACAATGTTGAACTGGTACATGGCGCCAAGGCGACCCCGGGTTTTCGCGGTGGATATCTCAGAAATGTAGGTCGGCGCAGCTACGGAAGACACGCCAATCCCCAATCCTCCGATAAAGCGGAAGAAGGAGAACGTGTAAGGATCCTGTGCTACTGCGGTACCGATGGCAGACAATGAAAACAAGACCCCGATCCACAACAATACTTTCTTACGACCATAACGCTGCGTAGGGATGCCGCCAAAAATGGAGCCTGCTACGGTTCCCCAAAGGGCCATGGACATAATAAAGAAGCCATGAAACAAGGGCGATGTATGCCACAGCTCTTTAATAGGAAGGTTGGCACCGGAGATCACAACGGTGTCGAAGCCAAAGATAAAACCGGCCAGCGCCGCTATCAATGAAATGCCAAAGAGATTGCTTTTTGATGTGGCAAGCGGATCGGTAGATGAATGAGATTGCATATATATCGACGTTTAAGTTATTGAAGGATCCCGGAAGTTAAAGTGTTTCGCTCTTCACCAAAGGAATTTTGTGATATGGCCATTGACCGTTTTCTATCGGATAGGTCACCAGCTTTTGCGGATCGATTACTACATGTTTGATCCGCTTCCGGTGCCAGGTATACACGATATGAACCAGGCCATCCTGGCTTTGAATGACTGCCGGATACGAGAACTGCATTTCTGGCTGATCGATATAATCCAGTACCAGAGCGGCCTCCCAGCGTTTCCCATCCTCGCTTATCGCAACGTTCAAGACGCCGCGCCCTTTGTGACCCATGCCCTTTTGGGTACGCGTAGCATGATTGTATACTAATAGCTGGCGTCCATCCCTCAGCGTTACGGCGTCAATACCTGAATTGTTATTAGGGAGTGTGGTAGCCGTCATTTCCGACCAATGCAGGCCATTATCTTCCGACCAGCTCTGCGCGATATAACCGTTCGCTTCATAGCGGGTACGCGCCAGGAGCTGAATACGTCCGTCTTTATAAGTAAGCAAGGTGGGCTGTATAGCGCCGATTCTCTTGCCGTCATTCAAAGGACCAATAAAGCTCCAGGTCTTCCCCGCATCGGTGCTGCGCTCTATATGACATTTCCAGCCATCTTTCTCCGAGCTGGAACCGGAGAGGATGGTACCGTCTTTCAGCCGGATCGGTTTGTTCTTAACTGGCCCGACGATGGGAAGCTTCAGGCGAGAAGCAGCGCTCCAGGTGGCGCCGCCATCGGTGGAGGTTTTATACTCACCCCACCAATCCCTGGGGTTTGGACCCACTTTATAGAAAAGCGTTAACATGCCGCCTTCAGCCTGGAATAACACGGGATTCCACGTAGGTTGCCGGCTGCCGTCGGGTTGCACCCCGTCAGCGACACTTACCGGGGCCGTCCAGCTGCCTCCCGGTTTCTTGCGACAGAGCCTGATCTCCACGTCGGGATGTCGTTCCCGGGTACCTCCGAAAAAAGCGCATAATAACTCACCGTTCGTCAGCTCCAATATAGTAGCTGAATGGGACTGCGGAAAGGAGGCCCTGGTGTACACAAATTCTTCCAGCACTACGCCCGACCGGTGCAGTCTGGTTTGCGCATGAACCGGTGCAAGACTGATCGTCGTAGCAATACAACCTGCAAAAAGGGCCTTGATTATTTTTTTCATCTGGCAATATCTTTGATCCGGGGTCAGGCAAACATAAAAAAATATACTGGTAACTGCGTGCTACTGCACGGTTCAATCTATAAACGCAATCACTCCCAGGTTACCGGTAATGTAACGCAAAATTCCTGAACACAGCCTGCTCGTTATCCTTGCCTGAAAAATGCAAACCGCCTCTGGAGCTGCGATCCCAGGGCGACAGATCGCTGAAGGATACTGATTCTTTTAATGACAAATGCTGCCAGTCTCCTTTCTGACGATACGACACCTGCAAGGCATCGCCTACCACCATCTTCAGCCGCACAGGACCGCGGTTCACTGTTGCACTGCTCAGGACGGTACGGGTCTCGCCTTTCACCTGCCACAGCTCTACGCGATCATTGATCACGCCCAGCCCAACCGCCATGTTGGCATCGCCATAGACCGTTAATCCTTTGACCGCGGCATTACTGTTTTCTACTGTCACTTCCATTTCGTAATGAGGCAATGCAGGCCGTAGTGTAAGCGCCACGCCCGATCGATTCGAGCCCTTACCAGTGCCTGAAAGATAGAGTTTGCCGTCTTTTTGTTGGATCACCGGTGTAGCGTTGCGAAAATCCCATTGCCAATGCAAGGCCGGAACACTACCCGCAAAGTCATCTTCAATACCCTTCGGATAGGCCGGCCCGGAGACCTCCTGTAATGCCGGCCATTGCTGATGTCCCGGCCAGGTAAGCCGGGCCAGCATGCCCTGGCGACCGGTACGTACCATGGATGCGCGATTGTAGGCATGGTACAGATAATAAGTGCTGCCATCTGGCGCATCCACAAAAGTGCCGTGGCCCGTGCAGGTCCAGTCAGCATTTCCGCTTAGCAAAGGATTTTTTTCATAGTCTTCATACGGACCTTCAAAGCGCTTCGCTCTTGCCACGCGCACATTGTAGTCGCACTTTACACCACAGCAGGCACCGGCCGAATAAAAAAGATAATAATGTCCATCCTTTTTGAGAACGCTTTGTCCTTCGATGCCCACACGCCTGGTATCTTTCAGCAAAGTAAACGCCTCCCCTTCCAGGCGAAGTCCATCATCTGACAATTTCGAAGCCACCAGTTCTATCGGCCGGTCGTCCAGCCCGTAGGCTTTCCAGCTGATATATAGCTGTCCGTTGTCATCGAACACAAAAGCATCGATGGCTTCTTTGCCATGCTCGATGATCATCCCATGATCCACGAAGTCGCGGTCGGGATGGGAAGACGTTGCCACGCCGATACACGAAACATTATCAGATGCACGCCGGGCCGTATAATAAATGAAGTAAGTATTATTATGATAAAAATACTCCGGCGCCCAAAAGGATGAAGAAGTCCACTCCGGCGCCTTTTTAAAAAGATAACCCGCTTGCTTCCAGCTCCGAAGATCTTGAGAGGAAAAGATGGGAAAGTGAGGCGCCCATTCAGAAGAGGTTCCCACCGCAAAATACCGCGCACCTTGCCGGACAATAGAGGGATCAGGAAAATCGCCGGGGATGACGGGTGTGACTTGCTGCGCTTGAAGCCGGATAGAGAGCAGGCAGAGGCAACTCAATTGCAGCATTCGTTGTTTAACTGTCATTTCTTACATTTCTCAGCCAAAGAAAAGACATTTACCCCTAAACCGGTTGAATAATTTGCACGGATTCCCAATGCCGGATCCGGCCACTCACGCCAGCGCATGTAATGTTATTCATACCAGGCTGCAACCTGATCACCGATAGTGTTCACGAATTTCTGCGGCTTCACGCCGGTCATGCGCCAGCCTTTATCCGTACAACGAAGGATCCCCAGGTGCTCATCATTCAAGGTGACGTCCAGATCCCGGCAGGCTCCGTCGGCACAAGCGGTAAACATAGGCACAGCGCGGCCCTGATAGCGCTTTGACTGAAATTTAAAATCAAGCGGAACTGTTTCGAAACTTTCCGGCTCCTGTTCCAGACCGGCTATAAAGTCTTTTAGCATTTTGATCAGCAGTTTCCGCTTTGAAGCTTCGGACCTGCTCCATTTATCTTTGTCCGCTCTTTTGTGAGCGATCTTCAGTTTAATGCCCGTCATCGCTGTGCTGTAATCATCTTCATTCAACTTGTGAACAAACTGGTGCGATAAAATAAACCAGTGATACCCTGTTCCTACCGGTACCCCCGACCCCTTCGGTGCTTTACCCGCACGCCGCTTCACCACGGAATAGGTGATATCCCATTGATCCGGGCTGATCTTTCGTTCGCGCCACACACCCTGGTCATAATTCCATTTGTGACTGCGGCCTACTTTCATACCTGTATAAAACTGTCCTTTAAATTCTTTAAAGGAATTGTAGTCCTCCACTTTAGGCTGAACCTTGGTTCTTTTCGTAGCTTCTTTTGTTGGCATAGCTTTTTGGACGATATGGCAAAAATGCTGCCTATAAGCATGTTTGTCGTCACAAGGTATGGTGAGGTTTTTGAAGGTCCGACCTTATGGGCGCAGGAAAAATATATATCGGAACATCCGGATGGCACTATAAGCACTGGAAGCAAACGTTCTACCCGGAAGCTGTCAGTGAACCCGAACAATTGTCCTATTACCAGCAGTTGTTCCATACGGTAGAAATCAATAACTCCTTTTATAAATTGCCTGATGCAGAAACGTTTGAGCATTGGTCAGCGACCGTTGCTCCAGACTTTATCTTCGCCGTCAAAGCAAGCCGATATATTACGCACACCAAGAAACTGAACATGGACAGGGCTTCCATGGAGCTGTTTTTTAAAAGCGTCCGGCATCTGAAAGATAAAACGGGTCCGATCCTGTTCCAGTTGCCGCCTCAATGGAAGATCAATGCCGAACGTCTTGAAGCGTTTCTGAAAGAGCTTCCTCCGAAACACCGTTACTGTTTCGAATTCAGAAATCACACCTGGTATGACCCTGCCGTCTATGATTTGCTCCGCGCACATGATTGCGCATTTTGCATCTATCATCTCGAAGGCCATTTATCTCCGGTCATTTCTACAGCCGGCTTTGTCTACATTCGTCTGCACGGACCCGGTGGCAAGTACCAGGGCAGCTACCACCATAATACGCTGAAACGTTGGGCCACACGCAGCCGCGAATGGACAAAGGAAGGGAAAGACGTGTATATCTATTTTGATAATGATGAAAAGGCATACGCACCCAGGAATGCACAAAAACTGATGGACATACTAAAGGATTAACAACGCTCCGGCCGCGGCTGATGGGCTTATTCCTCAGGCGCAACGGAGTCGTGGCATTTTTTCCACAACTCTGATTTTAGAAGCGAGCCATCTGCTTTTATTTACCATAAGCATCAATAAATAACTGTCCCTGTCATATCCGGCACAGCAATTGTTTCATATTAGAGAACGAAATAAAAGCATACTGTTAAGTATGCCCTTTTTAATCACTCTAAACTCTTGACCAATGAAACGATACTTTACAGCCTGTATCTTATTAGCATTAAGTGTGGCTGCCTGCGAAAACAGGCAAGCTGAAACCGATCCCAAAGAAATGGCGGAGGAACAGAACGAAGCCAAATTTGACAAAGCGCCTACGGAAGACGACGCGGAGTTCGCCGTGAAGGCAGCCGACGGAGGCCTGATGGAGGTAGAGCTGGGAAAGCTCGCACAATCCAAAGGCGTTGACCAGCAGGTAAAAGATTTCGGAGCCATGATGGTAGCCGACCACTCTATGGCTAATGAAGAACTGAAGAAGCTGGCGCAGGCAAAAGGCATTACGCTTCCTGCCACGCTCAGCGAAGACAAGCAGCGCAAATACGATGAGCTGAATAAAAAAGGCGCCAAGGAATTTGACAGTGAGTATATCTCTTTTATGGTAAAGGATCACAAAGAAGATATTGAAGAATTCAGGGAAGAAGCGGAAAAAGGCAAGGACGCGGAACTTAAGAGCTTCGCCGCTTCCAAAGTACCAAAGCTGGAACACCACTTGGCCGAAGCGCAGAAAGTAGACAGCTTATTGTCTAAGAAAAAATAGTCACACGGTTACACAAATACACTATTGTATCATTAATAAAATCAGAAAAGATCATGGAAAAAAATAGCAGCTTACCAGGCATGGAAAACAGTGAGTTCCACCAGTTTTTTGTAGAAGAACTGAGAGACATTTATGGCGCAGAGTTATCGCTGGTCAAGGCATTGCCCAAAATGCAATCCGCCAGCACCAGTGAAGAACTGGCCAGTGCTTTTTACAAGCACACGAGCGAAACAGAGCAGCATATTGAAACCCTGGAGCGCATCTTCGATCTGCTGGATGAAGAGTCTGACAGCAAGAAGTGCGAAGCAATGGAAGGGTTGATCGAGGAGGCCGAAGAGATCATCAGTGACACCGAAAAGAATACCTACACCAGGGATGCCGCATTGATCCTGGCCGCCCAGAAGGTAGAGCACTACGAGATCGCGACCTACGGTACGCTGCGCACTTTTGCCCGCCTCATGGGACACACTGAAGTGGCCGAGCTTCTTGAAAAAACACTGAGCAACGAGAAAGCTACTGACGAAGCGCTCACAGAAGTAGCAGAAAGTTTTGTAAACAATCAGGCGGTCGCTGAATAGGGATATAATATCCCTGCCGCATTATTTTCATCCCCGTTTTTTGCCGAAAAAACGGGGATATTCTTTTGGTCCATACAAGCTTGGCCGTCTCAGCTTTGTTGGTGCCTGCTCTGCAGGATGACTTCCAGCGCTTCCGCCGCGGTTAAAAAACCGGTGGGCAGAAACTCGCGTCCTTCTCCGCGGTTATAATTGATGAAGAATTCTGAAAGCTCTTTAAGCACCGCCGCCGGAACGTCCGTAATATTTGCAATGACCTGCTCCGCATGATGCGCCAGTGGCACAAACAGGAAACGATCATTTCTTATCTTCTGTCCTTCATGATGCATCTGCTCCGCTTTGATGGCGCCTACCAGCCGGCAATCGATCAGACAGCCCGGAAACGTTGCCAGGTCAGAAAGCACACAAACATCGAGAGGGTCCCCATCACCTCCTTTTGTTTCCGGCAAAAAGCCGAAGTCGTACGGAAACACCATGCCTGCAGGCAGGATCTTTTTCAGATAGAAGCGACCCGAGCGCTGGTCATAATTAAATTTTTGGCGGCTGCCTCGCGGCGTCTCCACGGTAATCGTTGTTGTAAACATTGTATTGAAGCGAATTATATGAAAAATAGATCCTCCTACTCTTTGCATATTTCGCGCCAGTTCCTCCTGTCGTAGCCGTGCGCATCGCCAGTCGATCACGGTGGCTTAGTCTTTGCTGTACACAGGTGAAAATTTAGCTACGGCCTTTATTATAAATTTGCTTAAAGCTCTGATCTGCATTTTCGAACCATGAGCGCGTCCTTCCCATGAACAACTTAAATCCCACGCCTCCGGAGAATGATCCCGTCCATGCGACGGGGAGTCACGCCGATCCGCAGTCCGGCTCTGATAAAGAGTTGAGCAATGCGCGCGATGTGGCGCTGCTGGCGGAAAATTACAAGGCTATCGTGAATCAGAGCATCGCAGGGATATTCAAGATCGACCTCGAGGGGCGGGTCATTTTTGCTAATGATCACTTTGTGAAGATGCTGGGCAGCACCCTGGAACATGTATTACAATTAACGGTAAAAGACCTCGTCCATCCGGATGACCTGAGAAAGACGCTCCAGGCTTTTACCCGCCTCGTCAAAGAAGGCACACCTTTTGAGATCGAAAAGCGGCTGGTTAAGATTGACGGCGGAACGATATGGGTGACCAATCATATTGCTCCGCTTTATGACTATGACAAGCTGGTGGGCGCGGTAGGCGTATCGGTAGACATTTCTCGGCAGAAAGTGGTGGAACAGCAGAAGGACGAGTTCATCAGCGTGGCCAGTCATGAATTAAAGACCCCGCTGACCAGCATCAAAGCCTTCGGACAGCTGATCAGCCAGGCCCTGAAGGACGAGGATAACACGGTCCTGGCGGGCATTACAGACAAGATGAACCGGCAGATCGACCGGTTGGTGAGCCTCGTGTACACGATCCTGGATACCACCCGGATAGACCGGTCAGAGTTTGTCCTCAACCTGTCCGCATTCGACATTGTTGATCTGCTGGATCAGACCACCAGGAAAAGCAGGATGATGGCCCCGGGCTATGAATATGTGCTGAACACCTGTGCACCTACTGACGTTGTCGCCGACAAAGTAAGATTGGGACAGGTGATCCATCATTTCATTTCGAATGCCGTGAGATTTTCTGAGCCAGGCAGCGTCATTTCCATTTCCTGCAACACTTGTGAAAACGATGTGCAGATCATGGTATGCGATAAGGGCACGGGTATTGAAGAGCAGGAACAAGACAAGATATTTGATCGCTTCTACCGGTCGCCGGATGCCGAGCGTGATGTTCGCTCAGGGCTGGGGCTGGGACTTTATATCAGTTCGCAAATTATTAAAAGTCATAACGGAATCATTGGCGTTGACAGCAAGATCAACGAAGGGTCCTGTTTTTATTTTAAAATTCCTACGAGCAGTATTAAGCAACAATGAAAAAGCTAATTTTTGTAGAAGATGATTACGGCATTCTTGAAGTGGCCCGTTTTATTTTCAAAAGAGCGGGTTATGATTTAACACTTTTTCCCGACGCACACAGTTTGCTGAACGACGGGCCGCCGGAAGCAGACCTGTTCATTCTTGATAAACAACTTCCAGATATGGACGGCATAGAACTTTGTAAATTATTGAAAAGTGGTGAACGAACGCGGGCTACGCCTGTGCTCATGTTATCCGCTAACCCCCAGATCAAGTCACTGGCTAAGGGAGCCGGGGCGGATGGCGTGCTCGAAAAACCCTTCGAGATCAGTGATATCCTTTCCATGATCGCCGCGCTTACCTCCACTAAAGATTAATAAATACACCTCATCCTGTGGAAAATATTCCACAAGAAGAAAGACCAAAGAGCGGCTTTAAAAGGCACTGAACTTTTTTTAGCTGACAGTTATATAGAGGTTATAATACCTTCGCCAAGAGATAACGCATTGATAAAAAATATCTTCTCTCTACAAAAATTAAAAGCATGCCTCAAAAAGAAGCCCGCCTGGAAGAAAAAGAGCCTTTAAGTCTTCTGTTCCATGACATTAAAAACTGCCTGAACAATATTGCGCTGGCCACTTCCCTGCTCGAGGTCGAGATCGCGGCTGCAGAAAACTGCGAAAGCTATATCAAGGAGATCAAGGATAATTACCTGAAAATAAAAATCTTGATCAGCCAATACCAGGACCGTCCGTAACCGGCTTTCACAATCATTATTAATACGGACACCAATCATTCATACTCCAACACGAGAGACTAAGTGATGAAGCCGTGGCATGTCTTTTTTCCAAACGGTATCAAGTTTGTGTGAAGTATATAGTCACATGCTGAACAAGTAACATAAGTATTTTAAGATTTAGAGTAAATATCCGCCTCCTGTTTCCACAGGAGGCGTTTCGTTTTTCACCAACATGCCTTCGTGTTGTTGAAAGGTTCAGCTGTCCTTAAAGATCCATGCTGAAAAATATTTGGTTCTTTTTTCTAAAAACCGCTGCGCCAACATTTTTTGGTATACTAATTGAACTTTTATCACCACTAAAGAATTCTTTACCCTCCAATTTATTTAACCTCTAAAGACTCTAAACATGGAACACGCAGCTTGTATCAGCGCTTTGAACGACCTTATCAAAATAAACAATGACCGGATTGCCGGTTACCAGAAAGCTATAGACGAACTAAAAGATCATCAGGACTCAGATCTGAAAGCATTTTTCAGTGGAATGATTGCAGACAGCCAGGAGTATAAAAGAGAACTGGAAGACCTCGTAGTAGAATATGGCGGCACTCCCGCCGACGGCACCACAGTATCTGGCAAACTTTACCGCGGATGGATGGACGTGAAGGCACTCTTCACGGGAGGCGACAGGGAAACTGTGCTCAACAATTGTGAAGCCGGCGAAGACGCTGCGCAAAAGGCCTATCAGATGGCGCTGGACGATGAAGACCTGATGCCGAGGACCAAAGAGCTGATCAGAAGTCAGAAATCAGCACTCCTGGTTTCCCACGACGGGATCAAACGATTGAGAGATGTGGTGGCACAATAGCCACTGCGGGCAGCAGCGACACCATGAGTTCACTGCTTTTTTATTACCCTGAAAAAATACGATCATGAGAATCTTCAATACCGATTCCAATTTTAACAGCGAAGAAGGCAGAACCATGCCCGTCCTGTTTACAGGCAGCGCTATCGCGTTTCTTCCTACAGTAACCGCTTCCATTAACTTTTCTGAATGGCAGTGGCATGAAGAGCTGGTCAACGGCCGGCGCACCAGGATCATCACTGATAAGAAGACCAGCGACTACGATGGTTTTACCATGGAAGCTTTTTAATCTTGTTTTTTAATCATTATCCTTAAATAAATTCTATTGTATGGCAAAAGCAAAATCGGCACCCAAAAAGGCCGCTTCCAAAAAAGCAGCTCCTAAAAAAGCAGCCGCCAAGAAAGCCGCTCCTAAAAAAGACGCAGCAACTCAATTGGCAGATCTTCTTGAACACGGTTTGAAAGACATTTACTGGGCTGAAAAAGCGCTTGCAAAAGCATTGCCTAAGATGTCCAAACAAGCGTCATCTCCCGACCTTAAAAATGCTATCGATACCCACCAGAAAGAAACAGAAGGACATGTGAGCATGCTGGAAGAAGTATTTGAATCGATGGGTAAAAAAGCACAAGCCAAGAAATGCGACGCGATGCAGGGCCTGCTCGAAGAAGCGGAAAGCATCATGAAGGAAACCACACCCGGCGCTGTAAGAGACGCAGGTATCATCGGCGCTGCACAGAAAGTAGAGCATTATGAAATTGCTACTTACGGCACCTTGGCCACCTACGCCAAGGCGCTGGACATGAAGCCCGCCCTGGATCATCTCCTGAACATTTTGGAACAGGAAAAGAATTGTGATCAGCTTCTTACCGACCTGGCCAAACAAGATATTAACCTGGAGGCTATGTAGCCAGCCCGATGTATTCAGTAGAAAAGCCGTCTTCGAAAGCATGGTTTCACACAACAGATAATAAACAACAGAGGGATGCGGTAAATCACTAGCTTTGTGCCCCTTGTACCCGTTGCAGTAGTGTGAAAATAACAGGCTTTCAGGAGACAGCTTTTTTAGCTTTATAGTAAGTGAAGGGACTGCTTAACTGCCATTTAAATTGACATTTGTATGAGTAATGATCCACAGTATTCTCACTCCGCCACGAAGACGATCGCTCTGTTTGATGACGATCGGGCGCTGATTTCCATATGCCAGCGCATCATTAGTGAAAACGGATGGCACCTGCAAACTTTCACCGACAGTAAAAATCTTCTTCAGAAAGTGAATGATTGCCAACCCGCTTTGATCCTCATGGACAATTCTCTTCCCGGTGGCGGAGGCATGGCCGCAACGCTGCAGCTCAAAGACAATGACCAGTTAAAGCATATCCCCATCATTTACCTGTCGGCCGATGACAACATCGCCGGGCTGGCTAAAAAGGCCAAAGCAGAATATTATTTGCTGAAGCCTTTCAGCATCGAAGAGCTCTTGTTCACCATTACCGGGGCTACCGGTAAAGCGCTTGCCTGAGCCTTGTGGGCCGGGCAACATACTTCTTTAAAACGACGCTTCCTTAAATGTTAACCATCGTGCGTGTGTGAGTCACTCACCAGGTCTCAAAAGAATGAGTATGAAATATGATGTAGCTATTGTAGGTGGAGCATCGGCAGGCCTGTCCGCTGCACTGACATTGGGCCGTTTCAATGTCAAAACCGTGGTCTTTGATCATGGTAAGAATCGCAACCGTTTTGCCAGCATGGCCCATAACATTTTCAGCCGGGACAGCATTGCTCCTGCAGCATTATTAAGCACCGCCAGAGAACAGGTGAAGCGTTATCCCAGGGTTACCTTACAGGAAGACTTTGTAATTGAGATCCGTCAGACAGATACCGACTTCCTGCTTCAGACCGCAGCAGGCTATGAATACAAGTCCCGCTTTGTCATGCTGGCCACAGGCGTGACTGATAAACTACCGGACATTCACGGTCTCCGGGCGTTGTGGGGCAGCGAAGTGATTTCCTGTCCCTATTGTGATGGATGGGAATTGCGCAACGATGCAATGGCGGTGATGATGAATGGCAAAGAGTTGGAAGAAACGCTGCCACTACTGCATTCGCTGCACAAAAATCTTTCCGTCCTGAGCGATGGTGCCTTACAGGTATCTGAGCTGTTTTCAAAGTGGCTGGATCAAAATAACATACAGGTGTACACCGCGCCGGTGAACGAGATGATCAAAGCAGATAAAGCAGTTGAAGTACTCTTTGATAACGGGCAAAGCGTTGTCGTCCGGGCCGTTTACATCAAGCCTGAGCTGCAGTTCAACAATCAGCTGGCAATCGACCTCAACTGTTTGCTGACGCCCCACGGATCCGTTGAAGTAGATCGCAATTTCAAAACCACTGTAGATCGCGTGTATGCTATCGGCGATCTGGCAACACCTCATATGCACCAGGTCATCTTCGCCGCTTCAGGAGGCACACGCGCTGCCATGTCTTGTCTTACCGAGCTGGTCAGGTACCAATTACTCCACATGAAGAATGAAGATGAAATTTCTCATTAGCACAAGAGAACCAACCGATGATCTACCTACGAAAATGAGGCTGGCACTGACTTTAAAAAAGATCAATATGTTGAAAACACTGGCTTGCAAGGCAAAGTACACCTGTCGTTGGTCACTGTTCAAACACTGATCATCGGTCGATATAAACCAGCAAATTTTCGCAGGTAATCTCAGCATCATTTCTTTCTTAGACATTTGTTAATAGACGCCTTTTAATTTGTTTAATCGACAATTTTTGCGTTACTTACGGTTTAGTACTGAATAAGTAGAACCCTCCAAACCCCATCCATAATGAAGAAGATATTGATCATTGATGATGATGTCGCGACCTGCAAGTTACTTTCCACGTTTCTCACCAAGCATCACTACGAAACAACAACGGCACTCTCCGGGAAAGAAGCGTTGCGGCTGTTGCAAACCAAAGAATTTGATCTCATTTTTTGCGACTATGTTTTGAATGACATACAGGGCAAAGAAATGTTTGAAAAGATCAAAGCAGTTCAGCCCAACACTTCTGTCATCTTTATCACCGGCTATGCCAGTGTGCAGGTGGCAGTAGATCTGATGAAGACAGGCGCTTTTTATTATCTCGAGAAGCCATTGCTTCCCGAAAAGATCCTGGAATTGATTGATAATGTATTTACGCGCAAAGCCAAGCCTGTAGCCGCTTCGCAAGCCAGGCGCACAGAAACTACGGAAGCGACTTACGTAAAAGGGAAAAGCCAGGCTGCAGAGATGCTCTATACCAATCTCAGCCTTATCGCTCCCACCAATTACAATGTTATCATTATTGGCGAAACCGGTACAGGTAAAGAACGCCTGGCCCGTTTGCTACACGATGAAAGTACCCGGGCATCCGGGCCTTATATTGCCGTTGACTGTGGCAGCTTGTCCAAAGAGCTGGCAGCGAGCGAATTGTTCGGGCATGAGAAAGGCGCCTTCACCGGCGCTGATCATGTGAAGGCTGGCGCCTTTGAGCTGGCTAACAAGGGCACCTTATTTCTTGATGAGATCGGCAACCTTTCCTACAACGTGCAGGCCTTGTTATTGCGGGCCATACAGGAACGTCGTATCCGGAAAGTCGGCAACAGCAAAGAAGAGCCTGTTGACGTACGTATTATTGTCGCTTCCAACCAGAATTTATACAGTCTCGTAAAAGAGCAAAAATTCCGGGACGACTTATTTCACCGGCTGAATGAATTTACAATCATTGTTCCGCCGCTGCGCGACCGGGTTGAAGACCTGCCGCTATTCGCCAATTACTTTATTGAAATGGCAGAGAAAGACCTCGGCAAAAAGATAGAACCACTGTCTGATGCGGCGCTGGAGATCATACAGGAGTACTCCTGGCCGGGCAATGTGCGGGAATTGAAAAACATTATCAAGCGATTGTGCCTGTACACGCCGGAAGGCGCGGGGATTGATCCCGATCTGTTAAAAAGTGAATTGATGTTGCTCAAGGATGTAGCTGCATCAGACCCTGACGCTTTAACCGTGTCAGAGAGCGATGCTAATGCTACCAACCTGAAAGTGGTAACGCAGAAAGCAGAGTTCACTAAAATAATGGAAGTGTTGAAACGCGTCAAATACAATAAAACGAAAGCAGCAGCAATCCTGAATATCGACAGGAAAACGCTGTACAATAAACTGAAAGTGCACTGATCCAGTGCCTTTCAGCTTTTATTCGGCTTTGTATTGATCAACGTCCGAATTTATCAGCCGCCTGCGTTGCCTCCTGGCGCTTATCGGTGATGATGCAACAGGGATATCCCTCTACCTGCCCTTCATGCCACTCCCACTCTTCCAGCGAAACCGGCATTTTCACTTCTCCGAGATAATCTAAACTCTTTCCGGTAAACCATACTTTAGGACCAACATCCGGCTGACTTTTTCTTTCATGGCTAAGCTTGTTCATAACAAATTGTTTTTTGTTAAGTATTTTTTTTTGTGAGTCCTGGGCTGTCAGGATCTCAGCTACAATACAGATGCCGGAAAAAGAACGCCCTATATTCAATCATTTATATCTTTCAACTTTTACCGCATTGTGGAACTTTTTCCCCATCGTCCCGGTCCTCCACACATAGTCCACATAAATCAGTCCGCGTCCGGAATTTGCTTCGCATGCGTTGGTATAGAAATTGCCATTAACTCTATCTCGAAAACAGTGAAAACGTGCTGATCTCTAACCCATAATGATCTTCATTTGTCTTCGTCGGGAATCCCGTTATCGACCTGTAGAATATTATGATGCTTTAATTGATTGTAAACGATACATGGCGTTATCACCCCATCTTTCATTTTTTAATTTGTAAACTATGCCCAAACAAAAACAGCCACAGAAAGTAGCCAATGAAAAGATCCTGGATCTTTCTAAGCATACCAGTGATGCCACGGAACAGATCATGACCACCGATCATGGTGTCAGGATCAACGATGATCATAACTCACTGCGTAGCGGTGAGCGCGGAGCCACTTTGATGGAAGATTTTATTTTCCGTGAGAAGATGACACACTTTGATCACGAACGTATTCCCGAACGTATTGTACATGCCCGCGGCGCCGGAGCTCACGGCGTCTTTAAATTACACACCTCGCTGGCGCCTTATACAAAGGCCGGATTCTTAACCGACACCCATCGAGAAACGCCGGTGTTTGTGCGGTTTTCCACAGTGGCCGGTTCCCGGGGCTCTACCGATCTGGCGCGTGACGTGAGAGGATTCGCCGTAAAATTTTATACGCAGGAAGGCAACTTTGACCTCGTAGGCAATAATATTCCTGTCTTCTTCATACAGGACGCGATGAAATTTCCGGATCTCATCCATGCAGCAAAACCTGAGCAGGACAACGAAATGCCACAAGCCGCTACCGCACATGATACGTTCTGGGATTTTATTTCCCTGATGCCGGAAAGCACGCACATGATCATGTGGGCTATGAGTGACAGAGCGATTCCCCGCAGCCTCCGGATGATGGAAGGTTTTGGTGTGCACACTTTTCGCCTGGTCAACGAAAAAGGAAAAAGCACCTTTGTAAAATTTCACTGGAAACCCTTGCTGGGCGTACATTCCGTGGCATGGGATGAAGCACAGAAGATTTCAGGTAAAGACCCGGACTTTCATCGCAGAGACCTTTGGGAGGCCATCGAGCAAGGACATTTCCCCGAATGGGAATTAGGCGTGCAGCTGGTGCCTGAATCAGACGAACGTGAATTTGACTTCGACCTGCTTGACCCGACCAAGATCATTCCTGAAGAGTTAGTACCGGTTCAACGTGTCGGCACATTGACGCTGAACAGAAATCCGGATAACTTCTTTGCAGAGACCGAACAGGTAGCGTTTCATCCGGGGCATATCGTTCCCGGCATCGATTTCACCAATGATCCCCTGTTGCAGGGAAGGCTCTTCTCTTATACAGATACACAGCTGTCCCGCCTGGGCAGTCCTAACTTTCATGAGATCCCCATCAACCGCCCTGTGGTTCCCGTACACAACAACCAGCGTGAGGCACATATGCGGATGCAAGTCAACAAAGGGAAGGCCAGTTATACGCCCAACAGCATCGGCGGCGGATGTCCTTATATGGCGAAAGCAGCTGAAGGCGGCTTCACGAGCTTCCAGGAAAAGATCGACGGTCACAAGATCCGCGGAAGGAGCAGAAGCTTCTTCGATCATTTCAGCCAGGCTAAACTTTTTTACAACAGCCAGAGTGAGCCGGAGCAACAACATATCAAAGATGCGCTGAGCTTCGAGCTATCAAAATGCACGATTCCCGCGATCCGCGAGAGAATGTTGAACAACCTGTCAAATATCGATCTGGACCTGGCGGGCTATGTGGCAAACCAACTCGGTCTGCCCAAACCCAAAAAGGCAATGCCCGTGCAGAACGGCGCAATACCGGCCGATGGCAAGCCTAAAGATTTTGAATCGATTAAAAAGGAACCTTCTATTCCACGATCCGAAGCTTTAAGCATGGCGGGCACGGTAAAGAACACGATCAAAAGCCGGCAGATAGCGGTCATTGCCACTGATGGCGTGGATATATCAGAGCTGAACAAATTGAAGAAAGCGTTGGCAGACGGCGGCGCATTGATGAAGCTGATCGGTCCAAGGTTAGGCACGATCAAGGCCAGCGACGGCTCGGCTGTAGCTGTGGACATGACCTTGTTTAATACGGCTTCTGTGCTTCATGATGCTGTTTATATCCCCGGTAATGAACAACATGCCCAGGCGTTGCTGAACGAACCGGATGCAGTCCATTTTGTAAACGAGCAATATCGCCATTGCAAAGCGATTGGAGGGTCCGCCCAATCCCGGGTATTCTTCGATGCCACTTACGTAAAGGATGGTCCAGGTGTTTCACTGAAAGGTGATCCCAAAGCCTTTATCGCGGATATCGCAAAGCATCGCGCATGGGAACGCGAGATGGAGCGCAAGGTTCCGGCTTAGTCATAACCAGTCATACTTTTCAAGAGCCTGTTCTGACGTCTGTAGTTTCAGACCGAAGATACACGCTCTTTTTTACGGAGGTCTGAGACTGGCAGTAATATTGTCAATATAAGAAGAGTTGAACGACCGGTTCAACAGTTAATAAAAAATTTGTACAGGCATATGATGAACGACACCCTTCTGATTTTAGTAAAGGTCCTGATCGCCGGTGTAGTCAGCACATTGGCCATGACCCTTTTCATCAGGCTGGTATCCACAGCAGGTCCCGAGACATTTAATGTACCGAGAATACTTGGGAATCTTTTAATGATGAAAACACCCGCGCTTCAGAAGGCTTTTGGCGTGGCCATTCATTATGCCATCGGTGTGGGCTTTGCAGCAATTTTTTTCTACCTGTGGCATTATTTCCCCAATTCAGACCGCCTGGAATATGGCCTGCTGATGGGGGCTATATGCGGCGTCCTTGCTGCGTTGGTTTGGCGCGTCACCCTCCTCGCGAGCGCCCACAGGCTGGTAGTCCACAAGACGCGCTACCTCTTGCTGATCTTTTTGGGACATGTCGTGTTTGGCCTGGTTTGCTGGTGCTGCCGGCACTGGATGGTTCGCTGATGCTGCATGCACCTCGGCACACATGTTGCAGTAGCAACGGGGAATTGATCCGCACTATGCCTTCGACCGTCATAGCCAAATTCGAGTATGATGCCTCTACCCTTTCTTTAAGGATACAATATGTGTCCGGGTCAGTATACCTCTATAAGGACGTGCCTCCCGGGGTGTACGAAGAAATGAAAAAAGCCTTTTCCAAAGGCCAGTACCTGAATAGCCGGATCAAGGGAAATTACGAATACGAAAAGATCGTCTGAAGCACAACAACACAGACGTGCGACATACATCACATCAGGCAGGCACGGGGCTGCTGAAGTAACAGTTATGCCGGTGACCGGTACAGGTAAGTGTGTTCAGCCTTAAGATAGCTTTTTATCATTAAAGCCAGAATATATATGCGTCGAAGCAGTTTCTTTTATCGGAATAGTCTGAGCATTGTACTGCTCACCTTGATGTTACTTTTTTTAGTAGCCCAGTTCATTTCCGGCTGGAAGACAGACAATGAGCAACGCCGCGAAGAAGGACGACCGGTGATAGCACTCCGCGAATACGCGACCAGCGGGCATTTTATCCAGGCAACGTTTGAGAACTGGGAGAGTGAATTCTTACAAATGGCATTGTATGTAATGCTGACCGTTTTCCTTCGCCAGAAAGGTTCCAGCGAGTCCAAAGGATTAGAAGGCGAAGAGGATGTAGATAAAGAGCCGGAACCTCATCCCAATGCACCCTGGCCGGTTAAAAAAGGAGGCTGGTGGCTGGCGTTATACAAGCACTCTTTGTCTATCGCGTTTGCCCTGCTCTTCATCATTAGCCTCTGTCTGCATTTTGCAGGAAGCCTGAAAGATGCTAACGAGGACCGGTTAGAAAAGGGGCTGTCACCGGAAACCTGGCAGCAGTACATTACAGGTCCCCGTTTCTGGTTTGAGTCTTTTCAAAACTGGCAAAGTGAATTCCTGGCGGTGGCGTCTTTAGTGTTATTATCCATTTGGCTCAGAGAAAAAGGGTCTCCCGAATCGAAGCCCGTCGATATGCCGCATAGCGAAAATCCCTAATCGAATCACCTAAAATATATGATATGAATGATCTGAAAAAATATGTACTTATTACCGGAGGCAGCCAGGGCATTGGCTTTGAGCTGGCCAAACAGTTTGCCATCAACGGGCATAACCTTGTGCTGGTAGCCAGGCATGAAGCCGAGCTGAACCAGGCGAAAGTGCAGTTGGAAACCACCGGTGTGGATGTCGTAACGATCGCGAAAGACCTGTTCAACCCATCGGCGGCATTTGAACTTCATCGCCAAACAAAGGAGCAAAATCTATACATCGATATTCTCGTGAACAATGCCGGCCAGGGACTATACGGTTTGTTTGAAGACACGGATGTAGACCGTGAACTCGCTATTGTGCAGTTAAACATCTCTTCACTGATTGTATTAACAAAACTGTACCTGCAGGATATGTTGCTGCAAGGCAGCGGCAGGATCCTGAACCTGTCCTCTATCGCCGCGAAAACACCCGGTCCCTGGCAATCCGTATATCACGGCACGAAGGCATTTGTGCAATCCTTTACAGAAGCGCTCCGCAGCGAGGTGAAAGATAAAGGGATCGTAGTGACCGCACTGCTGCCGGGCGCAACGGATACCGACTTTTTTAATAAAGCAGAGATGACTGAATCCAAAGCGGTTCAGGACAAAAGCAAACTCTCCAATCCGGCAGATGTTGCACAAGACGGGTATCGCGCATTGATGAACGATGACGACAAGGTGGTATCCGGCTTCAAAAATAAAATGAACGTCGCGATGAGCAATATGATGCCGGACAGCGCCGCAGCCGACAACATGAAAAACACACAAAAGCCTGCAGACACATAGGCTTACTATAATAATTTTCATCACCCTCTAAATGACACTATCCCATGAAAGCAGCAGTTATACATGGACCGGGATCTATAAAATTCGACACCGTCGATGATCCCACGATACAAACCGAGCGAGACATTATATTAAAAGTAACCTCCACCGCCATCTGCGGATCAGATCTGCATATCTATTCCGGAGGCATTCCTCAACCACGAAACATGGTGCTCGGGCATGAGTTCATGGGCATTGTAGAAGAGGTCGGCAAAAACGTGAAAAACCTGCAGCGCGGCGACCGCGTAGTGGTTCCATTTCCCGTAGCCTGTGGCCACTGTTTTTTCTGTGATCATCACCTGCCGGGACATTGCGAAAACAGCAACCCGGAAAACTACGGACCGGAAGGCGGCCTCGTCTCAGAGAAAGGCGGCGCCTTATTTGGCTACACAGATCTGTATGGTGGTTATGATGGCGGACAAGCGCAATATGTAAGAGTCCCTTATGCAGACTATGGTCCGCGGAAAGTGCCGGACAACCTGACGGACGAACAGGTATTATTTCTCACCGATATATTCCCTACAGGTTATACCGGCGTTGATTGGGGCGAGTTGAAAGGCGGTGAGAGCGTGGCGATTTTTGGTGCGGGGCCTGTGGGCATGATGGCACTGAAGTCAGCACACTTACGCAATGCCGGGAAAGTGATCATCGTAGACACCGTCGAGTACCGTTTAAATAAAGCGAGCCAGGTCGCTGAGTGTGATACCGTGTTATGGAATGACGGCTCTAAAGACGTGGTACAACAGATCCGCGATCTGACTGAAGGACGAGGTGCCGATGTATGTATTGATGCGGTTGGTTTTGAGCCTGATCGGAATATCTGGGACCGGGCGAAAGCCGTAGTGAACTTTGAAAAAGGTTCACCCAAAGTACTGGAAGCTTGCATGAGCGCTGTACGCCGCGGAGGTATTGTATCTGTGTTGGGCGTATACCCTGCACATTACGATAACTTTCCGGTGGGGCAATTTTTTGATAAAGGTATTGTGCTGAAAGGTGGGCAAGCGCCTGCACACAAGTACATCGATACGCTATTGAATTATGTGGTGGAAGGAAGAGTGAAGCTGGATGATATCATTACGCATCGGTTGTCCCTGTCGCAGGTGGATCATGGATACGAGATCTTCAAGCAAAAAGAGGACGGCTGTGTAAAAGTGGTGATGGATCCGTGGGCATAGCAGCGCATAACAAATCGTAGCGATACAAAGAAGCCAACCTTTTTGGTTGGCTTCGCCTTTATGTCAACACTTGGTGTCTGTATCGGTGTGTAAGTGATCCTGGTTGAAATGCATGATGCGGAAACAAAGATCTTTCAATATATCCGGCAAACTGGTGGTGGTGGCGGGTTCCTGCACGGCGACCGCTTCCGTATTATTATCAACGATGATGTCTTCGTAGAAATAATATTTATGCAGGAGGTCTTTAATTTCCTGGTAGTGATTGTCTGAAACATCTTCCTGCTCCATCACTTCTATCTCTGATAACGCCTGATCAAACCGGTTCTCTGAAAGATAAGTGAGAACGTCCTGGCAGATTTCAATTCCGTATTTGTAGCACATAATCGTTTATTTTAAATAGGTTTAGAGAACAACTTATGAATCGCCCATTGATCACCGCCTGCATGATACTGTCTCCTGACTGATATTACCAAACACTGTATAATTTGTATGATTGTAGGTTATTGATTCGTCCATATCCAACAGACATGATACTTTGTTTAGGGCTATTAACAGATGATAGGCAAGGATTATGCCATTTGCGGCCCCTAAACATAATAGCGACGCATAAAAAATGCGATCAATGCCACGGATGGCCGGATCATATGCCTGGTCTGACCCTACCCGAAAGGTACAGGCGAGCGTCCCGGGTCTGACCAGCAAAAAGCCACTCGCGCTCGTACAAGTACCAAAAGGTCCTTCTAAATAAAATCTCCCCGCGTGTGTAAACGTTAGGGCGAACTGTAACGACGAAGGCAATGCACGTATGACCCAATAGCGTAGTTGATGATTCGTCCTCTCATCAGGTAGTTCGACGCCTGTATAATATGGGTAAGGAAGTCAGACAGCAAATTTGGTCATGTTCCTGGTTGAGCGCAGTTCACTAATTCATCGAGGATCTTGGTATAAAGTTCTAAGAGCAGCGCTTTGGCTTTGATCCTGTAACGGAGCAGGTCATCCATGGAGGGGCTTGATCATTGCCGAAAGCGCAGACTATCATTGACGCAAAATAACACCCCCGATCTTTCGACCAGGGGACAAAGCATTCGAGCGGAGGGCAAAGCAGAAGACCGGGTATAGATAGGGAAGTATTATGAAGTATGTGTAATTGTATCTGCTAAAAGGTGGTTTTCGCAGGCCCAAACGATTGGTGAAAGTGTTCGCATGAAGAAAGCATAATATATATTTACAATGTCATTTCCAAAACCATTAACTGTGACCAATGAAACAATCTGCTTTTTTAAATCAAAATTCAAATCAAGATGAAAAATGCCATTTTGCTCGTCAGCGCTGCTTTTGCAGTGTTGTTGATAAGCTGTAATAAATATGAAAATGCTCCGGTGGAGCAACCGGTACAAGCGAAGACCGGAGACTATCAAAAAGGAGATTTCGCATTTAGTTTGTCGAATCTTCGCAAACTTACCTCAGCTCGTTCGGTGACTGGCGGAGAATCGCAAATCGTGCCTTCACATCTTTACATGCGATTTAAACCGCAGACTCAGGCACATATGGATGCCCTGGAATCGGCCCATATTCCCACTTATCCATATCCTCTCGCGACCGATTCATTGGACATCAGCAAAATCGACTATACCTCCCTGTATACCTTTTTACCATATCATAAACTGAAGCCTAACTGTCCTTATGAAATTTTGGACACGGTGATGATGTTGGATCTTGAAAGCCGTGGTGCTCAAATGGCGTTTGCGGCCGCTGGTAAGGATATCAACTTGCTTTCCAGCGCTGGTGAGGCCACAATACCAAGAAATATCAATATACCTCTATTGCCGGCATATTGTGATCAATGGAATGATGCTCTATACGAAGATCGCACTGGTGTAGGCAACCAGCAGCTCATTAATGACATTGACTGTCAGGGCACACCCCCACTACCACCACCGCCACCGCCGCCACCACCACCAGCGCCCACTCCCTTGCGGCCGGCTGACCCGCGCCCTGTACCCAATACGGTTACTTATAATAGTTGTAGCAGAAATACGGACGTCAATTACCCGAGCGGAAGGATTACCGTTGAAGAAACGCAATGGGGCAATGGCGGAGTGGCTTACGAAGGTGTGGCAGACGTTAAGGTAGAAATATTGGGTCCAAATGGTCAACGGGTAATCGCTCAAACCAACCGGTTTGGCTGCTTCAAAGCTACCGGATCAATTAGAGGGTTTAGATTGCCCTTTGGCATTCGCCTTCCCGTAATTCAAAATGTTGTTTTTACAAGCGACAGAAAGGAAATAAGAGGAATGAATCGGACAGTTATAGATCAATATACCAAACCGCTGTTACATATTTACGGCAATATTGCTGAACGAATGAATAATGCTGACATCTCCTATGAGCGGCACACGAGCAACGATGGAGACGATACCAAGTACTATGTAGCTGCTACAGTAAATAACGCGCTGTATGAATTTGACGAATACGCGGCTGATGATGGCATACTTCCTCCACCTGACAATATCAAGATATTGGTAACACCCTTTGCGGAGGCTGCCTCGACGCCTATGCTGAATGACTTAAAAAACAGGAATATCTGGGATGCGGCTGCGGTGACCAACTATCTAAACACCCGCGTGGGTGGCCTGGCAGGTATTTTAGCGCCCAGCGCACCGGATGTTATCATCGGATACAAATGGGCCGGTACAACAACATTAGGAGATTTTGCGACAGATAAAATAAAGGAAATTGCTTATCATGAGTTTGCGCATGCCAGCCATTATCGAAAGACGACTACCGAAATGTGGATAAACAATATTAAGTACATTGCAGACTATGGAGTTGGAAGGGGAAATCCTTATGGTCTCGCCGGTGATCCTGGCGTCGAGCGCACCGATTTAATAGAAATGTGGGGATATTTTATGGGGAGGGAGTATGCGCATAGGAGATATGGTCCCAATGCGCATAGTCAAATCACCGAATTTTTTGGCAATCACGGAGCGTCAGTTTTTAATAATAGCTGGTATGCCGTAGGTGAGAACAGAGGAGCTGAGACGCGAAGTATTTTCGATTGGCAGCATATTCCAGCAGGCTTTTTACATGATTTGCTCGATAATAACGATTACAACCAGGCTGCAGAATCAGTATTGAATGAGACTATTACAGTTCTTGATACAGTTAGCGGATATTCAATCGGAACAATATATGGGTATTTGGATGGCAGTACTTCCTCACCAGCTACTTTGATAAATAAACTTAGAAATAATTTGCCTAACAATACTACTCCGATTAATACGTTGACCGGCTATGATGCATTAAGAGCCTCCTATGGATATTAAAACTTCAAAATATGAATAAGCCTGTTATTGGAATTTGCCTATTAGTTTCTGTTTTGTTATTTGCTTGTGATAAATCTTCAAACTCAAGGAAGATAATTCAGAATTCTTCGACAAAGAGTATTAAGGTTTTGATATTTGATAAACCTTACTCCGGAAAAGAAAGGGAAAGTTATACTATCGAAATGAATAGTGAAACTGTAATTGAAAATCTCACGTCTAAAAGCGGACCGCTCTATGCAAGTTCAGAAAATTGCATTTTTTCAAATAACGACTCTGTAGCCATCGTTATTCCAAACAATAACAACTTGAAAGTTACAAAAAACGCTTCCAACAGTAACAATTGGGTGTTCTCGAAAAAATCAAGCTCTAACGGTATTGATGTAGAATGTAAGTTAACAATAACAGACGCCGACATTGCAACTAAGTAGTTTCAGCGATTTCCATCTGGCAATACATTGCAAACTTTGATTTATTAAGAGCGTCCTACGGATATTAATTCATATGTAAAATACTTTTATGAAAGCATACATATTCAACATTCTTGCTATTACTCATTGACATTGATTGGCTGTAGTCGAGACTTTAATTCTAAAAAAATCGTTGAAAATGATCGACGCATGAGCTTAAAATTAGCTTGTTTGGTGAACGACCTTCTAGAAAGCTTAGGGAAGTTTTTTTGGTCTCTTCAAATAGTCAGGCCACTATTTTTGAGTTTAATTCTTCAAGTGATCTTTTCTACGCAGAAGGGCAATGTGCTAGAATTGAGGTAGACTCCCTTTCCGTCGAGATTGTACAACGCAATGTTAAAAGTGGCAAAAGATTTAAATACAGATGCAAGCTGGACTTCCAAAAAGGATGCGGGCGCACGTAAAACAGAAATTGAATGTCGTACGGTAATCACAGACGCCGACATTGCACCTAAATAAGTTTACCGATTTTCATAGGTAATTAGTTTAGTAAGGATTCCTGGTCCATTAGCGGATATTTTCCTTGCGAGCTGCGAACCTTTGATAATGAACATATTCCTCCCGGTTTTTTACAAGATATTTGCGATGATAACGACTATAACGAAGACAATAATCTCAATGATAACCTAACGGACAATATTCAAGGGTATTCAATTGGTATCATCTATAGTCAAATGGATTGAAACACAACGACTGCAGCATCATTGATGGCAAAATTGAAATCTTTTTTGCCGTCCGGCTTAGGTAATACTTCAGCAGGATATGACTCATTACGAATGTCATATGGTTATTAATAATACTTAAAAATATGAAAATAAATCGGTTGCACCTTTATTTGTCAGTAATCTTATCTTTCGGTTTCATTTCATGCGATCCTTACAATGACTATAAGATGATCGTAGAGAATGAATCATATTACGAAATCCTTGTGAACCAGAAGGTACGAGTTCCTTCAAATAGTGAAAAAATTATCTATGAGTACGGTGGGCTAGGTGTTTCAGGAGCGAATAAATGTGAGCCGCCGTTGGGAGATGGGCAAATTTCAGTTGAAATACCGTCCCGGGAGGATTTGAAAGTAACTAAGAATTTAGCGGACATGAGTATGTGGAGGCACCCAAAGACAGGTAATAAATGGAAAGGATATAAAGCAATTTGCACGATCGCCATCACAGACGCCGACATTGCACCTAAATAAGTTTACCGATTTTCATAGGCAATTAGTTTAAGTAAGGATTCCCTGTTTCAACGGGGAGCCTTTTTGTTATTTCACAAAATTATTTCCAACGTACCTCTAAAACGCTCTCACCTCCCAATCTCCCTCAACCAGCCGAACGGAAATAAACCGGAACGGAAAAATCTCAGTAGCCGTTTTGATCTTGACGAGCGGTAAGAACGGAATACTTGAAGGTTTTGAACAAGATGGATCAATATAATCCTTGAGAGTTTTTAGTTTAGTCAGTCGACTGATAAATTCACCATGAAGTGATAATAATTTGGAGATTTAATACTCGTTGCTTATTTTCATGTCTCGAGCCCAAACTTATATGCCTTCAACCTTAAATTAATTACTTCAATGAGTTCTACCAACTTACTTGTGAGAATACTATTCTTTTTTTCATTATTGGCCTGTATTGCGTCTTGCCGACGGTATGACGTCAGTTCCAGCCCTCAAAATCTCACTAATGTGTCGGCTGATGCAGAAAAGATTCGGGATTGGCTTCATGCTTCTGGAGGTGTCTATAAAAATGAAACGATGGCGATTAATGTTCAAGGAGGATCTTCAATCGTTAGGCTCGATTGGAGTCAGGCAAAGCAAATCGATTGGCAAGGCAAAGTGTTCCTTGAAATCCCGTATTGAAGACAACATAACGAAATGCCCTTTGAGACAACGGGTACCTGTCTATAAAAGGTCTAGTTTATGATGAAAAAGACGATCTTAATTCTTTTGCATATGCGCCTATTCAGCGATATTATTTGCGCTCAAACGGAAGCAGCACAACAAGCGCAGCAAGAATGGATCTACCAACATCGTAGTGATTATATAGGTAAACCTTTTTCTTTGCTGTATAGTGCGTTGACGCTGAAACCACAATCAGTGCGGGGAGGGATTGCTCATTCTAACAGGTCTATTGAACCTGATCACCAGTTTTTTTACAGGGATACGGCTAATTATCAGGATACTGCTTATTACTTTTATATAGAATGGCAAACTCCTATCGCTAGAACGGAAGCCCAAAAATATCAAAAACATTTGTTTCGTGCTTTTAATACACAGGAGTATCCAGCCTATAAGGATTTAATTATTGAGAAGCTCGAAGTATATAGAAAAGTGGGCGAACCCTGGTAAACCACGAAGACTAAATTAATATTCGATTCGAAAAGTCGCGTTTGTTAACCTTCGGGTTTTTGGACATCGGTATGAGTCGGCTGCACACCGATCGCTATCGGTCGCAAGCGCCCGTTTGAAATAGCTAAAAAGTGCTTAAAAAAACCATTAGGAAATGCCCATTGAGACAACGCGTATCTATCTATAAATTCTGGTTTATGATGAAAAAGACGATCTTATTTCTCTTGCAAATGCTCCTGTTCAGTGGTATTACTTGGGCTCAAACGGAGGCAGCGCAACAAGCGCAGCAAGAATGGATCTATCAACATCGTAGTGATTATATAGGTAAACCTTTTTCTTTATTATACAACGCGTTAACACTTAAACCGCAATCAGTGTGGGGAGGGATTGCACATTCTGATATGTCTATTGAACCCACTCATAAATTCTTTTATCGCGACACAGCGAACTATGATGATACAGCCTATTTTTTTTATATCACTTGGCAAACTCCCATCCCTATAGCAGAGTCTCAAAAATATCAAAAAGATATGTTTCGAGCTTTTAATCAACAGGAGTATCCAGCCTATAAGGATCTAATCATTGAGAAGCTCGAAGTATATAGAAAAGTGGGCGAACCCTGGTAAACCACGAAGACTAAATCAATATTCGATTCTAAAAGTCGCGTTTGTTAACCCTCGCGTTTTTGGACATCAATACGAGTCTGCTGCACACCGATCGTTATCATAAACAATGTGGTCGCAAGCGCCCGTTTGAAATAGCTAAAAAGTGCTTAAAAAAACATAACGAAATGCCCCTTGAGACAACGGGTCTCTATCTATAAAATTCTGGTTTATGATGAAAAAGACGATCTTAATTCTCTTGCACATGCTCCTGTTCAGTGGTATTACTTGGGCTCAAACGGAAGCAGCACAACAAGCGCAGCAAGAATGGATCAACCAGCATCGTAGTGATTATATAGGTAAACCTTTTTCTTTATTATACAACGCGTTAACACTGAAACCACAATCGATATGGGGTGGTATTGCACATTCTAATATGTCTATTGAACCTCATCACCAGTTTTTTTACCGGGATACCGCAAACTACGATGATACTGCTTATTATTTTTATATAGAATGGCAAACGCCTATCACTATAACAGAAGCCCAAAAATATCAAAAAGGTATGTTTCGAGCCTTTAATACACAGGAGTATCCGGCATATAAGGATTTAATTATTAAAAAACTGGAAGTGTATAGAAAAGTTGGTGAGCCCTGGTAAAACTGGCATTTCAGAACTCTTAAGTCAATCTCCAGAGCAGCCACAACGACGAGAAGGCAATACCACGAACCATACAACTGGCCTGACCGCCCCGCCCGCCTGCACCTTTCGGGCAGAGTCAGACGAACCACGCCCCCCTGCCCGTACAAAGGCTGCATATGTTTCCTGAACAAAATCCCCTTGCAGTCTACAGGCAACAGGGCGCATTCGTGCATAAACACATCTGCGTCTGCGCCGCCACAACCCCTTTAACTTTTCAACTTCCGGCGTCTTTCTATTTTCTATGATTGCCAATGCCTTTATGGTCTGAATTTTGAAAGTTAATACAGCATGAACAACACAAGAAAAGAACATCGGCTGAAAGGCGCGACGGTAGTGATCACCGGCGCTTCCAGCGGTGTAGGCAAAGCCACTGCACAGGCATTTGCTAAATGTGGCGCTAACCTGGTGCTGGCAGCAAGAGGGAAAGAGTCTTTAGAGTTCGCAGCTTCTATCTGCCGGCTGTCGGGCGTAAAAGTGATGGCAGTACCTACCGATGTATCCGTCGCTTCCGAAGTACAACTATTGGCGACAGAGGCTTTGAAACTCAATAACCGTATCGATTATTGGGTGAGCAACGCCGGGGTATTATCCTTCGGACCTTTTGAAGACACGCCTATCGAGGTGATCGATCAGATCATCCGGATCAACCTGATGGGCTATGTGCATGCAGCACATACAGTGTTGCCTGTTTTCAAGAAGCAGGGAAAAGGCGTATTGATCAATAATATTTCGATTGGCGGATGGATGCCTGCACCATATGGCACTGCCTACACCGCATCGAAGTTTGGCATACGCGGATTGGTAGAAGGACTACAGGCAGAGTTTTCGGCCTATCCTGATATTCATATCTGTGCGATGTATCCGGGCTTCCAGCAATCAGCGGGCATCGAACATGCAGCGAATTATTCGGGCATTAAATTAAGCACGCCGCCACCGGCGTTTGACCCCCACGATCTGGCCCATGCCATAGTAAGGGTGGCGCTTCATCCCACGCAGGCAACGTACCCTGATTGGTTTTCTTTTATTTCTAAAAGGCTCTACCAGTTTACCCCGGGCCTGATCCGCGGACTATCTGCGATGGCCATGAGAGGCATCATGAAAGTGGCCAACAAAGACGAAGACAGCCCGGGCAATGTACTACAGCCATCGGGCGGCAATATGGGCGTTCATGGCAAGACCCTGCTTCCTAAGATCCCTAAAGCCGTCCCCACGGCCCTAATGATGCTGGCGGGCCTGGCAGTATGGAAGCTGCTGGGACGTAGTAGCAGCAGGTAATCCACCTATTATCAGCAAACATCTTTCACTGCTGGCAGCGGACGAAAAGCACTGTTATTCTAAAGCGGCACCAGTGCTGATTGCCCATTGATCATTAAACACCTACAAATACTATTAAACCTTATTTACTATGAGCACACAAATGAATAAAAATTATTTATCCAGGATCACTTTAGGCGCCATGTTGATCGGAGCCGGAATTGGCCATCTGACCATCGGGAGAAAACCCTTCCGGGCGCAGGTGCCCAAAAGCCTGCTCCTTAAGAAAGACACGGTAGTGATCGGCTCCGGGATCGCAGAGATCGCTTTGGGAACGGCCGTCATTGCGGCGCCGCAGCCCTACCGGCAGATCGTGGGGCGTATTGCTGCTGCTTTTTTTGTTGGCGTATTTCCCGGCAATGTAGCACAGTATCAAAACAAGAAAAGCGCTTTCGGGTTGAACACTAATAAGAAAAGATTCGCGCGCCTCTTGATGCAGCCATTGCTGGTGGCCTGGGCCTTAAAATCCAATCAACGATGAATCACACAAGCAACTTGTCCAGGTTCCTGGACGCGCAGGAAGGTATGTATGAAACAGCCCTGAGGGAAATCAAAAGCGGGCGAAAGATGAGCCACTGGATGTGGTTCATCTTTCCCCAATTGTCGGGCCTGGGCCGCAGCCAGACAGCAACATTTTTCGCGATCCAGGGAAAAGACGAAGCGGTCACTTATCTGAAGGACCCTGTATTAGGCCCCAGGCTTTTAAACCTGTGTAAAGAGTTACTGGCGCTGGAAACGAGCGATCCTGTGCGCATTTTTGGAAGCATTGATAGTATGAAATTAAGATCTTCTATGACGTTGTTTGCGCAGGTGGCTCCGGCAGAGCCGTTATTCGAAAAAGTGCTTAACAGGTTTTACGGCGGGCATAGGGACGATCTTACTTTGCGGCTATTAAACGAAGCCTGACCAGGCTTGTTCAAAAACAGGAGCTCTATCCGGGTCTGTCTTACAGGAAAGGCTAATAAGCTACATCATTGATATACCTAAAGGAAACTTTCAACCATCGACTTGAATGAGTCAATATTGAAAGGTTTGGCGATAAAAGCGTTGGCGCCGCTTTTCAATGTTGATTCGTTTTGATGTGCAGACATGAGCAGCACCGGCACATGGCGGGCGTCCGGATCATTTTTTATCTGCTGGCAGATGTCCATCCCGTTTCCATCGGGAAGCATGATATCCAGGACGATGACATCGGGCAGGCCTTTGGTCATCTCCGCGTTGAAAGCACTGGCAGTGGGACACATGGTTAGCTTGTAGGAATCCCCGTCCAGCACCAGGGAGATCACCTCGCGAATGTCCATGTCATCTTCAACTACTACAACATTTTTATATTTCATCAACTTCCTGCTTTAAATTGGTCTTTTGTGAATACTTAGGAAGTATAAACTCAAAAGTGGAGCCTTTTCCTTTTTCGCTTTTCACGCTGATTGTACCGTTATGACGTTCAATAATTTGTTTTGATATAAATAAACCCATCCCTAATCCCGGAATATTATGGGACGGCTCCACAGCCCGGTAGAACTGGCTGAACAGATTACCTATCAGTTCCGGACATATGCCTAGTCCATTGTCCGTTATACTAACAAAAACATTGCCATCTCTGTCACCTGCCTCAACTTTTACCACGCCGCCGCCCGGAGAGTACTTAATGGCGTTGGAAATCAGGTTTACAATCACCTGTTCCAGCCGAAGCGCATCCGCCTCTAACGGGAGCTCGTCAGGCCCCTGAAACTCAAGAGTATGCGAAGCTATGCCTTTATAGGATTCGAGGATATCTTTTAACAAGGTAATCACATCAAAAGGGGCACAGCGGAGCCGCAACTGATCGGCGCTCGCCTGTGAAAACTCCAGCAGATCGTTGATCAGCAAGGACAATTTATCCACCTGTTTGATGCACCGGTTTACCAGCCGGTCGGCGGTAACAGCGTCCTCTTTGTGCGCCTTCAGCAGCTGCAGAAATCCACTCAATGAAGTGATGGGCGTCTTGAGCTCATGGGTCGTCATGGCGATAAACTCATCTTTTCGCTCATTCAATCGTTTCACTTCGGCGTATAACCGTTCCTTTTCCTCCAATACTGCCAGGCGCTCGGTAATATCGCGCGCGATCTTCGAAGCACCAATAATAGCTCCCTTTTCATCCAGGATCGGGGAAATGGTCAGCGAGATCGGGATCAACACACCGCTTTTACAGACCCTCAACGTTTCAAAGTTGACAATATTATTACCCCTGGTGATCTCGCCCATGATATAATCCTCTTCAGGCAAACGATCTTCAGGAATGATCAGGGAGATATGCTGGCCAATGGCTTCTTTTTCCGTATAGCCAAAAAGCCTTTCGGCTGCCTTGTTCCAGCTCGTGATGATCCCTTTCAAAGTTTTGCTGACAATCACATCGTCTGTATTATTAACGATGGCGGCCAGCATATTTTGCTTCTCGGCTGCCTTTTTCTGAGCGGTGATGTCACGGGCAATTTTGGACGCACCGATCACACGTCCGTTGCTGTCTTTTACCGGCGATATGGAAAGCGACAAGGGAATCTCCGCTCCCCCCTTGGTCTTCCTGATGGTTTCAAAATGTTGTATCCGCCGACCACTGCTCACCTCGCCGATGATATACTCCTCTTCATGCAGCCGGCCGGCCGGTATGATCATAGAGATATGGTTTCCGATCGCCTCCGATTCCCGGTAACCAAACAAGCGCTCTGCCGCCGCGTTCCAACTGATAATGATTCCCTGGAGCGTCTTACTGATAATGGCATCTTCGGATGAGTCAATGATGGCCGCGAGTAATGCTTGCTTTTCTTCCCCAGGAGATAATTCAAAATCACTCATTCAGTAAAACTAACTAAAAATCCATTCCAGTGATATAGCCATTTATAAAATATTTATATCCCTGGGCGAGGGCGGATTAGCCTTTACACTGGCATCGTTATTGATCGTTTTGGGGAAGAAGCCCCGGATGATAGCAATATAAATGCTAACGGAAGAAGGTCAACATCTGTTGAACACTTTAATGATATCTGCAATACCACGAACGCGAGCCGTTACAGTGGTGGGTTTCTTAAAAACGAAACGCTGTCAGCAGCACAAAACCGACTATGAAACTTTCCGGGATCGGCAATAATGCATAGAGATACCGACACGCCGTAGGTCACCGGTACTGACGCCTGCATAGGGGAAAATGGTACCCTGTTGAGCAAATAATACGCGGTTTTCAAAGGGTGTTAAAATAAAAAAACTATGAAGAAAAAAAGCGGCTTCGAAAAAATAGCGAACAAAATCACGTTATGGACCGGATCTTCCTGGGCCTTCGGCATCGCAGCAGGAACCATCCTCGTTTGGGTGATATCCGGCCCTATTTTTGGATTTTCAGATACCTGGCAACTGGTCATCAACACGGGCACAACGATTGTTACCTTTTTGATGGTATTCCTGATCCAAAAGACACAAAATAAAGACAGCAAAGCGATTCAATTAAAATTGAACGAACTGATCGCGGCCAGTCACCGGGCCAGCAACCGGATGGTGGATATTGAAGACCTGACCGAAGAGGAGCTGGATACGCTCCACCAGTTTTACCAGCGGATTGCAGACAGGGCAGAGAAAGAAGGAGACATTCACCGCTCCCACTCTATCGACTCTGCCGACGATCTGCACAAAAGCAAAAGTCATAACCTTGAAAAGAATGAAAGCGATGAATAATGTATTGATTGAAGAGTGCAGCCGCCTCCTTTCTGAACGGGGGCTAACGATTGTGTTTGCCGAAAGCGCCACCGCAGGGAGGCTGGCGTATGAGTTTTCGCGGACTGATTACTCGGGTGATGTGCTGAAAGGCGGTCTGGTATGTTACGATGCTTGTGTAAAAAAAGACCTGCTCCGGATCAGCCCTGAGCTGATCGAAACATATACAGCGGAATCGCCGGAAGTCACCCGCGAAATGGCTAAACAGATCAAATCCCTGATACCGGCTGATATCTCGGTAGCCATTACCGGTTTAACAACGCCCGGCGGAAGCGAGTCCCCGGATAAGCCTGTCGGCACTATGTTTTATTGTATTTTGTCGGGGGATCAGGTTATCGAGCGTAAGAAAGTATTCGACGGAGCGCCGGCAGAGATCATCTGTATGACGATTGATCAGATCGGAAAGAACCTGCTTCAGATCTTATAAGGTAGCACCATCATCACGCATTAGATCATAAGGTCAGTGAAAAGGGAATGATTAATCCTTTTGCTTCTCTTCAATGATATTATCGATTCTTTCTTCGCGGGCTTCCTGGATCAATGTCTCCTTACTTTTTTTACCGCCTTTGACGATCTTCAGGATCACTGGAAGCGTGGTGATGACCACGATGCCGATAATGATGATTTCAAGGTGTTCTTTTAAGTCGAACCCGAAAGCGCTCATGAGCCATTTTTGCAGGAAGTGGCCGGCAAAGATCATACTGAACACCCAGGCTACACAGCCGACAATATTATAGAACATGAACTTCGCACGCTCCATGTGTACAATACCGGCGATGATCGGCGCAAAGGTCCTGATAAAAGGAAGGAATCGCGCGACGATGATCGCGCCGCCACCGTTCTTTTCGTAAAAATCGTGCGCCTGCTCCAGGTATTTTCTTTTGAAGAAGAAGTTTTCTTTCCAGTTGTACATAGCCGGACCTACCTTGCGTCCCGTCCAGTAACCTACCATATTCCCAACAATACCGCAGAACGAAATCAACGCCCACAAAACAATCAGGTCGACCCACTCATTCTGGATATGCCCGAGTCCAAATAGTTTCATGAACTGGTAAGCAAGGCCTGGCTGGGCTGTAACACCCTCACCGATCTTATGCGCATAAATACCTGCTACGAACAACAGGGTATCTCCCGGGAGGAAGAAGCCGGCGAATAAGCCTGTTTCTGCGAATACAACAAATAACAACAGCCATAAACCGCCATTCTCAATATACCACTGTGGTTGTAGTAAATCTGTCCACTGAAATGCTGTGCTCAATAACTCAATCATGACTTTGTTTTATCGTTCTGTTCCAATTTTTTAAGCAGCTACAACCGGTTTGGGCAGCCGAGGGTATCAACAAACATCTGCATAAATAGTTTATGACACCCTGATAAATATTATCTAATTTCTACTGATCGGTGAATGTCTGCGCTTTAAGATCATCAAATTCCCCTTCCCACCTGGCAATTACGCAACTGGCTAAGGTATTTCCCATCACATTGACACTCGTTCTGGCCATGTCCATCAGCTCATCGATCCCGTAAATGGCCATAATGGGCCACAAAGGTAGTCCAAAGGTGTGAGCTGTAGCAATCAAAATCACCAGTGAAGCCCGCGGTACAGCGGCCACCCCTTTGCTCGTAAGCATCAGGGATAAACCGATCAGCAATTGCTCACCGAAAGAGAAATCGATACCTACCGCCTGGGCCACAAATATAGAAGCCAGGGATAAGTACAGAGTAGTACCATCGAGATTGAATGTATAACCCGTGGGTATTACAAAGGATACGATCTTGCGGGGCACGCCAAATTTTTCCATGTTTTCCAAAGCCTTGGGCAAGGCGGAGTCGGAGCTGGTAGTGGCAAAGGCGATGGACACCGGCTCCCGCACAGCCTGGATAAATTTCTTTACCGGTATTTTGGCAATAAAGAGCGCCACCGGCAGCAACACAAACAGGAGGAAACAAAAAAGAGCAAGGTATAAAGTGACCAGCAGCAAAGCGAGGTTTTTTAAGATATCAATTCCCAGGTGACCTACTGTTACCGCAATGGCTGCCCCCACGCCAAAAGGCGCAAAGTACATGATGATATTGGTGAACTTGAACATCGTCTCGGCCAGGCTTTCGGTAAACTCGATGAGCGGGCGCTTGCGCTGCTCCGACAACATGGCGAGCGCTATACCGAATATCACGCTGAATACTACAATCGGTAATACGTTGCCTTCATAGATGGACTTGATGATGTTTTCAGGAAAAATGTCAATGATATGATCCTGCCAGGTCTTGGGAACGGCTGTTGGCAGATCATGTAACAGCGCTTCGGGAACCACAATGCCTGAGCCGGCTTGCGTCAGATTAATAAAGATGAGCCCGATGATCAGTGCGAAAGTGGTCACTACTTCAAAATACAGCAGCGATTTCCATCCCATCCGGCCTACCTGCTTCAGGTTGCTGTGGCTGGCGATGCCCACGACGAGCGTGGCAAACAATAATGGAGCAACTATGGTTTTGACCAGCCGCAGGAATATCTTACTAAGAAATTGCAGGTTTTGTGAGAATGCCGGAAAGTCGACCCCTATCTCCACTCCCAGCGCCATCGCTACGAGTATCCAGGTGGTCAGGGATTTTTTTGTAAAAGCAAACAGGAATAAAGCGCCGATCAGCACCCAACGGGAAGTAAACAACAGCGCGTCCGGCAAAGGCCGGATCTCAAAGCTGAATACATGTAACACAGCTACTAAAGTAAAAAGGATCAACGCGATCAGTCCTGCTTTTTTTTTGGTCATAATATATTATAATGTTCTCGAAATTAGCTTTTGCAACCTGGTAAAACTCGGTAAAGTAGCGGATATTCTACGTAACTTCCAAAAGTTTTGTTAAGGCATTTGCAATTATTCCTTATTTTTCGGTCGTCAAATCAATTTATAAAAAATAATATACCACCTCAAAGTAGATACTTATGGGATTATTTACTAAAAAACCGTTAAGCATTTTATTGACAGAAGCCAGTGACTCAGAAAAAGGATTAAAGCGTACGTTAAGCGCGGGCGGCCTTGTGGCATTGGGTATTGGAGCGATTATCGGAGCCGGACTTTTTTCGTTGACAGGTATCACTGCCGCTGACAATGCGGGGCCGGCCGTTGTATTCTCTTTTATCATTGCTGCCGTTGGTTGCGCGTTCGCAGGCTTGTGCTACGCCGAGTTTGCGAGCATGATCCCCGTAGCGGGTAGTGCATATACTTATAGTTATGCCACCATGGGAGAATTCATTGCATGGATCATTGGCTGGGATCTGGTCCTGGAATATGCATTAGGTGCCGCGACGGTGGCGGTTAGCTGGTCCCAGTACATGGGTAAGTTTTTGGACTCTGTAGGCATTCATCTTCCGAAGGCGCTGCTCTACGGCCCCTGGGATGAAGTCAATGGCGTAAGCATGGGTGGCGTCGTTAACCTGCCGGCCATTATTATCGTTTGCCTGTTGTCGCTGTTATTAATAAGAGGTACCAAAGAATCTGCTTTGCTGAATAACCTGCTGGTAATATTAAAGGTATCGGTGGTAGTGGTATTTATTATTTTGGGATGGGGCTTTATCAATCCCGCGAATCACACGCCGTTTATCCCTGAAAACGCAGGAGAAACGATGTGGAAGTCTGGCGAGATGAGCTTCGGACAATTCTTTACAAGCGATTATTTCGGTCATTTCGGATGGAGCGGTATTTTAAGAGGTGCGGGCGTAGTGTTCTTTGCCTTCATCGGTTTTGATGCGGTAAGTACGGCTGCCCAGGAAGCGAAGAACCCGCAAAAAGGCATGCCTATTGGTATTATCGGATCGCTGGCCATCTGTACCGTATTATATGTGCTGTTTTCTTATGTGTTGACAGGTCTGGAAAACTACACAGCTTTTCGCGGTGATGCCAGCCCCGTTACTACGGCCTTTGCGCAAACCGGTTATACCTTCCTGAATTCAGGCCTGACCATCGCGATCATTGCCGGTTATACTTCTGTAATGCTGGTGATGCTGATGGGCCAGAGCCGCGTGTTTTACAGCATGAGCGTAGATGGTCTGTTACCAAAGTTCTTCAGCACCCTGCACCCGAAGAACAGAACCCCATGGAAAACCAACGTGGTGTTTATGATCTTTGTGAGCTTGTTTGCCGGTTTTATTCCTGTATCTGACCTGGGACATATGGTAAGTATCGGTACCCTGTTTGCTTTCTCACTGGTTTGTATCGGTGTGATCGTGATGCGCAAAACCAATCCGGATGCCATCCGCGGGTTCAGAACACCGCTGGTGCCTGTGATTCCTATCCTGGGTATCATTGTGTGCGTAGCGCTGATGGCGGGTCTACCTGTGGAAAGCTGGGAACGTTTAGCGATCTGGCTGGCTATCGGGCTGATCATTTATTTCGGCTACGGTAAAAAGCACAGTAAGCTCCGTAACAAAGAGTAATTACAGTTTTATCTTTTTATATAGAGCCGCCTCCGTCTGGAGGCGGCTCTTTTTGTGATACTTCAGAGGTTTGCAAGCGCGCAGGCTTCCGGTCACAAACGAAAAAAGGTACCCTTTTGAGGTACCTTCGTCTTTATAAGATCTTTGAGCCCTATGCATACATTTCTTCTCTCAGTGCTTTCACCCGCTCATCTTCGAGATACTCATCAAAGGTGGACAGCCTGTCGATAATGCCTTTAGGCGTCAGCTCGATGATCCGGTTGGCCACTGTTTGCATGAAGGTATGGTCATGGCTGGTCAGCAATACCACACCGCTATACACCGTACACTGTTCGTTGAAGCTCTGGATACTTTCCAGGTCGAGGTGGTTGGTAGGCTGGTCGAGCACGATGCAATTGGGATTTTGCAGCATCATTTTACTGATCATGCAACGCACTTTCTCTCCCCCGCTCAATACGGTTGTTTTCTTCATCACGTCCTCCCCGCTGAAAAGCATCTTGCCCAGGAACCCGCGAAGGAACGGCTCGTCGACGTCTGTAACATGCGATGGCACATACTGGCGCAACCAATCCATCAGGTTGAGGTCTTCCTGGAAATATTCTCCATTCTCTACCGGCAGGTAGGCCCTGGTGATCGTGGTGCCCCACTCGAAGCTGCCTGAATCCGCTGTCGCTTTTTCATTGATGATATTGAAGAACTGGGTCACGGCGAGCGGGTCACGGCTGATGAAAGCTATTTTATCGCCTTTGTTGACGCTAAAGGTAACATCTTTGAATAGCGGGCGGTCTTCCAGGCTGGAGCTCAGCTTCTCGGCATTGAGGATCTGGTTTCCCACATCACGGAGCGGCTGGAAGATGATGCCCGGATATTTGCGATAGCTGGGCTCGATTTCCTCGATCGTTAATTTTTCCAGAGCTTTTTTACGGCTGGTCGCCTGTTTACTTTTGGAAGCGTTGGCACTAAAGCGCGCGATAAAATCGAGCAGATCTTTCCGCTTCTCTTCCATCTTTTTGTTCTTGTCTGCGATCTGGCGCGCCATCAGCTGAGAGCTCTCATACCAGAAGGAATAGTTACCGGTAAATATTTTGATCTTAGAGCGATCCACATCGGCAACGTGCGTACATACAGCATCTAAAAAGTGACGGTCGTGGCTCACAACCAAAACGATATTCTCATAATCCGCGAGGAAATTTTCGAGCCATCCGATGGTTTCAATATCCAGACCGTTGGTAGGCTCATCAAGCAGCAGAATATCGGGGTTGCCGAACAATGCCTGCGCAAGTAACACCCGCACTTTCATGTTGGAAGGAATATCCTTCATGAGCATCTGGTGCATATCGTCTTTGATGCCCAAACCGCTTAAAAAGTTACCGGCATTGCTCTCCGACTCATATCCGCCCATTTCACCGTACTCTGCTTCCAGCTCTCCTGCTTTCATGTAATCGTCTTCGGTAGCATCAGGATTGGCATAAATGGCGTCACGCTGGTGCATGACATCCCACATTTTTTTATGCCCCATTAACACGGTATTCAATACGGTCTGATCATCAAATTCAAACTGGTTCTGCTTCAGCACCGCCATGCGTTCGCCGGGCGTGATACTGACCGTTCCTTTGTTAGGCTCTATCTCTCCACTTAAAATTTTCAGGAAGGTTGATTTTCCCGCACCGTTGGCTCCGATCACACCATAACAATTGCCTTTGGTGAAATTGACATTGACGTCTTCAAAAAGCACACGCTTGCCATATGCGAGTTTAAGATCTTTTACACTTATCATTACTGACTATTTTTTAAGGCTGCAAAGGTAGTTTAAAGTTATAAGGTGGAAAAGTTTCAACCCGTAAAACCTCGCCGCAAACGTTTTCGTAGCGGCTTTGCGGGGATTGCGCCAAACAAAAGAACACATCAATCGCAATTTTATTTATCTTTCCACGACAGACTGCAGCGTCCAATCAGCTGTCATTGAGGATGGTAACATACATCACGCTTTGCCTTTTGCTACATATGCGCTTTTAATAATACGTTGATCGATCATTGCCTGTCTGAGTTCCTGGTCAAAATAACCTTTCATTTTTAACCAATATTATTTCATAATGGATCAAAAACAAACGTCAAGAAGAAAATTTATACGAAATACTGCGTTTGCCACAGCCGGAGTGTTGGCCCTTCCGGATCTGCTGCTGGCGAAGAACAGTGTTTTGGGTGCAGCGGAAAAAGTGAACCTGGCCTGCGTGGGTATCGGCAACCGTGGCGCTGAGATCATCCAGGAGTTTGCCAAAACGGGCCTGGCCAATATCGTAGCTTTATGTGATGTAGATATGGGGGCGCCGCATACCCAAAAGATCATGGCTCAGTTTCCCAACGCCAAACGTTTCCAGGATTTCAGACAGATGTTTGATAAAATGGGCAATGAAATTGACGCGGTGAGCATCGGCACACCGGACTTTTCCCATTTCCCGATCACCATGACCGCCCTTTCGCTGAACAAGCATGTGTACGTGGAGAAGCCCATGGGCAGGACGTTTCAGGAAGTGGAGCTGATGATGAAAGCTGCACAAAAGTATCATAAAGCGGTAACGCAAATGGGCAACCAGGGACACTCGGAAGGAAATTATTTCCAGTTCAAAAGCTGGGTGGAAGCGGGCATCATAAAAGATGTTACAAAAGTAGTGGCCCATATGAACTCGCCACGCCGCTGGCATGGCTGGGATCCCAATATAAAATCTTTCCCGCCGAAAGAACCCATTCCCGAAACGCTGGACTGGACTTTATGGCAAATGCAAACCTTTGGCCACGAATACAACCATGACTATGTAAATGGTCAGTGGCGCTGCTGGTACGACTTTGGCATGGGCGCGCTGGGCGACTGGGGCGCACACCTCCTGGATACGGCGCACCAGTTCCTGGACCTGGGCCTGCCGAAGGAAGTGAAGCCCTTGAAACTAAGTGGTCATAATGATTTCTTCTACCCGATGTCGACCACGCTGTCATTTAAGTTCCCTAAAAGAGGGAATATGCCGAAACTGGAAGTGATGTGGTACGATGGCCTGGACAACCTTCCTCCCATTCCGAAGGGTTACGGCGTTCAGGGGCTGGATCCGAATATCCCTCCGCCCAGCACCGGGAAAATCGAGGCGCCAAAATTGAATCCGGGTAAGATCATTTATAGCAAGGACCTTACGTTCAAGGGAGCTTCTCACGGAAGCACACTGTCGATCATCCCTGAAGAAAAGGCGAAGGAAATGGCATCGCGTTTACCCGTAGTACCTAAATCTCCGTCTAATCATTTCAAAAACTTCTTACAAGCTTGTAAAGGCCTCGAAGAAACCCGTTCTCCGTTTTCGGTAGCAGGTCCGCTCAGCCAGGTATTTTGCCTGGGCGTGATCGCGCAGTGGACGGGCGACAAGATCAAGTTTGACCGCGAGAGAAAGATCATAACGAATAATAAAAAAGCAAACGAACTACTGGTAGGCCCGCCGCCCAGGAAAGGTTGGGAACAGTATTATAAAATGGTCTAACAGCCGGATCCCGTTAAAATAAGTTTACTTAAATGAAAAGTCCCGCCTCATTGGAGGTGGGACTTTTGCGTTGTAGGCCCGTGGTCGATGAATGCTGAGCTGACGATGCAGCTGTATCATATCCTGAGCAACAATTCTCCTTGTTCCGGAGGGCTCCCTGTATCAGCCCAGGCTCCGGTGGATTTAAAAGGCCGGCTTGAGAACAAGCCGGCCGTCTAATTGATTAACCTAAAGATATTTTATACGTTGTTAAACGAGATATCAGTAATGGTACATGCAGATTATTCTGTAGCGTTGATTTCTGATATGTTGACGTAACTACCATATGGTGGTTTCGTTTTAAGCACGTTGAACCTGAAATACCTGGCTTTGACCGGAGTGATGAACTTAACAACTTTATCCGTCGAGACCTCGTCGTAAAGCACCCCTTCCAGCTTCCATCTTACTCCGTCATTACTGGACAACACCTCAAATTCAAAAACATGGCCGAAGCTTGAGGAAGACACAGTAAAGCCTTTTACTGTCCGCTGCTCACTCATGTCTACGTCGACCCACTGCGGTAAACGGTAGGCGAGCCACATCGATGATTTGTTGCCGTCTATCGTTTTATCTACTCTATAAAAGGCGCCCAGATAGCTGCTGGCCTTTACCGTCCAGTCGGAGCGCGACATCACGGAGCCTGTAAGAGCAGCACCCGATTGATCTACATTATTTTTAAATACGTCCAGATAGATAAATACCAGCCGGGACGATTGGTTGACCAAAGGAGCCTGCGGATCGCTGTCTTTTACTATTTCAACAGGCAATACATAACTTTTACCCGTTTCGAATGCATTCAGATCGGTCAATTTGATGGCCAGGCTGTCTGCAGATACCGTGGATCCGGGTTCAATAACGACTGAGCCTTTCTGCAGCGTAAACCCATTTGAAGGAAACGGCAGGAAGTCTGTTCCGGACGCCTGACGCAAAGAATCTACCAGCGACAGGTTGTCTTTGATGCGGATCGTCACATCCCTGCTGATGTTGACGGGCATGTTTACAAATCCTTTAAGATAGATGACATCGGGACCGACATTTTCTCCGTCTTCCTCCTCGAGCAGTATCGACACGGAAGCCGTATTGCTAAGGCTACTGATGCCGGCGGTTATGATATTTACATTAACTTCTACATACATGACCTGGCGTGTAGCACTTAAGGAGGGGCCATTACTAGCCATTTGTAACACTACAGGGATCACGTAGGTTTTTATATCTTTTTCTACTAAGGAAGCATCGACTAATGCCACTTCTACAGAATCTGATGAATACAATTCGCCGGCTTTGATCGTTACCTTGCCCCCGCGCGCCAGCTTAAAGGCACCTGCGGGAACGGAAGGCGATGTTTTCTGATAGATACTATCATACAAATCTGTGAGCGTTGTGTCTATACTGGCCTGCACTTCAATGTCCTGTTCGAAAGCCCGTGACAGCACCACGGGGAATGACGTCTTGACGCCTGGCAATATAGCGTTGCCCATGAGCCCGATGCTGCCGCCTGATAATACATTGTAGGCCGCTGTTCCCGGCGCCGCATACACATAAAGTTCATTGGTGTTGAGGCTATCCCGCTTCCGGCAGGAAGAAAGGTTGAGCACTATACTTACCAGGGCCAGAAGCCAACCTGTTACACGTATGTTCAAATAATTCATAAATATTTTGTTTTGCTACTGATAATGATCCTTAATACAAAGCCGGGTTTTGTATCTGGATACCTTTTCTAAAATTGTAATAATAACCGGCATTGGGGTTGGACAAGGCGTCATATTCCAGAAGGTAGGCGCCGAAACCTCCCTTACGTCCTCCCTGAATGGGATTCCAGTAAGCCATTCCGGCCAGTGATCCGATGTTGACGCCATTATAGATAAACGACTTCCCAAACGCGCCGTTGCCCTGCATATTTTCTGTCACCACAAACTTTTCGGAAGGCAATATGTTTCCTCATCCATAAGTCGAAAATCTGCTTTGCAAAGAGCCGGCATTGGATACACCGTAGGTCTGCTGCACGTGATAGTCAATATAAGGGATGATACCAACGTCTGACTGCCCATCGATGATCAGCAACTTATCCGTACCAGACATAGGACCAAAATACTGGGATAAGGCTTTGAACAAGCGTTGTGTATGTGGGTCGTCGGTAATTGTCCCTCCCGAATCACCAAAGATGCTCTTATCACCATAGCCCGGTTCGTAGTCGAGATCAAAGCCATCCAGATTGTACTTCTTTACTGTATCTGCAATGGCTTTAGCCACATTGTCGATCGCAGCCATTGGATCAGTGATACTCAACAGACTATCGTTCTTATCCATAAGCCTGTTGACGCCCGACCCAAACATTACGATCACAAACTGGGTACCTTTCTTTTCGCGGACTGCTTGCAGCTCAGCCATGACTTCGGGATTTTTAGGGATGCCGCCCCAGAGGCTTACAATGTCAATACTGTCTGGCAGCCCTTCATACCTGGATGCCATATTAGGGCCAATGGACTCAACTCCACTCCCTCCCCACCAGGCAAAGCTGATGGAGTGTTTGCTTTTTTTATACGCACGCAAGGCTTTATAATACTCAGGACTGCCTACTTTGGGTTTCAATTCAGGAAACTCCAGCGGCACAGGCTCATTATATTTACTACAGCCCTGACCTATGACCAGGAAGCAGGCCAGGCTGGTAAAAAATTGGATTACGGGTAGTTTTTTTATTCTCATCGCTGTTCTTTTTAATCATGTTTTTCTAATCACTTAACTATTTACGGGCATTTCACGTCGCTTAACCAGGTAAAAGCGCTCGGGTCAACAATATCGTGCCCGTTGCCGGAAACGTCTTTGATTGTTGTTCCGCTGCCTTCATTGAACCGCCAGTAGGCGCGCAGTCCCGGGGTGGCCGGGTCAACGGCACAGGCAAAGGTTTTTATTTGCTTCCTGGTGCGTACATGATCCCAGATACGAAACTCACTTACCGCACAGCCATTGGTATAACCAGCGATCCCGAGGCCGCCAATGGTAAGGCCTGCGTAGGTCACCGATGAACCGGACTGTTCGCCGTTGATGTAAAGTGTAACAGCATTATCTTTATAGGTGATAGCAAAATGAGTCCAGGTGTTCAATTTGGTAGAAGTGGGTGGTCTTTCGTTGAACATAAACGCAGCATTAGGAAACCTGATATCAATACCACCGCTTCGAAATACCGCGAGCTGCATTCCAAATCCCGTGAAGATGTCGCTTCGCCAGTTTCCCGGTACGGCAAGATCTTTTGTAAGAATAAACTTGCCTTCAATAGTAATATTATCGGCCGACCCGGTTTTGCCCATGATATCAGCACTGGTGGCTGAAAAACCACGGTCGGTTGTATGCGCCGCCACTGTGTTAATGATTTTGTTGATCGACACGACCACCACATCACTGCCGGGCAATATGTCTGCGCCACCTTTGGATGCTATCTGTACAGGAATGGCATATTGAACGCCGTCAACATATTTAGGTGAATTGTTCACCGTTACCGTGAGCGCCCTGTCTGCGGCTGCCTTTCCCGCGGGAATAGACACCGCTGAAGCAGAAAGCTCAAAAGTAGATGCCGGCGCCATGACATAGTTGGTGCCATTTTTCTCGTTGAAGCTTTTCAGGTAGCTGTCGTCTAATACGGTGACGCCCACCTCTAAATTTTCTGTTGCCAGCTGAGCCGACACCAATGTCAGGCTAACCGTCCCTTTGGCTCCGTCAATAAGAACAGGAACGATCGGAGATGCGACAGACTGGGAAAAATATACCTTATTAGTAAAGTCAGTGCTTTTATTACAACTCCCTGCAAAGAGAGCCATAGCTATACAGCTGATAAATAGCGCTGTTGATTGAGATCGAAACATATGCATACAATTTTTTGAGAAGTTCACAATTCGTTTTACTTTTTGTCCCACCATAATTTTGTCCCACCGAGATCCGGGCCGCCTAAAAGCTGCACGCCCCGGGTGACATTGGCAGCGTTTTGCTGATACTCGCTGGAAGGATAAGGCAAACGTTTTACAGGATAGGTTTCCGACAAACGGTTGTCGTTACCCAGATTCCTTACCACGCCGAATAATTTTGGATAACCGGTACGACGGTATTCGCTCCAGGCCTCCTGTCCGTTAGGATACATGGCGATCCATTTTTGCGTGAGGATACGCTCCAGCTTTTTCTCAAAGCCATCAGATTCGTTCCATTTTATAGTGATCGTGCTTAGCTGAGAACTACCCGCCGATACATCGTTACTTGAATTGACCGGATCACTGTATTCTGCGGCTTTGCTGGTATCATTGGCCATATAAGCGGAAGCGCCTGCTACGCTCCATTGACTGAAGGACCGCTCGATGCCTGTTTCATACAGATCCTTTACAGTGCCATTCATATTCCATCCCCTGAGAGCTCCTTCGGCTCTAAGAAAATACACTTCAGCAGCAGGCATCCAGATCACATTAAAATTGGTTTTCAGGATGGAGAAGGCCCGGTAGTTGCCTTCGTTCGCGGTGGAAATAACATTGCCGCTTCTGATGCCTCTGTAAGTAGTAGCGCCATCACCCGGGTAGGTAGAAGTATAAAATAGTGCGGGCAATCTCGGGTCTTTGTATCCTGTTAAAAAAGACTCCATATTGGCACTCATTCGCGCCTCCCTGTAATCATTGGTAATACCGGACAAAGGATTCCCGTAGCTGAGCGCCTCATTGCCCCGTATGATTGCGTTGTCAATGTTGTTATCTATCACCCCAATCGGATCGTTTACAGCCTCTTCAGCATACCGTTTGGCCCGCTGCGGATCGGCATACACGATACGTAATGCCAGTCGCAGCTTCAGGGAGTTGGCCAATTTTACCCATTGGGTATAATCACCTGAATAAACAATGTCGAAACTTTTTAAAGGATTGGCACCGATGGCAATGGATGTTTTAAGATCTGAGATCGCCGTATCCAGATCGTTGAAGAACGAATAATAAATTTCGTCCATCGGATCATAGGCGGAACCGAATTTACCTAACTGAAAGCCCGTGTTGAAATAAGGGATCGGACCATACATGTCCACGACGCGATGGGCGGCCTGTACTTTGATGATCCTTGCAACTGCCTTGATATCGGGATTATTTGCAGCGTATCTGCTTATAGTATCATAGTTCAGCAGGATATTAGAATAAAAGGAATTGAACGCCGCGCTGTTCCAACCCACGGCTAAGAAATTGTAGGTCGTATTATCCCCCGCAGCATTCCAGTTGTGCGTCATACCATGGTAACAGCCAAAAATGTCGCCTGCAAGATTTTCGATTACCTGATAGGCATTGGTTGAGGAGCTCCCCGTGCCCCCTACCGGAAAAATACTTTCCTGCATCTTCCGGAAAAATCCGCCCAATGCTAAGTTATCCTTGTTAAGATCCTGCTGCCTCAACGCATTGGGGTTCGTGTTAAACTCTTCGAAACTGCGTGTGCAGGACGCATAGGATATAACCAATAATATACCGGCTATAATACTTAAAATATAAAGTTTAAAATTTTTCATCTTAGTATTTTATTTGTCGTTGGAAACCTATTTGATCAACTGATTACAAATACTTATTGTCTAAAATCTTGCATTGATGCTGAATCCAACACCGCGCAGACTGGGCTGCCTGAAGTAGTCGAAGCCCTGATAGTAAGTACCTGAAGAAGCGGTGCTCTCGGGATCAAAAGGAGCTTTATTGTAGAGCATGAACAGGTTATTACCCGTTACGGCAACCCGCAGGTCTTTTACGACATTGCCCAGCAGCTTACCCGGAATAGTGTACCCCAGTGAAAGCTCTCTTAACCGCACGTTGGTGGCGCTATATACATAGTAGCTCAATACGCCGTTAAGACCACTTCCCATTTGCGTATAAAAATTCTGTACATCGGGATAGGGGTACCCGTTTATTTCCACGCTGCCCTTTTCGCGGGCGTCAGCAGTGGCTTTAGATACTCCATAAGCATCAAGCATAGCCTGGGTGGCAGATACACCCACACCGCCTACTCTGGCAAAAATCAGGAAGTTCAAACTCAGATTCTTATAGCTGAATCCATTGTTCCAGCCTAAGGTATATTTAGGATCTGCATTGCCCACATAAATAGGATCAGTAGAGGATGCATCTACCGAAAGTGGCAGCATGACATATCCCTTTTCATCCAGCCTTAATTTTGCAGTGGTATATATGGAACTGAGATTTCGGCCTACGATCGCTCTTTGAAGGTAAGAACCACCACCTGCAAGATCAAGGTGAGATATCGAAACCTTGTTACCATTCGCATCGGTTGTATTATACAGCACTTCTGCTACATTTTGGTTAAGCGTGTAGGTGGCATTGCTATTCCATTTCACTCCGCCAAGATTACCTGAGTAGCCCAAAGCCGCTTCTATACCCCGGTTATTTACTCTTCCGGCGTTAAGATAGAAAGCGCTGTATCCGCCACTGGTCGCTGATTGAGAAACTCTGAAGATCTGGTCAGTCGTATAAGCGTTGTACAGCGTAACATCCAGGTTGATCTTATTGCGTAAAAATTTCAGATTGGCTCCTGCTTCCCACGATCTGGTACGTTCGGGCCTTAAAGGAAGCTGCAAGGTCTGACTCTGGGAAATTTGCCCGGTAGATAACGCAAACACCTGCGGTCCTCCTATATATGCTCTTGGCGCATTACCCGCTTCTGCATAGTTGGCTCTCACTTTTATGAAGGACACCGCATCCGAGTTCAGCTTGAAAATATCACTCAAGATAGCAGAGGCACCAATTGCCGGGTAATTGAGATAGAGCTTGGAATTTTCGTTGTAATACAACCTCGAATCCCAATCCGTACGATAGGATCCATCTATAAATACCATATTCTTATAGGCAAGGTTGGCGGATGCAAACAGCGACTGGTAGCTGCTTTTGGTTGGCTGCCGCAGCGTTGCCGAAGCCTTATCCGTTGTGAACGCATTGGGAGCATCGCCTTCGGGTATCCTTTCTTCTGAAAAACTACTGACATCCCTGTCTTCTGTCCGCTGCCCCCCGACATTGGCGGTCAGCGCCCAATCTCCCCATTTATTATTCACACCGGCGATGATGTCTGCGTAAAGTCTTTGATCGGTACCGCTTGCAACGCTAAATGCTCCGCCATAGCCTGCAAAAAGCTGATCGGTGCTGGCATACCGCTTAACGCTGTTATGGTATGCATTATGATCCATTGTTCCCCTGGCCGTGATATTTAACCAATCAAACAAATCGTACCGCAATGAACCGTTAAATAACAAGCGGCGGTTACTATTTTCAACAGGCTCCCTGTTTACAATCCACCAGGGATTTTCTGTCCGGAACTGGTCTCCCAGGAAAGGCCAGTACTGTGTAGGAAATAACCGCGACGGATCGTAGCGCTCGTATATTTTAACGGCGTCGATGTTACCGCCGGGCGGAAACAAATAGATTGGCACCAGTGGGTTGTGATACAAACCCTGTGCTACGAAATTCTTTTCGTTTTGAGCAGTATAGCGGGTATTGAGATCTAACGTAAACTTGTCGTTGAAGAATTTAGTCGTATTTCTTACCGACGCATTATAACGGCGCAATGTATTATTGGGAATGATACCGTTGGCACGGACCATATCACCGGAAATGTAGGTCTGGTTGTTTTCCGTTCCAGTGGAAAAGTTGAAGCCGACCGTGGTATTGTTACCGGTTTGAAAGAAATCGGCGGGGTTGTAAGTGGAAGGTGTGGACAGCTTGGGGCCCCAACTTTGGTTACTTCCCTGGTCCGTTGGCCCATAGGTATTTTGAAACTCAGGCATTACCAGCGGACTGAAGAACATCGTGTTGTTGTGCAACCCGACAATTGCTTTCCGCTTATTGTTACCAGATTTGGTGTTAATGATAATCACACCATTCTGGCCGTCCTTACCGTATAACGCGGTACCGGCTGCACCGGTGAGCACGGAAATATCTTCAATGTCTTCCGGGTTAATGGACGACATGATATCCGTACCGGTATTGGCTGAAAAGATACTGGAGATCTGGCCTCCCCTGCTGTTCAACACGGGAATACCGTCAATAACATATAAAGCGTTGTTGTTACCTGTGATAGATTTGATACCGCGCATCACGACCCGCGCTGCGCCACCTATACCGGCCGAACTGCTGTTGATCGTCACACCCGCTACTTTACCCACCAGGCTGTTTACAAAGTTGGCGTCCTTGTTACGGGTAAGCTCGTCGCCTTTGATCTGCTGCACATTGTAGGTCAATGATTTTTCAGCTTTCTTTATACCCAGGGCTGTTGTGATCACCACTTCTTGTTCCAGCGTCCGCTCAAGCTGCAGGATAATTTTCAGTTCCCTTGAAGGATCTGAAATAGTGATGATCTGTGTGCTATATCCAACGGATGAGACTTCGAGGACATCGCCGGCCTCTGCTTCAATGGCAAACCGGCCATCGGCATCGGTGACCGTACCGGTGGTTTTGCCTCGTACCTGAACGTTAACATTGACCAGCGGGGCGCCTGAAGAATCCGTAACCCGGCCTCTGATTCTTTCATAGACAGGCCTGACAACTTCAACCTTTCTTGGCAGTGGATTCGCCTTCAACAAGATCGTCTTATTAACGATTTCATAAGTGACAGGCGTATTCCTGAAACATATATCCAGTGCGCTCGCGAGCGGTTTGTTTTTAAAATCAGCAGACACACGAGGCGCGTTTTTTAACAGCGCATCATCATACCAGAAAAAATAGCCTGTTTGCTTTTCTATCTTTTTCAACACCCTCGACAGGTTCGTCCCCTTTTCGGAAAGCGATACCTTTTGGGCATGCCCACTGGCATGGACCTGGAATACAGCTACTGTCAATAGTAGTATCGACAACTTCATTATAAGCAAGTTTTTTTTGAGAGAAGCGCTGCTATAGCGAATCTTAACAGCATACCAATCATTTAAATTCATAAATTTGACAGGGTTTGAGTTTTAGTGATTACAACATTTACAACAGTAAGGCTTAGCCCAATTACAACGTGCTCCGGCTCCACCCGGGGCACATTTTATCTGAACGATGATATTTGGGTATCAGCAAGCCTTCCCTGCTATTTTATAAGTGATAACTTATATTTTTAAACAAGCTTCGGTAGTCAGTGGCAATCTGACTTAACAATCGTCTCTGGTTGGGAATCAATTACCCGGTTATTACAATTGTTCTGGCAGTCATTTCAATTTTTATATCGCTTTGCCTCAGTATATGCAATACCTGCTGCAAACTTGTGTTTCGGCTGATAGCACCGGAAAAGGTCTTCACAGGAGGAGTACCCCGGTACACAACCTGTACATCGTACCACCTGGATACCTCCTGCATGATAGCTTTGATATCGGCCTTATTGAAGCTCAGCAATCCATTTTTCCAGGCCATTACGTCCTCTGTGTCAACCCGGGCGGGAGACGTGATTTCGGAGCCGCTGATCTGAACCTGTTGTCCGGGAATCAGACTGCGTGCCGGCCTGCCACCTGTGTGACTTCCTACCTCCACAGCACCTTCCAGCAGCGTTACCTTTTGCTGCTCGCCTTCATAGGATCTGACGTTAAAATGTGTGCCGGTTACTTCAGTATAAAAAGAACCGGATTCAACCACAAATTTTTTCTGAGCATTCTTTGCTATTTCAAAATAGGCCTCGCCCTTGATATTGACCGTACGGGTATCTTGTGAAAACGCCAGGGGATAACTGATGGAAGATTGTGCATTTAGCCAAACAGATGAACCATCTGCTAAAGTCAGCAGCAATGGCTGGCTGGCTCTTGGATTTTCAACCAATACCTGCGCGGCCTGACGGCCCTGCGTATATGGATCAGCCACTGTTAATGCTAATCCATCGTTTCCGGCACTTTTGACAGACAAGCCATACGAACTTAGCGCCATCCCTGTCTGCAAAGAATCCACGGGAATAACGGTTCCGTCCGGCAAGGTCATAACAGCATAATTTTTCTGCGGGGCAGCGATATCTTTCAATATCGTTGCAGCATGATCACCACCCTTAACAGGAGTATGATCCGTTTGAACCAGCAGCCAATATCCAACACCTGACAAGGCTATGAGAAGGAATACGGCCGCAATCTTTCTCCAATGATTGAAAAATCGCAATGAGGCGGGACGTGCCGGTTTCTGTAATGAATGCCTGATCTGTTCCAATACTTTTTGCAGGCTTCTTTCTCTTTCCTCCTCCGTCTCTAATCCCTTGTACACGCCACTTTCAAAATCCTTCAGCAGTTCCTGCTCCACATAGGGAGCCGCTTTCTCATCATGAAGAGCAGCCAATACTTCCTCCAGTTCCGAAACGCTTAATTTTTCGCTCTTCCATTTATCTAATAATGCTTTGGCTTGTTCTGCTGTCATGATTTTAATTATGCCCTATATTAATAAGTACCCTGCGGGAAAACAAAAAGGGGGGTGATAAAAAAAATTAAAAAATAATAATCGAAAGAATAATGTCTTTATATTTTATTAACCGCTGCTTCATTTTAGCAACTGCCTTGGAAGCATGTTCTTTAACCGTTTCGGGTGACAGGCCCAACCGGAGCGCAATCTCTTTATAGGTATAGCCTTCGTGCCGGCTCAGGCGGTAGACCTCCTGCTGGCGTTTGGGCAGCTCAATCAGTATCTGTTCCACCAACTCCCCCTTTTGACGGGTAATCAGCTGGTCAATGGGCGTATCTGCTTCTTCGACAAATTGTTCCTTCAACCGGTCGATATAAGATTCGTAAGTCGTTTTCTTTCGTAACCATTTCAGGGTTTGATTTTTGGCCACATTATAAAGCCATGCTTCCGGGTTAGCGATGTCTTTTAGCTCTTTCCGCTGCTCCCACAAGGCGATGAAAACCTGCTGGGTGATATCTTCTGCCCCAGTGCGCGTTTTGCAATACTGCAACGCCGTAGAAAAAATACGACTATAGCAGGTCTTGTAGACCTTCGTGAACGCTTCTGCATCGCCGGCGGATATTTTAAAGAAATCTGATTTTATAGTTTTGGTAAATGTGGGGTGCATTTTGAAAAAGTGTTAGTTTTCTTCCTTACAAAAATAAGGGTATCGAAAGAAGTGCCCGTTGGCGCCCGTGAAAATTGACGTAATCGTCTGAACATTAAAGTCTTTGCAACATTGATTTAGACATTAAAAAAAATCCCGCCTCTTTCAAAGCGGGACTTTTATTGATCGATGACCGTCGGCCATTTCTGTCGACTTTCATCTGTAATCTGTCAACTGGATTAATAACCCATTCCACCCATCTCGTGGCCACCTGGCATTGCAGGAGCTGCAGATTTAGGCTCTGGTTTGTCAGCCACTACACACTCAGTAGTTAATAACATACCGGCGATAGAAGCTGCATTTTCTAATGCAACACGACTTACTTTAGTCGGGTCGATTACACCAGCTTTGAAAAGGTTTTCGTAAGACTCGGTTCTGGCGTTGAAGCCAAAGTCGCCTGTTCCTTCTTTAATTCTCTGAACTACGATAGAACCGTCGATTCCGGCGTTGTCAGTTAAAGTGCGGATCGGAGATTCCAACGCGCGTTTTACGATTGCCATACCGGTCTGCTCATCTTCCATCTGGCCTTTTACTTTTACATCCAGGGAAGCAACAGAGCGGATGTAGGCAACGCCACCACCTGGTACGATACCTTCTTCAACGGCAGCGCGGGTTGCATGTAAAGCATCATCTACACGGTCTTTCTTCTCTTTCATTTCAACCTCGGTAGCAGCACCTACATAAAGTACCGCAACACCACCGCTTAATTTAGCTAAGCGCTCTTGTAATTTTTCTTTATCGTAATCGGAAGTAGTGCTTTCGATCTGAGCTTTGATCTGGTTTACACGTGCAACAATATCGGCTTTTTTACCTTTTCCACCTACAACGATCGTGTTGTCCTTATCAATAGTGATTGATGCAGCCTGACCTAAAGCAGCAATATCAGCGCCTTCCAGTTTGTGGCCCATGTCTTCACTGATCACAGTACCGCCGGTTAAGATGGCGATGTCCTGCAACATTTCTTTTCTTCTGTCACCAAATCCAGGAGCTTTAACGGCAGCTACTTTCAGCGTGCCACGCAGTTTGTTTACTACCAGTGTAGCCAATGCTTCACCTTCCAGGTCTTCAGCAATGATTGCCAGAGGACGGCCGCTTTGAGCTACTTTTTCAAGGATAGAAAGAATATCTTTCATCGCGCTGATCTTTTTGTCATAGATCAGGATGTAAGGATTCTGTAATTCAGCCTCCATTTTTTCGCTGTTGGTAACGAAATAAGGAGAGATATATCCGCGGTCAAATTGCATACCTTCTACCACGTCTACATATGTTTCAGTACCTTTTGCTTCTTCAACAGTGATCACACCTTCTTTACCTACTTTGCCAAATGCCTGTGCAATCAGGTCGCCGATCTGCTCGTCGTTGTTAGCAGAAATAGAAGCTACTTGTTTAATTTTTTTGCTGTCGCTGCCTACAGTCTGGCTTTGCGCTTTCAGGTTTTCAACTACCAGCGCTACAGCTTTGTCGATACCGCGTTTCAGGTCCATTGGGTTAGAACCCGCTGCAACCATTTTCAAACCTTCGCTGATGATCGCCTGGGCTAAAACAGTGGCTGTTGTAGTACCGTCACCGGCAATGTCAGCAGTTTTAGAAGCCACTTCTTTCACCATCTGCGCACCCATGTTTTCGATAGCGTCTTCCAGTTCAATTTCTTTTGCTACCGTAACACCATCTTTGGTCACAGCAGGTGCACCAAATTTTTTCTCGATCACTACATTACGTCCTTTAGGGCCTAATGTAACTTTTACAGCGTTGGCTAAAGCGTCAACGCCTCTTTTCATTTTATTCCTTGCTTCAATATCGAAGTAAAGTTGTTTTGCCATTTTTATTTGCCCCAATCCCCGGAGGGAACAATATGCTGCGGGGTTAACAGTTTTTAAATAAGTAACTAAATAAGAATATAAGCAACCTTTGAGGGAGCCGAGGGATTATACGATAGCTAAAATATCACTTTCGCGCATGATCAAAAGATCCTGGCCATCGATCTGAATTTCTGTACCGGAGTATTTTCCGTAAAGAACTACATCTCCTGCTTTTACAGTCACAGGCTCGTCCTTTTTACCCGGGCCGGCAGCAATCACGGTACCGCGCTGTGGTTTTTCTTTAGCTGTATCGGGGATGATAATACCGCCTGCGGTCTTTTCTTCAGCGGCAGCTGGTTTAACGATTACCCTGTCGTGTAAAGGGGTAACTGTGGATTTTTTAGCCATAATGTCTATCGTTTTATAAATTTTTGATTGTTTACAGAATTCTGTGATCGTTATTTTACGGTCGGCAAATGTACCGTAAATAATATGCCACACCTGATAAATATGAAATTTTTTCAGTTTATGGGCAAGCCGCTCTACAGACGGGAGGACAACTTGACAAGATGGCCGGAAAGAAGGCGTCCGTCGTAGTTTTGACCCTGTCAACATTTCAAGTTGTCAACATTTCAACGAATAAAACCTATCTTCGCCGCTTCAAAATAGTTCTTGATTCAATGATTAGCAGAAGAAATATAAGGGTGAAAGTGATGCAAACCCTTTACGCATACACGGCCAGTCTGGACACTGACAAACCGCTCGATCCTCAGAAAACGCTCAAACAACATTTTAATCAAACCCGCTCCCTGATCACTTACGTGGTGTATTTCCTGACAGAAGTAGCCCGGTACGCTGAAAAGGACGCTTATAAAAAGTCGCATAAGTATATCCCGACAGAGAACGATCTGAACGTTAATACCAAGCTGGCGGGCAGTAATCTTTTGTGGCAGATACTGGAACTGAACGATGTGAAGATCGCGTTCAAGAACGAAAAGCCGGAGCAGTTTGCAGATGAGGAGCTGATCAAAAAGATCTACACGCAGCTGACCACCTCTCAGCAATACGCGCATTATATTGGTATCCACCAGCAAAACCTGCAGGAAGACCGTAAAATATTCGAATACATCTTCAATGACCTGATGCTGGATAACGAAGTATTCATTTCTCATATTGAAGAAACCTTCAGCAACTGGAATGACGATGGCGACATGGTTGCTCAAAGCACCGCTGCCTTTATCCGGAAGCCGCAGTCTCTTAATTTTCAGCAAATTATCAGCACAGATAAAGAATCTTTCGCCGTCGGCCTGTTAAAAACGGTCATCGAAAAAGAAGATTACCTGCTCACGCTGATCAAACCCAAACTGAAAAACTGGGATCCTGAACGTATTGCACTGCTGGACATGGTATTGATGAAAATGGGCGTCGCTGAATTCCTTTATTTCGACACCATCCCTCCCAAAGTGACCATCAACGAATATATCGACCTCGCTAAGGATTACAGTACCGCACAAAGCGGGCATTTTGTCAATGGTATCCTGGATAATATTCATAAAGAACTGGTTCAGGAAGGCAAACTGAAAAAGAAGGATTTCAGAAAAGCCTGATTTTAATACAAAATTTTTCTCCGGCTCTGAATATTCATCTACTTTCGCAAGGACTTTTCGGAGGCGCATGAAATGGTGTAGACAGGCCGGTATCCCGCAGAATTATTTTCAGGAAGATACGACACCGATATACGATCAGACTATTTAAAAAACAAAATAACAAACGAATGAAACGGTTAGCACTTATTATTTCAATAGCCGCTGCATTGGCTGCCTGCAACAATGGTGAGAATAACAAAACAGTGCCAGACGGTCCGTTAACGGATTCGCTCAAACAGGAAGCACTGAAAGACTCCTCTAACTTTACGACCATCGCCTGGGTAGATTCAACTTTTAAAGACCTGGGAGACGTTAAAAAAGGACAAACTGTTGAGGTTCCCTTTGAAGTGGAAAACACGGGTGACAAGCCTTTGATCATTTCAAGCGTTCAACCCGGCTGCGGTTGCACCGTTGCTGATAAGCCCGAAAAGCCCATCATGCCTGGAAAAACAGAAAAAATTGTCGCTAAGTTCAATAGCGAAGGTCAAACTGATGGTTCTCACGAAAAAACGATCAACGTGATCGCCAACACCAAGCCTTTTACACAGCATATGCTGCGCTTTAAGGTGAACGTGGTTAATTAGTTTTCAAGCATAATAAATACATATAATGACGCATTACATTTTACAAGCACAAGGTGGCGGATCATTTCAATTGATCTTCCTGGTAGGTATGATCCTGGTATTCTGGTTGTTTTTTATCCGCCCTCAGGCTAAAAAAGCTAAAAATCAAAAGAAGTTTATCGAAGATTTGCAGAAGGGCGACCGGATCGTAACCATCGCCGGTATACATGGTAAAATCCAGCAGGTAAATGAAGACGGTACGCTGAACATTGAGATCAGTCCGGGCAACTATATTAAAATAGAAAAATCAGCGATCAGCATGGACTGGACAGCGCAGATCAACAAACCTGCAGCTCCGGCCAAATAGTTGACAGGCAACAGATGATAGTTGACAGATGGGAAGCGACCAGCACCAGTTTATTTTAAACTACATCAACCATTTTAAGCAGTTAACATATCAACTATATCATGTTAAAAATTGGCCTCACAGGTGGTATTGGCAGTGGTAAAACAACCATTGCCAATATTTTTTCTACCCTTGGCATCCCCGTCTACGACGCGGATAGCGCAGCTAAAAGGCTGATGCATACTGACGCGTCGATCCGTAAGCAGATCATGGATCACTTCGGAGCCGAAGCGTATAAAGACGATCAGCTCGATCGCGCGTTCCTGGCCGCCGCGGTGTTCAACAACGAAGCAGAACTGAAAGTGCTGAATGCTATCACCCACCCTGCCACCATCCGGGACTCCGTCGACTGGTTCTCTCAACAACAGGCGCCGTATGCGATTAAAGAAGCAGCACTGATCTTTGAAAGCGGCAGCGAACAACACCTCGACTATGTAATCGGCGTCTGGACCGATACGCCGCTTCGCATCGAGAGAGTCTTACAACGGGGTGGCCTTTCCAGGGAACAGGTCGATGCCCGCATGAAAAAACAAATGGACGAAGTCACCAAAATGAAACGCTGCGACTTTGTGATCGACAACAATGAAAAACAATCCGTCATCGAACAGGTATTTAACCTCCATCAAAAATTAAAAGGGCTGGCCGGCTATTGATTGATAAAAGATTTTATCTTCGTAGTAATGCCCCTGACTTCGATCATAACCGTTAACTACAACCAACCTGCTGTAACCATTGACTTCTTAAAATCGGTCAGGTCGTTTACCGCTGCCGGCGAGGTAGAGCTGATCCTGGTTGATAATGCGCCGGCGAAAAACTGGATGAAAGATTTCATCGCAGTCTACCCGGACCTGGTTTACATTCACTCCTCTAAAAACCTGGGCTATGCAGGCGGCAACAACCTGGGCATCAGGAATGCCAAAGGCGCGTATATTTTACTTCTGAACAACGATACCGAAATCACACCGGACTTTGTATCTACCATGGTTGCGGAAATGGAAAAGAACCCGGACATCGGTCTGCTTTCCCCCCTGATCAAATATTTTGAAAACAAGAACATTATCCAGTATGCCGGTTTCACCGAGATGAACTATCTCACCGCCCGTAACAGCGGCATTGGCTCGATGGAGACGGATAAGGGACAATACAGCAGGGACAGCAGAGAAACGGGCTTCTGTCATGGCGCCGCCGTGATGTGCAGAAAAACGGATCTCGACCGCGCAGGATTGATGGATGAGCGCTATTTTCTGTATTATGAAGAACTGGATTGGTGTGAGAAATTCAAGCGCATAGGAAAAAAGATCTGGTTTACCGGCAAGGCCGTGATCTATCACAAAGAATCGATCAGCGTGGGCAAAGCCAGTCCTATCAAAGCCTTTTTCATGACGCGCAACAGGATGCTCTACATCAGGAGGAATACGGGGCTCGGCAAGAAGGCTTTGTTCTTGGTTTATTATACACTCGTAGCCACCCCTAAACAATTAGCCATACATTTAAAAAACGGGAGAACCGACCTGGCGGCTCAAACACTGAAAGGTCTCTGGTGGAATTTTACTCACTCATCCAACAGCCAATCCCTGGGCTATAAAATATCATGATAACTCTATTCTGGATCAGCCTCTTTATTGTCTTCTACGCCTTCTTCGGGTATGGCATATTATTATATATCATCGTGAGGCTAAAGCGATTGGCCGGCCTGCAAAAACCGGTGCCTGTATTGGATACCACCCGGCTGCCGACGGTGGCCTTGTTGATCGCCGCTTACAATGAAGAAGATTATATCGAAGAGAAGATCCAAAACTGCGTGGAGCTCGATTATCCATCAGCTATTTTTAATATTGTTTTTGTAACAGATGGTTCCAATGATAGTACGCCTTTAAAGATCCAGCAGCACCCGGGTGTGCGGCTGTTTCACAAGAACGAAAGGTCGGGAAAAATGGCTGCCATCAAACGCGTATTACCGGAACTAAGCAGTGATATTATCGTGTTTACCGACGCCAACACCTACCTGAATCCCGATGCGATCAGGGAATTGGTAAAACATTATCAGAACCCCAAAGTGGGCGCCGTGGCCGGCGAAAAAAAGATCAGGGTGGACGCAGCGGCTGACGCCAGTTCGGCGGGTGAAGGATTTTACTGGAAGTATGAATCCGCTTTAAAAAAGTGGGATTATGAATTGTATAGCAATGTGGGCGCCGCCGGCGAGTTGTTCAGCATCCGCCGCACGCTTTACCAACCGGTAGAGGCCGACACGATCATTGACGACCACATGATCGCCATGCGCATCGCGGAGAAAGGATATGTGATCGCTTATGAACCGGCGGCTTATGCGATGGAAACCGCTTCAGCCAATTCCAAAGAAGAGTTGAAACGCAAGATCCGAATAGCCGCGGGTGGCATCCAGTCCATCTTCCGCCTGAAGAAAGCAGCAAACCCCTTTCGCAACCCTGTATTGACATTTCAATACATCAGCCACCGTGTTTTGCGTTGGACGATCACGCCGTTTCTGATGATCCTGGCTTTCGTTTTGAACATAGCGATTGTTACAACAAACGACGCCTTGATCTATCAGCTGCTCCTGGCGGGTCAGGTATTATTCTACGGTCTCAGTATAGCCGGTTATTTCTTTGAACAGCGCAATGTTAAGATCAAAGCCTTTTTCATCCCCTATTATTTCTGCATGATGAATTATGCCGTCATCGCCGGCATCGTCCGCTATTTTAAAGGCAAACAAAGTGCGGCCTGGGAGAAGTCTAAGAGAAAGTAAGGGGAAGGCGGTAGGGGAGCTTAAGTGTGGGGATGCCAGATAAATAGCATCCCGAAAAACCCAATGAGGTTGTATCATTACAGAAACCATTAAAAACCGATATCTCTCAAAAATGCGAAAATTTTCGAACCCATTTTCAAAAGTGACGCTGCTTCTACACCCTTCCCGGCGTCATTCGCCAATCAGATGATTTAATCTTTTTTAAAAGATTATACCGGTGCTTTTCTACGGTTCTTTTACTAAGGAATAGCTTTTGCGAAATCTCAGCGGAACTCCAGTTATTGATTACAAGGTCCAGTATCTCTTTTTCTCTCTTCGTTATTTTGGGAGCGATGTCAGTCATCTGTTCGGCAACGATATCATTTTTCTTTTCAGAATTTTCGTTGTGACAGTTGATCGCAATCAGGTCTTTAATAGCTGAAGCAAAGACTTTGGTGCTACAGCTCTCCGGAAGTACAATGCAGTCATTATGCTGCATTGCTCCAATTGGATCTTTTGCCAGCGCTATTATACAAGCGTGCGTAAATTGCGATCTTAAGCTTGTCAGCCAATCTTTATGTTGTTTTGTAAAAAGATTGATACCAATAACTAAAATATCCGGTTGTAAATAATTGATGGTACGGGAAGCCATTCTAACTGTAGCTGCCTGAAAAAATTCAACGTTATATGCCTTGCATAGAATAGTACTAAGAACATGTTGTATTCCTATGCGAAGCAACTCGGCATCATGAATCGTTAAAATTTTAATAGGTTGCAAGTCACAATCGGTTAAGTGTTAGTTCTGGGGAGTGTGGAGTTCCCAGCGGTTAAAGAAATCAATCGTAAAGGCAATGTATTTTACGTTTCTTATTCGTCGCGCCTGATATCAACTGCTATTGAGCGTCCCTACCCTGTTATCAAAACGCACCAGTATTATCACATCACGCCACCAAATCTCCTATCAATCATTTATAGTTCCGGGCTACCATTATCTAAGTTGATCCTGACCGATTCCGCGTCTATTTTGTATCCTTTATATTCATTAAGCGCTATCACGTAGCGGTTGTCGAACGGGTTACTGTCTTCCCATTTATTGAAACTACTACCAATACTATTTCGCCAAAAAGTTGCGTTGTTTTTTCGTATCGCCGGATTCACATATTTCGAAAATACCAGCGTATTCCCCATGGACTCCGCAGGATAAAGCATGTTATTTTTATACAAATACAACTCGTTTGCTACCGCCACTGCATATGGCTCCTGACTGTTCTTCATTGTTGTATCACCGACGTCAAACCCATTCACCTTAACAGTCTTAGATAACGTGTCCGTCTTTACAAAAAATTGGCCGTAGGTAGGTCGCAAAGCCTTGAATTCCTCAAAACTCATATAAACGCCGGAAGGAAAGACGCCATTGCCGATAAAACTTAGCCCATCCTGTTTGGCTTTGATCACTTGCGTTTTGGACTTGGGTTTAAGGTCTGACAGTCGTACAATCGGACCTGCTCCAGCCGACACAACTCTACCCAACAATTCTATCACGTTGCCTGCCGTGTTGTCGATACCTGACACTTTATTAACGGAAAATTCATCTATAGCTTTTACAAAAGTATAGGCATCCTTACCCAAAGGTGTTTTATACAGATCGCCTTTCAACCGCGCATAAGATTGGTTACTACTGCCACCCACACTCAGATTTGTAATGATCAGTAGAAATGAAGCGCCAGTTTGCAAAGACGCACCGATGTTAGCGGTTTCGGCAATGGCGCTTAACCATTCCTGCTTGGAAACCGGCGGGTAAATAGCTATTCGCTCATTGCTGGCTTCCGCGGGCGGCAAATACCCGAGAACGCTATCCCCGGTCAGATCGACTATTTCAAAGGTAGTAATGGTCTCGGTCTTCGGCGAAAGACCAGACATCGCCAACATTTCTTCTGAAGGACGTATTACATAATGCTGCTGCTGAGCTGCCGTTTCGCTACATATCCCCGAGACGAGGAAAGTCAAACTGATAAAAAGAATGGGTATTTTTTTCATAAACAGGTGTATTGGGTTTGCAAACTCGCCTGAACTTTAAAATAAATAATTCAGATGCGTTATGTTGATTATAAAGATATATTCATTTTTTCATATAAAAAATACGTAGGGGCTACGTATTTTACACCTCGACCCTCGGTCAACTAAGGTATTGAGCCGACCACGCGTTTTATTCTTACAGAAACACCTGGCTCGTCATTTGCTTAACAGCTCAACAGAGTGCACAACATTTTCCTTTTATGTGATTTTTTAACGAAAAGTGCGCAAAGATTTGTTCGCAAAGCACGCAGAGTAGGATAAAAATATAATGCACCCGCTCAACATCTGCCAAGACTATTCCGTTTTTATACATTCCACCGCGTCAGTCTGAATAAATTTTAGCTCGTGAGGCTTAAAAGCTCCGGTGTTACCCGAGTATTCTATAACGCTCTTTTTAACTTTTTTAGGATACGGCGGCACTGCATGCCAATTTACAATACGCTCCTTATTAACAATGGTACCCGTAAAATGCAGAAAATAGGTTCTGTAATAAGCGCCCTGGCCAAATGCCAGCAAAACAGGACTAAAAGCTTTAATTTGATCTCCATCAATGATATATACCCCTAAATCATCAGGCTCAGCGTGCTTCTTATAATAAGCACACTCATAATTACTGCTATCATAACGGGTACTAGCTCCGAATGAGGTAAATATTCTGTTATCTTTTGCAAATACCACAGGATCTACCGATGTATATTGTTCCTGTGGGTAGTCTATCTCACTTATATTAGTGTAAAAACCGTTCAATCGTAACTTGCTTGTATCTATCGGTGTAGGATTATTGTAGTAAGCCGGTGCGGTTAGCTGCCGCCCTTTCCCACAAGAAAGGAATAAACACGATACAGCAATGAACAACAGTATTTCAAGGTTTCGAGTCATAATATAAGTTTAATAATACAAATAAAAAGGATTGTAGCCTCCGTAATATCCATAATACCTGGAAGACAGCCCCCGGTCAGGAAAATAAGGTGTCGGGACAATGTTTCTGTGTATCCAGTTTTGAATACTGTGCAATCTTTCTTTCGTCGCCCGTTAAAAAAGATGATATAAACAGAGTTGCACGTCGCTACCTCGAATGGTATGAAGATTATTTTTAGTTCTATCAAGATGCTTCATTTAATTTAAAGACATCTAACTGCATCCGTTTGTACAAAAATTAAACTTTGTTTTTTAAAGATGGATTTATTCGCTTTTCCTTGAATAACCTTTTTCTTAATTCCTTTAGGATAAGGGGGTACCGCCACCCAATTAACTATGGTATCTCTACTCTTAATAGTTCCCCTGAAATTCAAAAAATATTCTGAGTATATCGCACCTTCATTTAACGCGACCTTAGTTTGAATATACGCCAATATAGTCCTCCCTTTTACCATATACCTATTTTGTTTAATTACTCTATGATAATGATCACATGAAATTGGTAGGTCTATATCTGAAACCACAACGTTTCCGGCTGAGTAGACTTGATTCTTTTCAGTAAACACCACCAAACCAAGCCCGGTGAATTTATTTTGGGGGTATGGATACGCCGAATCATCAAGGTTAGTATAAAATCCATCAAACCGTAAAATATTATTATCCACCGGAGCAGGATTGTTAAAATACCAGGGCTTCGATAATTTTGGCGCTCTGCCACAAGAGAATAGATATACACATGCCAACGCACCAACACTTATTTTGAGTTCCATTTGAAAAATTTTCATTCCGTTTTTATACATTCCACCGCGTCAGTCTGAATAAATTTTAACTCGTGAGGCTTAAAAGCTCCGGTGTTACCCGAGTCCTCTATAACGCTCTTTTTAACTTTTTTAGGATACGGCGGCACTGCATGCCAATTTACAATACGCTCCTTATTAACAACGGTACCCGTAAAGTGCAGAAAATAGGTTCTGTAATAAGCGCCCTGGCCAAATGCCAGCAAAGCAGGACAAAAAGCTTTAATTTGATTTCCATCAATGATATATACTCCTAAATCATCAGGCTCAGCGTGTTCCTTATAATAAGCACACTCATAATTACTGCTATCATAACGGGTATTAGCTCCAAATGAGGCATATATTCTGTTATCTTTTGTAAATACCACAGGGTCTATTGCTGTATATTCTTCTCGCCGAAGGCTGCTCTTACTTATATTAGTATAAAAACCATTCACCCTTAACTTGCCCGTATCTATCGGTGTAGGATTATTGTAGTACGCCGGAGCAGTTAGTTGCCTTCCTTTTCCACAGGAAAGGAATAAATATGACACGACAAGGAACAAGAAAATTTGATTATTGCGGATCATAATAACACGTTTAATAATACAAATAAAAAGGATTGTGACCTCCGTAATATCCATAATACCTCGAAGGCAGCCCCCGGTCAGGAAAATAAGCAGTCGGGACAATATTCCTGTGTATCCAGTTTTGAATACTGTGCAATCTTTTCTCGCTGCTGTTTCCGGCGAAATAGCTTTGCCCTTTATAGATGACACCCCCGTACAACGAGCCTCCTCTAAGTGTTGGCAACAATTCGGTAGCAGGGTTGTAAAGCCCGCGTCTATCCTCAAATTTTGGGTTGTTATAGGCACCTCCATCAACTCGTTCTCGATTTGTCATGCCGGTTATCATGCTCCCGCCAACCGCCAGCGTGATGTCATTATTAATCTTGTAAGTGGCCAGCAAGCCACCGGTTCTGAACTTGTCACTGCCCGGAAAATCTTCATCAATCCGAAGGCCAAAGTCTCCTGCCTGGAATTGCAATGCGTTAACCGACTGGGCCGTTCTTCCTCCAAACGAACTATAGGAGTACCCCAAACCGTAATTGCCGTGTCCGTCGTTGTAACCGGCAAATCCTCCGGCATTCCAATAGGTACTTCCTCCGGCAGCTTCTCCCAGGCTGGTCATCCCGGAATTATAGCCCAACCCAAAACCTGCTGAATACGCAAATCCTTTTCCGTCACCATTGGGATCAATCATTCCACTAACGTTTAAACTTGCACCAAATGTAAGGCCCGAGCTGCCCAAACCTACTAACGGCGAAACGCCAACACTAAAGTTTTCCGACTGGTAGATGGGAATATTAGGTAAAAAACGATTCACCTGACTTACTCCTGCCCATAAAAAGGCTTTACCCACTGTAGTTATTGCGCCACCGCCGATAAAACCACCTATCGCTCCGCTAACCGCTGATGTTACAATTTGACCAAAGTTCATGTCACCATTGTTCATGATCAGGTCAACTGCAACATTAACTGCGGCATAGATCAAAGGAACAAACCATAGAATGTCCCCACTCGGATCGGTAAACTTCAACGGATTCCCGTTAGCATAAAGGTAACGATTGTAGCCTCCGGGCGCCCAGGGCAATGGCACGTATTTATCAGGTGCCAGCATCTGCCCGGTATTGGGGTCATACATACGGGCATTCATATTGATCATGCCGCCCATCTCATCAATGTGCTCATGCCCGGTAAAACCGCGGTACAGCCAGGCCGGCACCGCAGGTACACCTGCATAGGTCCAGTTAGCGGGATTACGCTTTCTACCCCAGGCGTCAAAATTCTGCTCGGCGATCACCGTTCCGGACTCGTTGGTCAGGGCTACAATGCTACCCAACTGATCGGTGTAGGCATAATAAATGCTGATCGCTCCATTCTGCTTCACAATAATATTGTTCAATCCATTGCCCGCACTGATATAATAAATTTCATAACTGACCCCGCCTTTGGTCAATCCCTCCATATTGCCCCAATAACTTTTGGTGGCCACTGTGCTGGCGCCGTTCTTTAATACAGCAGTGAGCCTCTGCCGGTCGGAGCCATAGGTGTAGCTTACACTATAACCATTGTCATGCGTAACAGTCTGCGGACGCTGGAATGCTGTAAACGCTATCGAGTAGGTTTGCGGCCCCATAGTCAGGTTAGGATCCGGCCCACCGCTGATGGCCGACAGTGACTGCAACAAATGTATTTTCGAGGTGTTGTAGTTATAATTACCCACATTGGTTTTCTGCAACATTTTACCCTGCCCGCCGCCATCGTAATTGATGCTGAATTGTTGTGTGCCATTTACAGAAGCGCTTGTAAGCCTGTCGCTGGCATCGTAAGTAAAAGTTTCTGTGAGATTCCTGATCGCATCCTTACGTGTGAGCAGGTTACCCGTGTTGGCTTCATAAGTAAGGTTAAGATCCTGCACGCCGGCCGTGTAATAGCGGGTGGGCATTTCTTTGGAAAAATCCCAGGTAATCTGCCGGGTCTTGCCGTTGCCGGTACTATAGCCGGTGTATACGCCACGGCTATTCATGGCTGTGGCGGTAAATAGGGTTTTTACCGTAACCCCTTGCTCATATTTTTTCTTTGTTAGATTATCATTGTTGTCATACTCATTACGGATCACAAAACCCGCAGGATAGCTTGTGGTAGCCAGCCTGCTTTTGCTGTCATAAGTATAGGTTTTGGTAAGGCTGCTGCCGGAGGCTGTAATGCTTTCACTGCTTAACCTTTGCAGTGCATCATATACATAAGTTCGCACGTCTCCGTTAAAGCCGACTACCTGTATAACGTTATCATTGCTTTTTCCTGTTGCTGCGTCATAATAATACGTGTAAGTGGTAGTTCCTTGCGAACCGGAAGTGGTAGCGGCACGGCCAAAGACATCATAGGTCATATTCTGCACATTGCCGCTCGCATCGGTTTGCTGGGTAATCTGTCCTATAGCATTATATTGGTAACTGAAGGTGCCGGCATTGACATCGTTAGTAGCGGTTTTCCGTCCATAACTGTCGTAAGTATTCGTTACAAAGGTTTGACTGCCGCTCGAAGCTGTCAACTGGTTGCCCCAACTATCGTAGGTGAAGCTCATGGTGTTCCCATTATCGCCGCTACTGATCACTTTGCCACTGGCATCGGTGGTTTTACTGCTGCTTTGTCCGGCAGCATTAGTAGTGGATACGGTAAACGTACCCGCTCCGGCATCGGTGGTATAAGAGGTAGTAACAGTACCTGTTGTATTACTCGTGGTTGTAGGTCGACCGTAACTATCGTAACTATAAGAAGTCGTATTTATAGTTTCTCCGGGATAGTAAGGCGCCGTGTCGCTTTGCAACTGTCCCAGGTAGTTATATGTCTTAACAGAAGTAAGCCACTGATCATTAAAGCCTCTTTTTTCAGTTTTTATCTCCCTGCCCAATATATCCATATACACTTTCACAGGATTGCTGCCATCAGTTCTTTGGGTTAAAGCGCTCATCCGAGCATTGCCAGAAGTTTCCCAGGCTCTGGTAGTACTCACCGAATTGCCATCAGGAAAATTGGTTTGCGTAAGCTGTCCAAGCGTATTGTACACATAAGAGGTGGTGAGTCCGTCGGTGGAAGTTTCGGTAAGCGGCACGCCCCAGCGCGTATCATAAGTGTGGGATGTCTTTTTGGTGATGCCACCACCGGTTACTTTCTTTTCCAGCAAAAAATTACCTGTAGCGTCATATACATATTGCGTTACGGGTGTGGTTACTCCAGGCACACTCATGCTGCTTTGTGATAACAGGCCAAAACTGTTATAGGTATTGCTAACCGTTGTTGCAATGGCCGTCCCGGCAAATTCCGTCACGGTTGCCGGTAACCCCTGCGCTGTATAGGTGTAATTAGTAGTTTTACTGACAGTGGGCTGACCGGTGCGGGTTTTACTCACCGCTACGCTGGTTGGGAAGCCCGGGTAGGGCGCTCCGGCATAGGTGCCGTAAGTCGTATTGACCGTGGCTGTTTCTAAAGTATTGGTGAGATTGAAATCATTCGACGTACCGGCTTTTGTTACAGATTGCGTTACATTGCCGTAGCTGTCGTAGGTGTTTAATATTTCTGAAGCCTCTCCTGTTAACCAATTCTTGGTGTGGACCCGATCTGTCTTCATGAAGAAACGACGGTTAGAGTAGCTGCTTGCAGACACCTGTTGAAAAGTTGTTGTGTATCTTGATCTCGACAAGATACCTCCGGAACTCAAATGAGTTTGGGCCACATCGGGATATAGCATTGAATAACTCAAATTAAGGTTATTCCACATTCTGTTGGTAATTCCCTTATCGTCACTTACATCCGTCCTTAAAAACCCTAAAAAGCCACGCCCACCGGGATGAACTACTAAATTTTCATATTTATAGCTTTCATTAAACCAGCCGCCTATACCATTCTGCCTTCTTATGTTAGAAACAGCATACATTGCAGGGGCTGGAACTATATAATCAGGAACATAGGGTCCTGCCATTGACCAGTCGGAGTAACTATACCCATCCGTAGTACGGCTATATACATTGGTGTTGTAATACCCATTTAGTAAGGAATAATCGAAATCGGTTTGGTAACCTGCATTGGTAACGGTAGCTAAAAGGTTTTTTTCCTGAAACGGCTTTAGTAAAAGTAAGCTCGCATAAAAAGACGTCTCACTGGCTTTCCTGATCTTAATAAAATCAAGCTTACTATCGCCGTTAAAGTCACCTGCTGTAAACCCGGCCTCTGTATTGGTGGCTTGTCCTATACTATTGTTTTCCACCTCAAACTGGGCACCATTAAAATAATAGAATACCTGATTGCTTGATCCGTTCCCCTGCTGAATGGCATGGCATATTTCAGTCTTACCATCGCCATCATAATCTCCAACCGTTAACATGTGTGCGGTAGAGAATCCGTCTCCAGGTAAAATGATCCCATATGCTTCTCCGGTAAAAGCTTGTTGATTAAAGGCTTTCCCAGTGCTGAAAAAAATTTTCCAGGGAGTGGTAGATACATTTTTTGAGGCTCTTACAAATAAATCAGTATTACCATCTCCGTTAAAATCGCCGGGAAGGATCCTGTAATCCGTCTTAATATCTGACGTCGAATACAGTACTGAAGAGCCGTAGGAATAACCTGTGCTGGACGGCACAGGAAAGACAGATAAAATATAACTTCCTTCGTCCCGGACTACCAATAGTTCTGTTTTGGCATCTCCATCAAAATTAATAGGAATCACAGCCTTTGATTCAGCTACTTTTAATGCTGAAAAGTCTCCACTGCCTCCGTTTACGCCGGAGCCAAATCCCCACACTTCCTTATTAACTATATTCTTTGCCGGGGAGTTAAAAAACGCTTTGTAAGCATTGCTATATCCGTCCACGCCCAATATCGTTATATAGTCGGCGTAGCCGTCGCCGTCAAAATCACCGGTAGCAAAAAAACTTCCGCCCTGCTTTGTCAGCTTATGAGTTCCGTAAAAAGATGAAGGCAAAACGTCGTAAGCTACCTTTTTCTTTTCAACCGTTTTTGTTCCAAAAACATTGCTCACCCTTGAGTAGTTGATATTCATCCCCTTCAACGTATAACTCCCGGTATTAAACTTGGCAAGAAATACATCATCTTTACCATCACCATCATAATCATAATTTGCAAACGGATTTTGAACGGGACCGTTACCCATCATTTTAAAATCCGTATTTGGAATATCAGACTCCATACTATAGGTGTATTTTGCCCCAATATTTCCATTGTCGTAATCATATATCTGATACCATTTAAACCACTTTTCAAAAGTACTGGTGCTTACTCTGTATGCATAACTCTGTATATCCATTCGCCCATCCCCATCAAAATCTCCGCTGAAGTTTTCATCCGTCGAGTAAGAATTCTCAGCGGTCAATGTCGCATTTTGCGCCCCGGCATTTTCCCCATAAGTAAAAGTTATCGGTTTTAACGCACTGCCATCAGATCCAGACTCAGTAACGCTTGTCAAAAAATATTTCTTTTGACGATATTGGTAGGCCATTGCATAGCTTCGAATCTGCGTTCCATCAGACTTTTTTATATCAATCTTATTAAGCAGTTTAGCGCCATACATCGAAGACCCCGCTATATACATGGGGTTGTTGTTCCAGCCGGTCTTGTCTGTATAGCTAAATTGAACCTGATAATTGCCAGATATCCCCACAGATGTGTTGCCAGTATAGCTGATACTGCTTAGTGAATAATAACGATTTGTATTGTCTATATTATAATTGTACAACATGTAATTCCCGCTTGCATCCGTGACCCTTCGTAAAGCCCAAAAAATCGTCTCGGTACCGTCAGTAGTCAACATTAATGTATTATCTGTGCCATATTCCAGCACCGTCCCATTTTTGGTGGTAATCTTAAAAGATGCCGGGGAGTTTCCATTACCTCCCACTGCTTCTATCTTACTAAAGCTTTCCTGTTCTGTGCCATACACAGCACCACCGGCGCCATTAGTGCCGCTAATAAGCATTAGCCGCTGACCATCCAACATAAAAGCATCATTGCTACCAGTATATTGAACAGGTGTTGCGACTCCGTTATGAAATACATTCTTTCCGGCACGAGTAATCATTGATATAGGCGACACAGTCCACCCATGACCACTAAATCCATTGCCGCCCCCCTGCGAACTGTAGCTGAGGCTTACCTGCGGTTGCATTCCATTAACGCCTGCCGGCAAATTGATCGGAATAGTGTAAGTTGCTCCCCCCGCGCCATTGCTACCTGCAACTCCTTCAGTCATTCCAACAGGTGGAGATTTCAATGTCGTTGTAACTGATAAATTTACCGTTCCCGTGTTACTGCCGTACCCCTCGGCCACAATATAATAAGTACCCGCTGCCAGAGCTGATGCCTGAATAGAAGACTGAAGACCACTACATGAAGGTCCATTATCATCGTTATATTGAATGGCAGTACCACTGCTATTTAAAAGGTGCAAATAGGTATCAAACGAAGAACCGCACAGTGATATACTGAGGTCAGCAGCGGTGCTAAAAGTCACTTTGTAATATATATCATCAGAAGACTGACCATAGTCATTCCCATAGCCACTATTATTTCGGCTGTCAGTATATGAGTAAGTGCCTGCGGAAGTATAAATTCCGATCACAATAGCATTACTCATGTTATTTCCGGATTGAGCCCTCGCGTTTAGGGTGACGAAGCAGACGATAACAAATACAAGCGCCCTAAAGCAGCGATTTAGAAAAAAAATTCGGTGGTATTTCATATCGTTAGTTTTAGTAGGTGTTAATTATATGAGTATCCCGTGTCAGAAACCAGTGTTTTAGAACATGCGGCGTCATTAGAATTTTCCACGCCACGTAGACGATAAAAGGTTTCGTGAATTCCATGCTTCCTAAATCACTCCTTGAACCTTTGCAACTACTAAAATAATTACATATATTCATAAAAAAAATACGTAGTACTACGTATTTTTTTCTAGTTGTTGTGAAGCTGGAGCATATCCGCAAATAAGAATAGGATTTCATCCCTGCCTCAATTGCTTCAACCGCCTGCCGGGTTCAAAAGACCAGGGGCAGGTTACATTGGAGAGAACAATTACAATAGTTCGGCGTTTTCCATCGCAAGGGAAAATGGTGATCAGCGGGCCCTAACTATTCCCGGCGCTGCTAGCGCCTCCCGATTCCACTATTGGTGCTCGCGTTCAAAAGCGGCCAGACGGAGACCGTCAGACCGGTCGGGAAATCTATCTGCTCCGTTGAAAACGCTGATCCGTAAGAAGATCTATGAACGAGCCTCTACTGTTGATCATTCGCCAAATTACCACTCAACACCTCCCCCGTCAAGCAACCCAGAATCGGCTTCTTACCCGCTTCATAGCAAAGGCTTACCATGTATTCATCTCCCCACGCTGTGGTATCGAGCTGTAGCGGTAAAGTGGTATGCTTACTCACAAAAGCAGAGTCTATACCATCCAGTATATCGATCTGCTTCAGTTCGTCCACCAACCCCAATCCTAAAGCCTTTAACAACGCTTCCTTGCCGGTCCATATCCGGTAAAAAGCGGTAAGCGGTTGGGGTGACACATTGAAATATTGTAATTCCCGCGGCGAAAAAACGGCTGCAGCCAGATCAGCAACGCCTATATCCTTTAGCTGTTCGACATCCACACCAATGAGCGCTTTGGCGAAAGCCACCACCACCCAATCGCCGGAATGCGTGATATTAAATTGCGGAAACGGTAGCACCCGTTCAGCATACAAAGCTTCAGGCCTCCTGTACCTGCCCGGCCGGATCAATATTTCGCCAGCGCCAATGCCCAAGTATCGCGCCAGCACATACTTGGTGATGCCACGCCCTGTCAGGAAGCGCAGCGCATCTTCCGGAAGCCTGTAAGCCGCGGCCTTAGCCCTTTCCTCCGGCGTGATCCATGCCGCGTCGCGAGAAAAATGGCAACTGCGGATATCACAGGCATAGAGATGCACTTCTGTCTCCATCAGTTCGCGATTCATCATCCGGGATATATCGGCAGTAACTTCTATCACAATGGTCTGCTTGAGTGGCAAGCAATTTACAACAAAGTAGCGGAGTCCGGCAAAGGATGATGACCTGCGGACTGACATGAAGAAAAAATTTTGGTACTCACCCGCAGCAACTATTTTTGCCTGATGCTGAGGCTGAATTCCATATCGTTGTTGCAATTCAAGAACTACACTAATAAAGTGTTTGAATTTGAACAGCCCGTCATTGGAATTTGTGGTCGCAACGGAGTCGGCAAAACGAATATCCTGGATGCGATCCACTACTTGTGTTTCACCAAAAGCTATTTTAGTAAAACCGACGTGGTTAACGTGCAACAGGGTTCGCGCGGTTTCCGGATCGAGGGAAAAATGATCAGGGATGATGCGGAAGAAACGGCGACCTGTATCCTCCGCGAAAACAACAAAAAAGAATTCCTCATTAATAACGACCCGTACGACAAATTTTCACAACATATCGGGAGGTATCCCTGCGTCGTGATCGCCCCGGACGACGCGGTTCTGATCACCGGTGGAAGTGAGGAGCGACGCAGCTTCCTGGACTCTTTGCTTTCCCAGATCGATGCGGATTACCTGCGCAACCTGATCCTGTACAATAAAATTCTGCAACAACGCAATTCACTCCTGAAGTCGGCCGCGGAAAGCGGAACCATTGATGAAGCGCTGCTACAAATACTGACAGAGCAATTGCTACAGCCCGGCAACTTTATATTTGAGAAGCGCAGCCAGTTCCTCGTGTCCTTCCTGCCCAGGGTAAAACGACTATACACCGAAATCGCGCAGAAAGAGGAAAACCTTTCAGTACTGTACGACAGCCGTTTGCTGGAAACGCCATTTGAAGAACTACTGGCTGCCAGCCTGCAGAAAGACCGCGCCCTGCAGCGCACCACCACGGGCATACACCGGGACGATATGTTACTGCAGCTCAATCATCAACCTTTTAAAAATATAGCCTCGCAAGGCCAGCGGAAGAGCCTCCTCTTTGCGTTGAAACTGACCGAACTGGAGGTGATCGAAGAAGAAAAGAAGATCACACCTTTATTATTGCTGGACGACGTTTTTGAAAAACTGGATGAGCAACGCATCGGCAACCTGCTGCAGAAGGTTTGTATTGAAAACAAAGGGCAGGTATTTATCACCGACACCAACCAGGAGCGGCTTCAAACCCATCTCGACGAAATTAAAGCTACTTACGAACTGATATCTTTGTAGCTTTACCAGGTCTGATCCCGACACCCGCCTGTACATTTCGGGCAGGGTCTGACTACAATAACAAATTATGGCGCAGTATTCAATTGGAGAAGCATTACAGGAATTTTTGAAAAAGAGTCGTATCCGCGGAGATATACAGGCGCTGGAAATTGATGCGGCCTGGGAAAGGATCATGGGCAAAACGGTTGCGCGATACACAGACAAACTGCATATCATCGGTGATAAGTTATTTGTGTACACCACCGTGGCCCCGCTGAAACACGAACTGATCTATCAAAAGGAAAAAATTGTGGAAAGGGTCAACGAAGCGTTAGGCAGCAAAGTGATTAAGGATGTGATTGTGAAGTAGTCCATGGTCCATTGTCCATAGGCAATAGACCCGGCTTCCATTATTTCCGGACCCTCGGATCAAAGACACCATACAGAACATCGGCGATTATGTTCATGAATACAAAAAAGGTAGCCGACACCAACACGGATCCCATGACCACCGGGTAATCCAGCTTTTCCAGCGCATCTACAGTAACCTTCCCGATGCCCTGCCATCCAAAAATATACTCTACGAAAAAGGCGCCTGCCAGCAACTCGGCAAACCAACCTGTGATAGCGGTAATAACCGGGTTCAAGGCATTCTTTAAAGCATGTCGCCAGATGACGGTTCGCTTGCTCAAGCCCTTGGCATAAGCGGTACGTATGTAATCCTGGTCGAGCACATCCAGCATGGCGCTTCGTGTCAATTGGGTGATGATCGCCAACGGTCGGATGCCCAGCGTGATAGCCGGCAGTATCAGGTTTTTAAAACTGAATATCCTTTCGCCGGTTACTTCATCAATATCGAACCAGTTACCGCTGATCTGCAGCCCGGTGTAATCCGTCAGAACAAACCCCAAAATATAGGCGATGATAATGCCCATAAAAAAGGAAGGCGCTGAGATGCCGACAATACTGGAGAAAATAGCGGTAGTATCCAGCCAGGTGTTTTGTTTCACGGCCGCTATCACGCCTAGCGGTATCCCAATGATCACCGCCAGAAACATCGCAGCCACGGTCAGCATCAGGGTCCCTGGCAAAGCCTGCATTAAAATACTTCCCACTTCCCGTTTGCTCTGGTAAGATTTTCTCAAATAAGGCACTTTCAAAGCAAATTTCGTATCACCGCCGATAAATATTCCTTTCAACTGCTTGTCCGAAATGTCTTCTTTGGAATGAATGGCTATCGGCGATACATCATTTACATACAAAACAAACTGCTTCCATTTGGGCTGATCAAGATAAAGTTCTTTGCGGATATTTTCACGGGTCTTCGCATCGCCTGTTTGTCCCATAACCAGCCTGGAAGGATCGCCAAACCCCTGGAACAAAAAGAACACTAACACCACCACCCCTGCTAAGACAAGAATGCTGTAAAAGATTTTATTTGCGATGTATTGAAACATGTTGGGTTAAATGTCCGAAGACGGAGGTCGGATGTCAGAAGATGCGAGCTGGAGATGTAAGGGTGAAAAGTTAGATGGAAATGTTCCATTACGCCTCGGACTTCGGACATCTGACTTCCGACCTACGTCTTTAAAATTCGATCTCATCAAAATTCTTATAACTCCACTTACCGGCAATGGTTCCTTCGTGCAGCACGTATACGGTGGGATTCGTGCGCGCGGCGGTCCTGATCATGGTATTATCACCATTCAACAGGCTCACGTTGCTGAACGGCGTATCTTTGATGGCCTGCTTCACGGCGGAAGCGGCACTGGTAACGATATAAACCGGAATATTTTTTTCCTGCGCACCGGTAACAATTTCTGCAAAGTCTTCCTGCCATTTAGCTACGGGCGTATCTGCATCTTCTGCAAATAGCAATACGACAGTTTTCATTCCGAGTATGTCCTGCGTCAGATCGTTCCCCTGCATATCAGTAAGTCCGAATGCCTTGATCGGCGGTTCATTGTTCACCCCCGGCCGGATGATCTTATCATACCGGTTCACAAACTCATAAGTACTGTCATTAAAGTCTTCCGGAAAAGTCTCGGCAGTAAACTCAACATTCTTCCCGTCTTTTTTATACACAAACGTGATGATCGTGCTATCCGGAATAGCATTCGCAGGCATCATCATTTGCTGTGGAATATTATTACCTGTTTTGAAAGGCAGACAATCCGCCACAGGCAGGTACTTTAGCGTATACCATTGCGATGCAAAGCTGAATACCGTTACCAGCAGCAGCAATACGGAAGTCATCATTTTGGAGAACAGGGGCCTGATGTATTTTGTGTTGAAGAATATCAGCAGGATCAGCACCAGCAAAATGATATCTTTTATAAAGGAGGTTTTCGACGTTATGGGTATACAATCTCCGAAACAACCACAGTTTTTGAACTTGCCCGACAGATAAGCATAACCCGTGAGGAAAGTAAAAAAGACAATTAGCAATAATAGCAGCCAGGCGATCGTCCTGATCCGCCAGCCCAGCAAAAGCGCGGCTCCGGCGATGATCTCAAAAGCAATCATCAGTACAGAGAGGGTTAAAGCAATGCCATCCAGCGAACTCATGCCCCACACTAAAAAGAACTCCTGCATTTTATAGCTCAGCCCTACCGGGTCGTTCGCTTTGACCAGGCCGGAAAAGATAAAAAGAATGCCTACTATAACTCTGGCGATGTTGATCAGTATTTTCATCCGTCTCTTATTTATTTAATTCAATGGGTGGCAAAGAATGCTATAGCATCCATAGATCTTCTTAGATCATTGGGCTGCCTGATCTTTTTCGCTGTCCAATATCAGCGCAAACACCGCATAGTTGATCATATCATGATAATTCGCGTCAATACCTTCGCTCACCAGCGTCTTCCCGTCGTTGTTCAGGATCTGGCGGATACGGAACAATTTCATCAGGATCAAATCTGTCAGTCCTTCCTGGCTCATACTACGCCAGGCTTCACCATAATCATGATTTTTGCTGCCCATAAGCTCCTTTGTGTCCCTGATATGTTTTTCATAAAGGGCGGTCACTTCCTCTGCAGGCAGATCCCAGGGCGCATCGTCCGACAGGCCCAGTTGAATAAGACCGATCACGGAATAATTGATAATACCTTTAAACTCTCCCATAATATCATCTGCGATCATCTGCTGCTTTTTCTCCTGGATCGTCCTGATACGCTGCGCCTTGATGTAGATCTGATCCACGATCGAAATAGTGCGCAGCACCCGCCAGGCCGTACCATAATCTTTGTTCTTCTTTAGAAAAAGCGTCTTGCAGTGATCAATAACTGCATCATACTGTTCATTTGTTTTCGTCATAAAAATGGTCTGACCCAGGATTTATTATAATAAAATATTTTGTTATCAAATGACTTTACTCATCGGTATTGCCACGCCCGCCTGAAACATCCGGGCAGGCCCGCTTGTACTATCGAACATACCTTCCTATTTGTTCTTCGCCATTAGTCTGATCCTTGACGGGCTGGAGATTAACAGGGTTTATTGCTCATCAACTTTGTAAATTTATCAACTTGCAAACTAACCTTATCTTCACCCTTCAAAAATAGCAAACAAATAATTGATGTTTACACTTAATTGCAAAGGACGTTTATGGACCATCGATCAGCCCGTTGTAATGGGCATATTGAATGTCAATGACGATTCCTTTTATGCCAGCAGCAGGTACAACGAAAAGGACGAATGGATCGCGGCGGCCGAACGCATGATCCGTGATGGCGCTACTGTGCTGGATATCGGAGGACAAAGCACCAGGCCCCGCAGCGAGCGCATCCCGGAAGCTACAGAGCTGGCGCGGGTGGTTCCGGCAATTGAAGCTATTGCCCGCCAGTTCCCGGATATACTTCTGTCGGTAGATACTTTTTACAGCCGCGTTGCGGTAGAGGCAGTGGCTGCGGGAGCTTCCATCATTAATGACATTAGTGCGGGAACATTGGATCCCACCTTTATTGATACGGTGGCATCGCTCGGCGTTCCTTATGTATTGATGCATATGCAAGGCACCCCCCAGGATATGCAACAGCAGCCCACCTATGAAAATGTGACCCGGGAAGTGCTTGACTTCTTCATCCAAAAGACGGCCCTGCTCCGGGAAAAAGGCATTAAAGACATCATCATTGATCCGGGTTTCGGGTTTGGTAAAACTGCCGCGCATAACTTCACGCTGCTCAAAAATCTTTCGGCCTTTAAGATCCTGGAATGCCCGCTGTTACTGGGCGTCAGCAGGAAAGGGATGATCTATCGTACTTTGGGAACTACAGCAGATGAGGCCCTCAACGGCACAACTGTGTTGCATACCATCGGGCTTCAGCAGGGTGCTGCTATTTTGCGTGTGCATGACGTAAAAGAAACGATGGAAACGATCCGGTTGGTTCGTGAAGTAAGAGCCGTTTAAAGATTCTACAGACTTAGTGCTTTAACACTTCAGGCATAAAGGTTTTGCTTTGCTCGATTGCATCCATGATCTGCGCGGTGATATCGTGTGGTGAAGCATCGAAGTCCACTTCCAAAGGGGCTTTAAAGGTCACCGTCAGCAAAGTTCCTTTCTTTCGAAGTGTTACACCAGTTTTATTAAAGGCCCTGGAAAATCCGTTGATGACCACGGGAATGACTACCGGCCGGTGATGCTTGATGATGAGTGCCGTCCCCTTTCTCGCCGGCGCATAGGGCGTAGTAGTACCCTGTGGAAAAGTAATGATCCAGTTATTTTTTAACGAACGCTCTATCTTCCGCGTATCGCTGGGATCGAGACCCGCACGCTGCTCCTTGCTGTTTTCGTTCCAGGTACGCCGCACGGTGAGCCCCCCGGCCAGTAAAAACAACCTGCTCATCCAGCTGCTCTTCATCGTTTGTTCAGCCGCAACATAGTTGACACGGGTGAAAGGATTGAGCATGTAAACGGGAATGCCCAGCCGCTTTTTTCTGCCCCATTTTACCGCGGAAAAAATATGGAACAGCGTAATGACGTCTAAAAAATAAGTCTGATGATTACACACAAACAATACATTGGAAGTAGGCAGCTTCCGGATATGCTCCGCCCCTTCTATCCTTAGTTTATTGGCAACGGCAATCCCCGGATAGGTAGCAATACCCACGATGAAGTGCACCAGTTTCTTAACAAGGCTCGTACTTTTTAATCGTTCAACCAGCTTTCTCATTGATACCGGCAAAATAATAGTTTAAAATAACTAAACGACATTTACATCAGGATTTTTTTAATATTTTTTAGCGATGCACGACGCCTGGCAATCCTGCTCCTGAAGCGGGCGCGTGAAGCTTCGAAGCCGGTGCCGCTGCCACAGGAATAATGCTCTTTGATACATCGGGGGATCAAGCAAATTAATATCGATTTTTGCGTCCTTGGCGTGTAATTGACGGGGCTGCACTGCTGTCACCCGTGACTCCGCAACGCCCGCAATAAATATTTCATAACTTGCCGGCATGAACGAGCTGGATATTTTAAATAACAAGCCTTCGAAAAAAAAACTGCTGTACCCCGTAAATACAGAGCTGGCGGCGTACCTGGTAAGACAGGGGCGCGAAGTGAGCCTGCCTGTGTCGCACCGCGACCTGCTGAATTTCACCTGGTCAGTACCCATCAAAGATGAACATGGCAACAGCACCTACTGGGAAAAAGCCATTTATGATAATCGCGACTGGGAATACCTGAAAGAAGGGCTGATCAAGATCTACGCGATCCTCAGAACGGAGGGCGACATGAGCTTTGCCGACCAGCTGGACGTGGCACGCATTGATTACTGCTCGTTCGGAAACTCGCTTCCTTTCCGTATCCGGATCATCAATAAGTTCAACTCCAATTTCGACCACTATTATATCAAGATCACCGACGCCTCAAGGGTTTACGGCCTGGAACTGGAACATTTCCTTTCACCTAACCGGATCACTTTTTACACCAACGGGCCTACGCTGGTAGAGGAGCATATTCCGGGGCTCGCGGGTGATGTTTTCCTGGAGCACTACCTGAACAAAGACGAGACGAACAAAACCCGGCTGGCCAAGGAATTCGTAAAATTCAATGAGCGGTGTTTTGTGCGGTTGCTCGGAGACATGCGGTCTTACAATTTCGTGGTGGTTGCCACACCGGATATCGAAAGCTACCAGTACCGGATCCGCGCCATCGATTTTGACCAGCAATCTTATGAAGGCCGTAAACCGTTGTATATGCCCCAATTCTTTAAAGAGAACAATGCTTTTGTAAAAACGGTATTGGGACATCTGAACTTCGAGTCTATTGAGCAGTATAAAGCCGAAGAACGGTCGGCAATGGCCTACCGCGTAGCGGTGACCCGTTTCCGCCTCATGGAGTTGCTGGATATCATGTCGCGCGATACGATCGCGCCCGTGGAAAAACAGCAATTATTAATTCAGCAACTGAACGACCACTTTAATACCCATGCTTTCAGCCGGTGTAAATCGATGGGACAGATCTTAAAACTGCACCTGAAATATATGTTGCGCGGCAACCTGAAGCTGATACAGGAAAAAACAAGAAGCCTGGCGAAACGCACCAGTTTGGCTCCGCCAAGCACTACAACCGTCATATAATTGTCTTTTTCCTTTCTCAATGAACCATTTGTACTTATAAATTGTATATAATACGTACAAGTGGCCATCACAGCTGCTGCAGGCAGCTGCTATACAGGCAATGCTTGCCAATATCCCGACATACGGGACGACACAGGTCGCGCTTCTGCACTGACTTCAGCGTCCGGCCACCGTACCTGAGCGTAAAACCAAACTTTCACCCTTTAAAAAAATGAGACATGAGATCCGTACTTCTGTTATTTGTTATTCTACTTAGTTTTAGCTGCACCAAAAAGAACACACCCGGTCACGCCAACGAAAAACTTCCGGTTGATAAAAACGCGATGACTACGGCCGGCGGCAATTTTACATCCAACGCGCACACCACCACGGGCAAAGTCTCTGTCGTAACCAATGACAACGGCAAAAAACTTTTGTCTTTCGAAAATTTTAAAACGGATAACGGGCCCGATCTGCGTGTCTACCTGTCTCCCAATACTTCGACCAGTACCTTTGTGGAAGTGGGAAAACTCAAAGCGGTTTCCGGTAATTTTTTCTATGAGCTTAGCAGCTCGATCGACTATAGCACCAATAACCATGTGCTGATCTGGTGCGAAGATTTTTCCGTGCTCTTCGGACATGCAGTTCTGGCGGGTAAGTAATATATGCGTTTTGTGATGGAATTAACACGAAATAACGGTCTGGCTGACAGGCTGATGGGTTCTTTATGGTCAATGCCATAGCCTATTTACCGGGACGAAAAAATGTTCTGGCAGGGCCATCGTGTATTTCTCACATATTATTATTATCTTAGCGAGCCTGTTTAAAGGAATTATTCTATTACTAAAAACAATTAAGAACAAAATGAGCAAGTACACAGCCGGAGTATTACACGGCAAGGAGCTTGAAGCTCTTTACAACGATGCTAAAGACAATAATTTTGCCCTTCCAGCAGTCAACGTGGTGGGAACGGATAGCGTTAACGCGGTATTGGAAACTGCTGCGAAAGTGAACTCTCCCGTTATGATCCAGTTCAGCAACGGTGGTGCGCAGTTTTTCGCCGGAAAAGGCATGCCTAATAAAAATCTTGAGGCCAACATATATGGTGCAGTAAGTGGTGCCCTTCACGTGCACACAGTAGCTAAATATTACGGAGTACCCGTGGTATTGCATACTGACCACGCCGCTAAAAAATGGTTGCCCTGGATCAGCGCCCTGATCGATGAGGGAGAAAAATTCTACAAAGAAAAAGGCCAGCCTTTATTCAGCTCGCACATGTTGGATCTGAGTGAAGAGCCTATCGAAGAAAATATCGAAACATCGGTGGAGTTCTTCAAACGTATGGCTCCACTGGGTATGAGCATCGAGATTGAACTGGGTGTTACCGGTGGTGAAGAAGACGGTGTTGACAACACAGATGTAGACAACTCTAAATTATATACGCAACCTGAAGAAGTAGCTTATGCTTACGAAAAGCTGAAAGAAGTGAGCAACATGTTCACTGTAGCAGCTGCGTTCGGTAACGTACACGGTGTGTATAAACCAGGAAACGTGCAATTAACGCCGGTGATTTTGGACAACAGCCAAAAATACATCGCTGAAAAATTCAAGACTGACAGCAAGAAGCCTGTATACTTTGTATTCCACGGTGGTAGCGGTTCTGAGCAAAGCCAGATCCGTGAAGCGATCGGATACGGTGCTATCAAAATGAACCTGGATACAGATATGCAGTGGGCATTTGCTGAAGGTGTGTTCGATTATTACAAAAAGAATGAAGCTTACCTGCAAGGTCAGTTAGGCAACCCTGAAGGTGATGACAAACCCAACAAAAAATACTACGATCCCCGCGTATGGTTGCGCAAAGGTGAAGAGACTTTTGTAAAACGTCTGGAGACAGCTTTTGAAGATCTGAACTGTATCGGCAAAAATGCTTAAACATAAAAAAGCCCCGCAAATTGCGGGGTTTTTTATAACTTTTTGCTGCTAATTTTTAAAGTGAATTACTGTCGTCCGATTTCCCTTCCAAAACTTTAACTTCAACGGGAACCAAACCTTTGCTGGCCTGCGCAATTTTATTGAAAGCAGACTTGCTTAGATCTACTCTTCCTTTAATATGCGGAGCCATTCTGTCGTTTACCACTACCTGAACGCTTTTTCCGGTCCTTTTATTAGTTACCAGCAAGCGGGTACCTAATTTATAGATATTAGAAGCGGCGGTTAAAAGATAGTCCCTGTAGATATCGCCGGTAGCCGTTTTGCGGCCGTTAAATTTACTGTGATAATAAGAAGCTTTCTGCGAACTGGTTTGCGAAAAACCCTCATTAGCGATACATACAAAAGCGAAAAACAGAACTAACCATTTCTTCATGTGAGATATTTTAGTTAAACAATAAACGCGGAAAAACAAATTTTATTTTGTACGCGTCTTTAATAACGTTATTTTACTTACATGCAAAATACGGCTGCAAAGGTAGGCCGGTGTCTCTTTAGGAAATGTTAAAAGGAGTGACAATATGACAACGAAAACCCCTAAATAGCTGATTTTCAATATGACGATATTTCAAAGGGCACGAGGACGGTATTTTTGATGGAATTTGATTCGATAGTTTTTGCCGGCATCGACACCCACTTTTACTACTCTGGGTCAATTGATATTAAGCTCGCCGATGCCGTTTTTCAACGATTTACATTACCTTACCTACACGATCACTCCTTCGAGATCATAATCGTAGGCTTTTTCAATGCGAACGTTGTAAAACTCACCGATCTTCAACTTCTGATCGCTGCTGATGATCACTTCGTTGTCTACCTCCACGCTGTCAAATTCAGTTCGCCCGATATAACGACCTGCTTCCTTTTTATCGATGATGGTTTTAAACACTTTGCCGATCTTCTCCTGGTTCAGTTCGTAGGAGATCTCCTGTTGATATTCCATGATCTCCTGTGCCCGACGCTCCTTTTCTTCCTGCGGCACATCATCTTCAAACTGGTACGCGCCAGTGTTTTCTTCATGAGAATAAGTAAACACACCTACCCTGTCAAAACGATGTTGATCCAGGAAAGCTTTTAACTCATCAATGTCTTCCTGCGTTTCGCCGGGAAATCCTGCAATCAGGGTTGTGCGCAGACAAATGCCCGGCACTTTCTCACGAATGGTAGCGATCAGCTCGTTCATATCTGCCCGCGTGATCTGCCTTTTCATTGCCTGAAGCATGCGGTCAGAAGCGTGTTGCAGCGGGATATCCAGGTAGTTACAAATGTTATCGCGCTCGCGCATCACATCCAATATTTCCAGGGGAAACTTTGTAGGATAAGCATAATGCAGGCGGATCCACTCCAACCCTTTTACATCGGCCAGGCGGTGTAAGAGTTCCGGCAGCATCCGTTTTTTATAAATGTCCAGACCGTAGTAAGTTAGTTCCTGCGCGATCAGCATCACTTCCTTTACGCCCATACGCACCAGCTTTTCAGCTTCTAATACCAGCTCGTCAATAGGCTTGCTCACGTGCTTGCCGCGCATCAGCGGGATGGCGCAAAAAGTACAGGTCCGGTTACACCCTTCAGATATCTTCAGGTAGGCATAATGCTTGGGCGTCGCCAGCAAGCGCTCCCCTACCAGCTCTGTTTTATAATCTGCTTCAAATTGCTTTAAGATCAATGGCAGCTCCATCGTTCCGAAGAAGGCGTCTACTTCCGGAATCTCGTCTTCAAGGTTATTTTTATAGCGCTCACTGAGGCATCCTGTCACGTACACCTTATCCAGGCGTCCCCTTTTCTTTAATTCTACCTGTTCCAGGATCGTGTTGATGCTCTCCTCTTTAGCCTTATCGATAAATCCACAGGTGTTGACTACCACAATGTTATGATCGCGTTTGGCGTTTTCGTGCACTACGTCGATATCATTGGCACGCAGCTGCCCGCTCAGCACCTCACTGTCCACCATATTTTTGCTGCAGCCGAGTGTAATAATATTTACCTTATCTTTTTTAAGAGTTTTCGCTTTCAAATGAGAGTTTTTTTGAAAATAAGCTGCAAAGGTACGCCATGAAAAATAAACAGTGGTTTATAAAGATAGTTTGAATGCAGAACAGCCGTTAAAGTGATCAAAAACAATCGGACGCACGGAGAAAACTGTCTCAGAAAAAACACAGAATAAAATAGAAAAGCGTACCAGCGTTTACAACTTTATATTTTGCCAGCTCATTACTCTGTATTTCGTTCGCCTTTGATTAGTCGCTCCGCCATAGACAAGTGATTTATGTACAACACCCGGACCCGCGATCTTTTCAAATTTATCAAGATTCTTAAAGACATCGGAAGTAATCGTTTGAGTAGCTTTGATCTCAACAATATTAAACCCGTTTTCTGTGGTTGAAAGCAGATCAACTTCATTGGCGTTGCTATCCTGCCAGAAATAAAACTCTTCATGCAGGTATTGGTGATTGTTCTTCTTAAAGAACTCAGCAACCACCATGTTTTCGAATATATTTCCTTTGAGCCTGTTTGTCATTACAGACTTTGCCGTTTTGATCTTAAGCAGGTGACACAATAACCCTGAATCATAAAAGTAAAGCTTGGGAGTTTTGATGAGGCGCTTATTAAAGTTTTGGTGATAGGGTTGCAATAAAAAAACGATATAACTACTCTCTAAAATAGACAGCCAGCTTTTGGCTGTAGGCTGTGATATATTACAATCATTGGCCAAAGCACTGAGGTTTAACAGCTGTCCGCACTGATGTGCACAAAGCCCGATGAAAGTCCTGAATGCTTTTATATCATGGATGTTCAGCAAGGTCGTCACATCTTTTTCTACATAGGTCTGAATGTAGTTGCTATAGAAAACTGAAGGCTTAATATCCCGGTCAAATATTGCAGGGTAAAAACCTTTTACACAGGCACTGGCAAAGTTATTTTCAAGCCACCCCGCACTTTTTAGTTCATCCATATCAAATGGCAATAATTTAAACAGCGCTACCCTGCCGGAAAGGCTCTGTGTGATATTATCCGCCAGATGAAAATTCTGGGAACCTGATAAAATATATTGCCCCATTTTATTAGCCGCATCAACACGGCTTTGTAAATAGGAAAAAAGTTCCGGCACTCTCTGCACTTCGTCTAAAATCACCTTATCATCATATTGATCTAAAAAGCCGTTCGGATCGGACGCCGCATAGGACCTTATATCCGGATTTTCGAGAGAAACATAGCGGTAATCATTAAATAAGTCTTTTAATAAAGTCGTTTTCCCGGACTGTCGTGGACCTGTGACGGCGATGACCGGATACTTTTTTATATACATCTTTATAACCGAAATGATATCTCTCTGAACCATAAGGCTTTGTTTCTATTACAAAAATAGATCATTTTCGAATAACATAACTTTTTTTTTGAAATTACATAACATCATTTTTGAAATTACATAAAATATTTCTTGAAATTACATAGATTTTTTTTTGAAATTACATAACTTATAATTCGTTATCGAATGACTTATGATTGAGGCGAGTTTGACGCTGCATATGCACCGAAGATAAGTGCTAAGATCACCTCTGCGGTTGAAACGTCCTTTACTAAAATAAAAAAGGACCAGGTGTTGTAACCTCGTCCTCTCCTTAATATTGATTGACCTTGCGCTTACCAATTTGGATTTTGCTCCAGATTAGGATTGAGCTGCAGCTCCTGAACCGGTATCGGATTCAGGTAGTCGCGGGATTCATTGAACTTTTTGGAGATTTGCGGATTCACCAGTATCAGGCCTCCGTTCGTGTTACCTTCCAGGATGATCTCGCTTCCCAATTTCAAATATTGCGGACCTTTCTCTGTGGGCTTGGTGCCGGCGTAAATATATACATCCGTGTCGCCATCCCCATCCAGATCATAAGGACCCACGCCGGCGAAGTACATTCCTTTAAACTGCTCCGTATACAAATGTCCTTCCTTCCAGCGCATGAGATCGTTTCTGCGGAAACTTTCCATTGCCAGCTCAATTCTTCTTTCCCGACGAATTTCCAGGATGACACCTTTGTTAGCGCCGGTAACATTGATATACTGGCCTGCCAGGTACGCATCAGGCGCCGCATTAGCAGCCGCCAGGTTCATGTTGGGCATAGCCACCCTGTTGCGCAGCAACTTAATAGATTTATCAATATCCGCCTGAGTCAGCGTTCCCAGCTCTGCTTTCGCTTCTGCAAAGTTCAGCAACACTTCTGCATAACGCATGATGGGCATATCGTTGTACGACCGGTTGTAGGAGTCTTCCGCTGTAGACGTCACAAATTTCACCAACTGGTAACCTGTCACCGTACCTGTAAAATCAGGAGGTAACGGTGTGGTGCTTCCGATCCTTGTGTAACCAGGTGTCCGGATCGTCTGAGATAAACGCGGATCGCGGTTTTGCACTTCCTCTACAAAGGGGATGGTGTTATAGCCAGGCTGATCTGTAAACCTTGTGCCATCTTTCAAAAGGTAGCTGTTCACCAGTTTTTTTTCCAGGCCGGGGCGACCATAAGAAGCCGTGATGGTATAATAGTTCACGTTATGCCAGATCTGCAGATCGTTGCTGAACCTGCGCGTGAGTATCACCTCCCGCTCAATAGCGCTCATAGACGAGAACAGCTCGAGGTAGGCCTTGTCCGGCGTACTGGTATAGATACCGTACGTGTCGCTATCGATCAGCTCTTCCGCGGCTTCGGCGGCTTCGGTTAAGAACTTGTTGGCGTCCGGCAGGTTGAATTCTTTATGGTACTTCCGGAATGTGCCTTCAAACAAACAGATTCTCGACTTATAAGCGAGCGCTGTCCATTTGGTCATTTTTTCCACGCTGGTATTGGTATTCATATTGGCAATAGCATAATCCAGGTCCGCCAACACGCTATCCATCACCAATGTCCGCGGATCTCTTTTCTTGTTGAGCAAGGACGAATCCTGGATATCGATCACACCACTATACCAGGGCACATCTCCAAACGACGATACTTTATCAAAATAAAAGATAGCACGGAACAGTCTGGCAACGCCCGCATAATGAGCAGCGCCGGGGATGTCTACCTTGTTGTAGTTAGCCAGGAAGTAATTGATGTTCCGGAGCGGATACCAGTTCCATCCTCCGCCGGATACGGGCACTACCCTGTTGCCGGTCTGCAATTCATTCAGACTGGTTTTGACCACGTTGTCGTCATCTTCATTGTAGATGCCTTCGGCACTGGGCATCACATTATAAAAAGAGTTGGTATACAATTCGAGGTCCTTAACCGTTCTGAAAAACTGGTCAGGATTGATATCGGCCAATGGATCACGGTCCAGGAACCCTTTTTTACAGGAACTGAAAAGGGCGAAGGCGGCAATGACAGCACATACAATATTTAGCTTCTTCATGATGTAATGTTTAAGGATTTAGAAAGAAAGATCAAGGCCAAACGAGAACACTTTGCTGATAGGGTACACCCGTCCGTTGGCTTCGGCAGCAGCCTGCTCAGGATCGATGTAATCTGTTTCCAGTTTGGTGCGGGTGAAAATATTATCACCACTAACGTATATCCGGCACCGGGTGATCTTAGCGCGTGATAAGAGGTTTGCAGGCAGGGAATAACCAATGGTCAGATTCTTTAACCGCACATACGCCAGATCCTGCAGATACTTGTCGTTGATAACATTCAGCTCCCCGCCGCCGTTAAGCGCCACATAACCTCTTAGCTTAGGAAAGTAAGCATCAGGATTTTCTTCGCTCCATACCTTATCAGGAAAGTCTTCAGGAATGAATGAATAATAAGGTCTTGAATAGGGCCCCCAGAACTTATCGGCATTGTTGCCCGGGTACCAGTTTTGCTTTCCGATCCCCTGAATAAATGCCGAGATGTCGAATCCATTCCAGTTGGCACCCAGGTTAGCGCCATAAGTGTAGCGCGGCTGACGATTACCGAGCTTCACCAGGTCGCCATGATCTTCCAATGTGTTTTTGCCATTGTTGACGATACCGTCTCCGTTCACATCAATGAACTTAATATCACCCGCCTGTAGTTTAGACCAGTCGCCGGGGGCGGACAATCTTTGTTTATTGACAAAATCCTGGTTAACCACTTTCTGATATTCAGCGGCTTCTGCATCGGTCTTAAAGTATCCCGCAATCCGGTAACCCCAAATCTCTCCTACTTCCTGTCCCACGTAGTAGTTACTCAGCAACCCCTGCGGATTGTCGAAGCGGGTGATCTTTGCTTTATAATCAGACAGTCCCACGCTGACACTGTAACCAAAAGGCTTGCCGGCTACGTCGCGGGTATCGTTCCATCCTACCTGCAGCTCCCAGCCCCTTGTCTGCATGTCACCGGCGTTGGTTTTTGGCGAGGATTCTCCATAAACTGAAGGCAGGGTCCGGCCGGGTATCAACATGTCTAATGTATTGCGCACATACCAGTCATAGGTTACTGTCAGCCGGTTCCTGAACAAGCCGAGATCGATACCAATGTTAGTTGACTGCGCCCGCTCCCAGGTAAGATCAGGAGATAAAGGCACTGGTACTCCCAGGTATTGGGCTCTAGCTCCATCAAAGATGTAGCTAAGCGTCCCCCGGCGTAAAATGGGCAGGTAACCGTAAATAGAGGCTTCCTGCTGGTTGCCCAATGAGCCGTAAGACCCACGGAGCTTGAACTCGTTTACAGTAGACTTAATGCCCTGCCAGAAGTTCTCTTCACTCACGCGCCATCCGGCCGATACTGAAGGGAAAAAGCCGAAACGACTGTCTTTCGGAAACCTCGACGATCCGTCATAGCGTCCATTGAATTCAAAAAGATATTTCCCGTTGAAGTCATAGTTAAACCTTGCGAAATACCCCATCAAAGCCCATTCGTTCGCGCCGCCGGTGAGGGTGGCCTGGCCGGTACCTAAATTGAAATCGTTCAGGTCCACCGATAACAGGTCGGTATTTCTACCGGTGATCTGCTTAAAGGTCTGCAGCTCCTGGTTATATCCCAACATCAGTTTGAAGTTGTGATCGCGGAAGCTTTTGGCATAACTGCCATAGATGTTGAGCGCGTGATACTGCCGGTTACTCACAAACTCATTCAGATAATCATTTCCTACATAACTGATCACGCCCGGGTAGATAGACCATGGAGAAGCTACCCGGCGCTGCATGGTCGCCGTTGGGTTGAATGTGTAAGAATAGTTAGCATTGATCTCCATTCCTTTAAAAGGCTTGTAGGTGGCGCCCACCATATTGATCAGCTCAAACTCTTTTTCTTCTCCTTTCGACTTCCCGTAGAGCAGGTCTGCATACACACCATCTCCGATCGTATAGTTGTTAAGCTCTGTCCGGTAAGTGGCCGTCCCATCAGGGTTTACAGGCACATAAGAAGGAAGCGCATGGACGGTGATGGACACGAAATTGCTGTTATAGCCCCAGCCCGGGTAAGTATATTTATTGGTATTGAAATAGGTATTCGTAAACAGTTCGAGCTTATCAGTAATACGAGCGTTCAGTTTCGCCCGGAAATTATAACTGTTGAAACGGTCCTGGTTGATCTGCATCACACCGTCTTTGCTATACATCCGCCCGGAGATCAGGAAGTCGATCTTTTCTGATCCGCCATTCACGCTGATATTATGTTCACGCGAAGGTTGCCAGTCACGAAACATCACATCCCACCAATCCGTGCTTCCGTAATACACATACTGGTCGCGGCCATTGCGATTGCTGATCACTACGTCCGGCAAAGATTTATCGGTTTGCCGTTTCTTCAATTCTTCGTAATCCTCTTCTGTATAACGCGTATAAGTGTTGCCTGTTGCCCGAAGAAAAGCTTCATCGTTCAGCATGGCCGAGGTATAGCCGTCTGTGATAAAGTCAGTGCTCGTTGTCAATCCCGACCATCCAAAGTTGTTGGAATAATTCACGCTCAGTTTTCCGCGCTTGGCTTTTTTGGTAGTGACCAATATCACACCGAAGGATCCGCGTGCGCCATAGATTGCAGCGGAAGCGGCATCTTTCAAAACTGAAATATTTTCCACGTCCCTGGGATTGACGTTGTTGAGATTGCCGGGCACCCCATCGATCAGGATCAGCGGCGAGCCTCCGCCGTTGATAGACGTGTTACCGCGGATGTTGATATTCCCTTCCGTGCCCGGTCGCCCGTCGCCGAAAGTGATGTTAACGTTGGGTACCGCGCCCTGTAAGGCCTGAGTGATATTGGCCACGGGCCTGTCTTCCAGGACCTCACCGCTCACCTGTGCTACCGCGCCTGTAAGATTGACCTTCCGCTGGGTACCATAACCCACCACAACTACCTCGTCCATGTCTTCGTTCTTTTTAATCAATACAACGGGATAGTTGGTACCAGCCCCTACCAGCAACGTGTAGTCTTTGTAACCGATCATCGTGATCAGTAAAGAGTCTCCCGCTGCAGCATCAATTGTAAATGCACCATCGTTGGTGCTTAACGCAGATTCGTTTCTTACCATGTTGAAGACCGTCGCTCCGGCTACAGGTAGCGACTGCTCATCTTTAATACTGCCATTGATTTTTTTAGGCTCGTTTTGCGCACCGGCAGTGAATGCGACAAAGAGCAACAAACAAAGAATTCCTTTCATGGTTTAGTTTTTATTTGAAGAATACTCACAGAATGTGATGGGTAATTGAACGCGTCAATGATCTTCTAGCTGAAGCGCGGCGAAAGTAGCGGGCATCAATGATTTTTTTTCCAGGCAGCAATGATTTAATCAATCGATAATAAAACACTAATAAAAATTTAATTTTCCGTATGGGCAAGGGCATTATATACTTGTTCACTGATTCACATCAGTGTTATACACACATGAAAAAGGCCGCCCTTACCGGACAGCCTTATCAAAATTATAAACAAACAGCTTTAACCAGAAGGGCAACTATTGCACCACCAGTTCATCGGCGAATATCCATCCCGGCGATCCTGCGCCGGGGTGATCCGGAGGGCATTGGTTGTTCCTGGCAGTTACGCGGATGTATCGCGCGACCTTACCAGGGATAGCAACCTGAAAATCATATTGCAAAGAGCCTTCATGAATATCAAACGGGTTCTTTACCGTTTTGATTTCGGTAAAGTGATCACCATCCGACGACACTTCGAATGTCACCGATTGTGGTAGAAATATCCAACTGCTGTAAGCCTGCAAGCATCCTAATGAAATATGGCGTATCGTATCCAGCCTTCCTAAGTCGACTGTCGCAATCAAATCTTTACCGTTAAAACCGTGCCAGTATTTACCTACCGTCGTAGTTCCTTTGATACCATCCGTGAGGGCGTTCGGACCGTCGGCCGGATACGCAGGAGATGGACTGTTGATATAGTTGACCTGCTTACCAATCGCTTTATGCAGGATAAAATCTTGCCTGGACGCCTGCAGGTTCATCACCCTCCCATTCACAACAGTCGAGGCTTTAAGTGTCAGCGATGTATTAACCGGAAGCGGACGGGTAAAAGATTCGCTGCCGACAAGGGGTTCGCTACCATCAAGGGTATATACGATTTTACTGTCGGGAATATCATTTGATAGTTCCACATATAATTGACCGGCTTTGAACAGCGGTTTTATTTTTACCGCAAAATTTCCTGCGCTGTAATTCAGCCCTCTTTGTTCATACGATCGGAAATGTGTTTTGATCCTGCTGGTGAACGAGCTCCAGTCTCTTCGGTTCCGGGGCGACCAAACGGCTTCTGCCAGCGCTGCCATGCGTGGCAGCACCATATATTCGGCACCTGCTACAGTGGTGATATGCTCTGTCCATAAATTAGCCTGCGCACCCAGGACGAAAGGTGCATCAGCATCGCTTAATTCTTTCGAAATCGGCTCATAGTCATATACATTTTTTAAAGTATTCATGCCTCCAAAAGCCAAAGGTTCCCCTTCCGGCCCCGCCTGGTAATGATCAAAGTAAAGCGGATAACCCGGCGTCATTACAACGTCATGCTTCATCCGGGCAGCCTCAATACCGCCCTTTTCGCCCCGCCAGCTCATGACGGTCGCTTCCGGGGCCAGGCCGCCTTCCAGTATCTCATCCCAGCCGATCATCTTCCGGCCTTTGCCTACTATAAATTTTTCTATTCTTTTGACGAAGTAGCTCTGCAACTCTTCTTCATTTTTCAGACCTTCTTTTTTCATTCTTCCCTGGCATCGCGGACAGGCTTTCCAATCCCTCTTATCCACCTCATCCCCACCGATATGAATGTATGGCGAGGGAAACAAGGCGATCACCTCAGTTAAAACATTTTCTAAAAACGTAAACACAGAATCGTTACCCGCACAATAGTTGGATGATGCGCCCGGATTGTTGGGACCGGTGTGTGGCAGTTGTGCCTCTTGCGTACATCGCAACCAGGGGTACGAAGCGATGGCAGAAGCCACATGCCCCGGCATTTCTATTTCCGGAACAATGGTAACGGCGCGCGCCTCGGCATATTTAATAATCTCCTTCACCTGCTCCTGGGTGTAATAGCCGCCGTAAGTAGCCGCTTCGCCAGGCTGGGCGGGCTTCCTGGCTCCCCATGCATCAGCCGTCCGATCTACACGCCAGGCGCCGGTAGCTGTCAGTTGGGGATATTTCTGAATTTCGATTCTCCAACCCTGATCATCCACCAGGTGCCAGTGGAAGCGATTCATCTTGTAAGAAGCTAACAAATCAATATACTCCTTTATGAACTCGGGCCCGAAAAAATGACGGCTTACATCAAGGTGCATACCACGCCATTTGAATCTCGGATAATCCTCGATCTTCATTGCAGGAATTTTCAAAGGAGCGTTCGTGCGAATCGCAGGCAAGGTTTGAAAAAGAGATTGCATACCGTATATAATACCTGCGTGGCTATTCGCTTTTATGGAGACGCCGGAAGCGGTCACGTTTAACTGGTATCCTTCACTTCCAACCTGTGCCACCCGGCTGATCCCTAGTGTGATCTTTTTGGCGCCGGTGTTCTTTTCGGGAAGATCGATACCGGAAAGACGTTTGATCTGAGCCTTAAAGAAACTGGCGGCCGAAGCCAGGTCCTTGTTACCCGCCGGATAAGAAAGAGACGTATTTGCATCAATGGTAAAATATCCGTCCCCCATTTCTAGAGATACGGGCATGGGAATAATACTGACCTTTTGCTGAGCGCACAGCACAGTCGTTATCAATAAAAAGAGGATCGTTAGTTTCTGTTTCATATTTTGCATGCCGATAAAAATACAATGAAGAAAATTAAAATGAGTATCTGCGGAAATTTTTTGGCTTCAGCCTTCGACGATTACCCTGGATCATAAGCAGAGTCGGGTATCTAAAGTCGGTGCTGCCGGTATTCAGCGCGGGACAATCGTGTACATAGAAGGTGATCAATGGTCATTGCTCCGAATGTGTAGGCGCTAGGCCATCACCGGCACCTCGTGCACTTCGATCATAAACAGGACCTGTTTTTTGGCGTCATCCAGGCTCACATGGTTAGATACCAATTCCCAGTGCTTACCCACCTTCCGGGATATTGTCACGATATCTGAGTAATGCTTCACCGAGATACAGTACTTGCACCGCGTATTAGACATGTAATGCATGCCATAATGGGAGCTGAACTGCACCCAGGTGATCCGAATGTCCATAGTTTTCGAAGGATTGTACGGACACAAATCCAATTATCTTGCCACTTTAACATTTCCTTCTTCAGCCTTGAACCCAACACAATGGACTCCGGCCTGGTCTGGCTACTAGTCCAGATGAAACACTTCTTCCATACCCGACCAGATCTCCCCTTTCGCGGCCGCATCGGGCAGCGGCTGCTGACAGGGATCGGTTTCCTTCCACCATCGCTGTGTAGCGCTATCAGCCGCCATCTTTGCCATATCAGCCTCAAAGTCTTTACCTGTATATTCAAAGTAGCTAAACAGGTAGGGTTTTCCTTCAATCTCTCTCAGATAGATGGAATAGTTACGGATATTGCATTCCTTAATCTTTTGAAGCACGGCGGGCCAGGCACTGGCATGCAGCTCCCGGTAGTATTGCTGCTTTTCCGGTTTCAACCCGGTAATGCTTGCATATCGTTTTACATGAACAGCGCTATCCGTATGGCCCGCTGATGTAACGGCTGCCCCGGTTGTATCTTTTTTACATTCGGATGGACCGCAGGCTGATAATAAGGCCGAAAGCAACAAGAGAAAATATAGCTTACTCATCTTCGTTTTATTTATCTTAAAAGTGGTTGAATATTCGTTTAACAGTGCCCGACCCGATTCAACCACGTTGAACTATTCCTTAATCCTTCATCATTCAATAATCGGAATGGTCTCGGCTGTTTTATTTAACTCCAGCACTACCACATAAGGCGTTTCAGATTTCGCAACCGGAATGATCATATGATCTTTTGTTTGTAAAATGTTTACTGCTTGCCCCTTCAATCGATAAGATTTAACAACGGTTCTTTCAGGAATCCTTTTTAAAGCAACGGCCGTGGTGTCTGTGTTCAATATATTTACATAGATTTTGTTTCCTTTCCTGGTGGTGGCAAAGCTGTTACCGGGTTGATAAGGCCCGCCCAGTGTTTCATAGATCGCTTCGCCATTTATTTTCAGCCAGTCGCCTATTTCTTTTAATCGGTCCACTTGTCGTTGCTCAATCCTGCCATCCATCATCGGGCCTACATTTAATAACAGGTTACCATTGCCGCCCGCCGTCCTGCCAAGAATAGAAAGGCTTTCCTGCAGCGACTTCATTTTATCGTTTGGCTTCCAGGCCCACTGCTGGCAGATCGTGAAGCAGCTTTCCCAGGGCATTTCCATATTCAGTTTTCCCACGGCCTGTTCCGGCGTATCATAATCCCCCACCATCTTCGTGTGGTCAATTTTTTTGTTATCGACCCCTGCCATTTCTTTTCCCAGCCTGTTGTTGGTTATAATGGAAGGCTTTAACTGGTGTAAATAGTTGTACATGTCTTTGCCCATCTCATTGGTCCAGGGGCTCTCCCATTGACCGTCAAACCACAACATATATGGATCATAGCTGGTGATCAATTCTTTCAATTGATTTTTCATGAACTGTACATACCGGCTCATGTTGGCTTTCGGGTCAGGATTGTTTCCTTCGTCCGGTGAGTGAACAGGATAATCAGGATGATACCAGTCCAGCACCGAATAGTAAATACAAAATCTGATCCCCTGTTTTTTACAGGCTTCGTTTAAAGCACCTACAATATCTTTCTTATAAGGCGTGTTCATGATGTTGTATTCTGTATACTTCGTGGGCCACAAACAAAATCCGTCGTGATGCCGCGCCGTAATGGTCAGGTATTTCATGCCCGCGTCTTTGGCTGCCTTTACCCATTGGTCGGCGTCAAAAAGCACAGGATTGAATTCTTTATACAGCTGATCATAGTCTTGTTTTGACACCTGCCGGCCGCGGCTCCACCCGATCTCTGTTCCCCGAAGCGCTACAGGCCCCCAGTGTATAAACATTCCGAAACGATCATCCATGAAGTCAGCGAGCGCTTTGGCATTATCTTTCGATTGCGCGTGTAGAGTCGAACAGCAACAGATCAAAAGCAAGGTAAGTACCGGTTGAAATAATTTCATGCGTTAATTTTTAGTATTTGTTTTTGTCAAAAGATCGCTCCAGCGATGAAGCAAAAATATTGTCTCGTTTTGATCGAAGATGGCACCTGATCTTTTCCAGGCGATCACCGGAATACCCAATACAAAACAGCCATTACGGCGATCAGTAAAAAGGATAGCACTTTGTAATTGCCCATTCCACTCCAACCCTTTGCCCGCAACGGCTCCCAAAAAGACTTCCAGTATAACTTACCGCTTTCTTCCGTATGCTGCACCGGAAACATCATCGAAAAGGCCACCTGCATGAGCACACAGCTACAGAACAGGTAAAACGCCATCATCATAAAAGGTATTGATCCGATAAAAGAATCTGTACCGCCGAGCTTGCTGGCAATAAACACGGCCACTCCCAATAGTGACCCCAACCATAGCGTATACTGCGCAGACTTTGCTGATGCTCTCTTCCAGAAAACGCCCATCAGAAAAACACAGGTAATGGGTGGCGCAATATGTGCAATCACATCATTGATCCCTACAAACAAGCTCTCATATTGATTGAGCAAAGGGAGCAAAGCAAGCGATACTATCAGCGCTACGCCTGCTGTCCAGCGGCCTGCAGCCACCAGCTTTTTATCTGTTACATCAGGTCTGAACCGTTTATATAGATCATAACTTGCCAGTGTTCCGATGGAGTTAAGCGCGCCGGCGATCTGGCTCATCAATCCGGAAAGCAACGCCGCCACGAGGATGCCGATCAGTCCTTTAGGAACGAGCTGGGTAATCATCAATGTATAGATGCCTTTAGAGTCAGGCACTTCATGTCCGTCGTGCAGGATCGTGGGCAAGCTGCTCAGATCCAACCCACCGGATTTATATAAGGCATATGCAAACAGTCCGGGCATGACGAAAATGAATACCGGTAATATCTTTATGAATCCGCAAAACAACGCGCCTGCCCGCGCATGATTCTCGTTTTTGGCGCCGAGCGCACGTTGGACAATGGTTTGATCGGCACACCAATACCAGATACCCAACACCGGGTATCCGAGGAAGACCGCCATCCAGCTCATGCCGCTGCTATCGCCTGCCGGTCGCATCATACTCACTTTGTCCATCGAACCTTCCTGTGCCAGGATATCGGTCATCGCTGTCCAACCACCCACTTTGTCCCAGGAAAACCAGGTAATGATAAGAGCACCGGCGATCAGCACCACGCTTTGAACGGTTTCCGTCACCACCACCGCTTTTAATCCGCCAATGATCGTATATAAACCCGTGAGTAAAGCAATAGCGATGACGCTTACGTACATATTGATACCAAACAGCGTTTCTAACACAATGCCGCCCGCCAGGAACGAAAATGCTATGTGGATGATAATGGCTGATATAATCGAAACGAATGCGAGCCAGTCACGGCAGGCCTTATTATATCGCCGCTCCAGGAAGTCCGGCAATGTAGACACACCGGAGCGTATATAAAACGGGATGAAAAACAGCGCCAGCAAAACCAGCGTAAAGGCCGCCATCCATTCAAAATTACCGTACAGCAGCCCTGTATCAAACCCACTCTGCGCCAGGCTTACGAGATGAATGCAGGAAATATTGGTGGCAAACAGGGCCAGCCCGATCATTGGCCAGCGCAGGGTTTTGCCAGCCAGAAAATATTCATTGCTGGTGGTGGCTTCTACCTGCCCTTTCTTTTTCCGTCCTGACCATAGCCCGATCGTCACTATAAAAACAATGTAGGCTATTGTTATGAAAATATCAATCGCTGAAATCATATGCAATCGTTATTTTTTTTATTTGGATGGTTGGTGATGAGTAATACATACGCGATGGAAGGATCTTCCCATATGATGTTTATGCTTCACGTTTTATCCGTCATTATCCCTCTTTCAAATCACAACTGCTTCCGGCCTCCTGCGGCGTAACGTACACACCATCTTTTATCTTAACTGGGTTTACAAAATAATTCTTTAAATGCGGAATGTGTTCTAAGAACAGGGCTTCATGGCCCATAGCGATATGGTTGAACAACACCAGGTGCTGGTGCAATTGCCCCATGTCGCCCACATGCGGAACCACCGGAACACCGAACTTTTTACACAACAAGCTTACGGTAATAAACTCGCTTACTCCGCCCACCCGCACGGCGTCTACCTGGATAAAACCTGCACATCCCGTCTGAAGGTAGTTCTTAAATACGATCCGGTTGGGCACGTGCTCGCCCAATGCCAGCTTAACCGGCGCAATGGCTTCCGACAAAGTGCGGTGGGCCAGAACATCATCGGGATGTGTCGGCTCCTCCACCCAATAAGGATTCATTTTTTTCAGCTCGTGGCAGATACTGATCGCCTGCGGTAAAGTCCACTGCTGATTAGCGTCCAGCATGACCTTTGTATCATCACCGGCCGTTTCCCGCACAATATGCGCGCGGCGGATGTCGCGTTGGGGATCGGCGGAACCTACTTTCAATTTCATTGCCGTGAAACCCGCTTCGATAGCCGCTTTACAGTTGCTCCTTACTTTTTCATCATCATAGTTGAACCAACCTACCGAAGTATCGTACCCGGGGTACCCGCTTTCTGTTATGCCGGCTCTCCCCCCGCGTGTGGCTTGCTGTTCCTCTAATATTTCAATCGCCTGCTCTCTCGTCAGCACATTTTCCAGGTAGGACAAATCGAGCGTATTGACGATGGCTTCCGGTGACAGATCGGTCAGCAATTTCCACAGGGGGACGCCTCTTTTTTTGGCCCACAGATCGTAACAGGCATTGGTCACGCTGGCCAATCCCAGGTGAACAACTCCTTTATGCGGTCCCAGCCAGCGGAATTGTTGTTCGTTAGAAGCGTTTCTGAACCAATTGCCAAAATCGCTCATCAGCTCTTCGATATCCCGCCCTTTTAGCGTGTCGGCATAAAATTTAGCTGCTTCCGCAACCAGCTCGTTTCCGGCACCCACGGTGAAAGCCAGACCAGTAGCGTGAATGCCACTATCGTCGACCAACCCTGTTGCAGCATAGGAGTACACGGGATCCTTATGGATCGCATCGCTGCCCGCGCCCGTAGCCAAAGGAAACCTTCTGTCGGCAATTTCAACTCGTTTAATCATTGTAATATTTATTATATCGGCTGCATCGGCCGTTCCTGCTCATAAGATGAAACGTTCGCGTTCAGTCCTGCATGCTGCGACGATAGCCCAGCTCGGCGCCGCCGCTGACAGGAAGCACGCATCCGGTGATAAAAGCAGCGCGTCCTGATAATAAAAAGACACAGGCATCAGCAATCACCTCTCCCTCGGGGCAGTAACCCAATGCATGGATCTTATTGAGATATTGTTCCATCAATTCTGGTTGGGGTTGCGCTGCCGTCCACGAACGCAGCATCGGTGTCCACACGCCGGCCGGCGCCACAGCATTCACTCTCACGCCTGCGGACGCATAATCTAACGCCATCGATTTGGTTAACGCATTAACGGCTCCTTTGGTCGCCGCATAAGCGGCATGCAGCTCCTGCCCTATTTCAGCGACCAGGCTGCTGGTGTTCAGAATGCTGCCGGAGGAACGCTTTAACGCATCGATCCCATATACGGTTGTATTATAAATGCCTTTTACGTTCACGTTAAAAAGGCGGTCAAAGTCCTCATCGCTGGTGTTGTGTAAGGGTAGCGAAGGATGCGCAATACCCGCATTATTATGAATGGCGTCCAGTTTTCCATACTCCTGAATCGTTTGCTCTATGGCATTCTTTACGTCGAAGGCGCTGCTGACATCACCTGAAATTCCCAGATGATGCGGTCCCAATTCGGTGATCACCTTTTCGATCTCTACTTCGTCCAGTGCAAAGACCACTACAGAAGCGCCCTCCCGCGCATAAGCTTTAGCACAATGATATCCGATCCCCGTTGATCCCCCGGTTATAAAAATGACTTTATCTCGTAATAACATGGCTAAGACACGCTTGATTTATTTTGTAAAAGTATCGATCCCTGCTTTAAAAAATATGGAGTATGCCCATTCATATATGGATTATTCTATGACCGCATAGCTCTATTCTAATTTGTTACCGTATATTGCAGTACAGCTGTAGCCTTGTTATAATGAAAAGTCTTAAAATAAAAGATGGATTTTCCGGTGAATTACAAATTAATATTCCCAGGGAGGTTATTATCAATCATCTCAGAAAAAAACAATTCCTGGGCAATTTGTTTATCACGCATATCGGGTATTTTCCAAAGGCCAGGTTTCACTACCGGGAGCGGCCACATGGTTGCGCCGACAATATTCTGATCTATTGTGTAGCAGGTAAAGGGCATTATCAGACCGCGACCGCACGCTACACATTGAAGAGCGGTGAGTTTTTCATTTTGCCCGCGGGAACGTCGCATATGTATGAGGCGGATCTCCGTGATCCGTGGACGATTTACTGGGTCCACTTTAGCGGCAACATGTTGAAGACACTCAATGAATGGATCAGCATCACCGATTTTGTAGCGCCCCAAAAGATCGCCTATGATAAAAAGATCGTAGAGCTCTGGAGCGATATTTATTACGCATTAGAGGTCGGACATGCGGAGCAAAACCTGGCGTATGCCAATCTGAGTCTTTATCGTTTCCTTACATTTTTTCTTTGCCCTGTCGAGATCAACCGCCCGCTGCCGCAAAGCGACGCAGTCAGCGAATCGATCGCCGACATGAAGGCTAACATAGGAAATGCTTTAACGGTAACGGATCTGGCCGAAAAGCAGGGACTGTCAACGTCGCATTACACCTCCCTGTTTAAAAATAAAACAGGTCGTACACCGATGGACTATTTTATCCGTTTAAAGATCCAGTTTGCCTGTCAATTGCTGAAACAGTCGGACCTGAAAATCGGAGTCATCGCGGCAGAATTGGGTTATGAGGACATCTTTTATTTTTCAAGGATCTTTAAAAAAGTGACGGGAAGCGCGCCCATGCTGTACCGGAGAAAGCATTCGGGAAAATGATTATCAGCGTTTTTGTGCGGCTACGAAAACAGCTGACGCCTTTCTCATCCTGTTAAGGTCTACCTTTGCGTCGTATTAAATCTGCTCTGTAAAAAATGAAAATTGCGTTTTGGTCTATCGGCAAAGCTCATGAAGCCTACGTTAAAGCCGGCGTCGAAGACTTTTCGAAAAGGGTGAACAACTACTTTAAACAGGAATGGGAGATCATTCCACCTGTGAAGCATGCGGCCAGGATGACTGTTGATGATGTGAAAAAACACGAAGGCGCGTTGGTGCTTTCAAAATTACAAAAGGAAGATTTTCTTATCGCCCTGGATGAACGAGGCACCCAACTGTCTTCTGAAGGGCTTGCCGCGCAACTGCAGCATTGCACCAACCTGTCGGCTAAACGGGTAGTCTTTCTGATCGGTGGCGCATTCGGGCTGGATGAACCCGTGTTGAAGAGAGCCAATTTTCAGTGGAGCCTTTCGAGGCTCGTGTTTCCGCACCAGTTGGTGCGATTGATCCTGGCAGAGCAGGTCTACCGCGCCTGCACCATCCTGAAGAATGAGAAGTATCATCATCAGTGACCGGCCGCTTACCGGCCGAACGCCGCTGCTGCAGCTCATTAGCGGGGTCGGATGGCAAGGTTGTTAACCAAAGCTCTGCTGAGCTTATCACTCAATCCTCTTCGATATGCCCGCTGAGAAAACTCTTCATTTCCGTCTGAAAATGAGCCGGCAGCATTGCGGTCTCCGGTGGAAAGTTTTTCTGCACATCTCGAAAACTTCTTTTAAATTTACAACAGAGCCGGATGCTGTATTCCCTCTTCCCAACGTAGCCTTACTGTTTTACAATGTGCGCCTGGCAACAGGCTGTAGGCACATGAAACACTGATGCCACAACGAGCGGAGGCACTTTAGAATTTTTATGTTGTGAACTACAAAGAATTTAAAGAAATTGCCCAACTTGCCAGGTGCGTCTGTGATGTTCCCATCGCCTTTATCAGTTTGTTAGACCAGGAAAACAATTATTTAACCGTAGCCGCGGGCATTGACACGCCCCAGGCAGCAATGGCTAATTGTTTTTATACGCACCAGGATAAGGAACAGATCAAAGAGATACAGAATCTATCTAAGGATCCTGAATGGCAGGAGAATGAACTGGTGGCTAATGCTCCCTTTCTTAAGTTCTACGCCGGCATTCCCCTGATACTTAACAACGGCCGCTTTCTTGGTTCGTTATGCCTGTTGGATATTAAGCCGAACTGGCTTTCAGAAACCAAGCGGGACACCCTGCGCATCCTGGCGCGACAGGTGATCCTGATCATGGAACTGGAGCTGGCTACGATCAACCTCGAGAAAAAGATCACCGAGATCAAAAATAAAAATGAGCGGTTGAGAACGATCGCCCAGATGCAATCTCATGAGATCAGGCAGCCCGTTTCCAATATCATCGGGCTGGTGAACCTGGTGGAAGAAACCCAGCATCCGATGAACGGCGAATGGTTGTCCATGTTATCTATTGCGACTAAAATGTTGGACGACCGCATCCACCGGATCGTCAATGAAACGCTGGACCGCCCTGATGTCAAAATGCTGAAGTATAATAAGATGGTGGAAGAGATCGAAGACTATGCTATCATTTTACTGGATGCAGATGGCCACGTGGAGAACTGGAACCTGGGCGCACAAAATATTAAAGGCTACACGGCGAAAGAAATCCTGGGCAAACACTTCCGCATCTTCTATACACCCGAAGATCAGAAAGCCGGACAATTTAACAAGCTGCTGGACCTCGCAGCGGAGAAAGGAGTCGCCCGGGATGAAGGCTGGCGCGTGAGGAAGGACGGTTCACGGTTTTGGGCCAAAGTGGTCATCACTGCCATTCACGACGACAACCGGCAGGTGATCGGGTACACCAAAGTAACGCGTGACATGACCGTTGCTAAAATCGAAAAACAGGAGCAATCTGTTTTTTATTAGGCTACCTCACTTTACGAACACCATCATCAAAAGCCACGGGCTCCTTTAATGATCGCCCTGGTAAAAGTTGATCGTTGTAACCGCCGCCTGGTGGCGTGTATCTCCGCAATTGCAGCATTTCCCGGAAGACCATTCTTTACTGCCACACACATAGCATACTTCTTCTGAAGATCTGGGAAACAGTTTCCTGAAGTCATAATCATGTTCGGGAATGATCAGCAGACCGGCCTTTTCTTCTTTTTCCCGGATGATCGTGAAACTGCCGCTGGCCTCGATAAACAGGCGTTTCACTTCGCCCAGGTGAACAATCTTCTCTGACCGGAGCGTGGAAAAAACGCGTTCCCGCGTCAGTGTCATTTTTTTCAGCATGCCCATATTTACCACACCATCTTTTACCAGCATGTCAATACTGCCCAATGCCCTGGACTCGAACTTCTGTTTGCGTCCCGCGCGCCGTGCAATCCCTCCGCCCACCAGCAATACTATTAAGGCGATGATGATCGTCGGTATTAAACCCCGTTCCGGCGCCTGGATGGGCGTGGCGACCGCAACGCCCAGCGTGATAAGGGATACCCGCTCGACCCGGTTGAGCTGCCCCGACATCCGGCTGCCCATCAGTCTCATCGCGATCATAAAGACGAGGAATATAAACAATGTGCGGATCACGATCTCTATGAAAAATTCAGGAGGGGCTTCCCCGATGATGATGCGCATCCAGTCATCGATCTTGATTTCTTTTTTATCCATCGGTTGATGTTTTTATGGCCTGAATAAATTCTTTTCGCTGACAATGTGGGCACCGGGTTGCTTCTTTCGGGACAAGCGTGCCGCATTCTACGCAGGCGAGCTTATCGGATGGAGATTGGCCTTCTAAAAGCTCAAGGCTTTCTTCCTGGGGGAAGATCGATAAACCTTCACACTCGCCGGAATATGCCAATATGGTAAAGACGCCGCGCGCCTCCAGGTACATGCGCTTGACCTCGCCCAGGTTGAATACATTTTTATTCCGGAGGACTGCAAATACCTGTTGCTTAGATAGCCGGTTCTTTCTCAGCGTCGCTTCCTTCAGCACGCCATCTTTAACCAGGATATTGACCTTCCCGTGTGTCAGCTGTTCAACCTTTTTGTTTTTGAAGGCCCAGTAATTAATGCCTCTTTGAAATATGACAGCAAGCAACAAAGCGAGAAAGGCCTGCAATATACCGCGTTCCGGAATTTGCATAGGCACCGATATGATCGCACCGAGCGTAAGCAATACGCCCATATCGGTATGATTAAGCTGTCCGGTCATTCGTTTGCCCAGCAACTTCATGGTGAGCAACAAGGCGAAAAATATAATGAGCGAGCGCACCAACACTTCTAACATGAACTCCGGCGGTACGTTGCCAAACAAGATGCGTTCCAGATCATTGAGGTGAATCTCTTCTTTTTTCATTCTTATATGTTATGGATGAGATGATAACTTGCCGATCGAGGTGTGACCGAAAATCGACAATCCGCGCGTGGATGGTGAAACTGATTCCCCACCTGCCGGTGGCCCTCGTTTTTTGAGTTGTAAAAAAGTGGATGTGAATGATAACGTTGCGTGAACGGGATTCCGCTGAAAGCCGGTCGGCACAGGACTTGTGTAGATACCGTATAAAAGAATCTTTTGTAACCCTGACAAAATGTATACGTATGCAACACCACACGACTACGATGACACCTACCTCTAAACCTTTATCCTGGCAGCATTACGGCCGTATCCAAAGCGCCAGCGTACAATCATGGCTTTTTAAGATCGACAAGAATGACGGGAACTTCGAGCTTTTCTTATCCAATCCGCTGGAAGAATACTTTATCGGCCGTTTTCCTAACGAAAGAGCCGCCAAGCATCAGGCGGACCGGCTACTTAGAACGATCATTCAGCGTCCTTCCCCTACCGGAGCGGGTGGCATGTAGCAACATCGCTACATGCCCTGGCCATCACGCTACACAAACGCACCGTATTCGGGTTTTGCGATTTCGTCAAACATATTAACCAGGCGATCCAGGCCCTCGGACAGCGCTTGTCCCTCCATCGCCTGCCCATGCCCGGGAATTACAAGTTTCGGATGCAGGTCCCGAAGCTTTACGATAGATGTATAAGCCTTATCCCAGTCTGTCGTAAAATACCGGGGCGGGCCGTTGACTTCGATGTCCTGGATGAGCACTTTATATAACGCATCCTGGCGGACGGTCACGAATGCATCACCGGAAAGCAAAACGCCGTCGCTTTCGCGGAACAAGGCGATCTGACCGGGCGCGTGACCAGGCGTGGGGATCCAACGCCAGTCGGGCAGAAAAGGTACGGTGCCATCCCAGGGCAACGCGATGAGGCGGTCTTTAATATCGATGGATTGATGCGGGTAAATGGAAGCCATTTTTGCCAACATACCGCCTTGTACAGTATTATCGGGTTCGGGGTAATCCTGCTCGCCGGTGAGATAGGGAAACTCCAGGATATGGGCGTATACCGGCACATTCCATTTTTCCAGCAGGTGTACAATATTACCGACATGATCAAAGTGGCCATGAGTCAGGATGATCGCCTGCGGCTGGCTTCCTTCACCAAATCTGTCGTAAGCAAGCTGTTCAATTTCTTCGCCGCAATGGGGCATGCCGGTATCTATCAACACCCAATCATTACTGCCGGGCGCTCCGATCATTACCACATTCACAATCTGATTCGTATAATAAAAAATGTCCGGGCGCAGCTCCCGGCCCGAATTGCTTTTTACCGAAGTAACCGGTATGAATTTGTCATCATCACTCTGTTTCATGCATCATTTTTTTTTGAATGTTATACGAAAGACCTAAACAATTATATCGCCACTTTAAGACGCCGCCGGCCCCGCAACGTTTGGAAGTGTTACCAGCGATACCGACAGGCATCTGAGACAGAAAACCCGCTCAGCGACTGCAGCTTACCTTCGTAGGCCCGCACTGCATCTCCTCCGCATAAGCAATTGGGACATAATATTTTCCGTAAAAGCACTCAAAATCAACCAGGCAGCGCGCTTCAGCCCAAAGATGTATTTATTTTTTTTGTCCGTTCCCGGAAGGAAAATGGTCAGCATGTCACACCACCGCTGCAAATGGAATTCCTTCCCCAAATTGAGCAACTGATGTATCAGCAGGCCCGTTACGACCTGGCAGCGCTGTAGGGCGCAGGCCTTTTCGAGACAGGCATGCTTTGTGAAGATTCAGGTAAATGACTTGTTTGACTTAAAATATGGATGATGCAGTTAGGACCCCGCATATTAAAGATTCTGAATAAAGCCTATGCCCCAAAAACCATGGTGGAACAGCGTTTCGAGAGATATGACCTGATGTTCATGACGAACGATGAGGGCATGCCGGTGCTGCTTTTCATGGGTAAAAAACAGCCTGACGGAAGGATCAAAGGAGATCGCTTCGCCAGGCGGTTGCTCAAAAAAGAGCAAATAGTGATTAAAGATCATTGGGATTATAAAGGCCGCACTTTCTGAAAGCGCTGCCAGACGGCTACCCGTATCAGATGCGCCAACTTTATTGATTCTGCGTAGAATCAACGCTGGAGCTTCTTCCAACGGCGACAGTGTCGGTCGTGGTATTTTGCGATACCGTATCTGCTGTTGCGCCCCGGTCAATATTCCGGATCTCTGAGCTTACACTATCTTCCAATCCAGGCTCTTCCGTGGGCGCATTGTTACAGGCCGCGAAAAAAACGATGCCTGCAACTATCAGTACATATTTCATTCTGTTGATTTTTAAGGTTTAAAAAATTGACTTCCGGTGTTGTTATCTGTAATGGCCTGTTAGTCATCAAAGTCGTCGTTACGATTGCGCTTTCCGCTGTTACCTCCCTTACCGCCTTTAATGGTATCCCGCTCGTCCAGCTCTTCGGGATTTCCTTCTGCCCCATAGTCATCCGTTTCTTCAGTATTGAAATTATCGTTGGCGTTTCTTCCGGTCGCGCCGGGCGTCGCATCTTGATTGTCCTTTGTTTTTTTATTAGTGTCCATGTTAATGCTTTTAATTTGATCAATAGGTTTCGTAACAACAGGGACAATGAGTATGCCGAAATGCCGGGGACTGTAATCACCTCCCCTCACCCCACTGACCGGCGGCATCTGTGAGCAATTGATGAAAGCTCACGTGATCAGCCGCTACCAGGCAACAGGCTTCTCCAAATGTCAGGTCTGGGAAAAGCGTTTTTTAAAACCCGAAGGATTTTCTCCGACAATCTTTTTAAACAACTTATTGAAATAGGATAGACTTTCAAAGCCGACTTCGTAACAGGCTTCGGTAACAGTCCCTCCTTTTAACAGCAGGGTCTTGGCCTGGGTGATCCTATACTGGTTTACAAAATCTGTGAAAGTGACATTGGTCTGCTTCTTAAAATAGCGGCAAAAGGCTGCAGTGCTCAAACAGACTTGCGAAGCGATGATATTTACGTCTGTCTTTTTATCGTAATTCGCATGGATATAGTCATAGACCGTTCCCATTCTGACTTTATCATGTGGGAAAAGCCCGACACTGGTATCCCGCTCGTTGAGCGTTGTGATCTCATCAGATTTCGCCAATAGCTGCAATACTTCGATCAGGTTGATCAGTTGCTCGAAGTGAGACAGGCTTTGCATTTGCTTTAATCTGCCTGCCACTTCCCGCTTGATCACATCCCCGAAAGAGAGCCCGAGCGCCGCCTTTTTTAAAAGGGTATGGATCTGCGAAAACTCCGGCGTTTCCTGAAATGCATTTCCTAAAAACGGTTCCTTTAACTGAACGACTATCTGGTGATAATCGGTCTCTATCCCATAATCAAAATTCAGGTGAGGAACATTAGGTCCGATCAGAACCAGATCACTACCTACGAAACTGGACACATGCTGCCCCACATGCCGGATGCCGGCAACGGCCTCTACAAAAACCAGCTCGTATTCAGGATGATAATGCCAGTAAAAATAATTTTTCAGACTTGGCTGAAAAATCTTGAATGATTGCCCCGGCCCGGGAAGTACTATCTCTTTTTGAATCTTCATTTTTGCTCTTTAAATATAGAAAAAATCGGCAAAAAGTATAAACCGGTCAATACAGAGCAAAAAATGGTCATTGCAACGGAAGTCATGGCCAGCGCGGTTAAGGACCTTTGCTATATTCTATCACATTTAAAGCAAGTCATATGAAACAAGAAACAACACCTGTAATGTTCCCCGATGTTCATAAAGAGATTCCGGGTAACCCGTCCACGTCGAAGACCAGTAAAATCAAGCTGAATGACAGGAGCAACGGCGTGCCGCTCCGGATGCTATCAGAAGAAGACTGGAAATTCTGGGAGCACAATGGTTATATCGTCGTCAAAAATGCGGTACCGAAAACCCAGACGGCACGACTGGCCAATTTTTTATGGGAATTTGAAGAGAAAGACCCCAATGATCCGGCCACCTGGTACACGCAACCCCGCGCAGCCATGAAAATGAAAGAACTCACGAACACCGGGATGGTCGAGGTATACAACCACCAATATTTATGGGATAACCGGCAGTACCCCAAAGTGCACCAGGCATTTACCGATATCTGGGGAACCGAAAAACTGTGGGTAACGATCGATCGATGCAATTTAAATTTCCCGATCCGGGAAGGACACGAATACAAAGGATTTATACACTGGGATTATGATCCTGAAACCAACCCGCAAAATGTCCAGGGCGTTTTGGCGCTGGCTGATCAGGTTGATGAAAATATGGGCGGCTTTCAGTGCGTGCCGGAACTTTACCGCGAATATGAAACATGGAAGTTGACACAGCCGGAAGACCGGGATCACTTTAAACCCGATGTAAGCGGCTTTGAAATCGTTAAAGTGCCTATGAACGCCGGCGATCTGCTCATCTTTAACAGTAAACAACCCCACGGAATACGTGCCAATACCAGCGGGAATAAGATCAGGATGGCACAGTATATCTCCATGATGCCGGCCGAAGAAGATAATGAGCCGCTTCGCCAGTGGCGTATCTCATCCTGGAGGGAAAGGCGCGCGCCGGAAGGATTTGCGTTCCCCGGCGACCCTCGAAACTGGGAGCAAACTAAATATCCAACCGCCGAACTGTCTCCACTGGGCAGAAAGCTTTTAGGTCTTGATCAATGGTGATGATTACCCGTAAGCGGCAGTAGCCACGGCTGCTGCTGCTTATAAAAAATTATCTTATGTGTTTAAAATCTTCTAAAAACACTTCGGGCTGCATGTCCTGTAAAATGGCCCATCCTTGCAAGAAAAGGCAGGAGCGGCTTTTTACAGATCTGGGATCACCAACGATTTCCCTTCTCCATGCTGCTCCCCTGGCAACTGAAACGGCTCCGGTCCATTTAAAAAAGAATGCCGATGAATTTCGGGTAGTGTCGGGCATTGTATCCGCCAAAAAAGTTTAATTTGCCTTAAACTTTTCCACTAATGCACAAGATTCTTTTTTCCATCTTCTTACTGTTCTCGCTTGTTGTCGTGTTGGGCTGCGCTTCTAAGGCATCGAAAAAAACTGAGCTGCAACAGGGTTGGGTAAAGCTTTTCAACGGCAAGGACCTGAACGACTGGTTCGTGAAGATCCACCATTATGAAACGGGCGACAACTACGCCAACACCTTTCGCGTGGAAGATGGCATGATCAAAGTGCGGTATGACCAGTATGATGTGTTCAATGAAAAATACGGGCACTTATATTACAAGACACCTTTTTCCAAATATCATTTGAAGCTGGAATACCGGTTCACCGGTGAATGGCGCAAAGACGCGCCGTCCTATACAATCCTGAACAGCGGCGTTATGTATCACAGCCAGGACCCGCGAACGATGCCTAAAGAGCAGGACTGGCCGATCTCTGTGGAGATGCAGTTCCTGGCAGGCCTTCCCGATGGCAAACCCCGTCCCACCGGGAATATGTGTTCGCCTGGTACGGAGATCGTCTACCAGGGGGCGCTTTATAACGGTCACTGTCTCAACTCCAGCTCCAAAACGTATCCGCCCGGCGAATGGGTGAAGGCAGAACTGATCGTATTGGCAGATTCGCTGATCACCCACGTCATTAATGGAGATACGGTGTTGCAATATTCAAAACCCAGCATCGGCGGCGGCGTGGCCAACCGGTACGACCCGGCACAAAAAACCGACGGCAAACCTCTGACCCGCGGTTATATTGCCTTGCAAAGCGAAGGACAGGAAATTGACTTCAGGAATATTGAATTGAAGGAATTACATTAATTGCCCCGGGCAGTGTCATCGCGATAGTGACAGATAACCCGAACCGCGTCAGCATACCTTCTTTGCCATACTATTTGTAATTTAGCGCCTTGATTTCTCAAAATACCATACAGGAAATACTTTCCCGCATTGACATTATTGATGTGGTGGGAGAGTTTGTGAAGCTGAAAAAGAGAGGCGCTAACTATCTTGGTAACTGTCCTTTCCATAATGAGAAGACCCCCTCGTTTACGGTGTCTCCTTCCAAAGAGATCTATAAATGTTTCGGCTGCGGAAAGAGCGGCAACACGATCAGCTTTGTGATGGAGCATGAAAAGTATAGCTACGTAGAAGCGCTGAAATGGCTGGCCGCGAAATATGGTGTGGAAGTGGAAGAGACCTTTGTCAGCCAGGAGCAAAAAGAACAATATCAAACGGCTGACAGCCTCTTTATTATCAACAGTTTCGCTGAAAAATTTTTTATCGATCAGCTGTTTCAAACAGAAGAAGGCCGGGACATCGGGCTGAGCTATTTTAAAGAACGGGGATTCCGGGAAGGGATCATCGAAAAATTCCGGTTGGGTTACGCTCCCGAAGCCAGAACGGCTTTTACCGACGAGGCGCTGACGAACCAGTACAACAGGGACCTGCTGCTCAAATCGGGCCTGATTGCGGAGCGTGGCGGACAGCTGCAGGATAATTACCGCGGACGGGTGATCTTCCCTATTCACAACAATAGCGGCAAGGTCATCGGTTTTGGCGCCCGCATCTTAAAAACCAATGAAAAGGCGCCAAAATATATTAACACGCCTGAAAACGAGCTCTACGTAAAAAGCAAGATTCTTTATGGCTCTTATTTCGCACGAACGGCCATTGACAAGGCCGATGAGTGCCTGCTTGTGGAAGGTTATACCGACGTGGTATCGCTGCACCAGGCAGGCATTGAAAATGTAGTAGCTTCGGGCGGAACTTCGCTGACCGTTGATCAGCTGCGCCTGGTGAAGAAATACACTAATAACCTCACGATCATCTATGACGGAGACAGCGCTGGTGTCAAGGCGGCGCTCCGCGGGCTGGATCTCGCGCTGGAAGAAGGGTTGAATGTGAAGCTGGTATTGATCCCCGACGGAGAAGACCCTGACAGTTATGTGAACAAAGTCGGCGCGTCTACCTTCGTGGATTTTGTACAGACCAATAAAAAAGATTTTATTCTTTTCCAGCTGGAACTTTCGCTGAAAGATGTAGGCAGTGACCCGGTGAAGAAATCGGAGCTGGTAAATAAAATCGCAGAATCCATTTCCCGCGTTAATAAGGCGGAAGACTTTACGAAACAGCAAGATTATATCAAGCAATCTGCCAGTATACTGAACATCGATGAGGTCGGCCTGAATGCGCTGGTGAACAAATACATCCGGGATCGCCTGTCCATGCAGGAAAGAAAATCGGCAGCCACGGATCCCGATAAGCAAACGATTGCGCAGGCCGAAGCGTCGAATTTTGACGACAACACTTTCGACATGTTGTTTAAAGACCAGCTCCAGGAGCGGGAACTGGCGCGCATCCTGCTGGAATATGGCAGCCGGCCCTGGGATGAACAAACCCTGACGGCAGAATTTGTCTTCAACGAAATTGATGAGCTCGACATCGAAGATAAAGATGTCTACCACCTCGTTCACACGATCAAATTGCTGCTACAGAACCGTCCGGAACAGTTTAACGATAAATACTTTATTTATAACGACGATAAGGCCCTGAGCACGTTTGTGATCTCTATATTGAACCACCCTTACGAGGAAAGCAAAAAGTGGATTGAGAAGGCGGGACAGAATATGGGTTACCAACGATCCTTGTTTCAGCAAGCCTATGACGAATTTGTGAGAACCGTAGCGGACGGCAACGAAGAAGAATTGAACCGTTACAAGCTCATTTCAGAAGACCGCACAAAAGACATTGTCATTTCTGCCATCCGCTACCTGAAGCTGAAAAAGATCAAACGCATGTTGCTGCAAAACCAGCAGGACATGGAACTGGATAAGAAATTTGAAAAGTTTCCGGAGCTGCATTTTATTCACCGGTCGCTGAAAGACATGGAGCGGGAAATAACCGACCAATTGGGTACGGTGATCTTACACTAAACTATAAGGGTGCATGATTCTTTTATTTTTACCACAGAGACCTCAAAGAGAATACACAAAGAAGCACAGAGAAAAAAAATAAAAATGTGATGCACACGATCGTCAGGAAACTAACAGAGATCAAGATTTAACTAAACTCAATGGTTTTCTCTGCCCTTAAGACCGGTTCAGCGCTGCAATGTGCGCCGCGATTAACTTTTTCTCCGGATCTGTAACCGCTAATGTCAGCGCTTTTTCAAAATGAGCGAGGGCTAACGCATGGTCGACCCCTTCATGAAGTTTGCCCAGTAACATATAATAAAAATGGTTTCGGCCGGTCCGAATACTTTCAGCAGCTTGTATAGCGGCTGCCTTTCCCTGCACTTTGGACAAGACATAGATCCGGTTCAAAGCCGCCATAGGCGCGTCTTCCAGCGCCAGTAGTTCGTCATAGAGCTGCAAAACCGTTCTCCATTTTTGGGGTGAATCCTCCCGGATTGTATGCCAGCTCGCGATCGCGGCTTCAAGATGGTATTTAGACAACGCTTCGCCAGCGCAGGCTATTTTCAGGTAATGGCGGCCGCGAAGTATCAGTTCATCGTTCCAAAGGCTGGTATCCTGATCTTTATATAAGATCAATTCGCCGTCACCGTTCAAACGCGCTTCAAATCGTGAAACATGAAAGCACATGAGTGATATTAAGGCATTGGCAGCCGCGGTATTGGTGATGGCATTGCTGATCAGCAGATGGCAAAGCCGCATTGCTTCCCAACACAGATCTTTGCGCAACACACTGTTTTGTGAAGTGGAATAATATCCTTCGTTGAACAAGAGATAGAGCATGGCCAGTACCGTGTCCATCCTATCGTTGATCTGATCGATGGTCGGGTAAGCAAGATCGATCTTTTCCTTTTTTAATGTCTCCTTAGAACGCTGGATCCTTTTATAAATGACTTCTTTATTGGTGAGGAAAGCATCTGCAATTTCCCGCGCGCCAAAGCCGCAAAGGAGGTTCAATGCCAGCGCGACCTGCGCCTCCCGGTTGAGGGCCGGATGACAAACAGCGAACATCATGGCCAGTTGGCTGTCGTTGATGTTCTTTTCAGAAAAATCAGGAGCGGCCCAGACATCCGCATTCTTGCTGAGGTCTGCGGCTATTTTTGCATCAAACAGCGCGATGCGCTGCAAATGGTTTTTCGTCTTGTTCTTGGCAACGGTGTACAGCCAGGCAACGGGATTTTCGGGAACCCCCTTTTGACCCCAGAGCTCCGTGGCGGTGAGGAAGGTATCGCTCACCAGGTCTTCCGCGGTTTCGATATGTTTCAAACCAAATAAGGAACAGAGCACAGCAACGATCTTCCTGTACTCTGTTCTGAATAGATGCGGTATCAGTTCCTGCTGCTGCATTTACAAGGCTTTGATGGCTCTCACTTCCACGTTGCCGCCGTAGCGAAAGACCGGGCAATCTTTCGCCAGCTCGGTTGCTTCTTCAATGGAGGCCGCGGTAACGATGATATAACCGCCTATCGCTTCTTTCAACTCCATGTAAGGCCCGTCTGTAACGATATTGCCGGGCTTTACAACTTTACCTGACCATTCCAGGCGATTGCCGCGGTTGTTTAAACGGTTGCGCGCAGCGATGCCGGAGATCCAGTCGATCCATCTTTGTGTGTCGGCCTGCATTTCTTCGGGCGACAATTGGGGAATGTTGTTTTCGTCCCTTCTGAATATAAATAGGAAATCATTCATAAAAGTTGTTTTAAAGTGGAAAGTTAAAGTACGGTTATTTAACGGCAAACTGTCCGGGTTGATAAGTTCCGACAGGAGCTCCAAACGCGATGTTGAACCGGTTATAAGTATTGATCGTCGTGACGGCCAGTGTCAGGTCTACCATTTCTTCTTCTGTAAATTGTTCAGTAGCCTGCTGGTAAACCGCGTCCGGCACCTCCCCATGCTCCAGGGTGGTTAGCGCTTCTGCCCATGATAAAGCCGCCCGTTCCTGATCAGAATAAAACGGCGCTTCTCTCCAGGCCGCCACTACAAAAAGCTTTTGTTCCGGCGCGCCTGCTGCCAGCAGATCTTTGGCGTGCATATCCAAACAAAAGGCACAGCCGTTCATTTGTGAAACCCGGAAATATACCAGGTGTAAAATTTTCTTGTCGATAGTGGATTTGGCCAGGTGCATCGCTACCGGTGATAGTGCTTTTAACACAGTGCCGCCTTTCTGTAAAAAATTAATTCTTTGTCCCATTTCTAAAAGTTTATGATGATAAAGCTTTATGACAATCGACACTTTTAAAACTGGACAGGAGGGGTAAACTTTTTTTAAAAAAACTTTAAGCGAAGATATTATTCAGGTATGCCGGCCTTCCTGCCAGGATTACGGTGTTCGACGGGACGAACTCTTATTAAAGGAGCCTGTTTGATAAACGGGACCGCGCCGGCGGGACGTATTCTGCACTTTTATTTAAGGATGACGCCCCACTCTGCCGCATGATAACCCGTTCTGGGCACTTTACCGGAGATGGTGTGGCCGCGTAGATAAACCGGCGTGTCACGCCCTTCTACCACGTAAAAAAGTCTTAAAAAATGTTCAGGCTCACTCGAGAAGTGAACGCGAATCAATGGTTCTATCAGTGAGCGCTCCTGGGGATAAATACAGTAATAGTTGCTGTTTGTAAACCTTGGTATCCAATAATCAATAAAGTCCTGGATCTCATGCTCCCTGAATTGATAGGCTGCCAGGTTCTTTCTGAAAAACTGTTCGAGGTTATCCTTCCTGATCATCCATCCTGTTTCCTCTTGCCATTCGTCGGGCTGTTGGCTTTCATAAAACAGGTAATCATATTTCCCATCAATTTTCCCTTCGGGCGTTACGTGCACATTCCAACCGGCACCATAATCGGGAATGGACTCGACGACGTTTCCTCCTTTGGGAAAGCTCAGCTTCACTGCCAGCTGGATGGGTTGGAGTGGATAAATGTAGAGATTCGGTTTGTAAACCAGAGTGCAGTCCTTGCATTTTTCAGGCTCGGGGTCTTTTTTACGGCAGCCGGTCATCAGGCAGGTAACAGCAACCAGCAAATAAGCCATTCTTGTAAAAAGGTTCATAACGTTTAGTTTCAGGTTTTTTATCCTAAACGGGCGATAACGGGTGCATAAGATTTTGTCCTGGGCGTTGTTTACACTTTTTTCATTCTGCGAAAGGGACGGAGCCGGATCATGTGTGACAACAAGAGCGATATTTCATGCCGGTCTTTGTGGCTTCAGCGGCCCCGCACTCATTCCTGGCGCTGGTAGCGCTTTCTGATCTGATGATTTGCCTGGTGCTTGCGTACGGAAACGGTCAGACGGAGACCGTCAGACCGGGTTAGGATATTATTTGAAATGTTCTGCTGAAAAATATTCAAAAGGTTAAACAACTTCCTACTCTGAGTGCTTTGCGAACAAATTTTTGCGCACTTTGCCGTAAAAAATCACATAAAAAGAAAAAATGTTATGCACCCGCAACAACTGCCAAACACAACAATACGATCATGATAGGCTTACCTGATATTTCAACAGGCTCAACAATTAAACAGATCATCACCTGCAACGATCTGATTGAATAATAACAAATAATCCACAAAGCCCGTTTGAGCGCGAAGAACCGGGGAGGAACAATTGCCATTCCTTATTTTTGTCGCCCATGTCAAAAGCGAAGAATCCTACAGAAACCCCGTTGATGCAGCAACATAAGGCTATTAAACAAAAATATCCTGATGCGGTGCTGTTGTTTCGTGTGGGCGATTTTTACGAAACCTTTGGCCAGGATGCCGTCGTTGCCTCGCAGGTGCTGGGCATTACGCTGACCAAAAGGAATAATGGCGCAGCGGCTTCGCTGGATCTGGCGGGGTTTCCCCATCATGCGCTGGACACTTACCTGCACAAGCTGGTGAAGGCGGGATACCGGGTAGCCATCTGCGACCAGCTGGAAGATCCCAAACAGGCGAAAGGTATTGTAAAGCGCGGGGTGACTGAAATGGTGACGCCCGGCACGGCTATCAATGACAAATTGCTGGAACACAAAAGCAATAATTTTCTCGCGGGACTTCATTTTGTGGATGACCATCATTTCGGACTGGCATTCCTGGACCTGTCGACGGGGGAATTTTTAATTGCGGAAGGTGACCGCGAATATGCTGACAAATTGCTGCAAAGCTTTTCTCCTTCGGAAGTGATCTTTCAGCGCCATCAACAGAAGAAATTCAAAGAGTTCTTTGGCGGCAAAATGTATGTCTACACGCTGGATGAATGGATCTTTGATGAAAACTACGCGCAGGATATTCTGTTGAAGCATTTCCAGACCCACTCGCTAAAGGGATTTGGCATTGAAGAACAAAAAGCCGGACTGACAGCAGCGGGCGCGATTATTCATTACCTGAAAGACACAGAACATCCCAACCTGCAACATATCACGTCGCTGCAAAGCATTCAACGAAATGATTTTTTGTGGATGGATCGCTTTACTATCCGTAACCTGGAATTGGTCAGCGGCAGCAGCGAAGGAAACCATACTTTATTAAAAACGCTGGACAACACCGCCTCCCCCATGGGCGCACGTATGTTGAAACGCTGGATATTGTTTCCTTTAACGAATATTCATAAGATCAACGAGCGGCTGGAACTGGTGGAAACCCTGATCAAAGAACCGGACCTGAGAAACGAACTGATACAGGGCATCAAGCATTGCGGGGATATTGAAAGACTGGTGGCGAAGATCCCCACGAAAAAAATTACGCCCCGCGAGGTACTGCAGCTCGCCAAAGGTTTGCAACAGGTGCATATCATCAAAGGCTTGTGCAGTCAACATGCTAATGCCTACCTGAAGCGCATAGGCGACGCATTGAACCCCTGCCCTGTCATCGCGGAAAAGATCTTGAAAGAGATCATCGAAAACCCTCCCGCCACCGCGGTCAAAGGCGGCTTTATCAGCCAGGGCATCAACACGACATTGGATGAGCTGCGCGACATATCGCAAAGCGGTAAAGCTTACTTATCTAAAATGCAGGCTACCGAGGCGGAGAAAACAGGGATCAATTCGTTAAAGATCGGATTCAACAACGTATTTGGTTATTACCTGGAAGTGACGAACAGCCACAAAAACCGCGTACCCGAAAGCTGGATCCGCAAGCAGACCCTGGCCAATGCTGAAAGATATATTACGCCGGAGCTGAAGGAGTACGAGGAAAAGATCACCGGCGCCGAAGAAAAAATATTGTCGCTGGAACAACAGTTATACGATCAGTTGCTGAACGAACTGTTTGACTACCTGCAACCGGTGCAAACCAATGGCAACCTGTTAGCGATCCTGGATTGTCTTTGCTGCTTTGCTTACAATGCGGTTCACTATCAATATAAAAAGCCGCAGTTGCATGAGGGTGACGACTGGCTGATCCGGGAGGCACGCCATCCCGTGATCGAACGCCATTTGCCGGTGGGAGAAAGTTATATTCATAACGATACGGAACTCAATAAAACGGATCAGCAGATCATTATTCTTACAGGGCCTAACATGAGTGGTAAATCTGCGCTGCTGCGGCAGACCGCGCTTGTTACCCTGATGGCGCACATCGGGAGCTTTGTGCCGGCGACGGAAGCAAAGATCTCGCTGACTGATAAGATCTTTACCCGGGTCGGCGCCTCGGACAATCTTAGCGGCGGCGAAAGTACCTTCATGGTGGAAATGAATGAAACAGCAGCCATTATCAATAATATTACGCCGCGCAGCCTGATCCTGCTCGACGAGATCGGGCGTGGCACTTCTACCTATGATGGCATCTCGATTGCCTGGAGCATTGTAGAACATTTACACCGGTCGCCTCATCAGCCGAAGACGCTGTTTGCAACGCATTACCACGAACTGAACGAGCTGGAGGAAAAGTTTGATCGCATCAAGAACTATCATATCACCAATAAGGAAGCCGGCAATAAAATTATCTTCCTGCGCAAACTGGCGCGGGGCGGCAGCACGCATAGCTTCGGTATTCATGTGGCGAAAATGGCGGGCATGCCTGCCTCCCTGATCAAGCGGGCTAACGAGATCCTGCAGCAACTGGAAGCGCAACATGTCAATGACGAGACGTCCGAAATACCGGAAGACCGGAAGCCGGAAAGTATTTCGGAAAAAGTAAAGCAGCTGAACACACCCCAGTTCCAGTTGTCTATTTTTGATGCGCATAGCCAGACCTTTGATGAGATCAGGCAATTACTGGCAGACATTGATATAAACCGCTTAACACCGGTAGAGGCTTTGCTGAAGCTGCAGGAGATCAAGAGCAAGATAAAATAGCTGAGGTCGAGCGAAGAAACCCCCACCTGGAACTGCGACTCAACGATCCTGCTCTCACCACTCGAGATCATTGATTAAAACCGATCCGGTCGAGGATGATCGCACCCCGAGGTTGTTTATTAAATATGAATTTGATCTGTTGGATTTCATCAGGGCGAAACCGCGAGTCGGACGCGAGAAAGCTGGAAAAAGGCATCTGAACAAACTGGAGCACGCGCTCCACCGGCATGTTCTTTCTCACGTCAGACAGGTAATTCCATTTAGCCAGTTCGGTCTTTAGCAAGGGTGCCATTACATAGAAATCTTTTAAGGTTTTGGTGACCGTACAAGACTTTGTTGTTACTTGTATCGAGAAGTTAATATCATTGATCTCATCACTGTTATTGGTAACAAAAAAGAACAGGCCCCGGGCACTGTCAATAGTCGTATTTCGCAAAGCACTGTCGGACATATTAACGGCATAATAGGGATACCGTTGCTGCGCCTTTTCATAATCCCAGTCCAGAAAAGCGCCGGCGTTTTCCTGGCCAAACTCTTCCCCATTCCTGAGCGGGAGCACTTTCTCCGCCCACTTCTTCAAACCCGCGGTTTCCATCCGGCATCCGGGCATGCTGGCGCTCAACAGGTCCTGGTCCTCTTCGAAATCCGCGAAATATTTAAACGAGTTGTCCTCATATTGATTGATATAGTAGGTGCGCGGCAGAAATGCAAACCCATTGCGGTAGTCTTTCAGCAAAGGCACATATTGTCTTTGCCCCTGAAGCGTCGCGTGTAGAAACGCAGAGATGTACATATCCGCGATCTTTCTTTGATCCTCCCCTTTGAGCAGCGTCGCTGAATTGACAAAATACTGGTTGGGGAACCGCTTATCTTTCACACCCCACGACGTATTGAATTGTCCGTGATTGGCCTTATAGATATACAGGATCGCTTTGAGATAATTTTGCGAAGAATCGAATTTGATCCGGTTGTACATTTTGATACCGGCGCAATAGTACACATCCTGGTCGTGGCTTCCATGGAGCAGCAGGTAGTTGACATTCTTCAACCTCAACGGGAACTCCACTCCCCTTGCCTGGCGGCCTGCGGGCGCAATCTGCACAATGCTTTTAATTGAGAAGTTGAAGTTAAATAAAGTACGGCCATCAAAAGGATAGCGATCTAATTTGTTAAGTGCAAAAGCAATCGCTACGGCATCCGCGCCCCTTGAATGCCCGACGAGGCAAATATTGTCCATATCCACCCTGCCTTCAAACGGGTTGCCGGGCGTAACGTTCCATTGCCGCCAGTATTCCAGGTGTTTTAAGATGAGCCAGGCGCGCGTGTTCATCTCGCCAAACCAAAAATCATCAAACCAGCTTTCATTCAGAAAATTCTCGTCGATCGATACTACGATAAATCCTTTACTGGCCAGCAGTTCGCCCATATATTCATATCCCGGGTCGGAAAAGTCTGTCATCAGGTGATTGCCATGCACAAACACTACCAGGGGAAATTTTCCCTTTTGCTTCGGATACCACACCCGGCCATTCAGCGGAAGACTGTCGATGCCGAACCCCCAATAGGACTTGCGGAAATACGACTTTATGGTAGACAACGGCTGCAGGAAAGAAGAGCCGTCAACGGAAGCAGTCCTGAGAGAAACCCCTTTGCTGTATTCTCGGCGTTGCTTATCCGTGCCGCTTCCATAGAAAAGCCGCTCTACTTCGTACATCCTTTTCTGCATGGGATCGGCCGTCTTTTCAAAAGAAGGCACCCGCTGCTGCCAATAGGCTTTGGAGACGGGGACCGCATGGTTGACGCCTTTGCTCAGGAGCAGGGAAAAAAGGATCACGTTGATGCCTAACGCAAAAAAAAGCAATACCAGCCGCTCTTTCAGATTGGCTTGCGGATTTAAGCCAATGCCTATCAGGATCCCGCAAATCAATTCGAGGAAAATAAAAGGGCGGTTAAACTTTTCATCCGGGAGAATGGCGGTCAATAGAAAAGTGCCGATGACAGCGATCACAATATATTTATTGGTGCGCCGGATAAACCGGTATAAATAATAAGCAACAATGAAAATGGCGAAGGTGATACATAATGATCCGAGCGCTACGAGAATCAGATCTACAACCAACGGCAGGCCCGTTCTTATAACCCCTGTAAAGTATAGAATGCAGATCAATGCGGCCAGCATACTGGCTACCAGCGCTCCTCTTGACGACCTGTTTAGAATTTCGAAACCTTTCTCAATAAATCGTTTAAGCCGTAATTTGGTTTTCTTCAGCATTCGGTATTAGTTGGGGCCTTGATAACATCTTTGTTATGACTAGTAAAATTAGCGGCTCTTGCCGACATTTAAGAAAAACAACAAGCGAATCTTTGCAGACCTGTATTCCCAACCTGTTGAGCCCGAACTACTCATTAACGATAATCGTAATGAAATGTATGGAAGAGCCGTAAATCTCCGCAGGAAATGGGTAATTTTTACTTTCTTTGCGGCCATGCTTTTTAACAAAAACATAATATTGGCAGGCAGCCTGCTCCTTGCGTCCTATGCACAGGCACAGCGCGCGTCTGATACGACGAATAAAGAGAAAACCACTGTTGCGTTTAACGATAAAGGACTGCAGTTTAAGAAGGGAGACGACTTCCTGATGACTTTCCGATTCCGGACACAGCTAAGAGCAGGCTATTTCAGCCGTCTGGATGATAAAAACGAGCCGGGGTTTGAAGCACTGGTGAGAAGAATGAGGCTCCGCTTCGAAGGTTACCTGCTATCACCTGAGCTGGAATACAAGATACAACTGAGCTTTGCCAACCGCGATATGGACCTGGAAAGTGGCGCTCCGCAGGTGGTAAGGGATGCCGTTTTCTATTATACGCCGAATCAAAACTGGTCGTTCGGGCTGGGTCAGACCAAGCTGCCCGGCAACCGCGAGAGGGTGAATTCTTCCGGTGAATTGCAAATGCCCGATCGCTCCATCGCCAATGGTGAGTTTACCGTTGACCGCGACTTTGGAATTTTTGTAGACCGTGATTTCGAGATCCGCAAACATGTGATACAGCTGCGCACCGCCATCTCTACTGGTGAAGGCCGCGGACAACTGAAGACAGATGACGGCCTGGCCTACACGGGTCGCGTTGAGTACATGCCGTTTGGTTACTTTAAAAACAAAGGCGATTATTTCGAAGGGGACCTTGATTTTGAAGAAACACCCAAAGTTTCGCTGGGCTTCACTTACACTAAAAACTTTAAGACCACCCGCACGGGCGGACAACTGGGAAAACCGATGGTGAGCGCTTATGATGAGGATGAAAAACTCTCCGCCAACATCCGTACGATCATGGCTGACGCAGTCTTCAAGTACAGCGGATGGGCGTTCCTGGGTGAGTATTATGACCGGAAAGTGGACGATTTTTCAGTGACCGATTTCAGCGATCGCCCCGAAGACCGACTGACTTTCCTGACCATGCCTGCGGGTACGGCCATCAATCTTCAGGGAAGTAAGATGGTGTCTAAAAAAGACGAAGTGGTGATCCGTTATACACAGGTAAAACCTCACAAAGAACTAACCCCTTACCAGTATCTTTTAAGAACGAAAGCCATCGGCTATTCGCATTATTTCAATAAACACAAGTTTAAAATACAGGGATACCTGGGGCTGGACGATCGAATTGATGACTCTGACGCCCTTGACGCAGTTGATGACTCTGAAGAACTGGACGACCCTTTCGAGAATCGATTAAATGCAATGATCCAGCTGGAGATTGGTATTTAAAGACTTTTATTCAAAGAATGATGTCTTTCTGTTCCTAAATTGAGGAACAAATGCGATTTAATGAACGAGATGATCATCGAAATGAGGAAGTGTTACATACTTCCCGGGAAAGAGTATAATCCGCTTGAGAAAAAAGACCACATCGAAAATTAAAACAGAAAGGATGTTGTCAATAGAAGACGCAAGAGGCATAGAGCAAAATGCTGATTAAAGAACGGCACTTCAATCATTGCAGTCTACGATCGTTGATATACGTGTTGTCTGTTACAGCCTGATTTCAAATCAGGCAAGAATTTATTCTGGCTATTTCCTGTCTTCAAAACTTTTCAGTTGGTGACGGAATAAATGCTGCTAAATCAAACCTTTCCGCTATCTTTTTGTTTCTAATTACCTGCTAAAAGCAAATACCTTTTCATGAAACTAGATATACTCGCTATTGGCGTGCATCCCGACGATGTGGAACTGGGTTGTGCGGGCACGCTGCTCAAGGAAATCAAAAACGGTAAAAAAGCCGGCATTATCGATCTGACGCAGGGCGAACTGGGAACGCGTGGCACGATCGAGACCCGCTATGCCGAAGCGGCAGCAGCGGCTGAGATACTGGGCGTGTCCGTCCGTGAGAACCTTAAAATGAGGGACGGTTTTTTCAAAAATGATGAAGCGCATCAACTGGTGCTCATCCAGGCTATCCGTAAATACCGCCCGGATATCATTTTAGGCAATGTGCTGACCGACCGTCACCCGGACCACGGGCGCGCCGGAAATCTGATCAATGACGCTTGCTTTCTTTCGGGTTTGGCAAAGATCGTCACTACCGATGAAGAGGGACGTCCCCAGGAAAAATGGCGGCCCCGCTACTTTTTACAATATATGCAGGATTGGTATCACGAACCTCAACTATTGGTCGATGTAAGCGACGAAGTGTCCCTAAAAATGAAGGCAATCGAAGCTTACGCTACGCAATTCCATACCAGCGAAAGCGAAGCGGACGGCCCGCAAACCTATATATCAACGCCCGATTTCAAAGAAAGCTTGCTGGCGAGAATGCGTATGATGGGGAAAAGAATCGGCGTAAAATATGCGGAAGCCTACATGACCCAGAAACAAATAGGAATCAATAGCCTGGACGCGCTTATCTTAAACGAAACATAAGGTTTTCTTCAGCAAGGAGACCGGAAAACTGCATTTTAATTACAGCCCCGGAAGCAACGCCATCACAGCGTTAACGACGGATCGATCTACGGTGGTAAAACAGCCCTCCCTGGAAGGTCAGGGCAAACGCCCCAGAGGGCCTGGTCAAATCGTCCCGGTCTGACCAGTTACCGGGCTATTTGAGCAGCCATGATGGACGAATTATACGCCCGCCCCGCCTGAAAGAGCAGGTATTTTTTCAAGAGTTTTACATTTTTTTTACCTTCGCGCCCATCCGAAATGGTTACCTTTGCAACCTTAATAATAAAGAATATCAATTAATGTCTATACCCAAGTTTGCCACACCTCCCGCTCCGTCGTTCCATACCGTTTTAAAAACGCGTATCAACGACTACTTTAAACAGCAAGGGAAACCTGGTACAGGCAATATCCGGCTTTATTCTAAAGCGCTGTTCCTGGTAGTGGGCTTTATCGCCTTGTATGTTCACCTGGTGTTTTTCACACCTGCGCCGGGATGGGCGATCTTTGAGTGCTTACTTTTAAGTCTTTTCACATCGGCCATCGGCTTTAATATCATGCACGACGGTGCACATGGCAGCTTCAGTAGCAAGCCCTGGGTGAATACCATCGCCGCTTCATCGTTGAATTTTTTAGGCGCCAACACCTTTATGTGGAAAATGAAACATAACGTGATCCACCACGCCTATACCAACATTGATGGGATCGACGATGACCTGGACGCGAAACCCTTTCTCAGACTTTGTGAAACTCAGAAATATTACAAGTTCCACAAGTACCAGCATCTGTATTTCTGGATGGCGTATTCTTTATTGTACCTGTTCTGGATCTTCTTTTCTGATTATAAAAAATATTTCACCAAAAAGGTGGGAGATATTCCGCTGAAAAAAATGACGACTAAAGACCAGATCGTTTTCTGGGGCTTTAAGATCTTACACCTGGTACTTTTTGTGGTAATACCGATCATCACTGTGGGCGCAAAAGCATGGGCCATCGGCTTTGTGAGTTACGGGCTATTCGCAGGATTTGTCCTGAGTATTGTGTTCCAGCTCGCACATACGGTTGAGCATACGCACTTCCCTGTACCCAATGCGGACACCAACAAGATCGATGATGAATGGGCCATACACCAGTTAAAAACAACTGCGAACTTTGCTACGAAAAACCGGCTGGCCTGCTGGTTTATGGGCGGCCTCAACTTCCAGGTAGAACATCACCTTTTCCCGAAGATCTCCCATATTCATTACCCCAGGATCAATAAGATCATCAAGAGCACCTGCAAAGAGTTTAACGTAAGTTATATCGAATACAACAAGGTGAAAGATGCGGTAATTTCGCATGTGTCCTACCTGAAGCAGTTAAGTGTTCCCCAATTGAGTCATTAAGCTTCTTACAAACAACGCTCAGGAAGAGCCGATCCCTGAAATAAGGTAATGGAGGGAATAGTGGGTGTCGGTTTTTGAGGGTTAACAACGGCCTGTTATTTAAAGAAAAGCGACTGATTGCTCAGTCGCACTTCATTTTGAAACCGAAACCAGAATTTTCGTGACACGAGCGTTTCCGGCGCACGCTGTAAAAAGACAAAATTGCTGCCAGTAAAAGGCGGCTGCTTTATTAGTCCGCGCTTCCGCTTATTTCCAGAGGTGCATTTTCTTTTTCTTCCCTTTCGACACCAAAGTCAGCAGCAGGCCCAACAATGCTGCCCCGGCGGCGATATATAACCATTGTTCACGGGTAGGCCCGCCCTTTTTCATAAAATGCTTCTGCTTTTGAATATCCGTAACGCGGCGAATGAATTCAGAAACGTTTCCGTTGTCATACATCCCGTATGCGTCTATCAATGTTCCTTTCTGCCCGTCATAAGCGCTCAGCAGATACAGGATGGAGTTATCGGCAGGATCGCTCTCTCCTTCAAACCGGTAAAAATTATCGACCATAACCTCTTCAGGGTCATAATAGGTGTCTTTGCCATCCCATAACATCCCATTGCTCTGAACATTAAAATTCAGTGTATATCCTTTTTCGACAGCGTGATTGGTCGCTGAAGACAACGTGGTCATTTTCTGCGAAGAGGTTTCTTCTTTCAACGTCTTATCTGTTTTCATTGTATGAGGTTTTAATAAATGGGTTGTGGTTATCCTGATTCGTTTGGCAGCACGCCCCGTGTTTACGCTTTCGAGTTTGACGGCGCACTTTGTGTAGCTATATGGCAAAAATGTTGCCGGAGTAAAGGCGATGGCTATACATATTTTTTTGTGGAATAAAAATATTTACAGCTCCGGCCGCAACCCCTGAGCATATTTCTACACGTAGTGGCGACAAAATTACCCAGCGCTCAATTGTTTATTTCGGCCGTTCGTCCCGCTGGTATAATGTTTGGTCCTTTCCCGATAGTTGCCTGGCGGTCCCGCCAGGATAAATGAACCCCTAAAACGTTTAACTATGCAAAGAGACGGCGCCAGAAAAAGCCTTTGGCAACAGGAGGTGAAAACATTCGACCTGCCTGGCATGTCGGAATTATACGACGTAGCGATTGTTGGTGGCGGTATTACCGGGTATTCCTGCGCCATCAAGCTGCAGGAGGCCGGACAGAAATGTATCCTGATTGAAGCTTCCAATTCAGGATTCGGCACCACGGGCGGAACGACCGCTCACATCAACACCTTTTTTGACGCTACCTACGACCAGGTCATCAGTGATTTCGGGACGGAAGGTGCACAGCAGCTGGCACGTGCCGGTCATCAGGCTTTAAAAGACATCAAAGAAAATATCAGTAACTACCAGATCCGTTGCGAATTCAGTGAGCATCCCGGCTACCTGATGGCGCTGGATGATCAACAAGCCCGGATGCTGGAAAAAATATGGGAAGCATCCAATCAAGTAGGTATAGAGATGGCCTACACAGAGGAATGCCCCTTTCCCATCCCATTTGTGAAAGCGGTAAAAACGGAACTACAGGGGCAGTTCCACCCCTTGAAATATATCGGTGGACTCGCAACGGCTTTTGTTGAACGGGGTGGTCATATCGCAGATGGCTGCCGTGTGACCGGTACCGATGATTCTTACAATGATCTTGTCGTTAACACCTCGTCCGGACCGATCATCGCCCGGAAACTGATCTACGCTACACATACCCCTCCGGGCGTTAATATTCTTCATTTCCGTAACGCTCCTTACCGCAGTTACGCCTTAGCAGCAAAGTTAAAAGGATTTTATCCGCAAGCGCTGGGCTACGACCTCGAAGAGCCTTATCATTACTACCGTTCGCAGGTGATCGATGGTAAGACCTTCCTGATTGCCGGCGGTGAGGACCATAAAACGGGACATGAGGAGGACACAGGCACACGCTTTACGGCACTGGAGCATCATGTTCGTGAGCGTTTTGACGTCGATACCGTCGAATACAGCTGGTCCAGCCAGTATTATGAATCTGCCGACGGGCTTCCTTATATTGGTCATTTGCCGGGTGCCGACGAAAGGATCTTTGTGGCCACCGGATATACGGGCAATGGCATGACCTATGGTACGATAGCAGGGCGCATACTCGCCGATCTCATCGTCACCGGGCAAAGTGATTATGCGCAGCTTTTCAGCCCTTCGCGTGTTAAGCCCATAGCCGGCTTCAGCAATTTTGTGAAGGAAGGAGCAGACGTGGTCGCGACATTTGTGAAAGACAAAGTGTTTACGGAAAAGCTGCAGTCACTGGCAGATCTTACTACCGGTGAAGCGAAGACGATTAAATATGAAGGGGCGCTCTACGCCATGTATAAAGACGAACGAGGCAGGGTTCATGCGGTAAACAGCACTTGTCCTCACACCAAATGTAATGTACATTGGAACGGGGCGGAAAAAACCTGGGATTGCCCCTGCCACGGATCGCGGTTCGGACTGAACGGCCGGATGCTGACGGCACCGGCAGTTTCCGACCTGGAGCGGATCAATTTTATAGAAGACGATCCCGAAGAAGAAGGTTTTTAAAAGCCCTTGTTGTACCTCAAAAGAGACTTACACGATGTAATGGCCAGCCAGGAAGAAATCATAACCGCGATCACTGTGTTTGCGGATAATGCTCACGGTCAGCAAACCCGGAAATATACGCCTGACCGGTATATCGTGCATCCGGTGAGGGTGATGAACACCTGCAGGCAATATACTAATGATATTTCAATACTGTCTGCCGCATTGCTGCACGATGTCCTCGAAGATACAGAAACGACAGACGCGCAGATCAGCGATTTCCTGGGAAGCTATTTATCGCCGGAAGAGGTCCGGAAAAGCCTGAAGCTGGTAATCGAACTAACGGATGTATATGTAAAAAAAGATTATCCGCATCTGAACCGCTATAAAAGAAAACGGATGGAGCTGAAACGTATTGCAGCGACCAGTAGCGAAGCGCAGACGATCAAGTATGCGGACATCATCGATAATTGTAATGAAATTGTGGAGCACGATCCGGATTTTGCTAAACGGTATTTAGAGGAATGCCGCGATATCTTGCACACGGCCGATCGTGGCAATATCTCCCTGCGGGGCATAGCGATGGAAACCGTGGCAGCAGGTCTAAACAGGATGAAGCATCAGCCGCGATCAGAAACAAATGGTCAGAAGCGCGTATGATAGAGACGACGCAACGAAGGCCTGGAAGAAAACAAAGTAGGATGCCATAGAAAATGCCAGGCTTTAAGCCTGGCATTATATCATCGATAAATGATCTGATTACTGTTTAATGGATTGAGACTTATCTTCTGTTACAAAGATATCTTCGTTTTCCCGCTTCATCAGGTACTTTTCCCTGGCCAGCTTTTCGATTACCACAGGATCTGTCTCTAACTCAGATTTTATTTTTCTAAGCTCGGAAAGTTCCTGCTGATAATGCTCCTTGCTCTGGTTGAGGTTTTTCAACTCTTCCCTTCGCTCCATCGTAGTAATGAGATCATTCTTGTCTAAGAATAACATCACTCCAAGGAAGGCCACTGATGTGATAAAGTACTTATTGGTAAGAAAACGAGACACCCGGCTCAGCGCTTTCCGCTTCCGCGGCGGCGCTGCCTGAATAACAGGTTCCTTTTCCGAAACAAAGTCTACAAATTCTTCCATGGTATCAATTAATAGTTAATAATCCCCAGTTCATCAGTGAACCATCAACTATTTACTTTTTATTTACCAAATTTAATCTTTCCGGCAGGATAAATGGCGCTCTCGCCCAATAATTCTTCGATCCTGATCAATTGGTTGTATTTCGCGATCCTGTCAGTACGGCTGGCGGAACCGGTTTTGATTTGTCCGCAGTTCAGTGCCACAGCCAGATCCGCGATGGTAGTATCTTCTGTCTCACCACTGCGATGGCTCATGATAGTGTTGTATCCATTATGCTGAGCCAGGGTAACGGCGTTGATGGTTTCGGTAATCGTACCGATCTGGTTTACCTTCACCAGCAATCCGTTTGCTGTATTGCTGTCAATACCTTGCTGCAGGCGCTCTACGTTGGTTACAAACAGATCATCACCTACCAGCTGACATTTGCTGCCGATAGTTTCTGTAAGCATTTTCCAACCTTTCCAATCATCTTCTGCCATACCATCTTCGATGCTGGCAATCGGGTATTTTTTCACCCAGCTTTCCCAGTATTGAACGAGCTCTTCGCTGCTCATGGTCTTACCGGAGCTTTTATGGAACACATATTTTTTCTTTTTCGCGTCCCACAGTTCGCTGTTCGCAGCGTCCATAGCGATCACGATTTGTGAACCAGCTTTGTAACCCGCTGCTCCAATGGCGTCCAGTACGGTTTCTATCGCTTCTTCGTTGCTTTGGATATTAGGTGCGAAACCGCCTTCATCACCAACGTTTGTGCTATATCCTTTCTTCTTTAATACAGATTTCAATGCATGGAAGATCTCAACGCCCCAACGCAGCCCTTCACTGAAAGTAGACGCGCCAACAGGCATGATCATAAACTCCTGGAAATCGATTTTATTATCGGCGTGCGCACCACCATTCAGAATGTTCATCATGGGGATAGGCAATGTTTTAGCATTGGTACCGCCGATATAGCGATACAGGGGCAAGCCTGCTTCTTCAGCTGCTGCCTTTGCTGCCGCCATACTCACGGCTAACAGCGCGTTAGCGCCCAGCTTGCCTTTGTTAGGAGTACCGTCTAACTGGATCATCAGCTGATCGATTCCTGTCTGATCTGCTACATCGTAACCCAGTAATGCAGGAGCAATCACAGTGTTTACGTTTTTTACCGCTTTTAAAGTTCCTTTACCCAAATACTTTTTCTTATCGCCGTCGCGAAGCTCAACCGCTTCGTGAATACCGGTGCTGGCTCCGCTTGGAACAGCGGCACGGCCTAATGCACCTTCGTCGGTGATAACATCCACTTCGATCGTGGGGTTACCACGGCTATCTAAAATTTGTCTGGCAAAAACCTCTGAAATGTAACTCATGAATTATCTGTTTAAGATGTAATTTTTCAATTTGAGCCGCAATTTAATTAATACTTTGCGTATCTAATACACAAATCATTAAAAAATTAAGTCACAACTGTGGAAAATGCGAAAGTTTTCTGCAGACGATCAATAGGTTTGTTCCAGCTCTACCCCTATCCTCCCCTGGAAATGGGTGAGCGGCATTTGCAGCTTATATAAGCTCATCCTGAGCTGAAGGATCTGCGGAAACTGCGCTTTCAGTTTCGCGGCCAGCTCCGACAAAAAGTTTTCGAGCAGCTCGCGGGGTTGCAGCATTTCGTTCTTAGCCAGCTCATAAACGGTAGCGTAATTGATCGTCTCCCCGATATCAGTGATGACGGCCGCTTTTGAACGGAAGCCCACCGCGATATTTAGTTCAAACTCGTTGCCTAACTTTTTTTCCTCCTCGTACATGCCATGATAAGCGAAGAACTGCAGTTTTTCGAGATGTAGGGTAATGAGCATTATTGGGTAAGATTATAGTTTGCGACCAGTATTGATGCGAAACTGGTTCATAATTTTTCCGGCTTTTTAGTCATATCGAAGAGTGAGCCTTTCAAGGGTTATTCCATCCCCCGTCAGGCTCTTATTCTTACGCTCCTGCCTTCATCGTCTTCGACACTCGCAAGTTAAAATTAAAAAAGTTCCCGGATCAGGAACTTTCTATGAAGTCCGGTCAGACGGGGACCGTCAGACCGGGTTTTACTACAATGATAGTCAGACCAGAAGACCGCCAGGAATGATGAATCAAATAACGGTCAGACGCGGACTGTCGGACCGGGTTTTACTACAATGATGGCCAGACCAGAAGACCGCCGGGACTGATGAATCAGATAACGGTCAGACGCGGACTGTCGGACCGGGGGTGTAGTGCTTACAGGCCTTTTTCTCCCAGATACCTTTCCGCATCTAACGCGGCCATACAACCGCTTCCGGCCGCTGTAACCGCCTGGCGATAGATCTTGTCCTGCACATCACCTGCGGCGAAAACGCCAGCGATATTGGTCTTGGAAGTACCCGGAATGGTTTTAATGTAGCCGGTTTCATCCATATCAAGGAAATCTTTGAAGATATCTGAATTAGGCTGGTGCCCGATCGCTACAAAAAAGGCGCTAACAGGAATTTCGCTTACTTCCTGTGTTTGATTGTTGCGCACCCGAACGCCGGTCACTTTGTTATCTCCTAATATTTCTTCGGTTTCCGTGTTGAAATAGACCTTGATATTAGGCGTATTGAACACGCGGTCCTGCATGATCTTACTGGCCCGCATTTCATCCTTCCGTACCAACATGTGTACATTGGTTACGATCTTTGAAAGATACAGCGCTTCTTCCGCAGCGGTGTCTCCCGCTCCCACAATGGCCGCTTCTTTTCCCTTGAAGAAAAATCCGTCACAAACCGCACAGGCGCTCACGCCAAATCCGTTCAGCTTTTCTTCGCTGGGCAGGCCCAGCCATTTTGCTGACGCTCCGGTGGAGATGATCACAGCGTCTGCCTCTATTAATTTTTCGTCATCGATCCATACTTTATGCGGATGACCGGAAAAGTCAACCTTCGTGGCAAGTCCGTAACGGATATCGGCACCCATACGTTTTGCCTGTTTTTCAAAATCGATCATCATTTCCGGGCCCTGCACACCATCCGCGTAGCCGGGATAGTTTTCCACTTCGGTAGTGATCGTCAACTGTCCGCCGGGTTGTATGCCCTGGTATAATACGGGCTTCAGGTTGGCACGGGCCGCATAAATAGCCGCTGTGTAACCTGCGGGTCCTGATCCTATAATTAAACAATGAACTCTTTCTACAGTCTCGTCTGCCATATATAATTTGATTTGAATAAATACAAAAATAGAGGGAAAAGGTTTAGCCAGTACGGCTAAACGATAATTTAAGAGCAATGCTCCGGACAAAGCCAGGTGGTTCGACCCGTTATTTATGCTTTTTGAATGCTGCTTCTGCGCTTTCTATTGCCGCCCTGTAGCCTGCGCGATCGGCAAAGACCTGTGGATGATACGCATCGCCCGGACGATGTTTGGCCTGCAGATCAAACTGGCTGGCATGCGCAGCGACCCACAAATCGAACCGGATATCTTTCATGGCTTTCAGCGTATAAGCATAGTCTTTCCTGATATCAGGATAAGCAGGAATTTCAGCAAACCCCTTGTCAGTAACGATCGTGGGGATGTTAGCGATGAGCACTTTGTAGGTCCTGGCGGAATCTTTTACGTCTAACAGGTAACTGCACGAGCCTTTGGTATGACCCGGATGATGCAACAGTGTCAGTTTCGCATCGCCCAGCGTGACCACATCCCTATCTTTTAATAAACGGTCGGGCACAATCGGTTCAAAGGCAACACCCATATAACCGAACGCGTAATCCGACTTTCCGCCGTCCTTTAACACCTGCACGTCTCCGGCAGCTGCATAAAACCGAGCACCGGTTTCTTTCCGGATCGCGGCGAGCGCACCTACATGGTCGTAGTGTGCCTGGTTAGTGAGCAAGATCTTGATATCCTTATAACGGAAGCCCAGCGCTTCTATGTTCTGTTGGATCTGCACCCGCGAATCGGCCAGACCGGTATTGATCAGTATAAGTCCCTTGTCCGTCGTCACCAGGTAACAAGCCAGATCGTAAGTACCTACATAATATAAATTTCCGGCGATGCGGAAGGGCTTGAAGGGCTGCGACCATTCCTCAGGATTATTTTGGGGTTCAACTGCGGTCTGGGCCTGCAGTGACAACAACATTAACAACGCGGCAAAAAGGCTTAGAGTTTTTTTCACAAAAAAGGTTTATTAAAATAATAATACAAATACTGACGACAAACGCTTCATGGTTAGAAAAGGAGCGTACAAAATACGCTCCTTCAAGTTACTTTTCTGGTATCGATGTATTACGTCATACACCGCCTCCCTATTTATATCCAGGATTCGAATATACCGAACTGTTCACTGCTCATGATCATTCCTCATATTTCATTCCCAGGTTATACATCGTAAAGGCCCAGATATCAGCGGCTTCTTCAATCACTTTGCTGGTGGGCTTTCCGGCGCCATGCCCCGCATTCGTTTCGATGCGAATCAATACCGGGTTTTCACCCTTATGATATTCCTGTAATCTTGCCGCAAACTTGAACGAGTGGGCAGGAACCACGCGATCGTCGTGATCTCCCGTAGTAACAATGGTAGCGGGATATGACGTTCCTTTTTTGAGGTTGTGGTAAGGAGAATACTTGTACAGGTAGGGAAAATACTTAGCAGAGTCCGAGCTGCCATACTCTACTGCCCAACCCCATCCAACAGTGAACTTGTGGTAGCGCAACATATCTAACACGCCCACCTGCGGGATGGCTACTTTGAAAAGGTCAGGCCGTTGCGTCATGGCAGCGCCTACCAGCAGACCACCATTGCTGCCTCCGCGGATGGCGATCTTTTGATTGTTGGTGTATTTGTTTTTAATCAGGTATTCGGCCGCTCCGATGAAGTCATCAAACACATTCTGCTTGTTCAACAACATGCCGGCCTTATGCCAATCTTCTCCGTACTCATTACCGCCGCGCAGGTTCACCACTACGTACATACCTCCCTGCTCTACAAAAAAAGCATTGCTCACACTGAAGCCAGGTGTCATAGGAATGTTGAAACCGCCATAGCCATACAGCAACACAGGATTATTACCATCCTTCTTTAACCCCTTTTTATGCGTTACGAACATCGGCACCTTAGTTCCGTCTTTACTGGTAAAGAACAACTGCTCCGTAACGATATCGTCGGTGCTCATATTGATCTCCGTTTTCTTATACAATTCAGATTTGCCGCTCGCAATATCGTACCGGTAAATAGAAGGCGGTGTCGCAAAAGAGGAATAGCTATAGAAAAACTCCTTATCATCTTTTTCTGCTCCAAACCCGCCAGCAGAGCCTATTCCAGGCAATTTGATCTCGCGGATCTTCTGGCCTTTATAATCATATTGATAAATGCGGCTGGACGCGTCTTTAAGATAGCTGGTAAATAAGTTGCCACCACCAGTACCTACTCCGAGTAATACTTCTTTTTGTTCAGGAATAATAGTCTTCCAGTTTTCACGCGCCGGATTTTTCGGATCTACGATCACGACGCGGTAATTCGGCGCCTGGTAGTTAGTTTTCAGCAGCAATTTATCGCCGTCATTTTCCACTACATCAGACTCCGTATCGAATCCTTTTACCAACAATTGAAACGTCGTTTGCGAAGGGTCTTTCAAATCGCGATACCAGAGTTCTCCGCCACTCGTGCCTTCTGAAATATTTAGAATTAAAAACCGCTCATCTTCTGTGAGGCCGCAGCCGAAGTATCTTTTGGGATGTTCCTTGTCTTCATAGATCAGCTGATCCTGGCTTTGCGGCGTTCCGATTTTGTGATAATATACTTTTTGAAACTCGTTGGCCTTGCTCAGTTTCAGCTTTTCATCGGGTTGATCATACGCGCTGTAATAAAAGCCGTCTTCTCCTTTCCACGCGGCGCCTCCAAACTTGGTCCACTCTATTTTGTCGCTCAGCAACTTTTTACTTTCGACGTCCATCACGAAGATTTCTGTCCAGTCGCTGCCCGCTTTTGAAATGGAATAGGCCAGCAATTTGCCCGACTTGCTAAAAGAGATTCCACTTAAAGCCACAATACCCTCAGCGCTTAATGTATTGGGATCGATGAACACTTCAGGAGCAGTATCCAGATCTTTGCTACGATACATAACGGATTGATTTTGCAGGCCGTCATTCTTGAAGAAATAATACCAGTCACCCTTTTTAAAAGGCGCACCAAACTTGGGATAGTTCCAGAGCTTTTCAAGCCGCTGTTCGATCTGTTGCCGGAACGGGATTCCGGCCAGGTAGGCATCGGTCACTTTGTTTTGCTCGATCACCCATTGTTTGGTAGCTGCTGCATTATCATCTTCCAGCCAGCGATACGGATCTTCTACCTTCGTTCCGAAATAATCATCGGTCACTATTTTCTTTTCTGTCTCGGGATATTGGATTTGCGCTTGTATTTCCATTGTTGTAAAAATCGCGATAAGCGGTAAAAGTTGTTTCATTCGTATATTTTTTTGTTTGTCCGCCGCGGCAGACGTTTTTGGTTGAATGCCTGCCCCGTGCCGGTTCAGACGGATAACACCTGATATATATTTATATCTGTATGTGAGAATCACACGGGCGTTTCATCCGTACATTATTTAATTTTTTGATTGCGCCGGATAACCGCCCGGCAATGAAAAAACTCATTTTATCCCGATGGTCTCATGAAGTTTTTGTTAATTACGCTTTCAAATGTATTGTATATCTTCAATAAATCGATTACCGGCCATCAAATTCTGAAAACAATCAAAGTGTTTTACGCACACAATGGTATTTTTAATATATTTGGAGCTTACAATTTATAAAACCCAATTATGCAACAAAGTATTTTGATTCTCGCTGCCGGTGGGCCCGCACCCGGCATTAACACAGTAATTAGCTCTGTATCGAAGATTTTTTTAAAAGGCGGATATAAAGTAATTGGCCTTCACGATGGTTACAAAAACCTGTTTACCGGAAACGCGTCGACACTTGATATAGATTTTGAAACTGCCGATACGGCTTTAACCCGCGGTGGTTCTATCTTACGGATGAGCCGCTACAAACCTAAAAACGAAGAGTTCACTACTGACTTTTTCGTGAATAATAATGTAAAATTGTTAGTGACGATCGGTGGTGATGATACCGCTTCAACAGCCAACCGAATCTCACAATTCCTGACAGAAAATAAATTCCCGGTTCAGAACATCCACGTTCCTAAAACTATTGACAACGATCTTCCGCTGCCGGACAACCAACCGACTTTTGGCTACCAAAGTGCTACTGAAGAAGGCGTGAGGATCACGAAAACCGTTTATGAAGATGCCAAGACATCTGCAAACTGGTTTGTGGTTTCTGCCATGGGACGCGAAGCAGGTCACCTCGCTTTCAGCATTGGTACTTCCTGCCATCTGCCCATGATCGTGATGCCTGAAATGTTCACCAAGGCGGCGCTGAACTTTGACAACATCACGAAGCTGATCGTGTCGGCTATCCTAAAAAGAAAGATCCTCGGCATCAGTTACGGTGTAGCGATCGTGAGTGAAGGTATCTTCCACTTTATGACCGACGAGGTGATCAAAGAATCGGGCGTGCAATTCACGTACGACGCACATGGCCATCCGGAATTGGGCAATGTAAGTAAAGCACATATATATAATGTATTGCTGCAAAATAAATTAAAAGAGTTAGGTCTGGACATCAAATGCCGTCCGGTAGAGCTGGGTTACGAACTTCGTTGCTTACCTCCTGCTGCGTTCGATCTTCAGTATTGCACCATGTTAGGTACCGGCGTTAAAAAATTATTTGACCAGGGTCTGACAGGTTGTGTGGTAACGGTGAACAATAAAGGAGAAGTAAATCCGTTGTTCCTTAAAGATGTAACCGGCGAAAATGGCAAAGTTAAAACCCGACTGGTGAACATTGAAGATGCAAAAACGAAAATGGTGATCGAAGACAACCTGCAATACTTAACCGAAGACGATGTAGAAGCAGCAAAACAATTTGTAAGCAATCCCGAAGAGTTCGTATTTTCGACCATCCTCAACTGGAAATAAGGTAACTTTAAACTTATCATAAAGAGCTGCTCCGTGCGGCTCTTATGCTTTTACATAAACATCATTTTTAGGTTTATCAGAAAGTATCAATCAATTACAAAAAATATTATGGCTAAAAAATTAGCATCGAAAAAAGCCGCTGCCAAAGCGGATGAAACGTTTGCAAGGACCAAGATCGTTGCCACCGTAGGCCCTGCCTGTAATACGTACGAAAAACTGGCAGACCTTGTAAGAGCGGGTGTGAATGTGTTCCGGCTCAACTTTTCTCACGGGGAGCACGACGAGAAAAAGAAGATCATAGAGTACATCCGGGCGATTAATAAAGAACATAAAACTCACGTGGCAATCCTGGGTGACCTGCAGGGCCCTAAGCTGCGCGTAGGTGAAATAGAAGGTGGTGGCATGCCCGTAAGCCCTGGCGACAAATTTATTTTTACCAGCCAGAAGATCATCGGCAATAAAGAAAAGCTGTACATCCATTACCCCAACTTTCACAAGGACGTGAAAGTGGGTAACAAGATCATGATCGATGATGGAAAGCTGGAAGTGATCGTTAAAAAGATACTGCCTAACAACGATGTTCAGGTGGAAGTGTTGCTGGGCGGATATATTTCCTCCAAAAAAGGAGTAAACCTTCCTGATACCAAGATCTCTTTACCTGCACTTACCCCGAAGGATCTGAAAGACCTGGATTTCATCATTAAAGAACAGCTGGATTGGGTCGCCCTGAGCTTTGTTCGTCAGACGGAAGATATCCTGAAGCTTAGAAAAATCCTGGATAAAAATAAGAGCAAGACCAAGGTTATCGCTAAAATTGAAATGCCTGAAGCGATTCCAAATATCCGCGACATCATCAATGCTTCGGATGGTATCATGATCGCCCGTGGCGACCTGGGTGTGGAGCTTCCGGTAGAGAAAGTACCTTTGATCCAGAAGAACATCATCAAGAAATGTATTCACCGTGCGAAGCCTGTTATCGTGGCTACGCAGATGATGGAAAGCATGATCGACCGTACGAAGCCCAACCGCAGTGAGATCACGGATGTGGCAAATGCGGTACTGGAAGGAACGGACGCAGTGATGCTGAGCGGAGAAACCGCAACCGGTTTACATCCGACGCTGGTAGTAGAAACCATGCGCAAGATCATCCTGGAAATTGAAAAGACTGAATACAATTATGACCTGGATGAGGTGTTGCAGCCACAGCCTCACTCCCCTACCCTCACGAGTGACGCCGTTTGTTACAACGCCTGCAACCTGGCAAAAGATGTGGCAGCCAATGCATTGATCGGTATGACACAAAGTGGTTACACGGGTTTCATGTTGAGCAGCTATCGTCCAAAAGTGCCTTTGTACATTTTCACGAAACATCAAAGCCTGATCAATCAAATGAGCCTCGCCTGGGGTGTTCGCGCGTTTCTTTACGACGACGACGAAAGACAACTGGATACGATCTTCTCTGACCAGATCAACATCCTGAAGAAAAATGCGTTCCTGCAGAAAGGTGATATCGCGGTAAGTACAGGCAGCACGCCGGTGCACCTGAAAATTCCTACCAATACTATTAAGATCACGAAAATAGAGGACTAATTCAGACCTTTTAAAAAGCACAAAAGCTATACAGCGATTTACGCCGTATAGCTTTTTTTATACCCCTCAGTTTTATCAAATAATAACCATTAAAAAAGCCGCTCTGTCTGGGACAAAGCGGCTTTTTTGATCCATAGATCTCTCAGAGATTATAACTCCCTGATCTTAATATTTCTGAACCAGACGTTGTTGCCATGATCCTGCAGGCCAATATGACCCACTTTCATTTTACCGAAATCCGGCGCATTTTTAAATTTACTGTTAGCGATCAACTCACGCCAGTTATCATTCCACATCATCGTGCTGATCACGTGAACATCGTTCAGGTATACATCCAGCTGGCCATTGACGCAGCGGATCAGGTAATGATTCCATTCCAGCGGCGCGTTTGCTGCTTTTTCCTTCGCAGGGATCAGATCGTATAGATCGCCTGCCTGGTGCTTGAATATCCTTCCGTCAGGATGTCCTTCGTTGTCCACGATCTGGATCTCAGGACCCGTTTCCCACATCCAACGGTATTTGTCTTTATTCTCATTGCTGTAAATGATCACACCGCTATTGCCGTTTTTGTCGATCTTCCAATCCAGCTGCAATTCAAAGTTACCATACTCTTTATCGCTTACAATATCACCACCCGTCTTGGCGCTACCATCTTTGTTAGCATCCAGATACAACGTTCCGTTGGCCGTTTTCCAGGCCGTTCCGATCGACTTGGACCCGTAACCGTGCCATCCGTCTGTGCTGGTGCCATCAAACAACAATTTCCAGCCCGCTGCTTTTTCCTGAGCGCTCAACACGTTCATCGCTGCCTCTGGTGCCGGTTTAGCCGGTTCTTCGGGTTTCGTTTCTGGAGCAGGTGTGGCCGGAGGAAGCTCCTGCACGGGCTCGGGAGTTGTAGACGGAGGTGTGTTGCGGTACACGCGGGGAGCGCAGGAATGCATCACCAGCGCGGATGCGGCAATGCATGCAATAGATGCTATTTTATTCATTTTTTTCACTTGGAATTGTTTCTATAATTAGTTCTAACAAAAAGGATTTTGCATCAGCCGGAAAAAATCGCTCCTCCAACCAACAAAGACCCTTATTTTTTAAGCAAAAGGATATATTGTACCATTTCTTTAGCTTCCGCTTCGGATACGTTAGGATGCGGCGTCATAGGGATCTCACCCCAAACACCGGAACCGCCTTCGATCACTTTTTTGGCGAGCTTTGTAATAGTCGCGTCATCCGCTCCTGCATACTTATTTGCTACGTCTCTATACGCAGGGCCTGTAAGCTTTTCGTCGATTTTATGACAAGTAGGGCATTGATATTTTCCGGTAAGTTCGAGACCTTTTTGATAAACCGGATTAGAGGATAAGTCGCTGGATGATGAAGCAGTACCAGCTGTGGATGAGGACTCCGTGTCTGCTTTTTTCTCAGCTCCTTCGTCTCCACAAGATGCTGCAGCAATAACAGTTAAAATAGAAAGCGAGAGTAAAATTTTCTTCATATAAAATTTTTGTGGCTAAAAGTATAAATTATTATTGAAGCCCTAAGACTTTTTTGTTAAAATCACTGTCTGCGCCCGTGGCAGCGAAATCATCGAACGCTTTATCGGTAACGCGGATAATATGTTTCCTGATAAATTCAGCACCTTCCCTGGCGCCGTCTTCCGGATGCTTGAGGCAGCACTCCCACTCCATCACCGCCCATCCTTTGTAATCGTATTCGGCCAGCTTTGAAAAGATCGTTTTAAAATCTACCTGTCCATCGCCCGGGCTCCGGTAACGACCGGCTCTTTTGAGCCAGCTTTGATAACCACCAAAAGTTCCCTGCTTGCCGGTGGAGTTGAACTCGGCATCTTTTACGTGGAAGGCGCGGATGCGCTCATGATAGAAATCGATATACTGAATATAGTCGAGCTGTTGCAATACAAAGTGTGAGGGGTCATAAAGCAGGCAGGCCCTTTTATGATTGTTGACCTTTTCGAGGAACATTTCGTAGGTTTCCCCGTCAAACAGGTCTTCGCCCGGATGGATCTCATAACAAACGTCCACACCGCACTCGTCAAAATAATCAAGAATCGGTGTCCATCTTCTGGCCAGCTCTGTAAACCCTTCGTCTACCAGTCCGGCAGGTCGCTGAGGCCACGGATGGAATGTATGCCACAATAATGATCCGCTGAACGTTGCATGCGCATTCAAGCCTAAATTTTCAGAAGCTTTTGCAGCATATTTTAACTGCTGTACGGCCCACTCGGTACGTGCTTTGGCATTGCCACGCACTTCCTGTGGCGCAAAGCCATCAAAAAGATCATCGTATGCAGGATGTACCGCCACCAGCTGCCCCTGGAGGTGGGTGGACAGCTCAGATATTTCCAGGCCACTCGCCATCGCCAGGCCTTTGATCTCATCTGTATAGGTCTTACTTTCCGCTGCAAGTTTCAGATCAAAAATATGCGGATCGCTTGTCGGGATCTGTACGGCTACAAAGCCTTTCTCTGCTGCCCAGAGACAGATCGATTCAAAATTATTAAACGGTGGTTTGTCGCCGAGAAACTGGGCTAAAAAAATACCGGGACCTTTTAATGTTGTCATGCAAAATCGTTTTCAAATGAGCGATAAATCTATAAAAATTATTCCGATTACACCGTTTCAACAAAAATAATTTAAGAAGTTTTAACCCTTAAAAGGTATTTTTGTTGACATTATCACACGCACAAACTCTGCCAAGTTTTTTGATGAAGCCCTCTCCACACGCACTTCTTAAAAAGATCGCCAGCCTGATTGCCCGTATGAAGTATCCCAAAGTACCGGAACATTATTTTTATTTCTTCCGCGACACGATCGTTTGCAAAATGGTGCAACAGCGCTATTTTTTTTCAGATTATATCCGGAAGAAAAAATATAAGGTGATCGACTTCAAAGGTGAGTTCGGAAATGAAATACAATTCGCTTTGCCGCATGCTTACTGGCATTATAAGAACGGCACCCTTCTACAAACGGTTTCTTTTGCGGACACGAAAGAGCTCTATTTCTTCTCTGAACATCATCTGGAATCGAATACCAACAGGACTAACGAAGGCAATTACAATTTCGAGCTGCCGAGAATTTTATACAGCCAGGACTACCAGATGGATAAATGGTTGCCTGTCCCTTTTAAGGAACAGTATCGTAACAGCGTTTATCAATATGACAAGCCAATACTGATCATTGCCAATCGGTACAACAGTGAGTGGGACGGCCCACCGGTAAGCTATTTCAGCATCGAGGTGCTGGACCAGATGATCGCATCGTTAAAGGATCGATATCAGATCATTTATAACCGACCGCGGGTAAAAGATATTGTCAACGACAATAGTGTCGTGTATGATCTTAACGAGCTGGAATGGCTGAAAAGAACGCATCCCGAAGTCCTATACCTAACGGATCTATACGAGGAAAATAAGATCGGAGCCAACAACTTTAATCACTTCCAGCTCTGCGTGTATGCCAATTGCGAACACTTTATTTCAATTCACGGTGGCACCGCGACGCTGGCCAGCTATTTTGGCGGTACCAATCTCATCTTCTCAAAAAAAGGTCCCGAACATTATTTTAATTGCTATCAGAAACTATACCCGCAGTTCTCCGGCGCGGCGATTTTTCACGCGGCCACCGAGAGTGACTTGATGAAGCAGGTCAACGAGCTGTTTTAAAGATATTTGATTAACGAACAGGGTTGCAATCTCTTAGTCTACTACCTGTGTCCTTAACAGATCTTCAAAAACATCTCTTCTCCGGATCAGGCGCGGTTGTCCGTTCTGTACTAATACTTCGGCTGGTTTAAAGCGGGAATTGTAGTTGCTCGACATTTCAAAGCCATAAGCACCGGCGTTATAAAACACGAGCTTATCGCCCTCGTTCACTTCCGCCAAAGGCCTGGACCAGGCGAAGGTATCCGTTTCACATATGTTGCCCGTAATGGTATATTCTTTTACAGGGCCAGCAGGGTTACTGAGGTTTTCAATACGGTGATAAGCATCGTAAAACATGGGACGGATCAGGTGGTTAAAGCCACTGTTAACCCCCGCAAATGTAGTAGCAGAAGTTTCTTTCAACACGTTCACCGTCGTAATGAAATAGCCGCTTTCACTTACTAAGAACTTGCCCGGCTCGAACCATATTTCCAGGTGTTTGGTTGCTTCATTCGATTCAAAAGTGTGCAACACTTTTTGAGCCAGCTCCTCAATATCGATAAAGGGATCGTCCTCTTTATAGGCTACTTTGAAGCCACCGCCCAGGTCGATCGATTTCAGCTTTGGAAAATGAGGGATGATGTCAAACAATACTTCAATTCCGTTGACAAAGACGTCGGCGTCTTTGATATCACTACCCGTGTGAATATGCAGGTTGGCAATATTGATGTCATATTTTGCTACCACATCAAGAAGCTGATCCATCTGATCCACCGGGATACCAAACTTGCTTTTATCATGCCCTGTGGAGATCTTCAGATTGCCACCCGCCATGATGTTTGGACGCAGCCTCACGCCTACCGGGTGCGTGCTTCCGAACCTTTCCCCAAACTTTTGGAGGTTGGATAAGCTGTCAATATTGATGATCACTCCCAGTGACTGGGCTTCTTCAATTTCCTCAAAACTGATCCCGTTGCTGGTATAAAGAATGTTAGCAGGCGCAAAACCCGCATACAAAGCCAGCTTCACTTCGTTGATAGAGCTGCAGTCTATGTTACATCCTTCAGCCTTCAACACCTTCAAAACATTCACGTTGGTTAATGCCTTGCACGCATAGAAAAAGCGAACTTTCCGGCTATTGAAAGCAGATACCAATCTTTTATATTGTGCAGCGATCTTGTCTGCATTATAAACATACAAAGGGGTGCCAAACTCGTTGGCTATGGCTACCAATTGCTCGTGATTCAACATATGATCCATAATAGTAGATATAAAAAAAGCAGTAAAATTACTGCCTGTGCTTACTTCTTTTAAAAATCAAGTATTTTAATAAGCAGGCTGATCTTCGTCGCCCTCCTTCTTCTCTTCGTCGTCTTCTGAGGCTTCGTCCTGCGCCTCGCTACCGGGAATTTCTTCCGTTACCTGCTTCTTTTCATCGTCAAACGCCACTTCATCTTCCTCCTCTTGTTCGTTGCCCACTGCCGGTACTTCTTCTTCGTTAACAGACGCTTCCAGTGTCTCCGGATCGGGCAGTTCGCCTGCGGCCGCATCATCTCCGTTATCCGGCGTATGTTCTGTTACTGCGTTTTCAATCAATTCACCTGTTTCGGATACAGCCAGCGGATTTCCTTCCTCGTCGATGATTACTTCATCATTGTTCACTTCGACGCCATTCACGATAGTTGGCTCTACCATTTGTTCGGCCAGAACTTCCTTGATCTTTGGCAACTCATCAGATGAGTTGATACCGAAGTAATCCATAAAGGCCTTGGAAGTCGCATAAACCAACGGATGGCCCGGCAACTTTTCGTTACGGCCACTTATGATGATCAATTCTTTTTCCAGTAACTTCTGAATCGCATAATCCGCGCTCACTCCTCTGATCGCTTCTACCTCACCTTTGGTAACAGGTTGTTTATAAGCAATGATCGCCAGGGTCTCCAAAGCCGCTGCAGAAAGCCGCTTCATGAACTTGTCGCCGTTCAGTTGCGCGATCGTTTTGTGATATTCTTTTTTGGTCAGGAACTGCCATCCGCCTCCACTTTGTATGACTTCGAACGGATAGAACTCAGAAACATATTTTTCTTTGATTCCGTCAACCGCAGCTTCCACCTGGTCCAGGGTGATTTTATCCTCCATAAAGCCAAAAGCATTGTTGAGCAAATCCGTCACTTCGAGGGAAGAGAGCGGCTTTTCACTTGCAAAAATCAATGCTTCAATATGTGGGATTAATTCTGCTATTTCCATGATCAAAGTTGTAAGCCCGCCTGACCGGACGGGCAGGGTTAAAAAATTTAAAAGGTTTAAAAGTGTTGCTTCTAAAATTAAACCTCTAAACTTAAAACCGCAAACATTTAACTTTTATCCCTGCAATGCTGCGGCACCGCTTACAATTTCCGTAAGCTCGGTGGTAATAGCAGCCTGTCTTGCACGGTTATAAGACAGTTTCAGGTTGCGCAACATTTCGTTGGCATTCTCACTTGCTTTATCCATGGAAGTCATACGGGCGCCATGTTCGGATGCATGCGAGTCCAGCACTGCTTTGTAAAGTTGTGTATTGAGGATCTTGGGCATCAGCTCGGCAATCAGCTCTGCCTTGTTGGGATCAAATATAAAATCGGCTTTGGGCGCTCCTTTTTGTTGTTCCACTTTGGGAATAGGAAGGAACTGCTCTGCAGTAAAGAGCTGCGTAGCCGCGTTTTTGAACTGGCTGTAAACGATCTCGATCGCGTCAAATTGCTTCTCTTCGTAAGCCTTCATTGCAGCGAGAGAAATTTTATGCACGTTGTCGAAGCTAAGATTCAAAAAGATATCCTTGTGCTCATCGTTGGTTTTATAGCCGAATTTAGTAAGGGCCTCATATCCTTTTTTTCCCAGGTTCCAGATGGTCACATTTCCTTTGTCAAACTGGCTCTGGTATTTCTCGCGAATCACATTTCTGGCCAGCTTTACCACGTTGGAGTTGAAAGCGCCTGCAAGACCGCGGTCGCTCGTGATCACGATCAACAATACCTTCTCTACCGGTCTTTCTTCCGCCAAAGCCATCTTGATTTCCCCGTCGCTGTTGCTAACGATATTACTCAACACATCCTGGAGCTTCTGAGCGTAGGGACGCATCTGAACAATAGCATCCTGCGCACGGCGGAATTTGGCAGCGCTCACCATTTTCATTGCTTTGGTGATCTGCTGCATACTTTGCACAGAGGATATACGATTTCGAACTTCTTTTAACTGGCCTGCCATTCTTTAGAATCTTTGGTTTTCAGGGCGCAAAAGTACGTGCAAAACGCCAATTTTCAATATATAAATAAAATATGTGGAAAAGGTTGTTGTATCCTGTAGTCAGGGCGGATAGGAGCGCGATAGCTCGTTCATAAAGAGATCAAGACCTTATTGAGCTTAACACTTGAGTAAATTTCGCATCGCGTCAATATTCACCATCAAAGTCGCTGGTATTCCTGTTGTTAAAAAGCGTACCTACGTCAAAAATGAGCCCGGTAATTTCAAAGTGAAAAACTTCATGTAAATTTGACTGAATTTGAAGCCATGAATGCAACAGACCTGAAAATCGACTTGATAAATAAAATTGCTCAACTCCAGGAAATACATATCATGGAAGAAATCCACCAGTTTTTAGATTTCGAGTTAGACAAGGGGGTTTTCCAACTCAGTGAGGCTCAAAAATCCAGAATAATGGAAGCTAAAAACGACGAGGTCTTAAGTGAAGACCAAGCTAACGAAGATATTGCTAAATGGCTACTAGAAAAATAACCTGGACCCAAAAGGCTAACCACGAACGTAAGGAAATTCTTTATTACTGGACTGAACGCAACAAATCCAGTAGCTACAGCATAAAGTTAAACCGACTTATTATCGAAATCATTAAACAGCTAGCTAAGAATCCTACAATCGGACGCCAGACAGATTTTGAGGACGTTCGAGTCAAGTCAATCCGCAATTATTTACTTTTTTATGAGTTCGATGACAAAAAAATCAAAGTACTATCTATATGGGATAGCCGACGAAGCGAGTCCACACTAAAAGTTGAATAAGCCTGATTTGTACATCAGGCCGCTTTCAGTTTTTGCAACCTGATCCGACGGAACATGCTGATCAGGGTTCCGATCACCAGGAAGATCACCCCTCCCCAAACCAGGTTGATGTAGGGAAACTTATAAGCCTTCAGCGTCAGGTATTCCAGCACATCGTTCGACTCTTTCACACCGATTGTTACCGAGTTGTTACCCGCGTCTTCCAATCGTAATACCAGACTTTGCGCCATTACCGTATCCTGAGTTTGATACAGCGTTTTACCGCCGTTGCGGATCAGCAGCAGGTCAGAAGTATAAGACGGACCGTTAAGCTCCTGCACTTTCACCGACGCCGTATAGCCGGTATCAGCCGCACTAAAGCCTGCAACAGGCAGGTTATTTTTAGCCGCCAGCTTTTCAACCGTGATGAAACCTTTGCTGTAGAAAATGGTATCATTTGCGGGTATAGTATTCGGTTTAAAACGGGCCGTATCGTTTTGCGCGTCAGGTTTGTAGAATGAAGAAACATACGTAAACACATCATGGTTCCAGTAATGTTTGCTGGAAGGGTTCGCCATCAGTCCCTCATTACCTTTATAGTTCACGAAGGCATTTGGCATGAGCGTAAAGGTCTCGTTGTTCTCTTTAGACTTAAAATTGATCTTGAAAAACGTTTGCTCTTTTTTGGGGTGAGCCGAATCTCCGACATAAGTTACCATATAATGGTTCATCTGCATCGGCACGCCCTTCACCAGTGTCAGGTTTTCACCGGTCTTTTCTTTGCTTTCTTCGCCGAAGGGCACAGCGATACCGCTGGTGTTCCAGGAAAGGATCTCCTTTTTCGAAGACGAAAGGATCATGCCTACCAGCATCAAACCGAACCCAAAGTGGGCAATCGATCCGCCGCTGTTCTTCAGCTTACCATTCATGCCGATCCAGATATAGGCCGCGTTCGCCACTGTAGCATACACGGTAGCCACCAGCGCCAGCCAGATATTGATCAGGAAACCCATTCCGTGAACGTCATAATTGATCTTCACCACCACGAGGATAAACGTGGCCACCAACGCACTGATGATAGCCGGGGTCAGCATGCGATTCATGAAATATTTGGTGTCGGTCGATTTGTATTTCAGGTACTGCGTCACAGCAGTCAGAATGCCGATCACGAAGGCCACCAGCACCTGGATCTTATTATAATTAAATTCATCGTTCTCACCCGGCGCTTTATTAGAATCGAATAACTTATTAAATACCGGAAGAGAGGTCTGAAAAATAATGATCATCGCTGCCAGGAAAAACACCAGCGAACCGATGAACATCCAGAACTCGCGCGATGATGCCGCCTCTTCTTTTTTGACCGCAGGCACCATTTTGTTCATCAGGACGATATAAGTGATGATACCGCCGAGGATCACATAAAGCGGGAATCCAGGTATTTTTTCTGCCAGGAAATAAGTGGCTAACGACATCACCAACGTAACGCCGGTGATGATCAGCCGCTGGCGACCGGTTTGAGCGGAAAAGAAAGGTGGCAGCCACACAAAAACGATCAGGAAAAGGAATAGCTGCCCGTTCATGCCGATATCCGCAAACGCGTGCACCGAAGAATCACCCAGTACACCACTTTTGGTCAGGAAGGTGGAGTAGACAATAAATATAAACGACAACGCGAGAAACAGGAAAGAAGAACGCAACGAATAGCCACTGTGCTTATAGATCAGCATCGTGTGCAAACCGGATACCATGATCATCCAGGGTACCAGCGAAGCATTTTCCACCGGGTCCCAGGCCCAGTAACCGCCGAAGTTCAGCGACTCATAAGCCCATTTCGCACCCATCATAATCCCCAAACCGAAGATCGCCACGGAAAAAAGTGTCCAGGGAATCGCCCTCGTTACCCAACCTTTAATGTCTTTTGTCCACAGACCCGCCATCGCAAAGGCAAAGGGAATCAGTGTAGACGCGAAACCCAGGAACAGCACCGGCGGGTGAATCACCATCCAGTAATTCTGAAGCAATGGATTCAGATCGTTTCCGTCCGTCACAAGTGTTAGATAATCGGGTCGGATAGGTTGAGAAATGTCAAAATTCACGTGAATAGCGGGCGCCTGATCCAACACACCCGAATCTCTTAACAATATAAACGGATTGGAACCGATTTTTACATCGAATACATAAATACCCACGATCATCGTCGCCAGGAAAAATTGCGCGAAACTCACCACAGACATCACGGGCGCTTCCCATTGTTTCTCCCGCTTAATAATGATCAGTCCCAGCACACAATGCCAGAAGGCCCAGAGAAGCGTACTTCCCTCCTGTCCTTCCCAGAAGGCGCTCATAATATACTTGAACTCCAGAGAAAGGCTGGTGTGTTGCCAGGCGTATTTGTATTCAAAAAGATGGTGATAGAGTATATGTAACAGTGCGGCAAAAATGACTACCACCGACAACACTTCCGTAAAAAAAGACAGTCGTGCCAGTTTCATCCAGCCGGCTTTAGCATCAGGCGCAGCCTGAACAGCCTTGAAATAGGCAAAAGCGGCAGTGAGCGAAGCAACCAGCGATACCAAAATAAAAAAATGTCCTATCTGACCAGGCAAAAGATGCTCGCCTACGTATTCCATAATTATTACTGTTTAACTGTAGTGGCCCGGGCAACGGCGTTATAAGTAGATGAATCTTTAGTATTTCCGGGGTGTTTGGAAGGGTCCTGATCTTTGTATTTGCTCGGACACTTGGTTTGAATACTTTGGCAAATGAATTTTCCGTCCTCGTACTTGCCTTTCATCACCAAACGTTCACTCAACTCAAAATTCTCCGGCTTCGGGCTGTGATAAATCACCTCGATCTTATCGCCCAGCGTGTCTACAGCCGTAAAAGAAAGATAATTGGGATTCTTGATCGCATCGTACACCATTGGCTGAGATTTGTCCCATTTAGCCATTAGATGAACAAATTTGCCAGGTTTCGACCTTGCAATGGCCACCGTATCATAGGTAGTGGTAGTTTGCAAAAAGCTTACGAGAACGGCGATGGCAGCAGCTGTCAGAACCAACAAAACAATGTGTATTTTCTTCATTGTACGCTTGAAAAATTTTCGCAAAATTAAGGCAAAGCGCCCGGTTTTAGAAGTTAACAACAATGAAGATGATTTGTTGGAGAAATGTAAAAAAATTGTTGGCGGCCGGAATGATTTAACCGGTTAACCCGACCGACGCGCCTCCTAAGATAGAAGCATCAGGCAAAATCCGATAATTACCAGATACTTCCTGTCCAGATAAATGCTTTGAAACCTGTAGCCGGCTGATGCGCGCCAATCAGCATCGTCTTCTCCAGCTGGATCGATGTTGCCCGTTGCGTAAGCGTGTTTAGATCCTGTTCTGTAGGTGTTTCCTTCACTTCTATGGCCGTTTCCTCATTAAAGATAAAATCGATTTCCTGGCCGGTCTTTTTCTGATAATACTGGAGACGGCCGAGTGGCTTTAACTGCGCTGCTACCGCGTTTTCAAATACCTGCCCTCTCGACAACCTGTTTTCGGAAAGGGTGTTTAAAATCCCCATGTCACTGAAATAGACTTTCTTTTGCTGCGATATCTCCCTGTCGATATTACGGGTAAATGGCTGCACCTGGTAAATGAGGTAGGTTTGCTCCAGCAGCTGGATATAGGACGCTACCTTTTGACGGTTAATGCCGGATATATTATTAATCTTAGTATAATCCACTTTGTTGCCAGACCTGGCCGACAATAACTTTATCAGTTTGTACAATTCCTCGCCGACTGAATAGTCCGACAGCAATTTTACATCCAATTCAATATAAGAGTTGATAATATCATGTAACAGATCTTGTTTATCACGCTCATCTTTTTCCAATACGACTTCCGGAAAACCGCCGAAAGTCAGGTATTCTGCATACCAATCCTTTGCCCTGCTATACCACACATCATTGAAAGTTTTCCACTGATACTGCTCAAAAATGTCCACACCAAAATTCTTGAAGCTTAGAAATTCATTAAAATTCAGCGGATACATTTCAAATATTTTCTTGCGGCCTGCAAGGCTTTCAGAGAACCGGTTTTTCATGTAGTAGGAACTTGAACCGGTTACTATAAACTTGACAGTATAAGTATCATATAAATATTTAATGAGGCTGGGCAGGTTTTCCACTAATTGAATTTCGTCAAAAGCGATGATACAAGGCTTTGTAAAATCTAAACCCCGCAGTTCCAGCGCTTCCCTGATCTCCTCATAATCAGGCCGGTTCAATAATAATCGAATTTCAATCCGTTCGCAATCCAGGTACAGACAGTTACTATGTTTCGCGCGGCTTAAAACATACTTTACAGCAGTGCTTTTGCCCACGCGTCGCATCCCGGTGATGACCGTCACCTGTTTTTTTTGCAAATGCGCTACCAGTTCTTTATAAATATGGCGTTCGTTCATCACTTATTGCTCAGAATAAAAACGCAAAGTAATACTATTTGATTAAATTTTTATCAAATAGTATTACTTTATGATTAGATTGAAATCTATAGTTGAGAAAAAATTTTATACTAACAATTGTTAGTTTTTGACAAAATCCCCTTTTCTTTGTATCTTTTATTGAAGTAAAACAACAATACCTTGTATCGCATCATTTCCCATATTAACACCCAATCCTCTGATTTTCTTGCTAATAAAGAGCACTATGCCTCCATTTTGCAGGTTTGGCGCGAACGCATGGCCGCAGTGACTCGCCCGGAAGAAAATTCGCCGATCAAAAAACACCGGGAACGGGGCAAGCTGCTCGCCCGGGAACGCATCGACCAGCTAATCGACCCGAACACCCCTTTTCTTGAATTGTCGCCGCTCGCAGCCTTCGGCACCCATGATGACCAGTTTCCCTCCGCGGGCATCGTAACCGGCATCGGGTTAGTGCAGGGCCGGGAAGTGATGATCGTGGCCAACGATGCCACGGTAAAGGGAGGCACCTACATGCAGTACACGATTAAAAAACATGTGCGGGCGCAGGAAATAGCGATGGAAAATCATCTGCCCTGCATTTACCTGGTCGATTCCGGCGGCGCCTTTTTACCGGAACAGGACAAGGTTTTTCCGGACCGGTTCGACTTTGGCCGTTTTTTCTACAACCAGGCCAGGATGTCTGCGGCCGGTATTCCCCAGATAGCTGTGGTGATGGGCTCCTGCACGGCCGGCGGCGCCTATGTCCCGGCCATGTGCGACGAAACCATTATTGTGCGCAACCAGGGAACCATCTTTATTGGGGGTCCGCCCCTGGTAAAGGCGGCAACAGGGGAAGAAGTCAGTGCGGAAGACCTGGGCGGCGCTGTCGTGCACACGTCTGTTTCGGGTGTGGCCGACCACATTGCAGAAAATGACCGCCATGCCGTCGCCATTTGCCGAAACCTGGTGTCCACTTTTGCTCCCCCGGTAAAGCAGATCATACAAGCAGTTGACATCGAAGCGCCGCATTACGATCCGAAGGAATTGTATGGCATCATCCAAGCCGACCTCAAAAAGCAGGTGGACGTGAAAGAGATCATCGCCAGGATCGTTGATGGAAGCCGGTTTCATGAGTTCAAAGAAAACTATGCACCTACCCTTGTCACGGGTTTTGCGCACATTATGGGTTTCCCCGTGGGCATCATTGCCAATAACGGTGTGCTTTTTGGGGAGTCTGCATTAAAAGGGGCGCATTTTGTCGAATTGTGTACTGCGAGGAAAACGCCGATCCTGTTCCTGCAGAATATCACAGGTTTTATCGTAGGCAAAGAATATGAGCGGAGGGGCATTGCAAGGGACGGTGCCAAAATGGTGCACGCAGTCGCCAATGCCAATGTGCCCAAATTTACTGTGGTCATCGGCGGCTCCTTTGGCGCAGGCAATTACGCCATGTGCGGACGCGCTTATGACCCCAGGTTTTTATTCATGTGGCCACACGCCAAGATTTCCGTGATGGGTGGCGAACAGGCGGCAGACGTGTTGACATCGGTAAAAGAAGAGCAGCTCAAGGCTAAAGGAAAAGTGTTTCCCGGCGCAGAGAAAGATGAGTTGCGGCAATCTATCCTGGATAAATATGAAGCGGAAGGATCCGCTTATTACAGCACGGCACGTATCTGGGACGACGGCATTATTGACCCGGCAGACACCCGCAAGATCATCGCCATGGGCATTGCCGCTTCTCTCAATAAGCCGTGGGAAGATACTAAAAATGGCGTGTTCAGGATGTAATGGAGTCATGGCTTATGGTTGATAGACCATAGGGTATTCCATAAAACATTTTAGCTCTTAAAAACAGATAACAACTTTAAGGATCATACCATAAACAATGGACTATTAACCATGAGCAACTTCACTACACTCGACATAGAATACAGCTACAAGACCAGCACCATCTGGCTCAACAGGCCGCAGGTACGCAATGCCTTTGACGAAGTGATGATCCGCGAGTTGATCGAAGCGGTCAAAGAGCAGGGCGAACGTCAGGATGTGCGGGCTATCGTGCTGCGCGGCAGAGGCAAGGTCTTCTGCGCCGGCGCCGATCTCAACTGGATGCGCAATGTAGCCCAATATGATCATGATCAGAATTATGAAGAAAGCTTGCAGCTGGCAGAATGCTTTCAAACCATTTACACCTGTCCCAAACCAACGCTCGCCGTCGTACACGGCGCCGCGATGGGGGGTGCCAATGGGTTGCTGGCCGCCTGTGACTTCGCGTTTTGCGAGGCCGATACGATCTTTTCTTTATCGGAAGTGAAGATCGGTATCATTCCTGCCTGCATTGCGCCCTATATTATCAAGCGCATCGGCGAATTTCCTGCGCGGGAGCTGATGCTTACCGGGCAGCGTATCGACGGCGAGAGGGCACAAAGCCTCAAACTGGTCAACAAATGTTTTAAAGATATACATGAAACGGAAGCCCATTTACAGGCCACCTTACAATCCCTGATGACAAGCGGCCCCCAGGCGATTGCTCATTGCAAGAACCTGATCGACCGGGTAGTAAACGAATTAACAGCGGAAGAAACTTTATCCTATACCGCTAAAATGATCGCCGACATCAGAGCCTCAGAAGAAGGACAGGAGGGCATGGCAGCATTCCTGGAAAAACGAAAACCGGGCTGGGTAGACTAGTGCAAGCTTTGTATTTGTAGCGAAAGCTTAAGCGTTATCTACTGTAGCACAAACACAACGAACTGCTAAACCTGTGACTAATACTAAAAATAGAGCCGAGTTGATATGATACAAAAAATACTAATAGCCAATCGGGGGGAAATTGCTTTGCGCATCCAACGGACGGCACACAAGATGGGGATACCGGTAGTGGCGGTGTATAACCAGGCGGACAGCGATGCCGCTTTCGGGAAACAGGCTGATGAAGCGGTGTTGCTGGAAGGAGCGCAACTGAGCGACACGTATCTCAATATTGAAAAGATCTTATCCGCCGCCCGCCAAACCGGCGCCGATGCTATTCATCCTGGTTATGGCTTTTTATCAGAAAACGCCTTGTTTGCCGAAGCCTGCCAGGAAGCAGCTATTGTTTTTATCGGTCCAAATGCCACGGCCATCAGCACCATGGGAAATAAGATCGCGGCAAGAGCAACAGCCGAGAAAGCCGGTGTTCCTGTAACGCCCGGTATTACCGGCACTGCAGCGGAGCTTTTGGAAAATTATCATAAGATAGGATTTCCATTGTTGATCAAAGCCGCTGCAGGCGGCGGCGGCAAAGGTATGCGCGTAGTAAAAGAAGAAGCTGCCTTCAAAGACGCATTGGAAGCGACTTCGCGGGAAGCCGGCAGTTATTTCGGCGACAGCAGCGTGTATATCGAAAAATATGTAGACCAGCCGCGACATATCGAGGTGCAGATCATCGGAGATCAGCAGGGCCATGTGTGTCATTTGTTTGAGCGTGAATGTTCCCTGCAGCGGCGACATCAGAAGATCATCGAAGAAGCGCCTTCCCCTACTCTCACTCCGGAAGTGAGGCAGGCTATCTGCCAGGCAGCGGTGCAGCTCGCGGCTTCGATTGGCTACTATAGCGCAGGCACCATGGAGTTCCTGGTGGATGAACAGCTCCGCTTTTATTTCCTGGAGATGAATACCCGCATACAGGTGGAACACCCGGTGACCGAGCTCACTACAGGCATCGACATCGTAGAAGAACAGATCCGGATCGCGAATGGAGAACCACTCTCCTTCGCACAAGAAGACATTGCACAAAAAGGGCATGCTATTGAATGCCGCATCTACGCAGAAGATCCGGAAGCCCGTTTTTTACCATCGCCGGGTCAGATCAGCTATTACGAAGAACCTACCATGCATGGCGACGACGGATTGCCTTCGGGATCCTCCTGGAATCAGACCAGCAGGCCTGCTCCGGAAGTAACGATACGGATCGACGGTATGCAAATTGAAACGGGAGATCATATTTCGGGCGACTTTGATCCCATGATCAGCAAACTCATTGTATGGGCTTCCACCCGGGAAGCAGCCCGGCAACAGCTATTGTACGCGCTGCAGCAATATCATATCAAGGGAATCAAAACCAACCTGGATTTCCTGGCCGGCTTGCTGCGGCATTCTGATTATATTCATAACCGGATCTCCACTAAATATATCGATGAACAGCTCGACCAGCTGATTCATCAACAGCAACAGGATCAATTATCGGTAGACATACGGGTGCCACTTGCTGCCGCACTCACCAAAACTTTCGAAGCTACTCTATCCCCGTCCAAAAACATCTGGCAGACCATTGGTTATTGGAGGCATCAATCTGTTGTGGAGCTGATCATCAATGGAAAGCCCCTGCTGGTGCAGGTTGTAGAAGCGACGGCCTCCGAATTGATCTTTATTTATGACCACCAGGAATATCATGCGACATGCCATCATCAGTATGGTATCCATTATCAATTGACTTTGAACGGCCAACTTTATGAGGTAGCGCTGTTCGAACTGCGCCCCGGCCGGTTGGAAGTGTCGTATGACGGCATCACTCACCTGGTGGAAAGAACAGACATTTCCAGTGTCGATGGCGAAGTATTCGCAGTGTCGGAGTCGGATAGCAATAGCGGCACCATCTCATCACCAATGCCGGGTAAGGTCATTAAGATCAACGTGCAGCAGGGAGACGCAGTAAGAAAAGGAGATGTGCTGCTCATCGTGGAAGCCATGAAAATGGAAAACAATATCACGGCTCCTGTTGACGGCATCATCGGAAAGATCAATGTCAGGCAAGGCGATAAAGTAGATGCCAGCTCCCACCTGCTACAGGTAAACCCGGCCGAACCCAACAATACTAACTAAAATATCTAACGATCAAGAAAAATTTATGGATTTCAATTTAAGTGAAGAGCATCAACAAATACGCAGCCTGGTGCGCGAATTTGCCGAAAAGAAAATCAAACCCGTGGCCCAGGAGCTGGATCAGAAAGAACAATTCTCGTATGATCTTACACAGCAAATGGGCGAACTCGGATTACTGGGCATTTACCTCCCACCACAATACGGCGGCGCGGGAATGGACTATCTTTCCTATATCATCGCCGTGGAGGAAATCGCCCGTGTAGACGGTTCACAGGCAGCTACGCTGGCGGCGCATAATTCTTTAGGCATCGGGCCGATCTACAATTACGGTACCGAAGAACAAAAAAATAAACACCTCCCCCAGCTCTGCACGGGGAAAGGGCTGTGGAGTTTTGGACTGACCGAACCTGAAGCGGGCAGTGATTCGCGCGCGTCAAAAACTACGGCCCGGTCAGATGGAGATGATTGGGTCATTAACGGCAACAAGATATTCATCACCAACGGTGCGGTAGACATCAACCTGGGCACGACCGTTCAGACCGTCACCAGTGATCCCAACGGGAAAAAAGAGTTTACAACTATTATCGTAGAGAAAGGTACGCCGGGCTTTAGCCAGCAGGCTATGCACGGCAAGATGATGTGGCGCGCGAGCGACACTTCGCAGTTATTCTTTGATGAATGCCGGGTTTCCAAAACCAACACCTTAGGCAAAACGGGCCAGGGATCGAAGATCATGTTGCAAACCTTAGACGCGGGTCGTTTGAGCATAGCAGCTATGGGCCTGGGTTGTGCGCAGGGCGCTTATGAAATGGCTCTGGCTTATGCGCAGGAACGTAAGCAATTTGGCAAAAACATTTCCAGGTTCCAGGCCATCGCTTTCAAGTTAGCGGATATGGCCATGAAAATAGAACTGGCGCGAACATTTTTATATAAAGCGTGTTGGTTAAAAGATACGAAGCAGCCATTTTCCAAAGAGGCAGCTATGGCCAAACTCTATTGCTCTGAGATTGCAAAGGAAGTTGCCGACGAGGCAGTGCAGGTACACGGCGGTTACGGCCTGATGAAAGAATATAATGTCGAGCGATTTTACCGCGACCAGCGATTGCTGCAGATCGGAGAAGGAACATCCGAGATACAACGTGTCGTTATCGCTAAACATATCGGGTGTTAAGCGAAGCCAATGGCGAATGGCCAATAGCAAATCGTCCATCGTCAGTGGAGCGGAGGCTTGATCACGATTTTCAAACTTTGTTTTATGATCAGTAAGTCACTTAAAATAACAGAAAGTCCGCGCGATGCCCAACAGGGTTTACCCTTTGTCATTCCTGTGGAAACACGGGCTTCCTACATCAATGAGCTGATGAAATGCGGATTTGACGTAATTGATTTCGGAAGTTTTGTATCACCGAAGGCCGTGCCACAAATGGCCGACAGCGACAAAGTACTGGCGCAGATAGACAAAAACCTGTCTGACACAAAACTGCTCGCCATCGTCGGGAATGCCCGCGGGGCAAGAGATTCAGCTGAACAGGAGAAAGTAGACATCATTGGTTTTCCGTATTCCATCAGTAATACCTTTCTTCTGAAAAACATCAATTCTTCGATAGAAAAAATTGATGCTACCGCGCTGGAGATCGGTCATATCAGTTCGGCCAATCAGAAAGCGTTCCGCGTCTTTATCAGCATGGCGTTCGGTAATCCTTATGGTGACCCATGGAATGAAAATATCTTGAAAGATGCAGTGCAGAAGCTGATGGATAGCGGTGTTCAGGCCGTGACCCTGTCTGACACAGTAGGGCTCGCGACTGCCGAATCGATTAAGAGCATCTTTCAATCACTGCTCCCCTCCTGCGCCGGGATTGAGCTGGGGCTTCATATCCACACACAAAAAACAAACTGGCGCGAAAAGATCGCTGCGGCCTGGGAAGCAGGTTGCAGAAGCTATGACGGCGTGATCAATGGCATAGGCGGTTGTCCCATGACAGGCTTTGAATTGCTGGGGAACCTGAACACGCTTGACCTGTTGGACTATTTCAAGGAACAACGGATCGCGCATCAGCTTAATGAAGAACTGATCCGCAAGCTGGCTGTTGATTACAGCGGATTTAAATAAAACATTTGTAAAATACACAAGCATGTAACATATGAAAATGCAAAAAATTAACACATGAAAAAAGTAGTTAACAATGCGAGGGAAGCGATCGCCGGAATACAGGACGGGATGACTATTTTACTCGGCGGCTTTGGACTATGCGGCATACCCGAAAATTGCATCAGCGCCCTGGTAGCGTCGGGAGTAAAACAGCTGACCTGCGTCAGTAATAACGCCGGTGTCGATGACTTCGGATTAGGATTATTGTTACAAAAAAAGCAGATCCGGAAGATGATCTCCTCCTATGTCGGCGAGAACGCAGAATTTGAACGACAATTACTGGCGGGCGAACTTGAAGTAGAACTTATTCCGCAAGGGACGCTGGCAGAACGCTGCCGCGCAGGCGGAGCGGGCATCCCCGCGTTTTATGTGCCCGCTGGTTATGGAACAGAAGTAGCTGAAGGCAAGGAGACCCGTGAGTTTGAAGGCAAGCCACACCTGCTGGAACGTGCCATTACAGGTGACTTTGCCATCGTCAAAGCCTGGAAGGGTGACACCCATGGCAACCTGATCTATCGTGCGACAGCCAATAACTTTAACCAACCGATGGCCATGGCAGGAAAGACCACCATTGCTGAAGTGGAAGAATTAGTTCCGGCCGGCGAGCTGGACCCTACGCAGATCCATACACCCGGAATTTTTGTGCAGCGGATTTTCAAAGGTTCCGGTTATGAAAAACGAATTGAGAAGCTAACGGAGATGAGTTAGGGAGAACGCAATAGGAAGTAGAAAGTAGGGACGTATATAAATAGGCAGCGCGCGGATTACTCCCTGCTTGCTATCCCCCACTCCCTACTTGCCGATTCCTACTAACTAACTACCATCACCGACTCATTAAAAACAATCAAATGTCATTAACAAAAGAACAGATAGCACAACGCATCGCCCAGGAACTTCAGGACGGTTACTATGTCAACCTGGGAATAGGCATTCCGACGCTGGTGGCCAATTATATTCCGGATGGAATGGAGGTGATCTTACAATCAGAAAATGGTTTGCTGGGCATGGGCTCTTTCCCTTCGAAGGGCCAGGCAGATCCTGACCTGATCAATGCAGGAAAACAAACCGTCACGGTGATGCCCGGCGGTGTGTTTTTCGATTCAGCCACCAGCTTTGCCATGATCCGTGGCGGACATGTTGACCTTACCGTACTGGGCGCCTTCGAAGTGACCGATCAGGGCGATATTGCCAGCTGGAAGATTCCCGGTAAAATGGTAAAAGGGATGGGAGGCGCTATGGACCTGGTAGCCTCAGCGAAGAACATCATTGTGGCCATGCAACACACGAGCAAAGACGGAAAATCCAAACTATTAAAGGCTTGCACCCTGCCATTGACCGGTGTGCGTTGTGTAAAAAAAGTGGTGACCGATCTGGCAGTTATGGAAGTAAGTACAGATGGCTTTGTGCTGCTCGAGCGCGCTCCCGGCGTCAGTGTAGAAGAAATTCAAAAAGCTACTGAAGGTAATTTAATCGTAAAAGGAGCAATACCAGAAATGCAGTTTAAATAGCCTCACACGAATGACGCTAATCCTATTGAGTCAGGCAAAATATTCGGGGGCAATTGACATCGACGATAGCGTCCAAACCAGGACTGAAATACGCGTCTGACCGTCCCGGTCTCACGCAGTCATAGCGCCACAAATGTCCAAACAACGCCTATTTAACATCGTAAGATGATGTTTTTGCCAAGCAGGTAAAATCGACAATAGCGTTAAGACCAGGACTTATCCGGGCATTTGTGGCAAACTAACCAATGCTTCGTCTGGTTATTTCAGATACAATACATTAGCCACTTTACGTTCGCCTTCGTGATCCCATTTTTTATTATCGGTCGGATGATTGACCACTCCCTTTCTCCGCACCCATAAGGTAGACGAGCCTCCCCCATCGAAATTGATGGCCGTTTCACATCCAAGCCACCGCATGATCTTCGTAAGCTCAAACAAACTCGTGCCCGCTGAATTAGCATTACGGCCGTCCACGACCAGCATGATCAATGCTCCGTGCTTGTCGATTCCAACACAAGTGCGCGGATGTCTGGCAACATTAAACTTACTGGAATCCAGCACTTCGTTTTTATCGTTATAAAGCAAAAGCGGGCCGCTCAACATAACGTTAGCAGCCGCAAGTTGTTTTTTCCAATCGCTTTCGTCTTCCCGTTTAACGATCCTGGGCCGGCCTTTATGAATAATGACCGCTGCCTTTTGATGAAAGTCGGGCTCATTGTTTTTACCCATATGGCTCTCATTAATTACGTGGCCATCCACCTTGGTAAAATCCACGGCTCCGCCGTTCTTCACATCAAAAAAATTCCCGTTTATCGCTGCGCGTGCGTTATGATTTTGAGCGAAGCTGGTCACCGTACGCAATAACTTTGGCTCTGCAGCCAACGCGAGTTTGTTTTTCCGGCTTTTGCGGACCCTGACATAACTGATATACTCATTAGCCCCGAATAAATTTTTATGGTCAAAATGAAACCGGTACAGGTCTGCTTTTCGACCGATCTGCTCCTTGTGCCATGCAGCATTAACGAAGATGGCCGAATCCAGATCCTGTGCGCGTATCAACAATGGCGCAACCAACATTAACAGGCCGAGAATAAAAGCTTTGTCTACATTAATGGGTCTACTCTTGTTATTTGATTTGAGAGTCCTATCCATTTCCGGTTTAAAAAGTGGCCCGAGGGAAAAATTCATGATTTTTTGATAAAAATACGGTCTTTCTTTATGTAGTTTCGCCAGGTTCTACATCTCAATATAGTGGCGGCTCTTTTGCCCCTTAAAATAACCGGAATGAAAGTCAGTAAAATAATAATCGCCTTAACTGCGTTGATACTTCAGATGACCGCAAACGCTCAAATAAAAAATTACGATGCCGACTGGAAACAGGTTGAGGGATACATGCAGCAAGGTTTACCTCAATCCGCGTTAAAAGTCGTGAAGACCGTATACACCAAAGCTAAAACCGAAGGTCAACAGGCGCAGGTAGTGAAAGCCTTGATCTTTATGACGCAATTGCAGACGGAAAACCGGGACAACAATATCATCACAAGCATTAAAGAGGTAGAGCGCGAGATCGACGCCGCCGGGGAGCCGGTCGCTTCGCTCCTGAGCAGCTACCTGGCGGGTTTGTATCTCCAGTACTTTTCAGCAGAAAGATACAAACTGTATGGCCGTACCAATACTTCGGGATTTAATAAAGAAGATATTGCCACCTGGACAATCGACGATTTTCATCAGAAAATAAGCGCGCTTTTCCTACGTTCGATCGAGAAAGAGGTGCTGTTACAGTCCGTAACCCTGGCTAATTACGATGCACTGATCACAAAAGGAAACATGAGGCGGCTGCGTCCCACCTTATATGATCTGCTCGCGCATCGGGCATTAGACTATTTCAAAAGCGGGGAGCGCGACATCACGCGGCCTGCCGCCCGTTTTGAGATCAACGATGAGGTGGCCTTTGCGACCGCCGAACGATTCGCAAAAGCCTCGTTCTCTACAAAAGATTCACTGTCACTGGAACATAAGGCGCTGCTGATCTTTCAGAAACTGATCGGGCTGCATTTAAAAGATGAACAGCCGGACGCACTGGTAGATGTTGACATCGAGCGGCTGCAGTACGTCTTTTCTAAAATATCGACCACAAAAGCCCGGAACAAACCAGTAGTGATCGTAGACGGCCAGGTGGGTGAAATGACCTCCCTGCAGCCTGCCGATATTCAATCCATTGATATATTAAAAGGTTCATCGGCCACCGCCCTATATGGCAGCCGCGCAGCCAATGGCGCCATTGTGATAAAGACCAGGAATCAAAAACAAACAGCAACGCTCTCCCAACAGCGGGCGCCGCTTGAAGAAAAAGAATGGCTTTACTATACTGCGCTACATGATATAGTAAAAACCTACCCGACCCTGCCCGCCGCAGCACAGGCGCGATACCTGATGGCCGCTTTGCACCAACAGAAAGGATCGGAATACCGGGCCAATGGCGATACCACTCATCGCTATGAACTGGTGAAAGCACAGGATATCGTGGAAGAAATCCTGAAACAACCCCAGGAAAGTGAAGGACGGACCAACGCCTACAACCTGAATCAACAGTTGAAGCAACCCTATCTGTCTTTCCAAATAGAAAAAGTAAATGTTCCTGAAACACCTTTCAGGATGTTGGTGCAGTTCAAAAATCTGCAACAAGTGTATCTGCGCATCGTTCCGGCCACAACCGCGATCAAGAAAGCCGTGCGCAACCCCAGGAATCACAACACCTACTGGAGCCAATTGATCGCAGCAGCGCCGCTCAAAAGCTGGACGCAAGAGCTGCCCCGAAATACGGATCTTCAACAACACACTACCGAAATAAAGATTGAGGGGTTACCAATCGGTGAATATTTTATCATCGCATCTGCAGATGAAGATTTTAAACCGGCTGATAATATTCTCGCTACACAATTGATTTATATCTCTAACATCAGTTTTGCACATTACGGCAACGATTTCTTTGTCCTGCACAGGACGACCGGCCAGCCGCTGGGACGTGCCAGTGTACAAGCCCTTAGGCGAACCTACGATTACAAAATATCCGACTACTCGCAAACGGCATTGGGCACCTATACTACGGATAAAAACGGCTATTTCGAATTTGAGGATATCAGGAACGACGAACGCAACGGTGGTTCTTATTTATTTAATATTTCTTATCAAAAGGACCGGCTTTTCATGGACGATACTGGCAATGATCTATACCTCCATAATGATTATGAAAATGAGGATGAGCCGGAACCTGCCACGTTTCTCTTTACAGACCGCAGCCTCTACCGGCCGGGACAAACAGTTTATTTCAAAGGCATCGCTGTTAATAAAGATCCGAAAGGAAAAAAATCAAAGATACTTACAGGTTATACAACAACGCTTTTTCTATCTGATGCAAATGACCAGACAATAGATAGTATTGAAGTCACTTCCAACGAATACGGTTCCTTTAGCGGAACGTTCCGTTTGCCGGCTAATGGCCTTAATGGAGATTTCACTATTGAAAATGCAGAAGATGAAGGCAGAACGACTTTTAAAGTGGAAGAATATAAAAGGCCTAAGTTTTATGTAGACTTTGAAAAGATAAAAGATACTTATAAGGTCAACGCAACAGTGAACATAACTGGTTTTGCAAAGGCTTATGCGGGTAATAGCCTGGACGGTGCAGGAGTGAAGTATCGTGTGGTGCGCGAGGCCCGTTTCCCTTATCCCTGGCTGTTTTGGGGCCGCTATATGCCGCGTTCCGCACCCCAGGAAATCGCTCATGGCACGCTGGAAACGGACACCGACGGGAAATTTAATATCAGCTTTACAGCCCTGCCTGACCTTCAGATCGATGAAAGCACAGAACCTGTGTTTAACTACCGGGTGTATGCAGATGTAACTGATGTGAATGGCGAAACCAGAAGCGCCGAAGAAGTGGTAGCAGCAGGATATAAATCTTTAATATTGAACGTGACTGTGCCGGATAAGCTGGCGGCAGACAGCCTCCATCAGGTAACGATCAGGACAGAAAACATGTCCGGCGTCTTTCAGAAAAACGAGGTTCATGTGCGGATCATTGCATTGCAACCGGAACAACGCCTACTTCGGACCCGGTATTGGGAACGGCCTGATCAGTTCACGCTTAGTAAAGATGACTACATCCGTTATTTCCCCAATGATATTTACGACCAGGAAGACAAGCCACAAAGCTGGCCAAAAGGAACGACTGTCCTGGAACAAAGAGGCCTCACCGATTCAACAGGCCTGTTCAAATGGCAGCAGGACGGGATCGCACCAGGGTATTATATGATCGAAACGAGCACCCGGGACAAAGACAACCTGGAAGTGAAAGATGTTCGTTATGTTGAGATATTTAATCCGAAAAAACCCGAACCTGTTTATCCGCAATACGTATATAGCACCCGTCCACAAGCCGTAGAACCTGGCGAAACAACCAACATCCATATAGCTACATCAGCGGAAAACGTCTTCCTGATTGAAAATGTCCGCAAAGATCAAAGCCGCTTTTCATTTCACCAACTGAATGAAGGCAGCCGGCGCTTTGAATTTTCAGCGAAGGAAGCGGATCGCGGCGGCTACGGCGTGCATTATGTGTTTGTAAAGGACAATCGTGTATTCCAGCTCAACAAGACAATAGTCGTGCCCTGGAGCAACAAGCACCTGGATATATCCTACAGTACTTTCAGAGATAAAACTTTGCCCGGATCTGAAGAGCAATGGACGATGAAGATATCAGGCTTAAAGAAGGAAAAAGTAGCTGCTGAGTTGTTAGCCAGTATGTACGACGCCTCCCTGGACCAGTTTTATCCGCATCAGTGGAATGCCCCTTCCCTTTGGCAATATTATTATAATCCTGTCAACTGGGATGGCAACGCGAACTTTGGCGATATTGCCGCCAGGACGCAGTACAATATTGATATAACGCATAAGGATTTTGACAAGCGATATGATGTGCTGTTTAGACCTGGAGCATTCAGAGAGTATGGTCAGGAACTGGTGAGGCAGGAACTGATCCAAGGCGCCATGGATGAAGTAGTAGTCGTAGGATATGGAGTGTCAAGAAAAGTTAATTTTGCCGGATCCGTGTCTATAGTCGAATCTGCCGCAGCGCCCAACGCTGCTTCCGGTCAAGCGGCTAAGGAAGAAGATAACACAAGAGCTGCATCATCACAACCGCGAACTAATTTTAATGAAACGGCATTCTTCTTTCCAGACCTCCGGACCGACAAAGAAGGCAATGTCAGTTTTTCTTTTACCATTCCCGAAGCACTAACACGCTGGAAGTTTCAGGCCCTTGCCCACTCAAAAGATCTGGCATTCGCCTACAGCAATAAAGAAATCGTTACGCAAAAAGACCTGATGGTTCAGCCTAATCCACCCAGGTTCTTACGCGAAGGAGATAAAATGGAATTCAGCAGTAAGGTGGTGAATCTGTCTCCTAAAGAAATAACCGGCATAGCCTCTCTTCAATTGTTTGATGCGGCAACGGGGGAAGCGATGGACGGATGGTTTAAAAATGTGATTCCGCAGCAATATTTCACCATTGAAGCGGGCCGCAGCCAGTCTGTGCTCTTCCCTATCGAAGTGCCATATCACTTTAACAAAGCGCTGACCTGGCGTGTGATGGTGAAAGCCGCTGACAGCTCGCTTTCGGACGGAGAAGAAAATGTCTTGCCGGTTGTTACCAACCGCATGCTGGTCACGGAAACCCTTCCGCTACAGATGCGCGGCAGCGGCACAAAGTCCTTTACCTGGGATAAACTGCTCAAAAGCGGCAACAGCGAAACACTCACCACTCAGTCATTAACGGCAGAATACACCTCAAATCCGGCGTGGTATGCCGTGCAGGCCCTGCCCTACATGATGCAATACCCGTATGAATGTGCAGAGCAAACCTGGAATAAATATTATGCGAATACATTAGCAACGCATGTTGTAAGCAGTACGCCGAAGATAAAGCAGGTGTTTGAGCGCTGGAAAACGGAAGACACTGCGGCTCTGCTCAGCAACCTGCAAAAGAACCAGGAATTAAAATCAATCTTACTCGAAGAGACACCCTGGGTGCTGGATGCAAAAAACGAAGCGCAACAAAAGCAGAACATAGCGGTGTTGTTTGACCTGGTACGCATGAGCGGCGAACAGAGTAAAGCTTACGATAAATTAAGGCAACTGCAGAGCCCGAACGGAGGTTTTGTGTGGTTCAAGGGAGGCCCTGATGACCGGTACATGACCCAATATATCATCACGGGTATCGGTCATTTGAAGAAACTGGGCGCGGTGAAAGGATTGCAGGAAGCCCAGCTCAATCGACTCGTTCAGGCAGCACTTCCTTACCTCGACAAGCAAATCAAAGAAGACTATGATGACCTTGTCCGTTCTAAAGCAGATCTGAAAAGCTATGTACCTTCTTATCCTGTCATTCAGTACCTGTATATGCGAAGTTTCTTTCCGAAGGTGAAAATAGCCGAGGCAGCCCAAAAGGCGGTGGATTATTTTGGAGCCCGCTCGCAACAAACCTGGGTCAAACAGAATAAATACATGCAAGCCATGATCGCCTTAACCGGTCACAGAAATCATCAGGAATCGGTTCCGAAAGCCATATTACAATCACTGAAAGAAACCGCGGTTCGCGACGATGAACAGGGCATGTATTATAAAGATGCTGTGCGAGGCTGGTGGTGGTACGAGGCGCCCATAGAGCGGCAGGCCCTGATCACAGAAGCTTTTGAAGAAGTTGCCGGCGATACAAAAACCGCTGATGAGCTGCGAACCTGGTTGTTGAAGAACAAACAAACCAATAATTGGGAAAGCACCAAAGCCACGGCCGAAGCGGTCTACGCGCTACTGCTCAGGGGCGCGGATTGGCTCGGTATTACACCGGAGGTGAAAGTGCAACTGGGCAACTATACGATCATTGGAGGTAACCAGGATGAAACCGCAGAAGCAGGAACCGGTTACATCAAAAAAGTAGTGGAAGGCAACAGAGTAAGACCCGGCATGGGTAATATCACGGTCGCCGTGCAGCAGCCTGCAGGATCTTCATTACCCACCTGGGGAAGCTTGTATTGGCAATACTTTGAAGACCTGGATAAAATAACTCATGCGGCAACCCCCTTGCAGCTGAAGAAGCAACTTTTTATAGAAAGCAATACAGACCGCGGGCCGGTGCTACAGCCTGTGCAGGAAGGCGACAAAATAAAAGTGGGCGATAAAATGAAGGTACGCATTGAACTCCGCGTAGACAGAGACATGGAATATGTACACATGAAGGACATGCGCGCCTCTTCTTTCGAGCCGGTCAATGTTTTAAGTGCTTATAAATGGCAGGGTGGTTTGGGTTATTATGAAACGACCAAAGATGCCAGCACCAACTTCTTTTTCAATTATCTTCCTAAAGGGACTTATGTATTCGAGTATCAGTTGTTCGCCCAGTTAGCCGGAAATTACAGCAATGGCGTCACTACGATACAATGTATGTATGCGCCTGAGTTTACCAGTCACAGTGAGGGCGTAAGGGTGAACATAGAATAGAGCTTGGACCTTCGAGACCGATTACAGGTAGCTGTAACAGACACAAAAAGGCCGCGGTATCGCGGCCTTTTAATTTTATGATCGGATAAATTTTTACTTAAGTGCGCTTGGGGTCTTTGAATCTTGACAATCAATACTAGACGCCCTCATGCCGAACACAGCCGAGGTACCTCCTCCATTTTCAATGATGATGACATAGCTTGAACGGGCTTTACGATAAGGATACTGAAATAGGCAGGTTACTTATTCAACTTATCATCCAGCACTTTCATCCAATACCCTCCTAAAACACTTCTCGCCTGAAATCCAACTTTTTTGCCATCAGTCGTTTCGTGCCAGTCGCTCAGTGGCACTCTGTCCGGAGTTTCTGTAGCGTATTTATATACCGGCTCCACGAGCGCTTTGAAATCCTGCATATCGCGGGTTAATACGGCCGTCCATAAGATCCAGTCGCTCTTGGTATAGGTCTTGCGGCTGTCGAGCGGCAGCCCATAAGTATTTTGATGACGGAGGTAATATTTCATCTCTTTTTCAATCACTGATTTCGGGAAGATGTTGAATTCTAATACCCTGTCCCAAATCAGGTTGTACTTCTGGCTCCAGGTTCCTTTGTTTTCAAAGGCCAGCGCGTAATGATCTCCATCTTCTGCCAGCCGCATCCATTCGGGCACCATCTTAACAGCAATGCCATGGTATTTCTCATACACATCATCCTTGCCTAACATTTTAGCCAGCATCGCGTAGCTTTCAATGCCCATGATCGCTTTGAGTGATAAATTCGCATTCCGCGCAAGATGGCCGGCAAAATCGTCTGTACATAACTGGTTCGCCGGATCAAAGCCTTCTTTCACCAGGTAATCCGTCCAGGTCGTAAGTGTTTGCCAGTGCTGCTTTGCGTAATCTGCATTCCCTTCCACACGCGCGATCGCCGCTGCGAGGATCACCATGTTACCGGATTCTTCCACCGGCATATCTTCACCATACACTTGTCCGTTGGCCAAAGGATAAGTCCCCAGGTCGTGCGCCGCGAAAGGCTTTTTCCATTTGCCGCTTTCGCTGTAATAAAAGATACCGTTCATCATTCCTTTTTCAAGGTCAGGATTATAAACAAGGAACAGCGGAGCAGAAGGATAAGTAAGGTCTACAGTATTGATACAACCATTGCTGAAGTTCTCCTTAGACAACCACAATAGATCACCTTGCGGACTTTGTACTAATTTATGCGCAGCAATCACCTGGCGGTAAGTCATTTCACACAGCTTCGCGTACGCTTCGCCGCCCGACTTCAGCGCATCCTGGTAAATAGTCTGATCTACCTCTTTACATTTTTGCATAACAGCGTCGTATTCGGCGGCAGCTTTTGCCAGCTGATCTTCTATGGTAGAATTGTTATCCTTGTTCCACCAGGGTCGCAGATTCTTTCCAAAATACTGGATCGACCAGATGTCGTCATATCCCAGCAAAATTCTGCCCGAAGCGTTCCTGGCTTTCCCCAGGTTCAGCATCGTAGCTAGTGAGAGCTGTTTTCCGGTAACTTTAGAAGGCACCGCTTTCGTGCCGCCTTTAGCAAAGGCGCTTAACACGGCAGCCTCAGAGTTGGCGATCATTTGTGTGGCATTGCTTTGCTGAGGCACTGCCACATGCACATAACCCCAATCGATGCGCAGATCATCACCCTTCTTGGCCAACACAGGTTGCGCAGTTGTTCCCGCTTTTAAGACGGATAAACCTTTCGAAGTATAACCGCTCGCTACGACTTCCTGTGCAGGCGTGTTAACCGCCAGGTTAGAAGACGTGTTGAACAGGATCTCTACATTATGTGCCGCACCGTTTTTAGACCTGGCATCGAATGTAATATACGACACAGGACGCGCCAGCAGATCCAGATCCGTAAGCACGAGCGGTGAAGTGAAGGTTACCTTCAGATCAACCGGGCCGCAGCTAAAATCGTAAATCGTTTGTGTAGCTTTTAAAGTAATGCTTTTCTGCACCGCATCAGTTACTACAGCGGGCATTACTTTACGCTCCTTTACTAAACCGAAATCCAGGTGACGGCCGCCGGCAGTGTTTTTTACATGTACCGCTAAAACGTTTTTGCCTTTTTTCAAAATACTGGCCGGATTTTTTATCGGGATGTAAATGTATTTATGCACCCATCCGTCTTTGCGATAAATTTCTGTTCCATTCAGGTATACAATGACGTTGTCATCATGATTTAATTTCAGATACACATTCTGCTCATTGTTATCCAGCATGGTAAAAGTCCTTCGCACCCAAAGATCTTCAGAACGCCAGGGCGTTTTGGCTACGCTTTTATCATCGCCAAAGGGCGCCACACCGCCTTTCCATTTACTATCATTAAATCCGTTTTCATACCAGTCACCTGACGGTGCCGCCTCTGTGTACATCGCCCGATAGGCCTTGTCCTCGGATGCAGGCAACAAGACATCGTACGTTTTAGATTCAGCGCCTAAGAACCGGTAGATCTTACCGTCTACTTTGGCATAACCCGTCAAAGACTGGTCGGTGCCGGTCCAATGCCTGGTGGGCGATTCATTCAGTTTGTCTGTGGCCGACCAAATGCTGAAGTAAGGGTCATGTGTAATGAGCGGATAGGCAGGAGCCTGTTGTTGCTGACTCCATCCGAACAAATAAAAAAACAGGAGTAAAAAACTACCTAAGGGCTTTAAATTTCTGGTCATTTAAGAAAATTTTCTTTTAAGATAAATCTGAAATTATGGTTTTGTTATTTATAAGGAAACAGCGGCTTTGCGTCGATGACATCGGGCTAATGTTCGACTTCAAGGCAATCATTTCGTTAATAATAAAAAATGAAGATAAAAGGTTTTGAAAAGAAGGCATTTCAATTTTGTTTCAAAATTTCATCGATTTGTTTCATTCTCAAGCAAGAGGGCTACAGCATTCGCTTGCAGTTTCCGCAACTTACAAAAAAAGCATGGACGCCATTGCATCCATGCTTGATAAATTTATTGATGATTTTGATATTAGATCCCTTCGGGAACTGCCGTAGAATCTTTAGCAGGCGCCTTATCGATCAGGTCCATAAACTGGTCAAGCTTAGGCGTGATGATAATCTGCGTGCGGCGATTCTTAGTTCTGCCCTCTTCTGTTGAGTTATCAGCAACCGGGTTGTACTCTCCACGACCACCAACCGTGAGTCGTTTAGGATCTACGCCGTAATTGTTTTGTAACGCCTGCACCACAGAGGAAGCCCGCAGGGAACTCAGGTCCCAGTTGTTGCGGATATTCGGACGATTGATCGGAACGTTATCGGTGTTACCCTCGATCAGTACATCATAATCCTTGTAGTCGAGAATGATCTTAGCGATCTTGCTCAATGTCTCTCCTGCTCTTTCAGAGATCTCATAACTTCCTGATTTGTAGAGCATGTTATCCGCCAGGGATATATACACTACTCCTTTTAAGACTTTAATGTCAACATCTCTTAATTCGTCCCTGCTGAGTGAGCGGGTCAGGTTGTTGGTCAGCACAATATTGAGTGAATCGCTCTTGTTCTTCTCGTTCACCAGGTGTTGTATATATTTATTGGAAGCGTTGATTTCATCTACCAGTTTGGAGATGTTCACATTTCCTTGCGTGTTCTGATTGATGCTTTTATCCAGAGTAGCCTGAAGCGATGCCAGCGCTTTTTTCAACGAAGCATTGTTCGCACGCTCCTGCGCCAGTTGATCTTCTAAACTTTTAACTCTTGACTGGCTGCTCGCCAGATCTACCTGCGCTGTCTGATACCGGCTATTCAGATTATTGTAATCCGCCTGTAAGGCGCTGAATTTTTTACCGCTGACACATCCTGTCAAAATTAAACCGCTTATCAGCGCCGCTGCCGGCACCAAGCCCATTCGTTTGTTCATTCCTATTTATTTAAGTTCGCAAAAGTTTCAAACGCCTGAAAGCAGGCGCAGAAACATTATTTAATGCATAGGATGACAAATTAAATGCCTAAGTTGCGTCGTCGAGACGAAATATGCAGTAAAGAAATAAGTTATTATTATTAAAAGCAAATTAACAGACTGATTATCAGTAAACAAAAACGATCACCTTAGTAAAATGACGAATCGCGCGAAGAAAGTAATAGTTGTAGGTCAGGGCATTTCAGGGACGCTATTGTCCTGGTTCCTGGAGCAACAGCAGATTGATCACGTTGTGATTGATAACGAACAGGTTGCTACGCCCTCACGCACTGCCGCGGGTTTGATCAACCCGGTGACCGGGCGACGCGTGGTAACGGTTTGGCTCGATGAGCTCATCTTGCCATTTGCCGAAAAAACTTATAATGAAATGGGGGACGCCCTTGCGATCCGGGCGCTTACAAAAACGTCGATTACAGATTTCTTTCCTAACCCTTTTATGCGCGAAAGCTTTTTGAAGAAGCTGCAGCAAAAGGCACCTTATATAGAGCTTGCTGACGACGATCAGCAGCTATCGGACTACTTTAACTATGAATTTGGATCCGGTTTTATCGAACCGGCCTACATTGTTCACCTGCAGCAATTGTTGCCCGCGTGGCGGAAACATTTAAAGGCGAATGACAGGCTCCTCGAAGAAGTCTTTGATTTTTCTGAATTGACGGTTGACGCTGGTAATGTACGCTACAAAAACATCAAGGCGGATCAGATCATATTTTGCGACGGCGTCCAGGGGAATGAGAACCCTTATTTTTCACTGCTGCCGTTCGCGTTGAATAAGGGCGAAGCGCTCATCATTGAGGCACCGGGCTTACCTCCGGATCAGATCTACAAAAAATCGATGATGCTGGTCCCATTTGGAGCGCCGGGAATTTTCTGGACAGGCACCAACTATATCTGGGAATTTGAAGATGACCGGCCTACAGATGCTTTCCGCCAGGCGACCGAACAGACGCTTCGGAGCTGGATCAAAGTACCTTTTAAGGTCATCGATCATAAAGCGGCCATACGACCCGCCACCATTGAAAGACGTCCGTTTGTCGGCTTTCATCCTGTTTATAGAAACGTCGGCATACTAAATGGCATGGGAACGAAAGGTTGCTCGCTGGCACCCTACTTTGCGTTTCAGCTGGGGGAAAATCTGCTCAACGGCGCACCTATTGAAAAAGATGCAGACGTTGCCCGGCATGCCAGGATATTAACCCGCTCTGCGCCATAAAGGTCTCAAGCAGACCTGCTGCAGACTACTGTTGTCGTTTCTTGTATTCTTCGATGGCTTTGTTGAGCCAATCCTTAAACTCCTTCACTCCTTTGGACGGATCATAACCGTAGCCCTGTTGTATCAGCCTTTTTTCATCACCATCCAGGAAAAAATAATTTGGCTGGGAATTGCTACCGAAGCGACTTACCTGAAGGTGCGTGTTATAGTCGCCTAACGTTTCGACTTGCTTTCCCAGATCTTCGGAATAGAATTGCTCGCCAACAGGCAACATGACGCTCGCATCGCGCACGTCAACAAACAAAGATGCGATTACAAATTCGTTTTTGAGGATCGACATCACCTCAGGATCGCTCCAGACCTGCGTTTCCATTTTGCGGCAGTTGACACAATTGATCCCGGTGAAATCAAGCATTAAAGGCTTTTTCAGCTTTCTGGCCACTTCCAGCGCTTCCTTATAATCGAAGTAAGTCACCATGCCATTATTGACCACCACATCGGGTTCATTTTTTTTCATCACATCGGCATACTTCTGAGGTTCCGGTAGTCCGGCTTCACCCTCTCCGGAGGCGCTATTGCGACCGATACCTGAAATGTTAAATCCCCTGGGCAGGTCATCAGCGTTAAAGTCTTGCGTACCCATGGGCGGCAAAAAGGCTCCCAGTCCCTTTAACGGTGCGCCCCACAAACCGGGCGTCAGGTATACCACCGTTGCAAAGGATGCAATCGCAAAGAACAAACGGGTAACTGTCAGGTAGGGAATACCAAAATCATTTTTAGGTAGCTCGTCATCATGCTTGAATTTAAGTTTACCTAATAAATACAATCCCAGTAAAAGGAAGATCACGATCCACAGGACAATAAACACTTCCCTATCCAGAATGCGCCAGTTTCTGGCTAGATCCGCATTGGATAAGAATTTCAAAGCCAGCGCCAGCTCTAAAAATCCGAGCGTTACTTTGATCGCATTAAGCCAGCCTCCGGCCTTTCCTAAGACATTCAGCTTGCTTGGAAAGAAAGCGAACAATGCAAACGGCAAGGCCAGGGCTACAGAAAAGGCAAACATGCCGAGCAGCGGCCCCCAATAACTGCCTTTGGACGCGAGCACCAATAAATTACCAATGATCGGACCTGTGCACGAAAAAGATACAATCACAAGTGTAAGCGCCATGAAAAAGATTCCCCAGAAGCTCCCAGTGCCGGCTTTACTGTCGGCTTTGGTTGACCAGGAACTTGGCAGTTGTATTTCAAATGCACCTAAAAACGAAATACCAAATAGCAGGAAAATAGCGAAGAATATTACGTTGGCAATCCAGTTGGTCGAAAGGTTATTGAGCGCGGCCGGACCAAAAATAAGGGTGATCAGAAACCCAAGGAGTGTAAAAATAAAGATGATGGATAAAGAGTAGATCAATGCATTTTTTACGCCCTCCTTCCTGGTTTTACTTCTTTTGGTGAAGAAGCTAACGGTTACAGGTATCATCGAATAAACACAGGGAGTTAATAAAGCCAGCAATCCACCGCCAAAAGCACCGAGAACGATCCAAAGCAGTGATTTCTCTTTCTCGTTAGATCCCGTGTCCGCAGACGCTGCATCCTTTTCAGGGGTGATGACAACGCGGAAATCTTTTTCCACCGAAGGAAACTCCTCACCCATTTTATACATGTAAGCTACCTTTCCTTTTATGAGCACCGTATCTTCTGCTGGTATATTCAGTTGTTGTATCCACTGCACTGAATCCGCAATGAAACTGACAGGCAGTGAAAGTGTGGGATCTGTTTTCGTTTGCACGGTTCCCTTTTCTGCAAGAGTGCCGGACAAATATTTATCCGCCGTTGTATCGAAAGTTACCTGTGAAAAAACCACGTCATCTGGCGTTTTCTGCAACGCATACAGATCAACCCCTGGCTGGGTCACGCGTGCAGTTATGGTCAAAGCCACTTTGTCCTTATCAATCCGCTCGGGTGTGAACGAAAACTGCACCGCTGTTGAATCCTGCGCGGCAGCTATAACACTGATAAAAAGGGTAAGCAATAAGGTAGCCAGATGTTTGGTATAAAATTTCATTATCTGTTGTTTGATGAAAATTTAAGGCTTTCGGAAACGTTCGAAAAAATTCAAATATATAACGAAAAGCCCGAACAGAATATAACTATATGCCATGCGGGTACAACAGGTATGCGCTGACACCGTTGCATAGCAAAGCTTTAATGATGAATAACAATTAATTGTGCTGATTGTTCAGATCACTGCATTTTGGGAATGCACACGGCCAGGCTCTCCTTCCAATCGGGGATGGATAAGGCATAGGCTTCCTTGATCTTGGTTTTGTCGAGAACGCTCCAGGCCGGCCTTTTAGCAGGTGTAGGATACTGAATGGAAGGAATGGCTTTCACATCGCAACCAGAACCGATCAGCTCCCTGATCTGCAACGCAAATTCATACCAACTGGTTTTTCCCTCATTGGTGTAATGATAAATACCTGGCAGCCATTTATCAGAAGTAATGATCTTCATAATGGCAGCCGCGAGATCCGCCGCGTAGGTTGGCGTACCGTACTGATCGCTTACCACGCTGATCTGGGGCTTGTCCTGCATCAGACGGATCATCGTTTTCACAAAATTTTTCCCGAAGGCAGAATATACCCAGGCCGTCCGGATAATAATGGCATCGGTATGCTGTTGGGCGAGCTGCTCTCCTTGCTGCTTGGTCAGGCCGTAAACGCTTTCCGGCTTTGTTTCCTCGGTCTCTTTATAAGGCTCGGAAGCATTCCCTGGAAATACATAATCGGTTGAGACATGGACTAATTTGGCATGGTGCCTGGTACAGGCTTTGGCCAGATAGGCAACCGCATAGGCATTGATGGCCTCAACCTGAGGACGTTCGGCAGGGTCTTCTGCTTTATCAACAGCCGTGTAAGCCGCACAATTAATACAGAAGTCAGGTTGAAATTGGTCAAAAAGGTCATTGACCGCAGCTTCGTCGTTTACAGGAAGCAGGGTCCTGTCAGCGAATAAAAAATCGACATCCGGAAAATCAGCCGATAGCGCTGTTAATTCTGATCCGAGCTGGCCGGTAGCCCCGGTTACGAGTATTTTCTTTTTTGAGATCATTTTTGATCAAAAGTTGTTTTTGGCATCGCGAAGTGGCGGCAATATCAGGTCTTTGTCAGAAACAATGGCAGCGCCTTCCGGCAATCGCCAGTTGATCGCGAGGTCAGGATCGTTGTAGACAATCCCCCCTTCACTTTCCTTATTGTACAGGGCATCACATTTATACATTACCACGGCCGTTTCACTTAAGACTGAAAAGCCATGCGCAAATCCTGCGGGAATCAATAACTGCTTTTTATTTTCATCAGTCAGCTCTACCGAAAAGACCTGGCCGTAGGTAGGCGATTGTTTTCTGATATCTACTGCAACATCCAATATTTTTCCCTGCAACACTCTTACTAATTTGCATTGGGCATGCGGATGTTGCTGATAATGTAGTCCGCGGATCGTACCATGTTTTGAAAACGACTGGTTGTCCTGTACAAAATTGTATTGAAGACCTTCGGACCCGAAGACCGATTGATTGTAGGCTTCAAAAAAATACCCGCGATGATCTTCAAATACGCGCGGTTCAAAAACAAGTAGTCCCTCGATGGAGGTTTTTGTAAATGGCATTCTATAAACTATAGTAAGGTCTGTTAAAAATTTTATTCCGGTAAATACCCTTTAAATCTGCAATGAGGGCCGTTGGTTTCGTAATGCCGCAAAAGTAGCGATCATCGAGCGATAAATAGTCTTCTTCTTTGTGGCGATTTACGCTCACTTTTTTAAAAATGCCAGAACAGCATTGGTTATGTGCTCCAATTGCTCTTCGTCCATTTCGGTGTGGATGGGAAGTGAGATCACCCTTTCTGTCAGCCAGTCGGTGACGGGCAGGTTCTGCTCACCAATGTTAAAATGCTCAAACATCTTTTGCTGATGTCCTGCTACCGGGTAGTAAATCATGGCGGGGATAGACTGGCCGCTTAAATAGGCTACCAGGCCTTCGCGATCTACATCATTCAGGACCAAGGTATACTGGTGATATACATGAGACGCAAAACCCGTCACCGACGGGATCGTCAACTTTTCATTACCGCCAAAAGCTTTGTCATAATACGCTGCTACAGCCTGCCTGGCCTTGTTGTACTCATCCAGGTGACGCAATTTAATATTTAAGATCGCCGCCTGGATACTGTCGAGCCGGCTGTTGCAGCCCACGACATCATGATAGTAACGTTTACTTTGTCCGTGATTGGCGATCATCTGCATCCTGGAAGCAAGCGCGACATCATCTGTACAAATAGCACCGCCATCTCCAAAAGCGCCCAGATTTTTGCTGGGATAAAAAGACGTGCAACCTATATGTCCGATCGTTCCCGTCTTTTTTCGCGTTCCATCAGAAAAAGCGAAATCGGCGCCGATTGCCTGGGCATTATCTTCGATCACATATAAGTTATGTTTTTTAGCAATCGCCATGATCGCCTCCATGTTCGCCGCCTGTCCGTATAAATGAACGGGGACAATAGCTTTGGTCCGGGGCGTTATTTTCCGCTCAAGGTCCTCCACATCCAGGCAAAAAGTGCTTTGATCCACCTCAACGAAAACAGGCTTTAGCTTTAGCAAAGCCACCACTTCAGTGGTAGCAATGTAAGTAAATGACGGAGTGATCACTTCGTCTCCGGGCTGCAGGTCCAACGCCATCAGCGCGATCTGTAAGGCATCGGTACCGTTGGCGCAGGGAATCACATGAGCCGTACCTAAATAACCGGCCAGGTTCGCAGCAAAATCTTTTACTGCCGGTCCGTTGATAAATGCGCTGCTGCCCATTACATCTAAAACAGCCTGATCAATTTCATCTTTGATCTTTAGATACTGACTGCGGGTATCGACCATCTGGATGGGACGCATAGGAGGTTTTTTTATTTTTAAAGGACGGCAAAAGTAACGAAAGTTACCTACAAATGAAGACGCAGCCAGCCGGCTGCAGCGATTACGGAATGCAGGCGAATAAATCAGCCAACTTTGTTTGGAGCGACGCATTAAACCTGATCTGTCCTTGTTACTTTTGCCGAAAGGCTTTGTTGTGATGGTATTATTGTATAATATATTTATAAGACTCTATCGGGTAGCGATTGGCATTGCTTCATTATTTAATAAGAAAGCAACATTATGGCTCACCGGAAGAGAGGACATTTTTAAAAGGCTGCGCGATGTTATTAAAGCTGACCCGCCCGTGATCTGGATGCACTGTGCTTCGCTGGGAGAGTTCGAACAGGGCAGGCCGGTGCTGGAAGCACTTCGGGCAGACTATCCGGATCATCAAATATTGCTCACCTTTTTTTCTCCATCGGGATATGAAATCAGAAAAAATTACCAGGGAGCCGATGCCGTTTTCTATTTGCCCCTCGACACCAGAAATCACGCGAAGCAGTTTATGGACATCGTGAAGCCCAGGCTTGTTATTTTTGTCAAATATGAATATTGGTATCACTACCTGAATGAAACACGGAAGCGACAAATTCCGGCAATTCTCGTTTCTGCGATATTCCGACAAGATGCCGTTTTCTTTAAATGGTACGGCGGCCTTCATCGAAAGATGCTCACCTGCTTCACGCATATTTTTGTTCAAAATGAATCGAGTCTCAAGCTGATCGGCAAACTGGTAGACCCTTCAAAACTCACGCTTGCGGGTGACACAAGATTTGACCGGGTGGCGGCCATCGCCGCAGGTTTCGAGCCCATTCCGGCCATTGAAGAATTTGTAGCGGAAAAAGAACTGGTGGTCGTTGCGGGAAGCACCTGGCCCGACGATGAACGCATGCTTGAAAAATTGCTTTTGTATAATAAAAAAATAACGCTAATTATTGCCCCTCATGAAATTAGAATCGATCACCTCAATTTTTTAAAGAGTATATTTCCAAGCCATATCCTCTATTCCGATCTTGTCAACAGCACGGCGGCGGAGCATCAGAATGCTGCTCATCGGGCGCTTATCATTGATAACATCGGGATGCTTTCGAGGCTTTATCGATATTCCACGATCAGCTATGTCGGAGGCGGCTTTAAAAAAGCCGGTATTCATAATACTTTGGAAGCTGCTGTATATGGAAAGCCGGTTTTTTTCGGCCCTAATTATCATAAATTCTCCGAGGCAGTTAACTTAATAGAAAAAAGAGGTGGCATATCCTTTAAAACTGAAAGTGAACTACTTCATACATTTTCAGATTTAGTTTTAAATGAAGTAAAATTGGAGGTTTACAGCAATAATGCCGGAGAATTTGTAGCAAATAATACCGGCGCCACCGGGCGAATAACCGCCTGGCTCAGGCAAATCTCCTTTTAACCAGTTGCTCAAATTGCTGAACGACCGGGTTGCCGGCCAACCAGCCATTTTTGGTGCGTAGTTCTCTCCGGATCCAGTATTCTGCCTGTCCGAGTGAGTTGAAGTTATTGATCGTTTTGATACTTCTTTCGAACATGATCTCATCCCCCCTAAATAGCTCCCTGACAAAAACGATTCTGTCCTGCGCGCTAATTGCTTTATAAAGGTCCTTAATGGCATTGCGGCTGGCCTTGGGAGTCGCGGCTTGCTTTGCGGCCCGCGTGCCGGGCTTGCTTTGCCTGGACAAGGTAGGCAGATCTTCAGCGGCCTCGTCCGGCTCTTCCTTGAAACTGAGGGTGGCCTGCGGACGGGGCGTCTTCTTGGCTTCCCTTTGCAATTGGATCAGCTCCTCGTAGCTCGGAATTTCACGCGCCGGGGGTTCCTGCTGCCCTTCATCATCACCGGCACCTTCTACCACTAATTCGAAATACTCTTTCTCATTACTTTCTTCCTCCTCTCCTTCTTTGAAAGCGGTTCCATTCGACAAAGGTTTTGCGTTGGGTACGATAACGGATATACCACTGGTTCCCAAAACATTTACCTCTTTTATATTACCTGCTATTTCATTTTGAAGCAACTGAACCGTGCTGAGCAACTGTTCCAGAGGGACTTTCTTTGAGAACTGCACACTGAGTTTTTCAATCAAACTTCCGATTCTTTCCATTATATATTTTTATGTAGATCCAAGCCAAATGATACAGCGCAGTTGCGCCAACCGCGCCAGACACCACTGTTCTCCAGTGTGTATCTCCTCCAACAAAAACAATACCCAATGTGTTCATGTTCGGAGGTGGCCGGCGCGTCTTAGAGGGTATTCCTATATTCAAGTGAACATAATCTCAAAAATTTGCCTGATGTTGACATGCAGGCGCTACTTTTGAGATCTCTTTCACTCATCATAAAATACGCCAATATAACAGAAATTATTGCGTAGGCTTACGAAAACTGTAAATATTAACAATGTTTATTGAACCGGACATCAGGGGCGACAAACGAGGATGGATCGAAGTGATCTGCGGCTCCATGTTTAGCGGTAAAACCGAAGAACTGATCAGGAGGTTAAAACGGGTGAAGTTTGCGAACCTCAAAGTTGAGATCTTTAAACCAGCCGTTGATACCCGCTATGATGAGCTAAACATTGTTTCTCACGATACAAACGCCATCCATTCCACGCCGGTCGATAACTCCCAAAAGATATTGCTGATGGCACAGGGTGCAGACGTGATCGGGATCGATGAAGCACAATTTTTCGATGACGGGCTGCCCGATGTGTGTGATAAACTGGCCTACCAGGGCATCCGGGTCATCGTGGCCGGCCTGGACATGGACTTTACGGGGAAACCGTTCGGGCAGATGCCCTTCCTGTTGGCGAAGGCGGATTACGTGACGAAGCTCCACGCCATTTGCGTAAAGTGTGGCAATATCGCCAACTTTTCATACCGGAAAATACCTGATGATGACCAGGTCATGTTGGGTGCGATGGATGTGTATGAACCCCGGTGCAGAAGATGCTATACTGACAAATTATAATATCAAGGGAATGAATTTATCTTTTTAAATTTGTGATATGAACGCAGTAAGAAAAATAATTGAAAAGCATTCCAATCCACTTACGATTGATCTTCCTGAAGAATATAAAGACAAACGGGTAGAAGTGATTGTGATGGCGTTGGAAGAGCAACCCGAGCCACCGAAAAAGAAATATGACTTTTCTGATCTTGCGGGCAAGCTGGAATGGAAAGGCGACGCACTGGCTGAGCAGAAAAAGCTAAGAGATGAGTGGCCGTAAATTTCTAATTGACACGAATGCGGCTATTGGTTTGCTAGCAGGTAACAAGGCGCTTGAAGAGCTCCTGGCGAACAGTGAATGGGTATGTATCTCTGTTATTTCGGTTATCGAATTTTTTGCTTTTTCACGGTTGTCCGAAGAAGATAAAGAGCTGTTTAACACACTGCTTGAACGGATAGAGCTGATCAATATAGTTCCGGATATTCAGCGACTAGAAGAAATAGGCAAGCTGAGAATACAGTCAAAGTTAAAAATGCCTGACGCGATCATTGCGTCTCATGCGGTTCAACACGATCTGACACTTATTTCTAATGATAAAGACTTCAATAAGGTTCATAATTTAAAGATCCTTACCTTTTAATATCTCTTGAAACCCATAATTACCTTATTTAAAAAAGAGTTGTTGCTGGAAATCCGCCAGCAATATAGCTTTTATGGCATCCTGCTTTACATGGGAGCGACCATATTCGTGTTGTTCCTGGCCATAGAGGAGCCTGAAAAGGAAATATGGAATGGTCTTTTCTGGGTGATACAACTGTTTATCTGCATTAACGCCGTGGCTAAAAGCTTCATGCAGGAAAGCCGGGCACGAATGCTTTATTTCTACACGATCGCCTCCCCTACACATTTCATACTGGCTAAATTATTGTTCAACTGCCTGCTGATGCTGGTAATGACGATGATCAGCCTCGGGTTGTTTTTTGCTTTCATCGGTAACCCGGTGCAAAAGATACTTCCCTTTACAGGCCTGGCTTTGCTCGGCGGCTTCAGCCTGAGCATGGTGTTTACCTTTTTAGCCGCCATTGCTGCGAAGGCCCGGCAAAACGCTGCTATCATGGCTGTGCTGGGGTTTCCGCTCATCGTTCCGCAACTTATGTTGCTGATGAAGCTGTCTAACACAGCGTTCACCACCACGCAAAGTTTCCAATCGAGCGATATACTGTTGCTCGTGGCCCTTGATTTCCTGGTGGGGTTGCTCTCCGTTATTCTTTTTCCTTTTCTCTGGAAAGATTAACCGTATTTTTAATACAACACGAGCGTTATTATCATCGCCGGCAACAACGAGATTCCTAAAAAAATCAGGTAATCCTTTCGAAGCGGAGATTTGACCATCAGATACCGCACTAAGAAAATAGCCGAAATAACCAATCCTGCGATCATTGACAGCCACGCAATTGCAGCAAGCGCAGATAAACAATGAATCCCTTGCTGAGCCGTTCGAAAACTCATGTACCATAAAAAGAACCACCAACCCAGGTAAAGCACGCTAACGGTGGCCGGGATTTTATGTCGCCGGAAAAGACTCACGCGTTTTATTTTTAATACATATGTTGGTAAAAGGTAACCCACCGTCCGGCAAAAGGCTAAACTGTCAAATCTCAAATCTATAATATAAACTTTCCACTTACTTTTGTGTTTATCAACTTAAATTGATTTCATGTATGCGAAAGTCGTGGTGGAAGATTCTTTGTGTCATTTTATTAGTTTATGCCATCGTCGGCGGATTGTTGATTAAGATCCCCAATCTGCCGGTATTAGGAGAAACGATCCGGAACCTTTTTTATCATGTAGGCATGTGGGCGGCGATGTTTGTACTGTTCACCTGCTCGCTGGTACATTCGATTCGCTACCTGAGTAAAAGCAATTTGAAAAACGACATTGCCGCCAGCCAGTACGCTTCTGTGGGAACCGTCTTCGGCTTGCTGGGTTACGCCACAGGCGCCGTATGGGCCAGCTATACCTGGGCCGATCCCAATAATCCTGCCTTTGATTCGTTTAGCGCAGTAGCGCGCGAACCGAAACTGATCGGCACTGCTGTAGCCCTGCTTATCTACTTTGCTTACTTCATTTTAAGAAGCTCTATACAGGACATCGACCAAAAGGCGCGTATCAGTGCCGTTTACAATATTTTTGCTTTTGCTATGCTGTTCCCAACCATCATGGTGGTGCCGCGGCTGTTGCCCAGCCTGCATCCCGGCCAGGAAGGGAATCCTGCTTTGAATTTTAAAGACGCCAGCCCGGAGATGCGTATGATCGAATATCCGGCGTTCATCGGCTGGGCGCTGCTTGGGGTTTGGATCGCCAGTTTGAAGATCAGGATCCAGTACCTGAAGGAAAAGCATTTTATTAAATAAAGAAATCGTAATGAAATTATTGATGTTTCTTTTTGCCCTGCTCCCGCTGCTTGCCAACGCACAGGCTCAGGAAAATTTGATGTATAGCAACGGACGCATTTATGTGGTCATTGCCGTCCTGCTCATAATATTGCTGGGCCTGGTCCTGTACCTGGTTCGGGTTGAAAGAAAGATCAAAAAACTAGAGACAGCAGAGAAGGTCGAAAACTAATGAAGTTGACAAGGCCGCGATGATCTTTCTTGCAATTTTATGGTCCGGCCGGTTTAGGCTTCGGTTAACAAATGTTCGTAGACTTAGTTAACGTGATCCGATGGAGCGCTTTCTCGCTGATATGTAATAAATGGTTGGCTAAACAAGGGTCATTTTTGCCAGAACAATTTGAAAAATCCTATCTATGACTGATAATAATTATAGTTTTTACGGAGCTGTAGTGAAAAGCTTCAAGAAAGCCGCTGAATTCACTAAATGGGACAAAGGTTTGCTGGAGCAGATCAGCGCCTGTAATGCGGTATACCGCATGCGCTTTCCCGTTAAAAAAGAAGACGGGAGCATTGAGGTGATCGAGGCATACCGTGTTCAGCATTCTCATCATAAAACGCCTTGTAAAGGTGGTATCCGTTTTTCGATGGCGGTGAACCAGGACGAAGTAATGGCCCTTGCTGCGTTGATGACGTACAAATGTGCGATCGTAAACGTTCCGTTTGGAGGCGGTAAAGGAGGGATCAAAATCGATCCGAAAAAGTATACGCCTTATGAACTCGAAAAGATCACGCGCCGCTATACGTCGGAATTAATTAAGAAAAACTTTATCGGACCGGCAGTAGACGTGCCCGCTCCCGACTATGGTACGGGCGAAAGAGAAATGGCCTGGATCGTCGATACCTACACGGCCATGCATACCCATGACATAGACGCAGCCGGCTGCGTGACGGGAAAACCCATCTCCCAGGGTGGTGTTCGCGGTCGTAAAGAAGCCACCGGCCTGGGTGTTTTTTACGGACTCAAAGAAGTATGTTCGATTGAAGAAGAAATGGTGAAACGCGGATTGACACCCGGTGTAGAAGGCAAGAGAATTGTAGTTCAGGGCTTAGGAAATGTAGGGTTTCACTCGGCTAAATATTTCCAGGAAGCCGGAGCGATCATTGTAGGCATTGCGGAATATGAAGGTTCGATTTCTAAACCTGATGGCATCGATGTTAACGAACTGTTTGAGTTCCGAAAAAGAACAGGGTCCATTCTGAATTTCCCCGGCGCGGTGAACCTGGAACATAATGCGGCTGCGCTGGAGCTGGATTGCGATATTTTGATTCCTGCTGCTTTGGAAAGCGTGATCCATGCAGAAAATGCACCGCGCATTAAAGCCCGCATCATCGGGGAAGCGGCCAATGGACCATTGACGCCGGAAGCGGATGAGATATTATTATCGAAGGGTGTATTAGTCGTTCCGGATATGTACCTGAATGCGGGTGGTGTAACGGTGTCTTATTTTGAATGGCTGAAAAACCTGAGCCACGTACGATATGGCCGGATGGAAAAGCGTTTCAACGAAAACATGAACGCACGAATATTGGAAGAAATTGAAGAGCTGACCGGCAAACGCGTCGATGAAAAAAGCCGTTCTTTTATTAAGCACGGAGCTGATGAAGTAGAACTGGTATACAGCGGGCTGGAAGAAACAATGATCACTGCTACCCGCGAGATCATGGCTGAGTGGAAAGCCAACGAAAATATTCCGGATATGAGAACCGCCGCTTATGTAGTGGCCATTAACAAAGTAGCCACTTCTTACGCCGAGCTGGGCATCTTCCCGTAAGAGATTGTGAACAACTGTAAATAAGAAAGGCAGCTATCCGCTGCCTTTCTTTAGTTATTGTCGCCTGAGTAATTTATTCATAACCGTTTGGTTTAATAAATTCAGGGTTGGCGTCTATTGCCTGCTGAGGAATCGGGAAAACTGTTTTGTCTTTTGTGTCTGCAGCTTTATCCCACCAAGCATTCCCAAACCTGTTCCACCTGATAAGATCAGGGCGGCGATGACGTTCACCCAAGAACTCCCTGCCCAGCTCATCTACAAATTCATCGTCAGTCAACCTTGATACATTGGCGGCATAGCTTTGAGCGGGCCAATCAGCAGCAGAGAAGTTGCGCTTCTTCACCGCATCAATGAGCGCTGCTGCTCCGGCCTTATCTCCGGCCCTGTATTTACATTCTGCCAGAGAATAATAAATTTCAGCTAAGCGTATCTCCGGCGCGGAATTGGCCATGAATAATCCTGCAGTACGCTGTAACCATGGAAACTTCAATAACCGAACGCCCGAATTTTCTTCACCAGTTGTAACGTGTGACCCTTCAGACCAGCGTCCGCCCGGCCGCTCAGAAAATCGTCCTACCTGGTCTACGAACACCAACGGCTTCCCACTATACTCCTCTGAGCCGTTGATCTTTTTTGTGCTGTCGTAGCCGTAACCTCGCAAAGCGTCGTGCTCATACAACTGCCCAACTATAAAAAACCCTTCATAGTCACCAGACGCGGATGTGGTTCTGAAACTTTGCTTTCTTTTATCATTACTTGCAAACTTCTCATAAGGCTTTCCTAATTTATGATCATAAAGCGCACCATTCAAATCCCTTGAAGGCGTAAGATGCACACCGTTCCAAGCGCTCCAGTCATTATCAAGCGCGTCTCTCATAGCGTAGTGCATATGTGCATTGTACATCCATCCAAAATTGTATAAATCTAACTTGTGAGGAAATTCGAAAATATTTTCAGGAGAACGATAACCACCTACACCTGAACGGAAGGGTCCGCGGTAATCCGGATCTATGGAATAAGTTCCGTAATCTCCATCTATTATATTTTGCGCCCATTCTGCACATTGTGTATACATTGGCTGACCTATCCATTTTTCCGCGTTTAAGTATAATCTTACCAGCAATGAAGCTGCACCGCCCTGATCCCAACGTCCTACGGATGAATTTTTAGGCAGATTGGGAAGCGCTTCTTTTAGCTCATTTTCTATATAAGCAAATACTTCTTCCGGCTCGGATTGAGGTTTCGATTCACCCGGGTTTTCGATGATCGGCACATTTCTGAAAAAGTCAATCAGGAACATATAAAACCAGGCTTTAAGAACCCTGATCTCAGACAGAAACCGGGTTTTATCTTCTTCTGTCAGCCCTATACTTCCAAAGTCCACTTTCTGGATATCATTGCTAATGGTGATACATTGCATGATACCTTGATAAGGACCCACCCAGGAGCCATTGATCTGGCCTTGTCTCACTTCCCAATTATGAGCATGAAGACGCACCCATTGCCCGTCATCATAGCCGTGCCGCCCTTTCTGTGTCCACACAAACTGATCAGCCGTTAATTCCTGAAGGAGCCAACGGTCGCCGTCCCAACCGCACCAATGTCCATGTTCATATATTCTCACCAGTGCCCTAGTGATAGCATTTTCGTCTGAGTAATATCCTTCTGCAGGAAGCTGACTAAACAGTTCTTCGTCAAGCTTTGTACAGGAACCGAGGACCAGGCAGAAGGTACTTATACTGAATAATAATATTTTAAACTTTTTCATCTGTTATTGTTTTTGTTTTTGGCAGATGCACTGGTCAAATGATACAGATCTTTTGAGGCCAATTTTGCTCAAACCGTCAACTTAAAAATTTAATTGAAGACCTAAAGTGAATGTTCGCGTTATCGGATACAAATCAAGAGAACCTATGCCTGGTTCCAAACCTGTCACATTCGTTGCAGCTGGATCAAGTCCGGAATAATTGGTGATCGTGAATACATTCCGCACGGTTCCATAAACCCGCAAATTGGCGATTTTATATTTTTCCCGGTTCAAATTCGCTGTCCACCCTAAGGTTATATTGTCCATTCTTAAATAGTTCCCGTTTTCAAGAAAGTAATCTGTAATTACCTTGGGAGAAGTAATGTGTCCATTACGATCAAATGCGTCTTTTAAGAGATTGATATCGCTTTGTGCCTGCAATCCATAGTACATCTGATAAAGATTCAGTATTTGATATTTAAACTTCCCGCGAAGGAAAAATGAAAGGTCGAAATCTTTATATCCTATATTGTGTCCCCAAGCCGCTTCGTACTTTGGCATACCATTACCAATAATGGTCTTGTCACTCTCTCCTCCAGCGTCGGACCGGATTTTTTCGCCATTTACTTGTGCATCCTTCCAGATGAGCATTTTACCTTCCTCATCAACGCCCGCATATTTGAATCCCCAGAAGTTACCTATCTCAAATCCCTCCCTCAACATAAATGCAGGTCCTGGATTTCCGGGAGAAGGTAAATTGTACAACGTCCTCTGATCCGCCTGGAATTTATCGTTAGAGAATTTATCCATTCTGGACTTGTTGTAAGATGCGGTAATATTGGTGCTGTAGCTAAAATTTTCTGTTTGAACGGCACTCCAGTTCAGCGCGAGTTCTACGCCTCGGTTGCTTTGAGTACCAACGTTTACCCACATGCGTTCATGCAGATAGGGAGGTACAGGCACCTGGTAATCGTTGATAAGATCACTACCTTTTCTATAGTAAAAGTCAATACTACCTGAAAGCTTATTTTTCAGCAGGGCAAAATCCACACCGAGGTCATACGCTATTTGTCTTTCCCACCTCAGATCCGGGTTGTAGTTATTTCCGGGTCCGAACACGCGCACCCACTGCCCAGCACTATTGAGATACATCCCGTAAGGGCTGTACACGGCAAGCGCAGTGTATCTTGAAAAACCTGAACGACCAGTTACCCCGTAAGAAAACCGCAGCTTCAGATCGTCAAACAAATTGGTGTTTTTCATAAACTCCTCGTTTGTCAATCTCCATGCTACTGAAGCCGCAGGGAAAAAGCCCCATTTGTTCGTCGGACCAAACTTTGTATTCCCTTCATATCTTCCCGAAAGAGACAAATAATATCGTTGTTCATAATTATACATAGCTCTTGCTAAGAAGGCAATGTTCTTTTCCTTGCTTCTGGAAGAGCCCATGATATCGTTGAAGTTTACCGGCTGACCATTGTTCCAATCCCCCTGACCTATATTGTTATATTGAAAATAATCGCTTGGAAATCTTCTGTTAGTTATGAACGAATTATTGTTATTAAACTCCTGATAGTTGTAACCTGCAACAGCCTGGATGTCATGTCCGCCAAATTTTTTCGAGTAGTTACCCAACCACTCCAGGTTGAAATCAGTCCATTTTTCGTTTTCGATTCTCGCTCTTCCGATATAGTTACCCTGAACAGACTCGACAGACTTCGCATTCCAATAAGCTTCATATAGCCTGGAATGTCCTTGTCTTTGGAAATTCAAAACAGTGTTTAGATCCTTAGTGATATTCAATTTCAAATTCAGATCAATAATGGTGTATTCATGCTCTGCTCCTGAAACACGTGTAAGCAAATCCTGGACAGGGTTATAGGTATCGTAACCTTCAAGCGTATTATACATCATGGGATCTTCAGGGTCCATCACAGGAAGCGTCGGATTCAGACTGACGGCCTGCTTAAACGCACCATAGTTAGTGTAATCTTCATGGGCATTTCTATAAGAAAAGTTTCCCCCTATCTCCAGCATCCCATCAAGTGCCTTCTGTAAAAAATTAGCTCTTAATCCATACTCTTTCCGGTCGGTGGCTATGTCAATACCCTGCTTGGTTCTGTAGTTCCCTGAAATTCTGAACTGAGAATTTTCATTACCCCCGCTTGCAGACAAGTAGTGATTCTGACCAATGTTATTTTTACGTATTAATTGGTCATACCAGTCCGTAACAGCGCCAAAATCGGTTCCCCGATCTCTTTCTAAAAACTCCTGTGCGGACAAAACATCAGGTCTCTTTGCTACTACATCATGATCAATGAATCCATCATAGTTAAGTATTACTCGTCCTGCTCTTCCTCTCTTGGTCTGCACCAGGATTACACCTCCAGCACCACGACTACCATAGATCGCCGCAGAACCAGCGTCCTTCAGAACTGTAATAGATGCAATGTCTTGTTGCGATAGATTTCTAAGATCTCCACCGGGCATACCGTCGATCACGACCAACGGTCCGTTACCTGCAGCAAAAGATCCGGCACCCCGAACCTGCAGACTAACACCGGCGTTCGGGTCTCCTACGGCGGTTTGTGACACGGTTACCCCAGCCACCTTACCGTCTACTAACTGCATAGGGTTATTTACAGACCCCTGTAAGAAATCTTTGGCACTCACGCTGACTGCTGCAGTGGTCAAATCTTGCCTCCGTGCTGTACCGTAACCAATCACGACTACCTCGTCAAGGTTTGTCTGAGCGGCAGCTGTCGAAAGGCGGATCGTATCCAACTGAGTCCGGCCATTAAGTGGCTCTTCGTGACTTGCAAACCCTACTGAACTGAATACCAGTGTAGCATTGCCATTGGATACATTAATTGCAAACTTACCCTGCGCATCAGACACAGTTGCAGTGTTAGTTCCTTTTTCCATAATAGTAGCACCGGGGATCACCTCTCCGTTAGAGGATGCAACAACCCCTGAGACACTAACAGGAGGAACCTGCTGAAAAGCGGCTGCATGTGCAATGGTAAATAAACAAATAGTAATAACCGAAAAAACGATTTTGCGCCACGAATGGCATAGCGGGCCCTCATGCGGCCGATTAGGTTCTCTCATCATATGACTTAATTATCAAGTGGTTTACAAAATTCTCATGTATTTCACCGCAATAGATTTTCAGAAATCTGAGCTACGGTTTTTTTAAAACCAATTACAAATACAACAATTGCTGAATAATCATACAGCAAACGATATGGCCTATAGTAAAACGGATACGGGCATAAACACTCCTCGTTTTTTAGCAAAAAACGTACCGGTTTAACAAAATATAAATAGCTTCTCCTATTTTTTTAAGAGAAGCTAATTCAGATCTTTGATACGTTATTTTAATTTCCTGAAGGAACCGCCATCACTTCGCCTGTGCGAACGGGCTTTCCAAAATTCGGCGTGCCATCTTTTTTCCAGGTAAACTTCTGTGCGCGCGGCGTGCGGTGTCCGCCACAACCCTGGCCAGGCTGCGGGTTAGCATGATAAAGAATCCAGTCTTCTTTCCCGTCAGGTGATTTGAAAAAAGAATTGTGTCCTGCGCCATATACACCATTTTCCGGTGCGGCTTTGAAAACAGGTTCGGAACTTTTTTTCCAGTTGGCAGCGTTTAGCAAATCTTTGTCAGCATCAATGGTCAGCATACCTAATGTATAAAAATCAGTCCAGCAGCCACTTGCTGAATACACGATGAAGATCTTATTTTTTCGTTGGAGAAACTGCGGGCCTTCATTTACATTCACCTGGTCGGGCGTTTCACCCTTCAGCCGCCCGTGTGTTTCCCAGTCATATTCAGGACTTGAAATTCTAACCCGCTGGCTTTCAATCGTCCAGGGGTTCGACATTTGTGCGATATAAATATTTTGTTGCCCGTTGTAGTCACCTTCCCATCCCGACCAAACCATGTAGAGTTTGTTTTTATGCTCAAACACATCGCCATCAATAGCCCATTTGTCGGTTGCGTCGGCTACTTTACCTTTAAATACCCATGTTCCCTCCATCGGATCCGGAGAAGCATTTTCAATTACGTACATACGGTGATTCCGGTTCTGCCCGTTGTCTGCAGCAAAATACATATACCATTTCCCTCGCAAGTAAATGATCTCAGGAGCCCACAACTCTTTAGAGTAGGCCTTATTAGCCGGTGGCACCCATATCGTTTTTCTTTGCGCGGTCTTCAGGTCTGCCAGGCTCTTCGTTTTCCATAGCATCAACCTGTTTCCTGTCGTATGCGTATAATAATAATAGCCGTCTTTGTAATAGCTGTAAGGATCTGCGCCAGATGGCAGCAGCGGATTGGTAAACGTCTCCTGGCTTTCCGCCACGCGGGTCATTGAACCGCATCCGGTTAATAACGTCAGGGCAATTAGTAAATGGGCTATTCTGATCATGTCATGGCTCTTTAGTCAGGATGCCGGAATGTCAACCGGTTCTTTTTGATATTGTTATTGCACGCCTTAGATACTCCCGGGCGGCAAAGGTTTAATAAACAGGCTAGTTCTTCTCTAAAAATTTGAACGTGCCTGGGATAGTGACTATCTTATCCGGCTGGCCTTTCTGCTGTTCGAACCGGATACCGATCACTGCGGTTTTACGAGGGGCCACTGATGCATTGCTATAATGGGTATGGAAAACATACCATAAATTGTTATGCTGATCGATAAATACATCGCCGTGACCCGTTCCGTTTTCTCCTATATTTTTGGTAGATATAATAGGATTGCCGCCAAACTTCTTCCACGGTCCTGCCGGATTTTTAGCAACAGCGTATCCAACCGCATAATCCGGGTTCCTGAAGTCATTAGCTGAGTAGATCAGATAATAATACCCCTTGTGATGCAGTATGGTCGGGCCTTCTGCCACTTTCCACTTCACCTGCTGCGTATCTTCCCAGCCGTCTGCGGCTACAATGCATTCTTTTAAGCTCTCATTTTTAATCGATGAAAGATCCTGATTCATTTCCGCCACAAAGATCCTGTTCCCTTGTTGCAGTCTCACGTGATAGAGGTATATCTTGCCGGATGGATCCATCCATACAAAAGGATCGATCATGCGGTTGTTGCTGTCGATTGGCACTTTCGATGCCTGCTTAAATGGTCCCACAGGGCTATCAGCAGTAGCTATCGCGATGTGCTCGCTGGCCGTGTAAGCCATATAATATTTACCTGCATGCTTAAACACCTGCGGCGCCCAAAACCCTTTAGACCCATAGTTGTTCTCTTTCTTCAGAGCCATGCCTTTGTCTTCCCAGGTTTGAAGATTGCTGGAGGTAAACACTTTGAAACCCGCGTCTTTATTGCCACCGCCTGTGCCATACATATAATACCGGCCGTTATCATAAAAGATCGTCGGGTCTGCCAGCAAAGGATTCTTCGGCTCGCCTGTTTGCGCCCAGGCTGATGTGGTAGCCAACTGCAACACTGCGAGTATTGATAGGAATATGATATGCTTCATGGAGGAATGAGTAGTGAATAATAACTAATGATGTTGAGTGATGAATAATGAGTAAGTAAAGTGCTTATTGTCTATTGCTTATTGCCCATTGCTTATTGCCTATTGCTTATTGCCTATTGACCATCAACCATCAACTACCGCCTCCTGTCATCGTTTTGATGAAATCAACTTCTTCCTGTTTGTAAGGCGTACCATCTTTCCTGAATATATCATGAAACCACAACGGCGGCTCAGATGTATACTTCTTCGTCCAGCTGTCCCATGGATAGATCGTTTGTGATTTTCCATCTACAAAACCCCAGTTGACCATTGCCACTTTATTTTCTTTGGCCACGGGCAATGAGCTCTGGAACGTGCTTCCATTGGGCCTTGCCATGTACTCGGTGCAGAACATGGGCTTATTGTAGCGCTTGAGCTGCTGGATCTTTTTAGACAGCGTAGCAGAATCATCATAACAGTGGAAGGATATTACGTCAGACTGCGTGAGCTGCAATCTTTCCAGCGGTTTCAAGGTACTGTCGCTTTCCCAATTACCTGCCCATACACCTGAAGTCAAAGGCTGGCTTGGATTGGCGGACCTTGCCCACTCGAATGTTTTTTCCAGCAAGGGCAATACCAATTTCACTTTATCTGGTGTTTCTACTTTTTCGTAGGAAGCGCCGGTCATGTTATCGGGTTCGTTCCAGACATCCCATAAAACGATTCTTTTATCATTGGCGAACCGTCCGACAACAGCCTTCACGTATTGTTCCATCATCGGGTACTTTGTGGAATCTTTCAGCACCACTTGTCCGGGACTTTGTACCCAGCCTGAATTGTGAACAAATGGTTGAGGCTCGCGCTGCTTACCTGCCTTGGGAAAAGGATCCCAGCAGGAATCGAAAATCGTGAACAATACTTTAATACCATGCTTGTCTGCAATCTCCAGAACCTTATCCATCCGGTCATAAAAGCCCTGCTCATCATTTTGCCAGACAAGGTCGTGCAGATAAATGCGCATGATATTCATGCCGATAGATTCGGCAAGCGCAAATTCTTTTTCAATGGTGGCCGTGTCAAAAGTTTCTGCCTGCCACATCTCTAACTGGTTGATCGCCGAGCTGGGCAGAAAATTAGCGCCCACATACCAGGGCTGGCCGCTATACCATTCGTTAGCTTTTTCAGATGTCCAGATCGCTCTGGTCGCCGTACTATCCGACGATGCTTCCTTATTTCCTGATTTGTTTTCGCTGGTGTTGCAAGACCAAACAAGGCTAACCATCACGATCAGCGCCAGCATCCATTTTTTGTTCAACATAATCTCTGTTTATTAGTTCTAAATCATTTTCTATTTAACAACGGGGAATGCGCTGATGCGCAATCTTGCCGCGCCCATGGGGATCAGTTCAATCGTCTCCACTTTGGCCGCCGTAGATACCGGGCTCTGAGGCAACGTGTCTGTAAGACCATACTGGTCGACTTTCCAGGATGGGATCAATTTTCCTTTGGCCTTAATGGAAAGCGGGACATTCGCCGTAGTGAAAGGGAAGTCATCAGCAGGCCAGTTTCGTTTTTGGACCTGGAAAAACTGATCCGGATCTTCACCGTTATAGTACAAGCCGTAGTTCCATGCCGAGGCAGGCAGGATCTCGTAAGAAGGCCATTTTGTGGCATCTGCAGTCTCCTGCCATTTGGAATCGCCGATTGCCGACTTCTTGCTATCGGCCTTCACATATTGTTCTTTTATTTTGAGCGAATAAGTGAGTGGCCCCCTGTTCACACTAATACTATTTTTATTGGCCGTCCATTGTTCCACTTCAATGTTCATGGGCAACTCAAGTGTTATGTTATCTCCGTTTTTCCAGACCCTGTTGATCCGGATGTATGACGACGGTGCTGCTTCGAGGTTTACCGGAGTGCCATTTATTTTTACCCGGGCTTTGTTGCACCAGGCAGGTACCCTTAAATAAAAAGGGAACGACGCATCCTCCTTCATCGACATGGTAAAGCTCGTGACTTCATCAAATGGATAATGTCCTTTCGATGTAATGCTCACCTCAGCGCCCTTGCCCACTTTGGCTTTGACCACGGCCTCGCAATACAACATGGCGGCCAAACCATTATCGGGCGTAGCCATAAAGACATGTTCTGAATAATAAGGCCATCCCTGCGCATGATTATGCTGACAGCAGCGCGAGCTAAAAGGATTCATCATCAGAAAAGGTCCCCGGTTATCTATCCCCGGATGATGATTTTTGCTATCGCTGATCGACATGTTGGGACTGGTGATATAGCGCAGTGCTTTGAAGTCAGGCATGACCGCGGCCGGGTATGTATTAAAAGCAACGTTCTCTGTGTGGTCCATCCAGAAAGGATCTCCGGTGATACCAGCCAGGATTTCATTGGATGCCATTTGCTCTACCATCCCACAGGTTTCTACGCCCTGGCGCGGATCGGTATATCCTTTTCGCGCATTTTCATCGGCCCCAAACATACCCCCTGGCACATTACCATAACGGTCTCGTATCAAATGAAATACATTATAGGTAGCCGTGAGATCGGCATCATTACCACTTTGGAGGTAATAAGTAGCAGGTTCCCGGAAACATTGTGCAATATTGACGTTATGCCAGTTGGGCAGGCTCGTTGGCTTTCGCCAGTTAGCGGTATTCCGATGAAGTTTCTCCGCCAGTTCCAATAACCATTCATTGCCTTGGGTGCGGTTGTAGAGCCAATACACGCTCAGTATATTGTCGCCACCGCGGCTGTTTTCCCAATAATCTTCGAGCAGCAGGCTGTCCGGAAGACGGGATTGCCAACGAAAGTATTTTTCCATAAAAGGCAGCACCCGCTGATCCTGGCTATATTCATAATAGGACTGCAGGCACCAAAGCATGATCATATTGCCCCATAGATCAGGTTTCCCATCTTTTTCGATCATCGGACCAAAGTATCCGTCCTCGCGCTGACTGTTAAGTGCAGCGTTCAGCCATATCTTCGACTCCCCGATGATCTTCGGATCCTTTAAAATATAGCCCAGGTTGGCATAGCCTTTCAACCAATAAGGCACTTCTTCCCAGCCGTGATCGCCGCTGCCGTCTTTACTTAGCCAGGCATTGTCCTTTTTCGCCAGCCAGGCGCTTATTTCGCCCAGGTGACCGGTCAACCCGTTACGCTGTAGCTCGAGATACTTCGCCAGCCAGCCTTTGGGCTGAATAGTACCCACCGGCAACTTCAGCAAATACAAGGGCTGCAACGGTTTCTTATTGGACACGTAAAAACTATTGGTTCCACTATTATCAGGACGCATAACGTTGGTCACTTCCATTTGCTGGGCATTTACTATGCCCGATAAGGAAAGTGCTAAGAATGCGGGACAAACGCAAACGAGCTTTTTAAGAAGCGCAGGTCGGATCATGTGTCTCATTAATGCTTTAAATATCGAGAGCCGGGTCCCAAACGCTTTGATAAAAGATCAAAATCGCAGCGGCCCGGTTGGTTCTTATTTTACTTTTTCATTCTCGTCATACAGCGCCTGATGTAATTGCTTCAGCTGCGCCTCGGGCATTTTGATCACTTTCCGGTCGTAAGTTAAAATACCGTTTGTCTCCACTTCTACATCCGTCGTTTGTGTATATACGGCCGCTGAAAGGCCCAATGGAATCAATTTTTTCAGGTCGTCCATCATTTTGCTGTATCGCTGCATGAGCTCGGTCTTGTTTTTAAAACTCTGGTATCCCCAGTTGTTTTTATCCTGCCAGGTGTGTCCGTCAACCGGAAGGCCTAAACCACCAAACTCCCCTAACACCAGCGCTTGATCTATGTTTCCGAAGACGGAAGGATCCGGCATATTAGGATCGGGATAATTATGGATATCCAATATGTTACCGGTATAGAAGAAGTTACCACCGCTCGCGCTGTTGACCAGGCGCGAAGGATCATATTGCATCGTCCACTCTGTGATCTCTTTCGTTTTGAATTGTCCCCACGCTTCGTTAAAAGGCACCCACACGACGATCGACGGGAAGTTATGCGCAGCGTCCATGATGGCTTTCCATTCCTTCCGGTAATAGGCTTCAGATTCGGCGCTTCTTTCCTTATCACGGTTATAACCCGAGATTTGACCGGGTCTCATATCCCAACGGTTGCCACCCAGATCACCACTGGGCATATCCTGCCAAACCATGATCCCGACGCTGTCACAGTAATAGTACCACCTCGCGGGTTCCAGCTTAATGTGTTTGCGGATCATGTTAAAGCCCATTTCTTTGGTCTTCACAATATCAAACAAAAGCGCTTTATCCGTCGGAGCCGTAAACAGTCCGTCAGGCCACCATCCCTGGTCGAGCGGACCATACTGAAAGGATATCTTGTTGTTCAATGCCAGCCGATTGATGCCGGCAGCGTCTTTCTGTAGGGATGATTTACGCATCGCAAAATAGCTTTCAGCGTAATCAATTTGTTTAGCACCCCTGTACAAGTAGATATTTAACCGGTACAGGTGAGGTGCTTCCGGCGACCATAATTTTGGGTTGGAGATCGCAATATCCCCTTCTACGCCCGAAGGCAACGTAGCTTCACCAATTTGCTGGTTGCCGTCGAACGCTACGAACTTTACAATATCGCCTGCACGGGCCTGTTCCAGATCAGCTTTCACTTTTATGAGCTTGCTATCAACATCAGGCGTATGTTTTGTTGTTACAATATGCGTCGCCGGCACCACTTCGGTCCAAACCGTTTGCCAGATACCGGTCACGGGTGTATACCAGATACCTTCGGGACTCTTCACCTGCTTTCCCCGGGGCTGCGGACCTTCATCAGTCGGGTCCCATACGCGCAAAGCAATGTCCTGTTTCTTCCCTTTCTTCAAATAGTTGGTGATGTTGAATGAAAACGGATCGAAGCCTCCTTCATGCCGTCCTACTTTCTGGCCGTTTACATACAGATCGCATTGCCAGTCGACTGCTCCAAAATGCAGCAACACCTGGTCAGCTTTAGGTTTGCTGATGGTGGCAGTAGTTTTGTACCACAACAACTGGTCTTTGCCGACGGTCTTACCGACACCAGATAAAGCAGACTCTACAGGGTAAGGAACAAGGATCTTACCATCGAACGCTGTGGGGATGTTCTGTTGTGTCGATGCCGTGATGGCATATTCCCACAGGCCATTCAGATTTTGCCAACCGGCGCGCCTTAACTGCGGGCGTGGATATTCCGGCAGCGGCTGGGCCGGGTTGATTTCTGCCGCCCATTGGGTCATGATCTTTCCCTCGACGAGCTTCCATTGTTGTGCTGAGGAAATGAGTCCAAGAGCAAGCGCAACACAGGTCAGCGACATTGTTTGTTTAAACATTCTTGACATAATTATCACTTTTCTGTTTTCTTTTTACTATATGTTTCGTATAAAATCGGCCATCCGTTTTTGTACTCGATTCGGTCTATATACATCAGCCTTCCATAACGCCTCTTCTCAAAGGCCTCGATGGGTATAGCATGGTAGGCGATCCACTTTTTTCCATATTTGTCCGTAATTATTGAATTGTGGCCAGGAGCTTTCAACATGGTGTTTTGGGCAAGAAGCACACTACTGTTGGTTTTATTGGCTACACCCATCCTCATATAAGGTCCGGTTATTGATGGGGAGCGCGCTACCAAAACCGCATAATTGGCTGTTTCACCACAACAGTTATCTCCTGAATAATATAGATAATAAAAGCCATCATTATAATCGATCCAGGCACCTTCCACCAATCTGGTATATTGAGGTTCCTGTCCGACAGGCATAATAGCGACCTCGGATGATCCTGGCTGAAAGCTTGTCATCGAGTCGGTCAACTGCCTTATTTTAATAGATTGAAATCCCGATCCCCAGGTCATAAAATATTTATCGGAGCGTGCATCTTTTATAACCATCGCATCAATCGCTACAAAACCGGTATCTGATAGTAACGGTGTAGGTCGCGGCATGTAAGGCCCCCCGGGCGTTTTCGAAAATGCGACGCCAATCCCCATCCCCTCCGCAGTATCTTTTGTTTGTGCTGAGAAAAACAACACATATTCTTTAAGCGACTCATTAAAAATGACATGAGGCGCCCAAAAGTCTGAAGAGGCCCATGAAGGTCTTGCAGGCATAGCGTCTCCAATGATCCGCCAATCCTTGAGATCTTCAGATACTGCCACCTGAACGTTTAACACCATCCCGTCTTTCTCGGTGTTCGTGGCGTAGGCATAATATTTATCATCTGCCCGGATAACGGTAGGATCAGGAAAATCAGTATTAATGGCAGGCCGTTTCTGCGAGTAAGCGAGAAACGTATGCAACAATAAAATGATTAAAAAAATAGTACGTTCGCTTTTCAATTTCATTAACCTGATTTTTTAAAGGACCTGCTGCTATTACTTTACCAACCGACCTTTGATCATCCAAACCTCTACCGCACCATTGCTATAAGCATTGGTGCTTGTCAACGCAACGATTGTGTCATCTTCCAGAACTGAAATACTATTCCATAAACCAGACTTGCCGGCAGGTATCTGAAAAGGTTCCGTTTTAGCGGTAAAGTTGGTTGCGGCCTGGTCGCCAACTACGACTTTCATCGTTGCATCATTCAGTGAATTGGCGGGCCGGTTTTCCGTACCCTGGTAAGACAGGATGGTTTCGCCGGATGACAACTGTCTCAGATAAGGCGCGCCGGCATAAATTTTATTATCAAGCGCTTCTTTCAGTGCGTAGATCCGCTTGTCGGATGCTGCCAATACCGGTTTATTCCAGTTTTCTTCGACACTGTTTGTAATAATGTAAGGCTTAAAATTATCGAAACCGTTATCTTCTATAGCGACTGCAATTTGCTGGTTGCCCTTCAACAATATGGGAACCGGCATTCCATCTCTCTTCCCTGACCTGAAACTTATCATCTTCGGTACAGTACTCCAGGCAATCCCGTTATCTGAAGATGACAGCATCGAAATATTCTGTTCGTCTGAGCTGGTATACACCCCTTCATTTGCGAAGAAGAGTTGTATCTCTCCATTGGGCAACTGAATAGCGCATGGCTCCCAACAACCATTTTCAAACTGGTAACCGGCTTTGTAGATCTCACGCCCCGCTTGCCAGGACGTTCCGTTATCAGCACTTATTTTTACACGAATACCAAAATGCCGTGACGGAGATATATCATATGGTCGCGGGTTGTACATCAGCAAAAGCTGGCCGTTCTTTAATTTCAGAATATCCGGAACCGCCATATTGATACCATTTTCCTTTTCAGCAATTATCGCTGCACTGCCCCAGGTAGTGCCGTTATCATGGCTTCTTGTCTGCCATACCGAACCGCCACTCTCATAAACGCATAACAGCTCGGAACTGCTAAGAGGTACAAGTCGGGCATACCCTGCGTAACCGTTCCCACCCGCGGGAGCAGCCACTTTGACGAGCGTGCTTTTATCCCATTGTATTGTTCCGGGTTGGGTTTCACTGGGGGATATTGTGTCACTAACCTGGCTATTAGTAGCTTTTGAACAACTGATAGCACCGGTAAAATAGTGTAGCAACACACATATCGTGAACAGTTTTTTAAAATAACTCTTGTGCAAAGGAGAAATGTTCATCATGTTCCATGCCATTTTAATACAGCGTGATCCGGACCGTAGATTAATAACCGGGGTTTTGTTCGAGATTCGGGTTATTCAGATCTTCGGTCAAAGGAATCGGGAGCCGTATATTTTTACCCACTACAAAGTTGTTGAAATCCGGGTCGCGTTGCGCCACTGCATTCACTTTTTCCTGTGTTTCCAGATCACCCCAACGCTTTAAATCTGCCCATCTTACACTTTCTCCGCAGAGCTCCAATGATCTCTCGATCTTCAACCTGTTGCGAAACAAGTCCTTGTTGGTGCCGATAGCGGGATAAGCCGTCGCGAGCGGCGCCATTTTGGAACGTGCCCTCACTCTGTTCACATAAGTGTAAGCCTCTGAGGTCTGGCCCAATTCATTAAGCACCTCTGCATACATTAACAAGACATCTGCAAATCTGATTAAACGAATATTGATCTCATTAAAATAGTCTTCATTGGTCCGGTAATAATCTCTGGAATACTTTTTAAACCATGCCTCGTCGGCATTCCATTCCCATGACCGTCCATATACCTTGTCCCCGAAGTCCGCTTCAAGAGCAGGGTAAAAAAGGGAATACCTCAGGCGCGGGTCAATTTGATTATCGGTTGTTTTCTCTTTTTTAAATTCTGTCACGAGCCAATATCTTGCCTGACCGTCACTCCAGCCAATTCCGCGTGGCGCAAAAAACTGAGCCCGGTTAGACCCCATGTTGTTGTCAACAAAATCTCCGTCTCCGCCTGTGTTCTCGCTGGAATGCTGGATCTCAAAAACCGATTCCTTGTTATTTTCCTGGGTAGCCCGAAAATTTTCTTTAAAGTCCACCAGATCATACAGATCTTTACCTTCCCCGGTGAAAAAATAGTCAAGGGCTGTTTTGGCTTCAGTCCATTTGCGTTGTTGCATATAAGTTCTTGCCAACATAGCATAGGCAGCTCCTTTGGTAGGCCGACCCAAATCCGCTCCTTCCCATTTCACAGGCAGATCGGTCAACGCATCTTTCAGGTCTGTCTCTACCTGATTCCATACTTCGGCTAATGTGTTCTCCTTGGGCTGCTCTCCCGGATCTACAGGCGGCTCAAGTACAATTGGTATTTTCTCCCAAAGCAAAGCGGCATAGTAGTAATAAAAACCACGCAGGAATTTTGCCTGTGCTAATATATGTTGCTTTTTAGTTTCGTCGCTGAATGATATATCCGGAACATATTTTAGCACCTGGTTACACCTGAAGATAGCCTTATAAGTGTCTCGCCACGTCCAACCATTTCCTTCCCAGAAGTTATAGTTGACATATTGAAACCTTGTCCAATCCGCTAACTCGATCCAGGGACTTTTACTAAACCCTTCGTCAGAAGTCAGATCGAGCCTGAAATACATCCACCTTGCCCAGGTGCCGTCCTGGTAAAACATGGCGTATATGGCGTTTACACCTTTTTGCGCGTCTACTTCCGATTTCCAGAATTCGTCTACTGTGAGCGTGTTAGGATTGGTTTGATCCAGCAAGCTCTTATTGCAAGCTGTAGTAAAGCCTGCTGTAAGTATTAATATTGCGATAATCTTTTTCATCTGTTTATATTTTTGTTTGCGGCGCACTGCGTTTTTTTGGTCACCTTCAAATTAAAATCCGAGCTGTAATCCTATTGAGTACGTTTTCAGATTGGGGTAAGCCCCGAAATCATAGCCTTTTTCAAATACACTTCCATTACTGAACTCAGGATCTAACCCGGAGTATTTTGTAAAGGTGATGATGTTCTGTCCGCTCAGGGATACCTGTGCATTCGAGAAGCCGGCCTTTTTCAGGAGTCCTTCCGGCAGGTTGTAAGCAACACTCAAAAACTTCAACCGAAAAAAGGTGCCGTTCTCCAACCATCGTTCCGTATCACCTCTGGAATTAAGTGTAGATCCGTAATAGGCACGGGGTATATCTGTGTTCGGATTTTCCGGCGTCCATGGCTGAATACCCGCGCGATAGTTAGAGTTATCATCAAACCGGTCCATTACGCTCCTCGGCCCGTTGAAAACAGTAGCGCCGAAAGAACCAAACCAGTCCATATTAAACTCAAAGTTTTTATAGGTAGCACCCGTGTTCAAGCCCAGCTCCAGCTTCGGCCAGGGGCTTGCCACTACCGTCTTATCAGCATTGGTTATTTGCCCGTCTCCATTGTTATCTCTGAAGCGTATGTCACCCGCTTTTGCATTTGGCTGGATCACTTTGCCATCGGCGTTCTTATAATTATTGACCTCATCCTGAGACTGGAACAATCCATCAGTCTGTAAAACATACCACATACCAATGGGTTCACCCAGCTTGGTAACTGTGTTTCCCACGTAGAGCTCATTTCTTCCATACCCCAGTTCAAGGACTTTATTTTTAAGCGTTGTGAGGTTAGCCGTAACATAATACCCAAAAGGATTATCATTATTTCGATAGCTGGCTGAAAATTCAAACCCTTTGTTTTCTAACGTTAAAGCATTGGCCCTTGGAGCATCCCCGTCGTGCCCGGTAGTCATAAGAATAGGCGATTCGAATAACACATCGGAAGTCCGGGCAATAAAGTATTCAGCAGAAACCGAAAGTTTATTATTCAGCACGGAGAGATCAAAACCATAGTTTTGCTGCCTTAATGTCTCCCATCTCAAGTCAGCATTCGCCAGCCTAACCTGAGTAGCGGCCAGTTGTTTCTGCTGATCGGTGCCCATTGCAATAGTCGTTAAAGTGTTAATGAACGCAAGCGATTCATAATAACCGATATTAGAACTTCCCAATGTACCATAGTTGGCTCTTATTTTCAGATCATCGATCCAGTTGGCATTGAAGAAGGCTTCTTTACTGATACGCCATGCTGCCGATACAGAAGGAAAGTTGCCCCATTTCAACCCGGTCCCTAACCGGGAAGAGCCATCACGCCTTACCACGGCATTGATCAAATACTTGTCGTCATATGAATACTCTGCCCGGCCAAAATAAGACAGCAACACCGCTCTGTTTCTATACCCGCCTAATTGTGCATCCACACCCTGATCCAACACATCATAATAGTATCCAGACGAATTGCTTAAGATTTCTCTTTTTTGTCCCCATATCTGTGCATAATCATCTTGTTGAAAAGACTGGCCAACAATAACCGATATATCGTGCCTGGAAAATTTATCCTTGAACGTCATGGTATTTTCGATCAGCTTTGTCACAGACTCTGCGCGGTTTTCATTAGCAATCGATGGCTCATAAGCCTGGTTTAGCGTCCAGTTGCCCGGCTTCCTGAAAAATTTGTAATGATCCCTGCTCGTTTCGTATCCCAGGTTCAGCCTGTATTTCAGCCAATCTGTAAATTTCAGCTCAGACCAGATATTCCCCCGCAACCTCAGATTTTCATTTGTTTGTGCTATCAGGTTGGCAATGGCAACCGGGTTCGTTCCAAACGTACGCGCCTTCGATTCGTCTCCATAGCCGAAACCTCCCGGATTGGCAGCATTATAAACCGGGATCGTAGGCAACAAGCGAACTACATCCAAAATAGGATTTCCGCCCATTTCATCCGTTTTTGCGTTTGTAATAGCAATGTTTTCGCCGATACTGAAAATACCTTTAGACCCCTGCGAGTTGACTCTGAAGCTAAACCGGTCAAAACCTGTGCTGATCACCGTACCCTTGTTTCCAAAATAGCCAAGAGAGGTCAGATAAGACCCGTTTTTACCACCGCCGGAAAACGACAGGTTCAGATCGTTGATCGCACCTGTCCTGAAAGCCTCGTCCTGCCAGTTGGTATTGATGGCCGTATCCAGTTTCTGCCTGGGCACACCCGCGTTATCGTAGGCCATATAATTCAGCCGCTTAAATTCTTCGGTACCGGCAACATCATACCGGGGCATAACCTGAATCCCAGACTTCGCGGAGAAGTCGATCTTCATCGGGCCCTCCTTTCCTTTTTTAGTAGTGATGATGATCACACCGTTTGCAGCACGGGAACCGTATATGGCTGCGGCAGAAGCGTCTTTTAAAATCTGAATAGACTCAATATCGTTAGAGTTGAAATCTCTGTTCGCAGTGGTTATCATTCCGTCAATCACATACAAAGGGTTGGTTCCCGAGACGTTTTTCAGGCCTCGTATCTGTATCTGGGCCTCGGAGCCAGGTTGTCCGCCTCCTCTGACCTTTATACCAGTCGCAAGCCCCTGCATTGCTTCAGCCACGCTGGTAGCCTGCCTCTTTTTTACATCAGAGGCTTTCACTACAGAGACGGCACCGGTCAGATCTTTCCGCTGCTGTGTTCCATATCCCACCACGACCACTTCACCCAGGTCAATGGCAGAAACCTGTAATTGCACATTTATTTCCTGCTGGTCACCAACCTGAATCTCCTGCGAGGCATATCCAACGAATGAAAAGACTATGGTCTGACCAGTGTCTGCGCTGATTGAATAGCTACCCTGCGGATCCGTAACGGTGGCCGATGTGGTTCCACTAACCGCCACACTCACGCCCGACAATGGCTCTTGTTTTTCATTCGTAACCTTTCCGGTTATGGTAGATTGGGCCATCACCGAACTGATAAAGAAAAATGTACAAAAAACAGCGGTAAGTTTTTTGAGAAAAGTATTAGCTCCTGGTCTGGCGCGATGCCCACAAGACGAGCTGGTCCATAGCAATTGTTCCAATTCCATATGACAATCGTTTATTTTTGTAAAAAGAAGTACACCGCTAAATTATCATAAGCCAACTTTTTGTTAACAATAATTCGTCTCATTGTTTCTACAATTTGTCTCAATCTATATATTCGCAATATTTTCAGGTATTTAAAAGCCCGATAGGTGTTGCCTTGCAGAGATTTTTATTATTGATATGGCTACTCGGTTGGTGCTGTGATTCATACGCACAACAGTACCATTTCCGTCACTACCAGGTGGAAGACGGATTGTCTAATAATACTTCTATATGCACTTTGCAAGACAAAAAGGGCTTTCTATGGTTTGGCACGAAAGATGGGTTGAATCGTTTTGATGGCTATAGCTTCAAGGTATACCGAAACGACCCGAATGACAGCTCAAGCATCGGCAATAACTCGATCTGGCGCTTATATGAAGACGATCAACATCTTCTTTGGGTCGGTACCGAGAGAGGTTTATATGCCTATGATGCCACAACAGAGCGTTTCACGCTTTTAAAAGGTTCGCCCCGCAGCGAAATCAGTGGTATTACTTCTGATAAGCATGGCAATCTCTGGTTTGTTGCCGGGTTTAAACTGTACCAATACCTTCCAAAGCAGCAACAACTGATCCTTCACAACAAACCAGACTACCTGCACTTCTGCACTACCGTTAGCCGCACAGATAATGGTAACGTCTGGGTAGGTACCATAGATGGTAATATCGCGACCTACCACGACCAAAGGAAAGAGTTCAGCGTTTTCTCTGTATTCAACCACTCGCGGCCTTCATCATCCAGCTGGATCGAAAAAATTTATGACTCGGGTTTAGGTTTCTTATTTATCGGTACGTCCAATCAGGGCCTTAAAAAGTTTAACATCGAAAAGCAATCCTATGAAGACCTTCTCCTTTACAAGGGTGACGAGACAGATATTTACATCCGTGACATAATTGAGCGAACGGAGGAAGAATATTGGATCGCGACAGAGAAAGGCATTTATATCTACGATTTATCGAAAGACGACGTTTTGCACCTGGTGAAAAACCCCGTTAATCCTTTTGCCCTATCAGATAACGCGGTGTATGCATTTGCAAAGGATAAAGATGGCGGCATCTGGGCCTGTACGTACTTCGGCGGTGTCAATTATTTTCCCCGTCAGAAAATAGAATTTGAAAAGTTTTTTTATACTCCGAATGAAAACTCGCTGAAGGGAAATGCGGTCAGGGAGATCACAGAAGATCACAATGGAAATATCTGGATCGGCACGGAAGACGCCGGCTTGAGCGCCTATGATCCGCGAACAGGCCGCTTCAGCAACTACACGCCGGAAGATGGCCGCAGCGGCCTTGCACATACCAACATACATGGGTTGCTGGTGAATGATGGCCAATTATGGATCGGCACTTTTGAACATGGGCTGGACATTATGGACATTGCAAGCAGGCGCGTTGTCCGGCATTTTTCTTACGGCAGCGGCCCGTTTGATCTTAAAAGTAATTTCATACATTCTTTGTACAAAAGCAAGGCAGGCCGCATCTATGTAGGCACTTCCAACGGATTGTATCTTTATAACAAAAAAGAGCAGAACTTTACCCCGCTCGATTTTTTGCCCTCCAACAACTTTTTCTCAGCCATAACAGAAGACTCCAGCGGCAACATCTGGGCGGGAACCTTTAAGAGCGGTGTTTACTTTTACAACCCCCGGATCGGGAAAGCGGGGCACCTGAAAATAACCTACGGGCAAAGGGAGCGGTTGAGCGAAAACCGCATTACGAATCTCTATGTCACCAGCGAACAATCCTTACTGGTCTGTACAGAAGATGGATTATACGAGATCCACCCAAAGACATTGCAAACAAAATTGTACACTACATCAACCGGCCTACCCAGCAATCTCATTTATAGTGCGATTGAAGATGATACCGGGTTTATCTGGATCACCACGTCTAAAGGCCTGGTAAGATTAAACATGAAAACCGGCGCCACGAGCACTTTCACACAATCGACCGGCCTGCTGAGCGACCAGTTCAACTACTCATCGGCCTTTAAAGATAAAAAGGGACTAATGTACTTTGGCAGTGCAAAAGGGCTCATCCGGTTTAATCCCCTGCAGATCAACAGCAGCGCTAAAGTCGTTCCTCCGCTCTATATCACTAATGTCCAGGTAAACAATGAAGAGCTGGAAATAACCTCGGATGGACCATTGACCTCTTCTATTCTGAATACGAGCGAGCTCACGCTTGGCTACACGCAATCATCGATCAGCATTGACTTTGCAGCGCTCAACTACACCTCACCTAAAACCATCCAATATGCCTACCGGCTGGATGGTATGGACCCCGACTGGAATTATATCAAAACCAACCGAAGAGTGTACTTCACCAATTTATCTCCAGGCATCTATACTTTCTTTGTCCGGTCTACAGACAGTGATGGCGAGTGGGCAGCGAACGAACGGGTGCTTCGTATTAAGATATTGCCGCCCTGGTGGAGCTCGCACTGGGCCTACATTTTATACGGCATCCTTTCGATCATGGGTATCTATGCCGCCATTATGTTCTATCACAACCGGCAACTGTTTAAACAACAGCGCCGGATGGAATTGTTCGAAAGATCAAAAGAACAGGAAATGTTCAACTCTAAAATCGATTTCTTTACGAATGTAGCGCACGAGATCCGCACACCACTTACCCTGATCAAAGCACCGATGGAAAAGCTGATGCGCAGCGCAGTGCTGACGCCGCAGCAGGAGAAATATTTGCTGGCAATGAATAAGAACACAGACCGGTTGACAGAGCTGACAAACCAACTGCTGGATTTCAGACGGGTTGAAGCCGGCGCCTACACACTGACACTCGAAGAAAAAGAAATCACTCAACTGGTGAAAAATATCTGGATTGGTTTCTTACCTTTTGGCGAAAGCAAAGGTCTCAACATGGCAATCGATTCAACAGAGGCGCTTTACTGTAAGATAGATGAAGAAGCGTTCACCAAGATCATCAATAACTTACTGGACAATGCGACTAAGTATGGCAAAACCAGTACATGGGTTCACATGCGGGATCATGAAAACGGTTTTGCTCATATTATCATTAGTAATGACGGCCCCCTGATACCTGAGGCGCTGAGCGAAAAAATATTTCAACCTTTTTTCCGGTCTAAGCAAACGGATAAGATCACGGGAACCGGTATCGGATTACCGCTTGCACGTTCCTTAGCGGAGTTACAGGGAGGATCTTTGTATATGACCACGGACAATGATCTGAATAATTTTGTATTTACATTGCCTTTAGAAAAAAAATCAAATGGAGCATAACAGTAATAAGCCGGCAATATTGATCGTCGATGACCATGAAGATATTCTCGATTTTTTAAAGGACGATCTGAATGAGCTGTATACGATCTTTACCGCCCAGGATGGAATTGAGGCATTGACCGTATTGCGGGAGGAAGTGATCCAGCTGGTGATCAGCGATGTGATGATGCCTGAAATGGATGGGTTTGAACTCTGCGAAAAAATCAAATCGGACTATGAGCTGAGTCACATACCCGTTGTGCTCCTGACCGCCAAGAACACGTTGCAATCGAAGATCCAGGGCCTGAACCAGGGAGCAGATGCCTATATTGAAAAACCATTTTCCCCGGAACACCTGGCGGCACAGGTCGCCAGCTTGTTATCTAACAGGAATAAGCTGAAGGATTACTTTGCGAATTCACCTCTGACGCATATCAAGAGTATGGCGCACACGAAAACGGATGAAGAATTCCTGGAGCGGCTGAATCAATGTATTATCGACAATATTGCAAACGATCAGTTGGATGTAGAACATCTTGCAGTCGCCATGAATATGAGCCGACCTACCTTGTACAGAAAGGTAAAATCGATATCCAATCTTTCTCCGAATGAAATGATCAACATTTCAAGACTTAAAAAAGCGGTGGAGCTGATGAACACCAAAGTGCTTGCGCTGAGCGACATTGCAGAGCGTGTAGGCTATCACTCTCTCACTCAATTTGGCCGTAATTTTCAGAAACAGTTCAAACTGACACCATCGGAATACCAGCAGCAAATCAAATAGCCGGCACAGGGTATATCGCAAAAAAATGAACAAGGCAAAGCAGCCTTCGGAGCTGTGGCCCTGATCATTATCCGCATCCCAAAGTGCGCGGCAACCTTTTAGTTCCTGCGATGGTTATTTCCCAACCGAATCGTTGGCAGCGCCTTCCCAGGTAGAAGTGTCGTTCATGTTGTTCTGTTGTGTGCTGTCCATCACAGCCCCGCTGTTCATGTCCGTTTCAGGATAGGTTGTGCTGTCTTCCATAGACTGATCTGTTTCTGCATTGTTATTACAACTGATAAAAAAAGCTGCGGCCATTACGATCATTAGTTTTTTCATAAAAAATAAATTGAATTTTAAAAGAGTTAAACTAAGTTGCCAAATTTCATACCGACGCAGGACATGCGAAATGCAGGCTGATCAAACAAATCTGTATTTACCTATAAATAAATCGTTTACGACAATAACATTCTGTCTGACCATTATCCTTTATCGAATGAAGCGGGGAATAATTGTCGCAATGTAGAACCACGGCTACGAATCGATTCCAACCATTTAACAACAAAAAAAGCATGATCGTTTTAGGATCATGCCCGGTTATAATAAATAGTTCTCTATCTTGGTTTGGGAAGAACATGATGTTCCCGCGCCCAGTCGTCCCAGCTTTTTGAAAGTGCAGTAACTTTCTCGGGGAATTGCGAGGCGAGATCTTTCAATTCTGTCGGGTCCTGGGCCAGGTCGTATAAACTCCATTTTTTCTGGCCCTGTGTCATGACTAATTTCCAACTGCCTTCTCTGACATATTTAGCGCCCTCATGTTCATTGAACAGGATCGGATGCCCGGTATCTTTTTTGCCATTCAGCACATTGGCGAAACTGCGACCTTCCAATGGAAGGATCTTATTGCCCTTATATTCTTTGGGATAAGTAGCATTGGCCAGCTCCACAAAAGTGGCCATAAAGTCCATCACATGCCCTACCCTTTCTTTGTTGATGCTTCCTTTTTGTTTAATTCCTGCAGGCCAGGAAACGATCATCGGTGTGTGAATTCCTCCTTCTGTTGATTGCGATTTCCAGAGACGGAAAGGTGTGTTAGCCACATTTGCCCAATCGGGGCCGATGGAAAAATAAGTTGTTTGCGGACCGGGCAGCACACTTTTATCTGTGTTGTAGGCAATAGGCTGGCCAGTTCTCGTAGCGCCCGGCCGGTCGAAGCCGGGACCATAGCGCTCACAAAGCTCTGCGCTCGCACCGTTATCACTTAAAAATACAATGATGGTATTGTCCAGCTCGCCGGTTTCTTTCAGCGCCGCGAGCATGCGTCCGATACCCTGGTCCATGCGGTCGATCATCGCTGCATGAACGGCCATCGCTCTTGCATCCCATTCTTTATTCGGGTTATTGATCCAATCGATCTCTCCGGGATGCCTGGGAGAGAGCTTCGTCACTTTGGGATCGATCAGGCCCATTTTTGCCATCCGGGCATAGCGTGCTTCACGGATCGCCTCCCATCCTTTGGTGTACGTGTTCTTATATTTTTCAATATCCTCCGGCAACGCGTGAAGCGGCCAGTGAGGCGCATTTTGTGCGACATACAAAAAGAACGGCTGATCACCTTTCGCCATTTCCCGGATGTACCCTGCCGCTTTATCATTGATCGCGTCTGTATGATAATAATTTTCGGGCACCTCTTTTACAGGCTCTGTGCCTTCTACAAGGCTGAACGGGTCAAAGAAATCGACAACACCCCAGATGGTTCCAAAATATTTTTCAAACCCACGGTTGGTGGGGTATTGCTCGATCGGGGAAAATAAAGGATGCTGCTCCTGGTGGCTCAACCAGCGCAACTGCCCTTCTTTGGTAGGCTGCGTCAATGTATTGGACACATGCCATTTGCCGGTCATGGCAGTGCGATATCCTGCATCTTTCAATACTTCGGCAATCGTTACCGCATCAGTACCAATGTGCCCTTTATAAGCCTGATCGTCCTTCTGCGTGGTCATATCGCCTATGCCCGCATCGTGATTGTACAACCCGGTTAATAGAGACGCACGAGTGGGACAACATCTTGATATATTGTAAAACTGCGTAAACCGGATGCCATTGCCCGCAATCTTATCCAGGTTAGGCGTATTGATTTCGCCGCCATAGCAACCGAGATCAGAATAGCCGAGGTCATCCGCGAGGATCAAAATAATATTAGGCCGCTTGTCTTTGATGGGTTTGCCGGGGTCGGCTGAACACCAGGTAGAAAGGGCCAGAAAACCGATTATGAAATATTGCTTCATCATATTTACTTTTATTACTGCTTGTATACGTTTTTCTAACAGCGGATCATTTAGTCATTAGCGGCGTGTTTGGGTTGGCGGGTCAACGCCTGCATTTCTGTAGCCACGCCCTTATCCCCTTGTTGCTTCATAAACGCCGCAAGCTTCGCTGACAAATCCTGTTTCACCTGCTGATACGCCGCCTGAGCAGCCAGGTTGTTGAGCTGCCAGGGGTCCTTCACCACGTCATACAGCTCTTCTTCAGGCCTTGTGACATACAACTTAGCCCTAGAAGCATTTGCCTTTGTCCATTGCTTAAATAAGGCTGAGGAAGTCACCACATTCGAGAATGCGTTTTCGAAATTCAGGTTATGGATGTACAGATATTGACCATTCCTGATGGAGCGGTTGGCATAGGCTTCACTGCCATTGATAATACCTCGGGTGGTGTTGACGCCAAACACGTATTGACGCATGTCCTTTCTTTTGCCCGTCAGCACTTCCCTGAAGCTTGCTCCGTCAAAGCCCGTGCGCCCCAAACCATCTGTAGAGCCGGTGTTGACCGAGGCAGGTTGTCCACCGGCAATATCGATCAGCGTTGGTAGTATATCGGTGTATTGCACCATTGCCTTGTTTCTCGTATCCGGCTGTACCTTTCCCGGCCAGCGTACGATGAATCCTGAGCGCAACCCCTGGTCATACAAGGTCCATTTGGAAAAAGGAAATGAGTTGCCCTGTTCAGAGGCAAACATAATAATAGTATTTTCTTTCTTACCGGACCGCTCGATGATGTCCAGGCAATATCCCACGAGACTATCGAGATAAGTGATCTCTGCAAAATAATCGGCCATATCTTCCCGGGTCATCTTCGTATCGATCATGTTAGGTGCTAGTTTGATCTTTGCCGGATCATAGAGGCTGCGGTTGCCGCGGTTCCAGGGAGCATGTGGCTGGTTGCTGGTAAACATCAGGAAGAAGGGTTGATCCCCGGATGCGCGTATGTAGTCTTCTGCTTTGCTGAGATCGACGTCTTGTCCTTTACCGTTATCATGATCGCGGCCTCCCAAAAATTCGAAGGGATAAGCAGGCAACGGACCAAAATGTTTTTTCCCGATCAGAGCCGTGCGGTAGCCAAGATCCTGCAGATAAACCGGCAAGGTCTTAATGCCATCGTAGATGATACTGTGGTTCGGATAGGCGCCGTTACGCACCGGGCCGAGACCTGTTAACAATGTCTGCCGCGTGGGTGCGCAAATAGGCACCACGTTGAACATGTTGTCAAAGCACATTCCTTCCTTGGCCAGTCGCGCCAGGTTAGGCGTGCGCACCTGGGTGCTTCCATAAGGCTCCAGGTCGCGCATCGTAAGATCGTCGCCCATAATGAATACAATATTGGGCTGCTTTTGATCTGCCTGCGCGGATGCCGGTTGATTCATGATCAGAGCAAACGTAGCAACAATAACTATTTTCAGACACCTTTTCATAACAGCGATTACTTTTAATCCATTTAAAATTGTTGTATCTCATCCGGCCCGGGCCTGGCATAATCTTCGTCCAGTGCCTTTATCTCCACATCGCCGTCCTGGCTGATGTTGACGCTCAACGGCACTAATGTGACGCCTTGCTTATTGATGGTGTAGGCATTATCGCTTAAGTCTTTTGAGCGAATGCCATCCGTTTTCAATGGAGGCACATTCGCATTGTAAAAGGCCGTGCACCACCAGCGACCTTCTTTGTCCCGGAAAGGCGTGCCGTGTCCTAAGAATCTGCCAACAAACTTCCTGGGTCCATAAGGGCCTTTGACCTGATCGGCCACAGCGTAGTATAAATTGTAACTGCCTTTTCTTCCTTTGTTGGTTGACCATCCCGTTCCGAACAATACGTATTTGTTACCGACTTTCAGGATCGTGCATCCTTCGTGACCGATACCTTCTTTCATATTTCCACCGGGCATTTTGCGCAAGGTAGAAGGATGAATGGCCTGAGGTGCTCCTGCAAAGCCCGACATGTCCGGCTTCAGTTCAGCAATCATCGTGTTGGACCAGATCAGGTACAGTTTACCATCCGTATCTCTGAACAGGGAAGGATCGTGTAATCCTTTGGAAAGATCTTTCAGCGGAAAATCAAAGGGACCTTTAAACGATGCCGTCCTGCTCACTGCAAGATTCGATCCTTCTTTCACCGGGGATGGCGTCGTATGGAGCATCACCCATCTGTTATTGATGAAATGCAGTTCGGGCGCCCATAGATGCCACCTGGTTTTGGGCGTATTCTTAAAAGCCGCTGCATTTTCTTGGGCCCAATATCCGTCTTCCAGGCTAAAAGGTTCACCGCCGTATGTCCAGTTGACCAGGTCCTTACTCTTCCAGATCCTCACCTGCCAACCTACCCGGCTCGAGTCGCCCAGACCCACATTATACTTCGCCTCGTTGTTGAGTTCTTTAGAGGGGATCTGTGTTGTACCAGTAAGATAGTACCAACCGTCCGGGCCTAACGTAATGTATGGATCCCGGATCCAGATATTGTCCTTGATCAACACAGCCTTACTGTGCGCTTTAAGATCCGCCAACAGTTGCTGCCGGCCTACCTGTGCTTGCAGGAACAAGCCAATGGAACAGGCCATGATCAACAGCGTGAAAGATTTTTGTTTCATCCTTTTGTACTTAAAATTTCTATGAAGAAAAACATGCAGCAATGGCTAGAACTTTGATAGCATCTGCCTGCAAAGGTTTAACCAGCCATTTGAATTAATTATGGCTTCCTGGAAAGCTCATTCATCGTAAATCGGAGATCATAGATCTTTCCCTGATAACGCTGAAGCGGACCGGATAACTCGCGGCCTTGCAGGCGGCCGCAGGTCACATAGCCTCCTTTAATTTTAGTAAGATCTTTGGATAGTTGTTGCGAGAGTATCTTTTGATGATTGAACTCAATGGACAGCGCGCCGTTTGCGGCCACTCGCATGAGCAGTTGCCCCTCCGTGGCAGGAAGCACATCGCTCTTTATGATTTTGTCGCCGGACAGCTCCAAACCGATCTGTCCCTCGTAAGCGAAGAGTTTAAAATTGTTGAAATAGTCGCAGACCAGTCCGCCTTTATTGATGTCCGTCAGGTAAGCCGTCACATACAAGACATCGGGATTCCAAAGCTTTTTATTAAAAGACAGATCGGCTGCACTTTTGTTTTGGTCAATGATATAGCTCTGATCGAAAAACCTTGGTAGGTTGCCATCAAGGATCATCGCATCTGTTTCGCCCTGCCTGTTCAATTCCTTTTTCAACATCGAACGCATTCTATCTAACTGGTCCTGGTATGTTGCCTGGTCGACCAGGTTTTTAAATTCAGAAGTATCTGTGTTCAGGTCAAATAATTCTTCCGGCGGCCGGTAGCTGTAACGATCCAGCAGAAACTTTGTGCGTAGGTTGCTTGCTGCATGTTGTACCCATGAATCGAAATAGAATTCATTGCGTTCCACCTGATCGATATGGGTAATAAAGCGCGAACCGGGATGATAGTTTTTGATATAGTGCATGCCCTTGTCTGTGATGATCGATCGGGCTGGCGTGTAATTGTACCAAAAATGAGGTTCGACAGAAGTCTCTGCAAAGACGAATTCATGATGAGTCGCTTTCTTCTGTAACATTACACTTTTGATAGACTGGCCGTCGAGCCCGGTGATTGGCTGACCACCGGAAAGATCTACCAGGGTGGGCGTCAGATCTGCCAGCGACACTAATGCATCAGAAACCGCACCCGCCTTGACTTTTCCGGGCCAGCGAATGATCAACGGCACCCGCAAACCCCGGTCATACACCGTCCATTTTGCGGAGGGAAACTGCGCTCCCTGGTCGGAAGTAAACATCATCACTGTTTCATTTTTCTTCCCGGCTTTGTCCAGCGCCTGCATTACTTCCCCTACCATTTTATCTGCCTCCCCGATGCTCTGGTAATAAGCAGCTAACGCTTGTCGCGTCTCTTTGGTATCTGCTAAATAATCCGGCAGCGTCAGCTTTTCAGGATCGAAATCCCGATTGGGAAACCAGGGCACATGAGGCACCCAGGGCGCGACGATCAGACAAATAGGTTGCTGAGGTCGTGTTTTAAAATGTTCGTCAATCATGCGGACCGTTTCTTTTTTGCGATCCAGCCGGTTTTCTATCGGCGCATACTGACCAAACTCCTGGCCTATTCTTTCGAACGGGAAATTGTCTAACGGACTCACATCGATCTTTCCGGAGATAATAACCCTGTAGCCTTGTTCTTGCAGGAACCGGGGCAGGTTGGCCGTTCCGGCACGCACGGTGAAATGGTTCATCTGTGAACCGTTTCTGAAAGGATAGAGTCCGGTGAAGATCACGCTACGGGAAGGCGAGCACATGGAAGACGCTGCATAGGCTTTGTTGAAACGCATCCCTTCACGCGCCAGTTGATCCAGGTACGGCGTTCGCACGTCCACGTTGCCATAACACCCCACGTCCTGCTGGTTGAGATCATCCGCTATGAACAATACTATATTCGGGCGGCTTTGCGCACTGACACCAATGCTGCACCAACAGATCGCTATAATGATTTTTATAAAAATGGCGAGCGGTACCCACCTGGTCTCCGGGAATTTAATCAATCTTTTACTCATACGGGTTTGATATTAGATGAGGGCCTGGATGCATCGGTTGAGTTGATGGCTTTATGACCTGCACCGGCATCAATCAAAGCTAAGACTTCAAATGGCGAAGCCAAATTACTACAATCTCCGGTATGAACCTGTTCAAAACTTAGCCGGTTTGTCTCATAAGATAATTACCAGATAAATTAATATTTGAAAAACACATGAAGACCACACTTGCTTTTTACCACAGAGACCTCAAAGACAATACACGTGTATTATCATCTGTTCATAACAGTAACAATCATTTTATCGCAACCTATTTGATGACGAGGCTTGAAAAGCGAGAAGAGAAAGAAGAAAGATGTTAAATACCTTTCACCGAAAAGGTTTTTATTCCAGCAGGAATTCGATGTCTTCGATGGTCAGCCCTTTCATGATATTTTCTTCTGCGGTTATGAGATCGTCTGCCAGTTTTTTCTTGCGTCCGGCCAGCCTGATGATCTTCTCTTCAATACTGTCGCGACAGATCATGCGGTAGGCAAACACGTGCTGCTGTTGCCCGATCCGATGGGTACGATCTATGGCCTGGCTTTCCACTGCTGTATTCCACCAGGGGTCGAATAAAAATACATAATCGGCTTTGGTGAGTGTCAGTCCTGTGTTTCCGGCCTTCAGGCTGATCAGGAATACCGAAACATCTGAATCGTCTGACTGGAACTCAGTTACCAGTTCCTGCCTCTTTTTCACATCAGTCTGCCCGTCTAGTCGCAAACTGCGGATACCTGCTTTGTTCAGATCTCTTTCGAGCAAATCAAGCATTGACGTGAACTGACTGAACACCAGCGCACGATGTTGAGGGATAATGCATTTGAGCTCATTGATCAATATCTTGGTCTTCACGCTGTCATAAGTAAAGATATCTTCATCTTTGACCAGCTCGCCGCTATTACAGACCTGCCTTAGCTTGGTGAGCCCCGCGAGCACACTGAGCTTGCCTTTATTCAACCCGCTGCTTTTGATCTCGGTGAAGATATTAGCCCGTACTTCTTCTTTGATACTTTCATAGGCTGCGCGCTGGTCCATATCCATCTCACACCAAAGTATAGATTCCGTGCGCTCCGGCAGATCTTTTGCCACCTGCTCTTTCGTACGTCTTAATATAAACGGCCTGATGAGCCTTTGTAATGCAGCCGCCTTTTCTTCGTTCCCCTGCTGCTCGATCGGAAGGGCATATTCTTTTTTGAAAAACTCTGGCGTGCCTAACAAACCCGGCATTAGGAAATGAACCTGGCTGTGCAGATCGCTGGTATTGTTCATGACCGGCGTGCCGCTGATCGCGATCTTCGTGCGCCCCGTCAATTCCCAGACGGCCCTGGTGGTTTGTGCCGCCGGATTTTTGATATGATGGCTTTCATCGAGAACAATCGTTTCCCAGGCCACATCCATCAACACATGCAGATCCTGTCGCATCGTCCCATAACTGGTAATGTAAACGTCTGCATCTCCATCTTTTATGAGGCTGGTATCTCTTCCGGATCCGTGAAGTACTACAGCCTTTACATCCGGTGCAAACTTCTCCAATTCTTTGAGCCAGTTGTACAAAAGGCTGGCTGGTGCAATGACCAGGTGCTTACTTTGAGGATAGGCTTCCATTTTATACAACAAAAAACTCACCGTTTGCAGGGTCTTTCCCAGCCCCATATCATCGGCGAGGCAGCCACTGGCGCCAATTTCACCCAATAAGCGTAACCATTCGTATCCGCGGCGCTGGTAGGGACGCAACTCTTTGACGCGCAGTCCGCGGGGCAAAGGATATAACACATTGGTTTGTTCTTCCCATTGTCGCCAACGGGAAAGCCACTCCTTGCCAATGCCGGTTTTAAGCATGGGTGTCTCTCCATCAGCGATCTCCGTCATTTCGCCCAGCATCAACCATTTAGCTACCAGAACGGTGGAATCTTTGATGCGCCCATGACGTAGCAGCAGGCCATATTTGCTGGTCCACTCATCCCCCAGCACACCGAGGCTGCCATCTTTAAGCATGACGGCCTTTTGATTGTTGAGCAATGCCTTTTGCAGCGTATGTAGGGAAAGCGCCTCCTTGCCAAACTTTACGGACAGTTGAATGCGGGCAAAGTCCCCTTCATCCTCCTGCTGTTGAAATGTTGTAACCGCTTTATGAGGTGAATACCGAAAATGTCTTAACAAATCGATACCCAGCAGATCGATATCTTTTTCAAGTAATGTATGATAGGCCTTAAGGAACCATCCTTTTTTCTGCGCTTCTGCAAAGGTGAGATAGAAGAAACCATTGTGTTGTTTACTAAACTTCTCATGCATCGACTGCAATAATCCCATGAGTTCCTTTTCCTTCTCTTCATTCCTGCTGATCTGAAGCACTTTGCCGCCCGCCTCAACGCTGGTAACGGTTTCATAGGGCCCTTCAACCACGATGCCATCATACACAAACTGTGGTTCGAGCTTGAGAAAGGTATTGCTCAATTCACTTAACAATACCTGCACCTGCGGGATGACAGCTACGGTTTCCACATCGTAAAACTCACTCCGATCCACCTTTACCTGGCAATCGCTCAGCTTTTGTACGACGAGCTCAAGCTCGTCAGCCTTATCCGCCGGCCATTCCAGCGTTGGATGATCGAGTCCTTCCAGCGCGTCTACGCTCTTGGGCGACAGCTGGTAATAACAATGATCTCTTTCCAGCAAGAACCCATAACGTTTGAATGCCCGGAGGGGCACCTGCTCCTTCCCTATTTCAACGGTTTGTTCCAGCACAAAGCCCGGCTCCTGCCGCTTCACCGAAAAGTTCAGTTCCACCGGGTAGTGATAAAAATGGCATTTCATATTTTGCACCCGCTTGTCCTCTGTTTTAACCGAATGATACCAGCAGTCTAACGGCTGCCTTCTTAACGAGCTTACCAGGCTGTGAAGGTGCCGGTTATAGGCTTTTTTTACAGCGGCCAATTGTTCCGTTTTTCCGGAGATATAGGAAGTTTGCTGATGCAATGCGGCACTCACTTTTTGCAGCTCAGCCGGGGCAAAAGACAGCAACATCTTTAAGGACTCCTCACTGATGCCTTTTAAATGCACCCGCAGCTGAGGCCGCGTCAGGGGTTGTTCGCCGGTGGTCATTCCCTCGGGTGTTTTGATCAGCTGCCGCAACGAGATAGCGGGCTTTCCGGAAAATAGCTGTGCTGGTTGAAAAAGAAGAAAGGTTTTAGTATTCGCTGCCATAAATCACTTATCTGGCGCGCAAATATAATCAGCTGCGCGGTCTTTGCGGGCGGTGGAGGGATCTTTTTCGGAAGGAACGCTAAGTGATTCCTGTGAATCAATCTATCCCATATAGTCGTACATTTGATAGAGAGCTAAAGGATTATAAAATAAAATCCCCCTGAACCGATGAAATTTTTACGTAAAAATGCTGCGAATACAAAGTGCGCAACGTTTATTACAGCAACCTTGTGTCTTTGTTTTGTTTGTGATGATTACCGGAAACAATGCGGGGACAAGCTTTAAGGAAACTTTTAACAAACCACACCTATCAATTAAAAACCTAAAAAATATACGGATGAAACAGCCCTTCTACCTATCTGCACTGGCCGCTATCGCGCTGTTATTACAGGCATGTACCCCAGCTAAAAACACATCATCAGACACTCCACCCAATATGGAATTATCAGCACTGACCGCTAACAAGTGGAAACTGATCGAAATCGGCGGGCAACCCGTTGCAGACAAGATCAATGATAAAGAGCCATTTATTTCCTTCAGCAACGACGCTGAAAAACGGTACACCGCATCGGGCGGATGTAATGGCCTTGGCGGCACCTACACCCTGTCCGCTCATGGAAAAATACAATTTAAACAAGGCATGTCCACGATGATGGCCTGCGAAGATATGAGCATTGAAAACCAGTTAAAGACAGTGTTCGGCACGGTGGATCATTATATGATCAAAGATAATATCCTGGTCCTGAGCAAGGCCCGGATGACGCCATTAGCAAGGTTCCAGGCGATCACAACCGGCAGCGAATCCACCGCACTTAACGGAACCTGGGAACTGGATTATATTTCCGGTCCCCGTATCGCGTTCGATGGATTATATCCCAACAAAAAACCGACCATCACTTTCAATCTTCCCGATACGGTAGCCTCTGGCAACAGCAGCTGTAACAACTTCCGGATCTCCTTCAAGAGCGATGGATCTACCATCCGGTTTGCCGGACCGATGAGTACGAAAATGGCGTGCCCGGGCGCAGGCGAAAGCACTTTCTTTAAAACCCTGCAAACGATCAATACCTTCAGTGTAACCGGTAATACGCTCAACCTGATCATGGGAGATATCGCCGTGATGAGATTTCAAAAGAAATAATCTTCCGACATATCGCTTATACAAAGGCTGCTCTGATCGGGCAGCCTTTTCTTTTGCAGGCAAGAACTGATATGTTCATCGCTAAGACAGGATTGTACAGGACGTTTCGCCGGGTCTGAACTATTACATTTGTTCAACATCGCAAGATAGGTTCATATGAAATAGCCATCACACGGTTTCCGCTCTTGCTTAACCGCGTTAAGCCGGGCGGAAAAAGAAGGGTGACTGGCTTGCTATTTCCTGCCCCGTTCATACCGTTGGGTGGGACGGACATCTGACCATTAAAACGAAGAAGAAAAAAATAAAATCACGACGATTATCATATGATCTATTCTTTTGTTCATCTGCTGGCTCCTTTATTTATGGCATGCTGGAGCAACATAGCTATTACTGATATTCGGTCCATGCACCCGGTGACCGACAGTATCCCGGTGGCGGAACAGGTGGGCGTGGCTGCTATCACAAAAGATATCGCTCCGATCCGCGCACCGTTTAATATGCCGCAGCTACAAAGGCCCGTGTTCCCTGATTTAACGGTAAACATTGAATCGATGGGCGCCCGGGAGGGCCAAAAAGTGACCCGTCAAATACAACAGGCGATTGACCAGGTTCATCAAAAAGGTGGCGGGAAAGTAATTATTCCCAAAGGACAATGGCATTCAGGAAGGATCAGCCTTAAAAGCAATGTCAACCTGGAGATTGCCGAAGGCGCTGCACTTTTTTTCAGCGGCGAAGTGGAAGACTATCGCCCCGCTGTTTTTACCAGAAATGAAGGCATTGAGATCATGTCCCTGGGCGCATGCATTTATGCCAACGGACAACGCAATATAGCCGTTACCGGCAAAGGGAAACTGATCGGTCCGGCTACAGGCGGCTCGGTGCGTAAACAGATCATGACCAAAGAGGTAATTGAAAATGTAGTATCTCACACAACACCTGTAGCTGAGCGGATTTATGAAGGACATAACGGCGATTTCATTTTTCCGCCTATGTTCATTTCTCCGATCAACTGCAGTAACGTGCTGATCGAAGGTGTGTCATTGGAAAACACTGCCTTCTGGAACGTCGTGCCGGTTTACTGCGACAGTGTCATCATAAGAGGCGTGACCGTTCACTCCGTGGGCATTCCGCGCGGAGATGGAATTGATATTGAATCCTCCCGAAATGTGTTGATTGAGTATTGCACGCTGAGCTGCGGCGACGATTGTTTTACGATCAAAGCCGGGAGGGGTTATGACGGCCTGCGCGTGAACCGCCCGACCGAAAACGTGGTAGTCCGCTACAACCTCGCCCTTGAGGGTCATGGTGGTATAACGTGTGGAAGTGAAACGGCATCGATGATCCGCAACCTGTATGTGCATGACTGTGTTTTTAATAATACCCGCTCAGCGATACGGTTTAAAACCCGGCGGCCACGTGGCGGTGGCGGCGAACAACTGTACTACGAAAACATCAGGATCAAAGGCGCTAAATATGCCTTTGAATGGGACATGCTCGGCAGTGCGCAACATGTAGGCGACATGGCTTCGCGTTACCCGCCCCGCGAAAAAAACGAACTGACACCAGCATTCAGAAATATCCATGCCAGTAATTTCATCATCGAAAGCGCTAATCAGTTGATTAAAGCCACGGCTATTCCGGAAAGTCCTTTGGAGCATGTAATATTGGAGAATATACAGGGCACTACTGAAAACCTGATCGCCGCCACGGATGTCATTGATTTTCACATTAATCAAACAAAGCTCTTTGTGGCAAACCCTGAAATTACGTTGCTGGACGTACGAAATATGAGCTTCCGGAAAGTACAGTTGATTTCAAACAGGAAGCTTGTCACTGATGTATCCGGCCCGTTATCTGAAAACATTCGATTTATTAAAACCCTACCGAAAACACCGCAGGGTTGGAAAAGCAGTTCATGGAAGAGAAAACGGCGATGATCATGCCCCTGTCATTTCGATCATTCGTTGGCCTTGTCATTGCCGGATTGTGAACACTATTGTTGCGATGGACAATGAACGACAGGCAATACCAATATGCGACTGGCAACAATGCATTCGTTCTCATCTTGTTAATAGCCCATGGCCATCGTTTATGGACCTATTCAATCTTTATTTTCCGGCGTGGGAATAACCAGGATTGGAATTTGAGCTTCATGCAAAATCCGTACAGAAGTCTCGCCGCTGAACAAACGCGCTAAACCACTACGTTGGTGAGATCCGACAACGATCATACCGGCGCCGGTTTCCCGCGCATAATTGATCACCTCCTCCTCTACCGACCCGAGCAGGATCCTGGATATTACCCGTCCTTCAGGAAATCCGGAAGTAATCTTATTGATCTGTTCCTGCGCAATATTTTTATGAGATTCAATCAGCTCTAATTCATTGGGCAATACGGCAGATTCAATACCCGAGATAGGATCTACGATGTTGGTCGCGATATAAGAACCTACAGGCGCTACAACGTGCACCAGATGCAGCGTTGCGCCAAATTTATCTGCCATTTCCTTTGCCTTGCCTGCCACGAGTTCCGTGTGATCCTGCAAGTCCAAAGCTGCTATAATCGTTTCCATGGTATTAATGTTTTTTTTAAAAGAGCAAATGTTTATTTTACATAAGATTATTGATCATAAAGCTACTATTTTGAAACAAGAAAAAGAAGTTTGGTTGCGCGGAAAAAACATAGAGGGTGTTCCACCGCTTTTGCAACCTGTTGCTCATGCCCTTTTACAAGCCGGAGAAGAATTGACAGACTTAATGCAGGACTTTAACGACCAAATGCTTTGGGCGCAACCCGCCGGCTGTGCTGCGCCGGGCTTTCACCTGCTACATATGCGCGGTGTGTTGGACCGGCTGCTGACCTATGCCGAAGGGCGGGCCCTGGATGATGCCCAATTAAAATACCTGGGAGCGGAAACGCAGATCCAAGCTGATTCTTCCCGGACGCTTGTAGCAGGTTGCAAGGAACAAATCGAAACCACACTTGAACGGCTCCGGCAATTCGAGAACGATGAACTGTTGCGCGTGAGAACGGTCGGCCGCGCGCAGCTGCCCTCGACGGTGATCGGCCTCTGCACGCATGCCGCGGAACATACCATGCGGCATATTGGTCAATTACTGGTAACAGTAAAAGTACTTCAACAATCACAAGCCTGACAGACCCGCATCAGACCTGCTTTTCGGTCAGGTATTTCCAATATCTTTTCGGAACATGGCGGATATGAAGCCGGGTATTTTTCCGCGCTGCGATATTCGTGCTTTTGAAATAATCTTTCCACAGTTCGCTGAATTGCGCTTCCGTTGCGTCTAAAGTTATGAATTGGGTTACCGCTGATGACTGTTCGGCTGCGATGCTCAATTCTACCTCACTTACGGCGTGCTGATCGTAAAACAGGCCGTATCCTCTTTTTTTATCGTAGATCAGCCATTGCTGATCCGCATATCGGTCCCTGAAAAATCCGGAGATCAGCGGGAGTACATTGAAGTCCGGTTCGATGGTGGCGTTGTAAATTCCGTCGCTGGTTTTTTGAAAGCGGATAAAAGCTTTCATCCGGTGCTTTTCGCGGTCCACTTTCTTAGCCAGTTGGCTGATAAATAAAATATCCGGATCTCCATAATTTTTCAGGATGCTTCCGCCTTCCCGGAATATACGAACCAATACCCTGAACAGCTTTTCATACAATTCATCTGATTCAGATAAAAAGGATACATACAGCATCCTGGCTTCACTGGCTGACAACCGGGACAATAAACCTTTCCACACCCGGGCTGCGGCAGCCTCGTCTGTATACACCTGGTGAATGATTCCGAAAATGGTGTTCTGATGTACGGACTTTTCAAACAACCGTGCCTGGAAATCCTTTCTTTCAAAACAATCGAAAACAGCCGTGAGCAATCCCTTAAATGTTCCGTCGAATATATAATCCATACAGCTCCATTAAAAGATCGTTAATTGATTCCCGTGTAAGGCCTTGTATTTACTATGACCAGCGTGAAGTATTGCCGACCGGATATCAGCTTGTTGCAAGGAACCTAACCCGCGTGGTGTATCGGCACAAACAATAAAATGTTGCGCACGATTGAAAGCAACACCGATTTTCTTTAATTGATGAACATGCAGCTTACCAAACTTCCGCGCCTCGACGATTTTCCTGGCACTTTGGCGACCAATGCCCGGCACCCGGATGATCATAAAATAATCTGCGGTGTTGACATCTACCGGAAATAAGTGCAGGTTGCGTAAAGCCCAGCTGAGCTTCGGGTCGATATCTGTATCAAGGTTGGGGTGCTGATGATTTACCAGCTCATCCACTTTGAAGCCATAAAACCGGAGCAGCCAGTCACTTTGATATAAGCGGTTTTCGCGCAGCAAAGGTGGTGCTGTACCAAAAGCAGGTAACAGGGAGGCCGCATTTGGTATCGGAATGAAACCGCTGTAATAAACTCTTTTTAGTGAAAAGTTTTTATAGTAAGCAGCCGCCGTATGCATGATCTGCAAATCTGTTTCGGGCGTGGCGCCTACCACCATCTGGGTACTTTGGCCGGCCGGTACAAATGAAGGCACTTTCCTGATCAGGCGTTTGTCTTCCTTGTATTGACTGATCTGGGTATTGATGAAATGAAGTGGCTTTTTAACATCTTCATGGCTCTTATCAGGAGCTACCAACTGAAGTCCTTCTTCTGTGGGCATTTCCAGGTTGATGCTCATGCGGTCGACGTAAAGACCGGCTTCTTTGATCAGATCATCACTTGCTTTAGGAATGGTTTTGAGGTGGATGTAACCATGGTATTTTTCTTCTAAGCGCAACTTCTTTACAATGCGCAGCAAACGCTCCATCGTATAATCTGCATTCTTAAAGATCCCGGAACTAAGGAACAGCCCTTCAATATAATTTCGGCGATAGAAGTTCATTGTGAGCTGCACGACTTCGTCTACCGTAAACGCAGCCCTTTTTATATCATTACTTTTCCGGGAAACACAGAAGGCGCAATCATAAATACAATGATTGGTTAGCAATATTTTTAATAAGGAAACACAACGGCCGTCTTCGGTGTAGGTATGGCAAATGCCATTGGAGGCATTACCAATACCTTGTTCATTTTTTCGTTTGCTACCACTGCTGCTACAGCTAACATCATATTTAGCGGCGTCTGCAAGGATGTTTAACTTTTCACGTAATCGATTATTCATGCTTCAATCAAGTTTAGAATATAAACCGGCTCAGCAAACAGATGACGTGAAAAGAAAACTTATCTATACATCCAATTTCCCTTCCACGCCATCGCTGTTGTCTGTCGTCTTGCCGGTAATGGCCGACCATGCAAAGGTGGCGAGCGATACGATCTTTCCGGCCTTTGTATCCCAGTAGTAAGTATCACCCGGAGCAACTCTGATGATGGTTACTTTAGGATCATACTTCCCTTCTTCGAACCAGGCTTTGGCCATGGGAGACCATTTGTCTTCGATCGTTTCCTGGTCGGTATAGATGTAGGCATCGCCAAATACGGAAAGATACTCATGGTCGCTGTTGTTCATAAAAAAGAGCTGCACTCTTTTGTCTTCGCCGATTTCAAAGTTTTTGTTACTGTCGGCACTGCTGATAAACCAAAGATTTCCTTCTTCGTCGCATTCCTGCAAGCTCATCGGACGTGCTGCCAGCGGCAGTTCATCCACCTGAGTACAGAACATACATATGCGGGCTTTCTCAGATAATTCTTTTAATTTTTTTGCGGCTTCCTGTTGGGTTAGATTTTCTGTTGACATACCTTTTTATTTTTCTTCCTCACGTAAATGCATAAAGCGCGCCAAATATCCTGGCTCAACAAAATCCTTACGATAAAACCTTTCGCAATTTACAATATAATACTAATTTTTTTAGTAAAATATTTGGAAACCTTTTTCAGAACTGAATATCAATTCACTAAACATATCCTATCGTTATGCTAAGACCATACGATTAGTTTAACGGCGTTATTAGCTTGTATCCATCGACCCTCCTCGATAGATAATACTCTTTGCATCGGTGGCGTCACAAGTTTCACGTCCACCGCGGCACTTGTTAAAGACTAAAAACTTTTCTTTATCTTTAAAGAACCGGACCATTTTTTAACCTATAAAATGTTTGCATGATTTCGCTACCATTCCATGCCGGAGGTCACCAGGAGCACCGAACGTTATTGAAGAAAAAACATCGGTGGCTCGTCAGGAAGATCAATAGTAATTCAAGCCTGGATGCCCGGCAGAAAGCCGCGGCTAGATATGAAGCGCTCCGATCATTAATAGTCGAAACGCGAAACAGTTACTACAACTGTTATTAATACCTCATTATAGTGTGTAAGCGCATTGCCCAACAAATAACTTCGGCTCAAATCTTGCATTAGTTTTTACGTATAATCACAGACCCATGAAGAAGAAATATTTACTCATCGGCGCCGGCGTAGTAGCTGCAACGGCCATCGCGCTCTACGCGAATGCGAAAAGAACTATTCCTAAAGGCGTAACGGCTATCAATAATTTTCAAAAGGAACGATACCTGGGAAGATGGTATGAGATCGGACGTTTCGATTTCAGATTTGAAAAAAACCTCAGTCGTGTCACGGCGGAATATTCATTGAATGAAGATGGTACCATCAAGGTCACCAACAGGGGATATGATTACAAAAAGTATAAACAAAAGCAGTCGGTAGGCAAAGCAAAATTTGTAGGACCCGAAAATATCGCCATGCTTAAGGTGTCCTTCTTTGGACCGTTTTATGCAGGCTACAATGTGATCGCGATTGATGACAACTATCAATATGCTTTAGTATGCGGTAAGAACAGAGATTACCTTTGGCTGTTGTCGCGCGATAAATCCATGCCGGAATCGGTTAAGAATAACTATTTAAGAATCGCAAAGAAAGCAGGATTCAACGTATCAGAATTGGTGTGGACTGAACAAAATTAATCGTTACAATGGATGCGAAAATAGCGCCTGATGCATATGATCAATTGAGCCCTTCTGAAGCTGTTTTATTGCAAAAAGAACTCAGGCAGCAGATCAACCTCACCCCGTTTGATCAGCCGGTCCGGTTGGTGGGTGGCGCTGATATCTCGTTTAATAAATTTGAAGAAACAGTGTATGCGGGCATTATCATTTTGAAATACCCGGAAATGGTTCCTGTGGAAACCGTTTCGGTAATTGCTCAGACCCGCTTCCCTTATATATCCGGACTGTTAGCCTTCCGCGAGATTCCGGCTTTGTTACAAGCGTGGAAAAAAATTCAAACCCGGCCGGACGTGATGATCCTGGATGGTCAGGGCATTGCTCATAAAAGGCGATTAGGCATTGCGGCGCACTTTGGCTTGCTCACAGATATGCCATCGATAGGATGTGCTAAATCGAGGCTGACCGGCACTTTCACCGATCCGCCCAATGACCCTTATTCAGAAAGCCCGTTGATGGACAAAGATGAACAACTTGGTGTCGTATTCCGATCGAAACGCAATTGTAAGCCGTTGTTTATCTCGCCCGGGCACAGGGTCAGTATTCCTCAAAGCGTTGAGATCATTAAAAATTGTCTGCGTACCTATCGTATGCCTGAGCCTACGCGGATGGCCCACAACCTGGTGAATGAAACGCGGATTGCAGCAAAGACCGGCGGCAATCGAAAACTATTGTAGTTGGTTCAATCTTTCTCCAAGGTACTGTGAAGAAGACTATAGATGGTGTCTTCCAAAGATTTTAATTAAGATAAAACCCGGTGTGATAAGGTGTTTTAACTGGAAGCACTGATAGATCGGGCAGCGATCCACCCCGTGGTCCAGGCATTTTGAAAATTATAACCGCCCGTTATACCATCCACATCCATGATCTCACCGGCGAAGAATAGTCCGGGTACTTTTTTACTCATCATGGTATTTACATCAATCTCATTCAGGGTTATTCCGCCTGCCGTAACGAACTCTTCTTTAAACGTGGTCTTTCCTTTTACAGAGAACGGATATGCGGTTAATTTCTTTACCAATTCGTTTTGAGGCTTTGCCTGCAGATCTGCGCGGCGGCAGGTTTCGGGCACTTCACATTCTTTGAGAAAAAACTCCCACAGCCGTTGAGGAAGGCCAAAGGGGTTTTTGTGATAGAGCAGTTGACCTCCGCTCTCGTTGCGCAAGTGCAGGAATTGCTCTTTCAGGCGCTGCTCGTTATAGTCCGGCAGCCAATTGACCAATATATCAAACTGCCAGTTCTTGTCGGCTAATTCCCGCGCAGCATATGCACTTAACTTTAATGTAGCCGGACCGCTCAGTCCCCAATGCGTAATCAGCACCGGCCCTTGTTGCTGCAGTTTGGTACCTGTAATTTTTATAAGTGCATCAGATACACTTACACCCATCAACTGGGTAATAGAATGTTTGGGCAGGTTGAAGGTGAACAGGGAGGGCACCGGTGTCGCGATGGTATGTCCGGTATCCCGCAGCCAATCGAACATAGAGGCTTTGGGAAAGCCTCCCGTGGCTACACATACATAATCTGCTTTCAGTGTTTCACCGGTTGTGAGATGTATCAGGAAGCCGTCACCTGCCTTTTCCAGACCTTTGACGGTGCGCTGCATTCTGATCTGCACATTATGTTTGTCAGCTTCCCGCAGCAGGCAGTCAATAATCGTTTGTGAGCTGTTGGTTTCCGGGAACATGCGGCCGTCAGCCTCGGTCTTCAAGGCGACGCCTCTTTCTCTGAACCATTCGATGGTATCGCTGGTAAAGAACTGATGAAATGCTTTCTTGACAAAATTGCTTCCGCGTGGGTACCTTTTACTCATCTCCACAATATCGAAACACGCGTGCGTGACATTGCAGCGCCCCCCGCCACTTACTTTCACTTTTGAAAGCAGCTTATCGGAGCGCTCGACCACAGTGACCTTTAACGAGGGGGTCATCCTCGCTGCGTTGATAGCGCAAAAAAAGCCAGCTGCACCGCCGCCAACTATTATGAGAGATTTTTGAGTGATGTTGAGAAGTTTAATGACAAAATTGAGAAGCTCAGGCTTTGATTGAAACTGAAAATTTCCCGCTATCGGCAAACAAAAAGGTTCGCATTTTCCTCTTCTGCCTGCTCGATGGCTGAATAGTTCGATAATATATCGGCCTTTCCTCTTCTCACGCAGACATCATGTTCAAAATGAACGGATGGCTTGCCGTCTTTGGTGCGAACGGTCCAGCCGTCAGATTCGGTAAACACCTCTTTTTTGCCCATGTTGATCATCGGCTCGATAGCTAACACCATCCGCTCTTTGAGCATCGTCCCTGTGCCTCGACGGCCGTAATTAGGCACCTGCGGGTCTTCGTGCAGGCTCTGTCCGAGCCCATGTCCCACCAATTCTCGTACGACTCCGTAACCATGCCTCTTTTCGGTGTGCTCCTGGATGGCAAAGGCCAGGTCGCCCATCCTGTTACCGCTGACTGCCTTTTCTATGCCTTTATACAGCGACTCTTTGGTCACCCGGATCAACTGCTGCACATCGGATGGAATTTCACCGATAGCAAATGTGTAGGCGTGGTCTCCATGCCATTTATTAAGGATCAGGCCTACGTCAATTGATACGATGTCTCCTTCCTTTAATTCTTTCTTGTTGGGAAAACCGTGCACTACGACATCATTGACAGAAATGCACGAATTGAAAGGATAGCCGTGATAGTTCAGGAACGACGGTACGGCGTTGCGGTCCCGGATATAAGACCCGATAAATTCATCAAGGAATAGGGTTGTGATACCTGGTTTAAGGATTTTAGCTACTTCGCTTAGTGTCTCACTTACCAGCAAGGCACTTTTACGCATCAGCTCTACCTGCTCTTCAGTCTTAATTATGATCATAACCTGCAAATTTCACAAAAAAACCCGGTATTTGCTACCGGGTTTTCGATGTCAATAATAATATATTCTAGATCTGTACCGCAGAGGCCGTCTGTCTGCCCTGGATACGACCGCTTTTCATGAGACCATCGTACTGGCGCATCATCAATTGCGTTTCGATCTGTTGTAAAGTGTCGAGAATTACACCTACCATGATCAGCAGTGAAGTACCTCCGAAGAACATAGCGAAGCTTTGTGTCATGCCGAAGATCAATTGGATGATACCAGGCAGGATACCTACGAAGGCCAACATAACGGCTCCGGGGAAAGTGATCCTGTCCATGATCGTACCGATATAATCAGTTGTAGGCTGACCAGGTTTTACACCGGGAATAAAGCCATTGTTCTGTTTCAGATTGTCTGAGATCTGCTTGGGATTAAAGATCAGGGCGGTATATAAGAAGGTAAATCCTATCACCACCACCGAATAGATCAGCATGTACCAACCGCTGGTATGATCTGTAAAAATGCGACTTAGGTTTCCGCCATTGCTACCTAAGGTGAACAAGGTGGGTACAAACAGGATCGCCTGTGCAAAGATGATTGGCATTACACCGGCACTGTTTACTTTTAAAGGTAAAAACTGTCTTGCACCGCCAAACTGCCGGTTGCCGACAATTTGTTTTGCATAGTTTACCGGTACTTTCCTTACGGCCTGGATCAACAGGATACAACCCATATTGATAGCGATATATAAGGCAATCTCGATAATGAAGATCAAAATAGTACCGCTACGCTCTGAACGGAAAGCCAGCTCTTGCGCAACGGACTGAGGCAAACGAGCAAGGATACCGATCATGATCAACAACGATACACCATTACCCAGACCTTTATCGGTGATCTTTTCACCCAGCCACATTACAAACATGGTTCCGGCTGTTAACACGATCACAGTCGTTAATGTAAAGTAGGTAGCTCCGTAGCCCGGAACGATTGCCGGACCGGAAGTCTGGCGCAGGTAGGCAACATAAGCAAAAGCCTGAACGAAGGTTACTACGATCGTGATGTAACGGGTGATCTGGTTGATCTTTTTACGGCCGCTTTCTCCTTCTTTCTGCATCTTCTGGAAAGAAGGCACCAACACAGTCATCAGCTGTACAAAGATCGAAGCAGTAATGTAGGGCATGATCCCTAACGCGAAAATAGAAGCCATGTTAAACGCTCCGCCGGCAAACGTGTTGATCAGATCAAGGATACCGTTTTGCGTTTGGGATTTGCTTAACTGTTCTAAAGCAATAGGATTGATACCTGGAAGGGTGATATGAGCACCGATCCGGTATACGGCTACAAGCATTAAAGTAAAAAGGATCTTGCTCCTCAACTCTTCAATGCTCCAGATATTCTTTAATGTTTTAATAAATTTTTTCACCTGATTTTCTCTTGAATTTTTAGTGATATTGGTCAAGAGCCCGCGGCTGATTTCCCTTCAGAACTATTCATCCGGGTCGACCCGCCAGAACGTCTTCGTCGGCTGGCATTCGGACCGGGAACTTAGAGACGTCTCCTCTTAATCAAACAATCGTCAAAGCTAAATGACGCACCCGTAGTGCGTCAAATAACTTATACTAATTAATTTAAAATTTCAACAGTTCCGCCAGCCCCTTCTATAAGAGATTTTGCTTTCTCGCTTATAGCGTGAACTTTGAAGTTGAATTTACCTTTCAACTCTCCGTTTCCCAGGATCTTAACCTTGTCAGTTTTGGCTACAGCTCCGATCTCATAAAGGCTGTCGAAAGTAAATTCAGTCAGACCATATACTTCTGCATAGTGATCGAACTGGCCCACGTTGAATACTTTATAAGTAATCTTACCCGGGTTTTTGAAGCCTCTTTTGGGAACACGGCGCTGGATAGGCATCTGGCCACCTTCGTGTGCCATCTTACTTTTGTAACCTGCACGGCTTTGACCACCTTTGTTACCTTTGGTAGACGTTCCACCGTATCCGCTACCTTCACCACGACCAATTCTTTTTTCTTTGTGTGTAGAACCTTTTGCAGGTTTCAGTTCATGTAATTTCATCTTGTTGCTTTTGTTTTACTTACGCCTCAAAGCGGAGGCTCGCTTTTATAAAAAAATAAATGTAGAACTAAAGTTTGCAAATGTATAACACTTACACCTCAAATTCTACATTCGTAATCAAAAAATTAAATTTCTTCTACTTTCAACATGTGCTCTACCTTGCGGATCATACCGAGCACCTGTGGAGTAGCTTCAACTTCTTTGCTGCTGTTGGTTTTGTTTAAGCCTAAAGCCTGCAAAGTCAGTTTTTGTCTCTGCGGACGATCGATCGGGCTTTTTACCAATGTTATCTTTACTTTTTTCATGTCGAATTTGTTTAAGGTTTAAAGTTTAGTGTTTAAAGTTGTGCCTATGCATTGATTTTAAACATCAAACTTGAAACAGCCTTTTTATCCCTGAAATACTTTCTTTAAACCTAAGTTGCGTGTTTTAGCAATGGTTACCGGCTCGCGCAACATAGCTAACGCTTTAAATGTTGCTTTTACCACGTTGTGAGGATTAGCAGAACCCATAGACTTTGCTAATACATCGTGTACACCAGCTGCCTCTAAAACCGCACGCATAGAACCTCCCGCGATAACACCGGTACCGGGCGTTGCAGGCAGTATCATCACTTTAGCAGCGCCTTCTTTGCACCACTGATCGTGAGGGATAGTACCTTTTAAGATAGGAACTTTGATCAGGTTCTTCTTTGCATCTTCGATACCTTTTGTAATAGCTTCCTGAACCTCTTTTGCTTTGCCTAATCCATGGCCTACAACACCATTACCATCGCCTACTACTACTAAAGCTGAAAAACTAAAAGCACGGCCACCTTTTGTGGTTTTTACCACACGGTTTATAGCTACCACCTTGTCTTTTAACTCAAGATCGTTTGCTTTTACTTTGTTGTACGTAACTGTTGACATTATTTCTATTTAGAATTATAGTATTTATTAAAATTGGAGACCGCCTTCTCTTGCACCGTCTGCAACGGCTTTAACACGTCCATGATACAGGTAACCACCGCGATCGAATACCACTTCTTTAACATTAAGTTCACCTGCTTTGCGTGCGATAGCTGCGCCTACCAATTTGCTTTTATCGCTTTTTGTACCGCTTTGAGCCTGAATATCTTTATCTTTTGAAGACGCCGCAGCAATAGTTACTCCTTTGCTGTCATCGATCAACTGCGCATAAATATCAGTGTTGCTGCGAAATATCGCCAACCTTGGCTTCTGCGTAGTACCGCTGATCTTTCTGCGGATTGTGTGGCGGATCTTGAGTCTTCTTAATGATTTTACGTTTGACATCTTGTATATAGTTGATATGTTGATACGTTGACAGGCTTTGCAGACCTTGTTAACTTTTCAACTTGTTAACTTAAAACTTTTATTTACCTGCCGACTTACCAGCTTTTTTCCTTACGATTTCACCTACAAAACGTACACCTTTTCCTTTGTAAGGCTCTGGTTTGCGGAGGCTGCGAATTTTCGCACATACAGCACCTACCAATTGCTTGTCGCTACCGGAAATAGTGATGATGGGGTTTTGTCCTTTAAGTTGCTCAGTCGCCACAGTCAGTTCTTTGGGAACTTCAACAATGATATTGTGAGAATATCCTAAAGACAGATCCAGCAGATTGCCCTGGTTAGTAGCTTTGTAACCTACCCCTACCAGCTCCATTTTCTTTTCGAATCCGTCAGTTACGCCTTGAACCAGGTTGGCCAGCAATGCACGGTATAAACCGTGTTGTGCCCGGTGGTGAATCTGATCCGTTGGACGGCTCAATGTCACCTGACCATCTTTAACTTCTACTTTGATTTCAGGATTGATGGCTTGTTTCAGTTCGCCTTTCTTTCCTTTTACGGTAACAACGTTGTCGTTTGCTACCTGAACTGTTACTCCATCGGGAACAGTAATGATTTTTTTACCTATACGAGACATTTGATTGTCGTTTAAAGATTTTCGATTTATTATTACCTTCTGCCAACCGATCAGCCTACATAGGCCCGGCTTAATGTATTGGCAGCTGCTTTATACTTCTTAGTAGATATAACACAGCACTTCACCACCCACATTCTGAGCTTTGGCTTCTTTGTCTGTCAATACACCTTTTGAGGTGGACAGGATCGCAACACCCAGACCGTTTTTCACCCTGCGGATATCAGCAGGTTTTGCGTATTGGCGAAGACCGGGACGGCTTACTCTTTCCAGGCTCTGGATAGCAGGCTGCTTAGTATCAGCATTGTATTTCAAAGCTATTTTAATAACGCCTTGTTTGTTGTCATCCTCGAATTTATACTTCAGTATGTAACCTTGCTTGTACAAGATCTCAGTCATACGCTTTTTCAGGTTGGATGCAGGAATGTCAACTACACGGTGACCCGCCATTTGTGCGTTACGTATTCTTGTTAAGAAATCTGCTATAGGATCTGTTACCATAATCTTATTTAAGATTGAATATTGTTAATTTAATATTGGATACCTGATGCCTGTGTCTGATGCCCGATTTTGAAAATTTAATAAATCCGGGATCACGCATCCAGCATCTCACTTAATTACCAGCTGGCTTTTTTAAGTCCCGGAATTTTACCGTTCAACGCCATGTCTCTCAATGCTACCCTGGAGATACCAAAGTAACGAACATAGCCTTTAGGACGACCTGTAAGCTGGCAACGGTTTTTTAAGCGAACTTTAGATGAGTTCTTAGGAAGCTTATCTAAAGCGGCATAATCACCGGCTTTTTTCAACTCTTCTCTTTTAGCCGCATATTGCTCAACTAATTTTTCTCTTTTTAGCTGACGGGCTTTTATTGAAGTTTTTGCCATTTTATTTTATTCAGTTTTATTAATTACTCAGCGGTTCTTTTAATATTTTTGAAAGGCATACCCAGCTCTTTCAACAATTCGTAAGCTTCCTCATCTGTTTGAGCAGTGGTTACGAAAGTGATGTCCATACCGGTGATCTTGTTTACCTTGTCGATATCGATCTCAGGGAAAATGATCTGCTCGGTTACACCCATGGTATAGTTACCACGACCGTCGAAAGATTTTTCGTTGATACCTTTGAAATCACGTACACGGGGTAAAGCAACAGAGATCAGCCTGTCTAAAAACTCGTACATTTTTTCGCCGCGCAAAGTTACCCTTGCACCGATAGGCATATGTTTACGAAGTTTAAAGTTGGAGATGTCCTTTTTGGATTGTGTTATCACCGCTTTCTGACCTGTAATGGTTGTCAGCTCGTCTACAGCCACATCCACCAGCTTTTTATCGGTAACAGCACCGTTCACACCGCGGTTTACGCAAATTTTTTCCAGCTTAGGAGCTTGCATTACGCTTTTGTAAGCAAACTTTTTAACCAAAGCAGGCGCTACTTCGCTTTTATATTTTTCTGCCAACCTTGGAGTATATGATTTTGTGCTCATGATCTTTGTTGTTTTTAATCGCTAAAAAGATTAAATTTTTTCGCCCGATTTTTTAAATACGCGGACAGTCTTGCCTTCTTCGCGCTCACGCTTTACTTTGGAAGGCGCTTTGGCTTTGGCATCCCACAACATCACGTTGCTGATGTTGATAGGCGCTTCGCTTTTTACGATGCCACCTTTAGTGTTTTGCGCAGAAGGCTTTGTGTGGCGGGTTTTGACGTTAACGCCTTCCACCAATACTTTACCTTCTTCCACCAATACTTCTTTTACAAGGCGTGGTTTGGTTTTATCTTTATCCGCACCGGTTATCACAACCACCTGGTCGCCTTTTTTAATGTTGTACTTGGGTTTAAATCTGTTGCTCATACCCTAGATCCCTAAAGGGACGATTTTATTTTATTAAATAATTATATTTCGGTTCCGCCTTGATCCCGTTCAGGGATCCGGGGATTATAGAACTTCAGGTGCCAATGATACGATCTTCATGTATCCTTTATCACGGAGTTCCCTGGCTACAGGGCCGAAGATACGCGTACCTCTTGGTTCGTCGGCGGCATTCAGAATCACTACTGCATTGTCATCAAACCTGATATAAGAACCATCTTTACGGCGCAGTTTGTTAGTAGTGCGTACAATTACGGCTTTAGCCACTGTACCTTTTTTAATACCGCCTGCAGGCATTGCATCTTTAACGGTAACTACAATTTTATCGCCGATTCTGGCATAACGCTGGCCGCTGTTACCTAACACACGAATACAAAGAACTTCTTTCGCGCCGCTGTTATCTGCTACATTTAACCTGCTTTCTTGCTGTATCATTTTTTAGATTTTAGATGTCAGATTTTAGATGATAGATTAAGACCTCTTTTTCCAAAATCATTTTCTTTACAATATTTTACTAAAGTTTAGTATCGTATTTTAAGATAAGAGTCTAAATACTAATATCTAAATACTAAATTCTAATCTTACTTAACTTTTTCTACAACTTCAACCAACCTCCAACGCTTCAACTTGCTCAGCGGGCGGGTTTCCATGATTTTAACGGTATCACCAATGCTGCACTCGTTCTTTTCGTCGTGTGCATGAAACTTGGTCGTTTTTTTCAAAAACTTACCGTAGATAGGGTGTTTCACTTTTCTTTCGATAGCAACAGTTATGGTTTTCTCCATCTTATTGCTGGTAACAACCCCTATTCTTGTTTTTCTTAAATTTCTTTCAGACATTTTAAATAATTTGCCGTTTTGACTTATAGTTTTGATGCTTTCACATCAAAATATCTTATGCTTGTTCAACCGTGTTTTTCTGGCTGATCAATGTTTGAATGCGTGCAATGTCCTGGCGCAGGCTGCGGATTGACATCGGATTTTCAAGCGGAGTGATCGCGTGAGCAAACTCCAGCTTTTTCAGCCTTTGTTTGGCTTGCTCCAACTGCACTTTCAAATCTTCAACACTTAATCCTTTTACGCTATCTAAAAATTCTTTCTTTTTTGACATGACTTTATATTTGAGAGTGGCGAATTAATTAGTGACTAAATCTCTGCGCATAGTGAATTTGGTCTTGATCGGTAATTTACCGGAAGCCAATTGTAATGCCCTGCGCGCAACTTCTTCACTCACACCATCTACTTCGAATATGATACGGCCTGGTTGTACCACAGCTGCCCAATATTCCAGGTTACCTTTACCTTTACCCATACGCACCTCTGCAGGCTTGTTGGTGATAGGCTTGTCAGGGAAAATACGGATCCAAACGTTACCCTCCCTTTTCATGCTACGGGTAAGTGCCTGACGGGCTGCTTCGATCTGACGATCAGTAATCCAATGAGAGTCTAACGCTTTTAAAGCATAGGAACCAAAAGATATGGTAGTACCTCTTTTTGCGTCGCCTTTCATGCGACCTTTCTGCATTTTCCTGTGCTTTGTTCTCTTCGGTTGTAACATATAATTTAGATTTTAGTACTCAGTATTAGATTACAGATCTTGATTAATTGCCCGCTCTCAATACTTAATACTTAATACTCAATACTTTTTAATTTTTTCTCTCTCTTTGACCGCGGCGCTCTCCTCTCCTGTCATCACGACGATCTCTGCGCTCTCCGCCACCGCTGGTATTTTTATCGTTACCTGCGATGAAGTTAGGGTTCAGGTCTCTCTTCGCTAATACTTCACCTTTACAGATCCATACTTTGATACCGATTTTACCATATACCGTTTGTGCGAATACATTGGCATAATCAATATCCATACGGAACGTATGCAAAGGAACACGACCTTGTTTGAATTCTTCGCTACGTGCGATCTCAGCACCATTTAAACGGCCGCTCAGTTTTACCTTGATTCCTTCAGCACCCATGCGAAGTGCAGAAGCAATAGCCATTTTTGTAGCACGTTTGAAATTGATACGGTTTTCGATCTGACGGGCGATAGTATCGCCTACGATCATCGCATCAGTTTCAGGGCGACGGATCTCAAGAATGTTGATCTGTACATCGTCATTACCAGTCAGCTTCTTCAACTCTTCCTTGATCCTGTCAACCTCTCCACCACCTTTACCAATGATGATACCTGGTTTGGATGTATGAATCGTGATGATTAACTTTCCTAAAGTTCTTTCAATAACAATTTTAGAAATACCTCCCTTATTGATACGGGCGTTCAGGTAAGTCCTGATTTTGTTATCTTCTATCAACTTAGAAGCGAAATCTCTTTTGCTTCCATACCAATTAGATTCCCATCCGCGGATGATACCTAACCTGTTACCAATTGGATTTGCTTTTTGACCCATGTTTATTGGTTATGCGTTTTTAGTTTCTTTTGTCTTTTTTGGAGCGGCAGTTTTTTTAGTTGCAGCTTTAGCTTTTTTAGGAGCTTCTTCGCCTTTCACGTCAACGATCAAAGTAACGTGATTGCTACGCTTGCGTACGCGGTATCCGCGGCCCTGTGGTGCAGGACGCATGCGCTTTAAAGTTCTGCCACCATCAACATATATAGTTTTTACCACCAATCCGGTTTCGTCACCACCTTCATTCGCTTGTTTCCAGTTGCTGATAGCGCTTAACACCAGCTTGCGAAGAGGCACGGCAGGATGTTTGGGATTGTGCTCTAATTCAGCCAATACCAAGTCAACCCTCTGACCGCGGATGAGATCTGCTAACAGCCTCATTTTACGGGGTGAAGTCGGATAATTTCTAAGTTTTGCTACTGCTTCCATTTTAGAAGTTTAAAGTTTAAAGTTTAAAGTTTTGAGTCCTCGCTGCTTTAAACCTACCTTGTTATAATTTCTTTACTTATTCTTATTATTTACCACCAGCGTGACCTTTGAACTGGCGTGTTGGCGCAAACTCACCTAACTTGTGGCCTACCATAAACTCAGTTACATAAACCGGGATGAATTTGTTACCGTTGTGTACGGCGAAAGTGTGGCCTACGAAATCGGGTGTAATAGTAGAGCGACGGCTCCAGGTTTTAATCACCGATTTTTTATTTTTTCCTTCGTTGATCGCTAACACTTTTTTCTCTAAGTGAGTCGCTACATAAGGACCTTTTTTAATTGAACGAGCCATATTTTAATTTCTGATTTCTGATTTGAGATTTCTGATTTCTGTTGAGCCTGGCTTCATTTTGATCAGTCAACTGTCATCTGTTATCTGTCAATTTTTATTTTGCCAGTTTGCTACCGTTTTTACGCTGGATGATCAACTTATCGCTAGCCTTACCTTTTGTCCTTGTTTTCTCACCTTTAGCGTATTTACCGGTGCGGCTACGTGGGTGTCCACCAGAAGCGCGGCCTTCACCACCACCCATCGGGTGATCTACAGGGTTCATCGCAACACCACGGTTTCTTGGTTTGATACCTCTCCACCTGTTTCTACCGGCTTTACCCATGCTTTGCAGGCTATGATCGCTGTTGCTTACTACACCAACGGTAGCATAACAGTTAATCAATACTTTTCTCAACTCACCGGAAGGCATTTTTAATACCGCATATTTTTCTTCTTTGTTCGTTAACTGAGCAGAAGAACCAGCACTGCGGGATAATTTACCACCCTGGTTAGGGTTCAGTTCAATGTTGTGAACGTTGGTACCCAAAGGCATGTTTTTCAACTTCAGTGCGTTGCCCACTTCAGGAGCTACGGCATCACCGCTGATGATCTTTGTGCCTACAGTCAACCCTTGTGGGGCAATGATGTAGCGCTTTTCGCCGTCGGTATATTCAACCAGTGCAATAAACGCGGTACGGTTCGGATCATACTCGATCGATACTACAGTCGCCTCGATATCGCGCTTATCTCTTTTAAAATCTACAATACGATACTTCTTCTTGTGTCCACCACCTCTGTATCTCATTGTCAGGTGACCAGAAGAGTTACGACCGCCAGTGCTTTTTTTAGTTTCCAACAGGCTTTTTTCAGGCTCGTTGGTAGTGATTTCAGCAAAAGCATTCCCGATTCTCCAACGGGTTCCGGCTGTCATCGGTTTGAATTTCTTTACTGCCATTTTAATTTCGTCTATTCAGTTTTTTATTGCAACACTTCGCGGCGGTTGTTTGCCTTTCTTTTAGTTGATGGTTCAGATAATACATCCGGAGGAACCATTAACCATGAACTTACAGGTTTGCGTACAGATCAATTTCTTCACCTTCTGCTACGGTTACATAAGCCTTCTTGTAAGAAGGTTTGCGACCCTGGATAAAACCGGCTTTAGTGTAGCGGGTTTTGTTTTTAGCAGGAGCTACTACAGTGTTCACACTGGTTACAGTTACACCGTAAAAAGTCTCTATCGCTTTTTTGATCTCCAACTTGTTAGATCTTTTATCAACCTTGAACGCATAGCGGCGCAGTTTTTCCTGCTGTGCATTTGCCTTTTCGGTTAAAATCGGTTTTATTAAAACTTGAGAAGGATTCATCTTTATTTAATTTGAGATTCGAGATTTAAGACTTGAGATTTCCAAAACCTCTCCTCTTTCATTCCAAATAATATTATTACGCTTCGGCTACCACTTCTTCCTCTTCAGAGAAAACTTTTGCAGCGCTTTCTGTCAGTACAATTACTTCTGAATTAACGATGTCGTAAGTGTTCAGATCGCTCAGCGATACACCTAAAACAGAAGGTACATTGCGTAAAGACAGTTCTACATTATCGTTCAGCACATCAGAAACAAACATCAGTTTTTTGTCGCCAACATTCAGTGCTTTTAATACACCGGTCAATGTTTTTGTTTTAGGCGCATCGATGTTTAAATCTTCTACCACTACGATCGCGCTTTCTTTTGCTTTGTAAGAAAGTGCAGAGATCTTAGCCAGGTCTTTTACTTTCTTGTTCAGCTTAAAGCTGTAATCGCGGGGCTTAGGGCCGAAGATCGTACCACCACCTTTGTATAAAGGGTTACGGATGTTACCTTTACGGCTACCACCGGTTCCTTTTTGCTTGTGTAACTTTTTGCTGGAGCCTTTTACCTCAGCACGGGTTTTTACTTTGTTGGTACCCTGACGCTGTGCAGCTAAATATTGCTTAACCGCGAGGTATATTACGTGGTCGTTTGGTTCGATACCAAAAATATCATCGGGCAATTCTACTGAACGACCAGTACCCTTACCTTGTATATTTAAAACTTCAACTTGCATTTTCTTTAATTTATATGTTCAGGTTTGGGGTTAAATTAATTTTGAACTAAAACGATAGAACCGATGTGTCCGGGAACAGATCCGCTTACCAGGATGTAGTTCTTTTCAGGGAATATTTTTACCACTTTCAAACCTTTCATTTTCACCCTGTCGCCACCCATGCGGCCTGCCATGCGCATACCTTTCATTACGCGGCTGGCATCTGATGAGTTACCCAGAGAACCCGGAGCTCTCTGACGATCGTGCTGACCGTGAGACTGCTCACCTACCCCGTGGAAACCATGACGTTTTACAACACCCTGGAAACCTTTACCTTTAGACGTGCCAACAACGCTAACTTTTTCCCCTTCAGAGAAAATGTCAACGTTAATAGTTTCGCCTAAGGCTTTTTCTATTGAGAAATCACGAAATTCTGTTGAAAACTTTTTAGCTGTAGTGTTAGCTTTTGCGAAGTGGTTTTTTTCGGCCTGGTTAGTGCGGCTTTCTTTTTTGTCACCGAATGATACCTGTAATGCATCGTACCCGTCAGTGTCTTTCGTTTTAACCTGTGTTACAACACAAGGACCTGCTTCAATGATCGTGCAGGCGGTTTGTTTGCCCGAAGGATCGTAGATGCTGGTCATCCCTAGTTTTTTCCCAATAATACCTTTCATCTTTTTAATTTTTATGCCTTGCAGGATTATTGGGACTTGAAGCACAGATGCGTGCTTTAATCGATCCCCGTTTGCTGTCAACCTTTTCCCTTTTCAGGAAGTACTGACAGTAAACAAACCCTGAACGGCTTGTTTTATGTGTAACCTTCTGCCCGCCGATTTGCGAACCTGAAGGAATTTATTTGTGTTAGTGCTCTTTTCCCTTCCGCCGGATGGTGGAGGTTGAGAGATAACGAATTATTTTGATAAGAACTTGTGGTGCATCGCCTCTCCTGTTGAGGAGCTTCCGGCGTGCGGGGCCTTAGGCCTTGATCTCAACTTCAACACCGCTGGGAAGGTCTAATTTAGACAAAGCATCCACAGTACGGGAAGAAGACGTATAAATATCCAACAATCTCTTGTGAGTAGCTAATTGAAACTGCTCACGGCTCTTTTTGTTTACGTGTGGAGAGCGAAGAACGGTGAATATTTTACGGTGTGTAGGCAGAGGGATGGGGCCTGTTACTACAGCGCCGGTGCTACGTACAGTTTTCACGATTTTCTCAGCTGATTTGTCAACCAGGTTGTGATCGTAAGACTGTAATTTTATTCTGATTCTTTGCGACATTGTTAGATACCCTTTTTGAAATGGGAGTGCAAATGTACAGTGAAGAAATGAAATAATCTAATTTTTAAAGAATTAATTTTACCAAATAGTTGAATTTCCTGAAAAAAGACGGTTCCAACACGATTGGGCAGCCCGGAAACAGTTGCCCGGCCAAAGCCAACGGATTGTTTCTTCGTTAAAGATACTCATTTAGGTCCTCACCGGACAATGGTAAGACCGCAATGGACCAGTAACCATAAATACTTCCTCCTTTAGATATCAAGATGGACAGTACGTTTGTCAATTGGGCAGGCTGCCTTTTAAAAAACATACAGATTATTAGCTCATCTTAAAAAAAGTTAATTCTTGCTGTATGATATATACTACATTTGTCATATATTAGCGCCACAAAACTAATGTATATGAATTGTAAATGGCTAACCGCTCTGCTCCTCCTCGTGAGCTTAACTACCATCACTTCCTGCACCAAGGAGAAAATCGACGAAAACATCTATGATATTCAATACCGCCTGGAGGGCTCAGACGATATTACAATCACTTCGATAAGGTACAACACAAATGATGACGGCGCTTCCGAGGTAATTACCGTTCCGGAAGAAGCAGAAGCTAATGAGTATGAGAGTGAGACCTACCAACTAAAACAAAGAAATGCATACATCGTAGTGTATGCCAAGGGCGCATCTGCGACCTCCACACTAAAGGCTCAAATCTTAAAAAATGGCGTGGTCGCGAAAGAGTATTCAAGGACAGGTACCAGCCTTGGCCTGGAACTGGGTTTGCCCTGATAGGTATTAGCTATCATAACAGCTACTGACCTGCACGGACTGAAGGTGGCTTATAGGAAGTCGACATCACCGGAACTGGGAAGCATATTACTTCCATAAGTACCCCAGTGCGATGTAAGATTGTATAAAATCAGTAATATTATTTGTGCATGAGTAAATGATTTCATGCATCCTTTGAGCAGCAGGCGCTCCTGCCCTGCTTAACATTATCATCATAAATTTATTGGGCGTTTCCATGATGCAATTCCTATTTTTGGAAAAAAGTATTATTAATGAAACGTTTATTGCTCCCATTTCTCCTCTTAAGTATCAGTTTTTGCTCTTTTTCCCAGCCCCTTAAACGCCCTAAACTTGTTGTAGGTATTGTAGTTGACCAGATGCGCTGGGACTATTTGTATCGCTATTATGATCGTTATGATAACAACGGCGGTTTCAAACGCATGCTAAATGAAGGCTTTAGCTGTGAAAATGCATTTATCAATTATATTCCCTCTTATACCGCTGTGGGGCACACGACGGTGTTTACCGGCTCTGTGCCTGCTATTCATGGTATTGCCGGCAACGGTTGGGTGGACCAGGCCACCGGGAAGAGCGTCTATTGCACTGATGACTCTACTGTTACCGCAGTAGGAAGCAGCTCGAAAGCCGGGAAGATGTCGCCCAGGAATTTATTGGCTACCACCATTACGGACGAGCTTCGCCTGGCTACTAACTTTCAATCAAAAGTGATTGGCGTCTCTCTGAAAGACAGGGCATCGATCCTGCCGGCGGGCCACAATCCCACAGGCGCCTTCTGGTTTGACGATGCGAAAGGAGATTTCATCACCAGTACCTGGTATATGAATGAGCTTCCCCAATGGGTGAAGGATTTCAACGCTAAAGACGAGCCTACCAGGCTAACTTCCAAACCCTGGACAACCTTGTATCCCATTAATACTTACAAACAAAGCACAGCGGATGATGTAAAATGGGAAGGCCGTTTCAAAGGTGAAAAAACTTCTTCTTTTCCTCACGACCTGAGTGACCTGTACAAAACAGATAGAGATGTGATCCGCACTTCTCCTTACGGCAACACCTTAACGCTCGACTTTGCAAAAGCCGCAGTGGATGGGAACAATCTCGGGAACGGCGCGGCTACCGACTTCCTGACTATCAACTGCGCATCGACCGACTATGTAGGCCACAAATTCGGGCCTAATTCCATCGAAGTAGAAGATGTGTATTTGCGATTGGATAAAGAGTTGGGCGCCTTCTTTAAATACCTCGATCAAAAAGTGGGTAAAGGCAACTACCTCGTGTTTCTCACCGCCGACCATGGGGCCGCCCATTCGATCAATTTTCTGAAAGAGAATAAAATGCCGGCCGACTTCCTGCAAAGCAATAAGATCATTGCCGGATTGAACGAAGCCCTGAAAAAAGAATTTAAAGAAGACAAAATTGTCTTATCTGATAACAACTACCAGATCAACTTCAACAACGTGAAGATCCGCGAGAACAAACTGGATTATAAAGCTATTAAAGCGGCTACAATCGAATACTTAAAACAGCAGCCGGAGCTGCAGTTTGTCATCGATGTGGAGAATATCGGCGCGGAACCCGTCCCTGAGGCCATTAAAGAGCGGGCTATCAACGGGTATAATGCAAAAAGGTCCGGTCCTGTACAGATCATCCCTTTTCCCGGCTGGTTTGAAAGTGCTTACAACGGCACCGGAACCACACATGGCACCTGGAACCCGTTTGACACGCACATCCCTCTGGTATGGATGGGATGGGGTGTAAAGCCCGGTAAAACGAACCGCGAAGTGAATATGACCGATATAGCGCCCACGCTCGCCGGGTTACTGCGCATCCAAATGCCCAGCGGCTGCGTCGGAAAAGCTATTACTGAAATTACTCAATAACGCTTTTTGTTTGTTTGTAAAATGCCACCCTACCGGTGGCATTTTTTTGTTGACGGCGAACAAGATTTTTGTCCGTGCGCTTTCTTGTCCCGGGCTTCTATTATCTTGAACAAAAAAACGATGGACCTTATACAACAATTTGAAAAGGCAGTAACTGAAAGTAAGCAGTTAGCAGAAAAACCTTCCAACGCTACTTTACTTAAATTGTATGCACTGTACAAACAGGCCACAGTGGGCGATATCAACACTGACCCTCCTTCCAATCCCTTCGACATTGTGAATAAAGCCAAGCACGACGCCTGGAGTGACATGAAAGGCACTACAAAGGACGCGGCCATGCAGGATTACATTTCACTGATAGCACAGTTGAAAGCGGGACAATAGACTTGCGTTTTTTTATAATAGCTCCATGATCTTCGGACGAAGCACGTTGAGAATATATTCCGTTGCCTGCTCCTTCTTGCGATGGCCACCGACCTGGATGTATCGTATCACGCCTTGCTTGTCCAGGATAATATTCGTGGGATAGCCGGCACCAAAACTCAATCGCCGGCACTCCTGTGCGCTTATAGAATACATGGGAAAATTCACTTTGCGCTTTTTCTTTACCCACTTAATGGTGGGGTTATCTTCGAAAGTAAGCGCCAGAAATTCAAAATCCTTGCTATCCTTTAAGGACTGGTATAAAGAGTCAAGCCCCGGCATTTCCGCGCGGCACGGCGGACAACTATCAAACCAAAAATTGATAAAAACCACTTTGCCTTTAAGATCATTGAGCGTTACTTGTTCCTTTTCCTTTTTTACCTGGAAATCGGGATAGCGTTTTCCAATGGCATACTCCTTTAGCTGCTCGGCCCGGGATTGAGCATGGGCGGATATGAATATCGAGACACAAAATAATATCGTAAGTAAGCAGTACTTCATTCCTCTGTTTTTATAGGTTCAACCGTGTATGGCTCACCATCCGTATCCGGCATGCATCCGGAAAGGCGAAACAAAATTAAAAGAAACAGGTGTTCAGCAAACGTTAAAAGCCCACCGACAAAAGTCGACGGGCTTTTAAAGCTATTTCCGATTTCTCTATGGAGAGAAATAAACTTTTAAACTCTGAAGTGAGCGAACGCCTTGTTGGCTTCAGCCATACGATGCGTATCTTCTTTCTTTTTGAAAGCGGCACCTTCACCTTTGCTCGCTGCAACGATCTCGTTGGCCAGCTTGTCAGCCATGCTGCGACCATTGCGCTCGCGGCTATAACGGATCAGCCATTTGATGCTTAAAGAAGTTTTTCTGTCGGCACGTACTTCTGAAGGAATCTGGAAAGTAGCACCACCAATACGGCGGCTGCGAACCTCTACAGCAGGAGTAACGTTTGCCAATGCCTTTTTCCAAACCTCGTAGCCATCTTCATTAGTTTGTTTGGCTACTTTATCCAACGCATCATAAAAAATAGTGAATGCACCACTTTTTTTACCTTCCCACATCAGGTTGTTTACAAAGCGTGTAACCAGTTTATCATTAAACTTAGGGTCTGGCGCTAAAGGGAGTTTCTTGGCTTGTGCTTTACGCATTATCTTTAATTATTTAAATCTGATATTTTTTCAATAACGTCATCGGCCACCCGGCAGATAACTGTCAACTTATTTTTTTGCCTTCTTAGTACCGTATTTGGAACGGCTTTGTTTACGGTCTTTTACACCTGCAGTATCCAGGCTACCACGAACGATGTGATAACGTACACCTGGAAGATCTTTTACCCTTCCTCCGCGGATCAACACGATAGAGTGCTCCTGCAGATTGTGGCCTTCTCCCGGAATGTAGGCAATGACCTCAATTTTATTAGTTAAACGCACTTTCGCTACCTTACGAAGCGCTGAGTTAGGTTTTTTTGGTGTAGTAGTATATACACGTGTACAAACGCCACGGCGCTGAGGGCACTGATCTAAAGCCCTTGATTTGCTCTTCGCTTTAATGATTTGTCTTCCTTTACGTACTAACTGGTTAATTGTAGGCATTCCTTGTCCTTTAATTTTTGGACGGCAAAGGTAGGGTAAGAATTTGAATCAACAAAATAATTTGTATCTATTTTCGAGATCTAATGTAAGCAGACCTTTTTTAATAAAATAGCCTGCGATTTCAGCCGCAGGCTATCAAAAACTTTTAGATCTTTTAAGGAGCGACTACACTTTCTCCAGCCAACCGTACTTATCTCCCAGCTTATGCTCCTTGTAATCCAGCAACTGGGTCTTCATCGCTGCCGAAATAGTCATCGTCTCTACATCAAACTCCATTACGAAGTCTTTGTATTTCAGCTCTTTTACATGGCTGATCGTGGCCGCCGTTCCTGATCCGAACACTTCTTTCAACTGGCCACTTTTATAAGCCTCAATGATCTCATCAATAGATACCCGTCTTTCTTCTACTTCATAACCCGCATCTTTAAACATTTCGATCAGGCTCAGGCGCGTAATGCCCCCGAGAATCGTTCCGTCTGTAAGATCCGGCGTAACGATCTTATCACCTATAATAAAGAATATGTTCATAGCGCCTACCTCCTGCACGTATTTGTGCTCGATAGCATCCATCCAAAGTACCTGGTCGTAGCCCAGTTTTCTCGCCTCGGCGGATGACAGCAAAGAAGCGGCATAGTTACCACCTGTCTTAGCGGCCCCGGTTCCTCCCGGCGCAGCGCGGGTATATTTTTCTTCTACATAAATACGCGCGGGCGCGGAGAAATATGACCCTACCGGACCGGTAATGATCACGAATTTGTAAGAATTAGAAGCTTTTACGCCCAGCGTTTCTTCCGAAGCGAACAAGAACGGGCGGATATACAACGATTCATCATAGCCCGAAGGGATAAAATCCTTATCCAGCTCGATCAGTTGTTTCATCCCGTCAATAAAGATCTCTTCCGGAATCTGCGGCATTGCCATACGCTCTGCCGAGCGGTTCATCCGCTTCCAGTTTTCATGAGGTCTGAAAATATGAATATTACCATTCTCGTCTTTATGAGCTTTCTGCCCTTCAAATATGGTTTGAGAATAATGTAAGACCGATAGAGCAGGAAGAAACCCTAGCTCCTGGTAAGGCCTGATCCTGACGCTGGTCCATTCGCCGTTGACATAATCTGCTTCCAGCATGTGATCAGAAAAATACTTACCAAAACCAAGATTCGCAAAATCTACCTGAGCTAATTTACTTTCTTTGATGCGCTGTACAGGTATTTGAACTGCCTCTACCATAAAATGTTATTTTTGACTATTATTGTTATTGCGAAGATACGAACACGCGTTAAAATTACCGCACTGTATGAGCTTGAACGAAATCACTTTATCACCCTATCTGCTAACGCAACTCTATCCGTCCAGTCTTATTGAGTCGAAAAAAAAGAGCGATTCGCTGCTTCCCCATCCGGAAAAAGAAGAAAATACCCCGCTTCCTAAAGAATGGAAAGTTTTAGGGCACAATCAAAAGAAGGTACTGGTGGCGGTGGTCTACGACGGTATCCCCAACCTCCCCGATCCGCAGCTGGAGTTCCTGACACAATTATTGAAAGCCTGCCATCTCGGACTCAATGACGTGGCGCTGATCAATATGAAGAATTACGAACAGGCAGACAGCAACCAGATCCTGGATCACTTTCAATCAGAAGTGGTGTTGTTATTCGGTATTACCTCCCAGGAATTCGGACTGCCCTTTAATATACCACCCTACCAGGTGCAGCATTTTGCCAACTACACCGTGATCCAGGCAGCGCCGCTGGAAGAGCTGCAAAACGATAAACCGGCGAAAGGCCTGTTGTGGACCGGTTTAAAAAAAATATTTAATTTATGACCCTGATTTTTGCTACAAATAATATCAATAAGGTAAAGGAAATAAGAAACGCGCTGACCGATGAATTTGACATCATCAGCCTGAAGGAAGCGGGCATCGAAAAGGATATTCCCGAGCCTCATGACACGCTGGAGGCCAACGCCACGGAGAAGTCCAGCGTGATCTTTCATCTCACGGGGAAAAACTGTTTCAGTGAAGATACCGGTCTCGAGGTGGAAGCACTGAACGGCGCACCGGGCGTTAAAAGTGCACGATATTCCGACGGGGAACCCTGGTATGCAGACAATATCGACAAGCTGCTCCAGGAAATGCAGGGCGTCGGCAACCGCCGTGCGAGATTCCGGACCGTCATCTCGCTGATCATGGAAGGCAAAGAATATTATTTCGAAGGGGTCTGTGAGGGACAGATCACCGAAGAACGCCGGGGCAACCAGGGCTTCGGATACGACCCTGTTTTCATACCCAACGGAAGCAACCTGAGTTTCGGAGAGATGAGCATCGAAGACAAGAAGGAGTACAGTCACCGGGCCAAGGCTTTGGCTCAGCTGGTGGCATGGCTGAAAAGCGAGAATCAGCGTCCATAAAAGGTCGCGTCAGCGGTGGGTTTCAGCTTATAGATCAACCCCTCAAGAATATCATAAAAATGTGGAAACCATCTTCCGCTGCCGTCATTGATGAGAAATTTTATGTACGTTTGAAAAAAAACTTTTTAAATTTTTAAGAAATTTGGAACCGATACGCAACCATACGATTGAAGAAAGCGACTTAATTACAGGGTGCATCGAAGGAGATCGTAGAATGCAAGAGGAGCTATACAAGCGTTTCTCTCCTAAAATGTATGCAGTTTGCCTACGTTACGCCTCCAATGCGGAAGAAGCACAGGATATTTTACAGGATGGGTTTATCAAGGTTTTCAAAAAACTGGACAGTTTCAGAGGCGATGGTTCTTTTGAAGGATGGGTTCGCCGGGTGTTTGTAAATACTTCTATCGAATATTTCAGAAGAAAAAAGTACCTGCAGCCAGTTACCGAAAAAGAAGAGAATACGATCGAGGGAAAATATGTATCCGCGCTGGACGAATTAGCCGAAAAGGATATTTTAGAATTGATCACGCGTCTTTCTCCAGGTTATCGCACCGTTTTTAACATGTATGTTGTAGAGGGCTACTCCCACAAAGAGATCGGGGATATGCTGGGCATCAGTGAGGGCACCAGTAAATCTCAGCTTTCAAGGGCAAAAGCACTTTTACAGGATTTAGTAAGAAAACATATTGAAGACAGATCGAAGTAAATTTACCATGAACAGCCTTAAGAAATTATATGAATCAGAAGTAGTGCCACCGGCTGACGCATGGACCAACATCTCCGCGGAACTGGATGAGTTGGATCGGAACAAGGCGCTCGCTGCTGCTGCTTCCTCTCTTGAGGTAACACCTCCGGCGGGCTTGTGGAACCGCATCGCCGCTTCCCTTGACGAAGAAGACCAGGAACAAAAGATCGCCTCATCATTATACAATATCGAAGTAACACCGCCTCCGGCTGCCTGGAACCAGATTGCCGGGACGTTGGACGATCAGGCAGATGACCACCTGCTGGCGAAAAAACTGGCCCGTCTGGAGATGCCCCCTCCTGCAGCCGCCTGGGATAACATTACCAAAGAACTCGACGATCAGAAAGCATTAGAGACGATAGAACGCAAACTGGCGCACCTGCAGGTTAATCCTCCTGGTACTGTTTGGATGGACATCCGAAAAGAGCTGGATGGCGAAAAACCTTCGCTGGTGGTTCCCATGCATCATGGCTGGTTGAAATATGCCGCAGCAGCTTGCTTTATCGCTATCATCAGCGTAACAGCGTTTTTCATTCTGCGTGATGAAACGCCCACGTACACCGCCGGTAACGGATCGCAGGTTCCTGCTGTCAGCACGGAGGGTGTTGCCACAGCAACGCCAAAAGTATCTAATTCACCTCAACAGGTGTTGCAAGGTATTAAAACAAATCTCGGAAACGCATATAGTGTCTCTATCGAGCGCAACAAGGAACTACAGAACCGTTATATCATTCTTATGACGCAGGATGGCAACGTTGTGCGCATGTCCCGCAAAGTGAGTAATATGGCCGATTGTATCGCAGGAGCCGATCACAGCTGCGACGATCAGATCTCCAAATGGCAGAAAGAAATGGCCAGCAGCAATACCCCCTCCTCCCCTGACAACTTCCTCGATATCCTGGATATCGCCAGCGAAGAGGGCAGCGCAGATACAAAGCTGTAAGACCTGACGATACCACATCCAGATAGACAATATCATTATCAACAAAAATACAATGCACCTGAGCGGTGCATTTTTTAATATCACCCATCTTTCATTTTAAAAGTTGCTTTAAAACACTTGTCCTCTTGGTGCGTTACTATTTTAGATGCGTGAGCCAATTCCTACGGGCGCCTCGTCTCAGCGATTTGTATTACCTTCGCCCTTCCGTTTTAAACCATTCATTAAAGAAATGACTAAACAATTTGCAGCCGCTATCATCCTGATCTTATTTGTTAATCATGTTTCAAAAGCACAGACCAATCATGAGCAAACCGGTTGGTTTTTCTTTATGAACAGCACTAAGTTTAATGAGAAATGGGGACTGCATTTTGACCTCCAGGTCCGCAGCCACGACGATTGGGATGGCGTCCGTAACGTACTGGTAAGGCCCGGTCTGACTTACTATATCAAATCCAACCAGAATGTCACCTTAGGCTATCTGTATACACCGACATTCACGAAGACAGACGGCAGCGCCCGCAACACACTTACCGAGCACCGTATCTGGGAACAATATATTATATCGCATCCAGTCTTTACCGGCAACCTGAGCCATCGTTTCCGGCTGGAACAACGTTTTATTGAAAAAGCGAATGCAAACAACAGGGTATTTGCGCAACGATTCCGTTATTTCCTGCGGCACGTGCAGCCGCTGATCGCTGCGGAAAACGGCTTTAAACAAGGACCTTTCGCCGCATTGCAGAACGAGGTCTTTGCCAATATTCACAACCAGCAAAATACCAATAACCACTTCCTTGATCAAAACAGGGCCTATATTGCTGCGGGCTACAGGATCTCTCCCAAGATCGATGTAGAAGCCGGCTACATGAACGTTTTTGTGAAAGGGTCCGGGGCTAACACAGTGAACAACGTAGCGCAACTGCAGGTGACCACCCGGTTCTAAGCCACATTTCATCAAAACATAACATTTAAGCAGTTTTGCTAAATCCTTTTAGCAGCAGCGCTTCCTTTTACAAAAAAAGTTACACTTTTTTTTGGAAGGTATTATTTTTTACCACATCTTTAACATAACGACGGTTCGGAATAACGATAGCCCATAAACAAAAAACCAAAAGTTCCTCCGAAACGCTTGCTTGATCTGCTTATATAATTAAGCCCTTAACAAATCAAAATAACCAATCAAAAATGAGAATCAGTTTTCTAGGAATTCTGCTGTCCGGAATTTTGCATGTGGCTTGTTTTGCCCAGGATGCAAAATCGATTTCGGGGGTTGTCAAAAACGGTGACAACAATGCCCCGCTCCCAGGAGTAAGTGTCAGTGTGTCCAGCACGATGCTCCAAACCCAAACCGACAACAACGGTGAATTTTCCATCACCGCATCTGTCGGCGACACGCTTACCTTCTCCTTTGTGGGGAAGAGATCACACAAGGAGGTGGTCGGCGACAAAAACATTGTGGAAGTACTGCTTTACGACGAGGCCAGTGAAATTGACGAAGTCACGGTAGTAGCCTTCGGTAAGCAGAAAAAAGCCAGTGTGGTGGGCGCCATCACCACGGTCAATGCCAAGGACCTCCGCATTCCCTCTTCCAACCTTACGAGCTCCTTCGCGGGGCGCATACCGGGGGTCATTTCCTACCAGCTCTCCGGAGAACCGGGCGCGGATAATGCGCAGTTCTTCGTGAGAGGCGTAACCACATTTGGTTACCAGGCTTCACCGCTGATCCTGATCGACGGTTTCGAGTCGACTACGGACAACCTGGCCCGCCTGCAACCGGATGACATCGAATCTTTCTCGATCATGAAAGATGCCGTAGCAACGGTACTCTATGGGGCACGCGGAGCCAATGGTATCATCATCGTTAACACCAAGTCCGGTAAAGACGGGCCTCTGGGAGTGAGCGCCCGGATCGATGTGAACGCTACGGCTCCGGTGCGCACCATCAAAATGCTCGACGGTGTGCAATACATGAAGCTGTACAATGAGGCCCGTTTAACCAGAGACCCCATATTAGGTCCCTATTACTCCGAACAAAAAATACAATCCACTGCATCGGGAGAGAACCCGATGATCTATCCCAATGTTGATTGGCACAAGCAGCTGTTCAATCCTTACACCACCAATATGAAAGCCAACGTGAACCTGTCCGGTGGCGGTAAAGTGGCTACTTACTACGTGTCAGCAGGGGTAGACAGAGAGTCGGGATTATTAAAGGTGGACAATCGCAGCAACTTTAATAATAACATTAAAATCGCCCGCTCCTTTATCCGCTCGAACGTGATCTTCAAACTTACGCCATCGACCAAGCTGGATACGAGGATCAGCGGACGTTTTGAAAATTACAACGGTCCTTACAGGTCGGCTTCTGACATCTTCCGCATGGTGATGCAAAGCAACCCTGTAGATTTCCCCGCAGTATATGAACCCGACAGCGCGAACCAGTTTACAGAGCACATCCTTTTCGGAAGCTCGTTTGTAAACGGAGCTATCAAGATCAACCCTTATGCGGAGATGATCAGGGGATATGAAAAAAGAAATGAAAGCACGATCATTGCCCAGGCCACGTTGATGCAGGACCTGGATTTTATACTTAAGGGCTTGAAGGTGCAGGGAAAAGCTTCGATCCAGACCTGGGGCAGATACTCCGGCCTGAGGTATTACTCTCCTTCCTTTTACGATCTTGAATCTTATGACCAGGTTACCAGGCAACACACCCTGTTTCCGCTCACACCCACGAATACACAGCTCTTCCTGGGCGACGTGATCCCCGGACGCGATGCGAATGGTTTGACCTATTTCGAAGCACGTTTCAACTGGGATAAGATCATTGACCGTCACAATATTTCGTTGATGACTGTAGGTATGATGCAGGAAGAATTGCTTACCGGCGGTAACAATACTTCTATTTACGAAACGCTGCCTCAAAGAAATATGGGTAACTCCGGTCGGGCCACTTACTCATACGACAGACGATATGCAGTAGAGTTTGCTTACGCTTATAACGGTTCAGAAAAATTCACCGGTGACAAGCAATACGGCTTCTTCCCCTCTGTGGGTGGTAGCTGGACGGTTTCCAACGAGCGTTTCTGGGAACCTTTGCAAAATGTGATCAGCACTTTAAAGCTGAGAGGTTCCTGGGGTATCGTGGGTAACGATGCGATTGCAGGCCGTGCCGGTCGTTTCTTCTACCTGTCTGACATACGTTTATCAACAGGTACCAGCACGATTCCTACCGGCTACCGCTGGGGTGCAGACTTCATGAATGCTTATCCAGGTTACACTGTAAACAGGTACGCCAACCCGAATATTACCTGGGAAGAATCTCAAAAAATAAACATGGGATTAGAGATGAACCTGTTCAACGAATCCCTGAAAACCACATTCGATATTTACTCTGATACCAGGAGCAAGATCTACATGGTAAGACAAAACTTTCCTTCCACTGCAGGTCTCGAAGCAGCCATCAGCGGTAACGTGGGCGAAGTAAAATCCAGAGGTTTTGAAGCATCGATCGATTACCAGAAAAATATCACACCTGATATATGGGCTTCAGTGAGAGGTAACTTCACGTATGCCACGAACAAACTGGTAAAAATCGATGAGAAAGATTTCCCCGATGAATACCTGAAAAGACTGGGCAGCAATATCAACCAGCAATGGGGCCTGGTAGCTGAAAGGCTTTTTGTTGATGAATACGAAATACAGAACTCACCTTACCAGGACTTTGGTCCTTATATGGCTGGTGATATCAAATACAAGGACATCAATAATGACGGGGTGATCAACGACAACGACCGGGTTGCGATGGGCTATCCCACTGTACCTGAGATCCAGTACGGTTTTGGTGCATCGATCCTTTACAAAGTGGTAGACCTTTCTTTCTTCTTTAACGGAAGCGCCCGCACTTCTTTCTTTATCAATGCAACGGACGAAGTGAACCCCGGCGCAGGCCGCTACGGTATTGCACCATTCGCTAACCGCCGCAATGCTTTAGCGATCATCGCTGATGACTACTGGAGCGAAACCGACCCTAACGTTCATGCGTTCTGGCCAAGGTTATCTACCGAACCCATCAATAACAATACGCAGCAATCTTCCTGGTGGTTAAGAGACGGATCTTTTACCAGATTGAAATCTGTGGAGCTGGGCTACAGCCCCAAGATCCTGCAACGCTGGGGCATCAAACAGGGAAGCCGGATCTACTTCACCGGCGAGAACCTGCTTGTTTTTTCCAAGTTCAAATTGTGGGATCCCGAGGTTAGAGAAAACGGCCTCGCCTACCCTCCTAATAAAAGATACAACATAGGCTTTCAATTGATATTCTAAAAAACATTTACAATGAACCGTACGATTTTAATTATAGCGTTAGTTGTTTCGATGTTTGCCATATCCTGTAAGAAATACCTGGATATCGTGCCCGACAACACGCTGAAACTCGAAAACATCTTTAATATCAGGGAAAATGCCTGGGACGCTTTGGCTAAAGTGTATAGCTATATGCCGCAGGATGATAAAGTGCATCTCACTACCTGGACACTGGGTGACGAATGGGTAGGCCGGCTTGACCTGAACAATAACACCGGCGACCTCAGGGCGATGCGTATCATGCGTGGCCTGCAAACCGCGTCAGACCCTCAATTGGGACTTTGGTCCGGTACGCAGGGCGGTAAGAAGCTCTATGAAGCCATCAGACAAGCCGATGTCTTTTTAGCCAATATCGACCAGGTGAGAGATATGACCGATACCGAACTGAAAGACTGGAAAGCCCAGGTGAAAGTGCTCAAAGCCTATTACATGTTCCTGCTGATCCAGCGGTATGGCCCTATCGTGATCCCTACGGTAGCCGCCTCACCCGAGTCAGAGAAGGAGGAGCTTTTCATCCCGCGTTCTAAAGTGGAAGACTGTTTCAGTTATGTGATCAACTTAATGAACGAATCCATTCCAGACCTGAAAGAAAAAGCGGATATCACAGAGCTGGGACAAATAGACCGCGTGGTAGCTACTGCTATTAAAGCAAGGGTATTATTCTTCAGAGCCAGCCCCTTCTTCAATGGCAACCAGGAATATTTTGGCGACTTTATGGATCATGATGGTCAGCCATTTTTCCCTATTCAATACGACAAACAAAAATGGAAAGCCGCTATCGACGCCATCAACGAAGCGATCAGCGCCGCCGAAGCCAATGGTCATGGCCTGTATACTTACGAAAGAGAACCTTACATCTACGACAGGGAGGCTTTTGAAAAGAACCCTGAACATATGAAAAAGCTGTATGACCTGCGCATGCTTATCTGCGATCCCTGGAACAAAGAAGTGGTGTGGGGTTATTCCAACCTGGATTATTACAACCAGGGAGAATTAGCACATGGCTCAAACATCAGGCTCCCACCAGGTTATGGCGATGGCGTCGTGAACACACCGGCTTATTCCTGGCAATGGATGGCCGCGACATACCAGATGGCCGAACGGTACTACACCAAGAACGGGCTTCCGATTACAGAAGATCTGACCTTTGATGTGAACAGAAAAAGCGAACTGGTAACCACTCCGGGACAAAATGATCCTGCTTACACACCGTTGTTTGGCATCATGCAGCCGGGCGTGCAAACCGTTAAGTTATACCTGGACAGGGAACCCCGCTTCTACGCCAACCTCGGCATCACAGGCGGATACTGGCGTGCGCACACGGTAAGGATCAACACGATCATGTTTGCGAACCGGGATGGCGGTTTCAACTCTTCCCAGCACACCACCGACTTCCTGGCAACAGGGATTGGCGTACAAAAGCTGGTGCATCCTGAATCTCAATCGAACGCATGGCAAAGGGTGATCAAGTATCCTTATCCCCTCATTCGCATGGCCGATTTATACCTGATGAAAGCAGAGGCAATGAACGAATATTCAGGTCCTTCCGGCGAAGTGTACGAAACCATTAACAGAGTGCGCAGACGTGCCGGCATTCCCGACCTGCAAGTAGTGTGGAGCGATCCTTCGCTGGCTAAAACGCCTAACAAGCATCTTACAAAAGAAGGATTAAGAGACATCATTTTGCAGGAAAGGTCAGTAGAGTTTGCATTTGAAGGACAGCATTTCTGGGATATGTTACGCCATAAAAGAGCGGTAACAGAATTCTCGTCACCTATCTGGGGATGGAACCATGCGGGTACCACTGCAGCCGACTTCTTCGTTTTATCGATCAAGCAACAACGCAAATTCACGATCACAGATTGCTTAACGCCGATCGACCTGAATGAAATGAATACGAATGGCAACCTGATCCAGAACCCGGGTTGGTAAGATGACAAGCAAGCGTCATGTAACCCTCCCGAAATGAACACGTCCGGAACGGTCGTTTCGAATAAAAATAAACATACAACCGGGTGATTATATTCTATGAACGATCAACAATATAGCATGCAATCATCCGGGTACTTTCCGGCAGATACCGGATCGAACAGAATCAATAAAAAATTTATAATGAAAAGTAACATATTCATACTGCCGCTATGCTTGCTGTTCTTACATGCATGCAAAAAGACAGAACGGTTTGAGTCGGAAAAAGGCGATAGCACGCCACCCGGCAAGATCACGTTAAGAGAATACAAACCCTTGTATGGTGGAGCAAGATTTTTTTACACCATTCCCGCGGACAAAGACCTGCTGGGCGTCAAAGCCGTGTACACCAACAGTAACAGTAAATCGTTTGAGTTCCTGGCCTCTTACTTTATCGACTCCCTCGACGTATATGGTTTTGCCAGCACAGACGAGTACACTGTTCAGCTGTTTGCGGTAGACCGCGCCGGTAATGAATCTGAGCCCCTTGACGTAAAAGTAACGCCACTGGAGCCTGCGTACAAACGCGTGGCCGAAACCATCACAGCAAAGGCAGGATTCAGTTCTTTCTTTTTAGACTGGGCAAACGAACTTGAGCAGAACGTGAATGTTTATGTAGATTATCAGTTCAACCAAAATGGTGAAAACCGCAATCTCACTACGGTTTTTTCCTCTAACCGCCCCTCTGACCGGAGATTCGTCAGCAACCTCAGGCTCGGAACCAACGGGAAAGTAAATGTAAAAGTGCGCGTAGAAGATAAGTATGGCAATATTACTGAGAGCATTGACAAAGGCGAGCTCACTTTGCTTGAAGACATTGAGATACCCAAGCAAGGCTGGGTACTGCCTAACCCTAACGATTCGATCGGTGGCGTACCAATGGTATTTGGCAATGGATTGGAAGGAAGAAATGCAAAAGTGATCGATGGTGTTATCGACCGCGGTGACAACCTGAATTTCATGCACACAGCCAGTCGCGGCCGTACAGGTCTCGCTGCTAATGGAAACATGCCCTGGAATTTCATTATTGATCTGGGCGACTATTACGAGATCAGCCGTATCATTACTACACAACGTCACTCGGGCGGTTTAGCCAACGTGCAACGCGGTCAATACTATCGCAATGAAAACGTAGGCCTATACAATGTTTATATCTGGGATGATGCGACTGCCGCATGGGAATTGGTAACACAACACCAGATACCCGTCCCTACCGGGCTTACCGAGCTGGAATTTGTCAAACTGGGAGAGGCGGGCGATCTGGCCTACATGTACCCCGACAACCCGGCTTATACCAAACGCACACGCTGGTTCAGATATGAGGCGCTGAAAAGCTTCAACGGAAACTACACGTTAGACGATGCCAACTGTCTTTCTGAAATCACTTTATTCGGTCGCAAGGCTCAATAATAAAACATTATAAACTCGTTATTATGTACAAAAGAAAATTCTTACTGCTATTTGCATTGGTAGGGTTTATTTTATCCTGCAGTAAAATGTATGACAACATTGAGCAGTATACAGGAGAAATCGTTTACCCCGGGCGATACGATACCATCATCGGCCGCATAGGTTATGAGCGTGTAGAGCTCGATCTGATGAAAGCCGGTCGCCTCCCCTCAAAAGATATCAGACTGGGTAAAGCCGTCAAGACAGTGATAGAATATGATAACAAAGAATTGATAATAGATTCGCTGGTATCCTGGATCAATATCACCGACTTGAAGCTATCCAAGCTGTATCGTTTCAAAGTGTCTACTATTGATGATCAGGGCAACAAGTCAGTGCCCCAGGAAATAGCATTGATACCTTACACAGAAAGCGACTTTTCTACGTTAGTCATACAGCAGCCGCAAATACTCACTTCTCCTGCTTCTGCGGTCCTGAGCTGGCCAAACGGGTTGTCTTCTATCCTGCTCGATTATTATGGATTGGAATTCGCCTATACCGATAAGAACGGTGTACGCCGGGAAGGAGAAAGAGCAGCCAACCCCAGGATCTTCGCCAACCCTCTGCAGTCTGGTAGCCGCCTGGATATGGCTATCGAATACAAGATCATTCCTAAAATAAATGGCGTCCCCATCATTGACACCTTGAGACTTTCGCAAACGGTCAATATCAATGTGCCTACCGGCTCAACCGCCTTTACTCCCGCCGAGCTGACCGCATTGCAAGCCAATAATATCACACAATTTACCGCGGATGCCGTGTCGCAGGTAGAGAAGCTGACATTCCCGGTTCACACCAGGACCTTACAGGACCTTTTCTATTTTTCGAATCTTAAAGAGATAGACCTGACCGGCGGCACTATGTTTGAAATGACTACCAACACGTACACCGCCAATGTGACTGACGTTATCGGCGGAGGAGCCATCGTACCTTTCGCCAGAAGAGTAGGCGATATGTCAACAGCTAACGCGCAATACCTCATCGATCTGCTGGAGGCGGGTACGTTGCAAAAAGTAAAATACCTATCCAATTCTATGGGCATCGACAACCTGTTAGCGCCTTATGTTGAAAAAGGTTTGGTGGAAATAGTAGGCAAGCCCGCTGAAGCGATGGTTGATTTCAGGTTTTTACTGGACGGCCGGGTGCAAACCAGAGATTGGGAGATGGATTTACAAGCCCCTGCCACCACCTACCCTGCAGGCACCGACTTACAAAATGTTATCAAGGCAACCTTGAAAACAAAGAACAGTTCGTTTGTATTGAGCCTGCCGAAGGAGTATGAATTTGATGTAGCCAACTATAAATTCCTGAAGTTTAAAATATACGGCCCGCCTAAAGCTGCCGTTAGCGGAACTTACGCCGTTTATCAGAAACTTTGGCCTCGCATCATGAACTTTATGTGGTCCTATACCGGTGAAAGCACTTTCGGCCAGCAGTATTGGGATTGGGGAAAAGACCGGTTCACTCTGACAGATGATAATCTGCAAACCTGGGTGGATATGAGTATTGATCTCTCCCAGGCCGTAGGTAAGCACAACCGTGTTGTGGTGATGAATATTGGTGGTGAGCCTTCAGGGACTTTCAGTCCGCCCCAGGAGATCACCTATTACTTTGCCAACTTCCGGTTTACTAAAAATTAAAAAATAAACAACTGAATCCATCACCCGGTCTTTATAACAAAGGCCGGGTGATTTTTTTTGCCCTATTTCGACTGACCAGCGCTACTTTTCTTAAAAACATAAAATGAGTCACCCGTAATGCGATTCTCTCCGTAGCTATAGGTAGTAACCAGCTCCCAGCCCAGGCCGGCCATATAGTTCAGGGCCGCTACTTTTGTTTTAAATCTTTTATCCTTGCCGTCTGCGTCTTTGACAACGGAACAACCTTCATCGTTTTCAAGAACAATGACACATCCCTTTCGGAATACAGAACTCACTATTTCTATTTCGCAGTACTTTGTAGTGGTGTCCGCTTGCTGGCTGAAACCAGCCATAGACAAACACATAAAACAGGACAAGAAAAGATACCTCATATGACATTAGATTTACAACATGAGGTATCTGGTTACCGAAGGGTGTCTTAAAGCAACGTTAAAGTCAGATCCGTGCGCCAAACAACAAGCTGCCGATGCGCACCATATTGCTGCCTTCCTCTATTGCCATCTTATAATCACCGCTCATGCCCATGGAGAGGATTTCTGATGTAGGATTTTGGATTTTAGATGTATCGTAAAGTTGTTTCAACCTCGCAAACTCGCTGCGCACCTGCGTTTCATCATCACTAAAGCTGGCCATTCCCATTAGACCTTTTATCCGTACATGTTTTAAATCTTGTATCTTAGGAAGGATATCGAACAGCTCCTGTTCATCGAACCCGAATTTGGTAGCTTCCTGCGCAATATGCACCTGCAGTAAACAATCGATGATCCGGTTGCTTTTTATAGCCTGCTTGTTGATCTCCTTCAACAAATTAAAGCTGTCTACGCCATGAATCAGGTGGACAAAAGGCGCGATGTATTTGACCTTATTACTTTGCAAGTGCCCGATAAAATGCCAGCGGATATCATCCGGAAGTTGCGCTTGTTTTTCTACAAGCTCCTGCACATAGTTTTCACCGAAGTCGCGCTGTCCGAGGTCATACAATGCTTTGATATCGGAAGCGGGCTTTATCTTGGATACGGCAACGAGGGTGACATGTTGCGACGCCAATTCCGAAATGATCGCTTTATAGTTATTCATCTGTACACTCATAATCAAAATATAAGCTTCAAAAATAATTAACATTTTAAATACAGCAGACTTTATAACTTAATGCCACTTTTGAATTACAACTAACCAGGTTATGAAAAATTATTTGTTGATCCTATTGATCTCCGCTCCATTGCTAGCCTGCTCCCAATCCGGCAAACCGAAGCCTGCCGCTACAGCAGACACTACTGCCTTTGCCGGCGGATCCGGTATTGATATCCCATCGTTGTCGTCGGGGCGAATTGATGACCTTGCGCTTTTGGGAAAAGTGTGGGGGTTTCTGAAATATTATCATCCCGCCGTAGCCGGCGGCCAATTCAACTGGGACTATGAATTGTTCAGGATCCTTCCTGCTTATTTGAAAAGCCAGGATACGGAGCAAAGGAATCAGTTGCTGTTGGGCCTTCTCGACAAAATAGGTAAGCCACCGGTCTGTCGCAACTGTTCGGACAAAGAGCTGAAAGCCGCGCTGTATCAGCCGGATCTTCGTTGGATAGAGAACACACAGTCACTGGGAGATGCGCTGTCGCGCGAACTGATCTATATAAAGGACAACCGCCACCAGGGTGAAGGATATTATATGGCCCAGGTTCCTGGTGTAGGCAACCCGGTTATTAAAAATGAGCACAGCTATCCACAGTTCACCTATCCCGATGCGGGGTACCGGCTACTTTCGCTCTTTCGCTATTGGAACATTATCGAGTATTGGTTTCCTGATAAACACCTAATCGGTGAAGATTGGAATAAAGTGTTGACAGCGTTCATCCCGGCAATGATCAATTGTAAAAACGCGACCGATTATACCGTTACCTGCAGGAGGATGATTGCAAGGATACATGACACTCATGCTAATATCTGGGGTAAAAATCCGATCAGAGATTCCCTGACCGGTAAATATATTCCGCCGGTCACCTGTACCTTTGTGGGCAACCGGGCCATTGTCAATAAAGTATGGAATCAGGAATTAGCAAAACGAAGTAACATTCAAGTCGGGGATATCATCGAGTCGATAGAAGGTAAAACGGTTGCTCAAATCATCGAAGAAAAAAAGCCGGATCTGCCGGCATCTAATTACCCAACGCAATTAAGAGATCTATCAAGAATGCTGCTACGCGGTCAGGAGGAAGTGTCTGCTGTTTCGTTGATGCGCGACGGAAAAAAACTGGAGACCCAACTTTTCAGAGTTGATCAGCCAAAAGACATTATGCATCTGTTCATCCCTGAGTTTTCTCATCAAAAAGACAGCTCCTTCTTTTTTGTTCAGGAAGGTATTGGATATATCAATCTTGGTAAAATAAAGAAGTCCCAGCTCGACAGCGTTTTCAACCAGCTGGAACAGGCTAAAGGGCTGATCATTGATAACCGTCAGTATCCCGGCGAATTCATCATTTACCCGTTAGCTGCAAAACTTTTACCACGGCGAACACCTTTTGCCAAATTTCCCATTGGCAGTCTCAACTATCCCGGCGTGTTTACCAGCAGCTCATCCATATATGCCGGAAAAAGGAATCCGACCTATTTTAAAGGCAAGGTGGTGATCCTTATCAATGAGCAAACACAGAGCTCTGGCGAGTTTCACACGATGGCCTTCAGAAAGGCGCCCAACGCTACCGTTATTGGCAGTACAACTGCAGGAGCCGATGGGAATGTATCTAACTTCTATCTACCGGGAAATATCCGCACCGCGTTTAGCGGTATCGGCGTGCATTATCCGGACGGAACGGAAACACAACGCGTCGGTATCATCCCGGATATTGAAGTAAAGCGAACGATCGATGGCATTAAAAACGGCAAAGACGAGCTATTGGAACAGGCAATCGCTATCATCAAAAAATAAGCCTGGCATCATTATACCAGGCTTACATAAATATTTTGTGCTGACATTTAATCTTCCAGCGTCGTTAAATCTACTTTCGGCTTTGGCAGGTTCATCGCTTTTATTTCAGCTTTACATTGATCCGCCATTTCCTGCGTCAGTTCATACTTGTAATTTCCGTAGTCATTATAATCAAATTGTCCGACCCAGAAGAAGCCATACTTCTCGAAGAATTCGGTAAGGTCTGTCTTGCTTACCTCGCATGCGGTCTTAGCAAAATTCAATTGATAGACCGCGGGATTATTACCTCGGTCACCCCAGCCGCCGCCCCTGCGTCCGCGCTGGTTAGCGCTTTGCGCATTTCCCTGTTTTCTAAACGCCTCAAACAGATCAGGATAAAAATCAGGATTATTGCCGGGACCGATGAAGTATAATTGCAATTGCCAGAAGGGAATCAATCGGTTGAAGACGTCTTTATCCCGCAGGTAACAGATCTTCCTTGCAATGATGCTATCGCGGGCTTTCTGATAGTTGCCCTGTTCACTGATACGACTTTTATTTCCAAAGGATGTGGTACCATACAGAGAAAATATGTTATTACTTACCTCTCCCAAACCGCCCCAGTTCAGGTAGGGTCGCAACTGATGCACGTGTCCTACTTCATGGCTGAAACCCCAGCAGGGATCGCCCTTGATCACGCGAGCCGGATCCACCACCAATGGCATTGCATTACCGGGATTGGTTCCCATGTAAGCCACGCCATCACCGTCTCTGAACATGTAGTAATTATAGTTCACCCGCGCCAGGATGTGATTCTGCGGAACTTTATCATACTTGATCAATCCGAGGATCCGGTGTTGACGATACACCAATGAATCGTAATTAGCAATCAGTTCCACGCCTTTCCCATACGCATATTTTTTGCAGGCTTCTGCCGGGTAGGCGATCTGGATATGTCTCCCTTTCGCATCAATGACCGGGTAAACAGCATGGTCAATAAGTTGATTCCAGTCTTCATTATTATTTTTAGCGACATCGAAATAACCATTCACCCGGGCGTTTACAAAATGCACCTGGACTGGTTTTTCTTTTTCGGGTTCGTCCGAATAAAAATCAACATAGGCCAGTCCATCTGCTTTTTGAACGTTGATAATATTAACGCCGTTTCTCAACGCAAATCTTTGCTTATGGATGCCCCAGCCCGCCGGGTCTTCGGTAGGTTTGATCCCTTCCGGTGCTCGCCTGTTCCAATTGGGCACCAGCAAGCCCACTTCGCTTCCCTCTGCGATCCCATCGACTAAAACAATATGTTTGCCCACGGGCAGATAAATACCCGTAATGCCTTCATACTTACTATAGCCGTCACCGATCATTAACTGCTGCCCCAACGTTGTAGGCTCCAGCCAGGCCTTATAATCGGCAAGCCGGTATTTTGTGTCGTAACTTTTGTTCAGCAATGCCAAAGCCGTATTTCGCAACTGATCATTCTGAATCTTGCTGATATCGGACTTTTTAATGTTTTTCTTCAACGACACTGCCATGGGCGTTTCAAAGACCGACAGGTCCTGGTAAACATCTCTTAATTCAGACGCCGATTGCGCGCGGGATAACAGGGAGGCAAGGACTGCCAGCGACAGAAAGATCCATTTTCTTTTCATCTGTATGTTTTATTTTTTTGATTAGATCAGATGCCCGCCGTTTCGGCTCGGACTGGGAACATCATCTATAACCTTCCCCTGTTTAAAAAATAACAGGGGCGTTTCATTCCGGTTGTATATTTTATCTTGGTTGAAAGAGGTGAGCATTCGCTCATTCAGGTTTGAAGATAAGGCTTCTGCCGACCTAAAAGCTGTGCAATCGTTTGACCAAAATTAATGAGCACGGCTACCAGCCTCGTGCGTAGGCTGGTGAGGATTAGGGGTTGGACTGATTTGAATTGCGGTACACTATCGGATAAAGCGGCTTCTATACATCAGAACAGTGAAAGTGTCATCTGTTTTTACAACGAGAAATTGATATAATTTTTCTGAAAAGAAATGATGTTAGGCTGATGAAATTCTTCGCAGGTGTGCATGGTTGTCAATACTGCGCAGTCCATCCCGGCTGCCAGCGCCGCGTCTACGCCTTTGGGTGCATCTTCAAACACCAGGCATGCTGAGGCCGGCACCCCGAGCCCTTCCGCGCATTTCAGGAATGTTTCAGGATCTGGTTTACTATGCGCTACATCATCGGCGCTTACTACGGCGTCAAAGTAAGGGCGGATGTTCAGTCCATCTAAAACAAAGTCAATATTGAACATGATCGCAGCAGAGCCGATAGCCATTTTTACGCCCTGTTGGTGATAGACATCCAACATCTCCGGTAACCCATCGATCAAACGAAGATGCGGCGCAAATTCTTGCTGGTATTGCTTTTCCTTCTCTACACTCATTTCATTTTTCTCCTCGGCAGAAAATCTGCCCGGGAATACACGCTCCAGTAATTCATGGTTTTTACCATAACACTCTTCTTTGGTGCGCTCAAGAGAGATGCCTGCACCGAGGTCGTTCAATATACGGTACCAGGCTTTGATATGATAATTCATATCATCGATCATCGTACCGTTCAGGTCAAACAGGAAAGCTTTATAACGCATGTCGCAAATGTAAACGAGGCAATTAAAACAATGAACTGACTAAAGTACAATCTTTCTCCACGGAATATTTTTCACCCGCGTCGCGGCCCACCAGCTTCCCGCGCAGGCGACCGGTATTAAAGCCCAGACTACCCAGGTCGCTCTCAGGGCCAGCCAATGCAATCCGACCAACATCCCGATAAGCAGCATTCTCACGATCACGGCGAGAAATCGCCCGCCTTGCTCCTTAGTGTTGGGTTGTTGCGAAAAAGGGAGATAGTGAGTCGATAACAAAGCACTGATGTAAAACAATAACACGCTGTTGCAGCCGGCCAGGATAATATCATCGAGGGTGTCGACGCCCCACACTCCAAGGGTGACAGCACTCATCACTGCATAGACCGGCGCAAAGAATTTAAACAACAATGCCTTGATCGCCCCATGGATCAAAGCGCCCGGCTGCTCAATCGGAGCGCTTTGGTACACCCACGACGCTGTGTATTGTTCATAATAGCTCACCAGCGTCAGGCTCAACGTCACGGAGAACATGGCCAGGTATAAGAGCCAAAGGAACATATTGCCGTCAGGCAGATTGCTCAACGTTTCGCGGATGTTTTCAAAATTCCTGAAGAAGATAACGAAGATAAAAACGGGAATGTAAGCCAGGCCGGGATAGAATTGTATCTTGAAATTTTTGTCCCTGCCCGTGATCTTCCAGACCTGCGCAAAGGAAGCCTGCTCCAGGTTCGAACGGCAGACCCGGCCTGAAAGCCTTTCACCGAAAGAACTACTGACCGGCTTATTAGCGGTGGCTTTGCTCAGGGAACCCCCTTCTGCAGGAGCCGACATAAATCTTGAAAAATACGGAGCCAGGTACCTGACTATCAGAAACCCGGAAAGCAGCGGCACCAATACGGCGCAGGCAATCAGCCCGATATGAGCAGCGTCGAAAGTCCCTGTCTGCAAGGCCTCCAGCAATCCGGCCATCCAAACCGGGGGCAGCAGATAGGAATACCAGCTCAAATCAAAACTCTGGTCCAGTTCGTTCAGATTGATCAACCGGGGAATGATCTGGTAGCCCACAGCAAAGAAGATCGTCATGAATATCTGGAAATACCCGATGATATCTTTTATCTTTTGCTCGCTCGTATAGCGCAACACCAATCCGTACAAAATATAGGTCAGGAATATACCGATCGCGGCGGTAAGCAGTGTAGTGAGCAGGATACCCACTCCTACGGTTGCTCCATAGGTGATAAAGGTAAAAATGATCGGAAAGATCATAATGGATACTATCAACTGTCCGAGATACACCCCGATATGGAGGGTGCGCGCCACCAGCAAAGTACGGCTGGTCACGGGTTTCGGAAGGATGATCTGGGAGTCGGAGCTATCGAGCAGTACATTGCTGAAATCAGTGATCAGCGTCATGATCAGCATGAACAAAAGATACCCATGGGTAATGATCATCGCGAGTGTGATAGATGGCAGGCCCATTACCATCAAGCCGACAAACAAGCCCATCAGCGCATAAAAGAACATGGCCATCAACATGCCATTGCTGGTCTCTTTCTGTTGCGATCGTTTCCAGGTAGCAGGCGTCCGCCTCCGGTCCATTAATATTTTGGTCGAGGCGATCCTGTAGACCTGGTCGAGATTCACACCGGGCAACGGGAAAAGCCTGATGAGACCAAAAAACACTCTGAGAAAAAAAGAATCCATAAAGTCAGCTATTTAATACTTCGATGATTTCCCTGGCGGTGTTCGTCGTTTCGCTATCAAGGGCGGTGAGTGATTTAAAAATATTTTCCAAAGATCCCTGCTGCGCCCGCGTTCTTAACGACTCTATCGTTCCGTCTGCGATGATCTGGCCTTTGTCGATCAGGATGATGCGGTCGCTGATCTTTTCAACTACATCCATAATGTGAGAGGAATAGAATATCGTCTTGCCGGATTGTTTTAGCTGTTGCAATATTTCTTTCACCAGGATCACCGCATTCGCGTCTAACCCGCTCAAAGGCTCATCCAGGAACACGATGTCTGGGTTGTGTATCAGGCCGCTGATCAGTAATATTTTCTGGCGCATGCCTTTACTGTAAGTGTTCATGCGCATTTCGGCTTTATCGGCGAGATCAAAAAGTTTGAGCAGCTCCCACCCTTTGTTAGCGATAACTTCATCCGTCAGGCCATATAATTTTCCGACAAACTTCAGGTATTCAACAGGCGTCAGTGCGTCATACAGTGCAGCCTGCTCGGGTATGTAACCGATACGTCTTTTAACCTCCACCGGTTCCTTTCTTACGTCCATGCCCATCACTGTCACTTCGCCATCGAACTCATCGATAATACCGGTGATAATTTTTATGGTGGTACTTTTTCCTGCGCCGTTGGGTCCGATATAGCCGAGGATCATGCCTGCATCCACCTGCAGATCGATGCCTTTCAAAACATAATTGCCACCGTATTGTTTTTTAAGCAGTGTCGTTTCGATCACACTCATATTCGTTGTTTTTAATGATTCCCCCTTCTTTATGAAGGAAAAAATTTACGCAAAGAACGCAAATATTTTTTCAACATCAGGTCACTGCCTGACAATATCCTTTGAAGAACGCAAAAAAGATCTCGTCGGGATTTGAGCCATTTCCCAATAACGGATCATCCACTTGTTTCCAAAAAATCAAACGTAAATATAAAGCATCTTAATTGCGCACCCGAACTGTATTCATCCGTTGCGGCTGTGTACGCATTCGACAAAGGCACAATAAATCCTATATGCATCCGGTCCGATGCAGCCCATCATAATATTATCGCCTCCCGGCGACCTCGTTTAAAAGCAGCCGGTTACTTCAGTATGCCTCTGCTGATCACGATGCGCTGTACTTCGCTCGTGCCTTCGTAGATCTGGGTTATTTTAGCATCGCGCATCAGACGCTCTACATGATATTCTTTTACATAGCCATAGCCGCCATGAACCTGAACGGCTTCAATCGCAGTCCACATAGCTGTTTCAGAAGAAAACAACTTGGCCACAGACGAACTGATCGTATAGTCTTTGTGCTGATCTTTCTCCCACGCGGCTTTCAGACATAATAACCTTGCCGCTTCTATCTTCATGTGCATATCCGCCAGCTTGAAAGCAATGGCCTGGTGATTCATAATTTCTGTACCAAAAGCTTTACGTGTTTTAGCATAGGCCTTAGCCAGCTCATAGGCGCCGGCGGCAATGCCCAAAGCCTGGGATGCAATGCCGATGCGCCCTCCGGCCAAAGTCTTCATGGCAAATGTAAACCCGAAGCCATCATCGCCGATGCGGTTTTCCTTTGGCACTTTGACGTCGTTGAACATGACGGTATGCGTGTCGCTGCCGCGTATGCCTAATTTATTTTCTTTGGCAGCTACGGTAACGCCCGGCCAGTCTTTTTCCACGATCAGGGTGTTGATCCCTTTTGCGCCTTTTGCCGGGTCTGTTTGTGCCATCACCAGATATACCGACGCTGTGCCTCCGTTTGTGATCCAGTTCTTGGTACCATTTAACAGGTAATGATCTCCTTTGTCTTCTGCTGTGGTTCGCTGCGAAGTGGCGTCGCTACCAGCTTCCGGCTCACTAAGCATAAAAGCGCCGATGTACAACTCCCCCTCCTTCTTACCCCTGGCCAATGGCACAAGATATTGTTGTTTTTGTTCCTCCGTTCCAAACGCTTCTAATCCGTAACACACGAGGCTGTTATTGACACTCATGCATACGCTTACACTCGCATCGACTTTCGAAATTTCTTCCATTGCCAATACATAGCTGATCGTATCCATGCCCGCGCCACCGTATTTTTCCGGAACCATCATGCCCAAAAAGCCCAGGTCAGCCAGTTGAGCTATTTGATCCTTTGGGAATTGTTGCTGCTCATCGCGCTCGATGACGCCAGGCAGGCATTGACGCTGAGCAAAGTCGCGGGCGGCCTGCCGGATCATCAGTTGTTCTTCGGTTAATTCAAAGTTCATACAGCCAGAAATTTGTATAAATATAATATATAAAACAGCTTGGCCTCTCACAGCAGCGAAAAGTTGATGCGGTGCAAGTTCAAAGAAAGTGGATGTTAGCCTGGGCGAAGCGGAGTACAATTCTTTGTCAGACGGAGGCCGTCAGATAAAGAATTGTGATGGTCTGACCGTCCTGGTCTGACCAGGAAACAAAACAGTTAAACAGTTTCGCATTTCGTCAGAGCGAACAGTCGACACCATGCAAGTTCAAGATAAAATAAATGTTTAATCTGAACAGCTAAACAACGTTAGTTTTTGTCAGACGGAGACCGTCAGGCAAAAGGGTTTTTATGGTCTGACCGTCCCGGTCTGACCATAAAAAAAGCCGGAACAAAATTGCTCCGGCTTTCAAATATCATCCGATAGGCCTGATTACCTGCGACGGCCACCGCCGGTAGCGGCGTCGTTCATCCTGATCTTTCTGCCCCTGTAGTTTTTACCATCGAGGGCACGGATCATTTTTTTACCTGCTGCAGGATCGATCTCTACCCAGCTATTCATTTCCTTCATGTCAATGTTGCCGAGCACTTCTTTATTCAGACCACTCATATCGAGAATGAACTGGAGGAAACTGGCTTTATAAAAACCGTCTTTCGTTCCTAAGTTCACGAACAGGCGCTGGTAGTTGCCGCTTCTTGCAAAATTCTTACCGCCCTGTCTTTCACGTGTACCTTTGGGCTCCCTGTCGTTACGCTGATTCAGATCAGCCGCATTTTCATAATACTTCAGGAACCTGTCAAATTCCAGGGCTGCCACACGCTGCAGGATCTCTTCTTTTTCAACGCCCTCAAATTTCTCTTTCAACACAGGCAGGTAGGTCTCATATTCTCCGTGGCTGATATCGGCTTTCAGCATCTTGTCAATAAAATGGAAAAACTGTTTGCGGCAAACATCTTTTCCGCTGGGGATGTCCATTTTATGGAACTTATTATTAACCAGCTTTTCGATCTGCCTGAGCCGGTATACTTCTCTTGGAGTAATGATAGAAATGGATACCCCGCTTCTACCCGCCCGACCGGTACGGCCACTGCGGTGGGTGTACACTTCCGTATCATCCGGCAGCTCATAATTGATTACGTGTGTGATGCCCTGCACGTCAATACCACGGGCGGCTACATCCGTAGCAATGAGCAGTTCCAACGACTTCTCGCGAAAACGCCCCATCACCTTGTCGCGTTGTGCCTGGGTAAGATCTCCGTGCAAAGCGTCAATATCGTATCCTTCGCGTATCAGCTGTTCCGTGATATTCTGCGCGTCCGCCTTGGTTCTGGTAAATATGATCCCGTAAATGCCGGGATTAAAATCAATGATCCTTTTAAGTGTTTCATAACGGTTCACATGTTGCGTCAGGAAATACTGGTGATCAATATTGACGTTGGTTGAATTCACTTTTCCGACAGAGATCTCTGCGGGTGCATTCATAAAACGCTTGCTCACCTGGCGGATTTCCGGCGGCATGGTCGCGCTAAACAACCACATGCTGTGACGGTTTACCGTTTCTTTAAGGATAAATTCGATATCATCCTTAAAGCCCATGTTGAGCATTTCGTCGGCTTCATCCAGCACGACATAATTAATATCTTCGAGATTGATGGCTTTCCGCTCAATCAGATCGATCAGCCTGCCCGGCGTAGCTACCACTACATGCGTCCCTCTTTTGAGGTCACGCACCTGCTGCGAGATAGACGTACCGCCATAAACAGCGGTGACGCTTACTTTGCTTTTACCGCTAAACTTCTCGAGGTCGGTGGTGATCTGGAGACAAAGTTCTCTGGTCGGGCATATGATCAGGGCCTTAGGCCTGCGCTCGGTCTTATCGATCAACTGCAACAAGGGTAAGCCAAATGCCGCGGTTTTTCCCGTACCCGTTTGAGCCAGTCCCACAAAATCTTTTGTACCTTCTAATAAAACCGGAATGGCTTTTTCCTGGATAGGAGTTGGAGTAACGAAACCTATAGTTTCAAGAGATTGAAGTAAGCCTTCTTCTATCCCTAACGATTCAAATGTTGTCATAAAAAGAGGGCAAAGGTAACATAAACATTGAATACATTAAATTTTATTATCCGCAACCCGCGCGGTACAGGCACTCCCAGTGCTGAATACCCCGCCCCGGAGGCAGCGTAACGAAACAGCCTGAGGACGGTTGTTCTGTAAAACAAAATCAATCAACCGGTTAAGATGAAATGAGATTTGTCCGAAAAAATAATTATCTTGTTGCAGTGCCATTGGAGCGCCTGTATCTCGGCCTGAGAAGTTGGCTTTACGCCCGTTTTTTTTAAATTCTTTTATCAAAAAGCCATATGCTATCGTAGTATAATCCATAAGGAAAAAAGTATAATCCATATAAAAAAAGAAATAAATATAATATCTTTACCATTTATTGCTGTGCTATTGTGTAGATAGATGTGCTCTGCTTTTTGCCTATTGAACTGAGTAGCTCTCGGCGTTCAAATCTGCAACTATAAAATGAAATTGATTTCCAAAATGTATCGTCCTTTTTGCAAGATGAGATTATTTCTCGTGGTGGCTGCTATTGTGCTAGTCGCTGCGGTGTCTCTTTTTACTATTTCTGCCTGTAAGAACAACAATAATGCGAAGGCTTCCAAAGCGGATTTGGTGAGCTACAATTATGAGGTGCGACCTATCCTGTCTGACAAATGCTTTGCCTGCCATGGTCCCGACGAAAAAAAGCAGGAAGCAGGTCTGAGGCTTGATATCGAGCAATTTGCCAAAGCGCCTTTGAAGGAGACGAAAGGCGGCTTCGCGATCGTTCCGGGAAAGCCTGAAGCATCCGAACTGATCAAAAGAATTACTTCTACCGATCCTGCGTACCAGATGCCCACACCGGAATCGCATCTTGGCCTGCTGAGCGAGCAGGAAATTGCGGTGCTGACCAAGTGGATCGAGCAAGGTGCCAAATATGAAAAACACTGGGCCTTTATTACGCCCGAAAAAGCACCCCTGCCTGAGATTGACAATAAAGATTGGGCAAAAAACGAGATCGACTATTTCATAGCCGACAAAATGCAGGTGAAGGATTTTGAACCGAGCGAAGAGGCGGACAAGGCTACACTGCTAAAAAGGATATCGCTGGACCTGACGGGGCTTTTGCCAAGCGTAGCATTGCAACAACAATTTGAAGCCGATAAAAGCGAAGCCGCCTACGAAAAGATGGTGGATCAATTGCTGGCAACGCCCCAATATGGTGAAAAAATGGCTATTCACTGGCTTGATGTATCGAGGTATGCTGATAGCTACGGTTACCAGGATGATGATCGCAGAACACAATGGCCGTATCGGGACTGGGTGATCCACGCATTCAATAAAAACATGCACTACGACCAGTTTATTACCTGGCAGCTTGCCGGAGATATGTTACCAGATTCTTCGAAAGAAAAGATATTAGCGACCGCCTTTCTTCGCAACCATAAATATACAGAGGAGGGCGGCGTTATCCCTGAAGAATACCGGGTAGAATACAACCTGGATAAAGTAAAGACCTACACCAAAGGGGTATTGGGCCTGACGGTCGAATGTGCCCAATGCCACGATCATAAATACGACCCGATCTCTCAAAAAGATTATTATAAAATGTTCGCGTTTTTTAATAACAGTAAGGAGAAAGGACTGGAAGGGTTGGTAGGCAGCGAGCCTGCGAAGACGCCCATCTTATACTTGTCGGACAACGACACGAAGAACCTGTTAACCTTCATCAATCGCAAAGACACCGGCACGATACAGGTTTCGGTAATGGGCGAGCTGGAAGACACGACGCGCACCACTTATATTCTTGAAAGAGGCGTTTATGATCAGCATGGAGAAGTGGTGACTGCAGGCGCCTTGCCTGCCGTGATGGAGTATGACACCACCCAATACCCGAAAAACAGACTGGGCCTGGCCAAATGGACCGTTGATAAAAAGAATCCGCTCACGGCACGGGTATTTGTAAACCAGATATGGGAACTCATTTTTGGCAAAGGCATCGTAAAATCGGTCGGCGATTTCGGTATGCAGGGCAATCTGCCCACACATCCTGAATTGCTGGACTGGCTGGCAGTGGATTTCATGGAGCATGACTGGGACATCAAACGCCTGATGAAAAAAATCGTCATGTCTGCTACCTACCGGCAGTCTTCTGAGGTGAAACAAGAACACCTGGAAAGAGATCCGGATAACCTGTATTATGCACGGGCTTCCCGCATCAGGCTGCCGGCGGAGAACATCAGGGATGTGGTGCTCGCAAGCAGTGGATTGCTGGTTAAAGAGATCGGCGGCCCCAGCGTAAAACCCTACCAGCCTAAAGGTCTGTGGGAAGGGGCCACTTCCGGACGCGGAACGCTCACCGTTTACCGCCCGGACAATGGTGACGATTTGTATCGGAGGGGCATTTACACCTTCATCAAGCTCACCGTTCCTCCGCCTTCCATGATCATTTTTGATGCCAGCAACCGGGACCAATGTGAGGTGCAACGAACCAACACCAGCACGCCGCTGCAGGCATTGGTAATGATGAATGATCCTACGGTGCTTGAAGCATCGAGAGTTTTTTCGGAACAACTGTTAGAAAAACACAAGGACGCTGACCAGGCCATCACGACGGCTTTCAAAAGCATCATCTGCCGCGCGCCGGAAAGCAAAGAACTTGAGGTTTTGACAAAGTATTATAAAGATCAATTGTCACTGTTCAGGAAACAAAAAGATGCCGCTCAAAAAGTGATTGATGTGGGCGAATATCCGCACAAGGGTAACCCGGCTGACATCGCTGGCACGGCCGCGCTCATGAGAGTGATCAGTATGATATACAATATGGAAGAAGCGATTGTAAAAGTGTAGTGAAGTATACCGTGACGTGAGTAGTGAATGATGAATGATAAGTGAAGAAAGATCAATAATGACGAGTTAAAAAAAGAATTATGGAAAAAGAAGCATATGAATACGGCCTTAATGTCAACCGCCGAAGGTTCCTGACCAAGTTGGGAATGGGCATTGGAGGTGCGGCGCTGGGCAGCCTGTTGATCCCCGATTTCTTTTCATCAAAAGATACGGAAGAAGCGATCATATCGGGCCTCCCGCATTTTGCACCCAAAGCTAAACGTATTATTTATCTGTTTCAAAACGGGGGACCGTCTCAGCTGGAAACTTTTGATCCGAAACCGAAGCTGCGCGAGATGCAGGGGCAGGATCTGCCCGAGTCCGTGCGGCAGGGGCAACGTTTAACGGGAATGACTGCAGGACAAGCCAGGTTTCCGTTGGCCGGCAGCATTTTCGATTTTGCCCAGTATGGCCAGAACGGCGTATGGGTAAGCGATCTCCTGCCCTACACTTCAAGGATCGTAGACGATCTGTGTATTATCAGGAGTCTGCACACGGATGCCATCAATCATGATCCGGCGCTGACATTCTTCCAGACAGGAGCTCAGGTGGGCAACCGCCCCAGCATGGGCGCCTGGCTGAGTTATGGACTGGGTAGCGAAAATCAAAATCTTCCGGCCTTCTGCGTGTTGCTGTCCAAAGGAAAAGGTAACGGGCAGGGTGTGTATTCGAAGCTTTGGAGCAACGGCTTTTTAGATTCGATCCACCAGGGTGTGCAGTTCAGCAATGGTGAGAACCCGGTGCTTTACCTGAACGATCCTGACGGAATGGAAAAAGCAGAAAGAAGAAAAATGCTGGATCACCTTGCGGCGTTGAACAATGAAGGATTTGATGCTTCGGGAGATCCGGAGATCAAAGCTAAAATACAGCAGTATGAAATGGCTTACCGCATGCAGACTGCAGTGCCGGAAGTAACGGATCTGAGCAAGGAACCGGAATCGATCATCAAATTGTATGGTCCCGAATGCCTGGTACCCGGCACTTATGCTGCCAATTGCCTGCTGGCACGTAAACTATCCGAAAGCGGCGTGCGCTTTGTTCAGGTGTATCACCAGGGTTGGGATTCGCATGGCAACCTGCCAACGGAGCTTGCAGGGCAATGTAAGGATACGGATCAGGCGTCTGCCGCGTTGGTTACGGATCTTAAGCAACGAGGGATGCTCGACGAAACGCTCGTGATCTGGGGCGGCGAATTTGGGCGCACGAATTATTGCCAGGGCACACTGACTAAAGACAATTACGGTCGTGACCACCACCCCCGCTGCTTTACCATGTGGATGGCGGGCGGAGGCGTGAAACCTGGCGTATACGGAGAAACTGATGAATTTGGTTACAACATTGTGTCGAACCCCGTTCACGTGCACGATTTCCACGCGACAGCGCTGCATCTGATGGGCTTGGATCATGAAAAATTAGTGTATAAACACCTCGGACGCCGCTACCGCTTAACGGACGTGGCGGGAAAGGTAGTGAAGGATTTGATCGCGTAAGGAGGACGGAAGTCCGGAGACCGACGACGAAAAGTCCGGGGTCGGAAAGTCCAAAGACGGAGGATGGAAAGTCGGCATTTCATAAATTTCAGGCTGGATGTTTGACGGATCGTATCGCCTTTTCTTCCGACATCGAAATTCTGACATCAGACATCAGACATCAGACATCAGACATCAGACATCGGTCCCCGGACCTAACTTCCGACCTCCGGCTACTGACTTCTGACTTTTTTAAAACAAAACAATGAACAGAAAAAAATTTCTGCAACATACAACACTTAGCACGGTGGGTGCTTTATGCCTGCCCGAATGGCTGATCCGAAATGAGGTAGTCTTGGGACATGGCAACCATCGCTATAAACTCAACACCCGCTGGAGCCGCGCCGACGTGGCCCGACACCCGGTGAACGATTGCCATGAAATGGTGCAGGATCAAAAAGGTCGCATTTTATTGCTTACAAACGAGACCCGGAACAATGTGATCATGTACGATAAAAACGGCAAATACCTGGGTTCCTGGGGCACCGAATATCCCGGCGCACATGGACTTACACTGTTTAACGAGAATGGCACGGATGTGCTTTTCATTTGCGACAATAAGCGCCACCAGGTCATCAAAACAACTATCGACGGCCGCGTGCTTCTGACGCTTGATTATCCGAAGGAAACTGGTCAATACACAAAAGCGGAAGAATATGTACCCACAGAAACCACGATAGCCCCAAATGGAGACATCTACGTGGTCGACGGCTATGGCAAAGATTTCGTAATCCAGTACGATAACAAGGGACGCTATATCCGGCATTTCGGCGGAAAAGGCGATCAGCCCCACCATCTGTTGAATGCCCACGGGATCTGTGTTGACCAGCGAAGCGGACAACCCGTCCTCATTGTCACTTCCAGGAGGCAAAATGCTTTTAAGAGATTTACGCTGGACGGCCAGTACCTGGACACCATTGATATGCCCGGCGCCTGGGTGTGCCGCCCCGTGATCCATGGAGATCATCTATACGCAGCAGTTTTACAAAGTAATAGCCGCCAATCGCAGAAATCGGGGTTCGTGACCATCCTGGATCAAACCAATCAGGTGATCTCCAACCTGGCCGGCAGCACGCCGACTTACGAAGAAGGCAAACTGCAGGAAATGTATCAGACGGTTCGCGCTTTTGATTATCCACACGACGTCTGCATCGATGACGAAGAAAATTTGTATGTAGCACAGTGGAATTCCGGCAAAGTATATCCCTATAAACTGGAACGGGTCCTATAAAAAATTTTCCGGAAATTTATTCCTGATGAAGATTAATTGCTTATTTGTTTGCCTACTCCTCGCTGCCGGGCTATGCGCCCAGGACCAGCTTCAGCTGGCATCGCCATTCATCAAAAACCGATCTGTTTTTTTTGATGATTCTATGTCGGTCCCTGTCGTGTTTGCCCACCCTGGTGCTGAAATCAGGTATACAACAAATGGTCAAACGCCCGATCATAAAAGTCCGCTCTACAAGAATCCTGTAGTGATCACAAAAGACAGGACCACGCTCAAGGCGCGCACATGGGCTGCGGGTTTTCTCCCGTCCGTTGTTACGCAAGTCACTTTTATAAAGAGTGGTTTACCGGCTGCAGTGACCTTTCCCGCTGCTTCGTCCAACTACCCCGGCAACGGCCCCCACACATTAGCGGACAACCAGGGCGGCATACTGGACCCGGGCAGCGCTGGCTGGCTGGGATATCAGTCAGACTCAGTGTCGTTCACAATACGGCTAAATCTGGCTCAGCGCGTTCAAAGAGTGCTTTTTCACGTCTTGCAAAACCAGGGCGCCTGGATCTTCCTGCCCGTCAAAGCGCTGGTTTATCGCTTCGACGCTGCCAGCGGCCGGTATGAAGACAAGCCCTGCGGCAACCTGACCCTTTCTTCGCTTAAAGATGCCCCCGTTACGGGTGAAGCGCTGGTGGTCGGGCTGGATCAGACAGTAACGGATCAGGTAAAACTGGTTCTGTATAATACAAAACTTCCCTCCTGGCATCCAGGAGCGGGAAACAATGCGTGGTTGTTCATTGATGAGATAAAAATATATTAGTAACATGAAGCAAGAGCGGTGGAAAAATATCATTTTCAATTTGTGTATCGTACTCAATTGCCTGTTGGTATTTCTGTTGATTTTTGGCGGCCGGTTTATCGTACCTCAATTTTTGCAGGCATTCGGCAGAGCCCATCCGTTGGTATTGCATTTTCCTATCGTGTTACTGCTGCTCGCGTTTCTTTTCGAAATGCTGATCATATCACCTAAACAAGCCTTGTTGAAAAACTTGGCAGACTGGTTGCTGTTATCGGCAGTGCTCTCCACGGTCCTGGCAGCCTTAATGGGCCTGTTTCTTTCAAAAGAAGAAGGTTATGAAGGCAATGAGATCAATATTCATAAATGGACCGGCGTGGCCTGCGCTTTCATCAGCTTTATCTGGTACGGATGGAAAGAGGTGATCCGGAAACGGAAGATCGCTACCGCCGCCGTAGGGGCATGCGCCACCATCGTATTGCTCATCGCCGGACATAAAGGGGCTAATATCACGCACGGTGAAGACTTCCTGTTATCTCCATTACTTGCTTCCAATGAGCCACCCGACATCCCATTGGAAGAAGCTGTGATTTATACGCATCTCGTGCAACCGATCATCGAGAAAAAATGTATCAGTTGTCATAACACGGGCAAGGCCAAGGGTGAGCTGATCATGGAGACGCGAGAGCTCTTACTGAAAGGCGGGAAAAACGGGAAATTATGGGACACAACTGCTGCCGACCTGGGGCTGATGATGCAGCGCATTCATTTGCCGCTCGATAACGAGGAACACATGCCGCCCAAGGGCAAACCGCAGCTGACCGAAGAGGAAGCACGCGTGTTGCAGCTATGGATCAAGGACGGCGCAAGCTTTACCAAAAAAGTGATCGAACTTCCGGCTAACGACACCTTGAGAGTGCTCGCGGCTACCTTTTTTAAATCTTCTGACGTGGAGGTATACGATTTCCCGGCAGTGGATGAGAATACTATTGCCCAACTGAATACAGAATACCGGGTGATCACACCGCTCTCCACCGAGTCCCCTGCCCTTTCGGTCAACTTTTATGGCATTGCTCAGTTTAAGAGCGAGCAGCTTAAGGAACTGGAGCCCATTAAAGATAATATTGTCACTCTTCACCTGGCCAAGATGCCGGTTAAAGATGAGGACCTTAAAGTCATCGGCACTTTCAGCAATCTAAGGGACCTCAACGTTGCATTTACCTCGATTAAAGGCGAAGGCCTGAAGGATCTGTCCGGACTTCAACACCTGAGGCAGCTTTCGTTATCAGGCACGGGCATCACGGCCAGCCAGTTAAAACCGCTGGCAGATCTGAAAAAATTAAAGTCCATCAAAGTTTGGAACACCCCGGTCTCCAGCCAGGATATCGCGTCACTAAAAGCCGGTTTTCCCCGCACGAAATTTGACTTTGGTTACACAGGTGACACGGTGGTCGCGAAGCTACCTACGCCTTTCATCACCGCGGATAAGGATAAAAAAGTATTCACTAATAGTTCTTTGGTAACGATTAAAACTCCTATTGGCGGGGCTGTTGTCAGGTATACCCTGGACGGTTCGCAACCAGACAGCCTGAACTCGCCCATCTACAAAAAGCCTTTTGCCATCAACCAGTCGACCATTGTCAATGCGCGGGCGTTCCTGAAGGGATGGATCAGCAGTGACAACGCTTCTGCGGGCTTTTACAAAAGTGGCATTCAACCAGACAGTATTTCTTTAGCTACCGTTCCTAATCCGAGGTATGTGGCCAAAGCCAAAAAAGGAGAGGCGTTTTTTGATCAGGCATTAGGAAGCACCAGTTTCAACACTGCCGACTGGGTGGGTTACAAGGAAAATATCTTCGAGCTTCATTTATTTTTCAAAAAGCCGGTCAGCATCAGCTCGGTCAACCTGAACGGTCTTGTCGATGCGGGAAGCTACATCATGCCCCCCGCGGCCATCCAGGTTTGGGGCGGCGATCAGATCAGCAGCCTGACATTACTGGGAAAATCTGCACCGGCTCAACCGGATGCCAGTGCTCCGGCTCACATTGAAAGTTATAGTGTTGCCTTTGAGGGCCGTAAAGTTCAGGCAATCAAAATCGTGGTCAACCAGGTAAAAAGTCTTCCGGCCTGGCATCCCGGAAAAGGCCAGAAAGCCTGGGTCTTTTTTGATGAGATCTTTCTGAATTAAACGAAAAAGCAATGGTTCCTGACGCATAGATAAAACAGGCTATGGCGATACCCAGGCAGATTGATACACATGACTGTTGGTGCTGCAAAGGCTATGTGGCGTCTATCTTGCCGAGTTATTTTCCCGCCGTTTTTTCAAGGTCGATTTTTCATAAATTCTAATACCAATCCTATTTAAACAAACAAAATGATGATGCGGTCTTTTCACTGGAGAATAAGCATATGTTTACTTCTGATCTTTTGTCACCTGCAAAACTTTGCTCAATGGTCGGTCATTGAAGGCGATCCGAGAATTGAAAAAAACAAAGAACAAAGTTATCTGTATCAGGTTTTAACTCAGAAAGAATGGAGTGCCAGCAACTTTGCCCAACCCGAAGACCTGAAATGGTTTAACGATGCAAGGTATGGCATGTTCATACACTTTGGCCTGAATGCTTATGTAAAAAAAGATATGAGTTGGCCGATTGTCTACAACCGCAAGGCGCCCGACAAAGGACATGGAACATACCCTGATAGCGCCTGGCAAAAAACATGGCCTTCCCTGTTTAAGCTGGAGAAATTCAACGCCGAAAAATGGGTACAAATCTCAAAAGATGCGGGAATGAAATACATCACCGTTATAAGCAAGCACCATGACGGTTTTCATATGTGGGACACTAAATACTCCGACTTTAAAATCACTAACACACCCTTTAAACGCGATTACCTGAAAGAAATTATCGACGCCTGTCATGCAGCCGACATGCCTGTAGGCATTTATTACTCTCAGCGCGATTGGTATCATCCGGATTATGACCCGACAAACCCTGACGGTGACAAACATAAAAGATATATCGAGTACCAGTTCAACGTCGTAAAAGAGCTGCTGACAAACTATGGAAAAATTGATATTTTCTGGTTTGATGCGGTATGGTGGGGAGGCATGTTTACGGCCAATATGTGGGACGCTGAGCATCTTACCCGAATGATAAGGAGGTTACAGCCGGGTATACTCATTAACAACCGCGCGAGCCTTCCCGGTGATTTTGACACACCGGAACAGCGTATCGGAATGTATCAGGAGCGACCATGGGAAAGCGCTATGACGCTTAACGGAAGTTGGGCCTATGACCCTGAACACCAAAATTATTCTGTAAAAAAATTATTGCGGCAAATATTGATGACCGCTTCGGGCAACGGCAACATGTTGTTGAGCTGGGGCGCACATTTTGATGGTGAATGGGACGCCGCTCAGAAAGACACCCTTTACCGGATAGGAAGCTGGCTAAAAAAATATGGCAAAGCCTATTACGGTACCCGGGGCGGCCCCTGGATGCCCACCCGAGAGTATGGTTCCGTCTACAAAAATGAAAAAATTTATATCTATGTTTTTGACTGGGAAACCGAAGGCCTCTCGCTTCCGGCTTTACACGGAAATGAAGTCAAAGCCGCTTCATTTCTGAATAGCACAGAAAAACTACACTGGGAACAAACAAGCACCGGCCTTCGGTTCAAAAGGCCGGACAAGCCGCATGACATCGTAACAGTCATCGAACTAACGCTCCTCAAACCGGTTGCAGGTGTTTTGACTGCCGATACCCGGTCATTATTTGACGACCCCGAATATGGCAAAAAGCTACTCGAAAAAAATATCACGGCATCACAATGGAAGCAAAACGAAATCGTGATAGATCTATCTGCCATAAAAACGGTGACGGGGGTGGGACTTTATCAGAGTAATAACCCGGTAACAGTACAGGTGTCGACAGACAAAAAGGTATGGGAAACGGTGCTTACGACAGAAGCAGCTATGCAAATTAAAGAAATGCCGCTTACAACCTTTATCACCGGCGCAAATGTTCCTGGCAAGCAGATTCGGTTTGTTCGTCTAAAAAGCGCTGGTCATAATAACAGGGTTCGATTGGTCCTTTATGGCCGGTAAAAGCGGCTTATATTATAAAAAAGCCATCCCGTTACCGGAATGGCCCTCTATATTGCTTGCCGAATAAAAATCTGTTTCTTACTGTACAGACGAATCAGCAGGAGCAGCAGTTGTATCCAGGTTCACCATAGTATCAGTTGGATTTACCGGAGGATTACCCAAAGTAGGGTCAACTGCAGAACTGTCGGTAGTGATCATTGTAGAATCTTCTGTACCGTCTCCGTCTGCTGCATTGTTACAAGCTACGAAACCTAAAGAGCTGATTGCGAATAAAATAAATAATTTTTTCATGATGTGTGAGGATTAGGGTTAAAATAGTTAATACCCGTTTTGCAAGAAAGTAACCCGGAAAATAAATATTTTTTTCTGACTGAAAAAGGGTTACTATTTTTAAAAAAACGTATTAAATAATCACAGGTTGAAAGATTCTACACTGGAACAGGAAATTAGTTTACTGAAAGGATTAGCCCGTAACGATAAGAAATCGGTTGAAGTGATCTATAGCCAGAATTATAACCTGGTGCAGGCGCTGGTAGTAAACAATAACGGCACCATCGATGATGCCAAAGATATATTTCAGGAAGCAATGATGGTATTATTCGACAAGGCTCGTTCCGGAACCTTTGAGTTGAATTGCCAGATACGGACCTATCTCTACTCTGTCGCTCGCAGGTTATGGCTAAAAAAACTAAATCAGGGTAACAGGCATACCGCTGATTTTGATGATACACAAGAATCCCAGGTAACCGTTGAAGATGATGTAGCCGACCATCAGCAAAAAGATGCGGAATTCGATATGATGCATACGGCTATTAATACATTGGGCGAACCGTGCAAAAGCCTGCTGGAGTCCTTTTATTTTAAGAACCACAGTATGCAGGACATTGCAGACAGTTTTGGCTATACAAACGCTGAAAATGCAAAGACACAGAAGTACAAATGCCTGATGCGCTTAAAAAAAATATTCTTTTCTCAATATAAAAAAACCTGATAAGTGATGAATGACCAGTATAACAATATTACATTATTAGATGCCGTCGAACGGTATATAATGGGTGATATGAATCCTGATGAGCGGCTGCATTTTGAAAACTTACGCAAGTCCGACAGCGATGTGGATCAGACGGTGGTTGAACATACGCTTTTCGTTCAGAAAATGAACCGCTTTAACCAGTGGCAGAAATTCCAGACCTCCCTTAATGAAATTCACCATAGCCTGTCTGCACAGGGCAAGATCAACGCCGCCAAGCCTAAAGGCGGACGCGTACTGTACCTGTTCAACCGATTTAAGAAAACAGCAGCGATTGCCGCATCCATCGCGGGCATTACTGCGCTGATCGTAAGTGGTATCGTAGGATCGGTGACGCCGAAGGCGCCTGCAGACCAGTTTGAAATACTGAAAAAAGATATCAATACCCTGGCTCAGAAATCAAGGATCCAGGACCGGGAAATCAAAAACCTGAAACAAAATGGTGTAACATCCGTAACGCCTGAAATCCCCTACACCAACAGCGGTACCGGCTTCCTGATCGATGGCAAAGGTTACCTGGTTACCAACAATCACGTAGTGGAAAGCGCTCAAAACGTAGCTGTGCAAAACAGCGAAGGAAAAGAGTTTATCGCCAAAGTGGTTTACAGCAACCCTAAAACAGATATTGCTATTGTAAAAATAGACGACCCCGACTTCAAACCTTTACCCGGCACCCCTTATAGCTTTACTAAAAAATCGACCGATCTGGCCGAACCGATTTTCACTTTGGGATATCCTCGTGAAGAAATTGTATATGGGCAGGGGTATTTAAGCTCCAAAACAGGTTATAACGGAGATACCATGAGTTGCCAGATCGATATCCGCGCTGACAGAGGCAACAGCGGAAGTCCGGTGCTGAATGGCAGCGGAGAAGTGATCGGCATCCTGAATGCGAGGCAAAAAGATGCGGAAGGCGTGGCTTTCGCTGTGCAAAGCCGCAGCATTTTCAACGCGCTCAATGATCTGAAGGCAAAAGGCAGTGATTCTTCGTTAAAAGATATTAAATTGAACACCAAAAGTTCGCTGGCTGGTCTGAAGAGACCACAGCAAACCAAAAAAATAGAAGACTATATCTATATGGTGAAAGTGAACTGAGGCGAACTATAAAGCCAAAACCGGATAAGCGCTACCTTTTGTGTAGCGCTTTTTTTATGCTCATAAAAAAGGCTGTATCAACAAGTCATCTGCTTTTGATACAGCCCCGATATTGTTAAGATCCTGGTCCTACTTAAGCGCCCCAAAGATTGGTGCTATACTCCCCTTTCTCGATCAGGCCATTTAATTGTTTTTGTACAGCCGGCGCATCTTCTTTATAAGTTACACCAAACCATTGCGCAGAGGTAGTGATCACTTTCACGACACCGCCATCTTTGATGAAATTATCTACTACCGCAGGGATCAGGAATTCTGATTTAGGAACTGCGATACTTTCCTTAATGAACGCTTTGAAATCCTTTTCGTAGAGCTCGTATACAGAAGGATGGAAACACCAGAAGTTCATCGACACCACCGTGTCTTTAGAAAGCTCGTCCGGCTGCAGGCCGTCGTCTACTTTTACCTTATCGTCTGCAACGCCAATACCTATGCGCTCTACGACGCTCGCCAGGTTGCCTTTTTCATCCAGACCGCAAACACCGCGGTTCACGGTACCGTGATCAGAAAGCGTATTCATCAAAGGATAGCTGATCACCGCATAGGTTTTCTCATCGCAATCCGTTGTCAAAAACTCCACGGCCTTTTTAAAAGCGTCAAATCCATAAAAATCATCCGCATTGATTACGGCAAAAGGCGTTTTAACTACATTCTTTGTACACAATACTGCATGACCGGTGCCCCAGGGTTTCGTGCGCTCTGCAGGGATTTCAGCCCCGTCGAGGTACATATCCAGCTCCTGGAAAGCAAACTCATAATCCACTTTACCGTCGAGTTTGGAAGCAAACAAGCTGCGGAAATTTCCTTCAAATTGCTGACGTATCAGAAAAACGACTTTTCCGAATCCGGCTTTCACCGCATCTGCAATCGAATAGTCCATAATGGTCTCACCGCTTGGGCCGAAAGACTCAACCTGTTTCATGCTACCGTAGCGCGACGCCATGCCCGCAGCCAAAATCACCAGTGTAGGTTTCATAATCAATAAAGAATTTAAGATTTGGATAGTTTAAGATCCTAAATGTATTTTTAAAATAGATGGTCTCAAAAATAAGGTAATTTAGCCAACACGTATAATTGTAATGCATATAATTGATGAAGGTTCCATAACGACAGAACCAGTCCCTTTCCTTTCGCAAAATAGCGTGAACGTGGATGTGCTGCGACTGGATCAGCTGCATCCTGTGATCAGCGGCAACAAATGGTTTAAGCTCAAGGTGCATCTGGCAAAAGCCCGCGCCGCCGGTGCTAAAGCCGTTGTCACGTATGGAGGCGCTTTCTCCAATCACATCGTTGCTGCTGCAGCGGCCTGCGCCGGCGGCGATATCAAAAGCATCGGGATCATACGGGGCGAAGAGCCTCGCAGCTACAGCCATACCTTACAGGCCGCCGCTCAGTACGGCATGCAGTTCCTCTTCCTGAGCCGCGAGGCATACCGCAACAAACTGCTGCCACCGCCCTTTGACAGCCCGGATTATTATATCATTCCCGAAGGCGGCTATAGCCCCGAGGGCGCAGCAGGAGCCGCTACTATTCCTTACGATCGCGATCGATATGACATCATCGCCTGTGCGGTGGGCACAGGGACAATGATGGCCGGCCTGCTTAACAGCAAGACGCCGCAGGCGCAGGTAATGGGTTTTAGCACGCTCAGGAATCATCAGGGTCTGGAGGATGAGGTGGGACAACTGTTGACCCACCCGCAACAACCCATTGATATCAAGCACCAGTTTCATTTTGGCGGTTATGCCAGGCATTCACCAGAACTGATCCGCTTCATGAATGAGCTTTTCGAAGCAACCGGTATCCCCACTGACTTCGTGTATACCGCGAAATTGTTTTATGGCGTCCACAGCCTGATCAGAGAAAGCTATTTTCCTGAAGGCAGTTCCATTTTGCTGATCCATTCCGGTGGTTTACAGGGAAACGGCTCATTAAGAAAAGGAACGTTAATATTCTAAACCATTCTACGCAGTCTCCTATCTTTGTAGGCTAAGTAGCAATGGCTTAATTATGAAGAGGATATTATTATTTTTATTGACAGGAATCGGCTTTATCAATGTTCAGGCGCAGGAGATGTTACCCGATTTTTCCGTGTACAAGGTAGGTGGCGGTCGCGTGGTGGTGGCATGGACGCATAACTACCAGGGGGTTAAGCAGATCAGCATCCAGCGGTCCACCGATAGCTTAAACTTCTTTAAGACCATTGGAACCCTTCCCGATCCCAGTCTCCAGCAAAATGGTTTTGCAGATGCCAATGCGCCGTCCGACAATATGTTTTACAGAGTCTTTGTGATGTTCGAAGGCGGCAAATACATTTCCACCAAATCCAAGCGTCCCGGCGTCGATTCTACAGGCATGGCAGACGCTTATAACAGTGGCAACCAGTCCAATGTAGAAGTAAATCTCAGCCCGAATTTCTTACCGGCCGGATTCCAGCAGTCTACTTATATTTTTACCTCGCCCGATCGATATGTAAGAGTAGAGCTTCCTTTTGACAAGAGAAAATACGATATCAAGTTCTTTGGCGAAACCGGGCAACCTTTGTTTGAACTCACCGACATCAAGGAACGACGCTTCAAGCTGGACCGCTCCTACTTTGCAACTGCCGGTTATATCAACTTCGAATTATACGCTGATGGCAAGCTGATCGAGAGACACAAGCTGTTCCTGCCCAAAGATTTCTAGCGGCGGCGATTGTTTTCTTTCATTAATTTTAAGGAGACACGAAAGATGTAATACTTGTTCGTTCGCGCGTCCTGTTCAGTGTTGCGCTCTTAAATGATCTCCAGCTCAAACACTTCTTCGAAGTGCATTTTAACCCGCCGTTTCACTTCCTCCATATCAACGGCACGCCCCAGCTCCTTCTGCAGGGAAGTCACCTGTTTGCCCTGGATCCCACAAGGCACGATCATATTGAAATAGTTCAGATCCGTATTGACATTTAAAGCAAAGCCGTGCATGGTAATCCAGCGGCTGGTGCGCACACCAATCGCACAGATCTTGCGCTCACGTCCCCTTTGCTCCGGATCGAGCCACACGCCGGTTTCACCGGCAGAGCGGTCGCCTTTCAGGCCGTAATCGGCCAGCGTGCGTATCACCACTTCTTCGAGGTTGCGCAGGTATTTCCCGATATCCGTATAGAACCGTTCCAGGTCAAATATGGGATAGCCCACCAATTGTTCCGGGCCATGGAAGGTGATATCGCCTCCCCGGTTGATACGGAAAAAATCAATGCCCAGCTTGCTTAGGTGCTCCTCGGTCATGAGCACATTATTCATGTCTCCGCTTTTACCCAGCGTAAACACCGGCGGATGTTCTACAAAAAGAAGATGATGAGCCGTTTCGGGTTTCGGAGCGCCATCCGAAAGTCCGGCATCTTCCATTTCCCGCAGTTTTGTTTTGATGGCTACGTTTTGTTGCAATAGCTGTTCCTGGTAGTCCCATGCGTCTTTGTAGCGCATGTTCCCTAAGTCTTTGAATTGTACCTGTTGCTTCATTCGTGTATAGTCAATAGGTTGAAAGGTTGATGAGCCTTTCGATATCAACTGCTCACCTTTCAACTTAATAATATGACTCAACAAAAATAAACACAATCTGTTCAAAACAACATTCGTTTACCTTTGCACACAAATGATGGAAGAAGAAATATTTCAGGAGCAACCGGATACCAGCGATGAGCTGTATCAGAAGTTTGTGTTTAAAACCGATGCAGGCCAGGAACCCTACCGCATTGACAAGTTTTTAATGAATCGCATTGAAGGAGCGACCCGCAACAAGATCCAGCAGGCGATCCACAATAAAATGGTCCTGGTCGACGGCAACGAGGTGAAGCCCAACTTTAAAATAAAGGCCCACCAGGAGATCGTCGTGTATACCGACACGGCGCCCGATGAGAATGATATTGTGCCTGAACAACTTCCGTTGAATATTTTTTACGAAGACGACCACATCATCATCGTCAATAAAGCCGCGGGCATGGTGGTACATCCGGGCAGCGGCAACTATTCCGGCACGTTGCTGAATGGCATTGCCTGGTATTTGCAACAACAAAATGCCGCGATCGACCTGGACACCCTGCCCCGCTTTGGACTGGTGCACCGGATCGACAAGAACACGAGCGGCTTGCTCGTCCTCGCCAAAACAGAACTGGCGATGCGCCACCTGGCTAAGCAGTTCTTTGATCACACGGTGGACCGCAAATACCTGGCCCTGGTCTGGGGAGATGTGGAGCAGGACGAAGGCACCATCGTGGCCCATGTGGGGCGCAATCTTCGCTTCCGGAAACTTTTTGAAGCCTACCCTGAAGGCGATCACGGCAAGGAAGCCATCACCCATTATAAGGTGCTGGAACGTTTTGGCTATGTAACGCTGGTGCAATGCATCCTCGAAACCGGCAGAACGCACCAGATCCGTGTCCATATGAAACATATCGGTCACCCGCTTTTTAATGACGACTTCTATGGTGGTGACAGGATCGTGAAAGGCACCGTGTATGCAAAATACAAACAGTTTGTCGACAATTGCTTTGCCACCTGTCCCAGGCAGGCGTTGCACGCGAAAACGCTGGGATTTGTACATCCGGCCACCGGCGAGCGGGTATTTTTTGAATCAGAACTGGCGACCGACATATCGGCGGTGATTGAAAAATGGCGGAAATATACGACGGCTTATAAAGGCGCAGAGTAAAAGCCAGCGCTGGTTTTACCGGGAAAAATTTCACAGGTTTTAACAACTTGTGAGGCTGCGTGGTTGCATCAGAATATACCGTGTGCGATTTTTCTGTATATTACAGGTAACGATGGCCTCGGCAAACAAGATACACCTCGGGATCATTAAAGAAGAAAAGATCCCTACTGACAATCGCGTGGCACTGACACCTCAACAGTGTAAATGGTTGTTACGCACACACAACAGCCTTGCTATCTCCGTTCAATCTGCTCCCAACCGCTGTTACAAAGATGCTGAGTATGAACGCGCGGGCATCAGGCTGGCAGATGATATCTCTGACTGCGACATACTGCTCGGCATTAAAGAAGTGCCGGTTGACAGCCTGATCGCCGGTAAGACCTATTTATTTTTCTCGCATACCAAGAAGCAGCAACCGCAAAATAAGAAGCTGCTGCAAACCGTCCTGGAAAAGCAGATCACCCTCATCGATTATGAGTGCCTCGAACATGAAGACGGGCAGCGGATGATCGGCTTCGGATTTTTCGCAGGGATCGTGGGTGCTCACAATGGCATGATGGCTTATGGAAACCGCAGCGGCCTCTATCACCTGGAAAGAGTGTACGAGCAAAAAAATTTCAAAGAACTGATCCATACTTATTTCGGACTGAAATTACCGAACGTTAAAGTGGCCATCACCGGCAGCGGCCGCGTAGCACACGGGCTGATCGAGATCATGAACCTGATGGGCCTGCACGAAGTGGAGCCGGATGAATACCTGGTAAGAAGGTTTGCTTACCCTGTTTACACACAACTAAAAGGCCGCGACCTCTACGCCCATAAAAGCAATAGCAGCTATAACCGGGAAGACTTTCACCAGAATCCGCAGGACTATCAGTGTCAATTCGGGGCTTATGCTTCGCAGACGGACATCCTGTTGAACGGTATTTACTGGGAAGCAGCCATTCCGCGATTATTTGAAACAACCGACATCAGCCGCGACGATTTTATCATTCAGACCATCGCAGATGTATCCGACGATAAACTCGGTTCGATACCCATCAATATTGCCAACGGCTCTATCGATCAACCGGTATACGGCGTCGATAAAGAGACCCTCGGTCTGACGGCACCTTACCGGGAGGGATCGATCGACGTCATGGCAGTGGGTAACCTGCCTAACGAGCTGCCGCGCGATGCCAGCCGGTATTTCGGAGAACAGCTGATCAAATATGTGTTGGACGACTTGCTGAGAAAAGAAGCTAGCCCGGTATTGCAGCGAGCTACCCTGGCACACAACGGTCAGTTAGGAAATGATTTTCAATACCTGCAGGACTATGTGTCTGCCTGAAATAAAAAAGGCCGCGCCAGGGGCGCGACCTTGAATATGGACAATAAGCTGTATTAGCGTAAGAATAACAGCTCACGATATTTTGGCAAATACCATTCTTTGTCATCCACCAGCAACTCTAATTTATCAGCGTGGTAGCGGATTTGTTCAAAGAATTTCGCTTTTACATCAGCTTCGTAAGCGATAGCCTTCTCGCGGGTATCTTCGATCGCGTTGGCTTTCTTGCGCGCTTCGATCATTTGCTCTACGAGGTCGCTGGCTTTATTGATGTGCTCGGATATTTTATCCAGGATCTGTTTTTGATTAGCATAAGCTTCTTCAGTCAGACCCGCTTCTTTCAAGCCTTTGATGTTTTTAGCTAACAGGTTCTGGTAGCGGATCGCAGGAGGAAGAATCATACTGGTAGCCATTTCGCCCATGATACGACCTTCGATCTGTACTTTCTTGATGTATTTTTCCAGTTCGATCTCGTGTCTTGCATGCAGCTCAGAGTGGCTGTAGATGCCATTCTTCACGAACAGGTCTGTATTTTTTTCGTTCACCATTGCGTCAAGCGCCAAAGGAGTTGTTTTCAGATTAGGCAGACCTCTTTTCTCTGCTTCTTTCTCCCAGGCTTCGCTGTAGCCGTCGCCTTCGAACAGGATCTTTTCGCTGCTCACAATATAATCGTTGATCACCTGCATGATAGCGATCTCTTTTTTCTCACCTTTTTCGATCAGTCCGTCTACGTCTGATTTAAAGTTCTTCAGTGTCTGCGCCATGATCGTGTTCAATACCGTCATCGGGCTCGCACAGTTGGCAGTAGAACCTACCGCTCTGAACTCAAACTTGTTACCGGTGAAGGCAAAAGGAGAAGTACGGTTACGATCGGTGTTGTCCAGTAACAGATCAGGAATATTCCTGTGGATGTCCAGTTTCAGCATGCTTTCATCCTGCTCATCCATATCATCGTTCACTCTTTGTTTAATATCGTTCAACACCTTGGTCAGGAATTCACCGATGAACACAGAGATGATCGCAGGAGGCGCTTCATTGGCACCCAGCCTGTGGTCGTTCGGAGCTGAAGCGATAGACGCTCTCAGTACGTCTGCATAGTCATGAACCGCTTTGATGGTGTTTACAAAGAATGTAAGGAACATCAGGTTGGTTTTTGGCGTTTTGCCAGGCGCTAACAGGTTTACCCCTGTGTCTGTAGCGATACTCCAGTTGTTGTGCTTACCGCTACCGTTGATGCCTGCAAATGGCTTCTCATGAAGCAATACGCGCAGACCATGTCTTAAAGCGATACGGGTCATTACATCCATCAACAGGGTGTTATGATCCACCGCCAGGTTGGCTTCTTCGAAGATAGGTGCACACTCGAACTGTGCGGGAGCTACCTCGTTGTGACGCGTTCTCAGAGGAATACCTAATTTGTAGCATTCGTTTTCGAAATCGCGCATGAACGCATATACTCTTTCAGGAATAGAACCGAAATAGTGGTCTTCCAGCTGCTGGTTTTTAGCCGAGTTGTGACCATACAAGGTGCGACCGCACATGATCAGGTCAGGTCTTGCTTTAAATAAACCATCATCTACCACAAAGTATTCCTGCTCCCATCCTAAAGTAGGGGTAACGCGGGTTACATTTCTGTCAAAATAGTTACATACATCTACCGCAGCTTTGTTTAAAGCATCGATCGATTTTAACAACGGCGCTTTATAGTCTAAAGACTCACCGGTATAAGAAATAAATATGGTAGGGATGCACAGCGTACGGCCATGTCCGATCTCGATAATAAAGGGAGGTGAAGATGGATCCCAACCGGTATAACCTCTCGCCTCGAAAGTAGCACGAAGACCACCGTTAGGGAAAGAAGAGGCATCAGGCTCTTGTTGGATCAAAGCCGCACCGTCAAATTCTTCGATCGGCGTACCATCACTTTTCAATGTAAAGAAAGAATCATGCTTTTCAGCAGTAGTACCTGTTAATGGCTGAAACCAGTGTGTAAAGTGGGTAACACCTTTGCTTTCTGCCCAGGCGCGCATACCGTTGGCGATATTCGCTGCCACGTTTCTGTCGATTTTCTGCCCGGATTTGATTGAAGCTACGATGCTTTTGTAGGCATCATCACTCAAATACTCTCTTGCAGTTTTAAGGTTAAATACATGTGAGCCAAACACCGTGGTGATCTTTGGCGTAATTTTTCCCAACTCATCTGTAGTAGCCGGAATGTTTGAAAGTGCAGAAATTCTTAAAGACATCGTGATAAGTTTGTTTTAATTGTGCGCAAATATACGATTTAGTGATTTTTTTCATTAAAAATATTTGTGTTTAGCCGAAAAAATAATAATTATTGAAGAAAATAGCTAAAAAAATTCATATCATACAAATAATTAATTCGTAAATCCGCTTGCAGAGCGTAGATAAGTACTGCCATCGGGCGGGCCATTTTGAGCCCGGGTTTACATCCAGCCCTGCTTGTCCCGGGAAAAAGCTATCTTTCAAAAACCGCCTAATAAACTTTCACCGGCAACAAGGGTCAAAGTCCCAAAATCATTTGCAACGATGCACAGCCTTCTAAAAAAGTTCAACCGTATTTTCCTGTTTTTCGCCATCGGCTTGTTATCCGGCGGCGCCTCTTTGGCCCAGGTAAAACCTAATATCCTCTGGATTACAATCGAAGACACTTCCCCCGAATTTATTGGCTGTTACGGCAATAAAAACGCGAAAACACCTACGATTGACAGCCTAGCGGCAGCGGGCATCCGGTTCACTAACGCGTTCTCCACCAATACGGTTTGCTCGCCCAGCCGGACGACGCTGATTACGGGAGTGAGGACCTATGCCGCAGGGACGGGGCATCATCGCAGTAAATATCCCATTCCGGATTTTATGCATGGCTTTCCTTATTATATGCAGCAAGCCGGGTATTACACTTCCAACAACGTCAAAACCGACTATAACATTGAGGACAACAAAAATTTTATCGCGAAGGCCTGGAACGAAAGCAGCGCTAAAGCCACCTGGAAAAACAGGAAGCCGGGGCAGCCGTTTTTCGCCGTCTTTAATTTTACCGAAAGTCACCAGTCCAAAACCATGACAGACCCTTATGAGGCTTATCGGAAAAACGTGTGGGACAAATTAACGCCGGCAGAACGGACCTATGATGACGCGTTCCCCATGCCACCGTTTTACAATAATTCACCGGCTATGCGCCAGCAAATGGCTCGGGTATACAACGCCATTACGCTCACAGACAAGAGAGTCGCTGAAGTGTTGGACCGGCTGAAGGAAGACCACCTCACCGACAGCACCATCATATTCTTTTTCAGCGATCATGGTGAAGGCATTCCGCGCGGAAAGACCAACGGTATTGACCTCGGCTACCGCGTTCCCTTTGTGATCTGGGTACCGCCTATGTACCGCCAGCTTTCACCGGGCGACACCAAAGGCATCAACGATGAGCTGATCGACTTTGAAGACCTGGCCCCTACCCTGATCCGCCTCGCGGGCGGCACAATACCCTCACACATGAAAGGCCGCATCATCATGGGCCCGGATAAAAAACCATCACCTCCCTTCCTGGAACTATCAACCGATCGGTGCGACAACGGTATTGACATGGTAAGAAGCGTTACAGACGGGCGTTACATCTATTCGCGCAATTACCTGCCCTTTATACCGGAGCTGCGCTATATCAATTACATGGAAATCGGGGCGATCAAAAAGCAAATGCGCCAGGACCTTAAAAATGGAAAGCTGAACGCACTACAGCAACAATATTTTGCGCCCCGGCCAGCGGAATTTTTATTCGATACCGAAACGGATACCTGGGAAGTAAAGAACCTTACGGGTGACCCGGCTCATGACAAAGTGCTGCAACAAATGCGTGCCCGGCTGGATGCATCAATGAAGGCATCGCGCGACGTCATGTTGCTGCCCGAATATGAAATCGCCGAGCTGGCGGCTCAGCAGAAAGATGCCTATAGCTACCGGCTGAGTGAGGATTATGCCTTTGATGCGATCTACGAAGCCGCGTCAATAAGTGGTTTTACAGGAAAACAAATGGCCGATCGACAGGCAGCATTGCTGTCACATCCGAATAAAGTCGTGCGCTACTGGGCCGCACTGGGTTTACGATCGCAACCCGAAACGTTGTTAGCCGGGTACAAAACGGCGCTCCTAAAGGCCGTTCAGGATCCTTATCCGCCGGTAGCCGTGACAGCGGCAGCCACGGCCTACCATATTTTCGCTGACTCGGTTGCTGCAAAAGCATTACGGTCCTTCACAGGCTCAACAAATGATCATATCGCGCTGATGGCCATCAACTACCTGCTCTACACCAACCATCCACAACCCTTTATTGACGCGGTCTCCGGGGCAAGACATACGGCGTTGGACAAAGAAGGGTATGTCAAATGGGCGGCCCAGGATTTCTTGTCCAGGCAGGGAATCATGGAAAACAAAAGAGGTAAGGACAATCCCGGTGAAAAAAGAAGACGGAAGAATAAAAAGCAGTAAGTGGGTTATTTTAAGCGTGATTGATAGGCGAGTCCTGTGAATGACAAGGTATTCAATTTCTGAAACCAGTCTGACAACGAATGTTGTTGCACGGAATTTTTCCAAAGGAAAATGAGCACCGCACGTGCCCGGAACGGGACGCGGAGAAATCTCTTACATAACACAGAGATTGCTCAACTCCGCTTCGCTTCGTTCGCAATGACAGTGGTATGAATAAAGTCACTGCTTCATTGATTTGGCAGCAACATTATTTCACCCGGCGAATGATCAGGGGGACCTTCGGGACGCTCATACATCGGGATATACACCTCAATTCCCCGGCCCTTTTTAAAAACTCCATAACAAAAAGTGCCGGCGAAAGCGCCGGCACTTACAACTTTAAAATATAACATCTGTTAAATCACACGTACTCTCAGTACGCCTTCAATTGATTTTATTTTAGCAATGCTTTCATCGTTGCCGGCCGTTTCCAGGTCCATGATTGTGTAAGCATAATCGCCGCGGCTTTTATTGATCATATCCTTGATGTTGATCTTTGCATCGGCGAGAGCCGTCGAGATCTGTCCCACCATGTTCGGTATGTTTTTATGCATCACAGTGATCCGTTGCGCACCGGATATCGGCATTTCGCAATTCGGGAAATTGACAGAGTTCTTGATATTGCCGGTTTCCAAAAAGGCTTTCGTTTGTCTTGCCGCCATTTCCGCACAGTTATCTTCCGACTCAGGAGTAGAAGCTCCCAGGTGCGGGATTGCGATCACGCCGGGGCGGTTGATCATCTTTTCATTGGGGAAGTCAGTTACATAAGCGCCTACCGTCCCTTTTTCGATCGCGGCCAGGATATCATCGTCGTTCACCAGCTCTCCGCGGGACAGGTTGATGATGCGAACGCCTGGTTTCATCTGTTCAAAAGTAGCTGCATTCAAAGTGCCCTTGGTCTGTGCATTGTAAGGCATGTGCAGCGTGATATAATCAGCGTTCTCAAAGATGGTCTTCAGGTCATTGGCCTTTCTTACCGCGCGCGATAAGCCCCAGGCCGCGTCTACGGAAATATAGGGATCATAGCCCAGCACTTCCATACCGAGATTGGTCGCTGCATTGGCAATCAATACGCCAATAGCACCCAGCCCGATCACACCTAAAACCTTACCTTCAATTTCAGGACCTACAAACTGCGCTTTTCCTTTTTCCACTTCCTTCGCCACATCCTGTGTCAAACCGTTGGCCCAGTTGATCCCTTCTACGATCTTCCTGGACGAGATCAGCATAGAAGTGATCGCCAGTTCTTTTACGGCGTTGGCATTGGCGCCAGGCGTATTGAATACCACGATCCCCTTTTCCGCACACTTATCGATGGGAATATTGTTCACACCGGCGCCTGCACGCGCGATGCTTAACAAAGACTCCGGAAATTCCATTTCGTGCATAGAAGCACTTCTCAATAAGATACCATCGGGATTCGCTGCATTGTCGTCCATGGTATAACCTTCGCCAAACTTGCTCAGCCCGATCTTAGCGATCTTGTTTAATGTTTTTATAGTATAGTTCATTATTCGATTTTAGTTAATTCATGATTTAGATGCGGACAGTAGTTCATTGACCCTAGTCCATCGTCTATCAACACAGCCTACTTATTACCTGCTTCAAAAGCCTTCATAAACTCCACCAGCTTCTGCACACCTTCCAGAGAGATCGCGTTGTAGATACTGGCGCGCATGCCGCCTACAGAGCGGTGTCCTTTCAACTGCACGAAACCCGCTGCAGTCGCCTCTTTGATGAACTTCGCATCCAGCTCTTCATTGCCGGTCACAAAAGGAACGTTCATCACCGAGCGATCTTTGCCGGCTACGGTGCTGTTGAATAAAGAAGATTCATCCAGGAAACCATACAGGGTCTTTGCCTTTTCGATGTTCATTTGTTCCATCGCATCCACACCGCCCTGCTCTTTCACCCAGTTCAGCACGAGGCCCATCAGGTAAATGCCATACGTCGGCGGCGTGTTGTACATGCTTCCATTTTCGATATGCTCTTTGTAGTTGAACATGGTCGGAGTAAAGTCCATCGCGTTGCCCGCCAGGTCTTCCCTGATGATCACCACAGTCACGCCTGCAGGTCCCAGGTTTTTCTGAGCGCCAGCGTAGATCAATCCGAATTTAGATACGTCGTAGTTTTTAGAAAGGATGTCGGAAGACATATCTGCTACCAGCGGAACCGCTCCGGTATCCGGCAGGTCTGCGTAACGTGTACCATAGATCGTGTTATTGGTCGTGATATGGAAATAGTCAGCCTCTTGATCAAATTTAGCGGCATCCAGTTCAGGAATATAGCTGAATGTTTTATCTTCAGAAGAAGCGACCACATTAACGGTGCCGTAGCGCTTGGCTTCCTTGATCGCTTTTTTAGACCAGGCCCCCGTGTTCACATAGTCTGCTTTTTTATTCTTGTTCATCAGGTTCAGCGGCACCATTGCAAACTGGGAAGAAGCGCCACCCTGCAGAAACAGTATTTTGTAGTTTTGAGGCACGTGCATCAGTTCGCGCAAGGTACTTTCTGCCGAATCAAGAATGGACATGAAATCTTTCGAGCGGTGGCTCATTTCCATAACGCTCATTCCACTTGTTCCATAGCACACAATTTCACTTTGTGCTTTCTTTAAAACCGCTTCCGGAAGTGCAGAAGGGCCGGCCGAAAAATTGTAAACTCTTTGCATTGCCAATTGATTATTGTTTAAAATATTGAGGCGCGAATTTAAACTTATCTAACGTAATTACAATCCTGTGCTGTCGTTTTTTAACAGTTATACACATTTAGTGAACAAACTTACATTTCACTGACAGTAATCCGGTGGCTCATCGTCCCCCGAATACACCTCGCAGCCCGTCAGTTTTCACCGGCAGCTATAACAAGATGGAAAACTTGCTGAAGGCAGCCGGAACAACAAACAAACCGGCCGTATTTACTGTTTAAGATCTGTTATCACCGACAGTAGCCTTGCATCAGGGTTGGGATAATTTTTTATTTTTACCATTCAAACAGGATATATGCGTATTACGTCTGAAAACAGGTTCAAGAAGCTGATCGTCATTGGGGACCGCATTTTAATCAAACCTACTAAACCGGATGAGCGCACTGCCAGCGGCCTGTATCTGCCGCCGGGCGTGCAGGAAAAAGAGAAAGTGCAACAGGGTTACGTCATCAAAACCGGGCCGGGCTATGCCATTCCCGTCGCTGTTGACGATGAACCCTGGAAGAGCGAGGAAGACCAGGTGAAATATGTGCCTCTTCAGGCGCGCGAGGGCGATCTGGCTATCTTTCTCATCAATAGTGCTACGGAAGTGATGTACGAGGGAGATAAATACTTCATCGTGCCTCAAAGCGCCATTCTCATGCTGGAACGGGAGGAAGATCTGTGATCTTTCTTTTTAAACAATGTTGCTTCCGTTGATGATCATTAAAGAGTGAGGAAGCATTCAAACTCAGCTTGCATCACCAGGGCAATAACAGTCGGTGACGGCTTTGGTGGCTCATGACCGCGACTAAACCATTAAAACTAAAACATAAAAGATGAAAGGTTTTCATTCGAATATCGAAACACTTACGGTAGACAACCAGGCTTTTAGAAAAGTGCTGTACACATCAAAGCATATGCAACTGGTATTGATGAGCCTCCTGCCGGGCGAAGCCATCGGGGAAGAGGTCCACGAGGAAAACGACCAGTTCTTCCGCTTTGAATCGGGCACCGGAACCTGCACGATCGATGGCCATGAATATGCTGTTGCCGACGGATCGGCGATCATTATTCCGGCGGGGTCCAAACATAATGTGGTGAACACAGGAACCACGGAACTGAAGATGTACACGATCTATGCGCCGCCCCATCACAAAGATGGAATTGTACGCGACACAAAAAAGGACGCCATCGAAAAGGAAGAAGATTTTGACGGACAAACTACCGAATAGATCCATGTTTCGCTGCATCAACCTTTTATTATTGACCATCTTTTGCTGCCGCTCCGTCGTGGCACAGCAGCCTGCGTTTCATATTGAACGCTCGGTAAAGCATTACCGTCAAGAAGCAGCGAGACAACCCGAAACCAGAATGGGTTGAACTGAAGAGCCGGATACCGGGACTGGTCTACGATCTGCGATATGCAAGTGACAGCAACTTCATGCACCGGCGCATGTACCCGCGGGATACGCGCACTGCTTTTTTAAGAAAACCCGCTGCTGATGCCTTGTTCCGGGTGCAGGAGTCGCTGCGCAAAAAGGGTTTGGGATTAAAGATCTTCGACGCTTACCGGCCTTACTCCGTCACTGAAAAATTCTGGGAGCTGGTGCGGGATGAACGATATGTCGCGCATCCTGCCAAAGGCAGCTATCACAACCGGGGCACGGCAGTGGACCTGACGCTGGTGGACCTGGAGACCGGTCGCGAACTGGACATGGGAACGGGATTTGACAGTTTTACGGATACTGCACACCAGGACTTTCAGCAGCTCCCGCCGCAAGTGCTGGACAACCGCTCTTTACTGCGATCCGCGATGGAACTGCAAGGATTCCAGCCACTTCGTACAGAATGGTGGCATTATACATATCGAAGCGAAATCAGTTTCAGCGTGATGGATATCAGCTTTAAACAGCTTAGCCGGTAAGCTGCCAACCTCTGAGATTTTTACAACCTCACAGGTTGCGATTTGTTAAGGAACAGCTGGCTGATCATAGCCAGCACATACACCATAACAGCGCCGATCAGATTCAACCAGAGGAAGCCCAGGCTGATGACCTGGTATTCATTGAGCATAAACAACACGATCGTAATGATCTCCGTGATCACTGCGGCCCCAAACACTGCCGTGCCGCCGACACGCTTCGCATAAAACGCTACCAGGAACACGCCGAGAATAGTGCCATAGAAGAGGGAGCCTAATATATTCACCACCTCGATCAGGCTGCTGCTCCAGTTGGCAACAAACATGGCAACACCGATACAGAACAGGCTCCAGGCGATGGTGTATATTTTGGAATAGGCGTAATCATCGCGCTTTGCACGCGTAAAATATTTTTTATGGATATCAATGACGGTACTGGATGCAAGCGAGTTAATGGCCGCGGCGATGCTGCCCCAGCTAGCCAGGAATATAACAGCAATGATCAATCCGACCAGCCCGGCGGGAAGATAGTCCATCACAAATTTCAGGAAGATATAATTGGTGTCGTTATCGCTGCCCCCGTTTTCATTGATCAAACCTTTGATCTCATTTCGGATAGACATAACGCTGTCCTGTAAGCCGCGCAGCCCCTGCAGCTTACTATCTGCATTACCGGCAGCATAGTTTTCCAACAGCACGGCTTTCTGCTGATTCACGTCTTCCAGCTTCGTCTTTAATACATCCAGTTGTTGCCGGTGCTCAGAGTTTTCCAGGCGGGTCAATTCATAGTCATTGAAGAAAGCGGGCGCTTTATGGAACTGGTAAAACGCGAAAACCAAAACCCCGAGCAAGAGGATACAGAACTGCATCGGCACTTTAACGATGCCGTTCATCAACAATCCCATCCGGCTTTGCTTCAGGTTTTTTGCCGTCAGATAGCGTCCCACCTGCGATTGATCAGTTCCGAAATAAGACAGGGCCAGGAAGAATCCGCCGATAATGCCACTGAAAATATTGTACTTGTCTCCCCAATCGAAGGACCCGCTTTCGGTTCCGGTGGTGATAACATTGAACTTGCCCAGCTTTCCTCCTATCGATAAGGCGTCTGTAAAACCAATACCTTCCGGCAAACCCTTGACCATATAATAGCCGGCTAAAAACAAAGCGAGCATGATGATAAAAAACTGCAGCTGCTGCGTGTAAGCCACTGCACGGGCGCCACCGCTGACCGTGTAAATGATCAGCAAGCCGCCGATCAGCAGGTTGGTCAGGTAGATATTCCAGCCGAATATGGCTGATAAGATCAGGGAAGGCGCAAAGATGCTGATGCCGGTCGAAAGCCCGCGCTGGATAAGAAACAGCAGCGAGGTTAAGGTTCTCGTTTTGGAATCGAAGCGGTTTTCAAGGTATTCATAAGCCGTGTATACTTTGAGCCTGCTGAAAACGGGAACGAAAGAAATACAGATAACAATGGCTGCAAGCGGTAATCCGAAATAATACTGCACGAAACGCATCCCGTCGGTATAAGCCTGTCCCGGGGCTGCCAGGAAGGTCACCGCGCTGGCCTGTGTGCCGATGATGCTCAGCAACACCACGTACCAGGGCATGCTGCGGTTAGATAAGAAATACCCATCGAGATCTTTACTGCCACGGCTTTTATATACACCGTATAATATGATCAGCACGAGCGTACTGCAAAGCACTATCCAATCTAATCCGGTCATGAAAACTTTTTAGTGAGATAGTAAAAGAACAGGATCAGCAATACCAGCACCAGCAATACCAGCAGGTACCAGGATCGCCAGGATCTGAAGAGTGGAGGCCTGTTATCGTCATCCTGAAGATTCATCGTTTGGATCGGAGACTATTTAGAAAAACGATGCCCAGCCCGATCACCAATCCCAGCATCAGTCCCAATCGCACTCTCTTGATGAGCGTACCCACGACCAGTCCTATCACAATGGCTACCAGGAACGCCATTTCTCCCCGCCTGATTCCCATGATCGTTTTTTTATTATTGTTGTTCATTTTTAAAAATCCTTTTGCAAGCTATGCAGCGTAAAACTGATGTATTAAAGTTCCGCTTATGGCTTGCCGCGCTATTGCTCTTTTTGATTCAATGCAATCAGGTTGGCCAACAAGCGCATCGCGCCGGGCACTGCTGCCGGCAGCTCCCTGAAAAATACCAGGCCGGTATAAGTGAAATTCCCTTTGCCATAAGTCGCCGTAATCAGGCTGCCTTCGTCCGCGCGCTCGCCGGGATCGGCCATAGATAACAGAGGTGTAAAATGCTGGTCCCAGCCACCCGCATGATAAATGCTGCGCTCCTGAACCCAGCGTTCAAAGTCTTCGTCGGTGATCTTGTTGGGAAAGTTAAACACTTTATGTGAAGGCGCCATTATCGTTACTTTGGCCCGCTCGTCCGTGATCCGGTTGCGTGTAATGCTAAAATCGTAAGGCCCGATCTTGGATTTCACTGAACCCAGGTAATTGCTGGTGTTATATTGAACGATCAGGTTACCTCCCTGCTCTACATAATTCATCAGCTTATCATAATATTCATCCATCCACTCATTGGTGTTGTAAGCCCTGACGCCCGTAATGATAGCGTCAAAGCGCTTCAGGTCATACACGGGTAAGGTCGTGCGATCCAGGATCGTAACATCGTAGCCCATCCGCTCCAATACAACCGCCACCTTGTCTCCGGCGCCGGGAATATAGCCTACTTTTTTTCCTGCGGTTTTCAAATCAATATTCAAAGTGGTGATGAAGTCAGGATAGAAATAGCGAATGGACGGAATATGATCATAGTCGATACTTCTCAATGCCAGATGATAACCTACGGTATCCTTATCGGTCTTTTTGTTGGCATAAGCGGTCAATGTGTATACTTCTTCCGGAGCATGTTTTTCTGTCACATCAAAATTAAACACGGCCGTCTTGCCGCCGCCCAGCTGAAGCGAGCGCTGCTGAACGCCGGAATAATCAATACCGGTGAGGCCTGCAGTAATATTTCCTCCAATGTTAGTAAATGCATGAAGCTGAGTCTGCACACTTTGTGTTCGATGATCCGTTCTGTTGAACACCAATAAATTAGGCGACGCTGTAATTGTCGCGGGTGGCACCACGATCAACGGCTGATAGATCTCTCCCTTAACCGGATCGGTGTGTTTATACCTTACCGGCTTTTCAAACAAGAATCGCTGGCCAAGAATTTCAATGGAAAACTGCGCGGTATAGGCAGGCTGTACGTCGGCCTCTCCAATCAGTTTCTGATCTCCTACAAAAAACAGCCCTTCTTCTTTCCGTTCGTTCAACCAATACGGCTGCGTAACTTCCTTGGTCAGAGGCACCCGGATCTTTTCGTTCCAGGTGAGATTTATATTTTTTTCCAGTGTTTTATTGACATCGGTATTGGCTCCCGCAAGCGACAACTGTTTTAGAGCAGCCGGAACGCCCAGCCGGTTGTTGACAACGATATTGACCGGCACGTCACCCGTCTGAACCGCAAAAGGCTGATCCGTATACGCATCAATATATAAGCCGCTGCACTGCGCCACCAGGTCCTGCACTTCTTTTTTCTTTTTGCTGATCCATGAAGCATCGCCGCTTTGATCCAGCTTCTGATACAAAGCAACCAATGCCTTCACAGAGGCTTGCGGCGCCGCCGGATCAAACTGCTGCTCAATATCTTTGACCAGGTTTAAAATTGCCGGTCCGTTCTTGCCTATCCGGCTCCAGGTAATATCAACGCCGTCCAGTAACTGGCTTCGGGGAGCATCGCCGCCCGTTGTTTTGAAATATTCATAACTATCGCCACGCGTGGCTGCGGACCCAAAGCCCTGGGACTTATGCTGGCTGCGGCTTTCAGCCGCTATCTCGCCGTAGCTCTTGCCCAATAAGGTATTAAATCCGCCGACGTTGACATGAAACTGGGATGGGTCGGTGGTATTGTTTCCTCCGAAATTGAAGGTGTTCCAAAGAATTCTTTTGGCCTGCCAGGGTTGCACGTATTGCAGTTGTTCTTTGAACCGGCCGGGATCAGCCGCGGCTTTGAAAGCTTCGTTAGCAAGGATCGCGCTGGCCGTATGATGTCCGTGGCCACCTTCGCCGGTTACCGGAAAACGGGTGATAATAACGTCGGGTTGGAAATTCCGGATCACCCAAACCACATCTGCCAGCACTTTTTCTCTATCCCATTTGGTAAAAGTCTCTTCCGGATTCTTTGAAAAACCAAAGTCATAAGCCCGGGTAAAAAACTGTTCGCCGCCGTCGATCCGGCGTGCGGCCAGTAATTCCTGCGTTCTGATCAGCCCCAGCTCAATGCCTTGTTCGTCCCCGATCAGGTTCTGCCCCCCGTCTCCGCGGGTCAGGGACAGATAGCCGGTTTTGTACAGCTTATCATTGGCCAGATAAGCAATCAATCTTGTATTTTCATCATCCGGGTGGGCTGCAATATATAATACAGACCCTAACACTTTAAGCTTTTGGATATTTTGCAAGATCTGGGAAGCGCTTGTAGGTTGTGCAGATAACGCTGCATGAAAAAGCAGAAAAATAAAAGTCAAAAATCGCATCTTCATCTTACGAAAATAACAGAAAAGCGAAGAAGTTTCGCACAACGGAACAAAGAAAAGGTCCTTGCATCATGACTGGTTCTCGTTGTGCGAAACAGATCTTTAAGACTGATATACCAGCTGCCTTAGTTCTTTTGCAGCACCTACCATTTCAATCAGCGCTTTTTTCGTCTCTTCCCAATGCCTCGTTTTCAACCCGCAGTCCGGATTCACCCAAAGCTGCTCCGCCGGTATTACCGCCTTTGCTTTTTCCATCAATGCTACCATTTCAGCCTTAGACGGCGTTCTGGGAGAATGAATATCATACACACCAGGTCCTATCTCATTTGGATATTTAAAATCGGCAAAAGCGTCCAGCAATTCCATTTGGGAGCGGCTGCATTCAATAGTGATAACATCGGCATCCATGTCCGCAATATGTTGAATGATATCATTGAATTCTGAATAACACATATGCGTGTGGATCTGCGTATCATCTTTCACGCCGCTTGCAGAAATCCGAAAAGCTTTCACGGCCCATTGTAAGTATTCCTGCCAGTTTTCTTTACGCAGCGGCAAACCTTCCCGGATAGCGGGTTCGTCAATTTGGATGATCTTAATTCCCGCTTCTTCCAGATCCACTGCCTCATCTCTTATCGCTAAAGCGATTTGCGTGCAGGTTTGGCTACGTGGCTGATCATTGCGGACAAAGCTCCATTGCAAAATCGTCACCGGCCCGGTAAGCATTCCTTTCACCTTTTTTGGGGTAAGCGATTGAGCAAACGCTGTCCAGCGCAATGTCATCGGTGCGGGGCGGCTTATATCGCCATAGATGATAGGCGGCTTTACGCAGCGGCTGCCGTAACTTTGCACCCATCCGTTTTTTGAAAACACAAAGCCATTCAACTGTTCACCAAAATATTCCACCATATCATTGCGTTCAAACTCTCCATGCACCAGTACGTCAATCCCCGTTTCTTCCTGCCAGCGTATGGCTTCTGTGGTCTCCCTGGCAATTAAATGATCGTATTGTTGCTGGGTTATGATGCCCTTTTTTAATTTGGCTCTCCAGCTTCTCACTTCAGCTGTCTGAGGAAAAGAACCAATAGTGGTGGTAGGAAATAAAGGCAACCCTAATGCTGACCGCTGTTTCTCTTTTCGTACTGAAAACTTGCTCCTGCGCTGATCGTCTTTTTCAGTAATAGCGGCTACGCGATCCGCAACCTGCTTGTTATGAATTAACGCAGACGTTTTCCGGCTTTCGTTCGCGCTGGTATTCTCCGCCAGTTTTACATTTGCTGTAGCTTCATTTTCATGGTTCGCTAATTGTTTCAGGGTTACTACTTCTGCTACCTTTTGCTTAGCAAATGCAAGCCAGTTCTTGATTTCGGGAGTAAGTGTTGTGTCGTCTGTCTCCAAATCGAGATCACAGGGCACATGTAACAAAGAGCAGGACGGCGCTATCCAGATTCTGTGTGAGCCTATTTTTTCTACTGCTTTATTGATCAGCGAGAGGGATTGCTGGAAATCATTTTTCCAAATATTCCTGCCATCCACAACACCTAATGAAAGATGAGTTCTGGCGTTTATCAAACCGGTAGTCAAAACATCATCTAACTGTTCAGGGCAGCGAACCAGGTCGAGATGAATGGTTTGAACCGGAAGGTTTACAACAGTTTGAAGGTTTTCTCCATAACATCCAAAATAACTTGCCAGAATAATATGCAAATGGGGAAAACGGCTCTTAATGTCCCGGTAAGTTTTTTCAAAAACTTTTCGCTCGGACTCGCTTAGGTTTAATGAAAGACAAGGTTCGTCAAATTGAATATAGTGGGCATCGACATCATCCAGCTTACTGATAAGCTCCAGGTAAACGGGCAATAACTTCCGGATCAATTCGAGCCGGTGAAACCCCTCTTCTTTTTCTTTGCCTAACATCAAATAAGATACAGGCCCCAGCAGAACAGGCTTTGCGTTGATGCCACTTTTCTTTGCTTCCAAAAACTCATGTACCACTTTTGTGTTGTACAAACTGAATGACTGGTTGGCGGTAAATTCAGGAACCAGGTAATGATAATTGGTATCAAACCATTTGGTCATTTCCATTGCGGTTACATCGTGCCCATCCTGCTGATATCCTCTTGCCATTGCAAAAAGCAGGTCAATGTCGGGCAATTGTTTTGCTTTCATTAGCTCATGATACCTTTCAGGAATAGCGCCTACCATAAGGGAGGTATCCAGCACCTGGTCATAAAAAGAAAAATCATTGCAGGGAATCAGATCGACACCGGCTTCCTGTTGCAACTGCCAGTTTTGATGGCGGATCATCTTTCCTGCTTCCAATAGTTGTTGCACGGGGATTGTGCCTGCCCAGTATTGTTCGCAGGCTTTCTTGAGTTCACGCCGGCTACCAATCCGCGGATAGCCTAAGTTGTGTGTACGCATTTTTTGCTTTTAAGATGATAAAATCAGTTAAAAGCTCTTTGGCTCAACTTCAGCAAATACTTGAATGGATAAAGAGAATGTAAGGTATGTACATAGCTATTCCGGCAGGGCACACTACTCCCCGAAATAAAAATGCATCACTGACGGTCTGCTTCATTCCACGAAAGCATTGTCAATACAGTAAAGGCAGGTCTCCTGGCTTATAACATTTTCACCGTCCTTCCCACCCCGAAGGCATTGGGGCAGTGGACAACAACGGGTGAAAACTATTCGTTATTTACAGTTGCGGGACAGCTTGTGATTTACACACAATTCCCTATTAATCTACGTTAAGTAAAACCTTTTCCGTCTGATAAAGAAATAAAGTAAAGAACTTGGGGCGCAAAGGTAATGATAAAAAGGGCAGTAAGCTTTTAATCCTTTATCACGGCTGCATGCCATTTTTAGAGGGTGACGCTTTTTTACGGCAATGTATACAGGGAACTCAATATGAAAGAAAAGCCTTATGTATTCTTTATAACAAATTCAGGCAGCTGCACAAGCGCTTCAACGTTGGATACGACGGTTAATTTATGTAATGGATTTTCATACAAAAAGCCGTTGTGCAACATGGTTTCGATATGGGCCAGCAAGTGATCGTAAAACCCGTTGAGGTTAATAATATATATGGGTTTGTCGTGTATGGACAGGTTGTTCCAGGTGATCATTTCGAACAGTTCGTCCAGCGTACCGTAGCCGCCCGGTAAAATAACGGCCGCATCGCACAGCTCATACATTTTCCGTTTGCGGATATGCATATCGCCGACCACCAATAGTTCGGTGATCGTTTTGTGAGATCGCTCGCGGGCATCCAGTATCTCAGGGATCACGCCGGTAACACTACCACCGTTGTGCATCACCGCATTGGCCACGTCGCCCATCAGTCCTACATTTCCACCGCCATACACCAGCCGGATCCCTTTAGATGCCATCCACGCGCCTAAAGCCGTGGCCTGACGGGAAAAGACCTCATCACGCCCCTCTTTCGAACCACAAAACACTGCCAGCGATTTTATTACCATGACTGTAAATTTTCTTTACAAAAGAGCAGCATTTTTCCCTATCTTCAAAAATTAGTTTACCGAAACCAGTTCATTCATAAAAATTTAATATGTCCGCAGGGTTCCTATTTTCTATTGTCATTGCTTATTTTGTTTTATTGCTTGTAGTTGCGTGGAAAACCAGTAAGAATAGTAATAATGAATCATTTTTCATCGGCAACCGGAGCAGTAACTGGATGTTGGTGGCTTTCGGGATGATCGGCACCTCGTTGAGCGGCGTTACGTTTGTGAGTGTGCCGGGCGCTGTGGGCGCCGATGCTTTTGGCTATATGCAGATCACCCTGGGTTATATGATCGGATACCTGATCATAGCCTTTGTCTTGCTCCCCCTCTATTACCGGCTTCAGCTGACGTCCATCTATGGCTACCTGAAGACGAGAATGGGCATGCTTTCTTATAAAACCGGCGCCTGGTTCTTTATCATCAGCCGGCTGTTGGGCGCTACTGCCCGGCTGTACCTGGTGGTAAATATCCTGCAGGCCACGATCCTTGATAGCTTTGGCATTCCGTTCTGGATATCGACCCTGATCATACTGGTCATGATCATACTATACACATTTGAGGGCGGTGTAAAAACCATCGTCTGGACCGATACTTTGCAAACATCGGGTATGCTGCTCGGCCTGATCATCTGTACCATTTACCTGTTGCAACACATGGATATGAATATCACGGAAAGCCTGGATGCCATGCGCAGCGCCGGCCTGTCGCGGATATTTGGTACGGATGTTAATTCCAAATCGTATTTCGTCAAACAAATACTTGCAGGCGCTTTCATCTCATTGAGCATGACGGGGATCGACCAGGAAATGATGCAGAAAAGCATTTCAGTAAGCCGCCTCAAGGACTCGCAAAAGAATATGGTGTCCCTGGCCTTTATTATGGTGGTCGTGACCGGGCTGTTTTTATACCTCGGCGGACTGCTGCATTTATTTGCAGCGCAGGAAAACATTGCTGCGAAAGGCGACGCATTGTTCCCCACCGTGGCCGTTCAGCATATGCCTCCTTTCATTGCGGTGACCTTTATCATCGCGCTGATTTCGGCGTTGTTCCCCAGCGCAGACGGCGCTATGACGGCGCTCACTTCTTCCTTTTGTATTGATATTGCCGGGATCAACCGGCGTAACGATATAACGGAGCAGCAAAAAAAACGCTTCCGTCAAAAGATACACCTGACAGTGGCTTTCCTCTTTTTATTACTGGTACTGATGTTTCATGTGATCAATAACAATAGTATGATCGGCATCATCCTGAAACTGGCCGGGTATACTTATGGTCCGCTGCTGGGTTTGTTTGCCTTTGGTATTTTTGTGAAAAGAAGGCCACAGGATAAGCTGGTGCCGCTGGTTTGCTTCATCGCTCCTATCCTGTGCTTTTTAATCGATGCCAGCCAGTCCTTCCTTTTCGGTGATTTCCAGATCGGACTGGAACTGATCATTGTCAACGCATTCCTGACATTTATCGGGCTCTTTATGATCTCTAAAAAGGTCGACGCAAGCCAGCTGGAACAAGATAGTGTACATTAAAGATGACGGTTGTTAGATGGCGGTTGACAGAGGTGGGTGGCCAACTGTCATCTGTCAACTATTAACTGCCATCTGTCATCTGTCAACTAACAACTGTCAACTCAAAGATTATGGACTACGAACTTCTGTCGCAATTTGCCGACCGCCATACCACAGCAGAAGATGCGTTGCTGGCGGAGATCAACACTTTCACGAATGAGCATCACGCAGAGCCGCATATGCTCAGCGGTCATGTGCAGGGTCAGTTGTTGAAAATGATCAGTTGCATGATCCGTCCCGAGCGGATCCTGGAAATCGGCACCTTCACCGGCTACAGCGCACTATGCCTGGCGCAGGGCCTGACACGAACAGGCCGGCTCCACACGATTGAATTCAGAACAGCGACAGCAGATATTGCCCGCGGCTTCTTTGACCGGTCCGAATTCCGCGATCAGATACAACTTCATACCGGCAATGCGCTGGAAATCATACCCCAATTACAGGAACCCTGGGACCTGGTTTTTATTGACGCAGATAAGCCGGGCTACATCCCTTATTTTGAGCTGGCTTTTCCTCATCTTAAGAAAAATGGTTTTATCTTAGCAGATAATATTTTTTTTCATGGCGAAGCCTTGCAGGAAAATCCTAAGGGTAAAAGCGCCAAAGCCATCAGGCAGTTCAATGAATTTATCAACGAAAGAACGGATATAGAAAAAGTAGCGTTAACCATCCGGGACGGGCTCTACCTCATCAGGAAAATATAGCCTCCCATAAATGACCGGTTAAACTGCGACCAGACAGGATTTAATAACATTTATCAGTACGCAACATGATTAAGAAGCTTATTGTAGTCTTTGCATGGGTGTTCGCATCAATTTCAGGACGGGCCCAAAACAATGAGATCATTAAAAATTATATCAAGACCTACTGCGGTATCGCTGTAGAGGAGATGCAGCGAACGGGTGTACCGGCGGCCATCAAACTGGCGCAGGGCATCCATGAAACCATGGCCGGGCAAAGTCCGCTGGTGCTGAAATCGAACAATCACTTCGGTATTAAGTGTAAAGCAGGTTATGCAGGTCCTTATGTGCTTCATGATGATGATCGCCCGCAGGAACGTTTTATGAAATACGAAAATGCCGATCAGTCCTACCGCGATCATTCTGATTTCCTGAAGAACCGCTCGCGCTATGCGGATCTGTTTCTCCTGGATCCCACCGATTACCGGGGATGGGCATATGGTCTGAAAAAGGCCGGTTATGCTACGAATCCAAGATACCCGCAACTGCTGATCAACTTCATTGAAAAATACGAATTAGGAGCATACACTTTGATGGGCCTGGGCCAACTGGCATTTAATGAAGACGTTAAAAATTATTTTTCCAAAAGAGATGGCCTCATGGCCGCGGCCGCTGAGGAAAAAGCGCCAGAAGTGATCTACCCTGAATCTGATTTCCTGATCAATAACACAAAAGTGATCTACGCCAAAGCAGGCACAGCGCTTAGTGGAATAGCTGAACAATATGGTATTCCGCTTGCCCGGTTATATGATATGAATGATTTTGGTATCACTGCTGATATTATCAACAAAGGCATGCTGGTGTTTCTTCAATTGAAGAGAACGGTTTCCGACAAAGCTTTTCATGAAGTACAAGCAGGAGAAAGCATTTATGATATTGCGCAGGCAGAAGGCATCCGGCTGGAATCTTTGTTGCAATACAATGGGCTGACCAGGTTTGATTCGCCGGCGATCGGCACCAAATTGAAATTGCGAGAAGGCAACCATTCCCTGGTGATCAATTAATATAACGCCGTTTTTTATGAACACCATTAAGGTCCACGATAAAGAATTTACTACCTACCTGAGCGAAGCACAGTTGCAGCAACGGATCAAAGAGCTGGCTTCTTATATCAACCGTGACTTTGCCGGCAAAAATGTGGTATTTATCGCTATCCTTAACGGATCATTTATGTTTGCCGCCGACATTTTCAAGCATCTTACCATCAACAGCGAAATCAGCTTTATCAAACTGGCCTCTTATAAAGGGCTCAATTCTACCGGAAGCGTAACCACCGCGATCGGGCTGGATACGGACCTGCATGGCAAACATGTGGTATTGCTCGAAGACATCATCGACACGGGGAAGACGCTGCATCATTTTCTGCCACAATTGGAACATCAGCAACCGGCATCCTTAAAGATCGTTACGTTGCTGCACAAGGCAGAGATGACGCAATATCCTGTCCCTATCGATTATACAGGTTTTGTGATCCCGAATAAATTTGTAATCGGTTATGGCCTTGACTATGATGGCCTCGGTCGCAATTACAAAGAGATCTACCAGCTGGCGGATTAACGGCCTTGTTGGGGACGGGTCCGGGATAATGTTGCAGCTCAGAAAAAATTCCAGCTGCTTATGCTAATTTGCAAGTTAAACTATAACCAATGACTGTTTACACGTACCTGATCATCCTGATTTGCCTTTCGGCGATCTTTGCTTATATCAATCAACGATGGATCAAACTGCCGTTTGTGATCGGCCTGTTTTTATTATCGACCGTGTTATCGATCGGTGTTCTGACCTCACAATTCTGGCTGAAGTTGCCCAGCGACCGGTTTCACGACCTGATCGAACAAGCACATATTGAAAACATCATTATCGATGTATTGCTGGGTTTCCTGCTGTTTGCAGGCGCGTTGCATACGGACTGGAACAAGCTGAAGAAGCAGATCCGGCCCATCTCGGTCTTTGCCTTATTTGGCGTTCTCGCCTCGACCGTTATCATTGCCGTACTCTTTTTCTACACCGCACAATTGCTGGGCATTTCAATCAACTTTATGTATTGTCTTCTTTTTGGGGCCTTGATTTCTCCGACGGACCCCATTGCGGTACTGGGTATCCTGGCGAAGGCGAATGTTCCTAAAAAAACAGAGATCACTATTGTCGGCGAAAGCCTGTTCAATGATGGTGTCGGCGTGGTCCTTTTTATCGCATTGTTACAACTCGTCAGGTCCGGCAGTACCACGTTTGACTTCCCGTCCTTTGGACTGCTGTTTCTGCAGGAAGCAGTCGGCGGCATCCTGGTCGGACTGGTATTCGGATATATCCTGCATGCTTTGTTGAAGACGATCGATCATTATGAAACAGAAGTGCTGCTAACGCTGGCGTTCGTTATGGCGGGATATTCCTTATTTAATTATGTACACATCTCCGGCGCCCTGGCCATGGTGGTAATGGGCCTGATGGTTGGTAACTTCAGGCAACAAATCGCCATGAGCGACACCACGCAGGAATATGTTCATAAATTCTGGGAGCTGGTAGATGTGGTTCTCAATGCGGTATTATTTATCCTGATCGCTTTTGTTATTCTGCTGGTGGAGTTTAAAAAAGAATACCTGATACTGGGAGCAATTACCATTGTGATTGTACTATTGAGCCGGCTGATCGTTGTATATCTTCCACAGAAGCTGCTGGGAAAGTTTTTGAACATGGATAAAAAGGCAGCGAAGATCATCTGGTGGGGCGGCCTGCGCGGCGGGCTGTCTCTGGCGCTGGTGCTTTCTTTGCCTGCTTCCGAGACGAAAGACATGTTGCTCGTGGTAACGTACCTGGTGGTAGTCTTCAGTATCATGGTGCAAGGCCTAAGCATCGGCAAAGTGGCGAAAAGAGTGATGAAAGAATCGGCGGAACCATTATCAAAATAAAACAGTCCTACCTGGCAACAATATTTTTTTGCAGGTTCTCAGCGATTCCTTGTTGCGTTTGGTGAGAGCTAGCCGTTATAGCTAATAAACCTCGCAAAAGAATGAAACATTCATTTCCGCTGTTTGTAACCATCGCTCTCTGCGCGTATACACTAATTTCCTGCAGTAAAGATGCCGGCAACGGCGAACGCCGAACCCGTTACGGAACTTATTTAAAAAATGATTTGACAATACCCGTTTCAATACAACACGGGTACCGTGTCAAATTTGAAGACAGAGATACATTTTTTATGTCGCCTGCGCAGGTGCTAAATCCGGGCGCCATCATTTCCTACCATTCCCTTTCAAAAGACTATAAAGGCACTACAGTACCGCGGACGTCACAGGTAGCTCCCCCTAATGCGCTGTGGTTGTCTATTAATGGGAAAGTGAAGCGCGACTATGCCTGTGACTTCTCAAATGAAGAACGACAAAAGGCATGCGAAGCGGATAGTATCAGCTTTTTCAAAAACCGGTTGAACTGGACTAAAACAGAGCATCCGCAAAAAGATAGTGTAAGCTATATCTACACGATCAACGAGAGAGATTCGTTGCAAGCCCAATAATTGTAAATTGCGGTATGAAACGCAACTACCCTTTATTATTATTCATACTGATTTTTATTTCCATACTCTCGGGCAACCTGACAGCAGGCGTATCTTTTATCGGAAAGATCGGGATCAGCTTTTTCTACAAGCAGTTCTCATTCTTCAAAAGCTGGTGGCAATCTGCCCTGGTTTGCTTCGGATTAATGCTGCTGGTATTACTGATCCTTTATTTTGCAGACAAAGCGCTGAAGGGTTTGAAAAGAAAGGTGGCGCTGATCGGCTTCTTTATCATTTTTCTCGCCGGCCTGTATTTTACCTTCAAGGATTTCAGGACCGATCTGTCACATCGCTGGCTGGGAGAGCGTTTTCACGTAGGGGTTTACCTCTATTGGATCGGCTTCGCCATTATCAGCCTCTTTTTTGCATTGACGGAGAAAAAAACGACCGACCCACATCCTGTGATCCATCAGGAACGGGAACAGGAAATGAATCGATAATATGAAAAGACCTGTGAGGTTTTGTGAACCTCACAGGTCTTAGATACTGAAATTAAACCGGATCTTATATGTTTATTTGGTTGTAATAATGATGGCTCCCTCTTTCGCTTTTTCGCCGTAAAACTTTTTAGCCTGATCTCCCGACAACACATCAATAGATTCAATGCTTTCGCCTTTCAAAGCCTTTGCTTCTTTGTTGGTGACAGGTGTTCCGTCCAATACAAAATATGCATCAGCAGGTATCTCAGACAATGTGGTGCTTTTGGATGTAGCCGGGCGACCCGTCACTACCACTTCTTTTAAGGGCTCACTTTTGGCAGCGGGTTCTATACGAACACCAGCCACACGCCCCTGCAAACTTTTGGATGGAAGCACTTTGCCGGAGTTCACGTTTTCTGCAATCATCTTCTGGCCGCCATTGCTGAAAGTAATTTTGTCGGCTACAATTTCAGCATCGTTAGACTTACTTCTTGCCAGCACCTTGTCATCCTTTGCAGAAAAAGTAAATGTAGGAAGTCCATTTCTGCTAGCGATCAACAGCACGCCGTGTTCCGCGCGGGGTCCATAAACCGCCTGCGCTGAAGCGTCTTTCAGCACGGTGATACTTTCTATGTTTTTAGGATCGATCTGATCAAAATCCGCTTTCTCTATCGGCTTACCGTCCAGGACATACAGGGGCTCCTGAACAGCTTTGACTCCTTTCAATTGTAAAGCGGGCATCGTCTGGGCGCTTTGCTTGGTAGTCACCTTAATGACACCGTTGACAGCCTGTGCCCCATATACCTTTGTAGCAGCCGGCCCCTTTAAAACGTCAACCCTTTCTACGCTTTGGGAATTTATGGTTTGCATATCAAATGCTTCCGTTTGTACCTGGCCGTCTACGACAATTAAAGGCTTCTTGCCGGGAGCTGTTCCCACCACGACTTCTTTTAGCGTCACCGCAGGAACTGTGTCTTTCGACGCGGTCCTGCCGGCGTTCATTTTTTCAGACATCAGCGCCTCCCCCTCGCTGGTGGTAGCGATCAGCAATAAATTAGCTTTTACGCCAAAAGTTTTTTGCGCGCTTGGCAGAGGGGAAGCCCCTACCACCTTCGCGTTAAAGCGACTTACGGATCGGTTGGCCTCATCCATCGTCATCACGTCGCCATTGACCCACACTTTAAAATCAGCAGGCCCCATCAATTCCTCTTCACTGAAATAAGCCATAGAGAAACTGCCTGACACGACCACCGGTATGCCGTCTACCACCCAAATGGCTTTTGAAGAACTGCCGACAACGGCTTTAACTTTTGTCTGAAAATCTTCACCCACCGCAGTATTGCTGGCCGGCTTTTCATTATGGAAGTCGTGGACTTCTTTTCTGAAGGATAGCAGCAACACCGCTACCACGGGCAGCAGGAACATAAATTTCACCAGATGTATCCGGGCACTTTTAATTGTATTCATCATGACGATTCGTTTTTTAAGAGAAGAAAAATTAAAATGATTGGTGAAAGCAAACTGCCGGTTACCCATGACCTTTAGTAAGAGGTATTGATATTCTTTCCGGCCCAGCCCCTGCTGCAACACCTTGTTATCGGCGATAAATTCGAGGTTTTGTTTGATACTGCGCCGGAGCAGCCATACAAAGGGATTGAACCAGTTTAACATACAGATGAATTCGCACCACATAATATCCAGCGTGTGTTTTTGCTTCACGTGTACAAACTCATGCCTGATGATTTCCTCGAGATCATCGCTGCTATGCATTTCGGTGTTGATAAAAATCGAGTTACCAAAGGAAAACGGTGTTATCGGCTCGTTGATCTGGTAAATCTTCGTTTTATCAGCAGAGATCAACTCTGCCTTTGCCTTCAGTTTCATAAAAGAAAAAAAGCGAATAACAAACCGGGCAAACAAGATCACGAAGCCCAGGATAAGGAGGCCGATTGCCCAGTCCCAGTACGACAGAGTTTCGAAGAAGCTCTGCCGCTGCGGCGTTGCAAAGCCGATAGCCGGGATCCATTGTAACACAGCGGTGGTCGCCAGCTCGCGTTGTTGCAAAGACGGCATAATATCAATCAACGGGATTATAAAACTTAGAGCGGCATACCCCAGCAAGTACCAGCGGTTCCAGTTATAAAACGTCAGGCGGCGCAGGAACAGCTGGTAAAACAGGTATACGATTGCCAGGCAAATATTGAGTTTGAGCATGTAATCTACTATGACAGGCATATAATGGGAATTTCTGATTTGATAATTTCCGGTTTAGGATTTTCAGACGCGTCCGCGCGTCAGACGTCCGGAGTCCGGCAGTAAGACCTTGGGCTATTTCTTCTTTCCGCTTTCAATCATATTCACAATCTCTTTCAACTCTTTCGCTGAAAGCTTTTTCTGGTCTACGAAAAAATTTACCAGCTCTTTATAAGAATTACTGAAATAATCTTTAACAACGCTCCCCATGAATTTTTTCTTGTACTCCTCTTCTGATACAACGGGCTTATAAACGTACGTGTTGCCGAACAAACGCCCGGATATGTATCCTTTCTTTTCAATATTCTTAATAGTGGAAGCCACTGTAGTATAAGGACCTGGGTTAGGAATATGCTCCATATAAGCCTTCACATGGCCCTCGCCTACCTTCCAGATGGCGATCATCAACTGCTCCTCCTGCGGTGTCAACTTTATCATGTACTTACGATTTTAATGCTAACTTACGACAAGTTCGTAGAAACAAAAAATATTTTTCCCTTTGTAGCCGCTTTTCTTATTTATTAACCGGGCGCTACGCACAATAAACTGGAAACCAAACCATAGCTGACAGTTGTCCAAAAATAATGGGTCACCTTGCAGCGTTTGGTCTTGGAAATACATCATTTCCTTACCTTTATCGCGAGATTTATTTACATAAAAATCGATCGGATGAAACGCCGGTAATTATTTTTTCTCAAACCGGGAAATGTTTAGGGTGTTCCATCCGAAAAAATCGCAGCGAAGCTGCAAGCAAAAAAAACACGAATGAAATTTATTTTAAGCCTGGCTATTTCGCTGGTATGCAGCCTGACCGTTTTCGGACAGCAACAACCGCTTTATTTACAACAAAGAACGCCGCCACCTGCTGTCTTACTATTGACAGACAGTACAACGAAGTGGAACCTGAAAGCCAGGCTTCAAAAGGATCAACCCCTTTTACTGATGTTTTTTAGTCCCGAATGTGATCATTGCCAACATGAAACAGAAGAGCTGATCAAAAACATCAGCAAGTTTAAGGGCATCCAGATCGTTATGGCTACCACCATGCCTTTCGGAACGATGAAAGCCTTTGCTAATAAATATAAGTTGGCAAAATATGGTATAACAGTAGGGAGAGATATTGCTTATGTAATGCCGCCTTATTATGAAATGAAAAACCTCCCCTATCTGGCGTTTTACGACAAGAATAAAAAACTGATTTCCACCTATGAGGGAAGTTTAGGCATACCCAGTATCCTGAAAGCTTTCGGCAGGTAGAACTTACGTAATCTGTCTTAACTATAGCTGACCAGATCCAGCTTCGTTCGCTGTTGCTCAAAAGCCTTTTTGTTCAACGCCTGGCAGCTTACCTGGACCCCTACCGCTTCTGCATCGCCATAAATATTGGCAAAGGAAGTGTCTGCAGCGTCATAACCATGGGCGATCTTCACCAGCCCGTGCAGCGGCACCATTCCCGTCGCGTCAAAAATGATCCACTTCCCATCAATGTAGGCTTCGAAGCAAGCATGGAAATCCGGCGGATTTAACAAATACGCATAAGCAGCAAAGTAACGCGCAGGAATAGACAGGGCTCTGCACAACACAATTCCTAAGTGAGCAAAGTCACGGCACACCCCTTCCCGTTGGGTAATCGTTTCCAGCGATGAGGTATTTACGTTGCTGCTGCCACTCACATAATGCACCGTCTTCCTGATCCAATCGCAAATGGCCTTCACTTTTCCATAGGTGGATCGGATACCACCAAATTCCATATCGGCAAATTTATACATGCGGTCGGCCTGGCAATAACGGCTGGGATACAGGTAGGGAACGGCATCTGTGTGAATCTCGTTGACAGACAGATAGCTATCTTTTTTCAACCGGACCTTCTTCAACCGCAGGTCTACCGTCGCATCATATCTGATTTTGAAAGATCCCGGGCGCGTCACATGCACGCGCAGAAAGCGCGCTCCGCGGACGCCGGACTCAAAAGGTTCCACTTTGATTTCCGGGCTGGTCTGCAGTTGCTCTTCCACTATGGTCTGGTACCTGGTACGGGCCACCTGAATATTGAAAAAGAAAGTAGTGTCTGATTTTATATTATAAGATAGCTCACTTGAAACTGCAAACTTCATATTGATCAAAGGGCTTTTATGAACGATCGATAGACGGCCGCTGAGGACCGTCTTCAATCATTCGAGTATGATAAAACTGAAATCTCTACCTGAAAGCTTTGTCCATCCAGTCGTCAGGAACTTCCTCAAGTGCCTCGTGTAGCTTGGTAGCCCACGCGTCAGACACAGGTTTCAGCTCTTCGTATTCGTACCGGTTCTGAATAAGATGGAAGCCATCTTTTTCATAGATGACCACGTCAATCGGGAACTCCACGTCATTGGAGCTGACGCGTGTAGAATCGAAGGAAAGAAACCCGGCTTTCAGCGCTTGCTTGATCGTCGTATTCTCATTCAACACACGGTTTAAGATCGCCTTTCCCTGTCCGCTGTTGCCAATGATCGCATACTGCGACCCCATGGCCATTTCGATCCAGTTGCCTTCACTATAAAGTAAAAACAATTTATGCTCCTTATCTCCTTTTAGCTGTCCGCCAACGATCGCATTGAGATTGAACTTATAACCTGAAGCCGCCAATTCAGTCTCGTCTTCTTTAGCCACACGCTTGATCTGTTCGCCAAAAGCGTTGACCGCTTCGTACAACTTGCTGTAAGGAATACCATCTGCCACCAATTCCTGGAAATAGGTAATCGCCTTATCCCTGACCGACCTCAATCCACTGGTCATGATGAACAGGGAATTTTGTCCGTCTTCATGCACGGAAACCTTTTTGCGGGTGGTTACGTTCGTTCCGGCCGAGATGCGTGTGTCTGAAATACCCACTAATCCATCCTTTAATTTAATGCCCAGGCAATAAGTCATTGTATATTTTCTTGGTAAAAATTAAAAATACATTTTTATGAGCAATCTGTAACGCGCCCTGGTGAACAGATCTCTTGTAACGCCACAAAGATGGTACCGCTGAGCCTCGCCGGATGCAGAGTCAACTAAGTCAGGCAGGCTACTTACACCTTTTTGAGCTTCCAGCGGCCGCGCCTGAACAGCACGAAGGACACGACGGTAATGGCGGCTTCTGCCACCGGAATGGCAATAAATACACCGGTGGCACCAAGCTCAAACTGTTTGGCCAGCAAATAAGCTACTGGTATCTGGAATAACCAAAATCCAAAGAAGTTCACTTTTGTGGGCGTCCACGTGTCGCCGGATCCATTGAAGGCATTGATCATCACCATGCCGACGCCGTAAAAGATAAATCCTGCAGCCATGATGTACATCGCGGTACTGGCAACGTTTCTCACGTTTTCTACCTCGGTGAAAAAGCCTACCAACCAATCGCCCAACACAAAGAAGATGAGCGAAACAGTTACCATGAAGATGACGTTGTACTTGACCGTCTTCATAACGCTTTGCTCAGCGCGGGCCGGAGCGTTGGCACCCAGGTTCTGCCCCACTAAGGTCGATGCCGCGCCGCTCAATCCCCAGGCGGGCAGCATGAAAAACATCATCAGCCTCAAGGCAGTCTGGTAGCCGGCACTTCCCTCTTCGCCGCCGGTAACCGCTACCAGCCGGGCCAGGACGATCCAGCTGCAGGACGCGATCACAAATTGAAAAATACCCGGCGTGGCTATTTTGACCAGCGACTTCATGATACCGGCATCAACCTTGAAATGGCGGGCGGCGAGCCGCATCAGTCCCTTGCCCCAAAACAAATGATAACATTGGTACAGTACACCAATGCTTCTTCCAGTGGCCGTGGCGATAGCCGCGCCCGTAAGGCCCATGGCGGGAACAGGCCCTAAGCCATTGATAAAAATCGGGCATAATATTACATTGCAGATATTGGCGACCCACAGGCTTTTCATGGCGATGGCGGCGTTACCCGCGCCTCTGAAAATCCCGTTGATCAGGAATAACAGCATGATCGCAATGCTGCTTCCCATCATGATCTTGGTAAACATTTGACCATGTTCCGCGGCTGGCTCTGTCGCGCCCATGGCCATCAGGATCTCTTTCGCGTACACGATCCCGGTAACACTCAGAACCGTATTCACTAAGAAGGCGATAATCAACACCTGTGCAGCGCTATGAGCGGCTTCTTCCGTGTTTTTCTCGCCGATTCGCCTGGCTACGACTGCCGTTGCGGCCATACTCATGCCGATGGCGACTGAGTAGATCACGGTTAAAACAGATTCGGTAAGGCCTACCGTTTGAATAGCTACGCTGCTTTCTTTGAGATGTCCTACAAAGTACAGATCCACTAATGCGAAAACAGACTCCATCATCATTTCCAGCATCATGGGAATCGCCAGCATGATCACTGCTTTGCGGATACTTACAGTGGTATAATCAATTTCTTTGCCCTGCAGTGCTTCTTTTAATAGTTGAAAGGATTGCGCTACTTTTCCAGCACTTTTATGCGTTGTTGTCATGTGAATTGAGTGATTGAATGAAAGTAAAAGTCAGGTGCCGAAGGCTTCGGTACCAGTTGTTGTCTGAAGAAAAATCCGGCTGTACTAGCGAGTGCGTACGAGGATACCGGCAAAGAACACTTTCATTATTCGGGCATTTTAGTGGGGCAAAGATAGGGAGAATATTGATTTCTCACGTTTTTCCTACTGCGTTACAAGTTCTTGATCCAGTTGGCGAGGTCTTTATCATTAATATCAGATTGTTCCGATTTATCGTAGATTGAAAACAAAAAAAGTCTTGATTCTACAATTTGCAAGTGCGTTATCACCCTTGCTCCCCCTGCTTTCCCTTTGCCTTTAGAAGTAATTGCCAATCTTATTTTATAACAATTATTACCAAGAGCAGTGCCTTGCTGAGGATTTTCTTTTAGTGAATTTACAAGAGTAGAGAAGTCATCCTTTAAAGAAGGATATTTTGACTAAGCGTTTTAATTGCCTGGCAAAGTAAGCGGTAACCTCGATGCTATAACTCATCTAACAATTGTTCTGCTGTTTTCAATTTCACCTTGCCTTTTTTTGCCGATGCAACTTCATTAACCGAAGCTTTGAATTCCTTTGCAAAGTTGCTCTTCTTTTTGCCGACGGCCTCCACCTTAACAAAAGATAAGTTCTGCAAAAGTTCCATCACAAAATCGACCTTGTTATCTTTTATTTCTACCAATACCTTCATAGGTCGAACATTTTATTAGAAAATTTCAAAATGACGAGTACCTGATTTATTACAACGTAAACTTAAAAAAATATTTTACCAAATCCCACAATATTGAAAAGGCTCCGCAAGAATACATGCGGAGCCTTTTTTTAATATTCTAAAGCTAAGCTTACTTTACCTCTTCGTAAGGAACATCAGTCACATCTTCACCACCGGCGTTACCACCTGGTTGTGCGCCCGCCTGATCTGCTCCCGGCTGACCTTGCGCACCAGCTGCGTCGGGGCCTGCCTGGCCTGATTTGTAAATATCTTCGCTGGCTGCGGTCCACGCATTGTTCAGCTCGGTCATAGCGGCATCGATCGCTGCGATGTCCTGCTGTTTGTGCGCTTCCTTCAGTTTTTCTGCTGCACTTTCAATTGTAGCTTTCTTATCTGCAGGCACTTTATCTCCGTATTCCTTCAACTGCTTTTCGGTCTGGAAGATCAGACTGTCGGCCTGGTTCAGTTTTTCGATCTTTTCTTTTTCGGCTTTGTCAGTGGCTTCGTTGGCCTTTGCTTCAGCCTTCATCTTTTCTACCTCTTCTTTGCTCAAACCGCTACCTGCTTCGATATGGATCTTCTGCTCTTTTCCTGTGCCTTTGTCTTTCGCGGTAACGTGCATGATACCATTTGCATCGATATCAAACATCACTTCAATCTGGGGAACACCGCGTGGTGCTGGCGGAATACCATCGAGGTTGAACATACCCAGGCTCTTATTATCTTTCGCCATGGAACGCTCACCTTGCACTACGTGGATCTGCACGCCCGGCTGGTTATCGCTTGCAGTAGAGAATACCTCCGATTTTTTGGTCGGGATGGTAGTATTGGCAGGGATCAACGTAGTCATTACGCCTCCCATTGTTTCGATACCTAAAGAAAGCGGGGTAACATCGAGCAATAATACATCTTTCACTTCACCGGTCAACACAGCACCCTGGATCGCAGCACCAATGGCTACTACCTCATCCGGGTTCACACCTTTATTAGGTTTCTTACCAAAGAACTTTTCTACGATTTCCTGTACTTTAGGAATACGGGTCGAACCACCTACAAGAATCACTTCCTCAATTTCACTGGCGCTCATTCCTGCATCTTTCAATGCGGCCTCACAAGGCTTCAGGCAACGTGCGAACAGGTCGTCTGCTAATTGCTCAAATTTAGCACGGCTTAATTTTTTTACCAGGTGTTTAGGTACGCCGTCAACTGCGGTAATATAAGGCAGGTTGATCTCTGTTTCTGAAGAGCTGGACAATTCTATCTTGGCTTTTTCTGCTGCTTCTTTCAGACGCTGTAATGCCATTGGATCTTTGCGCAGATCGATGGCCTCGTCAGATTTGAACTCATCAGCCAGCCAGTCCATGATCACTTTATCAAAATCGTCACCACCCAGGTGGGTATCACCATTAGTAGACTTTACTTCAAACACACCGTCGCCCAATTCTAACACGGAGATATCGAAAGTACCACCACCCAGGTCAAATACCGCGATCTTGTGGTCCTTTCCGCCTTTGTCCAAACCGTATGCTAAAGCTGCGGCAGTAGGCTCGTTCACGATACGGCGCACGTTCAGACCGGCAATCTCGCCCGCCTCTTTGGTAGCCTGCCTTTGCGCGTCATTAAAGTAAGCCGGAACGGTGATCACCGCTTCGTTCACTTCCTGACCCAGATAATCTTCAGCAGTTTTCTTCATTTTCTGCAATACCATCGCCGAAATCTCCTGTGGCGTGTATAATCTGCCATCTATATCAATCCGAACTGTATTATTGTCGCCTTTTGCCACTTTGTAGCTCCAATGGCTGATTTCTTCTGAAACTTCGTCAAAACGACGGCCCATAAAACGTTTTACGGACATAATGGTGTTTTGAGGATTGGTGATCGCCTGTCTTTTTGCAGGATCACCCACTTTGCGCTCTCCATTTTTCAGGAATGCAACCACCGACGGCGTCGTACGGCGGCCTTCGTCATTTGCTATTACCACCGGCTCGTTACCTTCCATCACCGCTACGCAGCTATTGGTGGTTCCCAAGTCAATACCGATAATTTTACCCATAATATTTATATTTCTTGTTTTTAGGATATACCGCTTTTGCGGTAATTGTTGTTTTCCAATGATTGTGCCGAAGCAAAAAATATGCAAAAATGTCAGTACAAAAATTTTGGCGGTTTTTTAAGACACCTGTTGCGCAAAGAGGTTTTAACACGTATAAATATTCAGATCAGCTGATTTGTTTTTAATCCTCCTTCTTAAACAATATTTACAATGAACGCAATCACATTTTTAAAATCAGGCACTTCCAAAGCCCTGTTCGCTCTAAGCTTTCTGACCCTTGGTCTCCTAAGCTGCTCCAAATCAGACGATGATTATTATAATCTGCCGGATGCAGCAGCCGTAGGTGTGGTTCATGCTTCCGCAGGATTATCAGCGCTTGACATCGCGCTCGACGATAACCGGCTGGGTGTCAACTATTTTAATTACACAGACCGTATTGAGTATTTTCGGGCGTATACCGGTAACCGTACATTGAAGGTATATAATGCCGGAGCGGCTTCTTCTTCTCCGATGTTCACCAAAGGGCTGAACTTTGAGGTGAGTAAATACTACACTGTGTTCATCGTTGACACGGCATCAAAAATGGATGCAGTTGCATTGCACGACAGCACCCGGGCAGCCGGTACGGATTCCGTTCGTATCCGTTTTGCAAATATGAGCCCCGACGCTCCGGCGCTTGACCTATATGTCAAAGACAACCCGACGCCTGTGGCTACTAATATCACCTACAAAAAGGCAGGCAACTTTTTTAGCTATAAAGCAACCCCGAATATTGTCTTTCAGTTAAAACCTACCGGGCAAAACACGTTATTGGCAACCCTGGAGCCATTCAACCTGTTGCGCGGAAACATTTACACGATCTGGAGTGGCGGGTACAGGGCCGGCAGCGATGCCGCCGGAACACGGATAAAACTGGACGTGTTCGCTCATTAAAAGATTCACCCGTACCTTTATAGACTGGAATCAGCCAGGCCGGCAACAGCAGGCTGGCTGATTTTTTAGGATAAACGTTTTGGCGGACGATAAGCGGTACCGGGCGACACTATAAACTTGAAGTTGAAATCGATACTGACAGGATCACACAAGACAAACCGGTAATGCTCACTTTCGACGACGTATATCCAGCAATATCAAAAGAAGATACTGTAAACGAGACTCATAATAAGCTGGTTAAAAAACACACATTGGCGTTAAGCGGAGATGAACTGGAGTATACTTTAAAAGGATGCCGGGAGAATAAAGAGCATCATAAAGGGACGCTTTACAGGGGCTTTTACGGCTACCTGAAGGGCGTGGTGATCCGCTATGTCAACGACCACCACTTCGCAGAGGAACTGGTCAATGACAGCTTTATCAAGATCTTCAACAACATTTCTTCTTTCAATGCATTAGGGCAAAGCGGAGATCTGACTGCGTCTTTCAAGGCATGGACCGCCAAAATTGCCTCCCGCACCGCCATTGATTTCCTGAGGAAAAAGAAAATAGATTTTGGGCGGGAAGATATAGCAGATACGCAGGTGTCATTCGCTTCGCCAATACAGGTGCAGACGACGGAAGCCAAAGACATATTGAAATTACTGAATCAACTACCCCAGACTCAAAAGGCGATTTTTAATTTATACGAAATAGAGGGCTTTTCGCACCAGGAGATCTCCGGACTTCTGGCGATACCGGAAAATGTAAGCCGCTCCTATCTATCCAGGGCCAAAAACAAGCTAAAGGCCTTGTATAGTGAAAATTTCAAAATATGACAGATCCGAACGACGATATTATTCAACATGTAAAGGGTGCCTTGCAACACCACGAGGAGCCGTACGACGAAGGGGCGTGGGAACGGTTTGTGGCGCAGCAAGATGCCGGTCCCCGAAAGCGGCCCCTAACCCGGATGGTATGGATCAGCGCGGCAGCGGCTGCCGTGATCGGCATCATTTTGCTGGCACAGCTCTTTACTCCTGTTCGGATAACCGACGAGCCGGTCTCCGCTCCGGGAAGCATCGCCGGGCGGCAGGAAAAGAAAGATCCTCCTGCAACCCGCGATCAAGATGTGCTCCCCGATTTATTACAGGATCATTCTACAACCGGCACAGCGCTCCGGGAACATGAACCTGCCGATACTGATATTGATGGTCACATTCACCCCGGTGTGCCAGCGTTAATAACAGGCCAACAAGTAAGCAGGATAGCGGGTGTCGCTCCCACTGGTTCTTTGAGCCCTTCAGTGCCGGCAGTAGTCGCGTTTCAACCGCTTGTCGCGGCGCGCCCGCCCGTATCCACGACGCCCGCACAAAAATCATCTGAGCAGAAGGTAGACTTCTGGAAAAATACTGTAGTCGAAAATAACAAACCGGCGGATCAGAAGCCGCTCGCCCGGGAACAGCCTCCATTGCTGGCGACTCAAGCTCCGGCTCGGTCAGAGAACAAGACATCTTCTGATAAAAATAGTCGCTGGCAGCCCAGCTTATACGTTTCGCCTTTATTTGGAGAGCAAGGGATTAATATGGGCTATGGCGTTTCGCTGGGCTACGCGATCAGCGATAAAGTCCAGATTAGTTCGGGCATCGCCCATGCGAAAATATCCGCTTCCCGGTCGTTCGATCCCATGTCCCCTGTAGCATCAGCGGATCTCGGTCCGGCCGGCCCTCCCGGAGAGGGAGCATTGGGCGCTGTCGGCAAGTCGGACAACGGACTACTCGCTTACAACTCAGCCGCCAGTGCATCTCAGGCACGAACCCTCCAGGAAGTACAGGGCTCTCTTTCAGGAATTGACATACCGGTAGAGATCAATTATAATATCAACAAGAAATTTTACGCAACCGCGGGTGTTTCTGCGCTGGTAGTTCTTAACGACAATAAAACCTACACTTTTGCTGACAACCGAAACGTACGGATCTCGGTAGAGACGAGCAAGGGCATGCAAAAAGAAGACCGCGTGGTAAAGTTCAGCGAGCAAAACACCACCAACCAATCGCCGAATATTCAAACGGAGACCACGCCGATGCTCGGGTTTTACAATTTCTCCTTTGGTTACCGGCAAAAGATCTCCGATAAAAATGCAGTGTCACTGGAACCGTTTATCAAAGTTCCCATGAAGAACGTGACACGGCAAGACCTGCGGTACATGGGCACTGGGATCCGCCTCAAATTTGATTTGTAACTATTACTGATATGAATGGTGAGCCCGCTTTTTAAGAGCGGGTTTTTTCGTTTTGCAAAAAAATGTGCCCGGAATAAAAATCTATTTTGCTGATTGCGACCACACCCCTAATTTTGCGCCCGGAGAGATGGCAGAGTGGTCGAATGCGGCGGTCTTGAAAACCGTTGACTGTAACAGGTCCGGGGGTTCGAATCCCTCTCTCTCCGCTGGAAGGGATGATTGAAAAATCATCCCTTTTTTTTTCATATATCAAATACCCTTTTTCCTTCATTTGCAATGAGTTATGGCTGAACATATCCATCATTGTAGGTGTTCGATAGATGCCTTCCTGATAGTATAAATTGTTGTCGAACACCATGCTGATGAATTCTCTCTTTTGCATAGTATCTGCCTGAGTATAAACATATTTCATGTCACCCAGGAGGCTAAGGTTCTTTTCAAGTATTTCAAATGCCCTTCCCTGATCATTGCTAAGGCGTTCAATGGCTCCCTTCAGATTAAGGATAGTGTGATTATAGGTCGAATACCATCTGTCGTAAGTATCCCTTGTAATTTCGTTCTTGATCCATTTCTCCTCAACCGAAAACAGCTTCTCCTGTGCTTCTTCCAACTCATGTTTCTTGTCAACAACCTTCTGCCTGTTCGCTTTCATCTCCGTTTCAACCGATGCTTTGCAGCCATTCCGAATTTCGCGAACTCTCGTGTTTGATAGGCTCATCAATTCACATGCACCCAATAACTGATTATGTGCTTTAATCGCACTGATGTTATTATGTTTTGAATGCCTGCATTTGTAGTAGTAGAAATATTTACCGGATTTACCTCGTGACGGAGCGCCTGATAAGGGATTACCGCAATGGCATTTTAATATTCCACGCAAAGGAATTTCGTCATCTAGGACTGTCCTTACTTTTTCAGGCTTTTTCATTTTGCTCTGAACCATTTGCCAAGTTGTAATATCAACGACTGGCTCATGAATAGCAGGAAACAAGCCACCAGGATGCTCTTTGTAAGCTTCCACTTTTAGAAGACCAGCATATACAGGATTAGCCAGCACTCTTTCAATAGCCATGCTGCCTTTTCTGTCAAACCCTAGTTCATATGCCTTTTCCTTGATCTTGTATAAAGGCACTTCTCGTAAATAAGCATCATAAATAAACCTCACTATTTTTGCCTCGGTTTCCTCCACGATTAAACGGCGATCTTTTCGCTCACCTTGTTTCCGATAGCCAAAGGGCGGATTTTTAAATACAAACCTTCCTTCTTTAGCTTTAGCGGTGTATAAGCCTCCCTTTACCTTGATACTTCTGTTGATATTATCTTCTTCAGCAAGCAATAACTGCAACCCAGCTCTAAAGAAACTGCCCGGTGTATCGTAGTCGAAGGTTATGCCTTCGGTAACACTTACCACCTGAATGCTGTATTTCCGCTGAAGCTTCTTGACCATACTCATTGCTTCACCCGCATCACGGCTAAACCTGTCCAACTGATCCACTAATAAGTAATCAACTGTTTTATAATGTTTGGATATGAATTCCTGAAGCTTAATAAAGTCTGGTCTGTCAAACGTTCTTGCACTTTTCCCACGATCAATGAATGTATCGACGAGTTCAATATCGTTGAATTTAATCCATTGATCGGTATATAATTCCTGCCTTTCAATCGAGCCGTTGCTCTGGCCCAACTGACTAAAACGTAGATATCTGATCGCCCTTTTCATAGTACTCTCTTAACGTTGATGAGACAATAATTTCAATGATTAAATTTACGAATTTCCGCTCTTTTTCCTGTTCGAATTGGTCATTACTTTTCAATATTTCATCGTCCATCAGGGTGGTTTTCTCTTTCACATTTTCCATCTCACACCTCCTTGTATTTAGGCAGCAAAAGCCCTTGAACGGGCTTTGCTAAGTTTGTAATCTCATATCTTCTGAATGTTGTTTATGCTTATCAGGAAAGTATATCTTACTTCCCTGGTTACGTTTGAATGAGGGCATATAACTGATATACCCGTACTCACTTAATTCTTTCACGCACTTATGGTACGTTATCGGGGCCGAAACTTTGGCGATACGCATAATCTCATGACTGAATACCTGTATGGGATTTACAAAGCCATTTTCTATACGGTATTGCAACAGCGCAGCATAGATGCCTATGTGCGTGATGCTGATACGGCCATCCTGTTCTATTGCCGAAAAGAAATCCGATAAAGGCTTTGACTTGTCCATTACACCAACCATTTAATCAGCTCACACGCATACCGTTTCGTTTTGATTGGCTTTCATCCTGCCGTTCATTGATCTTATGCGTAAGCTTTACCGCTTCCATTGTTTTATTGCCCAAGGCGGTGGCAAGGGTTATCTTCCTTGAATGCTCGTCATAAATATTCACCGATTTAAACTGTGGATTGGCCTCAATATAATACCGCTGCTCATTGCCATCTTTGATAAAGCTTACTGACTGCCGGCCTCCCTGTTTCAATGCATCCTGTAGTTTGTCCGCTTCGCTTTTGTTGAGCAGCTCTTTTAAGGGAAGTTGCTTCAATACCTTTTCGAGATCATAGCCATATCCTGATTGAAACTCTTTAACGCGGTAGTTTCCCTGTGGATCTTTATCATTGAAATCAAGCTGTACCCAAGTTCCGTCCTTTTGAATGGAACGCCCAGCCAAAAGGTTAAGCGCTTCTATGGTATCAATTCCGTACCCAGCTTTCATACTGAAGTATTGCTGCCTGTTTTCCTCCGGCTTCATTTCATTGTGCAGGGATGTTTTATACCCTTCAAACTGATATTGTCCAGCCTGGTCTTTAGCAAAAGATAACTGGTGATCCAGCCTTTCCTTTTCATTGATGTAATAGGAAACAGGAATGTTGAATTGCCCCTGACCTTGCCTGATTTGCTCATCCAGCTTATTAGAAAGCCCGGTAAAGCCAGCACGCTGCAACTGGTCGTGCAGCGACTGGCTGTTTTGCTCTGCCTGCCTTGCATTCTGCCGTATTACAATTTGTTCTCTTACCGGAGCAACCAGCAACCTGCGCAATAGGCGTATCAATAGATTAGGATAAAGCTGTTTCTCCATTTTGTTTCGTTCCTGCCTTAACACTCGCAAGGCAAACCGCTCGTCAAGATCCTGTGTGCCCTTATATTTAGTGGCTATCCTTTCATAGTATTGCAGCTTTTCTTTGAGCAATGCCCTGTTGGATGAAAGATTGAAAGAGAACAGCTTACTGAAACGATCTTCCCTTGAACGCCATTGGCTCAGTTCCATCTCTACTCTGTTTACGGGAAGCTGATTGCTCATCATACAGCATTTTAAGTTTTACAATTCGTCAGCGTGGTTATACCGATGGCGTTTGCCTTTTCTTTTTTTTGTTCGCAGCCTTCGGTATCTCAGGGCCATCATCTTCAGCAACTCCCTGCCTTTCTTTTTTACCTTCCTGTTTAACCGAATGGCTTTCGCCTTCAGCCTGTTTTTCTGATTTCGACTGTCGGTTGTCCAGCCTCTGCATGCCGCTGTCATAAATATTGATCGTCTTAAATTGAGGATTGGCTTCGATGTACTGCTTTTGTTCAGTGCTGCCGTTTTGAAACGTAGCAGACTGGAGGTTGCCCTTTTTGAGGGAATCTATCAGGTTTGCCTTAAAGTCATCATTGCCCAACTCTTTGATCGGATGTTTACCTAAGACTGCTTCCAGGTCATAGCCATAATTTTCATGGTAGTGCTTCAGCTTAAAGTTGCCATTATCATCGCTTTGCTTAAAGTCGGCCTGTAACCATGCGTTGTAAAGCTGACCTTCCTTATTGGTCAGGTCTTTATTCACCGCCCTGCCCTCCATGAGGTTATAAGCTTCTTTCAAAGTGATATTGCTGCCTTTGTTGATGTAAAAGGTCTGCTGCATTTTCTCTGCGCTGTTTTCCTTTTGCAGGCTGACCTGATAGGAGTTGAAGAAATACATATCGCTTTGTTTCGACTTGCTGAAATTCAGCGTGGCATCCACCTTATCGTTTCCAAATTGTGCCTGATGTTGCAGTTTGAACTCCGGCTGCCCCTGTTCAATCTTTTTCTTCAGGTCGTTTTCCAGCCCTTCGCCAAAACCTGTATATTTTACCTGATCGCTCAGGTATTCTAAATTCTTCTGGTTCATAACAAATGATTTTAAGTTCATAAAAAGCCCTTCCTGCATCAGTTAAAGCGCAGGGAGAACGGTTGCTTTCACAATGGTTTTGTTCTTCACGTGCAGTTCCAGATGCCTGCCGCCATTTTTTTCCATAAGCTGTATCGCGAGGTACTTTTTGTCAGGAATGGTAAACTTCGGCAATGCGAATACCATCGTGTGCTGCGAATTGCCATCGACCTTATCGGCATTATTCTGCACATATACAGGTGTAATCTCGATTTCCTGCGTGGCGGTGCGATTTGCCTTTTTTTGGTCACGGATAAAAAAGCGCAACTGGTCAATATCATAGTTGATGTTCGACTGATTTTTGATCGTGATGCGCAGGTACAGTACATCGTTCTGAATGAACAGTCCGCTCATCTGGAAACGAATTCCATAGTCTTTATCCTTAATGCCCCTTACTTTCTTTTTGGAAGCGGCTGCCGCCTGTGCATAGGATTGTATCTCCGCCTGGTTAACGTTTTCCGTTGAAAGAAAAATGGTATTAGCCTTTGCGCCAACCAGTGAAAGGTTAAGCACAGCTGGCTGTTGGGCATAGTTGACTATAAAGGAATTCAGCCTGCCGTCTGCCGTAACCACAGTCAGGTTGGATTCAGGAAAGCTATCCCTTGCGGCCTTTACCTGAAGGATATTTTCAACCCCTTTGGCTTTTTGGGCAAGAACGTCCTTACTTCCCCTGTCTACGCTGATAATGGCATGCGGGAAAATAATATTCGTCGTTTTGGAGTATCCGATATCCAGTTTATACGGTTCAATGGTTTTCACCTGAACACCGGCTGGCTGCTGCGCATTAGCGCTGAATATTGCAAGAAACAGGAAAAGTCCCATTATCATTACTGCACTGATCGTTTTCATTGTATTTAATTTTTAAGTTTTAAAGGAAATGAAGCTGCCTTCGGCGGTTTCATCTTATTGACTTTTATAGTTATTAAATTATTTAGTTGGATTGGTTCTGCTTTTGCTTCTCATCACGCAACAACACCTGGTAACCAGCCTTCACGGTTACTTTGATGAGCTTCACTTTTTTGCTGAACAGGGTCTTGGCCGCTTCTATTCCGGCACTTGCCGCCTGTGCACCCCATGATGGATCAAGAGAGGTCATGCCGATAGTCTGCATGGAGCGGTCAGCAGATTGTTTTGCCACATCCCTGGTGATAGCTCCCGGAATATAAATCCCGTCCAGCCCATCCATATCATACACGGACAGTTCCACCGGAAACAAGGAGTTGTTATAGCGGATGCTGTTTATTTTAATGCCCAGCCTTTCGCCATTGAGAGATGCAGTACCAAAAAGGAAATTATCTTTTGGTATATGGATGCTATTGATAAAAACATCATTCACCAACCGTAGCTTAACTGTAGAGCCGTTTACGATAGTCTGGGTTTCATGGATGACCGCCTGTATGGCATTCTGATTTTCATCAGTAACCATATTATCGTTCAGGGAATAAAAGCCATTAGTGGTCGTAGTTTCCGTATTGGTTTGCAATAAAGAAATCCTGTCTTCTTTTCCTTTGCCGGAAACAGCGAATACCTGCCCACGTTTGGATTCAGAAGTTTGCTTCAGCTTTTCCTGTACACGGTCGGGATGCTGAATGTCCAATATCTTTTCCAGCATACCATTTAGCTGCTGCATTTCAGGATCTTCACCGTCAGACTGGCTCATGGCCTGCATCATTTGTTCCAACCGGTTTACCTCACCCGTATTTACCGGAGTATTTCCTTTACCAGCAGGATTACTTGCAGGATAAGCCGCAGTTTCATTAGTGATGTCAGTAGGTTTTTTCATCTCCCGGTCGAGTTCAGCCAGTTTGCGATAGATTTTTTCTGCGTTGGGATCATTGGGGCCACCGCCATATAGTGATGTATTCAGTCCTCTTTTGGCGGGCGTATTGGGGAATGTATCTTTGTCCTGATAAGCTATCCCGGAAGAATCAGACAAGTCCATATTCCTGTAATTGGGATCATTTTTTACCAGTTCCTGAAACTTCAGCGAATCGAGTTTTGCCTGGTCATAGTAGCTCATTTTGTCCATTGGCTTTTCATCCTTCAGGTTGGCATCCGGAAGCTTGATATTAAAGCCTGCCTGTTTTGCTGATTGGGCTTCAGCCTTATCCACTTTGCCGCCGCCCAGTGACCAAAACATTAGGGTCATAAAAGGCAGGGCGAGTAAAGGCAGTACCAGCATAAACCTGCGCTGCCTGATCATCTTGGGTGTTTTTACTTGCTTTTCCATCTTATTTATTTTTAAGTTGTTGATAATAATTGTCGATATACCGCACGCTGTCCATCAAGCCGGGACGGCGATACGTAATGCTGTCATAGGTGGCTTTGCCCGAAGGGCTTCTTGCGAGGCTGTCCATATACATTTTGAAATTGTGGATGCGCCTGTATTCCGTTTCTGATACCGGCAGGGCATCTGCTTTTGCATCTCCCGTTTCAGTGAGGTGCCCCGGTTTTCTTATAGGCGTGATTGTAAATGCTTTTCCTGCTTTTGAGGTAAAGCTGCTGACCAGCAGATAGGTACTATACCCACCTGTAAGCATTACAAACAGGATCAGCAACAACGTCCAGTTACCCCTTGAAAAACTTTCAGTGCGTTTTTCCATCCACTTTGCCCAGCGGGTTTGCAGGCGGAGATAAATAGAAGCTGCGCCTTTAGTAATGCTGTTCACCGCAGGCTGAGGTTCTTGTTTCTTCTTTCTTTTAAATAAAAAATTCATAGCGCTCAATTTTATTGGTTCCTGTTCGCTGTTTTCAGATCCCTGTTCTCAATGGTGTTCCACCGCTCGATCAAGAAACCATGAGGGTTGTTGTCGCTTCGTGATACATTGCGCAATGCGCCCTCGGTAACAAGGCTTCGTGTGGTAATGCTCGTAGGACGGGTAATGCTTTGGGTAGCATAGCAGCGGAACCGGTAGGGATATTGATTGATATCAATGGCTACGCTATCCACCATTATAGTCTGGTTGACATTACCGGATATCAATCCTGAGTAATAGCCGTTCTCCTTCAGGTCGTCATAAATCCGTTTGGCACTGCCATCAGCGAGATAAAGTGCTTTGGTAACGTTTACCTGTATGGCCTTATCATCAGGGTCAAGCGTAAAGAACAGCACATGGAAAGTCTTTACATGATCCCTTGCTTCAACAGGAATATTGTCCCGTCTCTCCGAAGAATAAGCTTCCAGTGCCTTGCCGTTTGCCAGTATGTAGATCTTGCCCTGCATCTCTGAAACCAGGCTGAAGCTTTTGTACAGCGCAAAGCCGCAGATCAGCACGCAACATGCTATAATCAGCATGGTAAAGCTTCGTACATGCCTGAATGCGGTGTCTATATTTTTCATTTTACTGAACATGATGCCTCCTTTTTGATTATGAATTGCCTTTTAACTTATCGCCCATGTAGTCTGAGGACGATCCTTTATTGTCATTGAAGTATGGTGATGATGTACCGCTGCTGGACATGCTTTGGGACATACGGCTTGCGGCATTACCCATTGCATCTACAGCCATTCCTGCGCCTGAAGATGCCGTATTGATTATGGTACTGGAAGAACTGCTGAACAGGCTGGTTACTTTTTGACCCAATGCACCGCCGCCACCTGCATGAACTATGTAATTAGCCACGGAAGGAACGGTGAAGTAGCCGATAATACCGATGATCATAAAGACCAGGTAGGCCATATCCGTGCGGCTGAAAAAAGTATCGCCATAATCGTTCACCTGAGAAATATCCAGCTCCAGCATTTTCTCCTGTATCTTGCTGATGATGCTGCCGAAGATGTTGGCAACGGGGAGCCATAAGAAGATGTTGATATATCGGGCTATCCAGACCGTGAGCGTATGCTGGAAGCCATCGAAAACGGCTAGGCCGAAAACCAGCGGCCCCAATATCGCCAGCACGATTAACTGGAAGGTTCGCAAGGTATCAATACACAATGCCGCTGCTTCAAACAAAACCCTCAGTACTTCGCTCATCCATTCCTTGATCGAGTTACGGAAGTTGTAGGATGCTTTTGACATGGCAAACTTGATGTCATTGCCTATCCCTTCAAACATTCCCTCGTCTGAAGGATCAGCATTGTCATGGGTGTACTTATACCAACGGTCACGGTCTCCACTACCGCTTTCACCCACGTACATTTGCCAGGCATCCGTTTTTTTAATTGCTTCCTCTTTCTTTTCCAAAAGCAGGGCAATTGCTTTGTCAGAACCTTCTACCATCGCTGCCGTTGCGGTAACGGTGGGTTTCATCACGCCGTTGATCAGCCCGAGTACAGAGGGAAATATCATCACGCAGAAGCCGATGACAAACGGGCGGAAGAGCGGATAAAAGTCGATTGGCTCCGCATTGGCGATATGCCGCCAAATACGGGAGGCGATATACCAGATAGCCGCAAAGCCTGCTATTCCCTGACCTACGCCGATCAGCTGGCTGCACAGCGGCATCATCTCCTCATATAGCTGATCAAGTACACCATGAAGCCCCTTCATCTCATCTGCCATTCCCTGGGCATGGCTCATAAAAGGCAATATCAATCCCACTGCCACCATCCAGGTGGCCTTTCTACACTTTGCCATAACATTTTATTTTAATTGTTTAATCCGTAGACTTTGCGGATGGTCTCCGCATCGTTTTTCTCTTTCGCCCGTTGGACCGCAAGCACCGTGGTGTTATTATTAAAATGCCTGAGGAATTGCAACTTGTCCTGCATATCCGAATAAATGCGGTCAATCGCCTGTAAGCGCTCATCGTCGCTCATGCGCATTTTTCCGGCAGTGATCACGCCAGTGAGTTCGTCGAGGTTGCGCAGGCTTTCTTTGAATAGGTTGTTATATACACGTCCGAGGTACGCTAGTTCCTGTTCATTGAAATTGTTGTCACGCCTGAACTTATCATAAGCGTTCCGGTATTCCCTGACCAGTATGACCTGGTAGTTGATGATGTCGGCCACGCGTTTGTAATTGCGCACGGTCGGGCTGACCTGCATCAGCCCGTCAAGAAAGGCTTTGTGCAGGCTGAAATTCCCTTCTGAGATATCTTTTATGGTATTATAGCCGCCCTCCAATATCTGGTAGCCTTTTTTCATATCACTGAGGATCTGTTTGAACTGCGCCAATTTCTCCACGTTCAATAGCAGTTGTGCAATTTCATCCGCCTGTGCCGATGCTTTATAAGAGGGCAGCAAGCCCAGTAAGGCAAAGCATATTATTTTCAGTATTTTTTTCATGGCTGTTCGTTTTTAATGCCCTGCAATGCACGGCTGGTTTGTACGTCTGTATTTTCCTTAGCCCTCGCTACCGCAAGCGTTTTAGCATCGTTACTAAAACTCTGCGAGAAAGTGTATTTATCCTGCATGTCGAGATAAAGCTTATCAATCCTGGCCATGCGCTCATCGTCCTTCATTTCCATCTTGTCGTTGGTCGTGACCGCTATAAGTTCATCGAGGGTTTCTTCGCTGTCATCTAACAGCCTGCTAAAAACCCTGCGGATATAATCCAGTTCATCAGCGTTGAAAGCATTACTGCGGGTGATCTGGCCGTAACTGCGATTGTAGTCCTGCAAGATCATTAGCTGCATAGCAATGATGTCCGCTACTTTTGCATACTGCCTTATTTCAGGGTTTACCATTTTCAGTGAGTTGAAATAATCACCGTGCAGGTTGAATTCCCCTTTAGTAAAACCTCCGATGGTGGTAAGCCCTTCTTTGGCTATCTTATATCCTTTTTGAGCGTATTCGATATATATCTGTAGGGCGGCGATCTGCTGTAAGAGGTATTTCTTCTGTGTCTTTTTCTGACGGAACCATTCGGAAAAGGTCTGTGCCTGAACGCTGCCTGCAGCCGATAGAAACAGCAGCAGCATCAAGAGTGTCTTTTTCATAACCGTTTTAATTAAGGAAGTCCGTAAAGTTTTTTTACCATATCCACCTCATGCTTTGTCTTAGCCCGTTGCAGGCTCAATAGCATATTCTGGCGGTTAAAGCGTGTCAGGTCATCATAATTCGTGTCTACCTCGTCGGCTGCATTATTAATCAGTTCAAGCCTTTTGGCATCACTCATCTGTGTCGAGAATGATCGTACGATAAGCGAGATCTGGTCAATATTTTTCAGGCTTTCTTCAAGGATACCCGAATAGACTTTTGCCATGTAGTCCATCTCATCCGATGAAAAATGACTGTCCTGGCGCAGGAGCTGCCATGAACGGTTATATTCATTCACCAGCCTTACCTGCTTCTGGGTAATGTCCCTGATACGCTGGTAATAAGAAATGATCGCTTTTACTTTCGCCAGTTCCTCATAGTATTTCCGGTACTGCTCTTTCTGCTTTTCCGTCCAGTCGGCTATCTCATCCAGTTTCAATTTGGAGAGCGTATTTTCCAATGTCTTCTGCGCATTTTGCAGCCAGATGGTTTTGTTCTGTAGCCGCTGGATTTTCAGGTCAATAGCTATAATGACTTTCTTTACACCCGCTTTGATGATCTCCAGTATCGGGATCTGCGCCTGTGCCCGCTGTGCCGGTATAACCGTAAAGGAAATGCAAAAGGCAAGCAGCATGATTCTTACATACTTTTTCATAATTCCGTGTTTTAAGTTTTACTTCTTATATCTTCCGCCATTGCGGTAATGCCTTTCTGTATATCACCGCCAAACTTTGCGGCGTACTCCATCAGCTTCACCTTTTCGGTTTGCTCTGTGGTGTATGCCAGGTATTCTTCAGGGCTTACTTCCGTGCGGTACACTTTGCTCAGCATACCGCCCAGGCTGATGAATACCTCTTTATATTTTCTGGTGGGATCGTTGGATTTATTTACAGAGAGTACTAATGCTTTTTCCTTTTCGGTAAGTCCCAATAGTTCCTGTATCTGGTCAAACTTGTTCTGGTACTTGCTTTGGTCTAAGAGTATCTTGCAGTCACTGTTATTGATGATTGCCTGCTTTACTACCGGAGAGGAAATAATATCATCTACCTCCTGCGTAACTACTATAGCCTCACCGAAGAATTTTCGTACGGTCTTGAACAGGTATTTGATGTATTCCGCAAAGCCTTCTTTCATCAGTGCCTTCCATGCCTCTTCAATGAGTATCATTTTACGAAGCCCTTTCATTTTCCGCATTTTGTTAATGAAAACCTCCATGATGATAATGGTCACTACCGGAAATAAAATTGGGTGGTCTTTTATGTTGTCCAGTTCAAAAACAATGAATCTTTCTTGCAAGAGGTTCAGGTTTTCGGTAGCATTGAGCAGGTAGTCAAATTCACCGCCTTTATAATATGGGCGCAGCACGTAAAGGAAATTATCAACGTCGAAATCCTTTTCCTTCACCCGGTCGCCTTCAAGGACTTGTATATATTCATCACGCAGGAACGAATAAAAGCTATTGAAGCACGGGAAAATATCAGGGTGTTTTTCCAGATGGGTATAATACCCACTAATGGAATTGGATAAGGCAACATATTCGCTGCGCCTGAAAGCTTCGTCATCTTTTTTCCAGAGTGCTAACAGCAACGTTTTGATGCTCTCTTTCTTTTCGGTGTCCAGACTATCGCCTTCGCCGATGAAGAAAGGATTGAAACGAATAGGATTTTCTTCGCTGTAAGTGAAGTAATAACCTTTCACCATATCACATAACCCTTTGTAACTATGCCCGACATCCACCAGTACGATGTGGGTGCCCTGCTCATAATAGCTGCGCACCATGTGATTGGTAAAAAAGGATTTGCCGCTACCAGAAGGACCAAGTATAAACTTGTTCCTGTTGGTGCAGATGCCCATTTTCATAGGCTCATCACTGATATCCACATGCACCGGCTTTCCGGTCAGGCGGTCGCCCATACGGATGCCTACCGGACTTAGCGAAGAGCGGTATCCTGTTTCCAGATTGAGGAAGCAGGTTGCCTGCTCTGCGAACGTATCAAATGTATCGTTCATCGGGAAGTCGGCGGCATTGCCGGGAATGCCTGCCCAGAAGACCTGAGGGGCACCAACGGTTTCCTGTTTGGCAACGGCATCCATTTGCGCCAGTGCAGAGGATACCATGTTTTTCAGATCCTTCAGTTCTTCCTTATCATCTGTCCACACCAGGACATTAAAATGCGCCTTGACCGGAAGGCGTTGCTGGCTAATGGCTTCATTCAGGAAGTCATTGGTTGCGTCCCTGGCAATCATGTTTTCACGGCTGTATGCAGATAATGATTGCAATCGTAACCTTTTAGTCTCCAGTTTCTGGATAGTCTTCTGCGCATCTTCAATAAAGATGTACTGGTTGTAGATATGATTACAGGACAAAAGCTGTCCGAGTGTCGATGCAAACCCCACACTGAACTTTGTTTTATCAGTGGAATAACGGTCGTAATTGATACGGCTACCGCATAAGGCCGGAAGATCTGCCGCATCGCCCAGCGTATAAAGCTGGCAATGGCGGTCGCCCACCTGTAATCCTTCGTCGAACCTGATGTCATTCATCAGGAAGCTGTCGTTCCGCTCAGACAGATAGCAATACCTTTCGATCAATCCCAGCTTGCGGGCATGGCTGCGCAAGTCATTTTCTTTTAGCCTTGTGAGCGTTATAAATCCGCTGTCTTCCAGTATGCGTTTGAACTGGCCGGCACTATCAAGAAAGTCCTGTAAGATGCCGGGCTTCAGGGCCTCTTCCGGCACTATAGACCTTCGCAGCAGGCTGGAAAATATGGAACTGGCCGTTTTCCTTCCCGCCGGTTTTTTGGTCAGCATGATATAACAGCTATGCGCCAGGAAGGGGCGTTCATTAAAGAACCGCTCACTGCTCCGGCTAAGAAAACTGGTGTCCTCTTTTGTAAAGTCGGGCTTGTAGGTACTGTCTAAGAACCAGTCCTGCTTATGAAAGACACTGAATTTGGGCAACAACTTGAGGGCTTTTACCCACGCCTGGTGAAAGGCTTCGTATTCCTGGTCGGAGAGCGTAAATATCTCCGGCAGTTCCGCTTTAAAGACAATAGTTACGTCTCCCTGTTTGCTCAGGATGCAGTCGTGTTCCACATCCATGATTGGTAAAATTTCATCCAACACTTTTTCCATCACTCACATTTTTTACCTTTTTCATTAATCTTATTTCTCTTTTTTCAGAAACACTTTCCTGCTTCTTGATTTGAGCACTTTGGGCACCTGCATCCGGGCAAGGGCTTTCATCAGTCCATATTCCCCATATTTGTTGCTCATGCCATAAATGCGGATGACCAGTATCGTTCCTGCGATCAGGATAATGCCGATACATAAAAATGAGGGCAACCCGATAATGTACATGGCAGCGAAGATGATCAGCAGGGCGATGACCCCGCCACCGAGATACCAGATGTACTGTGCTTTCAATCCTTTGAACTCTATGCTCTGGTTAATTCCTTTATTGATCTGGTAGACACTGTTTGCCATAATATTTGCTTTAAAAAGAAAGGTTGAAGCAATAACTTCAACCCTTGCTAATATGATTACACCCCGAAGAAGGATTGGATAACGGTGGCCACTACCACCAAAAAAACGCAGCTGCCAAACCAAGCGGCAGCTACCTTGCCAGTGTCCTGGTCACCGGCATTCCATTTCTGGTAAACTTTGACCGCCCCGATCAGGCCCAGCAAAGCACCTACGGCGTACATTAACTGAGTACCCGCTGAGAAATAACTGCGTACTTTCTGATTGGCTTCGTTGATACCGGCTATACCGTCCTGGGCGAACGCCCCATAGTGGATCGCGGTGAGTGCCACTACGGCACAGAGTGTAATAAACTTTTTTCGGTTAAACTTTTTCGTTTTCCTGCTGCACATTTCCATAACACACGTTTATTTAAGTTTGAAATCAATTAAAGTAATAAAAGAAGCGGAGCGGCTTCGCCATCTCATGCCCGTTAATCCTGCTCACAATGCCATACCGCACCGGGACGTATAGGGAAGCACACTCCGCCTGGGCTGTTACATCGCATCCTTCCACAACATATCCACCTCTTCTTCGCTAAGAGTAACAGCGCCATGTTTTTCACACTCCGATACAATCAGTTCATTCACTGATGAGCGGAGCGGTGAGTTTTTTACGGATGGGTATTCTTCTAGTACCAGATGCAGGTATTGTTTGAATTCCTGCGGAATAAGTTTTTTCTGCGAAGCATCGGCAATCACATTTTTCAGGCGTTCGATTAGATGTTCCACTTCGGCAAAGTCATCATCCGTTGTCGTCTCAAAAGCAGCAGCTTCGTTCTGGTAATTTTCTTCAGCAGGATAGGTGTTTTCCTCACCGGTATCCGAAGGCATGGCTGCCCTGAATTTTAGCTTCCGTTTCCCGGAGAGTAGGTCTTTAAGGTCGGCGGAATAATACCGCAAGCCCACAAAAAGATAATAGATTGTCAGTAGTATGGCGACCGCAATAATGTAGTCTGACCATGAAATGTTTGTAAACATACGCTTCTCATTTTTATCATTTTCACAAATTCAATCCGGCGTTAAAGTCGGGTTGTTTACTTCAGGTTTCGATAGCAAAGGAACAATGACTGAGAAGGCGTTACAAGTCCAACTTTTTGTTGGAACCTTTTTGGAACCGCTGGAACCCCTTGCATTTCTCAGGTTTCAACGATTTTATTTTATAAAAAATAAAAAAGCCTCCAAAGAGGAGGCTGGGAAATATTAGGTTGTTTGGTAATTACCGGAGAGATTGCTGTAACATCCATCCATTATCAGACGATGTAAAATGAACGGTATGCTTTTTCGGTTTGTTAAAATCTGTGTTTAATAAGGCCGCAAAAGGTGTGATGTTTTTATATCCAGTAGTATATTCAACCATTGTGTTTTGGCCTTTGTTAGCAAGAATTGTTACATCAGTAATAACCTCATCTGCGATTTTTACTTTTTGAATATCGAGCTTTTTATCCTTATTTGGAGTTAGGAGGAAGTAAGGCTTTGCTTTGTCAGTAAATTCGATTAATGGGTTGCCCATATCTTTTAATTTCTGTGTCTTTTGTATGGTAACCAAACCATTTGCTTCTAGTCCTTCATCGAGTAACTTTTTCGCGTGCGCCGGGTCGCTACAATAGATTTCATAGTCAATCACTTTAGGATAATTGAGTTGATTAGCGATAAGTTTCATCGCTTTGTCCTTCTCTAATTTCGGGTTATTGCTACATCCCGTAAATAGTAAGACTGTTAAAAGTAAACCTAGCTGCCGATTCATAGTGACATGTTTCATAGTGCTTGATTTTTAGTGATTTTTTTTCAGTTTCGATAGCTATCTGCTAATTCATTTCTTTGGGTGATAGGCTGGTCAACATCTTATCTACCAACAGCCTTTTCGCCTCTTAAGGTCATTACAGTGCTTGTCACAAGAGCGGCCACTTTACCATCATCCCGTATTATTTCGCAGATATAATGGCTTATAGTTCTGCCACTTTGTAATGGTTTTGCTTTAGCCAGAAGAACAGATTTAAAAACCGGGCGATAGAAATTGATCTTGAGCTCTATCGTTGTAAAAGATTCGCCCTCAGATATTACAGTCGAGTGAGCAGTGCCAATTGCCGCATCAGCAAGTTCGCATATCAGGCCACCGTGCACGGTTCCCTGCTGGTTGCTGTGCAGCTCTTTTGACGTATTAATTTCTACAGTAGCAGTCCCGAGACCTATTTCGCTGAGTTTAATTCCAAGCGTAGTGGAAATGGGTGTTGGATACTGCATATAAGTGGACATTTCCGGAGTAAGTGTTCCGTTAACCATGTGTGTTAGGAATTCAAGAATCGAAAGTTTTTCCATAATCTATTAAGATTGATTTCCCTAGTTTTATTATAAGGGTATTAGTACTCTTTTATTTTTTTGATGATACGTTCAAGCGTTTCTATAGCGATCTGTTTGTCTCTTTCCTCCGCTACATAAGACTTGCTGCGCATGCCATCATACGATAGGCTATCTTTATAAGGTGTAGAAAGATGTGGAACAATTGTTCGAAATACTTCGCTCATAGATTTTGCAACAAGTATTCTCAACTCGTCGGCAGCCCTCAATATGAGCCCGATCTGATCTGAAGACATAATGCATAGCACTCTTTGAATCTGCTCGGCTGGAAGCTCTTCATTCTTTGGTGTTTCCATATTTCCCTGTAAGGGGATGACGGAAAGGTGTAATTTCTTTTCCAGGTAAAGCAATTCCTGCGAAAACCAGTTTTCTATGATTGCGTTAAGGGCATGGTAATTAGGATTAAGAATAACGTCCGGCTTTTTATGTAATTGATTGAAGGCTTTGAAATAAAACAGTAGCTTATCCATCTTCTCAGGTATAGTGTTGCTGTTATTTATTTGCCTGGCCAGTTGCCCTGTAAGCTCATTTATATATGCTTTGCTGTTAAAATTGAGATAGACAAGAAGCTTGTCAAGCTGTGAAAATATTTCTGTAGATATTTCCTGTGAAACTATTTCTTCCAGGCCCTTTAAAAGTTCTTTCTGATATAATACGTCTTTAAAAGTTACGTCTCTTTCTCTGCACATTCTGGTTGAGAAGTGATTAATTCTCTTGAGTACAATCATGAGGGAGGCTGATTTTGCCTGACCTGCCAATTGTTGTGTTAGTTTTTTTATACGGGTGTCCAATTCTTTGCCAGCAACTATTGCGTAAGTGGCCGGAGCTCTTTCGGATAAGGTCAGGTAATTGGAAAACCTATCCTCTACGAAAGAAAGCAATTCTTCCAGCAGCGATATCAGGTGATTAAAAAGATCATTTACTGTAGATTTTGAAACCGGAACCCGTTTCTGATGAGTAAGCGTCTGATCCAGGAGAACGATCAGTGTATCATGATACTGGCAAATTAATGCCTTGATATGGTCAGCATCATTACATGAAAATACATGGCTCATGATGTTTCTCATGAACGTTTTTCTTTCTAATTCCAGTTGATTGTGGATATGCTTACACTCTTCAGGCTGTACTGTACCAAGCTCATTTATTTTCGGAACAAGCGTAACAGATATAAGCATATCAATCCATTCAAGTAAATAGTGTTGCTGCTCAACCATCTGATTTCTTTTGTCGTTCTCACCTTATGTCATTTACTGATAAAAAAGACCCATGTCACAAAATCATCTGTAAACTCACTAAATCTATGCGCTGCATGGGCTGGGACATACAGGAAATCTCCCGGCTTAAAAGATGTTACCTGTTCAAGCAGGTTAAATTTACCTTCTCCTGAAATGACGAGATAAAATTCATCCCGATCATGCGGCATCTGTTTGTCGGTTATATGCGGCTTGTATATTTCTACAGTTAACTGCCCCTCCTGAAAAAGAGATATGAACTCTTTGCCTGATTGTTCCAGTAATTGTATTGCCTCCCGTTGCCCGATTTTATTCAAAAAATCCATATTCAGCCTGTTCGTTATAAATCGTCAGTAAAATGCCGTCTGACTTTCTCCTGATTAAATTTCCTGTTGTTATAATCGTTAGATCTGTTTCGCGGGATAGAAAGGCTTTTCCATTTCTCATCAGTAGCCATCTTGGCGATATAAATGATCTGTCCGATATGATAAGGGTAATGTGCAAGCTGTCGGTTAATAGCTTCCACAACGGTATGTCCGTCATTACGGATGTAAACAATGCTTTCCAAATCCTCCATACGCAAATTGCTTAACGTGTTAAACAGGCATTCCCATCCCTTTTCCCAATGAGCGAGCAGCGATGATCTGTCGTGAAATTCATTTTCAAATTCGGCATCTCTGTTTCTCCAGGTTTTTTCTCCGTCTGATGTTAGAAAATCCGTGAAGCGGGATTGCATATTTCCCGAAATGTGGTTAACGATGATTGCGATACTGTTGCTTTCATCGTTGTATTGCCAAAACAGGCTGTCATCATCCAGCTGTTCCATAGCTTTTTCCGCAAGCATCCTGTAATACTGAAATTGCTTGACGACACTATTGATATAACTTGTTTCCATATCTTTAAAATAATTATTTTAACGCAGTAGAATCTTCTCATTTAATTGACTTGATGCACAAATAAGAGACTATTAATCCTTTTTCTATTGTTTTCGACTGGATTATAAATCCTGACCTTTCCAGAAGTGAATCCATTACCCAATCAAAAGTGGAATACTCTTCACGAAAATGTTGCTCTGCATCTTCTTTCAGAAATGTGCCTCCTAATTTCTCTTGTTCTGCAATAAAACAATCTATGTTTTCAAAGGGGCTGCTGTCTTCGATAATAACGTCCCTGATGTATAAGACACCTTGGTCTTTTAATAAGCCGTACATCTTTCCCAAAGCCACTTTCTTCCAGAAATCAGGCAGATGATGGAATGAAAAAGTTGATGTAATATAATCGGCAGATTGGGGCGGCAAGTCAAAATTCAAAAAGCCCGAATGAACAAATTCAATATTTTCGACATTGTGAAGTGCTGCCTTATTGCGGGCAAGGCTGAGCATATTCTCAGATATATCTACCGCATATACTTTATTACAAATTTTAGCAGCTTCAATGGCAAATACACCAGATCCGGAACCAAAGTCTACCAATACATCGCTATTTGTTACCTTCAATAGTTCAAGTAAGTCAGTACTTTCCTTCTGAATGTCCCTGAAGCGGGAGTGCGTCTCGTCGTAGACTTTTACCTCTTCTTCGAGAGAATAGTCTTTACCTGTTTGTTGAAATTCGTTATATAACCAGTTCATTTATATGATATTATTGTGTGTATTAATTACTCAATCGGTTTGCCGTAATGACCTGAAAATCCCACTAATAATTTGAATGACATCAACAATATTAATGTTCTGGCGGGGATGGGGATTTCTGGAAAGAAGCCTAACAGTAAGACCACTAACGCAAAGAAAAATACGGAGATTTGCCGTTGCAAAACTGTTTTATGCAATGCTATTGCCACACTTGCGCCAGCCATAGCTGTTACCAGGGTTAGCAAAATTGGAAAATAAAACCCGTCATAAATAATAGCTAATGCAAGTGTTTGTAAAAGATGAAGCCATACAAAAAGATATGGGGAATGTTCCGCCTCTCGATAATAATTAATGGTGCCTCTTGTGAAATTGCTTACGACTCCGCCACCAATATCTATTGAAAGAATAGCCATGATTATCACTTTCCATAATGCCAGATCACTTCCTGTTTTCAAATTCACCAACATTACTATAGCAGCAATAAGGTAAGTTATTATTAGATCCTGTTTGTAAGTTTGCTTACCATGCAACTTCCACAACGGCTTGGGAATGTTTACGAGTTTATTTTCCATAATTTTTAGACTTTTCTGTGATTCGCAAAAGTTAACGTCCACCTGTCACATCGATGAAAATTCCAGTTGAATAGGATGATTTGTCAGAGGCCAGCCACATGATCGCTTCCGCAACTTCTGTTGCAGTACCACCTCTTTTCATTGGAATGTTTTCCTTTATCCGATCTACACGGCCAGGTTCACCACCATCTGCATGAATATCCGTATAAATGAAAGCAGGTCGAACGCCGTTCACCCTGATACCTTCATCCGCTACCTCTTTTGCTAATCCTATGGTAAATGTATCTATGGCACCCTTAGACACTGCGTAATCTATATATTCATTCGGCGCTCCGGTTCTTGCCGCAATGGACGAGACATTGACAATTGTACCTCCCTCACCTCCATTTTTTAAAGACATTCGTTTGATGGCTTCCCTTGCACAAATGAGCTGACCGGTAATATTCGCAGAAAAAATGCGGTTCAGGCGTGATGTATCTATTTCTTCCAAACGCATTTGCTTTTCCAATATACCCGCGTTATTAACCAGCGAGTGCAGATTTCCAAAAAGCCTGTCTGTCTCCGCAAAAAGCCTTAAAATTTCAGGCTCTTTTGAAATATCCGCCTGTATGGCTACTGCTTTACCGCCAGCTGCAATAATATCTGCCACAACTTTTTCGGCAGCAATTTTATTTTTATGATAGTTGACTACCACTGCAAAGCCGTGTTGGGCGGCGAGCACTGCTGTGGCGGCACCTATTCCCCGGCTTGCGCCTGTTATGATCATTGTTTTCATTGCGATTACTGATTTATCAATATTATATTTTCCTGCTACTCACAGCGCTTCTGTTCCAGGCATTCATCATAATGCACGCCATCACCAGTTTGGCTATCATTTCAGTACTGAAGTGCTTTCGAAGTTCAGTGTAGGTCTGGTCTGTAAGCCCCTGAAGATGAATGAATGTAATTTCTTCAGTCAATCGAAGAACTGACTTCTCCTCTTCGGAAAACAGATTTGATTCCTGCCAGGCGTTCAAAGCAAAGATTCTACGGGCACTTCCGCCGTTAGCTATTGCCTCTTTCGTATGTACATCAATGCAATAGGCGCATTTATTTAGTTGGGATGTCCGGATTTTTATCAGCTCCAGGATTTCCCTTTTTATTCCATTGGATGAAATTTCCTTGTCTAAAGCAACCAAGTGTTTATATAAATCCGGTACAACATCCTGCATTTTGAATCTAGCTTTCATTTTATCAGTTTGTGAGTTTGATGATATTTCCTACCCGCCACAACACCCCAGATGGATCCTTAAAAGAAAAATCTCTTAGTCCCCACGCCTGGTCTTGGGGACTGCTCAGAAAAGTATCATAGCCGTTAATTTTAAAAGCCTGATTGATCCTGTCCCACCAGGCATCAGCATTTTCCACCAGCATGTGCATCATCAAGTTTTCAGCAAGTTCTTTTACATAAAAATTTTGCAGAAGAAATCCCTGTCCTGAAGTTTCCAGGTGTGCCATCATATTATCTTCCCGGTATATTTCGAATCCAATGTGATGGTAAAAGGTTTTGGAACGTTCAAAATCCAACGCGGGCACAAACGCTTTTAATGAATAGGCCTTAAGTATGTTTTTATTATCCATCGCTATTTCCTCATCGTTTTAATTACTGCATGTTAATATCAGCTTTGAGTTTAGTAAGTTCACCAAGCAGCCTTGTTTCGCTGACAAGGTTTTCTTTATGAAGGCTTTCGGCAACCCTTACTATTTCGGGATTCAATGTTTCTATTTCTGTTCTTCTTTTGTTTCTGATATCCTGTAAAGTTGATATGTCCTGGCCTTCCGATAACCGGCTTATCTGGATAAGGCTTTTCTCCACCTCGTCCAAATGAAGATCTATTCCTTTGGCTCTGGCAACTTCAATACACTCAGAGATTATTCTCAGGGCAATTTCGTGTGCCGCTGCATTTCTATGGAATATGCCGTTATTCACTTCCAGTAAAGGACAAACAGAGTTGAATACGCAATTGACTATCGCCTTTTTCCAGATCACCGGCTGAATGTCCTGCTCACTTTTAAATGCAAAGTCCGGCGTAGTTAACTGTGCCACGATACTATTGAGATTGTCCGGGTTGCCACTCTCTATGCCAATGGGACAAATGGCAACCGGTTTAAAACGAACAGTATTTGGATCAACCGTCTGGCTGGTGACAAACAAAACGCAACGATAGACTTCTGGATATTTTTGATTGATAAATGGTTGCTCAACACCTAAGCCGTTCTGAAGGAGGACGATTGGAGAACTTTCCGTTTTGCTCTTCAATGAGGCCGCCAGTTGGGCATTGCCAAATGATTTGTTAGCGAGAACAACAATTCCGTGTATAGTTGAGAAATTTTCCAAAGTTGCTATGTCAAGGTCGGCCTGATGTTTAACTCCATCTGCCATCTCGACACTGATACGTTCAGTGCTCATGATACCATCATTTACGCTTCCTCTGATAATGGTTACCTGTCGTCCTGAAAGTTTGAGAAAAACTGCGAGTGCTTTACCAATGGCTCCTGAACCGATAATGTATATGTGATTTTGATCTGACTGCATGATTTTTTATTTCAAGCTGTTAACGATACATATTGATATGCGTGATTTCCATGAATTTCTCCGGATGAGATATTTCCCTAAAGCCATACATAGAATAGAGCTCCTGGGCATCCTCGGTGAACAGCATAAACCTGCGTAACTGTTTAACCCATTTCAGGTTCATGATATGTTCCATCAACATCTTACTTATTCCTTTACCTCTGTATTGCTTCAGAACAAAAACATCGGATAGATACCCGTAAGTTGCCCTGTCTGAAATTATCCTTGCAAAAGCTATCTGCTTTCCTTCCTCATCGAAAACGCCTATGCAAAATGAATTTCTAAGTGATTTCTCGACTATATCATAAGAAACACCCTGCGCCCAATAGCTCTCTTCAGATATGAAGTAATGAACACTTTGTACATCCATCCGGTTAAAACCGGTTTTGATTTTATACTCACCCATCGTAATACTGTTTTCTTATACAAAATTGAGTAAAATATATTTATGATAGCAGATGCAGTTTTATTAATTTTGCATATAGCAGTTTTGAAATGAAAAATAAGGAAAGAAATAAGAACGAGTTTGTTTACTTGCGCATAGCTGGTGTTATTGAGAAGCAAATTCTTAATAACATACTCCGCACAGGTGATAAACTGCCTTCGTTACGAACCATCTGCCGCGAATATGGTGTCAGCCAGAATACGGCGCTGAATGCATACTACCATCTGGAAAGTAAGATGCTGATAGAAACCCGTCCACAGTCAGGCTATTATGTACGGTATTCGCGTACTCGCACACCTTCGATACCCAAAATCACCAATCCGTCGATGATTGCTAGCTATGGCGATGGCGAACTGATGGTCAGCAAGGTGTATGGTAATCTTGGTGAAGACAGCAACCTTGCACTTTCTTTAGGAACTCCTGCTAATGAATTACTGCCGATAGCAAAACTGAATAAGGGACTACTTCAGGCTACCCGTGATCTCAAGGGCAGTGGGGTTACCTCGGATAAGGTGGAAGGCAACGAAAGACTCCGCAGGCAGATTGCCCGATGGTCTTTTGCCATGGAATGTAACTTTACTCATGAAGATATCATTACAACAAATGGTTGTTTAAATGCGCTGTCTTACTGTATGATGGCAGTTACTGAAAAAGGCGATACCGTAGCAATGGAAAGCCCGGTTTCATTTGGCATGCTGCAACTCGCACAGGCACTCGGCGTAAAAGTGCTGGAATTGCCCACCCATCCGCAAACGGGTGTAGACTTAAATGCCTATGAAGATGCCTTGAAGAATAAGCAGGTAAAAGCCAGTCTTCTGATTAGCAATTTCAGTAATCCCTTAGGTTGCTGCATGCCAGATGAGCACAAGAAAATGGCGGTGGAGCTTTCGGAAAAATACAATGTACCTTTAATAGAGAACGATCTTAATGGTGACGTTTATTTCGGGCAGCAACGGCCAAAATCCTGCAAAACCTTCGATAAGAGCGGGATAGTTTTATGGTGTGGTTCGGTGTCTAAAACACTTGCTCCAGGTTATCGGGTGGGCTGGGTTGCACCTGGGAAATTTAAAGAGAAGGTACTCCGAATGAAGCTCTTTCTTACGATTGCATCTACTTCCATTACGCAGGAAGTGATAGCAGGATTTTTGGAAACAGGGAGATATGAAAACCATCTTAGAAAACTAAGGCACACGCTACATGGTAATTTTTTGAAGTATTCGAGAGCTATCGCCGATTATTTTCCTGAAGGTACCCTGGCAAGCAGGCCCCAGGGAGGGTTTGTAGTGTGGGCTGAGCTTCCCGGCAACATAGATACAATTAATCTGTATGAGAAGGCGTTGCGCCAGAAAATAAGCTTTGCGCCGGGACGGATATTCACGCTGCAAAATCAGTATGCTAATTGCCTTCGATTAAACTATGGTTTGTTATGGAATGATCAATTAGAGAAATCCTTACAAGCCTTGGGAAACCTGGCCAAAGCGGAATTATAGGTTGGGCTAGCTATAATTCCGATGGTTTTTTCTATAGAAATATCATGACCAGCCTTTGGCTTTTTTAAGCGTCGTTATATGCGCCAAATGATGTCTGCAATGCCAGGCATACATACCAATTGCCTCTTCCAAACTAATTTCCCTACCATGTTCCGGATGCACGAAAGTTCTTGGCAGGTCTTTTTCCCGAAGGCCTTTTAATAATACCGTCCAGCGATGATGCAGACCTTTCAGGATAGCTAAGGAGGAGTCAACGGAGATTGTTTTACCATCAGGATGTTCTGCCCAGCGTTCTTCAAAATATGGCTTAATGATAGGGTTGTCTTCAGTCAATGCTAACTTAAATCTGCAAAACGCATTCATATGGCTGTCCGCATAGTGATGAACAACCTGACGGACAGTCCAACCACCCTCCCTGTAAGGCGTATCAAGTTGCTGGTCAGATAAAGTCTCTATTTCATTTATCAGATCTTGGGGTAAAGCTGAAATGACATTGATCCATTCTGTTAACAAAAGTTGTGTTATTTCAGTAGGTTTCACAAATTGACCTATCGGGTATTGCTGTGCGTATGTAGTCATTATTATAAATTTATCGGTTAAGAGGGTAATTCCAGTTATGTTTATCTTTCTTTATACCTCTACGAATACCTTCCAGTTCATTTTTCAATTTAAACATTATTGCATCGTTCTCGGTATGCGGATAGTAATCTACACCTTCAATTTGTACGGATGCTATTGGAGATATAATTGCCGCTGTTCCGGCACCGAATAATTCGAGTGGGCCACCATTTTGAAGATGCTCTGCAATCTCTTTATAAGTTATCGGTCTTTCTTCTACCCGAATATTCAAATCTTTTGCTATCTGAAGTATGGAACTCCGCGTAATGCCATCCAATATGGAGCCGCTTAACGGTGGTGTAATTAGTGTGTTATTAATATACATCATAATATTCATGGTTCCTGCTTCTTCAAGGAACTGATGGGTTTGAGCATCTGTCCATATCAACTGATCAAAACCCTCTTCGTGAGCTTTTTGAGTTGGATAAAAAGCTCCACCATAATTTCCTCCACATTTTGCTGAACCGGCACTGCCTTCAGCGGCTCTAACATATTCCGTTTCTATTTTTACCCTTAAAGGTTTATCGTAGTATTCACCTATAGGAGTACATGTGATCGCAAACAGATATTCATTTGATACTTTAACACCTATCCGTGGTTCAGTGGCTATTACAAAAGGGCGTATATACATAGCAATATCTTGCCGGTCTACCGGCAACCAGGCTTCATCTTTATAAAGCAATTCAGTTAATCCGGTTAAGAACATTTGCTTCGACAGTGTGGGCATACACATTCGCTCTAACGACCTGTTTAATCTTTCATAATGTTTGTCAGGTCGGAAGATACTGACAGTCCCGTCGGCCAATCTGAAAGCTTTCATGCCCTCAAACACAGTTTGACCGTAATGGAAGCACAACGAAAAAGGACTTAGAGAAAAATTACTGAAAGGTTGTATTTCACCATTTTCCCATTCACCGTTTTTGAACTTCGCAAGAAATAAATGGTCTGTAGGAACTTCACCAAAAGAAAACTGGTCAAAATTGAATTGATCCAGTCTGTTTGTTGTAGGTAATTCTATTGTATTCATAGCTGTAAATAATATTAGTGCTTAAAGACTGACTTTATCATAGCACAAATTTCATTAAAGAATCGCAATGATAACAGACACAATTATTTCAACTTTGATGGGTGCAGATGGGAGGTGGTTTACCAGGATTTCCTTGAAAGGATGAAACTTGAACTAAAAAAGCTGTAGCAAAGTGCAACTAATTGCGCTTCATATCGCCGCAGTTATTTTTAAAATCTATCTTTGCAGAAAGATATTCTTGAAGCGTTTTTGCTTTGAGTCCCGAACTGAAACTTAGGAACTTTCAATGACAATGGGACAACAAGTAAAGAACGCTCATGCTACGGCGTGGGCGCACTTATTGTTGTCGGGTTTCCTAAGACCTCAGTTCGGTAAGCTGCTGCCTGCGCTATTTTTTTAGGCGGCATTGAAACGGATATTAAAAAGTATTTATATGACAACAGCCGCCGATCATTTTCCAGGGTTTCAATATCGAGCTTCAGAGCTTCTAAAATACCTTTCCATCTCTAACAATTTTACGCTGATGTTGACCTCGGGCGAGTTTATCAAATTTACGCCTTCTGATGAACTTCAGTTTGAACAGTGGCTTGTTGCCAACAACATTCAGAGTATTAGAAAAGAGGAAGGCTGGATAATTGAATAGCCAGCCTGTCAAGTTTATTTGCCTTTCCCCAGCTCATTGAGTTTTTCACTCAATTCTATCAGTCCCGCCTTTTCCAGATATTCGTCTGCTATCGTCTTAAGCTCGTTTAGGTTTTCTTCAGGGACATTCGACAGCAGCCCCGAGCTTTTATCATCATTACTTATCGCTAATCCACGCTCAATCACGTGATTTAGAAGCAGTACATTTTTGCGTGAGATTCTCAAATCAATCTTCACTGTTTCATTCATGCCAGGGATACTCATGATTGTATCAAAAACCTTGGCCACATCATTTGTCGTCAACATAATCACACGTTTTAAATTAAACATTACTCACAACACAAAAGTAATAAGCAATCTTTTACGCATCCTCATCAAAATATGATGAGGATACTAACCCAAAAAATATGAACACACTGATAAATAATAAAGCAATTGTAATAACAGGAGGCCCCGGTATGGGAAAGACCTCAATAATCAATCATTTTAAATTGAAGGGGTATAGCACCCGACAAGAATCTGGCAGAGAAATTATCAGAAATCAACTCGCAACCGGCGGAGATACGCTTCCTTGGGCTGACAGGTCTGCATTTGCCTTTGAAATGTTCAGGCAATCTGTAGAAAATTTCCTGCGTATATATGGAACCTCCCGATATACGTTTTTTGATCGTGGACTTCCTGATGCAATTGGCTACCTGCGCTTATGTGGGCTTCCGGTATCGGATGAAATGGAGCTTGCTGCAAGACAGTACCGATATTTCCCTAAAGTTTTCATTACACCTCCCTGGCCAAAGATCTACATCAATGACAACGAAAGAAAACAATCGTTTGAAGAAGCAATCGATACTTACAAGGTCATGTCCAAATTATATAACGAACTCGGCTACGAGGTAATAGAGCTTCCTAAAACAAGTGTGGCAGACAGAGCAAAGTATATTCTTTCTGTTCTCAGTATCTAAACTTTCATCCTCATCAAAATATGATGAGGATAGGTATAACCCAAACTACCTGTTTAACTTTACGCCAGTGAACTGAATAGTGAGGTTGAAAACGTGTGGTTATGGATTTCAGAAAACAAAGGCTTACCATAGAGGAAGCCAAAGAAATGGACATGGTTAATTACCTGTCTTCATTAGGCCACGAGCCTTTAAAAATCAGGAATAACGATCATTGGTACTTATCCCCGCTAAGGGAAGAAAAAACACCTTCCTTTAAGATCAACCGGAAACTAAACCGATGGTATGATCATGGCTTGGGTAAGGGTGGAAACCTGATTGATTTTGGCATCGAATACCATCATTGTACCGTCGGTGAATTACTGGACAGCCTGAGTGGTAATTTTTCCCTTCAGCAGCCAATTATCCATCACGCTAAAGTAGAAGATGAACCTGAACATAAGATCAAGGTGCTGGGTGATTTCATGCTTACTTCCTTTCCTTTATTGCGCTACCTGGAGCAACGCCGCATACCCATCGAAATTGCCGATAAATACTGCCGGGAAATACGCTATGAACTAAATGATAAAATCTATTACGGCATCGGCTTTAAAAACGACTCCGGCGGCTTTGAAATTCGCAATCCCTACTTCAAGGCAAGCAGCTCACCGAAAGATATCACCACCTTTAGAAATGGTTCTGGTGAGGCTATGGTATTTGAAGGCTTCATGGATTTTTTATCCTTTAAGGCTATTCATAAAAACCGCTCTGAAATCAGCCAGGATTTCGTGGTTCTAAATTCTGTCTCCTTCTTTGAAAGAGCACGCCCCTTTATGGAAGAACACAATGCTATCCGGCTGTATTTGGACAGGGATGCCACCGGACAAAACGTCACCCAGCATGCAATTTCAATAAGTCCTAAATATTCTGATGAAAGCAGGCTTTATAAAAACCATAAAGACCTGAACGATTGGATGGTGAATTTCGGTAAGCCCCAAAAGAAGCATTTAAGTCAGAAACTACGATAAGGCTTTTTGCCTTTGCCGACACTATTCTTAGTGTCCTTTTATTTCAGGAAATCTAAAAAGTGCTTAAAGACTGATTTCAGGTCTGTAGGAAGTTGAAAAGCTGCGTGAGTTTGCTACGTTCCTGCAAACGGCAAGATGAACGGTTGTTAAACAACCGGATCTTGCCGCCCTTTACTCGGAACTCGTGGGCGGGGGATGCTGATAGGCATGAATGAGTTTGAAAACGTGAAAATGATAAGTGATGGAAAGAGAAAATTCAAACAGGACACGCATCATCGGGCTGCGTCTGACACCCGAAGAATATGCGAAGATTGAAAAAAGATGGAAGGCAAGCACCTGCCGTAAACTAAGCGATTACGTGCGCCACAACCTCTTTGAAAAACCGGTAGTAAGCAGCTACAGGAACCAGTCCACCGATGACTTTATGGCAGAGATGGCTCAGCTAAGAACAGAGCTTAATCACATCGGGAACAACTTCAACCAGGCTGTAAAAAGGCTGCATACGCTTAGCCAGATTGCCGAATTTAAAAGCTGGCTGATCGCCTATGAAGTTGAGAAAAAGACCCTTTTCAATAAGGTAGATGAGGTCAAAAAACACATCCAGAAAATCGCGGAAACATGGTTGCAGTAATCAAAACGGGGCATTCGATTCATCGCATTTTCAACTACAATGAGAACAAGGTGAAGGCTGGCGTAGCCGAATGTATCGGTGCGGGAAATTATCCCATCGACCCTGATAAAATGAGCCTCAGCATGAAGCTAAACCGCTTCCTGAAGCAAATGGGACTAAATGAAAATGTGAAGCGTAACAGCGTGCATATTTCCCTGAATTTTGATGTGTCCGAAAGCCATCTTTCACAGGAAAAACTACTTGTTATCGCTGAGGATTATATGGAAAAACTGGGCTTCGGCAAGCAGCCATACCTGGTTTACCAGCACTATGATGCGGGGCATCCGCACATTCATTTGATTACAACAAACATTGAAGCGGACGGCAAACGGATTGACCTGCATCACCTGGGTATTCGTAAGTCCGAACCGGCACGGAAAGCCATTGAAAAAGAGTTCGGTTTAGTCGCCGCCGAAGCGCAAAAAAAACAGGAAAACTATCAGCTAAAACCAGTATCTGCCAGCAAGGCTCTCTATGGTAAATCACAGACAAAAATGGCGATACAGAATGTACTGGAGGCAGTACTAAGCCAATACAAATATTCCAGCCTGCCCGAACTGAATGCAGTGCTCAGGCAGTATAATGTTATTGCCGAACGAGGCACTGGAGATTCAAGGGTTTATCAAACCGGAGGTTTGCTGTACCGTGTTCTGGACGCTACTGGTAATCCTATTGGCGTTCCCATTAAGGCAAGCCTTTTCTATAATAAGCCTACGCTTAAATTTCTGGAACAAAAATTCAGGGAAAATGAGCCGAAACGAATGCCATACAAATCCCGGGTAAGGAATACCATTGATATGGCTTTGCTGGGAAAAACGCCAAGACTCATAGAGTTGATGAAGGCACTGGAAAAGCAGGGCATTCATACCGCCCTGCATACAAACGAAGCAGGCATGGTGTATGGCATTACCTATATTGACCATCAAACCAAATCTGTATTCAATGGAAGCGCATTAGGCAAACAGTACAGTGCAAAAGCTATACAGGAACGTTATGTTTCCGAGCCGGATTTGCTGTTGCATCCCGCTCAAAAACAGATTGGGTTACAGCCACAGGCTACCGCTTCTGCGGCAGAAACCAAAGCCCACCGAAATGATCGGGAGATTGCTGCTACTTCTCAAGGAACCGAAACTGTACTGGATGCTCTGATGCAGCCGGAACAGGCACCGGATTATGTGCCGGGTCAACTTAAAAAGACCAAGAAAAAAAGGAAAAGAAAGAACCTGAATAATAATCAATAAAATTATAAAGCTATGGCTATGCAGACAGGAGAGAATGAACAGGCGCTGAGGAAAATTCTGGATATGACCAGGCTGATCAGCATTGTAATCTTAGTGATCCATTTTTATTATTACTGTTACGCTGCCTTCCGGCAATGGGAACTCGTCAGCGCATTCAGCGACCGCCTCTTAAATAATATTTACAGGACGGGGATATTTAACAACTTTATAAAATCCAAGCTGATTGCGTTAGGCTTTCTGGCTATCTCACTGACTGGTGCGAAAGGTCGGAAAGATGAAAAATTGAACTATAAAATAGCCTTCGCTTACGTTATTACGGGATTGCTCATTTACTTTTTAAGTTACCTAGGCTTACTGGCTAAAATAAAAGCAACGGAACTGGCAGTCGTATATATTGGTGCTACCTCCATCGGATTTCTGCTGGTGCTAACAGGCGGCACTTTATTATCCCGGATTATTAAAAACAGGCTGAACTATAAGGATATTTTTAATAAGGAAAACGAAACGTTCCCACAGGAAGAGCGCCTGCTGGAAAATGAATACTCCATCAACCTGCCAGCCCGCTACCAATTAAAGGACAAAGTGCGCAATAGTTGGATTAACATCATTAATCCGTTCCGTGCGGTAATGGTGTTGGGTACACCTGGTTCAGGAAAATCCTACTTCGTCATTCGCCATGTTATCACACAACATATCCGTAAGGGGTTTACCATGTTCGTGTACGATTTTAAGTATGACGACCTTTCCAAAATAGCTTATAACACCTGGCTGAAAAATAAACACCGATACCCAAAGCCACCAGCTTTTTATGTGATCAACTTTGACGACCTGACCCGCAGTCATAGGTGCAATCCTTTGGAGCCTTCCGCTATGACCGACATTACCGACGCAGCAGAATCTGCCCGTACCATCCTAATGGGACTGAACAGGGAATGGATAAAACGCCAGGGTGACTTCTTCGTGGAATCTCCCATTAACTTTCTGTCTGCTGTCATTTGGTATTTGAGGAGGTATAAAGACGGTGAGTTTTGCACCCTGCCGCACGTTATTGAACTTATGCAAGTGGATTATGATAACCTATTTACCTTGTTGAGAACAGAAAAAGAAATCGAGGTGCTGATCAATCCATTTGTGAACGCATACCTGAACGACGTTATGGAGCAATTGGAAGGTCAAATTGCCTCCGCAAAGGTGGCAATGGCCAGGCTTTCTTCCCCGCAGTTATATTATGTTCTATCAGGCAACGACTTTAACCTGGACGTTAATAATCCCGACGATCCCAAGATTGTCTGTATGGGCAACAATCCTCAGAAGATACAAATTTATGGGGCTGTATTGTCTCTATATGTAACGCGTTTGGTGAAGCTGGTGAACAAAAAAGGCAAACAAAAAAGCAGCCTCATCTTTGATGAATTTCCGACCATTTACCTAAATAATATGGACAGCCTGATTGCCACAGCAAGAAGTAATAAAGTTTCCACCTGTCTGGGAATCCAGGATTTCAGCCAGCTTCGTAAGGACTATGGTCGTGAGCAGGCAGATGTGATCATGAACATCACCGGTAACATCGTTGCCGGGCAGGTTACTGGTGATACTGCTAAACAGTTATCAGAACGCTTTGGCAAGATCATGCAGGACAGGGAAAGCCTTTCCATAAACAGCGGTGATACTTCGATCAGCCGTTCCAAACAACTGGAATCGGCAATACCACCTTCTAAAATTTCGGCGTTAAGCTCCGGTGAGTTTGTAGGTATGGTAGCCGATGATCCAGACAACAAAATAGATTTGAAAGCCTTCCATTGTGAGATACTAAACGACCATGATGCACTTAAAAGAGAACAAGACAGCTATAAGGATATTGAGGTAATTCGTAAACTGGATAATACAATGGTGCAACGAAATTATCTTCAGATAAAACAGGACATTCAGGATATTATCCAGTCGGAAATGGAACGAATGCTGAATGATCCGGCGTTAAGCCATCTAGTAGTGAAAAAATAGCAGAAAGTTGCCTTATAAATTGGTTTCAATCAAAATTATATTTAAGTTTACATTTGCAAAAAGGGACGAAGAGTAACCCTTTTATCAAACAAAGACTTAAATGGTAGGGCAATACGGTTATTTAGAAGACTTTATCGACGAACTCCGTTCCAACGGAAGATACGCATTTTCATTACCAGAGGTACGAGGCCGTTTTGAGCAGTCTGACGAAGCAATAAAAAAAGCATTGCAACGACTCAAAAAGAAGAAAGAAATTGCTTTAATAAGGAATGAGTTCTATGTAGTCGTTACCCCTGAATACAGAAGTAAAGGAATACTTCCACCATCGCTCTTTGTCGCAGATTTGATGAAGTTTTTAGGGAGAGATTATTATGTAGGGCTGTTAAATGCAGCGACCTATTATGGAGCTGCACACCAGCAACCACAATCTTTTTCAGTGATCACAATGAAGCCAAGCTTGCGCAATATTAATAACGACAACTTGAAAGTAAACTTCTATATAAAGAAGGAATGGGACAAAGGTGATACAGTTCAAAAAAAGGTTGATACAGGATATATCAACGTATCATCGCCGGAATTAACTGCGCTAGACTTAGTATATTATTTTGATCAAGCGGGCGGTCTCAACAGGGTGGCTACAGTGTTGGAAGAGCTTAGTGAAAGCATCGATCCCAATAAAATGCTTGACCTAGCTAAACGGTATTCTCCTATAACTGCGGTTCAACGTTTGGGCTTTCTACTTGAAGAGATTTTAAATATGCCAGATTTAAGCGAACCCATAAAAGATTATTTAAAAACAGTGAACTATTTCCCTGTGCTATTAAGACCACAAAAAGAAAAGCCCGAGATGATTACCGGTAATGATTGGAAAGTTGTTCAAAATATAGAAATAGAAACCGATTTATGATTCCTCAGGCATACATAACCGCGTGGCGTAAAAAGGCTCCCTGGCAGGAGGATTTCCAAGTTGAACAGGATCTGGTAATTGAGCGTGCGTTGATGGCAATATATAGTGATGACTATTTAAAAGAGCGATTGGCATTTAGAGGGGGAACGGCATTACATAAATTGTATCTCTCGCCTGCCGCAAGGTATTCTGAAGATATAGATTTAGTGCAAATCACAGCGGAGCCATTTGGGCCAATTATGGATAAATTACGTGAGGTTTTATCCTTTATGGGTGATAAGCCAATACGTAAACAAAAACAGCATAATAATACACTGATATACCGCTTTGATTCAGAAGGTGGAATTCCTTTGAGATTAAAAGTGGAGGTGAATTGCCGAGAGCACCATACGATTTTTGGTATACAGGACGTAAAATATGCTATGCAGTCTGAATGGTATACGGGAGAAGTGGCAATACCATCTTATCAATTAGCAGAATTATTAGGAACCAAAATGCGTGCGCTTTATCAGCGCAGAAAAGGGAGAGATTTATTTGATATGTGGTTTGCGATAACCCAAGGTAATGTTGCCCCAAATAAAATTATTGAAGCATGGAAATTTTATATGGATGAAGAGGATAATAGTGTAACACAGAAAGAGTTTTTGGAAAACATAGAAAAGAAAATACTAGATCGAGATTTCTTGGCCGATATGGAAGGGTTATTAAGGCCTGGGGTTACGTACGATATTGATAATGCATTCAAATTAGTAAAAAGCCACTTGCTGGATAAGATTTGACAATGAGTAAAGATACAAAAGATTATAAATTACCGACTGGTTGGGCTTTGGCTGCGCTCAGTGATATTACCTTCAAAGTGACGGATGGTTCACACAATCCACCTGGTCGGCAGACAAGCGGAATTCCCATGTTAAGTGCAAAGAATATAACAGATAATGATATCGATTTTAATAACGATATCCGGTATATTTCTGAAGAATCATATCGTTACGAGAATGAAAGAACAAATATTGAATCAGGAGATGTATTACTCACTATTGTAGGAAGTATTGGTCGCGCCGCAATCGTACCCGAATATTTAAACCGAAAATTTACAATACAAAGAAGCGTAGCACTTCTAAAACCATGTATAATTCCTGGTAAATACATGATGTATGCTTTTCAAGCACCTTTCTTTCAAAAAATCTTGGAAAATGAGGCAAAAGGAACTGCTCAAAAAGGAGTCTATCTCGGAACGCTCAAGTCCCTCCAAATTCCAATACCTCCTTTAAATGAACAATATTCAATAGTCGAAAAATTAGAAGAAATATTTAGCGAACTGGAGCAATCTAAAATTGGTTTACTTGAGGCTTCGATACAACTAAGAACTTACAGACAAGCTTTTTTGAAAAATGTCTTAGAGAAAAATGGAATATTAGATAGAAATGACAGGATTATTTCTAAAAAATTCAAGGGATTAAAAAAGGTTTTTTTAGGAGACGTTGTAAATAAAATTTCTAAGAAAGTGAATCCATTAGATCATCCAGATTTGAAGTTCATAGGGCTTGATAGTGTAGAGTCAAATAGTCTAAAACCGAATTTGATATACATGTTTAAGGATTATTCCAGTTCGGGTAACTATTTCGAAAAAGACAACATCCTATATGCTAGAATGCGGCCTTATTTAAACAAGGTATTTAAGGCTGAATTTAATGGGGCCGCTTCAGGGGAGTTTATTGTATTAGAGTGCAAAGAACAGATTCTAAATGATTATCTCAAATATATCTTGCACTCCGCAGCCTTTGTGAACTTTGCAAATGAACGGTCAACTGGTGATAGGCCAAGAGTTTCATTTGAAGATATCTCTTTGTTTGAATTTTATTTGTGTGATCTGGAGGAACAGCAACAAATAGTAAATGAGATTGACAATCGTTTTACAATTATCGAAAATCTTGATGATACAATAAGAAGTAATCTACAAAGCATCGACTTCTATCGTCAAAGTATATTGATGAAAGCTTTTAAAGGGGAATTAACTATGCAGGATAATGAGAATGAACCTGCAACTGAACTACTCGAAATAATCCGTAAAGAAATTCTACAATATCGCAATCAGCAAAAAGTCAATGTTCAAAATAATCCTCGCATGAAATTACCAAAAAAGACACTCATTTCTGTGATAAGAGAAAATTTTCCTGATTCAGAATTTAGTTTTACTGAATTAAAAGAACATCTGCATATGTCATATCAAGAAGTTAAAGAACAGCTTTTTGTTTTACTTGATGATGAGAAAGAAATCACCTCAAGATTTAATAAAAAACAAGAACGGATAACATATAAACTGAAGTCATGAAGTTAAAAAGTATAAGAATTTCCGACATAGCTAGTAAACCGTTGCTGGAAGGTTTGGATCTAACTTTTCCTGATAGAACTGCTGATTATTTAAATGCAAATTGTTTAATTGGTGTAAATGGTTCAGGTAAATCCCAGTTTCTAGAAACTATAGCAGAAATATTTATTTACCTCGATGCTATATATCGAAAAGCGAATGTGATGAAAAATGCTTCATCGCCTTTTTCCTTTGAGATTGCTTATAACATAACAAAAGACAACAGAAAATATCTTGTCAATATTACTCAAAAGTCCAAAAGCACTAAATCCCCCATTATTACAATAACCGATTCTGATGAAAATTTAATTTCATTTACGGATAAAGACGTAGATGGTTATCTTCCAGAGAAAGTTATCGGATATACTTCTGGCGAAAACGAAACAATCAGTATTCCTTTCCACGCCTATTATGACGTTTACGCCACCTATACAGCCAGCAGAGCAATCGAAGGGTTGTCTAAGAAAGATTATGAGCCCAGATTCTATTTTATGGATTACAATACTAATCTCGGTATCGTAATCAGCAATTTAGTATTTGAAGAGGTCGAAGGTATTGATTATATCAAGAACGAACTTAAAATCGGTAAGCTTAAAAGCTTTCAGCTCATACTCCAAACTAAACAGGCGGCAGCTCCTAAAATCAAAACTTCTACCGGAGAGAGCGGTGTAATTCTTACACAGGAATTGAAAAAATGGAGAGAAGAGTTGATCGCATCTGCAACCTGTTATGACTATGATGAGAAACATAACAAGTACACCTTAGACTTTTATTTTAATGAAGCAACAAAAGATGCATTGACCCATTTCTTCAAATCGGCTTATAATCTTTATACCGCGTTATACAAGTTTGAGCTGTTAAATAATTTAATGATAGATGCCACAACTAGGAAAAATATCGAGCGGGAGCGGAAACGGAGAAAATTAATTACCAAAATGCCCACAGTGGCTAATAAAGATAAGGTTCTGAACTATTCAGAATTAAAGCTGCAACTCTCAAACGAGCAAGTAATAGATTATCTCAGTTTAAGTGATGGGGAGCATCAATTCTTTAATATTTTCGGGACTATAATCATGGTTAACCATAATAATTCTATTTTTTTACTAGATGAACCTGAAACACATTTTAATCCAAAATGGAGAAGGCTATTTATAAGTCATTTGAGAAATCTTACCAAGGACAGAAAACAAGATCTTTTTCTAACATCGCATTCTCCTTTTATAGTATCGGATACACCAAAGGAATCTGTTTACATATTTGAGCGTGAGTCGAAAGACCATATTTCTGTAAAGCCGCCTGATCAGGAAACTTTTGGGGCCTCGCTGGATCACATATTGCGAATGGCATTCGATATGGATGAAGTGATGTCTGAAGAAGCTTTACAGGCTATTAAAGCGTTAAAAGAAGAAACAGATCCGGCCAAAATAGAAGAAGGAATTGAAAAATTAGGCGAATCCTCTCAATTAATGCCCCTATATCGCCGCATTGAAATGTTAACTAAAAATAAGTAGCATGCTGTACAAGTATGAATTTATAAGTGGCCATTCGTTGGGCCAATTAAGTAAGCACTTAAATTACTTCTTTAGAAAAATCAAGGCAGTACCTACTAATGCGGCCTTTGTCACCGCACGATATTTTCATCCTTCAATTGCCGATGACATAGATAATTCCTCTACGTTAAAGAAAAAATTCGAGGCATTTTTTGAATCATATAAAGTTTTGAGTCAGGATAAAAAGGATGAATTTTATCGGATCGTTTTGAAGTGTCGCTCTATTGAGTTATTCTTTGAGGATGTAAATATTGATTGCTCCGAAATCAACAATAGTGCTATACAAGCAATTATAGGAGATGACACTTTATATGAACTGACAAAGTATCTATTTTCAACCACGCTAAAGGCTAACCGATGGGGTATCAAAGATCATTACCTACAACTTTACAATCGAATGCCTGCTCACAAAGCTTGTCCTTTCTGCGGCGTAGGTGAAATGCATCAAACTTTTAGGGAGGATTATGATCACTTATGTCCCAAGAAACATTACCCGCTTGTGGCTATAAATTTAAAAAATCTGGCCCCAATGTGTAGTGCATGTAATACGAAATTCAAGGGCGAGGTTGATGTTTTTTACGACAACAACATCAGACGACAATTTGCATACCCTTACTCAACACAATTAACAATTAATATCGATTATAACGGTAGCGTTATTCCAGAAACAGATATTAATAATTCAGCCGGTTTTTGGAAAATAAACTTCTTACCCAATGACCCCATGAATGATACATGGTTCAAAGTTTTTCAAATCGAAAAACGCTATAGGGATGATTATTTAGTACCAAAATTTGAGTCATGGGTAAACGATTTTTTGGATGACCTGGTGAGTTACGGAATTAATATTGCCACTTACGATGACCTGAAAAGAGAACTTAAAAATACTGCCGAGAGAATTGGACAGAAAAGATTTATACACTCAAATATCATCAAAGCCCCACTATTCGATTACTTGGCAAGCTGTGAAAATGATATTTTCTATAGCTCAGTACTAAAAATGTATACACAAAAAATAAGCGTTGCATGAAGACAAATACATTAGTTGCAAAGATTTGGTCGTTTTGCGACACCCTTAGAGATGATGGCGTTAGTTATGGCGATTACTTGGAACAAATTACTTATCTGCTTTTCCTAAAGATGGCTGATGAGTACACTGACCCGCAGTATAAGAAAAAATTTAATATACCTTCCGATTGTAATTGGCAGATTTTATTGGATTCAAATGATGATCTGTTAATCAGCACTTATAGTGACAACTTAAAAAAATTAAGCTCATCAGGAGGAATGCTTTCAAAGATATTTGACGGAGCTCAAAATAAAATCAATGACCGGCATAAATTAAGAAGGCTTATTGACCTTATCAATGAGGAAACCTGGATTAATGAATCAGTAGATATTAAAGGGGAAATTTACGAATCGTTACTGCAAAAAAATGCGGAAAGCAGCGGTGCCGGACAATACTTTACGCCACGACCCGTAATTCAAGCGATGGTTGAATGTGTACAGCCACAGCCCGAAGAGAGTATTGCAGACCCATCCTGTGGTACTGGGGGATTTTTCTTGGGAGCCTTAAATTATCTGCACAGCAATAATAAAAAGCTAAATGAAAAACAGAAAGATTATCTAAAGTTCAAAACTTTTCACGGCTGGGAAATTGTTCCATCTACAGCGCGCCTTTGCTTAATGAATCTTTTTCTTCATGGCATCGGCGACCTTCAAAAAACTCCTGAAATAGATGTTGCGGATAGTTTGAAGGAATCTTTAAAAGAAAAGGTTAAAATCGTACTTGCTAACCCTCCATTCGGCAAGACAAGCAGTGATATAGCGACCAACGATGAAAAGAAAGCTAAGCAGGAAGGTTATTATTTAAGAAAGGATTTTTGGGTCACGACAAGTAATAAGCAGTTGGCGTTTTTACAACATATTATTACCATGTTACGTCCTGAAGATGGGCGTGCGGCTGTTGTTTTGCCCGATAACGTATTGTTTGAAGGCGGTGTGGGAGAAACCATCCGAAAAAAAATATTAGACGAAGTAGATCTTCATACGATCCTCCGACTGCCTACAGGTATTTTTTATGCGCAGGGTGTAAACGCAAATGTGCTTTTCTTTGATACGAAAAGGAAAGGTTCAAAACCGGCCACTAAAGATATTTGGTTTTATGACTACAGGACGAATATTCACCATACACCCAAAAAAAATCCACTTACTTATGAAAGCTTAAAAGATTTTGTAAAATGCTATAATCCTCAAGACCGGACTAAGCGAAAGCCGACTTGGACAGAGCAAAATAAAGAAGGACGTTGGAGGAAATACACCTATAATGATATAGTCAATCGCGATAAATGCAACTTGAATATTTTCTGGCTAAAAGATGACAACAGAATTGACTTGGAAAATTTGCCGGAACCGGAAGATCTCATGAATGACATTATAGGAAATATAGAAAGTGCCTTAGCTAATTTCAAAACAATAAGGGATTCTGTGTCCTAGAATCACAATGGATGACGAGCAAAAAATCAGGAAATTTGAATCGGAGATATTAGATAAAGCTCACACTAAGTTGGCCTTTTATCAGTACTCTGAGGACATCGTTATCCCTTACTTGTTGCAGGTCTATGGAGATACCGAAAGACATCGTGATAATTTAATTTCAAATGGGCATAATGCCCACAGTATCTCTATCTATTTGAACAATATGATGCATGGAATTGGTCATTGTATCAGATGGATGTTGAAACAAACACAACCTGTATTCACTAATACCTTTGATAAATCTCCGCGGCAGCTACAGGAAATGGCTGCCGATTTTTTAGGTTGGGGAACAGGCTATCATATGATCGCGCAGGAGTTTGTCACCTGGTCAAGAGGAATTAAAACCGCGATTCTTGATGAAAATAATAAAACCATTACATTTCTCAATCCTAACAGTTACAACTATTCGGGTATCTACAATAAGCAACTGTTATACGCTAAGCAAATCCAAACTATCTATCTCAGCTATCCTCATGAAGAAATGGAGGATGAATTTGAAGAATGGATAAAAGATATAAATTTCTCCGAACCTCCTATCGCTAATCACATTGACTGGCACAAAGGAAAAAATTCGAACTCTTATCCTTTGATGTTTAAGAAAATGTGCGAAATATTGTTCCCTGAATTACAAGAAACAACAGACTTAGGTGGATACAACCTCAAACAGCTTCGGCAATTTTATGCTTTATTTTTTCTTAACTTTTACTTCATCCGCTGGACAGAAGCAGTTTTGGACTCTAAATCAGGACAAAATCTTTCGTTTGGCTCGAATCCATTATATCTAAGCATTACACAATTTCATAAGCTAGCATCCACTATTACAGGACTTACAAAAAACGTAGTTGGTGCTATTATATCGGATCTAACTTTCAATCCTAATAATTTTCATACCAGCGTCACCATTCAGCCATTTGTCCTTTCTTCATCGGGCACATATTATATTTTGCCTAATCTATTCTCTCAGCTAGAGCCATCAAGAATGATTTTAGGGGCTTTAAATAAAGGATCAAAAAAGAAAATCTATGATAAACTGATCAATCTCATCGAAAAGTTTAATCTGAATAAATTATATTCTTCAGTATCAGATTCCAGCAACTGGACTTCCTATTTGGAGAAGGTGATTAAGTTTGAAGGCAAGCAGATACATCCTGACCTTATTATTATTGACACGGCCGAGAAATGCGTCTGCATAATAGACTATAAACATTTTATCGGGCCAATCACTGCGTCAGAGGTTGATTATAAGATGAACGAGCTAAAAAAAGGTGCTACTCAAGTTCAAAACTATATTGAAATACTTAAACAACTCAGCAAAATTGGAGTAACCGATATTGACGGCTTTTCAATAAAGGGGTTGCTAATTACGCATAAGCCTATGCCGGTACCGTTGTCCACTGAAATCGAAGTTTCGATAACAGACATGGACACATTTATAAATAGGGTAACAGGCTTTAAAGCTCAAAGCCGAGGGCTTATTGAATTAATGCAACTTATTACTGCCTATAATATACCTAAGAATGTATTTGAAGCCTTTGATGCAGATATTGAAGTTGATGAATGGAAAGTTATTCGAACTCAACATAAAATTACTAATTACGATGGTATTTAATACATTAACTGTATAACACCATTCGCCAACAGTTAAAGCTTAGCTTATGAAAATAAAGAATATCCAGGAATATCGTAGTTTTTATAAAAATGAAATACGTCGCTTAAAATTAGCAGATCGTAATGAAAATTTTATCGGAAACTTTTTAAGTACGTCAGATTCTAATGAAGTAGAATTTGGTTGGTTTGAAATATATCATGGAGACAAGGAAGGTTACGGAAAAGCTGAAGCCGGAATTGAAAATTTCCTGCAAAGTTTCCTGGATATGGCAAAAGACGGGCAGGCTGTTTATGAGTTTTTGCAAAACGCTGTTGATGCAGGAAGTACTCATTATGCAATGGTTTGGGGACAAGACGAGCTAGACGGAAACCATTATGTGCTTGTTGCTAATAATGGTAAAATGTTTAATCTGGACAGCGTTCGCTCTATTCTCAACGTAGGTTCATCTACCAAAAGTAATGATAGTCAGACAATAGGTAAATTTGGTATTGGTTTTAAACTGGCACACCGTTTAGTAGGCAAAGACAATGGGTTGCAGGAATTAATTAACGAACAATCTGGGCCCATTCTTTTTAGTTGGAAGAATTATGAAATTGAACAACTGGCCAATGGAGAGACAGTTGAACCAGAGCCATTCAGTTACAATGCTAAAGCTAACCGTAATTTTGAAATAGTAGACCACTATCCCTGGTTGTTTAAAATCCTTATTACCTGTTTCCCTTGCCTTCCTGAAAATAACCTTGTTGAAGAGCTACCAAAGATGGCAGATGGTCAACTAGCTAAAGGCAATCCATTCAGTGGTGAGGAATACCATGCCCTTTCTCGTTGGGTTAAAAAGTATCAGCATATTTTAGATAAGGACAACTATAATGAGGGGGCTTTATTCTTTATCAAATTAGGTAAAGGCAAAGAAGAAGAGCTGGCGGAAGTGAATCTGAAAGAAGGCGTGAAATTTTCCATAGCTATTTTAAAGGAAACTGCGGCCGATGAAGAGCAAAAAGAAAAGTTGTTACATACAGTCCAGTTAAATGACAGTGAACCTATAACTTATCCTGAACTCCAATACATCAAACTGAATATTTCAAAAGAAAAAGATAATGATACCTATGCTTATATCAGGTTTGGAATAGAGAGCTATGAGGATTTGAGCAACGAACAACAACGAAAAATGGCAGACGAGGCTGACATTGAGGCACTGTTCGGATTTAGAAAACATTATGAAATTGGTGAGTATTTTAAAGGAGCTCCAAATTTTTATTTATATTTTCCCTTATCGGAAGAAGTTCATAATTTCAATTACATACTTCACTCCAATGCTTTTTATAAAGGCAGTTCAAGAACCTTTTTACATAAAGGCAACACTAAGGAAGATGGGATTAATGAACGCCTGCTAAAGGTTCTCGTTAACAAAATAGATGAGCAACTAAAAGAGCTTTCTCAATCCGAAAATCCAGATGACAAATCGTTGTTTCTGCATTTTTATGCATCGTTATTAACATCAGGGAAAAGCAACAGTCAACCTAGGCAATGGATTGAAACACCATACATAGACCCGGTAAACGACCGATTAAAACAATATATCCCTATATGCAACAATATTACTGATAATAACTATAAAACTGTTTCTGACAATCATGCTGTGTTTATTAAGAAAACAGAAATTGATATTGATCCAGATGTTTGGGGATTACAAGACGTAAACTGGTTTTATTGGAATGAGGAAAGTGTAAACATTATCTTAAAAGGAATTGAGAAACTGGGAATTAAAAACTACACCATTTTTGATTTACTCGAAACTGTAGGAGTTGAAGACCAAATAAACAATTGGCTAAGTGGAAATGAGAATAGAATAAAACTCGTATTAAACGAGCTGTCGTCCATTACACCGGATAAAGCTTTAATTGACCGCATAAAAACACAGTTAGTAGAATTAAAACTACTAAGATTTTCGAATGGTGAATTACTTTCTATTTCTGAATTTTTAGAAATAGAAGGCAATGGTTATTTTCTCTTACATAATACATTAGGTAGTATAAAGGATATTTTACAGAAGGTTGGTTTGATCACAACAGAATTGGATTTGAAAGAATTCGAATTCGTTGAAAAATACCGAACGTTCTTATTACAATCTTCCAAGCATAGTGGATACACTGAGCTCACTAAATTATTCAGCCAGTCGGTAGAAGACCAAAAATTGACCAAAATCCGTAAAGACGAAAAATTAAAAATATTTAATGCCTTTAGATCCTTTAATACTGATAATGTAAATGAACGGATAAGGGAACTTAAATTGTTTGAGAATAATCTAGGGAAACCCATTGTCTTTAAATCATTATTATCACCCCAGCCTGGTAACTGGCTCAACCTCTTCAGCATTTCTATTAAGGAATATGATGAACAGGTTAAAGCATATCTATTGGATGACAGGAAGGTGATATATGAACAAATTGTATACCCCTATTGGGAAGATATATTAAACTGGATAGGGAATAATCGCAAAGAGGTTACCAGTATATTTGAAGATATTACGTCGCTATTTAACGAAAGTAGTTGGTCGGAAAAACAACAGCATTCATTATCGAACCAGGACCTGATACTGTTTAAAGGGCTTGTAGTCAAATCTGATAATATCTTCTATAAAAGCACTCTTGCAACCTTATCTGAGGAGTCCTTTTCAAAGGTGCAAGATATTGCATTCAAAATTTACGGACTTCATATACCAGACAGTATTCTCATAAAGCATTTGGATAATACACCACTTTCTTATTCTAGTATTTTAGCAAACTTATCCATTGATGTTGAAAATATATCAATTAACGACATTAATGATTTATTGCTTTTCTGTATTGTTTGTGATATAGATTTTTTCGAGCACAATACGATATCCTGCGATGGAACCAGCTATTCGATTAACTATGGATCAAAATTAAAACAGTATTATGCTTTGGATAAGCGTATCGTAGATTATATAGGAAGGTATCATTCGGAACAGTTTATATTAATACCTACCACTATCCAAGTTAAAGCCGGGGCAATAAAAATGTCAGGTACCGCCTTGATAGAACGATTAGTTGAGCTGTTTTCGGAAGAAACAATAGATCAAGAACTGAATTTAATTGAACTGGTACTGAATGAGCGAAAAGAAGACAAAAAGCAACTATTAAATTCTTTGACCTATTTGAGATTAGATGCGCTTTGGCAGGAAGAACATCAGAACGAATTGTATTTAAAACTCATAGATGCTGTTATTGAAGAAACCTTAGAAACCGACGTTTTTCAAACCATACAACAAAAACTAATAATATACAATGGTGACCAGGAAGTTAATGTTGGAGAAATAGAAAGTGCGCAAGATGCCATAGAAGTCAAAAGAGGCGATAAGTTCATTTATCTTTCTCAATCTCAAATCTTAGATCTACAAAATTCACAGATTATAAATCTTGTTCAACATTTTCACGATGAAGCATTAAATAGAAGTTTAATTAGCTCTACTAAAGCACATAAATTATTTAAGATTTCAAGCGTTGGCATTACTGACGATCTGATTAATCGATTTGAAAACGTTCTCAAATCATTAAACTTGCTGAAGGACGCATTACCAATTACCAACTCTCATCAGCTAGCTTTTGTATTACTGTCTAATAAGTATGCGTCTTCTGAATTGAAAAAGTTCGCAGTAAAATGTCATGATAACAAATGGTATTTTCTGAAGGGCGAAAGAGTTATATTTTCTACGGAAAATGAAGCGCATATACATGAAAGCCATCTGTTAAATGCACAATACGTCGATTTACAATCTGTATTTTCCTTAGGAGATTTTGAAGTATTCAACTATAGCGAAAATGAAGATGATATTATAGCTTCCAAATTTTTGTTTATTAAAGGAATAGATCCTGACATTTTAAGTTCAGATAGCGAGCTTTTAGATAAGTTGGATTATTTGTATGATGGTTGGAAAGGAATATCCCCTGCAACAAGAGATTATAAAAAAGATGCCGAATGGAAAGATATCCTGGGTATAAATCCATCACACTATGTATTGAATGGAAAACACATTGAAAGTGAAATATTACCAGATGATTTTTTGGAATGGTGCAAGGATGAAAAATCGAAGCAAGAATTTCTAAGAAGTATTGGAGTTTTTGTAAAAGACAGATTTCTCGAACCGCTACGAAACTTTCTTTTGAAAGACACAGAAACGTTTCCAGAGGAAATTGACCCGTTAAAATGTAATGATACTATCTTACTCAATACACTTAAAGGATTATGTGGTGATTTTAATTCGTTGAATAATCAACCAATAATATATGATATTGTTAAAGATAAATTTAGAATTTTGATGCTTGAGCGTATTATAACGCACCTAATTGAAAGCGATGTTGAATGTCCTTTGCTGGTACATAATGATAGTATTTCATTTAAAGTTATAAACTTTTCCGATACCAAAATTTGGCAAATAGAAGACGAGCTACATTCAAAGCTGAAACAAACCGATCAGAATAATTTGAATCACATTTATTCCAGCTACCGCATCATTAAATCAGAATTACTGTCCATACAGAAGCTTAATGACCAAACCGATCAATTTAAGTTTAACCGAGAATTTACTTCAACAAATATAGAGGAACATGATGAGCCCTTTTACCATAATTGGAGCAAACATCATAAAGTTATACTCATAAAGCAGGATCAATTAAAATTTAAACTTTTTGATTCGAATGAAGAAAAAGGAATACACATTGGAACAATTGCAGATGGTAATTTTCATATTGTAGACGATGGTGAACTGACAACAATTTTTTATCCTAAGAGTATTTACCTGGAAGGGTTAAAATCAGCATTAGAGGAATCAGAAAGTTCAATAACTGCCTTAATTGAGGATTTGATTTCTAGAAGAGATGCAATGCTGGCGAGTATTTACAATGCCTATAATGCTGCAAATATAGACGATGTGAATAGCGACCACCTACAAGCATTACAAGAAGCTTTTAGAGCACAGAATTTAAAGCAAGAGCGTAACGATTTAATAGATAACATAAAGCAAAATGCAAAATATTCCTACGATTGGTTTATCTCTTATTTAGATTACCTACTTACTTTTAGTAACAATACGTCAGATAACAATAAGCAGAAAACTATCCGTTTCCAATCCATAAAACGTCAGATTGTAAATCATCTGATCTCCGGTAAATATTTTCTGTTGAGTGGTGCGAGTTCTTATGTCAGCGACTCCATAGAGGAAGCCAGCGACTTTTCATTGTCAATTACAATGAATAACAACAAAAGATTAGACGTAATAGTTGAAGGGGCACAAAAGCAAGGTCAGGATCTGTTGATCTTCTGTCCAAAAGGTATTCCTAATGATATAACAGAAAATCTGAATGCTGTTTTTCAGGCTGAAATAACTTTCGTTCCTCAAATTGATTTATTAAAAGAGCTAAGAAGTGCATTCGCAAATGAGAATAATTTAGAAAGGTGGGACGAAATAAACGAAAGTTTACCTTCGCTACATTTTATCTACGGCCCTCCTGGAACAGGAAAAACTACCACCCTTTGTGAAAGAATAATAGATATAAAAGAAGAACGTCCAAAATCAAAAATACTCTTTTTGACTCCCACAAACAAAGCAGCAGACGTTTTGTCCAAGAAGCTGTTGATGCCATCCGGGGATCCAAGGAATAGAATAGGTGGAAGGTTGAAAACACTGAATGAGTGCAATGAATATTTAACCATTACCCGTATCGGAAGGCCTACTGATCCTGAATTAGAAGCTTTGGATTTAGAAGTTTATCAATCTTCTGTGAATGATTCGGTACTTAGGTCAGCAGATGTTCTTGCAATGACGATTCATCGTTTGCCGTACACTACCGTATTTACGGAGGAGCTAAGTAATGAAATTAAATTATTCAAACTCGAGGAGCACTGGGATTATGTAATATTTGATGAGGCGTCAATGATAAACCTGCCATATTTGGTATTTGCCATAAAGGCAATATCCAGGTTCAGCCCAAAGGCAAAATTCATTATTGCCGGAGATCCTAAACAAATTCCCCCTGTAGTCGATGTAAATGATAAAGACCTTGAAGAGTTGGATATTCAGGATGAAAATGTGTATTCAATGATGAACATCAAAAGTTTTAATAAAGAAGAGCAGTTATTGAGGGACTGTGACTCTATTCAAAACTTGAACACTCAATATAGAAGTATAGGTAAAATTGGCCAGCTATTTAGTGAATTATCATATGGAGGTTTATTACAACATCATAGAGAAAAAATAGAAAGTAAGCCTAAGGAGTTACCATACGGACTGCAAAAATTGATAAGCAATAACGTGCTGTTTATTGATATTCCTTTAAATAACGAAGATTCCGTCTTTAAGATTAGGCAATTATTCTATAGCTCATATCATATATACAGTGCTATCTTAGTAAGTGAAATCATTAAATTCTTTGATGCAGCACTTACAGAGGATAAGTCATGGTCAATTGGCCTTATCGCTCCCTATAAGGCTCAGGCCGTTATGATGAATAAACTCATTGCCTCTTTCGGTATCTCAGAAAAAGTAAAAATTTACGCGGATACCGTCCATGGTTTTCAGGGGGATGAGTGTGATCTAGTATTCTTTATCTCTAATCCTAATAATTATTATTATTCAGGTCATCCAAAAAGTTTATTATCAAAGGAGTATATATACAATGTAGCTATTAGTCGTGCTAGAGACTACTTAGTTGTACTACACCCTTTTTCCGCAATAACTAACAATACATTCATTAATAGAATAAAGAATAGTTATCAGAATAGCTTCGAAACTCCGCTTGTAAAAAAAGCCTCCGACATTGAAGTCATTCTTTTCAAAGAGGATGATTTCATATATAATAATAGCTATATAACTGGTCATGATACCATCAATGTTTTTGGACAATTAGAAAAGAAGTATTTCATAAAAGCTAATCCAGGTGCAGTTGATATTCAATTGAGAAAATTGTTGGATGAAGATCGCCATTAAACAATCTTAGCAAGAATGGGCAAAAAAGTTTTTTAGTCTTTAAACTTGTGATATTAAGCAGCCAATAATTCACTCAGAAGCTTTAAATCTTCCAGCAGATGGTTCGAGTTTTGTACCATAAGGTTCCCGCAATCCTAATAATATCTGATCCCTTTGGTACTCGAACCATTTTTTTTGTAAATTATCATGATGACGCTAGATCAACTGAGAGAAATAGCCTTAGCTTTCCCCGAAGTCACGGAAGAGCCACACTTCGAAAAGATTTCTTTCCGGGTGAAAAAGAAGATATTTGCCACCTACGATGAGCGGCTGAAACAAACCAGCATCAAACTATCTGAGGTTGACCAGAGCGTATTCTGCTCAGGCGACCAGACGGTCATTTTTCCGGTGGGTAATAAGTGGGGCAAGCAGGGATGGACGTTGATCGAAATGGAAAAAGTGCATCAGGATCTGTTTAAAGATGCGCTCACGACAGCCTATTGTACGGTCGCACCGCAGAAATTGGCTGACCTAGTGAGAACAGACAAACTTTGATTCAACTGTTTTTCAAGTATCAGTATAGTGAAACAGCAGGGAGTTACTTTTTTAAAACTTAATAGCGATACTTTAATTGATGGTTATGCACTCTGTTCATCTTTATCGCCTTTAAGTAAAGCAACTATCGCCATGGAATGGCCATGACCCAACTGATAGTCTTCTTTTAACCAGGCGATCACCTGGGCTGCTTTAACTTCTTTCTTCAATTTGCGATCTTCGGTAAATCCCTTTTCTTCGGCAATTCTGCGGAAGTCCTCGGGCTTCAATCCTGTTTTTTCTAAAATAGTTTTGAGGTATCCTTGAAATGACATATATTTTTAACGTTTTTGTTCTTCTTCTCCAATATTATAATATATTTTGGTAATAAAAAATGGCAGGCAAACAAATTAAAGATAAAAAGACGGAAATAATTGACGGAGTCGCCATAAAGTATCATGCTAACGGTAACACCGTCTGGTCAAAAGGTAAAATTGTGGATGGCAAACCAGAGGGATACTGGGAGTGGTTCCGGATCGACGGCACACTCAAACGTTCTGGCAGTTTCGAAAATGGCGAGCCGATTGGTGAATGGATTACTTATGACAATACAGGCAAACCATATAAAACTTCCAAAAGGTGAATACTAATGCTCATTAAGAAGCATCCATGAGGTGCCGAATTTGTCACGGAGCATGGCAAAACGATTCGCAAATGGAGTCTTTTCCAATTTTATAAAAACTTCTCCTTCACTTGAAAGCAAACTGTAAATCTGTTCCGCTTTTTCCGCTGTATCCAGTCTGAGCGTAAGATAAGCACTACGCATAGGTTCAGCATCAGGGACATCTGCGCCTCGCACGATCGTACCTCCGATCTCTACTATTGCATGGAGAATTGGATTTTCCCATTCTTTCGGAAAATTAGAAGGGGGCTGCGTATGGGCTAACATCATATTAATTTTTCCACTTAAATGCTGCTCATAAAACTGGAATGCTTTTTCACAATGTCCCGGATAGTTGATGTAAATGTCAAGTTTCATTGGAGATTCAATAATTATATTTTTATTAATCTGTAAAAATAGTGCTTAACCTTTAAATATTAAAGGTGCGTTTGCGCCAAATAGAAAGGTTATCTGCGTCAATATTGCCCGTAGTTAACGAACTCTAATACTATCAAAAAAGGTAAGAATTGGTATCAGGTGTTCGACTGTAATCCCTTTCAGCCCGCTGAGCGGGTCTTCATCAAGAAGACCCGCTTTTTTTTTATATATCAACAATTCCCTTCTTTCATTTTCGAATAGTTTCAATAGCCCCCTCAGCCCAACTTTATTTTCTTCACTTTATCAACAGGTAAACTCATCAGCTCGCATATACTCAAAAGATGGTCGTGCACTTTAATTGCGCTGATGTTGTTGCGATTTAAATGTTTGTACTTTTAGTAATAGCAATAGTTGCCTGCCTTCGATTCCGCTATTAAAAATACCGGCAATCATTCCTCTTTGAAAGACTTCCAGCCAGCCGCTCCCCTGTTTCTGTTTCAAAAAGCATAGAGAGGAGCAGGAAATATAAACGGACAAGGTGGTAAGTCAGCATACCCCACCAGTTGACCTTAAAAAAAGCTATTTGCCATTTTCCGACTGACTCATTGCGACATATCCATTTTTTATATTGCTGTTATCCTCTAATAAGCTCCACGACTCATCAAATGCGTTTGCTTTTGATACAAATTATTGTAACTTGAATCATTGTAAAGCAGCACAAAACGTTTAGCATGATGAACAACACACTTCTGTTACTGACCTTCGCTTTTTCCCTTTTGGCATCGTGTAGAAACACCGCTCAACAAGGAGATGAGGCGCCGGCAGAAATCACGTCTAAACCCGTCATCACCGATAGCCTACCAGCAGCCGGAAGTGCTTTATCCAATGAACTGCCCGTAAAGAGCTTTCCCATTGTCGACAGCACCAACTTTGACAATTATGAAAAGGCAGGTAGCCTGAACCATCCTTTAATTAAACAATTAGTGCTGGAAAAATGGAAGCCCGATGCAACAGATTTCAGGGTCAACTACCAGGTGGTATTTTCGAAGAGATTTTCCTCGATAGCGGTTAGCTATAAAATGGGAGAACACGAGCTTTTTACGACCCTGATCAATTTTAATACGAAATATAAAATCATCGACAAGCTGGACATTGCCTACGACGAAATTGCGGAGTCTGCGTTTCGCACAATCAGCATCATCAATAAAGACAACATCACGGTGGAGCGCTGGAATTACATGAGCGAGGAGCCTTATAAAGAAACGGATATTTATGCGGTGACCGATGATGGAACATTTACAAAGAATAAGCGCTCTGCGATCAACAAATCTAACCCGGAGCCGCTTAATGCAAATGCGTTAAACAAGATTTACATCTTCAAAGACAGCAGCCTGCACCTGGCTGCGCAATGAGGGCAGACCATCGCATTTTAGGTTATCGTTCCACCCGATAGCCGTCGGATCGACAAGAAAAAATCGCAGCGAAGCTGCAAACAAAAAATATACGAATGAAATTGAGATTGATAACCCCATTAATGGCTTTTTCCGTCCTCACGATGTTGAGTTGTAGGCACACCAGGGCGCAACCGGGAAGTGAACAAACTCCGATACCGAAAAATAGCGATGCACGGCCTGTCATAAACAAAGTAAAAGACAGCATCATCCTGTCTCAAAAGCATCAACCTCATACCATCATCTGCAATCTGGACGGAGACCACTTAACGGATACGGTAAACATGGTACAAAATGTCATCAATAAAAAATATGGTCTGCAAATAATTTTTGGCAATAAAAACGTAGCATATTTAGGAATGGGAAAAGAGGTTTTGGGACAGGGATTTGACGATATGGACTGGGTGGAGCTTTTTGAAAAAGCGCCTAAAAACGGTGTTTATTATAATAATGTAAATGACGAGGGCAACATCATTACTGAAGATGAAGTGAAGGAAGCCGACAAGATCAGGCTGCCTAACGACGGAATTTTTATACACATGGCAGAAGCCTGTGGCGGCGGCATTATCTATATGAAAGACGGAAAATTTGAATGGATACAACAGGAATAAAAAACATGGCTCACACCCTATATCGCAACAAAAACCGGAAAACCTGAAAAGCCAGACGTACCAATTTTCAATTTTACCAAAATTTGGTAACTTTATAAAAACGTTTAAAGAATGAAAAATACATCCATATCACTCGGAACCTATTTCGACCAGTTTGTAAGCAGCCAGGTTGCCGCAGGGCGATATAAAAACGTAAGCGAGGTAATCCGTGCCGGGCTTCGGCTTTTAGAAGATGAAGAAAGTAAAGCTATTGCTTTGAGAAATGCTATTCAGAAAGGATTGGATAGCCCGCGAGTTGAAAATTTTAACTTCAAGGAAAATTTAAAAAAACTGAAAGCCGAAAAAAGAAAAAATGGTTAAGGTTATTTTAAGGCAGGAGGCCATTGATGACTTGAATGATATTTGGGCTTATACTTTTGAAAAATGGTCAGAGAAGCAGGCCGACAAGTATTATTCAACTTTGGAAGAGGCTTGTTTACAAATTGGGGAAAACCCGGAACTTGGAAAAGCGTACGAAGTAATAAACCGCAACTTGCTTGGACAGAAAGCAGGTAAACACATCATATTTTATCAAATCATCACTGAACAAGAAATTGAAATTATCAGAATTTTACACGAACAGATGGACTTGAAAAGCAGGATAGACGAATAAAATTTCCACCTGCAAACCGTTATCAAAACACGGCCTCGCACCGTTTGGCGCCAACACATCAAAACGCTAAGCAAAGCCCTGAGTTAGGGATGTCTATTTCAGAGCCATTTGAAAGCCTACCAGACAAAATACGTTCAGGACAGCAGTTGACGCAATTGGATGAAGCTGGACGCGAAGAAGTGAACGCACACCAAAAGGACAACATGAAAGAAAAATTGATGAAATGAGTATATGGCGATTGAAATCCTAAACAAATGAAAGAACATCTACTGCTTATCCTCTTTGCATTCGTGTTTCTGTCCTGCCACGTGCAGCCGGAGCAGAAGCAAAGCCTTGCCCGTCACCAAGAAGATCAAACCAAAAGCGGCAAACGCATCGCCTTGACAAAAGACTATACCCTTTATTTCAAAGAGTTTGACCCCGAAATGAAGCTTTGGCACCGACCGTGCCTGATAAAAGGCAAAGACACTTTGGAAATCCAATCACTCTCTGACGAAAACGGCAGCGAGCTGCAAATCAGCCTGTCGCCCAACAAAGAATTTGTGGTTTTGGACAACATTATTAAAGAACACGTGTACGAAAGCGAAACCGACAGCGTGCTGCATGAAAACTATACCTGCTGCATCATCCGCATGGCATCGCACCAAGTGATATTCACCATGCAGGAAGGATGCGCAGGCCAATGGAATGAGAGCAACGAGTGGGTATATGGTGGCGAAGTGTTGTTTCGGGGAAACACACCCAACCGTTGAAAATGCGGGAAGAAAGATGCCCCACAACGCCCGATGGCGCTACCATTCAGGGTACTTTTGATGAAATTTCGCTGGAAGTAAAAAACGGGAAAATTATCGTGTTTTTTAAAGTAAGTGCTGTCAATACAAGAGAAGGGCAATCGGCTTCGTGGTCAGAAACCGATTATTTTGAGTGGAATAGAAATGAACTAAAGCTCGTCGATAAAAAAAGATCAGAAATAGAACGCAGCACCTTTAGCGTGAACGGAAATTAATCATCCAACAAAAAAATGTTATCCAACGCACACACAACACGAAAGCCATTTTTACAAAGCCTGTTATTCGCTTTGCTTTGGTTTTTATACATGGCCTTTATCTTTCCGCATGCGGTTACCATTATCGACGAATGTTCGTCAACGCCCGGAAGCGACGGCACTTGGGCCGTAATTATTTTGCCCGCCTACCTGCTGGTTTTTGGCGCCTTGCTATATTACCTGATGCGGCACCTTAAACGCTCGCCGATACGCCTCCTATGCATTATTTTGTTCCTCATCGTTCTGCCCTGTTTGTACATTCTGGCAGGTTTTATCTTCTTTTCCATAGAAAGCATAGAAGCACTTGCCAGCAAGCTGAACGTTTGGAAATACTTTTATTTTTATGGGTGCTACAACGATGTTGAGGTACGCGAAACACCCGCTTTTCTTGTATCAGCGGTGCTTTTGCTTGGTTCCTTATGGCTATTTACAAAGGTAAGCACCCACACTTCCTTAAAACAAACTGAAACATTAAATCCACCACAACAATGAAAAATCCAAAGGGGCTTTGATAAAAATTGCGACCATTACAGCCAAAATGTGGTTTACCTGGAAGGCGGCATGGCTTTTTTCGACTTTCGCTGGCTGTAGCCGTCATCATCCTGTATTTCACCTGGGATTGGCGATCCCGCAAACGACCAAACCGCCAGCAATATCCGCCACAAAAGCTTTTTGAAGGAACACAACTAAAGGCAGCACAAATTATTTTTGATGAAGATGACCCCGCATTGGAGCGTTTTTTAAAAGAACATTCCGGAACAGCAACTTAAATAACGCGTCCCTTATTTAAGAATATATACAAAAAACTTAAATAAAAATTTCACTATTTAAGATTTTTGGTTAAAAACTTAAATAACATTACCTTTGTTTAAGGATTTTTAAAGAAATGGAATCGTTTTACGCAGGTCGGTATCAGAACCAAGGCGCTTATAAAAGCTTTGAACCAGGGTTGATTAACAAAGCCTGGAAAGTCACGGATATGGATGTAATCCACTTGTTAAGCAAAGCGGACAGGCAACTGGGACGATTAGATATGTATTCGCAGTATGTTAACATTGAGTTGTTCACTCGTATGCATATTGCCAAGGAAGCCACGCAATCGTCCAGGATTGAAGGTACACAAACCAGTATGGAGGAGGCTTTTTTGAACAAAGAAGAAATATCGGATGAAAAGCGGGACGACTGGGAGGAAGTGCAAAATTATATTGCTGCAATGAATGAAGCCGTGGAACAGCTCCACCGGCTGCCGTTTTCTTCAAGACTGATCCGGCAAACACACCGTATTCTTCTTCAGGGCGTCAGGGGGGAGCACCGTCTTCCGGGCGAATTCAGAACCAGCCAGAACTGGATTGGCGGCGCAACCATCGGCGATGCCTCCTTTGTTCCACCGGTACACACCTCAATTGGTGCGCTGATGTCGGACCTGGAAAAGTTTGCCAATGATGAGCTCAACCCGCTGCCCGATTTGCTGAAGATTGCGATCATACACTATCAGTTTGAAACCATCCATCCCTTTTTAGATGGCAATGGCCGGGTAGGAAGATTGATGATCACCCTGTACCTGGTAAGTAAGGGCATTTTGAAGCAGCCTATTTTATACCTTTCTGATTTCTTTGAAAAAAACCGGCTTTTATACTATGATAATCTCATGAAGGTCAGGCTGCACCACGATCTCCATCAATGGCTAAAGTTTTTCCTTACCGGAGTGATAGAAACCGCCCAAAAAGGTGTACAGACTTTTGATAGCATTATGCAATTGCAAAAGATTCTGGATAAGAAAATTAAATCGTTGGGTAGCAGAAGCGGCGACGCCAGAAAAGTGGTGGACTACTTGTATACACAGCCCATTATTGAAGTAGACCGGGTAGAGGAAATCATCGGAAAATCGAACGTAACGGCCTATAAAATGTTAACCGACCTGGAAAAACTGGACATCCTGAAGCCAATTTCCGGCGCACAGAGAAACAGACTTTATGTATTTAAGGAATATCTGGACCTTTTCAGCAGCAGATAAAATGATCTGTAAATGGGAAAAGAGGCCGTGCGATCCCATTTTTTGTTGTAGCAGCCCCCTATCGAGCAGATATTGAACTCTTTTAGTCGCATTACTTCTGGTTGTTTTTGGCGTTTATTTTTTAGAATTTGCATGTTGAATAGACTATGATAAGAACCCTATTTTCGATTCTTTTGGCCTTGGCCTTCATCCTGTATTTCACCTGGAACTGGCGGTCGCGAAAGCAGCCCAACCGCCAGCAATATCCGCCGCAGAAGCTTTTTGAGGGACGGCAGCTACAAGCAGCGCAAATCATTTTTGATGAAGATGACGCCGAATTGGAGCGTTTTTTAAAAGCGCACCCCGAAGTCATTGACCAGCTCAGCCCCATCAAAGGCCACACCCTGCTGATGTATGCTTCCATCATTGAAAACATCGATGCCATGGAAATCCTGCTTCAGCAAGGAGCCGATCCCAATATTACCATTCCCTACCATTGGATGACGCCACTATCGCATGCGGTGGGCATTAATAATTACAAAATGCTCAAACTCTTAATCAGGTACAGCGTCAACCTTAATCCCACCATAGGCCGTAGCCCCCTCTATAAAGCGATGTTGCTGGGGGGTGAAAAAAACGAACGTAAGATGATCGATTTCCTGATCGAAAATGGCGCTGATATGAACCACACTTCTTATCTCGGCGATAACATTATGGCCGAGGCCACACGTCTTGATCTGGAAACTGCTAAATATTTTTTGCAGAGAGGAGGCCATCCTAAAATCAGCGGAACAGAACTATCTCCCATGGCCGAATATCTCCAATGGAAAGAAAAAGAAAGAAGTAAGCGTCAAAGTCAAAATCGCAAATACGGTGAAGAATTAAGTAACCTGAAAAAAATCCTGCAGGAAAAATACCATATCCAATTCCCGGTTAAAAAAGATCTGAAAGAAGAAGCCAAACTAAATATAAAACTGTATGAAAATCTCAACGAAAGAGATAAACGTTCGGTCAACTTCCTTGAAAATTACGGCGAAAACCGGTATGAAAAAGATAAAAAGATCCTTGCCGAATAATTATCCGCGTGCTATATGTTATATTTTTATAATGAGGCTTGTCGGGATAAGCCTTTGCATCTTCTGAATAAAACTGATTTATGAAGCCTACTAAAGAAATATACCGTCCTTTGTTTATGAGCATGCTGCTGATTACAATGTTGGCAGCCTGCAATGGAAAACAGCAGAAATCAGCACCTGTAACAAGCACTGCAGACGCGGCCGCCGTTGACACCGTAAAAGCAATGTCAGACACTATACCAGCAGAAAATAACCGCAAGCATAGCGAACGCAGGCTCAGCTACCTGTTTTATGCCAATGGCGGATTGGTCGGTTACTTTAATGATGGTACAGTGGTGGGCTGCCCCCGTTGCGACCCGAATGCCGGAAGCTTAGAGCGTATGTTGACAATGAAGCCAATGGGTACTTATGTGGTTTTGGAAGATGGCGCATTACTGGTAGACGGAAGCCGCAAGGAATTTCCCAAAGAAAAAAAAGAATGGAACGAATGGATCATTTTCAATTCAGATGCCGAATGGCAGAATTTTATGAACGATAAGGACGATATCAGCTCGGCACGCAACCAGCAATGGCTGATGCGCTTTTTAAATGGATATGTTGCCTTATGTAACGCCATGAAAAGCCTGGAAGAACAAAAGAACTGGGTGTTGGCAAACACTAATGTTACCGCTGAATTTAAATCGGCCTACCGGAAATTTTATCAGGAAAACCCCGAACCCGATTTTGACCCGATATTGAATGCACAGGATTGTCCTGAAAAAATGGAGCTTCGTTCTTTTGGCTCAGAAGATTTTTACTTCACATTTCTCACCGGAGACAACAACAAGGATTTGCTGCAAACAAAAATAAAGCGTGTAGGGGATAAATGGTTGGTGGATGGTTGTGGCGTGATTAATATTCCTAAAGAAAAGATAACTGCAGACTGAGTAAGACAGCAAATGAAGATAACCAGGCCAACATGGCAACCTTTCTTTCCATCATCTTTCTATTTGAAACCCACATTGGCAAACAGGACCACGCACCATCTTATGCCTGGCTGAACAACCGATGTTCACGAGAAAGCCGTTGCGCTGGCCCTTGTAATTTCACCGGGGGCGTATGCGCTGTCCGTCGGTTTAAGATCGGATGCTTTCCTATAGTATTCATCTTTGACAGAACAAAATTGTATCTTTTGACCTATTTTAAAATATAGTTATAGACATCATGGGACAAATTAAAATATTTGGAATAAAAGAGCATTTATACCCCATCAGAGAACAGGTATCGGAAATAATACACGAGTGTGTAGTGGCTGCGTTTCAATATCCAAGAGAAAAGAAAGCCCACAGATTTATTTATATCGACCAGGATAGCTTCTTCTACTTTGAAGGCCGTACGGATAAACACACCATTATCGAAATCAGCATCTTTGAAGGCCGGAGTATTGAAGCAAAGAAGAAACTTCACGCACTTCTGTTTGATCAATTTGAAAAAGTGCTGGGCATCTCGCCGATGGACCTGGAGATAACGATTTTCGAAACACCTATGCACAACTGGGGCATTCGCGGAAAAAGTGCTGATGAGCTGGCCTTAAATTATAAAGTGAATATTTAGCGCTTCTATCACCTCTCTTTGAATATAAAAAGGACACAAGTCGACCTTGTATCCTTTGAATTATTTTATGACAATTGAATCAGCCGGTGCTAGTCTTTCACCCACTCGTAATCGAGCTGTCGCTTTTCCTGGTGAGCCGCCACCACACGGATACGGACCTTATCACCCATCGTAAATTTGACACCGGTGCGCTGGCCGATCAACGCGTAATCACTTTCCGAGTGTTTAAAGCTATCGTGTGTCGCCAGGCTGGTAATAGAAACCAATCCTTCGCAAAGATGATCCACCGTTTCGGCCCAGAAGCCAAATTTGGACACGCCGCTCACGATCGCATCGAACTCCTCTCCTACGTACTTACTCATGAACTGCACCTGTTTGTATTTATTGGCCGACCGCTCGCTGTCCATCGCCGCGCGCTCGCGCTCACTGCAATGTTTGCATTTTTCTTCCATGCGCTTGTCCGGCTTCACACGGTCTTCCAGGATCTCCTGTAAAATGCGGTGCACCATAATATCGGGATACCGGCGTATAGGAGAGGTGAAATGACAATAATATTCAAAACCAAGCCCATAGTGCCCTACGTTGCTTTCGGTATACTTGGCCTTGGCCATCGTGCGGATACCTAGTTGCTGCAACACCGCTTCTTCCGGCCTGCCTTTTACATCTTTCAACAGTTTATTGAACGACGCGGCAATCGCCTCCGCACTGGATATATCAAACTTATAACCGAATTTATTGGCAAACGCGATGAAGGGCAACAACTTCTCTTCATCCGGTGTATCGTGGATCCGGTAAGGAAATGGAATAGCTTTGTTATTTACCTTGATCTTGGACACATGTTTGGCCACGTAGCGGTTGGCGAGCAACATCAGCTCTTCAATGAGTTGATGCGCTTCTTTACTTTCTTTGAGAACGATCCCGATAGGCTCTCCGCTCTCGTCAAGTTTGAAACGCACTTCTGTCGAATTGAAATTAATCGCTCCTTCGTCGAAACGATATTTACGCAGCGCCTGTGATATATTATTCACGGTAAGCATCACATCCGCATGATCTCCCTGGCCTGTTTCAATAATCTCCTGCGCTTCCTCGTAGGTATATCTGCGATTAGAATGGATCACCGTTTTGCCGAGCCAGTATTGTTTCACCTCGGCCTTGTCTGTGATCTGAAAGATGGCCGAGAAAGCGAGCTTATCTTCGTTGGGCCTAAGAGAACATAATACATTGGATATATGCTCTGGCAACATGGGATTTACCCGGTCCGGAAGATATACGGAAGTAGCGCGCTGGTACGCTTCATTATCTAAAGCGTTGTCCGGCGTTACATAATGACTCACATCGGCGATGTGCACGCCAATCTCGTGGTTTCCGTTTTTCAGCTTCCGGTAAGAAATTGCATCGTCAAAGTCTTTGGCGTCCGCCGGATCGATCGTGAAGGTCAGAACACTTCTGACATCTTTTCTTACACTGATATCATCCTTCGTAATCACTTCAGGAATCCTGGCAGCGATCTCACTTGCTTCATCAGAAAAGCTTAATGCAAAACCGTTTTCCAGCAGTATATTCTTCATAGCCTCGTCGGCAGCATCGTCACCGCTCATAATCGTGACAATGGTCGCCGATGGCTTTTTGCCATCTCCACCCCAATCCAGAACACGCGCTACGACTGTTTCGCCGTTTTTGGCGCCGTTGAGATGCTCTTCGGCCACATATAGATCAGGTATGTTCTTGTCCTTATCACCCAGGATAAATGCGAAGCCCTTGTTCATCTGGACTTTGCCCATAAATTCTATGCGCTTGCGCTGCACAACTTCAGTCACTTTTCCTTTCGGCCGGCCTTCCTGGTTGCCGCTTAGGGCTACGCGTACCGTATCGCCATCCATTGCGTTTTTCAGACCATCAGGCGGGATCATAACATCTTCCTCCAGTCCTTCCACGATTACGAAACCGCGTCCGGACCGGGTAACTTCCAGGCGACCTTTCAAAGTATTGTCCGGCTGGCGTTTCGTCCTCTTGGCCGGTTTCTGTTCTTTCGTTTTCCTTCTCGGTTTATTGCTTTTGCTCATTCTTGTATTTTAAAGTGGAACGGTTGGACCGCGTTATCCATCACACACAGCGGTCGCAAAACGTTATACATCAACATTCCTGCCATGCTAACGATTGCTATCTTATCAATAAAAAAACTTTCATTGTCCCGACGTTTTTTCCGGCTGCACACCCACCGCTTCCAGGACGGCAGCGTCGAAGCCGGCTTTTTCGTCAAATAAAAAATGGTGCGCGATTGGCAAGGCATATACAGGCAGGGCAGACAGTCTAGCCTGGCCCTTCAATCGCATCGCATCTTTCTCGGTTGTTAAAATACACTTATTTTTGAAAGTCAGCTCCTGATATGTGCCCAAAATATCCCCAATATCTCTCTCACTGAAATGATGGTGATCAGGATAAGCCAGATGAGTTACCGCTCTACGGCCTTTCCCGATATGCTGCAGCAAGGGCGCCGGATTGGCGATCCCCGTGACCACTACCATATGTTCCATCCGTTCTAAAGGGCACTCACTGCCATTGAATAAATGGTAAGGCGTTCCATAGGCAATGCACGTGAAGAATACTTTCTGAAACGGCAACGGCCGCAAGGCGTTCCATATATTTTGCTTGTCAGCGAAGGACATGTCCGGGGCGCATTTGGTCACTACGATGATCTCCGCGCGGCGGTAATTACTTTTCAGATCCCGGAGTGAGCCGGCAGGCAAGTACCAATCGCGCGTAAAAAGATGATGACATTCTGTAAGCAGGATGTTCAGCGTTGGCGTAACGGCCCGGTGCTGAAAAGCGTCATCGAGCAGCAGCACCTCGATGGATGGCTGTTGACGTAACAGCTGCTCAATCGCCGGTGCTCTTTTTTCGCCCACAGCGATGGTCACCTCCGGATACTTCGTATGAAATTGCATTGGCTCGTCGCCGATATCATCTGCCGTTGTCGATGCATCCGCCACTAAAAAGCCTTTTGTCTTTCTGCGGTATCCCCTGCTGATCACCGCCAGGCGGCAGCGGTCTTTCAGCAATCGCATCAGATACTCGACCATCGGCGACTTTCCTGTACCACCTACAGACAAGTTACCGACACAAATGGCAGGTCTCGGCGGTTGGTACGAGCGCAGGATGTTCCGGTCATATAATTGACTGAATATAAAAACCCCTGTTTTGTACAACCATGAAAACGGCAGCAAAAAATAATTCTTCTTCTTGATTATATCCCTAAAACTCATAGACCTTCCCCGGGGTAACACAATAATCTAAAGGTACGTCAAATATATCTCGGTCTTCGATTTTCTCGATGGGATCATAATAACTCAACCCCACTTTGAGCACATCCTCGCGGGCATGCGATAAAAACTTATCATAAAAACCTTTACCGTAGCCTACCCTGTACCCGTTTTGATCAAAGCAGAGCAAGGGGAGAATCACCAGGTCGATATCAACCGGTGAGACGACTGCGGCATCGTCCAGCCGCGGCTCAGGAGTGCCATATTGGTTCAGCACAAACGGCGTGTCCGGTCCGGATAAGATCGCCTGCATAGTAAAGTCTTCGAAGTCACACACGGGATAAGCCACCTGGAGGGCCGGATGTAAAAAATGCAGGTAATCGACAATCGCATCCGTATTGACCTCTGCTTCCATCGCAGCGTACGTAAATACCAGCTTCATATCGGGCAGCGGAAGGCTTTGAAACTGTATAAGGATCAGGTCGTCCCATTTCTGGCGTTGCTGCGGCGTGGTTTCTCTCCGCTGCTGAACAAATAATTTCCGGGCCTCTGACTTACGCATAGTAAACGAATGTTTTGCCTTTGCTTAGCAAAATACATGTTTTATGCCAGATCCCGGCGAAGGGGGCTGTCACAAAAAAGGGAGACTTAAAAAAGTCCCCCCATTGCCCTTGTGTTTTTGCATAGAGTTAGCGTGTGTGTGTGTTGTTTCGATAGGTTCTTTTGCATTTTAACAAATACTAAATTCGATCAAGGTTTAACAGCTTGCGTATATCTTATTTTTTCATAGTTTACTTTTGATTGGATAGCTTGGTGAGCCATCACTTGATTAATATTTTTTTATTAGTTTGATCATATCCGAATCTGTCCTTACTCCATCTTTATCGACATGTACGATCTTAACTACAACCGTTTTTTCCTTTTTTCTCTCGATAGGAGCATCGGTTTTGTTACAGGATAAAGACAGACAAACTACACTGATCAAAGCTGTGAATAACAGACCTGCCTGTCTGGCGCCTTTTCTTTTTACCCTTGCACAGCCTGTCAGCAATAATGCTGCAAAGAGACCCGCAGCTAAAGCCGATCTACCGTTCAGACTTCCGCTAAAAGAATAATTCAATGATGCTTCAGAAATACCGTCTTCTGCTTTTGAATCCACTTTGCCAATGCTGTTAAACGGACCTCCGTCTACGGAAACCTGTACTTCAAAATAATCGCTATTGACCTCGGAAAGCGTCGTCCAGTTCAGGGTCAATATATCGCCCTTGAAAGAAGCCTTCATATTTGGTTCAGAAAAACTCACAGGAGCCGTGTTATGAAAATCGATATGGTAAGTAGCCGGACTGGCATCTGTTGCCCCTGCAGCATCAACCGCCGCAAAGGTGAACGAAGTGTTCGCAGACACGGACGAGCCGGGACGGATCTTCAGTAATTCGGGGTCTAGATTATGGATCACCTGGCCCGCAGTCACGGCCTGCCCTTTGTAGGTCAGTTGAAAATCATTATCAGGTAAATCAACAATCTTAATAGATTTGCCATTGCCTGACCAATCTCCTTTTGCAGGCTGTTGCTCCTCATCACTTACCTGGAACTGCGGAAGGGAAGAAAAATTAAGCTCACGTGCCGCGCTCTTGGTGACTAATTGATCAAAGGTCTGTGGAATGGCATTAACAGCGAACCGGATGAATAGCTGTGTCACAGCATCATTGGTAACGGTCACGGGTATTGTCTGTCCGTCGGCCATCCGGTCTGATGACTGATTGGCGATCGAGTCGCGTGTGTAAACATAACTGGAGGTATTCAGATTCAGCAATCTGATGGTATAGGTTCCCTCGCCTGTGTGCTGAATACTAAAGGTACCGTCGCTTTGTACAGGGGTTGATGTTCCCGCTACCATGGCACCTGCCTGATCAAATAAGGCCACTTGCAAAGGCCGCCCGCCCGTATTGACATTGGATGGTGGCGCATCGGCTTCGATGCTGTTTCCGTTGGCATCTCTTACAACCACACCTGAAAAACGGTGTGTAGCATTACTGGCAGTGCCACTGCATGATTTGAAGGACATCTCATAGACCACAAAGTCATCTGAATTTTCATTAGCGCCCTCGCCTTCCGGATCAAACTCCACTTCGAGCGTTCCTGTATTGGGTATATCTGCAGGAATCCTGAATGCTGTGGTCCGCTGCCCGTTAATATTGATATTGACCGTGCTGGACGCACCATTTTCAAAAGACTGGGTGACATTGTTGGTCCCATCTCCGCCACTGGTGGCTTCGAAGTATTCTCTCCCTGCATAAGAAACCGTAATATCAGCAGGTTTCCCATCTGCCAGCGCAGCATATTTAATAGTCACCACTGCGCCCTGTCCACGCGGATTGGCATCAGTGATAGGTAAGGTAAATGTTTGTGTATGGCTATTGTCAATAAATACAGTGCTGCTGCTGCCGGTATTCACCACTCCGCTTCCTGAACCAGCCCAGCCTGTTCCGTTGCTATTAGCCGCTGTAATCTTATTGATGTCTAAATTATTTGTTTGAGTGGCTCTGAATCCAAAGAGTCCGGTAGGCGTCCTCTCGACTGATCCGCATGAATTTTGCCCACTCACTTTAATAGTGCATAAAAAGAATAGGGTAAATATTGCGAATGATGGTATCAGAGTTTTGTTCATATCAGTGTCTTTTCAGGTTAGAGTCGTCTTCCGGTCTAGTGGACGCGGTTTGGGGGTCAGCTCTTTCAGACACAAATATACGAAATAATTATATAAATAAAAAATTATTTGTAAAATTTTTATTTATAATCTGATAAATATGCTATATATATAGTATAGTATCAAAGGGATCAAAAACCGGTTTCTTGAAAATTACGAACCAGGTTCAGAAACCTTGACGACAGTTATGTTAGTTTTGAAACATAGAAAAAATGGTGGTGCCGTAATTTTTCTCGAAGCTGTATTGATCAAACTGTTTATAATCGTTGCGCGGCGTATGCTCCAGGACAAACAGGCCCCCGGGCTTCAGAAGGCCCTGCGATACCACGATGCGTGGTAAATCGTCAATCTCCTTCAATGCATAAGGTGGTCCTGCGAAAATAAAATCGTATTGCTGGTTATGTCCCTGCAGGAATTTGAACACGTCCATTTTTACCAACCTGATGTTGTCGATCTTCAAAGCAGCTGCGGTCTTCTTGATAAAGTCAAACATCTGATTATCTTTCTCCACGATGGTAAGATCTGCCGCGCCGCGGCTGGCCAGTTCATAGCTGATGCAGCCCGTGCCTCCGAAAAGATCCAGCGTCTTCAACTCGTCAAAGTCAATACGATGCTGCAGCGTGTTGAACAAACCTTCCTTAGCCACATCGGTAGTAGGTCGTGTATACGGCATCTTTGAAGGTGGCTGTATCCTTCGCCCGCCTAGGCTTCCTGAAATAATTCGCATAGCACTAATTCATTGAGCGAAGCAAAATAATGGGGAGGAAGATCGGATGTATCATCAGACCACTTCGCATTGTTTAACGTTACATGTAAAAAATAGTCGTACAGTTCTTTATAGAGTTTCGAACTGGTATCTACCAAACCGGATACCTGCAACTGTACATCCTGTTGGGAAAGACCATAGACCTCACAGATCTTGAGCAGGTAGAACACCACATCGGTCGGCGTTTGATAAGTATAGGTTTTGGCCAGCAACAAACGGCTTCCTGCAAAAACCACTGCTGTAAACCTGTTGAGAGAAAAATCCAGTTTGAGCAATCCTGTATCTTCTCGGGCTGCCACGGAAGCGATCTGCGCCGTGTGGGCGTGCAGGTATACGGAAGATGGAAAATGGTGCACCACCCATGTCAAAATCGGAGGAGGCACCGCATAGATATTATTCATATCGGGGGTAACTGATTCCGTGATCACATGATCTTGCTGATCTGCACTTTCAAGGTACATAAATGGCGTCGGATCGGCCTGGCCCAGTTCGGCCGGCATCAGTGCGCTGTATCCAAAATCAAGAGAGGTAACGATACGCTCAAAATCGCCCTGAAGTATCGGGTTGTCGGAAAGTATTTCATCCAGGGCATCTACCGACAGGAATGGCAGCCGGTATCGCTTCAATTGTACGAGCCGCTGATCGTCAGGACGATAGATACAAAAACTTACATAAGTGGTGCCCAGCTGTAGGGCGAGGTAACTTTCACGAGGAACGATCTCCCCCTCTGTCGAAATAATAAACTGCTCCTGCAAAATAATGACGCTTTTAAATGGATGTTGACGGCAAATATCTGATTAAAAATCGACATGCTCCCCGGCTGGCGATAACCTCGTACCAAGGATGAACCGGTTCCCGACTTATGGGTAGAGCAGGTACTTTTTGCGCATTTCTTTGTAGCGGCTCAGGCCCGGCTCCCAGGATGCGCGTATTTCCGCCTCCGAAGCACCATTGATGATCTGCTGACGAAACTCGCCGGACCCGATCAGCCTTTCGATCGTTCCCATTTCCTTACTCAATTTGGAATCGAAAAATTTTTCTTTATGCGGATGCGCTTTGTACAATTCCATGATCCATTGCAAATTGATCTTGCCGCTTTTACGCAGGCGCTCCACATCGTAATTACGCAGGTCGAGGCCATAGCAACGCTGGTTCATAAAGAGCGGCGTTTCTGCCATTCCTTTTATGGAAACGGGTGTGAACGAAAACGAATACTTTCCTTTCAGTTCGGGGCTGCCTAAAACGGTAAAAGGAAATTGCGTTCCCCGGCCGTGATTGAGGTAGACACCCTCGAACATGCAGGTTGATGGATACAACAAGATTGCCTGTTGCGTGTTAAGGTTGGGAGAAGGCTTCACCGGTAACGTATAAGGCATATCATGTGAATAATTGGCCACTTTGATGATCTTCAATTTGCACTTTACTTTATTGGTAAGCCATCCTTCGCCATTGGCCATTTGCGCAAACTCGGCTACAGTCAAGCCATGCGACATCGGCAGCGGAAACATTCCGATCCCTGATTTATACTTCATGTCGAGAATAGGTCCATCAATGAGATAAGCATTGGGATTAGGCCGGTCGAGGATCAGCATCTCTTTGTCGTTCTCTGCACAGGCTTCCATCAGCCGCGAGAGGGCGTTGATATTAGTATAAAACCGAACGCCCACATCCTGCAAGTCGTAGATCAGGACATCCACATCAGCCATGTCCTGCCTGGTAGGCTTGTTCTTCGCTCCGTATAAAGAGATGATAGGTATGCCCGTTTCAGGATCTTTTTCATCTTTCACCTTGGCGCCTGCACTAACGTTGCCGCGAAAACCATGCTCCGGTCCAAACACCTTTACAATATTGATGCCCAGCGATTGCAGGCTGTCCACCAGGTGCTTTTTGCCGATGATGGTTGTAGGGTTGGCCATCACCGCTACGCGTTTGCCTTTAAGATAGTCTACATACAGATCGGTCTGATCAGCCCCCGTAATAATTTTTGGTGGGGTCTTTTGATCTTTAGCCGTGAAAGCATACAACAGAAAAACCATTGATACCAGGCATAAAGCGTAAAGTTTCATTCGCATATTTTCTTATTTGATTTTAGGTGAACGGGACCTTTGATGATCAGGATACTGTCATACCGGTTCCATCCGCATAACTTTATTTTCTTGTTTGAAAGTCGTCTTTATAATAACCAGACGAAGCAAAATGCGGGATCGTTACACGATCAGGGCTGTTAACGGAGCTCCTCCCGCCAGGGAACACCGGCACCATGTGCTCAAACTTACAGGAAATTTTTTATCCGGACGTTACATTCAGAGCGAACAGGCAGCTTAACAGGGCGAACGCCTAAGTTGTTATACCACCGATGCCTTTCCATCGAATGCACGCCATGCGGCTTATACCAAGGTAAAGCATGAGATTTAATACGCGTCTGACCGTCCCGGTCTGACGCGTTGATAAAACCACAGATACACAAATAAATAGTCCCTTTTTGGTATCTGGATCTTTCACGCGTAACGACATCGCATTATGATCTATTCGGACATGGATTTTAGTCGCAGACAATAAACAAAGAGAAAGATAAAAATGTGCCCCTTGGACAGCTTAACACAGCCATATAAAAAAGACAATTACCTTTGTGGCCTGATGAGACTATATGAAAGGCCTATGTTCAACCGCTTACAGCGGTCATACCGATCCGCCAGCCATTCGTTTTTTGCGGGACGATCTTAAGATCATGTCTGTAATTAAAGGCGGAACAAAAGAAGGCCGAAGCCACATCATCGTTATTTTGAACAGCCTGTACAGTCGAGTCACTTAAAACAAATGCCCATGAATAACAAAGAAGTCTATATCGTGTCCGCCGTGCGCACGCCGATGGGAAGTTTCGGAGGCGCTCTTAAAGATCTCACTGCTACGCAGCTCGGCGCTGCTGCCATCAAGGCGGCCGTTGAGAAAGCGGGCATCCAACCCGACCAGGTACAGGAAGTACTGATGGGCTGTGTGTTGCAGGCCAACCTGGGACAGGCGCCGGCGCGACAGGCTGCTAAATTTGCCGGCCTTCCGAATGAAGTGAATTGTACTACGGTGAATAAGGTATGTGCCAGCGGTATGAAAGCAATCGCTCAGGCAACGCAAAGTATCTTGTTAGGTGACGCGGACATTGTTGTCGCAGGCGGCATGGAGAGCATGAGCAACGTTCCCTTTTATGTAGGCAATTTGAGATGGGGCAATAAATACGGCAACACAGATTTGATCGACGGGCTGGCGAAAGATGGACTGACAGATGTTTACGATCAGAATGCCATGGGCATCGCCGCGGAACTTTGTGCAAGCGAATGTGGCATCAGCCGGGAAGCGCAGGACGCTTTTGCTGTTGAAAGCTACCAGCGCAGTCGTGCGGCATGGGATGAAGGAAAGTTTTATGAAGAAGTGGTGCCTGTTTCCGTTCCTCAAAGAAAAGGCGATCCCGTTGTTTTTGACAAGGATGAAGAACCGTTTAATGTTCAGTTTGAAAAGATACCAGCGTTACGGCCCGCGTTTAAAAAAGACGGCACCGTGACAGCGGCTAATGCCAGCACGATGAACGACGGCGCCGCCGCCTTAGTGCTGATGAGCCGTGAAAAAGCAGAAGCCCTCGGTATAAAGCCCATTGCACAAATCGTTTCATACGCCGATGCCGAACAGGCGCCGGAATGGTTTACCACTACCCCTTCGCTGGCCCTTCCCAAAGCCCTGGCAAAAGCCGGCTTAACGTCGGATCAAATTGATTGCTGGGAGCTCAATGAAGCTTTTAGTGTAGTGGGCATTGAAAATACCCGGCGCCTCGGACTTGACCCTGCCAAAGTGAATGTCAATGGCGGCGCGGTAGCCCTGGGGCATCCGTTAGGAGCCAGTGGCGCCCGGATTATTGTGACACTCATCCACGTGTTACAACAACAAGGTGCAGTGTATGGCGGTGCAGGCATTTGTAACGGTGGCGGAGGGGCCAGCGCTATGATCATTAAAAAATTGTAAAGAACTTGTATGACCAATTCCAAAGAACGCTTTTCAGATCGCGTAAGTAACTATATCAAATACAGACCAAAATATCCGACAGCCATTATAGAAGTGTTGCAGCAGGAAACAGGTTTCACTGCCCGGCACACGGTAGCCGACATAGGCGCCGGTACAGGATTTTTGACGGAGCTGTTCCTGTCGAACGGGAATCCCACTTTTGCGGTGGAACCTAATGAAGCCATGCGCAGTGCCTGCCAGGAACTGTATGGATCCAATAACAACCTGCGCATCATTTGCGGGTCGGCGGAACAAACGATGCTGCCTGACCAAAGCGTTGATATCGTGGTGGCGGGACAGGCTTTTCACTGGTTTGATCAGCGCGCCACGCAAAAAGAGTTTGAACGGATCCTGAAGGATAATGGGCGTGTGGTGCTGATCTGGAACGCCAGGAAAGATGACCAGCCCTTTACCAGGGGGTACGAAAATATATTGATCGACAACCTTCCGGAATACAAAACGCTGGATCACCGCAACGTGGATGACGCTGCGATCGCTTCTTTTTTTGGTCAAAAAAATATGCATAAAAAAATTCTTCCCAATAGCCAGACCTTCGACTGGGAATCGTTCAAAGGACGTGTACTTTCCTCTTCCTATGTGCCCACCACCGGTGATGTGCACGACCGGATCATGATGCAGATCCGAGATCTTTTTGAACGATACCAGACAGAAGGCAAGGCCGAATTCTTTTATGACACGCTGGTGTATTGGAGTGATTAGGTTATCCGCTCCAACTGACCTATTAAAATAGCAACGCCCTTTTCCGATTTGATTTTCACGCATAACATGTAATCATGTACTTCTATAAAACCGAGGCCAGGAACACCCTCAAACTGGCGCTTCCCATCATATTTGGTGAACTGGCACAAATGAGCCTTCACCTCATCGACACGGCCATGATCGGCTACACAGGCTATAAGCAACTCGCCGCGGCGGCGCTGGTATTGAATGTGATTAATATACCCTTCATCTTTGGTATTGGTGTAACAATCTCTGTGGCACAGATGGTATCGCTGGCGCGTGGCCGCTATGACAAACAATTAGTATCTCATTATTTCTATAATGGTTTCTGGCTCTGTGCAGCTTTTGGCGTGTTTATTTCGCTCGGGCTTTTCTTCGGCCGGAATATTTTGCTCCATCTGAAGCAGGACCCTGAAGTGGTGGCGCTGGCCATGCCATTCATGACCCTCATGAGTTTTTCGATCATCCCGATGGTGCTGTTCATGACCTTAAAACAATTTGCAGATGGGCTGGAATATACTAAGACAGCCATGACGCTTTCTATTGTTGCCATTCCTTTAAACGTGTTTTTAAACTGGCTGCTGATCTATGGAAACTGGGGATTTCCACGCCTTGAGCTGATTGGCGCCGGATACGCCACACTCATTACCCGCACGGCGATATTCGTGGCGTTGGGCGTCGTGATACTCAATCACAAAGTGTTCAGAAAATATATGTCTGTCGCAAGGAACCAGTGGAACTTCAAAAAGGACACGCTGGTTCAGCTCTTAAAAATCGGGATTCCCAGCAGCTTACAGATCGGCATGGAAGCCGGTGCTTTTGCCGTGTCAGGTATCCTGGTGGGTACGATTGGCGCAGCTCCTCAGGCTGCCCATCAGATCGCTTTGAGCTGTGCGGCTTTTGCCTTCATGGTATCCCTGGGCCTGTCGCAGGCGGGTTCTATCCGTGTGAGCAACGCATTTGGAAGCAACAATTGGAAACGCATTTCCGTAATAGGCAAAAGCACCGTCGTCATGGCATTGATCTATGGAACGATATGTTTTGTGTTATTTATTGTTTTCAGGCAACAGCTGCCTTTGCTTTTCAATCACGAGACGAAAGTCGTAGGTATTGCTGCGGGGCTATTGCTTTTCGCAGCCGCCTTTCAGATACCCGATGCGATACAGGCTACCAGTGCAGGCCTGTTGCGCGGCATCAAAGATGTCAATGTGCCCACCCTCTTCATTTTCATTGCCTACTGGATCCTGGGTATACCGCTCGGCTACCTGATGGCCTTTCACTTCGGTATGGCCGAAAAAGGCGTCTGGATGGGCTTTATCAGCGGCTTGACCTTCTCGGCACTGTTTCTGACGATCCGGTTCTTGAAAAAAACCCGGCAGCATTTGTAATATGAAACGGGGTTAGAGGAAGTCTTCTCTTAAAGGCGAGAAGGCGTCGACCAGCACACCGGCCTCCAGGCAAACACATCCGTGTAGCACATCCGGTGGCACGAAATAGCCATCGCCTTTATTGAGTATTTTCACTTCGGCGCCGATGGTCAGCTCGAAGCGTCCGCTTTCGACATAACTTACCTGCACGTGAGGGTGTTGGTGCATGGCTCCGACAGCGCCGTCCTGGAATCTGACTTTGACCATCATGATCTGGTCATTATAGCCAAAAAGTTGCCGCTCTACCCCGCCGCCCAGATCCTGCCAGGGCAGCTCTGCGGCGATTTGAAAAAATGGTTGCTCCATGCTCCGAAGATATCAAACAAATCGTTGCTTCCGAAAGATTGGGCCTGATTGAGCCTTGGCATTGCTGGGCAGAAACGTACACGAGTGAAATTTTTTCATTATAGCATGACATTCTGACTTTATTGACGCAGGCGGTATCAATTTTGAGCCACATGAAAAAAAATTTATATGGTTCAGGAAAAAGGTACTATTTCGATTCACACGGAGAATATCTTCCCGATAATTAAAAAGTTTTTATACAGCGATCACGAAATATTCCTCCGGGAACTGGTTTCTAACGCAGTAGATGCGATCCAGAAGGCCAAAAGGCTGGTATCCCTTGGACAGTTCAACGGGGAGTTGGGCGAACCATTGGTTCAGGTGAAGCTGGATGCGGATGCCAAAACGATTACGATCTCAGATAATGGTATTGGTATGACGGCCGGGGAGATCAAGAAATATATCAACCAGGTCGCCTTTTCAGGCGCAAGTGAGTTCCTGGAAAAATTCAAAGAGGCGAAGGACGCGCATGAGATCATCGGTCAGTTTGGTTTAGGATTTTATTCCGCCTTCATGGTAGCCGACAAAGTGGAGATCCAGACGTTAAGCTATCAACCCGGCGCAGAACCTGCCCGGTGGGTGTGCGACGGAAGCACGAGCTTTGAATTAAGCGAAGGCAACCGCACGGAGCGCGGAACGGATATCATTCTTTACATCAACGAAGAGAATAAAGACTTCCTGGAAAACTACAAACTCCAGTCGATCTTAGATAAATATGCTAAGTTCTTACCCGTACCCGTGCAGTTCGGTACCAGGACGACCAGTGAGCCGGACGGCGAAGACGAGGAGGGTAAACCCAAATATAAGGACGTTGAGGTACCCAACATTATCAACACCGTAAAACCTATATGGACGAAGGCGCCTTCAGAACTAAAAGATGAGGATTACCTGAGCTTTTATAAAGAACTCTACCCATTCAGTGAAGACCCCTTATTCTGGATTCACCTGAATGTAGACTATCCGTTCAACCTCACCGGTGTCTTATATTTTCCTAAAATCAAAAACGACGTTGAGATACAGCGCAACAAGATCAAGTTATTCAGCCGCCAGGTGTTTATCACGGATGATGTGAAAGACATTGTGCCTGAATTTCTGATGCTGCTGCATGGCGTGATCGATTCGCCCGATATTCCGCTCAACGTGTCACGATCCTTTTTGCAGGCAGATGGCAATGTAAAAAAGATCAATGCACACATTACTAAAAAAGTAGCGGATAAATTAGCGGAGTTGTTTAAGAACGACAGAAAAAGCTATGAAGAAAAATGGAACGACATCGGCGTGTTTGTAAAATATGGCATCATCAGCGAACCTAAGTTTGCGGAGCGCGCCAAAGACTTCGTGCTGATGACCAATGTAAAAAAGGAATTCTTTACTTTATCTGAATACAAAGACAAGGTGACGGAAGCACAAACAGATAAAGACGGAAATGTGATTTACCTGTATTCTAACAACGCTGACAAGCAACATAGCTATATTAGTGCCGCAGAGAAAAAAGGGTATGATGTCTTGTTGCTGGACGGACCGCTGGACAATCATTTCGTCAGCCACCTGGAACGCGACCTGGAGAAAACGCAGATCAAGCGTGTAGATGCGGATGTGATCGAGAAGTTGATCGACAAAGATGAAAAAGTAGAAAGCGCTTTAAGCGAAGAGCAAAGCAAAGAGCTGGAAACTGTTTTCAAAGAAGCGATCACCAGGCCGGGCATGGAAGTGTCTATCGAAAATCTATCACCTGACGCGATGCCGGTAACGGTGACGATGGATGAATTTATGCGTCGCATGAAAGATATGGCGGCGATGGGCGGCGGTATGAACTTCTACGGATCGATGCCGGATAAATACAAGGTAGCGGTAAACGCCAACCACCCGCTGGCTTCCAGGATCCTCGGCGAAACCAACAGCGAGGCCCGGAAAGCACTGGCACACCAAGCATTTGACCTTGCGCTGCTGGCACAGGGCATGCTGACGGGTGCAGAGCTGACTTCTTTTGTAGAGAGAAGCGTGAAGATGATCTGATAACAATCTTATAAAATGAGTAGTAGAACGCCGGGCTATGCCCGGCGTTCTGATTTTTATGTTAACGTGAACTTTGAGTGCATAACATTTTTATCCCGGGCGTTGTGCCCATAAGAGCGATATTTCATGCCGGTCTTTGTGGCTTCAGCGGCTCCGCACTAATTCCTGGCGCTGGTAGCGCTTTCTCACCCGATGATTGGATGGGTGCTTGCGTAGAGAAACGGTCAGACGGAGACCGTCAGACCGGGTTAGCTGGGATTAACTCCCTACTCTGCGTGCTTTGCCAACAAATCTTTGCGCGCTTCGCGGTAAAAAATCACATAAAAAGAAAAAATGGCATGCACCCTGAACTTTTACCTCTACTTAAAAAATGGAATTATGGAGACTATTTTATTACAAATAAATAATGAAAAAGCCTACAAGTTAATTGAAGATTTGGAGGCTTTGGATATTGTAACAATATTGAAAAAAGAAAATGATCATTCCAAGACCAAGCTTTCCGAAAAATTTTCCGGCGCTTTGAAACTTTCAGAAAAAGAATATTCAGATTTTCAGAATTACGCTACCGAAATTCGCAAAGAGCGGGAAAGAGATTTTTAACAGACACGAATGTAGTGATAGATTATTTAGACAATAAACTTCCTACCTCAGCCATGCATTTTATGCATAACATAATTGATGAAACACCTAACTTATCAGTTATCACTAAGATTGAGTTGTTAAGATTCAATAGTGATGATCGAGTCTACGCGATACTCAGAAATTGTGTTCTTGTATCCAACATTTTCCGCCTGACTGACGACATAGTGGATATAACGATTTCAATATGATCAAGCTCCCGGACGGAATCATCGCCGCTACTGCACTTTGCTTCGACCTCACCCTTTTGTCGAGAAACGAAGCGAACTTTAAGCATATCAAGGATTTGAAGTTATTGAACCCCTGGGAAGCTTAATGGTCCTGAAAATCAGATAGCAAATACGAAAAGGCACTGACATATTGAACTCATAAAAACGCCGGACATATATCCGGCGTTTGCTTTTCCGACCATTATTCTTTTACCTGTGGTGCCTTAAGCTCAACCTTTGGCGGCGGCGGCGGTGGCAGCATCTCCGCCCTGTTGCGCTGCTCATACGTCATTTTTTGATACAGGACCGGTATTTGTTCCGTCTTTCCTTCGAGATACCGGTAACCGGTTTTCCGACCTTCCTTCATTTCTTTGACAATGTTGTTGTATTGCTCCAATTCTTCTTCAGTCACACCCGGCCCTTCCGGCGCAGACTGCACCACTTTAGGCGCCGCAAACTTTTTTACTTCAATTTTCGGAGAGCGCTCAACTTTTGGTGCAGGTGGTAATGGAATCTCTTCTACCTTCGGTGCTGGCGGTGGCGGAACGCTTTCCGGAGTGGGGAACTGAATGGACGCGCTCGTGTCCCGAGCTGCTGCAGCAACGGCGCTATCCGCAGGCACCACTGCCGATCCGTTGGCGGTCGTACCGCTATCGTTGACCGCCAGCGTGTCTCCTGTCCGTTTTTCAATAGTATTACATCCGGCTATAACGGCAATGGCCAACACCGGTGGGACCGCCAGCAAGGCCAGCGCAGCCCGTTTTTTATTGAATGTTTTACTTAACATCGTTAATCGTTTTTTTGTGGTGAAAAAATGAAAACTGCTGACGAAGGCCAGGACCGGTTGCGCAACGGCCCGTTGTAACAAAATAGCCTGATAACCGCGCACGTTATCATACTGTTTTATTACGGCGTCATCTGCCAATAGTTCGTGGTTGAGTTGTATAGATCGCTTGTACAAGTAAAGAAGAGGATTCCACCAGGCGATGACCTGGAGCAGCTCGACACACAGGATATCCCAGCTATGTTTCTGCCTGATGTGTGCCATCTCATGGGCCAGCACTTCTGCTTCCACCCTACCCTGTTCGTGCTCTGCCCTGTTGAGAAATATCGTATTTAAAAAGCTGTGCGGCGTTACCGGTTCGTCAGTAAGCGACAGGAAAATGCCTGGCGCCAAAGTTTGTCCTCCCCTCCCCAGGCGTCGAAGAATTTGGAGCAGGTTTTTAATAAGCCGCGCTAACAGCCCGGCGCTTATTAAGGACGCCGCTGCCAAAAGCAGGTCTTGCCAATGACGCTGCCACCACGGCGCAGCCTCCCGGTCAGCGGGCAGCCAGGTTTCCTGCAACCCGGCAAGTTCTTGTACCGGAGCGACAACCGGTGCGCTGATCTCAAAAGTGATAAGTGGAATAATGAAAGACATTATCAAAGCACAGAGCAGAAATACCCTGTTGAAAATGAACAACTTTTCTTTACTCAAAAAGAAATGATACAATGCATAAAACAGGGCACTGCAGGCAATCGTTTTAAACAGGTAAAGGGTCATTTTTTCTTTTTTTGGATTTCAGAATCGATAATCTTCTTTAGCTCCTCCAGCTGCTCCTTCGTGAGTCTGCTTTCCTTCGTGAAAAAAGAAGCAAATTGAATCACCGAATCGTCGAAATAATCTTTGATCATTGTATTGACGTGTTTAGAGAAGTAATCAGCCTTCTTTATTAAAGGACGATATTCCCTCGAATTTCCACATTGCTTGTAGCCTATCACCCCCTTATCTGTCATGCGCTTTAATAATGTTGCGACGGTCGTGCTGGCAGGTCTGGGATCGGGAAAGCACTCGATCAGGTCTTTCATAAAGGCCTTTTCTTTTTGCCACAAGTACTCCATCAACTGTTCTTCTGATTTAGACAACTTTATCATTCTACAAATATAGATTTTGCTCTACAAATGTAGAACAAATATTGAATAATAAAATTTTTTTTGAATGGACCTTCGCGGATCGGGTAAGCTATCGCTTAAAAAGAAAATCCCCACCGGTTGGGAACCAGTGGGGATCGTTTATTAGTTTATCGAAGGTGATCAGAATATCTGGCTGTTATTGTTCCGGTCTATATCAGCCATACGTTGGGAAGGATCTATTTCCAGCTGCGCGATCTCTGTCAGCGTCAGGTCTGTTTCCACCACATAAGTGGGACTGGTCCAATGCCAGGCGGCATACACTTTTCTACGGGCATTGCCTTCAGCTGGTTTGACGCCGTACATGAGATCCAGTGGAATATAGTGCAGCTCTTTATTGTTGTTCTTTAAAGTAATGACCAGGTCAACCGGCATAGGCATCAATCCGTTATTTCGCAGGCGAACTTTAGTCTTACCGTTTTCCGCCCACACGCTATCGATTGAATAGTCGATCGTCTTCGTACTGTTTACCCAGAACTCCTGGTACCAGTCGAGTTTCATGCCGCTCACTTTTTCAGACAGCCGGATAAGATCGTTGATATTGGGATGCCTGAATCTCCATTTCCTGTCATATTCTAAAAGGATCTGATCCCGCACCTGCCCGCTTACGATATAACCCAACTGCTCCATGAAAATGGACCCCTTGGAATAGCTTGCGACACTGTAAGCGAAATTGGTATTGAAATGATCCGCGTGCGTCGTCAGCGGTTCTTCCAGTCCGCTGCGCACCAGGTAGAAGTAGGAGCTATAACTATCTTTCTGCGGAAAGGTTGCTGTGTCGCCTTTTAACCAGGCATCGGTCCGCTGCTCCGCATAAGTGGTGAAACCCTCATCCATCCAGGGATACATACTTTCGTTGGTCGCGATCACCCCCTGGTACCAGCTATGAAACCATTCATGCAGCCAGGCTCCGGGACTGGCCAGCAAAGTGGCCATCGGGTACTCCATGCCACCGTCGCCACCGGTGATAAACGAATATTGCTGATAAGGATAAGGACCAAATGTGGCCTTCATAAAAGGATACGCTTTTTCGGCCAGCGTCAGGATCTGCTCCCACTCTTCCGGTGCTTTGCCTGCGGGCTTGTACAATAAATGCAGAGTAATACCATCAATTATTTTCCTGGACTGATGAACAAACTCCGGATCAGCGGCCCACATAAAATCATGTACGCTATCAGCCCTGAACTTCCAGGTTAGCTTGTCGGTTGCAGGAGGCTTTACACGTGTTCCGGCTGTTTCGTATCCATAGCCGATCTGGTTGGCATTGCTCAGGTAACCGGTACCTCCAAGAATATATTTTTTATCAATAGTGATGTTTACATCAAAAGACCCGAAAGGACCGTAAAACTCCCGTCCCACGTAGGGTGTCGGATGCCAGCCCTCCTTGTCGTAAGCACAGATGCGGGGATACCATTGGCTCATCGAATAACGCACTTTGGTGCCCGGGTTGTCCCGCCCGCTACGCCTGATCTGCAGCGGCACCTGCGCTTCAAAATCCATATCAAACGTTACTTTTTGTCCCGGAAGGATTGCTTTGGTCAGCGGCACAATCAATATGGTCTCCAACACTTCAAATGGCTGGGCTACACCGTTCATAGTAAGTGACTTTACCTTCTGGTAGCCTATTTCATCGGGCTTCAAATGGGCAATGCGATCCTTCACACGCCCATCCCAATCGGGCCGGCCGCCCACTTTGATCGTCCCCTGCCGTTGGCTCCTCGTATCCATCATACTGCCGGGCTGGAAGGCATTCCAGTACAGATGATAAAAGACCTTTTTCAGCGTGTCGGGTGACTGATTCCAGTATTCGAGCTTTTGTTTTCCCGTAAAACGATTGGTCTGGACATTCATGTCCACGTCCATTACATATTTAACCCGCTGTTGCCAGTAGCCGCTTTGAGCAATAGACAAACCGGATATACATAAGGCAAAAAATAAACCTGCAAACTTTTTCATCATAACTATTATCCTTAATTACTAATGATACAAATATAAGCGGATGAGTTTTTGAGCTTATGGACGATGGGCCATAGATCATTTCTACACTACTTCCCTTCCACTATGATCACGATCTCGCCTTTCACCGTTTTCCGGGAAAAGTATTCCGCCACCTCCTGCAATGTTCCGCGTTTGTTTTCTTCGAATAGCTTTGTGAGTTCACGGCTAACGCTGCAGCGTCTTTCAGGGCTAAAATACTGGGCAAGATCATTCAGTGTTTTCACCAGCCGCATGGGAGATTCGTAGAAGATCATCGTCCGCTCTTCTTCTTTGAGCTTTTCCAGGAGCGTATGACGCCCTTTTTTTAAAGGTAAAAAACCCTCAAAGCAAAAGCTGTTGGTAGGCAACCCGCTGTTGACCAGGGCCGGCACAAAGGCGGTGGCGCCGGGCAATGTCTGCACAGCAATATCACTCTGAACGCAGGCCCGAACCAGTAAGAACGCGGGATCTGAAATCCCCGGAGTACCTGCATCCGTGACCAGGGCTATGGTTTTGCCCGCCGCCAGTTGCTGCACCAGGTGTTCAACGATCTTATGTTCGTTATGTTGATGGTACGGTGAAAGTGGCTTCGAGATACCGTAATGGTTCAGCAGATGCGACGTAGTGCGGGTATCTTCTGCGAGGATAACATCCACCTCTTTTAATACCTCTAAAGCCCTCAGGGTAATATCTTTCAAATTTCCGATGGGTGTGGGAATGAGGTAGAGCATTAAAGGATGTAGGATTTATGATGTAGGATGTATGATGTATGATATAGCAACGCCATTCAGCGATGGGTCAACCAGTGGTCGACTACTTCAGGCTGCCTTATATAAATCAAAGATCATACATCCGACATTATGAAATAACAGTTACTTCGAAATATTCCATAACCGCGTTGGCCAAAAGCTTTTTAGCAGCTTCTTCACCTACTGATTTAGCAGCTTCGGGCGATTCCGCATCCACCTGCAACGTAATGTTCTTACCCACGCGAACGTCGGACACATTGTTCAATCCCAGGTTTTCCAGTCCGCCTTTTACGGCCTTTCCCTGTGGATCTAATAATTCTTTCAACGGCATGATCACCACCTGAACTGTATAAGTCATCTCTGTTTATTTTTTTATCGGATCGATAGTTATGGGATTCGCAATCAAAATTTTGGATCGCTCCGGCTGCCCGTGGTCATCCGTATCTCCGAAAATTTTTATGCTTACTCCTGTTGTTTAAACTTTGTTGGGTCTAAAAATCAAAGATACGAGAACATATGCCACAAATATTACCGGAACGGCCAGCCATTTTAAAAAAATAATGGCCAATACACTGATGAGCAGCAATATGAACTTATCTGTATTTGTTTTGACACTGAAATTTTTAAATTTTAAACTAACCAGCGGCAGATTGGATACCATGAGCAGCGATACGACAACGATGGTAGCGTAAAGCACATACGGATTCTGCAACCATTGAGAAGCCAGCGGATCGCTGTTGAAGATCAATGGCAGCGAGGCAACCGTCAGCCCGGCGGCCGGGCTCGGAACGCCTTTGAAATAAAAGCTTTGCTCTTTATCCAGGTTGAACTTGGCGAGGCGCCACACGGCACAACAAGGCAACAGTAATGCAGGTAACAAGTACCAGATGTTATCTGCGGGCATTTGGTTTTTAGTCAACGACATTTCGAGAAACCGGTACATGATCATGCCCGGAGCTACACCAAAAGTTACCGCGTCTGCCAGGGAATCGAGTTGTGCGCCCATTTCGGAAGTGGCATTGAACAGCCTGGCTACAAATCCATCCAGGAAATCGACCACTGCGGCTAAGAAAATGAAAACACCGCCTATCATCAAACCCATCGAAAAAGCACCGGGCGCTGTGGTAAACAAAAAGCCATCATTCTTAAAAATGTAAATGATCGCGATGCAACCAAAGACCAGGTTGAGTAACGTAAATAGATTCGGGATTTGTTTCATTGTGTGAGAAAGACCATTGCCCATGGTCCATGGTCTATGAACTTTACTTTTTCATCAACCTCTCGATATCATCAGCTTCGATGGGAATATTTTTCATCAGATCAACATTTCCGTTTTTAGTGAGCCAGAAATTATTCTCGATGCGTATACCCATGTTTTCTTCTTCAATATAAATACCCGGCTCTATGGTAAGCAGCATACCGGCTTTTAACGGTGTGCGGAACGGACCCAGATCGTGCACATCCACGCCCAGGTGATGCGAAATGCCATGATAGGTATATTTGCGATAAGCCCTGTTTTGAGGATCTTCATTCTTGACGTCTGCTTTGGTGAGAAGTCCTAATTTGATGTACTGCTTAGTCAGTTCATCGCCCACTTTTTCGTGGTAATCGGCAATGGCAATGCCTGGTTTCAGAATGCTGGCAGCGTAGCGATGTACGGCCAGGCACGCATTATATACCTCCTTTTGTCGTTTGGTAAACCTTCCGTTGACAGGTACTGTCCGCGTCAGATCAGCATTGTAGCCTCCATACTCAGCACCGAAATCCATCAATATCAACTCACCATCTTTACACTGGTTATTATTAAAAATGTAATGCAGCACGCGCGCATTGTCGCCACTGGCAATGATACTGTTGTACCCCTCACCGGTAGCGCGCTGGCTAAGGAAGGAATGAACGATCTCTGCTTCAATTTCATATTCCCACACGCCCGGCCGGATAAATTGCAGCAGGCGTCTGAAAGTCTTATCGGTAATATCCATCGCCTTCTGAGCCACTTCTACTTCGTAAGGCGTCTTTACCGCACGTAATTCATGCAGTATGGGAGCGGCTCTCAGGTAGTGGTGCAGCGGGTATCTTTCCTGGATATGTTTAATGTACCGGGTTTGCGCAGTTTCGAGCCAGGAGCCTTTACGGTCATGCTCGTTAGAGTCCAGGTATACATGTTCCGCTGCGTGCATCCAGGCCTGGAAGAGCGCCGGTAAGGCGTCAAGCCAAACGATGGTCGTAATGCCATTGATCGCGGTAGCTTCTGTAGCCCGCAGGCGACGTCCGTCCCACTTTTCTTTTAATTCGTTAGGCCTTACTAATACGAGCACTTCCCTGTATTTCGGATCCGGGTTGTCGGGAAACAGGATCAGCATGGACTCTTCCTGTCGGATGCCGGTCAGCCAAAAGAGAGAGCTGCTTGGTTTGTATTTGTAAAGCGCATCTGCGTTTTGGGGCGCCTCGTCATTCGCTACAAATATCGCGATCGAGTTGCGCTGCATTTTTTTTACGAAACGTTCCTTGTTGTTGATAAACAATTTAGGGTTGATTGGTAAATACTTCATTGGTAATGGTATTTAAGCCGCTAAAGGTAGGGCAAAAACCATGTCCATCAAAAAAGGAGCCTCCAACCCGGCAGAAAAACGATACCGGCAGAGACGATCCATAAACTCGAACAGGAGTGCCTATCGGCCTGCTTAAGAATTGTTCTTTGTTCCGTTCTCACCTCTGTCATCATTACGCGGCGCCTCTAAAACCGGCGCGTGATGCCCAGGCTAAATTGTCCGGATGGATTGGCGTCTCGCGGAGGTTGCTGGGTCCAGGTAGACGGGAAATTTCCGGGCTTGTTAGCGTGCACTAATCCTCCGATATCAGCGCCGAAAGAAATCAAACATTTCCGGTTAATATGCAACATTGCCGTGCTGGCCAGGCCGACGCCGCCTACGGTGGCTTTCTTATCGGTTACATACACCCGGTTGTTCGTAATGAACGACCCGTTATTTTCGCTGACATAATACTCATGTTGAAATTCCCGCCGCGAGATCGAATAGTAAGCTCCTACCCCGACGCGCAATTGTCCGAAAAATTTAGTGTACACTTTCACATCAAACCGGGAACCGAATTGCTTACGGTTAAACGCTACAAACGGCGCCGCGCCTACACCCACTATTTCATTGGCGAACAGCCTTTCGTATCGTACAAACAAACCATAAGTCGACTTACTTTGATCAGGTCTGCTGTAATAGCGATGGTTAATATCGCCGATAAAATAGCCGGCAGTCAATAAATTATCCGGCAGGCTCCGGGGATACTTTTTCTTATTTTTAATGATCAGCGCTACCCTGTGAGACACCGGCGGCTCAGCCCGTTCATCGAACACTTTACGTCCACGTTTATCGAAGGTTTCCACACTTCCGTTTTCAAATACGATGCGGATAATTTTAGAGATGGCTATTTTGTAATCAGGGCCAGAAAGGTTGTCTGCCTTCTTATAGACAACATGCCCTTCTCCGATTTCGGTCACGTTGGAAAGGATCGATGTTTTGTCTTTGAGATATATCGTATCCTGCGCGCGACCGGCAGTAACAGCCAGCAGCGCCAGAAAAGTTAATAAAAGCGTGCGCATTAGTTGTTGGTATTTTTTATTTGTGAAATAAATATCGGATCCAGCGGATCAGAGATATCGAATAAGGCGATGCCGCCGGCTACGTAAACAAAAAGTGTGTTGTCGAACGGGATCACATCGGTATAATTATTTCCCTCGTTAACAACCTTGACCACTTCAGGCTTATTGCGGTCTGTCACATCCACCACTGCTAATCCTGCTTCTGCGCAGCAGACATAGAGCGTATTGTTGTGGATACCTAATCCATAAGGTTGTGGCAGTCCTGTGGTACTTTTTAATACAGGATTCAGGATCTTACCTCCCGATATATCGTAAATATTGAGCACATTCTGTATGCCACCGCAACGGGAATTATTATTTCGCAGCGTTACATAAGCAAAGTCCCCGTCTGTCACCACCGGATCGCAGGCTCTTACATGATTGACAACTCCCTGTCTCGCCGGCTTTTTGGGATCACTGATGTCATAGATATACATCGCGGAACCCGCACCAATAAAGAGCTTGTCCTTATAAGGAAAGATCGTTTCCACATCAAACCCAACACTTACTGTGTTTTGCAATTTAACATCTGCAGGATTTGAAATATTATACACTTTCAGCTCGCTTTGGTTGACAACATAAAGATGGTCGTTGTTAATGGCCACCCTTGCGATCGAGCCTCCTTTACCGGATTCTGCCGCGGGACCGTTGACATTAATATTATTATTGGCTTTGCGGCATCCCATCCATATGCAGGCGGCTATTAAAAAAAGTAATGGTAATTTCTTTTTCATGGTTAACGTTTTAGAAGAAGCATTTAGGATCGGCTAATTGTGTTTTCACCCAGCCCGTGATCACTTTTCCGGGCAGATCAACGGGGCATTCAAAGTAACCAGGTTCCGGGGGAAGGGTTTGGAAAGCCGCGCTCATAAAGGTTCCCGGTGTGCGGCTAAGTACTTTCAGTCCTGAGGCGTTGAATCGGAGCGATACCAGCTTGTCATAATTGTTGGTAAAGATGACGTCATTTTTGACCGCCACTTCGCTGCAACCCCGGATGGATATAAATCCAATATTGCGGGGGTTCTCTTTTTGCGACACATCGATCAGGTGAATTCCTTGACCCGCCTCTACCTGGAACAGGGTATCACCTAAAAGGTAGATCTTCCCCCCGTTCTCAACCGCTTTCCCCTGAGACTGATAGGAAACGACATACAGCGACGCGGTGTCCTCATAGACCGGTTGATAGCCGGTAACGGTGCCCGGCTTTTTTGTGTAGGATAGAAGCGCTGTGAAGCCGAGCAAGACCACAGCAAACGTAGTAATGGTTTTTACTTTTCTCATAGTTCAATACAGTTTTAAGGTTATAACGAAAATGTTTAATAAGTCGCAACAAGCAATAGTAAAAAAATACCGGCACAACGCGCCGTTAAATTTTTGTAAATTAATTCCTTAAGACTGATAGAAAGTTATAATAAGTTGCCAGGGCGATTTAGAATAGCCCGTACAGCGTGGAATCGATCTTAGCAATGATCTCTCCCAGGTGTTCTTCATTCTCTCCAAATTTGTTTTTATCAACGTCGATCACGAGCAGCGGTCCTTCCTTATAGCTCCCGATCCATTTGTTGTAAAACTCGTTCAGTCGTTTGAGATAGTCAAGCCGAATATTTTCTTCATATTCTCTTCCGCGCTTTTGGATCTGGCCCACGAGCGTCGGTACAGAAGCATTCAGATAAATCAGCAGATCCGGAGGTTTCACCATTTTTTTCAGCGTCTGAAAAAATTCAAAGTAGTTGTCAAAATCGCGCTTGCTCATCAACCCCATCTCGTGAAGGTTCGGTGCAAATATGTTAGCATCTTCATAGATGGTGCGGTCCTGGATAATCGTCTCCGTTCCGTTTTGAATATCCAGCAACTGCTTTAAACGACCATGAAGAAAATAGATCTGCAGGTTGAAGCTCCACCGTGGCATGTCTTCATAGAAATCCATCAGGTAGGGATTGTGATCTACATCTTCAAAGTTGGGAATCCATTTGTAATGCTTGGCCAGCATTTGCGTCAACGTCGTCTTCCCGGCGCCTATGTTGCCGGCAATAGCAATATGTTTAGGTTTCAATTTTGATTTGGCCATGTTGCAGGGATGCTTGACGCTTTAAGCTGTTGGGCTGTAAGCAGGGTATTTAAAAATTGAAAATAGTAACTCTTTCGCTAACGGGCTAAAAATATTTTAACCCCATCGCCCTGCGTACTTCACTGATGGTTTTGTCCGCACTCTCCGCGGCCTTCTGGGCGCCTACTTTCAGAATGATATTCAATTCGGATTCGTTAGCCCTTATGTCGCGGGCTTTCTGGCGGATCGGTGTTATATATTGCACCATGTCTTCAGCCAGCTGCTTCTTCAGATCACCATACCGGATACTGCAGCTGTTGTAATCTGCCTCATATTTTTTGATCACATCTTCCTGGCTCACCAGCTTCATCAGATCGAACACGTTTTCGATATAATCCGGCTTTACACTATTCGGCTCGGTAGGTCCTGCGTCTGTTTTGGCTTTCATGATCTTCTTACGGATCAGGTCATCATCGTCAGACAGGTAAATTGTGGCGTATTGGTTTTCGCTCTTGCTCATTTTGCCCGCGCCGTCGAGGCTGGGTACTTTCAACAATTGTTCTCCGAAGTTGAAAGCTTTCGCTTCCGGGAAAACATCACCATACCTATGGTTGAAACGGTTGGCGAATGTGCGGGTCATTTCCAGGTGTTGTTCCTGGTCTTTACCCACAGGCACCAGTTGTGCGCGGTGGATCATAATATCGGCGGCCATCAGCACGGGATAAGTTAGCAAACCCGCATTCACATTTTCCGGCTGCAACCGCACTTTATCTTTGAAAGTCGTTGTTTTTTCCAGCTCGCCTTTATAGGCCATCATATTGAGGAACAGGTAAAGCTCCGATGTCTGCGGCAGATCGCTCTGGCAATAAAGAATCGCTCTATCAGGGTCGAGGCCACAAGCCAGGTATTCTGATACCACATTCAGCACATTCTCTTTTAACTCTTTCGTATCAGGATGCGTGGTGAGGGAATGCAGATCGGCGATAAAGAAATAACACTGGTATTCCTGCTGCATTTTTACATAATTGCGCAGCGCTCCGAAATAATTACCCAGGTGTAAATTGCCGGTCGGACGTACTCCGCTTACCACTACCTCCCCGCCCGCAGGCAGTTGCTCATTATTATTGCTCATAGGGCGCGAAGATAAATGGTAATTGGAAAATTTTAAAGCAAGGCCGCTTCAAAGTTTGCCACTCATGCCCAAAACCGTGATCCAATGAACGGTTGTTGTTTTAAAATTTAGTAAAGTCCCAGTTACCGCGATACACGCGCGTCCGCATCCGGTTAGCCCCTTCATCATCGAACTTTTCCTTTCTCGGGTTCCATTCTAAGGGACGTTGTAACCAGTACGCGATATTCACCGCATTGCAGACGGTGCAGGTCCTGTGCCCCACTTCCACATCACAAATAGGTTTGCTCCGCTTCCTGATCGCATCGATCCAATCCTGGTAATGGTTATCGCTTTTATATACATGTTGATCGCCCGGCTTAATATCCAGGTTTACGATATGCTCCGGTTTGGATCTTAAGAAACTCCGGCTCACCTCCAGCGTGCTTTCTGTCCCGATAAACTGGATGGCATTGCCCTCTCCCCATTTGGTGTGCGTCACTTTTACCCCGTTGTCATATTCAAAGTAACAACCGGTTGTTGCCGGAGTTGAAGGCGGCACAAAGCGAACCGGACCGGAATCATCTTTATCCAATGCCCATTGAACAATATCAAACATATGCGCGCCCCAATCCGTGATATAACCACCGCCGAAATTGCGGTATTCGCGCCACAGCGCCCATTCAGTCGCACCAATAGGATTGGCCAGCACAGCACTGTAATCATTATAAGCGGAAGGACCGATCCACATATCCCAATCGATATAATCCGGCGGAGCGGTGACCGGAAAATCATTTTCTTTAGGCGGCGGACCTACCGACACATTCACTTCTTTTACCGTTCCGATATAACCATTCCTGATCAGCTCCACGGCCTTTCTGAACGAAGCCCAGGAACGCTGCATGCTGCCCGTTTGAAAGACGCGCTTATGTTTACGCGTAGCATCCACCATCGCCCTGCCTTCGGCAATCGTAAGCGACAAAGGCTTTTCGCAGTAGATATCTTTTCCGGCCTTCGCCGCATCCACTGCAACCTGCGCATGCCAGTGATCTGGCGTTGCAATGATCACCGCATCAATATCTTTGCGGTCGAGGATCTCGCGATACATGCCATACCCTTTAACCGCGGTTTTCACTTTCGCCTCGTTTTCTTTTTCAGCCAGCCCTACAAAGCGGTCCAGCTTTTTCTTATCGACGTCGCAAGCGGCCAGCACCAGCGTTTCTTTACATTTATTGATGCTGGATAATAAGCCCAGACTTTGGCGTCCGAGGCCAATATATCCCAGCGTAATACGGTCGCTCGGTGCTACATAACCATTACCTCCCAATACGTTGCGGGGAAGGATCGTAAACGCAGCCACCCCCATAGCGGTTTGGGATAAAAATTTCTTTCTGTTCATATGCTGATCTGGTTTTAAAGGGTTTGTTTATAATCAATCGTCAGGGAATTCTGGAAAATGCAATCGTTTACAATAATAATAAATATTTCACGTAATTATTTCCCGGCGGAAAATAATACAAGCTTTAGTAACCGCCCGGACGCAGAATCATTATTATCAATCAGGTGAAGGATCCAGCATTGTTGGGTTGGATTGGAGACAAAAAAAATCCCCGTTGCAACAACGGGGATGTAACAGTGAATCAATCTTTTTAATGAACCGAGACGGACACTTTCACATTCATCATGGATCGGATCGTAGCGGCAATGCCTGCTGCATCGTAGCCACATTCGTGGTGCAGCTCGTTAGGTGTGCCATGTTCCACCAGCCGGTCAGGGATACCCAGTATCCTGATCTCGTTTTTATAACCATGCGTAGCCATAAATTCCAGCACCGCTGATCCAAAACCACCGATCACTGTTCCGTCTTCCACCGTAATAATTTTTTCGTATTGACTCAGCGCTTCATGCAGCAAAGCTTCGTCTAAAGGCTTGGCGAAACGCATATCGTAATGTGCCGGGTTGATACCATCTTGTTTCAGATCGCGGATGGCTGCCGCCGCAAAATTTCCCGGATGGCCAAACGACAGAATGGCGATGTTTTGTCCGTCCTTCAGTTTGCGTCCCTTTCCGATCTGCACTTCCTGCATCGGCGTTTGCCATTCAGGCATCATGCCCTGTCCGCGCGGATAGCGGATTACAAAAGGCAGTTGTGTAGATTCCAGCTGAGCGGTATACATCAGGTTGCGCAATTCGCTCTCGTTCATCGGCGAGCTGATGATCATATTAGGAATGCAACGGAAGTAAGCGATGTCGTAGCAGCCGTGATGCGTTGGTCCATCATCCCCTACCAGCCCTGCCCTGTCGAGGCATAGCACTACCGGCAGTTTCTGGATGGCAATATCGTGCACCACCTGGTCGTAGGCGCGTTGCATGAACGAAGAATAGATGTTGCAGAAAACGCGCAGTCCCTGCGTGGCCATACCCGCGCTTAAAGTAGCGGCATGCTGCTCGCAAATGCCCACGTCGAACGCGCGGTCCGGCATCTCTTCCATCATAAACTTTAAAGAAGATCCCGAAGGCATGGCGGGTGTGATGCCGAATATCTTTTCGTTTTGTTTAGCAAGCTCGATGATCGTCTTACCAAACACGTCCTGGTACTTAGGCGCCTGTGGCGTATCAAATTTCTTTTTATAGATTTCTCCGGTCACCTTATCAAAAAGGCCCGGTGCATGCCATTTGGTCTGATCTTTCTCAGCCAGTGCGTAGCCCTTGCCTTTCGTAGTAATGACGTGCAATATTTTCGGACCGGGGATGCTTTTCAGATCATTCAGCGTGTCCACCAGCTTGCTGATGTTGTGGCCGTCAATGGGCCCGAAATAGCGCAGCTTCAGGGCCTCGAACAAATTAGCGCTGCTGCTCACCATGCCCTTGATGCCTTCTGTAAGCTTGTGGGCCATGCTGCGGCTGAACTTTTTACCTACCGGTAATTTGCCGAGCGCATTCCACACATCGTCCTTTAATTTATTATAGGTAGGAGATATCGTAATATCTGTCAGGTACTCTTTTAACGCGCCGACGTTCGGATCGATGCCGATGCCGTTATCATTCAAAATGATCAGCATATCCGTGTTGGCAACACCTGCGTGGTTCATCGCCTCGAAAGCCATGCCCGCCGTCATGGAGCCATCTCCAATCACGGCCACCACTTTCCGGTCCGCCTCTCCTTTGTATTTAGCAGCCATGGCCATACCCAGCGCAGCAGAGATAGAGGTCGAAGAATGCCCTACACCAAAAGTATCGTATTCGCTTTCAGAACGCTTAGGAAATCCGCTGAGACCTTTGTATTTGCGATTCGTTTCGAAGTTATCCCGGCGGCCCGTGATGATCTTGTGTCCGTAAGCCTGGTGGCCAACATCCCAAACCAGTTGATCATAGGGGGTATTGTACACGTAATGCAGGGCCGTCGTCAATTCCACCACGCCCAGGCTGGCGGCAAAATGCCCGCCGTGAACGCTCACTACGTCAATAATGAATTGCCTGAGTTCCTCGCAAAATTCATGCAGCTGCTCCATGGGGATCTTTTTCAGATCCTCGGGCTTATTGACAGTTTGTAGTAGCGGACCGGGTGTGATAGTCATTCAGAGATAAATTATTCCGCAAAAATAAGTATTTATCGCTTGACAAGCAGGGATGTTGAAATGTTGATGTGATGGTTCCCGGCTCCTTTACCACCGTGAAGATTTATCAACAGTACGACCCGTCCATAAATGCTGCCGACCTCTGGTAACTTAGCAGGTCAAACCTGCGGTTGAATACTTAGATTTGTTAGATGATGATTATCGGCAAAAAACATTACTGGCTGTTCCAGATCTTCGGTTGGGGCTGCTTCTTCCTGTGGCATATATTCGGCGCCTGGTCCGTCGACCGGATGAACTCCCCGGAGGAGCGCCTGATCATCATTCAGCGGGCCGGAGGATTTGCGCTGCTGGGCCTGATCATGACGCATTTCCTGCGCATTATTCTATTGAAACTGAATGTGCTGACAAAAAAAGTGTCTGTGCAAATCTGGGTATTTCTCATTCTCACACTCCTGATGTCCTTTGCAGCTGGTATCGTCGAATTTATCATTTACAGGGAGCTGGATCTTTTCATCAAAGCGGAGAAAATGATCTTCAGCAAATCCCTGATCCTGATCTTATTGAATAACGCCCTCGCCTGGTTTACTTATTTCATTATCTGGAGTGCGGTGTACTTCATTTATCATTATGTCAGCGCTGCGCAAAAAGAGCAGATCGATACCCTTAACCTGAAATCACATATCAAGGAGCTGGAACTAAAGACGATCAAGGCCCATATCAACCCGCATTTCATTTTCAACGCGCTGAACGGCATCAGGGCCATGGTGGATGAAAATCCGCAGCGGGCGCGGACCGCGATTACGGAGCTGAGCAATATCCTGCGCAGCAGTATTAATATTGATAAGTCTGAAACGGTGCCGCTGACTGATGAACTCAATATTATAAAAGATTATCTTGCGCTGGAGCAGATGCGCTTCGAGGACCGGCTGGTGGTGCAGTATGACATTGAGGACCGGACCACCGGGCAACCCGTTCCTCCGATGATGTTGCAAATGCTGGTTGAAAATGCGATCAAACACGGTATCAGCCAGGAAGTGGACGGCGGAAGAGTGACGCTTACTTCCGCTGTGGAAGGGAACATGTTGCGATTGACGGTTGAAAATACCGGGCAACTGAAAGAACAGCAAAAAGACGGCGGCTTCGGGATCGAAAGCATCCGCAAACGGCTAAAACTGATGTATGGCGACAAAGCAGCTTTTGACATCAGGCAATCAACTCCGGATGCGGTGACAGCTACCCTGCGGCTTCCGCTGATATTCTAAATCGTTTACATGAGAACAATTATCATCGATGATGAACGCCTGGCACGGGCGGAACTTAACAAATTACTGCAATCGGTTCCTGAGATCGAAGTGGTGGACGAAGCGTCCAACGCCAATGAAGCCATTGAAAAGATCAACAGTCATCAACCCGACCTGATCTTCCTGGATATTCAAATGCCCGGCAAGACCGGTTTCGAGATGTTGTCAGAACTGGATTTTGTGCCAAAAGTGATCTTCACTACTGCATTCGATGAATATGCCTTGAAGGCCTTCGAGGTCAACGCACTCGATTACCTCCTGAAACCGATAGAACCCAAGCGCCTGGAAGCGGCTATTAAAAAGCTGAGCTTCCCCGGTAAGGAAACGAGAACTGAAGAAGGCATTGCAAATAATGACCTGCTTACCGAGCATAGCCAGGTGTTTGTCAAAGACGGCGATCGTTGCTGGTTCATCAAATTGAGCGAAGTAAGGCTGTTTGAAAGCGTGGGCAACTACGCCAAAGTATTCTTCAATGAGCACAAGCCGCTGATCTTAAAGTCCCTCAATGCGCTCGAAGAGCGGCTCGACCCGAAAACATTTTTCAGAGCCAATCGCAAACATATCATCAACCTTCGCATGGTGGAAAAGATCGAACCTTATTTTAACAACGGCCTGCTGGTGGAACTGAAAGGCGGAGAAAAAATTGAGATCAGCCGCCGGCAAACGGTTAAGTTCAAAGAAAAAATGAGTTTTTAATCACAGCTATAACAATATCTACTTCATGAGACTGAACAAACTAACCTTCTACAGCGCGACCCTGTTCCTGACCAGTGCAGTTAATGCGCAGCAAAATATTCCCATCAACGTCAAGAATGTTGAACAAACGATCACCGTACTGGCCGCAGACGACATGAGAGGCAGGAAAACCGGCAGCCCGGAAATCGATAAAGCAGCCGAATTCATTGCGGCCTCCTTTAAAAAAGCCGGCCTGAAACCCATGTCCGGCGATAGCTTCCTGCAATCTTTCGCGATCGCTGGCGCTACGCAAACGGCACTCACCGCTAAAAACGGCGATACGGAAATGGACCCCAAGAATATTGTGTTGCTCACTTCCCAACCAGAGGTCACCATCCAGGGCGCAGGGCTCGCCGTAGAACATATTGCCGCAACCGACAACTTTTTTTCCAAAGCGATCCAGTATACCGGCAGCACCAGGAACCTGTTGATTACCGTTGATGAACATTTTGCCGCCCAGTTTCCGCGCCTGGCCGTGTTAAAGAGAAATTTCTTTAAAACAGACGCCAGCGTGATCTTCGTTTTAGGCGCTGTGGATCCTGAAAAATTTTCACTCACAGCGCAGCATACGATCAAGGAAAGCAAACTGTCCAACGTAGTGGGTGTACTGCCGGGCAAAAAGCTGAAAGAGGAATACGTCATTTTCTCCGGGCATTACGATCATATTGGCGTCGGCCAACCGGAACAGGGCGACAGCATCTACAACGGTGCGAATGACGATGCATCAGGTACTACCGCCGTGATGGAGCTGGCCCAATATTATGCAAGCCAGAAAAACAATGAGCGGACGCTGGTCTTTGCCGCGTTTACAGCAGAGGAAGTTGGGGGCTTCGGTTCGCAATATTTCAGCAAACAATTACCGGCTGACAAAGTGGTTGCCATGTTCAACATCGAAATGATCGGCACCGACAGCAAGTGGGGCAAGAACTCCGCCTACATCACCGGGTTTGAAAAAACGGACATGGGCAATATCCTTCAGAAGAACCTGAAAGGCAGCGCCTTTACTTTTCATCCGGACCCCTACCCTGACCAGCAATTATTTTACCGGTCAGACAATGCTACGCTGGCCCGCCTGGGTGTGCCGGCACATACCATTTCCACGTCGAAAATGGATAATGAACCTAACTACCATAAAGTAAGTGACGAAGTGGGGACGCTTGACCTGAATAATATGACAGAGATCATCAAAGCCATCGGCATCAGCGCTCAAACGATCATATCAGGGAAAGACACGCCCACCCGGGTGGATACAAGCGCTTTGAGATAATCAGAAGATAAAGGACAGACTTCGCGGATATTTGCTTCCTCCTTCGAATCCGGTTCTACCGGCATCAGCGGCGATCTGCGTCATTTCATCAGTCATTCTGGCGATGGAGGTATTGATAAAAAAAGCAGACATAATATCCGGATCGTCGTGTTTGTGGGCTGCTTTCAAGGCCGCGATGTATTCTTCCTTCTGCGAGGCGGTCACGATAATGATCGGGTGCTTTAGCTTAGCCAAAATATAATTGCTGAAAAGTCTCCCCAAGCGGCCATTGCCGTCGGGAAACGGATGCAGGTAAATAAAGTATTTGTGAAACCTGGCGGCTATTTCCACGGGATGCAATTTTTTTTCTTCGATCGCGGCCTGGGTTTGCTGCATCAGCACCGGAACGTTGGCGATGCTGTTTTTATAATCCGGAAAGATAGTGTCCCCGGCTGCCATCTGCGAAGTGGTGTAGGTCCCGGGCTCAACTCCCTTGGTATATTGAATCGTATTTAATGTGAGCATCCTGTGTGTGGCCATCAGAAGCTCTTCCGAGAGCGGCCGATCCGGATCACTCAGAAGGAATTCATAGGCCTTAAAATGATCCAGTATCTCAAAAGCCTCCAACATAGACCTATCCTGTAGCTTTAACTGTAAGCCGTGTTCTCTTAATTCCCGGGTGTCATTTACCGTGAAGCTGTTTCCTTCAATAGCACAGGAATGCGCGGAAAAAAGTATTTCATTGTACTCAAATAAATTGCCTGCAGAAAATTTCTTTTCTACGAGCTCAACATACTTTTCCAAAGTATGGTTGTATACCTTTAATAATGCCGTTAAAGAAGACGGATGATCCATAGGATAAATGTAGCACAGTTATGCTGAACCAGGAAATGATCGCTATTCAGAAAAAAAGCCGGATGACCTTTCGGGCTTCCAGCCTGTCATCCGGCGATCGAAAAACATATAATCATTTCTTCAACGCCGCTCTCACCTTCGGAGCGATCTGCGTACCAAACACTTCAATCGACTTCATCATTCTTTGATGCGACGGCGCTCCCACGTCCATATGAGCGGAGAACCGGGTAAGCCCGAAAAGCTCATGCAATTCCAGGATCTTTTCCACAGATTCATTCACATCGCCGATGATCAGGTGGCCGCCTTTGCCGCGACCACGGTCAAACTGATGCTTCTGATAGGGTGGCCATCCGCGCGAACGCCCGATCCGGTCCATCTGCGCTGAATAGAGTGGGTAGTAATAATCGCTGATCTCCTTACTGTCTTCCCCAAAGAAGGCATGGACATGCACGCCTACCTCAAACTGGTTCATATCGTGACCGGACTGCTGGTAAACGTTTTGATAGTACTCAAACAAGGGTTTGAACTGAGACGGGCTTCCACCTATGATGGCGAACATCACCGGCAGTCCCAAGGTACCAGCCCGCACTACCGACTCCGGCGTTCCGCCTACTGCCACCCATATTTTCAGATGGTTGTTAACAGCGCGTGGCAGCACCGTCTGCTGCTTCAGTTCCGGGCGAAACCGGCCTTTCCAGCTGATCGGATCGTGGTCATTGATCTGCAACAGCAATCTCAACTTCTCATCAAACAAGGCATCGTAATCTTTTAGTTCCATCCCATAGAGCGGGAACGACTCGATAAAACTGCCACGACCGGCCATTAATTCGGCCCGGCCGTTGGAAATCAGGTCGACAGTGGCAAAGCTCTGGTAAAGCTTTACAGGATCGGAAGAGCTCAGCACAGAAACAGCGCTACCGAGCTTGATATTCTTAGTGACCGTAGACGCCGCCGCGAGGACAATCTCGGGCGCGGAGACGGCATAGTCTGGCCGGTGGTGCTCACCAATGCCGTAAAAGTCGAGGCCGACTTCATCCATCAGCTTCACTTCTTCTATAATTTCCTGTAAACGTTGCTGCGCCGGTTGCGGCGTTCCGTTGGCATCTATATGAAGATCGCCGAACATGCCTATGCCTAATTCCATTGTTTAAACTTTAATTGATAGGATTAACAGGAAAGAGCGGGAAAGGTTTAGCAAAGAAGACGGAAGACGGAGGTCAGAAGTCGGAAGAGCTTCACACATGGCTTGGACGAGGCCTTAAATGGGCAGAAAAGCATCGATCAATCGCTACAACCGGCGAAACTACAGGTTGACCTTGGAAGAGGAAGCGTGGATGGCCTGGCTCATTTCCAGCACCAGGGAAGGGTCTTTTTCAATCGCGTTTCCAATTACGATCACATCAGCGCCTGCTTTACAGTTCAGATAGGCTTTTTCGGGATCTGTGATACCACCACCGATGATCAGGGGGGCTTCAACGTTCTGGGCCACGGACTGGATCATGCTTTCCGTGATCGGCGTTTTTGCTCCGCTGCCAGCGTCCATATAAATGAGCTTCATGCCCAGCATTTCACCGGCAAGCGCGGTGCACATAGCGATCTCATTTTTATCGGCAGGAATGGGGGCCGCATTGCTGATGTAGGAAACCGTCGTAGGCGCACCGCCGTCTACCACGATGTACCCCGTCGGCATGATTTCAAGGCCGCTCTTCTTCACAAAAGGAGCTGAAACAACGTGCTGCCCAATGAGCAACTCGGGATTTCTGCCGGAAATCAGGGATAAATACAGCAACGCATCCGCGTATTTGCTGACCTGGGAGGGGCTGCCGGGAAAAAGGATCACGGGAATATCACAACTGGCTTTGATCTGCTGCACAACCTCGTCTAAATGATTGGATATAACGAGGCTACCCCCTACAAAAAAGTAATCAACTTTGGTCTTGAGGGACAACTGAATGAGCTGTTCCAGTGAAGAAGACGTTACCCCATCAGGATCGATTAACACGACAAAGGACTTTTGCGCATGTCTCTTCTTTTCTAAAAGGGAACTATAGATATTCATCTTCATTAGATCAAGGCAGGTTTTTGCAAAAATGCACATTTTTTTTCGAAAAAAGTGAGAAACGACTAAACAAGCTTACAGTTAATAATTTATAAGAGCGGGGAGTTCTACCAGCAACGATTGGGAATGATACTTACTGCGCTCCCTTGTATTAATAACGTGGAAAAATATCCTATCGGGTAAGGACATGCGATTGGTTCATCATAAGAGAATTAGAAGTGATTCTCGATAAATTTAAATCGACACTCATCCAATTAAACGGCAACCAAGACGCATTCACCCATTATCTTTCAGCTTACTATACCGCTTCGGCTTAACTCCGATCACCTGTTCAAAAACTTTTGTGAAGTGACCTAAATTGGAAAACCCCAACTGATAACCCACTTCTGAAACAGATAATCCATCCTTCAACAGGCGTGCAGCTTTCTGCATTCTAAAATTTTGGAAGTATTGAAATATACTTTTACCAAAAACCTGATTAAATAGTCTTTTCAATTTAGTTTCGCTCATGCCGGAAAAGTTCGATAGTTCTGCGATCGTGGGGGCTTTTTCAATGTTTTCAAGTAACTGGTCCTTTACCTTATAAAGGATCTGAATGTCTGCTATGTTTAAACCATATACTTTCTTCTCATCTCTTCTGACAAGTGAAATCAATAATTGACAAATGAGTTCCTGAGCTTTTAGCTTGTAGTAAAAATCCCGCAGCAGCGTCGGCACCTTAACGCTTACAATATCATCAACAACTTTCAATAGCGGAACCGACACAAACTCTTCAAACAACAAAGGCTGCTTATTATCCAAAACAGTATTAATTAAAGGATGATTGATGCGTGCTCCTATAAGTTCCCGCAGGTAACCCGCATCAATACTCAATGATATAGCATTCTGAATGGTGTTTTTTGGAACAAAAAGTTCCACATCTAACCCCTGTGTCGTAATCTGAACCAATGGTTGTAATTTTTTACTCGTTTGCGTTCGGGTTGCGCTGATGATATGCTGGAAACTAAATATGAGCATATTCGCAGGCTGGTTTTTTCGGCTTATGGCAAAATCCTGGTGTAGCTCGTAGTTCAATATCATCATTCGCAAACGCTCATCAAAACTATAGCCCTGTAAAAAGCCTGTTCCAAATTTTTCCGGAACATCTACTCTGCCATTTACAACGCTCCCGCCAACTTTTTCGGCAAAAGCAGCCAGCAGTCCTAATCCGTCTCTTGATTTGATTTCGATTTTCATCGTGTCGTTTACGAGTATTTTTATGCCAAAGTGCGCTATTTTAACCCATTATACAATTATAATTTTGTGTGATCAAAAAAATATGATGTCAATGAAAAATAAAAAAATAGCCATAATCGGTGGAGGTCCCGGAGGATTGACCCTTGCGAGGTTATTACAAATGAAGGGGTATCAGGTAAAAGTATATGAAAGGGATAAAGACCAAAATGCACGTCAGCAGGGTGCCACCTTGGACTTACACGAAGAATCCGGGCTGAAAGCCCTGAATGCTGCTGGCCTGTTGGATGAATTTAAAAAACAATATCGCCCCAATGCGGATAAACTGCGTATCACCGACCATAACACGGTGATACATTTTGATGATCATACTAATGAAACTCCGGTAGCGGAAAGCGGCGCTTCTTTCCGTCCGGAAATTGACAGGGGACCCTTCCGTGATTTGCTTATTGCTTCACTTGAAAAAGAAACCATTGTTTGGAATTCGAAATTTGTATCTCTACAAGCCAGGAATGATGGCTGGGATATCTTCTTCGAAAATGGCAGTACTGTTTACGCCGACCTTGTTATTGCGGCAGACGGCGCAAATTCAAAACTCCGAAAATACCTTACCGATATTGCTCCGGTTTATTCAGGCTTAACCATTATAGAGGGAAATATTTACGATGCAGCAACGAATGCGCCAGAACTCTGGAAACTCGTTAAAGGTGGGAAAACATTTGCGTTGGGACAGGAAAAAAGCATTATCCTGAGTGCCAAAGGCGATGGTTCACTGTCCTTTTACACCGGAACGAGGGAAACAGAAGATTGGGTAACAACTTCTGGCATCAACTTCGAAAACAAACGGGAAATATATGATTGGTTTAAAGAGCGTTTTGCCGATTGGGGTAATGAATGGCACGAACTGTTTGAAAGGGGCGACAGTTATTTTGTTCCTCGTCCGCAATATCATTTTCCGCCCGACCAGCAATGGGAGAGTTTGCCGAGCCTGACCATCTTGGGAGACGCTGCACATCGCATGCCGCCTTACGCCGGCGAAGGGGTAAATATGGCCATGTTAGATGCCCTGGAACTGGCAGAGCAACTAACAGCCAATGATGTCAGCGACACTAAAACTGCTATTTCAAGATACGAAAAGGCGATGTGCCAACGTGCTGCCGAAATCACGGACGTCACCTTACAATCTATGGAGAACATGCATTCCAAAAATGCGCTAACATCTTTACTGGATACATTTCGCCTTATTCATTGATGAAGGCAAATAACAATTCCATCCAGATTTTAAAAATAAAAGGGCTATAACCGATAAAAGACCAGAGAATTTAGCCAGCTACGTTATCATACAGGCGCGGTTTACAGGGATCTAAAAGGTGTATTAATTTTTTTCTGTCGCTATCATTTTTGAAGCAGCTGCAAAAGGATTCTTCAGAACCATACAAAAACAAAATTTTACCCATGGATACCAGTTGTTTTCTATGCTCACATCTATAAAGTGATTATCTTTCTGCAAAAAATCTATGCGCGGCCCGTTGCTTTTTTTCGTTGTTATCATTGCCTGCTCCTGTCATGCCCAGCTTCCCGCTTTCGACTATGCCGTTACCAAACAAGGCACCGGTAAAAATGGCGCGGTAGTGTCAGCTCATCCGCTGGCAAGCCAGGCAGGTAGGCTCATGCTCCAAAAAGGCGGTAACGCTTTCGATGCTGCCATCGCCACACAGTGGGCCCTCGCCGTGGTCTATCCCGGCGCAGGCAATATCGGTGGTGGCGGCTTTATGGTAGCTACGTCTAAAGGCAAAGCGCCGGTTGCATTAGACTATCGCGAAACCGCACCCGCAGCCGCTTTCCGGGATATGTACCTCGACGAAAAAGGTGATCCCGACAGTGAAAAAAGTTTATACGGGCATTTATCATCCGGCGTACCCGGCACCGTTGCCGGTTTATTCGCCACGCACCAGTTTGCCCGTCTTTCGATGAAGGAGCTGATTCAACCGGCCATTGAGCTGGCTGAAAAAGGTTTCGCCATTACGGAAGCGGAAGCCCGGGCGTTGAACTACACCAGCGCTGCCTTTAAAAAATACAATACCGTCATGCCGGTCTTCGTAAAAAGCCAGCCCTGGAAAAAAGGGGACACTTTGATACAGAAAGAACTGGCCGCCACGCTGAAAAGGATCAGCAGCAGGGGACAGAAAGGGTTTTACGAGGGCGAAACGGCCGAGATGATCGTTGCCGAAATGCAGCGGGGCAAAGGACTGATCACCTTGAATGACCTCAAAAGCTACAAAGCCAAATTCAGGACGCCCGTCGTGTCTCAATATAGAGGTTACACCATTATCGGCATGCCGATGCCCAGTAGCGGCGGTCTGCTCGTCCACCAGATGCTGACCATGATAGCCCCTTACCCGCTGAAGAATATGGGCTTTCAAACACCGGCATCCGTACAACTGATGATCGAGGTGGAACGCCGCGCTTACGCCGACCGCGCCAAATACATGGGAGATGCGGATTTTTATCAAGTCCCTGTAAAGGAGTTGTCCGACGCGGCCTATCTTAACAACCGGATGAAAGATTATCAACCGGGGCGAGCGGGCAACAGTAAAGAAACGGTGGAAGGCCGGGTGCCCGGTTACGAAAGCGAAGAAACGACGCACCTGAGCGTGATGGATAAAGAAGGTAATGCGGTGTCTGTTACTACTACGCTCAACAATAATTACGGCAGCAAGACCGTAGTAGCGGGCGCCGGTTTTTTGCTGAATGATGAAATGGACGACTTCAGCGCAAAGCCCGGCTCTCCCAATCTCTTTGGCGCTGTTGGCGGAAAAGCGAATGCAATTGAGCCCGGAAAGCGGATGTTAAGTTCCATGACGCCCACGATCGTACTAAAAGATAACCGGCCTTTCCTGGTCGTAGGCACGCCGGGCGGAACCACGATTCCTACTTCCGTCTTCCAGACGATCGTCAACATTATTGATTTCAACATGACTACCAGCGATGCGGTGAACCGGGCTAAGTTTCATCACCAATGGCTTCCGGACGAAGTGTTCATCGAGAAGGGCTTCTCTGAAACCACGCAACAAGCCTTGTCCAAGATGGGCTATGAGCTCAGGGAGCGCGGACAGATCGGACGGACCGAAGTCATTAAGATAGCTCCCGACGGCAGCCTGGAAGCCGTTGCGGACGGACGCGGCGACGACAGCGCTTCGGTTTGGTAGAAAGGATATTGTTGAAAACGGGGGAAAATAGTTGAAGAGGGTTTAAAATAGTTTAATGTGGTTTAATATAGTTTAACGTGGTTTAAAATAGTTTAACGTGGTTTAAAATAAGTGAACAGTAAGCCTACCTCATCATTCATCCACTCTTCAACAATCGTTCATCCATTATTCAACCACATTCAACAATCACTCAACACTATTCAACCACATTCAACAATCACTCAACCACCATTCAACAATCATTCAACCACCATTCAACAATCATTCAACCACATTCAACCACCATTCAACAATCACTCACCCACCATTTCTCCTCCATGAAAGCGATCAGCACTATAGGATTATTATTCCTCTCCAATTCGTTTATGACCCTGGCCTGGTATGGACATCTAAAGTTCTTTGCCAAAGGCAGCAACCACGCGTCCACCTCTTTGTGGGTTATCATTCTGATCAGCTGGGGCATCGCGTTTTTTGAATATTGTTTCCAGGTGCCCGCCAACAGGATCGGCTCTTCAAACATGGGAGGTCCCTTTTCATTGATCCAGCTAAAAGTGATCCAGGAGGTCATCACGCTCGTCGTCTTCGTGATCTTTTCCAAACTGATGTTCGACAATTTTCAGTTCAGCATCAACCACCTCATCGGGTTTGCGTTCCTGGTAGCCGCCGTCTATTTTATTTTTAAGGGATAGATCGTTTATTCATTCTGAACAGACACAGGCGCGATCAGGGTCCCAAACGCTCCCCTTAAGTCGGTTCAAGGCATCAAATTGCGCCGGAACGGTTAAGGTCAGGATTAGAGATAGTACGGTCAGGAAGGTTGCTTTCAGCATTTGTTACCAAATCGAAAGGTTGGTTAAATTGGAGGGGGCATACCGTTTTTTCACATTCTATACGCCCATACCCGCATACTTTTTTTGATCTTTTGTGTTCTTTGACTGCGTCTGTAAGCGCTTATTTGTTCCAAATCCCGGGTTATTCCTGATCCGCTAAAAAAATGTTATGCCTCCGTTGAGATCATCTTAAATGAAAGATAATCAAAGTTTTTGAAGCGCCAACTTTGCTGCTGAAAATCCGTTCCATACGTCCTGAACAATCGTAGCTGCGGCAGGCAGATCTTCGATCAGGGCGCTCACCTGTCCGATCTCCAGTTCTCCCTGTTCCAGCAATCCTTCAAACATGCCTTTTCGCGCACGACCCTTGCCCAGCAATTGCTGCAGTTCTTCCGCCGAGGCGCCGCGGGCCTCGGCTTCCCGCACTTCCTGCGCAAAATCGTTATCGAGCAATCGCACGGGGGCCAGCTGTTTGAGAGACAACCGCGTATCCCCTTCCCTGGCGGCCAGCACTTTGTTTTTAAAAAGAATATGGGAGGATGCTTCTTTAGACGCTACAAAGCGGCTGCCCATTTGTACGGCTTCGGCGCCTAACGCAAACGCGGCGAGCATTTGCCGGCCGGTAGCGATGCCGCCCGCAGCAATAACCGGGATCGTCACCGCTGCGGTCACCAGCGGCACCAGTACCATCGTGGTCGTCTCCTCGCGTCCGTTATGTCCGCCTGCTTCGAAGCCTTCCGCCACTACTGCATCGCACCCCGCTTCCTGCGCTTTGATAGCAAATCGGCTGCTGCTCACGACATGCACCACTGTTAGGCCCGCATCCTTTAATACCCCTGTCCAGGTTTTGGGATTGCCCGCGCTTGTAAATACGATTGGCACTTTTTCTTCCAGGATGACCTGCACTTGCCGCTCAATATCATGATACAACAAAGGAAGATTGACAGCGAAGGGCTTTGAGGAAGCCGCTTTATACTTTTGGATATGCTCCTGCAAGAGCGCCGGCGTCATGGATCCGGCGCCGATCATACCCAGCCCGCCCGCCTCGCTCACGGCACTGGCCAGCTTCCATCCGCTGGCCCACACCATCCCGGCCTGCACGATCGGGTATTGAATATTGAAAAGCCGCGTGATTCTTGTCTGGATCATAAATGGATAGAGTTGATGAGATAATCAGGTATCAACCTCACAGGTTTCGAAAACCCGTGAGGTTATAAAACTAATATAAGAAAAATAAAGGGTCTGCGGCCTGATAGAGATACAAGTAAGCAAATATGTTGATTTCAGTATCTTTAAACCAAAATAATCTGCTTGATACCTGTAAAATTTACTACAAACCTCTTGTAGAATTATTTTAAGAAAGTATGTTCTAAAATTCAATGATGTTTTAAAAAAAATATAGCATGAAGCGATCATTATTGATAATCACGTCGTATTTAATGCTACTCTTCTCCTGCAAGAAGGAAACAAAAGAGGATGTACTTGATGAATATTATATCAAATATGAAGTAAACAGTACTACTATCTATTCAGGGGGAAAACTAAATGTAAAATTAAACGGAGAGCATAATCAAATAGTAAATATTACTATTAACACCCGTTCGCCATGGGAAACAATCATTGGGCCTGTTAAAAAAGGATTTGCAGCTAACTTAACTGTAACTGAAGCAGGAGACAATTATGGACACTTGAGGTTATACACGCAAATATCGGTAAGTAAAAATGATAGCCCGTTTGCTCTCAAGAAAATAGATGGCAGCGATGTTCCAAGAACTTCCGCCCAAATAAATTATACAATAGACTATTGACAACTCAGCCGACTAATGAAGAATGCTGCGGTATCTTAAATATCAACTGTTAGCAGGAAATAACCTTCTATAACAATGCACTACATTAAATGCGACTTTAACATAACACAATGAGCAAAACAATTATTATCTTGACATTGGGGTTTCAAGTCGCTCTGACATTCATTGTGATTTTCTTCATCTATATGGCTTTAGCTTTTATTGACAACGACTTCGGTTTCGACGGATTTTTGGGACTTGTGATCTTCCAACCATTATTTGCAATTCTATTTTCGAGTTTGACGATTTTCCTTTGTTTAATTGTGGGACTTCCCATTCGTTTGAACAAAAAGCTAAATTACTGGTGGACGACTCACTTCTACATTTCAATCATTGGGGCAGTGATGGGATTGTTTTTCCTTTTATTAGCATTGCTTCCAATTTTTAAGGCGACCGTACCTTCTGATCTTGACGGGAAACCGACCTTAAAACAAATCCCTAACGCAATATTTTCAATTTCAGGTTGGGTACTAACAGCTTTTTCGTTGCTACATATATATCCACCACCAATAATTAAAAAATTGAAAATCATTTTCAGAAGACTTCCAAAACTTCATTGACATAAACTTAGTAACCATATCGGCTTTCGTGCTTCAATTTTCCCACCGAACACAAAGTCAGAAAACGTTAGCAACTATTTTAGATGGACTACACATACAAAGACAAGGAAATAGCATTCGCGCGACATATTAGAGCATATTCTCCTCATAAATCTGGTGGAGCTTTACTGCTTATGTATTTGACTATGGAGACTATTACTTTGAACTTGAATGCGTTTCAGAAACGGCAGACACTCCAAACAAATCTGACGAAGCTATCATTGGACAACTTACCAAACGCTGTAAACCATTTATTTCTGAACAACACACAAAACTTGTATGTCAGAGCAAGACAATCGACGAATTATACATTGTAAGGACATTTCTTTATTTCACAACCTTGAAAAAATATTCTAAAACTAAACAACTTTACAATCAGGCGAAACAAAAAGCAAAAAGCTTTTTAACAGGAAATAAGGATCCCTGGGACGATATCGTCTCAAACGCAACCGGAGGTTGCCTGGAAATCATTTGTCATCCGCAATCTGAAGCAGCTACAAAAATGGGAGAAAAATGTTCCAACCTGGTTGACTGCGGTCTACTTATGAAAATTGATGGAAAATTGTTGAAGGCTTTCGTCGAAAATAACGGGTATGGTTTTCCCATTTGGCATGACAACTACTTTCATGATCTTAACGAAATAAAAGAAATAGCTGGACAATATGAATTCATAGAAGTGTGAGAAAAAATGGGCTAAGGAATTTCTCCACAACTTGAAAGAAGTACGAAGGAATAAAAATCACCCCAGATCAATACTGGTATTGTCCCCGATATTCAGGCTGCGGGATTCGCCTTTGAGGCTGGTGTCGCTACCGATGAGCGAGTCTTCCAATACGATGTCGTACAAATTGCAATAGGCGCCCACGATGGAGTTCTTAACGATGGATTGTTTCATGCTGGTATTCTCGCCCAGCGTCACATTGGGACCAATGATGCTGTTCTCAATAGCGCATCCTTTGCCGATGCTCACGGGTGGGATAATCACCGTATTCCGGTATTGCGAGGCGTCGCTCTCGGCGCCAAATTTCTTCAGCAGGATGGCGTTCGATCTCAAAAGGGTTTCTTTGTTACCCGCATCAAACCAGTTGTCGACGCGGAAAGATTTGAACGTGACACCGCCGTCGATCATGCAGTCAATAGCATCAGTAATGCTGAACTCGCCATGCGTAAGCAGCCCGCTGGCCATGTTTTTTTCCAGGCAGTCGAACAGCATATTGCTTTCAGCAATCTTGTAAATGCCTACCAGCGCCATATTCGATTTAGGTATGTTCGGCTTTTCAATCACCGATTCCACGATACCGTTGGCATCAATTTCGGCCACGCCAAAGTCTTTGGGATTGTCTACCTTACGCACCCCGATCATAGAACCGGGACTGCGCAACACTTCAGTGACATCATACTCACAAATGGTGTCGCCCAGAGTGATCAGGATCTCATCTCCCCTCACGATGTCTTTGGCCAGGCTTACCGCATGCCCCACGCCTCTCCGGTCTTCCTGTCCCACGAAATGCGCAACAATATCGCTGTGTTTATCTTTAATATAATGATAGATCTTATCGCCCAGGTACCCGATGATGAATACAAATTCATCCACTCCGGCGTCCTTCAGCTGGTCTATGATAATGCTCAAAACGGTCTTGCCAGCCAATGGGATAAGCGCCTTTGGCTGCGTATAACTGTGGGGTCTCAACTTAGTTCCGGTACCTGCAACAGGAATAATTGCCTTCATATATAACAATCCCGGGGCGGGATATAGTTTAGAACATGTGATAAAAAGGGGTGAAGGTAAGTAAAAAAAGAAAATCTTGAAACTCGCCCCAACACTACACCCTATTTCTTGATCGCGGCTAAACAACGGCGTGCTTGTCTATAAATATATTAACTTTGAGAAAACAAGAACATGGATGCCGTAATAAAAATTTCCTCATCTGAATTTACTGACGATTTCTTCCAAAAAATGAAGCAGTTGCTAAAAGGACGCAATGTGCAGATCACCATTGCCGTTCAGGACGAAAAGAATGCTTTTTCAGTGAACGATCCTGCGGAAATCTATTGGAATAAGCTTGCTAAGGCTGTCGATGATATTGAATCTGGAAAAGGGACAGTATATTCTATGAAAGATTTAGAATCTATACTAAGCGAAAAATAACATGAGGAAAGTCCAATTTTCTCCGGACGCCATTGCGCAATTTCAAAAATTTAAATCTGGGAATCAAAAGCTGGCCTTTTAAATATTTGAATTGATTTCGGACATTCAGACTACTCCTTTTACCGGCTTAGGAAAACCTGAAGCATTAAAAGGTAATTTCAGCGGATTTTGGTCAAGACGAATCAATGATGAACATCGCCTTATCTATTCCGTTACAGACGATTTGATTACTATTTATTCCTGTTTTGGTCATTATTGAGTTTGCATAAATGTAGATTTGATTCAATACTAATCAGCTTCATACACAATTTTTTCAATTTTTCGATCCAGCTGCATTTCGACTTACGCCTCTGCCCCTTAACTTTGCGCCATGCAAAACGACACGATCCTCTTTCAACTGCTCGATAAAGAATTAGAGCGCCAACGCAACGATATTGAACTGATCGCTTCAGAAAACTTTGTTTCTCTGCAAGTGCTGAAAGCTATGGGCAGTGTGCCCGCCAATAAATACGCCGAAGGGTATCCCGGCCGGAGATATTACGGGGGATGTGAAGTAGTGGACGAGATTGAAAACCTGGCGATTGACCGCCTGAAACAGGTGTTTAACCTGAGCTGGGCCAACGTGCAGCCCCACAGCGGCGCACAGGCCAACGCTGCCGTGTTTATGGCCGTACTGAAACCGGGCGACACGATCATGGGCCTGGACCTGAGCATGGGCGGACACCTGACGCACGGAAGTCCTGCCAATTTCAGCGGCAAACATTATAATGTTATTTCTTACGGAGTTAATAAAGAAACCGGACTGGTAGAATACGACGACCTGGAACAAAAAGCGCTGGCAGAAAAACCGAAAATGATCATCTGCGGTGCATCAGCTTACAGCCGCGACTGGGACTATGCACGCATCCGTGCAGTGGCAGACAAGATAGGCGCCATCGTCATGGCGGATATCGCGCACCCGGCGGGATTGATTGCCAAAGGCCTGCTGAACGATCCGTTTGATCATTGTCATATCATCACCAGCACCACGCACAAAACATTGCGCGGACCCCGCGGCGGCGTTATCATGATCCGTCACGACTTTGAAAACCCATGGGGCATCAAAGACCCGAAAGGCAATACCCGCACCATGAGCCAGCTGCTGGACCTGGCCGTTTTCCCCGGCATCCAGGGCGGACCGCTGGAGCACATCATCGCTGCCAAAGCCGTGGCTTTCGGAGAAATCCTGGATGAGAGCTTTGCAACTTACGCCAAACAAGTGGTGAGCAACGCGCAGGCGATGGCTAAGGCTTTCGTAGCAAAAGACTATAACCTGATCAGCGGCGGAACGGATAACCACCTGATGCTCATCGATCTTCGCAATAAAAATATTACCGGAAAAAAAGCACAGGAAACACTGGACAAAGCATTTATCACGCTGAACAAGAACGCAGTGCCATTTGACGACAAATCTCCGTTTGTAACGTCGGGTATCAGGGTCGGTGTGCCGGCCGTTACCTCGCGCGGATTGAAGGAGCAGGACGTGGTTCAGATCGTAGACCTGATCGACCGCGTGTTGACCAACGCCGACGACGAAAAGCTGATCACCGACGTTCGCGAAGACGTAAAGGCTTTCATGAAACAGTTTCCGCTGTACCCGGAATTGGGATAAGTATGTTCCAGGTTTAAGGTTTATAAGTAGAACAGGTGGTTCCTGCAAAGCGCAAAAACCCGTACATTGAATATCATTAAACCTTAAACAAACATTAAACTCATTAACATGATTCAACGAAAACAAACATTGTGGTTACTGCTGTCAACAATAAGTAGCGGGCTGACTTTCAAGTTCCCTTTCTACAGCGGGCTGGTTACACCCGGTACGAAAGGCGTGGAAGGACCGGAGCTGACAGCCGCCGATAATATTTACCTGATATTATTAACAGTGCTGGTAACCGCGGTCGCGGCTATCACCATTTTCCTGTTCAAGGACCGCAGAAAGCAAATTCAGCTGTCCATACTGGGGCTGCTGGCTTCTATCGGGCTGATTGCTTTGTACTGGATGTATTCGCAGAACTTTTCGACCGGCAATATCGCGCTGACAGCGATCTTTACGCTGCTCACGGTTATCGGTTTCTTTTTTGCCATACAGGGCATCCGGAAAGACCAGAAACTGATCCGCGATCTGAACCGGCTCAGATAACATCAAAAGCTTTTTGATACGAATGCGGCGCAAAATTTGCTCCGCATTTTTGTTTATAACCCTTCCATTTAAAGTACCTTTGCACCTCCGTAAAATGAAAAATATGGCAAAAGTTAAAGTAGGGATGGTTCAGATGAGTTGTACTGATAACAAACAGGACAACTTGCAGAAAGCCATCAATCAAATAAGAGAAGCGGCCGGCAAGGGCGCCCAGATCGTGTGTTTGCAGGAGCTGTTCACTTCCTTGTACTTCTGCGATGTGGAAGATTATGATAATTTCAAACTGGCAGAGCCCATTCCCGGTCCGTCTACCGACGCGTTGCAGGAAGTAGCCAAAGAGCTGGGCGTGGTGATCATCGCGTCACTGTTTGAAAAAAGAACGGAGGGACTATACCATAACACTACGGCGGTGCTGGACGCTGATGGCAGCTACCTGGGCAAGTACCGGAAAATGCATATTCCGGACGATCCGGCTTATTACGAAAAATTTTACTTCACGCCAGGTGACCTGGGATATAAGGTCTTTAAAACAAAATTTGCCACGATCGGCATATTGATCTGCTGGGATCAGTGGTACCCGGAAGCAGCGCGGATCACGACATTGATGGGCGCGGAAATGCTCTTCTACCCTACCGCTATTGGTTGGGCCACGGACCAGGACGAGGCAACGAATAAAGATCAGTACGATGCCTGGCAGACTATCCAGCGCAGCCACGCTGTAGCCAACGGGATCCCCGTGGTGAGCGTGAACCGTGTGGGTTTTGAGCAGGACGGCGCAATGAAATTCTGGGGCGGCAGTTTTGCCACCAACGGTCAGGGCAAGTTGCTCTACCTGGCTTCTCACGACCAGGAAGAAACGCAAGTGGTGGAGCTGGATCTGAAGCAAGCCGACTCGTTCCGTATGCACTGGCCTTTTTTGAGAGACAGAAGAATCGATTCGTATCAGCCGATTACGAAGCGGTTTATTGATGAGGAGTAGGGAAGTCGGAAGACAGAGGTCCGAAGTCAGAGGTTGGAAGTTTGACGTAAAGAAGTTGAGCCACTCTAAGCCATTGTTGCTTTTGTTTTTAACACCTAAAAATAAAACCTATGGCTTTCAAATTTGAAAATTTAAGAGTTTGGCAAAAGGCATTAGACCTGACGGCGCTGGTGCATGACACGACACTAAAATTTCCGAAAGACGAATTATTCATCCTCTCTTCACAGATCAAACGGGCAGCCGATTCCATGGCATTAAATATCGCGGAAGGCTCCACAGGGCAATCTAACCCAGAATTTAAGCGGTTTCTGGGAATTGCGTTACGATCCGACACTGAAGTAGTAGGTTGTATTTATTTAGCAAAAAGGCGGAACATTATTTCTGACGAAGATTTCGAAAGAATATACAGACAATGCGAAGAAATACTGGTTATGATTAACGCCTTAAAAAAAACTTTAAATTAAAATGTTTAATTCTAATATCTCGTCGGAGCCAGCTGATGTCTCATCTTTCGGACTTACTGACTCTCCGTCTTCCCGTCCATTACCCGGCTACTTCTTCCCCGCCGAATGGCATCCCCACGAGGCGACCTGGCTGAGCTGGCCGCATAAAGAAGCTTCCTGGCCGGGGAAACTGAATACCATCTATCCTTACTACGCTCACTTCGTGAAAGAACTGGCCAGGAGCGAGACCGTGCGCATCAACGTGACGGATGAGAAGATGAAGTCTTTCGCGCTGAAACACCTGCAAAAGCAGGGCGCCGACCTGACGAAAATTGAATTTTATTTTAATGAAACCAATGATGCGTGGTGTCGCGATCACGGCCCCGCTTTCCTGATCAACCCCGATGCAGAGCAGCACAAGAAGGTTATTGTTGACTGGGGCTACAATGCCTGGGGCGGGAAATACCCACCTTATGATCTCGACGACGTGGTTCCCACCAGGATTGCGCAGCATTTCGGACTCCCGGTGTTCTACCCTGGCATCGTCATGGAAGGGGGCTCGGTAGAGTTCAATGGCGCCGGCACGATCCTTACCTCGACGGCCTGCCTCCTGAACCCGAACCGCAACCCACATCTGAACCAGGAACAAATTGAAACTTACCTCCACCAATATTATGGCGCGAAGCAGGTATTGTGGGTGGATGACGGCATTGTGGGTGACGATACGGACGGACATATCGACGACACGGTACGGTTTGTAAACGAAGACACCGTCATTACTGTGGTAGAAGAAGATAAAAACGATGATAATTATGAACTGTTGCAGAACAATCTGAAGCAGTTAAAAACGATGCGGCTGCTGAACGGCAAACCGCTCAACATTATTGAAATCCCCATGCCGGATGCAGTGATCTATGAAGATCAGCGCCTGCCGGCCTCCTACGCGAATTTCTACATCGCTAATAAATCGGTCATCGTCCCGACCTACCGATGCAGCAAAGACGACACCGCCCTGAAGATCCTCCAGGAATGCTTTAAAGACCGGACCGTGATCGGTATTGATTCTACTGAGATCATCTGGGGATTGGGTAGTTTCCATTGCCTGAGCCAGCAAGAGCCTGCGGTATAATTAATACACGCTTGCGAGAGCGTTTGGCCGCAGCTCCTTCACTTAGTTATTCGCAAAGCCTTTTTCCATAACGTAAAAGGCCGCTCCCCGTCCGCCCCGGCACGGGTGGGCAGTTGTTTTGTCTGAGGCAAAACTTGGGTCGGAATAACGATCGATAACAGCAGCTCCACAACATCCTGAGTGCGTCGTTCCGACCGAAGCGCAGCGGAGTGCCCGCCCGGATGGTACTGTTCGGACGCAAGGATTCTCGCTCAACGCCTTTGGTACGGTTTTTTAGTGTTTACACACGAACGCGGGAATCCGGCTGGTAGCGGCGACTTGCTGTACACATTTCGTATCAGACAAACACCGGTTGCTCCGGCGACACAACGTCGGTTGCCGCTTCCCGTTTGTATGATTAAGAAAAAATTCTTATCATTCCCGCTTTGGGCGGTATTGCCCCGCAACTATCCATCTTAAATTATCATTTATGAATGATCTTTGGTCCGCCAGCTATTTTGGCAATCCTCTATCAACCTGGCTGTTCGTTATCGGAGGAATTCTCTTAGGTTTTATCGTATTGAAGTTATTGAAGGCGGTGCTTATCCGGCGCCTGAAAAGCTGGTCGCAAAAGACCAAAGCTACTGTAGACGACTTTCTGATCGATATTATCGAACGCTCGGTTCTGCCGGTTTTATATTTCCTGATCTTTTATGCAGGCTTTCACTACCTGAAAATGTCGCCCAAGGCGGAGAGGGTTTTAGAAGTGGCCATGCTGTTCTTCTGTACTTTTTTCGCGCTGCGTTTGATCAATGCCGTAATACAATATGCCATATTGAGCATGCTGAAACAACAGGATGATGGCGATGCCAAGCAGCGCCAGGCCCGCGGCTTGCTCGTGATCGTAAAAGCAATCGTTTGGCTGTTTGGTATTGTGTTCCTGCTGGACAACTTTGGCTACAACGTAACAACGATCGTGGCAGGGATGGGCATTGGAGGTATCGCTATCGCGCTGGCGGCACAGACCGTTCTGGGCGATCTTTTCAGTTATTTCTCCATCCTCTTTGACCGCCCCTTTGAAATAGGCGACTTTATCAGGGTGGATGATAAAATGGGAGTCGTAGAATACATCGGTATTAAAACTACAAGATTGAAAAGCCTGGAGGGCGACCAGTTGGTGTGTTCGAATAAAGACCTTACGGATTCGCGCGTGCACAACTTTAAAAGAATGGAAAAGCGCCGGGTCGTTTTTGCGCTCGGTGTCACCTATCAAACACCAGCGTCCATGCTGGAAGCGATCCCGGAAATGGTAAAACAAATTGTATCGGACAATGACCAGGTAGTGTATGACCGGGGACATTTCTCAGGCTTCGGAGATTTCAGTCTGAATTATGAATTTGTATATTTCATCCTCACTCCAGACTTCAACATTCATATGGATACGCAGCAACGTATCTTCCTGAAGATCTTTAAAGAGTTTGAAAAGAACGGGATCGAATTTGCTTACCCCACTCAAACGCTTTTTGTCAGCAACGAAAACGCAGCTGAGCCTTCCGTTAATAAAAATTAATGAACAATAGTCCTGAACGTAAGGTTGATACGTGGTGTATCAACCTTTTTTGTGGGCGGCAACCGGTGTAGCCAATGTGTCTGGCAAGCGCCTTTCATGACCAGCAGGCTGCCGTGTTCCAGCACTTCGGAAACGACTTCGCCGGTCCGCTTGTGTTTGAAAGCAAACTTCCGTTCCGCGCCCAGGCTTAGCGAAGCAATCGCGCCATTCCGTTTCAGATCTTTTTCAGCATCACTATGCCAGGCCATGCCTTCGCCCCCATTGTGATAAAGGTTTAGCAGGCAGGAGTTGTAGGTCTCTCCCGTCAGCTGCTCCGCGACAGACTTTAAGGCCTTCAGCTCAGATGTCCACAGCATCGCGGTTTTGGTGATGCCGGAATATTTATATTCAAAATGCTGATCGGCATACCAGGCCACTTTCCTTTTAGTGATGATCTTTTTTCCGAAGATGATGGCTTCATCATTCTTCCAGTCGATATGATGCAGCAGCCGTTCGTAAAAGCGGTCCGCCTCTCCTGCCGCCAACACCTTTCCGTAGTACACTGCTTCGCCGTCGAAGGGCAACAAATTATGCGGATTCATTCAATGCTTTTTGCTCCAGTTCCAATAAATATTTTTTTCGCCAAAGCCCGCCTGCATACCCGGTTAGCTGTCCGCCGGAGCCAATCACCCGGTGACAGGGAATGATGATGGCGATCCGGTTCATCCCGTTGGCATTAGCTACTGCCCGCACGCTTTCCGGCCGGTGGATCGCCAGGGCTTGTTGTTTATACGAACGCGTTGCGCCGTAAGGTATGTTTCTCAGCGCTTGCCAAACATCCTGCTGAAACGCAGTTCCATGCAGGTGCAGCGGCACATCGAAATCCTTCCGTTTGCCTTGAAAATAGGATTTCAGCTCCTGTTCCAGCTGATCAAGATGGGGATTGGGCCCGTGCACCACTGTGGCAGAAAGCTGGTTGGCCAGCGAAGTGATCTGCGCCTGCAGGTTCTTCCGTTCGGTAAACTCCAGCAGACAAATGCCGGTTTCGGTAGCCGCTGCGATCATGACGCCGATCGGGGTCTCTATTTTGGTTACGCTGATCAGGCAGCTGCCTTTTCCGTTTTTAGGAGATACACCAAATGTATTTTTAAACGAGTCGGCAAAACCACTCAACGATTCGAAGCCTGATTCAAAAGCCGCGCTGGTCACGGTAGCACCGCTTTGTAGCTGCCTGGCGGCCGCGCTCAGGCGCATCATTCGCTGGTACACCTGGAAGGTCACGCCGTGCTGTTTTAAAAACCAGCGCCGCAGGCGGCTGGGCTCTAAGCCTTCGGCACGCAAGTCGTCGTCTTTTATCTTCTGAAAAGGATCATCAGCAATGCGCTGCAACAGTTGCTTTATCGGCAGCGGCACTTCATACAATCCTGTCAGGGGTTTACACACCAGACAAGGCCGGTAGCCATTGATCATACATTCTTTGGATGTATGAAAAAATTCGACGTTTTCTCTTTTGGGTTTCCGGGCGGTGCAGGACGGACGACAAAAAATGCCGGTGGTCTTTACGGCCACAAAAAACTGTCCTTCGAAGGAACTGTCTTTATCCACCAATGCCTGGTACATGATATCATCGGTTAAAATCATATAGCAAAACTATTGAGCCTGATTTCCTGAAACAACCGAAAATTGAACAACTATTTTTGGAAGTCGGAGGTTGGAGGTCCGAGGTCAGAAGTGTATTAAAAGGACAGTGTCCACGCCCCGGACTTCTGACTTCGGACTTCCGACTTCACTACAAATACTTTCCTGTATAACTTTCTTTTACCTTCTTTATATCCATCGGCTTACCGGCAAAGACGAGCTCGCCGCCACCATCTCCTGCCTCCGGCCCCAGCTCGATCAGCCAGTCGGCGCTTTTGATCACATCTGTATTGTGCTCAATCACCAGGATAGAATGTCCCTGCTCAATCAATGCATTAAAGGAGGCCAATAACTTTTTAATGTCGTGAAAGTGCAGTCCCGTTGTGGGCTCATCGAAGATAAACAGCACCTTGTTGCCCCCGTCCGACCGGGTTGTCCGGGCAGGCTTCCCCAGGAACGAAGCAAGCTTCACCCTTTGCGCTTCACCGCCAGACAACGTATCGGATGACTGGCCGAGCTTCACATAACCGAGGCCCACATCGCTCAGCGGCTGTATCGCGTCGGACAGCTTTCTTTCATCTGCAAAAAAATCAATGGCTTCATCAACGCTCATTTCTAATACATCATAAATGCTTTTGTCTTTGTATTTCACTTCAAGAATTTCTTCCTTGAAGCGCTTACCGCCACAGCTTTCGCAGATCAGGTGCACATCGGCCAGGAACTGCATCTCTACTACTTGTTCGCCTTCACCTTTGCAGGTATCGCAACGACCGCCATCTACATTAAATGAAAAATGCTTGGGCTGAAAGCCGCGCATCTTGCTTAATGGCTGCCTGGCAAACAAATCACGGATCTCATCGTAGGCCTTGATATATGTGACGGGATTGCTGCGCGAGGATTTGCCGATGGGGTTCTGATCGACCATTTCGATCTGCTGAATGCTTTCAATATCGCCGGAGATCGCTTTATGAAAGCCTACCTTCTCACCACTGAATTCGCCTTTGATTTTTTGCAGACCGGGATAAAGGATTTGTTTGACCAATGTTGTTTTTCCGCTGCCGCTGACACCGCTTACGACACATAAAACATTTAAAGGAAATTCGACGGTGATATTTTTAAGGTTATTATGTCGGGCGCCTTCTATTTTGATGGACCGGTTCCACTTTCTAACAGACTTTGGCGGAGCAATAGAAAATTCACCGCTAAGGTATTTGCCCGTCAGGCTATCGGGGTTTTTGATCAGCGTCTTGAAATCGCCTTCCGCCACTACCTCGCCTCCGAGGTGAGAGGCCAGTGGCCCCATATCAATGATATGATCCGCCTCCTGCATCACCATTTCATCGTGCTCTACCACAACCACCGTATTGTTGAGGTCTCTTAACTCTTTGAGCACTTTGATCAGGTTGCTGGTATCGCGCGAATGAAGCCCGATCGATGGTTCATCAAGGATGTATAGAGAGTTCGTCAGATTACTGCCAAGACTGCGCGTGAGCTGTATCCGCTGGCTTTCCCCACCGCTCAAGGTATTGGCGACGCGATTCATCGTCAGATAGCCCAGTCCCACTTTGAGCAAAGTATCCACCCGGTTATTGATCTCGAGCAGCACTCTTTTGGCGACTTCTTTTTTATGTTCAGAAAGCTGTAAACGATCCAACCAAACCTTCAGGTCGCGCGCGGGCATTTCGCAAAGCTCGCCAATATGCTTTCCGCCCACTTGTACGTATAAAGCTTCCTTACGAAGCCGGTAGCCATTGCAATCGGGGCAGGTGGTACGCCCGCGATAGCGGCTCAGCAATACACGGTACTGTACCTTATATAAATTTTGTTCGACCTCTTTGAAGAAGTCGTTGATACCTCCATTGGTTTGCCAGAGGTAATTATACTGCTCTTTGGTCAGGTCGGCAACTGCTTTATGAACCGGGAAGCCGGTACCCGAAGCGGCTTTTATGAAACGGTCTTTCCACTTTCCCAGCTTTTCACCTTTCCAGGGAGCGACCGCCCCTTCATATACGCTTAATCTTTTATCGGGTATGACCAGGTCGGCGTCAATACCCAACACGAGACTGAAGCCTTCGCAGGTAGGACAGGCCCCCAGCGGATTATTAAAAGAGAAAAGATTGGGCTGCGGCTCTTCAAACACGATCCCGTCGAGCTCAAAGCGATTGTTAAAATTCAACAAGCGTTTTTTTCCTTTGGCCGGTATCACCTCGATATACACTTCCCCCTCTCCCTCATAAAAGGCCGTTCCGATAGAATCGCCTAAACGATGGATATCATCTTCGTCAAATCCGATGGAGGGGTCTTTCACCACAATCCGGTCGATCAGGATATAGACGTGTTCTTTTTTCCCTTTTCCTGCGGGCAGTTCCTTCTTCAATGCGGCATCATCCAACTCCAGCAGATCTTCGATCCTTTTTACCGCCATCCCTTCATCGGAGCCCGTCACATCTACTGCCAGGCGGCTAAACCCTTTCTGCATCAGGATGTTTAGCTCCTCTTTTACGTCGCGGTTGCGATGCTGTTTGAACTGAACCAATATGAATACCTTGTCCCCTTCTTTCAATTGCGTGATCGCCTCTACCACATCGGCCACATCATCTTTCTTCACTTCTTTTCCGGAAACCGGCGAGATCGTGGTGCCGGCGCGGGCAAACAACAAACGCAGGTAATCATAGATCTCTGTCATCGTACCCACGGTACTGCGCGGCGTGCGGGTGATGACCTTTTGCTCGATGGCAATGGCCGGGCAAAGTCCTTTGATATAATCTACTTCAGGTTTGTTCATCCTGTTCAGGAACTGCCGTGCATAAGCACTCAGGCTTTCAGCGTACCTTCTTTGCCCTTCGGCATAAAGCGTATCAATGGTCAGCGACGACTTTCCCGATCCGGAAACACCGGTCACCACAATGAATTGATTGCGCGGAAAGCCCACGCTCACATTCTTCAGATTGTGTACCCGCGCGCCTTTCACCAATATTTCTTCCTTCGACTTTTTTTGTACGGCCATTATATTTTTTGATTATAAGGTAGCAAAGAGTGTAATAAGTCTTTGTCGCCCGAAAATACATAAAGAAGCGCGCAAATCTTATTTCAAATACACCAACAAGTAAAACGGCTGCAGGTTCGATTTTCGGGGTCGAAAATGTCGTGAAAAAGCAGCCCTTCAACGAATATTTGGCTGCCGTCTCCTATATTTGCGGGCAGTTGGACCCAGATAGCAAATTGTATATTGATTTACAGTGTGTTAAAACGCATTAATTGTAATTTTAACAAAATTTTTAACAGTTTTGGGCAATTTTTTGGGTCATTTGCAAGTGCCGGTACTAAACCCCGTGGTGTGTTGCATGAGATAAGGTACTTGCCGGCCAACTAATTTTCTAAAAGTAATGACAACGGATATAAAAAAGAGCGACAACGAGCTTATACACTTGTTTGCAAGTGGTAACGAATCGGCACTCGATTCATTACTTGAAAGATATAAGGACAAGCTTTTTAATACTATACTTTTTATTGTAAAAGATAAATATCATGCGGAAGATATTTCGCAGGACGTATTTATCAAGATTATTGAAACTTTAAAAAGCGGTAAGTATAAAGAAGAGGGGAAATTTTTGCCCTGGGCGATGCGTATTGCCCACAATCTTTGTGTAGATTATTTCCGCAAACTGAAACGCTTCCCGTTTGCTAAGAGCAGTGCGGATAATGAAGTGTTGGATACCATAAATTGCACCGAGCAAAACGCTGAAGATAAAATCATCAATGTTCAAAGTGTGGGGAAGGCGAAAGATCTGTTGGAGAAATTACCTGAAGAACAAAGAGAGGTGATCATCCTGAGACATTTTGCTAACCTTTCGTTTAAAGAAATCGCAGACATGACGGGTTGCAGTATCAACACCGCTCTTGGAAGAATGAGATATGGTCTGATGAACCTGAGAAAGTTAATGACGGGTAAATAATTTTAACAGGATTTAACCGCTGATCTTTAAAACATTCTTCCGACTGATCCGTTATATAACTAAGCACAACAATTGATTGATAAAGATACTGTCATCTTGTGTTTCCGATAGGACAAAAGAAGTTCGCTAAAGTCTTTATCGAATTATTCTTGCCGAAGCCAACCGGTTTACACAAGATGACGACAAATTGAGCCGCTCTTTCAAAGAGCGGCTTTCTCATGTCCCTAACGATCGCTTTTAGCAGCCGCGAACCTGCCTTTTAAACCTGCCAGAACAATTTCAAACGTTGTAAATTTTTAGCGTCGTTGGTGATTATATAAATCGACTATCTTAGTAAGAAGAATAACGATTTGCTCTTAAACCACATGGTACTTCTATAGGACGATCCGTACGTTCGCCCCAAACCAGTAAACGATTAAAGCCCAATATATGAGAAAGCTTCAACCTGCATTTTCAAAGACAGGCCTGTGCCTGCTGTTATTACTTTTTTTCACAGGGTTACATCCCTCCTCTTTGTTTGCCCAAAATACCCGCACCGTCACCGGCGTTGTCCGCGATGACAAGCAGCAACCCATCAGCGGCGTGAGTGTGGTCGTCAAAGACTCGCGGCTGGGAACGGCGACGGACGACCAGGGCCGCTATACCCTGCAAGCCGTGGCACAGGGAGCCACTATCGTATTCAGCTATACCGGATATCCGAACCAGGAATTCACGGTAGGCGAGCAACAATCGATCGATGTAACCATGACCGCCACATCTACAGACATGAACGAGATCGTGGTGATTGGTTACGGTACTGCCAGACGAAAAGATCTGACCGGCGCCGTAGCATCTGTTCAGGCGACGAAGCTGGAAAAGGAAGCGCCCCGATCGATCCAGGACCTGTTGCGCGGTAATGCCGCCGGTCTGATTATCGGACAAGGAAGCTCTGCAAAAGCTGATGCCAACTTATTAGTAAGAGGTGTCGGCACGCTTAAAGCGGGCAGCGGGCCATTGAACGTAGTAGATGGAGTGATATTTTATGGTGCGCTATCGGATATCAACCCCAATGATATTCAATCTATCGACATCTTGAAAGACGCGAGTGCGACGGCCGTTTACGGAGCCATGGCAGCCAATGGCGTGGTGTTGATTACCACTAAAAAAGGAGTAAGCGGCAAACCGAGGATCACTTTCAACGGTAATATTGGCTTCGCTGAGATCGCAGGTATGCCCCGCGTGATGAACGGCGAAGAGTTTCTTGCATGGCGCTATGACTACGAGGTGGGACGAAGAACACAGGCTTATCTTGATCAATACCCGGAAATGTTTGTTGATCCCCGCAAGCTGAGCAATGTCAGCCAGCTCGATTGGTATAACTATGACCAGGGCACTCCCGTTCCTTCTGTCACAGACGAGCAGCTGATCAGAACCTGGTTGACGAGGCTGGAATTGAAAGCGCCTGAGATCGATAACTATTTTGCCAATAACTTGACGAATTGGCAAGACCTCGTGTTCCAGCGCGGGTTTCAACAGGATTACACCGCAGCTGTTTCTAACAGAACCGATAATTCCAACTATTATTTTTCACTGAACTACGTAGATCGCGAAGGCATTATCGCAGGCGACCGGTTTAATAACTTCCGGACGCGGCTGAATCTTGAATCCAGGGTCACCTCTTTTCTGAAGGTGGGCGCTAACACCAACTTCGCCGTGAGAGACGAAGGCTTCCTGAGAGCCGACTGGGGACAATCCGCCATTATTTCTCCTTATGGCTCGAACAACCTGGATGACCCGAATAGCTTGTACAGGAGGTTTCCTACGGGAGATGTAACGCCTGTAAACCCGTTCCACGACAACTTGTACAGGGACCGCAAGGATGTTTACAGTACGCTCAACTCCAGCATCTATGGTATCGTGACCCTGCCGTTTGGCTTCGAGTTTCAAACAAACTTTACGCCTTCTTTTACCTGGCGCGAATACTATAACCACGAATCTTCTAAAAACCCGCAATGGGCGGCTAATGGCGGAAGCAGTGAACGCACATTTGAAAAAACCTACAACTGGCTCCTGGATAATGTGCTGAGATGGAAAAAACGGTTTGATGACCACAATTTCGAAGTAACGCTGTTGCAAAACGCGGAGAAAGGTCAGTTCTGGAGAACCAAAGCAACCGCATCTCAATATACGCCAAGCGATATCTTAGGCTGGCACCGGTTGCAGGCGGGCTCGGTGCCGCTGAACGAGAGCAATGATACGTATCGCACCGGTGACGCCTTAATGGGCCGTCTGTTCTATTCTTACAAAGAAAAATATATGATCACCGGCTCGATCAGGCGGGATGGTTATTCGGCTTTCGGCGCTCAAAATCCGAGAGCTACTTTTCCGGCACTGGCTTTTGCCTGGGACTTTTCAGAAGAAGCTTTCATGAAAAAGACCTCCGACTGGCTGGACTATGGTAAACTGAGATTGTCCTGGGGTAAAAACGGGAACAGGGACATCGGCCAGTATGAAGCCCTATCTGACATGACTTCCGGCCTGCACCCTTATATTGATCAGAATGGGAATGTATATGTGTCGTCTCAATTGTATGTAAATCGCATGGCGAACCTGGGACTTCGCTGGGAAAGCAAATCATCTTATAATATCGGTCTTGACTTCTCCATCTTTAACAGCAGGTTGAGTGGTGCTATTGATGCCTATACAGCTACTACCATCGATCTGTTGGTCGATCGCGCGCTTCCCGAGATCATCGGCTTCAACAGTGTAGCAGCAAATTTGGGCCAGCTCAATAACAAGGGATTCGAAGTGTCTTTAAACGCCGGCATTATTAAAAAAGAGCAGTTTAACTGGAACTCCGGGTTCATCTTCATGCTGAACAGGAGAAAAATCGTGAGTCTTTATGGAGACATGATTGACATCAAAGATGCTAACGGAAATGTGATTGGTCAGAAAGAGGCGGATGACATTAAAAACAGATGGTTCATCGGCCGCGATCCCGATCAATACTGGGCCTACGAGCGCGTGGGTGTGTGGCAGGTTGGTGAAGAAGCAGCAGCAGCTAAATACGGCAATCAACCAGGGGATTTTAAATATAAAGATCAGAATGCAGACAGCGTGATGACTGACGCGGATCGTGTTTTCCTGGGTTACAAAAGCCCGAGATTCCGCTGGACCTGGAGAAACGACTTCGACTATAAAGATTTCTCGCTATCCTTCTTTATCTATTCTAACTGGGGGCAGCAAGAGCAATTCAACCGCGCGGCCAACAACAACAGTTTTCCCGATCGGGCCAGCGATTACGTTCAACCCAGATGGACCCCGCAAAATCCGATCAATGATTATGGCAGGATCGGGTCTAAAAATATCGGCACTAATTACGTCGAAAGATCTTTTATCAGGTTAGATAATATCTCTCTGTCTTATTCAGTTCCTCAAAGCATCCTGAAAAAAATAAATGCACAATCGCTGCGGATCTCTGCTTCAGTAAGGAACGTGGCTTTCTGGGCACCACACTGGACGTATGGCGATCCAGAATCAGGAGGCTATCGGACTACAGACGGTGACGGCAATGAGCTGACACCCGGACAGCCCACTCCCCGTACTTATAATTTAAGCCTCAATCTAACCCTCTAATTATTCTCCCATACGAGATGAGTTGTTGAGATCGCTTGGCTCAGGCGCTTATCGCTCAGATCGATAAAAACACAGACATGAAACGATATACTTTATATAGCAGATCATCGGTTGTTGCCCTCGCTGCATTGTCCTTAGTGGCCTGTAAGAAAGACTGGTTAACACCGAAACCGCTCTCCTTCTATGAACCCGGCATCGCCTTGTCAGACGCGAATGGCATGTATTCTACGCTTACGGCCTGTGAGAGAAATATGAGACATGAATATTTTGGTGACGCTGCGCCTATTCTTACAGAGATCATTCAATCGGAAGTAGCCGTTGAAGGTACTACGGATAAAGCAGGTCCGCAGATGGACATGGATATTTCCTTGCTGCCCGACGCGCAACTGAACAGCACCGACTTTACAAAGGTCGGCTGGTACTGGTATGAAGGCTACAAGGGCATCAAATATGCCAACTCCGTGATCTCCAGGATCGACGCCGCCACCTTCAAGGATGAGAATGAAAAGAATGCTGTGCTCGGTGCAGCTTACTTTCAACGTGCCTACCGTTACTTTAAATTAACACACCAGTTTGGTGACATACCCTATCTCGACAGAGAGATCGACGAGCCCAAATACGACTTCTATTCTTATGATCGCTGGAGCATATTGGAACGCATGAAAAGCGATCTTGAATTTGCCTATCAATGGGTACCGGAAAAAGTGGACCGGGGCCGCACTTCGAAAGCTGCGTGTGGCGTGTTACTTATGAAAGTGTGTATGGCTTTAACCGATTTCGACCGGGCTATTGAAGTGGGTAAAGAGATCGTTGCCGCACATCCCCTCATGAAAACAAGGTTTACTGCAAACAGGAACAAACCCAACACCAACCTGATGTTTGACCTTCACAGTGTGGAGGCCAAACTGGATATATCTAATACCGAAGGCCTGATGTATGTAGTCTCTTATCCTGAGGTAGACGGATCTGACCGCATCCAGACCATGCGCAATGCCGTTCCTTTCTGGAACAGCGGGAACATTAAGACCCCTGACGGCAAAGCCGGCACCAGTGTGCCTTTGGCAGCCGGCGAAACCGACCCGGCCATGGATCTGAATAAAAGTTATGGCCGGGGGATCGGCAGGTTAAGACCCACCTGGTACTTTACCAACGAGATCTGGCGCGCAGACAAGGAAGCAACAGACATGCGCGGCATTTTAAATAAGGATAGCTGGCGCAGGATGGAAGATCTAAGGTATAATCACCCCGACCTGAAAAAGAACAACAATCCCTGGTATGGCAAGAACCTGGTGAAGCCTGCAGCAATGAGTGTGGAAGACACCATCCGTCTCTGGTTCTCCTGGCCACACTACAAAGTATTTGTACCCGACCCCCTGCAGGCGCAATGGGCGGGAGGTGAAACGCCCTGGTACATCTATCGCTCGGCAGAGGTATTCCTGATGATGGCAGAGTGCTACTATTGGAAAAATGATCTGGCTATGGCTGCTGTCAATCTCAACGAAGTGCGCACCCGCGCAGGCGCCACGCCCTTAGGTGCGGGAGATGTCAATATCGGCGAGATACTTGACGAAAGGGCCCGCGAATTATACTATGAAGAGAACCGGCATATCGAACTGGTGAGAATAGCTTATACGTATGCCAAAACAAAAAAGCCGTGTGAAATATTCGGAGGCCGCGTTTATAGCCTGGAAAATATCAGCGGCCCTGGTGGCATCAACTCCAACATAAAGCAGACGGGCGTCAACTTCTGGTATGACCGCGTGGTAAGCAGAAGCAACTTTTACAATAAGGGTGTGAAACACAAATGGGCAGAATATAAGGTGAGCGTGCATCATATTCTGTGGCCTGTGCCTGCCAATGCTATTAATACAAACATCAAAGGTGTCATCAACCAGAACATCGGGTATCCCGGTGCAGAAAAGAATATACCACCGCTTATGGTCGGCAGCGAATAAAAACACAGTTCAAAAAGTACACGGCTGTTTCATCTATTTGAAACAGCCGTTTTTATTTAAGTCATTACACTATTAACAGTTTGCAGGGCCTTGGAATTACTTCAAACGTTGTAACTCGTCAAAGGTCAAAACATATTGCAAAAAGCTGTACCTTACCATCACTGTTTTACCAAAGCTATAAGATTAACTGTAGCGATAACTTAGTAACAAACTTGCTTGATTATGATAAAACGATTCTATAAGACATTTCCTGAATAGTTCAATTACCCGGGTCACCGATTAGCTTTCATTTCAGCTATCTGCCTTAAACAATGTGACGGCACCTGGTATCCGGTTCGGTTAACCATACGCCTCTCTTTTCCTCCATTACAGCAGCCCGCGCCAGGCGGATATATATTGACCTGACATTTTTGCCCCTGAACCACTTGAATGTATACGCAGTCAGCGATGATGCTTTACACGCTCTCACTGCTGATTGTATTTTCTTAACCTTCAATTGGCAACCAAGGGCCGGTTGAAACAAAGCAGTTGTATGAAAAAATCAACCCTTGTTTCTTTGGGAGCAGCGCGTTGGCTGTTCGCCATTCTTTTCACCGCATTACTACCGCTGGGTTTGTATGCGCAAACGCAGACCATAACGGGTGTCGTCAAAAATGACAAAGGCCAGCCGCTCAGCGGTGTAAGTGTCGTTGTCAGAGGCACCTCAACAGGAACTGCTACCGGCGACGACGGTAGCTACACTTTACAAGACGTGGCCCCGGACGCGATCCTTTTGTTTAGCTACACCGGCTACCCGGATGAAGAGCATAACGTTCAAAACCGAACCGTCATCAATGTAACGATGACCTTAACCGCCACAGACCTGAACGAAGTGGTCGTTATTGGTTATGGCACCGCCAAGAGAAAAGACGTCACCGGCGCAGTAGCTTCCGTTCAGGCTACAAAGCTGGAGAAGGAAGCACCTCAATCTGTGCAGGATCTTTTGCGCGGTAATGCTGCGGGCCTTATTATTGGCCGTAGTAATCCCGCAAACACGGCAAGAGGTGACGCAGATATACTCGTAAGAGGATCGGGAACGCTGAAAGCGGGAAGCGATCCGCTCATTGTCATTGACGGCGTTATCTTTTACGGAACGCTTGCCGATATCAATCCGAACGACATTCAATCCATTGATATCCTTAAAGATGCCAGCTCAACCGCGGTGTATGGAGCCAAGGCCGCTAACGGCGTGGTGCTGATCACTACAAAAAAAGGCGCCAGAGGCAAACCGCGCATCACCTTCAATGCAAACATTGGAGTGGTAGAAATAGCGGGCATGCCGCGCGTTATGACCGGTGAAGAATTTTTAGCGTGGCGGCAGGATTATGAAATTGGCAGAAATAATGACGCGTACCTTTCAAAATATCCTGAAATATTTACCGATCCCAGAAAGCTAACAACAGTGAATCAACTGGACTGGTTTAACTACGATCAGAAAACGCCGGTGACTTCCGTAACTGATCAGGAGTTGATCAAAGCATGGCTGACCCGGCTGGAATTAAAAACACCGGAAATAGAAAACTATCTCGCCAATAAAGTTACGAACTGGCAGGACCTGGTCTTCCAAAAGGGGTTTCAGCAGGATTACACCGCGAGCGTGTCTAACCGGAATGATCATTCGAACTATTACTTTTCGCTCAACTACGTTGACCGGGAAGGTATTATTAAAGGCAACCGTTTTACAAATTTCCGCACCAGGCTCAACCTCGAGTCCAAAATCGCATCTTTCCTGAAGGTAGGCGCCAACACAAATTTTGCCGTAAGGAATGAAGGTTTTCTCCAGGCCGACTGGACGCAATCGGCGGTAATATCTCCCTACGGATCAAACAATCTCGATGATCCTAATAGTCTTTTTCGCCGGCTTCCAACCGGAGACATCACTCCGGTAAACCCTTTCCACGATAATCTTTATCGCGATCGTAAGGATGTGTACAACACATTAAATTCTAATATCTACGGCGTCATCACCCTCCCGCTTGGTATTGAGTTACAATCCACTTTTACGCCTTCCTTCATCTGGCGCGAATACTACAACCATGAATCAGCGGATAATCCCGAATGGAAAGCCCGCGGAGGCACGAGCACAAGACGGTTTGAAAAAACCTACAACTGGCAGATAGATAATATCCTGAGGTGGAAGAAGCGCTTCGACCACCACAATTTCGAGATCACCCTGCTTCAGAATGCCGAAAAAGGACAATACTGGAAGACTGAGGCTGGTGCGTCAAATTATAGCCCAAGTGATATTCTCGGCTATCATAATATTGAAGCCGGAACCGTGCAACGGGTTAACAGTGACGATACCTACCGGACAGGCGACGCGTTAATGGGGCGTTTGTTCTACTCGTACAAAGACAGATATATGATCACCGGGTCTATTCGTCGGGACGGTTATTCAGCCTTTGGTACACAAAATCCTAGAGCCACTTTTCCGGCACTTGCTTTTGCCTGGGATTTTTCCGACGAATCCTTCATGAAAGGCGCTGCCAGTTGGCTGGACAACGCCAAGTTGCGGCTGTCCTGGGGTAAAAATGGTAACCGGGATATCGGCCAATACGAGGCATTGGCTCAAATGAAATCCGGACTGCATTCCTATATCAACCGAAACGGCACGGTTTATCTTTCTTCACAATTGTTTGTGGACAAGATGGCCAACCTTGGCCTGAAATGGGAAAGCAAATCATCTTACAATGTGGGGTTAGACTTTTCGCTCTTTAAAGGCAAATTGAGCGGCAGCATCAACGCTTACACAGCAACGACGATTGACCTTTTGGTGGATCGCGCCCTACCGCCTGTAATTGCATTTGAAAGCGTATCCGCCAATTTAGGCCAAATGAATAACAAAGGTTTTGAGGTGTCGCTGAACGGGAAAGTGTTGCAACGAGAACGATTTGATTGGACTTCAGGCTTCATCTTCATGCTTAACCGAAGAGAAATTGTAAGCCTGTACGGCGACAAGATCGACATTACGGATGCCAATGGAAATATAACAGGTCAAAAGGAAGCGGACGATATTAAGAACAGGTGGTTTATAGGCCAGGATCCCGACAGGTTCTGGGACTACGAGCGCGTTGGTGTATGGCAAACACATGAGGCCGGGGAGGCGGCAAAATATGGTAATCAACCCGGGGACTTTAAGTATAAAGATCAGAACGGAGATGGTGCCATGACCGACAAAGACAGGATATTTTTAGGTTATAAAAGCCCGCGCTTCCGGTGGAGTTGGCGAAACGACTTTAACTATAACCGGCTCACACTGTCCGTTTTTGTATACTCAAATTGGGGCCAGCGGGAACAGTTCAACCGCGCGGCAAATAATAACAGTTTTCCCGACAGGGCAACCGATTATATCCAACCCCGGTGGACACCTGATAATCCCATCAACGACTATGCCCGTATCGGCTCGCGGAATATAGGCACCAACTATGTTGAAAGGTCATTCATACGGCTCGACAATATTGCCCTTTCCTATGCTTTGCCACAAGCGCTCCTTGAAAAGGTAAGCATAGAGAACGCAACAATTGCCACATCAGTCAGGAATGTTGCCTTCTGGGCGCCTCATTGGAAATTTGGTGATCCCGAATCAGGAGGCTACCGCACCAGGGATGGTAATGGAAACGAATACAATCCGGGTCAGCCAACACCGCGCACTTACAATATAAGTCTCAACGTAACTCTTTAATTTCTTTGCCATGAATGATAAAATAATATACCCAAGAATACTGATCTGTTTTTTAATACCACTCTCTTTATGGAGTTGTAAAAAAGAGTGGTTAAAACCGCAGCCACTTTCCTTTTATGAACCTGATGCGGTGTTGATAGATGCTCCTGCCATGTATTCAGCCCTGGCAGCAGCTGAGCGGAATATGCGGCACGAGTATTTCGGTGATGGCGCACCCCTGCTCACCGAGATCATACAGTCCGAAGTAGCCGTGGAAGGCACTACCGACAAAGCAGGCCCACAAATGAACATGGACATCGCCTTATTGCCCGACGCTAATCTGAACAGTCCCAACACAACCAAAGTCGGATGGTATTGGGAAGAGGGATACAAAGGCATTAAATATGCTAACACGGTAATATCGGGGATTAACAAGGTTACATTTGAGAACGAGGCTGAAAAAAATGCGGTGTTGGGCGCTGCTTATTTTCAAAGAGCTTACCGGTATTTTAAGCTCACGCACCAATTCGGGAACGTCCCGTTTTTAGACGAACTATACAATCAACCTAAGCTTGACTTTTACTCCCATGATCGTTGGAGCATCCTGGAAAAAATCAAGGAAGACCTGGAGTTTGCCTACCGGTGGGTACCTGAAAAAGTGGACCGCGGCCGCACCTCAAAAGCGGCTTGTGGTGTGTTGCTGATGAAAGTGTGCATGGCCCTGACAGATTTTGATCGTGCTATACAGGTAGGAAAAGAAATCGTGGCCGCTCATCCATTGATGAAAAACCGCTTTACCAGCAACAGCAGCAAGCCTAACACCAATCTTATGTTTGACTTGCATAGTGTTGAAGCGAAGCTGGACATGTCCAATACAGAAGGCCTGATGTACATTGTCGCTTATCCTAACAGCGAGCCCACTGACAATAGTCCCAACAATCGTATCTTCCTGATGCGCAACGCCGTTCCCTTCTGGAACAGCAGCAATGTCAAGACGCCCGACGGCAATCAGGGCACCAATATTAACCTGGCTGCCAACGAAACTGATTTATCCCTCGATTTAAACAAAACTTACGGAAGAGGGATTGGGAGGCTGCGTTCCACCTGGTATTTCACCAACGAGATATGGCGTGCCGACAAAGAAGCCAATGATCTTCGGGGCATTTTAAATACAGATAGCTGGCGCCGAATGGAGGACCTCAGGTACAACCATCCGGCTTTGAAAGAAAAAAATAACCCCTGGTACGGAAAAAATCTGATAAGGCCCGCTTCCATGAGTGTAGAAGATACCATTCGCACCTGGTACTCCTGGCCTCATTATAAAGTATTTGTTCCTGATCCGCTAAACACGCGATGGGACGGAGGTGAAACGCCGTGGTATATCTATCGCTCTGCAGAAGTTTATCTGATGCTGGCTGAATGTTACTATTGGAAGAATGATCCGGCCCAGGCCGCCCTGAATTTAAACGAAGTGCGTACGCGAGCCGGAGCCACACCGCTGACAGCCGGTGAAATCAATATCGGCGAGATACTGGATGAGAGAGCCCGTGAATTATATTACGAGGAAAACAGGCATATAGAGTTAGTCAGGATCGCCTATACATACGCTAAAACAAAAAAGCCTTGTGAAATATTCGGAGGTCGTGTGTATAGCCTGGACAACATCAGCGGACCGGACGGTGCTAACGCCAATGTAAAACAGATGGGTATAAACTTTTGGTACGATCGCGTATTCAGTAAGAACAGCTTTTACAGAAACAACGTTACTCATAAGTGGGCTACCTATAAAATAAGCGTGCACCATATTTTGTGGCCGGTTCCCGCAAGTTCTATCAACGCTAACGTCCAGGGAGTCATCAACCAGAACGTCGGTTATCCCGGTGCGGAAAGAAACGTACCGCCCAAAAAAGTGGGTGAATAATAGCCTTGGCTTTTCATATCCAATTACAATAAGGCTCGTGGAGAGGGCCTTATTGTTTAAAATCTATTTCAAACGTTGTAATTTAAAGTTCTGAACAGGCTTGCCTCAAAACGTTTATCTTAGTAGCATACGAAACCGCAATGATTGTGATCATTGCTTGCCCCCAACCATTATCGACGAATCAGGAACAATCATGATTTCTTAAGTGAAAAAACTTTTAAAAAATGTCATCACAGTCAACCAGAAGCAGGAGAAAATTTATCAAAAACTCTTTTAAGCTCACCGCCGGAGGCATACTGTTGCAGGGAGCTCCGACCATTGTACCATCCACCGTTTTCGGAAAAAATGCACCGAGCAATAAGATCAACATCGGACAGATCGGCTTTGGTCGTATTGCTATGACACATGACCTGCCCGAGACCATGAAGAACGAAGTGGCGCGCGTGATCGCTGTGGCTGACGTTGATAAAAACCGCCTGAAACAAGGCAAAACCTTTATCGATAGCTACTACGAAAAGAAAACAGGAAAAGCGAATTATATCGATGCAAAAATGTACGACGATTATAAGGACCTGATCGCCAGCAAAGATATAGACGCCGTTATTATCAGTACGCCCGACCATTGGCATGCACAACCGGCTATGGAAGCAGCGCTTGCAGGCAAACACATTTACCTGCAAAAACCTACTTCGCTCACCATCGAAGAAGGAAGAACCATGAGCGATATCGTGAGAAAAATGGGTGTCACGTTTCAGCTGGGCAGTCAGCAAAGATCCAGAGGTGGCGGCGTTCAGTTCAGAAAAGCCTGTGAATTGGTACGCAACGGGCGTATTGGAAAATTAAGAGAAGTGCACGTAGGGCTGCCGGCTGATCCATCAGGCGGTGTTACAACAGAAATGCCCATTCCGGAAGGCCTCAATTATGACATGTGGCTTGGCTCTACCCCTTATATTTATTATACCCAGGACCGCGTGCATGATCAGAAAGAGATCAATGGTCCGAGACCAGGATGGTTGCGCCTTGAGCAATTTGGTGCAGGCATGATCACCGGTTGGGGGGTGCATCATATCGATATCGCGCACTGGGGCATGAATACAGAACTTACCGGTCCAATAGAAGTGACCGGCTCAGCGGAATTTCCCACTACCGGCTTATGGAACGTCCATGGAGATTATAAAGTGGAAGCCAAATATGCGAACGGTGTGACCATGTTTGTCAATAGCGACAATCCTAATGGTGTTAAGTTTGTGGGCGAAGACGGATGGATCTTTGTAACGCGGGGCGCAGTATCCGTAACCGGATCTGATCCCGGAAGCAGCGACAAGCCTGCGAAAGCCTTTAACGCGAGCGATCCAGCGATCCTGACTTCCGTCATCAAACCGAACGAAGTGCATTTGTACGACAGCCCGGAACAGCACCAGAACTGGCTTGAATGTATTCAGAATAAAAAGGAAACAATCAGCCCGGCCGAAGTGGCACACCGGTCATGCAGCGCCTGCCTCGTTTCCTTTGCGGCGATGAAGATGGGTACCAAACTGTATTGGGACCCGAAGAAGGAAGTGTTCAAAGACAATATCGAAGCCAACAAGCTGCTGAGCCGTCCGCAACGCTTTCCCTACGGAACCAATTATGTATTAAACAATTTAAAAAAATAAAAACCATCGCATTGATGCAACTGGCTTTTCGTCCGGATCTTCCAGCATGAGCAACCAGGAGCACTAAAAAAATCTACATGAAATTTATTTACCCTGCCTTATTGATGTCATTAGCATTAGGATGCCAAAGCAATCCTGATACCGATAAAAAAGATGCCGCTGTAACGATCATCACACTCGACCCGGGACACTTCCATGCCGCACTGGTTCAAAAGACCTCGCTGCCCGGCGTAGATAGCAACGTTTACGTATATGCGCCTGAAGGCGAAGACCTGCAATTGCATTTAAAACGCATTGACGGTTTTAATACGAGGGCCGAAGATCCTACGCATTGGAACGAGCACGTATACACAGGGCCGGACTTTTTTCAAAAGATGATCGAAGAACAAAAATCCGGTTCAAACGGATCATCCGCGAAAAACAATGTAGTAGTGATGGCCGGCAACAATCAGAAAAAGACCGAATATATCTTTAAGACGGTGGATGCCGGAATGAACGTACTGGCCGACAAACCCATGGTGATCAATAAAGATGGATTTGAGTTATTGAAAAATGCTTTTGCAAAAGCCAAAGAAAAAAACGTATTGTTATACGATATCATGACCGAGCGTTTTGAGATCAATACGATATTGCAGAAAGAGTTTTCTCAGCTATCATCTGTGTTTGGCGAGCTTGAAAAAGGCACCCCGGACAATCCGGCCGTTACAAAAGAAAGCGTTCACTACTTCTACAAATTCGTTTCAGGCAATGTGTTGCAGCGCCCTTCGTGGTTTATGGACGTGAGCCAGCAAGGCGAGGGAATCGTGGATGTTACCACCCACCTGGTGGACCTGGTGCAATGGGAATGCTTCCCTGGTCAGGCATTAGATTATACGAAAGATGTAACATTGTTGTCGGCAAGACGTTGGTTCACACCCATGAATCTAAGCCAGTTCACCGCTATCACCAAACAGAGAGCGTTTCCGGATTACCTGAAAAAGGACGTTAGCAACGATACCACATTAAATGTATATAGCAATGGAGAGATCAATTATAAGCTACGCGGCGTACATGCAAAAGTTTCTGTAACCTGGGGATATAAAGCACCCGAAGGTACCGGTGATACGCACTACTCCATCATGCGCGGCACACGGGCAAACCTTGTTATCAGGCAGGGAAAAGAAGAGAACTATAAACCGGTATTGTATATCGAACCCGTAAAGAAAGACGACGCCGCTTTTGAAAAAGATCTGACAACAGCGCTGGCATCTATCCAATCGAAATATCCCGGAGTTGAAATCAAAAAATCGGCCAATGGCTGGCAGGCAGTTATTCCTGAAAAATATAACACCGGGCATGAAGCGCATTTTGGCCAGGTGACGGAAGCTTACCTTTTCTATCTTAAAGAAGGCAAATTACCGGATTGGGAAGTGCCGAACATGATCACGAAATATTATATCACCACTTCTGCTTTGGAACTTGCCAAAAAATCAGGCAATCAATAAACATGAAGAAGCATCTTTTTACCCGTTATGTCGGCGCTGTCGTTCCTGATTGCAGTGCTCCGGCTTTGAAGCAGCGCGCGGCATCTGCTGCACTTAATGGTCTCCAAAAGCGCTTACCGCGCATGCTCGGAGTTTCCTTTTTTTCCTTACTTGCGGTAGTGGGGTTGCAGGGGCAGCCCATTGCTACACTTGAAGCGACAACGACCGGTAAAGAGCGATTTAATATTCCGATGAAGATCAACCTGGATGCAATCACCAACATAGCGGACAGCAGTTTGCAATTGCTCGAAGTTCAAAACGGCAAAAGAACCAACATCGCATTCCAGGTAGCGGGCGCCGGAGATAACCGGAGCCTGCATTGGCTGATCACGCCGTCGGCAAAAACGAAAAGGGTTTTCGAGCTGGTGGCAGCTCCCTCCCGGGCTGCATTGCCGGGTATACAGATCGATGAAAGCAAGGGCGCTTACACGATCACCGATAACTCAAAAAAATTACTGCAATACCATTCTGAAACCGTGTATCCGCCTCAGGGTGTTGACACGGCTTATAAAAGAAGCGGCTTCATTCATCCGCTAAACACGCCAGCGGGTCATGCACTAACGCGGATCAACGCTAAGGATCATTACCATCATTGGGGCATGTGGAATCCGTGGACGCATGTGTTGTTTGAAAAGGATACGGTCGACTTCTGGAACCTGCGCGACCGAAAAGGAACCGTACGCTTTGAGGGTTTCGCCGCTATCGAAAAAGGGCCTGTTTATGCGGGTTTCAGCGCCTTGCACGAGCATATCGCCTTTAAAAAAAACGGTGCTGAGCGACCGGCCATCAATGAGATACAAACGATCAGGATCTATAAGCAACAACCTTCAGATGCCTATTATATCCTGGATATCACATCTCAACTGAGCTGTGCGGGTTCCAGTCCGGTGCGCCTGCTGGAGTATCGCTACGGCGGATTGGGCATCAGGGCCACCGAAGCCTGGGATAAAGACAACAGCATGACGCTCACCTCTGAAGGTAAGAACCGGAAAGAGGCAGATGGCAGCACAGCCCGTTGGTGCCTCACCCAGGGAAGCCTGGGCAACGATTATGGTGGCCTGGTCATGATGAGTTATCCATCCAACTACAACCACCCCGAGCCTTTGCGCGTATGGCCGGAAAACATGAATGGCCGTGGGGATGTATTCCTTAATTTCTCACCCACGAAAAATAAAGACTGGCTGCTGGAACCAGGCAAAACCTACCTGCTGAAATACAGGTTCCTGGTTTTTGACAATCAAATATCCAAAACTGAAGCAGAAGAAGTATGGCAATCGTTTGCCCATCCCCCAAAGCTCACCATTAAAAAAGGACAGTAAAACAGGCGGACCTTCTTCAAATATTAACAACAATAAAACTAAAACAGATGAAAAAGATAATAGCCATATGGGCCATGGTAACTTTGATAATCACCGTTCCGGAGGCATCGGTATTTGCACAGACGAACTGGAAGAATATACGTGTCCTGGTGTATAAGAAAAATGGAGTGGGCTTTATTCATGACAACGTTCCGTTTGCGGCACAGGCCATTATAGATCTCGGGAAAAAACACGGCTTTAAAGTAGACACGTCATCCCATCCATCAGTAATGACCGAAGACAATCTGAAACAATACCGGATGCTCATTTTTACCAGCACCAATAACGATGTATTTGATACAGATGCGCAACGCCTGGCCTTTAGAAGATATATCGAAGCGGGCGGAGGCTTTGTCGGTATTCATTCTGTGACCGGAACAGAGCGCCACTGGGAATGGTTTAAAATGTTGCTGGGCGGCACTTTCCTATGGCACGCCAAGAGCCAGGAGTTTACCATCAAAGTGATCGATCGCCAACATCCGTCGATGAAGTACACACCGGCTGTCTGGACACGATACGATGAATGTTACTTTGCCAAAGAAATCTATCCGGGTCCGCGTACGGTAATGGTCAACGACTTTTCTACGCTGGACACAAGCCAGACGAGCATGATCAATAAAAGTGTCGGTTTTCTTCATAAATACGTCCCCAGCGCCTGGTATCATGATTTCGATGGTGGCACCACCTGGTGCACGACCCTGGGTCATTCCAAAGAAAGCTATTCAGATCCTACCTACCTGAAGCTGATCATGGGCGGAATCGAATATGTGGCCAACACAGCTGTCAAAAAACTTGACTTCTCGAAAGCCTATGCTCAGTCACCGAATGATCCTGTAAGGTTTTAGAGGCGGTTTACCAGGGATGCCTCGATTTGGAGTATTGACGGAGCATCTTTAGTTTACTGATTAGACCACCCCAACCTCATTCTCGTCCGAACGGCGCAGCCGGGTCGGCCCGATAGCACGAGTCTTTCTGAAAAGATGGCGGCTCTGACAGCCCCATCATTCGTCTTTATGTATATCCTTGCGAAGCGGGTACGGCAGATTGTCAGTATCCAAAAAAATAGCCAACCCTTACGGATTGGCTATTTGTATTTATCTGATGCGTAATGCTTAGTTACCTGCAAATTCTCTGCGGATGATGTTCAAAGCCGCACCGGCTTTAAACCACTCGATCTGTTGCGCATTGTAAGTGTGGTTCACCTCAATGTTTTCGCTGGTTCCATCGGCGTGATGCAAGACCAGGGTCAAAGGTTTGCCCGGAGCGAATTCCGTCAAACCTAAAATATCGATGATATCATCTTCCTGAATTTTATCGTAATCGTCTTTGTTAGCAAATGTAAGTGCCAACATACCCTGCTTTTTCAGGTTGGTTTCGTGGATCCGGGCAAAAGATTTCACCAGTACGGCACGAACACCCAAATGACGAGGCTCCATCGCAGCATGCTCGCGGCTGCTACCTTCTCCATAGTTCTCATCACCCACCACGATGCTTCCGATTCCTGCTGCCTTATATTCTCTTTGCGTGGCCGGAACAGGTCCATAAGCTCCGGTCAGCTGATTCTTGATATTGTCCGTCTTATCATTAAAATAATTGACAGCGCCGATCAGCATGTTGTTAGAGATATTGTCCAGGTGACCACGGAATTTCAACCAGGGACCTGCCATAGAAATGTGGTCGGTAGTACATTTCCCTTTCGCTTTGATCAACAGCTTCAATCCTTTCAGATCAGTCCCTTCCCATGGAGTAAAAGGATCTAATAATTGCAGACGCTTGCTTTCAGGCGACACGATCACTTCAACACCGCTACCGTCAGCCGCCGGTGCCTGGTAGCCCGGATCGTCTACCGCAAAACCTCTTGAAGGCAGTTCATCTCCAGTTGGAGGATCCAATTTTACAGTCTCCCCTTTTTCATTGATCAGGGTATCCGTAAGGGGATTGAAAGTAAGGTCTCCCGCAATAGCCAATGCAGTCACCAGTTCAGGAGAAGCTACAAAGGCGTAAGTATTCGGGTTTCCGTCCGCCCTTTTCGCGAAGTTGCGGTTGAAGGAGTGAACGATCGTATTTTTTTCTTTTTTCTCTGCTCCCACGCGGTTCCACATCCCGATACAGGGACCGCAGGCATTCGCAAATACGGTAGCTCCGATTTTGTCGAAAGTGTCCAGGAAGCCATCGCGCTCGATGGTGTAGCGCACCTGCTCTGACCCCGGCGTAATGGTAAATTCGGCTTTGGTTTTCAAACCTTTTTCGCTTACTTGTTTTGCCAGAGACACAGCGCGGCTGATATCTTCGTAAGAGGAGTTGGTACAGCTACCGATCAATCCCACTTCCACTTTGGTGGGCCACTCATTGGCAGCCGCTGCTTCTTTCATCTTAGAAATAGGAGTAGCCAAATCCGGCGTAAATGGTCCGTTCAAATGTGGTTCCAGCTCATCCAGGTTGATCTCTATCAGCTGATCAAAGTATTGTTGCGGATCAGCATATACTTCAGGGTCTGCAGTCAAATGCTCAGCGATATCGTCTGCCAACGCAGCAATATCTTCACGGCCGGTCGCTTTCAGGTAGCGGCTCATGCTTTCGTCGTATCCAAAAGTTGAAGTGGTAGCTCCGATTTCAGCCCCCATGTTACAAATGGTTCCTTTACCGGTACAGCTCATGGATTTAGCACCTTCGCCGAAATATTCTACAATACAGCCTGTTCCGCCTTTCACGGTAAGGATGCCGGCCACTTTCAGAATCACATCTTTGGGTGCGGTCCAGCCATTTAATTTACCGGTTAGTTTCACGCCGATCAGTTTCGGCATTTTGAGTTCCCACGGTAAACCCGCCATTACATCGCAGGCATCAGCTCCGCCTACACCTATCGCTACCATGCCTAAACCACCGGCATTCACGGTGTGGCTATCAGTACCGATCATCATGCCGCCGGGAAACGCATAGTTTTCCAATACTACCTGGTGAATAATACCCGCACCTGGCTTCCAGAACCCGATGCCATATTTATTGGATACAGAAGCCAGAAAATCATATACTTCCTTGCTTTCTGTGTTGGCTTGCTTCAAATCAGCTTCAGCACCGGTTTCGGCCATGATCAGGTGATCACAGTGAACGGTAGAAGGTACTGCCACCTTATCGCGGCCCGCCTGCATGAACTGCAATAACGCCATTTGCGCTGTTGCATCCTGCATCGCCACGCGATCCGGTGCAAAATCTACATAATCTACACCGCGCTCGTACGCCCGTGTGGCCGGGTTGGTCAGATGCGCATATAATATTTTTTCGGTAAAAGTCAAAGGACGGCCAAGCAACTGGCGCGCATCGTTCACTTTTTGTTCAAATTCCTTGTAAGTTTTCTTAATCAGATCGAGATCGAATGCCATTTTATAATAATTTATCTAAATTAAATACCTCCATAAGCAATGGCGCGAATTTACAAAAAACAGCGCTATTAACTCAATATATTTTAATGTAATGCGCGGGATTCATCGTCAAACGACGGCCAATTGCCCGGTTCCGGGCCGATCACGAACTTGCGCCGGATCGATATGAAATGAGCGCCTGTATCGGTGTTCAGGAAATAACCGGTAAAATTCATGCCACGAATCCGGTGATGAATCCACTTTCGCAACCCCGGATGGCGTCAAATGCTATTATTGGCACAAAACTTTATGTGTTTATCCAGGGACGGTCGCAATAATTTTTGAATTTCCTAATTTCTTATAAATTTGTCTTATTAAACCATTTTTAGAACGTATGAACCGCCTTAAAAGTTTTGTGGAGTGGAATGCTTTTGGTGTCTGCTCTTCTATTGGTGATAAACTCGATATTTCTACCTGTCGCATCCGGCAATATTTCATTTATTCGTCGGTACTGACCATGGGTTCTCCCATCATTATTTATATGGTGCTCGCTTTCTGGAAAAACATGAAAAATTATATTTCATCTTCCAAGCGAAATCCCTGGTATTATTTGTAAGTGTTTTTTAAAACATCGCCCGCTTCCTGGCTCCAGTATTTTTGCGCCAGATTTCAAACCTGCGGGCGTTGGCTCAACGTTTTCTTTAAGCCACCGATGCATCTCTTTATTTTTCCAGAAATTTTCGGATGGCGCGCCGTCATTCAACATTTTTACCAACCTAGTTTTTCCCATCGCTTTTTAAAATCCATTCGGCGACGCTTTAAGGGCATTCATCGAATGTTGCACAGACCGGGCTGACCGCCACTCTAGTTTTGCAGGACACAATCCGAATATCTGTCTCTGTAAAACTTCTTTATGCCAAATAAACTTTATGCTGCGGCCTGCCTGATGATCGCAATGGTGGCTGTCGCCGCCGTAAAAGCACAAACTCCGTTCCCTTATAATACATACATCGTACTGGCTAAACCCGGTAGCAATACTGCTGAACGCCGGTACACCTTGTACACCACCAGTACACCGGAAAACGCCACCTCTTTTGTCGCCGGCCCGGTCATCGACCTGCCCGTCAATGTTAACGGAGTGGGACTCAATCGCATCGACCGGTTGTTGTATGGCACCGCGTTTAATAATCCCAGCACGCCTAATTCCGTCTCGGACGACGTGAGCCTGTATCGGCTTGATGCAGCGGGCAACTATACCAATGTGGGCATTTTGCCGGTTACCAGACAGGGAGCGCCCGTTCCGGGTAGCAATGACGTGGCGGAGTTCGTAAACTTTTCCGCCGGCACCCTATCTGCCGACGGCTCGTACGTCTACATGACGATCGCCCTGAAGCAAAGCGGGATGAACAAGGTTGCCGCTTCGCAAACCACCGGTGCGCCCCTCAATCTGAATGCAGACGATATCAGGACTTTTGTTGTCCGGCTCAGTAACGTGGCGACACTTCCACCTACACCCAACGTGCGGATCCCGCAAAGTGCGATCACCTATTATGAACTGACGACCACAGACTCCAGGATCATCACCGGTATGAATGGCTTCCTTGAGGATGTAAATGAAAATTATCCCGATGTAAGCTATAGCAACGGCGGTATACAGGATATTGATATCGACCCGGTAACCGGAAAGCTGTATGCTTACCTGAACTACCAGGACCCGTCGCCTACGCCGGGTCAATCAGTAGATGTAGTGGGATTCCCGATCATGGCCTCCCTTCCTGAAAATGGTGTTGCCACGCTCTCGTCCGTAGGCTCTATCACCAACCAAACGCCTGACCAGGAAGTGGCGGGCATTAGCTTCACCCCTTCCGGCGCATTGTTCGCCTTGTTCACTTCCGGTCAATATGGACAGATCAATCTGACCAGCGGTCATGTGGACAATCTCGCTATGAGTAATATCGCGACCGTAGTCTATAATAATCAAAATCATTTACGGGGAGATTTTGCATCAGCGATACCCGGTCCAACGAGTTTACCCGTGGTCTTTGGACCGATTGAAGCACAGCTTCGCGAAGGAAAACTGCAGCTCACCTGGTCGACCTATTCGGAAAAAGCTAACGATCATTTCGAGATCGAAATCTCCAACGATGGCAGAAATTTTAAAAAGATCGGAACGATCAACAGCAAGGCTGCGGACGGCAACAGCGAAACCACCCTGCATTATGCTTTCTTAGGTAATATGACCGGCCCGGCAGCGATGTCGGCGCTGGGCCTGGGCTTGCTGTTGTTCGGTTTTAGAAGACGGCAGCGGTTGATTGCGGGAGCCATCATGGGGATCGGATTGATCGCGGGCATGAGCGCCTGTTCAAAATCAGATAGCAGCGTTGATATCCAACCCGACAAGGTTTTTGTCAGGATCGTTCAGATTGACAAAGACGGGAATTCCCATGCATCCGATATTGTCAAAGCTGTCTCCAGGTAAAATTTATTCAACTCAGCTCCGGTATCAGCGCAGTGAAAATGTTTCCTGCGCTGATCTTTTATTTAGCCCCAAAAGCCGACCGAAGGCCTGGAAATGATGCCGCTCATCACAGTTCCGGCCTGATTCTTCATAGCCCGCAAAGGCCCTTAGAAGCACAAAAAGCTCACTTTCAAACATTTAAATTTTATCTGTCAGGATTTGTTTTGAAAGTGTAACATTCTGCTGATTTTTGCTATTACTATATATAAGCAAACAAATATATAAAGCTTGGAGTTGGAGATAGCACTGGACGAACAGGTGGAATTATGCCGGGAGGGCGATAGGAAGGCCTATTACGAGGTATACCATCGCTATGCAAAGGGTATGATCAACAGCAGCATGCGGGTGTTGAACAACCTGGCAGATGCGGAGGATGTCGTGCAGGAGTCTTTTATGGACGCCTTCAACAGTCTGGACAAGTTCACTTATAAAAGCTCTTTTGAGGGCTGGCTGCGGCGGATAGTGATCAACAAGTCGATCAGCCTGCTCCGGAAAAAGAAGATCCAGTGGGTGGACCCGGAAATCGGGAACCTGGAATCTGTCGATGCCAGCTTCATTGACGAAGAAGACTTCGTGGCAGACCTTAACAAAATTAAAAAGGCTATAGCGCAACTCCCGGAAAACTATCGCGTCATCTTCAACCTTTTTGTAGTTGACGAACTGAAGCAGGAAGAAATTGCCGCGATGTTACGTATCTCTCATAATAATGTCAGAACTATTTATCACCGCGCGCGGAAAAAAGTGATAGACATTGTAAACTCGATGACATGAGCAAAAAATTAGAAGATTTTATCAGGAAGAACAAAGAAGCAATGGATGATTATACGCCATCCGACGCACTTTGGCAGCGCATTGAGAAAAAATTGGATCAAAAGAACTCAAAGCGCCAGGGGAAAGTATTTGCCATGAAGGCCTGGATGAAAATTGCAGCAGCTGTTGTATTGCTGTTCGGGGTTGCCTCTATTTTTCACCTCCTGAATCGAACTGAAAACAATGCACCTGAGGTGGCGTCGCAAAGCTACGACAGCCTTCCGGCAGCAGACAGCAGTCCGTTTGTGGAAGAAAATAGTGCAGACGAGCAGCTGGCGATCCAAACGGATACGCCGGCTACCCGCCTCGCTCCGGCCGAAGCCGACCGCCCGAAAGCAGGAATGGCCGCTGCTGATATCAGCGAAGAAGAATTATATCATTATACCCGCCTGATCGAGATCAAGCAGGGACAAATGAAAGAGCTGAAAAAAACAGAGCCTGAATTGTATAAAGCTTTCTCTAAGGATATGGAAATGTTAGAGACTTCTTACGACGCATTGAAAGCCCAGTTTAAGAACGGCGTCAATAGCGAGAAGCTCCTCGAAGCCATGATTGGCAATTTGAAAATGCAGTCAGACTTATTGAATAAGCAACTGACTATTTTAAAAGAAGTTCATAACAAAAAGAAGAAAAATGAAAAAAGCTATAAAAATTTGTAGTGTGCTGTTGTGCCTTCTTACGGTAGCAACACTCACTATTCACGCAGACAACGGAGAGAAAAGAAAGACCTACAGCAAAACCTACGCGCTGCGTAGCAATCAAAAGGTGAAGATCTCCAATAAATTCGGCCAAGTAGAGGTGAAGAACTGGAACAGGAACGAAGTGAAGGTGGACGTGACGGTCATCGCTTCATCGAGAGACGACAGGGCCACACAAGCGATACTGGACAATATCCAAATCGAAAGCAGCGATGGCAACCCGATTGTTTTCAATACCAGGCTTTCCAACTCGAACAACAAATCGAGAAACAGCAAGATGGAGGTGAATTATGTGGTGCATATGCCTTCTAAGAATCCCATCGATATCAGGAATGAATTCGGCAACACCACCCTGCCCGATTGGGAAGGCGCCGTGAATGTGTCCCAATCCTTTGGATCATTGACTACCGGAAAACTGAGCAATGCCAAAGAGCTGGATGTGGAATTCGGGTCCCTTACTTCGACAGCTGTGAATGATGCGCGCATTAAGATTTCCTATTCGAAGTTGAAGATAGACCGGTTATCCGGCGATATCACCAGCAAGATAGATTTCTGCAAGGGGTCTACGCTGGGACTGCTACAGACCCTGAGCAACCTCGATATGAAGATCTCTTATTCCGACGTAGCCATTGATGTGCCCTCTAACCTGGATGCCAGCTTCAAGATCCAGACCAGCTTTGGCAATCTTAAAAACAACAGCAGTGTAGACATCGTGAACGAAACAAAGGAAAAGAAATACGGCCCTACGTTTGATAAAACCTATTCCGGCCGAACCGGCTCTGGCAAAGCATCTGTGACCATCAGCAGCAGCTTTGGAGATGTGATTTTGAAATAAGTAGTGCCGTGACATTGGTAGAGATCGCCGGGTTACGCTGCTTTTCACTGGCCATGATTGCGCTGCAAGCTACTGCCTGGTGCGTCGTTTCGACCGGGCGTAACAAAGTGGAGCAAGCGGAGAAATCTCGCCGTTACTTGAAAGAGATGGTTCGGCTCCCCCTCCGAATGGATTCATCCGGCGGGCACTTCGTTTCCCGTCCCTTCTGGCCGGGCAGGCGCTCACCATGACGATATACCAATGGCCGTCGTTCCGAGCGCAGTGAAACGGAGCCGAGGAATCTCGTTCGATGACCCGAGAAGGTTCCCTGTTCTTGCCAGAATGATCTTTCGGGCTGGGACGGGGAGAAATCTCGTTGTTCAAGGCCTGATCTCATTTACAAATTTTCTCACGAGGTCCATGTCTTTGATACCCGGCTCTGTCTCGAACTTACTGTTGAGATCTAACGCAAATACATCTTCAGATTTGACAAAAGAACGCACCTGCTGCACATCATCCGGACCGATGCCACCGCTCAAAAAATAAGGCTTATTAATAGCCGCATTTTCCAGCACAGACCAATCAAATTTTTTGCCGGTGCCGCCATATTCCCTGGCCCTGGTGTCAAACAAAAAATTAGATACAGCCTCCTGGTAGGGCGCCAGCAACCCGGTGAGGGCTTCATCTCCCTGAAGACGGAACACTTTGATGACCGTCACTTTGTCCTGCAGCATTTTGCACAACTCCGGTGTTTCATCGCCGTGCAGCTGCACCGCCTGCAGGCCGTACCGGTCCACCATTTCCGTAATGACCTCCGCTGACTCGTTGACAAATACACCTGTTTTCTGTATGCTGGTTATGGCTTTGAGATCTTCGGGTTGAATGCGATCGCCTACAAAACGTGGCGAACGGTCATAAAAAATAAACCCGGCATAATCGACACCCATGTCCACCAGGTCCTTCACCTGCTGAACAGAAGTCATGCCGCATACTTTTAGTTGAAGCCGTGTCATTGAGCTGCTTTCAGTTGTTGAACGAAGGTTTCAAAAGCGGCAGGTGTGTTTTCCTGTTTCATAAAATACTCACCGATCAGGAACCCTTTAAAGCCGTTCTGTTTGAATAGTAATATATCATCGATCTTATCAATTCCGCTTTCCGCCACTTTTATTTTTTCTTTCGGTAAGCGTTCCGCCATGCGCAGACTGCGTTCAATATCTACAGCAAAAGTTTTAAGATCACGGTTATTGATGCCTACAATAGGTGTGGCATCGCAGATATGATCCAGCTCCTCTTCTGCATGCAGCTCAAGTATCGTCTGCAGCCCCAGAGACTGTGCAAAGGTCGCCAGGTGCTTCACTTCAGCAGGGGTCAGGCAGGCGGCAATCAGCAAAATGACATCCGCGCCAATGGACTTCGCCTCTACGATCTGGTATTCGTCCACTATAAAATCTTTTCTCAAAATGGGAATCTCATTGCTTCGTGCTTGTTTCAGGTCGTCGTCGCTGCCGCCAAAAAAAGACTCGTCGGTCAATACCGACAGGCATGCCGCACCATATCGCTTGTAAGCGGTGGTAATCTCCATCACGTCCGCATGTTCCTTAATAAAACCTTTCGACGGAGATTTTCTCTTAAATTCAGCAATGATCCCGGTGGATCCCTCCTGCGTTAGTGCAGTGGAAAGTGCATATACAGGGCGCATGAAAGCTGCACGCGTTTCAAGTTCTTTCACAGGCGTGGCTGCTTTACGGGCGGCCACTTCTGTCTTTTTATGAGCGATGATAGTATCTAATATATTCATACGAAATTCAGGGCTTTAACAATCCTGCAAATTATTGTAATGAGATCAACTTTTGTAAACATTGATGTGCTTGACCACTTTTAAGACTGTCGGTAGCCGCTTCGAAGGCATGGTCATAGCTCTTGAAAGCCCCGGTTACATGGAGCGCAACAGCAGCATTGGCCAACACAACCGCTTCCTGTGCAGCCGTTCCCTTCCCTTCTATAATGGTCTTGAAAATATCAGCAGCTTCTGCAACGGTGTTACCGCCGGTTATCGCTTCCGGCTGCACTTCCATTCCTGCTAATTGCGTCGCTGATAATATTTTTTCACCGGTACGGGTGAACAGTTTGCTGTCTCCGGTCAGGGAGATCTCATCATAACCATCCAGGCCGTGCACGATCGCGAATTCACGCGATTGCTGCTGCAACAGATAATTATAAAGCCTTGCCATCTCCAGGTTATACACACCGATGATACTGAAGGATGGTGCAGCCGGGTTCACGAGCGGCCCCAGCATATTGAAGAAAGTACGCATGCCCAGGTTTTTCCGGATCGGTCCCACGTTCTTTAAAGCGGGGTGGAAAAGCGGTGCATGTAAGAAGCAGATATTGGCCGCTTCCAGCTCCTGCTGCAGACGGGCGTTGTCATTTTTAAACTGGTACCCCATCGATTCGATCACATTGGATGACCCACTGATCGCTGATGCGCCGTAGTTGCCATGTTTAGCGACTTTATATCCCGCACCAGCCACGATAAAGCAGGAAAGCGTTGAAATATTAAATGTATTTTTTCCATCGCCGCCGGTGCCCACAATATCAATGGTCTGCATCCCGCCAAAGTCAATAGGCACACAAAGCTCCAGCAGCGCATCCTGGAAGCCTTGTAGTTCCTGAAGGGTAATGCTTCTCATCAGGAACACCGTCATGAATGCAGTCACCTCATGCTCGTTATAAACGCCCTTGCCGATGTTGACCAGCACTTCCCGGGCTGTCGATCTGTCTAATGTCTTATGTTCAAACAGTAAGCTCAGTATCTTTTTCATCCTTGTTCTAATTTTTTTAATTTCCGGCGTAATCACATCAATGGTTGTTCACTGATGGTGTATCATTGTTCAGATCAGGCCGCTAACCAGTTTCTTAACATCTGTTCGCCCGTGGGTGTTAACACGCTTTCCGGGTGAAATTGCACGCCGCGCACATCGAAGGTCTTGTGTTGCAAAGCCATCACCATGTTGTTTTCGTCGACCGCAGTAATTTCAAGATCTTCCGGAAAACCCTCTTTGTCTACAACCCATGAATGATACCGTCCCACTTCGATCTGTTGGGGCAACCCTTTGAACAATTTATCGTCTGCTTTGACCAGCTGACAATTGGTTGCGACACCATGATAAACCGCAGACAAGTTGGAGAGCTTGCCTCCAAATACCTGCCCGATCGCTTGTTGCCCTAAACACACGCCCAGTATGGATTTGGAAGGCGCATACTCTTTGATCAAAGGCAACAGCAGGCCTGCTTCTTCCGGTATCCCCGGACCCGGCGAAAGGATGATCTTATCATATTGCTGCACCTGTTCGAGGGGAATACGGTCGTTGCGGTACACATCTACTTTCTGGTGCAAGATCTTCTCTACAAGATGTACCAGGTTATAGGTGAAAGAATCGTAATTATCAAAAACGAGCAGTTTCATATTTTTTTTATTTGTCCATGCTTGGTGGTTACTTACTGATCAATGCGAATCGGCAACCCACTATTTTTACTGAATGTGCTGCGCTACTTCAAGAGCTTTTTTCAGCGCACCTAATTTATTATTGACTTCCTGCAGTTCACTTTCGGGCACACTGGCTGCAACTACACCTGCGCCTGCCTGGTAATACAATGTATTATTACGGCTCAGGAACGTGCGGATCATAATGGCCTGGTTGCAGCTGCCGTTAAATCCTATAAACCCTACCGCTCCGCCATAATAGCTGCGCGCCGTAGGTTCATACTTGCTGATCAGCTCCATCGCTTTGATCTTGGGGGCACCGCTAAGGGTGCCGGCAGGAAAGGTTTTACCGAGCAGATCAAACGGGTTCGTGTCTTTGTTTACATCCCCTACCACTTCGCTTACCAGGTGAATCACATGAGAGTAAAAATGCGTTTCCCTGAAATGGGCCACTTTTACATGCTCACAACCACGGCTGAGATCGTTGCGCGCCAGGTCAACGAGCATCACGTGCTCGGCGTTTTCCTTCGGATCATTTTCTAAACGCAATGTTTCTGCCGCATCAAGCTTGTCATCTCCGGTCCGCTTCACAGTGCCTGCGATAGGATGCACGACGGCTTTCCCGTTGTTGATAATGAGCTGCGACTCCGGCGAAGAACCCAGTATTTTGTAATCACCATAATCGAAGAAAAACAAATAAGGAGATGGATTGATGTTGCGCAAAGCGCGGTAAACATTGAATTCGTCACCGTTAAAGGACTGCTGAAACCTGCGGCTCAATACGATCTGAAATACATCGCCGCGATAGCAATGGGCAATACCCTTCTGGACCATGTTCCGGTAGTCATCATCAGTCATGTTAGAGCTTTCTGCCCCCTGGATGCTGAACGGGTATACCGGCACATCTCTTCCCCGGATCAGGGAAGTCAAAGCCGCTTTATCACTTTCCAGTCCTTCGATTTCATTCTCACAAATGAACAGTTCGTCTTTGAAATGATTGATGGCAATAACGTATTGGTACAAACGGTAGCGCATCAGCGGGATCGCATCCTCGTCCACCGTAAAACTAGCGCCGGGTATGGTTTCGAAAAACCGGATGGCATCATAAGAAGTATATCCGTAAAGTCCTTGCGCATAAGCTGCGACCTTGTCTGAAGTAGCTTCTATCTCAAACTGCTGCATGAATCCGTTAAGGATATCAGCAATGGCAACCGTTTGATCAAAAGGAATGACTTCCGCCGTTTTACCGGGTAATTTCTGCTCGATCTTTTCACCGGATGATATTTCAATTCCCCCGATGGCATTGACGCCGATAAAAGACCAGCTGTTTTCAGTGACGTGGTTGTCGGTGCTTTCTAAAAGAACGGTGTCGCGGAACCGGTCACGAAGCCTGAGATAAATCCCCACCGGCGTGAACACGTCTGCCAGCATGGAAGCTACTGTCGTTTTAATTTTGATCTTTTGCATATTGTTATCGAAGCAATTAAGGTTTGACCAATAAAAAACCCCGGCTTAACCGGGGTTCTTTTGTATCATTCATCTTTCTTGGATGTATGGCGTTACAATACCCCTGTAGAGTTTGTATGCCACCACCAAAAAAGAGTTATTTCCTTGTTCATGGACGCAAATATAAAAGTAAATTTATTGCAGACCAATTTTTAGTTGTATAACATTTTCTTTTTATTGATTTTCCGCTCGAAAGAAGTCCTGTTATGATTATGGTCACGCGGTTCGCTTCGGTGACTAATGCTTTCACTAGCTCATCGCAAAACGGCCGGACGGCTTGTAGCTTTTGTTATAGATGAACAAGCAGCTGCCATTCTTGATCGTTGAGATGATCGGCTTGGTAAGCGACACGGGTATCGCGGGACAACCGTGGCTGCGCCCGATATAACCTTGCGCATCAATGAAAGACTGGCTCACATAAGGCGCGCCGTGAATCACGATCGCACGTCGCATCGCGTTGTCATTCCACTTATCTTCCAATCCCTTTAACTTTAAAGAGTATCCTTTGCTGCCTGTATAAGTTACATCCGTCATGTAAAAACCCAGGCTGCTTTTGTAGGAAGAATTGGTATTACTAAACGATTCTGCCCTTTCTCTGCCTGTGTTCTTTCCGTGCGCCACCCAGGTATTGAATAACATTTTATAATTCTTCACGTCCAGAATATATAATCTTTTCTGGGAACTAGGTTGATCAAAGTCAATGATCGTAAGGATCGAATCGTTTTCCAGTACTCCTTCCTGCTCCAGCTTAGTGAATCCCTGTACGGCATATTCAAAAGCATCATGAGAAAGTCCTTTGTGATCCAATCCAAGACTATCGTATACTACCTCGATGGCTTCTAATGGGCTCGCTGGTGCTTTGGCAGGCGCCACGGCAACTGAGCGGGTCTCATTTTTGGCCTCAATTTTGTTTATTGTCCATGATATAAAGGCTACCGGTATCACAAAAAGACTTAGTAGCCGCAAATTGTTTTTTAATCGCATGCTTAAATAAGTTATATTAAATAAAAATAATATTATTCCGACCAGGATGTATAGGTTTTTAATAGGCAAGTAGATATAACGCCTGTTAAAAGCCTTTTATTGTATGACCAATGCTGCTATAAGAAAATTTTAACAGTTAACCTCTCTTTCCGCACGTTTTCATTGATTTTTCAACTGTTGACCGGCCAATATTATTTGCCGGCGATCCTATTTTGTGTTTCCTTTGCAGTCTATGGCAGTAACAGTAGGAATTATTATGGGCAGCGACAGCGATCTGAATGTGATGCAGGCTGCAGCGGATATTCTAAAGGAGTTAGGCGTTGATTATGAGCTAACAGTGGTCTCCGCTCACCGAACGCCCGTACGCATGATGGAGTATGCTCAAAAAGCTAAATCGAGAGGATTAAAAGTGATCATTGCCGGAGCCGGGGGAGCAGCCCACCTGCCGGGCATGGTGGCCTCCCTGACGCCGTTACCTGTGATCGGCGTACCGGTTAAATCGAGCAATTCCATTGATGGCTGGGACAGCGTGCTGTCGATCCTGCAAATGCCTAACGGCGTGCCGGTAGCGACCGTTGCCTTAAACGCCGCTAAGAACGCGGGCATTCTTGCCGCACAAATAATTGGAACACACGATGAAATGGTGGGAAAAAATATTGAAAATTATAAAGCAGGCCTTCAGGAAGAAGTGCTGCGAAAAGTAACGACCCTGAAAGAAAAAGGATACGACAATCATTTCGATTAATTCACTTCGAGGATCGTGAATTGCTGGTCCAGGACGCCGGAATGCTCATATAATAAATCGATCAGATCTGGCCCGTAAGTCGCATAATAGACCAGCACGTTATCCATCCGCTCCTGGAGATTATTGAAAGGGAACAGTTGCTGTTTCAGCGCATCGATCTGCCGCATGGCATCCGTATGGTTTCTTTTTTCAGCCCTCAGGAATTTCTTTCCTAAGGTCACCAGTTTCTTTTCTTCCTGTTTTTGCAGCGCATACACATGACCTTTAAGCGTGGTGTCAATCTGTGCCGCCTGACGCGACAATTGGTCAAATACTTCCTGCACGGTGGCCAGGGCCTCCATGGTCGATACATTGTTTTCGGAATGCTGGGTGACCCATTTGCTTTTGAGATGCAAACTATTCTTAAACAGATCGCCAGCCGTCAAGCCCAGCTTAGCCGCCTTTTCCATCTGTCGCTGGTTGATCAGCAAAAAGGAATTCCTTAATACCAACATCGGATACGGCACTTCATAGTGGTCAAAGATGTCTTTCAGCTCCAGCCAGTAAGCCAGCTCTCCCCCACCCCCGATAAACGCAATGTTGGGCAGGATCATCTCCTGAAAAAGGCCCCGAAGGATCACATTGGGGCTGAACCTTTCGGGACAGGCATCCACTTCTTGCATCAGTGCCGGTTCGTCGAAGCTGATATCGGTATCCAGCACCTTCCAGCGGTCGCCGCTCTTTTCGATCCTTAACCGCTGTCCATCCTCTTTCAGATAAAACAGGTTGATGTCCCGACCGGAAGCCTGGGCTTTGTAACCGTTCTCGGTAAGCTGCCCGGCCGCTTGCGCCACGATGGCGGCGGAACGTTGATGCAACAACTCATCTTTAAACAATTCTTTGCCTGCTGATTTCAACCACCGCTGATCAGGGACTACGACCAACAAGCCAAAGCGTCCGAATAAATGATTGACAAAATGCAGCGTAGCATCTTGTATCAGCGTATCCTTAGTGTAAAAGGTTTTAACGGCAGCCATAATGGATGCGCCATGCGGCAATACACCGATTTCTTTTTCTATCCTGTTAACCAGTTCCAACAACCGGTCATCAACCTTCATGCGGCCCACGGCGCCTGTCTGCGTGGTCTGCCATTCGAGTTTTTCCTGGTTCAGATAGATATGGCCCAATTCATCCAGGTCGGCATCCTCGCTACCCATATAATAAACCGGAACAAAATGGTGTTGGGGAAATTGCTGCCTGCAATATTCGGCCAGCCGGATCGCATGCAGAATTTTATAAATAAAGTAAAGCGGCCCTGTGAAGATATTGGGCTGATGGGCAGTTGTAATGGTGAACGTGTTACTTTCCTTGAGCAGTGCCAGGTGCTGGGCCACTTCATCTGTGATGGTTACCCCGTTGTACTGTTCCAGCAAGGCCTGATGCAGCAGTTCGCGATCTACTGTCTTTTTGCCCCTTTCATCGATCACTTGCTGAAGTGCTTCTGGCTGCGGCGCATGTTTATAAAAGGCCCGCAGCGCCTCGCTTCCATCAAGATAATCCAACACGAGCTTGGAAAAGAAATGAGTTTGTGCATACGGGATGCCGGTTGCTTTTGCATTCATATTCGCGAAGTGGCTTATGAAAATGAAAATACTATAACATTTTTGTTTTGAAATAGTTTTTTGAAGGAAGGGTATCGCAAAAATAAAAGAGCTTGCCTCCAGGTGTGGTTTCACCCCGAGACAAGCTCTTTATAAAAAAAGGTTTGTTAACTGCGTCTTCGTGTGGCCATCGCATAGATCCAAAGCAGCAGGACGGCACCCACCACGGCAAATAAGAAGCCTTTGATGCTCCAGTTGTCCGTCACCGGCGTTCCCAACAACGTACTGATCCAACCGCCTAACAAGGCTCCCACAATACCGATAATAATAGTGATGATCCAGCCACCGGGATCTTTGCCAGGGTGTAAAGCTTTAGCGATAGCACCAGCGATTAAACCGAAAATGATCCATGATAGTATGCTCATAGTTTTTTACTTTTTAGGGTTTGGTAATATTAGTTACCAAATTAATATTAAAAAACATGCCAAAGAACTATGAACCGGTGTTTTAATGCTGATTGAGAGGCGTATCTGATAAAAAATGTTTAGCTGATGACACGGGGAATCTGCTGCTCCTGCATCATCAGGTCGGCCAGCACGATGGCAGTCGCCGCCTCCACGATAACGGGTGCCCGCAAGGCTACGCATAGATCGTGGCGGCCTTTTACGGAAAAATCTTCCATGTTGCCTGTATCCCAGTTCAGACTGTGTTGTTCCTTGGGTGTAGAAGCCGTGGGTTTTACTGCTATGCGGAATACCAGTTCGTTACCATTGGTAATACCGCCTACAATGCCGCCTGCGTGGTTGGTTTTGGTTTTCCCATCCATATTTTCGATCGCGTCGTTGTGCTGGCTTCCAAACATTTCAGCGGCCGCGAAGCCACTTCCGAATTCCACACCTTTAACAGCCGGTATAGAGAACATGGCATGGGCGATCAGCGATTCTACCGAATCGAAATGAGGCTCACCCAATCCGAGGGGCAAACCATTGACACGGCATTCAATGACACCTCCGACAGAATCTTTGGCGTCGATACCTTTTTGCAATCCTTTTTCGAGGTCGGTTTCGCCGGCGATCCTGATCACTTTTGCTTCAACAGAAATATTTTTCAACAATTTTTTAGCGATGACGCCCGCACCCACCAGGCCCGTGGTCAGTCTTGCGCTGAAATGGCCGCCGCCTCTGAAGTCTTCAAACCCACCAAATTTTTTATGCGCTACAAAATCGGCATGCCCGGGGCGCGGAAAGCTGCGCTGCTTTTCATAATCACCGCTGCGCGTATTCTTATTCTCAAAGAATATCATGATGGGAAAACCGGTCGTCTTGCCGTTGAAAATCCCACTTCTGAAAATAGGAATATCGTCTTCTTTCCGGGGTGTAGCGCCCTTTTGTGTTCCGCCTTTGCGGCGTTCCATATCGGGCAGAAAGTCTTCCACCGGAACATTCAGTCCGGCCGGACACCCGTCGATCACAATACCCACGCCATCGCCGTGGGATTCACCAAAAATTTGCACTTTGAAAAGTCGGCCAAAAGAGTTCATAGAAATATTTTATTGTATCAGCTTGTGAATTTATCGAAAAACTGGTCAGACCGGGACGGTCAGACCAGGTGCAGGCTTACATCACAATCTGCAATCCCCCGCTCACCTGCGCACCCAGGGATTTAATATGATCGTAAAAATCAGGATAGGACTTATTTACCGCCTGCGCTTCCTCAATGGTGGTGTCGCCTTCAGCCGCCAATGCGGCTACCGCACAAGCCATCGCAATGCGATGATCATGCCGGGAATGCACCGCCGCTCCTTTCAACCCTTGTCCGCCATGTACCTGCATGATATCTCCGTCCAGGTCGATCCTCAATCCCATTTTGCCAAACTCTTCCTGCAAGGTGACACCGCGATCACTTTCTTTATGCGCCAGCCTGCTAACCCCTTTTATCTTGGTGGTTCCTTTGCAATAGGCCGCCAGTGCCACTAAAGGAGGAAACAGGTCGGGACAGTCGGTAGCATCAAATTCAAAGGCCTGCATATCCGTTTTATGAAGTTTGATTCCTTTAGCTTCCATGGCAATGCCTGCGTTGGCACTCATCAATGCTTCTGTAATTTTTTTGTCTGCCTGGGTACTGGACATGCTCAGACCGCGAACAGTTATGTTGCCGGCAATAGCGCCAGCCACCAAAAGAAAGGCCCCTCCGCTCCAATCGCCTTCGACGGTGTAACGTGTATCGGTCTTTTCGCGCACTGCTTCCTGTTTATGAAAAACGAATTCCTCGTAATTTTTATTTTCGGGAACATTTAAACCAAACTGGTTCATAACGTCCAGCGTCAGGTCAATATAGGGTTTGCTTTTTAAGTTGTTTACTTTAATCGAAACCGTATCGCTTTCAAACGGAGCCACCGCATAAGCCAGCAGCAAGCCTGTTAAAAACTGGGAGCTCAGCGATCCGTCGATCGTGATATTGGCCGGCCTCAAAGGTCCCTGTATCACAAGGGGAAGCTTACCGTCGTTGGACTGGATCGTAACGCCAACCTGCGGTAATATTTCATCAAAAAAATCCATGGGCCTTGTAACCAGGCTTCCCTCGCCATTGATGGTGATCTTATTGCTGGTCAACGCCGCCAAAGGCGTAAACATGCGAATGCTTAATCCGCTTTCTCCACAATTGATGGCACCGCCCTGGTCTCCGTTCATATGAGACACGGACGAGGCCACAGAAAAGCCGGTACTATCTACTACCATATCTTCGCGTCCTTTTTCGATAACAGCGCCCAGAGCCTCAATAATACCCATTGCGGCTTTGTCATCATTACTATGTCCGGGATTATAAATAACGGATCTTTTAGCTGCCACCAGGGCCGCCGCGCAAGCGCGCTGCATGGAACTTTTGGAAGCTGCCGCGAGTATATTGCCTTCCAGTGTGGATGGTGAAACGGTTATTTTCATTACTGATTGAGGATTTTATATCTAAAAGAACCTGACACACTTAACAAACTGTGAGGTCCTTTTATACTTATAATTTATTAATGATCTTTTCTAGTTGCTTTAACGGAATGGGATGCACCACAGCTTTGCCTATTTTTTCGAGCAAGACAAAGTTCATCTCTTTTTGCACTCTTTTTTTGTCCATCGCCAACACCTCGAAAACTTTCTTTGCGTCAAACTCAATAGCAGTGGGCAATTGATACTTTTCAATCAGCGACTGCACCCGCTCTGAACTATCAAAGCCTTTTAACTGGCGCGATATGTCACAGGCGTATACCATGCCGATGGCAACGGCCTCGCCATGCATCAGGTTATATTGTGTCTCGATCGCATGCCCGATGGTATGTCCGAAATTGAGCAATCGCCTGTCTCCTTTTTCAAATTCATCTTTCTGCACCACTTTGGTTTTGATCAAAGCATTTCTCTTTACCAGGTCTGCGAGTAAGGCGGGAACCTTCTGGTAATCAGCTAAGGAATGCTGTTCCAGCTGCCTGAACAGCGGGGCATCTTTGATGGAAGCATGTTTGATGATCTCTGCAAAGCCGTTCTGCCATTCTTTTTGAGGCAAAGACTTCAGCAAAGAAAGATCATGCAGTAAAAAAGACGGCTGACGGATGATCCCAACCATGTTTTTGTATACGCCTACATCAATGCCGTTTTTTCCACCAATGGAAGCATCTACCAATCCAAGAATGGTAGTGGGCACAAACCCAAACCGGATACCGCGCATGTACACAGAAGCCACATACCCCGTAAGGTCTGTTACTACGCCCCCGCCAACGCCTACCAGTACAGATTTACGGTCTGCTTTGTTCTGGATCAGCTTTAAGATAATATCATCAACAGTGGATTGCCTTTTGTGCTCTTCCCCCGCAGGGATCACAATCGTGTTGAGACCTTTGAACTTTCCAGAATGAGCATCAAAAACGTTTTGATCGGTAAGCACGATCATGCTGCGTTTGTCAACGATCTTGCCCAACTGTTGAAGCGAGCTGTCAAAATAGAAATCGGTGGAAGCGTTAGAGAATTTTATGGTCTGCATCAGGATGATGAGATTTATTGGCGTTGATAACGTTATAATGAGATCTCACAGATTTTTAAAAACCTGTGAGATCTGTTTTTCCTGCATAACTACAAGGGAGGCGATCAACCAGACATGTAGGATCCGAGGATTACCCCAAAGGTTCCAACACATCGCCTCATCACAAAACCCTTCCCTCATCGCCGCGCCAGGATCTATTAAGCGTCCATCACTTTTTTCTGATGGTTGATGCTTTCGAGGTGAACAGCATCTAAGTATTTGTTCAGGAAGTCGCGGCTCAGGCCCAGCTTCTCACCACGGGCAGCTGTTTTCTCGATAATTTCCTGCCAGCGACCCGGCTGTAAAATCGTGATATTGTTGTCTTTTTTATATTGTCCGATCTGATCGGCAATTTTCATACGCTGACAAAGGATTTGCAGCATTTCGTCATCCAGGTGGTTGATCTGCTGGCGAAGTTTCTCCAGCGCCTGGTGATAATCCTGGTTGTCTACGTCTTCTTTTCTCCAGATGATCTCGTCCATCATTTCTTTCAGACGGGCGGGCGTTACCTGTTGTTTGGCATCGCTCCACGCATTGTCCGGATCGATATGGCTTTCGATCATTAACCCGTCGTAATCAAGGTCAATCGCTTTTTGGGCCACTTCCATCAGGGTATCGCGCTTGCCGCAAATGTGGGATGGATCGTTGAATATCGGTAATTCAGGATATTTTAGTTTCATCTCAATGGCCAGGTGCCACATGGGTGCATTGCGGTATTGGGTATTCCCGTAAGAAGAGAAACCGCGGTGTATCAGACCTAAATTCTTGATACCTGCGCGGGCAATCCTTTCTACGCCGCCGCTCCACAATTCCAGATCGGGGTTGATCGGGTTCTTTACCAGAACGGGTACATCTACACCTCTTAGAGCGTCGGCTACTTCCTGCACGCTGAAAGGGTTTACTGTGGTGCGCGCACCGATCCAAAGTACATCAACATCAAAAGTCAGAGCATCCTGCACCTGCTTAGCCGTTGCTACTTCAATAGCGGTAGGCAGGCCGGTAATTTGTTTGGCTTTTTGTAACCAGGGCAACCCTTTTGCGCCGATTCCTTCAAACATGCCCGGTTTGGTACGGGGCTTCCAGATGCCAGCGCGTAGCATGTCTACTTTACCGGTTGCTGCCAGTTGTTGCGCTGTTTCCAATACCTGTTCTTCAGTCTCTGCGCTGCATGGACCGCTGACAATGATTGGCCTTTTAGCCCATAATTCTTTGATTTTTTCTTTTGATGAAACCTGCTGAGTGCTCATGAGATATAATTATTGATGTTGTTGAATAACTGGTCTCACCCCAAACCTTCGCTGAAGGGAAGGTGCAAGACCCGCAAATTTAATTTTTATTTTATGATTCTGTTGATTTTATTGGCATCTGTTATCAGCGATTGTAAGTTTTCCTTATCGCTGTTGGCGATGTAATCTTTAAACCGGTTGAGCTGATCGATATGCTCTGTCAATACATCAAGTATATTGTCCTTGTTTTGCAGAAAGATCGGTACCCACATGGCCGGGTTACTTTTTGCGAGGCGCACCGTACTTTCAAAACCCGCTGATGCGATCTGGAAAATGGCGCTTTCTACCTTTTCTTTTTCCAATACCGTATTGGCGAGCGCAAAAGACGTGATATGCGAAATATGACTGACGTAGGCGACGTGCAGATCATGTGCTTTGGCATCCATATCAACGATCCGCATCCCGATCTTCCGGTACATTTTTTCTACCCACGCCACGGCGTCGGCATCACTGTCTTTGCGATTGCAAAGGATCACCGCCTTCCCCTCGAAGGCCCCACGCACAGCGGCTTTGGGGCCACTATATTCCGTACCCCACATGGGATGCGTGGCTACATAGCGTCCACGCCGGGGATGATGTTGCACTGCGGCAATAACGTCAGACTTGGTGGAACCCATATCGACCACGATCTGGCTGTCATTGATCAGGTCTAAAACCTGTGGTAACAAAGAAACCTGCACATTGACCGGCACCGTCATGACAATCACTTCGGCCTGTGCTACCGCTTGTTCCAGCGGCAATATTTCGTCCACCAGCTCATATTCCAGCGCCTGCTCCGCATGTTGGTTGCTGGCTTCCACACCGATCAGTCTGGAAGACAACTTCTTTTCGTGCAGCTGCAAGGCCATCGAACCGCCGATCAGGCCCACGCCTACAATGGCGATCTTCCTGCGCGCATTTCCCGGCCGCTCTGTATTCCGATTTTCTTTGATCAAGCTCATAACGATGATTGAACTGTTACGCAATTATTTTCCGAAGCTTTTCTGTATCCTGGCGATCGCATCGGTGAATCGCTCTACCGCACCGCAAAGGCTGATCCTGATATATTGTTCGCCCGCACTTCCAAAGATCCCGCCCGGCGTAATAAATACGTTCGCTTCGTATAACACTTTGTCGGCGATCTCATAGCAGTCTTTATATTGAGCCGGGATCCTGGCCCACACAAACATACCTACCTGGTTTTTTGCATAGCTGCATCCCAACAGGTCGAGAAGCTCGAATACCTTCTCGCGACGCCCGGCATAGACGCGGTTCACTTCATCGTGCCACTCTTTGCCCAGCGAAAGTGCCCTGGCAGCTGCAAGCTGCAGTGGTAAAAACATGCCACTGTCCATATTGCTTTTGAATCGCAACACTTCATTGATCCTGTCTGCTGCGCCACAAAGCACGCCCACACGCCATCCGGCCATATTGTGCGATTTGCTTAACGAGTTCAACTCGATCACTACCTCTCTGGCCCCCTCAACACTTAGCAAACTCGCAGGGTTATCGTTCAGGATGAAACTATAAGGGTTATCATGAACGATCAGTATATGATGCTTTTTTGCAAAAGCGATCAGCTCGCTAAACACTTCCTGATCGGCCTGCTGACCGGTAGGCATTTGCGGATAGTTGACAAACATCAGCTTAACACGGCTCAGGTCCTGCTGCCCGATCGCTTCAAAATCAGGCTGGTAGTGATTTTCCTCTTTTAATTCATAATTGATACAAACACCACCGGCGATGGTCACGTTGCTGCGGTAGGTGGGATAGCCCGGATTGGGCACCAGTACTGCATCTCCTTCATTCAGGTAGGTCATGCAGATATGCATGATCCCTTCTTTGCTCCCGATCAGCGGTAACACTTCTGTATCCGGGTTGAGCTGCACGCCATACCACTGCTGATACCAGTCGGCAAAGGCCTTCCGCAGGACAGGACTACCTTTGTAATTCTGGTATCCATGCACGTTAGGCTTTTGCGCCTCTTCAAATAATACTTTGACCACATCCGGATGGGGCGGCAGATCGGGACTTCCGATTCCGAGATTGATAATATTTTTTCCCTGCTTGTTGAGGTCATCGATCTCACGCAGCTTCTGAGAAAAATAATACTCTCCTACTCCCTGCAATCTTTTTGCTACTTCCATATGCCTTTATTATAAATACCGTAAATTTTGATCGCTTCTGTCAATGGCCGCAGTTTTTCTATCACCCGTTCGAACGTCTTGATGTTGTCGAACTCCAGATCCGCATGAAACTGATACTTGAACTCTGATCCGGGGATCGGGAAGCTTTGAAGTTTGGAAAGATTGACTTTGTGAATGGCCAACACGCCCAGCACTCTTGCCAGCGCCCCTTCTTTGTGAATTGTTTGAAAATTGATGGACGCCTTGTTTCCTGTCTGAACCTCCGGAATATCTTCAGGCCTTTTTAAAACGAGGAACCTGGTATAGTTTTTTTTCAGGGTCTGAATTTTGGGCGCCAGAACATCAAGGTCATAAATCTCTGCAGCCAGGCTGCTCGCGATGGCCGCTATGTGCTTGCTTTTGTACTGCGAGATATGTTTCGCGCTCAGCGCCGTGTCATCCGTTTCTACCAACTTCCATTTGTACTGATCCAGGAATTCATAACACTGCTGCAGCGCCATGGTATGCGAATGCACTTCCCTGATGTCTTCGAGGGTAACACCCCGGTTGACAAGCAGGTTCTGATGGATCTGCATGTAGACCTCGCCCACGATCTTGAGGTTGCTGCTTTGTATCAGGTTATAATTGGGAAGAATGCTGCCGGCGATAGAATTTTCTATGGCCATAATACATCCGTCCGTGCGGCTGCTGTCTTTGGCAGCGATCATTACGTCCTTAAACGTAGTGCAGCATTCGACGGTCACTTTCTTATCGAAAAAATGGTTAGCAGCCTGCTGGTGAAAACATCCTTCAAAACCCTGGATCGCCATATGATGAACGGCACCTCCGGACTTCCCCCAGGATGAGGCGTTGCCTGTTTCGGCGTGGGCGGCTTTACTGCCTCCCGATGTACTTCCTACCAGCTTTTGCTCCATATGTTTTCTTTTCCGATGCGCTGCTTGGACAGGCGCGTTATAAAAAAAATCCCGGCTTTCTTTGCCGGGATTTTTTTTATGTTGAGTATTTTAATTCGTTTTGTTTCATTTCAACTAAAGCATTCCCGGCTTCATTTTAAAAAAGAAGCTAAAATAGAAACCGGTAAAAAATCGTGTTGTTGCCACTGTATACTTTTAATTGCGGAGCAAATTTAACGGATTAATTGTAATAAACAAATATTTTTTAAGGGTGCACGCGGACAGATCCAAAATGGTAACATTCCGAGACGGACCGGTTATGCAATGAGAACCTCAGTTTCGTTTTTATTCAATAACGCGCGATTCGGTAGGGTTAAATGGTCCCGTCGTCATTGAGCGCCGCAGGCACGATCCATTCATATTAAGAAGCCTATCGAGCTTTAATCCGGTTCCAGGCTTTTAGGAAGTTATTCCACAACAAGCAGGACGCCCTTTCGTCAGATGCAGTTGCCCCGTGACAGGGTAACACCGGAAAAGCTTTTAAAAATACTGCATCGGCTTAGCTTAAATGACGGCCGCAACCTATCTTGCACACTGCTATGTATCATTTCAACTGGATAATCGTTTTCGTTATTGCCACAGGCATGATACTTAGCATTGCGCTAAAAAAACTGACTGTCACCGGAGCATTGGTTGGAGGCATTTTGGCTACCTGCATTTACGTGGGTGCCGGATTCTCCGGGATAGCCGCTATGGCAGCCTTCTTTATAGCAGGTGTGATCGCTACGGGCTGGCGATGGGAGGTCAAGGTTCGCGACAATCTTCACGAAGCGCAGAAGGGGCGGCGCAACGCAGCCCAGGTGTTTGCTAACGCGGGTATGGCGGCCGTTGCAGGCGTCACGACTTACGCCTTTCCGGATAATGACTTTGCAGCACCGGTTTTGATTGCCTCCTGTTTTGCGTCCGCAACAGCAGATACCGTTTCGTCTGAACTGGGAAATGTATACGGCAAGCGCTTTTATAATGTGCGAACCTTTCAAAGAGGTATCCACGGCGCAAACGGTGTGGTGAGCGCAGAAGGAACCTCGCTCGGACTTGCCGGGAGCAGCGTCATCGCCATTATTTACGCGCTTTTCTTTGGATGGACCACCGATTGCTGGATCATTATAATAGCCGGCACAATAGGCAATTTAATGGATTCGCTCATCGGCGCCACGCTGGAAGAAAATGGCTATCTGAGTAATAATGCGGTAAACTTTTTGAATACATTTGTTGCTGCTCTGGTGGCCCTGTTATTTACCATCTGAAATAAATCTTTATAAATACAGGTTGCCGCTTTGTTTATCAAATGAATTTTTGAGATCACTCATGACAAAGCAAGATCAAAAGACGAAGGCTGTATTATGGCTGCTGGGACTTTCCGGTGCGGGCAAGACCACGATTGCCCGGCATTTACAGCAGCTGTTGATCGAAAAGGGCCATTCGTGCCTGATCCTCGATGGCGACGAACTGCGGTCGGGCATCAATAAAGATCTTGGTTTCAGCGTTGCTGATCGTGCGGAGAACATCAGGCGAACCGCAGAGTTGGCGCGTATCGTAAGCGATAATGGAATCATTTGTGTCTGTTCATTGATCACTCCGCTAGAGGAATACAGGAATATGACCGCTGCAATTCTCGGCCAGCGTTACCATGAGATCTTCATTGACTGTCCCTTGCAGATCTGCGAGGAAAGGGATGCAAAGGGACTTTACGAAAAAGCGAGAACGGGGATATTAAAAGGCTTCACGGGCGTAAGCGCTTCTTTTGAACCACCTGCCACACCAACATTTACCGTGCTGAGCCATATAGATGATCCGGAAAACTGTGCCCTGAAAATTTATACGGCGTTGGCTGACCGGCTTTAGACGTTACTCAGTATACCGGACGTGCAAAGAAACCCGGGGTTCAGTAAACCCTGCTTCCCATAAAGAAATGGTGTACCATCCAGGTTTCGGACACTACCACCGGCACTCATCACTACTGCCTGACCGGCTGCTGTGTCCCACTCCATCGTCGGCCCGTGACGATAATAGATATCTGCCGCTCCTTCGGCTACCAGGCAAAGCTTCAATGAACTTCCGATGGAAATTACTTTTGCCACACCCAGCGTCGACAACAACTGTTCCTCGTGCTCATGTCGATGAGACCTGCTGCCGACAGCGATCCAATCAGCTGTACGCTCACTTACGCCGATTGGTGCTGCCGGCGTTTCATGCATTTTTTTAAAGCTTCCATAAGCCTTCGCTCCAAAATAAAACGTAGATAATGCCGGTGCATACACAACCCCGAGAATGGGCATGTTATCTTCCACCAAAGCTACATTGACAGTGAACTCACCATTTTTTTTGATGAACTCCTTGGTACCATCCAGCGGATCCACACACCAGAAGGTTGGAGCTTCCGCCGGATTGATCTGGTTCTTTTCTTCTTCAGACACAACAGGAATATGCGGGGCTATTTGTTGCAGACCGGCCACCAAAATATCGTGGGCGGCACTATCAGCAGCGGTCAGCGGTGAATAATCATCCTTGTAAGCAACCTCGATTGCTTCGCTATTGTAAATCTCCATAATGGCATCGCCGGCTTGCTTGACCAACGGCAGTAAATATTCCAGATATGGTATCATGTATATTGTTGTTTGATACGATTCAAAATAGACAGTTGCGGCTTTCTTTTCCCGATATCATGTTCATCGGCCTGCTGATAGAAGGCTTTCTTTAATGCTTCATTTTCCTTATCGTAAGCGCGGATCGCTTCGTCGCTAACCAGCGCCTGATGCTGGCGGCTGGTGTATAAGGGATATCCCAGCTGCAGCAGGACATCGCCAGCGATCAGCTCAAAAATTTCCAGATCATCGCCGGCGAATACTTTTTGAAAAGTGCCGGTGTTTTGCTTCATGATCGGCTTTTGCAGGTTATTCCACATCGCACCGGCTTCGGCAGTGACTGCGGCTTCCCGCGATTCATGAAAATGTAACATATCCGGCACGTAACGGATATTGAGAAAGGCACAGAGCTGCCTGATCGTTTCTTCCGGTCGGCTGATCAGTTGCTCATAGCTGAGGGCATAGAATCTTTCAGCCGGGATCTTCTTTGCCAGCTGAAGGCAAGCCTCCTGATCTTGCGTCCACTGTTGCGCGATCGGATAAATATGCTTCTCCCCTACAATAGCTTTTTTAAAGGAAGCGGCCACATCCCGCCCGTCCCTATAGAGATACAAATATTTCAAATTCTCATTACCCGCTTCCAGCGCGTCGGCATAGTGGACGTTGGCCATGCTTTTGCAACACCAGTAACGCGCGCCTGCGGCTTCGGCTACACGCTCATAAATGATCCTGTTTAACTCGATCAGATCGTGCTTGCGCAAACGGTCGGTAATATCCTGCTTATCTAACACTACACCACTCCAGGGCACAGGGTTGGCATTGATATAATCCACTACATCGCTGACCAGCCGGGTATAGTGTTCCTTCACGTCGAGGTTGCCATATAAATGCAATAGAGGCATAAAAGTGACCAGCACATGCGCCGGATGGGGAGATGCTACTTCCGTTGATTGGTCGAGCATCACCCTCAACAAGTTGGAACCTGATCTTTGGGTTCCGATCATCTGGATGCCGGATATAAGGCTCATGTAATTTTGAGTTGAGATCGTTTGAAAAAAGGCAGAACACTTGTACGCTCCCGCTTTTGCCCGGATGATTGATGCTCAGCAGGACGGCTACTTCTTAACAAAGAAGGCATCCCAGGTGCCGGGCGGTATGTATTCTGCACGGTAAGGCACAAAATAAGCATTCAATTCCCAAAGGATCTTTCCGCCGAGGTCGGTCACAAGAACGCTGCCGGTCTTGGCACTGCATTGTAACAGCCGGTCATTGGGCAGCAGGTAGGCACTTCCCATCCGGGACGTGTATTTTTCTTTGGGCAACATTGCCTGGATGGAAGGTGTGGCTGTCCAGTTGACCGTGTCGAGCTTAAACGACAAAGCGCCGGAACGATGCTTCCACAAGGAGTTGTCGAATATCATCAGTTCGCCGCGCGGATTGATCTGTACTGTATGTTGAAAGGAGAAATAATGGGCACTGTCCATTTTGAAGCTGCCATTCTTTCCCAGCTTCCACATGATGTTTCCCGTTGTTGCGTTGACCTTCCATACCTGGTCTTCGATAGCGACGGATACAAGATAATTGCCGTCGGTATCGAAATTCAACGAGTTGGCATGAAAGCGATCGTAGGCAAACTCTTTGATGAACGGATCTTTCAGTACATCCCAATGATCCCAGATATTCCATTCCCACACTTTTTGTCCCTTGTTATTGATCACGAGAATTCCTTCCCCGCCCAGGGTATCAATCCCGGAGCCGCCGATCTTTGACATATCAAAAGGGAGCTGGTTTCGTACGAGCGTTGCAATATTGCCGTTCTCGTCCATCCGCACATCATGGTGTATCACTTTATACTTCCCATTGAGCACGGTATCCATATTGATACGCCACAGCATTTTTCCGGAGAGGTCGATTTCGGCAATGGCAGTGCCGCCGGCAAAGCCGATAGCTCCCCGCCTGATCGATTCCTTCATCTTGTTCAAGCTATCCGCTTCTTCCTTGGGAGTATCGTCGATGATATCAGCAACGGGTGGACGCAACATCGCTAAAATAGTTCCCCTGGGCGTAAGTGTGGCGGCTCTTACGCCAATGTCATCGACCTGCCAATACCATCTTATTTTCCCTTCGCCATCAACCATGGTGATATACCCCGGCAACCGGGCGTTGCAAAGCATTACCAGGCCACCTGCCAATTCTTTTGCATTTTTATGATCTTCCTGCTTCACCCAGTTGCGTACCAACCAGGGAGATTGCTGGCGAGTCTGAAAACCCATGTCTTTAGAGGTCACTTTGATCAGCCGGTCTATAACGACCCTGAAATGATAGCGTGTTCCGGCTTCGAGCAATAATAACTTTACTGAATGTTGTTTCGCTGATCCGGAGCGGACGGTTCGGTATACTTCAGAAGAGCCGTCTTCCCAGTATTCTACCACAACCGGGGCAGCCTTATTTAACACCACTTCTACCACTTCTGCGTTGGCCGAATTATTCAAAGACGTCAGTTGGACACTTTCTATTTCGAATGCCTTATAGCTGTAAAGTACAGAGCCTGCTCCCGCGGCTATTAAGCAAAGTATAAGAATCCACCTTTTCTTCATGCGTTACGTTTTATTGCTGATCAATAAAGGTATTAATTATAAGATAGTTCAGACTATTATCAATTGACAATGTCCTATCATGAAAAAACCACCGGGGGTAAATTCCTCCGGCGGTTTTGCATGTTGTTTTATTGAATTAAGGCATCCTGTTCTTGTTCTCAGCCGCCATGGCGCTGTTGAGCTGCGCATCTAACAGCGGGTAAGGGAAATAGCGCATGTTGGGTTTGGCCCTGGCCGGCAAACCACGTTGCTGCAGGTATGCATTCGTAGTTGACTCATACTTTCCGAAACGGATTAAATCGGGGCGACGCTTATATTCAAACACCAGCTCAAACCCGCGCTCATCGAGGATCTTCTGAGCCATTTCTTCTTTGGAGCCCGGCACGGGAAACCCGGTGCTGCCATATATTGGCGCTCCTGCACGTGCCCTGATCTCGTTGATATAAGGCAGCGCGGCGGCGGGACCGCTTAACTCGTTTTCGATCTCGGCTTTGTAAAGAATAATATCTTCAATTCTGAATATGGATATGGTACGTCCGTCATAATAAGAATTGGACACCATTTCGTAAGAATATTTTTTCGTTGCAACATTCTTCAGGAACTTAACGGTATCAGCGGGTGGCGTGGTCTGACCCGGAGCGGGGATCATGTAAAAGAAACCGTTCTTGGTAGAACCATCACGGGCTGCGGCACCTTCATAGTTGTAGTAGAAGAATTGCTTTCGGGGATCCTGGTCGCTGTATTTTCTCCAAAACTCGAGGGACACACCGTAATACTGCCATCTGTCGGGCACTTCCTTGCTGTCAAGCGGACCAAAATGGTTGGCGATTTCGCCCCCGTTTAACGCAGGTTCGTGAAGGATGCAGAATATAAAACCTTTGTCGAACTTATTGCTTTCTGACCAAACATTCTTGAAGTCAGGATTTAAACGATACACCCCTTTTGCTCTCAATGCCAGTATCTGATCTACATAGGTTCTGGCGTTCTGATAATCATGCGCACGAAGGTATACATTGGCCAGAAGGGCTGCTGCCGCGCCTTTGGTAGCTCTGGAGAGTCCGTCTGAAGCCGCCCAGGTTTCGGGCAGATTTTCAACGCCGAATTTACAATCCTCAATGATCACCTTATCAATATCAGCTACCGGTGTCAGCGGCATGCCTGCGGTCTGACCGGGAGGAATCACTTCCGTGAGCAAAGGCACAGGCCCCCAGGCGTCCGTAAGATCTCTGTAAGCTAATGCACGCAGAAAACGGGCTTGCGCGATAACACCTCGTTTTTTGGCATCATCCATCGGCACCGCATCGATTTTTGACAGCAGAATATTGGCGTTGCTAATCACTTCGTACATGTATTGCCAGTTATACCGGAAATAGCGGTTGTTGTCGTCGTACGTCAAGTCGCTGAGTTTGGTAGGGTCTCCGGCAGCGGTTGAGTAACCCATATCCGTGGTATAATCGGTGGTCATTACCAGGTATCCATTGTAATACATCCAGCCGTCACCGGGATAAGGACCCAGATCTGCATACACCCCCGTTAATGCAGCATCAATGTCACTTTCCGTTTGATACGCGTTTTTGCTGGTCAGGTCACTATATAATTTGGGCTCCAGCTTGGTACAGCTAAGCGCCACAGCGGGTAACAGTGCCAGTAGTATATATTTCATTCGTATATTTTTCATCCGTAATTTTTTTAAAACTTAGAAATTCAGATTGATCCCGATTGAAGCTGTTCGCAGGGCCGGATAAGAGTTAAAGTCCAGACCACTACCTCCGCTGGCAGTCTGACCACCTTTCGGAGTGCCTGCTGCATTGGATTGCAGCGGATTCGATTCGTAAGCTTTGGTGTCCACTTCAGGATCCCAGCCGGAGTATTTTGTGATGGTAAACAAATTCTCCAATGTTAGATAGAGTCGTGCTGAATTGATGACCCTGGACCTGGAATGCAGTGTGTAACCTAATGTTACGTTTTTCATCCTCAGGAAACTGGCCCGCTCTATGAAATGAGAATTGATATAACCACCATGCTTCATGTAATAAAAGCCATTGCGCGGAATATCCGTGTTGGTGTTGGTCGGCGTCCAGCGGTTTAAAGCGTCTGTCGTCCGGTTCCATTCCAGGTTCATTCTCGACATGTTCAAAAGATCATTTCCCACCGAACCGTGGAAGAACACGTTTAGATCAAAGTCGCCATAGTTGAACGTATTGGTAACACCATAAATAAATTTCGGCATTGCCGAACCGATAATCGTACGGTCGCTGCTATTGATAATACCGTCTCCGTTAATGTCAACGAATTTAGGATCGCCCGCTTTGGAATTAGGTTGTGGCGCATATGTTTCATTTTGCTGTAACACGCCGTCATACACATATCCAAACAAAGACCCTAAAGATTCGCCTTCACGAATCACAGCGAATTGTTCTTCTGACACGTTCCCCACGGGCTTGGAAGAAGACAGGAAAATATCCTTGCCTCCGATGTCCAGCACTTTATTGCGGTTGATCGCTACGTTCACGCGGCTATCCCATGAAAATTTTGCACCGTTGATATTGTGAGAAGTTACGTCTACTTCAAAACCACGGTTTTCAAGCGATCCCACATTGGCTTGCTGGGTGGTGAATCCGGAATAAAGCGGCAGATTTCTCGCCAACAGCAGATCGGTAGTTTTCTTGTAATAGGCATCGAGTGAAACCGAAATACGGTTCTTCAGGAAGCCCATATCCAGACCCACGTTGTATTGCGCGGTAGTTTCCCATTTAAGATCAACATTCTCCGGAGCCGTAGGGCTTGGATGGGTTCCCGCGGAGTTGGTAGAGCCGTCGTAAGTGACACGCGTAGGAACGATGAGGTCATAAGACGGATAAGAGCCAGGGATCTGATCGTTCCCGGTTTTACCGTAACCCAGTCTTAATTTTAAGGAGGAAAACGTGTTCAGGTTCTGTATAAAATCTTCTTTATCCATTCTCCATGCGAAAGCTCCTGAAGGAAAATATCCCCAGCGGTGGTTGGCACCAAACTTCGATGAGCCATCACGTCTCATAGTGAAAGTAACCAGATATTTATCAAGATAAGAATAATTCAACCTGCCAAACATAGAGATCAACAGATATTCAGATTTAGCCGAGCGCACACCCGTAATGGTGGAAGCTGCACCCAGGTTATTAAATCCGAACGCATCGGTTGAAAACCCTTTCACACTGATGCCGCGGCTTTCAGTAGTAGTTTTTTCATAAGCGTACCCGGCCAGTGCGCCAAAGCTATGTGCAGTGCCAAACTCCTTGTTATAGTTCAGGGCCGCATCAAATAACTGGCGGTTGGACTTAACATCGGCCGTGGTAGCCACTCCGTTGTCGATACCGCCCTGGTAAGTGCTTCGGGGCAGATAAGTTCCGGTGAATGAGTGATTGATCTCTGTACCGGCGTTCATGCGCCCGGTCAATTCTTTTATCGGTTTTACTTCCAGGTAGGCAACCCCATTTAAGCGGTCCTGCGTTAATTCGTTCTGACGACCCAACAGGTTGGCCAACGGGTTGTCACCTCTTCCTCCGGGCGGGCGGCCAAAACTGCCATCAGCATTATACACCGGCACCGTGGGATCGTAGGTCAATATGCCCAACAATACATTGCTCTGCAAAATATTGCCTCCATAGTCCTGGATGTTCGACTTGCTTCTTTGCCCGTAAACAGACAATCCGGTTTTGATATAATCGTTTATTTTCTGATCCACGTTGACGCGGCCCGAAATCCGGTTAAAGTTGGTATTCTTGAGCACCCCTTGCTGTCCGAAGTAGCCGAGGCTTCCTAATACTTTGGTGTATTCGTTACCGCTTTGGTATTGCACATTGTGGTTGTTTACCGCGCCTCTGCGGGTGGTCTCCTCGATCCAATCGGTGTTGACACCAGACCTCAGTTGAGATTCTGTATAAACGCCATACTGCTGGTTTTCCTGCCCTTCTATTTCGCGATACAAGTCATTTGCCAGCAGCATGTACTGTTGTCCGTTCAACATCTTGCCTTCATAATGATCGGTAATCTGCTGAACGCCATAATAGCCGTTATAGGAAATGGACGGCTTGCCGGTCTTTCCACGCTTTGTGGTGATGATCACAACACCGTTGGCACCGCGCGCTCCGTAAATCGCAGCGGCAGACGCATCCTTCAAAATGTCCATCGATTCGATGTCGGCCGGGTTGATATCAATACCGTTAGTCGTCGGCATTCCATCGATCACATAAAGTGGCTCGTTAGAACTGTTGATCGAGTTAGGTCCACGAACTTTCACAGAAATACTTCCACCAGGGGCTTTAGAATTTTGAGTCACCAGGACACCTGCAGCCCTCCCCTGTAAGGCTTGGGCAGCGTTAGCCACCGTACCACCCTGAGTCAGGTCGGACGCTTTGATTGTAGTAATGGCACCGGTAAGATCACTTCTCTTCTGCGTTCCGTATCCGACCACAACGACATCCGATAATTGGTTACCCAGTGATGAAGACATGGCAATGGTAACAGAGTCCTCGCTGCCGGTAAGCGCAACGGTCTTGCTTTCATAGCCAACGAAAGAGGCTATGAGCGATACATCGCCTGATGGCAGCTGGATCGTAAAATAACCATTAGCGTCGGCAACGGTGGTGGTGGTGCTTCCTTTGATGGTGATGGTCGCTCCCGGAAGTGGACTTCCGCTGGTCGCGTCTGAAACTTTTCCGTTGAGCGGACGCGTTTGCGCCTGAGCGCCAATTGTTAAAAAAGTGCAAAAAAGCACCATGAGATACGGCGAAAGTCTTGTCATTTAAGATAATTTATTGTGAACATTGGGGTCAGAAAGAAAATCGACCAGCAAATTTTAATAATTTACATAATAGATAATGATGCAACCGTTTGCGCAAAATTCCGGATATTGAAAAAGACATGAAACCATATATAACATATTTATTACCTGTTATGTAACGCTTGGATCAACTCGTTTCAAGCCGTAAAAAACATCGCTAACAAATGCCGTTTGCTTTTAATTTTGTATACCTTGACTAAGTACTCCAGATACCAGCTTTTGATCCCGTTGTTGCTTGCAGCAACCGTTTATTGCAGCGGTCAGACCGCAGACACCACACGGGTCCCTCCTATGCCCAGTATGCAGGAGATCAGCAAAGACTGGGGACCGAATGACCATCTGAAAGTTGGCGCCATCTGGTATGGCACAGATTACAATTCCTTTAAAGTATTACCCTACACAGAAGAAGAGCATGTTTGGATCTCCAAGCTGCCACCGGCCAAGCTGGAACAGGTGAAACGCGAATACAACCGCCTGCGGAACGCTGTGTACGTTTGTTATCCCTACGCCAGGCTGGCGGGCCACACGATCAACCAGATCAACGAACAGGTAGCCAAGGCAAAAAGCAAGAAAGAAAAAAAAGCCATCATTAAAGCGAAAGAAAAAGAACTGAAAAAACAGTTTGCGGATCCGCTGACCAACCTGTCTGTCTACCAGGGCAAGGTGCTGATGAAGCTGATCAACCGGCAGACCGGTAACAATTGCTATGACATTTTGAAAGAGTATAAAGGCGGACTCAACGCGCGCCTGTACCAAACTGTAGCCTTTTTTTACGGGGGCAGCCTGAAGCAGGATTACAACCTGAAGGAAAGTTTCGACCGGGATATTGAAAATTTTGTACAGGAGATCGATGCCACCTGGTACAACAACCCCTACAGGAACCCGACAGTGATCAAAAAATGATGGCCCTGAACAATTTCACAAATTTCCAACAAGGCCTTTAAATTATAGGGTGGTGGGAGCATTATCCCTATTTTTGCGAGCGTTATAAATTAAATTTTCACATGAATTTCAAAAAAGTAAACAACATTACCGGCTGGGTAGTTTTTGCGATAGCCGCACTTACCTACACGCTAACTAAAGAAGCCAGGGGCTCCTTGTGGGACTGTGGAGAATTTGTCGCCTGTGCTTTCAAATTAGGAATGCCTCACCCTCCGGGTGCACCGTTATTTACTTTATTAGGTAGATTCTTTATTATACTGTTTGGGGATAATCCCATGACCGCTGCTACTGCCGTAAACTTCATGAGCTCGCTGGCCAGTGCTGCAACGATTCTTTTCCTGTTTTGGACCATCACGCATTTTGCGCGTAAGATGTTTGTAAAAGCGGGTGAAGTCCTCACCAATCCTCAACTGATCACCGTTATGGGTGCCGGCGCCGTAGGCGCTTTAGCTTACACCTTTACAGATTCTTTCTGGTATAGCGCTGTTGAAGGTGAAGTATACGCCCTGTCCTCTTTCTTTACCGCATTGGTGTTCTGGATCATCTTAAAATGGGAACATGCGGATGAGCGTGCAGGTACTGATGAAGTAGCACGCGTTCACGGTGACCGCTGGATCATTTTCCTGTTCTTCATGATGGGACTGTCTATCGGTGTCCATCTGCTGAACCTGCTGACGATCCCCGCCATTGTAATGATCTATTATTACCGACGCTATAAACCAACGACAAAAGGCGCGATCTGGGCATTTGTCATTGGCTGTATCATCACCGGGATCGTACAGGTCGCGGTTATTCAATACAGCATGAAAGCGGCCGGTCTTTTTGATGTATTCTTCGTTAACAACCTCGGAATGCCGTTCTTCTCCGGCTTCGCGGCCTATTTTATTTTCGTCGCCGGACTGATCGCCTGGGCACTGATGTTCAAGGCCAATGTATCCAAAACAAAAATAATTGTATGGACGGCGCTCTTCTTTACGCTGGCATTTTTACCATTTGCGTTTTCCGGAACAGCAGCCATATTCAAAATTTTATTGCTGCTCATCGTGGGCGGCGTATTGGGTTACTTTATTAAGCCGACAGCATTGAAAGTGCTGAAGTTAACCCTTTGGTGTTTTGCCTTCATGATGGTAGGCTATTTCATGTATTTCACTTCCATGATCCGCAGTAATGCCAACCCGGGCATTGACATGAACAATGTCGACAACCCGATCAACCTGGTGTATTATCTCGGACGTGAACAGTATGGAAGCGCGCCATTGATTTACGGACCTCATTTTGCGGCCGAATACAGAGACGAAGATGGCGATGGTATGATCGACATGAAGACCGGTGAAATGAGATATGTAAAAGGAAAAGATCGTTATATAGCTACCGGAAGGGATCGTGAGCCTCTTTATCAGAGCAGCGATATGCAGCTGTTTCCCCGTATCTGGGATCGCAGTAACGATCAGAACCACGCACAATTTTATGCCGACTGGCTGAACCTGGAACAGAACCGGGATCCGAATACCGGTCAGACCACTTACGGCGCTCCTTCTTATGCTGATAATATTAACTGGTTCTTTACCTACCAGACCGACTTTCTTTTCATGCGTTACTTCATGTGGAACTTTGCAGGAAGACAAAATGACCTCCAGGGAAGAGGGAACAAACGCGATGGTAACTGGATCTCGGGAATCGGCCTGATCGATACACCGAGACTCGGCGATCAGAGCAAGATGCCTGAAAGCCTTCGCGAGAATAAGGCACACAATACGCTGTTCATGCTGCCCATTATTTTGGGTGTGCTCGGACTAGTGTTTCAGCTGTTCCGCAACCGCAACGATTTTATTGTAACATTGATCCTCTTCTTCTTCATGGGAGAAGCGCTGGTGATCTATCTGAACGCGCCCGGCCCGATGCCGAGAGAGCGCGACTATGTATTTGTCGGCGCCTGCTATGTGTTTGCAATCTGGATCGGCTTGTCTGTACTGGCTTTTGTAAAACTCGCGCTTGAAAAGAACGATAAAGAGCTTTTCAAAAAAGTGCTGATCTATGGCGCTACTTTCACATTCTTAGTTACCATCATCAGCAGCCTTACCGGTTCGGGTAGTGGCGCGTTGATGAGCAGCATTGTTGCCGCCGCCTTATTTGTGGCAGTTGTGGCTTTGATCACGTTTATCATCAAAGCCGTTTCAGGCAACGGCACCAACTTCCGGATGGCGGGCATCACCGCTACCCTGGTCTGCCTGCTGGTCCCCGCCTTGATGGCACAGCAGGAATGGGATGACCACGACCGTAGCCAAAAAACGCTGGCACCCGACCTGGCCAAGGACTACCTGGAAAGTTGCGCGCCGAATGCCATCCTGTTCACCTTTGGCGACAACGACACTTATCCGCTCTGGTATGCGCAGGAGGTGGAAGGCGTACGTCCCGATATCCGGATCATCAACACGAGCCTGTTGGGAATCGACTGGTACATTAACCAGTTAAGATATAAGATCAACCAGGCTCCCGGTGTTGATGTGATCTGGACGCCTGAACAAATCGAAGGGCACAACCGTGAATACATCCGTTTGGGTCAACCACAGCAGGGGCAAAATCTGGATCCGAACGCGTTCTATCCGTTATACGATATCATGAAGGATTACCTGGGTCAAAAAGTTACAGATGAAGATGGTAATGATGTAGGCCCTAACACAATGCCTTTCCGGAAGTTTTTTGTTCCAGTTGACAAGCAGCTGGTGACTAAGAATGGCACGGTGAATCGCGGAGACAGTGTATTAGCACAAATGGCGTTCGAAGTACCGCAGGGTGCGCTCCAGCGCAGCGACCTGATGATGCTGAATATCATCGCTACTAATAAATGGCAACGCCCGATCTATTTCACTGCGCCTTATGGCCAGCTGGGCTTTGGACAGCACCTGAGAAAAGACGGGTTGACCTACCGTCTGGTTCCTGTAATCACTGCCAGCCCTGAACAGAATTGGGTAACTGACCAGGCTATGAGGGCGATGAGAGCCGGCGGATCTTCAGTGAGAGCCAATAACCAGGCAGCCATCTTTGACAATCTGAAAAAGTTTGAATTCGGTGGTGCTGCTAAGAAAGGTGTATACTTTGACGAAACCAACCGGCAGTACCTCCTGAACATCCGCGGCATCTTTGCAGAAGCGGCAGGTAACCTGGCCGATGCAGGCAAGACGGATGAAGCTGTTAAATTGCTGAACATGGAAGCACAGGGCATCGATCCTGAGAACCTCCCCTATGGAATGGCCAGCTACTTCAGTCAGCACAATCAAACCGGTATCCTGCTGTCAGAAGCTTATTACAAAGCAGGCCAGCTGGATAAAGCAAGAAAAGTAGCTGAAGGCGTGCGCAAGGATATCAACAGCCAGAAAGCTTATTATAATTCGCTCAAAGCAGAAAAACCCGATTACTTTGCATCGATGGAAAATGAAGCCATTGTCAATGAAATCATGGGTGAAGTGTTGAACGCGGTCGAGCAACAATACGATCCGCTCAAAAAAGCATCCAAAAATCCCTCCCAGGAATTGACACCCGAGCAGTTATTAAAAGCGGCCGATAGTGCAGGCGCCGCAGCTCCGGGACAATAAAACATATCTCGTTATCATATCAAGGTGGTCGGCTAATGCCGACCACCTTTTTTTGTAGAAGCCTGCGCGGCCTGATCAGGAAAATGTTCACACTGTTCTCCTGAAAGATCAACCGGCATTCTTTTGTCCCAACATCAACAGCTCTGATGCCTGTACTTCTGTAATATATTTTTTTTCACCTGACTTGTCCGTATAACCCCGGTGAATGAGCTTGCCTTCAATGGCTACTTCTTTCCCCTTTTCAAGATACTTGCCGGCTATCTCGGCAATCTGGCCCCAGGCGACCACATGATGCCATTGGGTTTCTTTCACGCGTTCTCCCTTCGCATTTTTATAGACCTCGCTGGTGGCGATCGTGAAGCGGGCCACTTTCTTTCCGCTATCCAATGTCTTTACTTCGGGATTGATACCCAGGTTTCCGATCAGCTGAACTTTGTTTCTTAGTGCGTACATAATGGTAAGTTTTGTGTTGCCATAGCAACGGTTTACGATTTTTATTTCAATCATCCGGCGCCGGACGACCACACAAAGATGTCCCCCGCCAATACCGTTACTCGTATTTTAAAGATTTACTTACGACAATAAGTGGTTACAAACGTTTACAAATGAATACAGATACAGGTGAAATCAATAAAACAATTAAATTTATATCGCCAAAACTAAGGACACCAACCAACCGATATAACATATGAAAAAAGATAAAGACCTGATAGGTACGATCTTATCCGATTATGAAATAGCGCTGACAAAAATCATTCTATACTGCGTTAATGAACTACCATTCCCTTTGGGTATTAAGAAAACCATCTCCGTACTTAAAGGAGTAAAATCAACGTTTGCAATCAATAATCAATTGCAACATCTTGTAACATTTTCTTTACTATCGTCATTTTCAAAGAGCCAATTAGCCACAATGATCGAAGTATTGCTATTAGCAGAACTTTTACGGATTGAAGGAGTGTCCGTTTATGGCAATATGCCGGTACTTAAAATAAGTGAAAAAGGAAGCAATTGCCTGAACGGAAAAGAAGTACTGCTCATCTCTTTTTTAGACGCACTTACCGACAATGACGTTCAGGAGCTTAATGAATCAGAGCAAATGCTCTTTTTAACGTTAAAAACTTTAAGACGGGCATGTGCAGGAGAGAACGACTTACCTGCATTTGTTGTTTGCAGCGATCAGGTTTTAAGAGAAATATGTTTGAAAAAACCAACAGATAAAAAGTCATTGCTTGCAATAAAAGGTGTCGGGGAAAAATTTATTGATAAATATGGAAGCGCCTTCATCCAATCAATCGAAACACACCTGCAACGGTAGTCCCAAGGTCAGAACAACTATTCATCACACTTAACTGCCACCCTATGCTTCCGACAGATCAAACCCCATCCCGTCTCTGCCTTTCCTGCGGCAAACCCGTAAAGGGCAGAAGCGATAAAAAATTCTGTGACGATTATTGCCGCAATCAATACAACAACCAATTGAAAGGATCAGACCATCTCCTGATGCGCAATATCAATAATGCGCTCAAAAAGAACCGGCACCTGCTGGCCACCTTGCTCCCCACGGGATCAGACACTTTCAAGATCAACCGGGATCGGCTGCTCGCGCTCGGATTCAACTTCAAATACATCACCCATCAGTATACCACTCAAAAAGGAAACACCTATTCCTACTGCTACGACCTCGGGTACCTTCCTTTGGAAAATAACTGGATCCTGGTAGTAGCCGACAAAGACCAGCAAGCGGCGGCCGGGCGATAATCCGGCGCGATTGGGCCTGAAGATCAATTCGTTTGATGATCAGTGAACCGGGTTGCCGTTTTAGCGTTATATTTAGGTATGCGCGGATTCCATTTCTCAAAATTTGACATCAACCAGCAAGGAAAGTCGCCCTTCGAAAAATTGCTGGACATATTTATGCAGCTCCTCACCTACACCAGCGGCGACGTAGGCGAAGTCCTGCAGTGGCTTAACCAGCTGGACAAAGAATACCAGTTAACCGATGATGAGTACGGCATCGGTGATTTCATCGACGATCTCAAACAAAAAGGCTATATCACGGGTGACCAGGAAAAGGGAGAAATAAAGATCACTCCCAAAACCGAACAAGGCATCCGCAAAAAGAGCCTGGAAGAGATCTTCGGAAAGCTGAAAAAAAGCAATCAGGGCGATCATAAAACCTTCAAACCCGGTCAGGGAGATGAAATCAACCCGGAAACCAGGCCATTCCAGTTTGGCGACATGCTGGAACAAATCGACTTCACTGAGTCTATCAGAAACGCCCAGATCAACCACGGTGTGGAAAGCTTTTCGCTTCGCGAAGACGACCTCAGCATCCGCGAAACAGATTTTAAGACCCAGACCTCCACGGTGCTGATGATCGACATTTCTCATTCTATGATACTTTATGGAGAAGACCGGATCACGCCTGCCAAGAAAGTGGCTATGGCCCTCAGCGAGCTGATCACTACCCGGTATCCCAAGGACACACTGGACATTGTAGTGTTTGGCAATGATGCCTGGCCGGTTGAGATCAAGGACCTCCCCTATCTGCAGGTCGGGCCCTATCACACCAACACCGTTGCCGGCCTGGAACTGGCTATGGATCTGCTCAGACGGAGAAAAAACCCCAACAAGCAGATCTTTATGATCACCGACGGTAAACCCACCTGCCTTAAAATTGGCAAGCGCTACTATAAAAACGCTTTCGGCTTGGATCGCAAAGTGGTCAATCGCTGTATGAACCTCGCAGCGCAATGCAAGAAAAATAAGATCCCGATCACCACCTTTATGATCGCGACCGATCCCTATCTTCAAAGATTTGTGCAGGAATTTACCGAGATGAATCATGGCAAGGCCTACTTCGCCTCGCTGGATAACCTGGGAAGCTTTATCTTTAAAGACTTCGAAAGCGGTAAATCAAAGCACGTCTTTTAACCTGGAATTTACAGAGCTAAAATATTACATGAGTAGCGCTCAACTTCACCCTCGAAACCTACATATCACCATCTATAACATTAAATAAAACTTAATACATCGTGGTCAAAACCTTAGGCGAATTAATTAAAAGCGGATACCAATCCAAATCGATCAAAGAAGAAGTCAGGCAAAACCTGATACAGAAACTAAAAGAAGGAGATCCGACGTTTACGGGAATCGTCGGGTACGAAGACTCTGTCATTCCCGAAACAGAACGTGCCTTACTCAGTAAACATAACATCCTCTTATTAGGCTTGCGGGGGCAGGCCAAAACCCGTATGGCGCGACAAATGACAGACTTGCTTGACGAATACATCCCGGTTGTAGCAGGCAGCGAAATCAATGACGATCCCTTAACCCCGATCTCCAGGTATGCCGTCGATCTGATCGCTGAAAAAGGGGATGCCACTCCTATTGAGTGGCTCCATCGCAGCCAGCGCTACGGTGAAAAGCTGGCTACCCCTGACGTAAGTGTGGCCGACCTTATCGGAGACATTGATCCTATCAAGGCCGCCAATTTAAAACTGAGCTTCGCAGATGAACGGGTATTGCATTATGGTATCATTCCCCGGAGCAACCGGAGCATTTTCGTGATCAATGAGCTGCCCGACCTGCAGGCGCGCATCCAGGTATCATTGTTCAACATCCTGGAAGAAGGCGATATACAGATCCGTGGCTTCAAATTAAGACTACCGCTGGATATCCTGTTTGTGTTCACCGCAAACCCCGAGGATTATACTAACCGCGGCTCGATTGTAACCCCGCTGAAAGACCGTATACAAAGCCAGATCCTGACGCATTATCCCAAATCGCTCGAACATGCTTTGGAAATCACGGAGCAGGAAGCCGTCGTGCATGATGAAGTGGTAGAAAAGATCATGATCAGCGACCTCGTGAAAAGACTGATCGAGCAGGTGGCATTTGAAGCGCGCAACAGCGAATTTGTCGATAAAAAAAGTGGCGTCAGCGCGCGACTGACCATCTCGGCCCGGGAAAATGCCGTAAGTGCAGCCGAGCGCCGCGCCCTGATCAATGGCGAAAAATCAACCCAAGTCTGGATCTCCGATCTGGCAGGCATCATCCCATCGATCACCGGGAAGGTAGAACTGGTCTATGAAGGCGAACAGGAAGGACCTTACCAGGTAGCGATGAACCTGGTGGATAAGGCCATCAGAACACAATTTGTTCAATATTTTCCAGATCCCGATCAGCTTAAAAAGAGAAGAAATACCGGGAAGCCCTCCGCACAGCAAAAGGCGGATGAAAACCCATACCGGTCCATCATCAACTGGTTTGACAAAGGCAACCAGTTGAATATTCCTTTCAATACCAAAGATGAGCAGAAACTGCAATTGCTCTATGCCGTGGACGGACTACATGCACTGGTAAAAAAATACTTTGCCGGAGCGAATGACATGCAGGCCGGCCTGCTCATGGAATTTGTATTACACGGTCTGGCTTCCTACTCCACCATCAGCAAAAAGATGTTTGAAAGCCAGGTCGAATTCAAAGATCTTTTCGGAAGCATGATGAGTATGGACACCGGGCACGATGAAGACCTGGGGTTTGAGGAGGACGATGCCTGATCATGCGTCAGTAGCTTTTCATTAACAACAATTATATATATTGGCGTTGTTTAAACTTTTTTCATTCTGCGAAAGGGATGGAGCCGGATCATGTGTGCCAACAAGAGCGATATTTTATGCCGGTCTTTATGGCTTCAGCGGCCCCGCACTAATTCCTGGCGCTGGCAGCGCTTTCTGATCCGATGATTTGATTGGAGCTTGCGTACAGAAACGGTCAGACGGAGACCGTCAGACCGGGTTAGGTGGGACTTCTCCGCTTCGGTTCGCTTTGAATGAGGATATTATTTTAAAATGTTCTGCTGAAAAATATTCAAAAGGTTAAACAACTTCATTGATAAGACACAAATGCGTTGAAGTGCATTTGTGTCTTTTGTTTAATGGACCCTCAAAAATTTAATTGTGCATTCATGGTGTAAAAGTTCACCCGCTCAAACGGTCCAAAGTGGCTCTTATCGCAAGAAAGAGTAGTAACTTTAGTAAAAGATCACACGCTGAAGAACTGTATGACAAAAACCCTGGCGATGCTGTTGCTGCCTGCGATAGGGCTGCTGTTACTGGGCTGCCCCAATAGCTCGGTGCCCAAAAAGTCAAATGTCCTCAACGGATCTCCAGGTGGACAACGCGATCCGCAACCCGCGCCGTCAACGTCGAACCAAACTGTTTTTGTCACACCAAACGATGGCGAAAAAACCGAACCGGCAAAAAAGGATGCTGCCGGGAATACAGCATCGACATCATCCCCTGCAGGTACTGCAACGTTCCCTTACGGATCAGCTGCTTATTACAAGTATAAAGCCGACAGTCTGCAAGCAGCTTATTCCCAAAATGATTACGCCAGGAATATCCGGATCATTACCGATCAGCTTTCGCAACCACCTTACGGACAACCGAACCCGGCGGTCAACACGAAAGAATGGTACGCTGCTATTGACTTTGATATCAGAAAGCCCAACTTTATCATCTTACACCATACGGGTCAGAACAGCGCAGCACAGACCCTGCATACTTTTTCGCTCCGCCGCCCCGGCCGGGAATCGAGCGCCCATTACCTGGTAGGCAGGAACGGGGAAGTGTATCAGTTACTCAACGACTATGTACGATCCTGGCATGCCGGTGCCAGTAAATGGGGAACCATTACCGACCTCAACTCCTGCAGCCTGGGCATAGAAATAGATAATGATGGTAAAAACGAATCGTATAGCGAACAACAGGTCGTTTCCCTGTTAAAGCTCCTTGGCTATTTAAAAGAAAAATATAAAATACCGCAATCCAATATCCTCGCCCATTCGGACATTGCACCAGGGAGAAAAGAAGACCCCAGCATCTATTTTCCATGGAAAAGGCTTGCAGACGCGGGGTTCGGGTACTGGTATGACAGCAGCCGTCTGCAGGAGCCTCCCTCCGACTTTGATCCTATATGGGCATTGCGTTTAATAGGCTACAACGTCAGCGACCCGGCCAAAGCGATCATCGCTTTTAAACACCATTATTTGCAGGCATACAATTCAGGCACGCTGACGGGCTACGATAAAAAGATCCTTTACGCGATCGCCTTGCTGTATAAATAACATGATACGAGCCTACGCCTCGCATCACCTCCGCGGCGTTTTAGTCAACGAACTGAAGTCCGTTGCTGTCAGATTACCGAAGCGCCGCTTATTGTCCCGGTCTTTTTCTCACAATCGTCTCATCACACTCAGCCTTAAGCCCTGTATTTAAAAAAGGAAACGCTTAGGTGCGCGGATACGTTACGGACGTATCCGACGAGGTTCCTGACCTACTGCGTTAGGTTTCGGACACATCCGGACGATCAATACAATGGTTCGTCGGGCTTCCGCGCCTGTTCAAGGCGGTTCCGCACCCAGGTAGTGAGATGTTGAACCTTGCGCTACCGGTGGTTCCACCCCAAAATACCTGTTCGGGACGCGTCGGGAGGGGTATCGAACAGGTATGTACCAGTTTCCGGCTGATCCGGATGATTCCGGAACGCCGGGGAACCATTCAACAACCCCTCTAGATCATTTCCTGCAAGGCACCGAACGAAAGGCACCTGACCAGTCTGAACAAGGAATCTTTCTAACCTGATTGAACCGCTGTCAGCAGGCCCTGCCCTGCATTACCGCAAGACAATGGTAGCCATCACCGGCAGGTGATCAGACAAACGATTAACAGGAACCCCGTGCTTTCGGACCTGCTTCAGGCGGTCTTTTTTCACGAGAATATAATCGATCCTTTTAAAGGCTTCAGGCGCAGGATACGTGAGGATGTTTTGATCATCCGTGTCGGTGAAGTGTTTTTCGAGTTCCCGAATCTCTTTAGCATCAGGCGTCGCATTCAAATCGCCGGTAAAGACGACCGGCATTTCCTGGTTGTGTAAAAACCTGATCACTTCGCTTGCCTGTACCCATCGCGAACTATCGTCCAGCGCAAAGTGAGCCGACGCAAACCGGATCTTTTTATCACCGGGAATAGTAATGATGGCACTGATCATCGCTGTTGAAGCATGCTGGCTTTTCAGCAACGGCATTCTTATTTGCGCCACATCCGAAATAGGATAGCGCGACAGAATGCCCATGCCATACGCACCGCCCTGAAAGGCAAAGTGCCGGACAAAAGCATAATGATAGCCGGTTTGTTCACCCAACCTCCGCATCTGATCTACGTTACCACTGCGCGTGCACACGCTGTCTACCTCCTGCAAACCAATAAGGTCAGCCCCGGACGCCTTTATAAAAGCAGCCATAGCATCCAGCTGACCCTGCTCGTCCTTGTCCGCTCCATGGTGGATATTGTAGGTCATAATGGTCAACTCTTGCGCAGGAGCGGTCTGCGCAAAGGACAACAAAATAGCTATCATCCCGTAATAAGTTGCTTTCATATTATGATTCATTGAGCCATTCAAAATCTGCCGAACGGGGCATGGCGTCATAGGCGGATATGACCAGCTCGGGAGGCGCACATAGTTTTCTTCGGATGGTATCCATCCAGGCGCCATCCAGGTTCAGCACCGCGGAGATCGTGTCACCATTCTTCACAATGGTATGACGCATAGAAAAACGGCTGAAATCTCTTTTCGCTTTCGTAAGTTCCACGTCAATCACCACTTTATCTCCCTGCCTGATCTCGAGCTTGAACACACATTCTTCTCTGAACAGCACCGGGCCGATATGCAGCTCCTGCATGGTAATCGTTGAAAGGCCGTGTTCCAGGAGAAACGCAATCCGGCAGGAAGCGCCCCAGTCGTAATATACACTATGTCTCAGATGCGCATTCGCGTCCAGGTCCGACCACCTGATCTCCACCTCTTGTTGGTATACCGGCATGATCCTGATGATTTAAAGTAGTTTCAAAATTGGGTGCATAAAACTATTCTTCTTCCTCTTTGTGCTGCTCTATTTTATTGCGGTCTCTGTCGTAAAAAATGTATAAGTTCAAAATGTTAAGCACCCCAAAAATTGTTTATCAGTTCCGTAACAATGTTACGACTATTTTTGCACCTCCCGAACCGCCCGGGCCCGGCCCGGGTAGTAAACATTAAAATATAAACATCCACGAATGAAGAAAGTCAGTATTATTCTTGTATCATTTACTATAACCACGGCGGCGTTTGCACAGACCAAGGCCAAGACCCCGGTTAAGCCTGCTGCGACGGCACCTGCAACACCTGTTTTAAAAACCCTGGCAGACTCTGCCAGCTACGCTATCGGGCAGAACATCGCACAATCCATTACAAAAGACCTGAAGAATCTCAACAAAGAAGCGTTCCTGACTGCTATCAAAACCGTGTTTGACGGGAAGGATCCCCGGTTCAGCGAAGAGACCTCCCGCTCCATCTTAATGAATTTCTCGCGCCAGGAAGAAGAAAATCAACACAAAGCAGTGATTGATTCCGGACGGGCGTTCCTGGAAAAGAACAAGGCCAATCCCAGGATAAAGACCACCGCGAGCGGTCTGCAGTACGAAGTGATCAAAGAAGGAACCGGTGCCAAACCCGGCCCGGAAGATACTGTGGTATGTAATTACAAAGGCACATTGATCGACGGTACTCAGTTTGACAATTCTTATGACCGCGGTCAGCCATTGACGATCCATGTATCCAGCGTGATCCCGGGCTGGACAGAAGGACTGCAACTGATGAGCGCCGGATCCACTTACAAATTTTATATTCCGCAGGAACTGGGCTACGGCCTGCGTCCTGCCGGCGATATTCCTCCGGGCAGTACGTTGGTATTCGAAGTGGAATTGCTCGAGGTAAAGAAGTCACAATAACGCTGCGGGCGCACAGCACGCAGGTTTTAAAGTAAAACATGGGTCTGTTTCACAACACCCATCACGAAAGTACTTTGAACGTGCCCCACATTCTCCACCTGGCTTAATTTATTGACATGGAAATCGTAATAGGTTTCCATGTCTTCTGTTAAGACCTTCAGTAAAAAATCAAATTCCCCGGAGATGCTGTAACACTCGAGCACTTCGGGCATCGCCAGGATCGATTTGATAAACCTGGACCCCGCGATCTTGTTGTGTTGCCTCAGCGACACATGGCAGATCACCATCAGACGCTTGCCTAATTTTGCCGCGTCGAGCATGGCCGCATAATGGGTAATGATCCCTGATTGCTCCAGCCTTTTTACCCGTTCATGCACGGGAGTGGTACTTAAATGTATCGTATCAGCTACTTCCTTGACCGTCATCCGGCCATTTTTTTGCAGCAGCTTCAGTATCTCCAGGTCCTTCTTGTCCAGACCCATAGACACTTGTTCTTTCTGATCTTTATTTACTGCCATTAAAAAGAATTTTATTCTGCAAATAAACCCAATTATGGAACTATATTCTAAAATTATCTTTTAACACTAATGTTTTATCCTGTTTATTACTTTTGCAGCAGGATTTAAGACCACGGAATGGTCTTCAACTTTTCAAATTTTAAATGTATAATATGTCAACCGTTACAAAATCACAGATCGACTTCGACCTGAAGTATAAGGTAAAAGATATTTCATTGGCCGATTGGGGCCGCAAGGAGATTCGTTTGGCCGAAGCTGAAATGCCGGGCCTGATGAGCATCCGCGAAGAATATGCTGCGTCTCAACCGCTGAAAGGTGCGCGCATCGCGGGTTGCTTACACATGACCATCCAAACCGCCGTGTTGATCGAAACGCTGGTAGCATTGGGCGCCGAAGTAAAATGGAGCTCTTGCAATATCTTTTCAACGCAGGACCATGCTGCTGCGGCTATCGCTGCTGCAGGCGTAGGTGTATTTGCGTGGAAGGGCCAGACCCAGGCAGAAGCTGACTGGTGTATCGAGCAAACCTTGTTCTTTGGTGCGGCAGATCGTCCTTTGAACATGATCCTGGATGATGGCGGTGACCTGACCAATATGGTACTGGACACTTATCCTGAACTGGTTCAACATGTAAAAGGAATCAGTGAAGAAACAACGACAGGCGTTCACCGTTTGTACGAGCGCGTGGCAAAAGGAACCCTGCCGATGCCTTCTATCAATGTAAACGACTCGGTGACTAAATCCAAGTTTGATAACAAATATGGCTGTAAAGAATCACTGGTAGATGCGATCCGTCGCGCTACAGACGTGATGCTGGCGGGTAAAGTAGCTGTTGTTGGTGGATATGGTGACGTAGGTAAAGGCTCTGCTGCTTCTCTGGCGGGCGCAGGCTGCCGTGTTATTGTAACAGAAATCGATCCGATTTGTGCTTTACAGGCTGCAATGGACGGATTTGAGGTAAAGAAAATGATCGATGCCGTAAAAAAAGCAGACATCATCGTAACAGCTTCCGGATGTCGCGACCTGATCACCGGCGAGCATTTCAAAGCCATGAAAGACAAGGCGATCGTGTGTAACATCGGCCACTTTGATATCGAGATCGACGTTGCCTGGTTGAATGAAAACTACGGAAATACAAAAGATACCATCAAGCCACAGGTAGACATCTATAATGTGGACGGAAAAGATATCATTTTGCTGGCAGAAGGACGCCTGGTGAACCTTGGTTGTGCTACCGGTCACCCCAGCTTTGTAATGAGCAACTCCTTCACTAACCAGACACTGGCGCAGATCGAGCTTTGGACCAACCACGACAAATACGAAAACAATGTGTATGTGTTGCCTAAACACCTGGATGAAAAGGTAGCGCGGTTACACTTGTCGAAGATCGGTGTGGTACTGGACGAGCTGACAGATAAACAAGCGGCTTACCTGGGAATTCCTAAAGAAGGACCGTTCAAACCGGAATTGTATCGCTATTAATAAAACTGCTGAGTTTTATATAAGAAGCTGTCTCGGGGGAGGCAGCTTTTTTTATAAAAAAATTTTAAAATAGAATATTTTGATCGTCAGATAAGCAAAATCCAAAATCTAAAATTTGGCTGATCCGCCTTAAAAAAACAGGCATTTGTAGTGCAGGCACACAGCTTTAAGAATACAGCTCATTCAAATACAGGAAAACAAGAGAGAAATTAAAATATTATTAATAATTCATATTGATACAACATTTAAAATAGCTCGATAAGTAACTGTTTTGTAAGTCGTTGCAATCACTATTTTGGCAACTTTTTTGTAATTTTGTTGTTTCATAAAGTAGTCGGTTTACTAATGAAATTAAGAATCGTACATATCATCGCCTGTTTCCTTTTTTCGCTATTCGTATCGAAAGAAGTGGCCGCAGATGTGCGCTTAATTCATGCTCAGAAAAAAGAAGTTTGTAGTGACTGCGAATCCCGGAGTGCAGAACAAAGCGCTGAAGAACGGGGATTGGAACAGGAACAAAAACTACTGACAGACGCCTTCCTGATGCCGCTGCCTGTGGCGGGAAACCTGCTTGACCACATAGTATATAATGCCCCCTATATCCCTTGCATTGACCTTGGCATTCTAACACCTCCTCCTGAGTTCGCATAATCTTGTGCGGCCCTGAACCGCGCTACAGGCGATCTGAAGCCTGATATTTTCAACAACATTATTCTGATTTTTTAGTCGCCTCGCGGCGAACGTTCCAAAGGTCTGGACAGCCACTACTAAAGATGTAGCTGATCCAACCCGTGAAGAGATAACATTTAACAATTAAACCCCTACATATGAAACAGGTATTTATAGCATTAACATGTCTTTTTATTTCAGCAGTGTCTTTCGGACAAGTGACTGATCCGCAAAAAGTGATCAAACTGGGCGCTGACGCGCATTTTATTGAAGAGCTGAACCTCGAAAAAGGTAAAGAGTATGGCTTCCTGGCCAAGGATGTGCAGGACATGTTCCCTAACCTGGTGAAAGAAAAAAGGATCAGCGAGCGTTTTGGTAAAAATGCGTATCGCACAAAAGTGATCAAAGTGATCGACGAGAAAGCACTGATCCCTGCCCTGGTTTCTTCGCTTAAAAAACAACAAGTGGAAATCCAGGATCTGAAACAAAGACTAGTTACCGTGGAAGGAAAAATGTAACCGTCAAAATATTAAAGCTTTAAAAGCTGTCTCTGAAAACATTCGACTTTCGGAGACAGCTTTTTTGTTGCAACCTAAAATCATTCACCGGCGTCAATGGATTATAAATGATCCAATTATGAGAGCCCTGTTACTTTTATTCATCCCACTGGTGCTGCTTGGCTGCACGAAACACAAACTGCAAAAATTTAATAACCGCATTGTCGGGAATTGGGACCTTACTGAAATCAACACTTTTGGAGTGGGCAGCAGCAACATTGTCTTTGACGGTGGCCAGTTCCAGTTCAAAAGCGACAACGGTGCGGTCTATTATGATCGCTCCAACAACGCCTATTACGGGGAATGGTATATTGATGCCTACACCTACAACGAAGCTGATGGCGACACAGATACCGAGTTTATCCTCAGCATCAATGTGTCTGACGGACGGCATACAAAATTTGACAGCTTTGAAATACCTCGTTTTGGCAATGCAAATCGGTTCAAAGCCAAGATCCGTAACAGCCTCAACACGGTGACTTATGTCTTCGAACGCAGGTAACCCTACATTCCGCGACAATCGTAGCACCGGATGTTGCCGGGAGCCTTTGGCAGACAGCGTCTAACCGTACCATGCTATCGCTTTTTGGGTACAAAACTTGTGTAACTCTTCTCTGTAGCGCATCTTGTTATAAACAAGACGTGCGGGGCAAAACAATTTCCCGGGCGCCATCGGGTAACACATTTTAAAAAGAAAGCGATGAAAAATATTATATCTCATATAAGCATCTGGTGCTTCGGCATCATGACTATTTTAGCCGGTTGCGCTTCTCAACAGGGCGCACAACAATCGGCCGCCACCAATTTTGAGAAACTGGTGGATGAGCAGAACTATACGTTTGTAGCGCAAACAGTGATTCCTACCGAGGACAGCCGCTACAACCCGAGGTTTTTATTTCCCAATGCCAACAACCTGTATCAGCTCACCGGTGGCTACGATGTGAAAGTGCGGCCAGACTCCGTTACAGCCTATTTGCCGTTCTTCGGGCGCTCGTTCACTGCACCACTGGATCCCTCCAAGGGAGGTATTAAATTTACTTCCACTGATTTTGAGTATAAGAAAACCGTACGCAAAAAAAATTACCAGATCACGATCGTTCCCAACGACGTCAGGGAAGTCAGAGCGCTCTACATCACGGTGACCCCTTCCGGATACGCGTCAGTGCAGGTGCTGAGCCAGAATAAAACGCCCATATCATTCAACGGTCGTATCGAAGCCAACGAATAGCCGATTATTGATTATAAACAACTGTTAGTAAATCTACGCGGCCTCAGACCTTCAAAAAAAACAAAAGGTTGTAAATTTGCCGGATGGTTGATTACGATAACAAGCAGATTCGTGTAGCGGTGTTAGACTTGAATGCGGGATATCCCAACCAGGGAATGCGGTGTATTCATGAAATCTTACACCGGTGGGCAGCGGAGAAGGGAACGGGTATCACTTATGACGTGTTTGATGTAAGGGTGAAAAATGAATTGCCCGACCTGTCTTACGACATTTACATTTCAAGCGGAGGCCCCGGCGATCCGTTGAGCACCCGGTTTGACGACTGGGATATCAATTGGAATCGATGGCTCGGTGATGTCATTCGCTGGAACGAAAACCCCGACAACGCTGTCAAAAAATTCGTGTTTCTTATTTGTCACTCCTTTCAGCTGGCCTGCAGGTATTTCAACGCTGGTTTGCTGTGCAAGAGAAAATCCACTTCCTTTGGCGTGTTTCCCATGCATATTATGCCGGAAGCCATTGGCGACCCGGTTTTCCGCCAGTTAAAAAATCCATTCTTTGGAGTAGACAGCCGGGATTTCCAGTTGATCCAGCCCAATCTGGATCTGCTGCATGACATGGGCGCCTACATTACCTGCCTGGAAAAAGAACGTCCTCATGTACCCTATGAAAGAGCGGTGATGGGCATCCGGTTCAGCAGTTATATTTTCGGTACGCAGTTTCATCCCGAAGCCGATGCAGCGGGTATGAGCAAGCACTTTGAAGATGATGAAAAGCGCAAGACCGTCATCGAAAACCATGGAGAGGCGAAACTGGTGAGCATGCTGGAGCACCTGGAAGATCCGGACAAAATCCACTGGACCAACAAAAACCTGATCCCTAACTTCCTGAATGAGGCCTATGACCACCTAATGGTCGGGGAAATGGTCGAGGCATAGATTCCTTTTTCATGATGATCCGCCTTTAGGAATGAAAGGTTTCACGCCAGAAATGAACTCAAAGTAAATCTCGTCGGGATTTAATCAACTTCCAACGAAGGATAATGATCTTACTTTTTTAATGATATCAATAAAAAAAGCTCCTGAAAATTCAGGAGCTTTTGCCATATGCTGTAACCTACCATTACATTAAAATGTTATGAACTCGTTCTCATAGTTCTTCAGCCAATCAATACCTTCGAATCCCCATGAATCAGCCACCGGAATTCGGATCCAATAAAAAGCTGTCCTTGCTATACTGGAACTTGTTATCAATAACTGAGATTTTGAAGGATCGGCCGGAGGCGCTGTAAAGTTGCACGGTATCATGCTCTCAGACAACCAGGAAAAGGGACCTGCTAATGTTAAGGGCAAGCTGCCTCTTCCGGGAGCATAGTTACTAAACTTCCCCCCAAAAGCGTCATTACAAGGCCAATATCCAATTAAATTCTCTTTTTTAGGATGGTCATTAACCACATCCTCAAGACATAGTGTACTTCTAACTTCATTATCAGTCAGGGCTGTATTAAATATCCTTACATCTGCCAATCCATAGGTTACAGGATTATATCCAGGATCGGCACCCCATCCAAATGTCAACGGACTACTATTAGCGATGTTACCCCAACCTGAACCTAAATTCACATTTGATGTTTCAACAATCCGCATGTCATCTGTAAACCGTTTTACCCATCTACTGCCAGCGCTATCATAAAACACTACTGTCAAAGTATGCCAATTGCCATCCGCGTAGGAACCAGTTGGCGCTCCTTGAATTCTTCGTTCCCCGCTGGTGGTTGATCGTACAGAAATAGACCAATTGCCGCCCCCGGAAAAAATAGACCATCCAGAAGTGCTTGGCCAACGGCTCATGGTAGAAACCCAATGGGGATAGTTACCAAACCCTATACCCTTCATTTTAAATTGAATAGTTTGCTGACCGGTTCCTACATTGTACAAACCCCCATCATCAAGTGCCTGTGCTTTTACGGTAGCCCCATCCCTGCCTTTTATTTCTACAATAGAATAATCCGCGCGTCTGAATTCAGTGGGCTTAAACTTTTCGTTATAAAACATGACCAATGAAGAGTTCTCGCTACTTGTTCCACCACCGTATTCATTACCAACGCCTCCATGCGTGCTAGTTAAAATAATTAGCCAATCTTCCTTTTTATTATATTCTGGTCTTGCTTTTAGAGCTGTCATTATTTCCCCTACGTATTCATCAACTTGTGTAATAGCATCTTTATAGCTTGTATTTGCAGTAGTAAATCCTCCTGCTTTACCGGCAATGGACGGCGAGTTAAAATGGAGTACCATAAACTCCGGATTTTTGTTTTTGATACGGGCAATGGCCGAATCTTTCACGCCCTTGTCTGCCGTCGTAAGCACCGGATCTAACACTTCAGGCACCACGCGCTCCACCAATGTGGGCCAGGACGAGATAAAGCTCGTACGCATATTGTTTTTACTGGCAGACGATACTATGTAAGAAAACATAGAAGGGTAAAATGGCGGAGCCCCGGAATGAGGATCACCTCCCTCCCCCGGGCTAAACAGGAAAGAACTATCTTCGATTCTATGACGTCCGTAGGACACTCCCGATACCAGGGTTTTCCAGGACGTCGCATCAGTGGTGATTTCATCAGTAACGCCATCCCATTGAAACTTGGCATGCGCTAACATACTTTTTATGGTGGGCAGGTCCATGGCCTTTACCTCACTACTCACCGCACCGTCAATCCCGATAAGCAACACCCTCCGGCTGGTGAGTACGTTAGACGTATCCAGGTCATCTTCAAAATAAGGAGGAGGATCGGCATATTTCTTACAGGAAGTAAAAGCAACGGTAGAAAGCAGGATCACCGTTAGTAAACTATATACTATTTTTATTTTCATCTTAATCCATTTTTTAAATTCGATTGATAAGCTGATTTTTTATGGTAGCCTGGCTACACCCACTTCACTTAATGCAGCAAACTTGTCACCATCAACAATCGCTGCCCTGTCAGGAATAGTGAGCTTAAAGTATCGTGCAGATATAGAAGTGGGCAACAAAAAGGTTTGTAAACCCTGAATGTTCTGCAAAGTGAACGGGCTTCCGGATACCGGCGTCCAATTGGTTCCGTCGGCGCTTGTTTCTATTATTACTGTTTTAACGGCTCGGCTTGTGCCTGAGCCTGCGTGGCGCTGTGCCAACTGGAAAGCTATAAACGTCTGCTCGCTTTGCATATCTACGGTAATAAAATGCGGAGGCTCGGGCGCAGTCGCCTGCCAGTTAGAGTGCCAGAATGTTGTAAAATCGCCATCTTTCAATGTAGTAAATCTACCGTTCACACTTCCTTCACCTGATGTTTCTTCAGAACTCCCGGTAATCGTCCAGTTAGTCCTTGCTAACGGCACAACGTTGGGGGCATTTCCTCCTGTTTGTGTGATCGGATTATATTCCCAGATCTTTTGACGCATTACCGGGTATTGAGCACCCATTCTTGCCACCAGATTAGCGCTCACTGCAATGCCCCATTGCTGGAAGAAAGGTTGCCAGTTGGTTCTCGTGTAATCACAAATCGCTTCAAAGAAAAAGTCTCTTTTTTGCTGGTCGCTGGTAGAGATCCTCACAGCCCTTCTCACCCGCTTATACAGGAACGGCATAAAATCCCATCCCCAGGGCTGACCCTGGTAACCCCAGTTGGCCGGAATTTTATTGAAGATCTGCAGGAATGGCGTGATCCTCGCAAACGGATCATTAATCGCTGCATCGGATCCGTCGAAGTTACGCGTACCCGTTGCGGAAGAAGCCCAGGCCACAGCAGGCGTCATTTTCCCAGCGAGGTCATCTACAGGATAAGTATGTTTGGCCGGGTAAACTCCCAACCGTTTTGCATTTTTAAATATGAACAGGTTACAGGTCGTCTCGCCCAGAGATCCCCAGCTCCAGTACTGTCCCTGCTGGTTGTTGTGACCAATCTCATGGAAGGTTCCCCAACTGGCAGCATTCTCGATATATTCGTGACTGGTAAATTCATCAAACCAGCCATAGCCGTATTGCGCGCGGAACGGATAACCTGATACACCACCAGCTCCGGGCGGCAAGGTAATATCCTGCACAACGCGCCAGGGTAGTAAAGGGGCCTGGTCCACAGGGTCATCACCGGGTCCCAGCACTTCTTTCAAGCCTTCCCATTCATAATAGTCATACCGGATCGCATCATTCCATTCTTTCATCAGGCGCGCGATGTCCGTTACATTGCGATCCAGAAAGAACTGCCGGGGAAGGGTGAAAATGATGTTCTCACTGCGCAGTTCCAGCCAGGGCGTGCAAGAGCTCCGGATAGCAGCCTGGAATTCTGCCTCAGAAGTTTGCCCATAAATATAGTCCGGCATCTTAACCACGTTGCTGAATGTAAGTGGCACCGGATTATCCATGGGCGTCTGCGGAATGATGTACACAGGACCGCCATACAGATTGCGCATGTAGTTTCGTCCCGGTGATAAACTGGTCCGGGAATAGATCACCGGATCGCGTTGTGAATTCTGCACGGCAGAGGCATCATAGGTCCAGGCGCCGATCTGCACCAACAGTGAGTTCATACCCGCCGGTACGTCGATGATCAGTAATTCCCCGGGCGCTGCATAAAGACCTGTGCTGACGATAGGGCCTATCGCATTCCCAAAATTATTTAAAAGGATGGGGGGCTGCGAGATGCGGAGCTGATCCTTATCTGCCGGGAAATATTTGAAATTCATATTTACCGTTACATTGTTGAGCCGCGGTTCGCTACCGCAAACCAGGCCCGGAAAGATCCTTGCTTTTGCATATTTACTGGCGTCGACATTTTTGACACTTGTGTCGATCGTCACGCCGGAGCCATCGGCTCCGTTACCCGGCACCCCGTCTTCGAAACCGAAATCGCGGTCCCTGTTGCAGGCCGTGAAGCACAGGCTTACTGAGCAGCAGACTGTCAGAAACGGTAGTAATAATCTATTTTTCATCATCCGCATTTTTTAAAGTGAAGCTTGACAGCTTATCGTAATAATATTTTTGTTATCGGGCTTATCGAACGTTAATATATTGGGGCACCCAGGTCTTCCCGTCTAATTTCCAGGACGGCGGCGTGAGTACGCCCAACCACTGATATACCTGCATGGCTACATCCACTGAGTTGGGCACAGAGCGGTATACCGCGGGTACAATAGGTGGACATACTTTCGTACTTACATCATTAAAGATGGCCGGATCCAGCCTTTCGATCAACAGGTTATTGCCGTTACCACTCTCATCAGCGATGATCTTATCAGGACCAATATTGGTCGACGGCCAGAATCCGATCAGGTTGTCTTTATATTCATCATCCGCGATATCGGTCCGGCAATAGTTGGATTGAATGTATTGATCAGTCAGCGCCGTATTATAGAGGCGCACATCGGTCAATATATAATTGGTTAATCCTGTATTATTATCATTATTGTTATTACCAAACGTCAATGGACTGGGTGAATCCAGATTACCACGGCTGGCGATGTTGATCGAACTGGCCGAACGAACGCCGTCTGTATAGACATACACTGTCCTTGTATTAGCATCCACTTGCGTAATCGTAGCAGTAAGTGTATGCCATTGATTGTCGGATATCTTGGTTCCTCTTAACTGGGTGTTACCCTGGCCTACCTGCCCGAAGTTGATCTGCCAGTCACCACCTTCGAGGAAGAATACCCAACCTACCACGCCACCGGTGAAGGTTTCTCTCTTAGATAAAATAGCGGGATAACCTACGTTAACAGCAGGGAGCTTTACCTTACATTGAATAGTATAACTTCCGGTAGCGCCGACGTTCCCGATCGAGTTGTTATTCTGCATCCGGGCCCTCTTATTGTCGGTGCGGGTGCCGTTATAGAAAGTACTGGTACCTACATATGGAATCACAGTTGGCTTCGCTGCGCTCTGAATCCTGAAGTTGGGAACCGGTGTAAAGTTGTAAGCCAGGAACATCGTATTGTGGCGGCCGTCTCTGAAGGCAGACCAGATCTCTCCCGGCCCCGGCACAAAGGGTGTGTTGTTTCCTTTGTTAGAGGAAATCATAATGAGCCAGTTTTCTTTCAGATAAGTGGGACGCGCAGCAATGACTTCCATCATTTCTGCGATCTGCTGATCAACCGTCAACACCGCATTTTTATAAGCCGGATTGGCAGCTGAATATCCACTGGCTGCACCAACGGTTTCCACCTGATGCAGTTGTACAAAAACCAGGTCAGCGCCTGCTTCTGCGGCCAGCTCGGTTTTTGCGGCATCTTTGGCAGAGACATCGTTGTTTTCAAAATTTTGCTTCACCTGCGCATCTGCTGTGAGATGATCGGCAAACACTTTTGTAGTAGTAAAGGCTGCTGTTTTTATATCCGGACGGGCATTCTTCAGACGTGTGAACAGGCTGGGATAATTTGCGAAATTGTTACCGTCGAAGCTATTGCCTGTTACACCGTGCTTTGCAGTACCGGTACCGGTCAGCAGATTAGCCCAGGTAATATAATTACCGTTGGCATTGTTTTCATAATCACTCAAGGCATCCCAGGAGAAGATCGCGTTGTCAGCCATCTGTACGAGCGTTGGAGCCTGCACCTTTCTCACTTCATCTCCCACCGCACCATCGATCATAATGAACAATACTTTGTTCCTGACCACGGTCGTGTCGGCGCGGCCTTCCTCCCCTAACTCGTTTTGAACGGATTTGTTACAGGCGCTCAGCATCATCAATACTGATGCCGCCACCATTGCTACACCGCCAAAAATTTTATTCTTCATTTTATTGCTTTATTAAAATGTATACTAATCTGGTTCAATGATCGCTATTGGTTCTGCACCCTGATCTTGACAATATTGCCTACCTCTTTGCTGTCGAATCGGGTGAATTGCCCTACCAGCATCACATAAGTAATGTTGGGATCTGTGTCACTGGGATACTCCACGAAGTCTTCGACTATTCCATCAAAAAATCCGATATTGTTATAGCCTACCGCCAATGACCCGTCAGGATTCAGCATCATAAAGCCTGGTCTCACAATACCGTCGTATTTATTGAAGGTGCCTGAGACCATGATCCTACCGTCTTTCAATTGACCGGCGAAATTGGGGATACCCGCTTCGACGGCTCTAAACTTGAACGAGTTGTCGACGTTGCCGCTCTCGTCGATCATCACAATGCCATTAACGGGCTGTCCGTTGAACGTAGTGAATTCGCCTGTAAGTAATAGGCGCTGCGTGGTGCTGTTGTAAGTGATCTTATTGATACTACCGTTCGCACCCTGGATATTGAAGGAAGCATCTCTTCTTCCGGTTGCCAGGTCAATGCGTACAATTCTTAGTGCCGGCTGATTTTCGAACACGGTGAAGTTGCCCACCAATAACAATTTATTGTTCGGCATTTCCACTCCATCATAAATAAAACCGTTAGCGCTGGTATATCCCTGAACCGGCCGGGTCCCCACATTAAGATTAAAAGTAGAATCGAGTCGTCCATCCGTGCTCAATCTTGCGACCTGGCTCATCCTGATCCTGTCGATGTAAGGACTTTCGATCGTAGATCGCTCATAAAGGATACTGTTGTAATCTGAAAAATTTCCAACGGCAACAAGGCCTGCCGAAGTATTGAAGATCCTGTTTACCGAACCGGTGAACCCTCCGTTGAAGGCAGGACCGATCGCGGTAGGCAACGAGCCATCACCTGCTACATCATAAGCGATCGTATCAAGAGAGCCATCCACATTGAAACGGGTGATATTGCTGATATTGCTCCTGGAGTTAACAGCACTGAAAACCCCACCTGCAATGATTTTATTATCACTGGTGATAACCGCCGCATTAACGGTACCGTTGAGACCAGTGGCACCAATATTGAATGCCGGCCGGATACTGGAACCGCTACCTGTGGTAGCCAGCGCGCCATTATTATCAATGAAGGCCATACCAGTAATGGCAGCCAATGCGCTGGACTGGTTCTGATAATTACGGAACGCGCCGTAAATCAGGTAGCCGCCGGTAGGCCGGGGAATGATCCCGTTGATCGAGGCGGTAGCGCGGCTGGTAGTGGCATTGAAAGTAGGATCAATATTGAGTTTGCCGCGTATATCGATCAGCGGCCCAAAATAAAACTGGCCATCGATCTCAATTGCACAGGTGCCGGTACTTGCCGTAATCGGGATGCGGATTCGCACTTCATTATCATTGACAGATACCACATCCGCGGGCGTCTGGTTGATATAGAAACGGAATGCGCCTTCCTTATCGCCCAGGCCGTTAACGCGAACGGTGACTATTGATCCTTCTGCAGCCACAGCAGGTGTAGGTGCTGCATCTTCAAAGGCTATCAGCCCCTTGGGCGAAGGTGGATAGAGCGGATCCTCACTGATCAGGTTTTTGGTACAGGACACCATCAACACCGATAAAGCGGTCCAAAGTAAAACGTATCCTGTTATCTTCTTTTTATGTATCATAATAAAATGATTGTAATAAATTGTATTAGTTGTCAATGCCTGCAGCTATCGCCGTTTCCAGAAACTTCACCGCGTCAAACCCGAAGAAATGTGTGGGGTATGTCAGCACGTGTACGTAACCATTCTCGGGATGTACGTTCACGGACGCCACATAGGCCCGGGTCCAGGTCAGGTAGTCTCTTGCAGAAGATGGAGAAGGTATATAAGACAGCACCAGCTGCCTATAACCCGCGTAAGGCACGTTTCCCCCTGCATTATATACGGCGCCTACATTCATGATCTGATCATCGTAAGAATTATAGATCTGTCCGGGATAGGCAGCTATATTGGAAAAATCAATCTGGGGAAAATCAGTGAGCGACCGCGATCCTTTGAAGATATATCTTGATAAAGCCTGTCTCCATACGGCAGGTTTCACCTGTTGATAGCGCGTGATCGGTGTTCTGCCCAGTCTATTCAGGATCTCGTTACAAGAAATATAAGTATTCCGCAGGCTTGAATCTGCAGGGGCAAAAAACGTGATGTCTTCGTTTTCAAACACGTTGGTCATGCCTGCATAATCGATGATCTTCACCAGGGTATCAAAGTATTGAGGTTTGGACTTCAGGTAGTCCAGTATGGAACCGTCGTATGCTCCGCTTTGCACACCCGTGTCTTTGTAATAATCTTTTTTACAAGCCCCTAATAAAAATGTGGCAAGTAAAACTGATACTATTAAAACCGTATTCTTTTTCATCCGTAAATGTTTTATGTTGTTAAGGATCAGCACATGTCCGAATCCTTCACACGGAAGTATCGCTTCCGGTTGATTGAATTATTCCCAGTAATTATTAAGTGTCATTTCTGGATTGTTGACCAGCGCACTGCGATCGATAGGCCATGTCCAGGCACCTGCTCTGAACTGCTCTACCGTTGCGTGATAACAGAATCGATAGCTCACATCAATGATACGCCTGCTTCTTACACAGTCAAACCAATAGTGCCCTTCGCCGATAAACTCACGCGCACGCTCCAGGAAGATCTGTTCTTTCAACTCCTCTCCGCTCTGCGTAAACGGTGCGGCTTTGGCGCGGTCGCGGATCCAGTTAGCCGCCGCTTTGGCAGACGCCTCATCGCCTAATGCTGCATACGCTTCTGCCTGCATCAAGAAGATATCCGGATAACGATAGATACACTGAGTGGCATCGTTACGGTCATTAAAATCAATCGAATTCGGATCAGCAGTCACAAGGAATTTTTTCATTTGAAAAGTCCTGTTGGCATTATAGACTGTTGCAGGATTGAACCACAATTGCAGGCGCTGATCGGCTTCCCCTTCGGGATATAAAGCTCTCATGAAATCAGACGTGTAGCTCATGTATGGAATACTCGCTGTAGTAGGATTCAGCGGGTCATATTTTACCTGGTCGAAGAAATCGCTCCAGCCAAACCGCTCTCCATAGTTCCTGTTTTGAGGAATACCAAACAGATTCTCCTTGCTTCTTCCTTTGAATATTTCAATATATCGCTCGATCGGCAACAACTCATAAGCACCGCCATTTTCATTCCTGGCCTCGTTCCCAAGAGCGATCACTTCGTTGTAATAAGCCTCGCTGTTACCCGCGTCGAACCCGGCAAGCCACATGTTCATTTCCATCATTAACGCAATTGCACCGCCTCTCATGCCCCGTATGCCCACATAGAACGGATCTTCATAGGTCCATACCATGCCTTTATAGTAAGCTTTCATATCAGCAATACAATTTTTAAGCACCTGCACCATCGGCATTCTCTTGAGTGGTTTAGAGAAATAAGGCTCTGTGTAATAAGCCACGTCTCCAAACTGACGCACCATAAAGAAATAAGCCAGGTTGCGGATGAAGACGGCCTCGCCGATATAAGAAGCTTTTAGCTCACTCGTAAGCGCCGGATCAGGAACACCACCGATCCGGTCTACTGCGATGTTGGCGGCCGCAATCACACGATAGTAGCGGTCCCATTGCGTGAAACGGACATGGTTAAAAATCGAGCGCCAGTTATTGCCGCTGTAATTATAATCCACAAAGCGGCGAATGTTGTTATTGGCAAGGTCAGCGATGTAACCCCGTCCCCAGCCCAGCTCTGTATTTTCTTTTACCATGCCACCGCGCAGTTCACCGGCAAACGGCAGGTAAGGATATTCAGCATTGCCGGCTCCCGCCTGCATATTGGTACGGGTAGTTGCTTCTCTGAACAACTCATAGTTACCATTTGTAAAATTCTCTACGTCCTGCAGCGTTTGCCAGAAGTTATTTCCCGACAAATCACTGGGGGGATCCACATTCAGAAACTTTTTACAACCCGTGATGGATGTGAAAAGAAAAGCTGCTGTTACAAAATATAGAATACGTTTCATGTGTCTGTTTTTTATTTCTTGTTGGTCACGGCCACTCTTAGAATTGAACGTTTAGAGACATAGAATAAGTACGGGCATTGGGATATCCTTTCGAGTTGTCGCGCCCCAGGGCCGATACCAGCTCGGGATCGGGACCGGAATACTTGGAGAAAGTATATACGTTTGCCGCTGTGAAAGCCACCCTGGCGGAGCTCATACCAAACCTCCTGATCATTTCGCGTGCGAAATTGTACGAAAACGTGATCTGGCCGATCTTCCAGTAAGAGCCATCTTCAAGGAACAAAGATTGATCGGTACGGAACGGTTGTAAAACGCCGGATCTTCTGAAGTCAAAAGGATTCGGATACATAGCGCCCACAGTACCGTTAGAGCTGCCCACTGCATCAGGCCTCCAGTAGTTGTAATCCTCAATGGGCGGCAGGGCGGTCCCCCCGAAAATATTGTTAGAGAAATTAGACAGATCGCTGGCAGAAGCGGCGTTGAGCACATCGCGGACTAATGTATAGTTCACCTGTGTGATCAATGTGAAATTTCTCCACTGCACGTTGGAAACGATACCGCCGGTCGCACGAGGGAAAGGATTTCCCAAAGGCAACATATCCCTGTCGTCGATCACATAGTCACCGTTGACATCTACCCATTTAGGGTCGCCGCCCTGGAAGTAGAAGCTCTGATTGCCCAGCTGCTGACGCAGGCCGGTGGCGGGATTTACAGGTACATCGGCCGTACTTGCATAAACACCCTGATTATAATATAACAAAGGGGACAGATCACGACCGATCCGGTATACAACGGGAACGCTTACGCCATTGTCCGTTACATTAAAAATGAATTCGCGGATGCCACCGGGCAGGCGGGTCACCACTCTCCTGTTTAAAGCTCCGGTAATGTTCAACGTCCACTGAACGGGATTTTCAGCTTTAAAGATCCGGCCGGTCAATGTCAGCTCATGGCCATACTTGGCAGTGCTTACCTCGTTGGACGCCTGCTTCTGGAAACCACTGGTATTGGGCAGCGGGATCGTCTGAGGTTCGTTATCATTGGTTTCGTAATACGTGTCGTAATAGATCTCCAAACGGTTCTGGTCGAATAAACCCAGCTCCACACCAAAGTTGGTAGACGTTTTGGTTTGCGGTAAAAAACCGGTATTGGGCACTCTTTCAAGATCGATGAACACGGTAGGATTATTATTATATTGTTGTCCCACTACATATTTACCGTACACGTCGAAAATGGTACCGGTAGGCGTAATGTTCTTACCCCAGCTTCCCCTGAAGGCGCCGAACTTAAGCCAGTTCAGATTATCAGATACAAACTTTTCGCGGCCAAAGTTCCAGCGGGCACTGATCGCGGGGTTTACGGTGTAACCGGCGTTTGCACCATTCGTAGACGTCGCATCGCGACGGTAGTTCAGGTCAATCACATACTTGGTATCCCAGTTGAAGCTGGCATATCCGCCAAATCCGTGCAGGCGCTCGTCGGACAAATTATTGAGCACACCACCGAGGGACAATTGAGGATTGTAACCGATGGGCCCTTCCACATCATCGTTGGGAAAGCCGGTCAGGATATTGCGGCTGGCGCGGAACCCGGTGGCACTTATCTCGGTGAATGCACCGGCAGAAAGCTGGAACACATCATTGAACATCTGAACGAAATCCAGTGCAGTACGGTTGTTCAACACGTAACGCCTGTCGTATTGTGTTACCCCTTCTGAATTATTATTATTGATGTAAGAAGGGATATATACATCTTCCGTACCTGAATTAAAATTATAGCTGAAATTATTTCTTGCCGTCAGGCCGGGCACGAACGTCCACTGCAGATCAAGAGATCCAAGGATGTTGGCTGACTTATTATTACTTCTGATCGCGTCGAAATTAAAGGCAGATCCCGTTCCGGAATAGATTGAGGCCGGCAATAAAGAAGACGATCGTACCGCATTGTTTAAATCATCCTGGGAGAGATTGGACCCACTACCTGCCTCCCTTTGCCCCAATGCGCCCTGCAGATTGATGATAGCCCGGAAGGCTTCTGTTGGCTGATACAGTGCGTTCATGCTTAATGTATATCGCTTGAAGCCTGTATTTTGTATGATACCATTTTCCTGATAATAGTTCAGGTTGGTTTTATAGTTGAAGGTCTTATCACCACCATACACCTGCACCGTGTGGTTCTGGTTATAGGTTGTACGATAAAACAGGTCCTGCCAGTTGGTGGAGTTGTTAAAATAGGGATTCAAACTGTCGGACAGCGGCGTGTTAATATTGATCAATCCCATTGCTGATGCCATCGAGCTGTCATAATCCAGGATAGCCTGGATCCTTCTCAGCCTTTCTTCCTTACCACCTACTACTGACCTTAACTTGGGTGGTGTCTTCACAAAGAACTGTCCGGTGTATTGCACGATCGGCGTTTTGGATTGCCCTCTTTTCGTTGTGATGATGATCACCCCGTAAGCAGCGCGCGAACCATATTGCGCAGTAGCGGAAGCATCTCTTAACACGTCGATCTTCTGAATATCTTCAGGCGGGATGAGGGCAATCGGGCTGATACCAGGACCACTGCTCTGGAAACCATACTCGTAACCGGCATTGACATCAATAGGCACCCCATCCACTACAAACAAAGGTGATGTAGGCGTCAGAAACCCGTCGGCACTTACATTGATACTGGAAGAACCCCGAAGGTTGATGCTTCCTATACCACCGGGAGACCCGTTATTATTTTGTACATCCAGACCGGCGACTTTACCTTGCAGCAACTCCACTACGTTCGATACCGGCACGTCCTGTAATGCTTTTCCGCTAACTGAAGCACTTGATCCCGTCGCGACATCGCGTGTTTTATTGCGATATCCTTCCACACGAATCTCCTGCATGGAACCGGTAGCACCAGCCTCAATGAAAATATCCAGCGTACTGTCTGCATCTTTTACAATATAGGTTTGTGTGACATAACCGGTATGGCTAAAGCTCAGGTTGGTCCCTGCTGCAACATTGATGGTAAACTCGCCTTCGGCATTGGTTACACTGATGGGCCTGGGCGGTGTGCCGGCAGAGATAGTTACATTCGCTTTACCCGTGCTGGTTTCCTTATCCCATACACGTCCTTTGATAATGCGCGATGTACTTTGAGCGCTCGCGCTATTCCACAGGCTGCCAACTAATAGTAAGATAAAGGAAAAATAGCTTAATCTCATTTCAATCAATTTTGACTTTATTAAATTCATAGCCTGTTTTTATAGATCATCAGAAGTTTTAGGCACATCGGTTTTAAAAGCGAATATTATTTCCCAATCACCCGGATCGAAAATGGCGAAGTTCATCCCGAACACAGAGTTGATCCGCGCGCCACCGAAGCCTAACCGCGAGTAGGTAAACCGCGCTGCAGCAGTAATACCATCGCCGGAAGTGTATCTCGTCGGAATATTACTGAGAGGAATAGGATAGGCCACATCATACTTCACATATGTATCGGTCTTTTGCATATTGAAACCGTGCACTAAATGTTCCCAATCCGTCGTATTAAAGATGGACGGGTTTAAAGGCCGGAATAGTGTATCGAGGAAACGGAAAGTAAGCGTGTTCCCTGTGGAAGGCTCTACTTTACGGATATACACATCGACATCGCCCGAACCCAGGTACCGGCGGTCATCTTTGGCGCCAACGACATTCGTAATCACAGAGATCCCAAAGTTCTCTCTGATGGGCTGGCCCGTCAGACCGTTGAGATTGGTAGGAATGGTAGGGCTTTCCCTGAAAGGCTTCAGCTTCAGGTTGCGGTAGAACCGCCGTCCGCCGGAGTTGGATAATTCAACATCGAACAGATATCCCGAATCAGGCTGTGGTTGAATGAAGTTGGATCGACCTGATGACCAGAAAGTAATATTGCCGGTATGCGGGCTCATTTCAAGGATAGGATGGTATTCGATAGTCCGTTTCGCTTCGATCTCTTCAATGGATTGCTCCTGGCCATTATAAGCCTCCTTCCAAACCTTTACAGGAAAGGCTTCTGTCAGTTCGGGCGCAGGATCGCCGGTTACGCGGCGGACATTCACAATTTTGAAGTCGGCAGGATAGGTGGTACTGCCTTTAAAAAAGTTATTGGTAAAGTAAGTAGTACGACCCAGGTAAGGTTCGTAAAGATCGATGGTAAACTGTGAATCGGCACCGACAGTATTGCGCTCCTGCGGCAAATATTTTTTACAGGCCACTGCAACTGCTGCAGATAATATGAGCACATAAAAGCCCGGTCTGCTTACAATACGGTTCATATATTTATTATCATTAAACATTAGCATTGTTTTTATCTTAGTTACTGATCGGTCTCCTGTTAAGGGCGTTGATGAAATCGTTTCCGAAACCGAAGTTGTGTCCGACATCCAGCACGTGGATGGTAGCGTTGTCTGTTGTAATATCTACCGTGTTGGTATATACCCGGATCCAGTTGACATTGAACACCGACCCGCGGGTATCACTAAAGAGGATCGCTTTGGGACCACCGCCTAAGTAGCCCGAAGCGTTGGTGACCTCATACTGCAGGTGCATCTCGTAGCCGTATTTCATGGAAGGGAATTCGAGACCATCTGCACGCGACGACAAGTCGCCGGTCTTGATCTGTCCGGGGATGATATACTTACTGAAGAACGTGTCGAGCACACTCTGGTCCATAGTGCTGAAGGACACGGGAGGCAAGGCAGGAACGGAGTCCCGGCGGGCGTTGTTGATATTTTGCAACGCAATCGTATAAGACCTGTTTGAAGTGGCAAAGATGGTATAGTTGCCATTGCGGATAGAATCGGCCACTCCGGGCAGCCGGTTGATCACCAGCAGCATTGAATCATACACACCGGGCTTGGACTGAAAATAGGACAACGCATCCCCGTCATACGTATCAGCATTGTTTTCGTAATTCACAAACGGGCTGTCGTCTTTCGTACAGGATGAAAGCCAGGAAACCAGGCACATGTACACCGTTACTATGGCGATCCATCTTTTGGTCAATAATTTACTTCTCATAAATAGGATATAATCTTGTTAATGACTTTAGCTAACTATTTCCAATAACTGTTTTGCTGAAGATTGGGGTTTCTGTTGAGCACGTCTTGTGCGATCGGCCAGTAAATGCCTCCCTGATCTATCAACTGGTTGAAGGCGGCATTGGTTCTTTTCAATTTATTGAACCGGACAAGGTCGTACCATCTCCAGCCTTCACCCAGCAACTCTCTCCTTCTCTCCGCAAAAATCTCTGTGATCAGATCTAGGTCGGGGGTATAATTCAATCCGGATATACCGCGGTTGGACCGCATAGCATTTAACTTCTGAATGGCCTCTTCTCCCCTGCCCAATACAGCCAGCGCTTCAGCATTTAAAAGGGTGAGCTCTTCCAACCTGGTAAAAATGATGGAGGAATTATACTTAGCAAAGGTTCCGTCACCGCCCCCGCCATTTACTACTCTTATCTTTTTGAACACCGGAATGGCAGATGAAAAATTCTCGAAATAGGCTTCCGTAGGCAAGCCATTCAAAGGGTTAAAACCAAACCGCTGGTCATTGCCGTTAGACCTGGGGAAAAGCGCTGCAATGCTGTCTTTGTTTACATATATGTCCGGAGACTGTTTCGACATGGGGAATGCGGTGGTATTGGCGAGCGTTAACTGTTCGATGTGGCCGGAAGTAGAAGATTCACCGCGTTCATAAATAAAATTGAACCCGATCATTTGATTCCAGCTCACATCTGAAGTACTGAATAAGAACAGTTCTCCTACCAGCTCCGCTGTACTAACGGTAGTCAAATTGGCCCTCGTAGCATTATCTAAAACAAACTGGCTATAGACGGCCACATTGATGTAATCGCCCTGAAGCGCTGCAATATGAGCCAGTATCGCATAGGCCGATAATCTTCCGAGCAAAGTATTTTTCCAATCGGCAGCCGCTTTGCCATAATAATTGGGAGGATATACCAGGTCGGCATCCACGGTAGAATACTGGTACGGTAAGCGATTGGCTACATCAAGTAATTCGTTTTTGGCAAAGCCCAAGACCGCGTTTTTATCGGTGCGAGGTGTATTGACAAAATCACCTTCTCCTGTAGCTGTGATCAAAGGCACATCGCCCCAGGTCCTTACCAGCATGTAATATGCAAAAGCCCTCAGCGCCCGGGCCTGCGCTACATCCAGCTTATAATAGGATTGTGTGTAACGTGGATCAGCCAGACAGCCATCCGCTCTTTCGATAAAAAGATTGCAGGCATTGATAACAGAGTAAAACCTGCGCCAGTTGGTCACTTCACTGATCAGAGGGAAAGAAGCATTCAGGTTTCCGTCAATAACGGCTTTCAAATCCGGGCGGCTAACGGCCTGGAAATCTCCTCCGCGCAACTCGCCAAGGATCCAATAGGCGTTGTTATCAGCCAAGGCTGCACGGAAAAGACCGTACATGCCAGACAGTCCGGCCCGCGCATCTTCGAAGGTGGTCCAATGCCCTTCTTCCGAAGCCTGACGGGTGGAAGCCACATCTAATTGTTTATTGCACGCGCTTGAAAAAGCTATGGCAACGACCGCGATAAAAGCCAGGCGCAGATTGTAACAATATTTTTTCATTCCTCTATTTTTTTAGGGGTCACTGATGGTGACCTGTATGTTGTCGAATTGTAAACCGCATGTCTTACACGCTCTTGTTGTCTGATACGGATCGTATCGTCGGAGCATGCTGTTAAAAGTTCATTCTCACGCCCAGGATCAGGGATGGCGGGTTGGGCAAGCCATAACCATTGTACACACCGTTGTAATTTACCAGTTCGGGGTCATCTCCTTTAAATGGAGATATCGTTAATAAGTTGGTACCGGTAGCATATATCACGAATTTCCTGAAAGCCGTTCTGGTCCCGCCCTGGCTGAGGTCATAAGCAACAGACACAGAGCGCAGCTTGAGATAAGAAGCATTGTCCAGGAATAAGTCCTGATCCAGCCTGTAAGGAACCACCGGGCTCCAGGGGTTATACACCGGGTATCCGGAGAGATCCTGTTTTCTTTCCCAGAAAGTGATTTCTTTAACCGAGTTGATATTATTATTTACCTCCGTGTTAATGAAGTCGAGCCGGGAAGAAGCATATTGGTTTAAAGCATTTCTCTTCAAAGCAAAGTGAAACTGGAAGTCTAATGAGAAGCTCTCGTAAGTCAGGCTGCTTCCAAATCCACCCAGCAACTTAGGCATATAATTTCCTTGTAATACCTTGTCGTCATCGTTGATTACGTAATCGCCGTTGATATCTTCCCATCTTGGATCGCCGGCTTTTAACGCTACGCCTTTGTAGGTGATGGGGCTATTAGTAGCAGGGTTCGCGGGCACTTCCGCATCAGTATTATATATTCCATTGTTCCTGAGCACCCAGAATGCATCGACTGGCTTTCCCACTTCCAATTTGGTACTGCCGATCTCCACATGGTCCAGTCCTTCGGGCAACGCTGCCAATTTGTTTTGATTATAGTTCAGGTTACCGGTAAACAACCAGCCCAGCCGTTGCCTTTGTTGCGGCAGGATCTGCGCAGCAAAGGAAAAATCGATGCCGGTATTGTTCACGGCCAGCCCGCTTTTGTAAGCGCCGTTGTAGCCCCACTCCGCAGCTACGGGCACGGGAAGCAACATGTCTTTGTCCGCTTTCCGGTAGCCGTCAATGCCGAATTTCAGGCGATCTTCGAGCAGGCCAATGCGAAAGCCGATATTTAATTGATCAGTATAAGCCCAGGGAATTCCATAGCCCACCCAACCGGACGAGTAAGGTCTGGATAAACCGCCGATGCCCGAATAGGATCCCATGGTGGGCTCGTCTGTAAACCCAAGATCCACACGATAAGAGGGGCCCGCATTGAAACGGTCGTCACTCAGTAATTTTCCGATGCGTGCGTAAGAAGCATTTACAGAAAGCGCACTTACAGTGTTAGCCTCGGCAATCAAATGTTGAAAATCATATTCAGCTCCTGCAGAATAGTTGGTAAACCAGCGGTTATCGGCCTGCATGTTGGAAGAACCTTCACGGCTGACAATGGCGCTTAGTTTTAATACGCCATTATAGCTATACACCGCGTTTCCGAAGAAGGAAAGCAAACGGGATTGCATTTTTCCGGGGAAATAATTCACCAGGAAACCGCGGGGTGTCAGGTATTCTGAACTATTGGGATCTCCGTTCACCACATTTATTTTCACAAAGTCGTTGGGCGTGTTGTTGGCGTATGCATAGTCATATTTATAGACATCAGATACGAAGTTCTGACCACCTCTGATGCTCAGGTTACTATTGAGACCTAGATCCCAGTCGTAAGACAAACTGTTGGTGATCACTAACCGCTGGTTATAGCCAAAGTAGTTGGAAACAAAATTGTTCCCCTCCAGCAACGCTCTGGGCCAGAACACATCACGAATGCCTTCATTATAGTCAAACCCGATGCGACCGGTATAATTCAGCCTCTTAAAAGGATTAGCACTGATCGCCAGGTACCCCTGGATCAAATTGTTGACATTGTCATCAATGGATCCTGTCGCATAATCTTCATCGAATTCTCTCAGGTAGCTGCCATATAATTCTTTATTTGGCGTGAGCGGGTTGGTCAGGTCCGGGATATAGCGCTGTTCGGCCAGGCGGTCCCTCACATTCCGGTTCCTGTCGCGCTGCTGCCGGGTATACCCGATCATACTGGATACCATCAGCCATTTAACCGGTGCCACATTGATATAGAACGATCCGTTATACCTCGTAAAGGAGGTAGCATCCGCCGAGTTGGCATTCTGCGTCAAGCCGGTGAAGAAGCGGAAATTGGCGCGCTCTGATCCACCGCTGATACTCGCATCGATATTATATGTTGGCGCATATTGGTAATACAGATCCGTCCAGTTAGCTGGTCCGTAATAATCTGAGTTGGTAGAGTCTCTAAGATAAGGCGGGTAGTTGAGCCGGTCGTTAATAGTTCCGTACCGGTTGTAAAACGGTTGTCTGAAGTTATCTTCAAAAGCTGCATTGGTCGCATATACATCGGGTTTGGCCGCATAGCCAAAATAAGAGTTGATGCTGATTTCCCTGAACCCGGACCTGGCGTTTTTGGTTGTGATCCAGATGGCACCATTAGCTGCCATAGATCCCAGCGAAGCCAATGTCAGCGGGTCTTTGATCACTTCAATAGATTCGATATTATCCTGGTTATAAGCGGCCAGCAAGTTTGTTGCGGGACCGATACGGTTAAAATCGAATTTCTGAATCTCATAAGCGAAAGGATTATCCTGGGCCAGCGGAATACCATTCACAAATATGACGGGTTGCTGGTCGAAAAGCTCTCTCTTGCTCAACAGCGGCGCGCCAATACCCCGGATGAAGATCTGCTGTTCCGTACCCGGCTCGCCTGAAGATTCCTGAACATACACACCGGCCGCGTTACCCTTCAACATTTGCTGGACAGAGATGAAGGGTTGTTGCAGCACGTATTGCGCAGGCACTTCATTGATGGCAGCCCCTTTAAACCGATCCGCAATCGTCAGCAGCTTCACCCCGTTAGTGGCCGCTGTCAGCAATGTGTCTTCTGTACCTGTGTCACTGGTATCCACATCCTGAGCCAGAAGGGTAACAGGGAGGGCCAACAGCAACATTTGAAAAATAAAAATCCGCAACGAACTGAAGTCAATGACTAGTCTCATCAAGTTAAAATTTTAGTTTCTTTGTAGGCAATTGTTAAATCATTAAAGCCAATTATCTTTAACAGTTTACTTGTAATGGGGCTCTGAGTTTAATCGGGCTAAGTTCTTCGGGGCCAATCTCGGCGACCATTTCAAACGTTGTAAACCTTTGAAATAGGTCTTGTCATTTTTCTCGAGCACTGTAAATGTAGAGAGGTTTTTTTGGTAATCCGGTGCGCAACCGTATGCGCAAATTTCACAATTCGATAAAGATGTTTGTTAAAATATGCGGGCAATTGAAGTTAATTGTTAAAATATATTTCCAAAATTTCGTATCGCTTTTTGCAGGCTCATCTCATTGAATACAGGCAACAAGGGCAACAGTGAAAAACCAACACCTTCTGTTAATCAAACGCTGAAAGAATCGCTGAAACGCCTGTCAACACTGTGTTTCAACAGGTCACGCACAGATCGCTTATTAATTGCAAATATCCATTCGTAAACAGATCAGCTTCCAATCAACACCACTAACTACAAGAATATAGGCAAACCAGGAACGGGTTTTCTAAACCCGGTAATAAGGCTCATTCATCGGTCAGCTATCGCTCTTAAGATTTATGTATCTTTTTGCGCGCATTACACACGCACGGTAATTGAAAAAGATAGCCTCGTCGCTCAACAACATGGAAGGGGCATAAAAAAAACCGCGCTTCATCTGTTAGATAGAAGCGCGGAATCATCAATATATTTTTGCTGGAAGTAACCGGCGATTGTAGGCGGGTTACCTGACTCCTGTGTACATATTTACTTCAGGTAACGAATAATTGCTTTGGTTAGCGTCTCAGCAGAGATTAGGTTTATAGATCAAACAAAAGATAGCGCCCATGCCCGTTCGGCGGAGCAAAAATGCGATACTACCATCCGCATTACTGCTTAACCTTCGTGTAGGGAATTCTCATTTTCAGTTCCCATGTACCGGTATCATTAATTTTTATACCCCAGCGTATATACCCGTAGTTCCTGATCTCGCCGGTGTTCGGATCTTTGAAAGGCGCCCAGAACGCGTCCCACTGTTCCCTGGTTTTAGGTCCGAAATTGGCCTCGTACGCCTCCCTGTCAACCACAAACGCATCTTCCCTGGTGAGGTAATACATCAGGTAAGAACTGTTTCCGCTATAAGACCGCCCATATTGAGGAAACGGTGGCGCAGGAAGGAAAAATGAGGTTTGCTTTTCACCTTTTATCGTCTCTACGGAGTTGTCATGATAATTTTGCAAATAGGTAGATCCGCTGGGATAAAAAGTAATTTTGTTAGTTCCTACCGATTTGCCATAGCTATCCTGGATCAGCATGTTCACCTTAACAGAGAGCTTAGGCTCCTCACTTATTTTTTGTATCGAGAAATAAGGATGCGTTCCGTTAAGTACCGCAGGTATGTCTTCGTCATCAGGTCCGGAGATAATGTCGGTATAGGCGGTTGTGATGCCTTTGTCTGACTTCAAATACAACCTGGACCTCATTTCAACCGGGAACTCTACCGGCTTGAAAGGCGCCAGTTTGATGATAGCATAGTCCTTTAAAATTTTCTCACCTTTTACGTTGGAGACCCGCAGATCCACCTTAAACGCATCGCCTTTGACAAATTTGGTTGCCTGCGTAAACGCAAACTCTCCGCTCACCTCATTGATCAGTATAGAAGGCTCATTGGACAACTCCAGCTTTTTTTCAGCGAGTGCTAAAGTAGTATCGGTGTCGCCGTTAAACGCTTCTTTCCAGACGCGGATTTCGTGTTTTTGAAGAAGTTCATTATCAGGATTACCTTCCAGGTCGGTAAAACCGACAATCTCCCAGCGAAGCGGTGCCGTAGAGCCTTCCACGGCGGGACGAGCGGAGACGCTAAACGCCCCTCTGTTCACGGTAATGGTATCTTGCACTGAATGGATATTATCACTCAGATACCCGATCTCTGGTCGCCTGCAGGAAACTATTACCAGAAGCGATAACAGCAAAAGCTGGTATATTTCTTTTTTCATTCTCTAGTTATTTTAGTTTTTGATCTAAAACTATTCAGATGGATCACCTGAATAGAACAGCATGATCTCATTTATATAATGTTCACTTGCCGGTGACTTTTTTTATTGATACCTGAACAAGACATGGCCGCCACCTAACACATGTATCACTCCGTTTGTAGACAATAAGTTGGACGTCGTCACCAGGAGCTTAAGGTCATCTTTCGTATCTCCCCAATCGTCCCACTCATTTCCTCTCTTGTAAGTGAGGTATACAAATTCCGGTAAGGAACTAAGCTTACTGTCGTATTTCTTATTCGGTTCGAGCGAGATGCGCCATTGCTCTCCGTTGAGCGCGGTAGTAATACTACCTGGAGCAGTCATATCGGCGCGGGTAATTTTCCCGGGAAAAATATAGCTGCCCATATACTTTTTTAAAGTGTCTACAGGGATATCATTTACAGTGAACACCGCCTCGGGATCAGCTTTTCGCTTTTCAGCTAAAATAAGATCAACATACTTTCTGATCGATAGATTATTCGGCGCAAACAGTGTGTTTCCGGCGTTCACTTCATCAACAAGCCCGGCTTTCTCAATCAACAAGGCTAACGTGTCGAGGTGTGGATGAGATTGCAAGAAGGTGAAAGTATCTGAACCTACTTCCGGGTTGCTCACGCCCCCGTCTACGAGGTAATCATTTTTCGCACATGATATTATGGACAACGCTACCAGTATTATTGATATGTATCGTTTCATCGTTTAATGTTTTATTGAAATTTTAGTCCGCTGAAATAGTCGGCATGATCCTTCCCTACGGACGAATGATTCTATTCAGGTTATAAGCGCCCTTGCCAGTACTCGGTTTGCACGATCGCCGGATTTCTGCTGATAATACCAGGCGAAACGGGCCAGAAATAACCCTTTTTTCTTTTTCTTTCACTATTCATCCAGGGAACACCCTCGAAATAGTCCATCCGGATCCTGTCAAATGCCGAGTGCCCTTCAGCTACCAGCTCAATAGCTCTTTCATTGAAGATCGCTTCAATAAGACCGGCACGATCCGCTGCTCCGGTGTAGTTGGGAACACCTGCTTTGCTACGGATCAAATTAAGATCAGCGATTGCTTTTTGAAAATCGCCCAGCTTTGTATAGGCTTCCGCGCGGAGCAGATAGATATCGGCCAACCTGAAGATCAGGATATTGGTTTCGGAGAAAACACTATGTGGGTCATCAGAGTCAGGATCGTCAGAGCTCAACGCATACTTCAGTGGAAAGGTACGGTTGCCCGCACCGGCGAAGTCATTAAAAAAGATTTCTTTTCTTATATCTTTTTCGCGCTCCGGCTCCCGCATGAATATGAACCCATAAAAATCAGGGTTGCCGTCGGGGCCATCATTATTCTCGGCATTAACAACTGGTTGGTTCAGCGTCAAACCTGATATCGTTCCGTTGTTTCTGCTTACAATATAAGATTCGTTGTCATCGGTACTGATATTGATCTCGAAAAGACCCGTCTTGGACGCTCCTTTCACCATACTTTCGAAACCTTCCTGGCCTTCAGCTACATAGTCCACGAGGCTGGCATTGCTGTTGTTGATCACCGAAGTGGCTGCGGCCACGCACTGTTGCATCAACGCGGTGTTGTTAGCATCTCTGCTGGCATACCACAACGCTACATGCGCTTTCAGCGCTTCGGCACTGGCTTTATTGGCAAAGATGGCCCACCGTTGTGCGCCGGGAGAGGAATACTCCAAAAGGCCGATCGCTTTATCGGTAGCCTCCATAATATATTTCAACACATCTTGTTCTTTGGAACGGGCAATCTCGACGATGAAGCCGTCCTGGGTAATTAATTGATCAGACGTTTCGATCGATTCATGAACAATAGGCACTTCTCCCCAGATGCGCGCCATATAGAAATAAGAAAGAGCGCGTACAAAAGCGGCTTCGCCTAATATCCTTTTTTTCGCCTGTGGCGTGGAGAACAGCTCGTCAGGCATTTCACTAACATATTTTTCTATGGTGAAAGCCCAGTTGGCCGCCCGGTAAAATAATTTCCACTCGGCCGTTTCGCCGCGATAAGGCAGATCGAAGTTGCCATTGTTTTCAATATAATCGATGATCCAAAAATCACTGTCCATAAACGTCATGGCCGGAAAGTCGCCCCAGATCAGGAAGCTGGCCTGAGTCATCAGCGCCTCTTTCAACAAGGCATAAGAACCAGACAAGGCACCCTCGGCATTGCTTTGAGACGTCCAGTAAACATTAGGATGAGTGATGGTGATCGGCTCCTGATCGAGTATGCGATTACAACTGTAAAAGCTCAATACTCCCACCATCAAGGCGCATATTTTTAGTTTCAGTACTTTTTTCATGTTATTCATTTTTTAGAATCTGGCGTCTATACCAAAGAAATAAGATTTGGCTTGCGGATAACCATTGCCGAGTGTGTAACCTTTTGCATCTACCATAGACGCGTCGACAACGGCTTTAGACCTTTGCCACTGATAAGGATTTAACACGGAGAAATAGACCCTCAGCTTATTGAAACCGAGATTTTTAATAAAGGAGTTTTTGTCGAACATATAGCCAACAGAAGCATTGGTAACTCTCCAATAATCCCCGCTTTCAATCCATAATGATTGTGCTCCTCTGAAAGCATAGAAGGGGCTTGAACCACCGCCCGAAGGGAATAAGGCTGGAAAACGTACGCCGGCAGCGCCATCTCCGGGTTGTTGCCAGAAAGTGTAAGCGCTCAAATCCGCGAGGCCGCTGGTAGCCCAATCATCTCCTCCCCTGTCATACTTATCCAGGTAGCTATTGAGCACCGTATTTTTTATATCCGCACCAAAGGAAAACTGGCTGTAGGCCTGCAGGTACACGCCCTTGTAACGCAGATCGATATTGAAGCTTCCTTGTATATCAGGAATCGGAGAGTAATCCAGCGCGGCTATCAGATCGCCCGATTCATCGAGGAGATAATCGCCGTTGATATCTTTCCAGATAGGCAATCCGGGTCGGATCGCGGCCCAGGCAGATTTACCTTTTAAAGGTTCTCCCGTGTATGGGTTGATCGGTAGCTGTCCAAGATCGTCTATGATATAGTCGTTAATAAACAGTCTGTACAGGTTGAGCGGTCGGCCCACTGTAAAGCCATAACTACCTGTAACGTAATCGCGATTACCATTGGGAAGCTTTGTTACGAAATTTTCATTGTTAGCCAAACCCGCGGTCAGGTTTAGTTTCCAATCGTTCGTTCTGGGAAAAACGTCGTAGCTAATACGCCCTTCCCAACCATAGTTGAGTATGCCTGCTATATTCGCCTGGGCAGCATTGTAACCCGAGTAAGAAGGAAAGGCAATATCAAAAAACAACTTGTCGGTGCTTTTGTGATAAGCGTCAAAAGTGATATTCAGCCGCTGCTTCAGCACCGCGATATCAAAGCCGATATCCCATTGGCTGGACTGCTCCCAGGACAACTTATCGTTCCCGATCGAATTGTAGTTAGGCACTACTCCGTTAACGCCGCCATAAGAAGATACGCTCATTTGACTGGTAGGGTACCCGTTCGGCAGGCCGCCTTCTCCGAGGCTATACGCCCCGAAGCGAAGGTAGTTTTCGCTAAACTGCTTACCATTGATTCCCCAGCTTGCCCGCAGCTTCGCAAAATCGAGCCAATCGCCTGCCAGCGATTTCATAAAGGGCTCGTCTGAAAGGATCCAACCAACTGCCGCAGACCCAAACTTGGCCCATCGCACATCCTCACCAAACCTGGAAGATCCGTCAGTGCTGAAGTTGGCGCTAAAAAGGTATCTTTTCTTAAATTGATAATTCAGGCGACCATAATAAGACAGCAAAGCATTTTCACTGATATCGGTTGAGCCGCCGATATTACCTTTCTCATACCTGCTGTTGATGACCTGTATCGCATCACTACCGAAGCCCTGTGCAGCGATCAGCATGTCTTCGTATTTGTTGTAATCAACACGATTACCGGCGATAGCCGTAATCTCATGGTTACCGAAGGACTTGAAATAATCTAAATACAAATCAGACGCCTGGTTCTTACGGGTGTATAAAGAATATGCCGCAAGACCATCTCCGGTCGACCTGATGGAGGAAGGTTCGTAGAAGTTCTTTTTGTTTAAATCGTATTGAAAGGTAAGCTGAGAATTGATCTTAAGCCCTTCCAGGATTTTGAATTGTGCAAAATTGGAGAAGGTAACCTTAAGCTGTTCATCCGTGTTTAGCTTCTCTGACAATTCCCCTTGTAGAGACTGCTTCTTTGCTTCCGTTAAATAAAACAGGGAAGAGTTTAATGAATTAGGATTAACAGGCAGATTGTTGTCGAGATTAAAGAGGCCTCCTCCGGGGTTGCCCTGTCCGGTTTTGTTTTCCGTAAAGGAAGCGTTTAGCAGAAACTGGTTTGTAAATCTTTCTCCTACTTTATTATTGATATGGCCATTCAAAGTGTATCGCGTAAACCCGGTAGCTTTTACCACTCCCTTGTCATCATTATAGCCAAATGATAAACGATAGTTGGCCTCATCACTGCCGCCCCTCATACCCAGGTTGTATCGTTGTGAGAAACCCTGCTGATAAAAAAGTCCCTGGTAGTCTACATTGTTGTTGAACGCAGGATTCAGGCTGTCTGTAAGCAAAATTGGAACATCCCCGGATAGCCTGTTATCATAGTTCCACCATTGTTCCAGCATAGCCATTTTTGCACGGCGTTCCGCTGCGCCCACCAGCATGGGAATCAGGTTAGGTTTCGGCTGAATACCTATGCTGGCAGAAAAGTCAAATTCGGGCTTGGCCAGGGCCTTGCCCCGTTTGGTTTTGATAATGATAACACCATTAGCTCCGCGGGATCCGTAGATCGCGGCGGCCGAGGCATCTTTCAAAATATCAATGCTCTCTATGTCGTTAGGATTTAAAGAAGCCAGGTAGTCTGTGTTGGACACGCCATATCCTGCCAGGTCTTCAAGCGAAGTTTGCACGCCATCTACAACGTACAACGGTGTGCTAAAGGCAGTGAACCGTTCATTGCCATCAAGCCCTCCGGATATCGCGGTGTTACCCCTCACTACCAGCGCGCCCCTGGCACCGGCAGCACCACTGATATTAACCGTTTGAATACCTGTACCCAGCGAGCCCAGTAAAGACGCCACATTGGTAACCGGTATTGCCTCCAGGTCTTCAGCTTTTATACTGTTAACCGCTCCCGTTACTTCTTTTTTGAACACGGATTGGTACCCGACTATCACTAATTCGTCGAGCTCTGAAATGCTTGGTATCAGCGACACATCGATCTTTTGCTGACCGGTGACGGTGATTTCCTGAGACTCATATCCTACGAAAGAGAATACAAGCGTTTGCCCCTTCTGTACGGCCACTTGGTAAGAACCGTCTGTCTTGGAAGTGTAGCCTTTCTCTGTCCCTTTGACTACGATGTTTGCAGCGCCAATAGGCTTCCCTGTTTGCGCATCGTTAATGACTCCGGTTACGGATAGTGTCTGAGCCTTGAGCAGGCCTTGCAAACAAAACGTAAGTAAAAACAGCAATAATGGTTTGGTCATAATACTAATTGTTAAATAGGGATATCGGTGTTGAATAAATTAACTTCTGAACTCGAAGTCGAGTGCATAAAAGAAGCTATTTGTCGCGTCAGCGATTTCAGAAAAGTTCACGAGCAAGAAGGCTTAAAGCATCTCTCTGAACAGCAGTCACCCATCGCAATATCCCCATTACGTTCATAATTTTTGATTTAAAGATCAGAGGGCTAGTTCTCTTCTTCTTTACATCAAACCACAGAATTTTGCGAATCTTAGCAACTAAATTAACGTTAGCAGCCCTGTTAGTTTTTATGTAATCAGAGCCCAAAACTAAAAAAATATTTAACAAATTGCTGCGCAACCGTATGCGCAAATTTCACTATCAGGCTAATAAACAGGTTATCAATAGGATGGAAATTGCGCTATTTTTTAAAAATTATCGCTTCAGTATCCGAAGCTCTTTGGGGTAGTAATTATTGATGCGGTTGGGCAACACATTCATCCAGCCCAACGGTATGTGTTGATAGGTGGCCAATTGCCAGCCGCGGCCTGAAACGTCGATGGATAAAGGGTTTTTCTGCAGGTAGGCGATCGCATCTTCCAGTGAAAGGTCAGCAGTTAACACGTCCCGGGACACGATTCCATTCATAGCTAAAGCATGAGCCGGATTGAATTTCTGATGGGCTAATTCTCCCAACAAAACACCGGAGTAAATCACACGCAGATGTTGCAGTAATATATCATAGTCTTGAAACAACGATGAGGGCCAGGCATAGAGCTTATCCTGCACCTGGATCAATTCGAATGCATCGATATTGACATAGGGCTCCACCACCGGCGACCATTTTTTTGTAACCGCACTGGTGGTAACACGATGTTTTTTTGCGGAGGCTGTAGTTTCGCCATTTTTACGGAATGCAGCCAGGAAAAATCCTTCGCCGTTGGTGAGATGGGGCCAAAACCGGTAGCCATAAGCATCAGCGGCCGTTTGAACTTCAGCAATATTCCAATCCGGCTGAACAGCCAGTTGAATACCGGACAGTTGAAATTCGTTGGTCAGCCATTGCGCAATATCTTCGTCCTCTTCTTTCGAATAGGAACAAGTGGAATAGATCAGGATGCCACCCTCTTTGAGTGACGGAAGTATATCGGCCAGGATCCGCTGCTGGCGCTGGCTGCAGAGAGATACATTGTTCTCGCTCCACTCTGCGACGGCATGCTCATCCTTTCTGAATAATCCACTGCCACTACAAGGCGCATCCACAACAATCACATCAAAATAGTCCGGGAGACTCGCGAAATCTTTGGGGTCATTATGGGTAACCACCACATTGGAGCCGCCCCATTTGATGATATTGTCCCGCAAAATATTAACCCGCTGGCGGATCACTTCATTGCTGACCAACAAGCTGTCTGGTGACAGCAGAGATTGCAGGTGCGTAGACTTGCCGCCGGGCGCGGCACAAAGATCCAACACTTTTAACGGACGGGAGAGGTCTGCTGTTTGGATCAGGGCCTGTTCGACAAACATGCTACTGGCTTCCTGCACGTAGTAGCATCCCGCATGAAACAGGGGATCAAAGGTAAAGGAAGGCCGCTCCGACAAGTAATGTCCATACCGCGACCAGGGAACCGGTTCAGACCACTTTTCCTTAAAATGGCCGGCCAGGGCGTCATCTGTAGTTTTGAGTGGGTTTGTCCGGATCGAGGTCAGCTGTTTGCCGGACTGATGCACGTCCGTAAAAGCTTCCTGATCAAAGCCTGCGACACCCTTGAGGGATTCCAATAAAGCCAGAGGTAATTGCACCGGGCAAAAATAAGGAAGCATATCTAAACCGGTCGTTGAGAACGATGATCTGGACTTTCAAGGACCCGAAACACGCCACGCGCCGTTCTGAAATCAAATGATTAAGGTTAACGTTAGCGAAGTCGCCGCTACCTTTTCCCTGTGTCCAGCCGGGCCGAATAAATTATAGGACGCTCGTTGATATTCACAATAATTTCCGTAATATTGCAGCCGCTTACGCAAAAAGCCCAGATGGCGGAATTGGTAGACGCGCTAGACTCAAAATCTGGTTTCAGCAATGGAGTGCAGGTTCGATTCCTGTTCTGGGCACTTGAAGATCAATTTCATAAAAGACTCACTTAGCGTGGGTCTTTTTTGTTTGCAAACAAACTTTTGCCGCAAAATTGAAAGAACTTACTAAAACAAGGTTAACCATGAGGTTATTCTATTGAATGGCCTGTTGAACAACACAGAGTGCCCACCTATTAGATAAAGCTCGACCCATACAAAAAAACGTTGACACGGAAATCTGCCCCGCCGATAGCGCTTGTAGCATATATTTTAGACGGCGTTGGGACATATTCCGTTTACTTTGTATATTTAATAAAAATACCATATGAGATACATTATTCTTCTTTTAGTAGCATTACCTCTTTTTTCTTTAGCTCAAACCAAAAAAGATTATAAAGCTGTTATGACACGCTTTGCCAATTACTATAATGATAGGGCTACGGACAATATATGTTCGTTATTTCCTTCCAAACCGAACGAAGTTGGAAATTGTTTTTGGAAATCGATTAAACCCGATGGAGGAAAGTCCGTGTATGAGACATATGGTGAGATAAAAAATTATGAATATCTGGGAATAGATACCACTGATCCGAATAAAGTCATCGTGTTTAAAGTTTTGTTTGCTAATAAAGGAGAAAAAGCACTAAGCTTTACTCTGAAGGATCAAAAGTTTGATACTTTTCGCTTTGAGACCTCTTCTGATTTTATCGAAGAAATGTTGAAGAAAACAAAATTACGGTAAACTGCTTTTAAGCCTATGCACTTCCTGAACGCGTTGGGCATACTACTACCACTGTATTGGGATGAAGAAAATAGCAACATAGCAAAAGGATCCTACTGTTCCAACGTGTCATCTCCATACATTAAATGCTAAGTACTGTCGGTGATATACAGCCTATCCCGGACATGTTTGGAATACTTGCCTGTGTTACGGGCAGCTAATAAGATAAACACAACCAGCAACATGCAAAAGAACGTTTTGGTGGTGTCGGTTCAGCGTTGATGATTGATATTTAGAGGAGAACATCCTGCTTCAGCTGCAGCGAATAGCCACTGTATTGATCCCACCATTAAAAAACAGGTAATCGTAGCGATACACTCATCGTTGTGCAAAGAAGCCGCCGTTGAATCCGCAGAATATACCTGAAAAGTTTTGATATTGTTGTCGTATATATTATATTTTTGACAACAAAATTTTGAAATAATGAGAAAATTAGCATTTGCTTCGCTACAGGTAAGAGATCTGGAGGTTTCGAAAAACTTCTATACACAAAAATTAGGTTTTGAATTAGCCGGAATACCCAGTCCTGAAGCCTGTGTTTTTAAATACAGCGAAGGCGAAGCCAGCTTTGCCATACGGAAGCCCATCGGAGATGTTGAAGACAAAGATTGTGGTATTGGCGTTTCAATCTGGTTTGCCATTGACAGTAAGATCGAGGATTTACAAAATGATTTAAAAGATAAGGATGTTACCCTGATCGGAGATATCAATCATACCCCTTTCGGAAAGTCGTTGACAGTGAAAGACCCAGATGGTTATACGCTGACATTCTTACAAACCGGCAACCGATGAAGGAAAGACAGCCTAAATATTGGATATTGGTTGCTTCGAAAGATCATGTCAGGACAGGGATTACAGAGGGAATTGCCCAGGCCTGTCACGGTAAAGCTGTGCCTTTGAAGAGAATGCAAAAAGATGATTTTGTGATTTACTATTCGGGCAAGCAGACTATGGGCGGCGCTTCCAAATGCCAGGAGTTTACTGCCATCGGAAAGGTAAGGGACGAAATCGTATATCCCTTTCAAATGACACCGGACTTTTGTCCATTCAGAAGAAATATCGACTTTTTCAAACACAGAGATGTTTCCATTTTACCTTTAATAAAAGATTTGGACTTTATAGGTGACAAGCAACGATGGGGTTACCCGTTTCGTTTCGGATCTTTTGAAATCAACCAGCATGATTTTGATTTAATTTCAACACAAATGCTAGACAAACAAGATGGCTAAGAAAATCGAATTCAAGTTCAAAACGCCCCATGAAAGTCCGGGTTATCTGTTAGGTCATTTGACAATGTTATGGCAACGGAAACAAAAAAAAGTTTTAGACCCATTAAATCTGACACATACTCAGTTTGTGCTTTTGGCAGCATTGGGATGGTTATCACAGGAAAACGAAAATGTCACTCAGGTAGACATCGCTAATCAGGGCAATGCAGACAGGATGATGGTATCCAAAGTATTGAGAACTTTAGAAGAAAAAAAGTTTATCCGCAGGAAGTCGCATCCGACTGATACAAGAGCTAAAGTGATTCAACTGACTGCTGAAGGAGCAAACGTGTTGCAGGATGCGTTGACTGCGGTTGAAAATACCGATATTGCTTTCTTTTCGGTGCTGGGCAGCCAATTAAATACCTTTAACAGAAGTATGGTTAAACTGATCGGAGAAAACACAGATGAGTAAGGCGATCAGCAAGGATGGAGAAGGAATTGGTGCCTCCAATATTTAGTTAGATCATATTTCATGATTTAGATTAGTTCTTTATCGAACATGGGCGCAAAGCCGATTCTGCTGTTGGCTCTGAACTTACAACAGCGCAGCCCCCCTCACAGTAACGCCCCTCGAAGACCTTACATTTCTTTTACCAACACCCCTATCCGCGTCCACCATCACATCAGTCCCCGCTAACATCAAATGTACTTCGCTCTACCGCCGACTTCTCTTTTTTTACAGAAACCATGGAATTGCCGCGAAAAGTAAAGTGCTGGGTTTCTGTCCAGGTAGCGCTCATTCCCTCCCGCAGATTGACAGCGGAGATCTTAGCGATCACTGCAACCTGGTTACCCGTTGTCTTCAACGATACCCGGTCAAAGGTGCTCTGGACCGTAGCGCCGTCGGGAATGGTCGGACAAGCCTCTAACGCTTGCGATGCCCGCTGATCTTCCCTGAACCACTGGCGCAGGAAATTAAGATGCGAGGAACTGCATTGATAGCCCAGATCTAAGGCCATAAGTATTTTGCACTTGAGATTGCTGCGGTCATCATTGGCGGGCCCGTCCCAGGTGCATTCATTGCCGACAAAAGTGGCTACATAAGCCAGCGCCGCTTTTTCGGGCTCGGAGATTTGACGGATAAGAGTATCGTTGAAGATTATAGTATTGACGGCGGTTCCAAGGGTTTCGTCATAGCGGTTCTCGCGCCATAAGACAGGCACTTCCCGATCTTGTAATTGAAATGGCTTCAGCAGCTTTGCCTCCACTACCCTCCCGGTAAAGTCGAGGATCTCGGGGTCACCGGCCGGACGGATGCTATCCATTTTCCACTGCACCGCTATCTGATCGCCTCTGACAAACGTGTACTCCCCATCATAGATCAGGGGCACCGTATCCCGGCCCTTACTGATGTAGAACAGCCAGTAGTCGCCGTTGTCATCGAACCTGATAAATTGAACGGTATCGGTGTAGACCTGGCCCAACTCAATGGCTTCACCGGGTCGAAGCGCCGTTTGAAAAGTATCTCTGGAAGCGGCAACACGAGGTGCATCATCATTAGCAACAGGAGCGCTTGTCCGGCTTTTGCAGGACAACAGCGAAATCAGGACTACAATAAACATGTAGCTATGGCGATAGGTCATATGTTACCGGTTTTGACTAAAATACAGTTTTTATCAGCCGATTACTCCGCCATACGTTTAAGATTTTTTTTCAGAGTTAAGCCCTTGCTCATCCCCACTTTTTTCTCAACCATTTGCGAACCGGCTCATCATACCATTTCAAACTGGCATAGGCTAAAATAACGGATCCGATCAGGATCAACAATGCATAGGGCCATGCATTGGCAATGGTCGTCCCTTTATTATTACTGATCCAGGCCACATAGAAATAAACGATAGGATAATGCACGAGGTATAGTGGATAAGATATGTCTCCTAAAAATTTGCAGATACTCCGCTCTGCTCTACCTTGTACCACTCCGCTGGCACCCAGGTACACGATCAGTGGGAAAATAATGATGATACAGACGGACTCATAAAGGCCGTTCATCCACAGGTGTTCGGCGCCGCCTATGCGCGGCATATACAGCACGAGGATGATCAACAAGGTGCACCACAAGAAAGCATGCCGGATACGGGTGGGTTTGGCAATTCTTGAAAGCAGCAAGCCAGCGAAAAACGGATACAGGGTCCGCGTGATGCCTACACGCACCTGCTCTGCGTTGAGCGTCCAGCCACCACTGACATCGCCGTTGGTGATAGCCAGATGAGCGAGTGCGACGGCTGCAATGAATACAAAGACGCCCAGGACCTTATTCGAGCATTTCCTGATACCGATCGCATACAGGATATTGGCAATATATTCAAAGAACAAGGACCAGCCCACACTATTCAGCGGATGCATTTCTTCCCAACCCCGTATATCCATCGACAACGGAACCGGCAGGATGGTATAACCGATAAGCAGCACCAGCAACATCTTCCATAAGGGAACTGTATGAATCAGCGGCCAGATCGCTGAGTCAGTGAAGTAAAAGCCGATAGCACCTAACGTCATTCCCAGGATGACCATCGGTTGCAGTCGCTCGACACGGCGCCTCAGAAAGCCGCCAATGGTCATTTTATTCCACCGGTCATCGTAGGCATAGCCAATCACATATCCTGATAAAAGGAAGAAGAAGTCCACCGCCAGGTATCCGTGGTTGACTAAAATATCCAGGTGCCCGGTTCCTAAAGGCTCCGTCAGGTGAAAGGTCACGACAATGATCGCGGCAACGCCACGCAATCCATCTAATATGGCATAATGTGGTTTTGTAGGAAGACTGTTATTATTCATCAGTTTCAGGATATAGCGCTCAGGGCTTGTGGCAAAATGAGCTAACATGTCACGATCTGTCAGCACCGGACCGGCCTTCGCGTTTTCATGCACTCGTTCTGTCTGCAATTCTAAATGAAGCGGTAAATTTAGGCAAACCACTCATCGGCATGCACACAAATAGTCTCAAAATTCAGACAGATAGTCTCATTTTTTATGAACCGTTTGGGTCGTGACAATCAGACGCTATGTGCAGGCATCGCATTACGCGTACATTATCACATTGGGCCGCGCAACCCTTTTCTGAATTTTAAGAAAAAGTATAACAACACCAACAGGTATCCGAAAAAGAGCAGAAAGTCTGGAAGATAAAAGCTAGCGAGATAAGCGCATACCAAAAAAGGCAACAGGAAAAAAGAAAGGAAACTGTAAAACGGGTTTCTGTTGACTTTTTCGAACCTGTTTAGAAAGATCGTACAGCTTGCCAGTGCGATCATCAGGTTGAATCCAATGACGATCGCATAGCCTAGTCCGGGAAAGCAATCTAAACAGGGCTTCAACGATGGGGGCTGCACCATTTTGACTATAAGCAGCAAGGCGATCCCCACACCACTACTGATGACGAAAGAATAAGATATGATTTTAAAATATTTCATTGGTCTGCACAGATGCGGTGTTTAGTCACACGAATTCGAAAAAATATCCGCCAAATACAATCAAAAGCAATACCATCAGAACCATCAATACAAGGCTATGATTCCGTTCTTTGATTTTATGTTGCCTGTTAAACCGGTAGGCTTCATACGTAAAAACACTTAAGCTGATGATGGCGACAGCCAGCGTCATCCGAAAGAAAGCAATAGCTCCTTCCATGTAGCCAACTTCCGGTTCAGCGTTTGCGGCAATATAATTGCTGACGTAATAAATAGCGATGACGGCCGCCGCCATTAGCGCTATTCTTATGAGAATATATTTCATTGGTTTATCTTTCTGCTACATAAATATCAATCATACAATTCATCACCCTTTACAATGCGCTCATCGAATCTTAGCTGAGCCAACGATCCTTTGATACTAGTATAACCGCCTTTGATGTCGGTCGTTTTGCCCGTTGCCGCATCGATCACTTTTACGCCGGTTCTCTTTATGTCGCCGACAGCATGATATGTATCGTACACGACGTATTTATATCCATTGACGGAGAACGCAAGATAGTTGAGGTTCATGCCTTCGTTGCGTACGCCGCCATGTCGTTCCCACCCGGAGTAGGCGAACTTCGAGAAACTGCTGGAATCTTTTGTATCCGGATATTCCAGTTCCAAGTGATCATCAGTTCCATACCGGTACACGATATAGGGCTGTTCTTTATCCATACAAACCGTGAGTTGCCTGCCATTGTTGGTTCGAAGCGAGAAGATAAGATCCTCGTTCGCCAGCTGATAGTCGGGCTGCACTTTATCTTCATCAACAAAGATCTTCTTTTCTTTCGCTGCTGTGTCGCTATCAGGCTGCAATGCGCTTTCCGGCTCGCTTTGGCGTTGACCGCAGGAAAGCAGGACAACGAATAAGAATGAACAGGCTGTATATAATAAGTTTCGCCAAAACATAAGTTGTTTATTACAATTTGACAATGATTTTTTATGAAAAACGGCCGCCACAACCCGGTCCTCTATTGTTATGTGATTCCTTTTCAGTTTTAGATCGCTCTGCATGCGATTATTCCCATGTATTTGTTCTAATAATATATTTCGTATTGCTGATTGGGAATCTGCATTTTATTGTCGCCCGGAACAAAGGCATCCATTTTAGGCAACGAAGTTTTCTTATTGAATTGCTCATTCCACTGCTTTGATATCCTGACGTCCTTGTCGTCTTCTCCACAAGTTTCTTTCTCGTACGCCGCTACCACATCCCCGGTTGATAAGTTATAATCAAAATCAGTAAAATCATCGCAAGGCGCTCCAAAGTGCACGCTGGCGCCAATGAGATACCAATCATTGTTTTGATAGCGATAGATGTGTCTATAACTCCACTTTTGCCGGCTGCCGCCGAAATGTTCAATAATAATAGTTCTGTTGGCAACGGATATCCCAGCAAACGGGTCGCCCATCATACCTCCGCTTTGGGAGCCGAGGACCGGCGATGTGGTTTGATGCCAAAGCGTCCATTGGCCACCTTTCTTTTTAAAGATGGCCAACATTTGTTCAAAGCCGGGGTCAATAACGATAGGCGTTTCAAAAACCGCGACGGCTTCATCGCCAGGGATGTTATCAAGATCACCTTCTGCCGTTGCTTTGAGTTTCCAAAACTTAGGTGTAAAATCTTTTATTTCTTTTGCTTCGGTTTTTGTGATTTCGCTATCATAATTCCCTTTCCCGACAGCTTCATTGAATTCATTGATTGACTGCAACTTCTTTTCAGCTACTTTCGGAAAGGTCGTTGCTACGTCTTTGATCTTTTCGGAAAGACGCGGAAATGGCAGGTCGCGTATTTTTGAAGCGCTGTTGAAATAAGTGATTTCACGGATCTCATGTTGCACTAATTCTTTTTTATTGGATTCCTTTAACCTGACATTGAATTCTTTCCGTTCCGTCCAATTGTCATTCTCATCGTATACATATTCAAAAACGGAAGGGTCGAGCTCGTTCCCCGTGTACTCGATCATCTGTTCAAAGATGAGATCGCCTTGCTTGTTATATTTTCTGACATGCCGGGTAGACTTTTCTGTGCCGAGCCGGTGATAATCCTGTTCGATCCTTTCGCTGTAGTCAGCGTTATACTCATACTCTGTTTTATTCTCTAAAGCGCCGGCCTTTATCCAGGTTTCAGAGGTGACGAATCCGTTTGGATCGTAGGTGTAGTTCACTTGCCGGTCATCAAAAACATGACCGTCCGTTTTGACGGGCTTATAAGCCGATCCGATCCATTGAAGATATTGCTTTTTCGACTGGTAGAGCGGTGTTCGCTTCGTGAGCGTTTCTTTGGCAAAGGTGTACATTTTCTGAGGATTCGGAATGCTGTCGTAACCAATATCATTCACCCTGATCGTAATAGTGTCTCCGTTCTTATCGAAGGCATAGGAAATATACCCCTCCAGATCGAAATCGGTACCTTTATAGGTCCTGTACTCGATTTCTTCCTTAAGGATCTTATTGGGATAATAATTTAAAACATCGTACTCGTTTTTTTCATTTTCGGGATCCGGCTCTATGCGATGGAGTAACAGCAGGTTTTGCCATTGGTCATCATAATGATAATTTTCTATACGCCGGATGTGATCGTAGGTATATTCTTTATAGCGCCTGCGTCCATCTTTCAGATACTCCGTATATGCCTGCAGATAAAAGTCTTTACCTCCGATTTTTTTAAGTGGCTTTGAGTTATTCTTTGGTTCTTCCACCTTATAATATCTTATAGAATAAACAGGCTTCCTGGTGATCCGGAAGGTCTCAAGGTCTTCGCAGGCACTCCGGATGTTGAAATTGTCCAGGTTGTTATTGATTCTCCTGAAATGTTTTTCTTCTGCAACAGGCTCATCCGTATCGTGTGGCCCCGACGACTCTTTACCTGTCTTGTTCGAAGAGCAGCCGCTCTGCAATAAGTAACATATAAACGTGATCAGCGGGAGCCAGTGTTTCATAAGATTAGTGGTTGGTAATTGCCGGGGGCGTGGTTTCATACTTTTGTTCTTTTTCTATCCATTGCGCCTGGTGTTTCACCATTGTGAAAGAGACGTTTTTTTCACTGTTGCTACCGATGTGGTAGAGTGTAAGGTCTACGGTATCTTTTGTTACAAGATCATAGGTGATTTCGTACAGCACTCCCGGGATAGCAGTGGCGCTAATATCAAAGGCAACGGTCTTCGATGTAAACTCATTGCCATTGAGCGTCCCTATGACCACCGTTTTATCATTGAACCGGTACAGGTCATCATAATTAGTTGCTTCGATGATGTAAGGGTTCTCGCGTTTGAATTGTATTTCGTGGATCTTTTCAGACAAAGTGGTTTTCCCATCATAGGTCGGATCGTTGCCACATCCCAGCAGGATGCTGCTTTTTGACAAGAACAACGTATCTGTAACCGGCACCTTATCTGCCGCAATTTTTATGATCGCTGAAGCCAATTGCCGCGAGCCTTCGACATTCTTTTGTCGTGGAACGAAAAGGTCGGTGTATATAACGAGTATACCCAACAACAGAGTGAAAAGGATGAGATAGATGATTTTCTTAGTCATTATTTCGATTCGCTACAACAAATTAAGGACTTTTTCTTGTTCAACCGGATAGCCTATCAATGTTTATTGTGCCCTTCGCTGCTACTTGAACCTATGTTCAGTATGTTGAAATAGGTATCCTCACTACAATCTTCGAGGCGATACAGGTCTTTGATACTGACAGAGCTCCAGGTGGTTTTAGGTCGATCCTTTTCATCGTCAAAGAGATTAGAACCGGTTGTCTCGCTTCGTTTTTTGGTGGAGTAATTGATGCTGGTACTGCTCGCTTCGCCGGAGGCACGGTGAAACTCTGAATGTTCAAAGCCGATCAGTTTTATGGCGTCTTGTTGGTACCGGAATTTCCAGGTGGCGTTGTTCACAAACCAGGATCCGCAGCTGAGCCAGTATTGAAGACGAATTACCAGCAAGCCTTTCACGATCCTGATTTCACCGTCCTGTAATAAGGGATCGGCCAGGCAGGTGCTTTCTTCGTCGTTCTCGCTGGGCACAAAGCCTTTGTCATTTTTAGCGACAAGGCTATACCCTCCCTTTTTCTCTTTGAAAAGCACCATCAACGTTCGGGGATTGAGGTTGAGCGTGTCGGCGCCCAGCCCTTTGGCCGGTTTGAAATGTTCCGGACCGGTATCTTCGATGACCATTGCGGCGTCGCTGATACCATCCTGGTTGAGATCGCCGTTAGCCTGTGCGATAACCCTCCATCCACTGGGAATAAAATCATCGGTGTTCTCTTTTACCGGCCTTTGTGAGACATTGGCAACAGGATCCTGCCCGGGCGCCGCAGCTACGTCGGCTTGATCGTCGCCGGAAGCGGCTGGCCGGGGCTGGTCTTGCCCCTTGCAGCTCATGAAAAGCAAAGCAAAAATGAAGGTCAGTGTAGATGCAACACGCATTAATTATTTATTGTTTTATTAAAATCACAAGTATACTTCCGGAAGTTTTCACTTATGATCTTGTCGGGGAAAAATACAATTTTTTTGAGAAGGCAACCTGTCTTTTAATGTGATCGTTCCATCATGCTTGTACCAATATCTTGCCGGCGATCGCGCTCACTGATCTGTTTCTTTATAGCATGGGAGATTTTCATAAAAAGTAACGTTCAATATTGATATTATTTCGATAACTGTCGATCTGAAATTTGGTAAGTAATAATGCTTCCCTTTCAATGGATCCTATTGGTTTATCGGGTTACAATCCCGTTCTGGCAACGGGTTTGGCAATATTGAGAGGATCACTTCATTCAGACGTCTCCTCCTTTCCCTCGCAGGAATAATAAAATATAGATTTTTCGTTCTCATCAAATCTGCTGCCGCTTGAAAGTCCGTTATTCATCCGTTTGAAAAAATAAATGATCCGCCGGTCCTGGAAGGCGTCGCCGTTCTCTGTTTCCAGTAGAGTTTCATCGTAGTGTTGGCTAACCAGCGCATTGCGGGCGGCATCATAGCGATAGTTGAGGCTGTTAATGAAATGGCCCATTAACGCATTGTCTGAATGCTGCTCCGTGAAGTTGTTGTAAGACGCATTGTACAGTACCGTATCTGGCAGGCCCCTGCTGTTCATCTTCGTTAGTTCTTCGAGGAATTGTTTCTCCTCTTCGTTTATATCCGTCAACGGTTGCCGGGGTTGCCAGGGCGAATGCTCTTCCGTCTCGCTAAAGATCAATTTGCCTTTTCGTATCGCACCGTAAAAAGGCTGAAGATCATGTTTAGGCACATATTGCTCCACTATAAAATCATTATATCCTGCTGTGTTCGCAAACAAAAAAGTATGCGGCGTGCTGTCTGCATAGTCCAGGTTCCGGTAAGTACGCAACACCATCGTGTCTATGCCGGTATCGGGAAACTGATGTACAAATGGCCAGCTGAAGCAATTGGCGCCAGCGTTGAAAACCCTTCGCAACACAGGCCGTGGCTGTTGCGCATGGATCCATCCGATGTAAGTAGGCGCTTCCTCACTTCCGCTAAAATAAATGCGTACAGATCCCTTCAGCCGCGGATCTTTTCTTCCATACACCACAAAGCGCTCTTTTACATAGTAGGGCTCGAACTTCACCTGCGAACCATTTTCTATGTGCCAGCTTCCTGATACAATGCCACCAAAATGCGGAATGAAGAAAGTTCCGTTTTCAAAAATATACAACTGCGGAGCGCCCTCCGGCGAGCGGCTGGAACTTAAATAAACGCCTTCGATATCTTTTCCTTGAGCATAGCTGTTACTGCCTGTTGACACCAGCAGTGCCAGTAAAAAGATCATGACAGGAAGATATTTATTGCATATGCTTCGCTTTAAAAAATGAGTTTCTTTACTTCGCATCGATCTTTCGTTTCTTCATTACGATGCACAAGTTAACAAACTGTTTGAGAGGTGCAGCAATCTGTTTGGTCCGACAGCAAGCTTTGATTACATCTTTCTTGCGTTGCTCAATCTATCGAAAGAAAAATAATAACATCCACAGGCAGAAGCCCCATAAGTGTATTTAAAGACAATGGGTTTTAAGTAAGACGCAGTAGTCAAAAAAGCATGGTAAATGGAAGCATTAAAATCAATTCTTAACCGGAAGCTCTTCCGCGGCATTTGAATCCGCCCCTGCCAGGTGTTGGTGGTAACATTAAAATAGCGCAACCGGTTGCACATTCAAATGCAGCTTCCCGACTGTAACTTACAAGTATAAACCAAGTCCAGATTGTTTTGCAGCTCTTTCATTTTTTACCTTTAAAACCCAATAGTTTATGAAAAGAACAAGATCACTTTTTGCGCTGCCAGTTGTTATCCTCTTCACAAGCGCATGTCAGCGGTCCTTTCAGGACATCGTGCCTGAGCCATCACTTTTGCAAAGCTCAGATGTCAACCTTTCACTTCAGGCCCTTAATAGCATAGGCGCCAGCGTGCAGGAATTTGACGAGATACCTACCGGACAAAAAGAGTCAGTAGACCGCATGAGAGTAGGAAACCCATGGTCTGATTTTGAACCTACCGGTTACTACCTGCTTCCTAATACCAGCATGAGCATTACCGTAGAACAACTCAGTGGCACAGCCCTGCCTAAACTACTCATTGGCTCCTATTCCAGAGATACACTTCGATGGGATCCCCGTTCTGTTCAATTAAATTCAGGCGTGAACAACATTACCCAAGATGCTCTGGGTGGAATGTTATGGATACGATTTACTACTTCCGGCACTCCGGCTTCTAAAGTAAGAATCACGTTCAATTCAGGAGCGATACGTGTCCCAGTGTATATCAAGGACCAAACTTCAGACTGGCAGGCACAACTGACGACCTACGCCAATGCGCCCGATGTACTTCTAATTAACGACCATGTATATATTCAATACAGCCGGTCGCGCGCCGTCAACACTACCGGAGACGTTAATTACCTGCTGCAAACGATCGACAAGGCAGTTGCTTTGGGTGAAGACTATATATCTGGATTTGATAATTCAGCTCCCGAACATATGAAGCCTGTACATAAAATCCTAATGACCCAAACTAATCAGCGTAGCGCCTGGGGCGTAGCAAGCTGGTATCGTACATGGTTTGCACCCGGATTGATTGATGAGGCACTTACTCCAACAACGGTTACTACCGGCGGCTGGGGTGCCTGGCACGAACTGGGACACATGAGGCAACAACAGGCATGGAAATGGAATGGATTAGGGGAAGTGACAGTAAATATTTATTCCCTGGCAGCCGAAAGGGCACTAGGTGTCAATGCTGACAAACTCAAAGGCAATACCACAACAACCGCATTGAACTTTATCGCCAATACTGACCCCAATAAAGATTTTAATGCATCTTCCGTAAGCGTATGGACACGCTTATTCATGTTTCACCAACTATGGCTGGCTTTCGGCGATCCATTCTACATAAATCTTCATAAACAAACAAGGGTTGAAAAACCAAATCCGGCGAACGACGAAGAAAAGATGCGTTACTTTATGCTGAAAGCCTGCACGATCTCGGGCAGGAATCTGACTACCTTCTTTCAAAAGTGGGGCTTTAAAGTGAATGCTTCTGTTTACACAGAGATCGCCAATCTGAACTTACCTCAACCAACGGTGGAGCCGAGCACTCTCACTGACGACAACGTTTCAGCCGCCTTGCAGGAAGGCAGCATTTACAAAATTCAGACCGCCATTAATAATAGTAGCGTTATGGATGTCAACAGCCATTATCCTGTAAACGGAACAGCCGTCACTTTATGGTCCAATAACACTCCGTCTTCATTAAATCAGCAATGGTTGTTACGCAAAAGTAATGACGGTTACTTCCTGCTTAAATCCAGAACAGACACAACTAAAGTACTTCATGTACAGTCAGCAGGCACTTCCAACGGATCCCCTTTAGAAGTTTATACATTCAATAACACTGCTGCGCAGAAATGGTTAATCAACTATACCGGTGCCGGCAACTACCAGCTTTCACCAGCCCATGCACCTCGCAAAAACGTGGATGCCTGGGGCGGATCCGCAACAAACGGAACAGTATTAGCCTTATACACGCCGCATAACAGCAATAACCAAAAGTTCAGGTTTATTAAACAGTAATCTACCGCGCAACGAATTTTATAATAAGGGGATTCCTGCAATCATCACAGTTATATTTTTTAACAGCAGCTATCATTGATATGATGGCTGCTGTTTTTTAAGACTGGGCAACATATTTGACCGGATCCCTTGATCCCAGATTTCAACCCTGCTCCGAAATGCGCTTCCCATCGACTAAATAAAAAAGCCTCCTAATAATCAGGAGGCTTTTTCTTCTGTGATTCCGCTGGGACTCGAAATCTCTTTCATTATATTTTACAAATCAACGATTTGCGTTTTTCAAAAATTGAACAGTCCCCTTTTTAGTCCCCCTTTTATTAAGGCTGCTTAACTGGGATTCAATGAACTTTTATCACTATAAAGGTAAAAAATAATCTGCGTCTATTCAAAATTGCCAGTGCACAAAACAAGGCTGCCCTTAAAAGGTACAGCCCTACCCTCGGGTGCCATCGATTTGCGTAGTTTGGTTTATCGTCCCGAAGGTGATACAAACCTAGCCAACTGATCAAACGTAAAATAGGCAAAATAGGCTGTCTAAATTTAAGAATTGTTAAAGTGCCAGCATATCCTATTTGTCCATACCGATCCGTTCAAATTTGACAAATCGTTCTAAACCAGGTATCCTACTATTGAAGCCACCGTTGTAGCCGTGACCATCTGCTTTAATAGTGCTGGCTGCTTTGGTCTTAAAGTCATTGACGTTATCAAAGCCTAACACACCCTTCACTTTCTCAAAATGCTTTAACGATACTAATTTGTTGAAAAGTTCAAAGGAGTATTTATAGTCGTTGAGATAAACATAGGTCAGTGGAAACCATCGTAAATTGTGGAGCTCCGCGATGTAATAGCAAAGAAGATCTGCTTCCAAAAAGAGCTGTATATCATAGAAGTCTGGACCCCTAGTAGCCATCAGGTCTGCATGTACGCTATAAAAATTCTTCCCCTTCTTTTCTTTGTAGAATCCGTCTATATCTTCATAATAAAAACTCAATGCATCAAAGGATTTGGGTTCATTGTCATAGCTATAGTAACGCTCTCTGACAATGTACTTACCATATAGCAAGGCTTCCAAGAAATCGTAACGATAATTCTTAAGTGCTACTGAAACAGTATATAGAAATAGCTCATGGGTTGTCAGACGGAAATGCTTGTAACGCCAGTGTTCTTGCATTTCCGACACCGTTTCCGACTTGGATGGACCGAATAATAGAGGCAATCTTTCAAAAAAGCGAAGAACTATGTCAAAATCAAAACGGGCATCACTTCTTAATAGTTTGTCCAAAAATTGAATATAGTCATTTCGTAGTGGCGCATATTGCGTTAATTTATCTAAAGCATTTTGCCCCATGGTGGACCTATCTGTGGTATCAAGCCGAAAGTCATGTAAGTTGTTGTAATATTCGTCCAAAAAGTCTCGTAAATAAGCGCTAGCCCTATTGGGATTTTTTTCAATTTGATTATCGAAAGCCCTGACAAGTGTGGTTGTTTTATACTGGAAAGGTGTATCCTCAAATAGATATTTCGGGGGAGTGCCAAGCTTTGGTTTCACTAAACTTGGTCTGTCGTATATTACTCTTAAAAGCTTTTCGTAGTTAGCTTCAAAATGTTCTGCGTTTGATAGATCTATGTATATCCTGCTACTTAAATACGCAGGAAGAAAAGGTTGTCCACTTTCGTCAAGCTCTGCTACTATAGGTATAAACTTCTCCTGTTGTACATTTTCATAGAGCTGTGGAGTTATAATTAATGTTTCCGTTCCTACTCCGCCTTTCCTTCCGTCAGCTTTAGAGCAATATTTTTTATCAAGTATGATAAGCACCTTATCTACCTCGGGAGAAGTAACCATTGACTCCATAAAAGCATACTTATCATGCCCCTCTTTTAAATCCCACTTGTCGTATTTCATATCGACGCCATCCTGTACAAGTCGGTTTACAAGATTTGTTACCCAGTCTTCGTGATCTGCCCCGCTCCAGCTATATGATATAAATCCTCTTTTTTGATTCATTGATTATAAAATTTTTACAGAAGCTTCTCAATTTCGGATTTTTTTAAAAATAAAAGCGATCAATTCATAATCCTCCTAAAAGTCATATTGATCCTTGCCTTCATGGGGATGGCCGATTTAGCAATACGATGCTCCCATGCTCGCTGCAAGTCCGCCTTCATCAGTAGCAGCGAACCATGCCCCAGCTTAATTGAATACTTCTTACGGTGATCATCCTTGCTGCGAAAATCAAAGTTTCGTTCCTGTCCTATGCTCAGTGAAGCAATATCCGTCTTCAGACCGGGTATAGTATCCTTATCTGCATGCCAGGCTACAGAGTTGTTGCCGTCGCGGTAGTAATTAAGTAATACGCCCTGAAAACTGACACCGGTATGGCGTTCTATGCGTTGTTTCAGGTCGTAGAGCTCCGGAAGCCAGGGAAGCGCCTGCCGCTTTCCCTCATCCCGTTTTCGAGCGTCGCCATACCAGGCAGATAGTCTTGGGGTAATTACTTCCTTATCATACATAATTTCCCGGTGCTGCTGCCAGGGCACTGTGGGCAACAGCAGATTCAGCAACTGGTTGCCCTCTTCAGGGCTGATAAAACCAGGCGTATAAGTCAGCAGGTCTTGCGGTAGGAGCAATTGCGCTGTATCATCAAATAGTTTCAATTCCATTTCTTTTTATTTAAAATTTCTTGCAGGGAACAATTCACCCTGTACTGGTTTTGCCAGCTTCCGGTTACCATCGGCCGGGAAGAGAGCACCATCCTTTTCGTCAGCCCGTGACCGGGGTTGCACAGCTGCCTCTTCTCGATTATGGGTCATTTCATTCAATAACCAAGACATATTGTAGCAAGTTTTTACTACAACGTGGATCACCTGACCTTCCTTCTGCAAATGCCCGGAAACCATTAATAGTTTGGACTGTAAAATTTCTTTGCGGTACTCCTCAAAAACTTTGGCAAACACCACCAGGTTTGCGGTTCCTGTCTCATCTTCCACGGTAATAAAGCAAATCCCACTGGCTGTCCCTGGGCGCTGCCTTACTAACACTATGCCTGCCACACATAAAAATGTACCGTCAGCCTGATCCGCCAGTGCAGCCGTAGAAAATATGTTGTTTCTAAATAGGTGATCGCGAACGAAGCTTACCGGGTGCGCCTTCAGCGAAAGTGAAGTACTGTTGTAGTCCTGTAGTACATGCTCAGCCTGGCTCATTAGGGGCAGCTGTACCGGCGTTTCCGAAGCACTTTCTGAGGGCTGACCTTTAAACATGCCATGGGGCTTATCCGCCAATGCTGATACTTCCCAAAGTGCCTGCCGCCGATCCAGGCCGATGGACCGGAACGCATCGGCATCAGCCAGCCGTTCCAATGTGGCCTGCGATACGCCAGCATCGTGCAAATGATGTAAGCTTATGTAACCTACCGAACGATTCTCCAGCAATACATTCATGTCGTCTTCCCTCAAGCCGCTTATTTGCCGGAATCCCAGGCGAATGGCACAGTACTTACCGGTCATTTCTTCTATGGTATTGTCCATTGGGATAAATTGATATCCGCCGGTCTTACCTCCACTCCATGCTTACGGGCATCGGAAACCAATTGTGCAGGCGCATAAAAACCCATCGGCTGGCTGTTCAGGATAGCAGTTGTAAATACATCAGGGTAATAATGCTTCAGCCAACAGGAGACATATACCAGCAATGCGAAGCTGGCGGCGTGGCTCTCCGGGAAACCGTAGCTTCCGAATCCCTCCAGCTGCTTAAAAACCCGTTCGGCAAATTCCTGCTTATAACCACGTGCGAGCATGCCATCGACCAGCTTTTTATGAAACTGGCTAACCAGGCCTTTGGCTTTAAAAGTAGCCATACTGCGGCCCAGCTCATCGGCTTCAGCCGGCGTAAAGCCGGCAGCAACAATCGCAATCTTCATCGCCTGCTCCTGGAATAGGGGTACCTTTGATAATAATGACGTGATCCCATGCCGATTTTGTTTCGGCTAAATTCACGTCAGTTAAGGGCGAAAACCCCCAACCAGGGGCACTGGTGGGGTTTAAGAAAATTATTCTTTAATAAAAAGCAACTACGCAAATAGATTGCGTAGGACCATATTTACTTTGCTATTAGACAACCTAGTAAAGAATGTAAACCACTAAAATAGTCTCACAAATGATACTTTTTCAGTAATTTTATACACGATTATACAGATAGTATTATGACCGAAGAGATATTAAGTAAGAAAGCAAGAGAAGCTATTAAACATATCAGAAACTGGTTGATGAAGTACAGCAAAGTGCCATCAGTGAGGGAATTGATGGCCGAGATGGATTACAAATCACCCCGTTCGGCGATGTTGCTCATGGAGGAATTAGAGATTGCAGGCTTTTTGAAGCGCAAAGCAGATGGAGGTTTCATAATGGTTAGGGACTTAGACTCGGAAGCTACGGCTAGGACAGTCGAAATCCCGTTAGTTGGAGCAGTGACATGTGGAACCCCGCTTCTTGCAAGCGAAAACGTAGATGCGTTGATACCTGTTTCGACTGCTTTGATAAAAAGTGGTTCAAAGTATTTTCTCTTAAAAGCCTCGGGTGACTCTATGAATTTGGTGGGCATTGAGTCGGGAGATCTGTTATTAATTAAGCAACAGTCCACAGCCGAAAATGGAGATAAAGTTGTCGCATTAATAGATGATGAAGCCACAGTTAAAGAATTTCAACAAAAGGCTGGGTTTGTTGCGCTCATACCGAGATCGTCCAACCCCAAATACCAGCCAATTATTTTAGAAAGCGATTTTCAAGTCCAGGGTGTGGTCGTAAATGTTATTCCTAGTATTAATTATAAATTTTAAGTGCAATGGCTGACGCAGTAGTAGCTAGACAAAAAGGCGACGATTACCAAGCAACATACTTTTGGTACAAGGCTTGCAATTTATATAGAATCGATAGTACGGCCGTAAAGGTAGCCTGGGAAGTGAGCGATGTGCCAGGATTTGACGACGTGGCTATTTTTTACGACCCTGCCAGAATTGATCGCGGAACCGGTGATCCTGTCCATAGTGACAAATACCAAGTCAAGTTTCATGTAGATCATAGTCGATCCTTTACTTGTGACGCACTGATGGACCCTAAATTTATTGGTAACAAAACCGAGTCAATACTTCAAAGATTATATAAGAATTTTTTGCTTGACCCTACGGCCTATGAGAGCACTCGGTTCCACATAATAAATACTTGGGGCTTAGATTATAAAGACGCGATAAAAGATCTGTTAGACAATAATGGGGCGGTTCATTTAAAAAGATTGTTTGATGGCAAGAAGAGATCTGACATGGCCATCATTCGGCAGAAGTGGAGTAAGCATCTTAACATCTCTGAAGAAGACCTAATGATTGTGCTAAAGTCGCTGAGAATTATTTACAACTCAGGTGGATCTGAGAAGCTAACAGAAGATCTAAGCTTCCGCTTGCAAAGCGCAGGTATACGACCGATATCAGATACCCGACGTGCATCGGTTTTCACAGATCTAATCCAAAAACTGCATGCGGAGAACAAGAAAGTGTTTACCAAAGATGAATTGCTTGAAATTCTTCGACAGGAACAACTTCTTATCGAAACCTCCAAAGTAGCAGACGAAAAGTTAACTGTTGGCGTTAGAAGCTTCAAAAGGGGAACGGATAGCATTGCATTTGAAACCGAACAATATCTTTGCCTGTTACACTGCTTTTCGGGGAGATTTGCCCTTGATGAGAGTTTGTGGCAATCTACTATTATGCCCATGTTGTCTGATTTTTCAGAAAAAGTTTCTGCGACGGGAAAGCCATTGTCTATTCATTTGGACACTCACCACTCAATCGCATTCGCTTTAGGATATTTATTGGATTCCAAGTGCGGTATCGAAACTCAGATAATCCAGAAAATAAAAACAGGCACACGCATTCCGTTTTCGTATAATCATGGATCGGAAACTTTTAAACAATACATAACTCAACCGAATTGGACATTTGAAGAACAAGCCGTACCCGCGTCTTCTGGGAATGATGTTGCGATAGCAATAAGCATTACTCATGATCTTTCTGATGACGTCCGTGACTTTGTTGTCGACAGTCCCGGCTTAATATCCAAGCTTATTTTTGCAAAAGTCACCCCAAACCCATCGCCAATCTCGATACAGAATGGCGATCATATCCTCGCCTTAGTAACCCAGCTTGTTGAAGAAATTAAGAAAAGGCGCAGTTCAGAAGAGCGTAAAGCTTGCTTGCACTTTTTTATAGCTGCTCCGAATGCCTTTGTATTTGCCATTGGACAGCATATTAGAGCTCTCGGAAAGATCAAACTATATGAGCATGATTTTGATTTTAGCCGCGATGTAAAGTATCATCAAACTTTTCAATTACCATTTAAACTCGATTCTAATGAAAACAATTGACTCCTATTTTAATGATTTCCTTTCCGAGATAAGACTAACACCATCACAAAAAGACGACTTAAAGAGAGGCCACACAACTTTGCGAGACCGGCTAAATTCTGACGAATCACTTAAATCTATTATAGTGACGACCTTTTTGCAGGGCAGCTACCGGCGGTCAACTGCAATACGACCACTTGGAAGTAAGAGGGCGGACGTAGATGTAATAGTCGTGACTAGCCTTGATAGAAGTAAAGTAACGCCGCAAGAAGCAATTGACAAATTTCTGCCCTTTGTAGAAAAACATTACAAAGGCAAGTATAAACTACAGGGCCGGTCAATTGGCATTGAGCTTTCCTACGTCGACCTCGATATTGTAATTACCTCAGCTCCGTCAGAGGTTGATAAAGAATTACTCAAATCAAGAAGCGTAACAACTGATCTGATGCTGGAAGACCTTACTGCGGGGAATAATGACTGGCGATTGATAAAAGGTTGGGGTGAGCCAGATTTATCCAAAGGTTATTTTACACAAAACCTCAGCGATGCTCAACGAAAAGAACCAGAATGGAAATTAAGTCCGCTACATATACCCGACAGAGAAGCCAACGTTTGGGAAGAAACCCATCCGCTGGAGCAGATTCGATGGACGCGTGACAAGAACAAAAACACTAACAAGCATTATGTGAATGTCGTTAAGGCTCTGAAATGGTGGCGAACATTGAGACTTGCTGATTTGAAATATCCTAAGGGATATCCCATAGAACATATGATTGGAGATTGCTGCCCCGATGGGATTACAAGCGTTGCCGAAGGAGTTTGCACCGCATTAGAAAATATTGTATCTAAGTATGAATACTATAGAACAACGAGACAAGTTCCAGTACTTCCAGATCGGGGCGTCCCAAGTCACAATGTTTGGAAAAGAATAACGCCAAGTGACTTTGCATCGTTTTATGACCATGCTAAAACATACGCCCAAATAGCCCGGGATGCGCTTAGCGCGACATCAATTAAGGTACAAGTGGAGAAGTGGCAACAGCTATTCGGCGATAAATTTCCAGATGCCCCTGAAGATGATGAGACTAAAAACAGCGTTGGTGGCGGATTTACAAAGAGAACCGAACCTTCAACGGTCAGCGGAGGAAGATTTGCGTAAACTGAGCTATGGAAATTAGTAATGAATTGAAGGTAGCTAGAAGAGAGCTGTTATCACTACCGGAGCTAGAAGTACTTGACGACTTTCACTGGGATTCGTCGACCGGTAAATGGTTCTTGAAAATTCGGCTGAAAGGTAAATACACACCGACTGAATTTGTTCCGTTGGTAACGGATTGGTATTGCCTTATTTCGCCATCATACCCTTACGGCGAACTAGATATTTATCCATCCGAAGACAACGGGATCTGCGTCACATTCCCGCATCAGAGTCACAACGCACAGATAGAAAATAGACCGTGGCGAACAGGAAAAATATGCGTAACAACCAGTGTTGGCATTTGGGGAGAAAAGTATTTTAACAAAGAACCTTTCACAGCAAAGGAGAGGCTGCACTGGCACTTTAAAAGATCCCTTGATTGGGTGGCCGCAGCAGCAACCCAAACTTTGATCCGCTTGGGTGATCCTTTTGAAATGCCTCCAGTACCTTCTGGGAATGACAATCTTATATCTTTTAATGAAAATGAACACACTTTTGAACGTTGGAGAAAAATATCAGATAGGTCTGGCTCTGTGGTTTTAAAAGAAATTTTTTCGTCAGTTGCAATAATGCCAATTATCTCTTTTAAAGCAAAAAGCACAACAATCACTTATGAATGGGGTAATCTTATTACAAGTTCAAAATCAGAGAGGGAAGTTTATGGGACATGGGTTATGTTTGAGAAGCTTCCAATAGTTGAGCCGTGGGACATCCCAACCACCTGGCAACAACTATTCGATGTTGCTAAAGATCAAGGTGTAGATCTCGAACAAACGCTTCTCGAAAATGTGATAAGGGCAAAAAGCAAATCACCCGAACTATTGTTAATAGGTTTCCCTGTACCAGAATTAGCCGGCGCTGCAGCCAAGAGAATTTATTGGCTGGCAATAAATCTTCCCCAAACCCCTCTTGTCAAAAATGGGGGCTTTCGAAGAGGATCTAAGGAACTGTATTCGTACCAGTTTAAGCTCTTGTTTCCTAAAGACAGGAAGATAAAGTGGACAAACTGCGAAAATTGGCATAAAGAAGAGATATCAACGCGAGGAAGACTTCCTTTAAAATTTACAGATTTAAAGTTTGCCATTATTGGAGTAGGAGCAGTCGGCTCTCACTTATCGGAGCTATTAGTACGAATGGGCTGCGATAACCTAATCCTTATAGACCAGGAACTCTTTTCCGTAGGTAATTTATCAAGGCATAACCTTACAATGGAGAATATTTACTCAGCCAAAGCCGAAAAATTAGCTGATAGATTCAATATTATAATGCCAAGCGCAAGAGTAGCTAGCCTCCGTGCTAATTTTGGTTATAGTTTGTCACCAAAGAATCTAAACTCGTTTCTAAAAGACGTAGATGTTTTTATTGACGCTACTGGCGACGACTCAACGCTATGCTTCGCTGATATTATTCTGAACGATGTCAATAAACGTTTTATCTCGATTTCGACAGGATTTGCGGCCAAAAGATTATTCCTTTTCATGAGGCAAACCGGTAATAGTGAATTCGAAAAAGAGTTTAGGCATTTGATCACACCTTGGCTGCAAAAAGAACAGTCTGAAAACCCCAATCCCGAATTTCCAAGGGAAGGAATTGGTTGTTGGCATCCAGTTTTTCCAGCAAGGCAAGACAATATCTCTTTGCTTGTGTCCGCAAGCTTAAGCCGAATTGAGAACTTCGTATGTAATGGAGTCGATTCAGAATTTCTTGTTATAGAAAGAGAAGTTGATAAGGATGGGGTATTTGAGGGACTAAAAATAATTGCCGATAGATGATATTCACGTCTTCTAATAAGAAATTTTCTATTGAATTAACTCAGTCAAATTTTGAGCAAATTATCGCCATAGTCGGCGAATCCGGATCTTATGAAACTGGCGGAATTCTAATAGGCAACTATACCCCTGATCTAACTACCGCGATAATTACGAAAATATCAGGCCCTCCTACAGATTCCCAAAGTGGCCGAACATGGTTTAACAGGGGAACAAAAGGGCTAAATAGCCTTATTAAAAGGTATTGGGAAAAATCGCAATACTACGTAGGAGAATGGCATTTTCATCCAAACTCAACCCCCGATCCAAGTAGACAAGATATCCAACAAATGAATGAGATCGCCCGGTCCAAAAAGTATAACTGCCCAGAGCCAATTTTAATAATTATAGGTGGATCGGTGGGAAAGTTCAGCATTGCAGCCTACATCGTTAAACCCGCCGGAAAATTGGTCGAGTTAGTGTACTCTCCGGTGATTTAAGGAATGACCGCAAATACGGTCATTCCTTTCACGAAAACTATTGGATCAAGACTCCGCCTTCAAATAACAAACCCTCTACTTTTTTGCATATTCTTGCTTATGTTTCTCTTTTTAACCTTCGCGTATCTTTCAGTAGTACGAATTGACTTGTGACCCAGCATCTTGCTCACGGTGTTAAGTGGCACATCATTCTCCAGGGTTATCGTCGTAGCGAACGTGTGCCGCGCATCGTGAGAGGAAAGCTCCGATGATATCCCGCAAATTCCAGCTATTATTTTTAGAGATTTGTTGTAGGCCTGATTAGTATATATAGGAAGCAGTCTCTGAGATACTGTGCGACAGGGATGATCGCTATACCGATCAATAATCTGCTCCGCTATCGGTAGCAAGGGAACGCGCTCCTGAAAACCTCCCGTGTTCACGGTTTTTGTACGATGCGTGCTAAGCCATCTTTTCCCATCCTGGCCGGCATATATATCTTGCTCAGTAAAACGTCGTAACTCATCATAACCATATCCCGTGAAACATGCGAACACAAAAGCATCACGCTTCTCATTTAGTGCAGGTCCAAAGTCTGTATTGACAAGCTTAAAAATATCTGCCATTTCAAGGGCTGCAGGCTCTGGCTCAATGTATGTGCATTGAAACCTATGAATTGGATTGACAAGCTGGTAGGCATTATCAACAGCGCGATCATACACCTGCTTTGTCAGCTTGATGTGCTTCATTGCAGCATTGTTGTCGCAGACATCAACGATGGTCAGGTATTCGTACATTTCTTTCGCGTACTTCAGCTTCACATCGGCCGCGGCCAAGTTGACATCAGCATACTGGTAATGATTGAAAGCCTGGATCTTTTCATGCGTGGCGCAATGCCTCCTGAACGTGGAAAAAGCGCATTTCTTGGAAACAGCGCGGCGCAGGTAATAAAGCAGGAGATCAAAAGAAAGGTCAAGGAGGGGAATCTTTGTGGTATCAGCCGCTTCAAAATAGGCCTTAGCTTCAAGAGCCGCAGCTTCAATATCCTTTTTTAGCTGTGATCGGTTCAGTTCATTTTGGCGTACCCGATGGGCAATAACATCTTCATGCTTTAGCTTCTCAATCCTGCGCTCTTCTAGGTCTATTTCCTTCGCCCGGTCTGATAGCTTCGGAAAGACGCTTCTAATATCAAATGCTGGTAAAGGAGTACTGTCTGGGGGGACAGGGTTAGTCTCGATATTATTGCTATTCGTTTTCTTCTTTTTTCTGCCGGGATTCCTGGCGTCTTGAAACGCAGTTTTGAGCGCTTCTGAAGTTACATTGGTGCTCTCTGTAGCTCCAGTACACTGTAAAGCCTGATAAGGTCGGCTTTGGCCTCCGCAAGGGCGTTGTTTATGTTGCGGACATCTGAAGACTTTCCTTCAACAATCTTTTGCTTGTAGTTCCATTGATCAGTACGGCATTTTTTTCCAGAGGGGAAATCCTTTCGATCTTCATTAATCGTAATCCGGATGTAGATGGGAGCAATGCCGGTTGTGGGATGAGCGCGCTTCGCGCTTAGGAAGAACAGGATTGAAAGCTTTTCATTGACTTTCATACGTGACAATTTTTAAGATTTAAAAAAATGTCCACTGAATCCAGTCTTCGGCCAAAAAGGGGACCTAAATTTAGGTGCAAAAAGGTCCCCTTTTTGGTCCCCTTTTTAGTCCCCCTTTTTCTAATGGGGATTAATGGGGGTTCACTCTTCTTTTTTTGTTAAAACGCAGTGCTGACGCGGGTTAAACGAAAAATGCACCCATATAATGAGTGCATTTTGTGATTCCGCTGGGACTCGAACCCAGGGCCCATACATTAAAAGTGTATTGCTCTACCAACTGAGCTACGAAATCAACCGTGTTCCCGTTTGGGAGTGCAAATATAGAAATATCAGATTATCGCACCAAACTTTTTATCGATAAAAATGGATTTTTTTTCATCCAGGTAATCTTTCGAATGAATACGACCACTGACGCAATCTTTCGATCATCGTGTCGAGGTGCTGATACAATTTATCTGTTCGTCTTGCATCAGTACCCAGATGGATAAGGATCAGATTGCCTTTCAACCGGTCTTTATTTTCAGGCTCGAACAGCCGCTCTATAATTTCCTTACTGCTTTTATAATTACCTAACCCCGGCCAGGTATAGTCTGCATTCGTTCCGGTTCCAGGAGTAAAGTTGATCGTCCTCAATCCCATTTCCTCGCACCAGCCCGTAACCTTCTTGTTGTACCACTCGTAAGGAGGCAGAAACCACCTGCCGGCGGGCGCGCGGACTGCTTTCAGTGCTTCTAAAGACTGAATCATGTCATGCTGAAAAGAATCTTTTGTTACCAATAAAGAATCCCGCCTGGACCAATCCGCGTAAAGCAAATGTTTGTCAGAATGCGATCCAAGATAATGCCCGTCATTTATAATATTCCTGACCATAGCCTGATTTGCGGGCTTTCGCAGACAATCACCGGTAAGGAAAAAGCTGGCTTTAACATCATGCTGCTTCAAAGTCTTGAGAATGGTCGCGGCGCCTTCCACCTGATCATGGCCGGAGAATAAAAGATAGATCCTACGTTGATCGCTGTTCAGTTGTACGGCGGCTCCTTCTGAATCGGCCCTGAGTGGCTCCCGCCGCCCCTGCCCTTGCATGGCCGATAAATAATAACTAAGGCTGGCCGTTCCGTCCATGGTCGGTTCATTAGTAGAATAATCTCCGAAATCATCATGATACACGGCGGTTTCGGACTGAAACTCACTGAACTCATCTTCCGCATACAGCCGGATACCAATAAGCTTGTTCCAGATGCTGCCATACACGGGTCCATCTACCAGGCCTCCGGAGATCTTATAATTAACCAAATAGGTGAAGGCTGAATGAGGGTCCTTTGGCGCCACGCCACGCTCAGGCAGGTCGCAGATCATACTCGTGCCCCAGGGATTGCAACCCAGCAGCCAGTCTCTTAACGCGGCTTCCAGTTCATCATACTGATCGTCTCCTGTCAGCTTTTGATACAGGTGCACCTGTGTCAGCATGGCCGTCACCAGGTTGTTGGAACACCAGATAAAGGGCACTCCCATCTGGAAGGGATTGTGGCGGCCCCGCACGTGCACGCGATCTATTCCTTGTTTGATAAATGACAGATATTCTGCGCGATGTGTCCGGTCCAGTTCAGCGCCGAGGCTATGGCCCAGGTTGACGAAGGGGTACCATTGGTAATGGCGCGCCGTGTCTGCACCCATCCAGGGCGTAACCGGCTCCATGCGGGCATACGCAAGTCCTTCATCAAGATACGCTTCTTTCTTCAACAGTTTATATAGCGTCAACGCGGCGAGCTCCATATCATCGGCGTCATTATCTTCGGCATAGATATATGGCGCTTTCACAGAAAGGGTCTGTGTGTTGCCCGGATATTTTTTACCGAACTCGTAAGCATCGACGGCGCGGGCGATGAGACTATCCGCAAAGGCTGGGTAGAATTCTTTCATCACGATTGCCCCCAGGGCAAAAGCGGAAGCAAATTTTCCCGCCGAAGAAGCCACACCTGTGGTTCTGTTTTTATATCGCTCCCCTTGCGGCTGGCCAGAAATAAAATAAACCGGCCGCGCGAAACCTTTGTCCTTACTGTAAACGACGCTATCCTTTGTGGGAAGCCGCAGCCCGGCATGATCCCGGTCATCTGCCAGTTGATTATAATATTCTTCTTTGCCTGGGTTCATCCTGATCAGCCAGTCGAGCCCCCATTTGGCCTCATCGATGATATCCGGTATCTGATTCGCACCGGCGTTGCCCCGCGCATCATAATGATCAACATATCGGTCGGGATAATGTAAATAAGCAAACATCATCTGGTAAGTAGCGTTGGCTGAAGTGGGCAGGTATTGAAGGTAATCGGATGCATCATGCCATCCGCCTGACACGTTGATATAAGTGGAGTCTTTGGTCTTATCCCGGTGATACACGATAAAACCGTCCTGGCGGTGACAACTATCCTTTAAGAAAGGATTGTACCCGCTGCGTTGCTGGCGCATATACCTGAGGATGAAATCGGCGCTGCCATTATAAATACCTTCTGATATCCGGAAGACAGGTGATCGCGTATCACCTGATTGCAGGTAATAGGAACCCGGTTGAATGAAAGCAGAAAAGTTCAATCGCCAGCTCCCGGTAAATGGTCCATAACGCCCGTAAGCCTTGCCCGCTCCTTTAAATACAACCTTATCTGTGCGTTCATCCACTAAAGCAAATGTGCCCTGTGTATCCTCTTCTTTTGAAACCAACACGGCCACCTTCTCCCCTTTGGGCAAGTAGCCGAGCTGGTTGATGCGGATCCAGGTCTTTTGCGCATCGGCCGTCAGGGTTAGCAACAGGAAACAAAGATGGTTGAGGACTCTTGCCATGACGTTTGAATTGTAGACCTTGAATGTACGAAAAATCCACAGGCCTGGCGGATGTGGCGGCAGCTGCGGCGCAGTACTGCAAATTTTGTCCGCAACCCATCCGCGCCCCTATTGAACTTTGCGGTTTTATAAGTAGGTTTGCTTAAATTAACTTATCCTGTTTAGATGAATGCCCATTTTAAAGATAAAATAGCTATTGTTACGGGCGGTACCGATGGCATCGGACGTGCGCTCGTGAACGCCCTGCTGGCCTATGGTGCGAAGGTGGCTACCTGTGGCCGGAGCCATGACAAGCTTTATGAGCTGCAGGCTCAACATGCTTCTTTGCCCTTACATACATTGGTAGCTGATGTCAGCAACGAATCGGATTGCAAGCGATTTATCGAGTCGACCATCGAAGTTTTTGGAGGTGTTGACCTGCTGATCAACAACGCAGGGATCAGTATGAGAGGCCTTTTTAAGGACCTCGAACTGGACGTGATCAAAAAAGTAATGGACATAAATTTCTTCGGAGCCGTTTATTGCACAAAATTTGCATTACCCGCATTGATCAAAAGTAAAGGGACCATCATGGGCATTTCTTCGATCGCGGGTTACCGGGGACTGCCGGGCAGAACGGGATACTCGGCCAGCAAGTTTGCGTTGCAGGGCTTTTTAGAGTCGTTGAAAACAGAGCTGAAAGATGACGGCGTACACGTCATGTGGGTAAGCCCTGGATTCACTTCATCCAAGATCAGGGATCATGCTTTGAACGACAAGGGCGAAACACAAAAAGAAAATCCGATGGATGAAGGAAAGATGATGAGCGCGGAAGATTGTGCGGAACACCTGCTGAATGCCGTTGTAAAGAAAAAAAGAACATTGGTACTTACGCTGACAGGGAAAGAAACGGTATTCCTCAACAAATTTTTCCCGTCGCTGGCAGATAAACTGGTGCATAAATTTTATTTTAAGGATAAGCAACTGATCAAATAATAAGCGGAATAACTACTTCATCACATTATAAAAACCGATAACTTGCACCGCCAAAAGAAAGCGGGGGCTTCAACTACATGAATTTTGTAACGCTTACATCAGATATTGGGCATAACGACTATCTTGTCGGGGCTATCAAAGCTCAGCTGCTGCAAGCGAATCCAGACCTGCAATTAATCGACATTTCTCACAATATTGCGCCGTTCAATTTCCCGCAGGCCTCTTATGTTTGTCGCGGCGCTTTCAAGAATTTCCCGGAGTTTACCTATCATATCATATTGGTAAATCTTTTTGACAGGAAGCCGAAAAACCTTCTGTTGGCTTTTCATAAGAATCAATATATCTTTTGTGCAGACAACGGATTGCTCAACATGATCCTGGAAGAGAAGCCGGACATGGTGATGGGGATCGAGCTGGAAAAGGATGCTAATAAAAATACCCTGTATTGCACAAAGGTGATTGCCGAAACGATCACACGGTTGGCAAATGGCGAATCTATCCAAAAAATCGGTACTCCTGATATCAACTTTGTTGAAAAGAACCCGCTGCTGCCGCTGGGAAGTAAGAATTTTATCGAAGGGCAGATCATCTTCATCGACAACTTTGAGAACGTCATTGTAAATATCACCAAAACACAATTTGAGGAGCAGCGCCAGGGACGGGCATTTAAGATCGTTTTCCTGCGGGATGAAGTGATCAATAAGATCAGCGAGTCGTATGCGGATGTTCCTGATGGAGAAAAGCTAGCGCTTTTTAACAGTGCCGACTATCTTGAAATTGCGATCAACAAAGGCAACGCTGCGGGATTGTTTGGCCTGAAAGGCTATTCAGATAAGGTAAGCCGCTCCTCTGCCATCATGCAAAACCAGTTACTTTACCAGACGGTTAAAGTGTACTTTGAATAGAAACTTCTGACTGTATGAAGTACCTAGTCGTCAACGCAATAATGCCCCTGATGTACAAATGATTCTGCAACCACATAAATGCATGGAGATAGTGTACCCTATGCAAGAAATATGCGGTTATATCCCCTTCGTCAGGATTAGGTAGACAGGCTCTAACCAATAAGTTAAAAACAGTTATTTAAAACGCAGCGGGCTTCAATCTCAGGCCCAGCGTCTCTTCTAATCCAAATACCAGGTTCATATTATGAACGGCCTGGCCACTTGCGCCCTTTAATAAATTATCAAGCGCGGAATGAACCACCAATTTGTTTCCGGCTTTTTCCAGGTGGATCACGGCCTTATTGGTATTCACGACCTGCTTTAAAAAGACGGGCGATTTGCTCACTTGCGTGAAGGGATGTTCGCTATAGAAATCAGTAAATAATGGATAGAGCTCTTCCAAAGCCAAATCCGTAGTAATGGTAGAGCTCACAAAAATGCCTCGTGTGAAGTCTCCGCGCCAGGGCACAAAGCTCAGATCAAAATCGGCTTCTCCCTGCAACTGGTGGAGCGACTCCCCTATTTCACCCAGGTGCTGATGCGTCAGTGTTTTATAGGCCTGTATATTATTAGCGCGCCAGCTAAAATGAGAAGTGGCGCTTAATGATTGACCGGCACCGGTACTGCCGGTAATCCCGGTGGTATAAATATCTTTTAAAAGTCCGGCCTTAGCCAGCGGCAGTAACCCTAACTGTATCGTAGTGGCGAAGCAACCGGGATTCGCAATATTAGCGGCTCCTTTTATCTCCTCCCGATTGAGTTCGGGCAGGCCATACACAAAGGTGCGCCCGATGGCGTCCTGCACTTTATCTTTCTGTAAACGGAAGTCATTGGCCAGATCGATGATCTTAATGCCTGCATCAACAGGCTGCTCCTTTAGAAACCTGGTAGACTCGCCATGTCCGAGGCATAGGAACAAGCAGTCAATATCTTGTCCGACCTCGTTGCTGAATTGCAAATCGGTGTCGCCGATCAGGTCCTGGTGCACTTCATACACATATTTGCCGGCATTGCTGCGGCTATGAATATAAGTTACCTGTACCTGCGGATGATTGATCAATAACCGGATCAATTCTCCGCCTGTATAACCTGCGCCTCCTATAATGCCTACTTTTATCATGCTCGATTCTTTTAGATGACAGATGATTGTTGACCGATGACAGGATTTGCATCATAAGTCGTTAACCTTGTTCTCTCAGCACTTAACTTCCATTAAAACTACATTTATTGTCCTGTCAACTACCGTCTTTCCGCTGTCAACTCGTTATTAAAATTCGCTGGCGTTCTTGTGATTCACACTTTCTTTTACAAGGTGATAGATCGCCGTCTGATTTCCAAATATGCGGGTGAAACCTTTTACATCCTCCCCGGTGAAGCCTGCATTCATTTCTCCATAGCTGCCAAATACACTGTTCATCAGGTCAAAGTCACTTTCGATACCGATAACCTGGTAGCGATACGGATAAAGCTGAATGAATACTTTCCCTGTAACATTTCTCTGGCTGCTTTCGAGATAGGCCTCCATATCGCGCATCACGGGATCCAGGATCTGTCCTTCATGCAACCAGGTACCATAAAACTGGGCGATCTGATCTTTCCATTGCAATTGCCATTTGCTCAATACATGCTTTTCTAAAGCATGATGTCCTTTCAGGATCAGGATAGGAGCAGCCGCCTCAAAACCGACTCTGCCTTTGATCCCGATGATGGTGTCGCCAACGTGAATATCACGACCGATGCCATAAGGACCGGCAATTGCCTGCAGGTGCTGAATTGCTTCTGTGGGATGATCAAACTTTTCACCATTTACCGCTGTCAGCTCTCCCTCCACAAATTGAAGCACCACTTCTTCACTTCCGGTTTTGGTCACTTGTGTAGGCCATGCCTCTTCCGGCAGCATGCCTTTTGAATGCAGCGTTTCTTTTCCGCCAACGCTGGTGCCCCAAAGTCCTTTATTGATGGAATATACCGCCTTTTCGAAGTTCATTTCCACTCCTTTGCTTTTCAGGTATTCGATCTCCGACTCGCGGCTAAGCTGCAGATCACGAATGGGTGTGATGATCTCGGTTCCGGGCGCAATGATATTCAGGATCATGTCGAAGCGCACCTGGTCGTTGCCCGCCCCGGTACTGCCGTGGGCTACGGCGTCTGCATTGATTTGCTTCGCATATTCGGCAATGTGTAATGCCTGGCTCAGCCTTTCAGCAGAAACGCTTAAGGGATAGGTATTGTTTTTTAGGATGTTACCATATACCAGATATTTGACAATCGAGTTATAATAGTTTTCTACGGCGTCTACTGTCTTATGCGATTTGACGCCGAGCTTTTTAGCATGGGCTTCAATATTTTCTAATTCCTCTTCGGAGAAGCCACCGGTATTGACGATGATGCTGTACACTTCATAGCCTTTATCTTCCGTCAGGTATTTCACACAAAAGGTAGTGTCTAAACCACCGCTAAATCCTAGAACAACTTTTTTTGCCATGTATCAATAATTTATTAGACCGTATTAAAAGAATATTTTTAAGGGAGCACCGGAACCACCGTTTTTTTCCTTCCTGCGAAATGGCTTAAGGAATTTCCACTGTTTGAGACGCAACAGGCGCTCTAAGCTGGATTGATTTTCCTCGAAAAAGGCTTTGGTCTCCTCTGGCTCATAATGATCTTTGGGATCGTAGAGCATAGCCGTGCACATACAATTCTTGCGTTCCTTTGCCATCAAAATATCATAATTGACGCAGCTCTTGCATCCTGCCCAGAACTGTTCGTCCTGCGTTAGCTCGGAGTAGGTTACCGGCTCGTATCCCAGTTCGCTGTTGATCTTCATCACTGCCAATCCTGTAGTCAGGCCAAATATTTTTGCCTGGGGATACAGCTTGCGGCTTAAATTGAAAATGGTTTGCTTGATCTTTTTAGCCACGCCGCTTTTGCGGAAATTAGGGGATACGATGAGGCCCGAATTCGCCACATACTCCCCGTGGCTCCAGGTTTCGATATAACAGAAACCTACCCACTCGCCTGCTTTGGTCAAAGCAATGACGGCTTTACCTTCGTCAATCTTCTTTTCAATGTATTCCGGACTACGACGTGCAATACCTGTGCCTCTTGCCGCAGCGGAGGACGCCATTTCGTCGGTAATGATTGTCGAAAATTTTTTATCTTCAGAGGTTGCTACTCTTACTATAATTGCCTGATTGTCCACTATTTGTATTTGTATTTTTTGCGGGGTGCCTGCCCTTAAAGTATTTTGATCCAGAGTATTTCCACTGACAGGCGCCTTTGGCGATAGGTATGTCCTGTCAGTAAATAGGGCAACAGCGTTGTGGACGCGGAGAAAATATGAACACATCAAAGCCTACCGCATAAACACCCGTCGTTATGCAGGGGTGAAATACAAAATATTTGGTATGACTAAGAATATTGCTCATACGAAAACAAATACTATTTTTAGAGCGGCAAATTTAATGCAATAAATTAATATTGTATTATTAAAATTAAATTAAAGACTACCTTTTTTATGCCTATAGAACCCGTACCGGAACAAAACTTACAACCGCGGAAGCGCAAGGGTTGTGCCAGATTCTTCCTGATCGCCTTATTGGTTGTGATACTGATCGCTGCAGGGTACATCTATTGGAAGTTTTATTATCCTTATACGTCTGACGGTGTAAAATCCGGTTACCTGAACTTTGCGGTGGAAAAAGGGCAGCTTTTTAAAACCTATGAGGGCAAATTGATCCAGGAAGGTATCCGCGGCGTTGTAGGCGGAGGCGTACAGTCCAACGAATTCGAATTCTCCATCAAAGACAAGAAGGTCTTCGATGTGTTGAAAATGAACTCCGGCAAGCGCTTCGACCTGCACTACAAAGAATACAACGGAGTGCTTCCCTGGCGCGGCAATACGCGCTATATTGTTGACAGCATCATTTCAATGAAGGATGCAGCACCGACTCCGGGATTTTAACACACTCATTCACGGTATCTTCGAGACTCAGGTCTGTTTCACCTCGGACACACGTCACGCTCCCATCAACAAAAATATCGCTGGCTTCTTATGGAGGTCTGCGCTTTGCTGGCGCCATTGCTGAACGGTCCTGGTTTTGATCCATTCATCAGGACCTGTAATATTTACCGCTACGCACAGGCGGGTAGCAGGTTCACAGGTTTTAAGCAACGCTTCTAACAGCTGGTTATTGCGATAAGGCGTTTCGATAAAGATCTGCGTACAAACGTTTTTTTTGGATTCCGCTTCCAGCTCCCGGATCATTTTGGACCGCTGAAGGGTATCGATCGGCAGATAGCCTCTGAATGCAAACTGCTGGCCATTCATCCCGCTGGCCATCAGCGCGAGCAAGATCGAGCTGGGACCCACTAATGGCACCACTTTCGCATTTAACTCTTGCGCTGCAGCAACGAGTTGCTGACCGGGATCAGCCACACCCGGACATCCGGCTTCACTGATGATACCGATAGTCTTTCCCTCCTTCACTTTCCTGCGAAAAGCCTGCAGTACTTCACTTTCCGCTTTACCAACTGTAAACCACTCATAGTCGTCGATGACGATTTCCCTTTTTAACTGCTTCAGATACCGGCGCGCCGAGCGTTCGTTTTCTGCAAAGATCACTTCACATTTTTCAATAGCCTCCAGAATATAAGCGGGTAAAGCTTCTAAAGAATTCTCGTGGAGAAAAGTAGGTATCAAATAGATTGTAGCGAGCATGAAGTTGTTTGGACAATGATACAATTTTTACTCAACAACGCCAGCGAGCTCACACATTTTTACGAATGGGAGCTTATCTCCTGCGCCCTGGGAATCAAGGAAGACGCATAAAGTTTTATGCCACGAACTTTGGGACGCTACAATCCGTGGCGTTGATTTCGCATGTGCGTTCGCACTGCCTGAAGCCGTGACTATGCACCATTTCATAAAAATAACGCTATCTTTGTATATGTTTTATGGCTAATATTTGTCCTTGGAAAGATAATTTTACTAAACCATCTCTTATTGAAACCAATCTTTTATTTCAACCAAATCAATTATTTAAACCAATCTATCATTTAAACCAATCTCTTATTTATGAAGTTATCATTTTTGCTAGCATTGTTGTTTCCTCTAAGTCTTTTCGCTCAGTTATCGCCCGGAGGCGTCTCATCCAATCTTACATTTTGGTTAAAAGCTGATGCGGGAATTACACAAACGGGAGGTTCTATTTCACAGTGGGATGATCAGGCTGTTAATAGTTTAAACGTAACGCCGCCCGGCACACAGCCTACGCTAACCGAGACAATCAACTATTATCCGGTCCCCACCTTTAATGCCAGCACTTTAACACGAAGCCCTAGTAGCCCTAACCAATTAGTAGCCGCCGAAACCGGCATCAACACTAATACTACCGGAAGTGTATTCACCGTGGCAAAATCCAATACATCTGGTGGCGATTTTTTTGTGCAATTCCCCGATCCCGGCTGTGGAAATTTCGTTATTACATCTGGTTTGCGTTCCGGCTCGCTCCGCGTGGGAGGCCGCTCCCAGGCGGTAGGCCTTATCCCTATTTCAGCCCCTGCTATTCCTTTTATCGCAACAGGACTGGAAACTCAGGGCACGAACAATACGCTGCATTATTATAATGGCGGAAGGCAGCAGACGACAACTAATCAGGCGTTAAACGTCTGCACCGCTAACCAGGTCATACAAATAGGCCCAAGCCTGAACGGAGCCGTAGCGGAAGTGATTACTTACAACAGGAAGCTGACTGACACCGAACGCAGACAAATAGAAAGCTATCTTGCTATCAAATACGGTATCACGATGGATGCCACTACCGGCGGTACTTCTGGCGACTATTTTGCCAGCAATGGCACTACTTTGTTATGGGACGCCAGCGCCGGTTATCATCAGCAAGTAGTGGGAATCGGGCGGGACGATAACACGGGCCTTTTACAAAAGCAATCACATACCATCGACGACACGACACGCATTTACCTGGCTTCGCTGGCTGCCACTAACGCCAACAATAGCGGAAGCTTTGCCGGCAATAGTGCTTACCTGTTGGCCGGCAACAACGGCGGCGCTATGTACAATGACGGCTCGGCTGAATTTCCGGCCGGACAAAGTATTTATAGCCGCATCGGAAGAGAATGGAAGGTCGTAAATACCGGCTTTTCCGGCGGCACCTTTTCTATGGATTTTATATTAAGAAACAATGTGGCAAACGCTGCCAGTCTAAGACTCCTGGTCGATAGTGACGATGGCAATTTTAGCAATGCTACCGTGCTGGCAAATGGCCAAAACGGCATTACTATCAGTGTTACCGGTTCCACCGTAACTGTTTCAGGCATCAGCAGCAGTGTGATACCCACAGATGCTATCCGCTACCTCACAATTGCCTCAACGTCATCCAACACGCCTCTTCCGGTAAATTTCCTAAGTATCGCCGCTTCCTGGTCGGAGAATCAGCTCTTAATAAATTGGCAGACCGCCTCTGAAGCCAATAATAGCTATTTTGACATCGAAGCATCGAAAGACGGCAAACAGTTTTTCAAAATAGGTACGGCAATATCCAAAGCCCAAGACGGCAATTCTTCGTCGCCGCTTAGCTATAGCTTTTCTGTTGCAACAGGCGCGATCACATTTATGGGCCTTACGTCGTTAGCGCTGACCGGGCTATTTTATAAAAGGCGCCGCAAATGGTATTTCTTATTGGCAGCGATAGGTATGGCAGCTGCATTTCATGCTTGTACGAAATCTGCAGGCGTTTCACAATTACAAAATGAAGACTTATACATACGGATTGTTCAGGTAGATAAAGACGGCAGTAAGGCTTACTCCAAGGCCGTTAAGGTTATAAAATAACCCGTCTCCAGGCGCTTTCGGACTTATAACCAACAATCGCCTGTCCCTGAAAAGTCAGATTATACAGGAATAAAAGTGAAGAGGATGGTTGAAGCTCAAATTTCAATCATCCTCTTTTGTATTCTACTAATTCTGCGCCTTACTTCCATAAGCCAGATCACCGGCATCGCCCAGGCCCGGAACGATATACCCCTTTGCCGTCAACTCTTCGTCGATATCCCCACACCATATTTTAGCTTCAGGCACTTCGCGGACCACATACTCAATGCCTTCGACACAGGCAATTGCCGCAGCGATATGAATTTCTTTCGGCGCGCCTTCATTTTTCAGGTACTGAATGGTCTTCACCAGTGAAGCTCCGGTGGCCAGCATGGGATCAGACAGGATCAGGATCCTGTTATCCAGATCAGGCGTACTGATATATTCCACCTCGATATCAAAAGTGCCATCTTTATGATGCTTGCGGTAAGCAGAGATAAAGGCGTTGTCAGCTTTGTCAAAATAATTTAATAGCCCCTGGTGCAGTGCGAGGCCTGCGCGCAGGATCGTTGCCAGCACGGGTTGCTCTTTGAGGACCTTACTTTCAGAAATGCCCAATGGTGTCTGTGTTTCTTTGATCAGGGAAGGCAACTCTTTACTTATTTCATAAGCCAGTACTTCCCCGATGCGCTCCAGGTTTCGCCTGAATCTCATGCGATCGTCCTGAACGTCGACATCGCGCAGTTCACTGACCCAATTGCTTAGCAGGCTGTGGTTGTCACTTAAGTTTTTAATCATGCTGTAGCGGCTTTTGTTAAAGGTTTATTCAAAACACATCAGCTGCGCAAAGCGCTCTCTTCACGCGGGTTCAATTTTCGCCACAGGGCGATCATGAAACGCAGTATGCGCGACCTTTTCAAGGCAGATTCATTCCAATCAAATTGATGCCATTGTCGGAGATCTTCAATGAAACTACTGAAGATACCACCGAAACCTTTTTCTACCAGGCGGTGCAATTACTCGCGGTTTCATTACTTTCGCAAACTTACAGTATTATATCTTTTTATGGGGGCAAACAGGAGATTATATAGCATCCGTGGCGAATTTCATGGGGCCCGGCACGGCACAATTCATCCGCCGGTTGTGATTACTTTCCATATATACCATCCCATTGCGATGCACACATTACCTCAACCTTTCAACTTGTAAATTTTTCATTATGATTTATCGCGCTATCGGACTCATGAGCGGCAGCTCGCTTGACGGATTGGATATTGTTTTTGCGGAAATACTCGAAAACGGCGGAAAATGGAGTTACGAGATCGTGCATGCCGATTGTCTGCCTTACAATTCCACCTGGACAGAAAAGCTAAAAAGTGCCACTACCCTTTCAGCCCTGGAGTACCAGCTGCTTCATACAAAATATGGTCACTATATCGGTCGGTGCGTCAACGAGTTTATCAATCAACATCAGCTTCAGTTTAAAGTCGCCGTGATTGCCTCGCATGGACATACGACTTTTCATATGCCCGCACAAAAAATGACGGCGCAGCTGGGCGACGGTGCTGCCATCGCTGCAACTACGCAACTGCCGGTGGTAAGTGATCTCAGGAGCATGGACGTGGCCTTTGGCGGTCAGGGCGCCCCGATAGTACCGATTGGCGAGCGGCTACTGTTTCCGCAATACAACTACTTCCTGAATATTGGTGGTATCGCCAATATCTCGATCAATAAAGGCGACGATTATACCGCCTTCGATATTTGCGCGGCCAACCGCGTGCTGAATATGCTCGCCCAGGATGCTGGCCGGGATTATGACAACAACGGCGCTTTGGCAAGTAGTGGTCAGGTTCATCAGGGGCTGCTGAACGAATTGAACGGGCTTTCTTATTACACATTACCTTCTCCGAAGTCGCTGGCCAACAGCTTCGGCACCGACACGGTTTACCCCCTCATTAAAAAATACGAACTATCCACGCCGGATGCACTCCGGACCTACGTGGCGCATATCGTACGACAAATAAAAAATTCACTGATGCCGCACGTTCAACCCGGACAGGGAGAACCATTGCTCGTTACGGGTGGCGGCGCCTTCAACACTTACCTGGTAGACCAATTACAGGGCGCTTTAGATAACGTCAAAGTGATCGTGCCCGATCAGCAGCTGGTCCAATACAAAGAAGCATTGATCATGGCACTGATGGGCGTTTTGCGCTGGCGTGAAGAATATAATGTGCTGAGTTCTGTTACAGGTGCGGCACGAAACAGCGTTGGAGGCGCCATGTGGATGGGACAGGAGGAATAGGCTATGGCGTGTGGACCACAGTCGATCGTCCATGGTCTATAGTCTATGGACCAAAGACTATAATTCACATCATCACTTTCACCACCATCTCTTTTAACAGCTCAGCATCTTCTACACGCGCGGCGTTGATACCGAGACTTTTCAGGTTATAGCTGTGGAGTAACAATAATATTTTTTCAACGTCTCTGAAGCTATACGTCTTGGTAGCCTGTAAGTAGCTTTTTACGAAATACGGTCCCACGCCGATCTGCTTCGCGATACCATCTTCACCACCCGAAGCGCCAAACACCATGTACACTTTGCTGAAAAATGAATACAGTGAAGGAAGCACCAGTTGGATAGGCGCGACTTTAGGATTGGCCTCAAAATATTGAATGATACGAATTGCTTTGGCCAGATTGCGCGTAGCTATTGCATTCTGCAACTCGAATACATTAAACTCCTTGCTGATGCCTACATAATTCTCCACGTCTTCTTCTGTGATCGACTTCCTCGTGCCGAGGTTGATCTGTATCTTATCGAGTTCGTTTCTGATCCGGCTGAGGTCGTTACCAATATGGTCCACGATCAGCGCGTTTGCTTTGGGAGATATAGTGTATCCCATAGAGGACACGACGCCATTGACCCATTCCGGCAAGGCGTTATCATACAATTTTTTGGTAAGGATGTATTCTGTTTTATCCTTTACCAGTTTGGCAAACTTGGTGCGCGAGTCCAGCTTTTTATCCTTAAAGGCCACCACAAGAACGGTGGATTGCAGCGGACTTTGTATGTAAGATTCCAGCTTGTCCACGTCCCTCATCTGTTGCGCCTCCTTGATGATCACCACCTGCCTGTCGGAGAACATGGGATATTTCCGGCAAGCGTTCACCACATCGGCCCACGCGGCATCTTTTCCGTAAAAAACAGTTAAATTGAAAGAAGCTTCGCTCTCTGAAAGGATGTGTTCTTCAGCATAACCGACGAGCTGATCAACGTAAAATTCCTCGCCTCCCTCGATCCAATACACTGGTTTATAAGCCTTTTTCTTCCAATCAGAAATTACCTTTTCGACAGACATGGTTGCAAGATAATTGTAAATCCTAAAATATTATCAAAATAACCCAGGCGCATCCAACAGGTCCCTATTTGGCATAATTTGTGTTCGATCTGAGAGGACATTTTTAGTATATATTAGAAAAAATTTTAACCTTCTGCACTTCGTTGCAGTTTTTTTATTTGTAGTATTTTAAATTAAACAATTTATTATGGCAAACACGAATTATCCGTCTGCGTCAGAGCAGCCCTCCAATAATACGCCATCAAAGCCGAACGGCAGCCGCAACCTGGTAATCGGTATCCTCATCGTTGCACTGCTGGGAACCTGGGGCTACCTGCTGTGGAGCAAAAATTCGGGTACAGAAAATGAAAATTTATTTGCAGGCAACGACGCACAGACAGAAACAGTGATGTCTGAGTCTGATTCACTAAGACAAATGTTCAATCTTGCAGAAATGCGCCTGGATTCTATTACCGGGGCGAACAACAGCCTGCAGGGAGAGAAAACGGCTTTGCAGAAAGAAATTGACTCAAGAAAATCGGAGATCAACCGTATCCTGAGCGATAAAAATGCCACTGCCGCAGATTTAAAAAGAGCCCGTCAACTGATCGGCGAACTGAATGGCCAGATCGGCCGACTGGAAGCCCAGGTTACCCAATTAAAAGGTGAAAACCAGGAGCTGACAGCCCGTAACGCGCATTTGACTTCAGAAAAAACAGTCCTGACACAAAACCTGGATATGCGTACCGCAGAAAACGATGAACTGGCTAACACTGTTGACGTTGCCAGCACCCTTTCTGCTTCAGGCATGTCCATCACCCCTTTAAAAGAAAAAAGAAACGGTAAAGAAAAAGAAACCAGCTTCGCCAGAAGGGTGGATAAACTCCAGGTAGCATTCAACATCGAAAACCGCATTACGACCTCAGGTCCTGCCGATCTTTATGTGATCGTTACTGATCCTAAAGGCACGATCGTTCAGAATGTTGAGCTGGGTTCAGGCGCTATGACGACACGCCAGGATGGCGACCGCAACTTCACTGCGAAAGTACCCGTAGAATATGAAACAGGCACTCGTAAAGGTGTAAGCTTCCCTATCAAAAACGCAGAAGGTTTTAAACCTGGTGATTACAAAATCGAAGTATATCACAATGGTTTCAAAATCGGGGAAGGCATCAGAAGCCTGAGAAAAGGAATCTTCGGATAAGTATCAAAAACCCATACATAATAAGCTGTCCCAAAAGGGCAGCTTTTTTTTGTCTTACATGCTCAATGGACCGCGCCTGGATGCGCCGTCTGACGCATGATATACCATTCCCGCGGAGATAAGTCATACCATTTTTGAACAGAAATTCGCTGATGAGCAGACTGATTATTCATTTTATAAACCACTTTCGGTTGCAGTAATATGATTCGAGAGGAACGGAGCTTGATATAAAAAGCATTCGTAATCATTGATCAACCGTAAATGTTACAAATCACACAAGGAATACTACAACACTTTCCCCTCCTGCCGTTTTTAACTTTGTGTTATTGAAATACTCTAAAAAAAGAACCAATGACACATACTTACCAAATCTCCGGCATGACCTGTAAAGGTTGTGTAGCAAAAGTCAAAAACGAATTGTTGAAGATCGGTGACATCACCGAAGCTGATGTGCAACTAGAGGACCCACAGGCTACGATCACGATGCAGCAACACATTCCCTTAACCACTTTGCAAACAGCCATTTCAAAAGCAGGCCCCTACTCCATCAGTGAGTCGGGCCATAGCCAGCACGAAGCCATGGAGGCGGAAGAGCAGAAGAGCTGGCTGGCCACCTACCAGCCGCTGTTATTGATAGCGGGATACATCACATTAATTGCTTTCCTCCTCAGCGCCTCATCAACCGGCGTAGACTGGATGTCGTGGATGAATGTTTTCATGAGCGGGTTTTTCCTGAGCTTTTCCTTTTTTAAACTGCTGAATCTAAAAGGCTTTGCTGACAGTTATAGCATGTATGACATAATAGCGCGCCGTTTACCTGCATGGGGATATATCTACGCCTTTATCGAGCTGCTTTTAGGTCTTGCCTACGCAGTCAACTTTGAACCGGTGGTTACCAACGCCGTCACTTTTATCATCATGTCAGTGAGCCTGATTGGCGTGTTACAAAGTGTGCTTAATAAAAGAAAGATCAAATGTGCTTGTCTCGGCGCCGTTTTCAACCTGCCTATGAGCACCGTTACTATCGTTGAAGATGCAGCCATGATCCTGATGAGCGGGATCATGTTAAGCCGGTATTTATAACGATCCGGACAACCCAGCACAAAAATTGCCGTACCGAATAAGACAACCGATGCTTACCGGAGAGCTGTTGTGTGATACAGCTATAAGAGCATAAAACGAAGCATGATACATTTCCTTGGCAAACGCAATGCACATGCGGGTTCCACCCTCTCCGGGACGGGCGAGAATCGAATCAATCAAAAAAGAAAAAATATCAGGATGAAAAATTACATATTACTACTGTTCGCATTGGTCTACGCCACTGCCTCCGGGGCACAACATGAGCATCATGCCATGCCGAAGGATACCACCCCATCAGCAGCTCATCAGGAGCATATGACCATGAGTGACACGGCTAAAGAGCACGATCATCAGGCTATGTCGATGTCGCATGCCTTTTCGCGCAACCTGCCAATGACAAGAAACGGATCGGGCACATCATGGCTGCCCGATAATTCACCGATGTATGCCTACATGTATCACTCAAAAAAGTGGATGTATATGATCCACGGTAGTGTTTTTGTCAGATATAACCGGCAGGATCTTTTTGAACGGGGAAGCCGCGGAGGCAGTAAGTTCGATGCACCGAATATGGCGATGCTGATGGGCCAGAGGCCAGTGGGAAAAAGAGGGTTATTCCATTTCAACACGATGTTCTCGCTCGATCCTTTAACGGTTGGGTCTGCCGGATACCCACTGTTGTTTCAAACGGGCGAGACGTATAAAGGCGCGCCGCTGATCGACCGGCAACACCCTCACGATCTGATTTCAGAACTTTCAGTTAGCTATGCTCATGCTTTTAACAAAAAGTCTGACCTCTTTTTATACCTCGGTTATCCCGGCGAACCCGCCCTGGGCCCGGCTGCTTTTGTGCACCGGCCATCCGGGTTCTTTAATCCAGACGCGCCACTGAGCCATCACTGGATCGATGCTACTCATATTACATTCGGAGTAGCCACACTCGGATATCGTTATGGCAACTGGAAGATCGAGGCCTCGTCTTTCACGGGGCGGGAACCCAATGAAAACCGCTACAATTTTGACCAGCCGCGCTTCGATAGCTGGAGCGGACGCCTCTCCTTCAACCCAACCGCCAAATGGGCATTGCAGGCTTCACATGGTTTCATCAAACAGCCAGAAGTACTTCATGTCAATGAAAATGTGCATCGCACCACAGCTTCTGTTATCTATAGTTCGAAAGACAACAATCAACATTTCACCAATATTTCCGCAGTGTGGGGACTCAATAAATCAAAAGGCCATACCGGCGAAAATGCGGTACTGGTAGAGGGCACGCATGCGATGAACAGGGTCTCTGTTTACGGGCGGTACGAATGGGTGCAAAAATCGGCAGAAGAGCTGGCGCTTGATGAGAACGATTTTGATCACGATGCGTTGTTTCCAGTGCACGCGCTTACAGCAGGCACTTCATACGATCTGTTGAAAGTCGGCAATACGAGAGTCGCTATAGGAGGACAACTAAGCGTCTACCTCCCGGATCAGGATCTGTCCTCGTTATATGGAAAGGCGCCAATGGCCGGCCAGGTATACCTGCGAATTTACCCGGGCATGTGGAACAGCAATGCAAGACGTTAATTAACAAACCCCCAATACACACCAAAGCGGATCACGAGGCCCGGATAAGGATAATCAGGTGCAGCAAAGTTGCTGTTTGTGAAGCCTAAGTCCGTGCCTCCGTTCCGGTTGGTCAAAGTCCTGAAGGTATTCAGGTTTTCAGCCCGCAGGAATGCGCGGAATGAGTTGATGCGAAAGTGGACAAACGCCGCAATGTCGGGCAGCTTGTACTGCACAGTGGTCGAATCCTGGTAAAAGAACTGTCCCAATAAAGGAGAGTAATTATTGCCTTTATAGTTCGTTCTGTAGCGGGTATCAAAACCCATTGCGATCTTCAGGTTGTTGAACTTGAGGTTGCCTTCATACATGAAGCGGTTTCTGGTAAAGATGGTCGGCACGTTTACCGGGCCATTCCCGATACGCTGCTGGAAGTAAGTATCAGAAATCCACTTCCACTGGTCGCTTTTACCCGCTGAAAATATTTTATGTGCACCTATTTGCAGTACATTAAATAACGCTGCCTGGTTGATCGTATAATAATCGGTATAATACACGTAGTTGTTCACCAGGTAATAATGACCGCTTAACCTCAATTTGATCACCGGCTGGTAAAGGTCTGCATACAAATGCGTGCTGTTTTCTTTTTTGAGGTCCACCGCCTGCGACATCAGGTAAAAAGAGCTGTTGGGATTCGTGATATAAGAAGGAGTGCGATTCACGTTTTCAAATCCCAGCTTCAACGAACCGATCTTGTCTCCAAAAGAACTTTGAATACTGGCGCCTGCTTCATAATCGGCTGCATTCATCCCCACAAAATACAAGCGTCCGCGGGCCATCAGGTCCCAGCGCTGGTTCTTGGTGCGGTTGCGGTATTCTGCATGACCAATAAGGTTATATCCTGTTGTGGTCCGGTCATCTGCGTAGTTGATGCTGTCTGTTGTCGAAGTCACGCCATCCCTGAACGTACCTTTTAAATTTTGAAAGGCCACCCCGAGTTTTAGAAATTGCTGTGTATTTTTTTCATCAGGAAATGTGTAGATCGAAAAATCATTCTCTAACTCGCTCCAATGATCCTCCCTGCGGAAAGGGTTTTGATTGACATCCAGGTCATAATACTGTTTATAATACGCGATAGCCGTATTGGCGCTCGAGTTCTCGTCAGAGAATAAATATTTATAAGCGCTGTACCGGATCGTATGCTCCAATCTCACACGAGGGAAAAACAGCTGCACCACCGAACTATCATTGACAATAGAATCTTTTCTGCCGAAATCAAACTGCTGACGCATCACGGCGTTGAAATCATCATACTTATTACCCGTCGGAACGTCTGTATTAAACAAGCCGGCGCCAATGCCCGCATCTCCGCCTAACCTGGTCGGTATCCGGATCCTTTCGGCATAGTCCGGATCATTGATAAACTTTTCGGATGAATCTACTCCGCCATTCTCTCCCCCTTTGATCTTATTGGCAACGATCGCTATATAATTGGTGTACCGTTTATCTTTTGAGTTGAACCAGTTCGTAAGCGTGTAATTATTATGGCTGGTTTTCTGGTTACGATAGATACCGGGCGCACTGATGAGTCGGTACTGCACATGCGCATTCCAGTTGGGCCGTATGTTCTGGGTGTGCATCAGTTCAATAAACTGCTCGCTTCGCGTACCCAGCATGTAGCTGATTTCCGAATAGGGCCTTGTGGCCGTAAAGAAACGGGCCCTTTCCAGCGTATATCTGTAAATATCATAAGCATGAAAACCCGCGTCCCATCCCGATTTCATGTTAGGTGCAAACAAAAAGGACTGCGCCGCACTACCCGTATTACCGAGGTAATAATAATCGGCGGGAATAGGGTATTTCACCGTGAAATCATTGATCGAAGAATCAAGTCGGTAAGTCCTTGCTGTATCCAGGTAGCGGTAGCTGATCGTGATGGAATCTTCGAACTTATTTCGTTTTCCCAGCGAGTCATTGCCACTGCCCGCATTGCTGATACCGCGGAACCGGTCTCCCACACTCCTGATCGGGTTCTGAGCAATAGCTCCGACGCTGAGGAAGACCAATAATATAACCAAGAAACCTCTCATGAAACGCTGTTATAATGCTTTGATTAATTCGGTAAATAAATGCGCCAGTTTGGGCTCTGCCGCGTTGGCAGCTTCCAACACTTCTTCATGGGTGATAATATTATCTTCTTCCCTGATGCCCAGATCGGTAATCACACTCACCGCGAAAACATCCATGCCCATGTGATTGGCCACGATACACTCCTGTACAGTGCTCATCCCCACTGCATCTGCACCCACGATCTTAATCAGCCGGTACTCTGCCCTCGTTTCAAAGGTAGGCCCTGTCACGACAAAGTATACACCTTCATGCAATGCTATGCCGGCTTCGGCGCCAATGGTTTTGGCTTTTGCGATAAGGTGCCTTTTATACGGCTCGCTCATATCCGGAAAGCGCGTGCCCCATTCCTCAATGTTCTTACCGATCAATGGATTGGGCGTACTGAAGCTGATATGGTCGTTGATGATCATAATATCACCTACCGAAAAAGCTTCATTCACGCCGCCCGCTGCATTGCTTAATAATAAGGTGTTCACCCCCAGCATCTTCAATACACGGATCGGGAAGACTACTTCCTGAGGCGTATAGCCTTCATAAAAATGAAACCGCCCGCTCATCGCCACCACTTTTTTACCCGAAAGTTCTCCGAAGATCATTTTTCCGGAATGTCCTTTCACCGTGGAGACGGGGAAATGCGGGATCTCGGCGTAGGGAACCTCTTTCTCCACGTTGATCTTTTGAACGAAGTTGCCCAGGCCGCTGCCCAGGATGATCGCCACCTCCGGCTGTGTTGCATATTGCGCTTTCAGGAACGCAGCCGTTTCATTTACTTTTTCTACGATAGGCTCACCCATAACGATTCATTTATAAGTGAGCAAATATAGCGAAAGGTTGATTGGTAGTGGTTGTTGAAAAACGAACCGGTTAAAAGTTAACAGGTTGATAAGGGTTTAGAAAGGAAAGCGCTGAGATACCGGAGGCCGGCAGCCGCATAAGACGGGCTTTTCATAAGATTTTATAAACTTAACTTATATATTCAGCGATTCTCAACGCCAACCGGCCTGCGCGAATAAAACTTTCCCTTAACTTCGTGGCAAAAGATTTTTTACTATGAACCTTCATGAATATCAGGCAAAAGAGTTACTGAAAAAATACAATGTACCCGTGCAGGAAGGCTACGCATGTAGCTCTGTTCAGGAAGCTGAAGAAGCTTACCGGAAGATCAAGACAGATTCGGGCAGCAAGTTTGCGGTAGTGAAAGCGCAGATCCACGCGGGTGGACGCGGAAAAGGAACCGTCAAAGAAACCGGCATCAACGGTGTGAAAGTTGCGAAATCATTAGAAGACATACAAGAATTTGCCAAAGGCATCCTGGGCGGCACCCTGGTGACCGTACAAACAGGTCCGTCCGGCAAAGTGGTCAACAAGATCTTTGTAGCACAGGATATGTATTATGATGGCCCCAGCGAAAGACAAGAGTTCTATCTTTCTATATTGCTCGATCGTTCCAATGGTAAGAACGTTATCATGTACAGCACTGAGGGTGGTATGAACATTGAAGACGTGGCGCACGATACGCCTGAAAAGATCTTTAAAGAGTGGGTACACCCCTCTGGCGGATTGCAGGGTTTCCAGGCGCGCAAGATCGCTTTCAACCTGGGTTTGAAAGGGGAAGCATTTAAAAACTGCGTAAAATTCGTTACGAACCTGTATAATGCTTATGTAGGGCTCGATTGCAGCATGCTGGAGATCAACCCGCTGTTTAAAGCTGCGGATGACAAGATCATTGCCGTAGACTGTAAAATGAACCTCGATGATAACGCCATGATCCGTCATGCAGACCTGGCTACATTGAGAGATATCACTGAAGAAGATCCTACTGAAGTAGAAGCCGGAAAATACAACCTCAACTTCGTTAAACTAGATGGTAATGTAGGTTGTATGGTAAATGGTGCCGGTTTGGCGATGGCAACAATGGATATGATCAAACTGAGCGGTGGCGAGCCGGCCAACTTCCTCGACGTAGGAGGTACCGCTAATGCGCAAACCGTCGAAGCCGGATTTAAGATCATCATGAAAGACCCGGCGGTAAAAGCCATCCTGATCAACATCTTCGGCGGCATCGTGCGTTGCGATCGTGTAGCAGCGGGCGTGATCGAAGCCTACAAAAATCTGGGCAATATAGAGATCCCTATCATCGTCAGACTGCAGGGCACCAACGCTGCTGAAGCTAAAAAACTGATCGATGAAAGTGGCCTGAAAGTGCAATCCGCTATTTTGCTGAGCGAAGCCGCTGATCTGGTTAAGAAAGCTGTAGCCTAACAGGATACATATACTGATATTTTTAAAGCCGCATCCGACGATGCGGCTTTTTCTTTTTTAATGCATAAATATAGTGGGGCGTTTGTACCCCATTCGCCACAACGATCAACAGATAAACTATTAAAGCGCTAACCTTTCAGGTTTATAAAAACCGGAATATTAAAACGTAACGATCGCCCAATAAAACCGTGCCGTTCGGACATTGGTCGCTGCTTTTTTAACGATTTACTAAAGCCTCTCCTGTGCTTTGGCTAAGTTATTGTTATGTTACCGGGAATATATAAAAATCTTTAACCCTACCTCAACAAATCATGACATGCAAGCTCAAAACGCTTGTACTCATTGCCATGGCATTTATTGCCATTTCAAACACTGTACAAGCCCAAACCATTAACGGAAAAGTTGTTGGCAAAACCGGTATTGGCCTCACCGATACCTACCTTCACAAACCGGGAGCTCCTGATTCCGCAAAAACCAACGCCGATGGTATTTTTGCTTTGAACGCCAACAAGGGAGACTCTATCCTCATCACCAACAAAGTACTGAACCTCAACCTCTCTTTCGTTGCACCTTCGGCCGATAGCATCCTGATCAATGTAAAAGACAACAGCGAAATTGAAGTAGGCGCCTGGAAAATGGGCAACAGCCTGAAAGACACGATCAGCGGCCAAGCCCAAACCGTTGTCGACACGGCAAAGAAACAATCTACCGGTACGGATAGCGCCACAGCAGCAGCCGTGGCTGCGGCCGGCACCGACAGTACCGCAACGGGGCCTGTACAAACAACGCCCGCCGGCGACACCGTCCTGGTAAAAGGCAAAGTGGTCAACAGTGCCGGCGAACCGGTTCCTTCTGCCAGCCTTGAATACCCCGATGGAAAACTCTATACCGCAGGGGCAGACGGTAGCTTCGCAATTCCATTCATAAAAAATGCACGGGTCCGGGTGTCGAGCGTCGGCACAGCCGCGAGGGAGATTATTCTCGCGGATTCCGCGCAGGTATTAACTGTCCAGCTTCAGCAAACCTCACCGGAACAACTGGAAGAAGTAACCGTAACGGCACTCGGTATATCTAAGAAAAGCCGGTCCGTTGGTTATGCAGTGGCTGAAGTAAAAGGGAGCGAGATACAGACGGCAAAAGAAGTCAACTTCGTCAACAATCTGGCCGGCCGCGTAGCGGGTGTGCAGATCTCCACCAACAGCGGTTCTATGGGCGGTTCCAGCAAGGTAACGATCCGCGGGCCTAAATCCATTTTGGGTAACAATAATGCGATGTTCGTAGTAGACGGTATTCCTTTTTCCAATCCTAATACCAACAGCTACACCCAGCAAATCGGTGGCGGTGGATTTGACTATGGAAGTCCCATCCAGGATATCAACCCTGACGACATTGACCAGATCTCTGTACTGAAAGGTGCGGCCGCTACTGCTCTCTACGGAAGCCGCGGCGCGAATGGTGTGGTGTTGATCACTACTAAGAAGACAAACGGTTCTAAAAAGAACCTGGGCGTCAACTACAGCCTGAATGTGCAGACCGATAAAGTATATATTCTTCCGGATTATCAGAATAAATATGGCGGTGGTTCCAGGCCGACCTTTGATACGTTGTTTTACAATCAAAACCCCGAGCAGTTCCTGAACAGCAGCTCCCCTACTTTCAGCGATCCAGCTTTAGGCGGTTACGATCTGATGCCGGAGTTTGGTGTTGACGAATCATGGGGCCCGAGAATGGACGGCACACCCGTACGACACTACTGGTCTTTCGATAAAGACAAAGACAACCCTTACTTCGGACAGACAGCGCCCTGGTCTCCTCAACCGAATAACATCCGGGACTTCTTTCAAACCGGCGTGACTGTTACGAATAGCTTAAGCATTGGAGGCAACAATGATAAAGGCGCCTTCCGGATTGGACTCGCTGATACCCGCCAGCGCTTTGTGTTGCCCAACTCCAAATTGTCGCGAACGAATATTGGCGTTAACGGGAATTATAAAATCACTGATAACCTGACGGCATCCGCCGCAGTTCGATACTCGTACACAAAAGCGATGGGACGGCCCGGCACCGGATTCACCGGTCAGAATATGATGAATCTGTTCAGCGAATATGGTCAACGCCAGTGGGACATGGAGCGCATGAAAGATTATCAATATGCAGATGGCAGCCAGATCAGCTGGAACAGAACATCTTTTGATAACCCCACACCCCTGTTTGCCAATAACCCTTACTGGACACGTTACATGGAATACCAGAATGATGACCGCAACAGGCTGTTTGGTAATGTGGGGTTAGAGTACAAACCTTTGGACTGGTTATCGTTTACCGCACAAGCGTTCATGGACAGCTATACAGCGCTACAGGAAGAGCGCTCTGCTAAAGATTATTTTGCAGGAAGCTACACAAAGAACACTATTGATTTCCGTGAGATCAACTACATGTTCACTACGAATGTCAGGAAAGATTTGGGAGAGAAATTCAATATCGGCGCCACTTTGGGAGGCAACATCATGAAGCAGCAGACCCGCCTTTTCACAGGTGCCACTCCTGCCGGTGCCGGCCTGATCACGCCGGGTGTTTATACTTTGAATAACATCTCTGCTCCGCCGCTGATCACCGAAGCGTTTCCGCGCAAGCAGATCAATTCATTGTTTGGAACAGCAACGTTCGGTTACAACAACAGCATCTTCCTGGAGTTATCCGGAAGGAACGACTGGTCTTCCGCGCTCTATTCTGCCAACAACTCTTACTTCTATCCTTCAGCCTCAACATCGATCATTTTTTCCGACTGGCTTAAAGATGCTAAATGGCTGAGCTTCGGTAAAGTGAGAGCAGGTATTGCACAAGTGGGTAACGACACAGATCCTTACAATATTTTCCAGACCTACAGTGCCCCACAATTGTTTAACGGCACCCCTTACCTGACCGTGGATGACCTGAAACGCAATCTGAATCTTTTGCCTGAAAAAACAACAGAAAAAGAAGTAGGTATCGAAGCCAGATTCATTGACAACCGCGTGGGTGTTGACTTCACTTACTACGACCGCGTCACTAAGAACCAGATCATCCCTGTGAACGTTTCCCCTACATCTGGCTATGGCCAATACCTCATCAACGCCGGAAGCGTTAGTAACAAAGGTATAGAGCTGCGCCTGGAGGGAACACCGGTAAGAAGCGAATCCTTTACCTGGAACATTGCAGTAAACTTCTCCAAGAACACCAACAAAGTGCTTGACCTGGCACAGAACGGAGAAAACGTGGTGGATCAGATCACGATCGGTACTGAGCGACGCCTTAACCAGGTGTCTGTTGTGGCGAGACCGGGTCAATCTCTGGGTACACTGGTCGGATACGATTATACTTATCTGAACGGACAGCGGGTAATCGATACGTTGGGCCACTATGTGAAAACGCCTAATGTGGTGTCGCTGGGTAATGTTTATCCCGATTACGTAGGCGGTATATCCAATACCTTCAACTACAAAGGTATTGCTTTGAGCGCCCTGGTAGATTTCAGCAAAGGAGGCAAGTTCTTCTCTTATACCAATATGTATGGGCTCTATTCCGGATTATTAGCGGAAACAGCAGAAGGCAATATTCGCGAAGATGGAGTAACTGTGTCGGGTGTATTAGCAGATGGAACGCCCTACAGCAAAACCATTCCCGCTATCGACCATTTCAAAAACAATTTTGGAAGAAATATTAATGCGGCCAATGTATATGACGCCAGCTATATTTATTTAAGAGAAGTAACGCTGGGTTATTCGCTTCCTCAAAAATGGGCAGAGCGGATCAGCGCCGATAATATCACCCTGTCTCTGTATGGTCGTAATTTGTGGTTGATCAAATCGAACGCACCCAACCTCGATCCTTCCAACATCACGAATGGTACAGGTAACATCCAGGGCCTTGAGGGAGGTGCTCTGCCTTCCATCCGATCGATGGGGATCAACCTCAGCATCGGCTTTTAATGCACATCTGAAAAGAGATTTAAAATGAAACAGAGCATGAAATTTTCTCACTCAAGGAAATAAAAATGCGATGTTTTTTCGACCACTGAAAACATAAAATATTTACGAATGAAATTATCATTGAATAAACTACTGATCCCGCTGGTATCATTAACTATATGCTCTTGCAATAAGTTTGATGAACTGAATACCAACCCGATCCTGCCCTCCACCGCTTCGCCCGATCAACTGATCTTGTCGGCAGAAAAAAGCGCGATGGATATTTTGTACAATTCTATTGTGAACAACAGAGTCGGCATGCATTGGGCTCAATATTGGTCCGCCACTGATAAAGAAGAGAACAGCCGTTTCTTTTTGGACGAAGGGAGTAATTCTACTTTATGGTCGCTTTACAACCGTTCTTTAAAAGATCTGAAAGAGATTGAAAGAATTAATGAGAATGCGGCATTGCCCGACCTGGTGCCGAATCAGAACGCTATCTCGGGGATTCTGCAGGTATGGTTGTTCCATACTTTGGCCGATGCTTATGGCAACATTCCTTACACACAAGCGTTGAATGATGAACAGCCGACTCCGACGTATGATGATGCCAGCACGATTTACACCGACCTCATCAAGCGACTCAATGAATACCAGAGCACACTGGATTCTGCGGGCGGCACTTACTCTTCCGGAGAGGCCATCTATAACGGCGATCCTCTTAAATGGAAAAAGCTGGCTAACTCGCTGATCGTTCGCATTGCGATGCGCATGAGCGACGAAAAGCCTGAAGAAGCCAAAGCGGCCATCCAGACTGCAGTAGCAAATGGTGTTATTACATCCTCTGCGGATCAGGCATTGTTTCCTTACACCAGCCAGGCACCCAATCAATATCCTTATAATGATGTAGCCCGCGCATTGACAGAATTTGTAGTGAGTGAAACATTGGTCAACTACCTCAGATCTGTTGACGATCCGCGCCTGGCCATATATGCCCGGCCCGCGCAGGCTTCGGACAGCATTGTAGGCAAACCTTACGGTGCGGGTACGCAAACAGCCAGCGATGCGCAGAAATATTCTATTCCCGGAACTCGAGTGTATGGAGCAGACTTCCCGGGTATCTTAATGACTGCATCCGAGATGAACTTTCTTTTAGCTGAAGCAACGGAAAGAGGCATGTCTGTGGGTGGTGATGCAGCAACCTTTTATGAACAAGGGATCAGGGAAAGTATGAGTTTTTGGAGAGTGCCCGATTCGACCGCTTCTGCTTATATAGCATCAGTACCTTACAACAGCGGTGACTGGAAGAATGTGATCGGCACACAGAAGTGGATTGCTATGTATATGCAAGGCCTTCAGGCCTGGTTTGAAAGAATCAGGTTGAGCTTTAAGAAACCTGACGGCAGTGAACTGTTTATAGCACCTGTTGCCGGCTCACTCGATCCTAATGTATCGTTCCTGCCTACGCGCCTAACTTATCCGGTAGCAGAAACGAATACCAATAGCAGCAACAAAGACGCGGCAGCACAAGCTATCGGAGGTGATAAAAAAAGCACGAAGCTTTGGTGGCAACCTTAGTCATGTTTCATTGTATAAATAAAAAAAATGCCCGGCCGATTCATTAAAGCCGGGCATTTTTATGACACGTCATTTATCGTTCTGAATAGAACATGTAAAAAAATTAACCGTCTGTTCAACATTTTTAAAAAATGTTTGTTCTATATTTACATTTTTCTAACGCATCCTGCAACAGCAACAAACGAGGGGCCTGGTCTGGTTTTCATTGATGTTACTGCGCAGATCAAAACATAGTATTCGCCGACTTACAAGTGTTGTAACAAACATTATGAATCGACTCGTACAAATTTTACTTCTTCTTACTTTACTCTTTGGTAGCTCGTTCGAAACGATTGATATCGTGAGCGACCATCGCGCGGTCAAGTCGACCGACAAAAATCACCAGTCACCTAATAAGAATGATCACCAGGAAGTCGCGTTTGATGACGTGATCCTGATCAAATACCGGAACTTATCTTCAAAAACGGCCGCAGGAAAAAAATGTACTGCGTTCTACAGCATAGCAGGCGTAGCTATTACCGATAAGCGCCATGTGCTGCCTTCTTATATTTCCGCAAGCCCCAAACAAACTCCCGGCTTTGGCCATCTGCATCTCTACTATATTTATTGAGCTGCTATCCACCCGCTATTCTGAATGAATCTCCTGAGGCATGCAACTATCTGTTACATAAAGGCCTCTCCCCTGTTTTCTTATTTTCAAATGACACCGGATTGCCCTAATCCGACCTGACTTTCCTTTTCTTAAACTTCAATCATGACTAAACAAAAGATGTTATTTTCTTTAGCTGCCGGTATTGTGCTATTGGCGGGCTGCAAGAGTATGTCACAGGAAAAACTAAGTGGTGACCAGGACAAAGCCTACCCGATCATCTCTGTGAAGAAACGCGATACAACATTAAGCATTCCCTATGTGGCGGACATACAGGCCGGCAGAAACGTTGAGATCCATTCACGCATTGACGGTATACTGAGCAAGATCTATATCCATGAAGGACAACAAGTGAAGAAAGGCCAACTGCTGTTTAAGATTAACGACAGCGAGTTAAGAATTGAACTGAATAAAACCAATGCCGCTTACAAGAGTGCGGTAGCTGATGCCCGCGTGGCTCAGGTAGAGGTAGAACGCGTGAAAACACTGGTAGAAAAAGGCATCATCTCTAAAACTGAGCTAGACCTGGTAAGCGCCAAATACAAAGCGCTGATGGCAAAGGCCGATGTGGCGCTGGCAGACAAGAAAGCAGTGGAACAACGCATTGCTTATACCCGCGTCACTGCGCCATTTGATGGCATTGTAGACCGTATTCCTTTGAAAGAAGGAAGCCTGATCACCACCAGTTCTTTCCTGACCACCCTCTCTGATATCAGCACGGTCTATGCCTATTTCAATATTTCCGAAAATGAATTTTTCCAGATACAGAACGGCCATGATAACCGTGAAAATATCCAGGCGATCAACCTGGTGCTGGCCGATGGCTCAAAGTATCCTTACTCCGGCCAACTGGAATCTGCGGAAAGCGAGATCGATAACAATACAGGAAGCATTGCATTTAAAGCACGCTTTATCAACCCGCAAAACCGGCTGCGACACGGCGCTTCAGGCAAACTCCTGATCACACGCCCGTTAAAAAATGCCATCTTACTGCCCCAAAAAACCGTTTTTGAGATCCAGGATAAGAACTATGTTTTTATAGTGGATAAAGACAACATTGTGCGGATGAAAAGTATCCGGATCTCCCAACGCCTTGCCGACTACTATGTAGTGATCGATGGGTTACAACCCAAAGACAAGATTATTTACGAAGGTATCCAAACGGTAAAGGAAGGTCAGAAGATCATACCCCGATCTGTTTAATCCATCCCTTTATAAATTGATTCCGGGCCGGCATCTACCTGGCCGGAGTGTAGCCTCTTTATTTTTATCTGAGAAAGAAAAACCATGGTTGAAACTTTTATAAGAAGACCCGTATTATCATTAGTCATCTCCATCATCATCACACTTATCGGCCTGCTGGCGCTCTTTACCCTCCCGATCACCCAGTTTCCTGATATTGTGCCGCCCTCGGTAGCAGTAACGGCGCGCTACACGGGTGCCAATGCCGAAGTATCTGTTAACGCCGTGGCGCTTCCGCTGGAGCGGGCGATCAACGGTGTACCCGGCATGACCTATATGTCGACAGTAACCGGTAATGATGGCGTTACCATGATCACGGTTTATTTTAAGGTGGGCACTGATCCCGACGTGGCTGCTGTAAACGTGCAAAACCGCGTCACTACTGTGTTAGACGAGTTACCTGAAGAAGTGATCAAGGCCGGTGTAACGACAGAGAAGGAAGTGAACAGCATGTTGATGTATCTCAACATCACCAGCGATGATAAAAATTCCGACGAAGACTTTATCTTCAATTTCACCGACATCAACGTACTGAAAGAACTGAAGCGGATTGATGGCGTAGGACGCGCTGAGATCATGGGCGCGAAAGACTATGCGATGCGCGTGTGGCTGAATCCTGAAAAGCTGCTGGCCTACAATGTTTCGACAGATGAAGTGATTGCCGCATTGCGGAGTCAGAACGTTTCTGCAGCACCGGGAAAAACGGGAGAAAGTTCAGGCAAGATCAAGAGTGACCTGCAATACGTTCTGCGTTATACGGGAAAATTTTCTGAGCCCAAAGAGTATGAAGATGTTGCCATCCGCTCTAATAGTGATGGGTCGATCCTGAAACTGAAAGATATTGCCGAAGTAGAATTCGGGGCGATGAGTTACAGCATGGTATCGAAGAGTGACGGGAAACCCGCCGCCTCGATCATGATCAAACAACGACCGGGATCCAATGCGAGTGAAGTGATCGACAATATCAAGGTTAAAATGGAAGAATTGAAAAGCTCGACCTTCCCTCCCGGCATGGACTACAGTTATGCATATGATGTGTCCCGCTTCCTGGATGCTTCGATCAGCGCGGTATTAAAAACGTTGGTGGAAGCCTTCCTGCTCGTGGGTATTGTGGTCTTCATCTTCCTCCAGGACTGGCGATCGACGCTGATTCCCGTGTTGGCAGTACCTGTCGCACTGGTGGGAACGCTGGCTTGCATGTCTATGCTCGACTTCTCCATCAACCTGCTCACTTTATTTGCATTGGTATTAGCGATCGGCATTGTGGTCGATAATGCGATCGTAGTCGTCGAAGCGGTCCATGTAAAAATGGTGGAAGAACACCTGCCCCCAATGGAAGCTACCATTGCGGCGATGAAAGAGATCACCGGTGCCATTATCGCCATCACGCTGGTTATGTCTGCCGTGTTTGTTCCTGTGGCCTTTTTAAGTGGTCCGGTGGGTGTGTTTTACCGCCAGTTCTCACTGACTCTGGCATTCTCCATTGTGATCTCCGGTATTAATGCACTCACCCTGACACCTGCCCTTTGTGCGATTATGCTCAAGCATACACCCGCAAAAAAGAAAGGTCTGTTGGGTAAATTCTTCAACTCCTTTAACAGGGGCTTTGACAAAACCACTGTTCGTTATCGTTCATTACTGAACCGCTTAGCGGGCAAGAGCGCCATCACGTTAACGATGCTGGCGGTATTCTTTGTGCTTACCTGGGGCGCAGGATCTGTATTGCCCGGCGGCTTTATTCCTACTGAAGACCAGGGTATGATCTACGTAAATGTCACCACACCGCAGGGCGCCACAGTTGAACGTACCGAGAAGATCCTTGACAATCTAACAGCATCAACTAAAGACATTCCCGAGATTGAAAGCGTCACAACCCTCGCGGGATACAGCCTGACGAACGAAATTGCGGGTGCCTCTTACGGCATGGGAATGATCAACCTGAAGTCATGGGACGACCGGGAAAGAAGTGCGGCTGCGGTCATCAAAGAAATTGAAAAGCGTACCGCAGGCCTGACCGATGCCAAGGTCGAAGTGTTTGACCCTCCTACTGTTCCGGGGTTTGGCAATACCAGTGGATTTGAATTGAGGTTGCTGAACAAAGGCGCGGGCAATATCACGGAGACATCAGACATCACTAAAGATTTCGTTGCAGCGATCAATAACACGCAGGAGGTGACGAATACCTTTACCAGCTTCGATGCTTCTTTCCCGCAATACCTCATCCATGTAGACTATGACATGGCCGCTAAGAAAAACGTGACGGTAGAGAATGCCATGAATACGTTGCAAACCTTGATGGGTAGTTATTATGCCACGAACTTTATTCGCTTCAATCAAATGTATAAAGTGATGGTACAGGCCAGTCCGCAGTACCGGGCCGAGCCGCGCGATGTGCTCAATCAGTATGTTAAAAACAGTAACGGAGAGATGGTACCTTTCTCTTCTTTTATAAGGCTGGAAAAGTTATATGGCCCCGAGCAACTGACACGTTACAACATGTTTACTTCCGCCATGATCAATGGCGAAGCGGCGCCAGGCTACAGCAGCAGCGACGCGATCAAAGCAGTGGAAAAGGTAGCGGCGGAACAGCTTCCGCGAGGATACGACTATGACTGGAGCGGAATGACGCGCGAAGAGATCCTTTCGGGCAACCAGGCCGTTTACATATTTGCCTTATGCCTGTTGTTTGTGTACCTGCTTCTGGCGGCTCAATATGAAAGCTTTTTACTTCCCTTACCGGTGATCCTGAGTTTGCCTGCGGGTATTTTCGGCTCCTTCATCTTCCTAAAGATAGCCGGGTTGGATAACAATATCTATGCGCAGGTGGCCTTGGTAATGCTGATCGGTTTGCTCGGGAAGAATGCCATCCTGATCGTTGAGTTTGCCATCCAACGCAGGAAAGAAGGACACCCTATCCTAGAGGCCGCAGTGGAAGGCGCCGCGCAAAGGTTGCGCCCCATCTTGATGACGTCCTTTGCCTTTATTGCCGGGCTGATTCCTTTGTGCCTCGCTTCAGGAGCGGGCGCTAATGGAAACCAGTCCATCGGTGTGGCAGCTGCAGGTGGCATGCTGATCGGAACCATCTTTGGTTTGCTGATCATCCCGGGCCTGTATGTATTATTTGCCCGGCTATCTGAAAGAAAAAAGAAGACGGTCGTGGCTATTGAACAATCCTTATCTGAATCTCAAAAAACAGAGCATGAGAAATAGACAACTAATTCTGCCAGGTATTGCCATTTCTTTACTAACAGTGGCATGTAACGCGCCGAAGGTGACGGCCGTGAAAACGGTAAAGCCATTACCTGAAGCGTATGAAGATAAACTTCCCATTGATTCCAATAATGTGGCCAGGCTCAATTTTAAGGATTTCTTCAGCGATCAGCAGCTCACCGATCTGATATCAAAGGTGCTGGCCAACAACCTGGATAATAAGATTGCAACGGAAAAAATAAAAATTGCCACCGCATATCTCGAAGCAAGACAAGCAGCATTACTCCCTTCTGTCACCGCAGGACTTCGCGCCTCTGGTACGCATTACGGCAAACATACGATGGAAGGAGTAGGCAATTTTGATACAAACCTTTCTGACAATATCGACAATAGCCAGCAGGTGCCCACGTTTATCACGCCAGATTATTGGCTCGGGCTGAGCGCTTCCTGGGAAATAGATCTCTGGGGTAAACTGAAGAATATGAAATCCGCTGCCATGGAGCGTTTCCTGGCTACCCAGCAAGGTAAAGACCTGCTCAACGCAGCGCTGGTGACTCATACGGCCACCTTATATTACGAGCTGATCATGCTTGACCGTGAGGTGGAGATACTGGAACGGAATATCGCCTTGCAGGAAAAAGCGCTGGAGGTAGTAAAGATTCAAAAGGAAGTAGGACGGGCGACAGAGCTGGCCGTGCTGCAGTTCAACGCCCAGTTGTCGAACACGAAAGCTTCGCTGTATAGCATCGAGCAGGAAATTGTTGCTACGGAAAATAAGCTGTTGGAACTAACCGGCGAATATGAAGGCACTATCAAACGCAGCAGCAGTATCAATACCAAATCCATCAACTACCTGGCGCGACATGGCAACCCTCGCCAGTTGCTGGAATTCAGGCCGGATATCCGTTCTGCTTTTCATGAATTGATCGCAAGTCATGCCGATGCGCAAGCGGCAAGGGCGGCCTTCTTTCCTTCCGTGTCTATCGGCGCGTACACAGGCTTAAGCACTTTCAATGCCGCCAAAATAGTGAGTCCTACTTCTATCGCCTACCAATTGCTGGGCAACCTGACGGCACCCGTTTTTCAGAAACGCCAGTTAAAAGCGAGCTTTAAAATAGCGACCGCCGAGCAGGAGATCGCTTTCTTAAATTATCAGAAGACCGTGAACGAAGCCTTCCAGGAGGTAAAAACATTATTGAGCTACATCGCTAATAACCAGAAGATCCTGAACGAAAAAAGGAAAGAAGTAACCGCCCTGGACAAAGGACTCCACGTATCGCAGGATCTGTATGTCACAGCCTACGCAAGCTACCTGGAGATCATCGCCGCACAGAAAAGCAAGATCAACGCTCAAATGGATCTCATCAAAACCGAGCGAAATCATGTGAATGTGCTGATCCAGTTGTACAAAGCTTTGGGAGGTGGCACTACCAATGCATTTCCTGACGCGAAAGGTTAGCTTTAGTTAGAAACGTTCTGAACAAATTTCAACTCCACACGTCTGTTGAGCATCTGGCCCTGAGAAGTGCTGTTGCTGGCCACAGGTTCTTTCTCCCCATAGTTATTTACATAGAGCTGGCCGGCGTTTACCTGCTGCCCCAGCAGGTAATTTTTTACAGCGTTAGCGCGCTGGAGAGACAGTCTTCTGTTAGTCGAAACACTGCCGGTGTTGTCTGTATATCCATCGATCTGCAAACCCAGTGAAGGGTAGCTATTCAGGTTTCTTGCTACAAATTGTAATGTATTATGATAGAAGGGTTGCACTTTCACTTCGCCCAACCTGAACATTACCTTTTCCAGTTGCATCGATAAAAGATTGTCGATCACTGCACGATCAGAGCCGGCCGTTTCCAGGTTTTTGGTCTGAACCACGGAAACCGACTCCTGGTCTTCTGCTAATGCCAGCTCAGCTTTTAACCGGGCAATCTCAGCCTCAAGACCATGAATGTCGTTTGCATCATAAACAAAAGAGGGATCCTGAGCAGCTAACTCTTTTTTCAAGCGTGCGATTTCCGCGTTCAGGAAACGGCTGCTATCCGGGCTCCCTGTTCCATTGTTATATTGAGCTAATTCCTCTCTGAGTGCGTCGATTTCCTTTTCCAGTTTTTTAGCTTGCCCTTTCGACACCAGCGCGTTGGTTCCGGCAACACCTACACTGGAAATGGCGCCATAAGTAATAAGCGATTTTTTAAGGTCGCTGATCTCTTCTTCAAGGTCACCGATCTGTTGTTGATACAATTCGCGGTTTTGTGATGAACGCGCAAGAGGCTGCGATGATGCAGCCTCTTTTCTTGTGTAAAAATTATTGGTTTCTGCCGCATCGGGATCATCCTCTCTTTTCTTAAACAATCCGAAAAAGGATCGCTTTTTCTCAGTTACCCGCGCTTCCGGAACAGCTTCTTGAGTTGCTGAAGAATCTTCTATTTCCATCTTTTTCTTCAGCTCTTGCAGCTGCAATTCTTTTTCTGCGAGTCTTTTCAACAGCGTATCTCTTTGCGCCTGTTTTTTCAACTGAGCCTCGCGTGGATCTACCACAACAGAATCAGTTTTTACCAAAGTGCGTGGAAGGGTAGAAATTCTGTTTACGGAACGGATCGTGTCGATCTTAACAGATGGGTTGCCCGATCCGGTGTAATTATTAATAGTGATGCTTACCGGAGCGATCTGTCCCTGGTGGTTTGCCAGCCTGATCGAATCTAATACTTTTTGTTTCTCCAGTTGCAGTAAGCGCGCTTCAAGTGCTTTTACTTCCAGCTCTTTTTTGATAATAGCAGAATCCATCCGCGCTTCATACCTTTCGTATCTCCTGTTATTTTCAGCAAGCAGCACATTGGTTCTTTCAGCAGCGGGGTTGTAGATATCCTGATCCTGCGAGCGGGTTGCACGACTAAATGTCTTAGCCAATCGCGAAGGACTTCCATAAGTAATAGGAATTCTAAGACCTGCATGGATATCAGCAGTTCTTGTCTTGTCATTGAATACCAACGATCCCAGATTGGACGAACCAAAATAGATGGGTCCTAAACGCATGGTAGCGCCGATATTCCATTTATCAAATTTATTGTAGGACACCGGGAAATATAAACCCAATACGCGGGACTCAAATCTTGGTGTAACAGCATAAGAAGCCTCTACATGCATCTTACGATCTGATTCCAATAATTTAAATGGCTGATAAGTCATCGCATGCAGGTAGAACCCTTTTACTAAATGAAGGTCGAACTGCGCGCTGTAGGCCGTCGGTAAAGACACTGTGTAAGAATTGTTACCGCTGGCCTCATACATCACTCTGCGTGATAGCATGGTATCAACGTCGTTAATATCTCTGATGCGGTATTGTTTCAGATTCCAGTCAGCAATATTCGCGGAGAAGTCGTTATTGTACTCACTTTTCTTGAAAGTAAGCTTACCGGCATCCATGATCGAGAAGCCGACTTTAAAGGTATATTTGTTTTTATCCCTGCGCAGTCTTTCTTCAGACTCGGGGTTCAGGTACTTGAAACGGTCTATTTTCCCGCGGTATTCGTATACGATACCTGCATTCCAACCAAACCCTTCGGCTTCCGGCCGCAGTGACCGCAAAGACGCGGATTTGAACATATCAAAACCGAGCTTTTCACCATGGCCATACCGTGCATAAGGAGTGCTTGCGTTGACAGTGTTTTTATCCGAGAAGCTTAGAGACAGTTCGTCCGCCTGAAAGTAGCCGGAAGCCACGCCACCAATATATTTGGCGGTGAAGGCTGCCTTAACGAAGTGTTCATCCTGATCTAATAAAACGCGTCCGTAGGTGAATCCGACATCTAACCAATTTAGCACATTCATATCGATCCCGCTCAGATCCATAGTCCGGCCATAAAAAGCCGCATCATCAAACCTTCTGTAAGCGAGACGTGCGAAGTCTTGGTTCAGGTTGTTAACGGTCACACCTGTTCTGTTGGCGATATTTAATGCGATGGCTGATTTTTTACCTGTCGTCAACATAAATGACAGTGGAGCCATCACGCGGTTATTCAAGCGTATATTTACCTTTTCATTGGCACTTAATTTAGTTTCGTGTAGTAAATCACGACGTACAAGTGACCAATCTTTATATTTATCTTTGAAGAACGAACCTTTGATCAAAGCATCTCTCTTAACTGCCAGGTAGTTGTTGGAGTAATAATTGCTCACACCGATAAGATTGAGATCGAACTTTAAACGGCTGTCCACGATACTTGCTGGATTAAGGGTCATTCCCGTAACTCCGGCATAATTACCTGTACCTAAGCCTAATAAGTCCTGGCTTTGCCCGATCAGGGAGCAGCTCATAAAGACAGTCGATAGTAATACATATTTCCTCATAAATTCACTTTTTTAATGATCTGGTTATTACCGATCGGAACATCTTCATTCCGGCTCTGGTAAAGAGGAATGACAAAATGCGCCGGTCGCATTAGTAGATGCACAGTAATACCAAGGTATCGCTGTTCATCAGATACATTAGCTAATACAATTGAGTCGTCAACTGTTCTAACTGTTCATTTAGAGGGGAATATTTGAAAACACCCGGGTGTTTAATCAGGTGTATGAATTTGTTAGCTATTTTGTTAATATACGAAAAAAAATTGATATAGCAAAATCTATGATCAATTTTCCTTTAAGTAGTTAGTTAGTAAGATAAAAAAACCCTCCAGTGCTTTCGAACGTATCGAAAAACTGAAGGGCATTTAAAAATAAGAATGGCAGCTACCTACTCTCCCGCATTGTGGTGCAGTACCATCGGCCTTAAGGGGCTTAACTTCTCTGTTCGGTATGGGAAGAGGTGAACACCCTTGGTATAACCACCATAAAATCTTGAGTTGATAAGTTTATATGTTTATAAGTTGATAAGCAATATTTCCTTGTTACCATTTCAACTTCTAAACCTGTCAACTAAAATAAGATTAACATATTGGAAAAACTAAAAAATTAGAAGAGTACCTAACATAATAAAATTAAAGCGTACGGGCAATTAGTACTACTCGGCTTTGATGTTACCACCTTTACACCTGTAGCCTATCAACGTAATAGTCTCTTACGGCCCTTAAAAGTAAACTCATCTTGAGATAGGTTTCACGCTTAGATGCTTTCAGCGTTTATCCTGTCCGTACTTAGCTACTCAGCATTGCACCTGGCGGCACAACTGATACACCAGCGGTACGTACGACCCGGTCCTCTCGTACTAAGGTCATGTTCTCTCAATTTACTAACGCCCACCACAGATAGGGACCGAACTGTCTTGCGACGTTCTGAACCCAGTTCACGTGCCACTTTAATCGGCGAACAGCCGAACCCTTGGGACCTTCTCCAGCCCCAGGATGTGACGAACCGACATCGAGGTGCCAAACCTCCCCGTCGATATGAGCTCTTGGGGGAGATCAGCCTGTTATCCCCGGAGTACCTTTTATCCTTTGAGCGACGGCCCTTCCATACAGAACCGCCGGATCACTTTAGCCGACTTTCGTCCCTGCTCGGCCTGTTTGCCTCACAGTCAAGCTCCCTTTTACTAATGCGCTCTTCGTACGATTACCAACCGTACTGAGGGAACCTTTGCAAGCCTCCGTTACTCTTTAGGAGGCGACCACCCCAGTCAAACTACCCACCATGCACTGTTTCCACTTTAAGTGGATTAGATTCTAAATCAAAGAAGGTTGGTATTTCAACGACCGCTCCACAATGGCTGGCGCCACCGCTTCATAGCGTCCCAACTATTCTACACATCCGTAATTCAAAATCAATGCAAAGTTGTAGTGAAGGTTCACGGGGTCTTTCCGTCCCGTGGCGGGTAACCGGCATCTTCACCGATACTACAATTTCACCGGGCTCGTGGAGGAGACAGCGTTCAACTCATTAGACCATTCGTGCAGGTCGGAACTTACCCGACAAGGAATTTCGCTACCTTAGGACCGTTATAGTTACGGCCGCCGTTTACTGGGGCTTCAGTCAGGAGCTTTGACTTGCGTCGAACACCCTTCCTTAACCTTCCAGCACCGGGCAGGTATCAGGCTCTATACGTCATCTTTCGATTTTGCAGGGCCCTATGTTTTTGTTAAACAGTTGGTTGAACCATTTTACTGAGACCATCCGAAGATGGTACGCTTTATCCCGAAGTTACAGCGTCAATTTGCCTAGTTCCTTCTCCACGGCTCACCCGAGCGCCTTAGAATACTCATCCCGTCTACCTGTGTCGGTTTGCGGTACCGGCCGCTATGCTCGCTTTTCTTGGAAGAACTTTCACACCTGCGCTTCACCCGAAGGATCCACTCAGCTAATCCGTCAGCTTATGGTGCTAGCATTCTCCGTCACTTTTAATGCATAGTGGGCGCAGGAATATTAACCTGCTTTCCATCGTCTACCCCCTTCGGGTTTGACTAAGGACCGGGCTAACCCTGATCCGATTAACGTTGATCAGGAACCCTTAGACTTTCGGCGATAAGGTTTTTCACCTTATTTATCGTTACTTATGCCTACATTTTCTTTTCTAACCGCTCCAGCATACGTCACCGTACACCTTCGACGCAGTCAGAATGCTCCCCTACCGATATACCACCTAGTGGCAATCATAGAGCTTCGGTTCATAGTTTAATACCCGATTATTTTCCGCGCAGAGCCTCTCGACCAGTGAGCTGTTACGCACTCTTTAAATGAATTGCTGCTTCCAAGCAAACATCCTGGCTGTTATAGAAGCTCTACATCGTTTGATTAACTTAACTATGCATTGGGGACCTTAGCTGCTATTCTGGGTTATTTCCCTCTCGGCCACGGACCTTAGCGCCCGCAGCCTCACTCCCGGTAAACATCTGTTAGCATTCGGAGTTTGTCAGGGTTTGGTAGGCGGTGAAGCCCCCTAGCCCAATCAGTAGCTCTACCTCTAACAGACTTTATAAACCGAGGCTGTTCCTAAAAACATTTCGGGGAGAACGAGCTATCTCTCAGTTTGATTGGCCTTTCACCCCTATCCACAGGTCATCCCAAGACTTTTCAACGTCAACGGGTTCGGTCCTCCAGTGTGTGTTACCACACCTTCAACCTGCCCATGGATAGATCACAAAGTTTCGCGTCTACCCCCACTGACTAAGCGCCCTGTTGGGACTCGCTTTCGCTACGGCTCCGTTAGTCTTAACTTAACCTCGCCAGTGAGGAGTAACTCGTAGGCTCATTATGCAAAAGGCACGCCGTCACAACATAAATGCTGCTCCGACCGCTTGTAGGCGTACGGTTTCAGGTACTATTTCACTCCCTTATTTAGGGTGCTTTTCACCTTTCCCTTACGGTACTGGTTCACTATCGGTGTCTGAGGAGTATTTAGCCTTACCAGATGGTGCTGGCAGATTCAAGCAGGATTCCTCCGGTCCCGCCCTACTCAGGATACCGCTCGTCCCTGTCAATTTACGCTTACGCGGCTTTCACGCTCTATGGCTTAATTTTCCAAAAAATTCAGCTTGATGACAGTTTCTAAATGCGGTCCTACAACCCCACAGCAGCACGCCGCTGTGGTTTAGGCTCTTCCCCGTTCGCTCGCCACTACTTAGGGAATCATTGACTTATTTTCTTTTCCTCCGCCTACTTAGATGTTTCAGTTCAGCGGGTTGGCTTCCCGGAACAAGTCCGGGATAATATACCTTCAGTATATTAGGTTGTCCCATTCGGAGATCCAGGGATGTAATACTCGTGTGCAGTTCCCCCTGGCTTTTCGCAGCTTACCACGTCCTTCATCGCCTCTCAGACCCAAGGCATCCACCATACGCCCTTAATTGCTTTAAAAAAGTTTATAAAACTTAATTAATATGAGGCCAGCATCGCTGCTGGACTTTATTTTTAGTTTGTTGTAGTTGTTACCCGACCACATTGCTTCAGACCAACCAAAAAAATGGTGATTTCTACAATTATGATCGATAAACTTGTTAGGTACTCTCCTAACAATATTTTTTTCCAATATGTCAAAGAACTTTTAATCCCCATCCCCTAAAGGGGAATGTTGATTTTAGTTGATAATTTGGTTACGAACCAGCAGGCCTTAATGCCATTATCATATTTAAAGAACTTTTCAACCCGTTAACCTGTCAACTCTTTACCGTCAACCGTCAACTTTGTAAAGTGGAGGATATCGGAGTCGAACCGATGACCCTCTGCGTGCAAGGCAGATGCTCTAGCCAACTGAGCTAACCCCCCATACGAGAGTTGGTAGTTGGTAGATGACAGATGACAGAATCTTACTGCCAACTATCCGCTGTCAACCGTCAACTTCAGTAGACCCGACCAGATTTGAACTGGTGACCCCTACATTATCAGTGTAGTGCTCTAACCAGGCTGAGCTACGGATCTGTTTACCCAAACCCCTAATGGGGCTTTGAGATCGCGCCTCCGTAAACCCTCGGGCTTGTTTTAATTATATAAAGAACTTCCTTGTCTTTGTCCATGGTCCATTGACCATCATCCATCGACAATAATAAGATTGAAAGAAAAGGAAACAATAGCACCGGTAAGTGCTTGCTCTAAAAAGGAGGTATTCCAGCCGCACCTTCCGATACGGCTACCTTGTTACGACTTAGCCCCAATTACCAGTTTTACCCTAGGCAGCTCCTTGCGGTTACCGACTTTAGGTACACCCGGCTTTCATGGCTTGACGGGCGGTGTGTGCAAGGTCCGGGAACGTATTCACCGTATCATTGCTGATATACGATTACTAGCGATTCCAGCTTCACGCAGTCGAGTTGCAGACTGCGATCTGAACTGAGAGAAGGTTTTTGAGATTAGCTTCATATCACTATGTTGCGACTCTTTGTCCTCCCCATTGTAGCACGTGTGTAGCCCTGGGCATAAAGGCCATGATGACTTGACATCATCCCCTCCTTCCTCACGTCTTACGACGGCAGTTTCACTAGAGTTCCCAGCGTTACCTGATGGCAACTAGTGATGGGGGTTGCGCTCGTTGCGGGACTTAACCCAACACCTCACGGCACGAGCTGACGACAGCCATGCAGCACCTTGCTTTGTGTCTATTGCTAGAAAAACCACTTTCATGGTTCGGCACTCGCATTCTAGCCCAGGTAAGGTTCCTCGCGTATCATCGAATTAAACCACATGCTCCACCGCTTGTGCGGACCCCCGCCAATTCCTTTGAGTTTCAACCTTGCGGTCGTACTTCCCAGGTGGGATACTTAATGCTTTCGCTCAGACACACACAGTGTATCGCGTATGTCGAGTATCCATAGTTTAGGGCGTGGACTACCAGGGTATCTAATCCTGTTTGATCCCCACGCTTTCGAGCCTCAGTGTCAATATATGTGTAGCCAGCTGCCTTCGCAATTGGTGTTCTATGTCATATCTAAGCATTTCACCGCTACATGACATATTCCGCTAACCTCCACAATATTCAAGACTACCAGTATCCACGGCAGTTTCCGAGTTAAGCTCGGAGATTTCACCACGGACTTGGCAACCCACCTACGCTCCCTTTAAACCCAGTGAATCCGGATAACGCTTGCACCCTCCGTATTACCGCGGCTGCTGGCACGGAGTTAGCCGGTGCTTATTCATATGGTACCGTCAGTCGAGAAAGAATTCCCTTTTTTCGTCCCATATAAAAGAAGTTTACAATCCAGAGGACCTTCATCCTCCACGCGGCATGGCTGGTTCAGAGTTTCCTCCATTGACCAATATTCCTTACTGCTGCCTCCCGTAGGAGTCGGGCCCGTGTCTCAGTGCCCGTGTGACTGGTCGTGCTCTCACACCAGTTAATGATCGTAGGCTTGGTGGGCCGTTACTCCGCCAACTACCTAATCATACGCACACCCGTCTTCTAGCGTGTTGCCACTATAATATTAATAAGATGCCTCATCAACATGTTACGGGGTATTAATCCAAGTTTCCCTGGGCTATCCCCCACTAAAAGGAAGGTTGTGTACGTGTTCCGCACCCGTTTGCCGGTCGTCATCAGTCCGAAGACCATGTTACCCCTCGACTTGCATGTATTAAGCCTGCCGCTAGCGTTCATCCTGAGCCAGGATCAAACTCTCCGTTGTAAATGAGTTTGATTTACTGACTTGTTGTATTTACTCTAAAGAGAAAATTAAACGTGTCAAAAAATCCAAATGTTATTTGCTTTTTGACTTACCTTTCGTGTCCTACTTTTTCAAGTAGAAATTGATTGTGCTATTGCTTCCAAACTTTCAAAGAACTTTACCTTACTCTAAACCCTCTACAAAAAAGGGGAAGAACAAAGTATTTGCTGATAACATGGTTACGAACCATCAGACCTTTATGTCATTATCAAAGTATCTAAAGAACTACGCCACTTTTAAGGCACACAGAAAACTATCACCACCCAGAATCTATTGATACCAGCGGCTCTCAACCACTTCAGCGCCTCTTCACGCTTCGATCACCTTATGTAACTTTTGAAGAACTTAAACGACCCTAAGTTGATGTCGTTTTTCGATTGGGATTGCAAAGGTAAACTTATTTTTGAATCTGCCAAATTTTTTCAAAACTTTTTTCGAAAAATTTTACCGCTTCAACACCTTTACAAGAACTGCCGATCTCTAAAATCGGACGGCAAAGATACAACGTTTTTTTCAAAACTAACCAAAACTTTTTTTCTTTTTTTTCAAAAAGAACAGCAACGCTGCAAGCCGGCAAATAAGCGGATGATCACCTGAAATAACCATCATTATTTATTGAACCTCACCTCTTTAATTACTTCTTTTTCAGAGAACTTACCGCCGCTTCGTCGCTAACGGGGTGCAAATATAGAACTATATTTCAAACCGCAAAACTTTTACCTGATTTATTTTTAAAAAAACTCATTTTCTTTTCAATTCCCTGTCCGAGTTCGATTGCTAAGGGCTCAAAGCCTTGTCAGGTCAAGGTTTTGTCGGGCACTTATACCATCTTTGCGCACTAAAAACGAATACGCTTCATGATAAGAATTAATAAGGAACACGCTTTCCCCGTTGAGGACACTTTATTTAGCCTGGCGCTTCAATCGGAAGCAGCCGAAGTTTTTGAAGGTTACCATACGGTGATCACCGGGATCGGTAAAGTGAATGCGGCTTATGAACTGACAAAAGCGATTCACCTAAAGCGTCCGCGGCTGATCGTCAACCTGGGCTCTGCCGGAAGCGATTGCTTTCAAAAAGGAGATGTGGTGTGCTGCACGCAGTTTGTACAAAGAGATATGGATGTGCGCGGGCTGGGATATGCGCTGTATGAAACACCGCTTTCTGGCCTCCCTCCCCTTCTTCATTATGGACTGGAAATGGAAGGATTGCCTACCGGCATTTGCGGCACAGGCGATAGTTTTGAAATGGGACATCGCGCTACGATCTATAATGTGGTAGATATGGAGGCCTATGCCCTGGCTATGATTGCGATGAAAGAGCAGATTCCTTTTTTATGCCTGAAGTATATCTCTGACGGAGCGGACGACAACGCAGCAGAAGACTGGACCATTCAAGTGCATCAGGCAGCGATGGCCTACGGCACGCTATTACAACTGAACAAGAATAAGATCTTTCAGGACCAGTAATTACTATTGGTTAATGAGCAAAAACAAACAAGCCATCTCTTTCGAAGATGGCTTGTTTAAAGTTTTATCCTGATGATTATTTTTTAGCTGCTGCAGCTTCTTCCTGCTTCAACTGTCTTGTCATCACTACAGACGCAACAGGAATACGCGGAGAGTTTAAGATCTCCATATCAGGAGCTTTAATATCTTCGATCCTGATGTTTCCGTTGATCTCGAGCTCATCGATCGGTACTTCGATCGTTTCAGCTAAATGCTTAGGTAATGTTTTTACTTTAACAGATTTGATCTTGGAAACAAACCTACCACCGGCTTTTACACCTTTTGCAGTACCGGTATATTTCAAAGGAATAGTAGCGATTACTTTCTTGTCTTCTACTAACTCCAATAAATCTACGTGAATCAACGCATCGGTTACTTTGTCAAACTGAAGGTCTTTCAGAATGCATTTGTAAGTAGCTCCGTCCACTTTAATTTCTGCGAACTGGAAATTAGGTGTGTACACCAGATGTCTGAATGCTGCTGCCGGCGCGCTGAAGCTAACCTCTTTGGCACCCCCGTAAATTACAGCAGGCACGTGTCCCTGAGAGCGAACCTGGCGGGTGGCTGACTTGCCAAATGCGGTCCTCAGTTGTCCTTCGATTGTAATTGTGTTCATTTTGTATGTTGTTTAAAAATTTACTAACTCGTCCTCAGGTTAGAGTGTACAAACAGGCTTGTGATACTCTTGTTCTCGAAAGCATGCTTGATTGCTATTGAAAAAAGCTCGGCTACCGAAATCACTTTTATCTTAGCACTTTCTCTCTTAAGCGGGATGGTGTTACACACCACCAGCTCTTCCATTACACTGTTCTCGATTGTTTCGTATGCCTTTCCGCTCATAAGGGGATGCGTAATCATGGCTCTTACACTATTTGCTCCTTTCTCCTTGATCAGCGATGCACATTTTGCCAAAGTGCCTCCTGTGTCGCATATATCATCTATAATCACTACGTCCCTGCCTTCCACATCACCGATCAACGTCATGCTCCCAATCTCGTTTGCACGCTTCCTGTGCTTGTCACAAATAACCATTTCTGCATTAAAATAGCTGGCTATTTCCCTGATCCTGTTGGTTGCTCCCACGTCGGGGGCCGCAAAGGTAAGGTTTTTTAATTGTAAGTTTTCGATGTAAGGGATAAATACGGCGTGGCTGTCCAGGTGATCCACCGGTATGTCAAAATATCCTTGTATCTGAGGCGCGTGTAAGTCCATGGTAATCACCCTGTCTGCACCCGCCGCCGTGATCATATTGGCTACCAGCTTGCTCCCGATAGCTACCCTTGGGCGGTCTTTACGATCCTGGCGCGCGTATCCGTAATAAGGCAATACGGCTATTACTTTATAGGCCGACGCTCTTTTGGCGGCGTCGATCATCAGCAGCAATTCCATCAGATTATCTGCCGGAGAATAAGTACTTTGAATCAAGAAGATATAGTCTCCCCGGACGCTTTCGAGATAATTCGGTGAAATTTCGCCATCAGCAAAACGTTGAATACTTACATTTCCCGGTTCACAACCGAAATGTGTGCAGATTTCTGTCGCTAATTCCCTTGATGCTGTTCCTGAGAATATTTTAGCAGCGTGTGGAATGGATTGAGCTTTGTGCATTGTTTTCTTGAATGAGCGGCGAAGATATTTTTTTATTTTATCTGAGCCATAGATTTTTATAATTTATTGATCCGCCGTAACAACTAGTTCGTCCTCGTTGCTGAAATGATCGTAAGATTTATTACATTGTGCTATGCAACCGACTAACACCATCAAACATTGGGCGAAAGACGACAGACCAAGAGAGCGTTTGTTATCCGTTGGCGCCGAACACCTTAGCGATTCAGAATTACTCGCAATCCTCGTACACAACGGCACCCCGCGGCGATCGGCGGTGGACCTGGCGAAAGAAATCCTGAAATTGGGCAACAACAATCTGAATGAACTGGGCAAGGTGAGTGTGAATGAATTCACGCAGATAAAAGGCATCGGATTGGCGAAGGCGATCACTATTGCCGCGGCCATGGAACTCGGCAGAAGGCGCCAACTGGGCTACCTCCCGGATAAAAACGCGTTGCTGACCTCGAAGGATATCGCAGCCTTTTTAAAGGAACGGCTTAAAGACTACCGGCATGAAGTGTTTGCAGTTATTTTCCTGAACCGGATCAACAAGGTCATCAGCTTCGATATTGTAAGTGAAGGCGGTATTACGGGAACGGTGGCAGACCCGCGGGTCATTCTCAGAAGAGCCTTAGAAAAAAATGCGGTAGGCCTTGTCCTGAGCCATAATCATCCCTCAGGCAGTGTCAAACCCAGCAACGCCGACACGATGCTTACCGAGAAGATCAAACAGGCGGCTGCTTTCCTGGACATTAAAGTGCTGGATCATGTGATCGTAAGCGATGCCGGCTATTACAGCTTTGCAGATGCCGGTGAGCTTTGATTAGCTAAAAGACATTTTGTAATCCACCTTGATCTTCCCGGAAGAAATGTCGGTGAGTTTGCGCTTGAGCAGTTTTCTTTTGAGCGTGGGCAGATGGTCTATAAACAATTTTCCCTCAATATGATCGTATTCATGCAGGATGACGCGGGCGGTGATACCGCTGTAAGTGTCGGTATGCACATTAAAATCTTCATCCTCATATTCGATGGTCACTGATTCAGGACGCATTACATCTTCCCTTACTTTGGGAATACTGAGACAGCCTTCATTGTAAGACCAGGGTTCTCCGTTCAATTCTTTGACGTAGGCATTGATAAAAACCTTTTTGACCCCTTTATCGCCGGGGTAAAGGTCCCGCTCATCGTCTTCGAGGTTTTCAATAATTTGTTCAGAATCCACCACGAAAATCCGGATGGGACGGTTGATCTGAGGCGCTGCAAGACCCACGCCATTACTGGCATACATCGTCTCCCACATATTGGAAATCAATTCTTTGAGGCCGGGATAATCGGGCTCTACATCTTCTGCTACTTTTCTTAAAACGGGGTTGCCGTATGCTACAATGGGGAGAATCATGCGTGCAAAGATAATTATTTGCGGCGGGATTAACGACGGAAGTCGGGAGGAAGTCAGAGGTCGGAAAGTCCGGGGTCGGGGGTCGGAGGTCCGGGGTTGGTCGGGATTGGGGACACCATACATCCTACCTCAGAAATCAAACATCAGCCATCCTACTTCTGACATCAGACATCATCCTCCTGCTATCGGTTCAGATACTCCTGCAACATGATGGTGGCGGCGATCTCGTCTACGAGCGCTTTGTTGCGGCGCTGCATCTTTTTAAGTCCCATTTCAAGCATGGCATCTTTCGCCATTTTGGAAGTATAGCGCTCGTCCACCGTTTCGAGGGGCATGGCCGGAAAATGTTTTTTCAGGTCTTTGATGGCTTTAAGCACCAGCGGTGTGGCGTGCGTGTCACTTTCATCCCAGTTTTTGGGTAAGCCGATGATGATTTTTTCTACGGGCTCTTTCAGGAAATAATCCTTCAAAAAAGCAACCAGGGTTTTCGAGTCGATGGTGGTAAGGCCCGTCGCTATGATCTGAAAAGGATCAGTCACGGCAATGCCTGTGCGCTTTAGACCGTAATCAATACAAAGAAGTCTCGCCATGCCTAGCCGTTTGAATAATGTAAATAATGAATCAGGAGATCAGCGATCACGAAGACCGCAAAAACCACCGACGCGATGCCATTGGCCGTCATGAAGGCAAGGTTAACACGCGCGAGATCGTTTGGCCTTACGATGCTGTGTTGATAAATCAACATACCGAAAAAGACCGCGATGCCGGCCCAATACAACCAGCCAAAATCTCCCTGCACTCCGGCTATTGTGACGCAGGCCGCGCTTAAAAAGTGTAATAGTTCTGACACGCGCAGCGCTTTCCGCTTTCCTAACGCAGCCGGTATAGAAAAGAGCTGATGGTCGCGATCAAACTCTTCGTCCTGCAAGGCGTAGATAATATCGAAGCCACTTACCCAAAAGATCACCGCGAAGGAAAAAAGAACAGGCAACAGATCGAAGTGCCCCGTTACAGCCAGGTAGGCCCCGATAGGTGCCAGGGATAAGCCCACGCCTAATACCAAATGACACAGGGGCGTGAAACGCTTGGTATAGCTATACCCCAGCACGACGGCGAGCGCCACAGGAGATAAGTAAAAACAAATAGGATTGATAAAATAGGTGCATACCACAAACAACGCGGCATTCAGTATGGTGAACCATAGTACGCTATCTGCCTTCAGCAAGCCGGCGGGAATTTCGCGAACGGCCGTGCGCGGATTCCGGGCGTCGAAACGCCGGTCCAGGTAGCGGTTGAAAGCCATGGCTGCGCTGCGCGCAAAGATCATGCATAAAATGACGAGGAGAAACAGGTACCATTTCTGCTGAAAGAATAAGGACACAGATCCATTATACTGATCTGCATTCATGATACCCAGGAAAAAACCAATCAGGGCAAAGGGCATCGCAAAAATGGTATGCGAAAATTTAACGAGACTCAGGTATTTTTTTATCGTTGACACTTTATCCTAAGTATTTTTTTAACCGTTCTTTCAACTCACCATCGGTGATGGATTGTTGTTCCGACTTGTCATAAATTTAAAATGAAATGATAGTTTCTTCCATAATCTGAACACAGGTAATCACTCTCGCGCCCCCGCTTTTACCGGAAGCTTTGCTGCGAATCGCCAACCTTATCTTGTAGCAATGATTTCCTAACGGCTTACCTTGACGAGGCTGGGTACAGAGATTTTCAAGCAATATCGAAAAAACCTGTTTAAGAGATGGATACTTTCGGGACAGACGCTTAATCTCCCTCTCAAACTCCTGTGTAAAAATGATGCTATAGTTCACCCAGCAAATCTTTTGCTTCCCGGAGCTTTTTCCGTCTTTTAAGATAAAGAGCTGCTTCCTGAGCACCTTTTTCGACACTTTTTAAAACATGCGCCTTTGAAGGTTCTTTATATATTTCCGTTTTCACCTTCATTCTTTTTAAAAAAGTGATGATTTCATCGTATTGCCGGCTGCTGGAAGGTTTTACAATAATCGTTTCCATAAAGCAAAATTAAACTTTTCCGGAGAGTTTCCTGCGTACCAGTTCCCAAAGCACAACGCCTGCCGCGGTCGCAATATTGAGAGAGTGTTTCATACCCGACTGAGGAATTTCCACACATCCATCGCACAGCGCGATGGTGTGCTGCTCTACCCCGGTCACTTCATTACCGAAAACCATGGCTATCTTTTCGTCGCTCTTCCATTCAAGATCATTCAACATGGTACTGTCTTGCACCTGCTCTACCGCATAAACCGTGTAATTCCGGGCACGCAGCTCTTTTATCGCCTCTTCCGCATTGGTAAAATGTTTCCAATCGACAGCATCTTCCGCTCCCAGCGCGGTCTTTTTTATTTCCTTATGGGGAGGTTTGGCCGAATAGCCGGTAATATAAATGGCCTCGATTAAAAAGGCGTCGCTGGTCCTGAACACACTCCCCACATTGTAAGCGCTCCTTATATTCTCAAGTACTACGATGACGGGATTCTTTTCAGACGCTTTCACTTCATCGATCGACTTGCGCCCTAATTCCTCCATGCTCAATTTTTGCATCGCGCAAAATTAGGCCGATAATTTCAGAAGGGAAAATGTTTGTAAGAACAGCATGACTACCGGATTTATGGATTAAACGAGAAAAATAACGGTGTAAGGCTATAACCATATCGTTCGGTTGAGAGAAAAACGATTTGTACACATTAGCCGCTGCCGGTTATATAAAATGAAAATCCGGCTGAGGTTAACAGCCGGACTAGGATAAGATATGGTTTGGTTTAGAGTAAAATATTATCTACCGGTACCAAGACCGATGTTGTAAGCTAAGCCAACACCGATAATGCCCGCGTTATACTTTTGTGTTGCGTTGCCAATATGAATGGCTCCGTTATCACCTGTAAATACTTTTGAGTAGTGAGCGAAGATGTTCCAGTGACGATTGTGATAACCCACTTCAGGTTTCAGATAAAAGCCGCCGTTAGGACGCGTAGTACCATTGTTAGCTGCTACGTTCTCATCGCCGGTGATCACACCGTAGCCAAGATCTGTTCCAATATAAATACCTTCTGCTTTCGGATAATATCTGAATAAAGCAGCCACAGGAACTACACCAAAATCATTATTGTTTAAAGTGATTCCTCCTACTTCATTTTCTTTTCCGAAGTTGTGCTGGTAACCAGTAGCAACACCCAAACCGAAATGCGGGGTCACCAAATTCTGGTAAGCAACGTCAATGCCTGCTCCAGCAGCCGCATTGTTATTAGGTACAGATGCACCGGCTAAAACGCCGATCTTAATCATATTCTTCATGCTTTGTGCCTGTGCGACACCTGCTGTAAATAACATTGCCGCTCCTATTAAAATCGCTTTTCCTGTTTTCATTGCTATTTATTTAATTAGTTTAAAGGCTTTGAGTGGGCCTGAGCATTGCCTGCTCAGATTTTGCTTCTTTAGACAAATGCCGTGCCAATATGGTTGCACTTATAAAATTAATTTTTGAAAAACCATTGAACAGGCTTCTTGATTCGTCATATCAACTTTTAATGACAGCGTTCCCTATCGCACAATGCAGGCATCTTTTCTGATCACAGTATTGCGTTTTCAGTTCGATCATCGATTGGGAATCGTAGGCAGAGTTAATGGCCAGGCCCAAGGCTTTGAAGCCGTTTGTTATCACATTGCGTTCGGGAGCCGTTTCTTCCAGCCATCGGAGCGCCTTATCTTTTATGTGCTGAAGCTGATGCGTAGCGCCATATATAAACAATATCGGTACGATAGTATTGATGACAATGTTATTGATCATATCCGCCCCCACTGCTTTTTCCTTGAAAGCCGGCTCATCCATAAGCGTATAATGATAGTTCCAAAAATCATTTGGTACAACTGCAAACCAGCTTTTCACTACCTGCAATTGGGGTTCTTCGATGATCTTCGAAAACAAGTGTGCCGCATTATGCACCAAAGCGGCCATTTGCGCCAGTCGAACAGTGGGAAAATTCAAGGGCCGCATTCTTAAGAAGTGCACCGGGAAAGCAATCGGTTTCAAATCATATTTCTTTCTCAGGAACTGATATTCCTGTTGAAGTAATAACACGTACTTGTCGCCAGCATTTGCCTGGTTGAGCAGGCCAGCCTGTCCCAGCAGCAAGGCTTCCAGCTGGATCACCTGCAACTTATGCTTCGCCAGGATATTCAGCGGGATGCTTTTTGCTATTGCTTCGAACGCATCGCCGTTGACCTTTGTTCCAAAATTTCTCGCGAGCAACCACCAAAAGCTCTCTTCCCAATGCGTACTGTTAAGCGCTAAATAGCCTGCGACCATACCGGCCTTTCTTTGCATGCGTTCAGCAATCAGGCGATCCTTCCAGATCGAAAGGATCAGTCGCTTTACATTTCCTATTACATGCTGACAAGCGATGAACTGGCGGGAAGCCATCAGATCAGCGTAGCGATTCAATAACGCTTTGGAGATGCGCCCACTTAATTCCAGCGTCGGCAAATTATTGATGATAGCATCGTGTTCGTATACGACATGTAGTATCACGTTTTTGTAATTGACATCTACGTCGTGTTGGTGCTTTAACCAATCTGAGGTTTTGAGATGGATCTCAACGGAGCCGGCCCAGATCGTGCTTCCGATCCTGATTTTAGCATTGGTAAAGTCTGGTCCCTGTGAGGTATTGAGGGTACCAGGCACAATAATTTCCACGGCATCGCCATGGGTTGTGATCAACCTGGATGGATTAAAATACTGGAATCTCCATATAAATTGCAGCAGGTTTTCATTCATAGGCGTTAGTTTTTCAGTAGTGAAAAGCACAAAGTCGGTTTGTCGCAAGACGCTCAAAGACGTGGATCGACGATGAAGCGCTCCGCATTCAGGTCAACAAGACAATGCGCAATGGATGTTTACGTGTTTCTCTAAGAAAAGTCCGCTATAAAAATATTAAATATTCAACGACTTTCCGCCTGCCGGAATTTAAGTTTCATGTAAGAAATGCTCTTTGACACCTTACAAGGTCGCAAATAGCAGATGATCATTAAATACTTTTCAAAGCCATCACCACTTTATTTACCGGAAGCCCCATCACGTTATAAAAATCCCCATTGATCCTTTTAATACCCACCACCCCGATCCATTCCTGGATGGCATAGGCACCGGCTTTATCATAGGGTTGATACTTATCGACGTAAAACGCCAGCTCGTCCCGGGTCAGTTCGTTAAATACCACCTCCGTTGTGTCGGCGAAGCAGATTTGTTCATCTCCTTTCAGGATAGCGACTCCGGTCACCACCTCATGGGTATTGCCTTGCAAGGCACTTAAAATAGCAACAGCGTCCTCCCGGTCGTCAGGCTTCCCGATGATGCGACCATTCAGTACGACCATTGTGTCAGCCGCGACAATGACACGGTCCTGCTTCAACTGCTGTTGGACAGCCACCGCTTTTTTCAGGGCAATATGCATGGCCGCATCGCGTGGATTCATCCCTTCAGGAAAGGTTTCCTCTACGGGCTGAACGATTACCTCGAACGGTACTTCCGCCCATTCAAGCAATTGTTTTCTTCGGGGAGATGATGAAGCTAATACAACAGGATCCATAAACATTATAAATAAATATAGAAGAACAGCATCGACAGAATACCGGTAAACATTACGCCCTTAGTGTAATTGCTTAACTGATGGTAAGCCGCCGTGGACTGTGCGTTCAGTAGCTTTTTAAAAATATAGAGCAAAGGCAATACGATGCAGACAAAGCAATAGATCACCGCCAGCCACCATTGAAATTGTAATACATAAAACTGGATGACCAACAGCATAATGATCAGTATCGTGAGCCAAACCATTACATACATTTTGGTTGCCTGGATACCCCAAACGATGGGCATGGTCCTGCATCCAAATTTTTCATCGCCGGGCATATCTTCTATGTCTTTGATGGCCTCTCTTATGAGGGAGATGACAAAAGCAAAGCCGCCATACAGCATCGCAAACCTGAATAGCCTGATCTGTCCGGCATCGCTGTGACCGAATGCATCCATAAACGAATACTTCGACAGGAAAATGATCAAGATCGTCCAGGCGGTGAGTAGCGAGACAATGATATTGCCGATCAACAGGTCCTTTTTAAACCGGGAAGAATAAAACCACAACAAGATCACGCAGACAACATTGGCAAAGACCAGGTACCACCTGGAAAAGAAATTGACAGCAATCGCCGTTAAGATGATTCCCGAGATACTCAGGATCAGGTGCCAGGCCAGCGCCCAGCGCCGGCTCAGGGTTTTATCGAGCACCATTTTTCCGGGTTTGTTTACGAGATCAATATTAATATCGAAATAATCATTGATAATATACCCAGCTGCTGCAATGAAAACAGATGCCATTACCAATAAAATAAACTGGAACGTATTATGATCCGGGATATCGTTGGAATAAACAGACCGATATATACAAAACTCGAACAGAACCTGGGTGATCACGATGAACACCAGGTTCGGCCAACGTATCAATCTGAAAAATGGCTTTATTAATGCCATGCTTAATGTTTAAAATGTCGAACTCAATTACCTGGAAGCCACAGAGGCGGTTTCATTCCAGTCTCCTCTTACTTTCAGCACTTTTTCGATCACGTCTCTCACGCAACCCGCACCGCCGTTTTTTACTGATATATATTGAGCCACGCTCTTTACGTCGGTGACCGCATCAGCAGGACAGCAGCTTAAACCTACTGTGTCGAAAACCGGCAGGTCGGGCATATCGTCGCCCATGAACAAGGCGGTGCCTAGGTTGAACCCATGCTGCGCAGACAATGCTTCAATAAAACCCTTTTTGTCTTTTACCCGGAAAAAAATGGACGTGATACCGAGATAATTCAGGCGTTTTTCTACGGCGCTGGGCGACGAGCCGCTGACGATAAAAATCTGGTATCCCTTTTTAATCGCCAATTGCAATGCATAACCGTCTTTAATATTCATATGGCGTGCCATTTCTCCGCTTTCGAGTACCAAAACACTCCCGTCTGTCAATACGCCGTCTACATCAAAGATAAATGTGTCGATCTTCTGAAAATCACTCAAAACATTCATTAGATAAATTTTCAGCTGCAAATGTAATTGAATGTCAGTTGGAATCGCGCTTTGTGTCTCACAGAACCGACGGATTAACACGGAATTTTCAAACAGCGGCCCATCTTTAAGACACAGGACGGCCCAATATGCTTTCCGTTAAAAATTCATACAGCTTCAATAATTGAGGATGCTTTTCCAGCAGGGCGATATGTTTATGGATGGTCTCTATATCTCCCCTTGCTGCAGGGCCGGTTTGCAGCGTGGAGGGCGGCGCCTCGCGTAACCGGTAAAAAGTATTATCAATGAGTGGGAGCAGCTCGGAGAAAGCGATACCTTCTCTTTTACAATAATTTTCAGCCAGGGTAAACAAGTGGTTGGAAAAGTTATTGACCAGGACTGCTGCGAGATGCAGTTTAGCCCTTTGATCATAATCGGCGGTAAAGGAGGCTTCTTTGTAAATAGATCTTGCCAGCCTGTTTAATGCATTCCGGGTCTCTTCATTGGCCCCTTCTATATAAATAGGTATCTCAGGGATCTGTTCCTGCTCCTTTCTCAAACTTTGTAACGGATAAAACACGCCGAAATGATCGGTCACCTCTTTCAGCACTTCCATTTTGACCGCCCCGGCCGTGTGAGCCACTACTTTTCCGGGAAGCTTGAGGTCCTTAGCCACGCCCGCGATCGCATCGTCGGCTACTGCAATAATGTATACGTCCGCGTCTTTATTGATCAGACTACTATAATTGGCAGATTCGGTGTTCCATTCATACGCCAGTTCCGACGCATCACCCGCATTGCGGCTCAACACCTGCAGAATGCTGTGGCCTGCTGCAACAAATTTTCTGCCTAAGACGGCAGCTACATTTCCTGATCCTATAATTACTATATCCATTGGTCAATGCGCTATTCCGTGTAAAGCCCTGCATCTGCCCTTGGCGTTACTCCGGTCCTATAAAGATACCATTACTCACCTATCTCTCAGCAATTTAACAGCAAAAACATTAATTTAAATTTTAATAATTAATATTTTTATCATATATTTGCCTCACAATCCTCTACTTAGAACACTCTAACCAATTTAAATCACTCTGATATGACAATTATGAAACCTCTTTACACTTCCATCTTTTTGATCGTTATCTCATTAGTCGTTTTCGCTTCCTGTTCCTCAGGCACCGCTCCCAAAACCAGGGCTGAAAGACTGCAGGACATGGCGAAGGATGTTGCGCGCGATGTACTCAAAGAAAGAGACGAAATCAGGAAAAAAGAAAATATCAAATGCGACTATACCGAGCGTCCGGGTACCATCACCATCACGAGCATGGCACCCAGGGAAAACAATCCGAATCAAATGGTGGTGCGTTACAACTTCAAAGCGACTGTGCCCGCGGCCAACGAAGCCGATTTCAGGCTTAGAAATACGGATCAGGTCTTGTTAATCAACGATAAATTTCCGACAAAACAATGGTGCAATCAAAACAGGGTGAGGGTAAATGCCCGCTTTTCCGCCAAGCGCCTTGAAATAATAGAGGGTCGCCTGACAGAATATTGCGATCCTTCCCGGGTGGTTGTTCCTCAGTTCCAGCGGTAATTGATTCAGTTGGTTAAGCGACGGACCTGCGGAGATGCTGCAAATGTCAGCTCTGTTGCTGAAGTTACAGCCCGGGTACAGCCGTATATACCAAACTAATATAAGCTATGAATGAAAAGAAGAATGTTATACGCTTTATAATCATTCCCATTCTGTTATTACTGGCAAACCACAGTTCCGAAGCGCAGGTGCGCGATACAGGTAGGACCGTGCCCCGCAGCTCGTTTTGGAATAGCAAGGCAGTGAATATTTCGGCAGCTCCGCTCGCATTTTTTGCGGGCGCTTCGCTCACCTGGGGATCCAGAGAAAGCATCCGGGAGTTCCGAAACCGATACCTGCCTTCTTTTCGTCATCACTATGATGATTACACACAATATATACCTGCATTGTCGGTGTTTGCGCTCAATGCCGCCGGCGTAAAGGGCAAGCACTCCCTTAAAAGAAGTGCAGTCTCTTATGCATTCTCCGTCGCTATTATGGCAGCTGCAGTGAACGCGATTAAGTATACTTCCAAAGTGCAGCGACCCGGCGGAGGCAATGAATTTAATTCCTTCCCATCGGGACACACGGCTACGTCATTCACCAATGCCACCTTTTTGCACAAGGAGTACGGCCAATACCGTCATCCGCTTTATAGTGTTGGCGGTTACTCATTGGCAACTGCCACCGCGGTGGGCCGCCAGCTCAACAACCGGCACTGGATATCCGACGTACTGGCCGGTGCAGGCATCGGCATTCTCAGTACGGAAGTAGCTTATATCCTGGCGGATAAGATCTTCAACGAGAAAGGTGAGCGGGAGCCTTTAGGATTTAATCCGCGGCCCATTCAACGCAAGCCCAGCTTTCTCGAGATCAAGGGTGGATTTGCCAACGCAACATCTTCCAACCTGACCGCGAAAACAGCCGACCTGTTTGCAAAACGGGGCGTCCATCTGGGCATTGAGGGCGCCTGGTTCTTTCATAAGCATTTTGGCATTGGTGGGTCCTTTGCGTTTTCCAGCTTTCCCGTCAGGGGTGATAATTATCGCCTGTTAGATTATCCTGATATTCAAATGATCAGTGAGGGGTATTATACCCAACCCATGGGAATCCGTTATTTGCATGCCGGTCCTTTCTTTAGTTACCCGCTATCTCATAACTGGTTTATCACCGGTAAACTAAACGCCGGATCATCCGAGGGCGCTGAAGGAAGTGTGCTCCTGAAATTGAAGGATCAATATGCTGAAGAATTTGAAGCGAGCGAACTGCCTCTGTTAAAATACAAGCCTAAACGTGCCTTTAGCTGGACGACAGAATTGGGCCTGCAAAAAAGAATCGGTCACAACCTGGCCATTAAATTGTATGCAGGCTATCTCAAATCGAAGAACAGATTTGTTGTAGATCAACTGGATGGACTGGATGAAGACGGGAATTATACCTATGAGACATTCAGGGAAAACAAAATAAAATATAACCACCTGACTTTTGGCCTGGGGCTCACCGCATTTTTATGGTAACGATACCGTTATAACAAGTGTGCGGGTCGTCGTTTTCATTGAAGACCGCTTTGGGCGCATAACATTTTTTAAGTTGATGATGTTTTTTAACCGCAGCGCACGCAAAGCATACACAAAGAACACTAAGTGAATAGCTGGATGACACTGACAGCAGGCAACTTTGATACTTCGATACGTTCCGGACGTATCCGGCGCGGTTCCCAACCTATCCGGCCGGGTTCCGCACTGATCCATACCATTGTTATAATCATTCGTAGCAGTTGGAAACCTGTCTAAAGCGGTTCAAGATCCCTATCGCGAGGTACTCAACCGCTCGATACCGGTTGTTTCACCCGGAAATATACGTTCCGGACGTATCCGGCGCTGCTCCCAACCTATCCGGCGGGGTTCCGCACTGATCCATACCATTGTTATAATCATTCGTAGCAGTTGGCGACCTCTCCGAAGCGGTTCTACACCTATATCGCGAGGTATTAAACCGCTCGATACCGGTTGTTCCACCCCGGAATACACGTTCCGAACCTATCCGGCGCGGTTCCCAACCTATCCGAACCAGTTCGAGACCTGTCCGGATGGTTCCGGAAGCCGGTGGAAGTATCTCGGCAACCCATTGAAGGGAGCCGTAGTATAAATATTTTTTTTAAAATATCATTTTATTTTAATATCTTACTATACACACCAAAGCAGAAAACATGAGAACACACCTAACCACCAGAGCTATATTTGCTTGCTTAGCTACTTTAATTATCATTTTATGCTGCACCTGTCAGCGGCAGGATGTATTGCCTGGCTCCGGTCCTATCGACCAGCAAAAGGCGCGAGCCTGGTTGCAGAAAAACGGCCTGGGCTATAAGAACGGGACGATCACGGTGCAGGGTGCCGATGGACAAATGCTTACCGGCCAGTTGGACTGGAGCAAAGCGAGCCAATATAACTGGCAGGGCAGAGATTATATGGATGTGCCTTACAAGTTTGACCGCTATGGCTACTGGATTCCGGGTAGTGATGTGATGGCCCCGGCTTCTTTTAATTTAGTGTTGCGAAAAGGGGATGCTACTGGTTTTGAGGGTGCGATGCGCACGACTGTTTACGAGCCTGAAGCGGAAAATATGGTGACAGGCGAAAAACAACCGGCATTGTTACAGACCTATCAATATTTGGACGGCGGCGATGGGAATGTGTGGCAAAGTGAAGGCAGTTATAATGACGTTCGGGCGGTGCAGCGCATTGAGTTGACGCAGGAGGAAATGCTTCTTATGAAAAGGAAAATGCAACCAGGGACATCAACAGTGCCGAGGGTTGCGCAACAATGCGAGGTAACGGCTATTACCACTTATGCTACTCATTGTTATTACGCAACGCCTGAACACGAGGCGGATCAGCATGCCACCTGCTATTCACTTCCGACGACCACGTATGTCACCACCTGCGACGAAGACCCTAATCGCTATTTCACAGGGGGTGGAGGAGGAATCCCGCCTCCGCCTCCGTTTCCGCCGGCGCCACCTCCAATAAATGTGCCACCGGAGATAACGCCGTTGGAAGATCCCTGTGCGGAAGCAAGAAGACAGGCTGAGGAGCTTAAAAAGGCGCTGAAAGATCCAAAAGTTAAAGAACGACTTGAAAAGTTGATCAATGATCATGCAGGTGCAGCTAACGAATATGGCTTTATGATTTACAAAAAGGCTGATGGAACTTATGATGTGACTCCGATAGTTACATCCGGTAGCTCCAAATCGCTCAATTTCGAGAACGATGCCTCCTTAAATTTTGTCGCTATCGTACATACCCATCCTCCAAATTCGTCGGGCGTGCATTCATCCACAGATATTTATGGTCTTGAGAAGAATCTTACCTATCCCAACTTTGTAGGTAACCTTGTGATTCACGGACAGGACATGTACCTTTTGAGTGTAACAGATCAAAATAAATACAGTAAATTCCTGGAGAAAAAAGACAAGTATTACGATAAGGATGCCGAATTTGGATGGAAAAAAAAGTCGAGAATTGATAATGCATTTAGATCGTTCGTTGCCGATTATCTACAATTAAATAAAAATGAGGATGCAGTATTACCTACTCAATTGTACTTAATGAACGAATTCAAAATGGGTGTAAGTTTCCAGAAATGGGATGGAACCAATTTTAAAGCGCAGGAAACAAAGGCAACTTATAATAATGCTACGGGGTCCAGCTCTAGTATTAATATGGGCGGCGGGACCAACTCCTCAAAATATTCAGAGATCGAAGTGGAAGATAAAGATTGTTAGATATTTAACCCTACAAACACTTAAACATGAAAAAACTATTTATTATTATAATATTTGTAGCTGCTTCCAATCACTTAACGGCGCAGGGTTTGCAATCGTATGCTGATACGGCCAATTACCTGATCCGGAACTTTGAACAGAAAAAATCGCAATTCATTGGCAAGCCCTTTTCAGTGCTGTTAGATAGCTTAAAAATAAAGCCCGTCCACGCCATTAATGGATCAGGATACACCAAGAAGGCAAATTTTGGGAAATCTATTAGCTGTTATTTCAATCACGAACGCGAGTTCTCAAAAACACATTTCGTGATCATAGATTTTGATACTGTTCCTCCGTACGAAGTTATGTATGAGCTGTTTTTCCCATCGACGGGTGGTCTTGGTCAAATACAAGCCATCTTAAATGTCTATAAACCGCTTATTGTTAAAGATGTGTTGGTGAAGGATTATGGCCAGGATGATAACCCGGATCCGACAATTGATGATAACTAAACATGAAAAAACTATTTATTACGGTATTTATTGCCGCATCCATTAACTCCGGGGCGCAGGGTTTACAATCGTATGCTGATACGGCCAATTATCTGATCAGGAACTTTGAACAAAGAAAATCGCTCTTTGTCAACAAGCCATTTTCTTTGTTGTTAGATAGCCTAAAAATAAAGCCAGTCGACGCGCATAGCAGCGGAGGAGGTAAAAAAACAGACGTGGGTAAATCAGTTTATTTCGAGTTCAACAATAATAGGGACTTTTCAAAGTCTCATTTTATGATTGTTCATTTTAAAAATGTCCCTCATTATCAGCAATTGTACAACTTATTTTTTCCCACAAGCGGTGGTTTTGGAAAAGTTCAAGATATCCTAAATGCGTACAAAACGCTAACGGTAGAGGACGTATTGGTGAAAGATTATGGCCAGGATGACAATCCCGATCCAGCTATAGATGATAATTGAACATGAAAAAACTATTTGTTATTACAATATTTGTAGCTGCTACCAATCACTTAACGGCGCAGGGTTTACAATCGTATGCTGATACGGCCAATTACCTGATCCGGAACTTTGAACAAAAAAAATCGCAATTCATTGGCAATCCCTTTTCAGTGCTGTTGGATAGCTTAAAAATAAAGCCGGTTTCCGCAATACAGGGCTATCGAAAAACAGAGGATTTTGGAAAAGATCCAACATTTGACTTCAACTATCAGCGTGAATTCTCAAAGAAGCATTTTATAATCGTTGATTTTGATACTGTTCCTCCGTACGAAGTTATGTATGAGCTGTTTTTCCCATCGACGGGTGGTCTTGGTCAAATACAAGCCATCTTAAATGTCTATAAACCGCTTATTGTTAAAGATGTGTTGGTGAAAGATTATGGCCAGGATGATAAACCCGGATCCGACAATTGATGATAACTAAACATGAAAAAACTATTTATTACGGTATTTATTGCCGCATCCATTAACTCCGGGGCGCAGGGTTTACAATCGTATGCTGATACGGCCAATTACCTGATCCGGAACTTTGAACCGAAAAAATCGCAATTCGTCGGCAAGCCCTTTTTGGTTATAACGTATCGACATCTTCTTTGGTCAACCCGGTAAGCTCTATAATTAGCTCCACATCAATACCCTTTTTCTTCATCAATTTCGCCACTTCTTGCCTCCCTTTTTCCTCAGCCGCCTTTTCATAGCGCTTTTTAATTTCGTAGGCCGGCATATATTTGAGGCTTTGCTCCAGCTCGGTGAGCAAACCCGTATCGGCAAAGCTGTAGTAGGCTGTTTCGGCGATGATAAGGTGGTCTAGCACAGGGACATTCATAATCCTGCCTGCCTGTATTAAACGATCGGTGAGATCTTCGTCTGCCCCGCTGGGTTCAAGCTCCCCGCTGGGATGATTGTGCACCAAAACAACCGAAACAGCCCGCTTCTGTAACGGTATACTAAAAACCTCCATGGGTTCTACCAATGTTTGTTTGATCGTTCCCAGGCTTACCAATTCAATATTGAGGATCCGCTTGGCACCGTCCAGGCTTATCGTCCAGAAATGCTCCCGGTTGCGGTCTATCCTGCTCTCCCGGATCAGTATGCGTTGCATAATATCATATAGATCCTGAGAACAACTGACTTTTATTTTGTCTTCTTGTTTTAAACGTACGTTCATGGGTGTTTTTATTTTTCTCCATAAATGTAAGGTTTTTCAACAGGCTCTGAGGCTGCCGCATGAGTTGAGTGCATAACATTTTTTCTTTTTATGTGATTTTTTACCGAAAAGTGCGCAAAGATTTGTTCGCAAAGCAGGCAGAGCAGGATAAAAATGTGATGGACCCACTGCTTTCGATGCTCATCGGTTTTGGTCTATCTTCGTAGCACATGAAAATGCAGGATTTCGCCATCAGTTATTTTCGCACGCGGATCAGGGCGCTGTCTTTTTATTCAAAGAAGAAAGCCGCCGATGCCGCATTTAAAATTTTCTGTACACCCTATTCCCGGATGGTATATGAAACCGGACAAATCAAAAACGCTGAACATCTTTCCCTGCCGTTTAATGGATTGAAGACCATCGGTTACCGGTGGAACAGAGGCGGCTCCAAAAAATTACTGATTGCACACGGATTCCGGTCAGCGTCTGCCAATTTTCAACATATTGCCGTTCCACTCGCTGACAAGGGTTATGAGGTGCTCGCATTCGATGCTCCCGCGCATGGACTGAGCGAGGGCAACACGCTGAACGCCGTAGAGTATACCCATTACATTGCGCTGATCAACCGCGAGTACGGACCATTTGATGCGTATCTGTGCCACTCTTTCGGCGGATTAGCCACCAGCATGAACCTGGCGGAAATGACTGACAACAGCTCTGTCAAAACCGTACTGATCGCGCCCGCGGCTAACTCAGAACAGCTGATTGAATCCTTTTTTAAAGAATTGCGTATTAAAGACCGAACAGTACAACAGCATTTTTATTCGATCATTGAACAGTTGAGCGGTAAGACGATCGACTGGTTTTCCATCAAACGCTGCGCGAAAGATATCCAGGGTGATACCTTGTGGATCCATGATGAGGATGACAAAATCACACCCATCAGAGACGCCAAAGAAATCAGGGCGATAGGCCTGCCCAATTTTCATTTTCACTTTACGCACAACCTGGGACACCGGCGTATTTACCGCGACGAAGCGGTCATTTCGGCCATCATTCATTTTTTATAAATACCCCGTAAAAAACGTCGGTCAGTTACAAATTATCGGGCATTTCTAAAAAATGTACTAATCTTGTCGGCGAAATTGTCTGCTGCCCGTTTTTTATCACACACATGCAGCGGGCTTATAATTATAATAGCGTATTAATACATGGCGAAGAATTTACTGATAGTGGAGAGCCCCGCGAAGGCCAAGACAATCGAAAAATTCCTGGGAAAAGATTTCCAGGTAAAAAGTTGTTTTGGGCATATCCGTGATTTGGAAAAAGCAGGGATGGGTATCGATATTGAGAAAAAATATGAACCGCGCTATGTGGTGAGTGACGGGAAAGAAAAGGTAGTAAAAGAACTGAAAACCCTTGCCGGCAAAAGTGAAGAAGTGTGGCTCGCAACGGATGAGGACCGCGAAGGAGAAGCGATCAGCTGGCATTTATGCGAAGTGTTGGGCCTGGACCCCCGCCAAACCAAACGTATTGTTTTTCACGAAATTACGAAGCCAGCGATAAAAGCAGCAGTGGAAATGCCACGTAAGCTGGACATGAACCTGGTGAATGCGCAGCAGGCCCGCCGCGTGCTGGACAGGATCGTAGGTTTTGAGCTGAGCCCGGTGTTGTGGCGTAAGATCAGCGTGAAAAATAACCTGAGCGCTGGAAGGGTGCAAAGTGTTGCGGTAAGACTGATTGCGGAGCGGGAGCGCGAAATAAACGCATTCGAACCGCAAAGCAGCTTCAAGCTGGAAGCCATTTTCACCGCTACCGATAACAGTGGCAAGCAGATTCAGTTCAAAGCAGAAGGCAAACGCTTTAACGACAGCGAAGGAGCCGAAAAATTTTTACAGTCCTGCCTTGGTGCCGCGTATACCGTTAGCGACATACAGGTGAAGCCGGGGAAACGCACGCCAGCAGCTCCTTTCACCACATCTACCCTTCAACAGGAAGCCAGCCGCAAACTCGGCTATGGCGTGAGCAAAACGATGCGGATCGCGCAACAGCTTTACGAGAACGGACATATTACCTATATGCGTACGGATAGTGTAAACCTGAGCGACACGGCCTTGGGAGATATTACCAACACGGTAAAAGGCATGTATGGTGACAATTATCACCAGTTCCGTCGTTATAAAAACAAGAATCAAAGCGCGCAGGAAGCGCACGAAGCGATACGCCCCACTTACATGAACCATACTACAGTAGAAAATGCGGAGTGGAAGCGACTGTATGAGCTGATCTGGAAACGGACGATGGCCAGCCAGATGGCTGACGCCCAATTGGAGAAGACAACCGCCACCATTGATATTTCGACGAATAAAGAACACCTGACCGCGTCGGGAGAAGTGATCAAATTTGAAGGTTTTTTAAAAGTATATCGCGAAGACCGCGACGAAGAAGATATTTCAGAAGATGAAAACGCAGAAGGCATGTTGCCGCCATTGAGCGTGAACCAGCAACTCCCGCTCGTTCAGATGACGGCGACTGAAAAGTTTACCCGTCCTTCGCCACGCTACACAGAGGCTTCCCTGGTGAAAAAGCTGGAGGAGCTGGGTATCGGCCGACCATCGACTTACGCTCCCACGATATCGACGATCATGAAAAGAGAATATGTGGAGAAAAGGGATAAGGACGGCGTGCCAAGGAATGTCCGGCTGCTTACTTTAAAAGATGAGCAGATCGGTAAAAAAACATTGACCGAAACAACCGGCGCCGAAAAGTCAAAGCTGTTTCCTACCGACCTTGGGCTGGTAGTAACGGATTTCCTGAAGCAGTACTTTGATGATATCATGGACTATGGCTTCACGGCGCGGATCGAGAACGAATTTGATGATGTGGCAGAAGGGAAGCTCGAATGGAATAAAATGATCGACGAATTCTATAACCCGTTTAAAGAAGACGTTGATAAGACCATCGAAACAGCGGAGCGTATTAAGGGCGAGCGCGAGCTGGGTAAAGATCCGCAAACCGGCAAACCGGTGATCGCCCGGATGGGCCGCTTCGGTCCGATGGTACAGATCGGAAGTGCCGATGAAGATGAGACGCCAAAATTCGCCTCGCTTCAGAAGGGCCAAAGCATCGAAACGATCACGTTTGAAGAAGCGATGGACCTGTTCAAGTTGCCCGCCGTTCTGGGAACATTTGAAGACAAGGAAGTATCTGTAAATATCGGGCGCTTTGGGCCTTATGTGAAGCTCGGAGACGATTTTATATCCATTCCCAAAGGAGAAGATCCATTCAGTGTAGACCTGGGCCGCGCCATCGAATTGATCCGCGAAAAACAAAAAGCAGATGCACCCATCGCGGAATATGAAGGGAAGCCGGTAACCAAAGGCAAAGGCCGGTTCGGTCCTTTTATTAAGTGGAATGAAATGTTCATCAACGTTCCCCGGCGTTATGATTTTGAAAACCTGACGCAGCACGACATTAACGAACTGATAGCCGCCAAAGTAGAAAAAGAAGCCAATCGTTTCATCCAGCAATGGCCGGAAGAAAACATCGCATTGGAAAATGGCCGTTGGGGTCCGTTTATCCGGTTTGGAAAAAAGATGATCAAGCTGGGCAGAAAAGCGGACGGCGAAAAATATACGGCGGATGACCTGGCCACTGTGTCACTGGACGATGTGAAAAAAATGATCGTGGCGGAAGAGCCCGGCGCATTTGATAAACCAGTAAAGAAAGCGGCCGCTAAGAAAAAGACGGCTGCAAAAAAGAAGGTTGCAGCCAAAAAGAAAAAGTAGTCGGCTTATTGATGTAAGGGATTTCAGCAGATATACTTCAAAACGGCGCTTACTACCATCTTAATCGTTTAGACCTGTTTCGGTGAACCGTCTTTTGATGCTTTAAGTCTGTGCCTTTACTTCGTGTGCGTTTAGCAGCATAGGCAGCCAACGTAAGGCTTATATTTTTACCGGAATAACCTGGGAAGTGTTTAAATATGCGTCAGACCGTCCCGGTCTGACGCTTTTTTTTGATCCTAAAATGCACTGCCCAATGCACGAAAAGAGCATTATACTTGAATTCGAGGCATTGATTTCCTAATTTCGGTTCGACCTTGATAACATTCCTGGTATCGATACAAACGGTCCGTTAATCCTGTACCTTTACAACTGTACTGTTGACAGCATTTTAATTTCTAAACCAAATATCCATCAAAATGAAAAGCCTTTTATTTTTTACAGCATTGATCACGCTTTGTAGCTTTACCTTCTTCGACCCTATTACTCCTGAAGAACGTTCCGACCTGTTATCTTACCGGACATCGGCCCAATCGCTGCTCATGAAAGAGGTCAAAGGACTTTCTGAAAAGCAACTCAACTGGAAAGCCAATGATTCTTCATGGAGCATAGCGAATTGTCTGGAACATATTACGCTTACAGAGAAATCGATTTTTGAATGGGCAATGGGCACATTAAAAGAGAATGCCGATCCGTCAAGAAGACAGGAGGTAAAAAACACTGACGAGCAGATCAAAAACATGATCGAGAGCAGGGACCATAAAGCAAAAGCACCTGAAACCTTACAGCCAGGTGGCCAACTGGGCGACTACAAAAAAACATTAGCCACGTTTAACCAGCAGGCTTCGGACCTCGAAAGATATGTAAAGACAACGAAGGATGACCTGCGCAACCACTTCGCTAAAACACCGGTAGGAACGGTAGACGCTTATCAATTACTGCTTTTTCTGACAGCCCATACTAAGCGGCATACCGCTCAGATCATAGAAATCAAAGCCATGCCGGGCTTTCCGAAGTAAGATGGTCAGATAAAAAGATGGTTCCATTCGACTCCGCATTGAACAATGGCGGCAGAGAAACCCTCACCCACTCTTCTTACTCCGGTAACAGCACCTGGTCTATCCGCTGGATGACACCGTTGATATGGTTAAGATCATGAGTCGTGCTGGGTGGCGCGCTCAGGATAATATTGGATGCGGTTGCATTACCCGAACCTTTAGCTGTGGCGGAGGTAACACCGGTAGCGCCGAAAGTGCCTTTTAGCGCCACACCTGCATGATCAGCCACAGAAGCGTTCAGTAAGGTAGGCACTGCCACCGCAGCTCCTGCAGGGAAATTTACCGTAAAGTTGCGATAACCCAATGTCACGGTACCCGGCTTCGCCAGGATATGATAGGCTACGATTGCCTGGGCCACCTGACGTGTCATCACCGCGGCAAGCTGGTCTCCATATACGGGTATGGACGCCGGATCGGCAATGATAGTAACTCCATACGTATTTACCAGTCCGGTCGCGGCCAGGCTGGCGACTGCCTGCGGCGTGCCCTGAGCTACCAATGCCTGAGTGATCCTGCCAATCAACAATTGCTCAAACGCAGCATTGGTAGGCGCCAGCACCGTGAAGTTTGCATTGGGCGTACTCAACGCGGACTGAAAGGTACCATTCGGGTTGGTTCCGCCATCAGCGCGTATCACAGCCGCCCGGAAATACGTATAACTCCCGCCGGCATTAGCTGCGATGGTTTGCCAGAGCACTTTATCCGGCGGCAATAAGGCTACATAGGTTTTGTGCATTACGCCATTCGAAGCCGGGATATCCGGTGTTGCGATCGGAACATTGTTGGCAAAAGCCGCCGTTCCCTGTTTGCCTAAAAAGACCGGCATCCTATAGCCGGGAGGTAAAGTAGCGGACGGAGGCGCCAACACCAGCATACTTTGCAGATACAGATTCAGCGCGGGTGCTACGGGATTGATACGGGCGGTAGTCAGTTGCTCTCCACCTATCAAATGATATTTTAACAAAGTATCCAGCTTACCGGCAGTAAAAAAATTGAGTGATGCCGGATCGGCAGGCAGTCCAAGCAAAGCAAAGGATCGCAGGAGCGCTGCATTATCCGGAGCGAAGAAGGTGACCTGCCCTGTAGGGTTGCCCAGGATATCGGAAAGCTGGCCTGTAGGACTGGCAAAGGTAGCCGCCTTGGCAACCGCCGCTTTAAGGATGGAATAATCGGGCGCATCCAGCTTCTGCAGGATCGTTTCTGTCTCCGGGGAAGGGTCCGGCGTGAGCGGTTCTGCCTCCGGCAATTCTTTATTACAAGCCAGCAACGTCACCACGACGATGAGCAGCACTGCGGGTAGTTTACTGATGGATGTAGGATGGATGGACATATGAATAAGTTTAGTATAAGCCAGGTTGATTATTGTAAGTTGTAGGTGAATGCCAGGTAATAAAGCCCGCCGATGCTGGGATTGCCGATGGCGTTGGTATAATACTGATTAAAGAGGTTATTAGCGCCGAGCTTCACCTGTGATTTTAAAGCCGGCAGTTTGTACAAAAGCGCCGCATCTACAACGTGGATCGGATTGAGCGTGCCCGAGGCAAAATCTCCCTCAAACACTACTTTGTCCTGCCAGCGCCAGTTCAGGTTGAACCCGAACAGATCGCGGGGACCAAAACCGGAATTGGTCAGACCCAGCAGGGTCCGGTATTTGGGCGCGTTGAATGAGGAACGGAAGTTATCAGGGACATCCTTGATCTCATCAGAAGAGATATTTCCGTTGACCGAGAAGTTGGACGGCAACCTCCAGTCGAAGCTCATTCCCCAACCAAAGGTTTTTACTTTTGCATCTGAATTTACCACCACCGATATGCCGCGATACACCTCGGGATTGCTCGCGTCGTAAAACTGGACCACATCTCTCCTGCCAATAAAATTTTCATAAGTGCCGGTATAGACATAGGCATCGACGAATATCTTTTTCGCAAGCAGTGCCTTATAGCCTAATTCATAACTCACCACACTTTCCGGTTTCACTTCCTTATAAGTTACCGGGATACGGTTATTCGGATCGGCGATAAATTCCGGTGCGGAATATCCCGGGTTATTGATCAGGTTGTACGCTTCCCAGATAGCCCGGTTGCCACCGATCAAGGTGCCGCTACCCACCGCCAGGTTGATCCATTGCTGCTGTGTGCTGGGAAAGCGATAAGCCGTCTGGTAAGATAAACGGATATTATGATCTTTTGCGGGCTGTATCACCGCGGTAAACCTGGGCGTGAACCGGCCTTTGAAATACTCATTCTTATCATACCTCCCGGAAGCCGTCACTTTTAAGCGGTCTTTGATCAACTCCTTACCCAACTGCACGTAAGCGCCTACTTCATTGATCCTGATCGGACCATTGGGCTCATAGAACAAGGTACTGTCGCTGTCCAGTACAAACTGGCGCCAGTTGCCACCGGCCAACAGCTCCACTGCATTATTTAATAAAGATGAAAAATTATACTGTCCTTCGGCCACGTACAAGTCTGATTTATCGAGGAACAGACCACCGTTCTGAAAGATTGGTTTCAGCCGCACTTCATCCCATAGCTTGTTGAAATCTGCCGAACCCGCGTCGGGCCTGCCTATATCCGCCACAGCGCGCGCCATGTTGTGCGCTTCCAGGTCACCCATGCCTCCCATCTTTGCATTCAAATAAGCAAAACCATATTCCTGGTACCATTGCGTGCTCGGCTTCCACCGTTCGTTGAACTGTCTTGCCGTGGCCGTGAGATTGTGAGATTCGCCGGCGTTCTCCTGCGTCGTATAAACTCGGGCAAACCAATCGTCTGACCGGAATTCTAACTTGTACTGAGCAATCTTCAGATCTTTTAATGAATAACGGTCACTACCCGTGTAGATCGTGTTACCTGTACCAAACTGCCCCATTAAAATCGTCTCGATTTTCGGCGTGATCTTATAATGCAAAGCGCCGGACAACTTGTAGTTAATCGTATTGGGATTGGCCAGTTCATTTTCGGTGTATCCTGTACGCGACACCGGAATATTTTCAGGAAGTTGATTGATATAGGATTGCCAGAAGGGCACCTGTGCACCAATAGCATTCAATACCAGCGAGCGCAGGTTGATCGTGGTCTCGTCGCCATATACATTGATGCCGTCATAGTTGGGATCCGTATCCCGTGTGCCATCTTTGATCATGCCGTTCGTCCCCACACGACCGTAATTACGATAGTCTCTGGCCAGCCAGTCCCGCGCATGGATGTATTCCGTCGTGATCTTGTAAGCAAATCTCTCTGATACTTTATGGGCCCAACGCACTGCATAGTTCTGATAAGGCGAAGCGTCTCTCCATTTATTGCCCAGGTTCATCACGCCTCCTTTCACCTGGAACGAAAGACCCGTATAGTCGAAAGGATTTTTACTGTTGACCAGCAGGGTTCCGTTCATGCCGCCCGATCCGTATAACGCCGAAGACGCGCCAGGCAGCAACTCCATGCTTTCCACATCCAGTTCGCTTAATCCCACCACACTGCCTACAGAAAAATTCAGCGCGGGTGCCTGGTTGTCGATCCCGTCTACCTGCTGATTGAAGCGTGTGTTACCGCTGCCCGCAAAGCCGCGCGTAGTGGGTGATGTAAATGTGAGCGAAGCATTCACCACATCTACGCCTTTCAGTTTGCCGATAATATCATAATAGCTGGCGGTAGGTGTGTTTTTTATGGTGGCCGCACTTACGCGTTCCACGGTGACGGGCGATTCGATGAGCCGCTCCGTAAACCTTGAGGCGGAGACAACCACTTCCTGTCCCAACACAGGTTTCAATAAAACGGTAATGAAATCGGTATTTACTACAACCACATCCTGTGTCTCGTAGTTGACCGAGCTGACGGTCAGGGTCGCAGGCAAAGCGGATACCGCTATCTCAAATTCGCCCTGGTCATTAGCGACGGTGCCGGTGGTGCTTCCTTTAACGGTGACGGAAGCTGCGGGAACGCCCACTCCTCCTTCAACGCTTTTAACAACCCCCTTTACTGTCTGGGCCCTGGCGGTGGACAGGACACACAGCAATGTCATGGTAGCGAGCAATCGTGCAAAGGTTTTCATCCTTATGTGTTTTTTAGTTTTCTATGGTCGGTCCGATCAGTTATCAGTGGACAACTCCCGGATAGAACGGCCTGATGGAACGTTTTGGGTACATTGTTTCATCAGGATCGTTTCATGTTTTTGTTTTTTCCTACTGCCAAATGCCCGCCGGATCTTCATCGGGCATCCGGCCAGGTAGCCTGGTTTAAAGAATCTCTTTTATTGATTCAAAAAAAAGAGATCATTCAATGACAATTACACTATTAAAATAACACTTGTTAGTTGATCAGCAAAAAATATTTCGTTGGTAACGAGTTCTTCCTCTATGATGACCGGGTCAGACGGTGACCGTCGGACCCGGTCATCATTCAACCTTTTCACTTATCAATGATCCTTACTATTTTCGCGCTATGTCTGAATTAAACTTTCCGCAGCAAACACATTTCTACCGGGGAAAGGTAAGAGATGTTTATACGATTGGTGACCGGTTGTTAGTGATGGTCGCCTCTGACCGTATCTCCGCATTTGATGTAATTTTGCCTAAACCTATACCTTATAAAGGCCAGGTACTGAACCAGATCGCTGCTTACATGCTCAATGCTACCAAGGATATTTGTAAGAACTGGTTGCTGGAAACCCCAACCGCCAACAGCTCCATCGGCTACAAATGCGAGCCGTTTAAAATTGAAATGGTGGTGCGCGGACACCTGACCGGGCATGCCTGGCGAACCTACAACAGCGGAAAGCGGAGCCTGTGCGGTGTGCCCCTTCCGGAAGGACTGAAAGAACATGATGCGTTTCCCACTCCGATCATTACGCCAAGCACCAAGGCCAGCGAGGGACATGATGAAGATATCAGCAAAGAAGAGATCATTGCGCAGGGGCTGGCCACCGAGGCGGAGTGGCAACAGCTGGAGCAGCTGGCGCTGGCGCTGTTCAGACGCGGGCAGGAACTGGCTTTGAAGCAGGGATTGATCTTGGTTGATACAAAATATGAGTTTGGCAAACTGGGCGACGAGATCGTATTGATGGATGAGATTCATACACCCGACAGTTCCAGGTATTTTTATGCAGACGGCCCGGGTGGTTATCACGATGAGGAGCGCAAAGCAACGGGCAAGCCGCCCAAACAGCTCAGTAAAGAGTTTGTCCGCGAGTGGCTGATTGAAAATAACTTTATGGGCAAAGAAGGCCAGCAGGTCCCTGAAATGACGGAAGACTGGATCAATACGATATCCGGCCGGTATATCGAGTTGTACGAAAAAGTGATTGGCGAGGCTTTCCAGCCGCAGGTAGTAAGTGATGAGGAACAGCGGGATAAAATTTCAAAGGCGCTGGAGACTTATTAGTTAATGATCCTCATAATGACCCAGTAGTGCGTAGACAATAACCCTGTTGCGCACTACCTGATAAATCAATCTGTCTTTTTTAGTAATCCGTCTCGACTAGAATCCCTGCCATTCGTATCTCAACTGTTCTGGTTGTCCGATTCCTGAATAGGGTGTTTGTTGAATTGATTTCAGCAGCTTTTGAATTTTGGACTGAACAGATTTATTGCCAGACTTTTTCCACACCATTAAATGGGAAAGCGCCGTGTCAGTAAAAACTATTTCCATAAGGTATCCAGTTCTATCTTCGTGAGCTTACCGGCCTTTGCTTCCCTCACACTTTTTTTCATGTTGGCGAGCCAGTCTTTATTATAAGATACGTCAATTCCTACATCTTCAAGAGGAACTATCACAAAAGACCCTTTCGAATTGTGCACAATCACTCTTTCCGTTTTTGATTTATCTAAAAACCCCTTCAGGTTATCTCTAAATTGAGTAACCGAAATTATGAATGTTTTCTTCTTGTGTTTTGTAGTAGGCATGATACACTTTTATCGAATTAATAAAACGTACGGAATATAGTACGAAATTACTTACCAATTCTTCGCTCTAACCCAATAAAAGGGCCGCAATAGTTGCGGCCCTTGTTTTTTATAGAGAACGGATACACTGCTATTTAATTGCGCGGAGACTATTAGGTCTTTGTCTGGTGCTCATCGATTTCGAAACGATACCACCACAATATTGGTTCTCCGCTTTCGAAATCGCTACTGTTCTGCTGGCCTCGAATTCCACCAGCGTAGCACGCATCACATAACCATCAAGGAAATTGTCCGAGCCTGCGTCATTGAAATAATCACGGGTTCCCAGGTTATTGTAATTCCCGTAAAGATAATCGTCAGGGAAAGGGTAATCATTGGCCGAAGTAAGACTGCGCATGATCGCGTAAGTATCCCCGAGATCCACTACAAAATAGGCACAAACATCGGAGCTCCATTCTACCGTACCTCTTTCCTGGGAATACCAGTATTCGCGGTCATCGTTAGGTTCATCATAATGGTAATCTCTTTTTCGGCAGCTTGCCAGTAAAACAACACCAGCTAATATCACCAGCGATATGGATATAAATCTTTTCATTTTTATACGTTTAGTAGCTTAAAAAAATATTATCGAGAGCTCTTTGATAGTAAGAGCATCCGGAAGGGAAAACGGTTTGTCAGGCGTTGTTAAAAAACTTATAATAAATGTTTTACCGGCGCGTTTGCTCAGCCTCCTGCCCTGCTTCTGCTCTCTGATGAATTATAGCTATTTTTATACCAAAGAAATGGAAATTGGAAATGTTCAACGTAAAGGTTGGCCATTTCGGGAACAGTTGACAAGCGCGTCCTTCCGGTTTCATCAACTGATCCTGTAATAAAAACATAAACGAATGAAAACAATTATCGTCATTGCCATAGTATGCTTCGCGTTCCTGCTCACGCAAAAGGTTCGGGCACAGCAACTCATCATTGGCACCTACACGAATGACAATGAAAGCGAAGGCATTTATGTTTTTGATTTTGACCTGACAACCGGCGAGGCAAAAAAGGCAGGTTCTGCCCGTACTGATAATCCTTCTTACCTGGCCATCAGCAAAAACAGCGACTTTATTTATTGTGTTAACGAAAATACCGAAGGAAGTCTGTCCTCCTTTTCCTATAATAAAAAACAAACGGCGTTCACTCCTTTAAACCGTCAGAGTGTTAATGGAAGCGCGCCTTGCTATATCAGCATAGACCCAACCGGCAAGTGGTTGTTTGCAGGCAATTACAGCAGCGGCAACTTAACGGTACATCCGTTGAACAGCGATGGATCCATCGGCGCAGTGCACCAGATGATCCGGCATCAGGGCAGCGGCCCCAACCGGGAACGGCAGGAAGGCCCTCATGTCCATTGCACTTATCTATCGCCAGACAACAAGTTTCTCTATGTTCCCGATCTGGGGATCGACAAAGTGATGATCTATCCGTTTGACGTAACTACCGGTCACTTGGATACTAATCAAACCGAAGCCATTACCATTCCTGCCGGCGGCGGTCCGCGGCATATCGTCTTCACCTGCAGTGGCCGGTATGGCTACATTATCGAGGAGCTGTCGGGCGCCATTACCGTCATCGAACGAAAAGGCAATCAACACCATACCGTTCAGCGAATCAATAATTTACCCGAGGCTTTTAACGGCGCGAGCGCAGACATACACCTCTCGCCTGATGAAAAGTTTCTTTACACCTCGCATCGGGGCAACAGCACCCTGCAGATCCATCGCGTGAACAGCAAAACCGGTCAACTCACTTACGTAGGAGAACAAGCCACGGGTGGCAACTTCCCCCGAAACTTCACCATTCATCCCTCAGGACGTTACCTGCTGGCAGCCAACCAGAAATCGAACAACATTACCATCTTTATAAGAGATCTGAAAACGGGCCTGCTCACCAATACCGGGAAAAGTATTAAAGTGCCTTCACCCGTTTGCCTGAAGTGGATTGAGAAATAGCTGACAGATCACGAATAGTATATCACCCGCTATTTTTGCTTTGGCGAAAAACCTGTGGTGTTGTCAACCCTCATCTGTCATCTGTCAACTGTCAACTTATTTAATACCTTTGCCGCCTGTTGTCTACGAGATCAGCACATACCTTATTGGTCAAGCAATTAAGCAAAGAGCTCGGCTTTGACTATTGTGGCATCGCGAAAGCCGTCCGCCTGGATGACGATGCGAAACGGCTGGAGCAATGGCTGCACAAGGGCATGCACGGCCAGATGAAGTACATGGAAAACCATTTTGATCTGCGCATAGACCCCACGCGGCTGGTGCCCGGCGCTAAGTCTGTCATCACGTTGCTACTCAACTATTTTCCTGCTCAACAACAAAACCCGGAAGCGCCCAGGATCTCCAAATATGCCTATGGCCGCGATTACCACGAAGTGATCCGGGAAAAGCTGAACGAATTCCTCTTCCGCCTGCGCGAAAAAACAGGCGAGGTCCAGGGACGAGGTTTTGTAGATTCTGCCCCGGTCCTGGAAAGAAGCTGGGCTAAAAGAAGCGGCATTGGCTGGCTGGGAAAAAACGGGAATCTTATCACCCGGAAGAACGGCTCTTTTTTCTTTATCGCCACGCTCATCACGGATCTTGAACTGGATTACGACGATCCGTTTGCCAAGGACTTTTGCGGCTCCTGCACCAGGTGTATCGACGCCTGCCCCACGGGCGCTATTTTGCCGGATAAAGTGGTAGACGGCAGCCGGTGCATCTCTTATTTCACTATCGAACTGAAAGACATGCTGTTGCCTTCAGAAATGAGCCATCATTTTGATAATTGGATGTTTGGGTGCGACACCTGCCAGGATGTTTGTCCCTGGAACCGTTTCAGCAAGCCCACAACGGAAGCCGCTTTCCATCCATTACCAGAGGTGCTGAACCTGTCTACTAAAGAATGGGAAGCCATGACAGAAGATGCTTTCAAAAAAATATTCAGGCATTCTCCGATGAAAAGAAGCAAGTTTAAAGGCATCCAGCGGAACCTCACCTTTTTACAAAGCTGATTGCCACACGCTGCTGAACGAGTGTGAACAACTTCTCTTGATTTCAAGTATCTCATCAAATATATTCGCAGACACGTTCAGTGCGCGTCGCGCGATGATAGAGCCCGAATGAAAACGAACCTAACGGTGTGCGCCCTTTTTAATCAATCAATTCAAAACCTATCTATAAAAATGCGAAACATAGTATTAGACCTCGCCGTCACCCTCGACGGATTTATCGAAGGACCCAACGGAGAAATTGACTGGTGCATCATGGATGATGACATGGATTTTGATGCTTTCCTGAATAGCGTGGATACGATCTTTTACGGAAGGGTCAGCTACGACAGCTGGGGCAATTTTCAGCCTGATACAAATGCCCCTGAAAGCGAGCAGTCCTTTTGGAAACATATTCATTCCAAAAAGAAATATGTGTTCTCCAGCCAACCGGCCACTGACGATCGGGCCACTTTTATATCGGATCAAATAGCGGAAGCTGTATCAAAAATACGCAGTGCGGACGGTAAGCACATTTGGTTATATGGCGGTGCACAACTGATCAAAACCTTCATAGCGCTCGACCTCATTGATATTTACAGGATATCTGTTCATCCGACCGTGTTGGGTCAAGGCAAGCCTTTGTTTGAGGGGCTTCGCGAACGGCTGAACCTGAAACTGCTGGAAGCTAAAACTTTCCGGTCGGGTGTCGTGCAACTGATCTATCAACATCAGCGATAATTGTATTCTCTGTTATAAAACGCTTTCTTATGCCTGCTATCTTTCACGAACTGATCATTGAAGCCCCTGCCTTAAAGGTTTACGAGGCGCTTACGCTACAGGAAGGACTGGCCGCCTGGTGGACACCGCAAACCACTGCCGTCCCTGAATTGAACAGCGTCGCCAGGTTTGGCTTCGGCGACAATTATTTCAAAGAAATGAAGATCACAGCACTGGAGCCGCCGGAAAGCGTGCGCTGGCTGTGCCTTGCCGGCGCTGACGAATGGATCGGAACCGATATTCAGTTCTCGCTTTGGCCGGGCAACGAACCGGCACTGCTGGACCGGCATCCGGAAGCTGCGGATCAGATCCGTCAAAAGGCCATGACAGGCGAGGGCACATTGTTAACACTGAAACACGATCACTGGAAAAGCTATTCACCCATGTTTGCAGAATGCAATTACACCTGGGGCCGGTTTTTAGGCAGCCTGCAAGCCCACTGCGAAACCGGTAAAGGATTTCCGTGGCCACAGCAACATAAAAGATAGCGGGGTTTATCTGGTCAGACCGAGACGCCCGCCTGTACCTTTCGGGCAGGGTCTGACCCGCTCTTATGCTACGTAACCCTGTTTCCGATTAACCGATACGCCGTAACTTTATGTACTATGAAACTTTTTGCGGACAAGGATTCTATCGTCAGGAAAATATGGGGCAAGAGTGATACGATCCTTTTTATTTTCGCCGGTGCAGCCGCGGAGTTTGCTTTAAACAAGGCCGTGGACTGGCTTTACTTTACAGGCAAGCTACCCTCCGATCCCATCGGGCGGCTGTTCTCCACGGTGAGCTACGCGAAAGACATTGTTTTTTCGCCCGAAGCCGACGCTCATAAAGCCATTGACCAGATCACCCATATTCACCAGGCAATCGAAAACAGCCGGGGCTTTGCCATTCCTGACTGGGCTTACCGCGATGTATTATTCATGCTTATTCATTATTCCATCGCGGCCTATGAATTACTGGAGCGGCCACTTTCCACAGCCGAGAAGAACGAGGTATACCACGTGTTTTATAAAGTAGGCGCCAGGATGGGCCTGAAGGAATTACCACTTACTTACGAGGAATGGTTGCCCGCACGTGCAGCGCACCTGGCCAATGACCTGCAAAAAAGCGCCTACACTTCAGACCTTTTCAAACAATACAAAAAGCATCTCGGCACCACCCGTTATAAGATCTTAGTGGAAGGACAAAAGCTTGTCGTGCCGCCAAGAGTGAAAGAATTATTGCGTTTTGGAAATGGCTCCTTTTTAAAGCCAGCGGTACCGCTTTATAAGATCAGCAAACGGCTCAAGATGGACCGACTGATCCGCGATATCCTGTTACCGGCTCAATACAAAGAACGCATTAACCGGCTGGATGTTGAACCGGATTAGATGATGCGCTACAATACCACGTCAAGCAACAATACCGCTACCAATCCCGCTACGCCTACAATGGACTCCATAAGGGTCCAGGTTTTGAAAGTATCCTTTAGGCTCAGGCCGAGGTATTCTTTAAACATCCAGAACCCCGTATCATTGACGTGTGAACACATCAGGCTTCCCGCACCGATGGACAATACCATCAGTTCGGGACTTACATTCATGGCAGCTACAAACGGCTGAACGATGCCCGCAGCGGTCAAACCCGCTACAGTGGCGGACCCTATGGCGATCCTCAACACGGTAGCGATCAGCCAACCCAGCAGAAGCGGGTTCATAGCGCTACCCCGGAAGAAAGCAGCGATGGCATCGCCTGTTCCGCTGGCGATCAAAATTTGCTTGAGGGCTCCGCCTGCTGCGGTGATCAGGATGATCGGCGCGATAGCACCGATAGCAGTCGCCGAACTATTCATCAGGTCACTCACCTTTTTCCCGCGCCGCACACCGAGCAACAACACCGCCAGCAACACGGCGATCAGCAATGATATGCCGGGATCACCGATAAATTTCAACCACTGGTAGCCATTGGATGATTCAGCGAACGAGGGCAGCAAAGCCGTAGCAACGATGAGCAATATCACCGGTATCAATGCAATAAAAAGACTGATACCAAATCCTGGCAGGTCTTTCATCTGCAGAGCATCGTCGTTAAAAATACCTTTAGGCGGATGCGCTACCACGTTTTTGATTCGCTCGGGAAAAACAATCGCTGCCAGCACAAGAATGGGTATCACGATGGCTAAGCCATATAACAAGGTCAGACCGATATCTGCTTTAAAAATATTGGCGATCACCACCGGCCCCGGATGTGGTGGCAGGAAACCATGGGTTACCGACAGCGGCGCCGCCATCGCAATGGTAAGATAAACAAGCGGCGCTTTGGTGGTATAAGCAATGGCAAATACCAGCGGTATCAAAACAATAAACCCTGCATTGTAAAACAAAGCCAGGCCTACGCAGAAGCTGGTAATGCAGACGGCGAGCTTCGCACGGCCTGCACCAAATACGCGGAGCAACCGCTCGCTAATGCGGGTCGTCGCTCCCGTTTCAGTCAGTATACTACCGAGCATCACACCGAATCCCAACACTGTAATCACAGGGCCCAATATATCCCCGATCCCTTTTGACACGGACGCAATGATCCCATCCGCCTTCATCCCATTGGCAAAACCAATAAGCAACGCGACCACGATCAGCGCTGTAAAGGCATTCAGCTTAGCGCCCCCGATCAATAACAATAACAACAGAATTCCGGCTATAAGTATGAACACGGCGGACATAGCATTCGTTTTTAAAAAGGTTAAGTGAACCCATGCTTTCAGGAAGTCGTTGACTGATCTTACATTAAAAATTTAACGGATCGCCTGCAGACCCGCCGACACGGTGTCTTCCAGGCTTCCGGTCACCTCAATGGTAATCACATCTTCCTCGGCTTCGGGTTCCTCTAATGTTTCAAACTGGTTCTTTAATAAAGCTACAGGCATAAAATGGCCGGTGCGCTGAAGCATTTGCTGATACACGCGATTATATCCGGCTTTCAGATATACGAACCTGGGTCCGCTGATGCCGGTTCTCAACCGCTGCCGGTATTGCTTTTTCAGCGCTGAACAAGCGAGCACCATGCTTTTCCCAGCGTGCTGAAGCGCCTTTGCCTCCGCGATAATAATGGCAAACCAACCAGCACGGTCTTCATCAGTCAAGGGAATGCCTGCCTCCATTTTGGCGATGTTCTCCGGCGGATGCAAATCGTCACCATCTTTAAATACCGCGCCGGTAGCCGCGGCCATCGCCCGGCCAACGGAAGTTTTACCGCTTCCTGAAACACCCATGATGATGATGACTCCCGGCTGCATAGGACTTTCTATCGTTTAGAATATTTGATTACTTAACACTGAATATAAAACCCACACCATATACGTTCTCGATCTTCACACGCCTGGAATCTGCAAGCAGCTTGCGCAGGCGGGAGATAAACACATCCAGGCTTCTGCCCAGGAAATAATCGTTCTCGCCCCAAAGCTGCACCAGTATCTCTTCCCGCCTGATCACTGTGTTCTTATGTTGATACATGTATTCCAGCAACGACGCTTCCCTGACCGTAAGCGATATACTTTTGGAAGCATTACCTACTGAAATTTTAAAGAGATCTTTCTTAAACACGACATCGCCGATATGAATGGTATTAGTTGCTTCATGCTGCACCGGCTTTACCTGGCTGTTGCGCCGTAAGATATTGGTCACGCGCAGCACCAGCTCGTCAATATCAAAAGGCTTGTTGATATAATCGTCGGCACCAAGCTTCAGACCCGTGATCCGGTCTTTCTTTTCATTCCTGGCCGTTAAAAAAAGGAAAGGGATATCCGGCGCTATTTTTTGGATCTCCTCTGCCAATTCAAAACCATTCATCCCGGGCAACTGCACATCAGTGACCAACATGTCATACATCCCCGTTTGCTCCCTGAAACTTTCTAACGCTTCTTCCGCCGTGGTCTTCAGTTCCACGTCGAAGTTCATCAACTGAAGATATTGCCGGACCACATTGCCCAGGTCTATTTCATCTTCAACAAATAGGATCTTACTTTTCATCCTTCATTTTTTACGTGCAGCTTTGCTGCGATTTTCTGGCCGTGTGCGGCTCAAGGGCATGGAGTGGTTCGGGCTTCATTCGTTATTGCAACGCTTATTGGGCTCCTGGCTATCGCTTGCCAATCGTCAAAGCGGAATGATAATAGTGAAATCCGTACCTTCCTTTTCAACCGTTTTTATATCAATGCTCCAATGGTGGGCTTCTATACATTGTTTCGTGTAATATAAACCAAGGCCAAGACCTTTGATCGCTTTGTTATCCACCAGTTTTGTACTCCTGTAAAATTTTTCAAAGATATTCTGAAAATCCTTTTGAGGAATACCTACGCCATTATCCGCAATATGCACCTCCAGTTGCCTATCCGTTTCAGTTGTGAATACATTAATTCGTTTCAGCGAGCTGGTATTATACTTGAGGCCATTCTCAATAACATTCAGGATCATGGTGGTCACCCAGAATTTATCCAGTAATATTTCATGGCGATTGCCGGAATCGTTGAAGCTGATCTCCACCTTTTGATTATCGGCCTGTATCATATAATCGTTTACGATCTGCTGTAAAAAATATTCGATAATGACCGGCTCCTTCTGCAAGGTAGCTTCGTTCATCACTGTGATGTCGATCACCTGCCGGAACAGATTATTCAACCGCTCCGACTGGCGGCCGATCACCGCGGTAAGGGAAGCAACCATTTCCGGATGATCTCTCACCTGGTCCTTCTCCAATGTTTTGTTAGCGACAATGATGGCTGAAAGAGGCGTCTGGAACTCATGATTGATGCTGTTTACAAAATCTGATTTCATATCCGCCAGCTTCTTTTGTCTGAGCCAGTTTCTGAATGTGACGTAAAAGATAATAGCCAGTGTTAATATAGATAGAATTGACAGCAGCAACGTGGGTAGCATCTGCCGGATGATTGCGCGGGTGCGGTGCGGCGTATCGGTGTACAATGAAAATGCGATCCTTGAAGAATAAGCGGTGGGCGTGCTGATCGTAATTGCAGAAACCAGGTTGGACGGATTCGGATTTTCGAGCGTCCCGCTGATCACCGCACCGTTTTTCTGGTAACGCGCGTCAACGTAAGGATATTTGCTCGATCGGTCATAAAGCGTCACATATTGCTTACCATTAAACGTGATGGCGATCTGCTCCACCCGCGACAACCACACCAGGTCATCTTCCAGCTCATTCGTTTTTATAATGGCCTGCATCAGGCTGTCTACATTGCTTTGGCGGCTTAGCGCGTGAAAGATACTGTCACACACTTTTTGAGTAAATATGGAAAAGCGATCCGCGTCAGTTTTAAACAACTGCTCCATCTCATCCATATTGCGGATCAGGAAACTGTCAATGATAGCTTGTCCGCCCGGAAAGATCTTGTCGTTTCGTATGGCGTAATTATAATCCTCCCTGATCTGACCCGCTTCAGCAATGAAAAACTGATCGTTCTTCAACTCGTAAGTATTATATACTAAAAAGTATTGCACCGCAGCCAACACGATAAAGCTGGCGATGGCAACAAACCGGAGCCTGAGGATTGCTGATTGCATAGCGTTCAATAAAAATTTAAAACTAATGATCCCGATGGATAAAAAGGCCTTATTAAAATTATGTTAACAATTTGTTGGGCTTTTGTTATTACAATGTTAGAGGAAGCAAAAATACCTTAGTCCCTGTACTTTAAAAAGGATTACTTCATAACCAAAATTTGCCCTCGCATCATGGCCCGGGAAGTATCCCCAATTCTAAGTGAGCATTTTGACTTTCTATAACCGATTAAACAATTTAACGATGACTAAACGAACACTGCTTAAGGCGTGTGCATTGCTGTTTTTGTTTCATCTCTTCGTATTGCCGGAAATCCGTGCCCAGCAGGAGATCACGATTACAGGAACAGTGAAAGACCCTCTCAATGCCGCAATGGTCGGCGTATCAATCGAAAACCTCCGGTCCGGTCAGGCCACATTGACTGACGACGAAGGAACTTTCTCCGTTACGGCTGTCAAAGGCGATAGCCTGGCTGCCACTTTCATCGGTTACAAAGATTACCGGTGGATCTTCACAGACAAAATTGACGTACAAATCGTCCTCGAAGCCAACGCGGGCAGCATGGAAGATGTTGTAGTCGTAGGATTTGGTCAGCAGAAAAAGATCAGCCTGGTGGGCGCACAGTCTACAGTAGACATGGAAGAAATTAAGGTGCCGGTCGCAAACCTCAGCGCCGCGTTGTCCGGCCGTATTGCCGGTCTGATAGGCGTGCAGCGGACGGGGCTTCCGGGTTCCAACGGTGCAGACCTGTGGATCCGCGGTATTTCTACGTTTGGCAACAACTCCAGCAGCCCGCTGGTGGTGGTAGACGGGGTGATCGGAAGGGACGTCAATGCATTCGATCCTGAGGATATCGCATCGTTTTCAATACTTAAAGATGCCTCTGCCACTGCAGTTTACGGTATCGCAGGTGCCAATGGCGTTATCCTGATCACCACTAAAAAAGGACGCACCGGCAAGCCAACGCTCATGTTTAACTACACACAGGGTTACAACTCTTTCACCAAATTGCCGGAACTGACGGATGGCGTGACTTACATGCAACTGCGTAACGAAGCGCAGACGGCGAGCGGTTTATTACCGGAATATTCGCAGGCCTATATCGACAGCACGGTCGCCGGCAACCAGCCCTATGTATACCCCAATGTAGACTGGATGAATACCTTGTTTGGCAAAACATCGCTGAACCGCAGGGCCAACTTCAGCGCGAGAGGCGGTGCGGACAACGCCAACTATTATGTGGGCCTTGCCTATTATGAAGAAAACAGTTTGCTAAAGCTCGATGAATTGCAAAGCTACAATGCTGACGCGCGTTTCAGAAGGATCAACTTCACATCTAACGTGAACATGAACTGGACGAAGACGACCAAATTCGACCTGGGCATTCAGGGCTATGTAACCAACACGAACATGCCTGGTACCAGCCCGCAGGACGCTTTTGCACGCGTGATGCAAACCAACCCGGTGCTGTATCCGGTCATGTATCCGGGTAATTTACTGCCTGCCGTGAACCAGTCAACAGACGCGCAGCCGAACCCCTGGGGACTGATCACTCAAAGAGGATACGTAAACACTGCCAGCAACCAATTGTACTCAAACGCCCGCCTGACGCAGGATCTGGGCTCGATCGTGAAAGGCTTGTCCGCTACTGTACTGTATTCATTTGACGTATGGAACTCCCACTCTATCGAGCGTACCCGCGACAGGAGCGCCTACCAGCTGGACAGGGGCAATCCTTATCTGCCTGATGGCAGCCTGAACCTGACCCTGGTGCAGAATGGTACGGATGATCTGAATTACGAAAGATCTAACGGCGCAAACAGAAGAAATTATCTCGAAGCCTCGTTCAATTACGACCGCGATATTATCAATTCCAAAAACCATATCACCGCGATGATCCTCTACAACCAAAGAGAGGAAATCGGAGCTTTCGCTGATGACCTTACGTCATCATTACCGATCCGGAGCCGTGGCCTGGTAGGTCGTGCTACTTACGCTTACGACAACAAGTATTTCGGCGAGTTCAACTTCGGTTACAACGGCTCTGAGAACTTCGCGCCGGAAAATAGGTTTGGTTTCTTCCCTTCCTTTGGTGCGGGTTATGTCATCTCCAATGAAAAATATTTCGAGCCTTTTAAAGATGTGATCACCTTTTTGAAGCTTCGTTATTCTAATGGGGTTATCGGATCGGGTTCAGGGGGCAGAAGGTTTGGCTTCCTAACCATTGTAAATGCAGGCGCCGCGGGATATACCTTTGGTAACGGCGTGGGCAATGTGAGCTACGGCGGTACCGCCATCTCGGAATATGGTTCTAACGTGAGATGGTCGGAAGTGCACAAACAAAACTTCGGCGTAGAGATCAAAACACTGAATAACAAAATATCTCTTACAGCAGACTTCTTCAACGACAAACGCACGGGGATCTTCCTGCAGCGCAGCGTGTTGATGGATTATATCGGTATCAACAGCAGCCCTTACGGCAACCTCGGATCGATGACTAACAAGGGTTTTGACTTTACTTTAGAGACCAATCCGTTGGCTGTCGGTCAGACCTACTGGGACTTCAGGGCGAATGTCACTTACAATCGCGACATGATCATTGAGAATGACCAGCCGGTTCAGCCCTATCCTTACATGGAGCGTCGCGGGTTCAACTCTTTATCGAGATATGGATATGTGGCCCTGGGCTTATTTGAGAGCGAGGAGGACATCAGGAACAGCCCCATTCAAAGGACCGGAGCCGTTCGCGTGGGTGATATTAAATATAAAGACCTGAATGGCGATGGTGTGGTAGACGCTAATGACGTAACGCGCATCGGCAACGGGGATGTGCCCAACTTCATATTTGGCGCCAGCTTCAACGTGACGTGGAAGCAGTTCTACCTGGGTGCCTTCTTCCAGGGAACTGAAGGTGCAGACAGGATGTTAAGCGGCGACGGCATACTTCCTTTCAACAACAGCACCGGCCCTGAACGCAGCAATCTTTTTGCATTGGCTACAGACAGATGGACGCCCGAAAACCCCAACCAGCAAGCGTTTTATCCAAGGTTAGGTTATGGCAACGTAGTGAATCAAAACAACGCAGTAGCCAGCACCTGGTGGGTGAAAGATGTTGATTTTATCCGTCTGAAAACATTAGACCTCGGTTACAACTTCCCCAAAGGCATGCTTTCTAACCTCGGTGTAAAAAGCGGAAGGCTTTACCTGCAGGGTGTGAATGTGTTCTACTGGAGCAAATTCAAACTCTGGGATCCTGAACTGAATACGAACAACGGCGCGAGCTATCCGAACATCAGGACCATCTCGTTGGGCATCCAGGCTAATTTTTAATCCCATTCCCTTTTCATTCAATTAGTAAAAAATGAAACAACTCATATACCTTCTGGCCGCAGGACTACTGTTCGCAACAGCCTCCTGCAGCAAGTATTTAGACCAGATACCGGATAATATCCTTACGGAAGAAGACATCTTCAAGTCCAAATCCCGCACGGATAATTTCCTGGCCAATATTTATAACGCGATACCGAACGAGCTAAACCAGCGGTACACCGCTACAGACAACTCGGGCGTGTGGACAACCGCCTCCGACGAAGCGAAATACAACTGGCCCTTCAACTACGGCAACAACCTTAATTCGAGCGTATGGGCCAACACGGATGGCACCGTAGCCCACTACTGGCGCCAGTATTACCGCGCTATCAGGAATGCGACCTTCTTTATTCACAACATCGATAAAGCCAGCGAAGCGGAGATCAACAGCTCTTTAAAAAGAAGCTATAAGGCGGAAGCCAGAGCGCTGCGCGCATTCTTCTACCTGCAGATCGTAAGGATCTATGGTCCTGCCGTTATGCTCGGCGATGAGCTGCTGGATTTTGAAGCGCCGCTTGAAGACCTCAAACTCACACGCTCCCCATTCGATGAATGTATCGGCTTTATCACTTCAGAATTAGACGCGGCATACAACGATCTGAGTGTGGACCCATTGAACGGTGAATGGGGACGTTGCACCAAAGGGATGGCCAAAGCCTATAAAGCAGAAGCGCTGTTACTCGCCGCCAGTCCTCTTTTCAATGGCAACGCGGCCTATGCCAGCTTAAGAAACCCTGATGGCACACAGCTGATCAGCCAGTCTTATGACGTCAACAAATGGAAGACCGCAGCCGATGCGCACAAAGCATTCTTCGATGAGTTTGTACCAGGTGTGTATGACCTGTATGTAGAAACCAACGCCGATCCTTTCCTGCAGGCTTACCTGTCCACCAAAAACGTGATGAGCGTGAACTGGAATAAAGAGTGGATCTTCGCCAGATCTAACTCCGGCAACTATTCTCAATACGACAAAACGCCTAAGCATGTAGGTTATCCTTCCGGTGCACAGGGCGGCGGCGCATTGGGGGTAACCCAGAAAATGGTGGACGCCTATTTCATGGCCAACGGTCTGCCCATTACTCATTCATCTTCCGGTTATGTAGCGACAGGTTTTTCCAACTACAAAGCTCCTTTTGATGTAACAGCAAGAAGCACGTTCAATCAATGGGTCAACCGGGAACCCCGCTTTTATGTGGGCGTTACTTACAACAAAAGCTACTGGCTGAACCAGTTCTCCAACCCTACGCCGATTATCACGAACATGGAATACAGCGGCAACTCAGGTCGCTCTCAAAGCACTTCAGATGTAACGCCTACCGGGTATATCGTTAGAAAGAATGTGATCCTGAACTCCAACAGCAGGGGCGCGTTATTATTAAGATTAGGGAATCTTTACCTGAATTATGCTGAGGCACTTAATGAGTATGATCCGCAAAACCCTGAGATCCTCAGGTATTTAAACCTGATAAGAACCAGAGCAGGAGTACCCGTGTACGGCTCGCAGAACCTGCCCGCTCCGGCCTCTCAGAGCGCCATGCGCGAAGCGATCCGTCATGAACGCATGGTGGAACTGGCTTTCGAAAACGTAAGGTACTTTGACACAAGACGCTGGCTGATCGCTGACGAAACGAACAACGGACCTTTTTACGGTATGGACCTTTCTAAGAACGGAGATGCCTTCTACGAGAAAGTGGTGCATGAAACAAGGATCTTCCGCGCCCGCGACTACCTGTGGCCCATTCCTAACAACGAGGTATTGAAAAATGAAAACCTGGTTCAGAACACCGGTTGGTAGACCTTCTGAAAATCAATAAAACTTAAAAGATGAACAATCAAAAATATACCACAAAAAAAATATCCTGGTGGTTGGCAGCCGGCTTGCTGATGGCGGCCTGCAACAAACCCGATACCATCTCGGTGCCATTCGAAGGTACCATCTACATGCCCCAGGCCCATCCGGAAAAGAGCACGCTGAACCTGGTGCTGGCCGATTCTGCAGAGAAAATTGTATTTGGAGCTGCATATGCGGGGTTGAATTACCCGGAGCAGGACATCCCGGTGAACTTCGAATTAAAACCCGAGCTGGTGAGCGCCTACAATGCGATGTATGGCACGAGCTATGCCTTGTTGCCCGACTCGGCTTACACATTGGAAGGATTGAGCTCCGTGATCCGAGCGGGGAAGACGACTTCCGTTCCGCTTTCCTTCGCCGTTGCATCTAAAAAGCTGTCCAGGGATCACCAGTATATGTTGCCTGTTCAGCTGATGTCGGCAGGCAATTCGCCTATCGATACGTCCCGGAAGATCGCCTATTTCCGGATTGAAGATATCGTACGGAAAGAAACAGATATCACACAGCTGGCCAAGCTCACCGTTTCCCAGGAACACAGGGACGGGTCAGGTAGTGGTGAAGGATCTCCCAAGCTTGTGGATAACAACACAGGCACCAAATTCCTGCTGCACTCCTTCCCATCAGGCTTCTGGGCACAGCTGACCTTTGAGGAAGGCAAAGTGATCGGCGCCTACACGCTCACCTCGGGCAACGACGCACCAGAGCGCGATCCGAGAGACTGGCGGATCATGGGCTCTAACGACGGTACCAACTGGACAGAGCTGGACAACAGGACCGGCGTTACTTTCGGATCAAGAACCCAAACCAGTTTCTTTGAATTCGAAAACGAAACAGCCTATCGTTACTACAGGCTCTACATTTCAGCGTTGAACGGCAACTCAATAGGCGGCCTGTTCCAACTAAGTGAATGGAGACTGATCACCTTTAAGTAAGTTCCAGTTTAATTGTATATTAGGGTCGGCAATGCGAATTGCCGGCCCTTTTTACTTGTAACTGCGTTAACAATTGGTTCAGGTTTTGTTTGCAAGCCACAAGAAAATTGCTGATTATTTTTATAGCATTACAAACATTTAATTCAACAATGACAAAAACGACTTCGCTGCTGGTCGCATGCTGCTTTTCTGCGTCTGTCCTGTCAGCACAATCCACTCTAAGCCCTCAAACAGAGTTGGTAGATTATGTAAACCCTTTGATGGGCACCGACTCAAAGGTGAGCCTGTCTAACGGCAACACCTACCCGGCCATCGGAAGACCATGGGGTATGAATTTATGGACACCCCAAACGGGTACCAATGGTAATGGCTGGCAATACACGTATGGTGCCGATAAGATCAGAGGGTTCAAACAAACCCATCAGCCTTCGCCATGGATGAACGACTATGGCATGTTCTCGCTGATGCCTGTAACCGGGAAAGCCGTTGCAGACCAGGATGGCCGTGCCAGCTGGTTTTCTCACAAAGCAGAAACAGCCAAGCCCTATTATTACAGCGTTTACCTGGCAGATCACGATGTAACAACAGAAATAACGCCTACCGAGCGGGCGGCCTTCTTTCGCTTCACTTTTCCAAAAACAGACAGTGCGTTCGTGGTGGTGGATGCATTCGATAAAGAGTCTTATGTAGAAATCATTCCTGCACAAAACAAGATCATCGGGTACACCACTAAATACAGCCGCGGTCGCCTGAAGAATTTCAGAAATTATTTCGTAATCCAGTTTGACCGGCCGTTTACCAGCACCGGCACCTGGACGGAAAAGGACATACACAGAAACACGCTGAAATTACTGGAAACAAAGAACAGCGGCGCCATTATCGGTTTCAGGATTGCCCGCAAAGGTGAAAAGGTAACGGCCAAAGTCGCATCCTCATTTATCAGCCAGGAACAGGCGGAGCGCAACCTGCAGGAAATCGGCAACAAGACCTTCGACCAGATTGCGGCAGAAGGCAGAGCGACCTGGAATCAAACGCTTAATACGATTAAGGTGGAAGGTAAAGACAAAGATCAGTTACGTACGTTCTATTCCTGCCTGTACAGAATGGTATTTTTCCCCAACAAATTATATGAGCTGGATGCCAAGGGCCAACCCATACATTACAGTCCTTACACCGGCGAAACGCTTCCCGGGTATATGTTTGCCGGCACCGGCTTCTGGGATACGTTCAGAGCGTTGTATCCTTTTCTGAATCTTGCATTCCCTTCCATCAATAAAGAAATGCAGGAAGGCCTGATCAACGATTACAAAGAGGGAGGGTTCCTTCCCGAATGGAGCAGCCCCGGCTACGCTGACATCATGATCGGCAACAACTCCGCTTCCGTGGTAGCCGATGCCTATATCAAAGGCATCAGAGGTTATGATATTGAAACCCTCTATAAGGCCCTGCTCCACGGCGCTAACAACGAAGGCCCTATAACAGCGGTAGGTCGTAAAGGTGTGCAGTATTACAACGACCTGGGGTATGTGCCTTATGATGTCGGGATCAACGAAAATGCCGCGCGCACACTGGAATATGCCTACGATGATTTTTCTATTTATCAATTAGCCCGGGCCCTGAACCGGCCTAAAGCGGAAACGGATCTTTATAAAAAAAGAAGCCTGAACTATAAAAATCTTTTTGATACAGAACACAAGCTCATGCGCGGGAAGAATAAGGACGGCCGGTTCCAGTCGCCTTTCAATCCTCAAAAATGGGGCGATGCTTTCACCGAAGGCAATAGCTGGCATTACTCATGGAGCGTGTTTCATGATATCAATGGCCTGATGCAGCTGATGGGCGGAAGAAAAGATTTCGTAACCATGCTGGATTCCGTATTTAAAATGCCGCCTACTTTCGATGATTCGTATTATGGAGGTGTTATCCACGAGATCCGGGAAATGCAGATCATGAATATGGGTCAGTATGCTCATGGCAACCAGCCTATCCAGCATATGATCTACCTGTACAACTATGCCGGTGAACCGTGGAAGAGCCAGTACTGGGCCAGAGAGGTGATGGATAAATTGTACTACGCAACACCCGATGGTTATTGCGGCGATGAGGACAATGGTCAAACCTCCGCCTGGTATGTATTTTCAGCCATGGGCTTCTATCCTGTGTGCCCGGCAACAGATCAATACGTCTTGGGAAGTCCGCTGTTTGACAAAGTAACCATCCGCCTCGCGAATGGTAAACAAATGGTGATCACGGCTGCTAACAACAGCGCTTCCAATCGCTATGTCAGCAACATGACCTTCAACGGCACTTCCTACGGTAAGAACTGGCTGAGCCATTCAGCGTTAATGAAAGGCGGAAAGATCCATTTCACGATGGCGGCAAGCCCCAACAAACAGAAGGGAACTAAAGAGACCGATGCTCCTTACTCCTTGTCTACAGACCCGCAATCTAAATAATCAATGCATCCATGCGCCCGCGGGCTCTTTCAGAAGGTCGTTGCGGGTGCATGGATATTGTTGTAAACACTTACGAACGTGACCAAACAGGATCATTCTTCCGTTCCCGTTAACAGGAATACGGGATGATCACAGACATACTTCAACCAAAATCAATAAAAAACAAGAATGAACCCGACATGATCAAAATTTTCATTGTTATGGAAATGAAAGTGTTTAATCATCCGGGGCTCCATTCTACCAAATCACATTAAAAGAAATAAGAATGAAAAAAATCGTTAAGGCTGCGGCCCTCATAGCCCTTTTAATTTCTACCAGCGTCGACTCCAATGCCCAAAGAAGAAAATGGGAAGATGTAGCCCTGGAGGGCGTGGTGAGCAACGACACCATCAAAAGAAAAAAGTTTACGATGGTCTTCATCAACAAATCAGATAAATTCGATCCGAAGACCGGCGATCGTATGATCGAAACCTTTTTCAAAGTGTATCCCCAGGAGGCAAAGCTCTACAATAAGAATACCAGGAAGCTGGTTACTTTTGTAATCGATCCGGAATACACGGCGGTCGCTGCTGCATCCGGCGGTGTGATTAAAGTAAACCCCGAATGGATGATCAAAAATCCGGAAGACCTCGACGTAGTGACGCATGAAGCCATGCATATCGTGCAGGCATATCCTGGCGGAGCAGGCCCGGGCTGGGTTACAGAAGGAGTGGCCGATTATGTGAGGTACCGCCTGGGTGTAAATAATCCGGCAGCCAACTGGAGCCTTCCAGCTTTATCGGAGAAACATCACTACACTAATGCATACAGGGTAACAGCCCGCTTCTTTGTGTGGATTGAAAAAAATTATGATAAAAAACTCGTGCGTAAATTAGACCACGCCATGAGAAGCAAAACGTACACCGAAGATTTCTGGAAAAAAGAAACAGGCAAAACGGTGGACGAGCTTTGGGATGTGTACAAAAAGAATCCCGCTATTTAATGAGCAGACGGGCTATCGATTAAAGCCCTTTTAAATAAAGTATGATGCAGATGAACAAAAAAATATATCCATTTCTCCTGGCCGCGTTATGGGCAGGTACGCCATCCCATGGGCAGACCAACGGATTGATACAGTATGTAAATCCGCTGATCGGAACGGCGAAGATGGGTCACACCTATCCCGGCGCCACTGTTCCTTTCGGTTCGGTGCAACTGAGCCCCGACACCGACACGATCCCCTACGCAGGTCCGGACGGAAAATATACCGGTACCGCTTATCGCTATTGCGCAGGCTACCAGTATGACGATCCGACGATCGTAGGCTTTAGCCATACACATTTTAGTGGCACCGGCCACTCGGACCTGGGCGACTTCCTGATCATGCCTACAACCGGTCCATTGCAGCTTAACCCCGGCACAGCCGATCGGCCGGAAACCGGCTACCGGAGCCGCTTCAGCCACCGGAACGAAGTGGCCGAGCCCAATTATTATAAAGTAAAGCTCGACGATCATGATATCCTGGCCGAGCTGACAACCACAACACGCGTAGGAGTTCATCAGTATACCTTTCCGAAGGCTGATGACGCGCATATCATCCTGGACCTCATGCATGGCATTTACAATTATGAGGATAAGAACGTATGGACCTTTGTAAGAGTGGAAAATGATACGCTGATCACGGGCTATCGCCAGACACATGGCTGGGCGAAAACACGGACGGTTTATTTTGCCATGACCTTCTCTAAGCCGATTGAAAGTTATGGATACAACTCTTATAAAAAGCAGGTGTATCAAGGGTTCTGGCGCCGTTTCAACATCCAACAGAATTTCCCTGAGATGATCGGTCAAAACCTGAGAGCCTATTTCAATTTTAAAACGGAAGCGAACGAGCAGATCAAGATCAAATTTGCACTCTCTCCGGTTAGCACCATCAATGCTTTGGAGAACCTGCGCACGGAAACGCCCGGCTGGGACTTTGCAGCTATCAAACAGCAAGGGCAGCAACAATGGAATGAAGAACTGGGCAAGATCAAAATCAACGCGTTGGATCGCGAAGGCATGATCAACTTCTACACGGCCATGTATCACACGTTCCTCGGACCTACCGTGTATATGGATCAAAACGGAGCCTACAAAGGCATCGACCAGAATATCCATGAGGCTAAAGATTTTGTAAACTACACCACTTTTTCTTTGTGGGATACTTACCGCACGCTGCACCCGTTTTTCAATCTTATACAACCGAAGCGCAATGTAGACATGATCAAAAGCATGGTTGCCCATCAGCAGCAAAGCGCGCATCATATGCTTCCCGTGTGGAGTCATTATGCCAATGAAAACTGGTGCATGAGCGGTTATCATGCGGTGCCCGTGATCGCCGATGCCATTGTGAAAGGTATCGGAGGATTTGATCATAACAAAGCGCTGGACGCCTGCATTGAAACAGCGAACGTGTTGTATTATGACGGATTGGATGAATATATCAAACGCGGCTATATTCCTGATGACAAGCGCGGCAACTCCGTGTCGACCACGCTGGAGTATGCCTTTGACGACTGGAGCATCGCAATGGCCGCAAAAAAGCTGGGCCGCCAGGATGTGTATGAAACCTTCCTGAAACGTTCTCAAAACTGGAAAAACGTATATGATGCATCGATCGGTTATATGAGGCCCCGTTTAAGCGACGGATCATTCCGATCCGATTTCGACGTATTATCTACGCACGGCCAGGGATTCATTGAAGGCAACGCCTGGAACTTCAGCCTTTTTGTTCCGCAGGATCCTAAAGGCCTGATCCAGGCGATGGGCGGCGATAAAAAGTTCCTGCCTCACCTGGACTCGCTGTTTTCCATGCATTTGCCGGACGAGTTCTTTGCACACACGGAAGATATCACGCGTGAAGGGATCATCGGCAACTATGTACATGGCAATGAGCCTTCGCATCACGTGGCCTATCTCTACAACTTTACAAGCCAGCCCTGGAAAACACAGGAACGTGTGCGAATGATCCTTAAAAAGCAATATAAAGCAACAATAGACGGGTTAGGCGGCAATGATGACTGCGGGCAAATGAGCGCCTGGTACATCTTTACGGCGCTGGGCTTTTATCCCTTTGCCCCCGGAAGCGAAACTTACCAGCTGGGGAGTCCTGCGGTGAAAAACGCAACGATTCAACTGGAAAATGGTAAGACGCTGACCGTTGAAGCGAAGAATCAGTCGGAGAAAAACGTGTATGTATCGAAAGTGACTTTCAATGGAAAGCCTGTTACGACACATTCGATCAACCACAGTGACCTGCTGAATGGCGGCGCCCTGGTTTTCCATATGTCGCCTAAACCGGCAAGGTAATACAAGGCGGTCCCAAAAGTGTATGTCACTTCGAGACCGCCTCTTCATTATCTTTATCAAAAATATCAATATGACTTCAGAAGTAATTTATAACGGCGATCTGAGAACGACGTGTACACACCTTAAAAGTAGCTCCTCTTTTGAAACAGATGCCCCTGTAGACAACAACGGTAAAGGTGAGCGGTTTTCCCCGACCGATCTGCTGGCGACCAGTCTCGCTGCCTGCATGATCACCGTGATGGGTATCAAAGCGAGGACCATGAATTTTGACCTGAACGATGTGCGTATTGAAGTATTGAAGAAAATGGCAGCCGATCCGAGAAGGGTCAGTGGCATCGACCTGAAAGTTCATATTCCGGAGGCGCTCGCTTCTTTGGAAGAAAAAACCATCTCCATATTGAAAAATACGGGCAACACCTGTCCTGTAGCTAAAAGCCTGCATCCGGATATTGAAGTGACGGTAGATTGGGGCGCGTGGAGCGGTGAGTAATTAAGAGCAATAGGCAGTAAGCAATCAGCGATGGGCAATGGGCAACAAGCAATGGACTATAGACTATGGACTATGGACTATAGACATGACCTACAGTCCCGGTGGTTTTACAGATCAGCGTTCTTGGCTTCATACAACTGTAACATAAAACTGCATCAGGCGGCCATTTACCGGCTTTTCTGATGCAGTTTTTTTTATGGAGTCTGGATGTTTATTGATACGCTAGTAATCTATGTCCTGGTCCATGTCATATTTCACGCCTTCGTATCCCAATGCCCGTCTCATGAGCCCCATCTGACCCAGCAGGTAGCTTTCCCGGTCGAGGCACATGCCGACCATATTCAGCTTGTTTTCTTCGACAAAGTCTACGCCCATACCAAAATTATAAGGAGCCGCCAATTCCTCGTCCGTCGCCTTCATCAACGCGTTGTATAATTGGGGAGAAATGCGATGCCACTGCTTTTTAAGATCCCCCAGCTCCGGATAGTTCACGCTCATATCCAGCGCCTTGGCATCTTTAAATAAGGCATCGTTAGGATCCGTGTCTTCGACCCCAAGAATATTGGCCAGCCAGTAACGCGTATTAACGATATTACCTGCCATCCATATAAAATGATTGGTGACATCATGGATCCGCTTTAAGGCATCTGCCCCGCTGATGTCTGCGATTACATTATCAAAGGTCTGCGTGTGCATACGGTATTGCGGAATAACGAGTTGCAGCGCTTTTGACTGAAGAACCGGTTTTTCCTCTTTAGTATCAAACATAACTTAAGTTTTTATAGGTGATGATATATCCCCTTTAGCTGCACTAAAAACATGCCAGCTAGCATTTGCTGCCGGGCTCAGCTAAGAAAGCCGGCAACGGAGACGGTTCCTTTGCGTTAAGGCTTGGTATCCACCGCGTTATCCGTTTGCTCCGCCAGCATCTTTAATTCCTTCAACCCTTTATTGAAGCCATTGTTCATCATCTCCTCATATTCTTCGGGCGACTGGACAGTGGCCTTCAGCAAAGTACCGCCATTGTTGGGTTCCAGCTCGTATTTCTCAATGGAACCTGCATTGGCCTTAACATGTTCGCTGGTAGTATCCTCCACGCCATTGCGCAGTTCACCATAGTGAGAAAATTCAACTAAACGAGGCGGGTCTAATTTTTTGATGGTAGACAACATGCCGTTTCTGTCCGGGTCCAGGAAAAGGGTTTTTCCACCTTCTTTCCAGTCGCTTTCCATGTAGGATCCGGGATTAAAGTGGCTGGTCCATTTGCGGTAAGTGTCGTCGTTCCAAAGTGTTTCCCAAACTTTCTCCAGGGGAGCGTTGATTACGATTGAGTAGGCGAGGTCTTTCATGTGATTGTATTTTGTGGTTTATTGTTGGCTGATTCACTGTCTTATTCAGCATTGGCTTTTTCGATCGTAGCGATGTCAATCTTCTTCATTTTCATCATGGCGTCCATCACTTTCTTAGCGCGCACACGGTCCTTCTGGCCTGTCAATTCCAGCAACACCCGCGGCACAATTTGCCAGCTCACGCCAAATGGATCTTTTAGCCAACCGCACACGCTTTCCTGTCCTCCATTTTGAGTCAGGCCATTCCAGTAATAATCGGTCTCTTCCTGGTCCTTTGTCACTACAGTAAAAGAAATACCTTCGTCAAACTGAAAGGAGTGAGCGATGGAGCTGTCCATGCAGGCAAGCGTAAAGCCATTGATCGTAAACTGTGCGTGCTGAACATTACCCTTGGTATCTTCCTTCCCGTCGTACTCCATGATACCTTCTGTTTTCGATCCGGGAAAGAGATCCGTGTAAAATGAGATGGCCTCTTTGGCTCTCCCGTTTTGTTCATTGACAAACATCAGCGTGGGCACAAAGTATTGATCGGTATTGCCTTTTTCACCGGTGTATAATTGCCAGGTGATGCCAAACCGGTCGCGCACCCAACCATATTTGGAGCTGAACGGATAACTGTCGAGCGCCATCAGCACAATGCCTCCTTCTGCCAACCGGTTGAATAACCGCTCTGTTTCCTGCTCGTCCGTATTCGCAATCAGGAAAGAGATGGAAGCGTTAGGTTTAAATTCCCGGCCCGCGCTGAGCAGCATAAATTTTTGACCATTGATGCTGAGCATTTGTACCAGGCCGGTATCTTCTGTTAGTTGCGTATCGGGAAAGACGTCTTTATAAAAATCAGCCACTTCTCTCCCGTTATTGTCCAGCCAGATGCAGGGATACATGTCGTTGTTCATACAAAAGTTTTATAATGATTAAAAGGTAATGAAGATCATTTCTTTGGATGCAAACTCAATGGGCTGCGCTATGTCGACACTTTGTATTGCAGATACTGAACGCCACAGGAAAAAGACTTTTGACCGGTTAGCGCCAGCGCCGCTTTTGTCCCGCCCTCAAAGAATCTCCTCCCTTCACCCATCAGCTGCGGATCTAAAAGAATATGGTATTCGTCAATCAATGCTAACTCGCGCAATCGCCGGCAGAGCATTCCGCTTCCCAGGATCACCACATTCTTTTGAGCTGCGGATTTGATCTCATCGATGGTCGCGGCGTCCACCGTATCATGAAAAATACAATCTTTCCAGGAAGAACTCTCAACCGTCTTAGAGAAAATGTGCTTCTGGCTGCCGTTCATAAAAGCATAAGCCCCCGGAAAGCCACGCGCAGCCGCGTCTGTCGGCCAATATGCTGCCATCAGCTCGTAGGTCACCCTTCCCATGATGATCGTATCCGCCGTGTTCAACCGGGCCAGGTTGTATTGCTCCAGCTCCGGATCTGATGTAAACCAACTGGTATCTCCTTCCGGGCCGGAAAAGAAACCATCTACAGATATCCAGTTTGATACAAATAGTGTGCTCATGATGCTCTGTTTTGAAACGTCTGACAAACTTATTTCTAATATCCGGGCATCCTGCTGTGAAAACACGACAAACTAAAGGCCAATTGCGACAGGCGGGCACCAAAGCCGGCATATTTAACCCGGCAGCTGTCAACTTTAAGATTTCAGTAAGAGCACCTGCGTGACAGGGTTTATGGCCAACCCGCCTATTTTTGTACAAAAACAGTCATGGCACGTATCAAAATTCCGTTACCCGATCATTTTTCATTCACCACCCTGATCCCGGTGCGGATCACAGATGTTAATTATGGAGGGCATGTTGGTAACGATTCGCTACTGAGCATTGTCCACGAAGCAAGACTACAGTTTTTACAACATCATGGTTATGATGAGATGCATCTTGAAGGTGCGGGCCTGATCATGGCGGATGTAGGAATTGAGTTTAAAGCAGAAGCTTTTTATGGAGATACCATTATTGCGGCAGTGAGCGCGACAGATTTCAGCCGGGTCGGGTTTGACCTCGTGTACCGCTTAGAAAAGAAAACGGGTGACGCCACACAGCTGATCGCTATTGCGAAAACGGGGATGGTATGCTTTGATTACAGTAAGAAAAAAGTGAGTCCGCTACCGCCGGAGGCAGTCGCCAGGCTTCAATCCGGCGCCTGATCGCGTCCGGTTAAAAGTACACCGTGAATATAGAGCCTTCGTTGACCTTACTGCTCACTTCGATCTTGCCGCCCAGCGATTCGACCTGTGTTTTGGTGAGGTACAACCCGACGCCTTTGCTGTCTGAATGCTTGTGAAATACCTGGCTGAGCTTGAATATTTTTTTGCCAAACTTTTCCATGTCCATGCCAAATCCGTTGTCTTTGACGGATAGCATCACACGGCTGTCCCGGCTTACCCCGGTTTCGATCCGGATCTTAGAAGGCACCAGCGGATTACTGTATTTGACAGCGTTGCTGATCAGGTTATATAAAATACTTTCAAGATAGGGCTTGGGATACCGGATCTCTGCAACGTCGAGGCGCTTTTCAATGTTAATTTTTTTGCGCACTACATCGCCCGCCAGCTGGTTCAGAATAGCGTCTATCGATGTATCAAAATCACAATCATCAAACGGCACTTCTTTATTAAGCCGTATCTCAGCAATATTCAGTAGGGTCTCCAGGCTGTTGGTCATCGAAATCCCTACCGTGTCAATCATCGAAGCCAGGTCCTCCAAACTGAAGGATTGGGCCAGCGTGTTGGCATCTTCGCTATCCGTTTCTTTGCCGCATTTGACGTTCAGTACTTTAGTCAGTAAATTAATATTCTTTGCAGGGCCGCGCAAATTGTGGCTGATGGCATGGCTCAGCTCTTCGAGCTCTTTTACTTTGCTGATCAGCTCGTCTTTAGCTGCATTCAGCTCACGGTTTTTAACCTGCAATTCGTTGGTCAGCTGCTTTCTTGCAGTAATGTCGGTGAACTGGGAAATAAAAAATTTGGGCTGTCCTTCAGCGGTGCGCACCAATGACGCTGTCAATGATACCCAGATAATGCCATTGTCCCTGGTGACGAACCGCTTCTCTATCTCATAATGATCCATCTCCCGATTGAGCATTTTATCTTTTGCTTCCAGGTCGCGGGCGAGGTCATCCGGGTGGGTGATGGAGTCGAAGGTCATTTGTGCGAGCTCGGCGGCTGAATAGCCCGTCATCCGGCACAGCGCCTCATTTACCTTTTCCCATTTACCGGAAGGGCTGACGATCGCCATGCCAATGCCTGATAAATTGAAATAGGTAGAAAATATTTTTTCACTGGCACGCAAGCCGCTTTCAGCCCTTAGCCTTTCGGTAATGTCCTGCGCAAATGCAATCACATATTTCTCACCTTCCGCATTGCTAAACAAATAATTTTTATACAACAGGTGCTTGATGTCTCCGTCGCGGGACAACATGCGCAGCATCCCTTCCGCAGTATTTCCATTGATGATCGCCGGGAGATAATGATCGGTCACCTCCTTCCGGAATTTTTCAGGCACCAGGTCGGCAATATTTTTTTGGGTCAGCTCATCGTGAGAATATTGCAACAATGCGGTTGTGTACGGGTTGACACTGAGAACGTTGCCCTGCAGATCGTGCGTACAGATCAGCACCACGCTGTAATCAAATAATATTTTATACTGACGCTGGTCCTCCTGGTTGGCAATATCCCTCAGCTTTCTTTCGTGGATGTCGTTGTGCGTACCGATGAACCGCAGCGGTTGCTGATCAGGGGTATGACTTACCAGCAAGCCACGACTCAGGATCCAGCGGTAAGTGCCGTCTTTGCACCGGTATCTTAATTCAGCCGTATAAATAGGCGTTTTACCTTCAATGTGGGCATTCATCGACTGCGTCGCAGCTTCGAGATCGTCCGGATGTATCTTGCTTCGCCACTCTGCTGTGGTCCGGATCTCATCTTCGGAATACCCAAACATTTCCTGCCACTTGGGCGAAAAGAAAATACGCCCGGATTGCAGGTTGGTATCCCAGATCCCATCGCCCACCGCATCCAAGGCCAGGTGCCATTTGTCTTCTCTAATCTCTTTGAGCGGCACCCTTTCCACCACAACCAGGACGAAATTATCATCGTAGGGAGCGCGGATAATTTTGATGAGAAATTTCACCGGACGGTTGCCGATGTGGACATAATATTCAAGGAATTTTGGCTCCGGATTGCGAAAGACTTTTCGTATGGAGTGAACACATTCTGTAATGATCGCGTCGTTGTTAATATCAGACGCTTTCAGCCCCGTGTAGCGCGCCCTGCCTTCTTCTTCATCTGCCTCGTTTCTTGCCCATACGTTACAGATGATCTCCTCCCTGGAAACTTCAAAAATGCGGAATGCAAAGCTTTTAAAGGTTTCAATAACGATCTGCCTGGTAGTGCTGGCCGGGGCTATATCCATACGCGACAGCTGATTTGAGTTCAACTTAGCAAAAAATTGCCAAACTATCGAATGAAAAAAAATATATTAAAAAGTGAACAAGCCGGACGCTGTTTTAATTTCCAGGGAAGAGCGGTCGGCTGCTTCCACGCGGCCAATAACCTGCGCCTGCACGCCAAAGCTTTCTGCAACGCTGATAATGTCATCCGCTGCCGCATCGGTCGTGTATATTTCCATGCGGGTGCCCATGTTGAACACCTGGTACATTTCTTTATCGTCCGCACCGCTGGCGTCTTTAATAATATCAAAAATAACCGGCGGCGTAAACAGGTTGTCTTTAAGCACTTTCACCTGGTCGGGCACATACTTCATGCATTTGGTCTGGCCGCCGCCGCTGCAATGGATCAATCCTTTAATATTGTCGAAATGCCTTTCCAGTAAGGCTTTCATCACCGGGGCAAAGGTCCTCGTGGGACTTAATACCAGTTTACCGATCGTCGTTTGGGCGCCATCTACTTCAATAGTGTCCGTCATCCGGTATTTCCCGATATAAACTACTTCGTCGCTCAGGCGCGGCTCAAAAGTTTCGGGAAAATGCTCGGCGTAATATTTCTGAAGCACGTCGTGACGGGCACTCGTCAGGCCATTGCTGGCAAGGCCGCTGTTGTATTCAGTTTCGTAGGCTGCCTTTCCGAAAGATGCCAATCCTACAATTACATTTCCGGGGGCTATTTTTTCGTTGGTGATGACCTTATCTTTTGGCCAACGTGCTACCATCGTTCCATTCACCGCAATGGTGCGCACCACATCTCCCACATCCGCCGTTTCGCCGCCCATGAAAGTGATATGGACCCCATATTGTTTCATGGTGTCAAAAAACTGCTGGCTGCCATTGATCACTTCGCTCAGCACTTCGGCGGGAATCAGCGTTTTATTACGGTCGATCGTCGAAGAGAAAGCCACCTGGTCGTAGATCCCTACACACAGAAGGTCGTCTAAGTTCATGACAATCGCATCCTGGGCTATTCCGCGCCACACGCTTGCATCGCCGGTCTCCTTCCAGTACAGGTAAGCAAGAATGCTTTTGGTACCTGCGCCATCGGCATGCATTACATTCACCCAACCGGGATCACCCACCAGCACATCCGGATACATCTTACAAAATGCCCGTTCGTACAAGCCTTTGTCGAGCTTTTTTACTGCTTCATGTACCTCTTCTTTCTGGGCGGATACTCCCCTTTTGGAATATAACGACATCTTAATATTTTTTATGAGCCGGGCTACAGTGCTGCTATCAGCGATTTTGCGTCGCACACTTCAGGGTCCCGTGCCAATCTCACCTTGTTTGAAGCCGCGAAGATAAAACAATCCGGAGAAGTTCGTGGCCCATAGTTCATAGTTACCGGTTGCAAATTCTATGGGCTATAGACGATGAACTATCCCCCCATCAACTTACTTTTGCGTTTTATGCAGATCCATTACGACATCAACCATCTGCCCGTTTTTAGAAATGCTGTGGTTACGATAGGTACTTTTGACGGTGTTCATGAAGGTCACAAGAAGATAATAGCCCAGCTGACGGAAACGGCGGCTGATGCAGGAGGCGAATCGGTCATTATCACCTTCCATCCCCATCCCCGGAAAGTGGTGGCATCGTCGATCCTGGGCATCCGGCTGATCAACACGCTCAGCGAAAAAACAGAACTGATGGAACAAATGGGCGTGGATCACGTGATCGTGACGCCTTTTACCGATGTATTTGCCAACCAGGAGCCGGAAGAATTTCTGAAAGACTTCCTTGTCGACAAGCTCCATCCGCATACGATCATCATCGGGTATGACCATCGTTTTGGAAAAAACCGGAAAGGCGATTATAAACTGCTCGAATCGTATCAGGAACAATATCAATACCGCTTAAAAGAAATCCCCAAACATATCCTGGACGACATCGGCATCAGCTCTACTAAAATAAGGGAAGCGATATTGAATGGCGACACAGCGACAACCAATCATCTGTTGGGCTACCCTTTCTTCTTTGAAGGAGAAGTGGTTCATGGCGACAAACTGGGCCGGGAATTGGGATATCCCACGGCCAATTTAAAAGTAGAGAGCCAGGAAAAGATCCTTCCGGCCGACGGTATCTACGCGGTATATGCATCCGTCAAAAATGCGGACAGCTCTTACGGCCCGATGTTGAAAGGTATGATGAGCATCGGGTTCCGCCCCACGGTGGACGGCACCAAACGGGTTATAGAGGTTAATTTATTTGATTTCCACAATGAGATCTACGGCCGCACGCTTCGTGTTTATGTGAAACAGTTTCTCAGGTCTGAAGAAAAATTTGACACGCTGGAAGCACTGATTAAAAAGATCGATAATGACAAAGTGGAAAGTTTGAAAGTGCTGTGATCTCCGGTCAGTGGAAAACCACCCGATACGTATTTTTTTATTTTTTTTGTACGTAAAAAACAAGCACAAAAATGAACACAAAGTTAACGCTGAGCCTGAACAAGCGGGTAATAGATGGTGCTAAGGAGTATGCAAAAACGCATAAAACCAGTCTTTCCCAGCTTGTTGAAGGGTATTTAACTGCCCTGAACGAACAAGGAAAAGAAACGCACGCGGTAACACAGTTGGTAGAAAGCCTGACGGGAATTATCCCAAACGAAGATGAGACCAGGCAGCAATTGGACTATCGTGATTATTTGACTCAGAAATATTCCTGATGGACGCGGTTTTTGTTGATACAAACATTGTTTTGGACCTGCTTCGAAAAAGAGAAGAATTCTACGTGGAAGCGCAACGGCTTTTCACGCTGGCTGATATGCAGAAAATAGAGCTACACATCTCCTCTTTAACTATAGCCAACACCCATTATTTATTATCCAAGTATTATTCCACGACTGAGGCCCGGAAGCTATTGGCAAAATTCAAGGTACTGGTCAAAGTCTTGCCATTAAATGATAAGATCATAGATCTTGCATTGACTTCTGATCTGAGAGATTTCGAAGATGCCATCCAATTGTACACGGCTACTGAGCATCACCTAAATGTTATCATCACCCGAAACAAAAAAGATTTCCGGAAACAACCCATCCTGGCGTTAACCGCCAAAGAGTATTTAAACCACAAATAAGCTCCCAAAGTGCTCGGTATGCCTTAGGAAGTGGAACTCATTAGAATATAAACGACACAGAATATAACATTTCAACTATTTTTGATACATGGAAGTGAATGAAGCTTTGATCGATAAACTGGCACATCTTTCTAAACTGACTTTTACCGAGCAGGAAAAGAAGGATATCTCTAAAGATCTACAGGACATGATCGGTTTTGTGGAGAAGTTGAATGAACTGGACCTGGGCGATGTGGAGCCGTTGATGCACATGAGCGATGAGATCAATGTGCTGCGAGAAGATGAGATCAAGGGTTCGGTGACCCGCGAAGAAGCGTTAAAGAATGCGCCTGCTACTGACGGCCAATTCTTTTTAGTGCCAAAAGTAATTAAGAAGCAAGAAGCGTAATGGCAGGTAGGGAGTGGGGGTGCCTGCTCGCTGCTATAAGCTATTGACCATTAACCATGAACCATTAACATGCAGGGCATCATCCACATAGAACAATTGCGCAAGAGCTATTTTATGGGCCAACAGCAGCTCCAGGTGCTGAAAGGCGTGTCCCTCGACATCTTTAAAAATGAGTATGTGTCGCTCATGGGGCCTTCAGGTAGCGGCAAAAGCACGCTGATGAATATACTCGGCTGCCTCGACAGCCCTACAGCAGGCCGGTATGTTTTGAACGGACAGGACGTGAGCAAAATGACAGACAACTCATTAGCAGAAGTGAGAAATAAAGAGATCGGATTCGTGTTTCAGCAGTTCAACCTGCTTCCCCGGCTCACAGCCCTGGAGAATGTGGCCCTGCCGCTCATCTATGCAGGTATATCTAAAAGCCAGCGCAATGAAAAAGCAATGCATGTGCTGGAGAAAGTGAGTCTCACAGATCGCAGCCATCACAAGCCTAACGAGCTAAGCGGAGGTCAATGTCAGCGTGTCGCCATCGCCAGAGCCCTGGTGAACGATCCCTCCCTGATCCTTGCTGATGAGCCTACCGGAAACCTGGACACAAAGACGTCCTATGAGATCATGGATATCTTTGGTAAGATACATGCCAGCGGCAATACCGTCGTGCTGGTCACCCACGAAGAAGATATTGCGCGTCACTCCCATCGTATCGTGCGCTTGAGAGATGGCGTGATCGAAACAGATGAGAAAGTGGAGTCACCTACGATAGCTGGTGGGTGAGGAAAACAAGTCCGGGGTCGGAGGTCGGAAGTCCGGGGTCGGGGATGGAGGTCGAGGGTTGGAAGTGTGACTAAAAGATCATGCCGTTTAAGTGGCCCATTGATTGATCCGGACCATACCATGATCAGACCGGATCAAAAGTTCAAATGTAAAATCTCAAATCCGATGTCCTTCAAAATTTATACTAAAACCGGTGATAAAGGAGCCACGTCTCTGATCGGGGGCGTCAAAGTGTCAAAGGCGGACCTTCGCATTGAAGCTTACGGAACCGTGGACGAATTGAATGCGCATATCGGTTTGTGTAAAGATCTGCTGACCGACGAACATTCGCAGCAGACGCTGCTGACTATACAAGACCGGTTGTTTACCATCGGGGCTTTGCTGGCATTGAGCCCCGGAAAAGAAACGAAGATGTCCATCCCGGAGCTGGAAGACAAGGATGCCTTATTGCTTGAGGAGGAAATCGATCGCATGGATGCAACGCTTGAGCCCATGAAGTCTTTTATTTTACCGGGAGGCCACGCTACTATTTCCCATCTTCATATTGCCCGTTGTGTCTGCCGCCGTGCAGAACGTTGCTGTGTCCGCCTATCTGATATAGAACCTGTCGAAGACGCCATCATCATCTACCTGAACCGGCTCAGCGACTATTTATTCGTCCTGGCCAGGTACACGGGCGACTTATTGAAAGTGAAAGATATTCCCTGGAAGCCGAGAGTTGGGGAATAGTGAGTAATGAATAATAAGTGCGTGCGTATGCTTGATGCCCTATGTTGTACAGCACAAGAGTGTGACACAAGAGCGATGCCCTATATTCATCAGCTGGTTTCATTATTTACATTTTCTTAAAGCAAACGATTGCATAATCGGTGGGTAAATAATAAATAGTTCACTATATTAGCTTTTTTAAAACTATTTGCGATGTCATATCCTTTTCAGATAAAATCATTAGAGCAATATCACAAAGATTATAAGCGAAGCCTGGAAGATCCCGAAGGTTTTTGGAGCGAGGTTGCGGACCATTTTGAGTGGAAAAAGAAACAGCCATTCAGTAAGAAAGCGCTGGAGTGGAACTTTAAAGAACCTTCTGTAAAGTGGTTTGAAGGGGCGAAACTGAACATTACGGAAAATTGCCTGGACCGGCACCTGGAGGAAATCGGCGACCGCCCGGCGATCGTATGGGAACCCAACGATCCCAACGAAAAAACAAGAACACTAACTTACAAGATCCTGCATCGCAAAGTATGCGAGTTTGCACAGGTACTGCGCAATAACGGCGTTAAAAAAGGCGACCGCGTTTGTATTTACATGGGGATGATCCCTGAATTGCCGATCGCTGTGCTGGCCTGCGCCAGGATAGGCGCTATCCATTCAGTTATTTTCGGAGGGTTTTCAGCCCAAAGTATTGCCGACCGCCTGTATGATGCAGCAGCGGAATACATTATTACCTGTGACGGTGCGTATCGCGGCGCTAAAGATATCCCGCTGAAATCGATCATTGATGATGCGTTGATCGGCAACCGCACCGTTAAAAAAGTGATCGTCCATACACGCACGCGAACGCCGGTGAGTATGATCAAAGGGCGCGATGTGTGGTGGAGAGATGAGGTGGAGGAAGTGATCGAGAATATGAACGAAGAAGCGATGAAGGCGCCGGCCGAAGAAATGGACGCGGAAGATCCATTGTTCATTCTCTACACATCAGGAAGCACGGGCAAACCAAAAGGTGTTGTACACACCACCGCGGGCTACATGCTTTGGACCACCTACTCTTTTGTAAACGTATTCCAGTATCACCCGGGCGATGTATTTTTCTGTACAGCCGACATCGGCTGGATCACAGGGCACAGCTATATCGTGTACGGGCCTTTGCTGGCAGGCGCCACCTGTCTTATGTTTGAAGGCATCCCTACCTGGCCTGATGCCGGCCGTTTCTGGGATATCGTGGATAAACACAAGGTAAACACTTTGTATACCGCACCCACGGCGATCCGTTCTTTAATGAGTTACGGATTGGATCCATTGAGAGGTAAAGATCTTTCCTCTTTGAAAGTATTGGGCACCGTGGGTGAACCGATCAATGAAGAGGCATGGCATTGGTATGACGAACACATCGGTAAGAAAAAATGTCCGATTGTAGATACCTGGTGGCAGACAGAAACCGGAGGCATCCTGATATCCAATCTTGCGGGCATCACGCCAGCAAAACCAAGCTGGGCAACGCTTCCGCTACCAGGTGTGAAACCAATGCTCGTGGATGAAAAGGGTAATGAGGTAACAGAACTTACGGACACGCACTACTCGGGCAATCTTTGCCTGACGATGCCCTGGCCCGGCATCCTGCGTACAACCTGGGGCGATCACGAGCGTTGCCGCCAGACCTACTTCAGCACTTACGAAGACAAATATTTCACGGGCGACGGCGCTTTCAGGGATGAGGAAGGCAACTTCCGGATCACCGGCCGGGTGGACGATGTATTGAATGTAAGCGGCCACCGGTTGGGAACCGCAGAGGTGGAAAACGCTATTAACATGATGGCGGGCGTGGTAGAAAGCGCTGTAGTAGGCTATCCGCACGAATTGAAAGGACAGGGCATCTACGCTTATGTGGTGATGGACAGCAAGCACCATCGCGAAGAGGATGACCAATTGACCAAGCAGGATCTGCTGGCCACAGTTTCGCGCATCATCGGGCCGATCGCCAAACCTGATAAAATTCAATTTGTAAGCGCTTTACCGAAGACACGCAGTGGCAAGATCATGCGGCGTATCCTGCGGAAAGTTGCCGAAGGAGAGCTGGAAAATCTCGGCGATACCACCACCTTATTAGATCCAGCAGTAGTAGACGAGATCAAGGAAGGAAGATTGTAAGGTTTACTTACGCAGACATTTTGAAGGAACTATATATAAAAGTTTGATGAACGCGCTTCATCAAACTTTTTTTTTGGAAAAAGCGAAACAATGTATTAAAAATAAAATTAATTAGATAAAAACCTTACCTTCATCTCAACCAAACCTCATTACTAAATTTTTAAAACACCACAGTTATGAAAAAAATTCTTTATGGAGGTCTGCTCCTTTTATTAGCTGCATGTAACGACAATTCTGAAATGGAAAAAAAGCTCAGCGAAGAACACGCCGTGTTAGAGATAGAGCACCAGCAACTGGAGACGGAACATCAGAACGCAAAACAATTTCATGAACAGTTGGTTACCGAGCACCAGTCACTCGCGCCAGATGCATCCGCAGACAGTGAACACACAGCGATGGAGCAAAAGCACACGGAATGGATTGCGCAACACGACGAAATGATCAGGCAACATTCAGCGCTTATAGAAGAGCATAACAAGCTGGAAGAAGCGCATAAAAGCGGAGCGGACAAGGCCAGGCTGGAAGCGGATCACAAGAAATTCGCGGAAGACCATCAGAAAATGCGCGAGGAGCATGATCAAATGATGAGCCAACATCGTGAAATCGAGGAAGACCATAAAAAGATGAAAGAGGATCATAGTCAGAATTAATATCCGTGGCAATGCCCGCTTACCTAACAAAGATGCCCCGCTTTCGCTGGGGCATCTTCTATTCCTCTTAACCGACTTTACTAATAATCATCATTGAGCGCAAACACAGGCTTGCGGTACATCCACTCACCCCCTGTGAAATCCGGGAACTCGACCGTTTCGTTTCCAAGAGCGATCGATTGTTCGCTAAGCGGTGTAATCGCGCTCCAGGCGGCCGCGTCATACACGTCCATCTGTGTGGGCTTGTTCCTTTTTGCAGATTCAATGAAAGAGTTGATAACAAACCAGTCCATGCCGCCATGGCCCGCTCCTGCCGCATCATTGCCGTACTTTTTCCAAAGCGGGTGATCGTATTCGTCTAACCATTTTTTAGCATCATCCCATTTATGGGCTTCCGACTTTCCTTCGATATGAATGCCTTTGGCCACATCCATCCAGATGCCGTTGGTCCCCTGCACTCTAAAGCCTAGGGAGTACGGCCTCGGCAGGTTGGTATCATGTTGCAACAAGATCGTTTCTCCGTTCGCGCAGGCAATTTGCGTAGTCACTACATCGCCGAGCTTGAAACCCACTTTTGCGTTTTTGTGATTTTCTCCTCCTACTTCAACGATATAGTCGTGCAGACCGCGTGCTTTCGATGAGAAAGAGTTTAAAGAAATAAAACGGTTGCCGCGGTTCACGTTGATATAATGTGCAACCGGGCCGATGCCGTGCGTCGGATATAGATCACCATTGCGATGCACGGAATGATCCGTTCTCCAACGAGACTCTGAATAGCCGTCTTCATGGCCAAACTCGGCACCCTTGCCATAAGCGCTCTTGCCATCATTGAATTTAACACCGCGCAGATCATGCTGGTAGCCTCCCTGCAGGTGAATCAGCTCCCCGAACAGTCCCTGGCGCACCATGTTCAACACCGCCATCACATCTCTTCTGTAACAAACATTTTCCAGCATCATGACATGCGCCTGGTATCTTTCGGCCGCTTTAACCACATCCCAATGATCCTGCAGGTTGATGCCTAAAATCACTTCGGTCCCTACATATTTGATACCCGCTTCGAGTGAACCGATGATCATCGGCTTGTGCAGCTCCCAGGGAGTGGAAATAATGATCGCTTTTGTATCTTTTCTTTCCAACAGTTTCTTCCACGCGTCAGCTCCTTCACTATAGTATTGAGGTTGTTTCTTGCCTGCATCAGCAAACAGCTTTTTGGCGTCGTTAATCGTGCGCGGATCAATATCACAAATCGCATGCACTTCCACATCTTTTCTTCTGAGCAGCAATTTGAGGTGCTCAATACCTCTTGCGCCGATACCTATCATCGCCACTTTCAGCAGATCGGCCGTTGTCGGATTGCTGCTAAAAATCTGCTCTGTGGGAAATACCGACAAGCCTGCAACGGCCAGTCCTGTATTTTTTACAAACTCTTTTCTTTTCATTATCGTATGGAAAATTTGATCGTTGTATTTCTGAACTAATGTGGAAACACCACGAAAATATAAACTATGACTATTCAATCACGATACAAACGATTGCGCAAATTAATCGCCCCTTTGTAGCACACAGTTACAAGGGTCTGATCCAATAGCTGTAGCGGTACTGTCCGGGAGTGATCCAATATTTTTTCATCGGCATCGCGCCCCAGCTATCGATTCCCTGAACGCCCAACTGCAACAAGTCAATGTGCATAAAGATCTGATCCCTTTCGTTCAACTCACCGGAGTGAAACTGATGTTTCTCCGGCGCCGGATCGAGGTCATCAATATTATAAGGTAACGCAGATGCAGAAAGCAGGCTATCTGCAAAATCGATCCTGATGCCCTTGCCTCTTTTATCCGTCAGCGTCATCCAGCGTACATCTGTTTTATTGCCGCTTTCCTGGGGACGTGCATAAGGGAAGTACTGATCTGATAAAGTTTGTTTGTATACGCCCACTTCGCTGGCATACTTCCTGTCCCAATAGTTCTCCCACGGGCCACGGCCATACCATTGTATGTTATTGAACTGTTTGTTGACCTGCAGATTATTACCGATCCTCATTACGGTCCGGATATCCGCTTTGACGTTGAAGTCATTACTTACATAGATGCTGCCGTCGTTGTATAAGGTAAACACCTGGCTGGTTTGAGCCTTGCCACCTAAAATATTCCTGGTAAAGCTGACCTGGTAAGCCCCGTTATCGAGCTGCTGGCTTTTCATATCCACTGCGGCACTGCTTTCATACGCTTTGCGCCATTCCCTGAGGGATCTGTTAAGTCCGGCTCCGATATCGTTGTCGGTCGGCGCGCGATAGAATGATGGCCGGGGACCTTCTTCCAGCAGCGTTGTGCTGCCTGATTTATAACTGCTTAATACACCTTTCTGTGTGTCAAAAACAGCGGTGAAATTTTTACCGGTAAGTGTCAGGCTGTTGCCTGACTGATGAGCTTTGACTGTTCCCGAAGCGCCGCGGATACCGGCAGCTACAGGGGCTCCTGCAAAGGCGATCTGTTCATAAGCGATTTCATACCCTTTTTCTAAAAACGGCTCTTCTGATTTAAAACGATAGTGAACATTCAGAAAATATTCTTTTCCGTTTTGGGGCTTCGTCCGGATCGGCAAAGTGATATCGGCCGATGCGCGGGGCGCAACGTTCAACTCATTAATCGTTCCCTTTTCAATTATTTTCCCGTCTTCCATGATATCCCATGCCAGCATCATATTGCTGATATCACGGAAAAAATAGGTATTGGAAACCGTGATCACGTTGGAACCTTTGTAAGCCGTTTTGATAAACTGATGCACTTTCTTCAGCTGAACAGCCATGGGGGTTAGCTCCCTGTAAGCGGTCACTACGCCCTTCACGCAAAAATTATTATCGCTGAAGTCCTCATTTACCGGGCCTGTCAGCGGAAAATCGCCTCCGTAAGCCATGATATGACGACCGTTCTTCACTGTATCAAAAGCCTGATCGATCCATTCCCAAACATAGCCACCCTGCGCCCCTGGCGTAGACTCGATCGCGTCCCAATAATCCTTGAAGTTGCCCAGGCTATTGCCCATGATGTGGGCATATTCGCTCATGATCAACGGACGTGGGTCTTTCGAACTACCCCAACGCGCCACCCAATCGGGAGAAGGGTATTGCGGACAAAGTACATCCGTGTTATAATCCCTTTCCGCACGTTCATATTGAACCGGCCGGCTATCATTTTGTTTCAGCCAATCATAAGCTTCATACATATTGACACCGTTGCCGGCCTCGTTTCCTAATGACCAGGTGATAATGGAAGGATAGTTCTTATCGCGCTCATACATTCTGAAGATGCGCTCCAGATGCGCCCTACGCCAGTCTTTATCATTAGCAAACGTATACTCCAGGTCATAGCCGCGACCGTGAGACTCAATGTTGGCCTCATCAATCACATACAAGCCATACTCGTCGCAAAGCTCCATCCAGTATGGATCGGGGGGATAATGAGAGTGACGTACAGCATTTACATTCAGCTTCTTCATCATCTCCATATCCTTCCGCATATCTTCTTTGGTAAGCGTATGCCCGGTTTTCGGATTATGCTCATGCCGGTTTACGCCTTTGAAGAAAACGCGTTGACCATTGACCAACATATCACGTCCTTTGATTTCTACAGTTCTGAAACCTACACGAACGGGCACTACTTCCAACACTGCGCCGGTCTTGTCTTTCAGCGTCAGGTACAGTGTATATAAATAGGGCGTCTCCGCCGACCAGGCGTTGACATCAGCAAGTTGTTTTTCAAAGCGGATATCCGTTTTATAACGGCCCAGCACGGTCTGCACGCCGGTAGTGCGCTCCTGGTATACTTCTTTTCCTTTAGCATCGACCAACTGAACCTCTACTGAAAAGGTATCCGGACGGGAGTGCATGGTTTTAGTATCCATCTTATAGCTGTTCACTTCGACATCTATCTTCAACTGACCATCTTTATAATCGTTGGTAAGAAGGCTTTGCACTTTAAAATCGCGGAGGTCCAGTTTGGGAGTGGCATACAAATACACATCTCTTTCGATTCCTGAAATACGCCACATATCCTGGCATTCGAGATAGCTGGCATCGCTCCAGCGATACACCTGCAAAGCGATCAGGTTTTCACCCGGCTTTACATAGTCAGTGATGTCAAACTCTGCAGCCAGTTTACTGTCTTCGCTATAGCCCACTTTCTTTCCGTTTACCCAGATAAAGAACGCAGACTTCACAGCCCCCAGGTGAATAAAGACCTGGCTGCCGTCCCAATCGGAAGGAATGACTACTTTCTTACGGTAGGACCCCACAGGGTTGTTATCAACAGGTATATCAAACGGGGGATTTAATCTTCCTCCTCTGAACTTTGCGCCGGCAAATTCATAAGGCTGATTTACGTAGATGGGAAGACCGTAACCATTCAGTTCCCAGTTGGCCGGCACCGGAAAATATTTCCAGCTGCGGTCATCAAAATCTGTTTTGTAAAAATCCATCGGCCGGTCGGCAGGATCCTGCACCCAGTTGAATTTCCAGTTACCATTGAGTGATAAAAAACGCCCCGACTTTTCTTTACTTCTTTTCTCGGCAAGGCTCTTGTTTTCGAAAGCAAAACCATGAGCACGCATCGGCATCCGGTTCACGGAAACGATATCCGGTGTGAGGAGTTCTGATGGTAAATGCTGAGCGTTAACACTTGTAATGGCAATGGCAATAAAGGCAAACAGCCCGGTAAGAAACTTCATAAACTTTATAGTTAATGGTGTTTAAATACAAAGTTCAAAGAAACACCGAAAGTTCTTAACCGCAAAGTTTTTGTGCAAACGATTGTTCTTTAGCAGCCTTTTAAGGAGAACAATCATAACCTGTTATATTTGATATAATTACTTAATGCGCTTTCAATCGCCTGATTTCACCCTGAAGATCTTCCACTTTCTGCAGCAGGTGACTAATGGCTTCCAATCCTTCCATGTTGATCTCCAGATCATAGTGGAGGTGCATGTATTTTTCCAGTGCTCCCAGCTGGTCATGGCTGATAAAGTAAGATTCGTTGGTATACTCCAGCTCGACCAGACCCTGATCGTTGAGTGTTCTTACAAAAGAGGTTTCTATATGATAATACCTGCAACAATCCTCTATCAAAATTTTGTCTTCCTGTATCATAACTTATTTTTTAGAGGCTTCATCCGCCAGTTGTCGAAATAATTCTTTTTCTTTTTCGCTCAGATTCTTAGGTAGTTGTACCTGCCAGGTAATGTACAGGTCACCGAATTGTTGTTCGCTTTTGTATACCGGAAAACCTTTTCCTCTGAGCCGGATCCTGGTACCATTCTGCGTTTCAGGGGCCACGGTAAGTTTTACTTTTCCATCTAATGTTTCGATCGTCTCATCACCTCCTAAAACGGCCTTATACAAGCTTAGCGGCACATCCATGTACAGATCGTTCCCCTTGCGAATAAAGGCGGTGTCGTTAACAATTGAAAAAGTGATGAACAAGTCGCCGTCAGGCCCACCATTAACGCCGGGCCCGCCGTATCCCTTGATCTTAATTTCCTGTCCGTCTTCGATACCGGCTTGTACCGTGATCCGGATATTGCGGCCATTAACGGTAAAGGTCTGCTGATGGGTTTTATAAGCTTCTGTCAGCCGGAGTTTCACCTCAGCGCGGTAGTCTTGTCCCTTGTATTTTACGTTGGCCTGCGACCTGCCCCCGGCGGCGCCAAACATCTGCGAGAAGAAATCAGAAAAATCGCCTTCATTACTGTAAGAGAAATATTCTCCTCCTCCGAACGGATTTTGCTGTCCGCTCTCCTGGCTTCTTTGCTGTCGTGCCTGTTCAAACTGTTCCGCATGTTTCCAGTCGGCGCCGTATTGGTCATATTTTTTCCGCTTCTCCGGATCGCTCAACACTTCATGCGCTTCATTGATCTGTTGAAAGGTCTTGACCGCTTCCTGGTCGTTAGGATTCAGATCCGGGTGATGTTTGCGCGCGAGTTTACGATAAGCCTTTTTAATATCATCAGCGGATGCATTCTTTTCAACGCCCAATACTTTGTAATAATCTATATAATCCATCTTAGGTAAATGATTACAGCAATTTAATATTTTTTTAGAGAACAAGGCCATTGGCCGTGGATTGACGCCAGGGAAACTGCATCTTAAAGAAATCAACTTACGTGTTGGCAGCCCGCGTTAATCCCATATAGCGGCTGGAACCGGGTTAAATAGGCCGTGTCTACGGCACTCAACGATGATGAGACTGTTTTGACCGCGCTGAGCCATGGCCTTACTAAATCAAAATGAAGCTACGGCTTTGTCTATCCCTGTTGCTTTAAAAGCCGATTGTAAGACGCATGATCCGTCTTCAGACAAGGTTCTTTTCGACAGGCATGATCGCAGCAATCAACCACCCATTGGCGTATTAATGGCGTCCGTCTCAGGTTGTTACTTTTCCGATGCGTCGCTACCCGAGCATCGCAAATCGGCTGCTGGCTGCCATCGCCTGCATATTGATGCTTTGTTCCCCGATCCACGAACTATAAACTATTCCCGTCCTACTTCCGACCCCGGACTTCCCTCTTCTCCGACCCCCGACTTCGGACCTCCGACTTTACCTTTCACCCAAAAGCCTTATGTTTGAACTTTAATGAGTGGCCAATGAATGTACAAATAGAACCTTCCTGGAAAGAAGAATTGAAGGCTGAATTTGACAAGCCTTATTTCTCCAATATTGTCAATCATCTCAAAGCAGAAAAGCAACTTAATAAGACGATTTATCCGCCGGGATCGATGATCTTTAACGCGTTTAACTCCACACCGTTTGACAAGGTGAAAGTGTTGATCCTCGGCCAGGATCCGTATCATGGACCGCGCCAGGCGCATGGGCTCTGCTTTTCTGTTCAAAAAGGCGTGCCGCCGCCACCATCGCTGGTCAATATTTTTAAAGAGCTTCATACGGATATCGGCATGACGAAGCCCTCTCACGGGGACCTGAGCCAATGGGCCGCGGAAGGCGTTTTTTTATTGAATGCTTCGCTCACGGTCAGGGCCGCTGAGCCGATGAGCCATGCCAAGATCGGCTGGGCACAGTTTACGGACGCCGTGATCCAGACAATTGCCCAAAAGAAAGAGCACATTGTGTTTTTGCTATGGGGAAAATTCGCGCAGGAGAAAGCCTCTTTTATCGACGAGTCCAAGCACCTGGTGCTGAAAGCGGCGCATCCGTCGCCATTGTCTGCCCACAATGGATTCCTCGGCTGCCGCCATTTTTCAAAAACAAATGAATACCTGGTGCAACAGGGCTTAGCGCCGATCAATTGGCAACTGGACTAATTCTTATTAAGAATATTATAAACAAAGCAAGATGCTGCTTAAAAATATAAAGCTGGAACATAACCAGGTGTTGCTGCGGTCGATGGAAGAGATTGACTTCGAAGCCTTTCATCAACTGGCGATCCAGGACGAAAATATGTGGGAATTTTTTTCACTCAACCTGAGCGACGAAAACCAATTGAATCAATGGATGGAGGACGCTTTTGCTGACAATATCAAAAACACGAGAATACCTTTTACCATCATCGATAAAAAATCCGGAGCTATTGCCGGCAGCAGCAGCATCGGAAATATAGCCTGGCACGACAAGCGACTGGAGATCGGCTGGAGCTGGCTGGGACCGCGGTTCAGAAGCACGGGCATCAACCGGCAGGCTAAATACCTGATGATGCGTTACGCTTTTGAAGACATGGAGTTTGAACGCGTTGAATTCAAAACGGGTGTCCTGAACATCAGGGCAAGAAAAGGCCTGGAAAAAATAGGCGGTATCGAAGAAGGGACTTTGCGCAGTCATTCACTGTTATGGAACGGGTTGCGGCGTACCTCTGTTTTTTACAGTGTATTGCGGGATGAATGGCCGAAGTTGAAATCTACTATTTTTGCTGATCTTGGATAAGGATCCGGATACAATAAGTGAAGCCAGGAGTGGATCAGCAGCAAGGTAATGTCAGACTATCAATGAATATCTTTAAAGAAATAGCGGGACGCGTTTGGGCTGCCTGGGGACTCATTTCCTTTGTAGCAACTTTTTTAATCGTGTTGCCCATCTCACTGATCTCCTATCTGATCCCTGAGCCGGGAGGCACTGCTTATCTTATTCGCGTATCCAGGGTATGGATGCGCGTATGGATGTTCCTTATTGCCTGCCCGATACGGATCAAAGGAGCAGCACATTTTGAAAAGGGCAAAAGCTATATCGTTACCTGCAATCACAACTCTTTGCTGGACATACCGCTCTCTTCTCCGTTCATACCCGGGCCCAATAAAACCATTGCTAAAGTAAGCTTTGCAAAAGTCCCGTTGTTCGGTCTTTACTATGCCAAAGGATCGGTGCTGGTCGATCGTAAAAGTGAAAAAAGCCGCAAGGAAAGTTTCGATAAAATGAAGTGGGTTTTAAGAACGGGCATGCATATGTGCATCTACCCTGAAGGCACTCGCAACCGGACCAACGAGCCGCTGAAACCCTTTTACAACGGCGCTTTCAAACTGGCCTGCGAGACGAAGACCGATATTATTCCTACGATCATTTCAGGTACCAAAGAGGCCGTGCCTTTACATAAAACCTTCTTTTTTCTCCCGCGCAGGCTCGAAATTCAATTTCTTGAACCCATTTCTTCAGCCGGCCTTACAGCGGCTGCTTTAAAGGCCAAAGTGTACGAGACAATGGAACAGTTCATCATCAGCAAAAGAAAAGCGTAATCTTTATCTCGGATTGGTAACAAAAGAGCGCGTTCTGTTGATCTTCAGATCTTGGAGGATGCCCGCTTTCGGACTGATAGTGAAGTTGAAGAAACGATACAGACCGATAGGTGTCACGTTGATGGACATCTGCCAGCAGTGTAAATCGCGGGATATCGCCATTGAGAAGGTTTGTATCTGAGCAGTGGTGAAGTCATAATATCCGTTCACACTGAAGTTCCACTTCGGTGTCAGGTTGAAGCTACCATTAAAGTTGACACTGGACGTCACCGGGCTGGTCGTACTTTGTAAGGTCTGTATATTACGGCCGCGGCGGGCATAGCTCAACGAATACGACAGGCTGACGGACCATGGCGTGTTGAAGTCAACGAATTCAGCGGGGTTTTGACGGGCATATTCCAGCAAACGCTGCTGTTCATCCATCAACATCGGATCGTTCAATCGCTCGTTGATCGCCTTCTCTCTGGCTTTCGCCTTCTCCGGATCCTTAGGCTTACTTTGGAAACTGGTACTTAAAGAAACGTTGGCATTGGTCACCGTTCCGATCTTTCCGCCGCCATTGGCCCAGGCGTATTGAGAAGTGGCATAGCCGTAGTCATTCAGCTTATAAGGCACGAGCGTTGCGGAAGCATTGATATTGATCTTTTCAAATAAGTTGGTACGGAAATACATACTGATGGGCGACAGCTTCATACTATCGGCCAAAAAGTTATAGGAGCCATTGAATCCAAAACCGTCGATCAGCTTGATCTTCTTGATGCCATCTTCTGCATCCTCTTTCGACGTGTTGGCATATGTATCTAATGTACCTTCCAGGCCATCGCTTTCGTCATCCTCTTCTCCTTCCTCCTTTTTCTTTTTCGGCTTGGCCTTCACTTTCATCTCTAAGTTATTATCAATACCGAAATTGATCCCTCCCGATCGCCGGCTCACAAACTGGTTGACGGGCTGCGAATAAAGCCCGTCCAACTGATTATAGACCGCTTTCGTACCCAGGCTGTCGATCACCACTGTTTTCCAGAACTGCCGCGTCAGGTCGGGTGTGTAGCTCAATCCGAAGGTAGGACGGATCACGTGGCGGATGGCTTTCACCTTCTCGCCTTTGAATTGGTAATTACCGTACAAAGCCGTGTTGAAGGAGATACCGAAAGAAGCTTGTTGCTTGATCTTAAATCCGCGTTGGAGGCTAACATTGATGGTGTCTTTGGTGTAAGCGCTATCGCCCCCACCTACTTTACCTGTATAAAATGTTCTTGGCCCCCACTCCATCGTACTAACCCCATCTACCCATTCCTGGGAATAAGACACCGAAGGAGCGATCACCAGGGCGCCGCCTGCGATCGGCGGCAGGGATAATGTGATCGGGATATTATGATTAGCGCTCCAGCGAGCCGTATCTAATAAGAAATTATATATCCTCCTGTTACCGATCAGGTCATTGCTTTTAGAATACGCTACGGTATCATAAAAGTTGAAATCATTTCTGAAACTACCGGTATACCCGATCCCCAGCTGTTCGTACCATTTCCTGGAAGAGCCGACGCTTTCCTTTTTTTGAAACGGATACACTGTCGTTACTGCAAAGTTGGCTGTTGGGAAGTTGATGGTCATCAACCTGGACGAGTTGTTCTGGCTATGGTTCATCGCCAGCGTCAGGTTGAAAGGTTTATCCTGCCACTGTTTGGAATAGGTGATGGAGGAGTTCAGTACGTTATTATACGGCGCCATCGGAATATTGGAAAGGTTCCGGTTATAGCCGGTGGAGCTCCAGTTCACGTTGCCCGAAAAGCTGACACCCGGCCTGGAACGTGTATCCGAGCTGTGAGACCATCCCAGCGAGTATGTGTTACTTTTATAAAAATCCGGATCGCCTTTTGTATTTCGTCTCGTGCTTTGAATACCGATGTTCAGGTTGCCCTGGTACTTATAGATCTTCCGGTAAGTCGGGTTTGCATTCAACCTCCAGGTACCCCAGGAATAAATATCTCCATAAAACTGCACATCCCAGTAATCACTGATCCCGAGGTAATATCCTAAACCGGATAACCCCACCCCTTCCTGGTCGTTGGTCTCAAAGCTGGGCGCCATCACACCCGAATGCCGGCCCTGATACAACGGGTAAAAACCGAATGGTAAATAAACCGGCACCGGTACTGAATCAAATTCGGGACGCACGGCCCCGGTTACCGCCAGCTTCTTGTTCACGATCTTGGCCTTGTTCGCACGAAAGCCAAAATGCGGATGGTCGAGGTTACAGGTCGTAAAAAAGTTACCCGTAGCGTATACGGTGTTCTCATTCACCTTTTTTGCAATCTGCGAATGCACAAACATCTCTCCCTGCTGCGAAATCGTTCCCTGGATGATCCCCCGCTGGGTTTGGAAATTATAATTTAAACTATCCGATTGGTATTCACTCTGACCGTCATTCATCTTCACATACTCACTGATCGCACCGGTACTGTCCTTGCCGGAACGTGCGGTAACGATGCCCGTCGCCTGGTTGAGCTTCAGATAAGGTGCCTCCAGCGAACTTGATTCGTATTCTGTCTTGGCCTTACCATACAACTCGATGGTCTTGCCCTGAACGAGGCCGATCGCCGAGTCCTGCGCCGTGTAAGTCACAGGCGCTGATAAAGTATCTTTAGATATTTTTAGGGTAAAAGTATCCACCCTTGGCTTCTGAGTCGTATCTATAATAGTGGAGTCGTTCAATAAGGAGGAATCCCTTACTAAAGGAATAGTGTCCGTCGGAATCGTATCGTTCGGAATGGTGTCTCTGAGAGATAGGAAGTTACCGGTGGCAACCTGACCGACCAGCTTCGAAGTCCAGAAATTGATAGCGCCAATTTGTTTACTAACCGTTAAAAGGAAGATAACAGTAAGTAGAAGTACGGCATGGTAAATTCTTTTAAATTTGCGCATTGGTTTTCAAAGTTCGCAAACGTACAGTAATTTTTTCATTCTAATTTGATGACCATGGGTGAAAAAACGGTGTACGTGATCGCTTCAGTCAATTTTTTTAAATAAATAAGTCAATTGTCGTCGCACTTTGCAAATATGGAACTAGAAATCATATCTTCAAAGCATTTGATTTAAATTAACAATGTTCTAAATACAAACTGTTAAAGCTTTATATAACTTTTTTTGATTAATGATCCGATACGCACTTCTTTTTGCTCTTGTCTTTCCACCTATTTTTGCTCTTAGTCAACAGGGCGCCCCTTCAGTAGCCACTATCATTGTAGATGCCGGTCACGGCGGCGCCGATATCGGTGCCCGCGGAACGGAGACGAATGAGGCAACGATTACGCTGGCTGTGGCGCAAAAGCTCGCCAGGGTGCTTAGAGATTCGTTTCCCAATATCAAGATCCTGGAGACCCGTCCGGCCTATCCCCTGCCGGGAAACCATACCAATGCCAACGCCGCCAATCGTTATCGTGCGGAGTTTGCCAATCAAAATCATGGTGATCTCTTTATTTCACTGCACTGCAACGCAGCCGGCAGACGCCCGGGCGGCTGGTATACTAAAAAGGTAGTAGGACGCAGCGCCAGAACCCGCTACGTCAAAAGAGGTGGCAAAAAAGTCAAACAAACTTATTACGTCAACCGGTATGAAGATGTGTGGGTAGAAAACACGGCAAAAGGAACGGAAACCTATATCTGGGCCGTGAACAAAAATGATCAGAAACTCTCTTCGTTAAGGGACAACCTGCCAGAGGAAGATGAAGATTATTACAGCGAAGAAGGCGAAGAAAACGATGCAGACAGTCTGAAACTTCCTGACCTGAATGATCCGGCGGAAAAAGCCCGCATGCTGATCTACGCGCAGCATTACTTCAGGAAAAGCTATGCATTGGCTACCCTGGTGGAAAAAGAGTTTGTAGCGAGCGGCCGTACCAGCCGTGGGGTACAACAGCGCAACCATAAGGGCATCTGGGTATTGCAGGCAACGGGTATGCCGAGCATCCTGGTAGAAATGGGCTTTATCAGCAATAATGATGACCAGGCCTACCTAATGAGCGAAAGCGGCCAGCAAACCATTGTGCAGAATATTGTTACAGCTGTCCGGATCTACCTGGAAAAATATGGATAGTACTGTTGGTTCAACTATTTTTACGGCATTTTGGTCACTGGCTAACAAAACAAATTCAGGCATATAATTTGTCTAATGACCTATATTGCGATATTTATCCGACTGACTATCAAATAAATGTCGTGTTCAATTACTAAAACCAGTGAAATAAATCGATTATTGATGAGTGATTTGAGAAAAATAAAACTAATTTTCAAGAGTGGAGCGTGTGCCGGCGCCGATCGTGATCAGTAGCCTTTTCAGGGTTGCAGGCCAGTGAAAGGCGGGCCGTCTATCAAAAAATTAAACGAACGAAAACCAATCAGGTACATTTACCGTTAATGCGATGTAACAGGATGAAATACCTGCCGGTCGGATACGACCCATCAAAAACTTAAAAAATACACGGATGAAAATTTCAAATGAAGTAAAAGTTGGAGCTATGGCACTTGTATCTATAGCCATACTGATCATTGGCTTTAGATTTTTAAAGGCAAAAGATATCTTCAACCATACGCCAAAACTGTACGCTGTTTTTAAATCAGTCGGAGGGCTGGAGAAATCCAACTTCGTAAAGATCAATGGTCTGACGGTAGGTACGGTATACTCGTTGGAGCCTGCCGATGAAAACGTTACAGCCGTAAAAGTAACCTTAAGCATTACAGAAGACGTCAATATTCCGTCCAACTCTGTGGCCTTTATTGAAGGCAGCCTGTTAGGGTCTTCCAATATCGTAATCGAAAGAGGAAGCGCTAAAACCACTTTAGGCGACGGCGACCGGATCGCAACGAAAGAAGAAGCCGGTCTGCTGGGCAACCTGACCTCCGAAGCGAAACCCTTGATGAACAAGGTGAAAACAGTGGCAGATTCAGTGACCCTGCTGCTGTCTAACTTCAACCACATTTTAAATGCCAATACGCAAAGGGATGTGCAGAACGCTATTGCCAACCTGAATTATTCAACCGCTGCGTTGAACTCTTTACTGAACGGTGTCAACAAACCGCTCGCGAAAACACTGGACAATGTAAGCGCCATCACGGACAACCTTAAAAATCAAAATGAGGCGATCGAAGGCATCTTAAATAATGCAAATACCTTTACCGGGAATTTAAAACAGTTGGAGTTTCAAAAGACCGTGGATAGCCTGAACAGGACCATCTCCAACCTGAACGCCGCTGTTAGTAATATTAACAATCCTAACGGAAGCCTGGGCGCGTTAATGAATGATCGTCAACTTTATAATAAACTTAACGACGTATTATTGAGCGCCGAAATATTATTGGACGATCTTCGTGTTCATCCAAAACGATACGTAAATATTTCCGTGTTTGGTAAAAAAAATAAGGCAGGTGAATTAACTGCTCCTGCTATAAAAGACTCGGTTCCCAAGTGATAAACAAGAAATCAAAAAAGCGTTTTTTATTTTTTCCAATAGCGGTACTGGTATTCGGCTGCCTGGTCTCTTTTAGCAGTACGAACCGTTTGCACAGGACGGCGACGCCGGCAAAGCCCGGGGCGCTTGCAATCAGGACGTTCCAGGATACGATAAAGATCATCAATGTAAAGTCGCTGACGCTGCAGCCCGACAGCAAACTTACCCTGCTTGAAGGCAATGTGATCCTGCAACAGGGGCGGACCGTCTTCAAAGCCGACAAAGCCATCAAGAATGACAGCCTCAATACCTTTGAGGCCTGGGGCCACGTACACATCAACGATGCGGATACCACTAATATTTATGCAGATCACCTGAAGTATTTTGGAACGCCGCAACTGGCTAAGCTCGACGGCAATGTGAAGCTTACCGACGGACAAGCTACGCTGACCGCGCCCAGCCTCGATTACAACATGACCACCAATATGGGCATTTATAAAGAGGGTGGTAAAGTCGTAAACGGTAAGACAGTGATCACGAGTAAAGAAGGCGAGTACTATTCCGATATCAAAGATGTGATCTTTAAGAAGAATGTCGTGGTGACGGATCCGGCTTATCATATTACTACGGATTCGCTGCAGTATAATACCGGCACGCGCATCGCCACGTTCATTGCAATGACACATATCAGGGACAGTGCAAGGAGAAGTATCGACACGAGGGAAGGTTATTACAATCTGGGAACAGGACAAGCCGAATTTGGACAACGCCCTTTCATTAACGATGATAATAAATCTACCCTGGAGGCGGATAACGTTTATTTAGATGATAATATCGCCCGAGCTGAGGGCAACGCCATAGCCGTCGATTCTACCCGCGGAACGATTATTATTGCGAACAGGATCTTTCAAAACAGGCTGAACGAAGCCATTCTCGCGACTCAGAAACCGGTGATGATCATCAAGCAGGACAACGATTCCATCTACGTCGCAGCAGACACGCTGTTCAGCGCCAAGCTCTCCGACCTCTTCGACCTCCCGCCCGCACAGGCGGCAGACTCAGCGGCTATCCCGGTGGTAATTTCCCCGGCAAAAGATAGTGTAGGAGCGCCGGGCCAGGAGCCGGATCCTGAAAATGACAGCATCGTCATAACCGGTGGCAATCCCGCGAATAACAACGCAGCACAACCGGTAGTCAAAAAAGATGCCCGGGCCATATCACAAGACACGATCAAAACGCAGTCAAAAACAGACAGCACTGACCGCTACTTTGAAGCCTTTCACAACGTGAGGATCTATTCCGACTCGATGCAGGCCGTATCGGACAGTCTCTTCTATTCCTTCAAAGACTCGACATTCAGATTGTATAAAGATCCGGTAGTCTGGGGCAAAGAAAGCCAGATCACGGGCGATACCATCTTGCTGCACACTAAAAATAAGCAGCCGCATTGGATGGAGGCCTTTAAAAACGGGTTCATGGTCAACTACGTCGGCAATGAAGCCTATAACCAGATCAAATCCTCGCGGATCGATGCTTACTTCTTAGACGGCGGCCTCGACTCTGTAAGGGCCAAAGGTTCTGCGGAATGCATTTACTACCTGCAGGATGATGACAGCGCCTTTACAGGCGTCAACCAATCCACCTGCGATATCATCGACTCTTATTTTGAAGAAAAGCAATTGCACAAAGTAGCTTTCCGGAATAACGTACAAGGCACGATTTACCCTATCCGGCAGAAAAAACCTTCTGAAATGAGGCTCGAAGGATTCACCTGGCGCGACGCCATCCGTCCAAAGAGTAAGTATGAGCTGTTTGAGTAAGTGGCTGACCGGCTGCGCCAACAACGCTTTGCATAGCCCACACAACGGACAATAGGATCAAAGAACGTCTCAAGGTAGGTCTGCATCGCGTCTTTGAAGTTCATTTGTAATGACTTTGTATTCGTATATGTAACCACTTGCATCATTCTATAAAAACTGCCAATGAGAACGAAAATTTTTCTATCCATCATTTTTATTCTGTTAATCACCATATCCAATGCTCAAACCAAAGCTTTAACAAAGCAACAGATAAAAGAAGACCTCGCCTCTTTAAGAAAGATCTTAAACGAGAATGCGTCTTATGTTTATCTGAATGGGTATGATTTCAATAAAGATCTTGATCATTACCAACAGAATTTAAAAGCCTCTACTCCGCTTGAAGATTTTGGTTGGTTTCTTACCAACGTGATTGGTAAAATCGGCGACAGACACTCATCAGTGAGAGGATATGAAACCAGAGACGCTCTTTACTTGCCCTATGTTTATGCACCTGTAAATAATAAGGTTGCCGTATTAACCCGGAACGCAGACCAAACCCTGGAACTGTCACATCCGACATTTCCCTATCTCACAAAAATTGACGGCATTTCCATCGATACTTTCCTGAAGAAAATACTTCCCAAAGAGATATCAGCACCTGAAGAGTCTTTTTTCACAAGGGCCGTAAGGGATATCCGGGACATTCAAAAAAATTATACAGTTCTGGGCAAACCTTTACCCGAAAAAATAAATATTACACTTTCAGATGCTACTCTGAAAAAAGATACGACGTTCGTCGTTTCGGTAATTGACAGATCAAAAAGATCGCGTCCCTGGGATGATCAACTTGAAACTCAATATGTGCTTGTAAAAGACGAAGCGTATAACAAACCTGAGATTTTCAATCAACTTTTAAGATCAGGAACCAGATAGCTTACATCCATTTTCCTGCAATGGTTAGCAAAGATGAGGCGCCACGCTTGTTTCAAAGCATCAGTTCTTTCATGACATCCATTCGAAACGAAAGCAAAGCCTTGATCATTGATGTCAGAAGCAATGGTGGCGGAACACGTGATTTAACGTATGAATTAGCGAAATATCTGGTTCATCCCGATTCAGTTTATGTGGTCAACGTCATAAGACAAAGAGGCCCGATTCCGCTCCCGGAAGAATATATTGGTAACTTACACAACAGGAACCTTTTTGCCTTTTCAGAACTGGACGGCAGAGAACAAAAAAGCGTGACGGAATTTTTGAAATCCTTTGACCCCATGTATCGGCTGGATGATAAAAAATACAGCGAATACTACTTCGGCCTGTTTAACGGAAAGAATCTCGCAAAAGGATCTTTTTATTACAACAAACCGGTGTACATATTGGCTAACGAAAAAAGCTTTAGTGCCGCGTCGGTTTTTGTCGCCCTTTTCAAAGGCCTTCCTAACATAAAGATTGCAGGAGTGACAACCGACGGCTCAAGCGGGAACAGCGACAAATTTAATTTGCCCCATTCAGGAATACGGGTGAAGATCAGTACGATGGTCTCCTTTCAAAAAGACGGAAAAATTCTGGACGGCTACGGAACAAAGCCCGACATCAAGATTGAACGAGACCTGGACCAGGTGCTGTGGAAGTCTGACACTCAGCTAGAAAAATTAATAGATTTTATAGAGGGCAAAAACTAAAACCCAGCAAAACAAGGCTGTAGAAAGGTAAAGCAAAACGGCTCCGGTCATGTGATCGGATAAGCCTCAAAGCCTGTCTTTCGTTTTAAATCATGCTAGTCCGTACCGTTGACGAGGCAGCGCCGTTTAGAGATCTATTTCCGAATTCAAACCGCGAACCAGCTTACAACTTATTAATAAAATCGATATAAGCGGGCACACTTTTTTCAATCCATTCTTTCGAACTATTCAGTTCTATTCCGTAATAAGCAAAGAAGCCTTTGTAATCGGCTTTGATATATTCGAAACTCAGCTCAAACGGTGCCAACAGTTGTTGAAGTGTGTATTTATAGATACCGTCAGCGGCATATTCCTTTTCGTCTACTCCTAGCGAAACCGCCAAAGCGATTTTTTTCCCGCCCATCTTGTATCCGCTTTTGCTTCCATAAGCCCAGCCATACGTCAGTACCTCGTCCAACCATTTTTTAAATAGAGGCGGGCAGTTGAACCAATAAAAAGGAAACTGAAAGATCACCTTGTCGTATTGCTCAATCAAACGCTGTTCTGCCAGGACGTCGATTTTCTCGTCAGGATAGTGTTGATATAACTGATGGACAGTAATCTGTTCGGGATATTTTTCCAGTTCTTCCACCCATCGCTTGTTGATCACTGAACTTTTCATATCGGGATGCACTACCACTACCAATGTTTTCATACATGTTCAATTTAAAACTCAGGACGAAAATACGCTTCAATACTTTCATTTTGTATATTCACTACCCAATGTAGGGTACTAACAAAAATGTAAGTAATGACCAAAATAAAAGAGAGCTCCACGCATTTCGAAAATAAGAGAACGTTAGAAAACGAATGTGACGAAGTGTACGCCGTAGGGATTATTGGCGGCCAGTGGGCATTGGCGATCTGCTGTTACCTGCTGGAGGGGAAACTGAGATTTGGGGAGCTTAAGCGGCGTCTTCCCAATATCACTGAACGCATGCTCACCCTGCAATTAAGAAAGCTGGAAGCCGCTAAAATTGTCAAAAGAACCGTGTACGCCGAAGTGCCTCCGCGCGTAGAATACGAACTTACGCCCGTGGGCTATAAACTCAGACCTATCGTTGATGAACTAAGCAAGTGGGGAAAATTGCATAAGAAAGCAGTTCGAATTTAAACCGCATGTATTTCCAAACGCTTCTTTCGAATCAGCTCGCTCGCCAGTTGAACGCTCACTTTTTTCTGATACATCGCTCCTTTGCACAGACCGATGCCCATTAATTCGTCGTCAATCCGCCATCCACAGCCAGTATTGCCCCGGTAATCCAACTGGCCTGATCAGATGCAAGAAAGGTTGCCGCCTTTCCAATATCGGCTGCACTTCCAATATTGCCTAATGGATAAATATTCTTTACCATCTCGTGAAATGTAGTTTGCTGATCATCGGACAGGCGCTGTAAATTCCTGTTGAACTGAGGCGTTAAAATACTTCCGGGAGCAATTCCATTGACACGAACTCCTAAATGTCCCATCTCAAAAGCTAATGATTTCGTAAAGGAATCTAATGCGCCTTTGGTTATTGAATAAGCTGTTGTGGTCCTTCCAGGCAGCATTTTGTGTGCAAAATAAGAAGATATATTAATGACGTTTCCTTTACATTCAACCAGGGACGGCAACAGCTGCTGTGTCAGCAAATACGGTGTTTTGATGTTCAGATTTAAATGCAATTCCAGCAAGGATATATCTGTTTCGGAAAACGGCAGAAACTTACCAATGCCCGCATTGTTCACCAGAACATCAACATTCGGGACTGTTTTCAAAATCTGTTCTGACAATGCTTTTATTTGGCTGATATCTGATAAATCGAATGATAAAAGATGAATGGCTACCTGGTATTCCGATAGTTCCTTTTTGGCATTTTCAAGTTTGTTCATATCCCTGCCTATCAGCAGTAAGTTGGCTCCATTGGCCGCAAAAGATCGGGCAATGCCCAGGCCGATGCCATCACTGCCACCGGTAATAACCGCATATTTGTTTGATAATAACATATTCCTGCTTTTTAAATCGTTACAATTACTTTTCCAACCACCCTGTTTGTCTCTACTTCCAAATGTGCCTTCCCCATTTCTTCAAATGAAAATGTTCTATGGATGTGTGGATGTAACGCCTCCTCCTGCAACAAACGAGCAATGGCTTCAATCGTTTGTTTTTTAGAAGCGACCATCATGAATGCTATATGAACCTGTTTCTTTGCTGCTTTATCTTTTACTTCCTGTGGAATTTCAGGCGAAGGAAGCGTCACGATGGTTCCACCGGGCCGGACAACATCGATCGATTGTAACAGGGTATCTCCCTGGATGGTGTCTAATACAAGATCTATGTTCTGAAGTTTTCCGGAAAATTTTTCTTTTACATAATCAATGTGTTCATCAGCGCCTAATGACAATACAAAATCTTTGTTCTTTAAAGAGGAAGTACCGGTTACGTAAGCGCCGAAGTGTTTTGCTATTTGAACGGCAAAATGCCCGACCCCGCCCGAAGCGCCGTGAATCAAGACCTTGTCACCTTTTTTGATTTTAGCGACATCTACCAATGCCTGATAGGCCGTCAAAGCCGACAAAGTAGCAGCCGCTGCTTCCTGATGTGTAACATTTTCGGGTTTTAAAGCCAGATGGGCTGCCGGCGAAGCGACATATTCGGCGTAACCTTTTCCAATTCCGAAGAAATTGACCATTCCAAACACCTGGTCGCCGACTTTAAAATCAGTTACATCACTACCTTTTTCCACAACCTGCCCCGAGATGTCCCAGCCTAAAGTGACGGGCCGTTCCGATCCGAATATCCATTCTAACACGCCGTCGTAAGCTCTTGCTTTAACGTCCACCGGATTAATGCTGATGGATGCCACTTTAACCAAAACTTCATCACTTTTTATGTTGGGTTTTGTCGATTCAACAAATTGAAGGTGTTCTATGCCTCCGGCGTCATGTAAGACAATTGTTTTCATTTTGTTTTTAATTATCAATTATTGTAAATAATCTACAATTGCAAATTAAAGGCTTTACTTTTATATTTGCAACATTCATTGTAAATAATTTACAAAATGGCAAAAAGTAAACCTGATAAGGATTTGTCTTTCGACTTTGATTTCCTGGAAAAATTAGTAGTCGGGATCGGTGAAGTAGCGCAGATCACGGACATCCCGACAAGACAGATACGGTATTGGGAAGAAAAGGGCATTATCGTAAGCCTGACTGAAGAAGAGGGCAAAAACCGGCGATACGACTACAGGAACATCAAAAAGATGTTGCTGATCAAGGAGCTGCTGGATGAAGGTTACACGTTGGACGCTTCGGCTGAAAAGGTTAAAAAGCGTTTCGAGATGATCGAAGACACGCTGAATAAATTGCAGCATAAAAAAAGTTAATGATCATACCCGCCACTCTTTCTCCGACTCTCCGTTAACCGTTTTTATAGATCAATGGTCGAACGCTATCCATTAAAATTAGTAGTGTCTATAACTTCGCTCACTGATTCTTATGCTCATTTTATGTGCTGCTTTTTTATTGCTTTTTTTGGCCACATAGAATAGCCTGAATAATCGCCCTTTCGGGTATGACATTTTTTCTTTTTATGTGATTTTTTACCGCGAAGTGCGCAAAGATTTGTTCGCAAAGAGCACGCAGAGTAGGAAGTTGTTGAACCTTTTGAATATTTTCAGCAGAACATTTCAAAATAATATCCTCATGCAAAGCCAACCGAAGCGCCCGCCCGTGCCGGGACGGACGGGAAGAAATCCCAGCTAACCCGGTCTGACGGTCTCCGTCTGACCGTTTCCGTCTGACCGTTTCCGTCCGCAAGCACCAATCAATCATCGGATCAGAAAGCGCTACCAGCGCCAGCAATGAGTGCGGGGGTCGCTGAAGCCATAAAGACCGGCATGAAATATCGCTCTTATTGACACACATGATCCGGCCCATCCTTTTCGCAGAATGAAAAAAGTTTAAACAAGGCCCAGGATAAAAATGTTATGCACCCGCCCTTTCGGGTATGACATTTTTCTATGGCTATTTCCTAACTTTATCTTCTTAAACAATCAGAGCAAGGAAAAAACAATAACAATTTCGCTCACGCAACGGGCACCGGTCAAATCAGCTACATGCTACGCCGCACATTAGAAATAATAGGAACCAGTTTTAAAATGGCACTGCAGGAGCTATTGAAAAACAAACTGCGCACTTTTTTAAGCTTGTTCGGTGTGACCATTGGTATCTTTTGTATCATCGGTGTGCTGGCTACGGTCAACAGCCTGCAGCGCAATATCCAGAACGAGATCAAGTCGATGGGAAACAATATCATCTTCATCGACAAATGGGTGTGGAGCGGCGGGCCCGATTATCCCTGGTGGAAGTTTGTCAACCGGCCCTATCCCAAATATTATGAGCTGAAACAAATTAAAGAGCGGTCGCCAAGTACCCAATATGCCGCGTTCTTTTACGACATTGCCGACAACATCGAATTCGGCGGATCCGTGCTCAGTGGCGTCAAGATCTATGGCGCCAGTGAAGAATACAATAACATTCAAAAACTCACTTTTCCTACCGGGCGTTATATTTCCGATGCAGAGTTTAATTACGGCACTAATGTGGCTGTAATTGGTGATGAAGTTGCCACCAAATTATTTATCCTGCCCGAGGCTGCTATTAATAAACAGATCAAGCTCAAAGGCCGGCAGGTAAAGGTGATCGGTGTTATCAAAAAACAGGGTAAGCAATTAACCGGCGGGTGGGATTACGACAAGAGCGTCATCATTCCTTACAACTTCGCCAAAACCATCTACCTCGAGCGATATTCCGATCCGAAGATCATGGTGAAGGGATATGATCATATCAGCAGCACCGCCCTCAAGGATGAGCTGGAAGGTGTCATGCGCAGCATACATCGCCTTAGCCCCACCAAAGAATCTGACTTCGCCTTAAACGACCTCAATGATATCAGCAAGGAGATTGAAGCGGCTTTTGTCGGATTGAATGTTGGCGGTGCCATCATCGGCGGGATCAGCCTGATCGTAGGTTTATTCGGCGTCGCCAATATCATGTTCGTAACGGTGAAAGAACGCACGCCACAGATCGGATTGAAAAAAGCCATTGGCGCCAAAAGACACATCATCCTCACCGAATTCCTGCTGGAAGCCGCCTTCCTTTGTATCATCGGCGGACTCATCGGGCTGGGATTAGTAGCCGGCCTGGCCTTGATCCTCAGCAAAGCCCTCGAGTTCCCTGTGTATGTATCCATTACCAACATGGTATGGACCTTTATTATCTGTATCCTCGTAGGGATCATCGCGGGCATCATTCCCGCTATGCAGGCAGCAAAGATGGACCCGGTCGTGGCGATCCGGAGTTGAGGGGACGCAGGTTACAAATTCCAGGTTTCAGGTTGTTGCCGGCAGGTTCAAAGGCGTCCGGACTAAAATAATACACAATCTTAATTTGATCTAAAAAACACCAAACTAATGAAAAGTTACAGGGATCTGACGATTTATTAGGAAGCTCATCAGCTTGCGATAGCAGTGCACCGACAAACCTTGTTACTTCCAAAATTTGAGCTTTACGAAGAAGGTAGTCAGATCAGGAAATCATCTAAAGCTGTATCCACGGCAATCGTGGAAGGTTATGGAAGAAGAGGTATAAAGCGGATTTTCTAAAATTTCTCACTTATGCGCACTCCGAATGCGATGAGACTATGGAGCACCTGGACTTTCTTTTTGAAACCGATTCTTTAGCAGATAAAAGCAAATATGAATACTTCAAGGCTGCATACACAAAATTAAGTAAGCAAATAAATACGTTTATCGATTGGGTGGAACACAACTGGAACGCGCCTCCATCTAAAAAGTGACCGATAACCGGGGACCTAAAACATGTAACACGTCCGCCTTTTACATTTTCAATTCTGCATTCCGTATTTTACCTTTGCCCAATGCCTACTATTTTAGCCATCGAATCGAGTTGTGACGAGACATCTGCCGCAATCTGCACAGATGGAGCTATCTTATCTAATAATATTGCGACACAGGCCATGCACGCGCAATACGGCGGTGTGGTGCCGGAACTCGCATCCCGCGCGCACCTGCAGAATATCGTGCCGGTGGTAGATACGGCGCTGCAAAAAGCCGGTGCTACGCTCGCCGATGTAGATGCGATCGCCTTCACGCAAGCCCCGGGCCTGATCGGTTCGCTGCTCGTCGGCGCCCAGTTCGCCAAGTCATTAGCACTCACGCTGGATAAGCCGCTGATCGCGGTCAATCATATGCAAGCCCATGTGTTAGCTAATCTTATCCCCGAAAAGAAGCCGTCCTTCCCTTTTTTATGTCTGACGGTGAGCGGTGGCCATACACAGATCGTGCTTTGCCATTCACCGACGAAGATGGAGATCATCGGAGAAACCATTGATGACGCAGCCGGCGAAGCTTTTGACAAATGTGCCAAACTATTAGGCCTGCCTTATCCCGGTGGGCCGCTTATCGACAAGTACGCCAAAGAAGGCAATCCTGACCGCTTTCAATTCCCCGAACCCAGGATTCCCGGGTATAACTTTAGTTTTAGCGGATTAAAGACCGCGATCCTTTATTTCCTGATAAACGCGGGTAAAAGCCAGGTGTACAAGGAAGCGTTTGCCGCGTCGGATGAAGAGAAGAAACAATTTATTGACAGTAACCTGGCAGATATCTGCGCTTCCGTACAGAAAAGAATCATTACCATATTACTTAACAAATTCAGCAAAGCAGCTACCGAATTAAAGATCAGAGATATTTGTATCGCCGGTGGTGTGTCCGCCAACAGTGGCCTGCGCAAAGCCTTTACGGAGCTGGGCGAAAAAAATGGCTGGAACACCTTCATCCCGGAGTTTCAATATTGTACCGACAATGCAGGTATGATCGCCATCACGGCCTATTACAAACTGCTCGAAAAAGATTTTACCCCGTTGACCGTACAACCCGCTGCGCGCGGATTTGAATAGCATTTTTGAAAATAGTTGAAGATCGTTAAACGTGGTTGGGCAGGATTATACCTGATTGACATCCTTCAACAACATTCATCAACATTCAATCCTTCAACCCTTCAACTAATTACTCCCGCATGCCGAACCCCTATTTCCAGTTTAAACAGTTTACGGTGCTTCATGACCAATGCAGCATGAAGGTCACCACCGACTCCTGCCTGTTCGGTGCTTGGGTGGCTGTGCAAACGGAAAGCCTTGCAAGCGACGCGACCATCCTGGATGTGGGTAGCGGCAGCGGTTTGCTCAGCCTGATGTTGGCACAGAAGACTAGCGCCCTGATTGAAGGGATCGAGCTGCAGCACAGCGACTACAATCAAAGCCTCGACAACATTGCTGCTGCGGGAAAGTCACAACAGATACGCATCTCCCAGGGCGACGCACGCGCTTTTGATTACGATAAAAAGTATGATGTAATTGTTAGCAATCCTCCTTTCTACGAGAATGATTTGAAGGGCAACGTGACAGGTAACAATATTGCCCATCATGATTCAGGATTGCGACTGGAAGAGCTGATCCATCTTATTCGACAGCAGCTCAATAATAACGGAACCTTTTTCCTGCTATTGCCGGCCCGGAGAGAAGATGAGGCAGAACGGCTGCTGACAAATGCCGGATTTTATGTGTCAGAACGAATGCTGGTGCGCCAGACCGAAAAACACCCACCCTTCCGCGTCATGCTCAGGGGATCGCTCAGCCCGACCCAAACGATCCGGCGCGAGATGCTTATTAAGCAGGAACAGGAATACACACCAACATTCAGGGATTTGCTAAAAGATTATTATTTGCACTTGTAACGGATGAAGCATGCACCGCTGATGAACGGAGCGTCGCAAGACCGTTCATAGCAGCACCGGCGATGACTCACCCAAAAAATGTTTACCCGATCGATACTTTTTTACCGGTGGCAACTGCCTTGTATATCGCTTCAATGATCCTGAGGTCGCGCAGTCCCTCCTCGCCATCGACGGGCACTACAGACTCTTTGCCGTCAAAGATGATCGCCGCCATTTCATCCATTTGAACCGTCTGGTGTACTACGACCGGCGCCTCTATCGGGCCTTTATGGGTTCTTCCTTTGATCGGTCCGTAACCTGTGGAGGGTAACATTTCAGCAAAACCTTTTTCGCCGTTGAGAAAGAACCGGTCGAGGTTGTTCATACTGTAAGAAGAAAGGCAGGAAGCGGTGGCGCCGCTTTTGAAGCCGAATTGAAACATGATCGTTTCATCCACACCTTCTTTGAATTTTACAGGATCTGTTTTCGTTTCCTGCGCGGTCACCCAAACGGGCTCCTCGCCTACCATGTAGCGGCAGCCATTGATCGCGTAAATACCAATATCCATCAGCGATCCGCCGCCCGCGAGTTGTTTGCTCAATCGCCATTGTGTCGGGTCACCGATCCTGAATCCGCATAGGCCCTGGAAAAATTTTATATTACCAAAGCCGCCATCCTGGCGCATACGCACCACTTCCAATGTATGCGGCTCAAAATGCATGCGATACCCCACCAGCAACTTCACGTTGGCCTTTTTGCAGGCCGCGATCATCGCTTCCCCTTCCCGGGCATTGATGGCCATAGGCTTTTCACAGATCACATGTTTGCCGGCTCTTGCTGCGCCAATCACATGATCATGATGCAGGGCATTGGGCGTGATAACATAGACGGCGTCTATCTCCGGGTTGTTTTTGACATCGCCGTAATTCTGGTAATTGTACCGGCTGTTTTCAGGCACGTTATATTTATCGCCCCAGGTTTTCAGCTTGTCCGGCGTCCCGCTGATCAGTCCGGTGACCTTCACCCTCTTGCATTGCTGGATAGACTCTGCGACGCGGTTGGCATAGCCGCCCAATCCCATCAGCGCCACGCGCAGGGTCTTTCCCTCCGGGGCCAGGCGCTGGCTCATGCCGGCAGCACTGATACTTAGAAAAGGAATACTGGCAGACGCCATGGTAAGCTCCTTCAAAAAAGAACGCCTGGTCTTCATATGTTATATTTTACGGTATACAAATTTGAAACCATCCATCGTAACCGGTTGTTGCGCCTAAATCCGGATCAGCTCAGGGCTTCATGGGCCAATCCTAATACTTTCTGTAACTGTTCTTCAGGCGTAAGGTTCGTGTTATCAATTTCAATGGCATCTTCAGCCTTACGCAGAGGGCTTATTTCACGATTGGCGTCGATATAATCGCGCATCTCAATATTATGGGCAACTTCTTCAATAGTGATATTGGGGTTTTTCTGGTAAAGCTCTTTAAACCTGCGTTCGACGCGCACGGCGTTATCGGCAGTCATAAAAAGTTTCAGCTCTGCAGCAGGAAAAACAACGGTTCCTATATCGCGGCCATCCATGATGACCCCTTTTTTCTTCCCCATTTTTTGCTGCTGCTTCACAGCGTACTCGCGCACATCGGCCAGTGCTGCCACTTCGCTTACCTTTTCTGCGACCAGCATTTCGCGGATCAGGTACTCCACATTTTCATCGTTCAGGAATATTTCTACCTGTTTGCTTTGGTCGTTGAACCGGAAATCCAGCTCGATTTCGCTGAGCGCTTCCCGTACCTGCTCCACGTTGGACAGATCCACATTGTTCCTTAAAAAATACAAGGTAATGGCCCTGTACATCGCGCCGCTGTCCACATAAATATAGTTCAACTTCTGGGCCAGCTGTTTTGCAACCGTACTCTTTCCACAGCTGGACATCCCATCAATTGCAATTATGATCTTTTTATTGTTCATCAGGGCAAAGGAACTTTTTTTATAAAGGTAAAAATTATATGCTGAATGATTAATTTTATTCTGATTTAAAAGCTAAAATACTTCATCTTTAATTTCCATTCGCGGCATTGTTTTAGCAGCTGAATCAAACCATCAAGTCAATTTTCGTATATCCTTAGCAGGAATTTCATATAACTATTAAATAACAAAAATCAAATGAAAAAAAATCCCTTTTTATTTATTGCAGTCATTGCATGCCTGTCAACTATCATGGCCTGTAATTCCGGTACTACAGACAGTAAGGACGGCGCGGCCGATAGCCTTGCGACGCCTTCGTCCACCGCTGATTCCTCTGCCGTTACAGCGGTCGCGGTTGACTATACCGGCGATGGCCAGCACTTTAAAAGCTTTGCTGCCTACAAAGCAGACGCCAAAAACTTACCGGTAGTACTGGTCGTACCTGAATGGTGGGGCGTGACTGACTACATTAAAAACAGGGTCAAACAACTGGCGGACCTGGGCTACTTCGCGATGGCAGTGGACATGTATGGTAATGGAAAAACAGTAACTACGCCTGACAGCGCCGGCGCGCTCGCCGAGCCTTTTTACGCAGATGCGTCAATGGCGAAAAAACATTTCGATGCAGCGCTGGCAAAAGCTAAAACTTTTGAGCAGGCAGACAGTTCTAAAATAGCAGCAATCGGCTACTGCTTCGGCGGAGGCATGGTATTGAATATGGCGCGAATGGGCAGTCCGCTCAAAGGTGTTGTGAGCTTTCACGGAAGCCTGAACGGCAACCTGCCACCAGCCGCAAAGAACTCGATCCAACCCGCTATATTAGTGCTGCATGGCAATGTCGATTCGATGGTACCGGAAAAAGATGTAAAGGCTTTTAAAGACGAAATGGACCAGGCCGGAGCAAAATATACTTTCATCGGGTATGACAACGCGAAACATGCTTTCACTAATCCCGGGGCAACCGCTGTGGGTGAGCAATACAAAATAGATATCGCCTACAATGAAGCAGCAGACAAAGCTTCATGGGAAGAGATGAAGAAGTTCCTCGGCGGACTATTTTAATGCTACTTTTTCATGCGAAGAGCGTGGCCGGTAACACATCAGATGTTCCTAAGCAGGCCGCGCTCTTTGTAGGGTGCATAACATTTTTATCCTGGGCGTTGTTTCAACTTTTTTCATGCTGCGAAAGGGATGGAGTCTGATCATGTGCCAATAAGAGCGATATTTCATGCCGGTTTTTATGGCTTCAGCGGCCCCGCACTCATTGCTGTCGCCGGTAGCGCTTTCTGATCCGATGATTGGATTGGTACTTGCGTACAGAAACGGTCAGACGGAGACCGTCTGACCGGGTTAGGTGGGATTTCTTCCCGTCCGTCCCGGCACGGGCGGGCGCTTCGGTTCGCTTTGAATGAGGATACTGTTTTGAAATGTTCTGCTGAACAATATTCAAAAGGTTCAACAACTTCCTACTCTGCGTGCTTTGCCAACAAATCTTTGCGTACTTCGCGTTAAAAAATCACATAGAAGAAAAAATGTTACGCACACTCTTTGCATGATTTTTTATGCGAGGTAAGCGCCGGTAATCTCCTCACCGTTCACTTCAACAATGATATGTTCCTGTAAAGTAGTAGCCAGCGAAAAGCCTTTGTAGTTGGCGTTGATAGGAAACTGTGTATGCGATCTTTCGACCAGCACCAGCGTCTGTATCTTTTTAGGATGATATTCCAGAAATGGCTTTAGCGCATAAAGCAGCGTGCGACCACTGTTCGTTACATCATCCACGATGATGATCACTTTACCATCGAAGTTGATATCCGTTTTTAGCTCAATCCGCTCCGGTTTGGCTTTGTCAAAACTCATCGTGAGCAGTTCCACTTTCAGGTTCGCCGACGCAGTCACCAGGGCCTGTAGCTTTTTAGCCACGATCACCCCGCTGGGTTCAATCCCCACCAACACTAACTCTTCCTCCCCGATATTATTTTCAATAATTTCCAGGGCCAGTCGATTCAGCTTTTTCTCTATAATATCCTGCTTTAGTATATAACGTTTTTCTTTTGTCATGTTCTACCATTTATATGCATGCGTACATTTCCGAAACAGCATCATCATTATGTTAACGCGCATCAACAAAAATAAAAATACTCGTTAACATCGCGTAAATTAGCACTTATAACGGATCCGTATGCAAATGGTACAACAAATTTTATTCGCTTTACTCACAACAGCAGCCATTGTTCTTTTTTCGAAGAACATCATGCGCATCAGTCGCAATATACGACTGGGCAGGCAGGAGGATATCAGTGACCATAAGGCGGAACGATGGAATAACGTACTGTTGCTGGCGTTGGGCCAGAAGAAAATGTTTCGCAACCCGCTGGTGGGTATCTTGCACTTTCTCGTGTACGCGGGCTTCATCATCATCAATATTGAGATCTTAGAAATAATACTGGACGGCTTGTTGGGCACCCACCGGTTGTTTGCATCCGCTTTGGGAGGATTTTATAATTTCCTGATCAATGCATTCGAAGTACTGGCTTTACTCGTGATCATTGCCTGCGCCATTTTCCTGGCCAGGAGAAACCTGGTGAAAGTAAAAAGGCTGGCGGGCAAAGACCTGAAGGGCTGGCCGCACAGTGATGCTAATTATATCCTGATCACCGAGATCATCCTGATGGGATTGTTTTTAACCATGAATGCTTCCGACACGATGCTGCAGGCACGTAACGTGGGGCATTATGCCGATGCACAAACAGGATCGTTCGTCGTGTCTCAATTCCTGCAGCCTTTGCTGGCCGGCCTCTCCGACCCGGCGCTGATCGTCATAGAGAGAACCTGCTGGTGGCTGCATATAGCCGGCATCTTTGCATTTTTGAATTACCTCCCCTATTCCAAGCATCTGCATATCATACTCGCTTTCCCGAATGCTTATTACAGCAAGTTGGAACCCATGGGTAAGATGGAAAATATGCCGGCGATTCAGAATGAAGTGTTGTATGCCATGCAGCCAGAGCTGGCACCGGCCGATGCCGCGCCGCCAGGTAAATTCGGAGCAAAAGACGTAATGGACCTGAGCTGGAAAAACCTGCTCGACGCCTATTCCTGTACAGAATGCGGACGTTGCTCCGCCGCCTGCCCGGCCAACATGACCGGCAAAAAGCTGTCGCCAAGAAAAATCATGATGGACACCCGTGACCGTGCTGAAGAAGTAGGTCAGCTTATCGGTAATAACAAAGAATTCCAGGACGATGGCAAGACGCTGCTACACGACTATATTTCCGTAGAAGAGCTCAGGGCCTGCACTACGTGCAATGCGTGCGTCCAGGAATGTCCCGTCAGCATCAATCCGCTGGACATCATATTGCAGCTACGCCGGCAGTTGGTCATGGAAGAAAGTAATGCGCCGCAGGAGTGGAACATGATGTTCAGCAATGTCGAAAACAATTTTGCACCGTGGAAATTCAGCCCTGATGACAGGGATCAATGGATCGGTAATTAACGGGTCGAAAGGTTGACGACGCGAGTGGATTCAATCTACCGTCAATAATGGCGATTGTCTTTTCAACTTTTCAACCGTTTAACTCTTATACTATTTACCCTGCTTCACTTCATCTATCTTATCGGCGACGTCTTTCTTTTGAACAAACATCCGCCAGCCCTGTATCAGCGCAGTCACAACGAAAATACCGGCAATCACATAATTGAGCACCGATTGGTTGTCCTGTATCTTAGAAGCGATCAATCGTCCGCCGAATATAAAGAGGCAGAACCCCATCCCGGTACCCAGACCGATACCAACCGTATAAAAGTTATAATGATGTTTATTGGGTAATAAGACCTTTTTGGAAAGCAAGACCGTGCTCCATCCAAACCAGAAGGGAATTTGCATGGGATTGACCGCTCCCATGGTCAGGCCCAGCACGTAGGAGGGCAGGTTATTATTGAGAATCACATTTTTATTTTCGCTGGGATGCGCCGCCGCAATAAAACTGGCCACAGCCAGCGCAACGATAATGATCAGCGTAAGCCATTCCAGCAATTTAAAGATCTTCTTTTGCTTGCGTACCCAATCCATGGCGACGATCGAGATCCGTACATAGACCATCTCAGCAGTGAGGGCTCCCAACGAAAAAAGCATCGCACTTTTCAAAGACTGGGCGATAGCGATCTGCATGGCCGCGATATTCAAGGTTCCCAGGGGCAAGGTCCCCAGGAAGCTTACCAGCATGCCCGTGAAAAAAATGCGGATGGTACCCTTCATAATTCAAATTACGCATTCCTGCCCTGCAGCATGGGCACAAACGAAAAATTATCAAAATATTCGATATCCATCCCGCTTTCCAACTTCGTTACCCGTCGCATCTGTTGCGCGTCTCCCGCATCAACAGGGATCACCATTTTAGCCCCGACCTTCATCTGCTCGATCAGTTTTGGTGGAATTTCGGGAGCCGCTGCGGTTACAATCACTTTGTCGAACGGCGCATAAGTGGGCAGGCCCAGGAACCCGTCGCCATAGAAAAACTTAATAGAAGGATACTGTTTCAGGTAGTTAAATAATTTATTCTCATCAAACAGCTTTTTCTGGCGCTCGATGGTAAAGACCTTGGCTCCCAGCGCCGCCAGTACCACCGCCTGGTAAGCACTTCCGGTGCCAATCTCCAGCACCTTGTCTCCTTTCTGAACGTCCAGCAGCTCGGACTGATACGCCACGGTATAAGGTTGTGAAATGGTCTGACCCTCACCGATGGGGAATGCTTTATCTACATAAGCCACATCATCAAAGGCAGAATCCAGGAAGTAATGCCGGGGCACCTGGAGAATCGCTTCCAATACCCGTTCATCTTTAATGCCCTTGGTCCTTACAATATCCACTAATTTTTTTCTCAGACCTTTATGCCGGTAAGTATCTTCTAAGCTGCGCCTCATGCCGCAAATGTAATTGATTAGTCGATATGTTGATGGGGCAGCAGCAGGGCACAACTCTTTATTTACCCACACAAGCGACGGATCATAACAGGTGTTCCCGTTTTACGCTTGTGCCCTTTGCCGATAAAGAAAGCACGGTTTTATTTAAAACACCTGGCTACGCCAATGCGGCTTCCCTTTGCGCGATCATGCTGTCTCCTCCGGGCCTACACTGAAAAAAGCCGATTTTAGCAATGGCTAAGTTTCTATCGCTGCTTAGAGGCACATCGATCACTCCAGCACCAATTTTAACGGGCAACTTACTGACCCTGTTGGCCGATCAACTATATTTGTCGCCAGATGGCTAAAGTAATCATCATAGGACCGGCCCATCCTTTAAGAGGAGGACTGGCAACATTCAATCATCGCCTGGCGAAAGAGTTCGTCGCGATGGGTCATGATTGCACGATCTGGTCTTTTAGTCTGCAATACCCTTCCCTTTTATTTCCGGGAAAAACACAATACACAGAGGAACCTGCGCCGGAAGGTATCCGCATACATACCCTGATCAATTCCGTCAACCCGTTTAACTGGTGGCGCATCGGACGGAAGCTTCGAAAAGAACGGCCAGACATCGTGGTAGTTCGCTATTGGCTGCCTTTTATGGGACCGGCGTTAGGCACGCTGCTCCGGCAGGTAAAGATCAACCGGCACAGCAGGGTCATCTGTATTGCGGACAATATTATTCCCCACGAAAAACGACCAGGGGATGATGCATTCACCCGGTATTTTATCAAAGCCTGTGATGGCTTTATCACGATGAGTGAAAAAGTATTAAAGGACCTGAGAACATTCACTCAAAAACCAGCATCGCTGGTACAGCATCCGCTCTATGATAATTTCGGGGCCATCATTTCCATGGAAGCGGCCCGTCAACATCTTGGCATCTCATCGGACGACCGGGTGTTGCTTTTCTTTGGTTTTATACGTAAATATAAAGGGCTGGACTTGTTGCTCAAGGCGTTTGCCTTTCTCAAAAACGACATTCCCGGCGTTAAATTGCTCGTTGCTGGTGAGTTTTATGAAGATGAGGCGCCCTACCGGCAACTGATCGATGAACTGGGTATCGGTGATCAGCTGATCCTTAAAACAGCATTCATCGCAGACAGTGAAGTAAAATATTATTTATGTGCTGCAGATGTATTGATCCAGCCCTATAAAAATGCGACGCAAAGTGGAGTAACACCCCTGGCTTATTATTTTGAAAAGCCGATGGTTGTCACCAACGTGGGAGGATTGCCAGACCTGGTACCCGACGGGAAATGTGGCCTTGTGGCCGAGCCAGAACCCGCCGCCATAGCCACCGCCATCAGGAGGTTCTATGAATTAGGTGAAAATCATTTTATTCCACATCTTCGCAGCGAAAAAGAAAAATATAGCTGGGCAAATATTGTGAATGCCATCACGTCGATCCGTGAGGGGGAAAGATAGAGGTGCTCCGGCTTTTCAATGATCAAATAAAAAGTATGATTCACAGAAGTAAAGCACCATTAAGAATAGGTTTGGCCGGCGGGGGCACCGATGTAAGCCCCTACTGCGATGAATACGGAGGTGCGATCCTGAACACCACCATATCGCTAAGCGCCTACGCCACGATTGAAACCCTGGAGGAAGATACCATAATACTGGAAGCCTTTGACCGTTGTGAAACAGAGACTTTTGAATGGGCGCCGGAACTGCCGGTAAATGGCCATCTGGACCTGTTGAAAGGCGTATACAACCGCATTCAAAAAGATTACCCCTTCGATAAAAAAGGATTCAAGCTCAGCACTTTTGTAGACGCTCCGGCAGGATCAGGGCTGGGAACTTCTTCCACACTGGTTGTGGCTATTGTTGGCGCTTTCACAGAAATGCTCCAGTTGCCGCTGGGCGAATATGACATAGCGCATTATGCTTATGATATTGAGCGGCAGGACCTGAAACTGGCCGGCGGCCGGCAGGATCAGTATGCGGCCACGTTTGGCGGCGTGAATTTTATGGAATTTTATGATGATGATAAAGTCATTGTAAACCCTTTGAGAATCCGCCAGCGATACCTGGATGAATTGGAAAACAACCTGCTGTTGTATTATACATCCACCAGCAGGGAATCAGCCAAGATCATCGAAGAGCAGAGCAAAAATGTAACCGAAAAGAAACAAACCTCCATTGAAGCGATGCACCAGCTGAAACAGCAGGCCCAGATGATGAAGGAAGCCTTACTGAAAGGGCAGCTGCACGAAATCGGGCATATCCTGGACATTGGCTTTGAGCAAAAAAGAAAGATGGCCCAGGGCATTAACAACCAGATGATCGACGACCTGTACAAGGCCGCTAAAGAAGCAGGCGCTACCGGAGGAAAGATCAGCGGCGCAGGTGGTGGCGGATTTATGATCTTTTATTGCCCGGGAAACAGCAAATACAAAGTCGGTAAGGCGCTGGAGCAATTTGGCGGCATCAACCGGAATTACCAATTTACTAAACATGGTTTAAAAACCTGGAGCGTATAAATTATGAACAATCAGATTAAAGAATTGATCCAATCCTCTATTAACACCAAACAACAGGTATTGGAAAATAAAGCCTTACTTGAATTGGTCAACACGGTAACGGATCTTATAGTGGCGGCTTTCAAAAAAGGCAATAGCGTATATTTTTGTGGCAATGGCGGCAGTGCAGCCGACGCCCAGCATCTGGCGGCAGAATTCAGCGGCCGTTTTTATAAAGACCGCAAAGCATTACCTGCAGAGGCCTTACACTGCAACACTTCCTACCTGACCGCAGTAGCGAACGATTACAGCTTTGACCTGATCTACGCCCGACTGATCCAGGGCCTGGGCAAATCGGGCGATGTACTGATCGGCTTAAGCACCTCCGGTAATTCCAAAAATATTGTCCAGGCGTTTGATACCGCACGAGAGAAAGGAATGACAACGGTGGGCTTTACCGGGCAGACCGGCGGCAGTATGAAAGTTTCCAGTGATCACCTGATCAATATCCCGTCGACTGACACACCCAGGATCCAGGAATGCCACATGCTACTGGGCCACATTATCTGTCAGCTGGTAGAAGAAAAATATTTTGAAGACGAAGCATGAGTGATGCGTAAAGCGCTTTCACAGCCAGACCGTCCTATTTCAATACCTACATGAATATCCAACAAGAATTAAAAGCGGCTGAAGGCCTGATTTCTTTAGATCAAAATAAAAAAGGAACCATTGCTTCTTCAGGGATAACGAACGGAACTACCGCCATTGTGCTCGCTGGCGGATTAGGCACACGTCTCCGCTCGGCTGTGCCAGACCTCCCTAAATGTATGGCCCCGGTTGCGGGCAGACCCTTCCTGTATTATGTGATCAACACACTGCGGATGCAGGGGATTGATCATATCGTATTTAGCCTTGGATATATGCACGAGGTGATCCTGGAATGGCTGCAGCAGGAGTTTCCAACGCTGGATTATGATTATGTGATCGAAGAAGAGCCGTTGGGCACAGGCGGCGCCATACAGTTTGCTTTATCAAAGGCGCGCTCGGAGCAGGTTTTTGTCGCCAACGGCGACACGCTTTTCAGCCTGAACGCCAGCGCCCAGATGGAGCAGCACCTGCACAGCCAGGCGGAATGCACGCTGGCATTGAAACCCATGCAGGATTTTGACCGTTATGGCGTGGTCGAGATCAACGCAGACCACCGGATCACCAGTTTCCGCGAAAAACAATACTATGAATCCGGCCTGATCAATGCCGGGTTATACCTGATCAATAAAGCAGCGTTCTTAAAAAGATCTTTCCCTAAAAAGTTTTCTTTTGAAAAAGACTACCTGGAGCAGCTGGTTGCGGAAGGACTGTTTTCCGGACTACCCGCAGATGTTTACTTTATCGACATCGGTATTCCCGAAGATTACCACCGCGCGCAAGAGGAATGTGCCCGGCCGCAGCTGAACTTGTCTGCCATCAACAAAGAATGGACGCTATTCCTCGATAGGGATGGCGTGATCAATCATGATAATCCGGGCGGGTATATTACGACGCCTGAAGCATTTGAGTTTACCGAAGGCCTGCCGCAATCGTTCAGCACGCTCAATGCGTTGTTTAATAAAGTGGTGGTGGTTACCAACCAGCGTGGTGTAGGGCGCGGCATCATCCAACATACTGACTTGCTGGCCATGAACGAAAAAATGCTGCAAGGCGTCAACAACGCAGGCGGCCGCATCGACCGGATCTATTACTGTACCGACATCGAAGGCTCCTCTTTTTTCCGGAAACCCAATCCTGGTATGGCTTTCCGGGCGCTACAGGATTTTCCGGACATTAATTTATCCCGATCCATTATTGTAGGTAATAGTCTGAGCGATATGAAATTTGGTCGCTATGCCGGTATGCACACGGTGTTCATCACGTCTACCAATAAAACGGTAAGCCTGCCCCACCGGGATATTGACCTGATTTTTGACAGTTTGCATACCTTTATTGAAGCGCTGCAACAGCGCAGATCCTAAATATCAAACACTAACTTCGTACATCTTAAATCGTATACGAAAAATGGTTATCCTTTTACAATGCAGTGACCGCGTAGGGCTGGTGGCGGACATCTCCGTGATCATGGCAGCGGCAAACCTGAACATCATCTCGATGAAGGAATTTGTAAATGTAGATGAAAACCGCTTCTATATCAGGCTGGAGGTGCAGGGAACGACTGACCTGGAAGCCCTTCCTTTACAGATCAAAGCCAAACTACCGGCGGATACGGAGATCAGCATCCGGCCTTATGCCAAAAAGAAAGTGGCCATCCTCGTGACCAAGGAACACCATTGCCTGGGCGACATTTTACTTCGGCATTATTTCAATACACTGGGTGCAGATGTGCAATGCGTGATCGGAAATTATGAAGCCCTTCAGGCGATTACAGAAAAGTTTGGCATTCCCTTTCATTACGTGCCACACGAAGGCAAGGAAAAACACGTGTTTGAATCGGACCTGCTCGAAGCGCTGGCCGGTTATGAATTTGATTATATCATCCTGGCCAAGTTCATGCGGATCCTTTCCCCGGAATTTATGTCAAAATATCCTTCGCGGATCATCAATATCCACCATTCTTTTCTGCCTGCATTCGTCGGTGCACATCCTTACAAGCAGGCTCATGAACGCGGCGTGAAGCTTATTGGTGCTACCGCGCATTTTGTAACCAACGTGCTGGACGACGGCCCGATCATTGCCCAGCAAACGATCTCTGTCAATCATACGCACTCCGTAAAAGATATGGTACGCCTCGGCCGGGAGATCGAAAAGTCTGTGTTGGCCAATGCCCTGCAACTGGTATTGCAGGATAAGGTACTGGTATATCACAACAAGACGATCGTGTTTGAAAACTAATCGCCTCCTTTCCATACTTGCATAAAAAAGCGCAGCTTTAAGCTGCGCCTGGTGTCCCCGCAGAGACTCGAACTCTGGGCCCGCTGATTAAGAGTCAGCTGCTCTACCAACTGAGCTACGGAGACAGTATTGATTATGGAGTGGCGGTTGTATCGCCGGATGCAAAATCGATCTTTTGTTTGGTTTCTCCACAGTTAAGCATGGTAGCACCGTACTTGGGATCTTTCTTACCTAAATAAGGATTGACAACAGCTTCCTGATCGCTTAACCAGTTGGCTGCATTTCCTTCGCCGAAAGCCATCGGGCACTCCTGCCAGTACAAGGGAGCGGCATCGTATTTCACCGTGATCAGGAAATTCCGTAAGTTATCAGAAAGGTCGCGCAGGGCATATCTTTTTGCCGTCCAATCCTTTTCATCCCGGATTGCCGTAGCGTTACTTTTCAGGTTTTCTACGGGGAACAACGCCGTTTGATAGATGATCGAATCTTTTTTAAGATCTTCCAGATCCAATTGATTCACTAATTCCAGCACTGCCGCTGCACTGCTATTCACCGCCATCGAATCCCAGTTCACAAAACCATCGGTCATCGCAAAATATTGTTTCAGCAAATTACCTACTGAAGCGTTGAAGGCTTCACTATGAGCGCTGACCGCCAAAGCCACCGGCTTATCCTCCTTAGGCTCATCCTTTTTGAACGCGTATTTATAGATCAAAAAAGCAGCAATTAACAGTACAACAATCAATAATAGTTTCTTCATAATAAGGTTTAATATTACCACCTGCTATTGTTAATTTTGCAGGTTTATTAAACCCAAAAATAGTAAAAATAAATATCATGTTGGCAGGCTTACAAAATGTGACATTTGAATTTGGCGCGAGAACGATCGTAAAAGATGCAACCTGGCATATCCAACCCAATGAGCGGATCGGGCTGATCGGTTACAACGGTACAGGTAAATCTACGTTACTGAAACTGCTCACCGGCGGCTACTCCCCTTCCGCCGGCACGGTTGAAAAAGGACGCGAAACATCGATCGGGTACCTGCACCAGGATCTGCTGAGCTTTGATACCAACGAATCCATCCTGCAAGTGGCTCTGGGCGCTTTTGAAAGAGTGCTGCAATTGGAAAAGGAAATTGAAACGTTGGGCATCGAACTGGAAAAAACGGGCGATGAAAAAACGCTGCATGAATATTCTGACAGACTGCACGAATTAGACACATTAGGCGGTTATGATATTCACCATCAAACCGAAGAGGTGCTACAGGGGCTTGGCTTTGAAAACGCCGACCTGCAAAGACCTTACAAAGAGTTCAGCGGGGGCTGGCGCATGCGCGTATTACTGGCTAAAATGATCTTAGCCAAACCGGATCTGCTGCTTTTGGATGAGCCGACGAACCACCTGGATCTTCCATCTATTGAATGGCTGGAAAAATATTTACAACATTACCAGGGTGCCGTGGTAATTGTAAGCCACGATAAATATTTCCTGAACCGGATGGTGACCAAGATCGTAGAGCTCTACCAGAAAGAGCTTCACTTTTATAACGGCAACTACGAGTTTTACGAAACTGAAAAAGCCGTCCGCATTGAAATGCAGCAAAAGGCTTACGAAAACCAGCAGGATTATATCCGGCAGAATGAAAGACTGGTAGAACGGTTCCGCGCGAAAGCCAGTAAAGCTGCGATGGCGCAAAGCATTATGAAAAAGCTGGACAAGCTGGAGCGCATTGAAGACGTGGCTGTTGAAAGACCGAATATAAAGATCAATTTCCGGGTAGATAAGACACCGGGTAAAGTGCTGGTAGAGTTAGACGATATATCCAAGTCTTTTGGCTCCAACGTGATCCTGGATCATGCCAAAGCGGAGATAGAACGTGGCGATAAGATTGCGCTGATCGGGGCGAACGGAAAAGGTAAATCTACGCTGTTGCGGATCATCGCAGGTATCGAACCGATCGACGGTGAGAGAAAATGGGGACACAATGTAGAAGAGAGCTTCTATGCACAGCACCAGCTGGAATCGCTCGACCTCAACAATACCATCCTCGATGAAATGCGCAGCTGTGGCGCCCAAATGACGGACGTTGAACTGAGAACGCTTTTGGGATGCTTTTTATTCAGCGGTGACGATGCAGACAAAAAGATCAGGGTGTTGAGCGGAGGTGAAAAGGCCCGTGTAGCGTTGGCCAAAACGATCATCAGTAAAGCCAATTTCCTGATGCTGGATGAGCCAACGAACCACCTGGACATGCACAGTTGCGACCTGCTCATCGATTCATTAAAAAAATATGAAGGCAGCCTGGTGCTCGTGAGTCACGACCGGTATTTCATTTCTAAAACGGCTAATAAGATCTGGGAGATTGTGGATCATCAGATCAAGGAATTCAAAGGCACCTACGACGAATGGGTGGCCTGGAACGAACGCATGTCGGCCCGTACCACCAAATCGGAGGACGCAAAGCCCAACGCCACTTCAAAAAAGGAAGAGGCTAAACCGGTTGTTGAAGAGAAGAAACCAGATGCTCCGGTAAAAAATCAGGCGATCAATAAAGAGCAGAAGAAAGAACTTCAGAGGCAGCAAAAACAATTTGAGCAAACCGAGCAGGCGCTTAGTAAAAACAAAAGCCTGTTGCTCAACCTGCAGGCTCAACTGGCGGATCCGGCTATTTACGCTGATAAGGACAAGTTTCTTGCTGTTGAACAGGAATATAAAAAAGCCAGCGATGAAAATACACGCCTGGAAAAAAAATATGAAGAGATCTTCGCATTGTTGATGGAACTGGAGGGTTAGTTCAGTGCAAAGGCGATTAAGGCCATATTTAGCCGGGTATTGAATAACCAACCGCTGTTCAAGTACCGTCCAATACTTTTAGCTTGCTTAATGTCTCATTCCCCTGGCCACTTTAAACAGGTGCAACACATAAGGGAACAGGGCATCCATCGTTTCTTCGGCGCCGCGGGTAGAGCCGGGCAATGTGATAACAAGTGTATTGCCGATAAAGCCCGCAATGCCGCGTGAAAGCATGGCATAAGGCGTACGCTGCTGGCCATAGTTACGCACCGCTTCCATAATGCCGGGAATCTGCCTGTCCAGCAGCGGAGCAACAGCATCGGGCGTTACATCGCGCGGTGATAAACCGGTACCGCCCGTAAAGAGAATTAAATGATAATTTTCTTCCACCAGTGTTTTCGTTCGCTCCTGAATCATCATAAAGTCGTCTGCTATCACTTCATAAGCCGTAGCGGATAGGTTGAGCGTCTTCAATTTGTTAAGTATCGCCCTGCCACTACGATCTTCTTTTTGTCCCGCCGCCACACTGTCGGAGCAAACCACAACAGCACAACGGATATCATCCGCAGATCCTTTAAAATCAGCTTTTCCGCCGCTCTTCTCCACCAGTTTTATATGAGCAATCAAAATATCCTTATCAATAGGCTTTAACATATCATACATGGTTAAAGCCACGATAGACGCACCGTGCATGGCCTCCACTTCCACACCCGTTTTATAAATAGTATGCACTTCGACGTTAATTACTACGTCCAGGCCATTGATCAAGTAAGTGATACCGGCATATTCTATAGGCAGCGGGTGACAATCAGGAATAACATCACTTGTCTTTTTTATCGCTAAAAGGCCGGCGGCCCGTGCAAATTCAAAAACGTCGCCTTTAGGTACAAGCTTGTTTTGTATTGCGCTTATCGTCTCCGGCCCGGACACGGTAACTGTTGCGCTGGCAATGGCCTTTCTTAAACTGTTCGTTTTATGTGTAATGTCTACCATGTTACTGATTCTCTTTCCATTGATGTGTTTCGTCCTCAAAAATCTCTCTTCCCCACACCGGCAATTCCTGCTTAACCCGCTCCACCACTTCATTACAGGCATCGATGGCAGCGCGTCTGTGCGCAGATGAAGTAAAAATAAAAAGACATATTTCACCTGCTTTTACGCGGCCGAGGCTGTGATGTACATGCATACAGGTGAGCTGATATTTTGAAAAAATCACTTCCCGTATCTCCTGCATCTTTTCCAATGCCATTTTTTCATACGCCGTGTATTCAATAGCCGCCACACGTTTGTCATCGATCAGATCCGCCCGTACCTGGCCTAAAAAGATGCTGTGCGCACCGATATCTCTCTTTGATGCATGCTTTGCAATACTATCAGTAATAAAGGTCTCCTCTATAGCGCCTTCTGTAAAAATATTTTTGATCTTTTTTTCACTCATGCTTTTGTTTGATCGATCATATACACTTCGCCGGTCAGAAGGTTTGCCACCCTTCTTTCAATCCACCTCTCAGGCTATATACATTAGGTTTCTTAAGCAGCTCCTTTAATTTCCAGGCAGCACTTAAGCTTCGCTTTCCGGACCAACAAAATAAAATAATATTGTCTTCCCTGAGCTCATGGGCTCGCGCTTCAATTTCATCGAAAGGGATATTCCTGTGCTGAAAACCTGTAACAACGGGCATTTCACCGGGATTGCGCACGTCTACAAACTCCACGCTCTTCTTTTGCATCCATTCTGCAAATTCGTCCGGGTCTATTTCTATGCCGATATTGTCGGCGGGGCAACTGTCTTTATAAACCGTTTGCAAAAATGCGGCTTCCGTTGCGGGCAAGGCGGCATCTGCGGCTGGATTCAGCGCCACAGAGAGCTTGTACAACCGGTTATTTAACGCATTGTAGGTTAAAAAAGTATTGCTTTGCACTTCTCCGATTCCGGCTATCATTTTGATCACTTCTGTGGCCATCATGGTTCCGATCATGCCAGGCAATACCCCCAGCACGCCGGCTTCGTTACAGTCCGGCACCTCCGCATCGGAAGGACATTCCGGAAAAATATCACGATAGTTGACAGCTCTTTTACTTCCTTCAGCTGCCTTCCCGTCAAACACCGCCATTTGTCCTTCATACATCATGATGGCCCCAAACACCAGTGGTTTGCGTAAAAGTGCGCAGGCATCATTCACCAAATAGCGTGTCGCAAAGTTGTCGGTACCATCTACCACCACATCGTAACCCTCTATCATCTTCAATGCATTATGCACCGCCAGGCGTTGGTTGCAGGTACTGATCAATACATGGGGATTCATCTGTCTTAACCTATCGGCAGCTACCAGCACCTTCGGCCTGCCAACGTCTGCAGTGCGATACAAAACCTGCCGGTGAAGATTAGATAATGAAACGATATCATCATCAATAATCCCCAACATGCCAATACCGGCTGCGCACAGGTATTGTAACACCGGGCAGCCAAGTCCGCCGGCGCCCACCACCAACACACGGGCGTTTTGGAGCGACTGTTGTCCGGACACGCCAAATCCTTTTAATGCCGTTTGCCTTTGATATCTTGTATGTAGGTCCTTTTGATTCATTAAATCCATTTTTCATTAACCGCCTGAAAACGGAGGTAAAAAAGCGACAATAGAACCGTCTTCCAGATCCATATTTCCAGGCACCACTTTTTCATTAACAGACAAAGCATATTTTTTTCCTTTTAATAAAGGGAACCTTTCCAGCAACACATGTTCAAGTTCACGCAACGTTGTTGCTACGGACATTTCCGTTGATGCACCTGCAATTTCTGCAAGTGGTCCGAAGAATAAAACCTTTACCGCCATGATCAAATTTAGTGAACTTTATTTACCTGTCATCCTTTGCGCTCCTTTACATAACACTTCCTGTAGCCTGCTCTATAAGCAATAGTAACGCAATCCGATTTTTCATGTTTTCAATTTCACACCTTTCAGAACCCGGCGAATAAACAAAGCGATTGCGTTTCCGTAAACGCCCGGCATTCATTCACCTAAACAAACAACAGTTTATATACAGCAACTAATAAAACCGTTGACAATATGTATTTCAGCACCTCTTGCCTGAATTTGATGGAGCCGTAATAAGCACCTAACAGCCCCCCGGCAAAGGCTATCACTACATATAGGTACATATCATGGGTAAACTGCACTCCTTTGGTGAGCTGGCCCGCCAGGCCCGATAACGAGTTGACAAAAATGAACAAAGCACTGATAGCTGCAGATTCCTTCATATTGGCCCAGCGCAGGAGCAACAGCACGGGTGATAAGATGATACCGCCGCCAATGCCGATCAAACCTGACAAAAATCCTATGCCAGCGCCTATAAGCACCGCCCATCCTACGTTATATCTTTTGATATCGACGTTGCTAATATTCCTGAAAAACAGAAAGCGGGCAATGGACACCAGCAAAAGCAAACCCAATATTTTTTTGTAGAAGGATGCGTCTACCGTTATAAGCCCGCCCAAAAATGCAAAAGGCACAGAGGCCAATGCAAAAGGAAGAAATAGTTTAAGCTTAAAATACCCGCCACGATAGAATTGGACATACGAAACGAGCGACACAAACAGGTTGAGCAGGAGTGCAGTTGGCTTCATCACATGAGTGGCTACTCCAAATATAGCCATTAAAGCGAGGTAACCGCTGGCGCCGCCGTGCCCTACTGACGCATACAAAAAGGCAACTACAAAAAGAATCAGGTAAAACAGATAAGAGATATCCATTGAAACAACTGTTTTTAAAAGGGTAGTTTATAAAACGATACGGTTTCACCCGGCTGAAAGGCTCTCGCTTCTTCGCCCAGCTCCACCAGGCAATTGGCTTTGGCAAAGGAGCGCAGCCTGTACGATTCCTGCGCTTCTAGTATTTCAACGGCATGGCCATCATCATAGCCTTTTAAAAAATGCACCAATTGGTGACTTTTTACATACGGGTTCTTTAAAACCGATTGTTCTTTTTTAAGTTGTAACGGCTGTCGCGTTAGCTGCTCCAGAACGGGTAACACGTACTGATAAAAACAGGTGAGCACCGACGAAGGGTTGCCCGGAAGACCGAATACCAGCGCGGCGTTCCGCCTGCCAAAAAACAAAGGTTTGCCTGGCCGCTGCTTTACTTTATGAAAGAGGGTTTCAACGCGGCACGCTGCAGCTGCTTTTATTACAAAATCATAGTCGCCCACACTTACCCCTCCCGTCAGCAATACCATATCCGACGTATCAAGCGCTTGCCCTAAAACACTTATTAATTCTTCTAAATGATCATCGGCATAAAAAACGGATACGCCACTCATACCAGCTTTAGATAAAGCAGCCTCCACCGTAAACGAGTTGGACTCGTACACTTGTCCGTACTCCAAAGTTTTCCCAGGCCTCTGCAATTCTTTGCCCGTAATAATTAAACTGATTTTCGGTTGCGGATATACAGCTACCGAATCAACGCCGATGCCAGCCAGCAAACCCATAGCAGCGGGCGTCAACAGGGAACCGGCTTCTAACGCCAGTTCGCCTCTTTTAATTTCAGAGCCGGCGGGCCTTACATTGCCACCTTCGCGAAGCTTATCATCCTCAATCATAATCGTCCCTGCATTAACAGTAACCCTCTCTTGCATGACCACGGTATCTGCGCCCACAGGCAACGGCGCACCCGTAAAAATCCGGGCGGCTTCTCCTTTGCCAATGGCGAGCGCCTTCTCAACACCTGCCTGCACTTCGCCAGCGATGCGCAGCGGACCTCCTGCCTTCCATTCATTATATGCAAAAGCATAGCCATCCATTGCAGACTGTGCAAAAAAGGGTATATCAATAGAAGACACTACATCTTCAGCCAGTACTTTACCGGCCGCATCTTTCAAACCGAGCCTGACCGGCTGCAATGCGGCTGTGTTGCCGATGATCTTATCTTTTGCTTCTTCAACGCTGATCATACTATAAAAAATCCCGTTTATTTATTCGCGGTCCTATTATCCTCCGATAGCGACCATACTTCTGTTAGACAAATCTTCACTATTGAGGGCGTCAAAATTTTTGCCGAACTGCCCGCCCAGTTCCCTGGCTTTGCTGTGGATATTATTTTTTATTAAATGAACCACATCCTGGCCGTTTCTCAAAGCGGATAAAAGATCCGTTTCATTTTTGGCGAACAGGCAGTTCTTTAACTTCCCGTCTGCCGTAAGCCTCAAACGGTTGCAGGAGCTGCAAAACGGCGCACTCATGGTACTGATAACCGAAAAGGTTCCGGCATGCCCCGGCACCATGTATCCTTTCGCGGTGTCGTGCTCCCCGTTGGTCAACGGCAGAAAGGAATACGATTCAGATACGCTTTCCAATATCTGCTGCCAGGTAAATACCTTGTTACTCGTCCAACGGTTGCCCGCGAAAGGCATGAACTCTATAAATCTCACATGCAGCGGCAACTCTTTTGTCCATTCCACGAAGTCAGCAATTTCATTGTCGTTCAGGCCGGCCATGATGACAACGTTGATCTTTACATGAAAGCCCCGCTTCAGCATCAGTCGAATGTTTTGCATGACAGCTTGAAAACTATCGCGCCGTGTGATCAACAAAAACTTATCGCGCTGCAATGTGTCCAGGCTTATATTAACAGAGTTGATGCCTGCCTCCTCAAACGTATCAACAAAGTCGTGTAACCGGACACCGTTAGTGGTGAGCGTAAGGTTTACAGGTAGTTTCGCCAATGTTGTGATAATGGCCGCGGCATCTTTGCGAATCAGCGGCTCGCCACCGGTCAGGCGGATCTTACTCACGCCCAGGTCTACAAATACTTTCGCCAGCCGCTCAATTTCCTGAGGCTGCATTAGCCCGGCATGTGGCGTGAAGGAGTAATTTTCCTCGGGCATGCAATAGAAGCAACGAAAGTTGCAGTTATCTGTTAAGGAGATCCTCAGATAATTATGAACCCTTTTATATTGATCAATTAACATTTTTGATTATACTTCAAACAAATGCGGCTGACGTTTGAGGACGTGCAACGGTGCACCCTCGTGAATTTGTCCTGTCCTGTCAAATAAAATATTCTGTCCAAAGCAGATACGCTTATTCACCGTTCGATAAGCGGCCAGCGTTTGGAGCGGTTCTTTGGAACGCTGCGCTGTTTCCTGGTCGATGGTTGTCATCACACATCTGGCGCAGGATTTTACGGCATAAAACCGTATGTCATTTATTTCAAACTCCTTCATCGTATCTTCTTCAAAAGGTGCTCCGCCGGAAAAGACGATATTGGGCCTGAATCGATTCATCGGAAGCGGAAGCCCCAGCCTGCTGTTCAAATCTTCGAGCGAAGCGGTGCCGATCATCAATACAGGATATCCGTCGGAGAAACTGGTGATGTCGTCATTCACAGCGTAATCGGGATCTACCGGTCGCTTTGCTTCATCCGGCATATATACCAGCCGGCAAGGCGTCTCCAGCTTTTTTGAGAACCATTGATCCGCCTGCTTGCTGACCAGCACCGCGTCGGTACTGTCTTTAAAAAGTTCCACCCGGAGCGCATCGCCCGAAACTGGCTCCAGGTCCAACTGCAGCACATCGTCACCCTTCCCCTTTTCAAACACCAATAATTGGTCACCGGAAACAACCGGTTGCAGTAAAGCCATCTTGGGATATTCTCTTTGAGAAATAAACCGGTTGGACGCATCTACCAGCATGAAGCGCCTGTCGTGCCGGAACCCTCTGTCTGTCAGCGTCACCTTTTCTACCCGTATACCACCCAGCGATTTTATCGGATAGATGTATAATTGACTTACATAAAGCATGGCATGAAAGTACGGCTTTTCTACAGTTGATCTGCTGACAAGGTGACAAGGATTTATTTACCTTTCCAACCGTTAAACTTACTAACTTCAAGCTCTGTAAAGTTTCAAATAATGACTGGTATTATACTTTGTGGCGGACAAAGTACCCGGATGGGCAGCGATAAAGGCCTCTTGAAAGCGGATACAAACAGCTGGGCTTTGAACGCTTTCAAAAAGCTTGATGCATTAGGATTGCCGGTCAAGGCATCTGTCAATGTGATGCAGCAGGATGCGTATGCGGATGCCTTGCCGAATATCGAACTGATTACGGATAACGCGGCTCTCCCTGTGAAAGGACCGCTGCTGGGTCTTTTAAGCGCACATATTGCTTACCCCGCAGAAGATCTTTTTGCCTTTGCCTGCGATATGCCGGCCATGGATAGTCATTTACTCAAAGAACTTTTGGATCACTCACTGAAACGCGAGGCGGATGTTTTTTTATTTCTGAACGAAGGAGAGCCCGAACCTCTTTGCGCTATCTATACCGCTGCCGCTCTGCATCAGACCATGGTGATGCTACAGCAAGGCCGTCTTAAAAAATTCAGTATGAAATTCGTGCTCGATCATCTCAATGTATTTACACTCCCTGTTAAGGAGGCTGATAAAAAATGTTTCCAAAACTGCAATGCTCATGCCGACCTGAACGGTCTATGATACAAGCGGCGGCACTGCGCTGGCGACCAGGATCCTGAATTCTTCCTTTGCTGCATCGCAGGTCGGACAGCAGTAGCTTGAAGGCAGGTGTGCGAAAGCCGTTCCCGGCGCGATATTGTTTTCAGGTTCTCCATACGTACTATCGTATACAGTAAAACAATGCAGGCACTGGTAAACGGATGCCACCTTTAGCGGCCTTTCGGCAGCCCTTGATGCCTCGGGCTGCACTATTGTCATCGCCTCCTCATTTCTTTTTTTATAAAACCAAAGTATACATTTCTGCAGCTCCGAAACCAGGTACAACCTGGTGATATTAGCAATAAATACATCGCCGGTTCGTTCGTTGGGATTAAAGTCCCTGGCGCATAAAATATCGTACACATGAAAAAATCCTTTTCCCAACAGCCGGAATAATGGCTTGCGCCTGATCAGAATAGAGCTGAATATTTCGGTTTTGGTTTTTGTTTTAATACCAATGCAAATACCAAATGTGCGGGCGTCCATGGCGTTCAGCTTTCGAACCAGGTAATTCTTGAGTCTCCTGCCTGCCACGTCATTATCCTGTACCTGGAAATTTAATTCATTAGCAGCATGACGCATATTGATCTGATGCTCATCCAGCAAGCTGCTCCACTGCCCTTTGTCTTTTTCTTCAATTCCTTTTATGATCACTGATTTCCAGGGCGTTGAACATAGCTGGCCTATTTTTGTAGCAAGGCACAGTTTACAAAGAGATATGAGAAAGGACACCGGAAACATTTCGCTGCGCCTGTATATACCCAGCCAGTATTTATTATTGTGCCTGTTAAAACCTTCGTAATAGGGCAGGTTGAAGGCAGGCAGTTTCATGGGCTCGCTCACAGGCCTGGTAATGTAAAGGTCTTTATTGATCAAATGAAACAGGCGATTACCGTCTGTCACTTCCTTATCGACAAACTGATCGGCGTGATTACAAATGATCTGTTCTATATCTTTGGAAAGCCGCGCCACGTCATTGGTATACACCATTTCCTGCCATTCAAAGACGCTGTTTGTTTTAGGGAACCGGACAAAAAGATGCCAGAAATGGGAAGCCCGGGCTGAAGCTACCCAGTTAATATTCCCGGTAAGTAGTGGCGTAAAGCTCTGATTACTGTCCGATATATTGATCTTGAACCTGGGTTTATGATCCAGTTCATCAAGTATATCTTTGTATACACCTTCCCCTAACCACGTATCGTTAATAAACACTTCTTCTGCGGGATAAGAGCTCATAATATTGGGATGATCGTCCGCATCCACTTCATAAGGAATATTTAAAATACCTAATTGCTCCGTAAGCCTGGGAGCCAGACCTTCTTCTACATCGATCAGCAATTGCTGGCGCAGTCCAAAACTCGCCTGCTTAACACCAGACAAAGCAGCGGCGCTTAATATTTCCAGCAGCTCGCCCGGCGAAATAATGCCGCCTTTGAAATTGACTTTTATGGTATAATATCCTTTCACCCTTGTTTCTGATTAATTTATTCGCTGCGATTTTCTCCGGCCATTGCCCGCACACTGCAGCATCGGTAAGCTTTTTAAGCGTTTGCCGTTTCCGGCTCTTTATTTTCTTTCGGCAAAAGCCCCAAAGTCCTTTCCAGTATATTTTTTACTTCGGGGCGGCAACTACCACAGCCCATACCGGCCCCGCTTAGCTGACACAACTGTAATGCATCTCTGGAACCTTCATTTATTTTTTTAATAAGATTGCCTTCCCCTACATTGTTGCAACTGCATACCAGCTTGCCCAGTACAGGTTCGGCTGCTTTTCCTGACCTGAGCAACTGCAATCTTTTCTCGCTTAATTCAATTTTATTTTCGATCAGGTTGCGATACTCAAGAAATTCATTTTTATCGCCTATGAGAATAGCGCCTATCAACCGGTCATTGTGAATGATGCACTTTTTATAATACCGCTTCGCTTTATCAATAAACACCACTTCCTCGTAAGCCGGATCAGCCGGGCATTCTACCTCACCTAAAGAACAAAGGTCTGCACCATGTATCTTTAAGATGTTCATCAATAGCGTTCCATTGTAATACCGGGAAATATCCCCGTTTAAATACTGCGTTACAATTTCGGCCTGCTGTTCGGCTGCTGCGGTAATGCCGTAAAGTGTCCCTTTAAACTCGGCTATTTCGCCTATTGCAAAAACTGAGCGATCGCTCGTTTGCAAATACTCATTCACTACTACGCCGCGCTTGCATTGAAGTCCTGCAGCTTTGGCTATTTCAACGTTAGGCGTAGTGCCAATAGCGATTACCACTGTTGCGCATTCGATCGTTAACCCGCTTTTTAGTTTCACGCCTGCTACACGGTCGGCTCCTAAAAATCTTTCGATCTCATCGTTATAATAAATATCAATGCCCTTGTCGGTAAGTTCCTCGTGCAGTAAGTGACTGCCTAAAGGATCGAGCTGCCGGTTCATTAAACGCGATGTCCTCTGGATCACGGTAGATGCCACATTTATTTCGCGTAAGGAGGCTGCTAGTTCTATCCCCAACAATCCACCGCCAACTATTACCACGCGCCCACCGCTTTGATTGATATGTTGCAAGAAATGATCGGCATCCGTCCTGTTGCGCATCGTGAACAAACCGGGCAAGGACGGCAGATCTTTAAGCATGGCAGACCTGCTGCCGGTAGCCAGTATCAGCAGATCATAATGATGTTGTATACCGTTGCTGTCTGTTACGATCTTACAATCCCTGTCGATTTTATCAATACTTATGCCGCGATGAAGTTTGATATTGTATTCGTACTCTTCCTCATCCGTCATTTTTACCAGGTGGTCCCATTGCAGCGAACCGGTAATGTAGTCGGGAAGCAGCACGCGGTTATAAAAGGGAAAAGCTTCTTTGCTAAACACTTCAATCTCGTCTTCACTGTTAATGGCGCGATATGATTTCACAAAGCCGCAGGCCCCGGCACCGGCGCCTACTACAATTATTTTCTGTTTTGGTTTTTTGTAGAGCACCACCTGCACAGCAGCATATTTATAATCAGGCTCTTTACTTTTGGGATCCAGCAAAGGACTGGTAACATTGTTGGCCCGGTTGAGATCACTGTTCAATATTTTACCCCAATGCATGGGCAGAAAGACCACGCCTTTTTTTATGTCGGTTGTTATTTTTGCCTTCACCTGCACCTGCCCGCGGCCGCTGTTTACCACGACCAGCGCGTCTTCTGTAATGCCCCGTTGCAGGGCATCTTCCGGATGTATTTCCAGGAAGGAACGGGCAATGTGTTGCCTGAGCTTATTCACTTTTCCGGTTTTGCTCATGGTATGCCACTGATCCCGTATGCGTCCGGTGGTGAGTATTAAAGGATAATCAGGGCTTAATGCTTCGGAGTGATTATCATCACCAAAGGAGTGAATGATGGCTTTTTGAGATGACGTATAAAATTTCTTATCGGTGAACAAGCGCTTTGTGCCGGCTGACATTTCAGCATCGTCTGTATTATTATGCTTATCTGTGTAAGGCCATTGAACGGTGAGCTTCTCCCGAAGTACCTGGTAATTCAATGCACTCACGTCCACATGGGTTCCCCGGGTAAGCGCTGCATGTTCTGCAAAGATCCCGGCCGGGCTTTTGTAATAAAAGCCTTGATAGCCCATATGCTGCGCGAAACGGCAAATAATTTCTGAGTCGGGCAGCGCTTCGCCGGGTGCATCAGTTATTTTATTCAGATGGCTGATGCGACGCTCGGCATTGGTCATCGTGCCTTCTTTCTCTGTCCAGGCGGCGGCAGGCAGCACCACATCGGCATACTGCAAAGTCTCCGGCTTGTTACTTATCTCCTGCACCACCACGAACTTTGCTTTTTTTAAAGCGGCTTCTGCCCTTCTTACATCGGGCAGGCTGATCAGCGGGTTGGTGCAAAGTATCCATATCGCTTTCAGTTGCCCGGTTTCCAGGGCTTCAAACATTTCGGTTGCCGTAAGCCCTGGCTTTGCCGGTATGGTGCCGGCGGGAACGTTCCAAAAAGCTTCAACTTCGGCGCGATGCGCTTCATTGCTAAGATCCCGATGCGCCGGAAGCAGGTTGGACAAACCCCCTACCTCACGACCGCCCATGGCATTAGGCTGCCCTGTCAGCGACAACGGGCCCGAACCCGGTTTGCCGATGTGACCGGTGATAAGATTGAGGTTGATGAGCGATAAGTTTTTGTTGACGCCTATGACACTTTGGTTCAGCCCCATTGTCCACATAGTAATAAAACCTTTGGCGTTGCCTATGCAGGCAGCGGCTTTCCGGATCAGCTGCTCTTCAACGCCGCAGATGATGGCAGCTTCCGCAATGGTTCGTTCAAAAACGACGCTCCGATACTGCTCAAAGCCTTCGGTATGATGTTCTATGAAGGCCGGATCAATATCACCGTTTTCAATAAGGGCGCGACCGATGGCATGGTGCAACGTGATATCAGTACCGGGATTCAACTGTAAATGCACGTCCGCCGCGGAACAGGTCTGCGTTTTCCGGGGATCGCTCACAATGATTTTCAGATCAGGATTTTTCTCCCTTGCTGCCTCTACCCTTCGCCATAAAATGGGATGGCACCATGCAGGATTAGCGCCCGCAACAAAGATCACATCGGCTAACTCAAGATCATCGTAGCTTACAGGGACACTGTCTTCGCCAAGGCTCATTTTGTACCCTACGACGGCACTGCTCATGCACAACCTGGAATTAGTATCGATATTATTGCTGCCTATGTAGCCTTTGACCAGCTTGTTCACCACATAATACTCTTCTGTAAGGCATTGGCCGGATGCATAGAAGGCTACGGAATCAGGCCCGTACTTCTGAATGAAAGTTTTGAAGACAGCTGCGGTACGCTCCAGCGCTTCATTCCAGGAAACCCTTCGCCGGGGCTGACTTTTGGCATTTCGCATTTCGGGATAAAGCAGGCGGTCACTGTTGTCGTTGACGGTGTAATGAAGATTCATGCCTTTGCTGCACAGCATGCCCTTGTTAACAGGATGTTCGTCATTGCCCTCCACGTGGATGCGGCCGAGCTTGTATTTGCTTACCCTAATACCGCAGCCTACGCCACAATAACAGCAAGTGGTGGTTTGAAAATTATTACTTTCCAAAGAAGATGTGGCGCTATGATGATTATTGTGACTCACTGGACATTTGTTTGAAAAACAGGCAATCGTCAGAGGTCGGTTAATATTACTATTGGGTAACCGGCTCAAAAGCAACAGCAGCTTCTGCGGCAGCCTTTGTTTTGCCAAAGCGTGTAAGCAGCACGATCAAAGACACCACCATTACGATGATCCCGATATAGCTGAACGCTTCGGCATAGGTAATCGAGGAACTTTTAAATAAAAAGCCAAAGAGCATACCGCCGACATTTCCGCCGGCCCCTACAATACCACTTACCAACCCTATATTTTTTTCGTCGATAAAAGGTGTAATGGCATAAGTAGCGCCATTGGCCATTTTAAGGAATAAGGCAAAGGAAAGCATGGAAATGATGGCGAGCGTCAGTGAACCGGCCATCGCGAACAGCGTCAGGCCAATGCCTTCGAGCAATAATACCGAGGCTAAAAGGATGCCTTTACCACGCAGGCCATAGGAGCGGCCTACTCTATCGGCAAAGATGCCGCCCAATGCCCGCGCGAATAAGTTCATCAATCCGAATGCGCCGGCCCAAAAGCCTGCGGAACGCTGATCAAGATTGAACTCCTGCACAAAGTGCAGCGCTGCTACATTGTCGAACGTTATTTCCATACCAAAGCACATGGCGTAGGCCAATGTTAATGCCCATATGCGCCAATCCTTTAAAACCCTGTAATCGGTTTTCGCCTTTGTCTTGGTAGCTCTTTCAATTTCATCAAAGTTGCCTTGCGGCGTGTCTTTTGTAAACCGGTAATATAGAAAGGCTGCAAAAAGCATCATAATACCGGGTACGATCATGGCGTATCTCCAGGCCTCATGGGTTGTGTAACCCAAACCAACGATGGCGGCAAATATAATAGGCATCACTATGTTGGTAACACCGCCGCCGAGATTGCCCCATCCTCCGGTGACCGCGTTGGCAGTGCCTTTGATCGCAGGCGCAAACATCATAGAAGTGTGAAATTGGGTAATAACAAAAGAGGCTCCGATAACACTTATCGCCAAACGGAATAAAAGAAAGGAAGTATAACTTTCGGCAAGACCCACGCAGAAGACAGGTATAGCGCCGACAAGTAACAAAGCAGTGTAGGTTTTCCGGGGGCCCCATATATCACACAATCTTCCCATCAGCAAACGTGCGACAATGGTACCTGATACGGAAGCGATGACGATATTACCTATCTGGGATTTGTCTAACTGTAAGTCTTCTTTGATCGTGGGCATCAGCGGAGCAAGGCCAAACCATCCAAAAAAGCAAACGAAAAAAGTAAACCATGTAATATGAAAGGTACGCATCTGAACGCCCTTTATAGAAAGGATTTTCAATTTATTTAATGGCTTTGTGTTGATATCCGTCATAATAAAATTGATTGATGATGAGTGAATATATTTGATTGTCAAGGCAGAAAAGACATCAGAACTTATAACCGGCACCGATGCCTACCGCCCACCTTCCGTCAGTGGCGGCCGTCTTAGCATTGTAGTACAGCGGCACCTGCAGCGCCAGATGTTTAAAAGCGAGGCTAAGCCCTGCACCGAGAGAGGGCGTTACAAAAGCGTTTCTCCTGGCACCCTCAGGCACTTTATCTTCTTTGAAGCGCAGTGAAGGCAACATTCCCAACGAAAAAACAAAAGGCTTTACAGCGTATTTGATACAAGGCCCGCCAAAATTCAGGAAGGCGCCTTTGTCTACATATCCGGCTACAAGGCTGCCATCACACAAAGCGGTATGAACCTTTGGCCGCTCTGGCAACTGGGCCACAACATCCATTCCTGAAAAAAGAAAAGCGATAACGACTAACGGCTTTTTCAAAGCATTCATAAATTCTGTATTTAAAAAATAAAAGATCATGGCAGGTGTATTGGTGCACCGATAACAGTTGTTTTAAGGTTGAAGCTTTAGAGTTTGATTAATCAGTCTTTTCTCCGACCTTGATAAAAACCATACCGTCCTCTACTTTAACCGGGTAGGTTTTGATATCGCATTCGTCGCCGCTCAAACACTGGCCGGTAGCGAGCGAGAAGGTTTTCTTATGAAAAGGACAGGCCACTTTAGGCTCCTCGTTCCTGGAGCCAAGCATGCCGCGGCTTAATGCCATCTGCTTTTTGTGGGGACATAAATTTTGCGTAGCATACCATTCGTTACGCCGGGTGAAATAGAACAGCGCGATCTGTTCATCGCCATATTTTACACATACACCGCCGTTGTGAACAGCATCTTCTACACGACAGGCGGCAAACCAATGTTCCCGGGTTAAGGTTGTCTGATCTTGAACCATAATAAAAAGATTAATTTGAAATAAGATGTATTGCAGAATAAGCGTACAGGGAAATAGCGGCTACACACTTACCGGGTTGTTCCACTCGGCTGCTTTTTTCTGGCCTCTGAAAGTGTCGAACTGTACAGTAGGATCTTTCTCCTGGGGCGCATTGACAAAGTGATTAAAACGCTTCCTGATCTCAGGATCTTCGATGGCTGCTTTCCATTCGCATTGATAATGATCGACCAGTGTTTGCATTTCACGCTCGAGGTCTTCACCGATACCGAGGCTGTCGTTTACCACCACATTCCTCAGGTAATCGATGCCCCCTTCCATTTTATTCAACCAGGTAGCGGTACGGGTCAGCGGATCGGCTGTTTTGATGTAGAACATCAGGAACCGGTCAATATATTTGATGCAGGTTTCAGAATCGAGGTCCGTAGCCAGCAACAGCGCGTGCTGGGGCTTGGAGCCGCCATTGCCACAGACATAGAGGTTCCAGCCTTTTTCGGTGGCAATGATCCCAAAATCTTTTGACTGGGCTTCGGCACATTCCCTGATACATCCGGACACGGCTGATTTAATTTTGTGCGGCGCACGCAACCCGCGATAACGCTCTTCAATCCGGATGGCATAGCTGACACTGTCGTGCAGGCCAAAGCGGCACCAGGTGCTGCCCACGCAACTTTTTACAGTGCGGAGCGCCTTTCCGTATGCATGTCCGCTTTCGAAGCCTGCTGCAATCAACTCTTCCCAGATAAAGGGCAGGTCGCCCACATGAGCGCCGAACATATCAATGCGCTGTCCGCCGGTGATCTTTGTATACAGGTTGTATTTCTTAGCAACCTGCGCAATGACCATCAATTTGTCCGGCGTAATCTCTCCCCCGGGGATACGAGGGACGACTGAGTAGGTGCCTCCTTTTTGAATATTTGCTAAAAAGCGATCATTGGTATCCTGGGAAGTAGCGTTTTCCTTTTTGACAATTAATTCATTCCAAAGACTGGCCATAATGGAGCTTACGACAGGACGGCAAATTTCACAACCGTCTCCCTTACCCACCGCATCAAGCACCTGGTCAAAAGAATGAAGATCTTTCACTTTGATCAGGTCGTATAGTTCCTGCCTTGAGTAATTAAAGTGTTCGCACAATACATTGCGCACCACCTTACCTTGCTGCTTCAGGGTGTATTGCATGATATCTTTTACCATAGGTGCACACCCCCCGCAGCCTGTAGCTGCTTTGGTACATTTTTTAATGGCATCCACCGTTTCACAACCAGATTCGGTGACTGCATTGCAGATATCGAGCTTGGTTACTCCTTCACAACTACAGATCAAGGCGTCTCCCGGCAAGGCCTCAACGCCAGCGCCCTGACCGGCCGCTCCTTCTTTAGCCTTGATGATAAGGTCCATCGGATCGGGCGGCAGCGCCATTTTATTCTTACAGATCTGCAGCAGCATATTGTAGGCATCTGCATCTCCTACCAGGATGCCACCCAGCAACTCCTTTCCATCCGGGGAAAAATTGATCCGCTTGTAGATCCCTTTATGATTATCGCGAAACACGATTGTTTTGGCTTCGTCGCCGCTGATAAACGGATCACCGAAACTTGCTACATCCACGCCGATCAGCTTTAACTTGGTGCTCATATCGAAGCCCGGAAAGTGTTTGGCCGCATTACCCGCCAGCCTCGCCGCTACCACCTCTGCCATTTCGTAGCCCGGCGCCACCAATCCGTAGACCATGGAGTTATGGAGCGCACATTCGCCGACAGCGTAGATATGCTCATCACTGGTCTCCATGAAATCATTGACCACAATGCCCCCGCGCGGTCCGACCGTTAATCCGCAGGCTCTTGCGAGCTCATCGCGGGGTTTGATACCTGCCGAGATGATCAGCATATCGGTACTTAAAAGGGTCCCATCTGTAAAGATCATCCCGGTGATGGTTTCGTTTCCGAGTATGGCCGCGGTATTTTTTCCGGTGTGAGTGGTAATATTAAGATCGCGCAACTTTTGGATGAGCACATCGGATCCATGCTCGTCGATCTGGCGTGGCATGAGGCGTGGGGCAAATTCGATAACATGTGTATTCCTGATACCCAGATCAAGACAGGCTTTGGCCGCTTCCAGTCCCAGCAATCCGCCCCCGATCACTACGGCCGATTTGGCGGTAGCCGCATGGCGCCAGATCATGTTGAGATCTTCGATGGTTCGATATACGAACACCCCATGCTTGTCCACACCCGGAATCGGTGGCACAAACGCTGCCGAGCCCGTGGCCAGGATCAGATAATCATAAGAAAGGGTATTCCCTTCGAAGCAGGTAACCGTTTTCTTTTCGCGGTTGATCTCCTGCACGGGATCGCCGAGCCGGAGGTTGATACCCTGCTCTTCATACCAGCTTACCGGCTGCAAGGTGAGGTCCTCCACCGTTTTTCCTGCGAAATAGGAGCTCAGGTGAACGCGGTCATAAGCAGCTAAGGTCTCTTCTCCGAAAACGGTCAGTTGCAGACCAGGAATTTTTTTAGACAGTAACTTCTCACAGCATTTTTGGCCGACCATGCCATTTCCAATGATTACAACTTTCATAATGATGTCGTTTTAAAATCAAAAAAATGGCAAAAGAAATCGTATTATAATTTATTATATATAATATATTTATGAAAAATGATTTCAAAATAAAGTATAAACAATAAAATTATATTTCAAATATAATATTATAACTACAATATTTCCTATTTTAGCTAAATATTTATTATATATATTTAATTATAATTTGAATAGAATGCCCAAACTTACCTTAATCGGAGCCGGTCCGGGTGATCCGGAACTCCTCACCCTCAAAGCCGTTAAAAAATTGCAGCAGGCTGACGTTGTCCTTTATGACGCGTTGGCTAATCAGCAATTGCTGGAACATTGTCAACCCGGCTGCATCAGGCAGTTTGTAGGCAAGCGGTACGGCTGTCATGCGCTCAGCCAGGCGGCTATCAATGATCTGATCGTGGAATACGCGGCGTCCCATGAGAATATTGTGCGATTGAAAGGTGGGGATCCATTTGTTTTCGGGCGGGCCTGGGAGGAACTGGAAGCAGCACAGATGGCCGGCATGGAGGTTGAAGTTGTACCTGGCATATCAAGCGCGTTATCCGTTCCGGCTTCACAAATGATCCCGGTCACCGCCCGCGGCGTTAACGAAAGCTTCTGGGTGGTTACAGGGACCACACAAAAGGGCGATATTTCTCCGGACATACAACTGGCGGCGCAGTCTACCGCAACTATTGTGATCCTCATGGCCATGAGCAAGCTGGAAAAAATAGTAGATATCTTTCTGACCTATGGAAAAGGAGATACACCGGCGGCGATCATACAAAACGGGACGCTGCCCCACGCGAAGATGGTATGGGGCCAGGTAAAAGATATCAGCTTCAGGGCACAACATGCAGGCCTGGCAAACCCCGCCATTATTATAATAGGAGAAGTGGTGGCGCTTTCTCAACAGTTCCTGAAGCAACAGCCTATGCGCCAGCTGTTTCAGATCTGATAACAACCGAGCGAACGCACCAGCGATAGATTAAGTCGGGAATGCACGCATAATCCTATGTGAGTGTATCGACAAAGCATCTCAGCATCAAATGAAATTATATCCGTTCGTATATCTGTTATCAACGGATCAGGCCTAAAAGCATATGACTGCCTCTGCACCGAAATAGACAGCATTTTCACGCACCTGTCGCTGATATTGAGCTATCTTTATTTCCGCTATGCGTCAGAAGAAAGTAATTCCTGCCCAACACTCTTTTTTACACCAGCATTGTATGAAAGAATGGTGGCCCGCTCTTGATACGAACATTCAAATTGATCAATATAAAAAAGGCGATATCATCTTCGCCGAAGGCAGCCCTGTAACCGGCATTTATTTTATGCTGAGCGGCGTATTGAAAGTGCACAAGCTTTGGGAGCAGGACAAGGAGCTGATTGTCCGCTTTGCCCACAACCAGGATATTCTCGGTCACCGCGGATTAAGCACCGGTCCCGGCAACTACCCTATCACTGCAACCGCCCTCTCTCCTGTAACGGTTTGCTATATTACCCTGGATTTCTTTGAAGCCACCTTTAAGGTGAATAAGGATTTTGCCTACGCATTCATGATGTTCATGGCTGATGAACTGCACCTGTCAGAGATCAGGATGCGCAATCTGGCTCATATGCCTGTGAGAGCACGGCTGGCGAGCGCACTGCTGGCTTTAGAAAAAAAGTTTGGATATAATGACTTAGGCTTTATAGCTTTTACGATCAACCGGCAAGATATTGCTGCCTACGTAGGCACCGCTTATGAAACCGCCTACAAGTTCCTGGGAGAGTTTGCTGAATTGGGATATATCAGAACTGAAGGCAAGAATATTGCGCTGCTGGACCGGGAAGGCCTTGCCGCAGCTATCTGTTAATGTTACATCAATTTATCGAATAAATACTTCCGGTGCCTGAATTGGCACTGAATTCGATTGCGTGTAGTTAGTACCATTTTGTTAACTACTAAACTGATGAAAACATGAAAAGAGTTCTCGCAATCTTCGCTCTTGTAGCCTTATCCTTTTCACTTCCTTCTTGTAAGGGCAAAAGTGATGCTGACCTGAAAACGGCTGCTGAAGCGGCTTTGCAAACCAATCCCGATTTGAGCAATGTTACAGTTGAAGTAAACAAGGGTAAAGCTACCCTGACCGGCGAAGTGAAAGACCCTGCGACACAGGCGGCCGCCGAATCAACCGTAAAGGGCGTTGAAGGCATTAAAGACGTAGAGAATCTCACGACCGCTACTCCTCCGCCAGCCCCTACCCCCGCTATTACGGTAAGCCCGGATGATTCTTTATCCAATGCGGTGAGAGACGCTATTAAAGATCACCCGACTGTATCCGCTTCTGTATCCGGAGGTGTGGTTGTGCTGACCGGCGAGATCCCTAAAAGCGAGCTCACCACTATGATGCAAAAAGTTCAGGCTACCAAAGCCCGGAAGATCGATAGTAAAGGACTAACGGTTCAATAACCGGTTATGCTTCCCAATATTTATTCATTACATCAAAAAAACTCATATAAAATTTTATCCTTATGGCACTCCAGGAAAAATATAAGGCTTTGATCGATGCAGCTAATCAGGCAGGTGTTTCTAACTTATCCGTGAGGGAGCAGGACAACGTGCTATATATTGATGGTGACGCTCCGAGCGGAGCGGTGAAAGACCAGCTGTGGGAGCTGTACAATCAGATCGATCCTAATTATTCAGGGGGCGACCTTATCCTGAATGTAAATGCAAAAGCAGAAGTAGGAAGCCAGGTGAAGGTGATCACCCGCGAAACAAGTCTGAATATCAGGAAAGGACCCGGAACGGATCAGCCCGTGATTGGAAAGGCAGCGAAAGACGAAATCATTACTTTAGTTAGTAAAGCCAATGACCTCTGGTGGTTGGTGCGCACTAAAGATGGTGAAGAAGGCTACGCATATGCGCAATACCTGGAGCCGGTTTCCTAAATCGCAGAGCCTTTGTCTAACACCACCTTCTTTTCCATCCTTCTTCTCCGTGTATCATATAAAGCGGCTTTAGCCTGGCTACTTTATTTTTTTAACTCATTTTAAGATAACACCCATTTCGTTTAGAAATAATAAGGGATACATTAACGAAACGTTTATATCGGAAAAAGTTTTATGAGCGTTTTTATATAAGAGCCCTTACATCAAGGATGTTTACATTTCAAACAAATTTTTAAACATAAACAAGTTCAATTTAATTAACTCTAAAACCACATATCATGAAAAAAATTGCAACAAAATTCGTACTGGTAGCAGCTTCTACATTTTTAGTGGGTACAGCAATGGCCCAGACGGACACGACAAAAACTCCGACACCGGATACAACACAAACGCCTGTACCGGAGCCCACCGAGCCCACTGAACCGACAGATACGACAAGTACTCCCACTCCGCCCACAGCGATCAATGATAGTACAACAGCATCGTTGGCCACTCAGTTTAGTCAGTTCAGCAACACGTTTTATGCAATAACCAACAAGGAATTGCTGAGCGCTAAACAATATGACATAAAAACAGAAGAAGAGAACGAAGCTTAACCAGTATTACTGATTTAGCTAGTTGCAATAGCCATCCGCTTACGCGGGTGGCTATTGTTTTTAGAAGTAAGTAGCGTTTTCATTTTTTTGATTTTCACTGCGAGCGTGCGCAAACCTTTACAAGGCACGCAGAACTGAATGGAAACGTTATACTTCCGTTTTTGGGGCCTATGCGATACAATTTGTAAGTTTGATCTTTAACAAGCACCCATGACATCCACAAAAATAAAATGCCCGAGTTGTGGCACCGAGTTCGAACCGAATGAAGCAATCAGGGAAGAAGTAGAAAGAGAGCTGCGTTCGAAGGTTACCGAATGGCAAAGGAAGAAAACGGAAGAGCATGCAGCAGAGATGCAGCGAAAAGAATCCGAATGGCAGCAAAAGCTGCAGCTGGAAAAGACTTCATTGCAAAAGCAACTCGAAGGGCAGCTGAGAAAAACGATTTCCGGAGATTTCGAAAACAAACTGTCGCTGCTTCAAAAAGCGAACGAAGAAAACGAAGAAAAGCTTAAACTATCGCGACAGCGCGAAACAGAATTTCTGAAACAACAACAGGAATTTAAAAATAAAGAAGCTGAGCTGGAACTGACCCTCCAGAAAAAACTGAGCGAGGAACGCGAACGCCTGGCGGAAAGTCTTCGTAAGATCGAAGCAGAAAAATCGGCTCAAAAAGAAACAGAATACCAGCTACGTTTGAGAGAACTGGAGAAGCAACTGGAAGATCAGAAAAAGCTGGCCAGCGAGATGAAACGAAAGGCGGAGCAAGGCTCAATGCAACTGCAGGGAGAGAGCCAGGAACTTGCGCTGGAGGAGCTGCTGTCTACTGCCTTTCCCTTTGACCGGATTGAGGAGGTGGGCAAAGGCGTGCGTGGTGCCGACTGCATACAGGTCGTAAGGAACAACCTGGGAGCAGAATGTGGCCGGATCATCTGGGAAAGCAAGCGGGCAGAAAATTTTGGAGGCGAATGGATCGAAAAGCTGAAAGCGGATATGCGCTCGCTGGGAGCAGATATCGCGATCCTCGTGACACGGCGGTACCCGAAAGAAATGAATTGTTTTGGAGAAAAAGACGGCGTATGGATCTGCAGCTTCTCTGAAGCAAAAGCGCTGGCGGCGGTATTGAGAGACGGGATCCTGCGGATCTACAATGCTGCTAAAAGCCAGGAGAACAAAGGAGACAAGATGAACCTTCTGTATAGCTACCTGACGAGCAGCGAATTTGCCGAGCAATGGAAAGCCATACGCGAAGGGTTCCTGAGCATGAAGATCAGCATACAGAAAGAACGCGATGCAATGGAACGTCTCTGGAAAGCCCGCGAAAAACAATTGGAAAAAGTATTGCTTAATGCCACTCATATCCGCGGCTCGATCGATGGTATCAGCGGATTAGAAAATGTGGATCTGAACCTGCTGGAATTTGACGACGACAGCGGGTAACGCCCTTGGTCTTTCCCTTTCCTTATCGTAAAGAATACGGAAATTTTTTGGCCGCATTACGCATAAGCGCATCTACCAGCCTTGTCGGCGAAGCACCAATACTTCCGTTGGCAAGATAATCGTATTGCCATAAAAGATTACCCCGACGGTCATGAATGTCAATAATTGTTTTAACCTGGTTTGTGCTGCCCCAAACTCCGAAAACCGCAGCAACAGCGATAGCCGCACCGTCAGACATCGGTTTGTCCATATAGCTTTTATTTTGGATAACCGCATCCACATTGAGCATCTCCGCCAGCTTGGCTCTGTCTATTTTAATAATATCCTCGTAGGCTACCCCGGCATCTTTCAACAACCCGTTCGTTCTTGCAATATCCTGGAAGGATATGGTGTACTTATATTTGTCAGAACGTCGTAAGAACCAGGCTTGCATTTGTTGCTGTATGGAAAAACCAGTCTCTTCATTCAACTGTGCCAGCTGTTGCGCGGTTATTTTTTTGCGTTCGTTAGGTCGTAATTTTGTAGTTACATAAGCAGGTAAGATAGCCACGGTTTTGTGCTCCTTAATGGCTTGCTTGATGCCAGCCGATTTGTAGATGGAAGGCCCACAAGCCGAAAACAATAGGCACAGGGAAACGCAGACGAAACAAAGTCTCATATTAGTCAGTTTTAGTTAGCACCAAAGTTATCGATTTTATTGACCTGTCAAAAAAATGTTTAACCGATCAGACCTCGATAATCCGCCGGGGTTACATCCCGGTTTTCCCTCCGGTATCGGCAGGCCAAGCGACTGGTAGTAACGCACCCAGACCGGGAAGTATACATCCGAACCCGGCTTTTTAAAGGTCATAGGATACAGCCGAAAGAAAGGCTTGTTCTTATTCGCATGCATGAATGCATCATAGATCAGCTCGGAACAATAATACTTTCCGTTGTTATAAAGAAAAGCATCATCGTAAGGGACGCCATTATTGCGGTGTAAAAAACGAATAGCCGCGGGGACGAATTTCTGATACCGGTGTTTCAACCTGCCCGCTACTAAAGGATGTGCAGACCTGGCACGGAACGAATCAAGCGGCACCCGGCGGACACCCGGCCCCATACTTTCCCATACAAAGATGACACTATCGGTTGCTTCAACCATTCCTACATGAGAAAAAGAATGGTTGCGCCACCCGGTGGTCACCGCCTCAATAGCATCACACATTTCGCCGCAATCCAGGTTTTGAAACAGCAGGTCGCCGGTCTTCAAAACACGATGCTCCGAAAGCTGTGCCGATAGAGCGGTCCAAAAGAAAACGGGCAATATCAATAATCCTTTCAAGTGACAGGTTTTATATAAATCAATAATCAGCAGGCGTTGCGACATAACTAAGACAAAGCGGCGCGAGGTAAGCGAGCTGAATATCAATCAACACCTGGCGCTTCGTGAAGAAACAGCTGATCGATTTTTTATGGTTGCTAAATTCTTTCAGCTGTATGTGTTGCCTGAAGTCCACCTCGCCGTTGCCATACCACTTAAATACCGCTTCCTTCGCGCTCCAGAGTTGTGTCAGTTCTTCGAGCGTGTCAGGCGCCGCTACCCGCTCCTCTTCTTCGCTGAGAAACTTATGACGGACCTTCCCCACTTTGGGTGTGGGAAGTTCTATATCGATACCCACCCGATGATCTTTGCTGACAAGGGCGGCAGCATAATCGCCGCAGTGAGAAATAGAGAAATGATAGGCTTCATCCGCCAGGAACGGTTTCCTTGTATCGGCAATGACCACCTGCTCTGAAGGGAAACCGGGAAAAAGATATTTCAGCAGAAAGCGCCCCGCCAGATGCTGCAGCCTTTTGTGGGCATGCGTTACATCGCGATGCAAAGGCACCAGGTTCTTGAAAAAAGCTTCGTCTTCTTCGATCTGCCAGATCCCCAAACGGGTTGTTTCATTAATATCTTGTTGAAAAAAAACAGGCATGATGAGACTAATAATTTTATATTGCGCAAAGTAACTTAAAAGGGGCAATGGGCAATGGGCAATGGCAATGGCAATGGCAATGGGCAATGGGCAATGGTCAATGGGCAAGGGGCAAGGGGCAAGGGGCAATGGGCAAGGGGCAAGGGCCCAAACGAGTTGCAACCGGTTTCTACTTACTAAACGCTACAATCAACAATGATTCTCTCTGATATCAGGATAAAAGAAGAAATGGAAAAGCGCTCGATCGTGATTGAGCCGTACAGCCGCGAATGCCTGGGCAGCAACAGCTATGATGTGCACCTGGGCAAATGGCTGGCAACCTATAAAGCGCATATACTGGACGCTAAACAACACAACGAGATCGAATATTTTGAAATTCCTGAAGAGGGATTTGTATTGTATCCTCATGTATTTTACCTCGGTGTAACACTCGAGTACACCGAAACACATGCGCACGTTCCGTTTCTCGAAGGCAAATCGTCGACAGGCCGCCTGGGTATTGATATTCACGCCACCGCGGGAAAGGGAGATGTGGGCTTCTGTGGCCACTGGACGCTGGAAATATCAGTCAAACAACCGGTAAAAGTGTATAAAGGCATGCCTGTGGGGCAACTAATCTACTTCCCGGTGGAAGGCGAGATCGAAGTGAAATACAACCAAAAGAAAAACGCGAAATATAGCAGCCAGCCTGAAAAGCCCGTGGAGAGCATGATGTGGAAGAACCAGTTTTAACCTAGCTTTTGAGCAAGGGAAACTCCACCGTAAACACCGACCCTTTGCCCAGGACGCTATCCACTTTCACGGTACCATTGTGCGAATCCGCTACTGACTTCACATAATTCAGACCGAGGCCAAACCCTTTCACGTTGTGAAGGTTTCCTGTGTGCGCGCGGTAGAATTTCTCGAAGATACGCTTCTGTGTTTCGCGGCTCATGCCGATACCGTTGTCTTCAAAACGAATCACGATACTATTGCCTGTGTTGCTGGTTGAGATCTTCACCTGGGTCGGTACATTATCTTTTGAATATTTAACGGCATTGTCAATGAGGTTGCTTACCAGGTTGGTGAAGTGCACCTCATCCGCATTGATGCGATCGTTGATGGCAGCCAGTTTCAGTTCGGCATCCCCATTTTTATCATGTAGTTGCAACTGGAAATTATCTACCACATTTTCGATGACTTCGTGTACATGCAATGGTTTCAGATCGATCTCGGCCTCGCGCTTTTCAAATTGCGAAGCTTTGAGAATTGTTTCCACCTGCTTGTTCATGCGCTGGTTTTCTTCCTTAATGATCGCACTGAAGTAGTTCAGCTTTTCCGGATTACCCATCACCTTTTCATTCTTCAACGCGTCGACCGCCAGCGAAATCGTGGCGATAGGCGTTTTGAATTCATGGGTCATATTGTTGATAAAATCGTTCTTGATATCGCCCAGCTTCTTCTGGCGCAACATGGTGTAGACGGTAAGATAAAAGGCCGCCACAATCACCAGGGTAAACAGCACTGCCAGAATAATACGCCAGACCAGTGATTTCTTTACAAATGATTTCCAGTTGAGCACCGTCAGATACAGCACTTCGTCTTTGGTGATATTTTCTGAAGGCGACCCGCTTTTGGAACGGATAAACCGTACGGGAGGTGTATAATTCTTCAGGGAGTCGGCGCTTACCTGGTAAAAATTAGGGGACTGTTTTTCAATATTGATGTTTCCGCCCATCATTTGCCCGGAGATAAAAGCATACTCATACTTCATATTCTCGAGACCGGCCTTATCAAAAGCCCGCTGGATGATCCGTTCGATTTCCTCGCTACTCAGCCGGGAGCCGATGGTGATGGTCTTGTACGAATCAAAGAAATTGCGTTGAGAGAACAGGCTGGAGTAATCGTCATTAGCCTGCGTGATATATTGGTCCCGAAGCAAACCGAATTCATTGCTCAGGTTGAGATACACATTGTCAATATTCTGCTTTACCTGGTCTTCCCTTAATGCAATGAGGTTTTTGAGCCAGGATATCTGCATCACAATGATGCCGATGAGGGATAGCGTAATTAAGACAGTTATCGAAGAAAAGAGTTTTTTCACAAACGCAAATATAATCATAGCAGTCAAGCCGTTCGCTAATAAAAGCTTTGCGTTTTATATTTAACTTTTTATAAAAACCCGATCGCCGCGGGCCCTTCGTAAAAAATAAGTATATTGGCTTTATGATACAACCCGCAAACGGCACGCTACTGATCGCGAACCCCCATCTAGACGACCCTAACTTTTTAAGAACCGTCATCTTTCTGTGTGAGCATAATACAGAAGGCAGCTTTGGCTTTGTCCTGAACCGGAAATTAGCGTACTCGATAGACCAATTGGTTCCCGAGCTGGGCGACTTTCAACTTCCCGTTTTTGAGGGCGGACCGGTCGAGCTGAATACCCTGCATTTTCTTCACCAGTATCCTGAGGCAATCCCCGGCGGCAAGGAGATCGTGGACGGGATCTATTGGGGCGGGGCTTTTGACAAGCTGATCGAATTGATCAATTCCAGGACGGCCGACCTGAGCAAAGTGCGGTTCTTTTTGGGATATAGTGGCTGGAGCCAGGGTCAGTTAGATGCGGAGATGGACGAGAAAACCTGGATCGTGGCCGATGCAAGCAAAAAGTTCGTTTTTACGCCAGAGGAAAAAGCGTTGTGGAAAGATGTATTGAAGGAATTGGGTGGGGAATACGAGCTTATCATCAATGCACCGCTGGACCCGAGAATGAATTAGAAAATCAACTGATAATATAACAATCAACATGAGAAAACTATTTTTTGCAGCGCTCCTGAGCAGCACTTTTTTTCTGTCTGGCTGCGACACGATAAAGAACGTAGCGGGAACACTTTCCAACTTCGAAATTGCGCAGGGACTGAAAGAAGCTTTGACACAGGGCCTTTTTAGTGGCTTTGAGGCTTTTGCCAACCCCAGCCAGGGCAATGCGCTGGTTCGTTTCGCTTTTCCGGGCGAAGCAGCCAAGATCGAAAAAACGCTGAGAGATTTGGGCCTGACGTCGGTGGTGAATAATGCGACAGCCAAATTCACCAATGCCATGTCCCTGGCCGTACAAAAAGCGAAACCGATCTTCCTGAATTCAGTGAAGAATATGAGCATCGGCGACGCGGCAGGCGTTCTTTTCAGCAAGGATCCACACGCTGCTACCCAATATTTCAAAACGGCAATGAGCCCCCAACTGATGACGGCCTTTCGCCCGATCGTTGACAGCACCATCCGGACAACCGGAGCCGCGAGTGAATACAACACACTGGTGAAGGCTTATAATGCCATTCCCTTTCTGAGTAAAAAACTGGAAACCAACCTGAACGATTTCATCGCAGCAAGGGCCATTGACGGCATGTTCCTGTATGTGGCGCAGAAGGAGCAGGACATCCGGTCGAATGTGTCGGCACGTACCACGCCGGTACTGCAGCGCGTGTTTGGCTATGCAGATCTTCAAAAAAGAACTACGGGAACGATGTCCAATTAAAGCCCCCAACCAAACTTTGTGAAGTTAATTCTTGACTGGCCGATGAGCGAACAGGGGCGTACGCCACGAATGCGCAGCGGTTATATACGGAATCGCGCTCATGCGCTGATCGAAAAGGTAAACACGGAGTCAATGTAACACCGCGGTGCGACTGTTCCTATCCTGATGTCCGTAGCGCCTTAATCCAGGGGTCCATTGCCGGTACTTTTGTTCAATGTTTGTTCATTTATCGAAAACTTGTGGTAGTTTAGGACTATTATTAACTACTAAAACAAACACGATGACCGAGACAAACACAACCAGCGATCTTTTTAATGATGGCGGAATATTATCCCAAAACGGCAAAATGAATCTCGATGAGGCGGGAAAGTGGGCCCGGTTCCTGAGCATTGTCGGATTTGTCATCCTGGGTCTGACGTTTATTTTCGGAATTTTCGCTGGCTCTATGATGACGGCATTTATGAATTCATCAGACAGCCCTACCCCATTCAGAGGCATGGGCAGTGCCTTCTTCATCATCTATTTTATTGTCGTGTGTGCAGTAACTTTCTATCCCACGCTAATGCTGTACAAGTTTGGAACCACAGTACGTGGCAGTATCAGGTACAACGAACCCACAAAGTTCAACCAGTCGCTTTTGTATCTGAAACGATTCTTTAAATTCCTGGGCATATTAACCATCATTATGATTGGCTTCTACCTGCTGGCATTTATATTCGGGGGATTGGGCGCGTTAACGAGAGCTATGTAAAAAAAAGCACATGGGATGATAAAAGGCTGGTTGATCTACAGCGGGTGCCTTTTCGATTAGTAAACAACAAGAGTTTCCCGTTCATAACATCAGGATCAAAAACTTGCTTGGAGCCAGCCGAAACATGCGAAAACTTGACTGATATTTATCGATTTTTCAAAAACTTATTTTAGTTTAGGATCATTATTAACTACCAAACCCCAATTATTATGGAACCTACAACAAACTATGCCAACTCCGGCGAGTCTAATCTCTTCCATTCGCAACCAATTACTGTATATGGAGGCTTCTGGGAACGATTTGCCGCTGTAATTATCGACGCAATTCTTGTTGGAATATTAGGTTATGTGGTGAGAATGATTTTTGGCGCTCCAACTACGGAAGAAATCATGACTGTCTCGCAAAACGAAGGTTTTTCAAGCGCCGTGCGGATCAGCTATTTCAATACTTCTAATTTGTTATCGGTAGTTGTAAGCTGGTTGTATTTCGCGCTGCAGGAATCGAGCGCTGCACAGGCCACCCTTGGAAAGAAAGCGCTCAACCTGAAAGTAACCGGAATGGGTGGAGAAAGGATCTCATTTCTGAATGCAACAGGGCGCCATTTTGCCAAATGGTTATCCGCTATCATTTTACTGATCGGTTACCTGATGATGCTTTGGGACGACAAAAAACAAACCTTACACGATAAACTGGCAGGCACGCTGGTGGTGAAAGAAAAATGATTCAAACTTTTAAATGAGGCTGACTCCTTGTTTTTACACAAACATAGGAGACAGCCTTATTTTTTTATATTGCTTTACCCTCAAGCGCTTTATCTATCGCATTCTTAGTTCCTTCTCCGGGACGCAGCAATTCTCCCATGCGAGGTGCATTATTATCAATAATCAGTCCTTTTTGATCGATTAAAAAGTAATGCGGAATGCCTGTGATGTTATACTTTTTACACACAGGGTGCTCTGTCCAGCCTTCCGCAATCAGGTTTACCTGGTCCTTCATGTTGAATTTTTCCAAAGCCTGCTTCCATTGTTTCTCATTGGTATCCACGCAAACAGAAATAAACACCACGTCTTTTCCTTTATAGCGTTCATGCAGCTGATGGCTATAATTTTCGATGTCATAAATGCAAGGTCCACAACCTACACCCCAAAAATCAAGGTAGACCACTTTTCCGGCGAAATCGGCCAGGGACACGTTTTGTCCTGCTTCGTTTTTGAGTGTGAAACCCGGAGCTGCTTTTCCCGGCTTAAGGGTGAGTGCAGCCGTATACCTCTTTTCCAGTATTTCTTTCAAAGCCGGATCATCCAGTTCCTTTGAAAAAATATGATATACGTTCTCCACGTTTTCAAATGCATACCAGTTGAAGTCATTGACGATATTTTTCGCTATAAACCAGTTTCTGATTGTATGCACTTTCATCGTCGCGTAGGCCATATGATAATTGTTGAGCGTAGGGTCGAAGCCGGACATCTCTCCGGAAAACGAATGGTACGGGTACGAAAAACGCGTGTGGTTGTATAAGAAGTCGCGATAAGGATCTGAAGTCCAAAACCATCTTTCGTTAAGGAATGTGTATGACGTAATTTCTATCGTGGGAAACGTATAGCGTAGCCGTTTTACATAGCTTGTGTCAGCGTTCGCCAGGTCCACCGGTTTCAGGCTATACCGGGGAATCAATCTTTCACTTCTCAAAAGGTTCGTATACTTAAAATAAGTGTCTAAATAAAAAGCTTGTAATGGCGCCACCTTTTTGCCCGCTGAATCTACGAACATCCGGATCTCCTTTTGAAACAGTCCGTTGATCATCGCATATCTGTCGTCATCGGTCAAGGAATCTCTCTTTTTATATAGCTCTTCATGTAAGTCGGTCAAGGGCTTCCTGAAGTGCAGATAGTTCTGCCATTGAAGGCCGAGCAGTTGATTGCGCACGCCCTGCGGACTATTCACACGAAAGCTTTTAGTAAATTCCTCCGCATCCCAATACACCCGGACCGTATCGCCTGCTGCTACGGAGAATGTGATGGCGTCATCATTCAGGTACAGGTACAGATCCTGCTGAACGCCTTCTATCGTTATTGTATGTGAAAAGTTTCCGCCGGCATCCACCAGAACGGACGAAGAAGCGTTATCAAAAAAACCGGTTTGCGCGTACTCGAAATACGTATCGTTGAAGTTATCGATATGTCCTGTCAGCAATACCGTCCCGGTAGTATCGAAGCGCTGGGCATATAAAAGAGAAGGAAGGATCAAAGCAGCGATAAAGAGCAAGGGCTTCATAAAGATAGTTTTTACTAAAAATACAACTTAAAAATCAATTGATTAGACAACGATTATCTGGGCCCATACACAAAAAAGCCGGTCGACTTTTATCGACCGGCTTTTTAAATAAATATTTGTGTAGCAGCATTAAGCTTTTTGAGCGCCCTCTACCAGTACGGTTACTTTGTTGTTCAACACTTCTACGAAGCCGCCCTGGATATGGTAAAACGTCGCGGGACCTGTCAGGCTACCCTGCAATACTTTCAGCTTACCTTCTCCCAACGCTGCGATCAGGGGTGCGTGTTTATCCAACACCTCGAACGAACCTGTGACTCCGGGCATCTGTACACCGTAAGCCTCACCACTGTAAATACTGCCTTCCGGAGTTAATATATTAAGTGTCATTTATAAAAAGATTTTAGTATTGAGATTTGTAGTATAGAGACTAAGGCTCGTCGTTTTAACTCCACCCCTCAGAACATCTAAGTACTAATCATCTACCTTACGCTCCCGCCAACAGTTTTTTACCTTTCTCGATAGCGTCATCGATCGTACCTACCAGGTTGAAAGCCGCTTCCGGATATTCGTCAACTTCTCCGTCCATGATCATGTTGAAGCCGCGGATCGTTTCGTCGATCGGTACCAGTACGCCTTTCAGACCGGTAAAGGCTTCCGCCACGTGGAACGGCTGAGAAAGGAAACGCTGTACTTTACGCGCGCGGGCTACCGTCATTTTATCTTCATCACTCAACTCATCCATACCCAGGATCGCGATGATGTCCTGCAGCTCTTTATAACGCTGTAATATTCTTTTCACTTTGTTAGCACACTCGTAGTGAGCTTCTCCCACTACCTGTGGCATGAGGATCCTCGAAGTAGAATCCAATGGATCCACCGCAGGATAGATACCTAAATCCGCAATTTTACGGCTCAATACGGTAGTCGCATCCAGGTGAGCAAAGGTAGTTGCAGGCGCCGGATCGGTCAAGTCATCCGCAGGCACGTATACCGCCTGTACGGAGGTAATTGAACCGTTCTTGGTAGAAGTGATCCGCTCCTGCATCAATCCCATTTCAGTAGCCAGCGTTGGCTGATATCCTACCGCAGAAGGCATCCGGCCTAACAGGGCCGATACCTCAGAACCTGCCTGGGTGAAACGGAAGATGTTATCGACGAAGAACAGGATATCCTTACCTTTTCCTTCGCCATCGCCATCACGGAAATATTCGGCAATGGTCAGACCGCTCAGGGCCACACGCGCACGTGCTCCCGGGGGCTCGTTCATCTGTCCGAATACGAAAGTCGCTTTAGAATCAGCCAGCTCTTCTGTTTTCACTTTGCTCAGATCCCAGCCACCTTCTTCCATGCTATGTTTGAACTCTTCACCATATTTCATGATACCCGCTTCGATCATCTCGCGCATCAGGTCATTACCTTCACGTGTTCTTTCACCCACACCTGCAAATACAGAAAGACCAGAGTAAGCTTTCGCAATATTGTTGATCAGCTCCTGGATCAATACGGTTTTACCCACACCGGCACCACCAAATAACCCGATCTTACCACCTTTCGCGTAGGGTTCGATCAGATCGATCACCTTAATACCGGTAAATAATACTTCTGAGGCAGTGCTCAGGTTCTCAAAAGCCGGAGGCATGGCGTGAATAGGGCGGCCGTTTTCTTTGGATACAGCAGGAAGACCGTCAATCGGATCACCGGTTACATTGAACAGGCGGCCTTTGATCGCATCGCCGGTTGGCATTGCTATCGCCTTTCCGGTATCGCGTACTTCCGTACCACGCACCAATCCTTCAGTTCCGTCCATCGCGATGGTACGTACACTATCTTCTCCTAAATGTTGCTGAACTTCCAGCACCAGCTTTTCGCCGTTTTCTTTTGTTAGTTCCAGTGCATTGTAAATTTCCGGAAGGGCATCGCCAAACTGTACATCGATTACCGCTCCAATAACTTGCTTGATTTTACCAACTTTTGCCATATTAATTAAGGTGTGGTTATTTTTGTGGCTGCAAAAGTAAGGCTTATCTGCGTATTATGGCACAACGGCTTTACAAATTATTCACATTTGAGGGGTTACCATGGTAACCAATGCACAGGAACCAAAAAATCACCTCCTTTGTGTCAAAAATGGGCGGTCGCTCCCCTGTCTTGTTTTATTTGTATGTAATTAAGACTATTTTTGCGGGCAAATTTATTTAGCCTCTATGAATCGCAGCAGACCGATCCTTTACACTGCTTTAGTTCTCTTATTGATCACCTCCTGTCAGTTTTTTGACCAGGACGCCGATGAGTCCGCCCGGCAGGAAGAAAAAGCGGTCACCAAGGTCGACATTACGATCGATACCAGCAACGCTTTCAATTCGTTGTTCATCGACAGCTTCACCGTCCGGTTCATTTTGGCCAAAAACCAGCTGGACGATACGCTGATCAACCGCATCAAAAGCTTTTACAACAGCCGGAACTATCAATACGCCTGGTTCTCAAAAGAAGGCCTGCCGGAGCATACCATTTCTTTCTGGAACCTCTTAAAAAATTACCTGAATTATTCCAAAGATTCATCGGTCTATCACCCCTGGCTAAACGAGAAAATGGAAACCCTGATCCGGGTCTCTTCCATCAGGCCCAAAAACGATTCGCTTTATCAGAACCTGGAAATCCTGCTAACCAAGGGCTTTTACACCTACGCGGCACATGCCTACGGTTCTAACCCTAACTTCAGCATCAAGTCGCTGGAATGGTACGTTCCAAAAAAGAAATTGACGCTCGAAGCGACGCTCGACTCCGTGCTGTCCAGAAGCGGGCAGTATGCGGATGAGTATGCGCCCCACAATCCGCAATACCTGAAACTCAGGGATCAACTGCTCAAGTACAAACAGATCAAGGAAAACGGTGGCTGGCCGGTCGTTCACAGCAAAGTGGACGTGATGAGGCAGGGTTACCGGGATGCGGCTGTCAAAACCCTCAAAAAGCGGTTAAAAGCCGAAGGCTTTCTTTCAGGCGCTGACAGTACTTTTACCGACACTTTCGACGGGGAGCTGGCGGATGCCGTGAATGCCCTGAAAAAAACCTACGGATACAAACCTGACGGTACCGCTGGCAGCACATTTCTGAAAGATGTTAATGTTCCGGTGGATGAGCGCATTCAACAAATACTGATCAACATGGAGCGCATGCGCTGGCTGCCGGGAAATACCAACGACAGCGGCCGCTCGATCATGGTCAATATCCCCGAGTTTCGCCTGCATGTGTACGAATATGGCCGGCCGGCCTGGGACATGGACGTGGTGGTAGGGAAAGAAGGCAACAACACGACGGTATTTACCGGCCGGTTGAGCAATATTGTATTCAGTCCCTACTGGAATGTGCCGGCCAGTATCGTGAAAAACGAAATGCACGGCAAACCCAGCGCGGCCTACCTGGCCAGGAACCATATGGAGATCGTGAAAGGTCGCGTGCGCCAGAAACCCGGCCCGTGGAACTCGCTGGGCCTGGTAAAGTTTCTGTTTCCCAATAGCTATAATATTTATTTTCACGATTCGCCGGCCAAAAGCCTGTTCAATCGCGACAAAAGAAGTTTCAGCCATGGCTGTATCCGCCTGAAGGAACCCGCTAAACTGGCGGCCTACCTGCTCGATGACACGGTGAGGTACAGCGCCAGGAAGGTCGACAGCCTCATGCACACCTACAAAGAAAAGTATGTGCGCGTAAAGCGCCCGGTGCCGGTATTGATCACCTATTTTACTTCCTGGGTGAATGACAGCAGTGTATTGAACTTCAGGGAAGATATCTATGGTCACGACGCCATCATCGCAAAGAAAATGTTCCTCAACAGCGTCGGCACCAGTTACAGCCGGCAGAAAGCGATCAAAGACAGCATTCAGAAAGCGAAAGAGCGCGCCAAAATAAAAGAGCAGTTTCGAAAAGACTCAATTGCGAAGCAACGCCGGAAAGATTCGATCGCGCAAGCAACGACCGCCGTACCCGCGCGGCCTTCCCGCAAGGATAGCAGCACGGGCCGCCGGGAAGAAGAAAACTAAGACAGCGCACTACAAGCTTACTTACATTTGTAACATGAACCTGATTGAAGTGACCAGTCCGTCGCTGGCTAAAGATTTTATTTTGGTCAATGTGATCATCAATAAAAATGATCCGAATTATATCCGCCCGCTGGATAAAGACGTCCACCAGGTTTTTGATCCCGCCAAAAACAAAACGTTCAGATCGGGCGAAGTGATCCGCTGGATCCTCAAGGACGACCGCGGGCAACTGATCGGCCGTATCGCCGCTTTCGTTAATAAAAAATACAGGACCAAAGGAGATGACGGGCCTGTCGGCGGCATCGGTTTTTTTGATTGCATCCACGATCAGCAGGCAGCCAACCTGCTGCTCGACGCGGCTAAGGACTGGCTTCAGCAAAGAGGCATGACGGCAATGGACGGGCCGATCAACTTTGGAGAACGCGATACCTGGTGGGGGCTGCTGGTGGAAGGTTTTGAACCACCGCTCTACCGGATGAATTACAACCCTTCCTATTATAAAGAGCTGCTGGAAAACTACGGCTTCCGTCCTTTTTTTGACCAGATCTGTTTTGGCCTGAACGTGGGTAGCCGCATCCAGGAGAAGTTTTATGAAAGGCATGCTGCGCTGGCAAAAAACCCCGATTATTCATCAGACAATATCAAAAAGAATAACCTGGGCAAATATGCCAAAGACTTTACGACCGTCTATAATAAAGCCTGGGCGGGCCATGGCGGCCTGAAGCAACTGGATGAAAGAACCGTGATCAAGATGTTCCAATCGATGAAAGCCGTGATGGACGAGCGCATCAACTGGATCATTTATCATAAAGAAGAACCGATCGGCATCTGGCTCAATCTGCCCGATCTCAATCAATGGTTCAAATACCTCAACGGTCAGTTCGGCCTGTTCAATAAACTAAGGTTCCTTTGGTTGAAGAGAACTAAACCCTGCAACAAATTTGTCGGCCTCGTTTTCGGCATCGTTCCTGAATTCCAGGGAAAGGGTGTGGACGCGTACATGATCATCGAAGGCTGCCGGCTCATCCAGAACTTAACGATCACTGACGGACAATACCGCCTTGGAACGCCTATTTACGAAAACTATGAGATGCAGTGGATCGGGGCGTTCAATCCTAAAATGATCAATGTGGCCGAGTCGCTGGGCACGCATAAAAGCAGGATGCTGACCACCTACCGTTATTTATTTGACCGCGAAAAGCCATTTAAACCTCATCCCGTCTTATCTTAGCAGTAATCTTCCTGCTCAGGCCGATTAAGACCCCACGGATCATTAACGATTGGATTGATCAGGATCAAAAAACATATATGAATAAAAACCAGGTTGGTATAGTTTTCGTATATCAGGAACTGATGTGAATTTTCTCTATTGAAAGCCATACAAAAATATACCGAACAAGAGTTGGTTGCCTTAATAAAGCAACGTGATGCCAGTGCTTTTAGCTACTTGTACGATAACTATGCCCCTGCGCTCAATAGCGTGGTGCGTGGTTTTATCCAGGACGAGCAGCTGGCGGACAGCGTGTTGCAGGACAGTTTCGTGAAGATCTGGAACCAGGCAAGTACTTTTGACAGTATAAAAGGCCGTTTATTCACCTGGATGTCTTCGATCGTGCGCAATACAGCCATTGATACGTTAAGAAGTAAGGATTGGAAAAATTCGAGACTTAATGTGGAACTGACCGACAGGAACAATGAAATTGCAGCGGATAATGCGCTCAACGTAGACGCTATAGGTCTTCGCAAGTTTGTGAATGGTCTTCGCGATGAATATAAGACGGTAGTGGAGATGTGTTATTTCGACGGATTTAGTCAAAATGATATAGCTCAAACAACCGGTGTGCCCTTGGGCACCGTCAAAACCAGGTTGCGTAAAGCTTTGTTAGAATTAAGAAGCAGGATAAAACAATAGATGGACATAAGGGAGTACATACAAAGTGGCATAATTGAAAGTTATGTGTTGGGCCTGGCAGATCCGGAGGAAGTGGCCGAGCTTGAGCAGCTTCGTGCAACGCACCCGGAAATCCAGGAAGCCATAGAAGCTTTCGAAAACGAGCTGGAAGCATCTTCCATGCGCAACGCCGTACCCGTTTCCGCAGACGTCAAGTCAAAGCTGTTCGAGGAGCTCGACCTTCGGCCCGCCAACGAAGCTGAAGCCCCTGTGCCGGATCCCAAAGTGCACCCTATTGCCAGTGCCGGCAAAACGCCTTTTATTAAATACCTGGCTGCAGCGTCCGTCATTTTACTGATCATCAGCGCCGGCTTTAATATTTATACCTACTCGAAGTACCGTGAGGTAGCCGATGAAAACAAACAACTCGCGCTGCAGCGCGACCAGCTATACGCACAAAACAGTACGATCCAGACCAGGCTCGGCGAGCTCGACAGGAACATGCAGCTGATCACCGGTCCGGATATGATCAAGGTGCCCCTGGCAGGAGTACCTGGAAAAGAGAATAACCAGGCTGTGGTTTACTGGAACAAGGCGAACAAAGATGTGTACCTCATCGCTAATGCACTGCCCCAGGCACCGAAAGGCAAGCAATATCAATTGTGGGCACTGCTGGATGGAAAGCCCATCGATGCCGGCGTGCTGAGTGATTGCAACACGGTTTGTAAACTCAAGAACATTCCTAATGCCCAGGCGTTCGCCATTACATTGGAAAATGAAGGAGGTAGCCCTACCCCCAATCTCGAACAGCTATACGTGATGGGAAAAATTTAATTTTCCGAAATCCATTTTATTACAACTCTCGTATCTATAGCATGTCATGGTTAGAGAATGACATATCAGTACTGGGGCTGCAGGTTTGGGCGGCCCCTTTTTTTATGCCCAAAAACTGCGGAACTGTAGGGTCTTTTAACAGAGCATCGATTTCCTCCTACCTTTCTCTTCTCCATATCTGCTAATACCTTGACTGCTAAAGCAACATCCATTAAAAAGTTTTTTAGAAAATTTAACGGAAAAGAATCCATATACAGTTGTGTTCCGTATATGTCTATGAACGGGCCACTTTAAGTACCCAAAACCTATTTCCAAATCAAAAATCAAACATTATGAAATCAGAACATTCAAACCTGACAACCCGGTCTGAAGCACCAGGCAAGGAAAGTTTCAATAGAAGAAAATTCCTTTCTGCGCTGGGCATGGGTACTGCCGGGGTCGCCTTATTATCTTCTTGCGAAAGAAACGACTGGTACGATCAATTTAAAAACGGGAATAATAATAAAGACGGAGCTACATTAGATTTTAAAGATGATATCGGTGTATTGAACTATGCCTACGCCCTGGAACAACTGGAGGCGGCGTTTTACACACAGGTAGCAGCCAACCCTGCTTCCGGCTTCTCTGCTACACAGAAAGCCTACTTCACAGATGTGCAATATCACGAGATTGCCCACCGCGAGTTCTTCAAAAAGGCACTGGGTGAGAACGCTATCGGCAGCCTGGAGGTAGACTTCTCTTCCATTAACTTTTCAGATGCCGCCAGCGTATTAGCTGCCGCAAAAACATTTGAAGACCTGGGTGTGGCTGCTTACAATGGCGCCGGTGTGAGACTTAAAACAGATGCTTACTTGGTAATCGCCGGCCAGATCGTTTCTGTGGAAGCACGCCATGCCGCGTGGGTACGCGATCAGATCTCCAACGGTTCGTTTGCAGACCTAAACGATCTTACGGCGCTGGGCGCTAACAATGCAGGTGGTTTAGATGCCGCGCTCACTCCTGATAAAGTGTTGCCCCTGGCCGCTAAGTACATCAAAACAAAAATCAACGTTATCAATCTTTAAACCCGTTAAACATTACAACTATGAATATCCTTAATCTATTGGGCGAAATTGAAAAGACAGACGCCGATATATTTGACAGACTGAGCCCCCGCAGAAAGGTGATGAAAGACTTTTACAACACGGGCAAGAAAATTTCCCTGGCCGCGTTGCCCCTGGCTTTGAGCTCCATGTTCTCTAAAGCTTATGGACAAGCATCTACCTCAGCAGTGAATGATGTACTAAACTTTGCACTTACGCTCGAATACCTCGAGTACCATTTTTATAACCACGCCTTGCTGGGTACAGATGTAACTTTCGCGTTCCCTTCTACCGCGGCAAGAGGTGCCATTACTACCATCCGTGATCACGAAAAAGCACACGTGGACCTGTTGAAAGGTGCGTTAGGATCTGCAGCCCGCCCTGAACTGGCTTATGCTAATTTCGACTTCAGAGCCGGTGGCACTTTTGCAGATGTTTATACCAACTACCAGACCTTCCTGAAAGTAGCGACCGCATTTGAGGACACAGGTGTCAGGGCGTACAAAGGACAAGCGCCGGTACTCAAAGGCAATGCAGTTTTAACTACAGCACTTCAGATACATTCGGTAGAGGCACGCCATGCGTCTCATCTACGCCAGATGACAGCCGCCGCACTGGGCGTAGGTCTTAAACCATGGATCACGTATGCCGCCAACGGAAATGATACAGGTGTTGCTCCAGCTAACCCGGTATATGCAGGCGAGCAAAACACAACACAAGCCGGTATTCAGATCACCAACATTGCTTCAGGCGTGACGCAGGCCGCAGCCGCAGAAAGCTTTGACGAGTTCCTCACAAAAGCACAGGTCGTAACCATCGCTAATCTGTTCCTGAAAGATGGCTACAAATTGTAACAACATCCGGAATTTGAAATAGCAAAAAAGAAAGCCTGCGTTATTTACGCAGGCTTTCCCTTTTAAAGATAAACTATAAAAAATTATCTGCTACAATCAGCTGTCCAGGTATTACCATCTTTGATATACAGCATATCCAGGTTGTTAGCATCCAATCTGATGTAGTTGGTACCTTCGGAACCGCCTATATTCACCAGGACGTTATCGCCTTTCTTTTCAAACTCCACATTGTTGATATCAGGAATACCGTTTGAGAACTTAAAGCTGTACCTCGTGCCGGAACCTGCTTTAACCACCGTTACCGAACCATTGGTATTAGAAACATCATCACCGCTTCCGGAGTAAGATACTTGTCCGTTATAAGTTCCAACAAAAAAGTCGTTGTCTGCGGGATCATCATCTTTACTACAAGCAGAGAACACAACCGTCGCAAAAAGGGCAACACCTAAAACTTTCAAAATTGATTTCATAGAATGGGATTTTGATTACTAAATTATTTTCAACCCCTGAGTTGCAAACCCCGTACCAAGAGTAAAATCTGCCCGGAATATAATATTCACAAAACTTTATGATTTTGCAATGCAACCGTTTTCATTTTCGGACAAATGTTTGTGGCTTACCCCGTTGTTACATGAGATCTCTAAACCAGTTTTAAACGAAAACAGCTTGTACTATGAAAGTAAAAACTTGTCTCTTGGGGCACGGTCATGTGTGCGCCTGCCTCATTCTATTTTTCTCGCTTTTATCTTTTGCCTCCCATGCTCAGACCGTCAAAGGCTCGGTCACGTCGAAAGGCCAACCGGTAAATGGCGCCACCGTGAATGTCAAAGGAGCCACAACCAGCACAGTTACAGACAGTAGTGGTAATTTTTCCCTGGATACCTCTCCTGAAAGCGTACTCGAGATCTCTCACGTGAGTTATCTCCGCAAAGAAGTGCCCGTCAATGGGCAGACCAGTCTGATGATCGAGCTAGAACCAACCGCATCCAGTATGGATGAGGTCGTTGTAGTCGGGTATGGCACGCAAAAGAAGGTGACGCTCACTGGTGCGGTCGCCGATGTAAAAGGATCGGAACTGGCTAAAACGCCTACGCTGAACCTGACTAATTCCCTGGCCGGACGACTACCGGGGATCACCGCGCTGAATGGCAGCGGAGAACCGGGATACGATGGCTCCACCATCCGGATCAGGGGCACGAATTCGCTCGGTAACTCAGGCGCCCTGATCGTAATAGATGGTGTCCCCGACCGGGAAGGCGGGATGGAACGCCTGAATCCCAATGACATAGAAAGTATGTCCGTCCTCAAAGACGCCTCCGCCGCCATTTACGGTTCGCGCGCCGCCAACGGTGTCATCCTCATCACCACTAAAAGAGGAAAAAGCGGCAAGCCGCTGCTGTCCTACACTTTTAACCAGGGCTGGGCCCAGCCTACGGTGATTCCCGAATTGACCGACGCCGTTGAATATGGCATCCTCCGGAATGAACTTGCGGTCTACGAAAGCAGCGTACCGCCCGATCAATGGAAGGCCGCCTACGACGCATTGATCAATACCGGCACTTATACCAACCCGGATAATGGCGCCGCGATCAACTCGCCGACCGGCTTTTTCCCGGAAGACATGCAGAAATACCGCGATGGCTCGGATCCCTGGGGGCATCCCAATACGGATTGGTTCGACGCCACTTTTAAAAACTGGTCGCCTCAATCGCGCCACTATGTTCAATTATCCGGCGGTTCCGAAAACGTAAAATATCTCGGATCCTTAGGCTACCAAAACCAGGACGCCTATTATAAAAACTCCGCTACCGGCTACAAGCAATATGACCTGAGATTGAACCTCGATGCCAAGATCAACAAGTACATGAACCTTCAGTTGGGCATCGCCGGACGCGAGGAATACCGGGCTTTTCCGACCGATGGCGCTGGCGAGATCTTCCGCATGCTGATGCGCGGCAAGCCCAACGAGCCGGCCATCTGGCCCAACGGTTTGCCGGGCCGGGATATTGAATACGGTCAGAACCCGGTGGTGATCACTACCAATCAAACCGGCTACGATCGCGATAAACGGGATTATATTCAAACGACCGGTCGCCTGGAAATCCTGATACCCGGCGTAGAAGGCTTAAAGATTACCGGTACCGCGGCGCTTGACAAATACTTTAAAAATCAAAAACGATTTGAGACGCCCTGGTATTTATACTCGTGGGATAAAACATCGTACGAAGCGGACGGTGTGACGCCCAAGCTTACAAGAGAATTGCGCTCGCCTTTCACAGATCCGAGGTTGACCCAATGGACCGAGAACACGCTAAATATCAACCTGTCTGGTTTATTGAATTATGATAAAACCTTTGGTGCGCATACCATCAATTTCCTCGCCGGTGTGCAGCGCGAAACGGAGGACTATGAAGGGTTCAATGCATTCAGAAGATATTTTCTTTCCAGTGCGATCGATGTATTATCCGCCGGTGGCGACCTCGAAAAGAACAATGGTGGCGGGGCCTACAGAAGAGCAAGGCTGAGCTATTTTGGACGGGTCGGCTATAACTATGAGCAAAAGTATTTATTTGAATTCCTGTGGCGTTACGATGGATCATACATCTTCCCTCCCAACAAAAGATTTGGCTTCTTCCCCGGCGTAACAGCGGGCTGGCGCATCTCCGAAGAAAAATTCTTCAAGGACAACATCAGCTTTATCAACAACCTGAAAATACGCGGGTCCTGGGGCCAGATGGGTGCTGAGCCCTATTTTGGCGGCAACCTGGCCGAGTATCAGTTCATCTCCTCCTACCCTTTCACCACTTATGTTTTGAGCGACGCCGTAGTACAGGCACTTTATGAAACGAGAGTAGCCAATCAGAACTTCACCTGGGAGATCGGTAACAATACCAACGTGGGTCTGGATGCAGCATTTCTGAACAACCGGTTGTCGGTAGAACTTGATTATTTCTACAATGTACGAAGCAGGGCGCTGATTGCAGAAACCGGCCTGGTACCGCAAAGCAGCGGGATCGCCAACAAACTGCCGCCCACCAACAAAGGTAAAATGTCCAACCGGGGCGGTGAGTTCAAGATCTCCTGGAGTGACAATGTAGGCGAAGTCACTTATAGCCTCGGCATCAATGGCGGGTATGCCAAGAACAAAGTGCTTTATTCAAGCGAACCTGCCGGCGTGCCCGAATGGCAACGTTCGACCGGCAAACCCTATGGCACCAGCGGGTTCACCATTGTTGCCTATCAATATGATGGCGTGTTTCGCAACCAGGCAGACATTGACGCGAATACGATCGATTATTCTGCACTTACCAATAACCTTCGTCCCGGCGACATGAAGTTAAAAGACTACAACCAGGACGGAAAGATAACAGCGGACGATATGGTTGCGCTCGACAAAACGCGGGACCCTGTATTCACAGGCGGTTTCAACGGAAGCCTGAGTTACCGCAATCTTGATTTCAGCTTTATGTTCCAGGGCGCCGCAGGCGGAATGCTCTTTTTCGGAACCGAATCCGGTGATATCGGGAACTATCTTCAATACTCATTTGATAACCGATGGACCGTCGATAACGAGAGCAGCGTTGATCCGCGCATTACGAGCAGAAACAACCAGTATTACACCGATTTTGCCAAAGCCGGAAGGAACACCTATTTCCTGCGCAGCAGCAATTACCTGCGTCTGAAAAATGTGGAATTAGGATACTCAGTCAGCATGCCCAAATCGATCAGAGAAGTGATCAGCAATATCAGGGTGTTTGCTAACGGGCAGAACATTTTCACCTGGGACAAAATGCGCCTCTGGGATCCGGAAGCGACCAGCACCAATGGTCAATACTATCCTCAATCGCGCATCCTCAACATCGGAGCTACCGTGACCTTCTAATCACCCTTTTGATCACTGTCAAAAAGAAAAAAGATGAACATCAGAATATTGTTACCACAAGCATTGTTATTACTGGCGCTCCTGGGAACCTGGGGCTGTCAGAAAGATTTCTTAGATATCAATCCCACCGATCAGGTGCCCGCAGAAACGACCTGGCAGGACGGACCACTGGCCGAAGCTTTTGTAACCGGTATTTATAACCAATACCTGGGCGTGGGCGGTTTTACAGAAGAAATGCTGGCCAGCTTCAGCGATGAAGCGGTGTTCACGCACACCGGCCGTAATATTAATACCGTGAACGAAGGCAGCGCCAGTCCCAGCAATGTAGGCTTTGTGCCGGTCGGTTATGAATGGCAGAATATGTACAACGGGATCAGGGCCACCAACCTTACCCTCGAAAAGCTGGCCGCTCTTCAAATTGATACAGCACTGGCCAACCGGCTGAAAGGCGAAGCGCATTTTTTACGAGCCTTTTTCTACCAGCAATTATTAAGATATTATGGAGGCGTGCCACTGATCACGAAGACATACGGACTGGATGAAGATTACAGCGCACCCCGTAACACTTACGAGGAATGTGTCAACTTCATCGTAGCAGATTGCGACTCCGCCTCGTGGTTGTTGCATGAGAAAGACATGGCCGAAGGCCGTACAACGGTGCTGGCGGCGCTTGCACTGAAATCGCGGGTTTTATTATACGCGGCCAGCGACCTGCATTACCTGCCGGTCGCCACTGCCAAATTCCCGGAACTGGGAAGCCATCCTAATCCTGAACTGTTTGGTTATGCCGGCGGCAGCCGCGCAGAAAGATGGCAAAAAGCAAAGCAAGCCGCACAGGCTGCACTCGATCTTGGTGAAGGTTATCAACTCGATCTTGCGGCGCCCGTCTCAGCCGAACAAGGCCGGCTCAACTACATGTCGATTGCCATGGGTGGTTATAGTAAAGCCCTGGGAATAGATGCCAATGCTGGTGAAGAAATTATATGGGGCCGGTATTACAATTTAAATGTCAATACGGGCGCAGGCGTGAGCATAGGTTTGTATAACGGGCCAAATGGTTATCACAATTGGGCAGGCAACACGCCTATCGGCATTTTCGTGGACGACTTCGAAATGAGCGACGGCACCCGGTTTAGCTGGGAAAACGCGACCCACAAGGCAGCGCCTTATCAGAACCGGGACCCGAGATTTTATGCCACTGTGCTTTATGACGGCGCAGACTGGAAGCCGCGGAACCTGGTGTCGGGCAATGTGGATCCGGCCAACCAGATACAGACCGGCAAATACGATCTGATCCAGGGCGGCTCTAAGATCACCTTCAACGGGCTGGACACACGAAGCAGTTCGATCGAAGACTGGAACGGCAGCCGCACCGGCTATTATATGAGAAAGTTCATTGACCCTGACCCCAAAATCGCCGAAGCCAATACCAAACAGTTGATTCCCTGGCCCTTTATAAGATATACGGAAGTGGTATTTAACTTTATAGAAGCTTCCCTGGAACTGGGCGAAGAAGGGCCTGCCAGAACCTGGCTGAACCGGATCCGCTTCCGCTCAGGAATGCCGGCTATACCTGCTACCGAGACAGGAGCCGCATTGAAAAACAGGTACCGGAACGAAAAAAGAATTGAAATGAGCTACGAGGAACAGCGCTATCACGATGCCAGACGCTGGATGATCGCTCCCGAAACGCTGGGCAGAAAGCTTACTTTTATCAATATCACCGGCACTTTCAAGGCAGGAAAACAGTTAGCGAGCCCTTACAGGCATGATGAAACGATCTATAATTACATATATACGCCCACGACTGAAGTCGCACACGAAAACAGGAAATGGGTGAACAAAATGTATTATGCGCCCATCACGCGCGACGAGATCAATAAGAATACGGCGCTCGTTCAAAACCCCGGCTATTAAAATCAGGCCATAACATTTAAAAGCTGTTCAAGGTTATCGCTTGAACAGCTTTTTTTTATGACAGAAACTTCGAAGCTTACTTATTTGTAAACCACAGTCCATCATGATTCGGTGATTTCGACAAAACCCGTCCGGCTGGCCGGAGACACCGAAGATAGATCCTTTAAGTGCAGGGGATGCCTCGGCTGCGCTCGGCACGACGGTGTTAGCAGCAATGAATTCTGAAGAATAGCGAAGAAAAATATATGTCACACTAGCCTTTGAAAATTGACGAGACGGCTCCTAGCACCTGTATAGAGATTTTCCCACTTCATTCCTCCGACTTCGAACTTCGGTCCCCCGACTTCGGACTTCCGGACTTTGTTCCTCCGACTTCAGTCAGAGAATAGCAATTTTCCACATCCTCCGGCAAGGCAACAATTCCTCTCGCAATTATGTTACTTTTGTCACAGGAGTTATCATGGATAAATTTATTGTTTCAGCACGTAAGTACAGGCCTCAGAATTTTGATACCGTTGTGGGTCAGCAACATATTACCACAACGCTTAAAAATGCCATCAGGCAAAACCAACTGGCGCATGCCTTCCTGTTTTGCGGTCCGCGGGGTGTCGGTAAAACGACCTGCGCCCGGATCCTGGCCAAAACGATCAACTGTGAACAACCCACAGCCGATGGGGAAGCTTGTAATGAGTGTCGTTCCTGTGTTTCATTCAATCAAGGCAGTTCGTTAAATATCCATGAACTCGACGCCGCGAGCAACAACTCTGTCGACGATATCCGGACGCTCGTAGACCAGGTGCGGTTTGCACCCCAGGCCGGCCGGTATAAAGTGTATATCATAGATGAGGTACACATGCTGAGTTCGGCTGCTTTCAACGCCTTTCTGAAAACGCTGGAAGAGCCACCCCCCTACGCCATTTTTATCCTGGCCACCACGGAGAAACACAAGATCCTGCCTACGATATTGAGTCGCTGCCAGATCTTCGACTTTAAGAGGATCACGACAAACGATACCGTCGAGCACCTGGAAGATATTTGTAAAAAGGAACATGTTCAAACGGATAAAGCGTCCCTGCAACTGATCGCTCAGAAAAGCGAAGGCTGCATGCGCGACGCCCTCAGTATTATGGACAAGATCGTCAGCTTCAGTAACGGCGAGATCAGTTACGCCAACACGCTGGAGCACCTGAATATCCTGGACGAAGACTATTATTTTCGGTTGATGGACTACATGCAACAGCAGGACCTTTCGGGAGCGATGCTATTGTATGAAGATATTAACCGCAAAGGCTTTGAAGGCGACCTCGTGTTGAACGGCATGGCATCCTTTATCCGTAATTTATTGGTGAGCAAAGACGAAAAAGTAGTTGCTTTATTAGATACCGTAGAAAGCTTCAAAGAAAAATATATCACTACTGCCCGCCAGGTTCCTGCGCCGCTTTTGATCAGCGCGTTGAATGTGCTCAACGAATCGGAGATCAATTACCGCTCCGCCCGCAACAAGCGGCTGCATGTGGAGCTGACGCTGATAAAGCTCTGCTACCTTCAACAAGCGATGCAGGTGTCAATGGACGAACAATCCTTATCAAAAAAAAAACTAGTTGAGTCAAAGGGGGCACTGGCTTTCCGGCAAATCCAGCCGGTAGCGTTAAGGTCCGCATCCGCCAAAAACAAACCTCGTCAACAAGAGGCTGCGGCTAAGCTCACGATTTCCCGCGATGCTGAACCCGAGCCGCAACCGGCGTCTCAGGCGGCAGCCCCAGCGCCATCTGTACAGCAGGCGCCTGCCGAAACAAAGCCTGTTGGTTCCAAAAAGATCAGCAGCCTGGAAAAACTGAGAAAGCAGTTCAAACAAATCGCACCGGAGAAAGAAGATATCCCGCTGGAAGAAACAGCACTCATGCAAGCCTGGCAAAAATTCACGCAGGCATTGAGGGACAACAGGAACCCGGCCGCGCAAAGCTTCTCTCTGGCCAGCGTCAAAATTGTAGACGCTAATTCCTTTTATGTATACACCTCCAATCCGCTCGAAAACAGGTTCGTCGAAATCACCAAAAACGAGGCGGCAGAATTCTTAAAAGAAGAATTGCAAAATGCCCAGCTACAGATCTTCAACGTCATCAATCCCAACCTGCAGGTGCAGGAAGAGGAGATTGAAAAGCCGTTAACAGCCGTCGATCAATATAAAAAAATGGTCGCGAAGTATCCGCTGGTGCAACAGCTGAAGGACAAATTAAAACTGGAATTGGGAAGATAGTCACATGGTCAATGGTCCATGGCCCATGGTCCATCGATTCTAAGTGATCCATCATTTTAACTCGTCAACTTTACATATAATTCACTAATTTCGGGCGAAATATTTTAGATACATGGCTGATAAAATTTTAATGCCCCGTTTGAGCGATACTATGACTGAAGGGGTGATTGCTGCATGGCATAAAAAAGTAGGGGACAGCGTTAAAAAAGGCGACTTACTGGCTGAAATTGAAACAGATAAGGCCACAATGGAGTTGGAAAGTTATAAAGACGGAACCATTCTATACCTGGGCGCAGATGCCGGTGGAAAACTGCAGGTGGATGACCTGATGGTGATAGTGGGCGACGCAGGAGAAGATATTTCCGGCCTGGTGAATGGGAAGTCGGGAGGCGAGTCAGCTCCGAAAGAAGAAAAGAAGCCAGCCGCTGAAGCGCCCGCAAAAGAAGCGCCCCAAACAGCCGCCGCTCCTGCCGCTGATGTATCAAAAATGGATGAAGTGGTATTAATGCCCCGGCTAAGCGACACCATGACCGAAGGGGTCATCGCAAGCTGGGCTAAAAATATTGGCGACGACGTTAAAAAAGGTGATTTATTAGCTGAGATCGAAACAGACAAGGCTACCATGGAGCTGGAAAGCTACAAAAATGGTAAGTTATTGTACCAGGGCGCCAAGGCGGGCGACAAGATCCAGGTAAACGACCTCTTGTGTATCATCGGCGAAGAAGGTAGCGTGAATGTAGATGAGATCGTGGCAGCGGTAAAAGGCGGCGCAGCTCCTGCGAGCGCAGACAACCGCAGCGGCGATGTCGAAGCTGGCGAAAACACAGCTGTAAAGCAAGGGGAAGGACAGCCTGCGGTGAAAGACGAAGCGCCCGAAACTACTTCTGTGAGCAGCACCGGCGAAAATGGTCGCATCAAAGCATCACCTCTTGCCAAAAAACTGGCAGCTGAAAAAGGCATTGATCTGAAAGCGGTACAAGGTTCCGGTGACGGCGGACGGATTGTAAAATCTGACATTGATAATTACAAACCATCTGAAGCCAAGCCTTCTGCGCAGCCTGCGAAAGCCGCTGCTGCGGCTCCGGCAGCACCAGCCGGCCAGGTTTCCTTCGAAGACGTTCCGGTGTCTCAAATGCGCAAAACCATTGCCCGCCGCCTTTCAGAAGTGAAATTCTCTGCACCTGAGATCTACCTGACCATGGAAATCAACATGGACAAAGCGGTAGCAAGCCGTGCACAACTCAACGAAATTTCTCCGAACAAAATATCTTTCAACGACCTGGTGATCAAAGCCTGTGCTGTTGCCTTGAAGCAGCATCCTGCTATTAACAGCAGCTGGCAGGGCGAAACGATCCGTATCAACCATCATGTAGATATTGGCGTAGCAGTGGCCGTGGATCAGGGCCTCCTGGTACCCGTGGTACGTTTTGCCGATACGAAATCCTTATCCCAGATCGCTGGTGAAGTGAAAGAACTCGCAGGACGTGCTAAAGCGAAAAAATTAGCACCTGCTGAATGGGAAGGCAACACCTTCACGGTTTCCAACCTGGGAATGTTTGGCATTGAAGAATTCACGGCCATCATCAACCCTCCTGCTTCCTGTATTCTCGCGGTAGGTGCCATCAACCAGGTACCGGTAGTGAGAGACGGACAAATCACCGTTGGCAATATCATGAAAGTAACATTGACCTGCGATCACCGCGTGGCAGACGGAGCGGTTGGAGCAGCATTCCTTCAGACGCTGAAGAGCCTGCTGGAAGAGCCATTGCGGATGTTGGTATAAATTATTTCAGCTTCATATCAAACGCCGCATTTGTGAAATGCGGCGTTTCTTTTTAAACGACTTTAAAACCATTGAGTGATATGCAAATCCTACAAGTAGGCCCCTCACAAGGACACCTGGTTTACAGCCTTTTTAATGAATACCGGATCTTCTATAAACAGCCCTCTGATATCGACGTGGCCAAACGCTTTATCGAACAACGCCTGCTCAATAACGAATCTGTTATTTTCGCTGCAGTAATGGAGGGTCAGTCAAAAGCGGCAGGGTTCACCCAGCTATACCCTTACTATTCCTCGGTACGCGCGGCTAAAAACTGGATCCTGAATGACTTATATGTGGATGCCCGTCACAGGAAAAAAGGAATAGGTCGGGCGCTGATCCAGGCAGCTATCGATTTTACTTCGGAAACCGGGGCCACTTTCCTGCAATTGGAAACTGCCGCAGATAACGATACGGCACAAAGGTTGTATGAACAAATAGGGTTTGTAAAACACCACCCCGGCACTGATTTTATCACCTACAGGATCGCTATTTGAGCTGAACAACACCTGTCAAATAATTTGCAATGAATAAGAAAACACTGGTATTAGGCGCATCAGAAAATCCGTCACGCTATGGCAACATGGCTTTGAAAAGACTGCGCGCTCATGGACATGAAGTAGTGGCGATCGGCCGCCGTGAAGGCCAGGTCGGCGATGTGGCGATCCACAAAACAAAGCCCGAAGCAGCGGATGTCGACACCGTGACGATGTATATGAACGATCAGAACCAGAAAGAATATGAAGAGTATATTCTATCGTTAAAACCGAAACGGATCATATTTAATCCGGGCGCAGAAAACAGGGAGCTGGCTAAAAAGGCCGCTGAACAAGGCGTTCAAACGATCAACGCCTGCACTTTAGTGATGTTGAGCACGGGCCAGTATTAAAGACGACGGTTATAGCAACAATCAGTGTGCGCTTTGGGAAGGCAGTTAAAGTCCTGCCTTCCAACAACCTTTTAACTACTTATTGTTACGCTCCAGTAGGAAGCGATAAAAAGCCAGCTTGTCCTTAAGTCTAAAAACCTGCTTGCTGAGCCTCTTGTTTGCGCCAAGCATGATTTTGTTTTGGATATTTATGATTTTAATCCGTTGACGTATTATCTTGAGCGTCTGCAATTGAGCAGCAATTACTTTATCAAGATCGGATTCCGGCATACTCATCTTTATAATTTTATCGTTAAAAAATATTTATTATTTTTTGTCTTAAAAGCATTCATTTAAATATTAAAAAGCATTTTTTATTCAAATTCTTACTTATTCGAGCTACCTATATTTGTTTCCAGGTAGTTATTCAAGTGATGGAAAAACAGGTTTATAATCGGATAAAGGCGGTACTGGCCGAAAAGGGCAGGACCAACAACTGGTTGGCAGATCAGCTAGGGATGAACAGAACTACCGTATCGAAATGGTGCCGAAACGACATGCAACCTCGCGTGGAAACCTTATTTCTGATAGCAAAAATGCTTGAAGTGGATGTTAGACAATTGCTTGTGAGTTCGATGGATGAAGCGTTTTAAGCACCTGAACTGTTGCTAAAACTTTTTAAGCGTTTGCTGATTCTGATTCGACGTTTAAGAACCAACAGGAAAGCAGTTTTTTTAAACCGGAAGCGTTGTTTTATTTATCTACAAATCAAGCACTTTTTCCTTTATCATTGTGAACGGGAACTTAACAAATCAAAGAGATACGGTACGAAAAAGAGTCAGCCAGAAGGCGTGGTTGCTTACCTCCAAAAAAGAGAGCACACTGACCCGAAATCGTGCATCGACAAAGCGCAACCTCAACCTGAAGTACCTGAAAGATCTCCCTTTTCGGAAGCAAATATTTGCGGGTTCCTGACGTCAGATAAAATAATCAGCGGGCTATAGCTGCCTCCTGTGTGTCGCCATTTCTATCTGTTTACCTGATATTTTTGACGATGTTTCAAACTTCCTGTAGAAGGCCAATTACCTTAACATAGATAGTTTACATGGGTGCATAACATTTTTTAAGTTTATGATGTCTTTTTACCGCAGTGCACGCAAAGAATACACAAAGAACACTAAGTGAATAGCTGGATGACACTGACAGCAGGCAACTTCGATACTTTGACCCGTTCCGGACGTATCCGGCGCTGATCCCAACCTATCCGGCAGGGTTCCGCGCTGATCCATACCATTGTTATAATCATTCGTCGCAGTTGCCGACCTTTCTGAAGCGGTTCTATATCGCTATCGTGAAGTACTAAACCGCTCGCTCCAGGGTGTTTCGCCCCGAAATATACATTCCGGACCTCTAAATATAAAGTAGCACAACCTGTCCGAACCAGTTCCAGACCTGTTGGGATGGTTCAGGAAGCCGACGGAACTATTTCGGCAACCCATTGAACGGAGCAACATTATAAATATTTTTTAAAATTTCATTTTATTTTAATATATTGCAATACAACCAAAGCAGAAAACATGAGAACACACCCTATCACCACGGCCAGGTTTGCTTGCTTAGCCACTTTAATTATCATTTTATGCTGCACCTGCCAGCGGCAGGATGTATTGCTTCGCTCCGATCCTATTGACCAGCAAAAGGCGCGAGCTTGGTTGCAGAAAAACGGCCTGGGCTATAAGAACGGTACGATCACGGTGCAGGGTGCCGATGGACAAATGCTTACCGGCCAGTTGGACTGGAGCAAAGCGAGCCAATATAACTGGCAGGGCAGAGATTATATGGATGTGCCTTACAAGTTTGACCGCTATGGCTACTGGATTCCGGGTAGTGATGTGATTGCCCCGGCTTCTTTTAATTTAGTGTTGCGAAAAGGGGATGCTACTGGTTTTGAGGGTGCGATGCGCACGACTATTTACGAGCCTGAAGCGGAAAATATGGTGACAGGCGAAAAACAACCGGCATTGCTACAGACCTATCAATATTTGGACGGCGGCGATGGGAATGTGTGGCAAAGTGAAGGCAGTTATAATGACGTCCGGGCGGTGCAGCGCATTGAGTTGACGCAGGAGGAAATGCTTCTTATGAAAAGGAAAATGCAACCAGGGACGTCAACAGTGCGGAGGGTTGCGCAACAATGCGAGGTAACGGCTATTACCACTTATGCTACTCATTGTTATTACGCAACGCCTGAACACGAAGCGGATCAGCATGCGACCTGCTATTCACTTCCGACGACCACGTATGTCACCACCTGCGACGAAGACCCTAATCGCTATTTCACAGGGGGTGGAGGAGGAATCCCGCCTCCGCCTCCGTTTCCGCCGGCGCCACCTCCAATAAATGTGCCACCGGAGATAACGCCGTTGGAAGATCCTTGTGATGAAGTAGCAACGTTAGCACAAGATCCTACCTTTAACACAGCAATGAAGGCTCTGAAAAATTCCGTGACGGAAAACAAAGAATATGCGGGAATATATAAAATTAATCCTGAGACCAAAAAAATTGAGGACTGGGCGGCTATATCTGGTTTAGAAAACGCAGAAGGTATTGCCTTTGGTGCTTCAGAACCCTTTGATGGTATTTTGCATAGCCACTACACCGGTCTATTATCAGTATTTTCCGTTAGCGACTTATACACTTTTGCTAACCTTTATAGGCGAGGATTAATTAGAAACACTTCTACATTCACCATGGGTGTTGTAACGGCGTCGGGAACTCAATACTTGCTTAAGATCGACGACATTAAAAAATTTGGTGAATTTGCAACAAATATTGTGGACAACTCAAATCAAAATGCATTTGAAGTGTTGGCCGATAAAATATTTAAAATAAAGACTACAAATAGCAATAGCTCAAATGAAGCTGGATTTTTAAACCTTTTGCAACAAGCTAAAACCGGACTTCGTTTATTTAAGGGTGACTCAGATTTCAAAACCTGGAAACCTAAAAAAATAAACGAAAAAGGTGATGTTGTAGATGACCCTTGTAAAAATTAAAGTTATTATGAAACAAATACTCCTATTAATAGCAATACATCTATGTATCAGTCAGATCTCAAACGCTCAAAACCCGGCAGCGTCCAATACAAATTATTCCAATCCAAACCTTGATAAGTTTGTTGGCACCTGGGTCTGGACAAGTGGCACAGACACATTAACAATCGTGCTGAATAAGGAAAATGTTTTATTACCTTTTCTTGAAGACACAAGAATGGATGTGATTATCGGATATCATCTATATAAAAAGGGAAATACAGTTATAGAAAATTCCCTCATGCATGCCCGCAGCACCTATACGGACAAGCGTTCAACAATATTTGTTTCAGGCGATACAGATAGTTTGAATCTCTTGACCGGCTCACTCAAAGACATTAGTAAAAATAAACTGGTGAATATCAGGCTAAGCCTTAATAGCACGAATAATCAGTTAAAATGGCATATTAAAAATATGCCTGGATTGAAACTGGCGCCATTTGATTGGGACTTTACACTTCCACAGTCTATAACCTTAAAAAAACAATAGCAACTGATGTAACTACTCATATTTCAGACAGCTATTAAAAGCGATGCTATCTTCGCCGCATAAAAGCTTAATCATTTGTTGAGCAATCAGTACAGTATTTAAAATCTTTCCCCGTGCGTGGCTTTGATAATTTTTTTTGTTAACCAGGGCATTTTCTTTAATGCTCCCACGAACAAATTGGTTTGCCAGGTTTTTCCAAAATTAGACTGCACCATGCGGCCGATTTGAAGGCGATTAGAGAATTGCCCGCTCCATTTGGTTTCATACATAGCAAGCATTTCACTCAAGGTATAGCGCTGTTGAAGATAGGCATCTGCCAGGCCCGAGAAGATCTTGCCGCCGTGCATCGCCATGCTCATGCCATTGCCGCACAAGGGCGTGATCATACCGCAGGCATCACCCGCTAAAGGAACATTATCGTGGACAACCGTCTTTTGGTCAAACGAAATTTGCGAGATTGACACCGGCTGATCATACAAAAATTCGCTGTGCTCAAACAGGTATTTCAAATGCCGGTTCTGATATAAAAGTTGCCGCTCCATTTCCTGAATGCTCCCGGCGCTCTGAAGCGCGGCAGCCGTAGTGAGATAACAAAGGCAGTACCGGTCCGCCTCGATCTTAGAGATGCCGCAGTACCCGTCTCTGAAATTGTGCAAGGCAATGGTGTCGTGAGGAAAATCGGTTTTGATGTGGTATTTAATACCGACATAATTATTGAGCGCGTTGTGCTTCCGGGCCACAAAATCGCGCTTCCATTTGATGTCCAGGTTACTGCGTTTGCCAAAACTCCCCAAAGCCAGCTTCACGCAATACGTATCGGCACCGGCCTTTATTCTGTAGGTATTCTTATCAAACACGATATCATCCGCCTTCCTGCCCTCTATCACTTCGACGCCGAGCTGCTTTGCACGTTTGCACAACAGATCATCGAGCAGGTATCTGCTGATGCCAAAACCGCCCAGATCCAGATCAGCATCAAGCACAGAACCGTTGGGCGCACTCACCTTCAACTTCCGGATCATCGGCAACTCCATGGCAGACAAGTCGAGACCAGCATTCACCAGATATTCCCAGCTTTCCAGGCTGATATATTCACCACATACGCGATGAAACGGGTAATGATTCTTCTCTAAGAGAATAACACTATATCCCTTCTTCCTTAGTTGAATGGCAGATGTCAACCCCGCCAGTCCCCCGCCCACAATGCCTATATCGTAATCCGTTACGCTCATTTTTTGCAGACGATTAAATGCCGGAAGGCCCAGGCCCATTTCACTTTCGCGTTTGGCAATCCGGCTGTACGCAGCAGTAGCTCCCATTCCTTTTGTTTGAACCCCCGCAAAACAGACATCGGTGCGTCGTTTTTGACCAGGTATGACTTTGAACACCATTGGGTGAGCAGCCGGATGCTGTGATAAGCCAGCGGATGACGGTGCAGGTCATTAATAAAAAAGCCGGAAGCAGCTTGTTGATCCATCCATTGGAGCATCTGTACCAGTTGCTCGTCCGTAAAATGGTGACAAAAAAGGGCGTTGAAGATAATGTCCGGCGTTTGATCGAATATGAAATCCCTATAGTCGCTGTCCGCAAATTGAATATCCAAATGGCCATAACGGGTGCGGGCAAAAGCCACGCAATGCGGATTGATATCGATGCCCAACAAACGCACGGTAACGCCGTGTTGTTCACACCATTTGTGGATGACGGCAAGATTGTCGCCGCCGCCGCATCCGATCTCACAAACGAATACCTGTTTCCTGTCGCCCAGCAACTGCTTAAACCCCTTGATAGTTATGGCATGACCGCCCAGCAAGGTGTTAATTGTATTTAACTCGCGCATGTTCTGCCTGATATCAGCGAAAGGTATTGCCGGGTCGTCCAGCAATTCTTTTTCATTACTTCTTGTTGAGAAATCAGGCATATCAGTTACCGGGACGGTCGTTGAATGATTATTGGTGCAGGTAGAATGTTTCCAGCGTCAGGCCCGGACCGAAGGCCATCCCCACAACATGGTCGGAAGTGTCGTTAACCGTTTGCTTCATGATCTTCTCTAAAACAAACAGCACAGTGGGACTGCTCATATTTCCGTACTCGCGCAACACTTCGTAACTCTGCTGCAGTTGCTGCCTGTTAATATCCGTGCCCCGTTCTATCGCTTCAAGGATGCGTTTTCCGCCGGGATGCACGCACCAGCTGTTGATAGCATCTGCATCAATCCCGTAATGTTGAAGCGCATTTTTAACGATGGTATCGCATTTCTGCTCCAGGATGTCTGGCACGTTATGCGTGAGTGTCATCAGGAAACCATCGGCGGAGATCTTCCAGGCCATATCTTTCAACCCTTCAAAATTGATCTCGCTGTAAAAACCATTTATTTCCCAGCCTGACCTTTCACTTTCCGAATGCTCTACCAATACAGCCGCAGCACCATCGCCGAAAATGATCGTGCTCGTAATATTGTCCATGGTTTTATGCTTCTGAAAGTGCAGGGTGCATAATTCAACACATACCACCAGGACTTTTGCGCCCGGATCGGAAGCCGCGATATAATGCGCATGCTTCAGCCCATGAATCGCGGCATAGCACCCCATAAAATTTACTGAAGTCCGGTAGATGTCTGATCTTAATCCCAATTGCTGGATGATCAGCAGATCAAGGCCCGGCGCCTGCATACCGGTGCAACTCACCGTGATCAGGTGGGTAATTTCCGAAGGTTCCATTCCCTCCGGCAGACATTTTTGAATTACTTCAAGAGAGAGATCCAGCGCGGCCGTATCATAAATCTTCAGACGATCTTCCAGGCTTTTCGTTTGATGCGAATCACCTTCACCCATCAACAATTCACTACGACCATTGTCCAGGTTAAAGTCAGGGACCGCTGCATACCGAGTTTCAATGCCGCTCGATCTATACATAAACCGCAGCACGCGATCTTCCTCTTCAGTATCTGCATGAAATGATTTTACCACGTCGTAGATCTGCATTTGTGTCTGTTTGTACCGGGGCACAGCAGTCGCTATGGAAGTAATTTTGCTCATATAAATTGTAGATGACGAATGATGAGCAAGAAGTAATCATTAAAAGGCACCATTACCTGCTAACCTCAAACGCCAATGTTATCAATACTTATTGATTATTAAAATAGTGACAAATGCTATCGTGTTACAGACAGAAGCCACATAATTCATTTTCATTAAATTTTTGAAATTGGCATGCTCCATGTCTTTAATGACCTTAAGATACCAATTAGCAAAGTAAAAACCTACCGGCAACATTGCAAGGCCGTATGCCAGGAGCCCATAGTCCTGGTTGGTTTTCATTAAATATAGAGTAAGCAATAATAGTGCAATAAAAAGCACTATACCGCAAAAAATAAAAGTGCCTCTAACGCCTAGTACATAGCTCAGCGTGGTCACACCATCTTCCCGGTCCTGCCGGTGCTGATACACCTGTGTGAGCGGGTACGTTCCACCGATCAGCAAAGACGTAATCGCTGCGGGAAACACCACTTGTTGTAGCTCCATTGCCTCGCTGATGCTGGCGCTGACTATGTAATAGACCAATGCCCCCTGGCAGAGAATGACCGTCAGGTAGCCTGCTACGGGGTATTTCTTTAACCTGACACCGCGATAGCTATATAACCTGGAGGCTACAATGTAAACGAATACGCCAATCGCAACAGGAAGGTTGATGATCAAAGATAATCCCACAGCAAGAATGTCCATCACCAGGCTGACAAAGAACAGTTGCCGGTCCACCGGAAGCGGCTGCTCTACCCCCCCGATGCTGCCCGTGTCGCGGTCCATATAGGAGTTGTAGCCATTGCTGGATGGGTATACCAGCAGATGAAGAATACAAAAGATGAGCACAGCACGAGGCACATGAATAACATCGGCCTGGCTCAGTGCGAACCAATAGACGGGCATCAGAAAGAGAGAAAATCTGAAACGCAAATGTTGTATCGTCGATTTGTGAAGCAACTTATCGGCGTAATTATAAGTCTAATATTCGAACTTTCTATAATTTTACCTAAAATATTCATTTTTACCTAAATAATTGTGTTATGATTAAAAAGACTTTACTGCTATTTTTTATATTAACTGTATATACTACTTCATTCGGTCAAAACCTTACTCCTACTGACGCGGGCAGCAGGGTATCGTTTGTGATCAAAAACCTGGGCTTCGATGTAGATGGTAGCTTAAAAGGTTTAAATGGTAAAATCAATTTTGATCCTAAAAACGCAGCTTCAGGCTCGTTTGATGTAACCGTGGATGTGAACACGATCAATACCGGCAATGAAAAAAGGGATGCGCACCTGAAAAAGGACGACTTTTTTCACGCAGAAAAATATCCGACTATCAACATTAAATCAACGCGCATCGTGCCCAAAGGCAATGATGTATATTTCGCAAAGGCCGTGCTGACCATGCACGGTGTGTCCCACGATATCCAGTTCGACTTCATTGCTAAGCCTGTAAGCGGAGGCTATAATTTCAAAGCTGGTTTTACCCTGAACCGCCGCGATTATGGCGTTGGAGGCAGTAGCCTCGTCATGAGCGACGACGTTAAAGTTATTCTCGACGTGGTGGCGAAGAAATAACGGACATCGCTTCGTGAAATTTTAAATTATCTTTGAGCTATGAAGTTTTCAGAGCTGGATCTAAATAAAACCTACACTTACGCAGATTATCTCAAATGGCAATTTGAGGAAAGACTGGAGCTGATCAAAGGGCGCATTTTTAAAATGAGTCCGGCACCCCGCCGTATTCATCAAAAAGCCAGCGTCATTATACTAAATAAGCTATACAACTTTTTACAGGGCAAGCGATGTGATGTATATAGTGCCCCCTTTGATGTGCGCCTGCCTCGCAAGCTGAAAGATGACGAAGAGATTATCACCGTTTTGCAACCCGACATATGTGTGATCTGCGATCTGGAAAAGTTAGATGACCGCGGATGCATTGGAGCTCCCGACATCGTGGTGGAAATATTGTCTCCCGGCAACAATAAAAAAGAACTTCAAAACAAATACGAGGTATACGAGGAAAGCGGTGTGAAAGAGTACTGGATCATTCATCCTGATGAAAAGACTTTCCTGAAGTATACGCTTGATAGCGCCGGCAAGTACCAGCCATCACGGTTGCTCACCCTTGGCGATGTAGTAACCACCCCGGTTTTACAAGGCTTCGAAATGAGCCTTGATGATGTCTTCAATTTAGACTAACCAGACAATCCAAAAAATGCATCTGATTGACCGCATGGTACGGAAGCCGGACGGCAAGTTCCCGATTTATCCGGCCACCCACACTTGCGCATTAATCCTTGATAAATTATTATCTTCAACCCATGTTAGTGAAGATAAACGGCAGCGCTGTTTACGGCGTTGAAGCTATACCTATTACCGTCGAAGTGAACTGGATGATGAGCGGCAAAGATCCTTCCCTTGTGGGTTTACCGGATAGTGCCGTCAAAGAAAGTTTACAAAGAGTCGAAAGCACCATTAAAACGAATGGTTATGATATGCCGCGTACGAAAGTGGTTGTCAACCTGGCTCCTGCGGACATCAAAAAAAGCGGCACGGCTTTCGATCTTCCCATTGCGATAGGCATCCTGGCAGCTTCTGAACAGATAGCCAATGTGGAAGCCATTTCCCGTTATGTGATCATGGGCGAACTCAGCCTCGATGGCGAGATCCGGCCTATCAAAGGTGCTTTGCCGATTGCCATCCAGGCCCGCAAACAGGAATTCAAGGGACTGATCGTACCCACCGCCAACGCGCGGGAAGCGGGAATGGTTAATAACCTCCAGGTATATGGCGTCAATCATATTAAAGACGTGATCAGCTTTTTTGAAAGTGAAGAGAAGGGCCTTGAACCTGTTGTAGTAAACACACGTGAAGCCTTTTTTCATTCTCAATATGACTTTGATATCGATTTCGCGGATGTGAAGGGACAGGAAAATATTAAACGTGCATTGGAAATTGCCGCTGCCGGTGGCCACAATGCGGTGCTGATCGGCCCGCCGGGCGCGGGCAAGACCATGCTGGCTAAACGGCTCCCGACGATCCTGCCACCGCTCACCCTTCAGGAGGCGCTGGAAACCACTAAGATCCATTCAGTCGCAGGAAAGCTTCCTGAAAATGCAACACTGATCTCCAGACGTCCTTTCCGGTCTCCACATCATACCATTTCCGACGTGGCCCTGGTGGGCGGAGGCGGCAATCCCCAGCCGGGCGAGATATCGCTGGCCCACAACGGTGTCCTGTTTCTCGACGAACTCCCCGAGTTTAAACGAACCGTGCTGGAAGTCATGCGCCAGCCTATGGAGGAGCGACGGGTGACCATTTCGCGCGCCAAAGTAGCACTCGACTTCCCGGCCAGCTTCATGTTGATCGCTTCGATGAACCCCTGCCCCTGCGGCTTCTATAATCACCCGGAGAGGGAATGCACCTGTCCGCCGGGCGCCGTTCAGAAATACCTGAATAAAGTGTCAGGACCACTGCTCGACCGGATTGATCTTCATGTAGAAGTGACGCCGGTGCCCTTCAGCGAGCTGGCCAGCATCCGGAAAGAACAGAATTCTGAAAGCATCCGCGAACGAGTGATCAAAGCTCGCGAGACGCAGGCCGCCCGCTACAAGGATCATCCGGGTGTATATGCTAACGCGCAGATTAGCAGCAAAATGTTGAAGGAGATCTGCGCGATTGACAACGTAGGCCATATGTTGCTGAAGGCAGCGATGGAGAAGCTGAATCTTTCCGCACGCGCCTATGATCGTATTCTGAAGGTCTCCCGCACCATCGCTGACCTTGAAGGATCGGAAAAGATAAAACCAGAATACCTGGCCGAAGCGATCCAATACCGGAGCCTGGACCGGGAAAGCTGGGCGGGGCGGTAGTGGCGGAAGTATATCTTTTTCAACGCCTTAACTGAATTTGTTAATAGGAAGCAGCCGTAGATATGGTAAGTTCAAATCTGGTAAACTTTGTTACTAGGTATTTGTTAGATATTCGCATTAATACTTTGACTACCTTATGCGCATACTCTTACACTATCTGAAACCTTATAAATGGTTGGTGGCGTTCGCCTTGTTTTTGGCCTCCATCAACCAGATCTTCTCCTTGTTTGCCCCGATGATCAGCGGTAAATTACTGGATCTTTTTGCCAATCATCCTCATTATTTTGATAAAGCGCGAACGGAACCAAGGACAGAAACGCAATACCTTTTCGGCACAGACCAGTATCACGGCCTTTTCTATTACCTGATGCTATTGATCGGTACCGCCATGGTAAGCCGAATTGCCAAAGCTTTTCAGGACTACTTCGTGAATGTGGTTATTCAAAAATTTGGGGCAACGATTTTTACGGACGGTCTGAAACACTCCATGCGCCTGCCCTACCAGGACTTCGAAGACCAACGAAGCGGGGAAACGCTGTCGATTCTCACCAAAGTCCGCACCGACACTGAAAAGTTTATCAGCAGCTTTGTGAACGTATTTTTCGTGATCATCGTGAGTATCGTGTTCGTATCCGTCTACGCCTTCCAGTTACATTGGAGCATCATGCCGGTGTATGCGCTCGGGATCTTCTTTATTGCGTTGGTGACCAGCCTCCTGAGTAAAAAGATCAAGCTGATCCAAAAAAACATTGTAAAAGAAACGACAGCCCTGGCGGGTACTACTACCGAGAGCCTGCGCAATATCGAGATCGTGAAAAGCCTGGGGCTTACCGGCCAGGAGGTCACCCGGCTCAATAGTAATACGTTTAAAATATTAAAGCTGGAGCTACGCAAAGTGAAAAGCATCCGCTCGCTGAGCTTTATCCAGGGAACGCTGGTCAACTTCCTGCAGCAGGTCATCGCATTCACCTTATTGTGGCTGATCTTTAAAGATGAGATCACACCGGGTCAATACCTTTCGCTCTCCTTCTACGGCTTCTTCCTGTTCGGACCGATGCAGGAGATTGGAAACGTGATCCTGTCTTACCGGGAAGCAGAAGCCTCTTTACAGAACTTTCACAACCTGATGCTGAAGAAAGTGGAGCCTCAACCTTTACAGCCCCGGCCATTGGGCATCTTGCAGGAACTGGAGTTCCGGAACGTATCTTTTCAGCACCAGACAGCACATTTTAAAGCGCTGGACAATATATCATTTGATGTAAAGAAAGGAGAAACGATTGCATTTGTGGGGCCAAGCGGTTCGGGCAAAAGCACGCTCGTGAAATTGCTGGTGGGTCTGTATCGCCCGAAAGAGGGAAATATTTACTACGACGGTATAGAAGGCGATGAGATCGACTTTGATGAACTGCGCCGGCAAATAGGTTTTGTAACGCAGGACACCCAGCTGTTTGCCGGAACGATCAAAGAAAATTTATTGTTTGTCAACCCGATGGCAACAGATGAAGATCTCCAGGCAGCCCTGAAGAAAGCCAGCTGCACCAGCTTGTTGCAAAGAGCGGAAAACGGCATTGATACGATGTTGGGAGAAGGAGGCTTAAAGTTAAGTGGCGGTGAAAAGCAACGGATCGCCATCGCACGGGCGTTGCTTAGGGATCCGCATTTGTTAATTTTTGATGAAGCCACTTCGGCTTTAGATTCCATCACGGAAGAAGAGATCACAAAAACAATCCGCGACGTATCCTCCAAGGGAAGCCAGATCACCGTGCTGATTGCACACCGGCTCAGTACCATTATGCACGCCGATCGCATTTATGTTTTAGAACGCGGCGAAGTGGCCGAAACCGGCAGTCACGACGAACTGATCGGAAAGAAAGGACTTTATTACGCCATGTGGCGGCAACAAATCGGGGAAAGACGAAAAACCGGCAGCCCTGTGTCGGCATGAGTTATATCTGGAAGGAAGCGTTAAAAATGGCAGATAGTATCTGAATATTTCGAGCGCTTTAGCGTAATTTTATAGAGTTAAAAAAAATATGATGAACGTAGCTGATAAAGATTTACGCGAACAGGTAAAGCGATTTATTGACCATGCTGATATGAAAGTGGTAGAAATGGTATATACCTTACTGGAAGCGAACTCGGGTGGTGATCACGACTGGTGGCAAACGTTACCGGAAAATATCAGACAGGAGCTTGATGATTCTATCGCTGAAGCTGATGCAGGTAAGACTTTTACCCATGAGGAACTAAAGGAAAAGCACCCCGAATGGTTTATAAGATAGTATGGACACAAAAAGCACTTCACAGCTACCTTCAGAATATACATTATCTTGAACATTACTGGACGGAAAAAGAAGTCAGGGCATTTATTCTTTTAGCAGAAAATCGTTTAGATACCCTGAGAAACCAGCCATACAGTGGCCAGGTAGGCAATAATAAATTGGTAGTTATCCGTCGCGCTGTGTTGCATAAACGTGTAGTGCTTATTTATCGGATACGGGAAACACAGAAGGAAATTGAGTTACTCCTATTTTGGAATACTTACCAAAACCCTCGCAAGCTAAAGATATAATCGTCTTATTTTTGCTTTTCGGATCATTTTATCAAAAAAGAGATTTACCATTAAATGCTTTTTTCAAAAAATTCGAATCTTCTCTTATCTATTACTGGAGCGCTCCTTTTATGGGCCGCCTGGCCCACGTCGCCATTGACCTTACTGATCTTTATCGCGTGGTTACCGATGCTGTTTATCGCACACAACGCCAATAGCTGGAGAAGGTTTTTTGGCTACGCCTATATTCACATGGTATTATGGAACGTGCTGACGACCTGGTGGGTGGCTAAAGCCAGCGCCATTGGCGGCGTCAGCGCTTTTTTTGCCAACAGCCTCATCATGTGCGTGCCCTGGCTGTTATATTTTTTAACCATCCGGTACGTCAAAAATTTTCTGGCAACTGCATCCATTATATTTTACTGGCTGGCCTTTGAATATCTTCATCATAACTGGGACCTGAGCTGGCCCTGGCTGAGCCTGGGCAACGCCTTTGCCACACACCCCGGATGGGTTCAGTGGTATGAATACACGGGCACCTCTGGCGGAAGCTTGTGGGTGATGCTGAGTAACATTCTCGTGTTTCACCTGCTCCGGCTCTATCGGACGGAGGGACGCACGCTGCGCTATTTCGGCACAGCAATTTCATGGATCGCTGTGCTTTTTGTTCCCATTCTCGCTTCGCGATTTATCAAAAATGATCTGACCCTGCTGCATAATAAATACAATGTAGTGGTCGTTCAACCGAATATCGACCCCTGGGGCGAAAAGTTTGAAGCCGGCAGCGGGGAGGCGCAACTCCGGAAATTAATATCCTTATCAGAACAACAAATGGACCAACAGACCGCTCTGATTGTTTGGCCGGAGACCGCGATCCCTTTTCAGACCGACGAAACTCACCTTAAAGAAGATTTTGCGCTTGCTCCCTTGTGGCAGTTTTTAAAAGATCATCCGCAGGTCAATTTATTGACAGGCCTCGAGGGCTACAGAACGTTCCCCGAAAAAGTTAGTCGCTTTGCCCGGCCGCTGCGCGATGGCAGCGCTTTTTATGAAATGTATAACAGCGCGGTTATGCTCGACAGTAGCCAGGCGCAGATCTATCACAAGTCCAGACTGGTACCGGGCGTCGAAGTTTTACCCGGCTTCCTGGGCTTTATGGCGCCTGCATTTGAAAAATTCGGAGGCACGGGCGGCGGCTATGCGCGCGATACCGCTACGCATGTCTTTACTACCAGCAACAAAACCTTTGCGGTTACCCCGGCTATTTGTTATGAAAGTATTTATGGTGATTTCCTGTCGGATTTCAACCGTAAAGGTGCCAACCTGATTTGCATAGTAACCAATGATGGATGGTGGGGAGACACACAAGGTTATCAACAACACATGAACTACGCCAGACTGCGCGCCATAGAAAGCCGGAAATGGGTGGCAAGGAGCGCCAACACAGGCATCAGCTGCTTTATCGATCCGTTCGGCAACATCATACAACAACTTCCCTGGGACGTGGATGGAGCGTTGAAGCAAACCGTTCCTGCTTATATAACAGATACATTCTACACGAAGCACGGTGACTGGCTTTCCAAACTGGTGTCCTTCCTGGCTGCGGCATTATTGTTGTTGACAATAACCAAAGTATGGATCGAAAAACGGAAGATCAGGCAAGATCAACGAGGCAGCGATAAGATCGCCTAATATTGTCTCATAAAACATTTCCGGTTCATGATCAAACTATGTTTCCCATTCATGAGATAGGGGAATGATATAATTCCTCCACTCACATAAAAATTTTTTATGGAAAGAAAAACCACTTCTGTTGAAGGTAAAGTGATTAGTTATATAAGTGCAGGAGACGGCCATGCGGCACTGTTGCTGCATGGCTTTGGCGCAGATAGCTCGGCGTGGAAAGAGCAGATAGATTATCTCAGTGAAAATTATCTTGTTATTGCACCTGACCTCCCGGGCATCGGCGGGTCAGAACTGACAAGTGATACCAGCATGGAAGGTCTTGCTGAGTTGATAAAGGAAATTCTGGATCAGGAAGAAATAGAACAAGCCGCGGTAATAGGTCACAGCATGGGCGGCTATGCCACATTAGCTTTCGCTGAAAAATATCCCGAACGCTTAACCGGCTTCGGATTGTTTCACTCTACTGCCAAAGCAGATGACGAAGAGAAAAAAGCCAATCGGCAGAAAGGCATTGACTTCACCAGGAAACATGGTGCCGTCGCCTTTCTCGAAACAACCGCCCCAAAGATGTTTTCAGAAACGACTAAAAAAGAAAAAACAGATCTGTATGATCAATTTATGAAGCAGCTGCCGGATATGAGCAACGAAGCGGTCATTAATTATTACGAAGCCATGATGAAAAGGGAAGACAGAACGCAAGTGCTGAAGAATGCAAAGGTTCCGGTACTCTTTGTTTTCGGCGCGCAGGATGAAATTATTCCGCTCGATAAGACCATCGGGCAGGCGTCTTTACCGTCAATATCAACTGTTCATATTCTGAAAAACTCAGCCCATTTAGGGATGATAGAAGAGCCGCTTGAGTCTGGAAAAGTGATTGAAGATTTTTTATCCGATATTTAGCCTCTGAAATAACATTAACAACATGGAGAAGATTGCTTTAATCACGGGCGCTACTTCCGGCTTCGGAGAAGCATGCGCCAAAAAATTAGCTGCTAACAATTACGACCTGATCATTACCGGCCGCCGGAAAGACCGGCTGCACCAGTTGTCCGAATATCTTCGGGAAACATATGAAACCAGGGTATTGTCGCTGACTTTTGATGTAAGAAATAAAAATACAGTGGCCGCCAATATCAACGCATTGCCTAAGGAGTGGCAACGCATCGACCTGCTAATTAATAATGCAGGCCTGGCTTTGGGCCGTGACAATTTTGACGAAGCCAGCATTGATGATTGGGATGTTATGATCGATACAAATCTGAAAGGTCTTGCGTATGTAACCAAGGCCGTGTTACCCTTAATGATCAATGCGGGGCAGGGACATATCTTCAACATCGGTTCTATTTCCGGGAAGGAAGTATACGCACAAGGGAATATGTATTGCGCCACGAAGCACGCTGTGGGCGCCTTAAGCGAAGCCATGCGCATCGATCTGCTGAAGTATAATATCAAAGTGACTGCGATTCATCCCGGCGCGGCAGACACCGAATTCTCCAATGTCCGGTTTAAGGGAGATAATGAAAAAGCGTCAAAAGTATATGAGGGAATGAAACCGCTTGTAGCGGAAGATGTGGCGGATATTATTTATTATTGTGCCGGCCTGCCACCGCATGTATGTATCAACGATCTGGTAGTTACGTGTACGCAGCAGGCGAATAGTTTTTACACTTATAAAAAGACCGAAAGTCAGTAAGCCCGGAAGACCAAAAGGGTATTTGCTGCGGCAATCGCCTTCCCGGAATGCTTACAACTTTCGACCTGGATTAAGAGGTAATCCGATCTACTAAAACTATTTTAATTAACAAGATTTATCAGACCTCGGACTTCCGACTTCTGTCTCCGGACCTCCGACTTCGGACTTCCGACTAACAACAACAATGGCAGTAAAATTTGGCGTAATAGGTAGTGGTAGCTGGGCAACGGCGCTGGTTAAAATACTTACCGATAATGGCAACAAAGTGAATTGGTGGGTAAGAAATAGCGCCTCGGCGGCTTACATCAAAAAAAGGTCTCACAATCCGCATTACCTTACATCCGCCGTTTTAAAAACAAAATTATTGAAGATCGAACCGGACCTTACGAAAGTCGTGGCCGCTTCGACGGTGCTTATTGTGGCTGTACCCTCTGCTTATGTAACAGAGACGTTGTCTGTTTTAAGTAAGAATGATCTTAAAACAAAAAAGATCCTCTCGGCTGTTAAAGGCATCCTGCCCAAAGAGAATGTGTTACTGAACGATTACCTGGCAAAATATTTCAATGTACCGCTGACCAGTTACTTCGCGGTGTTAGGCCCTTGCCATGCAGAAGAAGTGGCAGCGGAAAAACTGTCTTACCTCACGTTCTCCGGGGTCGACGTTCCTCTTACTCAAAAGATTGCCTCTTATTTTGCATCGCCGGCAATCAACACCGTGGTGAATGATGATATACTGGGCGTTCAATACGCAGCCGTATTGAAAAATATTTATGCCCTGGGAGCAGGTATTGCGCACGGCCTGGACTATGGCGACAATTTTCAAAGCGTATACATTGCCAATTGCGCGGACGAAATGGCCGCTTTTTTAAGGATGTTCGGCGCAGCTCATATTACCGTGGGCGAACACGAAACGGAACCTGTCACCGGCGCGAGAGCCGCCAATTATGCGGCCTCTGTGTACCTGGGCGACCTTTTGGTAACATGCTACTCCCTTTACAGCCGCAACCGGACTTTTGGCAACATGATCGGCAAAGGCTATTCCGTACAGGCAGCAAAACTGGAATTGAATATGGTAGCCGAAGGATATAACGCTGCGAAATGTATTTACAATATCAACCGGAAAATAAAAGCGGAGATGCCCATTGCCGACAGCATTTATAAAATACTTTGGGAAAAAATTCCGCCAGCTACCGGCTTTGAAATGATCGAAAAAGTATTGGTATAAAGAATCCAGATTTACCCGGACCGTTCCCGGATATTATTCATCGAAGAATAGATCAGCGGCAATGCCATCTGCAAACAGCTTCCCTTCATTTGTCAGTCGCAACGATCCATTCGTATCCACCAGGCGACCCTGATCGATAAACTTTTGAGCCTGTTTCTTTAAAACGCCGGCCTGATCAGGAGCAATACGCCTCCATTCGATGCCTTCACTGGTTCTGAGCGCAATCATAATGTACTCGTTGACTTGCTGCACGGGCGTTAACCGTTCGCTTTCAACAGGCAATTCACCTTTATTAATAGCATCGATGTATTGTTGATTGTTCGCCACGTTCCATTGCCTTTCCGACCCGTTAAATGAGTGCGCAGACGGACCCAACCCGATATAAGGTTTGCCCTGCCAATATGATCCGTTATGCCTGCTTCTGAAACCCGGCCGCGCAAAATTGGAGATCTCGTAATGCTCATAGCCCGCATCCTGCAACCAGTTCATTAATAACAGGAATTGTTCAGACTGCAATCCCGGATCGACATCCTGCTTCTTTTGCTGGCGGATCAGTTTATCTAAAGGCGTCTTCGGCTCGACGGTTAATGCATAGCACGACAGGTGTGGAATATTTAGCCGGATAGCCGTCTCCACATTTTGCTTCCATTTCTCGTTCGTGAGTCCGGGCGTACCGTAAATAAGATCTATCGTGATGTTGTCAAAGTGCTTCAGCGCGAGCTCCAGGCCTTGTCTGGCCTGACCGGCATCGTGCGCACGGTTCATCCATTTCAGATCTTCCTCAAAAAAAGATTGAATCCCCATGCTCAGGCGGTTGACACCAGCCCGTTGCCACCCGATCAATTTATCTTCAGTAATATCATCCGGATTGGCCTCCAGCGTGATCTCTGCCGCGTCATTCACTTTATAGGTCGACCAGATCCGATTCAGCAGCCCGGCTACTTCTTCTACGGATAATAAACTGGGCGTACCGCCGCCAAAGTAGATCGTATTAACTGCCCCATCGTGTTGAGGCGCCACCAGCGCGATCTCTTTTCCGATCGCATCTAACAGCGGCTGCTTCTTTGCGAGAGAAGTCACAAAGTGAAAATTGCAATAATTACAGGCCTGTTTGCAAAAAGGTATATGTATGTATATGCCGCTCATGGTGAGAACTGGTCGATTGACTGTCGGATAAGAGTTGAGTAGGGTTTTACCTTGTATAGTAACAAGCTTCAACTACCGTTCAACAATTATTCAACAACTTTCAACTAATTTTACCTCCGTTGAAACCTGCAAAGATACGATACCTGCTGACAGCACTTTTGCTTTTGTATACCTTATTCACAAAAGCTCAAAACATGTACTCGCTGCGCATTATACCTGTAGACAAAGACACGGTGGCTGCCGGGACCATCATTCCCCTGCAACAGAACTTTGCTAACCGGGACGAGTGTCTCATTTCCATAGAGCAATTGCTTCCCGGGCTACAGGCAAAAGGATACATCACCGCTTCCATCGATTCGACAGTGCTGGATTCATCATCAGCCACCGTGCAGCTTTTCTTCGGGCAGGTGTACCGGTGGGCTGCGTTGGAGGTCAGCAGTGCTTCAAAGCCCTGGCTGGAGAAGATCGGCTGGACCGCAAACAGTTTTGCAGCAAAGCAATACGATCCGCAACAGGTGCAGGCCGTGCAGCAGCGCATGCTGGAATACATGGAGAATAATGGCTACCCCTTTGCTGATATTTATCTCGACAGCATACAGATCAATGGCACCGAGGTGGCTGGCAGGATCAACGTGGAGCCCGGACCGCTTTATCATATCGACAGCCTTAAAATAACCGGCAACGCAAAGATCAGCAACGAGTACCTGCAGCAATTCCTTGAGCTCGAAAACGGGTCGGTCTACAACAAAGAAAAATTACAGCGCATCAGCAGCGAGCTGAAGAAGCTCAACTATGTAGAAGAGCAATTTCCACCGCAGGTGATCTGGGGTAGCACGGGGGGAACGGTAGAATTATTTCTACAGCAGAAAAAAAGCAGCCAGGTAAATGTGATCATCGGCTTCCTGCCCAATAGCGACGCCTCGGCCAACAAAAAATTATTGGTCACCGGTGAAGCTTTGCTCGATCTTAAAAACGCTTTTGGCACAGGAGAAAGCATCGGTCTCGTTTGGCAACGCTTGCAGGCGTCCTCTCAACGCCTCAATCTCAGCTTCGATCAGCCTTACCTGTTTAAAACGCCTTTCGGCCTGGATCTCAGATTCAACATGTTGAAAAGAGACTCCGCCTTCCTGAATTTCGATATTCGCGTGGGAACACAATTGGCCCTCAACCGGCAGCAGCGTGTAAAGTTGTATGTCCAAAGATTCAGCAGCATTCTGAATTTCATCAACGAAGCTGCTATCATCGCTACCAGGCAGCTACCCGAAGATGCCGATGTAAAGATCACCAACCTGGGTGTTGAATACCAGCTGAATACCACCAATTATATATTCAACCCCGTCAACGGGTTTGAATTGTCGTTTAACACATCAGTGGGCAACAAGATCGTCAAACGCAATAACCAGATACTGGACCTGGAAGACCCTGCCGATCCCGGGTTTGACTTCGGTAGTTTATACGATACGGTTCTTACCAAATCATACCAGGTGCGGTCTGTGTTAGCTGCTGCGCGGTATTTCCCGATCGGCAAGGCGCAGCGCAGCACGATTAAAGCAGCCATTAACGGCGGCTATATTTCCGGCAGTAATATCTTCAGGAACGAGTTGTTCCAGATCGGTGGATACCGCTTACTTCGCGGGTTCGACGAACAAAGCCAGTTCCTTTCTCAATATGGTTTAGGCACTTTGGAGTATCGGTACCTCGTTGGAGAAAATTCTTATTTCAATGTATTCTCAGATGGTGGCTGGGGAAAGAATGCCAGCAGAGGGAACAATACCAGTTACACTTATATTTCAGGCGGACTGGGATTGGCATTCGAAACCAAAGTGGGGCTATTTAACCTGGCATGGGCAGTGGGAAAGCGAAACGACAACAACTTCAACCTCAGGCAATCCAAAATACATTTCGGCTTCGTTAATTACTTTTAAGGTCATCACTTTATTTTTGCAGCAAATTTTTGTTATTGGCCAGGATCGTTTTAGCAATATGGATTTGTTTTCTCGGCGTGCAGCACATCAGTGCACAGCCATTGGCCAGCGACAGCCTTAATGCGAACGTCGCCCGCCCCGCTGTGGCCAAGACAGACGCTTCATGGGCGCGTAACAAACTATCCAGAACGATACTCGAAAAACATCCGTATATCAGGTTGTATGAAAAACCCGGATATCCTCCTTATGTCAAAAAGCACCCTGCTCCAGGCAAAGAGCTTTATTTCTATATTATCGCAGCGCTTACATTACTTTTTGCCATTTTCAAAGCAGGTTTTGAAAAATATTTTTCTGACCTGACCAACCTTTTTTTCCGGCGGAGCTTGAAACAAAGGCAATTAAAAAAACAGGTGATTCAAAACTCGTTGCCCTCCCTGTTATTCAATATCTTTTTCGTGATCACGGCAGGGTTCTATCTGTCGCTGCTTGTTGAACGAAGTAGACCTTCGCTCGATCTGGCGTTCTGGCAGTTGTTTGCCTACGCCACCTTGCTGGTCGCTGTGGTATACCTGCTAAAGTACGCCGTACTCAAATTCATCGGCTGGGTTTTCAAGGTCAACAAATTAGCGGACGATTACACCTTTCTGATTTTCCTTGTTAATAAAATATTGTCCATATTATTATTGCCCCTTATCATCGTTATTGCATTAACGGATACCAAAGCGAGCACGATTGCCTGGACCTTGAGCTGGATCCTTATCGGTGGTTTTATTTTGTACCGCTACATATCTGCCCTGGGCTTGGTAAGGAAAGAAAAGAGTATCAGCTTTTTTCATTTCCTGTTATATATGAGCGCTTTCGAAATTCTGCCAACGATTGCTTTATATAAAGGAATCGACACGTTTTTAAAATAATAGCGTACTTTTGCAACCAATTTTAGGAATTGCTAATGTTAAATGAAGTGAATAAATCAGGAAGCAAGTCAGCAGCAGACAAAATTAAAAACATACTTATTACACAGCCCAGGCCGTCGAGTGAAAAGTCACCGTTTTTCGAATTGGAACGGAAATACGGGGTAAAGCTTGCTTTCGAACCGCTGATCAGCATCGTTCCTATTTCGGGTAAAGACTTCAGACAACAAAAGATCAATATTCCCCGCTTCACGGGCGTGATATTTACCAGCCGCAACGCTATCGATCATTTCTTCCGTACCTGCGAAGAAAGCAAGATCACAGTTTCCCAGGACACTAAATATTTCTGCATTACAGAAGCAGTAGCGCTGTATCTTCAAAAATTTATTTTATACAGGAAACGCAAAGTTTTTTACGGAGCCGATGGCACCAACAAGAGCTTGTTCGACGTGATGAATAAACACAAGGAAAACCTGAGCTTCCTCTATGTTTGTTCCGAAAACCAGCAGGATAGCGATATTGTAAACTGGCTCAAAAATCACAACTGCGATTTCGAACTGGCGTTCATGTACCGTTCGCAAAGCAACGATGTAAAAAAATCTGTGGGAGACAAACAGTTTGACGTAATATGTTTCTTTACACCCTCCGGCATCAAAAGCTGGTTCAACAACTTTCCTAAATTCAAACAAAATGGCGTGGTTGTAGGCACGTTCGGTGACAATACCAAGGCCGAAGCCGTGAAGTCGGGACTAACGCCGGAAATCGTGGCGCCCAAGCCAAAATCGCCAAGCATGATCACCGCACTGGATCATTTTTTGGCCGATCACATTAAAAATGACTGATTCTCAATCAGCTGATTTTGAGGATGCCTGGTTTAAGGGAAGGGGTTCATTCTTTACCAAAACCTTAACTATCACTTATTTATACAGGTCATAATTTTTGGCAACATTTGCCGCATTATGGTTAACTTTGCAAACTTTATGAGATTTGTAATCGCTATTTTTTTAGTAAGCTTTTTGGCGTCTTGCGGTCCGGGTATGAACAAGATCCTGAAGAGCAAGGATCCCGCCTACAAATTAAAGATGGCGGATCAGTTTTATGCTAAAAAGAAGTGGATGAAAGCGCAGACGATCTATGAAGATGTGCTGCCTTATTACAAAACCACGCCGCAGGCTGAAGATATTTATTACAAATATGCTTACTCTGCCTATAATCAGAAAGATTATATCAATGCGGAAAATCTCTTTAAGAATTTCCTGGAGGGTTACCGGAACAGCCCGCGTGCGGAAGAGATCGAATACATGCGCGCCTACACGTTCTTCCTTCAATCTCCTAAAGCAGAATTGGACCAGACCAATACTTATAAGGCGATCAGCAACCTGCAGACATTCATCAATACGCACCCCCAATCGGTACGGAATGCAGAAGCCAACCGCCTGATCGACGAGTTGAGGAAGAAGCTGGAGACCAAAGATTATAAATCGGCCATGCTGTATTATAACCTGGGAGAGTTTAGAGCTGCGGGTGTAACATTCAGCACGCTGCTGGAAAACTTCCCCGAGTCAACGGTAGCCGATGAATATAAATTCATGGCGGTAAAATCTTTTTACCGGGCGGCAGACTTAACCGTTGTTACAAAAAAAGTAGAACGTTACAGAGAGGTGATCGACTTAGCCAATGATTTCCTGGAGCGTTTTCCCGAAAGTAAATATCGTAAAGATGTAGAAGGCTACATCGCATCATCAAATACACAAATACAAAAATTTAGCAATAATGAGCAAGTTAAGACGACAACTTAGCGCCGGCATTCCCGCTAACGTGGAAACAAAGGACCTGGGAAGCATCAAAAGCAAAACGGGCAACCTTTATGAATCCATCGCCATCATCGCTAAAAGAGCGAACCAGGTAAACATCTCCATTAAAGAGGAGCTGCACAATAAGCTGGATGAATTTGCCAGCCATACCGATTCTTTAGAAGAAATTCATGAAAATAAAGAGCAGATCGAGATTTCCAGGGCATATGAAAGGATGCCTAACCCTTCCCTGTTAGCGACGCATGAGTTCCTCGACGACAAAGTGTACTTCAGGAAAGCAGAAGACGAACTGTTTAGCTAGTCGTTTTGGCGTTAAGTAATTTAAAACCACAGTAACATTTTAAATGGCTGTGGTTTTTGTGTTTTAAATATTTTTGCCGGAAGCTGCGCATGCAGGATCGTTCAGGATCGGTAGAACATTAATGATTCGCGCTCCTGATCAACGCACCAGAGCGGCTAACTATAAAACAAATGATGTTAGAAGGAAAAAAAATACTGATTGGCATTTCGGGCAGCATTGCAGCCTACAAGATCGTTCATCTCGTACGTTTACTGGTCAAACAAAGTGCAGAGGTAAAAGTCATCATGACGCCTGCGGCAAAGGACTTCGTTTCACCGCTGGTACTGTCAACGCTGTCGAAAAACGAAGTACTAAGCGATATTTTTGCGGAGAACACCTGGGCCAACCATGTGCAGCTGGGGCGCTGGGCCGATGTAATGCTGATCGCACCGCTGAGCTGTAACACCTTATCCAAAATGGCCAACGGATCCTGCGATAACCTGCTATTGTCGGTGTATCTATCCGCCACCTGCCCGGTGATCGCTGCGCCCGCCATGGACGAAGACATGTGGCACCATCCTTCAACAAAGCGAAATATTGCCCTCATTCAAAAAGACGGCGTAACGATCATCCCGCCCGGTAATGGCGAATTAGCCAGCGGCCTCTTTGGGGATGGGCGCATGGAGGAGCCGGAACATATTGTCACTTACCTGCAACGCTTTCTTCAAAAGAACCCTGACAGCCTTTCAGGCAAAAGGGTGCTGGTGACAGCAGGTCCCACCCACGAAGCTATTGACCCGGTACGGTTTATCGGCAACCACTCTTCCGGGAAGATGGGCATTGCTTTAGCCCAAGAGTGTCAGGCGCGTGGCGCAGAAGTAACGCTGGTGCTGGGCCCTGTGGCGCTGCCTGCTTCTTACGAAGGCATTACCGTAATCAAGGTGAATTCTTCCGAAGAAATGTATAATGCCTGCCATGATCATTTCAAAAATTGCGATATCGCTATCATGGCGGCGGCCGTTGCCGATTACAAACCTGAAACAGTATCAGATCAAAAAATAAAAAAGACTGAGGCCGGTAGCACACCTGATCTGAAACTGGTGAAGACAAAAGATATCCTGAAAAGCCTGGGCGCCATCAAAAGCGCCGACCAGGTGCTGCTCGGATTTGCATTGGAAACGAATAACGAAAAAACCAACGCCCTGGAGAAACTGAAAACTAAAAATGCAGACTTTATCGTGTTAAATTCTCTTAACGACGGAGTGGCTTTCGGCAGCGACACCAATAAGATCACCATTTTCACCAAAACGGGTGATGAGATACCATTTGAGGCAAAAAGCAAACGTGAAGTGGCTGCCGATATTGTCGACACCATTTCCCGATATTCTTCAACTATAACCGTTTGATATGTGGCGTTATCTAAATATTTTCTTATTGACCATCTCCTTAGCCGCTTGTTCAGGAGCCAGCGAAGACGACATCCTGCCGCCCAAAAAAATGGAAAAGGTACTGTGGGATGTGGCACAAAGCAGTGAGTTTCTCAATGGTTTCGTGTATTATAAACATCCGGAGCAGAACCGGGTACTTATCAATAATGCGATGCTGGACAGGGTATTTAAAATTCACAAAATCACGCGCGGGCAATTCGACAAAACGCTCGAATATTACCGGCAACATCCTGAAGATTTGAAAGTAATGGTTGACTCTATTACGACCCGGCAGAAACGGCTGAACCTGCCGGACACCGCATCGACGCCTCCGCCGCCTGCCGCCACACCAACGCTTTAGCAGAATCTAAAAAGCCAGTATGCACATTTGCTATAACGGACGCTTCTTCGACGAACAGGAGCCTATTTTACAAGCAAGCGATAAAAGCTATCGGTATGGAGATGGCTTTTTTGAAACGATACGTGTGAAAGACGGGAACATTCTGCTGGCGGATTACCATAGTGAACGAATCAAAAAAAGCATCCAACGGTTACAGTACACCTGGCCGTCACATCTCACTACAGAACAGGTCTTCAAAAATATTCAGGCGCTTTGCAGCAAAAATAATTGCCGGGCTTCTGCACGAATCCGGCTATCCTTCTCGGGTGGTCAGGGCGGTTTGTATGATGGCAGAAATCAACTCAACTACCTGATTGAAGCCTGGCCTTTAGATCCGGCGATAAGCCAGCTGAATGTCAACGGGATCGTTACCGGGTTCTGTCCGCTTGTCAGAAAAAGTTGCGACCAGCTGTCTGACTTAAAGTCCGCATCAGCATTGATCTATAGCGTAGCTGCGCACTATGCACAACAGCAAAAATGGAACGACTGCATCATCTGGAACCAACATGAACGAATCTGCGAGACCACCATTGCCAACCTGTTTTGGATCAAAAGAGGCGACATTTATACCATACCATTAACAGAGGGCTGTGTAGAAGGCGTCATGCGCTCCTATTTGATCAAGGCGATCGGTACCGTGATCGAAAAGCCCTGCCTCGCAGGGGATTTGCTGGAGGCCGATGAGGTTTTCATCACCAATGCGATCAGGGGTATCCGGTGGATTCAGTCGGTAGAAGAAAAGCATTACGCCAACCAGGTGACTGCCCAATTGCAAAAGCAATACATTCAGCCGCTTTCATAACCTACTGCACGTTTCTTACATGCTATCGTCCATGGTCTATAGACTATGCACTACATTCGTGGCATATTTTCTGTCTATACATCACCGATTAAAAACGACCGAAGATTGAAAAAAGAAAAGGTAAGTTTATTTTGGTTTCGCCGCGATCTGCGCCTGGATGACAACGCAGGTCTGTATCACGCGCTTAAAGGCGGCCACCCGGTTCAGCCGATCTTTATTTTTGACACCGAGATCCTCGATGAGTTATCCAATCCTAAAGATCAGCGGCTGGTGTTCATCTACGAAGCACTGGAAAAAATACAAGAACAGCTTAAAGACTCAGGCAGCACACTGGATGTCAGACACGGCAAACCGATGGAGGTCTTTCAACAACTGGAAAAAGACTACGACCTGCAGGCCATTTACCTGAACAATGACTATGAACCTTATGCCAGGAAACGGGACAACGAGGTTTACGCCTATTTCAAGAAAAAGGAAATACCAGTAAAAGGCTTCAAAGACCAGGTGATCTTTGAAAAAGGCGAGGTGGTAAAAGACGACGGCAAACCTTACACTGTGTACACGCCCTATTCTAAAAGATGGATGTCATTGCTTACCGATTTTCAGTTGAAGTCTTATCCTATCAGAAAATATGCAAAGCATTTTCATCAGCAACGGCCCATCAAAATGCCGTCCTTAAGCGAAATAGGATTTGAAAAACTGGAAGTTTCTTTTCCAACGCCCTATCCGGCCAACGACCTGCTCAAGGATTATGACAAGACAAGAGATATTCCCGGTATAAAAGGCACCAGCCGGATAAGCGTACATTTAAGATTCGGCACGACCAGTATCCGAAAGCTGGCTTCAAAAGCAAAGGAGTTAAACGCCACTTACCTCAAAGAGCTGATCTGGCGCGAGTTTTACCAGATGATCCTTTTTCATTTCCCCAAAGTGGTTGACACATCATTCAAGGAAGCCTATGATAAAATACGCTGGCGCAACAACGAGAAAGAATTCAAAGCCTGGTGTAACGGACAAACCGGTTATCCCGTTGTAGACGCGGGGATGAGAGAGCTGAACGAAACCGGTTTTATGCATAACCGCGTGAGAATGATCACGGCGTCTTTCCTGACGAAGCACTTGCTGGTGGATTGGCGATGGGGCGAAGCTTATTTTGCTGAAAAATTGCTGGACTACGACCTCGCTTCCAACAACGGGGGATGGCAATGGGCTGCGGGCAGCGGCTGCGATGCAGCTCCGTACTTCCGGATATTCAACCCTTATATCCAGACCAGGCGATTTGATCCGGACCTTACATATATTAAAAAGTGGGTACCTGAATGGGAAAGTGAAGATTACCCTGCTCCCATTGTCGACCATGCGGCGGCAAGGGAACGATGCCTTGAAGTGTATAAAAAGGCGTTGAGAAATAAGTGAGGCAATAAAGCAAAGAGTAGCGGAGAAAATACAGTTACATATAATCAGCTAGTGGTAAGTTAAAACGTAAGATCAAGTATTGTTAAATCCTTATCATAATTGTTGCCTTTCGTGTTTTAGGACAGCGTAAAATTAGATTTGAATATCTAGATTTTAACTATCCGATATCAAAAATTAAAAACTTAACGAGACGCAGATTGCACCGATTTTAAAGCAGTATGAAGGTGGCCGCTAGCCTATGGAATTATGTGAGGAATTCAGTATTTGTAGGTAATACTATACAACTGGCGTAAGAATATACTGACATGGATTCCAGTCACATCAAAGATGAGTAGAAAAGATAATGATCCCATTATAGATAGACTTACTTCATTGGCGGAACGTTGTCCTACGCGTGGTTTTAATAATATGCTCTTATTCGAAACGAAGGAAACAAATGAACCCGGGCACTGCGGCGTGCCCGTGAAATGAAGCTATCAAGACATCGAAAGCATAAGAGACGGCTTCCCGCACGCATCAGATGCCACTTGAAAAACAACTTTTTCCCAACCAAAGCTACAGGACTTATGTGTGACAGCCTAATGAGCAAAATTGTAAAAACGAAAACAAAAACTCCCGAGGCTTACGGGCATGTTACGGCATAAGTATTAGCTCTACATATTATTATACATAACATATTTGTATATATTTAATAAAAATGTTATATTCGGCTGATTGCATTACTAAAAGCTTTAATTATGAAAAAAATTCAACTGATTTTTGTTCTCCAAATTCTTTTTTTGTTTTTTGCCTTTTCGTGTAAAAAAGAGAATAACCTTTTTGAATCTGGCAAGACCTCAGAAAGAGCCGTCATTGAAAATGAACTTTCCCTAAAACTTTTTAATATGACAGATCTTAAAGGACAAAACTCTTTAATACCTAAGGTAGAACGATATAAACTTTTGGTGAAGTTTAACGCTGATTTTCTCTTAGATTTTGACGATCAGAAAAAGCCGATGTTAAAAGTCGAAAAGCTGCTGCCATTAGAGATAACGGATGCGCAGCAGGCGATTATAGACCTGATGAACACACTTCATTATAAACAAGCTATCCCATTCAGCGCTCTTGAGAAAGCTTCTCTGAGGCGAGCGGTTGTTCCTAAAGTTGCGGCCGGTAAATTTAACATCTATAAATTTAGAGGTTGGGCATACGTAGAGGAAGCATTGCAAATGAGCGGTCAAGAAGTGTTGCAACTAGCGAATGATCTTGAAAAGCTTCCTTTTGTAGAATATGCGGCGATGGAAGCTGATGTCAAAATACCACCACCAAGTACCACGCCTGATTTTATTGACTATCAAGGCTACCGTTTACCATTAAATCCAATGGGTGGGGGCGAGTTAGTGTCCAACCCTTTTTATACCTCTGCTAATAGGTTTGTGCCTGCTCAAAGGGGGATTGATGCTGAATATGCGTGGTCGATTGGTATTACAGGACAAGGGGTTCGTGTTGTTGACATGGAGTATGAAGCAAATATTGATCACGAAGACCTTTCCTCGCCGAAATTTAGGTACATAGTAGGAGAAGACACTTATAGTATCAATGCTAAATATGCTGATCATGGTACTGCCGTAATGGGCGTTTTAGGTGCAGTAGACAATGGCTTTGGAATGAAAGGAATGGTGCATGGTGCAGATAGTCTGTTTTTTGTGCAGGAAACCAGATTGGGTAGACCCGCCGGCATTGCTAAAGGACTTACTCATCTAAGACCTGGTGATGTGTTTCTGTATGAAATGCAGGAATACGGCCCTAACGGAGGTTCAAACTACGTTCCAGCAGATTACAATCAAGCGGTATGGGATATTACTAATGAAGCCAGTAATGTAGGTATTATTATCGTGCAAGCCGCTGCAAATGGGGGAGAAAACCTTGACGGCCCAGAGTTCGCAGCATACAATAACCGGGGAGATAATGGATCCATTATAGTCGGCGCAGGCAACCCTCAGCAAGAAAGAACTATTTTTTCCAATTATGGAAACCGGGTAAATCTTCAAGGGTGGGGAGACTGGACGGTGGCCTCCACAGGTTATGGATCTTTTCATGACGGAGGTACAAACAAAGACTACACTTCTACCTTTGCGGGAACTTCTTCTGCCACCCCGATTGTAGCATCAGCAGTGGTAGCCGTGCAGAGCTGGTATAAGCAAACCCATAATGGAAATGTTCTTTCTCCTTTAGCAATGCGAACTTTACTGATTAATACAGGTACTCAACCATTATCAGGTGCTGCCGATATCGGCAAAATCGGACCCTTGCCTAACATTCGTACAGCGATTGAATCGTTGAATAATACCACTGGAATCTTAGGAACTCAACTTGGAAACTAAAGGATGTGATCAAATTTTGGTGAAAACGATAAAAATTTACCACAATTAATTCGGGATGTTCAATTGAAATCAACTTCGATTGAACATCTTTTTTAACCGCATATTGGAAGTTTCATTTCGCTATTTGTATAAACTCCATCTTAACACCTTCCACCCCTACCTTAACTTGGTTTAAGTTCGCCACACTTAAGTCACCTTGTCCATCTGAGAATGTCTGTTTGATTATTGCGAAAAGTTAACTACCCTGAGTCACATTCGAAAACTTTATATGCGCTGTATGTGGGTGTTTAAACAGGAATGGTTGTTATTCTCAACTTGAGTACGCAAACGCAATAGAAGAAAAGGCCGGACCTGGATAGGAAGAGGTTAGAGCAGCAGTTTAGTTTTTATTACAATAAAAAATTTGTCTGGCCGTTGATATTTTATTTTAACGATATCAGTACTGCTATTGATAATGGAATGCGTGCTGAAACAAAAAATGGATGACGTGTAAAATATTGACACCGGAACTGGCAGACGAGCTAAGGCCTGGATACGGAATGATATATTTAAATATCATTAACCTGTAAAGCTTAACTACTTTAAACCCTGCTTCGATGCTTAATCATTATTGTCTGATATACTACTTTCCATCTTGAGCCTTAATAAGTATCCGCTTCCTTCTGCTAACACAGGTTGTAATTTTAGAACTGGCCTCTAAATACCATACCATGCATTTTTTTGAAGATGGTATGGTTAATACTTTGCCGTTATGCTCAAAATCAGCAGCCTTCGTCAGCATTTTTCCACTATTAATAGAAAAAGGATTAAGATTCATATCAGCTTTATACCATCTGTATTTTAGTAATGAATCAGGATTTACTACGGCAAGTATTATTGAATCTACATTTAGCTTTTGAATTTTAACCTGTGGTTCACTAATCTCTTTTAGCACATTTATCACCACCTTGGTTCGCATTGTTTTTTTATTACCGAAACTTGCCTCTAAATAATAGGTGGTATTCCTATCGAGTTTTGGGCTAACAAAAGTCATTCCCGTAGCAAGAGGCCTTTCGGCGGTTCTACAATCGTACCATTTATAATTGATATAGGTAAATGGATCCTTTACTGTTAAAATGGCGTTACCGTTGTAGCATGTTTGTACCGTATCTCCATATTTTAGTTTAGGAATTGATAGGTCTACATCCTTTTTACTGATAATCTTCCAGGAAGCCTGATAAAACTTAGGGTCTTTCTTCAGATAAGTGGCTGTATCACTTAGCTTAATGGTTAACGTGTTTTCGCCAACAGCTAATATACCCTGGTCTAAACGCAATGAATCAGAGTGGGTGGCAATAATTTTTTCATTTAAATACCATTTTATGTTTAAGGTATTGGGATCGGGAGCAGCCAGTTGAATGCGATAAAGCTTTGTAGAATCGGAACTTATGGGATTTTTACTTTGCGGGATCGTACGCAATATAGGGTTAGCTATAGAATATATTTTTTCGATGATAGCTTCTGAGCAAACCGCGCAAAATGGTGCCACCAAATATTGCATTTTACAATATTCGTGGGGCCTACTCCAAACCGATTCAGGGCTCGAGGCACCATAGCTGTAAACCCCTATCCCTTCGACTCCAATCCACCTTTTCCATGGCACTAAATCAGGAGAGGTAAATTGGGATCGGTTGGCACTTTCGTGCAAAAATTGTATACCCGACCAATATTCGTCGGCAAGGTTAGCAAATGAATGCCCCAATTCATGAATAGCAATATCGTTACTTGCCATATTTGTTGTTGCTGTTGGAATAAGGCCACCAGAACCACCGTAATAAGGCGAATTGACCAAAATCAATGCTTGGTTATAGTCTGGGAAATTTTTTTCCAAAACCTGCTTAACCAGGTGTTGATTTTTTTGCTCAACCAATCGGTGTATACCAAGATTATCGAAACTGCTACCGAAATAATTATTAGGATTCGATTTGGGTATGGGTACTCTTTTGTCAAGTTTATTCCCCGAAACTGCTACCGAATCATGCGGAATTCCTTTTGGACAATCAGCTGTATTATTTGCATGCTTCGCACCAGACTCCAGCGAAGTCACCCTAATTAAAAAAAAATTAAATAAGTTTTTATACCGACTAAAAGGATGCTGGCGAAAAAAAAAATTTTTAAATGCTTTTGCATCGGTAACAAATTTGGCAAGTTCGGCACTGGTATACCCATCGCCAAGGACAACGAGATTAACAATATTTTTTGTTGTGCCTTGATATTGAATGGTATCTATATCAAATTTTTGTGCTTTTAAATGATAGCTTAAGAGTGTTACCAACAACGACAGCAGGTATTTTGGATATTTATGCATCTGATAATATAAAAAATAGCAAGGAGGAAAACAATCATTTCGTTTTCAAAAAATGATCGTTTTCCTCTTTTGTGAAATTAAGGATCAGGGGTTTTGATCTTGTTCCGTCAGTGCTATATTGGCATTAATTTCTTTTTGAGGTAACTTAAATACCCACCTTGGATCATCAGGCTTGATGGTAACCTGATGCGGATGATTTCCTGACCTGGTGAAGGTTTTTCTTAAGCGCTTATAATCAAAGTACAACCCGCCGTTTTCACCGTACATTTCCTTACTTCTTTCTAACATTATTGCATTAATAACTTCCTCTTTGGTTGAGGTAGGAGGCATTTTTATTGCTAGAGGATCACGTAGACTCTGCAAATCATACAGCTTGTTAATAGCATTCCGAATCTCTGCTTTTTGGGCATAGGCCTCAGCTTCAATCAACAACAACTGAGCTGATCTGATTAAAAGGATATCTCCCTCCATATACCCCGCTGTACGTGATTTAAACTTGTTGGTGTACCTCTGGTAAGTTGGGTATGAGGTCACATCGTAGCCGGGACTTATCAAGAGCGAGCGTCTTTCGTCTGTAGCGGAATAAGAATTATATAATGCAACATTTGCGTATATATTTTTATAATATCCATTAGCCTGATCGAGATACGAATATATTGAATAAAAGGTAAGGGATTGATCAGAAGGGACCGGCAACCCCCATATCCATTCTGGATTGCTCACATCATTAAACCCGGATTTGTATTGAGTATTGCTCATTAAAGGATAGCCTTGAACAGCTTCTTTTGCATTGCTTATTACCTTATCCCATAACGCCGGCTCTGACATGGCCAGTTCCTGGTAAATCATAGAGGCAATTGCTTGAGCTACATTAAGATTTATCCTATATTTTTCAGGGCGCGATGTGGTAAGATTGCTCGAAGCAAATTCAATATCCTCTTTAATTAAGGCATACACTTCCTTTAGGCTTGCCCTTTTACTTCCTCCGGCGTCCTTATTTGCCGGCTCTACATATAATGGCACAGCAGGAGCGTCGGGATCAGCGGCATAGGTTTTTTGATAGACCCTTGCAAGCCAAAAGTAGCTGTAGGCACGTAGCGCCTTCGCTTCGGCAATAAGTTGCCTCTTTTCTGCATCACTTGCATCAGTTAAACCAGGAACATATTTAATTATGGCGTTGGCATTATTGATTACCTTAAAAAACATATCCCAAATTTGTGGTGTTCTTGCTCCATTTGCGTCCCGATTATAATAACCCTCTTTCCATGTAGCCTCGTTGCCCCAGTAGTAGGTGCCGCCGTAAACATCTAAAAGATCATTCCCTTTTACTTCAAAATGGAACATGGTGGTTTGTAGGCCTCGATTGGTAAGGTAACCCGGTCCGCCGCCAGCGTAGCCGTTATAGTTTTCGCTACGAAATATCCAGTAACACCCCGTTAAAGCGCTTATAGCCCCTGCTTTGGTAGAGAAGACAATATTATCTGTCAAGTCGCCATTTTTGGGTGTTGGTGTGTTCAGGAATTCTTTTTTACAGGCCAAAAACGACAATAGTCCAATAACGATATAAAATCTTTTAATTATTTTTTTCATGATCTTTTTTTTAAATCCCAATGTTAAATCCAAATGAAACAAATTTGTTCGGTGTGGTATTGCTATTCGATGCCTCTGCATCTATGCCTGAATCCGGGTCGGCTCCTTTAGGCGCATTTGGGAAATACGTAAAAGCATTTTGTACGTTCAAATAAACACGGGCATTTCTGAGATGGATTCTTTTAAGAAGTAGCTCCTCAAAATTATAGCCCAGTGTAATGTTTCTAATCCTCACAAATGTGTGATCAAATAAGAAACGGGTAGATGAACTATTGGCGTGGTTATCTTCTGTTTTCAAAATAGGAATGTTACCAGACCCGGGTTGAGAGGCACTTTGCCAACTATTAAGCAGGTCAGTTGAGGCATTGCTTCCCGTTCCTCTTATGCCATTCATTAATATCTGATAATTATGGTCATAAAAATCACCTCCAATTCCAAAGGAAGCCAAAAATGAAAAGTCAAAATTCTTATAGGTCATGTAAGAAGAAAGACCACCGGTATAATCCTGAAGTCTATTCCCAATGTTTATAAGGGTTGCATCGCCATATACCTTTGTTGCAATTTTAGTACCGTCAGTATTTACCTGGTACCACATTGCTTCCCCGTCTGCTGGGTCAATGCCTGCATATTCTTTGAGGTAGTAATCATACCAGGTATTCCCTTTTATTTGGGTAGTTCCTGGTGCTACTTCCAAGATTTCATTTCTGAGCTTTGTAATATTGAATATCGTTTTCCAGCTAAAATTTTTGTTCCTAACATTTATGGTAGTTATATCAAACTCCCACCCGACGTTTTTAACTCCGCCAGAATTATCTGCTACGGAACTTACGCCTGATGAACTGGGCAATGGCCTATCAAACAAAAGATTGTTTGATCTACGATCGAAATAAGCAAAAGATCCTGTAATCTTGTTTTTTATAAAACCAAAATCTAACCCTAAGTCTAGCTGCCTTTGTTTCTCCCACGATAAAAATTCATTACCAACAGAATTTATTGTTACGCCTGTATTTGTGCCAATATTAGCTCCAGATGAGTATGTGCCCAAATAAGGGAAGCTTCCGGGTAAGGCTTGATTACCCGAAGAGCCATAACTTACCTTTAACTTTAATAACGAAACCGCATCTGCATATTTCAAAAATGATTCTTCATTAATATTCCATGAGGTGCCCAAGGCATAAAAAACACCCCAACGGTGGTCCTCACTAAAACGAGTCGACCCGTCTGCACGCAAAGAAGCAGTTAAATGATATTTTTCCTTATAATCGTACCCCAATCTCGAAAAATAACTTTCCAAGCGGTTTTCATCAGTATATCCGCTGGCGCTCGCGGTTGTTCCATAACTAACCTCTGTAGGGTAAGCGAAGGTAAAGCCTGTCCGGGATGCGTTAGCCGTCTCGGTTTTTGACTTGTAAGCCTCTGAGCCAACTACCACATTTAAGTGGTGTACTTGGTTAAAGATATTATCGTAGGTTAGAGTATTTGTAAAATTTTGTGTAAGTAAATTTGTAATAAACCTACCCGAATACCCCTTACTGGTTGTGCCATCACCATAAAATGGATTCCAAAAAATATCATGTTGAATCGAATTAGCTGTTACTGCGTACATGGACTTAAATAATAGCGTTTTATGGACTTTTATATTTACATAGCCTTGTCCTGAAGCCGTAGTTCTACCATAAGAGATAGGATTGATTGAGGTGGTGCCCACTACGTTTTGACCCTCTGAATATTTTCTCCTGAATACTGTTGGCCTTAAGACACCCAACTCTGAGGTATTATTACCAAAATCGTAAATCTTATTTCCATTTTCATCCAGTATAAATTCTCCGGTGTCAAAATCTACCAGATGGATAGGATAAATGGGGGCTATATTCCTGGCAAACGAAAGTACGTTTGAAGCGCCACCATTGCCTTGATAAGGGAAGTTTTGATTAGATTTTGCCAAGCCCGAAATTACTCCGGTTTCAAACCAATCCGTAATTTGGGTATTCAGGTTCAGCCTTCCTGAGTAACGTATAAAATTAGATCCTTTAATTAATCCCTCATCTGTGAGATAGCCAAGGCCGATATAATAATTGGTTTTCTGCTCTGCATCGCTACCAGAAATATTTAGGTTATAATCGCGACGCAGGCCATTGTGCAACACAGCGTCCAACCAATGATCATCCCATCTCAATTGTGCATCAGCTAAAATCTTTCCATTTGCATCAAATGGTTGAGCTTTATCGAAAGGGTTATAAACTAAGTTTTGAAGCGTCAGTTTAGTGGCATACTCAGCGGGCGAAGCCACATTATTAGTAGTAAGTAATGTTTTGTCTAATACCGCATCATTACGCAATGCCTGCCACGTCAACTCGTAATATTGCCGCTCATTTACTGTTTCATATTCCTTTACCGCTCTGGATGAGTATCCATTAATGAAAGAGAAATCAACTTTAGGTTTGCCCTTTCCACGCCTTGAAGTAATTTGAAGGATGCCATTCGCACCACGTGAGCCATAAATTGAAGTTGACGAAGCATCTTTTAAAACAGTAATTGTCTCTATGTCAGCCGGGTTGATACTACTTAAACTTCCATTGTACGGAACCCCATCCAATAGTATTAGGGGCGAATTACTTGCATTGACAGAACCGACCCCTCTAATTCGTATCGTAGGTTCTACGCCAGGTTGTCCCGAGCTGCTAATGGCCAATACTCCGCTCGAATTACCCTGTAGAACATCGGTAATATTAGTTGCCTGTATATTCTTAAACTGCTCGCGGTTAATAGTCGTAGCCGAGCCGGTAAAGGCTTTCTTAGTGGTATTACCATATCCCGTAATTACAACCTGTTCTAGCTCATCATAGTCAACTTGCATTCTGACCAGAATCAAGGTATCACTGATTGATACTCGCTGTTTCTTATATCCAATAAAAGAAAATTCTAAAGGAGATTTTTCGGTTATAGTAAGGACAAAGGCTCCGTTCTCATCTGTTTGTGTGGCGGAATGGGTCCCTATTTGATTTACCGATACACCACGAATAGGTATCCCATCCCTATCATCGACGACATTGCCTTTTACCAGTTGCTCCTGTGCAAAAACAGATATACTGAAAAAGAAAAAAAATGTAAAAAAAAGTAATTGTTTTGGGTTCATTTTAGTTTGGTTTAATGTTGAGATTAAATGGAATCCTGTTGAACCAAACTTAAATAAAAACGCCCTTTAGCGTTTGAAGATAATTGTCTAACAATAGACAGAAATTGTCGTGTTTAATACCTTTACATTAGTTATTGGCTAAAAACTATATAAATGTAATCCAAGTACTAGTGAAAATTTAGGAAATTGCAATCATTATTCACCGCATTTTGCTTGATATTTGGTACTGAATATAGACGATCCTTATTATAGAAAAATAACACCATAACACCGATTGGATATAAATCATTCTAACTTGAGTTTATGTACTACCTATAGAATTATTTGCAATTTTTTCGTTAAATTGATGTTTTACACCAATGCCAAATAAGATTGACGTGAATTGACTTAATCTTCAATAAAAACAAGGCTGTTTAGTCCTATTACTAGCTGCATCATTACGCCGGACTTTTACAAAGCAATTTGTTTTTAAAGATCTTATCTAACTCTCCTTAGCAGTAAGTTGTGCAATATGGGTGGTATTCTGTTAACTTAATTGATGAACTGTCTTAATAAAATAAAATGAAAATAGTGCAATTTACGGTTCCACTAGCAAATCAAGGGTCGGTGGTTATACAAGAAGATATCTTACCGCACTTTTATAGCTATTTTCATCGGCATAAAGAAGTGCAAATTACTTCTATCATAAAAGGAGCGGGAACCTTAATTGTTGGTGATTATACACACCATTTTAATACAGGAGAAGTATATATAATAGGCGAGAATCAACCTCATTTATTTAAAGGAGATTCGCCAGGCTCTACAAACGAGGGAAATATCCATGCGATCCATATATTTTTTGAGGTGGAAAAGATAAGGCCTCTATTGAATTTAGCCGAGTTTAATCTGATTAATCGCTTTATACAAAAAACAAAAAGAAGCTTATTATTACCACGGAAATATACGAAAAGCGCTACCGAGGTCATTAACGAGATTTGCAACTTGGAGGGCTTTGAACGGTTAATGTCTTTTAACAAACTATTGCATTTTCTCTCTTCTGACGAGATTGAATGGAAGCCGCTGAATACCGAAACACTTTCAAAAGAATACTCCGATTTAGAAGGAATTAGAATGAACGATGTACTCCATTATACTATCGAGAATTTTTCAAAACCGATTAACTTGAGTCAAATTGCAGCAGTAGCACATTTAACGCCGCATGCATTCTGTAAATACTTTAAAAAACACGCCAGCAGAACGTACTTATCATTCTTAAATGAGATTAGAATAAATGAAGCTTGTAAATTGCTGATAAAAGGAAGGGCGGAATCAATTTCTACAATAGCATATGCGGTAGGGTTTAATGGTGCGGTTAGCTTTAACAGGGTTTTTAAAAGGATAATGAACCAAACCCCAAATCAATATCTTCGAAAACATAAGTTTCAACAACAGCATATAATCGGCCAATAAAACAGCAACCGATACCCGGTTTAGGCAGGGATAGCGCAATCAGCATTCGAAATGAGATAGGAGCTGATGCGAAAGTTTCTCCTAACGGACATTATTTAAGCCGTTGGGCGGGACTGAGCCCGGTTAATAAAGAGAGTGTGGTAAAAAACACCTCCGGTTGGCCTAACTTGAATGTGCGTGGGTACCTCCGGAAAAGAAGATTGCTTTTTAAAGGAAATACAAAAGCCTAGTAATGAAGCGCGGTAAAAGAAAGCGCTGGTGGGCGTATGCCATCAAATCATTATTGCTGCTTAGCGCATCATAAAAATAAGGAAGCCTTCAGGGGCCGCCACTAAACAACAACCCTAAGAAGAAAGCCAAAAAATAAAAGCGTATTTGGAAAAGCTCAAAGAATCAGGTGTGGAAGTGGGAGCAAAGCAGATGGTTTTAAAAAAGTTAAGGCCTTTTTTTATTGAGTATCCGTAAAGCCGGATCTCGTAACCGAACTGATCATCACAAACAGGATAAGTATCCGACATTATTACAAGCCAAAGGCAAGGCGTTGTATGGACATGAAAGTTTACACAATTAGTGAGATAGTCGTTAACCTGTTTTTAAATTGCTTAAAATCGAAAAATTATTTCACGGGCCCAAGTTGTATATACATGAAAAGCTGTCTACCTTGCGTCCGGTAATCGCCTGTGAAAAGTTGTCCTTAAAGTTTGATAAGTATTTTTTTAGCAAAAAACGTATTCGTGTTTACATTATCTATTCATGTTACCGAAAATATTCCGCAACACATCGATTGAATTTCTCCCGTCGTTCCCTAAATCCAAACTAAAATCATTCACATACAACTCAATATGCTGACGCATTACCGCTTCGCTCATCGCCTGCGCGTGCTCTTTGACATATTCACTGATGTGAGGATATTGACTGAAAGCATGCTTCAGACTTTTATGAATCAGACCATCGACTTTATTACGGACTTCGCTGCCCAAAGCTTTTTTGATCACGATGCCGCCTAAAGGTATTGGTGCATTCATTTGCGTTTCCCAGTGAGCGCCGAGGTCCAGCACCTTAAATAATCCTTTATCCTGGTAAGTGAACCTGTTTTCATGAATAATCACGCCCAGGTCTGCTTCACCATTGATCACCGCATCCTCGATTTCATGGAACACTTTGAACACTTTATTCCGGGCTTCAGGAAAAGCGAAGTTAAAAAGCAGGTGGGCGGTGGTGTGCACACCTGGCAACACGACGGTGGCCTTATTAACGTCTTCAGCTGTAAATGTCTTTGAGGTATTAGCGATCAATAGCGGTCCTACACCTTTGCCTAACGCACTGCCCGCATTGAGCAGCTCGTAAGTCCCTGCTGTTCTGAAATAAGCCGGGAAACTAAGCTTCGTAACATCGAGCTTGCCTTCGAGCGCCCACCGGTTCAGGGTTTCCACATCTTCCAATACAGGCTCGAATGTAATATCACGGGTATCAATAGCACCATTTACCAGTGCGTCAAAAATAAAAGTATCATTGGGGCAGGGAGAAAATCCTATAGTAAGGGTCATGTTTCTTTTAAATGTATAAGTAAAAAATTAGGATCTATTCCTCAGGAAGATATTATATCCCTGAACTTCTGTACGGTATCTGTCAATGTGCTGTTCAACCCTTCAATGGCCTCGCTCATGCTCCATTGCGCTTTATCTCTTACGCCCACGTAGTTGGACACCGCGCGGATTTGCAGAAACGGAACCTTTTCCATCAGCGCCACATAATGCAGGGCCGCTCCTTCCATCGATTCGAGTACCGCATCACCTTCTTTCAACAACCGTATCCGTGATTTGTTGGTACTGATCTCACTCACCGTAGTTGCGGAAACGGCTTCAAGCCCCGCTTTGGCCAGCACTTTTTTATGAGGATTGAGCAACCATCCCCCTGAAAATGGCTTTTGATCAGCACCGGTGAGCCCCAGGTCAAACACTGATTGCCAGCCGCTCTTCTCCTGCACGCCTACATCTCCGAATTGATCCCTTGACACCGCCCAGACACTGCCCAAAGGCAACTTTCTGTCAAAAGATCCGCCCACGCCGGCCTGGATCACCAGCTTCGGTCGATAACGCGCGATGGCTTTGGTAATCCCGTAAACCGATACCGCCGGTCCCACACCGGTGATGACCACCGGAATGCCCTTTTTCTTCAGCGATCGTTCAGAAGAAGCCAGTTCAAAGCGGGTCGCCGCAACAATTAAAATGTCCATAAAAAAATATTGTTGCAAATGTCGTTATTCTTGGTAAATAGTACCTTTGCGCGATGGTATATCTCACAAGACAGGAACATTTTAACGCAGCCCACCGGCTTTATAATCCGGCCTGGGACGATGCTAAAAATGAAGCAGTGTTTGGAAAATGTGCAAACCCTAACTGGCACGGTCACAATTATGACCTGCTGGTGACCGTAAAAGCAAAACCCGATATGAACACCGGGTTTGTCTTTGATGTTAAAAAATTAAGCACCATCATCCGGGAATATGTTACCGAAAAGCTGGACCATAAAAACCTCAATGAGGATGTGGATTTCATGAGAGGGAAAATGTGCAGCACCGAAAACCTGGCCATAGAAATATGGAAACAACTGGAACCGCATATTCCGGCCGGCATCCAACTCCATTGCATCAAACTATACGAAACACCCAGAATTTATGTGGAGTATTTCGGAGAATAATCTTATTAACATTAAAAAAAGATACTCCTTCCCTCTCTCCCGTTAGCTATCGGGACGGAGAGCGGCCGGAGAGTGAGGTCAAAAATGAAAGTAGCTGTATACAGACAAGAGCATTTTAATGCCGCACACCGGTTATATAATAATGATTGGGACGAAGCCACCAATGGCCGTATTTTTGGCAAATGCTCCTACCCCAACTATCATGGTCATAATTATGATCTCGTGGTAAAGGTAACCGGGGATCCTGACCCTCAAACAGGTTTCGTGATGGACATGAAGGAATTGAGTGATATGATCAGGAAAGAAGTGCTGGTCAGGTTCGATCATAAAAACCTGAACCTGGACACGCAGGAATTTAAAAACCTGAATCCCACCGCAGAAAATATAGCCATCGTTATTTATAACCTGCTAAGGCCACATATCAACAGCTCGCTCGATCTGCAGGTACGCCTGTACGAAACGCCGAGAAACTTCGTCGATTACCCCGCCAATGGATAAATTATCCCCAAACAACTGGGCCCAATCATCCGTCCTCCGTCTATCAGATTTGAGGATAAAAAATTTCATGTAAGTTTGATGTATATTGAATATAATTAATCCAAGATGTCTTATTCAAAAATCGAAACATACGATGAGTCAACCACTAACGGCCTCATCACAAATTATAAAGAAGCCCTGACGCTGCTCGGTGAAGACCCGTCCCGCGAAGGCCTGCTCAAAACGCCTGAGCGACAGGCCAAAGCGATGCAATACCTGACGCAGGGTTACCAGCTGGATGCCCACGAGATCATCAATTCTGCCAAATTCCACGAGGACATCAGTGAGATGATCGTAGTAAAAGATATTGAGCTGTACAGCATGTGCGAACACCATGTACTCCCTTTTTTCGGGAAGGCGCATGTGGCTTATATTCCCAATGGCTGGATCACCGGGCTGAGCAAGATCGCCCGCGTGGTAGATGTATTCAGCCGCCGGCTCCAGGTGCAGGAACGTTTGACCGTGCAGATCATGAACGCCATCAAAGAAACGTTAAACCCTATCGGTGTGGCCGTGGTGATCGAAGCCAAACACTTGTGTATGATGATGCGCGGTGTGCAGAAACAAAACTCAGTAACGACCACGTCCGCTTTTGACGGCGAGTTCCAGAAAAATTCAACACGAAGTGAATTTCTGAAACTGATCAGTGCTGATTTGCATTAACAAATACCTTAAAAGTACAATGCGCAAAGGTTTGTATCTTAGCTCGCTCGAAACTCAAAGAAACTATAAATAAAGATGAAGCATGCATTTGTTTTTCCCGGACAGGGATCGCAGTTTACAGGAATGGGAAAAAGCCATTACGACCAAAGCGTATTTGCAAAGAAATTATTTGAACAGGCCAACGAAATATTAGGTTTCCGGATATCAGACATCATGTTCGAAGGGACAGATGAGGAATTGAAGCAAACTAATGTTACCCAACCGGCTGTTTTCCTGCATTCGATCGTGGCCTACCGCACGATCGAAGAGGCGAAGCCCGACATGGTAGCAGGACATTCTCTGGGAGAGTTTTCCGCGCTGGTAGCCAACGGCACTTTAATATTTGAGGATGCGCTGCAATTGGTAGCCATCCGCGCGGCGGCCATGCAAAAAGCCTGTGAGCTTCAGCCTTCAACGATGGCGGCCATCATCAATCTTTCAGATGAGCAGGTAGAAGCGATTTGTGCGGAAGTGCAAAAAGAAAGCGGCGAAATGGTGGTGCCTGCCAATTACAACTGCCCCGGCCAGCTGGTGATCAGCGGCAGCCTGAAAGGCATTGAGATCGCCTGCGAAAAGATGAAGGCGGCTGGCGCCAAACGCGCGCTGGTATTGCCCGTAGGAGGCGCCTTCCATTCCCCTTTAATGGAACCTGCAAGAAAAGAACTACAGGATGCGATAGAAAAGACGACCTTCCACAACCCGGTTTGCCCCGTTTATCAGAACGTGGTTGCTAAGCCTGTGCGTGAAAAAGATGAGATCAAAGAAAATCTTATCGCGCAGCTTACCGGCGCCGTTCGCTGGACACAAAGCGTTCAGGCGATGATCGCTAACGGAGCGTCAAAATTTACAGAAGCCGGCCCCGGTAAAGTGTTGCAGGGGCTGATACAAAAGATCGACAAAACGGTAACGGCAGAAGGCGTGGGCTAAAAGATCTTTTTAAAATAGTGCAGAGGCAATATCTAACGAACAACAGGTATTGCCTCTTTTTCGTTGTAGCAATGTGATTAGTCCATATAAAACATGACAGATGAAATTTTATATAGAGACGGAGCGATTCATCCTTCGCGATATTGTACCGGCCGACGTGGATGGCATGTTTGAATTAGACGCCGACCCGGAAGTGCACCGGTACCTTGGTAACAACCCAATTAAAAAAAGGGAAGAGGCGCTGGCAATGATTCAATCCGTACAATCACAATATGAACAACATGGCATTGGCCGCTGGGCAGTGATCGAGAAAGCAAGTGGCGCTTTCATGGGTTGGTCCGGTTTGAAGTTTGTGACAGAACAGGTTCATAACTATGTGAATTATTATGATATCGGCTACAGATTCATTAAGAAATATTGGGGCCAGGGCGCCGCAACAGAGACAGCACGCGCCTCTCTACATTTTGCATTCAATAATTTACAGGTCAATACCGTATTAGGCATGGCTGATGTGAAAAATATAGCGTCTAACAAAGTATTGAGAAGAATCGGCTTACGTTTTGTAGAGACCTTTCATTACTTCGACGCAGCATGCAATATGTATCAACTCAGCAAAGAAAGTTACCAATCCTGCAGCTAAAGCCGTCTATTATTCACCGGCCAACACATAAACAAATCGTGAATAATGCTCCTTTGATATATTTGAGAGCGCATTTAATAATCAAAGAAATTAAACGAAGCTTTGATCAGACCGGAACGATCAGATCAAATACCACCACTCCCCGATAAATAAAGTTATTTTTTATTCGTGTATTCGCAGCGTAATAATCAATAAGTCCGCCTGATTTTAGGCAAAAGGAACGAATTAATCGTTTACCTTTGACCCCGCGCATTTACCAGGAGATTTTAAACCTTTCTCCTTCAAATCCGTTTTATCTTTGCACCCAATTTTATTTGAGCCGATGACAGTTACAACCTTACCGCAAGTAGATAGCGCCCTTCAGACAATAGCAGACAAAGTATACGCCGGGCAGCGAATTAGCGACCAGGACGGTCTATATCTCTTTGAACATGCAAGTCTGGCTTTTGTGGGGGCACTCGCAAATTACGTGAGGGAACAAAAACATGGCGACATCACTTACTTCAACCGCAACTTTCATATAGAACCGACGAACGCCTGCATTTACTCCTGCCATTTTTGTAGCTATAGCCGCTTATATGCCCATCGCGATGAAGCCTGGGAATTATCAGTGCAGCAGATGATGGACATCGTAAAAAAATACGATGGGGAGCCGGTTACAGAAGTGCATATCGTGGGTGGGGTACATCCCAAAATGAACCTCGACTTCTTCGCGGAGCTGTTGCGCCAGATCAAAGCGCATCGCCCGGAGTTACATATCAAAGGCTTTACGGCGGTGGAACTCGACTACATGTTTCGCAAGGCCAAGAAAACGGTATTGGAAGGCATGCAGTACCTGAAAGATGCCGGCCTGGAAAGCCTTCCCGGTGGCGGTGCTGAAATCTTTGCGCCTGAGATCCGGGAACAGATCTGTGCTGATAAGATCGACGGAGCAGGCTGGCTGAAGATCCATCAAACCGCCCATGAGCTGGGCATGCAATCCAACGCGACGATGCTGTTTGGCCACCTGGAACAATATGAACACCGTATTGATCACATGAGACAGCTTCGCGAGCTACAGGATAAAACACAAGGTTTCAACACTTTCATCCCGCTCAAGTTTCGCAATAAAGATAACGACATGAGCCATGTGGCAGAATCCTCTCTTATCGAAGACATGAAGATGTATGCCATCGCCAGGATCTATCTGGACAATTTCCCTCATATCAAAGCCTATTGGCCCATGTTGGGTCGCCAGAATGCCCAGTTATCCTTATCCTTTGGTGTTAATGATATTGACGGAACCATCGACGATACGACGAAGATTTATTCCATGGCCGGTTCTGAAGAGCAAACACCTTCCATGACCACCGAGGAATTGGTCGTCTTGATCAAGCAGGCGAAAAGAAGACCGGTTGAAAGAGGAACGCTGTACAACGTGATCAAAGACTACAGCGCTGATCTTGTTGAAACGGTTTAATCTCAACTCATTTTCAATATCACACCTGATAAAACAGGCTTCGCCGCTGCCATTTAAGCGTAGCGTCCGCACAGCTATTCTCGTCTGAAAGCTATGCATATACATTGAAGCATTGCAAGCTCACTTGCCGTTATGGTAGATTTTCGTTATATTAGCGATACATAAATCAAATCTACTATGAGCAAAGTATCCGCGATTCTTGCCAGGAAAGGAAACAATGCGATTTCTATTCAAACCGACACCAAAGTTTTCAATGCCTTAAAGATCATGGCCGAAAAAAATATCGGCTCCCTGGTTGTACTTAAGGGAGATCAGTATGCAGGCATTTTTACAGAAAGAGATTATTCCCGTAAAGTAATATTGGAAGGCAAACACTCTGACGAAATCACCGCCGGCGAGATCATGTCTGTGGACTTGCCCAGCGTGCACCCCGACGACACCGTAGAACGCTGCATGCAGCTGATGTCTGATAAAAATATCAGGTACCTGCCGGTGTTTGAAGATGGAAAACTTTCAGGTATTATATCGATCACTGATGTGGTGACAGAAACCATCCTGCAACAGAGGGAAACCATTAATCATCTGCAAAATTATATTCACGGATAAAATGTGTAAACCGTAATGCACGCGTTGCACTATGCAAGTGATTGCTGACAGGGGGGTCTTACAATGAATATGGCTTATTGCACATGGCAATTGCTTTATGCAACATGAATTGCTTTGATCAAGGCGTATAATTTACCGGGAGCATGTCTCCCACTTTTTCACTCCACGCCCAGTACCATTCGGATATGATACCCGCTGCGGGGTGCCAGCTTCCGTTAGCGTCTATGACTAATGCATCTACATTATTTAATCTTATTAACGAACGTGCAGGATACACAGACCGTTGTTCGCGGTGATAATCGAGATACCCCGTTTCTTCAATCTTATTTTTATTCACGACCTGGAGATGATCCGGCCAGTAGGCATACCTGCCCTGTTCATGGGTCAGCATCATACTGTCGGCTGTCAACAATGAAGGGCCATACTCAAGGGTAATATCTTCCTGTGCCAAAATCTTTTTATAATACGCGCTTGAGTCACCTTTCAAATCGGGCACAGCCAATAACCTGCGGTTCAGCGGGATGCCACAAACCAATCGAACGCGGTCTTTCTCTGTATTCCTGACCTTCTTGACGCGCCGTACTTCAAACTCGTCTTCCATCAACCTGCCCTGGTAAGCAGACCTGAAGAAATGCATCATGGAGCCGGTGTACGCCTCCTTTCGTTTTTCTTTCCATTTGCGAAGCGTACGCCTGCTGCCTTTCAGATCAGAAAAAAGGGTGTAGCCGGAAAAGAAATTACTATTTTCCTCAAAGTTGATCTCAAATTTTTCTAACTCATATTGTATGTGGTAGCCTAATGCTTTGTTCACAATGCGGATCGGCTCTTTAGCCACTACTTCCAGCTTATTCGATTTTTTATAATAGCGAAACATCAGCACTTCCTTGTTCTCTATGCTTGTGTGTCCTGCATTTTCAGAAAGCCCTATAAAGTACTCCAGGAAGGTCTTTCCCCACTTCTCCCAGGTTTCTCTTATATACCCCCCCACCACTACCGTTTCCATTGTCACGGCTCGCGGCCCCACCATTACCCGCAGCTTACCGGGGATCTTCCCGGTGGAAAATTCATAGGTCACTGTTTCATAGGCCACATGCGTCACCACTAATGTATAGACGCCATCAGGGATATTAGTGATCTCAAAATAGCCTTCTTTATTCGTTGTCGTGGCAAGGGAAGTATTGGTGATAAAGACTGTACTTCCCGCCACTGGCGTCTTGTTTTCTGCCTCCAGTATCTGCCCGGAAAGCACATGCTGGCCAGCAGCTGCCACAGCTGTAAAAAGCAGAAGAATGAGCGCCATATACCGCATACGTCAAATATACGACTACTAAACAACACTACGAATAAATCGTAGAAAAAGAATGTGATGCTCAGGGATCATATAGGGACTAATACGCGAGTAGTGCTTCTTAGAATCATACGGATAGTACCGAAGGCATTGCAAACAGCAACAACTCCGTTCTTTGTTTAGTGGTAGAAATAGTAGCTCAGACGAACGTCGGGCTTCAACTAATCAAGCTCTTTGAGCACTTCGTTGATAATGGTGCTGATCTCATCGGCCCGGTTCATGATCATCATATGCGTGCCACCTTTGATCACATGCGTCGGCCTGATGCCTTTAATCGGAAAGATCAGGTCGGCGTCGCCGTGAATATGCACCACGCTTTCAGGATATTCAGTATTACGCCAGTTCAGGATTTCATTCAGTGCCCAGATCATATAATCTTTATCAATGATCCTGCGATACCGGTTGGCAAACTCCTGCTCCTCTTTAGTAAAAGCACCCAGCCGTCTATTGGCGGTTGCGTAAAAGCGCTCGTTAGCTTGTATCCGTCTGATGGGAAAGATGCGGTTGAGTTTTAACCTGCCGATGAGTTTCCATTTCATCGGGAGCTCGGCTGTATTTTTAATGCTCGACACCAGGATGATCTGCTTCACCGGCCTTTGCCGGGCTATTTCAAGGGCCACCATACCGCCAAAGGAAACGCCGATAATCACCGGATCGTCATCAACGATCTTCTCAGCCATGCGGGTCACATATGCCTGGTAAGATTCCCTGGCTGAAGGCTTCAGCCAATTGATAAAAACCAGCTCTGCATGGTCCAGCTTGAGGTTGACGAAGATTTTGTCGTCGGCGCCGAAACCGGGAATGCAATAGATCCTCCGGGGTTTTTCGTTTTTCTTTCTGCCAAATATTTTCTGCAGCCAGTTCACGTTGTGCTTTTTCTTACTAAATGTAGAAAAACAAACGATATAAAACAAAAAAGTGCGGGAGAACCTGCTCCCGCACTTGGCTACTGAAATGCTTTATGGATTAGTTCAACCCGAACATGCCTTTGTTGAGCTGCTGTAACAAAACTGTTTTATGTTCTGCCGCTACCAGCAGGGAAATATTATGCCTGCTACCACCATAAGAAACCATCCGGATCGGAGTATTTCTTATAGAACCAAACAATTTCTTGATGATCGCTTCTGTTTCGTTGATATTGTGTCCCACCACAGAAATGATGGTTTGCCCTTCGTCTATCTCAACTGTGCCCAGCACTTCCAGCTCCTGAATAATCTGTTTCAGGAATTCCGGGTTGTCGATCGTCAATGATACTGCCACTTCCGAAGTGGTGATCATATCGATCGGTGTTTTATATTTTTCAAATACTTCAAATACTTTTCTCAGGAAACCGTAGGCCAGTAACATCCGGCCGCTCTTGATCTTGATGGCAATGATATTGTCTTTTGCTGCTACCGCCTTTACGCCCGCTGCAGAAGCTTCCTGTGTGATCAGGGTGCCTTTCGCTTCCGGCTCCATGGTGTTCAACAATTTTACCGGTATTTTATATTGTTGCGCGGGCCATATAGAAGCCGGGTGCAGGATCTTTGCACCGAAATAAGCCAGCTCCGCTGCTTCATCAAAGCTCAGTTGTTCGACAGGAACTGTTTTGTTAACCACACGCGGGTCGTTGTTGTGCATGCCATCGATATCTGTCCATATCTCGCACACGGAAGCGTTGATAGCCGCGGCCACTAAAGACGCCGTGTAATCACTGCCGCCACGCTTCAGATTGTCTACCTCCCCTCTGGCGTTTCTGCAGATATATCCCTGGGTTACTAAAATTTTCTTGTCTTTATGCTGGCTGATCAGCTGCGCTAACCGCGTGCGGATGCTACCGATCTGCGGCTCTTCGTTCTCATCGATGCTCATAAACTCCAGGGCTGGTAACAATGCATAAGAAGCGCCTATTTCATCCAGGTAGCAGCAGAATAACTTTGTCGACAGCAATTCTCCCTGCGCCAATACATCCTTGCTCAGCGCTTCGCTGAAGGATATTTTGAGGATGATATTTAAAAAATCAAAATGCTCTTCCACGATGGCTTTGGCTTTTTCATAAGCCGCCTCGCTTTGCAGCAGCTCGCGGATAAAACTGTTATAATGATCGCGGAGGTCATTGATGTTCTGCAACGCCGTATGCCGGTCATTGGCCGCAATATGGTTGCCGATAGCCACCAACGCGTTGGTCGTCCCGGATAATGCAGAAAGCACTACCAGCGCGGGCTCTGTTTCTTTTTGCAATAACGAGGCTATATGTTTCATGCGCTCGGGCTTACCTACACTCGTGCCGCCAAACTTCATTACTTTCATTCGTAACTATTTTATTGATTTTACCGGTTATTGTTGATCTGATTTTCTACTCTTGAGTCATGAAAAGCCGATCACACCGGTCTCATTATTTTTTTCGATTGCGGCTTCGCCGCTGATCTTTTTAATAGCCTGGGGAATGCACAAGCAGTTTTTGGTGAATCAGTCAAGCCCGTTTATGGGTAGCTTCCGTTACATTCAGCTGCTCGTCAGTTCCGTGTCTAAAAAATATCCGTTAAAGAATCATTTCTTAATTCGGGTTGCAAATATACACCGCATCCTATTATTCCGTCAAAAATCATTAGGCCGGCCAATTGACATTCAGTTTTTCCGCCAGTTGTTTCAGATCGGCTACCACCGCCGCATGTAACGGTATCCCGTTGGCCGATCTTTCGGCTTCCATTTCCCGCTCGGGATCGCCTGGCACCAGCACCTTGTCGTGCCCGGGCAGTGTTTCCGCCGTACGGAAGCCGTTGATCCAGTCGTCCATATCTTTTTTAAATGCATCTGCCGGGCGGAAAGCATCCACGCGCATGGCTCCGAAGAAGTGACCAATACCCTTTCCCGGTTGCTTTTCGGGCATGGGAACATAGGCCGGAAACGGAGGTACCCAGGGCGCATAATTGGCGCCACTCAACAAAGCTGAAAATATATCGACCATCGCGCCTAGCGCGTAACCTTTATGACTTCCGTGATCCCGGTCGCCTCCCAGGGGCAACAATGCTCCCCCTTTTTTCAGGATATTGGCATCCGTGCTGGGATTGCCTTCGGCATCCTGCACCCATCCACTGGGCGCTTCACTGTTCTTCCGCTGCAGTATTTCCAGCTTGCCGTTGGCGGCCGTTGTAGTAGCCAGGTCCATCACGAACGGTGGCTGGTTGCCTGCGGGCGCTGCCATGCAAATAGGATTGGTACCCAGCATTTTCGCAGTGGAAAAAGTCGGAGCGACGAGAGGGCTGGCATTGGTCATGGACAAGCCGATCATATCATGTTCCAGAGCCATCATCGCGTGTACAGCAGCTATTCCGTAGTGATTACTGTTTTGAACGCTCACCCAACCTGTGCCTACCTGCCTTGCCTTTTCGATCGCAATCTTCATAGCCACCGGCGCCACAACGAGGCCCAAGCCCCGGTCGCCATCTACCACGGCAGTCGAGGGTGTTTCATGGATGACCCTGATATCGGGTGTGGCATTGACTCTTTGCGCTTCCCATAGCCTGACATACCCGCTAAGGCGGGCTACCCCGTGGGAATCTACTCCCCGCAGATCTGCCGCTAATAACACTTTTGCCGCAGCCTGGGCGTCCTGTGCCGGGCAACCAATCTTTATAAACACAGCTACCACCAGGTCGTACAAGTCCTGGTAAGAAAATGTTTGCGTCTCCATACTGACAAAGAAAACGCTTTTCTGAACACCGTCTTGCTGCGTTTTAATAATCTGTTCTGTTTTGGCACCAAAATGGTTTGTACAGCTGTATTAATCAATCATTAAACTTTGTTATATGGAAATTGTATGGACGCTGATTATAGGCGCAATTGCAGGATGGTTGGGATCAGTTATTTTCCAGGGAAGCGGCCTGGGCCTGATCGGTAATATCGTAGTGGGTATCCTGGGCTTCTTTGTGGGTGGTTGGCTGTTGGGCAAGCTGGGTGTGAGCTTTGGAACGGGCACACTGGCTACCATCCTGAGCGGGGCGTTGGGAGCCATAGTGATCCTGGTCATTCTGAACCTGATCTTCCGGCGACGGGTGTAGCGATTCAGAAACCGCTCCCCGAAACTGCGCAGCAGACATTAGCTGTATGAATCATTTAGCTCCTGCGCTTAAACGATTTTTTTTATTCGTTCATCAGAGAACATCGGCCAGGCCTTTCATGAAAGCCGCATACTCAAGCACATAATTCGTTTTTCGCTCATAAGTCATTTGTGGGAAGGCTGCACCTAAGATCCGGAGCGCTTTGTACGCATCTTCTTTGGTATGGAATAGTTTCACGAACGGCTCGTCATCACCAAGTTTGTCCTTTAAGCCGATGCCTCCGTTGTAATACCGGAAGGGCATTTGAAACACCGCGGTGTTTACTACGGGCGCGGAGGCGTAATAGAGCGAGCGGATGTAAACGTTGTTATAATTCAGCACACTGCGCAACGTTGCTTTGATCTCCTCGTCGCTTTGTGGCGCTGTGGGGCGTTTCCGCCAGGAGTTGACCGACGGATCAAAAATATCTATGCCGGCAATCTCTTTCAAATCCAGCTTCACCAGGATACAACTGATCCTCGCCGCTTTCCCCTCAGTTGTCAATGCCGGCGCTACATCCAGGACCATACTGTCTTTATCCAGGTAACGGATCAACATATTCCAGTCATTCATCACCCCGGAAAAGCGAATGCTGTTGGTGGGTACAAAGTTCCATTTCGTCTGCACCAATGAGTTCCGCTCATCTCTTATGCCCATCAGAAATTGGTCCTGAGTAAACTTCAGAACATTGAGTTCCATATTTTCCTTGTGATCCTTTAACTGTTCCTCGAACTGAAGTTCGGCGCGCCGGTCTTCTGCAACGACGTCTGCGCGTACGCAAAACCAGGTACCCCGCAAATCAGCGAGCTTTTTATCATTTGGAGATTCGGCTTCAAAAGGCTCCTGATCGTTTCCAGACAGGAAACTGCCCATGCATGATGACAGGAAGGCGGCAATGATGACGATGTATATTTTTCTCATAAGCGTCAATAATGACGGCAAAAATAAACAATGCCCCGAAAACCGGGGCATTGATCACAAAATAAGCTCGTGCTACTAAAAAGGCAGATCGTCGATCGGCTCATCAAAATTACCACCTCCGGAATTGGAGCTGCCTGCAGAGCTGGTTGTATTGGAGGCCGGGCTGCCGTAGCTGCCGCCACCCTGCTGTGATCCGCTGTCTCCTTTGCTTCCCAACAACTGTACTTCTCTCACCCGAAGGGATAAAGCCGCGCCCCCTGTTCCGTCACTCTTCGTGAACGTTCTCACTTCCGGCTGTCCTTCCACAAAAACCTGCGTTCCTTTTACCAGGTAAGGCGCAACCGCCGTTCTATCGGTCCAATAGGCACAATCCACCCATATCGTCTTTTCCTGCTGATTTCCCTGGCTGTCCTTATACCTTTCGGAATGTGCTACTGTAAAGTTGATAACATTTCTACCATTTACGTTATTTACCAAACAGTCTTTGCCCAAACGGCCAATAACCTGCATTTTAATCATAGTGCTCAGTTTTATTAAAATTAAAAGAACAGGCAATTTAACGGGAAAATTCAAATAACCGATAACAATTTCCGGAAAATTCTGTTTTAGTTCGGTTAGTATGACATTTGACCGCTGCCGCCGGTTTTAAGGCGGATTCACGGCTAAATGTCGAAAATTGTATCTTTGTATTTTAATTTTTTGATATAGATGAGCAAAAAAGGGAAAGTTCTGGTGGCTATGAGTGGCGGTATCGACAGTACCGTGGTGGCCCTTATGTTGCACCATGAGGGGTATGAAGTTGTGGGCATCACCATGAAAACATGGGATTATGCGCAAAGCGGCGGCAGCAAAAAAGAAACCGGCTGCTGCAATGTGGATAGTTTTAATGATGCGCGCATGGCGGCTGTGCAACACGGATTTCCTCATTTTATCCTCGACATACGCGAAGAGTTTGGTGATTTTGTAGTGAATGATTTCGTCAGCGAATACCTGGCCGGGCGGACGCCGAATCCTTGTGTTTTATGCAACACGCATATCAAGTGGCGGGCCCTGTTGAAGCGCGCTGATGCGCTGGGCTGCGAATTTATCGCTACCGGCCACTACGCGAAGATCAGGCAACATGACAACGGAAGATACGTGATCAGCCGCGCGGTTGATCACACCAAAGATCAGAGCTATGTGCTTTGGGGACTGCAACAGGACCTGCTGAGCAGGACCTTGCTGCCGCTCGGTGGCTATCACAAATCGGAGATCCGCCAAATGGCGGTAGATTACGGCTATCCCGAGCTGGCCAAAAAAAGCGAGAGCTATGAAATCTGCTTTGTGCCGGACAATGATTACCGTGGATTCCTGAAACGCCGCGTGGATGGATTGGAAGAGAAGGTCAACGGCGGTAATTTCATCGACAAACACGGAAATATTTTAGGAAAACATAAAGGCTATCCATTTTACACCATCGGTCAGCGGAAAGGGCTGGATATTGCCCTGGGCAAACCTGCTTTTGTTACGGAAATCAATCCTGACACCAATACGGTTACCCTGGGCGACGAAACCGATCTCGATAAAAACGAAATGACGGTGGGCAAACTTAATATGATTAAGTACGACACCATTACACCCGGAATGGAGGCCATCACCAAGATCCGCTATAAAGACGCGGGGACTTTGTGCAACCTATATCCCGAAGCAAACCAGATGCGCGTCAGTTTTTACGAACACGCAAAAGGTATCGCGCCGGGCCAGAGCGCTGTTTTCTATGAAGGAGACGACGTTATCGGCGGAGGCATCATCCAGAACGGGAACAACACTTTTTTTCCATCTTAAAATACATTTTAAACAGAACAAACAAAAACCTATGTACTGCTTTCCAAAACTTCAATTCCTGATGCTGCTGTTAGGAGTGGCGCTGGTTTCCTGCTCCGACAAGAAAGAACATTTTGAAACCGAGCCTGTGAGCGACTATTTGCCGATCCAGGTAGGAAAATCGATTACCTACCGGTTAGACTCTACCCTGTTTTCCAACAGCGGGTCGGTTACAGAAACCCACAAATACCGGGTAAAACACACGGTGATCGAAGAAACCAAGGATAATAACGGCAACAAGACTTTCATCGTGCAACGGTTACTGAGTAATGAAACCGGCACTGACGCCTGGATCAACAACGGAACTTATTCCATCACGCCTTACCCCGAGCATGTAGAAGTGGTTAATAACAACCAGCGTGTCGTGGTGTTGCAGACTCCCATGAAACAGGGCTTTGAGTGGGAAGGCAATAACTATTTGCCCTCCTGGCCTTACCGGGATTTATATGGTTTCGACCTGCTTGCGCAAGGCGACGATTTAAGTAAATGGGACTTCGAGTATATTTCTTTCGGAAAGGAAAATTTTGAGGGACAGGAATACGACAGCGTGTGGACGGTTGAGCAAAACGCAGAAACCTTAAATGTCCCCCCTGCAAACGACGATGAATTCGGCCTGAATGCCACTTCAGTTGAAAAATATGCAAAGGGATTAGGGTTGATCTACAAGAACTATCAACTGTATGAATTCCAGGAACAAACTGAATCCGGCGTACGACAATACAAAGGCTTTGGCATTAAAATGTGGATCATCGACCACAACTAAGGCAACAGGTAACTGACGCCTTCCAATGCCAGATCGGTATTGGGAAACACTTCGCGGGTCTCCGACTCAAATTCATTCAACGTATCATATTTGCTACTGAAGTGACCGATGAGCAACTTCTTTACTCCTGCAAGCCGGGCAATGGTTCCGGCTTGCTTTGTAGTGGAATGAAAGCGTTCAATAGCCATATCGGCTAGTGCATCGTGGTAGGTCGTTTCGTGATAGATCAGATCGGCGTCTTTGATATGAGGTATGATCCGCTCATCATAGCGGGTGTCGGCACAGAAAGCATAAACCTTGCCTTTGGGGGCAGGCACTGTGAGCTCCCCGTTCGGTATCCGGTTACCCTTTTCATCCACATAGTCTTTCCCGCTTTGCAGACTTGCGTAAGCGGACACAGGAATCTCTTGTTGCTTCACCTTTTCAATATCGAGGCGGCGGGGGTTTCTGACTTCTTTAAAAACAAAGCCGTAACATTCTATCCGGTGATCCGTTCTGAAACAGCTCACTTCCACATCGTGCAATTGCAATAACGGGCCGCCCTCTTTGATGGTAATAAAATCCAACTTGAAGCAGAGCCTGGTATCGGCCACCTTTAACTGTAATTCTATGATCTGCTGAAGAGGTTCGGGGGCTACGATTGTAAGATCCTGTTGCCGCCCCAGCAACGCAAAAGAGTTGATGAGTCCGATCAGTCCAAAGTAATGGTCTCCGTGCAGGTGGGAAATAAAAATGTGTGAAATGCGGCTGCGGCGCACTTTATAGCGGATTAGTTGTATCTGCGTCCCTTCGCCGCAATCAATCAGAAAACTACGCGCAGGCATCGACAATACCTGGCTGGTCGGATGCCTGTCAAAGGCAGGTACCGCCGAATTATTTCCAAGTATAGTGACTGCAAACATTAAATGCTATTTACTGTGTATTCAAGTTCTCTTTTATGAAAAGGCGCTTCAACAAGGTGTCTGCGGTTACAAACAATTCAGCTTCTTCCCTCAGGATAAGTGCCGTGGAGAGCTGAATACTATATCGAACGCCCTCAATCCTTCATCGCCGTATCTGGAGATCAACATCCTGGATTGCTCCAACAAGGCATTATCAATGGTGATGAAGATATATTTTCCAAAATCCTTTTCAAAAAGGCCGATAACCTTTTCGGCAATGTCTTTCTCAATTTCCTTCACTCGAACCTTTTTCCAAAGTGCGGAGCTAAATTCAACCTTAGAAATTTCAGAAAGAAAAACCCCGGTGATTACCATTTCTGAAAATAGAGTGTCCAGAGCTTCCGCTCCGGGTTCGCTGTGATATAGCTTTAGCAAAGAAGAGGTGTCAAGAAAAATCTTCATAGATCCTGTCTTCTTTCTTCCATCACTGCTTCCGATAAAGAGCCTTTATAGTTGTCAAGCATTTTGCGGCTTTCAGAAAAAGAAAAGTCTGCAAATGATAATTTTTTTTCTGAGTGAATTGCTACTTCCTCCAGGAAAGTCACGATTACTTTAACAGGCTTATCCGATTTATACTCTTTATCGAATTTGACAAATCCGTCTTTATATGTCCCGGTAACAGCTAACATGTTCTAACAATTTTCTTAAAATTACAAAAAATTTGTTCCTGATCAGGACCGGGCTATTCCAGAACATCATCATCCATCAGCTCGCGCTCTATCTCTTCCATCTGAACGATGTCCGATGCTTCGCTTTGAGTGGGCGCAACATTTAAAAGCTCTAAAAGTTCATGGTCTGCCAAAAATGTTTCAACCGCTTCGCTTAAACAACACGTCACAAACGACCCGTTGTTCTCGTAAAAATCCTGCTGAATATGAAGCAATTGTTCTGCTGCAGCGAACTCTATGCCCGTCACATGGTGCATATCAAACACCACATTTTTTATCGTATTTTTTACATAAGGAAGCAACACTACTTTCATACTTTCTGTCATAGTAGCAGAAAGGACCTGTTCAATTGGCGCGATTACGTGAAATTTTTCTTTGGTATCTATTTTGACCTGCATGTAATTAGAAATTTGAGTAAAGGTAATTTGATCAACATCCTGCCAGTCTGCAACCACTGCACGTCTCCACAGAAAGAACAAGGTAGTTTAACTAGGACAGGTGTTTACAAATAACGTAAACCAGTACCAAATATATTTGTTAATATTGTAACTAATCACTTTATCTAAATAATATGGATAATAATTTTTCAACTCAGGTGAAAGAAATCATCTCTTACAGCAGGGAGGAAGCACTCCGGCTGGGGAATGATTTCATCGGCACGGAACATTTGCTGCTCGGTTTAATACGTGAGGGAGATAACACCGCTATACGAATCCTAAAAGGCTTTAATATAGACATCTTTGAACTGCGTAAAGAAATTGAATTAGCAATAAAAGACAAGACGGGAAAAAATATCGCTAACATTAATAGCCTTCCGCTGACAAAGCAGGCTGAGAAAGTGATACGTGTCACCGTGCTCGAAGCAAAAGCTTTGAAGAGTAACCAGGTGGAAACAGAACACCTGATGCTCTCCATTTTAAAAAACAAAGAAAATATCGCTACGCAGATATTGAACCAGTATGACCTGGATTACGATATGTTCCGCCAGGAACTGGGCATCGTGAAATCCAACGAACCTCGTGCAGAATTTGGTGAAGAAGGGGACGACGAGTTTGAAGACGAAAAGAAATATTCGCAACAGTCAAAAGGCTCGGCTTCCAAATCGAACACCAAAAGTAAAACTCCGGTGCTTGACAACTTTGGCCGCGATGTAACCAAGCTGGCAGAAAGTGGTAACCTCGATCCGATTGTTGGCCGCGAAAAAGAGATTGAACGCGTGTCGCAGATCTTGAGCCGCCGTAAAAAGAACAATCCTATCCTTATCGGCGAACCGGGCGTGGGTAAGACGGCCATCGTAGAAGGTCTGGCACTACGTATTGTACAAAGACGTGTAAGTCGCGTGCTGTTCGATAAAAGAGTGATATCGCTCGATCTGGCCTCCCTGGTGGCAGGTACCAAGTACCGCGGCCAGTTTGAGGAACGCATGAAAGCGATCATGAACGAGCTCGAAAAGAACCGCGATGTGATCCTGTTTATTGATGAGATGCACACGATCGTGGGTGCAGGTGGCGCCAGCGGATCGCTGGATGCCAGCAATATCTTCAAACCGGCATTGGCCCGTGGAGAACTGCAATGCATCGGCGCTTCAACGCTTGACGAATACCGCATGTATATCGAAAAAGATGGAGCATTAGATCGCCGTTTCCAGAAAGTAATGGTAGATCCGCCCAGCGTTGATGAAACCATGCAGATCCTCAATAATATCAAATCGAAATACGAGGACTTCCACAGTGTCACTTATACAGACGATGCTATTGAGGCATGTGTCAAGCTGAGCGACCGCTATGTGACGGATCGCTTGCTGCCCGACAAAGCCATCGACGTGATGGATGAAGTGGGTGCGCGGGTTCACTTAAAGAACATCAATGTTCCGGAGAACATTGTGGAACTGGAAAAGAAAATAGAAGACGTTAAAGAAGAAAAGAACCGCGTTGTAAAAAGCCAGAAGTTTGAAGAGGCTGCGTCGCTGCGCGACACGGAAAAGAAACTGGCGGAAGAGCTGGAGCGCGCCAAAGCCCAGTGGGAAGAAGAAAGCAAACACAAGCGCTACCCGATCACAGACGAAGATATCGCCGAAGTCATCAACATCATGACGGGTATTCCTGTCAGGAAGATGGTGGAAGCAGAAACCGAGAAGCTGCGCAAGATGACCGAAGACATGAAAGGCATGGTCATCGGCCAGGACGACGCTATCCTGAAAGTGGTGAAAGCGATCCAGAGAAACCGCGTCGGTTTAAAAGATCCTAAGAAACCCATTGGTAGCTTTATCTTCCTGGGTCCGACAGGTGTGGGTAAGACAGAATTGGCCCGCTCACTGGCACGATATCTCTTCGACTCAGAAGATTCGCTGATCCGGATCGACATGAGTGAATACATGGAAAAATTTACGGTGAGCAGGCTGATCGGTGCGCCTCCCGGATATGTGGGTTATGAAGAAGGCGGACAGCTGACGGAGAAAGTGCGCCGCAAACCGTACAGCGTTATCTTGCTGGACGAAATAGAAAAAGCGCATCCTGATATCTACAATATCCTGTTGCAGGTGCTGGACGACGGACAACTGACCGATGGACTGGGAAGAAAAGTGAACTTCAAGAATACCATCATCATCATGACGTCTAATATTGGTGTACGTCAATTGAAAGACTTCGGTTCAGGTGTAGGTTTTGCTACTCAGTCGCGTTTGCAGAATGAAGATGAAGAAAACAAGGCGGTGATCGAGAAAGCGCTGAAACGCACGTTCTCTCCTGAGTTCTTAAACCGTATTGATGATGTGGTGATCTTCAACAGCCTTACCAAAGAAAATATCTTCAGCATTATCGACATTTCGATGAAAGGCGTGCTGAAACGTATTGAGGCTTTGGGTTACGGCTTAACGTTGACAGAAGACGCGAAGACGTTCCTGGCGGATAAGGGCTACGATCAGCAATTTGGCGCACGTCCTTTACACCGCGCCATCCAGAAATACCTGGAAGACCCGCTGGCGGAAGAGATCCTGAACATGAGCGTGAAACCCGGAGATGTGCTGGAAGTGGGTTTTGACAAGGAGGCGGATAAACTAGTATTCTCCATCAAAGAGAAAGCCGACGCACAGGAAGCATAAGAAAGTTTTATTGGGTGATGTCCCATGACAATAAATTAAAGCCACTCTTAAGTAAGAGTGGCTTTTTTCTTTTGTTGAGTTAGAAGCCAACAGCGCAAGCAGTAGTTCGACCTCTGCCTGTACGTTTACACGCCAGCATGAATTGTTAATATTTCTTTAAAGTGAAATTTCGTGTGGTTAAATACGAACTATATCGTACTTTCACACTGAACAATAACTTAAAACTACTATCATGACCCCTTCTACCTCCAAACTTTTATCTTTTGCCTTAATAACAGTTGCCGCTGCTACGATAATCGTGACACTTTCTTCCTGGAGCATCCCAATGGCCCCCGGTGTCTTCGGCAAGTTCTTTTCTATATCTGATACGATTCCCGGCGATTGCAACCGGAAGCTGTCGGACCTGGATGAAGTATATGCCAGCCTGGAGCGTGCTAAAAAAGAATTGAAAGAACGTGATATTGCTAAAGAAGTGGCCGAAGCATTGAAGAGCGTTGCGATTCACGACGTTCAAAGCGATGTGAACGAAGCATTGGAAGACGCTCATCTGGCGCTGGCCAATGTCGATGCCGCATCCATTCAATCAAAGGTGGCTGCTGCGCTCTCGCAGATCGACACGGAAAAAATTACAGAAGAAGTAAAGCAGGCTACCCGCGATCTTCAGCCGCAGATTGAGAAAGCGATGAAGGAAGCCCGGCTGCAGATAGAACAAGCCCAACAGGAAGTGAATGAAGCAAAAAAATCGCTTCGCAAAAAAAGCCTGTAAGACCTGTGTTAAAGTATAAACTTACGTCCCGCCAAGCGCAACGATACTAAAAAAAAATGGTGGATCCGCTCCACCATTTTTTATTGCACTACAATAGTTATCCTAGCCCGGTATCTCTAAGATAGCATTTACCGTTAGCCTAATCAATCTTCAACAGGCTCATCAAAAGATGAACAGCGCTCCTCACATATCAGTTCCTCTTCCCTATCCCCAATCGACTACGCACTAATCCAACCCGCCCCTTCTTGTCGGCGATACTGGCTTCGGCCACTCGCGTGGTTTTCCGGTTCGCGGATCTACGGGCAAGACCACCTGTTCTCTCGAGGCCTTCTGCGGATCTTCGCTCGCCGCGTAGGCCATAACAGCAGTCAGGATCGCGTTGTTGCGCAGGTCATCAAATACAATTTTATCGTAAGTATCCCGGTTGGTATGCCAGGTGATTGTTCCATAATCCCAGCTCAGAGAGCTCAATGAAAACGCGGGCGCGCCCGCCATTACAAAAGAGGCAAAATCCGAGCCGCCGGTACCTGGTTGGCCCGGAAAGCTGGTTTCAACATACTTGCGAACGTCCTGCGGCACTTTGGACAACCACCGGCCCAGGTAATCGTAGGAATGCAAAAAGCCCATTCCCTGCAGGCTGGTGACGCGGCCCGTACCGTTGTCCTGGTTGAACACGGCCTGTATATTAGCAACGATCTCCGGATGATCTTCCACAAAAGCACGCGAGCCATTCAGTCCTTGTTCCTCACTACCCCAATGCCCCACGAGGATCGTCCGCTTCGGATTAGGATACACTTTTTTCAGGATACGCATTGCTTCCATCATCGTCAATGTCCCGGTGCCGTTGTCTGTCGCACCGGTAGCGCCGTCCCAGGAATCAAAGTGAGCTGAAAGGATCACATACTCGTTTGGCTTTTCAACGCCTTTGAGTTCAGCAATGATATTAAAAGTGGGCGCCGGCGGTAACATTTTGGAAGTTACGGTCATATTCATTTTAGGTTTCTGACCAGATTGCGCCAGCCGGTACACCAATCCGTAATCCTCCAGCGACAAATCAATGGTAGGTACTTTCTTGGTGTAAGCACCAAAGATTTTATCCGCACCAACAGCCTTAGACCAATAGTTGGTAATCACTCCCAGTGCGCCCGCCTTTTCGAGGGCGGCCGGTAGCGCTCGTGAAGCGTAGCCCGTATTTCTCATACGAGCGGCCCAGGCCTCGGAGGCACTGTCGCGCTCACGATTCATCTTTGCGATGGATTCCTTTGTACCAAATTCTTCCCAGTTCTTATCAGGACGACCGGTAGGTTGAAGCATGGAGATCATCACGAACTTTCCTTTCACCGCGGGTAACCATTTCTCAAACTCAGCGCTGTTGGCCACTGCCGGCAACAGGATCACTTCTGCAGTCACTGTTTTGCCATTGGTACCAGGGCTCCAGGCCAGCTGCATGCCTTCGAGGGACTTCATTCGCGGATGCACCAGTTCGAAATGAGCAGGACCTCTTTGCCAGCCGCGCCATTCGCCCCACTTTTCGCTATGCGCAGGAATGCCCCAGCTCCTGTATTTTTCAATAGCCCAGTCGCCCGCCTGTTTCATCTCAGGTGTACCCACTAACCGCGGACCAATGCCGTCCAGCAATTCATGTCCTAACACTTCTAATTTAGAGTTATCGGTCGCTTCTTTCACAATAGCTTCCACTACCGGATCTGCCGGTATATCGGACTGTGCTATTACCAGCGAGACTGAAAATAATAACGGGAAAAACAGGGATCTTTTGATATAATGCATGCTCAGTAGTTTAAACATCGAATATAGATCAAAATACCTTGAGTTTCCGAAGGAAGAACCCGGAAAAAGTAAAGGATGACCGGACATCCATATTGCCAGACTGTACAAATACTAACAGGCATCCGCAATGTTCGCTGCCATTAACCCATCTATTGGATTAATTTACTATATATTCGTGTAAACATTTCTTCCACATGAAGTCTGGCGATATTGCACTGATTGTTCACACCTGCGACCGTTATGCTTTTTTGTATAAAGGTTTTGAGATCTTCTTCAGTAAAAACTGGGACTTCAACATTCAATGCAATTATTACTTCGCCACCGAAGAGCAACCTTTTGCCTTTGGTCCCTTTCAAAATATACAATCCGGCAAAGGTGAATGGGCGGACCGTTTGGCGCTGTTGTTAAGAGAAACCATAAAGGAAAAATATATCCTGTACTTCCAGGAAGACATGTGGCTCACCAGCCCGGTAAACGGCGCATTTTTCAATACCCTTTTTTCATTGACCGGGGATCATGGCTGGAAGCAGGTGAAGCTTCATAGCTCTGATGCTTACGTCACTAAAGAGACTGACGTTTTTATCGAAGGCTTCAACGTCGCCGAACTGGATAACGGTCAGTCTTCGTTCCTGATGTCGCACCAGGTCACTTTGTGGGAAAAAGATTTTTTATTGTCGCAGCTGCATCAAAAAGAACATCCCTGGCGGAATGAAAGGCGGGGCACGAAAAGACTTAAAAAGCTGGATCCACGGATTTTTCAGATCGATTATTTTGCTGAGAACGGCCAGCCGGAAAACAATCTCAATCGCCATCCTCATTTAAGAAGTGGCTATTATACCGTATCCGTCAACGGGACATTAGGCAACACCGTCGAACCCTATATTACGCAATTGCTCCGCGAAGACGCGCCTGCTGACCACCGGTCTTACGGGCTACAGTTACAAGAACATTATACGCAGCAACTCACACACGACGGTCTGGCCAAACCGCGGAAGGTAGATATTTTCAAAAGAACGAAAAACTGGCTGCTGGGTAAATAATCCTGCCTCAAAACGAACAATGGCTTTGAAGCAGGATTCATCTTCTATTTTTAAAAGTTTTGATCATCAGCTGAAGGGCCATAACTTCCGGGCAACTTAATATCATTCAAACGGTAATAAACTCCGAGTTGCGCGCGGTGATGGGTCACCTGGTTCAGCGAATGCCTTATTGCATTGTATTTCGTCCATTCCGCCAGCGTGTTGCCACCATACTTAAGGCTCCACATCGGTTCCAAATCCGCTTCTGTAGCGGCTTCCAGGGCTTTCAACGAATCGTTGTAATTCTTTTCCAGGGCATCCAGCAGTTGTTGCCTGCTTTCATACAAGGCGGGCCTGTCGCCCTCTGCGAGGTCGAGGTATTCGGTTTTGAGCATAAAAGAGGCCCAGCCAAACACTTCCGTGATATGCTGCGCCAGGTGCATCAGCTTCATGCTTTTTTCATGCGGAGCATAATCGTTTTTCCCTTCGGGAAATACTTCCAGGAATTTCTTTGTTGTGTTGTACTCCTCGGTTAATTCATTTCTTAATTGTAATAAAGTATCCATAGTTTTCGATTAATTATTGGACGGAAGTTACAAACTATTTGAGGTACCCGACGATGAAAATTTTGTAAATAATTACCGCGTCATTGCCTGTCCGGATATTGACTTTTCCCCGATCGCATTGGTCTTATAACCAAACCCGTTACCCCATTTCACGACCTTCACTTATTTTTGAAGCCAAAATATTAAGTATATGCAGCTCCATCAATATATCGATCATACGATCCTGAAACCCACTACGCTGATCAGCGATATTGAAAAAGTATGTTCGGAAGCAATACAGTACCAGTTTGCGTCGGCATGCGTGCCACCGCCTTTTGTGAAAAAGACAGCAGCGCTGTTGCAGGGTAGCTCTGTGAAAACCTGCACCGTGATAGGGTTCCCGTTTGGCTATTCGGCCATCGAAGCCAAACTGGCGGAAACCCTGCTGGCGATCGTAGACGGGGCAGACGAACTGGACATTGTGATCAACCTGATTGCGCTTAAGAACAACGACTGGCAGTACCTGGCGAATGAAGCGAATCATCTGATTCCGATCATCAGGGAAAAAGGCAAAACCGTAAAGATCATCATTGAAAGTGGTGTGTTGACGGACGATGAAATGATCAAATGTTGTGAGCTATATGGTGCCGCCGGAATTGATTATTTAAAGACTTCCACAGGGTATGCGGAAAAAGGCGCGAGCATTCATGCTGTTGAGCTGTTTAAAAAACATTTGCCCCAAGGCACCGGCATCAAAGCCAGCGGCGGCATCCGCGATCACGCTTTTGCCCAACAACTGATCGAGGCCGGAGCGACCAGATTAGGATGCAGCGCCAGTGTGGCGATCGTGGAAGGCGGGAAAAGTGAGGGGAATTATTGAATTGAAATGTCCGGGGCGAACGGATCTTTTTTGTTGAGATTCCTCCGCGTGCGTACCGTCCGGACGCCAGGTTCCACTTCGGTCGAAACCACAACCCATAACGATCGTCATGGTGAGCGCCTGCCCGGCCCCAAGGGGACGGGGAACATAGCGCAGTCGAACCATCTTATGTTATTGAATGAGATTCCTCGGCTTCGCTGCGCTGCGGTCGGAACGACGAACAACAATGGCCTCTATTTTACCGTCATGGTGAGCGCCTGCCCGGCCCCAAGGGGACGGGGAACATAGCGCAGCCGAACCATCTCATGTTATTGAGCGAGATTTCTCCCCGTCCGTGCCGTCCGGGGCGGGGCTCCGGTCGGAGTGACGGAAAATAATGGTTCGGTTTCCAACGGTCAGACGGGGACCGTCAGACCGGGTCGCGGAACTCCATCATTTCAACGGTCAGACGGAGACCGTCGGACCGGGGTCGCGGAACTCCCATCGTGCTGTCCTAGCAATTCATCCATTTCCTTAAAAACTTGGCCTACCCACCTCTGACCTCGGTGGGCGAAGGTTTTTCCTAAGTTGGCGAAGCCTGGAGCTGGATGGAGATACCTCTTTAGGTACACAGGGGGGATCTCAAACCTCGGCGTACGAAGCTCCGGAGCTCGGCTTTTTCGGCTACAACACTCCCCCAGGCGTGCTGTTGAGGTAGGCACCCCCACCCCCGGACCTGAATCGGCGAAGGTTTGAGGCTTCGCCAACCCGGGAAAAAGGTGCGACGACCCACCTGAGAGCCGGGCCGGGGTACCTTCGAGGTAGATTTACTTAGTGTGGAGGTGCCTTGGCGGGGTTTTGTCCCTGTTTGTAATGGAGAATGCCATTTGTTAGTCTTGATGCGAAGCGAAAGCGATCTTATGTCATTGAAAAGAGATTCCTCCGCGTGCGTACCGTCCGGACGCCAGGTTCCACTTCGGTCGAAACCACAACCCATAACGATCGTCATGGTGAGCGCAACGCAGTGGAGCCGAACCATCTCATGCTATTGAAATGAGATTCCTCCCCGTCCGTGTCGTCCGGGCGGGGCTCCGGTCCGAGCGACGGGAAACAATGGTTCGGTTTCCAACGGTCAGACGGGGACCGTCGGACCGGGGTCGCGGAACTCCCATCGTGCTGCCATAGCAATTCATCCATTTCCTTAAAAACTTAGCCTACCCACCTCTGACCTCGGCGGGCGAAGGTTTTTCCTAAGCTGACCGTCAGACCGGGTCGCGAAAGCCTGACCCGTCTTTCTTATCCCCTGCCGCTACGCTCCACATATCCCTTCAGCTCTTCGTTAAAAGCTGTTTCTTTTAACAGCTGCTCCAGGGCAATATGCATCCGGTACCTCCAGTAATGTTGCGGGTTGGCGGGGATATTAATACGTTCATCATCCGGATTGTCGCGGCGCAGTTCGGGGCTCATTCCCAGGAGATCCTGGAGTTGAAAGATACTCCACATGGCGGGCGAATACAGATGCTGCAACACGATCGCACGGTTGATCCAGGGTTCGCAAAAAAGAGGTGCGGCCCCACTCTGACCCAATTCGTTATTGTAAAACTGCTGGATCAAGGGTCTGTTTTCCTGCCACCAGCCCCGGATCGTACTCATGTCGTGAGTGGATGGCGTGACAACGGACAGGTAAGGCGCCTGAGCCGGATGAAAGAAGGTAATGCCCGGCTGCTTCGGCATTCTCTGGATTTCCAGGCTCAAGATACCGAGCTGTTTCATCACACCGGGAACCGTTTCGGGCACCATGCCCAGGTCTTCGCCGCAGATAAGCATGTTGGTGGCTTCCTTCAGCCTGGGCAGCTTTTTCAGGGCTTCCTTTCGCCAGAATTCATTCTGCCGCCGGTAAAAATAGTCGACATACATCTCCCATATCTTTTCCCGCACCTGCGGCTGCAAATGCCGGAAAGAAGTAGTCTGGTCGATCGCTATCCGGAAATGAAAGGCCGTCTTGCCGGAACCTTCCTGCTCCAACAAAATCACGTTACTGATCAGTTCATACAATCCGTCGCGCAACAAAACAGTTTCGCTGTCTGACCCATTTTTGAAAAACGCTTCGACTTTACGCTGCGTATCGAACTCAGGGAGCAACACATATTGACCGGGACCCCGCTTCTGCAGAAAACGTCCTTTCACCTGGTCTGCATGATCATGAAAGACCTCGCGCAGCACGTCGTCCGTAATATAAGGCAGGCAAAAGCGTTCGTAATCCAGCCAGACACCTTTTTCGCCAAACTCGTTGGCCTGAACAGGAATGCAGGGATCGAACCGGCCCATAATGCCCTGAACGGCATCGAGCGGAATGCTCCAGATGCGAAAAAAGCCCAGGATATGATCGATACGGAACGCATCAAAATAATGGCCCATTTGCTGAAAACGCTTGTGCCACCAGTCGAAGCCATCATCCTGCATCTTCTTCCAGTTATACGTGGGAAAGCCCCAGTTCTGGCCTTTGACGGCGAAATCATCCGGGGGCGCACCGGCCTGCAATTCCATATGATAGAGATCGGGTGCCGTCCAGGCATCACAGCCAAAGCGGTAAACGCCGATCGGGATATCGCCTTTGATGATCACGCCTTTGCTGCGCGCATAGGCGACCGCATCGCTGAGCTGCAGGTGTAGCTGGTATTGTACATAGCAATGAAATAACACCTCTTGCTGCGCTTCGTGCGCGGCATCAAAGAACGCTTCTATTGCTGCTTCCTGATAAACGCTGTTGACCGGCCATTTGCCGGAGTCCGGTGAGCCAAACTGGTCTCTCAGGTAACAAAAGGCGGCGTAGGGTTTCAGCCAGTGGCTATTTTCCCTGAAAAAAGACTGATAGCTTGACTCCTTCCGGAACGTTTGGGCAGCAGTTTGAAAAAGCTCTTGCAACACGGAGCGCTTCAGCTTCATTACGGCCTCGTAGTCCACCTGCGCCAGTTCGTTGAGTTGTTGCCGCTTGTTGCGGAGCATCTCCTTCATCTTTTTATCTTGCCTGACGTCTATGTCTTCGAGATGAATATAAAGCGGATGCAACGCAAAGGCCGAAATGGCGGCGTAGGGATAAGAATCAAGCCAGGTGCCCGTCGCCGTGGTGTCGTTTACAGGAAGGATCTGGATCAGCTTCAGGCCGGTGGCGGCCGCCCAGTCTGCCAGCAGCTTGAGGTCCTTAAACTCACCCACACCGAGGCCGCTCTTGCTCCGCAAACTGAACACGGGAATGGAGACGCCCGCCCCGCGCCAGGTCTGATCAGGCATGTTTAAAAATCCATCCTGGAGGACGGTTTGCTGTTTAGGGACGGCTTGTTCAAAACAAACGCGGTTTCCGCCCTCTTCAAAGGCGACGAACGTTTTTTCCTGGTGATCGAAAATCCCGTATTTGTAAGCAAAAGGAGATTGAGTTGTCGTCAGGTCGAGGCCCAGCGTCCACTGCTCGCCGTCAAATGTCATCGGCAGCGGACTCCCTGTATCCCACGCACCCAGGGCGTCCACTTCACCCAGCAGGCAAACCGAATGCTCGCCGCCGATGAGCGGTGCTTTCACTTTGAAGATATGCGTGTGAGCGTGTCCTGTCGGCAATGCGTCAGGCGCACGCGCGGGTAACAATACCTGCTGAAACGGAGCCGTGTAAAACGCGTTGGCGATAGCGCCGGCAAAGTTCCAGGTGTCGTAAACGGTAACCTTCTGTAGCTTGCCGTTATCTATCGATAGCGTCCGCGCCTGGTGAAACTCATCCACCTGCGCCCCTTCTTCATCTTTGAGGATATACCGGTAGGAAAAATGTTGACCGGTTTGAACTTCTGCAAGGTTTATTTCCAAACGCCAGTATTCATCGTTGAAATAGCGCATAGGTACAGGGTCCTGGCCGGATCCCAGCTCTGGCAGGTTGCCGGTGATATACAGGCGTTCGCCAAAACGGGTGTGATATTTTAGAAAGAAGATCAGTTTCATGAATTAGTCACTACTTTTATAGTGTGTACAATATACACACAATAAGATCATTTGCGCGTTAGACTTTGGATTTTTATTTCAATCAAAAGGCCAATCAGACTCCGATCACTGTGCCGTGTTGTTTCAAAAATAAAGGTTGCAAAGCACTTATTTATCAGCTGCATCGCCTAAATTTGCAGCAAAACGATATACAATATGGCTTCTGTTACAAAAAATAAAGGGTTGATGTGGGTTTTATTCCTGATCTCTACGTTTGCATTCATATTTGCCTGCTTTACGCACTGGCCGTGGCTGACGCTGATATTGCCTTTCGTTACTACTTTCTTCGTGAAAGCGATGGATATTATTTAAGTTGAAGCTCAACAATCATATTTGACCCGCCTATCGGCGGGTTTTTCTTTTATCGGCTTTTCAGGAAAACACCATGTTATACAACATTCGAAAAAAAAAGCCACGCCTATCGCGTAGCTTACCGGTCATTTCATTTACTGACTATTATTTTGTTGTCCTGATCACACCACGTATATAGCCGATCGACTCTGCTATACCGGCGAACGGATTTTTCATGTTTCGTTCATGTTCCAGGCTCAGGATGCCCGTGTAGCCTACCTTACGCATCATCTTCACGAAGGCGGGAAAGTCAATGATCCCCCGTCCTACTTCTACTGAATAGCCCTGCTTGGTAGGAGCGGTTACATCTTTCAGGTGCATATCGAACACACGCGTGTGATATTTTTTAAGATCTTCTACCGGGTCTTTTCCATTGCGGGTGTCGTGGCCAATGTCTAAACACATGCCCATACGCGGATCAAGATCTTTCACGTGCTTCCATACATCGTCGGCATCAGGGTACAGCTTGATATCCGGACCATGTAGATGTATGGCGTATTTCATATCGTACTCCTTCACCTTCTTATTGACATAGGGCAATAGCTCATAGTTAGGAACGCCTACAATCAGTTTAACCCCTACCCTTTTGGCGTACTCAAAAGCCTCATCGACTTCTTTCTCGGTCTTCATATAAATAGGTCCTACGGCATAACCGGTAACTCCTTTTGCCTTCAGCTTTTCATGAAAAGCCGCAATCTGAGCGGCATTGGCGTCTAAGGGCAAATGAAAGCTTTTGATGCACAAATAGTGTACATCGCTTTTTTCCATCGTTTCTAAAGTCGTATCAATGCCAAAATTGATAAACGTGTAGCCGGCCATGCCTACCTTAAATTTTTCGTAGGTATCGATAGGCGGCTGTGGATCGGGCCGCTTTTCCTGGGCGCTGCCCGCCAGGCTGAGTAATAAACTACAGGCAATAATCAGATTGAATTTTTTCATCCTTTATTATACTTTTTAAATGGTAATGTGCTTTATCATCATCAAAAATGCCTGATCGGATGGCAAATCGTTGTTCAATTGGCCGGAAAAATATTATGATCCGCTTATGCCTATCTTCTTTTCCTGTCTTCTTCCGCAAAGCTTTTGACAGGGAGAAAGATAATAAATATTTTGGCTTTCTCATTGCGTGCATAACATTTTTATCCTGGCGTTGTTTAAACCTTTTTCACTCTGCGAAAGGGATGGAGCCGGATGATGTGTGCCATAAGAGCGATATTTCATGCCGGTCTTTATGGCTTCAGCGGCCCCGCACTAATTCCTGGCGCTGGTAGCGCTTTCTGATCCGATGATTTGATGGGTGCTTGCGTACAGAAACGGTCAGACGGAGGCCGTCAGACCGGGTCAGGCGGGATTCCTTCCCGTCCGTCCCGGCACGGGCGGGCGCTTCGGTTCGCTTTGAAAGAGGATATTATTTTGAAATGTTCTGCTGAAAATATCGAAAGGTTAAACGACTTCCTACTCTGCGTGCTCTGCGAACAAATCTTTGCGCGCTTCGCGGTAAAAAAATCACATAAAAAGAGAAAATGTTAGGCACCCGTCTCATTTCATATGCAAGAACTTGTTGGACATTTTCGTAAACCCTGTCCGGCTCATTCTCCGTTCACCTGCGCTGACACCCTGTTCTGAAGGCTTCCTGTACGGCAGACTGGATCGGCCGGGACAGGCATACCGGCGCAAAGAATCGCCTTCTGTCCCCTCCTGAAAAACACAGCCCGAACCGGTTCGGGCAAAAAAATACCACCAGCAAAGCGGGTGGTATCTATACAATAGTATGCGTTTATTTTTTTTTAGCTGCGGCTTTGGGAGCAATCATCGCCAGCATGCGCCGCCCTTCGAGCTTGGGCATGTTTTCAAGCGTTCCAAACTCTGCCAGCCGCTCAGCAAACTTGAGCAATAACAACTGTCCACGATCCTGAAACTGGATCGCACGTCCTTTAAATTGCACATAGGCTTTTACTTTATTGCCATCTTTGAGAAAACCTTCGGCGTGCTTTGCTTTAAAGTCAAAGTCATGATCGTCCGTGTTAGGTGTAAAGCGGATTTCCTTGATCTCGGTCGCTTTACTTTTAGCCTTCATCTCCTTTTCCTTCTTCTTCTTATCGTAAAGGAATTTATTATAATCGATGATCTTGCACACGGGGGGATCTGCGGTTGGTGAAATTTCGACCAGATCCAATTCCTGCTGCTGCGCGATCTTCAGCGCTTCTTGTGTAGAATAAATGCCCACCTCTACATTGTCGCCCACGAGTCTTACCTGTGGTACCCTGATGTGATGATTGATTCGGTGTTCAGCTTCTTTCTGTGGAAAGCGTCCTCTAAAGTTGCCTCTGTTTGGTTTATTGCCTCCCGGCCTATAAGGACCACCCGCGCCAGGCGGACGGTTAAAAGTTGGTTTCTGCGGTACTGCCATCTAAAATTGATTCGTTATGCTTCTTCCCGTTCAGAAGCATTAATTATTTTTTGAATTTTAACGCCATACGGGTGTGGCATGTTAAAAAATTTTTACAAAGATGGGAATTAAACTTAGTATTCCCATCTTTTATTTTAACACTTAAACAGCGGCAATTATCTTACCAAAAATAGTGGACTGCCACCCTGTCGGCAACAAAATAGCCGAAGCTGACGCCCCGGCTATCGCTTAATATCATGACACTGTTTTAGGTCGTTTTGGGCTTTTTCTTACCGTAACTGATCTTGGTAATTAATACATACAGCACCGGTACGATGAAAATCGCCAGGGACGTGGCCGCCAACATTCCGCCAAATACCGTCCATCCGATGGTTTGCCGGCTCACAGAAGCCGCACCAGACGCGATCATCAGCGGAACCACCCCTAATATAAAGGCGAGCGAGGTCATGATGATCGGGCGGAGCCGCAGCCGCACGGCCTGCAGCGTGGCCTGTACCACATCCATTCCTTTGTCCACCCGCTCCTTGGCAAACTCTACGATCAGGATAGCGTTTTTCGCTGCCAGACCGATCAGGGTGATCAAGCCAATCTGCGCGTAGATATTGTTAGATAACTTGGGCAATAATGTCAACGCCAGGATCGATCCGAAAGCGCCCACGGGCACGGCCAGTAACACGGAGAATGGCACCGACCAGCTTTCGTACAGGGCTGCAAGGAACAGGAATACGAACACGATCGAGATAGCGAAAATCGTGGTCTGCTGATCACCCGCTGCGATCTCTTCCCGGCTCATCCCTGAAAACTCATACCCATATCCTGCCGGTAACGTCTTCGCCGCTTCGCGCAACGCCTCGATGGCTTCGCCGCTACTCGCGCCGTCTTTGGGTGCACCATTGATCTCTACCGACCGGTAGATGTTGTAGTGGGAAATTACGGCAGGCGCTTCGATCATCCTGGTCGTGATCAGCATATTAAGCGGCACCATGGCTCCCTGACTATTGCGCACGTAGTAATCTCTCAGGTCATCGAGAGATCCACGGTACAGGTAATCAGCCTGGGTCATCACCCGGAAATTCCGTCCGTAAATATTGAAGTCATTGACATAGCTACTTCCGAGGAAGTTGGAAAGCGTGCTGTACACTTCGGCCACATTCACGCCCATCTTCTTGGCCAGTTCTTTATTGACATCTACCTGGTAGCTCGGGGTTCTTGCATTGAAGAAGGTGAATGCCCTTCCAATGGCGGGCTGCGAGTTCACGGTTTGCAGGAACTTTTGCGCCACCGCCTCAAACTGTTTCACATCATCTGTAGATCCTACCTGCTGCAACTGGAAGGAGAAGCCGGCCGTAGCTCCCAGACCGGGGATCGCGGGAGGCGCAATCGGCATGACCCGGGCTTCCTTGATATCCTGCGTGGATGCGATCACTTTGGCGATCACCGCGTTCACGTGGTGCTCCGCACCTTTGCGGTCGTCCCATGCTTTCAGCTTAACGAACATGGTACCTACGTTGGATTTGGAGCTGAAGCTCACAATATTTAAACCAGCGAGACCCCCGACTACATCTACTTCGGGAAGACTTTCCACGCGCGCCATGATCTTTTTGATCATCTCGATACTTCTCGTGGTGCTGGTTCCCTCGGGCAACTCGTAGGTAACATACATCCGGCCTTCATCTTCTGTAGGGATAAATCCGGTGGCCTTTGTTTTGAACAGGAAGATCATCACAACGATGATGGCGATGAGCAAAGTCACCACATAGGGCGTTTTACGGATCCACTTTCCTACACTTTTGGTATAGCCCAGGGTCACTTTATTGAACCAGCGGTTAAACCGGTCAAAAAAGCGGGTCAGGAGGTTGCTGCTTTTTCCGCTGGTATCAGTAGGCTTCAACAGTAACATACTCAAGGCGGGCGTCAGTGACAAGGCCACAAACGCAGAGAGCAGCACCGATACCGCAATAGTAATGGCGAACTGCTGGTAGAGACGCCCTACGATACCGGGTATAAATCCAACAGGAATAAATACTGCAGCCAGGATCAGCGCGATTGCGATTACCGGCGCAGAAATTTCTTTCATGGCCTTCACCGTCGCGTCTTTGGGCGACATACCCCTGCTATCGATATTATGCTGAATGGCTTCCACTACCACGATCGCATCATCCACCACAATACCAATGGCCAACACAAATGCGAACAGGGTCAACGTGTTGATGGTAAAGCCTAACAGGTTGAAGAAGATAAAGGTTCCGATCAAAGACACAGGGATCGCAAGTACGGGAATCAACGTCGCGCGCCAGTTCTGCAGGAACAGGAACACCACCAATACCACGAGCACCAAGGCTTCGACCAGCGTGTGCATTACCTCGCTGATGGACACCTGCACCACGGTCGCTGTTTCTAAAGGCACTTTGAAATCTATGTCTTTAGGAAAAGTAGGCCGCAGCTTTTCCAAAGCCTCATTGATCCCTTCGTAGGTGTCGAGCGCGTTGGCTCCAGGCGCCTGGTAGATCAGCAGGAAAGCGGCAGGCTTACCACTTACAAATGCATTGGCTGTGTAATCAAATTTGCCTAACTGCACTTTGGCAATATCTTTCAGGTATACCACACTCCCGTCGGTGGGCCTTGTGCGAACAATAATATTTTCAAACTGCTCCGGTGTATTGATCCGGCTGTTGGTCAATAAGCTGTATTCGAATACCTGCTGATCGGCCTGCGGATTGCCACCAATGGTACCGGCTGCAGACTGCAGGTTTTGCTCCTGCAAGGCGGCGTTCACTTCGGCGGGAGCGATACCCAGCGCTGCCATTTTGGAAGGATTGAGCCACACCCGCATACTGAAGTCATCAGCACGGGAGAAGATATCGCCCACACCTTTCACACGCGCGAGGGCATCCTTTACATACAGGTTGACATAGTTTCCGATAAAGGTAGCATCGTGGGTGCCGTTGGGAGAATAGAAAGCCAGCGCGGTCATGATGCTCGGATTTCTTTTACGAACGGTCAGACCCAGTCTCTTTACCGCATCCGGCAAGGTAGGTTCTGCTACGCTTACCCGGTTCTGCACATCGAGCGTGGCAATATTAATATCTGTGCCTACTTCAAAATTGACCGTGATACTGCTCTGGCCGCTGCTGGTACTGTTACTCGTCATGTAGGTCATGCCGGGCGTACCATTGATCTGCGTTTCCATAGCAGTAGTAGTGGTTTGCTCCACCGTCTGGGCATCGGCACCGGTGAAGTTACCGGAGATCTGCACCGTGGGCGGCGAGATGTCCGGGTATTGGGCAACAGGGAGCGTGAGCATGGAAATAATACCCACTAACACAATAACGATCGAAACAACGATTGCTGTTACCGGCCTCTTTATAAATACATCTGCGATCATTAATTTTATTTTAGATGACAGGTGACAGTTCACAGATGACAGTTGTGATCATCTTCAAATTGTCAAGCGTCAACAATTTCGGTTTATTGTATCAATTTCTGGGATGACCGTTGAGCGTCACGGCCATCTGTCAACTCACAACTATCAACTCATCTTTTAACTTTAGATGTGTCTGTTGTTATCTTCGCCCCTTCTCTCAGGTTTTGCACCCCTTCGACAACAATGGTCTCTCCCGCCTGCAAACCGTCTTTGATCAATACGTTCGGGCCGATCTGCGTACCTAAGGACACTTTGCGTTGTGTCACTTTACTGCTGTCTGCCAATACATATACAAAGAAGTCGCCGAGCTGCTCTACTACTGCTTTGTAAGGGATCATGGTTGAACGGGAAGACGCAGCATTGAGTACACGCACTGTTCCGCTCATACCTGCTTTTAACAGCTGGTTATTGTTGGGAAAGACCAGGCGTACTTTGATGGCGCCGGTTTGCGGATCGACCGCGCGGTCAATGATCTGCAACTTACCATGCTGAGGATATACGTCATCGCCGAAGGCCAGCGAAAAAGTAGAGTCAACGGTATTCTGCGCATTCTGAAGTTTAGAGAAGCGGTAGATCTCGCTCTGATCGATTACGAAATCGGCTGCCATCGGATTGTCGGTAGAGATGGTATTTAAGATAGACTGGCCCGCTACAACCGAGGTTCCCATTCTCACCTGGGAGATGCCAATGGTTCCGCTGAACGGCGCGTAGATCGTCGCAAAATTTACATTGGCACGAACCGCGTTGGCCGATGCCCTCGCTGCTGCCAGTTGCTTTTTAGCTGCGGCCAGCGCTGCATCTGCATAGTCTACCTGCTGTTTCGCTACGGCATCCTGTTTGTCCAGCGCGTGATAGCGCTCCGCATCTTTCTGAGCTTTTACAAGGTTGGTTTCCTGCACGGCCACTTCGGCCAGCGCTGCCTGGTAATTCGCCTGGTAGGTCTGCTGATCGATGGTATATAATTTCTGACCCTTTACGACTTTGGCACCATCCTTAAAATGGATACCGGTTATATAACCTGTCACCTGCGGCCGGATCTCTGATTGATTTAATGGAACTAATGTGGCAGGGTATTCATCATAATAAACAGCGTTACCGCTTTCAGATACCTGAACCACCGCAACCGGCACCGGGGCATTGGCGGGAGGCGCCTGCTGCTGTTTTCCTTTGCAGGCAACGAGAGTTAACAGTAAAGCAGGAACTATGGACACCTTTGTGATATTCATCCGTAAGTATTTAATATTTTTAATGGCCGGATAGAGCTCCGCAGTGAAAATATTGCTGGTTGCGACACTTGTCATGCTTCGTTTCATCCGTAAGTATTTGATATTTCTAATGGTTCGGTTCGTGCCTGGAAAATGACGCCATTGCCGAATGTTGTCAATGACTTCTTCCCGGTAGGCCTTATCCCTGGTTTGTTTTTTATTATTTCTGATCTACATCGATTGAACCTTCAGCCTTCTGTACATCGATCTTGGCACTTAGTAAGCCATACACTGCATTGAAATAATTGATCTGGGCAGCACGGAGATCGGTTTGCGCAGTGATGAGCTCCAGGTAGGTCTTGATCCCCTCACGATATTGCAGTTCGATGATGCGGTGCACGTCGGCGGCCAGTTCCATGTTTTCTTTCAACGCAACGTAGTTGGCCAGGTTGGCTTTGTATTGAGACATAGCCGTCTTGTACTCACTGCTGGCCTGGTTGGCGAAATCAACTAGATCCAGTTCGGTCTGCTCCACCTGCCTTTCTGCAATGATGATATTGTTCTTTCTTTTGCCTCCCTGGAAAATGGGGAAGCCCAGTGTCAGACCTGCATAGGAGTTAGGAAAACCCTGGTTGTACAACCTTGCAAAATCGTCATTGAGGAAATTCCTGATATAAGCTCCGTTGGCCGATAACGTAGGAATGTAGCTCCACTTGTTGTACCGCACATTGGCCTGTTGCAGTCTCAGCTGCGCCTGCAACTGCTGATATTCTACCCTTCTGGTATAACCAGCATTGGCCAGTGTATCGAGATAGATCTCGCCTTCCAGCGTAGTGCTGTCATACTCCAGCGCCAGGTCTCTTTCTGACGGATAGTTCATCAGGTATTTCAGATTAGCGATCTTGGCCTTCAGCGCTTCTTCTATTTCTTTCTTAGAAGCAAGGGCATTATTGAGGGCAATAGTGGCGCGCTGATAATCGGTTTTATCTGTAACACCTGCGTCGTAGCGGGCCCGCGCATCTTTAAGGCTGCGCGACAGCATGACAATATTCTCTTCAGTGATCTTTAGCTGCTGCTCGGTTGCCAGAAGATCGTAAAAGTTCTTAGAAACATTTACGACCAGGTTGATCCGGGCATTTTCCGTTTGCCTGGCAGCTACTTGTCTTACATCTTCTTTTGTTCGGCTGGCCAGCAACGCATCTCTGTTGAAGATGTTTTGAGTGGCGGAAAGCTGCAGTGCAGAAGTATTGTAAACACCGAAACGAACCTGGTTACCCCCGATGATATTTACGGGCAACTGGAAGTTTCTTTGATAAGTATAATTGAAGTTGAGCTGAGGGTACCAGTCTGCCAGGCGGTTTTTGATCTGAAGATCGGTGATCTCCTGGTTGATCTGGGCTTGCTTGACGGCGGGCTGATTGGCCAGGGCATAGTCGATGATCCCGTCGAGGGTCGCACGCTCCAGCGGCAGGCTGTCTGCGGTTTGCCCGTGGGCCGTATAAAATGAAAAAGAACCAAAGACGCTAACAGCTGTTAGGGCCAGTTTAAAGTTTAATTTCTTAAAAAGAAAATTCATAAAACAAAATTTACCCGATCCAATCGGCTACACCAACCTGTTAATCAGTTTGATCCAGTCAAAACAACCGATTGGCAAGGTTTGTTCAAACACAAATCAAATCTGTTAAAAATTTTTTCTCAGGGCAAGCGATGTTTTAAAAAGTAAAAACACTTTGACGTCATTTTTGCTTGTATATTGCGGATGCTTTAATTTATTTTTACAGAACCGGACTGTGCAGTTATTTTATATATGGCTTTGTATGAAAGCTAACTGCTTCTTTAAATGGACATAAAAGCCACTATATTCAAACTACCCCATCGTTATTGCTACTTTATTTTTTTACCTCCTCTAAAATTGATCTGTTACGTTAAAGCATGCAGAAAAAACGCTATTTAAAAAAATACGCGGCGCTCATGCGCTGGGTGAATCGCTTTATCAATATGGGCGTCACGATCGAAACCAGCTTCGAAGACACGCGTCGCATCCGGATCGCTAACATCATAGGCTTTACCGGCTTTTTTTCCTCTTGTATATTTTTTGTCACCAACCTGGCAAACGACCGCAATATACTGGCTTCCCTGAATGGCATCACGATGGTATCAATGGCTTCCCTGGTTTGGGTCAATTACAGGCGCTGGTATGTCACGGGACACGTCGTGATCGCTGCCATCATGAGTGGTGTTTTTGCTGTTACCGGGTTCCTGTATCACAATGGGATGGAGTTTTACCTGCTGATCGTTGCCGCGATTGTGATGACCATTACGAAGAAGCATTCGAAGGTCCAGATCCTGTACGTTATTAATTGCCTGGTGTTTATCGGGCTGCTCTGGACAAGCAGTCTCCTGCCCCCGGGTCAGAAAGTGCCTCCGTCGATCTATGCGATAAATCTCACCGTTTGGGTACTTTTCTATGTTCTTTTCTTCTGGTATTTCAGAAAACTGGGCAGGAACAATCAGGCAGAGATCGAGCACCGCAACCGGCAGCTGCAACACCAGCAATTGAAACTGATCGAACAGACAGAGCAGCTGGAACTCAGCAACCGGCAACTAAAGGTGCTAAACAGCACTAAGGAAAAGCTTTTTTCTATCGTGGCGCATGATGTGCGCAGCCCGATATCGGGGTTGAAAGCGACACTGAACCTGTTTAACCAGAATATAGTGACGAAGGAGGAATTCATGGAACTGTCGCGTGAACTGTCCGTTCAGCTCGATCAATTGTACCAAAGCCTGGAAAACCTGCTCAAATGGAGCAACCGGCAAATGCAGGGCATCGATACGAAAAAGCAACGGGTCTACCTTGAGCCCCTGCTGACAGACACTTTAGCGCTGCTTCAATATAACCTGGTCAATAAGAATATCCAGGCGAATGTGATCAGTGAAGGCAATCACCTGATTGAAGCGGATCCGGATCATATCAAACTCGTGATCCGCAACCTGCTTTCGAACGCGATCAAGTATAGCTATGCCGGGGACAAGATCGACCTGGTTGTAGAACGCGTGGGTGCTTTTATCCATCTCTCTGTGATCGATAGCGGCCTGGGCATGAAAGAAGAAGCGGTTGAGGCGCTTTTCCTGGAGACATCCATCCGCTCGTCGCGCGGCACTTCTAATGAAAAAGGCACCGGCATGGGGCTGAAGCTGAGCAAAGAATTTGCGGAACGAAACGGCGGCAGCATTACCGTTGAATGTGAGCCCGGCCTCGGCTGCGCCTTTACACTGAGCATCCCCGCTGCTGCGGAGCCTGACGCCGTCTGATTCCTACGGCGCTAACTGATCTACCCCAGCTGTGTTCTTTGGGGGGATCCGTAAAAAAATGATACGACCTAAAGCGCTGCCTTTTGCAAATCTGTATTTTCACGGACAAGAACTAATTCGAGAAATAAAATCGCCTTTGAATGCATAGTGTATTACCCTTTTTGCTCGCAATGGTGGCGGCTGTTGTGTTGTTGGAAATGTTGGCTACCAAACTGAAGATCGCTTATCCTGTTTTGCTGGTGGTCGCCGGGTTGCTAATCAGCTTTATACCCAAATTGCCGCTGGTAAAAATCAATCCTGACCTGATCTTTTTTATTTTCCTGCCGCCTTTGTTATTTGACGCAGCCTGGTCTATCTCTTTTAAAGAGATGAAAAAGTGGTGGCGGATCATTGGCAGTTTCGCTTTCCTGGTCGTTTTCTTCACTGCCTTTTCGGTGGCGGTTGTCACTAATTATTTTATCCCTGGCTTTACCATCGCGTTGGGTTTCCTGCTGGGCGGCATCGTTTCGCCTCCGGATGCCGTGAGCACAGGCGCCATTATGAAATTTGTAAAGATCCCGAGGTCTACCACCGCGATCCTGGAGGGAGAAAGCTTACTGAATGACGCTTCGTCGCTGATCATCTTTCGCTTTGCCCTGGTAGCGGTCGGAACCGGACAATTTATCTGGCAGGAAGCGGCCCTGAGCTTTTTGTGGATGGTGATCGGCGGCGCGGGAATCGGGCTATTACTGGGCTGGCTCTTTGTACAGGCCCATAAACGTTTGCCCACTGATGCGCCATCAGACACCGCATTGACATTGATCGAACCCTATTTTATGTATTGGATCGCGGAGCAATTTCACAGCTCCGGCGTCCTGGCCGTGGTGAGCGGCGGACTGTACATGGCGAACAAGCGACTGCTTTTCCTGAACAGCACCAGCCGTGTCAGGGGGTACAGCGTCTGGGAAAGCTTTGTATACATTTTAAATGGTATCGTCTTCCTGCTGATCGGACTGGAACTTCCGGAAATCGTGCAGGGCCTGCGATCGAAAGGACTTCCTTTAAGCACCGCCATTGGATATGGCTTGCTGGTTACCGGCATCCTGATTGCCGCAAGGATCATCAGCTCTTATGCAGCGCTCCTGGCTACCATGATCTTCAGGCCCAGCGTGGCTCGTCGTATGAACAACGGAAGAAGCCGTAAACGCCGGTGGCTGATGCCGCTGATCCTGGGCTGGACGGGCATGCGCGGTGTGGTGTCGCTGGCGGCCGCATTGGCGATACCGGTCACACTGGACGACGGCACCGCATTTCCTTACAGGAATCTCATTCTGTTTATCACGTTTGTGGTCATCCTGCTTACGCTATTGGTACAGGGATTGACGCTCCCCTACCTTATCAAACGCACCCGATTGCTGGATATATTTGATGAGGACAAAGAGGATAAGGCGATGCTGCAGGAGCTCAGGACCCGTCTCCGGGAAAACAGTTATCATTTCCTGAAAAACAAATATGAGCACGAACTGCAGGATTATGCCGGCATGGAAAAGTTCATGCATCACCTGGAAGAAAAAAGAAAAGCCGCTAATGATGACTGGATGAATGAAAAGACAAAACTGATTTTCTTTGAAATGCTGGAACATCAAAGGCAGTTTCTTGCTGAGATCAACAAAAGCACAGATATCCATGAGGAATATATCCGCCGGCAACTTTACCAAATCGACCTGGAAGAAGAACGACTGAAAACGGTGTAACACTTGCCGCAGGCGATCTTAGCGACTTTAATGATGCCAGACAGCACCTCTTTCGAGGCTTTGCGTGAAAAGACACGCCTATTGAGGTTTCTCGCAAAGGCACTAAGACACAAAGATCGATTAAAAAATGACGCTTCCTTTGTGGCCTTGCGCGAAAAGATACGACCCTTGAGGGTTCTCGCAAAGGCGCTGAGGCACAAAGATCGATTAAAAAAGGCTCTTCGTATTCATGGTGGCCACAGACTATTTTGAAGAGTTGCTCGCAAAGGCGCTAAGACATGAAGATCGATTAAAAAATGACGCTTCCTTTATGGCCTTGCGCGAAAAGATACGACCCTTGAGGGTTCTCGCAAAGGCGCTGAGGCACAAAGATCGATTAAAAAAGGCTCTTCGTATTCATGGTGGCCACAGACTATTTTGAATAGTTGCTCGCAAAGGCGCCAAGACACGAAGATCGATTAAAAACGACACTCCCTTTGCGGCTTTGCGTGAAAAGACACGCCTCTTGAGGGTTCTCGAAGAGACGCTGAAACACGAAGATCGATTTAAGGCTCTTCATATTTGCTGCACCCTTCGTGCGAAAGTCCTCGGCTTTAGGCCTGATCAATATTGAAGGGTATTAATTATCTGCCTTCTCTTCTATTTCCTTCAGGATGTCGTCTAAGAATTCATCGACACTTTTAACGCCGGCATCTCCTTTGCCCTGTCTGCGGATGGCAACTTTATTATCGGCCATTTCTTTTTCACCGACCACCAGCATGTAAGGAATTTTGTGCAGTTCTGTATCCCTGATCTTTTTACCGATCTTTTCGTTGCGGTCGTCCACTTCTGCGCGAACGCCTGCCCGTTTCAGTTTCTTCTCTACTTCTTTGGCGTAAGGAAGATATTTATCACTGATGGGCAACACCTTCACCTGCACAGGCGACAACCAAACCGGGAATTTGCCGGCATAATGTTCCAGCAGGAACCCAATGAAGCGCTCATGAGTACCCAAAGGCGCCCGGTGAATGATCAGCGGCACTTCCGGCTCATTGTTCTGATTGGTGAAGCTGAGGTTGAAACGACGGCCCTGCGCAAAGTCTACCTGGTTGGTCGCCAGCGTAAACTCCCGCCCAATGGCGCTCCAGATCTGAACATCGATCTTCGGTCCATAGAAAGCACCTTCGCCTTTTACTTCTACGTAAGGAATGTTACTTTCTATCAGCACATTTCTCACCAGCTCTTCTGTTTCAAGCCACAGTTCAGGCTCGTTGATATATTTCTGGCCCAGCTTTTCAGGGTCATGTAAACTTAAACGCATGATGTATTTATCGATCCCGAATATCTTGAAATACTTCAGGTACATGTCATTCACCGCACGGAACTCAGCAGCAAATTGCTCTTTGGTACAATAGATATGCGCATCGTTCATATGCAGGCAGCGCACACGCATCAGTCCAAACAGTTCACCACTCTGCTCATATCGGTAACAGGTACCATATTCTGCAATCCGGTAAGGAAGATCGCGGTAGCTTTTTGGCTCTGCATCAAATATTTTATGGTGATGCGGGCAGTTCATCGATTTCAGGTAATACTTTTCTCCATCGAGCTCCATCGGCGGGTACATGCTGTCTGCATAGTAAGGCAGGTGACCGCTGGTGAGGTACATGCTTTCTTTTGCAATATGCGGTGTTACCACTCTTTTATACCCGGCATCCTGTTCCGTTTCTTTGGCCAGTTGTTCCAACTCCTCGATGATCACGGTTCCATTGGGCAACCAGAGGGGTAATCCTTGTCCTACCATGTCGTCCATAGTAAAGATGCCGAGTTCTTTACCCAGCTTGCGGTGGTCGCGCTTTTTGGCTTCTTCCAGCATAGCCAGGTGCTCGTCCAGCTCTTTTTGATTGGGGAAACTGATACCATATACGCGCGTCAGCATTTTGTTTTTTTCATCCCCTTTCCAGTAAGCGCCGGCAACACTGGTGAGCTTCACCGCTTTGATGATCCCTGTGCTGGGAATATGCGGCCCGCGACAGAGGTCCGTAAAGTTACCTTGTGAGTAAAAAGTGATCTCTCCGTCGGTAAGATTGTTGAGCAGATCGAGCTTGTACTCGTCACCTTTATCTGAAAAATATTGAATCGCTTCTGCCTTTGGCATTTCCTTCCTGATGTAAGGGCTATTGGTTTTAGCCAGCTCGTTCATTTTCTTTTCCAGCGCGGCCAGGTCATCTTCCGAGAGCTTCCTGTCGCCCAGGTCCATATCATAATAGAATCCGCCGGAATCCAATGCCGGGCCTACCCAGAACTTTACCCCGGGATATGCCGCCTCCACTGCTTCTGCCATCAGGTGGGCAGAGGAATGCCAGAAAGCCTTCTTTCCGTCGAGGTCATTCCACGTCAGCAATACCAGATCCGTATCCTGGTTGATCGCACGGGTAGCATCCCATACTTCTCCGTTTACTCTAGCCGCAATGACCTTGCGGGCCAGTCCTTCAGATATAGACTTGGCTATATCCATTGCAGTCACGCCTGCCTCATATTCTCTTTTAGCCCCATCAGGGAAAGTAATTGTAATCATATTTCTGGTCTCTGTAGAAATTTTATAAGTGCGCTAAATTAACAAACTATTGCGAGAGCGCGAGATAAGAGTATCGAATTCTCCTTTCACCAACGACTGCTCCATATCCACAACGATCTCGTTTTGGAAAGGCAAGCATTATTTATGAACAGCCGACAGAACTTTAAAAAAAAATTTTTGTTTATCTGTTACGTTGGCGATCAACGCGTCGTCTACGAACAAAGGCCGCCTGGACAGGCAGCCTTTTCTTGGATTCTGCGGACCGTCACTATCCTACCTCTTCTCAGGTTAGGTAGTAAACAGAACACAATCTTCAGACCCCCCAAACAAGGGGGGCTCTTTTTTTATAGCATTGACTACCGTTGATAACCGGTCGCCGTTATTATATAGAGTGTATGACTATCAGCCCTTCGGAAAAAAGATCCCATCCACGGCTGTTATGCCTAAATAGTTAGCAGCTTTCTATAAGATGGTGCAATATACTACATATACACTTTTTTTAGCATCTTTTTTACTTGTTTCGTATTATAAATACTCTTTCATGACAAACGTGACCGTTGATGTATTCCTCAACATCATCAATAACGTCAGGTAGGCGACTAACTCAACCGGGGAAAAGGATCTTTGAATGGTATCTTTTCGTCGAACAGGTATTGCTCCTCTTCTCTCAGGAGACACTGTTCTAATTCGCCCTTCACTTTTTGCGGATCGATATGCTGACCGATAAACACAAGCTCGTTCATCCGGTCTCCCCATCGTGCGCTCCAACGGGCTTCAATGATATCCCTGTTCTGCACATAAGCCGGATGCTTTAACCGTTCCGCGGCCGGCAAGCCACACCACCAAATGCCCGCCGGTTCTAACCGCGAGGAGCCACCCGCCTGCGAGAAGCCAATGGCCTGATCGGGACGGGAGGCCAGCCAAAACAATCCCTTGGCCCGGATAATGTTTTCGGGGTATTGATGATTGAGATACTCCCAAAAGCGCCAGGGATGAAAGGGTTTCTGGTTGCGGAAGACAAAGGAGCTGATACCGTAGGCTTCGGTTTCTGGCGTATGTGATGCTGCCTCCAGCTCCCGCTCCCAGCCTGCGGTCTGCTCAGCTTCATGGATATCGAATAATTCAGTATTAATAATCAATGCCGGATCAATTTTGCCAAATGACATCCGCTCAATACGCGCCCTCGGGTTCATCTTGTGGATAGCGGCTTGTAGTAAACCAACGGTAGCTTCACTTACCAGGTCAGTTTTATTGAGCAAGATGACATCGGCAAATTCTACCTGGTCCGTCAATAAGTTGACCACCGTGCGGTCGTCGCCTTCAAGATCGCTTAGCGCCCGGTCTTTTAACAACTCGTGGGTGCCAAAGTCGCGGAAAAAGTTGAAGCAGTCCACCACCGTTACCATGGTGTTGATGTAGCTGAACTGTGAAAGATCGATGCCTTGTTGCTCATCGATATAAGAAAAAGTTTGTGCGACCGGAACCGGCTCACTGATGCCGGAGCTTTCGATCAGCAGGTAATCGAACCGGCCTTCCCTGGCAAGCTGCTCAACCGCCCTAACCAGATCTTCCCTTAGCGTGCAGCAGATGCAGCCGTTGCTCATCTCCACCAGCTTCTCTTCGGTTCTTGAAAGAACATTTTCATTTTCGATCAGCCGGGCATCGATATTGACTTCGCTCATATCATTCACAATGACTGCGACCTTCAGACCGTGCTTGTGATGAAGGATATGATTAAGCAATGTAGTTTTTCCTGCACCTAAAAAACCACTGAGCACAGTGACCGGAAGTTTACGGTCACAACGGCCCTTTGGATCATTAGTATGATTCATCTTGATAGTTTTCGTTGTGATTAATGATTATAGAGTACCAGCCGCCCGCTTGTACCAACCGATCACCTGTTGAAGGTGCTCCGCGCCGTAGCATTCAGCAAACCTTTTGGTTTCGGGATGGGCCATGTCATTATAAACCGCGAGACGACCGGCAATAAAGTCCTGGGTTAACGCCACACCGCATTCGTAGACGATGCAGTGAAGCCACTGTTCAAATGTCTGTGGTATCATGTATACTGATTTTAATCCCGGATGCCGGCGGCATCCAACAGGAGCTGATGTAGTTCATAATTTTTTACAAAGGGCCTGAGCCGTTCGCTTCCGGGCCCCATCATAGCCAGCTCGACATAGTCGGCCGAATGATCCATAGAGCCCCAACCTACGGAAGTATGTTTTTGCTGTATCTCTGCCAGGTACCGGAAAGGAAGTTTTCGCGGGTTGTACAAACCAACCTCATCGGATTGCTGGTAATGCCGCAGCAACGACCGGGCCTCTTCGGCTGTAGCCACCCATCCCTGTGCATATTCGATCCGCCCGATCACTTGCTGGTAAGTGGAACCGGGGTGAAAGTTGTTTAACAGCCAGTCATTGGTATGCCGGAAGCCGCTGATCTTATCGAATTGATCGTTACTTTCTTTACCATAAAACAATCCGGGATTGGCATTGCCATGATCGGTAGTGATGACGACCAGGGTGTTGCCGTCCTTCTCTGCAAACGCAACGGCCGCAGCCACTGCTTCATCAAACGCCACCTGCTCATGAATAAGCGCAGCTATATCGTTGGCATGGGCCGCCCAATCTACCTTACCGGCCTCTACCTGCAACACAAAGCCATTGGCATTCCTGTTTAATCTGGAGATAGCCGCTTCCGTCATCTCTTTTAAAGTAGGAACCTGGTTGATCAGCGCTTGATCATTTTCGCGGTCAAGCGCGTAAGGCAGTCCTCCGTTATAAAATACGCCCAGGACAGGCCGGTCACTTTTATTCATCTGCAATAAAGCAGGCCGGTTGGTAATCACATCAAATTGCTGACGGCGAAAATCTGTCAACAGGTCATGCCGGTCTTTGCGGTCGCCGGCTGTAAAATTGTCTTTACCACCACCCATCATGACGTCGAAGCGCAGGCCGAGATACTGAGAGGCGATGCTATCCATGTCACCCCGGCTTCTACTGGCAACGCAAAATCCGGCGGGGGTTGCATGAGCAACCGGCACGGTGGTAACACAGCCAACGGACTTGCCGGCGGCTTTACATTTCTGAAGGATCGGCTTATTGACACTGCCATCCGCATTCGTATTGAGCGAGCCATTGGGCACCCGAACGCCCCCGCCCCACGCTGAGCTGGCAGCGGCCGAATCTGTCACCAGCGAATCGGCCGAAGCGGTATCCATCAGCGCCCGCTTAACCTTGTCTTCGCGATACAGTTGCAGCCAGGTACCTGGCGTTCCGTTTTTACGTTGCAGGTAGATATCGGTCATATTTAGTGTGCCGATACTCATACCATCACTTACCATGAATATGATATTGCGGGCAGTCTTGTCTTGCTGCTTGCCGCTATTGACTGAAGCGCCGGCATCCTTGCCCAATAACGTTGTACCGAGAAAGGCCAGCGAGCCATTGCGAAAAAAGGTTCTCCGTTTCATATTTATATATTTAGTTTGTCCCCTCCTATTCGTATACTGATCTTAGTAGCTACTGCTATTGTTTTTTATAACTGCCGAAGTAGTACAGGCCCTGGAGCCGGAACACCGTTAATGAGTCTCCGTTGACAAACCCCATCTCCACCGTACTCCCGTTCTTGTATTTAAAGGCGCTGTTATTGATGATAACAGGTTTCTTATCAAATGCGATCGTGGTGGCATTATCGCCCGAACCATAGGCCGCGCCTGTTTCATCAAATTGATATATCCAGTTCGTTTGATAGCTGGAAGGGCCCATTTTAAATTCTTCGCCTTTAAACGTTTGTCCGGCGAACTGGTTGGAAGAGGCAATCTTTATCAAAGACCCGGTGGCCTGGTATTCCAATGTCAGAGCCTTGTATTTTGCAGAAGTGAGCTCGTGCTTCCCGTTGATAGCATACCGGGCTTCGCGGTAATTATTCGGATCGCGGACAATAACAATAAGCGAGTCTTTAGTTAGCATGTAATCCGCTTGCAATTCACTGTTGCTGCTTATAAACACCGCTTTATTGTCTTTTAACAACTGTATGAGGTAGACACTTTTATAGGATTGACTGGAAGGCGCTATCGTACCGGCTATATAGTGATCGGTGATCTCAAAAGGTTCATCACGGTTAGCCGGCTGGTCGTTCTTTTTACTACAACTGATAATGATAAGGCTACCTATCCATCCGAAGACAAATAATTTTATTTTGTTCATGATTTTTATTGATTTGAAAATATGGGATCAGGCCGCCGGCTTTTAAAAGAGCCGGCTTCCGCGAACCGAATGAAAGCGATGCCCGCATAAGCATCGCGGTGATCCATTGGAACAGGGTGAATAGCGCATGACGACTTTAGCCAGCGCCAATAATAAATTGATTGATGAAGTGTATTAACAATGGTTTGCGGGAGGGCCACGATTGATCGGGAAGCGTAAGCCGGTTTCAGGAGTTCCGGCATCGTACAAATGCTGACCCACCGGGCAAAACAACGGCGCTTTTAACTCCGGGAAAGGTAAGGGCAAAGTGCTGCCGTTCAGCTGATGAACGATCTGGTCACAGGCATAACAATGGCTTGCAAGCCCCGACACTATTTGCCCGTGTATGCTGTCAGGGCAAGGCTTCAAATGATGATGATGAAAAACAGGCACAGCAGCGACTACCATGATTGATAGCAAGAACAAAGCAAAAAGCTTGTTTTTAAAACGTCCGCTGTGGATATCCTTTTTCAAAATCGCAACAAAGTTGCATTTTTTATTTTACACGGCCAAACGGTTTCCTGGAAATGGTCGCATGTAAGAACGCCATCACTTTAGAAGCTGCATCACACTTTTATTATCAACCTCCTTATTAAGCATCGCAACATTTTGGGGGCATCTGAAGGCTGCGCATAAAAAAGCGCGGGAGCTATTACTATCCCCCGCGCCCTTATGGATGCACTCTTTTATTATTTATTGATGGCCTTTACTGTTTCGGAGTAGATAAACTCATTGTTAGTATCCACCTGTTTGATGCGCACGTACAGCTTCTCATAGCCTGCAACGTCAATAGCATCTTTTTTGGAACAGCCATACAACAGGCTGCTTAATCCGAGAACCACTAAGGTTACCCCCATCCATCTGTTGCGGCGCGAGACCCCACCGAGGCCTAACAGGGCGAGCGACAGACCCATTACTGCCATGCCTTTCAAGGGAATCGATTGCTGGTAAGTAAAGCCCTGCCCCGCGCCTTCAGCCGATTTCGCTTTGACTGCACTACCGGCCTTGTTCCAGGTTTTCCCATCCCGGGAGATTTCGATTTCAAAATGACTATTACTTGCCTCACTTGCCGTCTTCCAGTCAACCTGCAACATACCATCGCGGATGAGCGCACTAACATCTACGAAGATCACCGGTAAAGAAGTTCCGCAGGAAGCGGCAGAAGTAGTCCAGCTATTATCAGACGGCCTTGCACAAGGCGCATCGGTCAGTCCGTCTTCAGTTTTATTATCGACCTGATAAGAGCTTGTGTTCACGTCATACGAGCTTGTTTTGGCTTCGGCAGCGTCCGAACAGCCGTCACCATCGCTGTCCAGATCCAGATAGTTGGGAACCCCGTCATCGTCTGAGCTCTGAACTGTGGTCACCTGGTAATCGGTGCTTCCATCTTCACATCCGTTCACCATGTTGTTACCATCCGGATAGCGGCAGTTAGCTCCGAGATTGGCGGTATTAGACGAGTTGGCTTCGACCGCATCAGGAATGCCATCGTTATCGCTATCCAGATCGTGATGATTAGGTATCCCGTCTTTATCCGTATCATCGCTTGCCCCGATACCTCTCATAGCTACTCTGTCTATCAAAAAATCATCTTCTGCATTTCCAGACCCCAATGTTCTAAATACCAAATAGTAATTGGCGGGGCCGTCGACAGTGAATGTACTGTTTACTGTTTGGTAAGCCATGGGATTGGCATTACCGCTTCCTCCAAAATAGTTGAGCGAGCTGAGTGAGCGTTGTACTAATGTATCAACCGGTTTATCGGTATCGCCGTTATATAAAAAAACGAGCCAGTCCTGGTTAGGTGTTACAGATGATCCCCTTAGAACGATGTCAAAAGCGAGCTGATAGGTTACATTAGGCTGTAATGCAGTTCCGAACTTATACACGATCGGCGTGTAAGGATCTTCTGAAAGTGCGTTTAATATGCCGGAAGCGCTGTTATTACCGCCCACTTCATGAAACAGCCCACCTGTTAGGCCGGAGTTTAGCTGACCGTGAACAGGACCATAGGTATATAGGTCGCTCCCGTATACGTCATACTTCTTATTGGTGAAGATCTCATTCCTGTTGGGGATAAACCAATAGGCATTATTCGGAGGATTGTCAGTGAAGCCCCCGCTATTGATCAGATTGGTGGTATATCCGGGACTCTCGATCCTATCGGGAATCCCGTCATTATCGTCGTCTACATCCGCGCTGTTGGCCACGCCATCGCCATCAGTATCGGGATCCGAGCTGGTAATAGCCGGACATTGGCCGTAGGTGTTTAAACACATAAATAATAATATAAATAGAGGCGCTCTATTCAAGCGGTACTTAAAGAGAACAGCGTAGTAGTTTTTTAATTTTGCCATGTTAGTGAAATGAACTTTTAAGTGATTAAGTTTTATTAATAGCGGGATTGTGGCGTTTTAATAACTCTACAGACTCATAGAGTGAGCCCGTATTTATCCCATGTACAATGCTTTATTTATTCACCGCTTTTACTGTTTCGGAGTAGATAAACTCATTGTTAGTATCCACCTGTTTGATGCGCACGTACAGCTTATCATAGCCTGCAACGTCAATAGCATCTTTTTTGGAACAGCCATACAACAGGCTGCTTAATCCGAGAACCACTAAGGTTACCCCCATCCATCTGTTGCGGCGGGAGACCCCACCGAGGCCTAACAGGGCGAGCGACAGACCCATTACCGCCATGCTTTTCAAGGGAATCGATTGCTGGTAAGTAAAACCCTGCCCGGCGCCTTCAGCCGATTTCGCTTTGACTGCACTACCGGCCTTGTTCCAGGTTTTCCCATCCCGGGAGATTTCGATTTCAAAATGACTATTACTTGCCTCACTTGCCGTCTTCCAGTCGACCTGCAACATCCCATCACGGATGAGCGCACTAACATCTACGAAGACCACCGGTAAAGAAGTGCCGCAGGAAGCGGCAGAAGTAGTCCAGCTATCATCAGACGGCCTTGCACAAGGCGCATCAGTCAGTCCGTCTTCAGTTTTATTATCGACCTGATAAGAGCTTGTGTTCACGTCATACGAGTTTGTTTTGGCTTCGGCAGCGTCCGAACAGCCGTCACCATCGCTGTCCAGATCCAGATAGTTGGGAACCCCGTCATCGTCTGAGCTCTGAACTGTGGTCACCTGGTAATCGGTGCTTCCATCTTCACATCCGTTGACCATGTTGTTACCATCCGGATAGCGGCAGTTAGCTCCGAGATTGGCGGTATTGGACGAGTTGGCTTCGACCGCATCGGGGATACCATCGTTATCGCTATCCAGATCGTGATGATTAGGTACGCCATCGCCATCCGTGTCCACATCGTTACATTCTACTATTGTTTCTCCGTTCACCTGAAATTCGCGGAATTGCGCATCACTGCCCATTGAGCTGTTTACAGCCGTTGTCCATGAAATTTTTACGGTTGCGGTATTACCCGAAGGCGTAAACGATACGGTTTTATACCCATGGTCCGTTGATGTAGGGCTTGGTCGGTTATAAACAGTGGTAAAGCTATGCAGCACTGTATTGTTCACAGACAGTTGAACGCTATTGGACTTGGGGTTTTGCGTATTGAGCGAATAATACCGGTACTTCAACGTGTTTACTATCCCTGGTTTCAAGTTAGTGAGTGTAAAGCTGAAGGTTTCAACGCCGCTGTCTTTATAACCCTGCACGTAGGTTCCAATTGAAGCGAGGTAATTGACTCCACTTAGTGCGTCCTTGCCGGTCCACACACCAGGACGATAGTCTTTATACAAGGGCTTGCCGGTATCGGTGCAGCTTCGTTCAATGCTGTCCGGTACTCCATCATTATCATCGTCCACGTCCACGCTGTTGGCCACGCCATCGCCATCAGTATCGGGATCCGAGCTGGTAATAGCCGGACATTGGCCGTAGCTGTTTAAACTAAAAAATATCGATACAATAGTAGTTAAGAGGCCCGATTGCCACTTGTAGAGATCAGTGCAGCAGTTCAGCTTTTTCATTGTGGGTTAAATAATTTTTTGTCATTTAAGTTGCAATATCCAGGGTAAGGACATTTGATTTCGTGCAAAAATGAATCAGGAGGGACTTATTTTATCAGTAAATTCGATAAAACGGCCCGTTTTTTCGATAAAATCGTATTTTTTGTCGATTAACTAACCCTGACCATCCGGTAGGAATAGGACAAAGGATCGAACGCCACTATGTTGTGTATCTGACATTACAGCAGTAACCTGAAGGACGCATTTTACAGGAAATGAAGCCTCCCCGCATCATGGTATTGCAGCGTTATAAGAGCCAGCAGGGCTTTGTTGTATGCAAGAGAAAATACAACCGGGACTGTTTTGGTGTTGGTTTTCAAAAATGAATGTAGCTGGACAAAGAGCGCTAAAAAAAACAGGGCATCTGAATGATGCCCTGCACTTATTGCTTTTAAGCAAATCTATTTATTTCACAACAGCTTTAATCACCGAAGAATAGCTCGACGCACCGTCTTTATCCACCTGCTTGATGCGTACATACATGTCTTCCTCTTGTAAGGACATGCGCTCATCACTTTTGGAGCAGCTATATAACAAAGCACTTACGCTCACCAGGATCAACAGGCTTCCCAGCCATTTGTTTTTGCGGAACATCATGCCCATGCTTAATAAGAACAAAGAGGCGCCCATCATCGCCATACCGCTCAAGGGCATGGTTTCCTGGTACTGGATCATTACATCCGAGTTACCGCCTGGCGCTTTACTGCTGATAGAAGCTCCGGCCTTGCTCCATTGCTTTCCATCTTTGGATACCTCTATTTCGAAATGATCACAAGCTTCCTCTTTCGCGGTAGGCCAGTTAACGATCAAACTACCTCCCTGCACTCTCGCTGCTACATGATCAAATACCGCCGACAATGAGGTGTTACAGGAAGAAGCGTTTTCCTCGTCGCCGTTGATAGTCCAGCCGTTATCATTATCAAGCGCTGCACGCGCGGCGACCACCTGTGGTTCGGGCGAGTACTTACGACCTACGGCACCCAATGTAACGTTTTGAGGAACAGCTGCACCACTGTTGCCATTTTCCCAGCCCATCAGCGTTCTGCTGTAATTGGTACAGCTCAGTCCGCTGTTGTCCAGCATATTTGCCATGCTTGCGGTTGCCGTACTGTTAACCGATGAAATATTCCAGTTGCCCAGGTTCTGATCAAATGCAGAGGCACTGCTGAACATAAGGCTCATATCTGTCACCGCCCCTGTATTCCAACTACCAATATCCTGGTTAAAGGAGGTCGCCTGGCCAAACATAGCCCGCATGTTGGTAACCGCTCCTGTATTCCATCCACCGATATTCTGATTGAAGGATGAAGCCTGGTAAAAGGTGGCTCGCATTGTGGTTACTTTCGCTGTGTTCCACCCGCCGATATTCTGGTTAAAAGACGTGGCACCGTTAAAAGTACCTAGCATATTGGTTACGTTACCGGTATTCCAACCACTGATATCCTGGTTAAAAGCAGCAGCGTGATAAAACATATTCTCCATCCTGGTAACATTAGCTGTGTTCCAGTTGCTGATATTCTGGTTAAAGACGGTCGCGCCAGAGAAGGCGCCATACATGTCATATACAGTACTTACATCCCAGGAGTTGATATTAGCCGGGCCATTCAGCTTTGAACAACCGTTGAACATCAGGACCATCTGTCCCACGCCACTCAAATTGGGGACATCAGTCGCCGTTATATTGGTCAGATTAACCGCGTTATAACACAAGGCACTCATGCTTGACCAGGGAACAGCGCCCCACTGGCTGATATCTATCAGCTTGTTGTTGTCACTGGAGTTAGTCGAAAAACGCCTCAGGTTGGCAGGACTCATCTCCACGGTCAATACATCACCAGGATTTAGGGTAACAGGAATTGATTGAACCGTCAGGCCAGTGGGACTGGAAAGTGTACCTGAACCGCTTCCGGGGGTGCCGGTTCTCGACCAGGTATAACTGACTGTGCCGGAAGTCTGAATCTCGAAACTAAGTGCGTTATCGGCCGTGGTAGTTCCCGCAGGAAGTGCCCATTTGGTGATAAAATTTTGCCCCTGAGCAGTTAGCCCAAAAAGTAAAAGAATAAAAGGTACGATTAGTGTGTTTTTACTGAACATATTTTTGGATTTTAGACGGTATTACGCAGACAGAATTTTCGCTGTTTTTGTTTCAATTCACCAAAAAATGGTTTGCTTCTCATATTATGATTTAAAGGGAAATTGAAATGAAACTTGCGTAATTTATCTGATTATGAAAGAAAGATAAAAAATTATAAAACACATTTTTATTTGTTTCGATGAGTTCTTCCAACGATTCGGTGAAGCTTGTTTTTTATACGATGGAAATGCCTGCTACCGAAACGAAGAGATCCTTGAGAATTTAGTTGAACAAACATCAATGCTGCATTTATGAAGATATAATAAAAATGATCCGGGCGCTAGACCTCTCAGGAGGCGGTAAGAAACTGCTCGATAGTCCGCGTTGTTTAATCGAATAGCGCCCATAGCTTTTAATTGACAACGACCGTTACTACTTTGGAATAATTGACTGCGCCGTCTTTGTCCACCTGCTTCACTCTCACATACACTTTTCCGGATGCCGAAGAAAGTTCACTGTCTTCTTTGCTACAAGCTACGAAGACCACACTCATTCCAATGACCAGCAACAACGTGCCTAACCATTTGTTTCTGCGGAACATCATGCCGAAGCTGAGGAAAAATAAAGACGCGCCCATGATCGCCATACCGCTCAAAGAGATCGAATGAGTATATTGAAGGGCCGTGTCTGAGTCACCACCTTTAGCTTTTGTTCCAACCTGGTCAATAGTTCTGAACTGTTTGCCGTCGGCAGAAGCTTCTATTTCAAATCGGTCACTGGCCCTCTCGGTGGCAGTAGTCCAGCTTACCTTCAGCATCCCGTTTTGGGTCAAAGCATTAACATCTTTAAAGACCACGGGCAGGGCGGTACTCTGTGCACACCCGCCTCTGAACAAAAGAAAGCCGGAAGCGTCTTCACCTGAAACGGTATTGCGGGCAGTGATGGTGATCCTGGAAATATAAGATTCGAAGTAGAAGGTCACCCTGGCGGTTCCTGAATTGCCCGTACCGTTGCCCGTTCCATCGATCTTGGTAGTGGCGTTATTGGTACCCGAGTTCGTCACCCGTGTAGCGGTGGCGTAGGTGCCCGCATCGGGCGTAAAGCTTGTGTATCTTACCGGAACGTTGTTGGAGTCGTACGCTGTAATTACGACTTCTTCGCTTTCAGCGGCGCTGCCTCCGGGAGAATAAAGAAGATTTCCGAGATATAAATAGAATTTCCCCAGAGGTTTGTTAAAAGTGATCGTACCTCCGGTAGCATTACTGCCACTGCTGTAAATGGTCAGGCTACCGGAAGTAGGCCAATAAATGCCCCCGGTGCTGTTGCCTACTTTTGCGGTGGTGAAATTAAGTCCTTGAATGGGGGTGCTGATAGGATCTGCTACGGTGTGCAGGTAAGTACTGCTTGAAAAGCTCATCGTGCTTTGGCTGATAATCTCGGTGTTGTCACTGGCCGCACACTGCAGGTTGCCGTCATACCCCTTTAATTGATCAACAGATATAAAATCACCGACTTCCAGATCCCAATCACCGTCTTTCCCGGTAATGTCATCAGAAGCAGCGATGGTAAGCCCCGTGGCCATTTGAAAGATAGCTCACGGCTTTCCTTCCTTCCGGGCCTTTGGCAAACTCACATCCATAAATATTAAGACGGCTGAAGGGATAAGCGGGATTCTTAAGATCAGTATTGATAAAGCTGGCAATCTGGCCGGCATTCTTCCATTCCCCGTCAATCAGTAATTCACCCGGCCGGCCGTGCGTGATCAAATGGAAGCCGGGCACACCGGAAAGGACATCAAACGAGCCCTTAACGGACGCATCGACGTGTCGGTATGAGCCCGGGCTTGCCGCGAGAGCGCTGTAAGACAGCAGTGAAAATATTGCCGAAAATATCGTGGTAGTGAGAGATCGCTTCATAGTTTTCGTATTATAACAGATGGTCCGAACCCATCTAAACGGTATTCCTAGCGACGTTGACGCTCGGGAGGGTTCCGCAAGGCACTGGGTCTGCCAGTTTTACGCAAAAAAACAAAAATATCCTGCTCATTATCAGAAAAATCGATAAATACCTATATTTTTTAGATAAAATGCCACTTCTGTTAGATAAACGACAGCCGTATGTTTAAAAAAAGCGCGGGTTACCTGTTCGATAACCCGCGCTAACTAAATGATACAACTCTTGTTTTATCTGATCACGGCCGTAACAATTTTGGAATAACTGACTGAGCCATCTTTATCGACCTGCTTCACTCTTACATACACTTTTTCCGATCCGGAGGAAAAGGCGCTGTCCTTTTTATTACAAGCCACCATCGCCACACTAATGCCCACGAGCAGCAACACTGTGCCCATCCATCTGTTCCGGCGGAACATCATACCAAAGCTTAAGAAGAACAAAGAGACGCCCATCACGGCCATACCGCTTAAAGAGATCGACTGACTGTATTGAACGGGCGTGTCGGAATTACCTTCACTCGCTTTTGTAAGTACCTGCCCGACTGTTTTGAAATGCTTACCGTCTGCAGAAACTTCTATCTCAAAATGGGACACGTTGGTTTCCTTTAAAGTCTCCCAGTTTACGGTCAAAATGCCGTTGGAAATACCGGCGGAGATATTGCCAAAATTGACGGGCAGCGCTGTGCTGAAGGATTCATAAGCACCCAGGTTTACAACACCATTCTGAACACGCTGGTTACGGTCCAGGTCCAGTGCGCCGTAATTGTTGGCATAGGTACCCGATCCGGCGTCATTAGCCGGGCTGGCAGCATTCTGCAACCTGTAGTTGCCTCCTGTAGTTGGGCTGCCTGCGCCTGCAGGCTGGGAATTGGCGAACATCGGATCTGCGTCCAGGTTGTTGCCGCCGTTGGTACCATATGCCGTGTTCCAGTTAGCACTGCCTCCGCTACCGCGTACGATAGAATAGGTGATCGCGGGTGTACTGCCGGAATTAGTGATGGAAGAAGGGCCTGAAGCCGTAGCATTTCCATAAATAATACTGTTCCGGATCTGCGTCGGCCGCAGATTACTGAGGTTATAGATGCCACCGCCGGATGTTGCCGCGTAATTTCCGGCGACGGTGATATTCGTAAACGTTGGACTGTTTGTGTTAGCGGTAGTAGTAAAGATACCGCCCCCGTTCGTAGCACTGTAATTTCCGCTGATCAGCACATTGTTTAAAGTAGGACTGGCATTATCTCTGTTGGAAATTCCACCGCCGACTGATCCGGTGGCACTGTTCCCGCTGATCAGCACCCGGTTGAACACAGGGTTCGAAGAGTGGATCATTGCTCCTCCTCCTCCATATCCGAAAGTGGTACCATTGGCTGTATTGCCCACAAACTTCACGTCGTTCAAAGTAGCCGCCGGAGTCTGATAGCTGTATAAGCCACCACCCCGCCGGGCCGTGTTTCCTTCGAAGGTTACCGTGTTAAAAATGGCATCAGCTCTGCTATTGTAAACACCACCTCCCTCATTAGCAGTATTGTTCCTAAAAATAACATTGGTCAACACCGGCGTAGAGGATTGATTATACATACCTCCACCCAGTTGTGTAGAGGAATTATTTTCAAAAATAACATTAGTTAAAACAGCATTGGAACTGTTCAGATTATACATCCCGCCGCCATCGCCGGTAGCGGCATTTTTTCTGAAGATAACGTTACTTAAAACGGGACTACTTCCGCCATTATTATACATACCGGAGCCATGCCCTCCCCCGCCATTTGCTATAATAAGGTTAGCAAAGACCGCATCAACGTTATCGAAGTTATCAATATTATTATCCGTGCCATTATTGGTCACATAAAAGCCGTCTAATACGGATGCAGCGCTTAAAACGGGGTTATCGACCGTTACGCGGCCATTACCATTGATCACGCTGCTGTCTGCAGCCGTAGTACCGATCACCCGCTGACTCAGGGAACTTTCAGTACCCTGGAAGCTACCGTATATCTTAACTCCATCTTTCATGGCGATAAAGGAATTGGTGGTCGTATTCGTATAGGTTCCTTTCATTACAAATACGGAATCGCCGGAAGCAGAAGCGTTGATCATGGCCTGTATGCTGCCGGAAGCATTAGCCCAGGAGGAGCCATTGCCGGATCCGGAAGCCGTGGGCTTCACATAACGCTTCGTCTGTGCACTGGCTAATAAGCTATTGATTACAAGTGCGACTAATAGTAAATACTGGAATTTTGATCTCATGTAAAGTACGTTTCGAATGGATTAAAGGATTATTTCTATGGTGGGCGCGAAAGTATAATAGAAATTTTGTAATTATTATATATATTCGATGAATATGGTATATATATCGATGAACAGTCATATTTTTTAGATGAGCGGAAAAATCGAAGGGTAGGAAACTTTTCCGGCTATTTTGGAGAAGCGATATTTTGGTTCCCGATGCAGGTAATGCGCCGTTGAATCATCATGAAAGGAAGTTCAGCATACATAAAAAGGCGCAAAGCAGCAGTGGCTTTGCACCTTAATCATTTGAAAAATGAATCCAGATGAGTGTGTTCGACTTAGACAGGATGGGCCTCTGCCGCAAGTCTGCTTTGTTGTATCATTGTGTCAGTGTCTGACCTACGGTCTAATAGAGTCATTCAGATTATTTTGCCCCCTGCCTGGCGTTGTTAGAACCGTTTTACCACTGTGATTACTTTAGAATAGCTGGCCTTGTTATCCGTATCCACCTGTTTGATCCGTATGTATAATTTCCAGTCTTCTGCCTGTAAAGATGCCCGATCCGGTGAACAGCTGCTATACAGCACAAAGACAGACCCGCATAGTAACAGCATTGCTGCAAGGCATTTCCGGCGGCTACGCATGAACCCGATGCTTATCAACAACAACGACACACCCATGAAATGCCAATCGCTTAAAGCAATCATTTCTGTATAATGTATGGGTATCTCCGAATCTCCGTCTTTCGCTTTCGTTTTCGTGGTAGCCACACGATGAAAGTTTCGCCCGTCGCGGGATGCCTGAATTTCAAAATAAGCAACGTTTTTTTCTTTCAGGCTTTGCCAGTGCATGTGCAACTTATTGTGCTTGATGTGCCCATGCAACTCACCAAATGCAATTGGCAGAGAGGCTCCACATTTATCTGAGCTGCTTCTCCAGAGATCGTCCGGGGGAACATGACAGCCCGTCGCCGTTAGGCCGGTTCCGGTACCATCGTCGTCAACCGTGAACTCAGTGGTATTGACCCCTGAGTTGACCCCCGCTTCCTGCCCATCGGGACAAGGATCGTTATCACTGTTCAGGTCCCGGTAATCCGGCGCGTCGGTGCCATCTGTGTTGATTGGGGCCAACGCACAGCTTTGAACTACTCGTCCATCCAGGCATCCATCTCCATCCTCATCCCTATCACTACCTGCGGTGTAGGTAACACGGCAATTCGTTAAGGATATCGAAGTGTTGCCGCAAGCCTCGATCGCGTCCGGAATACCATCGTTGTCGCTGTCGAGATCTAAGTAATCTGCAACGCCGTCGCCATCTGTGTCGGTGGGGGTACATACCGATCCCGATGCATCACCTCTTACCCACAATGCCAGGTAATCCTCATTGGGTATCTCCCCGCTTCGCCACTGTATTCTTTGATGATCACGAGCAGGAGCCCAGGTGAAAGAACCGGTATTACCTGAAATATGTATAACGACCGCATCCAGCGTTGTCCCGAAAGTGGAAGTAAAGCGGGAATTCGCCTGCAAAAAAATGGCCCCTTGCCCGACCCAGTCATCATTGAACGCATCGTCGGCAGTTGCCCTGCGTAATGGTATATTGTCTTTTAATTTTGAAATAAGCGTCGCGTTGACGGAAGTGGCGTCAACGCCACCGGCGCTGGCAGAGTTGGAAGATATTCTTATCTGCTCAATGTTGCCCAGGCTGGCCAGCGTTTCAGCATTCAATTTACCCCTTTGGCCACCCAGACTTAATAAGGCGGAGGCGGGCAGATTACCGGAGCCGTTTCCGAAATCGAAAAGCACCAGCACATATCCGTTTTCATCTACATAGCTTCTGAATTCGTTTCCAGACAAGTTAAAGTAATACACGCCCGGCTGCTTAACGGTCGCACGTGCCTGTTCGAGGCTGGTAAAGGCTGTGCCCGGCGCAGCACCACAGCCTCCTTCCTGCGCATCTGAAATGCCATCATTATCATCGTCTACATCCCTGCTGTCCGGTACATTGTCTCCATCTGTATCGGGGTCGGAAGCAGAAGGCACCGGGCACTGCAAATTATAGGCGTAGGCTTCCATGCCTTCTACGGTGACCGGCGTTCCGACTTCCAGATCCCAATCTCCGTCTTTACCCGTGATGTCGTCTGACGCAGCAATCGTTATCCTTAATACTTTCTTTAAATAGGCAACCGCATTTTTTCCCACTTCACCTTTCGCGAACGCGCATCCATAAATATTCAGGTGGCGGAGTGCAGAGATCTGCTGTTGAGCGCTACGGTTCAAAAAAGCGGCAATCTTTGCCGCATCTTTCCATTCGCCTTCGATCCATAACTCCCCGGGACGACCGTGGGTAATCAGCTGAAACCCCTGATGACGGCAGGCGTTTTTGAATTCACCCTTCACAGATGGATCTATGTAAGCGTTACTACCATGCTGCTGCGCAGCCAGTGACTGCATAGTAATAAGACAAAGGACAAGAAAGATTATTTTACTAATGCTGGAAGGCTTCATATTTTCATTTTTGGTTAGAAGATCGGATCCTGGATGTACTCTTGCAGCATATCATTCCGCCTATCCCTGCGACAGGAGGCGGCAGCGTGACACAAATACGCTGCAAAAACAGAAGGATGTTGTCGGATGCAAAAAATGCAGGTTATTACAACGGTCCATATTGTAACTGATACCGTAGTACCCTCATTTTTGATTCAGCATTAAATCGGTGTTTGTTTTCATTGGGTTCATAGTGCTACGTATCGGTTAGAGAGCCACAAATATAAGATTTTTTTTAATATGACAGATACGTTTCCCTTACTTTTCTGATAAGATCCGCGCCGGAATGGGAGCCGCAGCAGATCCCCTTTGACAGGTTTCCGCTTGCTTCTTTTGTCACCCCTTCCTCAAAGTATTGTCTAGACAACGCCTCATTGTGCTCCGCTATTGCCCTATTTAGAAGACAGACGCTTTCACTACTGACGAATACGACTCATGTCCATGTTGGTCGACTTCCTTGATGCGCAGGTACATCTTTGTATGCTTATCTAACGAGGTTCGTTCGTAGCGGACGCAGCCATATAAAACGCCTGCAATGCTTAACACGCCCAACGTCACTGCCACCCATTTTCTTCTGCGGCACATTCCACCGATGCCGAACAACAGCGCGGAGATCCCCATGATAGAAAGCCCGCTTAACGGAGTTATAAATTCGTAGGCAATGCCGTCATGTGAGTGCCCTTTAAACGCTTTGGACTTAAGGCTGCCGATCTGCTGAAAGGCCCTTCCATCGCGGGACACTTCCACATCAAAATGCGACACCATTTCCTCTTTTAAGGTGATCCAGCGGACATGAAGCTGATTATTTTTTATCCGGGCTGAAAGACTGGTAAAACTTGCAGAGAGGACGGTACGTTTAGGGTATACCATCACGTACAACGTAGCTTCATCGCAGGCTTGCGGCGTTGCATCGTCGCAAACGTTGTAAGGAAAACTGGCAGGGCCCGACACGTCTTTTTCCGGCATAAAATTATAGTTGCCGGTCTCAGTCTCATAAGTAAGAGTTCCGGCGGAGGCCGTCACCGTATGGCCCGCCGTACTGTTGAGAAAACTAACCGTTTGGCTGTGACCCTCCGCATCAACGTCGTTCATCAACACGTGTCCCCGTAATTCTGTGTTCAGATTTGTATGTCCATAATCATCGGTCGCGGAAGTGGTATTGTCAGCTGTGGAGGGGATGACCGTGATGATCTGGTAGGCTTCTGCACATGCTGCCGGAGATGCTGTATTACATACGCTATATCTTAAGGTATCTATCCCGGAAAATCCGGCTTCAGGCGTATAGCGGATATCACCGTTTTCTTCTGTCACGGTGCTGCCATGGGCGGGCGGGTTGACAATAGTGACAGAAGATGCATCCAACATCGGCGCGCCCGCGCCCTGGGTGTCATTGCTCAGGGAGGCCAATGTTACGGTGTTGCCGGCTTTTATCGTGGCTATATCTGTATTGGCAACCGGGTCATTGACTGATGCCGAGGGATCGTTAGAGTTGACAGCTTCAACTGTTATGATCAGTAAAGAAGCCGGGCAGTCGGTCGTTACGCCATCAGGACAAACGGGTACTAAAAAGTGATATACCCCTGCGGCGGAAGGCGTAAAGGAGTAAGTGCCGTCAGCATTCATTTCGGGCAGGTCCGAAGAAGGATTTGTGAATCCGGGCGCAGCCTCGGGTGTGCCATAAGAAGCGGCTGCGGCGAGGTCATCATTGAACGCAACATTTCCGCTTACGGCCGTATTTACGCGGGTGACATTCATATCCGGATCCAGCGACATTTTGCACTCGAGGTAATCTGAAAGACCGTCCCCATCTCGATCTGAAGATCTGTCAGGACAAGGGTTGACAGCTGCCAGGAACATTCCTAAATCATCGCTGACATGATTTACGTGCATCCGCACGCGGCTGATCAATACGTCGGAGGTGCCCATAATCGCGACGTACTTATCGGCGGCGCCATTTCCGGAAACAGGCACGTGTCCCCAGTTCACCGCGCCATTGGAGTTGTTATAAGATCTGGCCTGTTTCTGCTGGATGCTAGTGATGGCAACCATTTCAAGCTCTGTGGTGGCCAGATCGCCGTTCTCATCCCAGGCCCTGACAGATCCGGTAACGCGTTTGGTATTGTCGGGGCGGTTGTCGAGGTCGGTGATCGCCATGAATATTTCATTGGCGGGAACAGCTGGACTGAAAGTGACATTCACCAGGCCGCTGGTACTTCCTCTTTTTAACCACCTCCGGTCTCTCTGAATGATGACCTCCCCTGCATAGCTTCCCGAAACGGTAAAGGTGCCCGCGGTAATTGCTTCTGCGCTGGTATTGCTCAAATTGTCGACGGTGAAGGTTGCAGAAGTGGGGCCCGGCCACGACGCTGAAACCCCTTCATTTCTGGCTTCAGATCCTGTGCCTTCCGGCTGCCCGCAGCATTTTTCGATGCGTTGTAAATTGTAAGCATAAGTTTCCAATCCTTTAATGGACAGAGGCGTTCCGATCTCCAGCTCCCAGTCACCGTCTTTACCGGTGATATCGTCTGATGCAGCTATGGAAACGTCCAATACATGACCGAGATAAGCAACTGCTTTTTGTCCGGCTTCGCCTTTGGCAAACTCACAACCGTAGATATTAAGCTGCCCGTATTCAGCAAGACATAGTTGAAGATCCTGTTTGAGAAACGCAGCGATCTGTGCCGCATTTTTCCATTCGCCCTGAATCCATAATTCGCCGGGGCGACCATGAGAAATGAATTGAAAACCCTGGTTGTCTGATGCGGTTTGGGGCACCGCTTTTACCGAAGGATCTATGTAGACAGCACTGTCATAGTCCTGAGCAGATAGTACCTGTGTCCACATTAAAAAAAAAGAAAACAGAAATAAGTTGACAGTAGTTAGGGGCTTCATAACTTGATTTTTGGGGGTTAGAAGATGGATAAAGAGAGGCGGCCGTGCAGGCACCTTTGGCTATCCGTATGACCGATTGGATCCGCATGAAAAGCGTGCGCTGATTGAAACGGGAGATATCGTCTGATGAAAAGTGATCAATAACAATTTGCCTGTAAACCTGATGCGGAATAATTTTGATTTTATAAGGTAAGCATCAGATTGGTGGCTGTTTCGTTCGGTTTATTGCGCCGTAAATCGGTTAGAAATGCAAATATACAAGTTTTTTATTATTCGATCGCGCGAACCGAATTTCAACTTTTAAAAGGTAGAGGTTTCATCGGGATCTTGCAGAGCAATGGGATGCCTTTTGCCAACCGATTTAGAGGGCTTCATTGACTGCAACTAAATGATAAAGCCAGGTCTTAATGAAAAGCAGCAAACGTGATATCCGTTATTCATGTACTTTTTTATAGCCCGCCACAATAAAAAATGAAGAAGAAAACCGTGGGCTTTGGCACGGTTTTGCTTGTTTGTTCACAAACCCCTTAAACCTTATTGTATGAAAAAAGTTTTCAATTTAACAGCACTGTTACTAGGCATCACGCTGGCCGGCCAGGCGCAGGGATGGGCGATCAGCGACAAAGTAATGATCGGGCATAGCTGGACGGTGGGCAACCGCAATGATGAAATGAAATATGCTTTCCACCCGACTGTGGCCGTTGGCCGTACTGCGATGTATAATTTTAGTGATAATGTTGGTATCGGATTGGGAACATTTTTCAGTTCCGAAGGTGTGAGATTTAAAGCGGCCAACGAAGAGGAATCCGGAGATGCAAAACTGGAACAACGCATGAACTACATCCGTGTTCCGCTGGGAGCGATGTTCACTTTCGGAGACCCGTCGAATAAAGTGCGGCCGCGTCTGGGCATCGGAGGCTCTGTTGGTTTCCTCGTAGGTGGTAAAACTTATATCATCGACGAAGAAAATTATTTTTCAGGCGCAAAAACTACCCGCGCCATGAGCACTAAAGTAGACGCCGGGGCAAACGCTTCCATTGGCTTCAGCGTGCGCGTAGCGGATGGGTTCACGATCAATCACGATATCAACTATTATCACGGTTTGGTGGAAAATGAATACTCGGGTATAGAAATGTCAAGCTTCACTAACAGGAATATCGGCTTGAGCATGGGCTTTACGATCACCGGCGATGCGATGAAAAGATGGAAAGGAAAAATGAAAGGTATGCACAACGATTAATCAAACATATTTATCCCTTGAAAACCCGAAAGGCTGTCTTCTGTTCACACGGAAGACAGCCTTTCCTTTTATAAACAAGTCAGTAAATATTATTTTTTATCCTGTTGCGTTTCTTTCCGACAGCCCGTCTCATATTACAAACACCGGATATGAACACCCCATTCCTGCAATGTGATACACTGATAGCTACAAAAATCCGGAGGCCGTGAAGAGGCAACCGGACGCTATGAATTTGATGGATCTACTTACTCAAACGGAGCGGCATATTCAGCTCCTTCTTAAAAGAGGACATGTTGCAAGCGCAATAATGATCCTCCACGCAACCAAACAAAAGCCGCAACGTATTTACGTGCGGCTCTTTCACTTTCTTATTGTTTACTACTTTATCCGGCAGCGGCCAGGCTACGGAAGTCTACGCTTACCAGTTTACTCACTCCCGGTTCCTGCATGGTCACACCGTAGATCACGTCCACCGTGCTCATCGTGGTTTTATTGTGCGTAACGATAATGAACTGCGAGTTATTACTGAATTCGCGGATCATGTTGGTAAATTTACCCACATTGGCATCATCCAGTGGCGCATCTACCTCATCGAGGATACAGAACGGCGCCGGTTTGATCAGGTAGATGGCGAACAGCAACGCGGTTGCGGTTAAGGTTCTTTCTCCACCGCTTAGCTGCGTCAAAGAAGTAGGCCTTTTCCCTTTAGGCCTTGCCATAACATCGATGCCTGTTTCTGCCAGGTTTTCGGGATTTTCCAGTACCAGGTCGCACTGGTCATCTTCTGTGAACAAGGACTTAAATACTTTCTGGAAGTTCTCACGCACCTGGTTGAAGGTATCTAAGAACTTCTGGTTCGCGGTAGATTCCACCTCTTCGATCGTTTTCAACAGGCTTTCTTTCGCGTTCACGAGGTCGTTCTTTTGCTCCACGATAAATTCATATCGCTTCTTCATTTCGGTAAATGCTTCAATAGCGGTGGGGTTCACCTCGCCCAGGTTTTCCAGGCGCTTCTTAAGGCGGTCTGCCTTTTCCTGTAGCTCTTCCACTGCCGTTTCTGAAGTGCGTTCTTCGTCGAGGATATCTTCCAGCTGAATTTTAAACTCTACGTTCAGGCGTTCTTTGGTACCTGCCAGTTGCAATTTTAATTCATTGAGCTTGTCTTTTATGGCAGCCAGCAAATGATCGGCCTGTTCTTTCTCTTTCACTTTGTGGCGTATCACGCTTTCTTTCTCGCTCAACTGATTGCGGAGATTATAATAGGCCTGATCCGCTTCGTCCAGCACCTTCTTATCTTCCTCCTGCGCATGCATTAAGTTGTGCAATTCTTCTTCTACAGTCACCAACGCCTTCTGGTTCTGATCGATATCCTCGCTGGTGCTGGATAACTGCTCAGTGCTTTGCTCGACCTGCTTCTGCAAAGTTTCCAGTTGGTTGTGCTTGAAGGTAAGCTCTTGCTTCAAGGCATTCACCTTGCTTTGCTGGCGGGTCACATTCAGATTGAATTCATTGAAGAAGCCCAAGGACTCTTCATGCGCGCTTTGTGCGGCGCGGAACATTTCATCTGCTTCGTTCAGCCTGTTCGCATTCTGTTGCAACACCTCGTTGAACTGTTGCAGCTCCTGGCGAACGCCTGCTACGGAAGATTGTGTTTGTTGCAACTGCTCGTTCAGGTCTTCCATCCGGTTACGGGCGGTACTTTGTTGCCCCTGGATGTTTTCTAATTTATTCTGTAAAGAAAATACCTGGTTGGATAATTCCTGTATTTCCTTTTCCGTCTGCTTGATCGCATTTTCCCTCAGGTCTTCATTGAAGGCGATCACCTCGTTGTGCCTTGCCTGGATCTGCGCGCGAAGTCCCTGTACCACTGCATCCTGGGCGGCAATATCTTTCTGTAATTTCTCCAGGTTCTTGGCCCGGCCTATTTTTTTCCCTTCGATCAGCCCCACACTTCCCCCGGTCAGCGTATGTTTGCCTTTTACATAGCGCCCGGTCTTTTCAATCACCGTAAAGCCATTGGCATTGTTTAACGCTTCTTCACCTTCAGCGATGAAAACGTTGCCCAGCAAGTGTTTGGCAAGGTTGCTGTATTTTTCATCTACTTCCACCACGCTTAAGGCCGGTGTCGCGTTTTCCAACGTATGATCAGACACCGCCGCCACTGCATCGCCTACTTTATCTAATAAAAAGAAATTAGCCTTTCCTTTTTTATGTTCGCTCAGCAGGTGAACCGCCTCCAGCCCTTGTTGCAGGCTATTGATGACGTAGTAATTCAGATACGGTTCCAGCACATTTTCCAAAGCGGTGCGATACTCTTCTTTTACATAGATGATGTCCGAAAGGATGGGCGCACTGTAGTCCCAGTTTTTATTATTGTGCAGGAATTTAACGCTGTCCGGGTATCCTTCCATCGAATCAATCATGCTCTTCAAAAGATCATGCTCATTCTTTTTAGCATCCAGCTTGCGGCTTTCTTCCGCCATTTTGTTTCGCAGACCATCCAGGATCTCTTGTGTCTGGAAGATCTGTTCCTTCGTGTGTTCGTTGTGCGCCAGCAATTGCTCCAGTGACTGCTTGTGCTCTGCCAGCACCTGTTCCTTTTCTTGTCTTTCCTTATCCAGATTTTCAAAGGTGGCTGCGCGCTGCTCCGATTCCTGCTCGATCTGTTGAATGGTTCGCTGAAGGTTCTGGATCGATGTATCGGCTACCGCTACTTTCTTCTCTGCCTCAAACTGGCTGCGCTGCACCTGCTGTGCTTCAGCGCGCATCTCTTCCAGCGCGTTGCGCCTGGAATCCAGGATACCGCGCTTTTCATCCGCTTCTACCTTCAGGTTTTCCAGCTGCTCGGTAAGACCTTCAAAAGCCTTTTCCTCCTCTTCCACCTGCAGTTGCGTAAAGGCGATGCTTTCTTCAATGCCTTTGAGTTGCGCACCGGATTTGTCCAGGAACTCCTGCAAACCTGTTCCTTTTTCCTTCAAATATTGTAATCGCTGCACCGCCAGGTTTTTATCCCCTTCTTTGGTGCGCACTTTCTGCTGTAATTCGTTGAAGGCGTGCTGCATACTTTGCAACGCCCGCTCCTTCTCAACAAACACTACTTTTTCTTCTTCCAATGCTGCTTCGCCGGTGGCTACTTCGGCCTCCAGTTGAGCAACCTTGTCCGTTTCCGCTTCCTGCTTTTCCGTCAGATCCTTGTAGGTCAGGTTGAATCCTTCCAATGCGGCCTTGGCCAGTTCGATACTGATCTCGCGGTAGTCTCGCTTGATCTCATGATATTTCTCTGCTTTTTTTGCCTGATTTTCCAGGGCTTTGAGCTGGTTGTTGATCTCGAACAACAGATCCTCGATCCGGTTCAGATCCAGCTCCGTCGCATCCAGCTTTTGCTTGGCTTCTTTTTTTCTCGTTTTATAAATAGAGATACCGGCCGCCTGTTCCAGCATTTTGCGACGGCTGTTGTCCTTGTCGCGGATCAGGTCGTCCACCATATCCAGCGCGATAATCGCGTAGGAATCTGTGCTGATACCTGTGTCCATGAACAGGTTTTGAATGTCCCGTAAGCGGCACTGCACATCGTTCAGGCGATACTCGCTCTCCCCGCTCTTATAGAATTTCCGCGTAATGCGGACGGTATTAAATTCTGTAGGTAAGAGGTTCTTCGTGTTTTCAAACGTAAGGCTCACTTCCGCAAGGCCGCTGGCAGAGCGGGTCTTGGACCCGTTGAATACCAGGCTATCGAGATTTTCGCTTCGTAACGCACTGATCTTCTGCTCCCCGATTACCCAACGGATACTGTCCACAATATTGGACTTTCCACAGCCGTTAGGCCCGACAATACCCGTTACATTGTCGTCAAAATTCACCACGGTTTTATCAGCGAAGCTTTTAAAACCTTTTATTTCTAAACTTTTTAATCTCACACTAAAAAACTTTTATTGCAACGGCGAATATAGACCATGAAACGGTTGCGGACACCGCCTTTTATGCACAGATTTTGACAAAATGGTGTGGAAAAATTCGTCGGGATGGATGCGAAAAATCAAATGATGCGCTATTTTTCAGAGCGCCTGATCCGTTTTACCGCCGACCCAATGGCCAGAAAGAATAGAAATATTATTTATAAGATGCGGAGTGTCAGGCATCAAAGCAAGAAAGTGCCTTATTTCACCTCATCGAGCGGCTTTCGTTTATCCTCCCTGATTTGTTTGAAATGACTGGGCGTTAAGCCTGTCACTTTCTTAAACTGATTGCTCAAGTAAGCGACGCTGGAATAATTCAGGCGAAAGGCGATTTCACTTAACGATAATTCATCATATACCAGCAATTCCTTCACCTTTTCGATCTTCTGGGCGATAAAATATTTTTCGATCGTAATGCCCTCTACTTCGGAAAAGAGACTGGATAAGTAATTGTAGTCATGATGTAACTGATGGCTCAGCACTTCAGAAAGATTGGCCTGTGTATCGGCATCCTGGTAATGCACAAGATCGATAATGACGTTCTTTATCTTTTCGATCATCCGGCTTTTCTTGTCATCGATCAGTTCAAACCCGAGCTGCTTCAGGGCGCTATCTAAAGCTTTTCTTTCCTCAGGAATCAGCTCATGATCGACGATGGCTTCGCCCAGCTTGATCTGCTGCACGTGGTAGCCCAGCTTCTCCAGCTCATTCCGAACTACCATGATACAGCGGTTACACACCATATTCTTAATAAACAAGGTATTCATACTTTATCACCTTTAAACGCTTGTGCGATCGTTGGATCTTATCTTCAACCATCGTTATAACACGAAGATCGTTCGTAAAGTTATTCAATCTGTGATGAAATATGCGTCGGACTGGGACGGCCAGACGCGGCAACGGAGCCAAACGGCTTTCAAATGTTTTAACGACATTTGATCAATGATCACCACTAACATATCAATGATGAAGAAAACGATGCTTTTATTGACAACAGTATGTTGTTTGAGTCTTTTCACCGGAAATGCGCATTCTCAGAATGACACCGTCCAAAAGCCGCAACCGGTGCACTACAGCCCCGGGGGCACCTACTCCGATTGGTATTTTCCTGCGGATAAAGAATACACCAGCCTGGAATGGACATTTGTGCCTGTCGCAGATCCCCCCGCTTCACTGGCGAAAGAAGGATTGCTTCATTACTATGCTTACAATTTTTCACTCCTGAACGCTTCGCCTCAAGTCGGCGGAGGGTATGCGGGCTTTCAATCTAATGGCATATTTAAAAATAATTTTGTAGGCAAAGTGATCAATTTTTCCATTTGGGGCTCCAACGCAGGAAAAACAGATGGCCTGTTAAACTCAGGCAATGAAGAGAGCGGGGGTTTCCAGATCATGTATCGTTATGACTGGGCTACCGGCCACCCTTATCACTTTGAATTGAAGCAAGGGCCCAGTGGCAGCGACTCTTCGGGCAAATGGTGGGGGTTGTGGGTAACCGATCAAAAGACAGGAGTTAAAAAATTTGTCGGAGAGCAGCGAGTACCGTCCGTTATTAATAGCAAACCGGCGGTAACATGGGGGCCACACACTTCCATGTTTGGCGAAGACCTGCACTGGTGGCGCTCTTTAAATGGTCATAAAAAATATACCGACCCCGCCGAATTTCAGCACTCGGCCATGGCTGCAACGAATATCACTGCAAATGGTGGAAAGGTGCATCCCACCAGATTTACCAGCTGGCATAACTCAGGGAAGCCTGTAACCGGCAGCAATGGATTTAAATCCGTCAACAGTGACGTGTCTGTTTACAGCGAAGCGTCCAGCTTCAGCGTACAGCATAATCTGGGGCACTGGGCGTCACCGGCGCCTAACCATCTCAGCAATAAAAGTAAATAGCTATTCTTCTGTAGCCCTAAAAGATCAGGCTTGTACTTTCTTTTTCCGCATGGCAATATAATAGATGGGAATGCCGATCAATACAATGGCCAGCCCCGCCAGCGAAGTGGTAGGTTTGGCATACAACAGACCTACAGCCATCGTACCGGCCATCAGAATATATAGAACCGGAACCAGCGGATAGCCGAAGGCTTTATAAGGCCTTTCAGCGTCGGGGCGGCTTTTGCGCAACCTGAATACGCCGACGATGGTCAGGATATAAAACACCAACGTAATAAAGACGACGTAATCGAGCAGCACGCCATATTTGCCGCTCAGGCACAAACCGCTGGCCCAGATACATTGCGCCCACAAAGCCCATTGCGGTACCGAGTTTTTGTTAAGCGAAGCCGCCTGGGGAAGGAATAATTTGTCCTGCGCCATGGTGTAGAAAACACGCGCACCCGTAAGCACCAATCCGTTGTTACAACCAAAGGTGGACACCATGATCATTACCGCAATGATGGCGGTGCCATAGCCGCCGAAAATATTAGACGCTGCAGCAGTAGCCACGCGGTCTTCCAGCGGAAACGCAATATTGGGAGACCCCTGTGCGGCGAAAGCTACCGAGCCTGCCGACTCGGGCGGAAACAGCGGCAACACGGCCACATACATGACATTGGTCAGTACATACACAGTAGTAACGATCAACGTTCCCAGAAACAAACTAAGCCCAACATTCCTTTTGGGATTCTTGATCTCACCCGCAATAAAGGTTACGTTTTCCCAGGCCACGCTGCTGAATACCGAACCTACCATGGCCGAACTGATCAGTCCGATGGCCACCATCATCGTACCCGCGCCCGTGAAGGCAGACCACCCGGAATTACCCGCTTCATCAGTGACAGGCGTGGTGAACTTAAGATCAAAACCTGTGGCCCAGTTGCCGTCCCAGATATCTGCCTTGGCAGCCAGCAATAATCCAAATACGATCAGCGCAAACAAAGAAAACAATTTCGCTACCGTGAAGATGGACTGTATCAATTTTCCTTCTTTAACGCCACGGGTATTCACATAGGTAAGAAAGATGATCAATGCAATAGAAAGAAGCTGTGCGGGATAGAGCTTGAACCAATCGCCCAGCTGAAAAATAATGTTCTCTTCGGCCATCGTCAGCGCCGGTATAAAGTAACCGGCAAACTTACTGAAAGCCACGCCCACAGCGGCTATCGTTCCTGTTTGAATAACAGAGAAAAAACTCCAGCCATATAAAAAGCCGGTAAACGGATTATAAGCTTCTTTCAGGTAAACGTACTGCCCACCGGCCTTGGGAAACATAGCCGACAATTCGCCATAAGTAACGGCTGCAAAGACCGTCATCAGACCCGTAATGATCCACAAAGCAATCAGCCAGCCGGCGCTCCCGACATTCCGGGTCATATCTGCACTAACAATAAAAATACCCGACCCGATCATGGAGCCGGCAACGATCATGGTACCATCGAAAAGACTGAGGGATTGTTTAAATTTTTCGGCAGACATAGTATTGTTTTAATGAAGACGACAAGATAGGTATTAATTGCGAAATGTCCATCGCGTCAGGGCGAACGCATAAATTATGGCATCAAGCTGCCAATCCACCACGGCACAATAAATGCACGCAGCATCTTTCTTTGATTCATTTAAGAATGCACCGTATTTGTTCAAACAGTGACGGTCAGACCCCATACAGGATGCAATCAATCCAGTGACTGCGCAAATGATGCTTAGTAGCAATTAGTGTATCTGTGGCATTAAAAATTTCATCACTGGCCATTGATCCAACGGTCGGCGGCGCCCTATTTTTCTGCGTTCCCAAGCATCGTCGTGACAACGTGTTTAAAAACAAATTTCGTCACATCGCCTAAAATAGCGATGGGGTAAAAGTTCGCGCAGTTATACAGGATTGTACTTTTACTTTCTAGAGCTACATCGAAAGACATATTTCCACTTCTTTAAACTCAACACTATGCCATACAAACACAACTCGCCTTTCGCAACAACATCTCCCGGATCTGTGTGCAAATCAACAACGCCCTATTACAATCCTGCGATCTGCAATCATTCTTAAAGTTCTACAAACCTGACTTTCTTATGGCACTCCAAAAAATCATCTGCGGTCCAATCGTCCGGAGGCTGGAAACCAATAAGGTTTCCATCTGGCTGGCGTTTACCGAGAATCATCATGTCATCTTAAAGGTCTGGGAAGGCAGTGGCATCAAGCATTCCGGCTCCGGGCGATTGTTCAATACCAGCCTCACTCCGGTGGCAACAGGCGAGACGCATTGTCTGCAGTTTGGAAACAATTTGTGGATCACGGTCGTCACAGCCGAAATACCAAGTCCGGGATTTGATCCGACCAAGGTGTACAGCTACAATATCATCTTCAATAACGCCGATCATCCGCAGGACGAAGACCTGTTGTCTGATCAATTCCTGAAAGATGGCGATACTGCTGAAGGCAGGAAACAACTGGCCCTTGGCTACGCCACAGACACTTTGCCCTCGTTTGCATTGCCGGGAAACACACCCGATCAACTGAACATTGTACATGGATCCTGTCGCAAAATGCATGGCTATGGACCCGACGCTCTGGCTTTGCTGGACGAACAGTTGAAGAAAGACGACAATTGGAAAACCGCCGCAAAACGGCCACAGGCGCTGTTTCTGACGGGCGACCAGATCTATGCAGATGAAGTGCCCGCTATGTTGCTCCGCTATATGTGTAGCCTGGACGGCGTCGGTATCTGGTCTGCAACGGCCAATGAAAAAATGAAGATCAGGGGAACGGGAAACGAGGAAGATCTGGAAGCAGATATCACCGCCTATCCCCCTACTTTCCGGCAGCGGCTGGTCAACCAGTATGCAGGCTTCACCAGCTCGGCCGCGGCCAATCACCTTTTGACATTCGAAGAATTTTCTGCGACCTACCTAACGTACTGGAACATCAGGTCCTGGAACCGCGAATTGCACAGCCTCATTAAATCTATACCGGAGGCTTCCAAACCAGAGTTCAACACGAAGATCCAGGAAGCCATTACCCGGTTTGTTGACAGCGCCGCTGTGGATGCCGATGTCAACCTCGTGAACCTGATCAGGGACCTGCAAAATATCAGGACAACGGATGCTTATATTTTTAGTGACAAAACGATCACTAAAGCACAGTTTCGCGACAACAACGATGACAAATTCAAATCATGGCTCAGCGACACCAAAGCCGGCCTGGTGGATGAGATCATTAATATGTCGGCCTTCATGAACAAGCTGCCCAACGTGAGCCGGATACTGGCCAATGTGGCAACCTACATGATCATGGACGATCACGAAGTAACAGACGACTGGCTGATCACGAAACGCTGGAACAACCAGGTATTCTCCAAACCTTTTGGAAGAGATATCATTCGAAACGCCATGATGGCCTATAGCGTATTCCAGGATTGGGGCAACACGCCCGACGACTACAAACAGGCCACCAGCCTGAGTTTCAGCCAGATCTCCAGTGCTGGTAAAAAGGCTCAATTATTAATGTACACCAATGAATTCGCTTATCGCCATGCGGAAAACCGGAACCTGGCAACGGTCCGGGCCGACGTGACCGACAAGGTCGAAACGATGCTGGGCATGAGCGGCGCACCCACTACCGTCAACTGGCATTATAAAGTAAAGCTCGGTGCCGTAGAAGCGTTGGTGCTGGACACGCGCACCCAGCGGGCTTATGACAGCTTGAATAGTGTACCGGAACTCATCTCAGAAGAAAGCCTGCCAGTACAAACGCCGCAAACGCTTACCGATAATCCTGACTTCATTTTCGTTGTTTCGCCCTGTCCCGTGCTGGGCTTCCCCAATTTTGAAGAACTGATACAGCCATCCGCCACGGCAGTGATAGCGCTAACGGAACATGATGAAAACAATCCGGGCATCATCGGCGGCCGCCTCGGCTTTGATTATGAAGCCTGGGGCTTCAACACAGAAAGCTTTGAAAGATTGATCGCTAAATTAAATACGTATAAAAAAGTGATCCTCCTGTCGGGCGATGTGCACTATGGTGCCACGCTTGTTATGGATTACTGGAAGGAAGACGCCAGCGTGCCCACCAGCCGCCTGATACAGCTAACGGCCAGTTCCCTGAAGAATGAGTGGATGTCTAACGTCACGATCCTGAAGAGCGCGATGATCCAACGCATTTTTACGAACATCGGCGAGAGCATTTCCAAGTTCGGATGGGAGCTGAAAACGGTAACCCACAACGGCAGCGTTACATCGAGGAACAGGCATCGCCTGTATGGCGCTTTCGGCGGCATTGGCACTATTCCGCTCGAAGGCTGGACGCCCGGCGCCACCGTCAGCCCCGATCCGGAATGGCGCTGGCGGCTGAAAGTGCTGAAAGATGAACGCCCCATCGAGAACGACCCGGTGACCGCAGAGATCAACATTGCAGATGCCAACGCCACCAAGGAAGGGTACTTCCAGGTAGTCCAGCGGCATCAGAAAATGTTCAAAGAAGGCAAAACACGACGCATTGGCTGGGGCGCCAATATCGGCATGATCACTTTTACCGCAGATGGCAGCAGCTGGAAACTAAAGCACGAACTGAAAGGCCCCAACATGGTGTACGAAGTGCCACTCACAACACCTCCCGCCGAATCGGGAAGACCCGTGCTGCCTTAGCCGGAAACCAACTATTCATCTAAAAAATTAACAGCATGGCTGATCAAAACAGTGAAGATTTTTTTCAGAAGATACTGAAGGTCTTTTACGATATCCTTAAGCCTGCACTCAATATGTTCAGCGACGACCAGGCGCGTACCGAACTGTTGGGAACACTGGGGATCAGTGGTAGCAGCCCCGGTGCAGCGGCTCCTGCGACAGGAGGACTGCAGGCTTATATTGACAAGGAAAATGACGAAGTGGATCCGTTCCGGCTTGCCGGAGCCATTGCCGATCTTACTTCGCTCGTAATGGGGATTGAAGGCATCATCAGCGCTGCTGTGAGTGCCGGTGATGAAGAGGAAGAAAGAACCGTTGGCGAGATCGTAACGGCGTTGCTCAACTTGCTGACGCTCGACTATATCCGCCGCAGAGAACCCGCCTTTCATGCCGTCCTGGAATTGCTCAATACATTAGACAGTAATGCTGTAGCCGCGGGCGGATCCGTCAGTTTTCTGAAGGACTATGTAGGCGGCTTCTTCGATAAGCTGGGTAACGGACTGGACACAACAGAAGGCGCAACCGCGGTGTCAGATTCGTTATTTCTTCTTATTGCCGGTGGTCTTTTTTACCTCGATCATTTTTTAAGAACAAAAGGGGTGCGCGGTTTAGTGATCAGCTCCAATTACGGTTTTGAAGGCGTCAGTTCTTCTGATAAACCTATTGCAGATGCTATTACTAACCGGGCCCTCACCTTTGGCGTTACGGTAAAACCAATCAGCGGCGCGACCGGATCGGACGACATGGCGACCGCGGGAGGAACCGCCTACGGCACCATGGTATTTGCACCCAAAGACCAGGGCGGCGTTGCATTTGTATCCGAGTTGGCAGCCAATGTAAACGGCAGCTTTAATTTTGACGATAACAAGCATACCATTGCTTACCAGCTATCCGGCGATGGATTGTTCAGGATCGGAACTTTAGCGGAGGCCCGGGGCGGCGCCAACAATAAATTCCTGATCAGCTATGCCTACAATGCAGAGAAACCTAAAATGATCGCCTTGCTGGACAAGCCGGCTATCAAATTTGCCTTCGGCACGGTCAAACTTGGACTGGAAGTGACACCCGAGGATGTGCAGGTAAAAAGCGTGCTGAATATTCACTACGAATTCAGTAAAGGAGATCTGAGCGGTTTTCCGTTTGACCTGTTGCCCGCGGATATCAAAGACAAATTCCCGCTCGGTATCGGCTTCTCGCAGAAGAAAGGATTCTTTGTCGACGGCGATGGCAATATAGGCACTGGTGAAAAACCGGCTGCGAAAAGCAACGCACCTGAGTCCCGCGGACTTGTGCAGGAAGTCGTCGCCAAACTGTTGAATGCCTTTAATAAACAGATGCCTGTCCATCTCAACCTTGGCAATGTGGTAGGCATCGAAATGCTGACCATCGCCGCCAAGTCAGATCCGGCATTGAATAACTTCCAGCTGGAAGTGTCTATCGATTTTTGGCTGAAGCTCGGTTCGGTAATTACGATTACGATCAGCCGGTTGGGCATGACGCTCAATGCGGTCAAGCTCGATAACAACGGGGGCATCTTAGGTTATGATCTCAAGCCCGGCATTAAATGGCCCACTGGCGCCGGCGTCCGCGTCAATGCAGGCGTCGTTACCGGGGGCGGCTTTTTATACCTCGATCCGGACAAGGGTGAATACTTTGGTGCGCTCGAACTATCTTTCAAAAACCTGTTTGACCTGAAGGCGGTGGGTATTCTCAATACCATTATGCCCGATGGCTCCAAAGGCTTCTCCTTACTGATCATTATCACTGCCGAGTTCTCTGCGGTCCAGCTCGGTTTTGGTTTTACCCTGTTGGGTGTGGGCGGCCTGCTGGGTGTGAACCGGCGCGCCGAAGTAGAAGCGTTACGCGTGGGTCTTAAGACCAATGCCATCAAAAGTATTTTGTTTCCCGAAGATGTAGTGGGCAATATCAACCGCATCATCAGTGATATCAAACAGATCTTCCCGATCCAGCAGGATTCTTTCCTGATCGGTCTTATGGGCAAGATCGGTTGGGGTACGCCAACGCTGATCTCCATTGAACTAGGGATTATCCTCCAACTCCCTGATCCGAAAATACTGATCTTAGGTGTCGTGAAGCTGGCATTACCTACTGAGGAAACCGCATTAGTGAAAATACAGGTTAACTTCCTGGGAGTGATTGATTTTCAAAACCAGTTCTTATACTTCGAGGCGGTTCTCTTCGACTCGCAGCTGGTAGGCTTCCCGCTAACCGGCAGCATGGCGCTGGTAGTGGCCTGGGGCGATGCCAGTACCTTTGGCCTGAGCATCGGCGGCTTCCATCCTGATTTCAAAGACTATCCCACTGTACCTACTCTACCCGGCGCCTTCCGCGAAATGGACCGGATCAGCCTGCAATTGCTGAGCGGCGACAATCCAAGGCTGGGCATTGAATGTTACTTTGCTGTCACGTCCAATTCAGTACAGTTTGGAGCCAAGGCAGAACTACTGGCGGAAGGCCCGATGAGCTTCAATCTATATGGGATGCTGAGCCTGGACGTGCTGTTCATTTTCGATCCGTTTAGTTTCAGCGTCCGGCTGGAAGCCACGCTGGCTATCAGGCGCAAGAAAAGTGTGCTGTTTGGAATTCATTTCCTCGGCCTGCTCTCCGGCCCCACTCCCTGGCATATTGAAGGTGAAGTATCCTTCGGAATCTTGTTCGCCACCATCACCATTGGCTTCGAAACCACCTGGGGTGAACGTCAACCGCAGATCACCACCGAGACAGAGGACCTGCTATCGCTGATCACTGCAGAGCTGGGTAAGGCGGCCAACTGGAAACCCGTTATACCGGATTTCAATAATGTCCATGTCACACTCCGGACCCTACTGGAAGATGAGCAGGTAGATCTGCTGATACATCCATTCGGAGCCATTAGCTTTAGCCAAAGGGCGCTGCCACTGAATTTCAGCATCAAAAAATATGGCAACAAAAAGCCGTTGCGTGAAAATGAATCCAACTTCAGGATCACACAGGTCAGGATCGGCGGCACCGCGCTCCCGGCGGCTAAAAACCAGGAACTGTTTGCCGTAGGCAATTACCAGCCGCTGTCAGAAGCAGAAAAGCTTTCCAGGAAATCATTTGAAAGACTTGAAAGCGGCGTCATCGTCAATGACACGGGCAATCTCGCGCTGGCGACGACCACGCTCGATCCTTCAGAGCTCAGCTATGAACTTGATTACACCTACGACGACAATCCGCTGCGCCCCAAATGGATCTTCAAACTTCCGGCGGGCAACTTCAGCAGGATGAAAAGAAGTGCCGGTGTAGCAAACTCCGTTTTATCATGGAAGCATTCTAAAAAGAATCAGTTAAATAGCCCGGTGCCGACCAAAGTCACCGACGGCACTTATACACTGGCTTCTAATGACAATCTCAGGGAATGGGATCAGAACCTGAGAGCGGGCAGCTATGCAGAAGTGCTGCAATCCTTCGAGTCCATCAAAAAACAACGACCCGAAATGGCTGAACAACTACAGGTAGTAAGCCTCCACGAATTAGTTTAAACACAAAATCATTTCTTATGAGCTTTGCAGAATACCGTTTTTTTTCCTGGGCGCGAAAGGGCATTGCCGCAAGCATCTCAGAGCCGGACACCCTGGGCGCTGCAGAGGGCGCCCAACCCGAACGGGCGCGGGTCGCCGTTGACATTACACTCAATGATACGATCCCGGTGCCCACTCAACACTTCACGCTCGTGGGTCCCGGCGATGTGATCGGTATTCACGCGGACATGATCATCCGCAATGAGCCCAGGACCGGCGTATCAAATTTTGAGCCCAACTATCTGCCCTACGTCGAATTTTATGATGAAGATTTCCCGTGGAGGTATACACCCGCCGGAGCTACAGGCCCCGACAACATTCATCTACGGCCCTGGCTGAGCCTGATCGTGTTAAAAGAATCAGAGTTCGAAGACACGACGCTGCAAACACCGCTTAAATCGATAGTGGTGAAAAATGCAGCGGCCCTGCAACCCGCGACCGAGCTACATCTCTGGGCACATATGCATACCAATCTGCAGAACGAAGAATCAGCTATCGAAGCATATATAGAAAGCTTGCAAAAGCAGGTAAAAACGGATCCGGATGGCGTGTACAGCCGCGTCCTCTGTCCGCGCAAGCTGGAGCCTAACATTATGTATCATGCTTTTCTTGTCCCCACCTTTGAAACTGGCCGATTAGCAGGTCTCGGCCAACCGATTGCAGGTGTCCCCGCACAAAAAGCCGCATGGGGCGCTGGCGCCGAAATCGAGTTGCCGGTGTACCATCGATGGCATTTCAGAACCGGCGCTAATTTCGACTTCGAAAGCCTCGTTAAATTGATCGAGCCCAGGGTGATGGACAAACGGGTAGGCGTTCGTCCCATGGATTGCTCGAGGCCCGGCTACTTTAAGCTTAACAGTACGGAGGAGATCCCCGCAACCAATCCTGTTTCTGTATTGCTGGAAGGAGCCGTGAAAGCCCCTACCGCCGAATCCACCGAGATCGCCCTGAATGCATTTCATACAGAAATATCGAAACTGGTTAATCTCAACAAGATCCAGCTGGAAGATCCGGACCAGGACCCTTATGTCACCATTCCTTTTTATGGAATGTATCATGCCATGCGCAAAAACCTGGCGAAGCCTGGTGAGAAAACAGTACCTGATTTTAATGAACAATCAGACACCTGGTACAACGACCTGAACCGGGATCCACGTCATCGCGTGCCGGCGGGCTTCGGCGTTAAAGCCGTACAGGATGACCAGGAAAAATTTATGGACCAGGCCTGGGAACAATTGGCTGATGTATTGGAAGCCAATCGCAAAGCGCGGCTGGCACAACTGATGGGTCAGATCATGGACCGTTCGCTGGATAAGCATGTGGTGCCATTAGACCGGGAGAAAGTACTGGCGTTCACGCGACTCATCTCTTCCAAAATACTAACGGCGGGGCTCACGATCAAAAAACAGATTGCGCAAAGCAAAGTGCCCGACGCATTGTTCATGCCCGCGATCCAGAAAGTAATGCGGGCCAACACTTCTGTTACCCGCGGATTAAAGAAGTCCGGCGACAGCAACCTGAACATCAGTATGCTGGTAAACGATACAAACAAGGTCAAAGGTATCACGGCGGCATCGATCGACACCTTTCAAAGCATCAATATTGTAAGAGACTGGGGTACGATTGCAGCGCCTTCCAAAATAGCGGATCTGAAAATATGGAGCCTGCAATCGAACCTGGAAGCAGCCTCGCTCTTCAACCAGGAACAGTATAGCGGCGGCTTTCCCAAGATCTCTTCCTGGAACACCGTGTTCAATAAAGACATTTTGGTGAAACGACAAGTGAGTCCGGGCATACTCCATCCCGGTATCCTGCGCGGAGAAACGGAATTATCACCGCTGAAGCCTGCGCCCGTAAAGCCCATCAAACCTAATATCCTGACCGGCAACAATAAGATCCGCACCGACATTGTGATCAAACGGGACATCGTGATACAACCCGGCGCCAGGCGCGTTTCAGACTTTATCAACGTAGCCAACCAGGACTACAAAAAAGCTTATACAGATTACAATGTCCGATTCAATTACCGCGACACTCCAGAAGTGAAACCAGTAGCGGACATCCCCGCGCTCGCCGGCAAGACACTGGAAACGATACGCCCTTCAGCGGCTTATAAAAAGATGCTGGGAAGCATCATCACCTGGGGCCCCGGTGTATTCAAGCCGCCGGTAGATGACCTGCTCCCCGCTATGGCCTATCCCGACTTTCCGGCGCCGGCTTATAAATTACTGATCGACCGGGATAAAGAGTTGCTGTTGCCCAACCTGCATCTCATTCAACCTAATACTTTTTCGTTATTGCGCACCAATCAGAAATTCATCGAGTCTTATATGACCGGGCTCAACTTTGAAATGGGACGCGAATTGCTGTGGCGCGAATACCCGACCGATATGCGTGGCAGCTATTTCCGACAGTTCTGGGATGTGAAGGGTTTTATTTCGCCGGAAACGACATCGCAGGATGCTGAAGCATTGAAAGATATTGCTCCCATTCATAAGTGGCCGGCCAGCAATCAACTCGGGAAAAACAATGCGCGTGATAAAGAGGGTGACTCAGAACAGCTCGTGTTTGTCATCCGCGGGGAACTGCTGAAAAAATTTCCCAACACAGTTATCTATGCGCAAAAGGCATTTAAGAAAGACGGCAAGTGGCAGATCCATACGGAGCTGGACGACGCCGGATTGGCAAAGGAGGTGCGGTTCCCGTTGTACCAGGCAGAACTGCCGCCGGATATTAAACTCCTGGGATTTGATTTGACCATTGACGAAGCCGCAGGTGTGAAAGAAGTTACAGACTTCCCCGGCAACAAAGAAGGTTGGTTCTTTATTGTAGCGGAAGTGCCCGGCGAGCCCCGGTTTGGTATGGATATCGACTTTGACCCCAACAAGCCTGGAACACGCACCTGGAATGATCTGTCCTGGAAAAACTTCAATGGGGAAAGCATTCCGTTTGTCTCGGCGGCAAAAGCACCCGAAGGATTCAACTTCTCAGAAGACGAGAAAAAGAAAAAAGGCGCCTGGGGGAAAAGTTCGGCCGATATGGCCACCATCCTGCTGCAAAGGCCCGTCATGGTTGCGATACACGCCACGGAGATGCTGGACCGTCAGATCACTGAAAAGAACAACGGCGTGCCCTTCCACACCAACCTGATGAAAGAATACATCCATTATAAAACAAACATACTGCACCGTTGACATTCACTTTTTGAAAAAATAAACACTGAACTTATGGCCAGTTTCCAGGAGCAGATTGCTCTGATCAATCGATTAAGATCCGATTACCACACATCTGACAAAAGCACTTACGCTAAAAAATTGGAGATCCAGAAGGCGGTGGCGAAAGCAGATGAACAAACCATCATTGGCCGCCTGAAAGAATCCGAATCTGTTTTAAAGCAAAGCAGCCGGCAACTAAACGAAGCCATCAAAGGATTGCATGCAGTCAATGTGCGGATGCTCACCAAAGAACTAGACGGAAAGATTCCGGTTGTGTTATTGCCGGTGCGACTAGAAACCCGCTTTGTCAATCCGCCGGTCAGCGCTGCACCAGAATTATGGGTGCGCATTTTTCCCGACGACATTCACGCTAATACCCACGAGCCTGCCATGACTAAAGGAGAGATCGACGCGGGAGAGCTTTACTGGACGGGTATTGCGACTATCGCAGCAAACACAACCGCAGACCAAGAGGAGGCACGAAGAAACGTGTGGCTGAAATTTAAGGAAACAGTGACGGGGGCACAAAGAGCCATCTGGGTAGCGAAGAGCACCAAGCCCGTCAACTGGACGGACATCTACACCCCTGCGCCCGCGGCATTGGAATTCCCCTCCTATCCGGAAATCAAGGAGCATGCCTGGACACGCGCACCGCGTACACAGGCTTTACCCGACCGGTTTGTAGTAACGCTTTTTAAAAACAAGGCGCCGGTGTATGAACAAGTGGGCAACATCATTCCCGATACGGTATTTCTAGGCCCTGACCCCATGGCGGCAGAAGAAGCCATCAGGAAGCTGGGCACTGAACTGCAATTCAATGAAGACATTGATTGGTTGCAGGATTTTAACAAAGCCATTGCTTACGGGCTGGGCATGAAGATCCCATTACAGCCCGGCATGTTGGGAGCAGGCAATGCCATTGAACGGATCACCGTCTTGGGAGTGTCTCACTCGACAGATGCAGACAATGGCAAAAGGATCCTCGAACAGGTATTCGAAAATCATCACTACTCTTCTAAAGGATTTTCATTTTTGAAGCAGGGAACTCCTACCAACAACACGGAGAAAGATGGTTCCGGCTATACTAAAAACGAGAATTCTTTAGAAAGAGGTTATTATGCAGGAGCGATGCCGGTTAAGGCTTCTGGCTCTGACCTCGACCTGTTTTCAAAAATAACAGGCATTGATCTTTACCAGCTTCCGGAGCTTACGAACAGTGACCTGAATGAACACGCCAACGCGCTGAAGATGAATACCGCTCTATATGCGGCTACATTGTCTTATTATTTTAATGAGCTGATGGATCCGGTAATCAAAGAAGGAGATGCCAACCAGATCCGCGACTACTTCACCCGTTATGTAACGGCGCGTGGTCCGCTCGCCCCCATCAGGATCGGCGACCAGCCTTACGGCGTGTTAATCAGCAGCGATTTATCGAGATGGACTGAAGCAGGATCTAAATTTTATATCGGGCTGGCTGATGTGCTTAAAAGACTACAGTTGATCTGGGACGGAATGGTGAGCACTAAAGTACCGGCAATCGGCAAGGGTGGCAATTCCGAAACCCTGCTTAAAATATTGGGCCTTCATCCAGGCTCGGTGGCCTTCAGGCAACGCCTGGGCAACCTTCCCGACTTCAGCTATTCTGTAGGGCACATCGATATAGAAGGTCTTAAAAACGAGGTACAATCTCTCAACCACCGCATCGTTGAGTTTTTAAAATCACTGGGATTCAATTATGGCGCCGACAGCTTTTATCCTTTGATCAGCAATTTGATCTTCTATAACTGGACCACGCATATCTCTGATAAAAAGCTGGTATTACCGAATGTCACTTCTTCTGAATCAGCGTTCCTGCCAGAACTTCCCCAATCGGGTTTGAATTATATCGCCTGGATGGCGGAAAGAGCCACTATTGCTGCGCTTGAATCGGTAAACTTCGATGGTGATAAACCGCCAAGAACCTTGCTGGCCCTGCTTTTGAGGCACTCCATGCTCACCGAGCTTAGACAAGCGGGCACCAGGTTTTATACCAAAAACAAATTTCCAATCAGTCTGCATAGTTTTGAGAAAAGCCTGTACAACTTTGATAAGGCCGCGCCTGATCTCACATCTTACGAACTGTTGAGAGGCACACCGCAAAAAGTGGATCCCGCGAAATTCGGGAACATCTCTGTCAATATCGGCGATTACCTGCTCAATCAATATGTAGGTGTTGAAAACAGGAAACTTGCAGAGATGAAAAAAGCCATGAACGATTTGTCGCAGCTATCCACCCAAACACTTGAAAAGAACCTGAGCGACTTTATCGATCTGTGCTCATACCGTCTCGATGCCTGGCAAACAGGCCTGTTTACGAGAAGAGCTTTAGGCAACCGGTCCGCAGCCCCTACGGGCGCTTATATCGGCGCTTATGGATGGGTGGAGCACCTGCGACCTGAAATCCAGATCCCGCTGTCAGCCGATGCGGTACCCGAGCCACTCCGGCCGGCCAATGGCATGGCGCCTTTCAAGCTGAAAGAAAATGCGGGCTTCACCCATGTACCGTCTTTGAACCACGCTACCGCTATGGGCCTGCTCCTGGCGGGCTATAAGAATCATGCATCGCGTACCAACAGCAAGGCCTTTGCCGTGAACCTGTCGAGCGAACGAACCAGGAATGCCATGAGCATCCTCGAAGGTGTTGGCAACGGACAAGCCATAGAAGCCTTGCTGGGCTACCAGTTTGAGCGGGCGGTCCACGACGCTACCACTAAAGGCGTGGCCAATCTCAACCGCTACATCTACGAATTCCGTAACCGGTATGAAATACAAAATATTTCGATCCCCCAACAAGGTGCGGCGGAAGCGCAGGAAACCATTGACGCGTATCCCGTAGTCAACGGGCTGAAGATCATCAAAGCGACGGCACAGGAAATCAGCACGCTGGTGACCGACAGTTCCGACCGGGCTCATATCCTTAAGATCAAAGATCAGCTGGCCGACAGCCTGGACGCCTGTAATGACCTGCTATTAGCGGAAAGCGCCTACCAGCTTACTCAGGGCAACCAGGACCGTACTGCCGGTGTATTGAACGCAACCTTACTGGCTGATACGCCGCCGGAAATACAGGTAACAGAAACACCCCGGTCGAGCTTACTAACCTACACGCACCGTATCGCTATTCACTTTAAAACCGGCGCCGGCCTGAAACTCGCCGTGGGTTGGCCTGAAAAGCCCTCACCCAGATCCCTGTTTGAACCGGGGATTAATCTATGGCTGTCCGAGCTTATCGGCGATCCGCAGCATATCCTTTGCACCGCCGCCGCTATGGACGAGGCGGGCAACGAGAACGGGGCCATAACGATCAGCCTGGCCGACCTCAACCTGCACCCGATCGACCTCGTCTACCTTATACCTGAAGACCTGGCGGGCGGTGCTACAGAATTAGAAAGCCGGATCGCCTTCTACTACCGGAGTGCCGCCGGCATTGCGGACCTCATCCCGGTGAAGATCCGCTTCAACCCGGACCATATCACCGCTCCGGGCATAGCCTTGTCGCGCGTGTATCCGCTGTTAAGAAAACTGAAAGCATTGATCGGTAACGTACGCGCCGCGTCGGCCAAAGACTTTGCTTCCAAACAAAAAAGCGTTTCCACCGCTGCAGATGATACGGGGATCGACTTTAAAGAATGGCACGAAAGGATCAGCCGGCAGCTGAAAAATCTCATCACACTGTATCAGCAATTCAGCAACCTGGAGCCGGGAACCGTGACACCTAAAGATGAGTGGAATCCCGCAACGATAGCGGAGTTCTTTAACACGATCACTTCTCATTCCAATGAGCAGGAGCGATATGAACGGCTTGACCTGTCTGAAGCGGCCGTGAAAGAAATGATCCGGTTCCAGATTGAAGCGGTTCTCTACGGCATCCAGTTAGCCTACCCCGGAAACCTGACGTTGATCACCCGTCAAAATAAAAGAGGGCTGCTTGAGAAAACAGGCAACATCTGGAAAGTACTGGCCGAAAAGATCAGGAAAACGGAAGCGAAGCTGGTTCTTGCAGAACCCGAAACCAACATCCCCAATAAGATCAAATTATATACGGAAGCCTCGAAACTCTTGCTGGGCGAAGACTTCATGCCACTACCCCAATTTAAATATAGCAATGCTGATCACCTGGAAAAGACCTTCGCTGATGAGCAGCAGCTCCTGGCCTATCATCAAAAGCTGAATGACATGGATGCCGGAACGGTGAAAGAATCCTGGTTGCAATCGATCGCACGCGTTCGCGTGGGTGTAGCCCGACTGGAAACGGTTCGCATCATGTCCGAAGCCATCAGTCGCTCCGATCTTTCCCTGCAATGCGCACAAATCCCGTTCAGACCGGATGACAGCTGGCTGGGTGTAGAATTTCCATCGGAATACCAGGGAGCCCCTTTTACCATCATGGAAGACACGGTATCGCTCGCGCTTATCGGGGACAGCGCTTTACAGGCCCGGCAAAGCCAATCCGCCATCATCATCGACGAATGGACGGAGAAGATACCCGTGGCTGATGAAGTAACCGGCATCGCTTTTCATTATAACCAGCCGAATGCTACCGCCCCGCAAAGTATTATCGTTGCAATAGAGCCTACGGGCGGCGGGAAATGGGATTGGGATGTATTGCAGGGCGTGCTCGCCGATACGTTGAGAAGAGCCAAATCCAGGGCCGTTGAGCCGGATCATATCATGGAACACGACACCCTTCGCGTGTTGTTGCCTATGACCATTGCTTCTTTCGATGTCAATGAGGCTAACGTTTCGCTGGATTACCTGTTGCTGAGCGACCGGTTTCAGCAAATAGCGTCCGCCGCTAACCTGCAGCTGTATAAAAAATGGAATTAAATTATTATTATGCCTATAGAATTAACGAAGTTCAGTAACCTGAAAATATCGGTTAGCGCGCAGCTTCCGGATTATAAATTTATCAAGCCGCTGATATCTAATCGCAACCGCCTGGAAGGGTTACCGCGCACGGAAGAATTTGATCGCACCCTGCGGGCAGAAATTGCAGATCCTTTGTGGATGCTGACCCGCCAGTGGCAGCTCGGCGAATTCCAGGGTGAGGATGCCGGCACTGCTTACCAGGCCAAAATCCTGGCAGAACATCAGCAACCAGGTGTCATCAGGATCAACGATCAGGTGTCTATGCCCTACGATGCCCAACAGGCCCCGCTCGAGCCATTGGTCGAAGGTGAAGCGCCGGATGCAGACTTTTACCTCCGTCTGCAAATGGGCAGGCAGTTTTTCAAGTATCTTAAAACCGCCGGACTGGAAACGCTCCAACCCGAATGGGCGGCCCGGTTTCCGATCGCACCAGACATACATCCCGACGACAGGGAAGGCATCTTTCTGACTGAATCCGTCGCCGGTCTCTTTCCTGATGGTTATCTTTTGATGCAGGCGATCCATGACGGGAGTTTCGCCACCACCGCAGGTTCGATGCCCGGCGCATCAGACGCAATAATATCGACACTTGTAAAACAGGTTATTCCTTCATTCGAAAAGTGGTACCGGCACTTATATCCGGCCATCCATAATAATAGCAATGCCTGGCTACCCCACCGCATGGAATACAATTTTGCGATGGAGCTTCCGCATCCGGAGAACAGGCAGATGGTCTACCTCGAAGCAGATCAATATGCCTCAGGAAAAATAGACTGGCTCAGCTTTGATGAGAATAAACGTGCACTGAATACGACCAACCCTGCTAACGACAACCTGAGAGAAATAGTGCAGACGTTTATGCCGACACCGCTGCAATACAGCGGCATGCCCCATCCCCGATTCTGGCAGATGGAAGACAGCCGCGTGGACTTTGGAAAAATACAAACCGGCACCAGCGGCTTGCTATCGCTGCTTGTGGCGGAGTATGGACTCACTTACTCCAATGATTGGTTTGTATTACCCTACGAAATGCAAGCGAATACCCTCTGTGAAGTAAAAGGAATTATGGTCACAGATGTCTTTGGCCAAAACATCCTGGTAGAGCCCACCTTCAAAGACCCGGAGACGAACTGGCACGAGTTTGCCTGCTTCCGGCACACGGAGCGTCATGATCTCTCATCGCCCCGGAACCGCTTTTATCTTGCGCCTGCCTCGTTGAAGATCCAGCAGAGTGAACCAATTGAAAAGATCAATTTTATGCGAGATGAGATGACGAATATGGTGTGGGCCATTGAAAGTGTGGTACCTTCTGCAGCTGGAGGGAACAGGTCCATAAAGGCCAACGCTAAACGATTTGATCAGGAGTTTACCCCCGCAGACCCTGAAGCTAAAATCCGTTACCTGCTGGGCACCAGTGTTCCTGAAAACTGGGTGCCATTTGTGCCGGTTCATCAAGACGCCTCGAAGCAGGAAGTGCGCCTGCAAAGAGCAAGGATCCCTAACGCACCGACACCCATCAGCAAGTTCCTGACTGAACAGCCGCCGGGCAAGCACCTCATCGAAGAAGAGGAAGTGCCACGTGCAGGCGTGATCGTAAAAAGATTGTACAAAAGAACGCGCTGGCTCAATGGCAAAACCTATTTATGGGTAGGCCGGTCAAAAACAACCGGCAAGGGAGAAGGATGGAGCGGACTGATGTTTGACCAGATCCTGTCGATCTAAACAGGCCCATCTATTTTCTCATCCACATCGGCTTGAGCTTCGCGATCTTCTTGTAGGTCGGGCAGGTCTCGCTGTGACAACCCGGAAGATACCCGGTACTCATTAAAAACTCGTTGACAATTTCACCGCCGGTAAACCTGAATGTCTTTTTAAACAGCTTCATCCATTCTTCCTTTGTTTTAGGATGGTGATGGTCGAGCCAGTTTTGAAAGGAACCAAATTCCTTTTGAAGGCCTTTCACGACTTTGGCATTTTCTATCGCGGCATTTATCTTCAACCGGTTACGGATGATGCCCGCATCCTGCATGAGTGCGTCAAATTTCTTTTGAGTATAGCGACTCACTTTTTCGATGTCAAAATGATCGAAGGCTTTATAAAAATTATCCTTCTTTTTAAGAATGGTTTCCCAGCTCAGTCCTGCCTGGTTGATCTCCAATACCAGCCTGGCAAACAGCTCGTTATCCGAGCTCAGCGGGAAGCCGTATTCCAGGTCATGATAGGTCTCATGCACAGTGCCTTTTCCCTTCCCTTTTACAAAATCACAGTAGTAATTTGACATACCACAATATTCGAAAAAATTTTTTATTTTTTTTTGGAATATTAAAAGTACTTCCCTTATTTTTGCACTCCCTTTTACAAGAGAGGGACACAAAAGAAGGGAGTTTAGCTCAGTTGGTTCAGAGCATCTGCCTTACAAGCAGAGGGTCGGCGGTTCGAGGCCGTCAACTCCCACAGAAGAAGCACTTACAGCGATGTAGGTGCTTTTTTCGTTTGCGGCAGGTGGCGCTAAAATTGTAACGAATCAAGGGATCAGGGATCAAGTCAAATATGCTGCCCCCTGTCTCACCGGTTTTGGAAACCTGTTAGGTCGGGGTTAAAATAACAGACATGACGACATAATCAACATCAGGAAAGGCCGGCATAAAACCCCACTAAATATTTCAGCTGAAGATTAATACGGAAACGCGAACGATTAAGAATGGAAATCACCAGAGACATCCGGAGGACAGTCGACTAAAGATATTGCCCGGCTTCCATGTCGGCGAAACCAATATATTCAGTCGCGTTAGGCGCAAAAGACAATTGACATGATGCCGCGCACTGCATTCAAAAAACTTCCGGAACAATCCAAGCACAAGCAGTTTTTACAACAAGCAAAAAAACCTCCTCCCGATTGCGTTAAAAAAAAATAAAAAAAATATCCTCCATCATGGGTTACCCTTTTTGCTTTTGCGTATTAACACCCATTAGAGACATAAAAACATAAGACATGCTCCGCTGCACAATACATATCAATACAAAAGACTTTAGCCCGTTAGGCTATCGTCGGGTTGGGGCAGGTATGCTTGCTGAGTTCAGCTAAAATAGAAGCAAACTGAATATATGCCCCGCCCGGACAAAGCGGGGCTTTTTTATGCCATGCCAGCAACAAAAACGAGAACCAAAAATGATTTCATGTAAACAAGCAAACCACATAACCCATCGACACTGGTCGCCGCTATCGATCACCAGAGCAGGATCCAACCTGTTACTGAATGGCCGTTGCTTACCCTTTAGCGTCGCAGTGTTGAACTGCACTTTCCACCGGAAGCTATTTTCCAGATAAGGAGAAGATCCTGTCTGATCAATAATAAAACCCGGTCTGTGCGACCGGGTTTTCTGCTTTCAAAAGACGTTACTATGCTATTCTTACTTACTACCATCGCTATCTGGCATCTGTTAAGATGGTTCTTCAATAAAAATAAAAAAGATCCAGCCGATAGCGAGCTGATGCAAAGGAAAGACGATAACAGGCACCCTGCGGAAGTACCGTTCCGCTGGTAAAGCCTGATAACAAATTGATGTGCAGCGGAAAAAGTAACATTCGCCGCCGATGCAGCGGCGATGTTACTTACATGTTAGCTCTAGCTTAACCGGCAAAGCGCCGCACTGTGGATGCGGAGATCAGGGTTCGAAACCCGGGGCTAACCAATGGCTTTTAGTTCAATGGATCAGAACACTTCACTACGAATGAAGAAATGCGGGTTCAACTCCTGCAAAGCCAACAATAATATCAAGTTGCGTAAGTGACAGCCACGTAATGGCGGACTGATGTAACGAGGTGCTTTGGCAGAGATGGTTCTATTGCGATAGTTTGAAGAACTATAAATCCTGGTTCGATTCCGGGAGGCACCATCGATAATATAAACTTTTAAAAAAATGAAACAGCGATGGCGCACATTAAACGGAATGCAGTTGCAGCTTTCTATTAGGGAAGCAGTACAGGACCGGCTTGCACAGGAAAAAGCAGCAGGCCACAAGATAAAAGTCTGCGTTGGAACAGACAGCCAGGTAAAGAACAGGACAACCGCGTTTGCCACAGTAATCGTTTTCCTTCGCCAGGGCAAAGGAGGTTTTATGTTTATCCGTTCTGAGCAAATAGTACAGAAGATGAGCATCAAAGAGCGGATGTTGAAGGAGGTAATAAAAAGCATTGAAACGGCTTATGAGCTTTCCGACGTGCTGACAGCGTTCAACACCGAACTTGAAGTTCATGCAGACATCAACACCGACCCTGCCTTTAAAAGCAATGATGCTTTAAAAGAGGCCATGGGCTATATAACAGGCATGGGCTTTGCCTTCAGGGCCAAGCCACAAGCATTCGCAAGCACTAATTGCGCTAACAAAATAGTACAATAAAATGGACAACCTTTTCAATAATAAAAAACTGAGTGCTGGGGTAGTATTTAACTCCTATTACGTTGAGCCAGCGGCTTTATACACACAACTGTACAACATTATTCCCAATCAATACTGTTTCGAAAATGTGAATGGCAGCAAACTATTCGAATCGCTCAAAAGGGATTGGGCAAATGACATCTTACAGATTTTCGAACGCAGCGAATTCAATCTACGGAAGAAAAAATTCATGCACGATCGCAAGATTATTATTTGCAGCGAGGATTTAATGATTGAACTCGATGAAGATTATGCCTATCTGTATCAAAGTGGGCCACAGACCGAAATCATTCATCGTTTCGCTTTGCTGGCATTAGCTAACAAGGAAAAACGGCGAAAAGAACCGCTTGAGATCAACCTGGTAGTTTCGACGTCAAAGGGCCTGGAACTCAAAGGCATGGAAATAAAGCGGAGCAAATTAGATTTACAACTATTTTACGAAGATGAGTTTGTGAAGACAGACGCCATCATTCAAAAGCGACTACGAAATAAAAATGATAAAGGAATTGTATTGCTTCATGGCTTGCCCGGCACTGGTAAAACAACTTACCTGCGATACCTGGTCGGCAAGCTAAAGAAGCGGGTCTTGTTTTTATCACCGGGCATTGCAGGCAACCTGATGAACCCGGACTTTATTGAGCTGCTGATCGATAATCCGAATTCTATTTTAGTGATAGAAGATGCAGAAAATATTATCATGGACAGAAAGTATAGCAGCAGCTCTTCCGTTTCGAACTTGTTGAACATCTCTGACGGACTTTTAGCTGACTTCCTGAACGTACAGATTATTTGCACCTTCAACAGTTCGCTGGGCAATGATCGACAACGCACTGTTACGTAAAGGTCGGTTGATTGCTCAACATGAATTCGGAAAACTCGGAGTTGCTAAAGCACAGGCACTAAGTCATCATCTCGGATTTGACACAATAGTAACCGAGCCGATGAGTATTGCAGAAATAGCTCATCAGCATGAATCAAAAAGTTCATCCGGCGAAAAAGAAAGAGTAATAGGATTCAGAATGAATGGCGTTCCGGCAATGTAATTGTTTTGCTCACCGAAAAAGGGAAACTGGGTGCATAACATTTTTATCCTGGGCGCTGTTTCAACTTTTTTCATGCTGCGAAAGGGATGGAGGCGGATCATGTGTGCCAACAAGAGCGATATTTCATGCCGGTCTTTGTGGCTTCAGCGGCCCCGCACTAATTCCTGGCGCTGGTAGCGCTTTCTGATCCGATGATTTGATGGGTGCTTGCGTACAGAAACGGTCAGACGGAGGCCGTCAGACCGGGTTAGCTGGGATTTCTTCCCGTCCGTCCAGGCAGGGGCGGGCGCTTCGGTTCGCTTTGAATGAGGATATTGTTTTGAAATGTTCTGCTGAAAAATATTCAAAAGGTTAAACAACTTCCTACTCTGCGTGCTCTGCGAACAAATCTTTGCGCGCTTCGCGGTAAAAAAATCACATAAAAAGAAAAAATGTTATGCACCCTGCAAACTCATTCAGCATCGTTTTCAAAATAATTCTCGTATAGCAACCTCACTTTTCGCCTGATGCGACGGAGGAAAGAAGGGGGCGACAGGACGGTAAGTCCCTCGCCAAATCCTATCATCTCGCGCTCTAGTTCAAAGTTGGGAATGACGGTGATGGAAAACACAACACCTTCTTTCTTCTGTTCGATAATCTTCTGAGAATGATGAAGCGGCTTCGTCTTAATATAAGGCGCCTGGATATGGTTCGCACAAAACAGGATCTCGACAGGACTATCGCCGATATTACGGGTGACACCAATAATATCACGGAAATAATCCTGCGCGTGAAAGCTTCGATGAGTTTTAAAAGGCTCATCGGGTAAAATAGTAACCTGTTGAATTCTGTCCAGCGCGAACGTGGCCACTTCCTTTCCCTTTTTGTTCATCGCCAGTAAAAACCAGCGATTACGATATTCTTTGAGCAAATAAGGGTACATGATAATGCCGGCGGCCTGCCGGGCCCGGAAGGATTGATAAGTGAGCTGAATCGTTTGCCGTTGCAGAATTGCTTTATGCAACACATCGAGCCATTCGATACCGGTCAGCAGTTCGTTCTTTTCAAAATCAATGACTGTGTCCTGGTGGTATTGCTCACTGTAGATCTTATCCTCGAGCTTGTGCAGCATTTCATTCATTTCATTGAAATGACTGAATCCTTTGAATTGCCGGAGCAGATGAGACACTTCCTGCAGCACGTTCAGATCCTGGGATGTAAGTGGAATATCAGTGATCGTGTAGTTGGGATTTTCGTAGGTGTAATACTTTTTATCGGTCACAATGATCGGGGCATTATAGCCGAGCTTATCACTGCGCATGGCGTTCAGGTCTGACCGGATGGTGCGCAAGCTGATCGGGCGATCGATGCCTTCGTACTCGTACAGCGCGTCGGAGCAGGCATCCATCAGGTCTTCAATGGTCCACTTGCGGCGGCGGTTTTGTAAACATTTGTCTATGGTCCGGTACCGGATCAGTGCATTTCGATTAACAGGCATCTGATTTTTTTCAGAAAAATAAAAAATATTTTTTACTGTGCAAAATGACTGCACAGTAGTGCATACATCTTTGTATCAGCAAAGCAAAACAGTTCTATTCTTTAAAATATTGCCGGAAGGCAAAACGAGGTATTACCGGTTCCTTTAAGACCAGGCGCGTGTATAAAAGCACCGCAGTGCAGGCGCTATGCGTGACTGTATGCTGCTTCAATGAATACGGGATTCCACCACGCTGTGAGTCAGGGGTTCGACTCCCCTTCACCTGAAAGGTGATAGCTCAGAGGGTTAGAGCAACAGCTCCAGTTGCAGGTTCGAATCCTGCTCCGAAATGCTCGGATAGTTCAATGGTAGAACACCAGACTGTTAATCTGGAGGTACAATCAACAGGGCGCCCTGTATAACAGCGCAAGTAGTCGATCGAAACGGCAGCGAATAATGATACAACAGGATCATTAGCCGCATCCCGGGCCATCGCCTGCAGCAGGCGAACCTGTAGCTATAATGAATGTGCTTTTTTATAGAGAATGAGATACAAGCGTATCGCAGGAGACTGTTCAAAACCGCATTGCAACGTAACTAAAGGTCGCCCGCTCCGCGAAAGCCAGGGAGCCGTTTCGAAACATTACTGCTTTTTTTAAACAAACAACAAAAACCATAAACATGAAAAGAGTAAAAATTAACGCTTATCAGGCCGGACTGGTATTTAAAAACGGGGTATATCAGCAAATGCTGCACGAAGGAAAGTACTGGATCTGGAATAAAAGCATATCCGTGTTTGAAAAGGAAGGCATCTTTAATGCACCGGTCGCACTGAACATTCTTTTGCAGGATGCAGCGCTGGCCAACGCTTTGGAGGTCGTATCTGTAAAAGACAGTGAACTCGTATTGCAATTTGAAAATGGTATACTGAAGGCTATTTTAAAAGCCGGCGAATATGCATTCTGGAAAAGCGTAGCGGTTCAATACCACTTTATAAAAGTAAACACAGCGATGCTCGACATCCCGGATACTATTGATACTGCATTGCTGCAACACCCTTTGCTGGCGCCTTACGTAAGAACCATTACCGTAGAGAACCATGAGCGCGCAGTATTGTTTATTGATGGAAAATATCAGGGCTTGCTCAGCCCCGGTATATATCGCTGGTGGAAAAATGCGACTCCCGTTTTTATAGAAAGAGTGGATACCCGTCAACAACAGATAGAGGTCAACGGACAGGAGATCCTCACGAAGGATAAAGCAGCCTTAAGAATCAATGCCTGGGCGCAATACATGGTGACAGATATTGAAAAGGCAGTCTTGCAAAACAAAGACTATGATCAGCAATTATACACTATCATTCAGCTGGCGCTGCGCGGATATGTATCTACCTATGGCTTTGACGAGCTGCTGGAAAAAAGGGATACATTGGTGCCGCTGGTATTGACCACACTGCAGGAGCAGGCGCAGCAACTGGGCGTGAAGGTACTGCACTTTGGGATCCGGGACATTATTTTGCCGGGCGATGTGAAGGAGATCATGAACCAGGTGTTGGTAGCTGAAAAGAAAGCGCAGGCCCATACGATCACCCGCAGAGAAGAAACTGCGAGCACCCGCAGTTTGCTGAACACTGCTAAACTGATGGAGGAAAACGCCATGCTGTGGAAACTGAAGGAAATGGAATACGTTGAAAAAATTGCTGACAAGATCAACAATATCAGCGTTAACGGCAATGGCGTGTTAATTGATCAGCTGAAGCAGATCTTTATCCCGCGCCAATAGCAGGCACATCCGATGCCATCGGTGTCGGATGTTTTTTAAATCTACTGTGCAAATAAACTGCACAGTTATAACGCAATTTTGTATTTATAACGCTACAAGGACAATAACCCTTGTATCAATAAAATTTTATGAGCAAACTTACTTTAACTGGCAAAGAGCTGAGAGCGATCGGGTATCCTGAAGGGCCTGTAATCTCTGTGGCCATGAATATTGTACAAAAGGCCTGGAAACATCAGGCCAAGGAAAAAGCGCTGGATCTGTTAGAATCAATCCTGGCAGCGCCGGGAGATTATGCGGCTGATGAGACATTCGGCCCTATCGCACAGCACCTGTTGCCAAAACCAACAAATGTAGAGGGAGCTGAGATCTCGCTGAATCAACAGGGCATTCATTTCAATGTATTCGGACAAGACCATATTGAAGAGGGCGCCATGCACCAAATGTACCAGGCCGCTAAATTGCCGGTGGCAGTGGCCGGCGCTTTGATGCCGGATGCGCATAGCGGCTATGGCTTGCCGATCGGAGGCGTACTCGCCACAGATAACGCAGTGATCCCATATGGCGTGGGTGTCGATATCGGATGCCGGATGTGCCTGAGCATCTTCGACATTCAACCAAAAGAACTGACCAGCCGCGAATCTTTCTTTACGCGGGAACTGGGCGAAGCTACCTTGTTTGGAAGTGGGGCACAGTTTCACCAGGCGGCCGATCATGCCGTGATGGATCACGAATTATTTTATCAGCTTCCTTTACTGAAAGCGCTTCATGGCCGCGCCTGGAAACAATTAGGCACTTCCGGATCGGGCAATCACTTTGCAGAATTCGGGCGGGTATCCATTCCCGGGAAAGACGAAACCCTGGGTATTGAAGCCGGAGATTATATCGGTTTCCTTACGCATTCGGGATCGCGGGCACTGGGAGCGAACATTGCCAATCATTTTACCAAACTGGCCATCAGCAAACGTCGCCTCCCCCAGGAGGCCAAAAACCTGGCCTGGCTGGGGCTGGATGAAGAAGAAGGCATGGAATATTGGCTGGCAATGAACCTGGCAGGAGATTACGCCTCTGCATGCCACCATATCATTCATAAAAAAATCGCCAGGCAGCTGGGACGACAACCAGTGAAGATGGTAGAGAATCACCACAACTTTGCCTGGAAAGAAACACTGGATGGCAAAGAAGTGATCGTTCACCGGAAGGGAGCTACTCCCGCGGGCAAGAATGTGTTAGGGATCATTCCCGGCAGCATGACCGCCGATGGCTTTATCGTGAAAGGTAAAGGCGAAACCGCTGCCGTTAATTCAGCATCACATGGCGCCGGGCGGAAAATGAGCCGTACCCGTGCGATCCAGTCTGTTACTGACAAACAATTCAGGGACGAATTAAATAAATTCGGCGTAAAGCTTTTGGGTGGCGGCCTGGATGAATCGCCCTTCGCGTATAAAGACATTCACACGGTGATGCAATCTCAAACGGCCCTGGTAGACGTTGTCGGCAGCTTCACACCGAAAATCGTGAAGATGGATGGCGCCGCGCACAGGAGCTGGAAGAGAAAGAAAGATCCGTTATCGGGTGAATAATTGGTTTTTTCCCGCAAAAAACCCGCGCCTCTGTAAAAAGCAAAAACCTCACAGGTACTGAAAACCTGTGAGGTTTATTTAATAGAAACCACTTTTACAAACGTAACGCGACCTATGTAACGCGTGTTTCGAACCTTTGTATCGGGCACTCGCTGTAACCGTCGTGCCGACCTCGGCCGGGGTTTCTCTTACACTTCAAAAAGATTTACCCTGATCCTCCCCGACCCGCGTCATCTCCAACCACCTCCGAGCGCATGATAGAGATGCACAAGACTCAACATTTGCCTTTTCTTTATTTCCACTAATTCAAACTTAGACTCGAGCGCATCCCGCTGGGTCATGAGCACTTCCATATAATCAGCACGGGCGGATTTAAACAAATCATTGGAGATATCAATCGATCGCGTTAAAGCCGCCACCTGTTGACTTCTCAGGTCATAGCTCTTTTGAAGATTACTGATGCCTGACAACTGGTTCACCACTTCGGTGTAGCCATTGAGAATACTTCTTTCATAATTATACACGGCCTGCAATTGCCTGGCATTGGCGTTTCGATATTCCGCTTTGATCGCATTCCGGTTGACCAGCGGCGCCACAAGATCTCCAGCCAGAGAGTATAATAAAGATTCAGGCGTCCGGATCAGGTAAGTAGGGTCAAACGCTTCATATCCCAACGATGCAGACAACCTGACCGATGGATAGAACTGCGCCTTAGCCACTTTCACATCCAGCCTGGCCGCGGCCAATTCCTGTTCTGCCCGGCGTATATCAGGACGGTTCCCCAATAACTGCGCAGGAAGTCCGGCTGATAATTCTTTCACCACAGCACTGTTGAAAGCACCGGCCTTACGCGCAACCCGCTGCGGATAGCGGGCCAGCAGAAAATTGATCCTGTTCTCTGTTTCCGTAATCTCTTGCCGGATCTCGTATTGCAGACTTTTGGTCTTGAGCACCTCAGCCTCAAACTTCTGAACGGCCAGCTCTGTAGCACGCGTTGCTTCTTTCTGCAGCTTTACGATCTCAAGCGCATTGGTTTGAATGGATATGTTTTGCTGTACGATATCCAGTTCATTGTCCAACGCCAAAAGCTCATAATAAGCATCCGAGATTTCAGCGATCAGGTTTGTGATCACAAAGTTCTTTCCTTCTACACTGGCGAGATACCGGCTGACTGCAGCTTTCTTAGCGTTGTGCAGCTTATGCCATATATCCGCTTCCCAATCCGCATAGACACCGAGATTAAAATCCGGCACCGGATCGGGCATTTCATGTCCCGGCCTGATGTCAGTGGTCGCTTCCATCGCGCCGATATTGGTGTACCGGCCAACTTTATCAACACCTAAACCGCCTTTAACGCCAACGAAAGGCAGATACTCTCCCCTCCGTACCTGGATATCATTGCGGCTCATTTCAATTTCCTGCAATACGATATTCACCTCCTGGTTGTTCACGAGCGCTGTATCAATAAGCGCCGCGAGATAGGGATCATCAAAAAAATCACGCCAGGATATGCTGGCTACATTGGTGGTATCAGAACTACCGTTATAGGCAGCAGGAACATCCTTATGTTCCGGCCGGCCCGCCAGTTCCGGAATCTTACATCTGGTGTAAACCAGCGACAGACAAGCTATCGCCAGTATCAGTAGCATGTTATTCTTACGCATCATGTTCATTGTTTTTGTTGGTTAAGTCCTCATTGTTATCCGTATCCTGCGCTTTTTTCTTAAAAAGCTTGAACTTGCGCTTCTTTTTCTTTTGCATGAATTGCTCTGTCAGCGGCACTTCATCCTCATTCCTGATCAAATGACGGCCATCGGCCCAGGAGCCGAAAACATAGTAAAGGCCGGGTACTACGATCACTCCCAGCAAAGTACCCAGCAACATTCCGCCCGCTGAAGAAGAACCGATCGTACGGTTACCAATCGCACCCGGACCCGTCGCTACCAGCAATGGCAGCAAGCCTGCAATAAAGGCGAAGGAGGTCATCAGGATCGGCCTGAAACGCACGCGGGCACCTTCGATGGCGGCATCAAGAATAGAAGCACCTTCCTGCCGTTTTTGCACGGCAAACTCTACGATCAATACGGCATTCTTGCCCAACAACCCTACCAGCATCACCAATCCCACCTGGGCGTAGATATCATTAGCAAGGCCCATCATTTTGATTAGTAATAACCCCCCGAGTACACCAACAGGCAATGAGAGTATCACCGCCAGCGGGAGGATAAAGCTTTCATATTGCGCCGCCAGCACCATGTACACAAACACCAATACAATCAGGAAGATGTATAAAGACTCATTGCCACGACCTACTTCATCTTTAGACAGTCCCAGCCAGTCGATACCATACCCCCGCGGCAGCGTCTGATCCGCCACCTCCTGTATCGCTTTGATCGCTTCACCACTGCTGAATCCGGATGAGGGCGCACCATTGATCGCGGATGATGTATACATATTATAGCGCGTGATCTCATTAAGCCCCTGCGTTTTCCGGATCTTCATGAAAGCGGAATAGGGCACCATTTCATCGCGGTTGTTCTTGATGTATAATTTCAGCACATCCTCAGGGAGTTGCCGGTAGGCGGGGTCAGACTGCACATACACTTTGAAGAAATTTCCAAACCGGATAAAACCCTGTTCATAAGTACTTCCGATGAGGATCGACAGGTTGTCCATTGCCTTTCCGATCGACACGCCTTTTTGCATCGCGGCCTGGTTATCGATCTGAAGTTCATACTGCGGATAGTTTGCTGCAAAGAAAGTAAACAGCCCGGTCAGCTCTTTCCGTTTCTTCAACGCTGCCATGAACTCATCGTTTACTTTACCGAAGGCCTTATAATCACCGGAGTTCGTCTTGTCCAGCAGGCGCAACGAGAATCCACCGGCAGCACCATAACCGGGCACCGCAGGTGGCTGAAAGAATTCCACTACGGCACCAGGTATGTCTTTACTTTTTTCCTCCAGCTCTTCGATGATCTCTTGCGCAGAATGCTTGCGGTCAGACCATCCCTTGAGATTGATCAGGCAGGTGCCCGCGTTAGATCCACGGCCTTCCGTCAACACCTCGTAACCGGCCAGGGAGGATACAGACTGCACCCCTTCCACACGCTTTGCCAGCTTTTGCAGTTCGCGCGCGACGTCATTGGTACGCTCCAGTGTAGAGCCTGGCGGAGTTTGTATGATCGCATATACCATTCCCTGGTCTTCCGCCGGGATAAAGCCCGAAGGCAACGAGGCAGAAGTGAGCCAGATGCCCACGCAGAAAGCAATCAACAAGCCGAAGGTGATCGTGCGGCGCCCCGCGATGCGGCGTAATAAACGGGCGTAGCGCCCGGTAAGCCTTTCAAACCAATTATTGAAGCCGTCGAGCAGCCTGTCGACCGGCGTCTTTTTACGAGGCTGACCATGCGTATTTTTTAAGATCATCGCGCAAAGCACCGGTGTTAATGTCAGCGCCACGACACCGGATATAACAATGGATGTGGCCATCGTGATTGAAAACTGCCTGTAGAAAATCCCTACCGGCCCGGTCATGAACGACACGGGTATGAACACTGCGGTCATCAACAAGGTAATTGCGATGATGGCACCGCTGATTTCCTGCAACACTTTCTTGACTGCCTTGTAGGGCGACAGATGCTCTTCGGCCATTTTGGTATGAACCGCCTCCACCACAACAATCGCATTATCCACCACAATACCAATCGCAAGCACCAGGGCGAAAAGCGTGATCAGGTTGATGGTGAGTCCAAACATCTGCATGAAGATGAACGCGCCTATCAATGATACAGGAACCGCCAAAGTCGGGATCAGCGTCGATCTCCAGTCGCCCAGGAAGATGAATACGACGATCGCTACCAGGATAAAGGCTTCTGCCAGCGTATGGATCACTTTCTCGATAGAGGCATCAAGAAAGCTGGAAACGTCATAGCTGATCTGGTAATCCATACCGGCAGGAAACGAGCTTACTTTCAGTTCCTCGAGTTTTTCTTTCACCTCTTTTATTACATCACTGGCATTACTGCCGTAGGTCTGCTTCAGCGTGATGGCCGCCGATGGATGACCGTCCATATTGGAGTAGATGTCATAGAACTCACTGCCGAGCTCAATATCGGCGATATCTTTCAGGTGCAGTATCTCTCCGTCTGCACTGGCCCTGACGATCACATTTTCATATTGCTCCGGCTTGCTGAAGCGGCCTTCATAAGTGAGCACGTATTCCAGCGACTGAGAACGCTTTCCCGAACTCTGCCCAATCCGCCCCGGCGACCCGATCACACTTTGCTCAGCCAGCGCTTCCATCACTTCATCAGTAGAGACGTTATAAGCACGCATGCGGTCGGGTTTCAGCCATACGCGCATAGCGTATTGACGGCTACCGAGGATCTTCGCGCTACCGACACCTTTCAGCCTGCTGACCTCGGGTATAATATTCACACTGGCAAAATTGTAGAGGAACTTTTCGTCGGCCTTCGGGTCTTTGCTGTACAGGTTGACATACATCAGCATGTTGGGAGATGTATAGCTGATGACCAGCCCTTCGCGCTGCACCAGCTCCGGAAGCCTGCTGGTCACCTGCTCCACGCGGTTCTTAACGTTCACTACCGCCTGGTTGGGGTCGGTGCCCAGGTCAAACACCACTTGGATGGTGGCCTCACCAGCGCTCGTGGCGTCGGAGGTCATATATTTCATGCCGGGTGTTCCGTTGATCGATTTTTCAAGCGGGATCAGTACAGAGTTGACCAACACATCGGCGCTGGCACCGGGATATGCGATATTTACCACCACCATGGGCGGCGCAATGGACGGGAACTGCGAGACCGGCAAGGTCTTTACGGCCAGTGCGCCCATAAAGATGATGACCAGCGATAGCACAATGGCTAACACCGGCCTTTGAATAAATTTATTGAACATGATATTTTGTTTGGATTTTATTCAGTCGGTAATTTCAAAGAGGACAGTACAGAAAGCGGGTCTTTGTAATCGTAAGCGATCTTGTCATTTTCTTTCACTTTGCGGATCCCTTCGAGCAGGATCTTGTCCGCTTCGGACAACCCGGCCGTAACGACGAAGAGATCTTCCATTTCTGCGCCTACCGTGATCTCTTTTGAATGGATGCGGTTGTCTTTATCCAGCACGTACACGTACTTTTTATCCAGGACTTCAAAGGATGCTTTTTGCGGAATGATGATACCATTCTTTACCGGCTCACTCATCCGGATATTACCGGTCTCACCATGTCTTAATAATCGATCGGGGTTAGGAAAAGTGGCCCTGAAAGGGATGTTCCCGGTCTCGTTGTCAAAGTCAGCTTCCACCGTTTCCACCACGCCGGGGTGAGGGAAAAGCTGGTTGTTGGCCATCACCAGCCGGACCACCGCTTTATCTGATTTCTTATTGGCGCTGAAGTCGAGGTATTCTGCTTCGGGCACGTTGAAGTAGACCCACATTTTGCTGTTGTCTGACAACGTGGTCAGCAGCTCACCTTCATCCACGAGGCTGCCGGGCCTCACATGAAAACGGTCAATGATACCATCGAAGGGCGCACGGATATCGGTAAAGCCAAGATGGGTCTGGGCCAGCGACAGCTCTGCTTTGGCCTTCTCCAGCTTCGCACCAGCCAGGGCCAGCTCATTCGCAGATACTACATTTTTTTCCGCCAGCGACCTGGTATTATCGTATTCGATTTCGGTCGCTTTCACTTCGGCCTGCGCTTTTTTCACTTCCGCTTCGTAGATCCTTGGCATGATGCGGAATAGTAACTGACCTTTCCGCACATGTTGTCCTTCATCGACAAATGAGTGTTGCAGGTATCCTTTCTCCAGGGCCCTGACTTCGATATGATTGATAGAATGGATCTGGCAGACGTATTCCCGCGCCAGGGAAGTATCCGCTTTTAACGGACTGGTCACCACAAATTTGGTTTCGGCTTCTTTTTCTTCTTTATGAGCACTGCAGGCGGCAACGCACAGCAGGGCAGAAAAGCTCAGGAACGTGAGCAAATTTTTCATTCGAATATGTTTTGTTGTTACATTTTACTGCATGAAACGCCGCTAACATCATATAAAATGATGGCGTCGTTTCAGGAAAACAGGTAATAAATCGGGTGAATCGGGCTGTGGGACCGGAGCGGGCCGGTCATGCATGCAGGATAACAGCCTTAAAAGAGTTGGGTTAGGGGCACAGGAATCCCATCAAGACGGGTATCAGACCCGGAAGACATTGTGAAGAATATAGGTTTTGGAGGCATCGGGAAGATAAATCGCAAAAGGTGAGGGACGGCCGATGCTCTTTACAGGTCTTGCCAGAGAGGCAAAGAACAAAGCTGTGAAGCCGGCCGAACGCCATTGTTTTTGTACAACAGCCAGGCGATAATCGTATTCTTCTACCTCGACTGCCTTCAATTGCAGTGGATGATCATCCGGCTTTTGCGATGAAACGGTCGGACTCGCTTGTCCTTCACCGGAAGGACAGGCCAGTAACACGCCATCACCGATCAGGAGGGCGAAACAAAGCAGTGTCAAGAATCTGAACAACAGTCTCATTTGAAGTCCGCAAATCTATAAAAGTTGAATAAAACAGCTTTGTTAAATTGAAAAAATTAATTTTTCTCTAATCTGCAGTCGTCTGGGGTCCTTTCTTTTAAATGTTTTCAAGCACGGGTTTTCTTATGCTGAATGTTTTTGCTCAGTTCAAAAATGTGTTTATCGAATAAAAAAGCCCATTCATCGAAAAAAAATGGGCATTCATCGAAAATAACTTTAATATGTTCATTTATCGGCTTATCTTCATGTCGGTTTAGAGGGCTTAGAGTGGGCTACGGGACTTTTCCAAGTCATCGTTCGCCCCTCTTTCTTTTTGTAACCGATTGCTTTATCAAACCAACCTGGCAGTTGCCAAGCAGCCGCCGGGATTTATATGACTACATGAGAAAACAATTTACCTATGAGGAGGTCATTCGTCTTTTGACCCGATCGGACAATGATATTTTCATTCAACAGGTATTGACCCTGCTGACCTTTGTGCACGAAACCATTCAGGGCACTTCCTTATCTAAAAGAGATTTTGTGTTTACACAGTTTGATGAAGGGCATATCCTGATTACGGCCGTGGGTACAAGCGGGGGTGTGAAGCTGCCGGATCACTGACCTGCGACTGAACGAATACGATCTCGTTTTTGGGCTGGTGGCACTCATCACTGATGACATGGAATGTTGCCCCACGCTACTTGCCTTGGCTTTTGATAAGGTCCATTGTCTACGACAGCACTTTGTGCATGATACTACATCTTGTCTGCATTCATCACCGATGAACAACCAGGCTAATCGTTGTTACCCGGGCTGCAACGCTGGTTTGCCTACTGAATACCCATCCAATCCGGATCTGAAATACCCAATAATTTGATCGGAGAGACGGGACATAAAAAGGAAAGCCCCGTGGAAACTGGGGCTTTGCTGTTTTTAACCTGTACATGCAAAATTAAAAATATCGTGTTCCTTTATTTCGAATAAGTTGAGTCGCTGCACAATATACCTGACGCCCTCTTTAAAGCTCGCCTGCATGATGCCGTTGTGAAACGAATGAGAGATAATTGCGTCAGTTAGCTCCTCATAAGAGATCTCCGGCTTTGGCAAAATCACTTCGACGTACTTAAGCATTTTCTCCATGCTTATAGTATGTAAACACTGTGCCGAAGTCGCTAAAATTTGTTAAAAAACACTTATAAAAAGCATGGTACTTGTTAATTGAGAATGGCGTTGTTTAAACCTTTTTCATGCTGCGAAAGGGATGGAGCCGGATCATGTGTGCCAATAAGATATTTCATGCCGGTCTTTATAGCTTCAGCGGCCCCGCACTCATTGCTGGCGCTGGTTAGCGCTTTCTGATCCGATGATTGATTGGTGCTTGCGGACGGAAACGGTCAGACGGAGACCGTCAGACCGGGTTAGCTGGGATTTCTTCGGTTCGCTTTGAATGAGGATATTATTTTAAAATGTGCTGAATAATATTCAAAAGGTTAAACAACTTCAATGGCCTACCCATAGCCTTCAAGATAATACTTTTGGTATCCGGGCGATGTTATTCCGGGTCGTTGCTCAGGCTTTGAACTTTAAAGTTGACCGCTACTGATCTTATCTTCTGCACCACCGATGCGATCTCGTGACGCCTGTCCAACGAAAGATATTTATGCAGATCGATCTCATCCGTAAAGTAGATATCAGAGTTAACAATCTCGTGCGGCGTTCGGCCTGAAAAGACGCGGATGTAGAGCAACAATATACCACGCATGATGGTACTGTCGCTATCACCTGAGTAATATACTTTACCATCCCGGTATTCGGCGTCTAACCAGATCTTCGAATTAGTGAGTTGTATCAGTTTTTCATTGGTCCGCTGTATAGCAGACAGATCCGGCAGCAGGGAACCGAGCCGGGCGAAATGTCTGAAGTACCTGAATTTACTTTTAAGCTGATCCACTATCACTTCAAATTCATCAATGATCTTATCTTGTACTTTGTTTAGATGCATAATAAACAGGTTTAAGAAATAAAAGATAATTATCCGTTTTTATATAGAGCTATCGGAAATTACCAGCGTAGATGGCATATCCGATAACCAGTCGCTTTTCGACGCTACCAGTTTTTTCCAGCTATTGAGACCCGTTACCACCAGGTCGAACGCACCGGGCGTTCCGAGGTTAATGCTGACCTGCTCACTCACAGCGATGTGATTGGCCGCAGTTTGTTCGATAGCTCTTACCCGCTCCCTGATCAACTGGTTGCCGCGTATCACGCCTGCGGTATCTGACAATTCAATCTGCGCGCCTGCATGGTAGATCAGTTTCTGAATGTAATCCAGGAGAAATCCGTCTGCCTCATCCAATAAGGGCACAAACACGCGGTTGATTTCCCTGAGTTCCCTTCCGATCAATATTCCCACCGGTAGCTGCGCGCGGGAAATAATGGACCTTGTATATTCATCGAAGATGTCCACACTAAAAAAGCGCTCTTTCCCCGTCATACTTTGTATCAGCTTTTCAGGATTGATGATCTTCGTGGTGTAGCCCAGCAACCTCCCCAATAAGCTGCCTTCGAAAATAGATTCTTTCAGGCTGACCAACAGCAGGTCATAATCACCCTTTCCGGCCGCGGCCAATACTTCTTCGTCTATCTCACCTGATGCTTTGTACACGGTAGCTACTTTTCTGTTGACCCGCGCTGCTTCTTCGGTCACCGGTCTGAAGTTTTCTCTTTCTACATCTTCGGCATTGTAGTAATGAAGCTCACTGACCGGTGAGATCAGCATAGCGGTGAGCGCTGCATTACCATTCAATTTACCGGTCAGCGCATGCGCAATACGAAAAAGATTCCTGCCGCTGGCAGCCTTATCGAACGCAAAAAGTATCTTATACCTTCCCCGCTCCTTTAATGCAAAACCGGGGCACTTTCGCGACATGGACCGGAAGATCCAGTTGATAAAGCTCAGCGCCGGACTGGTCATAAAGGTCGTTGCCAAAGCCATCAGCACCATCATCGAAAATATCTGCGGCGTCAACACACCAATATCATACCCGATATTCAGCACGACCAATTCCATAAGTCCGCGCGTGTTCATCAAAGCGCCAATCGACAGGCTGTCCTTCCAGCCCTGCCCAACAAAGCGCGCGGCTAACGCACTGCCGAAGAATTTCCCGGCGATAGCGATCAATACGATCACCCCGGTGAGCTTCCATAACTCAGGATCATTCAACAATCCTATCTGCGTCCTCAACCCTGTGATCACGAAAAACAAGGGCAGCAAAATAATGAGTGCCACATCTTCAATCTTCTCGATGAACAGCTTTCTGAAGCTGAGATTGTCGGGCATGATGGCTCCGGCCATGAATGCTCCGAAAAGGGCATGTATTCCTATCACTTCGGCTATATAGGCAGCCGCTATTAAGGTAAGAAAAAAAATCGCAACAATGGGTTTTGTTAGTATTTCGCGTGAAGTGTGGATATTACCAATACGCGCGAGGAAAGGTCGAACGAGCTTGATCATGACCAGCACATAGATCAGCGCCAGCCCGATCGTATAGAGCGCACTTACAAAGGAACCGGCTTTGACAATGGCGATGACCACGCCGAGCAGGCACCAGGCGGTGATATCATCGGCGGCAGCACAAGTGATGACCAGCGCGCCTAAACGGGTTTTTGCAATCCCCCGCTCCTGCACAATACGTGCTAATACCGGAAAGGCCGTAATACTCATCGCGATGCCCATAAACAATCCGAAGGAAAGGAACTGTACTCCTGATGGCGCAAAGCTTTCGTAAATGAAATAGGCGAGGCCCATGCCCATACTGAATGGCACGATGATGCTGGCGTGGCTGATGACAATGGCGTCGTGCGTTTGATTTTTTAACACCTTCAGATCCAGCTCCATCCCTACAATGAACATGAAGAGGATCAAACCGATCTGGCTGAGGAACTGCAGGTTGCCCAGGGAAGACGCCGGGAATACGGCGGCGGAAAATTCAGGAAGATAAAGCCCGAACAATGAAGGCCCGAGGATGATACCTGCGATCATCTCTCCTACCACGGTAGGCTGGCCTATCTTATTACAGATCCATCCAAATAATTTTGCCGCCAAAATAATGAGAATGATCTGGGCCAGCAACAGGGCCAACGGATGATGTAGCTGCGCTGACAATCCGTCAACAAACTCTTTCCACTGATCTCGCATAGACGGGTGTATTACCTTTCTCCCGTCTTCGAGCTTTCGCCCCTGCACCGCAATCAGGTAAATCAGCCAGGAGAACCCTCCTATCGTCAACACATAAAATATAGTATTTCTTCTCTTCGACATGAGTGTGTATTGAAGCAAGTCTTCCTATCACCTGCCTGGTGCGAAATTGCCTTTTCCGGCGATACCAGGGAAGTTTTTAAAAAATAAAAAGGGAAAAAATGTAACGAAACCGGTAAAACCTGTAACCAAAATCAGATCGATATCTTTTGAATGAACTCTTTCCGGTAGGCTTCACTAAGCGTGAGCCGGACTGGCTGACCGTCTGTCCAAACCATTGAAGTAGTGATCTCATTTAAAGAGAAGGTCTGAACGGCTTTCAAATTGATGATCTCTTTTTTACTGATGCGCACAAAGCGGTCTGCGGGCAACAGTTCCTGCAGACGTTCGAAAGAAATATTTTTGAGTACCAGTTCGCTTTGGTCAAAAAAGTGTACTGATTTATCCCTGCTATCTGTTTCGGAAGTTCTGATATAACCTACCTGGTCAAAATACAGCAATGTCTTGCCTTTGCTGGTATTAAGCACTGTGAAGGGCTGCCCGCCCTGGCCTGTGCTCAGCCGGGATCTCACTTTATTAATAGCCTGTACCAACCGCTCTTTTTTGACAGGCTTTCTTACGTAATCCACGGCGTTAAGGTCGAAGGCTTCCGCGGCGTATTCTTTATAAGCTGTTGTAAAGATCACTGGTTTTTCCTTGAGCATACCTGCTACTTCAAGGCCGTTCATATAAGGCATCTCGATATCGAGAATACAAAAATCGAAATCAATAGTATTAATTTCCTGTATAAAAACAAGAGGATCGTTGAAAGCTCTCGCTACTTCCAGTCCCGGGATCTGCTCGCAGAGCATTTTCAGATACGTCAGTCCCGGCAACTCATCGTCTAGCAGCAAGCAAGTCAGCTTTGTGTTCAAGAAGATTAATTTTTAAATGAGCAATATGAACGTCTCCTTCTACAAACTTTTCGAGTTTGAAATGGTCTTTATAAATGATCCGCAATCGTTGCTCCAGCGTCATCAACCCAATCCCGCTTTTTTCCTTTACCAATGGTTTGCGCGACGAGATTTTGTTGCAAACGGTCAGCAAAAAGTTGTCGCCGTAACATTCAAAGGTGATCGAAATAAAAGCGTCGGGACTTTGCAGGTCGGCATGTTTGAATGCGTTCTCGATCAGATCGATGGTGATTAAAGGCGCTAAAAGATATTGTTTGTAAAGCGGCTCGTCTTCGTTGATCTTCGCTTTTACCTTCAGCTGGAAAAGCGGGCTGATCTTTATTTTATTGATCTCTATCAGGCTTTGGGCAAACGCCACTTCCTCCTTGGGCGTTACGAACTTCTTCCTGCTTTCATACAGGATATAGTCCAATACATGCCCTAATTTATCCAGCGCAAAGTACGTTTGATACGCATGGGATTGGATCGAGTTGAGAATATTCTTAAATAAGTGGGGATTCAGGCGGGACTCCAGGGTTTGCAATTCAAGCGTGTCAAATCGTTCTTCTATTTGCTGAAGCCGCTCCTGGATATCCTTTTTTCCTGCTTCGGATTTTTTCAGGCGCAGGATCACGTATACCAACGATCCTGCTAACAGCACTATTATGGCTGATAAGAATAACAAAAGGTTTAGAGAAAGGATCAAAAGCATAAAATAGCCGCTGCTCAAAGATACCTGTTTCGACGTAATTCGAAATAGGAGGGAGATCAGCATCAGACCGAGCGCCAACAGGTATTAATTTTCGTTCATCCCAAAAATACACACCCCCGGTACAAAGCGCATAGTCGGGCATGCTGTGTTGACCACGTCAACCCAAAGCGGCACTGAGACTTTCATTGAAATTATCTGAAGCGACAGGGTGGGCGCCAAGAGGGCCGATGCACTCTTCCTATATACATGTTTAAACAACATTTTTTTAAGATCCTATCATTTAGTCGCCCCTGTAACGGATTAGGGCATGAAAATTGAGCGTATTCGTTAAAAACTACCTCCCGTAGAAACAGGAGGTATTAGCCCTCCCCCAGCAATGGCTGGGGTTTTTTGTGTTAACCCTCTAACACGAGTTTAAAATATTTCAAAAAAAATAACGTTGGATTACAAATTACACTTCGAGCAGTTCATGAGCTTTTTCCGGTTTGAGGCTCTAGCTTGCCAGTTGTGATGTGCTAGACGTTGTGTAATATTTAATAATAAAATATCGCGCCATGATTGACGTAATTTGTTAATATATTATAAAATAGCACAACAAAAAGAGGTCTGAAGACCTCGGATCTGAATGGAAATGATGACTTTGAGACGCCACGGAAGGATTCGAACCTTCGTATCAGGTTTTGCAGACCATAGCCTCTCCACTCGGCCACGCGGCTATACACTTTTTTCGCAGCAGTATTTTTTGGTAACGATTATAACAGCTTTACCAGCAGGCGTACGCTCCATACGATCACCAATACACCCACCAGCACAAACGATGTTTTACGGGGCAAACGTCCCGCCAGCTTCGCGGCTAAAGGCGCAGCAGCCAATCCTCCAACGATAAGCCCCAGGATCGTTTGCCAATGACTTACCCCGAGCAGGATAAAAAAAGTGAACGCGCTGGAGAGCGTTACAAAAAACTCAGTGAGACTTACCGAGCCAATGACATAGCGCGGGCTGCGGCCTTTGGTGATCAACGTTGTGGTGACAATAGGTCCCCAGCCACCACCGCCAAAAGAATCGAAGAAACCACCGGCGCCGGCAAGCACGCGATAATGCCTGAACTTTTTTTTCTGAATCTGCTTCTGAAAAGCATTATAAATAATCTTCAAACCCAGGAATAGCGTATAGAAGGCGAGTATAGGACGCACCATGTCGCTGTATTTTTCTCCCAGGTACACCAACAAAATCGCCCCGGCAATGGCGCCGGCAACTCCGGGGATCAGGAGTCTTTTAAAAAGTTTTTTATTGACATTCCCGAACTTGTAATGACTGTACCCTGAAGCACCGCTGGCGAACATTTCAGCTGTATGGATACTACCGCTGATGGCGGCTGGGTTGACGCCGGCGGATAACAGGATCGTAGCGCTGGTCACTCCGTAACCCATACCCAAAGCACCATCTACCAGCTGCGCCACAAAACCCGCTGCCAGCATGATGAGGAAAGACTGATCCAGCGACTGAAACAGGTTTCCTGCCTGCTCCCTGATCGTCTCGAAAGGCCAGTACGAAAATATCAGGTGGCCGATCAACATGAAAGCAAAGGCCGCAAGCGCATAAGTAGCCATCCGCCTGCTCGAAATTCCGGCACCGATACGGGCTTTACCGTTGGTTTCGCCGGGCTTGCTGAACACCTGCATGTCCGGATCTCCGGAAATGCCCGTCAGGCCTGCATCCCGCGCATCTGTAGCGATGCGGCTTATGGCGTCACCGTCCCGAACAGCGATAAACACTACGTCAGCAGCTTTCAGATCCTCTGGTGTATAAGACCGTTCTTCCACAACCAGGTGTTTTGAAGAAGCGGACCAATGGCGGATCTCCGGTTGTAACTTTTCAGTTACAAATGTGATCCTGGCGGCGGGTGCGGCGTCCCGGATATCCTGTAAATATTTTAATGAAGCGGCTGCACCAATGATCAGAATCCTTTGGTGGGATAAGGGTAAAAAAGGCCTCTGCGTCGCTTTCCCGTCGTCAACTACATTACTCATAACTTATCAAAACCCGGTTTATATTAGTCTACTATTTTAGTAGACAAAAGTAAGGTAAATTTCTTTAACGGAAAAAGCTGTTCTTGTTAAATGTGACTGCTGTTTTTACTGACTGTCGTCAGACTTGAAATACACAACTGCTTTCAGACAGTTAGCCTCCAGGGCTTCGCTTTCTTCAAACCTGATATCCTGTATTGAAAGATGGGGATCTTCAACCAAACGCTGTTCTACAGCCGTCCTCAGCGGCGCAAAAACCGGAAGATCTATCAGCTTCTGATCTTTGCCCAATTCTGTAATGCTCTTCTGAAGATCGGATCGATCCAGGTGAATAGAAACAGCGTTTAACATAGCAATTATTTAAAACAGTTTAAAAGGCAGTGGCGAAACAACTGATCAAATTTAACATTAATAAACATGTGGTCCAAACCAACTTTGCAGGCCGTTTTCACATTTTCTTTGGAAAATCAAATAAATATATGCAACTTTGTTGCAAGTTTGAGACAACCTCCTTTCAATATAACGAATGGGCTCAGGAAAGCTGCTGCGGTGGTTTTCCTGCTGCTGTTTACCTTCTTGTTATATGCTCAGGCTTTTCATCATCATCACCAGGTAGATCCCGGAGCAAAGGCAGGCTGGAACAAGTCGGCGATTGCGGATAGCAGTTGCCCGGTGTGTGACCACCTTGCTCAGCAAAGCACGGGTGACACACCGCAGGTCATCTCCTGCGAGCTCACACCGCCCGCTTTTGTACCTGCAAGCCATCACTCAGCAGGTGCGTTTGCCATGTGCAGCATGCCTCTGGACGCTTTTAGTAATAAGGGCCCGCCCCACCATAGCTAATCTCGCCTCTTTACCCGGCAATCTCTGCCATTCTCATCATTTCAATCTGTGTTATCTCCGTTTGTTTATCACGAGGTAGCCAGCGTACATTTTTATGAAACTTTTCCCTGTGCTCTGTTGCATATTATTATGCAGTAGTGTCCAAGCTCAATCTCATGATATCATGGTGACAGTTTCGGACGATCATCATATCCCGGTCAGCGGCGTTAACGTCAGCATTCAGCACCATCCGCACGGTGTCACCGACACGCAGGGGCGTTATATCTTCCGCGATGTTGAACGTGGAAAATATGTAGTTACGATATCCTCTGCAGGCTATAAGACCGTAACAAAGCCGGTGGAGGTTAAGGATCACGACCTCTCGCTTATCGTGAGATTGCACCCTGAAAGTCACATGCTGAAAGAAGTGTATGTACAAAACCGTTCGTTGGCGACCAGGAAACAGGAAGCCGCTCTGAACCTGGAAATTGTCAAAAGCTCTTTCATTCAGAAGAACCTGGGCGGAAGCCTCATGCAGAGCCTGCAAAGACTTCCGGGCGTAAAAACAATCGGCATCGGATCGGGACAATCGAAACCCCTCATCCGCGGTCTAGGTTTTAACCGGGTAGTGGTTGTAGATAAAGGTATCAAGCATGAGGGGCAACAATGGGGAGCAGATCACGGATTGGAGATCGATCAATTTTCTGTGGAAGAGGTGGAAATACTCAAAGGTCCTGCTTCTTTTACGCTCGGATCGGATGCCATTGCAGGCGCCATCAACATCAAGAGGCCTCTACCCCCTGCCCCGCGCAGCTTTGGCGGCGAGCTGGATCTGGTCGGAAAAAGCAACAACGCACAAGCCGGCACTTCACTTCACCTGTACGGAAGAACAGATAAATGGTTTGCCACCGGCCGCTTTACCTACCAGGATTACGGAGATTACAAAGTGCCGACGGACCGACTGTATGTTTATGATTTCGCCGTGGACCTTCACAACAGGCAGCTCCGCAATACCGCCGGCAAAGAAATGGGATTGCATCTTCATACCGGATACATCGGAGACCGTCTGAAGTCTGTCTTCTACCTGAGCAATATTCATTCGAAAAGCGGCTTCTTTGCTAATGCTCACGGGCTGGAGCCGCGACGCGTAGACGCAGCCATGCACGACAGAAGCAGCCGGGATATCCTGAAACCTTACCAGGATGTCAATCACTTTAAAATACTGAATCATAGTGAGCTCTACCTATCGAATCACCGGCTCGAGCTGGAAGCGGGATTTCAGCACAATACACGCCGGGAGTATAACGACTACGTTAACCATGGTTACATGCCAGCGATATACCCTGACTCGTTATCCATCCCGAGGGACCTGGAGCGATCCTTTGACAAAAAAGTATACGCTCTTAACCTGAAAGATGAGGTGCAGCTAAACAGGCATACGCTGCAACTGGGTGTAAACAGTGAGATCCAAAACAACACGATCACCGGCTGGAGCTTCCTGGTACCCGCCTTTGATCAGCGAAGCTGGGGCGCCTATGCTTATGACCAGATGCGGCTCAACGACCGCTTGTTGCTTCATGGTGCGCTGCGATGGGACAGGGTCAACCTGGACATTTACAGCTACACTGATTGGTTCCCTTCGCAGGACAATGGCGTGGACCAGTATGCAGTGAGGTCTGCCAATATCGGCCGCAACTTCAATAGCCTTACCGGTTCTGTCGGTTTGAACTATAACCTTGCTCCATGGGAGCTGAAAGTGAATGTAGGCAAGAGTTTCAGAGCACCTATTGCAAAGGAGCTAAGTGCCAACGGTGTTAACTATCATTATTTCAGTTATGAAAAAGGGAATCCGAATCTGAGCCCGGAGGAATCGTACCAGGCCGATCTGGGCGTCGTGCTTAACAGCAAGCCCTGGCGCATTCAGCTCAACCCGTTTTTTAATTACTTCCCTAATTATATCTACCTCAACCCTACGGCTCAGCATGATTACTTCTACGGTGCGGGCAACCAGGTGTTTGAATATGCACAATCGCGCGTGGTGCGATATGGCGGAGAGGTGCAGGTAAAATTTCAACCCCGGGAAAATTTCAGCACTGAGTTGCTGGGCGAATACCTGTACGCAAAGCAGCTATCGGGCGCCAAAGCGGGATACACGTTGCCTTTCTCGCCCCCGGCCTCGGCCTTGTTCAATGCGACTTACTCACCCGTACATACCGGCCCGCTACACGGCACTTATTTCTCGATAGACTATCGGCTTACAGCGGCCCAGAATAATATCGTTCCACCCGAAAAAAAGACGGCAGGCTATTCCCTCGTGAATCTGCAGGCCGGGACCAGGATCCCGTTTGCAAACAAAGAGATCGCGGTAAGCGTGCAGGTACAGAACCTGTTCGACACCCGCTACCTGAACCATACCAGTTTTTACCGGCTTATCGGGCTTCCGGAACAGGGAAGAAATGTAGTGCTGTTTATCAAAATACCTTTTGGTTTTTCCAGAAGCCTTGACAGCAAATGAACCTGTTTATAAATAAAACAAATATACATGACACAACAACAAAGAATCCGGAGTGCAATATGGATCGCATGTTTACTGGCAGGCATCGTTTCCTGTTCGAAAAAAGACAAAGAAATCGCTGACACCGATTATCCTACGATCGACGTCACTACCGCTATGGCATTTCCCAAGCAGTGCAGCGAACTGCAGCGTGGACAAAAGTTCACCGCTGTCATCCCTATTGCTGACAACAAGGAACTGGGATCGTTGAGCGTGGACGTTCATCACAACTTTGACCATCACTCGCACAGCACAGAGGTGCAGGACTGCGGACTTGATCCAAAGAAAACCCCGGTGAACGCATGGACACTCATCAGGAACATCCCCATCCCGCCGGGACAAACAGGGTATACCGCGCGGCAGGAGATTGAAGTTCCCGCTAATATCGAAGCGGGCGATTATCATTTCCTTATACGGGTGACGGATCAATCCGGCTGGCAGACCATTAAAGGACTAAGCATAAAAATCAAGTAACCATTTAACCTCATCATTATTAAAAAAACAAGTATGATTACAAAACAAACATTGAACAAATTTTTACTTGCTGCCGCGCTTTTTGCGGGAGTGACTTCCTGTAACAAAAAAGACGCTATCGTGGTAAAGCCATCTGTTACTGATCTGGAGATCGGAACAAACAACAGCAAAACTGCTTATGCGGGTGCTGACCTGCATATTGAAGGAGCCATTATAGCGCCCGGAACCATTGCTTCTGTCAAACTGGAAATTCATCCGGAGTCAGGCTCGGGATGGAAATTTGAAAAGACCTACACGGACAAGTATGCGGGAAGTAAGAACGCCGAGTTTCATGAACATATCGACATTCCTGCAGATGCGGCTACAGGTGATTATCACCTGCACCTGAGCATCGTTGATCAGGCCGGTAACACCACCGATGTAGAATCGGAATTAAAGATTACCGCAGATCCCACTCTACCTTCTATCACTAATTATGAAGTAGCTTTTGACAGCCAGGACGCTGATTTACACGTCGAGGGTGATATTGCAGCGCCGAATAAGATCGCTACGATATCCCTGGAAATCCATGGCGGTAGTGTAGAAAAAGAATATGCCGTTACCGGTGACTATACAGGCAAAACAAGCTTTCACCTTCACCAGCATTTTTCTCTGAGCGATCTGCCTGCAGGACATTACCATGTTCATTTGTTGGTTAAAGACCAGGCAGGAAAAGAAAGAGAATTTGAAGAGCACTTTGATAAATAAGGTGCGGCGCCTGAAACGCTGATCCCATCAGTCATTCAGGCTTTCTATCTGACATCACAAGAGGTAATCAATAGCGTTGATGTATCCGGCGGTTTTCATAATGCCCGCCGGATTTTTTTTATCCGGCAAGCGAACAACATTATACCCACTCCGCGTCGCTGCCTTCTGACCATTTGATCTTTCCGCAGTTGGCACAGCTTACTACATCACCCTTCTGCATGGGTGCGGTATAACCACAGCAGACACAGGCATATAAACCGTCTTTGGGAAAAAATTGCGTGTAAAAGGTTTTGATCTTATCAGGCAATATGTGCAGCCCGGGCTTTATCAGCTCTTTGGGATTTTTGAATACGCTGACATCTCCGTTCACTTCCAGTATAGCCAGCCTTACCTGTCCTAAATGCTCAACGCCGGACAGGCGCAGCTCCATAAAGAACTCGTCGAACGAGATGTTTTCATTTTTCACCATCGCTTCGGTGTACCGGCCATTTTCGATGATGGTGACCGGCTCGCCCTCTACCAGCTTTTCAAACTTTTCGGATTTGATCAACAAATAGGTCACCAACCGGTAAAAAATAATGATACTGACAATGGTGAGCACCGCCGGAAGTATGCCTACATCTTTATAAAAACCCATATCGCCGGCGGCGGAACCCAATGTTAAAATGATAACAAGCTCAAAAACGGTTAATTGGCGAACACCCTTTTTGCCGGTAAGCCGCAAGGCCATTAAAACAACGAGAAATGATATCAGGCAACGAACCACCACCTCCAGCAGGAACAACCACCCATCTTTGCCCAGGAAAAATTCCTGCACATCGATAAAATTGAGGTGGTTTAAAGTGATGGCCATTTTTCTTAACCAGCTAATGAATCAAATCTTTGACCGAAATTATTTTCCCTGTTTTGCCCAGCTATCTTTCAAAGTCACGGTGCGATTAAACACCAGTTTATCTTTCGGGCTTTCTTTGTCTAACACAAAATAACCCTTGCGCAAAAACTGAAACCGCTCATTCAGCGTCGCATCTGCCAACGCCGGTTCTGCGAAAGCTTCTGAAACAACCGTCAGCGACTGAGGGTTGATATATGACTGGAAGGCACCTTCTTCATTAGCCGGGTCTTCCGTGGTAAACAACCGGTCGTACTCATTGACCTGGATTGTGATATGATCTTTTGCGTTGACCCAGTGAAGCGTGCCTTTGACGTTGATACCCGACGTGTCCGCGCCACTCTTGCTTTCAGGGAAATACGTACAGCGAAGTTCAGTCACATGACCTGCCTCATCTTTTATTACCTCATCACATTGGATAATATAGGCATGTTTCAGGCGCACTTTCTGGCCGGGAGCCAGCCTGAAATATTTCTTTGGCGGGTTTTCCATGAAATCATCGCGCTCAATAAGCACCTCATTGCTAAAGGAGATCTGATGACTTCCTGACGTACTATCTTCCGGGTTATTTTCGGCGATCAGTGTCTCGCTGTCCTTATCATAATTGGTGATGACCACTTTCACCGGATCGAACACGACCATCCTGCGGGACGCGATTTTATTGAGATGTTCCCGCGCGCAAAATTCCAGCAATCCTACATCAACCATATTGTCCCGCTTCCCCACGCCGATCCGCTCACAAAAATCACGGATGCTTTCGGGCGTGTACCCGCGACGCCGGTAACCGGCGATGGTCGGCATACGGGGATCGTCCCAGCCGGTCACATATTTCTCATTGACCAGTTGCAGCAATTTACGTTTACTGGTAACCGTATGGCTGAGATTTCTCCTGGCAAACTCATACTGCCTGGAGGGGAATATTTCCAGTTGATTGATAAGCCAGTCATACACCTCGCGGTGAGGTACAAACTCCATGGTACAAATGGAATGCGTAATGCCTTCCAGTGAATCGCTTTGTCCATGCGCAAAATCGTACATCGGATAGATACACCAGGCATCGCCGGTGCGATGATGATGGGCATGTTTGATCCGGTATAACAGCGGATCGCGCATCAGCATATTGGGCGAAGCCATGTCTATTTTCGCACGGAGCACCTTCTCTCCGTCCTTATATTTTCCCGCTCGCATATCTGCAAACAGTTGCAGGTTCTCCGCTACGCTGCGCTCTGCATACTGGTTTCGGCGGCCGGCTTGTGTAGGTGTTCCCTTTTGTTCGGCAATTTCTTCGCTGCTGCTGTCATCTACATAAGCGAGGCCCTTTTCGATCAGTTTTACGGCAAATTCGTATAAGGTCTCGAAATAGTCTGATGCGTACAGCTCATTGGCCCACTCGAAACCCAGCCATTTAATATCTTCTTTGATACTGTCCACGTATTCCGTGTCTTCCGTCACCGGGTTGGTATCATCGAAGCGGAGGTTGGTACCGCCGCCATATTTCTGGGTGAGGCCAAAATTGAGGCATATGCTACTGGCGTGGCCGATATGTAAATATCCGTTGGGTTCAGGCGGAAAACGCGTCATAATTGACTGGTATTTCCCGGCTGAAAGATCATTTTCCACTATTTCTTCTAAAAAATTGAGGCTTTTTTCTTCCTCCACATGCTTATCTGCGCTCATATGATATTTTCTTGGGTAACAGCAAACTTACATCAATTTTTTCATCCCGTGATACCGTGAAACGGAGAATTAAGGTCAGCTCTGTGAACCCGGTATCTTCCGGAAAATTGGGTTCCGGACGAAACCACAGCGACTTCCGGGTCAGATTTCGCCGCTTTCGTGCAGACAGCCTTAGATTTGCAAGATGGTGCTTTTCAAACCCCTGCATAATATGTTGCTTTTGCTCTCAGCGATCTTTTTTATCGCCGCCTTTTTGACGCTCCGCAAGACGTTGGATATTCATCTCAATAACACGACCCTGGTGATCGGCTTTGCGCGTATTTTTATGTTTGCGGCTATTTATCTGTCGGTAGTATGGCTGCTTTATACGTTTACATTAAAACGGATGTGGTCTGAAAAGCTGTATAAAGTGCATATTATCATGACGGCGACCCTCGTGGTCATTGTCATGGTGGCAGCGCTCTGGAGCAACCAGCTGTTAGACGCTTATACCAGCAACCCGCTTAATAAGGCCGTCCTTTCGGGAGAAGTCGGAAATGCCATAGTGGGTGTTCTGGCAACATTAACAACCATTCAATTGCTTTATCCGTTAAATTTGATCATCGGATTGTTTAAAAAGAATGTGTAGGCACTTAAAATAGTCGTCATGGATCATACAATGTTAATACAGGTAACGAATCAAAAAGCCATCGGGCTTTTGCATGAGTTGGAGACGTTGAATCTGATCAAAGTTTTGAAAGAACATTCCGTTCCCGAGAACACCAAACTTTCTGATAAATACAGAGGAGTTATTAGCAAAGAAAAAGGTGAAGACCTTAACGAACACATTAAACAAATGAGGAGTGAATGGAACAATACCTGATTGACACCAATGCTGCGTCTGATTACTTATCCGCATCTTTTCCCTTAGGTGGAATGGCGTTTATGGATACGATCATAAATAATGTCCCTAATATCTCTGTAATTACTCAAATAGAATTGCTGTGCTGGTCTACTGACGAAGGAACAGCCAGAAACATAAAGGAATTTGTCAAGGACAGCTCTGTTTTAAACATCTCGACAGACATCATTGCACATTGTGTTTTTATACGGAAAGCTAAAAAGGTAAAGACACCTGATGCCATTATTGCCTCAACCGCATTAGCCTATGGTTATACGCTGGTCACGAACAATGAAAAGGACTTTAACGGCATCCAAGGACTTAAGCTATTGAACCCGCATCGAGCTTAAATTAACTTTTGTTAAATTTGATCATCGGATTGTTTAAAAAGAAAAAATTGTAAGTCATGTCATTATTGAATCAGAACAATAAAAAAGGAAAGAAGGACGCTAAAGCAAAAACCGGTAACAAACAGGGTGGAAATTCCAAATTCATTCAAAAGCCTCAATCGGCATCGTTTGTAAGCAAGCAGCAAAACACCGGCTCCCAGCGGGGCAGCTAACTATCGTCTTTTTATTCAAATTTTCCTAACGTATTAAAGTGCCTCCGGGCTGCCTTCAAATATGCCCGGCCCTTTTTATAAGGCCAGCGGGCGGTTTGGGGGGCATTATATTTACTGATCTTATACAGCGCGTGCCAATGTTCCAGGATAGTTCTGTATGCCTGCAGCATGGGCATATTACAATCATAGATATGATTGGGTTCCGCACCTGCGCCGTTGTACTCCAGGATCATAAAATGCCTGCCCGCCTTGAGCTCTTTGATGGACGCGGCTTTGATGTCGTACCGTCCATAATAAAACCCAGCCTGCTGGCTAATACGGTCAAAGACGCGAACCAGGTCGGCATCAATCTCATTTTGTAAGTTGGTAAACTTAGCGCCGCGGTTATGATTTCCTGCAAAGGACAGGTAAAACGTTTCCCCGGCCGGTATCACCCGGTCAAACCGGTGACTGTGCATGGCCTCCATTTCTGCCAGGCGATGGCGGGCGCGGGGATGCCCCATGATCAGCTCTTGCAGCGTGCTGTGGCCATCCCCTTTTACCTGCAACAACTCTTTATGGATGAAGCCGGATACCCGGCCCTGCTGTTCCCAGGGATACCGGTAATAGAAGACACTTAATTCAAGGGGCAGATCGATCTTTTCCTGGACGATATACTCCACAGGCATACGCTCGTGGTAGCGCTTCAGTTGTGCTTCGTCCTCGATGATCCTGAACAGGATGCCTTTCATGCCGATCTCCGGTTTTACCACAAATGGATAAGCAAAACGGGACGAGACAATGTTTTGCCGTACTTCTTCAAAGGGAGTGCCCGGATTGATATAAATAGTTCGGGGAACGATATCGGGCGGTAAGAGCGCATACATTTCTTTTTTCCCTTCTCCTTCAAAGCCGCCAAAAGTAATGGTCGGATTAGAAGCGGTAAAAAACCACGCTGAGCGGCCCCTGAGGCAATACCATAACCAAACCGGCACAATCGGGGCGTAAAACACATAAAAATTCCATAACTCCCAATTGAAAAGCCTCTCAAAAATTTTCCTGATGCGCATGAATTATCGGCAAATATACCAGCCGGTGCGTTAAAATAGATTAATTTTATCCGGTATAAACGGGCATCATTCTAATTAATTGTATGCCAGAAAAATAAAGATCGTATGCATGTACCTACAATGGCCGAAATGTCTGCCAGTGGCGAAGCTCCCGAGATATTATTCTGGGTGGGATGTGCGGGCAGTTTTGACCAGCGCGCACAAAAAATAACCCGTTCCTTTGCGAGCATCCTGGACGCTGTGAACGTAAAGTATGCTATCCTGGGAAAAGAAGAAGCTTGCACCGGCGACCCCGCACGGCGCGCAGGCAACGAGTTTATGTTTCAGATGATGGCCTACCAGAATATCCAGGTATTGAATAACTACAACATCAGGAAAATCGTGACAGCCTGTCCTCATTGTTTTAATACCTTAAAAAATGAGTATCCTGAGCTGGGCGGCCATTATGAGGTGATCCACCATACGACCTTCCTTCAGCAGCTGATCGACGAAGGGAAAATTCGACTTAAGGAGGGCGGCAGCTTTAAAGGAAAGAAGATTACGTATCACGACAGTTGCTATCTCGGACGCGCAAATGATATTTACGAAGCACCCCGCAAAGTATTGGAAGCGCTGGACATGGAGCTGGTGGAAATGAAACGCTGCCGCAGCAAGGGCTTGTGTTGTGGCGCCGGTGGCGCGCAGATGTTTAAGGAAGAAGAGAAAGGTGATAAGCGCGTGAATATCGAAAGGTCAGAAGAGGCGCTGGCCACCCAGGCTTCCTATATTGCTTCGGCCTGCCCGTTTTGCAATACCATGATCACTGATGGCGTCAAGAATGCAGAACAGGAGGGCGATGTAAAAGTCCTCGATATCGCTGAAATCATTGCAGAAAGCCTGGAACGCCCTTCTGAGCGTTAATTACCAGGTTTACAAGCGGATAAGTGTTGCGAAGATGATCCCTGGTTAACTTTTCAACCTGTCAACTTTTCAACTACCCCCATCATTGCCTAATTTTGTATCATGAATCTGGAGTATAAAGAATTGTTACCCGCCGATTTTAGCCCGGCTTCGCGCGTTTGGGTATACCAGGCGAGCCGGTTACTGACGATGGGCGAGGCGCTGGATGCAGAAGGTAGGATCAATGATTTCACAGAGCAGTGGCAAAGCCACGGTGCAGATGTGAAGGCGGCGGGATTCCTGTTTTTCGGGCAGTTTGTGATATTATTAGCGGACGAAACCTACGCAGGCGTGAGCGGTTGCAGCACCGACAGTTCCGTACGGTTTATCAAATCGCTTGAGCAGGCATATGGAGTAAGCTTCTTTGACCGCACCAACCTGGCTTTTGTTATCAAAGACCGGGTCCAGCTGTTGCCTTATGCGCAACTGCAATATGCGCTGGATAACGGCTTCATCACACGAGACACGCTCTATTTTAATAACCTTGTGGCTAATAAGTCCGAGCTCGAAGCGCAGTGGCTGGTACCTTTAAAAGATAGCTGGTTGAAGGATCGGGTAACGATGCCTGTTTGATGCCCTTCAGAACCCATTCATTATTTCGCCTGTTCCAAAATCAACCAGGTGTTTCCCTGTGCCGGTATGGTTACTGAGATCGTGATCTTTTGCTCCCGATCGATCCGGTACGTTTTCGGCGGAGCCCCATCCACACTGACTTTTGCCGCTCCTTTGATGCCTGTGTAATACACCGGCAACTGAATGGTGGTAGTGACATCTTCATTCAGCGGATTATACAGCATCGCAAAACCTTTTTGTTCCAGCTCCGGATCGGCATGTAAAATACCATCCCAATCGCGCCCGGTGGGGCGGCGGAGGTGAATGATATCTGCGTTCAGGATATCCCGGTATTTTTTGTAGTGCGCTATTTCATGCTGCACCAGCTTTTTCGTTGCTTCCGTATCGTAGAGCCTGCTGCCTCTGTAACAGGCTTGTACTCCGCTACCGTAGTTTTGCTGCATATGGGCAGCATATTCTTTCAGGTGTTCGGACAATGGCTCCAATGTTGCCGCAGCGCCGCCGCCCTGGTATTCTACCAGTGGCACAAAGGTCCAGCCCATCGAAGGGGTGCGCGCCCAGGTTCCATCATAAATATTTTGACGGCCCAAAATAATTTGCTCCGCTCGGGGCAACGACCAGTTCCATTCCCGGTAACCAATGCCGGTTTTATTAGAACCGCTTAGCATATAAAAATCAGGCGTGTTCATATAAACACCCTTGGCCCGCAACCATTGATATAAGTCGACCGATTGTTTCCACTGCTTCCACTGGGAATCGTAGTAATTTTTATGACCAGGATGGGCTGTTGACGCACAAAAATCACCGGGATAAGGACCATCGTGCTCCAGCAAATCAAACCCTGTATATTCGAAGAAGTGTTTAATTTTTTTGAGATAACTGATGCCCCATTCACTGCCCAGGCAGGGGGCGTTGATAAAAGTAGCTCCTCCCGGTTGACCGGTTTTTATATCGATCACGTCTGTTTCGGGTCCGATCTTGCGACTGGAAAAAAGAGAATAACCGCCGATTTCTATGCCTTTGCTATGCGCATAGTCGGCCATTGCTTTAAATTTCTTCAGATTACTTTCAGACTGATCTTCCATATTTAACCCGCTTCCGAAGCTCAGGATGATCATCTCATAACCGGTAGCAACGCATTGCGCGACGGCTGTTTTTACTACGTCGACGTCAGTAGACCTCAGATGCATGAAGATCGGGTTTTCGGTAACCCAGGGTGCGACCGTCCGATACATTTTTCGCTGCGACAAGGTGTTTCTTTCGCGATCTGTTCCGTCCAACGCCAGGACATAAGTGGTGAAGCTACTCCAGGCCTGCCCATTGGCCACGGTTTGTGCGGGACCTATCGCAGGCTGGCTTTTTACAATGCATGGTGTCTGTAAGGCATAATTTACCTGGGAAGTATAAGCCGGATCGGTTTCCCAGCTGAGCGCCTGATTACTTTCTTCATAGCTCATGCCTTTAAACGCATAATCGTTTTCTATATAAAAGTTGGGCCTGCTCCAGATGGCAGACGGGCTGGTGCCCACATAATTTTCTTTTTCGGGATAAGCAATAATTTCTCCTGTAAAATGACTAACAACGAGCGCTTTTCCGCTGTTGTTTTCAACGGATATACTTTTCGATAGTAACGGCAAATTGTCATAGATCGCGTAATGTATTTTTACAACGACCCCTTCTTTTGCAGGATGCGTAAAGGACAGGATCAATTCTTTTCCGGATCGTTTCCATTGGGTTGCCGGTCTCCATCTTCTGGTGTCCCAGCGTATCGAAGGCTGCAATTCTTTGACCTCAAAATGGCTTAAGCTGAAAGAACCGGGCACACTATACATTTGCCTGATCCAATTGTCTAATAAATATCCCCTGTTGATCTGGCCAGCCAGTCCGCCCACATTATAAGATTCCTGATCTATTTTGATAATCGCCTCGGGCTCGACGGCGCGGATATACTCCTCTCCCGTTACCAGGTTTTTCAAGCTGGTAGTGGCGGCATTGGGAATCACAGTAATGGTACGGCTTACGAGTCCGTTGCTTAAAACGAGTTGATCATGAGCCGTTCTGCTCACCGACGCTTTGATTTGCGGTTTTTGGAGCAACCAGTCATGGGTTGCCTTTTCATTTTTATACAAGGGGTACTTACGGACTGCCTGGATCATGGCTTTTGCGGCACGGGCATCAGGCTGGCTCAAAGCTGCCCGATCTGCTTCACCGATAAATTGCACGACCGAGGGATCGGACGTTGTGATTCGAAGTGATCCGAGATCGGCTACGTCGCCGCTGATATCGTCACCTCCGTCGGTTACTTTTAGCTGCAACAGGTTAACACCGGAAATATCAACGGAAAACGGCTTCGCCTGATCAGTTCCTCTTATCAACCCGCTGCTCCACAATGGCTTTCCGTCGCCATAAATTCTTAGTTCAATACTGCCGGCACTGATGTGCCTTAACCCTAAACCCACGCCCAGCAAGCTTTTCGCCCCGGTGGCATTATCGGTGACAAAGAAAATCTTATGTCCATCTGTTCGCGTTACAGAGTCAGGCGCTCCCTGTTCCGATAATAGCTTCGGGCCATCATCCACACCTACCATACCAGTGAATTTCGTCGCCTTTTTACCAACATACACCGTCGCAGAAAAAGGCGCGTGCACACTGATACCCTCGTCAAAGGTCCGGTTGGCCACAAGCATTCTACCCCCGGTCATTGCGCGGTTTACGACAGGGTTGAATATTTCCTGCGTATGCCCTTTCAGAGGCAGATCGGCGAGGTTAACAGTCTTTTCCTGCGCATGAGCCACCCATCCGATAGCAAGGACCAGACCCAATGAACAACCTAATTTTTTAAGAATTTCGAACATGACGAAGCGTTTAGTTGATTTTGGCTTTAAATATAATCGTTTCTGCGTTGTTACCTATCATGGCACCGTCTTGCAAGCACCACCTGACTTCCTCTCAGACCTGTTGTCACTATTGGGCGGACATCGAATACCCCCAAACACGCATTGTCCGGATAGCTTGATTCGGGCGTTATGCGCGTTTGAGGTATTGTTGATTTGATACGTTCTGACAGCACGCTTACTCTAAAGTAGGATTGAACTTGCCTCCCCAGTCTACGCTCTGCTCGAGTTTCGGATTTTTCTGAATCTGCGCCAGGGATATGGGCGCGAAATAAAATTTTTCAGGAATGCTGAACGTAACCGCGTCTACAGTGGCTTTCAGGATCGGATCAAAGGCGTAGCTGAAGTCCTCCGGGAGATAGCCGTAGGCGTCTTTCTTTGCTCCGACTACAGGGAGATTGGCTGCTTTTAAGGTTGCAGCTACCCCTCTTTCTATTTTCGCATCCAGTGTAGTGAGCGTTCGGGAACGAACCAGATCCCAATAGCGCTGACCTTCGAATACAAATTCTATGAGCCGCTCCTGGTAAACCAGCGCTCTCACATCGGCCCGGCTGGTGGCGGCGATCCCGTAATTTCCTGACCCCGCTTCTATGCCGGCTCTTTTTCTGATCGTTTTAACCAGCTCGATAGCTTCAGCGGTTTTGCCGGTTTCGTTCGCTGCTTCAGCCAGGTTGAGCAACACTTCTGCATAACGGATTTCAATCCAGTCAACCTCACTTTGCGTAGCTTCTGTACGCGGCAAATCCAACTGGCTGCCTTTCCTGGTGTATAAGCCTGTTCTTCCACCGGCTAACGGATCTACACTGTATTCATCGTCCTTGGCAGCGAGCTTATCGTCGGTATATTGACGGCGGCCGGCAAGGCCTCCCACTTCGTAAATGACACCATTGTACACGATCGTTGCATCAAAACGGGGATCACGATTCTTCCAGAAAGTCTGCTCATTGTAGGTATAGTTTGGGCTGCTTCCCGGTGCATATCCGTCCTTCATGGTATAAGCCTGTACCAATGACCACACCGGATTATCGGCCCCTGTGGCGCCGGTCACCTGAGACAGCGGCCGGATACCCCTTTCGTTCCTGCCATCGGTCTTTGTGGGTGCAGTGAACTTCACAGTCAACAGGGCTTCGCGATTGCCTTCATTATTGATTGACCATATACCGGAATAAGTGTTGTTTAGCCCGAAGCCAGCTGCATCTAAGTAGTTTTTAGCGGCAAGATTCGCGTCATACGCCGCGGTCCAGTAATTGTTCCCATAAGGATTGGACGGATTAAAAAGCGGGCTGGCCTTATACAGCGCTACACGCCCCTTGAATGCGGCAATAGCAGCGGCGCCTATCCGGCCTTTATCATTACCCGCGAAGGCCTTCCCGCTTAACAACGTAGCGGCTTTATCTAAGTCAGAATTAATCGCGTCGAACACTTCAGCGGTGGAATTGCGAAGCACCTGCAAGTCATCCGTTAAGTCCTGAGGCTTTAAAATAATAGGCACACCGCCATAGACCCGCACCAGCAAAAAATAACTGTAGGCTCTTAAAAACAAAGCCTGTCCTACAATTTCATTTTTGGTACTCGTCTCCAGTGTTCCTGTTTCAATTTCCTGAAGCAGGATATTGATCTGCCGGATATCTACATACTGATCTTCAAAGCTTGAAGCCCACGGGTGGCTGGAGATCTGTATCGTGTTGCTATTGATCACACCGCGCGACTCATCTGTCGCCAGCCCTCCAAAAACGGCACCGCTAACGGTTGGCCAACCCGCAGGCATTACGCGTTTGTATAAATTCGCCAGGTAAGCATTGGCCAATGCGGGGTCCGTCCATGTCAGCTTTGGCTCAACAGCATTCAGGTTTTCTACATTCAGCACGTTTTTATTACAGGAAAAGGTCAGTAAAGACAGTAGCAGTATTCCTGTAATTCTGTATATTTTTATTTGCATTGACATAAGATTTTGGTATTACAATGATAGATTAAGCCCAAAAGAATAGGTTCTGAACAGTGGGTAAGAATCCAGTGATGACTGTTCCGGATCATGCTCTTTAAAGCCACTTAGCGTGAAAAGGTTCGTTGCGTTAAAATTGAATTGCAATCCTTTCAGGCCGGCCTTATTAATAATCCTGGCCGGAACGGAATAAGAAAGATTGACATTTTTGACTCTCACATAAGCACCGTTCCTGATCCAGAAGGTGGTGGCCACTCCATTGCGATCGGGATCCATCCAGGCTCCATTGGCGCTGGGGTATTTTCCGCCGGGATTCAACTCAGGGTCGTAAGCGTCCGTCCACAACTCGAAATAAGGTCGCGCAGTCAATTGGAAGACGCCACCTGAACCACGGCCATCTTCAATGCTGGTATTGAGCGTTTGTACAAACTTGTCGTACTTTCCAACCCCCTGTAAAAAAATATTCAATCCCAGGTTCTTCCAGCGCAGGTCGATGGGGGCGCCGAAATTCAGACGGGGTACGGCGTTTTCAGAAATAACAGTACGGTCATTTTCATCCACTTTGCCATCCGCACCTGGCTTAAAGGCGTCGCCGTTAATGTCTTCGATCAGCACATATCCTAACTGGACTTTCCTGTTGAACTGGGTGTATCCGGCAGGAAGCGCATCAATGACAGATTGATCTTTGACTATTCCTTTAGATATATAGCCGTAGACAACGCCAGAGGTGGGGCGGCCAATGACGTTTTGATAAGCGGGAAGATTGGCGGCCTGCGGCCAGCTTACGTATTCGTCGATAGAGTATCCCATATTAAAGCCTACAGCATAACTGAAATCACCTTTTGATTTAGCATAGCTGGCAGTCAATTCAAATCCCCTGGCTTTTTGCTCTCCTATATTTAAAGCAGGCAGCGCCGTTCCGAATGTGCCGGGAATCGCCTCTGTTGTGGGAACCAATATCCGGGAGCGCCTGGTGGTGAAGTAATCAAAAGAAAAACTTAAGGCGTCCTGGAAGAAGCCCATATCAATACCGGCATTAATTGTTTTATTAAGCGCCCAGGTGATGTCAGGGTTGGGCACTACGTTTTGAGGAGCGAGCCCCGTGAGATTGGAGTTGGCAAATACATAGCCGCCATTCCCGTTTCCAACAAAATTGTTTTGGATATTATAGTTGTTTTGAAACTGAAACGGAGCGATCGCCGTGGTGAGCCCATTCACGCCATCAAACCCTGTTGTTCCGTAAGAACCCCTTATTTTGAGCGTACTTACAGGTTTAAGATTGAAGAAATTTTCTTTGCTCACTACCCAGGCGGCAGATGCAGAGGGAAAGAAGCCAAATTGCTTGCCCTGGGCAAAAATGTAAGATCCGTCCTGTCGGAAAGAGAACTCTGCGATATACTTATTGTTATAAGTGTATTTTGCCCGTCCAAAATAGGAAAGACGCGCCTGGTTCAGTTCGGATCCGCTAAAGTCCCTCCTCTCTCTCGCCGGGTTGGCCGCCAGTATTTGGTCTATGTTAGGCGTAAGCAGATCTTCCGCCGTGCCGGTCATTGCTTTCCTCATAAACTGGTATTGCTCCACCCCAACAAAGGAGGTGATATCGTGATGACCGAAAGAACGGGAATAGTCTATAAACCCATTGGTTTGATAACGTTCGTCCAGGTAAGTACTTTGGTCAATGGAAGTGTAAGACTCCCGAAGATTATTGGTTACTGTGTTATTGGCATCAAATTTTAATGGCGCCAGCTTTAGCAGATCCACGCCGGAAGTGCCTACGGTTTGCACCCTGTAACTTTTATTAAACTCTCCGATGAAATTTTTTATAAGGAAAGCGTCCTGCCTGTAATCGCCCAATACCCTGATGGAAAGCCCTTTTACCTGCGGTATTTTCAGCTCTGCTGTTACAATGGCATTAAAGGTGTTGTAAAGGATGTGCCTGTAATTGACAGAATTCACAATTTGAGCCGGATTAAATCCCCATCCGGGTTGAATGGTGGGAAAACCATCAGGATCATCGGCCGTGGTGGGCGTTCCATCCGCTTTTGCGTAGAAGGGATACAACCTTGACAGATTGAATGTAGGCCGGTAAAAGTCAGCCACCGTGAAGCCTTCACCGTTGTCACCGTCGTAAGGCCAGTAGAAACGGTCGGTGTAGCGCCTGTTGTAACTCAGATTGGAGCCGATCGTTAGATTTTCGGAGATCTTTGCGTCTACCTTCGACCTTAAAGTATATTTATCAAAGCTGGTATTTTCATAGCTTCCTTTGTTCTTGCTGTAATTGCCGGAGAAAAAGTAGGTTACATTGTCGCTGCCGCCGGATACATCGAGGCTGTGTTGTTGTGCAAAAGGATTTCTCCAAAGAATATCGTTGACACTTTGTGGCTGGATCGTTTTGGCATAATCCAACGCTTCCTGATTGAAGGGTACCTGGAAGTTGGGATCAGGCGTCGCACTGGCAATATTGTTGTTTTTGGCCACGGCATTCCTGAATATCAGCTCCTCTACAGGTGTCCAGTCCTGTAGCGGCTTTGTCGTGCGGCTGGTGGATAAAATGCCCCGGTAATTTACCAGAACTTTTCCTTTTTTACCAGACCGTGTTTTTACTACCACTACCCCACCGGCAGCCCGGGCTCCGTAAATGGCCGCTGCCGCCGCATCTTTTAGTATACTTACCGACTCCACCTCGCCCGGATCCAGTACATCGAACTGGGACTTGTCGGTGACTATATTATCAATTACATAAAGCGGGGGCGTTTTTGAGCCGCGAATAGATATGGAGGCTCCCCCTCCTACAAACCCGGAGTTCTGAACGATCTGCGCACCGGGCAGCCGTCCAGCCAGACTGGTTGACAGCTGCGCTGTAGGGATGTTCGCTATTTCAGATGCTTTAATGCTGGATACGGCAGAAGTTTGTGTCTGCCTTGATTCGGATCCGTAGGCTACAACGACAACTTCATCCATTGGTGTTTCCTGGACTTCCAGCAAAATGTCAAAAGCGTTATCATTGCCAACCGCTATTTCTTTGGCGATGTATCCGACTGCCGAGACGATCAGGACAGACCCGTCGGGCACATCCAGTGCGAACTGACCTTTAGCGTCCGTTATCGTCCCTAGTTTGCTGTTTTTCACTTGCACGGACACTCCGGCCAAAGGCTCCCCTTTTGCATTCGTGACCTGTCCTGTAATAGGCCTTGCTTTCGGTGCAGCTTCTGTAATACCCACCAGCCTGTCATTTAATAAGGAATAAGCATAGCCTGAATTTCGAAACACCATTTCTAAAACGGAATGCACTGAAGCATTGGAAACCTTCAGATTGATACCGCCTTTTTTCAGCTTCACTTTGTCATGATACACAAACCGGTAATCGGTTTGTTTCCGGATGAGGTCTAATACATCGATGATGCTTGCGTCTCTCACCGAAACCGTGACCGTTTCCTGCGAGTGGCCGGTTGCAGCAGCCTGCATACAAATAACTAACAATACAGTTACCAGCTTCATAACTAATAAAAATTTTCGGACAGGCCGCAGCCATAAACAGTCCGTTTCAGGTTTGATTTTTTGCATAACTTGCACTGGTTTTTAAAGTGAGTAATAGTAGATATCTGATCTGCCTGTTACCGCAATCGGAGGTGTTCCCGCACCTCCTTTTTGTGGCTATTTACTGATAACAAAGCTGTTCTTCCTGGTCTCTTCAAAGTGAAATGGAAAGGTGAATTGCAAAGCAGTTAAAGCTTCCGTGACTGTTTCGTTTTCAAACACACCACTGAATTTTTCATTGGCCAGATCGCCGTCTTTAACGGTGATAGTGACATCATACCACTTCTCCATCCTTTCGGCGACGAGCCTGAGAGGTTCACTATTGAACACTAACTTATTTTCGATCCACGCTGTTTCGGGGATAATGCCACTCCTGGCTTCTGCCTGAAGCGTTTCCATCTTATAGGGAAAGTCTATCGCCAGGCCTGATGCTTCCTCGTCATCAGCTGATTGTACAGGAATGGATATTTTCTCATTAGGCTTCAGCAATAACTTTACCTCCTGTTGATTTTTATCGGTCACCTCAAGCCGACCTTTGATCAAAGAAGTCTGAACTTCCTGCTCATCTGCATAAGCCCTGATGTTGAACGTGGTACCTAGTACTTTGATTCTTACTGATCTTGCCTGTACTGTAAAAGGCAGGGTGGCATCATGCGCCACATCGAAGAACGCTTCTCCGTCCAAAACAACGGCCCTGTTATCGATGCCAAAACCTTTGCTCAAGGAGATATGGCTGTTTTCATTTAAGATCACTTTGGATCCGTCCGGCAACAGGACGTCGCGCCTGGCAGTCGCGCTTGTTTCAGAAGCCCTGTCAGCAAACTTTTGCTCCGCTTTGTGTGGTGGCCGGAGAAAAAGATATCCTATCAATGAAAGACATACGAGCACACTGGCAGCAAGCGTGATTTTTTTCCAGGGCCGATTGGCTGATGTGTTTGTGAGGAAAGCGGTTGAAATAAACTCTTCCGGAAAATGGCGTTGTAATTTTTCAAGCTGACGCTGCCACGCCGCTTCTGTCTCAGCATCTTTAAGATCCGCCGGCCGGTTCATAAAAAACTGGTGATGCAATTCCAACTGAGATGTCAATTCCGGATATTGCCTTAACAATTGCTCATATTCCTCCAATTCTTCCAGGGTAATATCCTGCGTCAATCTCCTCGAGGCCAATTGCCATAATCTTGATTGGGACATGATTTCTATTTGATAGTTAAAGAGCCTTGTATTTATAGCGTACAGACTGCGTTATCCTTTTTACCGCTATAGCGAGCTGCGCGTCAATCGTTTTAATAGATATGTTGAGGATAGCCGCTATTTCCTTATACCGGAGCCCTTCCTGCTTCGCCAGCCGGTAGATGGTGCGGCATCTGGCCGGAAGACTTTGTATCGCATCTTCATACCGGCTGGCCAGCTCTTTATTAAGGAGGATCTGCTCCGGCGTGTGGCTGTACTCCTGCGGGGCGATTTCGATCTCCTCGATCGGGTGTTTCGGCGCTTTTTGCAGGACGGTGCTATAGCGGACCGCAATATTCCTGGTGGAAACGTAGAGATAACTATTCAGGTTTTCTATCTCAATCAAACGCGTTCTGTTGCTCCACAGGTTGATAAAAACATCGGACACGACCTCTTCCGACGCCTGTTCGTCCTTTACTATTGACCGTGCAAACCTCATCAGCTTTTTATAATATAGATGGAACAGGGTTTCGAATGAACCTTTGTCATTCAATACAGCTATTTGTTCTACAAGTATTTGTATTTTAATCTCGTGTTGTAGCAAGTCGTACCCGGTTAAATCAGACGAAAGAAGTCCTTATATATTAGTGGATACACGCGGATGGAAAATCCCCTAAAAATACATATATCATTTTTTTCATCAATCCGCCCCTGAAGAATGGCAGTCTGAACAGTTTTCAAAAGCGGCGGAGAACAAAAATATCGGCTGCTTGTTATTACTACCAGTATTTATACAACAAGCATAAGCCGGACCGGCTGCATGGTGTCGGCCGCTTAGCTTTCAATTGTTTAACTTTGCGAAAATTAATTACATGCTTGATTCGATAGAAAGTGCGATTGAAGCGATTCGCCAGGGGAAAATGGTGATTGCGGTAGATGATGAAGACAGGGAAAATGAAGGAGACTTCATTGCGGCTGCCGGAGCTATTACACCGGAAATGGTGAATTTCATGGCCACCCATGGCCGCGGCCTCATTTGCGCTCCCCTGCCGGAAGACCGTTGTGATGAGTTGGGGCTGGAGCTGATGGTGACCAATAACACCGCGCTGCATGAAACAGCCTTTACCGTTTCTGTCGACCTGCTGGGTCATGGCTGTACCACCGGTATTTCGGCTCACGACCGGGCCAAAACGATCGAAGCACTGAACAATCCTTTTACCAACCCCGCAGACCTCGGTCGCCCGGGACACGTTTTTCCGCTACGCTCTAAAAAAGGCGGTGTATTGCGCCGTGTAGGCCATACCGAAGCCGCTACAGACCTGGCGCGGCTTGCCGGGTTTCCTTATCCTTATGGAAGTGTATTGGTAGAAGTGATGAACGAAGATGGCAGCATGGCGCGGCTTCCGGACCTGCTGAAAGTGGCTAAAAAATTTGACCTTAAGATCATATCCATACAGGAGCTGATCGAATACCGCCTGAAACGAGACTCATTGATAGAGGAAGTGGTGCGCGTGCAAATGCCCACTAATTATGGCGACTTTACCTTAGTGGCTTTTAGAGATAAGAACAGCAATAACGAACACCTGGCCCTGATCAAAGGCGAATGGAGCAAGGATGAACCGGTATTGACCAGGGTGCATTCGTCCTGCTTTACGGGGGATATCTTAGGCAGCCTGCGCTGCGATTGCGGCGATCAACTGCATACCGCAATGAGAATGGTGCAGCAGGAAGGCAAAGGCATCATCTTATACATGAACCAGGAAGGCCGCGGCATCGGGCTGATGAATAAATTGAAGGCCTACAAGCTGCAGGAAGAAGGAATGGATACCGTGGAAGCCAACCTCCACCTGGGCTTTCAGATGGATGAACGGGATTACGGCGTTGGCGCACAGATCCTGCGCCACCTGAACGCGACGAAGCTAAGACTGATGAGCAATAACCCCAGGAAACGCGTCGGCCTGGTGGGTTACGGGTTGGAGATAGTAGAAAACGTTCCGATTGTCATCTCTCCGAATGAACATAATGCCAGGTACCTGAGTACGAAAAGGGAAAAGCTGGGGCATGAGTTTTAGTTGACAGATGACAGTGAGGTTGATGACAGCCGGCCCTAAGCTCCCGCATTATCATTTGCGCACTCAAAAACTCAACCGCCAATGGCAACTACCACACTCAACGACTACCTGGCTTCCATCCCGGAAGAGGCGCGCGACGCCGTGAATCAAATTCGTTCTGCCATCAGGAAAGCGGCTCCGCAAGCTGAAGAAGGCATCAGCTATGGTATCGGCGGATTTAAGCAAAATGGGAAATTTTTTATTTATTATTCGGGATATAAGAAACACACCAGCCTCTATCCTGCGCCCCGCGGGCACAAAGACTTTGAAGAAGAATTAAAGCAGTATAAGGGTGGCAAAGGCACTGTCCAGTTTCCTTTACATCAACCCTTACCCATCCGCCTGATTCAACGGATCGTCACTTTCCGCCTGAAAGAAAACGAGGAAAAAGCAGCTGCAAAGAAAAAATCCTGACCAGCAGCTATGTAGTCGTGCGCGTTCCGGCAGTCTTTACTACACCTTTTCAGATCCCTACCTTCCCCCCCCCAACTTCCCGACCTCCAACTTCGAACTTCGACTTCTGACCTCCGACCTCCGTCTTTCCTCCTCATTAAGTATAAGTTATTATCTTCGGTCCCATTTCCGGGAGACCCGCCCTTTTACCTGTAGTCACCCGCTATCTTAAAATTTTTTCTATGCATTTAAAAAGAGGATTTCTGATCACATTAGTTGGCAGCTTTGTTTTTCTAGCGGCCCTGAGCACGAGCGCACAAACCTACACGGTGGCGTCGTACAATCTGCGATTCGATAATAAGAATGATATCGGCAATTTGTGGCAGGACCGCAAGGCGGTGGTTGCCAACCTGATCCGCTTTCATGATTTTGATTTGTTTGGCACACAGGAAGCGCTGCCGCATCAATTGGAAGATCTTGTTAAAGCCTTACCTGGCTATGCGCGTTATGGAAAGGGACGGGACGATGGCAGCGATAAAGGAGAACATTCAGCTGTTTTCTATAAAAAAGACCGCTTTCAATTACTCGCTTCCGGTGACTTCTGGTTGTCTGAAACGCCTGACAAACCTGGACTGGGCTGGGACGCTACCTGCTGTAACCGCATTTGTTCCTGGGTATATCTCCAGGATAAAAAGTCCAAAGCCAAATTCTACTTTTTCAATGTGCACTTCGATCACCAGGGAAAAGTGGCGCGGCAAGAGAGCAGTAAACTAATGCTGCAAAAGATCAGTGAGATCTCGAAAGGCGCTCCGGCAATCCTGACCGGCGATTTTAATGCCGATAGAAAATCGGAGCCTTATCAATTACTGGCCAGGTCTTCGATTATCAGGGATAGCTATCACGATGTGAAATATCCTTACGAAAACAACAGCTCTTTCAACGGTTATAAAAAGGAATTTACGACCACTGAAGTGATCGATCATATCTTCTTAACCAAACAATGGAAAGCTTCAAAGTGGGGCATCCTGACGGATACTTATTTTGGAAAATTCCCGTCCGATCATTTTCCGGTGGTAGCGGCGGTCACGCTGAAAAAATAACCGCAGTTAATTTTCTATATCGGGGATAGTCTTAGGAATAAGGCTATCCTCTTTTTTTTCGGTGGTTACCGGTGCAACAGAATGAGTCGAGTCCACCGGCGCCGGCAGGTTTCTTTGAGATTCTCTTTCGGCACGTTTTCTAACATTGGAAAACAATTCACGCAATGTGTTGAACTCGCGCTTAAATGAAATACCGCCCCCGGTTCGCTTTAGCTTGGCAGCCCCGGTGCTGGACGTGGTAAGGTAATCAAGGTTTTCTCTGTAAAACAGATTCAACCGGATCGTACCGCTGGCATTCAGCAGCCATTCTGCCGTCACATCCGGCAGGAACTGTACCGTTTGTTGCAGCGTAGACTGAAGTGGTACTTCGAGCGAGCTACCTAACGAGATCACAAACCGATCCTGGAACAACGGTACCAGCAAAGCGCCGCTGACATTGGCCTGGTTGATATTGAAATTATTGGAAGCCGCGCCGAATATATTCCGGTTATATACCGACCCACTAAAGCTTAACCGGACATCATGCCCTAACAGGGATGCCAGTGCAGAATTCAGCTTTTTATTCACCTCATTGAAAAGCAGTCCCGACAAACTGGAAATCGTATTGTAGGTCAACTCGTTTACCGCAGCCCCGATACCGATATTGGACACACCGGTTTGCGGAGGTGCGAAGCTGTTGAATACGATCAGGTAAGTCACCTGCCGCGTCACTTCGGTCTGGCTTCGTTCGATTTGCTGCAACGCATTGGTCACGTTGAAGTCATTGTTGTAGCGGCTGTTCGGATCTAACTGCAGCTCAAACTTAAATTCCGGCTGAAACAGTTGTCCCGTCAACGTTGCATACACATACACATTCTCCCGCGTATTAGCATAACTCTGATCGATATTTACACCTGCCAGCGGTGCGAAGCTCACCCGTTCGGCCTTATACCTTGCCTGGATATTGATATTGGCTTTCAGCGGATCGCCTGTCCAGGAAATATAATTTTCAGTGCCTTTGATGATCTCGAATGGTTTAGGGAAGAACGATTTAAAAGTGTAGTTATATGTTCCTTCTTCAATATCAAACCTTCCTTTGATGGCCAATGGTTCGGTAGTACCCGACCGGATATTGAGGGTGCCTGAGCCGCGGCCAAAGATCTGGTCACCTGTGAGATCGTCCATCACGAATTTCATCAACACTTTCGGATTGGCGGTCACGTCGAGCTCATAGGTCATGTTCGATTGGCCTGCATTGGCATTCACCAGGCTGTCGGTCACTTCTTCGCCATATTTTCTTTCGACCAGCCATTCAGGCATTTTGCCGGCATAGCTGTCGGCAGAGGCGATTGTAAAAGAACTCTCCTCATCGTCTGAAGCAATGGCATCGATCTTCATATAACTGTTATTCTCCGGACCTACCAATACAAAGGAACCGGTTGCTTTTACATTACCATAAAAAACCTTGTTATCCCCGAAAGTGGTGTTAAGCACCTGTACAGGAAGGTTGTTGCGCGCGTCGCGGGTGCCTGGTTTCCGGGTGGATACCGTAATATCGAAGAACATATCCTTGAACGCGTTGTGCAGAATACCGCCCCGCAAATACACTGGATTACCGGTGATCGTGTCTTTCAGCACGATACCATTCAAATTAATTTCGTTCTCCGTTAATTCAATGTCCCTGTCTTCTACCTTATAATAACATTGCGTAAACTTCACCATCAACCCTGCATTGTGTAGTCGCCCTTTCCCGACGACGGTCAGCGCATCTAATGGCCCCTTTACCTGGAAGTCGCCCGTAATGTCCCCGCTCAGGTTGGAAAACAGGGAGTTCAGGAAGCGATCTACATATTTGAGGTCAAAGTGATTGGGCTTCAGAGAAATAACGTTATTAGCCTGCGTTTCCTGGTCCTGCAGGAACAGATGCACGTCATAAGCCAGGCTCTTATCTTCAGATCCTAAAGTCTTTCCATTCACCATCAATTCCCGGGTGAGCATATCAAAAATAATGGTGGCACCCAGATCGCCAATGGAATCATTATCCAGCCGGATGCCGCGTCCTACAAAATCGCGCGAGCTGATCTTCATGGTCTTGCCGGGATTCTCGATCAATACATGTGCATCTACCAGGCCTTCCAGGCGATTGCGCGGCATCAGGTAGGGACCGATATCGCCCAGGTTGATGTTCTTCAACGTGATCGCCGCGTCGTTCCAGCTGCCAACATCAGAAGGCATCGTTTCGATCCGTATCTCCTGTGTGCTTTCGCGCAATACGAGCAAACCATGCGTCGGCGCATTCTTCCTGAATTCCAGCACGCCCTTGTCATCAATGCTCCAGGTTTTACCATTGATCATAAAGCTGGAAGGATTGAACTGGATGCCGACGCCATTACTGTAGGTTGTAACAATAGCATTTAACCGGGCCTGATCGACGGTCTGGCTGCTGCCGGTACCGGTGAAAATGCTTACTTCAGACACGTCGTTATGCGCACGGATATTAAAGGTTGCGAGAGGTATCTGCAAACTATCCGTTATACCTATGTTGGATACGCTGCCGTAAAGGGTAAGACTATCGTAAGTGCCTGCCGCGTCAATATCAGTATTCGAGAAGCTGAATTGCTTGTATTGAAAAAACGGCACATTGACATCCAGCGATAAAGTATTGAGATTGGAGTTGATGCTGCCTGAAATGCGGCTGTTGTCGAATCCTTGCAAACTACTGTCTATAATCGTTGCAAACTCATTGAAGCTGTTCGTCCGGATGTCGAACGTGAATGACTGCTTGGGAACGTTTTGCTGCGGCGTCTTGATATAGGCAGGATAATAGCGGCTGAGAAAAGCTGTTACTGAGTTAGGCAGGTCCCTTATATTGAACAGACCGTCTATGTCTACGCTGAATTCATTGGAGGCGATGTTCAAATGCTTGTTGCCCGTACTGTCAGACAAGGTAGAGCTGATGGCCAGCGAATCGAAAGACAAGGGATACCCGTTACGCGTCAGCGAGGCTTGCATAATATTGGCGGAACCCAGGAAGTCATCGATCGTATTGCCCGCAAACTCGGCATTGACCCTGCCGCTGAACCCGATATCCTCCCTGAAAAGTTTGGTATTAAACAGATTGAGCGTGTCAATATTCGCCAAAAAGTTGAATTCAGGGATCTTCTGGCCAAAGTTGACCATCCCATTGAGGTTTAACCTAGCGTTCGGATCATTGATAATCGCAGATCCGTCAAAGATCCTTTTGTTCAACTCGCCGTCCAGCGTAATGTTCTGGTACCGGTACTTTTTGTAGTCGATATACCGGATCCTCGCATCCAGCGCAATGGTCCCACTGTTCGGTCTGAATCCGGCACCTTTGAGCGTAGCATTCATACTGACATAGCCCAGGTCTTGGTTTCTCAACAACGGCCCGAGATTAAGTCCCTGCGTCGACACCGTTCCGGAATAGACCGGATAGGCGGCGTTTTGAAGTTTCAGATTGATATCTGCCTTTACCGTGCCCAGGCCGGTTTGAATGGTACCATAAGTCACAAAGTCTTTGATAAATCCTGCGAAGTTGCCGGTAAATACTACATAGCCCAGCTTGCTGAGATCCGGCGTTGTAATCCGCTTCAGCGGCGGGATAAAGGCAATGGCATCCGCATACACGGTTTTGAATTCGTTGGCCTTGATATCAAGATAGGTACTGTTGATCTCTGGCAGGCCGGTAATGTTGGCATCGCCCAGGAAATAAGTATTGGCTCCTGCCCTGATGTCCAGGTTCTTGCCGATCAGCGAGGCCACCGGGCCTTTGACCAGTCCACTGATCCTGATCCGCTTCTTCCAGGTTTTCAGGTCGGGTGCGAAATAAGCTATATCGTCGCTGTTGATTTCGGTGTTATCAAAATGCCCTTCCATCCTCACTTTTTCTTCAAAATCGCTCATGTCGCTAAACCGGTCAAAGCGCATACTGAAGTAATTGGACAGATGGCTGTCATTGGTCCGGATGTCGAGGTTATCGAAGGTCATCTCCTGTGGCGTAAACTTCGCATCCGCGATGAGGTGCTTCACTTCAAAACCACTTCGCTCTTTTGTGCTCAATTTTATAGAGGCAGACACGGTGTCCATCTCCCACTTAACATTCCTGAAGTCGCCATAAATACTTGAAAACTCGATATGCTTTCCATCAAACGCCGAGGTGTCTAACGGACGGGAATCATTGTCATTCTTGAATGTGCCGTTTCTAAGCTTCAGGTGGGTGACCATGATTTTCCACTTGTTATCGTTCACATCAATATTGCTCGTATCAGTCACGATCGGCTTCGGAACAGCCGTGTCTACCCGGGGTGGCCGCCGTCCATCGTAATTGCGCAATGCAAAGTAGGGCTGATTGACATTGAGTGAATTGACTTCTATCACCCGTTTCTTAAAATCGACATTCCTTGAAACCGTGTTCAGCGATGCCAGCGAAATGGTCATATCCTGCCCGATCCAGCCGTCCTGCTGTTTGACGAAAACATTTTTCAGATCGATCTCGCGCAAGGCCAGGTTGATGGTACTCTTTTTCTTTTTAGGACTGGCCGGGGTAGAAAAGTAATCGAGTATAAACTGGTGGCGCCACACAGAATCGCTTCGCTGCAAATGCACATACGCATCGCGGAGACCAATATATTTGAGTTCGATATCTTTCTTGAAAAAGAACCAGTCTGTTACATTCACGGTGATCTCTCCGGCGCTCAGGATGGTGTCTTGCCGCTGGTCCTGGACGAGCACCCCTTGCAGGTTCATCTTGTCAAACAGGGAAAAATCCACATGCCTGATGTCTATTTTTGCGCGGAGATCTTTAGACAGGCGGGAGGTCACTTTGTCGATCAGCCAGTTTTGCACCGGCGGCATTTGAATAAGCAGCCAAAGGGTCGTCACCAACAGGATGATTGACGCTACGACAATGAGTGATATTTTTCGAAATTTCTTCAGGAAAAGGCTGTTCTAAAATATTTGTAAAAGTAATTTATTAGCGTTCGATGGGCAAATTTCGGACATATCTAACTGTTAATTTTATATTTTTATCCGGTGCTCAGAGAAATTAATGTGCAGGGCCGGACCTTTTAATCGTATTCCTGGCCAATGCAGGGAGTGGCTTTCAGCAGAAAGAACATCTTCCTACCACTTGCTTATCAATTTATAATCAGAACCCTTTCATGAATAGGCTGCGCTTTTTAATCGCTATCATCATCTTTCTCAACCTGTTCGAAAAAGCAGAGGCGCAACAGTTTGGAGGGAACCGCTTTTCAACGCGCTGGCGGCAGATCGATTCCGACACAGCCAGGGTGATCTTCCCGGAAGGGTTGGATTCCGTGGCCGGACAGGTAGCCGGCATCGTAAAAAATCTTTCGCTCCACAACAGGCTCAGCCTCGGCAACAAAATCAATAAGATCAACATCGTTTTACAAAATCAGCCCGTCACGACCAACGGTTATGTATCGCTCGGTCCATTCCGAAGCGAATTCTACATCACGCCCTCTGCTGATAATTTTGACCCAAGCAGCCTGTCCTGGCCTTCTCAATTGACGGTGCATGAATACCGGCATGTGCAGCAATTCAATAACCTGGATCACGGCCTGAGCGCTGTCATGAAAAGACTGTTTGGCCAGGAAGGTTATGCGCTGGCCATCAATTCGGCCGTACCCAACTGGTTTTTTGAGGGTGATGCGGTGTACAGCGAAACCTTATTTTCTCCGCACGGCCGTGGCACTTTACCCTTTTTCCTGAAGGCTTACCCTTCGCTATGGAGCGCCGGAAAAAATTACCGGTGGATGAAGCTGCGCAACGGATCATTGCGTGATTATGTACCGAACCATTATGACCTCGGCTACCTGATGGTCCATTATGGAAGTGAAAAATATGGTTATGATTTTTGGCGGAAAGTAACGAGAGACGCCAGTGCGTACAAAGGCCTTTTTTATCCCTGGCAACGGGCCATCAAAAGACATGCGGGCATTACGTACCCTGCGTTTCGCGACAATGCCTTTAACTACTACAAGGATCTGTTCGGAATCGAAAACAAGAAAGCTCCGGCGGACAGTAACAGCGTGTATCCCCTGAACACCCAAACAGTAACGAATTATTATTTTCCTTACCAGGTGTCGCCTGACGAACTCGTTTACCAAAAGTCTTCTTATAAAAAGCGACCTGCCTTTTACATAAAAAAAGGCAATGAGGAACAATTGATCAGAATCCGGGACATCAGCATTGACGAGCAATATGGCTATCGCAACGGAAAAATTGTATATGCCGCCTATGAATCGCATCCGCGATGGAGATGGAAAAGCTACAGCGTGATCAAAGTGCTGGATGTCGCCACCGGCGCGCAACGCAGGTTGACTTCCCGCACACGTATGTTTTCGCCTGATATTTCGGCAGACGGCAAATGGGTAGTGGCCAATAAAGTGGCTGAAGACGGGACTTCCAGTCTTGTTGTATTGGACGCTCAGAATAGCCAAACGGTCAAAGAGATAGGGGACAAGCAGGTAACTTATTTTTCAAACCCGAAAATGATCGGGCCGCATGAGGTAATCTGTGTGCTCAGGAATAAAAATGCAACCACTTCCATTGCACGTATTGATCTGAACAGCGGGCAGATCGTCAATATCACACCTCCCTCTCCGATGATCATCGGCACCATTGATCCCACGGAGGACGCCATTTATTTCACCGCATCGCGCGGGTTAAAAGATGAACTTTTTTATTATAACCGTAACACCGGGCAACTTTTTACTACGCCCACACCCGGCGTGGGCAGCTACCAGGCAAACAGCGGATTTGGAAAGCTTTCCTGGAGCGAGTTTACAGCCGATGGCTATCAGCTGAAACAAGCGGATACCGCAAACATCCGATGGCAGCCGGTCTCAGAAGATCTTTTCACAGCTTCAGGATCAGGAATGATGTCTGATACGTTTCAAGTTGCACCGGTGACAGGCACCGCGGAAGAGCTGCCGCCATCGAAGCGCTACCCGAAATTGACGCGGCCTGTCAATTTCCACAGCTGGCGACCCAACTATAACGATCCTGAATTCAGCTTCACGGTTTACGGCAACAACATTTTGAACACGACACAAACCGAGCTTTATTATCTATACAACGAAAGTGATAAGACGCATACGGCCGGAGGCTCGTTTACCTATTCAGGGTTGTTTCCCTATCTTACGATCGGGTCGGCCTACACCTTTGACCGTCGGGGCACCGTATCGGGCAAGCTGAGGAGATGGAACGAGTGGAACAATTATGTAGGCGTCAATATCCCGCTGAGCTGGGCGGGCAACCGGACCTACAAAGCTTTTAATATCGGGAGCAATTATTATTATCGCAGTGACTTTAACCGGGGCAACGATCCGCAAGCGTTTCGTGAGTTGAAGTTCAGCTACCTGGCCCATGGCATCAGTTGGTCTCAACAGGTGCAAGCAACGGTGCAGGACATTTTTCCGCGATGGGGATACAGCACGAACTGGCAATTCAGGCACGCGTTAAACCTTTATAATAGCTGGCAGGGTTACGCTGGCATGAACGTTTATTTGCCAGGTATCCAACGGGCACAAAGCCTGGTATTAAATGGAGCGGTTCAATATTCGGGAAGTGATCAAAGGGTATTTGGCAATCGCATTGCTTATGCCAGGGGCTATGCCGGGCGTGACTCAGCCGGCGCTTACACCGCACGCGCCAATTATCATTTTTCATTGGTATACCCTGACTGGGGCTTTGCCAATATCTTTTACCTGCAACGCGTGAGAGCGAACCTGTTTTATGACTATAGCCAGGTATTTAATCGAATGGGCAAACAGCGAAATACACTTCAAAGCACCGGCGTTGAGATCTACCTGGATACAAAATGGTGGAATCAGCATCCGTTGACATTCGGATTCCGGACCGGTACGCTGCTGAACCCGCTTCCACAAAGTAACCGGAGATTATTCTTTGAATTCGTCTTACCGGGCAGCCTGATACCGAGGTAAACCCAACCTCACAGGTTTGCGAACCCGTGAGGTTGGGGGAATATTACAATGCAGCCATAGCCTCTTTCAACGCTTTGATCTTTTCTTCGGCGTCTGCTTTTTTCTTTCTTTCGATGTCTACCACTTCTGGTTTGGCATTTTGAACAAACCGCTCATTGCCCAACTTTTTTTCTACCGACGCCAGGAACCCTTCCAGGTAATCAAGGTCTTTCTGCAACTGTTCTTTCTGTGCAGATGTGTCTAACTCCGTTTGTGTTTCAATGTAAAGCTTATCTTTTTCGACCAGTACATTGACGCATTTTTCAACCGGGTTATTGGTGAACGAAATATGTTCGGCGTTGATCTGGCGCTGTAAAATATCGAACAATGGTCGATAATCTTCCTGCTGGTCAGTTTGTATATGAAGCTTGATGGATTCTTTGTTCTTGATGCCATTTTTTACCCGTGCGTCGCGCACAGCGCTGATGGTCTTCTTCAGGATTTCACCCTGCGCAATAACGGTCGCATCCACGGTTCCGGCAGCTTTAAACTGTTTAACAGATAGATCGTCCTCCTGCTGGCGCAGCTGATGATAGATCTCTTCCGTAATAAACGGCATGTAGGGATGCAGCATCTGCAAAAGCTCTTCGAAGAAACCGATGGTGGCTTTCAACTTCGCATTCACTGTGGCCACACCCATTGGCGGCTTTTGCCATTCCAGGTACCAGCTACAGAAATCATCCCAGATCAATGAGTAAATGGTTTTAAGTGCTTCGCTTAATTTAAATTCATCAAACAGCTTATTGACTTCGATTTTGACTTCATCGATCCTGTTGCGCATCCATTGTGCAGCAAAGCCCGTTGCGGCGAAATCATTTTCATCAGATGCGTCAACGCCATTCGGATTCTCTTCCCACATTTTCACCAGCTTCAGCGCATTCCAGATTTTGTTATTAAAGTTGCGGCCTTGCTCTAAAGAAGCTTCATCAAATAACAAATCGTTGCCCGCGGGCGCCGCAATCATAATACCAAAGCGTACCGCATCTGCTCCATACTTGTCTATAAGCTCCAATAAGTCGGGAGAGTTGCCTAAAGATTTAGACATTTTGCGGCCGAGCTTGTCGCGTACCATCCCGGTAAAATATACGTCTTTGAAGGGGATTTCCTTTTCGTACTCCAAACCAGCCATCACCATTCGGGCCACCCAGAAAAAGATAATGTCCTGCCCGGTCACCAATACCGACGTGGGGTAATAATATTTCAATTCTTCGTTGCCCGGATCTGTAATACCCTTAAACACTTGCGAGGGCCAAAGCCATGACGAAAACCAGGTATCGAGCACATCGTGATCCTGTGTAAGATCGTCCATTGTCCATTTTCCTTGATCGGTAGGCAACTGCTTAAACGCTTCTTCTTTTGTCGCGCCTACCAGGCAGGTACCATCAGGCGTGTACCAGGCCGGTATCTGCTGCCCCCACCAAAGCTGACGGCTGATGCACCAGTCTTTTACATTTTCCAGCCAGTGTTTGTACGTAGCCAAGAAACGGTCTCCGGGGTGAATCTTAATGTCACCATCCACCACCGCTTTTAGTGCGGGCGCTGCCAGTTCCTGCATTTTCAGGAACCATTGCGTAGAGATCTTGGGTTCTACTACCGCATTGCTTCTTTGGGAGAAACCGTTCTTATTGGTGATATCTTCCGTCTTCACCAGGTTTCCGGAAGCCTGCAGATCCGTAGCTATTTTTTTGCGCACGTCGAACCTGTCTTCACCAACATATAACTGGGCTGCTTCGCTCAATGTACCATCATCGTTTAAAGTATCGATGACTTCAAGATTGTATTTTAACCCGATGTTATAATCATTGATATCATGGGCAGGCGTGATTTTCAGCGCCCCTGTACCGAACTCCGTATCCACGTATTCATCAAAAATGATGGGGATCCGGCGGTTGATCAGCGGCACGAAAGCATACGCCCCTTTCAGGTGCTGGTAACGCTCATCGTTCGGATTCACGCAAATAGCCGTATCGCCTAAAATCGTTTCGGGGCGCGTGGTAGCGATCGTTATGTAATCTGTTGTTGCTGTATCATTGCCATCGGCCAGAATACTGAAATCGATAATTTTTGGTAATTTTGCATCAGCAGGAGTCGTTTCGGACGTGTGAGAGAAGGATTCTGCTTCGGCGGAAGGCATAGCTCGCCTGCTTGTAAGGGAAGATTCTAAACCAGTCTTCCCTTTCATTTTTCTCATCGTTTGCAACATCAGCTCCTTTCTCCCCGTTCTTATCTCTTCGAGATAAATTATAACCCCGTCGTCAAATTTTTTGCTGTAAGTGATCGTTTCTTTTTGTTGGTTATTCAAACCTGATGCAATGATCTCGTCCGGCTGATTTAAGACGTCTACTATTAACTGGAAGTCCTTTTCTGTAATGGCTATTTGTTCTCTCTTCTCCTCAATATCATCATTCCCATGATTGTTGATCACATGGTTAAAACTGCTGCGGTCTATAGCATGCACATATTGCTCTGTGATTTCAGTGCCGGTGAGTTCTGACAAAAAAGCGGCGCCCTCAGGCGTTACATTTCCTAACACCGTTTTTTCGATACTATTGGAATTGTCCGACTTAATTTTCTGAAGGAAATCGCTGATCACTTTTTTGGCCGCCGCTGTCAATTCTTTTAAACTCCAATACTTCACCGCCGGCTCTTCCAAAGAAGATAAGGATGTTTTATCCAATGCGTATTGCACATAGTACAGCTTGCTCTGCACCTCGCGATACTCCACTTCTTCATCGCTTAACGCGGTCTTAGCCACCGGATCCCAATTGATCATGCGCGCGCCGCGATAGATCAGTCCCTTTTTGTGAAGGTCCACAAACACTTTGATCACCGCTTCGTAGTAATGATCATCCATGGTAAACGTAACCCGGCTCCAGTCTACACTACAGCCTAAACGTTCGATCTGGTTGTAGATAATGCCGCCATACTTATCCTTCCACTCAAAAGCATATTTTAAGAACGCTTCGCGTGTCAGCGTATTCTTGTCAATGCCCTGGTTGCGCAGCATTTCCACCACTTTAGCTTCGGTAGCGATCGACGCATGGTCACTGCCAGGCACCCAACAGGCATTATAGCCTGACATACGCGCACGGCGTACCAGGATATCCTGAACGGTTTCGTTGAGCGTATGGCCCATATGCAACACGCCCGTAACATTTGGCGGCGGAATGACCACTGTATAAGCCGGCCGGTTGTCCGGTTTGCTTTCAAAATATTTTTTCTCTTTCCAGCGATCGCTCCAAAACTGCTCAATTGACGCGGGTTCAAAATTTTTCGATAATTGCATAGGGGCGCAAATTTACATGAAATTTCGATGATGGAGATGGGCCGGCGAACCGTTCTGTTTTATAATCTTCATGTCCCTCCTTCGATGCTGCCGCAGAAAATTGGCTATGAATAAAAGAAAAAATACCTTATCTTAGAAAAAATTTGCATGTTTGTGCATTCTTTTGACCCTAAACACCAGATCATGCCGAAACCAATATTGACATCCGGTCTAGTCACAGCGCTGCGTAAAAGCCTATTTATACCACTTCAAGGAAAACAGGTAAGGCCTGCTTTACATGCCCTGATGCTATTGAGGTTGCGCAGGGGCCATAGACGCCATAATAAAAGCCTCACTTTAAAAGGCATTCATAAGCGATGACCCTGTAAGGTTCAACGGTTAAGACTTAAAATTAACTCACATAAGTGAACCTGCCTTTTTTATCAAATGCCACCAGGCGTTGCGCAGCTCCTATTCGAATGACTCAATTTATAACATATACCAAACTACAATCCCAATTGCTAAATGAACGTTTTAAAAATTCTTCACTACAGGGCGATTGCCCTATTTATTTTTCTGATGCCGGGCCTACACACCAGAGCGCAGCAGTCGCCGGTATCTGAAAGCATCCAGACCCTTTTAGACTCAGCCCATCAAAATATCGGACGATATCATAATAATCCGCGTGCAGCCTTCAAAGCGCTTGCGAAGGCAGAAAAGCTCGCGAATGACTCGGGATCAACTAAAGACTTGCTAAAGGTGTACAGACTTAAAGTACACTTTTATAATATAAATAAGGACGAGGAACATATCAAACTGTATGTTTCGAAAATAAAAGATATCTCCACGCGCGTTGACGATCCAATCGAGCTGGCCCGTAACTATCATTTGTTTTGTTATCTGGAGCCCGTTCCGAGCAAAAAGGGTCATGACTATCTCCTAAAAGCCTACCAACTTTTTCAAAAATATGGAACGACGGACGACAAGATTGAAATCAACTACGACCTCGCCTATTATGCCAGCAGAACGGGTACATGGAGCGATGTGATCTTGTATGCGGATGTGGCAATTGACCTGATCAAAAAAAGCCGGCAGAAAAATGTGAGAGAAAAATACCTGCACCTGTTTAAGTTGGAGGCTTACACGGCTCTTGAAGCGTACCATAAGGCGCAGGAAGTATTAGAAATCGCAGATTCTGTGCTGGCCATTGAGAAAAGTAAAAAAGTAGCTTCCACTTTCGAATATGCTTACTACAGGGCCGTCCTGCCCTTTTTCCAAAAAACGAATCAACATAAAAAAATAGCCGGCTTAAGCACTTCCCTGCTTAGCACGATGGATTCTCTCCGATCCAGGGAAGTAGAACGGCAAAACAGTGCTTCAAGATTGCAATCAGGGTTAGACTTAAAGGAGGAGGCTTTGAAGCGGATAGTTGTTGAAAATAAGCTCAAGGTGGCTCAGATCAAGGCGGGTCAGATCTTTATTGCATTCATATGCGCACTGGTCGTCTTCCTGCTTTTCACTATATTCCATGTAAAGAAAAACGCTAAAAAAATCAACCTGATCAACAGGGAGCTCGAACATAAAAATAACGAGCTCGAAGTGGCTGCCTCCCAACGTGAAGAAGCCCTCACCGCCAAGACCGATTTTCTGAATGTGATGACGCATGAACTTTTTACGCCTATCAATGGAATTGCGGTGATTGCCCATAACCTGAAAACAGAAACGGATAAAGAGTGTTTCCAGCAAAACCTGGAACTGCTGGAATTTTCAAGCAATTACCTGTACCGGCTGCTTAAAAACATTACCGATACGCGGACCATAGACAAAGAGGATCTTACTTTGAACCGGGATGCGATGCAGCTTAAAACGTTCATCAAAAAAATTGCACAGACAGCGCAAATATTCCTGAAGACATCGACTAACACCTTTCGCTGTTCGGTAGACCCGAAAATCCCCGATCCGTTGCAGATCGATTCCGTCAAAATTTCCCAGATATTAATTAACCTGTTGAATAATGCGGATAAGTACACTTCGAAAGGAACCATCTCGCTGGAAGTCCATTTAGCAAAGGAAACGATTGAAGGTGCACTGGTAGGCTTTACCATAACCGACACGGGCATCGGCATTGATCCGGAATTTTTTGACATCATCTTTGAGAAGTTTGTGCACGGACCTGATAATATGAGAGAGAAATACGGCGGGAGCGGCATTGGCCTTTATGTGGTTAAACATTTCCTCTCTCTGCACGGCAGTGAAATAAAGGTCAAGAGCGAAAAAGGGAAAGGCACTTCCTTCCTGTTTTCGATCTGGTTTGAGAAAGTGTACAAAGTCCCTCCTATGCCCGCCAATGGCGACATGCAGCATGCTGGTGACGTTCTTTTGGTGGATGATAACAAAGTGAACCTGCTCGTTACCAAGAAATTGCTGGAGTCTAAAAAATACCATTGCGAAACGGTGGAGAACGGATTTGATGCGCTCGAAAGGCTGAAGCAAAAAACCTTTGACGTTATACTGATGGATATTATGATGCCGGGTATGAACGGCTTTGAGACCACACGAAAAATAAGAGAACTTCAGATAGAAACCCCGGTTATCGCCTTGACCGCGGTGGACGTAACGCGCAACCGGCAGGAGTTTGACAAAGCTGATTTCGCTGCGATCATACCCAAGCCTTTTGAAACGGAAGTGTTCTTCAGGGCTATTGGCGACGCGATGCCGAACAAGCAAGAGGTGGGTTAAAAAATAACCGATCGTCTCCATTTGCCACATAAAAAAAACCGCCATTCGAATGGCGGTTTTTAAATATAATATACGTTACGAATTATTCTTTCACATCAGCAGCGAGACCAGCCGCGGTGTAGTCGCGGTTCAGGCGTGCGATATTGGTGATTTCGATTTCTTTCGGGCAAACAGCTTCGCAAGCTCCTGTATTGGTACAGCTACCAAAACCTTCTTTGTCCATTTGCGCTACCATAGCCAGCGCACGCTTGTTCCGTTCTGTTTGTCCCTGAGGCAGCAGCGCCAGGTGTGAGGTCTTAGCCGATAAGAACAGCAAGGCAGAAGCATTTTTACAAGCAGCAACGCAGGCCCCGCAACCAATGCATGCCGCCGCCGCAAAAGCTTTGTCCGCATTGTCTTTATTAATAGGTACAGCGTTACCATCAACAGTGACACCTGTGTTAACAGAAATATATCCGCCTGCCTGGATGATCCGGTCAAAAGCGGAGCGGTCTGTTACCAGATCTTTCACCACCGGGAAAGCATTGGCGCGCCATGGTTCAACTACGATCGTATCGCCGTCTTTGAAGGCCCGCATGTGTAACTGGCAGGTCGTGGTACCATGCCATGGGCCGTGTGGACGGCCGTTGATATACATAGAACACATGCCACAGATCCCCTCGCGGCAATCATGATCGAAGGCAATAGGCTCTTTGCCCTCATGGATCAATTGCTCGTTCAACACATCAAACATTTCGAGAAAAGACATTTCGGAAGAAATGTTATTCACTTTATATGTTTCAAAGCTGCCTTTGCTTTTTGCGTCTTTTTGTTTCCACACCTTTAAGGTGAGGTTCATATTGTAATGTTCCATATTGTATTAATGAATCAATTTATAATTTTTATAAGAAAACGGCCTCCAGCCAAATTTCTTATCTAAAAAGTAATAGAGCCTGTGCTTGAAATTCTTAAAGTTCTTTTTAGACACGTCTCTTCCTATATCCCAGTTCTCCAGGGCGACCGTATCGTGCATGACTGCAGGATGAGTGCCTTCAAATGCTACCAAAGAGTCTATTTTGCTGTAGTCAAACCGTACTGCTTCCGTCTCTTTTCCCGACTCATCGCCGTATAAGCGTCCGAAAGCGCTTTGTTTCCGGTGCATCAACACCGGATTGCGTGCCCATCCGTAATGATAGATGTAAGCATTGATCAGCCTGACGCTCAGTTTCCGGCCATCATCCCATCTGAATCCTTGTGCATCTTTATAAGACCGGATGCGCTTGTCATTGCGGATAATCCTGATCTCAAACGGATACCATCTTCTGCCATCACCTAAAAACCGGTAGCTGCCATAAAAATGATAATAACGAAACAACAGACCATCCACCCTTTTATCATTTTTGTATTTAAGCATCTGGCGGCGTATTTCGTCATAATCCTTTTCGTGGATCACCTCATCGCCCTGTATGTAAAAGAGCCAATCTGCATCGTCCGGCGCCTGATCGAGCGCTTTATTTGTTTCTTCGGCGAGAACCCTCCCGCCTGTTTTTAACGAATCATCCCAGACGCTGTAGATCTTTTTTATTTTTTCCTGGGGCAAACCGTCGATCACCTGGTTTGTCCCGTCTTCGCTATTTCCAAGGTTGATAATAAAGATATCGACCAGGGGCAATACCGATAATATCGACTGTTGAAACGGGTAACCGTACTTCACGCCATTTCTTACGAAGGAGAATCCGGCTACCTTCATGGGCTGTTATTTATAATTTCGTTGAGTGGGTTGGATCATCTCATAATTCAACGGCTCTTTCTGCAGCTCCCAATCACTATCGCCTTTATACTGCCAAGCAGATACGTACATAAACTCCTCATCGTTCCTCAACGCCTCACCCTCTTCTGTCTGGCTCTCTTCGCGGAAATGCCCGCCACAGCTCTCTCTGCGCTCCAGCGCGTCTTTACACATCAATTCTCCCAACTCAATAAAATCCGCCACGCGGTTGGCTTTATCCAATTCAGGGTTCATCTCGTGTATGCCACCGGGTATCCGCACGTTTTTCCAAAACTCTCTTTTCAACTCCTGTATCTCGGCGATCGCTTCCTTCAATCCTTGCTCGTTACGCGCCATGCCGCACTTCTCCCACATGATTTTACCCAGGCGCTTGTGAAAGCTTTCCACTGATTGCGTGCCCTTGATATTCATCAACTGGTTGATGCGCGCATGAACCGCTGCTTCCGCTTCCACGAATGCCTTATCAGTCGTAGGTATGGGTTTTACTGCGATTTCATCGGCCAGGTAATTACCAATGGTGTAAGGAATCACAAAGTATCCGTCAGCCAGACCCTGCATCAGTGCTGATGCTCCCAGGCGATTGGCCCCGTGGTCACTGAAGTTACATTCACCCAGCGCATAAAGTCCTTTTACAGACGTCATCAATTCATAATCCACCCAGATACCACCCATGGTATAATGCACCGCCGGATAAATCCGCATCGGCACTTCGTAAGGATTTTCACCTGTAATCTTTTCATACATGTCGAAAAGATTACCATATTCTTCTTTCACCACTTCCTTACCCAGCCGTACTAATGTCTCGGTATCGGGGTTTTCGATACCCTGCTTGCTGGCTTCAGCACGACCATATTTATTAATGAGATTGTATTTGAAATCAAGATAAACCGCTTGCTTGGTCGTTCCTACCCCGTAGCCGGCATCGCAACGCTCTTTCGCGGCCCGGCTGGCCACGTCGCGTGGTACGAGGTTACCGAAAGCAGGATATCTCCTTTCCAGGTAATAATCCCTTTCATCTTCAGGGATATCATTCGCTTTACGGTTATCGTCCTTTTTCTTTGGCACCCAGATCCGGCCATCATTTCTCAATGATTCAGACATCAGGGTTAATTTACTTTGGTGATCGCCGGAAACCGGGATACAAGTAGGGTGAATCTGTGTGAAGCATGGGTTCGCAAAATGAGCGCCTTTCTTGTGCGCCTTCCAGGCGGCCGTTACGTTGCTTCCCATAGCATTGGTGGACAGGTAAAATACGTTTCCGTAACCACCGGTTGCCAGTATCACAGCGTGTCCGAAATATCTTTCTAACTGACCGGTGATCAGGTTGCGGGCAATGATACCACGTGCCTTGCCGTCGATCATAACGATATCCAGCATCTCATGGCGCGTGTATTGCTGCACGTTGCCCAGGGCTACCTGACGTTCGAGGGCCTGGTAAGCACCGATCAACAGCTGCTGACCGGTTTGGCCCGCAGCATAGAAAGTTCTTTTCACCTGCGTACCCCCAAAAGAACGGTTGTTCAGCAGACCACCATATTCACGGGCGAAAGGAACGCCTTGCGCCACACACTGGTCGATGATGTTAACACTGACTTCCGCCAGGCGATGCACGTTGGCTTCGCGCGCACGATAGTCACCCCCTTTTATGGTATCATAAAAAAGACGGAAAACAGAATCCCCGTCATTTTGATAATTCTTAGCTGCATTAATACCTCCCTGCGCGGCGATGGAATGCGCACGACGGGGAGAATCCTGAAAGCAAAAGGCTTTTACCCGGTATCCCAATTCCCCGAGAGAAGCCGCCGCAGAAGCGCCCGCTAATCCGGTTCCCACCACAATTACTTCCAGCTTTCTTTTATTAGCAGGATTGACCAGTTTACAATGGCCTTTATAATCGTTCCATTTTTCTTCGAGTTTCCCTGCGGGTATTTTTGAATCAAGCATAATTCGATTTCAGATTTGATATTTAATATTTGAGATGTATCGTCTCAAATGCCTCTTTGTATTGATGTTTAAGACCTACGGATATTGTCCTGCCGACACAGCGCTGGCGCTGCCTACGACAGCCAACCCGCTAAAAAGCTAATCGGCATCATGATGAATGCCAGGCATACGATCAATGAAAACGCCCAGCCCAGGCCCGTCATTAAACGGATGTACCTGTGATTGGTCAGGCCCAAGGTACGGAACGCACTTTGAAAGCCGTGCACTAAATGCCAGAACAACGAAAGTACACCGAACACGTAGATCGCTACAATTACGTAACGGTATTCGTATTCCGCAAACTTATATTTCATTTCGGCATACAGGTTATGATAAGGTTTACCATCGATGATGGTTTCTGTCAAACCACCGAAACGCGATGGGATCCAGAAATCGATGATATGTATCACCAGGAAAATTAAGATCAGTGACCCCAAAATACCCATGGAGCGGCTGTACCATTTGCTGCCGGTTTCGCCCATTTTTACAGCATACCTTACTTTTCTTTTGCTCAGGTTTTGAATTTCCAGCACCAGCCCCTGGATAATGTGCAGCAGGAAAAACACAAACAACCCGATCTCTAATACACGTGGCACCCAATTCGCTCCCATAAAATGAGCGGCCTTGTTAAACATTACACCGCCATCATTTGCCCAAATACAAGCATTTAAGCCGACGTGCACCACCAAAAAGGCGATCAGGAAGAGCCCTGTAAGCGCCATTATAACCTTCTTTCCAATCGACGAAGTAAAAAACTGGGACCAATTCATATAAGCTTTTTCTAAATTGTGAATTGCACAAAAGTAACGCAGAAATGTGAATTACATGACAAAAAAATGACGTTATCTACGAAACTTTGCAGCGGTTTAACGCAAACGATTGCATTCGGCCTCGTTTTTGCCGGATGGATCACTGACATTAATTTATACACCTTTTAAACATATTTTAAAAAATAATGTTTTAGATGCGTAAACCCCGGTAAATCCAGGACTAAATGCGCATTTTTTGATATAACGTTCTTCTGCAACTTCAACGCGGTATCGAAAAAAATAAAAGACCAGAAATAATACAACCGATTTATTGTTCCTATATTGAGAATAAATAAATGGGTTTCACTGTTTTAATTTTAGCTATTATCAAATGAAATTGAATCCGACATTGCAACATATATGCGGAGCCGCTACGGAGCAGCTCAGAAAATTACAATCCGCTATTCAGACACTGGACGATAACACGTACACCCAACGGATAGCTATTATGTACGACGCCACAGTAGGCATGCATGCACGGCATATCATAGAGATGTATTTGTGTTTGCTCAAAGCCATTCAAACCGGCACCCCGGTGGATTATGATGCGAGAGAGCGAAACCTGCAAATTGAAACGGATGCGGCTTTCGCCTGCTCCCAGATCGACCAGATCTGTTCCGATATAGAAACCGTCACTTACGATCGCCCTCTTCGCGTAGCCTGCCACAGCATGCTGGTGGACTCTAATTACCCGCGGGAGTTGCTTTATCAGATTGAACACTCCATACATCATATGGCATTAATCAAAACAGGCCTCCGCTCGATTGATATTATTATCGAAGATGAACATTTTGGCGTTGCGCCCAGCACCATCAGTTATAAGAATACATGTGCACAGTAACCTACATTAAGAGAGGCAACGATATATTTTTTACGTCGAACAGGGATGAATCTTTAAAACGGCCACCTGCTGAAATGCCGCGTTGGCATAACGTGCAGCAGCATAAAATATTGTTCCCGAAAGATGCCACGGCTGGCGGCACCTGGCTGGGCATTCACGAGAATGGTAACATCTGCATTCTGCTCAATGGCGCGAAAGTCGCACACTCCGTTACCCCTCCCTATCGTCGTAGTCGCGGCCTGGTTATGCTGGACATTATGAATGCCGGACCATCCATGCCAGACAACTTTAATGCTATAGACTTATCAGGAATCGAGCCCTTCACACTGATTATTCTCGACCATCAACGAAAGCTTTTTCAATGCCGGTGGGACGGCCAGGACAAGGAGATTATTTTGAAAGATGCGGATGAAGATCATATCTGGTCTTCCTGCACCCTTTACAACGCCGAGCAAACGAACACCCGACAGGAGTGGTTTAGCAGCTGGCTGCGACAGACTGAAATGCCGAAAGAGCAGGATATTCTGAGGTTTCATCAAAGCGGCGGCACAGCCGACCCGACCATAGCGATCAACATGAGCCGCCCTGAACAAAAAATGCAAACGGTAAGCATTAGTCATATTGCATTGACAGGTTCGGGAAACCAGCTACACTATTTCGATTTGATAAACAAAGAAGACCAGGTATTGTCCTTCTAAAGCACCTTGATTGATTAAAAGTGAACCCACACCCATGCATACACGGCTACAAATTTTTCTACACAAATTGCTGAATAAGGAATATTGGCCGTCCTTTATCATTTATATACCCCTGGTTCCGGCGTGGATCTATTACAGCATTCGGTCGCGGTCACTTTTGTTTTTATCGGCCGCTAATCCGGGCATTGAATACAGCGGGATCTTTTTGGAACGAAAGAGTAAGATCCAGGAAATCTTACCCCCCTTTTGCACACCCCGCGTCGTGTTAATACAACCGGGCAAAATGAGCCTGGAAGAAGTTGTTTCATTAATGGAGCAGCACAACATCCAATATCCTTTTTTTGCCAAGCCGGATATTGGCGAGAAAGGTACCGGAGTAAAAAAAATACATAACCTGCCAGACCTTGCCACGTATCATTCCCTGAGGACCGTTCCCTACCTGATCCAGGAACTGATTCCTTATGAAAATGAAGCCGGTGTCTTTTTTATAAGGATGCCTGACGAGCCAAAGGGCATTGTGAGCGGCATTGTTTACAAGGAATTGCCCTTCGTGACGGGTGACGGACGTCTCAGCGTCAGGGAGCTGGCCTACAGCAATATCCGGTACGCGATGCAAAAAGAAAGTATCGAAAAACTATCACCCGAACTACTTCGGAAAGTACCGGCAGTGGGCGAAAAGATTGACTTGCTTAGTTACGGCAACCATGCAAGAGGCGCGAAATTTTATGACTATACTTTTAAGAATTCTCCTGAACTGGAACGCCTGATGAATGAGATCTGTTGCGCTATTCCCGGCTTTTACTACGGCAGGCTTGACATCAAATTCGATACCTGGGAAGATTTCGCACAAGGCAGGAATTTCGCGATTGTGGAGCTCAACGGAAGCGGCGCAGATCCCACGCATATTTACGATCCGGGTATGCCTCTGCTGAAAGTCTGGAAGGTGATTCTCCGTCATTGGAATGCACTTTCCCGTGTGGCTTCTTATCTGCATCGAAATGAGCAAATACCTTACATGACCCTCAGTGAATATTTCAAGCTGCGTAAAAAATATAAGGATTACCTGAAAACTATTCAGGTTAATTAATAACATCCATGACGATCCGACCTGGGAACGAAAAGAATTTCAGGAAAGACAGCCAGGAACATCTCTTCGGGATCTGACGATTTCCAACAATAGTTAGTTATTTAAAAAAATTTACTTATATTACCGGTATAGTCAAGCCTCAAGGTCGCAGCCAAAACGCGCCATCTTGTCCTGGCGTTTATCAGACGACTTATACCGGGCTTACTGCTACTTGATTCACCGAAACAATTGTAACATAAAAACGAGTACCATGAAAATAATTATCTGGCTGCTGCGTATTGCGGTAGCATTTATACTAGTCAATACTGTGATCATGCATAAATTCCGTGGCACAGAAGAAACGATGTACATTTTTGAAACCATCGGACTGGAACCTTACGGACGGTACGCCACAGGAGTTGTTGAATTAATAGCCGCCGTGCTGTTGCTGATACCGCGCACGTCGGTATTTGGGGCACTGCTGGGACTGGGCGTCTTGTCGGGAGCGATCTATTTTCACCTGACTGACCTGGGTATCGAAGTGTTGGGAGATGGCGGCATGCTTTTCTACATGGCAATCGGTGTCTGGCTGGCTTGCCTGATCCTGGTGATCCTGCAACGGAGACAATTGTTCTCAACTTTTAGGAAAGTCGAGCCGGGCGGCTAACTGGTCGTCGATCTTTTTGAATAAGTGATAGGGCTTATAAACACGCCAGTTTATAAGTTCCATGAGCTCAACAAACTGGTTGAGCTTAGCTTGTTTAAATTCATATTGCGTTTGCTCTGGCATATTTAAACAAACGATCCATCCGTCCTGATCGGAAAGTTCTTCGTGCAGCTCCTCGTAGTAATCTTTGTCACCGCTGTGAAAATTCAGGACGTTCTCTCCTATCAAGACGAACTTGTAAATACCCTCCGTCATAAATGCTTCGAGCACATCGCGCTTGAGCGTCATGATGTCATTTTCCACAGCATCATTCCACTCCCCGATCATTTCAATAATGGCATACCCTTCGTCATAATCTGCCATCAATACTTTTAAGTAAACGGTCTTGCTTCCAAAAAAATCCCACTGCGGGTGGATATAGTAATTGTAGATCGTGTCGGTGTATTCAAATTGCGAATGCTCCGCCCCATAGAAAGGAGACCGATCGTCTTCTTCACTCACATAAATGTGCTGCCAATTATAAAATGGTTCCAATTCGTGCATGAGGGCGACAAGGTAAATTTATTTACCTTAATTGCAAAGATCAAATCATGTACCACAAGCAAGCTTTAACAGTCTGTTTACGAAGCCCATCCATTTCACAACGGTATTATCGTTCCATCAGGAAAGACTTCAAGGCCTCAAAATCCGGAGGAATGAGGATTGAATGCTTTTCGCGATTCATCATTTCCTCCAACACGTCTGGCACAGACACCTGTTGCCCGGTGGCAGTTTCCACTGCGTCCGGAAATTTTACCGGATGTGCTGTTTCGAGGATAAAGCCACCTGGGTTGCTGCCGGCTGCAGCATCCAGGTAACGCTCCAGGGCGGTGTAAGCCACAGCACCATGCGGGTCCAGTGTATACTGAAACTTTTCGAATACCTTTTGAATGGTGGCTACGGTTTGCTCATCCGTAACGGTATCTGCAGAGAGGTTTTTTTTCAATTCAGGAAACTGTTTCCTGAACAACTCGATGATCCGCACAAAGTTGCTGGGGTTTCCGACATCCATTGCGTTGGATAAAGTCGCTACCGCCTCTCTGGGCGTCAGTTCCTGGGTTTGCAGATAGTCTGATACAATATCATTTACATTACAGGCAGCAATGAAATGACCCAACGGCAACCCCGTTACTTTTGCTAAAATGCCGGCACAAATATTCCCGAAATTACCGCTCGGCACTGCTACCACAGGCTTCACATTCTTATTCTTCCATTGCTTGTAGGCCAGGAAATAATAGATCTGCTGGGGCAACCAACGTGCGACGTTGATAGAATTTGCCGAGGTTAAAAATTGCTGACCGTTGATTTCCTTATCTGCAAACGCCTGTTTCACTAAGCGCTGACAATCGTCGAAACTTCCTTCTACCTCCAAAGCAGTGATATTCTTTCCCAGTGTAGTTAATTGTTTTTCCTGCACAGGACTTACGCGACCCTTAGGATACAGTATCACCACATCCACATGCTCCACACCGTAAAAGCCATTGGCTACTGCGCCGCCGGTATCGCCTGAAGTAGCCACCAATACCGTCACCTTCCTATCTTCCCCTTTTAGAAAATGGCCCAGGCAACGACTCATGAACCTCGCGCCTACGTCTTTAAAAGCAAGGGTCGGACCATGAAAAAGTTCGAGTGATTGGATACTTTCAGAAATGGGTTGAAGCGGAACAGAAAAGCTGATGGTTTCCTTTACGATCTGGTATAACTCTTGATCAGTCAATGACCCGGCCACATAAGGCTTCATCACCTGGAATGCTATGTCCACGTCGGAGATCGATTCAATGTTCGCAATCAGCGATGGCGCCACCTGCGGCAGCCGTTCCGGGTAATACAGTCCCTTATCCGGCGCCTGGCCTAAAATAGTGGCTTCTTTAAAAGACACCACCGGCGATTGTTGATTAAGGCTATAATAATTCATTTGAGAGGTTGAATGTTGTGAAAGGTTGAAGATTGTTGAAAGTTGAACAGGGTTGAAAGTTGTAGTATTGTCCACGCACTATCGGCTATCAGCTATCTCCTCCACTCCGCTCTTATTAATAGTAGTTACATACACATAATTGTCGATACCTATTCCATCATATATGCTTTTCATGATGGCGCCTACATTCTCAGCTACGGCTGCCGTTTCGCTGAGCATAAAAATAGAAGGGCCTGAACCGGAGATACCACCGCCGAGCGCTCCGGCTTCCCTGCATCTGTGCTTCACTTCGTCGAATGCAGGAATCAAAATACTGCGCACGGGCTCAATAATGACATCTTCCAGCGACCGGCTGATCAATGCACGATCATTACTCATGAATCCGGCTACCAGGCCTGCAATGTTTCCCCATTGCTTGATGGCATCTTTCAAATACACCTGTTTCCGCAAGATCTGTCGTGCGTCCGCAGTCCGTACTTCAATTTGAGGATGTACGACGGTCACGAAAAGGTCGGGACTGGCAATGGGTACAATATCCAGCGGGTGTATGGAGCGGATCAATGTAATGCCACCCAATATGCAAGGAGTGATATTGTCCGCATGCTTGACCCCTGTTGCCAACTTCTCACCAATCATGGCAAGCTGTACAAGATCGTCAGTAGAAAAAATATCACCGAGCAGTTTATTAGCGCCTACCGCCGCGCCGGCTGCACTCGCTGCACTGGAACCCAGCCCGCTACCAGGTTTTATGTGTTTCTCGATGGTCACCTTGATCCCTTTATTGATCCCCGCTTTGTCCAGGGCCGCCAGCAACACCACGCCGGCAACATTCTTTTCCGGCTCGGTAGGCAAATTGAATGCGTCCCGGTTTTCAATCACGACACCAGGCTGATCGATCAGCTCAAATTCCATAATGTCGTACGGTTCCTTTAGGGCCAGTCCCAGTATATCAAACCCGCAAACCAGGTTGGCAACTGTTCCGGGCGATTTTATTTTTATTTTCATTTTAATTTGATTTGACGTCTACAGACCACAGTCGATGGACCATAGACAGTTTTTATACCGCTGCTCTTACGATATCTGCAAAAACGCCGCTTGCTGTTACATCTGCGCCCGCGCCCGCACCTTTGATCACCAATGGTTGCTCCGGATAACGGGAAGTGTAAAACAGCACCACATTGTCTTTTCCGTACAAATGATACAGATCGTTTTCAGGACTGATATGTTGCAAACCCACGGAAGCCTTCCCTTCATTGAAAGTGGCCACAAATTTTAACTTGCAGTGATCCCCGTTGGCCGCATCGAGTATCTCCTTAAAATGATCTTCGTGACGCAACATACAATCATAAAAAGCCGGCACATCTCCCTGCATACATTCCTCTGGTAAGAATCCATGATTCTCTATATCTTCCATATCCATCTCGTAGCCAGCCTCCCTTGCCAGGATCAATATTTTTCGCATCACGTCAGTACCACTGAGGTCGAGACGCGGATCGGGTTCTGTATACCCTTCTTCCTGCGCCTGCCTTACCACTTCTGAAAATGGCCTGCTGCCGTCATAATGATTGAAAACAAAATTCAGCGTGCCGCTTAACACGGCCTCTATCTTTTTCACCTCATCACCACTGTGAACCAGGTCGTTTAAAGTACCGATCACCGGCAAACCTGCACCGACGTTGGTTTCAAATAAGAAGCGGCAATTATATTCACCGGCCAGATTTTTCAGCTGGCGGTAATGCTGGTATTCTGATGACGCAGCGATCTTGTTACAGGCCACGACGGATACACTTTTTTGCAGCAGCTGCTCATATACGGCCGCCACCTCTGCATTAGCAGTAATGTCAACGAAAATAGAATTGCGCAAGTTTCTTTCTACTACATTACTGACAAATTCTGACAGGGATGCTTTTTCACCGTTTTTCAAAGCTTCTTCCCAGTTGTGCAAGTCGATACCCTTCTCGTTAAAAAGCATCTGACGACTATTGCTCAGACCCACTACATTTATTTTGATTTTCAGGTGTCGCTGCAAGGAGTTCAATTGTTTTTGAATTTGCTGCAGGAGCTTGGAGCCTACATTTCCCACCCCTGTAATAAACAGATGCACCTGCTTGAAAGTCGTCTCGAAGAAATCCTCGTGCAACACATTGATCGCTTTACGCACATCGGCGGTAGCCACAACAGCACTGATATTTTTTTCTGAGGAACCTTGAGCGATAGCCCTTACATTGATCCCATTCCGTCCTAATGCACTGAACATACGGCCGCTGACACCGGGATGGCTTTTCATCTGCTCGCCCACCAGCGCTACGATAGAGAGATCGGCTTCCACCTTTAATGGCTCTACCTTCTGAAGTGCCAGTTCGCCGGCAAAAGCATTGTCTATGGCGCTTTTCGCAGCACCTGCCCTGGCAGCGTCCACGGCCACGCAAATAGAATGTTCCGATGAACTTTGCGTAATCAGGATGACATTGATCTGCTCATTGCTCAATGCTTCGAACAATCTTTTGGAAAAGCCGGGAATACCGATCATTCCACTTCCTTCCAGGCTAAGCAAAGCCAGATTATTAATACTGGAAATACCGCGGATAAAATTTTTCTCGCTGGCTTTGTGTGACTGATTATGATTGACCACGAGTGTACCCTCATCCTCCGGAGCAAAAGTGTTCTTGATCCACACAGGGATATTCCTGTTCATTACCGGCTGCAGCGTCGGCGGGTAAATCACTTTGGCGCCGAAGTGAGACAACTCCATGGCTTCTCCATATGAAATCTGCGGAATTACTTTTGCATTGGCCGCCAGCCGCGGATCGGCGGTCATCATCCCGCTAACGTCGGTCCATATTTCCAGTACAGAAGCATTGACAGCGGCCGCGATAATGGCGGCAGTGTAGTCGGAGCCACCTCGCCCAAGAGTCGTCGTGATGCCTTCACGGCTGCTCGCTATAAAGCCAGGAATTACAAAGAGCTGCCCGGACGTCGTGTCGATAAAGTTGTTGATGAGATGATGGGTATTCTCAAAATCAACTTGCGCCTGGGTATAGTTATTGTCGGTCCTGATCAGTTCGCGCGCATCTTTCCATTGAGCCTCTGCACCGTCAAGCTTCAGCTTTCCGGCGATGATCTGTGAAGACAGCATTTCGCCATAGCTGGCCAATCGGTCTTTGGTGCGGGGGGTGATCTCACTCAATAAAAAGATACCGCTGCACAAATCCTCAATTTCATTGATCGAAGTTTTTACCAGGCTCAACAGCTGGCTCTGATGTGCCACCGGGATGAGGCTTTTCACCACATCAAAATGCCTTTTTTCGATTTGGACAATGATATTGCGATAGGCTTCATTACCGGTAGCCGCCTCACCGGCCGCTTGTAACAACATATCCGTTATGCCGCCTAAAGCCGAAACTACTACAACGGTGCGCCCTTTTCCGGCTGCGTTCTTTATGATTGAGACTACTTTTTGGATATTTTCGGCGTCAGAGACAGAGCTGCCGCCAAATTTCAAAACCTGCATGGTTTATTTATATTATAATGAACAAAAATGTTGATGAAAACGGCCCGGGGCCCAAGGTGGTGATATGACAAAGTACAACCCTTAACGGGTTGTGATAATGGTTGTAGTGGTGGTAGTGGAAACTACACCAAAGGATGCATTCGTATATGTACTGTTGTTAACCATGAACCGGCACAAGATAAGGCAGGATTAAAATAAAATCAAATATTTTTTTTGAGGGGATCGATTTGTAGAAAGTAAATGTATAAGGTTAAACTGCTGGCATTAACATTCCAGCAACACAATACCTATAAACCGTCTTTCCATGCTTCCCCTCAATACCTCCTCATACTAATAACATTATCCGGCAACTCCAGATGGTTCCATTCTTTGTGGATGGCCATGGCAGCACCGAGGGAGGTGGCCTGTGATACAGAAGCAGCGTAGACTTCCGCTTGCGGATAGGCTTCGGCGAGCAATTGCATGTAGGTCTCGTTCTTCGCGAAGCCCCCATCCACAAAGATCTTTTTGGCGTTGTTGTAGACCAGATTAGTGGATCGTTTTTGGGCGATAACAACCTGCTTTATGAAGTTGGTATAAGCCTCTTCATAGCTATGATAATTGGTGACGTCGAAATCCAGGAGATCTTTGAGCGCGGCTTCGTCCTTGAGCAGACTTTTATCATAGGCAATTTTCTCGAAATAATCAGGCACCTCTACAAAATGCTGTGATAGCTTTTTGATGATTTGTTCATGCGCATAGCCGGCAAATAATCTCGAAGACTTCACAGTGCCGCCTTCAAAGGTCATGTAACAAAGGCAGTCTTTTTCTAACTCTTCCCTGGTAAGCGGCGAGTCGTTGAAGGCGTTCATGCTGATGCACCAGGTTCCCGTTGAAATGAGCACGAAGCCTTCCTTTACATTTTGAATGTAGGGGATAAAAGCCGCGGAACTGTCATGCAAACCAATGCCGCATTTTAGTTGCTTGCCGCCATAGAAAATATTAAGCGCTTCATCCGAAGCATGAATCGGCGGAAGCTTTTGATCAATCCCTTCTTTTATTACCCATTCATGATAATCACATTTTGAGAAATCCCATAACGCAGTATGACAACCAATGCTGGTTATGTCTGAATATTTTTTTCCACTGATCAATGAACTTAAAAATTGCGGAAAGTGGATCGACGTTGCCACCTTTTCGAAAAGACGCGGCTTGTTGTATTTTAATGCGTACAGTTGTAAACCCGAATTAAGATTGCCCAATGCAGGCGAAGCCGTACGTAAGGCAACTTCTTCTTTGGTGCCGTAGGTCGAATAAAAACGCTCCTCCACCGCGGCGGGATATGGCTTCAAATAATTGTATAAAGGCGCCACCACATGATCATGCGCATCGAGGTGTACAAAACTTGCTCCGTAAGCAGAGAAGTTGACAGCTTTGATGTCATAGGTGTTACTAAGAATGTATTTATCCAAAGTATCCAATACCCACCGTTTCAGAGCATGGATGTCTTCGCACGCGAAACCGTCTTCATCTTCTATCTCTTCAAAGTTGACAGAGACCTCTTCAACAATTTTATAGTCTTCGTTAAAAAGAAAAAACTTTTTATTGGTCTTTCCAATATCAAATATGGCTATTACAGGAACCAATCGAATTTTAGATTTATGATTTGAGGTTTATAATTCATCGTCGCTTCAGACCGAAGTTTTTTTTCAAGCAAAACGGGTGCCCACCCGTGGCAGAACCGATGAAGAGGAACCTATAGCACCACATTAAGATCGCTATTTGTTGAAGCAGATTCACCTCCGACGGGAGCTACACTCCGTTTCGTTCTTAATGACAATCAGCTAAAGTTTATAACCCGGTTGCTATGTTATTAGTTCCTCTTTGATCGACCAGCTGCTGCCTGATCTTTTCTTCCCGGAATAACTGCAGTGGCTGCAAAGCCGCGCCAGATCTTAATCTTGCTTCCGCCAACAGCGGCCTTACATCAGTGCGATATGCGTTTTGCAAGACCTCTTGCGCGCCGGCTACGTCATTATTCAATTGGGCTTCAGTCAATGCTTGATGATCGACTAGTAACGCCTGCGCATAGGCCAGCATAATCGCTTCCACACTTTGCAGCAGATCTTCTAACGGATCTTTCACATTATGACTGGCATCGATCATCCATCCCAGACCGGTTGCATGATTCATGCCGCGCGCATCCATACCTTCCACAAGTTCTTTGAAGATGAGGAACAACTGGTATGGCTTAACGCTTCCCACAGTCAAATCATCATCGCCATACTTGCTGTCATTAAAATGAAATCCACCCAGCTTCTGTTCGTTGAGCAGCAGCGCAACAATCTGCTCGATGTTGGCATTGGGCAGATGGTGGCCCAGATCAACCAATGTATATGCCCTCTCGCCCAGCTTATTCGCATACAAAAGAGACTGTCCCCAATCGCCCACCGTGGTAGAATAAAAATTAGGCTCAAACGCTTTGTATTCTACAAAGACCTTCCAGTCTTCGGGCAACGCGGCATATACCGCCTGTAAACTTTCTAATGTGTTATTAAAGGCATTCCTGAAGTTTAATTGCCCGGGGAAGGAGGATCCATCCGCCAACCAGACGGTCAACGATGTAGAACCCAGCTCCTGTCCGTATTTGATCACTTCAATATTATGATCAACCGCTTGCTGCCGAACCGCTTTGTCTACATGCTGCATAGAGCCGAACTTGTAGCTCAGCTGCTGCCCTTTCTGATCCTGGAAGGTATTGGAGTTCATGGCGTCGAACTTCAGGTCAAAATCTGCAGCAAGATTTTTGATGGCTTTCGCATCTTTGGGGATATCCCAGGGAATATGCAGGGAAATCGCACCACTGCTGCGATTCAGCTGATGCAGCAAACCAATGTCTTCGATTTTTTCTTCTAAAGTCGCCGGCTCTCCGCCGCCGCTGAAACGTCCGAACCGCGTGCCTCCGCTGCCCAGGGCCCAGGATGGAATGGCTACCTGGAAATCGATCAGTTTTTTAATGATCGCTTCCGCTGAAGGCAATTCGCCGGAAACAAAATCAAAAGCTTTTTGATGCCGTGCTAAACCTTTTTCGTTATGTGTGTCGATCTGCGATTTATGTAAGATCATCAATCAGGATTTAATACAATTTATTAATAATTTTTAATTCACACCTGTAGAACGTGGCTTATCAAATTTGCGACGCCGATCCGATCTTTCGTGCCGGAATCCTTTCGTTCTGTCTATATTTAATCATGCAGTCTCCTGCATTCTTGTGTCAGACGGAGACCGTCAGACCGGGTTCCTCGTTTGTGTCAGAACAGAGGCCGTCAGACTCAGTTCTTTTGTCAGACCGGGACACAAGCCTGTACGTTCCGGTCAGGGTCAGACAAAATGCATTTGAAAATCAAAAAAACGGGTCGGCCGATTGGAAAACCACCAACCCTTGTTGCTTTGCTATATGAAGACTATTTAATCGATTTTCAATTAAGACCTGTTAGGTTTTTAAAACCTTGCAGGCTTTTTACCTTTGCTATCTCACGAACGCCTGCGCTACACCACCATCTACATTTAATATATTACCTGTTGATTTATTGAGCAAGCCACTTACAAATACAAAACATGCATTGGCGATATCGTCCGGCAAAATGATCTCATTCATCAAGGTGCGCTTCGCGTAATAAGCCGGCAACTCTTCTACAGTAATACCGTAAGCTTTGGCACGACCTTCGGCCCAGCCACCTGCCCAGATATTCGAATCAGAGATCACCGCATCAGGGTTTACCGCATTGACCCTGATCTTGTCGCCGCCCAGTTCGGCTGATAAGAGCCTGGAAAGGTGTGCTTGCGCTGCCTTTGCGGATCCATAGCCTGCATTGTTCGGACCCGCGACAATGGAATTTTTGGAAACGATGTTAATAATGTCACCACCAATATCTTGTTTACGCATGATCTTAACAGCCTCCTTAGAAACCATAAACTGGCCTTTGACTAAAATATCATACAACCGGTCCCACTCTTCGATCGAGTGTTCGGCGATGCTTTTGGAGATACTGATGCCGGCGTTATTGATCACCATATCAACACCACCAAATGCCAGTGCTGTGTATTCGAGTGCGGCAGCAATTGATGCTGCGTCGGTCACATTCAATGTCACGGATGCAGTAGCATCTTTACCAAAAGACTTTTGAAACTCCGCGGTTGTGGCATTAATCCGTTCTTCGTTAATATCGTTAACGATCACACAAGCGCCTTCTTCCAAAAACTTTTTAGCAATAGCCTTGCCGATTCCGCCACCACTACCGGTGATCAAAGCCACGCGGCCACTTAAAGGTTTGGGCTTAGGCATGCGTTGCAATTTGGCTTCCTCCAGCAACCAGTATTCGATATTGAAAGCTTCCTGCCTTGGCAGCGAAGTATATTCTGAAATGGCTTCTGCGCCACGCATCACATTGATGGCGTTCGTATAAAATTCAGCGGCTACTCTTGCCGTTTGTTTATCCTTGGCGAAAGCAAACATACCTACACCCGGATAAATAATGATTACCGGGTTCGCATCTCGGATCGCAGGACTATTGGGATGTTTGCAGGTGTTGTAATACTGCTCATACATCTGACGGTAATCCTCAAACAACGGAGCGATCTTCTCTTTGATAGCCGCGACATCATCCAGATTTTCATCCGGAGAGAGATTCAACACCAGCGGACTGATCTTGGTACGTAAAAAGTGGTCGGGGCATGATGTGCCTAAAGGCGCTAATCTTTCCAGGTCGTTGGAATTGATATATTGCAGCACGCGGTCATCATCTGTAAAATGACCGATCATTTTTACTTTTGAAGAACAAAACCCTCTGAGTATGGGCGCCAACGCGGCCGCCTTCTTCAGGCGATCTTCTTTTGCTACGGCTGCTATCTTCTCGCCTCCGAAAACGGGACCTTTTTTTCCCAGACGCTGCTCAATGTATTCCGCACATTTTTCGATTACTTCAAGCGTATTAATATAGCTTTCATAAGCCGTGGTCCCCCAGGTGAATAAACCATGCGAGCCTAACATGATACCCCGTATGCCCGGGTTTTCATCTAAACATCTTTTGAGCATAAGGCCTAATTCGAAGCCGGGCTTCTGCCAGGGCACCCAACCAATTGTACCACCGAATAATTCTTCTGTGATCTTTTGTCCATCCTTCGCTGCGGCTATGGCAATAGCTGCATCCGGATGCAAGTGATCAATATGCCTGAAAGGCAAAAATCCGTGTAAAGGCGTATCAATGGATGGCGCTTTGGAGTTCAGATCATAAATACAATGATTGAATAATTCGACCATCTCATCTTCATATTCCAACCCGCGGTATACATTTTTCAAGCTGCGCAGCTTGTCTACGTATAAGGCCGCAAGGCCGCTTTTGGTAAGGGTTCCCAAATCTCCGCCGCTGCCTTTTACCCACATAACTTCGGTTTCATCCCCCGTCAGTGGATCTTTAGCCATCACTTTACAAGAGGTATTCCCCCCGCCATAATTTGTTAAGCGCAAATCGGCGCCTAATAGGTTGGAACGATAAATGAGCAATGCGACCTCATCGCCCGCCATTTCAGCGGCTTTCGCTTCGTCCCATAAATAACTTACATGCTTAAAATTCTTCGTCTCTGTTGCCATATTTTGTATTTGACCGCATCTTCACTTCGCCTCGTTAGGAGACGGGAGAAGATGTTACTATTAAAATGTTTTTTATTGTGCGCTGCCCCTATTCCGATGAGCACTATTTCAGCGAGTTGCCCCAGCCAACCAATAACACGGATAATAAAATAACGACAATACCGGCGATCACAGTAAACATCGTTTTTTTACTTACCCCCTTCCATTCTTTTAATATCAGGCCCCACACATTGGCAATTAAAATGATAAAGGCCATGTGTAATATCCACGAACTTGGGCCGTTGCCCATCTTGCTTTCTCCCATGCCGTAAAAGAAGAATTGCAAAAACCAGGTAGTGCCCGCCAATGCACAAAAAATGATATTGGAAAGAATGGGTGTCTTTTTATTCGTATAATCTTTGAACGTTTTATTGCGGGCATTTAATATCAGGCACCAGATTAGGTTGGTGGTGAGACCGCCCCACAAAATGATGATATAGGAAACATTGTTCTGAAATAAAAACTCGCCCTGGCCAGGATGCGCCGCCTTCCAAAGTTCGTTGGCCGTATCAGCCATCGGCTTGGCCGCTTCGATACCAAAATTGAAGCAAGCGCTCAACACGCCGGAGACAATCGCCACGATAATTCCCAACCCGAATTTATACTCATCCTTACCGGAAAGATGCGCTTCGGAATCAGCATTTCCTACTGCATGCGGATCAGCAGTGACGCTACTGCTGCCAGCCAGTTCTTTTTCTTTCATCATGCCGGCCTTACCGCAAATAATAATACCGATCACACATACCAGTAAACCACCCAGCACGGTTTGCCCCCAATTGGTTCCGGTCAGCAAACCAATTGTATCCTTACCCTCGGCAGGTGTGAACTGGTAATAAATGGCCGGTATCAGTGCGCCGAAAACCATGCACAGACCGAGAATGATGCTGCTACCCAGCGACACGCCGAGATACCGTACACCCAAACCGTAGGTAAGTCCGCCAATGCCCCAGAGCAAGCCGAACAGGAATGCAAATCCCAGTGTCGTGCCACTTGCCTGGCTGATGATCTCTGCAAAGTTGGGGATCGTGAGCCATGCGGCTACCGGAGGAACGATCAGCCAGGAAAACAATCCGCCTACGAGCCAATAAGTTTCCCAGGCCCAGCCTTTTACTTTCTTGTAGGGAATGTAAAAACTCCCCGAAGCAAAGCCACCGATAAAATGAAAGATAACACCCAGTAAAGCGTTCATGACTTTTTAAATTTTCTATATAGAAGCAACTCTTTAGAATTCGAAAATAAAACATCGGTCAGGCCCAACTGTCATGCACTGTCATGATTATTGTCATTTTTAAGAAAACGAAAAGTTTGCCGAAAACCAGGTGGAGGTTTTTATTTCTTTCTAATCAATCCATATTTGATAAATTGCTCCATAAACAGCCAGGCATTGCTTTATCAAATACTTAAAATATACGTTCGTGCAGTCGCTCCTCTTTTTTTTCATGCGATTAAGGTGGATAAAAAAGGGTTGCTGCAAACGGAGGGACCTTTGCTGATCGCGGCCAACCATCCCAACTCTTTCATGGACGCCATGATCTTTGATATATTATTTGACGTGCCGATCACTTCTCTGGCGCGGGGCGATGCCTTTAAAAACAAACGGATATTTAAACTGCTGCGCGCATTAAAGATGCTGCCGGTCTACCGGGTAAGGGAAGGCGCTGAAAACCTGAATATCAATTATGAGACCTTCGAAGCAAGTGTACAATTATTCAAGGAGCAGGAAGCCGTATTGATATTCAGCGAAGGCCTGTGTGTGAACGAGTGGCATCTGCGACCGCTTAAAAAAGGCACCGCAAGGCTGGCCTTCAAAGCCTGGCATGGCGGTATCCCTCTGAAGGTGTTACCTGCCGGGATCAATTACAGCTCTTTCGATAAAGCGGGCAGCAAGATTGAGATCCAGCTGGGAGATTTCATAACAGCCGGGTCATTTGAAACAAACAAGGCCGATGGTCTTAATTATACGCAGTTCAATGAAACGCTGAAAAAACAATTGCGACAGCTGGTTTATGAAATCGAACCTCCGGAGAAAAAATTGCTGCTACAAAAATTTGGAACAACTTCATCACTGCAAAAATTATTGCTGGCGCCTTTTGCTTTGAGCGGTGCGGCGCTACACGCGCCTTTGTATTGGACCATCAAATGTGTGGCCCTGTTATTCTTTAGGAAAACGGATCACCTGAACTCTATCGTATTTGGTTTATTGCTATTGGCCTATCCGCTTTATGTGGCCATCTTTACAATCCTCTCCTACAGCATTATCGCAGGATGGGGATGGCTCGCGATCGGTGTGTTGCCGTTGACTGCTTTGTGCTTTGCAAAGTATGATGTGCGGAAAGGATAAAACAAAAGAGGCTGTCTTCAATATGAAAACAGCCCCTTGATTATTCAATGCATTATTTTATAGCTTCACGTTGAGCGTAAGCCGGTAAGCTGCTCCACGTCCTTTTATATAATTATTATCCCTGGTATCCCATTGCGAGCGAACCGTATAATAATCTTTGTTAAACATATTTTCAACACCAAGACTTATCGAAGTGCCTTGAGACAGCTGATAGTTAATAGAAGAACTGAACAAATTGTAGGGGCTTATCGGCCCCTCAGAATAATCGTAAGAGCCTTTGCTGTTTTTTTCGAAGCGGTCTCTTTTCATAATACCGGTATATTGAACCAATAGATTCAGTTTGCCTGGCATAATTCTATACTCGATGTTTCCGGTAAGCATAGGCGGCGCAATACGCGGACCAGGCAGGTACTCATCTGCTTCGCCGTTGTACCGTCCATCGTCATCAGCATCCAACTTTCCCTCTACATAGCTATAGTTTAAGCCTGCGTTCAGGTTGCGGGTAATTTGCACATCAGCCGTTACCTCAATGCCATAAATGCGTTCGGGCGTACGAACCACTACAAATTCTCCTTCTTTAAAAACACTATTGGCACCTAAACTTGATTTACTGATATACCCTGTCGCTTCCAATCGAAAATTTTTCAACTTACTTACGAAGCCCGTTTCGTAGCTGTTTACGATGACAGCTTCTGTATTGATCTTAGCAATTTCATTAACCTTTGCAGAACGTAACACCCTGCCTATATCTGATACGCTAAATCCCTGCGAAAAGCTTAGGTAAGGGGAAAAGTAATCGGATAGATTGTAGCGCAGGCCTGCATTAAATACCAGTGGGTTGTAATTCAGTTGGCCTCCTTGTACATTTATTGGTTCAGTAACAACGCCAGTTGTTGTATTTTTTGAAGGTAGCGTCTGGTAATCATCAATCCGAATGTTTGCGCTTTCATATCTAAGCCCGCCTTTGAGTATCAATTTGTCAAAAAACGTAAACTTCGTTTGTAAAAAGGGGGCAATATTGTTCATATCCATTTCGGGTACCCATATTCGTCCATCCACCAAAGGTTGAGAGGTGATGTCCCGTTGCACATCCAGGCCGTAGGTGAAAATGGCATCTAAGTTTGAAACATTAAGCGGTGTATTAAGTACTAACCGCGCACCTTGCTTTTTAGACAATATGCGGGATATGCCTCCATCGACAAAGGATTCTGAATAGAAAAAAACGTTATCGACGTTTTGATAATATACATCGGCATTGTAACGGGTGTTGGCTAGCCCTGTTTCACCTGAGAAAATAAGGTGCAAATTATGATTGCCTTTTACCCCCTGCGGCACGCCATTGAATTCACCTTGTGTCGCAGTCGCCTTCTTCCCTGCCGCATAATCGCCTGCAACAGTATTGTAATTGGTAGTTTGTCTGCTGGAGTAAAAATTATAGGTAGCCTGAACTTTGTGCTGATCGCTGATATCGTAACCAATTTTTGCAAAGGCATTGTAAGAATCGGTTTTACCTAAGCCATATACAGGCGGTAATATATCTCCCTTCGCATCTTTTAATTCGCCCGTTTGCTCATAGATGCCGCTTACTACATAATTCCATTTTCCTTTGTCGCCAAAAAGCATCTGACTTACGCGTGCGCCGGCGCTGTTGGCCTTTTTCACGAGCGACCCTGTGGTACCGAGCGAAGTATGACTGTTTGCAACCTTGCCTGTTTTCTCCGTTCTTGTGATATAATTGATCAAACCACCCGCTGCACCGTTGCCATAAATGGCGGTAGCGCCTTTTACCACTTCCACCCTTTCAATGACGGCAGGGTCTAAAGCGCGCAGATCCATCGAACCGTTACGAAGCGGTGTGGACTGCGGCACCCCATCTACCATGATCAGCAGGCTGCGCCCGCGAAGTGTTTGTCCGGAATTACTGCTCAACCCGGAGCTGGGCGCAAGGCCGGGTACCCGGTTTTCCAGTATGGTCCCAATATTAGTGCTAATATTTAAATTGTCCTGCAGCGTCTTCAACCCGACTACGGTTACGGATGATGGGATCTGATCAATGGTCTCCCGCGTTCTACCTGCAGATACAACCACTTCTTCCAGTTGATGTTGATGTTCTGTCAAGATAAAATTCACTGTAAGGCTTTGACCTTTATCAATGGTCACTTCGCGCTGTTGTGTTTCAAATCCTGACATACTCGCTGTTAAAGTGTGGTGCCCTTCAGAGATTTCGTTGATAATATATTGGCCGGTCTTATCTGTAACGGAACCCGTTCCGGTTCCGTCCAGCTGGATGCTGGCGTGCGCCAATGGTTCTCCATCCGATGTAGTCACTGTTCCTTTGATCATGCCTGTTTGGGCATTTGCGACCGCAATAAAAAATAAAAAAATAGTGGTGAGTAAAATTTGGTTTCTACACATTTTGCCTTGGTTTTAAATGAGGCGCGAAAGTAGCAGTGCCGTGACATGGATATTTACGAAATCGGGAAAAAGATCATCTTCAAAACACTCGTTTTACTCAACGATGACACAGGACATTGATAAAACAAAAACCCCGGCGAAATGCCGGGGCTTTACATCTATTTGAAACTGCTTATATGCAATTAAGCAGTTACTTTACCTTTTGCTTTTGCGATCACCTCTTCTGCAATGTTGTTAGGCGCAGGAGCGTAGTGAGAAAACTCCATGGTGCTGGATGCACGGCCAGAGCTTAAAGAACGCAGTTGTGTTACATAACCAAACATCTCGCTCAATGGAACTTTGGCTTTGATCACCTGAACACCCGCACGGGTATCCATACCTTCCATCAATCCACGACGACGGTTCAAGTCACCTGTTACATCACCCATGTATTGCTCCGGAGTCAATACCTCTACTTTCATGATCGGCTCCAGCAGGATAGGCTTCGCTTTTCTACCAGCTTCACGGAAACCTTGTTTTGCACAAAGCTCGAAAGACATAGCATCGGAATCCACCGGGTGGAAGCTACCATCAAATACACGGATCTTCATGTTGTCTACCGGATAGTTGGCCAATACACCACTTGTCATAGCAGACTCGAAGCCTTTCTGGATCGCTGGCACAAACTCACGAGGAATAGAACCACCGAAAATATCATTTACAAACTGGTAATGTTTGTCAGGGTTTTCTTTTTGCCACTCTTCATCTACAGGACCCAGGCTAAACTGGATGTCGGCGAATTTACCACGACCACCGGTTTGTTTTTTCAACGTTTCGCGGTGTTCGATCGTGGTGTTGAATGCTTCTTTGTAAGCTACCTGAGGGGCACCCTGGTTTACTTCTACTTTGAACTCACGACGCATACGGTCAACGATGATCTCTAAGTGAAGCTCACCCATACCGCTTAAGATGGTCTGACCTGTATCTTCGTCTGTTTTTACACGAAGTGTAGGATCTTCCTCAACCAGTTTGGCGATGGCCATACCCATTTTATCAACGTCGGCCTGAGTTTTAGGCTCAACTGCTACGGAGATTACAGGCTCAGGGATGAACATGTTCTCCAAAGTGATCGGGTGGTTTTCATCGCAAAGGGTATCCCCTGTTTTGATCTCTTTAAAACCTACTGCTGCACCAATATCACCTGCCTCGATAAAATCAACAGGGTTTTGTTTGTTGGCGAACATTTTCATGATACGGCTGATACGCTCTTTCTTACCACTGCGCACGTTTAATACATAAGAACCTGCATCTAGGTGACCGCTGTAGCAACGGAAGAACGCCAGACGACCTACAAACGGGTCAGTCATAATCTTGAAAGCCAACGCTGCAAATGGTTCTTTTGCATCGGGCTTACGTACTAATTTCTTTTCTGTATCGTTAGGATCTGTTCCTTCGATCGCTTCTACGTCAACCGGAGAAGGCAGGTAGCGGCAAACCGCATCCAGCGCTGTTTGTACCCCTTTGTTTTTGAAAGAAGAACCGCACATCATTGGTACGATGCTCAGGTCGATAGTAGCTTTGCGGATCGCTGTATGGATCTCATCTTCAGAGATCGTGTTAGGATCATCGAAGAATTTCTCCATTAACTGGTCGTCATATTCAGCAACTGCTTCAACTAATTGTGCTCTCCACTCATTTGCTTCTTCTACCATGTCGGCAGGAATGTCGATCTCGTCGAAAGTCATTCCTTCCGTTTCCATATGCCAGATGATTCCTTTCATTTTGATCAGATCCACCACTCCTTTGAAGTCATCTTCTGCACCAATTGGTAATTGCAAAGGAACCGCTTTGGAACCCAGCATTTCCCGAACTTGTTTTACCACGTTCAGAAAGTCAGCGCCCTGACGGTCCATTTTATTGACGAAACCGATACGGGGAACTCTATAACGGTTAGCCTGACGCCATACAGTCTCAGATTGAGGCTCCACACCGTCAACCGCCGAGAACAAAGCGATCAGACCATCCAGTACACGCATAGAACGCTCTACCTCTACGGTAAAATCCACGTGACCCGGAGTATCAATGATATTGAAAGAATATTCTTTTGTAGAACCTGGAACAGCTTTTCCTTTTTCGGTAGGAAACTGCCATTTACAGCTTACTGCAGCAGAGGTAATGGTAATACCGCGCTCTTTTTCCTGCTCCATCCAGTCGGTGGTCGCAGCGCCATCGTGTACCTCACCAATACGGTGAATCATACCGGTGTATCGTAAAATACGTTCGGTTGTGGTGGTTTTACCGGCATCAATGTGGGCGGCAATACCAAAGTTCCTTTGAAATTTTAAATCTGCCATGATTATTCTTAGTTGAATGATAAACTTTTAATTCTTAAACAGCTGGTTGCCAATACCATGTATCACAGGCACGACGAGCCCCTAATTTAAGGCTGCAAAGGTAAGGAAATAAGCCAAAATAGTAATTTGAAATTTTTGTGACCAGCGACCATGCCAGTGGCTGGAGCCATTACACCACCCCGGCCCTTTCCCGAAACGGAGGACGACCTGGTTAAGGCCTAATAAATAATACATTAGAATTTGCGCAAAGGTAGTTGTTAAAGCAAAGGCTTCACAGAGGTGGTCTCTGTGAAGCCTTTTATCGGATCTGTGCAGCATTTCATCTGTCTGGAGATGACAGCTGAGGCGTCCGGTTTTCTATTCTTTATTTTTAAGCCTGGAAAAGAAGTTTTTTACCTCTTCCCCTGCAGCATCGCGGCCACCAAGGCCAAACGACAATGCAAAAGCTACTGCGATCGCACCGAGGCTCAGGCCAAAGGCCAGTTCGATAATATTGTCAGCAATGCCCATCGCGTGCAAGCCCATGGCTAAAAAGATAATAATGATCGCACCGCGTATAATGGCTGCAGTCAGGGTGTTGGTATTTTTATTCCTGAGGAAAAGGCCGGTGGCAAATCTGGCTACTACATTTCCCAACGCCAGGATCAGCAAACCAAACACGATTTTACCGGCTACTGCTAATACCTTGTCTAAAATGTCCACCACTTCCAGAAGCTGCAATTGTTTGCAGGCCTCGATGATACCGATATACACAATAAACAGATACGCTACACTGGTAATGACTTTCACGAGACTGATATTGCCCAGCACATTGTTGAGCCGCAATTTTTCACTAAGCTTATCTGTTCCGAGGCTGGTGAGCAACTCTCTTAAAAGACCTGTAAGGAATTTGCCCCCGATGGCAGCTGCAAGTAAGATGATCACAGCATACACGATCGACGGTATGGCGTTAATAAAGGTATCTAGCATGTTGGTCGCAGGCTGGGTGATCACCTGCATATTTAGTTTTTCTAAGGCAATGATCAGAATGGGCACAAAAACGAAAATAAAAGCGATGTTCTTTAAGATACGCACGATATCAATCTGTGCCGCATCCGCTTTGATTTGCTTAACATCCTGTGTGACCTCGTTCAGGCTGTTGTCCAACTGGTTGTTGTCTTTCACCCGGGAAAGGCGAGGCATCCACGCGCGGATCTTATCACCGGAGGCTTCGATTAACTCTGCTACGATCTTGGCCAGGAAATAGCCCACATAGGCGATAATGCCGGCTGCAAGAATATTAGGTATGGCTCCAAAGAATTTGCTGGTCATCTGGTTGAGCGGCTGCAACACGTCGCCGCTAACGCCCATGAAACTAAGCGTAGCCATCAGCACGATGATCATCAACAGATAATAGATCAGCTTTCCGCCAAACTGGGAGATAGATATTTTGCCCTTGGTCTTACTGTCAATGCCCGATCTGCTGAGCAGGTTTTTGACCAGCCGGCCGACAAACTTGGCGATGATGTATCCAAGCACGAGCAACAGAAGGCCTCCCAGGATGTTCAATGCATACCCGGTCAGCCCCAGCCATTCGCCAAACTCGGCCACCCGGCTCGCTACGTCGTCGGATGTGCTTTGGAAAACATTGGAGTCTGAGGGATACGTCTGCAATAAAAATTGCGTTAATAATTTCGCCATGTATTAAGTTTTAGTTTAAAAAAAATATACTTCAAAAAGTAGCAGTTAAACAGAAGCAGCAGTTGTGATGCTAATCGTATGCAAAATGTGCGCGGTGAAAGACAGGGATTATAATGTTTAGCGCAGCCCCTGTTGTATCTGTGTCCTTACAAATATAAAAGAAAACAAATAAAAAAAGAAATGAATATAATATTAAAAGCCGTTTTTACCTGTATGAAAGGGTAAATTATAGACCAACTCCATGACTTTAAGAGCCAACTTGAATGAAATGAGGTGCCAGATCCTGTAGAGATCCCGTTAATTATAATGGTTCGATAGCTTCGATAAGCAAAGTGTTGTTCTTATCGAACAGTTTTAGCTGGTTGCCAATGACCTGGTACTTACTTACCAATGGCAAAGCTTTGACCAGCACCGCCTCGTTAACGGCGGCATCATTGCAAAACATTCTGGTACCTGCTGCAGGTCCGAAACTGATATGATAGGTATTGTCCGCGGTGATCTTAAAAGAAAATTGATTGCAGCCCACAGTTGCAGCGCCCCGATCTGTGTCTGTCAGATCGATAAAGGCTTTCTTTTCGCGCAACAATTCATCGTCGGCGTTGATCATGGTTTGGATCAGCCATTTGCGGGCAAAGCTGCCGCGCTCATCGTCTGCCGCCAGCGTCCCGGTAAATAAGATCCTGCCTCCTTTGTCAGAAAGCCGGAGCTTGTTTTCCGTAACAGCGAAGTGGTAGACAGCCGCCAGATCGGACCTTACCTGATCTGAATTGAGCTCACTTGTACAGTTGATCGAGCGGTTCGTGATATCATCGAGCTTGATGCGCCGGTGCCGGTCAAACTTAGGAGTAAAGGTAAACACATGACAGCCCGATGACCAATGAGACTGGTACACATCGCGCAGATCAAGATACACATCAGCACCATTGTTTGCCTTCTGGTCGATTTTCCACTTGTGATGCAATCCTTCGGTATGCATAGAACTCACCAGTGGCGCATGACTGCGGCTACAGGCATTCAATAAAAGGATCAAACAGGCAGCTATGGTAGTGGCGGAATATTTCATTCGATTGTTTTAATGATTGTCACTCTTAACGCAAAGATTATTCCCAAAGTTATATGATAATCATTTTTATTTCATTGTGTTGCTAAAAGTCGCATTGCTACGTTTAAGGCTTTAAAACCAAAAGTCATGAAAAAAGCTACCTTCTTGTCACTCACGATTGTTGTTTTTTCTTTTTGCTCCTGTAAAAAAGACGCTTTGCAATCAACCCTTAACGATTATTATGGCACCTGGGAACTTAGAAAAACAAACTGTACTTTTTGCCCCGGATCTACGCAGCCAGAAGATTTCGCCGCAGGAAACGGCACGATTATCGTTCTCGAAAAAAATGGCACCTATGAAAGAAAAGAGGATAACAAGAGTGTATTTAAAGGATATTACGAAATATCCCTTAAGCCCGATTGCGGAGACGAAAAAAATAAAGTGCTTTTATTTACCTCAAGTGAATCTGATCGCGGCTTCCACATTGAAATCAATTCAAAAGGGCAGTTGGTGATTGGCCTTCCCGACTGCATAGCAGACGGAATGATATGGTATTATAGCAGGATTGATTAGAAGCACACGCTGCTCAGGCCGTGCCTCTGATTATATTCGAACCAGTCATCGTTAAAAACTATCTCAGGTATCCCAATATCTTCAGCATGCTCTGAGCGGACTGCTCTTTGGCGTATACCCATTCCTCCAGGTTGCCGTTTTTGTCGTACTCGATGATAACATGCTTGGGTGAAGGAATGAGGCAATGCTTGATACCGCCGTATCCGCTGATCTGGTCCTGGTAAGCGCCGGTGTGGAAAAAGCCGACATACAAGGGCTCCACATCCTGATCCCGCTCTTTCTTCTCCAGGTCCACGGCGTCAACGGGCCTTACCGGAGAGTTACCCACCCCATAATCGTTCTTGATCTTTGGCAGGAATACCTCGTTGATATGTTCTTCACTGTCGTAATAGTCATGGCCATCGCAGGTAATGCCACCCAGTACGACACGCTGGTATTCACTATCCCATTTATTAATAGGCAACATCAGGAAGCGTTCACCAATGCCCCATGTATCCGGCAGCGTAGTAATGAAAGACGAATCGATCATATACCAGGTCTCACGATCATTTTGACGCTTCTCTCCTATCACACTGTAAATATGGGCCATGCTTTCACCTACGGTGTAGCTGCCAAACTCCGTATAAATATTAGGAACAGGGACTTTTGCTTTTTTGCAGGCGGACTTGATATTGCTGACGATCTCGTTGATCATGAACTGGTAATCATACTCAAAAGCCAGGCTATGCTTGATCGGGAAACCGCCGCCGATATTGAGCGAATCCAGCTCGGGACAGATTTTTTTTAACTGGCAATACAGGTTAATACTTTTACGAAGCTCACTCCAGTAATAGATATCATCCTTAATACCTTTATTTAAAAAGATGTGCAGCATCTTTAGCTGGAACTTGTCCTCATTGCCTTCAATCTCGTCGACATAAAACTCCAGTACATCTTTGGCCCGGATGCCCAGTCGGGAAGTGTAGAAAGGAAAGGTAGGCTCTTCTTCCGCAGCGATGCGGATGCCTATTTTAAACGGCTCTTTGCTTTTGACGCTGCGTTTGTACATGTTGAGCTCATCCTTATTGTCCAACACAGGTATAACGTTTTTGAACCCGTTATTGATCAGCTTCGCGATGCGCGAGGTATAATTCTTTTGCTTGAAACCGTTGCAGACAATATTGATATCCTTGGTGATCTTGCGCCGCTTATACAGCTGGTTGATGATATCGATGTCGTAGGCAAATGATGTTTCGAGGTGGATATTGTGCTTCAACGCCTCTCCCACTACAAACGAAAAATGAGAGCTCTTGGTACAATAAGTATAAAAGTATTTACCATCATACTTATATTTTTTCATCGCATTGGCGAAGTATTGCTTTGCCTTATTAATATTGATGCCGATCTTGGGAAGATAGCTCACCTTGAGCGGTGTGCCGTATTTCTTTACCAGGGCTTTGTAATCGATGCCGTTAAAAATGAGGTCGCCTTTCTTTACTTCGATTCCTTCCTGCGGAAAATTAAAGGTCTGCTCAACCAATCCTAAGTATGAATTATTCATTTGCCATAACACCGGCTGCTCCGGCACTTATTGGTTTAAAATTGCCCGCTAAATTAGGGAATAAATATGATTGTGTGCGGCAGCATTTTTACCTCCCTTATTAGCGACAGCTTTCGCATTGAGCCGCTTTTACCAGGGGCAAACTCCCGGCCCGTGCCGGCCTTCAGGCCTAAGAGCGGATGCTTCTCCAATCGCCGGTAGATTACGCTTCCCCCGGTTGCAGCAGCAGCATGGCATCCACCGGACACGGGATAGAAAAAGGGCGATACTTGGTATCGCCCCCTTAAATTGGTTTCAACGAAAGTCTTTTTTAGTCACTCTCAAACCTTCCTACAACCGGACCGCCTCGAAAAAGGATGCGCCGGTGTTGGCTACCTGGTAACTCAGTCCGCTTGCATCAGTAGCAAATGCCCTGAAAGTGCAACGGAACTCATGGGAGCCCGGAGCCAACGCCAATGCCCTGGAACCCGAAAGTGTGTAGAAGCCCGTCGCATAGCCATCTGTAGTGGAAAACGGTTGTGCATCTATATAGACGCTGGTGAACGCCCCGCCATCAATCCGGTGATGTACTTCTACAGAATATACCTTTGCCGGCTCCCCTTCGCCGCCGCTGAAAAAGGTATTATCGGATTTCTTGAAGTCGTCCAGCAATGCAGAAAAATTGAGCGATACCGTAGCGCTGTCGGCAAGAACGACCGGCCCGCTGGTATAGGATTGATCGGTACCCGAAGAGCTGATCCGGGATGATCCGATCGCCGAAAAGAAAGGATTGTTATCGCTCAACAACACCTTCGAAGGTACGGAGCAGCTCGAGACCCATGACGTCGCATTCCTGGTAAACAGGCAGCCCTCGTCAGTATTATATACAACAGCGCCTGGCGTCGTGATCGCGTTCATTTGTTCTGTCGTCATACGGGGAGGCAAAAAGGCCTTATTAGTACTTTCCAGTTCTAATACTGCCTGCGGATTAATGGTTGAAGGATTATCGCCCATTTTTACCTGAGAGCTGGCTTTCAGAGACATTAATAACAGGGTCATTATTAATGTTGGCTGCGCTAGCTTTTTGATCATGATTCAATTGATTTTTTGATTAAAGAATATTATTGTTTGTAAAAGTGACACTGACCGGACGTTCCGGCTGTCAATGATAGAAAACAAAAGCGCTGCCCCGAACTGCTAAGCAACGCTTTACTCGTTGCTATTCGGCAACAACTTTGATTACTTTGGTGTAGCGAACTCCGCCATCAAAGTCGTATTGAGCGACCCTGATGAACTTAACCCCAGCGTTCTGCAATCCGGACACATCGTCAAACTTTTTGTTGCAGGCAGCAAAAAACAGCACGATAGCTATACCGCAGAAGCAGAAGGCTTTTTTCCTGGAAGCCCGGGCCGGGAATAACAACAGCGCCAATAATCCAGCGGCCATGACTGCCGGGAAACCACCTCCTTTGAATTCGTAGTCGATCGGTACGTCAGAGTTACCGTCTTTGGCACTGGAAGCCACGGTTCCCAGCTCTTTCCATTCCGATCCGTTCCACGAACCTTCGACGACGTATCTCTCACAATTTTCTTCGCTCAGTGTCTGCCATTTTACCAGCAAGAGGCCGCCTTTGTAGATCGCGCTCAGGGGTCCGAAAACAGCGGGTAAGGCAGTGGACGTGGAGCCCATGCCGATCGCACTGATCCCGCTGATCATTGTGCCGCTCAAAGTGCTGTTCTCGGTATTGCCGCTGGCGGTTGAATCTCCGCTCAGATCCACCCAGGCAGTGCCATTCCAACCAACCAGCCGTAAGTTATTCTTGCGTGCAAAATCGGTTTGATCCGGGATGCTTACCGTTATTTGCTTTCCGTTGGCATCGCCGCTCAGGTCTTGCCAGTCCCACTGTCCTGCATCGCTGACGGACACGATGGGAGGCGCTACGCTGCTGCGATTGTGCGCTCCGCCCGAAGCGCCGGTCGATGTAGGGTCTGAATCGCTGGAAGGATCATCGGCTATCCAGGCCGTGGCGTATATACCTGTTGCGGAGGGCGCATCGATCCTGAGTGTTCTCAGGTCAGTGGTTTGGCCCACCGGGAAAATAAAAGAGTCGGCGGGGCTATTGCCGCCGTAGTATTTTACATATCCATCTACATAGTCTGTGCCGTCGGCAGCACCATTATAAGTAGCGCCGCCTATCGCGCTGAAATAACCTGGTGTAGCCGACCGGTCGGTCTGCCAGCTTTCGCCATTGGCAGCTGTGAAATTGACAACGCCAAAATTTGTGGCTTCTGCACCGGAAAATATCCGATTCCCGGTCTGTGCTGTGGCAGCGATCACGCATGAAACACCACATACAATCAATATTATTTTTTTCATTCTTTTTAGCTTTTATTAAAACGAATAGAGCGTAGCTCCGTTCTTCCAACGGGTCATTGGAAACGGGTACGTTGATGTATTACATAGCAAGCCACCACCGCGAAATGGCAGTCATACATATATAATGAATGGTATACAGTAAAGTCTTTTGAGTCCGGGCCTTACTGGTTTATCAGGAAGCCGGCACAGGAAGCACCGTAGCAGTGATACGCGTTTTCATGCTTTCCGAGTCATTGTCATATCCTGTATAGTTAGATGGGACCATATTCACCAAGGCGGTATCAGACCAGGACTTATAGCTTATTGTAAATACATAAGTTCCTGCGGACAATGTTACGGTTCGCTGAAAAGTAACCGGTACCGGAATATTGCTCAAATCTCCTCCGGCAACAAAAGACGCGTAAGCAGAAGATATCTTCGTTCCGTCTTGCAGCAGGCTAAACGTGCCCTGACCGGCTTGCCCCTCCGCCTCCGTCGTCGATGCATAATTTCCAATGGCATACCCGGTGACGGTTATCAGAGCCAGACGTGTTTGACCAGAAGGTACCGTGATGTTAAGCTGGGCGCCGGGCACTGTTGCTGAACCACCCTCCTGGACAGTCACGGCATCCGTACCAATGGCCTGAAACACCTGGGGTGTGTACGCGGTACAAAGACTTTCCCACGACGATCCGTTATATTGGAACAGGCAGGAACGGGAAGTATTGTATATAACAGCGCCTCTTAAAGGAGTGCTGATGGCATTCATTTGCTCAGTGGTCATGCGTGGCGGTACAAGGGTCCTGGAGGTACTCTCGATTTCAAGTGCTGAAGAGGTTGAAATAGAGGTAGGATTATCACCCATCTTTACCTGGGACTGAGCATATTTTCCCAATAATAGTGTCAGGATGATTGCGAACATCCGGATGGAATTCTTTTTCATGAGCGAGTTACATTTACAGTTTACAAAAGGGTTTGGATTAGGTGATGCCATCGGACATGTGGTCTTGAGGAATCACTGGATTTCGCGGCGAATGTAGGTATATATATTCAAAATTTAAATAATATAAATAATGTCGTAATTACAATTAAATAGTAAACATTTAATAATCAAATACTTGATCAAGTAAAAAAAAGATTATGTTTTTGACGGGTTACGACTGCTCGATGAGCTTCTGTACAAGTCTTTACAAAGGGGCATAAAAAAAGCACCGGCCAAAGCCGATGCTCTTTAGAATCAATTGGTAACAGGATCTTATTTCACTGAAGCTACCAGAGCTTTGAAAGACTCCGGATTGTTCATAGCCAGATCGGCCAATACTTTCCTGTCCAGCTCAATACCTTTTGTTTGCAATTTGTTGATGAACTGAGAATAAGTCAATCCTTCTTCACGCACCGCAGCGTTGATACGCGCGATCCACAAAGTGCGGTATTCTCTTTTCTTTAATTTGCGACCTACATACATGTAAGTCATCCCTTTTTCTACAACGTTTTTAGCAACGGTATATACGTTTTTACGTTTGCCGTAAAAACCTTTGGCTTGTTTTAATATTTTTTTTCTGCGGGCTTTAGAAGCAACTGCATTTACTGAACGTGGCATGTTTGAAAGAGTTTAAATGTTTACGAGTTTAAAAGCTGACAATGAGTTGAGACAACTTTTATTTCAATCTTAATAAGCGTTTTACAAAATCTACGTTTGGTTTGGCTACAACACCATCAATACGCATGTGGCGTTTGCGCTTAGTAGATTTTTTGGTTAAGATGTGACGCTTGAAACTCTTTTGGTGAGTGATCTTGCCGGTTGCTGTTACTTTGAAACGCTTCTTTGCGCTCGAGTTTGTTTTTACCTTAGGCATGGTAAATTTTAATTTAATTGTTACACCTTTGAGGCGTTTCACCACGGGGTGAATCCTTGTCGGGCCTCTTCAGGAAATATCCGTTCCGATAACATCGGATTTTTAAACGGAGCGCAAAGATACGCGGAATCTTTGATTTATGACTTAAGGATTATTATTTTTTACCCTTCGCTTTCATTGTCAGCCATTTACGCACCGGCTCATCGAAATATTTCAGGGCCGCCCAGGCTAATATCAGTGACAGAATAAGGATCGCTCCTGAGAACAGATACAACTTTTGCCGGCCCGGATCGGTAGCCGCATAGTTCCCCAATATCCAGATCATCCAGTAATGGACCATGTACAATGGATAAGAGATCGCGCCCAGAAATATACAGCACTGGCGCAACCAGCCCGACACCTGTGTACCCGCCCCGCCCGAAACGATCAATGGAAATAAACCTATCACGAAAAGCATTTCCGTGATCCAGTCATTCTCCCGATGCGGAAAAAGAAACACCCCCACGAGCACCGCGCCGTACCAGAGGAAATGGATCTTATTTTTCAGGATCCAGTTAAAGCGGTAGACGGTGAGCCCTGCCAGAAATGAGAATAACACCCGGGCATAGCCATCCCCATAATTCGGCGCGCCCCAACCTCCGGAAATGCCTCCATGCAGGTAAGTGACCGTTATGACAAAGATCGCGGCCGCTGCAAGAAAAGCCAACAGCACCTTTTTAGAAAGATGTACCAACACAAAGGCATACACCAGGTTGATAAAATATTCCATCGACAAGGACCAGGCTGGCGCATTCAGGGGGAACACATTTTCATAACGGCCGAGAATAGGCGCTGGCAGCAACAGCAGCGAACAGAGTGTGGCTAACAGGATCCTGCCCCAGCCAAATTCCTGCACCGGCGACACAGTGAGAAACGGATCAAAGAAAAAGCCTGACAAGCCCAGCAGGGTTCCCAACACTACCAGGGGCTGTAACCTGATCAGCCGGTTGACGAGAAACTTTTTTACGCCGATGGTGCGAATACGGTTATCGTACGCGTACGCTACCACAAAACCGGAGAGACAGAAGAAAAAGTCCACGGCCAGATAGCCATGTGCGATCGGGTTTTTCGTCAATTCCGGCGTCAGTATTTCATAACAATGGAAGATAACAACGGCTATGGCGGCTATGCCACGCAGGCCGTCGAGAACCTGGTAATGGGGCTTTGCAGGTGAGATCGTGTTGTGCATCAATAATTAAAAATGGTGGGTAAATATAAGCTGGGCCCGACAAATACCAGACGCTTTGCACGCATAACAATTTTCTCTTATTTTTGAACACTTGCTTTGTACGCCTGACCGGTCTGTAAAATTGCTATACATCCGCCAAAGTGAACTTTTGATTGTGTTGGTCCTGGCGATTCGCTGCGGTTGTGAATGACAAACGGATCTGTCGCTTGTCACAGCAGCGTTTACATATATGCCAATACTCACAATAAAATCAAGCTAAATGCTCAGAAAGTTATCTCTTATTACCCTGTCGGTCGCCTGTGTCGCCGGCGTTATCAGTGGCTGTGCCACGTCGAAAAAACAAAGCCAGCTGGCCTTATCCCCCAATGAGTCATCCGTGAACATGGGATACCCGGGCATGCACCCCGCGTCTCAGATCAGTACGGCGAAGCAACTTATAAAAGTAAAAGACAAAGCTACCCTCGCTGCCTTGGAACAGGTGACAGCCAGTGCGGAAGCCGCTTTAAAAATGCCCCATCACGCCGTGGCCGAATTTAGCGTGCCGGGCTATTATCAGGACTCTGCCGGTCATCGCAGCATCTCGCTCTCTATTCAGAAGGACGGCTTTGCCGCTTATTCATGCGCTCTTGCGTGGAAACTAACGGGAGAAGAACGATTTCTTAAGAGAGCACTGTACTTTTTAGATGCCTGGTCGGAAATCAATAAAAAGTATGCTGAAAATGATGGCTCCCTGGTGATGGTCTATTCGGGAAGCTCCTTTGTTATGGCCGCTCAACTGCTGCAACCATCGAAGCAGTGGAAAGCCGATAGCCGGAAAAGCTTTGATCATTGGCTGAACAATGTTTATCTCCATGCTTCTGACAAAATCAAAAACGGCTACAATAATTGGGGAGACTGGGGCTGCTTTGGTGCGCTGCTGGCCACTTCCTTTTTAAATGACAGTACGCGTTTCCGGGAAAATGTTCAATTACTGAAGAAAGGCATCGCTGAAAAGATCTCGGAGGACGGACATATGCCGGCAGAAACCAAGCGGGGCGCCAATAGTGTTTGGTATACTTATTTTTCCCTGGCGCCGATTACCGCTTCCTGCTGGGTGGTATATAGCAACACCGGGGAAAACCTGTTCGCGAAAGAGCAGTCCATCAAAAAAGCATTGGATTACCTGCTCTATTATCACGAACATCCTGAAGAATGGCCATGGGCAAAAAATCCGGTGACACAGGTAGACAATCACCGGTTAGGTCCGGTGGGCGTTTGGCCATATAATTTATTTGAAGCGATGTCTGGCATTTACCAGGATCCGAAGTTCAGGCAATTCGCTGCTAAAAAGGCGCCGATCATTTATCCGTTTCATCATTATGCCTGGGTGTTCCCTTCGCTGCTGCCTCCGGTTGTCCGCCAATAAAGGCTCCACCTGGAATAAGCAGCTGTTCCCTCGAATAAAAAGCTTTTTCTAAAACACAAAAATCTCTTCTTGATATAAAACTTCCCGATAACGGATCGTCATCGAAAGGTAAAGAACGATTATTTGCAAACATTATCCATTTTAAATTCAAACTAATGATATCTCTCAACATTCAAAAACCCCTATTCCTCCTTGTCCTGTTGTTGGCTACCGCTGTTGCGGATGCCCAGATCGAAAAGCAGTCCAAAAAAGAAATTTACGCCAGCCTGGAAAAAGTCGCCGACTGGCAAATTGAACATATGTGGATCAAAGGCCACGGCAGAAACGTGTACCACCCTACCAACTGGACCAATGGCACCTTGTTCGCAGGCATGATGAAATGGGCCAATCTATCTAATGACACTACCTACGTGAACTTCCTGAAAAGAGTGGGCGAAAGCGTAGACTGGAAGCTCGGCGAGCACCTGAGCCTTTACCATGCCGACGATCATGCAATCGGTCAGACCTATTTAGAAATGTACCGGAAGTTCAATGATAAAAAAATGATAGAACCTACCCTCAAACGGCTGGACTATATTCTATACCACCCTGCAAAGAGCAGCCTGAATTGGCATACCCCTTTTTGCCAGGACCGCTGGAACTGGAGCGACGCCTTGTTCATGTCGCCTCCTGTTTGGGCAAAAGCCTATCGCATCACCGGTGACAGGAAGTACCTGGACTTTATGTTCTCAGAATTTAAAGCCACTACTGACTATCTGTTTGACGACAAAGCCGGCCTGTACTACAGAGACGATAATTATATAGGCAAGCTGGATCAGGGTACCAAGATCTTCTGGAGCCGCGGAAACGGTTGGGTGTTTGCCGGCCTTACCGATATCATCAGAGAGCTGGATAAAGGTTCAAAGGAATACAAATACTTTGTGAAGCTCTATAAAACAATGGCCAGAAGCCTGAAGAAGCTGCAGACACCGGACGGTTATTGGGCCATGAGCCTGCAAGGCGCCCACTTGTACCCTACACCTGAAACCAGCGGCACCGGATTTTTTACTTATGGTTTGGCCTGGGGTATTAATAATGGATTGCTGGACCCGCAAGAATACGAAGCCACCGCCTGGAAGGGCTGGAATGCGCTACAGCGCTGCGTCACCAGCGATGGCATGCTGGGTTATGTACAGCCTATAGGCGCCGCGCCGGGTTCGGCCTGGCCGGATAAAACCGAAGTGTATGGCGTTGGCGCTTACCTGAGCGCGGGAACGGCTATGTATCAACTGGCTGACAAATAACCGGTATTCCTATCGGCCTTTGAATATACAACCGACGGGGTTGCGCCCAGCCGGACATAGATTTTTATACCCATTTGAAAAATGGTGAACACCTTCGGCTTACATTAAGGAAAACTAAAACAGTGGAAGATGGTAGCGTAAAAGGGTTGCGCAGACGTTGTCCTTTAAAAGGCGCCCCTTTTCTTTAGCTATTTTTCGCTATTTTCGGCCGAAACCAACGACTTTCAGCAGTTTTTCGAATGACGTTTTTTTATGAATCATTTACCGCATTTAATAACAGACCTGGCCTTAATATTAGGTGTGGCGTCGGTCATAACGCTTATTTTCAAACGTCTTCAGCTTCCGTTAATACTGGGATACCTGGTAGCGGGGATCATCATTAGTCCCAACTTCAAGATCTTTCCTCCGAAAGTGTACGAGTTGAGCGACGTACAAATATGGGGAGAGATCGGTGTGATCTTCCTGCTGTTCAGCCTCGGATTAGAATTTAGCTTTAAAAAGCTCGCTAAAATGGGGGGGTCGGCCACCACGGCAGCAGGATTTGAAGCAGTAGGCATGGCCGTAATCGGCTTTGGTCTCGGCAAGTTGCTGGACTGGCCCTTGATGGACTGTATCTTTTTAGGCGCTTGTTTAACCATATCCTCCTCATCTGTAATCGTGAAAAGCTTTGCAGATCTGGGTTTGAAGCAACGCAACTTTGCGCAACTGGTATATGGCATACTGGTAGTGGAGGATCTGATCGCTGTGGTCCTGCTCGTATTGCTGGGCACATTTGTTACCAGCCAGACCTTTGATGCAGGCCAGCTGGGCATGTCCATCCTGAAGCTGTTATTTTTCCTGATCGTTTGGTTTGTCGGGGGCATTCTCTTTATTCCTTCCCTGCTCAAAAAAGCGAAACAATTTCTAACCGATGAGATCCTGCTGATCGTAGCCATCGCTATGTGTTTCCTGATGGTGTATCTGTCAGCACAGGCAGGATTTTCCGCAGCATTGGGGGCTTTTATCATGGGCTCTCTTTTAGCTGAAACCACGAAAGCCGAACGCATTGAGCACCTGGTTATTCCCGTCAGAGACCTGTTTGGTGCGATCTTCTTTGTGTCGGTGGGAATGCTGATCGATCTCAACGTGATCAAAGATCATTGGCTGCCGATCTTACTGATCACTGCCGCCGTGATCGTCGGCAAAAGTTTTGTCATAAGCCTGGGCGCCTTCATTTCAGGAAACAGCCTGAGAACCTCACTACAAACGGGCATGAGCCTGGCTCTGATCGGCGAGTTTTCGTTTATCATTGCCTCCATGGGTGTTTCGCAGAAGGTCATCAGCGAAGAGCTGTATCCGATTATCATCACCGTTTCTGCGCTGACTATTTTCATTGCTCCGTCCTTAACGCTTTCCAGCACCCGTTTTTATTACTGGATCAACAGAAAGCTCTCTACCAAGTGGGAAGCGCGTCTTAACAGGTATAGTGCGGAAGCAACTGCCATCAGAACGGTTAGCGACTGGAACCATGTGTTGAAATTTTTCATCATCAATACGATCGTGTTTTCGGCTGTTGTAGTGGCGCTCATTGCATTGACCAACAGTATCCTGCTGCCCTGGTTGCAGGGATTTGGCTACAACTTCGGAAGGATCACGTCGGCCGTCCTTGGCCTGGCTGCGATCGGTCCTTTTTTATGGGCCCTGATCGTTCGCAACGAAAAGACGGAACCCTTTGCCCGTCTGTATACCCAACAAAAATATCACGGTCCGATCTGGATCATGCGCATCCTGAAAGTGGCGCTGGCATTGTTTCTCATCATCGTATTGCTACGCAATGTATACTCCCTGGACCTGGCCTTATACGTCGGCATTATATTATTGGTGCTGATCCTCATCTTCCGGAAACGGCTGCAGCAAGCTTATGATAAAGTGGAAGACCGGTTTATTAAAAATCTGAACAACCGGGAGATCGAACAACAGCGGATCCTGGCCGAGATCGATGCACAAAGGCGCAACCAGAGCCTGGCGCCCTGGGATGCGCATCTGACCACGTTTGAAGTAACCGCTGAAGCGATCAACGTTATCGGGAAAACACTTGAAGAACTGGAATGGCGCGAACGCGTTGGCGTCAATGTTGCCATGATCAAGCGTGGAGCCATCACTATCATTCCTCCTGAACGACATGACCGTATCTACCCCGGTGATAAATTATATATTATCTGTACCGATAGCCAGGAACGCCGGATGAACGCGCTGCTGAGGCCGGATAAAAAACTGTCAGGCAAGACGGCGGATATAGAAATGAAGCTCGAACAACTGCTGATCGAGGCAGACTCTCCCTTTATACATCTGTCCATTCGCGAAAGTGAAATACGCGATAAGGCCCATGGCCTGGTGGTAGGTATTGAACGGGATGGAAAAAGGTTTTTAAATCCTGATTCTAACTGGATCTTTGAAGAAGGCGACCTGGTATGGATCGTGGGCGAAAAGAAGCTGATCAATATCATTACCGACAAGGAGGAATGACAACTGACCCGTTGGCCGCAGTTGCCAATCACTTATTACTTTAATGATATCGATCAACGAAGCTGATAGGTCTCGCCGGGTTGGGTGCTTTGTACCTTCTGACGGTTGCCCGTTGCGGTTTTGTTACATCCATTCTGAGAAAAATAGACGATAGCGGCAATAGCTGCTACGGCTAAAACAATCCACATAATGGTTCCCGATCTTTTCCTTTCTTCGGGATACGCCAGCTGTTCCCGCATTTCGGCAGTAGTGGTTTCGCGGTTGCCGACGATCGTCGTGTGGCTGGTGTTATCGCGGATGACCTTTTGTGCAGTGACATCCGTAAACGGAGATAAAGCCGCGGCGGCAGGAGTAAACACCACGCTCTCATCGGCCCGCGCCAGCACACCCAGCCCCGGCCATTCCACCTGCTCACCCTGGTTTAATCGTTGTTGAATATCCCCACAAAAATTTTTGAATGCAGCTTCTGCTTCTTCCCGCGAGATACTCTGGCTGGTAGCCAGCCAGCTGTATAGAGCATCGTGCGTGCTATCGCCTGTTACCACCGCGTCATCAGTAAAGTTGACGCTCCAGCCGGGAGCGGCGATGGTATGTGCCGAAAGATCGCTGCTGGCCTCTTTCTCGGTGATGTCGAACCTGCCGATCCCAGGTAATGCCAGGCGCTTGAATTCATATAAATATTTGGCAAGGATATCAAACATAATCTCAGAATATTTAAACGAATATAGCAATTCGGCAGCTCATCACCATAAGTAGCAACAGCAGGCGCGGGCGAAGTATAAAATCAGAAAATGAACGCCACGGATTCACGAATGATGAATCCATATGACCTTCACAGATCACGCAAACACGAAAAAATACTGCATTTGTCGAATTAAGGCTCTATGTCCGCGTCAGACGGTCCCGGTCTGACGCATATTCAGTTATTTACGAGAGGCAATAGTCCCTTTAAATCTATTGCTTTCTAATCTGGTATGACACGCGTAGTTTGAATTTCGACCCAAAAGCATTTGTGGCCATAACTATTAACTTCTCTTTCAGGTTGGCCGCGTCTTCGTTTGCATTGCATTTTCTTTTGATTATTTCGCTAAGTTTGTCCGTATATAAATTAATAACCAGCGGCTAAGCTGCAGCACAAAAAAATTGTATTCATGAAATTGATGACCTCCAAATATTCCGAACCTTCTGTAAGTATCGCCCTGTTGTTGCTCCGCGTCATCGCAGGTTCTTCTATGCTGATGAATCACGGCATGAAAAAAATCAGCAATTTCAATGCGATCCTCAGCAAGGGCTTTGCCGATCCGTTTCATATCGGCACGAAGGCTTCATTGGGTCTCACAATATTTGCTGAAGTATTTTGCGCAGGTCTGCTCATTCTCGGGTTGCTAACACGGCTGGCCAGCTTACCCCTTATCATTGCGATGGTCGTGGCGTTATTTTTTGCGCACGGAGGTGAACTGTTTGGCGAGGGCGAAGCAGCGGGATTATTCCTGACGATGTTTATCGTTATTTTCTTAATGGGTCCTGGTAAATTCAGTGTGGACAAAAAGATCGGGAAATAATATATGTACAGCTCAGAGACACAAGTGAGGGTTCGCTATGCCGAAACCGATCAGATGGGCGTGGTGTATCATAGCCACTATTTTCAATATTTTGAAGTAGCGCGCGCCGAATGCATCCGGCAATTAGGCTTTACCTATGCTGATATGGAAAAAGCCGGCATCATTATGCCGGTCGTGGAGGTCAATTGCAAGTACCTGCGCCCCGCTTTGTACGATGACCTGCTGACTATTAGAACCACGCTTCAACAACTTCCTTCTGATCATAAGATCCTGTTTCACCAGGAAGTGTACAACGAAAAAAAGGAGCTGCTCGCCTCGGGACACGTATTACTGTACTTTATGAATGCAGCTACGAAGCAGCGAGCGACCATGCCCGAAGCACTTTACGAAAAAATCAAACCGCTCTTTAATGACAATCCCGGAGCCTGATCCACATGGGCCTGAACAGCCACCGGCTCATCCCGATTATCCACCCAAATATATTCCGGAGCGAACCGACAATAAGCAATTGCTGATAAAAGGATTGTACAGCGTCGTCATTTACCTGGGCCTGGGATATTTGCTGCTACAAAGATGGGATCTGCTATTGGTGCTCTTTGCTATAGCGCTCTTCCATGAAATGGGGCATTTTGTAGCGATGAAATACTACCGCTATGCGGATGTAGGCGTATTGTTCCTGCCCTTTATCGGGGCGTTTGTAAAGGGCAGTAAAAAAGAGATCAGCCAGAAACAGAGCGCCGTCATCCTGCTGGCAGGGCCGTTGCCGGGTATTCTGGTGGGTGTTGTGATCCATGCCTTAACAGCCGGTAATAATACCGCTTATATTGGCGATATCCCCTGGCCGTTAGTGGCGCAGTTGCTGATATGGGCCAACCTGCTCAACCTGTTACCGTTATATCCACTCGATGGCGGCCAGTTGCTCAACCGTGTGTTCCTTAACGAAGAAGGCTGGTCAAGCAATCTGTTTATCGCCTTATCAGCTGCTGCAGTGGCGGCCGTCGCTTTGATCAGCCATTTCTATTTCCTGCTCGTGTTTCCTGCACTTCTGATCTACCGGCTGGTCAGCTCCCTGAGCGTAAATAAAGTGGAACGGGAGATGGAGCGCTCCGGATTGAATATCGATCAACACTATGAAGATCTTTCGGATGAAGATTACTGGAAGATACGTGCCGTTGTAGTGAAGCATACACCTGCCTTTCAGCAGGTGCCGGCAGGACCTCCTTTTGTTTACGACGTTAAGGAAGACAAGATCGCTTTGGAAGTGGACCATTCCTTGCAGCGAAACCTGCTGATGGATATCACGCAATCACAAAAGTTCTTGCTCCTCATAGTATGGGCTTTGATCATTGCCCTTCCCTGGCTGTTACAGATTGATTTCCTGCTGATCAGGTATTTCGCGCGGTAAGGTCTACCTTTAGCGCGACGCCGCCCCATCGGCGAGCCAGTAATCGTTCATACAAAAAATCTGAAAATGAAAATACCTGCCGGCCACCAGCCTTTAATGCCTTACCTGATCCTCAAAAATGCGGACAGCTTTATAGCGTTTACCAAGATCGTGTTCGGAGCGAAAGAAATCTTTAAGAGTTACCGCGACAACGATAACAAGATCATCATGCATGCCGAGGTACAGATCAATGGCTGCAATATTATGTTTGCTGACAAGAACGAGTTTTATGACGTAGCGAACGCTAACCTGTTTATCTACGTGGAAGATGCAGATCAGACGGTTCAAATCGCTTTGGAAAATGGCTCCAAGATCATCAATGAACTGACCGACCAGGACTATGGCCGAAGTGGCGGCATCGAAGATCCTTTTGGAAATGTGTGGTGGGTGACAAGTATGAAGTGAGTGATGAGTGATGGTCAGTGAGTATGACGCACATAAATCCGTGGTCCGTGATAAGAAAACTGACTTATTCAGTCAATTGAATCGATTGCCTCATAAGCGGCTGCCTTGGAATTTTCAAATAATATCCCGCCGAACTCTTCATTATCCAAAGAAATTACAGTTATATCTTTGACGCCCATCATACCAAAAATGAATTTAAGATAGGACGTTTGAAAGTTCATATGCTCATTCTTTTCTCCCTCGCCATATCCGGTGTCTCCGCGGCTGGAAAGAATAAATAGCTTTTTATTTTTTAAAAGCCCTACATATACTCCATCAGGAAAACCCGAGCGGAATTTCCAGGTTTCGTTAATGCGCATTACCTGATCAATATAGGCTTTCAATCCGCTCGGAATAGACCAGTTATACATCGGCGTGCCAATAACATACACATCATGTTCCTTCAGCTCGTTCACCAATTCGTCACTCAGTGCCAGCGCCTCTCTGCTGCTTGCTGTGCTTTTGGATACATCGGTAAAGGCGCCGCTAATCCAGCATTCGTCAATAGCCGGTACCGGATCAGTGCCCACTTCCCTGAAAGTAAATACATCCAGCGGATGTTTGGATTGGCGATTCGCCACAAAACGATTGGTCAATGCCCGGCTGTGTGACCGTTTATCCCTGACGCTTGCATTAATGATCAGTATTTTTTTCATCTGTCTTGCTTTAATTAATAAAGCAAAAATCCCGATAGCCGACCGAAAGGAAATTGACCTGGTTCAAGATATTTTATTTTTCTTTCGTATACGACTGATCAATTCTGCGGAAATACCCAGATAGGATGCAATCAAATACTGTGGCACTTTAGCAGCAATCGCCGGATAATTTTTCAAGAAATCATCATACCGCTGCCGGGCGTCAAAAACATGGTGATGGATCACCCGCTTCTGTAGCGTCCCGACGTATCCTTCCAATATGATTCTGAAATATTTTTCAAGCGCCGGAACCTGCTGCAACAATTTTTGAAAAGAATAGTAGTCTATTTGCAGGACAACAGTTTTTTCCAAGGCCTGTATATCATAAATAGAAGGCTTTTGTTTTGAAAAACTGTCGATATCAGTTGCCCACCAATTCTCAGCGGCGAAATAGAGAATTTCTTCCCTGCCATTTTCTGAGTTGATGTAAAAAGCTTTGAGTATTCCTGAAATGACATAACTATCATGACGACAGATCTCGCCATTCCTCAAAAGAAAATCACCTTTATTCAACGTCCTTTCTCTCCAAAGGGCTTCACACAAAGCGATTTCATCAGGATTTAACCTGACTTTCTGCAATATATCATTGATCAGGGGATTATTGTGATGCATAGTCGCAACTTGATGTGATTGTTCTTGCTTGATGTTCCGCTATAGAAGCAGTATGCGCCCCTACAAAAACCGGTCTTTCAGTTCCGGGGAAGGTAACATACATTCGTCCCTTTTACCAAAAAGAGCGTACCGCCGACGGGCGATGGCGTTGTAAACAAAATCCCTGATAAAGCGGGGAACGATCAGGAACACGGACAGCAGATTGACAGGAAAAGATAAACGCCGGGCCACGCGCAACGAGGCGTCTGAACGGGTATAAGCTTTCTTTCCGTCGATATAAACAAAGGATTTTAGATGATCCTCGGGCAATCCAACGTTCATCAACAGTTTGCGGCCGGCCTCGGATTGCAATGAAGCGAATCGGAATAAGCGTTGCCTGTCCCGCCTGATAACAAACTGAACAGCACCATTGCATAAATTGCAAACCCCGTCGAACAAAATGATATGGTCACCCGCTTTCATATTATCCGGGTTGACTGACGCTGATATGCACCTTTGTCTCGCTCTTCTCCAATGTTTTGGTGGGATCCGGTGTAATGCTATCGAGCCTGAACAAATACTTGTGCTGGTCGATCGTCAGCGGATAGACATCATTTAAACCGCGGCCGCTGCAATCGGCGCCTGTGCACAGCTGGATATTCCTTTCGTTGCTGCCATTGACCACCACGTTCAGCAATGCCACAGCTTCGCCCGCTCTGATACATCGGGCATTCATCGGGCAACGGCTTTCCGCCACCTGTTGCAGCGTAATAACAGCTCCTTCGTAGGTGATCTTTTCGTTCAGCTTCAAAGCGATCGTATGCCTGGGCGCTGCTACATGCCTTGGCCCTGACCCACAAGACAAAAAGAGAAAAAATCCTATAACCAATAAATATTTCATAAGCTGTAAAAATTATAATCAACGCGTCAGACCGGGACGGTCAGACGCGTATTTAGATCTCATTCTTTTGTTCAGGGTGCAAGCCACCTAGAGTACATTCGATCTAAAGGCATTGGTGGCATGAACAAAAACGTAGTACAATTACCTTAGACCACAGGCAGCTTCCAACCGTTGTGATATGTCGGCTTTACCAGTTGGGTAGCCTTGTCCACATTGAATTTATTCTTAGCCGCATCCCAATAGATCTTTTCCCCCGCGCGCAGGGCAACATTTCCAAAATGGCTGGCGATGGCAACTTTTGCCCCGGCTTCAATAGGACAATGCAAAGCTTCTTTCTGTCTTGATTTCACCACATCAATGAAATTAACGGCATGCAGGTCCAGTCCGCGGTCTACAGATTTCGCCCAGGGAATCGACTCCATTTTATTTTTTTCGCCTTTCACTTCCCATCCCTGGCGGTTGAGCAGCAACGTACCGTTTTCACCGATGAAAGCGATGCCGTGCTGCATGCCATATAGTCCCACACCAGTTGCCATGTTGTGTTCCCAGCTCATCTGGAAATCACCGAAGTCGTACAAAGCCGTTTGGATATCGGGCGTCTCGCGTGCATCATCCGGAAAAACATATTTACCACCGGTAGCCATCACAGATTGCGGCATGCCTGCTTTCATACCCATCAATACCATGTCGATCAGGTGTACACCCCAGTCCGTCATCAGGCCGCCTGCGTAGTCCCAGAACCAGCGAAATTCGTAGTGGAAACGATTTTTATTGAACGCTCGTTTTTGAGAAGGACCGAGCCACATGTCGTAGTTGACACCGGCAGGTACAGTTGAGTTGGGAACAACAGGCAGCGGCGTAGTACCACCCCTGTACATCCACGCTTTGGTAGACGACACTTTACCCAGCTTTCCCGAATGCACAAAAGCAATAGCGTCGCGAAAATGCTGCTGACTGCGCTGCCACTGCCCCACCTGTACTACACGATTGTAACGATGCACCGCTTTCTCCATCAACTGGGCCTCATAAATCGAATTAGAAATAGGCTTTTCACAATATACATCTTTACCAGCGGCACAAGCGTCGATCATTTGCAGACAATGCCAATGATCCGGCGTACCGACAATGACCACGTCCACATCTTTATCAGCAAGCAGCTTGCGGTAATCTCCGTATATCTTTGGGCGCATGTTCAGTTTTTCCAGATCTCCCTTCCGCTGACTGATCACCTGTTCATCAATATCACATAAGGCCACACAGGTTACTTCGGGTACTTTCAACAACGCAGTGAGATCGCTCCAGCCCATTCCTTTGCAACCAATCACTCCAACTCCAATTTTATCATTGGCCGAAACGCGTCCTTTAATAGCGGCCAATAGATCAAAAGGCAGCAGGGCCCCGGCTCCGATGATAGCTGAATTTCTAATAAAATCGCGACGATGGTTCATTCGTTATATTTTTTGTTAATACTTAATGATCAGATGTTTTATGATATGATTTATATTTGACGACTTGCCAACCTTTTCTGTTGTATGGCAGGCAGCATGAATTCGAGAGATACACTCGCCTACGCATGATATCTGGCAGCAAAAAAATAAATATACACAACAATTGAGTATGGTTGTTAATCGAACCTGTAATTTTTTGATAACGAGGTGGTTCATCGCTTTCTTTAAAGACCGTCGGGGTATTAACGCTAAATACATAATTTTAGATACATGAAAAAGATCCTTTTACTGAGCGTCCTTATCGCGTTGCATGGCTTTGCTTTTGCCCAATGGCAGCAACTGTTTAATGGGAAAGACCTGAACGGCTGGAAGCAGTTAAATGGGAAAGCAACATATCATGTCGAAGACGGTGCTATTGTGGGCACGACTGTTGCAGGTGAACCCAACTCATTTTTAGTTACCGAAAAAGATTACGGAGATTTTGTGCTGGAGCTCGAATTCAAAGTAGACAGTACGATGAATTCAGGGATACAATTCAGAAGCCTTAGCAAACCTGAATATAACAAGGGACGTGTCCATGGCTATCAATTCGAGATAGATCCTTCTCCGCGTGCGTGGACGGGCGGCATTTACGAGGAGGCCAAAAGAGGCTGGCTTTATGCCCTAAATTTGAACCCCGAAGCACAGAAAGCTTTTCGCCAGGGTCAATGGAATAAAGCCCGCGTAGAATGTATCGGCAACTCCATTCGTACCTGGATCAACGATATTCCTGCGGCCCACCTGATCGACGATGCCACCGCCAAAGGCTTCATCGCCTTGCAGGTGCATGCTATCGGCAAAAACGATGTTGCCGGCAAACAGATCAGCTGGAGAAATATCAGGATTAAAACCAAAAAGATTAAACCCAGTCCGCTGCAAGGCGTGTTTGTGATCAATACGATTTCCAACAACCTGTCCGAAGCCGAGAAAAAAATCGGTGTAAAGCTTTTATTTGACGGAGCTACAACTAAGGGGTGGCGGGGCGCCTATAAAACAACCTTCCCTCAAAAAGGCTGGGTGGTTAAGGAGGGGACGCTTGAAGTGTTACCTGCCGACGGCGGCGAATCTGCCAATGGTGGTGATATTGTAACAGAAAAAGAATACAGCGCCTTTGTGCTCCAGTTTGAATTTAAGCTGACCGAAGGCGCTAACAGCGGTGTGAAATATTTTGTGACGGAAAGCGAAAAAAACAAAGGGTCTGCTATCGGTCTCGAATACCAGATACTGGACGACGCTAAACACCCCGATGCTAAAATGGGCCGCGACGGCAATCGCACGCTGGCATCATTATATGATCTGATCACATCCGATCGAAACCCTCGCGCCCGCGTTAAGATCGGAGAATGGAACCGGGGCATTATAAAAGTGTTCCCGGACAACCGGGTTGAACATTGGCTCAATGGATGGAAGGTACTTGAGTACCGGCGCGGATCTCAGGAGTTTCTCAACCTGGTTGCGAAAAGTAAATATGCCAAATGGCCCGACTTCGGCATGGCACCCAAAGGGCATATCCTGCTACAGGATCATGGCAACCGTGTTTACTTTAGAAGCTTGAAGATACAGGAGTTAAAATAGATCAAAGAACAGTGCAATATTCGTGAAAGTTACACTGTCAATTAAAACCACAACCAATGTTTACTAACCTGTTTGCCTTGTTAAATGCAGTCAATCCTTTGTCCTCTCCGTTAAAAGCGCATTTGAAATCAATTTTGATTGCAAAAGAAATACTTAAAAAAGATGTTTTACTATCAGCGGGCGAAGTATGTGAGTATATCTACTTTATAGAAAAGGGTATATTTTGCTGTTGCTATGAAAAGAACGGAGTACAGAATACATCGTGGTTCATGAGAGAGAATGATATAATTATTGCTGTAAAAAGTTTTTATACTCAAACGCCCAGTGAAGAAAGTATTGTTGCCTTAGAAAACTCTACTGTGTATGGAATAAGTTTTACAGACTTACAAAACATTTATGATCAGTTCCCGGAATTTAATATTGTTGGTAGAATCCTGACAATAAAATACTATATGTTGAGCGAAGAACGACTTCACGCCCTTCGCAAGGAGAGAGCAAAAGACCGATACTTATTTTTGTTGGATACTCAGCCTGAACTTATTGGAAGAGTACCCTTAAAATACATCGCTTCATACCTTGGAATGAACCTGGAAACTTTGAGTCGCGTTAGATCAAGTCTTTAGCGTTTAATACCATACCTGTTGGCGATCTTTGTAGGCAAATATTCTTTCAAAAATCTTAGAGCCGTTATTTTTTACCAGACGATATAAACTACCAGAGGGAACATGGTTGAACTCTATTACCGAGTCCTTAGTGCAAGGCTTTTGCAAAACTACATCCCAATTATTTTTTGCATTGAGCACATAAAGCGTATACGATTCACTTTTTGAAACCCACATTTCGCTTCCGGTATTCATTTTTGTAAGTCTCATTTTTTGTCTGTTTTGATAAGCGGGTTGGAAAAATTTTACCTTCCCTGTTGAGTCGAGCAGGAATATTTTACCGATAAAATCATATCCTTCAAAAGATGGCAATGCAACGCGATACAGGATATTGCGACCCATATTTTTAAAAAGGCCTTTACCTTTGGAAATACGTCCCCAAAAAACCGGCACCCATTGTCCATAATTGTAAACACATAAGTAAGCAAATGGCGGCGTGTTTATGTCCATTTTAATGGGAATGCTTATATCGCTTGTTGCTACATGTTCATTTGTCACATCTACCCAGTAATCATTTCTGAGGTAGTTTAGCAAAAAATCGCTCTCAACAACGTATGGTTTAATGTCTTTGTTCCAACTATTATGATTTTTAAAGGTCAATCGGAATACCTTAGCTGCTCTCCTGATACTTCTGCCAGGCCCCGCAACCATTTTATTTTCCTCACTATTCCAATATACATCCGCTGCGTGAGACCCGTTTTTACTTCCCCAATACGGGATGATGTCAACCGTAGCAGGGATACCTGCACTCCTCAATACATAAGCATTAAAAAAAGCCTCCTTCTTACATCCGCCACCCTTTAATGTAAGCATCTCTGAAAAAGACGGGTCATCAGTTATATTAATTGTATCTGCTCCATATGTAAACCACTTCGAAGCCGTGTTTACAATTAAATCGTAATAAAACTCCTTACTACTTGAGTAAACAGGGTTCGCTCGGGCTTGCATAAATTGCTGTTGCCATCTTTTTAAAAGCGTATCTGTTTGTGCCTTTAGCATGCGCCGCCATTCATCGGGGTATTCTTTATGTATTTTATATGGCAGCAGGTACTCCAAAAAGATATGTTTCGGCACATTTTTATTCCAGGGATATTTGTTCCATAAACCAACCGACCACTCTATCTCTTTTTTAATTCGTTTTGCTTCTACTAACTCCGCATCGGGTATGAATTCACCAGTGAACATCAAATTTCGTCTCTTTAAAAAAGAAGTCAAGGCTTTTGCGCTTTCAAAAGAACCCAGGCAAATGTTCGCCATACTGTCATTATTTCGAAATACGGGCTTTTCAGAAACTTGTAGTGTTATTTCTTTAATTAAAAAATGAGCCGCTTCAAGTTTTATTGAATCAGATTCATTGCTGCCTAACTGCTGTATTAGATTACTATATTCATCAGAGCTTAACGACGTGCAGGAAAATAACCAAAGCAGGAAAACAAGTAATAAAGGGTTTCTCATAGCTGAATGTTTAACTCAATACTACTGTTTTATTACAAATAAATGTTTGATAAATATCAAATATTTTAATATATATCTATGTCTATTTTCGTTTCAAATATTAAAACCATGAAAAAAATAACAATGCTTTCGTTACTGGCAGTACTATTGCTAACCTATTTTTCCTGTCGCAAAACGGACACCCAAACGGTAACCTTTAAAGACTCCTTTGCGAAACAGGCTGCCGAATTTATAAAAACACAAATTTCCGAATCAGAATACGCATCCCTGGACCTGGCTAATTACAGCCTGATGAAAAAAAGCGAAACGGAACCCATCGGCGCGCGCTTTAATGTAAAAGGCTCCAACGGAAAAAAGTTTGTGGTAGTAGGAAAAACAGATAAGGGGTTGATTGGAAACTGGGTGGATGTAACAGACATGAAGCAAGGACCGGCTATAACAGCGGGAGTATTAAAAACAAGTAATTTCTCCCGTGATAAGATATCAGAAATTTCTGTTTCAAACAACAGGGTTGTTAAAATTATGGTGACACAAAACAATAAAACTGTTGTACGAAGTGTTCAATATACGCCAAATGGTGATCAAATAAGAATTGCCAGAGGAGCGGGAATTTCCAGCCCTGATATGCCGGAAGAAGATTGGCAGTGGTTGCCGGAAGTTGTTGTATATGGATATAAAAACAATTATTCGAGTCCTACATTTTATAGTCTTTATTATTATTTTGATCGGTCTCCCAGTTACCAATACACTTACACTACTACAGATCCATATAGTCAGGGGTGCAGCAATTGTTCCACAGGTGGATATACGATTGAAGTACCTCCTGTTAATACAGATATTAACAATAATAAGCAAACAGTTGATTTGAACAAGCTTTTTAAATGTTTTAACTCAATTCCTAATAATGGAGCAAGTTACTCAATTACTGTTTATGCAGACTTGCCTGATAACTCCAACCCCGATGCATTGACGAAAAATATTGAACCTGGACATGCCTTTGTAGGATTAACAAAAACTAATGGGAGTCAATCGGTAACTAGATCGTTCGGCTTTTATCCCGTTTCTGAGAAAAGAAAAACATCAGTACTCGGTATGCCTGTAGGAAGTAGAACAGTTGATGATGGCGGGCATGAATATGACGCAGCATATACAATAACTATTGATGGATTACGATTTATGCAAGCGCAAAACCTTGCGAAAGATTATGCTAATAACAAAAAGTATGATTTAAACGACTTTAACTGCACTGATTTTGCCATCGGTATATTTAACATGGCCAGCAGTGAGTTTTTTTATATTCCTCAAACTACAATAGGGGAAGTCATTTCCCTTCGCTATGGCACTACTCCCAATGGATTGTATAAGTTTATAAAAAGCAAAAAAGAGAACGGAGATTCAAAGTCTTTAATTGGCACAAGAAATGCTGCGGGAGCAAGGGGCGAATGTCAATAACAATAGCACAGACAATACTTTCTAATTTCTACACTCTAATATAAAATAACATTGTTGTCCGACTAAAATATTAAAAATATAAGCGAAATCCTTTACAGCATTGGCTTTCAGCGATTTCCGCACATAGGGGGTTCTCCCCCCATTTTTAAGCAATAGAAAAAACGCTGAAGCGCTTGTCTATACTGAATCACAGCCATTTTAATCAAAATTTAGTCGGACAATAATGATAAAATAATATTTTATGACGAATATATCATGGAGCTTATTTTTAAAATTTTTTATAGTAAACATATGTATAATGCTGGCATATACATTTGTCATTAACTATTTATTTATAAATGCTGATAAATTTAATCCTTTAGCTGTTGGACTTAGGTTTTGGTTCTGTGCAATTTTGCACCTGTTATTCATTATTGTGACTGGGGGGATTCTCCGTATTTTTCAGCGCAAAAAATTCATTTTCTTTTTTAAATACTCAATACTAAGTTTTCTATGCAGTATTGTACTATTTTTAATCTTAGATTATTTGTTGATAGCAAATTGGACAGAATCTATAAAGGGTAATAAATGAACCTATTACCAATCATGGCTTCAAATATTCAAATCGGTACACGTAATGCAACTAAAAGCAGTAGACAAAGCAATTAAACATTATTACGTTACATGGCAATACGAGTTCTTGAACATTTTCTTTTTCACTTTGCTATAAGCTGCGTTTATAGCTCAATTATTTATTGGCGATTTTTAAATAAAGATTTTGCCACCCTTACATTTTTAGGCTACCAGCAGCTTATATATTTTGCGTTACATTTTTTTATACTTTTCGCATGCACCGGAAATCTATACAATGGCAATAAATATAAGTGGAGCTTTAAATATAATTGCATAGGCTTCCTACTTGCCTGCCTTGTTCAGTTTTTTTTGTTTGGGGATATTATTGAATATGTTGTACAAGCAATTGCCCATTAAGATAAAAGTTCTGGAATAGTATGGCACTAACCAATTTTTAGTATGCCAAAAAGAAAAATTCTTCCACGTTTAGCTATCCACCTTCTTATAGGCATTAGTTATCGATTTTTTGTGTCTGTACAGTTCCTAAAAAACGAACAAATTCAACCTATTGGCAGCGCATTTCAATTTGCTTTCTGGGCATTACGACATGCAATCGGGACATTGCTATATTGTATTGTGAGGAAAGTTTTGAATAAAGATTTTGAATTTTCAAAAGAACTTCAATATCAATTTATAGCTTACTTTATTGTATTGATATTGAATTTATATATCGCACAATTAACATCAGGATGGTTGGAAAGTATTTGGATTGCGCGACACCCTAAGTGATAGAAACATAGCAACATGAAAATCCTAATGTACATTTTAATAAACATATTATTGATCCTTTTTTACAGTATTATAAGCGATCTTCAATATAGTAAATATTATAGTCCTATCGGAGCTGGATTAAGGTTCTGGTTTTTTGCCTTCGTCCACTTAATCGGCATTTTTGTATATGGATTCGTAAAACTCATTCGTGCAAAGCGAGTGAGTTTTATTATCACAAATGTTATTATTTGGGCAGGAATTATATTTATCTCTGTAAAGTATCAGGCATTTTTTGATCAATTGTTTTGAATATTTTTTAGTAACCATACCAAAATCATGAAACAACTTTTAGGAATTATGCTAATCTTGAGTTTTTTGAACTGCAAACCACAAATTCAATTTAACGACGTCGATTCGGGCTCGAAAAAAACAATCTTGAGTTTATACAACCATCTATTAGAGCAGCCAACAGATACGGCACAGCTACGAGACACCGTGGGCTTGCAGTTTAAATTTTATGACAATGTCGTAAATACATATTTCAACAAAGAAGAAATGAGAAAAAAATATGAGCAATTCAGATACAACGGCTACCTGCAATATGAAGTACTTCGCGGGATGGATATACAAATTGATTCTATCCAACCAGGTTCCATTTTTGTAATGAGTGGTAAATATTACCTGGAACATCACAAAAAAGAAATAGGTCAAAACCAAAGCGCGCCAAACCGTTTCATAGCAGGTGTCATAAAAGCGAAGAAGCCATACCCGATGCTGGATATTGAGCTAAACAATCAAGGCAAGTTTATTTATGCAGCACCTATTCTTCATTTCGGCAGCGATACAGAGAACTAAAAATGTCTCGGTTGAGTATAAAGTATTTAATTTACAAGGTAGGTTTAGGAGCTTTAACAGGTGTGTTTGTATGGTGTTTGTATTATACACTATACAAATACACTTACTCCTTTAATTATCTACAGATTTTAGAATATGGACATTATTTAATGCTTCCGGTTGTTTGCGGTTTGCTGTCTGCCACAACAATCATTGCAGCACTTTTTAAAAGAAAATTACGATATACCTTTTTTGATCTTGCAGTGTTAGGCACATTGTTAATTTGCTGCATACCGTTGCTGATAAAATCTGAAAACTATCATTTTCAAAATGAAACGTTTTGCAATACAGTCATTTTTCTCTGTTTCTTCATCCTTCTTAGGATCGTTGGTAATAAATTTATACGCACAATCATACTGCCCATCGTACTACTTTTTTTCTCGCTCGAGCTTATTGAGGGATATATAGCTCTTGTTCAATATATGCATCATGAAGATTTACCTCTTTTAATAAAGGGCCATTTACAGAACTCCGGAATATATTCCATTTACTTAGTTATCCATTTACCGATATTAAATTACTATCTTAGCTGTCTTCACAAGAGTAAAAAACTAAGAGAAAGTTTATTGGTTCTGGTGTATAGTGCTGTCATTATTTTATTGTGCTTCACTCAATCAAGAGCCGCGATATTAGGAGCAGTTTTTTATTTAATACTGCTCTTTGTACCAAAAATAAAATTAGCCTCTAAAAAACCCTACATTATCTGTTTGTTACTTTTAGGATTAACGCTGTCCCTTTTTAGCTTAGTCTATCTTAAGCCCGCTTCTGCATTAGGCCGCTTAAATATTTGGAAAATTTCTCTGAAACATTTTCCTGAAAACATTTGGACTGGTATAGGTTACGGCCAGTTTCCCAGGCATTATCCCCAATGGCAGATCGATCACTTCGCCTCTCTACCGTTGGCAAAACTTTCCGAAACGTTAAATGCAGATGAAGTTTACGTGGCATATAACGAACCGCTTCAATTATTGTTAGAGGTCGGGCTGGTCGGATTTTTATGCTTGGCGGTACTCTTATTTATGCTGCTTTTTAGAAAGCTTAAGCAGTCTGAGCTGCTGTCGAGGCACATTCGATGCGTCATTTTAGTTCTCCTAATAACAAGTCTTTTCTCGTATGCTCTACATGTAAATGCTGTGTTGCTAATACTCGCTATTTGTGTTGCTTATTTAACGCCCAATGTTTTTTATACAATCACAATCCCTTATCAACCCGTATTTAAAATAGTTGTCTGTAGCTTTTTATCACTGCTAACATATAAATCTATAAAAGTACTTACCAATGTAAGAAAATGGGAAAAACTTCAAAATAGCCTACAGTTAACAGAAACAGCCCGGCTATCAAACTATCAAATACTTTATCCTGAGCTTTTAGATGATCACAAATTTTTACTTGATTATGGCATTGTATTATATACTGCTCAAAACCCTTCTGCTATTAGAATATTAGAAAAGAGCAACAAAAAATTACATACTGTGGCCTGCTTAAAAATGTTAGCAGAGGCTTACGAAGCTAAAAATAATATTGAAAGCGCTATTTCAATACAGCAGGATTTAAGCAATTTTATTCCATACAAATTCGCTTATAAGGATAAATTGCTTGATCTGTATCTCAAAAAAAAAGACTTTCACAATGCGTTAAAAGAAGCAAGACTCATCACTTATCTGCCACCTAAAAAAGACAATACTATTGTTCAAAATATCAAAAACAAGGCTCATCGAGTTCTGCAGCAGAAGTATCTAAGATAGATCAAAAGTTGATAAATTAAGAAGCGGGTGCAAGCCGTATTAATATATCAGCTTTCGTATAATTCTTTTATTGATACGGTCAGACGGAGACCGTCAGATCGTGTTATCAATACGTCAGACGGTGACCATCAGACGGCGTCCTCAAATTCAGGTTGTCCGCCTGCTATCTCACATTTGCGCAATGATCACTCATTCTCCCTCCTTACTTCATCCGCTCCCACACTTCATAGATGGGATCGCCTTTAGAGCTTTTGCCTGAATGGATCCACCTGCCATCTTCAAGCTTGCCATCAAATGATAATGACATGCCCACCCGGGAGCTGTCTCTTGAAAAGAATTCAATGGTTTCGGTATACTTACCGTTTTCAAAAGTGTAGGTACCGCCACCTGTTCCTGAAAACTCTCCGGTCTCGATATTGATCGCCGCCCATTGAAAACGGATAGCGGTCAGCAGTTTCAATGTTCGCCTGGATCGCAACGGGATATCGGCCATCTTGCCGTCCTGCTTTCTTTGGGTGATGCGCCAGTTACCTGCCAGGTTTTTATCTCCCTTATCCACCCGTTTCCATTTCAGCTCAAAACCTTCCACAGTAGTCGTCAGCTCATTATCAGCCAGACGGTAGGCATACGATTGTTCCTGTCCCACATCCGACTTATTAGCGCTATTGAATTGCGTCTTGATCCTGATAGAACCATCACTAATCGTATAAGGACCTCCCGAAGTCACCATGAATTTCTTTTGCGCCAGGTTATAATGTGTGAACATGCAATAACCGTCCTGCAATAACAATGCGAAATCGTCCCCTCCGTAGCTCAGCGTCCATGCGCCTTCCAGAGATTCCTGTTGCATTGCAGGGGACTTCTGTTTCATGGCTATAAAAGCACAGCAGCTAAGCAATAGCCAAACGGGCCAACTTTTTTTGAATGTCATATTTCTGCATTTAGAGGTGAGGCAATTTATGATCTTAATATGTTATCAATGGCGTTCAATTCTACTTTGTCGAAAGACTTGTTGGAAAGGCATTTTAAAGAATCGAGGAGTTGGGCTGCACTGCTGGCGCCTACCAGCACCGAGGTCACGCGTTGATCTTTCAGCAACCAGGCCAGGGCCATCTGCGCCAGGCTTTGTCCGCGATCACCGGCAATTTCGTTCAATTTTTTCAATTGGTCGATTCTTTCTTCGGTAATGGCTTCTTTTTGCAGGAACCCGTGTGCCTTGGCGGCCCGTGAGCTTTTGGGAATGCCTTTCAGGTACTTATTCGTGAGTAGTCCCTGTGCCAGCGGTGAGAACGGAATACACCCCACGCCCGCTTTTTCGAGCACGTCCAGCAACCCGTCTTCTACCCAGCGCTCATACATGGAATATTTGGGTTGATGAATGAGACAGGGTGTTCCCAGTTTTTTCAACAGCTGGATCGCCTTTTTGGCCTCATGTGCTTTGTAATTGGATATCCCGACATACAAGGCCTTCCCCTGCCTGACGATCAGGTCAAGCGCGCCCATCGTCTCTTCCAGCGGTGTGTTCGGATCCGGCCGGTGGTGATAAAAAATGTCTACATAATCGAGCTTCATCCGCTGCAGGCTCTGATCGAGGCTGCTTACCAAATATTTTTTGCTGCCCCAGTCGCCATAGGGTCCATCCCACATCGTATAGCCCGCTTTCGTAGAAATGATCAACTCATCACGATATCCTTTAAAATCTGTGTGCAATAACTTCCCGAAGTTCGCCTCAGCGCTTCCCGGAGGGGGCCCATAGTTATTGGCCAGATCGAAATGAGTAATGCCGTGATCAAAGGCCGTGTGGAGTGTTTTGCGATACACTTTCACGTCATCCACATCTCCGAAGTTGTGCCACAGACCGAGAGAGATGGCAGGGAGCAGCAGACCTGAGTCGCCGCAACGGCGGTATTCCATGTCAGCATAACGTTTTTCTGAAAATTTCATCCGTATATAGTTTTTTAGTTTAACGTGCCTTTAATATATCCAGCACTTTATACATTTTTCTGATCAGCGAATACTGGCTTCCATTGTAGTTGTTGACTATGATTGAAAAAACATATTCTCTTCCGCTGGTGGATTTTTGATAGCCCGTAAATCCTTTTACGCGGTTGATGGTTCCGCTTTTCATTTTCATCTCATTATATAAAGGTAGCGCCTCGTAAAAATCCGGGAACCAGGGCTGTGACTTCGCATACCGCAGGGCCATCACTTCTGCATGAGGTGTGATCCGGTTTTGAGGCGATAAGCCCGAACCATCGTATAAATGCAGCTCTTCAGGATCGATGCCTTTATTTTTCCAGAATTCCTGAACAGCCTCTACACCCTTTTCGGTTGTCGCCGTCCCCTTCAGCTTCAGCGCTACCGTGCGCAGCAAAGCTTCACCATACAGATTGACGCTTTTTCTCAAAAACCAGTACACGATTTTCGACAGCGACGGCGAAGTATGCGTATATACCCAGTCTACCTGGCTGTTGGCTGTTGATGTAATACTGATACGCTCTTTTATCTTTACCTTACCTTTTAATGCACCGATAAGCGTCTTCGCAAATTGCCGCGCGGGATCATACATAGAGCCCGACACTACAAAGGCACTTTGTCCGGCAGGCACGGTACCTTTCAGCACGCTGAAGTTATTTCCTTTCGATGGATAATACAGGCTGGATTGATCTCCCGACTCCCTGGCTGCCGCTTTGGCCTCTGAAACGATCGTGTAATCATATAGAAAGGGCCTGGTCTTTACAACAGTGACCGGATCGCCTATCCGCGGGCCGGACTTAACGATCAGATCGAACTGATTTTCGCGCCAGTTCAGGCCTTGCGATCCTGCGCCGTAATACTGCCCTAAATCTTCCCAGGTCCAGCGCGCCGGAAGCCCGTCATCCTCGCTCCAGCCCTTCGCGCTGATAATGATCGACTCCAATTCTTTAACGCCTTTAGCCTGGAGCGCCGATTGGATCGCCGCAAGCACCACCTCTTCTTTGGTATCCTCCCAACGCCAGCTGCCTAATGTCGGATCCCCGGAAGCCTGGATATACAGGCTTTTACCGCTCCCTGTGCTAACGATGCCAAACTTCGTCTGATAAGTAAAATCTTTTCCCAACACTTCCATCGCTGTAGCTGCCGTCACGACTTTTTCAGTAGAGGCAGGTGCCAGGCCGGTAAAGCCATTTTCTTCAAAGAGCTGTTCACCGGTTTGTGCATCGGCAACATACAAGCCTGCAGTCGCGAACCGGAGCTGCTCATCTTTATTAAACGATCTCATGGCATCCGCCAATTCCTGATTGACCTGGGCTTTAGAAACCAGCGACACGAAGGAAAACAGAACTGCCAACACTTTAACTTTCACCATCATGGAGCTTCAATATTTTTTGCTGGATAAAAATACAGGTAATACTACCTGAGACTGATTAATTGTTCCGCAATTTAATTGTTCTTACCGCTTATTTGAAATATTTCACTCATGATACTTGATCTATTCAATCCGGTCTTTAAGCCTGAAGCCAGCTTCGCCCTTCATAGGTATATCAGGTCTGCTTCTTTTTGTGTGTGTAGAATTAGCGGTAAAATCACAATCTTTGCTATCGCATGCCAAAGCATGAAGACGACTGATCAAGACCAGATCCATGTCGTATCGGAAACTATAAATCTATACGAATGCAAGCAATAAATGCTTCTATCATTACGATTGGCGATGAATTGCTGATTGGGCAAACCATCGATACCAACAGCGCCTTCATCGGCCAGGAATTGAACAAGGCGGGTATTTGGGTAAAGCGTCGTGTCGCCGTTGGCGATGTGTACGAAGATATACGGAAGGCGTTGGACGAGGAGAGAACTTATTCCCGGTTGATCCTTCTCACCGGCGGCCTGGGACCAACGGCGGATGATATCACCAAACCGCTACTTTGTGATTACTTCAACACGAGGCTGGTAAGAAATGAAGCCGTGCTCGCGCATATACACGATCTTTTCATCAATGTCTATAAAAGAAAGACCGTATTGTCGGAGCAAAACATCCGGCAAGCCGATTTGCCCGAGTCCTGTTCGATCCTGCACAATGCCCACGGATCTGCATCAGGTATGTGGTTTGAAACGGATAACAAGGCCGGCGAAAAAGTAATTGTCATCTCTCTGCCGGGCGTGCCCTACGAAATGAAGAAGATCTTTACTGAAGAAGCGCTTCCAAAGATCATAGCCTATTTCGGGGGCGATGCGGTGATCCATAAAGTATTGTCCACTTTCGGAATGGGCGAATCTACTGTAGCCGAGCACCTTTCTGATATCGAGAGCAGCCTGCCGCCTCATATTAAATTAGCCTACCTGCCGGGCTATGGTATGGTAAAGTTGCGGCTCACCGGAAGAGGCCCGGATCAAACCCTGCTGGAACAGGAATTGCAAAATTTCTATGGACAAATGAAGCAGCGGTTAAAAGCCATCACTATTGCCGAAAATGATGACACGTTGGAAATAATCATCGGCCAATTGTTGCAGCGACAGCAGAAAACGATGGCCACTGCGGAAAGCTGTACAGGCGGCTATATCGCCCACCTGATCACCAGCGTACCTAAATCTTCTTCTCACTTCAACGGGGCCGCTGTCACGTATAACAACAACGTAAAGGAACAGGTCCTGAATGTGCGGCATGAAACCCTGGAAACTGAAGGCGCAGTGAGCGAATCTACGGCCCGGCAAATGGTGGCCGGTGCGCTGCACACCTTTGGCGCTGATTATGCCGTTGCAACCACGGGCATCATGGGTCCGCCATCGGACAATGATGAAAAGCCGGTCGGAACAGTGTGGATCGCCGCAGGCAACACCAGGGAGGTGATCACTAAGTCGCTGCACCTGGGCTTTGACCGTCAACGGAATATCCAGACAACAGCACTGCAAGCGTTAAATTTGCTAAGGCAATTTATTATCGCAAATGACGTTAAATAAATGCTCACAGAGGACAAAGGGTGACGCAAAGGTTAGTTTAGGCGATAATCCGATTCATGAGAAATGCTTTGGTGTTGTTCTCGAAACAACGTTGAGCAGCGGCGGACAAACGTTAACTTCCATTTCCCTACTTTTGTGACGCACCTTGACTGGCCGTCCGCGGTCGGGCCGCTGGGGTGATCATCCAACAAAGATGAAGCGGGCATGCACGCTGAACGTCATCGGAATGTGTCAACCTTGCTCTGTCATTGTTAAAATAATTAAACGAATATCATTATGGCAACTGTTGATCTGGTAATGCCTAAGCTAGGCGAGAGCATCATGGAAGCAACCATCCTGAAATGGTTGAAAGGTGTGGGCGACGCTGTAAAAATGGATGAAACCGTGCTGGAAATTGCTACTGACAAAGTGGACAGCGAAGTGCCCAGCACAGCAGAAGGTACGATTACGGAAATCTTATATAAAGAGAATGACGTCGTGCCTATTGACGCCGTCATTGCCAGGATCCAGACCAGTGGCGACGCGGCAGAAACGGCAAGGCCGGAAGAAAAAGTTGAGACGCCACCTGCACCCCGCACTGAAAAAGAAATCGAAGCGGAAGTTGTGTCTACCACATTGAAGAAGGAACATAAATCCAGGAGCCAGTCGGCAAGATTTTATTCCCCATTGGTGCTGAACATAGCGGCGCGCGAAGGGATCCCGTTGAGTGAATTAGAGCAGTTGGAAGGAACGGGTAACGAAGGCCGTGTCACTAAAAATGACCTGCTTCGCTATATCGCCGAAAGAAAAGGCTCCGCAAATACGGTCGTGTCCAAAGAAGTATCCGCGCCTTCAGCCGTGCCCGCAGCATCACAAGGTACCAGCACCTATACCGGTGGCAATGTGGAAATCATCGAAATGGACCGGATGCGCAAGCTGATTGCAGAACACATGGTACGCAGCGTACATACCAGTCCGCACGTCACCAGCTTTAGTGAGGCCGATGTCACCAACCTGGTTCAGTGGCGCGAATCCGTAAAAAAAGATTTTGAAAAACGTGAAGGCACCAAGATTACTTTTATGCCTTTGTTCATGGAAGCCATTGTAAAATGTATAAAGAGGTTCCCCATGATCAACAGCTCCGTTGACGGAGACAAGATCATCATAAAGAAAGATATCAATATCGGGATGGCCACTGCATTACCCAATGGCAACCTGATTGTACCGGTTATCAAAAATGCCGATCAACTCAACCTGGTGGGCCTGGCCAAGCAGGTAAATCACCTGGCCAATGCTTCGCGTAACGGCAAGCTCAAAGCAGACGACACACAGGGAGGTACTTTCACCCTGACCAATGTGGGCACGTTTGGCAGCCTGATGGGCACGCCGATCATCAATCAGCCCCAGGCAGCGATCATGGCGGTAGGCGCTATCAAAAAGCGCCCGATGGTTATTGAAACGCCGCAGGGCGATTCCATCGCTATCCGTCACATGATGTACATCAGCATGAGCTACGACCACCGGATCATCGACGGCAGCCTGGGAGCTACTTTTGTAACAGCCGTTGCCAAAGAGCTGGAGAACTTCCAGGGAAAGGAATTTTAGCTTTTTATATATTACTTAGCTCGTCTAACCTCTTTAAAGGATAAAGCCGTCCGGCTGATGGTTTCGGGCAGACTCATCTGAGGAGGAATAACAGATGTATTCATCGAAGATGGGAAAGCTATTGCGATACTATTATCAGCTCATAGACGCAACCCTATATGGTCAATAGAAGTCCAAAATTGGCCAGGGCATTGAAATCATATTATCTGATCACGATCTCTTCTACACATACACTTTAATCGCCTTCCTATGATTCCGCTTCAGCACCATCATGTGCAATACCAACGTGGACATGATCACGGCAGTGCCCCAGTAAAAACCCTGGTTAAGTACCTGGTTTTCTTTAAACAGCACAAAGGCCATCAGGATACCATACACTGGCTCTACGCTATAAGACAGGTTCACTGTAAAAGCAGACAATTTTTTAAGGGCGTTCATGGCAAACTGGAAAGCGATCACAGAACACAACCAGGCCAGCATCAATAGCCAAAGAAAATCACTGAGCGAAGGCAATAAGCTTTCCACCGGAAAAGCGCTCAGGTAAAAAGGCATCACCAGCGAAAGCGTCACAAATCCGCCGGTCATCTGCCAGGTCAGTACGGTCTGACTGTTGATCCTGTTGAGCTTCAACTTCAATAATATTGGAAACAAGGCCCCAAAGAAAGCGGCGACCAGCCCCAGCGCAATTCCCAGCTTAAAAGTGGTGTCGAAATGAAAGATCAGCCAGATACCAAACACGTTCAGCAATCCAAATAACAGTTCCAGCCGGTTGATACGGACGCGGTTGATCAGGGGCTCTAAAAAGGAGGAGAAAAAGCTGATCACGGAAAAGCATACCAATGCGATCGAGACATTTCCATACTTGATGGAGGCATAAAAAAACACCCAATGCAGGGCGCTGATAAAGCCCACACCAGTAAGCTGCAGCATGTCCTTCCACCCTATTTTCTGAAGTTGCCGGGTAGACAGAAACAACACCCATAGGGTGACTGCTGTAATCAGCAAGCGATACCACACGATCAGTCCTTCATTCAGGGTGATAAGCCGGCCAAGCACACCGGTGAAGCCGGCAAGCAATACCGCAATATGTAATTGTAAAAACGATTTCCGCATCGGGCTGCAAGCTAAGTAAAATAGTCCATGATCAATGGACCATCGGCGATGGACTATTGCCTGTCTTTGCTTAATTTTGAGCGAGCTCAAAACGGCTCAGCTCCGCACTATTATGCATACAAAAGATATTAATGTAACTTCTGAAATAGGGCCGCTGAAACGACTGCTTGTGCATAGCCCGGACAGCGGCCTCGGAAAAGTCGTTCCTTCCAAAGCGCAGGACTGGCTTTTTGAGGACATCGTGCATCTTGAAACGATTCGCCGGAAAGAATACGATTATTACATCAAGCTGTTGCTTTATTTCCTGGATCCCGAAAAGATCAAAGGCAAACTGGCCCATATCGATGACAAGAAAAATGACTTCGATTTTTTCAAGCCGGCCAGCAAGGATTTTTATAAATCGACCAACGTCATTGAAATCGAATGGTTGCTGGCGGAGATCCTCGAACAAAAAGACATCCGGCTCAAACTGGTGGCTTCCGTTTGCGCCATCGAACACTGTTCTTATGAATTGCAGGACGAGCTGATGCAAACGGATTCGAAAGAATTGGCGCATGTTTTTATTACCGGCACTTACTACAACGAGAGCGATATGCTTTTTCCGCCAGTGCCTAATTTTATTTTCACCAGGGATATCGGCATTGTGATCAATGATCACATCCTGCTCAACAAACCGGCTAAACAGGCGCGCACGCGGGAGGCTTTGCTGATGAAGTATATTTTTTACAATCATCCGCTCTTTGCCGGTTACAGAGATAAGATCATCGAACTGCCCGAAAGCGTTCAGCAGTTCTTACTTCCTGCCGACTCTGAAGAAAAACCGGTAACCCTTGAAGGTGGCGACGTGATGGTAATGAGCTCTGATCATGTGTTGATCGGCGTAAGCGAACGCACATCGCTGGAAGCAGCACATATGGCAGTTAAAACGCTCTTCGAAAAAAATGTGGTGAAAAAAGTGACCGTGGTAAAAATTCCGAAGAAAAGGGACTACATGCATATCGACACTATTTTCACGCAAGTGAAAAGAAATATGTGGGTATTGCTGGGTAAGTTCTCAAAAAAACATGTGAAGAAAGAAGATGCGGATGATATTCAAAAAGCGCTGGATACCCGCAAAAAAGAAGAAGGCATCAGCGCCATTCAATTCAGAAAAAAAGATATCGCCAACCCGGTTCACTTCGACAACCTGGAAGATCTGTTGACGGATATCAGCAAAAACGACCTGGGTAGTACGGATAAGGTGAAGTTCATCTATTCCGGTAACAGCCAGTTTCCTTTCGATGTACGCGAGCAGTGGACAGACAGTTGTAATCTGCTGGCGCTGAAAGAAGGCGTAGTTGTAGGATATGACCGGAACAACAAAACGCTGCAGGCCTTTATCAAGGCAGGTTTTACCGCTGTTCATGTGAAGGATCTGTTGCAGCAGCTGGAAGAGGATCAGATCACGGTTGATGAGATCAAGAACACATTTATCATCATGCCCTCGGCTGAACTGTCGCGCGCGCGGGGTGGCTTTCACTGCATGAGTATGCCACTGCTTCGCAGTGAAATTAATTGACAAGTTGAAAGGTTAACAGGATAATACAGAATACCCTTTTCAATTTTTCTACATTAAACTTTTCAACTTCTCCCATGACCACCTCCACTTTATTAATGATCCGTCCGGCGGCGTTTGCTTTCAACCCGCAAACCGCCGTCAATAATGCCTTCCAGGAGAAATCGGAGGAGTCCGGTGTGCAGCGGAAGGCATTGCAGGAGTTTGATGAATTCGTGGCGTTGTTAAGGCTCAATGGAGTTCATGTTACCGTGATCCAGGATGAACCGGAACCGCACACACCCGATTCAATCTTTCCTAATAATTGGGTCTCTTTTCATGAAGACGGCACCATCGTGCTTTACCCGATGTTCGCTCCCAACCGGCAGCTGGAACGGAGCAAACGGGTGCTGCAAAAAATCGGCGAATCGTTTTTTGTGCGCACCAGCATTGACCTTACCGAATACGAGCAAAGGCATATTTTCCTGGAAGGAACCGGCAGCATGGTGCTCGACAGGGACAATGAACTGGCCTATGCCTGTCTGTCACCCAGAACCTCTCCCTCTGCTCTTTATGACTTTTGTGATGCGATGGGATATCAGCCGGTATTGTTCAATGCGGTGGATGCTAATGGCAATGATATTTATCATACCAACGTGATGATGTCTGTTGCAGACGAGTATGTGGTGATCTGTATGGATGCTGTAAAGGATAGCGTTCAGAAGGAAATGCTGCTTCATAAATTCGCGGAGACAGACAAAGAAGTGATTGATATTAGCCAGGAGCAGATGCACCAGTTTGCAGGAAACATGCTCCAGGTACAAAACATAGCAGGCGCGCCGCTCCTCGTCATGTCAACAGCAGCTTATCAAAGCCTGACCGAAAGCCAGATCACACAACTGGAATCTTTCAATCCTATTATCCATTCGCCGCTGGATACGATTGAAAAAAATGGCGGAGGGAGTGCCCGTTGCATGATGGCCGAGATCTTTCTTCCGATGAAAACAACATAGGTCTGACAAGGCTTTCCGTCGCAGCGCCGTTTGCCCGGAAGGCGCACGTTTTTAATCCAGCGTCTTTTTCAACCCTTCCTTGAAACTCATTGGTTGATATCCCAACTCCCTGTTTGCTTTGGTGATATCCAATCCACCTTTTAACGGACGCAACGCTACTTCCTTAAAGGTTTCGCGGGTGACGGGGGTAAGCTGGTGGTCGGTGACGCCCAGGTAATCCGCTGTTGCAAGCGCCATGTCATAAGGCGTGAGCAAATCGGGACCGGCAAGATTGAAAACACCTGTAGCCCGCCGTTCAATTATGGTAGCAATGCCCTTTGCCAGATCAGAGGCGTGTGTCGGCGTGCGCGATTGATCGCTTACGACCTTGAAAGGTTCATGCTGGCGGATCTTTTGGGCAATCAGGGTGATAAAGCTGTCCCGGCCATAAAATGGTTTGCCATACACAAATACGGTACGAACAATGGCCCACCCATGTTGGTATTCCATCACGGCTTCTTCTGCCTGCAACTTGGTTTTGCCATAATAGCTGATAGGATCCGGGCGATCTTCTTCGGTATGCATGCCCTTCTCTCCGTTAAAAATGAAATCACTGGAAAGATGCACAAAGAAGGATCGATAGGTTTCTGCATTGAGCAGTAACTGCACCGTACCAAATACATTGGCATCAAATGCATCTGCCTGCCTGAGCTCACATTCATCAGGTTTGCTCATGGCGCCGCAATGCACGACTACTTCAGGCTGCACAAACTCGAACGCATCATGTAGTGAAAACGGATCTGAAAAATCCACCTGGATAAACCTGTAATTCTTATGGGTAGTAAAAGAAGAATCGTCACCAGTGCGCGAAGAAGCAAACACCTCATGCCCTTCTTCTAATAGTTGATGTACAACATAACTTCCTACAAAACCGTTGGTGCCGGTGACCAATATTTTCATCCTTATATTTTTTGTTTTTATCCGACATAGCGGACGTTTAATCTCTTCAGATAAGCATCCACCCCGGTACAGATGGCGAGGGCATTCTGCGTGTAAAAGACGGACGTTTCACCTGGTAAATTGTTCGAGCCCAAATTAGTAAATATTAAACAATGTCCGTGCAACGTATTAAAAAAGCTCCCCGTCATTTTCAGCAACCAATTAAAAAAAATTATGAAAAAAACCACACTAACTGTGCTGCTCGCCGGCTTCAGCTTCCTTGCAGCTAACGCACAAATGGACAAAAACACCTGGATCTTCGGAGGCACCGCCTCATTTACCCAAGGCAAAAATGGAGAGAGTGATTTCCGCAATTATGTTGAAAAATCGAAGAACGGAGCATTTGACCTTTCCATTGGTAGAGCCATTAAGCAAAACAATTTCCTGGGAATTGATTTGTCGTACTCTTTTTACACATTAGCACCACAACCATCAGATGCAGGGGCAAGGGCCACCAGCAGAAGTAAAGGCGTCGGCATTTTTTACCGGGGCTATAAGCCGTTAGGTAATCATTTTTATTTCTTAGGCCATGCCAATGCCATGTACATCAATGGAAGATCAAGAAATTCTATGGATCCAACTTATAATCAGCGGCATAATTCAGGCCATCTTTCATTTTCGCCCGGTATTTCCTATCAGGTACTGAAGAATATCCATATGGAATTGGCTATATCCAATATTGCTTCGGTCGGTTACTTTAAAAATACATACGATGACAATACAAGAGGAAGCTCATCTTTTGCTTTTAATACAAGTCTGAGTAACTCTCTGCTCGAAAGCTTCAGTATTGGTTTTAAGATTTTTATTCCTTAAAGGTCACTAATCAAAATGGCCCGCGATGCATATCGCGGGCCATTCTTATTTATAATGAATAAGTGTTATCCCAGGTAAGATTTCAAAGCACTGCTGTATCTGGCTTTTTGCAGGCGCTTGATAGCACGCTCTTTAATCTGGCGGATGCGCTCCTTGGTCAGGTCGTATTTTTGTCCGATCTGTTCAATTGTTACGCCATTTTCGCCATCTAAACCAAAATAAGCATTTACAATCTCTGCTTCACGTGGAGACAAGGATTTCAATACACGGCGGATCTCGTTGCGTAAAGAATCTTTCATCACATCGTCGTCTGTGTCTGAGCCACCTTCCAGCAAATCGCCCATAGCCACGTCTTCCGCTTCGTGTACCGGAGCATCTAATGAGGTATGACGGGTATTGCTTTGGAAAATATTGTTGATCTCGGTTTCGCTCATTTCCAGCAACTCGGAAAGCTCTTCAGTAGACGGTTCTCTTTCGTGCTCTTGCTCAAAAGCCATATAGGCTTTGTTCGCCTTGTTGTAGGTACCGATTTTGTTTTGTGGTAAACGCACCAGACGTCCCTGCTCGGCCAAAGCCTGTAAGATGCTCTGACGGATCCACCATACAGCGTAGGAAATAAATTTAAAACCCTTGGTTTCGTCGAAACGCTGGGCGGCCTTGATCAGACCTAAATTTCCTTCGTTGATCAGATCACTTAAAGAAAGACCCTGGTGTTGGTATTGTTTAGCAACTGACACCACGAAGCGGAGGTTCGCCTGCACGAGCTTATCCAGCGCGCGCTGATCGCCCATCTTGATCTTCTGGGCGAGCGTGGTCTCCTCTTCAGGGGTGATCATTGAAATTTTAGAGATCTCCTGGAGGTATTTCTCGACCGCCTGGGAATCCCTGTTGGTAATTTGAGTAGCAATTTTAAGCTGACGCATATTCTATTGTGTATAAAACCTTTTTGGTGACTGGTTAGGCCTGTGCCTAAATATAAATAATAACTTGCAAAAGTACGCAGAAATCAGAAGAAAATCAATAGTTAACAGACAGATCCGCGAAAAAATCGTCCATATCTGCCCGCGATTTCCGGATACCTATACTTAATAACGTAATTAATGGCTTATTGGTTGCGTTCGTTTATAGTTTGTTTTGGCAAAAATGATCATGGCGACACCCGCGAGGATGATACCAAAGGAGATCAGCTGGGCTTGTGTCATCTCGATGCCCAGGAAATGCATTTTCACATTTACCCTGATCCGCTCGATCATAAAACGCTCCAGACCGTTAAATACCAGGTAAATCCCGAATAACAGTCCGGGCACCTTGATCCGCTTGCGCAGCATCCATAGTATGCCAAACAGGATCAGGCACATGATGATCTCATACAAGGATGTGGGAAACACAGGAATTGGTAAGTGATTGCAATACTGCAAATCGGTACAGTTGGCCAGCTTCACGCCGGTCTCGTTCACGTTGTGCGGAAAGTCATAAGCAAAAAACCAATCAGGCAAAAAACTCAGGAACCCTGGTTCAGGGAAGGAAGCCTGGTACAACTCATGCCTTGAAAAGAAATCGGAATTAGCTGCGACAGCTGCCTGGAAGTCAGCCTGTGTGGCCGGAAATACGCCACCGTTAGGTCCGGTTTTGAAAGCCGAATTGTAAATGCCCCAGTCGCCGTCACCTGACACCTGGCAACCGATCCTTCCCAGCGCGTAGGCCAGCATCATTACCGGCCCCATCACATCCACAAAATGAATAAAAGGAATCTTATTTTTCCTGGTGAACCACCATAGCGCAACGCCCGCGCAAATCAGGCCTCCGTAAAAGGTAAGGCCGGAAGCGGAGAAAATAGAAGACGGATCTCTCAGAAAAGAGTCCCAATTCTCGAAGGTGTCAAAAATCTTGGCGCCTACCAATCCGAATATCAGGGCGATCATTGTGATCTCCCCCACCCGGTCGTGAGGCCACACGCGGATGACCCGGGTTTCCGGTTTGGCTAGTTTCTGTTTGTTCTTTTCTTTCCACTTGAGCGCGGCGAATAACACACCGAGAGCGAGGCCCGCCAGCCAGTTTCCCTGCGCAGAAAAGATATACTCCTGCGGATTAACCGCCAGGGAGTTCTTCATAAACAGGAGTCCTAATATCTTATAACCCAGGATGAAACCCAGGATGAAATTGGTCAGCAGCTCTGCGATGGATGCCGGCTTGCCTACGGTAATCGTTTCCTCGACCGGCTGAAAAACGCCTTCTTTACTTTTTCTTCTAAGTTCCTTTGCCAGAACAACCGAGCAAATAATAAATGCGATGGCAACAAAAAAACCGAACGAATTTACAAAATGTAAGAACTTCCAATCGACCCCAAACCAATCTCTGAAAACATAGTATAAATTAGGATACATGCCGTAAGCGATTTATAATTAACGGCAATATTACGATATAATTAGTTCACATCTTAATATGTTGATATGTTAATACATCTCATTAAAAAAGGCGCGTGGCCGAAACCACGCACCTTTGAAGATCTTTGAAGTGAGAAGCTACTAATTGCAATACTCATCGAAAGCGGCCAGCAGATTCTGCGCGATCATTTGGGCAGAGCGGCCTTCAATCATATGCCTTTCAATGAAATGAACCAGTTTTCCGTCTTTGAACAGCGCGATAGCCGGAGAAGAAGGAGGATAAGGCATCAGGTGCTCCCTTACCTTTTTCACCGCATCGAGGTCAAATCCGGCAAAGCTGGTCGTCAGGTGATCAGGTTTTTTATCGGCGTTGGCAACAGCCATCAGTACGCCGGGTCTTGCCGTACCGGCAGAACAACCACATACTGAATTAATTACAAGAAGGTTTGTACCGCCTTTGCTCAGGCTGGCATCTACTTCTTCAGGAGTTTGCAATTCAACAAACCCGTTATCTGTCAATTCCTCTTTCATAGGAATTACTATTTCTGCAGGATACATACACTATATTTTTTCGTTATTGGAATACTTTACAACACAAAACTAATCAAAAAGTTGGTTGCCCATTACTAATTGTAATGACCACCCCTGCCGCTGCCAGAAAGCCACATTGATCAAGACAATAGCGCCATATTGTCATACAAACCCGCCAGAATATGAAATAATGTCAGGCAATTTACCGATGGACTGTGGTTTGATCAGTAGCTCATGAAATCATTCAAAAAATAAAATTCAATACAATGACAAACGTAAAATTTAACGGTGTTCCTTTTGAGAGAACTTTTACCAGCCTCGTAGATGACTTCTTCACAGAAATTCCTACGCTTCTGAAAACCGAGGTGAACAAGCCTAATATCAAAGGTCATGCACCTGTGAACATTACTGAAAACGAAAACGAGTACCAGATTGAAGTGGTGGCTCCCGGCTACGAAAAGTCGGATTTTAAGATCAACGTAGACGATAAGATCCTGACTATCTCGGCTGAGAAGAAGACCGAAGAACCAACCGAAGCAGGCAAAAGCATACGGAAAGAATTTCACCTGCGTTCTTTCAAAAGAACCTTTACTATTGATAATAAAATAGATAGCGAAAAGATCAGCGCCAAATATGTTAATGGAATCTTAATGGTGACATTACAGCGCAAGGCAGAAACAAAAGCAGCGTCAAAAGATATAGAAGTACAATAACAAGTTTTTCTCATAAGCAGTTAGTTTTGGTTTAAACCTCTCGTTTCCACGAGAGGTTTTTTTATATCCGTTCTGAAGAAGGAGTACGGCTTTGCCGGTTGATCAACTCAAAACGTCGCCTGCCCTTGATTGTAATCATCAAATAATAAAAATTTGCGTTCACCTGCAATAAAAAACCGGTTTTTACGTCTTAGAGAGTACAAACAGAATTTTAATTTTTCTCATAAGCAGTTAGTTTTGGTAAACCCTTCGTTTCTACGAGGGGTTTTTATTTTCCAATCTCCGGCCTCCATTTGCGCCATTTCGCCGTCTTATGCATAAATTTGCTGATACTTGAAAATTCTAAGCTCGAAAATGCGTTATCTACTCCTTCTCCTCTCCCTATCATTTGTTTCCGTTGCCGGCGCGCAGGTGAGGCCAGATAGCCTTGTGTTGCAGCCCATCCCTGAAGTTCGTATAGACGACACGTCCCTGCGGATCATCAACTTCAGCCCTTTCTTTTCGCTGCACGTGGATTCCAGCCTGAACTATCGTTTTATATTAAATAAAGACCCCAAAAAATACTACTGGTACCTGAAAAGCGCTCCTGTGGGTTTCAAAATAGACAAAGACAACGGCACGTTAAGTTTCAGAAGCAATAAGTCCTTGTTCCTGTCGGGTCGGTTGAAATATGACAAAGAGTACCCGGTTACCTTCGGCGTACAAAACCTGTCTGATCCATTTGATAAACTGGACACTACGCTCAATGTTATTTTTTATAGTACAGATGTGGTTTACCCGAGGATCAAACCTTCTGTAGTAAGCCCGGTAACGATCACTGAAGGCGACCGGCTGAGCTTTAACGTACTTTGCGAAAACGGCAATTTCCCGATCGATAAGATATTGATGTCGAGCGACATCTCGATCGGCAACTTTAAACTGCCCAAAAGCTGTGACGATAATTTTGAATGGACACCGGCTTATGACTTCGTTACCGAAAAAGACGCGAAAGGAGAAAGGATTGTAAATCTTGAATTTATAGGTACGACGAATTTCAATTTTGCAGATACCGCCCGCGTGAGGGTAGTAGTGAAGGACGGACTTAATTATGATATTGCCACGCAGGAGTACAATGACGCGTTGACGAATATTAATACCTGGGTCCTTCGATACAAGTACACATTCCTGCAGCTGGATAAAAAAATTAAGAATACCAAAGGATGGCGGTCAGGCTTTGATATCACGACCGCTTCTACTACCCTTACAGGTACGGTGCTGGCCACCACCGCTGGTGATGATAAAGGCAAACAGAATACGGGTAAGATACTTCCGAGTATTGGCGTAGTGGCGATGCCTGTGAAGGAAGCCGCCGCACCGGCGAAGAACGTGGAACAAAACCAGGCTACTTTATTGAGATCTAATATCAAGCGCCTGGAATATGTGGTGTTTGAAAACAAATTGTCCGGCGACCGGGATCCGCTGATCAACGCGAAAACCGAAAACCTGAAAAAGGAGCTGAGACAAAGCCAGACACAACTGTCTGAGGTACCTACGGACATGTCGATGAACATGACGGAGAAGCAGTTGAACGACTACTTTAATAGCCCGCGCGTTCAAAAGAAATATCGGCTGAGATAACCATCCGTTTCGCCGTCTCCGCTTACATTCCTCATTTATCCTGATAAACAAAGGCGTCAGTGTTGTATGCGCTTCGAAACGAGGCATCATTCCCCTGTATCACACTATCCTGTTACTTCGTGTTGAAAGCCAACGCAGCATCCGAAAGTAATACGGCTATAACCGTTGCCGTGCGCTTCCCGTTGCGTGCTTTACGTTTTGAATCTTTGTGTTTGATAAACTGTGGTAGACGCCGGTATGCTGAGCGCAGGCGGGGATCTGCCCGACATTCACGGAAATTGCTCTCGGCCTTCCTCATCGGGTTCATCGGATCCGAGGCCCATAGGATGAGGCCGCTTAAATGATTTGCGGTAAGAAGATATAAAAACAAAAAAGCTGCGGGCCAATGGATCCGCAGCTTTTTATTAATAGCATTGTAAGATTACAGGTCTGTAATCGGGGTATATTTTGGCACCAGGGATTTCATCACGATCCATCCGATCAGATAGGCCAGTGAGCAAACAATAAAGATGATGAAGTATCCTGCGGGTTTGCCTTCGAAACCCAGGAAGGTCATGTTGGTCTCTCCGGAATAGACAAAGAGTTCTCCGGCCGCTTTCTGCAGGATCATAGATCCTACACCGCCCGCCATACCACCAATACCGGTGATCGTGGCAATTGCTTTTTTAGGGAACATGTCGCCAATGGTAGAAAATATATTGGCCGACCAGGACTGGTGCGCTGCACCCCCCAGGCCGATCATGATGACGGGCAGCCAAGGGGAAATGGTTCCCAAAGGCTGCGCCAGCAGTACCAGCAGCGGAACGAACGCAAAGATCAGCATGGCTTTCATACGCGCAGTATAAGGATGCTGGCCGGTCTTCTTTACCATGATAGAAGGAAGCTTTCCTCCATAAATCGATAACATCGTAATCGCATAAAGGGTGAAGATCAATGCTACGCCGAGACCTTCGGACGTTTTAATGCCAAACTGCGTGCTTAAATAAGACGGCGTCCAGAAAAGGAAAAACCACCACACACCATCGGTCATGAATTTTCCAAATGCAAAGGACCAGGTCTGACGGTATTTGAAACATTGTATAAATGAGATCTTATCATCCTTCTCGCCGGTCAGCTCTTCTTTCGATGGTCGGTCTGTGTCCCTGTCTGACAGGATATACGTTAACTCTTCCTGGTTCACCTTGGGATGCTCTTCAGGTTTTTTATACATAAACACCCAGAAGCCCATCCAGAGAAAACCTAACGCACCGATTATAATAAAGGCCATCTCCCATCCCATGGCCTTGGCCAGAATGGGGATAGAAAGCGGAGCCAGCAAAGCACCCACTGAAGCTCCGGCGTTGAAGATACTGGTGGCGTAGGCCCTGTCTTTCTTCGGAAAATACTCGGCCGTCACCTTGATGGCTGCCGGGAAATTTCCTGCCTCACCTACCGCCAATACGATACGTGCGACGATGAAGCAATACATACTGATGGTAGAAATGATCACTGCAGTGTCACCAGTGGCCTGCATCAGTTCGGCAGCACTGTCCATTCCTACATATCGCTCGGTCACTACGCCACAAAGCGCGTGAATACAGGCGCCTACAGACCAAACACCGATGGCCCACAAAAATCCTTTCTTAGTGCCCATCCAGTCTACAAAGCGTCCTGCAAAGAGCATGGAGACCGCGTATACTATAGAGAACAGAGAAGTAATAGTTCCATAATGGTTTTCGTCCCAATGAAATTCTGGCTTGATAAACTCATCCCAGGTCAGCGATAACACCTGCCGGTCGAGGTAATTGATGGTGGTGGCCACAAATAATAAAATAACCATCGTCCACCTGTAATTAGTCATTTTTCCATTTCCATTGGCTTGCTGCATATCGTTTTATTTTTTGATTGATTGAATGGTGGCGGACACCTCGCGGGTGGCGCGCTCTATCGTCGCATAGTCTTTATCTGCCATTAATTGCTTGCTGATGAGTTTGCTGCCCATTCCTACCGCGCAAACACCGGCTTTGAACCAGCCTTCGATATTTTCGGGGGTGGTATCTACGCCGCCGGTGGGCATAAACAGTAATTTTGGAAAGATATCCCTGATAGTGGAAAGATACTTCGGACCCAGCATATCACCTGGGAATAACTTGATAAATTTCACACCAGCGTTTTCCGCAGCGATGATTTCAGTGGGCGTCATACATCCTGGTGCATATAAAATATCGTTCTCCACAGCATGAGCAGCGATTTCAGCAATAAAGCCAGGGCTCACCAGGAAGTCGGCGCCTGCAGCCAGGTACTCTTTTACCTGCGCGAGATTTTTTACCGTACCAATACCCAACAGAAGGCCGGGCATCTCCGCATTGCGCACTTCTACCAGTTTTTTAAAATTGACCAAAGCCGTTTCACCACGGCTGGTGTACTCGATTGCTTTTACGCCGGCGCGGTAAACCGCCCGCAATACTTCAACGCTCACTGTTTCGTCCGCATTGAAATACAACGGTAACATTCCCTGCGCGATGATGGCGTCTATTGACTGTTGTGTTGTAGCCATTTTTATTTCTGATTTGAAATTTTTGATTTATGATTTGCTTTACCTGATCGACGCTATTTACTTACAGGTTTACCATTCGGGCAGGCCCTGTTGATCGTCCGGTCAGACCGGGGGTAAACATTCACCTGCTGCTTCTTATTTTCTGCTTCCGTTACGTCCGGTCAGACCGAGACGGTCAGACCGGGGTTAAATGTCCACTTGCTGCTTCTTACTCTCTGCTTCCGTTATGTCCGGTCAGACCGGGGGTAAACGTTCACTTGCTACTTCCCATTTTTCGCTTTCCTGTTAACTTAGCAACCTGTCAACATCAACCGACCCTTACTTTAATGACCATCTTCTTAATAGCCCCTGAGCCAATCATCGGCGCATGCACATCCTGGGGAAACAGGATCACGAACTGGCCATTAGTCAACGTAAAATAGGTATCCGGCTGATCGCCGAAGAACTGCACATCTTTGGCTCCGTCATAACCGCCTTTATCTGTAACGCAGCGCTGAAGCGGCTTCCAGCCAATCTCTTCTTTAGCATTGATACAAACCTGTATATCGATATTGCTGCGATGACATTCAAATTTTTCGAGCGCCTCTTCGCGGGTTTTTCCTTCTTTGTCGGAGACAATCGCTTTTAATCCGTCTGCTATCTCGTAGGTTCCCGGCGCTATGCCTTCTAAGTCCACACCAGCAATGTATTCGAATGCTTTTGCAAATAACGGATGCACACTATGGTAGGTAGCAGCGTTTTGTAACGTATCGATGATCATAATTATATTTTTGATGAACGGTGTCAGATGTACGAAGAAAAAATTTGCATCGTACATCTAACATCGTACGTAAACTTTATCGTTGCACCCTGCCGCTGGCGTCGCCTTTCATCAGGCCTTTCACGTCGCTCAGCGTAGCATGGTTCAGATCGCCGGGAATTGTATGCTTCAGCGCAGAAGCGGCTACGCCGAACTCCGCTGCATCCGCCATGCTCATGCCGGTTACCAGTCCGTAGATCAGGCCGCTGGCGAAGCTGTCTCCGCTGCCCACACGGTCTACAATGCGAACATTGTATTTTTTGGTGTGGTAAAATTCGTTTCCGTCGCTCACTAATGCACTCCAGCCGTTATCGCTGGCGCTGTAGCTTTCGCGCAGGGAAGAAGCGATGTATTTAAACCCAAACTTTTCTTTCATCTGGCGAATCACATCTTTATAACCATCGAGGTTCAGTTCACCTTTGGTGATATCGCTGTGCGCGGCTTTGAAGCCGAGCGTGGTTTCAGCATCTTCTTCGTTTCCGATACATACATCTACATATTTGCACAGCTCTGTCATAACAGATTGTGCTTTTTCTTTACTCCATAATTTTTTCCGATAGTTCAGATCGATACTGGTAGTAACGCCTTTGGCTTTAGCGGCTTTTAAAGCCGCTTCGGTCAATGCAGCCGCTTTGTCGCTCAGCGCCGGTGTAATGCCCGTGGTATGAAACCAATCGGCACCGTCGAAGATTGCATCCCAGTCAAACTCGCTGGCATCCACTTCTGCAATGGCAGCGCCTGCGCGGTCATAGATCACCTGGGAAGCACGCATGGAAGCTCCTGTTTCCAGGAAATAAATACCCAGCCTGTCGCCGCCCCTGGCTACGAATTGTGTATCTACACCGTAGCGGCGGATATGATTAATAGCGGACTGCCCGATGGCATTGTCGGGAACCTTGGAAACAAAAACACCGTTGAGCCCATAGTTGGATAAGGCAACCGCAACATTGGCCTCGCCGCCGCCATAGGTCACATCTAATGATTCGGCCTGCACAAAACGCTGATAGCCGGGGGTTGACAACCGCAACATGATTTCGCCAAGCGTAACTACTTTTTTTGACATATAATCGATTTGAAAATTTCGGGTTTGAGATTTGAGATCTTTGACTCGCACGACGTAATTCTTACGCCGTACATTTATGATACTATATAGACCGCAGCTGAAGCGCGACGACCGTCCGAACGAATGATTTGTCCGGCCATCAAGATCGATGCTATCTGTTCTTCGGCCTGGTTCATCATTATTTTAACGTGTTAACCGGTGCCGGATCCATATCACTATACACCAGGTTTTCGCCGGCCATTCCCCAGATGAAACCGTAGTTGGCGGTGCCACATCCAAAGTGCGTGCTCCAGGGAGCCGAGATCACCGCTTCGTTGTTGGACATCACGAGGTGACGCGATTCGGCGGGGTTGCCCATAAAGTGAAACAAACGCTGGTCCTGCGGCAGATCAAAATAGAAATAAGCCTCCATGCGACGCGTGTGCGTATGTGGAGGAACGGAATTCCATACGCTGCCTTGCGCTAAAATCGTAAGGCCCATCACGAGCTGGCAGCTTCTGATGCCATCAAGGTGAATGTATTTATACACGGTTCTTTTGTTCGAAGTTTCGGCCGCACCGAGATCGACGGGCGATGCCTGCTCTTTGGTGAAAAGCGTATTGGGATATACCGCGTGCGCCGGAGCGGATAAGATATAGAATATTGCCGGTGCTTTTTTAGACGCCGAGGCGAAGCTTACTTTTTGGGTTCCTTTCCCTAAGTAAAGGCAGGAGAGCTTCTCCAGCTCGAACTTTTTTCCGTCTGCTGTTACTGTACCTTTTCCACCCACGTTGATGATGCCCATCTCTCTTCTTTCGAGGAAGTAATCGGCGCGCAACTCCGGATGGTTGCCCAGGGTAAGCGCCTTGGACGCAGGTACCGCCCCGCCGATGATCACGCGATCATAATGGCTGTATACCAGTTTGAGCTGGTCTGCTACCATCAGGTCTTTTACCAGGAAATTGTCGATCAGCTTCTGCGTGTCCATCAGTTGGGTTTCTTCCGGTCCCACAGCAAAGCGGATCTCCATATCGCCGTCTATAAACGTGTTGGATTTATAATCTTTAAGTGTTGGTGTTGTCGTTGTTTTTTTAGCCATCTGTTTGATTTTTTTGGCATCTCTCTATCCCTTTTGAAAGTGGAGAAAGTTGAGACCCGATTATGCTACATTTAAAATTTTGGTTTCCACATTCATTATTACCTGCCCATCCATCCGCCGTCTACTACTAATATTTCTCCGTTTACATAGTTGGAAGCGTCAGAAGCCAGGAATATCGCGGGGCCCGCGAAATCTTCGGGCGTTCCCCAACGTCCGGCAGGAATTCTACTTAAAATAGAAGCGCTCCTCTCAGCGTCTTCGCGCAGGGCCTGCGTGTTATCTGTTGCGATATAACCCGGTGCGATACCATTTACATTTACGCCTTTGGCAGCCCACTCGTTACTCATCGCTTTTATTACGCTGGCTAAAGCGCCTTTGCTGGCTGCATAGCCAGGAACCGTGATGCCTCCCTGGAAAGTCAGCAAGGAGCAGGTGAAAATGATCTTTCCCTTTCCGTGTTCGAGCATGTGTTTGCCCAACTCGCGCGCTAAAATGAAGGGGGTATCGAGATTGATGGATAATACATTGTCCCACCATTCGTCGGGATGCTCGGCCACGGGCTTGCGCATAATGGTTCCCGCATTGTTCACCAAAATATCGATCCTGGGATTTTCGCTTAATACCTGCTTTACGAAATCATACACACTGTTGCGGTCAGCCGCATCCATCTTATATGATTTGAAATTGCGGCCCAGCCGGGTCACTTCCTGCTCGATCTCAGAACCTGCTTCTACACTGCGCGAAGCGACGATAACATCTGCACCGGCCTGTGCCAGTCCCAGGGCCATACCTGCCCCGATCCCTTTGTTGCCGCCGGTGATCAAAGCTGTTTTGCCTGATAAGTCAAAATAATTTAAACTCATAATTAGCGTGAATTAAAATGGATTGGATGCGGATTGCGAATTGGATCAATCCAAGCAAAGAGTGCGTCACTTCCTTGTCTACTTGTTAACCTTTCAACTCGTTAACCTTCTTTACTTCAATCCAAATCCAAAATATTTATTAGCATTATTGAAACATATGTCTTGCACGATCTGGCCGATCCATTCTATATTGGCAGGCAATTCTCCATTTTCGACATCGCTGCCAAATAGGTTACAAAGTATCCTTCTGAAGTATTCATGCCGGGGAAAGGACAGGAAGCTCCGGGAATCTGTAAGCATGCCCACAAACTTACTTAATAATCCCATGTTGGACAGTGCATTCATTTGTCTGATCATCCCATCTTTCTGATCTAAGAACCACCAGCCTGATCCCCATTGGATCTTTCCGGGTGCAGAACCATCGTTGAAATTGCCGATCATAGTAGCCATGAGCTCATTGTCTGCGGGGTTCAGGTTGTACAAAATGGTCTTGGTTAATTTGTCGCGACCGATCAAACCTCCCAGGAATTTGGATAGCGCGCGCGCCTGCGGAAAATCGCCGATGGAATCCCAGCCGGTATCAGGTCCTAACACACGCATTGCTTTCAAATTATTATTCCTGATCGCACCGAGATGGTATTGCTGTACCCAGCCTTTTTCATGGTCCCATTCGGCGAAATAGACGAGCATGGCAGAGCGGAATTTGTCCTGGTCTTCGGCAGACACATCATGACCACCGTATACTTTATCGAAAATTTCGTGAATCTCGTGCTCTGTATAGTCCGCTGCATAGATCTGTTCCAGCCCGTGATCGGAAACCGTACATCCCATGGAGGCGAAAAAGTCATGGCGCTTTTTAAGTGCGTCAATAAAATCTTTGAAGAACACAATAGTAACGTCGGACGCGGCTTCCAGCTTCCTGACATAGGATACGAAGTTGGCTGCACTGGCAATATTCATTGCGTTGTCGGGCCTCCAGGCCGGAACGATCGGTATCTCAAATCCATCGTTCTTGATCCTTTGATGATGTTCGAGAGAATCTACCGGGTCGTCGGTGGTACAAACCGTTTTGACATTCATCTTCCGCAGCAGGTTCCTTACGCTGTATTCCGGGGTCTGCAGGCGGGCGGTACATTCATCGTATATCTTTTTTGCAGAACCGGCATCGAGAACGTCCTGTATATCGAAGTATCGCTGCAGTTCCATGTGGGTCCAGTGGTAAAGCGGATTGCGCATGGTGTAAGGGACGGTTTCTGCCCATTTCTGAAACTTCTCATAATCGCTTCTGGTGCCGGTGCAATAGCTTTCATCTACTCCGTTGGTCCGCATCGCGCGCCATTTGTAGTGATCGCCGTACAGCCAGATCTGTGTCAGGTTATCAAATCGTTTATCGTCCGCAATCTGATCCGGAGGCAAGTGGCAATGGTAATCGATGATCGGCATTGCCTTGGCATACTCATGGTAGAGCGTTTGCGCCGTACTGCTTTCTAACAAAAAGTTGTCGTCTAAAAATTTTTTAGCCATTTGTGATGATACATTAATCCCTTTGTTATGGAAAGAGAAAAATTTAAAAATTAAGTGATGCGCTTTGGCCTGCGGCAAGAGCAGATGCAAGCAATGCTTCAGGCAATGGGTGAAAAATAGTTAGAAAATCTCATAACCCATTCAAGCAGGACCACTTATCCCTATTCAAACGTTTGAAACGACCTTACACCCGGCCCGTCTCTAAAGAGAGGCGAGTGAATCCATCGTCTCTACGATAGCCTGTTGGGGGACACAGCTTTCCGGCCTGCGAATCTCCCAAAACCGCTCCAAAGAAGCGCCTTTAAGGACTACTACAAACTAACGCCGCGTTTCCATGGGATAAAATCATCCTGATTGAGCAATACTGCTTTTGGAATAACTTCCCCGCTTGCCGCTTTGATACAATATTCCAGAATATCTTCTCCCATTTGTTCGATGGTCTTTTCACCTTCGACTACCGGTCCGCAATTGATATCGATGATATCACTCATGCGTTTGGTCAATATATTATTGGTAGACACTTTAATGGTCGGACAAACAGGATTACCTGTTGGTGTGCCTAATCCGGTGGTGAACAGGATCAATGTTGCACCAGAAGCTGCTTTACCAGTTGTAGCTTCGACATCGTTGCCGGGCGTGCAAACCAGGTTCAGTCCGGGCTTCACAGCCGGTTCCGTATAATCGAGTACATCTACGACAGGCGAAGTACCGCCTTTTTTTGCTGCACCGGTGCTTTTGATGGCATCGGTGATTAGTCCGTCTTTAATATTTCCCGGAGAGGGGTTCATGTAAAAGCCGGATCCTACGGCCTCGGCCTGGCTGTTGTAGGTCGTCATCAGATGAATGAACTTCCTGGCTTTGTCTTCGTCAATCGTGCGATCGATCAGGTTTTGCTCGGCCCCGCACAGTTCCGGAAACTCAGCGAGCAATACTTTACCTCCTAAAGCAGCGAGCAGGTCGCTCGTGTAACCTACTGCAGGATTGGCGCTGATGCCGCTGAAACCATCACTGCCACCACATTTCACGCCCAGCACCAGCTCTGACAACGGAGCAGGCTGACGCTCGATCTTATTGGCTTCTACCAATCCTTCAAAAGTCTTTTTGATCGCATCGCTGATCAACTGCTCTTCGCTCTGCGATTGCTGCTGCTCGAAAACCAGCAAGGGCTTGTCAAAATCCGGGTTGCGCAATTTGATCTCTTCGAGCAATTGGTTTGTCTGCAGATTCTGGCAGCCCAGGCTTAAGATCGTGATACCCGCCACGTTGGGATGGTCTGCATAGGCCGCTAATAATTTACCTAACACACCGGCGTCCTGGCGGGTACCGCCGCAGCCACCCTGGTGGTTCAAAAACTTAATACCGTCAATATTTTTGAACAGCCTGTCGCCGGTTACGCTTTGTGCAGCAGGCGCCAGGTTAATGTTTTCAACGTCCTCGCCTTTTTTATAAGCTTCTACCAGGTGATGTGTATATTTTTTATACTTATCTGTTACCGCATAACCGAGCTCGTTGTGCAAGGCTTCGCGGATCACGTCAAGATTCCTGTTTTCACAGAAGACCGTGGGCATGAACAACCAGTAGTTGGCAGTGCCGACACGCCCGTCTTTGCGGTGATAGCCGTTGAAAGTGCGCCCCTGAAATCTGGACACATCAGGGGGTGTCCACTGGTAGTTGTAGGGACGATATTCAAAAGGATCTGCAGCGTGTTTGGTATTCTCTGTATTCATTACGCCACCCCTGGGAATAAAATGCTGGGCCTTTCCGACCAACACACCGTACATGATGATTTCGTCACCGGCCTGCATGTCGCTGGTGAAAAACTTATGCTTTGCATTTACATCGTCCTGTAATACAAACTCCTCGTCTTTATATTTTATAGTTTGCCCTTTCTTAAGGTCTTTTAATGCGACGATCACGTTGTCGTCGGGATGTACTTTTAATACTAACTCGGCCATTGTTGCAGATTTACGTCGCTTCCTCAAACATTCCGAAGGAAAGAAGGTGGAAGCATGATTTAATTTTTAGCTTTCGTACCCCTTACCACCCACAGTTATAGGAGGAAAGGGGAGTTTTTGAGATTGTTGTTATTTTAAGATTTCAGTGATTGCTTTTTTCATTCCGTTTGCTAATATACTCTTCACCTGCTGTGCCACTGCTTCTGCGAAACCCGGTACGCTGCTCAGCGGCACCGTCCAGATGCTGTCGTTGCTGACAATACCTTTCACCCAACCTTCTATGTCATCCGGGTTGAAGCCCGACCGGATCAATGTCACAAATTCCGGTGTATCATTGGGCGCAAAAGATACTTCAGATTTACCGCTGTACAAAACTAATAACGCGGCGAAAGAGAAAGTGGTCAGTTTGGCCTGCTTACCCAGCCTGTGATAATTGTCTGCCACGGTAGGAAAATCTCTTGTTTCCCATTTTGACAAAGAGTTGAGCGAAATATCCTTTAAATAATGTTTCAGATAGGGGTTATAGAAGCGCTCGAGGATCTTCGCGGCGAAGGCCTTTAATTCTTCCGGATCTTCTCCGATGCCCGGCAGGACTTCTTCAGCCACCATGCGATTGATGAACTGTTCTATTTCCGGTGTATTGAAAGCGTCCATTACTGTTTCGCATCCCATCTGGAGCGCAACAGGAACCATGGCGGTGTGCGCACCATTGAGTATGCGCACTTTCTTTGCACGGAACGGGCGGATATCATCCATAAACAAAACATTGAGGCCGGCTTTGTCCAAAGGAAGTTTTTCCCTGATAATGCTGTCGCCCCCTATCGCCCACACATGGAAGTATTCTCCTTTCACGACCAGATTGTCGTCGAACCCGATTTCTTCCCTGATCTCTCCAATGGTTTCTTTTGGAAATCCAGGTACAATGCGGTCTACCAGGGTGTCGTAGAAGCTGCAGGCAGACTGGATCCAGCTTTCAAAAGCTGCCCCGAGATGATTGGCCGCAGCGTGCTGCAGTACATACTCACGCAGCGTGGAGCCATTGTCTTCGATCAGCTCACAACAAACGATCTGCAAGCCCCTGGAAGGATCTCCATTGAATTTTTGAAAACGTTTGTGCAACAGCGCTGTCATTTTAGCCGGGAAGGATTTCGGTGGTTCCGCGTTCAGATCGTCTCCCTCTTCATAGCGGATGCCGGCTTCGGTCGTGTTGGATATAATAATCTCCAGCTCCTCGCTCAGGAACAGCGCTTCATATTTTTTATATTCTTTGTAAGGATTGATAATGTCGGCGACAGACTTTATGAGCGTCACTTCTTTGACCGGCTTTTTATCGCGGATCCCTTCGAGATATACATGATATAAGCAGTCTTGCTGTTCGAATATTTCTTTGATGCCTTCGCTGCCGCCAATTGGCTGCACCAGTGCGATGCCATGATTTAAAATACCGTCATTATTGGCTTTCTCTATCATCCAATCTACAAAAGCGCGGAGAAAATTGCCCTCTCCGAATTGCATGATCTTTACCGGGTATGCCGGCTTGTCTACTGTCGTCTTATTTAAAGGTTTCATATTGAGGAGAAAAAATTACTTGGTAGGTTGGGCCGTATCGAGCAACCATTTGACCCAATTTGCCGAAGCCTTGTCGTTCTCAAACTGCTCCGGCAGCCTTGCGTGCCCGATATACTCATTGTAAATCCAGGGATCGCCGAGCGCCAACACGGTGCCTTTACCATGCCTGGCGACAGCCATCACATCGAATTCGTCTGTCTTGAGAATGATTTCTGCCGGCGCAGTGGCGCTTACAGAGGTGATTCCCTTTATATAAATGTTTTTTGCCGTCTTGAATATGGGGTTGCCATCATTGATCTTTACTTCGCCCTGCTCGAAATGGGGATCCTGCACTACGAGACGATTGTCCTTATTGAAACGAATACCAAACTTTTCCGCCAGGATATTGAACCGGTCAAGCTCGCAGTTGCTGGAATCGTTGCCAAAGAGCACGAGCACGCCGCCCTTATTTACCCAGTCGGCAATAACGCCCGCATATGCCTCATTCATGAATTGAGGCGCAGCGGTTTCTTTTTCATTGTCCGGATCGGCGATGATATAGATCGCAGCCTTTTCGAGGTTTTCTGCTGTAGGCGCGTCCGTCAGCGTTTCTAACCTGGCTCCGTGGTTGGTGAACAAGGTGCCCAGCTGGGAAAACCCACCCATGCTGCTGTCGCTCCAGAGATAATGCCACTTTACCTGCTGGCCATTTTCCTGTTTTACCTCATTATTAAAAAAGTTGTCGAGCAAGACAGTCTTAGCAGAACTACCGCCTGAAGCAGTCTCTTTAGGGGACATGGAAGCGGTTTGTCCGCAAGAGGTGCCCATACCTATCAAAGCAATCGCAGCAAATGAAATCCACATTTTTTTCATATTAAAACTTTTGTTGCTAAGATAGAAATTTATAGTATCGCCTCTTTTTAAAATGACCAATTTTAATTACTTCACCACCGCATGGCGAAGCAGCCACTGTACCCAATCTGTTGCAGCTGCGAAATTTTCGTATACCGCCGGAAGCTTTCTTCCGTCTACATATTCATTATAGATCCAGGGATCACCCAGCACGAACACCATCCCTTTACCATAGCTGGCAGTAGCCATCACGTTAAAACCTTTTTCCAATACCGTCTTGGCGGGAGCTGACACCTGCAACGAGCTGATCTCCTTGATGTATATTTTTTTAGCTGTTTTGAAAATGGGGTTACCGGCCCCGATCGTTACGGCACCTTGTTCATAGTTACTTCCTTTTACCATTAACTGATCATCTCCGTTGAACCTGATACCAAACTTTTCGGCCAGTAAATTGATGTGCTTTTGTTCTGCATTGACAGAATTATTGCCCAACAATACCAACACGCCACCGGCTTTAACCCAACCAGCAATGTTGCTGGCATATGCGGCAGTCATATAATTTGGATTGGATGTTTCTTTTTCCGTGTCGGCATCTACAATTATATACACCGATGCTTTTGAAAGAGCAGCTTTTGCAGGCGCCGTCTTCAGTGTTTCTAATGTGGCTCCATGGCGCTCGAATATATTTCCTAAAAAATAAAAGCCATTGTTGCCCCGCTCTTCCCAAACATAATGAAAGGGCTGCTGCTGACCACCGGGCCCCTTCTGCCATTCATTATTAAAATAATTATCGAGCATGATGGTTTTGCCTTTTCCCGCCGCAAGTTGCGACATCATTTCCACCTCGTTGGCGGCTAAAATAAAAGCGCCCATGCCTTTAGGATCGTTTTGCTTTACTTTCTCGCTCATGTAATAATCAAAGCTGCCATCGCGATAAGGTTTTCCGCCTAATCCGGAGACCGTTACCGTTCCTTCGAGGTTGGTGAAGCCTTCGCTGTCTTGGGTGATCTGGTATTTTACCAAACCATCAAACGCTTTTTTGGCGCTGGCGGCATAGCTGGCAGCGAGATATCCCTTCCTGGCCCCTTTTGCCAAAGTGTAAGAGAGCATTGCTGTTGCGGATGATTCCAGGTAATTCGGTTTTCTATCCGGCAGATCAACGATATCGTACCACATGCCTGTTTTCCTGTCCTGTACTTTCACTACGGCGGTAGCAAAGCGCTTGAGGATATCGATGATCTGCTGCCGGCCGGGATGATCCTGGGGGAAATAATCCAGCGCATCCACCATGGCTACGCCATACCAACCCAAAGCGCGCGCCCAGAAGTGGGGCGACTTACCAGTCTTCTTATCGGCCCATTGTTGCTCACGCGCCTCGTCATAGCCATGGTATAATAAACCGGTTTTAGGATCCCGGCTGTTTTTTTCCATGAGCACAAATTGCCTGGCGACATCATTGAAGATGGTGTCTTCGCCAAAGACCTGCGCATATTCCGCATAAAAAGGTTGGCCCATGTAGAGCCCGTCGAGCCACATCTGCCAGGGATAGATCTGCTTATGCCAAAATCCGCCTTCCTTTGTTCTTGGATGTGTAAGCAGCTGCTTCCTTAACAGTTGCACGGCTTTTTTATATTTCTGTTTGCCGGTTACGCGGTAGATCGTCAACAGCGCCTTCCCATTGTTCAGATGATCAATGTTATAATGATCCGCATCATAATCCTTGATAGACCCATCTTCCCGCACATAATGGTCCATGCTGTGTTCGATGTATTTAAACCATCTGGCATCACCTGTTGCCTGCCAGATGCCTTCAATTCCTTTCAGGATGACGCCCTGGTCGTAGCTCCAGCGGGCACGGCTTCCAGGTCCGGCGCTGAAAGAGTCGGGCCACATGTGCATGGCTGTCAAAGCCAGTTGTTGGGAATAGGGCAATTGCTGGGCGTTCGCTTTGAGCGACGTGAGGGCGATGATAATGATCAACAGTTGCTTCATGCTAATTATTTTCTTGCAGTGTACAGCGCTTTCTTCGGGGAAGCGGCCTGTTCTTATTTCAATACGATTGTTTTTTCTGATGCACCTAATTCTGCCTGCAGCTTTTTACCGGCCTTGCCATAGTCGGTATCTTTCATAACAATGGCTTTTGTTCTTTCACCGGCAACACGCATCAACACTTCAGTATTGCTGCTGTAATCAAATCTTTTCACGACAATGCTATCGCTATTAATAATATCAATAACCGGTGCGGTATGCTTGCTGAATACTTTGACGTCGGACAACAGGATATTACTGGCTTCCTGAATATCCACGCCGTAATCTGACTGGAATACGGAGTTTTTGATCGCAATGTTTTTGACATGCATTTCAGGCAGACCGCGAATGAAGACCGCTTTTTTGGCGCTATTGCAGTATACATTACTGATATGGATATTTCGGAAAACAGGTGTGGTTTCATCCACCGGCAACACTTCTACTTTAGGTAGTTCGCGCTTTTCACCATGCTGCGGCACAGGATCTTTGCCCATGTAGTACATATCAAACAGGATAGCATCACCGGGGATGTCTTTCATGTAGATATCGCTGATAAAAATATTCTCTACCACCCCCCCGCGGCCGCGCGTAGTTTTGAACCGCAGACCGATGTCGCTTCCAATGAATGTGCAGTTGCTTACATACACATTATTGACACCACCACTCATCTCGCTGCCGACTACAAAACCGCCGTGGGACGCGTAGACGGTGCAGCCGCGGATGATCACATCTTTGGTAGGCATGCCACGTTCGCGGCCATCAGCGTCGCGTCCACTCTTCATACATAGTCCGTCATCGCCTACATCGAATACACTGTTTTCAATCAAAGTATTGCTGCAGCTTTCCAGATCGATCCCGTCTCCGTTTTGTGCATACCAGGGATTTTTTACAAAAATATTTCTGACAGTAATATTGCTGCTCATGAGGGGGTGTAAACACCAGGCCGGTGAATTCTGAAAAGTAACGCCTTCCAGCAAGACCCTGTCGCACCTGGTGAACACGACGAGGTTGGGTCTTAAAAAATCTTTCACTGACCGGAAGTAGGCGGCATCCCTGTCGGGCGATAACCGGCCGGCGTCTTTGATGGATTGCCCTTTGGCAAAACTTTCGGAAGGCATCCAGATATCTTTTTGTTCGTTAAGCACACCGCCGGAGGCCAGGAGCGCTTTCCATTGTCCGTCTGTTAACTTGGACTTTTTGACTGCCCGCCACACATCTCCGTTTCCATCGACAATCCCCTTGCCGGTGATGGCTATGTTGGTTGCTCCCTCGGCTGAAATGGGCGACTGGTTCCGCATTTGTTCAAAACCTTCCCAGTTGGCCTTTACCAACGGATACTGACTTTTATCTTTGGTAAACAGCAAAGTAGCGCCCAAAGCGATGTTGAGGTTGACATTACTTTTCAGCACGATGGGACCGGTAACCCAGAGCCCCGCAGGTACTTTTACGATGCCGCCGCCTTTTGCATGGCATTCATCTATCGCTGATTGAATGGCCTGGGTATTGAGCTGATGCCCGTTTCCAATTGCACCATACCGGGTAATATCAAAGGTTACATTTTTAAATTGGGTTTCAGCGATCTGAGGGAGGCGCTGCTGCTGTTGCCCATAAACGCCCGGTGTGCACAGGGCAAGCAACAGCAACAAACTAACAATTTTATTCATTGGCAATCGATTAGGCATACAAGGTATGCAGAATAGAAATTCAGGAAGGCAATTGCACACCACTTTATTTACGCAAACGTTATCGCTTGACCGCATTTAGTAAGAAAGGACAGGGAGGTTCTAAAATATTCCATCCTTAAAACAAAAAACCCGGCAAAGTCTTGCCGGGCTGCATATAAAAATGTTAGAAGATTACCAGTCTTGCTTAGCAACACCTGCTTTAATCGCAGCTAATGCTTTTTCTTCTCCTAAAAGGGCCGTAAGTTTATTACCCTTTCCATCATGACCTTTTGCGATATAGCCGCCTTTCGCCGTTCTTGATACCACTGCATCCTGAATAGGAACATTCTTTTCTTTTGTTTTTACGTTGTAAGCTGTAAGAGTTGCATCTGCCATAGCTATTATTTTTGGGTTAAGAAAAATTGAAATTAAGGGATTTCAGATAAAAAGCGCCAGATAAATATTTTAAATCCACATTTATAACTAACTTTTTAGTTATATTTATCATCTGTTTAAAACCTGTCAAATTACTACTATGCTTAAAATACTGACTTCCACGGCGCTGCTTCTGCTTATGATAACCGCGTTGGCACAACCCATGTCTATGATCGCACAAAAATAATATCCTATTTCCAGGAAATGGATTTTGAGAATGGCCTGAACTGGTTAAAAAGCCAACCCGTCAATGATTACAATAAAGCCTACCTGATGGATGTGGGCTACTGCTACTACATGATGGAAATGCCCAGAGAAGCCCGCAATGCTTACCGAAAGATCTATGAACGGGAGCCGACGGATTACCATGCTAACTTATTTCTGGCTACCATTTATGATAACCTGTTGTTGAAAACCGAGGATAGTGCTATTATTCATTACCGGCAATTACTGGCGCTTGAACCGGGAAAATATAAGTTGTGGCAACGGTGCGGACTGGCGTGGAACGTTCTGCGGGAATACGATTCGTCGTTCCTGTGTTTCGAAAAAGCATTCAGGCTACAACCAACAGTGGGCCGCAACGCGGTGTTATACGCCACAGCGCTGGAGCGAAATAAACAAGATACCTTAGCAGCAAAGATCATTGATGATTTCCTGGCGGCGGACACTTCGAACCTGGATGTGATCCAGAAGAAGATCGCCATGAGTCATCATAAAAAGGCGTACAAGGACGTGATCATCTGGGGAGAGCGCCTGTTGAGAGATTCCGCGATATCCTTCTATCCTTGCATGTACCTGGCTTATGCCTATCTCAACACCAAGAAGACCGACCAAAGCATCGCCCTTTGTAATTGGATGAATAAAAACAACCTGGCGGCCGAGCACATCACGTATTGCCTGGCTTTATGTTATAGCGAAAAAGGAGATTATGTCCGCAGTAACCAGCTGCTGGATGAATGCATCATGGTGAACCTGCAGGATCAGGCAATCACCTATTTTCGGGCGAAAGCAGATAATTACGCAGCTATGAAGCTTTATTCAAAAGCAGTTCGCGAAATAGATACTTCCTATTATATTTTCCATGACCCGGTGGATCTCTATCTTGCGGGGAAAGTGTATGACGATCAAAAGAATAAACCGAAGGCCTCTGTTTACTACAAAAAATTTCTTGCTGAAAACAAAAATCCAGCTTCACCATTGGAGATGAAGCTGGAGCAATATATCAGGGAATACCTGAAACGGGACTAATGCCGGATCAGATATCCAATTTAGCGTACTTGGCGTTGGTCTCGATAAAGTCGCGTCTGGGCGCCACTTCGTCGCCCATCAGCATGCTGAAGACGCGATCGGCTTCTGCTGCACTTTCGATGGTAACCTGTTTCAATGTGCGGCGATCCGGATCCATGGTCGTTTCCCAAAGCTGCTCGGCGTTCATCTCACCCAGACCTTTGTATCGTTGTATACCTACCGACTCTTCGCGGCCCGCGCCGAGCTTTTCGACCAGTGCCTTGCGTTGCTCTTCGTTATAGGCATAAGCAGATTCCTTACCTTTTTTAACGAGATACAAAGGCGGCTGTGCTATGTATACATAGCCCTGCTCTACCAATTCTTTCATGTAGCGGTACACGAAAGTCAGGATCAGTGTGGCGATGTGGCTTCCGTCCACATCGGCATCCGTCATGATGATCAGTTTATGATAACGGAGTTTCGTAAGATTGAGTGCTTTCGGATCTTCCGGAGTACCGACCGTCACACCCAATGCGGTGTAGATATTGCGTATCTCCTCGTTTTCGTAGATCTTGTGCTCCATGGCTTTCTCTACGTTGAGGATCTTACCTCTTAATGGCAGAATGGCCTGGAAAGAACGATCTCGGCCTTGTTTGGCCGTTCCACCTGCCGAGTCTCCCTCCACCAGGTACAACTCGCAACGCTCGGGATCTCTGTCTGAACAGTCTGCCAGCTTACCGGGTAAGCCGCCGCCGCTCAAAACGGATTTCCGCTGCACCAGGTCTCTCGCTTTACGGGCTGCGGCCCTCGCCTGGGCGGCCAGGATCACTTTGTTGATAATGTTCTTGGCATCTTTAGGGTTTTCTTCGAGGAATACCTCAAGCGCGCGCGCCAGCGTGGTCTGCACCACACCACTCACCTCGCTGTTACCCAGCTTGGTCTTGGTCTGCCCTTCAAACTGAGGTTCGGGCACTTTTACGGATATGATGGCACTAAGTCCTTCCCGGAAGTCATCCCCTTCTATCGAAACCTTTGCTTTTTCGAACAGGCCGTTTTTATCACCGTAGGTTTTGAACACGCGGGTCAGTGCCTGGCGGAAACCAGTTACGTGTGTACCGCCCTCAATGGTGTTGATGTTGTTTACGTAAGAGTAAATATGCTCGCTGTAAGAATCATTGTAGGTAAGTGCTACCTCTACTGCCACATTGGTATTTTCGTCGTGGCCTTCTACGCTCAACACGTTTGGAATCAAAGGCGTGCGACCGGCGCTCTTGTCAAGCATTTCCACGAATTCGGTAATACCTCCTTCGCTGAAAAAGATTTTGGAAAGGATCTCTCCATTCTCGTTTTTCTCACGCAGGTCGGTCAGGGATATACGAATGCCTTTGTTCAGATAAGACAATTCGCGCAAACGGCCTTCCAGTATGTCGAACTTGTATTCTGTTGCAGTGAATATAGAAGTATCCGGCCAGAAATGCTGATGGGTACCCGTTTTGTCGGATATCCCCACTTCCCTTACATCGTATTGCGGAACACCGATCCGGTACTCCTGCTCGAAGACCTTCCCTTCCCTTTGTACGGTTGTGATCATTTTGGTACTGAGCGCGTTTACGCAACTTACCCCTACCCCGTGCAGACCGCCTGACACTTTATAGCTGTCCTTGTCGAACTTACCACCGGCGTGTAACACGGTCATTACGATCTCGAGCGCCGACTTATTCTCTTTTTTGTTGATACCGGTTGGGATACCCCGTCCGTCATCCTGGACTGAAATAGAGTTGTCCTCATGAATGGTTACGTCAATGTTCTTACAGTGTCCGGCGAGGGCCTCATCGATCGAGTTGTCTACCACCTCGTATACCAGGTGGTGCAATCCTTTAACACCGATATCGCCGATGTACATGGCAGGACGTTTGCGCACAGCCTCCAACCCCTCCAACACCTGTATACTGTCTGCGCCATATGCGGGTTTTTCTACCGCTGCTACTTCCTTAATTTCTTCGCTCATAATGTTTAAAAAGTACACGCATGTCCTGGAATCATTTTACTCATTTACAATCAATCGGACATACGGTGTGGCTAAATTCAATAATAAATATTCACACGAAATGATGCCGTTTCGGCAATGGGCAAATTTACGGAAAAATGAGCACAGGTAGGGGTTCTTTAGGCCAAATGTTGATATCTCATCGAGGGTGTTGAAATCCTCGCCCTATGCCCTGAAAGCCGCATCACAACTACCAGGAAACCCGGTCTTTATACACTTCACGAAGGTACCCCGGCGCAAAGTAGGTGCTGTAGTCAGGCAAGGTGGTGTTCCGGTAAGCGTCCCGGTGGACGATTGCCCAATATGCCTCGCCAATAATGGCATCGAGCAGCTCCTTGTTGAGCTGTACCTTGAACAGGTGTTCATCCCATTGACTTTCCACAGCTCCGCGGTCGATCTTTAACGCACTGGCGACAAGATCCACACTTTCCTGCTTGTGTAGCCTCGCGAACAATTCTGCATCAATGTAAGCACGCAGGAGATTGTGTACTGACTCCTCATTTTTCTCAAGAAAAGAGGATCGGCCCACCAGATTGGTGTAGCCGGGGAAAATAGCCGGGTCTTCAAAGGCGACGATCTCGTCTCTCAGGATCGCTTTCATCTTTCGCACATAGGGCTCCCACAAAACGACGGCATCTACTTCTGTTCCATTGATCAATTCTGTTTGCAATTGAAGCAGGGACATGGTTTTGAGCTGGACATCTTTCTTACCCAAACCATATTTGTTTAGAAACTTTTCCATGAAAACCTGCGCGCTGGATCCCGGCACGAGCCCGATGCGCTTGCCTTTCAGATCCTCCGGCGTCAGGATGCCCTGGTCCGTTCTCGCCAGGATCGCCACGTTATAACTTTTCTCTAATGTGCACAGCACCTTGGCAGGAGACCGGCTCAGTCCGAGCAATGCCACATTCGGATCGGTGAGCGTAGCAAAATCGGCTTTACCATCTTTAAGATACTCTACTGCATCGTAGCCAGCGTCTACATAGTCGATCCTCAAATCGATATCATGCTGGCTGAAAAAGCCTTTTTCTGAAGCAACGATCGTCAACATGGAATACGCGCTTTTGGGAACCACCAAGACGAATTTTTCTTTTTTTACGAATTGAAGGTAGCTCTTGATTTCCCAGGCCACCCACAGCGATCCCAATAATACGATCAGGAAAATTAACTTTTTGGTATTCATTAGTCAGTTTTGAAGATATACAGCCCCATTATCAGAAAAGCCGTTCAGCATCTAATTTTTATGCTTGCAGCACCCCGCGGTCCGTTTCGTCCTACCAGCGGAAGCTACTACAAAAATATAAAAAGCAATTGTTTATAGGTGGATAAAAAAAATACTATAACTTTATTTTGAATCTGACAGGCCAAAACTTAGAATATATTGATACATCTGAACGAAACTCGGATCATGCTTCCTTTGAGGACCTTTGTTGTTTATCTCCTGTGCTTCGCTTGTACCGTCAACGCTTTGGCACAAACTCCGGCCTTGCCGAACGCAGTTTATCCGTTTGAGAATAATTACCTGCGAATACTCCTGGAGAAAGACTCAGTACTTCATACCAAGAAGATCATCGAGCAAAGCATTGAAGCGTCACTACAAAGAAAAGACTACGCCGCCGTAGCGATCGGCTGCAACGCGATCGGCTGCCTGTATGAACAACTCGGAAACTACGAGATCAGTAAAGACTATTATAAAAAGTCTCTGTCCTACGTGGGAGACAGCAACGAACTTAAGATCAATCTTTTACAGCACAAGCTATTGCGTGTATACCTGAAAGGGAAAAACTACCGCGCTTTTGACAGCCTGTATTCCGCTGCACAGGCGCTCTCAGCAAAATATAAAACGGAAACGATTTTTAAAAATTACCTGCTTAATGTCCTGAAGTATTTCGAGCTGCAGCGCTTTGACAGTATGTATCTTTTTACCGAAGCAGTTATTCCTTTGGTAAAAAATGTAGATATCGGTTCGCTCACCTATCAAAAAGAAGTTCCGGCTGACGATTTCAGGAAGATGCTGCTGTACCAGCTACGCCTTTACAACGGCTTGTCTAAAATCAAAAATCCTTCAGCAGAGATCAGGGAACAGGGTTATCGGACCTTCCTCGGCATGACGGTGGACTCGCTCAGGAAATCGTATGAAGTGACCGGCGAACCGATCTACAGCCTGCACCGGATCAATTCGTTTTTATTGAACTACCAGGCGAAGTATTATTTCCAGCAGGGCGTGTACGATTCTGCCGCCTTGCTATATGCAAAAGCTGATAATGAAAAATACCTGGCGCTGCGGGAATATGAAAAGCGCCTGGCGGTGGATGGCCACCTGTTGTATCAGGCAGCGAAAGACGAAGACAAGATCGCTTACAAAGCAGAAATGTCTAAGAAAGAAAGAACTTTATTGGGCGCTTACCGGCTGATGGCCGGCGGTACTTTTATCGTCTGTCTCATACTCTCTGCCTTCGTGATCTATTATTCCAAAAGCCAGAAAAGGATCAAATTTATCAACAACGAGCTGGTCAGGAAAAATGAGGAGCTGCTCAATTATGATGAAGAGCGGAGACAATTCTTTGAACTGGTAAGCCACGAGCTGCGCACCCCGGTCTACGGCATCAGCGGCCTGACAAAAATGATCGATGAGGAAACCAACCCTGAGAAGAAGAGGCAGTATTTTGACTCGCTAAGAATAACAGCACAGCACATATCGATGCTGATCGATAACGTGCTGCGGGTAAGCCGGTACAGCATGGACACCAGGAAGCTGAACGCGGTGGCTGTCAATATTGACACGCAAATGGAGCATATCTGCAATTCTGTTGGCGTATTTGCCCGCGAAAAATCGATCCATCTTCATTACGAGGACACGCTGCCACCCGGCGACCAGGTGTTTATGATCGACAAGGTAGTACTCAACCAGATCCTGATCAACCTGATCTATAACGCCATCAAGTTCTCCAATTACGGCTCTACCGTGGCAATAAGCATTACAGAAGTATCCCGGTCGATCAAGGGCTTTTTGTTACAATTCGACATTAAAGATGAAGGATTGGGCCTTAATTATACCGAAGACATTTCACACTTTGCTCCTTACGAAAAGGATAAAAACCTGAAACATCTTCAGTCAGGCAGCGGGTTGGGATTGACCATGGTGCAGCAGTTGCTGGGATATTACGACTCTGAACTTCTTGTGCGATCGCGCCCGGGCGAAGGCACTCATTTCCGTTTCCAACTGAACCTGCTTCCCGGAAGCACAGATCTGAGAAACGAAGAACGCGGCGACAATGTGGTTGGCATTGACACACGCCGGAAAGTGCTTATCGTGGACGACAACGCGCTCAATCTAACGATCACCCGAAAGGTCATTGAAGGCATTTCCCCTCATATAGAGGTGACCACCACCGACAGCGGCCGGAAAGCCATCGCGGCGTTTGAACGACAGGATTTTGACCTGGTCCTTATGGATTTGAACATGCCGGACATGGATGGCTTTGAAACCACCGCGGCGCTGAAGCAACGCAATCAACAAGTCTCAGTGATTGCCCTTACGGCGCTCAGCTACAATAATGTGATTGAGCGTGCCCAAAAAGCAGGCATGGCGGAGGTGATCACCAAGCCTTATATTATTGAAGAGTTTGAAAAGGTGGTGCAGCTTCATCTGATGAGGAAGGACAACCAGGAGCTTACCTCACTTTGAAAAAATCCAGGGGACTGCCATCCGGCAGATAAGGGTGAAACTTATTGATCGACATTTTCTTGTCAGAAATGCTGATCTTGTACGGAAGATCTTGACGGGTAGTGGAGCTGGCCGTCAACTCTGTCAGGATAATAGTATCCTGCGCATTATTGAATCTGAAAGAAAAAGGCACCGTCGCTTTTCCTTTAGACGTCAGGAACAGCATCGGTCCTGCTATGCCACTTGCCTCTCCTTCGGAGACCAGGATCGTATCGTTTTTCAGGCTGCTTTCTACCCATAGGCCGAAAAATTGCGTTCTTGGATTATTACCGGTCTTTTCCTTTTTACAGGCGACAAAAGAGCATAACATCAAAAAAATCAGCAGTTGGGTTTTGTGTTTCATGATCCTATATTTTTAGGTTACAAGCAGATTATTGACGGGGTTCCTGTACGCAGGACGCACTTGCAGGCACCACCCTTCAGGCTGGCATTACCGGTAGTGTTCCAAAGATACCGTCTATAACTGAGAAATTATCGCTTTACGATCTGCGCTACAAGGTCCGCTTCTGTCGCAACTTTATTGCCGACATAAACCGTTCCCCTCATTTCGCAGATACCCCGGCGGATCGGTGCAGCCAGTTCCATTTTCAGGATCATCGTGTCGCCGGGTTTCACCATTTGTTTGAACTTACAGTTATCGATCTTTAAGAAGTAAGTATCATATTGCCCTTCTCCCGCCAGGTTGATCGCTAATATGCCGCCGCATTGAGCAAGCGCTTCGATCTGCAACACGCCCGGCATAACCGGGTTACCGGGAAAATGCCCCTGGAAGAACCACTCATTGAAAGTCACATTTTTGATTCCCAGGATCTTTTCATCCGTAAGTTCGATGATCTTATCGACCAGCAGGAACGGGAAGCGGTGTGGTAAGGTTTTTTCAATATACTGAAGGTCGTAAACAGGCGGAACCGCAGGGTCATAGTTAGGTATGTCTTTGATATGCTTGTTCGCCTTGATGTGTTTCTTTATGATCTTCGCAAAAGCCACGTTGGTACTGTGTCCCGGACGGTTGGCCAGAACGCGGCCTTTTACGGGGTAACCGATCAGAGCCAGATCACCTACCACATCCAGCAGCTTGTGGCGCGCGGGTTCGTTAGGAAATCTCAGTTCCAGGTTATTCAGATAGCCTTCGCTTTTTACTTCGATATCTTCTTTTTTAAAGATCTTTTTCAGGCGGTCGAGCTCCGCTTCTCCCACCGGCTTATCAACTACCACGATCGCATTGTTGACGTCACCGCCCTTGATCAGGTTGTGATCGAGCAGCATTTCTAATTCGTGTAAAAAACAAAACGTGCGACAGGTGGAGATCTTCTCCTTGAAATTCCGCATCGTCTTCAGCTCCGCATGCTGGGTGCCCAGCACCGGCGAATTGAAATCGATCAGCGTCGTGATCTGGTATTCTCTTGCAGGCATGATCACCATTTCCACGCGCTTCTCTTCGTCAGTCAGGTACAGATTCTCGTCGATTGAATACCAAACCTTGGCAGCATCCTGCTCTTCCACGCCTGCTTCTTCAATAATCTCTATGAACGGCATCGAGCTACCATCCATGATGGGGACTTCGGGGCCATTGATCTCTATCAGGCAATTATCCACACCCATGCCTACCAGCGCCGCCAGCAAATGCTCAACGGTGCTCACTTTTGCGCCGTTGGCTTCTAAAGTGGTTCCGCGGCTCGTATCGGTCACTAAATCACAGTCTGCTTTGATCACAGGTCTGTTAGGCAGATCAACCCTTTGAAACTGGTATCCGAAGCCTGCGTTGGCGGGCTTCAGCGTCACATCAGCTAAAATACCGGTGTGAAGACCGGTGCCGCTAATATTGACGGCTCTTTTTAAGGTATGTTGCTTATCAGGGTTGAAGTTATTGCTCATAGTAATTTTTGAATTCGGCAAATATAATTTTTTTAGCCTAGCGAACTAGTAAGAATCCTAAAAATGTAAGGGTGCGGGAGATTCCGTTCAGGATCGGAGGTTTCTTCAGAAAAATGGTGACGGCGATGAACAAGATCATGAATAATGAAATGAACGTTATGCTTATTTACGTAGCCTGTATATGTGTCTTTTAAAAAATAAGTTTAAACCGCTTCAATATCTGCGCCTGAGTTTTGATTAAAATAAATCATTCTACGACATTTGTGTTTCTTATGAATACAATCGATCTGAAAAATATAAAAGCTCCCTTTTTTATCGGTGTTGCCGGGGCGGGCATGAGCGCTATTGCACAATACCTGCAGGGATCAGGCATGAACGTGAGCGGCAGCGATCGCTTCTTCAATGAAGGAAAGGCGGGCGACATTCGTGAAAAGCTGGAAGCAGAAGGCATACAATGTTATGTGCAGGACGGAAGCGGCATTACGCCTGATACCGACCTGGTGGTTGCCTCCACCGCTATCGAAGACACGGTGGTTGAGATCCAAAAAGCGAAAGCGCTGGGCATCCCTGTGATCCGGAGATCGGAGCTGTTGGCGCTGATTGCAGCGAGCAGGAAAACCATCGCTGTAGGCGGCACCAGCGGCAAGAGCACAACCACCGCGATGCTGTTTGACATCCTTAGCTATGCGGGCCTTTCCCCCTCGATCATCAGCGGAGCGGGCCTGGTCAGCCTCATTAAAAAAGGGAAGATCGGGAATGCATTTGTAGGAACCAGCGACTGGCTGGTGATCGAGGCGGATGAAAGCGACGGGTCGATCGTTCAGTATCATCCTGAAATAGGATTGCTGCTGAACATTGAAAAAGATCATAAAGAGCTGGACGAGCTGATGCAGATCTTTGAGACCTTTAAAAATAACAGCAAGATCTTTATCGTTAACCAGTCAAACGAACATTCCAGGAAATTGTCGTCGCGTCTGGTGGATGATTTTGAGATCGAAGGAGAGAACAGGGGCGCCGGATATTTTGCAACCGGATTCCTGCAGAATGGCTTCAGCATTTCCTTTGACCTTGAAAAACAACCCTTTGAGCTTCAGGTGGCTGGTAAGCATAACATGGAAAATGCGGTCGCGGCTGCTACCGTAGCGTCACAGGTAGGTGTTCCGCTGAAAACAGCCAGCGAAGCGCTGAAAACTTATGAGGGAATCTACCGGCGCTGCCAGGTGCTGGGCCAGAAAGAGGGCATCTGGGTGGTGGATGATTTTGCCCATAACCCGGTGAAGTGTGCTGCTGCGATCCGCAGTTGTCAGCCCGTTGCGGAGAAGGTCGTGGCCTGGTTTCAGCCGCATGGCTACACCCCTACCAAATTCCTGAGAGCAGATTTTGTGAAGGAGATTGCTGAGGCTCTTAGACCGGGGGATGAAATATGGATGAGTGAAATATTTTACGCGGGAGGCACTACCACAAAAGATATTTCGGCGAATGACCTGGTGGAAGATATCAGGAAAACCGGCAGGCACGCTTATTTCGTGGCGGATAGAAACGATTTTCCGAAAGCGGTGAAGTCTCACCTGGCATCAGGTGATGTATTGTTACTCATGGGCGCGAGAGACCCCTCTCTGGAGCAATTTTCCAAAACTGTTTTTGCAAATCTTTAAAGCGCGAGGACGGGCTGTTCCATTTTCTGTGGATGGCCCAGTAAATAATAGCAAAGCACCATCAGGAGGCCCTTTTGCGCTTGGGCAGTAGAATCGTCCACATCCAGTCGACATACAGTCAATGGAAGCTCGGCATCTTCTGCAATGATTTCTACTTCTTTTTTGTTGAGGATATTGATGAAATAACGTTTTTCGTCGATCAGGATGTATTCGCGGCCGCCTTCTTTTTTCAGTTTTCCAAGATTCGTCCCGTATTCATTCTCTAATACTACTTTGTTTTTGAGAAGGCCTTTGTTCCGGCATTTGAAGTGGCGTTTTTCACCGTCTTCCGATTCTATATAAACACTGTCTGACTGATTTTTAAAAGCAAGCGTTAATAATTTTCGCCCGTTGCTCCATAAGCTATAAGCGGTATTACCCAGGCTGCTTGTAATTGTCTTCCACTGCATAATTATCGAGTTTTGCTGAAGCAAAGGTGCTACATAATTCAGCAGTTACTGCCAGTTAACATTAAATTAATATTGGAAACGGGCTATTTCAGGCGGGAAGCAGGTTTGTTTTCACCAATTGTGCAGAACTCCCGATATTAATTGGAAACGACGGAATTTTTTCTTATTATTAAGAGTGGAGCTGCCGATGCAGGACAAGATAGATCAGCACTATGAGAATCAATAATATAAGAATGGAAAAATAAAGGGTCCACTGAGGCTTCAGCATTCTGCGTGTCCGGTCCTGTTTTTTCTTAGCGGTTCTCTTCCTGAGATCCCGGTTCAGGTCGTCCACAATCCATTTGATCTTTTCCTGGTTATTCATTTCTTCCAGGCCTTCCAGGGCATCGCTCTCAAAAGGGTCATCGATGGCATGTTGTTCCACCTCGTGCCGCTTGTCTGCCGACACCTCATCCTTCAGGTATTGCATCAACTGTTCCTGACTCAGCGAGTCACCGGCTTTGGATAATATGTCTTTTAAATTACCTGGCATGGCTTGGATCAGTTTCTTTGAGCTTTTTCCGGATGATGATCTTTAAATTTCTTTTTCCGTTCTGTATATGGCTCTTAACCTTTAATAGAGAATACCCCGTGATTTCACTGATCTGTTGGTAGGTATTTTTTTTGAGATAAAACAAAGTTACACATTTGAACTGCTCTTCATTCAACTCGCCAAGGGCCTGGCGCAACACCTCGTCTGTAACACCTTTGGAAGGATCAGACGTAATGTCTTCTTCCTGGGCCAGGTGACTGTTGGTTTCCGTCAGCTCCAGCGGTATCTTGCCTTTCTTATCTCTTAAAATGGTCAAACACTGGTTTTTGGCTACCATATAAAGCCAGCTTTTGAAATAATCGACCTTATATTTCGACAGCTCCTGGATTACTTTCAAAAAGATCTGCTGTACCGCATCCCGCGCGTCGGTCTCATCTTTGAGGTATTTCATGCATACACCGAATAGCAACAACGTGTACCGCTGCAACAAGACGCCCAGCCACTCATTGTCCTGAGTCTGCCAAAAACGCTGCAATAATTCCTTATCGCTGATATCCTGGTGTAGGTCTTTACTCACTCGCTTAAAGATATTACTCCTTAGATGCAAAAAAAGCACCGATTCCATAAAAATATAATCATAGCGGTCGTCTGGCTGCAACCCGCCCGAATCGTTAGCCCGGGCAGACCTGCGGCCTTTAAGTTTAGGAGGACCTATCCCGGCCGGCATATTATGCGTGTTCGTCAGCGCCATAACGAACAACGTATTATATTTACTGCATGAAGCAACCAATCTATGCCCTGATCATCGTACCAGCTGCACCGGTTAGAAAAAAGCCTGACCACCGGCAGGAAATGAGTAACCAGCTATTATTTGGTGAAGCGGTGAAGATCATTAAAGCAAAAGATGGGCTATGGCTCCATGTTGAAAGCCTATACGACGGTTATACCGGCTGGATCACCCGACACCACCTGGCCCCGGTTGACGAGGCCACTGCCCTGCAGGAGTGCACGACGCTGGCACCGGCGCCGCTCACCCTGATCGGATTCAAGGAAACGTCTATGCATATTCCTTTAGGCGCGTCTCTCAGAAACCTGAAGGGCCAACAAGGAACCGTAGCCGGTTTTCCTATTTTGTTTAAAGGGACACCAATCAACACGCACAAGGCCGCTAAAACGCCGGAAATGCTGATCGAACACGCACTCCTGTGGCTCAATGCACCCTACCTGTGGGGAGGAAAGACCCTACTGGGCGTGGATTGCAGTGGGTTTTGTCAAACTTTGTACAAGCTGATCGGTATGCCGATCCTGCGGGACGCATGGCAGCAGGCCACGCAGGGCAGTGCGGTGCGCTCATTAAAACAGGCACGCGCGGGAGATCTGGCATTCTTTGATGAGCAAGGGAAAGTTACCCACGTGGGGCTGTTGATGGGAAATGACACAATCATTCATGCGTCTGGAAAAGTGCGGATTGATACGATCGATCGCAAAGGGATCATACAGCGGGAAACCGGGGACCGAACCCACTCACTGCATTCGATCAGGAGACTGCTTCATTGACCGGCCTTAAACGGTTCAATTTATTTATGGGTAGCGGCCATATCATAAAACTCATCAACGACACGACCGGGATAATGGCCTAACGGATAGGCCCGGTCGTTAATAACGGCAAACCGTGCTGATATACCCACTTCAATTTCATTAGTGGAGGGCAACACCTCCCAGTAGACCCTGGAGGCGCTCTGGTCTTTGTACCCCTTGAACCAGAAAGTGTAGGTATCGTTTATTTCGCGCAGGTATTTGCGCTTGATCGGCTCGGTTTCATAGAAACCGGTCACATACAGCCATCTGAACCGGTTGACCAGCAGCCAGAAATCCTTCTTCAGTTTTCTTCTCGCGTGTGGAGTATCTTCAAAGCGGGCGGTGAGCTTGTACTCGAACATCGGTGTGGGGACACCGAAATAAATGGTCTCCGGCTGGGCCATCAACTCGACGGCTACTTCAGTAGCATTCACTTTATAAGGATTGAAGACTTTGTAAGTGCCGGATACCCGACTGATATGAGACGGTCGATCGAAATAAACTTTCCTGTTGAGCAACTGCTTGTCACTGGAAAGCACCTTGAGAAACGCCGAAAAGTTTCCTTCGAACGGATCGACGCGGTAATAATCTCCGACAAACTTTATAAAATCCTGCTGGGCAAATCCCTGGACGGACAGCAGAAGACCTACCGCTAAAAGCCATTTCTTACTCATATTATGTTACGATTAAAACCGAAATGTTCTGATTTCATTCGCACGATCCTAATAAAGTTCCAGCGGGCTGTCCAGCGCCACCGCGTAATTCCGCTGCTGCCTGAACCTGACGATAATAGTCATTGCCAATTGTGGCGTAGACTTCAGGGTCTGCCAGCTGATGACAGCGGGCTCCAACACAAAATCTGAGTTTTTAAAAGTCATTATTTCCCCGTCTGCAATACCATTGTATCCTTTCAAACTTTTGGTTTCCGTGCGATACAGGTCTTTCTTTAATAACCGCGAAAGTTTCCGGTAGTCCTTCAAAAGAACACGGCGGCTCAGATCGGTGTCCGGGAAATAAGCGGTGATCTGGTAGGTGTAAAAACTAAAAAGCGTTTTTTCCTTATAAACAAACGGACTTTCGTAGAAGATCATGTCCACCCGGTCAGCGTTCATGCCATAAGGATTGAACACTTCATACCGGCCTTTTACATAGTAGCCTGTAGAGTCTGTCTGTTTAAAGATCTGCTTATCGAGTAAGGCGGTGTCGCTGGTAAGCGCGTCTACAAACGCAGAAAAGGTACCCTGGTAAGGATCTACCCGGTAATACTGCTTTACAGTCCGGAGAAAGTCGGACTGCCCGGCCACGGTTAAGCCCAGCAATAAGGGTGAAATGAGTGCAAAAAAATACTTCAAAACGGCAATTTGGTTAGGAACGTTTTTGTAAGGAAGGGCTTATCCTTTAAAAAGTTGCACGCTTTTTAAAAAAGAAATGGTTGGTAACCGTCGGGGCATTCAAAAACAGACTACAAGCGGATCCTGGCCTTACTGCCTGTATTTCTCTTTGTAATATTCAATGGCTTCAGACACAATAGGCAACGCAGTTTCTTTATCCTGGAAAGTATCGATCACCACTTTTTTATCTTCCAGCACCTTGTACTGCTCAAAAAAATTGCGCATTTCTAACAAAAAATGCTGGGGAAGCTCATCAATATTATCATACTGCCTTACAGACGGATCGTTGAGCGCTACCGCGATAAGCTTATCATCCCGCTCGCCGCTGTCGATCATTTGCATATTGCCAATCACCTTGGCCTGCACCAGGCATAAAGAACGAATGGATTGAGAGCATAAAACCAGGATATCCAGCGGGTCATTATCCTGTCCCAGGGTCTGGGGAATGAAGCCATAATTCACCGGGTAGTGGAAGGAGGAGTAGATCACCCGGTCCAACTTCAGCAACCCTGTCTCTTTGTCGATTTCATATTTGGACCTTGATCCCTCGGGGATCTCGATGATCGCGTTCACGTATTCGGGAGCATTCGCACCGTAACTTACACCATGCCAGGGATGTTGGATTGTTGACATAAAGGCTGTATTGGTTTTTTTAGGATATCACTTTTAAGTCTGCAAAACTACGTTTTTAATGGTAGTTCTACTCATGGTCGAAAAGGTATTTAAAATCGACCAGCCATTTCCCCTCTTTCCTGACCACTTTCAGTGTGTCGTGGTTTTCTTTGTGAAAGGAATTGGAGTAAACAATGATACTGGTGGAGTCGTTGATCAGTTTGCGGCTGTGAATATTGATGCTGGCATCCCATAATCCCTGCTTCTCATCGGAAGAAAGTTCCATCCGCGACACAGCATCTAATCTTTCATCATTGAGCGAGTCGTGCAGCATGAAATCAGCGGCTCTGTCGTACTTGCCTTTGAGCGCCGCCTGGACAAATCCCGTAGCCGCTGCCAGATCGTTGTCGGCAGCTTCGGCATCTGCGCCGCTGTTACAGGAGCTCATTATTATTCCCATAGTAATGGCCAAACCTGATAGTATCTTCTTCATGATTGTTCTTTTTGAATGGTATCGAAATTGATCGTCGTTCGCAACACGTTATTTCAGCTGCTCGAGTTTATTCTGTATTTCTTCCAGCATCTTCGGGTCCATATTTTTCAGCATGCTGTCGGCCATCTCTACTCCTTGCTGCATCTCTTCCCTGCTCATTCCCAAAGTATCGCCCTGCTCTTTCATGCTTTTTTCTCCCATACGCATCAGCGTAGACATCGTGAAGTCGACCTTCCAGCCATCACTCTGTTTTAATAATTTAAACTCGGCATCCGGCCGCTTTTTCGTTTTGCTTTTTACAACGATGAAGGCCGAGTCGCCCATAATGCGGGCAGGCTCCATTTCCACATCTTCAAAGTCCTTCATGGGATCGCTTTCGGGAAGGGAATCTTTCATTTTCCCGGCCATGTCTAGCCCCTTCTTCATCATCTCCATCGTGGGCTTACTGTCTTTGGTAACATATTTGGAAGCGCCGTCAATGTCTTTCTGCGCCAGTTGCTCAAAGAATTCCCGGAGCACCACATTGGGATCATTACTGGTCACATTGCTACAGGAGGTGAGAACGGTGGCGATCAACACAGGAAGCACCCATTTGAAGATATATTTCATTTATTAACATTTATCGGGTAGAACGCTTTAGTCGGACATAGATTTATAACGGATCTGTTGTCCTTTTCACGTCAACAAATGTAAGGATGTGTTTTTATAGTAAAGTGTTATAAAATAAAGGGGGCAAAACATTTTTTAAATTCATCATGGATGTAACCGCAGCATACGCGAAGAACATCCAGAGAATACAAAGTGAAAGAAATGTCATGCACCCAATAAAAAAAGCCGGGTAGTTTATATCCCCGGCTTGCAGGCTGATAATAGATCAGGCAGAGTTTCTGCCGGCGTTGATGATACCGAAAGAGCAGCGCATCACGAGCTTGCCGTAGGTATCTTTCAGGTCATCGCTATCTTCGCTCGCTGACTCAATCTCACGGATCTTGCTCAAAGCATATTGCTGAATCGTTAACAGAGGCAGCACGATCCTTTCGCGCATGGAAATGGAGAGTTTATCTACGGGATAACCGCCCATGAGCTCGGTATTGCCCGACAACTTTAATACATATTGGAGCGTGAGCTGAAACTCTTCATAGATCATCTTCCACAGTTCACCGTATGTTTCATCTTCTGCCAGGAACGCCGTCAGCGGGAAGTAAGATTTTGACATCGCCATTTCGCAGTTGTCGATCAATGTTTTGAAGAACAGGGAGTTTTCATATAATTTCTTCACTTCCTCAAAACGACCGATATATTCCATCTTCTTGAGCGCAGCACCCACGCCGAAAAAGCCCGGCACGTTTTGCTTCAACTGGCTCCATGCCCCTGCGAACGGAATGGCACGCAGATCTTTCAGCGAAATATCGCCCTGCGATTTTCCGCGCTTGGCGGGGCGACTGCCGATATTGGTTTCGCTGTAAAACCGCAGCGGACTTACCTCATAAAGATAACTGGCGAGCAAAGGATGCTCTTTCAATTTCTTGTACTCGTCGAACCCGTAGGAAGAAAGTTCCTGCAACAGCTCTTCCTGTTTACCCGTCAGCGGCGCATGCCTGTCGGCATACAGATTGTTGGTGATGCCCGCATTAAGCAATTGTTCGAGGTTGTATTGTGCAGAGTCGATAATACCGAAGTTGGAGCTGATGGTTTGCCCCTGGATCGTCAGCTGGATCTCGCGGTTGGAGATATTGCTGCCCATGGATGCGTAAAATTTATGCGTTTTACCACCGCCGCGCGAGGGAGGTCCGCCCCGGCCATCAAAGAACACCACTTCAAAGCCGTAATACTTGGTAATGCGTGTCAGCTCTTCTTTGGCGCGATAAATACTCCAGTTGGCCATCAGGTAACCGCCATCCTTCGTTCCGTCACTAAAGCCCAGCATAATCGTTTGGGTGTTACCGCGCCTTTTCAGATGTTCTTTATATTGAGGAATGCCGTACAAGCTTTTCATGATGTCTGCTGCGTTGCTCAGATCATCGATGGTCTCGAACAACGGAACGATGTCTACATTGATGGCATCATCTGCAAATCCCTGCATTTTAAACAAGGCAAACACTTCAATAATATTCAGGGTACTTTCGCAATGACTGATCACATAGCGGTTGCAACCGGCTTCCCCGTTGGCACGCTGAATCTCGGCGATAACGGTCGGGATCTGAGCCGTGTCGCGCGCTACTTCATCTTCGAAGATCTCGTTGTTGACCGTTTTGTTGATCCGGAGCAATGCTTTTATTTTTTCGGCCTCGCTCATTTCGTTGTAGTTCGATGGAACGACACCATCCCCATGCGCAGCCACCGTTTCCAGTAATTTCTGGTGAATGCCGCTGTCCTGGCGGATATCGAGCGATGCAAAGTACAGTCCAAACAGGTCGATCTTGTTGATCAGGCTTTGCACCTGGGCTGTAAACAGGGCGTTATGTTTTTCTTCGAGTGTTTTTTTGATACCGACCAGCGTGTCTTTGATTTCCCGGGTGGTAATGTTTATTTCAAATCCCGGAACGAACACATTGTCGTAAAGTTTGGTTTCTAAAGCAGCAATGGGCTCTTCCACACCATGGAACGTTAGCCTGCGTTTTAAACGCCTTACATCAGAGTAATAACATTTCAGGATCGCGCCACGCAAGGCGTCCGCGACTTTCAATGTCGTATCACATTTTACAAAAGGATTACCATCGCGGTCGCCCCCTGGCCAGAAACCCATCTGCAACACGGCATTCTGATCTGAAACCGCTTCGGGAAACTGGTTTTTCAGTTCATTGACGATACGGCCCGCCGCGGTATAAAATACATTCTCGAGAAACCAAACGAGGCTGATGGCTTCGTCATAGGGTGTCGGCTTTTTCTTTTTAAGAAAAGGCGTTTTACCTAATTGCTGCAGGTACGTATTGATCTCAACCGAGTCATTCTTTATTAAAGCGCGACTGAGATCATGTATAATACCCAGCACAGACCCGGGATAGAACTGGGTAGGGTGCGCTGTCAGCACCAATCTTACGCAGAAGGTCTTTAATACTTCGGCCAGCGCGTCAGCATTGTTATTTTGCGCTACGTCGCCCATGATTTGTTTTAAGGTTCCGGCGCCACTCAGGTCATGCGTGCTTTTATAGGCCGCATCTTCCAAAGCGTCAAATAATACGACCTGCCTTTCTACATATTGATTGAATTTGAACAAGAGGTCGAGCCGTTCCTTTTCGCTGCTAAGCGTCGTGTGCTTATTGAAAAACTCGTTGATGATGTCTACCGGACTCTGCGACCGTGCATACCCTTCTTCACAATTGCTCGAAAAAAGCGACAGCAGGATGCCTGTTTTTTCCATTTTGTGAAATGGAAGCGATGTAAAAAGACTATTATAGAGTTGAAATCTCGTGCCGACTTCCGTCCTGAAATGATGTAAACTTTTGCTGACTGCAATATCCATTATTTTGTAAATTATATGTTCTATCTATTGAGTTTATCTGTGATATAAAACAGGCCGTTAAGATAATATTTTTTAAATAGATGAGGGGATTTTTGTACGTTATATAAAGATGAACGCTCGTTTTTGAAAAATTATGAACCGTTTAAACGATTGATGCTGCTCCGTCTTTTCGATTCCTAAATATCTCCTTCATTATTTTTTTTGAACGAAACCGAACGCCTTTCTGGAGATAAACGACCTGATCCTGAACAAAGCCTGTTTATCGATCTCTAAACCTTTTTTCAGGACACATTCTTTCGCCTTCTCAAAAAGATTCCGGAAAATTTCCGCCTGTAGGCCAGATATTTTCTAGTGCGGTTTCGCCTTTGGACGTCATTCAATTCATAAATACAAGACTTTATAAATCAATTAATTATACTTCTTTTTTAAAATTTTAGCTTCCTGAAAACTGCTTCAGAATGGTTTGCAACAGGCTCCGGGGTGTTCTATCTTTGTGTCATAAATACATAATCAATACAAAATACCGGTATGATTAAGTAAGCGCTAAAAACCAACTTTCGCTTGTCTCGTTTTGTTTGCCGCCTGGCGATTAGGTCCATATAGTGACGAGAAATTATTTGAAGAATTTAAAAAAGGAGACAATTATGAAAACAGTTCTTTTACAAGCAAAAAAAGTAGCCTACGAATTAGGGTTATTATTTGCCAACACTTTGACAACCACCGGACCGGTTTCGAAGTAAAATCACAGCCTGGTGAGCAGGCTCATTTTTAAACAAATTTTTTAAAATATAAACTTTATACAATGAAAACATATTTATCTAAAACAAAAACTTTCGCTTTAGCTTTAGTAACTCTTTTTACAACTTCTATCGCAGCTCCTGCATTTGCAGTGAACGATGAAGACAAAAAAGCAGAGATCAGCTACGTGGGTAACGTAAACGACCTGCCTGTGTACAGACTGTCTTTGGACAACAAAGCTAACGAAGTGTTCTTCGTATCCGTTACTGACAATGACGGTAACGTACTGTACAACGAGAAAGTAAGCGGCAAAAAAATCGTTCGCAACTACCAATTCGATAACGACGTGTACAGCGAATATGACCTGACTTTCACTATTTCTAATGTGAAAGGAAAAACCATCAGCGTGTACAACGTAAGCAACAGCAAAAAAATCGTAAACGAAGTAGCTGTAAATCGCGTGAAATAAGTAATACCTTACTTACTATATTGAAAAGCCCCTGCAATGCAGGGGCTTTTCTTTTATGCTTTCATCTTATTTTTCAATTTGGACAGATGCCTGCCCGAATGCACCGGCATTCCTGTGTACAAAAAAAACGGAGCACGCTCCGTTTTTCATCAACCGGTGGCTGATGTTTGTTATTTCTTTTCAGCCATATCAGGGATCGCGTTGGTCTTGTAGGCGCCCGCATCCAGCTTTTCTTTCACAGCGGTAAATGCCTCCAGGGTTAACTGGATATCTTCATCTGTATGGGCCGCAGTGGGGATCAGGCGGTAGATAATGTGCCCGCGCGGAATAACAGGATATACAACGATAGAGCAGAAGATCTTATAATTTTCTCTCAGATCCATTACCATGGCGGTAGCTTCTTCCACACCTCCTTTCATATATATAGGAGTCACTACTGAATCCGTATTACCAATATCGAATCCTCTATCCTTCAGACCCTGCTGCAGTTTCAACGCATTTTCCCAAAGCTTTTCTTTCAGCTCGGGGCGCGTTTTTAACAGCTCCAGCCTTTTCAGGTTACCTACTACCAAAGGCATCGGCAGACTTTTAGCAAAGATCTGGCTGCGGATATTGTAGCGTATATAATCGATGATCTTGCGGTCGCCTGTAACGAAGGCTCCGATAGAGGCCATTGATTTCGCAAAGGTGGAAAAATAAAGATCGATCTGATCCTGAACACCTTGTGCTTCACCAGCGCCGGCACCGGTTGCGCCCAACGTTCCAAAACCATGAGCATCATCTACCAGCAACCGGAAGTTGTATTTATTTTTCAGCTCGGCGATTTCCTTCAATTTACCCTGATCACCCGCCATACCAAATACACCTTCGGTAATCACGAGGATACCTCCCCCTTTATTTTGTTTTTCAATATAAGAAGTAGCGCGCTGCATCTGTTTTTCAAAGTCTTCAATATTGTTGTGCTTAAAAACAAAACGATGTCCCGGATGTAATCTCAGACCATCTATAATGCAGGCGTGGCTTTCCGCGTCGTACACGATCACATCGTGACGGCTGCAAAGCACATCTATGATACTTACCATTCCCTGGTAACCAAAATTCAGTAATACGGCATCTTCCTTTCCCTCAAAAGCGGCCAGCTCGGCTTCCAGTTGCTCGTGCAGGTTACTGTTGCCACTCATCATTCTCGCACCCATCGGCAATGCCAATCCGAATTCCGAAGCCCCGTCAGCATCTGCCTTCCTGATCTCGGGATGATTCGCCAGTCCGAGGTAATTGTTTAAACTCCAAACAATTACGTCGTTGCCTCTAAACTTCATGCGACTGCCGATCTCTCCTTCCAGTTTGGGAAATGCGAAATAACCATGTGCTCTTTCGCGGTGCTGGCCAATGGGTCCGTAATTCTTCAATAACCTTTCAAAAATATCTGCCATATACTACTATGTAATTTATATGAGTAAAAAATTCGTGCAAATATAACACGCAATGACCAAAGAAGGGCGGGGAGCGGCAAACCCGGCGAAATTTATGCGGCGCAAGATGGACGGACCTTCCTTTAAAAGTTCAAAAATTTTGCCTATATTGAATATTTCACATATTTTACCTTCTATCTAAGATGCTTCTCTGCATACAGCTTCGCTAAGTAAAAATGAAGCCTGAAGAAAACCTCAAACAGATATGTAAGACCGATCATTTCATTCCCTCTACGCGAAGAAAAAAGATCTTTCATAGTTGACTTCTTAAAACCACCATCATGACACAATCACCATTTCAAAACCTATGACACTTTTTAAAAATAGCAGGCAGATCCGTAACACAAAATTCTTAATTAACAGTGGGCGAGGTTCTTACCGGAAAGGTGATTAGCATTCGCCAGATATACACTCCCATTGAGCCTTTGAGTATTTATTCTGCTTACCAATGTTCATTTTAAAACCTAAACACCATGACACGCGTTTCCCCTTTACCACATTATTTTATTGCATTATTACTGATAATCTCAAACGGGCTTGCAGCCGCTCCCTACCCCGGCAACCACATCGATGATGACGAGCCGGAGATGGCAACTGCTTTCAGCCAACTTTCGGCGTGGATTGGCTACGACCTGCTTTCTGCTAATCCAACAATATCTGAAACAAACACCCGCTGTTTTCCACCAGGGGCGTTGGTGAGAGCTGAAGTATTTTACCGGATGACAGGCGAAGCATCAACAAACAGTAATGCGGCTGTAAACAGCCAGCAGAATCCGCCTTCCAACAGGCCGGTGTTGATGGGACTTGAAGGACTTGCAGCCGCCTTAGTGTTCTTTGTCCTGGGCGCCATCACCCGGAAGAATAAATGGCTGGCCAGGGCCTTGTTTTTGATCGGGTTTGCAGCAGCGATGTACGGCTGCACCATCAAAGAAAATCAATAGATGGAATCGGGCGAATAACGCCGCCCTGAAGCTGTTTACTGATCAAAGCTTTAGCGGTAGGCTTATCACTTTAAGATAGAAAGAGGGATAAGGCTTATCAGTCTTATCCCTCTTTATGATCAATATTCTAATTATAAACGTCCGGCGACTCGTCTTCGGCGAAACGATTACTCCTCTTTCTTGCCAAATATTTTCCGGAACAGTCCCTTTTTCTTTTTAGGCTCTTCGGGAGTGCCAATAGGTTTTTCTTTCACAGCCTTCTTACGGGTGGTATCTTTTACAGGCTTCTTGGGCTTGTTAGGATCTTCCGGTAATGGTGCCGACTCAGGACCAATATATTCACCGCTGTTTTGCAGGTAGTCCTGCTCCGTACCCACGCCCAAATCTTCTCCGGCCGCGGTTGGCTCTATACTATCGTCAAATATGAGGGAAGAAGGATCTGCGCTTACCGCTTCATTGCTCAAGGTCGGTGGTTCTATAAAGCGATCTTCTTTATTAATACCCAGATCTTTATTGCCATACACTTTTTTGAAGAAGTGCTCCCAGATGGGTCTTGCAGCCGCGCCACCAAAACCGCCGGATCCTTCATTCCTTATAAAGCGGTCATCACTTCCTACCCAAACGCCGGCCATTAATTGAGGGACAAAGCCCATGAACCAGGCATCACTGTTATCGTTGGTAGTACCTGTTTTACCGGCCATCTCGGCAGCGCCTAACCGGGCACGAAGTCCCGCTGCTGTGCCTTTATCAACCGGCCCCTGCATCATTCTGGACATGATATATGCTGTTGCCTCACTGATGGCCTCCCTGCGGTTGGCGCTGTAGTCAAAACGCTTGATCACATTACCATTGCGGTCTTCAATCCTGCTAATGAAATACGGTTTGGTAGAAAATCCGCGGCCACCGAAAATGGAATACGCCCACATCATTTCGAACAAGGACAGCTCACAGGAACCCAAGGCGATCGAAGGATAAGGCTTTACTTTGGTTGGCACACCTATCCTTTGCAGAAAATCAACAAACTTACCGGGACCTACCTGTTTCATGATATAGGCCGTAGCGCAGTTTCGGGACCATGCCAGCGCATTGGCCATCGGCATTGTACGCCCCGTGCAGCTTCCGCCGGTGGCTGGTACCAGCTGGCCCGGGCCAAAGCTTTGCTGAACATCCTGAACCGGTGTCTCCGGTGTGAAGTTCAGCTCTTCTACCGCCTCGCCGTATAACAAAGGTTTGATCGTAGAGCCGACCTGCCTTTTGGTATTTAAATTGACGTGGTCATACTTAAAAGTATTAAAACCGATACCGCCCACCCAGGCTTTCACTTCACCCGTTAAAGGATCCATCGCCATGAAGCCTGCCTGCGTAAACAACCGGTGATACTTGATGGAATCATACGGTGTCATTACAGTGTCTTTCTCGCGCGCAGCATTCCAGGCAAATACTTTCATGGGTGTCTTTTCGAAGAAAGTGGCTTTTATCTCTTTATCGGTCAATCCATCGTCGGCAAGATTGCGCCAGCGCTCACTATTTTTCATAGCAGCTTCCAGCACGTTTTCATGCTTTTTCCAGACGCTTCCATTCCTGACAAAACTCTGCCGGATCACATTTTTATACAGCTGGGGAGCTTGCTTTGCCACCGCCTCCTCAGCATATAACTGCATTACCGGGTTGATGGTCGTATATATTTTTAATCCATCATTATAAATGTTATAGGAGGAGCCGTCCGGTTTGCTTATATCTTTTAAAAGATTTTTTATCTCATCCCTCAGTACCTCTCTGAAATAAGGCGCGTATCCCAGATCCTCACTCGGTTTTTTATAATTGAGCCCGATAGGTTTAGCCTGAAGATTGGCAGCTTCTGCCGCAGAAATATTACCGTTTTCAGCCATCCTGCTCAACACAAGATTTCGCCGGTCCATTGAGGCTTTCGGATTGCGGCGGGGATTAAAGATACCCGGCCCGTTGATACTGCCTACTAATAAAGCAGCTTCATCCACACTCAGTTGCGCCGGCTCTTTTTGAAAAAACCGTTTAGCAGCATTTCTGATACCGTAAACATTATCAGGATAAGCAACGGCATTAAGGTACAGCGCCAGTATTTCCTCTTTAGTAAAATTGCGTTCGAGCTTTACGGCAATGATCCATTCTTTCAGTTTCTGGACAACCCTTTTCACCGGGTTCCTGGCGCGTTCGTTGAAAAGCGCCAGCGCCAGCTGCTGCGTGATGGTACTACCACCCCCTTTCGTTCCACCGGAAGACACCGCCCGCAAAGTGCCGATAATATCGATGCCCGAATGCTCATAAAACCGTTTATCTTCGGTAGCCACGAGCGCATTGATCACGTTAGGCGAAATCTCTTTGTACTTTACAATGCTCCTGTTACCGGAGGGCAGATAGTATTTTCCCATCAGGGTTCCATCGCTGGCATATACTTCGGAGGCTTGCGCTATCGTTGGATTTTCAAGCTCTTCGATCGAAGGCATTTTGCCAAAGACGCCAAAATTCGCCATCAGCAGAATGGCCACAAAGCAGCCCAGTCCTATAAAAAACAATCGCCAAAAAATTCTAACGGATTTCTTCATTCAATATTCTGTTTAAGATTCATCAGCTCTTCATTGCCAATGGAGCAAAATTGCGGTAAATCTACATTTTAATGTAAATATTATTTCTTAAAATTCGAAAACTTGCATTGGCTGACCTACAAGATAATTATTTGTAGTTTTATAATAAAATACACTTGGACTCCAAAAATTATTCATCATGGCTCCGCTACCTGGGGATCGGCGCGCAGCTCATCGCCCTGATTGCCCTGAGTGTGTACGCAGGCATCAAGCTGGATCAGAAATTTGATATAGCACCGTTATTGACAGTAGCCTTACCTTTGCTGGTATTGGCAGCCACATTTTATAAACTAATTAAAGAAACCGGGAAAAAGGACAAGCATCATGGACGCGACTAAAAATGGATTCAATCCTCTGAAACTGATGATATTAGTATTTGTGTTGCTGAGCGCGTTCTTCCTGGTATTTAAAAAAACACTCACGCAGGCCGGCGCTGATACGGGTGTATTGCTGATCGCCAACATCATCTTATTCCTGATCGGCATCTTTACCGTTCGTAACGGTTTAAAAGCCATCCGCAACCCCAACCCGCATGTGTTCGTTCGTGTGTTTTACGCCGGGTTTATCATTCGCCTGTTTGTATGTGCGATCGCTGCTTTTGTTTATATCTACCTGAATGGCGGCAATGTGAACAAGCCGTCTCTTTTCGGCAGTCTGGGTATTTATATGCTGTACACGATCATCGAAGTTTCATCTTTACAAAAAGCTTTAAGGAATAACAAGAATGCCTAAGAAGGAAGTGCCCCTATTAGAACTGGCGCAATACTTACCTGAACATACTTATGAACCTGTGATCGCTTACCTCAACTTTTATAAGGTTCACCTGACCATCGCTAAAAGCAGGAATTCGGTACTGGGCGACTATCGCCACAGTGTCGACACTAAAAACCACCGGATCAGCGTCAACGGCAACCTGAACCGGTATGCTTTCCTCATTACCTTGCTGCACGAGTTGGCCCACCTGATCACTTTTGAAAAATACGGTAACCGGGTGCAGGCGCACGGACGGGAATGGAAAACCGTCTACGGACAGGTATTGGCACAATTCATCGAAAAAAAGATTTTTCCCGGAGATATAGAAGCAGAGCTATTACGGACGCTGCACAATCCCGGCGCCTCAACCTGCTCTGAAGAAAGCCTGCAGCGCGTGCTGTACCGCTACGACCCGCGGAAAGAAGGACACCACCTGGTGGAAGATATCCCCGAAGGCGCATTGTTCCGGCTGAAAGATGGTCGCGTGTTTCAAAAAGGGAAACGCCGCACCAAAAGGTACACCTGCCTGGAGATTGCGACCAATAAAACTTATCTGTTCAGCCCTGTTTATGAAGTGATGCTGGTGCCTGACAAGCCCCGCTAAATACCATCTAAAAAGTGATCGCTGACATACCGGGCCACCTGGGCCAGGTCTTTGGTTTCTTCGTACACCGCTAATTGACGGTCGGCGCCGGTGCCCTGCTCCAGTATTTTATGAACATATTCGATACGATGCCGGCTGCCCAGGTGAGAAAGAACAGGGTCTACAAAGTCCAGCAATTCATAGATCAGCGCGCGGGTATTGACTTCCTCCTCCTTCCCGAAATCGATCAGGTAGCCGTCCAGTCCATAACGGCTGGCACGCCACTTATTTTCATTGATCAGTGCGCGGGAGTATTGGATATAGTTCAGGTTCTTACTACGCAACATGTAGATACGCGCACAGATTGCCTGAAACAAAGCAGCAATAGCAATGGTTTCATCAACCGTCATTGGTATATCGCAGATCCTGAACTCCACCGTGTTAAAGAAAGGATGTACACGGAGGTCCCACCAGATCTTCTTCGCATTGTCGATGCAATTGGTCTTGATCAGCATTTTGACATAGTTGTCGTAGGCTTCAATGCTTTCGAACGCGTCAGGAATACCCGTTCTTGGAAACTTGTCAAACACTTTTGTCCGGTACGATTTGTAGCCGGTGGTCCGGCCTTCCCAGAAAGGCGAATTGGTGCTCAATGCAAAAATATGCGGCAGGAAATAGCGCGTTGAATTAGCAATATGATTGGCCAGCTCGCGGCTTTCCATGCCTACGTGCACGTGCAGGCCAAAGATCAGGTTGCTGCGGGCCGCTTCCTGTAGCTCAGCAATGATCTCGTTATAGCGCTGATGATCGGTGATCAGTTGTTTTTCCCAATGACTGAAAGGGTGGGTACCGGAAGCCCCGAGCGTCAGCCCCAGGTCGCCGGCAATATCGCTGATCGTCTTGCGCAAAAAAGCGACATCCTTATAAGCTTCGTCAATGTCCTGGCAGATATCCGTGCCCACTTCCACCACGGCCTGGTGCATTTCCGCTTTCACTTTGTCCTTGATACTCTTTTGTCCCTCCTGCACAATGCGCTGTTCGTGGCTTTTCAGTTCGTAAGTCTCCGGGTCCAGTACCATGTACTCCTCTTCCACCCCCAGGGTAAATGTTTTATAATTTAAGACCATATTATTTTGGTTTCTCTTTTCTTGATGCTCATTCCCGATATCCGATTGACACCAGATGCCGGATCTTTATGCTTATGGCCGATGGTCCATTGCCTATTGTCCATTGCTTATTGCTCATTGCCTATTGCCTGTTGCTTATGGTCCATTGCTCATTGCCTATTGACCTTTGACTATTGTCCATTGCCGATGGTCCATTGCTCATTGCGTATTGCCTATTGCTTATCGCCTATTGACTATTAACCATTAACTATCGACTATGAACTATTGTCCATTGCCCATTGCTCATCATCCATTCAGCTCCTGCACCCCCCCTTATCGCCCCGCACTATGCTTTACATATTCGCCCCACGTTAATTGATCGCCTCCATTGTTCGCGAGCGCTTTTTCAATGGCAAAATTCGCAGCCGTTTCTACCACCCACTCGAAATTATCCGGACCTACACTGGCAATATCCGCATCGGGCGCCGGATTGCAAAAATCAATCGCGTAGGGCACACCATCCCTCAGCGCCAGCTCCACCGTATTAAAGTCATACCCGAGGTACCGGTTTATTTTTAATACGATGTCCGTCATCTCATTAAGCTGCTGCTCTGATGGAGAAAAATCCGCGCGATACCGGAGATGATGAGGATTACGAGGCTCATAAGGCATGATACGCACATGCTTTCCGCCGATGCAGTAACAACGGTAATATTCCTCGAAAACAATTTCCTCCTGGAGTAACATCACCAGCTGGCCGGTTTCGTTATGTTTTTCAAAAAATTCTTCTTTGTTGTTCAGCTTGTAGACATTTTTCCAACCTCCACCGGCAAACGGTTTCATATAAGCCGGGAAACCAACTTCAGCAAATATCGACTCCCAATCCAGCGGATACGATAAGTTGCTAAACGACTCGGGGCCGGTATCATCGGGCATTTCGTTTGAAGGCAGGATCGCTGTTTTGGGAACCGGCACGCCGATCTGCGTCATCAGGCAGTTGTTAAAATACTTATCGTCCGCGCTCCACCAGAAAGGGTTATTGATCACTGCCGTCCCGGTAAGTGCCGCGTTTTTCAACCAGGTCCGGTAAAAAGGTACATCCTGTGAGATCCGGTCGATGATCACCGAATAGCCGCTGTGCACGCCCTGGATCGCTTTGTCTATATGAACCGGCTCAGCCATAATGCCTTCCACGTTTTTACTGTTGACCCTGTCCACAAAGGCTTTGGGAAAAGATCTTTCCTTACCATGAAGAATACCGATTTTTTTCATTCGTAAATATTTATGTTTTTAAAGGTCGAATGGAACGTATCAGGGATATCCCGATAGCTATCGGGATTATTCCCCTGTGTAATAAAAATGAAAATTTTATAATGAACGTTTCATCAGATTATTTTTAGATTTTTAATATTGTGATACCTGCACTATCGCTGTTCTCACCCTGTGAGCAGCTATCGCTTTCGCCGGATAATCGTTTTCAAATAAAATGGTAATAGCCAGATTACGATCGCCTGAAATGCGTTTTATCTCTTTTTCTGCCAGCAGTTGCAGTTCACTCATGTGTTGTTCTTTAACAGGTGATCTTTAGTGCAGTTCATTGATAAAATACAGCGGTTGTCCGAGTTCATTTGGATTCCATCGGCCCTACAGCTACTGGAAGGCCTGCCGCTATACTTTACAACCAAATATATTTTTTTATATGATACCAGCAAAAATTGTTTTAGGCGCGAAAGACCGGTTCGGGCCGTAAAGCCCGGCATCTGGTCAGACCGGGACGGTCAGACCAGATACATTCAGTGGGATTTAATAATTAAATAATATAAAGTACACAATTTTCCTATTTTTGGCTCAATGGAAACTGCAGTCGAAACGTATTTGGTTACTGATATCATCACCTTACCATCCAAACATTTAAAACGCGACGTTGCCTTGCAATGCTACCTCCCTACTAATGTGGCAGACACGGCGGCAATGAGCCTGCTCCTGATCAACGACGGACAGGATATGCCTGTGATGGGGTATGAAAACATACTGAATCAACTGTACCAGGAAAACGCGCTCCAGCCCGTCCTTTCCGTGGCTATCACGGCGGGCACAGAGCGTACGCAGGAGTATGGCATCGCTTCCAAAAAAGATTATCTCGGCCGCGGTGCGAAAGCAGGGGCTTACACCAAATTTGTTTTGTCAGAATTGATTCCATTCATACAATCCAATTACAAAGTCAGCCGCTTCAAAGAAATGGCTTATGCAGGGTTTTCTCTCGGCGGCCTCAGTGCGCTGGACATGGTGTGGTCCAACCCGAACGTCTTCTCTAAAGTGGGCGTTTTTTCAGGATCACTCTGGTGGCGCAGCCTCGATCAGTCCGACAAAAAATACAACGATGACCAACACCGGATCATGCAGCAGCAGATCAGGAAAGGGAAATATACTCCCGGCCTGAAGTTCTTTTTCGAATGCGGCAAGCTGGACGAAAGCGGCGACAGGAACAACAACGGTATTATTGATTCGATCGATGATACGCTCGACCATATCAAAGAGCTGATGTCGAAAGGATATAAGGCTGAAGATATTACCTACCTTGAACTGAATGAAGGCCGTCACGATGTTGCCACCTGGGGCAAAGCAATGCCCGTTTTTTTGAAATGGGGTTGGGGCAAATAATTCCCGGTTCTCTCCTGAAATACCCGACACCAAAACTTGCCTGATCTTTGCAGGTGTAGACTACACATCAATACGAATCTATATGCCCAACGCGCTGGTCCACGAAACGAGTCCTTACCTCCTGCAACATGCCCACAACCCGGTGAACTGGTATCCCTGGGGTGAAGAAGCGCTGCAGAAGGCGATCAATGAAAACAAACCGATATTAGTAAGCATCGGCTACGCAGCCTGTCACTGGTGTCATGTGATGGAACGGGAAAGCTTTGAGGATGAGGCAACCGCCGCGTTGATGAACGAGCATTTCGTCAATATCAAAATAGACCGGGAGGAAAGGCCGGACCTGGACCACATCTACATGGATGCGGTGCAAGCGATGACGGGCAGCGGTGGATGGCCTCTGAACGTCTTTTTAACGCCCGGCAAGAAACCCTTTTATGGCGGCACGTATTTTCCTCCGAAAGCCGTTATGAACCGTGCCTCGTGGAAAGACGTGCTGGTGGCGGTTTCTGACGCTTTTCAGAATAAAAGAAATGAAATAGAGGAACAGGCAAGCGGACTGACAGAACATCTTTTACAAGCTAACAATTTCGGCATCAACACCGGCACACAGGCGTCTTCTTTACAGCAAATGGACGAGGCCTGCGAAAACTTACTAAAGCAAGCGGACCAGCAATGGGGTGGCTTTGGCGCAGCGCCTAAATTTCCCCAAACGTTTTCCATCCAGTTTTTATTAAGGTATTATTATCAATCTAAAGTTGCCGCGCGCGACGGATCCACTCCCTCCACCTCTCTGGCTGACGCTGCCCTGAAGCAGGCGCTATTAAGCCTGGACAAAATGATCGAAGGCGGTATTTATGACCAGCTGGGAGGCGGATTTGCCCGGTACTCCACCGATGCGGAATGGCTGGCTCCCCATTTCGAAAAAATGTTATACGACAATGCACTGATCGTATCCACCTTGAGCGAAGCCTATCAGATCACAGGAGAAGATCAATATAAGATGACCATCGATCATACGCTGGCCTTTGTGGAACGCGAGTTGCTCGATGCCTCCGGAGGTTTTTATGCGGCTTTGGATGCGGACAGCGAAGGTGAAGAAGGCAAGTATTATGTCTGGCAGCGAGCAGAGATTGAAGCAATTTTAGGCCCGGATACTGAAATGTATTGCGACTTCTACAATATTTCGGCGAATGGGAATTGGGAGCACAAGAACATCTTGCGCATCCTGGAGCCGCTTCCACAATTTGCGGCCAACCGCCAATATAAAATAGAAGACCTGCGACAGCTCCTGGACAAAAGCAACAAGAAGCTGTTAGCCGTGCGTGACCAACGCGTACGGCCTGCACTGGACGATAAGATCATTCTTGGCTGGAACGCATTGATGAACCTGGCATATAGTAAAGCATATGCCGCCACAGGAAACGAATCTTATAAAAGCAGGGCGATCCACAATATGCAATTTCTGCTGGACGCCTTTGGCGGCGACGATTCCCGCCTGCATCACGTATGGAAAAACGGTGTTGCCAAATACCCCGCATTTCTGGATGACTACGCCTACCTGATACAGGCCTTGCTGCAACTGCATCGCATCACTGCAGACACTACTTACTTATTAAAAGCTCAAACGCTTTGTGAGCAAGTGACGGAAGACTTTACCGAGCCGGAAGGCTATTTCTATTACACGCCCGAAAGCCAGCAGGATGTTATCGTCCGGAAAAAAGAAGTTTATGACGGCGCAACGCCGAGCGGCAATGCAACTATGGCGCTTAACCTCATGGAGCTGGGATTGTTGCTGGACCACGATGAATGGCGCCAGCGTGCTTACAACATGATCAATGGTTTGAGCACGGTTGCGGTAAAGTATCCGACATCGTTCGGCGTATGGCTGGCAGGACTTTACCAGCGGGTAACGGGGACTCAGGAGATCGTTTTGCTGGGCGCTTTCGAACCGGCACTCAAAGCATTGTTGCACCAACCGCTTCCACATGCAGTGATCATGGCCTCTGCGCAGTCCAATGATCAGTTTCCTCTGTTACAAGGCAAAACATCGGATCAGGCATTGGCGATCTTTCTCTGCGAGCAATATGCCTGCCGGCAGCCGGTGTACGAAGTGGATGCCTTGCTAAAGCAGGTACATGGCGGGTTTGCAAGAACGAGCACATCTTCTTAAAACGAAACAGCGGCGATTTTTTTTTCTTCGGGATGTAAATACAAATCATCGATGGTAATATAAATCGACCCCGCCTGCTGGTGCAGGTAGGGCTGCAAAGCGCCGTCCGTAGCGGCGTTCAGCGCCTTGAATACAAACTCACTACAGTACATCCGGTCATCTGTATGAAAATTGAAAAACAGGTCAAATGGCAGACCGCGGTTGTATTGAGCCCCGATCCATTGTTTTAATTTTTGTTGCGCCCCTGCAGACAGCTCCCGCCGAAACACCGCGATACGATATACCTCTTCGGGATCGCAGAATTGCTCCAACGGCTGCCTGAGCAAGCGCTGCGAAGGGTTGTAGCTCCCGCCCAGCGCGTGATACACCCATATGCTGTCCTTTTCTACCTGTAGGATGCCGACATGCGAATACAGTTGTTCCTTCCGGTTGAAACGACGGGCGGTTTCGCTCACTTCGTCCTTGCCGGCTCTTACGATCATGTCGCCGCTCTTCACTAAAGTTTGCAGGTGAAGCATCTTCCGGGTGTTGTCGATACGGCTGTTGCCGCAAGACAGCAATAATGTAAAAAGAAAAAGGCATCCGCCGAGGCGGATACCTTCAAAAGTAATATTCACCAGGTCTGTCTTATTTTGAATCTTCCCTTTCCATGCTCCGCTCATGCTCGGCATTGTACGCTTTAATAATCGCTTTAACCAGACGGTGCCTTACCACATCTTCTTCATCCAGTTCAATATATCCGATGCCGGGTATATTTCTCAGGATGCGCGCGGCGGTTTTCAACCCGCTTCGCTGGTTTTTCGGAAGATCCACCTGCGTCATATCGCCGGTGATGATGGCTTTGGCATTGGCTCCGATACGCGTCAGGAACATTTTTAGCTGCAGGTCCGTCGCGTTCTGCGCTTCATCCAATATGATGAAAGCGTTGTCCAGCGTACGTCCGCGCATGTAGGCCAGCGGCGCAATTTCAATGGCGCGCGTGGTCATAAAATATCCGAGTTTGTCCGCGGGGATCATGTCGTCCAGTGCATCATAGAGCGGCCTCAGGTACGGATCGATCTTTTCCTTCAGATCGCCCGGTAGGAAACCAAGGCTTTCGCCCGCTTCTACCGCCGGCCGGGTCAGGATGATCTTTTTGACCTGCTTGTTTTTCAAAGCACGCACTGCAAGCGCCACGGCGGTATAGGTTTTACCTGTACCTGCCGGTCCGATCGCAAAAACGATGTCGTTTTTTTCCGCTTCCTGCACCAGCTTTTTCTGGTTAGCCGTTCGCGCTCTGACGCTTTTACCATTAGGACCGAATACCAACACTTCGTTGGGATTACGCTCCATGAAATTGTCTATTACTTCCGCATCGTCGCCACCCAGTATCTGATCGAAATAATTGTTACTCATACTTCCATTTCTTTCGAGATAAGAAATGGCGAGATTTATTTTCTCCGTAGCCGCTTTGATCTGTTCGGGCGAGCCGCTCAGTTTCAATTGGGTACCACGTGAAAGAATTTTGAGTAATGGGAACTTCTTTTTCAGGATGTCGAGCTTTGCATTGTTAACACCAAAAAAATCCAGTGGGTTAACGGTTTCCAGGTTAATAATTGCTTCTGTCAATCTAATATAGTTTATCATTAAGGCTCCCGGCAAAGGGCTGACCGGCATTTTTCGCGTCATGCTGAACCTCTCTGCAGCATGCCTGCCCCTCTTATCCAAATATACTTTTTTCATGACAAAAACGTGCCATTTAATTTATTAACAAATGTGAATTCTGTTAAAAGGAACCTAATTAGGAAATACCTATGCCGGGCGGGGTTCAAGGGCAGCGAATCAGCTATAAAGCGGCAGCGCCAATATACAAATCACGGACTGCTACACGAATGGCACAGGCGGGCGAGCACGAATGATACAGCGAGTCTGCCCAATAATCCTGTGACAGGCGCTCGCAATGACGAGGTGAACCTGTTATGCAAAGCACTTAATCCTTTTATCTAAAAATTGGCGTGACGCGTTTGGCATTGAGTATCAAAATACAAAAATCCAAAACTCAGATTATATAGCTTTCAACTTTTCAATCGTTGCAATTGGGTCGTCTGCTTTGAACACGGTGCTTCCTGCAATCAGTACATCCGCACCCGCATCCATAATGTCTTTGGCGTTATCCACTGTTACCCCGCCGTCGATTTCGATGAGCACGTTCAGCTTTCTTTCTGTGATCATTTGCTTCAACTGCTTTATTTTTTCCAGCGTATGCGGGATAAACTTTTGTCCGCCGAAACCGGGGTTGACGCTCATCAGGTTAACGATATCGATCTCGTGCAGGATGTCGCTGAGCAGCGATACGGGCGTATGCGGATTCACAGCCACACCGGCTTTCATGCCCAATGATTTGATCTGGGTAATGTCCTGGTGAAGCATCGGACAAGCCTCAATATGAATGGTCAGGTGGTCGGCGCCGGCGTTTTTGAATTCCTGGGCGTAACGGCCCGGCTGCTCTATCATTAAATGTACATCGCAGGGCTTCTTTACGAGTTTATGAACAAACTCGATGACCATGGGACCGAAGCTGATATTCGGCACAAACATACCGTCCATCACATCCAGGTGCAGCCAGTCTGCCCCGCTGCTGTTGATCATTTCGCATTCGGATTGTAGGTTCAAAAAGTTCGCTGCCAACAAAGAAGGTGCAATTAAAGCCATAATGATTGTGTTTTAAAATGTTCTCAGGAATAACAGCGCTTCACTTTATCTGAATCATTACTGCCTGTGTCATTCCTGCTTTCTACGGGAAACCCAAAGCCCGGCCTCCCGCGCTGCAAAGTACAGCTTTTACAAAATTAAATTGCCTATTTTCGCACTCACAAATCTCGAAACTATGCAAACCGGATTGTTACATTTACACAGTTTTTTGCGCTGGGCGATTGTATTGCTTTTTATCATAGCGATTTTCAAAAGCCTCGGAGCAGGCAATAAGCCTTTTACCAAGGGTCACGCTACAGCAGGATTGTTATTAATGATCTGTTGTGATATCAACTTCCTGATCGGCCTCGTACAGTGGTTCACCGGCACTTTCGGGCTCAAATTGTTTCAGCAAATGCCGATGGGGGATATCATGAAGGCTCCCGTGTACCGGTTCTTCGCAGTGGAACATATCCTGGGTATGATCATCGCTATCACCCTGGTTCACATAGGCCGCTCCTTCGCGAAAAAGAATATTCCTGACGCGACCAAACATCGCAAAACGGTTTTGTTTTACACGATTTCCTTTATCATCATGCTGGCTTCTATCCCCTGGCCTTTCCGGGAAGTGGGACAAGGAAGAGGTTGGTTCTAATCAAAGATGACAGTTGTTAGTTGGCTGTTGACAGCTTAAGTCTATTTACAATAATAGTCTCTGTTATCTGAAGACTATCAACCGGCAACCTTTCTTCCCTAATTAGGAATGACAGTTGCTAGTTGGCTGTTGACAGCTTAAGTCTATTTAAAATAAACTGATATACTTAGGATATTTTCTGTCATCTGTAAACTATCAACCGTCAACCTTTTTTCCCCAGCTCAATCACTTCGCATTCTTTAAAATCGGCTCCGTCTATCACAAACCTGATCAGCGTCCTCACCTTTTGCCAGCCTTGCTTCCCGGCGGCACCGGGATTCATATGGAGGCATCGCAGCGCTTCGTCATACATTACTTTTAAGATATGCGAATGGCCGGTAATAAACAGTTGTGGCTTTTCGGCGATGATTTGTTTTTTAGTTTCGGTATTATACTTCGGCGGATAACCTCCGATATGTTTGATCATTACTTTCACTTCTTCAATATCAAAGACGGTTATTTCGCCAAAGTGCTGACGTATGTCTGCGCCATCAATATTTCCATATACGCCCCGCAGGGGTTTAAAGGCCCTTAACCGGTCTGCAATAGCAGCATTGCCAAAATCACCGGCATGCCAGATCTCCTCACATGTATCAAAATGCCGGAAGACATTATCATCCAGGAATCCGTGTGTATCTGATATAAGACCAATCTTTGTCAAATTGAGTAAATATTTTTTTTAAACGTCCCCGCAATCCATCGTTCTGACGCGTTAAATGATGAATAAGAAAATTGCTACGCTTCACGCTTCCGAGTTCGGACCTTCAATCTCCGGCTTTCGGCTCCGGTCTTCCCGTCTCCCGACCTCGGACCTCCCTAATCCTTCGTCATTCTCTGAGTAGCAATCAATAACTTCTTTCCGATTAGCTGGTTTCTCCGGAACGCTTTTCTTTCCGCTTTAAACGCTCTTCTGTTGTAGGACGCTGCAAGATGGTTGAGATCCGGTTTACCTGCGTTCACCCAGGCGGTGTACCAGAAATCGGCGAGCGCATTGGAAGAGGCGATTAACTGGGCGTTGATAGAACCATGTAGCGCTTTTGAATATTCCTTCGCAAACGCTGTGGTGTAAAAGCGCCGGTTCTTTCCCCAACGCACTTCCCAGCGATACTTGGTCGCATCGGTAAAATGTTTGGATACTTCTTTTTCTTTTTCAAACATTTCAGGCAACAGGGAAAAGGTATGCTCCATGATCTTCCAGATCTCATCCGACGGCGACTGGATATAGCGCGCCTTGTGCCGGCTGCTCAACTGGTAGTTCATAATTTCCACTTCGGGTACGGTCGTTTCCCAAAGATCATGAATCCCGTTTTGCCCGGTTAGCTGCCCGTCGTAGTTGATGGAAGTATGTAGCGGCACGTGAGCATCAGCAATGTAATGGCTGAGGTCAGCGGCGTAGAACACAATACTGTCGGCATTTTGAGACCGGAACGCCTGCGTCAGCTTATCCATATATTCCACCACCACATAAGGCAGGGTACCATATTTCTGAAGCGTGTCCAGCGTATATTTTTCAACCGCCTTATCGAAGTCATGCGGCACTACTTTAAAAGCGTCCGGCCCGAAGCGCTCCATGTCCATATAATGTTTGCTTCCCTCCGATTCGTCTTTGGTACGTCTCAAATCCGGCCGAGGTGCGGCATACACCAAGGAATCTTTGTTGGTAAAAAAGAAGGCCTGCATCGGCCTTGGCAGTTCATAGATCGCTAACTGAGCAATGGTGCGATGTACTAAAAAACCCCATCCCGAAACCACGATTAATGTGAAAGCTAAAAGGGCAGAAAGAAGGATATTTCTTTTGTTCATATCTTTTGAAAAATGAAAAGCAAAGTTGCAGAAAATATATAACTAAAGAAAAGTGCTGTGTTATGAATTTGAGAATAACTCAATTTATTGATCGTAGATAGTTAAGACCGGGGCGTGAGGAGCGAATCTGACATTTATAAAATATGGATGGTATATCATTTTTAGCTTATCCATCGTGCCTTGTTTACTCGTCCGCAAAACGCTTTTTCCGTGCCACTTCACGAACATTTTTACCTAAATAGTGCGTATCGACCCGCGCAACCCCATCAAACACCACACATTGTGCATATATTTGTTTGAAACGAAGATTAACAAATGACGCCGCTACTCGAAGTAAAAAACCTCAAAAAATATTTTGCCACCCAAAAAGCTGTTGATGATATCAGCCTCAGCATTGAGCCTGGACAAATATTTGGCCTGCTTGGCCCGAACGGTGCAGGCAAAACCACACTCATCCGTATGATCACCGGTATTTTTTACCCGGACAGCGGCTCCATCATCTTCGACGGCACGCCTTTCGACCCGGCCAATGATATTGCAAAGATCGGATACATGCCGGAAGAGCGCGGGCTGTATAAGAAAATGAAGATCGGTGATCAGACACTTTACCTGGCCCAATTGAAGGGACTCGGCAAGAAAGACGCAACAGAAAAGATCAAGCAATGGTTTGAACGCTTCGAGATGGAAAGCTGGTGGAACAAGAAAGTGGAAGACCTATCGAAAGGCATGCAGCAAAAACTGCAATTTGTCACTACCGTATTGCACAACCCGAAACTGATCATACTCGACGAACCCTTCAGCGGGCTCGATCCGGTGAACAGCAACCTGATCAAAGATGAAATATTCAATCTTGCGAAACAAGGCGCTACTATTATTTTCAGCACGCATCGCATGGAACAGGTCGAAGAGATCTGCGATCACATTGCATTGGTCAATAAAGGACAGAAAATATTGGATGGTACAGTAGACCAGGTCAAACAAGACTTTAAAGAGCATTTATATAAGATCACGCTGCTGGATCCTTTCGAAGAAGTGACGGACAACGAAGTGTTCACCATTCAGTCACAATCCGGGCAGTCTCTCATTATCCAGAAGAAAGAAAGCAAGAGCAATAACGACATCTTGCAATACCTGCTTTCCAAAGGCGCGGCTATTGAATCTTTTAACGAAATACTGCCAAGCCTGAACGACATCTTCATCCGTCAGGTACATGGAACGCCGCTGGCGCGCCGGTTCGAGGAGATTGATAATTGAGCAGATAGTTGACTGATGAAAGATGACGGTCCGTTATTGGTAGTTGGAAAAGATCCGCCTTTGCATTCTCTGCGCGTTTTTTAATAACCGTACTCAGGTAGTCAATTGACTTTTATATTATATCAGATCATTTCGATGTAGCATTAATTTAAGTACAACATGAGCAAGACATTTTTAATTATACAAAGAGAATATTTAACACGGGTCAAAAAGAAGACCTTTATTATCTCCACGCTGTTGTTCCCTCTTCTATACCTGGGATTAATATTCGGCACTTCTTACATCGGTGCCAAATCTTCGACCCAGTTGAAGATCGCGGTGATCGACTCTTCTAAAAAATTTACTGTTGAAAAAATTGCGCAGGCTAACGAGGAAGATAAATCGAGTATTCTTACGCTGGTGCAGCAAACCCCGGAAGCCCTTTCTAAGGACTTTGAGTCGCAGGGATATGACGCTTATGTAGTGATCCCCGAAAACACGATGGTCGGCGGTACAGGAAACAACATTTCTGTAAAATCCAACCGCACCCTGGGCGCGATATCTGAAGTTAGAACCAAGCTGAATGGTATATGGAACGATATCAAGTATGAAGATCTGGACATTGACGTTCAAAAAAGGCAAACCCTGTCAGACAACAACCTGGAAATATCCGCAGAAAATCTGAAAGATAAAAATGCGGACGGAGGTTTTGCCATGATCATCGGTTATGTTGCAGGCTTCCTGGTGTATTTTATCCTGCTGATCTATGGCTCTCAGGTGATGATGGGCGTGATGGAGGAAAAGACCAACCGTATTGCGGAAGTCATGGTGTCTTCTGTGAAACCTTTTCAATTAATGCTGGGCAAAATCGTGGGCATTGCCCTGGTGGCTTTAACGCAGTTCCTGTTGTGGGTAGCTTTTGTATTTATCATCTACAATGCCAGCAAAGCGGCTGTCGACGTTAACAGCTCTTCCATGAGCGAGGTAGTGGGTAGCGTACAAAAGGTATTTACCAGTGTGAACATGCCTGTGATCTTATCCTTATTCGCTTTTTACTTTCTGGGTGGCTTCTTCTTTTATTCATCCATCTATGCTGCTGTTGGAAGTGCGGTCAATGAAGATATCCGCGAAGCGCAATCGCTTTCTTTTCCCATCACGATGTTGATCATCTTTGCGATTTTCATGCTCACCATTGCGATGAAAGATCCCACCAGTTCGGTGGCAGTGTGGACCAGCATCATTCCCTTCACATCACCGATTGTAATGATGGCGCGGGTGGCTTATGGCGTGCCCGGTACGGTGCCTTACTGGCAACTCGCTTTGAGCATGGCCTCTTTAATTGCCAGCTTTTTATTCATGGTTTGGTTTTCGGGAAAAATATATCGCACAGGCATTTTAATGTACGGCAAAAAGCCAACCTGGAAGGAAATGATCAAGTGGGCGATGAAAAAATAAGTCGTTCACTTTTAAAACACCCCATTCAACAGCTTTTGACAAAAACCCATAACAACTGAATATGATGAATAATTGAACCAATGCTGCCCGGTCCGGGACACCTCAGTGCTTCCTACAGACGATCTGTAGTTAACAAGAAGTGTAAACAACCTCAACTTCTAAACCCTCCACCTGTCACTCATAAAAAAATCAACCTTGAACACAAACATTTTAAAACCGAATGGCCAAAGAGCCAAAAACGCTATACTCCTGCTGTATATCTCGATGGGCTTGGCTATCCTTATTTCTTTCGCGGACTGGCATCAATACGCGTTGCTGGACGATGTCACATCGGGCTTCACCGTTTCTGTGCAGCGCGCAGAGCTCAATGACATTGCCCAAACCGTGCTGAACCTTGTCAATGTGGGGGTTACCATTGGCTGTATGATATTCTTCATCTTGTGGTTTCGCCGCGCGTATTACAACCTGCATCAGAAAAGCTCCTGGCTGACATACAGCGAGGGCTGGGCTGCAGGCGCCTGGTTTGTGCCCATCCTATCCCTGTTTCGCCCCTTCCAGATCATGCGGGAGCTTTATCACGAAACGGACAGCCTTTTATCAAAATATCCGGTAACAGCACGTTTGCAGACCCGTTTGTTAGGTTGGTGGTGGGGGTTTTGGATCAGCTCTAACATCATCAACCAAATTGTATTTCGCATGTCCTTCCAGGCAGACAGCATTGAGATGATGAAGGCGCAAACCCTGCTGGATGCCGTGTCTTGTATCGTACATATTCCCTTATCCCTGTTGGCGATACGGGTGGTGAAAGATTATGCAGCAGCAGAGCATTTGCTTCCTTCACTTACTGAAGACGCGGCCAACGAAGAGGAAAGCCTTTTTTCGCAGGCCCAATACCGGCACTACCTGGGCGAAGAACTACGCGAGATGTAATGACCGCCTGGTAGTTTCAATTCACCGCTCTTTCATTGCCCTTTACCGATGAGCGTTATGCCCGCTGCCCGCCAGCCTATAATTTTACAGGATCAAACAGGAAATAAATAACATGATCCGGTTTTTACAAAAATACAGTGAAGTCCTGCTCTGGAACGGAGCGCTGGTACTGCTGGGCATGATGGATATGGACAGCACCCTGTCCTTTTGCATCCTGAAAAACCTTGGGATTTCCTGGTGCCCCGGTTGCGGTCTGGGCCACTCCATTCATTATGCCCTGCATTTTGAATTTCAGAAAGCCGCTCAGGCCCACCTGTTCGGCATTCCGGCAACGATGATCTTATTTTATCAGAGTTGCAAATCTAACCGCCAGGCACTGTTACATTTTCAGCGTGAGCAAAAAGCAAAGCTGAATATGGTGTCTGAGGTCTCCCTGGATCAGAAATAACACCAACAAAACATTTATACATAACCAACAAAACAAACATAATATGGACCAGCAACAATTACTAAGAATGTTTCCCGATATGGAATATGATGAAATGGCTACCATTCTCAACCTGTCGCAAAGCATGAATGAGCAGCAACAGCAAACTTTTTTATCAGTGTACTCCCGCAAAAGAAAGGATAAGACCCTGATGCTCGTATTAGCTTTATTGGGCTTTGTATGTGTGGCAGGCGTGCACCGGTTTGTCAAAGGCGACATTGGGCTTGGGATCCTTTATGTATTCACTGCCGGGTTATGCTTTATCGGTACAATTGTGGATCTTGTCAATATTAAAAAACTGACCTGGGATTACAATATGAAGATGGCTTACGAATCAGCAAACATGGCGACTGCAGTGTTCAGATAATCGGGCAACTGGTTTCATACACCGGCAAGATGTTGAACAGTTCAGCAATAGGTGCCGCCTGCTTTAGAACCTGCAAACCGGCTATCACTCAGGGCGTTTCCTGTAGGTGATCACTGCTCCGGCATAATAATTGCGGCGCGGGGCGGCGTTATAAAAGCGTCCTCCCACCGCGTTGATATCATTGCCAAGGCTGTAGTTTTCGTTCAGCAGATTGTCTGCTCCGGCATATACTTCCAGCCCCATCCTTTTTGTCAACCATTGATATCCCAGCTTGGCTCCCAGCAAATGATAAGGCCGGGCTGATGCTGAATTGGCATCGTTCAGGAAAATGGCACCGGCGCCATAATAGGTATTATTCAGGTAGATACCGTTTTTCAATACGATGTCTGCTGTCAGCGACAATGCGCTCGGGGGTACGCCGGGCAAACGATTGCCGGAAAAATCACCGCCTGCGCCGGCAAATCTTTTATAGGTAAAATCGTTATAGGTATACGCCCCTTTTACCAACGCGTGATCGAGCACCTTCCGGACCTTTGGCAACAACAAATAAGATCCGCTGAGCTCAAGACCCTTTTGCTGATTGTGACCGGCGTTCACAAAATAGTCAGCGCCCGACTCATCTCTCAGTTGTACCAGGGCATTCTTCAGATCAAAATAAAAACCGGTTGCCTCCAGGTAAATGCGGTTGCCTGGCAGGTATTGTCTCGCAGTGAATTCATAATTCCAGCCTCTCTCAGCTTCAAGATCGGTATTGATGATCCCGGTGGAAGGCAGCAATTCCGCCACGGTGGGAGACGAAAAGCCTTTCGCCACCGAAGCCAGCAATGACAGGCCATTATTGAATCTCCGCATGATCGCGGCCCTGGGCGCCAGTTCATTGCTGAATGAAAAAGGCTGTTGCAGCACCGGCTCATCGCTTACACGGAGAAACCGGATCCGGCTTCTGTTATAGCCCAGACCGACCGTATAAAACCATTGATCTGCCTGCGATAGCGTGGCCTGTGTAAAAATGTTATAGGTCCATGTATTTACATCATCCTCTGTTTGTAAGGTATCCGGCTGTCCACCGCGGTTGCCTCTTACTGCTATGTTAAAATCACCTTGCTGAAATTCCGCCCCCGTTGTCCACTCCAGCCGGAAATTCCGCCCTAAGTCTTGATCCGCTCTGAAGCTGGTGCGCCCGCCCCAATGAGGTTCGTTGCGCGATTCATAGTTACGGACAGCACTGTTCTTTAAAGAGGTGTAAGCTCCGTAAACGGTCGTGGTGTTGGACCATACGGGTGAGAAGACATGGTCATAAGTCAATCCCCCCAGCAAATTTTTTTGAAAAATGGCTGCTTTGGCATCCACCGCTGAGGGAAAAGGACCTGCGGCAGGCCGTGCTGATCGGGGGTTGGCCTCAAATTCTTTTAAGGTTAGTGCACCTGGTGTCTGATAATAAAGATCTGTATACAGGACCGAAGCGGAAAGTTTTTGCTTGTCGCTGATTGATAATACGGAGTTCCAGGATATATTGTCCCGGCGAAGCGCCGACTGGGCCTTGAAGCCATCCGACTCATTATGCGCGTAGGTCACTTTATTACCCCAGGCGCCTGCGATCCAGTTTGCCGTGGCCAGCAATGATTGCAGGTTGTAACTTCCACGAACGTATTCCAATGAAGCGATAGTATCCTGCGCAATCTCGTTATGAATAAGGATCAGTCCGCCTGTGCCCGCCCCATACATACTGGCCACCGGCCCTTTGACGATCTCCATCGAAGAAAAATTATTAAAAGCCAGCTGATTAAAATAAGTGTTGCCTCCGGGATCGGTTAAGGGAAGTTGATTCCAGTAGACTTTTACATTTCTGACACCAAACGGTGAGCGCAGCGAGCTACCCCGCATATTAATCCGGTAACTGCCGGGAGAGCGCTCTTCCATCCTCACACCCGGCACGGTATTCAGATCCTGTACCAAAGAAGTTTTGTTAGATCGGGCGGGATATCCGATCGTGGTCACTGCGGCCGTGGCTTGTGTTCTGCGCTGGCCGAAAGCCTGCACGGTGACTTCGGACAAGGCCGTTACCGTATCCGCCGGGGTCTGCTGTCCGAACACATGCGGCGCAACAAAGCACGCAAAGCATGTCATCAGGATACCGGTAAATGAACAGCCTGACAGGTTATGTCTGCCGGTGTTGATAAACAAAAGTCCTGCGCCACGATTAAAAATACAGGCGCCGGATGTAATTTTGAGGCTCATGCCGCCAAATTACTGAACTTCAAATTGTGGCATGAAATTTTATGTGAAATGAGCATAAAAATATTTGCGTAGTTATGGCTAAAATCTACTACGGCTTTGAATATTTTTTCTGCAGATCCGATGACTACCGGATTGAATGGAGCATAAACTTGTAAAGCGTGATTGATTAAAAGAGTGATTACCTACTACCAAACTTCATATTATGAATAACCGGATTTTTGCCTTGGCATTTTTACTGCTAGCCTTTGTTTCTTGTAAGAATGAGGATAAAAAACCGACCGACGCCGGAACCGCAGCAACCGCGGACAGTACAAAAAATATTCGTCAAAGCATCACGGATACTTACGTTTATAAAAAACTGGAGGGAACTGTCGCCGGCAAGCCAGTGGTGATGCACCTTGTCAAGGCGGGTGACCGGATCGAGGCCAATTATTACTACCTCGACCAGGGCCAACCGATCTTTTTGTCGCGCAACTGGGAGAAGAGCAGCGACGACAGCCTCTTCCTGTTTGAGATCACGAACATCACATCGGGTAAGTCTGCGTCTCTTTCGATGGCAGTGAGCGACAGCGGTCTTAACGGCACCTGGCTGAGCGGCGACGGCAAACGCTCTTACCCTATTGACCTGAAAGAAGCTGCCCTGGATGATTCGCTGCAACTGATCGCGGTGGGGCGGATCGATTCGTCGCATTATACAAAATTCAAAAACGATACGCCCACGCTTAAAACCGCGGTGACGGTGGTGGCTGCGGCCAATCAAAATGCCGCTGCCGATTGGCTTAACAACAAAGTAAAAAGCATCATTGACAATGGCAATAAAAAGATGCAGGGCCTGACGCTCCAGCAAACCGTGGAGGTCTTAGTAAAGGACGATGTGGACGGCTATGCCGCCGAAGTGGACAGCAGCCTGGTGGGTGTGGATGATGACGGACCTCATTTCTTCCTGAACCGTGAATATGAAACGATGGCCAATGTAGTCTACCATCAAAACGGTTTCCTGGTGATGAGTCTCTTCAACTATGCTTACACCGGCGGCGCGCATGGAAACCATGGTACTTCCATGTATTGTTTTGACCTGACCAGCCAACGGCAGCTTTCGCTCAGCGATGTAGTAAACGCAGATTCTGTGGTGATGCAGCAACTGCTTGAAAAGAATTACCGGAAACAATATAATGTACCGGCGCCTACGCCGCTCGAAGAACGATTATTCGTGAAGCACCTCGCTCCCAACAAGAATTTTTACCTGTCTGCCAAAGGCCTGGGCTTTATGTACGCGCCTTACGAAATTGCGTCTTATGCAGACGGCCAGATCAATGTATGGATCCCGTTTTCAGAACTGCGTCCCTATCTGAATACTCAATTCATCCAGCGTATGGCCCTTTAGAAATTTTTTAATGCTTTAACAATTTTGGTCAATCCGTAAAGCGTTTATGCTTTACCTTTAGCGCAAATGTTACGGCTGCTGTTGATTTGTTGTTTCCTGACTACCCTCCTGACGGCGCATGCGCAGGTACCTGATTTTATTTCCGTTAGAAAAAAGAATGGCGTCCCTGTTCAGAATTATTACGCAGGTGTCAATATCTCGTTTATGTCCAAAGACGGCAGGCGCTACGATGCCCTGATCGACCGCATTGCCAATGACAGCATCTACCTCCGCTATTTCACTACGTCGGCCTATACCAATCTTTTCGGAACGGTAAGTTACGATACGGTGACCACCTATATTTTACAGCTTCACTATAAAGCCATCCAACATGTGTATACTACCAAGGCCGATTATCGAAATCGCTACCTGGGTACGCTTGGCAAATATGCCGCCATCGGAGGGTTAGGCTATACTTTTCTGAATCTTTTCAACGGGTTGATCCAGAAGGCAGACCCACTACTGGACAAACGCAATACGCGCAACGTGGCCATCGCGACCGGCATAGGCGGCGCAGGCCTGTTCCTGAACCGGAAATTCCGGCCGGGCAGAAAAAACAAGTACAAAGTAGTATATGTAGACATGAAACAGGACTAAGCTGCTGTGATTAGTTGGCAATTATAAGCACTCAACACTCCAATGCTCAACAAGCTCGGACTTCGGACCTCCGACTTCTGAGATCCTCCCTCCTTCCAACAATTTCCCTTTCTTTGCAGTACATTTTTCAGGATAAAAACCTGACCCGATATGCAAAAGGAAATACAACTCAAGCTCTCCCCCCGGGAAGCAACGGACGACCTGTTCATTAAGCAACAAATTGCAGCAAGCGAAGGCGTCCTGCCCGAAGTGGTTACCGGTTTTACCATTTTAAAACGGTCTATCGATGCGCGGGCGCGGCAACCGTGGATCAACCTAAAGCTAAGTGCCTATATCAACGAACCCTACCGGCAACGCGCGCTTCCACCGGTTCAATTCAAAGATGTAAGCAAGGCCCGGAAAAAAGTCATTATCGTGGGCGCCGGACCAGCAGGGCTTTTCGCCGCTTTGCAGCTGATCGAGTCGGGCATACAGCCGATTGTACTGGAACGCGGCAAAGACGTTAAATCCCGCCGGCGCGATCTGGCAGCGATGAACAAGGAAGGCATTGTAAACCCGGAAAGCAATTATTGTTTCGGCGAGGGGGGTGCAGGCACTTACAGTGATGGCAAATTGTACACCCGGAGTAACAAGCGCGGTAGCATCGACCGTATCCTGCATTTATTTGTCAGGTTTGGCGCCGAAGAAAAAATACTTTACGAGGCCCATCCGCATATCGGAACCAATAAATTACCCAAGATCATCACCGCGATGCGCGATGAGATCATTGATTGCGGCGGCCAGGTCCTGTTCGATCAAAAGGTAGTCGACTTCAGGCTGCATGACAATACCATCAAAGGTGTTACAACCCAGTCTGGCGCAACCATCGAAGGTGACGCAGTCATACTGGCGACAGGCCATTCGGCAAGAGATATTTTTTATTTATTGCATGACAAACATATTTTAATAGAAGCCAAGCCCTTCGCCCTGGGCGTTCGGGCGGAACATCCGCAAGAGCTTATCGACCAGGCGCAATATAAATGTGATACCCGCGGCGCCTATCTTCCTCCCGCCTCCTATAGTTTAGTACAACAAGTCAGCAACACGGGCGTCTTTAGCTTTTGTATGTGCCCCGGTGGCATCATTGCACCCGCGGCCACTGCGCCCAACGAAATCGTCGTGAATGGCTGGTCGCCTTCCAAACGGAATAATCCTTATGCCAACTCGGGTATTGTCGTTCAGGTGCAGCTCGAAGATATCATTAAAAAGGGCGGGACCCGGAGCGCGGATCCCTTGTCGCTTTTGTCATTTCAACAGGAAGTGGAGCAACGCGCTTTCGAGGCGGGTGGCGGCCTGCTTCAGGCGCCGGCACAAAGAATGGCCGACTTCTGTACGAACAAAATTTCTTCGACACTACCCAAATGTTCTTATTTACCTGGCATCAGCAGTGCAGACCTTTCTACCGTTTTACCGCCTTTTATTCATCGAGCTTTACAGCGGGCCTTTGTCGAGTTTGGCAAAAAAATGAAAGGGTATTATACCAACGAAGCGGTATTAGTGGCCACGGAATCGCGCACTTCTTCTCCCGTAAGAATACCTCGTGATGCGGAAACATTGCAACATCCGCAAATTAAAAACCTGTATCCCTGCGGTGAAGGTGCGGGCTATGCTGGTGGGATTGTGAGCGCCGCCATGGATGGCGAACGGGTGGCTTTGGTGATTGCGAAAATGGTGCAGGCATAATCGTATCAGGATCTTTCTGCTTTCTGTCACTCTTGTATCGCGAAGACATCGGCTTATGGCGCGTTGGTGGCTTTATTTTCACCACCTACTTGACGTTGTGCGATCTCCTGCTCATGCGCAGCCACTACTTTATCATTGTGCAGGGTCTGGATGGAATCCTCATGTTCGACTTCAACCTGCTCCACCCAAACGGCATACTGGCTCGGATAAATATTCATATCGTTATGAATGGAATACACCCTTGTAAAGGCAGCACCGAAATAAAGTATAACTGCAGAATAATACACCCACAATAGAATAACAATGATAGAACCTGCTGCACCATAGGCTGAGGTCATCTTGTTATGACCAAGATAATAACTGATCAGGAACTTACCGAGCATGAATAAAATGGCTGTTACAAACGCGCCCGCGCGAACGGCCCGCCACCGGATACGCGCGTCGGGCAGTACTTTAAAGATCAATCCGAATAAAAACGAGGTGATCAGGAAGGTGATCGCCAGGTTGGAAATATAAGCGAGGGTCACTTCGGTTTCAGGGATCTGCCTGGTGAGCTGATCTATGAAAAGATCCATGATCCCGTTTACGAGCAAAGACACCAGCAAAAGAAATCCGAGCGAAACTACCATTGAAAAAGATAATAAACGGTCGAGGATCAGTTTCAACCAGCCCCTGCCTTTTTTGGGTTTGGTCTTCAGGCGCCAGATCATGTTGATCGAGTCCTGGATCTCCGCAAAAATACTGGTGGCTCCAAAGATCAATGTTGCGAGACCAACGGCGGTTGAAAAGCCTTTCCCGGAAATATCATTCGACGCTTCCATGATCGTTGTCTCGATCTGTATTCTAGCGCTTCTGCCCACCAGGCTTTCGATCTGGCTATACAGGCTCTCTCTGACAGATGAATCATGTCCCGACAGCACATCTCCGATCCAAAGCACCACAATCATTAACCCCGGGATGGAAAAGATCGTGTAGTATGCCAGTGCGGCACTTAATTTCAAAATGCGCATCTCGAACAACTGCTCTACCGAATCCTTTAGTATGTTCCAGGCTTTTTTCATATCAATCCGCGCTACTTAAAATTTAAAGCGATGCACCACCGCAACAGGTAGAAGGCGTCTGTTATAAAATATCAATGATTATTCATCACTACTTATCATTCATTACTCACTACTCCCCATCCACCTCATTTTAATTTCTCATTATCTGCATGCCGGCTGGCATCACGCACTGTTTTCTTGTCAAAGTTTCTTTGCAAGGCTTCGGTTAAATTGACCCCTGTTTGATTGGCCAGGCACAGCACCACCCATAACACATCGGCCATTTCATCGGCCAAGACTGCCTGCTGCTCTTCTGCGGTCGGCGCTGCACCACGTTTGTAAGATTGCTCTCCGTAGATGCGCGCCATATGCCTCGCCAGTTCGCCTACTTCTTCCGTAAGGATGGCCATATTCGTGAGTTCGCCGAAATACTTTACGCCAACGGTTCTGATCCATTCATCTACCTGTTGTTGTGCTTCCTGTAGCGTCATGCTTATTCTTTATTTTTTGTGTCAATAATGATCGTAACCGGACCGTCATTCAACAGCGCTACTTTCATGTCGGCACCGAAAACCCCTGTTTGTATTTTCTTGTTCATGATCACTTCCAAACGTTGGATCATCTGCTCATACAAAGGAATGGCGACAGGCGGTTTACTGGCTTTGATGTACGACGGGCGGTTGCCTTTCTTGGTGGAAGCGTGTAAGGTAAACTGGCTCACCAGCAATATCTCTCCGTCAATATCCTGCAAAGACCGGTTCATAACTCCTTCTTCGTCGTTAAAGATCCGGAGCTTAACGATCTTCTCGCTCAGCCACTGCACATCTTCGTCAGTATCGGCATCTTCGATACCTAATAACACTAACAGACCGCTCCCGATGGCAGCATGCTGCGCACCGTCGATGGTAACACTGGCATGGGACACTCTTTGAATCACTGCTTTCATGCGACGTAGATCAACATTTAGGTTGCTGCAAAATATACATTTAATCGCTCTTGTGTATGGATTGTTTACGCCTCAGCGGGATTTTCATCTTTCTTTAAGTAATTTGGTATTTATTTTTAAGACAATATGGATCAGTCATGAACCTTTCGGATGAAATTATTTTTAAAACCACGCGGAGCGGCGGCAAAGGCGGGCAGAATGTCAACAAGGTGGAAACGGCTGTGATCGCTGCTTTCCATGTAGATCGTTCGGCGCTTCTCACTGAGGATCAGAAGAAGATGATCCGAGAGAAACTGTCTGCGCGCATAAATGCGGAAGGCTTTCTGCAGGTGAAATCACAAGTACACAGAACGCAGCTGGGCAATAAAGAGGATGCCACTGATAAAATACACGCGTTGATAAAGAACGCGTTGCATAAGAAGAAGCCCCGCATTGCTACGAAAGCTTCCAGGGCCTCTATTGAAAAAAGGATCGATGCTAAAAAGAGAAACAGTGCTGTAAAAGAAACCCGCAAAAAATACCGGGGGGAGTAATGGCAAGGCCGATGCCGGTTGCCCGTTTCGGTGACCGGGTGCATATTTTAAAGTAGAGCATCGCCTAATTAAAAATTGTTTCCTATTTTTAGGAGGTTGCAAATGAACCACGTGCTTTGCTGAATTATCAAACGGGTTGAATGGTCTGACACAAGAGATATTTACCTGCAAGACATACAAAAGGAGAACCTGACGCTGGTCCGCAGAATGCCGGCATGGCAACGGGCTGTGACTGACGATGCCGGATTACTTGAATTGCCCCGAAAAATCGAAGCAAGGCGCACATACAAACAATCGAATCATTAAAAACCCGTCCGACCGGAATTCATCCGGGCGGGCAATAAAAAACAAAAACCTGAAGAATGAAAAGATCTGCTTTTTTAAGCGCTTTGGGAGCTGTCTTCATGCTCTCGACGCTTACTGCGGGCGCACAAAGCAAAAAGACCATGAACCTGCTCAGCAAAGAGCATGCGGCTAAATGGCGCGGCTATGACGGCAAGACCTTGCCTCCCGGATGGATACTCAGTGACAATATGCTTTGGGTCGATAACGACAAGATCAATGAAAAAGTAAATGATGTTTCCTATAAAGGCAGTCGTGATATTATTTTTTCGGGACAGGAATTTGAATACTTTGAGCTGACGATCGATTGGAAAATCGGTAAGGGGGGCAACAGCGGCATTTTGTACCATGTAAAAGAAGGATATGGCGGCCCCTCGAATGTGGCGCCTGAATACCAGCTCATCGATGATGAGAATTATGCGCAGATGCATAGCAACTTAAAAGATTACAATGCCCAATTTGGAGCGGAGCACCCTGAACAGTTACAGGACTGGCAGAAGACCGGCGCTGACTATGCAATGCATCCCGCTGATGAAAGTAAAAAAGTATTACACCCCGCCGGCGAATGGAATACCACAAAGATCGTTGTCGCTCCGGGCAGAACGGAACATTGGCTGAACGGGGTGAAGATTGTAAGCTTCAACCCCGATTCGGAAGACTGGAAAGCCCGGAAAAAAGCCGGAAAATGGGCTAAAAGTGCTAATTATGCTAAATTCAAAACAGGGTATATTGCCTTGCAATATCACGGCAGCTCTTTATGGTTTAAAAACATAAAAGTAAAACCGCTGAAATAACGAACAGCCAGGCAACTGGCTGCCAACCACTATTTGAACCTAATAAACAATAAACATTAACGAATGAAAAGAAAACATTTTATTCAAACCACTGCTGCCGGAGCACTGGCGCTGTTACTGCCCTTTCCGTCTTCGGCTGCTGCTTCAGATAAAAAATTACGAATTGCACAGGTGGGCCTGGGCATGATGGGTACCGCCGACCTGAAAGATATTGCTTCTCACCCTGCCGTTGAGGTAGTGGCACTTTGCGATGTTGATATGAAAAAGATCGATGCTGTAAAAGGCACATACGCGGGAGCCAAAATATTTACCGACTACAGAGAGATGCTCAAATCTATGGCAAATGATATAGACGCCGTAGTAGTGTCTACGCCGGATCATGCGCATGCGCCCGTTTCATTAATGGCCATGGAAATGAACAAAAACGTTTACTGCCAGAAACCGCTGACTCACTACATCTCCGAGTCGCGCAAAATGGAGCAGGTAGCGGCACAGAAAAAACTGGTTACCCAGATGGGTATCCAGGTGCATTCCTTTTACGATTACAAATTGGCCACGATCCTGATCCAGAAAGGCATTATAGGGAAAGTGAAAAAAGTGATTGCCTGGTCTCCAAAAGTTTGGGGCTACAACGGGCCCGAGCCGGAAGGAAGCGACCCCGTACCAGAGGGATTGGACTGGAACCTTTGGCTGGGTACCGCTAAAGAAAGACCTTATAAAAAAGGATTTTACCATCCTGCCAACTGGCGCAAATGCATCGATTATGGCTGTGGAACCCTGGGCGACATGGGCGTTCACATTTTTGATACTCCTTACAACGCTTTAAAATTAGGCGTTCCACTGACCGTTAAAAATGATTGCCGCGAGCCCAATGACTTCGGACATCCGGAAAAAAATCATGTTACTTACGTATTCCCAGGAACTAAATATACTGCAAACACATTGGAGTGGGTATGGTATGACGGTAAAGGCGCACCTGAATTGCAGGAAGAGCTGAAGCTGCCCAACGGAGAAAAACTGCCTGACCAGGGCGCCATGTTTATCGGCGAAAACGGACAAAGATTATTGTTGCCTCACTTTATGCAGTTGCCCAAATTGATCATCGATGATCAGTACAAACCGATCGACATTAAAAAGTACGATACTAAAGGCGAAGCGGGCAAGCCTACTGTAAGTTATGATGTGGAAGGCTCCAAACATTACCATGAGTTTGTGGACGCTTGTCTGGGTAAAGCGAAAACCAGCGCGCCTTTCTCTTATGCCGCAAAGTTGACGGAAGTGATCTTATTAGGCGTTGTCGCCGCGCGCTTCCCCAATCAGACATTAAACTGGGATGGTAAAAATGCCCGGTTTAAAGAAGAAGAAGCGAATAAGTATTTAAGCGGGGAATACAGAACGTTCTAAAACCCATTATTACTGAATCAAAAAGACCAGCCAAGGCTGGTCTTTTTTTATATCGTTTCATTAAGGAAACTTCCTGAAAACGGTGAAGCGGAACAACACTTCAAGCAGGAGGAAAAGCAATGCCGCCAACACCAGCGGGATAAACATTTCTTTTACCTCTTTGTACTGGATCACTTCCACTTTCGATTTCTCCAGCCGGTCGATCTGGGAATAGATGGCCTGCAGTGAAGCTTTGTCGGTAGCGCGGTAATATTTTCCACCCGTGCTCGTAGCAATACGGGTTAACAATGCCTCATCAATATAATTTCTTACGACGTTTCCAGCGACATCCTTCACCATTTGCTCGGCCGTGCTTGTTGCAGATCCCAGCCCGATGCAATAGACCTTCACATTATTAGCCTTGGCAATCTCCATGGCCATTTCAGGGTCGATGATCCGTGTCGGAGGAGCATCCTCTTTTCCATCGGTCAATAAGATGATCACTTTACTTTTCCCGGTGCCCTTGCTGATCCGGTTGACAGACATCGCTAACCCTTCTCCGATCAGCGTTCCTGTTTCGAGATAGCCGCCGTCCATGATCTTGAGACTGTTGAGCTGGGCCAGCACGGCGTCTCTGTCGGGTGTAATCGGGCATTTGGTAAAGCTTTCCCCGGCAAAGATCACGAGGCCGATCCGGTCAACCGGCCGGTTCTTTACAAATTCAATAGCCACTTCTTTAGCCACCAGGAAGCGATAAGGCTTCACATCTTCGGTCCCCATACTGCCACTGACATCAAGGCAAAGTACAATATCGATACCTTCCCCCTCTGACCGGCTTTTCTGAACCTGGTGTTGCGGACGCGCCAGGGCGAGCACCAGGCAAGTAAGAGCAAGCATACGGAGTATAAACGGGAGATGACGAAAACGTGCTTTAAAAGTAACAGGTGTATCGGCGTAGACGGCCGAGGTCATGACCGATCCCTTGTCTCTCTTTTCGTTCCGGGCATAACGCCAGATCATAAAAGGGATCAATGCCAGGAGAATAAAATTCTCAGGCCAGATAAAGGTTATATTTTTTAACCAGTCGTAGATCATGCTTATCAGGCAATATTTTTAGTGTAAACCGGGACGCCCGCCTGCTCCGATCATTCGGGCAGGGTCAAACCCGGTTGTCTTTTTACCGTTTCTTCAATGTAATGGATCGAATCTTCAACGACCTCAAAGGCCGAGGTCGTTTCACTGTCCTCCGGATGATATTTTGCAAACTTTACAAAGTCACATAAATATAACACCTGCCCCAGGCTTTCATACCGGGCCTCGTCTGCTACCAACGGTTTAATTTTCTCCACCAGGTGGTTGGACGTTTGCTGCCGCGATGTGATACCGGTTCTTTCAGAAACGTAGGTCCTGAATATTTCTACCAGCTGCGCATAAAACTCTTTCTCATCCGGTCGGCTCTGCTTCAATTCGGCAAGGCCCTGTTTCGCCCGTTGGTAAGGTGTATCTCCCTTCACTGGCTTTTTTCGTCGCGGTGGTTGCGGCGAAGTCATCCAATATATGAGCAGTACGATCAATATCAACAGCCCCGCGATCCAGTACCACCATTTTTCCAGTCGCTCGCCCAGCTTAAACGGCACATCTCTCATTCCCTGCACATCATGATAGGGCTGCTTGGGATCAAAGTTTTCTGTAAAGGTCACATCGATCGACAGGCTATTGGTTTTGACAAATTGTCTCAGCGTGTAAGAGGGTATCACCCAGCGGCCGGAATCAAAACTCGTCAGCTGATAATATTGATGATACACGGTCGTGTCGCCGCTTTGCAGCACCTTCGCACTATCTCTGACAATAAATTCAAAATGCGGGATACTATCTACCTTGAAAGGCTCCGGCTTCACGTTGTTCAGGGTCTTCACTTCAAGCGTCAGCCAGAAAGGCTCTCCCAGCAATACTTTGCTTTTATCCGTAAATGCTCGGACGGCCACCGGCTGTGCACAACAATAGAATGACGAGAACACCAGGCCCAGTACAAAAAAGATCTCTACCGGGCGCTTACAACTTTTATTTCGAATACTATTAAACAAACCGATTTTAGATTTAAAGTATGGAAAGGTCTGAACGACTCCCGTAATAGTGCCAAAAATTATATGATCAGATCGAGACGATCAGATCATGCTACTGATCCACTTACTTGATCCGGCTTCTGAAAAAGCGGCGCAGCACGTGGACATAATCGTCCCCGGTCTTGATGTGCAGCAGGTCACTTCCTGATTTTTTGAACACATTCACGCAATAGGCGGTTGCCTCGAAGAAATGCTCTTCATATTTCCGCCTCACATAGGCATTGCTGGTGTCCACCCATTGAACCTGCCCGGACTCTGCATCCAGCAACTGCATCAAACCCGCATCGGGCAAGGTCTGATCCATCTGATCATAAATTTTAATACCGATCAGGTCGTGCTTTTTTCCGGCAACGCGCAATGCGTCTTCGTAATTAGAGTCAATAAAATCACTAAGCACAAAAGCAATACTGCTTTGCTTGATCGCGTTGGTGAAATATTTTAAAGCTGCATTGAGACGGGTACCTTTTCCCTTAGCCTCCAGGCTCAGGATCTCACGAACAATATATAAAGCCTGCTGCCGGCCTTTCTTGGGAGCGATATACATTTCCACCTGGTCGCTGTAAAAGATCGCACCGACCTTATCGCCGTTGCTCACGGCAGAAAACGCCAGCACAGCAGCGATCTCCGTAGCCACATCTCTTTTTAAACCGTAATGCGTACCAAAGAGAGAACTGTTACTGATGTCTACCAGCAACATGACAGACAACTCTCTTTCTTCTTCGAAGATCTTGCTGAACGGATGACCAAAACGCGCCGAGACGTTCCAATCTATAAACCTCACATCGTCGCCCGCCGCATATTCGCGAACTTCTTTGAAGGACATCCCTTTTCCCTTGAAGGCACTATGATATTCACCGGAGAAGAGATCTCGTGCAAGTTTCTTGCTTTTGATCTCCAGCTCACGTACCTTCTTTAATATTTCGGATGTACTGCGCATTCAGGAGTTGACAGTTGTTAGTTGATACATCAGCTTTTTATAGCTGAGACTTTAATATTTTTAAGACGTCAGGCTTTTTACGGTATGATCATTTATCCTGACGAATGCTTTGTAAATTCTTTCTTCCCGGGAAAACGGTCGACAGCCAACTATCGTCTGTCAACTTTTTACCCTCCCCTACGGCACATTAATTTTAGCTAAGATCTCATCGATCACATTTTCCACATCGATGTTCTCTGCCTCAGCTTCGTAAGTCAGCCCGATCCGGTGTCTTAATACATCGTGGGCAATACTCCTGATATCCTCAGGCATTACAAAGCCTCGCTTGTTAAGAAAAGCCCTTGCTTTACCGGCCAATGCCAGGTTGATGCTTCCGCGCGGAGAAGCGCCATAGGCGATCAGCGGCTCCAGTTTCTTCAACTCATAGCGCCCCGGATAGCGCGTAGCAAAAACGATATCTAATATATATTGCTCCACTCTTTCATCTAAGTAAATATCCCGCACCAGGTCTCTTGCGCGAAGTATCGCATCGACATTGACCACCGGGCGAATCGCAGGCATTTTAACGGATTGCACATTCGATCTCAGGATCATCTGTTCCTCCTGCATTTCCGGGTATCGAACGATCACCTTCATGATGAAACGATCGACCTGGGCTTCCGGCAAAGCATAAGTACCCTCCTGCTCCAGCGGATTCTGCGTGGCCAGCACGAGAAAGGGTTCTTCTAATTTATAAGTCGTATCGCCTATCGTTACCTGACGTTCCTGCATGGCTTCTAACAAAGCCGACTGCACTTTCGCAGGCGCCCGGTTGATCTCGTCGGCCAGGATGAAGTTGGCGAAAATCGGCCCTTTGCGCACCACAAAATCATTTTGCTGCTGGTTATACATCAACGTTCCGATCACGTCGGCAGGCAGCAGGTCGGGTGTAAACTGGATCCTGCTGAAATTGGCTTGTATAGCCGTTGCCAGCGACTTAATCGTAAGCGTTTTCGCCAGTCCAGGCACCCCTTCAAGCAACACATGCCCGTTGCTCAACAGACCGATCAGCAAACGATCGAGCATATGCGCCTGCCCCACGATGAGGTGGCCGACTTCCTCTTTGAGCTGATCGACGAAATGGCTTACAGCCGCGATCTTCTCGTTGAGTACCTTGATATCTTCTGCTGTCTTTATGGAGTTCATTTTTTGTTGATTCATTGTTTCAGGTTCCTGATGACTGGTATTCGATTACAGACACTTGCGAACCAATTGCCGCCAGGTTCGCCTCATCAGCTCAAATATTTTGCCACAATAGGAATTCTCCTTCCCACTCCGAAAGCCTTGTAGCTAACCCTGATGATGGGACAGAACTGGTTTCGCTTGTATTCATTCAGATTAACCATCCGCAGGATCCTGTTCACCAGCTTTTCATCAAACCCCTGGGCGATCAGCGCCCGCGGGCCTTGCCGCTCTTCGATGTATTTGAAGAGGATCGTATCCAGCTCATCATATTCCGGCAAACTGTCGCTGTCTTTCTGGTCTGGCCTCAGCTCCGCCGACGGCGCTTTGGTAATAATATTTTCAGGAATAATTTCTCCGTTCCGGTTGATATATCGCGCCAAAGCATACACTTGTGTCTTGTACACATCACCTAAAACACCCAGTCCGCCGGCCATGTCGCCATACAAAGTGCCGTAGCCTGTTGCCAGTTCGCTTTTATTGGAAGTGTTCAAAAGAATATAACCAAATTTATTGGCAATGGCCATTAAAAGGTTGCCCCGGGTACGGCTTTGTATATTTTCTTCCGCTACGCTGAACGGCAGATCGCCGAAAACAGGCTTCAGCTCTGTCATGAATGACTCGTAAATATTTTTGATCGCAATAATATCGTAAGGGTTGCCAAGGTTCTTACTGAGCTGCTCTGCATCGCTTACGGAGTGAGAGGTCGAATACTGGGAAGGCATCAATATCGCACGCACATTTTCTTTACCGAGCGCTTCTACAGCCAGCGCAATCGTAACAGCGCTGTCAATCCCGCCGCTGGAGCCGAGGATAGCCTTGGTGAAGCCCATCTTCGTGAAGTAGTCTTTAATGCCCAGCGTCAGCGCGGCATGTATCTCTTCAATGCTTTTATCGTCTGAAAGATATTCGAGCACGTTCTTGTCCGCGCCCACTTCCGATGCCGCGTAATATACTTTGACGTCCTGCGAACCGGCGGGTTGTTGATTAACCAGGTCTTTCAGATCGAAAATGCCGAAATCTTCTTCGAAATATTTCAGCTCCCCTACTTTGTTACCGGCGTTATCATACACCAGGCTGCCGCCGTCAAAAACAATCTCCGTTTGCGAACCTACCGTGTTGCAATACAGCATGGGCAAATTGTATTTTACGGTATGCGCTTTTACAATACTGTTGCGCACTATATCCTGCGCGTAGTTGTAAGGCGATGCCGACAAGTTGATCATCACATCTGGGTGTTCTTTGATCAGCTCTTCCATCGGCGTGGTACGGTACAACGGATTGCTGCCCATGTTCCAGATATCCTCGCAGATGGTCACCGCCAATTTCTTGCCTTTAAACTCAAGCACATTCCATTGATAGGCCGGCTCAAAGTAGCGACCTTCATCAAACACGTCATAGGTTGGCAGTAAAGTCTTATACACCTGTCCTTGTATTGCTTTATTGTAAAGCAGGAATCCGGCATTGAAAAGGTCTTTCCCTTTAGGATCGGCATTGCGCGCGGGCGCCCCGACCAGCACGCCGATGGTGTCTGCATGTTCGCTGATAGCATCAATGGCCTGATAAGATTTATTGATAAAATCATCAAACTCCAGGAAGTCGCGCGGCGGATAACCACATACACACAACTCTGAAAACACTACCAGTTCTGCGCCCTGTTGTTTGGCCTGGCCAATTGCCTGAATGATCTTTTCGACGTTCGATTCAAAATTTCCGATATGATAATTTTGCTGTGCTAATGCTATTTTCACCAGTAGATCTTTTTTATTTTTAGAAGTTGAACCTGGCCGTTATCGGATGGACAACGAGCCCACCATCCTCATCTGAATGACCCTCTTTATGAAAGCTTCCTGATGCAATATCGAACATACCTCCCGGTCCTGAAGCGCTGCGGCTGGCAACGGAAGTACCTGTCCAATGGTCATGTAGAGCGTGGCACTACAAATGTAACCTTCCGTCATTATAAATACAGCACCGATAAAATGTTTTAACATTCAAATATTTACAAGGTTTGACTTTTTTAAAATTGAATGCCGTTTAAAATAAATTTTTACCCGCTGCCACCCTTTAACTTACTTTTGCATCTCAGATAGCAAAGCCAGGACTTTTCGGCTTGCTTTTTGCAATTTTTGGTATCAAAATTTGATTTAATGAAAAAAATATTTGTAACTGGCTTATTTTTATCTACTTGCTTTAGCTTGTTCGCTCAGAACAGTATATCTGCAGAGCGTCAACGCGCACGGAACTTTATGCAGGCGGGAGATCTGGATAATGCCGTTCTGGTACTTACCAAGGCTAATGAATCAGATAAAAGCAATATAGACATTCAGAAAGACCTGGCTTTGGCCTATTACTATCAAAAGAATTACGCAAAGGCTCTGGAAACCGTTAAACCGGTTATTGCCAGTCCTGATTGCGACCCGGCCGCTTATCAGTTAGCCGGCAACATTTATAAAGCGCAGGAAAACTTTAAAGAAGCGGAAAGAAATTATAAAGACGGATTGAAAGATTTTCCCAACAGCGGTCCGCTCTATAATGATTATGGTGAACTGCTCGAGATCATGAAAAATCCTACCGGCGCGATTCAGCACTGGGAAAAAGGAATCCAGGTAGCGCCTTCTTACGGCGGTAACTATTATAACGCGGCTGTTTACTACTACAAACAACAGGATGATAAAGTGTGGGCGATCATTTACGGAGAGATCTACGCCAACATGGAAAGCCTGAATCCAAAGGCAAACAGCATCAAAAAGATGGTATTGGACGCTTACAAACAAAAATTATTTATTTCTAATAATCTGAAAGCCGACGCAGCCAATCAGAAGAATCCATTTGCAAAAGCAGTGATGGAAACATTTGCCAAACAATCGGGTATTTCTGCTCAAGGCATTACACCAGAGAGCCTGGCGATGATCCGTACGCGCTTCATCCTTGACTGGAACGCATCCTACGCAAAGCAGTATCCTTTCCGGTTGTTTGACTATCACCAGCAATTGATGAAGGATGGCTTGTTTGATTCTTATAACCAATGGATGTTTGGCCCGGTTGACAATCAGCCTGCCTTCGAAAAATGGGTACAGGCACACAAAGAAGAATACGATAAATTTACCGCTTTTCATACCTCCAGGGTGTTTAAAATGCCTTCAGGACAAGCGTATTCTCTGAAATAAATGATGATCTGGCAAAAAGTTATAGACCACCTGAACGATCAGGTGGTTTTTTCATGCTTAGCTAAAGCTTTCTGATCGAACTATTTAAGTTTTTTCTTAACTTGTCTATTATTAAACGATTCACTATATGGTTTATCCGGACTACCGATTGTTTGATGCTGTGGCACACCAGTTGACTGCATTTCCCAAAGAGGATATGTTGAACGCGAAAGTAAAGGGTGCCTGGAAGGCTTACTCCACCGGCGAGGTGGCTGACCTGGTAGATCGCCTTTCGGCAGGGCTACTGGCGAAGGGTGTGAGCGGGCACGATCTGACACCCGAAGGAAGTGATAAAATCGCGATCATCAGCAACAACCGGCCGGAGTGGATCATGGCCGATCTGGCCGTTCAGCAGATCGGCGCCATCCTGGTGCCGATGTATCCCACAACCAGCGCCACAGAACTGGAATATATCCTGCGCGAGTCCGAAGCGAAATACATATTCGTCAGCAGCGACGACCTGGTTGAAAAAATCCAGTCTTTAAAAAGCGATTTCCTGCAAGGCATCTTCACCTTTGACGAAGTGAGCGGCGCGACGCACTATTCATCGCTGCTGGATCTGGCCACACCCGAACTGCTGGAGCAGGTACAATCTATTAAAAAGCGAATTCCCAATTCGCACCTGGCTACGATCATCTACACGAGCGGCACTACCGGCACGCCTAAGGGTGTTATGTTAAGTCATAGCAATATCGTCAGCAACGTATTTTTTTCTAAAGCAAGTTTCCCTTTTCCGGATCAGCCACAAACAAAGGTGCTGAGCTTCTTACCGCTGAACCATATCTTCGAAAAAATGGTAAGCTACATTTATCTTTTTAGTGGCATCTCCATTTTCTATGCCGAGAGCCTCGAAACCATCGGCGACAACCTGAAGGAAATTCATCCTGATGGCTTCACTACTGTGCCGAGGTTGCTGGAGAAAGTGTATGAAAAGATCATGGCAAAGGGCAACGAGTTGACAGGCATAAAAAAGGCCCTGTTCTTCTGGAGCGTGGGTATCGGTATGAAATACGACAACCGGAAACCACTCAAAGGATTGTATAAGCTTCAATTGAACCTGGCGCGAAAACTCGTTTTCAGCAAGTGGCGGGAAGCATTGGGCGGCAGGATCAGCTTTATCATCACGGGAGGTGCCGCTGCCTCTGAAAAATTGTTAAGGATCTTCAATGCGGCGGGCATCCCTATTTACGAGGGGTATGGCCCGACGGAAAACAGTCCTGTAATTTGCGTGAACCGAAAACAAAATAATGAAACGTACCTGGGCACAGTGGGCCCGCCCATTGATGGCATCGAAGTGAAACTGGCTGATGACGGCGAGATCCTGGTACGCGGCGCAAGTGTCATGCAGGGATATTATAAACATCCGGAGCTGACCGAAGAAGTGATCCAGGACGGGTGGTTACACACCGGCGATATCGGCACACTGATTGAAAACAGGTTTTATAAGATCACGGATCGCAAAAAAGAGCTGTTTAAAACAAGCGGTGGTAAATATGTTGCTCCCCAACCTATCGAAAATAAAATGAAGGAAAGCAAATTTATCGAGCAGATCATCGTGCTGGGAAATGAAAGAAAATTTGTAAGCGCTTTGGTGGTTCCTTCTTTTAACGCTGTCCGCGATTGGATGAGGGAAAATAATATTGCAGACCTGACGAACGAAGAGATCATCAATAGCCAGGAAATCCATGACCTGTTCCGGTCAGTGATCGATCATCACAACGTGAATTTTAATCATGTCGAGCAGATCAAAAAGTTTGTGCTGATTGAACACGAATGGAGCGTGGAAGGCGGAGAAATGACACCTAAACTCAGTCTGAAGCGTAAGGTCATTATGGAAAAATATAAAGAGGTGATTGAAGGGATATATGCATAGCCCTTCAGCTATGCTTATATCTCTTGTGGCTCTTACATGTTTTCGTCATGCTTTTTAATAGCGTCTTTCTTACTCTCGTTGCTTTCCATCACTTTGCTTCCTTTCTGCATCAGCGAAGAAACAGGCCCCTCCATCTCCTCCTGCGGATCAGTCTTACCTAAGGTTTCAGGATCCGGCTTTACAGGCGCATCCTGATGTTCCTTTTGATTGTCTTGTTCTTTCTTTACATTTTCGTTATCCATTTTAAATAGTTTTTGATGGTGATTTAATAGCGCCTCAGCTGCAGGTATAAACCGTGCGTCTCAATCAGTTGAACACATCAACCCACTGCATTATTCATAGAGCGATTTCGGCTTATAGGTACAATTATCATACCTAACGATGCACAAATCTCCCAATGTAATCATCGACTTAAGGAAACAAGTTAAGAAAATTAAAAATATATTTTATTTTTAATAACAAATTTTGTAGATTGCATTTACTTTTAAACCTATAAAATCTCCCTACCATGAAAAAGTACCTCTATTACTTCGCTGGCATTTTTTTATTCTCTAACGTAATCGTCGCCAAAGCTCAGCAACATAAAATAAAAGTAGGGCTTGACTTGGGCTACACTTATAGTCTAAGACATGCGAATCTCTCCAATTATATAAATTCCCGTTACGTTCCCGGCTACGGTATAGGAGGCAACCTGTCGGGCGAGTATTTATTGGGAAACGCTATTTTCGTGTCTTCCGGGGTTTCGCTGTTGCAAAAGAATTACAAATATGAAAAGAGCCTCACCTACCACGATGCGCCTAAGTGGTATACCCGACATATCAATACCTACCTTCATGTGCCTTTGTCATTTGGAGGATACCTGATCAATAATCCATTGGAGGAAAAGGGTATATGGCTCAAGCTATCCGGAGGACTTTTTGGGGAATACTGGCTGAGTATGAAAAGAGAAGGTCAGTATCCATCTCTGTTGGAGCAAAAGCCTGAAGGTGCCCTGGATTACAACAAGGTGACCGAGCAATATAATTTTAGCAAAAATGAGAACCGGCTGCGGAGATTCGGCTATGGCGTGCAAGGCGGCGGACAGCTTGGCTACGCGCTTAACAATATCGACATATACGCGGCGTACAATTATCAATATGGCCTTTCTGACATTACGAAAGTAGGGACAGATCAAAATAAAAAAATGACGACCCGGGCTTATATAATTTCGCTAGGTGTCGGCTATAAGTTATAAAGCTACCAGCTTTAACTTCGGCAACCAATGCCTCAACAGCCATGTCACCCCAAAATGACCACCAAAACTTTTATAAAAAGCACCCCTGCGTCACCATCTATCGAAGCAGCCAGGTGACCAAATCAGTAAAACATCAACACATGAAAAATCTTCTTTACAAAAAGATAGCAGCGTTTCTTTTTTTACCCATCATATTTATCGCTTGCGTCAAAGACAAACAAGTCACCATTACGGAACCAACCTTATATACAAAAAACGATGTAAAATCCTACGCTGATCTTTTTAAAATATTCTGGAAGGTAATGGACCAGCAGTATGCATCTTTTTCAGAAGAATACCTTAAAGACGGTAAAGACTGGGATATGATCTATGACGAGTATTACCCAAGGTTTGCTGCTTTAAAAACCTGGGGAAAGGAACCCGGCGTTACGCAAGACAGCATAAACAATAACACCACACGGGCGAGAGGATATTTTACAGATATCATAGATCCATTGGTTGATGGACATTTTTATGTAAAAATCGCAATGCCCTATAATAATAAGATAGAGGTGTATAATTTTTATGCCGGCATGAAGAGCGATGACCCCATCAGTAACCCCCTTGTCAACACCTACATGAAAAATCGGTTGACCGGAGACACCATTGACAGCCGCCAGGCGTTAGGAGGATTTCTATCATCCGATCCGGAAATATACTATCTTAAAATAAATCGGTTTTTTCTCTATCAGAATTATTCATTGTCGCTTAAAGATCAATACCTCATCCCTGAAAAAGCATACCTCAACTCTATACTAACAACAAAAGATATTGACAACAACGCTGATCTGAAAGCAATAAAAGACGCTGATATCAGGACCCGAACGGGAAACTTTGCCAAACATGTGCTGAGTCAATGGAACGCCTTTTTCCAGCATGAAAAAGTGAAAATTTTCAATGAATATGTTAACCAATTTCATAAAAACGAAGTCATATCCGAAGAATTCAAAAACCTGGCACAAGAGTTATTGGACTCGCTAGCACAACTGCCATCGTACTCTGAATTTACGACTTACAGGCCGATATACCATGAACAAAACGGCCCATTTATAGGGTGGTTGATAAGAAGTATGATCACTCATGTACGAGACGCATATGCTCTTCCTGAATTTCAAAAGGCTGCGGATGAAATTGTGAATAGAGGCAACTTTTACAAGCAATTTCTTAATCCATTGCGTAAAGGACATATAAAGAAAATCATTGTAGACCTGCGTGCCAACGGCGGCGGAAACGCTCTGGATATACCTTTTTTTATCAATCGTTTAGTAACGAAGCGCACCATTTTCGGCTATCAGCGACTTAAGGAAGGTAACGGTCGGTTTGATTATACGCCGTGGATCCCTCAATATACAGATGTACACCCGTTCGGTGTTCCGTCGAAAATTCCTGTTGCGGTCTTAACAGATGTTGGAAGTGCCAGTACATCAGAAATAGCAACAACGGTTTTAAAAAGTCAGGGAGAACACGTGGTCTCGGTTGGAGATTACAGCAGTGGCGCTACAGCTGCTTTGACCGACCACAAGCTGTTCAATGCCGGCCTTGTCGAAAAAATAGCGGGTGGATTCCTGGAATTCACTATACCAGTAATGGCCTTTAAAGATCAAAATGGACAAGTCATTGAGGGAGTGGGAATCAAACCTGATATCTATGTAGCTCCGTTGTCAAAAGAGGAGTGGACCTCCTTGCTTTTTGAGCCTGAGAACTTTGTGGACCGAACACTTAATGCAGCAGTAGAGCACCTCTCCCGATACTAAACTTTAACGACAACCTGGTACCCCGGTACTAAAGTAAAATAAGCAAGAAGCCGAGAGGCAATAAAGAGGTCTTGCTTTTTCAAACGCAGCGGTATTTTTACCGCTGTCTTATTATGTAGTTATCTTTCAATAGTAATGAATACATCGCCTACCTGCGTGCCCGAGGCCATATTGCTTTTATTGATAATGACTGTATAGTTTCCTTTTTGTTTTATATCGAAAGTCAACTGCTGGCCAAAAGGCCCGTCGCTACTGCCGTCGGGTAACAGGATCTGGCTGATGCGGATGTTAGCATCAGGCCTGCTGTGTGCCAGGCTGATCCTCAACATACCCACGTCCAGGTCGGTCAAGAGAATATGGACGGACTGCATATCGGAAGTGATGGTTCGCTGCAATTTCGTAACAGGAAGCGTTTCAGCCGGCACAGGCACCTGTATCACCGTTTCGGCCGGGAGAACCGCAGCGGCCGTATCCATTTCTGTAATGCTATCCACCAGTATACTGTTATCGGCTGCAGCATCGTCAACAGCGGGTGCGGCTACATCTTCAGAGCGATTCACCTTAGTAGCGTTGTTGCAGGATGCCAGGGTGAGACCAGCAAGGGCGAAGAATAGAAAAGCTTTCATACCTTTTATCAAGCAAAAAAGTTGCCAACAATAGCTGACAACTTTTTGATTAAACCAACAAAACTAAGCTTTTACTGACCCGGATTTCCACCAGAGTTTTGCGCACGTTTGCTTTCACTTTCGAGACCCGTCTTGCGCTGGCGTGCTGCCTTCACCTGGTTGCTTCCAAAACGATAGTTGAAATTGATCTTGAACATCCGGCTTTCCCAGGCGGCGTTGATGCGACTATAGGCGCCGGCGTAATCATTTATACCTCTGAAACGCATGGTTTTGAAAATATCATCCACACTGGCTTTTAAAGTACCTTTCCCCTTCAACACATTGGTCTGAAGGCCTGCGCTCACAAAACCCATCGCCTTTCCCCGGAAAGTCCCCTCCCATATAAATGGTGTCAGGTACAAACCGGTTAGCTCTGCTGTCACATCCTTATTCAACTTGAATGTATTTTGCACGTAGAACTGTCCGTTAACCACATCCTGGTTGATCTTCCTGTTGTTTCCAAAATCGGCTTTATAGTATGTGTAGTTTCCGGTAAGGCTGGTGAAGAAGCTATACCATTTATAACTGAACGGATACGTCACATTAAGACTTACCACATCCTGGGTTGCCAGGTTGCGGGGCGTCTGGTATTGAACCGAACCTTCCGGCTCCAGGATCCTTGCAAACATGTCACTGACGTGGCTGTACGTAAGGCTGGTGTTTAGTTTATACTTATAGGTATGTGTGACACCAAAACTGTTGGTGTATTGAGGGCGCAGGTTCGTATTACCTTTTGAATAGGTATAGTCGTTCAACTTGAATTCAAAAGGATTCATATTCTGATAATCCGGACGATCTATCCGACGGCTGTAAGTGATGTTAAATACACTCATCGGATTTTTATTGAAGGTAATAGCGGCACTGGGGAAAAAATCTATATAGCTTCTTTTGATGGCCGAATCATAAGGAATATACTGGCCGTTCGAAAGCTGTTCCCCGGTCGATAATCCTTTGGAGTTGGTTTGTTCCGCCCTCACGCCCAATTGAACAGCAATGCCTTTGTATTGCCGGTTAAAATTCACATACAGCGCATTAACATTCTCTGTATATTGAAAACGGTTGCTCCTGTCGCGGTCAAAGCTTTCATTGTTGGAAGCATCTACATTATACTGTGCAAAATCGTTATCCGTGTCCACATACCCGACCTTTCCTCCGTATCCTAATTTGCCTTTCATGAAAGGTTGCTCATAATCTACTTTGAAAGAATAGATGTCGATATCGCTTGGCGCCACCATGCGATACACATTCCTGAACAATTCGGTAGTACCCGAACCGTCATAATAAATATTTGGGATCAGCTGGTTATTCCGGATGTTGTAATAACCATAATCCGCATCCACGTTCAACTCGCGGCCGCTGGTATCCGCATACCGGTAGTTCAGGTTATAATTAAAATTTTTGTTGCTTTGACTGATATCAGAATTGGCTTTTAAAATGCGATCCACTACTCCGGTTGACTGTGGCGCAATGGTCATTTCGCCGTTATTGTTTTCAACCAGGTCAGACAGGCTACCGTTTACCAACACACCCAAAGTACTTTTATCGCTAATGAAATAATCAACCCCGGCCTTGAAATTGTGGGATTTCATATCTGTTACCTGGTTGGCAAACTGGTCGAAAATACTGTCCGCCTGCTCCCTGTAAAGCCCGAGGTTATTATATCTCAAACCCTGGTTATAATTATAGTTACCAAAAATATTAACCTTGCTCATCCGGTAGTTCAGGTTCACTCCCCCATTGTACTTCCCGTATTTGGCCACATTGTAACCGGCGTTGACAGAGCCATTCAAACCGTAGGCTTTATTTTTCTTCAGACGGATATTAATGATCCCGGCATTGCCTTCCGCTTCATATTTGGCGGAAGGATTCGTGATCAGTTCGATGGCTTCGACACTCGAAGACTGCATCGACTTCAGGTAATTAGCCAGATCCGAACCACGCAAGGGGGACGGTTTTCCATCTATATAAACACGCACGCCATTTTTACCTGCCATGCTCAGGTTGTCATCTTTATCCACCAATACACCCGGAGAACGGCGCAACAGCTCGAGTGCATCATTTCCGGTAGCATTGATCGTCCCTTCTACATTTACTACCATTTTATCAGAACGCACTTCAATCAGTGGCTTCCTCGCGGTTACCACCACTGCAGAAAGTTCGGTGGACACCTTACTCATGATCAGGTCGGCCACCTGCTTTTGATCGCCGGCGTATTCAAAAATGTCAGAATAGGTTTTGTTATACCCTACCGCGGTTGCCATAAGCAGGTAAGTGCCTGAAGGGATCGCTTCAAAAACATAATGCCCCTCTTTGTCTGTTGCGTTTAATTTTACAATCGAAGAATCAGTTCCGTTCAGCAAGGTTACGGTCGCCGCATTCAGCCCCGCACCTTCCGCATCTTTAACACCACCTTCAATGGTCTGTGCCGATAAACTATTGTGAAATAATGAAAGCCCCAAAGCCCAAACTAAGAATCGCATATTATTGATTTAGAATTATAATGCGCAAACCTATCTGGAATTAGCGAGTTGGAAAAGCTTTTGCCGATGAATGGTCAAAAAACTACGGCGAATGGTAGTTCAGGCATGGCAACAGTCCATAGCCTAATTACCTCCCCCTCCTATTCTGCTTTGCTCATCATCTGCACTGCCGGTGCGGCGGCGTGCGGGCTTGATATCATTTCGCCCAAATTTATATATTAAAGAGACATTGAATTGCGGATTGTCCATCCTCCGGTTGTTGTCCACCGTGATGTCTACGTCTGCATAGCGCGAATAACCCCGGAAATTGCTGGTGCGAAGAAGGTCTCTGGCTCCGATCTTCAGGGTGCCTTTCTGCTTGAACACCTGTTTTGCCAGCGCCACGTTTAAAGCGCCCATCGGCCGGCCGATAATCAACCCATCGGAGGGACTGGAGCTAAACCAGCCGCTTAATTCTCCTGTCCATATTTTGGCGAAAGAAAAGCTATTGGTGATATTGGCGTCCACCACGTTGATCGTTACCTCTATCGGGATGTTTTCCTGGCCGTCACTGTACAGCCCTTTATACTGATTGTTAAATACGCCGCTATACAAGCTGAGGTTCCACCACTTAACCAGCTGCTTATTCAGTGAAACGGATGCACCCCATTGCCTTCTCTTGGCAAAATTTTCAGTGGTCTGGAAAGTCGTCTTTCTTTCCGTGTTTTGCTTTAAAAGCTGGGTGATGATATCATCAGTGCGTGTATGGCTTACCGTAAATGTCAGGAAGTTGCGGTAGGTATGGCTCAGCTCAAACCTGTTGGAAAATTCGGGTTGCAGGTAAGGATTGCCCTGGCCATAAGTCAGCGAGTCAATAAAATAAACAAAAGGATTCAGGTCATCATAATCCGGCCGGCGCACACGACGGCTGTAAGCGAAGCTGAGCTTGTTCTTATCATTGATGCTATACACCGCCCCGAAGTTGGGAAACAGGTTCGTATACCGGCGGGTAAAACTGCTGTCGCTTTTTACCTGCTCGCCTTTAGCATTGGTATTCTCTACCCGCAGGCCACCGCTTAATTCCCATTTTTTAAAGCTGGCCGTGAAGATCCCATATATCGCATTGATGTTTTCATTAAAGATAAAATGATTACTACGCTCGAGGTCATCGAACCATCCGGTGCTGGTGTCACGCATATATAATACATTGTTATCAGTGGTTACATAACTGCTTTTAATACCCGCTTCTAATTTCATCGATTTGGAAAACGGATGCACATAATCTACTTTTCCGCTGTAAATATTTACGATGGATGGTTGTGAACCTCTTAAAGAAATGGTATTTCCAACCTGTGTATTGTTAACGTCTAAAGCTCTTGTGATCAAAAGGTTTTTTCCCTGATCATCATAAAAACCATAATCAAGATCGGCTGTCATCTCCCTACCCAAAGAATCGAAAGTATGCTTGTAGTTGGCATTCACATTGATATTTTTGGAGCGTCCGGAGTTGTTGCCTTGCGAGGCCAGGATGGAACGGAGCACTTTATTGGCATCGTACAGGTCAGACACGCTATTGTTGTTTCCTTCCCATTCGCTGATGCCTGCCCTGATGACAATGCCCGCCACATCGTTATCGGTAAAATTATAATCCATACCTACCCTTGCGTTATGCCACATGTTGTCATTTCTCCGGTGGGTGATCTGCGATGAAGAATCAGAAAATACGCCGTCTTCATAAAAATTACGGTTGATAGCCATGATGCCTAAGCCTTCCCACACACCACCGTTGTAGCTTCCGAAAATATTGAGTTTGTTGTTGCGGTAATTCAGGTTTACACCGCCATTGTATTTAGGATAAAAGCCTTGTATGTAATTCAAATCTACATTTCCGTTAAAGCCGCGGATGGTGCCTTTTTTAGTTTTGATATTGATCACACCGGCGCCGCCTTCTGCGTCGTATTTAGCAGGCGGTGACGTCATGATCTCGATCTGGTTCAATCCGCTGGCCTGGATGCTCTTCAAATAAGCCGCTAACTGGGTGCCGCTTAAATAGGTAGGCTTATCATCAATCAATATCATCACACCGCCTTTCCCCTGGAGACTCACATTGCCGTCTGCATCTACTGATACACCCGGCGACTTTTCTAATATTTCCAGCACATTCAAACCAGCGTTGGTAGGTTGTCCATCTACATTTACCACTGTTTTACCTGCTTTCATTTCGATAGGCGGCCTCTTGGCGGTCACTACCACACCGGTCATCTGCACCGAGCTTTTATCGATAGTAAGATCTTGCGTCACGTTGTTGAGGCTATCGTATACAAAAGGATTTGAGTAGGCATTAATAAAGCCGACACTGGTGACCATCAACAGATAATTGCCACCTGGTATCTGTTCGAAAACGAAACGGCCGTTTTTATCTGCCGCAGCAATTTTTTTGAGAGAAGAATCTTTGGCGTTTAACAAAGAGACAGAGGCGTTGGGCATCGGCGCCTGGTTCTGGTCTGTTATCTTTCCGGAAATGGTTTGGGCGTTTGCAACTCCGGTAAGGCAACTAATGAGGGTCAATAAAAGAAAAGATCGCATAAAAATGGTTTATGGCCGTAAAGCTATTGTCGCTCAACCCCTTGACAAACCTATTTACGGTAAATGGTGTAAAACGACCGATAAAAGTGACGAAATGCCACTTAAACGGTTTGGCCATTCGGGCAACTGCTTTCTAATCGCAGCAACACAGAAAATGTTACAGTACATCAGAAAATGCGCCCTACATGTGTTTTTCGCTTGTCATTGTAACTTTGCGGATAAAAAGTAGCAGGCTTTTCAAAAAAATCCCGATGCTTTTACCCATATTTGTATTTCAAATAAAACATTAATCAACTATGAGTTATCCTGATACACTCCGTTACACTAAAGATCACGAGTGGATTAAATTAGAAGGCAATGTCGCAACAATAGGTATTACTGATTTTGCTCAACGCGAACTGGGAGATATTGTATTCGTGGAAGTGGAGACTATTGGGAAGGCGCTGAAAGCAAATGAAGTGTTTGGAACAGTAGAAGCCGTGAAAACAGTATCCGATCTGTACCTGCCGGTGGATGGTACGGTGAATGAACTGAATCCCGCCCTGGCCAACGCCCCTGAGCTGGTAAATACTGATCCTTACGGCGAAGGATGGATGATCAAAATGACCGTTGACAACCCTTCCGATGTTGATGCCCTGCTGGATGCTGCCGGTTACGAAGCTGTAACAGGGTAGGCAAACCTGCGCAAGCGCAATAAAATTATTATCTTGAAAAAGTTATCCAAAAGCTATTGGCCGGCCATCATTTGGTCGGCCATTATTATTATATTATTAAGCATTCCCGGTTCTGACCTTCCGGACGAGACTTCCTTTCTTAACATTCCCCATTCTGACAAATATGTACACTTTGGCATGTTTGCCCTGTTTGTGGTACTCTGGTGTGGCATCGTGCGGTACAAAAGTACGCGAACCCGGCTGACCCAACAGTTTGTCCTGATCACCCTGGGCGGGATACTGTTTGGCTACCTGATGGAGCTGGTGCAAAAGTTCCTGGTAGCTAACCGTGATTATGATATGTGGGATGTAGTTGCAGACGGCAGCGGCGCTATAGCAGGACTTATTTTTAGTCTCATAGTATATACAAAAAAATAGACCCCTGTAGAAACAGGGGTCGCAACCAAAACTAACTGCTTATGAGAAAATTGACTATCTTAAATCTTATACTCTATAAACGTACAAGACTATTTGTTTATTTTATTGAAGTTGTTAAAGTAATTTAAAAGACATTTCTGCCGGAAAAATCACTTTTTTTGTTATTAAGAGCTACAGTTAAAAAATAACAGAAATCATGCCAAAAAGCAAAATCGGTTTTCTAATTGAAAAAATCTTTTATCAACCCTGTCAAACCACCCGCGTCTTTCTGATTTTGCTTTGCTTTTTGGGCAACATCGGCGTTTAACTGCCCTATTTGAGCCTCCTGGTCCTTGTCAGCGCCACCTGTAAATTGCTGCACCAATCCCTGCAAGTCAAATCCACCCGCTCCACCACCCTGGTTTCCCGTGTAGGCTCCGACTAACTGGTTCAGATCGAATGAAGCATGAGACGGGTCGTTGCTGCGCGTATTGCTTACTAACTTGCTTAACACACCCGGAATGATATTGTTGGCCACAGAATTAGCAACAGCGGGGCTAAGTTGCAGCTTCTGCACCAGGTTACCTGCCAGCTTTCCGATCATTTCCGTCACCATCGGGTTGTTCAACAAACCGCCTTTACTCGTATTGTCACCACCGGCAAACATCCCGATCAGGCTTTGAAGACCTCCGCCGCTCAATATACTTTGAAAACCTTCAGTAATGGTACTGGCGGTCTCCTTCATGACCTCATTGTTCTTATCGTCAGGTATATCGGGATTCTGCACAACATCCTGCTGGCCTTGCTGTTTTACAAGTGCTAAAATCTGTTCGAGCATACTCAAAAATTTTGGCGTTGACGAAACAAGGGAGGGTCTCCTCGCACGTTGTCTTTAACGTTAGTATTACCTTTTCAAAGGTATCAACTATTCGGCGAAAAACAATATTACTTGCCAGCAGTTTTTTCACTTTTCCACCAGCGAAATGCAATGATGCCAATGACGGCCAGCGGAATAAAAGCCAGATAAATAATACCCCCGTTCAATCCATGCGCGGGACCATCTCCCAACTGCTGTGCCGTCTTAGTACAAATGGAACACTGAGCAAACGCGGAAAGCGTGAACACAAGCAAAACAATAATTGTAGCAATTCCTTTTTGCATAGCGCAAAATTACAATTATAGGATGAAGCTTTGATAGTTATTTTGATGTATTACGTTAAAACTTGCGTCGGGATAAGCTTTTGCAAAAGCAACCGGGGTTTTCACAGCCTGCTCGTTCCACTTTAGCTCAAATCCGCTCAGTTGATCTCCGGCCGCTTCGATCAGGTCTATTTCCTGCTGATCGTAGGTGCGCCAGAAATAACTGTTCAAAGGATTATGATGATACTCATTATACTTTATCCGTTCACTCAAAATATAATTTTCCCAAAGCATTCCTATATCCTGCCGTAAAGCCGGAACATTAAAGTTCCCGATCAACGCGTTCCTGACCCCGTTATCAACAAAATACCAGCGACTGCTTTTGACCACTTCCTTACGCAGGTTTTTGCTATAACCTCCCCGCTTATAGATAACAAACACCTTGGTTAACAGATCCAGATAACGCTCTACCGTATTTTTACTGAGACCCAGCTTCTTTCCTAATTCGTCAAGCGACACTTCATTGCCTATCTGGTAGGAGAGCAATATCAGAAGGTCTTTTATCTTTTGCGGATTACGAATACTTTCAAAAGCCAGGATGTCTTTTAAAAGATACGTGTTGACCAATTCCTGCAAATATTGCTGCTTTTCCTCTAACGATGCTATATTCAACACTTCCGGGTAGCTGCCAAAAACCAGACGCTCTTCCAGGTTTTGCCTGGTTTCGAGCAGGTTTTCGACGGCGGCCAGCTCCATTTGCGCGATCGGATACAATTGGTTGGTAATGCTACGGCCTACCAGCGGTTCTCCTGAATTTTGTTGCAGATCAAAACTGCTGGACCCCGTAATGATAATATGCAGTGGCTTAATCTCATCGATCATCAATTTCACCTTCCGGCCAATATCTTCGATATATTGCGCCTCGTCAATAATCAATAATTTTTTTCTTTCTAATAACCGCTTATAATTGGCAACGGTTCTCGCCGCCAGCAACTGCTCAGTATCTGTATCTTCTCCGTTCAACCAGAGACAGTCCTTGCCGAAATGTTCTCTTACTTTCAGCAATAACTCTGTCTTGCCCACCCGCCGGGCACCAACCAACAAACTGACTTTTTGTTTAGCGCAGTCCTTAATAATCTTTGAAAAGATGGCTCTTTGTAACATACATATTAATTCACTGACGCAATTTATATAAATTCAGTCAATAAACTGACGCTATTTTTATAAATTCAGTCAACAAACTGACGCTATTTTCATTTTGGCGCAAAAAAAAATCCCGGACATTGTCCGGGACTTCCTGAAATAAAATGATTTATGCTTCAGCGGCCATTTTCTTCGCCTGGCGGTTCCTTTCGATTTCATCCAATATTACTTTCCGCATACGGATAAAATTGGGCGTCACCTCGATACATTCGTCATGCTGGATATATTCCATGCACTCCTCCAGGGTCATCAGCGTTTTAGGCGCGATGCGTGTCGCATCATCGCTACCGCTGGCCCGGTGGTTGGTCAGTTTCTTTTCCTCAGTAGCATTTACTACCAGGTCGCCGGGTTTAATATTTTCTGCAAGGATCTGTCCGGTGTATACTTCTTCTCCCGGATCAACAAAGAAGGTTCCGCGATCCTGTAATTTATCGATCGAGTACCCGGTTGTTTTACCCTGATTCTTAGAGATCAACACGCCGTTATTTCTTCCGGGAATCGCTCCTTTCCAGGGTTGGTAATCATTAAAACGGTGCGCCATCACCGCTTCACCGGTGGTTGCCGTCAGCATTTGCGTACGCAAGCCGATCAAACCACGGGAAGGAATGTCGAATTCAAGATGCTGCATTTCACCTTTGGTTTCCATGATCAGCATTTCGCCTTTACGACGGGTCACCAGGTCAATCACCTTGCTGGCAAACTCTTCAGGCACATCTACCACCAAAGTCTCGTATGGCTCGTATTTTTTACCATCAATCGTTTTCACTAACACCTGCGGCTGTCCGACGGTCAACTCATATCCTTCACGGCGCATAGTCTCGATCAATACGCCCAGGTGAAGGATACCCCGACCATACACCAGGAAGCTCTCTCCGCCTTCGCTTTCTTCTACACGCAACGCCAGGTTCTTCTCGGTTTCCTTGATCAGCCTGTCGCGCAGGTGACGGCTGGTAACAAATTTCCCGTCTTTACCATAGAAAGGGGAATTATTGATACCAAACATCATATTCATCGTTGGCTCATCCACGCTGATAATCGGCAATGCCTCCGGATTTTCAACATCTGCGATTGTATCTCCGATGTTGAAGTCTTCGATACCTACTACCGCACAAAGATCTCCCGCATGCACTTCCGCAACTTTTTTCTTACCCATTCCTTCGAACACATACAGTTCTTTCACACGGGTCTTTTTAATAGTACCATCAGCCTGCACTAAAGCCACTTGCTGGTTCTCTTTAATCGAACCGCGGCTTATTTTACCGATCGCAATACGTCCGAGGAAAGAAGAATAGTCCAGGGAAGTGATCTGCATCTGCAGGGTGCCGTGGTGGATATGTGGCGGAGGTACATGTTTCAGAATACCGTCCAGCAATGGGTTGATATTGTCGATTTCAGTCAGAGAATCATTGAACCAGCCATTTTTACCCGATCCGTAATAGGTAGGGAAATCCAGCTGCTCTTCGGTCGCATCCAGGTGGAAAAACAGGTCGAATACCGAATCGTGCACCTCATCGGGGCGGCAGTTCGGTTTGTCCACCTTATTGATCACCACGATGGGTTTCAATCCTAACGCTAATGCTTTTTGCAGTACAAAGCGTGTCTGAGGCATCGGGCCTTCAAAGGCATCCACCAGGAGGATTACCCCGTCTGCCATTTTTAATACGCGCTCTACCTCTCCGCCAAAATCGGCGTGACCAGGGGTATCGATCACGTTAATTTTTACATCGTTGTAGGTAACCGCCGCGTTTTTACTGAAAATAGTAATACCGCGTTCGCGCTCCAGGTCGTTGCTATCCATGATCAGATCGCCGGTTTCCTGGTTCTCACGGAAAACCTTGGTAGCGTGTAAGATCTTGTCTACCAGCGTTGTCTTACCGTGGTCTACGTGGGCTATAATGGCGATGTTGCGTAAATTCATTTGAATGAAATTGATATGTTTGTTTTATGAGCCTGCCCGGCTGAATGCCGGTTTGACAGGCTGAGAGGTTTACAAGGGTTTTGTTTTGAAGGTCTTAACCATGTATGATTGCATTAAAACCCGGAACCTGTCAACCCAAACTCTTTAAAAAGAGCGCAAAGGTACGGCTTTTTCTTCAGCTTATCCTAAAGCAATAATTTTATTAATATGCAGTTAATCTGACGGCATCGTTATGCCCCGTCTCTGAACATCAAACCGTCAGGGCTTGCACAATGACGCCCAGTAAAATGGCTACGCCAAAGCTCAGTAACGTTCCTATCAATATATACTCCGTCAATTTGCGGTCTCTGGATTCTTTCAGGTCACTGAACCGGAAAACAGATTTGGCGGTAATCAGGAAACCGATGGCGCCCCATTGACCGATCAATACAAAAAGAAAAACCATCAGTCGCTCGAGGATGCCGATATATTTTCCGGCATTGATCAGGGAATTATCCTGCGGCAGGTTGATATTTTCGGCCCATCTCATCAGCGCAATGCGCATGATGACCGGCATAGCCGCCGCCAGAAAGACGACCGCCATTATATAGATCCAGGTGGCGGGATATTGCAATATCCGGGTGATCCATCCGGTATCCGGGCGCTCCCACAAAAAGGCCAGCAAAACGATACTGACGAAATGCAATAGCTGGTCTGTCAGAAACCATCGTCCTTTATTGGTGGACTTTTGAAAGTAGAGCTTTAGGAGGTCTATCAGCATATGAGCTACCATGATCAGGAAGATGAGCGGCCAATAGACGAGGTTCCATAATAGCAATAAACTACATAATCCATGAACCAGGACGTGCACATATAATTGCCAGGAAGCGGCTTTATGCTGCTCTTTTGCCCTGACCCAGCCGGCGGGCTGAAGTACAAAATCTCCGATCAGATGTGCCAGCAATAGTTTGACCAACAGGATCATGATAATTGTTTTTTAAGGTGCTTTCTGAAATTTTGTTCCAGGGCGAGCATCTCGTTGGCATAAGCCCTGCTAAACCGGCCGCTGACCGAATGCTGTTCAATCCCCAAGATACGGCTTATTTCGACCTGCTTCAACTCAGGTTGTTGCAGCACGATTGCCATCAGTTCGGCGGAATTACTGCTCCAGTTATCCATAGTGATCAGCCCGAGCTTGATTTTCAGGTTCATATCCTCATCCCAATCGGGCCAGGGCGATTGTACAGATAAATTGACTTTTTCGGATGGGAGCTTTTCAAATTGATCGCCGGACCGGATAAAGGCATCGCCGTTGCTTTCGGTAATGTGCCTGGCTTTAAAGCCGTCTTCCCCGATGCCTATTGCTATGCGCACATCTAATTTTACACGCGATCCTGCGGCCTTCTCCTTCACAACAAGCGATTTGATCAGGGCCTTAATGGTCATGGCGTGCCAAAGCGCAGCCTCCGCATCTGCCACTTTCAACTGAAAGCTGTCGCCGCGATAGATCTCCCAGGCGCCGGGAGTAGTTCCCCATTGGCTCAGCAACTTTTTGAATGGAGCCAGCCAGGCAGCAGCGTTGCTGATTTTTCTTGACTGAATAATGTCACCGGTAAGAACGGCTATCATAGTATATCGTTTGATGAGGTGATAAAGACAAATATCACTTAAATGAGCGATATATCAAAATATCGTTTAAATAAACGATAAAACCAAATATCGTACAATTCAGCGATATTGACAACTACGCTTTCTTATCCTTAAAAAGAAAAACCCACAGCGCAGGCTGTGGGATCTCAATGTTGTGATAGTGCTATCAATCTCTCCTTGACATAAGGATCCGAAGGATATACCAGAATAATAACATAATAGATGCGAACAACTGTAAGGCAGCGCCCACATACTGCCCTGTATGGTACCTGTCTTTGATCTGGCTGGTCTGGTATAAAATACTTGCTGAAGCCAGCACCACCATGCCTACCGAAAACCACAGCCCGAGGTTGAAACCAAAAATAGCTCCCGCCACGATCAGCCCCAACGCTACAAAGCCACCCACCACAATAGCTGTCCTTAAAAAAGAAAAATCTTTCTTCGTCAAAAACACGACAGCGGTCAACCCGCCAAACATAAATAACGTGATCACCGCAGCCTGCTGTACCACCGCTGCGCCGTCGCTCATTACCAAAGCGATGTATAAAATAGGGAGGAAGATGATCGCTTCAATCAAGACATATAATGCCAACCCGGCATATTGCATATTCCTGGTGGGAGAAAAAGCCAGCCGGTCGGCCAGCATGCTGCCCAGCCAGAATAAGCCGATAATAAACAACCAGATAAACTTACCCGACATCATCTGCAGGATAAATTCCTGGGGAACCATGCGCAATAGAAACCCTTCTACTACCATGAAAGATAAGATCGCGATGGCTACATGCAGGTAAGTCTTTTTATAAAAAATCGCCCGTTCTACATCGTTAGCCTCGGAAACAACCATTACATTTTCATTCATATATTTAGTGTTTTGGCAGGTGAAATTAGCTAAAATATTTCAACCCCTCCTATTTTTGATTATGAATCCCGCTGCACTTCCGTCTTTTTTTGAAGCCCATAATTTGTTTGAAAGAACGGTCCTTCTCAACCGGGGCGACTTCTTAACAAAAGCAGGCTCCATTGATACGCATATTTACTTTATCGAACAGGGGACCGTGTATGCCTTTATCCTGGACGGAGATGAAGAGCGCATCATAAGATTTGGCTACGCCGGAAACATCATAGTGGCGCTGGACTCCTACCTCACCGGGCAACCTTCCGACTTTTTTATCCAGGCGATCAAAAAGACCCGGGTGCGGATCGCTTCTAAAACAGCTTTGACTCAATTGATTAGTCAGCACGAGCAGGGACAGCAGATCTGGTCGGGCATGCTAGAAAACCTGGTCCTGCAACAAATCGAGCGGGAAAAAGACCTGCTGATCCAATCGCCACTGGAGCGTTATGAACGCGTATTGAAACGGAGTCCGCGCCTGTTCCAGGAGGTGCCGAATAAATATATAGCCGCCTACCTGCGGATGAGTGCCGAAACCTTATCCAGATTGAAAAAACCTTGAGATTCGTCAATGTTTTCAAATGTTACGCTATTGATCTTTGCTTGATGAAAATACAGTCTGACTTACTCCTGAAAGAACTCACTCATCTTACCCAAAAGCACCTGGCGTTTATCGACAGGCTGAAAGCCGCGCCTGATCAGCATTTGATGCAGAAAACAAAACCGGATGCCTGGAACGCTCTTGAGTGTGTGGAGCACCTGAACCGGTATGGCCGTTTTTACCTGCCTGAAATCCAAAAGCAGATCCGCTCCACCCCTGCCACGCCTGCACCTGTTTTCAAATCCGGCTGGCTGGGAAATTATTTTGCAAAAAGCATGTGGCCGAAAGAACGGCTGAATAAAATGAAAACATTTGCTGTGATGAACCCGCTGAATAGCGGTGTCGACCGCCGGGTGATGGAGGAATTTGAGCAGCAACTACACACACTGCTGGATCTGTTGGATCAATGTAACCAGGTTGACCTCAACAAAAATAAAACAGCCATCAGCATCTCGAAGCTGATCAAATTAAAGCTGGGCGACACTTTGCGCGTCGTCATTTATCACAATGAACGTCATATCCGTCAGGCCGAACGCGCTGTAAGCGCAAACACATAACTGAGGCACATTCTTTGGGGAATGGTTTATATTCAGAGGACTCCCTGTCCCACAGCCGGTTGCTGTGACTAACGGGTTCTTTAATTAAACATCACTCATGAAAAAGTTTGCATTCGCCGGTTTACTATTCTTTGCAGGTGTAGGTATCTGCTTCACCGCCATGACCTTGTTTGGTTTTAAAAATCAGGCAGCCGTAGAAAAAATACCCGTCCCGGGTCTTTACCAGGCGCCGCAGCTGCCCGACTCAATGAGCTTTGCCGGCGAACGCGTGCCGCTGGAGCGATGGGAGATCAAAGAACAGCTGGACCGGGAACTGACTTATAATTACTTTCAACCCCAAAATGTCGTGTACATTATAAAGCTGGCAGAACGCTATTTCCCGCAGATCGAGCGGGTATTGAAAGCTAATAATGTACCGGAAGACTTTAAATACCTGTGTGTAGCAGAAAGCAATTTACAAAACCTGATCTCGAAAGTGGGCGCCACCGGATTCTGGCAGTTTATGGCAGGCACCGCGCCAGGCTATGGATTGGAAGTGTCAGGATCTGTAGATGAGCGGTACCATGTAGAACAATCCACGCAGGCCGCTTGTCAATACCTGAAGCAGGCATATAACCGCTTTGGAAGCTGGACTGCCGCAGCAGCATCGTACAACTGCGGCATGGGAGGTTATAATCAAAGGGTCACGCAACAAGGCAGTAAAAATTACTATGACCTGGTACTTCCCGAAGAAACCAACCGGTATATTTTCAGGATCCTGACCTTTAAGCACCTGATGAATCATGCGGAAGAAATGGGGTATGATATCAGCAAGAGTTATCGCTATACTGACCTGCCTACCAGGACTGTCACTATCACCCAAACCATTCCCAATCTCGTCACTTATGCGCGGAACAACGGAACGACCTATAAAGTATTGAAGACATTGAATCCCTGGTTGCGCGGCACGTCCCTCCCGGTGAGAGCGGGACAGCAATACGAGCTCCTGTTACCGGGTTAACTGTTTTTGCGAACCTTCTTCAGCAATAAGTTCAGGATGGCAAAGGATAACACGGCCATCACCAGATAGCCATATCCCATCTGTGATTGATCCTGCGGCTGTAGCAGTCCTACCACACTGTAGCTGGTGAAAGACGTAACGATATATACACCTCCGCCCGTAAGTCCGCTGGCCAGGCCTGCCATGGCGGGGAAGTGCCCAAGGCAATAGGCAAAATAATTATTGAACATGAATCCTACACAGATATGGATCAGGAAGGCGAACAAGAGCAGCGTATAAAGATTATACCACCATGCCGCCGTCAGGATCATGGCGATCACGAATAATAGCTGAAAGGCGTTGCTCCATCTTAACTTCGGCAGAAAAGGCTTCCGGATCATGGCCTTGCCGATAAAGCCACCGGCCATCCAGGCCAGTCCCATTAGCAACGCAGCATACCCCGCAACAACCGCGGAATAATGAAGCTGGTGTTCAATAATAAACGCTCCGGATAAACTGAAGATCATGGTCGCGCCATAAGACAAACCGCAGATCACAATACCCCAGGCGAAAGTTTTGTCTCGCAGCATCAGACGATAATCTTTCAACACCTGCTTCCACCTGAATGTCCGCCAGGATTGAACCGTCTCGCCCGAAAAGATCCATTCCAGTACCAGCATCACCAGACCGTAAATTGCTAACAGGTAAAAGTTGGCCTGCCAGTTAAAAAACTTTTCGAGGTAGCCACCGATAAAAGGAGCGATCACCGGCGCCGAAGACCAGACAATGGACATGATGCTCAAGTAATGCTTTCGCTTTTCGCCTTCGTAAACATCGACAAAAAAAGCCCGCTTGGACACTACAATAAACCCGGTGGTAATCCCCTGCACGATCCGCATCGCATAGATCATCTCAATCTGTCGCGTGGATACGATTACCAGGTTGCTGACAATAAAAACCGAGAGCGAAAACAGCGTGAGCCTGAAACGGCCAAAGCTGTCGATCAGGCTGCCCGTGATAAACTGGGAAGCGCCGTAACTCACCAGGAACAAGGTAAGTGTCAACTGAATATTATGCTCGGGCTGCCCCAGGTCCAGCGCCATATGAGGCATGGATGGGATATAAATGTCTGTGATCAGACCGGAAAGCGGGATCAGCAGAAAGGCCAGCCAGGTGGCAACCTTTTTATTTTTTTCAGGTAATGGTTTTACGTTTTTAAACGATCGGATTTTCGGTTCAGATAAAGTCAAAGCCATAGGAAACTGCGTATGCGGTATTACAACAGCTAAGACAACGAATTGTTTGGAGCTTTGACAGACAGCCTCCTATCGGTTCAGCTATTCTAAGTAAATAAAAAAATGAAATCGATTACAATTTAAAATAAAAAAAATTATATTTGGAGTCTATTCGAATATCATCTGCGAACCTATGACACACCGCTATTTGCTTTAAATACTTTAAACGATTGAACTGAATGTCAGATACTACATACGACGCCATTGTGATCGGCTCGGGCATCAGCGGAGGATGGGCCGCAAAAGAACTCTGCGAAAAAGGCCTGAAAACATTGATGCTTGAGCGCGGCAAAAACGTGGAACATATTAAGGACTATGGCAACACGGCGAAGGGACCCTGGGAATTTCCTCACCGTGGCAGCCTCACGTTAGCGCAAAACGAAGCCTATACCAACCGCATCAGAGGCTTTGGACCCAGTGAAACAAACCTGGATTGGTGGGCCAACGACGTTGAGGCACCCTATACCGAGATAAAGCAGTTCAACTGGTTTCGCGGCTATATTGTAGGAGGCCGTTCCTTGTTGTGGGGTAAACAAACCTACCGTTGGAGCGATCTTGACTTTGAAGCAAATGCGAAAGACGGAATCGGCATTGACTGGCCGGTTCGATACAAAGAAATCGCGCCATGGTATGATTACGTTGAAAAGTTTATTGGAGTGAGCGGCAGCATCGAACATCTACCCCAGCTTCCGGATGGCCAGTTTCTGCCACCGATGGAAATGAACATTGTAGAAAAAGATGTGGCCGCCCGTATCAAAAAAGAGTATAACGACACCCGCCGCATGATCATCGGCCGGTGTGCGCATCTTACGCAGAACCTGCCAGGGCGGACGCAATGTCAATACAGAAATAAATGCCATCTGGGGTGTCCCTACGGAGGGTATTTCAGTACGCAGGCATCCACCCTTCCCGCCGCCACTAAAACCGGCAATTTAACGCTGCGGCCGATGAGCATTGTAACAAAGATTTTATATGATAAAGACACAAAACGAGCGACAGGCGTAGAAGTGCTGGATGCGGAGACTAAAAAAACTTATCAATACAAATCAAAAATTGTCTTTCTCAACGCGTCGACATTAAATAGTACCTGGGTACTGCTCAACTCTGCTACCGATATATGGCCCGATGGGCTGGGCAGCAGCAGTGGTGCGCTCGGCCATTACCTGATGGACCATCATTTAGGCTCGGGAGCCGGCGGCCACATGGAGGGTTATGAAGATAAATATGTGTATGGACGGAGGCCCAATGGCATTTACATTCCGCGCTACAGGAATTTAAATAGCGAAAAAAGAGACTATCTCAGGGGATTTGGTTACCAGGGCGGTGCCGGCAGATCAAGGGGAACAAAAGCTGCTGAAGAGATCGCTCTCGGTGTAGATCTGAAAGTAGCGCTTTCAGAACCAGGAAACTGGCATTGGTGGCTGGGAGGTTTTGGTGAAGTGCTGCCTTATTTTGAAAACAAAATAACCCTGGATAAAAGCAGGCAGGACAAATGGGGACTAAATATTCTGGCCGTCGATGCGGAGCTAAAAGAGAATGAGCTGAAGATGCGCAAAGAAATAATAGAAGATGGAAAAGAAATGCTCGAAAGGTCAGGCGTAAAGGGCGTATACGGCTTCGACAACACGGCCATTATGGGCCAGGGCATCCATGAAATGGGAACAGCGCGCATGGGTTCCGATCCAAAAACATCCGTGCTGAACAAATGGAACCAGGTGTGGGATGCGCCCAATGTCTTTGTCACTGATGGCTCCTTTATGACTTCCGCCGGCTGTGTTAATCCATCACTGACCTATATGGCTTTTACGGCTCGCGCGGTTGATCACGCAGTAAGTGAGTTAAAGAAAAACAATCTTTAAACAATTCGCCGTTTTAGAATATAGTTCCCGGGGAAATTGACATTTCCCGATGGCTATATTCAGCATATGTTGTTCATCTGTCACTTCAAAATAATATTATGAATAGAAGAGAAGCTTTAATGCGGGTATCTGTTTTACTTGGAGGAAGCATCGTTGGCGCCGAAATCTTTTTGTCCGGCTGCAAAAACGCAACCGTTGACAATAACTTATTTTCAGCGGAAGACATTAGCCTGCTAAACGAAGTTGCGGAAACGATCATCCCCGCTACACCCGACTCAGGTGGGGGAAAAGTCGCTTTGGCCGGAGCTTTTATGGGCACCATTGTCACAGACTGTTATAATGAGGAAGAACAAAAAGTTTTTTTAGAAGGGATTAAGAAGCTGAAGACATCCTGCCAGGAAAAATACAAAACGGACTTTATCAGCTTGTCTGACACGGAAAAAGCTGCATTTTTAACCGACTTGTACCAGGAAGCCAAAGACTATGTAAAAACTGACGCTTATAAAAAGCAAAAAGAAGCTTTTGATCAACAACAGGAAGATTGGGTAAAAGCAGAAGCAGCCAGGCAAAATTTTGGCGCCGCTTATCTAAAGAAACAATTTCCACCTCACTATTTCAGCATGATGAGACAACTGACATTGTGGGGATATTTTTCTTCCAAAGAAGGTATGACGAAAGCCTTGCGTTATGTTGAAACGCCCGGCCGGTATGATGGCGCCTATCCTTATCAAAAAGGAGATAAAGCCTGGGCCTTATAAAAGCCCATAAAAAAAACTATCTATTTTACGGACCTGCGCATCTTTTAAAGTTCGCAGGTTTTTCATTTTTACAGATCATCAATGCGTCAAATTATTTCGTTCACCCGCTTCGCTACTTGATGTATTTTGTTATCTTGCCTGAATAACGACCATTAGTATGAATTCGACGATTATAGCCGGCATAGGAAAATATGTTCCGGAGCAGGTAGTAACTAATGAAGACCTCACAAAAGTGATGGATACCAGCGACAGCTGGATACAGGAGCGCACCGGCATACAAGAGCGCCGGTATGCCGCACGCTTTGAAGAAACAACGGCTACACTAGGCGCCAAAGCCGCCAGAGTGGCTATGGAACGGGCGGGCGTAACCGCGTCTGACATCGATTTCCTGATTTTTGCCACGTTGAGTCCTGATTATTTTTTTCCGGGTTGCGGGGTGTTAGTACAACGCATGCTGGGATTGAAAGAAGTGGGCGCACTCGACGTCCGAAATCAATGCAGCGGCTTCGTGTATGCACTGAGCATTGGCGATCAGTTTATCAAAACGGGGATGTACAAAAACATCTTGGTGATCGGTGCAGAGATCCACTCCTACGCACTGGATTTTAGTACCCGCGGACGTAATGTTTCTGTCATCTTTGGCGACGGCGCCGGAGCGGTGATCCTCCAACCCTCGCCCGATAAGGATCGTGGCATCCTGAGTACGCATCTGCACAGCGACGGTGCGGAGGCTGAAATTTTGAGTATGCCTAACCCCGGTTTTCATGCAGGCGTTCATAATCATGCCTGGAAACCACCTGTTCCTGACGCGCCTTACGGCAACTTGTTCATCACGCAGCAACTGTTAGACAAAGAAGATGTCTTCCCTTATATGGACGGACAAGCGGTGTTTAAGAGAGCGGTGGTGAAAATGCCCGAGGTCATTTATGAAGCGCTACATCAAAATGGCTACACACCGGAGGACCTGAAACTGTTGGTGCCTCATCAGGCAAACCTTCGCATTGCACAATTTATCCAGCAGCAACTCAGGCTCAGGGATGACCAGGTATTCAATAATATTCAAAAGTATGGGAACACCACAGCGGCGTCGGTGCCGTTAGCATTGTGCGAAGCCTGGGAAGCGGGGAAGGTTCAAGAAGGCGACCTGGTTTGCCTGTCGGCTTTTGGAAGTGGGTTTACCTGGGCGAGCGCCCTGATGAAGTGGTAAAGGTTAAAGCGTGGAAAACAGGGAGAAGCGAGTGGCATGGTGTCAAGCGAGGCTCGCTGTTCAGCAGGAGAGAGCCGGTTACAAAAATACCCCGGGAAGGGTCGGCCCAGCAGCTTCTGGCGCTTTAGTAGCGAGTGGTTCCTGTTGTAACATTCGATAATAGTTTTGACACCTAGGGATGCAGATGATAGTTTCCCTTAAGTATACAATCCGCCGTTTACAGAAAGCACCTGGCCCGTGATATAAGCAGCTTCTTTCGTTACAAAAAAGCCGACGGCATGGGCTACTTCTTCGGGAGTACCAAAACGATTGGCCGGAATCAGTTGTTTCATCTGTGCTTCGTCCACATCAACGGTCATGTCGGTTTTAATAAAGCCCGGCGCGACCGCATTTACCGTAACATTCCGCTTGCCTGCTTCCTGTGCGAGCGCCTTGGTGGCGGCAATGACCCCGCCCTTAGCAGCTGAGTAATTGGTCTGACCAGCCAGCCCCTTTAAACCGCTCAGCGACACCACATTCACAATCCTTCCATAACGCTGGCGCAACATACTATTGACGATGATCCTGGTCACATTGAAAAACCCACCCAGACTGGTGTCCAGCACGTTATCCCATTGCTCGTCTTTCATCCACATCAGCAATACATCGTCCTTGATGCCGGCGTTGTTGACCAAAACTTCAATTATTTTATCGGAATTGGCTTCTATCCAGCCGTTCAGTACGGTTTGTACCTCGTCGCGATTGGCTACGTCAAACTGCAACAACGCTCCATCACTACCCGCTGCTTTCACCTCAGCCAACGTTTCCGCGGCTTTCTGCTGATTGCCTTTGTAATTGATCAATACATAATAACCCATCGAAGCAAGCTTGATGCAAATGGCTCTTCCTATTCCCCGGGAGCCGCCTGTTACTAAAGCACAGTTCATTTTTGATTTCTGATTTGGGATGTCTGATTTCTCATCTGGGCAACGCACCTCGTCAACCAAACATCGTATATAAAGGATGATTTATATTCTGCAGCACAAGAGTGCGACGCCCGTCCGAACGGGTCTTCCGGGCCGACAATACCGACACTATCAAGTCTTCAGCCGGTAATATCATTTAACCAACCACTGTATCCGGCGCATTCGCTTCCAGCCAGGTTCTCACCTTAGCCAGGCTTTTATACAACGGACCATCTTCTACAAACTTTGGAAAAATATTTCGCAACGCACTGTAAATAGCTTTTGTCTTAGCAGACATTTTTTCCTGGCAATCGAGGTAATCCACCGCCTGTAAAAGGGTCATGGCTTGGATGGAAATGATTTCATAACTATTATCGATCACCTTTTTCGTCAATTGCGCCGCGTTGAAGCCCATGCTCACGATATCCTGATTGTCGTTATTGTTCGGGATACTGTGCACATACATCGGGAATGACAATGTTTGATTTTCAGCCGTTGTAGAGGTGGCAGTAAACTGAATACCCTGCATACCAAAATTCAGTCCCAAAACGCCGAGATTTACAAATGGCGGAAACTTCTGATTCAACCGGCTGTTCAAAAAATAATTTAACTGGCGCTCGCTCAGCATGCTCAGCTTGGTAACGGCAATCTTGATCTTATCCATTTCAAAGGAGACATAATCTCCGTGAAAATTTCCGCCATGGAAGATGTTCTGATTGGCCACATCCACCACCGGGTTATCATTTACTGAATTCAGTTCATTCACCACCGTCTCTTCCGCATGCATCAGCGCGTCGTATACCGGGCCTAACACCTGGGTCACGCATCGCAGTGAATAGTATTCCTGCACTTTATCTTCAAACACATCGTGCTGAATATTTTCAGGATTGTATAAATATTCAGAGCGGCTGCGGATCATCTGGCTGTCCTGCAGGATATTCCTGAAGGCTTCCGCGATATGATTTTGTCCTTTATGATGCTTAACGATATTCAGTTCGTGAGAGAAATGATCATCATACACTTCCATTAACTCGTTGGTGATGGCAGAAAGCATGATGGACCAATCGAGCAATTTGTGGGCGCGGATAATATTCAGCAGGCCGACCCCTGTCATAGCCGAAGTGCCATTGATCAGAGAAAGCCCTTCGCGGATATGCACCTGCAACGGCTTCAGCCCGGCCAGTTCAAAACCCTGGGCCGCCGGCATCAGCTGCCCCTGGTACCACACTTCCCCTTCCCCTATGATACCCAGTGCCAGGTGGGCCAATTGTACCAGGTCGCCACTGGCGCCTACCCCGCCGTGCTCGTAAATGCAAGGCACGAGGTCGGCATTGATCATAGCGGTCAGAAGCCCGACGAGCTCCATATGCACCCCTGAGTATCCCTGTAAATGATTGTTTAATCGCGCGATCATCACAGCCCGGCCCAATAGCGGATTGAGTACGGTGCCACCGCCGCTGCTGTGGCTTCTGATAAGATTGTATTGCAGCTGAAGAATATTCTCATCACTGATCTTGTATTGAGCCATCGGCCCGAAGCCGGTGTTAATGCCGTAGATCAGTTTATGGTTCGAAAACTGCTGTAAAAAATTGAACGAGGCCTCAACACGCTCCCTGGCTGCATCGTCAATGGTTATCGGCTTTTTATATAAAAGGATTTCTTCAAAATCCTTCAAGGACAGCTTACTACCTCCTATTTTTATCATTTCCAATAGAATTATTTAAACAAGGTAACAAAAGAACAAAATATATGGGTGGCAGCAAAAAATAACTTTACTTTCAGGACCGGGCCTAAGACACCCTTTCCTCCAGGTCTCTGAGTCTGCGTTTAATGTCCTCGATCTCTGTGTGAATATCTGTAGCCGCTCTTTCAATCGGCTGGTAATAGCCCAGGACAGTGAATATACCGGAGAGCTTTGCCAGCGGAATCTTGTGATTCCCTATGACGATCACATCTTTTTCTACTTTTTTCCGGCGCGCCACATACATGGCTTCGGGCGTAACAATCACCTGCGGCAGCTCCTCGCGGAGCTCATCTTGCTTTGCTAATATTATTGGATTATTGTTGGTCAACTCGTCAACTGTAATAGCACCCCGTATGCTAATCCACTTTGCATTTACGGGAAACAGTGAAGCGGGAACACCAGAATCCGGCAACGAGGTCTTTTCAATGGACGGGAGTTTAAAATTAGTCAAATCGTTAACAGTGAGCTTTTTACCGATCAGATCGTCCATGCTAATCTCGAAGATCTGTGAAGCCCTGGAAAGGGTTTCGATCTTTGGCTCCGCCCTTCCTTCTTCATAAGAGCTAACCGCTGCTCTTGTCAGCCCCAATATCTCCGCAAGGTGTTGCTGGGTATAGTTCTTAAGGCTTCTGATCTTTTTGATATTACTGCCAAAATAGGACATACTTGCTCCTTTTACTGCAAATATATATAACAAAAAAGCAAATTAGAATAACAATATGCTAATATTTGTGCTAATAATATTTGCATAATTCATTTTTTATTGTATCTTTGGTTTAACATTAACTACTTAAACAAACAAACTATGGAAAAATGGTTCGGTAAGGTAAAGAACTACGTTACAGAGCTTGACTACGAAATTCTATATGAAAATGAGGCAGACGGGATCATGGTCATAGACAAGCAGGAAAACGGCATTCACAATATGGTACTGGGTGTCGCAAATCCCATCCTGATTGTGGAGCAGTATTTATTTGACTGTAAAGACGACGCTGTCTATCGCGAATTACTGATTAAAAACCGGGACATCGTCCACGGAGCTTTTGTCCTGGATGAAACCGGCACTAAAGTGATCTTCAGAAATACGCTGCAGGTAGAGTCGCTCGACAAAAGAGAACTCGAAACCACGATCAACTCGTTGTCACTCTTACTTTCCGAATACTCCAACGAAGTTTTGAGATTCAGCAAATGAGGTCTGCAACAAGTGCTATGCTATAAAGCTAAAGACGCGCTGCCTGCTTTAGGATACAGTCGTCAAATGAAGCTGCAATCATCCATTTCTTAACAACTAAATTCAAATGCAATGAATATTTTTAAAAGACTCTTTAAAATCGGCCAGGCCGAAACGCATTCAGCCATTGACAAGCTGGAAGACCCCATCAAAATGATTGAGCAGGGAATCAGGGACCTGCACACCGAACTGGACCAGGCTAACCGGGCATTGGCAGAAGTGAAAGCGATGCACATCCGCCGCGGAAATGAGCTGAAGCAATACCGCGAAGACCAGGGCAGCGTTCACAACAAATCTGTGCTGTTGCTCAAAAAAGCACAGGAAGGCGTGATTCAAAATGACGAGGCTGATCAGCTGGTAAAAGAAAATCTCAGAAAAAAATCAGATATTACGAAAAAGATCGCTAACGCTGAACAGGAAGTGGCATCGCTGAGCCAGCAAGTCAACGGCCTGGAAGCAAATGTGATAAAGATCAAAGCCAGTATTGCGCAATGGGAAAGCGAGCTTAAAACCTTACGGGCCCGCGTAAAGGTCAGCAATGCCACGCAAAAGATCAACAAACAACTGATGAAGATGGATTCTAACAGTGTTGCTAACATGCTGGAGCGTATGAAGGATAAAGTGCTGGATGAAGAAGCGCTGGCGAGCGCTTACGGCGCCATGAATCAAAAAGAAGAAAGCCATGACGAAAAAGTAAACAAGATCATTGAAGATATTTCGGTGGAAGACGAGCTGGCTCAATTAAAAAATCAATTGGGTATCAGCACCGGACCGGATCAAGCCAATAACAACACCGCTAACCCGTCTTAATCATTACGAATATGCAGGAGTTTATTCACGTTGCCTTTTCTAAAGTGAACTTTGTGCCCACATTGCTGGCCATCTTGTTTGCCATCTACTGGGTCATCACCATCTTTACCGGCCTGGATATAGAAGTGGCCGATGCGGATGTAGATGTAGACGGCGACACGCATCATCCGGACACGCAACACAGTGGGGACGGCGCCTGGGATAGCATACTCAAATTCTTTTATATCGGTGAGCTGCCTATCTTATTTATCCTTTCGCTGGTGAGCATATTCATGTGGCTGATCCTCGTGAATATCACACCTTTGCTGGGATGGGAAGACCGATGGATTGGCTTTGTTCTTTACCTGCCTGCATTTATTGTCGCACTGCTGCTGACCAAACTGATCGCGATGCCGTTCCTGAAATTATACCGCATGTTCAATCACAAAGGTGAAGAAAGCATCGACTTCATCGGCAAGGTAGGCACCGTGGTCGCGCGTGTAAGACCTGATCAGATCGGGCAGATCGAAATCAAACATGCGGGCGATGTCATCCGCGTCTACGCCCGGTCCATGACCGAGGAAACCTACCAGTCCGGCCAGCAGGTGATTGTGCTGGAAGCGTCGCCTGATGAGAAATTTTATTTTGTTCAATCCTACACACTATAATTTCCAAACTATCCATTTTATGAACTACTCATTTTACATTACTGCTGCTTTCCTGGTGCTCGTCATCATTGGTCTTATCTTCTGGCTGATCTCTATGTATAAAAAGATCAGTCAGGGTAAAGTGCTGATCCGTACCGGTCAGGGTGGCGTCAAAGTATTCTTCAACGCCGGCCTGGTTATTCCCATTCTCCACAAACAGGAGATCATGGATATTTCTGTAAAGAAGCTCGACATTGAGCGCATGGGCAAAGAAGGCCTGATCTGCAAAGACAATATGCGTGCAGATATCAAAGTTGCCTTCTTTGTACGCGTGAACAAATCGGTCGATGATATTATCAACGTCGCACAAACCATTGGTACCGACCGCGCTTCGTCGCACGAAACACTCACCGACCTGTTTGAATCCAAATTCTCTGAAGCCCTGAAAACAGTGGGTAAAAAATTCGACTTCATCGAACTGTATGAAGCACGCCGCGAATTTCGTGAAGAGATCATCAACATCATCGGTACAGACCTCAACGGTTATGTGCTGGACGACTGCGCCATCGATTACCTGGAACAAACCAGGGTGGAGCTGCTGGACAGGGAGAATATCCTGGATGCAGAAGGGATCAAGAAGATCACCGAACTAACAGCGGTGCAAAACATCAAGTCTAACCTGATCCGGAGAGACGAAGAACGTACGATCAAGAAGCAGGACGTGGAAGCCCGCGAAGCGATCCTGGAACTGGAGCGTCAGTTAAAAGAAAAAGAAGAAACACAACGCCGGGAAATTGAAAACATTAAAGCCCGCGAGCAAGCTGAGATCGATTCCGTAAAAGAACTGGAGCGGCTGAAGGCAGAACGCATCCGCATACAAACCGAAGAACAGTTACAGATCCAGGAAGAGAACAAGCTGCGCCAGGTGATTATTGCCGCTAAAAACAAAGAGCGCGCCGAAGCCGTAGAAACAGAGCGCGTGCTGAAAGACAAGTACCTCGAACTGACCGAGCGCGAGCGTGTAGTTGCTTTAGCCGGTATTGAAAAAGACAAGGCCGTTGAAATCGAAAAGAAAAACATCCAGGATGCCATCCGCGAACGCGTTGCACTTGAGAAAACCGTAGTGGAAGAACAGGAGAAAATCAAAGACGTACAGGTGCTGAAAGAAGCGAATCGTTTGAAAGAGGCTGCGATCATCAAGGCCAGCCAGGACGCGGAAGCTAAACTGATCGAAGAAGTGAAGAAGGCAGAATCTCTGGAAAAAGCCGCGACCCACGAAGCTCAGAAAGTGTTGATAGAAGCCAACGCCCGTAAAGAGGCTGCAGGTAAGGAAGCAGAAGCCAGAAAAACAATAGCCGACGCGAAAGCAAAAGAAGAAGCCACTGTTGGTCTGTCAGAAGCACAAGTGATGCATGCAAAAGCAGAGGCGATGGAAAGACAAGGCCTGGTTGATGCAGAAGTGATCGCCAAGACCGCTATTGCCGAAGCCGCGGGCATCGAAGCGAAAGCGGAAGCAAAACGTAAAGAAGGTCTGGCAGAAGCCGAAGTGATCAGAGAAAAGATAGTGGCTGAGGCAAAAGGTATTGAAGAAAAGTCTCAGGCTATTAAAAAACTGAATGATGCCGGCAAAGATCACGAAGAGTTCCGTCTCACTTTGCAAAAAGAAAAAGAAGTGGAACTGGCGGGCATCCATATTCAAAAAGATATTGCCGAAGCGCAGGCGTCTGTATTGGGTGAAGCGTTTAAAAACGCGAAGATCGATATCGTTGGCGGAGAAAACACCTTCTTCGATAACGTGGTACGCCAGATCTCCAATGGTAAAGGGCTTGACAAGCTGATCGACAACTCTTATCATCTTTCGCAGTTGTCGGATAACCTGCTGGGCGATGGCAACGGCGCAGAGGACGTGGTAATGAAGATCCGCAACATGGCTGAAAAATATGCGATCAGCAGCGAGGATATAAAAAACCTGTCCATCTCCGCCCTGATTGCGCGCATGCAATACGGCGCATCCGGCGCGGACAAAGGCTTCCTGGGCAACCTGTTGAACTTTGCCAAAAGCATGGGCATCGAGGGGAAAAAGCTGGGACAGGTGAGGTCGAATTAACAAGGTCACAAGGAAAAAGGTTGAAAGGTTGACAAATTGATGGATGGTGGAGTGTTGTCTGTCAGTTGCTGAATACTTGTAACCGCAGATACTCTTCCTACCGGGCGAAGTAAAACGAAGTCGAGGAAACTCTATGTTATAGAAGAGATGCCTCCACTCGCTTGACTTGAAGAAAAAAAGCTCGGTCAAAACGACAATGAAGCGTAAATATTGGTTAACGTGATATAAAAGTATCAATGAAGAAATTAGCTTCTTTTCTGATTACATCTTTTGTGGTACAGGTACTATTTGCCCAAACTGAAAACTATACAATTGCAATAGACAGTTTTCAATCCCGCTACAACACAGAAAAGTATGATGATATATTTAACAGTTTTTCGGGGGAAATGCAGCAGGCTTTGCCTCTTGACAAAACAAGGGCATTCTTTACCGGTCTGAAATTGCAGGCCGGTAAAATAAAGAGTTATGAGTGGATCCAATTAAGTGAAGAAGCACAAGCTTCTTTCAAAGCGACTTTTGAAAAAGCGATCTTCTCGATACTTATTACTCTTGATGCGCAGAATAAGATGAGTGGTCTTTTGATAAGACCTTATATCGAACCTGGCCAAAGAAGAAAAGAGCCGGTCAATGTGTTGACAGGCATACCGCACGAAGTAGCGCAGCATATCTTCTCCAACCTGAAAGATCTGCCTGACAAAGCTCAGGTTTCCATAGCGATCATTCAAAATGGCAGCACAGACTTTTACGGCATCCTTAATGAAAGGGATACGATGAAAACAACCAGCAATCAGAACAGCTTATTTGAAATTGGTTCGATCACTAAGGTTTTGACGGCAACCGTTCTCGCGTCTTTAATTGAAAGTGGTAACGTGAAGGAGTCGGATTGCATCAACCCCTTCTATTCATTTCCTTTTAAAGACAGCACGCAAATAAGCTTTGAACGCTTAGCGAATCACAGTTCCGGGCTACCAAGGCTTCCGGAAAACCTGAATCCCGGGGATCCTCAAAATCCGTATGCAGACTATGGGAAGAGCCAGCTTGAAACCTATCTTCAAACCTTGTTAAGTATTAAGCAAAAAGAACCGGCTTACGCCTACTCTAACCTGGGAGCAGGATTGCTGGGTTATACCCTGGGACTTTCGATGAATACCAGCTTTGAAGCGCTATTGCAAAAGAAGGTCTTCGAACGCTATCACATGGCCAGCTCATCCCTTAGATTTAAGGGTACAAAAAATCCACTCGTTGGCGGCCTAAACCAACGTGGAGAACCTGTTTCTAATTGGAGCTTTGACGTACTGGCAGGTGCCGGCGGCGCCTTATCAACCACGGCCGATCTTGCAAAGTTTGCAGAAGCGCATTTCAACCCTGATGACCGGATACTGGCCCTGACCAGGAAACCCACCTTAAAAGTGAATGACCGGTTACAGATTGGATTGGGATGGCATATCGTACCAGCGGATAACAATAAAAACCTATTTTTTCATAATGGTGGAACAGGAGGTTATTCATCGGCAATAGCCGTTAACACCGACAATAAAACAGCGGTTATCATCTTGTCAAATGTCTCAGGCATTAACAAGGACATCGATGCACTTTGTTTTGAATTGATGGCCCGCATGAATAATGATTAGTTCACCTACCGATGATCGTGTTGAGTTGAATGGGCAACAACAAAACCATCTATTTTTCGCATGTAGAATGCAGTAAATCATGGCAACAACTACTACTCATATACAAATGGACTCAGGCGCTTACGAAGTGATCCTGCAGCGTTTACAGACTCAGAAAAATAAACTGCTGGAAGATATGGCGCGGCTGAACGAGGACCGCAAAGAGGTATTTGGCGCCACCAGCTTTGAACTGCTGGCCAACCTGCGGATCAATACGGCCAATAATTGTATTGCAAAAGACATCATCGCATTGGGCAATAATTGCATCTTTGGTTACAATGTGCAATTTGGTCTGAAGCAGGATATTGACATTGCCGATGTCTTCAGCATCTATCAATTTGACGGCAATGAGTTTGTGGCCCGGGATCTTACTTTATTGCAGGATGATGCTTTCCTGACAGAGTTCAAAAACCTGTATAAATATTTTCGTAACGCATCCTTTTCGCGTTTTCATGTAAAAGACAATTTTCTGTACATGGTCTTTCAGCAAAGCCAGAATGTGCAGGATATAAAAGCCTTTAAATGGCTGATCGAAGACGAGCGTCTCCGGTTCATGGACGCGAGGAGCGGTTCGGAAGTGAAATATCCCCTTCAACATGAGTTTGAATGGACGAAGGCCACGAGGGATATGCAGCGGACGGGAAAGAATCCACATGTATCTATTTTAGACCGGGTGTTTGTAGAAACGATTCATGGAGACCTGTCTATAAAGATCGAGGACAACACGGAATCCGGAAAGGGTATTTACCATGAAGACGTGGAGCAGAAAGACCAGACGCTGGATGATGGCGAGATCTATTTTGCAGACCTTGGCAATATCATCCTGCTGCGCATTAAACCGTACATGGAAACCGAGCGGTTCTTTATTTTTAACGACCGCCTGAAATCCGTTACCCGCGTGGACACGCTGGCAGACGCGGGTTTGCTGCTACCCGAAGAGCAGGGCTTACTGCTTTCCAACGGTTATTATTTGCAAAACGGAGAACATAAGATATTTGACCGGGCGCTTGAAAACCTGCGCTTCCTTTCCCGCATGGACGCGCCCAACGGCGAAGATTTTTTGTATGTATTCTTTGAAGAAAGCAGCAATGATTATGTATTGCTTTCTTATAACGTCATCGAACAAAAGGTGATTACACCGATCTACTGCAATGGCTTTACACTTTTTCAAAATGGTACGCTGGCGTATTTTATTGCTGAAAAAGAGCCAACGCGTCATCACCTGGTTCAAACCTGGAAAACGCCCTTCTCTAAAGAGTTAACATTAAATGAGGCTTTAAGCCAGCATCACTTGTATAAGATCGGTAATAAGCCGATCGTGCAGGGCATGGCAGAGATCCGGGAGCTATTGGTCTTGCTGGATCAACCTGATAATTATGAAGGGCTATATGATGATATCTTCCAAAAGAGCCGTGAGATCTATGACTCCTACTTCTGGATACAGGATCCTACGCATTACCAGTTTGCAAATACCTTAACAGAAATCCGGCAGATCTCGGCCAATGCGATTGAAGAGTTTAAGAAAGTGGTGAAGATGCGGGCCCAGGCCCGGCAATTGATGCAGGAGGCCGCGGAGAAGGTCGATAAGTTGTTGTTTGATGTCCGGACCAAAAAAAAGGAAACACTCCAGGATTATGTCCAGCTGCTCAGTATGTTGCGGATCCTGAAGGGTGAACTGATCGGGCTGAAAAAAATTGCTTACACCGATGTGCCTGTGATTGAAAATCATGAGGCCCTGTTAACCGAAAAGTCAGAGGAATTGTCCAGGGATTGCGTGGAATTTCTCTTGCGCGAAGACGCCTTGCTGCCCTACAAAGAGCAGATAGAAGCGCTACAACAAGCGCTGCCGGAAGCATCGAAGGTAGTAGAGGTCAAAGAACTCGAACAAAGGAGCGGCGAAATCAGTACTGCATTAGAAATGCTGATCGAGATCGTGAACCAGTTGAAAATTGAAGACGCTTCTCACACGACGAAGATTATCGAAAATATCTCTCAGCTTTTTTCCCGGTTGAATCAGCTAAGAAGCCAGTTGAACCATAAACGCAACGAGTTGAACAAGAAGGAATCTGAAGCGGAATTCAACGCACAGATGACCCTGCTGGATCAATCGATCATCAACTTCCTGGACATGGCCGATACCACGGAAAAGGCGGATGAATACCTGTCGAGGCTCACGATACAACTGGAAGAGATTGAAATGCGTTTCGCTGAATGGGATGAAGTGCAGGCGAAGACATCCGAAAAAAGGCAAACCTTGTACGATAGTTTCGAAGCACGCAAGGTGCAACTGCTGGAACAGAAAAACAAAAGAAGCGGACAGTTGCTTCAGGCGGCAGAACGCATCGTATCAGGCATAAAAAACAAAGCTGCCAATTTTCAGTCGGAAGCCGAGATCAATGCTTTCTTCTCTTCAGACTTGATGGTGGATCGCGCGCGCCAGATCGCGCGGGACCTTATGCAGATGGAAGACGCCGCCAAATCGGAAGAGATCGAACAGCAATTATTGGTGGTTCAACAGGAGGCGATTCGCAACCTTCAGGATAAAAAGGAATTGTATGTAGATGGTGCCCAGATCTTATCGATGGGCAAGCATCGCTTTGCGATACAGTCGCAAAATGTCGCGCTCACACTAGCCAATCGTGAGGGAGCGTATTACTATCACATCACCGGAACTTCCTATTTCGAACCGGTCGATCACCCCGAATTGTCCGGCTTGCAGGAAGTGTTTGACCAGGAATACATTTCGGAAAACAAGTTACTGCGAAAAGCGGAATACCTTGCCTGGCGTATCCTCCAGCAGCTTACCGCGCCTACGGCCGTATCTGAAAAAGACTTGCAACAACAAGTAACGGATTATCTCACCTCTCACCCTTCGGAAGGGTACGTAAAAGGAGTCCACGACAAGGATGCATTGCTTATAGCTTATAGCTGGCTGCAACTATTAAACGGATTAGGTGGCTTACGGTTTTTACCCGAAGAGCGCGCCGTCGCAGCAATTTTCTGGCATTACTTAGCCCCTGATGAGAAAAGAAGGATGCAAACAAAAATCGCGGCAGTAAAATTTCTGAAAGATCATTATCAACAGGAAAAGGAAATACAGGCCTTCATCCATGAGGCTTCTCAGAATATAAAAGATTTTCTCCTGTCCGAGTTCCCCGGAAATGCCGCGGATACTGACGCTGCGGCAGCTTTTCTATACACTAACCCTGCCGATAGCGTTCCGGTAGCCCGTAAAAATCATGAAATCTTCAGCGCCTTCAAAAACCATTTGAAATCCGAACTGATCGATAAAAAATATGAGGAGTACCTTGACGAGTTGAGAGACCGGCCCGCCATGCTTTGGGCATTGGTGGAAAGCTGGCTACACCGCTTTTCTGAAAAAGAAAAGGTACTGCTCGCTCCCGACCTGGCTACCGAACTCACTGCTTTGCTTATTGTCGAAGATAACACAAGACTTACTGTTGAAGAGCATTATCAAGAAGTATCCGTTAACGGGATACAATCCATCCCATCTGAAGACAGCAGACCATACTTATTAAATCACTACGAATTAACGCGCATCCTCAAACACTATGATGAATATGTAGCGCCGAAATTCAGAAGATTGCAACAACTGAAAAAACTATTGATCGCAGAAAAGAACCAGGCGCTGAAGCTGGATAATTTCAAAACAAAGGTGCTGACTTCTTTTGTCAGAAACCAGCTGATCAACCAGGTGTACTTTCCGTTAGTAGGCGCCAATTTTGCTAAACAGATTGGTGAAGCGGGAGATGCTAAACGCAGCGATCGTAGCGGCTTGCTGCTGTTAGTATCGCCGCCCGGTTACGGAAAAACGACGTTGATGGAATATATAGCGGACCGCCTGGGGTTGGTGTTTATCAAGATCAACGGACCTTCGCTGGGACACAGCATCACTTCTGTGGATCCCGATGAAGCGAAAGACGCAGCGGCCGCAAGCGAACTAAAAAAGCTGAACCTTGCTTTGGAAATGGGCGACAATGTTATGCTGTACATCGATGACATTCAACACTGCCATCCAGAATTCCTGCAAAAATTCATTTCGCTGGCAGATGGTCAACGGCGCATGGACGGCGTATTCAATGGGATTTCTAAAACCTATGATCTGCGCGGCAAACGTTTCGCGCTGGTAATGGCGGGCAACCCGTACACGGAATCGGGCGATGTGTTTAAAATTCCCGACATGCTGACCAACCGGGCTGACATTTACAACCTGGGGGACATGACGTCTGTGAACCAAGAGCACTTTGAGATGAGCATGCTGGAGAATGCGCTCATGTCGAACACTTACTTCCGGCAACTTTCACAAAGCGGCACTAAAAATCTCCACAAGCTGGTAGGTTACCTAAAGGATCCCGAAAGCAATCTGCCTAATCTGGAGGGCAATTTCTCCGCATCGGAAATACAGGACTTTATCAAAGTGGTGCGGCACGCCCTGCAAGCACGCGATACCGTACTTCAGGTAAACAGTGCGTACACTCATTCGGCCGGTATTATGGACGCATTCCGCGAAGAGCCTCCGTTCAAGCTGCAGGGCTCCTATCGTAATATGAACAAGATACTGGCTGCTATCGTGCCTATTATGAATGCGGAGGAAGTGACGCAGTTGGTGCTGAACCATTATAAAAATGAATCGCAAACGCTTACTAAAGACGCCGAAGCAAATTTGCTGAAGCTGAAAGAACTGATGCACCTGCTTACCCCCGAAGAGGCCGAACGATGGAAGGATATCAAAACCGAATTCAAAAAATACCGGATATTGCAAGGCCTGGGCGACCAGGATCGCTTTGCCCAAATCATTGCGCAAATGAACCAGTTTGTAGAAGGGCTGGAAGGCATCAGGGAGGTGTTGAAGGGGCGAAGAGAAATCTAAAACTGACTACTTTGAAAACTGCTCAATCTTCTTTTTACATCGATTAAAATAAGTTCCCTCATACTTAAAAATAAACAACAAGGCAAATTCGATATACCATATACTTAATTTAAGCGCCTCTACACGCGTTATAGCTTCAACCTTAGTTAGTTTTTTTCTCTTGTCAAGTTGAGAATGAACAATAGCGTTTCTAATCTGCACTATCGCTTCTGGACCATCATTAAATTTATTGTCTCTACGATATTCCTCTAATGCGTTAAGCTCTTTAGGAATTTGAGCTTCACATTTTATTGCAGACAACAAAAGACTTATCTTATTCGATGCCGATATTTTTTTGCTATCTTCACCTATAATAGCTTTGTTCATCTCTACAATTAACCAATTATAAATCAACTCAAGATTTGTCTGTGCCAATATCAAAGCCCCTTCGGCAAAACCAGAGTTATTATTTGCTTCTAGATACCAATGAATAGCCGTTGACAAAAAATCTTCATCATTTTCGTTTAAGTAAAAGGCAAGGAAATTATTCCATAAATTATTAAGCCCTAAAACTGATTTTGAATTGGACCAAGAAAATTTGATTTGAAAAGAATCAATATTTTGCTCGGAATAATTAACCCATACTTGTTTTTTCCCAGAAATTCCATGAGGAAACATTGTTGCTACCCTTCTTCCGTTTACAAATGAAAGATAATCGCTCAAGATTCTCAATATTCGTTTTGTTTCTCCAAAACTAACCCTGCCTTTTTCCGGAATCAATTCACCAGCAGCCAGAAATATATATCCCCCATTTTCATGAAGCATTTCCAATTTGTTTTTGTGGTCAAACTGAAAATCAATATGAATTTTATGCGCTTCCGTTTTTAATATCAGGCGATTTCTTGCAGATCGAACACTTCCCTGCGTTTCCTTTTTAACCAGGTCACCATAAAACCACTTAACATTTGGTAAACAAAAGATTACTTTTTCAACAGAAATCGACCGATCGCCTAAAAGGAAATCATCATCAATTTCACCCTTTATATTAATTTTCGCATCGGTGGTATTACTAAAAACAAAATTGGTTAGACGCCCATATCCAACCAAATCTTCGTTTATATAAAGGGGGAATAATTCATTCGTAGAAAATATATTTTGTATTGATGAAATAAGTTTAGAGTTGCTCTTTTCAACAAGAGCAGCCTTAAACTTCACACCTGAGGTATGGGCCCAGCTAAAAAACACCTCGCCATGAAGCTTAAATTCCTCATCTTTATTTCGTATACGAAAGTCCCCTTGAAATACTTGAATAATCTCATTTGGACTATTCATTTTAATTGGAATTTCTATTATATCACTAATACTTCCCATATCAGATCTCTTCCAAACTTTCTATCACCGCTTTTATCGTGTTATCCAGATCTTGATAAGTTAAGGCATTATTAAGGAACCAGCTTTCATAAGCAGAGGGTGGCAGATAAACGCCCCGCTTCAGCATCGCGTGGAAAAAGGTTTTAAACTTGTCGATATCGCAAGCCGCAGCGCTGGCAAAATCAGTAACAGGCTGTGTTCCGAAATGAAGACTGATCATACTTCCTAAATGATTGATGACATGAGGTTGCCCCCATTCCTTCAACACTTTTTCCAGGCCCAGTTTCAGATATTGCGTTTTATCGTCCAGCTCTTTTAACAATGAAGGATGCTCTTTCAACTCTTTTAACAATGTATAACCGGCGATCATTGCAATCGGGTTACCGCTCAAAGTGCCCGCCTGGTATACATTTCCCAGCGGCGCTATACATTCCATGATCTCTCTTTTACCACCAAAAGCACCGACCGGCATACCGGCGCCAATCACTTTTCCGTAAGTAACAAGATCAGCGGCTACACCGAGCTTCTCCTGTGCACCGCCTAATGCCAAACGGAAGCCTGTCATCACTTCATCAAATATCAACACAATTTTTTCTTCATCACAAATCGTTCTCAGTCCTTCTAAGAAGCCCGATTGAGGAACGATGCAGCCCATATTACCGGCTACCGGCTCTACAATAATCGCTGCTACTTCATCCTTATTTTCGCTCACTAATTGCTTCACCGCATCCAGATCGTTATAAGCACAGGTAAGTGTATCGTTGGCAATGGCCGCCGTCACTCCCGGAACAGTTTGAATATTGAAAGTAGCCACGCCACTACCGGCCTTTACTAAAAATGCATCGGCATGACCATGATAGCAGCCTTCAAATTTGATGAACTTATTCCTCCCCGTGTAGCCGCGGGCCAAACGCAGTGCGCTCATACAAGCTTCTGTACCGCTGCTTACCATCCGGATCAAATCGACATTCGGCACCATCGATTTAATCAATTCGGCCATCTCGATTTCGAGTTCGGTCGGAGCACCGAAGGACGTTGAATCCTGCGCACGATCGCAGATCGCTTTTACCACAGGCCCGTAGGCATGGCCCAATATCATTGGCCCCCATGAGGCGATATAGTCTATGTATTGATTATCATCCTCGTCGTACAAATAAGCACCTTTGGCTTTTTTAATAAACAAGGGTGTTCCACCCACACTCTTAAACGCGCGCACGGGCGAGTTGACACCGCCAGGAATGGATTGTTGTGCTCTTTCAAATAATGCTTTGCTCGATTCGTAACTATACATAATTATTTCTTCTTTTATTTCATCAGTGCGATTATTACTATCATCTGTCTTACAACCTAAATGAATATTTCGGTCAGGCCCGCTTGTACCGCAATGCATCATTTACTCAACCATTAACGCCGCTTTTCAAACTCCCCTTTAACAATAGCCATCAGCTCATTAAAATCCGCTTTTAACCGGCTTGCAGCAATATTCACGGGTGTTTTTAATGAGGCGTAATTCAGCTCCAGCATTTTTCTCTTTACCGTATTGGGTTCGCTGGCGATGAATGCCTCTGGTTGTTTGATAAAAACAGTAATAAAGTCGTCGCCGGATATTTTGATGTGCCTGATATCGGCTACCTCTTTCCATAAGACTTTTTGAAAAGCAACGTTCATGGAATTATCGGTAATGCCCTCCTCATCGATCATCAGTCCCGGCTTTTTGGTAAACACTTTTTGCGATACAAAAGCTGCGCAAAAAATAAATATCAACGTGCCAATATAGCCCATCACTTTGATGAATCCATAGTTATTGCCTTTTATAAATAAGTCCGGCCGGATGGCCATACCCGTGAACACAATAATTAATACCACAAACAGCACAAATCGTTTTATGGCTTTAGACTTATCAAGAGGAACGCGAACACGAGGCATAGTAATATGTCTGATTTAGGATGTTTGATTTGTGATGTCTGATTTTTGATTTCTGATTCGAAGTGCTTGTAAGATTGTCAACATTTAACCTATCCACCTATCAATTCAACTGCCTGCCTCGCAAAATAAGTCGCTATCAGGTCTGCCCCCGCTCTCTTGATGGAAGTAAGACTTTCTAACACCGCCTTGTTCTCATCCAGCCAGCCTTTTTCAGCAGCAGCTTTGATCATCGCATACTCACCGCTTACATGATACGCTGATACAGGAACCGTCACGGTGTTTTTTATTTCACGAATGATATCAAGGTAGGCCATCGCGGGTTTCACCATTACAATATCAGCCCCTTGTTTCACATCCTGCAAGGTTTCATTGATGGCTTCTATGCGGTTGGCGTAATTCATCTGGTAAGTCTTTTTATCGCCAAAGCCGGGTGCGCTGTCTAACGCATCTCTGAAAGGCCCGTAAAAGCAACTGGCATACTTGGCACTGTAACTCATGATGCCGACATCATGATAACCATTCTCTTCCAAAGCCTTCCTGAAGGCGCCAATCCGTCCATCCATCATATCACTGGGCGCGATGAAATCTGCTCCGGCTTCCGCATGCGAAAGACTCATCAGGGTCAATGCTTCAACTGTTTCATCATTTAATATCGTTCCCTTTTCAACGTTGACAATTCCATCGTGTCCGTAGATGGAATAAGGGTCCAATGCTACGTCTGTCATCACCAGCATATCCGGAACCGCATTTTTTATTTCTTTAACGGCACGCTGCATCAGCCCATCCGGATTCCATGCTTCCTTCCCGGTATTGTCTTTCACTTCGTCCTTTGCTTTTACAAAAAGCAACACACTTTTCAAACCCATCGACCAAAGCTCTTTAACTTCTTTGACCGTTATATCCAGGCTATTACGGTAATAGCCGGGCATGGATGCTATTTCTGTTTTATTATTTTCTCCTTCATCGATAAACAAAGGAACAATAAAATCATTAGGCGTCAATATCGTTTCAGCCACTAACGCTCTTGCTGCTGCTGACTTACGGGTTATTCTGTTTCTTCTGTTTAAATACATACTGTTGGATTTCTGATGTATGATGTTTGATTCAGGATTTCTTTTGATCTGACTCACTATCATCTCCATCAACTCTGTTTCTGATCTTCAACTTATTTGTTTTATCCGTTGCTGCGAAAATCGCCGTCAATTCGTTCGCTTCCTTAATTAATCTATCCAGCTCATCGCTCTTATGTAAACCTGCTTCTTTAATTACTTCAAGCCAATAATGGCTTTCATCCGCTTCTTCCAGAACAATCGCTATTTTGTATAAAAAATCTGCCGGAGACTTTGCTCTTACGGTTGCCCGATAATTGGCCCCAACAGAACCCGCCGACCTTATTAATTGCTTCGCGGTTTCGAACCCAGCTGCGTTTTTTGGGAAATACTCACAGATGTGGATCACATCAACATGAAATTTCCTTGTCCTTCTTTGTAATTCCTTTCTATCCATATAGATAATATTTTACTAATGAATATAATCGAATTATCAAATATCATAATATAAAAATCTGCATCGAGACCTTGTCACAAATCCGACATCGTAAATTCAACATCAGACATTGCTTGTCACCCAATCCCGCGGCTTCAAACAAACCTGCACCAACCGATCTTCCGGGCTTCCCGGATCCGGCTGATAATTGTAATCGAACCTTACTGTTGGCGGCAAACTCATTAAAATACTTTCCGTCCGCCCATTCGTTTTCAGACCAAAAATAGTACCTCTGTCGTGAACCAGGTTGAACTCCACATACCGCCCTCTTCGAATCTCTTGCCAGTACTTGTGTTGCCCTTCAAAGGCCATGCTTTTTCTCCGGGCAACAATCGGAAGATAAGCCGGGAGGAATGCGGTACCACAGGCCTTGCCAAAATTGATCCAGAAGTCGACATTTTTATGAGTGTCCGGTTTTTGATGATCATAAAAGATACCACCTATGCCACGGCGCTCCTGATTACGGTGTGTATTCACAAAGTAATCGTCGCAGATCTTTTTGAATTGAGGATAAAACGACTGGTCGAAGTCATCACACACATTTTTATACGTTTGATGAAAGTGAACCGCATCTTCATCGAAAAGATAGTACGGCGTCAGGTCTGTGCCACCGCCAAACCAACGATCGATGGTGTTCCCTTCGGTATCGTACAACTCAAACATCCGGTAGTTACAATGCACCGTGGGCACAAACGGATTGAAGGGGTGTATCACCAGACTTAACCCCGCCGCGAACCATCGATCGCCATTGATGCCAAGTGCTTTCCGCATGGTATCAGTTACCTCCCCGTGCACCACCGAAGTATTGACACCGCCTTTTTCAAAAACAGCACCATTGGCGATTACCCGCGTTTTTCCACCGCCACCGCCTTCGCGTTCCCACTTATCTTCAATAAACTTTGCTTTGCCATCCTCCTGCTCCAATCCGGCACAAATTTCGTCCTGCAATTGGTGGATGAAAGCAACCCAGCGGTCACGTATGGAAGTATCTTGTTGCATCATTGTTGGAACATGTTGAACGGTCGTTGGAAGTATGTTGAATGTGGATGAATTGTCGTTGAATACAGTTGAATAGTCGATCAGGATAAAACTGTTATTCAACCACCATTCAACTGTCATTAAACCCCTTATTAAAAGGCCTCTTTCACCGTCTCCACAAAAGCTTTTGCGTGATCGACCGGAACATTGGGCAAAATACCGTGTCCCAGGTTGGCGATATGCCTGCCGGGTCCAAAGGCTGTAAGCATTTCCTTCACTTCTTTCCGGATCACAGAAACAGGCGATAACAATTTAGCCGGATCAAAATTTCCCTGTAACGTAACAGCATCGCCAGCTAGTTGTCTGGCCATTTCAGGTTCGATACACCAATCGATGCCCAGGCCATGCGCGCCGGTCGCAGCCATTTCACCCAACGAGCTCCACGCTCCTTTTGCGAACACAATTGTCGGAGCTTCTTCTTTAATGGCAGCTACGATCTGCCTGATGTATTGTAAGGAAAAAGTCTCAAAATCCTTTTTACTTAATAGCCCGCCCCAACTGTCGAAAACCTGCACCATGTCTGCACCTGCAGCAATCTGTCCTTTTAAATAGGCGATTGTAGTGTCTGTGATCATTTGCAATAAAGTATGCGCCAGTTCAGGGTTTTGATAACAAAAGCCTTTTGCTTCGTCAAAGGTTTTGCTGCCTTTGCCTTGCACCATGTAGCACAGCAATGTCCAGGGAGCGCCGGCAAAGCCAATTAGTGGAACCTGACCGTTTAATTCCTGCTTGATTAAGCGGATCGCATCGAACACGTAATGTAACGAGTCCTGTACATCAGGCACCTGGATGCGGTTGATGTCCTCCCGCGTTTTGATAGGTTCCGGCAACAGCGGCCCTACTTTCTCAATAAGCTGTACTTCCATACCCATCGCCTGAGGCACTACGAGAATGTCTGAGAAAAGAATAGCTGCATCAACACCAACAATATCCACAGGCTGCAGGGTGATCTCGCAAGCCAGCTCCGGATTTTGACATCTTTCAAAGAAAGAATACTTTTCGCGAAGCTTAATGTATTCCGGCAGATATCGGCCGGCCTGCCGCATCATCCATACCGGAGTGCGCTCCGTCTTTTCACCGAGTAACGTGCGGATGATCAAATCATTTTTTATAGTAGTATCTCGTTTCATGTAATTGTTCTTTTGGGTCATAAAGCTTTTGTGCTTTTGATGACCTTATTCAGCATTGCCTCTCCACTGGCGCTATCGGCAACCATAATATTATCAGAATAAGGCTCCAATGATTTTGCAGTAGTATGGCCCACTGCAAAACACCTGGTTTCCTCATGCATTTCATTTAAAGAAAAAAAACTCTCCACTGCGCTCGGACTAAAAAACAGTACACCGTCATATTCCCGTGTTACTTTGTGTGGCGTTGCAATGGTATTATACACTGTGTACTGATGCAGCACGAGACCTGTGTTGGCCAACTTTTCAGGAATCGTGTCCATTCTTTTATTGCCACAAAAAAAATGCGCCTCTTGCAATCCCTCTTTCAGGATCTGCTCTGCCAGCGCCGCACTGTCCTGCGCGGTCGCATGAATAACAGATCCCGGAAAATACTTTTGAACACGTTGTTTGGTAGCACCGAACAAACAGTAAATAGTCCACCGCGGTTGCTGTTGTAACAGAGAAGCCACGACGGATACAGCCTTGGAACTGGTGAAAATAATATGGGCAGGTCGAGTTGCCAGATCCAGAACCCGTTTTGTCAGACCATCATTTACAACCGGAACTGACTCAATAAAAGGTAAACAGCTAAGATGGATAAAATGAGCCTGAGCTTTCGCAATAACAGCTGGCTCCAGAACCTTTGTACTTAATATGTCTGTAAATTTATTTTGCATTCTTAAATGCAGCTACGAGTTCCTTTCCTCCCTGATCCAGGATATATTGTCCGGCGATAGTCCCGGCTTCTTCCAAATCATTAAAAGAAAAACTTTGTTCTACTTCAATTTTCTCCTTTCCGTCCGGTGAAACAATATTGCCTTTGAACAAGATCTCGTCGCCATTTACCTGTGCTAATCCGCTGATCGGCGTAGAACACCCGCCCATCAAGGCACTCAGGAAATCTCTTTCCACTTTTACACAAGCTGCTGTCGAAGCATCATCGAGCAGCGCACAGGCCTCTAAAACAGCCTGATCTTGTTCTTTTGCCACTACCATAATCGCGCCCTGAGCCGGGGCGGGCAACATCCAATCTAAATCCACACTATTCTCAGGCCGCAAGTGGATCCGTTCCAATCCTGCAGCGGCAAATATGGCTCCGTGCCAGTTACTTTCGGCCACCTTCTTTAAGCGCGTATTTACATTTCCGCGCAGGTTTTCGATTATAGAATCGGGATAGCGGTTCAACCATTGTGCTCTACGACGGATGCTGCTGGTAGCAATGCTGATAGTTGACGGTTGAGCGTTGACGGTTGACAGGCTTTCCCTCAATAGCTTCTTACTATCATCTGTCATCTGCTCTCTAATCACTAAAATATCTTTATGACTGGCGCGCTTCAACACAGCGGCTTGCACAATACCTTGAGGCAGCTGTACCGGTACATCTTTCATACTATGCACCGCAATATCGATTCTGTTGTTTAATAAAGCTGCGTCAAGACTTCTGGTGAATACGCCCTGAACCCCCATAGCATAAAGGGGGGTTACCAGGTCCATATCACCTTCGCTTTTGATAAACACCAACTCTGCGGCATGACCGTTTTTTTCGAGTAACTGCTTTACAAGATCTGCCTGCCATACGGCCAACTGGCTTTCTCTTGTACCTATTCGGATGGGATTATTTTGCATCAGGACATTTGCAGGTAATCATTAATCAAATTGATGAACTGGCAACCTTTGTCATTTTTTGTCTTCAGGTTCACGGCGAGTTGCTTCACCGCCTTTTGTGCCTTTACGGTTTGCTGCCTCAGATTGGCATCTTTGGCAAATTCGCAAGGATGCAACTGCAGCTTATCAATTTCCTGCAGTTTACTTTTCCAGGTTTTCAGGTGAAGGGCATACCTGTAGTCTTTGAGCCACTGCCAGAACTCCTGCGTATAAAATTCAATAATGGCTTCCGCCTTGGGCACTTCAGCCCTGCGTCTGGCCAGCGTTTTGTCTAAAATGGTGGTAGAGATCTCATCTACATCTATTACCAGTTTACCGTCCATCGATTTTACATCGGGGTGGACGTTAACCGGAACAGACAGATCAAGGATCAGCTTGTCGTCTGTCTCATTAAAATGAGAAGGCAGCACGGTAGGCTCATTCGCATTGGTACATACAATCACTACGTCTGACTCTGCGATCGCCTGAGCTTTGTTTTTATATTCGGAAAAATGAATCCCGTTGGAACGTGACAGCGCCAACGCCGTATCATCCGTACGATTCATCACCGTAAGCGTAACACCCGGAAAATAAGTCACCAGATTCTTGCACACGTTAGCTCCAAATTTGCCGGCACCGATCACCAGTATTTTTTTTGCATGCAGGTCCGGAATGGCCTGAAGCAACTCGATCGCGGCAAAGGAAACGGATACCGTTCCATTGCTAAGCTCTGTTTCTGTCTTAATACGTTTAGAAGCCTGGAACACGAAGTTGAGCGTGCGATCCATCACGGGGCCAATTACGCCATTGAGCTTCGCCAGGTCAACAGCTTTCTTAATCTGCCCCAGGATTTCATAGTCACCTAAAATCTGGGAATCAAGGCCGGATGCTACATTGAAAAGATGTTGAAGCGCGGGATTACCATTCTTAAGATAGGCATACTCGAAAAAAGTATTCCTGTCGGCTTTACACTGATCCAGCAATAAGTTGACTAATTGCATAACAGATTCAGCGAAACCATAGATCTCTGTACGGTTACAGGTAGACACTACAAAAACGCTCTTAAGATCGGCAGCTTTCGCAGCGAGGGCCAGCCTGGCAAACTGCTCACTGTTGATGGAAAACAAACCACGGGTTGCGGTATCAGCTTTATGATAGTTGATTCCTGCAACGCAAAACCTATCGAGCACTTGTTTTGAAATATGAAAATCTTCGGCAGACATGTGAGTCGTGCAAATGTATATAAGCCTGGCATTATTAACGTCATTTTTTTGTCATGTAGCATAAAAAGCGGGAAGCGCTTTTTAATATTTGTGTTAGATCAATTTTGCTCATCCCGCTGCATATTTTGCTACCTTTGCGAAAATTTTTCCGGACCTGCCTTGGCTTTAATTCCTGATGATTCTGCAGTCATGCAACAGCGGTAATAAGTCTATCGCTGGCATGGAGAAAAAATAAAAGAAGAGAAGGACAGAAGCGCTAAGCGGATATAATAAATATGACTCTCGCAATGAACAAAAAAGGAATAATACTGATGAATCTCGGGTCTCCGGATTCCACCAGCCGGTCAGACGTAAAAGAATATCTTGATGAGTTTTTGATGGATGAAAGAGTGATTGACAAGCCTTATTGGCTGCGCTTATTGTTGGTAAAAGGTGTTATCACACCGTTCAGAGCAGCGAAATCTGCAGAAGCTTATAAAACGATCTGGTGGGAAGAAGGGTCACCGCTTGTGGTGCTGACAGAACGATTGCAGCAGGCGTTACAGGAAAAAACGGACACGCCTATAGAAGTAGCGATGCGCTACCGAAAACCGCATCCCAAAACGGCCTACGACAATTTGTTGGCAAAGGTGCCGGACCTGGAAGAAGTAATCCTGGTACCACTTTACCCGCATTATGCCATGAGCAGCTGGGAGACGGCGGTGGAATACATGAAAGAGATCCACAAGAAGCATCGCTACTCGTTTTCGCTGAAGATCGTGCCTCCGTTTTATAAGCATCCCGCCTATATCAATGCGTTGGCCGAAAGCATGAAGCCTTATTTACAGGATGACTTTGATCAGTTATTGTTCAGTTACCATGGTATCCCGGAAAGGCACGTATTGAAGACAGATCCCACCAAAAGCCATTGCATGCAGGTGGATAACTGTTGCTTTAAGTCGAGCGCTTCACATCCTACCTGTTATCGGCACCAGGTGACCATTACCAGCGAACTGGTGACCAAAAAATTAGGGCTGAAAAAAACACAGTGGGCGCAGGCCTACCAGAGCCGCCTGGGACGGGACCCTTGGTTGCTGCCCAGTACCCAGGAGCGACTGCCCAACCTCCCCAAAGAGGGCGTAAAGAAAATAAAGGTCGTTTGTCCGTCTTTTGTGAGCGATTGCCTGGAAACACTGGAAGAAATCGAAGAGCGGGGGAAAGAGGATTTTATGGCTAATGGAGGAATCAGGTATGAGTATATTCCCTGCATGAATACGCAAGAGGTTTGGGTAGATGCTTTGCTACAACTAATAGAAGAAGTATCATCTTGATGAACACTTTTAAATTGAATATCTTTTAGATTAAATAATTATCACGGAGAAAGCCGCCCTTGCGGCTTTTTAATTTCTAAGACATGTCAAAAGAACATCATTATCAGCTGACGCTTAACTGGCAGAGCCCGACCGGTACTGAAAATTACCAGTCCTACCAGCGTGATCATACCATCAGTATTGCTAACAAACCTGAGATAGAAGCCAGTTCTGACAGTGCTTTCCGGGGCAATCCGCGCAAGCACAACCCGGAAGAACTCTTTTTAGCCTCCATTGCAAGCTGCCATATGCTTTGGTATCTACACCTTTGTGCAGTAAATGGAATTACCGTGATCCGCTATGAAGACCAGGCGTCCGGAGTGATGGAAGAAACAGCGGACGGTGCGGGAAAGTTCACTTCAGTCTCGTTGAACCCGGTTGTAACCATCACTAGCGGAGCGCTTTTGGAGAAAGCCAGGGAATTGCACAAAGAAGCGAACAAATTTTGTTTTATCGCCAATTCTCTGAACTTTGCGGTGGCGCATCAGCCGACAATCATTGTTAAAGCCAATTAATGACCAACGCGTATCTCTACTTTAAAGCCATCCACATCATCTTTGTCGTAACCTGGTTTGCGGGACTTTTCTATATGCCGCGCCTGCTTATCTACAATGTGGAAGCGAATGAGAAGGAAGAGGGCGCGAAGCAAGTACTACAAAATCAATTTGCCATCATGATGAAAAGATTGTGGTATGGCATCACCTGGCCTTCTGCTTTACTGACCTTACTGTTTGGCCTGACCGTGTTGATTAAGGGGGACTGGGACAGGGTCTTATTAAAAAAAGAAGGCCTTTGGCTGCTTCTCAAGTTGATACTCGTATTGTTCCTGTATGGATACCATTTGTATACGCATCGCATCTTTAAACAACAGCTGAAAGGAAAGTTTACATTAACTTCACAGCAGTTGCGCATGTGGAATGAAGTAGCCACCTTATTTTTGATTGGCATTGTGATGCTGGTGGTGGTGAAACAAGGGGTGAGTCTGGTCTGGGGATTGGTGGGTACGCTGCTGCTGGTAATTGTGTTAATGCTTGCTATAAAAATTTATAAACGAATCAGAACGGGGAACTGATGTTTTCGATCCTCTATACGCTCTAACTCTTAAAACCTCTATTATGCCGATTAAACGTCGCGATTTTCTGGGCAACGTGTCCAAGGCGGGCCTGTTGGGCGCGCTCGGAATTGGGAACGGGATTCAATTGATTGATGATGTAAATGATCTTTCAGCGCGTCCGGAACAAGGGCACGTTTTTTTATCTCAGCCCTACCTTCAGGCGCCCTCAGCGAGCAGTATGAATATTTTCTGGATCACCAATAAGCTTTGTTATAGCTGGGTCGAGTATGGTGAAGGAGATAACCTGGATCAGAAGGCACACGAGGTGAATAATGGATTGGTCAACGCTTACAACCGTGTCAACAATGTGAAGCTGAGCAACCTGAAGCCTAACACTACCTACAGGTATCGTGTCGTATCAAAAGAAATTTCGGAGTTTTTACCTTACAAATTGACTTACGGAGAAACGATTACCAGTGATGTAAAAACCTTTACCACCGTCAATCCTTCAGCAGAAGAAGTAAGCTGGCTGATCATGAACGACATTCACGACCGCCCGCATTCTTTCGGACAGCTGATGAAGCTGAACGGAGACGAACCTTATGATTATGTGTTTCTGAATGGTGATATGTTTGACTACCAGAAGGATGAGCAACAACTTATCGATCATCTCATACAGCCCTGCACGGATGTATTTGCCAGCACTAAACCATTTTTCTTTGTGCGGGGTAACCATGAGACCAGGGGTAAGTATAGCCGGGACCTGGCGGATTATTTTACGTCTCCATCTGGCAATTACTATCATAGTTACCAGTGGGGTCCGGTATATAATGTTGTGCTCGATACCGGGGAAGATAAACCTGATGACGCTCCTGTATACGCGGGTATCGTCGACTTTGATTCCTATCGAAAAGAGCAGGCAGCGTGGTTTGAGAAGGAAGCGCAGACCACCGCTTTTAAAAAAGCTCCGTTCCGAGTGGTGATGATGCATATTCCCCACTTTTACTCCGGCGATTGGCATGGCACCATGCATTGCCGTGAATTATTTGCACCTCTGTTCAATAAATACAAGGTGGACATGGTAATATCCGGGCATACACACCGCTTTGGCGTGTTCAAGCCTGAGAAGGGAACGCATAACTATCCCATCATTATCGGGGGCGGACCTCAGGAAGGCCGTAGAACGATCATGAAAGTGAAGGCCAACCGGCAGGAATTGAACCTGAAAATGATCAAAGATGACGGAACGGAAGTAGGCAGCTATTTAGTAAAAAGCCGATAATAAAGAAGCCCGCAGACAAGATCTGCGGGCTTTTGCTTTAATATTATGGTAACTGCTTATCTCACTTTGTAGATGAAGTCATTGTTCTTAAACTGTTTTGCCACTTCGCGCAGATCGTATGCTATGCTTGCGTCTACCATCTTGTCTCCCATTTCCAGCACAAAGCCACCGATAATATCCGGATTCACTTTTTCCTCCAGCTCCACTTTTTCCACGCCTGCCGCTTTCTTAACCTGAGCGATAATATTTGCCCTTGTGGCTTCATTTACAGGAACGGCTGTTGTTAGTTTTACGGTATTGATATTGTTATATGTTTTGTATAACCGGACAAATTCGTTCAACATTTCGGGTAGGTGCAATTCGCGCCCTTTAGCGATCAGCAAGCGAATGAAACCCGATGTGATCTCTCCGATATTATTTTTGGCCACCGCATCGATGATCGCCTGCTTTTTATCGGCCTTGACAATAGGACTGCGCAACAAGCTTACAAAATCGCTGCTGCTTTTACAAACAGCCTGTAACCATTGCACATCTGCAAATACTTTTTCTAACTGGCCTTTCTCTACAGAGATGTCCAATAGAGCCTTTGCGTACCTGTATGCTAACCTGGGATTAAGCATTGTTTATTTTTCTGATTTGAAATTTCTGATTCTGATTCCTGTTGCTTAGTTAAGCTTGATGCTGTCTACCAAACCGTTGATGTGTGCTTCCTGCTTGTTTTCGCTGCTCAACTCCTGCTTCAACACTTTTTCGCTCACTTCGATAACCAGCTTTCCTACCTCGTTTTTCACTTCAGTCAGGGCCGCCATCTTTTGTGCGTTGATCGCTTGCTGTGCGTCAGCAATAATTTTAGATGCTTCCGCTTTTGCCTGCTCTTTAGCTTCGTTGATCATTTTGTCCTTAGTCTCGCGCGCATCTTTCAGCAGCGCTGCTCTTTCTTCGCGGGCTTTCGCCAATAATGCTTCGTTTTCGCTTTGCAAAGCAGCCATCTCCGCTTTTACTTTTTCTGCAGTAGCAATAGCACCCGCAATGTTTTGTTCACGATCGTTCAATGATTTCAGAATCGGCTTCCAGGCAAATTTTTTCAGTATTAAAAATACCACTACAAAGGCAACGAGCGCCCATACAAAGTAGCCAAGATCAGGAGTAAGTAATTGCATTGTTGTATGTTGATGTTAATAGTCCACGGACGATGGTCAATAGACCATGGACAAAATTGTTATTTATATTCTACAAATTCATTGTGCAACACGCGCCCGGATGAACTTTCGTTCGGACAGGCAACAAAGATAATAGTAGCACAAAAGCTGATTAGATAATTAAAAATACTGCATCCTCCGCCCTTTGCTTTGGATGCAATAATTTTTTGCGAAGCTATTACTTCAATACAGCCAATAAGCCTGCGATTACCGCAAACAGGGCAACACCCTCGATAAAGGCTGCAGTCAAGATCATAGCACCACGAATGTCGTTAGCTGCTTCTGGCTGACGGGCGATACCTTCGGTAGCACCTTTACCGATTTGGCCAATACCCAAACCAGCACCAATTGCTGCTAAACCAGCACCTAAAGCACCACCTACGTGAGACCAGCTACCGGTTACTTCCAACAAAGTGTTTAATAAATCCATGATTGTGATTTTATATAATTAAAAATAAAAAACGTGTTTCTGTTTGACGTCTGATTTTTTGATGTCTGATTGTTAGCCATCTGTCAACTACCATCCGTCCTCTGTCCTCCGTCCACTATCACTTAATGATGCGGCTGCACATCTTCTTCATAATGATGATCGCCAATAGCGCCACCGATGAATACGGATGTTAACACCGTAAAGATGTACGCCTGGATAAAGGCTACCAAAATTTCTATTACATAAATGAAAACAGCAAACGCAATCGATATAGGACTAAATGCCCAACCAGCTGTTTTGCTCATTTCACCAAAGATGAAAATAAGGCTTACGAAACTCAGGATAATGATGTGACCCGCCGTCATGTTGGCAAACAAACGCACAATTAACGCGAACGGCTTGGTGAATACACCTAAAAGCTCCACGGGGATCATTAATATTTTGACAGGCAACGGAACGCCGGGAAACCAGAAGATGTGCTCCCAGTAGTGCTTGTTGGTGCTGAATAAGATCACGAGCAAAGAGATGATTCCCATCACAGCTGTAAAGGCTATATTGCCCGTAACGTTTGCCGCGCCGGGTAATAGCCCGAAAATATTATTGATCAGGATAAAGAAGAAAACAGTAAGCAGGTAAGGCAAATACTTCTTGTACTTAGGACCAAGATTGGGCTTAGCAATATCGTCACGTACAAAAGTGATCACCGGCTCCACTGCATTCTGAAAACCTTTGGGTGCAGAAGTAACGCCTTCGCCTTTTTTATATTTTTTCGCCAGAGATGTTAAGATCAGTATCAGCACGATCAGCGCCAGCAACATTTGAGCAACGTTCTTCGTGATGGAAAAGTCGTACACTTTCACTGACTCGTCCACATTTCCCGCTTCATCCACCGCTACCACTTTATCATGCTCTAATTTGTAGCCATTATACGCTTCATGTCCATGGTGAAAGTTGGACGACATGAAAGCCGAAAAACCTCTCTGAGGAGAATACACCAGAACCGGCAAAGGCAACGTAGCGTGAAACTCACTACCATCGCTGTTTTTCAAGGTGAAAAAATGAAATTCGTGCGCATCTGCAATGTGGTGTAAAATCGCTTCACCGGGATTAAACGCTTCTTCTGTTTCAGCACCATGCGCTGCCGCGCCATGTGCTGCATCAGCAGTTTCATGAGACGTTTCGTGCTGCGCAAAGGCAGATTGGCCAGCGAATACTAAAAACAAGCTGAAAGCCGCTACTATAAAGGATTTGAAGCCGTTAGAACCCATCATTCAGTGAAATTTGGCGCAAAGATAAGGGGAGTTAAGGAAAGTTGACAATTTTGCGGGGTGAAATATGCTCCCAAATGGTGCGTTCCACAAATCAAAATTGGCATGTCCGTTACCGGGATCACTCACTCATCTGCGGTGATTATTTTAATTTTCTCCAGCTCGATAATATCAATCTGATCTTTAGGCCAGGCCACAGCTTTTTTGTTAGCAAGTAAGTCGTCAATGCTTAAGAATGGTACTTTAACGCCATTGAAGTCGGCTATTTTTGCCCGGGAAAGGCATTCCTCAAAACTGATGCCCTCCAACCCTTTCATCGAAGTCATAATATCCAGAATCAGCCCTTTAGCAATATAGAACTGAGTCCATCCTGGCACAAATGGCATGGTTTCTAATGAAGGGAAATCTCCGTAGTTCAGGTCTTTAAATGCTTTTCTCAGCTTTTGTCGATTACCTAGCTCATCCATTAGCCACAGATCCGCATCGTCTGTGACACGATTGAATCCTTGCATATTTACAGCGAACCCTCCCACCATTATATAGGATACCCCGTTGGTATTCAGCAGTTCCCAAAATTTGAGTAGCTCTTCATCAAGATCCATCTGACAAAAAAGGATTATGAAATCTTGGCGGCAGACAACATCTTGCCTATTTGCATCATGCGGCAAAGCGTTTGGAGTCGTTCCATGTCGGTTTTTTGAAGCCGTTGTTTCAGATTATATTCTTCGGCTTCCTCCTGGGAGGAAAACGACCTCATAAACGGCACATCTGGTTCGTTAACCACCGAAAGAAGCTCGTCTTCTTTACAAATGATATATCGTTTGTTCTCCTCCATGAAATGCAATTTGCTTATTTTTTGGCTGATCATCTAAGACTCCACAAATTGGAGGTTTCTCCAATTGCTGGTCTCACTTCACCCTCGCCGGATTCTTTTTAATAAAATCTTCCCACCCATTAAACCCCGAGGATAGCGGAATCGGGGACATCAGCTGGTAGTGGTGGCAAATTGCGACGGCCAAAGCATCGGTGGCATCAAAATACTGGGGCAGCTCGGTCAGCTTCATCATTTGCTGTAACATTTTCCAGACCTGTGTTTTGTCAGCATTTCCGTTGCCTGTTACGGCTTGTTTCACCTTCTTTGGGGAATATTCCGTAATCGGCAGATTATGATGCATGGCTGCAGCGATCGCAACGCCTTGTGCCCTTCCTAATTTCAACATACTTTGAACGTTTTTGCCAAAAAAAGGCGCCTCAATAGCAAATTCGGTAGGTTGGTAGGTATGGATCAGCTCCGTCACCTTTTGATGGATCAGGTTCAGCCGCTCATAATTGTTTTTTCGGGCGGGAAGCTTTAACGCTTCCATCTCCAGTAATTGCACTTTTTGTCCGTTACACAGAATAATTCCGTATCCCATGACAATGGTGCCCGGGTCAATACCTAATATTATTTTGGAAGATTGTTGCAAACAGGTCTATTTTTACGCTTCCGGTGAAGGTGAACAAAAATATCAAAATATTCATCAACTATTTTTTAGGACCGCTTTTGTTTGTCTGGTTGGCCTGGTCCATTTACACCCAGATCAGCCGTCAGCCGGGGCTGGAAGATGCATTGCTTGAAATACAGGCTTCCTTAGCCAGTTCGAATATTTTTTACCTGGTGCTCACCATTGTATTAATGTTGGTCAACTGGAGCCTTGAAGCCTATAAATGGATGCTGGCCGTAAAAAGAATTCAAACCATCAGCTTCGCCAGAGCTTTTAAAGCCATTTTTTCTGGTATTTCCTTTTCAATAAGCACGCCCAATTCAATCGGCGAATATGTTGGCCGTGTATTATATATGAGTGAAGGAAACCGGATCAAGGCAATTTCCCTGACGGTTGTTGCTAATATGAGCCAGCTCATCGTCACCTTTATAATGGGCTTCTCTGCACTGCTTTTGTTAAAAGATGATTTGATAAAAGCGGGCATCGTGAGCGTGGCGTTCGCAAATGCCTTTCTATGGGTTTCGGCGATTATTGTTATTATATTGCTATTATTTTACTTCCGTCTGCCATGGTTAATAAAAATAATCGATAAATTGCCGCAAATCAGCAAGTTCTCTTGGGCGATCGAGGCGGTGGAGCATGTAAGTGCAACTTTATTGGTAAAGTTTTTGTCTTTATCAGTAGTACGTTTTCTCGTTTTTAGCTTACAGTATTTCTTGCTATTCGAGCTGTTTGAAGTAAACGTGGATATGGTACAAAGCTGGATGGGGATCAGTGTTATGTTCCTGGTGATGGCGATCATCCCCACTATCGCTCTTTTCACGGATCTGGGGTTAAAAAATGAATTGAGCATCCAGTTAATGGGACTTTTCACCACGAATCACCTGGGCGTGAGCCTGACCTCCTTATCAATCTGGCTGATCAACCTGGTGTTTCCCGCGCTGATAGGCAGCTTGCTGATATTAGGAATAAAAAAGATTTTTAAAAATACACGTAAACAACCGGAAAATATTTCCGTATAAGAACATTTCGCTGCACATGTTCCCAATCACGTTTCATGTACACGAAATGAAAAAAACACACACAAATGAAAGCACTTAGATTATCTATTTTAGGGTTATTTTCCATCGCTGCTATGGCTAATACTACGATGCCGGTAGCAGATAATGGAGAAGTTGCACCCAAATGCGGCATTAGCAACACTGCTTTTAAAGCAGGAGAAAAGGTCGGCTTTATAGTTTATTATACAGCAGCTAAAATTATCAATGTAGCGGCAGGAGCCGGCTCCTTCACAACAACACTTGAAAAGTTGAATGGAAGGTCGGTTTATCATGTCGTGGGTGAAGGACACACACTCCCTTCTTACGAGTGGGCCTACAAAGCCAAGGATACTTATGAAACCTTCATGGATGTAGAAACGCTGCAGCCATTGAAATTTGTAAGGAATGTAAATGAAGGAGGATACAAAAAATACCAGAATGTCAGCTTTAACCGCGCGGCCAATACCGCCATCAGCAGCGAAGGTGTCTTTAAAATACATGCTTGCGCACATGACGTGGTAAGCGCCGTTTTTTATGCCCGGAACATTGATTTCAGCAGGCTAAAACCTAACGATCGTATTCCCTTTAATGTGTTCCTGGATAATGAAATGCACTCCATGTATGTTCGTTATCTCGGGAAAGAAGTTATCAGCACGAAGTACGGGAAATTCAAAACCATCAAATTCAGGCCTTTGACAATAAAGGGGACCATATTTGAGGGAGGCGAGCAGATGACGGTTTGGGTTACGGATGACGCCAACCATGTACCGATTCGCATCGAAAGCCCGATCATTGTAGGAAAGGTAAGGATTGACATGACGAGCTTTGATAATCTTCGCAGTCCCATGTCAGCACTGATCAAGAAATTTTAATTATTCATCTGGTGAATAAGAAAACGGCCAAAAGAAATCCTCTTGGCCGTTTTTTAATATATATAATTATTTAAATTAATAAGCTCTCGCAAAAAGCACCCGTCGCTGTGAGGGCTTGCCGCTCAGGATACAGGTTCCGCCTTCGACGCCTAAATCATCAATTGGGATACAGCGGATCGTTGCTTTTGTTTTTTCTTTGATCTCATTCTCTGTTTCCGCAGTACCATCCCAATGAGCTAAAACAAATCCTCCTTTTTCATCCAATAGTCTCACAAACTCTTCCCAGGTATCAGCTTTGGTGATATGCTCATCTCGGAAGGTTTTCGCTTTTTGGAACATATTATTTTGGATATCATTCAGCAAACCGTCGATATACTGGCTGATGCCATCCAGGCCAATCGTCTGTTTTTCCTTGGTATCGCGGCGTGCCACCTCCACTACATTCTTTTCCAGATCCCGCGCACCGAGGGCTAGTCTGACAGGCACTCCTTTCATTTCGTATTCTGCAAACTTCCAACCCGGACGGGCGTTGTCGTTATCGTCATATTTAGCCCGGATACCCAAACCTTTTAAATTAGAAAGGATTTCTTCTGCCTTTGCATCAATCATCGCTTTCTGTTCCGCCCCTTTATAGATGGGTACAATCACCACCTGGAGCGGCGCGATCCGGGGAGGCAGGATAAGGCCTGCATCGTCGCTATGTGCCATCACCAGCGCGCCCACGAGTCGGGTGCTCACTCCCCAGCTGGTCGCCCACACATATTCCAGCTGATTTTCCTTACTTAAAAACTTAACGTCAAACGCTTTGGCGAAATTCTGACCGAGAAAATGCGATGTCCCGGCCTGCAGCGCCTTACCGTCTTGCATCAGCGCCTCAATGCAGTAGGTGTCGACCGCTCCGGCAAACCGCTCGCTCGCGGTTTTTACACCTTTTATTACGGGAACCGCCATAAATTCTTCGACAAAAGTGGCGTAGACGTCCAGCATTTTCTTAGCCTCTTCTTCGGCCTCCGGCTGAGTGGCATGGGCAGTGTGCCCCTCCTGCCACAGGAATTCTGCAGTACGCAGGAACAGGCGGGTACGCATTTCCCACCTCACCACGTTGGCCCACTGGTTCACGAGAATGGGTAAGTCTCGATATGATTGGATCCAGTCTTTATAGGTATTCCAAATGATCGTTTCACTGGTGGGCCGCACGATCAACTCTTCTTCGAGCTTAGCTTCCGGATCCACGATTACGCCTTTTCCGTCAGGATCATTTTTTAACCGGTAATGAGTAACCACCGCACACTCCTTAGCAAAGCCCTCTACGTGGGCAGCCTCCTTGCTTAAAAAGCTTTTGGGAATAAAGAGCGGAAAGTAGGCATTCACGTGGCCCGTATCCTTGAACATCTTATCCAGCGCGTCGCGCATATGCTCCCAAAGCGTGAAACCATACGGCTTGATCACCATGCAGCCTCTGACAGCTGAGTAGTCGGCCAAACCTCCTTTCAGAACCAGGTCGTTATACCATTGCGCATAATCCTGTTGCCTCGATGTTATTTCTTTACTCATATTTAATTTGTTACTCTTAATATTTTCCGAACGCCTCTCTACTCCAAATTTGAACCTTTCTTTCGACTCCAACCAACTTTTTCCCAATTGTATCCGTCCTCCAGATTAAGCGATCATTTTGCCAACTTATTTTAACAAAATATGTTGTGAATTAACAGCAGTTTGTGCATCCTTTTACAACATTCCAACGTCCAACTGGTAACGGAATATGTCTTATTTTTACAACTTGCTGTTTTGGGATCGCAAATGTAAATTTTAAGCCCAATTAAAACAATTAATAAGGATATTTATAAATCACCAAAATGAAACGAAGCACATAATTGCCTGAAAATCGGTGGATCATTTACCTGCTCCGTTTCATTAAAATTAAACAACCTTACAACTTGAACACTAAATTCGCGAAAGTTTACTGACGATAAAGAACAAAAAAACACACAGATGAAAATAAAATCTACAACCCTACTTCTTCTTTTGGGAGTGATGATTGCCCTGGCAAGCTGTTCATCCGCCTATAGGACAGGACAAACGCCGGACGACGTGTACAGTTCACCCGCGCCCACAGAGGAAGAATATGCAAAAATTAAGAAAACCGATGAAAAGCGGTATCGTAATTACGATGACGAGGAAGGTGAATACGAAGATTATGACGACCGGTACCTGAGGATGAAGGTTAGAAACCGCGACCGTTGGAGTGCCCTCGATGACTGGTATTATTATGGCGACCGGTACAACTTCAGCTATTACAACAACTGGGCTTACTGGAACGACCCGTGGTATTGGAATAACCCATGGAGCCCCGTGAGCTACTGGAATATGTGGTATAATCCCTGGTACACCGGCTGGTACGGTGGATGGGGTCCCGGATGGGGATTGGGCTGGGGATGGAACCGGCCCTGGTATGGTGGCTGGTACGCCGGATGGGGCGGCTGGTACGGCGGCGGCTTTGGCTGGGGTGGCTGGTACGATCCCTGGTATACCGGATGGTACGGACCCGGTTGGGGCTGGGGCGGCTGGTATGGCGGCGGCATCATAGCCGGACGCAGAGCAGATTACGGTCCGAGAACTACGAACTTAGGTAGCTATAACAGAGGAAATGTATCAATAGGTAACGGAAGAAGTACGACGCCCGGATATAGAAATAATTCTGGTGTAACTTACAGAAGCACTTACGGCGTCCGGAACGGTTCCAGTGTCAACACGGATACCCGCAACTCTTCGAGCTATCGCAATACAGGACGCTATTCTAACAATCAAAGTTATAGCCGTTCCTACAGAAACGACAACTACAGCCGTAGCAACGACTCTTACTCGCCCAGAACAGAAAGCAGACCTACGTATAGTCCTCCTGCGACTTCACCGCGTAGCAGTGGTGGATCTTATGGCGGAGGCGGCGGAGGTGGTAGCCGCGGCGGCGGTGGCAGCAGCGGCAGAAGATTCTAATCTTCGAGATCAGATAGTTAGATTATATTAACATTATTAAGCGCATATACATGAAAAAACTTTTTCTGGCTGCGACATTAGTTGTCGCATATGGGGCCTCACAGGCTCAAACCCCCGAGGACGCGTTGAGATATTCGTGGCTGCAATCTTCGGGTACCGCTCGTTCTCAGGCGATTGGTAACGCTAACGGCGCGATTGGTGGTGAAATATCTACCATTTTTTCCAACCCTGCCAACATTGGCTTTTACAAGACCGGTGACTTTGTAATCTCCGGCGGGGCCAATGTCTTTAACAATAACCTCACCTACCTCGGTGTTTCTCAAAATGAAGGCAAAACCAGCGGGTTTTTAGGTACTACCGGATTTGTACTGGGGAAACCGAACTATGGTCAAGGGTCATTGAAAAGTTCTGCATTTGGTATCGCTATCAACCGTACTGCAGATTTTAACAACCGCATGATCTTAACCAACAAAGGAGGCCAGCTGAGCCGTACTTCGATGGCGGACTACTTCATCGAAGACATTGTGGCGAACAATGGTCTGAACGATTACGGTTCAGGACTTGCAGTGGAAACTGATTGGATTACGGATGACGGCGAAGGAAATCTGTCATCTTCAGCTGTTGATCTGGCTATAGCCAGTGGTCTTGAACAAAGACAAGTAATAACTACCAATGGCGGCATTACCGAATTCGCTATTGCAGGAGCTGCCAACCTGAACGAAAAGGTGTTTCTTGGTGGTTCAATCGGCTTACCGGTATTAAGATATGGCCAGAACAGGCAATATACCGAACAGGATCCCACTACCAATGATAATGGTTTTGATGCGGCCTGGTTTGATGATGACCTGGTGACGAAAGGTGTGGGTATTAATATTAAGGCCGGCGTGGTATTTAAAGCTAATGATAACCTGAGGCTGGGTTTTGCCGCTCATTCGCCTACGTTTTATTCGCTGAGCGACAGTTATGTAGCTACGGCCGGCGCAAATCTGGATGATTTTGATAAAACTGCGTCCAGCAATGAACTGGTGTATGATTATAACCTGAATACACCTTATAAACTTATGGGTAGCTTCTCCGTATTATTTGGAAACGTTAACGATGTAAGTTCTCAAAAAGGTTTTGTCTCAGGTGACGTGGAATATGTAAACTACATGGCATCTCAATTCAGAACCACTTCTGATGATCAGGGTGCTAACAACGGTTATTTCCGCGGATTAAACAGCGCGATTGACAATGCTTATAAAGGTGCTGTTAACGCGCGTCTGGGAACTGAGTTGAAATTCAATACGCTGGCTGTGCGCCTGGGTGGTGCCTACTACGGCAACCCTTATAAAAATATTGCCGGTGAGAAAGGTGAACTGGTTCAGGCCACCGGTGGTTTAGGCTACCGTAACAGAGGCTTCTTTGTGGATCTTGGATATGTACACTCCTTCGGAAAGGATGTGATCTATCCTTACCGCTTAACAAATGCCGACTTTTTCCCTGCTAATATCAAAAGTAACAACTCGAGGATTCTGCTGACGCTTGGTTTCAAGATTTAAGCAATCAAATATTCATATACGAAAAATCCCCGTCTTTAAAAGATGGGGATTTTTTTTCAATGAATTTATCTTAAACCAGCTGGGCCGAAGAAGAAATTTTCGTGTTCAACAGCTTACTGATCGGACAGTTTTCTTCTGCATTTTTTACTGCCTGCTGGAACTGGGCATCATCTATTTCCGGGATGGAAGCCGTCACCTCCAGATGACTGGAAACTACCGCTCCGTCCTGGAAGTCCACTGTGCATTTGGTGTCGATATTATCGGCGGTAAAACCGGCTTCATTCAATACAAAACTGAGCTTCATAGTGAAGCAGCCCGCATGAGCAGCCGCGATCAGCTCTTCAGGATTTGTTCCGGGATTTCCGTCTTCAAAACGCGTTTTGAATGAATATTGCACTTTATCTAAAACGCCTGATTGAGTGGAGTTGGTTCCTTTACCTTCTTTACCTGATCCTTGCCAGTTGGCTGTTGCAAAACGTTTCATTTTTTAATGTTTATGGGGTTTAGTTAATTCGATGCTGTTCAATAAATAGTTTCAAAGATTTAATCGAAGGATGACACGTCGCTTACCTCTATATCCGGATCGCGGTCTTCCGGCTCTACAAATTCCAGCAGGAAATTATTTTTCCCTTCCCCGATCGTTATCTTAAGGAAGCTCTGCTGCACCAGCTCCAGAACGGAAAGAAACATAAAAATAGCCTGGACCCGGTTTTCAGCCACCTCGAATAATTTTTCGAAAGAAACATTTTTCTCGCGCTGCGCCAGATCGATCACCTGTCCGCGACTCGTCTCCATTGTATAGTTGTACTGGACCACCGTGTGCACCGGCTTATTGACTCTGTCGCTATATTTCTGCATGGCCTTTTCGAAGGCTTTCATGAGCTTGAACAAAGACAGCGCCTGGATCTCAGTACCTTCTCCGGCCTCCTCTCCCACCTGAGACAGTTCCTTTTGAATATTTCCCCGCTTGATCATCAACATGCGCAGCGCTTCCTGCTCTGCCAGCTGTGCCGCTGCTTCTTTGAACTTCTTATATTCGAGTATTTTGCTAATCAGTTCTTCCCTCGGATCAATCTCGTTGCCTTGCGCATCGATTTCTTTGCGGGGAATGAGCATTTTGGCTTTGATACGCATCAGCGTTGACACGAACAATATAAATTCGCTTGAAAGCTCGATATTTAAAGCTTCCTGATTGTGAATATAGTCGAGAAAATCATTCGTAATCTTCGTGATGGGAATATTGTAAATATCCAGCTCATCCCGTTCAATAAAAAACAGCAAAAGATCGAAAGGGCCTTCGAACTGGGAAAGTTTTATCTGGTAAGTTGAGTTGGTCACTACTTCTTTTTTCGTTCTTAATAAAAATAAAGTCCTGCAATGAAGCAGGACTACACAAACCTACAGAAATTTATAAGAAGGAGGGAGAAAAACTTAGGGACGTTTTTTGAGTTCGTCTCTGATCTCCATTAACAATTGGTCTGTTGAAGATGGTCCGGCAGGCGCAGCGGCCTCCTGCTTCTTTTTTAAGCCGTTGATCGTACGAACGATCAGGAATAAAGCCATTGCTATGATTAAAAACGAGATCACTTGCGAAAGAAAATTGCCATATTTAATTGCTGTACCGGGAATAGTTAGTTCGCTCAGGTGTTTCAGGTTCGCCTTTTCCAATGCCGGGGTAAGAATCGCCGGAGTAATGATATCCTCTACCAAAGAGTTCACAATTTTACCGAACGCGCCACCGATAACCACAGCAATAGCCAGATCGATTACATTTCCTTTGATGGCAAATTGTTTAAATTCTTTCAGAAATCCCATAATTAAGAGTTTTTATTAGTTAGAAAAACGAAAAGAGATTAATAATGATGCCAAAATGAATGTTCTGAATCAAACTTGTAATTAAGTCATGTTTCCATCACGTCGGGGCTCTTGTCAGCATTCAATAAGGGCATGCGAGAACTACGAGAAACAATTTGCTTCTTTGTAATTACACCGGCTGCTCTACATCGTCTTCCATACCGCTTTGTGCTTTCGCTAACCGGGAAAGCGCAAGGATCATCAGATCGACATAATTTCTTTCTCTTTAGCGGCTAAATGTTTCTCTACAAGGGTAATATAATTGTCGGTAAGTTGCTGAACGCTTGCTTCGGCATCCTTGGCTGCGTCTTCGCTCAAACCGTCTTTCTGTAGTTTTTTGATAGCTTCGATAGCATCCCTTCGGCCGCTTCTTACTCCTACTTTCGAGTTTTCACCTTCACCCTGGCTTTTCTTTACCAGCTCCCTTCTTCTTTCTTCAGTTAACGGTGGTAAAAACAACCTGATATTAACACCGTCATTCTGAGGGTTAATACCGATGTTGGCGGCAATGATCGCACGTTCGATAGGCTGCAGCATATTTTTTTCCCAGGGCTGGATATTCAAGGTACGGGCATCCATAACCGTAATATTGCCTACCTGGCTGATGGGAACGGTTGAACCATAATAGTCTACGACGATACCATCTACAATCTGCGGAGTGGCTTTACCAGCACGGATCTTAGCTAATTCACTCTCCAGGTGACTGATCGCCTTTTTCATACTTTCTTCTGAAGCCGCTATAATCTTATCGATTTGATCTTGCATACGTTATATTTTGAAGTGCGGCAAAACTAATGAAATGTCAGAAGAATTAGAAGTCCTTGGAATATATTAATTAGCCCTGGGCTTTTTCGGCCGGAACGTGTTGCTTAGTATTCAGATCAATTACTTTAGAGGTAGCTCTTCTGTCTTGTAAAACGGAAACGATCTGGCGCTGAACAACCAGCCGGCGCTTGGGCAGAGTGGTATATAATGCCCCGATTGCGGACACCGCCAGCACAAATACCGAGATCAGGAGAACGGTGTTGCCCAGGTTTCTGGCAAAATAAACACCGCCGATGATGAGGACATTAGCAAACACACACACCAGTGTTACTGAAGAGTGGCTTAGTCCTTTATCGAGTAAAATATGGTGAATGTGGTTCCTGTCTGGTGAAAAAGGAGATCGGCCTTTTAAAATTCTAATAGCAAAAACTCTGATCGTGTCTGCCAGCGGCACTAATAACAGCGTGACACCCACGGCCGCTGCAGAACTGATGGGCAAAAATGCTGCAGAGCTGCTAGCTACATTGATAAATTTTAGAACGAGTATCGAAGAAACCAGGCCAATGAGCAGCGACCCGGAATCCCCCATGAATATTTTTGCCGGGTGAAAATTGAAGATCAAAAATGCCACGAGCGCAGCAGACAATGAGAAGGAAAATGCCGCATATGCCGGAAGGCCGGCCAGGAAGAAATAAGTTCCTAATAAAAGCGTTGTCATAAGGCCCAGTCCTCCGGCAAGGCCATCGATCCCATCAATAAGATTGTAGGCATTCACTACTAAAATTATGGCTATGTATGTCAACGGAATGCCGTACATCGGATCCAGATCGGTTATACCGAAAATGCCGTACAAGCTGTCAATCTTAAGGCCACCGAGATGGATAACAATTCCTGCTGCAATGATCTGGACGATAAATTTTTTAAAGGCTGACAAGGCGATAATATCATCCTTCAGGCCGATAAAAAATATGGAAAACAGTGCTGCAAAAAAATACTGGAATTCGGGTTGCTGCCGGAAGTTGATGCAGAGCAAACAGGAAAAAGCAAAGGCGATAAAGACCCCCACGCCACCGAGTGACGCAATAGTGTGCTTATGTAGTTTTCGCTCGTCGGGAATGTCATACAGCTTTTTTTTATCGGCTATATGAATAATCACCGGTATTGCTAAGAAGGCTACTATAAACGAAATTATAGTGGTCACGAATATTTGAAGCATTCGATAAGGTTAAGGTTGTACAAAAGTAGACAATCCCATCTTAAAAACAATTTTCGAGCCGGTTTTTTATCGGGCGCCGCTTCAAACAATATTTCAAGCTTTTATAAAAAAAACGCATTTTTGCAGCTCATCAAAAACTAAAACGATGGCAACATTGCAAGAAATAGCTTCTCAGGTGAGAAGAGATATAGTCAGAATGGTTCATGGTGCACAAAGCGGGCATCCAGGTGGATCTTTGGGATGTGCAGATTTCCTGACGGCCCTTTATTTCAAAGTAATGGAGCACGATCCGTCCTTTAATATGGAGGGAAAGAATGAAAATCTGTTCTTTTTGTCCAACGGTCATATTTCCCCGGTATTTTACTCTGTCCTGGCACGTTCGGGTTATTTTGATATCAAGGAGTTGGCTACTTTCAGAAAGATCAATAGCCGCCTGCAGGGGCACCCTGCTACACACGAACATTTACCCGGTGTCAGGGTAGCAAGCGGATCATTGGGTCAGGGAATGAGCGTGGCGATTGGTGCTGCATTATCGAAAAAGATGAATGGAGACGATAAACTTGTTTATTCATTACACGGTGATGGAGAGTTGAATGAAGGACAAATCTGGGAAGCTGTTATGTTTGCAGCGCATCATAAGGTGGACAACCTGATCTCAACGGTTGACTGGAACGGCCAGCAGATCGATGGCCCTACTGATAAGGTGTTAAACATGGGCAACCTGCATGAAAAATTTGAGGCCTTCGGATGGCATGTGCTGGAAATGAACGGTAATGATATGGACGACGTAATCGCCGGTCTTGACAAAGCCAAAGCGGCTTCAGGAAAGGGCAAACCGGTAGCGATCATGATGCATACCGCAATGGGAAAAGGCGTCGATTTCATGGAGGGTACGCATGAATGGCATGGTATCGCCCCCAATGACGAGCAGTTGGCCAAAGCATTAGAGCAATTGCCCGAGACATTAGGAGATTATTAAACGACTGAGCTTTATATACTAAAAAGCCTGGAAGAAACGAAATTCTTCCAGGCTTTTTAGCTTTAAGCTACCAGGTGCTATTGATATTGGATGTACATCGGAATAGGCTTAAATTTCATAAGGTCTGCCGGTGTGTATAACCCTTTGGAGCCTTTCTTCAAATCGTTCTTATAAAATATTTTAAATCCTGCAAACTGGACGGGCTGCTCGTAAATATACCTCTTCCAGGTTCCTGCTTTTAATTCTTTTCCTCCCCAACCATCCATATCGATCACCACCTGCACCTCGGGGACTTTTTTGATTGATTTGTATTGTTGTACCATGTCGTTGGTGAAGCGGTGCACCGCAAGTATTTTGGGTGGCAGGTTATTGTCCTTTACAATTTTTGCCAAGAAACTGATGGCATAATTAATATCGTCAGCATTGAAGCTTCCAATCACGGTTCCTGGCTTGTTTCCTCCCTTCATGGAAAATTCCGGATCAATACCCAGATGAAAATCCGGAGACTTCAGATGTTGTTCAAAGCGCGGTAATTCATCCTGCAACCGGCTGAGTCCTACCTGCACATCTACAAAGGCTAATCCTCCTATTTCCCGGGCCCAGTTTTGAACGGTATCCAGCTGGTGAAGCGGCATACGCAACCGATACTTCCCATCTGACCCCGGAGCTCCCTGCGCCGTTACGCCAATATAATGTAATGCGGGAACGACGGGCGTTTCAGGATCAGCAGCCTCCCATTTACCGACCTCCCCTTTCAATTTACGGATCATTTCTTTTTTGGGCAGTTCCCCTAAGATCCCCATGCCTTTTGAGTACAAATTCCCGTAGTAAGCAATTACGCGTTTGAAAGGAAAAATGGCGCCCCTTACCGGATAAGGGCCCTTAGCGGGCCATCTGCCAGAGCTATCGCCGTTGGCCATCCATTGCATCCGTTTGTTGTAGGCCGCCGTATCAATGCCCGGCTCAAGACTAGCTGTATCAGCATCCGCAACGACGCTGTCCGCAGGAAGGGAATCTGCAGCCGCCACTAGACTGTCGTCGCCAACGTTGTCTGGTGCCGACGGTGTATTGTTACAGGCAAAGGCTACAATCAATAGCCCGGCAAAAAACGAAAAAGTTGATTTCATGTAAATGGTTTGGAGGGTAAATAAAAGGCTTTTTATCTGATTTTTATTGTTAGTTATCTAACAGTCGCATCCGGTATGCATTCATGGCTGTTGTGCCAAGTTTCCTTATAAGACTGTAATTGGCTATAATGCCCACAGGTGCACCGATTACCGGAAGTAACTGTGCCATTTTTGCCAGGTCAATATAGTCCCGGTATTCCTGTTGAAATTTTCGCCAGTCAAACTGGTTGATGTCGTCAGGAAGTGCCTGCGACACCTGTTTCCAGTTAACCAATTTCTGGTAAATGCTTTTACTGTGCATTCTGCTGGAAAAGGCAAGTTCAAAAATATGCAACAGGTAAACACGTTCTTTATAATCGTTCAGGTCGAACCCATAAACAGAAGCGATCTCATACAACAGCTTTAGCTTAATAGCCAGCAGCAGGGGGAAGTCGGCCAGGCCGAGGAAAATGCCACCCGCACCGGTAATCCCTCCTTCGACAGCCGCCGTGCTCCGGTAAAATTTAATTTTCTCTTTCACGACCAGCTCCCGCTCCATAAGCGAGCGATCTTTCCACGGCTTTTCAGTGGTATATTTTGCACCAAATAGAACGCCACGTATCATTTGCTTGACGACAACCGTTATTGCCTGATGCACTTTTTCGGGGATATAAGAGTTGATCTTATCCTGCGTTTTCTTAGACAATTTACCGAGCATTCCGGGTTCCTTCAGCATTTTAAATTGCCATTTTCTCAATTCCTGTTCTGCAAAAGCTGTGTATTGCGCCATACAAATGATTGGTCAAAAATTGTACCTGCGCTTCATTCAAAAGAAACGGCCAGGATAATTCCTGGCCGCCTATAATGAAGGTTCTGTAACTTCTACCAGAATCTCACATAAATCGCAGTGATCAAAAGTAACGTAACCACCACCAAAATGAGCGTCCTTGGATCGACTTTGAACATGCTCTTGTCAATAGCGAATGCTTTTGCATTTACTTTAGGACCGGCCAGACTGATAGCGATCATCACGGCTACCGTAATCACAAAGGACCAGCCCATGTTAATGAGGAACGGAATTTCAGTGATCGTATGCACTACACCTTTTTCCATTTTTTCGTAAGTAAAGGCAGTATACATCCAGGTTTCTTTACCGAAAATGTCAACAGCGTAGCTGTTAAAGAAAATAGCCAGCACAAAGCCCAGTATTACACCCACCAGGGCTGCCGTTCCTGTCGTACGTTTCCAGAACATTCCTAATAGGAACATGGCGAACACACCCGGGCTGATAAAGCCGGTATATTTTTGAATGAATGTAAAGCCGCCTTCTCCGCCAATGCCTAATGCATCTGTCCAGGTAAAGGCCAGCGCGATCAACATCGCGATGATAATGGCCCATCTACCGGTTCTTACCATTTGAATTTCAGTCGCATCACTTTTCAGGTACTTTTTATAAATATCAAGCGTGTAGATCGTAGAGATACTGTTTACTTTACCCGCGAGTGAAGCCACGATCGCCGCTGTCAGGGCTGCCACCGCCAATCCTTTTAAACCGACAGGCAAAAATCCCAAAATAGCAGAATAAGCTCCGTCCTTAACTCCGCTAAAACCGGGTAGCTGCCCCTTGCTGTGTAACACATAGGCCGCAATACCAGGCAGCATCACGATTACCGGCATGAATATTTTCAGGAACCCGGCGAATAGAATACCCGTACGCGCAGTTTTAAGATCAGCACCGAGCGCCCGCTGTGTAATATATTGGTTACATCCCCAGTAGTTCAGGTTCACGATCCACTGACCGGCAAAATACATTGCCAGGCCTGGAAGTACCACATATTTCTGAACGTCCAGATTTTCTGGCATGCTTAGGGTCGTGGTAGTAACCTGAGGTTTGTCGAGCATCAGGTTAAAATGTCCCGGCGCCTCGTTCAGCAGGGCTTTGAAGCCGGCAATGGCACTTCCAATCTCAGCGCCATTGATCCGCTGATCCACGATCTGCAAAGCCATATAAACTGTGGCAAAACCGCCAATGATGAGCACCGCTACCTGGATCACATCTGTATAACCAATCACCTTCATACCTCCCAAACCTATTAACAGCGCCATGATCAATAATACGATCATGATCACATGCAGATAACCACCGCCCAGTAAGGTATCGATCGCCAATGCACCCAAATAAAGAATAGAAGTAAGGTTTACGATCACATAGAGAAATAACCAGAAGATGGCCATTATGAGCGATACCGACTTATTGTAACGTGTTTCCAGGAACTGGGGCATCGTATATATCTTGTTTTTCAGGTAAACCGGAATAAACCAGATAGCCACAATGATCAGGGCTACTGCAGCCAGCCACTCATAGGCAGCCACCGCTACGCCGACAAAGAAACCTTCTCCGCTCATCCCGATAAACTGCTCGGCAGAAATGTTGGAAGCGATCAGTGAAGCACCGATAGCCCACCAGGTTAAAGATCCTTCGGCAAGAAAATAATCGTGCGATGCGGATACCGTCGCTTTTTTCTTGCGCATATAAACCCAGTAACCATACGATGCAACCAGGATGAAATAGGTAAAAAACACTACGTAGTCAAGCGTGCCCAAATTATTACTCATATTGACAGCAAAATTGAAAGTTGTTAAAAAAGTTTGCTAATATAATTAATAAAAATGTGTACCGAAGACATTTTTATTAGTTTTTATTCAACTGGTAATACACATCGCTCCACCGCAGCTCATTTTTAAAGCTGTAGAGGTCCGTATTTTTATTGATCAACGTAAATTCTATGCCTGCCATATCCGCGAAATCTTCGAGATGCTCTGCAGTCAGATTTTGGGAATACCCCGTGTGGTGAGCCCCACCCGCCAGGATCCAGGCCGCACAGCCGGTATTCATATCCGGATAAGGTTTCCAGAGCACGCGCGCCACGGGCAGTTTGGGTAAATCGTTCTGGGGTTCCACCGCTTCTACTTCGTTCACCAGCAACCTGAAGCGATTGCCCATGTCCACTACCGACGCATTCAAAGCGGGACCACCCGGCGCGTTGAACACCAGCCTCACCGGGTCTTCTTTACCACCAATGCCCAGTGGATGGATCTCTACATTTGCCTTCCCGCTTGCGATGGAAGGACAAATTTCCAACATGTGAGAACCTAATACGAGCGAGTTGTTGGGATCAAAATGATAAGTGTAATCTTCCATAAAGGAGTTACCACCAGGCAGGCCGGCGCCCATTACTTTCATAGCGCGAACCAGGGCCGCGGTTTTCCAATCACCCTCTCCCGCAAAGCCATAGCCCGCGGCCATCATACGCTGGGAGCCGATACCGGGCAACTGCTTCATCCCATAAAGATCTTCAAAAGTATCACTGTATCCTTTGTAATTGCCATCCTGGAGAAAATGCTTCAGGCCCAGCTCAATTTTGGCGGCGTCTACCAGCGACTGGTATTGCGTGCCGTTTTCGCGCAGGCTGTCCATGATATGATAAGTGTCAGCATATTCTGCGATCAGGTCGCTCACCTCTTTTTCGCTCACTTCATCGATCACTTTTACCAGGTCGCCTATGCCATGTGTATTCACACTATATCCGAAGCGCAGCTCGGCTTCCACCTTATCGCCATCTGTTACCGCCACGTACCGCATATTGTCGCCAAAACGGACAAAGCGGGCACCTTGCCAGTCGTGCCATCCTGCAGCCGCCCTGCTCCATACAGCAATGCGTTCGATTGCCTGATCATCTTTCCAATGTCCCACTACCACTTTGCGGCGCTTGCGCATACGGCTTACCATAAAACCAAATTCACGGTCTCCGTGAGCAGACTGGTTGGTGTTCATAAAGTCCATGTCGATCGACCCCCAGGGGATATCGCGGTTGTATTGGGTATGAAAATGTAATAACGGCTTGTGCAATATTTTCAGGCCGTTGATCCACATCTTCGCCGGTGAAAACGTGTGCATCCAGGTGATCACGCCGATACAATCCTGGCTGTGATTCGCCTCAGCACAAAAGTTATAAATCTCTTCCGTGGACTTTAAAGTGCCTTTGTAAATTACCGAAACAGGAATGGCACTATGCGTATTGAGGTAAGCAGCAATTTCTTTAGAGTGTTCGGCCACTTCAATCAAGGTCTGCTCTCCGTAAAGGTTCTGGCTGCCTGTGGCAAACCACACCTCTAATTTTTTTAATTCAATCATGAAATTATTTTAAAATTATTGATGGAATGAAATTTTTTCGGGTCGGCATTCTTGTACAGTTGTACATGACTTATCCTGGATATTCTTCTCATTGTAAGACCTGCGAAATCTTCGAAACCTTGCAGGTCTTACAAACCCATCAACTACGCCTGCCCATAATAGCTGTCCGGCCCGTGCTTCCGCTCGTAATGTTTATTAATTAAAGCCTGCTTTAATCGCGGAGCCTGCGGATTGATCTGCTCGGTAAGCAATGCCATTTTAGCGACCTGCTCCAGCACAGCGCTGTTGTGTACTGCCTTTGCAGCGGTTGTGCCCCAGGTAAAGGGTGCATGGTTACCCACCAGCACCATTTCTACTTCTTTATAATCAAGTCCCCTTTCCTGAAAGCAATTCATGATCTGGAAACCAGTTTCATACTCATAGTTACCGCGGATCATTTCGTCGCTCATAGGCGGCGCACAGGGAATATCTACCGTATTGTAATCAGCGTGCGTGGTGCCAAAGATCGGAATGTCCCGCTGCGATTGGGCCCATGCTGTTGCGTAGGTTGAATGCGTATGCACAATACCATTGATACCTTCCCAATGTTTATATAGAACCGCATGCGTTTTTGTGTCAGACGAAGGATTAAGCGTTCCTTCTACGGTGTGGCCTTCAAAGTCGACGATGACCATTTTTTCCGGAGAAAGATCGTCATAAGCTACGCCGCTGGGTTTGATCGCAAATACACCCTGGTCACGATCTGCCTCGCTTACATTTCCGAATGTAAACAATACCAGCCCGAGGCGCGGCAGTTGCATATTCGCTTCGTAGGCAGCTTCACGTATATTTTTATAGTTCATGATTCAGTGTTGGATGTTTGAAGTTTGATGTTTAGTCTTGGATGTTCAACGTTCACATGCCATGAACATCAACTTGCACTAATTCGCTTCAATGAATTGCCCAAAGTCTTCGTACTTTTTCATGCGCCGGGCATAATATGCTACATTTTCAGGGTTCGGATGGTATTCAGCATCGAATCCCTGGCCCATCGCATTCATGGCCTCCTGCACGTTCGGATAGAGACCTGCAGCTGTAGCGGCAAACATGGCTGCACCGGTTGCACAGGTTTGTTCTGAGCGATGTATTTTGATCGGCATGTTCATCACGTCTGCCATAACCTGCATGACATAAGGCGCTTTACGTGCGACACCGCCCACCCCTATCAGGCCTTTTACCGGCACGCCTTCCCGGTTGAACCGATCCACGATGGCACGGGCGCCAAAGCAGCTGGCTTCGACCAACGCTTTGAAAATGGCCGGGGCGTCGCTACCCAGATTGAGGCCGCTAATAGCGCCTTTGAGCAACTGGCTGGCATCGGGCGTGCGACGGCCGTTTAGCCAGTCGACGGCCAGTTCATCTTCATCATGCAGAGGAAGTTTGGCGGCTTCTGATGCTAACGCCGATATGATCCTGGACTCTACCGCCCGGCGTTCGGTTTCGCTTTCCAGGAACTGTAATGGCCATGAGAGCAGGTTTTTAAACCAGGCGTAAATATCCCCGAAAGCACTTTGTCCGGCCTCGAGGCCCATCATTCCCGGGATCACGGAGCCAGGTACCTGCCCGCAAATACCCCGTACCAGCTTGTCTCCTATTTCATCTGACGGAGCAACCAGCATGTCGCAGGTAGAAGTCCCCATGACCTTGCTTAGAAAATAAGGTTCTATCTGTCCGCCGACAGCGCCCATGTGCGCATCGAACGCACCGATACCGATGACTACATCTGTGCTAAGGCCCAATTTGTTGGCCCATTCAGCTGATAAATGTCCGGCCGCCTGATCGGCGGTATAGGTTTCATCGGGAAGTTTAGCGGTAAATCCATCGAGGAGCGGATCCAGGCTGGCAAAAAAATCATTTGGAGGAAACCCATTAAACGCCTCGGACCAAAGCCCTTTATGCCCCGCTGAGCAAACGCCGCGCTTTAATTCCTTTACGTCACTGCCACCGGTTAACAAAAAGGGTATCCAGTCGCAATGCTCTACCCAACTGGCTGTGGCGTTCCTCACCGCTTCATCTTCACGAAAAACGTGAAGCAGCTTGGCCCAGAACCATTCACTGGAATAAATACCGCCCACATATTGCAGATAGTTGGTATCAAATTTAGCAGCATGCTTATTGATTTCGTCTGCCTCTTTAATGGACGTGTGATCCTTCCAAAGCACAAACATGGCGTTGGGATTTTCAGCAAATTCCGGTGTTAATGCCAAAGGCGTGCCTGTTTCATTCACGGCTACAGGCGTAGAACCGGTGGTGTCTACCGAAATACCTTTAACGTTCCTGGCTATATCTGCGCCCGCTTTTGCAATACATTCTTTGATGGTTGACTCCAAGCCTTCAACATAATCAAGAGGATGTTGACGAAATTGATTGGCAGCGGCATCGCAGTAGAGGCCCCGCTTCCAGCGCGGATACTCGAATACCGATGCCGCCACTTCTGCCCCGTTCCCGGCGTTTACAATCACTGACCGGACCGAATCCGATCCATAATCAACTCCAATAACATAAACATCTTGCAACATGGCCGCAATTTTTACCCGCTAAAATAGACAAATAATTGTACATTTTACAATTATTTTATTTTCCTGGGAGCCACGCCTTCATTGGTGATGATCACCGGCTTAATGAAGCCCTGACCATCGAATTCCATCTTGTCAATGCACACCACGCGGGAGTTACCGTCTTTTTCAGTCAGCGGACGGCGGTGGTAAATAATGTAGTATTCATCCTTCCCGGGAATCTGCAGTACGGAGTGGTGGCCCGCTCCTGTCGCAATCGCCGGATTTTGTTGAAGGATCGTTCCGACTCTTTTGAACGGACCCATAGGAGAGTCGGCAATGGCATAGGCAACGCTGTAATCGGGACCGGTCCATCCTCCTTCTGACCACATGAAATAATATTTGCCGTTTCTAATGAACATAAAAGGACCCTCAACGTATTTCTCAGGAGTTACTTCCTTAAAGGTGGTGCCATCTTCAAAGGGCTCAAACCCGGTGAAGTCGCTTTTCAATCTGGCAATATTGCAATGACGCCAGCCGCCATAAAACATGTAATACTGTCCGTCCTTGTCCTTAAATACAAACTGGTCAATAGGCTGGGCGCCATTGTGAAATTTATCAATCAGCGGCTTTCCCAGCAGATCTTTAAACGGACCGGAAGGTTTGCCGGCGACAGCCACTCCTATCCCACCGGTTTCCTGGTCGCTTTGAATGTCATTGGCAGCGAAGAATAAATAATATTTTTTGTCTTTTTCAATAATAGCAGGCGCCCACATGGCTCTTTTAGCCCATTTCACAGCAGCGGTATCAACAATCCGCGCATGTTTTTTCCAATCAACCAAGTTATTGGAAGAGAAAGCATCCAGGAACACCTGCTTTCCGTAAGGAGCAGAAAACGTTGGGAATATCCAGAACTCTTTGTTAAAAACAGCCACTTCCGGATCGGCATACCAGCCTGTAAATACAGGATTTCCGGACATTCGCTTTTGCCCCTGGGCTACCATGGCAACGAAAACGGTCAGCAAAAAAAACGATACTTTCTTCATGATTTAAAGTTATAAAGCAATAATGCTTAGTTAGAGATCGCCCTAAGGTACAGCTTGCGACCGTGTAAGACAAATTCGGTACCTGATGAAGCAATGAAGAGCACTCTGCCCCGGACAATCACGGAGATGGGGTCAACAAGAACTATTGAATCTCACGCAACGACGCTGCCTTTCAATCCTTTGGTATCAATTTTGTTTTCTCGACTACAGGCGATTGATCGCTTAACATTTGAACCGGTCAGGAAGTAACATTACAACGCACAACAAATGTGATCTTTTTCGCTCAAATCGAGTACAATCATAGGATCACGCCCGATTAACAGATCGCCCTAAACACTAAAAAATATACGAATGAAAGCAATCTGGAATGGAGCCATTGGTTTTGGCCTAGTAAATATCCCCGTGAAATTGTATTCAGCCACCGAAGAAAGCAACTTAAGTCTGGATATGTTGGACAAGAAAGATCTCAGCCATATCAAGTATAAGCGGGTAAACGAAAAAACCGGAAAAGAAGTGGAATGGGGCAATATTGTGAAGGGTTACGACTATGACGGGAAATATATTGTGCTGGATGAGAAAGATTTTGAAAAAGCCAGCCCTGAAAAGACAAAAATATTATCTATCGACTCCTTTGTTAAAGAAGAAGAAATTGACAGCGTCTACTTCGAAACGCCCTATTTCCTTGAGCCACAGAAGAATGGAGAAGCTCCTTACACCCTCCTTGCAGAGGCTTTGAAGAAAACCAAGATGGCCGGCATCGGAACTTTTGTGATGCGGAATAAAGAAGTGTTGGGCATATTAAGACATTATGAAGATATGATCCTGTTTCAGAGAATACGGTATGCCGAGGAGATCAGGAAGCCTACAGATCTGTCCATTCCGAAACGCACGGTGAAGCCCGCTGAGTTAAAAATGGCCGTTACGCTGATCGAGCAACTTTCTGAAAAGTTTGATATTTCAGCTTATAAAGATACTTATTCCGACAAGCTGATGAAAGTGATTGAAGCGAAAGCAAAAGGCAAAAAAGTAACAACCCCGAAATTGAGAGTGGCGCACGTGAAGACAAAAGACCTGATGGAACAATTGAAAGCAAGCTTGTCTGCAAAAAAGAAAGCCTCCTAAATTATGGCAACACTTACTACCTATAAAAAGAAAAGAAATTTCTCTTCTACCGCTGAGCCTGAAGGAAAAGTGACGAGAGCAGGTAAAGAACTGAAGTTCGTGATTCAACGTCATGCGGCTACGCGCCTGCACTATGACTTCCGGCTGGAAATGGAAGGCGTCTTAAAAAGCTGGGCGGTCCCCAAGGGACCTTCGCTGAACCCGGCAGATAAACGGCTGGCCATGATGGTAGAAGACCATCCATATGATTACCGCACTTTTGAAGGAACCATTCCTGAAGGAAATTACGGCGCCGGGGAAGTCGAAATATGGGATGAAGGCACTTATGAAGCCCTGCAGAAAGACAGCAGCAAAAAGGATGAAACGGTTCTATTGAAAGAATTGAAAAGCGGGTCACTTAAATTTATCCTTCATGGCAAAAAACTAAAGGGCGAGTTTGCGCTGGTAAAAATGAAAACGGAAGACGCCGGTAACGCGTGGTTGCTTATCAAACATAAAGATGAGCACGCCGTGACAACGAAATACGACGCGGAAAAATTTACAAAGAAGAGATCGAAGGTCACGAAGGCCGTTGAAGCAAAGGCAAGTAAAAAAACCGCTCCTAAAAAAGCGGCAGTAAAAAAAAAATCGCTGAACCGGAGCTAAAAACAAAACGCTATGCGGCTTATCTGTCAGGTGAAAAAAAGTTAAAAGATTTTGTGCGTCCCATGCTCGCTACGCTGGGCAAAGATCCCTTTGATGATCCTGACTGGATCTTTGAGATCAAATGGGACGGTTACCGCGCCATCGCAGAGATTGGCAAAGAATTAAAACTATACTCCAGGAACGGGATTTCCTTTGATCGCAAGTTTACGCCGGTGGCGGAAGCACTGCAAGAGCAGGAACATGAAATGATTCTCGACGGAGAAATTGTAGCGTATAACGAGGACAACCTGCCGGACTTCCAGACCTTACAACATTTTGGCGAGCACCCCGACGTGCCATTGGTATATCATGTCTTTGACTTGTTGTATCTAAACGGCCACGACACCCAATCGCTAACCAACCTGGAAAGAAAAGAGCTGCTGAAAGATGCGCTGATTGAGAATGATTTCATCAAATATTGTGATCATATTGAAAAAAACGGGGTTGACTTTTTCAAAGTAGCCAAAGAAAATAACCTTGAAGGAATCATCGCGAAACGGGCGTCTGCTCCCTATATTGCCGGCCAACGCAGCGGAGATTGGCTAAAGATCAAACATCATAATACCGAAGAAGTGATCATTGCGGGCTTTACGGCGCCGCGCGGTTCAAGAAAAGAGTTTGGCGCACTGATCCTCGGCCGTTATCAGGACGGTAAATTGATCTACGCGGGCCACACAGGAACTGGCTTCGACGAACCGTCGCTATCAGAAATGGCGCGCAAACTAAAGCCCTTGATCAGGAAAAAGTCTCCGTTTGAAGTGACCCCTAAAACAAATATGCCCGCAACCTGGGTAGAACCTAAATTGGTTTGCAACATCAAGTTCACCGAGCTCACCAAGGAACATATTTTCAGGCACCCGGTATTTATGGGCCTCAGAATAGACAAATCTGCCGAAGAAGTAACTATCCCAAAAAACGAAAACGTAATGGCGAAGCAAACAGCAAAAAAAACAATTAATAAGGCGCCGGCAAAAAAGTCGGCAACACCAACGAAAGCGTCTGCTAAGACAACTAAAGATGGCGCGATCAAAATAGGGGGAAAGGAGGTGAAGCTGACCAACCAGGAAAAAGTGTATTGGCCGGACGAGGGAATTACGAAGGGGGACCTGATCGCTTACTATGATCAAATGTCAAAATATATCTTACCGTATCTGAAGGACCGCCCGGAAAGCCTGAACCGATTTCCGAATGGCATAAACGGCAGCAGCTTTTACCAGAAAGACGCGGGAGACACCGCCCCCGACTGGGTGACCTCGATCGAGGTGTTCTCGGAAAGCAACCAGAAAAATATCGATTATATCGTGTGCAACGACAAAGCCACCCTGATCTACCTGGCGAATTTGGGTTGTATTGAAATGAACCCGTGGAACAGCACTACGAAAAAACAGGAATCTCCGACGTACATGATCATCGATATAGACCCCAGTGAGAACAATACGTTTGAACAAGTGATCGATACAGCGCTCGCCACCAGGCAAGTGCTGGATGAGTGTGGGGTAAAATCCTTTTGTAAAACCTCCGGCTCTTCGGGTCTCCATGTCTTCGTACCAATGGCTGACAAATACGACTATGAACATGTTAAAAACTTTGCGCATCTCACCGCGATGAAGGTGACAGAATTATTGCCTGATTTTACGACACTGGAGCGCAACCTCAAGAAAAGGGGAACGAAAAAAATTTACGTCGATTACCTTCAAAACCGGAAAGGCCAAACTATTGCCAGCGCTTACAGTGTCCGTCCTAAAAAGGGTGCTACTGTATCGGCGCCGCTCGATTGGAAAGAAGTAAAAAAAGGACTGCACCCCTCGCAATTTGATATTTACACGATGCCTGAAAGAGTGGCCAGGATCGGGGATATTTTTAAACCGGTGCTGGGCAAAGGTGCTGATATCATGAAATGCCTGAAAAAAATGGGCGGTTAACCGCTGTCTGATATCTCCAACATGCGATGCAAAGCGATAAAATTTACACCACAGAACTACGAATGAATGATCTTGCGAAGCCTGCGCGTCAGCGATTACGAATAGCGAGTTTGCGTGTCTGTCCCCTCATATTACGCGTACCGGATGGACAAGTCGGGAAATCCTAATATCTTCGCAGCCTTTTAACAGACAACGAATGAAGTTTCACGACGAGATTATGAGGCGGCGGACTTTTGCCATCATCAGTCACCCGGATGCCGGTAAAACAACGCTGACGGAAAAGTTCCTGCTTTTTGGCGGTGCTATCCAGGTGGCCGGCGCCGTAAAAAGCAATAAGATCAAAAAATCGGCGACCTCGGATTTTATGGAAATTGAGCGCCAGCGTGGTATTTCGGTGGCCACTTCCGTGATGAGTTTCGAATATAACGGCACTCTCATTAACCTCCTGGATACCCCGGGCCACAAAGATTTTGCGGAAGATACGTACCGAACCCTTACTGCGGTAGATAGCGTTATATTGGTTGTGGACAGCGTGAATGGCGTTGAAGATCAGACACGCCGCCTGATGGAAGTGTGTCGCATGAGAGATACACCGGTAATTGTGTTTGTTAATAAAATGGACCGCGACGGGAAAAACCGTTTTGACCTGCTGGAAGAGATTGAAAAAGAATTGAATATCCAATTACACCCGATGACCTGGCCCATCAACAGTGGCAAGGATTTTAAGGGTGTGTATAACCTGCATGATAAAAACCTGCGGCTCTTTACGGCCAACACCAAGGCCGACGACGAAGATGCCATTGCCATCGCTGACATCAACGATATGGTGCTGGAAGATAAACTGGGAAAGGCTGACGCGGCGGCCTTGCGGGAGGATGTTGAATTAGTGGACGGCGTGAACGGACCACTTAACGTGGACGATTACCTGGCGGCTAAAGTATCACCGGTATTTTTTGGAAGTGCGATCAACAACTTTGGCGTTAAGGAAATGTTGGACACTTTTATTCGCATTGCACCGACACCACAGAGCCGCGAGACGACCGAAAGAGAAGTGAACGTTGAAGAGCCGAAGCTGAGTGGCTTTGTATTTAAGATACATGCGAATCTGGACCCTAAGCACCGCGACCGTATTGCATTTTTCCGCGTCTGTAGCGGCAGGTTTGAAAGAAACAAATATTTTCATCACGTGCGGCTTAACAAGGACGTGCGCTTCAGCAACCCCTATAGCTTTATGGCACGGGATAAAAGCGTGATTGAAGATGCTTATGCCGGCGATGTGGTGGGCTTATTTGACACGGGTAATTTTAAGATCGGAGATACGCTTACAGAAGGGGAAAATTTCTTCTTTACAGGTATACCATCTTTTTCACCGGAAATCTTTAAAGAGGTCGTGAATAAAGACCCGATGAAAACCAAGCAGCTGGAAAAAGGCTTGCTCCAATTGACCGACGAAGGCGTGGCCCAGCTGTTTACGCAATTTGGCGGAACGAAAAAGATCATTGGCTGCGTGGGTGAACTTCAGTTTGAGGTGATTCAATACCGGTTACTTCACGAATACGGCGCATCGGTGGAATTCAGAGCTTTACCATTCTACAAAGCCTGCTGGCTGACCAGTAAAGATGAAAAGAAGCTGGATGAATTTACAAAGTTCAAATTAGCTAATACTGGTGAAGACAAGGACGGGCACGTAGTGTACCTGGCGCAAAGTGAATGGTTCTTGAATACGGAGATCAGTAATAACCCTGATATTGAGTTTCACTTTACCAGCGAGATTCATAAATAAATTGAAATGCTTACCTCATATATCTAAGATCGTTATGAGATAAGCCCCATTGCTAAGCTTTTATAATTTTAAAAAAAACACTTAATGAAAAAGACAAAACAAACGATTATGAGAATGTTGGCAACTATCACACCGCTACTTCTATTACTCCCGATGTCATGTTCGAAAGACAAGGATATTGCCCGCGTCAATGCCAAGGTTCTAACTTCCTCCTCATGGCAGATGCAATCGGTCTATGGCATGTTTGGGAACAATGTGTTTGGCTATACCAGGGGTCACGAACACAACACGCAAAGCTTTGATAATGAGTATTACGTTTTTAATGATGATTTTACCGGCTATGAGATAGATAACAACGGAGTAAAACACGAAATTCCCAAGTGGGAGCTTTTGGAATCGGAAGGCAGAGTAACTTTAAAAATGATTTATTATAATGATAAAAGCGGTACCAGAAGAATGAATATCGTTTGGGATTATATCATTTTAAAAGATGGTATGCTACATTTTGATGAATACTATTTTAATCCAGAGCTATATATGTCTTTCCAAGGGAAAGTAATACGATCCAAAAGGAAACAATAAAATCTTTAGTTAAATTGCTTTATTTACATTTAAGAGTCCGCATAATTTGCGGGCTCTGTTGTTAATAGCGAATAAGGAGCCTCTGAAATAACTTGTATTTTTGAGAAAATTGCTGTCAATGATCACCGATATATCTCAATTAGACCGAAAGAAAAAGTCATTGCAAAGCTTTCTTCGCTCCTCTCGATGTCCGTCTGACGAAGCACCCAAAATCGGATAATGAAGTATACACTGTCGTGCAGCCTGATATCTGCGTGATCTGCGATGAATCTAAGATTGATGAACGCGGATGCATCGGCGCACCGGACCTGATCGTGGAAATCATTTCCCTTACACGGCCAAAAAAGACATGAATGATAAATACAATCTTTATGAAGAAAACGGTGTAAGAGAATATTGGATCGTTTTCCCGGACACCAACGCGATCAACCAATACACGCTGAAAGAAGGCGTGTACGACTCCACCGATCCGCAGTTTATACAAGATACCATTACGAGCACCGCATTTCCAGAGCTTTCAATAGCGCTGACAGACGTGTTCCGAAATTAATATTCAGCCACGATGCACGTATGAGCTATAAGATTTGTCAAGGAACGTGCGATTCTACAGCCTTATGACAAATGATAAATCATTATTGAAGACGCTATGTCCAGAATGGAGGATTTATTCTACATAGGGAATTTAGACCGGAGATGCCACTAACAAAAGAAGGAAATTGGATCTTGACAAGCGTCCCGTCTTTTCAACAGAAATACTCTTCGCCTTTTCCTACGTCTATAGGACAAACTACTAAAATCATTTCAAAATATGATATATTGCGACTATATTCGCTTCTACAAAAAATAAAACTATGAGAACTTCAAAACTGGCCTATCTTATCTTATTTTTTTCTGTTATTGTTTCAGCACTTTTCACAACAACAGCCTGCACCAAAGAAACCGTCATTGAAAGGCAGGTAGAAGATACTCTTGTTGACGCTGCTCTTTTAACTTCATCTCGATGGAAGGTTGAGTCAGTTTATGGCATGCTAGGCAATAGTATACTAGGTTATACAAGGGGAGCCAATGATAATACCGAAAGCTTTGACAACGAATATTATTTATTTAATAAGGATTTTACCGGATACGAAAAAGATAATAGTGGTTCGAAGCATGAAATTTCCAAATGGGAGCTTATACAATCTGCTGGCAGAACCACGCTAAAAATGACTTATAACAACACGGCAGATGGCAGTATAAAAATGAACATTATATGGGATTACCTAACCTTAAAAAACGGGATGCTACACTTTGATCAGTATTATTTCAACCCACAGCTTTATGCCTCTTTTCAAGGAAAGGTAGTTCGCTCCAAAATGAATTAATATTTTGCCACGATGCCGGTATAGTTATGGGGCGTTATCTTTTTCAGCTCCGCCTTGATGGCGGCCGGCACTTTCAAAGTGCCAATGAACTCGTGCAGCGATTGTTTTGTAATGCCCTCCTTCCCTCTTGTAAGATCTTTCAAAGCCTCGTAAGGATTTGGATATTTCTCACGCCTTAATATCGTTTGAATCGCTTCGGCTACCACCGCCCAGTTGTTTTCCAGGTCCGTTTTAAGTCTGGCCTCGTTTAAAACAAGCTTGCCAAGGCCTTTTTCAATACTCCGAATAGCAATAATAGTGTGGGCTACAGGCACACCAATATTTCTGAGCACCGTGCTATCGGTGAGGTCACGTTGCAAGCGGCTGACCGGGAGTTTGGCAGCCAGGTGCTCCAGCATAGCGTTCGCCATGCCTATATTTCCTTCGGCATTTTCGAAATCGATAGGGTTTACTTTGTGTGGCATAGCAGAAGAACCAACCTCACCCGCCTTTGTCTTTTGCTTGAAATAGTCCATGCTGATATAAGTCCAGATGTCCCTGCACAGATCCAGCAAGATGGTGTTGATCCGTTTTATGCAATCAAAATGGGCCGCCAGGTTATCGTAGTGTTCTATTTGCGTAGTAAACTGCATACGTTGCAGACCCAGTACTTCTTCTACAAAATGATTTCCGAATTTAATCCAGTCGGTTTTTGGATAGGCTACGTAATGGGCATTAAAGTTGCCGGTAGCACCGCCAAATTTTGCAGCAACAGGAATATAGGAAAATAACTGGATCTGATGCTCCAGTCGCTCTACAAACACCATGATCTCTTTGCCCAACCTTGTAGGAGATGCAGGCTGACCGTGCGTTTTGGCAAGCATCGGAATTTCCCTCCATTGCTGGGCCAGCTCTAACAGGTGATTTTGCAGGTTCAGATATGCCGGGAGTAGTTCAAACTCAAGGCTGTGCTTCCAAAGCAAAGGGATAGCCGTATTATTGATATCCTGCGAAGTGAGGCCAAAATGGATCCACTCTTTCGCCTCGCCGGCATCCGTCTTGTCTAGTTCTGACTTTAAAAAGTATTCAACCGCCTTTACGTCGTGGTTCGTGGTTTTTTCGATCTCTTTAATCGCCTCAGCCTGTGCAACGCTGAAGGATTCCTTCAACCCGCGCAAATGCTTTTTCGCTGCTGCAGAAAGTTTCAGAAATTTTTTGTCTGACAATAATAGCAAATACTCAATTTCTACTATGACACGATATTTAATCAATGCATATTCACTGAAATATTCCTGAAGTCCCTGCACTTGCTTGCTATAGCGGCCGTCGATGGGCGAAATGGCGGTTAAAGACATTTTGTTTAATGTTTAAAGTTGAACAAGTTTAACGTTGAACGTAGAACATTAAACCTGGAAACCTGCTAATTTCGCGCAAAAATAAAGGAATAAAGATTGGAACAAAAGATAAGAGTGGGAATTGTAAGCTATTTGAATACACGTCCGCTCATTTATGGCCTTCAAAGGTTGCCTATAAAAGAAAAAATAACGCTGGTCGAAGCTTACCCGGCGTCTCTCGCCACCATGCTGAACAACGGTGAAATTGATTTAGGGCTGGTGCCGGTGGCAGTGATACCAAAGCTGCCGCACTATGTCATCAATGGCCATTATTGCATCGGCGCGGTGGGAGAGGTAGCTTCAGTAGCCCTATTCAGCGATCAGCCGATCGAAAAAATAAGCAAAATATACCTGGATTATCAAAGCCGTTCTTCTGTGCAGCTCTTAAAATGGCTGGTGAAACATCATTGGAAGATTTCACCTGAATTGGTGGATGCCCGGGATGAGTCCTATATTAACGAGATCAAAGGCGATACAGCCGCCCTGATCATTGGAGACAGGGCCTTGCAACAGCGGAAGAATCACCAATACATCTATGACCTCGCGGGAGAATGGAAAGCTGCGACAGGTTTGCCATTTGTATTTGCCGCCTGGGTCAGCACCCAACAGCTACCGCACGGTTTTATTGAAGAGTTTGATGCGGCTAATGCTTATGGCCTGCAGCATATCGATGAGATCGCCGCCGAACATGCAAACGGAGTATATGACCTCAAAAAATACTTTTCGGTGAATCTGAGTTATGAGCTGGATAATGAAAAAAGGAAGGGGCTGGCTCTTTTTTTGAAGGAAATAGAGAATAATTCCTAGTGTTTTCTAAAGCAGAATATGTTCAATTGTACATCATAGCTGCTTTTATCATTAGTCTCCCGGTTAAATGGATGAGGGTATGTATTATGTGCTTCTTTTATATAAAATGTAAACCCCGCATCAGACACCCAGTTCAGCATATCTAAAAGTTCATTTTGCTGAGAAAAAAGACCGTGATACTCGATAAAAATATTTTTAAGCAAGTGTAATTTTTCCGTAACGTCCTTCAATACTTCATACTCCGCGCCTTCAATATCCAGCTTAAGAAAATCCACTTCGTTTGTTAGTAAATCTTTTAATCTCACAGCTTCAACCTCGTGCCCGTATCCCTCGCCGTTCACAATTTTACTTGACATGGAAGCTTGTGATGCAAACCTAAGTGTAGTATTTTGATTCCAAATGGCTTCTCTTCTCAAAAGAATATCGCTATAGCCTTGCGCTGAGACATTCTTTTCTAAAAAAGCAAAGTTCTTCTCGTCGGGCTCAAATACTGTGATCTTAGCGTTAGGATACATCCGTTTAAAGTAAATTGCACTCAACCCGATGTGTCCACCACAATCCAATATCACGGGACGTTTATTATCCAGATTTACGCAATAAATATTATTAATAAAGATTTCTTTCAGGCCATACAAAAACTCTGAAACATCATTAAACCGGATTTTTCCATTCAAAAAATGCTGCTCATAGACCTCTTTTTTGGGCATATTTTTTAAAACCCTAAGGTCAATCCAGCCAATACCAAAATCCTTATAAGGATTGTTGAAAACTTGTTTCACCTTTTTGCCAACACCGTTAATTATATTTTTGAAAGTAGGTGCCATATAAAAATTAATTCAGTTTGCCCATTTTGCCGATTTTGTAATGCCAACATGCTAAAATTAAATATCTAATAAGAAGCGCCTTTTTCTCACCATAAAGAAAATTATTCTTTATTCGATTTAAAATAGCAGCTTTTCTTTTAGGAAACGTTTTCGGCTGCTCTCTTCGGTATATATTACTTACATAAAGGTAATTTCGCACCATATAATAAACCCTGATTGGGGAATGGAGGGTACGAGGCGTCAACTTTAAACTCTTTAATGATCGATGAGTCGATACAGTACCAAGTGAGTGATTGAGGAAAATGTTATTGAACTTTACAGTTTTGTACCCGTTTTTATTTGATTTAAAACAATATTCAGAATCCACCTCATCAATAAACAAGCGTTCATCGAAACCGCCATTTTGCTCGAATAAGGAAAGGTTAACCAGACTGCCAGAAGTAATTAAAAAAGTCGTCTCTTCTGATTGGCAGTTTAAATGATCACGTCTGTGTTCATACTCTAGTCCAAACATGGCCACTTTGCCTCTATTCTTGAACTCATAAACACAAGAAAAATAGCTGTCCAGAACTTGCTTATCAAAGAAAGAATCCTGATCCATGGTGAGTAACCAATCACCTCCCTGTTTAATCGCGGCGACAGCAGCCTGATTTAAGCGTTCGGAGATGCCTCTGTTTACTCCATCAGCAATATATTCGATATTATCACCCAGCACGCTGAAATCCAACGGGCTAATTATTTCGCTATTGTCAAATATGTAGAGCCTCGACACTTTCTGCGCATAACTTGTAATATTTTGAATTACATCATTTGCAGGATGATACAGTATAACTACACCAAAAACATTTTTCATTGTTGTTTAAAAACAAATTATTTTGCCAAGGTATGAAATAAGCGATAAAAAATCCCTTTGCAAGGCATTGAAATAGCTTATTTTTCTGGTCCTTTTTCAATCATTAAAAAAGCAAATCCTTGAAGTTATCTGACTCCATAATCACTGCGATAAGTTCGCTTAGACATACCGACAAAAGGGATACCATCGCATCGGCAAGATCTTTAAAGGGAAAAACCGGAATCGAAATTGGAGGCCCGAGCGACTTCTTTAAGCAAAAGAGTTATTTTCCAGCTTATTTGTACGCGTCTCGTATTGACGGGGTCAACTTTAATACCAGCACGGTTTGGGAAGGGAATATCATGTCCGGACAGAATTATCAGTACCTGAAAGGATACCCCAAAGGAACGCAATATATTACAGAAGCTGCAGACCTAAATGGCATTGAGAACAGCCGCTATGACTTCTTGTTATCTTGCCATAGCCTGGAACACATTGCCAATCCCATAAAAGCATTAAAACGCTGGAGGGAGGTATTGAAATCTAAGGGAGAAATCGCATTGATCGTACCAAACAAGGAAATAACATTTGATATGAACAGGCCATACACCAGTTTTCAGCACTTGCTGGACGATTATATCAATAATGTAGATGAGACAGACGCTACTCATTTCGCCGAGATACTACAATCCCATTTGATTGCAAAAGACCCGGGTATAAACAGTCTTAAGGATCTGAAAGAAAGAACCATAGCTAACTTTCATAACAGGTGCGTACATCATCATGTCTTTTCTCTAGATTTAGTGAATGAGTTGCTGAAATTTTGTGGATTTACAGTTTCTCTTCAGAAAAAAATTCATGAACTTCACCTATTCACACTCGCTACGAAGAACGACTAACAAATGCCATTTATTTCAATTTGCATACCCGCTTATAAAAGAAGCCAGTATCTGGAGCGGTTGCTGCAATCCATAACTATTCAAAGCTTCCGCGACTTTGAGGTCGTCCTTACCGATGACAGCCCTGACGACGAGGTGCAGGGGGTATACGAACGATATAAGCATCAGCTGCCTTTACATTATTATAAAAACAATACTGCTTTGGGCACGCCCCGCAACTGGAACCAAGCCATTTCACTAGCTAAAGGGTTCTGGATCAAGCTGATGCACGACGATGACTGGTTTTCTGATAAATCGTCATTGCAACATTTTGCAGATTGCGCAAAAAAAAATAATGATGCATTCATCTTCTCGGCCTACATGAACAGTTATGAACACAACAATACAGAAAAGCAGGTCTTCCCTGAAAAGTTTCGTTTGTTGCAAGCAGACAAAGAGCCTTCAATACTGGTAGCCAAAAATTTTATAGGTCCGCCGAGCGTGACCATGCATAAGAACGATGGAAAACATTTATACGACCCGGCACTAAAGTGGCTGGTAGATATAGACATGTACAGGCGCCGCATCGAAACTGATAAATTGGCTTATATCAACCAGCCATTGGTAAATGTCTACATGAGCCAATCGCAGGTGACCGCCTACACTAAGAATATCGGAGCCGTAGAGATTCCCGAGCACTTCCACGTTCTAAACAAAATGGGCATTGAAAAGCTTAAAAACATCCTGGTGTATGATTATAACTGGCGCTTCCTGCGAAACTTTAATATAAAGCATGAGAAACAAATCCGGGAATACGGTTACTCGGGGCCCATCCATCCGGTGTTAAAATCGATGATCTCAGCACAGGCAAAAATCCCTGGCGCACTGCTACGTAATGGAGTCACCTCAAAGATGCTTATGACCTTTCATTTCATAACGCATAAAAAAAATCTAGAATCAATTCTTTAACAGCAGGTTTCTGTAACTGTTTATAAACTCTTCTTTGGAGAATGCTTCACTAACATAATTGTAGCCGTTCAAAGAGATATTGTTTAACATGCCTATATCTCCGCACATCAGAGTGATTCTATCAACAAACTTCTTCACCAAAGCATCTTCATCCAACAGGTTATTTACCAAAAAGCCCGTTGCGTCATCCTGAATGAACTCTGGAATGGCGCCTACATCGGTCGTGAGCACAATTGACCCGTAAGCCATCGCCTCCATAATAACTATAGGAAAGCCTTCCCAGGCGGACGTCATCAAAAGCACATCATTTTGTTGATGAAAGGTGTACATATCATCCCCGCCCTTTATTTCTCCAACGTATATGTCACCGTCGATAAGCTCTTGGGGCATTTCTTGTTCGAATGGCCCTGCTAACTTGAACTGTACTGGTAAATTTTCCTTTCTACACGCTTCAATAATCCTTACTATCAGCCAAAGTCTCTTTTGAGGGCCTCCCCGTCCCGCGTAGTATATTTTCAATGGTAATGAAAAGGAGGACTTCGGATATAGCGTTGGGATTTGCTCTAAACAGTTTCTGATAACTATGATTCGTTCGGCATAGGCAGACGGTATTCCTAAGATACTATACAGTTTTGAAAACTCCTTTTGAAAATGCTTTGCTAAAACCACCCTGGCTTCAATAAATTTTATAAACGGAGCCCACACCCACGTAAAATTCCTATCTAACATATGTATCAACTCATATATGTGGACACCTTTCCTTATATGCGGAGTCAGTTTATATCCAAAGTTGCACTGGCCTATAAAAACTACAGGCTTTGATTTTTGAAGATTGATATAGCTACTACATATACCCCTATAGATAAAGTTATTCCAGTACCGAAATTTATTATCTGTCAATGAGCTGATATCCTTTAAAGTCACATTTGGCGCTGAAAAGAAATGTCTCATACCCGCGTTCGGCGATCTTTTAGTAAAAAATATGATAATCTTTTTATCAGGAAACGATTTCACTATTTCCGCATTCACTCTTTCCGCCCCCCCAATGGCATAACCAGGGAAAAAGAAAAAAATATCAAACTCTTCGCATAACGGAGATCTACGAGCTTTTAGTTTGCCTATGAGGACAAAAGGAAACATTATCAGTTGTTCTAAATATCTCTTGATAAAAAATAATCCGTATAACATTCTTTTCCTGTTTGGGTAATAAGTTATTTAAACTAGCAAAAGATTAATTATTAAAAATAAAAATCTTTTTCGCATATTGAAAATACTTCATATATTTACGTCGCAAACCTTGTATGCTAACGTTACATTCTAAGTTTACGCAATTTTTTTAACACCAATTCTTAACACCAAAATTTTAAAAATGAAAAAACAATTGCTTACTGCTGCGCTTTTAATTGCCAGTTCCGTGTCCTTTGCTCAAATCAAATATTCAAACAACCTTTTGACTGTTGGAGCAGTCTCTCCTATTCAGCATTATGCCAATGTGATGCATGGGAGTCTTTTTTTGACTGCTACAGATGCTCACACCAAGTTTTTCCAGTTTGACATTTTTAATGGCCGAATAGCTACCAATAACAACTGGTGTGTGTTTTATAACTCGCAAACAAGCACGTTTAACGACCTTGCTGTTGGAACAGTTTATAATTATTCCGATCTACGCGCCAAAACTAACATAGTTACTTTGAAATCAGGTCTCTCGGCTATTTCCAAGTTAAGGCCTGTAAGTTACAATCTTCTTAAAAATCCTTTGGGCGAAAACGACCATAATCAAATCGGTCTTATTGCCCAGGAGCTCGAAAAGGTATTCCCTGAATTGGTAAGGACCGACTCAGAGGGAAAAAAGCTGGTAAACTACACCGGTCTTATCCCTGTATTGATTAAATCGGTGCAAGAACTGCAGCAGCAGGTTGCAGAGCTAAAAGCTGCTCAAAGGTAACCTCGCACGAAATTCCTATCGTAATGTATTTAAGACATATGAACTATCAATGCTGAATACCGATTACATGTTTCCGTAAAAAATAAACAAGAATTTTATGAAAAAAAGAGATAACGTCCTATGGCGGTGGCTATGTTTTGGGCTTGTCCTAACAGTTAGCTTCGGATGCGCAAAAACAAAAGATATTATGCGCAATGAAGGAACAACAGCCCGTTCTGTGGACTCGACAAATTGTACACCAGTCAATTATACTAACAAGACAGTGTCTACAAATACTACTGTTGCTGGCTGCGCTGTGGTGACCCAAAATGTGACTGTTAACAGCGGAGCAAAACTTACATTAAACGGTTTACAATACGTGTTGCTTAACAACAATTTCACGGTGAAAAGTGGCGCTAACTTTGAAATAGCCCAGCAGTAAACTTTTCTGGGACTTGACTAATCTTCGGCACAGACTTTTCTGTGCCGGGGATTATTATTTAAAAGGTTCCCGATCAAGCTGTTTACCGAATCGTTTAAGTTAAACAATGGGTAAAAACGTCTCGTCTATAAAAGGCAGGCTGTTGTTTCCCACTTTCGTCGCTTAAGCAGCCCGGGCCTCCTAGAAATATTGAAGAGCTAGCAGTCGTTGAATTAATCCAGCCTAAAAATTCAATATCAGCGCTTGTAGAAGGGTTACCTGTTCAGCCCCATAAACGTCCGAAATCCGAAAGTTCAGACTTTTGATAAGGAATATAACTCTGGATGCTTGAAGTTTGCTATCACCCATCGTCCACAGTAAATCAACCCAAGACCTACATCCTCTTCCGAAAAACCTAATATGCGTAAAAGGCCACGTCTTCGTAAACATAATCCGAAAGATTTGCTTCATTTTTATCTTTCGTATAATGATGATCATTTTCTGCTAAATTAAAATACCGGTACACAGGAACAGATCCGTTTGTTTGGGAAGCGTAAACATAAAATACTATGCCCTCATAGGTATACCACGGCTTCGCAATTCCTTCACTCTGCCTCGTGGTGTAAAAATGATCATTAAGATCTTGCCGATAATATCTGTACACCGGAACTGTTCCCGGTTGCGGCTCAGGAAAAGCGAAAAACCCAACTCCTTCAAAGATATAGCCGTTTGACACTGCAACTGTCCCCTCATACAGACCGGTTGTAAACAAGTGGTCAAGCTTTTCATAGCCTCTTATCGGATATAGATATCTTAAAATAGGTACTGTCTTTGGAGCACGGCGATTCGGTGGATAAAGAAATTGAAAAGCAAGAATATCGTAGCCAGAAAGTAGTGTGCGACCAATTCCACATTCGCTTCCATTCAATAAAGAATGAATGTAAATGCCGTCCGAAATCTCCAGAATTTGCATGGCAGAGTCTCTGGCCTCTTTGTCCGGAAATGGTCTTGATAAATTGTTATAACCTTGCCAGTTCGTATGTCTGAGTCCGATTGTGTGTCCTAGTTGATGTGCTATAGCTCTTTTTCTTTGCTCGAAAGAGTTTGTATCCATTTTATCCCTATTAATCCTTATTAAACGACCCGGCAAATTGTTCAAAGGAAAAGATGCAGCTCCGCAAACTTCATCACCCCATTCAGCTTTTTCAATTAAAACGTGCTGATTTGCAGAATTAGTCAGTGTGAATTTGACCCTGCAATTGGGCACGCCGTTCCATAAATCAATAGCCCCATTAATCTCGTTTAAATATTCATTCATCGAAGGATCAATTCGTACAGTCACGTTAGGCTGAACGTCATATTTAACATAAGAAATCTCTCCATCCGGGTTTGCATTTGTTGCGGTACCTGCCGACGAAATGCCTATTTTAACGTTTTTAGAAAATAGTATGTCCCCATCCACAACATATTCGTCCCCGGCATCAACTATTTCATTCTCCTTAAACCCAAGCTCTTTGATATAATCATAAACTGTTTGCGTAGGTTCGGCTGCGTCGTTCTTTTTAGTACATGCTACGATAGTCATCAATCCTAAGGCTAGAAGGCCATAAATAATATTTTTCATGGTTTGTTTGGCTATTGAATTTGTTGTTATTGATTTAATAAATCGGTTTAGTTTTAAACGGGCAACGATGTCATTGTTACAAGCAGATTTTCGTGAGGCTTTAAAAGCGGAAACCTGGCAGATAGCAGGCGAAGATAAGACCGGAATCTAATCTTCCAACTTAAATTGTAAAAAACATATCGCGTTATACTATTTTAGTTGATTGCGAAGAGTCCTTTTACTACAGAAATTTCTTGTGTTAATCCAGACCATTTTTCCGGGCAGTTGTCAGCTCATATTGCAAGCTTTAACAGAATTCATTATAACTGATCAATCGCACTCAACGCTTTCCTCGCAATCGCATCCCAGCTAAAATGCTGGAAAAAAGCAGCAGGAATGTCCGCGTAGGGCTTTTGCAACTGGTCGATGACCGCCTGAGCCAATGCCGCACTATCCCCATCGGCAACGATTGTAAGATGGCTGCCTGTTACCGATACAGGGATTCCGTAAGCTCCGGCCTTAAAAGATATCGCCGGCGTGTTTGCACCCAAGGCTTCCACCAGCTTGGTTTTGATGCCTCCCCCGTCAGTAATAGGATTAATAAAAATATCAGCCGCCTTAAAATACTGATCAATATCATTCACAAAACCTTTGTAAATAATATGCTGGTCTTTAAAGGCTTCCAGGTTTTCATAACGTTGCGGCAGACGCAAGCCGCAAATAATGATCTTATAAGGAACAGGGCTGTGCTTTAACAAGTAAGGGTTGATCTCGTTTAGGATCCGGTCTAAACCATCACGGTTGGGCCTGTAATCTAAGGTACCATTGAAAAGAATCAGTTGCGTTGCCGGGGATAGACCGAGCTCTTGCCTTACGGCGTCCTTACATATAGCCTTCTCTTCAGGCGAGGGAGCGGCAACCGCTTCGATACCATAAGTAATAACAGCGCATTGAGCCGGGTCGAGGCCGTATCGTGCGATAGCGTAATCTCTATCCTCAGCAGTAATGAAAAAATTGAAATCGGCGTTGCGGTGTGCAAACTTTTCATAAAGATGCATCATACGCCACCAGGGCTTGTTCATGCTTCTGAACCGTGCAGCTTCGATATTATGCGAGTGAATGATCAATTTAAGGCCTGCCAGCTTTTTCAGTGCATAACCAAGCCATCCATAGTAAGGATGCTCGATAATAACATGCCGGATACCTTTTTCTTTGCATGATCTTTTTATCGAAAAAAACAAAGCGGGGTTGACATAACGAAGCTTGTGACCAGCACTTCCCAATCGTGATGTAAAATCGACCTCGTTGCTCCGTCCACTATTTTCATCCACTGTATACGCAGTGACTTCTGCATATCGTGCCAGGTATTTTAAAAAGAAAAAAATGCCCTTCTCTCCTCCTTTGACAGGTGGCACCACTTTATAAGGTACTATGGAGGCTATCTTAATCAGGACATGTTATTTGGCAGGTACTGGATATAACTGTAAAAGGATATGGTTCCGTCAAACTATGAACCATTGGCCACCGCCCCTTTCTTCCGTTCCAGCCACCATTGCATGAAGAATCCACCGATGACGATAATCATCACCAACCAGGAGCTGATATAAGAAATATTCATTCCCGCCTTGACCACTTCCGGATCGAAAACCAGTTTGATGGTATGCTGTCCGGCCGGAACCGATAAGCCCCGCATGAAATAATTGGTTTTTACGATTGGGGCGGGCTTTCCGTCGATGAAGGCCTTCCATCCTGCCGGGTAATATACTTCACTCAATACAGCAAATCCACCGGAGGCAGTATTCGCCTTATATTCAATTTCATCGTTGGTATATTTTATCAGCTCGATCTTCGATGCTGAGTCAGCCACTACAGCCGCGCCCTGCGGCAACGCGCCTTGTGGGACGACTGCCGTATCTTTCAGATTGGTATTCCCGATAGTCTGCAACGCTTCTACATCGGTGCCTACCGGTTTTACCGCTTTCACAAACCATGCCGCTCCGTAAGCGTTAGGGTTCGGAATCAACTGCTGCTGGCCTTGCTGATCGGCATTAATAATGTATCGTACATCCAGGACATTCAGGATCTGTTCATTCGGCATACCACTGAAATATCGTTCGATGATATCCTGGTAGATACGCAGTTTAGCCGGGTGATATCCCAAAGCGGACCTGTGATAATAAGAAACACGGTTATCGTTCATCCCTCTCACATCATATACCCGGAAGTGAGGGTCTTTATCTTTTAATATTTCCTGGTCGATGGGAGTAGGCGTTGCCTCTGCTGTTTGAAGTTCATCTTTAGCGATGTATTGCTCATCACTGAAGTACACCTTACCTACCGCCCAAAGATCAATTAAAGTAATAACTGCAAGCAGGGATACCGTAACAACCGGCTTGATCATGTTCTTCATAGTTGCATACAGCGCTCCTAAAACAAGGATCATGAACAATACGGTTCGCAACACCTGACCACCAAACATACTTTGACGATCTGCTTTTAAACCGGCTACTATGGCGCGGTTCAAAGTGTCGTTACCGTCCTGACTCAAAGGCATCTGCATGATCTGCTCATCCAAACCCGACGAGTAACTCTGGCCCAGGTATAGCAAAGCAAGCAACAGCGTGATACCACCAAGCGTATACAATATGTTTTTAAAGTTGTCCTTTAATCGGGCGTTGGCGTCTTTTGTAAACAAAAGGGTGTACACCGTGATCACCGCCATCAAAGGCATTGTGAACCCCGCAATGACCAGCGCCATGGATGGGGCACGAAACTTATTATAAAGAGGTAGATTGTTCAGCAAAAATTCATTGAATCCTAAAAAGTACTTGCCCCAGGCCATTAAAATGGAAAGGACGGTGACTACCAGAAGCGCCCATTTTACGGGGCCTCGTACCACTACAAACCCAATGACCGCTAATATAAAAATGATAGCACCAACATAAGGAGGTCCGGCAGTACCCACTTCCCCGGCGCCTATCATTCCTCCCCAATATGCGGGGAAGGGCATCTGACTTAAAAATTGAGAAGCCTGCATTTCAGGTACGCCAGCTTCGATCAGTTTCTCAACCACTTTCGAGTCCTCCTTCAGCGGAGTACTACTGCTGCCGCCGAAAGCCTTTGGCATCAACATGACAAGTGGTTCGGCATTTCGCATACTATACTGCATGGCATAGTCCACATCCAGACCCTGCGTGTTGACGGCCTTAACTTCGTCGCCTTTGATCTCCACATTTTTTCCGCCCCTCATGGTGTATTCTGCATACTCCTTGGTCGACATAAAGGCTAAAGCATAGCATCCCAGCCCTACAAGAGCCGCTACGGCGCTTAAACCAAACGAAATTCCGATATGCTTAAAATCTTTGTCTTTGATCCACTTTACCAGATAAGCGATTGTGACCGCACCGGCAACTAAAAAGAAATAGTAACTGATTTGGGGGTGATTGGCCATCAACTCGTACATAGCACCCAGCGTGGCCACAGCCAGACCGATCCAATACCTTTTCGTGTAGATCAGCAATAATCCGGCTAATAGTAAAGGCATGAAAGAGATAGCCATCATCTTGGTTTCGTGGCCGGCACCGATGATCATAGGATTATAGGTGGAATAAGCAAAAGCCAGGGCGCCGAATATGCCAATGGCCGGATGAAACCGCAATACCACGCAAAGAATGTAAAAACACACGCAAGCAATGAAAAAGAAGTTCATCGGCTTGGGCAAACCTAATCCGATCACTTTATTCAGATCGACAGGAATGGCACTCTTTCCATCCATCGCGATCTGGTAGTTTGGCATGCCGCTAAAAACACTGGTGCTCCACAAAGGCAGGACACCGGTCTTTTCTTTAACATCAAAAGCATTTTGTGCCGACCCCTTCCATCCGCTGATACCCGTATCATGTTGATTTAACACTTTTCCATCCAACACAGGTTTGCAGAACAGAACAGATACCAGTAAAAATATCAGTATAGCTAACACATGTGGAAGTGCTTGTTTCACCCGACTATTCATTATTTTGAATGTTTTATTTTTTACTTGATGTATGAATCAGACAACAGAGATGGCAGAAGTGAATTTCAGAAATAACCGATCCCCGATTGCCATTGACTATTAACCTTTTCAGTGATGGGCAAAATAATACTATTTTATACGAAACCTATAAAAATTTTCAGGCCAATTGACGAAACAAAACCTTAATTTTTTTTAGCTAACGACCATCATGCCTAAGTTTAAAATAATACATTTACAAGATAAATTCGCTTATGCGTTGGTTAATACTATTGTCGAAAGCAGCATTCCTTAGCGGCATTTTCATGTTGCTGGCCTTTTCGCTGTTAATGTTAAGGCGAGATGAAAGCGAAAACATTTCATCCACCATTATCCTTGCAGGGTATGGGCTGGCCACCGTGGCATTGCCTTTAACCGGCTTTTTATATCTTATTGTAACTTTAGCTGGCAAAAAGCCAACCCGCTATATGCCCCGGTGGCTTGTGTTCACCAACATTGCTTTTCTAATCCTATTGCTCATCTTTACTTTCTATATCAATGATCCGTACTATCATCGGGGATAAATCGACCAAACTCTTCATTTTATTGGGCGGCTTTTTCATCGCCAACGCTATTATTGCCGAGGTAATTGGCGTAAAGATATTCTCACTGGAAAAAACGCTGGGCATTACGCCATTTAACCTTACAATTTTTGGCAATAACTTTTCCTTCAACCTTACAGCGGGCGTGCTGCTTTGGCCGGTGGTTTTTATCATGACTGATATTATCAATGAGTATTTTGGTGTCAAAGGGGTGCGGTTTTTGTCATTTATTGCAGCGGCGCTGATAGCTTATACCTTCATTATGTTTCAGGGAGCGATCGCATTGAGCCCTGCTGATTTTTGGACCGGTAATTATCAGGCTCAGGGCATTAACGATGCGAATGACGCTTACCGGATCATTTTAGGCCAGGGATCATGGATCATTATCGGTTCACTGGCCGCGTTCCTGCTCGGACAAATTTTAGACGTGTTAGTATTTCACAGCATTAAAAAAGCTACCGGTGAAAGGGCTATCTGGCTCCGGGCCACAGGATCCACGTTGGTATCGCAGCTGGTAGACAGCTTTGTAGTACTCTTTATTGCATTCTATGTGGGCCCGCGGGTGTCCGCCAATCAGGGAACACCCTGGAGTCTCGGCCTGGTGCTATCGATCTGTGTAGGAAATTATATCTACAAATTCATCGTAGCCGTAGTCATGACACCCGTGATCTACCTGGTTCATGGCGTCATAGAAAGATATCTTGGACCGTCTATTGCTGCTGAAATGAAACGGCAGGCGATGACGGGGATAAAGATTGCGAATTCACGGTAATACGCTGTAATAACTGATCTTGATTATTCATGATGCAATTTTCTACATGCGATTTACAAAATAATCCGCCGGAGTCCATAAATTTTAACCTTCAAAGCAATCAAATCCCAAATTTTAGCCCTATTTTTGCACGATTTTTTTGTTGAGATCTTTTCCATCAGTTGAAGCGTGTGCCCCTTCCACCAACTCAGGATAAACTCCTATATGGTTGATTGACAATCGGAACGATCGACCGGGCCTGCCGACTTTCGTTCAGGCGCCCGCCCGTGCCGGTACGGACGGGGGCGTGGCAACGAAGATGATAGCAGCACTTCAGCTGGTAACATAAAAAATAAAATACATGTCTGAAACACAATCCCGCGCTATTTTATTACTGGAAGACGGAACCGTTGCCGAAGGTTTTGCTTTTGGCGCCATCGGTACGACGACCGGCGAAATCTGCTTTAACACAGGAATGACCGGCTACCAGGAAGTTTTCACCGACCCTAGCTATTATGGTCAGATCGTTATTATGAACGCCGTGCATGTCGGTAACTACGGGGTAATTCCCGAGGATGTGGAAAGTGACAGTGTTAAAGTGTTGGGTGTTATTGCTAAAAACCTCAACGAAAATTATTCCCGCAAAAGAGCGGAAGGCTCGCTGGACGCCTATCTTAAGAAAAACAACATCGTTTCCATTCATGGCGTTGATACGCGGGCGCTGGTGTCGCACATTCGTACTAAAGGGGCGATGAACTGCATCATCTCATCAGAAACCTTTGATATTGAAGAATTAAAGCGCCGCCTGGCGGATACGCCTGATATGAGCGGCCAGGAATTGGCTTCGAAAGTGTCCACAAAGGAAGCGTATGAACTGGGTGATGCCGGAGCTGCGGTTAAGATCGCGGTGATGGATTATGGTACCAAACAACATATTTTAAAATGCATGGTGGATCGGGGTGCACATGTGAAAGTGTTCCCGGCCAAGACGCCTCTGGCTGAAGTTAAGACCTTCAATCCGGATGGCTATTTTATCTCCAATGGTCCCGGGGATCCTGCGGCGATGGATTATGCTGTGGACACCGTTAAAGAGATCCTGAAAGAAGATAAGCCGGTGTTTGGCATTTGCCTGGGCCACCAGTTACTGGCATTGGCCAACGGAATCAAAACCTTTAAAATGCACCACGGGCACAGAGGTCTGAACCACCCGGTGAAAAACCTGGTGACCGGCCGGTCGGAGATTACGACGCAAAACCATGGATTTGGCGTAGATCCCGAATCGGTTAAAGCATCTGACAAAGTGGAAATCACGCATGTTAACCTGAATGATCAGTCAATTGAGGGGATCCGCGTGAAAGGTAAACCAGCATTTTCGGTACAGTATCACCCGGAAAGTACACCCGGACCGCATGATTCCAGGTATTTGTTTGATGATTTTATCTCAATGATTAAAGACGCTAAGAACTAAGTCTTTTATTAGTTAGATCATATTTTGAAGCCAGGTTTTAATTAAAACCTGGCTTTTTTGTTTGCAGCGTCTTACGATAAACTTGCGGCCTTCTTCTGACTTATGCAAATTTTTTCTGCTTTTTGCGGTTTTGTGCAGGATTTTATATTATCTTTAATACGGCCTTAACAAAACTTAAAGAGATTGCCCGACGACGAAAACTGATCTACGTAGCCCTTAGACCAACGTAGAACTGAAAATGAGAAGCGGTTTTGTTCCATAGATTCTGAGTAATTGACGCCGTCATCCTTTTTTATTACGCTTTAACACAAGTGCGTGTGTTTTATGCCCTTTTGTGTACGGACGACGCCTTTTAAAATATTGAAACTGATTTCAACCTAAAATATAATAAGTATGAGAAAACTTCTTCTCTTAATTGCGCTCTTTACCGCCCTCGTATTTTCGAGTTTTACTGCAACGGCACAGGACAACAAAGTTTCTGGTTTTGTCCGCTCGCCGGAAGGCAGTCCCCTTACGGGTGTTACCGTTTCGGTAAAAAATACGAATAAAGCGACCCTTACGGAGTCTTCCGGATTCTTTTCAATTAGCGCTGATCCGGGTCAGACGCTGGAATTTTCTTCCGTTGGATACACTACTCAAAATATTTTGTTGGGCGATTCAATCCAGATAGAAATTACATTAGTTCCGCGAGAAGCAGATTTGGATGAGGTAGTAGTGGTAGGATACGGACAGCAGCGCAGAAGCAATGTTACCGGAGCTGTTGCTACGGTAGACGTAGAGAAGACATTAGGAAGCCGGCCGATAGCTGATGCGGGCCGTGGTCTTCAAGGCGCCATTCCAGGTTTATCTGTTAGAATTCCTAGCGGCGAAGTAGGATCCGACCCTCTGATGCGAATCCGAGGATTTGTTGGTTCCATTGAAGGTTCCAGCCAACCTCTTATTCTGGTCAACAACGTTGAGGTGCCGAGTATTCAGATGATCAATCCAAATGATATCGAAAGCGTGAGTATACTTAAGGATGCGTCTGCCAGTTCTATTTACGGAGCGAAGGCGGCCTTCGGTGTGATACTGATCACGACCAAGCGCGGTGCCAAAACGGATGGAATCAACCTGTCTTATACCAACAATTTATCCTGGCAAAACCCCGCCAAAAAAATTGAAATCGCCGGTATTGACGGCCTCGAATACACATTGGAAGCCCATAAAAACATGAAAGCAAGTGGACCGGCGGGGGGATTTTGGCGGATCAGCGAAGAAAGCCTGCAAAAATCCCGGGAGTGGCAGCAAAAATATGGAAACACTGTGGGCGCTTTTGATCCGGTAGTTTATAATCGGGATTGGTATTTTGACGGTGTGGACAAATTTGGTATCAGGATCTACGATCCGGTTGAAGCGATGATCAAAAAAGTAGCTTTCACACAAAATCATAACATCTCTCTCAACGGCAAATCCAATAACACAACCTATAACGCGAGCTTCGGTTACTTCGGACAAGAGGGCATGATGAAACCAGCGCCGCACGATGATTATACCAGGTACACTGCTAATCTGAATATCTCTTCTAAGGTGAGTGACCACATTACCATACGTGGAGGTACTTTGTTTTCTGACCGAACTAAAAGATATCCCAATTCAGCAACCGGGTTCGGTGCAGACCCTTGGTTATATCTATACAGATGGAGCCGCTATTTTCCCACCGGCGTAAAAGAGTTGGGAGAGGAAATACGTGATCCCTATTGGGATACGAAAAACGCACACACGGCGATTCTGGGAAATAAATATACCAACCTGAACTTCGGAACGACGATTGATGTAAATAAAGACTGGCAGATCATTGCAGACTATACTTACGACGTGCGACAGGATTTATCGAAGTCTTCTTTACCCACTTTTTCGGGAGCCTGGCATTGGTACGCTCCCGTAGCCTGGAACGACGAGGAAGGAAACCGCGTGTATGTTGACGACGATGGTAATCCAACAGAGTCGGGCGGTGTTCCTGGTTACAGGTTCCCCGTGAGCCAATATATCACGAAAGATCAAACCTACATTTATCAGTCTACGTTAAGAGCACAGAGGCACACGATCAACGCATACTCTACTTATAACTGGAACCTTAACACGAACAATGACTTTAAATTCATGCTTGGTACGAACATCGTATCCAATAAATGGGACAGCCATTGGTCTAGAAAGACGCAACTTATCAACGAAGAGAATCCACAGTTTGACTTTGCAGTGGGCACAGAGACGACGGGCGGAGATGCCAACTGGGATGCTCAGGTGGGTTATTTCGGAAGAATCAACTATGCCTTTGCTAACAAATATTTGCTTGAGGGTAGTTTGCGATACGACGCTACTTCTAAATTTCCCGCACATCTGCGTTGGAAATGGTATCCGTCTTTCTCTGCCGGATGGGTCCTCAGTGATGAAAAATTTATGAACGATGTGAAACCAGTCCTGAGCTTTGCTAAATTCCGCGGCTCCTGGGGTTCTATTGGCGATCAGTCCGTGTCCAACAGCTTGTACCTATCCACCATGGACATATCGAAAAATTCCTGGCTCAATAGTGCCGGCAACCAATTTGTTCAATTAGGTACGCCAAACCCGATATCGGCGGGTATAACCTGGCAGGACATCGTTACACTAAACTTTGGTGCCGATCTGCGCTTTTTCAAAAACAAATTCGGCTTAGTCTTCGATATCTATCAGCGTGAAACTAAACACATGATCATTTCGGGAAGAAGTCTTCCTGAAACCTATGGAGCCGCGGCGCCGAAGGGGAACTACGGAAATCTTAAGACCAAAGGCTGGGAACTTGCGGTGGATTACAACCACAGATTCAAAAGCGGGCTGGGCATTAACCTGATGGCTAACTTGTCCGACGCTGTAACAGACATAACAAAGTCCGCAGACTGGAATATGGCATACGAAGACCGGAATATTGATGGAACTTATACTACGGGTAAGCGCTACGGCGATATCTACGGCTACGTAACTGACCGGCTTTATCAAAAGGAAGACTTTATTTATGATGCCAATGGAAACTTTGTGCAGGAAACGATTGTATGGCAGGGGACTGCTAAAAGAACGAACAAACTTGCGGGTAACAATCCCGTGTATCAAACATATTTTGAAGACGGCAACCAGATATTATTAATAAGCCCGGGTGATGTAAAATTTGTCGATGTGAACGGCGATGGATATATCACGCCGGGTAAAGGAACATTTGGCGATCCGGGCGACAGGGTGGTCATCGGCAATATTCTTCCCCGGTACGAATATGGTTTCAGAATAGGGCTGGATTATAAATCCTTCGACTTTTCAGTAATGGGTCAGGGTGTTGGCAAACGTCACATTTGGGGCGCAGGTCAATTGGCCATTCCCGGCTTCCATGTAAAAGATGGCGCCATGCCTCAAACGTTTGCAGAAGACTTCTGGAAGGAAGACCGCACTAATGCTTTTTATCCAAGAGCCTGGAATCTGAATGGAGCCAATTCCGGTTTCGTGATGGTGCCACAAACAAGATACCTGTTGAACATGTCATATTTCAGAATCAAGAACATTACGTTGGGGTATAACGTTTCGCCGAATATCCTTAACAACATAAAACTGAAGCAGGCGCGCGTTTATGTTTCATTTGAAAACTTCATCACTTTCGACAAACTACGAGGGCTACCGATAGATCCTGAAGCGATCTCCGGTAGCTCCATGTTAGCCGACAATTATAACCTGGGCCGCACTGGCACATCAAACCCCACCTTCAAAATAGCTTCTGTGGGCGTAAACGTATCACTATAATTAAAAACAACTATTGTCATGAAATATACAAACACTTCGCTTTTTATACTTGCTTTTGTAGTAATGACCTCGTTGGGTTGTAAAAAATTTTTAGACCGCCCGCCACTGACCGTTGCTAACGATGAAACTACCTGGACTACCGAGGATAACGTGAGGCTTTATGCCAACAAGTTTTACCCCACCTTTTTTACAGGATATGGTTTGGGCTTTACCACTGACGGCGCAGCGATGATGGGCTACCAGTTTAGTGATGATGTTTTTCTCATGGGCAACCAAGGAAATTTTACCCGCGCCGTGCCCAACAGCAGTATATGGAGCATGACGAATGTCAGGTCTATTAATATCATGTTAGACCGTTTGGAAAACAGGATGAAAAGTATATTGGAAGAGGAAGCTTTTAATCACTGGACTGGTATCGGCCGGTTTTTTCGAGGCCTTGAATATGCGGAATTATCCACCAGATTTGGGGACGTTCCTTATTACAGCAATGTCCCTACCGATCTCGATTTGGATAATTTATTCAAACCCAGGACACCGCGAAATGAGGTGATGGATGCAGTTTATGAAGATTTAAAATTTGCGCTTGAACATGTGAGAGCCAATGATGGAGACCAGTTCGTTAACAAATACGTTGTTGCTGGCTTCACGTCGAGAGTAGCGCTTTACGAAGGAACCTGGCAAAAGTATTATTATAACAATAATGAAAGAGCGAGGAAATTTCTGGAACTTTCAATGGAAGCCGCCAACATTATTATTTCCAGCGGTAAATATGATATTGTTACAGATTTCAGATCGTTGTTTGCATCCAGCACCCTTGCCAATAACAAGGATGTAGTGTTTTACAGGCATTATGATCAAGCTGTTAATATTCTGCATTCAATAGCTTCATATAACAATCTGTCAGAGACCCTGGCATTTGGGCCTACTACTGATCTGATCAAGTCCTTTATTTGTGTTGATGGCGAAGTTTGGCAGAACTCTTCTGAAGAAGATGCGGATAACTTCTCATTAACACAAATCATCACCACGAGAGATTCCCGCCTGGAAGCATCCTTCTACGATAAACCCACGCCCCGTAACAGAGCTGCCTTTTGGTATGTCAACAAGTTTATCCCCCGAAACGTAATCACTTCTGTGGAGGCCGGAAACATTCTTCCCAACGAGTTTACCAGCAACAAAAACGAAACAGATTATCCGGTATTCCGATATGCTGAAGCGCTGCTAAACTGGATTGAGGCCAAAGCAGAACTGTCTACCGTCGGAGGCGCAGTGGTTACCCAGGCTGATATAGACGCATCCATCAATAAGATCAGGAATCGCCCGCTGGCTCCCGAAGCCGTTGATAAAGGCGTTAAAAAAACCGCGCCTTTAGACCTTAGCGATATGCCCAATGACCCCACGAAAGACCCGTCTGTTTCATCATTAATTTGGGAGATCAGGCGCGAACGGCGTATGGAACTGGCGTTCGAACATTCCCGTTTTGAAGATCTGAAACGTTGGAAAAAACTGGCGTATATGGATACTGATACCAGAAAAGACATCACTTCCGGCGGCTGGGTTAACTTCCCTGCCGAAGTTCCTTCCGAATTAAAAGCAGGCGTATCAGTAGTTGACATGGCGGGTAATACAATTGTCTACAACGGATCTAATGGAGCTTTATTAAAAGGCTTTTTCCGTACGACCAATACCAATGGGCGGTTGCCGTTCCTGAATCAAACCGGCATCAATCCTTACTTATCACCGGTGGGAAGAGTGCAGATAGACGAATACACCACTAACGGCTATACACTCACCCAAACAGAAGGCTGGCCTCAAAATTAATCAGTACTCAGTCCAAACTTTAAAAAGATAGATATGACTCACTATATATCAAAATCACTGTTAATGCTGGTTTCATCAATACTGGCACTGCTCGTCGTAGCCTGCACGAAAGACTTCCCGAAAAATGTAGATTCTTCAGACGAAGTAGTACTCAAAACTATCAAAATAGTAAATGCAGGAGCTGCGGGAAACGTAGTATTGGAAGGCGTTATAGACGAAAACTTGAAAACGGTATCGTTTCCACGAATTGACACTTTAACAGATTTTACCAACATCAAATTTGAAGCCACCCTTTCGAACGGCGCTCAACTTGACCAGGACTCCTATACTTTCCCATTCACAGAAGGAGCCGCCTCTAACACATCTATTGTTAAAGTGATAAACAATAAAAGATTCCGAGAATACAGAGTTACATTGCGGTTGGACATACCTGTATTTGGCGCTGATTTTGCCAAACCGCAAATCTTTGATTATACTAATAATGAACTAGGCAATCCGGTTTACCCCACCTTCATATCTCTGTCAACAAGAGGTTCGGGTTTTGACGGTGAGCATGTCTTGATTGTAACACGTGCCGCAGGAGGGTCGCATTTATTGAAAGCTTCTGATCTACGTAATAACACAATCGCTCCGATCACGTTGAACCAAACCGGTGTAGCAGGCGGCACCTATCCTGTTAATGTCGGTGCCCAGATCAATGGACATACCTATATCGCCAACCTATCCGGCGGGCAGGCTTCGCCATTTAAAATTTACCACTGGACAGATCCTGCAGCAGCGCCCGATATCATCGCTAATCTGAACATTGCCACGATACCAGGAGCCGGCGTTCGGCATGGCGATAACATGTCTCTCAACCTCGATGCCAATGGCAACGGCTTCATGTATTTCGGAGACAACGCTGTTTCAAAAATCCTACGTTTAAAGGTAACTGGCTATACCAATATATCTGAGCCGACTGTGTTACCTAACGCCACCGGTTCCACATTTGTAATGTCATTCAACCAGGTAGGAAACACTTCGGATTACATTTACACAGGATACGATGCTCCGATAAGGGTCGCTAATGAATCCGGAGGGATCACTTATTCATTAAGCAATACCGCTGTTCCTGTGAGAGGCTCCGCCGCGCGTGTTATTCAATTCAACGGAGAGCGATATTTAGTGATGACTACCGCTGCAAGGTCTGGTTCAGATCCGGTGGTCTTATATGTTTATGATATCACCCGCGGCAACAACACAGTAGAAGCATTAACGCTTTTCAATGAAAGGGCAGACAAGTCTCCGGTATACGAATATTCTCTTTTAGGCCCCGCGAATACAGCTCCTTCTACGCAAACAGGCTGGTATATCACCAAAGATGATGAGGGCAGAGACGCTACGCTTACGCTATACACAGCTTCAGCAGACGCCGGATTTGTACTAATCGATTTTCCCAGGAAAGAACAAACCGATTAGTAGACCAATAGTTCTATTTTTCCATAAGTGGCTGATCATATTTATATTCAAATGAAAAGATACATACCCTTAATCCTGCTGGTGTCAATAAGTCTGATGACCGCTTGTAGCAAAAGTGATAAGGACATTCCTAACCCTCCCGATCCTGAGCCCAAAGAGACTTCCATGCTTCTTCCTAAAAAGCAGATGCGCGCGGCGTGGATGGCTACTGTATGGGGCCTTGACTGGCCGCAGGGAGATTACGACGCAACCTCCCAAAAGCAACAATATATCGCTTATCTCGACAAGTTTAGGCAGCTTAATATGAATGCAGTTTTTGTACAGGTAAAAGGAATGGGTGATGCTTTTTACAACTCGGCCTACGAGCCCTGGAGCGCCAATATATCCGGAAGCAGAGGCCAAGATCCCGGCTACGACGTGTTACAGTTCATGATAGAAGAGGCACACGCTCGAGGCATTGAATTTCATGCCTGGATCAATCCGTTCCGGATTGCCACGAGAGCGAACAGTGGAACGCCCTATCCCCCGCTGCATCCATCCATTCCCTCCAATTGGGTAGTAAGCCACGAAAAATGGCAAACCTATAACCCGGCGATCCCTGAAGCCCGGCAACGCCTGGCCGACATCGTAAAAGACATAATCACAAAATACAACGTTGATGGCATACACATGGACGATTACTTTTACCCGGATCCTGCATCTGCTGGTCAAATGGTATCTGATGCGGCAGATTACGCCGCCTACGGCACAGGGTTCAGCACGGTAGAAGATTTTCGCAGAAGTAATGTGGATAAAGCCATTAAAAGTGTCTACGATGTGATCGTTGCATCTAAACCAGATGTCGTATTTTCCATCTCTCCTACTTCGGATTTTAGTTATAACAGGAATACGCTTTTCGCCGATGTCAGGAAGTGGGCGCAAGAAGGTTGGATGGACATAGTCATCCCTCAAATTTATCATAATAACACTTTTGCGACCAAACTGACAGAATGGGATACCTTTAATAACAAACCTTTTCTGATGATCGGCCATGGTTATTATCTGATGAACAACCCTTCAGAACTCACCAATCAATTGAATCTCACCAAAAATAAAAAAGCTGTCGTGGGCAATTTGTTATACAGTGCGAAGTACCTGAATGAAAGCCCGGCACTTACCACTAAGCTGGCTGAGTTTTTTAGTAGTCCTGCAGTCATACCATTTTTAGGTAGAAGTGTGGCGCCTCAGCCCATTACACCGCAAAACGTAAGAATAGAAGATGGTATGCTGAAGTGGAGCAGCACGGGCAACACAAAATCCGTTATTTATCACACTACGGACCTGCAGCAAGAGAGCCGTGTGTTAGCGATTACTACAACGACACAATGGGAAGCCAGTGCTCCTGGTTATTACTGCGTGACCACATTGAATCAGGATAACAAGGAAAGCAGTGTTTCGGCAATCGTCTCAAAATAATATATCAGCTATCGAAAAGAATTTATTTATCTTAGTCACTTAGTTTAACAATCAAAAGGTGCTTAAAAAAGAACGGCAGGCCTATATATTGCATCAGCTCAACCTCCATAACAAGGTGTTGAGTGTTGATTTATGCAGTGAAATAGCGGTTTCCGAAGATACGATCAGAAGAGATCTTCAGGAATTATCGGAGGCAGGACAATTAATAAAAGTGCATGGCGGTGCTCTTTCAATGGCTTTTAACGAAGTACAGTTTGAGCCCGTAAATGTTTACTCCCAGTCTCAAAAAAAGATTATTGTAAACAAAGCATTGCGATTGATCGAAAACGGAATGTTTATCCTGACAAGCGGCGGCACGACCATCCTGGAGTTGATCCGGGCTCTACCGCCCCACCTAAAACTAACTATAATGACAGGAAGCATTCCGGTGATCAATGCATGTATGGTGCATCCCAAAATAGAAGTGGTAGTTATAGGAGACAAGTTATCAAGAGATTCTAAAATAACCGTCGGTGCAGAAGCGATTCAAAAGATCAGCAATGTCAACGCTGATCTCTGCTTTTTAGGAACTAACGCTATTGACGTTGATCATGGCGTAACGGATAATGATTGGGAAGTTGTCCAGATCAAAAAAGCGATGGTAAGCTCTGCATCCAAAGTTATTTGCATGACTATCTCAGAAAAGCTGCAAACGTATCAGCCTATAAGCGTTTGCGGCGTTGATAAAATTGACTACCTAATAACCGAACTGGATGCTACGGATGAGAAGCTGAATCTTTTTGGCCAAGCCGGTGTTCACCTGCTGTAATAACCGATAAGGACTAAGTAATCCACATAATAATAAACAAAGAAAACATGAGAAAGACTATCTCAAGCATTATCCTATTTTGGATGTTCTACTGCTTATTGCCTATCCAGGTCTTTGGACAGTCCCGGACAATAACAGGAACCGTCGTAAATGATGCAGGCCCGATTCAGGGTGTTACCGTGTCTGTGGCCGGTACTCAAACGGCTACATCGACCGATGCAGAAGGCAAATTTTCGATAGCCGCAGAAACGGGGCAGGCGCTAGCGTTTAGCTATATTGGCTACACCACCCAAACTGTCGTGGTCGGCCCAACAAACAACATCAAGGTAACACTGATTCAGGGCCAGGGTGTACAGGAAGAAGAGGTTGTAGTTACCGCCCTGGGAATCAGGCGGGAAAAGAAGGCGCTGGGTTATGCTGTCCAGGACATTCAATCCGAGGAGTTGATGAAAAACAAGCAACCGAATTTGATCAATTCCTTAAACGGTAAAATAGCCGGATTGAATATCACCAATTCAGGTGGAGCACCGGGCGCGTCCGCTTCCATCATCATCCGGGGTGGTACTTCGCTGGAACGCGACAACCAGCCGCTGTTTGTGATCGATGGAATCCCGATGGACAACTCTACCGGCGTGGGCGATATGTCTGCTTTTGATGGGAATACTAACATAGCTACAACCAACGGTAACCGCGCCATGGACATCAACCCTGAAGATGTAGAGTCGATCTCTGTGCTGAAAGGTCCGACCGCCGCCGCGTTATACGGGATAAGAGCCGCAGCAGGTGCGATCGTTATTACTACTAAAAAAGGTAAACAAGGCTCGGTGTCAGTAACGCTGAACTCGAGGACCGGCGCAAATTGGGTAAACAAATTACCAGAGCAGCAGTCAAAATATAAGCAGGGATCGAACCTTGATAATAATTATACTGAAGAGTCGTATTTTTCCTGGGGTAATGAATTTGCCAGCGGAGAGGCCCAGTATGACAATCTAAAAGACTTTTTTGAAACGGGGTATACTTTCGATAATAATTTCAGTGTGACCGGAGGGAATGCCAATGGCAATATGTATTTGTCGGGCGGGAACCTGTATCAGACAGGTATCGTACCGACCACATTGTACAAAAGAACAAATTTCAGGTTCAATGGCGAACAAAAACTAGGGATATTCACGTTCGGAGCCACCACGGCTTATTCTCAAAGTGCAACAACGAAAACGCTGACAGGAACCGGCCTGTATGGATCGGGGGGCAATGGATATATGGAGTCTATTATAGCCTGGCCGCGCAACCGGAACATGAAGGATTGGAGAAAAGCAGATGGCTCGCAAAATATTTTATTTCCTGACATTCCGCTCGAGGACAATATTGACAACCCTTACTGGACTATCAATATGAATCCTCAAAAAGATAAAACCAATCGCTTCCTGGGGTCATTTTATACCAATGCCAAAGTCGCCAAATGGTTAGATTTAACTTATCGACTGGGTGTAGACAACTACACATCCACTTATTCCACGCGCATTTCTGCCGGTTCAGCGACTATCGAGGACTATCAAAGAGGTATGATTTCGCAAAATGTTCGTCAGTACAATTTCCTAACCAATAATTTCTTAGCAAATGCACACAAGGTATTTGCCGAAGATTGGGATGTAAACTTTTTGCTGGGAGCGGCAACAGAAGATATTTACACCAAATCCACATCAATTAAAACTCAGAATTTCACTATCCCGAACTATTATTCTTTCAATAACGCGTCTGATAATGACAAGTTCTCTACCGATAACCTTGTTAAAATTCGCAGAGTTGGTGTATTTGGAGATCTGAAGTTTGGATACAAGAATACAGCCTTTATCGGGGCGACATTAAGAAATGACTGGTCTTCGACATTACCTAAGAAGAACCAATCATTTATGTACCCCTCTTATAGCGGTAGCCTGATATTTTCCGAATTTATTCCTAAAAATAACTTCCTGACTTACGGTAAAATAAGAAGTTCCTGGGCTGAAGTGGGTAAAGACGCGCCGGCTTATAAGACAGCGACCTACCTTGATATTCCTTTGAATACAGTTGGCGGAGGGGTGATCAATCAATACACTTTGGGCAACCCCGACTTAAAGCCTGAAAAAACAAAGTCTTTTGAAATTGGGACAGATCTGCGTCTTTTCAGGAACAAGCTCGGTATTGAATTTACCTACTACAACAACCAGTCCGTTGATCAGATTCTGTCACCCAGAGTGGATAACGCAACAGGAGGTATCTTGAAATATGTAAACTCCGGAACACTTCAGAATAAAGGTATCGAGTTAACGGTGAACACTACCCCGGTCAAAAGCGACAACTTCTCGTGGAACGTGGCACTGAACTTTTCTCACAATACAGGCATTGTTAAAGATCTGCCAGGCGATATCACCATTCTTTACGTAACCGACGTACAAGTAGCTGGCGGAAAAGCGGCCTCTTTCGAAAACGGAGATTTTATGGGTCTTAGTGGTCAGTCATGGACAACTGATGACAATGGCAAGTATATCTTGAATTGGACTACCGGGTTACCTTCTATTAATACAAATACTACTCAGATAGGAAACCGCGAACCGGATTTTATCGGAGGACTTAACAACAATCTCACTTATAAAAACTGGAATCTTTCGTTTCTGTTGGATTTCAGAAAGGGCGGCGATGTGTTGAACGGGACAGAGTACCTGTTAACTTATTACGGTTTGAGTAAACAAACCGAAAACAGAGGACAAACCGTTACTTTAAACGGAGTCGCTCGAAATCCTGCAACCAATCAATATGAAGATGTTACCCGCGAGGTGGTGGCCGATCAAAGCTTTTATCAGCGCTACTACAGCCAACAAACCAGTAACTTCATCGAAGAAGTGAATTGGCTGCGCTTAAGATCCGTAAACCTTACCTACGATTTTCCTAAAACATTTTTATCTAAATCGAAGGTGATTAAAGGGGCATCCTTGCTGCTGAACGCCACAAATGCGTTTCTGTTGACCAACTATTCCGGTATGGATCCGGAAACAAGCGCGGCTGGCGCAGGTGTTGTAGGTTCGGGCTCTGTCGGAGTCGATTATGCGGGCGTACCCAGCACCAGAAGTTTAACCTTAGGTATAAACGTAAAATTCTAAACAAAATGAACAAGAAATTAATATACATGACCGTGCTGTTATCGGCTTTAACAGCAACCTCCTGCCAAAAATGGCTTGACGTAAATGCTGACCCTAATAATCCGACCGCCGAAGTAGCCACTGCTGAAATCAGGCTACCGGCCATTATGGCTCAATTTATCGATGGCTATGAAAGCGCTGGCACCAGGGCTGCACTGATATCCGGGCAATTGGCGGCCACCGGCACTTCGAGCAATAACTACAAACTGGCTTCGTGGGAAATCACTTCCGCCGCCGTAAACTGGCCTTACCAATCCTGGTATATTTTTTCGGCTGTCAATATTCCCTATTTATATGATGCGGCTGAGAAAGTAGGTGCCTACCATTACATAGGTGTTGGTAAGATCATTTGGGCATGGGGTTTTGGAAATCTGGCCGATATGTATGGCATGGTGCCTTATGATGAAGCGTTTAACAGCACTGTTATGAGCCCAAAATATGACCAGGGTGATCATATCTATGAGCAAATCTTACCGATGCTGGATGAAGCAATCACTTATCTTGGGAAAACTCAGGACGCTGGAGCCCCGGCCTTATCCGAGGGCGATTATCTCTATCAGGGCGATGCTAATAAGTGGATAAAATTAGCTTATGGTTTGAAAGCAAGATTTTTAAACCATCTATCCAAGACAAATAAATATGACCCGGATGCTATCTTGGCGTCGATTGCTAAAGGCCCCCAAACCGTTGGTGAAAGTGCTATATTTCAATACCAGGATGAAGCCGTTTCTGGCTTTTCTGCCACCCACGCGCTCCAGTATCAAAACAACAGTGCCACCCGTGTTTCTAAATTATACATCGACTATTTATTGAATAACTACACAGGAGCACCAACCGGTACTGCCAATGTCCAGGATCCGCGACTGAAAATTCTTGTGCCATACAAAATCAACGGAACAGATTCGGTTCGTACAAAAGGTGTAGACATACCAAACCTAACCACCGCCGGAATTACCTCAGGCAATCCTGATTATCTTCCATTGAGACCCGCCGCGACCACGACAGGAACCTGGTATACAGCAAAAGGTTCAAAAGGCCTTTTACTTACCAGCTCGGAAATGCAGTTTATCAAAGCGGAGATCTATTTGAATAAAGGCAACAGACAGCTGGCTTTACAGGCATACAAACAAGGTATTGCGGACCATTGCAAGATCTTGGGAATTGATCCGGACGCCTTCCTGGCGAGTTCTTCCGTAGTGCAAAATGCATCTGATCTGACATTGAGCCATATCATGATCCAGAAATACATCGCGCTATCCTATTCTCCCGAATTATTCAATGATGTGCGGAGAATGGAGTATTGCACGGACGCTTCCGGAAACTACAACGAATCGGTGGGTGTTTACAAGGGTCTTAAAAGACCAGGAAATGTGTATGCGATTGCCTTTCCGGGAACGAATACCTGGCCAAGAAGATTCAACGTAACCGTATACGGCATCAGTTATAATATAGACCAGGTTAAACTTGCTGATCCAGACGCAACCTCGCCTACCTATACAGGCAAGCGTATCTGGTGGGATGTAAAAAGATAATCTACCTGAAAAATAAATAACTCACTGCGATTGCAGTGATGATACCCGCTAAGTCTGCCAGCAGCATCGCTCCGACAGAATAGCGGGTATTTTTTATGCCTACGGCACCAAAATAAACTGCGATGATGTAGAAGGTTGTATCGGCCGATCCTCTGAATACTGAGGTAAGATTTCCTGCAAAGGAGTCCGGGCCGTGTGTTTTCAAAGTATCGATCATCATCGCACGGGCGCCGCTGCCGCTAAAGGGTTTTAGAATAGCGGTAGGCAATGCGTCTACGATGCGCGCATCGCCGCCGAAAAACGCAAAAAGGGCTTTGATCCCGTCCATGACAAAATCAAAAGCGCCGCTGTTACGCAGCAGGCTGATCGCTACCAACAGGCCTACCAGGTAGGGAATGATCTTAATCGCTGTGTCAAATCCGCCTTTGGCCCCGTCGATGAAGGCGTCAAATATGGGCGCCTTCTTATAAATAGCACCGGCAATGATCAGCAGGAAGATCAGCAAGATCAGGCCGTTACTCAGGCTTGTCGAAAACAGCTGAACCCCTTGTATGTCAAGTGTCCGGACATATAAGATCAACGCCGAAAAAATGGCGGTAATACCCAACACCCACGCTATAATCACGGGCTGAAATATTTTGATGCCCTGCTTAAAAGCCACTATGGTCATGGCGGTGATCGTTGCTACAAACGTGGCGATCATACAGGGAATAAATATTTCCGTGGGAAACTGCGATTTCAGGGCTACCCTGTCTGCTATGATCACGGTAGGTATTAAAGTGAGGCCGGACGCGTGCAAACACAGGAACATGATCTGCGCATTGGTAGCCTTCGTCTTATCAGGATTCAGCTCCTGGAGGCTTTCCATTGATTTGATACCGAATGGCGTGGCCGCATTGTCCAACCCTAAGAGATTGGCCGAAAAATTCATCACCATATGTCCCATCGCCGGGTGATTGCGGGGCACTTCCGGGAAGATCTTTGAAAAAAAAGGGCCGATGATCCTGGATAAAAACCTGACGCCTCCCGCCTGCTCGGCAATATTCATAAATCCCAGAAATAACGCCATAATGCCTATCAGCCCGATGCAGAGCATCACGGCATCTTTGGTCGTTTCAAACACGCCATTGGTAGCCTGGAGATTGTACGCCACAACGCGGCCATCTTCGCGGGCGGCCACCTGATGCCCTTCCCAGGTCACCGTCTGTCCGGTGGCTACTTTCGATTGCAGCGGAGCCGGAAGCATGGCAGCGTTAATGTCCCTTACATAAGTGGTGTCGCCACTTTTGCCGGTCACCATTTGGGTGAAAATGAGTTCCTGCCCCGGCTGAAACACAAACTTTCCAAGGGCGACTGCCAATGCTATGATAATAAAGGCACTCCAGATTCTGCTTAAAACCATAATCAGTAAAAATAATACTTTTCTTAACCCGACTTAATAATAAGTCGCGCCTGTTCGTAGACCTTTGACTGGCCGGCCAGGTAACCGAACACATTGGGTTATTCTTCTTCTCCCTCAACATTTGCCCTTCCCCCTCCTCCTATTCAGCCATAACACTTAACTTTGCGGACTTTTGTGATCAAATCATACATCTAAAAATCGTAAATCTCCAATAAAATATGGCTTTACAAGCAGGAATAGTCGGATTACCCAACGTAGGAAAATCAACTTTATTTAATGCCGTAAGCAATAGCGCCAAAGCGCAAGCCAGCAACTATCGTTTCTGTACCATCGAACCGAACGTGGGCCTGGTAGATGTTCCGGACGAGCGTATCTCCAAGCTGGCGGAACTGGTTCAGCCCGACCGCACCGTGCCTACACAAATTGAGATCGTGGATATCGCCGGCCTGGTGAAAGGAGCCAGTAAAGGTGAAGGGCTGGGTAACAAATTTTTAGCCAATATCCGCGAAGTGGACGCTATCATTCATGTGATACGTTGTTTCGAAGATGAAAACGTATTGCGCGAAGAAGGCGCGATCAATCCTGTGAGCGACAAAGAGATCATCGATACTGAGTTGCAGCTGAAAGACCTGGACAGCGTGGACAAACAAATCCAGAAAAAGGAAAAGCAAGCCAAGACTGATCCTAAAGCGAAGCCGGAATTGGAAGTGCTGCAAAAATGTAAAGCCCACCTGGAACAGGGAAAAAGCATCCGCTCATTAGATTTAACCAAAGAAGAAAAAACAGCAATCGCTGATCTGTTTTTGCTGACGGATAAACCTACGCTTTACGTGGCCAACGTGGACGAGCCGTCCATGCACACAGGCAATAAATATTCCGAAGCTTTGAAAAAAGTGGCTGAGGAAGAAGGCGCTGAAATCATCATCATGAACAATTCTATCGAAGCGCAGATCTCTGAAATGGAAGATCCGGACGATAAAGCTTTGTTTATGGATGAATATCAAATGAAAGAACCGGCGTTAAACCGGTTGATCCGCTCTGCCTACAGGCTTCTGGGCCTGAATACCTACTTCACGGCCGGCGTGCAGGAAGTAAGAGCCTGGACCTTCCACGAAGGCTGGAAAGCACCGCAATGCGCCGGCGTTATCCACACCGATTTCGAAAAAGGATTTATCAAAGCAGAAGTGATCGGCTACGACGATTACCTGCAATACAAAAGCGAAGCGGCCTGCCGCGAAGCGGGGAAATTAAGAATTGAAGGAAAAGAATACCTGGTGAAAGATGGCGATGTGATGCATTTCCGGTTCAATGTGTAACAGTCCGGAAACAGCATAATCTGTTTCGATTTCCTGATTCGTTAATATCATTCGTTTACCCGCCGACCACACAATTCGGACCGGGAGCGGAGCGCGATTCTTAAATCGCCATTAAGCTACATCCCCTTAAATCGCTGTTATCCCTGCGGCCGGTAATTTCAAAGCTGCTATCCGCATGCAACACCCCCAGATCATCCGTTGCAATGAAGCTGCAGGAATAGATATTGGCCAAATCGATCACATTGATCAGCCCTCTTGTTTTGCCGGCAGCCGGGCTTTGCTTTATGGTTAACGGATCGTCTTCATCTCTCAACACGATACGCATCCAGGCCGGTGTTTGGAACAGCCCCCCGCCGCTGGAATAAGCCTGCGACAAGAGTTCGGTCATCCCGTATTCAGAATGTATCGCATCCACCGAAAACGCTTGTTTCAGAACATCATGCACTTCGTGCCGGATCATCTCTTTTCTTCTCCCTTTCATACCCCCGGTTTCCATGATGGTGGTGTGCTTTAACGGAAGCCGATGTTGTTCTGCAAAATCGAGCAGACCGAAAGTAACGCCGATAAGCAGTGTCTGTTGTCCTTTCGCCTCCAGTTCCTGGATCGTTGCAAAAAGTTTGTCAAATTCGTTCAGGTAAAAACCGCTTTGCTCGTGCCCGCTTCGCGCAACGAGGTGTTGCACCATATACACCAAAGACGAGTGTTGCCGCTCCAGATAAGAAGGCAGCAAACCTAATATACACCAATCTTCCGGCTGTTGATAGAACTGTTCAAAACACCGGTTAAAGCTCGCTTCATAAATGCTTGCTTCCTTTACATAATGCCGGCTGTTGATCGTTTCCGTAGTGCCGCTGCTTTCAAAAACGAGCTCCGCGTTGAAGGGTGTGGTAGTGACCGGGTGACTTTTAAAGAACCTGATCGGTAAAAAAGGAATTTGCGTATGATGATGGATATCACCGGCCCGAACACCCAACGCATCTACGAACTTTCTATAAATGTCGTTGTGATGATACTGAAAACGGAACACTTCAACGCAGGTTTCATCAAAATCAAATGTGCCGTTAAAAATATTTGTTATCTGCTGCGGGCCAATATCCATCTAATTTTTAAATACTTTTGAATAACAAAAATAGATGTAATTGCGGGCTTCCTACAACAGAAAATTTTTCGATTTTATTGTCTTCAGCAACATTTTTATCGCGCTTTGCGCGGTAGCGATGGCCGGATACAGCACCCATCTGTTTGCATTAGGATTTCCGCCGCCTCATTTTGCCGGCTTCCTGTTTTTTTCCACCCTCGCCAGTTACAGCATTCATTGGTACCTTACTGATGAAAACACTGAGGTCACGGCCTCCCGGACGTATTGGCTGGCAAGAAATAAATGGATACATGCCTTGTTCTTTCTTATCAGTTCCGTCGGATGCTGCATCTTTTTGCTGAAGGAGTTTAGTTACATCAAATGGATATTACCCGCCGTGTTCCTCACACTGATGTACACTGCACCCAAGTTTCCTTTTCAGCCGTTTATCTCTCTCAAAAGATTCATCCTCGGCAAAACGATCCTGCTGGCGTTAATGTGGACCTATATCACTTCAGCATTGCCGTTTTTTATTCTGGAGGAAAAGTGGAGCACGGCGTTTGGACTGTTTTTTTTCAACAGGTTTTCCCTCATCTTCCCTATTTGTATCCTGTTTGATCTGCGCGACAAGGAGTACGACAAAGCGACCGGGGTGAAAACCTTCGTCACCCTGCTTCCCAATCAGAAAGTCAAAAAACTCTTTGATATATTTGTCATTCTTAATGTAATCAGCATCCCCGTCCTCGGCTGGTATGCCTCCCTCTCTCTTGTGGATAATTTTATTTTATTGATTCCTATCATCTTAACCTTTGGCTTGTACGCTAATGCCACAAAAACCAAGAATGATTATTTATTTTATTTTATCTTAGACGGCTTAATGGCGCTGTCGCCGATATTGTACTTCATCAAAATATACCTGACCGGTACAATATTTGCGGCCTAATTAAATATCTTATTCTGGCAATGCACACTTCATTTGTAAAGATTATACATTTCAGCAGACTGGTAAAAATCAACGGTAGGTTACGGGAGTTCAACTATAAAAAAAACAATAACGCTGGTGACTACGTGTTTGATGTTGATACAGCAGACGACCGCGGCAACAGATTGTTTTTCCGGCTGAGCAAAATTGATAATGAATGGACGCTCCACTCAACACAAGCCATTCCTGACTGGATCGGGCAACATTTACAACAGCTGGTAACAGAACTGGAAGAAGGTATCCAGTCCAACTAATCAACCCGCTCCACTTTTTCTAATTTTCTTCTGCTAATCAAAAGCTTATAACTTCTTCACTCTGGTTGTGAAGTGAGTGAATTATAGTTAGTTTTGTTCCACCCGGTACGCCGTTCCGGATATTTATTAACTATACAATTTTATCGTTGAAATCATTTCAGATCCAGGGCCGGTTTGTCCACATTAAGAGCAGAAGTATTACCCCAGCTGAGATCGTCATCAGCAACGGACGTATCACGTCTATTGAGCCAATGGAAGGTCTTAGCGACACCGCGCCTTTTATACTACCCGGGTTTATTGACAGCCACGTACATATAGAAAGCAGCATGCTCATCCCCTCGGAATTTGCGAGGCTGGCAACAGTGCATGGCACAGTGGCCACCGTGAGCGATCCCCACGAGATAGCCAATGTTTGCGGGCTTCCCGGCGTCAATTATATGATCAGCAATGGCGCAACGGTTCCCTTGAAATTTAATTTCGGAGCGCCGAGCTGCGTGCCTGCCACTTCGTTTGAAACCGCCGGTGCTGTATTAGGTGTTGAAGAAGTCACTTCATTGTTACAGAAAGATGAGATCAGGTATCTCAGCGAGATGATGAATTTTCCCGGAGTATTGAACCAGGATCCGGAAGTGATGCAGAAAATAAAAGCAGCCCATGAGGCAGGGAAGGTCGTCGATGGACATGCGCCCGGACTGCGTGGCGCTGACGCGAAAAAGTATGCGGAAACATTGAGTTCACCTTCGGGTCAGGCTGCTACCGATCATGAATGTTTTACAGCTGAAGAAGCGCTCGATAAATTGCAGGCTGGCATGAAAATACTGATACGCGAAGGCAGTGCCGCCAAAAATTTTGAAGCTCTGATCGATCTGTTGCCTCAATATCCCGACAGGATCATGTTTTGCAGCGATGACAAACATCCGGATAGCCTGGTGGAGGGGCATATCAACCAGCTGTGCGCCCGCGCCGTCGCCAAAGGGATCAATATATTTCATGTGCTGCAGGCCGCCTGTGTCAACCCGGTGGAACATTATCAACTCGATGTAGGATTGCTGAATATCGGGGATCCGGCCGATTTTATCCTGGTGGATAACCTGGAACAGTTCAATGTGTTGCAGACCTATATCAACGGCGAACTGGTAGCCGATGGAGGGCGCACGCTGATTGCATCGCAGCCGGCGGAGCTGATCAACTTCTTCGATTGCCGGCCCAAAGAAGTAAGCCAGTTCGGCATCATGGCCGGTAATGAACAAACCATTCCCGTGATCGAAGCGCTGGACGGACAACTGATCACCCGCCGACTTCAGTTCACGCCCAAAATAGAACACGGGCAGATCGTGAGCGATGTGGAACGCGACCTGATGAAGATCGTGGTAGTGAACCGGTATCACGATGCCCCGATAGCCACCGCGTTCATTAAAAATTTTGGATTGCAGAAAGGAGCGCTTGCCTCTTCAGTAGCGCACGACAGTCATAACATTGTGGCCGTCGGCGTTGACGACGAGAGCTTGTGCAGGGCGGTGAACCTGGTGATCGCTCATAAAGGAGGTATCAGTGTTGCAGGCCATGAACAAGAAGAAATGATATTACCATTGCCGGTGGCCGGACTCATGAGCACGGAAGATGGCTATACGGTTGCCGAAAAGTATACAGCGATCGATGCAAAAGCCAGGGAAATGGGCAGCCGGTTAAGCGCCCCTTTTATGACGCTTTCTTTTATGGCATTGTTAGTGATCCCGGAATTGAAGCTAAGCGATAAAGGACTATTTGACGGTAATCGATTTGAATTTATAAGATAAAAATGCGGGGAAACTTGATTGATATCACGAAAACTCCTTTTGTGCGGACGTACCGGTTTTTAAGCATCCTGCCACTCACCGACCGAACCCCCACATTCACCGATATATTAAGTTTATATACAATAAACGTGTTGCACACGCCGTTGCGTCGTCCTATTTTTACTTAAAATTGAAAACAATGAGCGAAAACAATCCATACAACACAGAAATGTATAAAAGTGAGCCGGGCGGCTACCCTCAACCGGACCCTAACAGCTTTCGGCCCAAACCCTCTCAAAGCCACCTTTGGATTGGTGGATTTTTGTTGGTTGTCGGCATCGTATATCTTTTAAGGCGTATCGGCATCGATCTGCCCGACTTTATCTTTTCCTGGCAGATGTTCTTAATTGCCCTGGGTATCTTTATCGGTATCCGTAAAAATTTCGAAGGGCCGGGATGGATGATCATGGTTTTGATCGGTTCCATTTTTCTGATTAACGAATATTTTGTCTTTGGGGAGCTGAAGCGGTTTATTCTCCCGATCATCCTGATCGGATCCGGTCTGTTCTTCATCTTCAGGCCTAAAGGGTCCAAAAATTATATCCAGTTTGACGAAAGCGGCACAGCGCCACTGGCGGGCGCCAGCGGACAGGATTATATCGACACGACCTCCATTTTTGGCGGCTCAAAAAAGAAAGTTTTTTCAAAGAGTTTCAAGGGTGGAGATATGACCAACGTGTTTGGTGGCAGCGAAATAGACCTTTCACAGGCAGATATCAACGGAACAGCCGTGCTGGACGTGACCGCACTCTTTGGCGGAGCTACTATGATCGTACCCTCCAACTGGAACGTGATCTCCGAAGCGGTAGCGATCATGGGAGAAGTGAAGGATAAACGCGTGATGCAGGGTGTGCCGGATATCAATAAAACTTTGCTGATCAAGGGAACCGTAATATTTGGCGGAATAGACATCAAAAGTTTTTAATTTAGCTAATGGTTCATAGTTTACGGTTATTGATAGAGAGCTGTCAACTATGAACCCTATATCATAACCCTGATCAATAATGCCTTCTCCCTTATCGGAAAAACGATTTATCGGTTCGCTTATCGCCGGATGGATCCTGCTGATCATCCTGCAGGCGCTGATCCTGCACCGGCTCAATTTCCAGCTCAGCATTGCTTTGGTGGATAGCTTCCTGAGTATTTCATTGTTGTTTCTTGCAGGGCTTTTGGTCTTAAATATCACCAAGTATTATCTGCCGACTACCTATCAATATGTGGGCGTAGTGGCCTCTTCTCTGATCCTGGCGGCGCTTTGGCTGCTGGTTTCTAACAGCTTTCTTAAAATTATTTTCACCGGGGAGACCGCCTATCTGCCGTTCTTACACAATTCGCTGGTCATAAGATTTGCATTCGCTTTCCTGGTACTGACGATCATTACCATTGCCTCCATCCTGTGGTACAACTGGCAGGAAAAACAAAAAGAGGCACAGAGAAAGTCCGATGTAGAAGCCCTTTCGCGGGAAGCGGAGTTATTCAAACTCAGGCAACAGCTTCAACCGCATTTCTTATTCAACAGCCTCAACTCGATCAATGCGCTCATCGGCCTTGATCCGCAGCTGGCACGGAAAATGGTGCAGCAGCTTTCAGACTTCCTGCGCGGCACGCTTAAAAAAGAAGAGTCGCAAATGGTAAGCCTGGAAGAAGAAATAGGATACCTCAATCTATATCTTGAAATCGAAAAGGTACGTTTCGGCAACAGGCTGCAGACCAGCATTAACATTAGTGACGGATGCAAGCCAGCCTTGCTGCCAACGCTTTTATTACAGCCGATCGTAGAGAATGCCATAAAGTTCGGGCTGTACGACACAACCGGCCAGACATTGATCACCATCGATTGTCGTTCGGATGGAAATGAGCTGATCATCAGCGTGAAAAATCCATTTGATCCGGAAACGTCCATGCCCAAAAAAGGCACCGGGTTCGGATTATCTTCCATTAAGAGAAGATTATATTTGCTCTTCGCAAGAAATGATCTGTTAACGACCGCGGTGCACGACACAATTTTTGAAACAACTGTTAAAATCCCTCAGCAGCAATGAGTAAAGTAATCATTATAGATGATGAGTTCCTGGCCAGGAGCATGGTTAAAGAATACCTGAAAAAACATCCCCAACTCGAAGTGGTGGCGGAATGCGGCGACGGCTTTGAAGGACTGAAAGCCATACAGGAACACGAACCCGACCTGATCTTCCTCGACATACAAATGCCGAAGATCAGCGGATTTGAAATGCTCGAGCTGGTGGAAAACCCGCCCGCGGTCGTGTTTGCCACGGCCTTTGACGAATATGCGATCAAGGCTTTTGAAGCGCATGCTATTGATTACCTGCTGAAGCCTTTTGACCAGGAACGTTTTGATAAAGCAGTGGCCAAGTTTGAGGCCCAGAACCGGCCTGCTATGGCCGAGCAGACCAAAGAACTCCTCAACGATGCCCAACTGCCCGGCAGCAACACCCGCATTGTGGTGAAAAACGGCAGTAAGATCAAGATCATACCGGTGCAGGAAGTGCTATACCTTGAAGCTGCAGATGACTTTGTGAAGATCTTCACCAAGGACGGCTATTTTCTGAAGAATAAAACGATGGCATTCTTCGAATCCTTTCTTCCGGCGGATATGTTTGTACGCAGCCACCGTTCGTTTATTGTCAACATCCAGGAGATCACCCGCATCGACCCTTATGAAAAAGATGGCCACGTAGCCGTATTAAAAAACGGCGCCAAAATAAATGTAAGCCGCAACGGGTACAGCAAATTAAAAGGAGTACTAGGATTATAGTGATCCGCAGAGTTGTTGGGATGTATCACATTTTTCCTCTTTTCTATTTTTGCTTCTTGCGTATTCTCTTTGAGATTTCTGAGATAAAAACACAATAAAATCGAAAAAAGTAATGCACCCGATTTGTTTACTTGAAATATTTTAAGCATATTTACGGTAAACAAAAGCAGCTTACTATGGGAAAATTTGTAATCTCTATCCGGAAAAACGACGACTACCAATTTAATTTACATGCCGACAATGGCCAGGTGATCCTCTCCAGCCAGGGCTATTCCAGCAGGGCCGCCTGCGAGAATGGCATTGCATCTGTTAAGACCAATGCGCCTGACAACTCCAAATACGAATTGCTGGATGCTGTCAATGGAAAGTTTTACTTCAATTTGAAAGCAGGCAACGGGCAAGTCATCGGCACCAGCCAGATGTACGAAAGCCGTCAATCGCGCGATAACGGCGTATCCTCGGTAAAAGCCAATGCGCCCGATGCCAGTGTAGAAGAAAATAAATAACCGGCTTTACAGAACATCAAAATTAGCGCTGATGATCTATCAGCGGCAGGGGTCTTGCATGTGTCGAAGACAGGAACATTACGACTTTCAAAATAAATTTATTGAATTACAATAAATTTATTTTGTTTATTGATAATACACTCGTAGCTTTGGCATTAAAAATAATTACTCATGAATGCCAGAACCTCTATCCGCATCTTACTGCCGATCAGCACCATCGGCTACTACGCCTTGATCTTCTTAACTGCAGGCTTCCTGATCATTTCCCTGCTTAACATCGCAGGCTTCCGCAGCGTGCCATCTACCAAGAGTTACGATGTCGTGGCTTTTGGCGTAAAGAGTGAAGGCGATACGCAGGCTGCGAAAAATGCAACGTCGTCTTATACCAGGATCTTAAATCATTTTAAGTACAATGTGCGGTTGAACAGCCCATCCGGATATTATAACGTGGCCATTACCCTTTTTTACATGTGCCTGGGCATTCTGACGCTTTGGTATTTCCGGAGCATTTTGAAAGATGTATCTGCGGAGCGGCCTTTTCACAGTAAGATTGTCCGATACATGCATATATTGGCTTTCCTGTTTATCGGCAATGAGTGTCTGAAGATCGTTGATTATTTTATCAAGAAGCAGATTCTGCAGCAAGAGTTCCCGGGTATGTTTTTCAGCCCGGCGGTCAATATCGGCAGCGGGTTCATCATCGGGCTGATACTGTTTGTAGTAGCCTCCGTATATCAAAAGGGCCTGATGATCCAGCAGGAACAGGAACTTACTATCTGATCCGCTCCCGAGAAAAGCGACCATTCATCGCAAGTGAACACTTCAAACTCCCGTCAATGAAAACAACATTTATACTCAGGGTTCTCCAGGTGATTGCCTGGATCATATTTGCCGGCCTTTGTGTGCAGGCCGGAGGCTTACTTACCAATGCCATCTTCGTCCTTGTCCGACCAGAAACTGTTCCTTATTTGTGGCAGGAAGCGGACCTGACAGCCCTATTCAACTACGACCATCAATACTTCCTGGCACAGGTAGTAACGATGGCAATCACTGCTTTGTTGAAAGCTTATCTTTTTTACCTCATCATAAAAATGCTTCACAATAAGAAGCTCGATCTGGCAAGACCTTTCACCCGCCAGGTCACACATTTTATTTCCGGGGCAGCGTTTCTTGCCTTATTGATTGGCCTATTTTCGGCGTTCGGCAGTAAGTATGTTTATTGGCTGAAAGGCGGGGGGGTACCCATGCCCGATTTACAAGATCTGAACCTGGCCGGCGCTGATGTGTGGTTGTTCATGTGCGTTACCTTGTTTGTAATTGCACAGGTGTTTAAAAGAGGGATTGAACTTCAAACGGAAAATGAATTAACGGTGTAGTATGGCAATTATAATTAATCTTGATGTGATGATGGCGAAGCGTAAAATGTCGCTTAACGAGTTAAGCGAGCGGGTAGGCATTACGCTGTCCAATTTATCCATTCTCAAAAATGGCAAGGCCAAAGCCGTCCGCCTTGAAACGCTGGACGCCATTTGCAAGGCGCTGGATTGTCAGCCGGGCGACCTTTTAGAATACAGACGCGAATCATGGAAAACACAACCATGAAAATTAAAAATTAGATTTACAATTTTCATGGTTAGTTAGTATCTTTAAGTATCATGATAAAGCGGATACTTATCAAGAAGGTACACGAGTTGTTGAAACAGTTTCCCGCTGTTGCCATCCTCGGTCCCAGACAAGTGGGAAAAACTACTTTAGCAAAAACAATCGTAAAAAATCTTGCTAAAGAAAGCGTTTACCTTGACATTGAAAGGCCTTCGGACAGATTGAAGCTCTCCGACCCGGAAACTTATTTACAGTTTCAAAAGGATCATTGCGTCATACTGGATGAGATCCAATACATGCCTGAACTATTTAACGTACTTCGATCCCTCATCGATGATAGCAAAAAGCCGGGACGCTTCATTATAACGGGCTCCGCGTCGCCAGACCTCGTAAAAGGCGTCTCCGAATCGCTGGCCGGCAGAATCGCTTACATAGAATTGACACCCATAGGTCTTACTGAACTACCCAAAAGCATTTCTTTACAAAAGCATTGGTTCCGGGGTGGCTTTCCCGATGCTTTAACTGCAAAAACCGAGAATCTCAGCAGAGACTGGATCGACAACTTCATAAGAAGTTATATAGAACGGGACTTGAACCAACTTTTTCATATCAACCTGAACGCCTCACTAATCCGGAATTTTTGGCGGATGCTTTCATATAATAACGCAGCTCTTTTAAATGCTGAGAACTATGCCCGGGCCCTTGGCGTTACAAACCCTACCGTGCATCGTTATCTTGACTACCTCGAAGGTGCTTACTTAATACGAAGACTGCAACCCTGGTTTATCAATGTTAATAAACGGCTTGTCAAATCTCCTAAGATCTATATACGCGACAGCGGACTGCTGCACAGGCTTGCCGGCATTGAAACAGTGGATGAGTTAAGAGGAAATGTTCTTATCGGGGCATCATGGGAAGGATATGTTATTGAACAGATAGCCCAGGCGCTTTCCCCAGGCATCTCCTTATTTTTTTACCGCACCCACAACGGTGCCGAAATAGACCTGGTCCTGGTAAAACGAAATAAAGTTCAGGCCGCTATCGAAATAAAAACCAGCACACAGGCATCGGTATCACGTGGCTTTTACGAAAGTATAGAAGCATTAAAGCCACCTAAAAAATTCATCATTACGGCCTATGGAGACGTGTATCCCGGGAAGGATAACGTTATTCATTATAACTTAAAACAGTTTTTGGAGCAGGAACTGCCCAAAATATAAACATGAAAATTGCAAATCTCATTTACAATTTTCATGGTTAATAATATTGAAGACCTAATGTCTTTTTTTACTATTTCGCGCTTACTTTCCAGATAATACCTGAGGTATCATCATTTACCAGCAAGGAGCCGTCTGTAGCAACCGTAACGCCCACCGGCCTTCCATATACTTCGCTCTTTTCTTCGCTGGCAATAAAGCCGGTCAAGAAATCAACCGGTGGCTGTGGCTTGCCTTTAACGAAGGGAATAAAGACGACTTTATATCCTGAGAGTTTGGAGCGATTCCAGGAACCATGCTGACCGATAAAAGCCCCGTTTTTGTATTTCGCCGGAAACTGGCTGCCTGTATAAAACGTCAAGCCTAACGAAGCCGTATGCGGGCCCAGCGGCACATCAGGAATGATGGATTTTTTCACCAGGTCTTCATGCGGCTCTTCTTCCCAGCGGGGATCCCTGACCTTTCCATAATAGCTGAACGGCCATCCGTACCAACCGCCCCGCTTTACGCTGGTAGCGTAATCCGGCACAATATCGTCACCCAGACCATCCCGCTCGTTAACTGCCGTCCAAAGCGCTCCGGTAACAGGGTTCCAATCGAGTCCCACCGGATTGCGTAAGCCGCTCGCATATATTTTCAAACCGGAGCCATCAGGATTTGCTTCATAGATCAGGGCGCGTCCTTCTTCCTTTTCGATGCCCTGCTCGCCGACGTTACTGGCAGACCCTACGGTGATGTATATTTTATTTTTTGCTTTATTAGTAATGATATTCCGTGTCCAGTGGTTGTTATAGCCGCTGGCAGAAAGCGGGATGATCTTTTCCCCCTCCCCTTTAAGACTGGTGGCACCGGGTTGATACGGATAGCGATAAACGCCATCTGTATTGGCGACGTAGAAATAATTGCCCAGCACCAGCATTCCGAAATTGCGGTTCAGTCCTTCGATAAACACATGTCGTTCATCTACCGATCCGTCTTTGTTCAAATCTCTCAGCAGCGTGATCCGGTTGGCGCTTTTACGCGTACCCGCTTCTGCAACAAAATAATCACCATTCGGTGCAAGGTAGGTCCAGCGCGGGTTTTCCAGCTTGTCAGCAAAGCGCGTAACAGTAAACCCTTCCGGTGCTTGCGGTGTGCGTCCCTCCGGCCAATCAATGGTCTTACTGTTCTTGTTAGCCGACTCTGTTTTAAAAGGAGGTTGTAATACCAGCGGGCCTACAGCGGTTTTTACCGTTACCGGCGATTGTTCCGCCCACTTCTTCTTCGCCTCATTATTGATCTTGCCCTGAGCAGATACAGCGGCAGGCAGGATCGCCAGCAGCAGCAGGGGCATCGTATTTTTTAACCGGGTCATAATAGAAATTTGAATATTTAATAGATGATCCAAGTATTTCGGATGAAGACTACGACGCTCGTCTGAACGCCATTCCACCAGTTTATGCCGGAGGGGCCTTATCCGAGCAAGCAATATTGATGCCATCCCGATTGCGAAAGAGCGGCGGCCCGGCAACAAAGAAATTACGCGCCGAATTCGTAGCCAATATCTTTCCGGAAATACATATCATCAAACGAAATTCCGGAGAGCGCTTCCCTTGATTGGGCTACAGCGCCCGGAATATCATCAGCAAAGGACGTCGCGCATAACACGCGGCCACCGCTGGTAACGATATGATCATCTTTGGCTTTTGTCCCTGCCTGGAAAATGATAACCTCCCCCGGCGCTTCCGAAGGAGGGGGGAAAGTAATTTTATATCCCTTTTCAAACGCGCCCGGATAGCCGCCGCTGACAGCTACCACCGTCGCCGCGCTGCGTTTGTCGGTTTCAATCGCAACCTGGCTCAACCGGTGCTCCGCCGCCGCGAGACAAAGTTCGGCCAGGTTATTTTTCAGACGCGGCATGACCACTTCTGTTTCAGGATCGCCCATGCGGCAATTGTATTCGATTACGTAAGGTTCGTTGTTCACTTTGATCAGGCCAATAAATACAAAGCCGGTGTAGTTGATCTTTTCCTGTGCTAAACCTGCAACCGTCGGCTCAATGATCTTGCGGGTCACTTTTTCCATAAACTCAGCTGACGCAAACGGCACAGGGCTTACAGCGCCCATGCCACCTGTGTTAAGGCCGGTATCTTTCTCACCGATCCGTTTATAATCTTTTGCTTCGGGCAACAACACATATTCTTTGCCATCGGTCAGGATGAAGACACTCATCTCGATCCCATCCAGGAACTGCTCCACCACCACCGTCTTACCCGCCTCACCAAACTTGGCCTGCACGAGCATCGCTTCAAACTCGATAATTGCATCGGCATGCGTCTGGCAAATCACCACGCCCTTACCTGCTGCGAGCCCGTCTGCTTTCAAAACGATCGGCAATGAATGTTCCTTCAAATAATTAACGCCTTCTTCAAACTGGGCAGCAGAAAATTCCCGGTAGGCAGCAGTGGGGATCTGGTGCCGTTGCATAAAGGCTTTGGCAAAGGCTTTGCTGCCTTCCAGCTGAGCGCCAAACTGGGAAGGGCCTATAAAATGGATATGCTTCAGCGCATCTTTTTGAAAATAGTCCCAGGCGCCCTTTACAAGCGGCTCTTCGGGACCTGCAATCACCATATCGATTTTTTGCTGAAGGCAAAACTGGCCCAACGCTTCAAAATCAGTCACTGCAATATCAATATTAGTACCGCATTGTGCAGTGCCCGGATTCCCCGGTGCGATAAACAGCTCATGTTGTCCCTGCCCTCTTTCCTTGATATTCCAGGCCAGTGCATGTTCTCTTCCACCGCCTCCGAGTATTAATATATTCATTTCTTATGCGTTTTTAGTGGGCGTGAAGGTAACAAAAAGAATTACCGGGCGCAAGGTTGGTGGCCGGTAAAATATTCAGAAAGTTACCTTTAGCAGTATGCGCGTGTGGGCCGGAGCAGCTGAAGCCTACAAAAAAGGGGTTGGCGATCAAAATCGTGCAACACCCCCTATATTTGCCCTGTTGCATTTGCTTACAGGTAAATTATTATATTTACCAATATCGTTAAAAAAAATTAATATGTCCGCAACCGAAAACGACTTTTTTAAGAGCCGCGTATTGGGTCATCCCTCAGGCCTGTTTGTATTATTTTTTACGGAAATGTGGGAACGGTTCTCCTACTATGGCATGAGGGCACTGCTTGTATTATTTCTCACTTCATCTCTTATAGGCGACAATCCAGGCTGGGGATGGCCGAGGGAGCATGCATTGGCCTTATACGGATCCTATACGGCGATGGCCTACCTGACCCCGATCCTGGGAGGCTATTTTGCTGATAAGATCCTCGGATACCGGTGGGCAGTGGTTTTGGGCGCGTCGCTAATGACCCTGGGACACGCATCGATGGCCATAGAAACGGACAAGGCCTTTTTATACATCGGGCTGGTATTGCTCGTATTGGGCAACGGTTTCTTTAAACCCAACATGACTTCCATCGTCTCTGAGTTGTATAAAAAACATCCTGAAAAAAAAGATGGCGCCTACACGATCTTTTATATGGGCGTGAATTCAGGATCATTCCTCGGTATGTTGTTGTGCGGCTATCTCGGTGAGAACGTGGGATGGAGTTACGGATTTGGTTTAGCCGGTATCTTCATGCTGGTGGGTATGCTACAATTTTATTTCACCCAGGGAATCTTTGGCAATGTGGGACTAAAGCCTAAGAAGGCGGCTGACACTGCTGCTGCTCCTGAAGTTGCAGAATCTGTGGAAGCGGTTATTGCAGAAAAACCAGCCGTCGGCGACATTGATAAAGTAAAGATCAATCCTTTTTCAAAGTTAGACCTGGTGCTGATCGTACTGGTTTCTGTGCTCGGACTGACGTGGGTGATCAACGATCCGGTGTCTAAAATATCATCTTTCAACATGTTCCCTTTCAGTGTTGGCAGCCTCGACGGAAGCAATTTTGTCGTACTGGTGGCGCTGATCTTGTTTGTGCTGGTGCTGTTCAAAAGAATTTTTCAATATGAGGCACTGTTGCGCGACCGGATGATCGCGATTGTGGTACTGGCCTTTGTTTCGATGTTTTTCTGGGCATCGTTTGAGCAGGCCGGAGGCTCTATGAGCATTTTTGCAAGAGATTATACAGACCGCGTGTTAACGGATCATAGCAAACTTATTTTCAATATTGTGAATACGCTGATCGTGATCATCCCGATGGTCGTGATCACTTACGTGCTGCTGAAACTATTCGGACAAACCTTTAAAAATTATGCTACCGGTAACCTGATCCTGGCAATAGGCTTTGCTATCATCTGGATCCTGGTGATTTATATGCTCTACAACCAGTTCATTGCCGCAGCTACCGAAGTGCCTGCTTCCTGGTTTGGCTCTTTGAATGCTTTGTTCATTATTACGCTGGCACCGCTGGTGTCCAAAATTTGGGAAAGCCGCTTCAATCCGCCGGCGACAGTGAAGAACGGCTTAGGCATGATCCTGCTGGGGATCGGCTTTGGCGCATTAGCGTTTGGCGCATCAGGCATCCCGGTAGGCGCCAAGGTAGCTTCTGTCAGCATGATCTGGCTGGTGATCGCTTATCTGTTTCACACGCTTGGCGAACTGTTTGTATCACCAGTGGGTCTTTCTTATGTGAGTAAGCTGGTACCGGGACGCATGGTGGGCATCATGTTCGGTATCTGGTACCTCCAGATGGCTATCGGTAATAAACTCGCAGGCACCATGGGCGGTATGATCGATGAGATCACCACCAAATATTCCATGCAAACCTTCTTCCTGATCTTCACATTGATTCCGATAGGTCTGGGCGTCCTGATCATGCTGCTTACACCCGTCATGAAAAGGTTAATGCACGGCGTTAAATAAATTATTTTACTTTTAAACAACCAGTCCTAAACATTGCTTTAGGACTTTTTTAATTGGACTATATGACCCAAAGAGCCGTAGGCAAACAGCCCCGCCAGTTGTATCTCTTATTTTTTTCCGAAATGTGGGAACGCTTTTCCTTTTACGGGATGAAAGCCTTGCTGATTGCCTACATGGTGACCGAGCTGAAATTTGATGAGCCCAAATCTTATGGGATCCTTGGCGCTTACTCGGCCCTCGTGTACACGATGCCCATGCTGGGCGGTATGCTGGCAGACCGGTTCCTGGGCTATCGCCGCGCGGTGATCTATGGTGGTGTGTTGATGACCATCGGGCACCTGGTGCTGGCGCTACCGCAGGAGTGGAGCTTTTTTTACGGTATGGCCTTTATCATTTGCGGCAACGGTTTTTTCAAACCTAATATTTCAAGCCTCGTGGGCACTCTTTACGAGGAGAATGATCCTCGGCGCGACAGCGGCTTCTCTTTGTTTTACATGGGGATCAATATCGGCGGAGCGCTGGGCGGACTACTATGCGGTTACGTAGGCCAGGTGATCAACTGGCATTATGGATTCGGACTGGCCGGTATTTTTATGGCAGTCGGATTGATCGTGTTTTTGTTGGGTCAAAAATCTCTCGGACACCGGGGATTACCACCTAACCTGTTGGCGCTGCAAAAAAGAATCGCCGGCGTTAACCAGGAATACCTCATCTATCTTGCCTCCTTGCTGGTAGTGCCCATTGTAGTGGCGCTTTTCAACCGGCACGAGATCATGGACTACTTCATGAGCATTCTCGGTATTGTGGCCGTTGGCTACGTGTTGTGGGAAGCCTTCCGGATGGAGCCGGCAGAAAGAAACAAGCTGATCGCAGCGCTGTTCATGATCATCTTTTCAATATTGTTCTGGGCATTTTACGAGCAGAACGCCGGCTCGCTGAACTTGTTTGCCATGCGTAATGTGGATATGAACGTCATGGGCGTGGAACTGGCGCCCCTGGCCGTTAATAATTTTTTACCGCCGGGTTGGGTGGTAGTGCTTAGCTTTTTCTTTGCCTGGCTGTGGACCTGGCTGGCAAAAAGAAATGCAGAGCCTGCTACACCGGTTAAGTTTGGATTTTCGTTTGTCTTTATGGCCATCGGCTTTCTGGTGTTCTACCTGGGCTGTCTCCATGCGCAGGCGGGCCTCATCAGTCTGATCCCCTTCATCATGGGCTATATGTTTATTATCGCGGGAGAGCTTTGCCTCTCGCCTATCGGCTTATCGATGATCACCAAGCTTTCGCCCGTGAGGATGGTCGCAGTGATGATGGGTATCTGGTTCTTTGCAAGCGCCGGCGGCGAGTTCCTGGCGGGGAAAATAGGCAAGCTGATGAGCGTGCCTTCGGCGGTACAAAATAATGCGATCGCTTCGCTCCCTTATTACGCTACCATATTGAAGCAAATTGCGATTGCATCTGCTGTTGCAGGGGCATTAATACTGCTCTTATCTCCGCTCGTGAAAAGGTGGATGGGTAATGTTAAATAGTTGATGCCGATAATCTATGGACTATGGACCATGGACTATGGTCTATATTCCATGGTCCATCGCTCCTACATAAAATCATCCACCTCCCTGTAAGCCTGTACGAGCCTTTCCTCACCCGCCTTGCCGGGTTGCGAAATGCCATGCTCCATGCCTACCACACCTTTGTATCCTTTCTCGTGTAAAAATTTGAATACGTTTTTATAGTTGACCTCACCTGTTGTCGGTTCTTTACGGCCGGGGTTGTCACCCACCTGTATATAAGGAATCTCATCCCAGCAGAGCTCCATATTCTTAATGAGGTTGCCTTCATTTTTCTGCATATGATACGCATCGTACAAGATCTTACAACTCGGGCTATCCACAGCTTTGCAAATCTCGTAAGTCTGTGTGGAATATCTCAGGAACAAGTCGGGCGTATCACTGAGCGGCTCGAGCACCATCACGATACCATGAGGTTCAAAGATCTCGGCACCGCGGCGCAGCGCTTCCACAACGTTGGCGGTTTGTACCGCCAGAGGCAGTGATCTTTCAAAATCACCCGGAACAACCGTCACCCATTTGGCATTACAGCGTTTAGCTATCTCTACAGATTTCCGGCAGCCATCGAGGAAAATATCGATATGTTCCTTCTTCTTAGCAGCCAGGGTATTCGCACCGTTCCCACCTTTGGGCACTACAAAAACACCCATCCGCATACCCAGCTTGGAAAGGGTTTCCCCGATCTTACTTTGCATGTCGGGCGACCTGCCGGCCATGCCGTTGTCCTCTATCGACCTGAAACCGCGATCATACATATACTTGATCTGATCGATAAAATCTTTACCGCCGCTATTGGCAAACATGCCATCGTGTGGCGCATAGTCGAGGTGAAAGGGCTGATCTTTCCATTTTTGATTATTGCTGAAACCGGTTGAAGTGACAGCGAGGGCGCCGGTTGAGAGCACAGTTTTCTTTAAAAATGACCTGCGTTGCATCGTTACGTTTTATTTAATAAAATGCTTTCTGTTGAAAAATAAAGGAAAATAGATACCGGAAAATAGCAAAACTTGGCGATCCAACCTAAACAATCGTTTGCACAACATTTTTTTCCCGTTAGTTTTATATCTTTAAGGCCATGCAATATTCTCTTGTAACGATGTGTGCTGTGATTGCCCTCTCCAGTGCGCATGCCCAAAATGTTTCTTTTGAAAAGTACGAACAAGCCATTCCGGGATCAAGCATCCGTTTTACGATGGTACCGATAAAAGCAGGGAGCTTTGTAATGGGAAGTGAAGTGGAAGCGGATGAGCGTCCGCCCCATCAGGTGAACCTTAGCGCTTTCTGGATGGGCGCCAAAGAGGTGACCCACGATGAATTTGGATTATACCTTAATGATGAAACCTACGCGGAAAACAGTGAGGTAGATGCTATATCCCGCCCGTCAAGGCCTTATGTAGATGTTACGCTTGGAATGGGAAAAGAAGGTGGTTTCCCTGCCAATAGTATGAAGCAACATGGTGCGATCATGTATTGCAAATGGCTATATGAAAAGACCGGTGTGTTTTATCGACTTCCTACGGAAGCTGAATGGGAATATGCCTGCCGCGCCGGATCCAAAACGGTTTATCCCTTCGGAAAGGACAGTGCGCAATTAAAGGACTACGCGTGGTACAGTGCTAACAGCGAAAATAAATATCACAAAACGGGTCTTAAAAAACCCAATGCCTGGGGATTGTTCGACATGCTGGGCAATGTGCAGGAATGGGTGCTCGACCAATATGCCGAAGACGCTTATGGCAAGGCCGGAAAAGGAGCTACAGACCCGGTGAACACCCCGACCACCAGACATCCTTTGCTAGTGCGCGGTGGTGATTATGACGATCCTGCTGACAAACTAAGAAGCGCCAATCGCGAACCTTCTGATCTGATCTGGAACAGAAGAGATCCCCAGATTCCTAAAAGCAAATGGTGGAACGCAGATGCCCCTTTTGTCGGGTTCAGACTGGTGAGACCTGTAAAGCAACCGACGAAAGCCGAAGCTCAGCAATTTTTTGATACTTACCTGAGCTTGTAGGCCTCGGTTGGAACGGTCGTTGAATGATAGTTGAAGAGTGGGTTCAGAATTGCGAAGCATTGTATCCGGAAATGGTAACCCATCATTCAGCCTTCTTAAGCTGACGTAACGAATACTTCATACATTAAACATCAAAATAAAAAAGATGGACAATAAAACAACTCGTAGAAAGTTTGTACAACAATCCGGTTTGCTTGCCGGTGGCCTGATGGCCGCACCTCTTCTCAGCAGGGCCAATTTCTTTTCCGGCGCTGCGGGTACCATAAAAATTGCATTAATCGGATGTGGCGGCCGCGGAACGGGCGCTGCATTTCAGGCCCTGAGCACTAAACAAAACGTGCAGCTGGTGGCGATGGCAGACGCTTTTAAAGATCGTATCGACAGCTGCTATAAAGCGATTACGGGCAACCTGGCGGAGAACGGACTGGACAAAAGCCGCGTGGATGTTCCGGAAGAAAGAAAGTTTGTAGGCTTCGACGCTTATGAAAAAGCGATCGCGCTGGCAGACGTGGTCATACTCACCACACCTCCGGGTTTCAGACCGATCCATTTTGAAGCAGCAGTAAAACGCGGCAAACATGTATTCATGGAGAAGCCGGTTGCGACCGATCCTGCAGGCATTAAGAAAGTACTGGATGTAGCGGAGATAGCTAAACAAAAAAAGCTGAACGTAGTAGTCGGGTTACAAAGAAGGTATCAAAACTCCTATCGCGAGTTATTTAAAAATAAAGACCTGATCGGCGACATCACTTCCGCACAAGCGTGGTGGAATAATGACGGCGTGTGGGTGAAAGAGCGCGAAGCGGGCCAGACAGAGATGGAATATCAGATGCGCAACTGGTATTATTTTAACTGGCTGTGCGGTGATCATATCGTAGAGCAACACGTGCACAATATCGATGTGATCAACTGGTTCAAAGGTGGTTTCCCTGTGAAAGCACAAGGCATGGGCGGTCGGCAGGTACGCACCGATAAAAAATACGGAGAGATCTTTGATCACCATTTTGTGGAGTTTCATTATGCTGATGGCAGCATCCTGAACAGCCAGTGCCGCCATATTCCGCGCACCATGAGCAAGGTGGATGAACTGATCGTGGGCACTAAAGGAAAAATTTTCGGAGACGCCGCCGTAATAAAAGACCATACCGGCAAGACCTTGTTTGCTTTTGATAAAAAGAAAGAAAACAACCCCTACCAGACCGAGCACGACGAATTGTTTGAAGCGATCGCGAAGGGTGAATACAAATTTGATAACGCAGAATACGGCGCATTGAGCACACTGACCGGTATTGTAGGACGTATGGCAACCTATAGCGGACAGGTGATCGATTTCGAAAAAGCACTGAACAGTGGCATTGATATCATGCCGAAGAAATACAGCTTTGACGCAACCCCGCCTGTTGTTCCCAACGCTGACGGAAGCTATCCGATAGCAGTTCCCGGCAAAACGAAATATATGTAAGCATACTGCTTATGATCTTTTTAAGACCTGCTTCCCGGCAGGTCTTTTATTTTATTCAACTTTGGAACATCCTTTAGTACTTTGCAAAAAAAACGCCATGGGAAAATTGCCTGTACATCAATTTCATGCTATTCTGGAGATCATTGGTATCAACCCGTATGTCCCCGTCCCCGATGATATACTTACAGCAGTTTTTAAACAGGCCGGTAAAGACAAAGGCCCTATACCGGTTAAAGGCACCGTTAATAAACAACCCTACCAGCAGACTTTGTTAAAATACCAGGGCGACTGGAGGTTATATATTAACACGACCATGTTAAAGGATTCTCCGAAACGCATCGGCGAAACCCTTGATATCACGATATCTTACAACACTTCTCCGCCAACCGTCACTGCTCCACCCGCATTCCTGAAGGCGTTGCAGCAAGATAAAGAGGCAGCATCTGTGTACGAATCACTCCCTCCCTCACTGCAAAAAGAGATCACCCGGTATCTCGCCGGGTTGAAGACAGAGGACAGCCTCAACAGGAACATACAACGCGCACTCAACTTTTTAAAAGGCAGGGAACGATTTATTGGTAGAGATGAACCGAGGTGACTGAGTGGCTATTTAGGAATAACAAAGGCATGCATCTCCGCCAGGAACTCACGCAGCTCCGTCATGGATGGAATCGGTTCAGCAATCAGCAGGAATAATTTGCCGGTCTGTTTTAACCGGGCCTTATTGGTTTGTGTTTGCAGGTATTCAATGATCTTCTGGAAAATATCCGATTCGAAATAAGGAGAATCCGGACGATTGATGAAGTGACAACGCAGTGTCTCATTTTTGAGACTCATCTTTTCAAAACCCAGGTCTATCGCCAGCTTGCGGCATTTGACGGTTTCAAACAGGTCATCTACCTGCGCAGGCACCGGTCCAAAGCGGTCCGCCAGTTCATCATGCATGGCCTGCAGTTCTTCATCATTTTCACAGTTATCCAAACGCTGGTAGAGCGACAGCCTTTCGGTGATATTCTCAACATACTCATCCGGGATCAAAATTTCCAGGTCTGTATCGATCGTACAATCGTGGACAAAATCATCCTGCTTGCTGATCTCTTCTTTAAACAGATCTTTAAACTCCGTACGCTTCAGTTCGCGGATAGATTCGTCCAGGATCTTTTGGTACATTTCAAAACCGATCTCGGCCATGAATCCGCTTTGTTCTCCGCCGAGCAGGTTTCCTGCCCCGCGGATGTCCAGGTCGCGCATCGCAATCTGGAAGCCGCTTCCCAGCTCACTGTGTTGCTCAAGGGTCTGAAGCCGCTTCCGCGAGTCGCTGGGCAATGTGCTCATCGGCGGTGCCAGCAAATAGCAGAAGGCCTTTTTATTACTCCGGCCCACACGACCCCGTAACTGGTGCAAATCACTCAAACCAAAATGATGCGCGTTGTTTACGATGATCGTATTGACATTCGGTATGTCTACGCCGCTCTCTACAATATTGGTACATACCAGCACGTCATATTTCCGGTCGATAAAATCCAGGATTTTTTCTTCCAGCTTATGCCCTTCCATTTGCCCGTGGGCGTAGCTCACTGACAGATCGGGACATAGACCCTGTATCAGCGTAGCCATCTCTGCCAGACCCGCCACCCGGTTGTGAATGAAAAACACCTGTCCGCCCCGCTCCGTTTCAAAATAAATAGCGTCCCGCACAAAGTCTTCATTAAATACCTGCACTTCCGTCTGGATGGGTTGGCGGTTGGGCGGCGGTGTATTGATAATACTCAGATCCCTTGCTCCCATCAGCGAGAACTGTAAAGTACGCGGGATCGGCGTTGCCGTCAAAGTCAGGCAATCCACCGTGGTACGTATCGTCTTTATCTTTTCCTTGTGGGCCACACCAAACTTCTGCTCTTCGTCCACGATCAATACGCCAAGGTCTTTGAACTTCACATCCTTCCCGATGATACCATGCGTACCGATCAGGATATCGATCTTGCCGGCCTTCAGCTTTTCGAGCGTTTCCTTCTTTTCTTTCGCAGTCTTGAAACGATTGATAAAATCTACCGTTACCGGGAACTCTTTTAGTCGCTCGCTGAAAGTTTTATAATGCTGAAACGCGAGAATCGTGGTCGGAACGAGTACCGCAGCCTGTTTACCGTCAACACATGTCTTGAAAGCCGCGCGGATCGCGACTTCTGTCTTTCCAAAACCTACATCGCCGCAAATCAACCGGTCCATGGGCGAAGAGGACTCCATATCTTTTTTTACATCAGCAGTAGCCCGGCTCTGGTCAGGCGTATCTTCATAAATAAATGAAGCCTCCAGCTCGGTTTGCATGTAATTGTCGGGCGTATGCGCAAAGCCTTGCTGGGCCTTACGTTTAGCGTACAGCTTGATCAGGTCAAACGCGATCTCCTTAACCTTGGCTTTGGTCTTTTCCTTTAACCGGTTCCATACATCACTACCGAGTTTATTGACTTTCGGCACGCTGCCGTCTTTGCCCGTATACTTAGCTATTTTATGGAGCGAGTTGATATTGACATAGAGTACATCTTTGTCTTTATAGATCAACCGGACGGCTTCCTGCAATTTGCCGTTGACGTCCATCTTCTGTAACCCGCTATAGACGCCCACTCCATGATCTATATGCGTGACATAATCGCCGGGCTGCAGCTCACGCAACGTGCGCAAGGTGATGGCTTTATTTTTATTATACGCTTGCTTGACCTTGTATTTGTGGTACCGTTGAAAAATTTCGTGGTCGGTATAACAAACGATTTTAAGATCATCATCAATAAAACCCTGGTAAATAGAGAGCGAAACCGGGTTGAATACAAGCTCCGCTTTCAGATCATCAAAAATGGTCTGGAGCCGCTGAAGCTGCTTAGGGTTTTCAGAAAAAATATAAATGTTATAGTTCTTCCGCTCTTTTTCTTTGAGATCTTTGATCAGCAATTCGAACTGCCGGTTGAACGCCGGCTGTGATTGGGTGTTGAATTCAAATTCCTCTTTGGCATTATAATCATTCCCGCCAAAATGCACGACCGGCCTGCGTTCTATCGACTTCAAAAAGTCTTCCGAATTAATAAAATCATCCACAGAAAGATCTTTCCTGATCAGTTTATCTTCATCTCCACTCGCGGAAACGGATGGCGTGGGATAGGCTTCTAAAAAATAGTTGAGCTCTTCAACATTGTCCTTGAGCCGTTCTTCACACAGTTCCCGGTCCTGCAACCAGATAGTCGTGTTATCGGGCAGAAAATCGAATAGTGACGTTCTCTCTTCCGAAGTAAACTGTGTGTCCACATTGGGAATGATAGACACGGAAAGCAGCTTTCTTTCGCTCAGCTGTGTTTCAGGATCAATGATACGGATAGAATCAACCTCGTTCCCAAACAGCTCAAAACGGTAGGGTTTCTCATTCCCAAAAGAATAGATATCAAAGATCCCTCCGCGCAATGCATATTGACCGGGCTCGTACACGAAATCGCTGCGCACAAAACCAAAGCTATCCAGCTTCAGCAACAGCGCGCCAATATCAATACTTTCTGAAGTTTTGATATGAATAATGTTATCTGAAAGCGTTTTGGATATGACCACTTTTTCAAACAGCGCTTCGGGGTAGGTCACCAGTATCTTCCGCCTCACTTCGCGTCCATCATTGCCGGAAGCGAGCTTGGTCAGCGCCTCGGTTCTCAACATGACGTGAGAGGCATTGAGGAGCCTGTAATTTTTTCTTGTCTTGAAAGAAGAGGGAAAATAAAATATATCCAGCGCGCCGGTGATATTTTCAAGCGTATTCTGAAAATAAGCTGCGTCCTCGGCTTCATTTAAAACGACCACATGATTGAGCTCGGGCGAATGGTGTGCCGCAGCCGCCACAACGAAGGGAACAGAGCTGCCGAAAAGTCCGTTGAGTGCGATAGACGAACCGCTTTCGGAAGAACGGGGCAATAGAAGGCTGGCCGCTATCTGGGAACAGCGGGGGTCATCCTGATAAAAATTCTGCAACACTTCCTGGCTCATCCGTGTGCAAAGGTACAGAAACTTTGGACTTTTTACCGGTGGAACCTGCCTTGATTCAGATCGGTGCGGCGTGGAAAATAATCCTGAAGTCGGAAAGATGTAAACGGTTTTTGAATGATAAGCATTTATATATATGTAACTTTCGAAGTATGTCGCTGCATAGAAAACAATATAAACGAAACGGTCACGTCAAAGAAACTTAGCCCTGTCCCCTTAGACATAATGATTGACAAACACATTGGAAACGTGGAACTAAAAAGCGCGAGGCATTTGAACAGGAGCTCAGAATTGACCTTCCGGGACAAGCTATAAGGCAGGCGAGACAAGAGCGTCAGTTGACTCAAGAGCCATTCGGCGACCTGGTTGGCGTGCAAAAAGCTCAAATCTCTAAAATTGAAAACAGTATGAAAAATGCACGCTTGGAAACGGTCCTGAAAGTGTTGGATGCGCTTGGTGCAAAGGTGAACTTCAGCGTGGGGCTAAACGATAAAAGTCTCATGTACTAACATGTTCCTGCCTACACATGCATGGGCCCGGAATCACTACCCACTCACGCATCTCGGTTATGTTTTACGCCCTCACAAAATATGATCGATACTCAGTCGTTCAGAACTGTAAACCAGCGGGATCAGCGAAAGAATTACCAGTAAACGTTTCATTTTCGTTATGTTTTGATGGTCAAATCGATGGGAGCCATTTCGTGATGCTCCTTCACGGGCGCTGCCTGGCGCCCCTGATTCAGGACGTTTTTAAAAAGCCATTCGTAACAGCAAACTGCAACTTTTTGCGGTTATATTTGACATTTATAAAAATTCTTTAACATTTATGCGTAAGATAACGGTCACTTTTGCTTTGCTGCTCTGTACCATTTTAACGTTCGGCCAGTATGAGCCCAACTGGAAATCTCTCGACGCCAGACCTATACCTGAATGGTTCACGAACGCTAAATTCGGCATCTTCATTCACTGGGGATTGTATAGCGTCCCGTCGTGGGCCACGAATTCTAACGCCGATGGCTTTGGCAGTAACTATGCCGAGTGGTATTGGGAGCGACTGAACAATGAAAAGCTGAAGATCCATAAAGAATTTGTTGACTTTCATAACAAAAATTATGGCCCGCAATTCCATTACCAGGATTTTGCCAGCATGTTCAAAGCAGAGCTGTTTGATCCGCAACAATGGGCAACCATCTTTAAAGATGCAGGTGCTAAATACGTAGTGCTTACCAGCAAACACCATGACGGGTTTGCGCTGTGGCCCAGTCGTGAGTCCTGGAACTGGAACGCCGCTACTGCCGGCCCTCATCGCGACCTGGCAGGCGACCTGAGCCAGGCAGTGAAAAAAGCCGGACTGCACATGGGCTTTTATTATTCCTTGTACGAATGGTATAATCCGCTGTATAAACAAGATGTACATCAGTATGTAGATGAACACATGTTGCCCCAAATGAAAGATCTGGTGACGCGTTACAAACCGGATATTATCTGGCCGGATGGCGAGTGGGATCAAAGCGACACCACCTGGCGCAGCCGCGAGTTTCTAACCTGGCTGTACAATGAATCGCCCGTAAAAAATACGGTGGTGACCAATGATCGATGGGGCGGTGGCCGCAACCATGGCGGCTTTAACACGACTGAATACGGCAGCGGGAACTCCAGCCTGGAAAGGCCCTGGGAAGAATGCCGGGGCATCGGTGAATCATTTGGTTATAATAGAAATGAAAACCTGGAACAATACCAGACCAGTAAACAGTTGATTCATATGCTGATCCATATCGTTTCGCGCGGCGGCAACCTGCTACTGAATATAGGCCCCGCAGCCGACGGTACCATCCCCGTGATCATGCAGCAGCGTTTAAAAGACATGGGCGACTGGCTAAAAATCAATGGCGACGCTATTTACGAGACCACCGCCTGGAAGGAAGCCCCCAAGCAAAAGGACACCACCGCTTTTTATACCCGGAAAGGAAATGACTTATACCTGTTGACCACCAGCTGGAAAAAACAAATCGCGGTACCTGGAGTTAAGGCCACGAACGTGACATTGCTGGGCTACAAGGGCAAAGTTGCTTTCGCTAAAAAAGGAAACAGCATCGCCATAACAGCGCCCAACCTTGCTCCGGGCGAGCATCCGGGACAATACGCGTGGGTCTATAAAATAGCTGATGCCTTTTAAGAATAAAGTACCGCATATTATCCTCGCCCCTAATGCTTTTAAAAACAGTCTTCCTGCGGACGAGGTCGCGCAGGCACTGCAGGAAGGTTGGAAAAGCAGTGGATTGCCTGGTACCATGGAAGCCTTGCCCGTTGGGGACGGAGGGGATGGCACCGGAAAATTACTTTCTAAATATTTAAAGACATACACCCGCTTTTACAAAACGGTCGATCCGCTGGGAAGGACGATCACAGCGCCTGTCTACTACACGAAAGATAAAAAGACCGCGGTTATCGAACTTTCTGATGCATCTGGATTAAAACTATTGACACCGGATGAATACGATCCGATGACTGCTTCCACCTTTGGCACTGGGATATTAATCAAGCGGGCGTTAAATGCACAAGTTTCAAAGATTATTTTAGCCATCGGCGGGAGCGCCACTGTTGACGGAGGTGCGGGATTATTGCAGGCTCTGGGTGTTCGGTTTTCAGACGAAGACGGGAACACGATATCCAATATTCCTTTTGAATTAGGATCGGTGAAAAGTATAGACCTGACTACAGTAAACAGGCGGCTGATGCGGACAGAGGTAGTAGTGATGTGCGATGTGCGAAATAAATTGTTGGGGAAGCATGGTGCCGCTCGTGTATTCGGGCCGCAAAAAGGAGCCGCAACAAACGATATCCCAAAGCTGGAACAAAACCTGGAAGCCCTTGATAAAGCGGTTTACAACATATCCGGGATCCATATGAGTTCATTGCCGCACAGCGGCGCTGCGGGCGGTATTGCGGCGTCGCTTGCTGCACTCTGCAACGCTACGTTGGTCAATGGCATTGACTATTTTTTAGACCTGATAGATTTTGAAGCCGCACTTCAAAAAGCGGATCTGGTTATTACCGGCGAAGGCGCCGTTGATCACCAAACGCTGCAAGGCAAGGCGCCGTATGGCGTGGCACTGTTGGCTAAAAAGGCGCACCTCCCGGTGATCATCGTTGGTGGCACCGTTGATGATACCGAAAAGAAATTGACACGTTATTTTAATCAGCTAATATCTATCAATAACAAAACGACCAGCCTGGAAACGGCAATAAAAAACACCAGGAAAAACCTGGTTCAGAAGGGAAGGGCATTGGCACTTCGCTATTTTGAAAAGCAGAAAAAACCTTTGAAGTTTTGAAAACCTTACAGGCCTTGCATGTCAGGCTTACAATCAAAGCGCGCTGTACACCGGCCAGACAGTATTCTACCCGGGTAAAGTAAAATGTGCCGTCGTCTGTTAAATGTGCCGCGCAAAACCTACAAAGTAGCTACTTTTACAGTAACAAAAACGAATGATCATGCAGGAAAGTAAACGTCAGAAACAGGTAGCCGGGTTATTGAATGAAGAGATGAATACTATTTTCCAAAGGCTGGGACTGAATATGGTCGGCGGCGGAATGGTATCTATTTCTTCTGTGAAAGTGACCCCCGATCTGTTGGAAGCAAGATTTTATTTGAGTTTTTTCCAGGTCGATGATAAAGAGGCCGCGCTGAAAAAAATAGAAGACCGCCACCATGAAATTAAAAAAGAACTGACCGCATCCGTAAGACACCAGCTGCGCAGCATGCCGGTATTGCGCTTCTTCGCGGATGATACACTGGATCATGTATTTCGCATGGAAGAATTGTTCAAGAAGATCGAAGAAGAGCGGAAAGAGAGAAACGATTAAGTCGAAAGTCTGATGTACGATGTCTGATATATGAATTTAAATGATGCTTCTGAGGTCAGACATCAGACATCATAAATCCTAAATCTCAAATTCTAAATTATTGACTTCTCTTTTTGCGTGGCGCTATTTTAAAGCCAAGAAATCCACGAATGCGATCAATATCATTTCGTGGATCTGTATTGTTGCTATTATTGTAGGAACTGCCTCGCTCATTTTAGTATTAAGCGTTTTTAACGGTTTCGAGGGGCTCGTCAAGTCCCTTTACGCCTCTTTTTATCCGGACCTCAAGATCGGCCCTGCCTCCGGCAAGATCATATCGCTGACGCAGGAGCAGATACAGCAAATACGCGGCCTTTCGGGAATTAAAAATTTCTCGCTCGTGGTCGAAGAGAAGGCCATCCTGCAAAACGGCAACAACCAGTCCATTGTTCACCTAAAAGGAGTGGACCATAACTATGAAACAACCACAACGGTAAATCAACATATTTATTCGGGTAAGTTTGACGTGGGCAACAGCCAGCATCCTTTGCTGGTGCTGGGCGTGGGCATAGAAGGCGCGCTGGGCGTGAGGGCCGGCAGCGATGTGGATCCACTGACCATTTACATTCCACGCAAAAGCGACTCGGAGGAATTGAACGAGCTGGAAAACATCAGCACGGACACGATCCATACAGCCGGGTCGTTTATGATCCAACAGGATTTTGACAATAAGTATGTGATGACCAACATCGATTTTCTGCAACGGTCTATGCAATTGAATGCGAATGAATACAGCGGAGTCGAGATCGCTGTGAAAGATCCGTCGGAGACTGAACAGATCGGCCAGCAACTTGCCTCTATCTTCGGACCGAAATACACTGTTCAAAACCGCTACCAGCAAAACCAAAACCTGTATGCGATCATGAACCTGGAGCGGTGGATCTTTTATGCTGTATTATGTATTATACTGATTGTAGCCGCCTTTAATATGGTGGGCGCCCTGACGATGCTGGTCCTGGAAAAACAAAAAGACATCGGCGTGTTAAACGCCCTGGGAGCGCCTAAAAGTTTTATCCTGAAAATATTCCTGGGCGAAGGGTTTTTGTTGGCTACCATCGGTGCAGGCATTGGCATGATCATCGCGCTGGTACTGGTGTTGCTGCAACAGCAATTTCACCTGGTTCCTCTTGAGGGCGGTTCGTTTCTGATCAATTACTTTCCCGTAGAACTAAAAATAACAGACTTCCTGCTCGTAGCCATTACTGTGATGGTGGTCTCATTCCTTGCTTCCTGGGCACCGGCGGTCAAAGCTTCGAAGCAATACTTTTCCTTGCGAAGTGAATAATTACCGGTTTACCTCTCCTACCAGGAACACACTTCCACACACCAGGATCAAATCATCCGTATGCGCGTGAGCAAGCGCTTCGCGAAGAGCATCGTTCACATTTTCATAGACATGACCAGACAGTCCCAACGGGCCGGCCATCTCTTTTAACACAGCACCTTCGAGGGCGCGCGGAATATGAGCATTGGTAAAATAATACCGCGCCTGCTGCGGCAGTAACTGCAACACCGTACTCACATCCTTGTCCTTTACCATCCCCAGCACTATATGCAGGCGATGGTAAGTCGTCAGCTCCAGTTGATTCATCAGCTCGCGCATGCCGCTTTCGTTGTGGGCCACATCCAGCACAACGCGCGGCTGTTGCCGGATCGTTTCCCAGCGGCCGTGCAGGCCGGTTTGCTTTTTAGCATGCCGGAGTCCCTGTTGCAGATGGGCTTCCGTAATCATAAAGTCTGCCTCTTTCAACAGCTGACAGGTTTCCAATGCCGTCAACAGGTTTTTTGATTGGTATTGCCCCGTCAGGTCCAGGTGATAGTTTCTATGATCAGTTTTGCCACGCTCCGCTACCTGTACGATCAGCTCGTGGTCTGTTGCAGTCCAATCCATGACCTGGAAATGATCTCCTGCAAAATAGAGCGGCGCCTGTCTTTCTGCTGCAACATTAGTAAAAACGGCTTCGGTTTCACTGTTGCGTTCGCCGATCACCACCGGCACCTGTTCCTTGATGATGCCTGCTTTTTCCATGGCGATCTTCTCCAGTGTGTCGCCCAGCAATTGCATATGATCAAAGCCGATGTTCGTAATGACAGAGACTACAGGGCGTATGATATTGGTACTGTCTAACCGCCCTCCCAGCCCCGTTTCGATCACCGCAACATCGACATCACTTGTCATAAAATGATGAAAGGCCATGGCAACGGTTATTTCAAAAAAGCTAGGGCGGATCTCCTCGATAACCGGTTGCAGTTTCTCAGTAAAATCAATCACGACTTGTTCAGGGATCATTTCCCCGTTGATTTTAATGCGCTCGCGAAAGTCTTTCAAATGAGGGGAAGTATATAAACCTGTCCGGTAACCTGCCGATTGCAGCACGGATGCAAGCATGTGGCTCACCGATCCCTTGCCGTTCGTGCCGGCAACATGTATCATTTTTTTATGCTGATGCGGGTGGCCCAGTATTTCGCAGAGGACTTTGATATTGGTTAATCCCTCCCTGATCGCCAGGCTTCCGTCGCGGCTGAACAAGGGGAGGCGGTGGTATAGATAGTCTAAAGTTTCCTGGTAGTTCATGATGAGCAAATATACGATGGCGCCCGCCTGGAGAAGTGCGAAACCCGATGATAATCGTATTAAAAACTAGTCGTCCGGCCGTACATTTGCCGGATGAAGAAAGTTGCGATTATCGTTGCCGGAGGTTCCGGGAAAAGAATGGGCGGCAACCTGCCGAAACAGTTCCACATGCTGCATCATAAACCGGTATTGTTTTACACCCTTCAGACCTTCCTGGCTGCTTATGAAGACATGCAGATTGTGCTGGTGCTGGCGGAAGATTATGTCGATATGGGACGCGAGATCATTGACGCCTATTTTGAGAAGGACCGCATCCGGATCACAACCGGCGGACCGACCCGCTTCGACTCCGTGAAGAATGGTCTCTCGCTGATCACGGAGGAAGCGATCGTCTTCGTCCACGACGCGGCAAGATGCACACTTTCTACTGCCTTGATACAGCGCTGTTATGAGACAGCTTTAGAGACCGGCAGCGCCATTCCCGTTGTTCCCTGCAGCGACAGTTTGCGCATCATCAACGAAGATGGCAGCAACGAGGCGCTCGACCGCAGCAAAATCGCGCTGGTACAAACCCCGCAGGTATTTCACAGCAAGATCCTCATACCGGCTTTTAACATTGATTATAAAGAGTGGTTTACAGATGAAGCGAGTGTGGTAGAGGCTTTCGGCATGATGGTGACATTGGTAGAAGGAGAAAAAGAAAATATCAAGATCACTCATCCGGCCGACCTGGCAACGGCAGCAAGCATTTTGTCGGCATCCACTCCGGCAAAGAACAACTAAGCAAGTGATTGTTGCCGGCGATTATCCGGCGATGCTGGCATTGCCAATTTTAGCCAGGATCTGGTGGGCCACATCCATGGCTTTAAGGCCGTCAATTTCCGATACCACCGTCTGGGTATTATTAATGATGGCATCTTTAAATTCTTCGAGCTCTTTTTTGATCGCATTCACCTGTGGCACAGGTGGATTAGCAATGGCAATGGTCTTGGTGCCGCCAGGCGTAGCCATTTCAAAAGCAAATACATCTTTATCCTGCGGCTCTTTGAGCTTGATGATCTCTGTTTTTTTATCCAGGAAATCGATCCCGATATAAGCATCTTTCTGGAAGACCCGCATTTTACGCATTTTCTTCATGGAGATCCGGCTCGACGTCAGGTTGGCCACGCAGCCGTTATCGAATTCGATCCGCACGTTGGCAATGTCAGGCGTGTCGGTCATCACGGCGACGCCACTGGCAGAAATTTTCTTCACGTCGCTCTTAACCAGGCTCAGTATGATATCGATGTCGTGTATCATCAGATCGAGAATCACGCTGACTTCCGTTCCCCGCGGGTTGAACTGCGCCAAACGGTGCACTTCAATGAACATGGGCTTGAGATCGATTCCTTTCAAGGCTAAGAAAGCGGGGTTGAACCGCTCTACATGGCCCACCTGCAGTTTGATATTGGACTCTTTGGCCAGCTTCACCAGCTGGCGGGCTTCGTCCATCGTATGGGCAAAAGGCTTTTCTACAAATACATGTTTTCCCAGCTTGATGGCGCGCTCACACCATTCATAATGATAATTGGTAGGGGCTACAATGTCTATCGCATCGCATAAGCTTAAAAATGCATCGGTATCGGTGAACCGCTTGATCCCGTATTTTTCTACCACGGCGTCAGCATTCTCATCGTTAGGGTCTACAAACCCTACCACTTCCACGTCGCTGATCTCGATCCAGTTGTTCAAATGAAATTTTCCCAGGTGACCGACGCCTACTATTCCAACTTTAAGCATGTCCAAAAGTATTCATTTTTAAATTTCCGTTATCTTTTTTCGGCCGGGTGATAAAAAAAAGAGCAAGTCTGTTAGACCTGCTCTTTTTGCGTTGACCCATAAGGATTCGAACCTTAACTGACTGAACCAAAATCAGTAGTGCTACCGTTACACCATGGGTCAATCCTGTTCCGATTTCTCAATCGGGTCGCAAAAATAAGCAATTCAATTATTTTGAACAAACGGATTTCAAAAAAATATTTTGAAAAAGAAGCGGCCCATAAATATCAGTAAGTTATGAATGGGGTTTGGACCATAACAGTTAATTTAGCAATACCTTATTTTAAAACAAAAACAGATGTAACACATGGCTTGATTCCCCGGATTCTGATGCTTTTCCGGGCTTCCTGCGACCGACACCGTTCGGATCGCCGCCAGGTCAGGCACATGCGGTCTTAAAAAAACAAAAAAATAAACATATGAAAGTAACCGTAGTGGGTGCCGGCGCCGTTGGAGCTACCTGCGCCGATAATATTGCCCGCAAAGAGTTGGCGTCTGAACTGATCTTACTGGATATTAAAGAAGGCGTTGCAGAAGGTAAGGCCATCGATATGATGCAGACCGCTGCGCTCCTCGGCTTTGACACAAAGATCAAAGGGGTGACGAACGATTATGTAGCAACCGAAAATTCGGACGTGGTGGTGATCACTTCCGGTCTGCCCCGGAAACCTGGCATGACGCGGGAAGAACTGATCGGGGTGAACGCCGGTATCGTGAAAAGTGTGACCGAGAACATCTTAAAACATTCTCCCGATACGATCATCATTGTGGTGTCGAATCCCATGGATACCATGAACTATCTCACGCTGAAAACTTCCGGCCTGCCTAAAAATAAGGTGATCGGGATGGGCGGCGCGCTGGACTCAGCACGCTTCCGCTACTACCTGAGCCAGGAACTGCAATGTTCCCCCGCTGATCTGAACGCCGTAGTGATTGGCGGACATGGCGATACAACCATGATCCCGCTGATCAAGCATGCCACCTGGGGAAGCACTCCGGTGACTAATTTCCTGAGCGAGGAACAGCAGCAAAAAATCGTATCGGCAACAATGGTTGGGGGCGCAACACTGACCAAGCTGATCGGCACTTCGGCCTGGTATGCACCGGGAGCAGGCACAGCAGCGATGGTGGAGAGCATTCTCCGTGACGAGAAAAAACTGATATCCAGCGGCGTATACCTTGAAGGAGAATACGGTCAAAGCGATATTTCCCTCGTGGTGCCCGTGACCATCGGAAGAAACGGCTGGGAACAGATCCTGGACTTTAAACTAAGTGAGGAAGAGCAGGCGACCTTTAACAAAAGCGCCGACGCTGTCAGAACGATGAATGATGTATTAAAAACATTATAAAGAACAACTCCTTATCAAAAGCTTCGGTCCACCCCGGAGCTTTTTGATTTTATAATCAGTCCCGTTTTATGAATATGAATAACCGCATGTTAACAAGCCAAGTCCGCACCTCTGTTGTTGGGATGATCCTTCTTTTGATTTGCAGTAGTCCTGCTTTCGCCCAGAGCAAGTTGAAGCCCGGCTTTGACGCCAAGGAATACGTTGCCTTGTTTTCACTATTCTATTTCGGCAGCTCGATTCCCGACAGCAATTTGAGGAAGACAGCGACGGATCCCTATACCCGTCTCTACCGTTCGCCGGAAGTGGGGCTGAAAAACCAGTGGTCTCTGTATCTGAGCAAGGATAATGTGGCGGTCATTTCTATCCGGGGAACGATCGGCGACAAGATCAGCTGGCTGGCCAATTTTTACGCGGCAATGATTCCCGCTGTGGGCAGCCTGCACCTGAACGACTCCACTGATTTTAAATACAAGCTGTCCGCTGACAGCCAGGCTACGGTACACGTGGGCTGGACGGTATCCATGGCCTCGATGGCGCCGGATATTGTCAGCAAGATCGAAGACCTCTATCAAAAGGGCGTGAAGGACTTTTATATTTTCGGGCATAGCCAGGGAGGCGCTATCGCGTTCCTGCTGAGGTCGTACCTGCACTATCTCCAACAAGACGGTAAACTTCCGCGCGATGTTCAATTTAAGACCTATTGCAGCGCCGCTCCTAAGCCGGGGAATATGTACTATGCCTACGATTATGAAAATATCACGCGCGACGGCTGGGGCTTCACCATCGTGAACAGGAAGGATTGGGTGCCTGAATCACCATACACCATCCAGCGCATCCAGGACATGAATGAGCCAAACCCGCTTATCAATACTAAAACGCTGTTGAAAAAGCAAAAATTTGGTGTCCGGCTGATCGGTGGTATTTTATTTGGCAGGGTCAACCGGAAGCCCCAGAAAGCGCAGAAAATGTACACCAAATACCTGGGCAGCACCATTTATAAGCTGGCGATTAAAGACGCTCTTCCCGGCTTTAAAGAACCGGAATATGTTGCTACAAGCAATTACATGAGGGCCGGCACGCCGGTGGTGCTGATGCCGGATGAAGCGTATGACAAGCGATTTAAAGATGAGGGTAAGGACAACTTCCTTCATCACCACTTTGCGCCTTATTATTACCTGGTGCAGAAGCATTATCCCGAATAAAAAAAGCCGGGATCTTTTACGTCCCGGCATTTTTTAACCTGTTCAGACCAATTTCTACAGAAAAATGATCTGCCAATACTTTATTAATAGCAGTTAGGCCAGTAGTTCCTTAACCATCGCTGAAATGGTCTTCCCGTCTGCTTTTCCTGCGAAGGCCTTGCTGGCAACGCCCATCACTTTACCCATATCCGCCGGAGAAGAAGCACCCGTATCTGCGATGATCTGCTGAAGTGCGGCTTTCAATTCTTCAGGCGACATCTGGGCCGGCAAATATTTTTCGATCACGACAATTTCCTGTCTTTCTTTCTCAGCCAGGTCCGGACGATTTTGCTTTTCGAAGATTTCCAGGGAGTCCTTGCGTTGCTTTACGAGCTTCTGTACGATTTTAATTTCTTCGTCTGCAGATATTTCATCCTTCGCGCCTTCCGCTGTTTTGGCCAGCAAAATTGCGGCTTTAATAGCGCGCAGGCTGGTCAGTGCGTTAGCATCTTTTGCTAACATGGCGGTTTTGATATCTGCATTGATCGTTTGTTCTAATGACATGTCTTTACGATTTATTTCAAGGTGTGAAAAATTGATAAAGGAAACTGCTGCACTTCAACCCGCTCATCAAGATGACCTTTTTTTCGCGGGCGCTTTACGGGCAGCCGGCGGCTTAGAAGTGGCAGCCGTTTTACGGGCGGGCTTGTAAGAGGAAGGTCTTTCTGATGCCGGTTTTATACCCGCATTTTTGGATTTGTATGACCCTGGCTCGAACCTCCTGGATGCTGGCTTTGTCGCCGCCTGTCTTGCCTCCGGCTTTTGAAAGCTTTTCCCTTTTGATTCGAACTTTTTTGCTGCCGGTTTTGCAGCCGTGGGCTTTGATTGAAGTCCGCGGGGCTGAGCCGCCTCCTCTCTCACTTCGGCCTTTTTGGCTTTTCCTTCCTTGCCAAAATATTTAAGATTTCTAACTTCCTTTTCTGAAAGGAATCGAAATTTACCCCTTTCCACATTCTTTTTGGTGAGGCCTGCAAACATCACCCTGTCCAGGTTTTTCACTTCATAGCCCTGGCTCTCAAAAATCCGCCTCACAATCCGGTTGCGTCCGCTGTGTATTTCAATGCCGACCTGTGTCTTATCCTTGAGATCGCTGTAGGCCAATACATCTACATGAGCAGGGCCGTCTTCCAGCGTCACTCCTTTTAAAATATTGTCGAAATGCGCTTTATCCAACGGCTTGTCCAGCGTCACGGCATAGATTTTCTTCACCTGGTTGCTCGGATGGGTCAACTTTTGAGCCAGTTCCCCATCGTTCGTGATCAGCAAAACACCGGAGGTATTCCTGTCCAGGCGACCCACTGGGTACACCCGCTCAGGCGTTGCATTTTTAATGATGTCTAAAACAGTCTTACGCTTTTGAGGATCATCGGTCGTGGTGATGTAGTCTTTAGGTTTATTCATCAGGATATACACCAGGTTCTTCGTGATCACCACTTTTTTGCCATTGGCCGTTACCTCGTCTCCTTCGGCCATTTTGTATCCCGGCTCAGTAACCACTTTTCCGTTGACCTTTACTTTCCCGTCGCGGATGAAGTCGGCCGCTTCCCGGCGACTGGTCACCCCGCCATGAGCCAGGTATTTATTCAGAGGCATCTGGGCCACTTCCACTTTTTCGCGAATGATCTTGGGAGCTTCAGCCTGCTGCTGCCGGGCTTCTTTCTTTTTCTGCTCGAAAAACTCGGCCCGCTCTTTTTTGTATTTTCTTTTCTCTTGCTTGAAAGCTTCCTTTACAGCGGCGTTGCTTTTCTTTTTAACAAACTTCGCGAAGCGGGGATCAACTTTTTTCATCCGTAAATATTTTATGTTTTTAACGGTCGAATGGAACTTATCAGGTATATCCCGATGGCTATCGAGATCATTCCCCCGTGTGATAAACTATTTGCTGTTTTTCAACAGTAATTTTAAAAAACAAAGATAGCCATTGATAAAAGAAAAAGCCACCTTATTGCTAAAGTGGCCCTGTCATTTTTGACCATGGAGCTTTTTGCCTGCTGCTTACTGTTATTCCGCTTTTGTCTTCTTGCCCCTCTTGCCTCTTTCTTTCATTTTTGCTTCGAGCTTTGTTTTTTGATCGGCGGTCAGGATACCGTTTACCTTTTCCATACGAGCTTTTCTAAGTTCCATCATTTTTTGTCGCCTGGCGTCATCGCTCAATGCCTGGTCATCTTTCAGCGCCTGGAATTTGGTTCTTTGCTCCTCGTCGATGGCTTTCATTTTGTCCTTTTGATCCTTGGTCAGGTTCAGGTCTGCATACATATCGCGTTGGCCGCCCCTTTTCCGGTCACCCTGCTCCTGTTTGTCTTTGGCAGGCGCATCCTGCGCGAAAGCAGAAGTGATGCTGAAAGCGCTGATCATGGCAGCGAGAAAAATTGTTTTTTTCATGTGTTTATTTTTTATTTTTTTATTAATTCGAACTGTTTGAAAAATGGTCGATCATTTCGCAGTACCGTTTGTTTCGCCGGCATAGCGCTGTGGTGCCTTCAGCAATGTGTTCTGACGCGAGCGGCGCTGGCGTTCATCCCAGGCGGCTTTCTGTTCAGCCGTTAAGATCATTCCCACCCTTCGGCTATACTCCTGCTGAACCTGCCGCAGCTGCTGTTGCTTATCACGTCCCTTTCGCACTTCATCATTTCTTATCGCCTGCAGCCGTAATTTATATTCCTCGCTCAGTTGCTTCAGCTCCTTTCGTTGATCAGCAGTCAGGTTAAGCTCGCTTCCTCCGGTGGCCCATACTTTACTGCTGCGCTTTGGTGTCTTCGTTGCATTTGCCGCTTTGCTTAGTCCGTTCAAATCTTTCCCTGCGCCGGAGGTAGTGTTATTGATCACTCGCCCGGGCGCCTGAGCTGTATTATCTTTTTTACGGATCGCCTGTGCCTGTTTGAGATACTGCTCCTGCTGCTCCGGCGTCAGGATCTCATCCCGCTTTTGCGCCAGTTCCTTTTTCGCCTCGAGCAGCTGCTTTTTTTGCAGTTGTGGCGTCAGGGAAGCGTTTCCCCTGACCTCTTTTACCTTTTGCTGATACTGCTTTTGTAACGACTGCAATTCACGGGCCTGCTCCCGCGTGAGATTGAGATCAGCAAAGGCGCTTTTCTTCGCTTTCTTTTGGGAGGTTGTCGCCACCCCATCGTGAACGCGGGAGGGGATCTCCTGGGCCAATAACGAGCTGGTTATCAATACAAGCCCTGCGACAAAAAACGATCTGATCTGTGCACCCATATTTCCCGGTTTTTGGATTAGATGATTTTCCTGCATCCCACCTGTTGCTGCTTACTGTTAAAACATTTACAAACGATATGTGACCTGATTTTATTTACCGGGTTTAAAAGGCAAGCGTTAAAGGATGCACAAAACGCCCGCCGGTAAATTTTATACCCAATCCTTTTAAAGCAACGCCCCACTTCGTACCTTGCGCCCATGCAGGATTATTTAAAAGGATTGAACGAGCGGCAAAAGGAAGCTGTTTTACATATTACCGGCCCGATCATGATCATCGCAGGAGCGGGAAGCGGTAAAACCAAGGTATTAACCACGCGGATCGCCCATCTGATGGCAAGCGGCGTGGACTCTTTCAATATATTGGCGCTTACGTTTACTAATAAAGCCGCCAGGGAGATGAAAGAGCGGGTTGAACATATTTTAGGCAACAACGAAGCACGGAATTTATATATCGGAACCTTTCATAGCGTGTTCGCCAGGATATTGCGGGCCGAAGCGCACCGGCTGGGTTATCCCAACAGCTTCACCATCTATGATACGGACGACGCCAAAAGCGTAGTAAAAACGGTGATCAATGAAATGCAGCTGGATGATAAACTGTATAAGCCGTCGACGGTATACAACCGCATATCTTCTGCCAAGAACGCCCTGGTGACACCGGCCGATTACGCCAGTGATTACTATGTGCAGCAGGAAGATATCCGCGCCAATCGCCCGGCAATGGCCAAGATCTACGATGCCTATTGCAAGCGGTGTTTTAAGAACGGGGCGATGGATTTTGATGATCTCTTACTCAAGTTTTATGAATTGCTGAAAACCTATCCGGATGCACTCAGCAAATACCAGCATAAATTCAAGTTTATCCTGATTGATGAGTACCAGGATACCAACCCCGCACAGTATGAGATCATCAAGCTGCTGGGCGCCATGCATGAAAATGTATGCGTGGTGGGCGATGATGCCCAGAGTATCTATAGTTTCCGGGGTGCTACCATTCAGAATATCTTACAGTTTCAGAAAGACTACGACGAAGTGAAAGTGGTGAAGCTGGAGCAGAACTACCGCAGTACGCAGACGATCATCAACGTAGCCAACGAGGTCATCAGCAATAATAAAGGACAGATCCCGAAGGTACTGTTCACTGAAAACGCCACCGGCGAAAAGATCAGGATCGTTAAAACGATGTCGGACAATGAAGAGGGAAAATTTGTTGCGGACAGTATCCAGGAGCAAAAGCTCCGCAACCATTTCCTGAATAAGGACTTTGCCATACTTTACCGCACCAATGCCCAGAGCCGTGCCTTCGAGGAAGCCCTGCGCCGCATGGCCATTCCTTACACGATCTACGGAGGCATCAGCTTTTACCAGCGGAAAGAGATCAAAGACCTGGTAGCTTACCTGCGCCTGGTAATTAATACAAGAGATGAAGAAGCGCTCAAGCGCATTATTAATTATCCCGTTCGCGGCATTGGAAAAACCACTATTGATAAGATCATTCTGCTCGCCAATACCCATAATAAAACGATGTGGGAAATATTGACGGAAGCGCCGAAGCATGGTTTCCGCGCGGGCACACTCGACGTGATCAACCAATTTGTAACGATGATCAAAAGCTTTTCGAGCATGCTGGAAAAGCATAATGCGTATGAAGTAGCGTTCCACGTAGGCAAGCAAACGAACCTGGTGAAAGAGCTGTTCAATGATAAGAGCACCGAGGGATTGCAGCGATACGAAAACATTCAGGAGTTGCTCAACTCCATTAAAGAATGGGTGGAAAGCCCCGACAACGAAGAGGGCGAAGTGGTGGATAAAACATTGGGCGCCTACCTGCAGCAGATTACTCTGCTAACGGACGCGGATGAAAAAGATCCGGAGGCGGACACGGTGAAACTGATGACGATACACGCCGCTAAAGGGCTGGAGTTTCAATGTGTCTTTGCCGCGGGGCTGGAGGAGATGTTATTCCCCAATGCGATGAGCATCAATACGCGCGAGGAGCTGGAAGAGGAACGCCGTTTGTTTTATGTGGTAGTGACGCGGGCCAAAAAGAAACTCTGGATCACTTATGCTAATACCCGCTATAAATTCGGGCAGCTGGTACAAAACGAACCGAGCCGCTTTATAGAAGAGCTGCCGGAAGCCCACCTGGACCGGAGCTATTCGGGTGGCGGCACCAAGATGTCGGGCGGTTTTGGCGGAGGAGGCAGCGCCTTCGAACGCATGAGCGGTGGCTGGGGAAGCGGCAGGAAGGCCGTGGCCGATGCGCAACAACGGTATGGCCCGCCTCCCACAAAAAAAACTACTACTCCGAGCTACCTGCCGCCTAAAGCGGAACAAAAAGTGACCGAACATACGCCGAGCGAAGACTTTACGCCCAGTGATATTTCGGAACTATCCGTGGGCAAAAAGGTGGAACACCAGAAGTTTGGATTTGGAGAGATCGTGAAAATGGAAGGCGCCAGTCACAACCCGATGGCCGTGATCCGGTTTGACACGAACGGAGAAAAGAAGATCCTGCTGAATTACGCCAAACTGAAAGTGGTGGGGTGATCTGCGGATCGTTAGTCGCAGATAAAACATTCATCAACGAAACATGGTTAATGTGAAGCGGTTGCGCTTCACATTTTTTTTCCTTAAAACGCCTGTTTGGCCTGCCTTCTCCCGGTCTCCGGCCATTAAATTTATCGTTTGTATCTTTGCGGCTCTCTAACAGGGCATCTCTGCATGCTTCGAATCTCAAAAATGAGCCCGTGCAAAGGAAAAAAATCATCACCCATAACTATTTTAAATTAGGATTGATATCAGCTTTAATAGGCATCATCAGCTGCCTGTTGGCATTTTCATTGAAACACCTGACGGAATATGTTGAGCACAGCATTTGGACCACCGCCAATTCGGTGTCCGCTGCGCTTTTCGTCGTCCTGCCGACCATCGGTATTACTTCGATTTATTTTTTAAGAAAATATGTGTTCCGAAACCGGAAAAATAAAGGCATTACCGAGATCTATAAAACGCTTGATCAACGCAAAGAGCACCTGCCCTTTTTCAAGATTCCGTCTCACTATATTAACGGTTTTCTCACCGTGATCTTTGGCGGATCCACGGGCGTGGAAGTCTCGACCGTTGTGGCTACGGCTACCGTAGGAAACATGGGGTATAAAAGAGAGTTTTCAGCTAAAATGTATAAACGTGAACTAATCTGTGCGGGCGTCACCGCGGGTGTCGCCGTTCTTTTTGCCAGCCCTTTGGCGGGTTGGCTTTTTGCTATGGAAGTCATCGCGCGCAGGATCAGTAAATCGCTGATCATTAGCTGTACAGCTTCTGCCATCGTTGCCGGTCTCTTTGTTTTCTTTTTTGACAATAGCCCGCTGTTGCATTTCCGGATCGGGGAATGGCACTGGTATGCCATCCCGTTCTTTGTCCTGCTGGGTTTGCTGAGCGGGACCCTGTCAATGTATTTTACGCTGCTGGTAACACGCATGAAAAGCCTGTTTGCCCGCATTCATAATAATTTTATCCGGGTGAACCTGGGCGCACTGGTCGTGGGCGCGCTCATCCTGTTCTTTCCGACGCTGTATGGCGATAGTTATCACGGGCTGCACGAGATCCTTCAAACCGTTATCAGCCAGGAAAGCCTTTCGCTGTTACTGCTCGCTGCACTGATCTTGTTAAAGCCGCTGGCCGCCTCGCTGACGCTGGGCGCCGGTGGTGATGGCGGTGTGTTCGCTCCCAGTATCGTGGCCGGTGCTTTCCTGGGCCTGTTGTTCGCCTTGTTCTGCAATCATTATCTCGGTACACAACTCGTGCCGCTCAATTTTGCATTGGTGGGCGCAGCGGCTACACTTTCGGCAGCCATCTTCGCTCCGTTTACCGCGCTGATCCTTGTTTGCAACCTGGTGCCCAATGGCTATGATTTGTTCCTGCCCATCCTGATCGGCTGTTTCACCGCCAAGTTGTTTTCGCAGAGGTTGTTGCCTTACAACGCTTATACGTATGATTTTTACAAAGCGGTAAAAACGGCAGAGACAAGATAGATCTCTCGCTTTCGTTTAGGACTTTGATTGAGATATTTATCTGTAAAATTGGCGTAACTTTAAAATATGAAAACGCTGACAGTTAATATTCCCGACAGCTTAGACGAACAGGAGGCAAAGGTTTTATTTGCCGCAAAGTTATATGAAACAGGATCCTTGTCCCTCGGGCAAGCAGCAGAGATGGCCGGTCATACAAAAAGCACATTTATGGAACTCTTAATTAAGTACGACGTGTCCGTTTTTAATCATTCGGAAGAAGAACTGGAAAAAGATCTGATCAATGCAGAAAGCTATCGTATCTGACACCAGTTGCCTCATCCTTCTCTTTAAGATCGGAGAGCTGAAGTACTAAAAAATTTTTTTGGTATTGTCATTACCACACAAGAAGTTCAACAAGAGTTTGGACATCCTCTTCCCTCTTGGATTAACATTCAGCAACCGAGAGATAAAAATTATCAATCAATACTTGAGGCCACTGTTGACAAAGGAGAAGAAAGCGCTATCGCATTGGCTGTCGAACTTCATGACTGTCTTCTTATTCTCGATGACAAAAAAGGGCGTGGATTAGCAAGAAGGCTGGGTTTGTCCATCACCGGCACAATCGGAATATTGCTTAGCGCAAAACAAGCAGGCTTGATTCATGCAGTGCGGCCCATCCTGGACAAAATTAAAAAAACGAACTTCAGAATCGCACCGGATCTGGAACATGCCATCTTAAAAAAGGCAGGGGAATAGCCCGCCTCGCTTTTCTACATCAATAGAAACAAGGATATTTGCCACCTATTTTTGATAGTATGGATGCAAAAAGAACATATGCGCTTGACGAGATCCGGCCAGCGGCACAATGGCTACTGGATCAGCTTAAAGACAGCAAGGTGGTGGCACTTCATGGAAACATGGGTGCGGGTAAAACCACGCTGGTGAGCACCGTTTGCGAACTGCTGCAGGTGGGTGATGCCGTAAGCAGCCCAACTTTTTCCATCATTAATGAGTATCAATCCCCAGGAGGGAGTGTGTACCATATTGATCTTTACCGGCTCAAAGATGAGGAGGAAGCGATTCGCGCCGGTGTGGAGGATTGCCTGTATAGCGGAGACTATTGCTTCGTGGAGTGGCCCGAACGCGCACCAGATCTGTTTCCTACGGAAACGGTTCATGTCCACATCTCGCTCGAAGATGATACCCATCGAAGGATCGAATTAGCGCAGAAATAGCTAAATTTGGAAATGGGAGCGAATATCGATAGAACATGGGCTATCGGTTCGCTGCCGGTAACCGGATGACGATATTTTTTAGTCGTATTAAATATTATAAACCAAGATAGTATAGTCCAACCTGTATGAGCAAAAGACAGCCTGTTATCAGCACATCCTTCAGCTACGAGACGCTGGAAGAAACCCTTGATATAAAAGTGAAGGGTGAAGGCATGACGATCGGGATACCGAAGGAAATCGCTTTCCAGGAAAACCGGGTGGCGCTGACGCCGGACGCGGTAAGCGTGCTGGTAAGCAATGGTCACAGTGTGATGCTGGAACATAACGCGGGTGATGCCTCTCATTTCAGGGATAAGGAGTACAGCGATGCCGGCGCCAGGATCGTGTATAGCCGCGAAGAAGTCTTTAAAGCGCCCATACTGGTAAAGAGTGCGCCCGTGATAGAAGAAGATCTACCTCTGCTACAAATGAACCAATCCATCATTTCACCGCTACACTTATCGGTATTACGCTCGGAAGTGTTGTGTACGATGATGAAGAAAAAGATTACGGCACTTTCTTTTGAAAATCTCAAGGACGACAGCGACTCCTACCCCATCGTGCGTAGTATGAGCGAAATTGCCGGAAGTGCGGTAATGCTGATCGCCGCTCAATACCTCGGTTCTGCCAATCATGGAAAGGGTGTGCTGCTGGGGGGCATCTCGGGCATTGCTCCTACGAAAGTGATCATCCTGGGTGCAGGCATTGTGGGCGAATATGCCGCGCGTGCAGCACTGGCGCTGGGTGCCTCTGTAAAAGTGTTTGACAATAACGTAAGCCGTTTAAAAAGGCTTCAGAATACAATCGGACAACGCTTGTGGACTTCCGTGATCGAACCTAAATTATTAGCCAAGCAACTGCGCACCTGCGAGGTGGCGGTGGGTGCATTGGCCAACCAGAACGGCCGGACGCCCATGGTGGTAACCGAAGAAATGGTAAGTGGCATGCGTCCGGGGTCAGTGATTATCGACACCAGCATCGACCGCGGCGGCTGTTTTGAAACTTCAGAAGTCACTTCCCACGAATCGCCGATATTCATGAAATATGGCGTCATCCATTATTGCGTTCCTAATATTCCTTCGGGCTTTGCGCGCACCGCTTCCCAGGCAATCAGTAATGTGTTGATGCCCCTGCTGATCGACGCGGGTGAAGAAGGCGGCATTGAAGATCTCGCCTGGCACCGCATCCACCTGCGCAACGGCATTTACCTGTTTAAAGGGCACCTGACTAACTTTTACCTGAGCCAAAGATTTGATTTAAAATATACCGACCTGAATTTGCTGATTGCCAGCCAGAGATAGTAGTTTGAAGATTGCGTATTTTGTATTGCCGGGTAGTTGCGCATGTTATATTGTCACGTGTTCCTCAAAAGTAATTGGCTGATAAGTAGATTGTTAGGGCAATTGTGTGTTCAGAGGAGTTGCGTATATTTGAGAGTTGTAGGCAATACTACCGACCCCATTCCAAGACTTAACATATGGAAATAAAAAAAGTACTCTCTTATAGTTTTTTAGCACATACTCAAACGTCAGGACTTTTAATAAATGACCTATTAGATGTCTTTTTACCACTTGTAAAAAAGGGTTTATCGAACCTATGTCAAAAGGGGTTGAATCGTGACAAAAAAATAACAGTCATTCAAAAAGAAATATTTGATGTTTTTGGAATTGACATTCCAATACCTGTATTAAAACGAGTGCTAGCTAAAATTTCCAATGAGATAAACGATGATTCAAAAACCAAACTCATGCTTTATGGAGATGATTCTTATATTCTTGATGAGTTCGTTTTTTTAGAATATGATGAGTTTGAAGAAAAAAAGAAAATTGAAATAAAAAAAATTGAAAAGTACTTTGAAGAATTTTGCAAACTGAATAACGTTAACAAAGATGACTATTCCTCAATTTTTACATTTATAGAACTCAATAAAGCCTCTCTTTCCAAATATTTTAATGAACACAGAAGTAGCAAAGGACCTCAAGACTTTTCAACTGAGGCAAATTTTTTAAATTTTTTCAAAGGTATACCAGTTGTTTTTGACGAGGTTAAATCAATTTATTTGGGTTCTATCATTTCTTCATATTTAGATTATCAGCCCAATGGAATGTCCCAAAATATGTTAATCCTTTTGGACACAAACTTTTTAACCAGTCTAATAGATTTAGATACACTTGAAGCATACGACACCTGTAACAAATTTATTGAACTCTGTAAAAGTTTAGGCTATAAGACAGGTGTATTGGAAACCACTATACACGAGAGCCAAACATTGTTAAATAAGTTTGCAGAGAACTACAATAAAACATTCCTTGTAAAAAGAATTTATAAGGAAGGAATTTATAGTGCCTGTGATAGGAACAAACACAATCAGGCAGACTTATATAGAATATCAGACAATTTGGAAGATACTTTATTTCAAAAGGGTATTCACATAATGCAGGTTCCGCAGAATATTATTAATACGGCAAGATATAGTAACGAATACGAAACATTAAAAAGAGTTAGAAATAATGATAAAGCTGCTCTTCACGATGCAATAGCAATTTATTATGTGAAAAACCAACGCGGCAATAAACGAATTAAAAAATTTGAAGAAGTAAACTGTTGGTTTGTTAATAATTCGGCAAGTATACTACCTAATACAAGCACGAGTAATAGACTTATACAAAATGGCAATGAATATTTTCAACCGGAAGATATTAAGGTTGATGACTTGATTAATATTTTTTGGCTAAGTAACCCAAACTTTTCAGCGAAGATATCTTTAGACAATTTAGCTGAAATAGGGCTTCACACTTTAATATCACTTTCAATAAATGAAAAATTACCCAAAACTCAAATTTTAAGAGAATTGGATGAAAATATTCAAAAATACGCTAAGGAGAAGATTACAGAACGAGATGTCATTAGAATTGCTACAAGAATTTCGCAACGGAATTTCATTGATATTGATGAACTAAATAACCTTGCTAAAACTGATAATGAAACATTTGTTTCCAAACTTCAAATAGAAGCACAGAAGCAAGCAGATGAAGAAGAAGATAGACGACAAAAAATGGAAGCTCTTTTTAAGGAAATTCAAACCCAGAATAGAAAACTAAAAGAAAGTCGTATTTCCTACCAGAACAAAACAACAATGGTTTCAAAAAGAGAAGCCGAATTGATGCAAGAAAGAGATAGGCTTAAGCAAGATTTTGAGAGAAAAGAAAAAGAGTTTCATAACTCAAATCGACAAAGACTTAGAGAAGATTTTATAAAATCGAAATTGTATAATTGGCGAAGAAAAGGTTGGATAGAACTAATTGTTTGCCTCTTACTTATTAGTGGTATATTAATGTATTGTTTTTATTTATCAAAGTGGAATTGGGATTCGTTTTTTGACAATTACAAGAATAATGTGGTTGTATCAGTAATGCTAACGGCGGTGCTTGCTTTTATGCAAATTGTTACAGTTAGGTCGTTGGTTGACAAGTATCGTAATCATAGTAACATCAAAGCATTTAAAGAACAAATTGTAATCCCTGATGAATTAAGACATATACAATAAAAGTACTGGCACCAACATGGTATTTGCAATAGTGCGGCTTGACGTTAATACTCAACTCCGGTATTTCTATTTAGCTTCAGTGCAAAATCAGCTGACGGAATACTATTTCTGCACCATCGCAAAACCGTACCGCTGGTAGCAATTTTATCCGACAAGCTGCCAACACAAAACACGGAAAATTTTATATCGGAAACCCGCCTATTTACCAATTTTTGGTAACTTTGGAGAAAGTTTATAAAATGAAAAATACATCAATATCACTAGGGGACTATTTTGACCAATTTGTAAGTAATCAAGTATCAGCAGGCCGTTATAAAAATGTTAGTGAAGTTGTTCGGGCTGGACTTCGGCTTTTAGAAGATGAAGAAAACAAAGTAATTGCTTTGAAAGCAGCAATCCAAAAAGGATTGGATAGTCCACGAGTTGAGAATTTTGACTTTAAAGCAAATTTGAAAAGGCTAAAAGAAGAAAAATCAAAAAATGGCTAAAGTTATTTTACTACAAGAAGCCATTAATGACCTAAATGATATTTGGACTTATACTTTTGAAGAATGGTCGGAACAGCAGGCAGACAAGTATTATGCGACTTTGGAATTTGCCTGTGCACAAATTGGAGAAAACCCTGAGCTAGGAAAAGGATATGAAGGAATAAACAGTAACTTGATGGGACTGAGAAGTGGTAAACACATTATTTTCTATCAAGTTATAAACGAACAGGAAATTGAAATAATCAGAATTTTGCACGAACGAATGGACTTGAAAAATAGACTTAATGACTGAAGGTAGAATGGAACCTGCAACGCACAATTGCCAAGATCAATTACCGCATTCACACCGACGCTATCAAAGAAAATCTCATACCACAGCAGGTTACAAAACAGCAGACCGGTTTCGTTTACTCAAGCGAAGCAGACTTATTAAACGTGGCCTGTTCGGAATCACCGCAAAAGAATGGAGCGCCAGCCATCCTGGCCAAAAAGGAAACGTCAGGGATTTCGCAACATTGGAACAATTAGTGGTGTTGAGCAATATGGAAAGCATTAACGCCTTGCTGATCCAGCAGGGATTATCGCAAAGCGAAAGATTAGTCCAGCTCAATAAGGTCGCCATTACGCAAATGAAATCCTTGTTGCAAAGTCACTCGATCAAGACGTTGAAGTAAGAGGATAGTCATAAATAGCGTAACTTAATCACCTCAACCGACTTCCATGATCAACGACGAAGTAAAAAAATATATTGAGCAGAGCGTCTTGTGCTGGTTGGCCACCGTTAACCGGCATCACGAGCCAAACGTCTCGCCCAAAGAAATGTTCACCTGCCTGGACGATCATACGCTGCTTATCGCTAACATCGCCTCGCCTGGCAGTGTCAGCAACATCCGGGAGAATCCCCATGTGTGCGTCAGTTTTGTAGATGTCTTTGTTCAGAAAGGGTATAAGCTAAAAGGAAGGGCCACACTAATCGGTAAAGAGGAGATCAGTTTTCACACACTGGCAAAGCCACTAACACACCTGTTTTCCGACGCCTTCCCCATCCAGTCGATCATCAAAATAGCTGTTACTAAGGTAGACCTCATCCAGGCGCCCAGCTATTTGTTGTATCCCGAAACAACCGAGGAATTACAGGTAGAGCAGGCCATGAATACTTATAAGGTTCAGCCCGCCCGCCGGTAACGGCCTGTCCCCAAGCAGGCTCCTTTGCTGGCCGAGGTGATTGACCGCTACCGCTATCCGCATTTGTACTTACTTTTGCAAAATGCACTCAAGCGCGTAAGACACAGCCGTGCATCTTTTAACATCCAATATCGTAACATATGTCCATAACAAAAGAAGCTGAACTGACAGGAATGCAGAAAGCGAGTCAGGCCGTGGCCGAGACGCTGAGACAAATGATCGATCATGCCCGGCCCGGCATGAGCACCCGGGAACTGGACGAGTTCGGCGCAAAGGTCCTGGCAGACTATGGCGCCAAATCAGCACCTTATCTTACTTATGGATTTCCGGGGTGGACCTGCATCAGCGTTAACAATGAATTTTGCCACGGCATCCCTTCAGGCAAACGCCTGTTGCAGGAAGGCGATCTTGTTAATATTGATGTATCAGCAGAACTGGATGGATTTTGGGCAGATAATGGCGCCTCCTTTGTGCTGGGCAAGGATATTCATCAGCATCAGCAACTGGTAGACGCTTCTAAACATATTCTTCAAAAAGCGATCAGCCATATCCGCGGAGGTGTTAAAATAGCCGACATCGGCCACCTGATGGAATCTGAAGCGAAAAAGCGTGGGTACAAAGTGATCAAAAACCTGGGAGGACATGGCGTAGGCCGAAGCCTGCACGAGCAGCCGGTGGACCTGCTGAATTATAAAAACCGGTCAGACCAGAGAAGGTTTAAAAAAAACTCGGTGGTGGCCATTGAAACTTTTATTTCGACTGCATCTTCGTATGCGGTTGAGCTGAATGACGGGTGGACCATGGTGGGAAACAAAGGTGGATATATGGCGCAGCACGAACATACAATTGTCATCACTGACGGGCAGCCCATAGTGCTGACCGAAGCCAACGGTATTTTACTATAAACCTCAAACGGCTGAGGCCGGCTGAGGCTTCGACAACTAGCCTGATGGCTAAGAATGACTGAGCATTTTCAGTGTGTATTCAATGCGGCGGATCGTTTCGTCCTTACCAATAAGTTGTGCGATCTCAAATACACCCGGGCCGAACTTACCCCCGACCAACATGATGCGGAAAGGAAGCATCACTTCTCCCGGCTTTAGCTGGTTGGCAGCGGCGATCTCTTTAAAATTGTTTTCAAGGTCTGCTGCTTCCCAAAGGGATGCCAGCTCGTAGTTGCGGATGAGCTCCTGGAAGAAGAGTGTCTTTGTCTCGTTCCACTTGGGCTGAATCGGCGACAAATCAATAGCCTCCGGTGTTTTGAAGAAATAGCTGCTCTGCTCGTAGAAATCAGTAAGCAGCGCACATCGGTCCTTTACAAGGTCGATCACCTTGCGCAATGTAACTTCATCTTTCACATCCATATCCTGAAGCTGCTCTTTTACCAGTGGCAACAGGCTATCTGCGGGCAGCTTTTTGATCCACTCATGATTGAACCACCTGGCTTTTTCATAATCAAATTTGGCCCCGGCACTGTGAACCCGGTCCATAGAAAATTTTTGCACCAGTTCTTCCAGCGAAAAAATTTCCTGTTCGGTTCCGTCGTTCCATCCAAGGACGGCCAACAGGTTGATAAATGCTTCCCGAAGAAATCCTTTCTCTTTAAAACCTTCTGTCAGCTCTCCGGTTTTGGGATCGGTCCAGTTCATAGCAAATACCGGGAAACCGTACTTAGCACCGTCTCGCTTGCTGAGCTTTCCGCTGGGACCTAATATCAGCGGGAAATGTGCCCATTGGGGCATCTTGTCTTCGCCAAACAGATATTTCCAGAGCAGCACATGTACCGGTGCGCTGGGCAACCATTCTTCTCCGCGGAAAGCGTGAGAAATTTCCATCAGATGGTCATCTACCACGACCGCCAGGTGATACGTAGGCATCCCGTCGGCTTTGAGTAACACCTTATCGTCCACCAGCGATGTGTTGAAGCTCACATCTCCGCGGATCATGTCATTGAACCGCACGATCTCTTCCTCAGGCATTTTAATACGCACCACATAAGGCGTATCGCTGTGCATCAGCTCGTGAACCGTATCGCCGTCTAATGTCAGGGAGTTGCGCATTTGCATCCGCACTTTATGATCATATTGAGGCTGCGGATTCTCTTCCGTTTTAAAATCTTTGCGCATTTGTTCCAGCTCTTCAGGGGTGTCGAAGGCATAATAGGCATGTCCTTCGGCCACAAGTTGCTCCGCATAATTCTTATACAACTCTTTGCGCTCACTTTGGCGGTACGGGCCAAAGCTTCCACCATGTTGAACACTTTCATCCGGTTCCAGGCCCGCCCATTTCAAACAATCGAAAATATATTGCTCAGCCCCCGGCACAAACCGGGTCTGATCCGTGTCTTCTATTCTTAAAATAAAATCGCCTCCATGCTGTCTGGCAAACAGGTAATTGTATAAAACCGTTCTCACTCCGCCCAGGTGCAGTCCCCCGGTGGGAGAAGGGGCAAAACGTACTCTTACTTTCTTATCGCTCATAGCGCAAATGTACATTGGTATCAGGAGAAGTTGAAAAGTTTATCAGTGCTGCTTTTTAGCAAAAAAATAGCCCATCGACGATGATCGATGAGCTATAGTATTCTTCGGTATGCAGGCTACCGGTACTTCCGGTTTCCTGAGATTACAATTCTTTCAAAATAATATCTTTCCACTTTACTTTGATACCACCACCATCGTGGATCTGCAAAGCGATGAATCCGTTGCCTGCACCTATTTTACTGTCAGAAAAGTCCACCATTTGGTGACCATTCAACCAGGTAGTCACCCGGTCATCTACCACGCGGATCTTCATAGTGTTCCATTTACCGGCTTTCAGGTGCTTTTCATCTTCGGGTTTGGGCTTTATCAGCCATCCACGTCCGTACGACTCATAAATGCCGCCTGTGTGCTTCCCTGCCGGGGCCACTTCCACCTGCCAGCCGTTGATCTTAACCCCTTCAATAGAAGAACGGATAAAGACGCCGCTATTGCCATCTGCTTCCTGTTTGAATTTCAGATTGAGCTCGAAGTTTTTATATTTCTTGTCTGTTGATAAATAGCCGTATTGCTTATCAGGTCCGCTTTCACAAACCAGCTCTCCTTTCTCCACATACCATTTTTCAGTTCCATGCACCGTCCATCCGGTCAGATTTTTACCGTTGAAAAGCGCCACCATTTTCTGCGCATGAAGCACATTAGCGACTAGTAAGACAAAAGCAATAGCCAAGACTTTTTTCATGAATTTGTTTTTTATTGCCCGCCCGGATAAATTCCGGTCGGACGGGTTTTTAATGATCGGGAACTAAAATACGAACTTTTGTTGCACGCACCATATTCCGGTCGCCATTCCTCGCCAAGTCGTTTTGATGCCGGTTTAAAAAAGTCGTTTTCCTTCAGATCCCAATTTAACGTAAGTTTACAGTAAACCAGACATATATGACTGACCTCTTCTCTCAGGAAGGCGTGAACGCTTTCTTACAACGCATTCATCAGCTAACCCCTGACGCAAAGCCGCTGTGGGGTAAAATGAGCGTAGACCAGATGCTTGCGCATGTGAATGTTGCTTACGAAATGGTGTACGAGCCGGGCAAACATCGCAAGCCGAAGGGCCTGATGAAGTGGGTGCTGCGCAAATTCGTGAAGAAAAACGTGGTCAATGAAGTCCCTTATAAGCGGAATACCCGTACGGCACCCGCTTTTATTATTTCCGGCTCCAGGGACTTCGAAAGGGAGAAAAAACGATTAATTGATTTTGTGATAAAAACCCGGGAGTTGGGACCTGATCACTTCGAGGGCAAGCCGTCGCTTTCCTTTGGTCCGCTTACCACAACCGAATGGAACAATATGTTTGCGAAGCACCTGGATCATCACCTCACCCAATTTGGCGTATAATTTTTATCCTTTATTATGAGAAAGATTTTATGCTTCCTGCTATTCCAACTGCCGCTGGTGTTGATAGCACAGGACAATCCGGGCTACGATAAACATCTGGCTGACAGCCTTGGCGCTGATGCTTATGGCATGAAGCGGTATCAGTTTGTCATTCTGAAAACAGGCAAAACGACCATCGAGGATAAAGATTCTGTTCAGCAGATCTTTAAAGGACATATGGCTCAGATCAACCGGCTGGTAAAAGATGGCTACCTGATCGTGGCGGGCCCTTTCGGCAAAAACGATAAGCAATATCGCGGGCTGTTTATTTTCAACGCGACCGATCAGCAAACCGTGCGGCAACTGATCGCCGCCGATCCGGCCATCCGGTCGGGCCTGCTGGATTATGAAATATACGACTGGTACGGATCGGCGGCTTTGCCTCTATATTTACCTCACAGCAAGAAAATAACCAGGACCAATCATTAGATCGGAGGTTCCGGCCTGAGTTCCGGCGCCAGGTTTTCAGTTCCTAAAATTTGACCGGGGCTTTCGTTCGTGTATTGTGAAATACATGTTGTAACTTTAATTAGAACCGGCAAAAACCAAGACGATGCAGGCATTTAAAAAGACCCTCTTATCCCTTATAGTCCTGGCAGGCCTACTGCTGGTCATTGCTTATTTTATCGACGGGACCTTTACAGTTGAGCAATCCATAGATATCGAGGCACCGGTGGCTACTGTCTGGAAATATACCAACAGTCTGGGTCATATGAATCAATGGAACAGCTGGTTTGAAAAGGATCCGCGTATGAATACGACCGTATACGGCACGGAGGGCAAACCAGGTTCAAAGTTTTGCTGGGATAGTGATCATACCAAATTGCGGAAAGGATGCCTGACGCTCGCCGCCCTGACGCCACAACAATCGGCAGAACTTCACATCCGCTTTTACATGCCTTACGAGGCGGACGCCAGGCTCATGATCCGGCTGAAACCGCTGAACGGGCACACCAGGGTCACGCTCCGTTTCGTTGGAGCCCGCAAGTATCCGTTTACCATTATGAAAGTTTTCCGGCGGACTGAACAATCTATTGCTGAGAATTATGCCATCAGTCTCAGGAAGTTAAAAAGGCTCAGCGAGGCGCAATAAACAAAAGTCATTTTTTTCTGTTTTTAACAGCATCTGAAAAAGTATTTCTATGCAGTAATTTTGCTGCGTTGTACTTTATCCAATTCAACTTGTTTGTATGATCCAAACTTATGTACTGATCGCTATAGCTGTAGCTTTTAGCGTTATGATGCTCGTGCTTCTGGGGCAGAAGCTGAAGGTGGCCTACCCGATCTTCCTCGTGATCGCCGGCCTGATCATCAGCCTGATCCCGAAGATGCCCACTTTTCAGATCGATCCGGACATTGTTTTCCTGATCTTCCTGCCACCGATATTATTTGAGGCCGCGTGGTTTACGTCCTGGAAAGATTTCTGGAAGAACCGTAAGCAAATATCTTCCATGGCCTTTGGCCTGGTATTTATAACGTCGCTGGTCATTGCCTATGTGTCGTCTTCTCTTATTCCGGGAGTTACTCTGGCGATGGGTTTTTTACTGGGCGGTGTCAACTCTCCGCCTGATGCGGTGGCAGCAACCTCCGTGCTAAAACACCTGAAAATACCTCAGAAAACAACGACGATACTTGAAGGGGAAAGTCTGCTGAACGATGCTTCGAGTCTTATCGTTTTCAAGTTTGCGCTGGCAGCTGTAATGACCGGGCATTTTGTGTTCAAAGAGGCGGTAGGCGATTTCTTTGTGATGGCGGTAATGGGCATCGCAATCGGATTGGCGATTGGTTATCTTTTTTCGGCTTTGCTGCGTATTATCCCCTCTAATTCAAATATCGATACGATCATTACCCTGATCGTGCCTTACGTGATGTACATTACCGCAGAGCATTTCCATTTTTCCGGCGTACTCGCGGTGGTGGCGGGCGGACTGATGATGTCTTACCACTCTCATTGTTTCCTCAGCCACACGACGCGGTTGCAGGCGGGTTCTGTATGGAGCACGTTGATATTTGCTATCAATGCCTTTGTATTTATCCTGATCGGGCTGGAGCTACCCGTTGTGGTCTCACACATGAAAGGTTATTCTATTGCCGACGGTATTAAGTATGCTGTGATCATCGGCGGGGTGATGATCGGCATCCGGCTGGTCTACAGCTATGCGCTGGCTTACCTGCCGGGTTTCTGTTTCAAAAAGATCCGGTTGACCCGTCCGAAACCTAACTGGAAAGAGCCTTTTGTGATCAGTTTTGCAGCAATGCGCGGCGTGGTGTCGCTGGCAGCGGCTTTATCCATTCCGCTTGATATGCCGCACCGGAATATTATTTTATTTGTCACCTTCGTGATTATCCTGATCACGCTCGTCGGCCAGGGGTTGCTCCTGCCTTCCGTGTTAAAATGGTTGAAGATCGAAGATACCGAGCAGCGCGTGCCTCATGAAAAACAGGAAGCGATCATTCAGCAACAACTGAAACAGGTGGCGTTAGAAAAGATCAACAGCGATTACAGTAATGAATTGACTGAGAACAGCCTGATCCGTCATCAAAAAACAAAGCTGGAAAGCGAGCTGGAATTGTTGACCGATAAATTCAGTTGTATCGACCATTCAGAACATTTTCAACTGGCAGCGGCCCGCAACAGGGAAGTAGTACGCGATATCCTCCGGCTGCAACGCCAGGAGCTGCACCGGATCCGCAAGCAGAAAAAATATGATGATGTGGTGCTTCGTAACCTGGAAATGCAGCTTGATTTTGATGAGACCAAGATCACCGGGTTTCAACACTAACCGATATTGAGAGGGCTGCCATTGAGTAGAATTGGATCAGTCCGAATGAACGCCTGTGTCATGCAAAAAGCGCCACCCCGGAAAAGGTGGACGCTCAGAAATTTCTTACGAAAAGAAGATCTGCCTTAAGTACTACTTCGCGTCTACCCCGAAGGTCGGCGCGCCAGTGAACAGATAAACGAAACGGAATAGAAGTATTCAGCGCTTCGTTCGCCCTACTTCTTCCAAAACTTCTTCCGGATTCGTTTGCCGGCCTCATTGATGGCTCCAAACTGCTCGCTTATCGTTTCGATCAGTTTAGCATCGGCTTGTTGAATATCCGTCATGTTAATGCTGGTATCCAATTGCTCAGGATAAAGAATGATATAGCTATGTTTGGTGAAATAGTTCGACAAATAATAAGGTAGCTTATTCAGCTGCTCGATATACGAGTTATAGCCTTTCCTGGATGAAACGATAATGAACAGATCGTTAGTAACCAATTCTCTTGAGAAGATCAGAAAGTCATCCCAGGTTTCAAACCGGTTGTAAGTGATCTGTAGCGTGTCGCTAAAACGTTGGGACACGATTTCCACCGCAGAAAGCGTTTGTTCAGTACCATGAAAGCTCATCTTCATTCCCGATTCCTTCGCTACTTCCGCCAGCTTATGTACCCAATGGGTAAAGCCGGGCTCTGTTTCTGCGTTGGGCGGCACCGCGACCAGCATACGTTTCAAGGTATTGAATGGCTGGGCCGGTTTATAGATATAGATCGTTTCGTAGATCTTACGAACTACATTTTCAGTAATGTCGCCAAAAAAGACTTTTTCATCGGCGCCTTTGTGCAACCCGATCACGATATCAGTGATATCCTGCTCTTTAATGGTATATACGATCCCATTGCTGATGCTTGAATCGTGCCTTACCAGCGGTGTGATCTTATTCTCGGCCGCTTCGGCATGAGCAACCGCCTTGTCGAGGATCTTTTTGCTTTTGACAGCTGCGTTTTTAGATTCGCTGTCTTCATCAATAATATGCAATGCGTATAAGGGGATCACGCTCTTCTTAGGCTTTAGCATCACACCCAGATCGACCAAGTCCTCGGCAATGTCCAAATGCGCCAGCGATACCAGGATCTTCTCCGGATGTTCTGTCTCGTGCTGCCCGGGGTCTTCATCCTCCTGCATGATCGCAAGTGTTTTCGAAGCTTTCTCCGTGATAAAGGACGCCAGACCACAACTCACCAGGATGAGCAATACTGTTGCGTTCAGCACGTCTTCAGTAAGCAGCCTTATTGGCTCGCCGTCAGTGGTTTCGCCGATGATGATATTGTAGCCCACCGTCGCGATAGCCAATGTCGCGGCCGCATGAGAACCGCTCAGCCCGTGCAGCAATCGCCCTTCCCAATAATTCAGACGGAAGATCTTTTGCGTGATCCAGGCCGCAGTAAATTTTGAAAACAGCGCTGTTCCAATAATAAGCCCGGCTACTTTGGCGGTTTCCCAGCCCTTGAACAACACACCCATGTTCACAAGCATCCCCGCACCGATAAGGAAGAAAGGGATGAAGATCGCGTTGCCGACAAAATTGATCCGGTTGAGCAGGGCGGATGAATGCGGGATGAACCTGTTGAGCACAAGGCCGGAGAAGAACGCCCCGATGATCGCTTCGATGCCGGCGAGTTCAGCCAGAAAGGAGGCGAGAAATACCATCCCCAGCACAAAAATGTATTGAGACACACTATCATCGAAGCGTTTGAAAAACCATCGTACGATAATTGGGAATACGAAAAATACGATACCTACAAAAATGATAGACGACACACCGAGCTGGATCCAGAATGCGGGCGTTACCTGGCCCTTGGTCATTCCCGTTAAAGCCGCCAGCAGCAACAGCGCAATAGTATCGGTGATCATAGTGCCACCGATGGCCATCGCCACCGACCGGTTGCCGGTAATGCCATATTTACTGGCAATGGGATACGCCACCAAGGTATGGGTTGATATCATCGCTCCAATGAGCAGCGAAGGGATCAGGTTAAACCCGAGTATGTAGTAAGAGGCCAGTCCTCCCAGTGTGAAGGGCAACAAAAACGTGATCAGTCCAAAAACAAGTATTTTCTTTTTGTTCTTTTTAAATTCAGCCAGGTCGATCTCCAGGCCCGCGAGGAACATGATGTAAAGCAGTCCTACGGTACCGAACAGCACAATACTGGTATCGCGTTTCAACAGGTTCAATCCATAAGGACCCACGATCACGCCGGCAATGATCAGCCCGATGATATGGGGCACTTTGATCTTGCTAAAAATGATCGGTGCAAAAAGAATGATGAAAAGCACCAGCGCAAAAATGATCACAGGGTTAGTAAGCGGCAGTGTCAGATCAACAGATGATGATAGTAAAGCTATCATAGATAAATTTTAATCGCTAAAGTTATAGTCTTCCAGCAGTTATTGAATAAGTAGTTTTGCAGTCCGGCAACCTGATTTCGCGTATACCGTCCATTTTTCCTTCGTTGAGGATTCGAAGTGTAACTTCCATGGTAGTGGAGCTGTGAGAGTTTTGATCCACCAGCTGGAGGCCGCTCCGGGTGTAGGTACCGTTATAGATCCTGGAAAGGCTTTTACCCGCGTAAGCTTTTACAACGATCGCGTTGTTCTCGGTGCTGAATACCCATTGTTCATTTTTGATATCGCCGATAGCAGATCCTTCGCAGGAAGTTTCCACACACTGCATTTGCACCTGCCATTTACCTTCCACCGACGGACCATGGATCACGACAGAGTCTATTTCCCTTTTGGTGCTATCCAAACGGCGTTCCCGCTCTCCCAAAGCCATTTCCCTTTGGGTCAGCTGCTGTTCCCACAGCAACAGTTCCTGTTGTTTTTCATTAAGCGCTGCCTCCTTTTCTTTTCTTAACTTATCCCGCTGGTTCACACCGCAGGAACAGCACAAAAACAAAAAAATCAAAAGGGCATGTATTATTTTCATTTCGTATATATTTTATTCTCAGTAAGGATATGCGATGACCGGTATCGTTACTAGCAACGACATAGACCTAGCGACTTGCATAGGTTATACGAAGGAGGGACATCGGGGTAAATATAAGTAATCTGGGGAAGTATTGCAACACCTATTTGCCGTCCAGCCTCTTCTGGATGACTCGTTTACTGCGTAATACATTGAGATAAATATACAGCACGGTATATGAACTCATTTAATAATATGGTACCTTTGCGTTTTGGATGCCAGGCGGCTACAGCGTAGAGTGCGGTAAGATCAACCGAAAGGGAGGAGCGACAACAACTTATAGCGCTCCCAGGTGTTTAATCAGATGTAGCCAACATAAAAATGAATAAATGAACAACACATTTTCTGCAGATAGTATTAAGATAAGCGATACAGCTAAGGAAAGGATCCAACAGATCCTGTCTGAAAAAGCGGAACAGGGCGCTAACAGCTTCGTGCGTGTGAGCGTAGTGAGTGGTGGCTGTTCCGGTTTGAGCTATAAGCTGGATTTTGACAGCGAAGAAAAGCCCAGAGACCAGGTATTTGAAGATAATGGCATTAAAATAGTGACCGATATGAAGAGTCTTCTTTATTTGCTCGGCACGACGCTTGACTTTTCCGAAGGATTGAGCGGGAAAGGATTTTTCTTTAACAATCCCAATGCCGCCCGTACCTGTGCCTGCGGTGAAAGTTTTGCAGTCTAGCGTTCGCATATTTATCATTATATAATTATTCATGACACCCGATCAAATTTCCTACCTCGTATTCGGTATTGTAATCGTCATTGCCCTTGTGTTTGACATGGGACTTTTCAGTAAAAAAAATACTGCTATTACCATCAAGACAGCGCTGTGGCAATCCATATTCTGGGTGGCGCTGGGACTGGGCTATTTTGTGTTTCTCCTGTTTGAAGAGAATCAGACTGTAGCGCTGGAATACCTGAGCGCCTACCTGATGGAAAAGAGCCTGAGCATTGATAATATCTTTGTATTCATCCTGATATTCAACGCCTTCAGGGTTAAGGAAATTTATTACGGCCGGTCCATCCTTTTCGGTGTGTTGATGGCCATTGTGTTCCGCGTGATTTTTATCACGCTGGGTGTTGAGCTGGTAGACCGATTCGAATGGGTGTTATACATCTTCGGAGCCTTCCTGGTCTATACGGGTATCAAGATGTTTACCGCAAGCGACGATGATGAGTTTGATCCCAAGGCACATCCCGTCTACAGATGGATGAAAAAAGTCCTGCCACTGGTTCCTCACGACGGCGGAGGTCGTTATATTATTAAGGAAGACGGCAAACGACGCTACACTATCTTATTCGTGGTAGTGATCATGCTATCGGTGATCGACCTGGTGTTTGCTGTAGACTCCATACCCGCAGTGATGGGTATCTCCAAAAATAAAATGGTGATCTACACTTCCAACATTTTTGCGGTATTGGGGCTGCGTTCGCTCTTCTTCCTGTTGCGCGGCGCCGTCAATAAATTCGATTACCTGCAACAAGGGGTGGCGATCGTACTGGTCTTTATCGGAGTAAAAATGCTGGCCGAGCACTGGGTGTCCCAATGGATCGGGAAAACAGAGCAGGTGCTCCTGTCACTCGGCGTGATCATCTTGTGTATTGTGGGAAGCATCATCTATTCCAAATACCATGATAAGCCTAAGCCACTGAACAACACGAACACAACTCCCGACGGAAGACCGGAATTATAAACGCTATGTATCCACTGAAGGACATAGCACGCATCCTGAAGATCCCGGCGAAGCAATTGCCCGATCTATCGATTGGTACATTGCTGACGGATAGCCGCAAGCTAACGCATCCGGAATCTTCGCTTTTCTTTGCCCTGAGCGGTCCGCGGAGAAACGGGCATCTTTTTATCCCCGAATTATATAAGGCAGGCGTCAGGTATTTTGTGGTTTCGGAAAAAATACCAGCCAAAGCCTACCCCGGCGCCGCGTTTTTGCAGGTCGGCGACGTGTTGGCCGCCTTGCAGCAACTGGCTGCTGCCCATCGGTCAAAATTCAATATTGAAGTGATCGGTATCACGGGCAGCAACGGGAAAACCATTGTAAAAGAATGGCTGTACCAGGTACTGCAACAGGATAGGACTATTGTCAGAAGTCCCAAAAGCTACAACTCACAGATCGGCGTGCCGTTAAGCGTATGGGAATTGCAGCCGCAACATGACCTGGCAATCTTCGAAGCAGGGATCAGTCAGAAACACGAAATGGCGGCGCTGGAGACCATCATCCGGCCAACGATAGGCATTCTGACCAATATCGGGGCGGCCCACAGTGAAGGTTTTAAAAACGATACAGAAAAGCTCAAAGAAAAACTTCGTCTTTTTAAACGGTCAAAAGTCCTGGTCGCCAACGCGGATGACCCGCTCATCCGGCGGGAAACGAAACAATTGGGTATCCCCGTGTTTTACTGGGGAAATGAAGCGGGCTGCGACCTGCAGGTACTGAACGTACACAAGGAAGCGCTCACCACGACGATACAACTGCTCCACGAAGAAAAAAAATTTTCCGTTCAGATTCCTTTTACGGACGACGCGTCTATCGAAAACGCACTTAGCTGTTGTGCCGCCGCGTTGTATCTTGGAGTCGGTACAGAACGGCTCATTGAACGCATGCAAACGCTGCAGCCGGTGAATATGCGGCTTGAGTTCAAGAAGGGCGTTAACAATTGTGTTATTATCAACGACAGCTACAGCGCAGACATTGACTCTTTTTCGATTGCCCTGCATTTCTTGCAACAACAGGCGAAAGGCCTTCGAAAAACTGTTATCCTGTCTGATTTTATGCAAACCGGGCACGACCTCGAACCGCTTTATCAAAATATTCTCGCACAGCTTCAACAACACAAAGTGACCCGGCTGATCGGCATTGGCAGCCAGCTGCAGGCTTTAATGCCCGCGTTGATGAAAGCAGGCAAAAGCAGGATGGAAGCGAGCTTCTACCCTACCACCCGCGACTTCATCAAACAGTTCCGGACCTTTGATTTCAGAGAGGAAGCCATTCTGATCAAAGGTGCGCGCGTTTTCGGATTTGAAGAGATCGCTGCGTTGCTGGAACAGAAGGCACACCAAACGATACTGGAAATTAATCTGAATGCGATAGCTCATAACTTTAAGGTTTTTCAGCAGCTGCTGCAACCGCGCACCAAAATGATGGTGATGGTGAAAGCCTTTGCCTATGGCAGCGGCGGCACCGAAGTAGCCAGCCTGTTGCAATACCATAAAGCAGACTATCTCGGTGTAGCTTATGCGGACGAAGGCGTTGAAATCCGTGATGCCGGCGTTACCACGCCAGTAATGGTACTGAATCCCGAAGAGAGCGCTTTCGACGCCATCACAGAACACCGCCTGGAACCCGATCTGTTTTCTTTTGATCAGTTAGCGGCGTTCGAGGCGCACGTACAACAAAGTGGATTGACGGATTATCCCGTCCATATAGAAATTGAAACCGGTATGAACCGGCTGGGATTCAGTGTAGAAGCCGTCCCTAAGCTGATTGACAAGCTTAAAAAGAACCGATACCTAAAGGTGCAGTCCGTTTTCTCTCACCTTGCAGCAAGTGAAGACAAGGTAGAAGACGCGTTCACACTGCATCAGTATGAATTGCTTTTGAACGCCGCTTCCGATATAAAAAAAGGGTTGGGCTATAACTTCCTGCGGCATATTGCCAACTCTTCTGCCATTGCACGTTTTTCCGAACTTCAATTGGATATGGTACGTCTTGGCATCGGACTTTACGGCATCAGCGGCCCCGAAATATCATCCCGGCTGCAGCCGGCGCTGACGCTGAAATCGACGATTGCCCAGTTGAAGGAGGTGAAACAAGGCGAAACCATCAGCTATAATCGCCGCGGTGTAGCTGCCAAAGCATCATTGATCGCCACCGTGCGCATCGGTTATGCTGACGGCTATTCACGGCGGCTGAGCAACGGAGTAGGTTATATGTTGGTCCGCGGGAAAAAGGCACCTGTGATCGGTACGGTGTGTATGGACATGGTGATGATCGATGTCACGGATATTGCGGGAGTGAAAGAGGGGGACGATGTAGTCGTTTTTGGCAGTGGCTTACCCGTAGAAGAGCTGGCAGAACGCATCGGGACAATACCTTATGAGATCATGACGGGCATTTCTCAACGCGTAAAAAGAGTTTATTGGAGTGAGTAGCTTGCAAAAATTAATCCCCGAAAATTAAAAATTAAAAATCATCTTTGCAAACTTATGAAGGCAGGGAAGTTAAGTACATCTATACTGATTATCTTATTGGTCCTGATCGTTGACCAGGTGGTCAAGATCTACATCAAAACACATTATCCGGTAGGCGAAGTAACGCGCATTTTCGGATGGGATTGGGCACGTATCCACTTCATTGAGAACAGTGGTATGGCCTGGGGCTGGAAGTTTGGCAACGAAGGCGGGAAAGTCGCTTTGACGCTGTTCAGACTGGTAGCGGTAATATTTGGAAGCTGGCTGATCGTCAAATTTGCAAGAGAAAAGTATTCTCGCGGTTTCATGGTTTGCGTGGCCCTGATCTACGCCGGCGCGCTGGGCAACCTGATCGATAGTATGTTTTATGGAATGCTGTTTGACAAAGGCCTCCATTTCGATCCCGCGGTAGGCGACTATGTGGGCTACAGCGGCATTGCTACGCTGGGCGGCGAGGGATATGCTTCCTTTCTGCATGGTAGCGTGGTAGACATGCTTTATTTCCCGATGGTGAAAACCACTTACCCTTCCTGGGTGCCTTGGGTGGGAGGCGAACCCTTCGAGTTCTTTGGACCGATCTTTAATATCGCCGACATGGCCATTTCAACCGGGGTGATCACACTGCTGGTATTTCAAAAGAAATTTTACAGGAAAGCGGATACAGTAGAAACACAAGAGCCGCTGATCGGACAGCCATTACAATAAAAATCCGCTGAACGCAAACTCAGCGGATCAACGGTGTTTGTCAGAATATCTTGAAGTTGTGGTGGCTTGTCTTCGAGGGCGGCTTGCAAAACCGGCTCAATGTCCAACTCGGCTGAACGTCGGCTTTCAGCCCTTATCTTCCGCACAAAGTTACGGTCATTTATTACCACTCCCGATAAAGCCCTATCACCTATTCGGGTGACCCTGCCGCCTTTAGTTGGTCCTGACCGGTTCATTTTTACGAAAGCGTTCAAATATTGCTTTACTGGTTGACTCATCTATCGCAGAAGATTTTTTGAGTACGCTAATGAAATGTTCCACTTCGTTGGCAGCCGCCGGGCAACCGGCATTAGTACCGTCGGGCATGGTTGCATCGCCGAGTACGTGACCTTCAGGATCAAAAACAATCCAAAACGGAATCCCTGAATTGGCGGGAGCATGCTTATTAAACAGTGCTTCAGCTCCGGGATTTTCCAAATGCTTCTTATCCTTTGACTCAAGGACGGTGAGATGCTCTACGACATAATTATCCGAAAAGAACTTCTTGCAGGCCACATCATTCATGGCTGTATCCATCTTCCGGCACCAGCCACACCAGGAAGCATGAAAAATTATGAACACATTCTTTTTTTCTGCTTTAGCTTTGCTGAAGGCTCGCTTCAGTACTGCATCAGCGGTTGGCGGTGTTGATTGTGCAAACGCACCGTAACTTAAAAAGCCTACGAGCAAAAGGAACATTAAATTTTTTATCATATCGTTGTGTTTTATTTAAGCAGTTTAACGGCGATGAAGCGCAACAGAGGTTAAAGGATCCACCGCGGCACAATAGCGCTCCATCATTCCCTGATCGCCTCTAATTAAAATTGTAGAATAATGACGAAACTCTCTGTAAATATAAACAAAATCGCTACCCTTAGAAATTCGCGCGGCGGGAACAATCCCGACCTGGTGAAGATGGCCAAAGATGCCGAACGGTTTGGTGCCTCAGGAATCACGGTTCATCCGCGTCCGGATGAACGACATATCCGGTATGCCGACGTTCGTGAATTAAGACCGGTGTTAACCACAGAATTCAATATTGAAGGAAACTGTCGCGAACAAAAATTTATTGATTTAGTATTAGAGGTTCGACCCCACCAGGTGACGCTGGTACCAGACGCCCTGGGCCAATTGACGAGTGACCACGGATGGGATACGATCGCCCATAAAGACTATCTTAAAGAGATGATCGGCACTTTTAAGGAAGCAGGCATCCGGGTGTCGATTTTTGTAGACCCTGATGAAAGAATGGTAGAAGGTGCTGCTGAAACCGGTACTGATCGTATTGAGTTGTACACAGAAGGGTACGCACGACGTTATCATGAAGACCGCCAGCAGGCTATCGCGCCTTATTTGAAAGCCGCCGAAACGGCAAAAGCACTCGGCTTAGGGCTCAATGCGGGACACGACCTGGACCTGAAGAACTTACAGTTCTTTGCCACCCGGATTCCCTGGCTGGACGAAGTCAGCATCGGTCATGCGCTGATCTGTGACGCGTTGTACCTCGGTTTCGAAAACACAATACAATTGTATAACAGACAGTTGGCCGGCAGTTAAGATCCTAACCCGGATATCACCAAGGCATTACCGCTGTTTCAGGGTCTTCCTTCCAACTTTTGCGGCTCTTTTTGCGTCAATTGGATGAATTGAGACAAATGAAATATTTTTTGACCATAGCATCGTTGTTCCTGCTCTTTGCGGCAAAGGCGCAAAAGGTGGAGAGTATCCACTTTCACCTGTACACCGACAGCCTGAAAAAGGGAACGCATAATTATATAAACGTCGATGGCAAGCTGAGCGACGGCAACTGGAAGCCGCTGACGGCGAAAGAAATTGAGTTCAAAACCGACTATGGAAAATTTGAAGGCAATGACCTGGTGCTCCCGGAAAACACCCATGTGCAGAAGCTTACCGTTACTGCTACGCTAAAAGCCAACCCTCGTGAATGCAAAAAGATCACCATCTGGATCAAGCAACGGCCTGATCCACCATTACAAACGGAGAAAAGGCGCCGATAGTTAACAGCGCTCTCCTAACCAGCCGGTTCCATTAAGCCTGTGCGGTAGGACCGCCAAAATTGACGGGAATCTGAACTTCATCGAGGTCTTTGATCTCTCCTTGTGCGGCTTCAAACTTTTCAATATTATCTACCAATGCTTTCATGAAACGCTTGGCATGTTGCGGTGTTAAGATGATCCGTGACTTGACCTTACTTTTGGGTGTACCTGGCATGATATTCACGAAATCAACGACAAATTCTGCGTGGGAGTGGGTGATGATCGCCAGGTTAGCATATGTTCCTTCTGCTACTTCTTCTGAAATTTCTATGTTAAGCGGATTCGGCTCCTGTTGTTGCTGCATGAAAAAAATTTTGGGTGAAGATAAAGAAAAAGGAACCAAGACCGAAAGGCTCGGCGTTGGTTCCTGCCTGTTTTTAAAAAGATGAACAGATCACTTAAGAAGGAGGGTATTATAATCGAACTAGCGGTTGGGCACGACCCAGGTCTACCTATTAACATCTGGAGGAGTGATTGATTTTGCGGCCAAGGCCGAAGGTGAACTACCGCGGTTTTCAGTATTGCCCCGACTGATCGTGTCGCCCCATCTTTCAGGTCAAACCTGTCAACCCTTTGCCCCATAATTTAATAGATACATTTTATTTCTTCCCATAGTTCAGCACCCATTTTAGCAGTGGTGAACGCAGGAGCCCGGTCGGAAGTTTTATTAAGCTTAACTAAACCAGCTATCCATTTGAAGCGTTCATCGCTTGTGCACGCATAAAAAATCCCTTCGCTCTTGCAGTGCGAAGGGACATTAATGGAATGTTCGACAATATTATTTAGATTCTTTGACCATTGATCCAGGTCGATAAGCATTGAAAGCAACAACAGCTTTTGTACCTTCTGCTGGATAACCTAATCTGAGATTTCCGTATTTGGGACTCGTTGCTGATGTTAAGGTTATCGTTCCCTTGACAACGTCAACTCCGGACGGAAAGTCAGCGTCAGGAATAGTTATAGATACATTTTGAGAGGTAACAAATTTTTTATACGAGACCTTCGTAGTCCGACTGTTTCCTCCCGTTATCTGTATAGTTAGCGCAACATCTATATCTTCCGCAAAACCGACTCTGGATTCTAACGCAATATTTTTAGGGGTTAATGTATAAGACGGTGAGCCCCCGGTAGTTTTACCGTCGTTGAAAACGATAGACGTTGTAGTAAACCTTAAATAATTGTTCGTTTTATCCGAAAAATTATATGAGTCGCCATCATATTTTTGACACGAAATAATTCCGAAGGCAAATAAGATCAGCGTCAGAATGAGATTCATTTTGTTGTTCATAATTTTTTATTTTTCAAACCATAATTTATCAAAGTACTGTGCCTGCGCCGGCGCATTAGGGTTAGCTGATAACTCAGCAGATACAGGATAAGGCCATCTGTGAAAGAGGTTACCAGCCGGCGCGCCTTGAGGGATAGAAAGAAGAGGAACCCGTAATTCATCATTGGGCCCACCAGACCTTCTCCAGTTAACCCATGCATCAAACGGCCGATCCATAAAATCAATAAATTGCTGTAAATGTATTTCAGAAACGGCGTTGGCAACGGCGTTCAGAGATTTGGAAGTGGCCCAGGCCTTAGCATCTGTTCTGCTCACTCCATAATAAACACATGCTTCCTCTAATGCCTGCTGAAAGTACTGATTCGCTTTTGTTAAATCCTGGGCAACTCCCAATCCTCTGGCATATATTTCTGACAAAAGAAATAATTGCTCCTGGAAAGACAGTACTAGTTCGGGGGCGTTCATAGCGAAAAGAGGCGACTTAGCTCCCGCGGATAAAGCAACTTTGGAGGAGGATATGGTCGCGGTATTTGCATTGGCTGTTTGTCCGCCATTTACACCCACATAAGCACTGCTCCCCGCTGGCAGGTCAAAATATTTAGAAAGACGCGGATCTTTGCGTTCGATCATCGGCTGTAAGATGGCATTGTGAGCAAAGAACTGGCTATTCCTCCCATCTTCCAGGTACAAACCATAGTTGTCTAAAACAGAAAATTTGGGGTTTTGATTTCCTTTGGCAGTTCCATAAGGAAATTCCATGTTATCAGCAGCAGATGCAAGTAGATTGTTGCTTTGCACTAATGTGGCGATTGCAGCAGCTTTTGTCGGGTCTTTATCCACCATTACCATTAAGATCCGCAACTTCATTGCGTACGCTGCCCTTTTCCACTTGGAGAGATCGCCTTTATAGAACAGATCACCTTCGGTTATCGCCGTAGCATTGCTGGCCGGAATTTGAGCAATCGCTTCATCAAGTAATCGAAGTAGAGACTCAAGTACCTCTTTTTGAGTATCGAACTTCGGATAGGGAATAGTAGACGCCTGCCACGCTTCCGAAAAAGGCACATCTCCCCACAACATAGTTGCCGTGTATATCTCTTGAGCTAACAGAATTTTACATTGCGCCGCAGCAGCATCATTTCTGGGCGTGCTATTTTCTGAAATATCAATAGCTAGATTCAGATTTTGTCCTCCGTTCACATAGATAGCTGTCCAGGTATTACCTGTAGAAAACGTACTAATGTCATATGCATCTCCGGCCGCCCAGCCGTATGTGCCGCCATCAGACTGTGTTTGCGCGGCCAATATTAATGGAACGTAAAAGTCCCCGGCAGATCTGTTCGAACCATATGTCACGATAGCGTAGTTAAATAATAGCTCAGGCTTGATAGTAGTAACCGCATTCGGGTTATTGTTAACATCAAGATACTTTTTACACGACGATAGCAGGATCGAGGTCAAAGCAATTAAGAAAAGTATATTTATCTTTTTCATTATCTCTATAGTTTAATTTTCAGGTTAAAGCCTAGTGATCTTGTAGTAGGGAAACTGTTGAATTCAACACCGTCACCAGCGCTATTATTTCCAAAGAAATTCAATTCAGGATCCACATGCGGCGCATAGGACTTTATCAACCAGAGGTTTCTTCCCTCTAGTCCGAATTCTAGTCCTTTTATTATACCTCGGAATGGAACTATAGCCTCGGGAAATCTATACGATAAGGTTACTGATCTTAATTTAACATAGGAAGCATCAAAGACATTTCCCTCCGTATTAGCTGTGGCAGAATAGGTAGCCCAAAAATCCTGCATGCTTTGAACGGGAGTGGTATTTTCTACATAGGTAACACTTCCATCATCCTTCGTAACAGCATTCACGCCTTTGTCAATAAACGTCCCGTCCCTGTTAGCTTCCGTTTCCGCTACCATACCTGACGCACGAAGAGAGGCTACAGTCCCTGAGTAAAAAACGCCACCTTGTCTAATATCAATCAAGAAGCCTAAGGAAGCGCCTTTGTATGAAAGATTGTTATTAATTCCCAACAGGTATTTCGGATTGATGTCTCCTAAATACTGGTCTGCATCTGTTAACCTTAATCCAGTGGCTGCGTTGATTACAAACTGACCATCGGGAGAGCGACGCCATTTGTTACCATACAAAGCGTACGGTTTACCAGGAACAGCCTTTATTTGCAAATTGCTCCAGCCGCTTGCGATGCTATATTGAGTCAAAGACGGTTCTAATTCATTAACAACTTGCCTATTAGTGGAGAAATTCCCTGTGAGATTCCAGGTAAAGCCGCTTGTTGTTTTGACAGGAATCAGGTCGAGGGTAATTTCATACCCTCTGTTCGTAATAGACCCGGCATTAATCGTTTTCGAATAATAACCGGTCGACCTCGGAACCGACAAATTCAATATTTGATTTCGGGTCTTTGTATTATAGTAAGTCAAGTCGATACCAATCCTATTGGCAAGGAATTTCAGGTTGGTTCCTATCTCAAATGAGCTGGCAATTTGTGGTTTTAAACCAGCATTCGGCAGTACCTGTGGTGCATTGAAGCCTTGTATACCCAGAAACGGGAATGTTCCCGGCAAAGAAAATTGAACAAAATAGGTTGAAGGCGCTCCATATGTTGTTTCAAGCAAATAGGGATCTGCATCAGACCCCACCTGAGCGTAGCTAAGACGTAGGTTACCGAAACTCAACACATTTCTTCTCTGAAGTAGCTCTGAGAAAACAAAACTACCACCCGCAGAATAATAAAAATAAGAACGATTTTCGACAGGCAGGGTGGAGCTTATGTCATTCCTGCCCGTCAACGTCAGATAGATCATATTCTTGTAAGAAGGGGAAATCTCCCCATAAAAACTTATGAGTCGCTGTTGTCGGAAGCCTTCTGTAGTAGTTACGGTTTGAGCATTATTAGGACGATAAAATCCGTCTATTATTAAGTTGCTGGCATCAATATTTATCGCGAAGGTTTTACGATCCAGAATACTACTTCCTATCATCGTTTTTAAATCGATGTCTGAAGTCAGCTTAGTCTTTGCAGTCGCCATAAGATCATTGCTCACTCTTCTCACGGTTAAAGTATAATCTTCGTAACTACCCAGCATATCGCCCGCAGTCCCTTGCCTGTTAAAAGAATTTTGTAGTTGATTGGCGTAATCATATCCTGTATTGTTCGTTATCGAAAGCCAGGGTGCTGGTTTGTACTCTAAAAAGGCACTCCCAAAAAAACGATCCTGATCGCTGTTGTGCATATTTTTGTTCGCTATCCAATATGGGTTATTCCCATTCCTATCGGTACTGAGGTAAATTTGATTACCCAAAGAGTCCTGATAATTATTCTTTAAGTCGTTGACATTTACTGTAACAGGAATACTGTAAACTGAGGTGGTAAGAATATTAGGCGAATTAGAGCTTTGCTCAGGACGCCCGAATACTAAATTTTTAACATAATTGGTCGAGACGCGCGCCGAAAGCTTCTCAGAAAAATGATACCCTGCATTAGCACTGATATTGTACCTGTTTTGTTTTTGGTTGGGCACGATGCCATTTGCTGTTACGTTACCGAAACTAACCCTGAAGTCTCCTTTCTCGGACCCACCGGAAAGTCCGATTGTATTGATATACGAATTGCCCGTGATAAAGAAGTTCTCTGCATTATCGGGGTGAGACTGCAACTTAACATCTCTTCCCAGAAAATCAGGAAAAGTCTGATCCTGAACGTCTGATATTTTCGGGCCCCAGCCATTTGTATATCTTAGATTGTAAACGCCGTAGTTTCCCTGGGCGTACTGTGTTTGAAAATCGGGGAGTCGTAAGGGATTATCCATCCTGTAGGATGAGTTGATGTCAATTTGTGGCTTTCCTTTAGTGCCGCGTTTTGTAGTAATTACTATGGCTCCGTCTTTTGCAAGAGAACCATATTGTGCCGTTGCAGCCGGACCTTTTAGAACCGTCATGGTAGCTATGTCATCGGGGTTAATATCACTTATACCATTTCCGTAATCAACGTTTCCGGTAGTTCCGGCAGTAAATGCGGTATTAGATAGAATAATACCATCTACGACGAATATCGGCTGGCTGCTTCCTGACAATGAAGATCCGCCACGGATTATTATTTTAGAAGATCCTCCTAATGCTCCCGACTGAGCGTTAATGCGGACGCCCGAGGCCTGGCCGGCCAAAGCATCCACTACATTTAAAGCCCTCGCGTTTTCCAGCTTATCAGCAGAAATGGTTTGCGCACTATATCCTAAAGACCTATTTTCTCGCTTAATTCCCAACGCCGTAACGACTACCTCCTCAATTAACTGTCCGTCGCGTCTCAACACGACTGTAACGGCAGGGCCTTCCACTTTAATTTCCTGAGCCAGATAGCCCGTAGCCGAAAAGACCAACACAGCACCATTTGCTGCACTGATACTAAACTTTCCCTCGGCATTGGCAGATGTGCCGGTAGTTGTTCCCTTAACTGACACTGAGGCGAAAGGCACAGGATCTGCCAATTCGTTGAGTACTGTCCCGGTGATAGTTTTGGTTTGTGACCATACAACGCACGCGTTTAACAGTAGCAGCGTCGTTAGCATTAGCCTTAATTTTGTCATGCATTAAGTTTTTATTAAATAATGCTAAAGTAACCAAACACATTAAACTATAAACGAATAAAATATAATCTATCTTTTTAAATTTAATAAATTCAACAAATTAAGTATATATATTAAAACTTATTTATAAACAGTCGGATGGATAAGGAATTTAAAGCCCCAGACGCTGAAAAATTTTGATGGTTTAAAAAAGGAAAAGCCGCGAGTTTTCTCGCGGCCTTATATTTATGATTTTTCTTTCGTCTATTTCCTGGCGCAATAGCTGATCATCTTCTTTAAGCCTTCTACATCATCCAGCTTTATGTCATTCTTCTTAATGAAGGCGGTTATTTCCTTCCGATTAATATTACAAACATGGGAAATGTCGGCCGTGGTACTAAATGGTTTCAGTTTAGCTCCCTTTAACAGCCAAAACTCCCTGACATACTTTACACCGTTCGTGTTATTATACCTCTTCACCAGGCCAACATTAGAAATGTTATTACTGATAGCAGCAGTTTCCTTTTGTGTAACCCCTTCCTTTTCAAGCGTGCTCATCTTAGAAACGGGCTTGTTTGAATAGGAAATAAGCAGATCGGTATGAGAAGTTTGCTCGTAAAATTTCCCAGACAGCGGGGTAAAAACACTTTTTCCAATCCTAACTTCCTTTATATCTTTCAAATTTGCCAGCTCCATCATTTGCCCACCCCCTATAAAAACGATCGCCTGATTATTTGTGTTGTAATTCAATTCTGCTTTTTCAATACGCCCTGAGGTCATTATTACCTCTCCTTCAATAAAACTTCTGAACAGCAAAGGTCTGGTGTCGATAGAGCCCTGACAAAAACCATTGGACACCGAAATCGATAACAGGAATAAAAAGAAGACTTTCATAAAAGTAATTTTTGGGTTTATAAAAAACACGAGGTCACCTCGTTTAACGTGGCGACCTCGTGCTATGAATAGCAGAAGGATTTATTAATCTCTTGGTCCTATATATTCGAGAGTATCAAAAAAGGCCCTCTGAGGATTGTTTGCATACATCCACGATACAAAAATATCTTTTGTCGCGGGATCCTGACGATTAGATAACGCCCCAGGTCCGGTGCTTTCGGTATAAAGCGAAATCACAGTTGCGCCGCCAATATTGTATGCACTAACAATCTTATCTGTGCTTGCATCAAACACGATAACAGGAGATATTGCAGAGCCATACCAACTCATTTGATTGTTAGGGCCGATTCCGATCGGATGTCCACTGCTAGCAGCGTCCGGCCAGTAGAACATAACCGAAGTCGCTCCTGCGGTTATCAGCTCTATCTCGGTTTCATACGGGAAGTTGTATGGAGTTCTGTTATGGTATCCTGTAAGCTTATAAAGCCCATCGTACTTGTTCCTCACAAGGAAGGAATACACAGCAATTCCGAAATTCCCACTGATAATGTGTGAAGGGCTGGTCGATGCAATTTTCAAAGGAACACCATAGGTTTTATTAAAATCAAACTGCTCGTTGATATTTATTTTCAGCTCAACAGTAGTTTGCCTTGTCCCTGCCTTAATGACAACACTAGAGGGAAATGAAAAAATACTTGCATCCGGCATCTCAAATTCGCTACCGTTTTGCTCGTTAAATAATTCTAGTGCAGCAGCGTCCAATTCAAGATTCACTGTTATATCACTCGGTGCAGCGTCAACTCCGGAATAGCCAATATTCACATTCATAGACGTTGACTGGCCAACAGCGACTACGCCTAAGTCCTTATTGTAACGCGGGTACTTCGATGCTTGAAGTGACAAGTTGTTACCGGTGTTTTTAAATTCCACCACGTTAGTAGTGTTTCCGTTGCCGGTATCGATATTTCCAATCCTTTCCTTAAGGCACGAACTCAGGGAAAGCGAAAGCAAAATCAGAAGGAACGAATAATTAAAAAGTTTCATAATTGTTATTATAAATTAATAATTTATGTTGCATTTACTATGGAAGTGCCCAGAATATCAGAGATGTGTACTGGCTGATTCCTTTGGGAACGTTGTCCGGATTGTAGGTTCCTTCACTTGTCGGATATAATATGCGTGTAGGCAACTTATCAGGTCTTGTTGACTTCGATTGAAGTGACGCAAAGGTTTGCACACCTGTAGCACCGGCAGAATTGACAATCGAAGGATAACGGGTTCTTCTGTAGTCGTTCCAGGCTTGGTCTGAGTTGATTGTATTTAACGCAATATACTTTTGTGTGATGATAGCTTCTTGCCGCTGAGCCTGCGTTGTAGCCAGGGAGAAGTTTACCAGCCGGCTTTCTGCGTTATTCGTTATGTAAGTATTAGCCGCAGCCACCGGATCACCGCTATACGTAATGTTGTCCGGCAGTTTATATAGATAATCAAACGAAGCTCTAATCCCTCTGTAAAAAAGAGTATCGGCAATAGCCTCGGTAACAGTTGAAGAAATCAAACCACTGTTAACAGCTTCGGCCTGGATAAAATAACTTTCTGCTGCGGTGATTATAGGTACACCGGCGTCAGGTCCTTTTAGCACTCCTCTTGAGTTACCGGCACTAGCCCCGGTCCTGTTAGAAGAAGAATACCAGTTGCTGCCGCTTGGGCTGGAGGGAACGTCCTGAGCTTCATTGCCCAATCTGTTTTTTCCAGTATTAGGAAATTGGTAGTAAACAGCGGCGCCTCTTCCGGGGTCATTGAGTTTAGTATTATTATAAAACGCAAACACAAATTCATTTGGCATCCAGGCTTTGTTAGCATCCGACCCGGTATAGCTGAATGCCCAGCTATTCCACATTGGATTTTGCCTTCCGTTGTCCCTTTTATAACCAGGATCAACAATTGCATCTTCTGTCAAGAATCCAGCATCGTCGAAAGCCGTATTTGCGAACTGCACTTTACCATTGGAGGTCACCATGATTCTCAATTTTAAAGTGTTGGCAAATTGCTTCCATAACATCATATCTCCGCCAAACATAGGATCTTGTGCTTCGGTTACTGCAACCGGAGCGACCGTTGCTTCTGCTCCGGCGTTGATATCCGCTATAGCTGTGTCAATCTGCGCTGCCAGATCTTTATAAATAGCAACAGGATCGTCATACTTGGGAGTTAAATCCCCCTGACCTTTAAGCGCGTCAAAATATGGGATGGAGTTATAGGCATCGACTAACATCTGAAAGCCATGAGCCTTCATAATACGGGCAATCGCATCGAAATAAATCAAGGAAGCGTCTTGCTCTGCCATCTGCATCACCAAATGATAATCCTCCAGAACATCATACATGCCCCAACGCGCCTGGTTATCACTGTTTGAAAATTCATACGTAACCGAGGATCCAAAGCCACCGAAACCGCCGGCATTGGCCCAATAACCCACTAATTGCGCACCCATAACATTGTATCCCACTACTTGGTTAGCGGATGCAGTTATGGCCTGCGGCAGGATTAGCTGAGGCGTAGATGATACAGCCTCATTAGGGTTTTGATTTATATCCAGGAACTTTTTACAAGACGTTCCTGCTATAATCAGTACCACTAAAAAAAGAATATTATATTTTTTCATTTGATCTATTTTATTCTGCTCAATGAAATGAATGATGTCTAGAATTTAAAGGTTACAGTTGCACCGTAAAACCTTGAAGGAGGAGTTTGTCCGATACCTGTCAAACCGATACCATTGCTGTCTGCCCCGGCATCACTATACTCCGGATCGGTGTAAATATTATCTTTCGGTAAAAGTATAAACAGATTCCGGCCTTGTAAGCTTACCCGAACACCTTTAACAATTTTTCTGTCTCCGAGGATTCTGTCGGGGAATTCATAGCTGATAGCCATTTCTCTTAATTTCCAGAAGTCGGCAGATGTTACGTAGTTAGAGCTTACATCTCTGTTAACACCATCCGTCCAGAAACCAGCATTTCCGTTACCATCTTTCACCGTGATATTTGTGTTTTTCACATAAGACTCTGTTGCTTCATCCCAATAAACAGAATTAGGAAATACAAATCGCTCACGATTATAGGTAGCTGTTCTGATACCTGTTCCTGACCAATCCATTTCAGCACCCATGTTATTATACATAACGGCTCCTCCCCTGTATTCCATCAAAGCAGAGAATGATAGATTTCTCCAGGAAACAGCAGCATCAAGACCCAACCGATGTTTGTATACCGCACTACCTAATACCTGGATGGCATCCGTACGTTTGGGCAGACCGGTAATTGCATCAACGATTACACGACCTTGATCATCTCTTACATAATCGAATCCCTGAATTACAGGAAAGGGCATACCGGCTATAGCATATGAGCCCGCACCGTTTCCGTAAGTTGCTATTGAAAGCGAAGGCAGATCTGCCGTAATAGAAAGAACATTATTATCAAGACGAGTATAGTTACCACCTACTGTTACATCCCAGTCTGAGTTTCTAACCGGCGTAACGTGAGCAGACACCTCTAATCCTTTACTTTCTGTCTCACCCACATTCGTCAATAAGGCTGTAAATCCGGAAGACGCGGCAACTCCTGTGCTGATAGTCTGATTATTGGTTCTGGTTGCGTAATAAGTAACAGATGAAGTGAATCGGTCCCTGAATAAATTTAAATCAAAGCCAAATTCAGGTCCTGTAGTAATCTCTGGCTGTAGTCCTTCAGCAACCAGTTGATTGCCGATCGTAAAACCAGGCGAGGTTTCGTAAGGGTACCCGTAAGCCTGATTATAAACAGGGAGCGTAGAATAAGCTCCGTAAGGCCGGCCACGTAAATTCACCTGACCCACTTTAGCCCAGCCTCCGCGTACCTTCAGATAGCTGATAACATTGCTGTTTTTAATTACATCAATGGCATCGCTTAAAATTACCGACGCATCTATCGAAGGATAAAAGAAAGTATTATTGCCCGGATCTAAAATCGACACAGCATCTTGTCTGGCCGTACCGTGCAGGAACAAAAAGTTCTTATAGCCAACTCTAGCCTCTGCGTACACACCAACTTGTCTGGCTTTGTAGTTGCCCTCGCTAGCGCCAGGAGTACCAACCCCATTACTAACGTTAAACAGATCGGGCACAACCAGGCCGGACGCACTCACACCTACAGACTTCTGCTCATCTTGCCTTATCTGTACGCCGCCCAAAACACGCAAGCTAAAGTCTTCGGTAAGATTTGCATTGTTGTATTGTGCAAATAAGTCGGTAAGTAACTGAGTTGTAAAGCCGCTTCCGTCTGACACGCTTGCTGGAATGTCTGCCTTCTGGCTAGACTCAGTATGTTTAGAGTATTCACTGTAAATGTATTGACCAACCGTGTTTTTATTGGAAAAATTTCTCGTCGCTAAACCCTGACGGCCAACGATATCCAATCCTTTTATCGGGGTAAATTTAATTTCCACGTTTCCAGTCAAATAATCGTTGCGTGTTTTTGAGCGATAGTTATCTGCACTGAAATAAGGGTTTAAATACCAGGGATTGTAAAAGCCGATAGGACTGGCAAAGTCATCCGTACGCCAATTTGCGTATTTAGTAATATCAACGTTTTGAGGCATGTTCAGCATGTTAGTGTACATCGAAGCGGTCTGGGTAGTGATGTCATAACGATTTTGAACGTATCCAGTGCTATAGGTCAACAAGATTGAATTGCCGATTTTACGGGTTCCGTTTAACCTCATACTAGCCCTGTTATATTTATCTCCGGGCGTCGTACCAGTTACATTGGCAAATTGACCAGAAAAGTATAAGGTAGACTTGTCATCACCTGTTGTCAGAGATATATCTTCCTGATTGGTGACGCCGTTTTGCCAAAAATCTTTCCAGCCGTCATTATAAGAATAATAGGCTGAATCCTGACGCCCGTCTTCCAATGGAGCTCCTAAAGGTCTGTAGCTTCCATCGAACGCATCACCGTAAGATTGGTTTTCAATATAAGACCAAGTTACTTTTCCGAACTCGTCGTATCCGTAGCTGGAACCACCTGCACCAAATAATTTCTGATTCTTGGGATAAAAGGCAACATTTTCTAATGTGGTTGTATGAGAAAAAGTAACTGCAGTTTGTCCGTTACGACCTTTTTTAGTAGTAACAATCACCGCACCGTTTGACGCCTGAGACCCATAAAGAGCGGCAGCACCTGCACCGTTCAATACAGTTATATCTTCTACATCATTTGGATTGAGGTTGCCCAAAACATCGTTTGGCACAATCACATTATCCAATACTAATAATGCCTGGTTGTTACCGGTTAACGATCGTTGTCCTCTTAAGATCAAACGATAATTAGGGTTAACGCCACCGCCAACACCATTGATCATTAGACCTGCCACTTTTCCCTGGAGACCGCTGGCAACGTTTATGGCCCTGCCTTTAGTAAGCGTTTCGCCTGTTACCTGTGTTGCAGCGGTACCTATTTCCTTTCTCTTCGTTTTCACACCACCAGCTGTAACAATCACCTCCTCGATGGTACGTCCCACGCCCTTGAGGTTGATTGTGATAGTGGTACCCGAAGGCGTCACCTCCTGATCTTCGAATCCGGTAGCAGTAATAAGCAAAGTAGCTTTCTCGGCAACTGTAATACTAAAGTCGCCGCTCTCATCAGCAGAAACCCCATTGTTGGTTCCTTTCTCGGTAACTGAAGCGAATGGAATTGCGTTGCCGGTTTCATCATAAACATGGCCAGTGATAGTTTTAGTTTGCGCGAATACACAAACAGAAAAAGCCATACTCATTGCCAGAAGCAATAGAAATTTTCTCATGTAAAACTTTTTTGTTAAAAATGTTAAAAAAGGGCGGTTGATTCTATTAAGCCAGTCAGCTTTTTAAGGATTAACCGAGTTTTCGTACAGGGCAAGTTATATTTTTTTTAACAAAAAGATCATTGACTTTTAATAATTTTTTAAAAGTTATTATTCTATTAAAATAGTAGAAAAATATTAAAAAATTGATAATCAATCATTTAATAAGATAAAATCTAACATATTCTGGAAAAAAATATTGATAGCCGTCAATAACAGCGTTGCAACATCAAACGAATGTTAGCTTTTTGCTTTTTTCTAATCATTATCGCCTATCGTTAACAAATATTCATATAGCAGACAGACATCATTTGACAAAAAGGAGACTTTTGTTTTAATTTTTAGAAAAAAAACAGGTAATCTCAGGTCATTATTTAAAAAATGGAGTTGTTCTTCCCTTCATAGTTTTTCTAAAAAAATAGGCCGGTGTGTAACCGGCCTATATGCGTCTTGCACCAGGACTGCTCAATTAATTCACGTCCCAAAACACTTTAGTTGTTAAATTATCGCCGCCTATGGCGTCTGACGCTGCTCTCCAATTGGCACCGTTCACTGTTTGTTCATTGATCGGATAGGTCATTCTCACGGGAACTTTCCCTTCCGCCGCAGGTACGGCATTCGGTGCTGTCAAAGCCGGGTAATCTAATCTTCTGTAAAAATTCCACGATTCAAAAGCGCGGTTAAACATTGCGATGTAAGCCTGCCGACCAATCTTCTGCTTCCAATCGCCTGCCGCAGTTGCATAAGCAACGGCAGGCCTGGCCAGGTAGGCGGTAACTGCCGATCCCAAACCATATTGGTTAAAGGAGGCGGTAATGGCCGCGTTGTAGTAAGATGCTGCGCTTCCACCTACGGAAAATCCTCTTGCTGCTGCTTCGGCCAGATAGAAGTTAACCTCCGCTGCATCGAACAAATAGCCCGGCGCTTCAGGCAATACCAATTGCTCCCCGACATGTGAAAAGTCAGAATACATCTGGTTCGCCGCTCCCAGCTCGGCACCTCTATATTGTCCGTTTACGGTGGTGAAATAAACCGTCCGCCGGGGATCAGACAAACTGTTCATCATGTTTACAATCGTTTCTTCGACGATATAATCATCACGCCCGCTGGCGATCACGTTCGCATGTATCGGGTTGAATGTAGGAGCCCCAATGGTATAAGTAAATTCAACATTATTGCTATTCTCTTTGATCACGCCAGCTGCCACGGCACTTTCTACGGTGGTCTTTGCCAAGGCATTGTTAACGTCGGAAAGATTGATTCCGATCTTTAATTTCAATGAATTTCCAAAGAGCTTCCACGCTGCCACGTCGCCGCCCAATAAATATTCCTCAGCCTCGGTGAACGAACCTGCCGATACGTCTAATGCGGATAAGTCTGCATTTAAGCGTTCGATCAGGCTTTCATATACCGCCTCATCATCATCGTATTTCGGCAATACATTCTCCGGCGTCACGGATTCAGAATAAGGGATATCACCAAAAGAATCGGCCAATATCTGATAAGCATAAACCTGCAGGATATCGAGAATGGCTATTTTGTTTTGCTGTTGCTTGTCCCACTCACCCTGCGGTACGGAAGCCGGCTTTGCTTCAACATTTACGGCTGCTTTGGCAGACTCAAGGTTGCTTAACACATCGCCATACAGCGCATTCCAGTGGTTGTCGGGCACTCTCCTCGTTCCGGAAAAATTGAATCTTGCATCGCTAAAATAGGTGGTCATCGTCCAGTAGTGCTGGAAGAACCTGAATACGTTCAGGTTCACATCCGGCGTCGTCATCTGGTCCGTCAGCTCCCGTTGCGCGTTGGTCAGCAGCAGCGAAGGCGCCACTTCGTACGGTTTGCCATGGTCATTATTGAAGTCGGGGGTGTCTTTCACACAGCCCGAAATGATTATCGAAAAAACAATAGCCAGGGTGGCTGTTATCTTAAATTTTCTTAATTGCATTGCTTACTGATTTAAAAATTCAACTTAGCATTAAATGATATCACACGTGTTGTAGGCATTACCCCACTCTGATAACCTTGTATGTTACCTGAAGAAGTACCCGCTTCGGGATCTGCGAAGGGCACATTCTTATGAATAATCCAAAGGTTGTTACCCACCAGCCCCAAGGTGATACCTTTAATAACACCTTTCTTAAAAATATTATCACCCAATGTATAAGAGATATTGGCCTCCCGCAGCTTGACATAAGAAGCGTCATAAATGAATGCCTGATCGGGAGACACGTCAATATTACCTCCTAATGTTCCATATGCACTTGCATCTAACCGGATATCGTTGGGTGTACCGTCTTCTTTCACACCGGGGAAGATGACGCCGCCGCCTTCATCGATTGGGTTTCGCAACGGATTGCCCAGGTCATTTAAACCTGCTGTGTTCGGGTATAAGCCTGTCGACTGGCCGTACGCCTGATCGAGCGAGAAGAGATCACCGCCACTTTTCACGTCTATCAAAAATCCAAAGGACAGATTCTTGTAGCTTAATCGGTTATACACACCGCCTATCCAATCTGGTTGGATATTACCCAGCACCTGGTCCTGAACGTTGATATAAATACCATTTTCATCCACCACCGGCTGACCGTTTAAGAACTGGTATCCGATACCCCGGAAAGTCCCGTAAGGCTGACCAACAGTGGCATTCAGCGATGTCACCTGGAAATTTGCCAATTGGAGGTTTTCTCTTCCTTCGTTGAGAGCTACTACCTTATTCTTGTTCTTAGCCCAGTTAATATTCATGCTCCACTCGAAATTCGGTGTGCGCACGGGCACCACGCCCAAGGCTACTTCAATCCCTTTATTCTCCGTTTCGCCCGCATTCACCAACGAAAATGCGTAACCGGTGGCTGTCGACTGAGGCACGTTGAACAACAGATCTTTTGTATTGGTCTTATATAAAGATAGATCGACAGTCAGCCGCTTTTCGAGCATAGAAGCCTCGAGACCTACCTCCCAGCTTTTTTGTCTTTCGGGGCGAAGGCTTTCATAATCTACGAAAGTGTTGCTGTTGGACGCCATCGGATAACCTGCGATCAAACCATTGTTGCGCCTGAAGCCAGGTAAGCCCGGAGGAAGATCGTTACCCACTTCGGCGTAACTTAAACGCACTTTGGAAAAATTAAGCCAATCTGCGTTGCCATTTTTTCTCAGCAATTCTGAAAACACAAAACTGGAACCTAACGAGTAATACACATAGTCGCGGTTGTCCTTCGGTAAGGCGGTTGTTTCATCCCTTCTGATCGTTCCTTCCAGGAACAAGGTTCTTTTATAATCAGCTGAAGCCTGCGCATAGATACCTGATTTTTCTAGTGTGATATCGCCTTGTATGGGCGGGAAATATCCCACTGAATTGCCTAAGGTATAGAGTTTAGGGATCACCAGGCCACCAGTTGTTGAGGCTTCAAAATCTTCCTGGTGCGATTTGATGAACGTACCACCCGCCAGAAAATTCACAGCAAAATCATTGTTCACCTTCCAATCGTAGGTACCGATGAGGTCATAGGTTTGCTGAATGAATTTGTTAGTAAACAACCAATAGCCCGAGGTTTCTCCTGCAGCGGATTGGGCAACACCAAATTCTTCAGAATGGCTACCGATCGCTTTGCGGATCTCCTGTTTGCTGTTAGAGTAGTCGATCGTAGCACGACCCAACACATTCAGGTTATCGGTGATGTCCCAGCTCAGGTTCGCGCCGGTTAATATCCTTGTGCGATCATCTGTTGGAAAGTTTTCATAGCGATCCCAGTATGGATTATTCCAGAAGGCAGGCGCCAGGTTACCCTCCCATGGACGCGCCATATTCCAGGTCACATTTTCATGATTTCTGAAATATTCCTGCTCCAGCTCTTTAATGTCAACATTAACGGGCCACCACTGCCTGAAACCGGTAAGAATATTATCTCCGTAACCCACACTGTTTCTACCTATTGTGGACTGATCCACAAATGTTACAAATGCTGAAGATTTGAACCGGTCAGCGATTTGCCGGGAAAAGTTACCGTTAATAGTATTTTTTGCCAGGCGGCTGTTGGGCATAACGCCTGTTTCATAGTGATTCGTGTAAGTGAAATTGTATGTTGTATTTTCTCCCCCTCCATTAAAGTTCACGCTGTTAATAGTAGTAAAAGCTTTTTTGAAGAAAGTAGACGGATCATTAGCCGCTGCTACCCAGGGCGTTGCCTTGCCAAAGTTCGGGTTTCCGGGTGCAAATGCGTTCCATTGATACACCATCAAATTGGGATCGAACGCTGTACCGTAAGATGCATCGTCACCGGTAGAAGCGATCAGTTCGTTGACACCATCACCGTCCAGGTCCCGCTCTACGAAGCCAGGCCCGTAGCCTTGTCCGTATTGCTTTTGATAGGTAGGAAAGGTACTTTTATCAATACCTCCCACTGATACGGTTGAATTAAGCGTAACACCCACAGATTTGTTGAGCTTTCCTTTTTTCGTAGTGATCAACAAGGCTCCGTTAGAAGCCTGGCTACCATAGAGTGCAGTGGCAGCGGCACCTTTCAACACGTTGATCGACTCAATATTATTAGGATCGATATCAGATGCAGAGTTACCAAAGTCAATACCATCACGCCCTCTGGCAGCATCGCCTGTATTGAGGTTACTATTGGATACCGGCACCCCGTCTACCACGATGAGCGCCTGGTTGTTGTAAGAAATACTCTTTGTACCGCGAAGCACAATATTTGTGGAGCCCCCAAAATTCGAGTTGGTCTTAATGTCCAAACCGGCCACACGGCCCGATAAGTTGTTTAAGAAGTTGTTTGTAGGCCTGGAGTTTACTGCAGAGCCGTCGATCTGTTGCGACGAATAACCAAGCGCTTTCTTGTCCCGGGAAATACCCAGAGCAGTAACCACGACTTCGTCAATCGTCGTTCCTTCTCCACGCTTCAGTACGACTGTTGCCGCGTTAGAGGCGAGGACTTCCAGATCGGTAAAGCCGGCGGCACTCACTACAAGAGTAGCGCTGCTGTTCACTTTGATCGTGAACCGCCCTTCGGCATCAGCCGACACGGCATTTTGTGTACCTTTCTCAGTAACAGTAGCAAAAGGCACCGGAGCGGCAGTTTCATCGAGGATCTGGCCCGCAATGGTTGGCGTTTGAGAAAACGACAGGAACGGGCATGCGACAAGCATTGCCAGTAGCAATAGAATTTTCTTCATGAAAAAACTTTTTTGTTAAAAATTTTTGTTTTTAAACCGGATTAAAAAATGAATACGGACGTACGGTGCAAAAGGACTTTTTCTTAGAATTAAAGGGGAAAGTTATTCGATTTCTTAACAAAAAGAACACATTGGCGTTAATATTTTCACAACGCCGCTGCAATTATTCCAGGAATTTAAGCGTAATCAATTGTATGACAGTCGCTTTGAAATCCGGGACCTTCCTGCATTTATTGATCTGGATTAACGGCGAAAACTGACCTTGAACATGATATTTCGCTCGCGATTATTTTTTATGACCTCTAAAAAAACTTATGCATCTTTGCACGATGCAAATACTGGATGGAAAAAAAACGGCCAAAGCTATTTTAAACACGTTGAAAATCGATGTGGCACAACGTGCTGCAACCGGTAAGAAAGTACCACATTTAGCCGCTATATTAGTTGGGGCAGATGGTGCCAGTCAGACATATGTCAATTCGAAAGTTAAAACCTGTAACGATATCGGGTTTAATTCAACCATGATCGAGTATGAAGAAGATATCAGCGAGATGAAACTGCTGGATAAAATCCAGGAGCTTAACGAAGATATCTCGGTCGACGGCATCCTGGTGCAATTACCGTTGCCCGGCCACATTTCGGAAAAGAAAGTAATTGAAGCGATTGCAGTCACCAAGGATGTAGACGGATTCCATCCGGAAAATATCGGGCGCATGATCATGGGGGAACCGGAGGCTTTCATTCCGGCTACACCTTACGGTATCATGTTGCTGCTCGAACACAATAATATTAATACCAAAGGAAAACATGCGGTAGTATTAGGTCGCAGCAATATCGTCGGCCGCCCCATGAGTATCCTGCTAAGTAATAATGCGAATCCCGGCAACTGCACGGTAACCGTATGTCACTCAAAAACAGAGCGTCTCGAAGAAATCTGCAGTCAGGCAGACCTGGTGGTCGCTGCGATTGGGAAACCAGAGTTCCTGAAACCGGAAATGGTGAAGGAAGGAGCAGTGGTTATAGACGTAGGCATTACCCGTCTACCCGATGCCTCCAAAAAATCCGGTTATAGACTGGTAGGTGATGTTGATTTCGAGAAAGTAGCGCCTAAATGTTCTTTTATCACGCCCGTACCAGGTGGTGTCGGTCCCATGACCATCGCAGCGCTGATGAAGAATACGTATAAAGCCTGTGTTGAGAAGGATTAGCGGCTGTTCCTTTGTTAATTACGATCAACTTCATTTCCATAGTGACCACATGATCACTATGGGTTGTACATTGCAGTGATTTTACGCTCTAAACAAGATCCAGATACAAAAGTGATCAATCTTAAGCCAACAATATCATCCACATTGCCCGTGATGGAACATTTTTACACCATCCAGGGCGAGGGCTATCACCAGGGACGTGCCGCCTACTTCGTTCGGCTCGGCGGGTGTGATGTAGGCTGTGTCTGGTGTGATGTAAAAGAAAGCTGGTCACCCGAGGGACACCCGGTGATGACCGTGAACGAGATTGTTTCCGTGATCAAAGAATCAGGAACGCCTCTGGCCGTTATTACAGGCGGTGAGCCCCTGATGCATCAACTGGACGGATTGACCACCGCGATTCAAAAGGAAGGGATCGCTACCAATATAGAAACGTCCGGCTCCTCGCCGCTAAGCGGAAATTGGGACTGGATCTGTCTTTCACCGAAAAAATTTAAAGCGCCCTTGCCAGAAATATTACCGCGGGCCAATGAATTAAAGGTCATCGTTTATAACAAAAGTGATTTTGAATGGGGCGAAAGCTTTGCCAGGCAAGTGTCACCGGAATGCAAACTCTATCTTCAACCTGAATGGAGCAAGGCGGCGGCGATGACACCGCTTATTGTAGATTATATCAAACAAAACCCTCAGTGGGAACTCAGTTTGCAAATCCATAAATATATTGATGTGCCATAGGCAAGGCTTGCAGATGATGGCTGATAGTAAATAGTGATTATCGATCAAAGTCAACAGGCAAAAAAAGCACCCTTTATAGAAATAAAGGGTGCACTCTCGAAAACTATCTGCTTAAGGAAAACTATACTTGTTTGTTGGTGGGCATCCTCTCAAAAACTACCAGTATGTACTGATATAAAAAGCCAGAGAAACCCGATTGCTTTTGTTAACACAAAAATAGACGGCTCTTCAAATTAACGTTGTCGAAATCGGGAAAACCATTTACGAGATGCGGAAAAAGAAAAATCCATTCATGCAAGGGATATAAAAATATCCGGTGAATGAATGGATCCTGCGTTATTGTTACAAAGAATTTACCGCCTTCCTCTTCTGTATTTCTTTTGTTGGCCCGGCGCAAAGTGTTTTGCAGACTGGGCTCCGTAATATTTTTTAGCTTGTCCGGGCGGAAGGTGCCGGCTATGACCATAACCTGGCCCGCGATGATAATGAGGATGCGCACAGGACATGAGTCCAAACAGGAACGCCACTATAACAACCAGTGACAAAACCTTCATTGATAACCATTTCATAATTTTACTTTAACAGATGAATAGTCAAACGCTGTACCACATTACAACGTGATACACATTTATGACGGCCTTTATGCCTTGAGAACTGTTAATGATATTCAAATATTAAAGTCAATTATAGTACCTGGCAATTTTCTCGATATTTAAACTCCTGGCAGACGCATCGAAGATCTCCTTATATACGCCCTCTTTCCTGATCAGCTCGTCATGCCGGCCCGATTCCACCAGGCGCCCTTGCTTTAGCACGTAGATGGCATCTGCATCTACAATCTGCGAAATCGAGTGCGAGATAATAACGACCGTCCGGTTGGCTTTAATAGCGTCCAGGCTGTTCTTGATCTGCTCGGCAGCAATAGCGTCGAGGCTGGCAGTAGGTTCGTCCAAAAAAATGATCGGCGGATCTTTCAAAAATAATCTTGCAATAGCAATCCGTTGTTGCTGGCCACCGCTAAGCAACTGTGCATCGCTTTGATATTGATCAGGCAGCTCCATGATCTGATCATGCAGATACGCTTTTCTTGCCGCCGCTACTACTTCTTCAGAAGAGGCACCCATTTTTCCATAGCGTATATTCTCTTCTATCGTTCCTTTGAAAATGTGATTTTTTTGAAGGACCAAACCAATATCGCTGCGCAGCGAACTGTTGTTATAGGACCTCAGATCAAGACCATCTAATAATATCCCGCCACTGTCCGGCTCATAAAATTTGTTGAGCAGATTCAGGATCGTGCTTTTTCCGGCGCCACTCAGGCCCACGAGTGCCGTAGTTTTTCCCCGTTCGATCCTGAGACTTACGTGGTGCAAGGCCTTGGTACCATTGGGATACGTGAAGGTCACATCCCGCATTTCAAAGTTGCCTTCCAATTCAGCCACGTGATGAGTGCCCACTTGCTCTACACTTCCGTCGTCTTCGATGATCTGGAAATATGCTTCAGCATAAATGAAGGCATCATTCACCTCGTCGTAAATACGGTGAAGCTGGCGGATCGGCGCTGATACGTTGTTGAATAGCATGATGTGCAACATGATCGCACCGATGCTGATTTGATGATTGAGCACCAGGTAAGTGGTCAGAATAATGATCAGCACCACTCCTATCTGCTCCACAAAAGTCTTCACCCCGTCGTAAGTAAAATTGGTTTTGCGGGTGTATAATTGATCGTTGGTCAATTGTTGTTGAATCACCAGCTGCTTTCTCTCTTCCACATCTTCTCTTACAAAACTTTTGATCACCGTCATGGACTCAATCAGGTTGAGCAGTCCATTGCTTTTATTTTCTCTTCCTCTGCGCAGCTGCCTTCTGACGCCCTGTAACTTTTTGGCCTGTCGCGCGCTTACGTAGAAATAAGCCGGCAGGATGGTGATAGCCACGAGACCCACGTACACGTTCGCCATAAACATGATCACCAGGGCCAGTATGGAATTGCAGAACAACGGAAGGATGTCAATAAAAAAATTCTGAACGAGTCTTGTTAGGCTTTCTACACCCCGATCGATCCTTGTCTGCAGCTTTCCTGATTGATTTTCGGGAGCGGTAAAGAAACGCATCTGGTAAGTGAGTATTCGCGTAATGGCTTGCTGCGCAAGACTATTGCTGACATTGATCCTTATCTTTTCCCCGTAAAATTTTTGCCCGAATTGTATAAACACATTCAACACCTCTTTCGCTAATAAGACTACCGATATAAAAATCAGCAGCCTCGCTCCTTCTTTCATCGGATTGACGGCGGGCAACAGTGCATCGACATGATCCACCGTATATTTAAGGATGAGCGGATTCACCTGAGCAGCCAGGGCACCGATCAGCGTCAGCGTCAAAGTGCCGGCAACCATTTTCCGGTAAGGCTTTACAAAAGGCCATAACTGCTTTACGATATTGACCAGGTTTAAGGTTTTAGTAAACGGTTTAGCCATTTGTTGATGACAGTTTTTTTGTTGGACGTTGAAACAGATCAAAACTTTTAAAAAAAAGAGCCGCTAAAAGCAGCCCTCTTATCAATATGCAGTAACGGTGCGAATTACAACCGCTCAATGATTCCCGCGATGCCCTGTCCGCCACCTACACAGGCAGTAACCATACCATATTTTTTATTTAACCGCTTCAGGTCGCCCAGCAGTTGTATCGTCAGTTTGGTTCCTGTACATCCGAGCGGATGGCCCAGTGCGATGGCACCACCGTTGATATTTACTTTTTCCGGATCGAGTTGAGCTTCCTGTATCACCGCCAGCGATTGCGAAGCAAAGGCCTCATTTAATTCTATCAGATCAATATCGTTCAAACTTTTGCCGGCCTGTTGTAATGCCTTAGGAATGGCCGCAACCGGCCCTATACCCATGATGCGAGGATCCACACCGGCTACAGCCGAGGAAACGAGGCGGCCAATCGGTTGCAGTTGCAATTCATTCATCATCTTTTCACTCATCACGATCACAAAGGCAGCACCATCGCTGGTTTGTGAAGCATTACCCGCTGTAACAGTACCTCCTGCAGCAAATACCGGCTTAAGCCTGGCCAGCGCTTCGAGAGACGTATCAGCTCTGGGCCCCTCATCTGTGTCTACTGTATAACTTTTCTTTTGCCTTTTTCCTTTTTCATCCAGGTAGATCTCTTCCACGTTGACAGGTAAAATACCCTCCTTGAAATATCCTTTGCTGATGGCTTCTATAGCTTTCTGATGCGAGTTATAACTGAATTCATCCTGTGCCGCTCTGCCGATCTTAAAATCTTTAGCCACTGCCTCGGCAGTTAAACCCATGTTGAGGTAATAGTCGGGCGCGTCACTGGCGATATTAAAAGAAGGAACCGTCTTCCATCCCGATGCCGGCACCAGGCTCATGCTTTCCGTACCACCGGCGATGATGCAATCGGCCATACCCGTTCTGATCTTGGCGGTGGCCATGGCAATGGTTTCGAGGCCCGACGCGCAATAACGATTAACAGTAACACCTGGCGTATCAATGCCCAGTGCTCTTGCCGCTATAATGCGGCCCACCTGCAACCCTTGCTCCGCTTCAGGTACGGCGTTACCTACAATGACGTCATCCACCCGGCTGGCTTCCAGCTGAGGCACACTTGCCATCAGTCCGCGGATCACCTCTATAGCCAGGTCATCCGGCCGGTAAAAACGGAATCCACCCTTTTTGGCTTTTCCGACCGCTGTCCTGTAACCTGCAACAATATATGCTTCCATAGTGTCGATTTTATTTCTAAAAATAGTTGCATAAACAACTTTATACCTCAAATTTAAGAAAAATTGAGCAGTTTATAGGTAGTGGTTGATAAGTAACCGTGTCAGATGGGACACACAGCCTGATACGATTTTCAGGCAGGGTCATACACATCTCTCAGGACTTCGCAGACTCCTGTGCTTCCTTCAAAAACCTTTTTCATGCGGCGTCCATCTGAACGAACGGGCGGGCAATGCTGCTGCCACCTGTTCTGCTGCGGGTATTTGAGTCAGAAATCTCAAATCATAAATCTGAAATGGAAGTATATTTGCGCCCAATGTATTCTTTACTTCGAAAATTGTATTTTTTATTCCCTCCGGAACAGGCCCACTACATGGCGATGAACCAGCTGCGCCTGCTCGCTGGGTCGAAACTGGGAAAAAAGATCGTTAGTGCCGCAGCAGCCCCATCACGGGTCCATGAAACCCGGTTTCTACATATGGTACTGAAAAACCCGGTAGGCTTGGGCGCGGGATTTGATAAGAACGCCAGATTTCTGAACGAACTGGAAGCGCTGGGTTTTGGCTTTGTAGAGATCGGAACGGTAACACCGTTGGCACAGGAAGGCAATCCGCAACCGAGGTTGTTTCGTTTGCCCGAGGATAAAGCGCTGATCAACCGCATGGGGTTTAACAACGACGGAGCGGACGTGATTGCGGAAAGGCTACGGCTCTGGAGAGAAAAAAAGGCGGGCAGCTCTGAAAAATATCCATTGATCATCGGGGGGAATATTGGAAAGAACAAAGTGACTCCCAACGAAGATGCCTGGAAGGATTATGCCACCTGCTTCAACAAGCTACATCACTACGTCGATTATTTTGTAGTGAATGTGAGCAGTCCCAATACGCCGGGCTTGCGGGAGTTGCAGGAAAAGGAGTCGCTGCGAAAGATTATCTGGAACCTGGCCATGATCAACAACGGAAAGGCAACGGCGAAGCCGATCCTGTTGAAAATCGCACCGGATCTGACACAGGCGCAGATCGACGACGTGATTGCCCTTGCCGGCGAGGTAAAGCTCGACGGCCTGGTGATCAGCAATACCACGATCGACCGCAGTGGATTGAATACGCCGGTGGCCGTGCAGGAAAAGATCGGCGCGGGCGGATTGAGTGGTAAACCGGTGCGCGCAAGAAGCACGGGCATTATTGAATATGTGTATAAACAAACGGGTGGGTCGATTCCCATCATTGGCTCGGGTGGTATTTTTACCGGCGTCGATGCGAAGGAGAAAATGGCCGCAGGCGCTTCGCTCGTGCAGGTATGGACCGGCTTTATCTACGAAGGGCCTGGCATTGTTAAACAAATTTGTAACGCTTTATAATATCATTTATGGATCTGCTCTTTATATCTGGTTCAGAATTGTTCACCTTTGAGTCATTGATCAGCTTTGTCATCCTTGTAGTACTGGAAGTGGTGCTGGGAATCGATAATGTCATATTTGTAAGTATCATTCTTAACCGGCTGCCGGAGCAGTTGCAAAAGAAGGCACGCCGCACCTGGATGATCACTGGTATTATCAGTCGCTGCTTGTTATTGGGAGCGCTGAGCTGGCTGCTGGCACAAAAGGGTAAATACATCATTCCGGAAAGCTGGTTTGGGAAAGGCTTTGACCTGGCGAGCATTGTCATGCTGGTGGGAGGATTATTCCTGATCTATAAGTCCGTTAAAGAGATCCACCACAAGCTGGAAGGGGAAGATCCGAATGAAACCACGCAGGCGAAAAAGAAACTGAGCTTTGGACAGGCTATTGCACAGATCATGATCATTGACGCGGTCTTCTCATTTGATAGCGTTATTACAGCGGGCGGAACCGCTAAACACCTGGAGATAATGATCGGCGCTGTAGTGGTGGCCATGATCGTGATGTTTACCTTCAGTCCGAAGATCGCAGCCTTTATCCAAAAACATCCTACTTTGAAAATGCTGGCTTTGTCGTTCCTGGTAATGATCGGTGTCAGCCTGATCGTGGAAGGATGGAATTCGGAAATGGCTCATGAGCTGCACCTCAAAAACTACATTTACTTCGCGATGGCTTTCTCCTTCATTGTGGAGCTTCTAAATATGTTTATGCGCAAGAAGACGGCGCCGGTGGTGCAGTTAAAATCGCCTTCGCTTGAAAATGCGGACGCCAGCAAGAAGAATTGATATTGCATGAAGCCTCCCTTCAGCCGGAGCAATAACGATAAACAGGGCCTTGTAAAGGGGCCCTTTTCTTTTGCGCGCAAGGCTGAGTTGTTTGCTAAAACGCAGGCTATCAGCACACTTTAGGATTTAATTGACAGTGTAAATAACGCTTTGGTAATACTAAACGATCTTTTTATGCGTTTATAGTTAATATGTCAGGAAGAATACATAAATTTACTCCTATTTCTTACCTCTTGCAAAGCCCCAGAACTCTTTTATGAGCCATACTTCTATTTTACAGTGCCACACAGAGCCTATTCATATATCAGGCAAAATTCAGAGCAGGGGATTTCTGATCGGGATCGAGAAGGATAAGGAATCTGTATCTCATGTCAGCGAAAATCTGAGCGCCTTTATCGATCTGGAAGCGCAGGATATCATCGGCAGAAATTGCAAGGTGCTGGACAAACATATAATCAATCCTGATTTTGTTTTTTCTAACTACGTCAAATCCATCAATAATAACGAGCCCGGAACCCAGAATCAGTATCCTGTCATCCGTTGCAAGGGAGAAGATTTTTACCTGGTCCACTCATACAGCAGCCATGTGCTCATTTTTGAGGCGGAGCCGGTATTGCAAAGTGATGACGTATCCAATAAGGTCTTTGAAATTGTCGATACCGTTATCGGCCAGAATTCCATTTCAGATATTATGGATGCTGCGGTTTCGGAGATCAAATCCCTGACAGGCTTTGAGCGGGTCATGGTGTATCAGTTTAACGAAGACGGCAGCGGACAGGTTGTGGCGGAAGCCATCGACGCGGAGCTCGAGCCTTTCATAGGGTTAAGATATCCTGAAACTGATATTCCCCGCCAGGCGAGAGAGCTGTATAAAAAGAATCATATCCGGCTGATTCATGAGGCAGGAAGCGATACACCGGCGATACTGTCGGCGATTCCTTCACCGCTGGATCTTACGTTTTCGGTATTGAGAGCTGTGTCGCCCACCCATATCGAATACCTGAAGAACATGCAGGTAACCTCCAGCTATAGTGTATCTATCATGGATGATAATGTGTTGTGGGGACTGGTCTCCTGCCATCACAGTCATCGCAAGATCGTTGACTTTAAGGTGCGCCAGGCCACTTTGCTGGTAGCCAAGGTAATGATGTCGCGCATTTCTGAAAAACTGAAAGATATTGCAAAGCAGGCCGAACGCAAGTTTGCAACGAATTATTCCCGCTTACAGGAATATATCATCCAGGAAAACAATTTAAAGTCCAGCTTAAACAAAGGCATTCAACATCTTTATCAAACCACCAATGCATCGGGGTTTGCGATGTTGTTTGACGGACAATTATACAGCTATGGTCAGGTTCCGGAAAGAGATCAGATCACAGCTATTGCAGACTGGCACAGGAACAATAAAGTATTGGGACTCTATTTCACGCAACGCTTTTCCAGTGAAGATCCCAACGCTTTGGATTATTATAAAAAGGCCAGCGGGATCCTGGTAGCGCCGTTATCCATCGAAAACAGCTACCTGATCTGGTTCAAAAAAGAACACCGCTACCTGATACAGTGGGCCGGCAACCCGAATGATAAAGATACAAAGCCGGTCAAAGGACATGAGGACATGCGTCAGTATGTGCCGCGTAAATCCTTCGCTGTGTGGAGAGAAAGTGTTACCCGTCAGTCAGAACCGTGGTCCAACGAAGAAGTGGCTTCTGCACAACGTGTGGTTCATCTCTTAGAATCGTCTTTCGAGAAAGAAAACAGGCAGATCCTCGACTACCATAACAAACTGACGCGTGTGACCAAAGACCTGGAGTTTTTCAGCTACACAGTTTCGCACGATCTTAAAACTCCGTTAACCGTTATCAGATCTTATGCCCAGCTATTGATGATGGCGGGAGACTCGATGAGTCCGAAGGAACGGGAGATCACGAAAAAAATCCTGGGGAGTGTAGACAAAATGGACGAGATGATCTCTGGTGTCAACCAGTTAACACGCATCAACAAGAATGACATCGCTTACCGTGAGGTAGATGTCAATAAGCTGATCAGAGATATTGTGAGCGATCATACGATTGCGCATGAATACTATAAAACAAAAATTGTGATCGGCAATACGCCGGAAGTGTTGGGCGACTATCAGTTGCTGTATCACTGTTTTTCCAATATTATCGGCAATGCTTTGAAATACAGCTCGAAGATCAACCAGCCGCGGGTTGAGATCAGCGGAATCAAAAAAGACAAATACACTTGCTATAAAATCCTGGATAATGGCATCGGCATTCCGCCGGAAGACCATGCACATATATTTGATTTGTTCAACCGTTGTCAGAATGCAAGTGAGTTTGAAGGGTCCGGAATTGGCTTGCCCATTGTCCAGACCATTCTCGAAAAGCACAAAGGCTTTGCCTGGTGCATCAGCAACCTGGGAGAAGGGACTGCCTTTTACCTGGTTTTTCAAAATACTCCGTCTTAAATGCTAAGTACGATACTAAAGAATGAAACAGCCGGTTTCCACAAGGAATTGGAGCAGGCATTGTTTTCAGATGATATTTTTAACGGCAGTTTTACTCCTGAAAAATACACGACAGTGTTGCAGGTCAATTATGAAGTGCACCGCGCGCTTGAGGATCCTATATTACAAGCTGTTTCGCCGGAAGACCTTCAAGCCATTCACGCAGATAAAAGAAAGAAGTTATCTTCTTTGTTGCAGGACCTCGAGGCCTCGCAATTAACAGCTGTGGACGAAAGTTCGCTGCAGCCTCCTGCCTTTCACAATGCGGACGAAGCCATCGGTGGATTATATGTATTGGAAGGTGCCACACTGGGCGGACAAGTAATTATGAAGCAGCTAAAAAAAGACCCTTTTTTTGCTGATTTGCCATTGGCCTATTACAATGTGTACGCAGCCCATACCGGTCCGATGTGGAAGCAGTTCCTCGAGCTCGTGAACCAGCCGTCCAGGGAACAGGAGGCAGTGCTGGAAGGCGCTAAGAAAGTCTACCAATATTATCTCACCGTTACAGCCGCTGTCAAATCCCGCGGTCTGCACGGCGCACAATAACAGCTTATTTTTGCTGCCGGCAAGGGCGAACTATCCGGGCATCCATCGCCGGCATACGCGCCGGGATCTATTCTTATTCTATCTTTATTGCAAAATAAAATGCCATGAGCAAAAGGGAAGATTATATCACCTGGGACGAATACTTTATGGGAGTGGCCTTGCTTTCCGGGAAGCGGAGCAAAGACCCGTCCACGCAAGTCGGGGCCTGCATTGTCAATCCGCTCAATAAAATTGTAGGTGTAGGATACAATGGACTGCCGATCGGCTGCAGCGACGATGAGTTTCCCTGGCAAAAGCAGGGCGACTTTTTAGAGACCAAATATCCTTACGTTTGTCATGCAGAGCTGAATGCCATTCTTAATAATATAGGCATTAGTCTTCAGGGCTGTAAAATCTATACGGCGCTCTTCCCCTGCAATGAATGTACAAAAGCTATCATCCAGGCCGGCATTACGGAAGTGGTTTATTTGTCTGATAAATATGCTACGCGTGAAAACTTTATCGCTTCGCGTAAAATGCTGGAAAAAGCAGGCGTCAGTATTCGCAAAGTGAAAACAGAGGCGATGCAGATTACGCTTTCACTGAGCGAAGAGGATGTGTGACCGTCACAATAACAACGGCTCAAAAGCCGTTAGGGCATCGTCGAACACTACAAACCTGGCGTCATACCCCGGCTTAATGTGCCCGATCTTATCGTCCATATTGATCGCCCGGGCTACCCGGCTTGTACTCATAACGATCGCTTCGGAAAGCGGAATACCCACATGATGTACGGCATTGCGTACTGCGTCGATCATAGAAATAGCAGCCCCTCCCAGGTTACCGGCTCCATCGCGGTAGAAGCCATCAGTCATTTTAATACTCAGGTTGTCCCAGTCAAATTGTTGTTTCCGCCTTCCCAGGAAAGCCGCGTCAGATAAAAGGATCAGCCGGTCTTTCTTCTGCTGGTAAGCGATACGCGCCGCTGCATAGTGGCAATGCCCGCCATCCAGGATGATCGGTGCGTAGACCGAAGGGTTATCGAATATGGCTCCCACCAAACCGCACTCGCGGTGGCCCATCTGGTTCATCGCATTGTACAAGTGCGTCACCAGCCTGATCCCCTTCGAAAAATAATACTGCGCCTGATCATAGTTAACATCACTGTGCCCGGTAGACACAGTTATCCCGCTATCGAGCAATAGCTGCAACTGCGCTTCCGTAAACACTTCGGGCGCTATGGTGATGATCCTGATGACGTCACGCCCGCGCCTGACGATCTCTTGTAACTCGTCGTCGGTTGGTTGCCGGATAATATGCTCCGGATGGGCGCCGCGTTTTTTCTTATTGATAAACGGTCCTTCCAAATGCATTCCCAATACGCCCCGGTCCTTTTGCATAAACGTTTTGACAGTATCGATGGCTTTGAGGATCGTTTCCGGTTCAGAGGTAATCAATGTCGGAAGTATATATCCTGTACCATGATCCACACTCGCCTGCAGCATATCCTGCACAGCTGCTTCGGATACCTCTTTGGAAAAATACAGGTCGTATCCGCCATTGGGCTGAATATCTATGAACGACGGGGCGATGTTTTTACCGCCGATGTCTATAATGGTGGAATCACTGGGTTGATCGGCAGTTATATCGAGTATTTTACTCCCGGCAACGATAATATTTTTATCCCTGATGATTTCTGTCTCCCTGAAGATAGTCGCGTTGGTAATAGTGTGTAACATCCTATCAAATATAGTGCAACTACCGCTGGATTATCGCTGCGAGACGATTTCTTACCTCCTTAGTTTCCAGTAAGGGAATGTTTATTCAGGTGTAATGTGTACAGATAGTGCAGAAAAGCAAAAGATTTCATCGATATAAAATACTTCTGTGGTGACTCATATCCGAGGGGAAAAAACACTATCTTTTAAACTGCGTTATCCTCTTATTCGCAACAGCGTCGCAGCTACCATTCCGGCGGTTTCTGTTCTCAGCCGCGTATCACCCAGCGTCACAGGCTGATAGCCTTTGCTGATCGCGTCTTCAATTTCTTCCGGCGTAAAATCGCCTTCGGGTCCGATGAGAATGACAGATGAGGATGGCCGGAAGGTCAAAGGCTGTTTGTCTGCCTCCGCGCAATGTGCCACATATCTACAGGTAATAGAAGTATATGTAGTATCAGCCATGAAGTCGCTGAATGCAACAGGCGCCTTTAGTTGCAGCACCCAGGTTTGCTGGCTTTGTAAAAGCGCACTGATCACAATGTTCTGCAGGCGTTCTTCCTTGAACTTTTGTTTCTCGGTTCGTTTAGTAATCAAAGGCACTACGCTATGAACGCCCAGCTCTGCCGCTTTTTCCAGGAACCATTCAAAGCGGCTGGTGTTTTTGGTGAGCGCTATCGCGATGGTCACTTGGGGAGAGGCAGGCTCAGATTGTTTAATATCGGTTATCTGAACCTCGCAATATTTTTTGTGATCGTTGACAATGGTCGCTGTTAATAAATGTCCTTTACCATCGGTGAGATGGAGCTGGTCTCCCGTTTTCATCCGCAACACCTGGACCGCATGGCGCGAGTTGTCTTCATCCAGCACCATGGATGCCTGCTTCGAATCAAAGTCTTTTATGTAGAAATAGGGAAGAATACTGATTGCTGATTTATGATGTAGGATTCACGAATCGAATCTATATGCAAATTTGTCAAATATACGGCGTAAGCGTGTTTTATCAGGCCCTTCCGAAACATATATCCGATGTTACCGGAACCGGGGGGGAGCCGGTTAACAAAACCAAAAACCACGGGCTATACACTACACTAAAACGGCGCTTCGTCGAGTTCGTCGTCGCTCATATTGTTCATCTTGCTTTGTGCCTGGAACAGTCGTGCACCGCCACCTTCAGCATCATCATTTACCGGGCGCCAGGTGCCGCCTCCTAAACCAATCGCATTGTACGGATCATCATCCCAGGTGATGAACTTCTGTATATGTAACAGCGCTTTCAGCTTGATCGTCTCGAGCGAACCGTTACGGTGCTTGGCGATCTTCACCTCTGTCAGCCCCTTTTGATCTTCGCCTTCAGAGTTGGTATTCATATCGTAGTAATCCGGGCGATACAGGAACATCACCATATCCGCATCCTGCTCGATCGCTCCCGATTCCCGAAGGTCACTCAACTGGGGAACACGGCTACCATCCTTGGTACCCCTTTGTTCCACCGCACGACTTAACTGGGAAAGTGCGATGATAGGAATATTCAACTCTTTCGCCAGGCCCTTCAGATTACGGCTGATGGTGCTGATCTCCTGCTCACGATTACCATTCCGATTGTCTCCTGCCCCACTCATCAGCTGCAGGTAATCGATGATCACCATACCGATGTTATGTTTGTTCTTCAGCTTGCGACATTTGGCGCGCAGCTCAAAGATATTCAAGGCAGCAGTGTCGTCAATAAACAAAGGCGCCTGCGATAAACGCTGTATCCCTTTTGTATACAGCTGCTTCATCTCATGCTCTTCCATCTTACCACGAGCGATCTTTTCCAGCATGATCTCACTCTCAGCAGACAACACCCTTTGCACCAGCTGTGCGGCGCTCATCTCTAAAGAGAAAAATGCAACAGGTGTGGGTTTGGCCGGGTTCATAATGGCGTTCCTTGCCAGGTTTAGCGCAAAGGCGGTTTTACCCACCGCCGGCCTCGCTGCCAGGATGATCAAATCACTGTTTTGCCAGCCATAGGTCACTTTATCTAAAGGTTTAAAACCGCTTGTAACCCCCGTCACGTCTTCGTTTCGATGACGCAGGTCTTCTATTCGTTTGATGGTATCCACCAATACCGAGTCGATGGATTGCATCGTACTCTTCATGTGGGAATTGGTGATTTCGAACAGCTTGGACTCTGCATCATCCAGGAGATCAAACACGTCGGCACTGTCTTCGTAAGCATCCGAAAGGATTTCGCCGCTGATGCGGATCAGTTCCCGCTGGATGAATTTCTGCATGATGATCCGCGCGTGAGACTCTACGTTCGCGGCAGAAACCACCGTATTGGTAAGCTTGGTTACATAATAAGGTCCGCCCACCATTTCCAGCTCTTCCTTGGACCGGAGCTCTTCCACCACGGTCAGAATATCAATGGGCTGGCTCTTGTTGGCCAGCGATTGTATGGCACGAAAGATGCGCTGATGAGCATCGACATAAAAACATTCAGGATTGCGGATGGTCTCTATCACGGCATCAAATGCGCCCTTCTCCAGCATGATAGCGCCCAGCACCGCTTCTTCCAACTCCCGTGCCTGGGGCGGCACTTTGCCGTACACCATGGTGCCCAGGTCTACAGCGCTCCCCGCCCTCCTTTTTTGCCCGCCCGGATTACCTGGTCGGACGGGCTTCCTGTCTTTATTTAAGTTTATTGGATCCATTGTTCAATTCTAACGATAAAATATCCTGTCATTAGTTACTACCAATGATTCGATGGGTGCAATCCTGCTTGTAATTGTGTTAAAATAATTAGTTGAGGCCGGCTAACCCGCGAAATCAAAGGGCGAATTTAGACCCGAAAGCGGGTAGAAAAAAATCTTTATTTCCAAACATTTTCCTTACACAAAAACACAGGTTATGCACATTTGGGATAGCAAATACATTATAAATAAAATTATTTTATCTAATTTAAAATAATCGGTTTCCATAGGTTGGCCATTGTACGATCCAAGCCAGCTGTGGATTTGAAGAAATTAGTTTCCATCCTATGAAAATATATCAGGTATATACTTTCAGTCCTTCACTTGCATATTTTAATATGGTATCGTCAGCGGTTATCATGGTATAGCCCTTAGCAATTGCAGTCCAGATCAGCATCCTGTCGAATGGATCCCTGTGATAGGTGGATGTGAGTTGGTGGTAAGAGCCGCAGATGTCTGCATGCAGCGGTTCTATCGTGAAAGCCATCGCCTCACAGAGTCCTGGTAAGTCTTGAGGCTGCACATTTTGCAAATGCATCTTTCCCAACGCGCTCTTTAAAGACACCTCCCAAAAGCTGATCGCACTTATGATGATTTCATTTTCCGGGTTCGTAATTACAGTTTTTAACTTTTTGGAAATACGTTTACTATCCATAATGGCCCATAACATATAAGGTGTATCTAAAAGGTATTTCATCGGTGTCTTTATGTATACTATTTATATTCCCAGAAACTCCTTTTCAGATATTTTTCGATCCCCTTTTACAGTGACCCTGGCGATATTGTCCAGCACCCCTATTCTCCTTCTTAGCGTAGGATCCTTTTTAGGTACCAGCCTGGCAACAATTTCCTTCTTCTTTCCATAAGATATGGCAATCTCTTCCCCCTTCAATACATGTTGGAGCATTTCTGAAAAACGGGCTTTGAATTCGCCTACGGTGACTGTTTGTATAAGCATCCTTTTTTACAAAGATACTTTTTCCTGACAACTTGTCAAGAACAGTCATTCGCATTGCAGGGCAACCGTATCTTAAATACACCTCAAGCACATCATTGGTGTATGAGTCGCCTTTCTCTCATGGTTTTAACCAGTATATCCACCCTTCTTACCATTTCAGATGCATGGGTCCTGGTAGTTAAACGGGCTCTTATGCTCTGATCTAAACATTGCTTATCTTCGCCGCTAATAAATTTTTTATCAAAAGATGACCATTTCTTACAATTGGCTGAGCGAATACCTGCCTGAAACAGTGCAACCCGAAAGGCTGAGCCAGATCTTAACTTCGATCGGACTGGAAGTAGAAAGCACCGAGCATTATGAATCACATAAAGGCGGTCTGAAAGGACTTGTTGTAGGCGAGGTGTTAACAGCTGAGAAACATCCGAACGCTGATAAGTTGAAATTAACCACCGTCAATATCGGAAAAGAAGCGCCTTTAAAGATCGTATGTGGCGCGCCCAACGTGGCTGCGGGTCAGAAAGTAATTGTAGCGCCGGTTGGCACGACTATCTACCCGATCGGCAATGAGCCCGTTACTATGAAAGCGGCTAAGATACGCGGAGAAGAAAGCCAGGGGATGATCTGCGCAGAAGATGAGGTAGGATTAGGCAGCTCTCACGATGGCATTCTTGTGTTACCGGAAACATCCATTCCCGGAACACCGTTGTCTTCGTTGTTCAATGTGTATACCGACCTGGTTTTTGAAATCGGGCTCACGCCCAACCGCATGGACGCTATGAGCCATTGGGGTGTGGCAAGGGATGTGTCGGCCTACCTGGCACACCACGATAAGAAAAAAAGCGGCGTCCGCCTGCCCGAAGTCAAGCCGCTACCGGCTTTCAAAGGAAAGAACCCGATTGAAGTGGTGGTAGAAAACGCCGGTGCCTGCCCACGCTACAGCGCCATCTGCATCAATGATGTGAAGATCGGCCCCAGCCCTGCCTGGCTGCGCGACAAACTGCAGGCAATCGGTGTCAAATCAATTAATAACCTGGTCGATATCACTAACTATATCCTCCATGAAACCGGCCAGCCACTTCATGCTTTTGATGCCGATAAAATCAACGGCAACAAAGTGATCGTTAAAAACCTGCCACAGGGTACGCCCTTCGTCACTCTCGACGGCAAGGAAAGAAAGCTTAATGACTTTGATCTGATGATATGCGACGCCGCAGGCGGCATGTGTATCGGCGGTGTCTATGGCGGTCAAAACAGCGGTGTTACAGAAACGACAAAAAATATTTTCCTGGAAAGCGCCTGCTTCGATGCAGTCACCATCCGTAAGACATCTTTTGCTCACGGTCTGAGAACCGACGCAGCTACCCGGTTTGAAAAAGGGACCGACATTTCGGCCACCGTCAACGTACTCAAACGCGCGACAGCACTGATCCTCGAGTTATGCGGCGGAAAGCCCGCTTCGGGAATTATTGACGTTTACCCGGAAGAAAAGCCGAAAACAGTTGTCACGCTTAAATATCATTACTTAAAAAAGATCAGCGGTAAAAATTACCACCCCGATGCTGTAAAGAAAATATTGACCGCCCTGGGATTCGTGGTGGATAAGGAAGATATCGACTCCCTGCAGGTTGCCGTGCCCTATCACAAGCCCGATATCAGCCTGCCTGCGGATATCGTGGAAGAGATCCTTCGCATTGACGGACTGGATAACGTGGCCATCCCCACATCGGTGACGATGACCCCCGCGGTAGAGGAACATCGGGAAGCAGAAGTTCTGAAAGAAAAAACAGCTGATTACCTGATGGGACTGGGTTTTAACGAAACGTTGACCAATTCGATCACGAACAAAGCCTACTTTAGTGAAGCGGTGCTGGAGCGGACCGTGAAAATGAAGAATAGCCTGAGCGCAGAGCTGAACATCATGCGTCCGCAAATGTTGGAGACCGGACTCGAAGTGGTAGCCCATAACCTGAACCGGAAAAATGAGCACCTCCGCTTGTTCGAATTTGGCAAGACCTATTCAGTAAGCGAAAAAGGTGGTTTTGAAGAGCAGGAACACATTTGCCTCTATCTGACAGGAAAGAAACAGGCAGACGCCTGGAAAGGAAAGTCGCCGTCCAACGATTTCTTTACGATCAAGGGCATTGTTGAAAAATCGCTGCTCTTGGCAGGCATCCGGGACATCAGTTATGAAGAAACGACCAATCCTTCATTGCAATATGGCCTGAATATACTGGCAGGCAAAGAAGTGATCGGGAGCCTGGGACAGGCATACAAAAAGACGCTTGATCTTTTTGATATAAAACAGCCGGTGTTTTTTGCTGATCTGAACTGGGACCTGATCGTGAAAAGATCAAAAGAACAGAAGGTTCAGTTTAAGCCTTTGTCTAAGTTCCCTTCTGTTCAACGGGATATCGCGGTAGTGATTGCTAAAGATCAGCCCTATGCTGCGATCGAAGCCCAGGTAAAAAAATTAAATCTGAAAAAACTGAAATCTGTTCAGCTTTTTGACGTTTTTGAAAGCGATAAGATCGGTAAGGATAAAAAATCGATTGCTGTAAACTTCACCTTTCTGGACGAGGAAAAGACGCTGACGGACAACGAGATTGACGGATGGATGAAAAAGATCATGCAGAGCCTCGAAAGGGAATTGCAGGCAGAAATAAGAAAGTAATCGGAGATTGCGGTTGCTGGTTAGGAGTTGGCGAAAAACATCTGACTCAGGCAACTTTGGAACCTTAATATAAATAACGTTCATGTCACAGGTTCTTGAAAATAAAATCAAGTCGGTCCAGGACAAGCTCCAGGTATTGATCAAACAGTATGCGGCTGTCCAAAAGGAAAATCAATCCTTGAAAGAGGCGTTATCGGAAGCCCGCCTTCAGGCGAAAACAGCCTCTGACGCGGCCGACGCCCTTCAGCATCAGCTGGATGCAAAAAAATACAGCCAGGCGCTGATGGATCCGGAAGAGAAAAAGGCGTTTGAAAAGAAGATCAACGGTTATATCAAAGAGATCGATAAATGTATCGCGCTATTAAGCGTGTAGCTCAACCGTTGTCAATAGATCATTGTCCAAAGATTAAAAATTACAAAACCCATGGCAGAAAATCTGATTCCCGCTAATATCAATATCGCCGACAGGATCTACCGCGTGCAAATGTCGCCCGGAGATGAGCAGACCGTGAGGCAGTCGGTAAGAATTATCAACGATAAAATCGTTGAATTCAAGACGAAGATACCCGGCAAGGACATGCAGGATTACATCTCGATGGTACTGGTCTGGTTTGTCACAGAAAGCAGTAATAAAAATGTGTCCATCGCAGATGAGAACCATTTATCAGGCAAGCTGGATCAGATAGAAGCCTTGATTACAGAAGCTTTGAAGTAAGCAGACAAGAAGAATACGTTGGCAGGAACCCATTGCAAACCAACATCACTCAAATCTCACCCCTAAATCCCAAATTTATTTTTATCTTCGCCCACTACCCAACCCATTGGCTGGGTATTTTTTTGATAGATATTGATTTGTAGAACCATTTTTCGAAAGAAAAAACAAATGACATTTAATGGATCCCATAATAATTACTGTAATTGCTGCTGCGATAGCCCTCGTGGTGGGCATCATAGCGGGCAAATTTATTTTTGCTAAAAACACACAACAAAAAATCGATGAGGCGGAATTAAAAGCCAAAACAATCGTCAGAGAAGCGGAATTAAGTGCAGAGAACATCAGGAAGGAAAAAGAGCTGCAGGCCAAAGAAAAATTCGTAGCGTTGAAATCAGCTCACGACAAAGAAGTGAACGAACGCAACCGCAAACTGACAGAAAGTGAAAACCGCATCAAACAAAAAGAACAGTCGCTCAGCCAGAAAGAATCGAATCTTGAAAAGCAGGTAAAAGATAACGACGTTATCAAGGACAACCTGAACAAGCAGATTGATGTTGTCAATAAAAAGCGTACAGAGCTGGAAAAGCACCAGGAAGAGCATATCCGCCGCCTGGAAAAGATCGCTAATCTGACGGCTGAAGAAGCAAAGACCCAACTGATCGAGAGCCTTAAAAACGAGGCACAGACCCAGGCAGTGGGCATCCAGCAGGACATTATCGACGAGGCCAAACAAAAAGCCAATAAGGAAGCCCGCAAAATCATTATCCAAACCATACAGCGTACCGCTGCAGAACAGGCCATTGAAAATGCGATTACCGTATTCAACCTGGAAAGCGACGAAATCAAAGGCCAGATCATCGGCCGTGAAGGACGTAATATCCGTGCGCTGGAAGCAGCTACAGGCGTGGATCTGATTGTAGATGACACGCCGGAGGCCATCCTGCTTTCCTGCTTCGATCCGCTGCGCCGCGAAATTGCACGATTGAGCCTGCAGCGCCTGGTAACAGACGGAAGGATCCATCCGGCCCGTATCGAAGAAGTAGTAGAAAAGACACGTAAGCAAATTGAAGAGCAGGTGATGGAGATCGGCGAACGTACCGTGATCGACCTGGGTATTCACGGCTTACATAAAGAGCTTGTAAGAATGGTAGGCCGCATGCGCTACCGGTCTTCTTACGGTCAGAACCTGCTGATGCACAGCCGCGAAACAGCGAACCTGTGTGCTACAATGGCCGCGGAGCTGGGCCTGAACCCTAAACTGGCGAAACGCGCCGGCTTATTGCATGATATAGGAAAAGTTCCGGATGAAGAAAGTGAACTGAGCCACGCCTTGTTAGGTGCGAAACTGGCCGAAAAATATGGAGAAAACCCGGCGGTGGTGAATGCCATTGCAGCGCACCACGATGAAGTGGAGATGCAGTATGTGATCTCGCCGATTATCCAGGCTTGTGATGCGATCAGTGGTGCCCGTCCCGGTGCGCGACGCGAGATCATGCAGCAGTACCTGCAGCGTATCAAGGACCTTGAAAACCTCGCTACCAGCTATCCCGGCGTAGAAAAAGCCTATGCCATCCAGGCGGGACGCGAACTGCGGGTGATCGTAGAATCGGATAAAGTGACCGACCAGGACAGCGATAAACTGTCGTTTGAGATCGCTCAAAAGATCCAGACAGAAATGACCTTCCCCGGTCAGATCAAAGTGACCGTGATCCGCGAAAAAAGAGCAGTAAACGTGGCCCGCTAAGAGCTGCGTTTCAACAATAGTCAGTCCGGAAGCCTTGCGACTTCCGGATTTTTTTATTAATAATATCTGACGTTATTCTGAAGGTTTCTTGGTCGGATATATCTACAGTGTTACAGCTGCTAAACAAACACTAAAAACTATTCGTTATTTTTGCCTTTAAACAAACCAAAATTGACTGAAATGAAAAGTGGACAGCACCTTTTGTTATGCACTGTATTTTCCCTAATGTTCTCAATTGATTCATTTTCCCAGGTCGGTTACAGTCCGGCGATGGGCGGCCTGGCATATACACGGATGCCTGGAACTTATCGGAATTATGGCGGCGTTGACGCCCTTAAAGGAAGTTATCGCATTTATATGAAAGATGAAAAACAAATCGGTGCAACCGGAACCGTAAAATCGGTAAAGGGAGGTGTTGTTTTTAAAGGAATGAGCCAGTACGGCGGAAAACTTAACCTGAGTCCAAAAGAAACCTTGAAGATCGCGCTTTATGTAGAAGGAAAATTGGTGGAGTTTCTGAGCTTTGATGATAATTATTGGCTGGCGAGTGCGGGTAGTGCATTGCCGAATGTATACTATGCTTTAAAAGCGGAGCACGTGGCGGTTATCAAAGAAAACGACAAGCTGAGGATGCTTTCTGAACAAGAGGTCGCTGATCTGCTGAAAGGACATAAAAAGGCGCTAAAGTTTGCCAGCAAAAAAGAATATGACAGAGCGTTTGCGGAATACAATGGCATCAGCACCAGTCCTTACAGACAGGGAAAAAAAGGAGCTGAAAAAGGGAAAGAATAAATCGCTAATCGAGGCGCTCTGCCTCGAATTAAAAAGCCGGCGCCTCCGGGCGCTTAATGCAACCGCATGATTTCATGTTCCAGTAACAGCGTGAGGTAATAGGCTTGTGACTGGTAAAAGAAATTGGTTTTCCTGCTTTTTACAAAAGCGCCTTTTACCGGATTGGGAAAAACCGAAGTCATATTCGCTACGAAAAAATAGAAATGATCCATGTCGTGCTGCGAAACGGAAACACGATTCTTCACTTGTTCGCCAAGTCTTAACAAAGAAGTTTGCAGCAGTACGCGTTCCATCTCGTTGTCTACTTCTTCAAGCTGATGTTGTATATCCCCGATAAGCAACGGCTTCATCGGCGCCAGCAACGGATGCTGTTCGTAAGCGCCTACCAGCCTTGATAAATGATACAAGATGATGGAGGGACGTTGGTAATGAGGTGATACATACGCAGACCTCCGGAGATGCTCATCGCGTTGAACCATGCTGCTTACAAGCTCGATGGTAGCACTGTCATATTGATTTAACGGCAAACGGTTATCCAGCACGAAACGCAACCCGTTGGCCTGTACACAAATATCAAAATCCACCGGCATATTCTTTCCAAACCAGGTTGAATAGGCCGGTATCTTTTTATACCGCCGAAAGGTGTTGCGGATGGCGGCTTTGTGTCCATTAGCATTTTCCGCCATAAGCGCTTTAACCATCTGCTTCAAACTGTCAGGATAATCGGCCGACAGATAAAGAATGGCCGTGTCGTCCAGGTCGTCAGGAATAATATATTTAGTCCTCGAAGAAAAATATCGGCTGTTGGGAAAATGCCGTGAGGGTTGGGTTTGCCAGAAATTATATACCGGCTTTCCATCCTTATTCCGGTACCGGTCATAATTGACAATGGCTTTGCGCGCTATCGCATCCGCGATGACCTGGTTGCCGGAAGAAAGCTGTGACCGGATACTTTTTAACGTCCAAATGATTAAGCCTGTAAAAAATATATTATCATCTTCTTTTGTAGGTTTCCGGCGCGAGCGATACACCCTCTGGGAAGGAAACATACCGGCTTCATAGAAAGGATTTTTCTCCGCGACCTGCAAACTGGCGATCCTGGTAAGCAATGAATCGACATACGGATTTTGTGACCACGCGCCGGCAGTGGCGGCACAGAGTGCCACGATCGTGAGTGAAACCTTCCGTATCAGTTGTCCATTGCCCATTGCTGTGCGCAAAGGTACAGGCATCGGTTCTCATGATCGTCAACAATCGTCAATGGAGGATAATGAACCGAAAAGCATAAGCCCATGAATCAGACCCGGTAAAGCAACGACGGAATTATCCTTTGCCTGCTGATCAAATTTACTTTAATTTCGCCGCTCTCGATACCCGCAACATTGCTTGCCCAAACACAAATTTTAGCATGAAGGGCAATAATAATTTTTTCAAGATATTCATCCTGGGTTTGCTTTCGGCGATCGGTCCGTTTTCGATAGATATGTACCTGCCGGGCTTTCCTGATATAGCGAAGGAGCTGCAAACGGATGTCAGCAACATCTCGCTTACTTTATCCAGTTTTTTCATCGGTATCTCGGCCGGGCAGCTGCTTTATGGCCCGCTGCTGGACAAGTACGGCCGCAAAAAGCCATTATATTTTGGTCTTTCCCTTTACATCGTCGCTTCGTTGGGCTGCGCCATGTCTACTTCTGTGGGCATGCTGATTGTCTTCCGGTTCTTACAGGCGCTGGGAGGTTGCGCTGGAATGGTAGCGTCTCGCGCGATGGTAAGAGACATGTTTGATGTGAAAGATAACGCGAAGGTGTTTTCGTTACTGATGCTGGTCATCGGCGTGTCACCGATCATTGCACCCACCCTGGGAGGCTATGTTTCTGCCACGTTAGGGTGGAGATACGTTTTTGGTGTACTGCTCCTGATAGGGATCGGCATCTTATGCCTGTGTCTCTTCAAATTGCCGGAGAGCAAAAAGCCCGAAGAGGGATATTCATTAGCGCCGCGTTTTATCCTGAAGAAATTCGGCGAGGTGTTCCGGCAGCCGCAATTTGTGATTTATACCTTCACCAGTTCCTTTACCGCTGCGGGACTGTATGCGTACATCGCAGGTTCTCCTCATGTATTTATGGAAATTTTTGGCGCCAGTGAAAAAACGTACGGCCTGATCTTTTCGGTCGTTGCTGCCGCGCTGGTGGTGGCCACTCAGATCAACGCGCAGATCTTAAAGTTCACATCAAGTCGCCAGATCATTCCTGTGGCGATCGCCTTCCAGTGTGCCGCAGGTATTTTGCTGGTTCTCGGGTTCATGAACGGCTGGTGGGGTATGACGAGCAGCATCGTATTGTGCAGCATCTTCCTGGCCTGCCAGGGGTTCACTTTTCCGAACGCCTCCGCATTGGCACTGGCTCCGTTTGAGCAAAATGCCGGCAGCGCTTCTGCGCTCATCGGGTGTATCCAGATGGCGACGGGTACGTTGTCCTCAGCCATGGTGAGCGTGTTTCATAACGAAACGGCCCTGCCGCTGAGCTTCGTAATGGCTTTTTGCGCCATCACCGCATTGACGATTTTGCTGGCCGGGAAGGGGATCGTGAAGCACCGGGCCCGCAAAAGACAGGTGGAAAGAAACGCTGTAGAAATGCTGTCCGACATGTAGGATCAATCCGGAGCAGAAAAACTTTGGGAGACTTGTACTAAATTAAAAAATTCTCCCTACCTTTGCAGTCCTTAAAAAAATAAGTTATGAGCAGCGCAATAGCTTTCGTTCACGAGCAATTGACCCAGACAAAGAAATTCCCCGCTTTCAAAGCAGGCGATAATATTACTGTAAACTATAGAATTATAGAAGGAAATAAAGAACGTATCCAGTCTTTTAAAGGAGACGTTATCAAGAAACAAGGTAGCGGTCAAACAGCGACTTTTACTGTTAGAAAGATCTCTGACGGTGTAGGTGTTGAAAGACTGTTCCCATTTGCTTCTCCTAATATCGATTCTATCGTATTGCACAAAGTAGGACAAGTGCGCAGGGCTAAACTGTTTTATCAGAGAGAAAGAAGTGGTAAAAGTGCCCGTATCCGTGAAAAACGCATGGCCGTTGCCCTTAAAAAAGTGGCTGAAAAAGCTTAATAACAAGCTTCATATAATTAAAAAATCCCGCAACAACAGCGGGATTTTTTTGTTACACTAGATAGAGGATGAAGGAACCTTGCCATTTTTTAGTATTTCAACATCCAAGTTTGTACAGTTCTCGTATCTTTGACAACTAATTTTTATTAATTATGACACAAATTCAACTATTAGGAGCTTTAGGCACTAATGAGATCATCATTATCATGGTGATTGTATTGCTTTTATTCGGAGGCCGTAAGATTCCTGAATTGATGAGAGGCCTGGGTAAAGGCGTTCGCGAGTTTAACGATGCTAAGGACAATGTGAAAAAAGAGATCGAAGAAAGCGCAAATACGATCACCACTGAACCTAAAAGAGCTGAACCATAAGGCTCTTCTCATTTTTATTTTACTGACTTACAAAAGCCAAACCTTTTGCCAGATTTCGTTTCTATTGCCCGGTATCATCAAGAATTAAAAGAGGGCAACACTTCCTGTTTAGCTACTGTCGAAAAGTATCTTCAAAGAATAAAAAAACAAGCGCATCTGAATGCGTTTGTCGAAGTGTACACAGATGAAGCGATCTCCAGGGCAAAAGAGTTAGATAGCCTGCCCTCCTTCCAGGGAAAGTTGCATGGTGTCGTAGTCGGCATCAAGGATGTGATCTGCCACAAGGACCATGCTTTAACCGCCTCTTCCCGTATACTGGAAGGCTTTACCTCCATTTTTTCAGCAACAGCCGTTGAGCGGCTACTGGCCGAGGGTGCGATCATCATCGGCCGCCTCAACTGCGATGAATTTGCCATGGGTTCGACCAATGAAAATTCAGCGTATGGGAAGGTGTTGAATGCGGCGGATGAAACGCGGATTTCCGGCGGCTCGTCCGGTGGTTCTGCAGTAGCGGTACAAGCGGGCCTATGCATGGTGTCGCTGGGAAGCGACACGGGCGGCTCTGTGAGACAGCCTGCAGATTTCTGCGGCATAGTAGGCCTGAAACCCACTTATGGCCGCATTTCACGCTACGGATTGATTGCGTATGCTTCCTCTTTCGATCAGATCGGTATTTTTTCAGTCAATATCCCCGACGCCGCGCTGCTCCTGGAAGTCATGGCTGGTAAGGATGACTTTGACAGCACGGTATCGCAACAGCCTGTTCCGGAATATTCTACTCAACTTAACGAGGGGAAAAAATATAAAATTGCTTACTTCGGCGAAGCACTCTCTCATCCCGGTCTCGACCCCGCGATTGCTTCTGCTATCGAAGGGAAGCTTGAAGCCTGGAAGGCAGCCGGGCATACAGTAGAAGCGATCCATTTCGATTTGCTGGACTATATTGTTCCGGCTTATTATATCCTGACCACAGCAGAAGCTACTTCTAATTTATCCCGCTATGATGGGGTAAAGTATGGATACCGCGCGCAAAATGGCCTGAATGACCTGGAATCATTCTACAAACAAAGCAGATCAGAGGGTTTTGGCTGGGAGGTGAAGCGCCGGATCATGCTGGGCAACTTTGTATTAAGCTCCGGCTATTACGACGCCTATTTTACCCAGGCGCAAAAAGTTAGGCGAATTTTAACAAATAAGATTTCCCTGATTTTCAAAGATTTCGACTTTATCTGCCTACCGGATGCACCATCGGTCGCCTTCAAAATAGGCGAAAAAATGGAAGACCCCGTTTCGATGTATATTGCTGATATATACACAGTTATGGCCAACCTAACCGGCGTTCCTGCCATCTCACTCCCCCTATTTACCCATCCCGACAATAACATGCCTTTCGGGCTTCAGCTTATGTCGTCTCACTTTAATGAACTATCTTTGCTTTCTTTTTCTAACAATATTTTGCAGAATTAAACGTTATTACTAATTCGGAAACTACCAAACCCAATCCTACACACTTAATTGACTCATTTTTAAAAAACATTTTAAAAAGAATGATTAATAAAAAGCAGGCAGTGAAGCATTATGGAATGGCTGTTCTTTTCTCTTCCCTTACATCTCTTTCATTTGCACAGATCAGTCCTTTAGCGGCTGTTTCTCCAACGATTAGCAATACTTCCGAAGCTGTTAAAAAGGCAGACCCTAAAAGCGGTTTTAAAAATCTTTTTGAGGGAGCATCGGGAACCGCGTCGAAACGTATTTCTCTGAAAGGTGTTAATATGGAACACCTGAATCCACAGGCGCTGAGTTTTGTCCAGGATTACATGGAAAAGCACTCGGACGATCTGAAGGAATTACAAAGCTGGGGGAAACCTTATTTTGATATGATGGACGATGTCCTGACTCAGAATGATATTCCCAAACAATTAAAATACCTGGCAGTCATAGAATCGAATCTGAGGGCTTCAGCGACCTCATGGGTGGGAGCTGTCGGTCCCTGGCAGTTTATGCCCGCTACGGCCCGCACAATGGGTCTGCACGTGAGCCGCGGAGTGGATGAGCGCCGGGACTATTTAAAAAGCACCAAAGCGGCGAGCAAATATCTTAATTACCTGTTCGACATTTATGGCGACTGGCTTTTGGTAGTAGCGGCTTATAATTGCGGACCGGGTCGCGTAAACTCTGCCATTGCTAAGGCGGGTACCAGCGATTTCTGGAAATTGCAATATTATCTTCCCACGGAAAGCCGTAATCACGTGAAGAAATTCATCGCTACTCACTATATCATGGAGGGCGAAGGAGGCATTACGACGGTTACCAAAGAAAAAGCGCTGGCTTTGATGGCGACTGTTAAAGACGAAACCACGCACAAAGACGTAAAAGTTCAAACGATCAGTGGTCGTTATAATTCCAAAGCGATCATCAAGCACCTGGGCATGGATCTGGAAGAGTTTACCACGCTGAACCCCAGTATGGACAAAGTACTGGCGTCAAACAGCACGTACCAGTTGAAATTACCGGTTGAAAAAATGGAGATCTTTCTTTCTAAAAAGAATGAGATGCTGAACGAGTCGATCCAGATGCTGATCAATCCCGAATACAGAAATTAAAGGTTTAATATATGATCGAGGCCGTCCGGTAAACCGGGCGGCTTTTTTTTGGCGCTACAATCATCGGGTTACACCGGCTTCCTCCGGACATGTAACTGCCTTACAGGAATATCACCCTCTCACTTCGCATAGCCAGAACCGGCTCCGGTGTCCAAGAGACCTCCAACCATTTTGATATCATGTTCTGGAAGCACATAAAGATCATCTTCGGATTTGCAGCGTGTTCTATCGATCATCGCGCCTTGCATTTCTGTAAAAACCTAAAGTAATCACATAAACAGCAAACCATCCAAGGTTATCTCTGCCCCCCCGTTGCCGGAAGGATGGGATGAAGTGCTACGAAATAATACCTCGCGACAAGTCGATTCGGGATCGTTACTGCTGCAACCGAGTATAAGCTCGCTACACACTGATCGCAGATCCTCTTCCCGGAATGGAGCCCAACTTTTTACCGGAGCTGCCAAGCCACAGGCACTTCTATTATCCTCATGGTCCCCCGCCAATGGCGGCCAACAGTTCCTCTAATGCCGATTCTCTACTCAGGTACCTAAAAAAACCCGCCACAATGTGACGGGTCTTACTAAATAAAGTGTAACGTGATTATTGATCGGTTACCTGGAAAGTGATAGGCTGCTTCCTGTAAGCTTTTACCTCTCTACCATTCTGGATGGCAGGTTTCCATTTACCAGATCTTTTAATAACCCTCATCGCTTCCTGTTCCATTCCGTAACCCTGCTTAGTTAATGCTTTTACATCACTAACGTTACCGGCAACGTCCACGATGAACTGGATAATTACAGTATAGGTTCCGGGAGAAGCACCGTTATCAACCGCTACCTGTCCGTCCAGGTTTCTGGTGAGGAAGTTCACCCAGTTACCAGGGTAGCTGGCATCAACCTCCACTTTAGTAAATACCTCTGGTTCCTTTTCTACCGGCTTAGCCTCTACGAGACCTTTACCAGCATCCACTGCTGCGGGAGGCGTAACGATACCAATATCTTTGATACCTTCCTGGTTGATGGTACCAATCTTGGTCTCCTTCAACTCTTCTACTGCGGGTGGCGGCTCCTTCACTTCCTCGTCTTTTACGATCTTAGGAGGTGTAAATTGTTTCATTTCAATTTTGGGAGGCGGGGCCTGCTTGGGCGGCGGCGGTGGTGGCGGGGGTGGTGGTTCCTCCGGCTTTTCCTGTTCGATCTGCTGGATCGTAACCTCATTGATCTTAACTGCCTCAGTATCTTCAGGGCCTTTTAACTGGCTCTTCAGATAGATAGCACCTGCAATCACACCAAAGCCAAGGATCGTGAACCCTAACGCCATGATCAAACGCTTCCTGTAGCTACGGCGAAGCTCGTAAGCTCCGTAGCTCTTGTTGCGACCATCGAAAAGAAGATCGAGGAAGTCGGTGCTTAAAATTTTATTGGCTTCCATTGTTCTTTTAAGTTTGTTAATGATTAGATGCTGCTCGTGTCAATTTCCACACAATCAGCCATGTTTTATTGCGCTGGCGCCGCAGCCGGAGCTGTTCCCTGCGATGCATTGATCAGGTCCTTTTCGGTATCGAAAGGCTCTAACAGCGCATAACGTGCTACTTTATTGATCGTCATTTCATCTAACAGATCGATCACGTTTTTGTAGTTGGCCTCTTCTGTTGGCTTGATCAACACGAAGAAGTCTTTCTGACGACAGTCCGCGGGATCCTTACCTTCCTGCCTTGCTTTTGCCTCACACGCGGCATCCGTAACGTAGGTAGACTCTACCTGCTTTTTCTTGTTGATGATCGCAGTTCTGATCTCCTTAAAGCTGGTCGACTTGAAGTTGCTGCCATCGGGTGCCAGTTCTCCCTCATAATAAAACAGGTTATTATCCTTGCCTACCATGATGGTCAATGCACCGGATTGCTTCACTTTGGTCTGGTCTTCCTCGTTTTTATTGTCTTTAGGCATGTTGAGGTCCATTGTCGTCGGAGAGCTCATTGTTGCTGTAAAGATAAAAAATGTAATCAGCAGAAAACCCAGATCCACCATCGGTGTCATATCCACGCGCGTGCTTAGCTTTTTGGCTTTTTTAACGCCGGGGCCTTTTTTGTGGCCGCCGCCGCCATCACCAGTATCTAAACTTGCCATAACTAAAAATTAGGTTTAAAAAATTAAAAACTATTTGTTCCTTTCTCTCCACAACTCGCTTCCTTCAGGAGCACCTTCCGGCATGGTAACCAGGTTGTACTTCTGCTCATCATTACGTTTCAGCGCGTCGATTACTGATTTGAAAGCGGGGTATTTTGATACGTTGTCCCCTTTGATCAAATATTTCATCGGCTTACCGGCGAAAACAGTACGGGTGGCCGCGATCCAGTAATACAACTCGTTATTAGCTGAGTCTTTTACCGGGATGCCTTCCTGAACGTACTTCTTCTTTTCGTCGTTGGACATCGATAAGAACGATCCCAGTTTATTGAAAGGCACGCCGATCATATCGCCGGGAAAGTAACTTTGCGCTTGCGCATCGCTAACAGGAATATTTCTTGCCTGTGCAGCTCCTTTGATAATATCAACGGCTGCCTGCTTATCATTTTGTGTCATGATAGAAAAATAAACCTTATCATCTTTGTCGATGCTGATCATTACCGCATCATTTTCCGGCAATTTTTGAGAGGAAACCGAGTTAGGCGTCTGAATGGGAACTGCCTCATCTGGCTTAAATTTCGTAGCCATGATGAAGAACGACAGGATCAGGAACGCCACATCCACGAAGGGGGTCATGTCCGTATCGGTCGACTTTCTGGCTATTTGAACTTTTGGCATTTCTATTAAATTTTGATATATGACGAATTAATCCGGATTTTCCATAAAACACTATCCGTCTTCTTTGCAGCTTATTTATACAAAGAAGCGAATGACTGAGTTAAAGTAAATCCTGATTCATCGATACCATAAGTAATGCTATCAATACGAGTAGTCAGCATGTTGTAGAAGATCAACGCTAAAGCTGAAGTACCGATACCCAACGCTGTGTTATACAGGGCCTCAGAGATACCAACCGCCAGAGCTGAAGAATCGCCGCCTCCACCGCTGCTACCTAATGCTGCGAATGAACGGATCATACCCATTACCGTACCTAATAACGCGATCAGTGTTGCACCTGATACGATCGTTGATAAGAATACGAGGTTTTTCTGAAGCATAGGCAATTCTAATGCAGTAGCTTCTTCTACTTCTTTCTGGATAGCTGCTACTTTTTGTTCAGTTTCCAGGTTAGGCTCAGTGATCATTTCTTTGTAACGACGCAGACCTGCTTTCATTACATTACCTACAGAACCTTTTTGTTTGTCACACTCTGCGATGGCAGCGTCTACATTTTTATTAGCCAGGTGGTACTGCACTTTGCGTACAAAGTTGTTGATGTTACCTTTTCCTAATGCTTTACCAATGGTTAAAAACCTTTCGATGGCGAAAACAATTGTCATGAATAAAGTACCAATCAGCAGAGGTACGATGATACCACCCTCGTAGATCGCGTTGAACGCTCCTTTAGGTCCTTTATGGTGGGGCCAAAATCCGCCCGCCTCGTCAGGGGCATCAAATCCCGCAGGATTACCCATTCCGAACCTCCACACACAATAACCCAAAATAATACACAAAATTGGGGCAAGCCATGAGATAGCGTTACCGCTCTTTTTAGGTTGCACAGATGTCGTTGCTGCCGCTACCGGCTTAGCTTGATTTTCAGCCATGATCTTAGTTTTTTTAGTTTTTTAAATATTAAAGCTTGTGAAATAGATTACAATTCTAACAAAAAAAAATTTATAACAAAATTTTTCTCTGTTATTTTTTTCTCATTTAAAAACAGAGAGATTCGGGTATTTTCTTCAATTCTGGCAATAGCAACAGCACGTTTAAAGATAAATAAAAAGGCCTTTCCTTTTGCAGATTAGCCGGTCAAATTCCGCATGAATATAATACTTTGTTGGTTACAATATTCATTTTTTTAAAAAGCGTTTATTTAAAATGATTTAACCGATACTTTTGTCTGAGCTTAAAAATTAAAATAAAAAAACAATTCACATGTCAGAAATCACACTCAAAGGCAATACGATCCACACCTCAGGCTCGCTCCCCGAAGTGGGCAGCCCGTTAAAGGACTTCACGCTTGTTAAAGACGATCTGTCTGAAAAAAGCTTGGGCGATTATCAGGGAAAAAAACTGGTTCTCAACATCTTCCCCAGCGTGGACACCGGTGTTTGTGCCGCTTCGGTCAGAAAATTTAATGAGCAGGCCAGCTCTCTGGAAAATACAGTAGTGATCAACGTTTCAAAAGATCTACCCTTTGCATTGAAGCGCTTTTGTGCGGCAGAAGGTCTGGACAATGTCGAAAATCTTTCGGATTTCCGCGGCAGCTTCGGGGCTGATTACGGGGTAACTATCGAGGATTCCGGCATGAGAGGTCTGCTGAGCCGCGCGGTGGTGGTGGCTAATGAAAAAGGCGAAGTGGTATATACCGAGCAGGTGCCGGAGATTGCGCAGGAGCCGGATTATAATGCCGCTCTTGCTGCGTTGAAATAAGCCTGGACATTACCGAATTATGGAAGCCCTGGTTTTTAAAAATCAGGGCTTTTTTTTTGATGGTAACTTTTTGAAAACTGTTAAGACAACAGGGCATTAAGATGAGTGCATGACATTTTAATTTACCACAGAGGCATCAAAGAAATACACAGAGAAGCACAAAGAGAAGAGAAATATTATGCCGGCGTTGAGACATTATTAAGATAGTGAAGTCGAGTGCGTCCTAGCTTCTTAATGGTTGTCGTTCGCATGCGGTGAATATCATCCGCGGCAGTCTCAAAAATATCTCACGTCTCACCGCCTCTTCACGCGTTGAAAATGTTTCAGTGTACACAATAGTAAAAGGAATATAAGGTCGAATGGAGCGTGTCTTTCCCGCATTATGCCGGGCCAACCGCTCTTCCATATTTTCACAATGTCCTTTGTAAAACACGTCGAAATGGACGCTTTTCAATACGTAAGCAGTATACATCCAGGTTAGCTTGTGATGGCCTCGCCCAGAATCCCCGCCCGTACCGAACGGTACGTTCGGGCGGGGAACCGGGATCCGGAGCTTCGCATGGTAGGGTCACTACATCTGAATCTTTGTTTTCAAAAACCTTCTGCCAGCTGCAGTCTTAAAATACCGCTCACGTCTCACCGCCTCTTCACGCGTTGAAAATGTTTCAGTGTACACAATAGTAAAAGGAATATAAGGTCGAATGGAGCGTGTCTTCCACGCATTATGCTGGGCCAACCGCTCTTCCATATTTTCACAATGTCCTTTGTAAAAGACATCAAAATGGACGCTTTTCAATACATAAGCAGTATACATGAAGGTTAGCTTGTGGTGGCCTCGCCCAGAATCGAACTGGGATCTGGAGCTTCGGAAACTCTTATACTATCCATTGTACTACGAGGCCATTGATCCGAAATACTTTTTCGGGGTGGCAAAATTAAGGTTAAAACAGCTAACGGTTGCGCAATTATTTGCAGAATATCGGGCTGTATATGAAAAATAGTCCTATGGTATGCTTTTTGGGAGCATATATTATAATTAATCCCTAATTCATTAAATTCTAGCTTATGGCAAAATATGGTAAAGCCGCTTCCAAGTCTGTAAAGACGGCCATGCACGAAATGAAAAAAGGCAAGTTAACGTCTGGCAAGTCTGGCAAAAAAGTCACTTCCAAAAAACAGGCAGTAGCCATCGGCCTCTCCGAAGCGAGAGAAAAAGGCGCTAAAGTTCCTGCAAAGAAAAAAGCAGCGGCCAAGAAAAAAACGGCTCCTAAGAAAGCCGCTGCAAAGAAATCTGCTGCGCCTAAAAAGGCAGCGGCCAAGAAAAAAGCAGCACCAAAAAAGAAAACCGCTCCCAAAAAATCAGCCGCAAAAAAATCGTCCGGAGCCAGGGCTTCAGCTAAAAAAGCTGCCACTCCTAAAGCAGCGCCAAAAAAGAAAGCCGCTGCTAAAAAGAAATCTCCTGCAAAGAAAAAATCGGCGCCTAAAAAATCAGCCGCTACTTCTAAAGCCAGGATGCCGATCGAGACTTCCGATACCGGTGCGTTTGTAGACAATGATGCCAAAACCACCACCGACGATATTGTCACCAACAGCGATGTGAGCAACGATATTACGCCGGAAGCGGAAAGCGAAACAGCCGTTTTTTCAGGAACAAGACCTGACCAGCAATGGATGCCCGAGGAGATGAAAGCAACGCCCCATGATCCCTTTCATGGCAACGTTCATCCTTCAAAGGCAAAAACAACGATGAAACCTTCCGGGAAAAAGCCCCTCTGGGATTCCCGCAAATAAATACTTCTTTTCAAACGGTATCAACTGATCGTTCAAGGTCACCAGATAAAAGTGATCTATCGTGCGGCGGTCGATACCGTTTTTACATTCTTCCACTACAGATCCTGAAACGCTTTGCCTGCATCCCGTATTAACAGCCGGTTCTTTACTTCACCGATGATCTGACCCTTGTAAATACTGTTGTGGCCAGACATGAGATAGGCGATGACACAACTTAGGCCAACATAAACGCCGCATTCAGCTCCGAACAATTCTATTCCCATTAATGTACAAGCCAACGGCGTGTTAGTAGCACCCGCAAACACCGCCACAAAACCCATTCCGGCCAGCAGCGCCGCGGGCAAAGGCAATACCAATGACAGCGCGCTTCCGAGCGTAGCCCCAATAAAAAATAGTGGCGTCACCTCGCCCCCTTTAAAACCGGCCGCTAACGTGATCACCGTAAAAATGATCTTTAAGATAAATACCTCCGGATCTGAAGCCGCGGAAAACGCCTCGAGAATGCCCGGTATTCCCAAGCCTAAATACTTGTCGGTTCCCAACAGGTAGGTCAGTAAAATGATCAAGGCCCCTCCGACAACCGGCCTCATCGGCGCATAGGCAATCGTCCGTTTGAAAATATCGCTTGCCCGGTGCAGAAGCCGGCTGAATAGTGCGGCACACAAGCCAAAAATGATTCCCGCACTGACAATATATAAAAGAAGCACCGGCGAGAGATCCGGTACCCAGGGAATATGATAGTGGGTATGGCCCACGTTCCAAAGTTTTGTAACCAAATCGGCTAAAACAGATCCGGCAAAGGCAGGAAATATAGCGTTGTAGCGCATGCGCCCGATCAGGAATACTTCGAGCCCAAAAACCGCTCCCGCCAACGGCGTTCCGAATACGGACCCAAATCCCGCGGCTACCGATGCGATCAGGAGAATCTGCCGGTCTTCCGTTGTAAGCCTGAAGGGCCTCGTCAGTTGATCCGCGATAGAACCCGCCATTTGTATGGCTGTTCCCTCCCGGCCTGCAGAACCGCCAAACAAATGCGTGATAACCGTGCCGGCATACACGAACACCGACATCTTCAAAGGGATGATCTCGCGCGGATTTTGAATGGTTCGCAATATCTGGTTGTTGCCCGCCTCGACATTTTTACCATAACGATGATATACCCAACCTATAACAAAGCCCGCTACAGGCAGCAAAAACAGGATCCAGGGAGTGGCCTGGCGTATGGACGTCACCCATTTTAATGATTCAAGGAACAGTGCTGAAGCGGATCCGACGAGGATGCCGAGAATGCTGCAAATAATCAGCCATTTGCCGATATAGGGAAGACCCGGATATTTTGAAAAGAAAGCGTTACGAACGGAAGAAGTTTCTGAAGCAGACATAATGATCCTGATTAAAATGTTTTTATAAAAAATTAATCAGGCGTCATCAGCATCGCCGTGGGACGAGCGGTTGGGTAAGGAAGAACACCATTTCCTTTTGAGTCGCAAAGATAAGTGGTATGCAGGAATTATGATGATTCGTCTCCCCGAATCAAATAAATTTCATGCCCCCTGCCGATACGCGGGAAATATTTCCCCCAAAAATCCTGTCAGGCGGGCTTGTCCGAACGGTACGGGCGGGCCTGTCCGAACGGTACGGGCGGGCATTCCGGAGGAACCCGGCAGAGAACGCAATGCATTTTGCGGAAGACTTCTGATCCAACAGCTTTTTTACGAGCGCTTAAAATCTCTTTGAGATCCTTCCAGGCAGCAGACACGCAACATTATTGTGTATGGCTGCAGACATTTACCGTGTACCCGACGCTGCAAATCACTGCAAGAGTCCGGCCGCATTGGCTGCGAAGATCTTCACAGAGATTGCCAGCAGGATCACTCCGAAAAATTTACGAATGGCCGTCAAACCGCTGGGTCCGAGCAATCTTGAAATGCCGCTCAATGATTTTAAAACAATGTAAATAACCACCAGGTTCAGGAGAATAGCGATCAGGATGGTTTGCACTTTATAATTGGCCTTGAGCGACATGATGGTGGTCAATGTACCCGAGCCCGCAATCAGCGGAAAGGCCAGTGGCACTAATGTAGAGCCCTTCACATCATCGTCCGACTTGAAGAATTCAACGCCCAGGACCATTTCAAGACCCAAAATGAAGATCACTATAGACCCCGCCACGGCAAAGGATTTCACATCCAAACCGAGTATGTTCAAAATGGGATCACCCAAAAAAAGAAACAGGATCATCAACGCGCCGGCAATAAGCGTCACTCTCAGTTCCCTGATTCCTCCGGCCTTATTTTTTATAGAGATCAGGATGGGTACAGACCCGATGATATCAATGATCGCAAAAAGGGTAAATGCAACGGTCAGAATGCCTTTGTAGCTGAAGTCCATAGTATCGGTTTGGTTTATCGACAATCAAAATACCGCTACGAATATATACCATTGTTTTCGCTCACGCGATGCCGACACACTCGAAATCTGATTTGACACAAACCCCGGTCTCACTGTCCGTTATAACTTCAGCCTCAATCCTACCGTAAGAGAACGCCCCAGCACATCATAGCCATAGACCTCGTAATAATCAGCATCGAGCAAATTGGTCAGCTGGGCGAAAGTGCTCACCCGTTGTCCGAGAAAACGGTATTCAGCGTACAGATCCCACAGGCTGTAGGCTTCAAGAGGCACGTTTAACTGGCGGTACGGCGGCGCGGATTCAAAATACAAGTCGCTTCTTTTTCCAAAATGCTGGAAGTTGGTACTTACATATAAGGCGTTGGTGACCTGGTAGCCCAGGTTGGCGCCGAAGATATGTTTCGGCCTTTTGAACAGATTGTTATAGGTGGTATCGCCCGCCGCTGAAGCAGTCGTTACTTTTCCTTCCGTAAAGGTATAAAACAGCTTCAGCCGGATATCATCAGTGAGACGCCATGCAGATTCCACTTCCAGGCCATGATCCTTTTGACGATTGTAATTAACATATCCCTGGCTTTGATAGGTGATGATATTTTTGGTATTGCGCGCAAATCCGACTACCCGGATATCCAGTTTTTCGTCAAGTGTGGTGTATTGCACTCCTCCGTCCAGGGTACGGGAGGTTTCCGGCTGAAGATCGGGGTTGGCGCCAAAAGCACCATACAGCTCTGATAAGGCAGGCGCTCTGAAGGCCGTTCCGTAGTTGATAAAGAGCTTGATCTGCCGGTTGATGGAATAGGATGGGCTGAAAGAATACGTGAAGTTGTTGCCATACCGGGAATGGTGATTCCAACGCGCTCCGGCTTCTATGTTCAGCCCCTTCCAGTTGCGGAGGAAAAGAGAAAGATAAGGGCTGATCATTTGCGTGCTGGTGTCAGCAGTTTCCGGATTAGGATTTTGCATTGTGATGTCATCATACCTGATGCCTGCTAATGTCTGGAAATGCGGATGCCAGTCGATGTTGCTGAACAGCTCCGCAGTTTTCTTATTACCTTTATAAGACTTGACGAATCCTTCAGGATACTGCCGTTCCACGTCATCAAAAGAAAATATCCCGTTTATACTGGCTTTGTCAAAGCGATACCGCGCCTGCGTTCCGGCTGAAAGCAATTCGGATAAAAACCGGTTTTGACCGCCCACAAAAGCATCGTTGGCAAAACTACTTTTAAAATAAGCGTAGCGGAAGAAGGGCTGCACATGGAACCGATCGGTCACTGCGCCATCGATATCCAAGCTGACAGCGTTTCTCAGCATGCCATTTCTCGGGAAGTCCTGTGTTCCCAACGTATCTTTTGCTTCTGCAATGCCTCCCGTTTCATCGTGCATGAAAGATATATTGTAAGAAGATTTGTCAACGCTTCCGCTGAGGCCTGCATGCGCCTTCAATGTGTTATAGCGCCCGTAGCTTAGTCCGCCATACAGGTTTGCCGGCTTGCCCGCGCCTTTTTTCGTAATGATATTGATCACACCGGCCAGCGCGTCTGTTCCATACAGCGTGCTCTGGGCGCCTTTTAATACTTCTATTCTTTCGATTGCATCCACCGGAAACATTCTCAGATCGTAGGCACCACCCACGCCGGTAGGATCATTGACCGGTACTCCGTTGACGAGGATGACGGTGTAGGCATTGGACGCGCCACGCAGGTAGACGCTCTTATCCTTACCTGGATTGGTGTTAGCCCCGTTGATGATCAGGCCTGCCTGTTCGTTGAGCAACTGCGCCAGGTCTTTTCCGCCGGCCTTCTCGAGTTGTGCACTGGTAATGATGGTTACCACCTTGCCTGTTTCGCTGACATCTTTGGGAAACCGGGTTGCCGTTACGGTCACTTTTTCTAATTGCTCATCAGCAGTTGTGTTTTGCGCTTCAACGAAGCCATAAGCCATTAAGGCGGTCATGGCCAGAATACATTTTTTCACTTTGACTGTTTTTGGTGATGGCAGGGAGAACGGGGAAGTATATAACGCACGGCGGTTACATCTTCACACTTTTCACCCGAAAGCCTGAATAATAGTTGATGTTGGCAGGTCTTCTGGCTCAGGGTTTACTTTGATGCCTTCCCGCCTGCGGAGTGCAGGCAGTGGCTCGTCTCAAAGCTGCTCTTCCATGAAGAGGCCCTTTACAGCTACGGGGATAGCGCCGGTCTTTCACCGGACTTCCCTTTTAATCCGCTGCCCGGTGGCAGCGAAACCAAAATCGCCGCAAAAGTAGTGAAATATGCCCATGTTGAATGATTGGACCTCAGAGGTTTTTGACACCTGCGAGGTTCGACAATGATTACCGCGCGTGGGGCGTGCTTTTATTTTACCAGCCCGGTCACTTCATGAAAAATAATGTAGAGACCCATGAGCAACACAAACCAGCCAAATCCCCGCTTTAACGTTGCGCCGTCCAGGTTGCGGCCAACAAAAGCGCCGAGCAGGATCCCGGCGACGGATATGGCAGTTATTTTCAACAGCAAGCTCCAGTCCATTTGATGATGCGTGACGTCGTCTGCAAAACCGATGAGACTATTGATGGTAATGATCACGAGCGAAGTCCCGATAGCGGTCTTTACAGGCAATCGCAATAAAATCACCAGGGCAGGGATCAGCAAAAATCCGCCCCCGGCGCCCAGCAAGCCAGTCACCAGGCCCACGCCCGCTCCATAACCTGCAATCCTGAACAGTCCTGCAGGTTTTAGAGGCTGAGCCGCTGCTTTGAGAGCACTGTCTTTGATCATGGAAAAGGAAGAACCGATCATCAGGACGGAGAAAAGTATCATGGTGAGAAATGAAACCGGAACCACCGTCCCCAGGATCACCAGCTCGCGCGGCAGATGTGGTATCACATAGTGCCGGATACAAAACACGGTGACGACCGATATCATTCCAAATACCACTACCGTTTTAAAATCGACCTGCTTCCGGACGAGGCTATGAAAAGAGCCGACGAGACTGGTAACGCCGACAATAAAAAGAGAATAAGAAGTGGCCAACACCGGAGCGACACCAAACAAATACACCAAAATGGGCACGGTCAAAATTGAGCCTCCTCCTCCGATAAGTCCAAGAGATAAACCAATGAGCAAAGCAGCCATGTATCCAACAATCTCCATAATCTGAATTGATGCAACGGTGCAAATATCTCATAAAATCCGAAAGCGCGCCCAACGGTCCGCTCGAGAGAAAATAAAAATGTCGCCGGTTCCCTTTCCCGTGAGGAATGCAAAGACCTTTTTCTTTATCTTCCAACTTGAATGAAAAAACAACTCGGACTGTTTGATCTTACCATGATCACCGTAAGCTTTGTGATCGGCATGGGCATCTTTCGCGCACCTGTCAACGTGGCTGCGGCCACTCCGGATATCACCACCTATTTTCTTTGCTGGCTCGCGGGAGGGATTGTTGCTTTTTGCGGTGCATTGACCTATGCGGAGATCGGATCGCGCATGCCCGCGACCGGTGGCTATTACAAAGTTTTTTCTTTCACTTATCATCCTTCAGTGGCATTTGCCATTAACTGTATTATTCTCGTGAGCAATGCCGCTTCCCTGGCTATGGTGGCTATTGTTGGCGGCGAATACATTGCCGGCATCCTTTTTCCTTCGGCTACCCATGTGCAAACAGTAGAAGTAGCCTTGGCGCTGACGGCGATCGTTATTTTTTATGGCGTCAACATGCTTGGATTGAAGATGAGTTCCAAAACACAGAACGTTTTAATGCTGATCAAGATCGGACTGGTCGCGCTGCTGATCGGCTCCATCTTTTTTGCGGAAGCCGCACCAGCGAGCGCTGCTGTATCCGATGCCGCCGACACGCCGTTTATGGATCATGTAAAGGCATTTGGCATCGGCCTGGTGGCCGTCAGTTTCACCTTTGGTGGTTATCAGCAAACCATCAATTTTGGAGAAGAAGTGAAAAACCCGGCGCGTACCATACCCCGAAGTATTTTTGCCGGCATCTTCATCATCGTTGCCCTATACCTGCTGGTCAATTATGCTTACGTGCGCGTCATCGGCTTTGAAGAGCTGAAGACGAGTAAGAATATCGCCGCCATCATGGCTTCAAAAGTGTTGGGAGCGAAAGCCGAAGCGGTCTTGTCGGTGTTATTGTTCTTAGGTGTGTTGGGTTATATCAACGGATCACTGCTGAGCAACCCCCGCGTGATGTATGCGATGAGCATTGATAAAGTATTACCTGCCGCCTTTGCCAAACGCAATCAGCAAGGGGTGCTTATCACGTCATTAAGCGGCTTTTCAGGCATCGCGGCATTGGTGGTGTTTTGGGCTGAAGAGTTTGACCGGATCCTGAGCTTTTCTATTTTCCTGGATTGCTTTGGTATGGCACTTTCTGCAGCCAGCATATTCGTCATCAGGAAAAGAACGACGCATCTTAGCGGGCCGGGCGTTTTTCGTATGAAGCTGTATCCCCTGTTACCGCTCATTTTTATCGCAGCGTATCTTTTTTTGGCAATCAGCATCTTAATGGATTATGATAAAAACCATTACGCCGGTCTAATAGGATTGGCTGTATTGGCATTCTTTACGGGGATCTATTTTTTGTTTATCCGTAAAAGAAAAGGATAGTAATTGATGGGGATGCCAATTGACTTGCAGGGCCTCCAGTCCAAACAATATTCCACAACATTCAACTATATTCAACAATACCAATATGGACCTATCATCGATTATCACTGAATTAGGCGAAGACCGCAACCGGTATTTTAATGCCGTATCACCTCCCATCTGGCAAACCAGCAATTTTTCTTTTGACAGCGTAGAGCAATTCAGTCATGCGTTTGAAGACGAGCGTAATGAATATATTTATAGCCGGGGCATCAATCCGACGACGGACATCCTGAGAGAAAAACTTGCCGCTTTGGATGGCGCTGAGGATTGCCTCCTTTTCAACAGTGGCGCAGCAGCGATCTTTGCAGGAATATTTACCCAGCTAAAAGCGGGTGATCATATCGTTTCTGTGAAGAACCCCTACAGCTCTGCCAAAAAAATGTTTGATGCCATCCTTCCGAGGTTCAACGTGAGCGTGACCTACGTTGATGGTAAAACCATTGAAGACTGGACCGCCGCGACAAAAGACAATACGACTTTATATTATCTCGAATCCCCCAATAGCTGGACCTATGAATTGCAACCTTTGCAGGAAATCGCTGATTTTGCCAGGCAGAAAGGAATCGTAACCTTTATTGATAATACTTACTGCACGCCGATTTACCAGAATGTGATTTCGATGGGGATTGATATTGCCATGCAAACGGCAACAAAATATATTGGCGGGCACAGCGATACCCTCGGCGGGGTGCTCTGCGGCAGCAAGGCGATGATGAAAAAAATATTTGACACGGAATTCATGACCATCGGAAGCGGCCTGCAACCTTTCAATGGCTGGCTGCTCCTGCGCGGACTGAGAACGCTGCCCATGCGACTCGAACGCATCCGCCAGACCACCGCGCAACTGGTTCACTTTTTAGATCAGCATGAACAGATCGAAACCATCATTTTCCCTTTTCATCCTTCCTTCGATCAGCACGAGCTGGCCAAAAAGCAAATGAAGGCAGCGCTGGGTTTGGTGACGATCACGATCAAAGATCCCACGCGCAAAGGCATTATCCGGTTTTGTGAAAGCCTCAAACATTTTTTGATGGCGGTCAGCTGGGGCGGCCATGAAAGCCTGGTGATCCCCCGTTGTGCCTTCATCCCCGAGCATGCCTACCAGGAAGACCAGGAGCATCACCGGCATATCCGTCTTTATTTCGGACTGGAAGATGCTGACTATTTACAAGCGGATCTGGCTCAGGCTTTAAGCCAGTTTGACTAGCGTCTGCAGAAAGCAGCGGCGTATTGTATGAATGGATAATCAATGCTTTATAGTTGATTCGTCCTCTCAAATAATGCTTTCGTCCTTGAACCGATATTATAGGCAGCAGGGGTTCCTTCCAAGCTGATGGGGCACTTATCTTTGTGCAAGAAAGACACTTTGGTATGTCTTTTGCTCGAAAATTAGTTTTGGCTGATTTTAAACCTCATCTAATAAACACGGTTCATTAATATGAATAAAATCATTGCTGTTGTATTTATTGTACTCCTGGCCACCTTTAATGCCGACGCTCAAAAAGGACAAAGACTCAAAAAATTAGTAGGTAAAAAGTCCGCTATCTCTTCCACACTGCCTTTATCAGTTATTGAAATTCCCACCGGTACCTTTGTTATGGGGGATCAGTCAGATACTTCTTCTGTTCTGAAAAGAGAACAATCCAAACCTGTACTGATCAGCGGATTTTATATGTCGCAGACAGAGATCACCAATGCGCAATACAAGGAGTTTGTATACTGGGTGCGTGATTCGATAGCCGCACGGTTGCTGGGTGGAGAATATGTAACGATCGTTGCGGGCGACACGGCCGTCAACTGGGACCGGGCTTCTAAGATCAATTACTCAGACCCCGCGATCATGAATGGTCTTGGCGACATGTTGCTCGATCCTTCTAAAACGATCAATAACAAAAGGACCATCGACCCGCAGAAACTGGTTTATTTACTTCAAGGTTTCAACTACCAGGAAGCGGCGAAACGAGAGAACCGCAACCGGGCACCCAGCGAGTTCATTTATAAATATGCGGTGCCCATCTATCCCGACACGTTGTGCTGGATGAGAGATTTCGGCTATTCCAATAATGAGCAGATGGCCGTGGGTTATTTTGCCAGCCCCAAATACCAGAATTATCCTGTTGTTGGCGTCAGCTGGAACCAGGCCAATGCTTTTTGTGATTGGATGACCAAACAGAAGATCAATTCCTATCAGAATAAAAATAACCTGGCGCGGGGCGGTAAGTGTCGCCTCCCTACCGAGGCCGAATGGGCTTATGCGGCCAGCCTGAATAAAGCCAACAACCCCGACCAACCGGTCAACACCGACGCTGATGCAGACGGCATCCCCGATATGAATGCGCAAGGCAGGATCTTTCCTGTATATGTCAACCAGCGCAAAAAAGGCGAAGCCGGATTATATAATATGAGCGACAACGTTTCCGAATGGATGATCACTTCTTATTACGAAGGAGGTGAAAACTTTCAAAACCGGTTCAACCCTGATATACAATTCGGAACCTCTCAATCCCAATCCAAATTTCAACGACGCAAAGTATTGAGAGGCGGTAGCTGGAAGGATGCGCCTTCCCTGATCACTACGGCCAACCGGTCGTATGAAGACATGGACGCCACCCATTCCTATATTGGTTTTCGCGTGGTGGTCAACCTACCGGAATAATTATCAAACCTCAAAAAATCAAAAAAGACCTATATGCAGGCAGAAAAAAACTCGAACATTCAGCGCTATCTGAACATCTTCTTCTCGTTAGGTGCAGTACCTGTCTTATTGGGTGCTTTATTTAAACTGACCAATACCGCGCCCGTCGGCGACCCTGACACCTGGCTTAAATTCGGGATGTATACAGAAGCCCTGGTGTTCCTGATCTACGCATTGATGTATGCCTTTAAACCCGAAGCCTTGGACGATGCTACAACCGTAGCGGTTGTCGAAACGCCTGCGGTTGCCAGGACCTCCCGGACCGGCAGCGCGCTTGCATCCATGGATGAAATGTTGCAGGCGGCAGACATTACTCCTGAATCGCTGAATAAATTAAGTGAAGGATTTAAAACCCTTGAGACCAATATCAACCGGATCAGCAGCGCCTCTAACAGCGTGGTGGAAACTGAAGAATATGCTAAGCAGGTAAAAGAAGCCACTTTATCCATTCATCGCGTGAATACCTACTATAACAAGCTGGCAGAAACCTCTCACGCGTTGATCAACAGCGCCGAAGATGCGAAGGCGACACAGAGAGAGATGGCTGAGCTGGCGCAGAACCTGGCCAAACTCAACCAGATGTACAGCAGCATAATCTCGGCCATGCAAATGAAAGGTGGGTAATCAGCCTTCCTATCCGTTTAGATCGACATTTAATTCGACATTTAAAATCCTACATTCCAAATGGCTTTACCTAAAGAGCCCCGTCAGAAGATGATCAATGTGATGTATTTGGTGCTGACAGCATTGCTGGCACTGAATATATCAAGCGAGGTATTGAATGCTTTCAGAACTATGGATAAAAGCTTTTCTAATGCCAACGCCACGATCGATAAAAAAACGCAGACCATCTTTGCTTCACTGGAACAAAAGATCAACGATCCCAAAACCAGAGACCTGGCCGCCATCTGGAAACCAAAGGCAGACAGGGCAAAGCAGTTGTCTGATGAAATGGTGCAATATATCGACAACATTAAAACACAGATACAAAACGAAGCCGGTGGCGCTAACGGCGGACATTTCAACGAAAAGAATACGAACGCCGCCACCAAGATCCTGGTAGATGGAACAGCGGGAGCCACCTTATTCAATAAACTGACCGATTATAAAAAAAGTTTGCTGGGCATTGATGCGAAGATCAACAGCCAGTTCCAGAACAGCCTGCCGCTCGATCTGAGCATGCCTGAAGTGCAAAACAAAAGTAACAACACCTGGGAAGCCGCTTATTTCAGAAGAACGCCTGCGATCGCGGCGATTACCCTTCTTTCGAAGTTTCAAAGTGATATTAAAAATGCTGAAGCACAGGTGGTAGAATATTGCCACAACCAGATCGGGGAAGTACAAGTAGTGTACGACGAATTTCAGGCGCTGGCCACCGCCAATGCGCAATTCCTGCTTCCGGGCAGCGAATTCACCATTACCGCCGGTGTGGGAGCGTTCAGCAAAAATGCAAAGCCTACCGTTACGATCGACGGAACACCGGTTCCTTTGAATGCAAACGGACTGGCGGAATATAAAACAACGGCAGGTGGCCCCGGGACCTACACACGCAAGGTGAATATCTCCTTCGTGAAACCCGACGGCACTACCGCGACACTTACAAAAGATATTACATACGTGGTGGCCTCTCCTACAGGCCTGACGGTGAGCGCGGACGCTGTAAAAGTATTATACATCGGGCTTGAAAACCCGGTATCTGTGGGTGGGGGCAGTGGCACCAACGCCAGCAACCTCCGCGTTTCCATCAGCCAGGGATCTATTTCCGGAAGCAAAGGACGGTACGTTGCGAAAGTGACCACGCCCGGGATCGCGAAAATTACGGTGAACGACGGAAAACAAAATACCACTTTTGATTTCCGTGTCAAATCCGTTCCCGCGCCAACCGCGATGGTGGGCAACAGCAAAGGAGGCCGCATGAGTGTGAACTCCTTTAAAGCGCAGGCCGGTGTTCGTGCCGAACTGGAAAACTTTGTATTTGAAGGCGTGAAGTTCACGGTGTCAAGCTACACCATGACCTTTACCGGTGCGGGATATCCTGAATTCATGCACAAATCCGTAAGCGGTAACTCGTTCAATTCTGTACGTTCGCTGATCGAAAGGGCCAGACCAGGCGCGACGATTACAATTGATGAGATCAAAGCAGCAGGGCCGGGTGGTATGCGCACCTTGCCGCCGATAGCATTTAACCTTTACTAATTAATATATAGTTTTGGTTTAATATTTGAGGCATTACAAGGCATATTTGAAAGTACTGCTTGAACAAAATAAAAATGTTAAACGGTTGATTTTGATGGATTAGCCACCCGCTGACCAAAGAATCGCTATAAAAAATATAAACGAATGAAGTTTCTTTTTTACTGTACGCTACTTTTTTCATTGCTGCTCAGTAGCGGGGTGATGGCTCAGCGCGCACCGCGCAGTGCATATGACACCCCTGCTCCGTCCAAAAGAACGAACACGCCTCCCGAAAGCAACACGGGAAGAACCAACCAGGGCGACACGGTTCCCGCTCAGGGCGGCGAAGGCGGCGATTATAACAGCGGCATGCCTGAAGCGAACTTACCCCTCGAAGTCATTGAAGACGATGGAGAGGGCGGCTTGTATGGCACCAGTCGCCGCTCGTTAAGAAAAGACAATATTTTAGCAGACGATAATACTGACAGCACAGCAACACCTCTTCCCTACACGCCGCTGTATTCTGCTGATGCCTTGTACCGTGTAAGAGTATGGCGCACTATTGATGCCCGCACCGATCAGAACGCGCGGTATTTCTACAACAAAGCAATTGAAGGAGAAGATAACAAACGACTGATCAACATCATGCTCAAAGCGATTAAAGAAGACAGTGTGCAGGCCTTCAGTAACATTGATGACCGGTTCACCACACCTATCAGCTTCGAAGAAGCCTTGCAGGGTTTTGGTGGCGGCATGGATACATCGGCGCGCTATGATATGGAAGGAAACATTGCCGGCTACCAGGTGAGAAGCCGCGCAGTATCTCCCGACTCCATCTACAAGTTCCGGTTGAAGGAAGAATGGTTGTTTAACAAACGCGACGGAAAAACCTATGTAAGGATCCTGGGTATCGCACCGGTGACCAGCTATACGACTTCAGACGGATATACCATGGAAAACAGCGAGCATGCGGTTTTCTGGATCTATTATCCCGACCTGAGGAAGGTATTGGTAAGAAACAATATCAGCAATCCGCTCAACCTGGGTGGCTATGTAACCTGGGAAGAAGTGTTTGAAAACAGGCTGTTTGAAAGCCGCATTCAAAAGTCCACGCTGGATGCAGAGAACGGGTTTAAGAATACGCCGTTAACAGCAGAACAGGCGGAGATCACGCAACGGCAACTCAACAACCTGAGTGCGCAGGGATGGGCCCGCTAAATCTGTTGTTACCATCTGCGCGCGATGCATCCAGCCCAAAGAGAGGCACATTATTTGCGGCATCGTGAGGCGGTTGTATGCGAGTAGGGCCGTTAACAGGCTGTACAACTCAATGCTACTACATATTTTCGTTAGAAACTACATACGATGATCTTTATTAAAAAAACCTTTTGCCTTCTATTCGTTGTATTCAGCGGTTCCTGTTTGCTGAATGCACAGGATTACCGGCCTCAAAAAAATAGTGTTGGTTTAAACTTCGGCGCTCTTTCTTATTCAGGACGCTTTGCAGTAGGGAGCTCACTGGCGGATCATACGTCTTTGTATGCCTCCGTGGCCTACAGAAGGAGGGTCTGGGATAAGCTATACGTCCGGGCAGAGGCTTTTGGCGGACGCTTGAGAGGTGATAACCTGCGCGCCGAATCCCAGCAAGGCAAACCGACAGGGCGATTCCAGACAGAAATGGCGGAGCTATCGGTAAAAGGCGAATACGATTTTATGGAACTGCACCGGCATAAGTTCACACCCTTCCTTAACCTCGGTGCAGGTGTCTATACGCTTTTTAACTACACTTCCAGCCTGGGCCCGAAGGACAGCCGCGACAGAACAGGCTTTGTAATGCCCGTTGGCGGCGGCGTGAAATACAAGCTGAACAATCGCATCAAACTGCTGGCAGAAGGTAACCTGCGGTTTTTCCCGAAGAACCTGGACAATCGTGTCGGAGAAGGTATCAGCAATCCCAACCGGTATTACAGCTTTGGCTTCGGCGCTATTTACGAGCTGGAGCCTTTTAACGTTTTGTGGTAAAAGAAAAGGTCTCTTTCAAACAGGATCACCAATGATCCTGATGCTGTAATTCGTTTTACGAAGTAAGCTCAAACAACGTGATCTCCGGTCTTACATTGAATCTTACGGGCCAGTAGTGACCTAATGCCCGGTTGATATAGAGTTTCCGGTTGGTTCCCCAATCGATTTCGCCGGCACTGTACTTTTTATTGTTCACCGGGAGCATCGGCGGCGGAAGAAACGGTGGCTTGCATTGCCCGCCATGTGTATGTCCGGCCAATACCCATCCTTCATATTCATTCCAGATATCAAGATCGCAGGCATCCGGGTTATGACATAATACCAGGTTGCAGGCTTTGAGATCATAGGTTTGCATCACTAATTCAGGCTTAAAATAATTGCCCCACAGATCATCCAACCCCAGTATATTCAACCCATTGACATTGTAACGCGCATTTCGCAACATCGTAATTCCTGCCCCGGCTGCCAGGTTCGTCACCGCATCAGCTACATCGGGTTCGGACCAGTTGTAACCGTAATCATGGTTGCCCAAAATACCAACCGTCGCCAGTGTTCCTTTCACCGCATGGCCTAAGACTTCTTTCAGCGGCGCAAACTTTCGTTCCATATCAAAGCTGATAAAGTCACCGGTATATACAACAATGTCCGGCTGAAAGGCCGCGGCACGTTTGAATGATTGCACCAAATAGTCCTGGTCTACCTTACCCGCGTGGATGTCGCTGATCTGCATAAGTGTCTTACCAGCCAGGGCTTGCGGGAGCTGAGACAATGGCAGCTTACGGTGAACAAATTCAAGCCAGTGAGGCTCTATTTTCCACGCATAAAGACCCGTGAGTATAGAAGCGCCGCCCAGCAGTCCCAGTGCTTTGGTGAATTTCCTGCGATTCATGGAATAGTAATTCGCTTATTTGTTTTTATTGCGCCACGGCGTACGGTTCAACATCGACTCCAGCACAGGCCTGACATCCGGAGATAACCTCAGATAAAATACGCCTGCAATGTATAAACCTGAGAACAGGATGCTTCTGCCCGCCAGGGCCCAGAACCCATCCATATTGTTGAAGACAATATAGGTAATTCCGTAGGTTACCAACGCCAGCAGGATATTGTACAACGTATTTTTGCTAAAAGGAAACAGGCCAAACTTGCGCCATAAGAAGAAAATCCGGATCCCGTTGTACACTGAATAAGAAATCAGTCCGGCAATTGCCGGCCCCACGATGCCATACATTTTAGTAAATGAATAAGACAGCGGAAGCATAATAAGCAGCAATATAATGCCACTCCACAGCTCAAACCGCCAATACCTGGAAGTAGCAATCACCTGTGCGTTGACGCCCGTGCCCAAATCGATCACCCTGGTCAGGCCCATGACCACAAAGACGGTAAATCCTAAAGCAAATTCCGGCTTCAGCCTGAAGAAATGTATCGCATCTACAAAGTTCAGGGCAATCAGGCAAAACAAAAATAAAGACACCATCAGCAGGTTGATAGAAGAGCGGACATAAATCCTGTTTACCTTATCCACGTCTTTATTTTTCCAGGCTTCTGATAAGTGAGCCACGGACACATTGATGACACTACGCTGGGGCGCCTGGATCACACTCGTCATCAATTCCGCCAACGTGAATATGGCCAGGTTGGTCAAACCATCTTCTACTACAGATCCGATCACCAGCGAGTCAAATACCTGCGACAACATCGACACGACCAACGCCAGATAGACAAAGCTGGTAAACCGGGTCAAGATCCTGCGGATACGCCGGGTCACAAAGCTGATACGGAAGGTAAATTTTATAGCTCCTATCGATACCAGATAAATAAACATGGTAATGGCAATACCCCAATAGGTAAGCGCATACAGCTTTACAAACAGACTGAAGTCACTGATAACGCCTGTAGCAAAGAGTATGATCAATATCAAGATCAACAACCGCCATTCGACTTCTTTCAGAAAGGTCGCAAAGACAGGCCGGTGCAGGCTTTGGCAATAAGCCTCCAAAATATTGTATATAGAAAGTCCAAAGCCCAGCGCATATACCCAATAATAATAATCTACGAACAACGGAGAGTTAGTGCTGTACTTCCGCACCACCATATGCTCGAAGGCGTAACCAAATGCAAACACGAACAGGAAGCCTATCACGCCCGTCACCAGCGCGATCGTGAGCATATCATTCTTCTCCGGCTTCAGGCGGTCTTTGTAGTAGGGAAAGAATTTGAGGATATAGTTGGGCATCGCCAGCGTACCGAGCGACGCCAGCAAAGCAGATAGTTTCACAAAAAGCTGGGTCAGCCCGTATTCTTCGCTTGTGAACAGATCCTGCTTCCCGAAGAAATACGTGTTCAAAAACCCGATGGCAAAGCCAAAGTAAATGACTAACGATGAGATAATACTTTGCCGCCTTATTTTCCCGCTCATTTCATCTGTATGTTTTTTTACAGGCAGCTTCGCTGCGTTTTTTTGTTCTAACGACCGCTGAATAGTTCTCAAGGTCGTACGTCATGGAAGAGAAAATCCTTAACCGCATTGCTGTAATCAGATCACATACCTGTCTTCTTCCTCATCTCTTCTTCGTTCTTATTGTCCAATCAGGCTCAAACATAGAACAATTTGAAGATTGTAAGCCAAAGTAATGACTTAAAAAATGGCTTCTTTAACATTTACGTAAAAATCGGGAACTACATGAAGTATTTTGCCTCCCGCTGCAGCCGTACTGATCTTTCGTGGTTGTTGCGACACCTGTAGCCGGCGGCCGTTCGTCAACTGTACCGGCATGTTGAAACCTTCTACCACATTCGCCCACCGGTAGATGATCTGGTCTCCTTCCGTTTTGAACTGTAATTCCGGGATTTGGGTGGTCCTCAGATACTGGTCAAAGATCTTGCTCAGATCTTTTCCGCTTTTTTGAGTCATGTAGTCCTCCACCTGTTGGGTCGTAACAGTCTGATGATAAAATTCTTTGTTCAATCCCCGCAGTATTTTTTTGAAGAGTGCATCGTCGTTGATCACCTGCCGGATCGTATGCAGCATGTTGCCGCCTTTATTATACATGTCGCCGCTGCCTTCCTCGTTCACACCGTAATGACCAATGATAGGAATATCGTTCGCAATCGTCTTGCGGGTTCCGATAGTATATTCACTGCCGGCCTTTTTACCGAACTGGCATTCGACGAACATCGTTTCACTGTAATTGGTAAAGCTTTCATGAATCCACATATCTGCAATATCTTTTGAAGTGATATTGTTGGCAAACCATTCATGTCCGCTTTCATGAATGATGATGAAATCAAACTTCAGCCCCCATCCGCTGCCGCTCAGGTCCCGGCCCAGGTAGCCCATTCCATATTTGTTGCCATACGCCACACCACTTTGGTGCTCCATACCCAGATGCGGCGCATCGATCAGCTTATAACTATCTTCATAGAACGGATAAGGGCCCATCCAGCTTTCAAAACACTTGATCATCGGTTTCACAACAGCAAACTGCTTTCTGGCTTTCTCCAGGTTATAATCCAATACCCAGTAACTGAGGTCCAGCGTGCCCTTCTCGCCTTTCATCTGGTCTTTAAAGTTGACATACTTCCCGATATAAGGAATAATATTATAATTGTTGATCGGATTTTTGACTGCCCAGGTCCAGGTGCTTGTGCCGTCTCCATGTTTCGTGGTCTTCATCAGCCGACCGTTGCCCACAGCCACCAATGTGTCAGGCACTGTCATGGATAATGAAGCGCCGCTGTCGGGTTCATCACTTTGATGATCTTTACAAGGATACCAGACGCTGGCGCCCAATCCCTGGCAAGCTACACTGGCCCAGTCTCTTCCTTTTTCATCTTTGGTCCAGATCCAGCCGCCATCCCAGGGCGCATGTTTCGCTTCCACCGGCTTGCCATGAAAATAAACATCGATCGTTCTGTTGCCAGGTTTTATTTTGTACATCGCTTTCGGATCGCGATAAGTAACCCAATACACATTTCCTTCTCTTTCCAAAGGCAGGGGGCGACCTTCGTGTACCACACTGTCAATGATCATGGGCTCCTGCATATCGATCTGCATGAGCTTAACTCCTGTATCGTAAAAAGTGATCTTGTTGTGACCGGCAATGGTATGCGCCGGAAAGTTCGGCTTTACGGTCAGATCATATCTCAAAACGTCCCACCCGGTTCGTCCCGTACCATATCCGCCCCGTAAACTATCCTGCCGTGTAAATGCCTTTTTTGAAACACCTAATTGCGCATGAACCTGTTGAGTGATCAGCGCTGCAAAAAATAAAACTATTACCTTCCAAAAAATTTTAACCATAGTTATGATTGAACTGTAAATTTAACCCATCAACTTAAACAATCCTTCAAAAATTGATAAACGGCGTTCGACAGCATTTTTTGAAACTCATGGCAGCTCCTGTATTTTCCGGCATTACATGGCGATTGATCCCTGCAGTCTTTATCAGCCTGCTGGTATTGATTTCCTGCGCTGACAGCCATCGTACTGAGAAAAAGATATTTCATTATAATGAGTATACAGGCATTGCCTCGCTGGATCCCGCTTTTGCAAAAAACCAATCCACCATGTGGCCGGCTCACCAGCTATTCAATACCCTGGTAGAGATCGACGATAGTCTTAACATACAGCCATCACTGGCTACGCGTTGGGACATATCTGAAGATAAGCGTACCTATACTTTTTATTTAAGGACTGATGTGTTCTTTCATGATGATGCCTGCTTTCCAGGGGGCAAAGGCCGCCGCATGGTAGCAGGCGATGTGGTATTCAGCCTGAATCGCATCATTGACCCTGCCACTGCAAGTCCCGGCGCCTGGATCTTTAATGGAAAAGCCGATACCCTACAGCCTTTTACCGCGCTCAATGATACCACGTTTCAGCTAAAACTACAGCGACCTTATCAGCCTATTCTTGGCATCTTGTCTATGCAGTATTGTTCTGTGGTAGCTCCCGAAGCCGTGCAGCACTACCAGCAACAGTTTCGCAGGCATCCCGTGGGCACCGGTCCTTTCAAGTTTGTTGTATGGGAAGAAGGACAAGCGCTGATCCTGGCTAAGCATGAAAATTATTTTGAGCGCGACAGCCTCGGCAAACGATTACCCTACCTGGATGGCATCAAGATCAGCTTTAAAGACAGCCGGGCCACAGAATTCCTGTTGTTCCGCCAGGGACAGCTCGATTTCATCAACGAGCTGGACCCAAGCTTTAAAGATGAGGTGCTGACCAAAAAAGGGGAGCTGCGTGAGATCTGGAAAGATAAGATCGAGTTGCAAACGCAGCCCTACCTCAACATAGAATACCTGGGTATCTTGGTCGATCCCGAAAACCCGCTCGTCAAAAACTCACCGCTCCGTTTTAAAAAAGTGCGCCAGGCCATCAACTATGGATTTGACCGGCGCAAGATGATCCTATACCTCCGCAACTCTTTGGGCACGCCGGCTGAAAGCGGATTTGTACCGAAGGGGCTTCCTTCGTTCAATGACTCCCTGGTCAAAGGGTATTCCTATAATGTATCCAAAGCGGCGCAGCTATTGAAAGAAGCCGGCTTTCCCGGCGGCAACGGATTACCGATGATCAAACTGCTGACCATTTCCATCTATGCGGACTTTGGAAATTTCATCGCCAAACAGCTGGAAGAGATTGGTATTCCCGTTCAGGTGGAAGTAGTACAAAAATCATTGCTGTTCGAAATGACTTCCGGCTCAAAGGCAGCATTCTTCAGAGGCGGATGGATTGCGGATTATCCGGATGCTGAAAATTACCTTTCTGTTTTTTATTCTAAAAATCCGGCGCCGCCCAACTACACGCGGTATAAAAATCCTGAGTTTGACGAGGTATTTGAACAGGCTATCCGCGAAACAAATGATTCTGTACGCTATGCTTTGTATCGAAAGGCGGATCAGATCGCCATCGATGATGCGCCCGTAGTACCGCTTTGGTATGATAAGGTCATTCACCTGGTGCAAAAAAATGTAAAAGGCTTTCCTCCGAATGCTCTGAATCTGCTGGAGTTGAGAAGAACGACAATTGATTAATTAACTGAACAATCATGATCTCCCATTTGACCATATTTTTGACAGAGTCTGCCTCCTCTTTACTGGGCTGGCTGGGTACCGGTTTTTACCTGCTGGCGTATCTGCTGATCAGTCTCAACAAAGTGAAGGCAGACAAACATACCTATCATGTATTAAATGTATTGGGAGCGGGTGGATTGATCGCTCATGCCATTTATATGAATGACGGGCCTAACCTGATCTGCAACCTGGCGTGGTTGTCTATCGCACTGGTCGCCATCGTATCCATCAGTCGCCGCAGGCTACGTAAAGTTAAGTAAGGTCAGGGCCTGCTTTTTATATCTCCTTAAGCCGGCTTCATAATCTTTGTCATTCTTTACCAGGCTCAGGTAATAATAAGCGCCATCCACCAGTACAAAGATGAGATCGGCAGTAACAGCGGGGTTGGCCACATCCAATGCTCCTTCTTTCTTACAGGCTTTAATATGCTGCTCCAGGTTTTTACGCAACGTTTCCAGCAATTCACGGTAGCGCGCTCCTATCGATTCATTTCGCAAGGCAAGTGCATAACAGCTGTAGGACACGCTATCGTCAAACAAGATGTTCCACTTTTTGGAAAAGACATTATCGATAATTTTCAGCAGGATCGTTTTGGGGCTGGCGGTTGCGGAGCCCGGAACAGTAAATATTTCAAGATACCGGTCCAGTATAAATTCGATCAACGCGTTTACTAAGTGGTCGCGGCTTTTAAAGTAGTGAATGATCAGGCTGGGGTTCATCCCCGCCAGCTCAGCCGTTTTAGCCAGCGATGCGTTTTCCAAGCCTTCCTGCTTGGCAATCTTATAAAACACTTCGACAATTTCCTTTTGTCTGGCGTCTTTTAAACTTTTTCTTCCCATATTTCGTTCGTATCATTTGTTTGTCCGCCGCGGCGGACGGTTTTTTGGTCGAATGCCCGCCTGAACGAGTCTTTCGGGCAGGCCCGCCCGTTCGGGTTCGGACGGGGAACGATTCAGCCCTGCCGGTCAGGCGGAGATTCCCCTTTGAAAAGATCACATGGGCATTTCATGTAACTTTCATTATTACGAAAATATGCAGTATTCCCGTGTTATTATTTGCCGGTGACTTATGCAGCAAAAGTTCTTTCTCACAAAAAACACCTAAATATATAAACCTTCTGAATACAAAAATCCGCGTAACAAAAAAATAATAATAAATTAATTGAATGTTCATTCAAAATAATTTTTTAGTATTGTGACGCCATATACTTTTGACCACGCAAATAGTTGCCCGGGGACAGACCACTAAGCGATGCCCGAACCGTGTACCGGATCCCTGTTGCTGCTCGTAATACCATTTAAAAGCTTATAAACAATAAACCCCGGAATATGAGAAAATCCTTCTTTATCTGCTGCTTTCTGTTTTTCCTGAGCTACTGCTCCGTCGCACAAACACTGACTGTATCCGGAACCGTAAGGTCCGCAAGGGACAGTAGCTTACTGCCCGGCGCCAGTATCATTGAAAAGGATAAAAGAAACGCTGTACAAACCGATGCACAAGGCCGGTTTACCATTTCCACCAACCGCGGCGCGCTCCTCATCTTTAGCTCAGTAGGATTCGCTTCGCGGGAAGTAACTGCTACGGATGAATCCATGGTCGTACTCCTTGAGGATGCGACCAGCAACGACCTGGCGGAAGTGGTGGTGACCACGGCCCTTGGCATCAAAAAACAACAGAAAGCTTTGGGCTACGCACTCCAGGAAGTGCAGGGAGAAAGCCTGGAGAAATCCCGAACCCCGACCGCTGTCGGCTCCCTGGTTGGTAAAGTAGCGGGATTGAACATCACTAATACTACCGATCTCTTCAGAAACCCGGGGATAGAGCTGCGCGGTAAAACACCGCTCATCGTGATCGACGGTATCCCCGACCCCAACGCCGACCCTTACAAAATAAACGCGGACGATATCGAAAGTATCACCGTGCTTAAAGGCCCGGCGGCGGGCGCCCTGTATGGCCAGATAGGCATCAACGGTGCCATCATGTATACCACCAAGAGGGGCAAAAAAGGCGTGGTAAGTGTGGAACTTAACTCGTCTACTATGTTCCAGGGCAGCTATACCGTCATCCCGGAAGTGCAGCATCAATACGGCGGCGGAGATGCAGGTAAATATGCCTACATCAACGGATCGGGAAGCGGCATCGAAGGGGGCGGCTGGTTGTGGGGACCCAAGCTGGATCAGCGCGATCCCAATACCGCCAGCGGCTTCGTGGAACTGCCTCAGTATAACAGCCCTTACACACCCGATCAATCCTACACGGTAACCTTCCCTGATGGCACTACATCGACCGGGAACTACCAACCGCTCCCCTGGGTTTCCAGAGGAAAAGATAATATCAGGAATTTCTTTCAGACAGGTATTTTATCGACCAACAATATCTCTGCATCAGCGGGCAATGACAAAGGCTCGTACCGCCTGTCTGCCGGCCACATTTACCAGAAAGGCCTGGTGCCGAATACGGGCGTGAACAACTCATCTTTCTCGATCGGAGGCAATTATGCGCTGAGTCCCAAACTGAACGTGGATGCAAAGCTTACTTATAACAGGGAGTATTCCGATAACTACCCGACAGTAGGCTACGGGCCGCCCAACATCCTCTACAACCTGATCCTCTGGATCGGAACGGACGTGGACATTCGCGACCTGAAAAACTACTGGATACCAGGGAAAGAGGGTTTGCAACAACGCAACTACAACCTGTCCTGGTATAACAACCCTTACTTTGTGGCCTACGAATACCTGAATGGTTATAAGAAAAACAATGCGTTCGGCCAGATCACCTTCGATTATAAATTCACGGATAATCTTTCGCTGAAGTTCCGGAATGGCTTCAACCAGTATTCAGAGAACTCGGACGTGAAAGAGCCTTACAGTTACGTGAATTATAGCTTTATTTCGAAAGGCAATTACAGTGTTACGAATACCAACTATTTTGACATCACTTCGGATCTTATTCTAAACTATAATCACCAGTTCAGTGACCGCTTCAAACTCAATGTCAGTGCGGGCGGCGCCAATGCTTACCGCAATTTGAAAAGCGCGACGTCTGCTACAGATGGCCTCACGATACCAGAGTTTTACAACTTAAGCAATACTACGAATCCTCTTACCGGCAGCAACAGCCTGCAGGAGCGCAGAACCACCAGTGCCTACGCAACGGTGGATATCGAAACGCTTAAATTTTTATACCTCAACCTCACCGGCCGTTACGACAAGTCGTCAACATTGCCGCTTGACAACAATACCTACTTCTACCCTTCTGCCGGTTTATCTGCAGTACTGTCTGACGTGCTGGAGTTGCCGACAGCAGTATCCTTCTTAAAAACACGGGCTTCATGGGCCAAAGTGAATACCGGTTTCGTAAGTCCCGGTAATCCTTATGAACATATCCTGACTTACTCCATCGGTGGCAAGTGGAACAATACGCCTTCAGTGGTATGGCCCGGAACCGCCATCACGCCCCAGCTGATACCCAGCACAGTGGAGTCGGCCGAGTATGGCGTGGCCATCGGTTTATTGAAAAACCGCATTAACATCGACGCTACTTATTTCCGGAATAAAGAATATAACGGATTTACAACCGTGCCCCAATCTCAGGCAAGCGGCTATACCGGTGTGTTGCAGAATGCAAACATTTATGTGAGGAAAGGATGGGAGTTTGTTGTAAGCGGCACTCCTGTCAGAAACCAGGACTTTAAATGGGAAACCACTTTTAACTTCAGCAATAGTCATCTCTGGCTGAAGAAAGCCACAGCCCCGGGCGCCGATGGTTTTGTAGGAAATATAAAAGAAGGCGACCGTACCGACCGCGTGTTCATCACGTACTCGCAAACAGCGGATGGCAGACCGATCTACAACAGCAATGGCTCCTTAGCTTTCGACGCTAATCCTCACTTCTTTGGCTACGCCGATAGCAAATGGTTGTACGGATGGCAGAACGCTTTTAATTATAAAAACTTCGGACTTAGCTTTTCGTTTGACGGCCGCCTGGGCGGACTTATTTACTCCACTACCAATCAAAAGATGTGGTGGGGCGGTGCCGCTATCGAAACGGCTAATTCATTCCGCGATGATGCCATTGCCGGCAAGAACACTTATGTTGCGCCGGGCGTCGTGATCAAAGAAGGATCCGTAACTTATGACAGACGGGGTGAGATCGTTTCCGACACGCGTCAATACGAGGAAAACAGCACCGCAGTGAATTATATTTCCTTCATGCAAAGCGATGCAGGCAACGCACTGAACAATTACTTTTACTACAGCGGCACTTATCTCAAGATGCGCGAGCTGATACTGTCTTACAACCTTCCCGGCAACTGGACCAAAGGCTTTTTCAAGTCGGCTGCTGTTTCATTCATAGGAAACAACCTATTCATCCTTTCTAAAATTCCAAATGTGGATCCCGATGCGGAATCGGACAATCTTCAAACACCCTCAGTAAGAAGCTTAGGATTCAACATCAATCTCAAATTCTAAAAAAGCCAACATCATGAAATCTTTATCGTTATATATTTTTCTCCTGGTGGCAGCGGGCTTTAGCTCCTGCAAGAAGTTTGAATACTTCCAGGAAAACCCCAACCGCCCCACCCTAACGGACCCATCACTCTTATTGCCCAACATCGAGCGCGTTGCCTTTTCCAATATCAGCGCAGACGCGGGTCTCGCGAGCCGGCAACTGGTATACACACAAGGGAACAGTACTTCACAGTACTACAACTGGACAAGAAGCTCGATGAGCTATTCGAACATCGCGCAGGTGGTGAGGATGGAACAGGAAGCGCAAAGAGTGAACAAGCCCAACTATCGCTACCTGGCTAAATTTTTTAAGGCCTACTTCATCGTTTCGATGACCCAAACCTTTGGGGATATTCCTTATTCGCAAATGATGCAATCGATCGAACAAAATAACTTCACCGATTCTTCAGCAGTAAGACCCGCCTACGACCGGCAAAAGGATATCTATGTAAAAGTTTTGAATGAATTGAAAATTGCCAGCGACTCTCTGGGTAGTACGTCGGACGCCATTTCGGGAGATGTGGTGTATAACGGTTCTATCAGCGCGTGGAAAAAACTGATCAATTCTTTTTCATTACGCGTACTGATGAGCCTTTCCCGCAAAGTAGCTGATACGGATCTGAATATCCGTCAAAGATTCAACGAGATCGCTTCTAATCCAACAAAGTATCCTTTGATCTCGGGCAACGGCGAAAACGGCAAATTATCTTATTATGATATCAATAGTAACCGTTACCCCTATTATAATAACAACTCGATGAAGACGGACTATTACCTGGACAGTTCTTTTGTGGATATACTTCAGGGCTTCAACGATCCGCGCCTGTTCACTTACGGACAACCTGCAGGTACTGTCAACGCTACCACTATTAAAGATTTTACAAAGTATGACGGGCTGGTTGGCAGCGCTCCATTGTCTTACAACACCGGGAAGAAAGGCCGCAGCCAGGCATCGCCGATCAACCGGAGGTATGCTTACGAAATCGTGAACGAACCGAGCTTGTTAATGGGCTACGCTGAAGTACAGTTCTTATTGGCCGAAGCAGTGGTGCGGGGCTGGATCACGGGCAATGCCAACGATCTTTATAAGTCCGGGATCCGGGCATCCATGGAGTTCTCCAATTTTAATTATCCAGGCGTATCAGGCGTTGCGTATACCGGCCGCCAGTATTCGGATGCTGAGATTACCGCCTATCTGAATCAGCCCATCATCAACCTGCAAAGTGGCAAAGAAATAGAGCAGATCATCACACAAAAATATATCAGCATGTTCATGAACTCCGGCTGGCAGGCGTTTTATGAACAAAGGCGAACCGGGTTCCCTGTTTTCGAAACCGTGTATTCTGGCGTACTCAACAATAAGAGAGTGCCCAAACGGTGGATGTATCCCCTGGAGGAGCAGAATTATAACACTACCAACCTGAGTGCCGCTATTGCGCGTCAATATCCTGAAGGGGATGATATCAACGGGGTGATGTGGATCCTGCAATAGCACAATGAACTAATAAAAAAAACGCATCTTTGAAGATGCTGTATCAAAAGCAAAGAACTTTCACACCCGCCTGAACGAACCCGTCGGACAGACGTGAAAGACTTTTGAGACAGCATCTTCATTCTATTTCTCTACATCCAATTGCTTTGTATATAATGAAACAAAAACGCAGAGACTTTCTAAAAAATGCAGCTATACTGTCCGGCGTGGCAGGTATGAACAATGTAATGCCCTCGAGCATACAACGGGCCTTATCCATCAATGCCGACAAAGGCACTACTTTTTATGATGCCGAGCACATCGTGTTCCTGATGCAGGAGAACCGGTCGTTTGATCATATTTTCGGATGCATGAAAGGGGCCAGGGGCTTTAACGATCCGCGCGTTAAAACCCTTCCTGATAAAAATAAGGCATGGATCCAAAAGTCAAAGAACGGTGCGGCACATGCACCTTTTCATATCGATATCAACAAAACAAAAATAACCTGGCAAGGTGGCCTTCCACACGACTGGCCCGACCAGAGCCGTGCCCGCAATAATGGCAAATATGATCAGTGGATCCCGCACAAGTCGGAAATGTGCATGGGCTACTACAACCGCGCCGATGTGCCATTTTATTATGCATTGGCCGATGCCTTCACCCTTTGTGATCATTATTTCTGCTCGTCGCTGACGGGCACCACACCGAACCGGTTATTCTTCTGGACCGGCAAAGTGCGCGAACAATTGAACGGCACCTCTAAACCGGCAGTTAGAAACTCGCAGGCTGAATCCCGCACCAACACTTATGTGGACTGGAGTTCATTCCCCGAACTGCTGGAAGATCATGGCATCAGCTGGAAGATCTACCAAAATGAATTGTGGAGTGCGAAGCTGGAGGACAATACGGATTACTGGATGGGAAATTATGGCGATAACGCTGTGGAGTATATTAAGAAACACCAGGTGAAACTTTCGGCTTACTTCCGTAAGAACGGCGATGCAACAGCTACGCCGGCTTTGAGCGCAGCAGAAGTGCTGGAAAGATATAATAAGCTTAGCCCGAAAGAAAAGAACCTGATCGATAAAGCGTTTACCACGAACATCGAAGTGGAAGATTACCTGAAATTGCAATCTTACACCTTCACCGACGACACGGGCAAAGAGCAAACGATTCAAATACCGGCAGAAGACATTTTCCACCAGTTCCGCAAGGATGTGGATTCGGGGAATCTGCCCACTGTTTCCTGGCTGGCGGCGCCGCAGGCTTTTTCTGATCACACGAGCACTCCGCTATACGGCACCTGGTACGTATCTGAAGCACTGAACATCCTGACCAAAAATCCCGAAGTGTGGAAGAAGACGATATTCATTCTGAACTACGACGAGAACGATGGTTATTATGACCACCTGCCGCCTTTTGTGGTGCCCAACCCCGGCGACCCATCTTCAGGAAAAGTATCTGAAGGCATTGACATCGAATCTGATTTTGATGCGGCTACCGGCTGGCCTATCGGGTTAGGCTATCGCGTGCCCATGATCATCGCGTCTCCCTGGAGCAAAGGAGGGTTTATTAATTCGCAGGTACAGGATCACACGTCCACGCTGATGTTCCTTGAAAAATTTCTTCAGAAAAAAACGGGACGGAAAATAAGTTCAGACAATATCAGCAGCTGGCGAAGAACGGTTTGCGGCGACCTCACATCGGCGTTCCGTCCCTACAATGGTGAAGCATTCCCGCTGCCTGAGTTCCTGAAAAAAAACCAGGTGATTACCGATATTCAGAATGCACGTAACAAACCCAAACAAGTGGTGCCGGATCCTTTATCGGACCAGGAAATCAAAAAGATCAATCAATACGCTTCTTATGCTCCTGAAAATTCTAAATGGATGGCAGAGCAGGAAAAAGGCACAAGGCCGGCCTGCGCTTTGCCTTATAAGCTGCATGCAGACGCCCACCTGAATAAGAACAGCGGCTCGGTGGAACTGTCTTTCGAAGTGGAAAGCAACGATCATCATGCCGGGTCTGCCTTTAATATGTATACGCCTTCCAGCTACGGACAGGAGGCGGGCAGAACCTGGTTTTACGCGGTGAAGGAGCGCGACCGGCTGAAGGATGAAGTGGCGCTGCAAAAATTTGACAACAGCATTTATGACCTTTGTATCAATGGACCTAATGGCTTCTTCAGGCAATACCAGGGAGACGCCCGAGACCCCGAGCTTTCGGTGGCCTGCGGTTTTGAAAAGAAGGGAGCTTTCAATAAAAAATATACAGGCAATATCCTGTTGGAGCTAGAGAATAAAGGTGACAACGCATTAGAGATTGAACTTCGTGATAACGCTTACGGCGCGAAGCCGCAAAATATTTCCCTGGCTGCGGGAAACAAGAAGACGGTCAGGATCAACCTCGAAAAGAGCTCGGGCTGGTACGACTTTACCATCTCCACCCCGGGAAATAAAGTATTTACAAAGCAATATGCGGGTCACGTAGAAACGGGCAATATCTCTATGACAGATCCGTTGATGGGAGGTGTGCTACAGGGTTGATGATTAGGAACGGCGAGTAAACGCAGCGAGTAATGAATGAGTAAAATAAGACCTTTCTTATTATCATCACGCATCATCACCCGCGCTTCTCATACTTCCAGTTTCGCCCTTTCCCTTCCGCAATCCATTCAACCGCAGCTGCCACACGCTTATCGCGCGTGGCATCTGTTTTTGCTTCATTGATCCATTGGATATATTCCTTTCGATGAGACGGCGCAAACCGTTCGAATACCTCTTTGGCTTTCTTATGCTTCTGCAGTGCCCGGGATAATACTTCCGGTACCGGCAATTCGGCGGCACGCTTTGCCGGCGTGCGCTTCATGGTCACGCCCATCTCAATTAAAGCAACAGCCTCTTTCACGGCGGCAATGAGTGCTTTCTCTTTGGGCATCTGCTCAATAGCGGTAATACCGGAGAGGCGCCAGAACTCAGAGCTGCCTTCGGCGTCTGATGGCAGGTAACCTTTCAGCGCTTTGATGCTGCCACCGAGCCAGAAGCCAATAGCACAGTGCTTCTTAAAGGCGGCCATGCTGCACATCATTTTCCCGTTAAAGTCAAAACTGGGCACGCCCCACTTGATCGATTCTGTAATATCAGGAGAACCCTTGTGAACAGCCTCCCTGAAAAACTCAAGTATCGGCCGGGCAAATTCCGGAGCTTTGGCAATATACGCGTCGGTTTTTGGATGATACATCATAGCAGGACATTAAAAAAGCAAGTCCAACGACTTGCTCTAAATTAACATTATTTCAGTACAATCAGGAGTTACCGAAAAGGTTTCCTACCGCGCCTTCCAGCATCGGGAATTTTTCAATCACGTACCCTTTGATTGTTTCCAAAGTTTTTGCTGCCTGCTCGTCGGTCAAACCCGCTTCTGCTTTCAGTTTTTCTATTAATTCGTTCATATGAAATTTTTTATTTCTGATTTAGGATTTGAAATTTCTGATTTTTAGAACCTCGTACATACATCATAAATTTAAACATCCGACATTGTAAATCATACTTCCTGCATTTTCTTATGCCGCTTTTACCAGTCCCATCTTGCTCTTGCTGAATTTTCTTTCGGCATAATCCTTCGTCAATGTGAATACTTTCTCGGAAGATGATGGTAACTCATACATTGCATCCGTAAGGATACTCTCACAGATACTTCTTAAGCCCCGCGCCCCTAATTTATACTCAACCGCTTTCTGCACCATGTATTCGTACACTTCTTTTTCTATCTTCAACTCGATACCTTCCAGTTCAAACAGCTTTTTATACTGCTTCATCAGCGCGTTCTTAGGTTCGGTCAGGATATCACGTAGAGTGTCCGCGTCCAAAGGTTCGAGGTGGGTTACAACGGGCAGACGGCCCAACAGCTCAGGGATCAGACCAAAGGCTTTCAGATCCTGCGAGTTGACAAACTTCAGCAGGTTTTTCTTCATATCCTCTTGCTGCGCCTTATCGACATTGAAGCCGATGGTGTTGGTTTGTACCCGGCGTCCGATGATCTTGTCGATGCCATCGAACGCACCCCCACAAATGAAAAGGATGTTGTGCGTGTTTACCTTGATCAGTTTTTGATCAGGATGTTTACGTCCGCCCTGCGGTGGCACGAGCACATCTGTTCCTTCCAGCAATTTGAGCAATCCCTGCTGAACACCTTCGCCGCTCACATCGCGGGTAATGCTTGGGTTATCGCTTTTGCGCGCGACCTTATCAATTTCATCAATATACACAATGCCGCGCTCGGCCGCTTCTACATCGTAATTGCAAACCTGCAACAAACGGGTCAGGATGCTCTCTACATCCTCTCCCACATATCCGGCTTCAGTAAACACTGTGGCATCGACAATCGCAAAGGGCACATTCAGCACTTTGGCGATGCTCCGCGCTAATAAGGTCTTACCTGTACCGGTCTCTCCCACCATCACGATATTGCTTTTCTCAATCTCGACTTCGCTATGCGGGTCAATATCGCGACCGGATCTTTGTTTTAATCTTTTATAGTGGTTGTACACCGCTACAGCTAACACCTTTTTGGCGTCGTCCTGGCCAATCACATAATCATCCAGAAAGGTCTTTATCTCCATAGGCTTTTTCACGTTCAGTGAAAAGCCCTGGCTTTGAGGATTTTCTTTCAGATGTAATTCCTGGTCAATAATTTCCTGGGCGTGCTCTACACAGTTCTCACAGATATGGCCGTCTTGTCCTGCAATGAGTATTTCTACCTCATCGCGGCTGCGACCACAGAAAGAACAATGCAAAACCGAACCCGATATTTTTTCCTTCATAATATAGCTGCAAAGGTAGAAAAAAGCGCTCGTATCGGCCCGCCTGGTATCGTTAAAATTTTGCCGCGAACGCAGCCAGCCTTATTCTGCCCTGACAACACTTATGACCTTGCTATACTGCATATCACCGTCGATATCGACCTGTACAATTCGTACGAATAACGGCGTATTCAAACGATCCAGAGGAACAGCTGTACCCTTTTTGCAGGCTGATATACCGGCTATTGCTGCAAGAACCAGCAAAGCGATGCGCCACTTATTTTTTCTGGAGGCTCCAAAACCTAACAGTGCTATAATCGCCGGAAAGGTCAGCAGTGAGGCCCAGTCGGCAGCCTTAATTTCAACTTCATAATATTGCGGCTGATCCGAGCCCGCTTGGTGCGCCTGCACCGTTTTTACGGTCGTGAAATCTTGTCCTGACGCAGAAACCTGTACTTCAAAGTGACTGGCGTTCACCTCGGCCAGCGTTTGCCAGCCAACTTTGATAGCCCCCACCTGCCCGACGGCTTGCAGCACACCGAATGTAACAGGAAGTGCTTCACTCACAGTTCCGTCGAATTGAAATTCGTCAAGGCTGAACGTTCCCGTTTCACCCCCCGAATTGTATCCATACAGCCGAAAAGTAATGGGCGTTTCAATATTTTGAAATTGGGAACCTGACAGATCGATCGTCGTGCCGGTGCTGATCGTTGACGCAAAATTGTCTAAGCTGGACCTCAAGGCTAATGTCCCCGGCCCGCTGTCGCGACCGCCGCCGCCGGCAGAAATAAAGCCACTGTAACTAAAGCTGCTAAAATCAATCGTTTCCCCCTCCCCGGGTGTCAGGGTAAAGGTGAAATAATCATCGTTTCCAGGCGAGCTTCCGGCAGTCCATCCTTCTGCGCTGTAAGTACCGGCAGCGGCTACTCCCGCGATGCCCGGCCCCCTGCCGACACCTGACACGGTTATTCCGGTAGCTACACTATCCCCTTCGGTGTAAGGGCTTGGCGGTACCTCTGTTCCGGAATGGTTGATTTCATTGCTCCACAAGGTCTGGCCTGCCAGATCACTGTTTGCATAGAGGAGCACCAATAAAAAGTAAATGATTTTTCTCATGACTTGAATTTTCGTTAGGAATAAATTATAACGTAAATTTATATATAATATTTTTAATATTAAATATAAAAATATTATAGCTTTTTACATATCTCCTTACGAGCCGTGGCGGGTAAACGGTACAAGTACATGAAATCCGGCTTGAGATGGCTTCAAATAAAAAAGCTATCTCCGAATGGAGATAGCTTAAAAACGTCTGTCAGAGCGGTCCTTACAATTTTTCGACCACCTTGTCCGCAATACCATATTGTATGGCTTCCTGTGCGTCCATCCAATAGTCCCGGTCAAAATCGCGCATGATCTCATCGATCGTTTTGCCGCAATTTTCGGCCAGTATCTTTGCACCGATGTGCTTCACGCGTTGTGTCTGACGGGCCTGGATCTCCAGGTCCGAGCTTACGCCGCGGATATAGCCACCCAGTGAAGGTTGGTGGATCATCACTTCCCCGTGGGGATAGATGTACCGATGCCCTTTTTCTCCGCCGCTCAGCAAGATACTTCCCATCGACGCTGCCAGTCCCATACAAATCGTGTGCACGGGGCTGCTGATCATCTTCATGGTATCATAGATCACCATACCGCTGGTTACCACGCCACCAGGGCTGTTGATGTAAAAATTGATTGGCTGGCCGGGCTTGTCAGCTTCGAGCAGCAACAGCTTAGTCGTTACCTCACGCGCACTTTTATCATCTACAACGCCCCACAGGTATACTGCACGCTTGTCAAAAAATAATTTTTCGAGGCGCTTGTTGAGCATCATCAGATCATCCCGCTTATCCTGCGGTTCTTTAGGCTCTTCCTCGTCGCCCTCTTCTTCGTTGAGCATCGGGCGTTGCCATTTGTTGTTGTATATATTTGAAAAATTCATTGTGAAATTTTTTTTGATTGAAGTTGAAGTCCATGGACGATGATCCATCGACCCGATCTATTTCTTCTTGTTGAGCAATAATACTTCATCAACGATGCCATATTCTTTAGCTTCAGGCGCCGTCATCCATTTGTCGCGCTCGAAATCTTTTTCGATCTGCTCGATAGGCTTGCCGGTATGTTCGTTCACGATTTCGTAAAGATCGGTTTTCAGTTTCCGGATCTCGTTAACGGTGATCTCAATGTCACTGGCCTGCCCACCGATAGCGCCGCTTGGCTGGTGCATCATGATCCGCGAATGCTTCAACGCGGCTCTTTTACCATTGGTTCCTGCTGCCAGCAGCACACAAGCCATGGAGGCTGCCATACCGATACAGATCGTAGCTACATCAGGGCTCACATACTGCATGGTATCATATACGCCTAAGCCTGCGTATACGCTGCCCCCCGGGCTATTGATATACATGTTAATGTCGCGCACACGGTCGGTGCTATCGAGGAACAGCAATTGAGCTGTAATGATATTGGCTACTTCGTCCGTAACAGGATAACCGAGGAAGATAATGCGGTCCATCATCAAACGGCTGTATACATCCATCACCGCCACGTTCATAGGACGTTCTTCAATGATGTTCGGTGTTAATGCTGTAACCAGGTGATTACCATAACTGTGAAGTGTATTGCTGGAAATACCCCGGTGTTTGACAGCGTATTTCTCAAACTCAGAATTATAAGTCATAAAAGTTATTTGATATGTCAGTAAACGTACTAATTTTTTTTTCGTTTTCAGGAACGTGCTGAAAAAAATCTCCTGCGGATCAGATTTTTCAACGGCCTGTTTCATTAAAAGGACCTGAACAAATATCTATCCATTTACTAAAACGCAAAAAACTGTGACAGGTTGACCGGGTGAGCGCTTTTTTTAGGGTCATTTGGGCAGTTCGTTATCGTTCATCTTTTGCAGGTAGCTTTTGGGAAGGATGAGGTTGAGGCTTCCCGGCTGTATGGCGGCGGAGATCTTCTTAACCTTGCCCATATATTCGCCATCGACCTGGAAATGAATGCGGCTTTTAGACATGATGTCAATTGACCTGGACTGGTATATTTCAATATTTTTTTTATCAAACCCCAGCGAAAACATCATTTTCAAAATCGGGAAGAAGGAAAGTCGCTTCACCACCACCACTTCGAAAAGCCCGTCGTTGATCTCGCCCACCGGGTTGATCACCGCTCCTGTGCCATACTTACCGGCGTTTGCAATAACAACCATGAACGCCCGGCGCCGGATCACCTTGTCTTTATGTTTGAGCTTGATGTCGAGGACCTGCCGCCTTACTAAGGTCTTCCAGGCTACTTTGAGGTAACCGATCTTGCCACGGGTATCACCCTCTTCAAAATTTTTGATCAGCTGTGCATTGATGCCCGCATCACTGAGATGAAGACACAGATGTTCTCCGTTCAACAGGATCGTATCAACACTGGTCACTTCTCCCTTGTCAATAATATCGAGCGCCTCGTTTAACTTTTCAGGGATCAGCAGCTCCTTGGCCATACCATTAGCAGAGCCCGCAGGTATGATGCCCAGTGCAGCGCCGCTATCCTTCAGGAAGCGCGCTACCAGGGTCACGGTACCGTCGCCGCCGGCGGCCACTACCTTGTCTGCTTTGGCACCTTTTATGTAGTCTTTGAGGGAATCGCAATCAACGGGATCGGGCAGATGATAGAAATCCAACAACACGTCTTTGTCCTTAAAATAGGATTCGATGTCTGATTTTAAATCCACCTGCTGACTACCGGCAGTTTTATTGATAACGAAAAGAATTTTAACCGACATTAGTTTTTATTAAAATTGTTTAAGTGCTTAAAAACTTCCTTTTCAAAAAGCTTCGACTGATCACCAAGCCCCACCTGAAACTGTATGAAGGATATGGCAACACCAGCCATTTCAACGTGATAGGACACGCCTTACACCGTTCTGCTTCCCCGCGGGAAATATACAGAACCGGTATTTTCCACAACACGTTGTCTCTGTTAAAGACTTTTATGGTAAAAACAATGCCAGATGCGTTGGTGGAGGTGCATTGGCAGGGAAAAAAATATGTCACCCGGTCGCAAAGTGATGGTTTCTTCGCCCTGAACATCAACAACGACAAGGGGTTGGCCAGCGGCCGCTACGAGGCGGAAGTGACCCTGAAAGACGGCAACACCGGGCAATTATTACATAAGGCTACTGCACAGATCACGATTCCGGCGTACAATCAGTACACCTTTATTTCTGATATTGACGACACCTTCCTGATTTCACATTCCGCCTCGATCCTGAAAAGGTTACAGTTACTATTGACGCGGAATGCCTACAGCCGTAAACCTTTTGAAGGAGTTGTGAAGCACTACCAGGCGCTTCAGCTGGCGCAAACCACCGCCGATGATCCGAATCCTTTTTTCTATGTGAGCAGCAGCGAGTGGAACCTGTACGACTTTATCAGCGTTTTTATCCGGAGGAATGAATTACCTGACGGCATTTGCCTGCTCAACCAGATACAAAGCCTGTCCCAGGTGTTGAAAAGCGGCCAGAAAAACCACGCAAGCAAATTTGCACGGATCGTGAGGATCCTGGACGCTTATCCCACGCAGCGGTTTATTTTACTGGGGGATGACTCGCAAAGAGATCCTTACATATACGCCTCCCTTGTGAAGAATTTTCCTCAACTGATTCATTGCGTTTATATAAGATGTGTAGGGAAAACAAAAAAACCGGCGGTGATCGCCGCGTTAGACGAAATATCCGGGCGGGATATTCCCGTGTGCTACTTTGAACACAGCCGGGATGCCCTGGAGCATTCTTATGAAGTGGGGTTGATCTCTTCAATAAAAAAGGCGCTGTAACAGCGCCTTTTTCCATCAACTATTTGTGATTAGTGATGAGCATGCTGATGCTCGTTCACCAATTTTGTAAAATCTTCTGCACTGATCTGCTGGGCAGTAGGTTTGATCTGGGTTTCAGCCCACTCAAACACTTTCTGAGACTGGATCCTGTTGTAAGCATCTTCTACATACTTACGGTCTTTCATCATCCTTTCAATATAGTCATTTACCCAAGGCTGTTCTGTATCGTTAGGCATCATTCCGCCCATGTAGCTGAATAACTGCGCCTGGGCAAATGCTCTCAGTTCTTCTGGCTTCACTTCGATTCCCTGATCTTTCACGATCTTTTCAGAAATAAGCGTCCATTTCAACTGGTTCAGGAAAGTAGGCATCTCCGCATCGATCTGCTCTTCCGTCTTTGCCGGCTGCCCTTCCTGGGGCTGCGCGTTTTGTGTCACCAGCCATTTGCGTAAAAACGGCTCAGGAAATTCAATGGTCGTATTATCTACTAATTTATGGAAGATCTGATCCTGGATCTGGTTGCGGCTTTGAGAGGCCCAATAGCCAAAGATCTGGTCTTTTACTTTGGTGCGAAACTCTTCTTCGGTTTTCACATCTCCTTCCGGATACAGCTGTGTGAAAAATTCTTCGTTCAGTTCTTTCTTTTCCAGCTCGCTGATCTTGGCGATGTTTAATTTGAAACTTTTTTGTTTGTCAGCCTCCTCGTCTTTGTTAAGACCCAGGTCCGCTGCAATAAATTCCAGTTCTTTATCTTCAAAAGCGTCGGCCAGTTTGATCTGGATGCTGTCACCCACTTTCTTGCCGTTCAGCTCTTGTTGAATTGCTTCAGTGAAATAGCTCAGCAGAAGAGAATTCTCTTTTTTCACACCGTCTTCTACTTCATTGCCTGTTGCATCTGTTTCAACGAAAGTGACATTCAGCACGTTGTTAGCGCCGTCTACCACGTCCTTATCGGTCATATTGCCGTAGCGGTTTTGCAGGCGATCGATCTCTTCGTTGATCATCTCATCGGTGATGTCAATATTGTAGCCGGTGATATCCGCTTTCGCTAAATCAGCCAGTTCAAATTCAGGCTTTAACCCGATTTCGAAATCGAAAGTATAATCGTCAGGATTGTTCACATCCAGTTTGGCCAGGTCAGTATCCAATGGCAGGGGCTGCGCAAAAATCTCTGCTTTTTCCGTCTGCAGGTGATTGATCAGTTCCTTGTCAACAGATTTCAATACCTCGTCTGTAAAAAGAGAAGGACCATACATTTTCTTGATCAGACCTGCAGGTACTTTACCGGGTCTGAAACCTTGTATGCTCGCTTTTTTACTGTATTCTTTCAGAGACTTTTCGAAGGAAGGAAGATAGTCGGCCTTGTCAATTTTTACACTGATCTTTTCGTGTAACTGGCCTATCGGTTCTTTAGTAATTGTAGCCATAACCCCAAACCCCGAAAGGGGCTTTTAATACTTTAAAGTCTTTCACTGCATCCCTTAATGAAAGCTGAAAATTAAAGAAATATTGAAGCACCCCCCTGTAGGGGCTGGGGGTTTGTCCGGATGAAGGGACTCGAACCCCCACACCTTGCGGCATCAGATCCTAAGTCTGACGTGTCTACCAATTTCACCACATCCGGTAAGAACTTTTCTTCCGACAGTCATCGGAAGGGCAGCAAAAGTAATGCTTTTATTCAATATTTCAACTTTTATGTTCCCTTTGTGCACATGCGTTTTACAGAGGGATATTGGCCGGTGATTGCCCCGCAGATCTGCATCTTTTTGGTCGCGCAGATTGTTATAGTTTTTACATATATTACATTTACAAACCCGTAGCCCTGCCCTTTTGGGCAAAGGCTGTCCGGGAATAGACGCAGGACACTGACAATGAAGACAATAGAGCAAAAACCCAAATACAACCTGAACGAGGAAGAGGAGAAGAAACTCATCGTACGAGAATACCGCTCGCTGATGCGGCTGTTAAAAGACAAATTAAAGCCGGGCGACAAGGATCTCACGCGTGCCGCATTCGAAATGGCAGCAGAGGCGCATAGCAGCATGCGGCGGAAGAGCGGCGAGCCTTATATTTTACATCCTATTGCAGTAGCCAAGATCTGTGTGGAAGAGATCGGCCTGGGGGTGCGCTCCACGATCTGTGCTTTGTTGCATGATACGGTGGAAGACACCGACATCACTTTGCAGGACATTGAAAAAGAATTCGGCCCGGAAATCGCCCGCATCGTGGACGGATTGACCAAGATCTCCAACTTCATCGATACAACGGTGTCCCAGCAGGCAGAGAATTTTAAGAAAATACTCCTGACGCTGACCGACGATCCGCGCGTGATCCTGATCAAGCTGGCGGACCGCCTGAACAATATGCGGACCATGGACAGCATGAAGCGGGAGAAGCAGCTGAAGATATCATCCGAAACGGTCTACATGTTTGCACCGCTTGCCCACCGGATGGGATTGTACGCGATCAAGACGGAATTTGAGGATCTGGCGATGAAGTACCTCGAGCCGGATATTTATAAAGACATCGCCCGCCGGCTCGCCGAGTCGAAGCGCGAAAGAACACGCTATATCAACGAGTTCATTAAGCCGATCCGGGAAAAGCTGGAAAAAAATAATTTCGATTTCGAGATCTACGGCCGCCCGAAGAATATTCATTCCATCTGGAACAAGATGAAGAAAAAACAGGTGGCTTTTGAAGAAGTGTATGATCTTTTCGCCATCCGGATCATTCTCAACAGCCCGCCGGAGAAAGAAAAAGAGGAGTGCTGGAAAGTGTATTCTTTAATTACAGATGAATATACGCCGTCGATCGAACGCCTGCGCGACTGGGTGAGCAATCCCAAAGCCAACGGATACGAGGCTTTGCACACGACTGTGATGGGCCCCCGCGGAAAATGGGTGGAGGTACAGATCCGCACCAAAAGAATGAACGAGATCGCGGAAAAAGGCCTGGCTGCTCACTGGAAATATAAAGAAGGCAGCCCCGACAGCTACCGCGATGAAAACCGCTTTGACAAATGGTTTCAGCAGATACGGGAAACCCTCAATAATGAAGACCCGGACAGCGTCAACTTTTTACAGGAATTTAAAAGCAGCTTTCTTACCGAAGAGATTTATGTGTACACGCCTAAAGGCGACATTAAGATGTTGCCGGCCGGAAGTAGTGCACTGGATTTTGCGTTCTCCATCCACTCAGCGATCGGCGTAAAAACCATCGGTGCTAAAGTGAATCATAAACTGGTCCCCATCAGCCACAAACTGATGAGCGGTGACCAGATCGAGATCATCACAAGTAACAAACAAACGCCGAGCGACGACTGGCTGAAATTTGTGGTGACCGCCAAAGCCAAAGCGAAGATCAAAGAGGCGCTGAAGGAGGAAAAGAAAAAAGTGGCGGACGAGGGAAAATACACCCTCCAAAGAAAACTGGAAAACATGGGTGTGACCATGTACCAGGGAAATATTGAAGCCATTGCACAATTTTATAAGCTCAATTCCAACCTGGAGCTCTTTTACCAGATCGCGATCAAGAATATCGACCTGAGAGAATTAAAAGAGTTCAAGGTGTTTGGCGACCGCCTGGAGGCGCCGGCACCGGTAAAACACACGGAACCGAAACCAGAAACGCCGCATCAGCCTGCCACACCCGCAAAAGACGCAGAGCTGATCATCTTCGGCGAGAGCAGCGATAAGATCATGTATAATCTCGCCAATTGCTGCAAGCCTATTCCCGGTGACGACGTATTTGGTTTTGTAACGACGGGCAAGGGCCTGACCATTCACCGGACCAACTGCCCGAATGCGGCGAAACTGATGGCCAACTACGGCCACAGGATCGTGAAAACAAAATGGGCGAAAAACAAGGAGATCTCCTTCCTTACGGGCGTTAAAATCATCGGCATAGACGATGTAGGCATGGTGAGCCGGATCACCAACCTGATCTCCGGCGAGTTGAAGATCAACATCGCGGCGCTCACGATCGAAGCGACAGAGGGCGTTTTTGAGGGGAACATCAAAGTGTTTGTACACGATAAGGAAGAGCTGGACAACCTGGCGAACCGGCTTACGGAACTCAGCGGCGTAGAATCCGTAGAGCGGTACGATACCGAAGATCTGCCGAAGTAGCGTAGTTTATAGCTGACGGTTCTGGGTCGATAATTTATTACTGTGGACCGTGATTAACAATTCCCTCACATCACTACGAACCCTTATTTTTGCACTTCATTTTTAAAATCAAAAAATCAGTAGATGGTAGATGTAATTTTAGGGCTGCAGTGGGGAGATGAGGGGAAAGGTAAAATTGTTGACTATTTTGCTAAAGACTACGATGTTATAGCCCGTTTCCAGGGTGGCCCCAACGCCGGCCACACTTTATACAAGGATGGCAAAAAACTGGTGCTGCACCAAATACCATCTGGCATTTTCCATGAAGGGAAAATCAATATTATCGGCAATGGCGTGGTACTCGATCCCATCACGCTGAAAAAAGAATGTGAGAAAGTAGCAGAATTTGGCATCGACCTGAAAAAAAATCTCTTCATTTCTGAGCGTACCAATATTATCATTCCTACCCACCGTGCGCTGGACAAAGCTTCGGAGCAGGGAAAGGGAAAAGGTAAGATCGGATCTACACTAAAAGGTATCGGACCTGCTTATATGGACAAAACCGGCCGGAATGCTTTAAGAGTGGGCGATTTGCTGCTGGAAAATTTCAAAGAGTTGTATGAGCAGCTGCGCCAGAAACACCAGGTCATCATCAATACCTATCATTTTACAGAAGATATCAGCGAAGACGAGAAAGCATTTTTTGAAGCAGTAGATTTTCTGAAAGAGCTCAATATTGTTAATGGTGAATACTTCATCAATAAACAATTAAAAGAGGGAAAAAAAATCCTGGCCGAAGGTGCCCAGGGAAGCATGTTGGACATCGATTTCGGTACGTTCCCGTTTGTTACTTCCTCTAATACGATCTCAGCTGGCGTGTGCAGCGGACTTGGCATTGCCCCGCAGCATATCAAAGAAGTGATCGGTATCACAAAAGCTTATTGCACGCGCGTGGGAAGCGGACCTTTCCCCACAGAGCTGGAGAATGCGGATGGACAAAAACTACGCGACGTGGGTAACGAATACGGCGCTACAACCGGCCGTCCACGCCGTTGCGGATGGATCGACCTGGTAGCTCTGAACTTTGCCTGCATGATCAATGGTGTAACCAAGATCGTAATGACGAAAGCAGATGTACTCGACAGCTTCGAGGAGCTGCACGTTTGTACCGCCTACAGCAAAGAAGGACAGGAACTGACCGAAATTCCGTTGCGCCTCGACCTGGATCATTATGTACCGGTGTATGAAAAATTTGATGGCTGGCATACCAATATCAGCCAGATCAAGGACCTGGCAGCCCTGCCAGAGAAAGCAAAATCCTATATCAGTTTTATCAACAGCTATCTCGGCGTAGAGGTGAAATTTATCTCTAACGGACCAGAAAGAGATCAGCTGATCGTAGTGTAATTTTTGTAAAAAAAATTAATTTCAAAAATTTGGCGATTTAAAAAGTTCGGCTAAAATTTACACTCTAATTTATTAGATCATGGCAAAGTCAAATAAATCAAAATCAAGTGAAAAAGATAAGGCTTACGATGAAGAAAAGCCTGTAAAAAAAGCTTCATCAAAATCGAAAAACGAAGACCCCGAAGAGGATGATGATTTCCTTGACGAAGAGGAAACTCCTAAGAAAAAAGGCAAGGCTTCGAAAAAAGAGGATGACGAAGAGGATGACGTGGACGACGTGGATGACGACTGGGACAAACCCGAAGAGGACGAAGATTGGGACAAGGACTTTGAAGAGTTTGACCTGCCCAAATCGAAAAGCAAATCAGGCGGCAGCAAAAAGTCTTACGACGACGACGACGATTTCAAAATGGATGACGAGTTCAAGGACTTGTTTGGCGGCGGCGGCAAAGATGACTTTGATGACGAGGATGATGATTATTAATCCACTTTTATGCACTCATTCAATTGCACGGTAACTTTGTTGTAAAAGATATCCATGTTTTTAAACAGAAAGTGTTGAATTGGCTCAAACAGTTCAACACTTTTTGCTTTTTAGACAGTCTCCACTACCAGGGCGATTATGACCTGTTAGTAGGCGCGGGTGTGTCTGACAGTTTTCAATCATCTGCTCCTGATGCGCTCGATCGGTTCCAGGATTTTATCGACCAAAAGGACCGATGGCTGTTCGGACACCTGGGTTACGAGCTGGCCACTTTTGAAAAAGTCAGTCATTCCAACAAACAAGACGCGCTCGCTTTTCCCGACCTTTTTTTCTTCGAGCCGGAGATATTGCTCACCTTCAAGGGTCAAACCGTTCAGATCAAGGCCCCTGATGCGGCAGCAGTTTTTGATTCTATTCAAAAAACTTCATCCGCTGCATCGCCATCATTATCGCCCTTACCTGAGATTCGCAACAAGATGTCCCGCGACGTTTACCTGGAAAAGCTCAACCGCCTGAAACAACATCTGCAGAGAGGCGACTGCTACGAGATCAATTTTTGCCAGGAATTTTTTGTAGAAAACGTCTGGACCGACCCGGTCGCGCTGTTCCATAAATTATGCACGGTATCTCCCAACCCGTTTTCCGGTCTGTACCGGATCGCAGATAAATGGCTGCTCTGCGCCAGTCCGGAACGATTCCTGAAAAAAGAAAGTAACCGGCTAATCAGTCAACCCATAAAAGGCACTTTACGGCGAAGCCCTGACCATTGCCACTTTGACGAGGAAAGAGCGGCACTGCTGGAAAGCCGGAAAGATCGCGCAGAAAACGTGATGGTGGTGGACCTGGTACGGAATGACTTGTCCAGGATCTGTGAAGAAGGCAGCGTGAAAGTTGATGAGCTGTTTGGCATCTATAGTTTTCCGCAAGTGCATCAGATGATCTCGACGATCAGCGGCACGCCCAAAAAGGATATTACATTCAAAGACATTATCAATGCTACATTCCCGATGGGATCGATGACGGGTGCTCCCAAGGTAAAAGTGATGCAGTTGATAGACCGGTATGAAGAAAGCAGGCGCGGCATTTTTTCAGGCGCTCTTGGTTATATAAGTCCCGAAGGCAATTTTGATTTGAATGTAGTGATCAGGAGTATCATGTACAACGCCTCTTCGCGTTACCTGTCTTTTCAGGCGGGCGGCGGGATTACGATTTACAGCGATCCCGGGAAGGAGTGGGAAGAGAGCCTGTTAAAAGCAAAAGCGATCAAGGAAGTATTGGAGGCCGGGTGAAACGCGATCATCCGCCAAACGTTTTAAACGTAGGTGAATATTGTTCGCTAATGAGAAGAACCGCAGGTTCGCTTTGATTTATAAGGCCGTGCTCAATACGGTTAAGAAAGTCTGATTGCAGTGCCTCAGGCACGAGATATTGTATCCCGAGCTACTGAAACGGCCAGCACCTGGTTAAACCGCCTTCTCTTGAAACCCCGCACTATTTCCACAGTTCAGATCATCTCCTTTCAATCCTGATAACGAAACGAAAGGCTTACTTCTCCGCGATATAAAACAGGTCCAGGCAATCGTTGCCCGCTTCTGCCAGGAAATAATCGCTGATCTTGATCTTGGACACCATTTGATTGTCGCTGCTGAGCATCTTTTTCCGGTTCCACCGGTTCATGATATCATAAGGGATTTGAAGGCACCAGCGCGGCAGGTTGTATTGCAGATTGAAGATATCAAAACGCGTTATTTTTTCAACCGCCTTCTTGTTAGCATGATAATATTCCATCACGGTATCATCGCCATAGACGCCGAGCGTCTTCACAAAGCTGAAATTTTTCAAGAGGAGATCTTTAAGCTCCGGCACCTGGTACTCGCGTATATGCCAGGGGTTGCGGGTGAGCGACATTTTTTTATTGGGCGTCGTAACGATCAGTTTGCCGCCGGGCTTGAGTACGCGATGAATCTCTTGCGTAAACAATTGGTCGTTCTTGATATGCTCGATCACCTGGAAGGTGATCACGAAGTCAAAACTATTATCGGCCAGCCCGCTGAGCGGCGGAAAAGTCATTTTTAAAAATTCAATATTCGGATGGGTCTTCACCAGTTGCGCCACATTGCCGTTTTCAAATTTATCGATGGTCACGAACCGGTCCGCCCTGGAAGCGATCATATCAATGCCATACCCACTCCCCGTTCCCAGCTCCAGTATATTGCCATACACCAGCTTGGCTGCTTCCGCATAAGCAAAAAGCGAACGCTGATACACGTAGTTGTCTGACGCTTCCACGTGTGATACTCTTTCCGCCGTCTGAACTAATGCCATATTAAATAGTTGAAATGAAATTAAGCCAGCAAAAATAGCCAGTTATAGCAGCATTTACTCTAAAAGCTGTTAGAAAAATGTCATGCCTGTATTCATCAACAAAACGTAAACCGGCAGAAACACCAGGCAGAAGCCCAGGGAAAGCGTGAAATATTTTACCACCGGACGACTCCCTTTTTTAAACGGCGCTAAGAAAATGAGGTTAAACAATATCGCCAGCAGGGCAATAATAAAATTAATAACGACCAGGACGGTAACGTAGGCTACACTGAACACTGCGGGCTGAATGACAATGCCTGAAAACATGCCATAGAAAGCGCCCATAACAGCGGCTGTCAAAAGACTCCAGCCGGCATATCGAAAACTTTTCTTTAAATGAATACCCATGTAACGCATGACCGGCGTTTTCACTGCAATGTTTACCGTCTCCTGAACCAGCACGACCATCTCTGCTTTAGCCGCATTCCGCGCTATTTTTTTCTGCTCGCTGCGCTTCTGTTTTCGCCATCTCGGATACCAGATGATGAATCCGGTGATGAACAGCAACAGCGGCGAAAGACCGCCGATCAACGCCACTATTTTGGTAGGCATCCCTCCGAATGACCCATAGTGAATAGGCGTAAGCCAGGACAGGTAAGCGTTTCCGACATCCGGAAAATCTTTCTGGCTGTCCAGGTATACTTTTCCGCTATACTGATCTACTACTACCATTTCCCTTCTGCCACTTTTTGGCAATCCCGGACTGATCACATCCAGCCGGTAAACGCCGACAGAATCAGCGGGCAACGCAACGCCAGCTACGCGGCTTCCCGGACGTTGGGCTAAACCGATCTCACCGGCTTGCTTTACACTGATCGGCGCGGCCCCTTCTTTATAAACCGATTGGCTGCTGAATATCTGCGCAATACCCTGCGGCGACTTTCCACTAAGCATAAACAGAAAGGGTATGACCACAGTAGAGAACGTAATGCAAACACCGGTAACAGCCAGCAAGGTAACGACCGGTGCTGTATAAAAGCCGATCACATTGTGCCAATCATAATTTTGACGTTTGAAGCTGGTTTTAAAATTGACCGTAAGAACCGACTTCAGTTGCTTCCATTTCCTGGGGATCCACAAGCGTAGTCCTGAGATCGTAAGCACAATGAGGATCAGAGAAGCCAGACCCACGATATAGCGCCCTGCCGTTGGGATGAGTAAGGTGCGATGTATTTCCGTAACGATATGAATAAAAGAACTTTCGTGTAGTCTTTTCCCGCTCAGTGTGGCCGTGTACGGATCTATAAAAAATTCATCTCCTGTCTTGAAATTAAAAAACTGATATGCCCGGTTGGGATGATCCGTTTCGTTCATGGCATAGTCAAATTGAATATGCGGATACTTCTCGCGGACGATCGGTATTATTTCTTCTAATGGAATTTTATGCTGCCGCGCCTGGGTAAGAAACAATTCCCTGTTCAACGCTCTGTCAATATCATCCTGAAACACCAGAATGCTGCCTGTTACGCCAACGATCGCAATAATGAACCCAGCAATAATGCCGAGGTATACATGCCATTTTGCAAACCACCGCTGCTGATGCTTCGCCCACTGAAGCCTGCGTGATATACGGGACATAAGATTATATTATGGTCAGAGGTTTTGATATTTGCTCAGACAACCTTGCCCTTTGTTAAAATTTTACAGCGATGCTTCCGATGGCCTGTCTGGGCATTTGCGGAATAATGCTGCTCCATCCCATCCAGTACCTTTGGTTCGTGAGGTTGTTCACCTTAACACCCAGTCGCAACCTCCTGGTATCATAGGTCAGATGAGCGCCGGCGATGGTGTATGCAGGAAGGATCAATTTACCGTCCGGAACCTGGTTGAAAGCATAAGTCTCGCTGGCGTGATTCAAGCTGACACCTATCCCCAAACCATTCAGCGCCTTCTTAGTGAAAGTGTAATTGCTCCAGAAATTAAATGCATTTCTCGGACCCGATGCTACAGGGCGCAAGCCGTTTACATTTTCTTCGGCCTTTAAAAGTTTGCTGTCATTATAACCATACCCGAATAGAACGATCCAGCCTGTCGCAGGATTGGCCACTATTTCTGCATCGATTCCTTTACTTTGTTGTTCGCCATCCTGGATACTGAAGTTCAGGTTCTGCGGATCAGCGCGAACGATATTATTTACCAGGATATCATAGTAGCTTACACTTCCGGTCACCAGGTTGTTAAACAGGGAATATTTAATACCGACTTCTTTTTGATTCGCTTCTTCGGGATCAAATCGCTGACCGTTCACATCCATTCCAAACTGGTTGGTAAAGCTGTTTTGATAATTGGCAAAGATGGAAAGCTGGTCTTTCAAAGGCATAACGATCAATCCAAATTTAGGAGACAGCTTCGTCTGCTTTTTGGTTTCATCCGTTGCAGCGAGGTTATCAATGAAATGATCTACTCTGACACCCGCATTGACAATCACGTAGTCAGTTATGTTCATGACATCATTAATATAAGCGGAGTATATTTTTGAATCCGAATCATATTGTAATATCGAGGTAGCGCCTGAGCCAAAAGCCTGATGCACTTTAGGTGCTGTGAAATCATTATAGTTGGGAGCCGAACCGTCGGCCGCTGTCATGTCGAAAACATCGGGATAGGGCACCCCTGCCAGGGTTCCTATAAAGCGGTTATAAGTAACAAATGACTGGTAGCTGACATAGTCCAACCCCACAACCGCGCGGTTCCTGACACGTCCCCACTGATAATCCGATACAAAATTTTGCTGCACGTTAAATGTGTTGGTATTCCCGATCGGATTCCAGACTGCACGCGCCAACGTGTCTACACCCGGCGTGCCAAAACCGGGAGTGCCCCCTGTGGAAACAGCATTCATAAAGGCGGTCAGGTAGTTCGGGATCAGGTACTGGAATGCAGAAAACCCATCGTTTTTACTTTGCCCGTAAGTAATAGCCGTTTGCGATTTCCAATGGTTGGATATCTCGTAAGCGGCATTGGCAAAAAAAGAATTGGATTGAGTGGATGTGTACAGATCGTTGGACAGGAATGACCTGTTGTAATCCAACTTCAGCTCTTCTACTTTATTCGTCCCAAAAGCCTCTTTAAAAGTCTGCGGCGCCTGTGCCACGATGGCCGCTGCATTTTGCGCCGGAATACCATTGCCCACCAGGGCCTGGTACAAAGCGCCATTGATTTGCGACGGGGTTGCCACAAACATGAAATTACCTCCGTTACTATTGCCTTTGGTGCCGACTATTTCGGCATCGAAGTTAAACGTCAACCTGTGGCTAGGCTGATACACCAGCGACGGCGCAATCATGTAGCTCTTCTGGAAGCCTCTGTCCTGCCAGGTTGTTTGGTTTTGAGTAGCAATGTTGACCCTTGCGGCTACCTCGTTTTCCTTCAGCACAAAGTTCGCATCTCCCGAAGCACGGAAGAACCCGTAATTCCCGAATGAAAAATCAGCATACCCTTCATTTCTGAAAAAAGGTTTTTTGGTAACGCGGTTGATGATCCCTCCGTAGGAGCTTACCACACTTCCGAAAAGCGTTGCTGACGGACCCTTTATAATTTCAATTCGATCGAGATTGGCCATGTCTACATTCGTGTTAAGAATATTCGGAAGGCCGTTCCTTACGTTCCCCAACACCTGGAATCCGCGGCTCGTGAAGATTGAGCCGCCATCGGGGCGGCTGGTCGCATCCCATAGTTTGGTAACCCCGGGCGCATTTTTCATGGCGTCTTCCAGCGTCATGGCGTTTTGCTTTCTCAAAATGACGTCCGATATAGAATGAACCACCTGCGGGCTTTCCAGGGGAGTCAGCGGCATTTTATTCGCGGTGGCGGCACTCTTATTCAGGATACGATTGCTTTCGATAAAGACCTCTTCCAGGCCTTCCTTAGAAAGCGCTATCACAAACCTGACCTCCGCCGTTTCACCGGAGCTAACGGTCACGGCATCTTCACTCTTGTTATAGCCGATATACGTAACCGTAACCTTATAATCGCCGTCTGGCAGGTTATTGAAGAAAAACCGTCCATCCTCATTGGTGATCGTTCCTTTGTTCCGGGCACCTTCCAGCTTGACGGTCACGCCGGGAGTCGGAGTGCCATCCTCCGTTAACACAATGCCCCTGAGGGCTCCGTTAGCATCGTTTTGGGCAGAAACCGCGTTGCATAGCCAGAGTAAAAAACCCATTAGTACCAGGCTAATAATATTTTTTTTCATTCTTAATACTTTTAAAATAATAGCTATATATTGCTGCTGGTGCCGCTCATATAGACAGGGCTGATTATTGCGGCGCTAAATTATTATACACTGATACATACTTATTTACGAATTCGGGAAATAATTTTACAAAAATTAATATGCTATGAACAGGAAGGTTTTTGGCTGGTACAGCCCATCGTTAGGCAAGGAGATGCCGATTGTTAGTTATGGAGACTTTGGGTTCGCCTTATTGCTGGTGCCCACTGCCGCTGCCGACTACCTGGAATATGAACGGTTTCAGCTGATCGACTCATTAGCTCCATTCATCAACGGTGGTAAAATAAAGGTCTTCTCTGTAGACAGCGTAAATAATGAAAGCTGGCTGAACGACAACATGGCGCCCTGGGACAAATCACACCGACACGTGCAATGGAACCATTATATCTACAACGAAGTGATCCCGCATATCAAAAATGAAACGAGCCCCGAAACACCGGTGTATATCAGCGGTGCATCTTTTGGAGCCCTGCATAGCATGAACCTGTTCCTCAAACGCCCGGACCTTTTAAACGGCGTCATTGCAATGAGTGGCGTGTATGACCTGACCTATTACTCAAATGGTTATATGGACGACAACGTGTACTTCAACAGTCCCCAGCATTATATGCCCAACCTGAGCGACCATGGCATCCTGGAAACCATTCGGCGCAGCCAGCATATTCATATCCTTACGGGAAGCGGTGCTTATGAAGACCCGAGAGCCGGTGGTGAATTTGCAAAAACCTTGTATGACAAAGGAATTCATTACGACTTTGACAACTGGGGTGAAAATTATAAACATGACTGGCCTACCTGGCGGGATATGCTGCCTCATGTTTTGGCTACGAGATTTTAAATGCGACCAGTGCATCGTCTGGTCAGACCGGGACGGTCAGACCAAACCGTGCAGCAAGGCTTTAAATTCGGCGCCATCGAGCATGCGGGCGCCCAGGCTTTCGAGGTAGTCGGTATGCACCTGGCAATCGATCAGCTCCACTCCTTCTTCCTGCAGCTGACGGACATACTTCGTGAAGGCATATTTAGAAGCGTTGCTAACCAGGCTGAACATACTTTCCCCGAAAAAAACTTTTCCCAGACGAATACCGTACAGGCCGCCCACCAATTGTCCGTCCTGCCACACTTCCACGCTGTGGGCGTAGCCCAGTTCATGCAGGCGCGTGTAGGCAGCAATGATCTCCGCGCTGATCCAGGTGCCATCCTGGCCGGGTCTCGGGACATTTTTACAATGGTTGATCACAGCTGTAAAATCCCGGTTGACGGTAAATGAAAAAGCCGCTCTGTTGAGCAGGGGCCGTAAACTTTTGCTGATCTTCAACTCCCTGGGAAACAGGACAAATCTTGGATCCGGACACCACCAGAGGATGGGCGGCTCGCTGTACCACGGAAAGATGCCGGAACGGTAGGCCAGCAGCAATCGCTCAACAGAAAGATCCCCTCCTATCGCCAGGAGGCCGTCCTTTTCAGCTAAATGGGTGGGTGGAAAACTGAGCGATTCATCAAGGGCAAAGATGGCCATCGGCAGTGATAATTATTGTCTTATAGGTTGATCTTTGAAAGACCCGACTACGAAACCGTCTCTTCAACGGTTGCGTTGATGCCTCGGTCGAGGATGGCTTCGCACATGGGTTTTAAGTCATCATACTCCCCTTCTTTCACGGCATATTTGCCTTTAAAATGAATGAATAAGGAGCATTGCTCTGCCTGCTCGAAAGTATGACCACACACTTCCATCAGCGTTTCTATTACCCAATCAAAAGTGTTCACCTCATCATTCCAAACAATCAACTGGCACGAGGAGGCGGTAGCGGTCAATACATCCACTTCTTCAGAATACTTTGTATCAGTGTTGTTTTGCATGCTGCAAAGATAATTTTTTTGATGTAAAAGCCATTCCCCGCAGGTCCTGGTGCAACCTATATCCATTTGGCACGCTCCTTGTCTTATACAGGTACTGATCCAACCCCAAACCAGGAAAAAACCAAGAAAACTTATCTCTAAACATTAAAAGTGTAAAAATGAAGAAATTCACATCGTTCGCTCTCTTAGCAGTAATCGCCCTATTCACGCTGGCTTCTTGCAGCAAAACCCGCGATGGACTTGGACTTGACACGATCAGCAACAACGCAAAAACAGGAAAATGGGAAGTTACCCACCAGATTTATGTTGGCACCGCTTCTGAGCCTGCCACAACCGATAACCTGACTGAAGGAGCTGGCTACGCTCAGTTCAGTTCAGACGGAAACGTATACTACTACAATGAATCCGGTGTGAAAGACGCTGGTACTCCTTACTCATTTATAGACACAAAGTCAATTCGTTATGACGGTGATGAGTATGACATCCAGGAAAACCTGGCAGGTTCTTTCAGCAGGATGACCATCCAGCGCAACACCACTACAGGCCGGGAAGTATATATCTTCCAGCGATAACTTATTTCAGGTCGAAGTCAACTGTTAAGCTTTTCAGGGCCCGGTAAATTTCCGGGCCCTTTTAATTTTTGCAAATCTTTTTTTTCTGCCGATAAAATTTTTTGCGTTTTTTGAATATCTTTAAAGCCTGCTTGCTACGAAGCGCTTGTCTATACTTTTGATCGAAAACTATTATTAAAAAGAAAACTTTTTATGGCAGAAAATACTTATGACGCTATCGTTATTGGTAGTGGCATTTCGGGCGGTTGGGCTGCAAAGGAGCTCACCGAAAAGGGCTTAAAGACGATTATGCTCGAAAGAGGCCGTGATATTAAGCACGTTCAGGACTACACCAACGCCAACAAAAATCCCTGGGATTTTCCTCATCGCGGCGGTCGGACGCAGGAGATGATCAAAGACTACCCCGTCTTAAAAAGAGATTATCCGCTGAATGAAACGAACCTGGATTATTGGGTCAACGAAAAAGATTGTCCCTACACAGAAACTAAACGCTTCGACTGGTACCGCGGCTATCATGTAGGTGGGCGCTCGCTCATGTGGGGCCGTCAAAGCTATCGCCACAGCGATATTGATTTTGAAGCCAACGCAAAAGACGGTATTGCGGTAGACTGGCCTATACGATACAATGACATTGCACCGTGGTATAGCTATGCAGAAAAATTTGCCGGCATCAACGGAACCAACGAAGATTTTCCGGGCTATCCCCATGGCGACCTGATGCCTGCGATGCCGATGAACTGCGTCGAAAAGGATGTGGCCAAAAGAGTGCGCGACCACTATAAAAACCAGCGCATCATCACTAACGCGCGCGTAGCCAACATTACGCAGCCATTACCAGGCCGTACCGCTTGTCAGTACCGCAACAAATGCTGGCTGGGATGTCCGTTCGGTGGCTATTTCAGCACGCAGTCTTCTACACTGCCCGCCGCCATGAAAACCGGCAACCTGACCTTGCGACCCTTCTCTATTGTTACCAAGATCATTTACGATAAGGATACTAAAAAAGCCAAAGGCGTTGAGATCATTGATGCAGAAACCAACAAGACCTACGAATACTTTGCAAAGGTCGTGTTTGTATGTGCCTCGGCTTTAAACTCGACATGGGTGCTGATGAACTCAGCCACTGATGTGTGGGAAGGCGGCCTGGGTAGCAGCAGCGGCGAATTGGGGCACAACCTGATGGACCACCACTTCCGTTGCGGAGCCTCCGGACGTGTCGAAGGCTATGAAGACAAATACTACTTTGGACGGAAGCCAGGCGGCATCTACATTCCACGGTTTGCCAATATCGGCAACGACAAACGCGACTACCTGAGAGGTTTCGGATACCAGGGTGGCGCAAGCCGCCAGGGCTGGCAGCGTCATATCGCTGAATACAGCGTAGGACCAGAATTGAAAGAAGCATTGTCTGAGCCCGGATCCTGGACCATGGGATTAGGTGCATTCGGAGAGATATTGCCATACCACGATAATAAAGTAACGCTGGACAAAAACGTGAAAGACAAATGGGGCTTACCCGTGTTGAATATCGATGCAGAGATAAAAGAGAACGAGAAGAAGATGCGCGCCGATATGATGAATGACGGAGCGGAGATGCTGGAAGCTGCTGGTCTGAAAGATGTTCGTACCTACGAAAGCGAATATGGATTCGGACAAGGCATCCACGAAATGGGCACAGCGAGAATGGGTCGCGATCCTAAAACTTCAGTACTGAATGGCAACAACCAGGTATGGGATTGTAAGAACGTGTTTGTTACAGACGGCGCTTGCATGACAAGTGCAGCTTGTGTAAATCCGTCTCTTACCTATATGGCGCTGACTGCAAGAGCTGCAGACTTTGCCGTAAACGAACTGAAAAAAGGAAATATCTAAGAAACAGACAGTAGCTGATTGATAACAGACGGCACGTTTTACAGTCGGTCAGCCTGTCAAAGACCAATCCAGATATAAACATTTAAGGAACGACAAATTAATCTTAAAAGACAGACGATGATACGCACAACGACAGATTACTTTTTTATACTGTCAACTATCATCTCTCCTACTAAATAACAAATCATGAACAGAAGAAAAGCCGTACAAAGAGTAGCCCTTCTCATGGGTGGTACTGTATTGGGAGCAGAATTGTTCATTCAGACAGGGTGCAAGACCACGCCAAAAAAAGAAGCTGGTGAAGCCGGCGCCGAACCACTGCCTGATTTCTTCAACCAGGAAGAAGTCGCTTATCTCGACGAGATCGGGGAAACGATACTGCCCAGAACTTCCACACCCGGAGCTAAAGACGCACAGGTAGGCGCTTTTATGAGCGTGATGGTGCGCGATTGCTATACACCTGAAGATCAAAAGATATTCAGAAGCGGTTTGGAGACAATCGAAAAGCGCAGCAAAGAAAAATATGGCAATGGCTTTATGCAAATGCAGCCGGAGCAAAGGGCAGAGCTTTTGACCGCTTTAGATAAAGAAGCAAAAGAATATACCGATACAGATGATTACAAGACAAAGAGGGAAAAACTCGCTGAAGAGGAAAAAATAAAAGATTCACTTGCAGAAACGAAAGGTAACTTTGGTTATATGCGGGCCACTTTGGCTAAACATTATTTCAGCATGATGAAGGAGCTGACGCTCCTGGGATTCTTTACTTCAGAGCCGGGCGCTACCAAGGCATTAAGATACTCAGCAGTACCAGGCAGATACGAGGCATGTATGCCTTATAAAAAAGGCGACAAAGCCTGGGCAACTTAAATTGAAAACCCCGTTATCCGGGGTTTTCGCTTAATAAGAAGTAATTGATATTCTTTCCCTGCAGAGACTCTTTCCATCTGCCCAGCAGTGGCTGCTCCAGTTTAAAATCGCGGTATTGATCCGGATTGAGAATAGGTATTCCTTTAACAATCGGATATAACCTTCTGCAGTTACTGCAAATGAAATATCCTTCTATCACACGGCCTTCGAGATCTTTGGCAATGGTCGTTAATTCCAGATCGTCCTTGTCAAAAGGACAGCATAATTTACTGATCGTTTCAGGTTTCATATCAGGTTTTTATAAGTTGTTATAATAATCATCAACGGCTGCCACCGGATCAGGGCTTTTCATCACACCCGATATTACCGCTACACCGGTATAATGCAATGCTTTCAATTGTTGCATGTTTACCGGAGTGATGCCGCCTGCCAGGAAGATCGGTCCTTTGAAAAGGGTCGCTGCCTTTTGCACCGTGTCAAAAGAAACCAGATCACAACTGTTGGCAGTGGCCGAAGGAAACATCGAGCAAAACGAAATGTAGTCGGCATGATGTTCAGCTGCCCATTCCACCACCGACAAATCATTATTACAGGTGATGCCCCATCGCAATTTTCGACCTAGCTTCCATTTGATGCCTTGCAGGTCTGAAGGCATTTCGTCAAAATGAATCCCGTCCAGCCTGGTCTTCTCAAGCAGCTCCCATTGATTGTTGATGAAGACCGGAATATTCATTTCATGAGCTATCGAACATATCTCCTTCACCAGCGATACCGGACTTTCATTGGCGGGAAAATGATCCCAGACCTGTATCGCTACGATTTTATGTGACACCACTTTCTTTAAAACATCAAGAAGCTGCTGCCGATCCATCGACGGATCTACTACCAAATAAATACCCGGCTGTGTCATGTGTATATTTTTTGTTTTTTTATCACAAGCCCACCTGACCGAACGGGCAGGGAATGTTGCATGAAAGTTTTCATCGATTTAAGTATGAATTTGCCCGAAAATTTTTATGGTCATTTCTTTATCTTTTATCAGCATATCTTATTTCCATCCTTGCCCGTACGCCTTTGAAAACGCAGCCCAGTAAGGATCTTCCGGTTGATAGCTCAGGGGGTGGGCCTCGCCATTCTCAACGATATGAATGCCTTGGTCAGCCTCTGTCAATACCCCTACTTCCACGCATTCAATTCCCTCGTCCTGCAGCCGTTGAATCAGCGACGCGACAGACGGCCTTTTACAACAGACAAGCATCGCACCGGCACCGATACAACGCCGGGGGTCCAAAGAAAAAAGTGCGCATACTTTTTTTTGCACCTCATGAATGGGTAACCGCTCATCATAAACAACGGCTCCGTTTCCTGAGGCGCTACACAGTTCATAAATCGCTCCCAACACCCCGCCTTCGGTAACATCGTGCATTGCGGTTACGGCCCGCTGTTCTTCATTTGCTTTAACCGCTACCAGGGCGTCTTTCAGAGAAGAGGTGCTGTAAAACGCGTTGCAGGCCTGCTGATATATTTCCTGCCCGCAGTGTTGCTTTACCGTTTCCGGGAAACTCATCGCAAGGATAGCGGTAGAGGAGATGGCACAACCTTTTGTAACCAGGAGCACGTCACCCGCTTGTGCAAAAGACGACAGGAGCATGTGACCGGCAGGCGCCACACTGATCATGGTGCCGCCACCGGCGATGGTACTGCCTTGTCCTTCAATGAAGCCCGTATGCCCGCCGGTAACCGCTGCTCCGATATCGTCGCAATATTGATGAATATGCTCCCAGTAGATAGAAAAATCCTTTTTTGAAAACCCGGCAGGTAGATTCAACACCAGCTGGGCATACATGGGCGGATAGCCTGTAGTAGCAATGTCATTGGCCATGAGATGCACCGACAACCAGGCCGACTCTTGCAACCCAAGCGCCGGGATCAGCGACAGCGGATCACTGGCCATGGCCAGGGTCATGTTCCCCGGAAGATTCACCAACGAAACATCTACGCCGAAGGCCGGACCAGCCACTACTTCCTGCCGCTGACATCCGTAGCGGTTGCGCAGCAGCTGATCGAATAGACCCGCTTCCAGCTTGCCCTGACTTTTTGTTTCCGCACTATTCATCAACATCGTTTAAGCTCACATACAGTCCGAAAAAGTCACCAAACGGTAATCCCCATTGCTGCACCGGAAACCATTTGGGTAACCCTGTACAGGTCCACTCGATCGTATATTTTCTACCGGCTAACGCCTGGTGGATAATCTCCGTTAGCTTTTGAGGCGTGTAAAAGGTCGCCGTTACATAAAATGGATTTTTGCCAAAAAACTGCTGCACCCTCCGGCGCAACACTTTAGGTGAATTGCGGTTCATCATACCCATGGCAATGCCACACTTCGCAACACGGGCTGCCTCCCTGATCACCTTGACGGGATCTTTATAGTATTCAAAAGTGGTGATGAAAGCCAGTGCATCGAAGCTGTGGTCTTTAAACGGCATGAAATGAGAATCGGCCATGACCAGGTCTCCGTCAAAAAGATGCCGGGCCTGTGATAACATCAATGGGGAGATGTCGCCACCGGTAGCTTCAATACCGATCTGCTTCCACCATCGGGTGAACCTCGTGGTGCCGCAGCCAAACTCCAGCAGCTGCTTTATCCTTTTGTCTTTGGACACCAATTGCTCCATCACTTTTTTCTGCCATATTTCGGCACGTTTATAACGGCCCTCATACCACTGTTCGTAAGTGTCAGTATGCTCCCGGTTGAAAAACCATTCAGGCCGCTGTTGCCAGCTTTGCTGATGGGCTGGAATTAATTCGAGAGATGTTTCGCGTGACTCCATGTGTTACTACTTTTATGCTTGTTGCCGACTGCTATTGCGTCAACTTATTTTAACGAACAATGGTTGGTACCTGATCCGGAGATCCACTATATCAACGTCCGTTACCAAATAAAAAAAACCATCCAGCGGGTATACCAACGGATGGAGCATAAAAATGAAAGTCAGCCTTCATTAGCATCCCTACGTTGGCATTACCCAAATCAGGTAGCGGGTATAATCTCAGCCCAATGGCACCCCGTGCTACAGGAAGTAAAAGTAGTAAAAACTTTATTGCAAAAGAAAATATGGATGCATAACATTTTAATCCGCGGCTGTACGCCTGGCAAATGTTGCTTTGTTAGCGCATAGATGAGCGGGCTATCGTTAGCAAAAGAAATTTTAACAGGTCCGAGGAGGCAGTGTCACGCTATCTGCCTGCCCTGGAAAAATTAGACAAAACAATCCTACATCTGTTAATAATATTATGTTTATTTTTTTGACTGGATCGTCTGGTTAATGACTTTTAAATATCCGTCCCGGGGCTTATCAAGACTCAGCTCCCAAAACATAATACCGCCTAAACCCTTGTCCAGTGCGTATTTCGTCTTTTTAGCGACAGATCCTGCGTCATCAAAAGTTGCGAAAATTTTCTCCTTTTCATTGTACGCATAACTTGCCTTAGCCACTTCATCATAGTAAAAGTTGAACCCATTTTCTTTATTGATCCGGCTTTCCAACATGCGATAAGGAATAAAGCTCTTAAACACGCCGGGCCGGTAAAGACCCCTGTTCACGTTTTCGACCTTTTCCCAGCTCCGCCCGTAAAACGCCGCACCAATGATCAATTTATTTTCAGGCACCCCGATAGATGTAAGGTAACTCACACAGGCATCTGCCGATTCGGTTTGTTCTTTGGTTGAGTACAAGGGCGTGTGGTGACCGGTATGCGGCGTGGCGCCATTGACCAGGTCGTAGGTCATCAGGTTGACATAATCGACAATCGGCATGACACTTTTCCAATCAACGGATTCTTTGAGGTATTTTGAAAAGCCACCTGCCGCAAAACTGATTTCCTGCTTTTTGCCCAGTGCCGCTCTCAATGCTTTTACCAGCGCGGTGAAGTTTTCTTTATCCTCCAGCTTATAGGGATGGCCGGGGTGACCTTCAATCGTGGGATATTCCCAATCCAGGTCAATGCCATCGGTCTTAAAGTAGTCCGCAAGCGCTTTTACAGAAGCCGCAAATTCCATTCTCCCGGCCTGCGTGTCAAACACCTCGGAGCAGGTTTTGCATCCACCCCATCCCCCCAGGGATAATAACACTTTCAATCGCGGGTGAGCCGCTTTTAGAGAGACCAGCTTCCTGATAGTCGCAGAGTCCCGGGCATTATCGACAGCCAGTTTATTGCCGCGTAAATGACAAAAGCTATAAATGATATGAGTAAGTTGCTCCACCGCATAATTGTCGATAACCGACGCATCGGAGGAATAGTAGGCGATGACACGGAAGGGTTTGCCAGACTGCGCGTATACCGGAGCTACCGCGAGCAAAAACAAAAATACCAAAAGAGTGCAGGCGAGTGATCGCATCATTTCGAGAGGAGTTTAAGTGAAAAAACTAAAGTTAAAAAGATCCGATCCATCGACACAAAAATTTTAAGCCTGTTACACACACGTCCAACCGCTCAGAAATCAGTTCATAGCGATAGTTTAGGCGTCGTTAACTACTTTTGCGGTTTATATATGACACCCCTGATTAAACTATTCGATTTTTCCCAAAAAGTAGATTACAGAACTGAAGTGTTGGCCGGTCTTACCGTGGCCATGACGATGATCCCTGAATCTTTATCGTTTGCCATATTGGCCGGCCTCCCGCCACTTACAGGTTTGTATGCCGCGTTTATTATGGGATTGGTCACGGCCATCTTGGGCGGCAGGCCGGGACTGGTATCCGGCGGGGCAGGAGCAACGGTCGTGACCTTGATCGCGCTGATGAAGTCGCACGGCATCGAATACGTATTTGCTGCGGTAGCGCTTGCGGGAGTGGTGCAACTGCTTGTCGGAATTTTTAAGCTCGGGAAATTTATCAGGCTGGTGCCACAACCGGTGATGTATGGCTTTGTCAATGGGCTCGCCGTGATCATCTTCATGTCGCAGCTTGCGCAATTCAAGATAGCGGACGGGAGCGCCTGGCTTACCGGCGCCACTTTATACACGATGCTGGGCCTGGTAGCCGTCACGATCGCAGTGGTTTTGCTGTTTCCCAAAATCAGCAAAGCCATCCCTTCTTCTCTGGTAGCGATCATCGTTGTGTTTGCACTGGTGGAGTTGCTGGGCATTCAAACGAAAACCGTTGCCGATATCGCATCAGTCGCGGGCGGCTTCCCTCCTTTTCACATTCCCGCGATCCCTTTCAACTTTGAAACCTTAGAAATTATTTTTCCCTATGCATTGGTCATGGCCTGCGTGGGCCTAACGGAAGGATTGTTAACCCTCAACCTGGTGGATGAAATGACAGCCACCAAGGGCAACAGCAACCGCGAGTGCCTGGCACAGGGCACGGCCAACTTATTGAACGGATTCTTTACCGGCATGGGGGGTTGCCCTATGATCGCGCAGACCTTTGTAAACCTGTCAGCCGGCGCCAGGGCCCGCCTGTCGGGCATTATAGCAGCTATCACCATCCTGGCCATCATTTTATTTGGTGCGCCGCTGATCGGGCGCTTGCCGATGGCGGCATTGGTCGGTGTTATGATGATGGTAGCCATCGGCACTTTTGAATGGGCCAGCTTCAGGATCATCAATAAAATGCCGAAAGCCGACATCCTCGTTGGCATCCTGGTGGCAGCGGTAACGGTATGGCTGCACAACCTGGCTTTGGCCGTACTGATCGGTGTCATTATCGCTGCGCTGGTTTTTGCCTGGGAAAGCGCCAAGAGGATCAGAGCCAGGAAATACCTGGATGCGGACGGCATCAAGCATTATGAAATCTTCGGGCCTTTATTCTTCGGTTCTACCACCGCTTTTGCCGAAAAGTTTGACGTAGCCAACGACCCCGGGTTGGTTATTATTGATTTTCGTGAAAGTCGCATCAGCGATATGAGTGCGATTGAAGCAGTCAATAAGATCACAAAACGATATGCGGATGCCGGAAAGAAAGTGCGCCTGCGCCACCTGAGCCCTGATTGCAGGCGGTTGCTTTCCAACGCAGCGGGAGTGATTGAAGTAGATGTTATGGATGATCCGGATTATAGAATTCCGGAGCAGTAGATTATACACCAACCCGATAATGGTCAGCAGCACTTGCTGACAAACTGCCGATCGCAATAGATTCTTCTAAGAAATATTTATGCACTGCCCCCCCCTTTTTCCTTCCTCAAGGGTCTATATTGATACAGCGTTGCAAATAGAGTGGTTAAAAAGCGACTATGCAAAACAGGCGTCTTCAAAACCATGTCTATTTACACTATAACATTGCTCTTATAACTATATACACTCTAAATTTTAACTTCAATGAAAAAACTACAACTTCACTTGATCGCATTTGCTTGCGGATTACTTCTTTTTAACTCGTGTAAAAGAAGCGGGGTGATAATCCCAGAAATTGATAACCCATTGGATAGCACGGCCTATTACGAAGCCTTGCGTGCCTACAAGAAAAGTGATCATGCCGTATCCTTTGGATGGGCGGGCAATTCCATTGCTTATGGACGAAATATAAACGGGGTATGGGATCCAACCTGGGTACCAGGCTTTGAGGATTTACCCGATAGTATGGATATTGTAAGCTTATGGGGAGATGGAGGCGGCTTTTGGGTAGCCCCTGACCCCACCCTTCCCAAAGATACTGCACGATGGAGAATGCTACAGTCTGTGCGTCAGCGAAAAGGAACGAAGTTCGTTGTCTGCGCATGGACATACCAGGTTGTGAACATAATGAGAAATGATTTTCCCGACCTTTTTTTGAATAAGAAAGATACCATGGCCGCAATCGACAGCGCTGCAAAATATATAGTAGATTACATTGACTACCACCAGCTGGATGGATTTGACCTTGACTTTGAAGCGGATTATGGAGATAGAAATCTATTTGGCGATCAGCGTGGGAAAGGTACATTTGGATACACAACCGATGACCCTCATATACAACGCTTGTTTAAATCGCTCTCTAACCACCTGGGACCCCTGTCCGGTACAGATAAGTTATTGATTATTGACGGGCAGTTTGATTTAGGCATAGAACCCTACATTAATTATCTGGCGCAACAGGCTTATAGGGCTACGAGTGCCAGCGTGCTTCAAAACCGGTACGACAACTTCGGGGGAGGAATTCTTCCATCGAAAAAATTCATCGTCACAGAGGACACTGAAAAATATGGACCGGATGGCACTTCTTTTATCTATGAAGGCAAAGATATAGGCAGTGTTCTGGGCATGGCATACTGGAATCCTCTGCAGGGACGCAAAGGTGGATTCGGTGTTTACAGACTGGATTTAGATGCTGCTCCCGACAGCACCGGGCGAAAATACTCTTATATGAGAAAAGGAATTCAAATTCAAAACCCCGCACCGGTCACTATTAATTAGATTGACCTATTTTTAATATAAGGAATAGCCTGAGCCACTTCAAATGGTGTCTCAGGCTATTGTTATTGTACTTATAATCGTTGTTTAATCATGAATGAAGGCGGTACAAGCTGATGCTTTCGTTTTCCCGCGGTTCCTGTCATAAAAAATTTACATCAACTCCTTCAGTTTCGCAATTACGATATCAATCTCTTCTTTCGTATTGTTTTTGCTAAAAGAAAAACGGATGGCCACTTTGTTAGGATCGCCGCTTACTTCGTTGATCACATGGGAGCCCTGGTTGGCTCCGCTGCTGCAGGCGCTGCCACCGGAAACACAAATATTGTTGATGTCTAAATTGAACAATAACATTTCAGATTTTTCACTCAACGGGAAAGAGGCATTCAACACGGTGTATAAAGAACTGCCATTATAATCCCCATTGAAAGTGACAGACGGTATTTCTTTTTGCAATTGTTCCGCCATGTATGTTTTCAACGACTTGATATAGGCCGAGTCCTTTTCATAATGGGCCATAGCCAGCTCAAGCGCTTTTGCAAAACCTACTATGCCATAAATGTTCTCTGTTCCGGCGCGCATATTGCGTTCCTGGCCACCACCGTGGATCATGGGTTTGATCCGCAAATCGCGGCTAACATATAAAATACCGGTGCCTTTCGGACCGTGAAATTTATGGCCGGCGGCAGAAATAAAATCGACCTGTATACGACTCAGATCGATAGGGTAATGCCCCACGGTCTGAACGCAATCAGAATGGAAGATCGCATCATACTTTTTACACAATGCGCTTACTGCATTAATGCTCAGCAAATTCCCGATTTCATTATTAGCATGCATGAGGCTGACCAGGCATTTCTTACCGGCACGCTCCAGTTGCGTTTCCAGGTCCTTCAGGTCCACATGTCCATCGGGCAGCAATTTTACAAAGCTGTGCGATACATCGCCGGCAGCATAATGAGACACCGTGTGCAGCACGGCATGGTGTTCAATGGGCGATGTGATAATGTGCTTACAACCCAGATCACGGAGAGACGCCAGTATAGCCGTATTGTTGGCTTCTGTGCCGCCGCTAGTAAAAAATATTTCGCCAGGATGCGCACCCAGAAGGCGGGCTACCGTCTTACGGGCATTCTCGATAGCCAGCCGGGTTTCACGTCCATAAGAATATATAGAGGACGGGTTTCCAAAATGAGTGGTCATATAGGGCAACATGGTATCCAATACTTCCTGGTCCAGAGCGGTAGTGGCCGCATTATCTAAATAGATTCTATCCATAACAAAGCGTAGCGATTTAGCGCGCAAAGTTATCACAAATAAATATATAAGATAGATCGACTAATAGACAGGGAGCAGAACGCTTGTTGGCTACTCACGTTGACCGGTCATCCGGCCGTGGCGCGGATACGCATAAATGGCTTCTTTCTGACCTGAAGCTTACGAAGTAGGATAGGCAACGCCTTTTTTGGACATCCACACCTCAGGCTCGGTTACCGGCTCGAAGCCAAATCGCGCATACAGGCCATGAGCATCCCTGGTAGCCAGCATCGTGCGTCTTAATCCGAAGCGTTCCACGAGCTGCGTAAAGGCTTGCACCATCATCTTGGATAAACCTTTCCCACGATGGGATTCCACAATGAAAACATCGGCCAGATAGCCAAATACAGCCTGGTCTGTGATAAGGCGACCGAATCCGACCATCGCCCCTTGCGGCTCATAAATGCCGAGACATATGGAATGTGCTATCGACTTTTCAACGGTCTCTACAGGAATACCTTTGGCCCAATAGCTTTCCTGGCTGAGATAAGCAAAGACAATGTCAATCTGAATTCTTGACGGATCCACGGAAAATTCGTATCCGTTGAAACTAAAGTCGGGTAATAGGTTATTGGTTGTCATACTCTAGAGGGAAGAAATATATATTTACTTAAAATGTCATCGTTCGGATCATTCGTCGGAAGCGGCGTCAACAGGCATTTTGTCACCCCGGTCCGCCCTTTTTTTATACTTGCGTAATTTCTTTTTGGCTCCGGGCAGACCGATGCTGGACTTGATACCTTCCAACGTGGTTTTGATAATATAATTGATAGGAGATTTGTCCTGCCACCGCTCAAAAAACACCAACGACTTTTTGCCCTTGTTGTTATTTCTTACAATGAAGGTCATGGCAGCCCAGCTCACCACTTTGTTTATAAAAGTTTGGTTGGGCAAATCCTTTTTATTCAACAAGCCAAGTTTTAAGCCATCATAATACATGTAGGCCGATCCAATGGCCGCATCATTATTTCCGATAGCGTTCACCTGCAGTTGACCCAGCTGACCTTTGAACACCTTGGCACCCACCAGCGGCACCAATACGGCATTGAATTTCGTCAGATCCATCGGGCCAGTGGTTAATTGCATGCGCATATAACCAGTCGTATCTACATAAGACTGGGCCACGTTAAGTCTCGTGTGCAATTCATTCAACACGTCAGCCGAGGCAATGATATAGATACTGTCATTCGGTTGGATGTTATAGTTTTTAATATTCTTTATCGCTGCATTGAGATTGGCCACTGGTATGATCCCCAAAGTATCTGTGTTGGGATTGATTTCCCAATACGTTACGTGCATATTATTCAGGTTCACACTGTCAATATTCAGGCTGCTTTTCAGCTTTAGCAACATCTCGGCCGGCAGCGGTTTGTATCGCTTCGCCGTGTCGGGTTGCGTCTTATCTTTAAAAGTAAACAGATCGACATCATTCAGCTCGATGCGACCGATACTCAAAATGCTGTCGTTGTTATACTTTTCAAGGTCAATTGGTCCGCCGATAATTTTCCCGGTTTTGATTTTCAGATAGTCCTCATTGAAGGCTTTCGAAACCCGGTATTCTTCTACCGATTGCTGCGGCACCAGGCTCAGCGAGTCGACACCCAATACGCGATCTTTCACGGTAAAACCGTACCATTGAAGATTACTTTTAGCGGTAGTAAATTTACCATTCGTTCCGTTCACACTCAGCCGGTCACTATTAGTAATGATGTCACCGATGCTGCCCATATATTTCGAATTCAGTGCCACATGCCGGACATCACCTTTGTCCAGCTCCAGCACCGCATTGTTTTTTCCTAAACTGTCGAAGGCCAGTTTGTCTAATGAAAGAATGTTCAGATCTGCACGCCAGTCCAGCTTATTCCCGTCGCTCTCCTTTACCAGAACATCGTTAAGCTCTATATTAAGCTTGTTATCATTGGTCGCATATTTTTTGGCCCTGGCGGTGATGAATTGAAAATTAGTGAGATACATTTTGATCTGCTCCGCCTTCACCGGCGCTTCAGGCGTAGACGTAAACTCTTTGATCCGCAGATAACTGTTGGATTTAGCCCCGTCCCAGCTGATATAGCTGGCCGAGTCCTGCTTGTTCACCAGTTCCAGCCGGATATCCGGGCGTTCCAATAAAGCGGAACCGAGCTCGATACGAAGCGGTTTTTTGGCTGCCTTATCTGCGCTGTCTTTGTAACCGATCTTCGCGTCGACTTTCGGATCGGTGAGCACGAGGCCCTGAAGGGTCAGGTTGCCGCTAACAATCTCCGTGATATTAGGTATAATCGTCAATCTCGGGATCATCGCGACAATAGAGTCAAGCATATTGATTTTTTCAACCTGTATATCTTCGATGATACTGTGATTTTTGTCCTTGATGTCAAGCTTGCTTACTGAAACCCGCAAATCCGGGCCCAGCATTAACACATCTTGTCCATCCAGGCTAAGCCCCTGTATTTCCGGCTTTCCTGCCACATTCTGCGTAAACTCGTTCAGCAGGATCGTATTGAAAGTGCCCGTGATCTTATTGTCTTTGATCAGCGCCTCAATAGAAGTATTAGCCCCGTGTATATTTTTAAGTACGAGCGGCGTCTTTTTCTTTTGCGTAGGTCCGGGAGCCTTCCCGGCGCCGGCTTGCGTGATATTTACGGAAGCATTCTTCCATTTGACGCCATCGATCATCACACTTTGACTGGCGCTGTCCAGCACCACAGTTCCGATATACATAGCATTGGCATCCGCCTTTACTGCGCGGGAAGTCAGCAGCATCTTCGCCGCGGATAAACCGCTTTTATTCTCTGAAAGATGGACCTGGTACAGGTTGGCAGTGAGATCACCTTTTTTAAAGATCCCCCTGTCGAAACTCAGCAGGTTCACAGAACGTTGCACGCTCTTGATCCGGTTGGCACTCGTGAACTCGTTGGCGCGCAGATCAAGATGGGTATTGGTGAGATGCAAAGTGCCGCCTTTCGGAAATGTCAACACGATATCACCGCGATAGATGCCGAGATTTTTCAGATCCATGACGTCATCCACATTATTCAACGTTTCGAATAAGTTTTTTGATCGGGTTCTTTTCTTATTGGTTAAGACATAATTGACTTTGGGGTCATAAAACACGGCGCTTTGCGCGGAGAATACGTTCTCATATAAAAGTGCTTCCCATGAAAGCCCGCGAACCTGGAAGCTCGGCATAGAAAGGCTTTTGATCGGTTTTCCCCGGTCAAACTCTTTGAAATTAAATTTACTCAGGTTGATCACATCGTCCTCAAACCGGACGCTGTCAAATGAAATAGCGTACCGCCCATCGCGCAGCACGTTTTCATAATTGTGAAGCGACATGACGAATTTGTCGAGCGAGATGGGTCGCTCTTCGTTTTGCCGAACCACTAGCCCATACATATCGAAATTATTGTTGCGGGAGGAGAATACGCTGGTCTTACCACCGCGTATGGTATTCACGTCAATATCGGCATTGTTTACGCCAACATAACCCAGTTTCATATCGCCCAGCAGCTGCTGGATCACATCGTCAACACGTTCTCTCCGCCCTTTCTTTTTCTTGTCATCTTTTCCATTGCTCCGGTCACTGTCAATGTCCAGGTAGATCTGTGGCCGGTTACAGAATACGGAATCAGCGATGATCGTTTCTGAGCTGTATAAAGAATCGAAGTTGATATTGGTAAGCTGCAGTTTGTCGAAAAAGATCCGGAATGCGGTCTTGGAGCTGTCGCCTTTGATGGCCCGGAGCGTACAGCTGTCAAACTCGACCCGCTGGTTCTGCAGGTTCACCCTGAAATCTTTAAACGATATGAAATGCCTGCCGCCCGGAAATGCGATGTTTTGATTGAAGGTTCTTATTGCGATATTGTCGGTAAAAGAGATCTTTTCCTTGTGCCTTCCGCCGGTGGTGCTATCAAGCTGCAGGTTGTCCAGTTGTACAAAGATGTTGCTTACGGCAAACGGCCGCTCACTGGCTTTGGTCCTGTCGATCAGTGAAAAGCTTCCATTGTCCAGCCGGAATTTATCTATCTGCAATACATTAATCGCCTCGGTGAGCGACTTGGAGATCCGCCCCATTTCCTCGGCTACTGAAAAGCTGCTGTTGTCTGTGGTTGTATCCTTACGGCTTTTACGGCGCGCGCGGTTACGCGTAAAGACGACCTTTGGCGCATCGAGCTTTATGGAGTCGATGAGTATTTCCCTGTTGAACAATAAGGGCAAAAATCCCCTGGCTTTGATACGGATGCTTTTGGTATTGACCGCATAGCTTGTCGATGCCGTCGAGTCTGTACTGAATATCGAGGCGTCTTTGAGCTCGATCTTATTTTTAATCCAATTGAATTTGAACTCAGCTACTTTCAGTCTCAGCTTTCCTTTCGATTGGGTGGAAACTATTTGCTCGAGGGCTTCCTCAGCGTGATCAATGAACCAAAAATTAAATGCTAATACAACGGTGGCTATGACCCCAAGCAATATGAGCATGGTCCGGTAGCGCAGCCGTTTAAAACGCAGCTTTTTCAGCTTCAGTTCTCGTAAACTAATCCTCTTCTTCAAATGCCGTATTTATGGTTTATAGTCAATGATTACATAGGAACAGCCAATGCTTAAAAATAAACAAAAGGCCGGACAAAACATCCGGCCTGCTGTAAACAATTGTTAAGTTGTGCTAACTTACGTTACTGCCATTCGCCACCGGGGCGTCTGCATTTACAAAAATTAATTTGCCGTCCGCATCCTCTGCCATCAATATCATGCCATTACTTTCAATTCCTCTCATTTTTCTGGGAGCGAGGTTGGCCACTACCACCACTTTTTTACCAACAATACTTTCAGGATCAAAGTGTTGGGCAATACCGGACACGATCGTTCTTTTTTCAAAACCCAGGTCCACTTCAAGCTTTAATAACTTATCGGCTTTCTGCACTTTTTCTGCTGACAGGATCGTGCCTGATCTAAGATCGAGTTTAGCGAAGTCATCATATACAATTTCAGGTTTCAGGGTATTCGCCCTTGTCCTCTCCGAAGGAGATGGAGCTTCTGCAACTTTCGAATCCCCTCCGTTGGAGGAGTTGGAGGAAGCCGACGCTGCGCCCGCTTTCAGTTTTTGTATCTGCGCCTCGATCTCTGCATCTTCAATCTTTCTAAACAGTATTTCCGGCGCACGCAAGCTGTAGCCGACACTAAGCAGGTTGGTCTTTCCCGCATTCTCCCAATCCAGCATCTTATCTACCACTTTCATCATGTGCAACATTTTTTTAGCAGTTGCAGGCAGAAACGGATTGACCAAAATCGCCAGGTTGGCCGTTAGCTGTAAACAAAGGTGAAGACAGTTATCTATGCTCTTTTGAGCTTCAGGGTCTTCAGCCAGTTTTTTAGCTGCGATCCAGGGCTCTTTTTCCTGCATGTATTTATTGCCCTTGCGGCTCAGATCAATTACTTCATATAAAGCATCGCGAAACCGGTAATGCTCCAATGCAGTTTGTACTTTCCCTTTGGCAGCTTCAATATCGGCGATAATACCTTTGTCTTTATCATCAAGGATCTCCGCATGGAGCTTCGGCACCTTTCCTCCGCACAGCTTGTGCATCAATACGAAAGTGCGGTTGACAAAGTTTCCAAAGATAGATCCCAACTCGCTGTTGTTCCGGTCCTGGAAGTCTTTCCAGGTGAAATCGTTATCCTTATTTTCCGGCGCATTGGCACACAACACATAACGCAGCACATCTTCGCAGCCGGGGAAATCTTTAATAAATTCATGTACCCACACGGCCCAGTTGCGGCTCGTGGAAACCTTGTCTCCTTCTATGTTAAGGAATTCGTTGGCCGGCACATTATCCGGCAATACAAACCCGCCGTGCGCTTTCAGCATGGAAGGGAAAATGATGCAGTGAAACACGATGTTATCCTTCCCAATAAAATGGACCAGTTTGGTGTCTTCCTGGCACCAGTAATCGGCCCATTGATCCGTGAGCTCTTTCGTAGCCGAGATATAACCGATAGGCGCATCAAACCATACATACAGTACTTTTCCTTCCGCATCCGGCAAGGGTACTTTAATGCCCCAGTTGCTGTCGCGTGTCATTGCGCGGCTTTGCAATCCGCTGTCCAGCCAGCTCTTACATTGGCCGTACACATTATTCTTCCACTCTTTATGATCTTCGAGGATCCATTTGTTTAAAAAGGACTCATATTGCTGCAGCGGAAAATACCAGTGCTTTGTCTTCTTTTTGACAGGTATCGCATCACTTAATGTGCTGCGCGGGTTGATCAACTGTTCAGGGGAAAGAGAGCTTCCGCATTTCTCACATTGATCGCCATAAGCATTGGGATTGTGGCACACCGGGCATTCGCCGGTTATGTAGCGATCTGCTAAAAACGTGTTCGTCTTTTCATCAAAATATTGTTCGCTTTCCTTTTCTTCAAACAGCCCCTTATCGTATAAGTTCTTAAAAAAAGCGGATGCCGTTTCATGATGCACTGGGCTGGACGTGCGGGAATAAACATCGAAAGAAATACCCATCTGCTCAAAGCTATGCTTGATCTGTTCGTGGTACCGGTCCACAATTTGCTGGGGAGACACGCCTTCCTTCATCGCACGAATGGTAATAGGAACGCCGTGCTCATCGCTTCCTCCAATAAACTTCACGTCTTTTTGCTGCGCCCGCAAAAACCGGACATAGATATCTGCCGGTATATAACATCCCGCCAGATGTCCGATATGTATAGGCCCATTTGCATACGGCAGGGCGGCCGTAACCAATACTCTTTTATATTCGCTCATATATTACTTTAAAATCCTGTAATTAACGGCCAAAGGTAATTATTATTGATTAAGCGGAGGAATATATGGCGGGTGGTTTGAACGCGTGGCGTAGAGGGACGGGTGCTTGCTAATAGTCTTTCGGTTTCATGCTGGTGTGGCGTACTCTTAATATTCTTATTATATTTTTCAATACCCGATAACTTACTCGATAGCGATGTTTTTCGAAAGCCCGGTAGCTCCCGTCATTTTCGATTTTATATTTATCAAGATTGTACTTGCACGGATGCTTTGTAAGCCCTTTAGTGATTGCTATAATGGCTGCTCTCACTTTCTCTGCGTTTGCCAACGAATCCTTTTGTATAAATTCATAAGCAGCTTCCAACTGTCGCCACGCTCCACGGCTCCATACAATTTGTAGGTGGTCATTTACCATTTCAGCATTTCTTTTTCCAACTCTTCCTGCGTTATGAAATCTCCCGCCTCAATTTGTTTCTCAGCCTCATCCAGCTCACGATTATATTGCTCGATAGTTATTGCCTCTTCTCTTTTACGCCCCTTCACAAAAGCACGAATCATTTGCAAAACAGATTTTTTTTCTGTTTCATTCAACTGCATAAAATAACTATTCCATTCTTTTTCTAATACGTTTGCCATTTGAATGTTTTTACAAATTTAATTTTTAATCCGGTAATCGAAAAATCATCTCAATCCGCTGCGCTCTTGCCAAATGAAAGGTTCAATGATAGTTAATTAACAAATTCTTTCCAGCTGAAAAGTGGCAGGCTTTAATTTTCAGAAGTACCGATCAACAAATAAAATAAGAATCGATTTGCCGTCTTCGAACTTCCGTCTTCCGTCTTCTGACTTCTGACCTCCGACTTCCCGACTTCCCACCTCCATCTTCCCGACTTTTCTAGCTACATTTGCAACCCAAACAAGAAATTATATGCCTCTAATAAAAAGTATTTCAGGAATACGCGGAACGATCGGCGGACAGACAGGTTCGACATTATCGCCTGTTGATGTGGTGAAATTCACAGCCGCGTACGGTTCCATTTTAAAAAAGAATGCCACCGGCAACACCGTGAAAGTGGTAATCGGGCGGGACGGCCGCATCAGCGGCGCCATGGTAAGCGCCCTGGTTCAATCAACATTGTCTGCTATGGGCATTGACGTGGTAGACCTCGGATTGAGCACCACTCCAACTGTTGAAATAGCGGTGCCAATGGAAAAGGCGAACGGGGGCATTATCCTGACAGCCAGCCACAACCCCAAAGAATGGAACGCGCTGAAGCTGCTGAATGAAAAGGGCGAATTTATCTCCGGAGCCACCGGTCAGGAACTGTTGCGCATCGCGGAAGCGGAAGACTTTACCTTCAGTCCTGTTGACAAGCTGGGTAAAGTAACGACTGACGACAGCTACATGCAAAAACATATTGATGCGATTCTGAATTACCCCCTGGTCAATAAAAATGCGATTAGTGGCAAGAACTTCAAAGTAGTTGTAGATGCGATCAATTCTACCGGAGCCACTTTTGTTCCGGCTTTACTCCGGGCATTAGGCGTTGAAAAAATCATCGTACTGAATAAAGAGATCAACGGAAACTTCGCGCACAACCCTGAGCCGCTGCCCCACCATCTCACCGAGCTCAGCAATACAGTAGTAAAAGAAAAAGCACACCTGGGAATAGCTGTAGATCCCGATGTAGACCGGCTTTGCTTTGTTTGTGAAGATGGTAGCATGTTTGGCGAAGAATATACCCTGGTGGCCGTTGCCGATTATATTTTATCTCAGCGTCCAGGAAACACGGTCAGCAACATGAGCAGCACCAAGGCATTGAAAGAGATTACGCTGAAAAGAGGCGGCGAATACTTCCCTTCTGCTGTTGGAGAAGTGAATGTGGTTCATAAAATGAAAGAGGTTAACGCTGTGATCGGAGGTGAAGGCAACGGCGGTATCATTGTTCCGGACTTCCACTACGGACGGGATGCCCTGATCGGCATTGCATTGTTTCTCTCGCACCTGGCAAATCAGAAAGGCGGCATCAAATCGCTGCGTAACCATTACCCCGATTATTTTATCAGCAAGAATAAGATCGAGCTGGATAGCAGTGTGGACGTAGCAGCGATCTTTAAAAACATTAAAAAGAAATATGCCAAGAACCCGATCAATGACGAAGACGGGCTTAAAATCGAATTCGATAACGATTGGGTACATCTTCGCACCTCGAATACGGAGCCTATTATCCGCATTTATTCAGAAAGTGATTTTGAAAGCAAAGCCAATCATATCGCGCATAAATTGATGGAAGATATCAAAGAGGAGCTGAAATAATTAGCGGCTATTGCTGCGCAAAGCGTGTCTTAAAAGTTACAGCTTTAAGGCACGCTTTTTATTTATCGCCAAGTCATCAATACTATTTGATCGCTGATCATCGCAACAGGGCTTTAGGCATTCCTTAATGGGTAATGGCACTGTATTTGTTTTTTTGTAAGAGAACTAAACCCTCGTATCTATGACAAACTTACATACAGATCTGCCCGATTCAGAAAAAGATAAAAAAGAGTTAGCGCCCGAAGAAGTAACAATGGATCTTCCGGAAGTGAGCGACATCCCCGGACAAGAACATGTAAAACCTCCTGAACCCAGTCTGGATGAGAATCTGACAGTCGCGTCCGACGATGAAGAAGGAGTGGGCATTTTGGATGATCCGCAGGAAGGAGAAGACCCGGACCTCGATATGGACACCGACGTCAGCAAAGAAGAAAAAGAGCTGCTTCGGCAGTCCGAATTCATGCAAACTGATGATGATCAGGACCTCCAAAGTGCGCAATTGGACAACGCAGACTTTGAAGGTGAAAAACTGAATGAAAAGATTCCCAGAGATGGAAAAGATCTGGATGTTCCCGGACAGGAAGCGGACGATGAAAATGAAGAGATCGGCGAAGAGGACGAAGAAAACAACGAGTATAGCTTGGGTGACAACCAATGATCCGCTCCATTAATTTTTAAGAGCCCGGCGTATAGACGCCCGGGCTTTTTCTTTTAGCAAATAGTTATCAACGTTTTATAACGCCTTCAGCCGGAGCCCATGCGACAGGCGAAGTCCAATTGATCCCTTAACTTTCAACGGTAATTAATAAACTTAAATTTGCGGACGCCGCTTCACGCCGGCTACCGGAATTGGCAGGGCCTCCGAAATTCTGATGCGGCAACGGTTACACCGTCTTTTAGAAGAAAAAACCTATCTTTGCAGCCCCTTAGCAAAACGCTGGGGAAATTTTTATTTTTTAACCAAATTTCACAGGGTAATGAACAATTATGAATTGATGGTGATTTTTACCCCGGTTTTAAGCGAAGATGAGTTTAAAGCTGCTCAGAAAAAGTTTGCCGACATGGTAACAGAAGCAGGTGGCTCTATCGTTCACGAAAATCCATGGGGATTGAAATCACTGGCGTATCCGATCCAGAAAAAAACCACAGGTTTATACTGGGTAATGGAATATACTGCGCCATCCGACTTCAATGAGAAGCTGAAGATCCAGCTTCTTCGCGACGAGGCTGTGCTTCGTCACCTTTGCACTAAACTCGATAAATACGCCGTTGAGTATAATGCAAAAAAAGCTAGTGGCGTAAAAACAGGAACTGAAAAAGCAGTGGAGGCTTAATATTATGGCAAAGAATGAAATCAAATACCTTACGGCCATTAAAACCGACAAGCGCGTAAAAAAATTCTGCCGCTTTAAGAAATATGGCATCCGCTATGTTGACTACAAAGACATAGAGTTCCTGAAAAAGTTCCTGAACGAGCAAGGTAAACTGTTACCTCGTCGTTTAACCGGCAACAGCCTGAAATTTCAGCGCAGAGTATCTGATGCTGTTAAGAAAGCCCGCCAGATGGCACTTTTACCTTACGTAACAGATCTTTTAAAATAGTTCATAGCTATAGTTGATGGTTCATAGCGAAAAACGACGAGCCATCAATCATGAACCAATTAGTAACCATCCCTAACTCGCCGCAGGCGAAGGACAGTCACAATCAAGGATTGGGCAAGAGGGAACTAAAAACCACACAATGGAAGTAATTTTAATCCAGGACGTAGACAATCTGGGCGCTGCGAACGAAGTAGTAAATGTAAAAAACGGCTATGCCCGTAACTTCTTACTGCCTCGCAAATTAGCAGTTGAAAACAGCGCAGGTAACAAAAAACAGTTAGAGGAAAGGCTTAAACAAGCTAAGAAAAAAGAAGATGCTATGCTGGCTGCCATCAATGATGTGATCAGCAAACTGAGCGCTTCGCCTTTAACTATCGGCGCTAAAACAGGTACGACAGGTAAAATTTTTGGTAGCGTAACTAATCTTCAGATCAGCCGCGCGATCCGTGAACAAAAAGGCTACGAAATCGACCGTAAAAAGATCCAGATTAACGAAGAAGTTAAAGAATTAGGAACCCATAAAGCAACCATTGACTTCGGGAATGGTCATTCTACCGAGGTTGATTTTGAAGTAGTTGCTGAGTAATTTGTTCTTTTGACAATTCATTTTCAGCGCCCGCCTTTCAGGTGGGCGCTTTTTTTGTTTGCCTTTTAATACAAAATTATTACAGTATTTATTAAATTACGGGTTATATTTGTAATATATTATGGTGTATATTCAGTATTAAGGTTCCATGTTACATAAATGTTCATTGATCTTGGTTACTGTTTCTCACTTACTTTAAAATTCTTTAAAACAAAAAAAATGAACATTTACGTTGGTAATTTAAGCTGGAACCTAAAGGACCAGGATTTACAAAACCTTTTTAGCCCACATGGCGAAGTATCTTCTGCAAAGATCGTTTTAGACAAGTTCACTAACCGTAGCAAAGGCTTTGGTTTTGTTGAAATGGCAAGCGATGATGAAGCACAAGCAGCTATCGACGCTTTAAACGGAACTGAAGTTGACGGCAGAAACATTGTCGTAAACGAAAGCCGTCCAAAAGAAGGCGGTAACAGCGGCGGCGGATTCAAAAAAAGAAGCTTCGGCGGTAACAGCGGTGGCGGTTACGGCGGCGGCGGTTACAAGAAAAGCAGCGGCGGTTATGGCGGCGGCGGATACCGTGACCGTAGCAGCGACTACAACAAAGACTTTTAATCATTTGATATTAAATAGTTGACAAGAGCCTGTGTTTTAAAGACACAGGCTCTTTTTTTTGCTGTACAAGCGTTGTATTTTGTACCTTTGCGCTCTTAAAAATTATCCAATTATGAAAATGAAATTCGTTCTTACAATGGCCTTTGTATGCGCTGCTACTGCACTGCTGGCGCAAAGCGAGTACAGACAATCGATCGGCCTCCGGTTGGGAAGCGGTTACTACGATGTAGTGTCAGCTGCGTACAAAACTTTTTTAAATGATGCTTCGGCTTTAGAGTTTAACCTCGGCGTTAATCCTGACAGATTTGGAGGAGCACGCTGGACAAGCGTTTCCGCTTCAGGAACCTATCAGCACCACTTTGACATTAAACCTGTGCCCGGATTGAAATGGTTCGTGGGCGGCGGTGTGGTATTGTCTAACACTTTCTCTGATGATAAGTATTACAGTGGTTTTGGTGTTGGGTTGTATCCAACCGGTGGCGCTGACTACAAATTTTCTAAGATACCTTTAGCTGTTTCAGCTGACGTGCGACCCACTATTGCCGTAGTGGAGCCTTTTGATTATCACAAGTACAAGAACTTCTATCCCAGCGTAGGAGTTTCCGCACGATATACCTTCTAAATTAAGATTATCGTATAAATAAGGAGCCGTCTGATCTACAGACGGCTTTTTTATGAAGCGGATTTGGCGTGTTTGTTGCGAGTATTCCAGAAAAATCAGGATAATATGAAAGTTCGCCCTTTAAGCTACTTGTATATGTTGCTGGCAACAACAGCCATTATCGTCGCTTCCTGCGCTCCTCCAAGGCCACCGCGCCCGCCGCGCAGACCTAAGCCGCCAAAGAGACCGCACGCCCAAATACAACAATTACCCATGCAGTATCTGGCAAATTCAGTTGTTTACGATCAATATTCTGGCGTGCTGTAAACAGCAGACCAAATCTTTTCGTACTTTAATCTACGGAACGCGTCGGACACGCCGGCCCCTTCCGTTGTTTTACATGGGAATAAGGAGATCTTGGACTGTCAAGGTCTCTTTTCTTTTTCATTGACATAGAATACTTCTCGTCAAGTCAGCCTAAATAAAATGATAAAAAAATGTGAAAATTTGATAAAAGTATTAACAATCGTTTGCTAAATATCCCTTTATGTCGTAATTTCGAATTGAATTTTCATAGGATAAGGTTTAATGGTTAATGGTTTTTGATGAAGTCCCCAACATCTTTAATGTTGGGGATTTTTTTTGCTTTTTGCGATTATTATTCGTCCAAGGTTACTTTTTCCCGGCCCACTTGTAGCCGGTATTCCACTCCGATCTTCAAAGCATAGTTCTCCATCTCATGGCTCACCGGGAAATCGAAACAAACGGGATAGCTATATGATTTTACCGCATTTAAAACGATCTCCTGTATTGACGCTCCGAATGGCCGGTCCGTATCGCGTGTATCCGAAAATCCCCCTACAATTAGTCCTGCAAGGTGCTCCAGCTTATTACTTCTTTTTAGCTGCACCATCATCCGATCTATCGCATATTTCTGCTCGCCGATGTCTTCAATAAAAAGAAGGCGGCCCTTCGTTTTGATCTCAGAAGGCGTACCAATACCGTGTACTAATAAGGCCAGGTTACCGCCTACCAATGCACCACTGGCCGTTCCTGTTCTGTTCAACTCATGGGCATCGCAGGTGTAGCTGGCAGGTTTTCCCTCTAATGCGTCTTTCAGGGAAAGGACATAGCTATTGGAGTATCCCTCATCATTGAACGCTGCAGCCATTGGCGCATGAAGGGAAGAAATAGAATAGTTTGAATGCAAATGCGTATGGAAAATGGTAATATCGCTGAACCCGATCACCCATTTAGGTTTCTTGCGAAACTTTTTAAAATTGAGCTCGTCAATGATGCGGCCCATTCCATAACCACCCCTGGCACAGAGCACTGCCTGAACGGTATCATCATCTAACATCTCCTGCAGATCCCTGAGCCGCTCTTCGTCCGTCCCGGAAAAGTAGGTCGGTGAAGAACCTCCCACCGTCGCTCCGATCTTTACTTTGTAGCCCCATACTTCTTCCAGCACCCGCACACACTCAGCCACTTTTTGAAAGTCCATGTAGCCGGCAGGGCATATCAGTCCTATAGTATCTCCGGGCTTTAGATAAGGTGGAATTTTAACAGACATAGGAATAGAAAAAATTAAAGCGATTCTTTTAAAGAAACCCCTGAGCTATTAACGACTAGCTCATGCCGGACGCCGCATTTCACCGCGAAATTATCGATCTGGTGTCCAACAGGAAAGTTAAAACAAACGGGATAGTTATACTCCCTGACTTTATTGAGCACGATATCATATACCGATTGTCCGAAGTATTCACCGGGGTCATCTTGCTTCACTTTCATTCCCCCAACGATCAGCCCTGCGAGCCTGGACAGTTTGGCGGTGCGCTTCAGGTTCCAAAACATCCGGTCGATACTATAAAGATATTCACCGGTGTCTTCGACGAAAAGCAGCTTTCCATCTGTGTTGATATCAGACGCCGATCCTGCAAGGCTCTCAAGCGTTTTCAGATTGCCCCCTATCAGTGGGGCAGTGGCACTGCCCATGCGGTTTTGAGCGTCGGCTATTGCCGTATATTGCATGCGCTGGCCGGTAAGCGCCTGGTGTATAGATTCAATCGTTTGCTTTTGCAAAGGATCTGCCGTTTCCCAAGCGTCCGGAAAGCTGTTACACATTTTGGAATGAATGGTAGCAACTCCCAGTGTTTTTTGAATATGGGAATGCAGCACCGTGATGTCGCTGAAGCCAATCACCCATTTCGGATGGCTTTTGAACTTGTCCCATCTCAGGCGGTCTACAATGCGCACGCTGCCATAACCGCCGCGGGCACACATGATCGCCTTTATCTGCGGATCGTCAAGCATCATCTGCAAGTCCTGCAACCGTTCGTCGTCAGTGCCGCCGAAAGTATGATCGCGCTTGCCTATGGTATACCCTACACGAATTTTAAAGCCCCATTGCTGGAGCAATGTGGCGGCAGGGATAATACCCTCACGGGTAATATATCCGGCGGGAGAAGTGATCCCGATCATATCACCGGGCTTTAAATAAGGAGGGATACTTTCCTTTTCCTCATCCGCTGGAAACATGCTGTCTGCCTTAGCTGATAAAAAGGGGCTAACGGCAAAAGCCGTTGTTGAAGCGATAAACTTCTTACGGTTCATGAGCGCTAAGATAAGCCAGGAACTTGTAAAAGATGTTAAGCACCGTTGAATATAAAGTTGCCATGCATACATATTGCCGCCACAGCGAATGCGACTTTTAGAAAAACAGTCAGGTAACGGATACCGGTAAAAGGATCATAAACTTAAGGGAAAAATTGACCAGTATCACTATTTTTGCATCTTATGGATATACCTGGTTATATTCCCTTACCGGAATGGTTTGTAAATGCCGACCGGTGGTTGTTTGAACTCATTAATATAAAGATGGCTAACACGCAGCTTGACAGTGTTTTGCCGTTTATGCGTAATTCTTTTGCCTGGGGACCTTTGTACTTGTTTATCGTAGCCTTTACAGTCATTAACTTTAAGAAGAACGGATGGTGGTGGTTTGCGTTGGTGTTAGCCACAACGGCCTGCACCGATCTGGTCGGCGCAAGGGTCTTTAAAGAAGGCTTTGAACGGCTCCGCCCTTGTTCTGATCCGGAAATGTTTGGTCATGTGAGAATGTTGCTGGGAAGATGCAGCGGCGGGTTTAGCTTTGTTTCCAATCATGCCATTAATCATTTTGGCATTTCGGCATTCTTCTTTATTACTTTTAAAAACATTTTCAGGTATTCATGGTTGCTATTTGTATGGGCCGCGATCATTGGGTTCGCACAAATATATGTAGGAGTCCACTATCCCTTTGATGTGCTGGCCGGCGCTTTGCTTGGCACGGGCATCGGTTTGTTTACCGGTAATATATTCAACAGAAAATTCGGATTTCCTATCTTCGATAAGCATTCAATAATAATTTAATGGAATTACTCATTATAGCCTTACTGATTTTACTGAACGGCCTCTTCTCTATGGCGGAAATCGCGTTGGTGTCTGCCAGAAAAGCGAGATTAGAGGCACAGGCAAATAAAGGGGATAAAAAAGCGAAAGATGCCTTGGCGCTGGCTAATCATCCGGATCATTTTCTTTCAACCGTACAAATCGGCATAACGCTGATAGGTATATTAACAGGTCTTTATTCAGGCGATAAAATTACGGGCGACATCGTTGCTTTTGTAGAGCGGTTTCCCGCGCTGGCGCCGTACAGCAAAGGAATTGCTACGACCGCTGTAGTAATACTAATCACGTATTTCTCTCTGGTGTTTGGTGAGTTGATCCCTAAACGTATCGGCTTGTCCTCTCCTGAGCGCATCGCTAAATTTGTAGCGGCGCCTATGCGGATTGTAAGCTGGATCACTTTCCCTTTCATTTGGTTATTGACAAAATCGACCGGTTTGATCACAAGATTATTTAAGATCAAAACCGATGATTCACAGGTTACCGAGGAAGAAATCAAGGCGATCATCAACGAGGGTACAGAACAAGGGACGCTCGAAGAAACCGAGCAGGAGATCATCGAACGGGTGTTTCATCTGAGCGACAGGAATATTACTTCACTGATGACGCACCGCAGCGATATCGTTTGGTTCAGCACAACCGACACTGAGGAAATGATCAAGGAGAAGATTTTGAAAGAGCCCCACTCTATATACCCCATTTGTGAAGGCGAGATCGATAATATTAAAGGGGTTATTTCGCTTAAAGATCTTTACACCAACCGGGATACCATCTTGTTCAAAGACCTGATGCGGCCGGCACTCTTCGTGCCTGAAAATAACACAGCTTTTAAGGTGATGGAAAAGTTCAAGGAATCACAGCTACACTCTTGTTTCATTGTGGATGAATATGGAAGCGTGTTGGGCATGATCACCATAAAAGACATACTGGAAGCGATTATAGGCGATATGCCTCAGCATGACGACGACGAGTACGAGGTAATACAAAGAGAAGATGGCAGCTTCCTGGTAGACGGGCAATTACCTTTTTATGACTTCCTTTCTTATTTCGACAAAGCAGATTGGATGAATGAAGGAGAACAGGAATTTGATACGATAGCCGGTTTTATCTTGCACAAGTTAAAACGTATACCAACCGCCTCTGAAAAATTAGAATGGAACGGCTTTGATTTTGAGATAATGGATATGGATGGTCACCGTATAGATAAGGTTTTGGTGAACATCAGCGATGCTATTAGAGAAGAAATGGATGACTAAATGTTTTAAAAGATTTACAACAGGTAAAGTTCTAGCTTAAATCGCATGGCAAGCCTTCGTGTGGCCAATGAAACATCAATATCCGCTACTAAAACACCAGACTTCCCATAAGGCTGGAAAGCAATGCAATTACCCTCTGGTCCAATCACTGACGACGCCGATTCCTGATATTTCACCGCATAATTGACACTCACGAAAAAGACTGTGTTTTCAGCCGCCCGCATAATCATCGCTTTTTCGTAATAAGGATTTGACGCAGCACCCCAGTCAGTAAGTGTATTTCCTTTTGCGTTACTACCCGTGAAATGCGGATGGAAAACAACGGATGCTCCCGAACAGCGGCCCACCTAACCGTTTCGGGATAGCGAAAACCTTCGTGGCAGATAGCAATGCCAATTTTGACACCGTCTAGCTCAAAAACGGCTCTGCTGTCTCCAGCATCCCATATACCATCTTCAGTGGGGTCTAGCTGGCATTTCGGTTGATAGTCCAACACAACACCTGCTCTGGATATCACAAAAGCGACATTCAAAAATCTGGCATCTTCATACCAGTCCATGGGTAAAATGGTAGCAACATTATTTTCTTTAGCCATCTTTACAACGCCTGCTAATGCATCTTGCAGGTTTTTTTGCTTACACGCGACGGCAATGAGTACCTTTTAGATGGATAGCCCGGCAAAACGACTCGGGAAAACAAATCACAGAAGCACCTTTAGCAGCAGCTTCCGAAGCATACATTTCAACCTGCTGCAAAGCATGCTGTATAGACTGAGGATATAAAGGAGAAGCTAAAGCGATTTTCACAGATTTATTTTTTTTATAATAAAAAAAGAGCCCTCCTCAAAGAGAAGGGCTCTGTATTTGTTATAGCAAAAAGTTATTAGTTTTTGCGAAGATTTGGATGTGGAGGAGCTACAGTGTTTGGACCATCTTCTCCTGGAGCAGCAGCACGGATGTCTACTACATCACAATCACCACCTTCCTGGCCAGAGCTGAAGATAAATCTGTCGCTGCTAACGCCTTCTTTTTCTACTAAGTGAGAAATCACTTTGTTAACGTGATCCCAGCTTAATTGCTGCTGACGTTTAGTTGCTGCGCAATATCCTACAACCACTACTTTACAGTTTGGATTAGCTTTCAATTTAGAAGCTACAGTTGATAAAGTAGCTGCTGCGTCATCAGAAAGATTGTTAGAGTTTGCAGCAAAGTGGATGCTTGGTAATGCTCCTAAAGAAGCAGCGCAATCACCTGCAACTGGACCGCAACCTTCTGGGCAAGGACATTTACCTACACCATCAGCGTCAACTGGCTGGCAGTATGTTGGAGTAACCAGTTCTTTATCTTTACAATCAGGCACACCGTCACCATCAGTATCGCGGCTAACACCGTGAGTATCAACTGGGCAACCAGCAGGAGTTTGTTCTTGGTCGAACTGATCAGTTACACCGTCACCATCAGCATCTGGAAGAATAATCTCAGGAACCCTGCGAAGTTCACCATATGCATAGTTAAGTGGGTTTAACCAGTAAAGAGGCTCAACTCTTTTAGATTTGCTACCCAGGTTGAAGTTAAGACCTAAGGTCAGGTAGTTAAACAGATCTTTATCAGGGCTTAATGTACGGCTTTCGTCAAAACGTACACCATCTAACATATCAGAACCAGTAAAGATAACGCGGTCTTCTAAAGCAAGGTTTACTCGAGAAGAAAGACGGAAAGCGATACCAGCACCAACTGTTGCAGAAGGAGTAATATAACCTGCGAAAGTTTTGCTCCATTTTTTAGAAGGATCAACTTCCGCCGAACTTTCGTAAGAATCATCTAAAAGGTCTTTCAGGTTGTCTAACATATCCCTGCGATTGTCATAAGTAGCATCACCGGAAGGGAAACTATACATAGAACCACCGTTCATAGCATTAACACTTGTTTTGAAAGTATTAACACCTAAACCAGCTAATGCATAAATAGTAGCACCAGTTTGGCCTTTATAGAAGCGGATATTACCTAAGTTAAATAAAGTTTGTAAAGACAGCTCCTGTGACTTTGTTTTGTAGTTATAATAAACCGGGCTTTCACCGTAGGCCGCCCATGGATTATCAGGTCCCTGAGCTACATGGCCTGTAGAAGCTCTCCAGTTTAAACCTTGTGCAACACCATATAAATATTCAAGTCTTAAAGACATTACATGTCCTAAAGATTTACGAACGTGTCCACCAAAACCGAAAGAATTAAACAATCTTGGATCAACATCACCAACAGGTACGGTGAAAGAACCACCTTTAATACCCAATTCCCACATATCTTTTGGTTTAGCGGGGTAGTCATAGTTACCAACCATGAACTCGTTGTGTTGAGCTAATTGTTTGTTGTTGTAGTAATTAGAATCTGTAACGGAAACTGTTCCATAAACCGGATGTGGTGCGGTGTATGGATGCGACGGACTCACTTGTGCGAAGCCTGTCGACGCAACCAGGCAACTAAGGCCTGCTAGTAATTGGTACTTTTTGCTTGTCATAACTAAGGATTAAGATTTAAAATGATTTTCTTAATAAGTTCAGCAAATTTAGAGCCATTTGTTAAAAAAACAAATTTTAACCTAAAAAATAATTAAAAATGCTGGTCATTCTAGGTAACAAATACTGTGCAAAAAATTAAATAATCGCAGAGATTTACCGTATTTTGCTTGATTATTATTATGAGTTTACCCGTTTTTTTAATAAAAAGTGAATTAGAAAGTTTTGAGGAGCGTTTTAAAACCGCCGTTAAGGGGCAAACCCCTCTTTTAAACAGCATTTTGCGGTACATTGTAAAAAGGAAGGGCAAACAATTGCGGCCGATGTTTGTTTTCCTCTCCGCTAAGCTGTTTGGAACACCTACCGAAGCTACTTATCGGGCCGCGTCACTGGTAGAAATTCTTCACACAGCTACGCTCGTGCACGACGACGTAGTCGACGACTCCCTGGAACGAAGAGGCTTTTTTTCCGTGTATGCGCTCTGGAAGAATAAAGCATCCGTGCTTGTAGGAGACTACCTTCTCGCAAAGGGCTTAATGTTATCACTTGAAAATCATGATTATCGCATTCTCCACATTCTGACTGATGCAGTTAAGAAGATGAGTGAGGGAGAGCTGCTCCAGCTGGAGAAAGCCAGAAGCCTCAACCTGAAGGAAGAGATCTATTATGAAATAATACAAAATAAAACTGCTTCGCTTCTCGCATCTGCCTGCAGCGCGGGCGCATGGTCTGCTTCTGAAAAAGATGACGATGCAGAGAAAATGAGGCTTTTTGGTGAAAAAACGGGCATTGCCTTTCAAATCAAGGATGATCTTTTCGATTATGCCAACGAAGACGTCGGGAAGCCGACGGGCAATGACATCAAAGAAAAGAAAATGACGCTTCCGTTGATATATACATTAAATAATACAGACAGGTCCACCAGACAGAAGGTCATCAATATCGTTAAGAACAATAATAACGATAAAAAGAAGGTTGCCTGGGTACTCGACGTAGTGAAGGCTACCGGCGGTATAACCTATGCCACCGAGAAAATGTATGCTTATAAAAAAGAAGCGCTGGACATTTTAATGCAATGTCCCGACAACGAGTACCGCAAGGGGCTCCAGGATCTCGTGGAATACGTCACGGAACGTAAATATTAAACAATTACCATTTTAGCGGGCGGGCCGATATTATTCTGGTCAGTCCTTTACCTGAGCTGCAGACTTTGCTTGTCACACATATTTTATGTAGCTCCTCCTTAAACATGAAACTTTGATCAGGCGCTGGAATATTTTAAAGACGGACACGGAAAAGATCTCGACGCTGCAGGCGGCGCTTAAAATCAATAGAGCGCTCTGCACTGTCTTAGTTCAGCGCGGCATTGAAACCTTCGATCAGGCCCGCGATTTTTTTCGCCCGCAACTTAGCCAACTGCATAGTCCCTGGTTAATGAAGGATATGGACAAAGCGGTTGACCGCATCACTGCTGCTTTTCAGCGTCAGGAAAAAATTTTGGTATTCGGAGACTATGACGTAGATGGCACGACGGCGGTAGCCAGTATGTATGCATTCCTTAAAACACTGCACCTCAACCTGGGCTTTTACATTCCGAACCGCTACCGGGAGGGCTACGGAGTCAGCAAGGCAGGAATCGACTTTGCAAAAGAAAACGGGTACACCTTAATTATTGCGTTGGATTGTGGTATAAAATCCGTGGCACTTGTGGATTATGCCAACGATTTGGGTATCGACTTTATTATCTGCGACCATCACCTTCCAGATGAAAAAATTCCGGCAGCAGTAGCTATTTTAAATGCGAAACAACAAGATTGCCCCTATCCTTTCAAAGAGTTGTGTGGCTGCAGTGTGGGATTCAAATTGATGTGCGCGCTTTGCGAGAAGCTGGGCCTTCCGATAGAGCACGCTTATAAACACCTCGATCTTGTGGCCACCGCCATTGCGGCAGATATCGTTCCCATCGTCGGTGAGAACCGGATCCTTGCCTTTTATGGACTGAAAAGAGCCAATGAACATCCGAATGCAGGCATTAAGGCGCTGGCTACCCTGAGCGGGGCGAAAATGCCTTTACATATCAACAATCTTGTATTCATGATCGCCCCGCGCGTCAACGCGGCAGGCCGGATGGATGACGCGGCCAAGGCTGTACAGTTATTTATTGCCGAAACCGATGAACAGGCACTTCACTATGCCGAGCTCCTACATAGTGACAATACAGACCGCAAAGAAGCTGATACCGGTATAACCGCCGAAGCGCTGGAATTAATCGCACAGAATCAACATTGGATCGAACGGACTTCGACGGTGGTGTATCAACCTCACTGGCATAAGGGCGTTGTAGGCATTGTCGCTTCCCGGCTGATCGAACATCATTACCGCCCTACGGTAGTGCTGACACAAAGCGGAGACTATGTAGCCGGAAGCGCCAGAAGTGTGCCCGGGTTTAATCTGTACGAGGCGATCCATGCCTGCAGAGAGTACCTGGTGGCTTATGGCGGGCATTTTGCCGCTGCTGGCCTGACGCTGGAAACGCACAATGTCGATATATTCAGGACCAAGTTTGAAGAAGTCGTATCCGCTTCCATAACAAAGGAGTTGCTGATACCTGAGATCATTATCGATGCGGAGATCTCGTTCAAAGACATCACGCCTTCGTTCTATAACATCTTACAGCAAATGGAGCCTTTTGGTCCGCAAAACATGGCTCCGGTTTTTCTCGTGCGTCGTGTTACTGACACCGGCTTCAGCAAAATCGTGAAGGAACAACATGTACGCCTGGTGGTTACTCAAGACCAGATTACATTCACAGGTATCGGATTTAACATGGCAGAAAAACTGGCCATCGTACAGCAACGCCGGCCATTCGACCTGGTTTTCAGAATTGAAGAGAACGAGTGGAACGGACAAAAATCACTACAACTGAAAGTACTGGATATGCGGCCTTCAGAGCCAACAGTGGCAGAACCATGACTGCGTACGGCCCGGTGTACACTTCCTGGCTAAGCCCCACACGCGATAAAGAAAGCAATAGTGCGGGCTAAGACTATTCGACTCTTCTCAGCTTAAGGTCCGTAACCGGAGCCACTACCAACGGGAACTTTTCCACGGTAACATTTGCCAGATCCAGTCCAAAATTCTTTTCTTCAGACAGAGAGATGTGCTTGATAATAAAGTGCAGCTTCATGATCATCTTCTCCATAAACGGCAGATCATTGTCCTGGCTCAGGTATTTTTCCATCACCATGAATTGGAAGTCGCCCACCGTATTACTGCTGGCCAAACTTTCATAACGGCTGATGATATTTACCTCTTTATTCTGCACCAGGTCTTCTACCACTTTCTTGAACAGAAGGTTGATGCGGGGCTGCATTCTGAAACCTAATCTGAAATCAATCCGGATAATATCATTGGGTATGATGTGGTCTACTTTGTATTCGCAGGTATAGGGATCGTCTACCGTATCCACATGAACGAACCAATAAATGTCTGCTCTTTTCGGCTTCCGGTTTAATATCGAGTAAATGATCTTATGCTCGATTTCTTTCGGATTATCCGCACTTGTCAGGTAAATAAGATGAGTTGCATATTTGGCTACAGTCTTATCATGGCTCAGCTCCTGGATCTTGGAAATATAGTTTTCCATGCGCACAAACTCCACGTACCGGTTTTTGATCTTTCTGGCACGGTACCAAACGTACATGACGAGGAACATGATACCACCGATCATCAAAGTAATATAACCGCCATGAGGGAATTTCTCCAACAGTGCGATCAAGTACGCAGTTTCGACGGTAAAGAACACCGCAAGGAAAAGATAGATATACACCTTTTTAATCCTTCTCAGCACCATATAATTAGCAAAAAGTATAGTGGTAGAGATCATCGTGACGATAATAGCCAAGCCATATGCAGCCTCCATGCGCGAAGACTTCTGAAAATACAATACGACAAACACGCAGCCTGTAAACAGGATCGTATTCACTGCCGGAATAAACAGTTGACCTTTGGCTTCTGACGGATAGTTAATGCGCAGTTTGGGCCATAAGTTCAGGCGGATCGCTTCGCTGATCAACGTGTAAGCACCGGATACCATGGCCTGGCTCGCAATAATAGCCGCAGTTGTTGCAATGATAACCCCCGGCACGATAAACCATTCCGGCATCAGGTTAAAGAACGCATTGATGCCGATGAATTCTTTCACGTCATCGGTCACCGTCAGTTTATTGTAGTGTGACAACAGGAAAGCGCCCTGTCCGAAATAGTTCAGCAACAGACATACTTTAACATACATCCATGAGTACCGGATATTCTCGCGGCCACAATGCCCAAGATCGCTATATAAAGCTTCCGCACCCGTGGTACAAAGGAACACAGCGCCTAACAGCCAAAATCCATGTGGGTAAGTAATCAGGAAGTCAATAGCATAGTGTGGGCTCAAAGCACGGAAGATCCTCAGATCATCCGTCAGGTGCAAGGCGCCAAACACAGCCAGCATGGTAAACCAGATAAGCATAACCGGCCCGAATACCTTACCGATCGAGGCGGTTCCAAACTGCTGTAGGAAAAAGAAAGCACTCAGGATACCTAACACGATCCACACAATGGTAGATGTTGGCATCTCTTTAAGAGCCGGAAGGATCTTCAAACCTTCAATTGCAGAAGTAATGGTCATTGGTGGTGTGATGATCCCGTCTGCGATCAGCGCCGCACCTCCTATCATTGCCGGAATCACCAGCCATCGCCTTCGTCGCCGGACCAATGCATACAAAGCAAACGTACCCCCTTCTCCCTTATTATCTGCTTTCAGAATCAGGATCACATATTTGATCGTCGTCTGCAATGTGAGCGTCCAGATAATACAAGACAACGAACCAACTATCAGTTGCTCCGTAATTTGCCGGTTGCCAATAATAGCATTGAATACATACAGGGGAGATGTACCGATATCACCGTAGATGATACCTAAAGCAATCAGCAGACCTGCGGCCGTTGCTTTATTAGTGTGAAATTTCACTAGTTGAGACCTGATTAATTAAAAAAATAAAATGCAAAGTTTATATAAAACAACGCAATAGCAAAAATCTTTATTTTTTATTTTTTTGTTATGTCATTTTGAAAAGAAAAGTTATATTTTGCGCGCCTCCCTCCCATTTTTAGCTGATACTCATCGTATTCGTAACTTTATAGCAGAAACCGGTTTAATTATGAAACGCTTACTTTTATCCGTATTCGCCTTTTCGCTTTTTGCCACTGGCTTGCTGGCACAAAACATCACCTATGCCGATGTCAATAAAAATGACGTGGAGCGCATGAATTTTGAGATCCTGGGGAAATCAGCCGACAACTATCTGGTTTATAAAGAAGTGAAAGGCAATCACCGAATTTCTGTCTATGACTATTCGATGGACCTCCGTGAAGAGATTCCCATCACGATGCTTCCTAAGCGAAATGACTTATTAGACATCACGTTTTTTAACACGGCCAATCACGATTATTTATTGTACCAATACCAGGAAGGAAACATAGTCTATCTCAAAGCGCTGACTATTGAAGCAAACGGAAGGATTTTGAGCGAACCGATGCTCCTGGATACCACGATGATTGCCTATAAGACAGACAATAAGATCTACAGCATTATCACCAGTAACGATGAAAGCAAACTCCTCGCATTTAAGATTAACAAAAAAGACAGGAGTCTTTTCCGCTTCACAACAAAATTGTTTGACGCGGAGCTTCAACCTCTTGGCGAGTCCCGCTTTGCGCTTCCCATGGAATATAAAGGGGATTATCTGACAGGATATTGTTTAGCGAATGATGGCAGCTACGCGTTTGTAAAATATCATCGTCATACCAATGGCAACATCGTTGAAGCATCTTTTATTGAGAAGCCCTCTTCATCCGACGAATACCGGCAACTGTCGCTGAAGACGGACGACCTGTTCCTCGACGATATTAAACTGATGGTAGATGAAATGAGCGGGCGTTACCTGCTGTCCTCTTTCTACAGCACGCAAAAACGCGGCAACATTGAAGGGTTATACGTTGCAGGAATTTCCAAAAATTCAGGCGCCATGGAGTTCGAAAAAACATCCGCTTTCAGTGACGACCTGAAGAAAAGAGCTAAAACCCGCGGCAATGCTAAAAGTGCGTTTGACAATTTTTTCATCAACAATATCATCGTTCATAGCAACGGCAGCTTCACCATCGGATCGGAGGCTTTATTCAATACCGATAACTGGGACCGGTGGGGCGCCTGGGGTGGTCCCTATTGGGGCGGCGGATTTGGATGGGGCGGGCCCGGATTCTGGGGCGGATGGGGTCCCGGATGGGGCTGGGGATGGGGCCGTTGGGGCGGTGGCTGGTGGCCATACTCTTATTATTCCCCCTTCTTTTACCGTAGCTACTGGTGGGGTGCCTGGGGACCCGGCTGGGGCGGGCCCGGATGGGGCGGCGGATCTCCACAGTTTAATGCGGGTAATGTAGCCGTTATTTCTTTTGATAGCGAAGGCAACAAGACCTGGGACAATGTGATCGTTAAATCGCAGCGGGAAAACAACACGGACGGAAGTATCTCCTATCAGGTCGTGCCCGGCGCAGGCGGCATGCAGTTTATGATCAACAATTCCGGAAAAATCTCAGAGCTGGAGATCATCCGTATCAATGATGACGGCACGATGCAAAAAAGCCAACCCATAAAGGCAAAGGACAAGAGGATTGATTTTATGCCCAAGTACGGAAAACAAACCGGTGAAAGAGAGATCATTATCCCTTATTCGTACAGGAGCAATATTTCCTTTGCCAAAGTGGAGCTTTAAGGGCAATAAAAAATAAATAAAGAAACAGGCACAAGTTTAACTTTGTGCCTGTTTTGTATTGGTGCTGATAGCCCTGTGATAACTGTTTACCAAAACCTGGAATAAGTCTTTACCCTAAACAAGTTAATCGGATTGAAAACCTTTCAATCGAACCCTTTTAACTATGAGGAAGTATTTACATGTAGCGCTTGCCGCAACCTTTATCACTGCCGCCCTCAATCTGGATGCTGCAGAGAATCCTCCTGCAAAAAATTTCAACCAGATCACGCGATTGCCGAAAGACCAACACATCAAAGAAGTGATTGATCTGCTTTATGCTCGCTATTATTTTACGGATGCTTTTGATAAGCAAATGGACCGCGATCTTGATTCTTTACAATCGCTGCAAACAGAGGAAACTGCTTCGCTCAGTTATTTAGCTCAATCGTTGGTCGTTCGCCGCAAGCAACAATTTTTCGAAGCAGAAAAATTATTGTTGAAAGCCATTGCATCGGTTCGGAAAGGAGCTGAACGCGGCTACCTACTGGCATCCCTTTATACTACACTGGCTTATGCTCAGACCGGAGGTGGAAATTCGCTCGGTGCTATTCATAGCTACCGCCTGGCTGCCCTCGAAGCCGAAACGCTAAAAGACAAACGGCGATTAATTATTGCCGAAATAGGGATCGCCGACATTTACAGAACACTTCAATTGTATAATCATGCATTACTCTATCTGAACCAGGCAGCCACCCGCTGCATGGAAGACACGAGCCGTTACTCGAAACTAATTGTTGCAATTTTAAATAACAAGATTGATGTATTCTTCGCTATGAAAAATGCAGACTCGGTTCGATATTATCATGACCAGGTCTACAAAAAGGGCATTGCCGCCCACGCGTCTCCTAAAGAGCTGATGCGGCAGCAATACTATATCCTGATGTTATCGGGCAGGTACAAAGAAGCAACTTCACTGATCCGCAAGATCATCGATCCGAACATAAAATACTTTCGTCATGTAGACCGACTGAATCTTGCAGATTGCTACTTCCAGCTAAACCAGCCGGATTCTGCAATAGCCATTATCCAACAGGTGATCACGGATTCGGTGCACACATATTCTTATATAAAAATACATTCCTACACCTTGCTGGCAGATATTGCCATTTCCAAGGGTGACTACCGCAATGCATTGGCCTATCAATCCCGTGCGCTGAAGGAATCAGACCAGAGCATACGCGAAATGACCCGCGTGAGTGATCTTACATCCCAGATCCGTGTCGACCAGATCGAAATTGCCTCCAAGACACAGGCGGCTATCTATAAAAAAGAACGGATCATTCTAATATTCGGACTTTTAGCAACCGCTTTGGGCGCCATCATTATTGGCTTGTTTTATAAAAACATCCGGCACCGGAGCAAGTATACAAAGCTGCTTTCGGACAGCAGGGACCGGGAATTGACCTTTGTAAACTCGCATAAAACCAGGAAACACCTGGCCAATGTGTTAGGCTTTTGTCACGTGGTCAAAGAAAGCAATCCCGACAAAGCTGAGCTGGTGAATTATTTTCAGCATGTAGAAAATGCAGCAATAGAGATGGACCAGTGGCTACAGGAAGTAGATAAGAAACTGGAGATCAAAAGCACCTGGGATCCGGCGCTGTCCTGAAAAAAATCACTTTAAAAACGGGATACTTACCTGTAGAGAATAAAGTTATTTTTGTAAAAAATACTGCTAATGACAGGTATATTCAGACAGAAAACACCCGGCAACATTATCCTGTTGCTACTGCTGGGCATTTTTTTAAAGCTACCTGCATTCTTTCATAGTTCGGGGCTGATCCTCAAGGATAGTGACGGCGATCTTTTCATCGAGCTCGTTACCTTCCTTAAAGGTCATTTCAATGCCGGCGCATTTTTCTTTGCCACACTCGCTTTTATACTCAACCTGATCATCACGTCGGTCCTGACCGGGATGGCCAACTCAGAAAGGCTGGTGCACAAACCCAATTTTCTTTCGGGTATGTCTTATATGCTGATCACGTCTTTTTTGCCTTCGTTCAACTTATTTTCTTCCATCCTGGTAGCATCGACATTGTTACTGGGCGCTTTTTCGCTTCTGCTTAAATCTTATCACACAAGAAACAATATTTTTAATGCGGCCCTCCTTATCGGGCTCGCTTCCCTGTTCTTTCTTCCTGCACTTTGCTTTGTGGTGCTGGCATTTTTATCATTAGCTGTACTGCGGCCTTTCAGACTGGCAGAATGGGCGGCGCTTATCTTGGGTGTTACGAGCCCGTACTATTTTTATGCCGCCTATCTGTTCCTGACAAATCAATGGGATATTCCCCATTATTTGTACGCCCAGTCGGTCTTTAATTCACAAGTCAGGTACTCGTTGTGGCATGCCGGCGCGTTATTTTTATTACTGGCACCGCTACTGGCCGGTATTTACTACATGCAGGCTAATGCCGGTAAAATGCTCTCCCATGTCAAAAAGGGGTGGTATCTTCTTTTTGCCTACCTCGTTGTGGCGATTGGCATTTCCTTTTTTAATGCCGGAGACTCCGCTGAAAATATGTTGATTACGCTGGTTCCCGTGGCGGCCTTTCATGGTTATGGTTATTTAAATGCGGAGTTGAGGCCCTATCCCAAAATTGCTTTTTGGGTGACGGTCATTTTTATCATTTCCAACCAGCTTTACGGCAACCTGTGGTAATTGAGTTAAATTATAAGGCGCCGTTATAGGATTTGTTGCTGATCTACCAAATCAGGATTACCTTTGTGCCTCGATTTAAAACAAAAAATATAATATTCGGATGAAATTTGGAGTAGTTGTTTTTCCCGGATCAAATTGTGACAGGGACATGCAGGATGCATTGGCAGACGACCTGGGCCAGGAAGTGGTGATGCTTTGGCATAAAAGTGAAGACCTGAGCGCATTTACGAAAGAAGACTGCATCGTATTACCCGGCGGTTTTTCTTACGGAGATTATCTCAGATGCGGGGCGATCGCTCGGTTTAGCCCGATAATGAAACAAATTATAGAATTTGCCAATACTGGCGGAAAGGTATTCGGTGTCTGCAACGGGTTCCAGGTGCTTTGCGAGTCCGGCCTGCTGCCTGGGGCGCTGTTACGCAATGACAGGCAAAAATTTGTTTGTAAAAACCTGTACCTCAAGCCTGAAGGCCTTTATAAAGACCAGATAAAAGACGAAGCGTCGGTTTACCAGGAGCGTTATAAAATACCGATCGCCCACGGCGAAGGAAGATATTATGCTGATGAGGCATTATTGAACCAACTGGAGAGCAATGGCCAGATCCTTTTCCGCTATTGCGACGCCAACGGGGAAGTCGTGGACGCAGCTAACCCTAACGGCTCTGTCAGGAATATTGCGGGAATCTGCAACGAAACACGCAATGTATTCGGCATGATGCCACATCCGGAAAGGGCCTGCAATCCGGTATTGGGAAACACAGACGGAAAGAAGATCCTGACCTCCCTTTTAATGGCCGTACAACCAGTTGGCTAAAAAATACATCTAAGTAACACGATCTGACTCATTAAAGCATATCGTTTTTATTTATTCAATGTAACATCATTATCATGAAGAAATTATTACTAGCATTGGTTTGCATATGTGCGTTCGGCTTGGCCCAGGCGCAAGTCAATCCTGTAAGCTGGAAATTTACCAGCAAAAAAATAGCGGAAAAAGTTTACGAAATCCACATGACGGCCGTAATATCCAATGGCTGGCATTTGTACTCACAATCACAGCCGGCAGACGCGATCGCCATTCCGACCAAGTTTTCTTTTGTGAACAACCCCTTGGTAAAGATCGACGGAAAAGTGGCCGAGAACGGGAAAATGGAAAAATTTCATGATGCCAGTGTAGACGTGAGCGCCAACCAATATTCCAAAACAGTGACTTTTGTTCAAAAAGTGACGCTGAAGGCGGCTGCAAAAACCAATATTTCCGGAACGGTAACCTATCAGGCCTGTAACGACCGGGAATGTCTGCCTCCAAAAAAGGTTCCTTTCAAAGTAAATTTAGGCTAATAAACAGGCTTAAAATAAAGTAACGAATTTAAAGAGCAAGATGTACTACGTTTTGCTCTTTTTCTTTTCGGCGTATTCCACCCCTATCACTGATCACCACCCCACCTGAAACTTTTAATATCAAACCCTGCCAGATCCAGGATCCTGTCTGTCACGGTGCCGACCAGCTCCTCAATAGTTTTGGGAACGCTGTAAAACGAAGGAGTCGCGGGGCAAATGATTCCACCTGCCAACGTGATCTGTTCCATATTTTTCAAATGCACCAGGTTGTAGGGCGTTTCGCGCGCTACGCAGATGAGCCTGCGACGCTCCTTTAGCACCACATCCGCCGCACGTGTGATCAGATCATTGGAAATACCATTGGCGATCCGTCCCAGGGCTCCCATGGAGCAGGGCGCGATGATCATGGTATCGTACTTTCCGCTGCCTGAAGCAAAAGGTGCGGAAAAGTCATTTTTATTATAATAGGTAATACCTTCTTTCTTTTCGAAGGGCGCCTCCATCTCCACGCGCCACACTTCCATCGCATTGTCGGTGGCCACAACAGACAAAGCCTCCCACTGATCTTTCATACGCAGCAGCTTTTCGATCAGCTGTGCAGGGTAAACCGACCCGCTCGCCCCGGTAATTGCAATAACCACTCTTTTACTCATACTTCTGTTTTTAACTCTCTACAACACCACCTGTGACAGTGTACTTCATCGCATCACCGGCCGTGAGATTTTCAATACTTCGCACCCGGTCCTTTGGTAAGATGTAAAGCTGTCCCGCGAAATTGTAGGCCTGAGGCACGTATACACCCACCATATCATGCCCCATATTAAACTTATCCATTTCCTCGTCCGTTAAAAAACCAACGATCCACACATCATTATTGAAGACGTTGGCCAGGACCGCTTTGGTAAATTTTTTCTTATCGCCGGCAAAGGCCTGAAAAAAGTCTTTGATGGATTTATAGATCAGTTTGATCCCCGGCGTTCGTTCCAGCCAGTGATCAAAAAAATTGATCATACTTTCCATAATAAAATAACTACTCAGCCACCCGATGAAAATGATAAAGGCGATGATCAGTATAAAACCCACTCCCGGTGTCACAAAAACCGGTCTCAGAAATCCATCGATCCAGCTGAACACCGCATACAGGATGTAGGCCGTGATAGCGATGGGCGCCAGGATGATGACGCCTTGTACAAAATACCTGAAAAGGGACTTCAATCCCGTTTGTTTGGGAGCCTGTGGAAGATATTTAGCCATTTGTACGCAAGATAATATATCTTTAAATCAAATGCCAAAAAGGACTCTTTGCAGTTCACCGTGAAAAATGTGCGGCTTGCCTAAAAAAATTTCTTGTCGATTTAAGGTATTTTAATTTTACGCCCGTTTACCCATGCAGGCGAAAAAATATTTTCGTCAGGAAACTCTCGGTCCGTGAAAAGTTTCCTTAGTTTCGCACTTCAAATGGTAATGATTGTAGATAACAAAGTTAGAATACGTGAAAAGGCCAGGGAGCTGTTTATGGAACTTGGCATGAGGCGGGTGAGTATGGACGACATAGCCAACTCGATCGGAATGAGTAAAAAAACGCTCTACCAGTACTACACGGATAAAGAGACACTGGTGGCCGACACGATCGAGCTGATGCTGGAACTCAACCGCGCGAATTGTGAAAATTGCCGGCAGCAGGCCAGGAACGCCATTGATGAAGGCTTTTTGGCGACTGCCTCGGTTTCGGAAATGATGAGGCGGATGAACCCGGTGTTGTTGTTTGATATGCAGAAATATTATCCGGCCGCCTACCGGAAGTTCTTAAAATTCAAGGAAGACTTTTTGTACAACTTTATCCGTTACAGCCTGGAATGGGGCGTTAAGGACGGCCTGTTCCGCGAGGATATAGATGTCAATTTTGTAAGCCGGCTCCGTTTGGAAAGCATTAACCTGCCGTTTCAGCGGGACTTTTATGACGCCATGGGCACTGACCTTGGCACACTTCAGAAAGAGATCTTCATTCTTTTTTTATATGGCATAGCCACGCCAAAAGGAACGAGGATGATCAATAAATACAGAAAAGAAAAAACCATTTACTGATGATAACAAATAGAATAGCAATAGTAGCGCTGCTGCTTGTTGCTTTTGCAAAACCAAACTTCGCTCAGCAAACACACCAGTTTTCTTTGCAACAGACATTGGAGTATGCTCAGAAAAATAACATGCAGGTTAAGAATGCCTTACTGGACATCCAGCTGCAAGAACAGGTAAACCGGGAGGTAACCGGTAGCGCGTACCCACAAATTAATGCCAGCGGTGAAATAGTAGACAACCTGAAACTTCCTATTTCAATTATTCCTGCGGGAACCGAGTTTGTTCCAGGCACACCTCCCACTACCGAAGATACGAGACTTGCCTTCGGTGTAAAATGGAGTAGCATGGGCGGCGTATCCTTAAACCAGATACTTTTTGACGGGCAGGTATTTACCGGCTTACAGGCGAGAAAGACATTGATCGACTACAAGGAAAAAGCTGCGGAAGTTACTGCTGAACAAATAAGAGCAACGGTCGCGAAAGTGTATTATCAACTTGTTTTGGGTAAAACCCGGTTAGCACTGATCGATTCCAACATGGCACTTTTGAGAAAGAATCAGCACGATACCAAAATCATGTATGATAACGGTTTCGTCGAAAAGCTGGAACTGGATAAACTGGAAGTGCAGGTAGCAAATACCCAGTCGCAAAGAATACAGGCAGTCAATTCTATTAACAATGGATACCTTGGCTTGAAGGTGCTTATCGGCATGCCGGTGCGGGACGAACTGATTCTAACCGATCAATTAACGGACGAGCAAATCAGAGACGGTGTCCTCGAAGAGTCGGCCAGCTTTGATTATACACAGCGCCGGGATTTCCAGGCAGCTGCATTGGGTCTTAAGTTAAACGAATATGATGTGCAGCGCTATAAAAGAAGTAAGCTTCCCACCTTGTCTTTAAATGGATATTGGAACCAGATGACCCAGGCCAACCGGTTCGCTAATATGTATAATTCTAACTCTTACTGGTTCCCAGTAAGTGCACTGACATTAAGGTTAAATATTCCAATATTCAACGGTTTCGCTACCAATTCCAGAATTCAACAGGCACGAATAAAATTACAACAAACCGAGAACCAGGTGGAGGCACTTAAGCTTTCAATTGATCAGCAAAGAGACTCCTCGGTCAATACCTTTAAAACAGCCATTGCTGATATGGATTATCAAAAAAGAAACATGACACTGGCGGAAAGTGTGTATCAGCAAACAAAGAAGAAGTATGAAGTAGGTACTGGCAGTCAACTCGAAATTGAGAATGCGCGCGTACAATTACAAAGTGCGCAGACTAATTATTTCAATTCGCTTTATAACGCTGTTATCGCTAAAATCGACTTCCTGAAAGCATCGGGAAAACTATAAACCATCAACCCCAAACTATAAATCAATTTATATGCAGTATATAATAAAACTAACCTCAATAGTAGCGTTTACGGCTATTCTGGCTTCTTGCGGCGAAGGCAAGAAAGAAAAAAACAGCGCGCTGAACGATAAAAAGGTGCAGCTGGAAAAATTGAAAACAGAACAGAAGAAAATTTCAGATCAGATCAACAAATTGAATGACGAGATCGCGGCCCTGGATCCGTCGTTTGTAAAAGCCAAGCTGGTGAGCGTAGAAAAGATCGGCAGCGGCTCTTTTGATCACTATATAGATCTCCAGGGAAAGATTGATGCGCGTAAGAATGCGTACGTAGCGCCAAGGAATGGCCAGGGCGGCATCGTGCGGGCTATTTATATAAAACAAGGCGACCGCGTTCGCAAGGGGCAAACCCTTTTGAAACTGGATGATGCGGTACCTCGTCAGCAATTAGCAGCAGCTCAACAGCAAGTTGCAAGCGTAAAAGCGCAGCTGGAGCTGGCAAAGACCACTTATCAGCGCCAGAAAAATCTGTGGGATGAAAATATCGGCACTGAAATGCAGGTGATACAGGCCAAAGCCAATGTAGAACAATTAACCGCCCAGTTGCGTGCCGCTGAAGCCAATGCAGGCACTGCCCGGGAGCAGGTGAACTTTTCTAACGTTACGGCAGATATCGACGGGACGATCGATCAGTTAAATGTACGAGTGGGCGAGGCTTTCACTGGTGTAACCGCAACCGGCCCTCAAATTTCAATCGTTAATACTTCTGCATTAAAATTGCTGGTGAACGTTCCCGAAAATTACCTGGATCGTGTTGACGTAGGAACGCCGATCACAGTGACTTTGCCTGAAGCGAATAACAAAGAGATCAAAACAAAAGCGTCAGTCGTGAGCAAGTTGATTGATCCGTCAACCAGGAGCTTCTATGTAGAGGCCAATGTTCCTTCCGATCCGGATATCCGCGCGAACCAGATCGCAAGAGTACAAATTGAAGATTACTCCAAACCTGAGGCGATCACGATTCCCGTGAACACTTTACAAACCGATCAGCAAGGCAAATTTGTATTGGTAGCGGTAAACGAAAACAATAAGCTCGTAGCACGTAAAAAGCGCGTGATTCCCGGCGAATTATATAATGACCGCCTGGAGATCAAATCGGGCCTGGCAGGGGGCGACCAATTGATCACTGAAGGTTTCCAAAGTGTCTACGACGGTCAGGTAATTACTACTACACCAGTGAAATAAGTTGACAGTTTTGAGATGACAGTTGACAGGAAAATCGCGTCAACCGTCATCTGTCAACCATCATTTGTCAACTTAAATACGAATCTTTAAACTCAAACTTATGAGTGCTTTAGAAAATTTTAATGCAAAATTCAAACAGTTTAAGCCTACTACCTGGTCGGTTAAGAACCGAACCACGGTGTACCTGCTTATTCTGTTTGTATCGATATTCGGGGTAACCACCTTTGTTACCCTTCCCAAAGAAAGCTTCCCGGATGTAGTAATACCCACTGTATATGTTTCGACGATCTACGTGGGTAACTCTCCCAAGGACATGGAGAACCTCGTTACCCAGCCGATTGAAAAGCAGATCAAAGGCATTACGGGCGTAAAGGTGTCGAAGGTGACGAGCACTTCAGTACAGGACTATTCTGCCATCCAGGTAGAGTTTGGAACGGATGTGAAAGTAGACGTGGCCGTGCAAAAGGTGAAGGACGCGATAGACAAGGCCAAGCAGGACCTTCCGACCGATCTGACCCAGGAGCCAACAGCGCTGGAGGTCAGCCTTTCGGAAATGCCGATCATGTATGTGAACCTGAGCGGAGATTATGATGGTGTGCGCCTGAAAGAATATGCCGACAAAATGCAGGACCGCCTGGAAGAGCTGCCCCAGATCACCAGGGTAGACATGGTGGGCGCCCCCGAGCGTGAGTTCCAGGTGAATGTTGACAACGCCCGCATGCAGGCAGCCGGCATTACTTTCGACGACATTTCGAATGCCATCAAATACGAGAATATGGACATCAGTGGAGGTTTGCTCGAAGTAGGCAACATGAAGCGCAACCTGCAATTGAAAGGCCAGTTTAAAACCGCTTATGATATTGAAAAAGTAATTCTCCGTAATAGCAGTGGCAACCCTGTTTACCTGAAGGATATTGCATCGATCAAGGATACGGTTAAAGAGACGGAAAGCTATGCGCGTTTGGATGGCAAGAACGTAGTTACGCTCAACATCGTGAAACGCTCCGGTGAAAACCTCATCGAAACAAGCGATGCGGTTAAAGCGATTGCGGCCGAGATGAAAACCAACGAGCTTCCGAAAGACCTGAACGTGGTGATCACGGGAGATCAGAGTATCTCTACCAGGACTTCTTTTAATGACCTCGTGAACTCTATCGTGATCGGGTTTATCCTGGTATTGATCATCCTGATGTTCTTTATGGGATTGACGAATGCCTTCTTCGTAGCGCTAAGTGTACCGCTGAGTATGTTCGTGGCCTTTATGTTTATTCCGCTTGGCGAGATCATCATCGGAGGAAGCATCACGCTGAACTTCATGGTGCTATTCGCCCTGCTCTTCGGCCTGGGTATTATCGTGGATGATGCGATCGTGGTAATTGAAAATACGCACCGCATCTTCGTTGAAGGGCGCGGAAAAATCAATTCGCAGAAAGCCGCTATGATGGCTGCGGGCGAAGTGTTTGTTCCCGTATTAGCCGGAACGTTAACGACGCTGGCGCCGTTCTTCCCGCTTCTTTTCTGGCCGGGGATCATCGGTAAATTCATGGTGTACCTGCCGCTGATGCTGATCTTCACACTGGCAGCGTCGCTGTTGGTAGCGTTTATCATGAACCCCGTGTTTGCGGTGGACTTCATGAACCATGAAGAAGATCATCACGAAAAAAGGAAATCAGATGTATTCAGATCACGGGCTTTCCTGGCGATGATCGTCATCGGTGTCCTGTTCAACATCTTTGGCTTTATGGCTAAAGCACCCGTGGCCACACCAGAAGAATTGTCGGTGGGTATCGAGCCTGGAACCGGGGCTAAAAGCCTGTTCCACTTCATCGGTAACCTGTCGCTTTGCATGGCCTTGTTGACCGTACTAAATACTTATTTCTTCTCAGGATGGATACACGGCTTCCAGAACAGGGTGTTGCCCTGGATCATGAGCCACTATGAGTCTTTATTGAAATGGGCGGTAGCAGGTTGGAGACCGGTGTGGTTATTGGTTAGTGCGTTTGGCTTATTGGTCGTTTCTGTTATCCTGTTTGGTATCTCTTCCGCTGCCGGCAGAACACAAGTAGTATTCTTCCCCAGCTCTGACCCCAACTTTATCTATGTTTATTTAAAACTTCCTACAGGTACCGATGTGGAATACACCGACTCGGTGACGAAATACCTGGAGACCAGGGTGAACCAGGCGTTGAACCACCATCCCCTGAAAGGCAAAAAGAATCCGATTGTAGAAAGTGTGATCGCCAACGTAGCAGTAGGTGCCGCCGACCCTAACAGTGGCGACAGAAGTACCAGAAGTGAATTAGGACGTGTGCAGGTATCATTCGTAGAATATGAAAAGCGACATGGAGAAGAAACGGGTCCTTACCTGGATAAGATCCGCGCGGCGATCAAAAATATTCCTGGTGCAGAAGTGTCTGTAGAGCAGGAACAAAACGGTCCGCCCACAGACCCTCCTGTCAATATTGAAGTGGCCAGTGAGCAGTTTGACGACATGATCAAAACCGCAGTAGATCTGAAGAACTTCCTGGATAGTGTGCAAGTACCCGGCGTAGAAGAGTTGAAGATGAACGTGGACCTGGCCAGCCCGGAGATTGCACTCACCGTCAATCGCGAACGTGCATTGAGAGAAGGTGTGTCTTCGGCCCAGATAGGGCAACAGTTACGCACATCACTGTTTGGTAATGAAGCCAGCAAAATAAAGGATGGAGAAGACGAGTATAAGATCTATGTGCGTAGCAGCGAATTACAACGCAAGAGCCTCACGGACCTCCTGAATATGAATATTCGCTTCAGAGATATGGCTACCGGGCAGGTAAAAAGTGTTCCGATCAGCTCGTTGGTAACGGTGGACTATTCCAATACACTCGGAAGTGTACAACGCAAAAATCAAAAGCGTGTGATCACTTTGAGAAGTAACGTGCTGTCCGGGTATACGCCAACAGCTGTAAACGCCGAGATCAAGAATGCGCTGGGCAGCTTCCGGAAGACCGGGGACGATGTGACGATCAAGCAAACGGGTGAAGGAGAGCAGCAAGCAGAGACCGGAGCTTTCTTAGGAAATGCGTTGGTGATCGCACTGGGACTGATCTTGTTGATATTGGTAGCCCAGTTTAACTCCATGAGTAAATCCATTATCATCCTAACTGAGATCGTATTCAGTATAATTGGTGTGTTGTTGGGCTTTACCCTGACGGGTATGACTGTTTCAGTAGTAATGACGGGTGTAGGTATCCTGGGTCTGGCGGGTATCGTAATCAAGAACGGTATCCTGGTGATCGAGTTCGCGGACGAGCTGAGATCGCGCGGCATGAAAACAAGAGAGGCTGTAATTGAAGCTGGTAAGACCCGTATTATTCCGGTACTGCTTACCGCGTTGGCGGCGATCCTTGCGCTGATTCCTCTGGCAGTGGGCTTTAATATCAACTTCGTAACATTGTTCGCTGAATTAAATCCGAGGATCTTCTTTGGTGGTGACAACGTTACTTTCTGGAAGCCGCTTTCATGGACCATCATCTTCGGTTTGTTATTCGCTTTCTTCATGACCCTGTTCATGGTACCAAGTATGTACCTGATTGCAGAAAGGCTGAAGCGCCCGATGCAGAAACAATATGGCGGTAAATGGGTATCATTTATGGGAATCCCACCAGCGATCTTCCTGTTCATCCCGCTGATGTTTATTACGATGTTCAGGCACAAGAGAAAAGTAGCAAGAAGAAGAAGAAGGCTCCAGGGCGATGCCTATAAAACCAATGAAGCCTTTGTCGGCAGCTGGTTATAATGACTACCATAAACCTTAGCATACTAAAGAGACCGCGATTGTGCGGTCTCTTTTTAGTTATGATCCTATCACCGCTTTGGGTTTACCCGTCAACGCTTTTGATTTTAACCACCGGGCAGGGTCATGTATCCATGTCGGAATATCCGTGCCTTGCGATGCGCTTCCACATTGAGGATATAATGATAAACGCTTTCTATTGATGAATGGGCATAAGAGCATGCACCATATCCTTCCCGCCAGGCTTTCCGTAACAGGCATTATCGTTCCCCGACCGCAAATACATACTGAATACAGACCTGCGGAAAAGTGCTGGTCATAGATGATGATAGCTGAGGCAATAATGTCCTAAGATAATTCTAATGCTTAATGCTTTTCCCAATCACCAGCAGTGAGATCCCCAAAGCCATCAGGTCTTTCAAAATGAAAAACTGTGTAGTAAGCACCCCATCAACCACTTTAAAAGAATCGGGTGTGGTAAACAGAAAGCTAAGCGTGCCCAGGAAGGTGACGCAGGACAATACACCGCCGAAGACGCCTGCTTTCGCCCACCAAAAATGAAGCAAGAGCAACACTCCGGTCACCACTTCCACTGCTCCGATAATATTCGACACGGTTTGTATCCCGGCCACAGCATACATCCAGCTCATCAAAAAGCTATTGCTTACCAAAGGCTCTATAGCCTTTGCCTCTGTAGGTGTAAACTTAAAAATCCCGATCCAAAGCAAGATAATGGCCACGCCGATAACGCTGATAACATACCCCAGACGTTCAATTGTTGATTTTCTCATGTCAGTCTTTTTGCGGCTTCCGGATGTCTTGAAGACAGTTCCAGCCTGGTTAAGAATTGTAGCAGTCAATCATTCAGACATTATTAAAAATAATAACTTTTATTTCAACATGACAGCGTGAACATAAAAATGCCCCGCTTCCGCGAGGCTTAAAAAATCAGTTTAGCCGACATCGTTTGACTTAGACACTGCAAATTCCGGAGATATATCATAATCCCAAACCTCTTCCTTTCCTTGGTGCTCAATGATAACAATTTTGTCCCAAACGATTTCTCCCAATGTTCCGATCCGCGCCTTTTGAAAGACACTTTGATCGAGCAGGCGATCCACGCCTTTTAAATGTTTATGTTGCTCTATTAATGGTTTAACATCAAGTATTTTCACTCGACCATCATTAACAGTAAACTGTATTTTATACGGTTCAATATGTAGTATCTTATTTACTCTCAACATTATTGCAAAGGTTTTACTTTATGAAACCTCTTGGTGTTCCACATTTCAAGAAGCTCATCTTTGTGAATTTCTGCCCAGGCTTGAACCAGTTTCAACTTGCTTATGGGTAGGTCACCATTCAGCAAAATCCCGCTCTCGATGATAACATTCGCCTCGAACTCCCCATATGTCACTTTAAAATGCGGCGGATTATGATCGTTGAAAAACATATAAATAATTATCCATAAAACCTGCTAATCTCTGGCATAATATAATTTATAACAAAAGTAACAAAAAAATGCCCCGCTTCCGCGAGGCATTAATCTTATCAAATCAGGAAAAGCATTAAGCTTGCTCTTTACCTTCTTCTTTTGTCTCTTCTGCAGCGGGAGCTGCTGCTTTAGTCTCTTCCACTGCAGGTGCAGCTTCTTCGACTTTAGCTTCTGTTGCAGCCGGAGATGTTGCTTCTGCAGTCTCTTCTGCTTTTTTCTTACCGCTTCCACCACGACGGCGTGTACGCTTGCCAGCAGCTTTTTCTTCACCAGCTACTTTACCGTAGATCTCGTTGTAATCTACCAGCTCGATCATTGCTTTTTCAGCGTTGTCACCAGGACGTGCGCCTAATTTAATGATACGGGTATAACCACCTGGGCGGCCGCCGATTTTACCAGCTACGTTATCAAATAATTCTTTGATAGCTTCTTTGTCTTGTAAATGGCTGAAAACAATACGACGCTGGTGCGTGGTATTCTCTTTGCTTTTAGTGATCAGTGGCTCAACATACACACGTAAAGCTTTAGCTTTAGCCAAAGTAGTTACAATACGCTTGTGCTGGATCAGTTGGCAGGATAAGTTAGCCAGTAACGCCTCTCTGTGCGCTTTTGTGCGGCTTAAATTTTTGATTTTGTCTCCGTGACGCATGACATTTGATTTGAAGATTTGATATCTGATGATTGCAGATTCAAACCGGTTAAAAAATTCGGCTATACCGTGTCAGGAATTATAGCCTACTGTTAGAAAGTAAATTAGTTAATCAGCTATGAAAGTTCGCAGCTGATTAACTAATAAAATTTTAATAATCGTCTTTATCGATACCCAATTTCTGAAGATCCATTCCGAAGCCAAGGCCTCTTTCGTTCAAAACCTGCTCGATTTCAGAAAGAGATTTCTGACCGAAGTTTCTGAACTTCATCAGGTCTTCCTGCTCGTACTGTACCAGCTCGCTCAAAGAATTGATCTTAGCCGCTTTCAGGCAGTTGAACGCACGTACGGAAAGATCCAGATCTTCTAATGGAGTTTTTAATACTTTACGTAATTGTAAAGTGTTCTCATCCACCAGGTCTTCTTTCTTCTCTTCTTTGTTATCGAAAGTGATGTTCTCGTCTGTGATGATCATCAGGTGTTGGATCAGGATGCGGCTGGCTTGTTTAACCGCATCTTCCGGATGGATCGTTCCGTCGGTAACAACTTCCATAACTAATTTTTCGTAGTCAGTGCGTTGTTCCACACGCGTATTTTCGATGCTGTATTTTACATTCTTGATCGGAGTGTAAATAGAATCGATAGGAATTAAACCAACCGGTGCATCTTTTACTGCATTTTCTTCAGCAGGCACATAACCGCGTCCTTTACCGATCGTTAATTCAATATCCAATTTGGCAGAAGCATCTAACGTACAGATCACCAGCTCTGGATTCATGATCTGGAAAGACTGCGTTCCATCTGCGATCATGCCGGCAGTGAATTGTGTATGATTCTTAACTGACAATGAAATTTTTTCGTTGGCCACTTCGTGATCAACAGTTTTCTTAAAGCGAACCTGCTTTAAGTTAAGGATGATCTCTACCAGGTCTTCGCTGATACCTTTGATGGTAGCGAATTCATGGTCAACACCATCTATTTTAATAGCCGAAATAGCGTATCCTTCCAAAGAGCTTAATAAAACCCTGCGAAGTGCGTTACCGATGGTAACACCGTAACCCGGCTCCAAAGGCGCAAATTCAAACTGGGCTTCAAAATCAGATGCTTTTTGTAAGATGATTTTGTCCGGCTGTTGAAAATTTAAGATTGCCATATTTATTTTAGGTTTTTTTATTGAAAGATGACAGTTGATAGTTGACGGATGACAGTAATTGGATCTGTCAACGGTCATCTGTCCGTCTGTCAACTAATTTCAAATTACTTGTTGTACAACTCAACAATCAACTGCATGTTGATGTTTTCAGGAACATTTTCCCTTTCAGGATAAGTAATGAAAGTACCTGTGAAAGTTGTCTCGTTAAAATCCACCCACGAGAATTTAGGATTCTTGGGGCTCACCACGCTAGTGATAGACGTGCGGGCTTTGCTTCCTTCTTTAATAGTGATAATGTCACCGGCTTTCAGTAAGTAGCTGGGAATGTTCACTATCTCGCCGTTTACTTCGATGTGCTTGTGGCTCACGAGCTGGCGGGCTGCAGGGCGGCTTGGAGCAATACCCATGCGGAATACAGTGTTGTCTAAACGAGATTCGAGTAATTTGATAAGGTTATCACCGGTAACACCTTTACGACGGTTAGCTTCTTCGTATGTTTTGCGGAATTGTTTCTCTAAAACACCGTAAGTATATTTAGCCTTTTGTTTTTCGCGCAACTGCAATGCGTATTCACCTAAAGTTTTACGCTTGCGTTTTTCACCATGTTGACCGGGAGGGTTACTGTTTTTACCCAACCATTTACCATTACCTAAAATAGGCTCTCCGAAAATACGGGAGATCTTGGTCTTAGGACCATTGTAACGTGCCATAATTATACTTTCATTTAAGCTTTTTTTGAAACCGGTACAGCAATCAGTAAAAAGCTTTGGAAAAAATGAATTGTGTACCCTTTTTAAAAATGAAGACCTCTCCAACCCTTCCTAAAAGAGGGGTTTGCTGAGACCATTTAATTTGGCGATAGAATCATTTGTTAAAGAATGTTGATTCTATTTTATGTAAAGAACTTTTGACAACTAAGTCCCCTTCAGGGGATTCAGGGGGTTAAACTCTTCTCTTTTTGGGAGGGCGGCATCCGTTGTGTGGAAGCGGCGTAACGTCTTTGATCGTAACGATCTCGATACCTGATTGAGACAGAGAGCGGATAGCACCTTCTCTTCCTGATCCGGGACCTTTTACGTAAACATCTACTCTTTTCAATCCTGCCTCTAATGCCACTTTCGCAGCGTCAGCAGCTGCCATCTGGGCCGCGTAAGGCGTGTTCTTTTTAGAACCACGGAAGCCCATTTTACCAGCACTGCTCCAGGAAATTACCTGGCCGGTTTTGTTGGTAAGACTGATGATAATGTTGTTGAACGTTGCTGAAATGTGCGCATCGCCGAAGGCATCAACTTTTACGATCCTTTTTTTTGCGGCGGCTTTTGCGCTTAATTGTGCTTTTGCCATGAGAAAACTGAGGTAATCTTTAAATTAAATAATAAAATTCTGCCTGTGGCAGAACCCCAAACCTATCCTCCTGCGGGCTTCATGCGCTATCCGGAACAAGTTCAGTATGATCAGAAGCCTTTGTTATGTTAAAAAGCCAATAAGTTGAAAAGTTTACAAGGCAGGGCTGGCCGACCTTATTAACCTGTCAACTTATTAACTTATTAATTACTTCTTAGCGGCTTTTTTCTTACCGGCAACAGTTTTACGTTTTCCTTTACGTGTGCGGCTATTGGTTTTAGTACGCTGACCACGAACAGGTAAACCTTTTCTGTGACGAAGACCACGGTAGCAAGCGATATCCAGTAAACGTTTGATGTTCATCTGAGTTTCGCTACGCAGTTGTCCTTCTACCTTTAACTCTTCAGTAATCGTAGAACGGATCGCGTTCAGATCTTCATCGTTCCAATCGTTTACTTTCTTGTTACGGTCGATATTATTCTTGTCCAGAATATATTTAGCCGTAGAAGGGCCAATACCGTAGATATAGGTCAAACCTATTTCGCCCCTTTTATTTTTTGGTAAGTCAACACCGGCAATACGAGCCATAGTTTAATTTTAAATTCTAAATTTTTAAATTCTGATTACAATTAACCCTGTCTTTGCTTAAAGCGAGGATTCTTTTTGTTAATGATGTACAGCTTTCCTTTACGGCGTACAATTTTGCAATCCGCGCTGCGCTTTTTTATTGATGCTCTAACTCTCATCTCTTTTGTTTTTAAGATTTGAAGCTTAATTTTTATACCTAAAATTGATGCGCCCGCGGGTTAAATCGTAAGGCGACATTTCTAATCCTACTTTGTCACCAGGTAAAATACGAATGTAATGCATCCTCATTTTTCCTGAAATGGTCGCTAAAATTTCATGCCCATTGTCCAGTTTTACCCTGAACATTGCGTTGGACAAGGCTTCCAAAATGACTCCGTCTTGCTTTATTAAGGGTTGTTTAGCCATAAAAATTTTAGGGGTGCAAAGATAGGGAGATTCTGTTAATAAAAAAAGTGTTCCCTTAAAATAGTCCGCAAAGATAAAAGTTGGCCAGCCAATAACAAAATGTTACCGGCTGGCCAACTTTACCTGTTTTATGATTTGCTAAGCCTTCTTTATGCCTCCAAAGGCACTTTAGTCATATCTAAATGAATATTTTGCAGGTGATGCACGGTGATCGAATGATCAAAAAACCTGCGATCTTCCCTGTACCAGGCTTCTACTTCGGAAAAATTGGTTTCGGATGGTACATGAACCCTGAAAGCTCCTTTTCCGTACTTGGCTCCGCCATCAGACTCGAGCTTCTCAAACCCCAGGTCAAGGAGGTGCTTTTCCGCCAATGGCAATGGCTTGATATTTTCTAACTCATACCAGAATTCCTGTATCCCGTTATTCACACACACTTTATTGTCTTCGTTGCTTACCCGCAAAACCGTTCCTTCCCGCTCTACCCCATTGTCATCCAATAGCACCCAGTCTCCGGGTTTTAGTTCAGATAGTTTCATAATCGATTAATTTTAAATTGAATTTAAATGACTTAACCTTGATAAGGTATTTAAATTTATGCCAAATAGTTAATCCGGGCAAACATTTTTTGTGCTGATCCGATCATTCAACCGGGCTTCACAACGTCCCCCAATGTTTCAATCCCTTCATATACTTGCCTGACAAATTGGATCAACCAACGCCATCACGAATCATTTACTAAACTTCTGCAAATTAACAATTTAGTCCGCGCCTCCTCGGACTTGTTCCCGGTAATTTGCATTTTTTAATATTAAAACAACGTTTATGAGAAAATTTCTGACAGCTATTGCAGCGCTATTTTTCGCGACCTTTGTCAACGCTCAAACCGGCACCGTATTGGTCGGCGGCAGCCTGGGCTTTAACAATTCTAAAAATACCGGGGTCGTGATCAATGACCGGTTTTACCCAAATAAGAAAAGGACCAGCTTTGAACTTAATCCTTTTGTTGGTTACCAGTTTGACAACCATTGGACTGCGGGAGTAACAGCATTTTTAAGCACCTCTAAGGAGAAATCTCTTTCAGATTACACCTCCAGATACACAGCCTATGGCGCCGGTCCTTTTCTTCGTTACACGCATCGGCTTTCTGATCTGTTCTCCTTGTTCGGGCAATTGCAAAGCCAATACAAGACCCTTGATGCCAGCGACCTGCGTGAATTTGACACTAAGCTATTCCCGGCGGTGTTTATTAACGTTAAAAACGGGTTTGGTTTAAATTTTGACTTCGGGGGAATCCAATATCAAACTTCGAATGATAAAGGAGCTCCGTCCAATCTTCGTGCGAGCAGCTTTGATATCAGTTTCGGCAAGACGATCAATATCGGAATTTCGAAAAACTTTTAATACCCTTTTCTTAACCTGGTCGGACCGGAGACGCCCGCCTGACGAAACGGCGAAGTCGGACCAGGTTAAGAAATCTTACTCCATGCTGTCTTTCCTTTTTGAGACTGGAGGAATATCTTCAGCGGTTCATTTTCGGGTTTGACAAGTTCGGGGTCGTCTGTCAGAATTTCTTCTGTGACCTTTTTGGCTACATCGACCATCGCCCGGTCGTTTACAATGTTTGCCAGTTTAAAATTAAGCACGCCGCTCTGGCGGGTGCCTTCGATATCGCCCGGTCCGCGTAGTTCCAGATCCTTTTCGGCTATCACAAAGCCATTATTGGTGGCCGTCATGATTTTCATTCGCTCGCGCGCTTCGTTTCCGAGTTTTCGACCGGTCAGTAAAATACAATAACTCTTTTCAGCGCCCCGGCCCACCCTTCCGCGCAACTGGTGCAATTGGGAAAGTCCAAACTTCTCGGCGCTTTCGATCACCATCACCGATGCGTTGGGCACGTTGACGCCCACCTCGATCACTGTCGTGGAAACCATGATCTGTGTATCATGCATCACGAAACGCTGCATGTTCAGCTCCTTCTGAGCGGCTGGTTGTTTACCATGCACCATGCTGATCCAATATTGCGGCTCGGGGAAATAAGTTTTAATCTCATCGTATCCCCGCATCAGGTTTTCATAATCCAGCTTATCGCTTTCTTCGATCAAAGGAAAAATAACGTAAACCTGCCGGCCCAGCGCTATTTCAGCTTTTAAAAAGTCCATCACCTGGCTTCGCTCATTCTCAAACCGGTGAACCGTCTTGATGGGCTGGCGGCCGGGCGGCAGTTCATCAATCACACTGTAATCGAGATCGCCGTAGGCCGTCATTGCCAGGGTCCGGGGAATGGGCGTGGCGGTCATCACCAACACATGTGGCGGAACGGTATTCTTTTCCCACAGCTTGGCGCGCTGGGCCACACCAAACCGGTGTTGCTCATCCACAATCACCAGCCCTAGATTATCAAATTGCACCGCATCTTCAATGACGGCATGTGTGCCGATCAACAAGTGAATCGTACCGTCGGCAACGCCCTGTAAAATACTTTTGCGCTCTTTGCCCTTTACCGAACCGGTGAGCAGCGCCACGCCGAGGTCCATTTGCTTTAACAATTCAGAGATGCCCTGAAAATGCTGGCGCGCCAGAATTTCAGTGGGCGCCATCAACACGGACTGATACCCGTTGTCTGCCGCAAGGAGCATGCACAAGAGCGCCACAATGGTTTTACCGCTGCCCACATCGCCCTGCAGCAGGCGATTCATTTGGCGTCCACGCGCTGTATCGTTGCGAATCTCTTTTAACACCCGCTTCTGCGCGCCTGTCAGCTCGAAAGGCAGGTATTGATTATAAAACGTATTGAAGTGTTCTCCTACCGTGTCAAATATGACTCCTTTGGAAAACCGGTGGCGCTGCGAGCGCAGCAGGTTCATGCGCATCTGGGCGAGGAAGATCTCTTCAAACTTCAATCGCCTTACCGCCGCCTCGTAATGCCTTGGCGTTTGGGGAAAATGAATCTGCTGGAAAGCGTCAAAACGTGACATTAACTTTAGGTCATCGAGCAATTTTTGCGGAAAGTTTTCCGGCAGGTCCTGCCGCCGCACATGTGGCAGCAGTATTTTGGTGAGCTTCCCGATTTGCCTGCCACCGAGATTTTTCGCTTTTAATTTTTCAGTGGACGGATAAACCGGTTCCAGGTAGGCCTTCCCCTCCAGCTTTTCGGGCGACCAGGCTTCTATTTCGGGGTGCACGATCTGCGGTTTGCTCAGGAACCAGGACAGCTTACCATAAACGATGTATGCTTGCCCGGGTTGTAACATTTTTTGCATCAGGCTGATGGCGCTGAACCAAACCAGCTCAACGGCACCGGTCTTGTCCCGCAGCTGCGCGACGAGGCGCCGGCCACGCCGTTCACCGATCATCTGGAATGGTTCCAGTACGCCCGCAAATTGAATATACTCTTCGTCCGGACTGGCATCGGCGATGGGCGTAATCCTGGTCTTATCTACATGCCGAAACGGGAAATGATGCAGCAGGTCGTTAAACGTAAAAATGCCCAGCTCTTTTTGCAAAAGCTCGGCGCGCTGCGGCCCCACGCCTTTTAAGTAGGCGATAGGACTGGAAAGTATTTCTGATGCCGGATGAATGATTGATGATTTGGTCAGACGTAAAGAAACGCAAAAAAAGACTAATATTTTTAGTTTTTGAGGTAAAAAGTTGATGTTAATGCTTGTCCATTGATTTTCCTGTCAGAAATTCGCCAGATGTTGTTAAACATAAAGCTGAAAGTAAAAGTCAGCATGAAAGTCACCCTCGACAAGAAAACCGCCGATGACACAGCCCGTGCCGGGCGGACAACAGTCTCGTTTATAACGTAGACGCCTCCGCTTCGCTCCGTTCGCAATGACGATGCTTTTCATCATCTTGCACTCCATTGAGTGCAGCAGCAGTTTTTAACTCCGGTATGACAGCTTCTGCATTGACCATTAAACACAAAGGCCTAAAACTTATATCAGAAAAACAACCTTGCGAATAGCGCAAAAAAAATCCCGCCTTTCGGGCGGGACTAAATGATTTTATTTAATACCTGTTGATCTGTTCTTTCAGAAGCTTCCGCGCAAAGTGTATGCGGCTTTTAATGGTCCCTAAAGGCTCGTTCAGGTATTCAGAAATCTCCTGGTATTTATACCCTTCAAAATATAGTTTGAAAGGCACTTTGAAGGTTTCAGGCAGTGCCTCTACCGCCGCTTCAATCTCTTTTTGTCGTAAGCTGCTTTCGGCCGCATTGGACACAGAGACCTGGCGCAAATTGATCAGGTAATCTTCAGGCGTACTATCAAACACCGTTCTGCGCTTTGCATTACGACGGTAGTCGTTAATGAATATGTTACGCATGATGGTGAACAACCACGCTTTAATATTCGTGCCCGAATTATATTTTTCTTTATTGGCCAGGGCCTTGTACAAGGTCTCCTGGTAAAGATCATTTGCCGTTTCGTTATTCTTTGTAAGATTGACTGCAAAAGGTTTGAGAAAGCCTGCGTTGTCAACCAGTAAATCGCTGAACTCTTTTTCTTTTTCCATGCTGCCCGGGGTTGTTTCTGTGAGAAAATGTGGTCAAAATTAACGCTTAAACATCAATCGTGGCCGATTGCGGAAAATATTACAAAAATTTTACCGATTGCAATAACCTGCCAATACTACATAATAAAGAAAAAATCCTGCCCTTTTTGGCAAGATTTCAATCTTTTTCTGACAAGGTATCCTGTGTTATTTGGAAGAAGCGAACTCTTTAGGCTGCTTGAACCACTCTTCCGGCGGCAACGATTTAAAGTATTCATACGTGGCGGCCAGGCCTTCATTTCTGCTGACCTTTGGCTCCCAGTTCAATAGCGCTTTTGCCTTAGTTATATCCGGTTTGCGTTGCTTGGGATCGTCGACAGGCAAAGGCTTGTAGATGATCTTTACGGTATTGCCTGTTAAAGACAACACTTCCTCCGCAAAATCTTTCAATGAAATTTCATCAGGGTTACCGATGTTGACCGGATGCACATAATCGCTTAATAATAAACGGTAAATACCTTCTATCAGATCATTGACGTAACAAAAACTGCGCGTTTGTGAGCCATCTCCGAACACGGTGATGTTTTCTCCACGAAGCGCCTGCCCGATGAATGCCGGCAATGCCCGTCCGTCATTGAGCCTCATACGTGGCCCATAGGTGTTGAAAATGCGCACAATGCGCGTCTCCACCTTATGAAATGTATGGTAAGCCATGGTAATAGACTCCATATATCTTTTGGCTTCGTCGTACACGCCGCGGGGACCCACAGGGTTTACATTGCCCCAATATTCCTCAGTTTGTGGATGAACCAGCGGATCTCCATACACCTCGCTGGTAGAGGCCACCAGGATGCGGGCGCCTTTAGCCTTGGCCAACCCCAGGCAATTGTGCGTACCCATCGCTCCCACCTTTAAGGTCTGAATAGGGATTTTCAGGTAATCGATGGGGCTTGCCGGGGAGGCGAAGTGCAGGATATAGTCTAAATTACCAGGGACATGAATATATTTGGTTACATCATGATGATAAAATTCGAACTCCGGGTTGGGGAACAAATGTTCCAGGTTTTTCAGGTCGCCTGTGATCAGGTTGTCCATCGCAATCACGTGATATTCTTCCTTAATGAACCTGTCGCAAAGATGGGAACCCAGAAAGCCTGCCGCACCGGTTATTAAAACTCGTTTCATTCGTTTATTTTTTGTTTACAGCTTTGCTGCGTTTTATTGATTGTTGTTGATGATTTTCCGACCGATGCTGTTGTAGTAGAACCCCAGCTCTTCCATTTTCTCGAGGCTGTAAACATTTCGGCCGTCAAATACTACCTTGTTTTTGAGATCATCGACCATGCGCTCAAAATCAGGATTTCTGAATTCGCTCCATTCTGTAACGATCAGCAAAGCGTCTGCATCCTTGAGACCCTCATACTGATCTTTTGCATAACTGATCTTATCGCCGAGCAGGTTCCGCACATTTTCCATGGCTTCAGGATCAAAGACTGTCACTTTGGCGCCGGCTTCCAGCAATTCATTGATCAGGTCCAGCGCCGGCGCGTCGCGAATGTCATCCGTTTCGGGTTTAAAAGCAAGTCCCCAAACGGCAAACTTCTTACCTTTCAGTCCATTTTTATAGTAACGTTTGATTTTCTTGAACAATACTGTTTTCTGCAGCTTGTTCACTTTCATCACCGTATCCAGTAACCTGAAATCGTATTTGTTTTGTTTTGATGTATGGTGAAGCGCCAGGACGTCCTTCGGAAAACAGCTACCACCATATCCAATACCAGGAAACAGGAAGCGCTTTCCGATACGGCTGTCGCTACCGATTCCAATTCGTACCAGGTCCACATTGGCCCCGGTCAGCTCACATAAATTGGCGACCTCATTCATATAAGAAATTCTCATCGCCAGGTAGGAATTCGCTACGTATTTGGTCATTTCCGAGCTGCGCTCATCCATGAAGTAGATCGGGTTGCCCTGTCGTACAAAAGGCTGGTAAAGCTCATTCATCATATCGCGCGCACGGTCAGAAGAAGTACCGATGACCACCCGATCAGGCTTCAGAAAATCGTCGACAGCAATCCCCTCCCGCAGGAACTCCGGATTGGATACCACGTCGAACAGGTCCTTGTCCAGCTTTTTAGCCAGAACCGCCGCTACTTTTTCGGCCGTTCCCACGGGCACGGTGCTTTTGTTTACGATCACGCGGTATTCGGTGATCAGGCCCGCCAGGTCTTCGGCTACCTGCAAGATGTACTTCAGATCTGCCGAACCGTCCTCTCCGGGAGGTGTCGGTAAGGCCAGGAAGATGATGTCTGATTTCTTTACTGCAGTTTTAAGATCGGTGCTGAAAACGATTCGCTTTTCTTTGATATTCCGCTGCAGCAGCACATCGAGGCCTGGTTCATAGATTGGACATTTGCCTTTCTTCAGCTTGGCTATTTTTTCTTGGTTGACGTCCACACAATGAACGATGTTCCCGGTTTCCGCAAAACAGGTTCCGGTAACCAAGCCTACGTAACCGGTACCAACTACAGCAATTTTCATTCGTAAAAGTTTTATTGATTTTTTTAGTCCAATGTATCCGTCATAATTCATCTGCACGGGCGAACCCCAAGGTGCTGATTATGTCGGTCTCATTCGTAATAGTTTATGCCACTCGCGATAAAATACCGGTCGGGCAGTTTTTTAATGGTCTATCTGGTGACTGATATGTTGACGCACCGTTAACCGCTTCTTTCTTTTCACCACATCATTTCCCTTTGTACCAGGTTCGTCGGCATCAGTTGTTCAAAAAGTAATAAAAAGGGCCAGAATTGAAATTTGGTTTGAATGTACGCAAATGTAGATAAACAACACAGATTTTGTGCTATTTGTCAGTGAAACCGAAGTAAATGGGACACCGGGCCTTCAACGATTCATCTTTACGGTTCGAAACGCCCGTTATCAGATACCTACAGCTTTTTCAGATAAGCGCCGTAGCCGCTTTTTATCAGTTCTTCTCCCAACGCATGCAGCTGCTCCTTGCTGATAAATCCATTGCGCCAGGCAATCTCTTCAATGCATCCTATTTTGGTACCCTGCCTTTTTTCTATCACACGCACAAACTCTGCAGCGTCTGTAAGCGAATCGAATGTACCCGTATCCAACCAGGCGGTACCCCTGTCCAGTACGGCGACGTGTAGCTTCTCCTGCTTCAAATAGATCTTGTTGACATCAGTTATCTCATATTCACCACGGGCAGAAGGCTCCAGCTGACGAGCAATATCTACCACACTATTGTCATAAAAATAAAGTCCGGGAACGGCGTAGCTGGACTTAGGATTTTCGGGCTTTTCCTCTATGGAAATGGCTTTCATCTCTTCATCAAATTCTACCACCCCATATCTTTCGGGATCACTTACCTGGTAGGCAAACACGTATCCACCGTCCACGTCTGTAAGCTTTTTCAGTTGAGTTCCGAGGCCGGTTCCATAAAAGATGTTATCGCCCAGTACCAGTGCCACTTTATCGTTGCCAATGAATTCCGCACCGATAACGAATGCCTGCGCCAGACCATTGGGCACTTCCTGAACGGCATATTCGAACCTGCAGCCTACACGTGATCCATCGCCCAACAGCCTTTTAAATCCTTCACTATCTTCGGGAGTGGTGATGATCAGCACTTCATTAATGCCCGCCATCATGAGCACCGACAAAGGATAATAGATCATCGGTTTGTCATAAATAGGCATCAACTGCTTACTTATTGCCTTTGTAATGGGATATAAACGTGTGCCGGAACCGCCGGCGAGGATAATACCTTTCATTTTTATTCTGATTTTGCCAATTATTGCGAATGATGCGAATTAATGTCGCTGATATGTGGGTTTAAAATTCGTTTATAAGCAAGTGATTTCTCACCAAAGTTTACCAATAACCCTAATTTCTTATCAGATGCTCTAAGATAATTTAATAGCTGCCGCTCAAAATCTTTTATCAGGAACCCTACTGCTTTGATCTCAAGTAAAATCTCCCCATAACAAACGAAATCGATCTTAAAATATTTGTCTAACCACATGTCGCCAAAAAGGACGCGCAGTTTCTTTTCTTTTTCAAACACAATGCCCGAACGTTCCAACTCCTTTCCTAAGGCCTCTGCATAAACCGATTCTAAGAATCCGGAGCCTAATGTTGAATGAACACGCATGCAGGCCCCGATTATAGCATAACTTTCTTCTTTATATATAATCTCAGAAGCCATTGGTGCAATTCGTTTAATTCGTTCTAATTCGCCTTAATTCGCGTATTGAGTCTCATAATACTTCTGGTAATCGCCGCTAGTCACATTATCCAGCCACTCTTTATTTTCTAAAAACCAATCAATCGTCTTTGAAAGGCCTTCTTCAAAGGTTACGGAAGGGGACCAACCCAGCTCTTTATTGATTTTAGTGGCATCGATAGCATAGCGCAGATCATGGCCCGGGCGATCTTTTACAAATGTGATCAGCTGCTCGCTGGTACCGCTTTCCCGACCGAGCTTTTCGTCCATTTGCTTACAGAGCAACTTTACCAGGTCAATATTCTTCCATTCATTGAAACCGCCTACATTATACTTTTCGGAATTTTTACCTTCATGAAAAACCAGGTCAATAGCTCGTGCATGATCAATAACGTATAACCAGTCGCGCGTGTATTTACCGTCTCCATACACAGGCAGCGGTTTATTATTGATGATATTGTGGATCATCAATGGAATGAGCTTTTCAGGAAAATGGTTCGGGCCATAGTTGTTGGAACAATTGGTCAAAACAACAGGCAATCCATAAGTGTCAGCATAAGCATACACAAAATGATCCGAAGACGCTTTTGATGCCGAATAAGGTGAGTGCGGATCATAAGCGGTTTCTTCAGTGAAAAAGCCAGTGTCCCCCAGCGCGCCATACACCTCGTCAGTGGACACATGATGAAATCTCTTGCCTTCATAGTTACCTTTCCATTGCTCTTTGGCAGCATTTAACAAATTCACTGTGCCTATCACATTGGTGTAAACAAAGTCCAGCGGGGAAGTGATGGACCGGTCAACGTGGCTTTCAGCCGCCAGGTGAATAACACCATCGGGCTGATGCTTGTTAAATACAGCTTTTACCGCATCGGCATCCACGATATTCACCTTTTCAAAAACATAATTGGGCTGATTTTCAATGTCTTTCAAATTCTCGAGGTTGCCTGCGTAGGTCAGTGCATCGAGGTTGACAATAGTGTAATCAGGATATTTGTTGACAAAAAGGCGAACGACATGGGAGCCGATAAACCCGGCGCCACCGGTGACGATGATGGTCTTTGTAGGCATGATCTAAAATGGTTTAGGTGCAAATATAATTGTATGCTACTGAACTGAAAATTCATATCACGATAAGGGTATCACGGTTTTTTAATTTTTTATGCCTTTTAACAAGGCTGCGCAAAGAATACACAAGTAAGGGAAGAAAAATATTATGCATCATACGATAACGTCAAACCTTATTATTGCGAATCTTGGTATATTTATACATCATCTTCCCGGAAAAGGAGCCCTTATAACCACTGCAAATGAAGTGATACTGGTGTGCGATTGATGAACCCTGATACCCGAGGATGAAATGCCCATGTAATTTTTTTCACAAGCGGGAATGAATGCAGGCGTTCGACCCGACAAAAGAATCGCAGCAAAGCTGCAAACAAAAAATATACGGATGAAAGTAAGATACCGGTCTTTGGATATATTCAGAGGTGCTACCGTGTGCCTGATGATTCTGGTGAATAACCCGGGGAGCTGGGGCCATATATTCGGCCCCTTAAAGCACGCGTCCTGGCATGGCCTCACCCCTACAGACCTGGTATTCCCGTTTTTCCTGTTTGCCGTAGGCAACGCCATGGCATTTGTTATACCCAAACTGAAAGAGGCCGGCGACGGCTTTTTCTGGAGGAAGGTGATTAAAAGAACGGTGTTGATTTTCGGGATCGGCCTTTTTCTCAATTGGTATCCTTTTGTCCGGTGGCACGAAGATGGGCTACAGTTCATTCACTGGGTCAACCAGCAAGATGCCGACAAAGGAGTACGTATTTTTGGCGTATTGCAGCGGATTGCCGTCTGCTACTTCTTCGCCTCCCTTATCGTTTATTTTCTCAAACCCCGAACGGCCTGGTTCTTTTCATTGCTCCTTCTTTTGTTGTATTGGGTGATCTGCGTCCTGGGTAACCCGGCTGACCCTTACAGCCTCAATGGGTTTATCGGAACTGACATAGACAAATTGATCCTGCACGTTCCACATATGTATAAAGGCGAAGGGGTGCCTTTTGACCCCGAAGGCCTTTTGAGTACGATTCCCGCAATTGTAGAGGTGGTCCTGGGCTACTTTGTCGGGACCTACATCAAGCATCATTCATTGATCACCGAACCGAATGCCATTTTCAAGCTGCTTACAGGTCTGTTTGTAACGGGTGTTACGCTCCTCATTGCAGGTCTCTGCTGGGACCTGGTCTTCCCGATCAATAAGAAGATCTGGACTAGTTCTTACACTATCTATACTGTTGGTCTCGCGATAATAACGCTGGGGATCATGATCTACGCGGTGGAAGTAAAAAACTATGGCGGTTTTCCCATGCGGTTTTTCGAGGTATTTGGTAAAAATCCTTTGTTCATCTTTGCGCTGAGCGCCTTTTTACCTAAAACCGCTGCACTATTCACTTCGAACGATGGCGTAAATTTCTGGAATTGGTTTTACAAGAAGGTTTACATCCATATTCCGGGAGACCCCCGCCTGGGTTCTTTAGCTTTTGCTTTCACCGTCATTGTTTTTATGTGGGCTATTTGCTGGTGGATGGACAAAAAGAAGATCTACATTAAAGTGTAGGTCATCACAAAGGAATCAGCATATTTTGAAACTCCAGCCGCTTCAGGATCTGCCAGCTACTAAAACCTTCTAATCTTTTCAGCAGCAACATTTCGCTGGTCACAAAAGTGGCAGAAAAGGATCGGGACTCATAGTTTTTCCAGCTTCTAACAAACTGGAATGGCTGCAGCCGCCTGGCAATGGTCACCCTGGGCAAAGGGTTAAAGACCGCTTCTCTTATGGGTGGTATATGCTCTCTCAACTGCGTTGTCAACTTCTGCAATATTGCCTGCTCTTCAACATGGATAAAGATTTCCCTTCCATCCAGCTGCCCAAAATTTTTAAGGTGCATTTTAAAAGGCATAAAACCCAGTGCGATCTTATACAGCGCATCTAGCGTACCGGTTTCTGCTGACTCTGTTTGGGCAAAGGATGCCAGGTATACAAAAGGCAATCCGCCTGCTACGACCATCCCTTTGTAATCTTCATCAAATTCGGTCTTGACGGCAGCCACCTTTTCTTTTACTACCTGAGGCAGATCAATGATCAGGCGGTAATCATTCAATGTATCCTGATGTTCGAAGAGATCGGTCATAGACGGCTTATATAAGACTGTCTAACAATACGTGTGCCACACCGCCGTTAAAAATTAGTAAAAACCATTCCTAAACCATTGGCAGGCTTATTTTTGCAGTATATATGTCCAATAAGAACAACAATTATGCAGCCGGCACCGGCGCTACTCTGGAATCTTCTGATCCATCCGCACGCCATTCTTATCAGAAACGAAATCGCGGGTATCGTCACTTGCTAGCCGTGACAATCGTTATAGCAGGCTTCGCGTCCTGTACCCAAAACAATGTAAAAGAAGATGACAGTCCGAAAAAATACTTCGACGAGCATCATCTGAATGGCTGTTTTGCACTTTACAATAATGGCACCGGCGTGTTCACCGTTTATAATCTGAAACGTTACCGGGACAGCGCCTACCTTCCGGCTTCGACCTTTAAGATCGTCAATTCGCTGATCGGTTTGCAAACCGGGAAAATTTCCAGTGACAGCATGGTAATCCCATGGGACGGCGTAAAGCGCTCTGTAGAAGCCTGGAATAAGGACCTCAACATGTACGAAGCCTTCCGCGTTTCAGCGGTTCCTTATTACCAGGAAGTGGCGAGGAGAATCGGCAAAGACACGATGCAGGTTTGGCTGGACTCGCTGAAATACGGTACCGATAAAAATAAAAAAGCTTATAAAATTTCAAGGATCGATAGTTTTTGGCTCGATAATTCTTTGAAGATAACACCGGATCAGAACCTCGGCGTTGTGAAGCAATTGTATTTTGATGAGCTGCCATTTTTTAAGGTGTACCAGCAAAAAGTGAAACATGCGATGCTTTTTGAAAATAATTCGAATTATAAACTGGCTTACAAAACCGGATGGGGATATACGGATAAAGGACATAGCCTCGGGTGGATCGTTGGATGGATTGAAGAAAACAAACACCCGTATTTCTTTGTGCTGAACGTAGAATCACCTGACCGGAACTATGACATGACGGATGTCCGGTTGAAGATGTTAAAGGACATTCTGAAAGAATACGGATTTTTTGAAGGCCGGATGTAATCAAGATCATCGTCAATAGTCCATGGTCTATGGATTAATAAATGTCCATCGATTAGAAACCTTCCGCTATGAATAATCTGCAATTTCAATACTCGTTTTTTATATGGCTGTTAGCAGCCATGATCCTTTTCGTGTTGCTGTTTCTGGGCATCAGAAGGTGGAAAAAGCGTGTTGCGAAAAGGATCGGCAATCCTTCGCTGGTGAAAGCCATGCTCCATCGATATAGCCCGCGACGGTTCACGTTGAAGTTTGTGTTGATCTGCCTGGCGTTCATCATGGGCGTACTCGCGGTCATGAACCTGCGTAAGCCCGGCGGGAGTGACGGCATCACGAGGGAAGGCATCGACGTAGTGTTTGCCCTTGACGTAAGCAGGAGCATGCTGGCGGAAGATATTGTCCCCAATCGCCTGGAACGGGCCAAACAACTGATCAGTAAATTAATGGACGCGCTGCCGGACAGCCGCGTAGGTCTTATCTTATTTGCAGGAAAGGCTTATGTGCAGATGCCACTCAGCGCGGACCACGGTGCTGCGCAAATGTTTGTCAACGAAGCCTCTCCCGATGCGGTTCCCATGAAAGGCACCGTCATCAGTGATGCATTGCAGGAAAGCCTCACCGCCTTCGGTGAGCGTGATACAAAATACCGGGCCGTGGTGTTGATTTCGGACGGAGAAGATCATGATGAGGAAGCGCTCGATCTGTCGAAAGAACTGGCGCAGCGCGGATTGATGGTCAACACGGTAGGAATCGGATCGCCTGCGGGAAGCTTTATTCCGGATGATTCTACGAGCGGACATAAGATCGACCAGGAAACAGGCGTGGAGATCATCTCTAAGTTAAATGAGCAGGAATTAAAACAGATTGCCTCTAATACCAACGGAGTATACATCCGGCTGGAAAACAGCGATGATGCGGTGAAACGGATCACTGCCAATCTTGCACAGATCGACAAGAAGGTCACGGGAGACAGCAGCCTCATGAGCTTTTCTTATTATTTCTGGGTGTTTGTAGCGATCATGATCATCCTGCTCGCGATCGAGCAGATCTTACCTGAGGGAAAAAGAACAGCGCCAAAGGCAACAGTGGCGGTGGGAAGATAATCGCGCTATCGGCTCATAAATCGAATACTTTATGCAAAGACTTTTACTTTTATGGATAGTCATAACCGGCGCCGCACCATTAATGGCGCAGGACCAGGAAACTTTTATTAAAGAAGGCAACGAATTCTTTAAAAAAGGCCAGCTGGCGCAAGCTGTTGCCAGCTATGATAAAGTAACCGACGAGTCATTGAAATATACCGCCTACATGAATAAAGGCACAGCGCTTTATAAACAAAAAAAGCTGGATGAAGCGCTGAAGGCATACCAACAGGTAAGCGCCGCACCTGATGCCGGCAAGCTACTGAAATCCGGCGCTTATTATAATGCCGGCGTCGTATTCAGCAATCAGGATAAAATAGCAGAAAGTATTGAAGCCTACAAAGCCGCACTGCGCCTGAATCCCGGCGATAATAATGCACGCGAAAACTTACAGAAGGCCTTATCTGAATTAAAAAGAAGCGGTGGCGGTGGTGGCGACAATAAGCCCCAACCATCGCAGTCATCCAAATTGAATAAAAACCAGGCAAGACAACAACTGGACCGGCTGGAAGAAAAAGAGAAAAGTACTCAAAATAAAGTAGCGAACAAAAAGACGCAATTCGGTGGGAGTGTTGGTAAAGACTGGTAGCCAACTATTCCCGAAGCCGCTTCGTCCATCCCTTTAAATCACTATAATGAAAACACAAGGCATTTGCTTGCGGGCATTATCATTCTCATTTTTGCTGATCTTATGTTCCTGCGCAAAAGAACGGTCCGATTTTCATGACCAACCTGGCCGCGATAGAGAAGAGACGGAAAACAACCCGGAAGTCAAAGACACTATCTATACCATCACCGACATCCGGTTTGACACCTTAGCCGGGTTTGAAGAAGAAGAGATCATAGAACCCCGACAAAGCCTGGTGTTTACCAATAAAACGAGCTTACCACAGAAAGTGATCATCCATCCAGACCCCTTTTTGGAAAGCACTCAGTTTGACACACCCGACGGCAGCTATAAGATCCGGCAGGACAGCCTGCTGTTTCGTGTTCCGCAATTTATTCAGGGAAAAAATATCTCGCTGGGAGAAAAGAAATGGATCTACTCGAACAGCCAGGTGAGTTCCCCTTCGGCCCTAAGCCTGAGAGATTCTTTGTATGTGCAGCCGGATAGGGAATTATCGATACGCTTGTCTGTTGTTTACCGGAAGATCCGGGCCAGGTATATCATGGACCTGCAGGACAAGACAACGAAGCATTCCCTGCAAGTAAAGGGGACTTGGACAGGCATTTATCCATCCAGGTCCATTGTGCAATCTGAAGAAAAAGATATTTAACCAAAAAAGCTACGAGCTGCTTCTAAGGCGGCTTACTGCGCCGGAGGCTTCATTGCCTGACGGGCCAGTAATACCCAGTTCTTACTCTGCTTTTGCCAAACCGTCATTACTTTCAGCGTTACATGGCCGGGCTTGTTGTTATCGTTGGTATCCGCATCAAACAGGTGACGGACAATCGCGGTGTTCCCGGTAACGTCGACCGTTTGATCGGTAATATGGATCTTAACGAAGTCCGACGCACCTGTTTCAAATGTTTTCAGGAACTGCTCTTTGTTCTCGATTTTCCCGCTGGAATGGCCATACGTCAGGCTGGATGCCGCGAGGCTATTTAACTTTTTAAGATCACTGCCTTCCAGTGCTTTTATGAATTCAGTTACGGTTTGCTCCACCTGTGCAGTTGCGCCCTGCTGTGCATGTAAGGCAATGCCTGTAAACAGGGCAATCATTAGCATGAAGTATTTCATCTTATCGTTTTTATTGACTGTTTGATCAGCTCGGCAGTGATTACCAATGCGCAATTTCTGTAATACCCCCTACCGCGATATCACCTATCTTCACTTTGATAGCGGCATTTAAAGGCAGCAGCAGGTCCACACGTGAGCCAAACTTGATAAATCCCATTTCACCCGCCTGGGTCGCCTGATCACCCACTGATAAATAATTGACGATCCGTTTGGCCAGGGCGCCCGCAATCTGCTTGGTCAACACTTCTTTCTCCCCCACCCTGTACACATTGGTATGACGTTCATTCTCGGTGGATGACTTGGGGTGCCAGGCCACCAGGTATTTACCTTTATGGTACTGACTATATACCACTTCACCGCTTACCGGGTTCCTGTTCACGTGTACATTTAACGGGCTCATGAAGATAGACACTTGTATGCGCCTGTCTTTAAAATACTCATCGGCCTCCACTTCTTCGATCACTACCACCTTGCCGTCACAGGGAGCAACGACCGCCTGGGGATTATTGGTATAGTTCCTGGCTGGTATCCGGAAAAAAGAAATAACCAGACCCAGGGTGACCAGGGTCACGATCAATACAAAATAAAAAATGATGGGGTATGATGGATATAAAAACTGGTAAGTAACAATATTGATCAGCAGGAATATAATAACTGCTATCATGATAGATCCTTTCCCTTCCCGGTGCAACGTCATGTATTAATTTTTTTGTGGTGCAAAATTACGACAATGCGGCGAATACGTGATTGGACTTTCATAATTGAGCATATAACATTTTCATGCTGCGCATGCTTTGTGAACAAACCGCTGCGCACTTTGCTGTAAAACTCAGCAAAAGAAAAATATTATGGCCCCTCACCCTACGCGTCGGGATCGACGGGAAGCGATATTATAATTATACGAGGCGAAGATTGCCTCGTATAACTGTTGTCTGCAAGCGTTCTACTCTACCACCCGGAAAGTGATCGGCTGCCTACGGTAAGCAGTTACTTTTTCCCCGTTCTGAATGGCGGGATCCCATCTACCTGATCGTTTGATAACGCGCATAGCTTCTTCTTCCATACCAAAGCCTTTGCTGGTTAGTGGTTTAATATTGCTGACATTACCCTGTTGATCAACAATGAAGTTGATCACAACCGTGTAAGTACCGGGAGGCGCTCCGTTGTCCACGGCCACCTCGCCGGAAAGATTCCGCTCCAGGAAGCGTTTCCAGTCGCCCCGATACGATGCTTCAATTTCTACTCTAGTGAAGGGAAGGTTTTCATCTACCTTTGTTTTCGTTGCCGTTACAAGGCCCCGTTTGTCGTCCAAAGATTCCGGAGGGACTACTATTCCCAGGTCCTTAACACCCTCTTGCGTAACATTGCTGATACGAGTGTCGATAAGCTCTGATTGAGTAGGCGGTGGGTCTACCACCGGCTCGCTGGTAACAACCGGTGTTACAAACTCAATCGTCTTCACCTTAGGCACTTCGACTTTGGCGGCTGGAGGCGGAGGTGGTGGCGGCGGAACTTCTTCTGCCGGCGGCTCAATGTCAACGATAGTCACCCCGTCAATAATTCTCATTTTGTCTATCGCCGCTTCTTTTCCAAAAACACTTTTCAGCCAGGCGCCCCCACCGATTGTCAGACAAATACCTGCTGTGATCAGCATGGCTTTTGTCATGCGCTGCCGATAATGTCTTCGAAGCTCGTAAGCGCCGTAGCTTTTGTTCTTTCCTTCGAACAGGATGTCGAGCACATCCGATTGTAAAATTGTTGCTGCTTCCATGATGGTTTCATTTAAATTTTGAGATTGATTGTTTCATTACTTTTTTGATTGAAGGATTGTTGTTTTATGGTGAGATTAACTATCACTATTTTCACCACCAGACATACCACTCCCACTACCCTCGCGGATCTGTTTTTTTGAACCATACATCTTGAGTGTTATTATATGCCGGGTCTACTTCAACTTATCCAGCGCGTCCAGGTCTGCAGGGTCCGGTTCCAATAAGGCATACCTGGCAATGCGGTTGATGGTCATTTCGTCGAGCAAAGCAACGATCGTCTTGTAATCCGCGCCGGACGTAGGTTTTATGAGGATCATCAGGTTTTTTTGCCGGCAATCGTTTACCTCCAGCTTGTTAGCAACGGCTTTTGCTTCGCAGGCCGGATCGGGTTGATACCGCGAGATAACTTCCTGCTTTTTCTTTATAATAATATTTCTTATGTCAGACATGGAGCTGGACTTTATATTGTCACCATTGGATGAAAGCTGTCCTTCATAATAATAGATAGATCCGGGCTTCCCTGCAATGATGGTTAGGGCTCCGGAGTTGGCCACCGGCATCAAAGCTCCATCCGTTTCCGGCATCAGGAGATCCATGGCCTTTGGCTCATTCATGGTTGAAGTAAAAATGAAAAAGGTGATCAGTAAAAATCCAAGATCGACCATAGGTGTCATGTCTATTCGCGTAGCTAACATTTTTCTCCTGGTCGAAAAGCCGCGATGCGAGCGGCCTGCAGTTGGGTTTATATCTATGCTTGCCATAGTTGTTTATTTGTTATTAAGAAGCAAAAAGAAGATTTTTCCACAAACGACTCATCTGTAGGTACATAAAAAAACCTGCCTCGATGTTAAGCTCAACACATGAGGCAGGTTTTGATTATTAAGTTGCCAAAAGATTATTTTACTATCATCCTACAAATCTTTCATTTCGTTTGATAGGTGATCCCCATTATTTGGTCCATACGTTATTCACGCGGTTCCAGTCGGGAAGTGCGTTATCCGGATCGATCTTCACTTCTTTGATCACGCTGGTAGAAGGTACGGTGAATGTGTAAACGCCGCCGCGCTGCCATATTTCAACAGGCAGTGTCACGCGTTGCTCTTTACCATTCGCTTCTTTAATAGCCACGGTCACAGGCATCGGCATTTGCTCTACGTTTTCAATCGTGATTGCCGCGCCATTAGCAGGCAGGTTATCTTTATAAGACACGCCTTTGACCGCCTGATCGATCTTCCAGGTGTTCAGCACCCATCCTCTCCAGAACCAGGCCAGGTCTTCGCCTCCTACATTTTCCATGGTACGGAAAAAGTCCCACGGAGAAGGATGTTTGAAGGCCCAGCGATTGATATATTCTTTGAAAGCAACGTCAAAACGTTCGGTGCCCAATACATTATTTCTTAAAGCATGCAACATTTGCGATGGCTTAAAATAAGCCGTTATGCCTAAGCTTCTTTGCTGTACCGCATCGGGAACAGTGTACAAGCCGTCTACTTTTTCACTGAAAGAGAACTTGCCGGCGTCAGGCCCTTCATTTTCGGAATAAAATTCTCCTTTGTTAAACGCTTTTGTAGAAAGATCATTGATGAAAGTGTTGAACCCTTCATCCATCCAGGCATACTTTCTTTCATTACTGCCCACGATCATGGGAAACCAGGTATGTCCAAACTCATGATCGGTCACGCCCCACAGGCCGCGGCCTTTGGCTTTGTATCCGCAAAACACGATGCCGGGATATTCCATACCACCTACAATACCCGCAACGTTGGTAGCGGCGGGGTAAGGAAACTCAAACCATTTGGAAGAATAATGCTCAATAGACGCCTTGGTAAATTCTGTGCTGCGCTCCCATCCGTCGGAACCAATCGATTCGACCGGGTAAGCACTTAAAGCCACACATTTTTTGCCGCTGGGTAAATTGATCTTTGCGCCGTCAAATACAAAAGCCTTGGAAGCAGCCCATGCCGCGTCGCGCGTATTTTGGATGCGGAACTTCCAGGTGTTGGTGGCTTTATTGGTTTTGATCTTGCCGTTTACATCTGCCTCGCTGCGAATCGTTACGGTCTTTTCGCTGTTCTTAGCCTCTGCATATTTTTTTGCCTCGGCCGGAGATAAACACTCCGTTGGATTCAACAATTCACCGGAGCCTACCACGATCATATCAGCAGGCGCCGTCACAGTGAAATCAATATCTCCGTATTCAAGATAAAACTCGCCCTGGCCTACATAGGGTAATACATTCCATCCCTGCAGATCATCATACACACACATGCGGGGGAACCATTGCGCGATTTCATACACCCACCCATTTTTCGTTTGCAGACGGCCCATCCGGTCTGTGCCGTATTCGGGCACGGTGAAAGACCATTCAATCATTATTTTGGCTTTGCCGGCATTCTTAAGCGCCTCCTGCAGCCAGACCTGCATGCGGGTATCGGTCACCGTATATTTCGGCGTGTATTTCTTTCCGTTCACTTCGATGGAAACAGACTTGATCACACTACCTTCGGTAAAACCCGTGTTAGCCCAGCGTCCGCCGGCAGCAGTTGTAGTGGCCGATCCGCGCGAATCCTTGCGGTAGATATTCTGATCCAGCTGCAGCCAGAGGAATTTGAGGTTGTCCGGGCTGTTATTGGTGTAGGTCAATTCTTCTGTGCCCGTCACAAGGTGATTAGCCGTGTCAATGGAACAGGCAATCTTATAATCGGCCCGGTTCTGCCAGTATTTAGGCCCGGGCTCGCCGGAAGCACTTCTGTATTCCGAGCCGGGGTAAGGATAAAACTGGGGATCGAATGCTTCCTTAGCGTTGTACTTTGAATCTGTAGTTTGTGCGAATGATGACAGTGCGAAAGCCATCAGCAACATTGAAAAGAGCGTTTTTTGCGTCATGTAAAAAATTTAAAGCGCTGAATTTACATCAAAAATTGAAACTGAATCGTTAACGCATCTAAAATGGCAGAGCAGATGGATTAAAATAATGCAGATTCGTCCCATTCAGATTTGAAAAAAGACTTGTTTTTAATAAGATTTGAGGCAGCAGATATTTCGCCGGAAACTCAAGCTTATTTTTGAATTAATTAATTGGATACCCCCAAGTTAAACCATAAAACGTCAGGGCGCGTGCACTTTTTCCAACTCTGGTACAAAAAGACCAGCATTGATAACATTCTAATTTTATTGCGTTTATCCAGGGTTGGAACGGCACGCTCTCATATCAATAAAAAAAATTTGTTATATTTGTCCTGACATAACCTATATTTTTACACCACTAAAAACACCCTTTTTTGCGAGGGCGCGCTATTGGCAATTCCACGATTTATCATAAGGTTTTATGTTAGCCGAAAGCTGTCTACCTGAAATAAAGCCCGCCTGTCCATCCCTTTTTAGTAAAAAAGTCTCTAACTTATGAAAAAACTAGTAATAGCCCTGCTGTTTTTCCCTGTTACATCATTTGCCCAGGTGCGCCCTGGTAACGTTGGTACCAACCTTCAACTTTGGCTTAAAGCTAATGACGGACCAACGTCATCGATCGACGGAGAATCGGTAAGTACATGGTCTGATCGATCGGGTGCCCGAACCAACGATCCCGTATCACGCTCAAGTGCTGCTTCACCTACTTACAGAAATCATGCTTCAGAAAATATTAATTATAACCCGGCAGTCGCCTTTGACGGCACTGATGACGGCCTCGATCTCGGAAATGATTTTATCTATTCGGCCGGCTCGGCGTCTGGTGAAAATGGGATGACCTGGTTGGCAGTGCTTCGGCCAGATGCCGCATCTACAAATAAAACGCGCCAATTTATATTTGATCTTGGTGAATACGCCCCAGCCGGTTACGGCATGCAATACGGGGCCAGCCATTATGGGATGTATACACCGGAACAGAACAACGATGACATTCCTCACTCTTTCGGTACAGCGCCCGTCATGACAAATTTTACTATTAATTTTGACCAGGCAAGCCAGACCTTTTCCGTGAACAGTGGAAACCCCTTGACTATAGGCGCTATAAGCGCTGCAAGTTTAACAGATTCCACCATTAATCAAAACGAAACCGACAGGCCCTTTCGTATCGGCCGCCAATCAAAAGCGACCGATCTGAATCAGGAAGGCGGTCGTCTTTTTGACGGCAGTATAGCCGAGTTGATTGGTTATAATAAAGTATTAACAGGGAGTGAGCTAAGAAGAGTCACATCTTACCTGGCATTAAAATACGGAATCACAAAAAGCAGCGCCGGGGGAGGCACCAATGGTGATTATTTTGCGTCTAATGACATCCCCGTTTGGGACGCAGACGATGGCAGCGCCTATCATAACCAGGTAATCGGTATCGCCCGCGATGCTAATAGTGGCCTGGTCCAAAAACAGTCCCATACTTTGGACGATACTACGCGCATTTACATCGGCAGCCTGGCAGCTACCAACGCAGCAAATACGGCCGGGGACTTTACAAGGGCCCGCTCTTATGTTTTAAGTGGAAATAACGGCGGAGCTATGATCGGCACCCAGGCAGCAGAGCAACCTTCGGGCATTGACAGCCGCATCGATCGTGAGTGGAAGGTGTCTAACGTGAATTATTCGGGCCGGTTTTCAATGGATTTTAAAATGAACCTTCAGAACACTCCTTCCTCGTTTTCAGCCTCTGACCTCCGGTTGCTCGTGGATGAAGATGGAGATTTCTCCAATGCAAGTATTCATCCAAACGGGTCTGATGGCATTACCATCAGCTATGATGATGCCAATAAAATCGTGACTGTATCTGGATTGGGTAGCGCGGTAATACCCGTTGGCGGATTCGCTCCGGCAACCAGATATATAACTATTGCATCTGCTTCCTCCAACACACCACTGCCTGATACGTTCCTGGATGTAGCCGCCTTCTTAAAATCCGGAACATTAACCGTAAACTGGACAACGGCCTGTGAAAACAACAATCAGTATTTTATTATAGAAGCTTCGAAAGACGCTAAACATTTCTTTAAAATCGGCGACGTGAAAAGCAAAGCTACCGAAGGCTGTGCTTCATCGCCCACCCGTTCTGACTTTACCACGGGTGTAGCCGGATCAGCCATGATGGGCATTACCTTGTTTGCAATCGCTTTGGGAGGCTTTCTCAAGGGCAGAAGACGCCTCGCTCTTCTTTGCAGTGCCTGCGCTATAGCAGCCACGTTTTACGCCTGCAACAAATCCGCCGATGCTTTGTCGGTTGCTGAAAATGAAGCGCTTTTTATAAGAATCGTACAAGTGGATAAAGACGGAAATAAAACTTACTCTAAAACTATAAAAGCGATTCTACAATAAGCTTTTGTGATACTCTTTAAAAATGCATTCCCGTCCGAAAGGACGCTCAGATAGCGAAAGGCCAATTACAAGAATAGCAGTAGCAGATCATAGTTTTTCATCTCAGATGAAAGCTATTGAGACGCTGCTGCTATAGGAGCCGGACCTGTTGCGCAGAATAAGTTGAAACAACGCGAAACACAACGCTATCACTGCATAGAGCACAACAACAGTGTTGTCTAAAACGACACCTGCACTTCCTTTTTGGGATATACGAGTTTGTTGCTCTGCCGTTTTCCGTTGTATAGAAAGTGAATAATGTTGACAAAATTCGTATATTTGAATAGTATAACCTATTTTATAACACAACGCTAAAAAACCTCTTAAGAAAGGCGATTATTGTAAACCAATAATACTTCAAGCTTTCTTGCTGCTCTAACCTAGTACAATCAGCCTGAAACAGACCCGCCTCTCCTATTTTTTAGCTGTAAAATTCCACAACTTATGAAAAGACTAGTAATGGCCTTATTATTATGTCCTGCTCTTTCTTATGCGCAGGTACTCCCCGGAGGCGTTGGCTCCCAAATTCAGCTTTGGCTGAAGGCCAATGACGGGCCAACATCATCCAACAACGGGGAACCGGTAACTGTATGGGAAGACCGGTCGGGCGTCAGAACCAATGATGCGGTATCTACCTCGGCTGAGACTTCCCCTGTCCACAGAAACAGTCCTTCAGAAAATATTAATTATAATCCCGCAGTCGGATTTGATGGCGTAAATGACGGCCTGAATTTTGGCGATGACCACATCTTTTCCCGCGGCGCTGCAGCCGGCCAAAATGGGATGACCTGGCTGGCAGTGCTCAAGCCGGATCCTGCACCTGCTACCAAACGACGTCAGTTTATATTTGATTTTGGTGAATATGGCCATTCCGGTTATGGAATGAAATACGGGTCAGAGATACATGCGATTTACACGCCGGGTCCTCAAAGAAGTCCCGATGCTACCCATTCCTTCGGCACCCAGCCTGTACTAACCAATTTCACCATCATGTTTGAACAAGGAACCCAGACCATGGCCATCAATAGTGGTGACCCTACTATAACACACCCTGTAACAGCGACAAGCCTGACGGAAACCAACATCACCGAATCATCCCCCTTCCGTGTTGGCCGGCAATCGAAAGAGGCTGCCCTGGCAAATGATGGCGGTCGTCTTTATGACGGCAGTATAGCCGAGCTAATTGGTTTTAGTACGGTTCTGACACCCGAAGAGCTTAACCGGGTAGAGTCGTACCTGGCAGTTAAATACGGTACGACACTGGATAATGTAGGAGGAGGCGTCAGTGGCGATTATGTCAACTCTAACAACGAGCTTGTCTGGGACGCAGACCAGGGCAGCGAATATCATAACCAGGTAATTGGTATAGCGCGAGATGATGCCAGTGGTCTGATGCAAAGGCAATCGCATACTCTGGACGATTCCACACGCATTTATATTGGTAACCTGGGGGCGGACAATGTCGCTAACACGGCTTCCTTCAGCAACCCTAATTCCTATGTATTAACCGGAAACAATGGTGAACCATTGATAGGCACCCGTAACACGGAGCGGCCTGCGGGCATCGACAGCCGCATCGATCGTGAGTGGAAGGTTTCAAATTTGAACTTTCCCGATACTTACTCCATGGATTTCGTGTTGAACCTCGACGACGTGCCATCCTCGTTCTCTACTTCTGACCTTCGGTTATTGGTGGATGAAGACGGTGATTTTTCTAATGCCACGGCTTATGCCGACGGTACGGACGGTATCAATATTAATTATGACGATGCTACTAAAACGGTGACGGTCTCAGGACTGAACAGCGCTTTGATCCCTGTTGGCCAAACAGCCCCCGAAACAAGATATCTTACCATCGCGTCCACCTCGGGCAATACACTGCTGCCGGTTACTTTTCTGGACTTGGCTGCGTTTCTAAAATCAGGCATGTTAACCGTAAACTGGACAACGGCCTGTGAAAACAACAATCAGTATTTTATTATAGAAGCTTCGAAAGACGCTAAACATTTCTTTAAAATCGGCGACGTGAAAAGCAAAGCTACCGAAGGCTGTGCTTCATCGCCCACCCGTTATGACTTTACCACGGGTGTAGCCGGATCAGCCATGATGGGCATTACCTTGTTTGCAATCGCTTTGGGAGGCTTTCTCAAGGGCAGAAGACGCCTCGCTCTTCTTTGCAGTGCCTGCGCTATAGCAGCTACGTTTTACGCCTGCAACAAATCCGCCGATGCTTTGTCGGTTGCTGAAAATGAAGCGCTTTTTATAAGAATCGTACAAGTGGATAAAGACGGAAATAAAACTTATTCTAAAACTATAAAAGCGATTCTACAATAAGCTTTTGTGATACTCTTTAAAAATGCATTCCCGTCCGAAAGGACGCTCAGATAGCGAGAGGCCAATTACAAGAATAGCAGTAGCAGATCATAGTTTTTCATCTCAGATGAAAGCTATTGAGACGCTGCTGCTGTTTTATAGGAGCCGGACCTGTCGCGCAGAATAAGCTGAAACAACGCGAAACACAACGCTATCACTGCATAGAGCACAATAACAGCGTTGTCTAGAACGATACCCGCACTTCCTTTTTGGGATATACGAGTTTGTTGCTCTGCCGTTTTCCGTTGTATAGAAAGTGAATAATGTTCACCTGGTCATCGAACAAATCGTACAAGACCGTCTTTTGAACGGCAATTTTATGCGGATCGAAAGAAGCCGCAGCAGCAACGGTATATACATAAACCGCTTCATGATCTATTTCCCAGCCGTACAACTGGAGCGGCAACTTTTTGCCGGCCGTGGTAATGCTCAGGTGGGTCGCTAAATATTTGCTGATCAGCTGTGTCATTTCAGGGCGAAGCTTTGGACTGGACAAATCGACCTTACGGCGATATAACTTGACCAGCACATTTTCAAAATCGTCTGTGAATATTTTGGTGCTGATCTCCACGCGTTTGGCGCGCGCATCGTATTCCATCTCTGTCGCACTTACGTGATAGGGATGTACATTTGATGCCAATAGCAACAAGTGAAGGAACCATTTATTGATCAATAATACCAGTGACATATTTTGCGAAAATACTATTATGACAAAATAGTAGCTTTATTCGTTGCGTGACGGATCCTTTTTCAACTTGTAAACATTTCAACCTGTCGACTTATCATGACCGATTTTAATTTTTATTTCATTGAGGGCTGGAAACATATTATCAGCAGCGATGCCCTGGATCACCAACTTTTTATTCTTGCGCTGGCGGTGGTGTATAGCTTCACCGACTGGAAAAAGGTACTGATCCTGGTGACTGCTTTTACCATCGGGCACTCATTGACACTGGCTTTAAGCGTATTGGACGTCATCAGAGTATCGTCCGACTGGGTGGAATTCCTCATCCCGGTTACCATCGCGCTTACCTGTTTGTGGAACATGATCAACGGCAAACCGGTGAAAAATGTCAATGCCAACTATTTCATGGCGCTGTTTTTCGGGTTGATTCACGGACTGGGCTTCGCTAACTCCATCCGGATGATGCTGGCGAGCGATCAGTCGCTGGGCTGGGGACTGTTTGGCTTCAATGTCGGTTTAGAAGCCGGTCAGATCGTGGTCGTGCTGATCATACTGCTGATCGGGAAATTATTGATCGATGTGGTTAAGATTCCTCAAAGAATTTATATTTTCGTGGTATCGCTGGCAGTATTTGCTTTTGCTGCGATGATGGCGATAGAGAGAATTCCGGGATAATCCGTTACTATTTTTTTAAGACTATCAGGTTGTACCAGGCCCGGACCGCTGTACTTTATTGAAAGGTGGCCGCAAGCGGCCGGTTCCTTTTTTTACTATTCTGAATTGAAAGAAATATAATAATACATATGTCAAAATTATCACTGTTGATTGCATGCTTAGGCATCACCGCTGTTTCCGTGGCGCAGGACATTCAAAACAATCCGACCAGTAACCACGGCAATAAGTTTGAGCAGTTGGCCACCATTCTGCCGACGCCCAATGAATACCGTACGGCAAGCGGTGCGCCCGGGCCCAAATACTGGCAACAACGCTGCGACTACAACATTCAGTGTCAGTTGGATGAAAAAAACAATGTACTGACCGGCTCAGAGACCCTGAATTATTTCAATAATTCTCCGGATGTGCTGACCTATATCTGGTTTCAGCTGGACGAGAATGAGCATAGCAATCTGAACAACGCTAATTACCAGAGCTCGTCAACCATGCCGCAGGGCCTTACTGACAACATGCTCGATAACCTGAAACAAGAGGCCAGCGGCCTGGATAACGGCAACGGCGTCAGGATCAAAAAACTGACAGACGCTAACGGAACTCCGTTGAAATATACCATCAACAAAACGATGATGCGGGTGGATCTGCCAACTCCCTTGAAACCCGGACAAAAATATATTCTGAAGATCGACTGGTCTTATCAGATCACCGACCGCATGACATTTGGCGGACGTGGCGGTTACGAACACTTCGAGGAGGATGGTAATAACTTATACACCATGGCCCAGTGGTATCCGCGCGTGTGCGTATACAGTGACTTCCAGGGCTGGCAGAATCACCAGTTTACCGGACGTGGTGAGTTTGCTTTAACCTTTGGGGATTTCGAAGTGGCGATGACCGTTCCGGCTGATCATATTGTAGGCGCCACCGGCGAATGTCAAAACTACGCACAGGTATTGAGCGCAGCCCAGATGAGCCGTTACAATGAGGCGAAGAACGCGAAAGAACCCGTTGAAATCGTAACCCTGGCCGAAGCGAAAGCCGCTGAAAAAAGCAAATCCACGAAAACAAAAACCTGGATTTTTAAAGCAGACAACGTGCGCGATTTTGCATGGACCTCATCAAGAAAGTTTGTCTGGGACGGTATGCCGCAGCTTATCAACGGAAAAAAGATCATGTGCATGAGCTTTTACGGCAAAGAGGCTTACGCGTTGTACAGGAAGTTTTCTACCCGCGCTGTAGCCCACACGATCAAAACCTATTCTGACTTCACTTTCCCTTACCCTTATCCTGTTGCTCAAAGTGTAGAGGCAGCCAACGGTATGGAATACCCCATGATCTGCTTCAACTATGGCAGAACGGAGAAAGACGGCACTTACAGCGAAAGCGTGAAGAACGGGATGCTGGGCGTAGTGATCCACGAAGTAGGTCACAACTTCTTCCCCATGATCGTGAACAGCGATGAGCGCCAGTGGACCTGGATGGACGAGGGGCTGAACAGCTTTGTAGAATACCTTACGGAAGAGTTGTGGGATAATAAATTCCCCACCAAAAAAGGATGGGCCGGCGCCATCGTTGATTATATGAAATTGCCTAAAGAGCAGCTGGAACCGGTGATGAGCAACTCTGAAAATATTATTGGTTTTGGCCCTAATGCCTACACCAAACCTGCTACAGCGTTGAACATCCTGCGCGAAACGATCATGGGACGTGAGTTGTTTGACTTCTCCTTTAAAGAATATGCCCGCCGCTGGGCTTTTAAACATCCGACACCGGCTGACCTTTTCCGCACAATGGAAGATGCAAGCGGTGAAGACCTGGATTGGTTCTGGAGAGGCTGGTTTTATGGTATACAGCCGGTTGATATCTCTCTGGATACAGTGAAGTATGCAAGGGCCGACCTGAACAGCGAACTTCCTAAGCCAAGAAAGATAGAAAGGAAAGTAGACGCCCCGGCTCAGAACCCTTACGACGATATTTCCAAGATCCGGAACAGGCAGGATAAAACGATTCATTTCTACACAGATGAACATCCTGAGGCAAGAGATTTTTACTGGAAATATGCGCGCAACCAGGTGAAGGTGGACACCACGAAATCCCTCACCATCGAAATGCCGATGACTATCACTGCGCTCACTCCAGAAGCAAAAGACAAATTTGCCAACAGCTATTTTTACGAGTTAAGCTTCAGTAACAAGGGGGGACTGGTGATGCCGATCATCATTGAATGGACCTTTAAAGATGGTTCAAAACAAACAGACCGCATTCCGGCCCAGATATGGAGATACAACGAGAACAAGGTGACGAAATTTTTTGTAAAAGATAAAGAAGTGGCATCTATCCAGTTGGACCCACTTCAGGAGACGGCGGACATCGACGTAACCAACAACAGCTGGGGAACGATAGCGGCACCGACCCGGTTCAAAGCGTTCTCTCAAAATAAAGAGGGCGGTCCCAGAAGAGGTCAAAGCGTTGGTAAAAATCCGATGCAAATGGCGAACTAGCGGATAAAGATCTACATTGAAAAGTTTATAGGTTGACAAGTTGAATCCCTTCAACAATGGATCAATCTATAAACTTTTTTCTTTTGTATACGGATAAAAAATTCAATAATCAACCGCCTCATGGAATAAAAATGGAACCCCTGCAAACATATAAATCACAAATTGATGAGCTGGGCTTTTCGGTACTACCGCCGATTTATGCAGCTGCTGAGATGGAAGAGATGATCGATCATATTGATCAGGCTGCAATGTCGGATAAAAACACTTTTCGAAAGTCGTCAGATCTGTTTGCAATCAGGCGGTTTCTGATAGAAGTGCCGCAGGTACAAGCCCTTGTTTTTAATGACCGCCTGAAGAAGATCATCAAAGCGCTTTTCGGAGCGGATCTTTTTGTTGTAAAAAGCATCTATTTTGATAAGCCGGAAACATCTAACTGGTACGTTTCTTATCACCAGGACCTGACCATCTCGGTAAATGAAAAAATAGAGACAAAAGGTTTCGGACCCTGGACCACCAGGCAAAACCAATTCGCGGTTCAACCTCCGATCAATATCTTAGAAAACAATTTCACGATCAGGATCCACCTGGATGATACGGACGAAAACAACGGGGCATTAAAGGTCATTCCTGGATCTCACCGGAAGGGGATCTACCGGCCGGAAACGATAGATTGGTCGGTGGAAACAGAAAACATCTGCGAGGTGCAAAGAGGAGGGGTGATGCTGATGAAACCATTGATATTGCACGGATCCAACCGGACGGTGAACCAACAGCGCCGCAGGGTCATTCATATCGAGTGCTCCAACGCGGAATTGCCGGGGGCGTTGAGATGGTCGGAAAGATTAGATTGGAACAACTGCTGAATAGCTGCCTTACTCAGGAAACATAGCCTCCGCGACGGCGACACTTTCAGGCTTGCCCACATCTACCCACCGGTCACTGCCATGTTCAAACCCCATAATCTTCTGCGTTTTGGCAAGATCCAGATACAGATCGATCAGGGAAAATTTACCACTCAACCGGATCAGGTCCAACACTTCATACTCAAAGACCACTACCGTGTCATACGCTTTCGCAACGGGATGCTGGCGGGGCACCGCAATGCGCTCTTCCCCCGTCGCGTTGTTGCGCCATCCGCAGAGCCGGTTGTTTTCATCAAACAACAGATTACGCGAGGTGCTCCTGTTACTAACGGTTAACGAAATGAGCGCCTGCTCCCGTTCATGAAACGCCAACAGCTGATTGATATCAAGGTCCGTCAATATATCCGCGTTGCAGGTAAGGAACCGCTGCCCGGGCTTAAACAAATGCCGGGCGTGGAGCAGGCCGCCGCCCGTTTCGAGGACTGCCTCCCGTTCGTCACTGATGGTCACGTTGCTCCCCCAGCCATTATTGTCGCGAATCGCTGTTTCGATCTGGTCTGCAAAATGATGCACATTGACGATAATATCCCGGATACCAAACTGCTGCAGGTACTCGATATTTCGCTGCAGCAACGGCTTCCCGTTTATTGGCGCCAGCGCCTTGGGATGCGCCTCTGTCCAGGGTTTGAAACGAGTACCCAGCCCGGCACAGAAGATGAGGCAAGACACACCCCCTGCCCCTAAAGGGGAGAGCTCTGCTGCCGTCTGGACTTCAAGTGAAGACTTCTCTGTATTTGTCATTATGTTATTCAGTATATATTTTTCAATTTCACCGATTACGTCTTCAAGTCGCTTCTCTACCGGAGTATTAGTAAATCGCAACACCTTTAAACCATCTGCTTCAAGCATTTTCTGTCGCATCAAATCATTTGCCTTAACATCCTCTCTTAAATGTACACTTCCATCTACTTCAATGACCAGCTTTAAAGCATGACAATAAAAATCGAGAATGTAAAGCGAATAAGGATGCTGTCTGCGAAACTTTACTCCGAAAGGTTTTGCTTTCAGGTAGCCCCAAAGTATTTGTTCTGCGTGAGTTTCCCGGTTACGCAATTCTCTGGCTCTTTGATACAACAGCCTGCTTGCTCCCGCATGCATTCTTTGTTTCATTGCTGTAATTATTCAATTAGTGAGACGTGCGCTGGTCTCCCCTTCAGGGGCCTGGGGGTGGGCGTTGTTCCAATTCTTCGCGTCCTGCACACAATGTTGCAGCTCGACCTTCACCTTGAATTTGTTCCGGAGGTGCCTGGCCAGGGCGTCGGCGGCGTAAACGCTGCGGTGCTGGCCGCCGGTGCAGCCGAAGCTGACGTATAAGCTGGTAAAACCGCGCTTGATGTAATCTTCCACACTGATGTCTACCACATCAAAAACACTATGCAGGAACACGGGCATCTTCGTTTGCTGCTCGAGATATTGAATCACTTCTTTATCACGCCCGGTCTGGCATTTCATACTTTCAACCCGTCCCGGGTTAAGTATGCCGCGACAGTCAAACACAAATCCGCCGCCGTTATCTTCATCCACGACAGGCAGGCCTTGTTTAAAAGAAAAGCTACAGATCTTTACGACTAAAGGCGTGTCTTCTGTCGCCTGTATAGGAGTGAACTGGGCTACAATCTCGTCGTCCACGCAAATGCGGAGTACTTTTTCGAATTCCGGCAATGCAATGCCCATGGGATGCGTTGCTACAAAAGCTCTCAAATTCTTCAGCGCCAGTGGTATGCTGGTGAGGAAGTGCGCTTTTCGCTCAAATAATCCCCGAAAGCCATAAGCGCCCAGCACCTGTAACAAACGGATCAGCACATACCCGTTGTACTGGCTGGAAAAACTGAGCCTGTTGAGAGGCTTGTCCAGCAAGGGTTCCAGGGCCATCATATAATCAGCCAGTAGTTGGTTCTTCCAGTCATCAGGCAATGCCGCACGCGCCTGCCATAGTAACGACGCTACATCGTATTGAGGCGCTCCGTTCATTCCGCCCTGGTAGTCTATAAAATGTACCGACCCATCCTTCATGACCTGTATATTCCGGCTCTGGAAATCGCGGAACATGAAGAACTTATGATCTGTATGCGTAAGGTAAGTGCTTAGTGCTTCGAAGTCATCGATCAGCTTTTGCTTGTCATATGGTTTACGAAGGGCATCCAGGAAATAGTACTTAAAATAGAGCAGATCCGCCATAATGGCTTGTTTGCCGAACTCACTGTTGGTAAGACATTTACTATAATCTAACCCTTTATGTCCTTCCACCTGCAGGCGGGCCAGCTCTTCGAGGCTTCGCTTATACAGGTTGTATACTTCAGGGGTATAGCCTTCCGCTTCAAGCCGGTTGATCAGCGACACATCGCCGAAGTCTTCCTGCAGATAATATTGGCGATCGTCGCTTATAGCGTATATACGAGCAGTGGGCAACTGCTTTTCTAAAAAATGTTCTGAAAAGTATAGAAAGGAGTTGTTCTCCGGTATATTGGCCCCGTAGGTTCCGATGACCGAACTGCCGTCGCGATCCCAGATCCTGAAATAGCGGCGCTCGCTGCCAGCTTGTTGTAGTACGTCGACCGAGGCGGGCTCTTTTCCGCTCCATTTTTTATATAATGCTTCGATAGCATCAATTTTTTCCTGCATCGGACAAATGTAATTAAATGTACGAATTGCAATGTAGGATCTATGGGTCAGGATTTACAAAATGTGTGTTAATATGGCAACCGAGGTTTGCAGATGTGCAGCCGGGTGCATAACATTTTTATCCCGGGCGCTGTTTAAACTTTTTTCATTCTGCGAAAGGGACGGAGCCGGATCATGTGTGCCAATAAGAGCGCTATTTCATGCCGGTCTTTGTGGCTTCAGCGGCCCCGCACTAATTCGTGGCGCTAGTAACGCTTTCTGATCCGATGATTTGCTTGGGGCTTGCGTATAGAAACGGTCAGACGGAGACCGTCAGACCGGGTTAGGTGGGATTTCTTCCCGTCCGTCCCGGCACGGGCGGGCGCTTCGGTTCGCTTTGAATGAGGATATTATTTTTAAATGTTCTGCTGAAAAATATTCAAAAGGTTAAACAACTTCCTACTCTGCGTGCTCTGCGAACAAATCTTTGCGCGCTTCGCGGTAAAAAATCACATAAAAAGAAAAAATGTTATGCACCCTGATAGCCGAAGTGACCTTTTGGCTGCTTTCGGTATCTTAGCCCAAACAATTCATCATGCCAGTAATATTACCTGTTGAAGGAAAAGAGCCGCAAATGGGGGCCGATTGTTTCATTGCACCCAATGCCACTATCGTTGGCGATGTGATCATGGGCGATCAGTGCAGCGTATGGTTCAACGCCGTGCTGCGCGGTGATGTGAATTCGATCCGGATGGGAAACAAGGTGAACGTCCAGGATGGCGCCTGTATTCATTGTACGTACCAGGGAGCGGCTACGGTCATCGGAAATAATGTATCCATCGGCCATAATGCCATCGTTCATGGCAGCACCCTTCATGATAATGTACTGGTCGGCATGGGGGCAATCGTTATGGACCATGCGGTGGTGAATAGCAACACTATCATTGCCGCCGGGGCGGTGGTACTGGAAAATACGATCTGCGAAGCTAACAGTATTTATGCAGGCGTGCCTGCGAAAAAAGTGAAAAGCATTTCTCCCGAACTGGTGAGCGGCCAGATTAACCGGATTGCTGATAATTACGTCAAATACAGCAGCTGGTTCAAATAGTACTATGTAACCTTTTTCAAGGCCTGCGCTTTGTGCACGGCCGTGCTGTCGCTTTTATCACTTTTAACTTCGTAATGCGGATCGTCTGCAGTAGCGCGATAGGTTTGACCCTTGAAGTCAAAGTCGCGTTTATGCACTTTAATGATCTTGCCTGACACGCTTCCCGACTGGTAATTCCAGCTAACGTGATCGCCTATTTTATATGTAGTAGCCATATGCGGCCCTACTGCAAATATTAATCCAGTCCCATCAGCGGTACATCAGCACTTCGATTTTTCCGTCGGCGGTGACCGCGCCGCGATACATCCCTTCTGTATTAAAAGGCATGTCCATCCGGCCGTTTTTATCCAGGATGATCAGGCCGCCGCTACCTCCCATTTTCGCAACTTTATCAAGTACGATTTTGCAAGCTTTATTGATCGACAAGCCCTGGTACTCAATAAGATCGCACACCGTTTTCGCTACCACGGTTCTCATGAAGAATTCGCCCCAGCCGGTGCAGGAGATGCCGGCTGTATTATTATCACAATAAATGCCTGAGCCGATGATGGGCGAATCCCCTACCCTTCCGTATTTTTTATTGGTCATGCCGCCGGTAGAAGTGCCGGCCGCCAGGTTACCGTCTTTGTCGAGCGCTACGCATCCGACGGTGCCAAACTTTTCATCCGCTTTTTTTGCTGCCTTCTTTTTGGGTGTTGGATCCGAATGATCCAATGCTGCCCGCGTGCTGTCGGCTGCCAGCGCCTTTTTCAATCCGTCCCACCGTGCCTCCGTCCGGAAGTAGGCCGGATCCACGATGGTCAGGCCTGACTCTTTGGCGAAACGCTCGGCGCCCTGGCCTATCATCATTACATGTTCTGATTGTTCCATAACGGCGCGCGCGGCACTAATGGGATTCCGGATAGTCGTGACACCGGCTACCGCACCCGCTTTCAAGGTCTTCCCTTCCATGATAGATGCATCCAGCTCGATGCGTCCGTCGTGTGTAAAAACGGCGCCTTTCCCGGCGTTGAACAAGGGGTTATCTTCCAGCACCCGGATGGTTGCCTCCACCGCATCGAGACTGGCGCCGCCTTTTTGAAGCACGCGGTAGCCCTCCTGCAAGGCCTGGGTCAACGCATCCGTGTAGGCTTTCTCCTTTTCGGGAGACATATTCTTCCGGAGAATGGTACCGGCACCGCCATGAACCACTAAAACGTATTTTTTGTTCTGGGCAATACTACTCATGGTGAGAAAGGTAAGCGCCGCGAAGAGCGTGTGTTTCAATAATGTTGACATAGCGGAACTAACGAATGGACTAAAAAATATCGGCTAATAAGTTTTATTTTCAATGCTATCCAGGATATTCACATAACTCACATACCGGTCTTCATAGATTTCCTGGTCGATGACTGCCTGCTTCACGGCACAGTCAGGTTCGTTAACATGCATGCAATTGTTGTATCGGCAATTATTGAGCCTTTCCCGCATTTCGGGGAAATAATGAGATAATTCTTCTTTTTCCAGGCCGGCCACCGCGAGCTCCCGTATGCCCGGGGTGTCGATGATCCTGCCGCCTTGCGGCAAGTCGTACATAGTAGCAAATGTGGTGGTATGCATACCCTTCCCGCTCCAACCACTTACATCCTGCGTTTTAATATCCTGGCCGGGCAACAGGTAGTTTACAAAAGTGGATTTGCCTACACCACTGTGGCCGCTCACCAATGTGGTCTTATCCTGCAGCAAACCTGCCAGTTCTTCCATTCCCACCTGGCCTTCAACACTAACCGCGTAGACACCGTAGCCGAGCGCCTGGTACATCTCTAAAAGCTCCTCCAGCCGCGCTACTTCTTTCTTTCGGTAAATATCGGTTTTATTGAAAATGATCTTAGCCGGCACATGATACATCTCGCAAACAACCAGGAAGCGGTCGATAAACCCCTGCGAGGTGCGCGGATCTTTGAGCGTAGCAATTAAAAGTGACTGATCAAGGTTGGCAGCAATAATATGCTGATGGTGTTTAACTCTCGGCGATTGCCGGTTGATATGATTCCTCCGGGGAAAAATTTCCGTGATCGTGGCAGTGGTTTCTACCTCGTTTTCCACTTCGATCTCGACTTCATCACCGACTGCAATCGGGTTGGTGCTGGTGATGTCATCCATCTTAAACACGCCCTTCATGCGCGCGTTGTGCACTTTGCCGGATTCGTCTTTAACGACATACCAGCTACCAGTGGATCTATATACAAGCGCTTTCAAATAGTCAATAATTAATGGTTAATAGTTCATAGTGTTGACAGTTCTGCGCCTCCAGCCATGAACTATCAACCATTTGCCAGAAACGGCTTTATACTGCTACATTGAAATCCCTTAACGCGTCGTTCAGGCTGGTTTTGAGATCGGTACTGGCTTTACGCTTCCCGATGATCAATGCGCAAGGCACCTGGTATTCGCCGGCAGGGAATTTTTTCGAATAAGTTCCGGGAATCACCACGCTGCGGGCGGGGATACGACCCTTGGTTTCAATAGCTACTTCTTTGCTCACATCAATGATGCGGGTGCTTTTGGTCAATACCACATTCGCGCCCAGCACAGCTTCTTTCTCTACCACCACTCCCTCTACGACGATCGAACGGCTGCCTAAAAAACATCCGTCTTCAATGATCACCGGGTTGGCCTGCAATGGCTCCAGCACACCTCCGATTCCAACGCCTCCGCTCAGATGAACTCCTTTACCGATCTGGGCACAGCTGCCTACGGTAGCCCAGGTATCGACCATGGTTCCTTCGTCTACATAGGCCCCGATATTGACGTAAGAAGGCATCAATACCACATTTCTGGCCAGGAACGCGCCGTAACGGGCAACCGCATGCGGCACCGCACGAACACCTTGTTTCTCATAATCTTTTTTCAACAACATCTTGTCATAAAACTCAAAGGGAGCTACATCCCAGGTTTGCATCGGCTGGATCGCGAAATACATTAAAATAGCCTGTTTCACCCACTCGTTCACTTCCCACTTCACTTCTTTCTTTTCGGCCACGCGTAACCTGCCTTTGTCTACCGCTTCAATTACTTCGCGAACGGCATCACTGTATTTCTTTTCTTTGAGAAGTTCCCTGTTTCCCCAGGCTTCTATGATCAAATCTTGCATAAAAAAATTTTGTGTCGGCAAAGATAGTGTTGAATGATGAATAGGCAATAGTTGATCGTGCTAACCGGCCGGCTTCTGAATTTTACGCTTGTAATAGCAGGACAACGACTGACAGTATTGGAGGTATAACGTGAGACGACGGTCTGTGGACCATGATCTGTGAACAAATGAACTAATAGCTATCTTTGCCGCATGAACATCGGTCTTGACGCGAAACGTGCTTACCATAACAGTACGGGATTGGGCTTTTTCAGTCGCGTCCTCATCAAATTGCTGGCTACTTATTTTCCACAGCACGAATATTACCTGTTCAACCCGAAACCCGGAACGTTATTTACGCCGCCCGCATCTCACGTAAAAGAAATATTACCGCAACATTTGGCCCATCAGCTATTCAGCAGCCTTTGGCGCAGCAAATGGGTGGTCAAAGACCTGAAGAAACTGAAGATCGATCTGTACCATGGCCCCAGCCAGGAAATCCCGGTGGGCTTGCCTCAGACCGGTATTGCGTCGGTCGTGACGATTCATGACCTTTTCCCTGAGCTTTATCCCGGTGATTTTAAACCGGTCGATGTAAAAATTTATCGGACGAAACTGCGCTATGCCTGTAAGCAGGCCAATAAGATCATGACGATCAGTGAAGAAACAAAGCGCCATATCATTGAACGATACCAAACCGATCCGGCTAAAATCGATGTCGCCTATCAAAGCTGCGATCCGATCTTTAACGTGATCGAGTCAGAAGCAACGAAAGAGCGGGTGCGTCACAAGTATGATCTTCCGCCCGAATTCTTTTTGCATGTCGGAACGATCATTGAAAGAAAGAACCTGCTGAATATCTGCCGGGCGATGAAACTGATCTCCAAAGAAATCCGCGTGCCGCTTGTGGTGGTAGGCAAAGGCGGCGCTTACAAGGAAAAGGTCCAACAATATCTTGCTGATCACGACATCACAGACCGGGTGATCTTTCTGTCTGACCGGTTAGCCGCATCTGGCAAAAAACCTTTCGTGGAAACGGAAGACTTTCCGGCGTTGTACCAGCTTTCTACGGCCATGATCTATCCCTCCTTTTACGAGGGGTTCGGCATGCCTTTGATAGAAGCCATGTCTGGCGGGGTTCCCGTCATCACTTCAAACACGTCCTGTCTGCCCGAAATAGGCGGAGACGCAGCCTTTTATGTAGACCCTGACAGCCCGGAGCAGATGGCCGAAGGGTTTCGCCGTTACTATGAAGATGCACCCTTTCGCGCGGATGCGCGTGCCAGGGGACTACTGAATGCACAGCGCTTTCGCCCCGAAGCTTATATCCAATCGGTAATGAATATTTACACATCAGCTTTTTAAATTATGATGAATTTTGAGGAGGATATCAAAAAATGTGTCGAAGTGCTGAACGCAGGCGGCACAATCCTTTACCCTACAGACACAGTTTGGGGTATCGGCTGTGATGCGACGAACGCCGCAGCTGTACAGAAAGTGTATGCCTTGAAGAAACGAGACGACAGTAAAGCGCTCATCGTGCTGGTAGCATCGGAACGCGATGTGATGCAATATACGGCAGCGCTGGATCTGAGCCTGTTCGATTACCTGGACACCGTAACCAAACCGACAACGGTCATTTATGAAAATGCCCTCGGCTTTGCCGATAATTTATTGGCGGCCGATGGCAGCATTGCTATCCGGATCTGCGATGAAGATTTTTGTAAGGCATTGATCAAAAGATTTGGAAAGCCGATTGTTTCAACCTCCGCCAATATTTCGGGAGCGCCTGCCGCACCTCAGTTTGCCGCGATCAGCGATGAAATACGGCAGGGTGTAGACTACGCTGTTCAGTACCGTCAAAACGATAACACACCCGCGCAGCCTTCTTCTATCATCAGGTGGAAGGACGGCCAGGTGGAGATCATCAGGCCCTGATGAAACCCTGTAACCCGATGCCTCCGAGCCGGCTGAGACGCCGTGTATCGCAGTAGGAACGGGTGCCTCGCAGGTCATTCGCAAACCCAAACTAATATATCTTTGTCCCGCATGGATATTGAATTAAACGAGCAGGAACAATATATCGTGGAGCGCATTGCGCGCGCCGCACAGGAACTGGAAGTGGAAAGCTACCTGGTGGGAGGCTTTGTGCGGGACAAGTTTTTGGACCGTCCTTCCAAGGACGCAGATATTGTTTGTGTGGGCGATGGTATCGAACTGGCCCACGCAGTGGCGCGGCAGTTTCATCCGCAGCCACAGGTGAATTTCTTTAAGAACTTTGGAACGGCTCATATCCATGTGACCCTACCCGATCACCAAAGCTCCTTTGATATTGAGTTTGTCGGCGCGCGTAAAGAGAGTTATCAGCGCGACAGCCGGAAACCCAAAGTGGAACCGGGAACATTGAAAGACGATCAGAAACGACGCGATTTTACCATCAACGCGCTGGCCATTTCTCTCAATCAGAACGATTATGGAAAACTGGTAGATCCTTTTGAGGGCGTGCGGCACCTGGAAGAAAAGATCATCATCACACCGCTGGAGCCGGAGCAAACTTTCAGCGACGACCCGCTTCGCATGATGCGTGCGATCCGCTTTGCCACACAGCTTCATTTCACGATCACACCGCCCACGCTGCTGGCGATCGCTGAACAGGCCGACCGCATCAGGATCATATCGCAGGAAAGAATTACGGATGAACTGAACAAGATCATCTTGTCGCCCAAACCTTCAATCGGCTTTGACCTGCTGTATAAAACCGGTCTACTGAAGCTTATATTTCCGAAAATGGTGGCGCTTGCAGGTGCTGAATACGTGGATGGATACGGGCATAAAGACAACTTTTATCATACGTTGCAGGTGCTCGATAATGTGGCGCAGCACTCAACAGACCTGTGGCTGCGGTGGGCCGCCATCCTGCACGATATCGCCAAACCCGCTACCAAAAAATTCGAAGAGGGACATGGCTGGACCTTTCACGGCCACGAAGTAGTGGGCGGCCGCATGGTTCCGAAAATTTTCAATGAACTGAAATTACCGTCGAATGAAAAAATGCGGTTTGTCAAAAAACTGGTGGAACTGCATTTGCGTCCGATCAGTCTGACCAAAGAAAACATTACGGATTCTGCCATCCGCCGCCTGCTGTTTGACGCGGGCGAGGACCTCGAATCTCTGATGACCTTATGCGAAGCGGATATCACCAGCAAGAACCGGCAGAAAGTACGACGCTACCTCGAAAACTTTAAGCTCGTTCGGGAACGCTGCAAGGAAGTGGAAGAAAAAGACCAGATCCGTACCTGGCAACCGCCCGTGGATGGCCTTGAGATCATGCAGCTGTTCAACCTCAGTCCATCAAAGGCCGTTGGCATACTGAAAGATAGCCTCAAAGATGCCATACTGGACGGCGAGGTGGACAATAACCGCGAGGCGGCTCTCATATTCCTCCAGGCCAAGGCTAAAGAAATCGGTGTAGCTTAGTGATCTGCGCCCAGCTTCTTGTGGCCCGACAGCTCCGCCATGTAATCATGTTTCAGGTAGTCATAAAATGAATGACGGTTGATGATGCGCGCAGCAATATTCGCGACAATCGCAGCCAGCATCAGGTGCAGGATGAGGCTATGCCTGTCCGTCATCTCCAACACGAGTATTGCGGAGGTGAAAGGCGCTCTGGTGATGCCTGTCAGAAAGGCCACCATGCCCGCCAGGATCATCACGTTGGTTTCCGTGGGTGTGAACCCAAACCAACCCGAGAACAGGCTGCCAATAGAAGCTCCGCCACTCAGGGCGGGAGCGAAAATACCACCCGCACCCCCGCTTGCAAAAGATAAAGCCGGGCCAATCATCCTGAGCACGGGGTCGTACCACTTGGCATGTTTTTGAGACGTAAACAGGTATTGTTCCATCAGCTCCTTTCCGGAACCTAAAACGTGCTCGCTTACAAAGAAGGCCAGCGTCGCAATGATCCATGCGCTGAATACCAGGAAAAGCAAATGCTTCCAGGTAGCGTTAAAACCGTTGCGCCAGCGTTGCAGCAACAAAATAATCTTACTCAGATAAGATGCCGCCGCACCAGCCAGAAGACCGAGCAACACAATAGCAGCCAACGCGCTGAAGGACACGGCAGTCGTTTTGGGGAAACCAAGATATAAATAGGTCCCGGCCAGTTGCTGAGCGGTGAGACCCGCGATGATCACCGCCGTGAACACCGCCGTCTTGAAATGGTTGAAGTGAATCTTGGTGAGTTCTTCAACTGCGAATACCACCCCACCCAAAGGTGTATTAAAGGCTGCTGATAAACCCGCTGCAGCGCCGGTCACGATCATACTTTTCCTGGAGATCCTCGGCCACCAACCCGGTAATATCTCATAGATCTTGTTGAAGATAGAACCGGATATCTGGATGGTAGGCCCCTCACGCCCGATGGCGCCCCCGCCCAGGACCAGGATAAAACTGGAAATCACTTTATAGATAATAATCTTGACGCTGAGCAACCGCTTTACCTTGTCGTAATCTTTGGGATTGGCAAATTCGATAGCCGCCATTACCTGCGGAATACCGCTGCCGCGCGAATACGGCGAGAAGCGTTTGACAATCCACCAGGCGGCCACGAATGCAACGGGCATGATGATGAACAGCAACCAGAGCCGGCCGTGAATCATTTTGATCAACAGGTTTTCTCCCAACAGGAACAATTGAGCATAAAACACAGCCACACAGCCTACTATCACAGATCCAACCCAGAAAGGGATGGCTGTAAGCAAATTGTTGCGCACGCGATCACTCTTGATATTGTCGAATATGCGCTTGCCTAATCGCCTGAAATAATCGAAAAAACCAGATTGAAAAATCTTCATTGTTGCCGAGTTAGCCGTTTGTACAGATGCTTCAAAGTAACAGCTTTTACGCAGGAAATGCAAAACTATTCACATACAAATAAATAAACATATGGCAAGACTCCCGTCTGGCATGGGTTTCAGGCCGTCATGCTCCCGACACCTTACCTGCCTGGTAGCTAAAATGATTGAGCAGTATCCTTATTTCATTATAATCGTAATGATCCGGCAGCGCATTTTTCCATGCTGTGACGGTTTTAAACTGAAACAAAAGATGATCAGATAAAGCAAATTTCCTATCCTAAAAAGTTTAGAAGGCACACTGAAACGGGAGTACTATTTATCCACATGGCATTTTTTAAAAATCAATTACTGGTTATCGCGAACAAGCACAAGGCGAGAAAAGCTGACCGCCATGCCGAGCCTATTGTTTTCACGTCTTTCCTATATTAAATATTTATTAGTATAAAGTGTACATAAACAAAAAGTAGCCGAATAAACTATCTTTGATGACCTCACTCGCATATCTTTTTGTTCTATGCAGCATATTGATAACTGGTATTGCAATTATAAAGGACGATTGTTGGCGATAGCCTGCCAGAAAGGGTATGGCTATGAAGAAGCGAAAGATGTAGTGCAGCAGTTTTTCCTGGAATTGCTGCAAAAAGATCTGAGTGATATCAGAAACCCTGAAGCTTTTTTACTAAAGGCATTTAAAAATAAGCTGATTGATTTACATCGGGTTAATAAAAATGCGCCCGTTGTTGAAGGCGACTATTTCGTTCCTTCAACGCTGGAGATTTTAGAAGAGTTAGAAACGAATAAAGAAAAAACAGCCAGAATATTTGAAGCCTATAAAAAATTGCCTGCCAGATACCGGCGAACTATTTATTTGAAATTCTATGTGGGTTTATCTACGGAGCAGATTATAGAAGAAACCGGCTTCACGCCTCAAACCATTTATAATAATGTGTCAAAAGGAATCAAGCTATTGAAACTGCACCTTGAAAAAAGACACCCTCTCTCTAAGATTGCAGGTATTTTTTTCTCCATTCTGCCCTAAAAAATAATCTTAAAAACCGATTAGGTTTCAAGAAGCCATTCGTCTATATATAAAAACAGGCTTTCTGATGGCTTATACGGTTGCTGAATTAATTGCTAATGATTCGTTTGTTGCGTATTGTACACAACAGGATTCTGAGCATATTGCCATTTGGGATAACTACTTATACAATCACCCGGAAGAGTTGGGCACCGTAGAAGAAGCGAGACACCTTTTACTGAGCCTGAAGTATATGCTTAAAGAAAAGCAGGAAGAACTGTCCGCGAGTGAAAGCTTTTTTAAAAAAGAGCTCTATGTCGTACCGAAGCAAACAGGAAAATTAGTTACCAGAAAAAATACATGGCGCTGGGTTGCAGCATCTGTTTTGATCGTTTTATTAAGTGTTTTGGCTTCGCGGACTTTGCTTAAACAAGCCTCTGAAGATAACCCGATAGCTCAGCTACAACCGCTCGGTTATAGTGAATCTGTAATATCCGGTAAAGGACAGATGAAAATAATCTGGTTACCGGATAGTACTAAAGTTACACTAAATGCGGGTTCTCACCTGGATGTGGCGGATGGATTTAACACGAAAAACCGAACTGTACGGCTCTCTGGTGAAGCATTGTTTGAAGTCGCTCATGCCCAACTGCCTTTTATTGTAGATGTATTAAGCTATAAGATAAAAGCCATCGGCACTAAGTTTAATGTAAAAGCATATCACAACGAAAAAGTCAGCGAAACAGCTTTGATTGAAGGGAAAGTGCAGATCCTTATGCCCAAAGGATTGCAGGACGATATCGTTAAAACTTTGGAAGTGAATCAGAAGTTTATACTAAAGAATTTTGAAGATATTGATTCTATCAGTTTGTCTAAAGAAGTTATCGTAGAGCCATTAAAAGCTACAGAACTGCCGGTACCAATAGAAACTGCATGGATAGATAACTACCTGGTTTTTGAGGACCAACCCCTTAGTGAAATAAAAAATGCCCTGGAGAGAAAATACGATGTGAACATTTCCATTACCGATCCTGACGTCGGCCGGTATAGATATACCGCCAATTTCCAAAATGAACCCATAGAAAAGGTTTTACGAGCATTACAAATCTCCTTTCCTTTTTCATTTACCAAAAACGGAAACTCAATTGTCATCAAAAAATAGCCATATGTAATTAGTACAAATTCCAGAAAAACGATTAAAAAAAGGAGAAATGGGATTGCGGCCCACTTCCCCTTAGAATGTACGGAAGCCTTACCGGCCTCCATTCTTTTAACTAACAACAAGAAAATTATGAAAAAAAACGCTTTCCAAAATGCGTCGTGGAAGGAATTTCTTAAAAAACTGCTCTTTATGAAATTAGGAATTGCTTTATTGTTTCTTAGTGCTACGCAGGTTGCAGCCACGCCACTAAAATCGCAGGAGACAATCAAAATTGATGTAAAGCATGCCAAACTCTCAACTGTCCTTCGATCGATTGAAAAAGAATCCAATTATCGCTTTGTATTTAGTAACGAAATCATTGGTAACAACACCATTGTCAGTTTAAGGGCTGAAAATGCGCGGATATCGGATTTACTACCAAAGGTATTGAAGGGTACAGGTTTAGAGTTCGAAAAACTGGACGAGCGACTGATTGTAATAAGAAAAAGCATCAATAAAAACCTGTTGGTAAAAGGAACCGTAACAGACAGCAACGGGGAAAAAATTATCGGCGCCACCGTACTTTCCAGCAAAGGGGGGTCAACTATAACAAACGATGAGGGAAACTACAGTATTGAAGTAGAAGAAGGTGCTTCTCTTACATTTAGCTACGTGGGTTATCAATCGCAAACCATTGAAGTTAATGGACAAACCGTTATCAATGTCGTTTTGCAAGACGCAGACAGAGCGATGGAAGAAGTAGTGGTGACGGCCTTAGGTATTAAGCGACAGGAGAAAGCCCTGGGCTACGCCACGCAGAAAGTAAGCGGGCAAACTTTGCAAACGGTGAAGGGGGTTGACCTTGGAACTTCACTCACAGGAAAGGTGGCCGGTCTTGTCGTGAAGAACTCCACTGAGTTTAACGGACGCCCCAGTCTTGAGATGCGCGGTGAATCGCCATTGATCATTATAGATGGAGTGCAGTATTCCAACGTCACCTTACGCGATATTCCGACTGACGATATCGAAAGCATAGATTTCCTGAAAGGCCCTACAGCCGCAGCTTTATATGGCGCAGGCGGAAAAAATGGCGCGGTAATGATTACGACTAAAAAAGGAAAAGGGAAAGGCGTTTCGGTAGAATTTAATACGAATAACATGTTTACCCTAGGTTATCTCGCTATACCAAAAGTACAAACATCTTATGGCCATGGAGAGAATGGCAAAATAACAGACGATTATGTATGGGGGCCTAAACTGGATATCGGGGACAGCGCTGTTCAATGGAACCCCATTACCAAGCAGGAAGAACTGATGCCCTTACTTTCAAGAGGAAAAAACAACCTGCGGAATTTCATGGAAATGGGCTTTGTCACCAATAATAATATTAGTGTTACACAAACTGGTGATAATGGTTATTTCCGCGCAGGTGTAAATCACATTTACAACAAAGGCCAGTTTCCTAATCAGAAATTAAATATCACCAATTTTACATTAGGCGGTGAAATGCACGTGGGTAGCAGGTTTTCTTTAGAAGCGCATATGGGATACACCCGAAAAGAGTCTCCCAATATTTGGGGTTCCGGTTATGGGGATCAGGGATATTTATACCAGATCCTGATGTGGACGGGACCGGAATATGATCTGACTCAATACAGGGACTACTGGCTTGTTAAGGATCAAAAACAAAACTGGCTATATAAAACATGGTATGACAACCCGTATTTCATGGCTTATGAAAAGCTCAAAGGATTCAATCAAAATTTGCTGAATGCGAGCTTTGTGGCCAATTACAAATTCACGCCTGATTTGAAGTTAATGCTTCGCAGCGGTTATGACTTCTATAAAAATGAAGACATACTAAGAAATTCAATCGGAGCTATTTCTACAAGAGGCGGATTTAACGCAAAAGGCGCTTATGGGCAAACTCAGACATGGGGTTTTACAACAACCAATGATGCGATATTGAGCTATCAAAAAACTTTAGGAAGGTTTGGCGTAGATGTATTAGCAGGCGGGTCTATTCGATATTTGGAAGATCGCACACAAGGCTCTCAAACAAGAAACGGATTAAGTGTACCCGGATGGTATTCTTTAGCTAATGCAATTCCATCGACAGTGGTTGGCCAGGATGCTATCATTACAAGCTATGGTTACAATCGCTCACAGGTGAATAGTTTATATGGTAAAGCAACCTTGTCATGGGACAATGCCATTTTTATTGATGTTACGGGCCGAAATGACTGGTTCTCCACGCAGCCGGAATCTCAGCGTTCTTACTTCTATCCGTCAGTAGCAGGTAGCTTCATTCTTTCAGAATACCTGAATTTGCCGCGTTGGGTGAACATGTGGAAAATGAGAGGTTCATGGACACTTTCAAAATATGCCGCAAGCATGTATGAAATTAACAGAACTTATTCAACAGGTTCTGTGATGGGTAATGTTTCTGCGTCTTACCCCAATAATTTATACCCACTCGATCTGCTACCTTCAGCCGAAAGGACATGGGAAATTGGCACGGCTGCATACATGCTGGGTCAGCGCCTGCGTTTAGACGTAGCTTACTTCAACAAACTGTATTTTGACAGGAAAATATCGCAGACCATTTCATCGGCTTCAGGTTTTGGAACGACCTTGATCAATACGCAGGAACAAATTGTTCGCAGAGGTATGGAAATTACACTGGATGGAACGGTGATCAAAACGCCCGACCTTACCTGGAACGCGCTTATCAACTGGTCTTTCCAGCACCGTTACTATAAAAAACTAGATCCTGTTTATTCTGCTGATGATGCATTCACAAAAGTGGGCAACCGGTTAGATATTTATAAAAGGGATATCCTGCTTAAAGATCCGAATGGCAATATCATTCATCAGAATGGTTATCCTCTGGAAAGCGACTATCAGTATCAAATTGGTTATGGCGATCCGGATTATTCATTTGGCTTCTCCAATACCGTGAATTGGAAAAACATCATTTTCGGTATTTCAATCGATGGGCGTATCGGAGGATTGATGTATAACTACATTTGGGATAAAATGTTTGATACGGGCGCTCATCCGGACACCGACAACCAATATCGCTATGATGAAGTCGTAAACGGACTCTCCAATTATATTGGCAAAGGTGTCAAAACCGTATCCGGAACAGTTGAATATGACAAGTATGGAAATATCACCAGCGACACACGCCAATATGCACCTAATGACGTCGCAGTCGGTTATCAGGGATATATACAGGATCTGTCGGGTAAAGGCGAACATGGCGTAATGAGTGAAAGCTTCGCAAAATTGAGAGAGATTTCTATTGGTTACCAATTACCAAAATCTTTTCTGGGCAATTCTAAAATAAAAAATGCTTCTATTTCTTTAACAGCACAAAACGTTGTGTTATTAACCGGGTTCAAATTTTCAGATCCGGACAGAGATACAGAAGATCTCAACGCCCCATCACAACGAATGGTAGGTTTTAATATCAAATTAGGACTTTAAACCACTTTAACTGAACTTAAAATAATAGATTATGTACGTTTTATCATATAAAAGGGTATTGTTGTGCTGCCTTGTGGCAGTGGCATTTACAGGGTGCAGTAAGTTTGATCAGATTAATACTAACCCGGACGCCACGAGCTCCTCCCGCTCTGAATGGCTGGCGACCAGTATGCTTGGATCGATCACTGTCAGCGATATTTCTACACAAAAATCTTTTGCGCAGCCATTTCTGCTGGGAAAATATACCATTTGGAAGGAAGGCGGACCGGAATCAATGCAATACAACCGGTTCGGCAGAATTGACTTTAACCGGCTGACCGTTTTGCGAAACGTTGATCCGATGATCCGCAACGCATCATCAGAAGATTTAAAAAAATCTTATACCGCTTTGGGGCATTTTATCCGGGCATGGCAATTTTTTCAAACCACGATGCGGGTTGGCGATATTCCTTATTCTGAAGCGATACAGGGCGAAGGCTCTGGGAATATCAAACCTAAATACGATGCGCAAAAAGATGTCTTCCTTGGTATTCTAAACGAATTGGACCAGGCGGATGAACTGTTTACAACCGGCGCTGATTTCGCAGGGGATTTTATTTACGGCGGCAAAACAGCCAAATGGAGAAAGCTGGTGAATTCTTTTCAATTGCACGTGCTTATTAATTTGTACAAAAAAGCAGATGACGCTGATCTAAATGTGAAGGGGCGGTTTCAGAAAATTGTTGCTGAGCGCCCTTTAATGGAAAGCTACGCGGACAACTTTGCGGTAACCTATCAAAATGCAGCCGGCAGCGCCTATCCCTGGTCAAATACAGCGCTTCAGACCAATCCGTTTATTATTTACTCTGCGCTTACAACAACTTTTATCAATCCGCTAAAAGCCAACCAGGACAGAAGATTGTTTTATGTGGCAGAGCCTGCAGCCAGTAAACTGAGTGCCAATATCCCTGCTACAAGCTTTGATGCTTACGTTGGCATCGAACCTTCAAATAAGATTGCAGATATTGTTACTGCCTATAATGCAGGAAACTTTTCAGGCTTTAATAAAAGATATATGGAACTGTTTAACGCCGAGCCTGTAGGATTGCTGTGCGCATGGGATGTAAAGTTTCTATTGGCGGAAGCCACTGTAAGAGGATGGATATCCGGCACTCCTGCGCAAACCTATTATGCTGCCGGTATTCAGGAGTCGATGAAGTTCCTGGCCAATTATACGCCGGACAATTATAACCACGGTGTTGCTATGGATAATAATTACATCAATAGTTATCCTTCAACACAAGGTATCGCGCTATCCGGAAGCGCCGAAAACCAAATTAAACAGATCATTACTCAGAAGTATTTAGCTGGATTTTTACAAAATTGTGATTACAACGCCTGGTATGAAAACCGCCGAACAGGCTATCCGGAATTTGTATTGAATCCTAATACCAACCTGAACACACCTACAGATCGATTCCCGTTAAGATGGCTGTACCCGTCTACTGAACTTACTAACAATAGCGACAACCTGGAAGCAGCGATTGAGCGCCAGTTTGGTGGCAACGACAACGTGAATGAGGTCATGTGGCTGCTGAAGTAAAAAACCAGCAAAAGGCAATGTCTCTAATGCTGTCTTTATCAAACGGCGATGGTCTTTAAGTATTCTGAATGGTTTCAGACCACTTCAACGCTGTAATAAAAAGCCTTACATTAATAAACTCAAATCATGTCGATTGATTTTTCAAGAAGAGATTTTATAAAAAATACAAGTTTGTTGGCTGGGGGCGCGGGAGTTTTTTCCGCGCTTCCGGCTTCTATTCGCAAAGCGCTTGCTATCAACCCTGCCAAAGGATCTACTTTTGAAGATGCAGAGCATATTGTATTACTAATGCAGGAAAACAGGTCGTTTGATCACTGCTTTGGTGCGCTCAAAGGGGTAAGAGGGTTCAATGACCGAAACATTTTAAGGCTGCCAAACGGCAATCCCGTATGGCTGCAAACAGACGAACATGGTAAATCTTACTTGCCTTTTCGTTTGGATATGCACAATACCAAAATCACATGGATGGGCGGTTTGCCACACTCATGGAAAGACCAGGTCGATGCACATAACAATGGCTCGTATGATAAATGGCTCATTGCAAAAAAAACCGGTTATAAAGGTTTTGAAATGCAGCCCATGACGTTGGGATATTATCATCGCAGTGATCTTTCATTTAACTATGCGCTTGCTGATGCATTTACAATTTGCGATCAACACTTCTGCTCGTCGCTAACAGGAACCACGCCCAATCGGTTATATTTTTGGTCGGGAGCGTTAAGAAAAGACGGATTGGCGAAAAACCCGGCATTGGTTCGAAATCATGAAGCAGATTATAGCGCAGAAGTAGACTGGAAAACGCTTCCTGAACTATTGCAGGAAAATGATATCACATGGAAAGTATATCAAAATGAGATCAGCCTTCCTTCAGGACTTGAAAGCGAAGACGATCCCTGGCTGGGAAATTTCACAGACAATGATCTGGAATGGTTTACTCAGTTTAAAGTACGCCGGTCAAAAAAATATGAAGCCTGGCTATTAAATAAATTACAAGAGTATGATAAAAGCCTTGGTGACCTGGAAGAAAAGACTGCGAAAGATCCGGACGACGAAAAATTAAAACGAGTGTTGAACGGACTACGGGACCGCAAAAAATATTATGTAAAAGAGCTCGACCGCTGTCGCAAAGAGTTGAATGAAAAATTGAGCGATTATGAGCAGCAGCTGCATGACCGTGCCTTTGTGACAAATGAATTTGATCCGGATTATCACAGTACAGAAGAGATCGAATACAGCGATCAGGGTGTGAAAAGAAAAATGCGTGTTCCCAAATCCGATGTTCTGGCCAATTTCAGAAAAGATGTCCGCGATGGGAATTTGCCCGCCGTTTCATGGCTTGTTGCGCCGCAATATTTCTCTGACCATCCTTCAGCTCCATGGTTTGGCGCCTGGTATGTGTCTGAAGTGCTGAATATTCTTACACATAACGAAGATGTTTGGAAGAAGACCATCTTCATTTTAACCTATGATGAAAACGATGGTTATTTTGATCATGTTCCGCCTTTTACAGCTCCGGATTGGCGCGATAAAAATACAGGAGCAGTTTCCGAAAGTATTAAAAACCTGGATAAGGAGTTTGTGACGATGGAAGATGAAGTGGAGCAAAAAGGTGTCACTCCGGCCAACGCCCGAGAACACGCGATCGGACTCGGTTATCGTGTTCCTTTCATTGTTGCCAGCCCCTGGTCACGCGGCGGATATGTCAATTCACAGGTTTTCGATCACACATCTGTGGTGCAGCTGATTGAAAATTTCGCTTCCCGAAAAACGGGCAAGAAATTGCAATCAAATAATATTTCAGAGTGGCGCCGGGCTGTTTGCGGCGATCTTTCATCTGTCTTTCGGCCCTACAACGGAGAGAAAATAACAAAGCCCGCTTTTCTTGAACGAGACGAATATATCAGAAGTATAGACGAAGCGCGGTACATGCCCATGCCGGGTATGGTAAGCCCTTTGTCTGAAAATATAATACAATCAATACAATCCGATTTTTCAAAAACGAAAGATTTTTTCACGCAGGAAAAAGGTGTGAAACCGGCAACGCCTTTACCTTACGAAATATATGCAGACGGGAATATGCTGGATGATAAAAAAACAATGCGGTTTCATTTTGAAGCATCAAAAAAACGCTTTAAAGAAAAATCAGCAGGATGTCCGTTTCTTGTTTATAGTTATCAACCTCATATCGGAGCAGATAGCAAAAGTATGAAGAACCGGAACTGGTCTTTCGCAGTTGCTGCAGGTGAACAATTGGAATATGATATTCCTTTAGATAATGCTGAATCGGAACAATATCATTTCGCCTTATTTGGCCCTAATGGATTTTACCGGGAATTAAAAGGCTCCGGCGCAACTGATGATTGGCGTATTGAATGTAGATATACAGAAGCAGCTTCCAAAGAGCGGCAACAATTGAAAGTCCGGTTATTCAACAAATCTTCCAGGCCAAAAACAGTTATCATAAAAGATAATGCTTATGGTCAAAAAACCATAAACAAAAGCATGGCCGCCAATACCGAAGCTTCAATATTGCTGAACGTGGACAAAAATTATGGCTGGTATGACTTTTCTGTTTTAGATCCCGAAAACGATTCTTTTGAAAGAAGGTATGCGGGAAAGATGGAGAATGGTGGCCGGTCGTTTACCGATCCTGCTATGGCATAAGCCGGTAGGTTTTTGAAATATCAATCGGAAACTAATTTGAAATACGTCAGTATGTCTGAGCGAAACATTATAGCCAGCAATTTTGAAAGTTAATTGACATGAGCTTTTTCTCTTTTAAAGTGGCCCCTGGTTTACTTTACCGCTTGGTAATTAAAATGATTGAGCAGTATCCGTATTTCATTATAATCGTAATGATCCGGCAACGCATTTTTCCACTCCGTAACGCTTTTAAACTGGTGTTTCCGGAACCGGTCTTCAAACAACCGGATATACTCTTCGGTAAACAACCGCCTGATATCAAGCACTCCGGCGGAAGCTATTTTTGCAAGATGTCCCAACACGGTTCCGACGGTAATGCCTCTCATTTCCGCGATCTCAGCGGGAGATTTTCCGTCCTCGAAAAGTTGATAGGTTGTGACATGGGTCGGTATCCTGGACACGGCTGCTGTCACCGGCGTAGCCGGTCCGTCATAGAGCGCGGTGTCCAGCAGTTTCGTCTGCTGTAAAGAAGTGAGATAGGCGGCGGTAGCATCAACCGCGTTCTTCAGCACCTCGTTATATCCTTTTAACCCTTTTTTACCTTTGGTTTCCGCGTAGCATTCCTTAACAACGGTGAAGACCTGGTCATTCACTTTCTGGAAAAAGAAGTTAACCGCCCCGCGGCTCTTATCAACTATTGGTTGCCATGCTTCCTGCTGCTGGGTGTATTGTTTCAGTTTAAATAGCAAGAACCCGGAAAACTTGTCAAATACTTCATGGAGTTCCTGTACCTGCTTCAAAGCTGCGGCGACGTTTTGCGTGACCTCATCCTTATCCAGCACAGCGCTTGCTTCCACCGCATCCTGCCAATCCTCCAGTTCGCCTAACAGCGCCTGTACACCCAGCTGCTGCAACAGCCTGTTGCCCGCGAAGTAGTATTGCTCTTCGGCCAGTATTGCCGATATCTGATCACCCGCATCCGTTTCCTGTTGAAACCGGTGAATGCGCTCATCGTTGATGATTGCATGTGCCGGTATTCTTGATTTCAGGATAATACCTTCCAAAGTGCGGCATCGGCTGAGCGCTACGTATACCTGACCGCTGGTGAAAGACCTGCCCGCGTCGATGATCACCCTGTCAAAAGTCAATCCCTGGCTTTTATGGATGGTCACGGCCCAGGCCAGCCTGAACGGGAACTGTTCATAACTGCCGATGACATCTTCAGCGACCTGGTTTTCCGTGTCGATATAATATTTCTTGTTTTCCCAGGTTTCCCGCCCGATCGTCAATTCGCGGGTTTCATCCTGTGGCAACACTTTTATTTCGTCGTCCTTCAGTTCAGTGATAGTGGCCAGCTTCCCGTTGTAGAATCGCTTTGTCTCGTCTTTATCGTTGCGGATGAACATGATCTGCGCGCCCTCTTTGAGCTCCAGCTCTTCCTCATTGGGGAATAAGTGGGGCTTGAAGTCTCCCTGGATATGAGCTTTATAATAATGGCTCTTGCCGGGGAGCGCCTTTAGCTGTCGCTTATTGATCGTGTCGGCCATGTGATTGTGCGACACCAAGTGCACATAAAACGATTTGGCCTCAAACTCAGTCTGGTAGCGGCTGTGGAGCAGATCAAAATCAATCCCGGCAACATCATTGTCGCGAATCGCGTTGAGCAGCTGCAAAAAGACCGGGTCTGTCTGGCGGTATACCTTACTAAGTGCAACGGTCAGAAGCGACAGATCGGTCAATGCTTTTGCTTCAAAGAAGAAGGGGGAATTGTAATAGTTGTAAAGCAGCGACTCATTCTCCGATTTGACTACGGGTGGTAACTGGTGCAGGTCCCCGATGAAAAGCAGCTGGAGCCCCCCAAAGCGTTGGGGTGATTTTCTCGCCGTTCTTAAAGCGAGATCCATCATGTCCAGTACGTCGCACCGCAACATGGACACCTCGTCAATGATCAGGATCTCAAGGGTCCTTAACAGCTTGAGTTTATCACGACGGTATTTGAAATGAGGCAACAGGTTCGGAATATTGATCGCTTCGTTACGGTCAATAAATTCGGCCGTGGGAACGAAAGTCGTGAGCGGCAGCCCAAACATAGAATGGATGGTAACGCCTCCCGCATTGATCGCAGCAATACCGGTGGGCGCAACGATAGCAAATTTCTTCGCTGTTTTCTGCACAAAGTTTTGCAGGAAAGTCGTCTTCCCCGTGCCCGCCCTGCCTGTGAGAAATATGCTCCTGTTGGTATACTCAATTAATTCGAAAAGATGCTGCAAGAGATCATTTTATGCGTAAAAAGAAAATGGGTTAGCCTTCCCTTAGCTGTTTCCAGCATTCGCAAAGGTGATAAAAAAAGGCCGATTTTCAATTACTTTAATCAGGCAGCCACATAAATGATAAAATGGATGACAAGCGGGTCAGAATTACGGACTTTCCGCGCTGTTACGCTTTCATTCACACAAAGGCAGTCTTATCGCCCCGGCAGTCGCAAAAATATACGCCATGATTGACACACATGAGGCACACTTTTACACTGCGCCAAAGCAAGGCTCCGCGTGCAGGCGAACCGTGGTTTTTTACTCGTGACGACGCCTTATTTTAAAACAGGGACCAACCGGCAATCTGCCTTGGCATATACGGGACCCGTGTATTGTACCTTGTCTTTCTCGGGCACATAGGCGGAATCACCTTTCATTTGTTCTTCTGCAATACCGGTGGTCAGCTCATCACCTTCTTTTTTGAAGAACAATTCCCGCACGCTGTGCATGCCTTCAGACTGGAAGCTGTACCATAAATGAACAATGTTTCCCTCTACTTCGCCTTCTACAAGTCCGTGGCTGCTATCTTTCTCATAATTTTTGTAAACAGCGGTACCTTTTACGGATTTGTCTACAAAATTGAGCTTGAGGGCATAGGTATCTTTAGCAGCGATAAACAAATAACATTGGTCTCCGGTGATAGCCTGGGGTTTGGCGCTTACATTTTCGAGCTTGGGCTCATTTTCTGCATCTTCCGGAGCCGGAGTGTTGCAGGAAATAATAGCGATCGATAAAAGGACTAATAATTGTCGCATGCTTGTAGGGTTTTCGTATAGTTGCGCAAATGCCTTGCCAAGAAAGTTAAGGGCAAAAAGAAGCCGCCTCAAAAAGAGACGGCTTTCTTGTATTTGTTATAGCAAAAAGTGACTAGTTTTTGCGAAGGTTGGGGTGCGGAGGAGCAACGGTGTTCGGACCGTCTTCTCCTGCAGCCGCAGCGCGGATGTCTACTACATCGCAATCGCCACCTTCCTGGCCTGAGCTGAAAATAAACCTGTCGCTGCCTACACCTTCTTTTTCTACCAGGTGAGCAATCACCTTATTAACGTGATCCCAGCTTAATTGCTGTTGACGTTTGGTGGCAGCGCAATAACCTACTACCACTACTTTACAGCTGGGATTGGCTTTCATTTTAGAAGCTACAATAGCCAAAGCTGCTGCCGCATCATCAGAAAGCTTGTTGGAGTTGGATGCAAAATGAATGCTTGGTAAAGCACCCAGTGCTGCAGCACATTCGCCAACTACGCCTTTGCAGCCATCAGGACAAGGACATTTGCCAACGCCATCGGTATCTACCGGCTGACAATAAGTAGGAGTTACCAGCTCTTTGTCTCTGCAATCAGGCACGCCGTCGCCATCTGTATCGAGGCTCACACCATGTGTGTCAACCGGGCAGCCTGCAGGTGTTTGTTCCTGGTCAAACTGGTCGGTTACGCCATCGCCGTCGGTATCGCGCACTAACACTTCAGGAGCCCTGCGAAGTTCTCCGTATGCATAGTTCATCGCGTTCAACCAGTAAAGAGGTTCCACCCTTCTGGCCTTGTTGCCGATATTGAAGTTCAGACCTACTGTGAGGTAGTTCATAAAATCTTTGTCAGGAGATAAAGTTCCTTTGTTATCCCAGCGCTGGCCATCTAACAGATCGGACCCTGTATAGATGATGCGATCTTCAATAGCCAGGTTGACCCTTGAACCCAGGCGAAACGCCAGGCCAAGACCTCCGGATACAGAAGGAGAGATCGCCCCTGCAAACATGTTAGACCACGGTCTGCTGCCGTCGCGTTCAATCGGCGTATCATATTCTTCGTTCTGAAGATCCTTTAATTGCTTCAGGACATCTTTGCGATTGGCATACACACCGTCGCTTTTGATCTTGCTGTAATCATATGCCGCGCTTTCCGCATCTCCGTCTACCTCATGCATCGCATCAACACGTCCCTTCCAGGTAGTAACGCCCAGGCCGGCTATACCATACAGGGTCACACCGGTTTGAGCCTTATAGAAGCGGATATTGTGGATATTAGCGATCAACTGTAAGCTCAAATCCTGCACTTCAGTTTTATAATTATAATATACGTTCGGATAATCGATAGGATTCCACACATCGCCACCAGGCAATACACTGTTTCTCGTGTAGCGGTAGAACCAGGGGTTGTCAGAACCTGCATATTTATATCCGATAGAAGGTTTCCAGTCCTGTCCACGTGCAATTCCATACATATATTCTAAACGAAGAGACAGCGTATGTCCTAAAGATTTGCGGATGTGCGCTCCAAAACCTTCACTCAACAACACGGAGGCGACATCGCCATTTACGGCAAATAATCCGCCTTTGATCCCTACTTCCCACATGTCTTTTGGCTTTGCGGGATGGTCATAGTTGCCCACCATGAATTCATGGTGTTGAGCGAGTTGCTTCTTATTGTAATAGGCGTCGTCAGTCACAGAAAAGGAACCATAGATCGGATGCGAAGCGGTATAAGGATGCGAGGTGCTCACCTGCGCATGCGCGGCCCCGACGCCCATAGATAGTCCCAGGATAAGGTTAATTGATTTTGAAATTTTCATGATAATTATATTTTGGTCTGTTACAACACCTGTTCTGTCTGATCAGAACACGAACACATAACAATCAGCAAATATATAATTTTATCATAAAATTAAGGTGGCGAACAAGGTCTTAAGACCGCCTTTTCGTCCTTCAAAATCAACTTTTTAGCCTCACTTTGGTGCTCTTAATGTAGTACTCGATTCCTTCCCAGATACCGGCCGAAAGAGGTTGCCGGGCAAAATAAATACTCCGCTTTCCTTTCAACACATCCAGCTCTTTACTGTAGTTGGCCACCACAATTCCTTTGGCCTGGCCCTGCAGCATGTCGATATCATTTCCTCCGTTGCCGGCCGTTATAAACTGCTCCACCGGCAACTTCCATTTGTAGCTCAGGTATCGTACCACATTGCCTTTACCCGCGCGGCGGGGTATGATGTCCAGATATTTGTTGTCCGTCAAAAGCACTTTTGCCGGCAGCTTATTGTCGTACAATCTTTTATTGATATTCGCCAGGTCATCGCTGGAAAAATCCTCGGTTGTGTAGTAGCTGATCTTGAAAGGCCACTGAGCACTGTCCTGCTGCGGCGTCACCTTGTTTACAGAGGACATCGCGTTGACAATTGCCTGGCGCTTCCATTGGTGGTTGATATGTTTTTCCCATCCCGTATCGGGTATAAAATTGCGGGTATAATACAGTTCGGTTCCCGCGGAACAGATCACGATGTCGGGGTCTACGAACGGATACTTTTCCAGCGCCTGTGTGAGCAACTCTTTGTTTCTTCCGCTCGAGATACCAAATACCACATTGGGATGCGACCTCAGCCAATCCATCAGGTGTTCCAGACCATTCGTATCGTCCCCTTCCACCAGTGTGCCGTCCAGGTCGCTGATGAAGAAAAGATCGGCGTCGGCGAGCTTGCGGCCAAAAGAAGACCGGCTCTTCAATGTTTTGGATTTTTCCTCGAAGATCTGATCCACTATTTCCATATAAGTTTCCGCATGCTTATTCCACGCATAATCCTCTGCACCCGCTCTGATCCCGTTGGTCGAATACTGATCCCACAGAGAACGGTTGGCGATGATCTTTTTAAGCGCCTCAGCGATGGCTTTCGTGTCTTCCACATCCACCAGCAGGCCGTTCTGCGCGTTGCCTACGATTTCTTTAGGTCCGCCGGTGGGTGAAGCGACGATCGGCAGTCCACAGGCCGCCGCTTCCACGATGGTCAACCCGAAATTTTCTCCGGGCGTGGCATTTACGAACACCCCTTTCTTCCTTGCCGCAATCCGGTAGATCTCGGGCACTTCTACGCCCGGATCATTCTTTTTGGGCAGAGCCATCTTTCCGTACAGATCATACTTGTCCATCAGCAAAAGCAGGTTGGTCAGTATCTCCTTTTCATCGTCGGGCATTTGCGAAATATCTTTGCGCACGCCGGCAAAGATGGCCAGGTTGGCCATGGCCTGCAGCTCCTCGTCCTGGCCATAACAGTTAATGATCGCTTCGAAATTTTTCCGCTTATCGGCGCGCCCTATTGAAAGGATCAGCGGCTTGTCGGCGTTGAACAGGAACCGCTCAATTTCAGAATTGATCTTGTACAGCGCCTGCTCCTGCTCGATCGTCATAGCGAAAGAAGGCATCTCGAGCCGGTAGTAAGGATAAAAAACTTCATTGTTGATACCGGGCGGAATAACCTTGAAGTTGGCTTTTGACAGATTCTCGTATCCGTCATACTGCGTCGCGATTTCATGTTTCGTACTAACGATCACCACGTCTGCATTGGCAATCACTCTCTCTTCTTCATCGATACGCCTTTGCATATTGAAGCGGTCATTCAGCCTCTTTTCATCCATGCCCTGGTTGAGCAACATGGTTTTTTTATTGCGGCCCAATGAGTGGCCGGTTGCTATGAAGGGCAGCGCAAAGATCTTACTCAGTTCGCATGCGATATAGTTGCCGTCGGCGTAGTGGCCGTGCAGGATGTCCGGATAATCATCTTCTTCCTCGTTGAAACGTATGGTGTTGTTGATAAATTCATCAAGGTGGTCCCACAACTGCTCCTTCTCTTTATACGATTGTCCGCCACAATCCACCCGGACGATCCGGGCTTTTTCATTCACGATTTCCAGGGGCTGGCTGTAAGAATCTGATACGCGCTTATCTGTAATGCGCCGGGTGAACAGATCCACTTTTCTGACCTGCGGGTGGTTGGCCAGTGCTTCCAGGAGTTCCAGGACGTATTTTACCTGTCCTCCCGTGTCTTTATCCCTCCCTATCTCCGCATTTTTAAATCTGATTAGTCCGTGCGGGCTAAACAACTGGATATAATACTTTTTCATTTTCAAGGCTTGGTTTTTGAGATATGCGAAATATAAGTATTTTTAGCGAGATGCAAACTTTACAAAGAAGATTCTACTCCGGTTCCGGCTTTAGCGACTGGGAGATAGGCGACGTAACTATTATATTACACAAGGGGATATATCACCTGTTCCACCTGATCATCCCTAACCATGATTATATCGCCCATGCAGTGTCAAAGGACTGTATTTCATGGAAGCGTGTTAAGAATGCCCTGTTTGTGGGCGATCCGGGAGAATGGGATGACGATATGTTGTGGACCATGCACGTCTGCAAAGTGGGTGACCGGTTCGAGATGTACTATACGGGCCTGCAGCGTAAACTGCGAGGCACTAACTCCCTGATCGGCCTCGCCGTTTCCTATGACCTCTACAGTTGGGAAAAAAAGAACGAATCCATATTTCCCATCGAGTCGAAAGGACCTTTCTATGAAAGCATGGAGGACAGTCCCCGAAAATGGCTCAGCTTCCGGGACCCTTTCCGCATTGATAAGGGAGATGATACCTATTATCTAATATGTGCACGGTCTGCCAGCGGGCCTGTATCGCGGCGAGGTTGCATCGGCCTGCTGAAACAGGAAAATGAAACGATCACTTATCTGCCACCGCTCCATTACCCAATGGTGTACGATGACCTCGAATGCCCCTGCGCGTTTGAGCTCAATGGCCGCCATTATACCATTGCTTCGATTCGTGAGGATGTGAAAGTGCGGTATTGGTTCAGCGATACGTTCCTGGGCGAGTACCACGCGTTTCATGCAAACGTGCTGCTGCCCCAGGGCAACTATGCCGCACGCGTGGTGGAGGGCACGAATGGCAAGCTGTTGATCTATGCGTTTTTCTACACATCAGGGCTGATCAATTCCCATCGCGTGTTTTTGCCCCCCAAGCAGCTGGACACGGATGACAAAGGCCGATTGTTGCTTAAAAGTTTTGACCACTGGGAAGAGGTAGCTTACGACCCCGTTGTACAAAATGACTTCAACCAGGTCCGGGGCCTGTTCAACAACCCTACGGCAAACCTGGAAATAGAAGACAATCGCTGGGTGATGAGCTCAAGGAGCGGATATGAGATGTTTTTGTTTGAAAAGCCGGCCGATGATTTCATCTGGGAAGGCGTACTGTCAGTCGAAGGCATGGGCAAACTGGGGCTTGTGACCGATATGGACGAAGAAGGGTCGGGCTATTATTATTCTTTCGACGTGGTGAACGGGCATGTGGAAGTGCGTGCCTGGGGCTTTAATGAGGCCGATACCCGCTCCAACTTTAAGTTTACCGTTCTGCAGGATAATATCTTCGCGATCAGCAAAGAATATAAATATCACTTTAAACTGATCCGCTTTGGTAACTATATTGAGCTGGCGATTGATGGCCTGGTTAAACTGACCCTTATTGATTATAGCTACAATAATAAATGGATCGGAATCTATTCTTCATCATCGGTAGTTTCTCTAAACAATAGCTTTATCAAAAAATTACCACCGCTGGAGGATGAATATTTCACAGAAGAAATGCAGCAATAAGTCCTCCATACAGCATTTTTAATAGATTATAACGACGTTTTAATCCCGTTCTAATGAGTTGAACGTCTTTTCGTCCTTTTAGGTCGGAAAACAGGCTCTTTTTGGCCTTTTTCTTGCCTATAATTTAAAAAAATGTTAAAGCGACCGTTTAACCGCATTTTCCGGTTTCATACGGCGTCAAACAGTTTAGAAGTACAATAACAAGTTTTTCTCATAAGCAGTTAGTTTTGGTTTAATCCCCACGTTTCCACGCGGGGATTTTTTATTTTCGGTGGTGATGATCAAAACATTGTCGATCCGGAGGTAATTTAGACCCCCGATTGCGGCTATCAAACGAAATATAACGGAGATGAAAATAACGACGCCCATGGCGCAAAACGTACTTTTCCTGGCTCTTTTCAGCCTGATCCTGAACAGCCTTGCTGCCCAAAACAATCGCGCTACCAAAGAATCGGACTGGAAAGGATTCAAGCGCATCCATTTTCAATTTCAAGACCGGGAGGCCCGGATCGTTATTCCCCAAAAAGCCGCCGCCGGCAATCCCTGGTTATGGCGGGCGCGCTTCCCGGACTGGCATACGGAAGCAGACAGCATCCTGGTCGCCCGTGGCTTCCACCTGGTATACATCAATACAGATGAGTTGCTGGGCAGTCCCGAAGCAATGAAAGTGTGGGATGCTTTTTATGATCAGATGCGTTCTCAATATGGACTCCATCCCAAAGTGTCATTGGCCGGGGTCAGTCGCGGCGGCCTGTACGTCTATAGTTGGGCGAAACTTCATCCGGACCGCGTAGCTTCTATTTACGGCGAAGCACCGGTCTGTGATATCAAAAGCTGGCCCGGTGGTTTGGGAAAAGGCCGCGGCAGCGAAGAGCAATGGACGCTCCTGAAAAAAGTCTACGGTTTTAAAAACGATGCTGCAGCGCGGCAATATGAAAACAATCCTATTGACCAGCTGGCACCCCTGGCTCAGGCGAAAGTTCCGATCCTGCATATGATAGGCTTGCAGGACAGCATCGTGCCTTATGCGGAGAACACCAAGGTATTAGTGGAACGATATGTGCAGCTCGGTGGCCCGGCCACGGTGGTGCCTTGTAATCAATATATACCGGGCCGCGGCGGGCATCATTTTGCCATCGAAACGCCGGAGCTGGTTGCCGACTTTATTACTTACCATGCTACTGATCGCAGCCAGCTTCCGTCCGAGCCATTTCACGTATTACGAGGTGATTTGAAAAATGCGCAAATCCAATTTCTCCGCAAGAAAACAGGCAACATCGCCTTCCTGGGCGGTTCGATCACTTTTAACCCCGGCTGGCGTGATAGCCTGATGCATTATTTCCGCAAGCGCTTTCCGGACACGCAATTTCAATTTATCAATGCCGGCATCCCGTCCATGGGAAGCACGCCAGGCGCCTTCCGGCTTGAGCAAGACCTGCTGTCGAAAGGCCCTATCGACCTGCTTTTCGTGGAGGCGGCGGTGAACGATGCGGTAAACGGCTTTGCCGATGTCGAGCAGATTCGCGGGATGGAAGGTATTATCCGTCATTTCAAACGAGCCAATCCTGAGGGAAACGTCGTGATGATGCACTTTGCAGACCCCGAGAAACTGGCTGACTATAATGCAGGCAAAATTCCGGCAGTCATCAGGAATCATAATGTAGTAGCCGAACGGTATCAGGTGTCTGTCATCGATCTTGCCAGGGAGGTGACGGAACGGATCGGACACGGCGAGTTTTCCTGGGAAAAAGATTTTGAAAACCTGCACCCGTCTCCTTTCGGACAAGGCATCTATGCCCGGTCCATGATCCGGTTTCTCGACCATGCGTTTTTACAATCAATTAACGACGACGATAAGACGGAGACCGGAACACTGCCTCAAATGATTGATCCGGCATCTTATGATCGGGGCTATCAGCTGGCCGTCACACCCCGGTCTGCCGTCAACCAGTGGATATATCAACCCTCCTGGCAACCCACAGACGGCGCTGGCACCCGACCCGATTATGCAGGTGTACCCATGCTGACTAGCTCCTACCCAGGCAGCCTGTTAACCTTCCCTTTTTCGGGCACCGCAGTGGGTATCGCGGTAGCTTCCGGACCGGATGCAGGTATCATTGAATACCGCATTGACGGGGGATCCTGGAGCCGGCTCAATTTATATACGAAGTGGAGCAACGCCCTCCATCTCCCCTGGTATTTTACATTGGCAGGGGATCTGGCAAAAGGCAAGCATCTGCTTGAAGTAAAAATGGCGGCGGACAAAGACCCAAGAAGCAAGGGCACTGCCTGCCGCATCCGCTATTTTTTTGTGAATGGTGAACGGCCATAGTTTATTGCTCCCACTTACAAAGGGTCTTATCTCTTTGTGCCACGTCTAGCGTGGTTTCTACGATACGGAAATTACAGTTGCTCAGCCCGCGGCAATCCTTGCTGAGGTGGTAGCGGACGGCGGCAGGACTGTCGCACACATACACGACCTGGTCTTCGCAAGAGACCTGGGACAGTAACAGGAATACCAATATCAGGAGACGCATATCAGCCGGTCCTTTTAGAGTTTAAAATAAGTTTTGGGTAGCAGGCATTTCCTTCTTACAGACGGAGATAGAAATCACGCTGCACGATCATTAAAGCTCGCAACAAAATTAAACATTGAAACAGGGCCTCTTTACGGAATTCCGTAAAGCAACCAACACCCTCAAGGCTCCGCATGCACGCGCCGGAAACATTATTTTAGGAAGACATTTATCGATCGGCCTTAAAATTTATTTTTTCATCCTGTTTATATATCGTAATATTGCGATATTAAAATAATGAAATGGGCGCATCAAAGACCGATCATTTTACACGGCAACAAAACCAGATAGCCGCTATTGCCAAGGCGCTGGGCCATCCGGCAAGAATAGCCATCATCGAATACCTTTTGAAGGTCAATGAATGTATCTGCGGAGATATCGTGGACAAGCTTCCTTTGGCCCAGCCTACCGTGTCGCAACATTTAAAGGAACTCAAGAACGCGGGCCTGATCAAAGGCAATATCGAAGGAAACTCCGTGTGCTACTGCATCGACGAAAAGATGTTTGGCGTTCTGAAAAATTATTTTGAAAAAGTAATTGATTCCGTCACCCGGAACCGATGCTGCCCGGAATAACGACGGGCCGCAACAGCGATATATTGCAATCCACCTTTACATCATTTTTATTATGAAATTATCAGCATTAAAAGAATTGTTACCTGCCTTGAACACCATTACGTTCCGGTTAGAGGACGGCAGTTTTGTACCGCCTCACTTCCACGTGACAGAAGTAGGGCAGGTTGAAAAACATTTTATCGACTGCGGCGGCGTGGTGCGAAAGGAAAGCGCCGTGAATTTCCAGTTGTGGAATGCAGACGATGAGGATCATCAGCTAAAGCCGGGCAAGCTGCTCAATATCATCCGGCTGTCAGAAAATAAATTGGGCCTCCGCGATGAAGAGATAGAAGTGGAATACCAGTCGGACACGATCGGAAGATATGACCTGGATTTTGATGGCACTACCTTTCTCCTAAAGAACAAACGCACGGCCTGCCTCGCCCAGGATGCCTGTGGTATCCCCGCGCAGCAAACCCAGGCTGAATCCGCACAGCAGACTACGGCTTCTTGCTGCTGCGCACCCGGTTCGAATGGCTGTTAATATAAAAAAAAACCATGTACGCTACACTTACCGATACTATCCGGCAATTATCATTGCAGTCTATCAGCTCCGACCGGCAAGGGGTTCTGCAGCCCCTGATCGACTTTGTGAAAAGGAAAGTGGCCGCAGGGCAACCTGTGAATATCAACTTTATCTGCACCCATAACTCGAGGCGTAGCCATTTGTCGCAGGTATGGGCACAGGCGGCCGCAGCTTACTATAATGTTCCCAATGTCTATTGCTATTCCGGCGGAACAGAAGTTACCGCCCTGTTTTCCAAAGTGGCCGCGACACTTTCTGATCAGGGTTTCCAGGTCTTTAAGATCCAGGAGGGTGTTAACCCGGTGTATGCGATCAAATGGGATGATAACACAATGCCCATCGCCGGGTTTTCTAAAAAATATGACAGCCCCTACAATCCCTCTTCTTTCGCAGCCGTGATGACCTGTTCGCAGGCAGACGAAGGCTGCCCGGTCATTGCCGGGGCAGAACAGCGTATTCCACTGAACTTTGAAGACCCGAAGAGCTCGGACGGAACGCCGCAGCAAACACAAGTGTATGCAGAGAGAAGTCTGCAAATCGCTGCAGAGCTGGTATACGTCTTTGCAACGGTGGCCGGCCGCTAAAACAGATCCGGTAGCCGTTATTAAAACTCTTTTTCTCCCATTTCGCTTTGCGGCAAGTTGATCTTCCGGTTTTTGCGAAGCAGGTTGAACCCGATGGAGAGTTGCAGCTGGTCAGGCTCGTAGATATAGTTTGTGGTAGTATAAAAATCACTGCCCCAGGTGGTGATCCGCTGCCGGTTCGAGATCTTCATTCCCGCATCAATATTCAGCCATTGCAATTGTACAAACCAGCGTTTATCGCGCGTCATTTTCTTCACCGTAAAATGAGGTGTAAAGAAAGCGCCATCCTCTCCTTGTGCGGTGGCGCGGAGCGACAGGTAATTGGCGCTTAGCTGCAACAACCAGTTGCGCGGCAGGTTGAAAGATTGTGTAGTATTCAGGCTGTAGACCCAGCTTTGATTACTGATGGGGATGTCGCCATTGAAAATACTGCCTTTGATGGCATATTTATAAACGTTCCCGCCAACGATGGACTGCCACACTTTGCTGACCTGAAGGTTGAGGTTGGTTTCTACACCCGTCTGCGTGGCGCGACCCGCATTGGTAAATACGCGGTTCAGGATCGTGTCAGCAAATACCTTATTCACTCGCTGAATAGGGTTTTGAATACGCTGGTGATAAAGGGTCACAAAGAAATTACCGCCTTTAAAGCCTTGCTCAATACCTGCTTCAAACGTGCCTGTCAGCTCCGGCAACAAATTAGGATCTCCCTGCTCCAGGGTCTCAGAGTGTTCTCTTTCCGGAAAAGGATTCAGCTCAAAATTGTTCGTCCGTTTGATCCGCCGGTTGTATCCGGCCTTGATGGTGCCTTTATCCCAGGCGGCATACCGCAGCATCACCGAAGGAAACAGGTTGGTCAGGCGTAACCGGCTCTCCGTAGTTTCCCCTGAAAATTGCACATCGCGATCGGAATGTTCCAATCGCAAGCCGGCCGCATAGGACAGCCTGGCGGCGCTTCCATTCCACTGCACATAACCCGCATGTATATAGTTGTTCACCTTCACCCCGCTGGAAAAGAGCGGATCGGTCTCAAAAGTTTCCGTGCCGTTGATCTTTACGAGATAGAGAAAATTCCCGTTTTGAATATCGTAGCGATATTGATACCCCGCCTGCAGCTCGCCGGCTCCCCACTTTTTAGAGTAGTCGGCCTTAGCCCGGTAAGCGTGTAGTGGATTGGTACTGGGGTTGCGGGTATACTGGATCGTGTCAGTCGTGTTAGGGTAATAGAGGTTCCTGTTTTGTGTCAGGCCCGACAAATCGGCTTTTTCGTACAAGCCAGATAACATGATGCGGGATTCATCGTGGAATCGATGGGTGTAATCAATATTGAATAAGGTGAACACGCCTTCCTTATCCTGGGTATTGGCATTGTAATAGATGAATTCAGATTGCTCACCGGTGGTCAGATCCTCACGCGAGTTGTTGTAAAGCAGATCCGCCTCACGACTCTGAAATTTTTTCCCGATATAAAACCCGGTATTAATTGAATTGGCCGCGTCAGGCTGATACCCGACGGACAACCTTGCCCCGTAATTGTAGCGTTTGAAACTCCTTTCACCAACAGAAGGGAAAGATGTTTTCACGTTGTCGATGATCGTATACACATCACCCTCGCGATAACCGGCTATATCATTTCTGAGGTAGTTGACACCCGTGTTGATGCTCCACTTGTTTTTATTATACCCCGCCGACAGGTCTGCACCATAGCGCTGGGGGTTGCTATACGTTTTATTGTCAAAATCGTTGATAGGCGGTGCGCCTCCCATAGCACTGGCCTGGATCATCCAACCGTCTTCCACCGCTGTCTTGGTAACAATATTAATCACGCCGCTTTTGCCATCAGCGTCGTAGGCCGCAGAAGGGCTGGTGATCACCTCGATATTCTCGATGGAGCTGGCAGACAACTGGCCCAGCACGAAGGCCGGATCTCCCTGGGTGGGCTTCCCGTTTAAAAGTACAAGGAAACTATTGGATCCCCGGAAAGAAATAGCACCCTGTCCGTCCACAGAAATGGAAGGCAGGTTGCGGATGGCGTCGATAGCGGTTCCGTTGGCGGCATTGCCAAACTGGGCGGCGTTATACACTTGCTTGTCGATCTTGAAAGACACAGGCGCCTTTTTGCCTTCCACCACAACGGCGGCTAAAGAGTAGCCGGCCGGCTGGAGCCCGATGCTCAGGACATTCCGTCCGGCGGCACTTTTATCGGACAGTCTGATCTCCTTCGGCAGATACCCCACATGGCTGATTTTCAGGATAGACAACGTATCATTTGTCGCAGCGAAAGTGAAATTGCCTCCGGCATCAGTCAGCCCCCTCTTCGCCAGTCTACCGGCGCCGCTCCATAGCTCCACACTTGCGCCCGGAAGCGCCTTCTGACTGACACTGTCGAATACCGTTCCTTTTACAGACAAATTTTGAGCGACAACCCATTGACCGGTCATCGCAATAACTGCCACCAGGGCCCAACGTAATATCATATGAATCGATTAATGAAAAATAGTCTTAGCTAATGCCGTGCAAAAATTGACTTTTTTATGATACCCAACATGGTATATTTGAAAAATTGATGGTATTCATCCATCTTTCCTGATGGACGAAGGCATAGCGCCTGTATGCCGTTTGAAATACTTGGTAAAATGAGAAGCATCCTTAAAGCCCAGCTGGTAAGCAATTCCCGATACCGGCAGCCGGGTATAACGCAGCAAACGCGACGCTTCAGATGTGATATGCCTGGCCAGTAAGGCCGAAGCCGCATCACCTGACTCGGCTTTGCAGGCGGCGTTGAGGTTCTGCGGCGTAGTATGCAGCAGCCGGGCGTAGTGAGACACGCTGTTGACCAGCTTTTCGGACGTTGACAACAGCTCGATCAACTTCACATACAAGCTGTTCTTTCCGGCAGTTTCAGGTTGATCATGGATGAGCAGTTTTGCAGCCAGTGCTTTCAGCAGGCTCAGCAAGATGATACCCGGCTTTTCGGAAGATTTTACTTCCCGGATCAACAGATCGAAAAGGATGTTGATCGCAGCCACCTGATCGGGCAAAAGGTCAAGCTTTGCAAGGGAGTTGATCCGGGCAAACAAGAACCTCAGTTCGTGATCAAAATAAGAATCGACAAATGATCTTTTCAGGATCAGCACATATCCTTCCGGTTCGGACCGGATGTCCCAGAAATGCAATTGGTTTTCCTTCACTACGAACAAGACCGGCGGCCGGATCGCAAAGGTCTGCATGTCGATCGTGTGCTCGCCCGTTCCGCCTGTCAGCAGGATCAGCTCGAGGTAGCTGTTATGCTTATGAGGATTGGTCTTCCTGACGTGCTTCCGGAAAGCATCTACCTTGATGCCGCTTGTATGCGCGGCCTTATCTTTTATTTCGATCTGTGCATGCATCGTTGAAGGGAGCTATGAATTTAAGGTGCAAAAGTAGTGCGCGGGAGCATAAGACAGGCCATGTTTTAGCGAGTGCATTCTTAATACGCGTGAGCAGGTCACTTTGCAATGTCAAGTTACAGGTATAAATCGGGTATCAACTATATCGTGATTGTGCTGTCTTGCTTAAAACATAGGATCAATCTATTGCAATATTACAAACCGGCGATTGATGCTGCTGCAAATCCACAATTTGAGTGCACCTGGTCATAATTTTAAGATAATTCCTAAAATTGCCGCGATTAATATAATTAAAGGTTCTGGTATTTTCTTCACATAAATCAGCGTCAGGATGGTGGCGACCGCAATTAAAGCAGTGGCAACGTCTAAAATACTTCTGGTTGCAATTACCGCGACGGCACCTACCAGCGCTCCGATTACAGCGGCGGTAATTCCATCGACGAACGATTTCACCGATCGGTTTTTTGCTATCCTGCTAAAATATGGAGCAGGAATTACGGTAAACAGATAGCAAGGTAAAAATGTTGCCAATGCTGCTACGCATGCTCCGGGGAAACCCGCAATCAAATAACCAATAAATCCAACGGTAATAACGACCGGACCAGGCGTGATCATTGCCACGGCTACTGCATCGACAAATTGTTGCTCTGTAAGCCAGTGATTTTCTTCTACCACACCCGCATGCAAGAAAGGTACGATTGCCAACCCGCTGCCAAAAACAAACGCTCCAGCCTTTGCAAAAAAAACGGCAATCTTCGGGAGGACGGGACCCTCGCCGGCAGCCAGACCGATTTGTAATAATACTAACGTATTTGTAGCCGATCTGCGGGTTGTCTTAGGCGGCGCTTTCACGAACATATATAAAACCCCTGCGGCCACCAATAAGAATATGTTCTCTTGCTTAGTGATGAAAGTTATAGTTGCGGCGATTATAAAAAATATCCATAATAACCAATTTTGTTTTGCAGACCGGGAATCGAACTTCCCTATCGATTTTGTTGTGAGTTTATACGAGCTCAGTGTGATGATGCCGATAACAGCCGCTCCCACACCATAAAACATTGCCTGCATCCAGGGAAGACCTCCATACAGCTGGTATGTTATGCCTAATAACACGACCATAACAAATGACGGCATAACAAAAGCAAGTCCCGCTAATGTAGCGCCTGTTATACGATAGTGTACGAAGCCCAGATAAATACCTAATTGGGCCGCCAAAGGCCCGGGGGCTAACTGCGCCAATGCCAAACCTTCTTTATATTCTTCTTCTGATATCCATTTTCGCTTCTCTACCAGGTCCTGGTACATGTATCCAACAAGCGCCACAGGCCCGCCAAATCCCGTGGTGCCTAACTTTAAAAAATATGTTACCAGTTGGGGGAGTGTATAAGTTGCTGTTTTATTCATAAAAACTAGAATGAGATGCCGATTTGAAGCCCGGCAGAAAAAGATGAGCGTTGATTATTACCAAACCTCAGGGGCATCGGCATGGCTATATAAAAAGCAGACGCTTTGTTCTTCCGGATCACCTTACTGAACACAGGTGTAATCCCGTATCTTCCTGATGTTTCGAACGCCAGCCTTCCTGCAAACCCGAAACCTTTTCCGAGAGCGATCAATACGCCCGGATGAATAAGCAGGTTGTTCACTTTACTGATTCCTTCCTCAGCTCTGATGCCGGGCGCCAACTCTATCGAAAAGCCCATCTTTTTTGACTTCCAGATATTGATACCGAATGGAAAAAAGACCTGGTAAAATCCGTCAAAATTCGTTGTTGTATTATCTTTATTGATAATCACAATGGGATGCAGGATGCTGGCATATCCTGTAATTTTAGGATAGGTTTCTGCGGATTGGGATAAAGCCTGATGCGACAATAGCATCAACAGAATGACCCCGATTCCGACCAGGTAGTTATTTATTTGCATGATGATACAAACCTAAACATCCTGCACGGCCATAAATAGAAGGCTATTTACCTTTTGGAATGCTGTTTACTTTTTTCAGATTTTTCCTGAATTGAGAAGGACTCTCTCCTGTAAATTTTTTGAAAATCCGGGTAAAATGACTTTGATCTGAGAATCCGGTTAGATAGGCTATTTCGGTAAGCGAGATTTTCGGATTCTTCATAAAATCTATGGCCTTTTCAATCCGCTTTTTTCTGACGTAATCGCCGAAATTCAGATCATCAAAATACTTGGAAAACTCCCGTGACAAATAGGATGGATTCAATTCTAATTCGGAAGACAGCTTTTTGATGTCTATGCTCATTTGTGCATCCACCTGGTCCTGTATCATTGCTCTTAATTCCATTACCCAATGAGGTTGCCGGGCGGCACTTTTGGATTTGAGGAATTTGAGATATACCTCATGTAAAAGGTTTTCGAACGGACTATTCTGCAAGTGTTTCTGGTTATATAAATGCGCTGCCCAGCTGTACAATGCGTCGTAGATCCTGAAACCCGTTTCGAGCAATTCATAGTCATCTGTGATGTTATAGGCCAACCCCGATGAAATGGCCGAAAGTCCGGCAGCTTCTTTCGCGATGTTATGACGATCGGTATCAGCTCCACGAACTATATCAGCTATTATATTTACGGCAGGATCCAGGATTTTGTGCTTCTTAATAATATAATCAAACGTGCATTGATCGCCGTAGTGTGTGTATTCTACATCTGGTATATCAAAAGGGATAGCATCCTGTTCTTGCGCGATGCGCAAAACCTCTTTAAACGGCGCATATATAAATTGAGCATCTGCATCTACGAATTTATGTATGAGCCAGGGGCAGGCTAATCTATCAATTTTAGGACGTTCCCTTGTTATCCATTTCATAGATTAAAGATAACTACGATGCCGTTGCAAAATACTGAGTGTCCCTGTCGAACTCTTTAACGACCGATACTACCAAACCTCTTTATGAAACTAAATTTGAGTAGGAGGTAATGACCCTTGGGCTTGAACGTTATTGAATCGCAATATGATCATTCAGTTAGGCTGTTTCCCGATGTTATAATATTTAATTGCAAAATATTCAGAAGCAATCTTGTATTTTTTGAAATCTGCTATCGGTCAATAAAAAAAGGCCAACCTTAGTTGACCTTTCCGCTCCCCCTGCTGGACTTGAACCAGCGACCCTCTGATTAACAGTCAGATGCTCTAACCAACTGAGCTAAGGAGGAATGTTTTTTCCTTGCGGAGCGCAAAAATAAGGGATTTACTTTTTTATTTCAAAGGGTTTGCAATTTTTTTTTAGCGATGGTCGGAATATTTATTTGCCGGGATCGTTTGCCTGACGGCTTCGCCGACCTGGTGGGTGTCTTTGAGGCGATACGCTGCCAACACACCTCCCAGCTGGGCAGCCGTACGGAAACCTATCACGGCACTGGCTACAGCAGGTTGATCCAAAACAAATTGCAGCGCCAGCGCACTATGGCCGGTTGCTCCCTGCCCCTCCTGGTCCAGCTCATCGGTAAGGGACTGTACCTCAGCCGCACTGTAACCCAGATACGCTTTTGCAGGCTTGTCCACCAGAAGCCCCTGCGCCAGCACACCCCGCGCCAGTACACTTTTACTATGTTCCTGCAAATAGGCGGTCATCTCTTCCTCCGGTCTCCGGTCCAGCAAGCTGTATTGCATCATAACACTCTGGATCGCCGAAGCACCCACAAATCGGCGGATAACATTGGGCCGGATACTGGAGATACCGTAGTACCGGATCTTGCCTTGATCCACCAGTTGCTCAAAAGCCGCAATCGTTTCCTCAAACGGATCTTCGATGGTACCACCATGAAGCTGGTACAGGTCGATATAATCCGTATTCAGCCGGCGCAGACTGTCTTCCACCGCCTGGATGATGTATTTCTTGGTCGGGTTCCAGTCCCAGCCACTGCCGTCTTCGCGCCATTGGTTGCCGACCTTGGTAGCGAGCACCACCCTGCTTCTAACCTGCTTTAGTAAGCCTCCCACCAGCGTTTCGTTGGCCCCTTTGTCGTACAGATCGGCAGTGTCAAAATAGTTGATGCCGGCATCCAAAGCAGCGTCTATAGCCCTTCCGGCCTCCTCTGAGGTTGATTTTGATAGCGACATGCAGCCGAAGCCAATTTCTGACACCCGCAGGGTCGATGTCCCAATGTTCCTGTAGTTCATTTGTTAAATTTAACAATCATTTTTTAGTGAGCCATTTAGCTGTTATTTTCGCTGATCATTTGATATGTAAAAATATAGATATATTTACCTGAAATGCAGTGCCTATGACCATTGAGGAAGAAATTAAGCAGCGCAAATTTTCTAATGCCCATCAGAAAATGGCCCTTAATTTAATTTATACGACACGCTGGCTGGAGGCTCATCTGAAGAAACGTTTTATGGCGTATGACCTCACCATGCAGCAATATAACATTCTGCGGATATTGAAAGGTAGCCAGCCGAAACCGTTGTCTACCCTACAGATCAGGGAACGCATGATCGACAAGATGAGCGATACCAGCCGCATTGTGGACCGGCTGATTGTAAAAAAACTGGTGACCAAAAAGACCAACATCGCTGATCAACGCATGGTAGAAGTGCGCATCACGGACAAGGGATTGGACCTGCTCATCCAACTCGAAGACACGGACGAGGAAATCGCCCGTTTTTTAAGTAATCTCACAAAAGACGAAGCAACGCTGGTGAGCGATCTGCTGGATAAATTGCATTCGCGGGACGACCATTAGTCCAAGTTGGCTATTTTTGCGCCTATGCGAAAATTAAAGCCCCTTTTTTTTGTTATCTGTTATTTATTAGTTACTACCACCTTCTTGCGTGCGCAGCCGCAGTATGAGTTTCGTGGTGTGTGGATCGCTACCGTAATGAATATTGACTGGCCACCGCAGAACGCCAGTGTGGAAGCGCAGAAAATGGACTTTATTCGCCAGCTGGACCTGCATCAGAGAAACGGGTTAAACGCCGTGATCGTGCAGGTGCGTCCTGCGGGAGACGCTTTTTATCCGTCGCCCTACGAGCCCTGGAGCCAGTGGCTGACGGGCGTGCAGGGTCGGGCTCCCAGCCCCTTCTACGATCCCCTTGCCTTTATGATCGCTGAAGCGCACAAACGCGGCATGGAATTTCACGCCTGGCTGAACCCCTACCGCGCAGAATTCACTGTAGGAAGATCTTCCATCGCGCCGGACCATATTATGCGCAAACATCCCGACTGGTTCCTGACCTACGGCACTACCAAATATTTTAACCCCTCCAATGTACAGGTGCAGGAGTTTGTTGTCAATGTTATTAAAGATATCGTGAGGCGTTATGATGTAGACGCCATTCATATGGATGATTATTTCTATCCTTATCCTATCGCGGGGAAAGTGTTCCCTGATGATTATGCCTACCAACGGTCCGGCACCTCCCTGAGCAAGGAAGACTGGCGGCGCAGCAATGTGGATTCGATCATTAAGAACATCAACATCGCGATCAAAGAAACCAAGCCTTACGTAAAATTCGGGATCAGCCCGTTCAGCGTTTGGCGCAATGGAAAGGATGACACACAGGGAAGTGATTCCAAAGCAGGACTTACCAATTATGATCATCTTTATGCTGATATTCTTTTATGGCTGCGCAAGGGCTGGATCGATTACGTAACGCCGCAGCTGTATCGTGAGATCAATGACCACCTCATTCCTTATGAAAGAATGGTGAGCTGGTGGGCCGCGCATAGCTTCGGTCGCCACGTTTATATTGGTCACGGCATCTACCGGGCATTGGAGAACAGTGCCAACTGGAAGAAGCCAACGCAGTTACCTGACCAGATCAAGATTGCACGGTTCACGCCCGGCATTGAAGGCAGCGTTTATTATAGCAGCCGCGTATTCAAAAGCAACCCTAATGGCTGGAACGATTCCTTAAGAAATAACTATTATCGCGTACCTGCGAAAGTGCCGGTAATGCCCTGGCTGCCGAAGCGCCCGGCCTGGAATTAGATCGGATCTATATAACTCATTGAAGCCGTCTTCCGTATTTATTAAAAGATAAGGAGGACGGTTTTTTATGGTGCCATACACCATTCATGCTTTTTCCAGCCGTCTTCAAATAAGACGGATGCAGTCTCTGTATATGTTTAGCCTTTCAAATTATCGCATCCGCAACCCTGAACAGATCCGCATCGAAGGCCATTTGCTTTAACAAGATCAATCCGCATTTTCCCTATGCAGACTTTTTATCGTATAACTACCCCATCAATTCTTTCATCAGCTTATCAAAGTCCGCTTTGAGCGCGGCCAGTTCCTGCTCCACAATGCTCAGGCGTTGTTCCAGCTCGCTATTGGATTGCGGCGCCGATGGAGCGGTGCTTTGATCAGTGCCATAGGTTTCGAGTATATTCTCATCGCCAAACAAATGCATATAACGGGCTTCTTTTTGTCCCGGCTGGCGCTCCAATTGCCGCACAAACGGCTGCTCCGCACCTGCCAGCTTTTCGAGCACCGTCTGCACTTCTGCCAGATCATCAAACTCATACAACCGTCCCGAGTTGCTGTTGATCTCGCCCGGCGTGAGCGGCCCTCTTAAGAAAAGCAGGCATAATACCGCCAGCTCATCGGGTGTCAGCTTGTAGTTGAGCGCGATGTTATGTTTGTACTTAACGACCCGGCTGCTGCCGCCGGTCACTGTGGCCGCGAGTCCGCGGCGCTTGAGCCTGTCCAGGCAAAGCGTCACCGTTTGCTCATCATAATTTACGACCGGGTGTCGCGAGGTCTTTTGATTACAGGCTGCGGTCAGTCCGTTTAAGGTCATGGGATAATATTCGGGTGTCGTTTTCGACTTTTCCATTAACGCACCCAATACGCGCAGTTCTTCGCTATCCAGCACCGGCAATGGCTTTTGTTCAGTTGATTCGGTATTCATATGTAGTCGTAAAAAATCTTGTTTAAAATCCTTAAATAGTACAAATAGACGGGATGATTGATTTCATGATCTATGATCGCGGTTCATCATACACTTCCGCATTTACCACCGTAGGTAAGCGTTCCCCGCGTAAACCTGCCATCACATTCTTTGCAGCCATGATGGCCATTCCGTTACGCGCCTCCTGCGTGGCAGAGCCGATATGCGGCAGCACACAAACATTGGGCATGAACAGCAGCGGATCGTTGGCGCTCATGGGTTCCGGGTTCGTCACATCCAGTCCGGCGCCCCAGATGACACCGCTTTCCAAAGCTTCCTTCAAAGCTTCTTCATCATGCAGTCCGCCCCGGCCGGTATTGATAAAAATGGCATTGGGCTTCATTTTGGAGAAGGCACCGGCATTGAAAATGCCTTTAGTCTCATCCGTAAGATTCGCATGAAGCGTTAACACATCACTTTCCGCAAGCAGCTCATCGAAGCTGACATAAGTGGCGTCTAAAGCGGCGGCCGTTTCCGGGTGTGGCTTTCGGTTGTGATAGATGATCCGCATATCGAATGCAGCCTTGCATTTTTTGGCCATTTCAAAGCCGATCTTACCGAGCCCAAAAACGCCAAGGGTCCTGCCATACAGCTCTTGCCCCAGATCGGCCACCGGCTCGAAACCCTGCCATTTGCCATCCAGTATTTTTCTGTAATTGAAAAATGCTTTGCGGCTCACGGCCAACATGAGCAGGAAGGCAATGTCTGAAGTGGCGCGGCTCAACACGTCCGGCGTATTGCCCACCGGTATCCCCGCCTTTGTCGCTGCATCCAGGTCGACGCTATCATAGCCCACAGAAAACAGCGAAACCACTTTGAGCTGCCTGCATGATTGGAAGAAATGATCATCGATCTTATTGAACCCGGCGCTCAATAACGCATCGTGTTGCTGACATTGTGCAATCAGCTCTTCCTGGGGCAACGGTTGAGTTTCGTCGTGAAGGGTCACTTCAAAACCCGCTTCGCGGATCATATCGACCCCGATCTGCGGGATCTGTCTGGTTACAAATACTTTCATGACTATCTTTTTATCCTGCAATGCCGCGGAGGTAAGTAAAACCGGGCGACGCAGGGCCTTAAAAGTAACGATTTACACCGGGGTAATGAAGACAACGGTAAACCGATTATTATACCTAAAATGTCGTAAAGGTCGGCCTCACCGGATGACACAGAAAATGATTCGAAACAGATTTGCAGACATCTATGTATCTCTTACGCGGATAGGAATCAGAGGAGAAATATCATAAGCTCAAAATGACGACAGCGCTTCGCCAAAAAATTGCCGTATATTTGCGGCTCACAAAAGCAATTATTATTTCCATGTAATACCGCATTTCTTTCTGATTGAATCATCACCGGCACTTGAACGCCGGTTGTATTGTTTAACCATTTAAAGAAAGAAATGATGCTTATTCTCCAAAACATTTCTTATACTCATCCTGATAAGGAAACCCTTTTTGACAATCTTCGTCTTACGGTCGACAGGCAGCAAAAAATCGCGTTGATCGGCAATAACGGCGCGGGGAAGTCCACTTTATTAAAACTCATTGCAGGCGAATTAATGCCTTCCGGCGGAACCATCGTCACCAGCTCCGGGCCTTACTACGTCCCCCAGGTTTTCGGGCAATACAATGATTTGTCGGTTGCCGAAGCACTGGGCATAGCGCCTAAGCTGAATGCCTTGCAAAATATCCTGAACGGTGACGTGAGCGAACAACATATGGACACATTGAACGATGACTGGACCATCGAGGAGCGCAGCATCGAAGCGCTGGCGCATTGGGGACTCTCGGGCATTGATCTTCGCCATCCGATGGCATCGCTCAGTGGAGGACAAAAAATGAAGGTCTTCCTGGCCGGTATCCAGGTGCATCAACCAGAGCTGATCCTGCTGGACGAGCCGGGCAATCACCTGGATGTGGACGGCCGTCATCAGTTATATGATTTTGTCAGTAACACCACCAGCACTTTGCTCGTCGTGAGCCACGACAGGACGCTATTGAATCTACTGGATACGGTGGCAGAGCTCAGCGGCAATGGCATCACTTTGTATGGCGGCAATTATGACTTTTACAAAGAGCAAAAGCAAATAGAACTAGGCGCCTTGCAGGATCATTTGCAAAGCAAGGAAAAGGCGCTGAGAAAGGCGAGGGAAAAAGAACGCGAGACCCTGGAACGCCAGCAGCGCCTGGACGCCCGCGGCAAAGCAAAACAGGAAAAAGCAGGTGTGGCCCGGATCATGATGAACACCTTGCGCAACAAAGCTGAGAACAGCACGTCTAAACTGAAAACAGCTCATTCAGAAAAGATCACCGGGTTGGCGCAGGAGCTGCAGGAGCTACGCACGGCACTGCCCGGCATTGATAAAATGAAGCTGGCCTTTGACCGTCCGGATCTGCATCATGGTAAGATACTTTTCAACGCTACAGCCATTAATTTCCGGTACGACAATCAATGGCTGTGGAAAGACCCCTTGAAGTTTGTCATGACCAGTGGTGAGCGGCTGGTCCTGAAGGGACGCAACGGGTCGGGCAAAACATCGCTGATCAAAATGATCCTCGGCGAGTTAGAACCGCAAACAGGAACATTGCGCCGGGCAGATTGCCGGTCCATGTATATCGACCAGGAATACTCGCTGCTCGATGGCGCACTTACCGTGTACGAACAGGCACAGCAGTATAACACAGGAGCGCTGGAAGAGCATGAAATAAAAATAAGGCTGACCTGGTTCTTGTTCGATAAGGATGACTGGAATAAGCCTTGCCGCGCCTTGAGCGGGGGTGAACGCATGCGTCTGCTGCTTTGTTGTCTCACGATCAGCGACAGTCCGCCAGACCTGATGGTGCTGGACGAACCCACGAATAACCTGGACATCATCAATACGGAAATATTAACTACGGCGGTAAACCAGTACCGCGGCACCCTCATCGTGGTATCGCACGACCAGCACTTCCTGAAGGCGATTGAGCCGCATCGGAGTATTGAGCTAGGATGAAAGCGGGTATTTTATCACGCGTTAGCCGGTGTAGTGTTCGATAGTTTGGTGATCTAAAGACGGCTTCATTTTTTGTTCACTCCGTTTACCGTTCGTTTTCCGTCATTCACCGACATTTTAATGCCACGCACAGTACTTTGTATTGCCCACTACCTACAAGTGCCTATATCTTTGTATTCCATTAACAACATAATGAATATCGAGAATACACAAAGCCAGATGCGGAAAGGAATATTGGAGTTTTGCATCCTTTCCATCATCAAACGCGGAGAAGCTTATCCCAGCGATATTGCAGAAGAAATGAAGGGCGCGGGTATGCAGATCCTCGAAGGAACGCTTTATCCCCTGTTGACGAGATTGAAGAACGCGGAAATGATCACGTACCGCTGGGAAGAAAGCACAGGCGGCCCTCCACGCAAATATTTTTCCCTGACTGAAAAAGGGAAACAGTTTTACCGGGAACTTCAGCAAACATGGGAAGAACTCTCCGGCGCTGTCAATACATTAACCGTCACCCCTAACTAAATCCAACTACCAACAAACTCAGATACATGAAACAGATCATCAACATAACACTCGGCGGCAGAAATATTGCGATTGAAGATACTGCTTACGAAAAAGTACAGGCATATATCAAAAGCCTTCAAGAGTATTTTCAAAATGAAGAAGGCCGCGACGAGATCGTTGCAGACATCGAAGCACGCTTTGCAGAACTGATGCATGATAAGATCCGAAAAGGCGCGGCGCATATCACAGAAGCAGACGTGGAAGATATGATCGCCACGATGGGACGCACAGAAGATTTTGCCGCACAGGACAGCACTACTAACCCGGGATACCAGCCAAACTTCACGATCAATGAAAAGCGCCGCTTGTATCGCGACGCAAATAATAAGATGCTGGGTGGTGTGTGTAGCGGTATCGCCAACTGGCTGAATATCGATCCGACAGTAGTGCGCGTGCTGTTTGCAATTGTGAGTTTTGGCGGCTTCGGAACGGGTATCCTGATCTACATCGCATTATGGATCTTCCTGCCGGCCCGGAATATTGAGTCTTACAAAGGCAAAAGAATGTTTCGTGATCCCGAAAACAAATGGTTTGGCGGTGTCGCCGGCGGCATCAGCGCTTATTTCAACTTTAATGTGAATACCATCCGGGGAATTATGGCCTTGCCGCTGATCATCAGCCTGCTAAGAGGCATCGATTTGTTTGGCGACGCACATTTTGGCTTTTTCCCGAACCTGATATTCAGCGGCCTTACCGGAACCTTTATATTCATCTACATTGTCCTGTGGATCGTATTACCCGAGGCGTTGACACCTTACCAGAAAATGGAAATGCGCGGACAAAACATCGATGTTAATACGATCAAACAGAACGTGCAGAACTCCATGGGTGATATCAATGAGCGCCTGCAAAACTGGGGGAAAGAGGTGAAAGAATCTGCAGAAAACCTGAGCAAAAAAGCAGGCGAGTGGAGCAAATCCAAAGGCAACATGGGAAGGCAGTTTACTTATGTTCCTCCCCGTCCGAGCCGCGGCCTGGGCTATGTCATCGCCATGATCTTTAAAGCCATCTTTGTGATCATCGGGGGTATCATTGCCGTATCGCTTTTAGCGGTGTTCATCACTTTCCTTTTCAGCGGATTTGCCTTTGCACCCGTCAATAATTTTTTATGGACCAGCGAAACACAACAGATGCTGGGTTGGGGCACATTGATTCTCTTCATTGGCGCTCCGATCGTGGGACTGGTAGTGTGGCTGGTAAGAAGAATTCTGAATGTACGCACGCCGGGCAATTACCTGAACTGGACCTTTGGCGGGTTATGGGCCATTGGATGGATCTGCCTGATGTTCTTCCTTGCCAGCTTATCCAACGATTTTAAAAGATATGAATCGGTTGAAGAACCGGCTGCAATACAACAACCATCCCAGGACAAAATGATCATCAGGGTAAGCGAACCCGAATTGATGTATGAAGGAAATTTCGGATGGATGAAAGATAACGACAATGATATGGATGGCTTCAACCTGACAGACGACACCCTCAAGCTTTCAGCCGTTACGCTGGACTTTGCAAAAAGCGCCGACAGCCTGTATCATGTGACAGTCATCAAACAATCAATGGGTAAAACGGACAGTGAGGCCCTGGCGCGTGCGAAGAAGATCGCGTACACCGTAAGTGCAATGGACAGCGTACTGGATCTGCCTGCGGGCTTCTCCGTAGACAAGAACAGTAAATACCGCGCCCAGAATGTACTGGTCCTGATCGAAGTGCCCGTGGGTAAAAAGATCAATATTGATCAAACAGTGTTCGAAAAGCTGAGTGATTTCAGTGTAGAATTTAACAATGGCGGTAGAAGAGTAAGAAATTCGCGGTCGGTTCATCACGACATCAACCGGTATAACTCAAACACTGATTACATCATGCAAAGCGACGGCAGCCTCGAAAGCGAAGACAGCGGCAAATCGATCGCTCCAGCCACTTCGGGCAACAGTGATTACCGGTGGAACGGGGATAGCAGCCAATCATTGAAAGCCGGCGTGCCTGCTCCTCCTCTGCCTCCGCTTCCGGCCGCTCCGGGCACCGGCGACTCTTCTGAAGTGTATCGCTACAACGAAAGTCCCTCTCAAAACAAAAGCAAGGCTGAAATAGCCAGAGAGCTGGAGCAAAAGCAAAAAGAGATTGAAGCATTGAAAAAGAAGTTGGAGCAGTAACAGCTGCTTCACACAACGGCACAACAAATATCAGGTTAACAAGGATTAAAGCGAAAACATCATCAGTAATGAAAAAAATAATTTTTGGTTTGATATCGCTGATTTCCTTTTCGCTTCAAGCACAGGAAGATCCATCTTCTGAACTTTTTCGAATTTTAAAAAACAGAGATAGTCTTCTATTCAATATTGGATTTAACGAATGTAACATGAGTCCTTATGATACGCTAATTAGTGAGGACCTGGAATTTTATCATGACAGAGGCGGCATTGAGAATGGGAAAGCAGTATTTATTGAAAGTGTAAAAACTAATATATGTGGGCTAAATGATAAAATGACGCGAGAGCTTGTAGATAGTACCGTACAGGTCTTTCCTATGTATAATAATGGCGTATTGTATGGTGCCATACAACAAGGCACACATAATTTTTATGTAAAAGAAAAAACGGCCGATCATAAGCACGTAGGCTCTGCCAGATTCATCCATCTTTGGACTATAGAAAAAAATCATTGGCAATTGAAAAGAGTTTTGAGCTTCGATCACCATTAATCGCATGCCTCGGAGAGTTAATACCCCCTTTGCTAACTGAAGTTAGCAACTAAAAACTTCCTGTGTCAAATATAAATGCCGCGAATACACGAATCGGAGCGATCCTGCTCCCATGCTTTCATGTATTCGCGGCATCTACATATGCGGAAGTTTGAGGCATATTGAGTTTTATTCCAGGAGGTAATAATTGTTGTCCGGATATTCACTAAAACCTGTAAGCCAGTCCCACACCGTTCCTGGCCGGCTGAACCAGTACACGTCCACTACCATATTTCCTCATCTTGTTGCTACCGATCACCCACATAGTGACGCCACCTCCGGTGGCCAGCGCGCCGAACACGATTCCTATTGCGCCTGCAACAATCTTGCCTTCGTCGCTGGTGACAGGATCATCATAATAATCGTAGGAAAAATCCTGGTTATGGGATCCATCATTACCGTCAGCCACCAGAAGCACACCGCCAGTGATCATGCCCGCGCCAATTGCGGTGAGTACAATCCCCGCTGTTCTCATTGTCTTAAACCGCCGGTATTTCCTATCATTATAGTTAATAGCGGTTTCCGGAGTGTTAAAAATTCCCGAAGGAATATCTTTCGCATCCGTGCGTGCAAAGTCGCGCTGGAACTGTGTTGTGTGGGATACGTTGTTGGCCGTCTGAGCTTGAGCCATGCAAGCCCATAAAATACCTGCAGCGAGCAAGAACAGTTGTTTTGTTTTCATTGATGTAATTTTTAATGTTAGTTGGATGCGTCAAAAATATTGGATTATATTGAAAGGTCACGCTGAACATCCTCATGTAAATGTAAAAATGAATCGCGCCTGCAGCACCTGATTAACAAATCGGATATTTTTAACTGTATCGCCGCACGGTTTGACACCACATGCGCACCTGCCGTTATTACCATCTAAATTGTTCTGCCCTGAAGGTTGCAGATGATCATTGATTTTGCGCATACGATTGTGCAGATTGATCACCTCCGCTACTCCATTGCCTACTTTTGCAGCTCCACGCTCATCAATGATTCTTTACTATGTTACATAACAGTTTTTCCAAAGCCCTTTGCTTGCTGCTTGCAGGAACATTGCCTTTACTATCTTTTGCGCAGGTATCTGCAAGAATCACATCAGCGAAAACGATCAATAACCATGTCGTTGAATTGACGCTAAGCGACAATAAGCATATGCTTATTGATTTTTATAGTGAGTCCATCTTCCGTTTATTGATAGACAGCACCCATAAGGGATTCCACGATCCGGAAGCGAAGCCTGAGGCACAGATCCTGGTCGATCAGCCGCGAAAACCGGTGGCTGCCATTACGCTTAAAGAAACCGCCGACAGCTGCCGGATCAGTTCTCAACAGGTTGAATTCGTTATCAGCAAATCCAACGGCCTGTTTCGCGTGCGCGATCGCAACAGCGGGAAAGTCGTTATAGAAGCTATGGAGCCGGCCCGGCTGGAAAAAGGCAAAACGGCTCTTACTTTGAAAGAAGCTGCGGATGAATACTTCTTCGGCGGCGGCGTCCAGAATGGCCGTTTCTCTCACAAGGGAAAGATGATCGCCATAGAAAACCAGAATAGCTGGACGGATGGCGGCGTTGCATCACCCAATCCATTTTATTGGAGCACTCATGGCTACGGTATGATGTGGTACACGTTTAAAAAGGGTAAATATGATTTTGGCGCTTCGCAAAAAGGCGAAGTGCGGCTGCTTCATGAGACGGATCATGCAGATCTCTTTTTCATGATCGATGAGGGTATGGTTGCATTGCTGAATGATTTCTATCAGCTAACCGGCCATCCAGTCCTATTGCCCAAGTTTGCGTTTTACCAGGGCCATCTGAACGCCTACAACCGTGATTACTGGAAGGAAGATACAAGCGGACATCTTTTTGAAGATGGAAAAAAATACAAAGAAAGCCAGAAGGACAATGGCGGTATTAAGGAATCGCTGAATGGCGAGCTTGCGAACAACTACGCTTTTTCAGCAAGAGCGGTAATTGACCGGTACAGCAACGTCGATATGCCCCTGGGATGGATATTACCTAATGATGGATACGGCGCAGGGTACGGACAAACCGGAACCCTGGACAGTAACGTGCTCAACCTGAAAAACTTTGGAGACTATGCCCGCAAGAAAGGCGTTGAAATCGGGCTATGGACACAAAGCGACCTCCACCCGAAAGAAGGCATTAGCCCTTTACTGCAGCGGGATATTGTGAAAGAGGTGCGCGACGCTGGTGTGCGGGTATTAAAAACCGACGTGGCCTGGGTGGGCGCGGGTTATTCATTTGGCTTGAACGGCGTGGCCGATGTCGCTAAGATCACCTCGAAATACGGCAATAACGCCAGACCCTTTATTATCTCCCTCGACGGATGGGCCGGAACGCAACGCTATGCGACGATCTGGACCGGCGACCAGACGGGCGGACAGTGGGAATATATTCGCTTTCATATTCCTACTTACATCGGCTCTGGACTTGGTGGTCAGCCTAATATCACGTCGGATATGGACGGCATCTTCGGCGGCAAAAATCTGCCGGTGAACATCCGCGACTTTCAATGGAAAACCTTCTCGCCAATGCAACTGAATATGGATGGATGGGGCTCGAACCCCAAGTATCCCCAAGCACTGGGCGAGCCGGCCACATCAATCAATCGTCATTATTTAAAACTGAAATCAGAGCTGCTGCCTTATTCCTACAGCATAGCGAAAACCGCAGTGGACGGGCTCCCTATGATCCGCGCCATGTTCCTCGCAACGCCGAATGCCTACACGTTAGGCACGGCCACTAAATATCAGTACATGTACGGGCCGTATTTCCTGGTGGCGCCGGTTTATCAAAATACAAAAGCAGATGATGCCGGCAATGATATCCGCAACAACATTTATTTGCCTCCGGGGCAATGGATCGATTATTTTACCGGTGCAACTTATGAAGGCGGCCGCATCCTTAATTATTTTGATGCACCTATCTGGAAACTACCTGTATTTGTGAAGCCAGGGGCCATCGTCCCCATGGTGAGCCCCAATAATAACGTGTCGCAGATCCGGAACAACCAACGGATCTATGAGCTATACCCTTCAGGGCAGTCTGAATTTATCGCTTATGACGATGATGGGGTAACAGAAAAGTATAAGACCGGCCAGGGAGCTCACACAAAGATCACATCATCAGTCGATCGGAAACAGCGCGTGCAGATCACCATCGCACCAACACAGGGTGGATTTGATGGTTTTGAAAAAGACAAAGCGACCATTTTAAAGATCAATGTTTCTCAACCGGCCGGAAAGATCACTGCACGAATTGGTGGCAAAAAAGTGAAGCTAGCTGAAGCGACATCTAAGGACGAATGGGAGAAGCAAAGCAATGTCTGGTATTATGATGCCCGTCCTGACCTGAATCGCTTTGCGACAGCAGAAAGCAGCTTTGCTCAACAAGCAATTCTAAAGAACCCGCAACTGCTCGTAAAATTAGCTTCCACCGATATCACTCGAAATGAGGTAACGGTGCTGGTAAAAGGATTCCAATTCAGCATTGCCAACCCGTATCTGCAAACGCAGGGCAACCTGATTGCGCCGGGTAACGCTACCGTGGCTGACACTAACGCTAAAGCGTTTACATTGACGCCGTCCTGGCAAAAGGTGGCCGGAGCAGACTTCTACGAGATCGAGTTCAACGATATGCTGTATACGCATATAAAAGACACTGCATTTTTGTTTGACGAATTGCAACCTGAAAAAGAATACGACTTCAAGCTAAGAGCGGCCAACAAGAGCGGCGTTTCGGACTGGGTCGCTATCCACGGGAAGACCAGCATTAATCCATTACAATTCGCGATCAAAGGTATCGTCGGCCGCACTACCGTTGCCTCACAAGGCGGAGAAGGCATCAAAAAATTATTTGACTTTGACGAGACGAACAACTGGCACACCCAATACGGCGTGAATGCCATTCCATTTGAATTGGTGCTGGATCTTAAAAGCGTGAATCAACTCGACAAGTTGCAATACGTGCCACGAAATAGTGGCAAAAACGGCATCTTCACCAAAGGCGAAGTGGCTTATAGTATGGACCAAAAAACCTGGACCACCGCAGGTAGCATTGACTGGAAAAATGATAATGATATCAAGGAACTGGTATTTACCGGCAAACCGGTAGCTAAATATATCAGGCTGAAGATCACGGCGGGCACCGGCAATTTCGGATCGGGCCGGGAAATGTATGTCTTTAAAGTGCCGGGCAGTTCGAGCTACATTCCCGGAGATATTAATAACGACGGGAAAATTGATGATAATGACCTTACTTCTTACACGAACTACACCGGCCTGAGAAAGGGAGATGGTGACTTTGAAGGTTATATCAGTAATGGAGATATCAATAAAAATAACCTGATCGACGCTTATGATATTTCCAACGTCACAACACAGCTGGACGGCGGGGTGCGCGAAGATTCGACAACGGCCCTTAGCGGGCAGTTGACCATCACGCCTGGCAAAACATCTTATAAAGCCGGCGAGACCATCGAAATAACTGTGAAAGGAAAGAGCCTGCAAAGTGTGAATGCGCTGAGCTTTGGCCTGCCCTATGACGCACAGGAATATGAATACCTGGGCGTTACACCGGTTCATATGCAGCAAATGGAAAACCTGACGTATGACAGGCTTCATACAGATGGGTCAAAAGTGTTGTATCCCACTTTCGTCAACACGGGTCATAAAGATGTACTGAACGGCGATCAGACTTTATTTATGATCCGCTTCAAAGCAAAAAAAGATGTAAAGTTCGCCCTTACGCCAACCAACGGACTACTGGTGGACAGACAACTGAATACTTTGACATTCTGATTTCTATTGTTTTGATTATTAAAGGCCGACACACTCAGATGCCGGCTTTTATTTTTCATGAGCCGAATATATTTTGTATTCGACTCAAAAAATGCGTAAATTTGAGCCGAATAAATTCATTAATCGGCTCACCATCATGTACAACTGGCAATATAAAAACTGGCCTTTTTTTATTTATAAGGAGGATATAATCGCCCGACAGGCATTACAATTTGCAGAGTTGGCCGGCGTTATGGAAGGTGCTATCAACAGCCTGAATGATGCAGCGCACCAGGAAACTTTGTTGAAATTAATGATTGAAGAGGCCTTAAAAACATCAGCCATCGAAGGTGAACTGTTTGACCCGAACGACGTGATGTCGTCTCTGAAAAACAAGCTGGGGCTGAATCAACGCCCTGAATTGGTTAAAGATAAAAAGGCCCAGGCAGTAGCCAACCTGATGATTGAGGTAAGAAAAAATTGGAATAAAAAGCTTACGACAGGATTAATAAAAGATTGGCATCAGGTGCTATTCAACAATGCCAGACACATCAATGTTGCAAAATGGCGTCGCGGGAAAGTGGCCATGCAAGTGGTGTCGGGAAGTATCGGAAGAGAAAGTGTTCACTTTGAAGCTCCGCCGTCCGGTCGTGTGCCTGGAGAAATGAGAGCCTTTGTGCAATGGTATAATGATTATAACACCGAAGGGAATATTCACCAGGCCATGCTCAAAACAGCCATTGCGCACCTTTACTTTGAAACCATCCATCCCTTTGAAGATGGTAATGGCAGGATCGGCCGGGCCATCGCCGAAAAGTGTTTGTCAGAGTCTCTAAAGCGGCCGGTCATGATGAGCCTTTCTTTTGCTATAGAAAAAGAACGTAAGGCCTATTACCAATCCCTGAAAGAAGCGCAGAGCAGCTTACATATCAATAATTGGTTGACCTATTTCGCTGACACGCTGGTCACTGCTCAACGATATGCTATCAGCATGGTTAACCTCACTATAAAAAAGTCTAAAATTTTGTCCCAACATCAGGCGGACCTGAATGACCGGCATTTAAAAGCATTACACAAAATGTTTGATACCGGAACGGAAGGATTTAAGGGAGGAATGACGGCAAAAAAATACGTTTCGATCACCAGGGCTTCGAAGGCCACGGCCACGCGTGACCTTCAGCACCTGACAGCCTTAGGTATTCTCACCGCAACAGGCGGCGGAAGAAGCGTCCGGTATGATCTGGCAAATTAACATTGTTATCATGCCAGGAATGCCTTTAGATCTAATGCATTCCAGGCGGCTTATACGACAGAAAAGATCTTTATACACGCGTCAGACCGGTACGGTCAGACGCGTGTATAAAGCTACAGAATGCACAAATAGCCACTAAATATCCTGCACCGGAAGTACATGGCCAATGCACCACAGAAACGTTGTTTGTATATGTAAGGGGCTGTAAATGCGTCAGACACTGTCCGTACCGGCACGGGCGGGCGGGGTCCGACGCGTTAATAAAGCCATAGGATGTACAAATAGCTAATAAATTTCCTGGTCCGAAAGCACATGGCCAATGCACTAAAAAAACATCATTTGTATAGGCAAGGCGCTGTAAATGCGTCAGACCGGGACGGTCAGACGCATTTACAGCTATTCCAGTCTTCGTTTCTTCGCCTTTGTTGTTGTTGCAACCCCGACGGGCAGGCTTGAAACAACTTTCTTGCAAAGCATTATTTATGCATTTGCGGCATTGTCCGATTTATCGCTTCACTTCAAAACTATAGCTCCCGGAACCCACATCCAGAATTACATATCCATCTTCACGACCGGAGATCCTGATGTCTTTTGAAGCGCTCAGCGCCTTCCCTGCTTCTTTTATTCTGGCTGCATCGGTAGCCGGAACATAGATCGTGGCCCTTGTGTTAGCAGGCACTTCGGTCTGCATTTTGAAACTGGTACTGTCCATCTGCCAGCCATTACTTACCGTACCATAATAGGTAGTAAGACCGGCCTTAGCATGAGCAAAACCGCCACCGGGATGAGGTTTTATCAGGATATGCTTGTAGCCCGGACCGTCTTCGTGGGTATCAACTCCAACCATTTTCCGATACATCCAGTCCCCGATGGCCCCGTAGGCATAATGGTTGAAAGAGTTCATGCCCGGCGTTTGAAAGGTGCTATCCGGCCTCATGCCATCCCATCTTTCCCAGATCGTGGTGGCGCCCATTTTTACCGGGTAGAGCCACGACGGATACGACTCCTGCAGCAACAGTTTATAGGCCAGGTCATTGTATCCGTAACGTGTCAGCACATGACACAGGTAAGGCGTGCCCAAAAATCCCGTGGTCAGATGATGGCCATAGCTTTTTACATTTTCTGCCAGCCTTTCTGCGGCTTGTTTGCGTAAAGACTCCGGTAACATGTCGAATTGCAGGGCCAATACATACGCGGTTTGCGTACCCGATACCAGGCGACCGGTACCGGTGACATACTCTTTATTAAATGCGGTCTTTATTTTTTCCAGAAGACCGGTATAGTGCTGCACATCCGCCTGGTTGCCCAGCACCCTGGCCGTATGGATCAGCAGATCTACGGAGTGCGCATAGAAACACTGTGCGATCAGGTGTTTATCGGTTACGGCACTGCGACCATCGTTATCATCGAACGGACGATAGAAGAGCCAGTCGCCGAAGTGTCCGCCAGTGTTCCATAAATCGTTTTTAGTCGTCCGGCAAACGCTTTCTACAAAAGCTTTCATGCTGCTGTACTGCGTACGCAATAGGTGCTTGTCGCCATAGGCCAGATACATGTTCCAGGGTACAATCGTGGCTACATCTGCCCAGCCGGCGCTGTTCCCGTCTTTACCCAATACATTTGGAATTACGTGAGGCACCAATCCCTCGAGCTGATCCGCTTCTACATCACGCATCCATTTAGCGAAGAAACTGTTCACATTCATGTTGAAGGAAGCGGTTCGGGAAAAAGCCTGTGCATCGCCCGTCCAGCCCAGTCTTTCATCGCGTTGCGGACAATCGGTAGGCACATCTAAAAAGTTTCCTTTCTGGCCCCATTCAATGTTGTGTTGTAATTGATTGATCAGCTCATTAGAAGTAGTAAAAGTTCCTGTCTCAGGCATGGCTGAATATAAAGCTACCGCTTCGAAGTTATCTGCTGTCAACGTGCCGGGGTATCCTTCCACTTTCACATACCTGAATCCCTGCCAGGTGAAATGAGGATGGAAGGTCTCTTCACCTGACCCCTTCAGGATATAGGTATTTTGTGCCTTAGCCGCGCGGAGATTTTCCGTATAAAAATTACCCTGCTTGTCTAATACTTCCGCATGCGATAACATAACCGAATCTCCGGCCTGCCCTTTGATTTTGACCTGTACCCATCCCACCAGGTTTTGACCGAAATCAATCACTTGTTCCCCAGCAGGCGTTTTGAATATTTTCACCGGTTTGAACGTTTCATGCTTTTTTACCAGCTCGTTGACAGTGGCTACTATATTATCGAGCGGATAACTTTTCACCACTACCGCAGTCCACGATGCATCATCATAGGCATTGTCTGCCCAGCCTTGCTTTTCTTTCCTGGCATCGATCACCTCTCCGTTGTAAATCTGCGAGTAGACGATAGAGCCTGTTTCCGACTTCCAGCTTCCGTCTGTGGCAATGATATCTTCTGTTCCATCCGTATAGGTTACATGCAGCTGCATGAGTAATCCCAATGTCTTCCCGTAGATATTGCCGTTGTTTTGCCAGCCCAGCACACTCCGGTACCACCCATTGCCCAGTTCAGCGCCAAGTGTATTCTTACCGTTACGGATCAGTGGCGTCACATCATAAGCCTGGTACTGTAAGCGCTTGTTGTAAGATGTCCATCCCGGCGTCAGCCAGGCCTCGCCTATACGCTTACCGTTGAGGTAGGCTTCATACATGCCATGCGCTGTGATATAGGCCGTTGCGGATGCTATTTTTTTAGAAGTATTGAATGTTTTCCTGAATAGCTGGCTGGGCCGGTACTGCTCCTCTTCCTGGATTCCCGATTCGATCCATGTTGCCTTCCAATCGTCCTGATTGAGTAATCCTGTCTGAAAGGATGCCGGTGCGCTCCAGGCGGAGGTTTTGCCATGATTGTCCCAAATCCTTACCTGCCATTGATACTTTTGATTACTGGATAAGGGACTGCCCTTGTACACTACATGAACCGAAGAGTCGCCGGACACTTTCCCGGAATTCCAGGCAATATTCTTCCCGTTGGTTACCTTGATCTCGTAGGCAGTCTGAAGCGTGCTGCGCTGTGCGTTTCGGATCTGCCAGCTGAAACGAGGCTGAGCGACCCCTAAGCCAATCGGATCGGGTCTGTTTTCGACGAGCAACGCCTGCACGGAGGATTGGGCATAGGCACAGGATAACACAGTCGTTAAGACAAATAATAAAACTATTTGCTTCATTGAATACTTTTTAGATGTTTATAATAAAGACTGGCTCTTCGGCAAAGAGGGAAGACAAGCAAACCTAAAGCACTAAGTTAATTTCATTTATGATTGAACTGTCCTGTACTGTCATGTAGTTATAGTTACATGGCCAGGAGGCTTCCTTGTCGTTGCAGATGAGATGGTTCCCCCACAAAATGCATCGACCTCACAGGTTTTAAAAACCTGTGGGGTCGATGTTACATATCTGATTGCAATAAGATGAAAATTACGCCTCGTCTTCCTTTGTATTAAGGGCTTTCCAAAGCGCATCTTTCAATTCGAGCAGGCCTTTTTGTGCCACTGAAGAAATAAAGTAATGAGGGATGTTGGATGGCATTTCTGCACTGATGGCCTGTTTCAGCTCATCGTCGAGCATATCGCTCTTGCTGATAGCGATCAGCATTTCCTTGTGCAGCAACTCTTCATTGTATTGTTCGAGCTCGTTTAATAATATATCGAATTCTTTTTTATGATCATTACTGTCGGCAGGGATCAGGAAGAGCAATACGGGGTTGCGCTCAATATGTCTCAGAAAACGATGTCCCAGCCCACGCCCTTCGGCTGCGCCCTCAATGATACCGGGCAGATCGGCGATACAAAAGCTTCGTCCGTCGCGGTAGGCGACAATACCGAGGTTGGGGGTAATAGTAGTGAAGGCATAATCAGCGATTTTTGGCTTTGCGGCGGTGATCACAGACAGCAAGGTCGACTTGCCCGCGTTGGGAAAGCCCACCAATCCTACATCGGCAAGCACTTTCAGCTCCAGCACTTTCCAACCTTCTACGCCCGGCAGTCCCGGCTGCGCATATTCAGGTGCCTGGTTGGTGGGTGTTGCGAAGTTATGATTGCCTAAGCCGCCCCTTCCGCCAGGCAGCCAAACTACTTCCTGTCCGTCTTCGAGAATTTCAGCTTCTATGGTTCCGGTTTCTTCATCCATCGCTACCGTTCCCAACGGCACTTCGAGGATAATATCCTTCCCGCTGCGGCCGGTACATTTGTTATGCCCGCCGCTTTCACCGTCTTCGGCTAACACATTTTTATGATAACGCAGGTGCAGCAGGGTCCAGAGGTTGCGGTTGCCTTTCAAAATGATATGCGCGCCACGACCTCCGTCACCGCCATCGGGTCCACCTTTGGCTGTGAACTTATCCCTTAAAAAATGCTTGATACCGGCACCGCCATGACCACTTCTGCAAAAAACACGTATCTGGTCTACAAAATTGCTTTTCTCCACGTTCTATAAAATTGATATGCTGCAAAGATAAGCCTAAGCCATAAAGAGGCGGATAAAAGGTGGAAGGCCATAGGGCGAATGCATAAGTGGTTATGCCACGAATACACAAATAGCTATTAATTTTCCTGATCCCAGGATGCATTGCCAGATGCAACAAAGAATCATTTTCCGTGCAGTCTCATTCATTTAGGGTGTAGGGCTTCGTCTGCGCCACACAAACGGCAACCGGATGCGGTTTGAACATATGGCAACTTTCTACAAGCTCGGATAGCTGATATGGAGCTGGGCAGATACCCGCCCGCGTCATCAACACCAGCATTCAGCACCAGGCCTATTTCTTTTCTGCAGCGTCCAGCTTGATATTGTCTCTGACCTGCTTCCAGTAGTCACGTCCGTAAGACACGAGTATTTCACTGCCCGCGGCAATATTGGTCTTCGCTCTCAGATACACCCGGTTATCTTCTTCGAAATATTCGGTATTGTTCTTCAGCCCGGGCACTTTTGTGAGGCCTGATGCATCGTTGGCATAGCGGCCATAAGACTTCAGGTCCCTGGAAGCATCAATGACGTGATCATCATCGATATAATAAATGTAGGGATTGTCTGCATCGTTTTCTACTTCCGGCCAGGTGGCTCGTCGGCCCACGTATTCGGTTATAATGGATCCCTTGGGAACATCAACTGTTACAAATAATCCCTTTCCGGATTGTGGGATGGTAGAGGTTTTGACCTTCAAATGTTTTGCTGGTAGACTCATGCAGCGATCTAATTTGGATGCGAATATATTGTAATTGCTATTCGCCGTAAAAAATAAGTTTATAGGGTTATAATGGAAAGCCGGAACATCGTATAGTGTTGTACGAACTGACCGACTTTTCAACTTTACAACGTACTTTTAAACCATGCATGCACAATTGATTATCACCCGCATCGAAACACATAAAATATCGGTTCCACTGAAAGAGCCGTTTGTCATATCCCTGGGTCCGATTTATAGCGCCGATAATGTGGTGGTGGTGATCCACACCGATCAGGGGCTTACCGGCTGGGGAGAGTGCAGCCCGTTCATGAGCATCAACGGCGAGACGGCAGACACCGGCCTGGTGGTAGCCAACTATTTTAAAGCCGCGTGGCAGGGAAAGGATGCCCTGCAAATCGAGGAACGTTTGAAAGAGCTGGATCAGCTGATCTACGGCAATAACAGCATTAAAAGCGCCTTTGATATGGCGCTGTATGACCTGGCCTCTCAACAAGCGGGCTTACCATTATACCAATACCTGGGCGGGAAAAAGAATAAGACCATCGCGACCGACTATACGGTAAGCGTAGGCGATGCAACAAAGATGGCGGCTGATGCGTTACAAATTAAAGAAAAGGGATTCCCTGTCATCAAAGTAAAGATCGGCAAAAACGGGGCGGAGGATGTTGCACGTATTGAAGCGATCAGAAAGGCGGTAGGGAAGGACATTCCTATCCGGGTGGACGCTAACCAGGGCTGGCAGTTTGACGAAGCGCTGGAAACGTTGAAGGCACTGGCGCCTTTGGGCATACAGCACTGCGAAGAGCCCTTACCCCGCTGGGCGTTCATGCAATTGCCGGAGATCAGGAAGCAAAGTCCGATCCCGATCATGAGTGACGAAACCTGCTGCGATCATCATGATGTCGAACGCCTGATCGACTTGCAGGCCTGCGACCTGATCAATATTAAATTGGGTAAGAGCGGCGGCATCTTCAAAGCGCTGAAGATGATCCGGCTTGCAGAGGCCGCAGGTATGAATATCCAGATCGGTGCTTTCCTGGAATCGCGTTTGGCGATGACCGCTTTTGCACACCTGGCTTTGTGCAGCGATCGTATTATTTACTTTGACTTTGATACGGCCCTGATGTTTAGTGAAGACCCCGTTGAAGGGGGCATTGCATACAAAGCCAACGGTGTCATTGAGGTGCCGGAAGTACCGGGCATAGGAGCGCGCTTGAAGGAGGTTGAATAGTTGTTGAATCATGGCTGAATATAGGTCAGTGGTTGTTGAATTAGTGTCAAGCCATCAACATTGTTAAACAACATTCAACCGGCTTAAACCAGTATTAGTTGTTGAATCATGGCTGAACATAGGTCATAGTTGTTGAATATGTACGCAACCCTTCAACATTGTTAAACCCTATTCAACCAGCTTAAACCAGTATTAGTTGTTGAATCATGGCTGAATATGGATTAATGGTTGTTGAATTAGTGTCAAGCCATCAACATTGTTAAACAACATTCAACCAGCTTAAACCAGTATTAGTGTTGAATCATGGCTGAATATGGGTTAATGGTTGTTGAATTAGTGTCAAGCCATCAACATTGTTAAACAACATTCAACCAGCTTAAACCAGTATTAGTTGTTGAATCATGGCTGAATATGGGTTAATGGCTGTTGAATTAGTGTCAAGCCATCAACATTGTTAAACAACATTCAACCAGCTTAAACCAAGCACAGTGGACTACATCAGAGAATATAAAAAATTTGTAAACAGTTATTATTTCAATGAGGCGATACGCATCACTATTGGAATTACCTTACCTGCTATTGCCTTCAGTTATTTTGACAAACTGGAAACAGGACTGATCCTGTCGATCGGCGCCATGGCTGTCAGCACTTCTGATATTCCGGGGCCTATTCATCAGCGGCGCAATGGCATGTTGGTATCCACGTTACTGATATTCCTGGTTTCCGTTATTACCGGCTTTATCAACCACCATGTGTTGCTGCTGGGAATCGGCATTGGCGTGTTCTGCTTTGCATTGAGCTTTATAGGAGCCTATGGCGCGCGTGTCAATTCTATTGGGTTTGCGGGCATACTGATCATGATACTAACCCTGGATATGCAGGGCGATGGCTGGAACGTACTTACGCATGGCGTATTCCTACTGATCGGTGGTTTGTGGTATATGACCCTCAGCCTGGCACTCTTCGGGGTGCGGCCATATAAGATTATTCAGCAGGCCCTGGGTGACAACATCATTGCTATTGCAGACTATTTTAATACCCGCGCCTTATTTTATAACAAGGGCGCTGATTATGACAAGATCTATAAGATGCTGATGGAGCAACAGCAGCAGATCCAGGATAAACAAACCCTGCTGCGTGAAATGTTGTTTAAAAGCCGCAATATTGTTAAAGAATCCACTGTTACCGGGCGAACGCTGCTGATCATCTTTGTAGAGTCGATTGACCTGTTTGAAAAGTCTTCTGCAACTTTTTACAACTATGAGTCAATGCACAAGCGCTTTGACGAAAGCGGCATCCTGTCTGCGTTTCAGCGCATGATCTATGTGATCGTGGATGAGCTGCACCAGATCGGATTATCGGTACAAAGCGGCCGTCCGCCCCGCGCTTCCCGGAAGCTGAATAACGAATTGAAAATACTGCAGACTGCGTACGAGGATTTTGTGAAAAAATACCGCACGCCGGAGACCTTTGATGCACTGGCTAATATGCGCAAGCTGCTGCAATCGGTAGAAGAGATCACCCTGAGGATTTATACGCTGCACCACTACACCCGCTATGACCGGAAGAAGGTTAAAGCTTATAAGTTGTCCGGAGACTATGAACGTTTTGTCACGAAAACGGACCTGGATATCGATATTCTGAAAGAAAACTTTTCGCTTAAATCGAATAGCTTCCGGCACGCACTGCGGGTAACACTGGCCTGTGTGCTAGGCTACACGATCGCGCACCTGCTGCAACTACAATACAGTTATTGGGTATTACTGACGATTATTGTGATCCTAAAACCTACTTACAGCATCACGCGGCAACGCAATTATCAAAGGTTGATCGGGACCTTTGTGGGCGCCCTGATCGGACTCGCGCTCCTGTTTTTGATCCCGACGCAAAACGGAAAATTTGTAGCGCTGATCTTGTTAATGATCATTACGTATAGTTTCATGCGCACCAAGTACCTGGTAAGTGTGATTTTCATGACGGCTTATATCATGATCTTTTTCTACCTGCTGAATAGTCATTCTTTTTACGAGATCTTTAAAAGCCGGCTGATTGATACCACGGTGGGCTCGATTATCGCGTTCGTGGCGGCCTATGTACTGGTTCCCTCCTGGGAAAAGACGCAGCTGAATACCTACATCACCAACGCGCTGAAAGCGTCGAAGCAATACTTTGAAACTGTAGCCACCACTTTCGCTACGCAAACGCTGAACGACCTTCAGTATAAACTGAGCCGCAAGGATGCTTTTATTGAACAGGCTAATTTGTCGGGCGGCTTTACGCGGATGATGAATGAACCAAAGAGTAAGCAAGGCGATATCAAGAAGATCCACCAGATGGTGGTACTGATCTATACGCTTAACTCGCACATTGTATCGCTGGCAGGGTTTGCCCGAAATTTCACAAACAAATATGGAGATGAAGACTTCCATGCCATCAAGGAAGACATTATCGGGGAACTGGAGGAAGCATTATTGCTGATCGCACACAAAGAGGTGACAGAAGTGACTCATCATGCGCCGATGGAACTGAAGGATGAGCTGAACGAACTGGTTTCAAAAAGACGGCACGAGCTGCAGCAGGGCCTTGTGGACACGGAAACACGGAATATGCTGGTGGAATTTAAACCGATCGTTGATCAGTTTCTCTTTATCAGTCGCATTGCCGGCGACATTAAAAAGCTGGCAAAGGACTTTTAAACCCTGGCGGTTGGATTTGGCGCTCCAGGCGAGTTTCAAGAAGAAAAAACAAACTTTCTGAAAGTGTGGAGATGGCTCAACTCCGCTTCGCTGCATTTGCAATGACGATATTTTAATGATGTCACCAATTAACTGGTATAGCAAGGCGCAAACCAACACGTCGTAATGGAGGCTCCCATTGAGCATTCAATGCCAAATTCAAAACCTAAGTTATCACTAATCCAATGTCAGCAAGCCGTGCTGGCTGGCGGTGAAGATATCCCGGAATACCCGGTTGATCTCAGAATGCTTACCCGTGGCGGCTAAACCACAGTAAGGATACAGGCTTGCCACTGCTGACCTGCAATCCCGGACCAACTGTCTGCTGATCTTCGCGATCTGCCGGGTGCTTTTCGCGGTCAGCTTTCCCTTAGCTACTAATTCATTCCAGGACACGGCTGTATGATCATATAGTGCCTGCGATAGCCGGTCGGTTTGGTCCTGTCGTGCCTTCAGTTCTTCACGGATGGCCTCATAGTTGCCATCTCCCAGCTTCGGCCGCCGGTCTTCCAGGATGCTGTCCATCAGTTCATAAAAGTGCCGGGTCATCCCGAGCGTATTGACCGCGATGGTTGCTTCTGCAAACGGCATGAAAGGATACTTATAAATATCAAGGTCTAATGTCGGATGTTGCTCGTCAATTATAAAACTGCGATCACGCTCCACCTCAAGATCCTTCACGCTGAAACTATGACCGGCAGTGGCTTTCAGGCCCATGGTGTCCCAATCCTCGTGAATGGTCACCTCTTCCTTTTTGAAGAAGAACGATCTGACCACGGGAGTTCCATCAGCATCGACGACAGGAACGCCGTTTTTTTCGATGCGGCAATTGGCTGTAAAATGGGTAAGATGAGGCGCCCCGGTGGCATATCTCCAATGGCCGGTCACCCGATAGCCCCTTTCAGTTTCCCGCGCAATGCCACTTACGGCGCCGCTTCCGCCAAAACAAACCTTCCGGGAAGAAAAGATCCTGGCACCTTTCTGCGCATTAATATATCCTGCAAAAAGATTGGCGCCTGCACACAGCGTTACTGTCCAACCCAGACTGCCGTCAATATACGCCAGCTCTTCCTCATATTTCAGCGCTTCGGGAAGATTAAGCCCGAGCCCACCCCAATCACGAGGCAGGAATAACTTAAACCATTTCTCGCGATATACTGTTTCGAGTAGCGCAGGAGTCAATGAGCCTCGTTGCTCAGATAATGAGCAACGCTTTCTGAACTCCTGTACCTGTTGCTTATTCAAAACTAAAGTCACTTATTGCTGTTTTTTGCTTAACAATTTTATTCCATTGGATATATCCCATTACAGCTATGATGAACAGGAATAAGGTCAGTATGGCATATAAAGGCAATCCTTTATAGATCAGCAGCGGGATCGCAAAGGCGTTGCTGACATTGAGGAGGATCCAATTCTCTATTTTTCTTTTGGCAAGCAGCCACATGCCTGCCCAGGCGGTGGCGCTTACCCAGGAATCAAACACGGGTACTGTTGAATCGGTAAAATTGACGAGGACGCCGTATAAAATGGTAAATGCGACAACGACAATACCAATCGTTTTCAGCCAGTCTGACCGGCTGGCGCGTGTGATCTCCGGCACTTCGTGATTTTTTCGCCTTTCCCACCACCACCATCCATAGATACTCATCACGAAATAATAAAGATTGAGCGCGCTTTCTGCATACAGCCCTGATTGAAAGAAGATATAGGTGGAGATAGTAACAGCAATGATCCCGCAGGGATACAACCAGATCTTATTGGCCTTTGCTAACAGCACTTCAGCTACCCCAAATCCAACGCCCAGCCACTCGAGAAGGGGTACAGCTTTCAACTGATTGATAAATGTCTGGGTCCACTCGCTCCAATTCATAATCGATACGTTTGATGAAGACCCACGGAGATGCAAAAAGTATTTGTCTGTTCCCTACGCCGGCATTACCCGGATCAGGTTATTGGGTATGATCTCAGCCTGTAATATTAAGGCACCCCATGAGTGAAGGCAAAGATAGCGTATTAAAATTTTCAGCCGGTATTTTTGCCTTTTAGCTATTTTCAACAACTATCACTACTGTGAAAATGCACGACACACCTGAACATATAAAAAAGCTACAGTTGAAAATATGGCTGCAAAAGCCGCCCGGAGAACGCTTGTACCAGGCGCTGAAAAGCAACGAGGAGATATTTTGGCCTGGAAGAAAGCGAAGGAGCAACGGCCGCCCAACTCAATGAACGAAAACGAAAAAGAGATTTAACATGCTAAGATCCGGATCATCCGTTGATTGGCACCTGGAAAATGTATGACATGAGAAGTAACAGAGGCGTTGCTGATCCCGCAGGATATTTCTTTTTACGGTTTAACGCTGACCGTTCCCGCTGCGGTCGACACCACATGGACGTACTACCGCAAAGTGAAGTAACAGGGGTTCAGACAATTCGCCTGCCGGTTTTCACGGCTACTTCGGAGCCTTCCGCAAGGATAACGGATACCGGGCTAGCTTCATTTAAAAACGAAAAGCGGTCACCATACAACAAGTTGAAATCAACGTCGATCGTATAGTTGAGTACATCATAGGCCATCCACCTGGGATGTTGCACTTCGTATGCTCCTGTCCTGGTTTTTCCTTTTTGTGTATATCCCCAGTAATGTTCGGTGATGAATTCGGCTTCGCTACCTGGTAATATCTGGGCGGCATTGGCTTCGGTTAATAATTCAATCCGGTGCCATCGGTTTTTCTTCCAGCTGTAAGAAACGCTTAAGCGCCCGTCTTCCGTGTCCAGCGAGTGTTTCATTGGTAATCTTTCATAGTGTTCACCATAAAAAGTATTGGCTACCCAGGCCAGCGCTGTCCTGGGCACCATCTCCCTGATAAAAACAACGCCGCGCTTCCATTCTGCACCATCTTTGTATTTCACGTAAAATCTCAGGTTGACCTCTTCAAAATTGACGTGTCCCGGAACCTTTATACCTGCCAGCCTGGTATTCAGAAACAGGAACCCCACCAGGCTCACATAGCAGGTATCTTCCCATATATCTAATTCGGTTTTGTATGGAAGATAGTCCTTCAATATTTCCGGATCTACAGCATAATTAGCCATCGCGAGCTTCCGCCATTCGGCGGTTAAAAAGGTAGACATAGATCTTTAAGTTTCTCTTTATCGCAATCAGCGCTTCCTGAGTGTGTTCATCGATCACTTCATGCCTTCCAGCTCTTTCTGCAGCCGGAACATTTCGTCACGCAGCCGGGCAGCTTCCATGAAATCCAGGTCACGCGCGGCTTTTTCCATCTCCTTTTTTGTCCTGGCGATAGCTTTTTCCATTTGAGGGATGGTCTTGTAAACCACCTCCTCTTCGGCTGCAACGGTCACCAGGTCCTCATCAAACCCGATTGCCAAAGGTTCTTTCTCATCAAAACCTTTAATATCTAAAACACTGGTCTGCTTGAATACATCTTCCTTGGATTTAGTCACCGTACGCGGCGTAATGCCATGTTCTATGTTATAGGCGATTTGTTTCTCGCGGCGTCGATTGGTTTCATCAATCGTACGCTGCATGCTGCCGGTCATCGTATCCGCATAAAATATCACCAGGCCATCGACATTCCGGGCTGCACGGCCCGCCGTCTGCGTCAGCGATTTTTCATTCCTTAAAAAGCCTTCTTTATCAGCATCAAGGATCGCTACCAGGCTCACTTCGGGCAGATCCAGGCCTTCCCTTAATAAGTTCACGCCTACCAACACATCGATCTCGCCTAACCGAAGCTGCCGCAGTATTTCTACACGCTCCAAGGTATCCACTTCGCTATGAATATACTTTGATTTGATATTGATGCGATGCAGGTATTTATCCATTTCTTCAGCCATACGTTTGGTCAGCGTAGTCACCAACACGCGATCACCTTTTTTGACACGTTTATCGATTTCGTCCAAAAGATCATCGATCTGGTTGATGCTGGGCCGCACTTCAATGGGCGGATCGAGCAGGCCTGTAGGCCTCACCACCTGTTCGGCAATTACGCCACCGGTTTTCTCCAGCTCGTAGGTGTCCGGTGTTGCCGACACATAAATGACCTGGTTTTGCAGGCTTTCAAATTCATGAAAATTCAGCGGGCGGTTGTCCAACGCAGAAGGAATGCGAAATCCATAATCTACCAGTATCAACTTACGGCTGCGGTCACCACCATACATCCCGCTGATCTGCGGCATTGTCTGGTGACTCTCATCAACGATCATCAAATAATCTTTAGGAAAATAATCTAACAGGCAGAATGGTCGCGTGCCGGGGCTTCTGCGGTCGAAGAACCTCGAGTAGTTCTCGATGCCGTTGCAATAGCCCAGCTCTTTGATCATTTCGATGTCATATTCCACCCGCTCTTTGATGCGCTGCGCCTCGATCAATTTACCCGTGCTGCTAAAGTATTCTACCTGCGCTGCCATCTCATCCTGGATCTCATAGATCACCTGTTGTATCATGTCCTTTGGCGCTACATACAGGTTAGCCGGGAAGATAGCAGCATTTTCAATCTTGCTGATCCGCTTGCCACTCGCTATTTCTATGTTTTCGATCTCTTCGATCTCATCTCCGAAAAAGGTAACCCGGTATCCGTGGTCTACATAAGGGAGATTGATATCTACCGTATCTCCTTTCACCCGGAAGGTGCCCCGGTTGAATTCAATGGTGGTCCGGGTGTACAGGGAATTGACCAATCCATGTAAAAAAGCCTGCCTGGAGATGGTCTGACCGCGATGGATGCGGATAATGCTGTTTTCGTAATCCGCCGGATTTCCCGCACCATAGATACAACTCACTGAAGCAACAACGATGATATCACGACGCCCGCTTAATAAACTGGTGATGGCACGTAACCTCAGCTTGTCCAGCTCTTCATTGATGGCCAGGTCCTTTTCTATGTACGTGTCACTAACCGGCAGGTAGGCTTCTGGCTGATAATAATCATAATAAGAAACAAAATATTCTACCGCATTATCGGGGAAAAACTGCCTGAACTCACCGTATAGCTGGGCCACCAGCGTTTTATTGTGTGTAATAATCAGGGTCGGCCTTTGCGTATTCTGGATCACATTGGCCATAGTAAAGGTTTTACCACTTCCGGTAACCCCTAACAAGGTCTGGTATTTTTCCCCGCCAAGCACCCCTTCGGTCAATTGCGCAATCGCTGTCGGCTGATCGCCGGCAGGAGCAAACGGAGTATGTAGTTTGAAAGGCATTTATTGTAAAATGAGTATTAAAAGGACAAATTAAAGAAAATAAATTTAGCGGGTCTACACGCAGCATCTTTATCACTTCTGCACAAGCAAACGTTCTAATCCGCCTTTTAATATTTCATTAAGAAAAAAATGACATCCGTTTGATTATCAACGTTGTTTTTAATGCGCTTTTAATCCGGAGCCCATTTTTTCTAATCTGATTCTAATTTGAGCTTTATACCGTTCTAATACCCCCGAGGTAGTTTTGCATTGTCACTGACCGTACTTTTTTTAAGTGACAAAAAAGGAGAATAACAATGAAAAATGTAATTATTATTATAGCCGTGGTGTTTGCGGTGTTAGGGTGCTTATCATTCACCATCAAGTCGTATCACAACCCGGAGGAAGCGATCCTTGGGAACTGGAAAGAAATCCATTGGGAATATGAGCGTGTTTATTATAGTGAACACGTGGGTCGTGCGAACGCTTCGACGCCGAATAAGATCAGGAAAATGTCTACGGCAGATTTGGGTATCGTAGAAGCTGAAAACTGGATCTTCCATCCCGACGGGACGTTAACGCTGAGCAGCAACAACGATAAAAAAGTGGCTAACTGGAAAATCAAGGGTCGCGGAAATATCCTGACCGTTACTTATCCTGATAACCGCGTAGAGCAGTATAATATTTCAAGGTTGACGGAAAACACACTGGAGTTAAATTTTGATACTGATAAAGGCATTCGTGGTATTGCCAAGGTGAGTTGTGTAAAAATCTAAAAACATGTTACGTAAATATAGCAATAGCAGATCTTTGGCAGACAATGTGAAACTGGGTGTTCTGACCGCATTGGTGGCGGGTATGGTGAACGTGGCGTCTCTTCTATTATTTCTTTCGTTTTCATCGAACGTTACCGGGTATTATGCCATTTTCGCTTCGGAACTGGCAGCGGGAAACCTGTACCAGATCGCACTCGTGGGTTCGTGGATCTTCCTTTATTTCTTCGGATGTTTTGTATCTAATTTCATCGTGATCAATCTTTCTGAAAAGAACAAGTACCTGGCGCATGCGATTCCTCTTTTGCTGGAATTGGGCTGCATCTTAGCCGTGGGAGTGTACGGTGATTATTGGTACAAAGGCACGTTGCAGGAGTCTGAGCTGATGCTGTCCTTCCTGTTGTTCGCAATGGGCTTACAGAACGGTCTTACAGCCAGCATCTCCAACTTTGCGGTAAAGACGACGCACCTTACCGGGGCTACTACGGACCTGGGCATATTGGCGGCGATGTTTACCAGCAGAAAATTCAGAAGGAAAAAAGAGATGCGCGATAAAGCGACGTTGATCGGTTCAATCGCTATCTCTTATGTGATCGGAGGTGTGGTGTTCGCCCTCTTTTACAAGACGCTTCACTTTAAGATGTTTTTTATTATCAGCGCTTTTCTGCTGGTGGTAATCCTCTATGATTCTTATAAACTTTGGATCGTTAAATTCAAGCGCTTCCGTATCAACAGGCGGCAGAACAAAGTATGGGCTCCTTCTTATACGAAGACGAGGTAATAAGAAACGGTATTCAGTGATCCATATTTCAAGAACGCTAATGCCCTGCACAATCTATTGTGCAGAAGTATAAAAAAAAATGCGCATTCAGATGTGCAATATCTCTTTTTGTCTAATACAATCCTACATACCACCCATCTTCCCGTTCCTCTACCGGGTAGGTTTTTAAAAAGTATCCTTCACCGCTGACGTTCCGGCCATTCTCGAGGCTGAACTTATATCTATGTAAAGGGCACACGATCTGGTGCTGAACATTCACATAACCACCAGATAATGGCACCGCAGCATGAGGACATTGAGCGGCACAGGCAAAGACCCGGTCATTGGCCCGGGAGATGCACAGCTTTTTGCCCGCTACTTTTATCTCCGCAAGCGCTTCGGCGTTGAATGGAAGTTCGTTAAGATGTAAGGCAAATAAATGCCAGGTGAGTTCTCTGTTCATGGGAAATTGACACCCGCCCGAACGTGCCCTTTCGGTACGGGCGGGGATGATAGGTAAAGGTAAATCAATGAAGCACCAACCGCGAACCGCCAGCGCTAATAAAACATGGTCTTATAAGGATAGCGTATCGAATACAATTCTTTCACTTTTTTCAAGATCGTCTCTCTCAAACCCTCTACGTTCATGCGCTCGGTGGCAGATACAAAGACTACATTCCCCTGGAGCTCATTTTGCCAGCGACTGTACAAGTCCCGCAGGATCTCTTCCTTGGTCTCATCAGACAGCCATTCATCAAAAGTTTGAGACTCGTACAGATCCATCTTGTTAAAAATGGTAACGGTCGGCTTTTCAAAGGCCTTTAACTCCTGCAGCGTTTTATTGACCACCGCCAGCTGATCTTCATAATTGGGATGGGAAATGTCTACCACATGTAATAGAATATCTGCCTCGCGCACCTCATCCAGCGTGCTTTTAAAGCTCTCTACGAGGTGATGCGGCAATTTGCGGATAAATCCAACCGTATCACTCAGCAGGAAGGGTGTGTTTTCAAACACTACCTTGCTTGTGGTTGTGTCCAGTGTGGCGAACAGTTTATTCTCGGCAAACACATCGCGCTTGCTCAGCAAATTCATGATGGTACTCTTGCCCACGTTGGTGTAACCCACCAGCGCGACGCGGATAAACTCACCCCGGTCTTTGCGCTGGGTGAATGATTGCTTATCGATCTCCGCCAGTTTCTTTCGCAGGAGCGTGATCTTGTCCCGCACGATACGGCGGTCCGTTTCGATTTCCGTTTCACCGGGTCCCCTGGAACCGATTCCACCACCCTGTCTTTCCAGGTGACTCCACATACCGCGAAGCCTCGGCAGGATGTATTGGTACTGCGCCAGCTCCACCTGGGTCCGCGCCTGCGCTGTCTTAGCGCGGCGGGCAAAAATGTCCAGGATCAGATCCGAGCGATCGATTACTTTGATCTTGATCTCTTTCTGGATATTGTTGATCTGCGCGCCACTCAGTTCGTCATCAAAAATGACCAGTTGAATATTGTTGCTGACCGCATATTGGCGGATCTCTTCCAGTTTGCCTTTTCCTACAAATGTACGTGAATCGGGATGCTGGAGCTTCTGGATGAAGCGCTTTTTGGTCTCCGCACCGGCTGTTTCTGCCAGGAAAGCCAATTCGTCCAGGTAGTCCTTTACCTGCTGTTCCGTCTGGTCTTTCTGCACGACACCGACGATAATGGCGGTTTCTTTGTCCTGTATAATATTTTTATTTTCTAACATATCTCTATACAAAGTTAGCAAAAATGCTGCCCGGTTAAAGGTTTCTGACAAACTGTACGTCATCTATATATCCGTTTCAGGCATCTTGATTTGCACCGTTCGGCCAGAAAGCAGCGAAATGATAAAGCTTTCCGCCTCTTTGTCATCGGTCAATTAGTAAATGGTTACCTTTGTGGGCTTTAAAATTTGAAATCAATTGAAAAAATTCAGGAGAATATTTAAGTATATCGGTTTGTACAAAGGCAAGATCGTCCTTTATGTTTCAATGACGGTATTGGCTTCTTCGCTATCGGTTATATCACTTGGTATGCTCGGACCACTAATGTCGATCATTTTTAAGGTGGAAGGGTTCGGTGGACAAAGCCTGTTGAATAAACTTCCGGGTGGTCAGTTCCTGGGCGCCGAACTTACAAGACTTGTTGGCAATGGTCAGCAAATGCAGGCTGTGGTGTTGTGCTGCTTGCTGGTGATTGGTTCTATTTTTTTAAAAAACCTGCTGCTTTATCTTTCATCGCTGGTATCCGTACCGGTAAGGAGTTCTATCATCATTCATCTGAAAAATGATATGTACTCCAAGGTGCTTTCGCTGCCGGTGGGTTACTTCTCCGAACAAAAAAAGGGAGATATCATGAGCCGGATGACTAACGACGCGGCTCTTATTGAAAGCTCGATCATCAACACGATGGAGGGCATGATCAAGGATCCTATCATGGTTATTAGTTACCTGGTAGCCATGGTGGCGTTAAGTCCTAGTCTTTCCATGTTCCTGCTGATTCTTTTGCCGGCTACCGCCTTTATTATCGGACGCATCAGCCGCACGTTAAAGAAACAAAGTAATGCCGCGGCTATGAGGGTGGGCGACACACTTTCGATCCTGGATGAAACTTTAAGCGGCATCAGGATTATAAAGGCATTCGGAGCAGAGAAGATCTTAAGAAATCGTTTTGTGACGCTGAATAATACTCTTTTAGGCATACACAAAAAAATGGCTGCCAGGAGAGATATGGCATCTCCGCTTACAGAGTTGTTAGGGGTCACCGTGCTATGCATTATCATTTACTTCGGCGCCAGTCTTATTATTAAGGGCGACTCTTTAACCGGTGGCGACCTTATCTCCTTCATTGCCATATTTGCGATGATGATCAACCCGGCAAAAGCCCTGTCCTCTTCGTTCTTCAATGTGCAGGCCGGTTCTGCCGCTATTGAGCGCATCGAAGAAATACTCAACACACCGGTGAATGTGGAAGATAACGGGACTGAAAAACTGGAATCATTTGAGCAAGGCATTGAATTCAGAAATGTGTCTTTCTCGTACAACGAAACGCCTATCCTAAAAAATATCAACCTCTTTATTCCGAAAGGGAAAACAGTGGCCCTGGTCGGCAGCAGTGGCGCCGGGAAAAGCACCCTGGCTGATCTGGTACCCCGCTTCCATGACGTATCGGATGGAGAGATCCTCGTGGACGGCAGGAACATCAAAGACTACAGCATCAGCTCGATCCGCGATAAGATCGGCATCGTAAGCCAGGAGCCTATCCTGTTTAATGATACCATTGGTAACAATATCACGCTGGCGCACCCTGAAGCCCCGCAGGAAGAGATTGAGAATGCGGCCAAAGTAGCCAACGCCTTCCGCTTTATCGAAGCAAAACCTGAGAAATTTGATACGAATATCGGCGACCGCGGCTCAAAGCTGAGCGGTGGTGAAAAGCAACGGCTTACGATCGCACGCGCCGTTTTGAAGAACCCGCCGATATTGATCCTCGACGAAGCGACTTCTTCTTTGGATACCGAAAGTGAAAGGCTCGTGCAGGACGCGATCAATAACATGACACAGAACAGGACTTCTCTCGTGATTGCCCACCGCCTGAGTACGGTTCGCAACGCCGATGAGATCATCGTGCTGAATAAGGGCGAGATCGCGGAACGCGGTAAACACCACGAGCTGATGCAAATTGAAGGCGGCATCTATCGCAAGCTGGTGGATATGCAGGAAATGTATTAGAACGACAGACTGTTATTTTGCAGACCTTATATGATATCACGCAGGTTCCCTCGTCGCGCTTTGCGAAGCGCATTAATGAACCTTATTATTACATCCTGATCTTTGAGGGAACGGCTTCCTTTTCCGTAAACTTTACGGCCTATACCTGTAGCGGCAAAACGTTTATCTTCCTGTCGCCCTACCAGGCATTTGAATGGAAAGATCCTGCTGATGTGCTCATTGACGTGCTGTCTTTCCACGGTGATTTTTATTGTATTGAATACCATAAAAAGGAAGTAGCCTGCAACGGTATCCTTTTTAATAATATCTACCGGCAACCCTACGTTTCAGTGCCTGCGCCGGTTTTCAAGGAAGTTCGCACCATCATTCAGAAGATGCAGCATTATGTGTCGTCACAGAATAGCTTTGATCATTCGATCCTCCGAACCTACCTGCAGTTGATACTGGCCTTAAGCAGTAAAGAAAAAGAAAAGCAAATCGATACAAGTGCGAATGCAGCACTTGACTTATCAGTCATCACCGATTTTCAAAGTATTCTCGAAGCCGGTTTTACCAGATCAAGAGAGGTATCTTATTATGCAGAAAAAGCGGGTTTATCCGTCAGCGCTTTTAGTAAAAAGATCAAGACCCGTTTTGGCAAGCCACCGTTGAAGCTGATACAGGAGCGGGTAGTACTGGAAGCAAAGAAACTGCTGCACCTGACTTATACACCCATCAAGGAAATTGCTACCCGGCTCAACTTTGAAGATGAGTTTTATTTCAGCCGGTATTTTAAAAAGGAAACGGGTGTATCGCCCAGCCAATTCAGGGAGAAGGTAGGCATCTCTATCGTGGCAAAACAATCTATGTAATTTCCCGTTCTATCCATTCTTCAGCCACATCCGTTGTTATAGGTTTGTACGATTGATAACCCTTCAAATCTTACTACATATGATCAGATGGATGGCATCGGGCCAGCGTTACTTTATTCATTTCTTGAGGATAGCCATATTTATCGTGATGGCCTGGATCGGCGGGCTGAAGGCCTTTCCATACGAAGCGGATGGCATTGTGCCCTTTGTGATTAATAGCCCGTTGATGAACTTCTTTTATCATAACAAGGGCCAAACGGCTTTTAATGAAAACGGAGACCCGGTGCCGGAATACACGCTGTATAAAAACCCTGAAGGGAAAACCGTTCAGAAAAACATCGACTGGCACCACGAAAACGGCACTTACCTGTTTTCTTACGGATTGGGAAGCGTTATTGTTATAATAGGTTTATTGGTTTTATCCGGCATATGGTTTCCGAAAGCAGGTTTGATTGGGGGCATGCTTACTTTCGGAATGAGCATTGTGACGCTCAGCTTTCTCATTACTACTCCCGAAACCTTTGTCCCTTACCTGGGTGGAGATTTCCCGACACCGCACTATGGATTTCCTTATTTATCGGGAGCGGGAAGATTAGTTTTGAAAGATATCATCATGATGGCAGGCGGGCTGATCATTGCTTCGGACTGTGCACAAAGCATATTGAAACGAACGTCATAAGCACCGATCAGGCGCTGGCGATGTGGCCATTGATTCTCTTTCGTTTAACAGTCTTTACAAAACCGGCGATAGAGCTGCTCATACTGCGGGATGATCTCATCCATATTATATTGCTGTGCGTGTGCAAAGGCCCGCTGGCGGAAATCATTGAGCGTTGCGTCGTCTTTCAGGATCTCAATGGCCTTTTCGCTCATCGTTCTCACATCTCCCACATCTGCGGTGAAGCCGGTTTCGCCATCGATGTTCACTTCCTTTAACCCACCGGCGTTGGAAGATATAACAGGCACTTTGGAAGCCATGGCTTCAAGCGCTGCCAGACCAAAGCTTTCGTATTCTGAAGGCAGTAAGAACAGGTCGGCAATAGCGAACACATCTTCGATCTGCTCTTGCTTTCCGACAAAGATCATTTTGTCGAATATATTCAGATTGTGCCCGCGTTCTTCAGCCGTCTGCCGCTCGGGCCCATCGCCCACGAACAGCAGCTTCGCGGGGATTTTTTTCTGTACTTCATAAAACACTTCTACCACATCCTGCACTCTTTTCACTTGTCTGAAGTTGGAAGCATGTAATAAGATCCGTTCGCCTTTCGGCGCCAGCACTTTTTTAAAAGCGTCAAGCGGTTTGCGATTGAATCGGGATACATCGATAAAATTGTAGACCACTTCAATCTCCTTTTTGATGTCGAATGTGGCATAGGTTTCTTCTCTCAGGTTATTCGAAACGGCAGTGATCACATCGCTTTTATTAATAGAGAAGGATACGACAGGTGCGTACATCTTATCCTTTCCTACCAGCGTAATATCGGTGCCGTGCAATGTGGTGATCACAGGGATGTTGTACCCTTCTTCCTGTAAGATTCTTTTAGCCATGTAGGCTGCTGACGCATGAGGTATGGCGTAGTGAACATGCAGCAGATCGAGATTGTGGTTCTTGATCACATTGACCATTGTGCTGGCCAGCGCGGTTTCGTAAGGAGGAAAATCAAATAACGGATAAGTAGGCACCTGCACTTCGTGGTAATAGATATTGGGAACAAAAGCGCTCAGCCTGACGGGTTGTTGGTACGTGATAAAATGTACCTGGTGGCCTTTCTGAGCCAAAGCCTTCCCCAATTCTGTGGCCAGAACGCCACTGCCACCGAACGTAGGGTAGCAAACAATACCTATTCGCATGTGTTAAAGATAACCGTTTCTGTATTTATAACCGGACGTTGCATGATCGCAACACATTATTTTATTAAAGGGTGAAATGAATATAAAGGGGATCTACTATCAGCCATAAACCATGGACGATCGTCTATCCCTGCTTATCTTTACTCAAATCACATACCATAACATTATGATCCGCAAATTGTTTTTATCCGGCTTTTTATTTTTTGGCATTGCTGCCTGGGGGCAATCGAAAGACGAGGCATTTATCCGCCAGATCGCAGATGAAATATTGGTGAACGGAAAAACCTATGATCATCTGCGCACGCTTACCAAAACAATCGGCGCGCGACTGGCCGGTTCACCGGGCATGTATAAGGCAGAAGCCTGGGGCTTTGATTTGCTGAAACAATCCGGCAGCTCCAACACATTTAAGCAACCTGTTATGGTGCCGCACTGGGTACGTGGCGGCAAAGACCGGGCGACCGCTGTTATAGCCGGGAAAAAGAAAGAGCTCAACGTCATTGCTTTGGGAAATGCCGTTGGCACTAAAGGCAGACCCCTCACCGCGGCGGTAATTATGATCCGGGATTTCGACGAACTGGAAAAGAAGAAGAACGAGCTGCGTGGAAAGATTGTTTTTTACAACTATAAATTTAACCCAAAATTCATCCGAACTTTTGAAGCCTATGGTGACGCGGTGAAATACCGGAGCCAGGGCCCGTCACGGGCCGCCAAATACGGCGCGATCGGCGTGATCGTGCGCAGCATGAGCCACAGTACCGATAACCTGCCACATACGGGCATGCTGGCCTACGATTCAGCTTATCCGAAAATCCCGGCGGTGGCTATCGGACTGCAAGACGCGGACTGGATGGCCGGCCAGCTGCAATCAGGCAACAATGTACGGGTGGAGCTTACGACCAACGGACATTCGCTGCCGGATGTGGAAGGACATAATATCGTTGGCGAATTAAAGGGAAGTAAGTACCCGGATGAATACATTACGATCGGCGGTCACTTAGACAGTTGGGATAATTGTGAAGGTGCGCACGATGATGGTGCGGGCATTACGCAAACGATAGAAGTATTACGGGCTTTTAAGGCTTTAGGTTATCAACCCAAACGAACAATCCGCTTTGTGTTATTTGCCAATGAGGAGAACGGCGCGCGCGGCGGAGCGAAATATGCAGAGCTGGCCAAATTGAATAAGGAGCAACACATCCTTGCCATCGAAAGTGATGCCGGCGGATTTACGCCTCGCGCCTTCAGCTTTAGCTGTGATGATGCTCAGTTCAAAAAGATGGAAACCTGGCTACCACTGATCGCGCCTTATGGCTGCAATGAATTCATCCGGGGCGGTGGCGGCACTGATATCGCACCGCTTAAAGCGGCGATAGGCACTCCCCTCTGCGGCTTCTTACCCGATTCGCAACGTTATTTCGACCTGCACCATGCTGCGAATGATGTGTTTGAAGCTGTTAACAAGAGAGAGCTGGATCTGGGCGCTGTGAATATGGCGGCACTGGTGTATCTCGTGGACCAGTACGGGCTTTAAGCCTTATCCATAATCAAACCTGCACAGATTCGGCACTCCGTGCAGGTTGCTCCCCGGAGATAAGCAATAAAATTTCGAATGCCAGCGATCATGAACCTGACAGTTATAATCCCGGAATGCACAGGAGGAGGTTGCCGCTTATCATTGCTCTTCCTCGATCTCTTCAGCATCTTCCAATCGATTAAATAAATAGTTATCCTTTACAAAATTACACCAATGGCAATCAGGCTTCCCGCAGCCTTTATAAAAGTCTTTGGCTTGTATCTTATCCCACACGGTTCTGATCTGCGTCTTTACGATCGCCACATCTTCGGGATCAATGATCACTTTCAACTTTTGAAACTTCTTGTTACTGTCAGGCTCTATAAAATCAAACTCCGTGCTGATCACCTTCCAGTCCTTCAACTCATAATTATCAAGTAGTATTTTGTAGAAGACCGCCTGGCGCCAGTAATCTCCGCCGTCCGGATTTTTGTCATCCGGCGCTTTTAGTTTGGGTAACGCCTTGTCAACATTCCCCGTTTTATAATCCACGACATTCACTTCTTTTCCCTGGAACTCGAGCTTGTCGAGCTTGCCCTTCAATGGCACGCCATCTACCACTACGCCCTTGATATTGGTTTCCACAGCGACTACTTTGTTCCAGCTATCAATGTATTTGTTATAATAAGCCGGAATAATAATAGACCCTTGCTCCATACGGCGTTCATACGCTTCTTTAGTGAAGTTCTGGCGGTGACGGATCATGTACCAATTGAAATCATCGAGCATCGATGTTACAGGCGGGAAGGCATCTGTTTCCCAAAGTTTACGAAACAATCGCTCCAGCGCAAAGTGAATAGCACTACCGAACTCTGTTGCTTCGTTTTTTCCCGAAGGAATCCGCAGCAGGTTCTGGTAATAAAATTTTAAAGGACAACTCAGGTAAGCACTTAAGGCAGTTACGTTCATGACAAACCTGGCCAGTAAACCATCAACAAAATCTTCTTCAAGACTATTGATCACCGGTTGCTGCCCACTGAATAACAGGTGTCTGAAGGCTACCATCTCTTCAGCGCTCATTTGTCGTTTTTCGATGGGAAGCTCATGCTGTTCCAGGATCTCCGCGATAAACATCGAAGGTTCGAGTTCCTTCCCGTCGGCATTAAGCTTGGCATAAGATATATATAAGTACTTTTCTGCCCGAGTCAGGGCCACATAAAACACCCTTCTCAACTCTTCTTCATCACTGGCACTGGCCTGCGAGGAAAAAATGGTGGAAGGCAGTTTATAACCCCGGTTCATTTTCCGTTTCTTCTCCCAGAAAGCCGCATTGCACCCCGCGAGAAAAACGTACTCGAACTCCAGCCCCTTGCTGCCGTGGGCCGTCAACAGGTTCACGCCCTTATCGTTACCCGTAGTGCGTACCAGCGGTAGCGGTATATTCTCGCGCTCCATCAGCATCAGCAACTGAACGAGCGCCTCGAGGTCGAGATTGGGATTGCGCCGGTTTTCTTCCTTAATGAAATCGTAGAAGGCGGTCAATGACCGCATCAGTTCCACTTTCTGATCACTGTTCATGATGTAGGTCAGGATACCGCCAATGCGGATGACCTGGTCGAGTAGCTGCTGGATGGTCAGGTTGCTGACGTCGGCAATCAATTGCTCTACCATTTTCGAGCTATGCCTGAGGCTTTCATTGAGCCCTTCATCAAACAAGGTTCGCGGAGGCGTGTTCGCTTTCTCGTGCAGGAGTTGTCTTAACGAAGCGCTTTCGCCCTTGAACTTTTTTTGATTGACCTCCACATTCAGTTTGGCGATCTCGATCGGTGGATTTTTATAAAAATCAAAATGAAGGATCTCAAATAACAACTCATCTCCCCCGAACGGCGTATCATGTTCGGCATCGAGATAGTATAAAATCGTAATGATCTTTTTTATAAAAGGGTACTGAAGCAGGTTGACACTGCGCTTGCTGTAGAACGGTATTTGTTTTTGTCTCAAATATTCTGACAGCTCTTCGCCGTATTTATTCTCTTTATAAATGACAGCGATCCGGCCGGGCGATGTACCCGCGTTTACCAACTCTTCAATTTTAAATACAATACCTGCCATTTCATCCGACATGGTGTTGTATTCAGTAACAGAAGGAGCATGCTGCAAGTGATTGATGGCGGCATTCGCCGCGATCAGCTCTTTACTCAGGCCGGATATTTGTTTGACCAGCCGCTCTTCATTGCGCGTAATTAAGGTCTTGGACACATCCAGGATCGGCTGTACACTCCGGTAATTATTGGTCAATACGACGGTGCGCAGGTCGTCGACATACTGGTTAGCGAAATCTAGCATGTTCTGCACATTGGCGCCCTGGAAGCGGTAAATGCTCTGGTCGTCATCACCCACGACAAAAACATTCGGCCGCTCCCAATAACTGATCAGCAACTGCACAATGCGGTTTTGCGTACCGCTCGTGTCCTGGAATTCATCAACGAGAATATATTGGAAACGTTCCTGGTAGTCGGCCAGCAGGTTTTGATTTTCCTCAAAAGCTTTGATCACCCAATTGATCATATCGTCGAAATCGTAGCGCTTATTATTCCTCATGATCTCCTGGTAATGATCAAATTCGTTGACGGCCGCACGCAGCTTGTCCATGCGTTTGAGCTCGTCGTCATAAGCCGGCTTGCGGTCTCCTTTCTGCCATTTGCCGGCGCGCGAGGTTTTATATACATACTTTTCGTCTTCGGCCAGCTCTTTCGTGTACAGATCGATCTTCTCCAGGATATATTCCGGCGTCCACCCTTCTCTCTTCATCGTAGAAAACAGGTTGCTTAAAGGGTCTGCTTCGTAATACACATCGCCGCGGTATCTTTTCAACGGATGATCTTTCGGAAACCGGTCGATCAGCAACTTATAATATTCTACCTTTTCCAGGTCTGAAACCGGGTCGAGCGAGGTCTTTTCAAACAGGGACAAATTGTCCTGTATCACATCGTTACAAAAAGCATGAAAGGTGTATATATTCACCTTATAAGCGTCTGCGCCTATAAACTGCTGCAATCTTTTGCGCATGGCGACGACGCCTGCATCTGTGTAGGTAAGGCAGAGAATGTTCTCCGGCAATGCATCTGTATCCAGCAGGATCTTCCCGATCCTGGCGGCCAATATCTGGGTTTTACCCGTTCCGGGCCCCGCAATGACCATCACCGGCCCTTCGAGCGTGTCTACGGCGACCTGCTGTTCGGGGTTCAAGTTCTTGTAAACGGCGGTAAACTGTGCTTCCAGTTTTTCTTTGATGATTGGCATAAAGGCAAGTTAGGGGAAAAGTATGAAGTCGGGAAGCGGAAGCGGTGGGAGGAGGTGGAAGATGTGTTTTTTTAATATGCAAACAGAGGAGGCATAATACTTTTTGCAGATCCGACAAGTATAAATATCCTGGAAGTGGCTGAAAAATTCTAACAAAAAATCATCCAAGCATGCAGGAAAGCGACGGATGCCATGCGACGGTCTAAAGTCCGCCTAAAAGATTTTAGCATTTAATGAAATACATTAAAATAAATATATATTTTAAACTTTGCGTATATTTATACTAGCAAAATCATTTGCCAGACGCCTGCACTTTAAGTTCAATACAGGACATGAAGCGCCTTACAAAATGACCTAAAAAGAAGCAGCACCCTGAAAAGATACTTTTGCTAATGGTGAAATTCTGACACAGCACCTAACCTGAAGGTAAGACTAACTTGAAAAATGTTTAATCATGAGAATTGTAAGCCAAATTTTACAACCTGTAAAAAAGTTTTCAAAAGGGATGCTTGCTCTTTTGACTTTAAATCTAATTGTTGTTGCTTGTGTATTCCTTCTTGACTCATGCAAAAAAGCAGCTTATGAAAAAAGCGAACCTAAAAAAGCGAACGAAAAATTTACTGCAGCTTTAGAGAAAAGTAAGAAAACTCTGGGGAATATAGGATTTTCGAAAAGAACGGGTAAAGGAACAGTTGCGCGAATTGCGGCTCCCCCATCTAATGAGTTGACCGTATATGTTCAATTTCCTGAAGAAGTTACGCAGGAAGATTACGCCTTATTTCAAAATACGACTTCAATACGAGCCATGGTTGATTTAATACATGAAACCGATGCCATCATTCAGTATAAAAAGACATCTGAAAACGTTGACTATCAGATCAACGTGCCAGTAGAAAAAATTATGTCTGGCTTAAACCCCTTAGTCCGGGAATCCAAACAGTATTTATACGCTAAAGGATTTACCGAACAAGATATTCAACAAATGATTGCTGAGGAAGATGCAGAGGAAATTGACTTAATCCCTCTTGTCATGGCTTTAACTCAAATAGAAAATACTCAACCTGTAGCTACCAATTATCCGAATTTTCTTCTTTCAGATGTTCATGTAAGAACAATTACTTGGAGTGATGCTGGCGCGTGTGCTGTGGCGGCTCTATTGGGAGACTTTGCAGGCTTTGCCTATGGATCAAGTGCAACTGTATGGAGCATCAGCGCAATGAAAGCTGCCTTTAAAACAATCGCTAAAAAGGCATTGGGGCCCGTAGGTGTTGCTATTGCTGTAGCAGAATTTGGAATTTGTCTCACCGGAGTTTATTTAAGCTAAATACAAAAGATTATGTTGGTAATATATTTCCTGATGATGCCAATTTTTTTATTCGCTCTATTTGGGCGAACCATGAAGTTGGTTTCGTCGATAAAAACAAAAGATACGGATCAAATAAAGATTAATGTAGTTTTCATTGGTGTGATCATTTTATTAGGGGCGCTGTGTGTTTTCGTGCTTGAAACATTGAGAGAATAGTATCAGAATATTAATTCTGCCAACAATACTGCATTGAGCGATGCGGCGGCTTGACATTAAATACTAAACAGATCTTATATGAAAAGAGACCCATGTTATTCGTGAATTTCAGCATATAGAACCCGTACTAAACAGCAAATTATTGAATGCACAGAAAAAGCGTTACAACAATTGCTAAAAGAATGTTGGGACCGATTGGAGTTGCAATAACAGCAGTATCATTTGGCGTATGTCTCGCCGACACATATTTAGCTGACTAAAAAAATAAAAATAATGAATAACGTTTATATACTATTGGCACCCCTATTTATATTTTTTATTTTCGAATAAAGGCATTAATCACTGCTGTTGTGAAGCACAACTCTGATCAAATAAAAATCAATGTATTTTTTTTAAGCATGACAATAATCACGGCGTTGATAATAGTGATAGCGAATGAATTGATTTGACTATTACTTCTTCCAACAGTGCATTGGCTATATGGCGGCTTGACTTCAAATGCTCAACAGTAGTAATTCTGTTGAGCATTTTTTCAAAACTCATCATTTGTAGTTTTATTTCCGCCACATCGCCAATGTTAGCCCGTTAGCGGCAAGCAATACTCAACCCTACAAAACATCGATATCACAACAACCGACAACAACTAAATTGAGAATAACAACGACGAATTGAAAACGATTAAAAAAGCTTTGCCGAAATAAAATTGACCTTTAATAGCGTGGACGCCGTCGGCAATAAAAGATATGTATTTAATATACGTGGAAATCGGTATCGGCTGGTAACAATTATTCTGTTCCAAATTCAGACCGTGTATATTAGATTTATCGGAACACATGCGGAGTATGACAAAATAGACGTGAAAAATATCCAAACAAGCCCCATGATAAAAGATAAGAAACAATATAAAGCGATTTCGAAACGGGTAGAGGAACTTTTACAAATAGTTTCGGACCGCACATCCAACACGGATCCTAAACTGATAGAGTTGGATCTGCTTTCTCAATGGATGGCGGAGTATGAGGAGCAACGCGCACCAGTTTCACCGCCAACATTACATGAAGTAATGAAATTGCGCATGTACGAAAAAAATCTTTCACAAACCAGCCTTTCAAAAACATTGGGCATTCACCCGTCCAGGATCAGCGAATACTTATCAGGGAAAAGTGAACCGACATTAAAAATAAGCAGAGCGCTTGATATTGAACCAGGAATCGTATTGGGTGTATGACTTTTAAATAGTATTCCTGTTCTTCAGTTCCAGGTATTTATTGATCGTGTTTACGGTGAGTTGCTCGGGTATGGTAAGGACGCTGAGGATACCATTTTGCTGTAACTCTTTCACCATGCGTTTCTTCTCAAAAACGAATTTCTCGGCGATGGTTTTCAAATAGACTTGCTCTAAGTCCTGCGCCTTATTTTCCACCAGGCCCTTGATGGAGGTGTTTTCGAAAAACACGACTAACAACAGATGGTAATGCGCAATCTTCCTGAACGCAGGCAACTCCCGCCTGAGGCTTTCTATAGATTCGAAGTTGGTAAACAGCAAGACCAGACCGCGATTGGTAACCCGGTTGCGGATCGTAGCGTATAACCTTTCATAATCGGGCTCGAGAAAATCTGTTTGTTGCTTATACAGAGATTCCAGGATGACATTCATCTGGCCCGGTTTTTTATCAGCCGCAAGAAACGTATCCGGCTTCTCGGCAAACGTGATCAGCCCGGCCTTGTCCTGCTTCGTGATCGCAATATTGGATAACACCAGCGACGCGTTGATCGCATAGTCCAGCAAGGTCATGCCGTTGAATGGCATTTTCATCACGCGCCCTTTGTTGATCACACAGTATACCTGCTGACTCTTCTCGTCTGCATAGCTGTTGGTCATCAGGCTTCCTTTTCGTCCGGTAGCTTTCCAGTTGATCGTCCGGTAATCGTCGCCCCTCACATACTCTTTGATCTGTTCAAACTCAGCACTGTGGCCTAACCTGCGAATGCGCTTAATGCCTGCCTCCTGTAATCGATTGGTAGCGGCCAGCAACTGGAAACGGCGCATCTGTATAAAAGACGGATACACTTTGACCGTATGCCTGGCATCGATCGTATATTTTCTTCTCGTCAACTTAAGCGGTCCGGCTACCATTACGTTGATCTGATCAAAAACATATTCGCCGCGCTGAAGCGGTGTAATGCTATATCCAATCGTTTCAGAAGCTGCGGGCGCTACTTTCAGTGAGCGCTCCCAATCCCGGATCTGCAACTGAACAGGCAGCTCATCAATGACGCGGCACCCAACCGCAAAGCTATACCTGTTGGAGATGAATAAAGAAACCGGATTTTCGTCTCCGATGCTGAACCGGTCGGGAAGCTGCCTTGTCGCCACAATGCCGCTTTTGCTGGAATACAGCAACAGGATGTCGATCACCACCAACACGAGTAACAGTACGAGAATGAGCGATGCGATGGAATACAAGGCAGGAAAAAAATAGCCAGCCATGTACATCACCGCGCAGGCACCGCCGATATAGTAAAGTGTATTATTGAAGTATAGTGATTTCAAAAGAATGACGATAGTGAATAATGATTGGTGAGTGATGTCGGATCGCCTCCGTGACTTACAGCCCGCTTACCTCGGTATTTCCAGTCCGTTGATGATCTGCCGGATCACTTCATTCTCGCTGATACCCTCCATTTCTTTTTCCGGCGACAAAATAATACGATGCCTTAACACCGGTGTTGCTACCCATATAATATCATCGGGCGTAACGAAATCGCGACCGTTGATAGCCGCTGTTGCTTTGGCAGCATTCATGATGGCCAGCGAGGCCCGTGGCGACGCACCCAGGTAAATAGATTTATGATTCCGGGTCTGATACACGAGCCGTGCAATAAATGCCAGCAACTTTTCTTCTATCACAATATCACGCACCTGTTGCCTTACCTGGTTGATCTGAGCGCCCGTAAGCGCTGCATTGATTTGCTCCAGCGCATTGTGATGCCCCATGTGGTGAAACAGCGACAGGATCTGCAGTTCCTCTTCCTCTTTTGGATAAGGCACTTCGATCTTAAACAAAAAACGGTCGAGTTGCGCCTCCGGAAGCCGGTAAGTTCCCTCCTGCTCCACCGGGTTTTGAGTAGCCAGCACCATGAACGGCGCATCCATCGGGTAGGTAACGCCATCAATAGATATCTGCCGCTCTTCCATAACTTCCAGTAACGCTGCCTGCGTTTTGGCGGGTGCGCGGTTCACCTCATCGACCAACACGATATTACCGAATACCGGTCCTTTCTTGAATTCAAAGCGCGCATCGCCCGGATTAAAGACTGGGGTACCGATTACATCAGAAGGCATAAGATCAGGCGTAAACTGGATACGCGTAAAAGTGGCGTCTACAGCCTTGGCTACCAGTTTCGCCGTCAGGGTCTTGGCCACACCGGGCACCCCTTCAATTAACACGTGCCCGTCTGCAAGCAGTGCCGTTATGATCAGCCGGATCATGTCATCCTGGCCAACGATCACTTTTTTTATTTCTCCGGTGATCCCTTCAACCGCCTGGTTGAGCTGTCGAAGATCTACACGGTTTTCAAAAATCGGTTCTTGCATATAAAAGGCTTTTATTCGTTTTTATAAAATTCATCGATATTATGTTGCAGCGCAATTAATTCCGTGTCAGTCGAAACACCCTCGTTAATGACCCGGCTGATCTGCGATGCAATTTCCCGGATCAGCGCCGGGTTGACACCGGATTTGTCACTAAGCTCCGTTACAAAATCAGCGTTCAGCTCTGTGGAGAAAATCCGGTAGCGACTCCGCACATGCTCCAGAAAATAGGTACTCATTTTTTGAGCAAGATTGACATGGTCTCCCCGTTCATAATACAGCAAGCCCATCGTCTTCACAAACTCCAGTGAATCATTAACAGGCCGGGGAATGATGGGAATCGCCCGTTGTTTGCGCCGCATCTCGGTCAGGACAAATATTAACAGGAACAATAACGCGGTAAGCACACCCGCTCTGAGGTACTGGTTTTTCATGATAGCACTGAACCAGCCACCCTGACTATCATTGTTGCTATGCCGTTGACTAAAATACTCATCCCATATGATCAGCGGCGTATCATCCGGGAACAAGGAAAAGATCTTTTCAAAGTACTCGATATTGTTACCATATAACAAAAAATAGTTACTAAAGGCTATCGGAGACAAATGGATGTATAAATTACCCGTGCCCTTTTTGAGATGGATAAAGTTGGGTTCACCCGTTTGCGCGTAACCCAGGACTTTCGAAATAGTCGTATCCGTGTTCGTAAAAACGCTTTCCATCAGGTAATCCGGGTACTTGTAACTGGCCAGTGCGGGAAAAGGCGGTACCGTCAGGTGCACCTGCATGGAATCTTCACCCTCCCGGATGTCATGCACAGAGAAAGAAGTTTTTCGTTGAGCAGAAGCGTTGATTAATCTGCTGACCAACGGGTTGCTGTAGAAGGTACTGATGAATACGTTATTGCCCCTGTCGATGAAAGTGATAAGGTCATTCATATCCTCCCGGGCCGGATCAAACTCATCCTGGAGAATCACATAAAGCTGGTGCGGCTTGTAATCGCCAAACATCTTATTGTCGCCGGGATTGGTGTAGCTGATCTTGAATGGCACTCCCGGAAAAAATCTTTTCAGGCTTTCATGAAAAACAAAAGCGCCGTAAGGATTTTTGTCGCGCTTGTCCAGTGATATATTCTGACTAAACGTTCGTTCACGTGGTGCACGACGCCCGAGGTAAGCAGCTAAAGCGATGATTGCAACCGCCCCTAAGATGTATGGTAACGCTCTTTTCACTTATCCGTTAATCTTTTTAAACAGGTTAGCAAATGCTTCTTCCATCTTCCCATACTGCTCTTTGTCAATGGGGAATAATCCATACCAACTATATTCATAATGCCGGGTTACATCGTGGAATTGATCATAATGAGGCGTGGACCGCGTTTGCTGCAGGTACTCGAAATTCGTTTTGTCGGGCTGGTATTTGATGACTTCCTTTTGTGAAAACGCTTTTAGCAGCTGCAGGTATTGCATCCGGACCGCCAGGCGGTAATCACCAGCTGCCACCGCTTCACGGATCGCGTTGGGGAAATTGATAGAAAAGAGGTCCTTCTGATCGGGATCCTGATGGCCCTGAGCAGACAAGCGGGCGGCCTTCTTCCTGAACAAGAGCAGATCATTATTTTTTAAATACCAGATCAGTATGACTACGAACAGTCCAATGACAATATATAAAAACAGATTGCCTGTATAGCCGTTTCGGGAGCCGCTCTTTTTTTTCTGCGGCTGCCGAAGCCCGTCTGTTACATAACTAAAGTCAGCGCTCTTTTTCAGCGTTTCCGTAAAGGCCCTGTCGCCCTTACGCCACTGAACCGGAGCCACGGTCAGGGTGTCTATCACATCTAATTTATTGGCCTCGTCCTGCTCCACAGACGCTTCATAGTTTTCGTCGACTTCGTACAACTCCTCCACGTCCTCAGGAGGTTCCGTAGCAGGAGCCGGCGGAGTGACCACTCCAATCGAATCATCCGTCTGCCCCTGCGCCATCCCCCTTGTTTGGAGCAGTAATGTGCTTATGCAGATGAGCCCATATAATAAGTGTCTACAACGGTGTGTCATGCCTTCACCTCCGGTTCTGCTATTTCCGTGGCGGGCGTCCTGGATAGCCTCGCGGGATAAATGATAAAATACCACACCACAAAGAGGGCTGACGCAACGGTGATCAGGGTGGTGAGCCAGGCCGCGTCATTGTACAGCCTTGTAATCAACCCTTCGAAAAATGCGGCTACCACGAAGACCGGTAAAATGCCGATCATTATTTTAACGCCATCTTTGGCGCCTTCCCTGAACGCCTCGATCCTTTTTTTGGTGCCGGGAAACAAGTAGCTTTTGCCAAGTATAAATCCGGCCGCACCGGCTATGATGATCGCAGTGATCTCGAGGGTGCCGTGGACGAATACCACTAACCAAAACTGCAGGCCGTACCCGTAGGAAGCAAAGAGCTCATCAAAAACGCCGACCATCGCGCCCGTTTCAGCCAGCTTGTACAGTGTGGGTATGCCACAAAAAATACCAGACACAAAGAATACAAATGCGACCTTGATATTGTTGATCATGATCCCCAACCAGCTCAGCAGCGGATTACCGCCTTCATAAATACCAAACGGGTTGCTGTTCTCAATGTTTTTGACGGTCTCGTTCACGTAGTCATTTCCAAAGAAATTGCGCGCCACTTCTACATCCTGGCGGGATACGAGAAAACCTAACAGGAAAAATACGATGAAGAGAAGGAATGAGAATAATACAGTCTTGCGATATTTATAAATGGTCAGGGGTAATTCATATTTCCAGAACGACGCAAACCGGCTGCTTTCCTCTTTCCGGTTCCGGTAAATATCAAGATACATTTTAGCGGCCTGCTTGTTCAGGTAGCCGGTTGTTTTGCTTCCTGCATAAAAAGTTTTCGCATAGGCCAGATCGTCGACTATCTGTGTAAAAGCGGTAGCCATTTCATCAGGTGAAGTGGGCGGCTCGGTTTCGTTTTTCAGCCAACGGTCTTTGTTCTTTTTAATAAATAACGCCTCTCTCAACTCAGTCTGTTTTGAACTAAAATACAAAATTTCTTGGGAAAAGACGGAAGTCCGAAGCCCGAGGTCCGGAGAAGAGAGTCGGAAGACGGAAGAGGGATGCAGAACGTCCGAAAGTCGGAGGACGGAAGACGGAGAAAGAAAGGCCGAAGTCGAAGGACGGGAGACCGAAGTTAAAGGCCGACGCCCGCACATCACCTCCGACCCCCCGTCCTCTGACTTCTGACCTCAGACTTTCGGACTTCTGACCTCAGACTTCTGACCTCTCCCGCCTGAAATAGTCCACACTTTCGGCAATAGCCATGTCAATATCCTGGTATTGCATATCCAGCGCGGCAACAGAAGTACGGTTATCGTAATAGTTATCGACACACAGGATCTGCATGTTATTCGAACACAGTTCGGTTTTGACATGGAGGCGCCGTAAAAGGTCTCCCAAGGCGCCTGCGACCTTGAGCAGGAAAGCAGGTAGCGGGATCAAAAGCGGCTTTCTTCCGGTGTGAGTGCTTAATTTCTGAAAGAATGCCTTGTAGCTCAGGTTGACGCCTGCCAGCAGGTAGCGACGCCCGTTCTGCCCCTTATGAAGACACCGCTCGATTGCAATAGCGACATCCCTTACGGCTACGAAATTTTTTCCGCCAGGCGGATAGAACAAGATACGATTCTTCATGCCCATCAGGATTATTCTCCCGCTGCTGGGTTTGCTATCGTGCGCCCCGATCATAAAGGTGGGATTTAATATATGCACCTGTATCTCGTCCTGGCGGGATAAAACATACGCCTCAGCGGCGGCCTTGCTCCTGGCGTAAAAAGATTTTGTAAAAGGCGGCGCCATCGGCTTTGCCTCCGGTGGATCAGCATCCGGGCTGATACCGTATCCGATCGTGTTAGCCGTGCTTACATATAAAAATTTAGGCACGCCTGCTTTTATTGTGGCAGTCAACAGGTTTTTCGTTCCGGTATAATTGACCTCATAATAATCTTCATAACGAATCCGGTTTTGCTGTGTCATGGCAGCCACATGCACCACTGCATCCACCTCTGATAGATATGGCGTAAGATCGGAAGTCAAATCTCCTGTGATCAGCTGTAACCGTTCATGCCGGTCGCCACGATAGCTGCTTTCATTACGCACGAGACCCCTGACCGTATACCCCTTTTCTAATAACCACAAAACAAGGTTGGTTCCGAGCAAACCGCTGATGCCTGTAACAAAGACGGTCATTGTATTTCCTTTTTGATATTATAGGTAAGCAAAGGTAGCTTTATCCAGATCGGAAGCAGGTACATCGCCAGCCAGCTCCAGGGATTGACCATAATGACGCGGTCTTTCTTGAACAATCGCCGGATGCAGCGGCCTGCTACCTTGTCGGGATTTAACAACGTCATTCGGCCCACAAGCCCGAGCTTTTTGATTCTCATACACACATCGGGATTGGTCGCCATGGCACCGGGATTAACAACGCTGACAATAACCCCTGTATTTTTAAGCTCTTCGCTCAAGCCCCTGGAAAAAGAATGGATAAAGGTTTTAGAAGCCGGATACACCGTTTTGTAACCGATCGGTGAAAAAGCTGCCATGCTGGAAACATTGAGTATGTAGGCCTGTTGCTGACGCAGCAGATTGGGCAACAACTGGTGGGTCAATAAGGAAGTGGCGACCACATTGAGCTGCATGATGCTGTCAATATATTGCACCGTTGCCTCCGTGAATTTCTTGGTACCCCCGACACCTGCGTTGTTGATAAGTATCTTAATGTCGAAGGAACTGTTGAGCCACTGGCACAAGGAAATGACGTTTTCTTTAACAGACAGATCCGTTTCGTAATAGCGGACGATCACACCATACTGCTCGGACAGTTGCACAGCCTGATCTGCAAGACCCTGACCGGGCAAGCTGACTAATATGATATGTTGCCCCTGTGCTGCCAATTGTCTGGCAAAAGCACTTCCCAGTCCCTGACTGGCCCCGGTGATCACTGCGTATGCAGAAGTCTCTTGTCGCATAGTATATCATTTATAATGATCCCATTACCGCACCGGCAGTGGCGGCCATTGCGGCTTTTCTCTTTTTGTACTTCCTGATGAAATAAAGCACGATACTGGCAATCAGCATAACAAGGTGTTTTAAATTTTATAATTTCCTGACATGCCCTGAACCGGATATGCTGGTCTGAATTGCCGGATTGCCGGTGTACCATACGTCACCGCTGCCTGAAATTTGTACGCTTAAGTTGTTTTCGGCCCAGATACGTGCTTCGCCGGATCCCGTCACCTTTACTTTAGCCTGTTCACTCCGGAGCGCCGACGAATGATAATCGCCGTTACCGGTGATAGCAATCTCTTGTTCTTGCACGGCGCCTCCATCAATCGTAATATCGCCGCTGCCGGTGATCTGCGCATCGAGCGTAGTAGCATTGAGGCGGGGCAGGAATATGTTGCCACTGCCGCTGACCCGCAGGGACACAGCCGGCGCTTCAATATCGCTCGTGACCTGGATGTTTCCGGAACCGGAAAGTGTTGCTCCGGAAAAAGCAGGGTTGGACACGTAGATCTTTACGCTTCCTCCTTTGATATTAACGTTGGGCTGGGTTTTCAAGACCAGCGTGTTTCCCGAAACGTCGGTGATGATATAGCGTTGCAGGTTTTGAGCTGCTTCCACTTCTACGCTTTTTGAGGGACCATTCGTGAATATCACATCGCCGCTGAAAGCGGCTTCTATCCTGGTAAAGTCGGACACGGTCCTGGCCTCCCTGACCGCCGGGCCATCGGGGAATACCTTTTTACAACTTTGAGCGGTGATGAGTAAGGTGATGATCCATGAGAAAAGAAATGCTTGTTTCATTTTACTAATTGTTTGTTCTTGATTTTTTAAGATTTAGTGTGGGTTACCCTGAGCTTGTTCAGGGACGATTCGCATACAGCTGCCATGTTCCCGAATGAAGCAGCATCAGAGGTACACCTGCAAACCCGCAAGCGCTCCGGCGGTCAGGGAAAAGGAAGATGCAGGAGCGTTGTGCCGCCAGATATACCCGTTGCCGAACAGTTTAGAGTCCGCATATCGATAGGTATTTATGGAAGGACCTGCGACGATCTCTAAAGCCGGTGTAATGCGGTAAGCCAGCAAGGCCCTTAAAGATTGCGTATGTTTGAATAAAGTGAAATCTGTCTTGCTCAATGCCACGGCTTCCGCATTCACGCGTAGTTGGGAGCTCAGCGGGATATGATATCCTATACCGGCCTCCATCTGCAGCAGGGTGCGCCGCTGGTCATTTCCGGCACCGATGCCGATAATGCCATAGGTCTTGCGACCGCCTGTGCGCAGCACTACGTTGACCGATGCGTCGTCATAGACCTGCACACCGATCTGTTGTTCGCCGCTCTTAATGAAATTGAGGATAGCAATCGGATAATCCGAACTGTCGGCAATATTGATCAAACCGGCAATCTGCACACCTTTGACGACACGGGCGCTATTGACCAATCCGGCTATTTGTGTGTGGACATATCCGCTGCTATTCACCAGTCCCGCGATCTGTAAGGATTCATAACGGCTGTCATTCAGAAGCCCGGCTATTTGTATAAATCCGTTGCCTGACTTATGGTTGTGGATACCGGCGATCTGGACGCCTCTGCCGTTAGCCGCACCGTTATGGATACCGGCGACGCTGACACCTTTGTCTGAACCTTTCACGCGGTTGACAATTCCACTAACGAGAACACCTTTGTTGTTGCCGTGCAGGCGACTGTATAAGCCGGCAATAGCCGCGCCGTTGTTATTGAAGTTAGTTCCCTGTAAGATCTGAAGAGAAAAGGAAGGGCTGATCTCACGCGCGTAGCGCCCCTGCGTGCTTACCGGCGTAAACACGCCTAAATGAATACGGTTCATGACCGGCTCCTGTGCCTGGCTTTTCAGGCTGAACAGATAAATGCCTGCAAATAGAAAATACTTTTTGAGTTGCATGTTGTTGATGTATACAGCTAATACACATTCAACGAACTTCACCCCTATGTTCTTTTAAAAAATATTGATGCCTGCGCTGAAACCGAGATGGATCGGGCCATTGGAACCGGGACTTAAAGGTATCATGTTGCGATGCATCCCTTGATAATAACTATTTGCATGACGATGGACGGGCAACTGGTATTCCAGGCGCGGCCCGGCAAATAACTGGATCTTAGGTTGTATCTGGTAGATCAACATGGGTTGCAAAGAAACGGTGCTATAATCTGTTTCAAACCGGTCAGCAGGTGTGTAATGCAGATTGATCAACTCACCCGCCAGGCCGAATCTTTTACCGAGCCGCCATTCCGTTCCCAGCCCATAGCCAAAAAAGTAATGCCGCCCGATATCCGGATGGATCGTGCCGACCTGCACAATATTGTATAATTGATAACTCCCCGATTTATAACTGATGTTGAACTGACCATTTTCCTGGGCAGACAGGGAAAGCGCATGTTTACCGTTCCGGCTATAATTGAATGGCCCGATGGCGATTCCATGGAGCGTGTCAGCCATATTGAAGGCGCCGAGTTGAAATCCTTTGATGTTGCCGGCATGATTCACCAGGCCCGATACCTGCGCTCCTTTGATCACACGCGTGCTGTTGAAGAGACCTGACAATTGAAAACCGCTTTGGAATGTTTCGGTACGACTGACCAGGCCGGCCAACTGTAACCCCCGGTCAAACTGGTCGGCATGATTGAGCAATCCGCCAATCTGGACACCGGAAGTTTGCCTGGTGCGATTGTACAGCCCTCCCACCTGGAAGCCTTGAATATTACTTTTATTGACATTGGCGAGGCCGCCGATCTGTACCCCTGTCACATTGCCGCCTACATCGTTATACAAGCCCGCTACCTGAACGCCATTCACAGTTCCGCCTACGACGTTAAACAGACCACCGACCTGCACAGAGCGCACATGCTTCTGCACGATATTGAACAAACCTCCGATCTCCAATGCATCTACCTGGGCTGCGTAGCCACCCAATACATTGAAAGAGATCTTGTTTTCCTGCTGCCCTTTGAGCGCGCTCTTGGTGCCGATGCCCGGCCAGAACCCCAGCTGAAATTTGCGTTCATAAAAATAGTTTTTCAGGTTAAGGCTGTTGACCTTCTGCCGCGTGCCGATTACAGTCCGCGCCAGCCAATGGCGCTCCACCGAACGGACAACCACACTGTCTTCTGTCCTGATATTGGGCGTGAGCCCTATTTTAACCGGTGCAGGAGGACGACCAGAGACGGTAAAGCTCGTGTCATAGTAGGATATGCGGTTCACCACGAGGCGCAGCTCTCGGTCGGCCGGTACTCTCAGCGAAAAATGACCCTGATCATCAGACAAGGTCCCGATCTTAAGATCAGGTTCGTATATGGTCACATATTCCAGCGGCTTTTGATCACTATTGTCAAAGAAATCTCCCTGGATCGTCATATACTCCTGTTCTTTTTTCCGGATCACGATCTTGTTGTTATTGGTCACGTAATAATAATCGCGATCCAGGATCATATCCAGGATCTCCTTGACTGTTTTTTGATGCGCGGTAAAGGACAGCTTTTTCTGGTTTTTGATGAACTGGTTATCATACGAAAAATAAAATCCGGCTTTGCGCTCTATCTGCATCAGCGCCTCGTACATAGTAATATTTCTGAAGTCTACAGAAATGCGCTGTTGTAACATCTTTTCCTGTGCCTGTATCCAACAGGAATATAGGAGCAGCAGCGAAAGTATAAAGGACTTTTTTAAAAGCATGTTTACGGAGTGATGATATACTGGTTATTCTCTTTGTGCCATGTGGCGCCGATGGTGACGGCAATGTTATCAATGATCTGTTCGGGCGTTTCAGAGCCGATAAGGTAGGTACTGGTCATCTTCTTTTCCTTCAGTTCGTCTGAAACGATCACTTCAATATTGTAAAGCGTCTCCATCACGCGGGCCAGGCTGTCGATGCGCATGTCCCTGACTTTCATGGTCTGGGTCTTCAGGATCTCGTTGATATCTGTTGTCATATCAGCCACTCTTAACTGACGGGTGACGCTGTCCCTGATAATTTTTTGCCTCGCGACAGCTGTCACGCACCGGCCCTCGAAAGAAGCCTTTACTTTTCCGCTATGCACAAAGACCGTCTGAAACCGGGGCTCCTGGCGGACAGTGAAGGAAGTACCCAACACCTGAACATCCACATCATGGCTGTGAATGATAAATGGTTTTTCGGGGTTTTTGGCGATATCGAAATAAGCATCTCCGTTCAACCTAACCGTCCTGCTGTCGCGGTTAAAATCTTTGGCCACGGACAGTCCGGCTCCGGGAAACAGCGTTACAGCGCTGCCGTCTTCCAGTTTAATGGTTTCCTGCACTTCGACTGCTACAAACTGTTGGGTCCCGGACTGATTCACCATTACGAAAAGCACGACGATCGCAGCAACGGAAGCAGCAACGGCGAGTGCGGACCGCCATCTGAACGAGCCTTGTCTTACCTTGCCCGGCTTGCGGGCAGACAGCTGTTGCTGCAATCTTTCCCAGGCCGCTTCTTTATTATATTGTTGATAGGGGTGTGTTGTTTTCGACTGCGTCCAAATAGTCACTGTATCCTCATACAGCTTTTTATTTTCCGGCGCAGCCTCCAGCCACTGCCGCACTTCTTCGTGCTCTGAAGCGCTCAGTGTCTGTTCGTAAAAAGCTATCAATTTATGCTCCATATATTATCAATTGATGAGGTGAATAATTAATAATGGCACGATGCTGACCAGGTATTCTGACAACCCGCTGCGCAGGAACTTTAAAGCTTTTGACATCTGGTTCTCTACTGTTTTGACAGAAATGTTCATTGTTGCTGCCACTTCTTTATAGCTAAGTCCTGCCTGCCGGCAGAGATAAAAAACAGCGCCGCATTTTTCCGGAAGCTGCTGAACCAGGTATTGTATTTTCTCATGTAATTCCTTTTGTTCTGAATGATGATCGTAGGCCGCATCGTCGCTCTTCAGGATGGAAGCCCGGGCATGCGCCGCCTGCACGCCTTTATGTTTGAGGTGATTGAGACATGCGTTTCTCACGGCCGTGTACAGGTAAGACTTGACCGTTTCTTCTTTGACCGCATCCCTGCCCTCCCAAAGTCTGATGAAAATATTCTGGATAATATCGTCCACATAGGTTTCTGCCTTTAAAATTGAACAGGCATACCCATATAACCCCTCGTAATGAAGGTCAAAAACGTTTTTATATTGAACATTGTCCAGCGCCATCTCCGAATCGCAAAAATAGCATCACTATATAGATTACAACCTGACATTTACCTTCCCCTACGTCCTCCTGAAAATAAATTTCAACTATCACTGATATTGAAGCTATGAAGCAACACACGAATCGGAGAATAATGCCTCTTGAAAAAATTTGGGAGTGGATGTAGAAGCAAAGAAATGAAGGCTTATTGGTATATCCGCGGCTTACCGATGGTTTCGCCTGCCGCCAGCCGGCCCGGTTCTTTGACATTTGCGCTAAACTTGCTATTTTACGGCAAACATCTGATATGCCTGTTGTAACGATACCGACAAGTTTCAATATCAGCCTGGAGTTTGATGCCCCGGGGTTAGGGAGGCGCATGGTCTCCCTGCTCATCGATATGGCTGTACAGTACTTATACCTGCTGCTGGCAAGCCGGTTGATGGCTTCCATCAGCCCGGGCATTTCTTCGTTTAATTCCTGGGCAATCTGGTTGATCCTGATGGTACCGGTATTTATTTATCACATTGTGATGGAAGCTACGACAAACGGGCAAAGCATCGGGAAAAAGATCATGAAACTGCGTGTGGTCAGCATCAACGGCGGTCGCGCCTCTTTAAGCCAGTTGCTGATCCGCTGGCTGCTGCGCGTTTCGGATATGTGGATCCTGATGCTGCTGTATCTTATCGTGTATGTGGCACTGGGAATCGGGACAGTCGAAACCGTACTGGTGGTGCTTTTCGGGTTTAGTTTTTTACTTACGGACATCATATTGGCGAGCCAATCGAAAAAAGCCCAACGCATCGGCGATATCCTGGCACAGACTATCGTGATCAAAACATCTGCGAAGGAAAGCCTGGACAATACCGTTTTTACAGAAGTAGCCGCCGACTATCAGCCGGCCTTCCCGCAGGTGATGCGCATCAGCGATAAGGACCTGAACGTCATTAAAACGATGCTGAGCAACCAAAAAAGCAGCCATCACCACGAAGATCTGGCGATCGCAGCAGAAAAAGTGAAGGCCTACCTGCAAATTGAAACAGACATGTACCCTTATGAATTCCTGGAAAAATTATTGAAAGATTATAATTATTTGTCGGCAAGATAAATGCTTAGCTGCCGAAGGCCGCGCCTAACATGCCTCCTAACAGGGACAACATAAAAATCACAATAACAAAGATCATAATGATGGCGCCTACTTTGAAATAGCCGGAAAGACTTTTTAACGCCACATTGAGTTTAGATTGATCCCGGTCCTTTAACGCGGTTCTGGCCAGCGTAGCAAAACGGAACAGGAAGTAAAAGAGCAACACACTTACCGCAGTAGAGACTAACGCACCGGCATAAACACTGCCTTTCGCTATTTGCAATGCCGTTGCTTCGTCAAATCCTTCTTTTGCAGGCGCTGCCACTTCAGGCAAGGGCTTGACCAGCAATCCAACGACGCCGACCAAGGTAGCCGAAATCGCCAACACTGCTGCGATACCCGCAAATTTTGCCGTAGCGAGTATGTTTCTAAACAAAGGGCTTTGACCCTCTTTCTGCACGTCGTATTCGGAAAACCAATCCATGTGCTATAACAAATTTGAAAGATTACCTAAAAGCTGAAGCGCGCTGAAGGCGATCATTACGATGAAAAAATTCCTGAGATAAATAAATGCCTGTGCGACATGGGCGCTGCTTTTCTGTTGAATGCCCTGGAGTAACAGCTGCGATGCTTTATGTATGTAAAACAATACCAGCGCTACTAAGAAGAACAAAATAAAGAACACAATGACCAGCGCTGAGTAAACGCCGCCAAAGCTGACAGGCATAGATGCGGCAAAACTTTTCAGGATCTCTGCCCCGCCCAATAACATGATTACCACGAGAAAAGAACCGATGGCGAAACCTGCCACAGAGATCATCCGCGTCCATTTGCTTAACTGTAATAAAGCAGCCTCGTCTTCGCCTGTAGGGTCACTATTGAAAATGCTTTCCTGTTGTTGTTCGTCCTGCATCATCCGGCAAAGATACTGCATTGAGCAACGGCAGACATATGCCCGGTCGTTTTATTCCGGGATATCATCAGCGACGGGATCGCAGGGGAAAATTACTGCTGGCCCAGGACAGCCTGGTGTATTTCGAGGACCTGGGGCAATACTTCTTTTCCTTCGGATAGATCGATCCAGTGAAAGCCGGGCTGAGCTTTGAACCAGGTCATTTGTCGTTTGGCATAGCGGCGGGTATTTTGCTGGATGAGCGCCACCGCTTCAGGCAAAGAAATCCGGCCGTCGAAATAATCAAACAGTTCTTTGTAACCGACAGTTTGCAAGGCATTCAGATCCCGGTACGGCAACAAAGCACGCGCCTCGGCCTCTAAGCCCGCTTCCATCATTTGTTCTACCCGCTGATTGATCCGTTCGTTTAACAAAGGCCGTGGTAACGACAGCCCAACGCGGATGATCTCGAACGGGCGTGGCTGCTTTCCGGTATCCCGGTAAGATAAAATGGAGCGCCCCGTGGCCATCACCACTTCCAGCGCGCGCATCGCCCGTTGCGGGTTTTGCACCTCGCCATTGGCAAAAAATAACGGATCTTGCCGTTTCAGGGCATCCTGCAGCCAGTCAAGTCCTTTTTCTTTATATTGATTGATGACGGTTTGCCGGATCTGCTCATCCACCTGGGGAATCAGATCGAGCCCTTCAGTAAGCGCTTTAATATACAGGCCGGTACCGCCGGTGAGCACGACCGTATCATGTGTTGTAAAAAGGTCACTCAGCAAGTCAAGCGCGTAGGTTTCATACCAGGCGGCATTGAGGGAGTCATGGATGCTGTGAGAGGCAATAAAATAGTGAGGCACCTGCGCCAGCTCCCAAGGACCTGGACGCGCTACGCCTATGTCGAGTTCGCGGTAACACTGGCGGCTGTCCGCGGAGACGACAACGGTCCCGAAATGTTGCGCTACGGAGATGGCGTGCCCTGTTTTCCCGACGGCTGTGGGACCCGCGATTACTATTAACGATTTGATAGCTATAATTGGATGGGTTTCGGAACGGTGATGCCTGAAGTGTAGACCCCGCCAGCGATGGATTAATCCTCGTCTTCGCGGTAGTCGTCGGCCGATTCTTCTATTCCCATGTCTTCACCTTCTTCATTCTTCTCATTGAATCCCTCGGCGCCACGGGTCAGATCGTATTTTTCTTCAATATCGGCAAATTTGTCGCCTAATAGGCCTTTTGTTCCATATTGTTTAGGCCCTATGCCCTCACTGCGTACCACGGAAGGGTATTCCTGCCGGCTATCGGCATCCTTGGCTACATTGATCAGCTCGATCAAAAAGTTCCATTGCTTGTGAAAGTCGTAGGTATACGTAAACCGTTGATTGGTATTTTTTATTTCAGAACCGACACTTGTTTCGCCCATGATCAAAGGGTCAACGCGGTATTTTTTGTCGTATTTCTCGAGGGAGATTTCGCGGCCCTGCTGCCAGTTGTCATTACTGCGGTAAAACGTAGCCTGATGTTTATTATCAAACTCGTAGGCTTTTAAAATTGCCTCATGCAATTGAAGAAAGGTCTGTGTATGTTTGATCACCACATCCCTGTAAATGCTATCGTCCTCCTCAAAATAGACCCTGAATTTAAAGATTGCCATAGGGCGAATTTACGGAAATGTGTGGAGATGGGCAGTTTGCAACGCCAGAAAAATTGCGTACGCATAGGTTGGTCAGTGTGCTCCCGATTCGCACAGGCTTCATCTTCTCTGAGCGCGAACATTCGCGGTGACACATCTGTTGGTGTATATATTATATATGCACTTTGTGTTGATCGAAGGCTGGCGCTTGTAAGATAGATTTAAAACAGAATTTTGATGGAAAACTGAACAGTATTAAATATATTTCCGCCCGTCGCTGATGCGGCATACGGCTGCGACAGAGGCGCGACGTAATCATAAACAAACTGTAAATTGTGTACCGGAATGAACCCTTTATATAAAAAGACGCCTATCGATAAATTTGTTCACCCGATTCAACGATTTATCCAGCTGGAAAAATCGGGGGGCATCGTGTTGGGCGCGAGCGTGATCATCGCCCTGATCCTCGCTAATTCTCCCTGGTCAGACATTTATCATCACTTCCTGGAATATAAGCTGGGCTTCCAGTGGAAAGGCGCTACGTATTTTGAATTTAACCTGCACCATTGGATCAATGACGGGTTGATGTCTATTTTCTTTTTTGTCGTGGGCCTGGAACTGAAGCGCGAACTGATAGCGGGCGAATTGTCTAACCCGCGGAATGCCCTGCTCCCTATCGGTGCGGCGCTGGGCGGGATGGTAGTTCCTGCCGTCATCTATTTTGTTTTCAACCCAACCGGTGAGGTGCAGAGTGGCTGGGGTATTCCGATGGCTACTGATATTGCTTTTGCCCTGGGGGTATTGCATTTGCTGGGCAATAAGATACCATTATCATTAAAAGTCTTTCTGACCGCCCTTGCCATTGTGGATGACCTGGGCGCTGTGCTGGTAATTGCTCTTTTCTACACATCCGACATTTCGATGCTGCACCTGGCCATCGGAAGTGCGGTGCTGCTGGCTATGTATGCCGGCAATAAACTCGGTGTAAGAAGTATTTTTTTCTACGCCGTGTTGGGAATTGGTGGCGTGTGGAGCACCTTTTTGTTATCAGGTGTGCACGCAACCATCGCTGCGGTGCTGGCTGCCTTTACGATCCCGGCCGATGTGAAAATAAAAGAGCAGCTGTTTATTGATAAGATCACCCATTACCTGGACCGCTTTAAAAATATTGACCCTACTGATTATGTACCGACATTAAAAAATGAACAACTGCATATCCTGGAAAAGATCCAGGCCGCGACCATTGCTGCCACACCGCCACTGCAACGCCTGGAACATGCCATGCATCCGCTGGTAACTTTTATCATCATTCCGATCTTTGCGTTGGCTAACGCCGGCATTTCGCTGGATATTGACATCGCCCATTTATTCAGCACGAATGTCGCCATCGGAGTAGCAGTCGGCTTGCTGGTAGGTAAACTTGCCGGTGTAGTATGCTTTACGCTGCTGCTCGTGAAACTGAAGGTGGCCCGGCTTCCGGAAGGCATGAATGTCACTAATTTGTTGGGTGCGGGACTTTTAGCAGGTATTGGATTCACGATGTCCCTGTTCATTACTTCACTCGCTTTTACCGATCCGGTTTATGTCGTGCAGGCTAAGATCGGCATCTTCGTGGCATCGATCATCGCGGGTGTTGCGGGTTATATTACTTTAAAAAGGACCGCCGAACACCACACTCACGGTTGACGGCTATGGGTTACGGAACGATCCTCCATTTTTCTCCGTCGAACTTTACCTGGTTCTTTGACAGGTACCAGGACCGGCCTTTGTCATTATTCCCCTGGAAAAATAAATAGTAGCGTCCATCCCTGGCCTTGAAAATATCAGGATGGCCCGATTCGCTTTCATTCCAGGAACCCGGTTTGCCGTTAGGTAAGAAAGGTACGCTGGACATACGCTCCCACTGAATACCGTCCCTGCTTTTAGCTACACCAATCTGCTGGGGTTCATTGTTGTAAGCGCCTGCATAAAACATGTAGAGCGTTTTTCCGATCTGCACGCAACTGGCTCCTTCCACGCACTGCTTTTCCCAATCCAAGGAAGGCTTTAAAATAGAACTGTCTGTAAGTTGAACCCACTCGCTCCGGTTGAAAGAGGTGTTTAAAGAAGCCGTGGCAGCAACACCCTGCATTTGTATGCGGAACGCGCTGTCTCTTGTAGCAAAATAGAGAAAATAGCGGTTGTTGAAGGCGACCACTTCAGCGTCAATGGCACGGCCGCAGGTCCACTCCCCTGTGGGCCGGAAGATGGGGTTGGTTGCGTTCCGTGTAAAGTGAATGCCGTCATTTGAGGTGGCGTGGCATATAGCATCATTCCTGCCATTTCCATAGGTCTGGTAAAATAAATGCACCTGGTCATTTTTTACCAGCGCGCCCGGTGCACAGAGTCCGTTCTTTTCATACGCTGCGGCGGGTGTGATCGTTCCGATCTTTTTCCAATGGGTCAGATCCTGGCTGGCGGCTATCCCGATACTCCAGCTTTGATTGTTATGCCCGGGCACGGAATAATACATCAGATACTGTCCTTTAAAAAACACTACTTTAGGATCTTTGGCTATCGGCCGGCCGATCACACCGGAGTCGCTGTAATACATGGCCGGCCGCTGCTGAGCGAAGGCCGCCGTGCTACAAAACATCAAAAGTAAACATACCGATCTCATATTTTTACACCGTTTAATCGTTAGTGCCCTGTTTGCCTGCGTTGCATCAGCATCTTCCGTTTTCAATCATCGCGAACATCGCTCTCCTGGCTTTCTTACCTATTGGCTATGACATTAACTGCTGAATGACATAGCGTATTGTTTCGGGCTTTGCCCAAACTTCTTCTTAAACTCGGCGCTAAAATGTTTTCTATCCTGATAACCCACTGCGTAACAAACTTCATACACGGCAAGGTTTTTTTGCTGTAATAACTCTGCAGCTTTTTGAAGCTTCACCGACTTAATAAAATCATTCACGGACAGGTTAGTGACCGCTTTCATTTTTTTGTATAGGACCGGCACACTCATTCCTATCTTTTGCGACAGGATCGTAACATTAAAAGAAGGATCGTCCAAATACTGATCAATGATGTGTAAGACCTCTTTTAAAAAGTCGTTGTCCAGCTCATGGATCGCAATAACAGGGCTTTCTTCGATGGCTTCCTGGATCGATCCGGCCTGTATTTGTTGCTGCAGGTATTCACGGCTTCTTTCCCGGGTAGACAGTAAATTTCTTACAGTAAGTTCCAGCACTTTCCTGTTGAATGGCTTGGTAAGATAAATATCTGCACCCCGGCCCAGGCCAGCAATATGATCCTGCTGGGTGGTCCTGGCGGTCAGCAAAACGACGGGGATATGGCAGGTCCTGGTATCCGATTTTAAACGGAAACAAAAACTCAATCCATCTTCCTGCGGCATCATGATATCGCTGATCACCAGATCCGGTATATGGTCGGTGGCATGCAGCCATCCGCTCTTTGCGTCTTCCCGGAGTACTACTTCGTAAGTATCCGCCAGTATCTCGCGGATAGCATTCCGTATGTCCGGGTTATCATCTACCACCAGCACTGATAATTTTTTACGATCGGTATAAAGATCCGGCAATTGATATTCACTTACCGGCTCATCCGCGAATGCTTCATTATTGTTTCGCGTTTGATCGATCACTACCACACGTGGCTTCACTTCTCCCAGTTGCTTTCGAAAATGTTCTTTCCCTTTTAACAACAGCACAGCGAAGGTGGTCCTTCGCTCCTCGTGGTCTGCTTCCGGCAGTACGCTGTCGACCTCTATTTTGGCACTGTGCAGGGCAGCGATCTTGCTGGAGAGCGCCAGGCCGATACCATATCCCTTATTCTGCGAGCCGCTGTCATTGACCTGAAAAAAATTATTGAACAGTTTGTCTTTGTATTCCGGCGCAATCCCCCGTCCGTTGTCCGACACAGCGACTTTCAGGTGATCTTCATGCTCTGATATATGCACACTGATCCTCCCTCCATCCGGTGTAAACTTAAACGCATTACTGATCAGATTGAAGAATACTTTCTCCATCTGTTCACGGTCAAAGTATAAAAGCGGTTTGGATACATCGTGAGTGAATGAGATCTTCATATCTCGCGACAGCGACAACTCCCTGAAGTGTTCATAGATATCTTTTACAAAAGCGACTAAATCATGCGCTGCAATCGTAAGCTTGAGATGTTCCGTTTCTACTTTACGGAAATCCATCAGCTCTTCTGACAAGCGCAACAGGTTGTCGGCATTTTTCCTGATATGCTGAAACTGCTGCTGTAAGTAATCGTCGTTCGCACGGTCATTGATCATCTTATCCACCGGCGACATGATCAGCGTCAGGTGCGTGCGGATCTCATGGGTAATATTGGTAAAGAAGTCCATCTTATGCTGATGCAGCGCTTCTTCTTTTTTTATCAGCTCTTTCAGATAAAAAAATCGAATGATGAAAAACAGGACGGTAGAAAAGATCATGATATAGATGAGGTAGGCCCACCAGGTGGCCCAGAATGGCGGCTGAACAACGATCTTCAGTTCTTTTGCATCGCTCCATTTACCATCGTTGTTAGCCCCTTTCACAGCCAGTGTATAAGTGCCCGGCTTCAGGTTCATGTAGGTGACAGAAGGGTTGTCGGTTTCCGTCCATTCTTTTTCAAATCCTTCTAACCGGTAAACATACCTGTTCTTTTCAGGCTTGATATAATTGAGCAGCGCGAAATCAATGGTAAACACATTCTGATCATAGCTCAGTTGAAGCGCCCGGCCGGGATCAATGGGTTCTGCCTTGTTCCTGCTCAGCGTTTTCAAATGCGTAAACTCAACAGGAACGGGCGTCGTATTGGATAAAAAAGACGCGGGATCAAAGCTGATAAAGCCGTTAAAGCCTCCAAAATAAAACGTGCCATCCCTGTCTTTAAAATAAGCGTTGTAATTAAAGCTGTTGGATGGCAGGCCATCTGCTTTGGTATAGATCTGATAGGCTCCGGAGCCGGGTTGCAGCTTGATCAGCCCGCTTGCCGTTGCCAGCCATATAAAGCCATTGTCATCTTCCAGTATTCCCAACACCGTGCTTTCCGTCCCATTTCTTTTGAATGAATAGCTGAACACTTTTTGTTTAGCGGGATCAAACTTTCTCAGGCCCTCATCTTCTATAGCGAACCAGATATTGCCACTCTTGTCTTCCTGGATGCTGGTGATGTGTAGCGCTCTACCCGCCGAGCCATTCAGGTCTGATCTTAACGGGAGTGCTTTTTTCAGTTGGTTATCAATCACGAACAGTCCGTCGGAAGTGGTGATCCACACTGTACCTTTTGAATCGGGGAAGATCCTCTTAATATTTTTATTTCGGAGCAGTGTCAGATTGAATTCATGACTGATATCGGTGAGCTCGATCCCGTTGCGCTGGTACACTTTTACATCCTGTATGCCTCCCTGAAAGCCGAGCCATAAATGCTGGTATTGATCTTCGGTGATGGCAGCAATTTCTGATTTTAAGAAGGCCGGACTTTCGGGATGATAGAAATAGGTTTTAAACCGTCCGTCCTGGTAAAGATTCAATCCACCGGCATGCGTTCCTACCCACAAATGTCCATCCCGGTCTTTGAACAGTGTTTTGATCAGATTGGACCCGATCCCGCTTGATCCCTGTGTATAATAAGTGAACCGGTTAGCGGCACGATCGTAATGATTCAAGCCACCGCCTTCAGTCCCTATCCACAGGTCACCTTCGTTGTCAGAAGCGATGGAGCTTACGACGTTATTACTCAGGCCGGTGTTGGAACCATTGCTCTGCCAGGATTTGAAATCAGAAGGAAATGGATTGACCAGATTAACGCCGCCAAAAAAAGTTCCGATCCACACATAATTATTATGGTCCAGGAAGACACTGTGCACCGAGTTTTGGCTCAGGCTGTTTTTATTGAGGGGATCATTTTTATAATTCGTGATCGTCTTGTTTTGCCAGTCCAGGCGGGAAATACCCTCCTGCGTTCCGATCCAGACTGCACCGGCGCTGTCGGCTTTGATCATCCTGATATGATCGTTAACAAGCGGGAGGTCGCGCGACGCTGACGTTAACCGGACAAAACGATCCGAATTTTTTGTAAGCAGATTGACGCCCCTGCTCGGCGTGCCTATCCAAAGATTGCCGTATTGATCCCCGGTGACAGAGGTAATGATATTGCTGCTCAGACTGTGTTCATTCAGCGGCTCATGCCTGAATGTTTTGTAGCGCCAGCCCCTGCGATGTGGCTTTATCTGAGTGAGCCCACCATTGGATCCTACCCAGACCGTCCCGTTATTTTCCCGGTACACACACTGAATACTATTTTGAGGAATAGCGTTGGAATGGTAAGCGCCGACCCGCTCAGGCACAAAGGGCTTGCGGCTTTTCATCCGGAAAAGTCCCTTGCTGGTGGCCAGCCAGATCTGCTGTTGCACATCTCTGAACATCCCGTACGTAACAAACGACTGCTTTTTGCCGTCCAGGTAAACCGGTTCAAAAGTTTGTTGATCCAGGTCGAAGTTGGCCAGGCCATTGCTTAAACCTACCCAAATGCTGCTTTTCCCGTCCAGGACCAGCGATGTGATTTCTGCGGGAGACCGAAGCGGCTCGAATGATGGCTGGAAGACCTGGAAGTTTTTTCCATCGAAACGGTTCAAGCCGTTCCTGGTGCCGAACCACATAAATCCATGCGCATCTTCGCAGATGGCATACACCGTGTTTTGTGACAGGCCCGACTCCGTAGTCCAACTATTGAAAGATAGCTTTTGTGCCCGGCAGCAGAGCGATACGAGCAGCAGCAAGCAAGAGCAAAGGGCAAAAATTTTAGTCAATTTGGAAGGCATGTTGAGAATGAAAGCTACAAATTCTTTATGATTTGATGGCACGATCGTATGCAGCATTCTAAAAACCAAACTTTTTATTATTGATTTACAACAACTTAATCTGGTTGTTATAATTCCCCCCTATTTTATTTAAAGCAGCCCCCCATGCTTTTTTTGATGCGCCGATAAATTCACATCGGCGATTGCATCATTCCATAATTGAAGTGCTCTTTATTGGATGAAACTGGCGAACGTTTAAGCACTTGCTCTCTTCAAAACGTTCGGGCCTCGACTTATCAAGAACACCAGGCAACTAAATATTCGGTAAACCAACTTAAACAAACGAATTTTATTATGAGTTTTTGTACTAAAGTCTTCGAAACCTGCCGGGCCAACTGCATCAGGCGCTTTCCTGTTTTCCTCTTTTTTCTTTTGATCCACACAAACAAAGCGATGTCAGCCAACAGCTCATGGCTTCAACAAAACCCGGTTATTAAAGGTACCGTCCTTGACTCTGCCTCGAATCAACCCCTTCAGGGCGTGACCGTCACAGAACTGGGCACCAATAATGCCACGGCCACTAACGAAAAAGGGCAATATGAACTCCGCCTTCAAAACAGCAACGCCACCATTGAAGTCCACTCGATTGGCTACCGGTCCGTGCAATTGCCTGTGAACGGCCAGGCGGTCATTGATATCTCCCTCACCACGGAGAACGCGGCGATGGATGAAGTAGTGGTGGTCGGGTTCGGAACTCAGAAGAAGCAATACCTGACAGGAACGATCACACAAATCGATTCGAAAAAACTGGAGAACCGTCCGGTGAACAATATTGGCCAGGCGCTGCAGGGGTTGGCTCCTAACCTCAATGTGACCATTGCCAATGGCTCTCCCAATACCACCCCTTCGCTCAATATCCGCGGAGGTACCTCGTTCAGCAAAAACTCAAGTGGTGTCATGCAGGTCAATAACGGCAGCCCTTACACCCTGGTAGATGGCGTTGAAATGGACATCAGCCTGCTGAATCCGGAAGATATTCAATCGATCTCTGTCTTGAGCGACGCTGCTTCTTCGGCGATCTATGGTGCCCGAGGCGCTTATGGTGTCATCCTGGTCACTACCAAAAAAGGAGCTAAAGGAGGTCGCACTAATGTCAGCTACTCAAACATGTTTCAATGGAACCGGCCCAGCGCGATCCCGGACCTGCTGGGTGCTGAAGAGATCCAGCGCGCCGTTGTTAACAGCTACGCACTGACCGGTCAGAACGAAGCGCCTCAAACCGCCATCGCTTTGCTGGACAGCATCGTGGCTTATAAAAACGATCCTGCCAGAAATCCCTATTATATGATCGGCAGCCAGATACAATGGATCGCCGATATCAATCCTTACGAACTGGCAGTGAGAGATTGGGCGCCCTCGCAAAAGCATAACCTGAACCTGTCAGGCGGCACAGGCAAAACCACCTACTATGCCTCCCTTGGGTATTTTGGACAGGAAGGTATGTATCGATTCAATACCGATAAATTCAAACGATACAATTTCATGCTCAACACTTCTACGACGGTTACAGACTGGTTCAAGGTAGATCTGAAAACCAATTATAACCGGTCGATTTACACCGAGCCTGTCAACCCATCCGGCAAAGGCGGCTGGTGGAGAGCTTTGTCGCAAGAGCCCGGCCGGAATGTGTTCATACCGCTGCGCACACCAGCGAACGCACCGGTACCGAATGCTTTCACGGACAATATCCTTTCGTTCATGGACTATGGCTCGTCTGATAAGAATGATGAGGACATTATGCTGATCACGGCCTCGCCCACGATCACACCGCTGAAAAACTGGAATATCAAAGCAGACTTTTCTTACCGCTCACAAAATATCAGGAATAAAACAGTGGTTCCCTACCAGGAGCGGATCGGCGGCAGCTGGACCGCAGTAGTAACGGACTATACCAATCCCAGTTATGTCTACAAAGATGTGACTGCTATCAATCACTTCGTTACGAATATTTATACAGACTATTCTTTGAAACTCAATGATCATAACATTTATGGCCTGGTGGGTTATAACCAGGAACTCAATAAAACCGATTACCTCTGGAGCAATAAGACCGAGCTGATCAACGCTCAAACGCCGACTATCGGCCTGGCTTCGGGGCAACTCACGGGCAGCGACCAGGAGCGGGAATGGGCCGTGAAAGGAGCTTTTTACCGGTTGACGTATGACTATAAAGGAAAATACCTGCTGGGATCGAATGGTCGCTACGACGGCAGCTCGCGGTTTGCGACCAGCACGCGGTTCAAGATGTTTCCCACGTTCTCCGCCGGTTGGCGCATTTCGGAGGAACGGTTTTTCTCGGGTCTGAAAGAAGTGGTGAGCGACCTGAAATTCAGGGGAAGCTACGGCAGCCTCGGCAACCAGAACGTGGGAACGGATATGTGGTTGCGCCTATACGGCAGAACCGACCAGGTGAATTATATTTTCGGCGGCGTGAGACCGCTGGGCATTACTCCGCCCGGGCTGATCGACCCCAACCTGACCTGGGAAACCGCTACCACACTGGATCTTGGCGTAGACGCTACACTTTTCAAAAAACTCAATATCAGCTTTTCCTGGTATGACCGGAAGACGACAGACATCCTGGTGGACGGCGCCAAATACCCCGCTGTGCTGGGCGCAGCACCGCCCACGACCAATTCGGGCGTGTTAGACACCAAAGGCTTCGACTTCCAGGCGAGTTATAATAACACTACGGCCGGAGGCTTCAATTATGACATTACTGCAACCCTGTCTAATTACAAGACGAAAGTGGTCAGCTTTAGCGGCAATCCTAATATGCTGCTGAGCACTTTGTACAACGGCCAGATCGTGGGTGATATCTGGGGATATGACACCTATGGCATTTTCCAGAGCGAGGAAGAGATCGCCAACGCGCCGCTGCATACCGGATCCAGAGCGCCGCACTCCGGCCTCCTATTCCCGGGCGATGTCAGGTTCAATGATCTGGATGGAAATGATTCCATCTATTCAGGCACCACCGTGCTGAACCCCGGCGACCTGAAGATCATTGGCAACTCTACGCCCAAATACGCATTCAGCCTGAATTCCTTCCTGAGCTGGAAAAGCTTTGACTGTAATATTTTCCTGCAGGGAATCGGAAAGCGCGACGTATACATCTCCGACAACTTATATTGGGGAGCGATCAATGGCGGCATCGGCACACGCGAAGTGTATAGTGACAGCTGGACACCCTCCAATACCGACGCCGAATTTCCTGCCTATAAAAGCCGTGCCTCCAACGTCACGACACAAACCCGTTTCCTGCAAAATGCGGCTTACCTGAGGGTGAAGAATCTTTCGCTGGGCTATACCTTACCCGCGCTGCTCGCGAAAAAAGTGGCGATGCAGAAATTGAGAATCAACGCATCGGCTTATAATATTTTTCAGATCTCCAGTGTACCTAAATACTTTGATCCGGAAGTGCTTTCCGCTAACTATCCCATGTTAAAATCAATTGCCTTCGGTATTCAAGCCACTTTCTAAAATGAATTTTATGACACGTACTAATATTCTATATAAACTGTTCTTACTTACCATTGCCACCGCGCTTCTTCAATCCTGTAAAAAGGATGATTTCACCACCCGCCTTCCGCTGGACCGGATCGGGGACGAAAACTTCTGGCGCTCGGAAAACGATCTCCGTTTATACAACAATGCTATTTACCCCCTCTACATCACCGGCTTCGGAACCGGCTTTGCCGACGGCACCTTACAACCCTGGGGAGTCAACGCTTCCAAGATCGTGTACGGAGATGTGATCACGGATAACCTGGTGCCGAACAGCTATTCACCGGTGGCGGCCAATCAATACACGGTGCCTACATCCAGCGGTTCCGGCGGATGGAATTTTTCAAACATCCGTGTGTTGAATGTGTTCCTGGACAATTACAATAAGGCAGCAGTTTCTGACGACATCAAGCACCTGTATCTTGCCGAAGTGTATTTTTTTAAAGCCTGGGATTATTTTGAAAAAGTAAAACTCTTTGGCGATGTTCCCTGGATCAACAAGGAATTGAATACCGATTCTGAGGAGTTGTATGCGCCGAGAACGCCTCGCGCAGTGGTCATGGACTCCGTTATGGATCTGCTTGACAAGGCCGTTAGCTGGCTACCGGCCAAGGGCAGCGAGGAGAACGGACGCATCAACAAAAACGTAGCGTTGCACTTGAAGGCGAAGATCGGCCTGCATGAAGGCACTTTTCGTAAATATCATCAACTCGCAGACGGACAGAAGTTCCTGAGATATGCAGCGGACGCCTGCGAGCAGATCATGGCGGCCGGTTATAGCATCTATAAATATCCCGACGTCAGCGACCCTTACAACAAGATGTTCGCACAATATAGTTATGCCAGTAACCCGGAGATCATCCTGTGGCGCCAGTACTCGGCAGACCTGACGTTAGGATCAGCCTTCAGTCGCTACTTTGCCCAGAACCTGAGACATCAAAGCGGCATCTCCAGGAACCTGGTTGATGAATATCTCTGCACAGATGGTTTGCCTATCAGCGTAAGTCCCTTGTTTAATGAAGAAGATCGCGGGCTGATCACTAAAGAGTTTGCCAACCGCGATCCGCGACTGTCGCAAACCGTGGCACAGTATGGTATGTATCAGAATGTCTCCGACGTAATGGGATCTAACAACGCGCCCAAACCTAATATTCCCGGCCTTTCAGGCAATAAATGTCCCACCGGTTACCGGATGGCTAAATGGTTCTTAAATGACCCGGCGGACTGGGCGAGGGTCGCGAATGGAATGCAGGCCACACCGGTATACCGGTTTGCAGAAACATTGCTCATCTATGCAGAGGCTAAGGCAGAATTGGGAGAATGCGATCAAACCGTTTTAGACCATACGATCAATAAAATAAGAGACCGTGTGGGCATGCCGCATTTAATGATCAACGCCCTGCCGCAAGATCCTGAACTGGACGCAGCTTATCAGCAATATTGTGATTATATGCCGTCTGCATTGCTTCGCGAAATCAGGAGGGAAAGAAGGATTGAGATGGCCGCTGAAGATGTAAGATGGGACGATCTCATGAGGTGGAAAGCCGGAGGTTTCCTGAACATACCCGTGCTGGGCATGAAGTTCGTTCAATCCGAATACCCCACATTAAAACCAGGACAAGGCATTTTCCTGAATGAAGAAGGATACATCGAACCTTATCAAAAAACGCTGCCGGGACGAAACCGCGTCTTCGATGACCGGCAGTATTATTTCCCCATTCCCCTGGAAGATCTGTTATTAAACCCCGCGTTAAAGCAAAATCCCGGATGGCCTGAAAACTAACAGACCTACCTTGTTCAACCTGTCACCAGTTATTTTTTACCAATAAAATCATCTCTTATGGCTAAACAAATGATCACTGTTCCTGGTCTCTGCGCGCTCCTGCTAATCGGAGCCAACGGTTGCAAAAAATATCAGGCACCGGACGCAGACACACCGGCACCAACATCGGCGAGAGCGGTAAACACCGCAGGATTCGTCACCAATCCGGTAAACCTCAACGTGGTTTACTTTATTCCTACGGACAATCCCGCTCCCAGCGACTACAAAACCCGTGTCAGCGAGTACCTGATCTACTTTCAGGATTGGGTTAAAGCAGAAATGGCGCGCAATGGCTTTGGCGAAAAGACCTTTGGGTTGCCGCTCGATTCTGCTACTAATAAGGTAAGACTGATCACGGTATATGCGCAGGAAGGACAGGCTGGATATCCGTATTCGGCTTCGGTATCTGCCAACAAGATCATCAATGAGATCAACGCGTATAAAGCTACACACCCTTCAGAATTCAGCAGTAACAATCACACGTTGATCCTGTTGCCTAAGCGCACCGATGTTTTTGACCAGCCCTATTATGGTTGGGGTAAAACCTGTTTTGCTGTAGACCACGCCGGTTTGAGTGTCGCCAACCTCGGCAATTCTTCGCAGGTATCTACGCTAATGGGCGGCATGCTGCACGAGCTGGGTCATGGACTTAACCTGCCACATGATGAAGAAAAGTTTACCAGTGAAAAGCCGGTACTGGGCACCAGCCTCATGGGCGCCGGCAACAGTACTTTTGGTTATTCCGCTACGTTCCTGAGCTATGGAGATTGTGCTATCCTCGATAAGAATGAAGTGTTTCAGCCTGCAGCCGCGGGTTCTTATTACACAAGCAGTACAGCGAACATTGTCCTGAAGTCCTTTGATGTAAGCACCTCTGCCAGTACGATCACGATCAGCGGTAAGTTTACCAGCTCTCACACGGCAGCACATGCGTTATTGTATTTTGATCCCGTCACCACCAATAATACCGATCATAATGCCATTCAATGGGCGGTGCCTACGATTAATAATGATAGCTTCCGGGTAGTTTGCAATATCAATGACTTCCGCATCAAAGGGACGATTGATTACAATCTTAATATCAGGTTGATCCTGGCAAATGGAAATCTACATGCCAAATCCTATGCTTTCAAATTTGTCAATGACATTCCAAAGATCGTTGACACGTTATCCGTTTATCAAAACTGTAGCTACGGCGGGTACAAGGTGTCGCTTCCTTTTGGGTCCTACACTACCTCAGAGCTGGTAGCAAAAGGTGTTACCGACAATGATGCGTCGTCCCTGGCACTTCCCATCGGAACGACTGCGATTCTTTTCGATGGTGATAATTTTTCAGGAACTACTGTCACGCTTTCAGATGGCAATTCAAGCTGCCTGCAATCCAACAGCTTTAATGACAAGCTTTCCTCTTTGATATTCATACCCACAAGATCTGCCAGCTCCGCAACAATCAACTTTTATAAGCATTGCTCTTATGGAGGATATAATGTGACGCTGGGAATCGGTGGATACACTACGGCGGACCTGGTCGCCGCAGGCATTACCAATAATGATATTTCGAGCCTGAAAATCCCGGCGGATCTGAAAGTTACCTTGTACGACGATGATCAATACCGCGGCGCCAGCTATACAGCAACGGGTGCGACAGATCTTTCTTGTCTTCCTTCCAGCTTTAACGACAAAACCAGTTCCCTGATCATTTCAAAAAAATAGGTATCAACAGAACCTGTCCGGATAAGTGAAGTTGCGATGGGGGTTTCGGAAAAATTCAGACAGGTTCTACCTATACATTTCACCTGAAAACCCACGACAAACATGAAAAAAAGTGGTACACTATATCGTTCAAATAGCTTAAGCGTTTTATGATGATGAAAAAATTTTTTGTGCTGGTATTTACCATTCTTGCGGGCCTATTTCAATCACGGGCCCACAACCCGGGCGCGCCGGACATGGCGCAGCTGATTGATGATAACTTTGCCTTTGCCGGTGCCCAGTACAAATACATGATGAAGCTGACTCCGGCCGATGAGATGCCTCAGTCCTATGACACCAAAAACAAAAAATTTATTTCTTATGAACGCACCTGGTGGTGTACGGGCTTTTATCCCGGCTCGTTATGGTATATTTATGAACAAACAAAAGATCCTGTGATCAAAAAGGAAGCGGAGCGCGCCTTGCAGGTCATTGAACCGAACAAAGCCTACACCGGCAATCACGACCTGGGCTTTATGATGTATTGCAGCTTTGGCAACGCCTACCGGATCACAAAGAATGAAGCTTATCAACCAATCCTACATGAAGCGGCCGCTTCTCTGGCAACCCGATACAGACCGGCAGCCGGGATCATTCAATCCTGGAACACCAATCAATATTTCAAATGCCCGGTGATCATCGACAACATGATGAACCTCGAGCTGTTGTATTGGGTAAGCAACGATGGTGGTGACCCGCGGTTCAAAGAGATTGCGATCAATCATTCGAACACTACTTTAAAAAATCAGTTCAGGAAAGATCATAGTTCATATCATGTCATCGACTATGATGTGCAAACGGGGCAGGTATTGCGGAAAGCCACCTGGCAGGGCGCTGCCGATTGTTCGTCCTGGTCGCGCGGACAAGGCTGGGGCTTGTATGGATACACCATGATGTACCGTTTCTCCCGTGATCCACGCTACCTGAAGCAGGCCTGTGACATCGCTGATTTTATTTTAAAGCACCCTAATTTGCCCGAGGATAAAATACCTTACTGGGATTTTGACGCACCGCAGATACCACACGCAAAGAGAGATGCATCGGCTGGCGCGCTGATTGCCTCCGCCTTGCTGGAATTGGGACAATATACTAAAGGCAGCGTCCGCGCCTTTTATGTAGACAATGCAAAGCAAATGATGGTTTCGCTTTCAGGCGAACGCTATAAATCAAAGCCGGGCGAAAACGGCGGTTTCCTGTTAAAACATAGCACAGGCGCGCTACCTTTAAATTCGGAAGTAGATGTGCCGTTAATCTATGCAGACTACTATTTTCTGGAAGCCATGAAGCGCTATAAAGATTGGTATTTATAATTTAGAGATTTTTAAAAAAATATAGATGATTCAAAAAATAAAAAGCTTACTGATACTGAGTACCGTTTTATTGAGCGGCATAAATATCACCCGTGCCCAGGACAGTGCAAAGCAAATCGAGCTCAGGCATGGCGCTCATCGAGTTGGCAAGCGTACCGATGCGGCTATGGCACGCTGGCGCGCTTACGGTCTGGGCCAATTCATTCACTGGGGCGCTTACTCCATTTTAGGAGGTAAATACAATGGCGAATATTACAAAGGCGCTGCTGAGTGGATCCGCGTGTGGGACAAAGTGCCCAATAATGTTTACGACAACCTGTACCAACAATTTGATCCGCAGCAATACCAGCCCGAAGCCTGGGCCGCCATGGCCAAACAAATGGGTGTGAAATATCTGACGTTTACCACCAAACATCATGATGGCTTTTGCCTGTGGCCTTCGAAGTATACCGATTACGACATCAGCAACACGCCCTACAAGAAGGATATCATACGACCACTGGTTGATGCCTACACCAGGGCCGGCATCGACGTCTATCTTTATTTCTCCATCATGGATTGGAGCCATCCCGACTGGCGCTATGATCTGAAAACGAAAGAAGATACGCTCGCCTTCAACCGGTTTAAAGCGTTCACTAAAAATCAGTTAACTGAATTATTGACGCTCTATCCTGAAACCAAAGGCCTCTGGTTTGACGGCACCTGGGATGCCAGCTGGAAAAAGAATGGCGCCTTTACCGATTCGCTGGAACAATACCTGAAAAAATTGCGACCCGGATTGATTATCGGAAGCCGCTTAAGAGCTGATGAATTTGGCAATCGGCACAATGACGCTAACGGCCTGTTGATGGGAGATTACGAACAAGGCTGGGAACGCAAGATCCCCAAGACCTATGCCGACGTTCATGGCAATGATTGGGACTGCGTTATGACGATCCCCGAAAATGGCTGGGGCTACCAGGAGCAATGGCTGGGGCATTGGAAGAAGCCGGTGGAGCTGATTGAAATGCTGGCGCAGTGCGTGTCGCTCGGCGGAAACCTGGTTGTGAACTTCGGACCCAAAGGTGACGGTTCGTTCAGGCCGGAAGAAATAGCCACTGCCAGAGAAATAGGCGATTGGATGAAAATCAACAAGGAAGCCATCTACAATTGCGAATACGCCGGTTGGGAAAAACAGGACTGGGGTTATTACACCCGGAAGCGAAACAGTGATAAGATATATATGATCGTATTCAACCTCCCGATATCGGGACAGTTGAAAGTCCAGCCTCCTAAAGGCTGGACGATAGCAAAGGCGGCGCTATTACAAAGCCGCGAAATACTTACTGCGCAATCGATTGACTACGGCGCTTACCATATTCAATTACCAAAAGTCATTAACTTTAAGCACCCCTTTGTTATTGAGCTTGAAACAAAGAAGGGGAACGCTGCCAACAAAGAGCAGAAGGCCAAAACTTAATTTTTATTAAACAATAAATAAAACACGTATGAAAACAAAACGATTGAGCTGGCTTCCTATGCATCTTTCTTTCCTGGTTACGTTGACAGCGCTGACGTGGTCTGCAACAGCCCAGACGCTGCCTACTCCCGCCTGGGCCAAAGAAAGCGCTGCGGCTAAAGAAAAACGGATGCAATGGTGGACTAATGATCGCTTTGGCATGTTCATACATTGGGGCTTGTATGCCCTGCCCGCCCGCCACGAATGGGTACAAAACAGGGAACGTATTACGCCAGCCGATTACAGAAAATATTTTGAAAACTTCAACCCGGATCTGTACGATCCCAAACAATGGGCGAAGGAAGCAAAAGCCGCGGGCATGAAATACGTGGTATTGACGGCCAAACATCATGAAGGTTTTTGTCTTTGGGACAGCAAATACACTGATTACAAAGTGACCAACACGCCTTATGGGAAAGACCTCCTGAAAGACTTTGCGGATGCCTTCCGCGCAGAGGGTTTGAAAGTCGGCTTTTACTATTCCCTGATCGACTGGCATCATCCTGAATTTGAAATGGACGGCAGTCACCCTCCTACTCCTGTTGATAAGGAAGCCAGGGCCAAGGCTAACGAAAGTCGTGATATGAAAAAGTATCAGCAGTATATGAAAGACCAGGTGACTGAATTGCTTACCAAATTCGGTAAGATCGATCAGCTGTTCTTTGACTTTTCCTACAATGGCAAAGAGTATAAAGAATGGGATTCTGAGAATCTGCTGAAACTGGTGCGCAAACTGCAGCCCGATATCATTGTCAACGACCGGTTGGGTTTCCCGGTAGAAGCCAGCTGGGGATGGGATTATAAAACACCTGAACAATTCATGCCCAAAGAATGGGTGAAAGTAAACGGTCAGAAAGTGCCCTGGGAAACCTGCCAGACCTTTTCAGGATCATGGGGATATTATCGCGATGAATATTCCTGGAAAAGCCCGGAACAACTGATCGTCATGCTCGTTGAAACGGTAAGCAAAGGCGGCAACCTTTTATTGAACGTAGGGCCGACAGCAAGAGGTTATTTCGACGAGCGCGCCTCTGACCGCTTAGCGGCCATGGGCAAGTGGATGAAATTCAACAGCCGGGCTATTTACGGTTGCACCGAAGCTCCGGAAAGTTTTAAAAAGCCGGCTAATTGTTTGCTTACTTACAACCCTGCCACAAAGCGTTTATATATCCATGCCATGCAATGGCCTTTCAAAACGCTCACTTTAGAAGGATATAAAGGTCGTTTCAAATATGCGCAAATACTGGAAGACGGATCTGAGATCCGGTTTTCCACCAATACCCAATCTGGCGGACATACCACAGAAACATCCGGCGAAAACGACGTGATGCTTCACCTGCCCGTTCAAAAGCCCGGCTCAACCATTCCTGTTATTGAACTTATTTTAGAATAATGTAAATTAAATTAAATGAACAACCGTAGACTTCTGCTTATTCTCGCCATCATTATGACCCAGGTGCATGCCCGCGCGCAGCAAGCATGTCCCATCATCCCGCAACCGCTTAAAGCGACAGCAGTATCGCAAACGTTCACACTTGGCAAAAACACGGCGGTTACCATCAGCCATGATTCCCTGCGCGCCGTCGCTTTGTATCTGCAACAGCAACTATTAATTCAAAGCGGTGTGCCGTTGGTATTTCAGAAGAAAGGACATCGGCCGTCCGTTAACATCGCCATTGAACGGAAAGGCAGAAAGGAAGAAGCCTATGCCATCTCTATGAATGCTGAAACAGTGCACATTACCGGCGAAACGCTCAAAGGTGCGTTTTACGGAGTAGTATCCCTGCTGCAGCTAGCCGCGCAAAGCGAAAGATCCGGAGAAAACAAGGTCCTGAATTGCTGGAACATTGAAGATGCACCGCGTTATGAATGGCGGGGTTTAATGTTGGATGAGTCGAGACATTTTTTCGGCGAAGCCAAAGTAAAGTCTATTCTCGACTGGATGGCTTTTTACAAGCTGAACCGCTTTCACTGGCATCTTACCGATGAGCCCGCATGGCGCCTTGAGATCAAACAATATCCCCGGCTTGCACTGATCGGCGGGATCGGTAACTACACGGACCCCGACGTGCCCGCACAGTTTTATACACAGCAACAAATCGCTGAAATAGTGGCCTATGCCGCTGAACGAAATATAACCGTGATCCCGGAAATAGACATGCCTGGACACGCGACCGCAGCTAATCGGGCCTACCCCGAATATAGCGGAGGCGGCAGCGAAAAGCACCCTGACTTCACCTTTCACCCGGCGAAGGAGGGTACTTATCAATACCTGACCAACATACTCCGTGAAGTGCAGGCCCTGTTCCCCTCCCGGATGTTGCATCTCGGGGGTGACGAAGTGAGCTTTGGCAATGACAAATGGATGGCAGATGCAGCCGTAAAAAAGCTGATGGCCGCCGAAAAGCTGAAGACGGTCACAGATGTGGAACGGTATTTCATGCAACGCATGGCTGATTCGGTCTTTAAAATGAACGCTAAACTGTTGGCCTGGGATGAAGTGGCGAACATGGATTTTCCCAAAAACAAAACCATTGTATTCTGGTGGCGTCACGATAAACCGGAACAACTGAAAACTGTTTTAACGAAAGGCTATTCAACCGTGCTTTGCCCGCGCCTGCCACTTTATTTTGACTTTGTGCAGGACAGCTCGCACACCGAAGGCCGTAAATGGTCCGGAGGTTTCAGCCCGTTACAAGATGTTTACAATTTTAACGCAGCTGATCTGCCCGGCGTTACGCCGGACAACCAGGATCAGATCCTGGGTATCCAGGCCAACCTGTGGACAGAGACCATGCGGCGCGTGGATCAGCTTGATTTTATGCTTTACCCAAGAATAGCCGCTTTATCGGAAGCTTCCTGGAAAGCATCCGGCACCCACCAATACGATCAGTTTACCAGCAATTTAAAGCAGCATTTCATGCTGTATAACAAAGAGGGAATCAATTTTTACCATCCCTTCAAAAAGTAGTGTGTTCTAGATATGCAAAGAAGAAATTTCCTGAAATGGTCCTCGCTGTTGAGTGTGGCAGGAGTAGCGCCATTTACCAATGCGTCTTGCGCAGCCGCAAAGACAGCATCCCCCGCCATTTCGGCCAAAACCGACCGCGCTTATTGGGTGTCCCTGCTTGATAAAATGTCAACCCCCGTCCTGGCAAATATGAGCCGCGGGGAATTACGCAAAAATATGCCGGTCGAGTACAGCCCGACCTGGGATGGCCGCAACAAACAGGTGGCCTATATGGAAGCCTTCGGCAGGCTGATCTCAGGAATCGCGCCTTTCCTGGCGCTTCCGGCTGACAACAGCGCTGAGGGGAAAGTGCGCGAACGATTGTTGCAACAAACACAACAAAGCCTCGCCCATGCCGTTGACCCTCAAAGCCCGGACTACCTGTTCTGGGGAGATGGAAAGACCGCGCAGCCACTGGTCGACGCAGCCTACATTGCCCAGGCGCTGCTATACGCGCCCGAAGTGTTGTGGAAGCCGCTAAGCGAAACCACCCAACAACAATTTATCCATGAGTTCAAAAAGATCCGGAGCATCAAACCGTTTAACAGCAACTGGCTTCTGTTCGCAGCAACGATAGAAAGCTTTTTATTAAGCATTGATGAGGAGATTGACGAAAAGCGAATCGATAACGCCATTGATAAGATCACCAGCTGGTACGTGGGCGACGGCTGGTACAGCGACGGAGAACTTTTCCATTTTGATCATTACAACGGTTATGTGATGCACCCCATGCTGGTTGATGTACTACGCGTCAATGTGGCGAAGGGCAGGAGGAAGCAGACGGAATATGACCAGGCTTATAAACGCATGCAGCGCTACGCCTCTTTCCAGGAACGATACATCTCGCCGGAGGGTACTTACCTGGTGGTAGGCCGCCCCTCCACTTACCGGGTGGGCGCTTTTCAGCCGCTGATGAAGGTGGCCCTGGAAAACGCACTGCCTAAAGAGATCAGCCCCGCGCAGGTGCGTAGCGCGCTGACAGCCGTCTTGAAGCGTATGTTCATTCCTTCTACGTTCAGGAAGGGCGACTGGCTCACGCTCGGGCTTGTGGGCGATCAGCAGGCGGATCTTTCCGATTATTATTCCAATACAGGCAGCATGTACATCACCTCGCTGGTCTTTTTATCGTTGGGTCTGCCGGCTGAGCATGAATTCTGGTCGGCTCCTTTTGCAGAATGGACCCAATTGAAAGCCTGGTCCGGAAAACCTTTCCCGAAAGATTACGCAGTCGACTATTAACATAACATATGGGAGTTTCTCCTGAAATTATTATTATTTTAGCGGCCTCGCTGTTTATGAGATTTATCCAGCATTCGTAAAATTATTTAACAATGGTAAATAATAAGAGTGCCCGTCCTAACCTTAGAAAATTGCTTGTAGAGGGTCTGAACGACCTGCCTGAAGGCCTTGGCCGCGGGCAACTTTTGCGTAGTATAGAAACGATCCTTTCGACCGGCGGTGTCGATTTCTGGTATGTCGTCAACCCGGATTGGGTGGCCTTTGTAGGCATCAACGATCCGGACCATTTCAATATCGGATCGGCAGTGGGCTATCGCCCGTTCAGCTGGCGCAATTACTCATTTTCGTTTATTGCCCAGAAAAATGACATTTCCGCGGAAGCGATCCCTTGTCTGCAGTTGCTGGACCTGATTTCTCTTTTCAGGAAAGTGCCGGAGGCTGCAGTTCCCGGTTTGATCCGGCGGCATGCCAAACTGCTACAGAATCTCTCCCGCAGCGAAAAAAGGCTATTAATGAAACTGTCGCGGAAATATACGCCGTACAACCGGACGCTCCTGGCTATTTCCCTGGACCTGATCGATGAGAAGCAGCTGTCTTACAAGATCATGGAAACGCTGAATCCGCTTACTTTTAAAAAATATAAGCAGAAATTTATGCTCGTCAGGTAACTGAAACCAGAGCGACCGAGCTGTGAATTTCATTACCGGACGGGCGATAACCGGCCGTAAAAAATTCATGATCAGCAACTTTCATTGGGCATGCTTTTTGAAAGTATTACGCCAACATACGGGGCAACCGGTCAAAAGAAACCTCTTGTGGCCGGCATTGCTCGGGTGTCCGGTCGTATCTATTATTAATATTGTTCCTGCGAATGAAATTTCATACGCAAAACTCAGATCGCTCGATTTAAACCAGTAAACATTTACGAATGAAACACATATTGATCGCCCTGCTTTTCGTTGTAACCGCCACGGTTGCATGTAAATCCAAATCAGCAGACACGGGAGCTGAACCGACAACAGCCAGTGAATATTACGAAAAAGTGACCAGTCTCGAAGAGACCATGTCAGAACCACTGCTGACCACAGAGGCAGCTATTAAAGCAAGAAGCGATAAAAAAGATTTTGAAGGCATTGCAAAGGCCGCCAAAGCGATGGAAGATACCATTGATACGCGAATCAATGCATTGAAAGAAATGGAGGCGGTCGGCAAAGGAGGCGAAGATTTTAAGCTGATGGCCACGCGCTATTTTGAATATATCAAAAGCATCTACTCCACTTATCGCAAAATAGGGGAAGCTGAAAATGAAGAAGAAAGGACCAAAGCGGCGGAAGAAATGGCTAAGATCATCAACAGCCAGGGCGCAGTAATGGCTAATTTGCAAACAGCCCAAACCAAGTTTGCAGCGGACAATCAGTTCACGATCAGTCCCCAACAATAGTATTTATTTAATCCATTGATACATCCAACCGTGCCCGGATCGTCGAGCGCCCCTGAGAGGCCCGATGATCCGGGCACACTTTTTTGACAAAATTTCCGTTTTTCGTAAATACCATCGTCGCGCACGGGTCTAATTTCGCCGGTAATTAAAAACCCTCTTCAGGCGATGATCAGAAAGGCTACATCTCAATCTAAAAAAAAGCGGCCGCGGAGCTTGTTTTACCGCATATCCGCCTGGCTACATTTGTGGCTGGGATTAATCACGGGCATTATTATGGTCGTTGTATGCCTTTGTGCCTGCATTTGGGTGTTTAATGAAGAGATCACCGGCTTCCTGGAGCCAGAAACCAGGGTAGCCAGGCAAGATCAGCCCGTCGTCCAACCTTCGCATTTGTTGAGGATCGCCGACTCACTTTACCCCGGCAAAAAGGCAGGATATGCCATTTACAAACAAGGCAGCTCCGTAACTCTTTCGCTGGGAGAAGGCCGCAAGGGCAATACCGTAATTAATGTTAATCCCTACACCGGCGCTGTCATCAAAGTGAAAGAGCACAAAGAGGGAGAAACTGATTTCTTCCGGTTTATTCTGAATGGTCACCGTTTTCTTTGGTTGCCCCCCGAAATAGGACGCCCCATTGTTAATTACAGCACGCTGATATTTGTGATCATACTGATCAGCGGTATGGTACTATGGTGGCCTAAAAAATGGACCAAAGCTGCTAAAAAGCAAGCATTCACCATTAATAGAAAAGCATCCTTTAAGCGGGTGAACTATGACCTGCACAACGTATTGGGCTTTTATGCTTTGCTCGTGCTCGCGGTAATGGCGCTCACGGGTATGGTGTATGGCATTAAATGGTACAGCAAAGGCTTATACTGGATAACTTCCGCGGGCGATACCTTGCCTGAGTTTAAAAGAGGCGGCACTTCCGACTCTACGCAGGTGGGTAAATTTTATACGCCTGCAGCCGTCATGGACAAGTGCTGGAACGAAGTGGCAGCCGCCCACCCGGAAGCAGAAGGATTTTATTACAGCTTTGCTGACCCTTCAAAGCCTGCCAGCGGCCTGAACATCACCATTTATCCTACGGCAGGCAAATATTATAACTCGCGCAGTTTTGCTTTTGATCAGCATACCGGCGAGCGATTAAAGAGCGACCATCCCGTTTACGATAAGAATTTTGAAGACGCCTCGGGCGCGGCGAAGCTCCGGCGTATGAACTACGATTTACACGTGGGCTCTATTCTCGGACTTCCCGGTAAAATACTGGCCTTTTTTGGTGCATTGATAGGCGCGAGTCTGCCCGTCACAGGTTTTATCCTCTGGTGGGGCAAACGCACGAAAAAGAAAAAGCCCGTATCGGCTGTAAAAAAGGCAACGGTACAGCAAATAAAAACGCTCGTACCAGAGCCGGTCGCACCCTGATCTTCGCGCAACCAAACCCATTTATAGCATGCGTCCGGATATCGCCGGACGCATTTTTTTATCATATGCTTAAAAAAAAATTATGTTCCCCGGCTGTTTGAATTTCCGCATTTCGTAAATGATTTGTCAGGGCGACATATAATTTCGCGCCAAATTTTTTAACTCATGATCAGGTATTTAGCCTTCTTTATTTTGACATTGTGCAGTACGAGTCTGTTCGCCAATGAACCCCTTTCAGTGATTAAAGGAACGGTGTACAGTTCAGACCGTCAACCGGTGTCCAATGCAACGGTACATGTGAAGAACACCAACCGTACCACCGTTACTGATAAAGACGGTGTGTTTTACTTTAGAAAACTGGATGCAGGCACTTACACGATAGAAGTATCTTTTGTAGGTTACGAGCCTGTTGAGCAATCTGTAGAAGTGGGAAACAATGAAACCGCAGATATTTCCATTATACTCAATGCTACGCTGGAAGACCTGGAAGAAGTGATCATTAAGGGATCGCGGAACAGGTATAAGGTTGATGAAGCCAGTAGTTCACTCAGGCTTAAAACACCTATTTTAAATTTACCGCAAAATATCCAGGTAGTGACTTCTGACGCCTTACTGGATCAGCAGGTGTTTGATATTGTAGATGGCATTACAAGAAACGTGAGCGGGGTTATCAGGCAAGGGCACTGGGATAATCAATACGCTAATATCAGGATGCGCGGATCAAAACTTCCGGCTTTCAGAAACGGGATGAACATTGAAGCCTCATGGGGTCCTACAGCGGAAGACGCGATTGTGATAGACCGGATCGAATTTGTAAAAGGTCCCGGTAGTTTTATGCTCGCAAGTGGTGAGCCGGGTGGATTCTACAATGTGGTTACTAAAAAGCCTACTGGACAAACGAAGGGCCTGGTTAACTTTTCAATGGGTAGTTTCAGCACCTATCGCGGCGGGCTTGACTTTGATGGCAAGCTAAGCAAGGATGGTAAGTTGCTTTACAGAATAGCAGCTTCAGCCCAGCAAAAAGATTTCTTTACCAAATACAATTACAGCAATCGTGTTGTAATAGCTCCTTCGTTGAAGTATTTAATCGACGACAAATCGTCCATCACATTAGAGTATAACTTTCAGGGATCGAAATATTTGTCGAACGGGAACTATACCTTTTCTCCCCGGCAATATGCTGACCCGGGCATCAGCAACAACTTCTTTTATGGTGATCCAGCCATGGAGCCGGGCAAGATAAGAGATCACAGCGCTTATTTATATTTTGATCACAAACTGAATGACCGTTGGGAAGCTCACGCGCAGGTAGCTTATTTTAACTTCAGGATGAAAGCGACCAGCACCTGGGCTAACTACCTTACTGCCGACGGAGGAATGAGCCGTTACTATAGCATGTCGGACGAAGCGGGAGAAAACCGCTTCGGTCAATTTTCATTCTCGGGGATTGAATATACGGGTCCCGTTAAACACACTATCCTGATCGGAGCTGACTTCGGAAATAAAAAATTCTGGGGCGACTTCCCAACCCTCAAAAGCGAATTGTATTTCCCGGACAGTGTATTATTCAATGTATACAATCCCAGATATGGATTGCCTGCAAATCAAATCCCAGTAGCAGACCGGTCAAAAAGCATTTATAACAGGGCTGCAGCAGGAAACTACATCAGTGTAAACACCTACGCATCTGCTTTTGTACATGACGAGATGGCCTTCTTCAAGGAAAAATTAAGGTTATCACTGGGTCTCCGGTTTACAGATATTAAAAGCGTGGGGAAAACGGGCGCGGCCGATCAAAAAGATGAAGTCTTCTCACCCAGAGTTGGTTTGAGCTATTCTATAGACAAGTCAACTTCTGTGTATGCCTTGTTTGACCAAACGTTTGTTCCGGCGCCAGGTGTGGATTTTTTCGGAAATGCCTTTAAGCCCATCCGCGGGAATGACATAGAAGGAGGAATTAAAAAAGAATGGTTTGGCGGCAGATGGATCTCTACTGTCAGCGTCTACAATATTAAACGCGTAAATGCGCTGGTTCCCGATCCCGATGCTTCGCATGTAATTGGTAACCAAACATTCAACATACAGGCAGGTGAAACAACATCAAAAGGTGTAGAGGTGGATATTGTTGGCGAAATTTTACCAGGCTTGAACCTCACAGCCAATTATGCTTATACCGACTCCAAGATCACGAAAGCATCGTCTACAACTGCTTCAGCAGCTACAGTGGGTAACCGGACCCCGTATGTTCCTTATAACGTCGCTAACGTGTGGTTGCAATACAGGCTTCAAAGCGGATTTTTAGAAGGATTTGGACTTTCAGGCGGTATTCAATCACAGACGGGAAGGTCGGTAGGCACCAGCAAACTCACTAATTTCCCTGACTATTTCCGGGCTGATGGCGGCGTCAGCTATCAGGCAGGCCGTTACGCTATTTCGCTTTTAGTAAATAACTTGTTGAACCATCAGCGCTTGCTTTCTGCAGGGTCCATGACGGCTGCCAACACGAATGTGGCAAGGGGTGGATCGCCACTAAGCGTACCTTATTACGCTTATATTGTCGAAGCAAGAAGGAATATGCGAATAGGCATCACTTACAGATTTTAAATAAGCACCATCACAACTAAGGTCAGAGGCGCACATGCGCCTCTTTGTTTTTATCAAGAATATATGCGGAGCGTAAGTCAACACCGCAACGACGGATGAAATACCGCCTATTTCACTTCGATCGGGAGGACGCATATCAGACCTGATTTGGATGAATAAAAGGCAGTGAGATTTTCGCAGACGGGTGCAAGAGCCATCTCCTTTTTGAAATGCTGTGTGAGGCGTCCTCGCCTCACACCCTTATGCTATTGCCTCCTGGCAATCAATAAAAAGTTTTAAAGGTGAATTTGCCATACACCTGCGGACCTAACCCGGCTTACCAGAATGATTTTTCTTTTATTCAGCAACAGAATACTTACTGATATCAAAGCCCGGGCTGGTAACGTACTGGCCCGCATCGGTGATCATCAGGCAGCGATAGGCCGGGAATTTTTTAAGCAGATCGAGGCCTTTCGTTTTCCCCAGGACCATGATGGAGGTGCTGAGCGCATTCGCTGTTTCGGCGCCGGGGCCGGTTACCGTCACGCTCGTCAGCCGGGTAGCGGGATATCCTGTAGCAGGGTTGATGATATGCGCATATCGCTTCCCGTTGATCATCGCATATTTTTCATAGCTGCCGGAAGTCGTGATCGCTCCGTCGAGCGGCAGTGCGGCGATCAGGGCGTCGTCCTTAAACGGGTCGTTGATGCCTATGCGCCAGGGCCGGCCATCCGGCCGCGTGCCCCAGGCTTGTATATCTCCCGTGGCATTGATGATGCCCGCGTTGATTCCTTTTGCCAACATCATCATCCGGCATTGATCCGCCGCGTATCCTTCTCCTAACGCACCGAATCCAATCTTCATCCCCTTGCGTTTTAAAAAAACAGTGGAATTGTTTTTATCGATGATGATATTACGATACCCCACTTTTTGCCGCGCTTTCCGCACGGCTCGTTTAGAAGGCATTTGGGTCATGCTGCCGTCAAAGCGCCATATCTTTTCCATCGCAGCAAAACTAATATCAAAAGCACCATGGGTGAGTTCGGAAATCCTGATGGCTCGTTCCGTCAGTTCCAGCACTTCCTTGTCGACCCTAACCGGCTGAATACCGGCGTTCCTGTTGATATCGGCAACTTGTGTGTTGGGCTTCCAATCAGAGATGAGGTATTCTATCCGGGAGATCTCTGCAATGACCGTATCGATATACCTTTCCGCCATTAACGAATCACCCGCAACAATAGTAATATCAAAACGGCCACCCATTAAATGGGCGCTTCTTGTGCGGCTCACCTGACCCTGCACCCATTGGCTCAACAGGATGAATAATATGAATAAGTAGAAACGCATCATTTGATAGAGTGCATAAAATTTTTTTCAGGTTCAAGGTAATTTTATCACGGGGATTACCGAGAAATTTACAAAGGGCGCAGAGATAAACAAAAGACCTTTCAACACTTTTTTAATAACAGTCCGTAAGGATCTGTCCGGCCCGGATGAATGTTTGCAACAGATCAGGCTGCTCTGCCCTGCATATTTCGTTCAGGACCGACATCACATCCTTTTGCATGGACAAAGATCCGCAAATCATTACAACACCGCCTTGCTTCAGCAGGTGCAAGAGTTGATCTCCCTCGCGCAGTAACCGGTGGCTGACATATTCCTTCTCTTTCTCACGCGAAAGCACCAAATGTATGCGAGTTATCTTGTTTTTGGCAAGCTGCTCTTCTAAAAAAGATTGATAAATATTGAACGAGGCCTGTCTTCTGAAACCGCAATACAGCTCGACCGGCACTTTCTTTTTGTTTTCATCGATCATTCCCAGGAACGGCGCAATCCCCGTTCCATTGGAGATCATCACAATGCGTGTCGCATGTCTGGGAAATCTGAAATGCTGGTTCTTGATCAACCTGGCCTTAAAAGATTGCTTTTGCTCCAACGCATACAAAAACCGTGACCCCAACCCCTGCTCATGTCGCTTTACACTTAACTGGATGTATTTGTTGATCTTACCGATAGAGTACAATCTTTCCTGGTGATCGTTATTAGGATAAATGGCCAGCAAGTCGCCGGACCTCGCATGCCGGAGCTTTCCGGATCTTAGACGGATCGTGAACGTCTGCTCTTCATCCACCGCCGTCCTCGATGCGACGGAGATTGTATGAAGCTCAATTTGATTGAGCCGCAATGACCGCTCCGGCAACTTCATGGGGAACCCTGTTTGTATAGCCCAATCTGTAAGCCATGCGTCAAAATCCTGCGGAGACCGGTCGTTTACCGTATACAAAGGAAGGAGCGGCTTTGCCCAAACGGTTTGGTTTAGCGCATCTTCAACATCATAAGCAAACCCGCAAAAATGGGTATAACTCCTCGAACCGAAACCGATGATTGAATAGGAAACAGGCTGAGGCTGCGGATGTTGCCGAAGCTTTTCTATGAACTTTCTGGCATTAGACGGCGCTTCTCCTTGTCCGTAAGTACTGGTCATAATAATTAGCTGTTTGGCTGCCGGAAACAACGTGTAGTTGCTCATATCCGTGACGAATACCTTCAGGCGCCGCTTTCTGAGCTGGTGATAGATCGCATCAGCAAAACGAAACGTGGTGCCGTTTTCAGATCCTACCAGGATAACCACTTCCGCGTCTCCGGCTTTGAATTTGTTTTTGGGCCGACCACGTCTTCGCTTCAACGTAATTGCGAATCCCGAATATATAAAAAATAAGATGTACGCTGATGTGATCGCTAAAATAAGCGCCCATATAGTTCCGGAGCGTCCCGTGTGCCACCTCAGACTGAAGCTGGCTAATTGATAGGTAGTGGTATAGCGCGTTTCAGCCAACAGATCGCCTGTAAACTGGTTCACGCATAGCTCGCGGTCGTTTAATTGCAGCGCATAGTAATCTTCCGGAAAATCAGAGAAGGGATACTGCAGCTTTTGAAGCTGTGACAGCCGGGTTTGTTGAAACACGGTAAAGTCTGACAGTCGCAGTTCCGGCTCTTCCCTTATCTGTGCTTCGTTTACTTTGGTAGCAGCTTTTATGGGTGGTGGCACAAAGCGGTATACCGCCATATAAGTTCCCGTGAGCGCAACCGCTAATATGAAAAATAGCGAGATACGACCGAATAGCACATGGTAGTATTGGGCGAAGCCCGTCTTTTCAATCGGAGCAAAAAAGTGCCGCCATCCGTTTTGACGCTGGACCACCAATGCGATGCCCGAAAGTGCAATCAGAATCAGCAGAAAAGCCGTAACGCCTACTGCAATACGACCGGTTTCATGCAGGAATAATGACCGGTGCAGGGTGGTCACCCATTGAAAAAAAGGAGATTTCTTTTGAGGCGTTCCCAATATGGTGCCGGTCGCAGGATCGACATAGTGCTGCTGATCCACGCCATCTTCCGTTGCATACTTGATGATCACAAAATCATTGTCATCGACAGAGAGTTCCTGGATCCCGGGAAATTTTTCTTTCAACAGCGGAACCGCCCGGGCCAGCGGGATCGTATCCAGATCCCGGACATTATAACGTGCCGATTGCTCTATCACCGGCTCAAAAGCAAGCGCTATCCCGGTTACAGAGGCTATCGTCAGTAATAAAAAAGAAGATATAGCCAACGCTAAATGGCTATATCTCCAGACAGATATGATCATTAGATGAGAAGCTGTTTATTGAAAACGCTGATGGTCAAAAGGTGAAGTATCCTTATCAATTTCCGCTAAACCGGACATATTTGATATAGCCCTTCCCTGCTGTCTTTGCCGCCAGTCCGGCGGTTGTCAGCGGCACTTCCGCGTCTTTTACATGATAAGCCTGGTCTTCAACAGCGCTTTCAAAGCGAAGGGTATACCCTGCATCGATCTTTGCCTTTTCAATTTCAAATGTCACCACCGCGCGATCGCCGCCGGCTACTGATGCCCGCGTGATCGCGTTGATATTGGTTGGCTTTTTCTTGTAAGCCTTATGCCATTCTTTCAGATCTGGATACCATTCTTTATCAGCACCCAGGACGTACAAGGTCTTTTCGTATCCATTGGACTTGTTAATGAGCGATACCACGATATAGGCGCCTTCGCCCATATAGCTATTCATTTGTATCATGCATTTATACTTCGCTGTTTGCGCACTAACCGTGGTAGTGACAAAGGCAAATAAGATCATCGCCAACAGGAATTTTATTGTCTTCTTCATTCGGATTATTTTAAAAACTCAACTGATATGTGGCTCTTGCTCAGGTATTCATTTTCTTTAGCGAGATCATAAGCGGTCTCGTCAAACTCGGTTATAATATTTTTATCGGCACCTTTTGCAATAAGATATTGCAAGACCGCATCGTCTTTGGAGATCATGGCGGCCTTATGTAAAGCGGTCACTCCTTCTTTGTTTTTGGCATTAATATCAGCTCCCAAATCTGAGATCCTTTTCAGCAGCGATAAACTACCGGTGCTTACAGCCAGGTGGTACATTGTATTGCCATCTTTCTGAGGACTAGAAAAGTCAACACCCTTTTCCTTTAGCAGATTGAGTTTAGCATCAAAGTTTTTTTCAGCCCTTGGACTATACGATTCCATGAGGTAACAGGCCAGGTTGTTGCCTTTGGCGTCGGAAAAAGAAAGGTTCGCTCCTTTGCTGATCAGGTATCCGACGACTTCCGCACTGTTGCCTCGCACGGCCATCGCCAGTGCGGTAACACCTGCTTTGTTCGCAGCATTAATATCTTTTACTGATGCCGCCAGTCCTTGAATTGTTTCCAAATCAGTATTGCCGGCTGCGGCATTCATAAACGGCGTATTGCCTTCTGCATTTACCTGATTTACATCAGCACCCTTATCCAGGAAATACTGAATCAGTTCATTATTTCCTGGCCGGCGCACCAGATAGTGAAGCGCATTATTTCCGTTATGATCCGAAGCAGAAGGTTGTATACCGTTGCTTTCGAGATAGCGGAACACGTCGATGCTATTGGCTCCCCGGTGGGTGCCCATGGCAGCCATGGCCATGGCATTATCCGTGGGCTTCACACCTTTCTCCTTCAGCTTTTTCATTACTTCGATATTACCCGCGCGTGCTGCATAATCGAAAGCCGTATTCCCATGCTCATCGGTACTGTGGATATCCAGCCCCTTGCTTTGAAAGTAGGTGGTCAGTTTCAGGTCATTGTCATTACCCACTGCGAGCAACAGTGCATTGGCACCATCGTGGTTGACGTCTTTTGTAAGGTCGGTTGCAGGAGTAATAAGCAGGTCGTATACCGCTGTATTCTTTTCTCCTGCGTTCGCTGCAAAATTGATGGGGGAATAACCGTGGCTATCCTGCAGATTGGTTTTAGCACCCTTGGACAGCACATATCTCATCACTGCTATGTTGCCTTTGTAAGCTGCCCAGAAGATATAGGTGCGGCTGTCGTGGGTGAGCCTGTTAACATTGTTGCCTCCCTGCTCAATCAGGTAAATGATCGACTCATCAGGTCCGTCTGATATAATACCCATTACTACCGGATCAAAGGCGTTGCTATTCATTTCCGTTGGACTATGCCCTTTGGCTATCGCTGCTTTAACCGCGTCCACGCCGGGTTTGGTTTGCCAGAAAGCGCGATTCAACATCATGTTGCTGTGTTGCGGCGCTTCTTCACCCCGCCCGCCAGGCTGGGCATAGGCACACACAGTTACGAGCAATAAGCAACTCGTGTATATTTTTTTCATCCGTATATTTTTGTTTTATCAGTTATCTGTTGATCTTACGTATGCCCATCTGTTCACTCGTCAGCTTTATGTAAACTGCAGCTAGCACTTAAAAAGGAAAGACGAAGTTAGAATTTACCGATGGCCGTCATTTACGATTTGCGGAAAATTACAATGACCTGCATCTGACAAATAAGAGAAGCCGCATGCTGAGCGGCTTCTCTATTTTAAAAGTCCTTTGTCATCTTTCCAATTATTGCTACCTCATCGGATGATATTTGAAATAATCACATGTCTACTTCGAGTATATGGATCTAATCCAATTTAATAAGCCCCGATAAAGAAGCTGCCGGACTGGTTCACCAGTTTCGCACCTTTTTTAATCTGTTTGGTTTTCCAATTGATCACGTAGACATTACCGTTCTTACCGTTCGGCGTCATAGGCACATATACATAATCGCCCGCCAGACCTATATTTTGAAACTGTTGAAATGTACCTGTAATATCCGACGTGCCTGAAAATCCGGCGTCGGCTTCGATATCTGTAGCCAGCTTGGTTGCGGTTTGGGCTTTCAGATCGATCAGCGCTATATAACCTCCGGGTGTTCCAGTCCTGGTATATAAAACCACACCCATATCATCTTTGATATATCTGAACGCCCTGATACCCGCATCGCTGATGCCCATTGCTGTGTTCAGGTTAAAATTGTAAGTGTCATCATACTCATTGGTCGCTTTACTGATACGGAGTATCTGATGCCCAACGCCAAAGCTGGTTGCGGCCTGGTAAACATGTCCGTCATCGCCTACATATTGCGTCATAGTACGATAAGAAAGGTTATCTGTCATAGCCTTTTTGGAGATAATGACCTTTGGATTTCTCAGCGAAGGGTAATCTACGACATAGGTTACCGTTCCCAGGTTTCTCTCGTCGGTACGAGGCCAGCTAAGCGAACCGTCCCTGTTAGTAACGAGTGCATTGTTGTTCAGGTCGTACCTGCGAACACCCAACCCTATAAAGATCTTGGTTTTTGCCTGGTTCAATACGGGTACATCGGCACGCCATACATGATATCCCTGCGCTTCCAAATCAGCGCCCAGGTCTACATTGATCGTACCGGTATTGGTAATGGCCGTATTGTTCAGATCAATAATAGCCATGCGGATGGTTCCTTTGGGGTGTTGAAACTGATGACTGGGCGGAGTACCGGTGTAGGATGGCCTGCTGTAGTCAAAATACACGCCTACGCCAATTCCCTCGGCGGCCTTTACCCAACGCGGTGCCGTACCCAAGATTACTGCTGTATTAAGCTCGCTACCCACTTCTTCATATTTGGTCCCGCCGGAGACTTTGTACTTATTGAATACACCTCCGTCATCTCCTGTATATTGAATGTTATAAAGGTATTCACCATCTTCCGAAGCCTGGACCCGCGCAGTGCGGCTGGATTTCAGAGAAAATCCGCCTACATAAGTACTTCCTGACTTCTTAAACATATCGATCTCGTAGTTAGGATCGGCCGCTTCTTCAGGCGTTACTGCAAAAGCCAAAGTACCTCCATTACCTGCTGTACCTTTTGCGTCAGGAAAAGCTGCTGTTAATGTAATCAATCTTTTGTCTTCCCCCTCCTTTGAACCCGGCCCCGGGGGTGTTCCTTCGGTCCCGTTGTTACCTTTCGTGCAACCGGTAAGCGTCAGACCGGCGATCACCGTGGCCAACAGCGTTACTGTAAACAATTTTTTCTTCATGGTATATCTATTTTTTTGGTTTATAAAAATTTACTGATCGTGTAATTGAGTTTGAGATAAATGCCCCTGCCCGGCTTTTGTACGGCGAAGTTGTCGTATAGCTCCGCGTTGAACAGATTCTTCACATCCACGCTGATAACCAGCTTTTCATTGGGAAGCCTGTAACTGGCACCAATGTCGTGCGCTATTTGCCGCGGTGTTTTAGACCATTCGGGCTGTCCCCATACGATATAATATTCGCCCACATAACCCAGGTTGTAATACAAGTTCAGTATGGAACGTTTCTGGATCACGTTGTTGAGCCTGTATTGAAGGTTGGTATTGATGGTGAAGAACGGCTCATTCGGAACCTGCTGATTGTAAAAACTGTGCGCATTACCGGCATCATCCGTTGCAAGCTTAAACAGGTTATTGAACTTTGAAAGGTTGAAAGCGGCGTTCAAACGGTTATTATAGACATATATGATCTCCCCTTCAAAGCCCCTGGCCTGGGTCTCACCCAGGTTAACATAGCGCGTCGTTTGTATATCAGCATCTTCTTCTTTTTGGATCTCACTTTCATCTACTACCTGGCGGGTAATCTTATCAAACCCATTTCGCCAAAAAGCATTGGCATAAAAAGAAATCCTGTGCCTGTCCCATTCCAAAGCGCCCCACCGGAAGCCGAGATTATAGTTCAGGTTTCTTTCAGGTTTCAACCTCAGGTTGGGAAGAATATTTGTTTCGGGGTCTCCATAAAGCTGCGTTTCATTGGGCATGATGAGCGCGTTTTCCATCGATGCAATCACGAAAAATTTAGGTGCCACGTTGTAAGACAGGGTCGCGCCGTAGCCGAAATTGCCGGCGTTACTGGCCGTATCTCTGCGGATAACTTTTGTTTCTCCGTTTTCAGAAATGAATTGCGGTTTACTTTGATCTGTCCTGTTGTGGGTATATTTTCCCAGCAGGTTGGTGCGTAATTTATTATTAAGCGTTTGCGCTTCGTAATTAAGCGCCAGGATATTTTTGGTAATAACACTTATCGTTGCAAAATTCTTTTTGGCCGGATCAAGCAGGTCGTTATCGTCCCGGTCGGTGGTTTCAAATTTGTGGTTCAAAGAAACGCGATGGCCGGGTGCCAGTGTGTATCCCAGATTGGAGCGTATATTGGTTATTTTCCTGTCGACGCGGATAATGGTTTTTTCCGCCTGTTGGCCACCCTGCGTCGTGCGAAGCGGTACTCTTTCGCCAAACTCTATCACTTCTCTCACCATCCCGTCCCAATTGTAAGCGAAGCCTACGGTGTCCTGCAAGTACGTGCTCCGGTAGCTACGCACTGCATTAATATTGAGCGCCAGCCCGTCTACAAAAAGGTTGCGTTTATTATAATTCAGGCTGAATACATTGGCATTCGTTTCCGTAAAGCGGCCCACGTAAGGCGTAGCCATAGTAATGCCGTGCGGAATTTCGTTATAGTTATCGGAAACATTATATCCCAGGAAGAAAAGGTCGGCCCACTTTACATCGGTAAAGCCTGCCTCAAAGCGACCGCCGCGCGACTTGTATGTATTATTGAATCGCTTCGCGCGGTAAGGCCGCGTGATCTGCTGCAAATGGTTAACGTAGGTCGTAGACCTTCCCCAGGTAGTATAGCTGTTATCCGTATACGTATAAAACCCGGAGCCTCTCGCAGAAAAACCCGTTTTTTGATCCCGGAAAGTAGCTCCGATATCGGTATTGAACGTATTGAAGGATCCGTAGGAAGCAGCCGCCGTCACATTGTTGCGGGAAGCATCTTTCTTTAACACCACATTGATCGCTCCCCCCACATAATCTCCGGTAAGATGGGAAGGCAATACCCCTTTGTAGACCTCGATACGCTCGATCATCGACGGAGGAATATTATTGAGGTTGAATGACTGGCCGTAGGTTGATATTTCAATGCCGTCAAGGAAAAGGCCAATGGTGCTTCCTGACAAGCCGTTTAAGTTGTATTCTACCTGCGAACCTACTCCACCGTTCTGACGTACCCTTACGCCCACAGCGCGGTCGAGCAATTCGTTAGTCGTTAAGTTGCGCAACGATGCCTCTTTCGTTTCGATAATGGCTACAGCAAAGCCTTGAGTCTCCAGGGTCCTTTTTTTGGACCATCCTTCAACGGTTACCTCTTCGAGATGTTCTTTATTGCCGTTTTTGAGCCTGAAATCTTTCACCAATGTATCTCCTGCGCTGATCTGAACAGCCGCATGTAAAGAATCATAGCCCGTCATAGTGACGAGCAACCGATGGGCACCGGAAGCAAGCTTCAATGAATAATATCCATCAGCGTCAGCGGTGGTGAACCGGCCGCTGGCCTCATTTCCAACGGTTGCATTTCTGGCTGCCTGTCCGCTGGCTGTGGTTACTCTGCCCTGAACCACTCCTTCATTCTGCCCCTGTGCGCTGTTAGAATAAAAAACTATGAACCCAAATGTCAACACCGTCAGAACTGCTTTACTGTACCTCATTCGTTGCTTAAAAAGTTTTGATGAAAAGCCGGCCGCTGTAGGACCGATTTTCAGGAAGTTTCGGCTAATGTCACCACAGGTCAGGAGCGTTTGCTTTTCAGGGTGCAAAGTTGGTACGATATAATGACTGAAAACGGAAAATGAATAACGCAATCCGGAAATTCCCGGTCCTTTTCGGGCCGGCCGGGCAAAAATTACGGATTTCGTAAATATGTTAGCTGAATATTAAGGATCTTTGGGCCACCAACTGCTTAAAGAGGAAAGAATGACAGATGCAAAACCATACATGAAGGACGGGCATCATGGGACGATGGTATTTCCGTATGCTGACTTGTTTCAATTGAAGGAGCATGAAGTGATCGAATCAGATCAGCACGGGATCTTTGATCCTTATGAATGCGACTCTTATGAATATCTCATAAAGGACTTACAGTTTATCCGGATGATGAGTGTTAACCGGCAGCACATGCGCTTTCATCTTAAAAGTGACCGACCGTATGTAAGCTTTGTTTTTCCGTTTAAATGCCGGGGACAATTTATTAATACGGTTACCGGTAAGAGATTTGCAGAAGTGGGCCACCAGGAAAGCGGCCTGATCTTTATGAATACTCAGACGCTTTATAATTCGTGGGATTGCGAGGGGGGCGGAGAGCTGTATATGATCCACATGACCGTGGAATATTTTAAGCGTTTGCTCGCAGACGATAACCCGCTGTTTGAAACCTTCCACAGCAGCTGGAAAGAAAACAATGCGGCCCTGCTGCACGAGCGGAACATGGAAGTCACCCCACCCATGAAGTCACTGTTACATGACATCTTTTTTTTCGAGGATAAGACCTATTTTAAAACATTGTACAGGCGGTCGAAACTGATCGAACTACTCATGTTGCAATTCAGAGCCTGCGAAGCGGCCTCACTGAGCGCGGAAGCGCCGGTCACTACGGATAACCTGGCGAAGATGTATGAAGTCAGACATATTATTGATGCCAACCTGGCGCGGCCTTGTACGTTGGTAGATCTTGCTCAGCAGGTAGGAACCAATGAATGCTATCTGAAGAAACATTTCAAACAGGTCTTCGGCACCACCGTCTACAGCTATCTTCATAAGCAGCGTATGGAACGGTCCAGGGAACTGCTATTGCATGAGGATAAAAAAATCGCAGAGGTCGCAAAAGTATCAGGCTACAAATACGCTTCTCATTTCACGAGCGCTTTTAAAAAATACTTTGGATACCTTCCCAACCAGGTAAAGCTTCTGGCATCTGTATGCCTGCATAACAGCGAAATCCCTTACCACCTCGCACCCGGTTGGCTGTAAGGGATTGCTGTCGCCTCTTGATCTTACAATGTAATATTCACTTCGTGCACACCTCCGTCGTCGTTTAAGGGCACGAATCTTTCAGGTATGGATTGACCATCTAAGACTACTTCAACGGTGCCATCTTTCCGTTGGTTGTGGATCCTGAGCTGATAGAGCGTGTTGCCGAAATTGTAGTTCACCTCGAAACCTGGCCAGTTGTCGGGGATACAAGGATCTACATGCAGCTCCTGACCTTTACGCTGCAATCCTAAGATATGTTCCAGCGCGAGCTGGTAGGTCCAGCCTGCGGAACCCGTATACCAGGTCCAGCCGCCCCTGCCCTCATGCGGTGCCACGCCATACACATCGGCGGCCATCACATAGGGCTCCACTTTATACTTTTGCGTTTCCCCGTTGTCGGTCGCATGGTTTACCGGATTCACCATCGAGAACAGTTCCCATACGCGCTCCCGGTCTTTGATCATCGCAAAGGCCATCATGGTCCAGATGGCGGCATGGGTATACTGACCCCCATTCTCCCGCACACCTGGCACATACCCTTTGATATAGCCAGGATACAGGTCGGATTTATCAAAGGCCGGTGTCAGCAGCTTGATGATACCATTTTCTCGGTCGATCAGGTGCTCATTGAGGGAAGCCATAGCTTTCCCTGTACGCTCTGGCGCTCCTGCGCCGGAGATCACGGACCAGCTCTGCGAAATGGAGTCAATGCGACACTCCTCATTTTGAGAGGAGCCTAGCGGAGTGCCGTCGTCAAAATACGCACGCCTGTACCACTCGCCGTCCCATGCATTCTTGTCGATATTTTCTTTGAGCTTTTCCGCTTCGCTGATGCACTTGATGTGAAACTCTTTATCCTCCTGCTGATCCGCTATCGCAGCGAATTTCATCAGCACATCATACAGGAAGAAGCCGAGCCACACACTTTCACCCTTGCCATGCTCACCCACTTTATCCATACCGTCATTCCAGTCACCGGAGCCTATCAGGGGCAGTCCGTGTTCGCCAAACTTCAGCCCGAATTCAATCGCGCGTTTACAGTGGTTGTAAACCGATTCCCAGTCGTTGAGGAAAACAGGCAGATCGTAATAACTTTCTTCATCCGGGCGCAACGGCCGACCCTGGATATAAGACACGTATTCTTCCAGCACTTCAGTATCGCCTGTTGCTTCAATGTATCGGGCAGTGACGTAAGGCAGCCACAGGTAATCATCAGAGCAGGTTGTGCGCACACCGCGCCCTGTAGGCGGATGCCACCAGTGCTGCACATCGCCTTCCTTGAATTGCCGCGAAGCGGCCAGCAGTATCTGCGCGCGGGTCACATCGGGGCGGGTATGCATCAGCGCGAGCACATCCTGCAACTGATCCCGGAAGCCGAAGGCGCCGCCGGATTGGTAGAACCCGCTTCTTCCCCACACCCGACAGGCAAGGGCCTGGTACACCAGCCACCCGTTGGCCAGCACATTGAAGGCCTGATCCGGAGTGTTTACATACACGCTACCAAGAATATGATTCCATTGATCATGCACCCTTGATTGTGCCTCATGTACCAGCTGGTCATTTTTATATTTCATCGCCAGTGCCTTTACCTCCTGTTCGGAGCGGGCGCTGCCCAGCCTGAACACGACTTCTTTCTCTTCATCGGCCGCCAGCTCTACACCAATTTGTATGGCTGTACAAGGATCGAGCGCGGCACCGTAACGATTGGACAACTTTTCGCGGGTCAGCGCTTCCGGAGCGGCCAGCGAGCCATTGCGTCCCAGAAACTCGGTGCGGTCGCAGGTATAAGATTTCACTGCTCCGTCGGCATCGAAGAAGGATACACGATCCGCAAACGTGCTGTTGTAATGATTGCGCGCGAAGATGACGCCTGTTTCCAGGTTCTTTTCAGTAACCACATGCATCCGCGTATTGGTCATGGTATCGCCTAATACCCATTCAGTATAGCCGGTCACTGACAGTCTCCTGGGCTTGGCGGTAAGGTTCTTCAGACGGACCACCGTAAACTTTATCGCGTCTTCAGTGTCGACAAAGACCCACATTTCAGATTTAACGCCATGAGCGATGTGCTCAAACACCGTATATCCAAAGCCATTCCTGGTGAGGTAGGGTTTGTTGCTGTTGCGGGGCAGCGGAGCAGGGGACCAGTATCTGCCGCTGATGTCGTCCCTGATATAATACGCTTCGCCGGTCTTGTCGGACACCGGATCATTCTTCCACGGGGAGAGGCGATAGGAGTGCGCATTCTCTGCCCAGCTGTACCCGGAACCACTCTCGGACACCATTGTACCAAACTCTGCGTTGGCAATGATGTTTACCCAGGGAGCCGGAGATTTCTTGTCTGGTGTGGTTAATATAAAATACTCTTTGCCATCAGGGGTGAACCCGCCGGTTTCATTATTGAAGACCAGGTTATCAGGCAGCTGCATCTTCATATCTGTATCAAATGCATTGCGGCCTGTTACTTTTAATGCCGGAGGCAAGGCTTTAGCCGGCCTTTGTTTGGCCATCTGTTCCTGCAGCGTACCGGCGTTGTCGTGAAAGATCAGTCGCGCGACTGTCTGGAACAGTACCCGGTCTTCTGTCGTCAGCTGATCACCCTGCCTGATAAAGATGCCGCCGGGCTGATCGACGATGGCGCCGCTGATCGCGGTGACAAAGCCCATGATCTGATCGTGCAGCAATTGCCTGTAAGTACCGAAATCATCGTTCCAGATAATCAGGTCTACCGCCAGGCCTTTCATGCGCCAGTAAGAATGCGCTTTGATCAACTGCCGCACCAGGGCGGTATTGTCGCTGTCCTGCACGCGAACCAATACAATAGGAAGGTCGCCGGAAATGGAATATCCCCAAAGCCCGGACTGTCCTTTCCTGTTGCTTGCAATAATATTAGGATCTGCACGATGCGTAGCGTTTGCGTACAGGATGTGTCCCGCCATCGTATTGAACAGCTGCGCCTCTGCTTCACTGGCATTGATCTGCCTGAGCAATACCTGGCTGTGCGTCCACGATAACTCAAACGCACGGTTTTTCAAATGCACATCGTGGTACTTATCAATGAGGTGGGTACACCTTTCTTCCGTTTCCGTAATACCGGTGATGATCTCGAAAGTGGCCGTCTGCCGCGGCTTGAGTGTGATCTTGTATTTGATCGCTGCCACCGGATCCAGCACGGATCCTGCCGTTCCAGATAAAGGCCCCTGCTTGTCTACCGCCAGCGGAGACGCCAGTGTCCTGGTACGGCCGATAAACCGCATCCGGTCACTTTCATAGGACACTTCTTCTTTTTCTGCGCCTGAAAGATCCATCATAAAAAACAGCCATGGTGGTTGTTCGTTCTTAGACCTTGCTCTTCGCGTGCAAAGGATGGCTTTGGCATCTTCGCTGATCTTTGTCTGCACAAACAGGTTGCTGAAAGCGGGGTGCGCTTCGTCGGCAGCCTGCGGCGCAATGACGATTTCCGTGTAGCCCGTCACCTCAAGTGTTTTAGTTACGCTGCTCCTGTTGGAAATCTTAATGCGCCGGATGGAAATGTCATCTTCAGGCGACACGACGATATCCGTTTTTGTTTCAAAGTCGTTGTTGACACGCCTGAACTCTACGTGCCCCTGGGAGAAGATGGTTTCATCTACCGCTTGTTTCTTTTGTACCGGCTGATAGGTGTTGGACCATAATTCTCCGGTCGACAGGTCTTTGATATAGCAAAACGTGCCCCAGTTGTCTTCTGTTATGTCTTCGCGCCAACGGGTCAATGCGATATTTTTCCACCGGTGATAACTACCACCGGCGTTGCTGATGGCCATGTGATAGCGCCCGTTGGACAATAGCTGCACCTGCGGTGTGCTGGTATTCGGTGTGCGGATGATTCGGATATGCGCTTCGTGCGTTGCTACCACTTTGCTGATCGCGCTATCGTCCTGCGTATAGTAGTTTGTCGCTTTCGGTGCGCGTTCTTTCAATAAGAGCAATGCTGATTGTAATTGCGGATCCCGCTCGAATCGCTGCTGCATTTTCTCACCGAGTAACAGGCGGGCCATCGACAGGAAGGCCATGCCCTGGTGGTGCGCCATAAAGGAGCGGATGATCACGTGTGATTTACCCCTGGGCATCCTGGCCGGCGTATAATCTATCGCTTCATAAAATCCGTACTTACCCTCGAAGCCGGCTTTGGACAACACTATTAAATTCTTTAAGGCGGTTTCAGGTTCTATCATCAACGCCAGCATGGTAGCATAAGGCGCAATAACCAGATCCTGTCCGAGTCCACGCTTCAATCCCAACCCGGGCACACCGAAGGCCTGGTACTGGTAGTTCAGATGTGCATCGACCAGGTTATATCCTGATTCAGATACGCCCCATGGAATGTCTTTTCTTTTTCCGTAGTCTACCTGGTTCTGGATCACACCCCTGGCGGTTTTTTCCAGTAACGTGTTCTCATAAGAAGGCATCACCAGGTCGGGCATCAGGTATTCGAACATCGAGCCGCTCCAGGAAAGCAGCACCGGCGCTGTTCCATCATTGGTAATCAACCTCCCCAGCGCGAACCAGCTATCCTGAGATACTTTTCCCTGCGCTATGGCCGTGTAAATGCCGAGCCGCGCTTCAGATGCGAGGATATCATAGTAGCTTTTATCTTTAACTTCTTCACTGACGTTGTAACCAATATGAAAAAGATGCTTGGAGGAATCGTATAAGAAATCATACTCAACATCAGCAAAACCGCTACACTCATTGGCCAACTTCTCTATCTTACTGAACTTTTCCAGCACATGCGTTTCTGCTGTTTGCAGCGCGTCGTTCAACTGTTTCAGCCATAAGCGTTCCTCCTCGTTCGCTGCCTGCGACATCAACTGTTCTGTAACGGGAAGTAAAGTGCTTGTCAGATCCCTGATCTCTGTCAGCGTCGGAATAGTCTCTAAAGGCTTCAAGGCCTCGTATGTGCCTTTCAATGGTAACAACTCCACCCAGGGCGTGAGTAATGAGAAGGATCGTAACGCGTCGGTAATTTGCAGGGACAGCTTCTCTACCCAGAATACGACTTCTGGTTTGGCGTTGATGTCTGCGTCGGCGGCCAGTTTCTGTACCTCCTGCTGCAGATCGAGCAGTCGTTGTTGGTTTTCATAAAGCGCATCAACCGGTGCGTCAGCAAACTGTTGCAATTTCTGTTCGATTGTTTTGAAGGCATAGCTTTGTTCACCGTCGCTGGCATGAGCCGCTAACATGGTGTGCCGCAAGCCCTCATAAAAATCATTTAAAAACACTTTATGATGCGGCAGCTCCAGCAAGCCTTGTCTCAGCACGATCATATTGGCCACAAAGTTTCCGCTATCCACTGCAGATACATATTTCGGATACAGCGGTTGCAGGTTGGTCGTGTCATACCAGTTATAAAAATGCCCTTTGTAGCGCTCCATATCATTCAGTGAATTGAATGTATTCTGGATCCTTTCAACAAGATTGCAAAGGGAAATGTAACCAAAGTCGTAAGCTGACAAGCTCACCAGGCAGGACAAGCCGATGTTGGTCGGTGAAGTGCGGTGGGCCGTGACTTCTACGGGCTTCTCCTGGTAGTTGTCCGGTGGCAGATAATTATCTTCCGGTCCGACGAAGTCTTCAAAGAAGGCCCATGTTTTCCGGTTGACGATCTGCAGGAAAGCTGCATCTGTATGAGAGAGCGAGAAGTCCTGTCTTACACGCTTACGGCTTACACGCCAGGCGAGAATGGGCGACAGTACCCACAATATTAAAAAGGGAATGGCGCTTAATAATGATTCAGGCCGGTAAGTAATGATAAGCGCGGTTACGATTGCCGGTAATACCAGGGCCGGCCACATCAGCCGGTAGGCACCAGCGACAGTCTTTTTGCCACTGGCCTTCTGAGCAGCGTAAGGAGTCCACTGAAGTAGTCGCTTTTTTGATATCAGCAGCCGCCAGTTGGCTAATATAATCGCATCGGCATTTTTATAAGCTTCGAAGGGCAACACGGCGATGTTATATACTACCTGTGCCACGTTCTTTTTGAAAGTATCGATCACGTCAGAAATATGCGAACTCGTATCCAGGTCTTCCGGCCTGCGCGCCAGTTGCACCAGCCCGGTGATCACGGGCATAAAGAACCAGAACACCAGGAAACCTGTGATCCACCAGCCCGGATCGGGCAGGAACAGCCACGCGAGCGCCAGAAGCACAAACATCGCGGGCGTCAGCAGGCTTCGTTTGATATTGTCCCAGATCTTCCACTTGGACAAAGATGAAATATAATTCCTGCGGAGCTTGTTGCTGGCATCAGGCGCGAACGGCAACCCCCATGAGGCGATCTGCCAGTCGCCGCGGATCCAGCGGTGACGGCGGCTCACATCGGTCCAATAGGTTTCCGGATAGTCCTCAAACAACTGTACATCGGTCAGCAACCCAGATCTTACATAAGATCCTTCGAGCAGATCATGGCTCAAAATACGGTTTTCAGGGAAGGTATTGCCCAACACTTCTTCAAACACATCGATATCGTAAATACCTTTCCCTACGAAAGAACCCTCTTCAAATAGATCCTGGTATACATCAGATACAAGCTGGGTGTAGGGATCAAGGCCGGAATCGTTGCTGTGCATGCGCGCATAAATCGAACTCGTTTTCCCGGGCAGATTGATGGCTGTCCGCGGCTGCAGAATACCATAGCCTTCGACCACCCTGTTCTTTTTCTTGTTGATCACAGGATGATTGAGCGGATGCGCCATGGTGGCGATCATTTTCCAGGCCGATTCGCGGGGCAGCAAAGTGTCTGCGTCCAGCGTAATCACATATTTGATATGGGTTAAAGCGGAGGTATCGCCCACAATAAGTGAGAAATCATCGTGACCGGTTTTCCTTAACAGACTGTTGAGCTCTCCCAGCTTTCCTCTCTTACGTTCATAGCTCATCCAGACCTTTTCTTTTTTGTTCCACTTGCGGGGACGATGCATCAGGAAGAACTTGTCCGGCTCCTGCTCTTTGTGATATTTGATATTCAGCAGCTCTATTTCTTCTTTGACCAATGCCAGCAGCTCATCATCCTGCGGCATCTTTTCTTGGGGCGCATCCGCGAAGTCGGTAAGAAGACAGTAAAAGAGATTTTGCTGCGGATTGGAAAGATAACGCACTTCCAGGTCGCTGACCAGTTCTTCGATACCGGACTTGCTGGTGATCAGGCAGGGCACTGCCACAACCGTACTGTATGCCTCAGGGATGCCCTTTGAGAAATCATACTTGGGAAGTGGACGCGGCTGTACCAATATGGTAGCAATCCAGTTGATGACGACTGTAGCAAAATGACCGATGATGACGAAACAAAGGACGCCGATAAGGAGCGCCAGCCACCAGGGTTGATCATTGTTGTTGAACAACTCCAGCCCTAACAACACACTTGCCAGCAGCGCAACAACAAATGTTGAGCCTGCATATGTCAGCAGCCGGTTATCGCGGAAAAAGAGCTTCAGCTGATCATTAAAGTCCAGCCTGGCTTCGGCGGCGCGCACCAGTTCGTTCCTGCCTTTGTCGATCAGAAAATAGCCGATATGGTGTTGCCGTTCAGGCTGGCCTTCGGCTTTCTTTTGCTTTGCAAGGTCGATCGCCAACCGGGCTATTTCATGCTCCGCTTTCCTGGATTTTTTACCAATCCATTCCACCACGTGGCGATAGCAGTCGCGGGTGGCGAAGTCGACCAACGGGTAAGTGCCGGTGATGTCTTCCCGGAATATTTTTTCGACAACGCTTACACTTTCTACGAAGTTTTTCCACTCGGTTGTTTTCAACAGGCGGATACTCTCGATGCTGTTGCGCATGGACACCTGGTCGGCGGCCTGGCTTTGGTTGTGGATATTAACCAATTCGGCCACAGAATGACCGGTGTCCGATAATTGCTGTTCGATCCAGGACAAAGGCATGGCGAGCCCTTGCCCCTTGCCCTGCATGCGACGGGTGAACTCAGCTACAAAGGCGCTGTTGAGCCGGACATCACTTTTGGCCATTTCAGCGGTAGCAATGATGATATCCTTGGAATTTTTCTGAGCGGTTTTGATAAACTCTTCTGCCCAGTAGATGGCGTCGTTTTTATCGAGCCGGTCAATGGCAATGCGGGAAGCAATGCGCCTGATATTCTCGATGATCGCAAACCTCAACATGATCGGGATGGCCCAGAGCTCCCCTATGGTGAGAATGCGTTTGCTCTGATACCCCTCGATAAAAGCTGTGAGGTTGGTGATATCGATCCGGCCATCGCTGTGCGAAATGATCTCAAGTGCAATGTCATACACCCTTGGCATACCGGCAGACTTCCCTTTTGCCAGGATCGGGAGGGTCTGGCTATATCCTTTTGGTAAGTGTTTGCGCGCAATGTCGATCTGCTCTTTAATAAGGTAGAGGTTATCCAAAAACCATTCGCTCGCCGGTGCGATGGCATTTTTTTCCTTGATCGTCTCGGCCAGCATCTGCTGCACTTTGACGATCACATCCTCATTATCATTGAGGCGCTTTAACACCTTGTCCGGCTGCCTGGTTTTCAAAATCTCGTGCTGGGTCGCCACACGTTCCCCCTGTGTTTTCATTTGAGAATCACTCAACAGGTCGAGCCGGAAAGGATCTTCGTTTTTAAAAGGATAGTTCGATTCGGAAGTAAAATACTCTCTCATCTTCGTTACCAGGTCATCAACGGGCATTGCTATCTTCATCCGTGTGTTTTATTTTAATTAGTTCTACTCTTGTTATGAATTGCGCCATGCTTTCCTCTGGCTGGCTGCTACTATCGATGCTGGTGCGCGAACGTTGTCATGTATAAACGCAGTTAACATTGATACAAGAAGTTCATCGCTGGTCATTCGCCATCCGGATTGCAGGAAACCTTTGCGTCAACATTACGATAAAAACTAATATAATGATGCGCTTTTTTATTTCTCGGTTTAGATATTTACAATTTTCAAGCCGATATTTAACAAGGTGACTATTAATCAATAAAATAGCCGCCCCAGTTTGTGAGGCGGCTACACTAACCCATCAAATAAAATATACCGGTACGGTTTTAAGCCTGTTTCAGCTCCGCAATTTTTTCCCTGATCTTGGTCTCGATTTCTCCGGCCAGTTCAGGATTATCGTTCAACAGATTTTTTACGGCATCGCGACCCTGACCCAGCTTGTCCGTATTATAGCTGTACCAGGAACCGCTTTTTTGAATAATATTCAGATCGACGCCCATATCGATGATCTCTCCTGTTTTAGAAATACCTTCTCCGAAGATGATATCGAATTCTGCGGCACGGAAAGGAGGGGCCACTTTGTTTTTCACCACTTTAACCTTGACACGGTTACCGATGGTCTCATCTCCGTCTTTGATCTGGGTCTGACGGCGGATGTCCAGCCTTACAGAGGCGTAGAATTTCAAAGCGTTACCCCCGGTTGTCGTCTCGGGGTTACCAAACATAACGCCGATCTTTTCACGAAGCTGGTTGATAAAAATACAAATGGTATTGGTTTTGGAAATGGTCGCCGTCAGCTTACGCAGCGCCTGGCTCATCAAACGGGCGTGTAAACCCATTTTGCTATCGCCCATTTCTCCTTCTAATTCACTTTTGGGCACCAGCGCCGCCACAGAGTCGATCACCACCACGTCGAGCGCTCCGGAAAGGATGAGGCGGTCAGCAATTTCCAGCGCCTGCTCGCCGTAGTCGGGCTGGCTGATCAGCAGGTTATCAACGTTTACGCCTAATTTCCGGGCATAAACACTGTCAAAAGCATGCTCGGCATCAATGATAGCGCACATGCCGCCTTTTTTTTGCGCCTGTGCGATCACGTGGGTCGCAACGGTCGTTTTACCGGACGATTCCGGACCATATATCTCGATCACCCGGCCACGCGGTAAACCGCCGATGCCTAAGGCCGTATCGAGGCCAATGGAGCCCGTTGATACCACCGGGTGGCTCTCAACTGCCTTTTCTCCCATCATCATTACGCTACCCTTACCATAATCTTTATCAAGCTTTTCCATGGTAAGTTTCAGCGCCTTAAATTTTTCGCTGTTTATATCTACTTCAGGTAATTTATCTGTCTTTGCCATAAATCAAAAATACAATTTAGCTATATCCTGTCTAAAATATTTATCAACAGCAAAACTAATATATTTAGTAATATCAAACTAATTTTTTTGTCATCCGAAAAGATTCTTTTCACCCAACCTCAGTAATCCATGCGCTCAGGCGTCTTGAAAATGGCCCGGTCCTTAGCACACCTGCCAGCCTCATTGGTATTGCCTATTGCCAGTTTCCAATTGTTCATTGCCCATTGTCATGTTCAATTGTAATACCAATGTCATAATACATTTTGAATACATCTTAATACACTTGTAATATAGACTTCCCTTCGCAGAGCGGCAATTTTGCTCTTGCCGAACTGCAGCAACTTGTTGATACTACTAAGAGCATTGATTCAACTGCAGTCCCGGAAAAAATCACCAGTATCGTTTAAACCATCATCTGATGAAACAGCTTAAAACAAATCTTTCTGAGAGGCGAAGACCCATCCGGCGGAGCGGCCAATATGAATGGATAAAAAAATGGCTCTTCATGTCGGTATTGAGCGCAGCCTGTGCGTTATGCATCACCTCCTGTTCTAAAAAAGACAGTATCGTTTCGCTCGAGGACGGCAAGAGCACGGTGATCTATGACCTGGCGGGCGACACAGGCGCATCAATGAGTGATGGCGTGGACGGAAAAGAAAAAAGAGCCTTCCATATTTTCCTGTTCCGGTTCAAAGATCAGAAACAAATATGGATCAGAAACGCGGCAGACTCGGCTGCTTATCTAAAAACGAAAGACTGGGACATTGCTTTCACCGGTCCCTACAACAGCGAAGTATTTGTCAACAATGCTTCTTATAAATATAATCCTGGCTTCCAGGGCGCCGCCACGAACACGGCAGTAGTGATGTACGACCAGCCTTACGACCAGGTAACGGAAGCTGCTTCCGACCTCGAGTTTAACAACAGTACTATTCAGAAAATAGGTTGGGCCTCATCAGAAAACTCGGTGGGCTGGTTTTTTTACGACTTGAATACCCACCTGGTGAAGCCGGTGCCGAATCGGACCTACGTGATCCGGCTACCCGATGGAAAATATGCGAAACTGCAGCTGATCAATGTTTACAAAGGCAACCCGCCTGCGGTTACCGATCTGAACTGGCCTGCGCCCTACTTTACTTTCAAGTATTACGTGCAGCAGGACGGGAGCCGGAACCTGAAAACCAAAGACTGATGATACCGCCTGTAAATGAATAGAGACAACAGTAACCCACAGGCTCCTTGCCTGAATACTAACTTCTAAATGATAAGATAACATGGTCAGATCAACCCAAAAAAGAAATATACATTTTGCCCGACTACTGATGTGGCTTTGGCTTCCCGCCTTGTTTACTGCATCCTGTACAAAAGACAACCCGCTTAAGCCCGATCCGGAACCGGAAGTAATCGCCCGCGCAGCAGACATGGTACCCTATTATAAGTTGCAGAGAGTGGAAAACCTGCCGGCGGAATCCAATGATGAAGACCCGACGGCACCGAAAGTTGAAATTTTATTTAGCCTGGATTATAAAAAGGTACAGCCCCGCAGCTATGCCAAAACCTCTCTTTGGGACCTTTCTTTCAGTAGCCTGTACAACGCCTCATTAGGAGGCAATAATGGTACTGATGGCAAAAACTTTGGAAAAGGAGGTCCTGGCAAAGGTGGTATTGCTATTGTAGAAAAGACCTTTGATGAAGTGACTGAAGTACCGCCTGCTAACAGCTTCAAAACAGGCAACGCTATTCTGGGTACTGACGATGCGGGTTCATTTGGAGAAGGAGTCGGCTGGTATCTCTATGATTTCGGAGGAACAACGGTAGGCGACGGCAGCGAAGAGAAGAAGCATGTGGCCTATGCCTTGGGCAATCCTATAAAAACGAACAAAGGCGAAAACATTGTAAGGACGGTCATCGTGAGACTGGCGAGCGGTGACTTTGCAAAGATCAGGATGATCAGTGTGTATAAAGATGTTTTTACACCGGACAAGATGTTCAGAAAAACGCCTCACATGTATTTCACTTTCGAATATGTGATTGTGCCCGCCTCGGCTTCCGGGTTTGAGATGAGGTAAAGTCGGAGGTCCGAGGTCGGAAGTCAAAAACAGGATGTGGGAGCTACGAGAGTTGTATACATCAAAGAAAAATATGAACCAATAATAAAATGAAATGAGCATAACCATTAGCAGGCTATACGATAGCCAAAGCGCTGATAATTGTTGTGCGAGTTCGATCTGACAAAAATTTATAAAAGCTATATAGATGAAAACCAGAAACCTTTATGCTGTATGTTTTACACTGCTTATTGTTTTTAGCGCCTGCAAAAAAACAATCGATTATGAGAAGCTGCCTGCAAACCGCATGCTTTCTTATAGGGTAACCAATATTACCGACGGGGAAATTTACGGTGCTATTGACCATAGCAAAAATTTGATCACAGTCTACCTGCCTTTCTACCTGGGCCTGGAGGTGATACAGCCAGAAATCAAGGTGGAAGAAGGTGCTACTTTAAGCACGAAGATATTACCCGTAGCGATAGATGACACTACTCAGAGCTACAGGGTGAAGGGGGCCGACGGAAGTATACGTGTTTATAAACTAAGCATTGTGCCACAAAATACCCCCGGGTTACAGATCGGGTGGAACCAGGATCAATTTGAAACCAATCCCGCTCAATACATGCCGCGTATTATTGGCAATTTTTTAAGTAAGGAAACAGGCACACTCGGCGTAGACCTGGTAAACCTGGCTACGAAAGCGACCATCACCCCGCACCTGCAAGATGCTCATTTAACAACCGATCATTCGGGCACCTATTCTCTCGCAGGTATTCTCATCCCGGAAACCGCCGATAGCGGGCGGTATGAAGTGACGTTGCGTTATTTAGGCCATACGGTTAAAATGGAAAAGCCATTGCATATCACTTATGCGGTACCTGAAATTGCACAGTCCTGGTATCCGATAGAAACCTCGCGCGGAGCAACCATCACTTTCAAGGCCACTGCTTTTACGGGGAGCAATACTGGCGGATTGTTTATCGATTTGAAATGGGTGAAGGTAGCCGTGGCCGGTAAAGACTACGACCTTATTATTGACCCCTCCAGCAACCGCCGCGAAGCACATCTGAAAATTCCAGATAGCTTGCCCAAAGGCGAACATGGGGTTTCCACTTTCACTTTCAAGTTTGGCGATTGGGATCCAATCACCCATACCGCTGAACTGATCATAAAGTAGCGCCGGAGGATCAATGTGTATCCGGTTTGAATTCGATCGTATAAATTCTTGAGAGAATCAGATGAGCGCTGTGCTTTAATCGGCGCCTAAAGAAGCTACGTGCCATCGGTTCCGCTCAGGCAGTAAATAAACAGTTCCATTCATTAAAAATTAAAACACATGAAAAAAAAATTTCAAAGTCTGTCCCGCACAGCATTAGCAGTAATAAGTCTCTCGTTAGTTATGGCTTCCTGTCAGAAAAACAGCGATGTAGCTCCGTTAAAGCTTGACAATACCACGGCCGCTGTACCATCTATCAGTTCGGTTACGATCTACGGAAACTATGGCAACCCGGCTTTGGGCCCGTCCGGCTTCGGTACCCGCTATGTAAATATCATCACCGGTGCGCAGGACGCGACAGGAGCCGTTGCAGAGAACCTTTTATTTACAGGTATCAATAACGGTACGGTGAGCCCTGCATCTGGCTATACCTATAAATACCTGGTCACCAGCAAATCTTTAAGTACTATTACAGAGGCTGATTATGATGCAGCGAACGCTGTAAGTACATTCGGCCGAAATACCGGCACGGCAAGCGCACCAAACGGATGGTGGAACTATAACCCCATCACCCACCAAGCTACACCGGTGAGCAACGTAGTGATGTTTATCAATGACGGTATCGATACCTATGCCTTCAAAGCTACCAATATCGACGGAGAAGGTAGTCCAGTCAATAACAGAGGTGTATACAAGTTCGATATCGGGTTGGTTGAATAATATCCGGAACAAAACACCATTGAATGCTTCATAAGCAACAGTGCGGTTGTCACAACCGCACTGTTCTTAATTTCTTAAATTATTGATACATCATGTCTACATTAAAATACCTGAACCATATTTCTCTGGTCTTTATAGGATGGGGCTTTCTTTTTTGTTCCTGCAAGAAAGAATATTTGAAAACGCCATATACCCATATCGAGACTTTTAGCGTGACGGATGATAAAGGCCACACGGCTAAAGGATCTGTTGCCAATGATACCATCATCATCTACTGGGCTCCTTTCCAAATCGTTCCCGAAACAGTGACTACTCAAATTGGCCTGGCACCTGGCGCTTCCATTAGCCCCGCATCAGGCGCGAAGGTGGATTTTAAAACCGGTACTACGTTCACGGTCACCGCTCAGGATGGCAGCACAAAAAAATATTATCTAAAAGCAGTCATTAATGAGCCGGCTCCCGAGTTTGAAGTAAGCGAGCAAAGAGAGCTGGGTACCAGCGTGGGATTATCGGGGCAATACTTTATACCGGATACTCTAAAAAGCAAATTTTACCTGGTGAATGCGGAAAATAAAGACATACCCGTATCAGTCGATACAACCAATGAGTTTTCAACAACAGGCGTTTCATTACTGATACCTTTCATCAAGGAGATAGACACGGGATATTACAAAGTAAAAATGGTGACTGCTAAACATACCATTGTTAAAGGATCTGTACATATCGTTCTTCCGCGTCTATTGCAACATGACAGTCCGGATGTTGGGAAAACCGTTAAAAGAGGCGAACAGCTTACTCTGACCCACCCCGAGGCCGCCACAAAATATTATATCCTGACAGATGGGGATATAGCCAGCTTTTCGACTTCGGGAGGAGCCTTTAAAGCGCCGATCGTGGTAGAGAAGGGGAGTACCATAAAAATTAGAATTCCGGATGACGCCCCCGCAGGAAACATTAGCAGAATTATCATTTCCAACAAAGAGAATGTTCGGGTTTCCTATTTTAAAATACCAACCGGGAAAACACTTACCATAGGGGAATAATTTTCAGCGTATCAATTGCGCTCAATGCTTTAGAAGATTTTTTATAGCATCTGGTAAAGCTTTGATTTTATAAAATCAGATACATGTCTTTCTCTTTTCGACTTTTAGCGATTAATCTGTCTTTGGTGATTTTGTCGGGAGCCTGCACCAAAAAGGCTCCTGACCTATTCGCCGGAGATATTGCTCCGCTCACAGGCAGCCGGACAGCGTTCACGATCGACAGTATCTATCTCTATGCAAGACAGGTATATCTATGGAACGAGGTCTTACCTCCCTATTCGGTATTCAAGCCACGGGAAAGGTATGGCGATATCGAGCCTGACGTTCACGCTTTCAGAACTGAGCTGTTTGACATTACTCAACTGAAAATCAATCCGGCGACTGCTCTTGCCTATGAATCATCCGTTAAGGGTAAAAGTCCAAAGTATTCTTATATAGACGACAGTCCGGGCACCGCCGCTCGTATGGCCGCCACTTCCGATGCCTCCAATGCGGTGCTTAACAGCGAGGTGATTGACATTGACGGGCATAAGATCCCTTATATCGCCATAGGCTCTTTCCCGGAGTTGAGCCAATGCCAGAGCCTGCTGGACAATAGTTTTACCGGATTTGAAGCGTTAGCACCCCGCCATATCATTATTGACCTGCGTGACAACCAGGGAGGATATGTGGCGACCGCGGAGTATGTGGCCAATCTTGTGGCGCCCTCTTTCGTGCACGGTAAAAAAATGTTTTCCGAACAATACAATGCACAAATGCAGAACGGCAAAGCGCCCATCCTGCGACACCAGGCCTATCTCGATGAGAACGGCAACCCCGTTCGCTATAAGGGGCGAAACGCTACAATGGCGGATGTAGACTATACCGAAGCCGGTAATACGTATCACTTCAGTAAAAAGGGAAACCTAAACAGCATCAGGAATATATATTTTATAGTGAGCAGCAACACCGCTTCCGCTGCGGAGATGCTGATCAGCATTTTAAAACCCTATTTAAATGTACAGCTCGTCGGACAAAGGACTTACGGCAAACCTGTTGGCTTTTTCCCTGTCCGCATCGACAAATACAACGTCTACCTGAGCAGTTTTCTCATCAAAAATGCAGACAGCTGGTATGATTATTTTGAAGGGATGACGCCCGATGTCGTGGTTGCAGACATGGAGGACGCTACAGACAGCACACTGCAACTCATCACTGGAAAAGCGCCCGCTCAAAAGCTATCTCTGATTCCCACGGTCGGAACATCTTTTAAACCCGGCGATGCCCCTCCTGGCTTGTTGGAGCACCGGCTGAAGCTATTGCCTCGTCCAAAATGATCTGGGTATTCCATTTTAAAAATAAGTACAAATATGATCTCACACTTTCGGGAACTATATGTCAATAAAGAGGAAGATGAAGTAGTTTACACTGAAGACGGTAACCGTATCGTTATCGGATTCAGAAGAATGCTGATGACGCTGAGCGAAGAAGAGTTCAAAACCTTGCTGCTTCGATTTGAGCATATCACCAACAATACTTCCATCTGGAAAAGCGGAGCCGTTAAATCGCTGATGATACAAATGCCTTTCAGCGGGCTGCAGCTATTGTTTACCCACGAGCAGGCGGAAGGTTTTTACAGCTTGCTGTTGAACGCGTTTGTCATGCTGTAATCAAAGGATCGATAAGTCCACGCTGTCCATCCTGATCAGACAATATCATTTCAAGTTTAGGCGATCACCGGCCGCCTGGACTTGTTAAACTGAGCTTCGGCCAGCCTGATGGATATGGCTGGCGGGCCACCCTCCGGCTCCTCGTGCCCTCTTGTAGCCGGACCTTATCGCAACCCTCTTCGTTCGCAGAAATTCCAAAAATCGTAAACAGCTTTTGCCAAAATCGTAAATGTGTTCATTTGCCGACCGTGTACCTTCGCTCCGAAACAAATTTAATTGTACCAAACCTGTAGAGACTTCGTCTTTCCGGCTAACCTATCATGCCTTTTGGGCCGCCGCATGTTACAGGTTTTTAAATAAATAGCATCCAATGGTTATCAAAACAAAATTGGAAAATTTGGATGGCTGGCTGATCGAAGCCGACGTTCCGGAAAGTTTTACGCCGGATTATAAGTTTTCCGAAAAAGAGGCCGGGTTCAATAATGATTACGGGTCCATTCAGACCCGCTATCTGACAACGGGCGGCTTGTTCGTTATGTACTCCGTTATCCAACTCAACAAGCCGCTTTCCATTCAAACGGTTGTGGAGGGGGAAACCATTACCAGTCAGTTTGTTTTCTACCGGAAAACAAACGCGTCCTCTAAAACGCAGGCGGAGCAAGGAAATCCGAGGCCTAATATTTTATATGGCCGCAGCCGGCACAACCTGCATTACATTCCATCTACACAAAAGATCTACACCTTGCAGGAAAATGTAGAGTACACTTACTTCCTGGTGGTCGTTAGTAAAGATTACTATTTTAATCTCGTAGACCGGCAATCGGTGTTGCACGAAGATTTTACCAACAATATCGCCGCCGGCCATTATACCAGCTTCAGCACAGAAGATTTCCAGGTGACTTATGAAATGCGCCGGGTCATTGAAAGCATGATCAACTGCAATTATCAGAATGAAATGAAAAGGATCCACACGGAGGCACATATACTGGAACTGCTGATGTACCAGCTGGAACAGCTGAAGAGCAATGACGAAAACTCGCCGTGCGTTACGATTTGCAGCGATGACCTGGACAAACTTGAATGTGCCCGCCAGATACTGGAACAGCGCTTTACGGATCCGCCCACCCAAAAGGAATTGTCCAGGCAAGCCTGCCTGAACGAATTCAAGCTCCGCCGCGGCTTCAAAGAATATTTTGGTACGACGATCTATGATTATGTTACCCGTCTCAGGATGGAGTATGCCCGTAAGCTATTGACGGGAGATGGAAAGAGTGTTTACGAAGTAGCCTTGCAAGTCGGCTTTTCACATCAGAATAATTTTAGTGCCGCCTTTAAAAAATATTACGGGGTGTCGCCTAGCGCACTGGCCTGAAATCAACGTCATTCAGATACACGGGTCGGGTAAAGACCTGTCGCCGCAAGGTTACCGGGTGGGCACAGACTTCTGCATCTACTGAAAAAACAGTGTAGATGTTTCGTGCAGTAAGCACTTCCTCGGGTGCGCCATCAAAGAACTTCCGTCCGTTTTTCAAAAGTAAGATCCTGTCTGCGTATTGGGCAGCCAGGTTCATGTCGTGCAATACGGATACGACAATACAGCCTTTCCGGCTCAACGCTTTCAAGATAGCTAGTGTGTGCTGCTGATGCTGAATGTCCATCGCCGCTGTCGGCTCATCCATCAGAATCAGTGCGTCTGTATTTCCCCAAACCTGGGCCAGAACCCGCGCCAGATGTGCCCTTTGCTGTTCACCGCCCGAGAGGGTGAGGATCGAACGATCCGCCAGATATTCCAACCCGCAAAGCAACAGTGCCTCCTCCACTATCCTGTGGTCATCACCAGACGCCTTGATCTGGTAATGCGGATAACGTCCCATGAGCACCACCTCTTTGACGGTAAAATCCATGGACATGGTTACTTGTTGCGACATCACGGCCCGCCTACGCGCCAGCTCCACCGCACCATATTGCTGCAAGGTGCGGCCACCTAAACTGACAAGTCCCTTGTCCGGACGGATCTCGCCGGAAAGCAGCCGGATCAATGTCGATTTCCCTGCACCATTGGCACCCAGAACAGCTACCAATTCCCCGGGGCGCGCGACAAAGCTGATGTTCTGAATCAGCTGGTGCTCTTTGATTGTATAAAAAATATGCTCGATCCGCAACATGCTACTATTTCTTTTACCGGGTATAAAGATTTTTTTTGTCCCTGATCAGTATATATAAAAATACCGGCGTGCCCAATAAAGCGGTTACAACACCGATGGGAAGTTCCAGCGGTGCCACGATGGTGCGCGCTACCAGGTCAGAAAGTGTCAACACCAACGCCCCCAGGATGGCAGATGCGGGTATCAGGAAGCGGTTGTCCGTTCCTGCTATAAGCCGTAACATGTGAGGCACCAGCAAGCCTACAAAACCGATGATGCCGGTAAAGGCAACGGACACACCGGTGGCCATTGTTGCCAGCAGCACTACTTTTGTTTTCACGCAGTTGGCCTGCATGCCCAGCAGGTTGGTTTGTGTTTCGCCCAGTGCAAAGGCATTGAGCGGCTTGGCAAGACGCGGCAGCCACAGCAGGCAAAGGAGCACAAAAGGAAGTGTTCCCCATACAGCCTTCCAGTTGGCACCGGCAAGGCTGCCCATGAGCCAGAAAGTGATGCTGCGCAGTTGTCGCTCGTCAGCAATAAAAGACATCAGTCCGGTGAGCGCCCCTGCCAGTGCATTGATCGCAATGCCTGCCAGCAACATCGTGGTCGTGTGCGGTATGCCATTGGCTCTGGAAAGCCGATACACTAAAAAAGCGGCTATTGCTCCGCCAATAAACGCCCCGCAAGCCAGCAGATAATGGCCTGAAAGATTTCCCAGGCTTATCAGGAACCAGGGCTCCATCGCAATGATAAAAGCCGCGGCCAGCGAAGCGCCTGACGAGATCCCTATTAATGCAGGCTCGGCCAACGGATTGCGAAACACGCTCTGCACAGCAGCGCCTGACATACCTAATGCCGCACCTGTCAGCACGCTAAGGATCGTGCGCGGCAACCGTATTTCACCAATGATACCGGCATAAGTAATATTTTCAGGAACGATGGCAGTCAGCCGCAATCGCTGTATAAAAAAAGAAGTAATATCCTTCAACGGTACGTGGACGGCGCCCATACTCAGCGAGAGAAGAACGGAAACCATGAGCGCCACAATCAATAGGATGTATAATATCTTCTTATTCATACGCCTCTTAACTACAACATCAGTGCTTTGTGGAGCGAAATAATGGCCTGCGGAAGCCGGCTGGCAAAGTTGGTCAGCAGATGCGCATCCATGGCCACCACTCTCCCGTTTTTACCGGCATTGGTTAGTGATACGCCGGGCATAGACAACACCGCGGCCTTGCCGCCAAGGCTGCTTAATCCCATGTCAAACATCAAAATAACATCGGGGTTGGCCTTCACCAAAGCTTCCGTACTATAAGGTTTGAAATCGCTGAATGCTTTAATAACATTGGTTCCGCCGGCCAGCCGGATCATCGCATCAATGCTGTTGTCCTTCCCCGCAACGCTCATCATGCCTACACCGCGTGCATACAGGAACAATACCCGGGGTTGAGGCCCCTGGTATTTTTTTACGTAAGCCACCGCCTTTGCAGTGGCGGTAACGGTTTGACTCGCGAGTTGCTCGCCCTTTTTTGCGACACCCAATCCTTCCGCAATCTGCCTGATGAATCTTACCATTCCCCTGACTGAAAACTCCTGTCGGGTCAGGACCAGCCGAACGCCTGAAGCCTTCAGCTGATGCTGAATCGTGAGGGGTATATCAGCAGCCTCAGCTACCACTACCTCTGGGCGATAGGATAAAATGCCTTCGGCAGATACCGAACGATTGGAACTAACCCGTGGCAATTTCTTAACATAGCCGGGATATTCGCTGGTCACATCGACCGCCACGATCTGCTTACCCAGCCCAAGCGCGTCGACCGTTTCGGTATGGGCACTGCTCAGCGTGACGATGCGCTGGGCGCTTGCCCACACGCCATGACAAATGAAGAAAGCCAGTAACCCTGCCCGGAACATGGGCACAAAAAAAAGATATCCTGGTTGATAAAATAGCTGGCCGATTTAAATAATACAGTTTTCATACAAAAGAATACAGATCGCATAGATAATGCCATTGGATTACATCCAAATTTGTAGCCTTATTTTAAAAACAAAAAGTATGGTATCGGTTCAAATAAGAGAAATAACCAAAACAGCACATCAGCAATTAGAAAAGCGGGTCGTTCAAAAAATAAAAACTATTGAATCTCCTGCAGACTATGCCCGATTTTTAAAGTACTTCTATGCCTACTTCAATGCAGTGGAAAGATCCATCGCGCCATTTATCACCATCATCCTGCCCGATTATGAACAGCGGCGTACCAGCTCCTTCCTGAAGGCAGACATTGAGGCGCTGAACGCTACCACAGAGCAATTGCCCCGGGCGGAGGCGCCGTTGATCCACAACGCAGCCGAAGCCATAGGCGCACTTTACGTGTTGGAAGGTTCTATTATGGGAGGCCCCTATATCATCCAGATGCTGCAAAAGCGCGGTATTACGAAAGGGTTTTCGTTCTTCTCGGGTTACGGATCGGATGCCGGCCGCATGTGGAAGATCTTCCAGGATGTCATGAATGAGATCGGCCGGGAAGAACCGACCCGGCAACAGATCATGCAAAAAGCAGCCGAAACCTTTGAACGCTTTGGTCAGGTGTTCGAAGTCGAAGCGCTGGCGAGTAACTAGCGCATAAGGCTTTCGCCGCTTCCATTCCTGACTACTTTATACCCGACTGTATTATTTCCCTGGCACAACCAACGACACCTTCAAAAGTGCGGGTTTGCCTGTTTATCTGTCAGTGGCTTTACACGTAAGAGCGGATAATACTCAATTCATATGAACCGGATGAATCATTGTGGCATCATACTATGGCTGCTGTTGACCTGCCAGGTCGCCAGCAGCCAGCATCCGTCTTTAACATTATCCGGCCGCATTTTGAACCAGGATCATCAACCGTTGTCATTGGCGACGGTAGTGCTCGAGCCCGGACACCTGGAAGCAGTCACTACTAAAGAAGGGCGGTTTGTATTCCGGTCCTTATACCCCGGAACGTACCAGATCCGCTGCACTTCGGTCGGTTATGACCCTTATGAGGGTGCTGTTGACATCAAAGCCGACAGTGCCAATGACGCTACTATTCAGCTGGTAAAATCAGCCAGGTTGCTTAAAGGCGTAGCAGTGGAAGCGGCTGCCAACCGGCCACCGCCAGACAACCTGATTCGCGCAGAAAACAGCGCCATGCCCGTAAAGATCATCAGCCGCCGTATGATCGAATTGATGGGAAGCCGGCGATTGGATGAAGTGCTGAAAGAACAAACAGGGGTGGCCATTGTCAATAACGTGGGCGGCGGCTCGCGGTCGGTGGGCGTGCAGATGCAGGGTTTTGGCAGCGACTATGTCATGATCCTGATTGACGGTCAACCCATGCTGGGCCGGAACAGCGGCAATTTCGATCTGTCGCGTATCAGCGTGGCGAATGTGGAGCGCATCGAAATTATCAAAGGCGCGTCGTCCTGCTTGTATGGCAGTGAAGCGCTGGGCGGCGCCATCAATATCATTACCCGGCATGGGGCTGTACGTCCGCAGGCCCTGGCCAGCCTGAGCTACGGAAGCTTAAATATCACCGATGCGACCATCGAAGGAGAAACACCGTTTTATCATCAACGGGGATCCGCTTCCATTTCAGCAAACTATTATCACACGGACGGCTTCAATACCAACGAGTATATTCAATCAGGAACGACAGCGCCGCCTTATGACAATTATAGCTTACAGGGACGCCTTCGCTACCAGCTGGCTAAGAAAAGCGTTGCCGGTATGAGCGGCCGCTACGGTTTGCGCCGTTCGATCATGTCGAAGGATTGGGGCGATGGCCAGATCAGCAAAGACCACCAGGATGAAAAAGACCTGAACCTTTCGGGCACTTTTGACCATACGTTTTCCGGCAACATCAGAGCATTGACCCGCTATTATTTCACGCGTTATACCACCAACGAAAACCTTCGCTGGACGGGACAGTCTGGCAACGTCGCAGAAAATATTTTCGTACAGAACCTTCATCGCCTGGAACAGCAGTTCGCAAAAAAATGGACCGACCGGATGGAGCTGACTGCAGGAGTGGGCCTGACATACGAACAGATCAACAGCAAAAGCACCGGCGGCAAACAACAGCAAAGCGCCTCCTTCGCCTACCTGCAGGGACGCTGGGACCCGGGTAAGCTGTTTCAAATAACAGGAGGCCTCAGATACGATCACACCCGGTATTATGGCGGCAAACTCAGCCCCAGCCTGGGCCTGCAATACCAGGTAGTACCTTCATTAAAATTAAAAGCAGGTGTCGGGCCCGGTTTTAAGGCTCCGGATTTCCGGATGCTGTACCAGGTGTTTTATAATCCTACCGCCAATTATCTCGTCATCGGTAATGAAAGATTATTACCTACCCTTCAGTCTATGCAGGAGCAGGGAGGTATCAGCGAGATCAGAAATTATATCGTTCAACAACTCAGCAAAGGACTTCAACCGGAACGCAGCACCTCGTGGAATGCGGGATGGCTGTGGCAACCCACATCCAAAATTAAATGGGAGACCAGCTTTTTTTATCATAAGATCTACAACCAGATCGACGCTGTGCTGGTTGCCACCGGAACGGAGATCAGTCAGCTATTTTCTTACCGGAACCTGCCCCGCGCCACCAATAAAGGCATTGAGACAAGCGTTTCCGTGACACCGTTCTCCAACCTCGATATCAACGCAGGCTATCAATATCTTATTGCTAAGGATCTCAGTGTGGAGGATAGTATCCGCGCAGGCAACTGGCCTTACAGCATCAACATACATGATGCTAAAACGGGCAACTCGTTTGCGCCTCAGCCCTCAGATTACTGGGGTATTGAGAACCGGTCCAGGCATATGTTGAATTTGAAAATCCTGTATACCTACAGACCCTGGGACCTGAGCGTGAATGCGCGCCTCAATTATCGTGGTAAATATCCGTTCGGAGATTACAATGGGAATCAGTTTATCGACCGGTTTGATACTTTTGTTCCGGCGCAATCCCTGGTCAATATCACTTTTGAAAAGAAACTGTTGCAGCAGCACCTTAGCGTGAGGCTGACTATAGACAATCTTTTAAATTTCACCAGCATCTATATTCCGGGCCAGCCGGGCCGTGTGATCCTGGGCGGGTTGACGTACAGGTTATTTTAGTGGTGCGCAATGAGCAGTTAGCAATGGACCGTGGACCATAAGCGCTGATCTACACTTTTCTCTTTGTGTTTCTCTGCGTATTTTTTTGCGGTCTCCCTGGTAAAAAACATAAACGTAAAAATCTTATACGCCCAATAAAAAAGGGCTGAAGCGTTTGGGGATTACTAAACGCTTCAGCCCTGATTATTTCCTTACCCTATTTATTTGAAATCTTCGTCAGATACGCCTTCGTTGATCTTATAGTTGCTCATGGTCATATCGAATGATTGTCCCATCACGCTTTGCGACATAGAACCGGGCATTTTTACACCTCCTACGGTTACATATTGACTAAAATCCATCGTCTGCTCAATTTCCTGGCCCGCGGTCTTCACTTTAGATTCCATCCTGGTGAGCAAGCCGGAGTTAACAGAATAGTATTCTGTGGCGCTTTGCCCGCTGGGTTTGGTCACCACAATTTTGTAAGTGTCTTCACCATTTACTTTTTCCACGGTGGGCGCTGACAGCTTGTAACCTTCGGTATTGTAAAATTGTTGCTCGAAAACTCCTTTGTTGTCAGAATAGTTGGCGAGCATATCTGCATCCATTTCTTTTTTCTGGCCCATTTGAGACTGGTATCCCGTTTTACCATCATACACCATTTTCATCACGGTCATTCCCTGCACGCCTATCTCCATAAGGAACTTATTAGGTTTCATTTTCTTCATGACACCGCTCAACGACTGACCACTTACATTCATAGTCACGTCGGCGCTCACGCTATTTACTTTTTCCAGCGCTTCTTTTCCGCCTATAGCCGAAATGTATTTGTCTATCACTGCCTGGGCTGTGATGTTTTTGTCTACAGCCGCTGATGGTTTTGTTGCTTCTTCGGACACTGGTGTCGCGTAGATATCATACATCTTTACGGGGTACCCGAGCTTTTCCAGACCAGGTTTCACCGCAGCCGCTTTGCCCACTACCACGATTCTCGTGTCGGCACTGTTGAAATACTTCTGCGCTACCCGTTTGATATCCGCAACGGTAACAGCATTCAGCTTTTGCAGAAACGTGCGGTAATAATCTTTGGACAGGCCGTTGATCAGGATAGTGGTTGCGTACGTAGCTGTTGTCTGCGGATTTTCCATGCGTAACGCGAATGCACCGTTGTACACGGCTTTCGCAGTAGCCAGCTCTTCTGCCGACACTTTGCCTGCTCTCATATTTTCGATCTCGTGGATGATTTCTGCAACAGCGCTGTCCACTTTATCATTGCGAACCGAGGCGCCCGCGCTGAACATTGTTTGATAACGTCCTGATCCCACGTTACTGTAGCTTCCGTAAGTGAAGCCGTGCTTTTCACGCAGGTTCATAAACAACTTGCTTTCTGCACCACCACCCAGGATATGGTTCGCCAATGCCAGGGCATGATAATCGGGATTGTTATAAGGATTAGCGATCAGGTTGGCCACTTTGATCTCGCTCTGAACCGCAGAAGGCACATCGATCAGGTCGATCTCCGTTTTAGACGGATTGGCCACCGGAACGTTTTTAGCAATCGGTATTTTTTTACCCTTCCAGGTACCAAACGCTTTAGTAGCATAGGCTTTGGCCTGCTCCGGAGTAATATCTCCCACGAAAGTAAGAATGCCGCTTGCCGGGCTTAAGTATTGTTTGTACGCATCTTTCACGTCATCGATCGTCAGTCCTTCAGTACTTTCTATGGTCTGAAACTCACCGCTGGCAGTTTCTTTACCAAAAGCGATCGCGTTCACGACACGCGACGAGATCGCTTTGGCGTTCTTTTCAGAAGCTTTAAGTCCGGTGATCGCTTGCGACTTCAGTTTTTCAAAGTTTTCCTTTTTGAAAGCGGGATTGCGCAGGGCATCCGCCATTAGCATCAGGCTCGGCTCGAAATAACGGTTCAGTGCCGATACAAAGCCCCCGCCGGAATTTAACGATACGGTTGCGCCCATCATGTCGACCTTTTCATCAAACTGTTCTTTGCTCAGGCTGGTGGTGCCTTCGTTAAGCATGTCGCCCATAATGCCTATCACACCCGCTTTATCGCCTTCAATGATCTGGCCGCGGTCAGTGATCAGGCTTGCTGAAATTTTTGGTAACTTATGATCCTCGACCACTAATACGGTCATGCCGTTAGGCAATACAAATTTGGCCGGATCGGCAATCTTGATAGCAGGCGCAGGGCCGGCCTCGGGTTTTTTGCTTCTATCTATTGTTTGTGCAAATGCCGCCGTGAAAAAAAGCAGGGCGGTAGATGCGAGTAATATTTTTTTCATCCTTATATTTTTTAGTTTGTAGGCATCCATTCATTTATCATGTCTGATGTATGATGTATGATGTGTGATGTCTGATTTGTGATTTATGAGTTTAAGATTATTTTGCCGCTTCTTTTTTGGGCAAATAATAAATCACGACACGTTGGTTCTTGTTCAGGTATTTTTTGGCCACATCCTGGATATCCTGGCGGGTGATCGACTTAATAATATCCAGCTCGGTGTTCAGATGATTGGTGTTACCATGAAAAGTATATCCATTGGCGAGGCTTTCAGCAATACCCATCATGGTATTGTTGCCGCTCACGAAATCGTTCTCCGCCTGGTTTTGCAGCTTCGTAAACTCATCTTCCGAAATCAAAGAAGACTGTAACTTGGCTACTTCTTCGTCCATATCTGCCAGAAGGCTGTCGAGGTTTTGCTGTCCGTTTGGCAACGCAAACGTCAGGTAGGCACCATAATCTTCCAGGGTGTAATTGAATGCGGCTACCTGCAATGCATTTTGCTTCTGATCCACCATCTTCTTATACATGCGACTGCTGGCACCACCACTCAGGATCTGGGAAGCCATGTCCAGGGCTACCGCTTCGCGCGATTTCATGCCCGGCGTACGGTAGGCCGCTACGATGGCCGGGATCTGAATGTTATCGTCGTATGCGGTATCTACGATCTCCCGGTTGATCGCTGTTTCGCGGGCATCCACTCTTTCAATGGCCGGACCTTTTGGTATCGGACCAAAGTAGGCCTCTACCAGCTTTCTGGTTTTAACCGGATCGATATCACCGGCTACTACCAGTACCGCGTTGTTGGGCGCATAATATTTTTTGTTGAAAGCGAGGAAGTCCGGCAGCTTTGTGTTGTCCAGGTCTTCCATGCTGCCGATCACCGCCCAGCGGTAAGGGTGTTTGGTAAACAGCCTGGAGAACACGGAAGAGATCAGGTTACCGTAGGGCTGGTTATCTATTCTTAATCTTTTTTCCTCTTTTACGACTTCGTTCTGTGTTTTCACGCCCACTTCATTAATGACCGGGTGCATCAGGCGTTCACTTTCCAGCCATAACCCGGTTTCCAGCTGATTACTGGGAAACACCTCATAATAGTAGGTTCGGTCCTGCGTGGTATTGGCGTTGTTCTGTCCGCCATTTTGAGAAACGATTTTCATAAACTCTCCTCTTTGGATATTCTTGGATCCTTCAAAAAGGAGATGCTCAAAAAAATGCGCCATACCTGTATGGCCGATTTCTTCGTCTTTACTTCCCACGTGATACATGACCGATGTAACCACGACGGGTGCCTTATGGTCTTCATGAAGCACCACGTGCATGCCGTTACTCAAATCGAATTCTGTAAACTTTACTTTCTGAGCTGTGGCGGGTAACACTCCCATAAGCAGCAGAAAGCCCATGTTAATTTTTTTCATCCGTATTTTTGTTTTATATCCAGATAAAACGCGCTCCGGTTAGCGATCATCTTCGGGGTACGAAAAGTCTCGGTTCAATTTTATCTGCGTTGTTAACAATTGATTGCTTAAATAACAGTTGTTTGTTAGTTGAAACGAAGCTACCAAAAAAGCGAAGGATTACCATTACCGGTCATGTAATATTTTTTCCGGTTAGCACAAAGCCGGCGACAAAGGTCGTCCCCCCCAATGGCAGGAAAACGTCAGGCTACTGTATTGGCGATCAGGACAGCCAGCGTTCCCACCGCTAATCCCAGGTAATATTCGCGGGGCGTGTGCTCGGCAAGCAGCAGTCGCGACACGCCGACGAGACCCGTGATCAATAAGGCCAGTGCCACAAAAACGGTGATATTGGCGGATGACGGATCGATGGCCAGTACACATAGGAAAGCCGTTGCAGTGCCGAGCGCGATCCCGTGCATGCTGATCTTCAGGTAGATGTTGGCCAAAAGTCCCAGTGAAGAAGCCAGGAAAACGCTCAATGAAAATACCACGAGGTAATGAGGTACACCGGGCAATTCTCTCCATACATACCAGATCCAGAAATACCAGATGTTGCAGATAATAAAAGGAATGATGCGATCCTTCCGCTCTTTAAGCCGGATGGAACTGATCAGACTCAAACCCTTTAGGAGTAAGACACTGATCAGGGGAAAAAAGGTATAGTTGATAAAAGCGCGGCCCAGTGTCAGTGCTTTTTCGGGAAAACCCGCCCCTACAAATAAAAATGGCTCTACAAACAGGATAAACGCGATTACATACAACGGCACAAAGACCGGGTGAAATAAGTAAGACAGGAAATCAGCCAGCACTTTCAGCACAGGATGGACGCGGCGTTCGCGGCTATCATTGGCCTTTTGCAATCCCTCGGGCGTTATATAATATTGGGTAGACATAATTATCCCGGCAAAGTAATGGAATTATTTTGAAGCGGGAGATAGTCGGTGGACTATGGTCCATTGTCGATAGTCCATAGTTGATGGTCAATTGTCCATAGTCAATTTGCTGATTGCCCATTGCCTATCCCATCCATCCTCCCCACCATCTCCCTGATAATTACTATTTTTATGGCCTGCTGATTATGAAGATAAAACTAATATTATGCTACGCAATACTGCTTCTGAGCCTAGCTTCATGTAGTGAAGATGAGGATATACAGGCATATATCAGCGCCTGGAAAAAATCGGGAACCAATCAAAGCTATGCCGCACAGGTGTTTTTTGATTCACTACGCATCTATAAAGACGATATACCCAAAAGAAAACTGTACTGGACGCATATCCGCAAGCTTCATGACTATATTGAAAAACATCCCGACAGGAGATTGAAGGTCCGGTTGATGATGTTTGAAATAATGGCTGCGCGCGAACATGGTTTCCCTGAAAAGTATTACAATGCGATAGAAAAAGCCATTAAGTTGGCTTACCCTTTGGGAGATGCACAGCTCAATGCGGAGTTGTATAGTATCAGGGCCGATATTCCGCCCTCTGCGGAAACGCATCTGCTCTATAACCTGAAGGCCCTTGAAGTGCAACGAAAAATAGGGTTTGAATATTTCCCTTATACGCAAAACCGGTTCTATGGCGTGAGCGGTTCGCTGTTCGGACAGGAAAACTACCGGCAATCCATTAATTACGGGCTGCAGTTTTTCGACGTATGGGATCAGGACACCATGCACCGCGATCCGCGGGTCTATATATATCAATGCGACTTGTTAGGCACTGCCTACCGCCGGCTGCATCAGTATGACAGCTCGCGCTGGTTTTATTCCCAGATTATTAAGGTGCTTCAAAAAGAAAAAGACCCGGACAGAGCGGCTCTTTGGAAGGGCATCGCGCTGGGCAATATCGGCATCACTTATGCCAGTGAGGGCGCTTTTGACAAAGCCCGTCCGTTACTTACCCATTATCTGCAGCAAAGCTCGGCCACGCGAGATGTCCTCAACATGGCGATGGCAGAGAATGCCTTGGCGTCTTTTTATTTCAGGCAAAACAAATATGAGTCCGCCTATCAGTCCGCATCCCGCGCATCGGCGATTGCCAACCAAAACAACCTGTATGGAGAAATTATTAATGCCTGCGAGGTGTTGGGCCAGTACCATCAAAAATACAACCACACCGATAGCGCGATCTATTATTTTCAACGTTATTCAGACTACAAGGATATATTAAAAGACAGTGCCCGGAAAAGCGAACTGTCGGTTATCAAAGCGCAGATCGCATTTGATAACGTGCAGCATTCACTGGGCCAGGCTTTGTCGCTTGCCGGCCGTGAAAAGAGCATCCGTAATTCCCTCCTGGCATGCGTGGTTTTGTTAACGATTATTGCCTTATTGCTCTACAGCCGCAAACGGACGCGTGATCGCAACCGATTAGAGGAAATGGAGCGGCAACACACCGCGGCTTTGCAAAAGATCATCGATTCGAGGGAAAAGATAGCGCTTATCACCGGCCACCTGAAAGAAAAAAGCGACCTGGTGAATACCCTGCAGCAGGAGCTCGATAAAAAGCAGTCGGCGGCTTCCCTGTCTGCAGAACAGCTGCTCACCGCCCCCCTTATTACCGAGGAAGGGTGGGAGCATTTCAGAAGCGAATTTTCCAACGCTTACCCTGCCTTCTTTAATGCGCTACATGCCGCATCGGATAATATAACCCCCGCTATGGAGCGCCTGGCCGCGCTTATTTTTCTCCAGCTCACCAATTACCAGATTGCAGGCAGCCTGGGTATCAGCAAAGAGAGTGTGTCCAGGAGCAAGCGCCGCCTCAAAGCATCCCTCTGCCTTGATGAAGAAACCCGCCTTGAGGATTTTATAGCGCAACTCAATACTTAAAGCGCTCCATTCCTCGGGACGTCCTCGCCTCGAACCAGGATGCTATCGCCTTCTGGCGATTTTTTCAGGACAAACTTAGCGGCCTTAATCTTCGAAGTACAGACAGACGGTCTCCTTTTCGAAAGAGGCCGTTCCTTGTCATCTTTGCCTGCCCGAATAGTACAGGCGGGCCTGCCCGAATGGTATAGGCGGGCCTGCCCAAATGTTCAGGCGGCCTGCCAGAGGCGTGAAACTAGTCATACACTATTTGCACACCCCTGGCACTTCTGCGCTCACACCCAAACATATTCAATTGATATTAAATATGTTATGTGCTTGTCCTCAAATTGTCCGCCCTGTTGTCCCTGCTTTGTCCGTCCCCAAAAAAGCATTGACCCTATTTTCCTGCCACCTTTATATCGTTGTGAAACCCTGCTTGTCGCCCGCCCCGTACGGATGGTTGAGGAGCTTATCCACAGAGACTCCGGAAGGTTCAGGCTGGCAGACACTTTTTAAATTAAAACCGAACTGAAATAAACTAAAACATATGCAACTCAATCACATTTTTCTGATTTTGATGTTCTCGCTGGGAGCGGCAGCCTGTAGCAAAAAAGATATCCGCGCGCTGCGCGACGAGCTCAATGATCTCAAAGGCCGGGTGGCCAATATTGAAGATAAGATCAGCACGATCAATACAGATATCACCTCGCTCCAACAGATCACCGAGGCCCTTCAGAAAAAAGTAAGCATTGTTTCCTACACCGCCACGGGTAGCGGCTATGAGCTGCTCATGAGCGATGGCTCCACGATCACGCTTACCAACGGACTGAACGGTCAAAATGGTCAGGATGGTAAAAACGGTGTGGATGCACCCAGGATCGGTGTGAAGCAGGATACAGATGGCCGTTACTACTGGACACTGGCAGGTGAATTTCTCCTACAGAACGGGCATAAGATACCCGTTACGGGCAACGATGGAAAAGACGGGAAAGACGGTGCCGACGGAAAAGATGGTGTCGATGGGAAAGATGGTGTTGACGGAGCCGACGGACAGGACGGGGCGGATGGCGTGAACGGCCAGAATGGCAAAGACGGTATCGATGGCGCCAACGGCGTTACCCCTGTTTTACAGGTCAACAGCAGCAACCAATGGATGATCAGCTACGATGGGGGCAACACCTGGGTATTGATCAAAGATGCAATGGGTAACCCTGTACCGGCAACCGGACCCGAGGGCAAACAAGGCGAAACAGGCCCACAGGGGCCGGAAGGCATGACCGGTTTTGAAATTACTGAATCGGGCGACTATGTTACCATTACCTATATGGGCTTAAGCTATACCCTGCCCAGGGCCAAATGGCAGGTTGTAGCGGGGTACTACTATACCCTGCTGCTGAGCCCCGGTGGTAACCTGTATGCAACAGGCCAGAACGACTTTGGCCAACTGGGTACAGGCGACAATAACAATCGAAACAGCTTTGTAAAAGTAGCCGAATACGTAACTGCTGTCGCTGCGGGCTATGATCACAGCCTGATTTTAAAGACCGATGGAAGTTTGTATGCAACAGGACTGAACAATGACGGCCAGTTCGGCACGGGCAATAAGAACAACAGCAATATTTTTATAAAAGTAACGGACCAGGTAACTGCCATTGCCGCGGGCGGCGGCCACAGCCTGATACTCAAAACCGATGGCAGCCTGTATGCAACCGGCAGAAATACGTCCGGCCAATTGGGTACTGGAAACAACAGTATGCTCCTCAGTTTTACAAAAATTACCGACCAGGTAAAGGCTATCTCCGCAGGCCTGGATCATAGCCTGGTAGTAAAAACAGACGGTAGTCTTTACGCTATGGGAAAGAATGAATACGGCCAGCTAGGTACTGGCGATAATAACGACCGCAATATTCCCGTGAAAATTACGGGCAATGTAGCTGCTATTGCAACAGGCAGACGCAGCAGTCTGATACTCAAAACAACCGGCGTTCTCTATGCAACAGGAGAAAATGGAACTGGCCAGCTTGGTGTTGGTCACTATAATCACCTGAATAGCCCGACAGAAGTTACCAATAACGTAACCGCTATCGACGCCGGTGTCTATCATAGCCTTATTATTAAAAAAACGGGCGAATTATATAGCACCGGCGCAAACGCCCAGGGTCAATTAGGCACCGGCAATTATAGGTATCGCAAAAGTTTCGAAAAAGTTTCAGGAAAAGTGGCCTCCATCGCAGCCGGCGGTTATTTTACAATGGTATTACGGCCGGACAATTCGCTGTATGCAGTAGGAAATAATAATTATGGTGAGCTGGGTACCGGCGATAATAACGATCGCCTGAATTTTACTAAAATAGATTTGCCGGAATAGAGGGAAGCAGGAAGTCCGAAGTTGGGAAGCCACAAATGCCTCTCGCTGTCAACCTGAGCTTGTCGAAAGGGGGGAGTAACGGATGATGGGGGGTCCGGAAGTCAGAAGTCCGGGGTCGGAGCTCAGGGGCTGAAAGGATCACTGCCCATTGTTTGCTGTGTTCTTCCGGCAGATTAGTTCGATGCTAGAAATATTTCACATTCATTAATTAATCATATAAATATTAAAACTATGGGAAAAAGTCCAGACTTACAGAAGTCCATGAAAAAAAACGAGGAGGCGCGAAAAGCGATTGCTGACTCAATTAACCTGGCAGAAAAAGATCTCGGTAACACAGAGCAAAAAGCTAAAGATTACATCAACAAACATACAGAAGGTATAATCCAAATACTGGCGACGAAAAACGACTCTTATTCGAAATATTCAGACGATTATAGCCTTAACGCGTTAGACAGTATCGTTGATGCTACCAGTAACACAGCAAAAGATCTTGTTAGTGCACAAGACAATAGCACCAAAGCTTCGAAAGCAATCGGAAATATTGGCGAAGTAGTGAAAGCAACGTTAGAGCTTTTCTCCACAAGCTCCAGTGTAAACCAAGAGGCGGAAGTTATCTTCAACCTACTTAGATCTGGAGATGACAATTTTGTCATCTACTTCTCTTGCAATTCAATGAACGTTAAATGTAAAACGGCTTATGGAAATAAAGAAATTGTTGTTGTGTCCAATATGTATCTTTTAGCAATGGTCAACTCAAACAGGAAAATTAGTGAGGCAGAAATACTTCAACACAATTTAGATACGTTAGTTAAACTGAATAAACGATTGGATGATATTATCTTAACCACTGAAACTCCAGAGGGCCTTGGGCAACTGTCACTGATACGAAGAAAAATTAAGATTATTCAAGATAATATAACAGCAGAGCTAAAGGAGCTTGAAGAAAAGCTATAGATACAAGCGATTCTCATTGCAGATGGATATATTTATTTTATTCTTGATGAAAAATCTTCTTAAAAATTCTCTTACTGAACCTCATTCAATGTTTCGATAACTAATTAAAACAAAACTTATGAGTATACAAATTAATGACGCCGATTTAGTGCTTTTTGGGCATGGCGGATACTTTGGAGGAAGCCTTAATACGGTACTTCCGTATAATATCAATTTATATATTTTGCCACCGTTGGGGTATATTTTGATGACAGAAGTGGCCGAGGCGCTAATAAAACAACAAAAAATTGATACATTAACCCTGCATCATGACAATAATCATGGTGATTCAACAATTATTCCACCATCGAAAATTTACGAAGGGGGTTTGGCTGCCCCTAATTTGAAACTGTATCCTCTCGGCGATCTAACGGGCTGGGGTATTGGAATTACAGGGGAAAAAAGAAATGTCGTTACCGTTGGAAACCCAACCTTCCTGTCCGAATTAATTAAAACTGATGAAAAAATAAGAGCAGCGTTAAATGAGCTCCCGAAGGACAAAAAGCTAAACCTATACTGGTCGGCCTGCGCTGCCCAAGTTAAGGGAAATTATTGCAGTCTATAAGCGTTGCATGCTGTTATGTCTGATTTGTGATCAGTTCAAAGGCAGCTTAACTATCAGAAAGTATGTCATTTGGTTTATACCACACGTCAGTTCAAGACTTATAGCAGTTAGAATTTACTTAAAAGCTTCTAATTCATAGCATTTGGACTTTTAGCTGCTTTGGTATAAACACCCTATAAAGACGCCACCTCACAGGTTTTGAAAACCTGTGAGGTTTTTTTAAAAAGCGCCTGATGTGTTCAACGAAAAATTACTCCGGGTCAAGAGCGAGTCACTTATACATCTGCCAGATATCCTGATTTTGTCCCTCTTTTGTCCAGAGTATTATTTGGAAATGCCTTCTTCTGTCGCCATATTACACTTGTGAAGCACTCTAATCATACCCAGATCATCTTCCTGATCCTGCTTGTTGCCCTGCTCCTGCTATGGGCTATCTGGTGCTATTTTGATCAGCGGCTGCCCGATTATTGAACGGGCTTACTTCATTAGTAATGTCAATCACCATATTTTACATATCCGCACCCACCTCCCACCTCCGTTCACGCAGCTTTTACCTTCGCCGGCGCAGGTTGCAGCTTCAACAGTGCAGGTTTTTGCTTGAACAACGCAGGATTCAGGTACCCTGACCTACCTACAAAGCTTCGCTGGCGAAGGTCTTTAGCTTCGCCGTCGAAGCATCAAAGGTACCTCCCCCCACCTGTGGGGGTACCCCTCCCCACCTATCGTGCTGAAACAACGCAGGATAAAGGCGGATCTACCCGGCTTTCAGGCGTGCGATCCCACCTTCCGACCAGAAGCGGCAGGAAAAAAAACACCGTTAACGGAGCTCCTGGCCCGCCTGAATGAGTTTTTCCGGGCAGGCGCAGTCAGAACAACGGCCACAAGACTGTTCGTTCGTTCCCTCGCATCCACCTCTCTCACCTTCATCATGAAATCGTACATCGTACATCCTGCATCGTACATCCCACATCAGACATCGTACATCCTACATCAGACATCATACATCTTATATCCTACACCCCACATCAGTCACCCTACCCGTGTTGTCCGGGTTTTGTCCGCCTGCTGTCCGCGCTTAGTCCCTGCCCATTTTTGGAAAGTAGCGGCGTAGTGGAGCAACTTTACGCAATGTGTGTGATCACCCTGCAACAGCGTCATGTCGTGCTTCTTGTGTGTGGTTGCTTTCATTGTCCCGCTGAGTTTATTAAAGGGTCGTTGGAATGGGCCTTGGCAGGCTCAGCCTGACAGGTATTAATTAACACACTCACCGCAAAGCCGCTGTGCTGAAGCACTGTTAATCTCATCTATCATCTTTAAAAATGCAGTAATGTTTTCAAAACTTGTTACGCTCACTCTTGCCCTTTTCCTGTGCGCCCCTTCGCTCTTTTCCCAGGTATTATATGTTAGCGGCGGGGCCACTGGCGCCAACGACGGCAGCAGCTGGCAAAATGCCTATACCAGCCTGAGCGCCGCGCTGGCCGCCGCCCAAACGAACACAGCTATCACACAGGTTTGGGTAGCCGAAGGAACCTATTACCCGTCGTCAACCAATAACAGGGACGACTTTTTCAATTTGAAAAGGAATAACCTCCGGTTTTATGGCGGCTTTGCGGGAAATGAAACAGCGCCGGAACAGCGTAATATAACTGCACACCCTACCATCCTGAGTGGCAATATCGGAAATGCCGCGTCCAATACGGATAACAGTTATCACATCATGGTGATCGAGATAGACCCGCAACAACCGGCAGCAATCGACAACACGCTGATGATTGATGGTTTCACTTTTTCTGACGGCAATGCCAATGCCGGGTCTGTTTTCAACAATCTGTATCCACGCTACTCCGGCAGTGCCATTTTTATTTCCTGTAGCTTCAACTCCATCAACATCACCCCCTTGATCAGGAACTGTTCCTTTATCAACAACCGGGGCTTCTCAAGCGGAGCCGTCGCTTATTTCGGCGTCTCTACAACCGGCAACACGTTTCGTTTGGAAGACTGCCTGTTCCAGAATAACTATGCAGGCTACAGCGGAGCAGCGATTGACGTGATGCAGCTGGCAGCGGCAGGCTACGGTGTTGATGGCGTTTTTGATGTAGCTGTTGAGGATTGCCGCTTTATCGGGAATGTGGTCGACAATTTCTCCCAGGGAGGCGCCAACGGCGGTGTGGGCGCAGGTATTCACACCTTCGGCGAAGGCAACTTATTCGTTAACCGGTCAGCATTTATTAATAACACCATCGGCAGCTTTACTTCGTTTGCCGGAGCTTATAAAGGGACGGCTATCGCCGTTCTAAACGGGGGCTACGCAGCTATCGTTAACACATTGGGCTATGCTGATAACAATTACGTTCCGTTATACAACCTGGAGTCGAACCTTAACCTGGTCAACAGCACTTTTTACAACCCCTCCGCTGCCGTACTGGATATGAATACCCCGGATGCTAACCATATCATCAACTCTATATTATGGACCGGCGATGAAAATGCCGATGTGATGACTGTGAGCGGAGGAACCGCCGCCATTAATGTTGTTTATTCTATTTTAAATGAGAACTACCAGGGGACGCCTACATTGATCGAGGCTTTGCATACAGGCCCGCTATTTACCAATCCGGCTGCAGGCAACTTCTCCTTACGGCAAGGTAGCCCCGCCATTAACAGTGGTAATAACGAGTTTTATACAGAAAGTGACATGGGCACAACCGACCAGGCCGGCAATGCCCGCCTGCGGAACACGACTATCGACAGGGGAGCATATGAATATGCAGGTGCCTTGCCGGTCTACTTCGGCTCTGTTCAAGCCTCGATCAACAATAACATGTTACATATTAACTGGACTACACAAATAGAAAGTAATAATGATCACTTTGAGATAGAGGTTTCAGGAGATGGGAAAAAATTTCACCGTATAGTAAAAATTTATTCAAAAGCAAAGGATGGAACTTCACTATTACCGCTGCAATACCAATACCAGGCGAGCCTGGGCGACGCCATGAGCGCATTGGGCATAACCAGCATGACATTCCTGTTCCTTTTATCATGGGCGGGCAGAAGAAGATGGCTTACCCTGCTGATCTTTTTTGCAGGAGCCCTACTCTTCAGTTGTTCCAAAAGGGATGCGTCTTTCAACAGCGCAGATCAATCAATATATCTCCGCATTGCCCAGGTGGATAAAGACGGAGGTAAAGAATATAGTAAGACGATAAAAGTCACCGCTGAATAAAGCGGAATGGTACACATCTGCTTTAGACAGTTTAATATTTATAGATCTCCAGAGGCTATAGTCCATCAGTACGAGGCAAAAGCGCGTAGCTCTGCAATATGGTCGTGTCGGGATGAACAGCACCGGATCGGATCCGTTCATCCCACTATCTCCCTATTTCCCTTTCAGGTATTTATCCAGGAATTGTTCCTGCTCCCACAGCAAATGAAGTATATTTTCCTTCGCTGCGTAACCGTGGCTCTCTTTGGGAAGGATCACCATTCTCGCTTTACCGCCCAGGCCCTTGATCGCCTGGAAATAGCGTTCCGTCTGCAAAGTGAACGTGCCCGGGTTATTGTCCGCTTCTCCATGGATCAGCAGGATAGGCTTTTTCATTTTCTGCGCATTCATGAACGGAGACATGGTGTTGTACACTTCGGGCACATCCCAGTAATTCCGCTGCTCACTCTGGAAGCCAAACGGCGTCAACGTTCGGTTGTAAGCGCCGCTGCGCGCGATGCCACAGGCAAAATCATCGGAATGCGTCAGCAGGTTCGCGGTCATGAACGCGCCATAAGAGTGTCCGCCCACTGCGACCTTCGTTCGGTCGATATAGCCGAGCTGATCGACCGCATCGATGGCTGCGCGGCCATTCGCTACCAACTGTTCGATAAAGGTATCGTTAGGCTCTTTGGTACCCTCGCCGATAATCGGGAAAGAAGCATCATCCAGCACCACATATCCTTTTGTCACCCAATACACAAACGATCCGTAATAAGGAAATGTAAACTCGTTAGGATTTTTATCATTCTGACCGGCGCTGTTTTTATCTTTAAACTCCTGTGGGTAGGCCCATATCAGCAAGGGCAGCTTTTCTTTTTTATTCTTATCATAACCCAACGGCAGGTACAGGGTTCCGGAAAGATCCACACCGTCTGCGCGTTTGTACCTGATCACTTCCTTATGCACCTCTTTGATCGCCTCGAACGGATTTTTATTGAAGGTCACCTGTTGCGGCGCCATCTTCTTTTTATAGTTTCTGAAATAATAATTCGGATACTCGCTGCTTGATTGTATCTGCACCAGCGCGACACCATTCTTAAAGTCTTCGATAGAAAAAATGTCTTCCTTTTTGTCTTTAAACGCGCTCTGGTAGAGGCGCTTCGTTTTCAACGTGTTCAGATCAAACGCATCAATAAAAGGATATTGGCCTTCTTTGGTAAATCCATCCCCAATCAAAAACAGGTTGCCGTTTTCGATGGCCAGCACCTGCCTCCCGTATTCATTTTCTTTGGTTTCAAATTGCCCCGGATCGCTGTAAATGTCCTGGTAGTTGCGGTTAAAGATCACTTTGGGATCCTGCTGTGGCGCTGACGGATTGATCAGGTAGGTCTTCAGGTTGCGCGTGTTGTACCAGTTGTCATAGACGATCGCTGTTGTGGCGTTTCCCCAGTCGATACCGCCATACCGTTGTTGGGTCCTGGCAATAGAAACCGGCGCCCCGGTAAATGGCGCTTCCCACACAAACACTTCATCACGGAAGTCCGCTTTGTTAGCGGGGTCGCCGCCATCGAGCGCCTCCACATAATAAATGGTAGCCGGTTGGTCTGCTCTCCATCCCACATTTCTTTTTCCGGTCGGCACGGCGCCAAATCCTTTGGGTATGATTTCTACCAATGGCGTTTCGTTCACTGTTTTGATGGCTTCGCCCTTCAGATCATATACGGTTTCTTTCTGAGGGAACCGATACAGGGGCACGATATATGAAAAAGGCTTGCTGATGGTCGTCAGCAATAGGTACCGGCCGTCTGGCGACACCGACTGATCGGAGTAAATATCGGCGGCCTTGTATAATTGTTTGGTTCCATCCAGGCTCACATTGTACAGCTCCGACGTGACCAATGTTTCAAAGTTTTGTTCGTCTGTTTTATTCTTCAGAAGATCCTGGTAGGTCCTGTTTTGCGACACTTGTCCCTCGGCCACCGAAACAATCGGCCCTTTGGGAAGATCTTTCTTTTCGTCGATCAACGCCTTGCGCCCAGCCGGGATCATCCGCACGAGCAGGGTTTTATTGTCTTTGTGCCAGCTGTAAGGCGATCCCATATTCGCATTCAGATTGTCTTCCGTAAGCTTAGTCGCCCGAGCGGTAGCCACATCGATCACCCATAGCTCCACTCCACGGCTGGTAGTGTTGGTGAAGGCGATCCTGGAATCATCTGGACTCCAGGATACGTAAGTGATCTTAGGGTTATCCGGCAATCCCGAAACCTGGGTGGGCTCGGTCCTGGTATCTTTTATTTTCCGGATCTTCAGGTTGTTGACGTAAGTAACGGTCGATGCGATGTTGGTTACCGGGTTAATGCGCAAGCCTGCGAGCCGCATCTCTTCCTGGTTCAGATCGTCCAGGGATTTATAAACATCCCGGTAGGATAATAACATATATACTTTCCTGGTATCCATCGATACGGATGGAGCCCGCTCGTAATCAGTCAATGCCAGGATAGGCGCTGATGGCTTTTGATACGTAAGATCTTCCTGCGCGACGAGAGAGAGGGCGAAGAAAAAACATAGTACAGCTGGAACATAATACTTGATACGGAACATTTGATACGTTTTATAATTAAACCAGATAGGATACATTTATTTTAACTGATCAGACAGGACTCTGAAACCTCGTTGATCCAGGTCCGCCCTCTTCATGATTATATGGAATAACCCAGACTTAGTTTACCGAAGCGAAACTCTTGGTGGACGGCGTTTAGCAGAGAATACTTCTGCATCCCGCGTTTAGTCAATCTCCCCTATTTTGGCAACCCTTTCAATTGGGTCATCTGAATCACAAATATAATTCAGCCACAATGAAAAGCGCTGTGATTTTTCATACACCCGCAAATGCTGACCGGACAGGCACCCGGATAAGAAATTGTCTTCTGCGGCCAACAAAAGAATATATATACAGACGAAAAGTGGCTCGATCCATTTAGACTAAGCGTATTGCCTTTATCTTTGTGACCAATAAAATATATATGGAATTAACAGCAAAATTAGTACAGGTATTACCGATGCAGCGTGGCACAGGTAAAACAGGGAACGAATGGCGTAAGCAGGAGATCATCGTTGAGACGAGCGGACAATATCCTAAAAAAGTATGCATCTCCATCTGGGGCGACAAAATCAATGAACAAGTATTACAGGTAGGCAATATGCTGAATGTTTCTTTTGACGTGGAAAGCCGGGAATATAATGGAAGATGGTACACGGACGTGAAAGCATGGAAGGTGGAAAAAGCCGGCGCCGCAGGCCCTGCCGGTAACAACAGCTATGCAGACGAAATGCCTCCGGACATCAACTACGACGACTCCAAAGACGATCTGCCGTTTTAGTTTTAAACCTTTGTTATCATTATAATCGCCGCAGACGTTTTAACTTTATTCAAAGAAACCTTATTGTTATGAAGAAGATTTTTGCCCTCCTGGTATTGAGCAGCACTTTTATTGTTGGTTGTAAAAACGGATGTAATAAAAGCGGTAGCGATCAGCCCGCCGAAGATTCTACCCATGTCAGCCTGGGTGAACTGGCCGATTCCATCAGGATCGCTAATGAGCGGGACTCTTTGAATAGCAATATGAGCAAAGATTCAGTATTGACCGGCCTCACAAAAGAAGTATTGACCATCTTCAAAGAAAAACAGTATGCCAGACTGGACTCGCTGATACACCCGGAAGAAGGTATTCGTTTTTCACCTTACGCAACCGTGCAGCCCGATGATCGCAAGTTTTCACGCGAAGCATTCAGGAAGCTGGTTACCACTAATAAAAACAAACCGGTCAACTGGGGCAGCTATGACGGCAGCGGAGATGTGATCATGCTTACACCGGCCGATTACTTTGAGAAATTTGTCTATGATGCAAATTTTCTTAAGCCTGAAAAATACAATATCAACGAGGTGATCAAAACCGGCAACTCCATCAATAATCTCAAAAGCGCTTACGAAAACAGTGATTTTACAGAAAGCTACCTTCCCGGCACCAAGAAAAACGGAGGGTTAGACTGGAAATCAGTACGGCTCGTATTTAAACAAGTTAACGGGAAGTACTACCTGGTGGGCGTGGTCCATGATCAATGGACGATCTAGCGGAGAATCGATGGTTTCGGTTGAAAATAATGTAAGGCATCCTGCATTCACTCAGGATGCTTTTTTTATGTTTCGATGTAAGACCCTGAAATAGACGCGTCTTGCAATAAACCGTTATTTAAATCAGTCGCTGGCGTTTCATCCCGATAAAGGCGATGCATTGAAACACCAGGATCATGGTGATGGTTGGGATGAGTGTGAAGAAAATATCCTTTAACCGTCCTCCTTCCAGGAACAGTCCATAAAAAGCCTCCAGGCACCAGTGCAGAGGCGATATTCTCATAATCGTTTGCATAGACTGCGGCATGGCAAAGGCCGGTACCAGCAAACCACCAACAGCGGCAAACAACACTATAATTACCGCGCCAACGCCGTTGCTCTGCTCCTGTGTCTTGGCAAACACGCCGATCATAATCGCAAAGCTGGCCGCACACCAACCACACAGGACGATCACTAACAAAAGGCTGGCAGTGTCTTTGGGAAAGTCGAGACCCGGAAGACCGATATGAGGAAAGATCCATTTTCCGATCGAGAAGATGATCAGCGCCTGTATCACTGTAATGGCGATATAAGTAATTTGTTTCGACGCCATGGCCAGGGTCAGCGACGTGGGCATGGTCTTTAAGCGCATAAAGCTACCACTATTCTTTTCGCGCACGATGCTTGCTCCCAGGGAAATCACGATGAAGAACATCGCAAACACGGTCCAGGCCGGAATATTGTGTTGGGTAGCGTTGACAAGGATATGATCTCCGTCTTTCGACACCGAAAACTGTTCGATAGGCGTCTGGTTGGTGAGAATCTCCTGCTCCAGGTCATTCGGCAGCGCGGCGGAGTCGTTAATGGAGCTATATAATTGACGGACAATATATTTACTCTGAACGATCTGTAGCACACTGTTCAACGCCCCGTCCATACCCTGCCGGAATGAGCTTTGTAGCACCGGGTGATAATAAAGGATGACCGATGCTGCTTTCCGGCGGTCGGCAGGCGGCGCTGCATCGAGGGCGATGGATTGTAAAGCCTGTCCGGCCACCTGCTCCGATTTAGCGAGCACATCGGCCGTATATTGTTCGGGGATGATCAGGGCCAGCAACGCCTCCTTATTTTGAAGCCTTTGCTTTAAAACAGTTTCTCCCTGCGCCGCGGCTACCTGCTTGACAGTAAACATACCACCTTTTTGCAAAGTTACTTCCAGCTCTTTTCCCGCTGCGCCCTGGTCTTTATTCAATAATAAAAGCGGAACCTTCTTGTTATTCACCAGTTCGAAAGTGCTGGTCTGCACCGTGGTGATCACAATCGCCAAAACAATCGGCATCAGGAACATCAGCGTCAGTCCCACCCCGTCGCGGGTCAATATGCGCCAGTCCTTTTTTATCGTTGCCCAGAGCTTGTACATACAAAATAAACAGTTTAGAGAAAACAGTTGACCATCTTTGGATTTGAATCACACCCCTACTCCTACTCCACGTTCCAGCTGATCGTGCCGTCTTTCTCATCTTTTAGAGAGATGCCAATCCTTGCAAGTTGGTTGCGGATCTTGTCAGAAGTAACAAAATCCTTTTTACTGCGCGCTTCTTTCCTGATGTCAATGATCAGGTTCATAACGTCTTTGAGCTTTTCGTTATCTGCCTCTGTTACGCTCTTCAGTCCGAAAATATCTTCAAGGAATACCTTGAATTGCGTTTGAAGCTTATGAAAGGTAGTTGCTGATAAAGATTGGATATCAACCACTTTGTCTTTTAATCCATTAATAACAGGCGCGAGTTCGAACATATTGGCCAGTACTTTCGCTGTGTTGATGTCGTCGTTCATAAACGCATCAAACTCGTCCAGCCATTTGTTGACCTTATCATCGAGTTCTTTGTCACCGGCTTCTTCACCCAGTTCGTCGCTGCGCGACTGTAATTTTTGTAAATTCTCATATGCTTCCCAAAGCCTTTTCAGTCCTTTTTCGGAGGCCTGCAGCGCTTCATTGCTAAAATCGAGCGTGCTTCGATACTGGCTTTGCAAGATAAAAAAGCGAATGACCATCGGATGAAACGCCTGGCTGAGCAACGGGTGCTCGCCACTGAAGAGTTCTGTAAGTTTAATAACGTTGTTATAACTTTTCCCCATCTTCCGGCCGTTGATGGTGATCATGTTGTTATGCATCCAGTACTTAACCGGTGCCCCATGATTGCAGATGGTACTTTGAGCGATTTCACTTTCATGATGGGGAAACATCAGGTCCATACCGCCGCCATGAATATCAAATTGCTTTCCCAGGTACTTGGTAGCCATTGCAGAACATTCAATATGCCATCCGGGAAAGCCTTCTCCCCACGGACTTTGCCAGCGCATGATGTGTTGCGGCGGCGCGGCTTTCCACAAGGCAAAGTCGGCCGGGTTTCTTTTCTCTCCTTGCCCTTCCAGCTCCCGCGTATTTTCTAAAAGGTCTTCGATCTTTCTGCCGCTGAGTTTTCCATAATCGTAATTCGCCGCATACTTTTTCACATCAAAATACACCGAACCATTGCTTTCATACGCATACCCGTCTGCTATCAGCTTTTTGATCATTTCGATTTGCTCAACGATATGCCCCGTGGCAGTGGGCTCGATCGACGGCGGAATGTTGTTGAACTGCAGCATGGCCCAATGGAAAAGATTCGTATACTTCTGCACCAGCTCCATCGGTTCCAGCTTTTCCAGCACGGCTTTAGAGGAGATCTTGTCTTCCGCTTCGCGGCCCTCCTCTTCAAAGTGCCCCGCATCGGTAATATTACGCACGTAACGGACTTTATACCCCAGGTGCGTCAGGTAGCGGTACAATACATCAAAAGTTACATAAGGCCTTGCATGCCCCAAATGGCTTTCTCCACTGACAGTCGGTCCGCACACATACATACCCACATAGCCCGGCGTTACCGGCTCGAAAACTTCCTTCTGTCTCGATAAGGAATTATAAACTTTTAGCTCACTCATTGTTCCTGCTTTTCTAAAAAGGAATGCAAAAATAACGGATATAAGAGGCAATAAAAAAACCGGTTCTGAACCGGTCCCGGCGGCACCCGGAAAGCTCCTGTGCGCCCACTCCCTATTGTTTGAAGAACACTTGACACTGGAAGCCCAGGGCCAGCCATTAGCCCGGTTGCTGTCGGGCTGCGCCAATGGTCATAATATCTGGCAGGATCAGGCTCTTAATACCTGTACAATGACGAAAAAGAGCAGCAGTAACAATGTGGTTCGTAATGATAGTACGTCTTTCATCCGTTTATTCCTTTATAGTTTTAGCTGTATCTGATAACTCCCGTAACGATCGGGCAAGTGCTCCAACAAGGATCATGATACGATGTGGCAAATAATAAGACCGCGTGGGGAACAGGGCGAGCACCTTGAATGTTATTAAATATAATAATATATAAGGCGTCTACTGAATTTTTTCGACGAATGGCAGTAAAAATTCGTTGAACCTGTGATTTATGGGTTGAGCTGGAGGTCGGCAACTACCATGTAGTGGTCCGAATAGCGGGTAGTGATGCGCTTGCATTGCAGCACTTCAAAGGCGTCGCTGGTAAAAATATAGTCAATACGCAAGGTAGGAGACAGTGAAGAATAGGTTCTGCCTACACCAAAGCCCTTTTTTAGAAAAGCATCCTGCATATCATCTTTGATGGTTCGATAGGTATAAGAATTAGGGACATCGTTCAGGTCTCCGCTGAAGATCACGGGGTGCGGGCTGTTGTTGATCACGCTGTTGACCATATCGGCCTGGATACTCCGATGGCGGATAGCCACAGACAGCTTAGAGAAGATATGCCGCGCATTGCCAATTACATTTCCTTTCGCCCCTTTCAGCTCTTCGATCTTCGAAAGATCTTCTTTTCTGAATTGATTGGATTGTAAGTGGGTGGTATAGACGCGAATCAGCCGCTTGCCCACTTTGATATCAGTAAACACCAACGCATCCGGCAAGGTGGGCCGTGGAAACCGCACCATACCAGTGTCAATGATGGGATACCGGCTGAAGATGACACTGCCATTGAATAGACCGTCGCCATCCAGATCATGAGAAAAATAATAGTAAGGATATTTCAGCCCCTTTCCTACCGCCACAATATTATTGTACCAGTCCGGATTGATCGACGATGAAAACTCCTGGAAACAAAGGATATCGGCATTCACACTTTTAATCTGCTTCAACATTTTGTAGCGCGTCTGGCTGCCCATATTGTTGTTCTTGATCATCTCGATAAAGCGTGCTACATTCCAGGTGGCCACCCTGATCGCTTTTTCCTTTTTAGGCTCTTTGAAAGAGGCATAAAACCTTAGGGCAAAAAAATTGGTGATCTCGCCGCCACCGAGCAGAAGCGCGATCCCGGACAATAAGGCCCATTTTCTGCGGACGAAGAGCCACCACACCATGAATACAATGACGAGCAGGAGCAGAAAGGGAAACGTAAGGCTGATCAGTGAAATAAGCGGCCAGCTTTGAGGATTGATATGCGGATTGAGGCAAGCCAGCAGAAAAGCGGCTACTACGATGCTGTTGATCACCAGCAACACCCGATTGCTTATTCTCGCAAATATCCCCATGACGTAGTTTCCAACCGGGAAGATAGAGAACTAAACCAAAAATTAAAACTTAAAAGTATAAAAATTACAGGGCAGTTCATTTCCCGCGAAGATCTTCATTGCTAACCCGCTTTAAAAATTCCTTTTCGTCGGTGGACAGCTGATCATACCCGTGCTGGTTGATCTTATCCAGGATCTCGTCTAATTTCTGTTGGGTCAGCTTGGGCGTCTTGGAAAAGGGCGCCCGTGCAGCATTGTAGAATAGCGTCGATTTGATCTGGTTTCTTTTTTGATCCGGTTTTTCGGGGTTGAAGAGATTGAGCACCCAATCGTACAGGTTATTCATCCAATCACTACCATCCAGTCCACGTCTCAGCAGGAAAATAAATAAAAATCCAGATAAACCACCGGCGAGATGGGCGATATGCAGCGCCGGGCTGCCGGCCGGAAGCGTTGCCAGGTCAATCGCCAGGTAAATGATGGATAATATCCATAAGGAAATGCCACCGCCGAGCATGGGAAAGATCTTGTAATTCGGGCAAATAGTGGTGGCAGCTGCGCAAACCGCAAGAACGGCCGGGCCACCGCCCAGGAAATAGGGCAATCCGCCGGTAGCCGTCGCCGGCATGGTCGAAGCGGCAATCAGGAAAGCAGCCGCTCCCGCCAATGTGCCATATAAAAAAACCGGGACGATCTTTTTGTAGCCGGTGAGGTCTATTAATATATAGCCGAAACTCCACAACCAGATGAGGCTGGCAAACAGCTGCCAGATGTTGACGTGAACAAACGAATAGGTTAAAACCGTCCAGGGTTTGGTCAGCGCTTCACCCAGGTTGCCGGACAAAGCAAACCAGCAGAGCACATTCTCATTGAAAACACCCGTCACGTCGCTGTTTTTGGGCAGCCGGAGGTAGGCCAACCCTTTGAAAAAGGTAAGGATCACGAAAATGATCATGGCGATGGCCAGCAAGATCACCAACGGATTCATTTTGTTTCCAAAAGAAAGCCTCGAGTCGTAATTTCTATCCGAAATCCCCATAACTATATTCCTGTTTTTACAGCACTGTTTTGTACCTGATGCGGGCTTCGCCAACCCGGTTTTCTAGTATAACGTTCTCCGGTTATTTTTGTTCCATATTTTCAGCAAAATAAAGCCTGTGAGCGCCCCGCCCAGGTGCGCAAAGTGAGCGATATTGTCTCCCGGCACCTGGTAAAATCCTCCAAACAAGTCCAGCGCCACTAATCCCAGCACTGCCCATTTGGCCTTGATAGGTATCGGGATGAGCATGATGTAGAGTTCGGTGTTGGGAAAGGTCATAGCAAAAGCGACCAATACGCCGAATACCGCGCCCGATGCGCCCACTGCCATCCCTGAACTGGTAATCAGGTGAGCTACAGCAGCGCCCAGACCACAGATCATGTAAAAAATCAAAAATCTTTTAGAACCCCATACGTTTTCGAGTATCCGTCCGAACATCCACAGTGCAAACATATTGAACAGGATATGAAAAAAAATAATCCCTCCGGTCGGCTCTCCAAAAACATTCGTGTTGTATGCTGCATGAGCAAACATGTGGGTTACCATTTGCCAGGGACGGAATTCGTCGGACCCTACCGGCCACAGTCCTATTTTTGCAGTCAGGTTATACCGTGGATCAAAAATCAGCTGCGCTACCCAAACAAGCACGTTAATCAAAATCAAATTCTTTACCGCTGGCGGAAATTTTTCTGCAGGTCTCTGATAAAAACTCATGCGGCAAAGATAGCCAATGGATAGCAAGACTGGCGGAGTTTACAGACCGAATATTCAGGGGCGATCGCCGGAAAGCGGCTGTGCCGGGTGTTTTTGACGTGCCGCCCTACCTCAGTTTCAGCTGCACCACATTTTCGATGTGCAGCGTATGAGGAAACATATCTACCGGCTGGATCCTGGTGACAGCGTATTTCTCATCAAGCAGGGCCAGGTCCCGTGCCTGGGTGGCCGGGTTGCAGCTCACATATACTACAGTGGGCGCTGCCATTTCGTTGATCTTTTGTACCAGTTTTTCGTGCATCCCTGCGCGTGGCGGATCGGTAATGATCACATCCGGCCGACCGTGCCTGGCAAAAAAATCATCATCGCAGATCTTGATTACATCACCTGCATAGAAATGGGTTTTGTCGAGGTGATTCAACGCCGCATTTTCTTTAGCATCTTCAATCGCCGCATCGATCACTTCCACGCCGACAATTTTTCCCGCGTTCCGGCTACAAAAGATGCCGATGCTACCCGTTCCGCAGTAGAGATCGTACAAGGTTTCGCTGCCGGTCAGCTCGGCAAAATCGCGTGTAATTTTATACAACTCTTCACCCTGCCGGGTATTCGTCTGGAAAAAAGACTTCGGTCCGATCTTAAACTGGTAGTCTTCCAACTTTTCGATCACATAGCCTTTGCCATGATAGGTCACCGGCTCCAGGTCGTGCAGGCTATCGTTTTGTTTGGTATTGATCGTGTAAAGCAGAGAAGTGATCTCCGGAAATTGTTGCAGGACAAAGTCCATCAGCTTTTTGATCTTGTCCATATCCGCCTCTCCCACCACAATATTGGCCATCCATTCTCCGGTCTCGCAGATACGTACCTGCATCGTACGCAGGAACCCGTGCTGCTCGCGGAGGTTGTAGAAACTCCAGCCGTTTTGAAGGGCAAACTTCTTGATTGCCAGGCGAAGATCATTGGTCGGTTCGCTTTGCAGGTGACAGGTTTCTATGTCCACCACTTTACTCCAAAATCCGCGACCATGAAACCCTGCAGCCCCGGGCTTTTTGTTTTTTTCGCCGGAGGGGCCATCTTCCTTTTGTTGAATAAGCGCTTCCTTGGTCAGGAACTCATCAGTTCCGAAAGTGTATTCCACTTTGTTACGGTAACGAGTGATATTTTTAGCCCCAAGGATTGGCTGAATTTCAGGCAGCTGCACTTTCCCGATCCGCTTCAGGTTATCCACCACCTGTTGCTGCTTATATTTCAATTGCAAGTCGTAAGGCAACATTTGCCATTGACAACCGCCACAGGTTCCAAAATGCTGGCAGAAAGGATCGACGCGCTTGTCGGAATAACTATGAAAATGAGAAGGAAATCCCTCGCCCCAGTCTTTCTTATTTTTAGTAAGCCGCACATCCACCACATCTCCGGGCACGACCTGTTCCACGAAATATACTTTCCCGTCCACGCGCGCCAGGGAGCGCCCTTCGGCGGCATAGTCTTCAATCAATATTTTTTCGAGCGTGATATTTTTTTTCTTTCGAGACAAAATGAATTACGATTTACGAGTTGTGATGTGCGCAACGGCACGACGCGGCAACCTGCGAAAGTGCTTCGCCGAAGACTATAACAATAGCTATTACATCCGGTTCACGACATTGGCCACAATGCCGGGTCTGCCCAGGGTGTAGTAATGAAGCCCCGGAACACCGTTTTTCTTCAGATCCCGGCTTTGTTCGAGCAGCCATTCCTCGCCCACTTTCTCTACGTCTTCGTTGTTCCTGCAGCGCGACACTTCGTTGGACAATTCCTGGGGCAGATCGATCGAGAATATTTTTGGCAACACGGTCAGTTGCTTCTTGTTATAGATCGGTTTAAGACCCGGCACGATCGGCACATTGATACCATTGGCGCGACAGGCCTCTACAAATGCATAATATTTAGCGTTATCGAAAAACATCTGGGTCACGATATAATCGGCGCCCGCGTCCACTTTAGCTTTCAAATATGCCAGGTCTGTCTGCATGTTCGGCGCTTCAAAATGTTTTTCAGGATATCCGGCTACGCCGATACAGAAGTCTGTCTTCCGGCTATTGATCAATTCTTCTTCAAGATAAACACCGTTATTGAGGTTGGCGACCTGTTTCAGCAGATCCACCGCGTACAGGTGACCGTCGGGCTGCGGGATGAAGGCCGTTTCGTTTTTTGCTGCATCACCGCGGAGAACCAGCACATTATCAATGCCCAGGTAATTCAGGTTGATCAGCGCATCTTCCGTTTCCATGATGCTGAATCCGCCGCAGATCAGGTGGGGGACCGTATCCACGTTGTATTTGTTCATGATAGCGGCACAAATACTTTCTGTGCCCGGACGCTTCCTGATCGTTACCTTTTTGAAACTGCCATCGGGATTCTTTCTGAATTCATGCTCACTCCTGTGGTAGGTAACGTTGATATAAGCAGGTTTAAACTCCATCAACGGATCGAGATGATCGTATAAGCCTTCGATCCCCTTGCCTTTCAGCGGTGGAAGTATTTCGAATGAGATCAATGTCTCATTCTTTTCGCGGGCTTTATTTATATGTTCAATTACCTTCATGCCTGTTTTTGTAGGGTGCAAAATTACGGCTACCTGCTCTAAAATGATCTATAATTTAATAATTCGTAAATTTGATAGATATTAATTATGGAAGAGATCATATTTATAGTAGAAGAAAGCGACGAAGGCGGTTTTGTAGCAAAAGGCCTTGGCGTAGCCGTTTTTACTCAGGCCGAATCATGGGAAGGATTGAAAAAAGAAGTCGTTGACGCCGTTCGTTGTCATTTTGATGATGATCAAAAGCGGCTGATCCGACTACATAGCGTAAAAGAAGAAGTAATCGCCGCATGAAAATACCCAGAGATATCAGTGGGAAAGATCTGATCAAACTGCTAAAGCCTTACGGTTACATTGTAACAAGGCAATCGGGCAGCCATACGAGACTAACTACCGAAAGAGAAGGCCAGCATCATATTACCATTCCGCACCACAATCCATTAAAGTTGGGAACGCTTTCTGCCATTCTTTCTTCTGTTGCATTGCATCTTGGTAAACAAAAAGAATTGCTCATCGACGAGCTCTTCAGCTAATTCACTTTTTTCACCATAAAAATCCCGGCTTCTTAAATCCCCTATCATGGCTATCTTTGCGCCCTATGCAGGATTTGTTACAAAAAATAGCGGCGTATAAGAGCGAGATCAGCGCCTTCACCGCAACTGACGAAAAGGAAGTGGAGGCATTCCGGATCAAATGGCTGGGAACCAAGGGCCTTGTCAAAGGCACGATGGCCGAAATGAAAAATGTTCCCAACGAACAAAAGCGGGAAGCAGGACAGCTCCTGAACGAATTCAAACAATTTGCTGAAGCGAAGTTCGAAGAGCTGAAAGAAGCTTTATCAGATACAACACAACAGACAACCGATATAGACCTGACATTGCCGGGTGATGAAACACCCCTGGGCAGCAGGCACCCGATTTCCCTGATGCGCAACCGCATCATTTCCATTTTTCAGAGACTGGGATTTGCGGTGGCCGAAGGACCAGAGATCGAAGATGACTGGCATAATTTCACCGCCCTGAACATGCCTGAGCATCATCCGGCGCGCGACATGCAGGATACATTTTACGTGGACGGCGGCACCAACGCAGCGGTGGATTGGCTACTACGTACGCATACCAGCAACACACAGATCAGGGAAATGGCCAAAGGCAAACTACCCATTCGTGTGATCTGCCCCGGGCGTGTTTACCGCAACGAGACGATCAGTGCGCGCAGTCATTGCTTTTTCCACCAGGTGGAAGGACTGTACATTGATGAGAACGTTTCCTTTGCCGACCTGAAACAAACCCTTTATTTTTTTGTGAAAGAAATGTACGGTCAGGATGTCCGCGTGCGGTTCCGGCCTTCCTACTTTCCTTTTACGGAGCCCAGCGCTGAAATGGACGTAAGCTGTTTTATTTGCGGCGGTAAGGGGTGCAATATTTGTAAAAAAACGGGCTGGGTAGAGATCCTGGGTTGCGGTATGGTGCACCCAAACGTATTGCAAAACTGCGGCATCAACCCGGAAAAGTACACGGGATTTGCCTTCGGGATGGGCGTCGAACGTCCGGCAATGTTGAAATATGGCATTAATGATATCCGCTTATTCAGCGAAAATGATGTGCGCTTCCTGAAACAGTTTACCAGCGCCACTTAGCTATACAAATCTATATGACGCGAGCAAATTCAATGACTTGCGATGACAACATTGACCCGGAGGCTCCATCGCCTCCGGTTTTTATTTTTGGCCTTAATGCCTTTTCCTAACAACACCCCTCGCATCAGGAAGTAAAAAAAACACGTAGTACCTTTGTACTCTAATGAAGCAGGTACGGGATATTGAAAACATTGATGACATTCAGCTACTCGTGAATACCTTCTACGGAAAGGTCCGGAATCATAAAGTTTTAGGGCCGGTGTTTAACGGCGTCATCCGGGACAAATGGCCCGAACACCTGGAAAAGATGTACCGCTTCTGGCAAACCGTACTGCTGGGGACACATAGTTATTTCGGAAGCCCTTTTCCTCCCCATGCCAGGCTACCGGTGAGCAAAACCCATTTCGACACCTGGCTCTGCCTTTGGCATGAAACGCTGGACGAGCATTTCGCCGGTGAAAAGGTAAAGGAAGCAAAATGGCGCAGCGAGAAGATGGCTGCCATGTTCCTGTCAAAAATCGAGTATTATCAAAATAACAAAAACACTACACCGCTTATTTAGACCGGCACAACGCAGCGTTTTGTGCGGTCCCGCATGATGGCAATGGCCTGCTCGCGGCTATCAAACATGCCGTTTATATTTACCAGGTTATCGGCCAGCTTATGATATTGCTTGGTCATGAGGTATACAAACACATGTAGGTAATGTATGCCATCGAAGACAATGGCTTTCCTGCTCGCAAACTCATCTTTACGCTTCAGGAACTCACTCGGCATCTCGGTATAATGCATGCCCGGGCGTAAATGGTGAATAATATGATATCCGTCATTCCAGCAAACATGATTGTATTTAGTGTTGATACAGTTGATCGAGTTGGTATAAATATTATCCGGGTTAGAACGATCGATAAAAGAATGTTGTGTCCAGTTCCCCAGCATCATCACGAAACGCGCGAAGATCAACGGTATCACAAACACGACAAGGGTTGCCTTCAGATTGACAAAACACATCCCGATACAAAATAAGATATACAACCACTCTCCCAACGTAAAGTTGGTGTACATCTTCTTTCTCTTCCTCGCATAGAGATACTCGAAGGTTTCTTTAAAGCCCAGCAGGATAAAATTCCCGAAGTAAGCCAGAAAGCTTTTAAAGCTGTCGCGCTGATAGAACATCGTACTGCTGGAATCTTCTTCCGTATTGTTTTCAACATGGTGCATGCCGAGATGGTGACTGAAATATCCTTCAGGCGCGTGTCCGAAAAGCGGGCAAACGATCCAGGTGATATAGAAGTGCACCTTGCTTTGATAAGCCGGCTTAAAGGTTTTACGATGACAAAGACAATGAAACATCAGACCAAATCTGCCTTTGAAATAAAACTGCGCGAGATAAAAGTATCCGGCGGCCACCAGCCACCAGGCCCAGCCTTGCAACACATTGGTGAAAAGCAAAATGGCTAACGGGAAAACGGTGATATGTATCAACAGGAGTAAATGTATAAAAGGAAGGTCCCGCTTGTCATTCATGAAACGCAGCCAGAACCGGTCAAATGGCGTCGGTCGGTAACTGGAATCATAAACGGGATCTGTAAGCTGCTGCAAAGACTTCATGAAAGAACTGTTTTTAAAAATTGAAGAGAAAGCAGCGCCTCATTACCCACACTGCCAATGGCTGTAATGTACGGTTTATTCCCCGCACCCGCGCGAATTATATGTTAAAGAATCGATTTATACCTGCCATTTATAAATTAAAGCCTACCTTTGCACCGTTAGTTTGAGTTATTGCTCAGTTGTAAACACCTTATTTCTTTCCTTCCTTGTTTACAATCTTGTCATTTCCTCGAATCTTTTTTCATCTTAATAATTACAACAATGAACATTTACGTGTCCAACCTTGGGTACAGCTTCAGCACAGAAGATCTTACCGAACTTTTTTCATCTTACGGATCGGTAGACTCTGCAAGAATCATTTCGGACAAATTCACCAAACAAAGCAGGGGCTTTGGTTTCGTGGAAATGCCTGACGAAAATGAAGCAGCTAAAGCAATCAAGGATCTCAACGGGACCATGCAGGACGGGCGTTCTATCAAAGTGGTAGAAGCCAGGCCGAAAGAGGAGAAATCCGGTTATTCAAACCGCTGGTAAGCATCACATGCCGGTTACTGTTTTTTTACACTAAAAAGTATAATTCTTTATGGATACATCATCAATAGAAAAGTTTCTGAACCTAAACGCATCAAAACCTAAAGTTGTTAATGTGCACTTCAAAGACAGGTCAACCGTAACCGGCATTTTTGTAGCCTTGCGCGACTTCGACGAATTAAAAGCAAAGAACTTCTGGCGCGTTGTAAATGTAAAGAACATTAAACAATGGGAAGAGAAGAAAGACATTGAGCTATCCCGCTTATTCAATGGAGCTTCATTCACCCGGCTCAGCGCCAACAATAAATAAGCAGTACTTGTCAAAGTGAGTGCTGCACTATATTTTTTCATCACTAAATTTTTTAAATGGGAGAAACCTGGAGTAAAAGAGAAAGAGAACAAAAGAAAAGAAATGCTAAAAAGCATAAAGAAGAAAAAAAATTAGAACGTAAGGAAAACGCATCCAAAGGTAAAAGCCTCGATGAGATGCTGGCCTACGTGGACGAATTCGGTAATCTTACTGAAACACCGCCAGACAAAGACAAGAAATCGAAAATCTCACATGCCATCCCTCCGGTAGTGGGCAATAGCAATGCATTGAACCCTGAAGATAATATTCGCAGGGGTACTGTGACTTACTTTGATCCCAACAAAGGTTACGGATTTATCAAAGACAGCCAGACACAGGAAAGCATTTTCGTGCATATCAACTCATCTTCTGTACAATTGAAGGAAAATCTGAAAGTCGCTTTTGAAATTCAGAAAGGACCCAGAGGTTTGGCAGCAGCCAACGTACAGTTGAGCGATTAACCCGATCATCATTCCCCGATATAAAAGTTATCAATTCCTTAAAGCCTTTCCCGGTTTGCCATTGAATGAGGCAAATTGAAGGAAAGCTTTTAAGGAATTCATTATTTGGCTAACCCACAGGCTTCCACGCTCCTACATATCTGGATTAACACACCGCCCAACTTATTCCTACTCATTCTTAAACCCTCTGTTTTATCACCATTAACTTTTTAATGGCCCATCGCTTCGTTGTTGGTATAGTTGTTGAAACCCTTATCGTAACAGCGCTTTACGAGACCCGCGCGGATCATATCGACGCTGACTAAATAAATTATTATACCTCAAAAACCACTTGTTATGAAAACGCACGAAGCATGTATTGATGTATTGAACGATCTTATTAAAATTAATAACGACCGGATCGAAGGCTATCAGAAAGCAGTAGACGAGCTGAAGGACGGTGAGGACTTTGATCTCAAAACTTTGTTCACAAGAATGATCATGGAGAGTGAACAATATAGAACTGAACTATCAGAGCTGGTCTTATCCTATGGAGGCGAAGTAGCAGAAGGGTCAATGGTGAGCGGAAAACTTTACCGCGCCTGGATGGATGTAAAAGCCTTCTTTACAGGCGGAAGCAGGGAAACAGTTCTCAACAATTGCGAAGCCGGCGAAGACGCTGCGCAGAAGGCCTACCAAATGGCGTTAGATGAAGAAGACGTTATGCCGGAGACCAAGCAGGTAATCGCCAGGCAGAAAAGCGCGTTGAAGCAATCGCACGATGAAATAAAAGCACTGCGCGACGCTGTAGCGCATTAAGATACTTATTGACTTAAGACAACACCATCTACAAACCGGACATCATGTTTGAAAAGACACGGATGTCCGGTCTATTTTTTACGTGAGCCGCTACGTGTTCAACCGCCTAAGCTCATCCTGCAGATTTTGCCGGGCCTGCTTTTCCAATTTTACGCGGAAATAACCCGTTGTATAGATGGCCGGACGACCTAAAAACCGCCGGATCACCTGTTTTCTTCCTTCATTAAAGACAGTATCCGGGAAAGCGCCATACTCCTTTCTTATTGCCTCGGTATATTGTTCATAAAGGTCAGCAGGGCTACCCAATATACTCAGGTCCGCATCAGTAAAAAGATTCGTGTCACGATTCGATGTCTCCGCATGTAAGCCTGTTGCCCGGATATGACTGACACAGGCTTCTGCAATCATTTTTGGTACAGCCAATTGCTGCAAACGCTGCTCCGCCAGCAATGCGCTTTGCTCTTCGTTATCCGTCCGCATGACGTCATAGACAATATCATGATAATACAAAGCGAATAACACACTATCAGGATTTTCCATCTGCGGCAGTAATGGTTCCAGCTCGACCAGCAGCGCCGCGAGGTGTGTAAGATTATGATAATATCTCTCTGGCTCAGCATGCCGGCATGCGATCTCCTGCCAGCAGGATGCTACCAAATCCGGGCGGCTCTGATATCTTGTTGCCAAAGTAAGGAAGCGCTGCTGCAAACCTGAACTCATTCCGTAAAGCTATTCATTCCGCGGCAATTCACTAATACAACGCGACTCAACTTGCTTTCACAGATATCAGAAGATCACAGCTCCAGTGACCGCAAAACTTTTCCCACCCGAAAAAAAATTATGTTACCGGTGTAACATTTTAAAGTTTCCAGCGAATTATATATGAGAGCAGCGGAACGGAGCCATGGTCGACGTGCATGCAATAGTTCCGGTCGCTGATTTCACCCCGCGAAAATGGTCATTCACCGGTTATTTCAGTACTGTTTGCCATTCTCCCTTTGACTCGAAGCATACACCGGGTGTATGTTTGTGAAACAATTAAAACGCGTCCGACCGAAGTTCGTCCGGACAACCAATAAAACAAAACATTTAAATCAAATGAAAAATTTAATTCTCTCCGCAGCCGTAATATTCACATTAGCCTTAAACGCTGTGGCAGCACCAGGCAAGCCCGTTAACGAAAAAGTTCAGCATACATTCAATACCGTATTTAAAGAAGCACGCAATGTGAGCTGGAGCGAAGCAAGTGACCGTTTTGAAGCATTCTTTACAGCTGACGGCATCAAAACCCGCGCTACACTGGATGCTAAAGGAAACCTGATCCAAACCATCCGTTATTACAGCGAAGATCAGCTTCCCGCCAACGTGATGTATGCCGTTAAAAAAGACTTTAAATCCAAAGAAGTATTCGGCGTGACTGAAGTAACCAATGAGCTGGGCGTGAACTACAGAATCGTTTTAAAAGATGATAAAAATTTCACCCACATCAACGCCAACAACTCCGGCGAAACTGAAGTGGTAGCAAAATATAAAAGAGGCGATAAATAAGCCTGTTCAACTTTTTCTCATGTAAAACAACGGAGGGGATATTCTTATCTTCTCCCTTTTTTTTGTAAGGCCGACTCAAACTTCAGTCATTTACAGCTCTTAGCGGATGTACATACATCCAACCCCAAAATCTCTGACCGAAAACCATCACCGCTCAAATTACTTTTTCCGTTCATACTATTTATCTTTATCCGCCAGGCGCATTATAGCTTCCGGGCAGCGCTATATCTTATGTCAGTTTAAAGAAAAAAGTATGAACCTTATTAAAAACGGGCTTTGTTCGATTACAGCCATTCTTTTGTTTGTCACCGGCTTTGCGCAAACGGCAAAACCAGCCAAACAAAAGCCCAATATTGTATATATCATGAGCGATGATCACGGCTACCAGGCCATCAGCGCCTATGGATACGGGCTGAACCGAACACCGCATATCGACCGGCTCGCCAGCGAGGGAATCCTTTTCACCAGGGCTTCGGTCACCAACTCACTCTGCGCCCCCAGCCGGGCCGTATTGCTGACGGGAAAGCACAGCTTTATCAACGGGAAGATCGACAATGAGGCACGCTTCAACTGGGAGCAGGATAATTTCGCCAAGCAATTGCAGCAACATGGCTACCAGACCGCGCTCATTGGGAAGATCCACATGGATGGGCTTCCGCAAGGATTTGATCATTCCGCAGTACTGATCGACCAGGGCGAATATTATAACCCCAATTTTATTGTGAATGGCACCAAGCAACAGGTTCAAGGTTATGTTACTGATCTGACAACAGATATGGCCATTGATTGGATCAAAAACAGGGACCAAAGCAAACCCTTCTGCCTGCTGTTTCACCAGAAAGCGCCTCACCGCGAGTGGCTGCCCGCACTGAGACATATCGAAGAATACACAAAAATGAAGTTTCCCGAACCTAAATCCCTGTTTGATGATTTTTCCAACCGTGGCACAGCCGCCAGAACGGCGGAGATGAACATCCTGAAACATATGAACTGGGCAGGCGATAATAAAGTGCCGCCGGCGTTGGAAGAGGAACTGGGCCTTAAAGGCTTTATGAGCTGGGATAAAGCGGCGTATAATAATAACCTCGGGAGGATGACCCCCGAAGAGCGCGCGGCCTGGGACAAAGTCTACGACCCGATCATGGCAGACTTTAAAAAGAACTACGCTTCCATGAACGAACAAGACCTGATGCGCTGGCGCTACCAGCGCTACATGCAGGACTACCTCGGAACCGTCGCCGCAGTGGATGACGGCGTGGGCCGTATGATGGATTTCCTGAAAGAAAACGGGCTAGACGAAAATACCATTGTCATTTATACCTCCGATCAGGGCTTTTACCTGGGCGAACATGGCTGGTTTGACAAGCGCTTTATGTATGAAGAATCCTTGCGCACCCCTTTGATCGTGCGCTATCCCGCGGAGATTGCGGCCGGACAAAAATCCGATGCATTGGTACAAAACCTGGACTTTGCGCCGACGTTGCTGCATTATGCAGGAGTGCCGGTTCCCAAAGATATGCAGGGAGCGTCTTTCAGAAACCTGGCATCAGGCAAAGACAAAAAATGGCGGGATGCTATTTATTATACTTATTACGAATATCCCTCGATCCACATGGCCAAGCGTCATTACGGGATCAGGACCGACCGGTATAAGCTGATCCATTTTTATTACGATGTGGATGAATGGGAATTGTACGATCTGCAAAAAGATCCGGAGGAAATGAAAAATGTTTACAATGATCCCGCTTATGCCTCAGTCCGTAAGACCATGCATAAAAAGCTGAAGCAACTCAGGAAACAGTATAAGGATTCGGATGAAAATAACCAGCGCTTCCTTCCCAGGAAGCGACTGCAGCATTAGTCCTTTTTGTCGTATTGGAAGAAACGTGCCTTGGGACTGCGCGCAGGCAGCAGCGATTCAATCGCCGCGGCGGCTTCTACCGGAAGATCCGACTCCAGGATATCAGCACCCATGGTAAATGTCTGGCGATAGGCTTCTGCGCGGTCAGCTGCTGACTCCAGCTTATCGTAGGTAGGCGCTGCCGATATCATGCACATCACACCGCGCTGGTGCAGCAGCTTCAATAAGCGCTCATTCTCCTTCTTGTTTTCAGGGCCGATATAGGCGATCATATTTTTCCAGGGAATTCCGGCGGCTTCATATTCTTTCAATGCCTGCTCTGTTTTTACGAACGCCGACATCATCCTGTTTTTATCTTTATCGTAGTAAAACCTTGCCTGTTCTGCATTGTGGACGGTTACCATCACAAAAGACCCGGCGTTGTTCTTTTCAATAATACTTTCTGTGAGCTCCATCGGAAGATCCTTCTTATCTAAATTAAGGATGGTTTTGCCGCGCGCCCATTCAATCGCTTCCTCCAATGTGGGAACGCGGTAATCCGTGATCCGGCCCTGCTTGTCTTTTAACCGCAACTTCTTTACTTCTTCCCAGGTATGATCTGATAATTTCCCCGTTCCGTTGGTGGTCCGGTCGAGCGTGGCATCATGCAGTAGTACGACCACACTGTCTTTGGTCAGGCGGGGATCGATCTCAAAGAAGGCAGGCGTATGTTGCAACACATATTCAAAAGCTTCGATAGAATTTTCGGGATAATCGGGGATGTGACAACCGCGATGCCCGCTGATCAGCGGCCGGTCCTTGCCGGTGTATTTAAAATAGGCCTGTAGCTCCTTTTCATTTTTGATGGCCAGCGTATGTAACGGTTTTTGGGCAAAGCCGCTGTTAACAAATAAAACTAAAACGGTAACCCATGATGACAATCGAAAAAAATACATACTATTTAAGTTTTGCGTTTAAGAACTCCAATGTGAAGACCCCCTCAGCGTCCAGGGTAAAACAGGTGACAGCAGAATTATGTTGCACGATCTGCCTGTAATTACGCAGCGGCATCCCCAGTTTGTAGGCCATATACAGCCGGTTCACGCCATTGTGGGCAGTGACCAGGAGGGTCTGTCCCAGGTGGCGCTGCAGCATCTCACTAAAAAAGGCATCCATCCGCGAAACGATCTCACCGCCGCTTTCACCCGTAAGACCGGCTTTCGCCGTTTCGGGATCTTTGTTCCAGGCGTCCCAGCTTTCGGGGTGTTCGGCCACAAATTCGGCCCTTGTCTTATTTTCCCAGATGCCGAAGTCGGCTTCTATCAACCTTTCATCGGTGACCACTGCTCGCCCCGACGCAATGGCAGCGGTAGTTCGGGCACGTGTCAAAGGAGAAGAATACACACCGTCGAGCGCAATGCCCTCCAGCTGGTCACGCACGGTGGTTGCCTGGCTCGTACCCAGGTCTGTGAGCGGAATATCCGTTCTGCCACAATACCTGTTATTGTCTGCATTCCATGCTGTCTGGCCGTGACGCAACAGGTATACTTTCATTACTTGATCATTCATTCGTAGATATTTAAATTCCTCCGGATCAACAACAGCCGGATGTTTTTATCAGGTGACTATTAAAGTATGGTTTCATGTATGTATCCCTTGTCTTTCAGCAGTTCAACAAACTGCTCATATCGTTCCTCATAGGGCCTCACTAAAGACTCATCCGGATACAGGGTCTTGTCTGCATGGATCATATATTCCGCTGCTTCGCCCACCTGATCAAAATGAGTTTTGGAAGCCGCTATGATGGCCGCGCCCGCCGCTCCTGACACGTGTTGCATCTTATTGACCGGCAGCTGCAATACTGCACTCCTGATCCGGAGCCAGGTGTCGCTGTTGCTGCCGCCACCAGCCGAAAATACCTTGGAAATCGTTTCACCCGAAATCTTTTTTATTCGTTCAAAAGCATATTTCTCAATGTAGGCAACCCCTTCCATACACGCTGTAAACCGCTCCTCAGTCGTCGCCTGTTCGGGAACAAAACCTCTTGCATTGGCCGATACAAATGGAAAGCGCTCGCCTTGCTGCATCAACGGCCAGGCCAACAGGTTACCCGGAATAACGGACTCGCTGGCTTCTGCTAATTGGTTCAGGTCATGACCCGGAAATAGTTTGCTAACCCAATCTGCACCCGTGTTACTCGCGCCGCCGGGCATCCAGTACCCCTGCGGATGGCGATGACAATAGATCGCCCCCGCCGGGTCCTGGATTTCCTTTCCGGACACCCCTTTTACAACGAGTGTGGTGCCGATGGTGGTGTTCCAATCACCTGTATTTACTGCCCCTGAAGCGATCTGCGAGGCACACCCATCCGTGATTCCGGCCGTGATAATCACCGTGCCCGGTAGACCCAGAGACTGCGCCCATTCGGCCCTTAAATGGCCTACAGGCGTTCCTGAAGGCACTACTTCCTGCAACCACTCCCTGCGGATACCGAGGCGCGACGTGATGTAGTCGGGCCAACGCAGGGCATGCAGATCATATCCCGACTTCAGGGCATTGGTATAATCCGTCGTATTGAAATTGCCGCTCAGCGTGCCCGTTATAAAATCTGACGCGTGGATAAACCTGCCGATCCGGTCGGTCTTGTGTCCGTAATGCTTCAGGAACCACAACATTTTGGGCAGGCCGCTGGAAGCATTAAACGCAGTGTAACCGGTCACTCCGGAACTGATCGCCCCCTCTCTGCAAAGGGCAGCTTCTTCTGAAGACCGGCCGTCGCTATACATGAGAGCCGGGTGTAAAGGTTTGTCACTTTTATTAACAGGAATGATCGTCCCGGATGTGGATGTGACCCCAATGGCTTTTACGGATTCCAGGCGGATTACCGCCGCCGCTTCCTTACACAACGAACCGAGCAACCGGTAGCAGCAACGCCACCACATCTCCGGATCCTGCTCCTGCCGCGATTGATCGGTCAATTCAAAAATGGTTTCTTTCGCCATCAATTGACGACCAGACTCGTCCATAAGGATCACACGCGCACCTTGTGTGCCGATATCTATTCCGATAAAACAAGCTACACTCATGGTTCTGTTGCGCTTAATTTTTTAAAATAAGACCTAGTATGGTTCCATTCTGCAAACAGCTTCCCGTACATAGCCTGCAACTCCGGTTGTGGCGCAACGATGTCGGTATCTGCATCCGCATCTATCGTTTCCATGCCCAATGCTTCGTTACAGATCATCGCGCCACCAACTGCCGAGGCTTGTTCGAAGCCGGTGCGCACCAATACTTTCTTGTTGATGATATTAGCGATCAGCTGCCTCAGGGAACGGCTTTGCAATCCGCCGCCGCAGGCCCACACGTAATCGCTTTGATGACCCGAAACCTGTTGCAGTACCTTGTAATTTTCAGAAATGGAGAAAGCAATATCAAGCAATGTTGCCCAAACGAAAGAGCTCCTGGAAAGTTCATGAGACACAGGAACGGGAAACACAAATCCGCCACTGATCACGGGCCGTTCCTCAGAGGCAACCAAAGAGCCCAGGGACGCATTGCAATGACGATGCGGGTTTTGAGCCAGCTCCTGCTCTATCACATCGTAACCCTCGTTGGGATAAAACACTTCCTTCAGCCGTTGATAATTCAATCCGGTCACACCTGCATTTGCTTCGAATAAAAACCGTCCCGGGTGTATATCCCGGCTGGTCCAGGTTCTTTCTTCCGGATCGGTGATGTATTCATCTACGATTTTAACGATGGGAGTCGTGGTGCCTGATACGATCACAATATCGTCTACCGATGGTCTTGTACTCTTGATCGCTAATTGGGTATCGCCACCACCCGTCACCACAACGGCGGAGCCTGGAAGGCCCCATGCGTGCGCCACTTCAGCCAGGACAGTTCCGCTGGTTTGGGCAGATGCAGTCACTGGCGGACATATGGCCGCATCCATACGAAACATTTGTTGCAGCTCTGGGCTCCATGTGCCGGCGTCAACGTCGTACAATAAGGTTTCAGAAGCCTGGGAGTGCTCGTATTTAGCGACACCGGACAGTTTATATTCGGCCCAGTCGCTGATACTTAGAAACGACTTTATTTCATTCCAGATCTCCGGCCTCTTTTGCCGGATCCCTTCGAGTTTGTAGGCGGAGAACAGAGAAGTCGGGTAACGTCCGGTCAATTGATATACCCGGCTCTTGTCCGGGATTGTATCTTCCCAGGCTCTGCCGCGGTGATCGATATTGGGCAAACCGATCAATGACCGGCCATCTTTTCCGATCAAGACAATGCCTTCACGCTGGCTCGTGGTGGTGATGGCCGCTATCTTTACGCCTCCCGCCTCATGTAGCGCTACCCTGGCCAGCTCCGTGATCTGCTCCCACAACTGATCTGGTTCAAAATAAATCGCATCGTCATACAGCTCATCCCTGGTATATTGTATATCGCCGCGCCCTACGCCCAGCACTTTACCTGCCGGATGCACCACTGCCACCCTCACGTTTCCTGTGCCAATATCGATCACCATATAGGCTGCTTCGTTTGGTATCGCCATCTGTTTAAATTTTAGAGGTAAGTACTTCTTTATTATAGATCTTTTCCGAGTTTTTGCGATCATGAATATACCACCCGATCAACGCTTCATTGAGTATTCTCACATGGTGATCTTCCACCTCGAAAGTGGCGCCTGCAATATGGGGCGTTGCCATCACGTTGGGCAGATCAATGATCTTGTAATCCAGCTCATCGGGGGGCTCATTGTCAAACACATCCAGGATCGCTCCCTTTATTTTTTGAGCGGAAAGCACATCATATAAATCATTCCGGTTGACTACCACGGCTCTTGCGGTATTGACAAAAATAGCATCGGGCTTCATGAGCCGGAACAGGGATTTATCAATCAGCTGTTGCGTCTCGGGTGTCACGGGCAAATGGACGGATACAATATCACTGGATGCAAAAACTTCCTCCAGCGACAACTGTTTGTAATCCGGGAAACGGGCGGCGTCGACATAAGGATCATAGTATTGGATCTGGCAGGGGTAATTTTCAACCAGCTTAGCGATCAGTTGCCCGATGGCACCAAACCCGATAAGACCAATCGTCTTTCCCGCGAGCTCGCCTCCTTTAAATTGGAGATAAGACGTATGAGCGCCTGCCTCCCATTTGCGCTCTTTCAACCAGTTCATGCCCGGGATGATGTGGCGCATGAACGTGATGGTGTTGGCGATAAACATCTCGACCACCGCCTGCGCATTTCTTGCCGGCGTATAAAACACCGGAATATTATGCCGCGTAGCTGCCGCCAGTGCTACGTTTGACGGCGTGCCGCGACATACACCGATAAATTGCAGGTGCGCATTTTCATTGATGACTTTTTCTGTGACATGGTCGTGCTCTGTAATCAATGCCTCTGCTTCTGTTTCGTATAAAAGATGCAGCAATTCTTCTTCATTATAAGCGCGGTCATTGGCTTTCCATGGTTTATAAATTATTTCTCCAAAGTTTAATTGAAGTTCTAACAAGCCTTGTTCGTGATAAGGTGCGGTTACTAAAATTTTCATTCGTATACTGTTTTATAATCTTTTAATGATCTTTTATCTGTTGGTGGCATGCGCGTCTATTTCCATTTGAGGGACTGCAACTTCCTGGCGAGCTCGGGCGGTATCTGGTTTTATGAATAACGTAAGTATCGCACTTAGAAAGTATAACCCGGCCAGGATCCAGATCACGCCTTCATTTCCGAAGGGCGCAATGAACAGCCCTACAATGGCTGGCCCTGCAAATACAGCCAGTCCGGCACCCAGATTTAATATCGCCATCGCAGCGCCTTTGTCTTTGGTCACGAGCGATGGCGTTAGGGCCGACAGCGGCACATATCCTGCGAGGCAGGCGCCCCAAAGGATACCGGCGGTCATTACGAGCCAGTAATTACCCGGCACTTGCTGCGGCAGGTAAAACAGCAATAAGGTGGTGAGGCCGCAACCAACACCGCCAAACCAGACGATGGTCTTTTGCCAGCCGAAGCGGTCGCCTACAAATCCAAATATCAGGTTGAATACGATATTGCTGGTGAAGATGGTTCCCCAGATATACAACCACTGCGTGGTGTCGAAACCATGTTGTGCCATGTAGGTCGGCAGAAATACCGGAAAAGCAAATTGGGCCGTCGTGTTAATGACCCTTACCATACCAGCGATCAACACTTTGGGCTCCTGCCTTACGATGGTCAACCCTTTCGACAGCTCGGCCCATTTGTTACCGGGATGCTCGTTGGTAGCAGGAAATGGCGCTTTATTAAAGACGAGCGCAAACAAAGCGCCGAGCAACACCCAGAACACAGCGCTCCACAAAGCCGGTATATGTCCGAGCTCGCGGATGGCCCAACTGGAATAAAAAGCGCCTAATACATTCAAGCCACCGGTAAACACAAACCAGAACCAACCGACTGCCCGCCCGAGCATGTCTTTGGGAGTCAGGTAAGAGATCCAGACCAGGAATGAATAGGCAAAGAGCGGGTAGCCAAAGCCTCTCAGTGCATAGGTGATCAGCATGGTGGGAAAATTCAGGGAATCCATCCCGATCCCGATAAAGCCGGCGGTGCCTATTAGATAAATGATCAGCCCGATAAGCATGGTTTTCTTCGCTGTGTACGTTTCAGCCAGTACGCCCGAAAACCAGGAAGCAATGGCGATGGTGACGCCGTAGGCCGTGAACAATGAGGCGGTTTGCTGCATGTTCATACCCCGCTCAATGAGATAAGGGCTCAGCCATCCTTGTTCCATTCCGTCTCCCATCATGAATAACATAATACCAAGGTATCCGCTGAGTAAAGGTTGGGGGATACCTAATTTTTGTGTGATCGTTGTGTCGTGTTTCATCGGGCAATTGTCGTTATGGCTTTTTCGGGTCGGAAAAAGCGGGTTAGAGAAGCATATTTTGGGTTTAGTCGAATTTTATCTTGAATTCATTGCGCGGATCTTTTTTCCACGCATAAGGTCGGGTGGTGGGAGATACGCCGAAAAGCGTGGAAAAGGTTTTGACCTTTACCGTCTTTCCATCAGGAAAAAACTCAAGGATGCGAAGCCAGCCATCGCCGCCGTTGCCATCGCGGTGCCCACCGCCCATGGATTGCGCATCAAACAGGATCTGGTGTACCGACTTACCGCCTTTGTTTTTATCGAGCCGGTATCCTTCACCGGAAATATGCCCGCATAAAACCATTTCGATGTTGGCAGAAGGCTGCACCAGCTTTTCCCAGATCTGCTGCCCATTGTTGGCGAATGGCATTTCAATCTTGTCAGATTTCCGGATCATGTTGTCCACATTGTAGGGCTCCCAAAACAACCAGTTGATCTTTCCGCCGGTATGTTCATCCTTTGTATTTAAATAGTTGTGCGTGATGAGCACGACACGGTGATCTTTGTATTGCGGCAGCGCAGCCACTTTCCCCGCCCAGGTGAGCACAGAATCGCGGGGACCATATTCAACAGTCATGAACAGGTAATCCTTGCCGTTCATATCTTTCATTTCGTAAGCTGCATTTTCAATCGTTGGCTGACCCGCCTCATTGCGGGTGTTTTGTACCAACATTTTTTTGTTGAGGTGATTTTTATCAGCGTTGAAATACGCATCGTAATGAGAACTGCGATGTCCCTGCCGGTCGATGCTGTAATCGTGGTTGCCGGTGGCCGCTATGTAAGGCACTTTACCATCCAGCACGGAAAAGGCTTTGGAAGCGGATTCCCATTGCTGTCGCGTGGATTGATTGCCATCGTAATCCGTGGTGATCTTTTCATTATTCTCTACCAGATCTCCCACACCCACGACCATTTTGATACTGAGGGTATCAATATTATCTTCGATCCAGGCCATCATCAGGTCGAGCAGGGGCTTGTTCTTTGACCATTTGACATAGTTCTGAATATCGGGAACCATGATCACCGACCAGGATTCTTTCTGCTCCAGGCGCGGCTTTTGGTAGGCGTCCTGTGCAAATCCGGAATGCGCCATTGACAGACACATGAAAAGGATGATATAAACACGTTTCATCTGTTTCGTTTTAAATGAGGGTAAAATCAGTACCGATGAAGAAATGATCGCTGGGAAATTTGCCGCCTATGTCCTCCTTGATGATCCTGCTCTGAGCCGGCTGTACTTTGCCGCGGTACCAGATATAATCGATCCTTCCTTTGGAAGCGCTCTTTTCGTAATGTGTGCCCTGGAACTCATGGCCGGTATGACCGGCCTCCTTTTGACCATGCAAGATCTCATAACTTTCTTTCCATTGAGCGGTTCTGAGAGAATGCATAACCGGGCTATCGAAGCGGCTGTTGAAGTCGCCGGCAATAACCTGCGGAAAGTCGGGCTGGTACTGCATGCTTTCGGTTACGACCATCCTGGCCTGCTGTATCTTGGCTTCATTGGATACATGATCTAAATGAAGCGATACGATTCTCATCTCTTTTTTCGTGCTCCTATCGCGCAATCGTACCCAGTTTGCGTGCCTGGCGCGTGCCGTATCCCAGGACTTACTTCCCGCTACGAGGGGCGTCTCTGAAAGCCAGTAAACACCCGCTGCCAGGAGCTCGTATCGCTCTTTCGAAAAAAGAATGGGGTTTTTGGCAATCCCGTGATAGCCTTCGGGATGCGCATCCATTTCGGGCCCGTCAAAACCCACGAGCTGAAAAGTGGGAAAAGCCTTGCGGATATCTTCCGCCTGCACTTTCAGTACTTCCTGGAAACAGACGATATCGGGCTGTTGTTTTTTAATGATCTGAAGGCAAATGTCTTTACGTTGATTCCAGCCCACGCCTTTCGCTTCATCTTCCGGCAATGCCACGCGGATGTTGCAGGACAGCACACGGTGTAAATTTTTTGCTCTTGCTGTTGACCAGTTTTCAGCACCGACCATCAAAGGCGCCATAGATACCGCCGCGGTACTGAATCCCAGGTGTTGTAAAAATTTTCTTCTTGAAGTTGACATCCTGATTGATTTATACCGCTACCGGCTCGCGCAGGTAAGCGCCTTTATCTGATAATTCTTTTTGCAGGCTTTTAACATCGATATCGGCAGGTTGCTTTCCTGTGGCGATCGCCATTTTAGCTGCACGCCCGGCTGCCTCTCCCATCGCCATGCAAGGCGCCATCACCCGTATGGCAGACATCGCTTCATGCGTCGTGGAGATCGCCCTTCCGGCCACCAGCAGGTTTTTTATTTTTTGGGGAACGAGCGAACGGTAGGGTATGTCGTAACAATCGCCGCACCACTCTAACGTGCAGCCCCCTCCGACCGGATGGTGAATATCAAGCGGGTAACTGGCGACGGCAATGGCATCATCAAAATGACGGCAGCTCATGATATCGTCGCGGTCCATGGTGTAGAGTCCGTTGATACGCCTGGTTTCCCGGATGCCCAGGAATGGCGCGGTCTTGAGGAAATAGGCATTTTCAAAACCCGGCACATACTCAATCAGGTAGCGCTGAATATCTTCGATCTGTTTTCTCCCTTCGATCTCGCCCTGGGTAAGGCTTCCGGGATCGGTTCCATTGACCCCATTGACCCGTGTCATATTCACCCATACTTCTCCTTTTCTTAAACCCGTGATCAGGATGGTACGTTCTGTAGGCAGCTGCAGGCCTTCTTCTTTTGCCTTGTTGATCAGGTTGCGCATTCCTACCAGTACAAACTGGTTGTTCTGGCCGAAGTATTCAGCAGGAATAAAATCAGTGAGATAGGTGCGCGGTTCTTCGGCAATGCTCAGGCGCAGCTTTTCGGTATCAACGCCGCCGAGGCAGAACATTAAGGTAGGCGGTTGCACGCCGCCTTGTTCGTTTCCATACTCACAGGGTACGCCTGCCTTGAAAGCGACATCGGCATCACCGCTGCAATCGATCACTACTTTCGACAGGATCGCTTCGCGTCCTGCTTTACTTTCAACGATCACTCCTTTTAATTCATCATCGTCTTTGATGACTTCGGCGCAGAATGCGTAAAACAGGATTTCTACCCCGGCTTCTACCAACATCTGCAATGCCACGGTTTTCACGGCTTCCGGCTCCACGAGTGTAAGGCTCATATGAAGCGGGCAGGGACGGTGTTCGCTGGATGCCTGCACCGCTTTTAGGCGATCGATCAATTGCTGTGGAAGCCCTTTGATGATCTGGTTGCCTTTCTGACCCAGGAAACCTAATATGGGCAGGCCGATGGTCATGTTGCCCCCCACAAAACTGCGGCTCTCGACCAGCATTACTTTGGCGCCGTCTTCTGCGGCAGCGAGGGCGGCCATGATACCGGAAGGGCCCCCGCCGATCACCAGCACATCGACCTGGGATCTAACCGGAATTTCTTTTGCTGCTTCTGTAATTGTATGCATCATATTATTGCTTTTGCTTGTTGACGATTGTTGTTGGGCTGTTCGCGTTTCACCATGGTCCAAAGCACTAATACGGCGATCGGATGTAAAACGGCCATGGCGATAAATATTTTTCCGGCACCGATCGTGCCCATGAAGGAACCGACGAAATAATTGAAGAGCACAGCGCCCAGCGCTCCGAATCCACCGGCAATGCCCAGTACACTTGCTACATTTTTCACAGGGAATGCTTCGGCGACAACGACACTGATGGTGAACAACCAGCTCAGGCAGGCGACCGCCACGATACTGAATACGGCGAGCGTGCTGGCTGCATTGGGAAGATAGGGCGCGAACACACACAGCGGAGCGAAACAAGCGACCGTTGTGAGCATCACCTTTCTTGCCCGCAGCGGCGCATATCCTTTGCGCACCAACCTGTCAGACCAGGCGGAGGTACCGATCGCGCCGAGATCGGCCACCAGGAAGGGGATCCAGCCAAACATGCCCACCTGTGCCAGCGAAAGCCCTGACTCTTCCTGCAAATAGCCGGGCAGCCAGAACAAACAGAAATACCACACAGGATCGCTTACAAACCTGATCAAAAGAATACCCCACAGACTTTTGGTCTTCCACAACGCCTTCCATGAAAAGCCAGTGGTGTCGGCAGCTTCCGGGGCATCTTCGAGCGCTTCCTGCATGACGCGGGGCGGCGGATCGCGGTACACCCATTTCCATAGAACGGCGATGAGCAGGCCGATTGCACCCAGAACGATAAAAGCGGTTTGCCAGTTGTAGCGGATGGCGAGCCAGGCCACGGTGGGCGGCGCTATGATGGCTCCGATAGAGCTTCCTGCCACACAAAGGCTATTGGCAGTCGCTCTTAATTTTCCGGGAAACCACACGGCAACTACTTTGAGCTGTGAAGGAAAATTCGTGGGTTCTGCAGCGCCCAGCAATCCACGAAAGAAGGCAAGCTGCCCCACACTGCGCGCAAACCCGCCACCAATGCAGGCTACGGACCAGGTCAACACCCCATAGAACATGACCAGCTTCGCCCCGAATTTGTCGACCATCCACCCGGTTACCGGATACATGAGCGCATAGCAAATGGTGAACACATTGATGATGACCGCATAGCCATTGTCATCCAGGTTGAACTCCATCTTTAACACGGGCTTCAGGATAGACACTACCTGCCGGTCCACATAATTAAAGACAATGGCGATGAAGATCACGGCTATGATGAACCATCTTCGGTTTTCGGGGCGAAACAATCTTGTCATTCTTTAAAATTAGTTGCTGTAGCGCTTCTTTGTCTCTTAATTTATTCCACACGGGCTTTGAACGCCGGACCTTTAATAGCCCGGGTTCTGCGTCAGTTTATCACTTGCATCCATCTCTGATTTGGGCACCGGCCACAACTCATCTTTGTTTTCACGGAACACCACTTCCTGCGTAGTGAAATATTTTTTGGCCTCAGCGGCGTTATAGATCGGTGTATAACTCTCATCAAAACCGGTAACGACCGCACTGGTCCAGGCCTTGGCATCACGGTTTAAATAGATCACTCCGTTCATCACTGTTTTCGCAATATCCCATCGACGCAGGTCATACCATCTCAATCCGTCATTGGCGAGTTCTATTTTCCGTTCATATCTTAATGCCTTTCTCAGTTGTGCCTGAGACAGACCGGTCGGCAGATCGGGCATCCTGGCCCTGCGGCGCACGCGGTTGATCGCTTCATACACAGTGTTGTCTAATTGATTGGCTTCTATTTTGGCTTCTGCATAGATCAGTAATAATTCAGCCAACCGGAAGATGCCGACGTTCATATCGGACACACCGCTCACGGAAGTGGAGTTGAAGTCTGCAATATCAATATGCTTGCGCCACAAATAACCACTGAATGACCGGTAGGCGTTGGTAGCATCCGTGTTGCTCACCGAACCGGGAGTAGTGGACTGGCCATTCAGCACAGGCCAATAATTATTGACCGTTTTGAAAGTCGTATTGGGCTCAAACTGGTAGCCTAAATAACGGGAGTTGGGTCTGACACAATACATATCGAGCCGGGGATCCCTGTTTTCAAAAGGCTTTGACGCATCATACAGCGGAGACTCCGTGATCGGCAACCCGTCCGTGCATTGAAAAGTGTTGATCAGATCTTGCGTAGGCCCCCAGTAACAAACTCCTTTACCCAGCCGGGAGGCTCCGTAATATTGCTGGTTGTGGGTATTACCGCTAATCGCTTTGTTATACTCGGCCACCCAGATCCATTCTTTGCTGCCGGTATAGCCCTCATGTCCAAAGATATTGGCGGGGTTGGGTTCGCCGACCGTATGATTCTTCCCGGCAAAATTGATCGTCTGATTAAATTCAGTCAGATTAAATACGCCTTCTGACAGATCAAGCGCCTGCCTGGCTGCTTCGGCTGCCATCGGAAATTTCCTGGAATACAGCGCCACTCTTGCTTTCAGCATGTAGGCAGCCACTTTGGAGGCCCTCACGTTACCGTAAGTCGCTTGTGAAACAGGGAGCCGCTCCGCGATCTCTGTCAGCTCATCCAGGATGAACTGCTCAATGGTCGCTTTGGGCGTGCGCTCCACATTAGAATTGCCCAGGCCCACCGCCTGCTTGATCAACGGCACCGCTCCGTATAATTCAATCAGCTGCGAATAACAATAAGCCCTGATGAAGCGAAGCTCGGCGTCTAACTGATTATAGGCAGTCTCACCGATCTCACTTTTGAGTCCGGGCAACTTGTCGAGCACCGCATGACAGCGTGCTATCGTTTTATAATGAAATTCCCACGGCTTCACGGCTAATGCATTGTCCGTCGTTAACGCACTGGTGATGGGTGATGTGTAGTTATTGCCGGGCCGCGCGTAGCCAATGTCTGTGATATTATCCATCACATGCCAGATCGGTGTGCTCGAGGCATCGAGCTGACTGATAGATTGATAGGCCGCAAACAATCCCATGGTCGCTTCCTTTTCGGACGCCGGGAACGTTTCTGTAGAGGGGCCGTTGAGAGGCAAACGGTCTAAATCGCAGGAAGGCAGCGCCATAGCTGAGAAGAGCAATGCAGCTATGAATGTTTTTGTTGTAAAAAGCTGTTTCATCCGTATTGTTTTTATATTTTATTGGTCGGATATTTTTTAATTCGCGGCTTTGCCGCCGATATTACAGAAGGCTTGTTCCGTTTTTAAAATTTTACATCGATACCAAATGTGAAGGTCTTCACCTGCGGATAGTAGTTGCCATCGCCCAGCGATACACCATCCGACACAGCCGCGTTGTAGTTAATCTCCGGATCATATCCTTCATAAAAATTGGTTTTCGTCAACAGGTTCTGACCGTTGACATACACGAAAACGTTCTTTAGCTTCATTTTATTCACGATGTGTTGCGGGATCTGGTAGCCCAGCTGAATATTTTTCAGGCGCAGATAGGAAGCGCTGCGCATCCACAAAGTGGAGTTTTGCGTGTTGTTGGTAGAAGTGATAGAAACCCGTGGCAGTGCGGCGTCCCGGTTGTCTTCGCTCCAATAGTCTAACTGCCACGGCTTGATGGCACTCGAATTGGCTGCAGGGATCACATAATGAGCGTTGAGATACCCATCCGCCTTGCCTACACCTTGTATTAAAGCCGTCAGGCTGATGCCTTTCCAGCCCAGATCGATATTGCCGCCATAAGTGTATCGGGGGATGGTGCTGCCGATGATGACTTTATCGAGATCGGTAATCTTTCCGTCGGGAATAGCATTACCGTTATCATCAAAGGCGCCGGCAATGTCTTTATATCTTACATCCCCCGGTTTCAAAGTTCCAAACTGCACCGGGCCGTTGTCAATTTCTTCCTGCGACTGATAGAACCCTTCAGCGATGTAACCGTAGATGGAGTTGATGGCGTATCCTTCCTGCTGACGCAGCAAGGCACCGGAGGTCTGACCCTTCATATCCACAATTCTATTTTTTACATCGGACAGATTGAATCCAACCCCTAAGCGGAAATCGCCCCACTGATCATCATAGCGCGTGGAAAACTCCCAGCCTTTGTTAGACACCAGCGCCGCGTTCTGGTAAGGTGAACCCAGACCCGTCAGCTGCGAGGTATTTAACTTTAAAAGGATGCCGTCGGTTTTCTTATCATACCATTCATAAGTAAAGGACCATTTTTTGAACAGGCTACCTTCGATGCCTACGCCCTTCATGGTCGTCTCTTCCCAACGCAGATCGGGATTGGACAAATTGGATTGTGCGATCATCTGGTAAATAATGCCTCCCATGGATACACTGCTGAGGTTAAGCGTTTCGGAGAATGGATAATAAGAGCTACCGATGTTCTGATTGCCGAGCTTACCCCAGGAACCACGTACTTTCAGGAAGTTGAGCACCGGCGTGATCCGCTCCATAAAAGGCTCTTTGGAAATGACCCAGCCTGCAGAGAAAGAAGGGAAAGCGGCCCAGCGGTTGGCCTTGATGAAACGTGAAGTACCGTCATAACGCATATTCGCTTCGAAAAGATACTTGCTTTTAAAATCGTAATTGAATCTGCCAAAGCCCGACACGAGCAACCACTGATCGCGGGATCCGTTGTTGTCTTTGGTTTCGTTGTCGGCGCCCGCGCCAATCACTTCGTAATCATCATAGACGAAGTCCCGGCGATAGGCCATCAGGTATTTTTCGTCATAAGTTTCCCTGGAAGCCCCGGCCATGAGGCTCAGGTTGTGCTCCCTGATGCTTTTTTGTGCCGTAGCAAAAAACTGGTACGTCCCATAGAGATACCGGTAAGAAGTTTCAGTAAGGTCCGTGAACGTGTTGGCCGCGCCGGCTTCGGAACCATCTTCGATATACGTCATCACGCTTTTGGTAAAGTTGTGAACATTGGTGGTTACGTAGCGCGGGGCCACCATACCTGTTAAAGACAACCAATCGGTAGGCTTGTAATTCAGGCTCAGGTTACCGTACAGCTCCAGGTTGTTGGACTGCCGGTTGCCGCCATCATCGATATAAGCCACGGGATTGATCTTCACCCAGCCGTCTGACCACAGATCGCCGTAGCGAATCGGGATATTGGTCGGCATACGCCCGAGATAATTCCAGATGGTTCCTTCGCTCGCTACCTGCCTGCGGTTCTTGTTGGTAACCGCGATGTCAAATTTGATATTGAATTTTTCATTGGGCGTGATGTCCATGTTGTTCCGGAACACATACCTTTTGAAATTGGTGTTCTTTATAATACCATTCTGATCGGCATAACTTAATGACGGGTTGACCCTTACAATGCCACTGTTGGCGGTCAGCGACACAAAATGATTTTGCATCAGTCCATTGCCTTGGAGGATGGCGTCCTGCCAATCGTAGTTAGCAGGGTTCTCATCATACCTGGCTTTGAAAGCAGCAATGTCTTCATCGCTGTAAATCCTGATCCCGTTGTCATTCATGCTGGCGTCGTTAAACACCCTCATATAAGTAAGGCCATCTGTCACTTCCGGAATCGCGGTGGGGCGCTGCTGGCCGATATAACCACGGTAGAGAACGGACATTTTGTCCTTCGCTCTTTTGGTAGTGATCAGGATCACACCATTGGCGGCCCTCGATCCATAGATAGCTGCTGAAGCGGCATCTTTCAATACAGATATGGATTCTATCAGGTTGGCGTCCACATCATCGATGGATCCGGCCACCCCATCAATGATCACCAGCGGCGCACTGTTGGAACCGCCGAAAGAGTTAATACCCCGTATGCGGATCTGTCCTGCATCTCCTCCCGGGGAACCGGTTTGCTGCGTTACGGTCACGCCCGGCGCCAATCCTTGCAATGCGGCCGAAGTGGACAGGTTGGGGCGGCGCTCTAATTGCTCACTGCTGATCTGGGACACCGATCCGGTCAGGTTGATCTTCTTCTGGGTCCCATAACCCACGACCACCACTTCGCCGAGATTGGCCACATCGCGCTCCAGGCTGATATTGATGGTTGCCTGGTTGCCGATGGCCACGTTTTTGGAAGCGTAGCCGACGCCGGTGAAATTGAGCTGCTGTGCATCTTGCGTAAAGGTCAATGAGTAAACACCGTCCTGGTTGGTAGTGGTTCCTACGGCCGAGCTATCGAGTGTGACACTGATACCGGCCACCGGCTGATTTTTTTCGTCGGTCACCTTACCGGTGATCGTCCGGGGTGCATTTTGCGCGGACGCGGCGAACCCTGCGAGCACGGCAAGAAATAACAAATAGAAACGTTTCAGGCCCCTGGGTTTGAAGCCGGCAGTGGTCTTAAAAAAAAGATTCATAAAAGCATCGTTCTGTATGATGGAAGAAAAGGCGGGATCGCCGGGTTCGTTATATAAACGGACGGCTGCGCGCAGCAGCCTTTGTTGGGGGAAGGGCTTACTCATCGTTTGATATTAAAGGGTGATCTTAAATTTTGTTTCATTTTTAGTATTAATAAATTTTAAAAAACAAAAAAATGAAACACATTTAAACAAATTGTTACCGGGCTGTAAACAAATTATGAGCACAAGAAGCAGGTTTCGTCGGAATTATTAATCGTTTTCTATGGCAAACACTCGTGCTTTTTGTATCACAGCAAGTACAATCTGAAACCAAATGTAATATTATTTAAGTAAATAAAAGTATTTTTAAATAAAAAAAATCTTTTGAAATGATTTTGACGGGATAAAACACGCTCAACATTAATTATTTCGAAAGTTTTATAAAGTTTTTGAAATTGTGATGAATTAATATCACTTTTGCTCAAACCAAATTCAATCAGTCCCAACGCAACCTGGGCGCTTCGCCATCGGCCCGTCAGACATAAGCAGCAGGTCGCGTGAAAACGGAACGGATCATCGCCGGCAACTATGATCAACCACTAAAAGCAAAAAACGCACAGGAATGAAATCAATTACAGAAAGACATCAGCTGATACTGCAGAAGCTCCAGGAGGACGGCAAGTTGAATATTCCCCAGCTGATCGAGGAAATGAATGTCAGCGGGGTAACAGTGAGAAAGGATCTGAAACTGCTGGAAGAAAAAAAACTATTGTTCCGCACCCGAGGCGGTGCGTCAATGCAAAATCCATACGCCATCGAACGGCCGATCAACGAGAAGGAGTTTATCAAGTCGGACGAAAAAAAGAAAATCGCCAGGGTCGCGCTGGGCATGATCGGGCAAAACGATTCGATCATGATCGGCTCGGGCACGACGGTCTATGAACTGGCACGCGCTTTATATCCAGAGAAAAAAGTAGTGGTGATCACGCCTGCATTAAAAGTAGCGCTGGAGTTGTGCAACCGGCCTAATGTAGAAGTGTTGCAACTAGGCGGGCTGGTGCACCAAAGTTCCTCTTCCACGGCCGGATCTTTTGCCGAAAAAATACTGGAAGAGCTTTCCTGCGGCGTCTTGTTTCTGGGTGTTGACGGGATTGACCTGGAACACGGGCTTACGATCACAAATATTATGGAGTCGAGCCTGAACCAGAAAATGATCGCGCTGGCACAGACGGTGGTGGTCCTGGCCGACAACAGCAAGTTTGACCGGCGCGGCCTCGGAAAGATCTGCAACCTGGACCAGATCGATTATATCATTACAGACAATGGCGTGAACCCATCAACTGTTTCAAAAATTGAAAAGACCGGCGTGAAGGTGATCGTGGCTGAATAGCCTCTCAAACCTCGATTCCGCGCAGTTTGCGGTACAGCTTGAGCGCATACACATCTGTCATCCCGGAAATAAAATCCAGTATCCGCATTACTTTTTCATAAGGAGTGCCCGTTTCATCAAAGACGAACTGCTGCGGCAGCAGGCCCAGCATCTTCTTTTGCTCTTTATCGCGCCTGTCGGCCGGCGTCAGCGCCGCGGTGACAAAGTCCTCAACCAGACCAGACATGATGCGAAAACCGGCGATCTCGAGCTCGATGACTTTTTTAGCATTATAGATCCGTTCCACGGACAAGCGGGCGATCTGTTGCAATGCTTCCTGCATATCCGGGATAGCATCGGTCAGGCTTTGGTTAAAATTTCCGGTCAGGATCTCTTCGCGATGCGACCAGAACACCTGGCTGCATTTATGGATCAACACGCCAATGGCCTTGGCCCGCAGGTAAGCAATGGCTTCATTGGGATCTTCTGATAAGTCTGCTGCAATCTGCCTTACCCGGTCGAGGTTGCTGGTCTGATGTTGTATGATAGCCAGAAAATGATCGTGCACTTCTTCGTAGGATAAAAGTCCCAGCCGATGGGCGTCTTCAAAGTCGATAATGTTGTAGCAGATATCATCGGCCGCTTCTACGATATATACAAAAGGATGACGCTTGTACACCACTTTCTCTTCGTTCTCCTCCTGCTCCATGTGCAGCTCCCGGGCGATATCTTCAAACACTTGCTGGTCGATGCTGAAGTAACCATATTTTTTCCGGTGCACCTGCCCCTTCACGCCTGAGGCCAGCGACTCGCAGGGATACTTAATGATAGAACCCAGCGTGCTGTAGGTAAGCCGGAAGCCGCCCCTGGCGCGGCCGTTCAGATGCATCGTCAATATGCGAAGCGCGTTGGCATTGCCTTCAAAAGTGGTCAGGTCTTTCCATTGAGCTGCGCTGAACAATTGTTTGAACGCGAGATCTTCTTCCTTATGCGTATCACGTCTTTTGAAATATTTGGAAATGGCATCTTCGCCTGAATGGCCGAAGGCGGGGTTGCCCAGGTCATGTGCCAGGCAGGCAGCCGCTACCACGTATTTCAGGTCGTTCTGATAAAATGTTGCTGCGTTGGCATCAGCCTGCACCTCGGGCAATGTTGCTATCTGCTCGCCTATCAGGCCGCCGAGCGATCGCCCCACGCTGGCTACTTCCAGTGAATGGGTAAGCCGGTTATGAACAAAGATTTCTTCGGGCAGGGGGAACACCTGCGTTTTATTTTGCAGTCTCCGGAAAGGACTGGAAAAGATGATCCGGTCCCAGTCCCGCTCAAAATCGCTTCTGGTATCCTGCGTTGTATTTTCAATCCCGTACCGTCTGGAGGAAAAACAATTGTTCCAGGTAATCGCCATGCTGAAAAATTTTGGGCAAAAGTACTTGATCATCTTTAACCATTGGCAGGAATTCAACCATGCGTGCTAGTGCTGCGTCACATCGATGCATATAGCCTATATATAAAAAGCATCGCCTTTTACAGCGATGCTTTTTCGTTCCACTCGACTCGTGTAGTTGGATAACGAGCCTTTATACAGATAAGCAGTTAGTTTTGGTCTGTATAATATTTTTTAAGGCATAAGTCTGGCAGTGGATCTTCAGGTGTGATAGGTAACAACACTTAAACAAGTATCAGATCATCCTCAGATAGGCATCCCAAACAGATTGTACTTTAGCTTTAGCAGATTCAATCGAGTCGAACCGGCCCAGTATCACATGCTCATTGATCCCGCGGATGATGAGCGCTGCTTCAAAAGAGTATTTATCAATTTTAAATAATCCGAGTGAATTTTTGGCTACTGCGATAAATTCATTTTCCTGCCATTCCAGCGGCTCAAAAATGAGTTGCTTCATTTCCTTCTCCTTGTTTTTTTCACCCGACATGTTATTCATATTTATGGCCCTATAAATTCCGGAATGCGATATCAAATTGTTCATGCTCACTTTTATTAATTGGGTGAATAATACAAATACCATGTTTAAAAAAAGAGGGGCAAACAATGGCCTGGAAAGGCCCCGTAGCCCACTCTTGCCCTCTAAACCATTGTAAAAATAAGCCGACTTTAGCTATGGATTGATTGCTATTCGACGAAACGAGGCTTTTAAAGGATGAATCCCTAATTTTTTTAGATAAAGCGTTTTCGGCCTGAGTTTGAAGCATTTAAATATGCGCTATTCGGGGACAAAGTGGACGTTTTGGATGACCAATGGGAACACAACAATGGACACCTGGCAAAAGGAAGGTGTCTCACAGCGTCCTGCCCCACCTGTCCGCAAGAGCTTCAGCCGCGCCGGCAACGGGGACAAAAAAGACGAAGAAACGGGGGCGGATTGTTCGCTCTATGCTTCGTATTCGTTGCGCTCTTAACCGGCCCGGAAGAATCCAGCCCGAAAGATCGCATCGGCGGGTGCGAAAGCTCCATGCTTTTGAGCCGGCGTCTTATATTGATTAAAAAGCAGGAGGCCTCCGGCTATGTTACATGTCCATGAAAAACTGCACCCAATCGGAAGTAAGCTTAAAGTCTTTCAACATTTTCGCTGTAGTGATATTGAACTCTTTGTTATTGGTGAGCGTGCTCTTGCCCTGCTGCGGCAACGGCCATTGAGCGGGATCAGTGTTGAAACCGGTAACCTTTGTTGCAAAAATGGTGATATGCTGGTGAGGGATGGCAATGCCTAAGATCATACCCGGCAATCCATTGAAAGATTCGGGACCACCCCTGGTGAGAATTTCATCTGTATAAAAAGCGACAACGTAGATCGAGTCGAAAAATAAAGCATTCGCCCGGTGGCATTGATAGCCGGCAATCTCCCTGGTCTCGTCGGTCAGTTTCCATTTGATCTTCTTGACAGAATCCTTTACGAAGAATACCTTTTCAAAGGCATGCTTCACGGTTTGCACTTCCTGCTTCTCGAAATTGCTATATACTTTATTCTTATAGGCCACAGGAATGGCGAAGGTCTTTGAGAAATCAATGTCGGGATTCACGGGTTGGTACAACGTATGCTGCTGATCAAACAGCAGGTCGAAGCTATCTGTCCAGAACTGCGGTGCCGTGTTGCGATAGTTCTGCATGAATGTTCCGATCTGGTCTTCCGGCACCTGCTTCGTTTCTCTCAGGAAGATGCCCATGGCAGCGAACGTATTGACTTTTCGCTCATACCGGATCTTGCCGGTTTCCAGGAATGCAGCATGCTGGCTAAAGCCAACCGCAGACAGCAATAAGCAGACGGTTAGTGATAGTACTGTTTTCATGTTTCTGATATATTGAAAGCGTATCATAGCTCTTATTTATTGCTTCAGGTTATTGAATTTTGTAAAGCTCCAGGTAGCACCGATCATGAAAAACCTCCTGATCGTGGTATACCGGTTCTCGGAAAAGAACGTGTTCGTCGCCGTTCTTGCGTATCCATTGTTCTGGTTTAAAATATCGTTGCAGGATATCTTCACGGTCAGCTGGTCATTTTTCAAGAAGTTCCTTCCGATCCATGCGTTCCATATCATGCGGTCAAAGTTGTCATTAAAGGCCTGCGTCTTTTGTTGCCATAAATAATTGGCATCGGTATGCAGTTGAAACTTCTTAAGAAAGTACACGTCTACAGAAGGATTCACCGTATAGAAAAAATAGTTGTTTTTCGCATCTGGCTGCAGCGACGAAGCATTAACGGTATAACCACCTTGCGCTACCAGGTAAATACTGTATTTCTTCATCTGGCTTTTAAAGGTCTCCAACGCCAGCGCATACGTATGGTAATCCAGCTTATTGACTTCATTGTTGATCGGGCTGTAAGTAGTACCACCATTGAAATTAGCTGACACACCGGTCTGCAGGTCAATACCCTTGATCTTTTTAGAGTAATACGTATTGAAATAATAATTGCTGTTATTATACCCCGGCATATTCACGTACTGATAAGTGTAGGTGCCTGACGGGCTCACCTGGATGGACTGTACGATTGGGTTGGATGTGATCGTATAACCCGCATTACCGCCATAATACACGCTGGTCAGGATCTTACTTTCATAAAAATATCCGTTGATATTATTGGTAAAACTGTTGCGCAAATCCAGGTTAGGGATAAACCGTACAACCTGCGTATTATTATAACTGAAAGGCAGGAGCTGCGTATACCCCGGGCTGTTGGCGGCTCCATTGTAATTGATGTTGATTGCCTTATAATTGCTGAATTTATAATTGAAGTTGGCATTAGGATTCAGGTTCGTAAAGCGCTTTTGCACATTGATATGGTTCAACCTGCTATCCAGATCCATATTGACCAACTTCACATTATTGCCTACTTTGACAACAAGCTTCTTGACGGTATAGTTGAGAGAAGCTCCGGCCTGGTTGCTGAAGATCGCTGTGTTCATGATAGTACTAAAAGACGAGTCAACACTGCCCGGCGACGCTGACAATAAATTGAAAGAGCGCTTGTCATCGTTCATGGCGTCATTATCAAAAGTATAGTTAACGATCAGCGAAAGGCGCGAAGACAGCGGTTCTGTGTAGTTGACATTTAAACTGGTGCTGCGCCAGTTGTCATTCATTTCCTTTCTCAGGTTCAGCGCCGTTGAACTGTCCAGATTGCTTTGTGCGTCGTAAAAATTACTCGTAAAACGGCTTTCACCTGAGGCGTTGTCGTCGGAAAAATTATTGGTAAGATAAAAAGAGAGCGTTCTTCCATACTTCTTCAATTTCTTTTCCCAGTTAACATTCAGGTCGTAAGTGTTAAGGTTGTAATCGTTAAAGCTATTGCTTTGATTATCGAGCAACAAAGATCTGTCGCCCCGGCGGTTCAACGTGCTGCTTACATTAGTCGTTTGAGTGTTGTGAAGCCGGCCATCTGCGTAGATGGTGAGCGTGCTCGTCGTGTCGAACTTGTGAATATACTTTGCGTTGGCGCGATGATCGGTATTCCTGTTATTGAAGCTCGCTTCCGTGTTGCTAAGGATCAGGCCGGTCGGAAGATTGTTTTGAGAGATCCTCGTCTCGTTGCCCGTCACGTCCAGGTTATTGAACTTATAATTTCCATTGATAGATGCTGTATCGCCTTTCCATTTTTTATCGTAATGCAGGCCCGCGGAGATCGACGTAGGCAAGCCTTTGCCGTCGTAGTTCTCATCGCCATCATCCCCGTCTCCGATCTTTTGCTTGTCAGCCGATCCCAGACCGATGCGCCCGATATTACTCGCGGTGGCAAAGGCAGACATTCTTCTCTTTCCTTTGAAAAAATTGGCGACGCCTTGCGCGTTGTACCGGTCATTGGTTCCCGCTCCTGCGTCTGCTTTGCCAAAAATACCGTGGTTCTTGTCCTCCTTGATCTTCAGGTTGATGGTCTTGTCGCGCACGCCGTCTTCGATTCCTGTAAATGCCGCCGCGTCAGACTTCTTGTCAAACACCTGCACTTTGTCGATCATATCCGCCCTCAGGTTGCGCGTCGCCAGCGTTGGATCATCACTAAAGAACTCTTCGCCGTCGACCAATACTTTTTTCACTTTCTGACCCTGCGCAGTGATATTCCCAAACTGGTCTACCTGCAGTCCGGGTAACTGTTTCAGAAGGTCCTCAACAGACGCATTGGGTTGCACCCTGAAACTGTCTGCCAGGTATTCGGTCGTATCGCCTTTGATCTTTATGGCTGCTACACGCGATTTAACGATTACCTCTTCGAGAAACTTCTCTCTTTGTATAAGAGATACTTTACCCATGTCAACAACGCCGCCTTTCCAGTCGTCCGGCGCGATGATATGCGCATAATCGACATAACGCGGATAACTGAAAAACAGAATATAATCGCCGTTGGCTGGCAGGTTGGTAAAAGAAAAGCGGCCATCTTTAGCCGCGCGGGTATCCTGCAGGATAAACGAATCCTTTGCCTGAAGCAATACCACCGAAGCATTGACCAGCGGCGCGTCGATGCTGCTATCGATCACATAACCGCTGATCGTGGCCTGCTGACTGTAAGACCGACCCAGGAATAACACAAAGCAAAGAAGATTCAGGAGTATACATTTTTTTCTCATATATAATTGGTATAGGCGGGGTTCATGCTTGACAGTATGTTTTCACACAGGTAAAGCGATCAATCCCGAAATCATTACATGGTTGCGTTTGTTTGTTGTAACCTGCTAATACGGACAGCCTCAAAAAAAGTTACAGCAGGATCGAAATTTATTTAAAACGTATATGACCCTTAGCAAAATCGGGTTGATTCATTATGACAAATGAATTAACAGATAGCCTGATATACTACCGAGCAATAAGATTAGCAAAGTGCTCACTTTCTTGAAAAACCAGCCAACTAACATACAACCTGCAAAAATAGCCGTTCCCTGCCATTGCCGGGTTGAAGTCGTGAGCAAATGAAATCCAACTACCGCTATGACCGAGATGGAGGCCGCACTGAGACCGTCCAGGAAGAAGCGCAGTCCGTTGCTTTTACGCGCTACCGTTACCAGTTTGTGCAGAAAGAGCGAGATAAAAAAAGAAGGAAGAAAGATCCCTATGGTCGCAAGCACGCCGCCCGCTGTGCCCCCGATAAGATAACCGGCAAAAGTGGCGCTCGACAGGATCGGGCCGGGCGTGATCTGCCCTACCGCGATGGAGTCCATTAATTGCTGGCGCGTCAGCCACTGGTTATTCCTGACAAGCGCTTCATCCATATAAGCGAATAACACATAACCGCTTCCATATAACACCGCCCCGATCTTCAGAAAAATGAAAAATAGTTTTTCATATGAAAAAGGAAGTTTGGCGGAAGGCAAGGCCGGCAGCCACAACAACCCGGTAATAGCCAATGACCTGTTCTTAAATTGATATACCAGGTAATAGATGATGCCCGCGCCCAGGATCAGCAAGACCTCATTGGCGCCATAAAGCGAGGCAAAGAACGTAATGATACATAGAGCAATCAGCAGCGGTTTGTTTTTTAAGGTCTTTTGCGACAGGCGCATCACCGTAATCACAATCAAAGCGGTGATGGCAGGACGAATACCGAAAATAAAATCCTGCACATCGGGCAAGGCGCTGTATCGCTTATAAAAAAAACCAAACAGCAGGCAGATCAGCATGGCGGGCAGAATATAACAGCATCCTGCTACCACCAAACCCACGCGCCCTCCCCGCTCCTTTCCGCAATGCATAACGACTTCCACCGCGTTAGGACCGGGGATGATGTAAGACGCACTCAATACGTCCATAAAATGCTGGTGGTCGATCCACTTTCTCCGGACTACCATCTCCTTCTCTATCGTGGCGACCATACCCGCGATACCACCAAACCCGGTGACGCCCAATTTCAGGCAGGATATTGCAATTTCCTTCAGGGGCTGATCTTTCTGTTCTGACTTTGTATGAAGCGGAGTTGACACGTAAGGAGTTTAAACAACTTGGCCAAAGGTAAGTGAAAGCAATATATCCGATTCAATCAGAGACGACACTAAACAGAGCAGCTGTTTTTAAAATCCGGTAAAGACAAGCAGGAGGAAAGGCTTCCTGAATTCAGATTCTTTAAGAGACAATACAACATCCTTCGGTTGATATTATTGCAATAAAAAGGCCTCCTGTAAAAACAAAAGGCCTCGTTTTAATCTCAAACTATCTAACAACAAAAATCTTTATCCCTGCTTTATCATCCCATGTGAATGGTTAATTCTTTCTGCAGCGCAGTTCTTTTTCTGACCAGCTCCGAACTGTTCATGTTACCCCCGCCTTGATCGGCAGGCAATAGGAAAATGTTTTTCTTCCGCGCATTCCCGCGGCGACTGAAAAGCGCTTTGACCTTTTTTGACAGGAATGAATAAACAGGAATCATAGACTATCGTTTGAATGATCAACTGGTAGGATTATGGAATACGCTTTGCATCTGCGTTTTATTTATCTGCAATATCTGAGTTAACGAAGCACTTGCCTCCTTGCGACTGTCTTGATATGTTGGATGATCATGCTGAAAATCAGATGCCCGTTTCCTGCCTGCGCGTGTTCTTTTTACTCAAGCTCACTACCAACAGCTCCATCAGTCCCACGATCATAAAGAACCAATACACATTGTTTTCTATGTCCAGTATCCATCGTGAAAACACCAGGAAGATCCCCGACAACAGGTCCAGCACCAGGTGAGCGCGGTAAGGCAGCAACGACCACAAAGAAAGTTCATAACGCGTGATAAGACTATACAGCAGCGTGGTACCACCCAACGCTACCGAAGCGATTGTTTCAATCTGCAATTCGGAGAAACCAAACAACCAGGGCGCAACGATCAACAGAAACCCGACCACGTAGTCGAGTAAGCCATGTATTCTTGTAGAAATCATAAAGGGATTTTTATTAAAGATTATTGTACATATATTAAGATTTATTGGAGCCGTTGGCTATCGCCTGTGTTCATACCGGTTTAACGGGCTAATGGTCTGCAAGCAATGATCACGGGTTGGCAACGGTACCATCAACATAAGGTGCTTTTCAGGACAGGGTTCAAAGCGGGTGCCACAAAGCCACTTTGGACATAACCCGCTAATTTCTAAATGCCCCCTCGCGGAGCCCGCAGGAAGCCGGGCGCCAGCCTGTAGACAAAGGGCCTAAATCTTCTACACTATGGGAAAAGAAATGCAGCCCTTTTCAGGGTGGACCAACCGTTGATGATTGGTTACCACTGATCGGCCTGTTGGCCGGCGGTCGGCACCATAATTGAAAACTTTCCCGCGACAGCATCACATTACACAATTAAAAAAAGAAACAATGAAAACATCATTATTTTTCCTGGGCTCCGTCCTTTTTTTCTTTTCCTTTTGCTCGAAAGACAGGGATGAACATCGGGACCTGTCTACGCAAGACACGACCTTTATGAACCACGCGACCTACATCAACCTGGGAGAGGTATCAGCTGGCCAGCTCGCATTGAATAAGGCAACGAACGCTGCAATTAAAGAATTTGGTCAGATGATGATCAATGATCACACTGCGGCGCAAAGCGACTTGTCCAACATCGCTGACCGGCTGAACTACGATCTGCCGCCGGACACGGACCAGGAACACAAAGCAAAAGCCGCCCAACTAATGGCGTTGAGCGGAAGGGCTTTCGATTCAACTTATATACACATGATGGTGGCAGGGCACGACAAAGCGATTGCGCTTCATGAACAGCAATCCAACCAGGGTTCTGATCAGAGTGTTACCGGGTATGCGAAAGCCAAATTGCCTGTGATACGGCACCATCGCATGATGGCCGACAGCCTAGCAAACGCACTGTTCCCCGTGACCGCGCCATAAGAAAATTATAGCGAAAAAGATTCGACATGAGAGAGAAAAATCCCAGAGGCAAATTGATTCCCATCGGGGGAAACGAAGCGAAGAAAGCGGGCGAAGGGAGGCATGCTCCCAATGATTCGTTTTTCGAAAATGGCGTTCTGGCCGAAGTATTGAAAGAGATCAAAGGAGATGATTCTCATATCGGGCTGATCACTACAGCCTCTTCGCATCCCGAGGAAAGTGCAGACACATACCTGCAAGCATTTAATCAACTTGGTTGCAGGAACATCGAAGTGATGCACCTCGATAAAAGGAATATGGATAGCCGTGCTCACCTGGACCTGTTGTCCCGCCTGGACGGCGTTTTCATGACGGGGGGAGACCCAAACAGGTTGAAAGAAAAAATGGAAGGCAGTCACTTCCTGAGGGTCATGAAACAACGATACCACGAGACCAACTTTGTAATCGCAGGAACAAGTGCGGGTGCGATGGCCATGTCTGAAGCCATGATCAGCGAAGGGACGGACAGCGAATCTCTTTTGAAAAGCATGGTTGATCTTAAACGAGGGTTTAAAATATTACCCAATGTGATCATCGATCCGCATTTCATGGTGCGGGGCCGTTTCGCGCGGCTGGTAGAAGCATTGCTGAAACATGAAGGAATGACGGCGATTGGCATTTGTGAGGATACTGCCTTGATCGTAACCGAAGGAAATATGCTGACGACGATCGGATCGGGCACCGTGCTGGTTATTGAAGGTTGTAATGTCAATGCCAGCAACTTTAAACGTGTAAGATCGGGCCAGGCGATCTACGTGGAAGGACTGCAGCTTCATGTGTTAGCCAAAGGTGCAAAATACCTGCTGAAAGAGCGGCTCTTTATCGCCGAGTGAGTAACAGGAGTCGATATAAAATTCAAAAGATGTGTTAAAGACGGAACGCCATCGGTAAGAGTGGTACAATATTGGCACTATAATGCAGTACAATACTTATTGTAGCAACTAATTTTTTAACCATCGAAAATATATCACTATGAGTACGTTTAATGACAAGGTGAAAGGCAATTGGAATACCGTAAAAGGCAACCTGAAACAGAAATGGGCACAATTAACAGATGACGATCTATTGTATGAAGAAGGAAAAGAAGATGAAGTCATTGGTCGCATCCAGAAAAAAACAGGCGAAACAAAAGAGAACGTCAATAAGTTTTTCGACGATTTGAAGTTCGATTAATAGTACGTGTAAGACACCATGGGAGCCATACCTGATTAACAGGTATGGCTTTTTTATTTTATCAGTTCAGCAATGAGGGCTAAACGAAAATGATGACCCCTGTAGAAACAGGGCTCGTTAAAAACCAAAACTAACTGTCGTTGTTTGCAAGTCTCTTCAGACCATTCGCTCAAAGATAGACAGAGCAACGGCCGGAATAGGAACGCCGAAAGATTCTAATCGGATTTTAATGGTGGGAATTAACATGGCCGAAGGAGGTATGCCGACAAGCCTGTCTGTTTTTAAACAAATTAAAGCTCAAGCCCGAAAGTGATTATCCTTTTTAAAATGTTGTATGATTTAAAGTATCAGGATTTGACTGAACGGCCCCGACTGCAGATGGTGAAAAGAAGTGGTGAAAGTTGGTATTATTTCGCACGTATCCAATAAAAAAAGCAGCTATGAAATTTTATTCACAACTGCTTGTCATTTGTGGTCCCACCTGGGCTCGAACCAGGGACCACCTGATTATGAGTCAGGTGCTCTAACCAACTGAGCTATAGGACCGGTGTCGTTGACCGACAAATATGTAAAGTAAGAACTGCCCGATTAAGGGAGAGCAAAAGTATAGAAAAAAAATAAATTTTACGGACTTTTCCGGAATCCGGATGCCGGACATTTTCAGATTTCTATGTTTTTTACCACATGCCTGAGAAAGTGATCCGCAAACATCCTTTAAATAACCGGCTCGCCCGGACATCCTAAAGCCCGGTAGATGGCATCCTGTATATTCTCCCGGATATGGTACAATCCCAGGCGGGGATTGTCGCGCGTGGGATACACCCGGTTGGAAAGAAAAATATATACAATATTATACTTGGGATCCACCCAGACACAGGTGCCCGTAAATCCGGTGTGGCCGTAAGTCTGCGGAGACGCTAATGAGCTCGGATAAGGGTTGGAGCGGGATGCGTTATCCCCGCCTGAAGCTCGGGCAGGTTTTTCCGGCTTGTCGAAACCGTAAGCCCGCCGGCTGATGGCGCTGCGATAGGCTGTAAAATCCTGTATGGTTTCCCATTTAAAAAAACGCCTGCCGTTCATCTCGCCGCCATTCAGCAGCATCTGGTAGAGTTTGCCCAGATCGTAGGCCGTTGAAAAAAGACCCGCATGTCCGGCCACGCCGCCGCCCAAGGCCGCTCCCTCATCATGTACCGTACCCTGTATCAGCTGGCTCCTGAAGCCATATTCTCTTTCTGTTGGCACCATCGCTTCGACAGGAAACCGATCCAGCGGGCGATAGCCGGCAGTGGGCATATGCAAGGGCAGGTAAAAACTGTCTCTCACATATTCCTCTAATGGCTTCCCCGAAATGCGTTCTACGATTTGTCCGAGAAACCAGAAATCATTATCACTGTAAACATATTTTCTGCCCTGCGGTACAACCGGGCTTTCGAGGATTCTCTTCCAGATGGTATCTTTCCAGTCATTTCTCAGGTACAGCCCGTTAGCTACCTGCGTGGTAAAGCCAGGTTCGGAGTAAGCGCGGTACAGCTCCGGCCGCGGGCGGCCTTCGGGATCAAGTGTTTCCCTATAAAAAGCGATAAAGGGCACCATGCCCGCCTGATGCAGGATAATATTCTCCAGGGTCAGGTTGGCCTTGTTAGTCCCCCTGGTAAAAGGCAGGTAATCCGATAATTTTTTTTTTAGATTGACCTTCCCCTGCTCCACCATTTTCATAATGGAGACGGTGACGGCGGAAGTCTTGGTGACTGAAGCCAGATCAAAAATGCTGTGCAGCGACATAGCCTGTGAGCTGTCATACTCGTAATTGCCAAAGGCCTTGTGATAAACGATCTTACCGTCTTTAGCGGCTAGTATAACACAACCGGGATAGGCTTTTTTTTTAATGCCGTCAAGCGCAATGGAATCCACTGCCGTGAAGCGCTCGTCACCGATAGGCTCTAACGCAGCCAAACCCGACGCGGCTACTACCTTACCATCGCCTGCCTTGAAATTGCAGACACTTACAGGCAGCGTTCCGGATGCAGAAAAATCTCCCCTGAGCCAGTCAGCCGCCACGTTCTGGAATACTGCATCATCTTCATAACAAACGGCCAGCGATTTGGCCTGGCAGAAATTGCTTAGCGTTAAAGGATTGCCGAAGACAAGCGTGATCGCGTTGGTTTTGTTGAGCGCATACCAGGTTTGAATGGCCGTGCGGGAGATCCCATAATTGGTGCTTCCTTTGCGGATGCCGATATCGTGGAAGCCGATGATCACATCGTCATATTTACCTTCCTCGATCGCTTTCACCACGGCCCCGCCCCTGCTGGCAGGATCGGAATATTTTATATTAAATACGGCGGCGCCAAAATCATCCCTCAACCGGTCTCCCAAAGGCTGCGAAGCGCCGTTTCCAAAACTTACATACGCTACTTTACGTTCTTTTTTCAGCGGCCAGGTAAAGTATTCATTTCTGAAGGTGGAGGGATTGGCCAGCTTCACCAATGTCAGCGCACCTTTCGCCACTTCGCTACGGATATCGTTGGTTCGCGCATTCAATTCAGCCAGCAGATTGTCCGTAGGTACCGGCTGCAACTGGGTCAGGCCCAGGTTATACTTGGCTAACAAGACTTTTTTGGTCTTGAGCTCAATATCTTTCCACGTAAGGCGTCCTTTCTTGATGGCATCTTTCACCGCTTTAATAGTACCGGGAACGCTTTCGGGCAGGCAGAGCATGTCATTGCCTGCGATCAGCGCTTCCGCCGCGATGGTGCCACCGGGAAAGTATTTCGCAACGCCTTTCATTTCCAGCGCATCGGTAAAGGTCAGCCCGTTAAAACCGAGGTCTTTCCTGAGCAGGCCATCCACCGCGTTTTTGGAGATTGAAGTGGCCCGGTTCTTTCCGTTATCGATGGATGGAACCGACAAGTGCCCCACCATCACACTTTGAACGCCCGCTTTGATCAACTCGCGGAAGGGATAGAGTTCCAGGTCCTCCAGTTGCGTGCGTGTTTTATTGATCACCGGCAAGTCGAGGTGTGAATCTACCGCCACATCTCCATGACCGGGAAAATGTTTGGCTGTGGCCATAATGCCCGCATCCTGCATCCCTTTCATAAAAGCAATACCATGTTTGGCGACCCGATATTTATCTTCTCCGAACGACCGGAAGCCGATCACCGGGTTATCCGGATTGTTATTGATGTCCACTACCGGCGCATAATCTACATGTACGCCCAGGCGTTTATGCTGTTCGCCGATGGCCTGCCCGGTTTTATAGATCACGGCTTCGTCCGAAACGGCGCCGAGGGTCATGGCATAAGGATATTTGGTAACGCTGTCCAGGCGCATGCCTAATCCGTACTCGCCGTCGATCGTAATCAAAATAGGGGTCTTGGCAAAGCTTTGATAATAGTTGGTCAGCTGCGCCTGCCGCACCGGCCCGCCTTGGAAAAAGCAGATTGAGCCTACGTTATACTTTTTGATATCGTTCAATACGTTGGATTCTACTCCCTTGTTTGAATAAGCGCGGATGATGATCAATTGTGCAATACGCTCATCAGGACTCAGTTTTTTGTACGTTTTTTCTACCCATTGCTGGGCTCCGGAATTTTGTGCCTGGGCGAAAAAGCCCGCCAATGAGCACAATAGCGAGAAGTAGATTTTTTTCATTCGTAATCTATATTATGATAATGTTTTGTTGTTGAAACTGATCACCGCCCAAATTCATGCCACGGTGAACCAGATTGAAGATCGTTTTCTTTACGACATCAGTTGTATGTTGTGCATCCATTCCCGACGCTGATGATACGGTGTAAAGAGAACTGCCGGATCCGGAAATGCACCGGATTCAATAAAAATAAAGAGAATCGGGAGAATAAGGACCAATAGTTCCTATAAGATTTTCATTTTCTTACCGGATACGCAGATAGCGCCAACTTTTCTGACTTTAAATCATGACAGGTGTTATTTCTTTGTCTCTTAGAAGCTCGGCCCCTGGTTTGATGCTGTTCTTTAAATACGTGCATCTAAAAAATACTTCCCAACATCTGAGGTTTCAGATCTCATAGATGCCGCCGGGTCAGCGCTGTGTAAGCGCATTTTCCTAATCTCTATTTTCATCGTACCTTTGCCCGTTCAAAAAAATTAAAAGCATTGCCGGATAAAATAGTTTTACTGCCAGACAATATTGCGAACCAGATCGCGGCAGGCGAGGTGATACAACGCCCAGCCAGCGCGGTAAAGGAGCTGTTGGAAAACGCAGTAGATGCGGGAGCCACAGAGATCAGACTGATTATCGTCGACGCGGGCAAAACATTGTTGCAGGTAATCGACAACGGCAGTGGTATGAGCGAAACCGACGCCCGCATGTGCTTTGAGCGGCATGCGACGTCCAAGATCAAAGAGATCGGCGACCTGTTCCACATCAAGACGATGGGGTTCAGGGGAGAAGCGCTGGCTTCTATCGCAGCCGTTGCGCAGGTGGAACTTAAAACGAAACGGGCAGAAGATGAGGCCGGCTCTTTGCTGGAAATAGAGAACAGCACCGTCATCCGGCAAGAGCCGGTGGCCGTGCCTGATGGCACAAGCATCGCGATGAAGAACCTGTTTTTCAACATCCCGGCAAGGCGCAACTTCTTAAAGAGCAACGCCGCAGAGATGCGCCATATTGTTGATGAGTTCACCCGCGTGGCCATGTCTTTCCCGGACATCTTATTCACGCTTACCTCGAACGGGCAGGAGTTGTTTCACCTGGAAAAAGGCACACTGAAACAGCGGGTGGTGCAGTTGCTGGGCAACAACTACAATGCTAAAATGGTGGCGGTCAAGGAAGAGACGGACTACATGAATATCTATGGCTTTACCGGCAAACCGGAAACTGCCAAGAAGACCCGGGGCGACCAGTATTTCTTTGTGAATAATCGCTTTATCCGAAGTGCTTACCTGAATCATGCGTTGATGAGCGCCTACCAGGAAATGATCCCTGCGGACAGTTTCCCGATGTACGTGCTTTTTATAGAAATAGATCCGGAGCAGATCGACGTGAACGTGCATCCCACCAAGCAGGAGATCAAATTTGAGGATGAAAAGATCGTGTATGCTTTTGTTCAGGCCGCGGTGAAACATGCACTGGCCCAGTTCAGCATTACACCTACGCTGGACTTTGATCTCGACGTGTCGATACAGCAATTGCCGTCGGTATCGAAACCATTTACGACTGCTCAACAGGAGGAAACAGCCGCTTCACCGCTGTATCGCGGTTTTACACAGAAGCACCAGGCTCATTTTATTGAACGCCCTTCTTCCTCCGAGCTGAAACACTGGAAAGAGTTTTACGAACCGGTTAAAAAGGAGGAGGCGCTGTTTGAGTATGAAAAGGCGCCGCCGCAGATCTTCTCCGCCCGCAAAAGCAATTCGGGCTTCACGATAGACGAGCATACCGATCTCGCCCAGGTACTGAATACTTATATTCTTTACCCGACAGAAAACAGTTTTTTGCTAATCAACCAGCAGGCAGCGCACGAGCGGGTGTTGTATGACCAGATGACGCAAGCCGTTAACGGCGTGCCTATTGCCACTCAAAGCAATATGTTTCCGCCCACGCTGGAACTTTCGCCTGCTGATGCGGTGTTGTTGACAGAATTGTTGCCTTATTTTAAGGTGCTCGGCTTCCTGATCGAACCTTTCGGTAATCATACTTTTCTGATACAGGGAACGCCGGCAGACCTGGAGAGCGGCAATGAAAAACAGATCATAGATTTTACCATCGAGCAGTACAAGCATTTCAACGCTGATATCAAGATATCGAGCCGGGAAAAACTGGTGCGGTCGCTGGCGCGCCAGAGGGCGATCAAAACGGGCACACGGCTTACGGAGCGGGAAATGCGCCAGCTTCTGACAGACCTGTTTAACTGCGAACCTTTCAATATTGCCCCCGATGGCAATCCTACTTACCTGGAATTCAAACAGGAACAGATCGAGCGTATGTTTGGCAAGTGATTCGTAAATTACCTCTAAATTTTAATGGATTTTTGGTTAAGAAAAATCTTTGATGTAATTTTTCGTTCCACCGTTGTGTAATTGACAATTTAAAATTTATAGAACGGTTTATCAGAAAAAATTAAAATATAACTGCTAATTATGGGGTCGATTTAGTAAAATCAATATATTAGCGGCGATAATATAAGTTTAGTAATGCAGTACGAGATAAAGCAACACGATAAATTTAGCTACATCGAAGAGGGTGAAGGAGAGCCACTCGTGTTGTTGCATGGGTTATTTGGAGCTTTGAGTAACTTCAAGCCGCTGATCGATTATTTTAAACAGTACAACAAAGTAATTGTACCCATGTTGCCTTTGCTGGACATGGATATATTACATACGAGTGTCAGCGGGTTAGCCAAATACCTGCACCGTTTCATTGAACTGCGCGACTATAAGAACATACACCTGCTGGGCAACTCGCTGGGTGGTCATGTAGGGTTGGTATACTTGCTAAAGAATGAGAGCAACCGGGTTAAAACGGTGACGCTGACAGGCAGTTCCGGCTTATTTGAAAGCGCAATGGGAGATAGTTATCCAAAGCGCGGCGACCGGGAATACATCCGCAAGAAAACAGAATATACTTTTTATGATCCTGCTATGGCAACGGACGAGCTGGTGGAAGAAGTGTTTTCTATCACCAACAATCGCCTGAAGGTGATCAAGATCATCGCGTTGGCCAAGAGTGCCATCAGAAACAACCTGGAAAAAGAATTACAAGAAATAAAGATTCCTGCGCTTTTGATTTGGGGTAAGAATGATAATATCACACCACCATTTGTCGCGGAAGAGTTTCACAAACTGCTTTCCAACAGCGAATTACATTTTATCGACAAATGCGGTCATGCGCCCATGATGGAGGTTCCCGAAGAATTCAATAAAATTTTGTTCAATTTCTTAAAAAAACATTCCGCTATTGCAACAGAAGCCTGAAGATGGGAGTCTTACTATAAATAAGGCATTATGTTAGTCATTAATTTACCCTTCGAGAACCTTCCCCAGATAAAACTGTCGGACAAGGTGTATTCTGTGCTGCGCCTGATGTACGACTATCACGTTCAGGAGCTGGCGGTGACCGATATGGGTGAATTCAGGGGAATTATAAAAGAAGAAACGCTGCTCAATGCGGATGAGCACTTACCGGTTAAAGAACTGCAGCATTATCTTTTAAAAGTTTCAGTGGGCGCCGGCGATCATTTGCTGAAAGCAGTGTCACTAGCCGTGGCGTCGCACCTTACCATCCTCCCTGTGGTGGATACAGACAATAAACTGACGGGCGTTATAGAGACCAAACACCTATTACAGGATATCGCTGATTTCCTGGAGCTGAACGAGCCGGGCGCATTGATCGTCCTGGAAGTAGACCTGCTGCAATACTCATTTTCAGAAATTGGCCGGATTGTTGAAAGCAATGATGCGCAGCTTACACAGCTGAACACATCCAAAAACATGGAAACGGGTAAAATGCAGGTAACACTCAAATTAAACAAACTGGAAGTCTCAGATATCGTAGCCACTTTCCAGCGCTACGAATACCACGTGAAGTATTACTTCGGTGAAGAGCTGTATACTAATGAGCTCAAAAGCAATTATGAAAATCTGATGAGCTATTTGAATGTTTAACCTTCCATGCCGTACACGGCGTATGCAGACTCCTTTGTAGATAAGAATGCCTTGCAAAAAGAAATATCTTTTATGGTTGCTGTTCGTAATCGGCGGCTACGCGTCTGCATTATCGCAAACAGATAGTGCAACACAGGCTGCTATTGACACCTCCAAGACTCCGTCGCCCACCGGACCCAACGATTTCCTGGAAGACAGTATCATACGGCTGTTCCCCGACAGCGTGGTGGTGATCCGCCATATTAATTTCGAAGGCAATAAAAAAACGCGTTCTGTGATCATGATGCGCGAGTTGCCTTTTAAAGAAGGCGACTCGGTAAAAATAAAAGACATACCGGGCTTGCTGGCACGGGGGAAAACACAGCTGCTGAACCTTTCACTCTTCCTCATCAAGGACTTTGATATCGTAGTAACCAGCAACCGGCAACCTTTTATCGATATCACCATCAAAGTGAAAGAACGTTGGTACCTCCTGCCCCTGCCGCACCTGAAGCCGATCGACCGGAATCTGAATGAGTGGTTGTTTGAAAGAGGGGCCAGCACTTCCCGCCTGGATTATGGTGTCAAATTACTGTACGACAATGCTACCGGGAACAACGATAAGTTGCGCTTTTACTTCGTTACAGGATATACCAAGCAATTATTACTGAGCTACAACCGGCCATATATCGACAAAAATCTTAAGTGGGGAATGAACCTGAGCCTTGCTCTGGGAAAAACCCATGAAGTCAATTATGCAACGGACAACGATGGCCGGCAACAGTTTTATTCGGACAAGGACAGTTATCCGCGCAATTTCTTTGATGGAACGGTCGAGCTTTTTTATCGTCCGCAATTCTTTACCCGTCACGTTTTCGGGCTGGGCTACAGTACCTTACGGGTGTCTGATTCGGTGCTGATCAAAAATCCTTATTACCTGAACCAGGGCGCCCTGAGCGTAAGATATCCTGAGATCTATTACAAACTCATCTATCAAAACCTTGATTATATTCCTTATCCAACAGAAGGGTATGCCGGCGAGATCGCCCTGTTCAAACAAGGCTTCAACAGCCAGATGAACGTGTGGCAGCTCGCGGTAAAAGGGCAGGGTAACTGGCACCTTGGACCTAAGACCTTTTATAATATCTCCGCAATCGGATCGATCAAAGTACCTTTTGATCAGCCTTTTTCCAACTCCCAGCTTCTGGGATACAGTGATATGAACCTCCGGGGCTATGAATCGTATGTAGTAGATGGCGTGGCGGGCGGATTGATCAATGCGACCCTGTTTAAACAGCTGGCCAATTTCAGCATCAACCTGCCGATACTGAAAAAATATACTTCCTCGCTGATCCCGCTAAAGATCTACGGAAAAGTATACGGCAACATGGGTTATGCCCACAATCCTCAGCCCTGGGCCAGCTCGCTCAGTAACCGCATGTTGTATGGCGGCGGATTCGGACTCGATATTTTCACAGACTACGACTTTACTTTGAAACTCGAGTTCTCCTTTAACCAGTTAGGCCAAAACGGACTATATTTACACAAGAAGACATTGTATTAAAATACTCGGCTCATGGGCAATGTGATGGAAGAATGATGAAGAATACGCCGGGAATTTGCATGTTTTGAAGAGTTAAAGTTGACAAGTTATACCGGACCATCCCATGTAAACTTGTCAACCTGTAAACTTGTCAACCATTAAGAAAATTACTGATGAAGGTAGCTGTATATAGCAGGGGGATCGATGCGGAGTCGTATGCCGACGTGAAGCGATTTTTTGAGGAATTAAAAAATTATCGTCTCAAATACATCGTGTACGGACCGCTGTTCGATAGCCTGAGACCGCATTTGAATCTTTCAGAATACACCCCCACCTTTAATACCGCAGAAGAGCTGGACCAGGATGTGGAGTTTATCATCGGCCTGGGCGGCGACGGCACTTTGCTGGACACGATCACGCTGATTAAAGACAAGCCCATTTCGATCATGGGTATCAACTTTGGAAGGCTGGGCTTCTTATCCAGTATCGGGCGCGACAATCTTACATTGGCGATCAAGGCGCTGGCGCTAAGGACCTACATCAGTGAAAAGCGATCGCTCGTCCACGTGGACGCGGACATGCCGCTTTTTGGGGATATGCCGTTCGGGTTGAATGAATTTGCGATCCACAAGCGCGATACCGCGTCGATGCTCAAGATACACACCTTTATCAATGGAGAGCTGCTCAATACTTACTGGGCCGACGGCCTCATCGTCTCCACTCCCACCGGGTCGACCGGCTATTCCCTCAGCTGTGGCGGACCGATCGTTTTCCCGGATTCAGAAAACTTCGTAATCACTCCTGTGGCGCCGCATCACCTGAATGTAAGGTCACTGGTCGTAAATGACAACAGCATCATTTCTTTTGAAATAGAAAGCCGGTCCGATGATATTATTTGCGCGCTCGACTCCCGCAAAGAGATCGTTTCTAAAAACGTGTCTCTTGCCGTACGAAAGGAAAAGTTCACCATCAACCTGCTGCGTCTCAGTGAAAATAATTTTCTGCACACGATTCAGACCAAACTCATCTGGGGTCTCGACCGGCGCAATAACTAATCTCAGCCGTTCAACCAACGAGGTCGGAAGATCTCAGTGGTTATAAAGGTTTTTTAAAGATAATCTCCGCTTCCTTATCCTCATACTTCTTTATCAGGCTTAATAAGTCTGATTTCAGCCGCTTTACGACGGCATCCGAAGATTTGTCAGCATAAAGATTATGAAGCTCTTCAGGATCCTTTTCCAGGTCAAACAATTCCCACGAATCTACCATGTCGTAAAACCGGATCAGCTTGTAACGATCGGTTTTAATACCGAAATGCGGAGACACCGAATGCTCTCCTTTCTCATAATAATGATAATACATTTGATCCCGGATGGACGTGCGATCGCCTTTTAGCAGTGACAGAAATGATGAACCGTGCATGTCCGCTTGTTTGGGTGCTTTGGCCAACTCCAACAACGTCGGAGCAATATCAATGTTCATTACATCGCCGCCGATCACAGCGCCCGGCTTGATAACGCCCGGAAAGCGCGCTACCATGGGCGTTCTGAACGAAGGCTCATACATAAACCTTTTGTCAAACCAGCCGTGCTCGCCCATATAAAACCCCTGGTCTGACACGTAGATCACAATCGTGTTATTGGTAAGGTTGTTTTTATCAAGATACGCTAATGTCCTGCCGATGTTGCGGTCCAGCGATGCGGCGGTGGCCATATAGTCTTTCATATAGCGCTGGAACTTCCATTCTGTCAGCGCTTTTCCTGTCAGCTTTTTAGCTTTGAATTCGTCGTTGATCTTTTTATAATAGGCATTCCAGCGACGGCGTTGTTCGGGGTTCATGCGGTTGGTAAATGCCGGTGGCTCTTTAGGGTCATATACTTTGAGGTCATAGGCCAGTCTCATGGTCTTTTCGATCGTCATATCCTGCACGGCCGCTGCCTCGCGCGTACTGTAATCGTCATAAAAAGTGGGTGGCAAAGGAAAGTCGAGGCTATCATAGCGGCCCAGATCTTCCAGCGCAGGCATCCAGGTCCGGTGTGTTGCCTTATGCCCGATAACCAGGCAGAAGGGTTGTTGCTTATTGCGTTTGTCCATCCAGTCTTCAGCCACATCTTCAATAACATTAGTCACGTAGCCTTCGTATCTTTTACGAACGTTGCCGGTCTGTAAAAAATCAGGATTGTAATATTGTCCCTGGCCGGGCAGGATGCTATAGTAATCAAAACCCTGCGGGATATTTTCACCCAGGTGCATTTTCCCGATCCACGCGGTCTGGTATCCCGCCTGTTGCAACACTTTAGCAAAACTATTTTGATCAAAATTGAAGGTCGAGCGATTATCTTTAAAACCGTTGGCATGGCTAAACTTCCCGGTCAGTATACAAGCCCGGCTGGGCCCGCAAATGGAGTTTGCTACGTACGCTTTTTTGAAAATAGCACCTTCCCTGGCTATCCGATCGATAGAAGGCGTCTGCACCATCCGGTTTCCATAAGCACTGATGGCCTGGTAGGCATGATCATCTGAAATGATCAGCACGATATTAGGCTGGGCAGAAAGGATCGTAGTTGTTAGCACTACAGCAAGCAAAGTCAACAAACAATTTCTCATAGCGTAAAAATAAAAAAACACCGGCAATTGGACCAGTGTTCTTTTGTTTATGTGGAACGCACTACCGATGCGGTGGCAACGGTGGATGCGGAGGCAATGGGGGGCGTTTAGGGGCCGGCGGGCGAGGCGGCAATGGTGGCCTTTTCGCCCGGCTCTTGGCATAATACTTTGTATGTTTAGGATGCTTAACGTATTGCTTCTTGGGCAGATGCTTTGAGGGATGAGGGGGCCTGGGCGGTAACGGCGGACGCGGCGGTGCCTGCGAAAAAGCGTCACTGCTGCTCAGTATAAAAAATGCCATAGCGAAAATCAAAACGAATTTTTTCATGCTGTTACTCTTTTGATCTACCTACACACCTTTCAAACGCTGTGCCATTCGCCTCAACGAACTGTTAATTTGATGTCTCGCAGAACCTTTCACGCCTGTTTAAAAAAATTCCCGGCGTGCACCGGGAACAGCGGACTATTCTTTATCTGATTTTTCCTTTTTCTTTTTAAATGGGTTGGGTGGTTTAGGTGGCCCATCATGCGCTCTTTGCTTTTTCGCTGCTGCGCTTTCAGGCTGCACTTCTGCTCCGTCGTTTTCTGCTTTCTTTTTCCTGAACGGATTGGGTGGTGGCGGCGGTTTTGGCGGACCGCTTCTCGCGGCTTTCTCACCATTTTCTGCGGCTTCCTTTTCAGCCACGCGTTTCTCATGTTCTCCTTTCCAGAAGTCTCGCTGGGCGCGGCCAAACCGTCGCATGTCTTCCTTCTTGCGCTCGTTGCGCTCTTCTGCTGTCTCTTTCTTTTTTTCAGGCTTCGCCTTATCTGTTTTTTCGCTGGTTTGTGCGGCCACGCTGCTGACTTGCAGGACAAAACCGGTCGCCAGGAGGAATAGAAGCTTTTTCATGTATATTAAGTATTAGTTTGAGAAGGATTGATTTTTTAGCTCGCGCGATAACAGGGCAACCGACACGCTTTGACTCATTCGGCACAGGCATCTGATCCGGCTCAAAATTACACAAATCGTCCGCATCTGTCACCGGGTACCATCAATTAGTGACGGACAGCTTATTCAAAGAAGCTCAGTTGCGGTGATGTTATTTTGAAGCTTTTGCGATGGTGAATACACAACCCGTGACTTTCAATCGCCGTCCGGTGTTCCAGCGTTCCATATCCTTTGTTAGCATGCCAGTTGTAGTGTGGAAAATCATCATGTAAACGCCGCATGTATGCATCGCGGTACGTCTTGGCGAGGATGCTGGCAGCAGCGATGTGGGCATATTGGCTGTCACCTTTAATAATGCACTGATGCGGCACATCCTGGTAAGGGATAAAATAATTACCGTCAACAGAAATAAACTGTGGTCTGACCTGTAAGCCGTCCAAGGCCAAGTGCATGGCTTTTTGCGAGGCTTTCAGGATATTGATGGTATCGATTTCTTCTACATCGACCATGGCAACGCAATAGGACAAAGCCTTTTGTTGAATATATACCTTTAAGATCTCCCGTATTTCGGGCGACACCTGTTTACTGTCGTTCAACAGCGGATGATGAAACCGGGCAGGCAACACCACCGCGGCGGCAAATACCGGCCCGGCATAACAGCCCCTCCCCGCCTCGTCACAGCCTGCATCGATCACACTGGGTTTATATCGGTTACGTAATTTAATTCCTTCGGTCATGAATAACTACTTTTCGGGTGTAAGCAACTTAAAACAGGTTGGTTCTACAATAATATGCAATTTTTTTTCTGTTTCCACCGGTTCCCCGTCAATGTGCAATGGAGCTTCGTCGTAATTACTGATCGATATCTCATTTGTCTGAAAGTAGATCACACTTTTATTTTCGTCAATATGCTCTTTTTTCTGCAGATCGTTGAGCCCTCCCACCTGGATCATCGTGTTGTATAACAACGTCAGTTTCGACTGATCGGTAACGATTACCACATCCACTTTTCCGTCGTTCAAACGGGCTTTCGGCGCGATGGTAAAGTTATTGCCAAATTGATTACTGTTGGCGATGCTGATAAAATACGCTTCTGTGGTAAACGTTTTCCCCTGCAGTTTTATTTTGAACCGGTAAGATCTGGCCGTAAAAAAATTGCTGAAAACCTTCTTTACGTAGGTGGCCAAACCTCGCTGTCCGGCTTTGGCAAAATCGTGCGCCACCTGCGCGTCGAAACCAATGCCACACAACATACAGGCGAAACGCTGATTGATGCGGAAGCCGTCCACCAGCTGAGCATGATTTTTATAAATGATTTCCAGCGCTTTCTTCGGTGCTTTGGGAATACCCGCCCCGAACGCCAATCCGTTTCCTGAGCCGCAGGGCACGATGCCGAACTGCACCGGCAGGGCGGACAGACTGTCAACAACCTGGCTTACCGTGCCGTCGCCGCCGACGATAACGATGTCGGTGATTTTTTCTGAAACGATCGTCGCTTCGAGGTAAGTATAATTGCCGTCTGCAACGGAGGGGAAAAACTGAAAGGGTATTCCCGACTTTAATGTTTCTGCGGCGATAATATTTTGCACACTATCCTTGGAGCTGGTGCCCGAAACAGGGTTAACGATATAAATAATTTTACGCCGCATATGCAAAAATATCTGTAAGACCGAAATATTAATTAATGTAAGTTAGAAGAGCGAAAAAATCATGATAAGATAATAATGTACTAATTTAGCTAACCATTAGCAGTTTATACTTTTAAATCAAACGCCAAATGAATTTTATTCTCAAAGTCCTGATAACCGGCCTTATCGCTTACCTGCTCCAAAATATTCTCGATGGTGTACATTTTCAGGATATGAAGACGGCGGCCCTTTTTGCATTGGTATTGGCTTTACTGAACGCGATCGTAAAACCCATCCTCGTCATCCTTACTATTCCGGTGACGGTGTTCACGCTGGGATTGTTTTTACTCGTTATTAATGCATTTATGGTTTTGCTGGCAGAAAGTTTTTTCCAGGGCGCGAGAGTAGACGGATTCTGGTGGGCATTGGCGTTCAGCATTTTATTATCGATCGGCTCGTCTATCCTGTATTCGCTGGTAGGCGGCAAGAAGGAATAACATTTTTTTAGGGTCGGAAACGGACAGTTTTTTTGGAGGTTTTCAAAAAAGCTTCTAATTTTGATCCCTAATCAAAACATTAATCAAAAGTCCTGTTGTTTCTACATCAGGGCTTTTTTTTGCGCCCTTCACGGCAGCTTTTGCAGATGCCTTTCGCTACCACTTCCAACTCGGCAAACTGGTATCCTTCGGGGAGCTGAATTTGCGGAGCGGCGACATTATCCAGGCAAAAAGTATTGTTGCATTTGTTGCATACAAAATGCACATGATGATCATGGTGATGACCTTCGGTACATTCCCCTTTACACAAGGCGTATTTAATAGAATTGTCTGAAGATGGGATGGTATGGATCAGACCTTTTTCTACAAACGCCTGCAGGGTGCGGTAGATCGTGACACGGTCGAGTTGATCCCCTGCATTTTTTTCAATGTCTGCATGAGCCAGTGCGCCGCCGCTTTTCAGAAACAGCTGCAGTATCCGCTGACGTCCTGCGGTGACGCTTAGATTGTTCTCCTTTAATATTGAAGCAATATTTTTCATCTGATGTACGTCCATGTGTTAATCTTTAGGTGGCGGGGGTCTTCAGTTCTTTTTCAATATCCTCGATCAGCCGGTTGATTTCCTTTTGCTTCAATCCGTCACAGATCTTGATCACTTCTCCCTTCCTGTTTACCAGCGCCCAATACTGCGTATGCAAAAAATCATCCTCCGGGTTGGTCAGATTGTTGGCCGGGTCGTCAATGGAATAGCTGAGCCGCGCCATGTTGTACAGGCTGTCTTTACGGCCTGTCAGAAATACCCATTGGTTGGTGTTCACCTGCATCGAATCAGCATACTGTTTCAACCGCGCCGCAGTATCAGTTTTGGGGTCGCAGGTGTAAGACAGGATGCGAAAGCCGGATTCGTCCTTAAACTTTGCGTAGACCTGTTTCATATTGTCATTCATCATCGGGCAGATGCCGGGGCAGGTCGTAAAAAAGAATTCCGCTACGTACACTTTTCCTTCCACGTCCTGGTTGGAAAACTTTTCACCATCCTGGTTCGTAAATTCAAAGGGAGCGACTTTGCTGATAGGCTCCAGCTTCCGGTCGTTATAACCCGGTATGAACCAGGAAATTATCCCGTAAAAAATGAGTGACAGTACACCGAAGAAGATGAGATAGTAAATGGTCTTTTTGCGCACGTTCGTGTTATTTTAAAAAAAACAAAATTACTCGATAGTTGTTTACCACCGGCCAACAAAGTTACTTTTAGACCGAATCGGTCTGCTTCGCCGGAGGCCCTGTTACAATGGCTTACATTTTGCATGTCCATCACGGGCCATAGCGGCTGTTGGCCAGCCGCTATTCATCCGCATTCGCAACGATCTCTCCAATCATCAGTATTCGAAAAGGAACGAGAATAAATGGACAGATTTGTAGTGAAGTTGTTATTTTTGAATCTTAAGCTTTTAAACAAGTAACATGGAAAAAGAAGCGCTGAAGCAGCAGGTCAAGGAGCAAATTGTAAAATTTTTAAACCTCAATACCGTTAACCCGGCCGACATCAAAGACGACGAACCGTTGTTCGGAGAAGGTCTTGGGTTGGACTCGATTGATTCTATCGAACTGATCGTAATGCTGTCAAGAGAATACGGCATTAACATCCAGGATCCGAAAGAAGGACGGAAAATTCTGACAAGTGTGAACACAATGGTTGACTACATTGAGGAGCATCGCACTAAATAAATCCGCTTGTGAATCGAATTGTAGTAACGGGCATAGGTATCATTACATCCATTGGAAAAACAGCTGATGAAAATCGTGATGCCCTTATACAAAACAAAAGCGGTATCGGCAAAGCTGAGTTTTTCAACAGCAAGTATTGCGCAAAGCTTCCCTTCGGAGAAATTAAAATGGCTACCGAAGATCTGGCACAAGACCTGCAGATAACCGACCCCGGAACTACCAGGACCGATCTCCTCGCATTGTATGCCGCCCGACAAGCCATTCTCGACGCCCAACTCTCCGACCAGGATCTGTATGACACCGGCACCGCATTGATCGGCGCCTCTACAGTGGGCGGTATGTGTCTCACCGACGAAATGTACGCTGACGCAAACGCTACCCATCATAACGGATCCACCTACCTGGCATCTTATTCCAACAGCGCTCATACCACTTTTCTCCAAAAAAAAATTCAGACAGGAGGCATTATCAATACGTTTAACACTGCCTGTTCGTCTTCAGCCAATGCCATCATGTATGGCGCCAGGCTGCTGAAAAATGGCCTCGCCAAGAGGGCTATCGTGGGCGGTGTTGACAGTTTGTCGAAGTACACGGTTAACGGATTCAACTCGCTCATGATCTTATCCGACGAGCCCTGCCGCCCTTTTGACGCACAACGAAAAGGCCTCAACCTGGGCGAGGGCGCAGCTTTTCTCATATTGGAAAAGGAATCTGATGCCCGCGGTAAAAAGATATATGCTGAAATAGCCGGGTATGGCAACAGCAATGATGCTTTTCATCCTTCTTCCACATCACCGGAAGGAGACGGTCCCTACCTAAGCATGAGCCGGGCACTTGAAAGCGCCCGGCTGGCACCTGCCGACATTGATTTCATTAATGCACATGGCACCGCTACGGAAAATAATGACGAAACGGAAAGCGTGGCCATGCTGCGGCTGTTTGATCAGCCCCCTGCTTTTGCCAGCACCAAATCGTACACCGGGCATACATTAGGCGCAGCCGGTTCGATCGAAGCCGTGTTTAGCATACTTGGATTGTTCCACCAGGAACTTTACCCCTCTCTGCATTTCAGCGAAGTCATCGCCAGTACCCGGCTGAAGCCGGTGACCGGATATGAACAGCGGCCGCTTCGTCATGTAATGTCCAACTCTTTTGGATTTGGAGGTAATTGCACTTCGCTGATCTTCTCCCAACTTCAATAAGAGCAGCTCCTTTCCGGATCTATAAAAACAGATTTATGTACATCCATCAATATACCTGCATTGCTCCCCAACCCACAGACGGCGGTCTGCAGGCCGAGCCACTGACGCCCTCAGTAGAAGGTAAATTGCATGCGATCGAGCCGGTGTTGGAGGGCGTGCCGCCGGGGATGGTACGCCGCATGAGCAAGGCCGTAAGACTGGGTATTGGCGCGGGTTTGCCGCTGTTGAAAACGCATGAAGTGGAAGGGATCGTCATCGGGACGGCCAACGGAGGGATGGAAGATTGCATAAAATTTTTGAACCAGATCATCGATTATGATGAGGGACTGCTAACCCCCGCCCATTTTGTGCAAAGCACACCGAATGCTATTGCGGGACAATTGAGCCTGATCACCCGGAACAGGACTTACAATGCGACACATGTTCACAACGGACTCGCCTTTGAAAATGCGCTGCTGGACGCACGCATGCTGGTTCGTGAGCATCCGGGATTATCCTACCTGGTGGGCGGTATAGACGAGATCTCTGCCTATAATTACAATATCGACCTGCTGACGGGCTGGTATGATCAAAATAAATCGAACACCACTTTATACAGCGACCAAACGGAAGCAACGATTGCCGGTGAGGGCGCGGCGCTCTTTATGGTGAACGACATCCGCGACGGGGCAATAGCGAAACTGAAAGCTATCGAAATATTTGAAAGCCCTGATAATGACGTGGTAGAAAAAAGATTTAGCGCCTTTCTCGAGCGGAACAGCGCGGACATCAGCCACACGCTGTTAATCAGCGGCGAAAACGGTGACCAGCGATCCTTGCGCGCTTACGCCACCTGCGAGTATGCGATCGGATCTTCGATCCCGGTCGTGCGTTATAAACACCTGACGGGCGACTACCCCACGGCGTCTGCCTTTGCTGTCTGGCTGGCCTGCGAAGCCATCCGCACGCAATTCCTACCGGATCATTTGTATAAAAATGAGCACAACGTGAACCAGATCGACCGGATCATTTTATACAATCAATACCAGGGGAATCAACATAGTTTTATGTTAGTCAGTAAAGCGGACCTCTAACAGTGACTTACCCTCAGGGCATCCAACGCCCTTACAAATCGGCGGGGCCTCCCTCGCGCAGCCTGCGTTTGCTTTTCAGGTACTTGTTATAAACGATCTCCTGCATCGGGCGGCCGGCTACTTTGCTTTCCAGCCACGAGATAATGTCGAGATAAGCCAGTGAGCGGGTTTCGAAGCGGTTGCCTTCCAGGTGTTTCACCTTTTCCAGGAAGTGTTCAAACTCGGGCTTCAGCTGTCGGTTGGTAAACTTGAAAGAATTTCTGAGGAAGCGGAACATTTCCTGTTCTATGACCGTCAGGTTTTTCATGCGGGACATGTACCGGAAAACAGATCTTGTCAGCGAATCCATCAGCTCCAGGTTGCCCAATTCGTAATGAGCCAGCAGGTGCATCAATCTTGAATAGCATTGAAGATCGGTGCGCAACTCGGAAGAATCGTGGATGATCTTTTGCAGGTAATCGATACAGGTGCTGTAATCACCGGCGAGGTAATACAGCAATGCGATCTTATAAGTGATCACCATGACGCGGTGCTTATCGAGAAAGAGGTCATATTCTGCCATCTTCTTTTCGATCTCCGGCAACTCTTTTAAACCTTCGTTGCAAAGGCCGGTGATATTGTAAAAGTTGATCTTCGCCCCGGCGATATAGACAAAGGATTGAACGGTGAAGTTCTCATTATCCTGCACCCGTTTGGTTTGAGAAAAGGCCTCAAACTCTTTTAATATCCGGCGCAGTTCCGAATAATTGCGCAGATCGAAATGAGCGTTCAACAGGCTGTGGTACCCTTTGATCAGGTGACCGGTTTCCACACGCATCATATTGGGCTTTTCCTTGAACAGGTCGACCCATTTTTGTGCATAGCGATAGTACATCAGGAAATCCTGCCGGATAAATGCGTACCAGGTGTAGGACTGATAATAATACAGGCGCTCATAAAAGCCTTCCTGTTGCGCAGAGCCGGACGGTAATGACTGACGGAAAAATTTCTTCACCTTGTCCTCCTCGTCTTCATTGCGCGCATGTCCATTGGCTATAAAAAACCCATACATCTGAAGCGAAAGATTGGAGAGCCGGGTGATCATGTCCAACTTGCGATTGGCTTCATTGGCCTCTTCCGACAATTCGTCGATGCGGTTTTTAAAAGTATCAGTAACGTTCAATGCCTCTATCCGCTTCTCCAGGGACAATAACAGCGGCATAAAAAAGAATTTCTGGTTGAGCTTGGCCACCTCCTTTGCCTTATCAATCGCCCGGAGGCTTTGAAAGAACAATCCCTTTTTGTAGAGGATATGCGCAGAGTCGAACAACTCGTTCAGCTGCAGGTCAAGGCTGTCATTGCTTTTCAGCAAACGCAGGCTGGCCAACAACTCTTTGTAGAGATGCGATTTCAGGTTAGAAAGCTGGGGCTTGGTCACTCCCTTCATTTTTTTGAGAAGCACCTTTTCATCATAACTGTCCATCTTGTCGAGCACATCAAAAAGCTTGATGATCTTCAGGTCTTCGTTGCCAGAGCTACGGGTGATGTACAGTTTGAAATGCCTTTTCTCCGCTTTTTCCAGTGAAAGAATAAGTTGGAACAATATGTCGCTCGGTTTTTTCGGCATTCAAACAAAAATAAATCTAATAATAAAAAAAACAAGAAATAATCTAAAAGATAACGTTACTATGGCCATAACGCGCCACTTTACTATTTTCTGTGCTCCATTTTGTTGCATATATTTTCTTTAATATATATACCGATCGTGATTATTTGACGATGTGTTTGATCTTTGAAGGAGTCAGCAAAGCAACTCAAGCGGTGGCTTGGGAGTGTGTTGAAGCGCTTCAGCGAGTCGGGAAACGCCCGAGAAACTGGGTCCTTTAGGTTTGGCATGTATTTGGTATGGTATTGCCTGAAGCAGATGATACATGCCTGTTAGGGGTATTGCTTCAGATGCGTGACAGATAATGAGGAGCTGGGAACCTGAATTTGATTTATTAAGATTTTCATATGGCAAGCAATCGTTAGAGGTCAATCCGTTTCTACGGAAGGGCCTTTTTTTTATGCCGGAGCCGCAGTTGTCCGCGTAATCCTATGCAAATTGCGTTCATACCATCTGTTATCGCGCTTTAAAAATATCGCACAAAAAAAATTGCACCAACCTGGCGGTTGATGCAATTGAAAATGTTGCTGAAAATTTTTATTTAGGATCCAACGCCTCTTTTATCCTGTCCTGCAAGTCCAACAGGTGATTTTTAGAAGCGCTATCGCGATAGCTGCCTGACGCAGCGCGGAGTTCAGCAGATAAAGTTCTGAGCTGTCCTTTCACTGCCGACATGATATCGCTGTTGGTAAGATTGATTTCAAGACCTCTCGACAGCGAAGCTGCATCCTGCCTGGAAGGATTAGCCAAGGTAATCAGCTTTTCCACCAGCGCTTTCTGCAGTTGCCTGCGATACACATCAATTGTTTTTCTTCCGGAAAGCTCTGAGAATACGGCTTTTCTTACAGAAGTCAGCATTTCAACGGGTGAATAAGCTTTCGACCCGGCTTCTGCTTCAAAACGAATGAGTTTGCTCAGTGTCGAAGCGCTGATCAACTCGTTCAAGGCGCGGTCCTGCAGTTTAGCTACGACAGACAACGGCTCCTGCCCGGTCAGGCCGGAATAATCGTTTTGTATGATCCAGGTAGGTGTGGTGAATACCTGGTCTTTCAGCCAGGCCATCGCATCCACCTGGGTCTGGCGGGAAGTAAATTCATATACAGGCCCGCTTTGCTCCACACGTTTAGGCGTTCTTTCAATACCACCGATGTTGCGCGCTACATGCCCGATATATCTTCCAAATTGTCCTACCACCTCGCTGTAAATGGTTTCCAGGTTGCTGAAATCCCTATTAGCCTGGCGGGTGTATTGAGGAAGGTTCACTACGATGCGCTTCAGATTTTTGACACCGTACGTGCTGGCCTTCATGGAATTGTCGGAAAGGTCTTCGGTTTGACTTCTCGGATCGTCCCTGTTGCCCTCGCCATCACCCCACCACAGACGCGGGTTTTTAAGACGGTCGATCGTGATCTTGTTTAACATTGGCACTTCAGCATCTGCAGAGGTAACCTCAGGATACCAGCGATACCCCCACTCAATCGCCCAGGTATCATAATCCCCGATACGTGGGAACAAGCCTTTTTCAGAAATATTATCTTCAGGCTGCGCCACATAATTGAAACGCGCATAGTCCATGATAGAAGGCGTGTGACCATTGGCTTCCACCCAGGCTTTATCTCTTAACTTTTCGGTAGGCACAGTTGATGAAGAACCGAAGTTGTGTCTCAGTCCCAAGGTATGTCCTACTTCATGGCTGCTCACAAAGCGGATCAGCTGGCCCATGAGCTCGTCGTCAAACTCCATTTTGCGGGCTTTCGGATCTACTGCTGCTGTCTGGATCATATACCAGTTACGCACCAGGCTCATAACATTGTGGTACCAGTTGATATGGCTTTCCATGATCTCTCCGCTGCGCGGATCGTGAACGTTCGGGCCACTTGCATTCGGAATATCAGAAGGCTTGTAGATTATCGCACTGTGGCGGGCATCTTCGAGGCTGAAGGTGCTGTCTTCTTCAGGCGTTGGTGCCAGCTTGCCGACAATGGCATTTTTAAAGCCCGCCTTTTCAAAGGCTACCTGCCAGTCGTTTACGCCCTGGATCAGATAAGGAACCCATTTTTTGGGCGTGGTAGGATCGATATAATACACGATCTGTTTCTTTGGTTCTACCAGTTCTCCTCTTTTATATTTTTCAACGTCTTCAGGTTTGGGTTCCAGCCTGTAGCGTGCAATGTACCGGTAGCGATCGATCCCCTGGGGGTTAACATCAAAGTCGGTGATGTTTTGTGTGGTGAAATAACCCACACGATCATCAAAGAACCTGGGTTGCATGGGCACTTTAGGAAGCAGTACCAGCGAAGTATTCAGCTCGAAGGTCAACGGCGTGCTTACTGCATAGGGATTGGGTGGTGTGCCCGGTTGGTTTACCGGTGTGTAGATGTAGGTCTTAACCGTTTTGATCTCCAGGTTGCCGGGATAGGTTTTTACCTGTTGCGTGTAGGAACGGTCGCTTTGTATCGCGCCGATACCCAACGCTTTTTTCACCACCGGGGAGAAAAAGAAATATTCATTGTCACCGTTGATATAATCTGTCACCTCGATCACCGCTCCTTTTTCGGGCGACCAGGCTTTCACTTCAAACGACGCGCCGATGGGCTGTATGTTGCTGTTCATCACATTGCGATACATCCCTTCTGTACTGTCTCTTCCCACTTCCTGGAACGACATGCGTTTCAGGTATACGCGGTTATTGGGGCCTTTTTCAAATCGAATGGTGTTAGAGTTGATCTGGTCACCGGCATAGCTGGCTCCGGTTCTGAAACCTGCAGCAGCCTTAGAAAGACGCGCCACCACCAGTATATCGCGCTCAAACAGCTCGTTGGGGATTTCAAAGTAATACTTGTTATCGAGCTTGTGCACGGCAAACATGCCTTTGCTGGTTTCGGCCTTGTCTGTAATAATTTCTTTGTAGGGTTTAGGCTGGCCGGGAGGACCTACTGTAGCCTTTTTAGTCGTGTCAGACCTGGACGTGGTCTGAGCTGCCTGGCTTTTCCTGTTCTTTTTAAGGGAGGCACAGCCGCTAATCTGCACACCCATTAAGACCAGGAAACTAATAGTCAAAATTCTTTGCATAAGTGAATTTGGTAAAAAATGATGAATAGAAAAGGCGAATGTAACGATCCGATGCCGTATTATAAATATTTTTGGATGAGCGGCAGGGAGGAAGTCCGGGGTCGGAAGTCAGAAGTCCGAGATTGGAAGACGCAGACCCGGAGTCGGGGGTCGGGAAGTCAGCGGATGGGGATTGACAGCTCGCGTTGACCAAAATTTGAAGCTGCTACTCCCGCGATCCCGTTTCTCTCCTCTCTTCCCGACCTTCGGACCCCTGACTTCTGTCTTCTGACTTCCGACCTCCGTCTTCGGACTTCCGACTTCCCGTCTTATCTTTGCCCACTTTAAAATAGTACAATGACCAGTAGTGAAATAAGACAGACATTTCTTGATTTCTTCAAAGGGAAAAATCACCAGATCGTGCCTTCGGCACCGATCGTCGTGAAAAACGATCCAACGCTGATGTTTACCAATGCCGGGATGAATCAGTTCAAAGATTTTTTCCTGGGCCATAAAAAAAGCGCGGCACCCCGCGTGGCGGATACACAGAAATGTCTTCGCGTAAGTGGCAAGCATAACGACCTGGAGGAAGTGGGCGTGGATACCTATCATCATACCATGTTTGAAATGCTGGGCAACTGGAGCTTCGGCGACTATTTTAAGAAGGAAGCTATCGAATGGAGCTGGGAATTGCTGACCAGTGTGTACCAGATTGAAAAAGACCGCCTGTATGTGACCGTGTTTGAGGGCGATGAAAAGGAAGGGTTGCCGTTTGACCAGGAGGCCTACGACCAGTGGGCGGCATGCCTGTCCCGATCGGGCATCGCAGAGGAGGAGATACCGAATCGCATCTTAAAAGGAAACAAAAAAGATAACTTCTGGGAAATGGGTGACACGGGTCCCTGCGGACCTTGCAGCGAAATACACGTGGATTGCCGACCTGACGCTGAGCGCCGGACAACCGACGGCAAAACACTGGTGAATGCTGATCATCCACAGGTAATAGAAATATGGAACAACGTATTCATCCAGTTCAACCGGAAAAAAGACGGAAGCCTGGAACCGCTGCCTGCGCGGCATGTGGACACGGGAATGGGGTTTGAGCGGCTGGTACGCGTGCTGCAAGGCAAAACCAGCAATTACGATACAGATGTGTTTACCGGCACGATCAGGGAAATTGAAACCATCACGGGCAAGGCCTACGACTTCAGCGACAGTAAAATGGCGGTGGCTTTCCGCGTACTGTCGGATCATATCCGGGCCATCAGCTTTACGATTGCAGATGGTCAGTTGCCTTCCAACACGGGCGCCGGCTACGTGATCCGCAGGATCCTGCGTCGTGCCGTGCGATATTATTACTCCTACCTGGATTACAAGCAACCGCTATTGTATCAGCTCGTTCCGGTCATAGCGGCGCAGTTTGAAACGGTGTTCCCCGAACTGAAGCAGCAGGAGGCTTTTGTTACCAAAGTGATCCGGGAGGAGGAAGACTCTTTCTTAAGAACTTTGGAGAAAGGGTTGAAAAGAATTGATGACATCATTGAGGCAAGGGACGGATCGGTTATTTCGGGTAAAGATGCATTTGAACTATACGACACCTATGGCTTCCCGGCAGATCTTACCCGGCTGATCGCCGCAGAAAATAACCTGACGGTAGACGAAGCGGGCTTTGAAGCAGAGATGCAGCAGCAGAAAAACCGCTCCCGCGCTGCCACTGCTATTGATACGGAAGACTGGCAGCAGGTGCATGAAGATGTGCCTTCGCGGTTTATCGGGTACAACGACCTGAATGTTACTACGCAGATCACGAAGTATCGCAAGGTTAAATCGAAGGGAAAAGAACAGTACCAGCTGGTACTGGAAACCACGCCCTTCTACGCCGAAAGCGGCGGGCAGGTGGGCGATAAAGGCTTGTTGCAACTGGGCGCAGAAAAGATCGAGATCACCAATACTAAAAAAGAGAACGACCTTATTATCCATTTCGCGGATCAGCTTCCTGAAAATATTTCTGAAGAAGTGACCGCCATAGTTGACTTTGAAAAAAGATTAAACACTACTTACAATCACACCGCGACGCATTTGCTCCATGCCGCGCTGCGCGAGGTACTGGGCACGCATGTAGCCCAGAAAGGATCGCTGGTTTCGCCGGATGTGCTGCGTTTTGATGTGTCGCATTTTTCGAAAATAACCGACGAAGAAATCCGCCAGGTAGAGATGATCGTCAACCAGAAAATACGCGAAAACATTCCGGTGGTCATTAAGGAAATGCCGAAGGAGGAGGCTTTGCAGCTGGGCGCGATGGCTTTGTTTGGAGAAAAATATGGAGACACCGTGCGCGTCGTAACGATCGATCCTGATTTTTCTGTAGAACTTTGCGGCGGTACCCACGTGTCGCACACCGGTATGATCGGCATGATGTTGATCACCTCAGAATCAGCGGTGGCCGCTGGTGTACGTCGTATCGAAGCCGTGACCGGGCCGGCTGCTTTCCGTTTTATGAGCGAGCGTATCGCAGAATACAAACAACTGGCGGAGCTGCTCAAAACAGGAAACCCGCTCAAAGCGATCGAAAAACTGATCACCGATAAATCCGCGCTGGAAAAGAAAGTGGAGCGATTGGAAGCGCGCGAACTGGTGGGTATCCGCAACAGCTTATTGCAAAAAGACGAAATCATCAACCAGGTCAACTTCATCGGAGACATCGTGGAAGTGAGCAACGCAGATGCGTTGAAAAAGCTTTGCGCTGATCTGAAAAATCATCTAAAGGATTTTGTAGTCGTGCTTTGCGCGAATATCGGCGGAAAACCCTTCGTAGCCGTAAGCATTGCCGAGAACGTGGTAGCCGCTAAGTCCCTGGATGCCGGACAACTGATCAAACAGCAGATCGCTCCCTTGATCAAAGGCGGCGGCGGCGGACAAAAGAGCCTGGCTACTGCCGGTGGTCAGGATGCCAGCAATCTTCAAAAAGTGATCGACACGATCAGAGAAATGCTTTAACCGCTTGTATTTCCGGGCTTCGTGAGCTTTTAGGCTTAAAAATTGCGTTGGGTAAGGAAAAGATTACCATGCCGGAAGGTCCTTCCTTACTTCTTTTAAAAAATAACCTGCAACCCTTCGTAGGGAAAGTGGTCAAAAAAGCAGGTGGATATTGCAAAATGCCGACCGAATGGCTGGAAGGGAAGAAACTGACCAATATCCGGTCCCACGGTAAATATCTCTATTTCGTCTTTCCCAATGGCGCGGTGCAGCTGCACCTGGGGCTTTTCGGAAGTATACTCGTCGATGAGCGGAAAAAGGTGAACCGGAAATTTTACCTGGAATTCGCTAAAGGCGCCATCAATGGCTATGTAGTCAGTGTCAGGAAAATAGAGAAAACGAACGAGCCTTTATTTGATCCGCGTATTGATATCCTCAGTCCGGACTTTGACAGCGCCTATGTCAAAAAGTTGGTAAAGGAAAAACCAGACAAAGACATCGGCGATGTGTTGATGGATCAGAAGATATTCGCGGGCGTTGGGAATATCATCAGGATAGAAGCTTTGTACCGCTCGGGGGTGCATCCGTTCAGCAAGGCAGGCAGCATTCCGCCGGCGGTGCTTACCCGGCTCATCCGTGCCGTCCGCAGTTATGCGCAACTGTTTTACAAGAATCTAAAGGAGAAGGGTCACAATAAAGACTTTACCATCTATCGAAAACAACACGATGCCGAGGGCAATGAAGTAACGATGAAGTACCTGTCAAAGACCCGGCGCAAGATCTATTTCAGCGACCGGAAGCAAAAGCTTTACAATTAATTCCCATATTTAGTATCTTAACCGCATGTCTATCTTTCGACTTATTCCGGATAAACACGATGTGCTGCAGGACCAAAACATACCTGAGGAGCAGCACAGGCTAAGAAGGAAACTGTATGTTATCATTTTTCAAAGCAATACGCGGGCGGGAAGAATATTCGACATTTCCCTGTTCATCCTCATATTGCTGAACATTATATTGCTCGTGCTGGAAAGCGTCGAGTCTATTGCCATCGCGTTTGACAAGCTCTTCCGCGTGCTGGACGTTTTTTTCATGATCGTATTTTCCATTGAATATGTCTTGCGGCTCTATTGTGTGCGCGAAGCCCGGCGGTATGCTAAAAGCTTTTACGGCGTGATCGACCTGTTAGCCGTGTTGCCCTCCTACCTGGAGTTCCTGTTGCCGAACTGGCATATGCTGATGATCATCCGCAGCTTCCGCCTGCTGCGCGTGTTTCGCATTTTCCGCATGGTTCGATTCCTGGATGAAAGCCGCTATATGGTTTTCGCACTGGTACGCAGCTTCAGCAAGATCATGGTGTTCCTCTTTTTCATTGTCTTGCTCACGGTCTTTTTAGGCTCAGTCATGTATGTACTCGAATATGAGCACAACCCCGGATTCCACAGCATCCCGCAAAGCATCTACTGGGCTATCGTAACGATTACCACCGTCGGCTACGGAGATGTGGCGCCAATGACGACGCTGGGCAAGATCATTGCCTCGTTCATCATGATCCTGGGTTATGCAATCATTGCGGTACCAACGGGAATCATGTCTGCCTCACTGGTTTCGCAATATAAGGACATGGATAATGACGACCGCATCTGCGATCATTGCGGCAATAAACACCACGCCGCCGATGCCCTGTTCTGCAAACAATGCGGCAAAGAGATCGGCGAGCGCCCTCTTCCCCGACAATCCAAATCTTAACATTTCCGAAGGTTTTCGTATTTTGATTTTTATCCTATCTTTGAAATACGAAGATTGACGTAGATCTTTCCGGGGAAGATTCCCCTACCAATATTGAAAATGAATAAACAATTCAAAATGAAGCACATTTTATTATTAACTGCACTGCTCGTCCCTGGTTTGATGTGGGCCCAGCAGGATGAAAAGGACGGACAGGAAGCGGAGCGCATTATCATCACAAAAAAAGGCGGTGAAGATCAAAAGCTCAACATTGTGGTGGACGGCGAAAAGATCACGGTCAACGGAAAACCTGTCGGGGAAAACGAAAAGGGCGACATCAGTGTAAAGCGTCTGAAAATAAAAGACCTGAATAACTGGGCACCCGAGGGACTGGCCGCCAGCGAAGGTCTCGCGAACCGGTTTCGCATCGCACGCATGCCTAATAAGGCCATGCTGGGCGTTACGACTGAAAAAGCCGAGGAAGGCGCCCGTATCGTGCAGGTAAACGACGAGACGGCGGCAAAGAAAGCGGGCCTCAGCGAAGGGGATATCATCATTTCCGTTGATTCAAAAAAGATCACAGCGCCCGACGAGCTCTCTGAAGCGCTAAAGGATAAAAAGCCTGGTGATAAAGTATCCATTACTTATCTGAGAGAAGGAAAGAAAGCGACCACCACCGCAGAGCTTACGCAATGGAATGCGCCGCAGATCATGACTTTCAGGGGCGATAATGGAAATATGAATTTTTCCGCGCCGGATATTAACCTGGAAGATATCATGTCACGCATACCGCGCAATTTCAATCAGGAAGGAGGACAAAACTTCCGGTTTTACGATTTCAGCAATCCGAAATCACCCAAAATGGGAATTAAGGTTCAGGACCTGGAAAACGGTTCGGGCGTGAAAGTGCTGGAAGTGGACGCCGGTTCGGAAGCGGAAAAAGCAGGTGTGAAGGAAGGAGATATTATCAAAGAAGCCAATGGTCAAACTATTGAAAATACAGACGACCTGTTGGCAGAAGCAAGGGACAATCGCCCAGGTGCTTCCATGAAACTGAAAGTGGATCGCGGCAGTAAGTCGCACGATATCAATATCCTTTTCAGCAAAAAGATAAAAACCGCCGAGTTGTAGGCGTAAACAAAAGTAGTGTTCTGATTGTTTTACTATAGTTTTTGTAGGTTGTAAGACGCCTGCAGGCGTTTTTTAAAAAAGTTTTGTGATTAGGATTGTAAAGCCGGCGGCGATAAGCTGCCGGCTTTTTATATGGCCCTGCCACAAGAAAGCCGCCGTGCGTATGACATCAGGGTTCCGCGCTGCGCGCTTTTGGGCACAGCTCTTTACGCACTTTGCAATAAAAATCAATAAAAAGAAAAAATGTTATGCATCTAAGCTGCCTGTCAGAAACCTCAAGTCGCAATTGATGCTTATTTTTACAGCCTTCAAATGAATACCAGTAACGACTCATACGAAATAGTAATCGGGCTTGAGGTACATGCTCAGTTACTCACGAACAGTAAATTATTTTGCGGAGACAGCATCGCTTTCGGTGCTGATCCTAATACGCATGTAAGCCCGGTCACGCTGGCACATCCCGGCAGCCTTCCCAAAATGAACCGCGAAGCCATTGGCCACGCCATTAAAATGGGTCTGGCCTGCCACTGCGATATCGAGAAGAAAAACTATTTCGCGCGGAAGAACTATTTCTATCCTGATCTTCCCAAGGGCTACCAGATCTCTCAGCACACCACCCCTATTTGCAAAAACGGTTATGTGACGATCAAAACAGAAGCCGGCGAAAAGAAAGTGAGGCTCAACCGCATCCATATGGAAGAGGACGCCGGCAAAAGCCTGCACGATGTGAATGCTGAAAATACAGCGGTCGACTACAACCGGGCAGGCACGCCGCTGGTTGAAATTGTGACAGAGCCCGATCTGCGCAGTAGCGATGAGGCCTTTGCCTATGTGAGCGAATTGCGCAAACTGGTGCGCTACCTGGGCGTGTGCGATGGCAATATGGAGGAAGGCAGCATGCGCTGCGATGCCAATATCTCCGTACGGAAAAAAGGAGATCAGCAACTCGGAACCAAGGTGGAAGTCAAGAACCTGAACTCCATCCGTAACGTTAAAAGGGCTATTGATTTTGAAGCAGACCGCCTGATCGGACTGCTGGAGCAGGGCCAAACCATCCGTCAGCAGACGCGCAGCTTCGATGCCAACAACGGAACAACTTTCGCCATCCGGGACAAAGAAGATGCGGAAGATTACCGCTATTTCCCCGACCCGGATCTGACCCCTTTTGATCTGAAAGACGAATATATCAACGAAATCAAATTATCTATACCGGCCTTGCCGGCGGAACGGATCGCTACCTACACTTCCCTATACGGATTGTCTGAATACGACGCCCAGGTGCTGACAGAAGAAAAAGAGACGGCAGACTACTTTGAGTCAGTCATAGCAGTGATCTTCCCGACGGCGCCATCTGCCCGGGAAGCAGGAGGACGCCCTAAGGCGGTGGCTAACTGGATGCTGGGACCCGTGAAAAGCTGGCTGAACGAGCAGGGCAAATCGATCACCGGTTTTCCGTTGCAGCCCGCCCAGATCGCCGCGTTGATTCAATGCGTTGACGATGGCAAACTGAGCTTCTCCACAGCGTCTACCAAATTATTCCCCTTGCTGCTCCAGCATCCGCAGGGTGACCCTGCCGCGCTGGCCGAGCAACACAACCTGATCCAGCAATCTGACTCATCGGCGCTGGAACCCGTCATAGATGCCGTGCTGGAACAATTGGCAGACAAAGTTGTTGCATATAAAAAAGGAAAGAAAGGCTTGCTGGCGCTGTTTGTGGGAGAAGTGATGAAAAGGACCAAAGGAAAAGCCGATCCTAAAAAAACCAATGAAATCATTTTAGAAAAATTGAAATAGTCCGCAGATCCTGATCGACGGACCATGGCAATTTGCTCATTATAAAACGCACAATGAAAAAAATATTGACATTAGGGGCAGCCTTCATTTGCCTGGCAGCTTGTAAATCGGGAGAGAAAAATGCTTTTGCGGTGTCCGGGAAGATCGCCAACACGACCGGTAAAATGATATATCTCGAAGAAGTGCCTATCGGCACGATGCGCCCGGTGATCATAGACTCTGCTGCGTTGGGTAAGGACGGCACTTTTTCTATCGAAACGGAAACCGGTGAATCGGCCATCTATAATCTCCGCATTGACCAGGGAACTTTCCCTGTTGCTTCTGTGATCAACGATGCTCCTTCGATTCAGCTCGATATTGAAATGAGCAAGGATAATAATCAGTTTGCAGAAAAATATGAAGTGAACGGCTCTCCTGCCAGCAAAAGCATGAAGGACTTTATGATGGCTTTCAATGGAAAGATGCAGGGCATGATAGCGCAGGCATCAAAGATTGACAGCCTGTATCAGCTCAAAACCGCGGATAGCGTGATTGCACCCCTGGTGCAGGAGCATACCGCCACGGCAGCCTCACTGAGACAATATACACTTGATGAGATCAGGAAATCCGGCAACCCTTCATTGTCTATGTTCATGTTGGGTTATTATCAGTCCTCTGCCAGCAATCCGGGCCTGCGCCTGGAACCGCTGAGCAACGAACAGGTAAGTGCCACGATCTCTGATGTCATCCAAAAGAATCCCGATCATTCTGGTATGATCGCTTTACAGAAAAGCCTTCAGGGGCAGCTCAACGATCCGGGTGCAACCGGCCTGGTAGGCAAAAGCGCGCCGGACTTTACGCTGCCTGATGTCAATGGCCAACCGGTAGCCCTCAGCTCATTTAAAGGTAAATATGTATTGCTCGATTTTTGGGCCAGCTGGTGCAAACCCTGCCGGATAGAGAACCCCAATGTAGTAGCGGCTTATCATAAGTTCAAAGACAAAAATTTCACCGTGGTGGGCGTTTCACTCGATCAGTCAAAAGATCCGTGGTTAAAAGCCATCAAAAATGACGAGCTTGTTTGGCCGCAGCTGAGCGATCTGCAGTTCTGGCAATCGCCGGTCGTGGCGTTATACGGCTTTGAAGGTATTCCTTACAATGTACTGATCGATCCAAACGGTAAAGTCATTGCGGAGAGCCTGCGCGGGCGCTTTTTAGAGAGCAAACTGGAAGAGGTGTTGAAATAACGGGTGAACTCCTCGTTTGCCGACATTTCTTGAACTATATTAAGCTCCCTTTAAAAACTATTCTCGTAAATTTGCGTTTCTTTTCCATTTATGAGCGATCCAATTAAACACGAGTGCGGATTGGCCTTTATCAGGCTTCGCAAAAGTTTTTCCCATTATTTAAAAGAATATGGAACCGTAATGTGGGGGCTGAACAAGCTGTACCTGCTTATGGAAAAACAACATAACCGCGGGCAGGATGGCGCCGGAGTGGCAGCCATTAAGCTGAACGTGGAGCCGGGGCATCCGTTTATGCACCGGATCAGGAATGCACAACCCCAGGCGATCGCCTCGTTGTTTCAGAGTATCGCTGAAGAAGTGAACGACCTCACGAAATACAACCCGGACATTGTGAACCACCCCGGATTGATGAAAGGCCATGTGAAATTTTTAGGCGAGTTGCTTTTAGGGCATCTGCGCTATGGCACCCAGGGAAAAAACAATGCAGAGTTTTGTCACCCCTTCCTTAAAAGACATACCATCACCACGAGGAACCTGGCTTTAGCCGGAAACTTCAATCTGGTTAATACAGAAGAGCTTTTCCAGAAGCTGGGTATTGAGCCAGGACCTTTTCAAAAACAAAGTGACCTGGCCGCCATGATGGAAATGGTGCACAAGCACCTCGTTGATGCCGATGAAGCCTCACCGGCAAAGCCCGACATTAAGCAGGTATTAAAAGAAGTGATTCCTCAGTTTGACGGCGGATTTGCAGTAGGTGGTGTCACCGGTGATGGCGTGGGTTTCGTCTTTCGTGATCCGCATGGCATCAGGCCTTGTTATTATTACGTCGACGGCGATGTGATCGTAGCGGCTTCTGAGCGGGCGGCGATCCGCACAGCATTCAATGTGGGCGAAAATGCAGTAAAAGAATTGATGCCCGGCAATGCGCTTATCGTTCACGAAGACGGCAGCTACGAAATAGAAGAAGTGGTTACTCCCAAAGAGCGGAAGGCCTGCAGCTTCGAACGTATTTACTTCTCCCGCGGAAGCGATGAAAAAATTTACAAGGAAAGAAAGGCTTTGGGCTTCAACCTGAGCGAACAGGTGCTGAATGCTATTGATTTCGACCTGAAGAATACCATATTTTCCTACATCCCGAATACAGCCGAAGTAGCCTTCCTGGGCTTACAGAAGGGTATGCAGATGTATCTGAACCAGATCAAGATCGACCGCATCCTGAGTTGGGGCAAAGACTACGACGAGGAGAAACTCAGCGAGATGATCAACCGCCGCATCCGAGTGGGCAAGATCGCCATCAAGGATGTGAAAATGCGTACGTTCATCACCGAAGATGCCAGCAGGAACGAGATGGTGCAACACGTTTACGATGTGACCTATGGCACCGTAAGACCGGGCGTTGATACGATCGTGGTGATCGATGATTCGATCGTAAGAGGCACAACGCTGAAGCAAAGTATTATCAAGATGCTGGCACGTCTGAAGCCTAAAAAGATATTGATCCTATCCTCTGCTCCGCAGATCCGTTACCCGGATTGTTATGGAATAGACATGAGCAAAATGGGCGATTTCATTGCCTTTAACGCCGCTGTGGAGATCCTGAAAGACCGTGGGAATGAAGGTTTGCTGCATGAGCTTTGGCAAAAATGTAAGGACCTGAAAGAAGAAGGATTACTTCACACTGAAAATGTTGTACAGCAAATTTACAAGAGCAGCACCAGCACGGAGATCTCTTATAAAATTGCAGAGATGATCACTCCTAAAAATCTGGGTATCCCCGTACGGGTGATCTTCCAGAGCATAGAAGACCTGCATAAAGCCTGTCCTAACAATTTAGGTGACTGGTACTTTACCGGCAACTATCCAACAGCCGGGGGTAACCGCGTCGTGAACCAGGCCTTTATGAATTATATGGAAGGAAAGAACGAAAGGGGTTATTAATAATCACGGAAGATTTCTTTAACTGCATAAATTCCCTCTGACACTTCATTCCAGACAGGCAGCTTCTCAAAGAAACCGTCATTGCGAACGAAACAAAGTGAAGCTGAGCAATCTATTCATTTGTTCCTGAAACTTAATAAAAAGTCCCGTAGCGTCTGACTACGGGACTTTCTTTTATTGAGGGCGAGAGTTTGTTAATACCCTTCGTTCTGTTTGAGTGCACCTCCGCTCCTGTCCAACTGTTCCTGCGGAATCGGGAAATAGGTATCTTTTTCTTCGAAAGTGATCGTCTGTGAAGAAGATACGTAGCTCTTCTCAAAGTTGTGATAGCTTTCTAATACCGATTTTGCCTGGCCCCATCTTACCAGGTCATAGAACCGATGGCCTTCCATGGCCAGCTCCAGCCTCCTTTCAAATCGCACGGCATTGCGGGCATAGTCCTGGCTGGGGAAAGAAGCGTAAGGCTTCACATTGTATGCGGCAGCAGGAGTTCCTCCAACAGTGATCACCGGCAAGGTCGCTGCCCGGGCCCTCACATTGTTTACACGGTCCCTCGCATACGTAAGATCATTGGTTTCCACCGCACATTCTGCAGCCATCAGGTATACATCGGCAAGCCGGATGATATTCACATTCAGACCGGTAATATTTGTTGTACCGGGTGAAGTATTGCCGCCGAAATCAGCTTTGTTGATCATTTGCTTAACAGCCACAAAAGGTCCGCCATACGCCGGGTCACGGATCCACGCATCGCCTGGCATCACGCCCCAATCCCTGTAAGGCACGCCTCTTCTGCCCACGGTGTAATCCAGCCGCGGATCCACTGCCAGGGTTTTATCTACCTGGTAGTTCTCTTTAGCCGCGCCGCTCAATCCCAGATCAGATTTGTAAGGATTCGTGCGGTAGGATCCATCCAGCATCGGGAGACCGCCCGCAGTAACCCTGTAAGCGTTAACCAGCTCTACTGAAGGTTGATAGAAGCCGCAGCAACTGATAGGCGCGGAGTTATACAAGCCCGCCAGCATATCGCCTACGTTTCCATTATCTCCACTTCCATCCGCATTGATAATATGCTGAGCCACCAGTATGCCTTCGGGCCCATTTTCTGTGGCCATATTAAAATTGTTCTGGAAGGGCATGCCTGTCAGCGCAGGCTTATTCGTGATCACGTTTTTAAACAGCACCAATGCCTGTGCATATTTCTTTTGATACAGATACAGCTTACCCAGATAAGCTTCCGCTGCGTATTTATCCACCCGTCCTACTTCGCCCAGCGGCTTTGCATAAGTAAGGTTATCTGCAGCAAATTTAAAATCCGCTTCGATCATAGGTTCCACATCGGTAGTAGTGTTGGGAACTTTTACGGCGTCTGCTGTGCTGGTGATCGATTCGTCCAGGTAAGGGATGTTGACAAACACGCGCTTCAGGAAGAAATAATAATGGCCTCTGAGCAATCTGGCTTCCGCTTCAATCTGCGTAGCCCGCTCATCGCTGAACCGGTCATTCGAGCTGCTCTCCTGCACGGCTTTTAATAACCTCAGCGTCGCGTTGCAGCGAATCACACCTTCATAATACACGCGCCACATCGTAGGCAGGTTGTCATTGGTAGGGCCTACCCTATGCAATTCGATATCATTCATAGGCGACTGGTCGCCGCTGTTGCTTCCTTTGTGCGCATTATCGGAAGCTACTTCACCATATAACCATTGACTGGGACCGCTGGAGTAGTTGCCCCAGGTACCGTTGATATTGCCATTCAAAATACCGTAAGCACCGATCAGCGAGGCTTCTACCGCCTTGGTGGTTTTGAGCTGTTCATCCACAATCACACCCTGCGGATCGGTTTCCAAGAACCCTTTCCCGCAAGAGTATATGAGGAACATTAAACTGACTGTGATGTATATATATGATTTCTTCATATAAGTAGATTTTAAAGTTATAGACACGGGTTAGAAGGTAACATTCAAGCCAACGATGAACTGCCTGGAAGCGGGGTACACACCCAGGTCCACACCGGGAGCCGTAAAGTCACTCGAGAATTGGGTAACTTCCGGGTCCAGGCCTGAATATTTGGTGATGGTAAACAGGTTGGAGCCGCTTACGTACACTCTCATGTTTTTGATCCGGTCTTTAAAAATCTTAGCTGCTGGCAGGGTATAGCCCAATTGCAGCAACTTCATTCTGAAATAGCTTCCGTCCTGTACATAATAACTATTCGCCTGTAACTCTAACGCCGGGCGGTTCCGGTAGGGAGAAGGGATCATGCTTCCCGTGTTGGAGGGGCTCCATGCATCCAGCATCCGGGTGCTTACCGCACCATCAAAGGCACTGAAATCAGTGTAGTAACGGGTTACATCAAATATGTCATTCCCCTGAGAACCGTTGAAGAACATGGAAAGGTCGAAATTATGATAAGAGGTATTGAAGCTTAAGGAATAGATAAAGTCAGGGTGCGGACTTCCGATTACCGTGCGGTCGTTGGCGTCGATGATGCCATCAGGCACACCGTCAGGTCCGGATATATCAGCATATACAGGGCCCCCAACTCTGGCATCAGCATAGGAAGGCCTGTTGGCTATATCGTCAGCACTCTGGTAAATGCCGGTGATCTGATAACCGAAAAAGGCACCGAATGGCTGGCCGGGCACGATGATAGAGGTCTGTAAACTTCTGATACCGCCGTATTGCTGCTGCTTCACCGTAGGCGCCAGTTCTGTCACCAGGTTCACGTTTCTTGAGATATTTCCGCCGATGTCAAACTTGAACGCATTAGCGCCTCCGTTGGCATTGTGATGATAATTCAGCGTGAGCTCCACACCTTTGTTGCTCATGGAACCAATGTTCACGTAGGGAGACGCACCTCCTCCAACGCCTTGTGCAGGCAAAGGAACGGGGTATAACATGTCGGTGGTCTTGCGGCTATACCAGTCAAACGAACCGTCGATCTTGTTTGAAGCAACCGCAAAGTCCAAACCGATGTTCCATGATTTCAGTTGTTCCCATTTTACATCAGGATTGTCGTAGTTGCTGGTCCAGATACCACTGGTCGCATCTTTCCCACCGATAGGATAGGAAGAAGAGTTGATGGCCGATTGATATCTTTTCAGGAACTGGAAGGAAGGAATACTTTGGTTACCGGTAGCACCATAACCTGCTCTTAATTTTAAATCATTGATCCAACCAACGCCTTTCATGAATTCTTCGTTAGATACCCTCCAGGCCGCGCTCGCCGCAGGGAAATTACCGTAACGATTGTTAGGGCCAAAGTTGGACGAACCATCACGACGGATGGTAGCCGATAATAAATATTTTTCGGAGAAGTTATAATCCGCTCTGGCAAACAGGGAAAATAAAGAAGATACATACCCGTTGCTTGAGCTGGAAAGGCCGGTGCTGGCGGCGCTCAGGTAGTAATAATTGATATCACCGAAGATGAAGAAGTTGTTACCGGTACCAGTCACCACGCGTCCTTTAGATTCAACGGCTTCCGTACCCGCCAGTAAGGTCAGGTCATGCTTTTCGTTGAATTTATTTTTGTAGGTCAGTGTGTTGGTCCATGTCCATTCTGTAGCAAATCCCTGTCCTTCATTCAAAGGATTGTTATCATAACTTCCTTCAGAACGTTCTGGATTAGGGTACCCGATGCTAATGTTAGTATAGTTGTCATACCGCACGCCATAAACCGTTTTCAGGTTCAGGCCTTTCACGATATTTAAGTCGGCAAAAGCGCTTCCAAAAAACTGGTTGTCTGTGTTCACGTTATCCTTGGAGCGATACAGTACGGCCAGCGGATTATCTGCATTTCCCAACATGCTACCCCGGCTACCTCCGAAGTTGCCCATGATATCATAGACAGGAATGATGGTTTGAATCCGGTAGGCCCATCCGATAGGCGAGCCCTCGCCCTGATAGCTCCCTGCCACATTAGGGTTAGTTGCAAAACCATATCCGCGGATATAGGAGTATTGCATGTTTTCACCGATCTCCAAACGATCACCCAGCGTTTTAAAGCTGGTGTTGGCTCTGATCGTATAGCGTTTGAACCCGGTATATTTGATCGTACCTTCCTGGTTGAAATAGCCACCGCTCAATGAATAAGTTGAGTTTTCGCCACCTCCTAAAACCGTCAACTGGTAGCTCTGCATAGGAGCAGGATTAGTGATCTCTTTAAACCAATTAGTGCCTGCCTGGTTGGCTCTGGTGATCTGGTAAAAAGTACCGCTGTTCTGCGTATACCTGTATTTGGAAGGGTCTGCATCCGCGGCAGTGATATCCTGTCCATTCTTGGATCCTGCAAGCAGGTATTCCGGCAATGTGGGATTATTGGGATCGTTGCCGTAATTAGGCCCCGTTGTTCCACCCTGTCCGGGAGTTTGGCCTGAATTTCTGAAAGCAGCATACAGGTTCTGCGCAAATTGCATAGGCGTCATATATTCAGGAAAGGTGTTCTGGTTGGGGCGCTGCGTGCCATAATACACATCCAGGTTGATCCTGGGCGGTCCTTTTCTTCCTTTCTTGGTCGTGATGATCACAACACCGTTATTGGCCCTGGATCCATAGATGGACGAGGCCGATGCATCTTTAAGTACCTGCATACTTTCAATGTCTTCCGCATTAAGCCAGCTTAATTTACCGGTATAAGGCATTCCATCAATTACAAACAAGGGATCGTTGTTATTGATGGTACTAAAACCCCTGATCCGGATCTGCGGTGTGGAACCGGGCGACCCGTCGTTAATGATCTGCACACCGGTGGCTTTACCTTGTAAAGCTTCTACCGGGCTGGACGACGGTTGCGACTTCAGCTCATTCATGTCGACCACCGCGACCGAGCCCGTCAGGTCCTTCTTTCGTTGGGTACCATAACCGATCACAACAACGTCTGTAAGGCCCGACACATCCGCTTTCAACTGGATGTTCATGCTTCCCGATGCGCTTACCGTCAGGCTTCCTGGCTGATAGCCGACGCTGGTAAACTCCAGCACATCTCCGGGGCTGGCGTTGATCGTGTATTGACCAGATTCATCTGTTGTCGTACCTGCGGAAGCTCCTTTGACGACCACCGAGACATTAGGAATAGGCAATTGTTGTTCATCTGTGACGGTCCCTGTTACGGGCCTGGATTGGGCGTGCGCATAATAGATTGAGAAGAGGGCACATAGGCACACGGCTATGCTTCTCATGCATTTTCTTTTCATATGACTGCAATTTGGTTTATAATGTAAGTCTACAGCAAGGCTATCTGAAGTTATACAATAAACTTCGAAAAAGAAAAATCATTTTTGTAGAAATTGATCGAACGCAAACAATCAAAAAATTTTTCAATCGAAAAGTATTGAATTAAATAATTTTGCCGACTATTTGAAAAGATAAAACGTTATGAAGACTTTGATCATCATTCGCCATGCGAAGGCCGAACAAGGGCATGGCACTGATAGTATGCGTAGACTAACTGACAGAGGCCATCAAAATGCAGAAATGATGGCTAACCGGCTGCTCGAGAAAGGCTATAAAATTGACAAGCTTTTCGTCAGCCCGGCTGAGCGAACCAAGGAAACGGCCGAATGGTTTGCCCGTGTGCATCATATAGAAGAAAAGGACATCAAATACTTTGATGATCTCTACCTGGGAGATACTTTGCAGATCATTGAAACCGTTAACTGGCTGAAAGAAGATGTGGCTACGTTGGCGGTGATCGCACACAACCCGGGTGTTACTAACTTTACCAACGATATTACCGGGTCTGCTATCGAATCGCTGCCGACCACAGGTATCGCCGTGATCAAGGTAGATTGTGACGACTGGCAGCAGTTTAATCAGGCAGAGAAAACACTGGTGGAAGTAGATTCGCCGAAAAACAGTTGACGGTGGACAGATGACTGATGACAGTCTTCTTCGCAATCTATATTATAATACAGGTTTACCGACGGTCATCTGTCAACAATCCACTGTCATCTTAAAGAGTATGGGACAAAAAAAATTAATCCGTTTCGCGGAGCTAAAAACATTTGATAACGTGCTGCAGTTCCCGGAGAATATGGCGGGCAACTGGCATCAGCATTTTAAGAATGATCATCCAATTGTTTTAGAGCTGGCCTGTGGAAAGGGCGAATATGCGTTCGGCCTGGGCAAATTGTATCCCAACCGCAATGCCATTGGCGTCGATATCAAAGGAAACCGTTTGTGGGTAGGCGCTAAGAAAGCCCTCCAGCAAGGACTTTCCAATGTGGCCTACCTGCGCGCCCAGATTGAGCAGCTCCATCAATATTTTGCGCCCGATGAAGTGGATGAAATATGGATTACTTTCCCCGATCCGCAATTGCGATATTCGAAAGCCAAAAAAAGACTGACACATCCGCGGTTCCTGAGGATCTATCAACAGGTGATCAAACCGGGCGGCAAGATCCACCTGAAAACAGACAGCCCGGATCTATACCGTTTTACCAAAGAGGTAATCACCATGTATGATTGTCCGTTGATTACGGATATCGACGATCTCTATCAACAGGAGGACCGGGCAGAAGAGCTGAAAATAAAAACGCATTACGAAGCGCTTGACATTGCGCAAAGCAGCCGGATCCATTATTTGTGTTTCACTTTGCCGTCAGAGCTGGCTGGTCCTGAAAAAGACCTGGAGCTCAAGGAGGCGATCCGGTATGAGCTGGATAAAGGAACTACCTCTTAATAAACGCGTGACTAGTCATGACCGATAAACAAAAACCAGGAGCCGGATCACAACGACTGAAAGCTGTTATTCCTTCCGGTCAGAAGGACCTTGATTTCTTCGAACAGGTTTTTGATATCGTGCGTCAGATACCGAAGGGTCGCGTCACTTCCTATGGAGCCATTGCGCGGTGCATTGGGACCGGCAAGTCGGCGCGGCTGGTGGGATGGGCGATGAATGGCTCCGGAAAGGTGAAACCTAAAGTGCCTGCGCATCGCGTGGTGAACAGCGCTGGTGTGCTTTCCGGCAAGCTCGCGTTCAAAACGCCGACGCTGATGGAAGCGCTGTTAAAAAAAGAAGGTATCCTGGTGAAGAACGATAAGGTCGTCGACTTCAAAAAAGTTTTCTGGGATCCGCTGGAAGACTTATAATTTAGCTTCCCTGATAAGGCAGATTCACAAAAATGAAACCTGGTCTGACCGTCCCGGTCTGACCAAAGGCAGGATATACTCCGATTGTGCAAAGCCTGCAGATGTTCCTCGAAACGGGTCCGCTTGTAATCTATGCGGCCTGTAGGAAATCCGTAATCATAAATCAATGCCGTGAATCCGCTGCGGCGAGATGCATGAACAAATAATATTCCTTTAGTGCATTTTACAATCAAAGAAATTACTAGCTATTTCTGGTTCTAACTGCGTCAGACCGGGACGCCCGCCTGATCCGGTCTTTCGGGTAGGGTCAGATGCGTATTTAAATCTTCCTTTTTATCTGGTATAACCCACCTGGAATAAATTTCGATCTAAAGGCATCTGTGGCATAAAACTTATGCGCCCACCCCAGCCAGAGATCGGGTGCATAACATTTATCCTGGGCGTTGTTTCAAATTTTTTCATGCTGCGAAAGGGATGGAGCCGGATCATATGTGCCCATAAGAGCGATATTTCATGCCGGTCTTTATGGCTTTAGCAGCCCGGCACTCATTCCTGGCGCCGGTAGCGCCTCTGATCCGATGATTGGATTGGTGCTTGCGCACGGAAACGGTCAGACGGAGACCGTCAGACCGGGTTAGCTGGGATTGCTTCGTTTCGCTTTGAATGAGGATATTATTTTGAAATGTTTTGCTGAATAATATTCAAAAGGTTCAACAACTTCCTGCTCTGCGTGCTTTGCCAACAAATGTTTGCGCACTCCTTTGCCGTAAAAAATCACATAAAAAGAAAAAATGTTATGCACCCAAGAGATCATTCTCTGACGCTCATTCAAAAATTTTAATGTACGTTTGCCGCCTTAAAAAATGTTGGCACTGACACATACCAAAAAGGCATTACGCTTCACACACTGGAGCCGTAAGTCGTATGCCGCTTTTTTAAGCATTGGCAAGCATGTCACCATCGGTAATCTTAAATTGATTGTGGCCGACACGCTCCTGGGCAAGCAACGAAACTCTGTTACTACTGCTGTCGAAATGCCGCTATCGAACAGCGAGGCAGTTGAAGCTGTGGATGACCCGCCGGAGGCGCTCGCAGATCCGGAACAGGCTTTATTGATGGCAGTACCTCAAACGATTCGTTGCGAAAAGGAATATTATTATTCACCTTTTAATACCTCATTAATGGCTGATAGCATTTGTTGCTATCGGCCATTTTTTATTGTAACCCTTAAAACAATTTTCAAAATGAAGAAAGGCTTTATCACCTGGATGGGCTTTGGAACATTAGCACTCACCACGCAGACTGCTACCGCACAAACCACTCTTGACCCCGTAACCGTCACCTCATCGCTTTCAGAAAAAAGGATATCAGAAACCGGGAGAAATATCACGATCGTAAAAGGAGAAGATATTCTGAAACTACCGGTTCACTCATTAGATGAGCTGCTCAAATATATTCCCGGCGTGGAAGTGCAAAGCCGCGGACCACAAGGCGCCCAAAGCGATATCAGCATTCGCGGAGGCACATACCAACAGGTATTGGTCATATTGGATGGTCTGAGGCTGAACGATCCTAACACCGGCCATTTTTCTGCATACATCCCGGTAACACCCGCACAGATTGACCGGATTGAAGTATTGAAAGGCGCGTCTGCAGCCATTTACGGCTCTGACGCAGTGGGCGGCGTGATCAACGTTATTACTAAATCTTACAACCCTGCTGATCAAAAAACTACAAGCAACATCAGCGGCCAAATCAGCGCCGGCGAATACAACCTGGTCAACACCAACGTGGGCGGCTTTATTCAAAGAGGCCGGCTCAGCGTAGATGCCGGGCTTTTGTCGAATCATTCGACAGGCGTGCAACAGCGGGGCACCCGCGGATTCTTTCATAATACTACGGCATCCGTGGGGATCAATTATAAGCTGAACGACTACTGGAACGTGTCAGCGCGGACGGCTTATGACAACAGGGACTTTGCCGCCCAAAACTTTTATACCACTTTCGCTTCAGACACTGCTTCAGAACAGGTGAAAAGCTGGTGGCATCAGGCCAGAGTAAGTTATGAAAAGCAGCGCACGAAGCTGAGCCTGGACGCCGGTTACAAGACACTGAAGGATGAATATGCTTTTAATAGCGCTTCAGTACCCAATCAGAATACTTCCAACATTTTCCAGACCTTACTCTTGTACCAACAGGGCCTTACAGACAATAGCGCCCTGATTGCCGGTTTCAATTATCAGAACAGGGCAATTGCTTCTAATGACCGGGGCAACCATACCTTAAACACAGCTGCGCCATTTATCAGCCTCTCACAAAAACTGGGGAGCTATCTCACCCTGTTACCGTCGGTGCGGGTCGAACTGATCGGTAACAACAAAGCAGAGTGGCTGCCACAACTGAGCACTTCCCTGCATTTTTCTAACTTACAATTCAGGGCAAGCGGCGGCAGGACGATCCGCGATGCTGACTTTACGGAGCGTTACAATAACTATAACAAAAGCATGGTCCTCGGCGGCAGTGTCGGTAATCCCTGGCTGATACCGGAAGTATCCTGGAATTATGAAGTTGGCGCCGATTGGTTTTATCAATCCGCCTTCCGGGTGTCATCGACTTTCTTTCAACGCTTCCATTCCAGGTTGATCGATTGGGTCGCGACGCGTTACGCAGACATGCCGCGACAGGTGAACCTGGATGAAAACGGCTCCTTCGCTCTGGCTAAAAATATCGCCGAGGTGAACACGACCGGATTCGAAACTGACCTGCAATACCTCTATGAGCCAGATAGCCGGCAAAAGCTGATCCTGAACGGAGGTCTTGTTTGGCTCTACAGCAAAAGCAGCGAGGTCAACCCTTCCTTTTATATATCCTCTCACGCAAGGTTCCTCTCAAATTTTAATGTGCAATATGAACTGCATAACTTGTCTCTGAGTCTCAGCGGGATTTATAAAACGCGCGCTCCTCAACAAGCCAGCCCGATTAACGCTTATGTGGGCAAAGATTACTTTTTGATGAATGGCCGCGTAGGTTATGGATTGCTTCAAAAAAGGCTGCGCCTGTTTGTGCAGGTAGATAATCTCTTCGATCGAACCTACAGTGATCTCCTGGGCGCGGCTATGCCGGGCAGGTGGCTGCAGGGTGGCATCAGCTTCAACTTAGGCCAATAAGATGCTTCAATAAAAAAAGCCGGCAAGTTGCCGGCTTTTTTTATATCTTAAATGATCTTAAAATCTTTTCTTTTTGAAATTGCTGTTACCGTTTCCGTTTCCATTACGGCGGTTATTATTATTATTGTTGTTGTTATTAGAACTGTTCCCATTGCGTTGTTGCTGGAACTTATTGCGCTTGCCAAAATTGCTCTTGGTATTCTCCTGCTGCATGCGGTAGGCTTTAACATACGGCGTGTTAGTAAATTCTAACTGGCCGTCTGTTATGCTGTTCAACTCGCTTTGGATAGCATCATCATGCACCACTTCCTTATGCCAGTTGTTATACGCCAACTTCATGTAATAAGCAATAGCGTTGGCAAAGCCCTGGCGCTTCTCGGGATCTTGCTCCGCCAGCGCTTTATCAATGATATCCTCCAGGTTTTTGCCCAGGTGAGAAAATCTCGAGGAACGCTTGGGATAAGGCAGCGGTTGAGGCTTGGCCTTAAGCGTCTCACGTGTGGGAACGGGATAAGGCGATTCCACATCGATCTTAAAATCGGCTATTAAATATAAATGGTCCCACAGCTTGTGCCTGAAATCTTCTACATTCTTTAAGTGCGGATTCAAAAAGCCCATCAGCTCAATCACAGCTTCTGTGTTCTTTTGACGGCGCTCAGGATCTTCGATCGTTAATATATGTTCCACCATTTTCTGTACATGTCGCCCATACTCGCGCATCGCCAGGTGGTTTCTTGTTGTATTATATTCCATAAAAACTTTTGGTAAATAATAGTATCTGCAATTTACTTCTTGTGTGGTGTTATACCTTTGAAGCTATTTAGCAAAGATATAGGAAAAACGCTTTATTTATACCAATGGCCATAATATTAGATGCAGGCACATATTCGCGAGAGACACTCCTGGGACACCTGGAAACAACGCTGTTTGCCCGCATAGCACGCAGCTTGCCAGAAAGCGAATTCCTGTATCCTGCCTCAACTTTACCCGGACATTCCCTCCCTGATAACCTTATTGCAACTGAATTTCCTACGGTGGGCGGACTTTTCGGCCGGTCAAAGACCGAAAAATGGTTAAAGGGGAAAAATGCTTCTGCCTGGATCAGCTTCCAAAGAGCCCTCAAAACCTCCATTCCCCTGCAGCAGGTGTTTGTTGTTCATAGCGCAGAAGGCCTTAAACGTCAGAAAGATATAGAGAAAGCCCAGGTGATCGGCCTTACCCCGGGCGGGCTACAGCAAAAACTTGCGGAGCGATATCCTGTAGCGATCCATAAAGTTATGCCCCTGGAAGGATTATTACTGAACACCGAAGCCCCCGCCCATCTGCAAAGCATCAAGCATGAACTGACCGATGATAAAGAATATTTTATTACCGCTGATTACCAGTTGACTACCAGCAAATTGACGACTTTGCTAAAAGGATTTTCAGGCTTTAAACGAATGCAGCAAAGCAATTGGAAACTCGTCATCGTCATCCGACCCGCAGACAGCGTCGCAAAAGCGGAGGCCGAAGCCCTTTTATCGAATTATAAGTACAGAAACGATGTAGTGATCACGGGCACGGATCAGCTGGAAGCTAAAATCTCTGATGCCTATGCCCTGGTGAGCTGTAGTGCAGAAGAGGTCTTTCCCGTAGCCATCGCCGAGGCCATACGATTGAAAACGCCTGTGATTGCTGTGAAAACGGATACGGTGAACGCCTTATTTGGCGATGCCGTAGTCTACGTCAAAGAAATGAACAGCGACTCTTTTGGGGAAATGCTGATGATGATTTACAAAGGCGAAACGTTCCGTAAGAACCTGGTAAAGCAAATGGAATCCGGCCGTTGGAAGGAGCTGGCGGCTACCGCATCGACCCGGATCCGGCAGCTTTTGCTTCAATAGACCTGCCACCTTCTCCGATCGCCTCTTTTAACAATCACGGAGCGCATTTGCATAAGTGCCTATCATTTTTATTTCGCTCTGCAGGGTTTACGAACAAATCTCTACACACTTTGCGATATAAATCAATAAAGGAAAAATGTTAAGCCCTTACACAAGACCGGCCCGGCTTCGAAGGTATAATTACTTACTTTTGCGGCGGAAACCGGTGATTTTTCTGGCTAAAACAGACCGATAAAAAGCCGGCATCCCGGAGCAGCAACGATCATGGAGTGGCGCTTGAAATTTTCGGGCCTCATGATATGGGTCTGTTAGACCGGTATCAACACTTGGGGTCAAATCAATTAAATATTTAAGATGAAAAAATCGACGATAACAATAGACGTACAAATGGATGAGAACCGCGTTCCCGATGCGATACATTGGAGCGCTACCGAAAGCACTGCCGACCGCGCGCAAAAAGCAAAAGCAATGATGGTGTCTTTCTGGGATGGGGCGGATAAAGCCGCGCTGCGCATCGATCTCTGGACCAAAGACATGATGATTGACGAGATGGCCGATTTTTTTTATCAGACGCTGATGACCATGGCAGACACTTACGGACGAGCGACCAAATACGCCGATCAGGTTACAGATATGAAAACCTTTGCTAAAGACTTTTATAAAAAATTCCAGGCCAAACAATTAGAGCAAAACAAAGCAGGATAACCTGAATGCTGTTGATGGTTGGTGGAATATCATTGAACAAGCGCCAACCATCCGACACAATCTGCATCGATGAAACTTAAAGACCTTATCATTTTTGAAAACGACAGCATCGTCGCGTTGAATAAACCGGCAGGCATGTTGTCGATCCCGGACCGTGAAGGAAAGGAAATCAGTCTGAAAGATCTCCTGAAGGAGCGATATCCGGACATCTTTACGGTGCATCGCCTGGATAAGGAAACCAGCGGGCTGATCATCTTTGCAAAAACAGCGGAGGCGCATAAGCATTATAGTCTCCAGTTCGAAGAACGAAAAACAGTAAAAATATATGTGGGTCTGGTCCTGGGCACTCCCGCCCGGACAGAGGGAAGCATTGATGCGCCCATTGCCGAAAATATGACCAAACGCGGCACCATGCTGATACACAAACGAGGCAAAACCGCGCTAACTGACTACAAGCTGCTAAAATCACTCAAAAGGTATAGCTGGATGCAGTTTCGCATCCACACCGGGCGAACACACCAGATACGGGTACACGCCAAAGAGATCGGGCATCCGTTGGTGGGTGACCCCATTTACGGAGATGGCAACCCGATTCTCCTTTCTGCATTTAAAAGTAAGTTTAAACTAAGCAAAGACGTGCTCGAAGAAAAGCCTTTGCTCGACCGGCTGGCCTTGCACGCCTACCAGTTAACCATCTCGGACGAAGACGGAAAACTGCTGGAGCTCGAAGCACCGCTACCAAAAGACCTGCGCGTGACCGTCTTGCAGCTGGAGAAATACAGCTAACTGATATCCTCGGACAAAAGCCTCTTTTTCAGAAAGATAAACACGATTTTCTGTGCGACAACATTTTACTGACCATCAAATTGTAACCTAATTTTGATGATCAAACTAAAATGCATGCACTATGAAAAACCGTTTCATCTGGGCTTTCTTGCCCATTATCCTGCTTTTTACTTCGTGTACAAAAAATATAAATGAATCTGATATCAGCGAAACATCGGAGACTGTGCCCAGATATGCAGGAGACAACCAATATGACTTGCTGGGATATGGATATGATGTTACCGGCCGTTTTGCTAATTCGGAGTCGGCCAAACTGCAGGTCGTCAACATTCAAAAATTTATCGCGCAAAATCCGGCTGACTATGATCTGAACACCAATGTTGAGCAATACTTCGACTACTACGTCGGTGGTAACGCTTTGGAGTATTCTTCCAGCCTGGCACAGAAATATAAACTGAATGCAAACGTCAAGAAATTCAAAGGCGAGCTTAATTTATCTTTCAATTCTTCAGATTCTTATTCGTCCAAATATGGTTATGCCAGCGGGTATATGAAGATCAAACAAAAGCGCCTGAGGATTTTTGCTTTGACCCAAAACCTGCGGGACAACTATCTCACGCCAACGTTTACCTCTGATATTAATACGCTCAACCCCGAACAGCTTATCAATAAATACGGCACGCATGTACTCACCAATATTACATTAGGCGCCAAATTAGAAATCAATTATCGCACAGAAACCGGCAAATTGGATAGAAAAAGGGCAGTCCAGGTGGGGCTTTCCGCAAACGGAGCGTTGAAGATATTCGGGATAGATATCGGTGCCGGCGTGTCGGGCGATGTCAATAGCGACCGTTCAGAAGCCAGTTCCAATTACAACCAGACCTTGTTTTATAGAACTGTTGGCGGCGATGGTACAAAAGGTCTTGTCGGCTCCATTAACCTGGATAATTCTCCTTCTCAGATTTCGATCAGCAACTGGCAGAGTTCATGCACGCGCGAGAACGCCGCATTAATAGAGATTGATCCGGATGGGCTGATCCCCTTGGAAGATCTGATCGCTGATGCTGTAAAAAAGGAGGCTGTAAGAGCCGCTATAGAACAATATCAAAAGAACAGAGAAGTTAAAGTATGGGACGAATCATCGCCCGTTCATGCGTACTATCACGCAGGAATGAATGTGTTCAGGTATGAATTTTATGCGCCCGGGGACTCCAAGCTTCCTTCTTTTTTGAAAGATGGAAGCTGGACTTATAAAGGCATTTATTTTAATGCTTTTAAATATAAAGCGCCGGGCACGGCGCCGATCTACGAGTATTGGGCGCCATCCACAAATGATTGCAGCTGGTGGCCGACATCAACTATGGCCGATAATTATTGGAAAGGGGGAGGCATCAAATGGTATGGCTTCGTTGGGAGCTGGCCCACCAACACAGTTCCCGTATACGGCTTTTACCACCATAAATCGAGGCGCTCTCATTTCCTGGGAACTAATATTAATAGTCCCGCACAGCCAAATGAATGGACAAACGAGGGGGTTGTTTTTTATGCGCCGAAGTAGGCGGAGATTAGTTGATAACTAAAAATGGCCATCTGATTGGCCGCTCCATCACCGCGTCTGACCGTCCCGGTCTGACGCATTTTTTAAATTACTCCCGCGATAATGTTTGTTGTGTCTACAAAAATGAATCGGGAATTAACACAACTGTTAAACGGTCCATCAATCGAGTGTTTCAATCTTAGATGCATTTGCGCCGGTTTAGCCAGGTGTATTTACAAGTTGTATCAATTCTTCCCACTGCTCAAAGATGCGGTCGGGATTGAAGGCCTGCATGTCTTTGTGCGCACAGGCACCCAAACGGCTCCTGGTGTTAGGCTCGCAAATCAGTTTTTCTAAATATCGAACCATGTCTGCTTGATCCCCGGCTAAAAGGCCGTTTTTCTGATGTTGTATAAGTTCATTGACTCCAGAACAATTTTCAAAGCCTAAAGCGGGCAGCCCTACAGACATAGCTTCCGTTAACGCTAACGGGAAGCCTTCAAATTTGCTCGGGAAAATAAATATATCTCCTTTTGCCAGCTCCTGCAATGGATGATCGGTAAAGCCCATCAGAAAAGCCCGTTGCTCCAGGCCTGAACGTTTAACCTGTTCTTGTAATAACTTATCATCCCGACCCACGCCCCAGAAGAATAAATCCCAGTCGCGGTACTTTTCAGCAAGTTCAGCAAAAGCTTCTATTGCGATATGTTGTTGCTTGCAATTCGTAACCAGGGAGCCGATATGGATAATCTTGTATCGCTCCTTTTTTTTGAGATGGTTGATGATCTGTTCTGTATCTGTTGCAGGAACGGGGTTAGAGATCACCCTAAACTTCCCGTGAAAGGTGTCTGGCAGAAAATCTATATAGCTTTCAAAAAGGACCTGTATGGCGGTTAACTGCTTATAAGCTTCTTTCAGGCATATCATGTCATGGACTTCTCGAAACCAAAGTATATCCGCGTAATCATAATCTGGTCGACCGTTGGTCGAATTAATAATCGGAACCGAATAGCTATTTTCATCGATATATCCAATAGTGAGCCAATAGACATCGTTATGATAACGTCCGGACGACATCTTTCAATGTATTGTTTCCAGCACTGCGAGCGATGCCTGAGATTATATTTATACAAGCCCTCCTTACCACCAGCCTGCCAATAAAGGAGCCTGTTGCACATTTTTACATATTTCTTTACAGCTTTGTGTTGCAGCCACGAAAAGGGATTTTTCCCTTTGTATATCTTGGGTATTTTAGCGTGCTTCTGAGGTGTGGTCGAACTATAGATATTGGTCACTTTCACTGCTTCTTCGAGCGGGAACACCGGCGCCCCTTGCACGTTTTCATTAGTAACAATTTCTACCTGGTGCCCGGCTCGCGAAAATCTGTTCGCCAGAAAAGTGCACACTTTCTCTGTACCGCCTGATCCATTAATAAAGCCAATAGTTTGTATGATCAGAATCTTCACTGTGGTAACTTTTCACGAATATGTTTTCTTAAGCGCTGTTTTATGGGATTAATGAATATCAGCTTGGTGATAAACATGTAACATTTTACTACTCTCTTTCTTCTTTTGGTCCAGTTGAAATAAAATGCATCAAATTCTGCGTGTGTATTTGATTTCAAAAGACTTCTGAAAAGTGGATGCAGTGTTTTTTCATCGCTGTCATTCAGATGAGGTGCCACGTGTTTTACCATGAACTTTCTAATAAGATCATACAAACGAGCCCTTTGACTGGCGTCTAACGGCATGGACCGGTACCGCAATTCAAATGGCTCATGTTCGATGAACAGTGCCAGGTGCCGCGCGTGTGACTGAAACAACTGATGCTTCGTATAAAACGCTTCCAATATCTCAAACCATCGAGGGATCTGACGCAACACAGCTTCTGTATTCTCGTTTATTTTGGTGTTATTTTGATCAGGATGTTTTCGATAATGATATACACCGTCGGGATTGATCGCTAACCGATCAGTTAACGCGAGTAACTGGTGCGAAAAAAGGCCATCCTCGCAGGGTTGAATACCCGCAGGAAACCTCACATCCGGACGCTGCCGCAGGAAGTCCATTTTTATCATTTGCGCACACGTAGGAAGCGACTGCACGTGTGGCAAACGGCGCATATAATACTCTCCGATAAGAGCGATGTCGGCATTAGCCGTTTTCATTGCATTATAAGAAGTACTTAAAAAGGCGCTATCGATCGTATCATCAGCGTCCATGAAAAACACATATGCTCCCCGGGCCTCAACCAGCCCGTTATTACGTGCTACCGATACACCGAAATTTTGCTGCGAGATGAACTTCACCCTGCTATCACGTTGTTGATAGGATTCGCAGATAGACGCGGAGTTGTCTGTACTCCCGTCGTCCACCAATATGATTTCGATATCAGTAAGGTCCTGGTCTAAAATGCTTTGTATAGTCTCTGGTAAAAAAGCCGCTGTGTTATAAACGGGAACAATCACAGAAACAGTGATCGGATCTGACGCAGTTGACATTAGGTTGTAAGCTTGTTTTGGTATATAAGAAATCAAATATATAATATTTTGCGATTATCGCGGGCGAATCAAAATGTCCACCTGAAATTTTTACCTTTCACGTCTCATTGTATGATTAGAATCGCTTGCGGCATTCATCCTACGAACCTCCGCCCATCTCGCGCTTAACGCTGATTGCTGAACGACTTTAGAAGTATTTTGACCTTCCAAACAATACTTATGTTGCCATAAACCTATAATTTCGTTACAGATGGACCTCTAAGAGTCGGTTAGATATATCATGCAGCGTTAGATGTGACAATCAAGAAGCTAAGAGGCATTAATACTTAATTATTTAAAGCCTTAGTGGTTTTAATAATAGATTAAGATGGACGAAGAGCGTTATCATCGGGCTGTTTCAACTTACTATCACTATTTATAAGACCATACTCAGTATGGAAGCAGATCAATAATGAATAAAAAGAAAATACTGTTCTTTATGCCAGATTCCCCCACACGGCGGGATCATGGCAACAGGACCCATGTAATGCAGATGCTGGAATATTTTAACAGCCGGCCTGAATTTTTTAAACTCGACTACATGGCTATGAAAGAATGGACATCGTGGACGGATGTTGATGAGAAAGCATTTCATGAAGCTTTCCCAAACTTTGGATTGATACTGGGCCGTAAGAGAATGTCCAAAGAGAATAAGCTGAAGTACCTTTTTGGATGTAAACTGCCCAACGTCATCCGAAAAAACAAACAGCCCTATAACCAACATCTTATCGATGACTATACAACTTTTCGGTTACAAAATGATTTCAACCGGCAGTTGCAGCAGGAGCAATATGACCTGATCATCATCAGCTATGTTATGTGGGCCCGACTGATAGAAAACAACCCACATGTGAAAAACGCCACACTGATAATAGATACACACGATTTTATGACCGGGCAATTTCAAAATCGTCCCGGTTTTCAATTGGGGAAAACCTTTGAAAGGGAAATACAGTTACTATCGCTCTTCGATGAAGTATGGTCACAATCTTACGATGAAAAGTATCTCTTTAGCCAATTCGTAAAGGGTAAACATAGAATTATACCCATCATGTATCCCGAAAATTACAAGGTAAAGACAAATACCGCTCCTCCAAAGTATGACATTATCTACGTCGGCAGCGACAATCTTCAAAATCAGAAATCAATGAAATGGTTTTTCGAAGAAGTGTACCCCCTGTTGTCTAAGGATATCAAAATATGTATCATAGGGCTTATCTGCAACTATGTCGCCGATTATCCCAATGTAGAAAAGCATCTTTTTATTTCCGATCTAAGCGACTCGTACAACAATGCAAAGGTGGCTATATGCCCCATGTTAGGCGGCACCGGTATAAAGGTCAAGGTCGTGGAAGCAATGTCTTTCGGACTACCCATCGTCTGCACTTTAAGAGGTTTGGACGGATTGCCGGTGAAAGAGGAATGTGGATGCGTCCTGGCTGAAGATGCCGGGCAGTTTGCCCATCAAATAAGCAAGCTGTTAACGGACGAAGGCCACCACAAAAAGACTTCCGATAATGCCATCGAAACCTTTAATAGATTTTTCACGAAAAAGAAATGTTATCAATACCTCGATAATATCTTCGGCGTCCCGCAGGAAGCAGCTTCGGTTTAAGTAAAGTGATGTCCAATTTTTGTTTAACAGACAAGAAGCCGTAAACGCCACAGTACCATCATTGCTCCGGCGTTTCTTCATAGAGCCAAAAAATTAATCAACACCTGAATGAAAGGACGTTTAATCATAGTCATCCCGTACCACTTTGAATTCTATAAATGCTTCAAAGAAAATATGGAGCAGGCCGGTTATGACTTGTCCTTAGTGTTCCTCACAGATACACCTTTCAAATACAAAAGTGTTTTTCAAAAAATATATAACCTCTTCCAAAAGACATTTTTCAAAAACAAGAAATATAAAGAAGCGCTTCGCGTAAAACATAGCAGTGACTTACTCATAAAGGAGCTGGCAACGATACAGGATACCGTAGATCATACACTGGTTATAAGAGCTGATTTTTTGAACGCAACAGCGATTACTCAATTGAGAAAAAAGAGTAAACAGCTTATTGCTTACCAATGGGACGGATATAAACGGTCAGCGGCTGCGGAAAATTTAATCCATCTGTTTGACCGCTTTTTCGTGTTCGATAGTGACGACTATCACCGCTACAGCAGGCGCTTTGCCAATATTTACTTTATTACAAACTTTTATCTGGATTATGAAGCAAAGAGCGATGTCAGCGATGGAACCGTTTTCTTTATCGGCAGATATCTGGAAGACCGGCAGAGCGCCATTACTGCCATAGCCCGGTTCTTTAAGGAGCACCATATCAAAACCAACATCAATATTGTTACCCATTCAAGAAGCATCAAAGAAAAAATTGCATCTGATGATATTCATGTTATCGGGCATGTCCTTCCCTACCGAGCCATGCTTTCGATGGTAAAGGCCGCCTCTTACATCCTGGATTTTGAAAACGCCGAGCAAAAAGGATTGACTTTTCGGGTATTTGAATCTTTGTATTTTGAAAAGAAATTAATCACCAATAATAAGTTGGTATATGATTACGATTTCTACCATCCCCATAACATTTTTGTCTGGAACGAAAATAATATCAATGACTTAGCCGCGTTCTTACATACTCCCTATCACAGAATAGACAACACCATTGTGAAAAAATACTCGATGACGAATTGGATGAAAAACATAACCGGCGATCGGCCCTACGTCGAAATACAAGACCCTCAAAATAGTTAACAATTCGTTATACTGATTACCGGCCTTCCCTCCGTTATAAAGTGATGTACCTTTTAGGGAGATCATCCGGACACCCGGCCGGACTTTTTCTTTAGACTGAGGCAAAAAGACCTATCCCGGAATTATTTTAAATCCCGAATGTTGCGGAGTTGATAATGTTCACGTTAACAATAGGGCAACACCAGAGAATAAGCAAAAAATAAGATATCCATGAGCAAACTAAAGATCTTGTATTTTATGCCGGAGCCCGCGACAAGAAGAAATCACGGCAACAGAACGCATACAATACAACTGCTCGAATATTTCAACAGCCGCTCAGCATCCTTCGACATAGATTATATGGCCCCAAAAGAATGGGAGCAGTGGGATGAAACAGATGAGGCTGACTTTCAAAAGTCCTTTCCCGCCTTTGGCCTGGTACTGGCGAGCCAGCAGGTTGTTAAAAAAAATAAGTTACAGTTCTTTTTAAATTGGAAACTGCCAAAGAAGCTCAGGAAAAACAACGATGTTTACGATCAGAACCTTATCGATGACTACACAACTGTCAAGCTGCAGTCAGATTTTAATAAATCGCTGCGGCGCAAGAAATATGACATAATAATAATCAGCTATGTGACATGGGCACGCCTGGTGGACAGTAATCCCAACGTTAAAAATGCCAGGTTAATCATTGACACCCATGATTTCATGACTGCCCAGTTCAAACATCGAAAAGGTTTTAAATTGGGACAGGTCTTCGAAAGAGAAATCCAGTTGTTGTCCCTCTTCGATGAAGTATGGTCCCAATCTTATGATGAACAATATTTGTTCAGTCAATTCGTTCCCGGAGCGCACCGCGTAATACCAATCATGTATGACAAGAATCACCAGGAAGTGCTCGAACGTTATCATACAGCACCATATGACCTTATCTATGTGGCAAGTGACAATCCCAACAATCAAAATTCCTGCAAATGGTTCTTTGAGCAGGTGTACCCCAATTTACCTGCAGACATCAGGATCTGTGTAGTGGGCCCCATCAGCCGTTACACACCTGACCTTCCCAATGTTGAAAAGCATATTTTCGTGCCGGATCTGCGTGATGTGTACAGTAAAGCCCGAGTAGCTATCTGCCCGATGTTGGAAGGAACTGGTATCAAGGTAAAAGTGGTAGAGGCGATCTCCTTCGGGCTGCCCATTGTATGTACTTTAAGAGGGCTGGATGGATTGCCTGTTAAAACAGATAATGGTTGTTTGTTGGGCAACACGCCGCAAGCTTTTACCGATCATATTTCACGGTTATTAGGAGATGAAGCTTACTACCGTAAAAATTCCAATGATGGGATCAGGATGTTTAGTAAGTTTTTTGAGAAGGAAAAATGTTACCAATACCTGGACGAAGTATTTGATATTAAAACCAACCAAGTCAAAGTCGGCCAAACTGAAGCAATGGCCGCAAGCACGTAAGACCACTTTTTTTATAATGACCTGAACCTCGATGACCTTTATAACAGCCCCTAAGTCATGAATGAAAACGCAGTAGTCGTCATACCAATATACAAACCACAGATCGATAAAGACGAACAAAGATCACTGAGACAGTGTTTCCGGATACTAGGCAAGCACCCCATCGTCTTTATTAAATCCGATCAGCTCGATATTTCTTTTTACGAACCTCTGATAGAAGGCCATCCTTTTCAGGTAGAATGTTTCGACGAGCAATTCTTTTCAGATATCAGGGGCTATAACAGGCTGATGCTGTCCCGGGAATTTTACAGCCGGTTCCTGAAGTACCGGTATTTGCTTATTTATCAATTGGATGCTTTTGTATTCAGCGATCAGCTGGATTATTGGTGCGCACAGGGATACGATTACATTGGGGCTCCGTGGATAGAGCCGTATAAGCTGGCGCGGCATATACAAGCTTTTGTTCATCATAAACTAAATCTAAAGCAAAAGGACAACATTTCTCCCAGCCCTTTACAATTTTATAACCGCGTAGGCAACGGTGGATTTTCGCTTCGTAAAGTGAAAAAATTGTTCGATATATGTGGCTCCCACAAAAAGACAATCGATTTTTACAACCAACACAACGAGAATCATTTCTTTAATGAAGATGTTTTTTGGTCGGCAGAAGTAAACAGGCGTCGGAAACATTTGGCCATTCCTGGTTACAAAACCGCGATCCGCTTCGCTATGGAACAGGAACCGGGGTTGGCGCTTTCTCTCACGAAGGGGCAGTTACCATTTGGCATGCATGCAGCCCATGTCTATCCCGATATTTGGAAGCCGATCTTAGAGAAAGAAACAGAACTTATATAAAGTTTTATCTTTATTTTTTTTATACATGATCTAATGAAGCATAGTATTGCAATAATTACGTTTTTATGTCCCTATCCGGTTTCGGATGGTGGCCGCTTTGGAGTGTTCAGCTTCGTTAACGATGTTCGCAACCTGTTTGATGTAACACTGATCTTTAAAGTTCCGCGAAGCGAAGAGCAGAATGTGGAAGCATTGAAAAAACTATGGCCTGATGTGGATGTGCAGCCCGTCTACACCAATAATTCCATAAAAAGCAACGCAGTACGGCAAAAAGAGCCGCTGCTTAAAAAGCTCTTCCTGCCTATCAGGATGGCGAAATATAAAAGAAGGGCGAAAAAAGAGCCCTTTCAAAAAAAGATCGTTCATGGCTTATACCCGTTCATTCCGGCAGAACGGGAGCTGCTCGATTTTTTAGACCGACTGTTTCGTCGTAAAAAATTTGACATCGTTCAGGTAGAGTATAGCGATCTGCTAAACCTGGTTCATATTATTCCCGAAGGAACCAAGAAAGTATTCTTTCAACATGAAAACCGGTATTCCATCCTGGAAGACTATTTTGCTCTAAATAAGGATGATGGGTTATATGCATCTTATATAGTTAACACAGCACGGTTTACCGAAGTCGGGCTGATGAATCAATACGATCGTATACTGATCCTGAACCGCAACGATCAGGCGCGATTGAGTAAGGACATTCCCCTGGAAAAATTGCAGGTAATGCCCACCTCGGTGCCGGATTCACTGATCCCTAAATGCACGCCCACGGCCAGTGCTGATAAGCTGGTCTTCATGGGTTCGCAGGAGCATCACCCGAATATGGATGCCATCAAGTGGTTCTCCGAGGAAATGCTGGATAAAACGATCAAACAGACCGGGCTTGAATTGTATGTGACGGGAAAATGGAAAGATATTTTCAGACACCAGCATCCGCGTGTTCATTTCACCGGCTTCGTGGATGATATTGCCGACGTATTGCAGGGCGGAATTTTGATAGCTCCTATCCGGCTGGGCGGTGGGGGCATCCGGATAAAAATATTGCAAGCTATGGCTTGTGGCGTTCCGGTTGTGGCCACCTCATTGATCACCAACGGGATGGAGGGTTTAGAACATGGTAAAAATATCTTTATTGCAGATACAGAGGAAGCGTTTATAGCAGCGATCAAAACGCTCGCCAAAAATAATGATGTCTATACTACAGTGAGCAAGAACGGCATGGCCCTGATCGATCAATATTATGGACAAAAAGCAGCGATTAAAACCAAAGAAAGGATCTTTGCCGAATTGCTGAATGAACAAGCGACAACCGCTTAGCGTCCTGTTTCTTTAAGAGTAGCCATTAACCACCTGAGCATGGAAACTTTTCTGATAAACTGAGGATAGGCCTTCATTAATTTTCGCAGATAGCCCGGATAGAAAAAAAGCGGGAAAAACCGGTAAACAGTATCCGGGCGTTTTAGGATGTCGGCGCCATTTTCGAGCGCGTACAAAATATAATTATCATCCAAAAATTCCGCTCTGTTATACTCGGTGTGAGCAAAGGATTGCAGCTTATATTTAATTTTCTCTACACCGCCCAGATATGAAAAGTGCCAGCCTGCGTTAGCAAGCGGCTCGTAAGTGTTCCGATTATCCCTGAGATGCTGACAGGAATGTTCATTAAAATATTTCCCTGACGCTACAACCGTCCCATTCCATAAGCGTTCGGCACCTACATTCCTGCAGTTCATAAAATAATAATGAAACTGCATAGACAGCGCTCTTGGCTGCGGTACGGCCCGTAGTGAATGCACCAGCGAAGGGTTCGGGATCTCATCAAGATCGCCGACAAAAACAAGATCATCTTCTTCCACCTTCATGGCACCCTTTATTGCATTGCGCTGTTGGTTCTCTAACACCCAGGATCCGTCATTGAGATCATGCACGGTGGTGTCTTTAAAGACCAGCCCTTCTACCATTTGTTCTAAAGGATAATAAATGATCTTATCACTCCACTTTTTAAAGCGATCCCTGGATTGAAGGAAATAATATGGTTTTGATTTGCCCGAATGCGATAGGTTAGACTCAACGATTACAAAATAGTCCATCACGTCGTCCAATAGCCTGAGTCGAAACTCCAAAAGGTCCAGTTCGTTAAAAAAAGTAAAGCAATCAAAGGTCCTCATAAAAGTAGTCTCATGTAAAATTCTCTACTAAAGTAGGGATATTTATCCGCACTGCCTATGATGTAATAACTTCATCGTATAAGCTCCAATATCTTTTCGCAGCGACATCCCAGTCAAATTGCCGGGCCCAGGAAATGAGTTCTTCACGGGCGGAGTGGTCAATATCGCGGTTGAGAAATTCGGTAGCTGTTTTCGTAACAGACTCAGGCTCCATGCCTTCAAAATAAAATGCATGGGGACCGCCTACTTCCGGTAGAGAGGTTGCCCGGGAAAGTATCACCGGTGTGCCCAATTGCATGGCTTCAATCACCGGCAGACCAAACCCTTCGGCTAATGAAGGGAAGCAAAAAGCAGCACAGTTTTTAAACAGCCAGTATTTCTCATCCTCGCTCACCGCGCCGATCATCTTTACCCGGTGCTCCACGCCCAACGAACGGGCTTCGCTCAGAATTTTATTGTGATAGGCCTGGCTCTGCGTGATGCCGGCAATGACCAGGTCATAATCATTGTCCACCAGCATGGCCGCCAATACATGGAAGTTCTTTTTATCGGTGATCGTACCGATGCTGAAAAAGAAAGGCCGGTCTCCGATGGCATCCGGCTTGACATAGTTCGGACATTTGGGAATATTGCGGCCGTTATAGATCACCTTGATCTCCTTGTCCCTCACATCCAGGTGCTCCAGTACCTGTTCTTTTACGAAATTGGAAATGGTCACCACCGCGTTGGACCGATCAACGAGGCGTTGCATTTTCTGCAGGTATTTGTCCTGCTTGCCTTTCGTTTTCCCCTGGTGCAGAAAATTGAGATCATGAATGGTAGATACCACTTTAACCTTGCTCCGGGCCGGAGGCAGATAGTTAGTGCCCTGGTAAGTACAATGCCAAAGATCGTAGTCGCTGACACGCTTGGGAAAAAATTTATGTAAATGATTTTGGATGATGTATTCCTGGTCTTCTCCAAAGATGCCCCGCTCCTTTTCAGGAACATAAAAAGAAATATGATGTTCTGTCTGCTGCCGGATCAAAGCAGTGCCCAGCTCTTTACAGAAGTAGTAAAGACCTGTATAAGCATACTTCATTCTTTCGCAATCAAAAATAATCTGTTTACTCACGTATTGGTTTAATGGTTTAAAAACGAACCGTACCTACGGGGCCGAAGCGGCCGACAAATATCGGGACCCTTCGGAAAAAATTAACCTTTAGGAAGACGCCGTATCTCTACAGAGTGCAACTCTTATTATGTTAAGATTCCCCCCACAGCAGCGTTAAACATATTTATCCATGCCATTCTCGGCTTTAACGATTTTACCGTTGATCACCTTGTCCAGACGGTTTCTGTTTCCCTCTTCAAAATCCCTGCTCACGAGGGAATGGTTGAGGTGATAGCAGATCCCGCCAAATTTTAAAAATCTTTTCCTGATGCCCGCATTCAGCAACCGTATCGCAATATCATTATCCTCGAGCCCCCAGCCCACAAAGCTTTCATCATAACCGTTGACCAACAGCAGGTCTTTCCTCCAGAATGCCATATTACAGCCCTTTACATAGTATTTATTTTTTCCACCGTTCTTATAATAGTGGGCAAACAAATGCTGCAACAAAGGCATACGTATGCCGTTTATCTTGTTGCTGTTTTGAATGGCTGTACGTAGGTCATGCGTATTATGTTGTTGTTGAATCAGGCTATCCGTCATCTTTTGAGAGAGCAACACTCGGCTGCCCGTGGCAAAATGCTTCGGCCGGGCAAACCGCACATGGTCTTTCACAAAGTCTTTATGAAGAATGACGTCCCCGTCAATCTGAATAATATAATCCTTATCCGTGCTTGCAATTCCCTTATTTCTGATCTTCGCCAGTTGGAAGCCATTGTCAGGTTGCCACACGTGCCGGATCGGGATCCTTATCCTTTTTGCCAGGTCATCCAGAAGGTTTTTGGTAGCTTCAGTCGATCCGTCGTCACAGACGATGATCTCTCCGGGTAAGACACTTTGATTACTCGCGCTTTGCACACATAAGTGCAAGGCCTCCGGCCAGTTGTAGGTTGATATTAAAAGCGCGGTAGTAAACATCCGGGTCTACATTGAAAGATTTTTTTAAAAATAGTCAGAAATCATCAACTACGGCCAAATAATTGTCTGGTAGTTAACAGCTTTTAACAGGGACTCCTGCCCCCAGTGTCGGCTCCTTGTAATAAATTTGTAGCTATGACCAATTTCATCCCGATATTTCCTTTACACATTGTCGTGTTTCCGGGCGAAGAACTTAATCTTCACATTTTCGAGCCAAGGTACAAGCAATTGATCACCGAATGTGTGGAGCAGAAAAAGCCATTTGGCATTCCTGCCGTCATCGATAATGATCTGAAAGAATATGGCTCCCTGATCTATGTTAGCAAGATCGCTCAGACCTATACCAACGGCGAGATGGATATCAACACCAGAGGCGAAAAAATTTTCCGGATACTCGAAGTGGTAAAAGATATTCCCGATAAATTATATTCGGGCGCTATCGTAAATTACCCGCACAACGAAATGAACGGCAACAAGCAGGTAATGCAATCACTGATCCGCAAAATGCAGGACCTGCATGCCAGCCTGGACGTAAAAAAGGACTTTCACAAACCAGATCCGGATCTGACCTCTTATGATATTGCACACCATTCCGGTCTTACCCTGCAACAGGAATATGAATTTCTGCAACTGACCCAGGAGCGGCAAAGGCAGGAATACCTCAAAAGGCATTTCGACGCCACATTACCGGCCCTGGAAGAGATGAAACAGCTGCGGCATAAGATCCAGATGAACGGCCATTTCAAAAACCTCGAAGGGTTCGATGTAAAGTGACATAAGCGTTTAAGGCCCTTGGTCAACCATTGATCGAAAAGCCCGCGGCGACGAACTATTAACTATCCGCTTTTTTCCAACTTTTCACTACTTTCACATCATGTCCGTAACATTATGCTTTGATTTTGGAAATACGCGTAAAAAAGCAGCAGTATTCAACAAGGGGGAAATCACCAGGGTACTAACACTGGAGGATGATGCACCGGCGACCGTCGAGTCCCTGGTGAGCACCTACAAACCCAAAAGGTCTATCTTGTCATCGGTTATTGATCACAACCAGGAGATTGAAGACGTATTGAAGAGAAATACGCGCTTTCACCTGCTGAATCATACTTCCAAATTGCCCATCACCACACCGGTCGGCAAACCGGAAACCATCGGGGCCGACCGGCTGGCTATCGCAGCTGGTGGCGTACACTTTTTCCCTGATAAAAATTTGTTGCTGATCGGACTCGGCACCTGCATTACCTTAAATTTTGTCAACAAGTATAAAGAATTCCTGGGCGGATCGATCTCTCCGGGCATTGAAATGAGGCTGAAATCGTTGCAACATTACACGGCAAAGCTTCCTTACACCCCCGCCAAGGCCGACGTACCACTGATCGGATACGACACGGATACCAATATATTATCGGGCGTGATCCTCGGAATGGCCTATGAAATTGATGGTTTTATAGATGCCTACCAGGCTAAATTTGACAACTTTAACGTGGTATTAACCGGCGGCGATACACAACATTTGGCATCACACATTAAAAACAGGATATTTGCCGACCCTGATTTAATATTTAAAGGTCTTTATGCGATTAGTGAAATTAACAATGCTTAGGAAGAGAGAACTAGCGGCTCCGTTAGCATTAACTATACCTTCTATCTTTTTATTCATCGGAGCATCAGCGCAGGATAATTCTCCCTACTCCCGCTATGGACTGGGCAATCAGGCACCTACCACCAATATCGCAAACAGGGGAATGGGGGGTGTCGCTGCGGCTTATAACGATCCTTACACGGTCAATTACGCCAACCCGGCGTCTTTTTCATTTTTCCCTTCATTCCAGGAACCCGGTTCGCGCAAACTGAATTCGGGACGCGTTGTTTTCAATATCGGAGCTGACGGGCAAGGCCGTACGCTGACAGATCAGTCTGCACAATCCAAGTTCACCTCTCCTAATTTACTGTTCAGCCACGTGATGGTGGGTCTTCCGCTCAGGAAGAACTGGGGCCTGGCGTTTGGCGTGAGACCACTGACGAGCATCAATTATAAGATACAATCAAACGGACCATTATACGATCCCAACAGCGGCAACCTGATCGATTCGGCGTCAACGCTGTATGAAGGGCAGGGCGGCGCCTACCTGGGATCTTTGGGAACAGCCGTAAAATTCAGAACCGGAAAATCCCAGTATTTAAGCCTGGGCGCAACTGCGGGGTATATGTTTGGTAGCCGCGATTACAATACGCGTTTGTCTTTATTCAACGATTCGACAAGATACGCCAGCGCTCACTACGAAGACAAGACCAACCTCGCGGATTTTTATTTTGATGCAGGATTGCAATATCATTTCAAAGCCAGCGAGAAGATCTACATGAGCATCGGCGCCTACGGTAACTGGCAGCAAACCATCAACACAAAAAGAAGCACCGTCGCACAAACATTTACCTACAGCCAGGAAACCGGATATTTCCCTATTGATACCGCTACTTATACCAGCGATACCAAAGGAAGCATTATCTACCCGGCAAGCATTACAGGAGGTTTCGCTATCCAGAAGATCGGCAACGCAGCACAGGATGAAGCCGGCTGGATGGTTGGCGCCGACTTTACGCGTAACAACTGGGACCAGTTTCGGGTAAACGGCATGCCCGATACCGCGGTGAGAAGCAACTGGCAAGCTAAAATTGGGGCAGAATTCCATCCGGCACCAAAAAACAATTATTTCAGCAGAACGTCTTACCGGATCGGATTTTTTACCGGCCCGGATTATATCTATACCCGCCAGACAAAGATCCCTGTCTTAGGTATCACCGCAGGATTGGGACTGCCTATTGCTAATTACAGCTTACAAAGCCGCAACCAGGCCAGCATGATCAACCTCAGTTTTGAATACATCAAGCGGGGCAATAACAGCAATATCATTCGTGAAAACCTGTACAGGCTGTCTGTTGGTTTTTCTCTTACCGACCTTTGGTTCGGCGGAAAAACCAAGTACTACGAAGATTAACACAGGCTATTGCTATCTTAGCGGTTCGATTGAATCTTTTTACTTTGAAGCACTTTTGGATTTTCATAACAGCAATCACCCTGCTCGCCTGCGAGAACAGCGAGAGTGAGATCAATGCATTTGGAAAACCAGCCGTGCAAAAAGACGTTGCAACAAAAGTAGAAAGCTTCTTATCCCAGGGAGGAAAAGTGAAAGCTAAACTGACTTCTCCTGTCATGGTCCGCGTTGTCAGACAACAGAATGTCGATACGCCCTATGTCGAGTTTCCGAAGACCCTGCATGTCGACTTTTACAATGATCAGAAAATTGTGGAAAGCAAGCTGGATGCGAAGTATGGAAAATATTTCGAATCGCTTGGAAAAGTATACCTGCGCGATAGTGTAAGAGTCGTTAGCATCAAGGGAGATACCTTAAACTGTGAAGACCTGTGGTGGGACCAGGAAAAAGAGTTGTTCTATACCGACAGGCCGGCTTTGCTTAAATCTCCTACCCGGCTAATTCCAGCTAAAAACGGGCTGGAGGCGACGCAGGATTTTAAGAAGATCACGTTTAGAGAAGCACAGCAGGGAAGGATTATTACAGAGGAAGGATTAGTTCCCGGCTCATCAGCACCGGCCGCCGCACCTGCAGACTCCACCCCTCCCGCTCAGTAATTAATTCCGCTCAAAAAAGTTTTGGTCAGGCTGAAATAGCACTAACTTAGCCTTGAGCGCTTTGCGCTGATCCGATTGCATCATCTGTTAACCCATCCATTATGTCTGTAACAAAAAAAACCGCTTTTATTACCGGCGCCAGTCGCGGCATCGGCAAGGCGATCGCTTTGCGCCTCGCCAGGGAAGGAGCGAATATTGTCGTGGCCGCAAAATCGGTCAGGGAAAATGAAAAGCTGGGAGGAACGATCTTTTCCGCGGCTGAAGAAATAGAAGCCGCCGGCGGTAAGGCATTGCCCATTCAGTGCGATGTAAGAGATGAAGAAATGATCCGCGCCGCAGTAGAGAAAGCAGTGGAAACCTTCGGTGGTATTGACATCGTGGTCAATAATGCTTCTGCGATTGCGCTTACCAAAACAGAAGAAACCAAAACCAGCCGGTTCGACCTGATGCATGACATTAACGTCAGGGGTACTTTCCTGGTTACAAAACACTGCCTGCCCTGGTTGTCCCGGTCTTCCCATGCGCACATACTCACTTTGTCGCCTCCGGTCAACCTGAATCCGCGCTGGCTGGGTGGTCATATCGCCTATACGATGAGCAAGTACAATATGACGATGATGGCCCTGGGCTGGGCTGAAGAATATAAAGACGTACCGATCGCATCCAACGCCTTGTGGCCCAAAACGACCATCGACACGGCCGCTGTAAGAAACCTGTTAGGCGGGGAAGCACTGGTAAACATGAGCCGGAAACCCGATATTATGGCCGATGCGGCTTTTCATATCCTGAAAGAATCACCAAAGGATTGCACCGGTCATGCCTTCCTGGATGAGGAAGTGCTTCAAAAAAATGGCATTTCCGACTTTAGCACCTATGCGGTGGTGCCGGGAGCAAAATTGTATACTGATCTGTTCCTCGATTAATGCATTTACATTTCCTTAAGAAAAACGGCCTGTTTTCAGAATAATTAGCTAAAGAAACGTCCATTTGTCGGTTTTGTATACTTTTTGTATATTATAAGAAAAACAAATCTTATGGATAAAATGGAAAAACTAGAGGCGATGAACAAGATTCTGAGAGAATTGGAAGACCTCAAAAACAGTGAAACTTCTGTTCTGAAAAAAGTGGCACAAATCGAAGCGGAAAATATCAACCTGGGAATCGGGCTCCTGGATAAGACTCTACCCGACATCCACGAATATTCCGATAAATCTGTGGAAGCGATCGATAGTTTACTAAATGAGTTTACGGAACACAGAGACAAGTTTGTAAAAGATAATAATCTAGCTCCGGCCGAAGACGAAGCCGGCTCATAATCATTTTACTAAGGATGAAGAAGTGCCCGCGACAATCGTTGCGGGCACTTCTTTTATTCGGATATGGGATTTTCTTCTTCCGCTTGCGTGCTGCTTCTGACCGCTTCTTCGTAGAGATAATCTTTACGCTTTAATTCAAAGTTCCGACCGAGGTACAGTTTCCTCACCTGCTCATTCGCCGCCAATTCTTCTGCAGTACCGTTTTCAAATATCTTCCCGTCGATCAGCAAATAAGCCCTGTCACAGATAGAAAGCGTTTCGTTAACATTATGGTCCGTGATCAGGATGCCGATGTTTTTAAATTTCAACTTCGCTACAATACCCTGAATATCTTCCACGGCGATAGGGTCAATCCCTGCAAAAGGTTCGTCCAGCAAAATAAACTTCGGATTCACCGCCAGCGCCCGCGCAATCTCTGTGCGACGCCGCTCGCCCCCGCTAAGCACGTCACCGTTGCTTTTCCGGACGTGACCCAATCGGAACTCCGCCAGTAGCGATTCCAGCTTAGCTTTTTGTTCTTCTTTATTGAGCTTGGTCATTTCCAGAACAGCAGAAATATTATCTTCCACGCTCAACTTCCTGAAAACGGAAGCCTCCTGCGGCAGATAGCCGATTCCCATCTGCGCCCGTTTGTACATCGGCAGCTTGGTAATGTCCTGGTCATTAAGAAATACATTTCCCTCATCTGGCTTAATCAGTCCTACCACCTGGTAGAATGACGTGGTTTTACCAGCTCCGTTGGGGCCCAACAGTCCGACAATCTCGCCCTGGTGCACCTCAAAAGAAACGTGGTTCACCACCGTGCGCTGCCCGTAACGTTTCACCAGGTTCTGTGTTGTGATCTTCATTTGCATGGTACGCAAAAGTAGTGTGCTATTCTGATAATAGCACTATGTATATCTGTTAAAAAAGAAAGGAAATCACCCGTGTTACTGCGCCTGCAGTATTTCTTCCACATATTTTCTTTCGTTGCTGAGGCGGGGCACTTTATGTTGACCACCCAGTTTTCCCCGCTGCTGGAGCCACTTGTGGAAGCTGCCCTTAGGCATATTATGAACGCGTGGCAGACTTAATGCTATGTTTTTATAACGTTTCGCCTCGTAGTCGCTGTTAATGCTTTGCAGCGCCGCATCCAGCGCTTCGGTGAATGCTTCGAGACTGTCTGGCTGTTTGTCAAATTCAATCAGCCATTCATGCGCGCCGTTTTCATGCTGCGAAAAATATATGGGCGCAGCCGTATAGTCCGCAACCACCGCACCTGTTTTCTGACAGGCAGCGCTAATCGCCCTGTCGCTGTTATCGACAATGACTTCTTCCCCGAACGCATTGATATAATGCTTAACGCGCCCGCTTACGAGTATTTTATAGGGATCTTTTGAAACAAAACGAATCGTATCGCCAAGCAGGTAGCGCCAAAGCCCGCCATTGGTGCTGATCACAAGCGCGTAGTTGGTATCCAGCTCCACATCCTTCAGGCCAATAGTTTGCGGATCGCTCTTGCCATACTCACCCATCGGCATGAACTCGAGGAAAATACCATGGTCTGTAAAGAGCAACATGCCGTCGTCGCCAGGTAGCGCATGCGCTGCAAAAAAACCTTCGCTGGCGTTGTACGTTTCCAGGTAGTTGATTGGCTTGCCAATGATCTGATGGAACTGTTCGCGGTAGGGCGTGAAGGAAACGCCACCATGCATGTACAGCTCCAGGTCGGGCCATATTTCAGCAATGGTCTGTTTACCCGTCAGCTCCAGCAGTCTTTTAAAAAGAATCAATGTCCAGGTAGGCACACCGCTGATGGAAGTGACGTTTTCGCGCACCGTTTGTAATGCCATTTTTTCCAGCTTGTCTTCCCACTTATCCATCAAAGCAATCTCCAGATCCGGGGTGCGGAGCCAGTGCCCCCAAAAAGGACTGTTCTGCAAAAGTACCGCACTCAAATCCCCATACTGCGCTTCATTGTTCACCGGGTTGATCGTATGGCTACCGCCCAGCACCAGCCCCTTCCCTGTAAGCATCGTGCTTTCCGGATTGTGGGTATAATACATGGTAAGCACATCTTTAGCCGCCTTATAATGGCAGTCTTCCAGGCTTTCTTCGCTGATCGGAATAAATTTGCTTTTATCGCTTGTGGTTCCGGAGCTTTTCGCAAACCAGTAAATCGGACTATTCCATAGCAGGTTCTGCTCCCCCGCCATCATTCGTTCGATGTAGGGTTTCAGGTCATCATATTCACAGATCGGAACCGCCTTTTTAAAATCGCGGATATTATAGATGTTGGTAAAGCTGTGCTTGCGGCCAAACTCTGTGTACTGAGCAGAGGTGACAAGATTTTGAATCACCTCCCTTTGGGAATCCAAAGGATGGCCTCGCCAGGCTTCAATTCGCCATTGACGCATGCGTGCTAACGATGATATGGCAGGACTTAATAAAGCCATTGTAACGATCACAATATTAATACAATTGGATCAGAAAGTGTTTACATGGTAAACACTGTTTACCATTAAATGACTTGGCCCTGCGAATTCCTCATGCATAACGTTGATTTTTCTCGTGCTTCGATATCCTTCACTACTGATTCGCCTGGTACAAACAAAACTTAACAATAATAAAACGTAAACACCCGAAATTATTCAATATTTATTTTTTGTTTTGTTTATTCGAATTAGTATTATATTTGATTTCACAATATTTCGTTTTATTAAAATCGAAACCTAGCGATGCAGAAAATATTTGACCGGGAAGCAGCATTGAACAGCATAAAACAACAACAGACCTGGGACGTCCTTGTCATTGGCGGCGGCGCTACAGGCCTCGGTGTTGCGCTAGACGCTGTATCCCGTGGATATAAAACCCTGTTGGTAGAACAAGCTGATTTTGCCAAGGGCACTTCCAGCCGCAGCACGAAGCTGGTGCATGGCGGCGTCAGATACCTGGCCCAGGGTGATATCAAGCTTGTAAGAGAAGCTTGTATCGAAAGGGGCTTATTACAAAAGAATGCACCCCACCTCGTGAAGAACCAAACCTTCATGATTCCCGTGTACAACTTCTGGGATAAGATCAAGTACACGGTCGGACTAAAGTTATATGACTGGATCGCCGGCAGGCTTTCACTGGGCAGGTCTGTTCTCGTTTCAAAGGAAGACGCGCTTCAACAGTTGCCCGGCATCAAAAGCAAGGGATTACTCGGTGGCGTACTCTATCACGACGGCCAGTTCGACGATTCAAGACTGGCGATCAACCTGGCCCAGACCATTGTCGAAAACGGGGGAACCGTACTCAACTATGCCGAAGTGATCTCTTTGCTCAAGAGCGCAAACGGTCAGCTCAATGGCGCCGTGATCAGAGACCAGGAAGACGGGACTGAACACAGGATTAGTGCCAAAGCTATCGTTAATGCTACCGGCGTATTTGTGGATAGCATTTTGAAAATGGACCAGGCGGACGCTGGACAAACAGTCGTGGCGAGCCAGGGGATCCACGTGGTGGTTGACAGAAGTTTTTTCGCGTCGCAACATGCACTTATGATCCCTGAAACCAGCGACGGCCGCGTACTCTTCGCAGTTCCCTGGCATAACGAAGTGGTCATCGGCACCACAGACACGCCGGTAGGCGAACCCAGCATGGAACCCAGGGCCTTGGAAAAAGAAATAGAATTTGTCCTGAAAACAGCTTCAGGCTATCTCGATAAAGCACCCACCCGGAAAGATGTGTTAAGTGTATTTGCAGGTCTCCGGCCGTTGGCGGCTCCAGAGAAAGGATCACAAAAAACAAAAGAAATATCGCGCAGCCATAAGATCATCACTTCACCTACCCACCTGTTTACCATTATCGGAGGCAAATGGACCACGTTCCGGAAGATGGGGGAAGACATGGTGGATGCCATTGAACAGCAATTGAACTGGCCTTCTAAAAAAACGCATACCGAAACTAAGCGGATACATGGCTTCAGCGAAGCGATCAACTGGGACGATCCGTTTTATTTCTATGGAAGCGATGCCCCGCTTCTACGGAAAAGGATCAACGGAACAGCTGAGCAATGGTTAAGTGAAAGTCTCCGCATCCATGAAATGCAGGTGCGGTGGGCGGTGCAGCACGAAATGGCGCGTACACCCGAAGATGTTCTTGCCCGTCGGACAAGGGCGTTGCTGCTTGATGCCCGCGAAAGCGTGAGGATCTGCCCGGAAGTGGCGCGTATTATGGCCGAAGAATTAAACAGAAACAACGATTGGATTCAACAACAGATCGACGATTATACTAAGCTTGCCCAACAATATCAGATTGCCTGAAAGTGCCGCCGGCGTTGACTTTTACAAAATCGGCATTGGATATTATTTTATCATTATCAATTTTTGAACAAATTATTACTATTCGTCTTGCCCGTGCATTTGAACAACTATTAACACTTCTTTTGCAAACCAAAAAATAAGCTTTCAATGGCCTCTTTAAACAAATTATTATCTTTTTGTAAAGGAAAATGGGTGCTTACTGCCGTTTTTCTTTTAAGTGCTATGTTCACGATGGCACAGCAACGAACCATCACCGGGACAGTCCGGAACGCTAAAGACAAAACCCCGATCGCACTGATCAGTGTCCAGGTGGAAGCCAGTTCCCGCGGCGCTATGACGAATGATCGGGGCGTGTACTCGATCGTTGCGAGTACGGGCGAGACCCTTACTTTTTCGGGCGTTGGTTTTTCCACCAAACAAATCATTCTTGACGACCGCTCTACCCTCGACGTAGAACTGGAGCAGGGCGAAGGAGAACTGGAAAATGTAGTAGTAACCGCGCTGGGTATCAAGAAAGATGAAAAAGCATTGGGATATGCTGCCACAACTTTAAAAAACGAAGCCCTCACAGATGCCGTTTCGGGCAACTGGACGGACGCTTTATCCGGTAAGGTAGCCGGCCTTAACCTCATCCGGTCTGGCGCTGGCCCGACAGGATCCAACAAGATCATCCTTCGCGGGGAGAACAACCTTACCGGGGAGAACGAAGCGTTGGTAGTAGTAGATGGCGTTGTGATCAACAACGGAAGCGCCAGGCGCACTGCAAACGGAAGTGAAGATATTTATGGCACGGGGAGTGACAACATGCCCGCGGATTATGGTAGTGGCTTAAATGATATCAACCCGGAAGACATCGAATCGGTGACTGTATTGAAAGGCCCGGGCGCCGCCGCATTATACGGTCAGCGCGGTGCCAATGGTGCCATCATTATCACTACGAAAGCTTCGAAGCGCAAAAAGAACGGGATGAGTATCACGCTCAATTCCAATTATAACCAGGAAAGTGTCAACAGGTGGCCCGATATGCAATTTGAATATGGCCAGGGGCTGGATGGAGCATCGCATTATTCCTACGGCGCTTCAGAAGATGGTCCCAACACAGGTAGTACCAGCTCGGCCTACGGTCCGCGCTTTGAAGGTCAATATTTCTATCAATACAACCCGGTGACGCAAATGGTAGATTCTGTCAGAACTCCGTGGGTGCCTTATACTAACAAACTGCGGAATTATTTCGAAACCGGTCATACGTATAACAACTCTATTTCGCTCGATGCGAAGGTGAACAAGACGAACATGAGGTTCTCTTATACCAACGTTCAAAATACCTGGATCACCCCTAATACCGGCTATCGACGCAACACCGCGGCCTTCTCATTGAATTCTAAGGTAACCGACAAACTTACGGTGGCGACCAAAATAAATTATACCAATAAATACAGTGATAACCTGCCGGGCGCCGGTTACGGAAACCAATCACTCATGTACTGGTTTATTTTCTGGCAGCCTAATGCTGACCTGGATTGGTTAAGGAACTACTGGTCTTACCGTAATGCGGCAGGAGAACCGGTTCCTCCTGGCTATGCCATCGAATACCCTTATAGTTCTTATCCTGAAAATCCGTATGCGATCGCTTACGAATTCTTAAACCGTTCGAACAGAAATGGTATCACGGGTAACGTACAAGCGACTTATGCTTTTTCAAAGAACTTAAGCCTCATGGTGCGTACTTCATTGGACTGGGCCGAAGAGCATCGCGCGCAAAAGCGCCCGTATGACGCGGGCTCCAAGTTCAGGACCGGAAGTTTCAGAACACAAGACATCAGTTCGCAGGAAGCCACTACAGACTTTTTGCTGAAGTATGATAAAACTGTGAATTCCAATTGGAGCATCTCGGCAACAGCAGGAGGAAGTACTTTAACGAACACTTACGATCGCGTTGAATTGAGAGCAGACTCGCTGAAAGTGCCTAATGGCTATTACTTTGATAACGCCCGTGGCGAGGTATTGAGAATTCCATGGAGAAGTAAATATGTGATCAATAGCTTTTATGGCGTATTGAACGCAGCCTATAAAGATTACCTGTTTTTTGATCTGTCTGCAAGGCAGGACTGGAACAGCGTACTGGCCTCTCCTTACAGAACCAGCGGCAGCGGCTTCTTCTACCCCGCGCTTAATACCAGCTTCGTTATTTCTGATGCATACAAGATGCCTCAGGCTATTGACTTTGCCAAGCTGAGATTATCACTGTCAAGCGTGGGTAGCGGCTCTACGACGCCCTATCGCACATCCTACAACTACGAGATAGCGAGTGTGATTTTTGACAGCGCTTATCAAAACCCTTCCACCCTGGCTAACCCGAACCTGAAGCCCCTGCGCACGCTGACCGCAGAGATTGGTGGTAATATTAAATTATTGAAGAACCGGATTGACCTGGACGTCGCCTACTATTACGGAACTACGAAGAACCAGATACTGGATCGCGTAGTGGATTATGCGTCCGGTTATGCACGCCAGGTGATCAACGCGGGAACGGTTAGAAACAGTGGCTTTGAGGTTTCTCTCAATACGACCAACGTAAAAGTGGGCGATTTCACCTGGAAATCGGGTATCATCTTCTCGACCAACAAGAATAAGATCATGAGCATGCCGGATACTTCTGTGGTACTGCAGGTAGGACGCGTAGGCGGTGGTCAGATCGTAGCCAAAGTAGGCGGCAGTATGGGCGACCTGTATGGCCGCGGCTATGTGAGATCTCCGGACGGACAAATCGTATACGACCCTGTTACCGGCTTTGCACAGATCACACAGGAGGTGGTATACATAGGCAACACGATCCCTAAAGGTAAAGTCGCATTCTCCAACACCTTTAGCTACAGAGGCTTCCGGTTCAGCGCTCTTTTCGACGCACAGTACGGTGCTAAGGCACACTCACTGATGCATTATAAAATGGCGGAGCAGGGCAAGCTTACCGTGACATTACCCGGAAGGTACAACGGTATCATCGGGAATGGCGTGGTGCAAAACCCTGACGGAAGCTATCGCCAGAATGATGTGCTTGCGACGGACATTGATGAATATTACCGCTCTCATTTCGGGATAGACAATGCGGAAGGCTCTACCTTCAGCACAGATTTCATTAAGTTCAGAGAAGCCCGCCTGGACTACTCCCTGCCCAAAAAGATCTTGTCCAAATGGGGCATTGAACAAGCGGTTATCGGGTTGTATGGAAGAGACCTTTTCATATGGAGTCCCTGGCCGATGTTTGATCCCGAGTTCGGCACACTGTCCGGAAGCGACATTGTCCGCGGTTTCGAAACGGCGCAGTTTCCTTCTACCCGCAGCATGGGCGTCAACCTCAAACTCGGTTTTTAACACGCTTAACCGTTCTACATTCAACATATAAAAATGAAAAGGATGCAAAAGATATTACACACGCTGATGTTCATCATTCCTCTGGTCACTATGTTGTCCTGCACCAGGAACTTTGATGAAATCAATACGAATCCCAACAATATTGATGTCGTGGCGCCGAAGCAATTATTGGCCCCGGCTATGGTAGGCATGATGTCTACTACCATGACGCGGAACCGGAACTTTAATAACGAGCTGATGCAGGTAACCGTGAACGTCAGCGATGCAGAAGGACAGGTTCACCGCTATGATTTCAGATCGAACTGGGCCGACTACATGTACAATAACCTGTACCTGTCGCTCACAGATATTAAGGACGTGTATCGCATTGCCGCCAGCGATTCGCTGGGATTCAGAAACGACAGCTATGCGGGCATTTCTTTGATCCTGCAATCAAGGATCTACTCCATTCTGACAGACACTTATGGCGACCTGCCCTTTTCCCAATCCAATAGCGGAAGGGCCGAATACGGCGATATCATCGAACCCGCATTTGAAGAGCAAAGAGATATTTATCAAGGTATTTTTGAAATGCTGGAAGAAGCCAACACGCGGCTGGCGAACGGTATTCCCATCGACGTGGAAGCAGATCCTGTTTACAACGGCAATGTGGACGGCTGGAGAAAATTCGGAAATTCTCTCTACCTGAGGCTGCTGATGAGAGTTTCCGGAAAACAGGAAGTAGCCGCCGCCACACAAGCTAAAATCAAAGAAATTGTTGAAAACCCTGACAAGTACCCGGTGATGACCAACAACGCGGAGTCGGCTATTTTAAGATGGACAGGTACCGGTGCTTATATCTCTCCTTTTGCCAATACCCGGGAACAGGATTTCAGGGCGCCTGGCATTGCTAATTTCTTTATTGATAATTTAACGGGCTGGAACGATCCGCGCATCAATACAACGGATTATGGAAGAAGCGGTATCAATCGATTTGCCATTGCCCCGTCGCAAGGCCAGTTTGCCGGAATGCCCAGCGGATATGCTCCCGGCACCAACCCGGTTAAAAGATCTTATTTCTATTCCAGCACTTCGGCATACAGTATGCAGACGGAGCCACTGACGGGGATGATGATGAACTATGGTGAGCTGCAGTTCATTCTGGCTGAAGCAGCCCTCAGAGGATGGATCACCGGAAGCCCGGAAGCCTATTATAATAAAGGCGTTGAAGCGAGCATTAAACTTTGGGTGCCCAACTGGAATGAGTCAGTAGTTAAATACCTGACCGATGCAGACATGAACTGGGTGGAGAGTCAGACTTTTGATGAAAAGATGGAGAAGATATTTCTTCATAAATATTATGCCCTCTTTGTTGTGGATCTACAGCAATGGTTTGAATACCGCCGTACAGGAAAACCCACGCTCACCATCGGCGAAGGCGTAAGAAACAACGGGGAAATGCCTGCAAGAATGACTTACCCGGTTTACGTGCAATCTACCAATCCGACCAATTACAAGATCGCGGTAGGCAGGCAGGGCGCTGATGTGATTTCAACTAAAGTATGGTGGCAGAAACCGTAACTGAAAACCCTCTGTTCATAAAGAAAACTTTGAGTTCGATTAAAATGAATAAAGCGCATGGATAAACAGGATGACAGCGTCCATGAATGAGCTTTACACGGATCGACAAAAAAATAGCGGCGAAGCCGCAAACTAAAAACATACACGATGAAACGTCTTTTTATTTACAGCCTGCTTGTTATAAGCATCTGCTATATTTCGTCCTGCCAAAAAGCAGTCGATGCGCTGCAAGGCGATTATGGAAATTATCCCGGCGGGACCATCAGTCCTTATATTTCGCTTTTTGATATAAGGAATCTATATAAGGGACAAGATGTGACGCTGAGCGAAGAAAACATGTTAGGATCCGCCAACATCGCGGCCCTGGTGGTTTCTGATCATTCGGGAAAAAACCTGCCTGAAGGATTGCTCGTCGTGCAGGATCGCCGAAGGCTGACACAGCTCCGCGGTATATCCATTGCCTTGGGCGCGGATGCAGCCTCCTATGCCCCCGGAGACTCTGTCATTATCGACGTTCGCGGCGGTGTGTTAAAAAGGATTGATGGTATCCTGCAACTGACAGGCATCACCAAGGACAAAATCACGAAGGTCTCTTCCGGAAATGCGATACCGCTCAACCGGGTAAGATCGAGCGAAATCCTGGCCGATCCCGACAAGTTCGAAAGTGTGTTTTCTGTCATTGTGAAGGGAGGCTTTGTGCCACTGCCTACTGAGGGAGAAATTTTAAGGGGAGATAAGGCATTGAATGATGGTTTTGGCAATATCACCTTACACACAGAAAACGATGCAACGTTTGCCAACATTGAGTTGCTGGGCCTGGCCAACTACTACGGGATCTCTTTCAACAGGCAGGTAACCGCAGATTCAGTAGCGCCGGAGTTTAGGGTCAGAAATGAAGATGATATCGTGTTGCTAAGCTCTACGGTTGTTATTACTCCGATTGTTATTGCCGGGTTTATGAGCGATGTAAAAGGCGGTGATGGTAACTATGAGTATATTCAATTGTTAGCCACCAGGGATATCGATTTCGCGGCAACGCCTTTTTCAGTGGTGGTTTGTAACAATGCCGGTACGGCACAGGCATCAAAAGGTTGGGCAACCGGGGTTGTTGGCACCGTGTACCGTTCATTCAAATTTAACCTCACTTCAGGCTTTGCTGCAAAGGGCACTTACTTTTATGTAGGGGGTGCCGGTAAACGAATTAACGGTGCGAACTCTACAAGCATGGCGTCTCTTAACTGGATCCGCAGCTTTAACTACACGACAACTGAGGGTGATGGTTTCGGACCCATGACCGGCGGGCTCTTTGCCAATAGTGGTAATGCGTCTGGTGTCGCTGTATTCAGAGGCACTGATGTAACGCTGGCTTCTGAGCCGATTGATGTGATCATGGTTGATGCAGGCGGTTCTGTGCTGGACGGCAGCAAGCCTCCTAAATGGGGCTACCGCCTTACGAATACAGACTGGTACGATAAAAAGAACCCTATCACACTGGAAGATCAGCCATTCTTCGATATGGGCACCAACAAGTTGAGCCTGTTGTACAATCCAAGTGATCAGGGCTATTACAATATTTTAGGAGGTGTTTATAATACGACTCTGGGACGCTGGACGACGGCAAGATCTCAGATCAATATGATCCTCGAAAAAACCTCTCCTGTTGATACCATTCAAGGAAGCCTCGCTACCCGCCTGGCTGAATGATAAATGTTTGATCAATGCGTCATTGGATCCTTCTTGCTTCTATAAGCTGTTGTGCAGTGAGCCTACCGGCTGCTGCACAACAGCATTTTGATACACAGGCTCACCGCGGCGGACGCGGATTAATGCCGGAAAACACGATACCCGCGATGATCGATGCGATCGATCGGGGTGTTACAACGCTGGAGATGGACCTGCAGCTGAGCAGGGATGGCAAAATCGTGGTTTCGCATGACCCCACATTCAACGCCAACTTTGTGACGAACCCGCAGGGAGATACGCTCACGAAAGCGGCAGCCAGGAAGATCATCCTTCACCAATTGGACTACGACTCCATTGCTACATACGATGTAGGGCTGAAGTTTAATCCGGAGTTTCCGCGCCAGAAAAAACTACAGGCGGTCAAGCCGTTGTTGTCTGTTTTGCTGGACAGCACAGAAGCCTACGCGAAGCAAACGGGGAAGTCAGTAGGATATAATATTGAGATCAAATCAAAGCCTTCAGGCGACGGCATTTTTTACCCCGACCTGGAAACTTTCATTGCACGCGCGATCGAGGTCATTGAACAAAAAAACATCAAGGCTAAAATAGTGATACAGAGCTTTGATCCCCGGGCATTGCAGGTGATGCACCAAACCTATCCTGGTTACGCGCTCTCTTACCTGATCGATGCCAAAGAAAAAAGAAGCGTTGCGGAATTAGTCGGATCGTTAGGCTTTACTCCTGAGATCCTGAGCCCGCAAAGCAACATAGTGACACAAAAGATGATCCGGGAATGCCACGGAAATCATATGAAAATTATTCCGTGGACCGTGAATGACCTGGGTGAGATGAGGAGATTGAAAAGCCTGGGAGTAGATGGTATCATTACCGATTATCCGGATTTGTTTTCTCAGCTGTAAGCTTTATCTTAGGCTGTTAAACGTCAGGCCTGAAGCGATAATAGCCCTGTAAATTCATTGCACCAGGCGAACGGTGCATGGTGACTGTTGAAAAATTATTTGTTTTATAAAATAGCCCGTTACAACAGGGCACTAAACGATTTGCTATGTCAAAGTATATCCTGTCATTTGATGCCGGCACCACCAGCTCCCGTGCGATTGTTTTTGATAAAAAAGGAAACATCATTGCTACGGCTCAAAAAGAATTCGAACAAATATTTCCCCAACCTGGCTGGGTAGAACACGATGCCAATGAAATATGGAGCACGCAGATCGGTGTGGCAGCCGAAGCAGTGATTAAAGCGGGTATTACAGCTGCTGACATTGCGGCTATCGGGATCACCAATCAACGCGAAACCGTAGTGATGTGGGACCGGAAAACATCGCAGCCTGTCGGCAACGCGATCGTCTGGCAGGACCGCCGTACCAGCGACTATTGTGACGAACTGAAAAAAGACGGGACGGCCGCGATCATTAAAGAAAAAACCGGTCTGGTTACCGATGCCTATTTCTCAGGCACGAAGATCAAATGGATATTGGATAACGTAGAAGGCGCCCGGCAAAAGGCAGAAAATGGCGAGCTGTGCTTTGGGACGGTGGATAGCTGGCTGGTTTGGAAACTGACCAACGGCAAAGTGCACGTGACCGACGTCAGCAACGCTTCGAGAACCATGCTCTTCAATATCCATAAGCTCGAATGGGACGACGAACTGCTGCAGAAAATGAATATTCCGAAAAGCATCCTGCCTGAAGTGCGCTCCAGCAGCGAGGTCTATGGCCATACACAGCATTTGCTTACTACTACAGAAATTCCTGTTGCCGGTATCGCCGGCGACCAGCAGGCTGCCCTGTTTGGACAGATGTGTACCCATGAAGGCATGGTCAAGAACACTTACGGAACCGGCTGCTTTATGTTGATGAATACGGGCACGAAGCCGGTGAGCTCTGAAAATAACCTGCTTACTACGATTGCATGGAAGATTAAGGGTGAAGTGCAGTATGCCCTCGAAGGAAGCGTATTCATCGCCGGAGCTGTTGTGCAATGGTTGCGGGACGGGTTGAAGGTGATCCAGAAATCAGGGGATGTCGAAGCGCTGACAGCAACAGAAAAAGACAACGGCGGCGTGTATATGGTGCCCGCTTTTACAGGTCTGGGAGCGCCTTACTGGAACCAGCATGCGCGGGGCATCATTGTAGGACTGACGAGAGGCTCCAGCGACGGCCATATTGCCAGAGCGGCCGTGGAAAGTATTGCTTACCAGACAATGGATGTTTTAAAAGCTATGGAAGCAGATGCAGGCATTACCATCAAGGAAGTACGGGTAGACGGCGGCGCCACGATCAACGATTACCTGATGCAGTTTCAGGCCAACCTGTTGGACACAGTGGTTGTCAGGCCTACGGTTACTGAAACAACCGCCCTTGGCGCGGCATACCTGGCAGGCATTGCGGTTGGATTCTGGAAAGACGTCGATGAAGTGCAGGCTTATTGGGCTAAAGAAAAATCTTTCGAGCCGTATATGAATGATGATGTGCGTGCTTCTTTACAAAAAGAATGGAAAAGAGCGGTTAAAGCTGCGCAGGCCTGGTCAGAAGAATAACTTCTTCAAATCCATTGTCGATGACCCTTGACCATCGACGATCATATTATAAACAATTTAAAATTCGTCAGCAATGAATATTTTCACAAGCGAGCTGGTAGGCACTGCTATCTTAATCCTCCTCGGCAATGGCGTAGTCGCCAATGTAGTGCTCAATAAAACGAAAGGCAATAATAGTGGATGGATCGTGATCACCTTCGGCTGGGCGATGGCCGTTTTCGTAGGCGTTTTCATCTCTTCAAAAGCAAGCGGCGCCCACCTCAATCCGGCGGTTACGGCTGCTCTGGCTTATTTAGGAAAAATTGAAATAAGCGTAATTCCCTCTTATATCGGCGGCCAGATGCTGGGCGCTATGCTCGGCTCCTTGCTGGTGTGGCTGAGTTACAAGCAGCATTATACGCAAACGGACGACACGGCAGCCAAACTGGCTACCTTCAGCACGGGGCCAGCGATCCGCAGCCCGTTTCACAACCTGGTCACTGAAGCTATCGGGACTTTTGTGTTGATATTTGCCGTTTTATTCATTATTGCCCCGGCCAGCAGCCTCGGTGCGCTGGATGCATTGCCGGTCGCTTTGATCGTGTTGGGAGTCGGCATCAGTCTGGGCGGGCCTACGGGCTATGCCATTAACCCTGCAAGAGACTTAGGTCCGCGGATCATGCACGCCATCCTGCCCATTGGCACCAAAGGCAGCAGTGACTGGTCTTACAGCTGGGTCCCCGTGGTGGGGCCTTTGGTCGGGGCTTTGTTAGCGGCGATGATCTTTAAACATTATATGATGTAGGGTCGGCCTCCATTTTATCAATAATGATCTTAAACCACGGCGTATATTTTTCGGGATGTTGACGCAGGTCTTCTTTCAGATCCTGCATTGAGATATACTTCCAATCGGCCACTTCGTTTGTATTGACCCGGGGGACACCGGAAAAGCGACCGACAAAGACATGGTCCAGCTCGTGCTCCGTCAATCCATTGTCAAAAGAAGCTTTGTAGATGAAGTCGAAAGATTTCTGTAGTGTTACTTCGATGCCCATTTCCTGCATCAGCCTTCTTTTGGCACCGGCAAGCAGGTCTTCATCAGGAAACGGATGGCTACAGCAGGTATTAGTCCAGAGGCCACCACAGTGGTATTTGTCCATGGCGCGCTGTTGCAACAGCCATTCGTTCTGATCGTTGAATAGCAAGACAGAAAATGCGCGATGTAATATTCCTTTCTGATGGGCTTCCATTTTTTCCATCGTACCGACCGGATGGTCTTTTTCATCAACCAGCAATACCATATCTGTGTTTAGAGCCATAAAGCGAAGATAAGGCATGATGAAACACGATAAAAAGTAAAAAGCCGGCTCAACGCCGGCTTCAATATGCTATATCAGAAATTTCAAATCAACCATCTTTTTATTTACTCAGGAACATGCTCCTGTCTTTATAAAGCTGCCTGAAATAAGGATCTTTCAGATCTTTAATAAAGCGGATCGCCTCTCCGGTACTCTTCATTTCCGGACCAAGCTCTTTATTTACATTGGGGAATTTGTTAAAGCTAAACACCGGCTCTTTGATAGCAAATCCGTCTAACTTCTTCTCGAATTTAAAATCCGTAAGTTTATTAGCGCCCAACATCACTTTGGTGGCAATGTTGAGGTAAGGGATTTGATATGCCTTTGCAATAAAAGGTGTGGTGCGCGACGCACGCGGGTTGGCTTCAATCACATAAACATTGCCGTCCTTGATCGCGAACTGGATATTGATCAGACCTTTAATGTTCAATGCCCTTGCGATCTTTTCAGCGTAATGCTCCATCGTTGTCACTTCCATCGGAGACAGGTTGAACGCCGGCAACACCGCGTTACTGTCACCACTGTGGATACCCGCCGGCTCTATATGCTCCATCACGCCCATCACGTGGAAGTTCTCTCCATCGAAGATGGCATCCACTTCAGCTTCCTGGCATCGGTCGAGGAAGTGATCGATCAATATCTTATTTCCGGGGATATGTTTTAACAGGCTCACTACCGCCTTTTCTACCTCTTCATCATTGATCACGATACGCATTCTTTGTCCGCCCAATACATAAGAAGGACGCACCAACACCGGGTAGCCTACACGGTTCGCTACTTCTATCGCTTCATCTACCGTCCACGCAGTTCCATAGTCAGGGTAAGGGATCTTGAGCTCCTTCAGCATGTCGCTGAAACGACCGCGATCTTCGGCAATATCCATGTTATCGAAAGACGTTCCGATGATCTCAACGCCCATATTTTTGATCTTCTCAGCAAGCTTCAAGGCCGTTTGTCCGCCTAACTGAACGATCACGCCTGCAGGCTTTTCATATTCGATCAATTCGCGCACGTGCTCCCAGTAAACCGGCTCAAAGTACAGCTTGTCGGCCATGTCGAAGTCTGTACTTACTGTTTCGGGGTTACAGTTCATCATGATCGCTTCGTAACCCGCTTCTTTAATCGCCAGTAATCCGTGTACACAGCAGTAGTCAAACTCGATACCTTGACCGATCCGGTTCGGGCCGCTTCCCAATACGACGATCTTCTTCTTGTCGGTGACTTTGGACTCATTATGAGTAAGACCATCTCCGCTTACTTTTAAGCTGGGACTGTCAAACGTACTGTAGAAATAAGGTGTTTTGGCTTCAAACTCTGCGCTACAGGTATCCACCATTTTATAGACGCGGTGAATGCCAAAGGATTTACGTTTAGCATATACATCATCTTCTTCTGCACCAACGAGCGTAGCAATCTGCGCGTCGCTAAAGCCATTCACTTTTGCATCGCGGATGATGTCAGCAGTCAGATCATCCAGGTTCAGTTCACTCAACTTCTTCTCGATCACGCACAATTTCTGTATCTCGGATAAGAACCACCTGTCAATCCCATTAGTAGCTTTGGAGATGGTGCTTACTGAAAGACCCGCCATTAAAGCATCTTTGATGCGGAATATCCTGTCCCATTTGGGTACTTTCAAGTATTCCTGTAGTTCCTCTGCGTGCATCAGGCTTTTGCCATAATAGCCCAGGCCGATCGCATTGTTTTCAAGGCTCTGACAAGCTTTCTGCACCGCTTCGTTGAAGCTGCGGCCGATGGCCATTACTTCACCTACACTTTTCATTTGAAGCCCGAGCGTGTCGTTGGCCCCTTTGAATTTATCAAAATTCCAGCGCGGAATCTTTACGATCACATAATCCAGCGCCGGTTCGAAATAAGCCGATGTGGTTTTTGTGATCTGGTTTTCCAGTTCGTCGAGATTGTACCCGATCGCCAGCTTGGCGGCAATCTTGGCAATAGGATAACCGGTTGCTTTAGACGCCAGCGCTGAAGAACGGCTCACGCGCGGGTTGATTTCAATCGCAATAATTTCTTCTGTCACAGGGTTCATGGAAAACTGTACGTTACAGCCCCCCGCAAAGTTGCCCAGGTCGCGCATCATCATGATCGCAGTGTTACGCATCAGCTGCATCCCTGTATCGCTCAGGGTCATAGCAGGAGCTACCGTAATACTGTCGCCGGTATGTACCCCCATCGGGTCAAAGTTTTCAACTGTACATATAATACATACGTTATCCGCATTGTCGCGTAATAACTCCAGCTCAAATTCTTTCCAGCCCAAAACCGCCTGTTCTACCAGCACCTCGTGTATCGGAGAAGCCTGCAAACCGCGATTCAGCGCTTCATCCAGCTCGTCTTTGTCGTGAACAAAACCACCGCCGGTTCCGCCGAGCGTAAATGAAGGGCGAATTACCAGCGGGAAACCGATTTCCTGGGCAAATTCTTTTCCTTCCAGGAAAGAGTTGGCCGTTTTAGCGGTTGCAACCGGAACGCCCAGCTGGATCATCCACTGGCGGAATTTTTCGCGGTCTTCCGCTTTATCGATGGCTTTAATATCAACACCGATGAGCCGCACATTGTATTGTTTCCAGATGCCCAGGTCCTCGGCTTCTTTGGCCAGGTTGAGCGCCGTTTGACCACCCATAGTGGGTAATACGGCATCAATATCGTTTTCCTGCAAGATCTGCTCGATACTTTCGGTCGTAAGCGGCAGCAGGTACACCTTATCCGCCATCATAGGATCGGTCATAATCGTGGCGGGGTTACTGTTGATCAGTATTACTTTAATACCTTCTTCGCGTAAACTGCGGGCAGCCTGGGTGCCAGAATAGTCAAATTCACAAGCTTGTCCGATAATAATGGGGCCGGAGCCGATAATCAAAACTGATTTTATGGAAGTATCCTTGGGCATTTTTTCCTTTTCTTTCTATGTAAAAAAAACAAATTGCGCAAAAGTAAGGCTTTGATGGGAAAAGGGAAAGGAAATTTAGCAACGAGTATATAATAATGGAATTTTAAGCATATATCTGGGGTTATTATCAAATAGAAAAAATTAAATTTGTGAAAAATAATCTTATAAGCACTGCAAAATCTCTGGATAGCGAAATAGCTCAATATGTATCACAACTCAACGAGAAACAAAAAAAACGGTGTTGACTGTCGTAAAAACTTTTATCTCGGAAAACCAGGATTGGTGGGACGAAATCGGAGAAGCGCAGCAGGTAGCTATCGAGAACGCGTTGGTTGAAGCGAAATCTGGCAAACTGGTGTCTCATGATTCAGTGATGTCCAAATACGAGAAATGGACCAGGAAGTAGCAATCGAAATTGCCTGGACGAAAAGCGCTCAAAATACATTTGATGATATTATCTAGTACTTACAAGCCGAATGGACAGAAAGGGAAATCCGCGCGTTCATTGACCAAACACTTAAATTGCTCGCCAATTTGAAAAGATATCCCGAGATGTGCAGACCATCGGTCAAAAGAAAAAATGTTCGTGTTGCAATTGTGAACAAACACACCAAAATGACATACTCATATGTACAAGGAACCCACCGCATTGAATTACTGCCTTTTTGGGGTATGAGGCAAGATCCTGCCAGACTGAAATATTGAATTGCGGTCCGGCGACGATCAATTTTCAATTCTTTATTTTTGGCACATGTCGAAAAAAGCCATCGCCGTAGTGATCCTGCTATTGACAGGATTTTCATCTTTTAGCCAATTATATCGAAAACCTGTGTATCCGAAGGGATATTTCAGATGGGTGACCAATCTGAAGCCGGATATCGTTGCCAATATGGGCGAGTTGCGCTCCAATCACTGGCATATGGGCCTGGACGTGCGCACAAACCAGGTGGTGAACCAGCGCGTGGTGGCTGCTGCAGACGGCTATATCGCTTTCGTGGGCATTGAGCCTTTCAGCTGGGGCCGTTGGATCATCATCAACCACCCCAATGGATTGTCTACCTTATACGGCCACCTGAACGACTTTCGCGACGACCTGGAAGCGTATGTTACAGACCAGCAATATAAAAATGAGTCTTGGGAAACGCACCTGGATATACCGGCAGGTCGATTTCCTGTGAAAAAAGGAGACTTCATTTCTTTCAGTGGCACCACCGGAGGCTCCGGCGGTCCGCACGTCCATTGGGAGGTGATCGATACGAAGTCTGGGCGTAGGCTGAATCCCACGCTGTTCGGCACACCGATTGTGGATGAGGTGGATCCGGTCGTGTCAAGGGTCGCCCTATACGACCGGTCGAATTCCGTATTTGACGGATATCCTAAAGTATACAGCTTATCGAAGGCCGGCGGAAAATATACCGTCTCCGGCGGCAACATCAGCACGGACCTGAAATCGCTCAGTTTCGCGGTCCAGGCCTACGATCGCCGGAATGGCACCACCAACCAGGACGGGATCTACAGTGCCCGCCTATTCGTTGACAACCAGGAAATCAGCAGCTTTTATATTGACAGCATCAGCTACAATGACACGCGCTATATGAACTGCCAGGTAGATTATAAAATGATCAGCACCGGCGGCTCGTGGATGCAACACGTCTCAAAGCTCCCGGGCGACAAGGGCGGCGTGTATTACGATCTGGGCAACAATGGCACCGTGCAGCTTTCTGCCAACCAGAGCAGGGAGGTCCGGATTGAAATAGCTGACGCAAACGGCAATACTTCGCTTATCGAATTCAATATTAAAAATAACGGCGAAGCCGCGCCCGTGATAAGACAATATGAATGGCTGCCCGGCAGACCCAACAAGATTTTCAAGCCGGCCTTTGAAGCGTATCTCTTTCCCGATGCTTTGTACGATAAAATGAACACCAATTACTCAAGCAAGCCTTCAGGCGCGTTAAATAGTGTATCTGCCATACATAACCTGGGCGAAAAATTTATACCGGTGCACAGTCATTTCGAAGTAAGGATCAAACCCAACCAATCGATCCCTGCCGAAAACCGGAACCATATCCTGATCAAGCGCGTGGGAAAAAATACTTCTCTGCAAAAAGCCAGCTGGAACGGCGAGTGGCTTGCAGCACAGTTCAGGGATTTCGGAACCTTTGAAGCACTCGTTGACCGCGTGCCTCCGACGATCAATGCGCCGGGCAGCGGAGAGGTAATCGATTTTAAAAGCGCCCGACATATTACGTTCACACCAAAGGACAATTATGGCATCGCCGACTTCCGCGCTGAAGTGGACGGGAAATGGCTTCGTTTTACGAATGACAAAGGACGCTCATGGATCTACAACTTTGACAACAAAGTTACCCCTGGGCAACATACATTGACCGTTACGGTGACAGACATAGCCGGTAATGTCACCCGGAGAAGCTGGAAATTCATCAGGTAGCGGCATAACCGTTGTCCGAAACAGACATACATCTCCTAAGTCAACAAAGAGCCGTTTACAACGTTAATCAAAACAGAAATAATTAATTACATGTCGACACATTTACAGGAAGGACAGAAAGCTCCGGCTTTTTCGGGGAAGGACCAGGATGGCAACGCCATTTCTTTAGCACAATTCAAGGGTCAGCGATTAGCATTATACTTTTACCCGCAGGATCTGACACCCACCTGCACCGTGCAGGCCTGCAATCTTCGCGATAATTTTTCGCTACTGAAAAAAGAAGGCATTAATATTGTCGGCGTTAGCCCGGACGATATGACAAAGCACCAACGGTTCATTGAGAGAAATACGTTACCGTTTCCGCTGATTGCAGATGTGAACCATAAGATCCTCGAAAAATATGGCGTATGGGGCGAAAAGCAGATGTTTGGTCACAAATATATGGGCGTGCATCGCACTACGTTTCTTATCGATGAAAAAGGGAAAATCAAAAAGATCTTCTTAAAACCGAAGAGCAAGCAGCATGCGGAAGAAATCATCCAGGGATTTTTAGCCGGATAATCCGGTCCCGTTGTAAATCTCACCGAGGCTGATGGCTACATCCAGCGCCTTTAGGTGTAGCACACTTTCCAGTGTTGTATATTCCTCCAGTTCCCAATGATCGCTGCTATTCAATCTGAACGCCTCGACATTTACGGACTCCGAATCAATAAGAAGATATTCTTTGAGCGAAGGGATGTCTCTATACAATTTAAATTTCCCGCCGCGATCATAATTTTTCGTCGAAGGGGATAATATCTCTATAAGTACGGTGGGTAGAATAGCGGTGTCGTCGTCCTCACTTGAAGGAGTGATATCACCGCAAATAACTGAAATATCAGGGTAGGTAAACAAAGTATTTTCAGGAATGTGGATACGCAGGTCGCTGCCGTAAGGCTGACAAGGTTGGCCATCTAAAGCCATAAAGAGCCGGCCTTGTACATTTTTTGAAAGTACATTATGTCTTTTTCCTGCACCCGCCATTGCAAACACTTCCCCCTTGAAGTATTCATGCTTTGTATCTGACGCCTTCTCCATCTCCAGGTATTCCGGGATGGTGTATCGGGCTTTCAGGTAAGCTGGTGCAGGCTCGTTAACGATATTGTCCATACCCACAATTTACGAATTTTTATAATTCCTTTGTAAATAAGAAGCCCGCCAGGGTTTTGACACCTTGGCGGGCTAAAAGCATCTAAAAATCTTTATACTAAATTATTCGCTACCAGGTACTCCGCAATCTGAACGGCGTTCGTTGCAGCTCCTTTACGGAGATTATCGCTAACGATCCACATGTTCAACGTTTTGGGCTGGGTTTCATCCCGGCGGATACGGCCCACAAACACCTCGTCTTTCTCATGCGCGTCCATGGGCATAGGATATTGCGCATTAGCCAAATCGTCTACCACCACTACGCCTGGTGCGTTCTCCAAAAGACCTCTTACTTCTGCAAGATCAAATTCATTTTCAAATTCGATGTTCACAGACTCGCTATGTCCACCCATAACCGGAATACGAACGGTAGTAGCGGTCACTTTGATGTTATCATCGCGCATGATCTTTTTGGTTTCATTCACCATTTTCATTTCCTCTTTGGTGTAACCATTATCGGTAAACACATCAATTTGAGGGATCACATTAAGATCGATTTGGTATTTATAAGCCATTGGATATTCTTCCGCTTTGTTGCGCTCCCCCATCAGTTGGTCCACCGCTTTCACGCCGGTTCCCGTTACGCTCTGATATGTAGAAACCACCACCCTTTTTATTTTGTATGCTTTGTGAAGCGGTTGCAGTGCCACCACCATCTGGATAGTAGAACAATTCGGATTGGCAATGATCTTGTCGTTAGTGGTCAATACATCGGCATTGATCTCCGGAACTACCAGCGGTTTTGCAGGATCCATTCTCCAGGCAGATGAGTTGTCTACCACGGTGATGCCCGCTGCTGCAAATTGAGGCGCCCATTCTGTTGAAGTGCTTCCGCCGGCTGAAAACAGCGCTACAGCAGGCTTTGCGGCAATAGCGTCAGACATGCTGACCACTTTATATTTTTTTCCTTTGAAGTCCACTTCTTTTCCCACGCTTCTTTCGGAAGCAACAGGAAGAAGTTCTGTAACCGGAAAATTTCTTTCGGCCAATACCTGCAACATTTTGGTACCAACAAGGCCGGTGGCACCCACTACTGCAACTTTCATTTTCTATTTCATTTTTAATGGCCCCTCGCTCCGCCCCAGGCGGCTTCGGGATTTTTGGTGATAAAAAAAGCCTTCCGCATTTACGGAAGGCCTGTTAAAAAAATTTATGTTTCTGCACACAAAAATTACAACCTTCCGTCGAGGATGCTCTTAATCTTTGTATGTTTCTTTATTGTCATTGGGACGCAAAGTTAGAGCGAGATTTTATTTCAGCAAAATATTTTTTGTAATACAAGCTTTTGTGCTGGTGGCATCGGTGTTGCGTCGCAATCACTTTATCTGGGGAATATGGGGCAGCAGATTTTTTTAATCACTTACCACCATAAAACCCGTTGTATAAAAACTGTCCGATGATTGCTTTTCCTTTCTGAATCTTTAATGCAACCCGGCTGCTGTTCGAATATAAAAACAAAGGCCCGCTTATGCAGCGAGCCTTTAACCATAAGAAAATAATTTTTATAATTCTGTCTGGTAGTTCGTTAGCTCTCTGAACTGTTGCACTCTCTGGTTGATATCTTCTTTCGTAATTTCCTTCAGGCGGGTAGTGCCAAACTTTTCCACGCAAAAGCTGGCCATAGCACTGCCCATGATGATAGCAGTTTTCATGTTTTCGAAGCTGATATCGCCCGTCTTTGCAAGATGACCTATAAAGCCGCCTGCAAAAGTGTCGCCGGCGCCCGTGGGGTCAAAAACTTCCTCCAGGGGAAGCGCAGGGGCAACGAACACCCTGTCCTCATGAAACAACAGTGCTCCATGTTCTCCTTTTTTAATGATCAGGTATTTAGGGCCCATGGTTAATATTTTCTTTGCCGCTTTTACTAATGAAAATTCTGCAGTAAGCTGGCGCGCTTCGCTGTCATTGACCAGTAACACATCGATCTTCCCGATCACTTCTTCCAGCTCGGGCAATGCCACGTCCATCCAGAAATTCATCGTATCCAGCACGATCAATTTAGGCCTTGTTTTTAGCTGGCTGATCACGCTGAGCTGCACCGCCGGCGCGAGGTTACCGAGCATCAGAAACTCTGCACCCTGGTAGCTTTCGGGGATCACAGGTTTAAAATCACCCAATACATTTAACTCTGTTACCAGCGTGTCCCGCGTATTCATATCCAGGTGATACTTACCGGCCCAAAAAAATGATTTTCTATCCGGCACTATTTCCACCGCTTCTGTGTCTACACCGCGCTGGCGCAGATCATTCAGCTCCTCTTCAGGAAAGTCATACCCTACCACCGACACCTGCTGAATCGGCTTGGTGAAGTTAGCAGCCGCGTAAGCGATATAAACGGCTGCGCCGCCTATGATTTTATCAGATTTTCCAAAAGGCGTTTCTATATCATCAAAGGCCATCGAGCCGACTACAATAACAGACATAATTTGTTTTGAAATTTATGATTGGAGATTTGTATCGGCGGCAAATGTAGGTTATTGAGCAGGAAGTTAAAATATTCCGGCTGAAAAGTTGTCGGGGCGTGTGGTTCAGATACCGGTCAGACCCGGGTGCCCGCCTGATCCGATCTTTTAGGCAGGTCGGACCCGGTTAGCCGAGTTCCAGGTTCAAAGTTCTAAGTTAGAAAAGCCGAAGAGACCATCTGTTGTCAACTTATCAGCCTTCAACCTCATCACACCAACTCTTTCCGTAACCTCGCTACCGGAATGTTCAGTTGTTCCCGGTATTTGGCTACAGTCCGGCGGGCAATATTGTATCCTTTTTCCTGTAACAATTCTGTCAGCTTTTCATCACTCAGGGGATGCTTTTTGCTTTCCGATTCAATCATGTCGCTGAGGATCTTTTTCACCTCCCGCGTGGATACTTCTTCGCCACTATCTGTGCTCAAAGATTCGCTGAAGAAAAATTTAAGCCGGTAGGTACCAAATTCTGTCTGAACAAATTTGCTATTGGCCACACGGCTTACGGTGGAAATATCAAGGTGTGTTTTTTCTGCGATATCTTTCAGGATCATGGGCTTCAGCGCCGTCTCATCACCGGTCAGGAAAAACTCTTCCTGGTGATTCATGATCGCGCTCATGGTGTCCAGGAGCGTGTGTTGCCGCTGCTTGATCGCATCAATAAACCATTTGGCAGCGTCGATCTTTTGCTTGATGAAGAGCACGGCTTCTTTCTGCTGCTTGTCTTTCTTCGTGCCGCGGCTGTATTCCTTCATCATGTCCCTGTATCCTTCGCTGATGCGGAGCTCGGGCGCGTTGCGGCTATTCAGGGTCAGCTCCAGCTTGCTGTTGTTGTTCAGGATAAAAAAGTCAGGAACTACATAGCTTTCTGCTTTATTCACTGATCCGATATTGCCGCCGGGTTTAGGGTTCAGCCTGATGATCTGCTGCATCACCTCTTTCAACGCTTCATCGGTAAGTCCCAGCCCTCTTTGTATTTTTTCGTAATGCTTTTTGGTAAACTCGTCGAAGTATTTTTCAATCGCCAGTATCGCGATATCCACCTCTTTGCCTTCCTGCTTCAATCTTCTCAGCTGCAGCAACAGGCACTCCGGCAGGTCCCGGGCACCAATGCCGGGCGGGTCAAACTGTTGAATTTTCGAGATGATATGATCTACTTCCTCAACCGTCGTTTCTATGTTTTGCCGGAATGCCAGGTCGTCCACCAACGCAGGCGTATCTCTACGCAGGTATCCGTCTTCATCAATACTTCCGATGATATGTTCGGCTATCCTTTTTTGCTTTTCATCCAAAGAGAGCAAGCCGAGCTGGCTTACCATCAGGTCGTAGAAAGAGGCTTCGGTTCTGATAGGCAGCTGGCGATTTTCGTCATCGTCGGAGTAATTATCTTCCCTGGTTCGGTAATCTGCAATTTCGCCATCGTCGTCATGCAGGTATTCGGTAACATCAATATTGTCGTAATCATCTGCACTGCCATCTTGCTCTTCGTAATTATCGGGCTCTTCCGCATTATTGCTAAACTCGTCAGCGTAAGGATCGTCGTCTTTGTGGGCCCCCTCATCCACTTCAAGTGCAGGATTAGCTTCCAACTCTTCTTTAATTCTTTCTTCTAAATTTGCTGTGGGAACCTGAAGCAGCTTCATGAGCTGAATTTGCTGGGGAGAGAGCTTCTGTAGAAGTTTTTGTTGTAGATATTGACCTAAAGCCACAGTTTTCAAAAAATTTTTGTTATCAAAAATCGAGCCTAACTTTACAAAGGTATTAATATTGACTGCATGAAATATTTTTTCTTATCGATTTATTGCTTTATATTTTTGGGTTTGTGCGATTTATCAGCACAAAAATCTCCTTCAAAAAGTAGACCCCAGGTGGAAAAGCCTGCACTTTATTATCGAATCTCTTTAGTGCCGCGGGCAAGTTTCCACACCAACTATTCCTTTACGACCCCGCTCAAATCAAGCGCTACAGCCGTTTCCATGCCCCAGGGTTTTATGTGTAAAGGAGAGTATAGACTGGAACAAGCCACAAAAATTCCGCTAAGATTACGATTAGGGAGCCTTGCCTACACCGATTGGATGGAGCAAAAACCTAACAGCTTCAATCAAAAAAAATTTTAGTAAAAATTTCACAACCTATATTAAAACACAACTACCTTTGACTCACGAATGTTCGTAAATGCCCACATTCTGTTAAACACTATTCTATTCAATTAAAATCGATCTCAATGAGATGCTTGCAATCCGGAGGTGGTTATCCTCCCAACAGAGGCACCAGGTGTCTGCGTGTGTTTGTTTCCCTTCTTACTTTCTTCTTCAGCACCGCTGCCTTCGCTCAAACCCCAGTAACAGGTAGTGTTATCAGTGAGACGGGCGCAGCTCTCCCGAATGTGTCGGTGCAGGTAAAAGGCACTAACATTGGCACTGCTACCGACTCGTCCGGGAACTTTTCAATCCAGGTACCTGATACCAGTGCGGTCCTGGTATTTTCTTCGATCGGATATACGGAAAAAGAGGAGACATTAAACGGTCGTACTGAATTGACCATTGTATTGACCACCTCCTCCCAAAGCCTGGAACAAGTAGTAGTCATCGGTTATGGAACCGCGAGAAGGCGGGACGTAACAGGGGCTGTGGCTTCGGTGAAAGGAGAAGAGCTTGCACAACAGCCGGTACAAACCGCCACCCAGGCATTGCAGGGTAAAGTGGCGGGCGTACAGATCATCGGGTCGGGCGAGCCAAACACCAACCCTAACGTGCGTCTTCGCGGAACCGGTTCGGTACTGGCAGGGGTTAACCCGCTGTATGTGGTAGATGGTGTACTCACCGATGATATCCGGAACATTAACAACGCCGACATCCTTACCATGGACATCCTGAAGGATGCCAGTGCCAGCGCGATTTACGGTGTGAGAGGCGCCAATGGTGTGATCATCATCACGACGAGAAAAGGACGTTCCGGCAAAACAACATTTAATTATTCGGGTAGCGTAGCAGTGAAAGAAGCCACCAACCTCGTAGACATGGCTGGTGAGCAGCAATATGCCGGCTACCTGAATGAAGCCAGTAATTATTATGGCAGTGGTGCCAACCTGATTGATCCTGCCAAGCTGGTGGGTAACAACACAGACTGGTATGATGCGATCTTACAAAAGGCTTATCAACAGTCGCACAATCTATCGATGTCCGGCGGCAATGAGCGCTTCCTGTTTTTCCTGAGTGGCGGTTACCTCGGAGATGAAGGTATTCAGAAAGGAAATAAATTTGAAAGATTCACCTTAAGATCGAACAACGAATACACACTTAACAAGTGGATCAAGTTGAATTCGCAATTGTCGTATACGAGAGGCGAAGCCGATGGCGCCGATTTCGATGCTTTCAGCAACGCCTATCGCGCCGCGCCATACGTAGCTTCAAAAGTCGGTGACAGATACGGCAACACGTCGCTGGCGGGCAACGTATCAAATCCGCTCTTATCTATCGATAAAACTTATAACAACGTTGTCACAAACAGGATCCAGGGAAATTTTGGCATCGACCTGAAACCTATTAAAGACCTGACCATACGGTCGGCACTGAACTTCGATCTGAATTATCTCAAGAGCACCAACTTTGCTTATCCCTTTTTAAGCGATACTTCAACCTTCATCGAAGGAGGCGGTAACCAGTCGAGAGCCGTAAGCACGCTCACGGTGGAAAGAAACGACTGGTCCACCCTGATCTGGGATAACACGGCCACTTATGCAAAAACATTCGACAAGCACCGGCTCTCTGTTTTAGCGGGGTTTGTGGCAGAAAAATTCAGACTGAATAATGTCAGAGGTGTAGCCCTGAATGTGCCGGAGAACAGCGATCAGTGGTATTTGAACGCGGGCGGTGCGGGAACACAAACCGTTGAGAACACCGGCGATCTCAGAACGCGGCTTTCCTACCTCGGCAGGGTGGAATACGGATTTGACAACCGATACCTGTTGACCGCGACTTTCCGCGCCGACGGGTCTTCCAAGTTTGGCAGCAACCAGCGTTATGGTTACTTCCCATCAGCCGCAATCGGTTGGAATATTACAGAAGAAGCTTTTATGGAAAATCAGCAGGCTTTCGACCTGCTGAAATTGCGTATCGGTTATGGTGCGAAGGGGAATGACAATATTGAGTCTTCCCAGTTTATACCCGTCGCTACGCAAAACCTACCTTATTATTTTCCTTCGGGAACTCCAGCCGTACAGGGCATTGCTTTTAACCAGACATTTGATCCGGACATCAGATGGGAAATCACCAAGGAAGTGAATATAGGATTGGATTTTGCCCTACTTCAAAACAAACTGGGCGGTACTATTGACCTGTACGATAAAAGGACCGATAACGCATTAATACAGATTCCACTTTCTGGGGTAGTATACGATTTCGATAATCAATATATTACCAATGCGACTACTATTTCGAACCGAGGTATCGAGTTAAGCCTAAACTGGAATGATAAGATCGGCAGCGACTGGACTTACAGCGTAAGCGGTAACGTGGCCTATAACAAGAACAATATTGAGAAACTAAATGGTGGCCAACCACTTTTGGGAGGAACAGCCGGCAACTACAATGTTACAAGAACTGATAACGGTCAACCGATCGCCAGTTACTATGTCTTGCAGGCGGCAGGTATTTTCCAGAACCAGGCACAAATTGATGCTTCGGCCCAGCCGGATGCGCGTGCGGGAGACCTCATCTACCTGGATCTTAGCGGGCCGAACGGTACGCCTGACGGCGTGATCAATGATTTCGACAGAGCGTTCTCCGGGTCTTATCAGCCCAAGGTTACTTACGGTATTAACGGCAACTTTTCGTACAAGTCCTTTGACCTGAGCTTTGGTTCTTTTGGTCTTGCAGGTGCCAAAATATATAATGGTAAGAAAGCTGCCCGCGGCACCAACCAGTTAACGGACAACGTTGAGGCTTCCGTAGCGAAAAACAGGTGGACGCCTAATAACCCGAATACCAATGTGCCGCGCGCGAACGCATCAGCGCTTCCGGCCTCAACTTATTTTATTGAAAGCGGTGATTTTTTCCGCCTGAATAATCTTACCATCGGATACACGCTGCAGTCGTCCTGGCTCGAAAGGGCAAAAGTTTCCAACTGCCGTCTTTATTTGTCAGCACAAAATCTCTTCACCATTACGCCCTATAGCGGCTTTACGCCTGAGATCCTGACGGTGAATTCGGATGCACGGGTAGCGTCCCTCGCCCAGGGTGTGGATCTGAACACATATCCTTCTGTACGCACTTATGTACTCGGCTTAAACTTAAGTTTCTAAAATCAAAAACAGAACAATGAAAACGCTTTTATATACCTTACTTCTCTCCCTGAGCATTGCGGTGTTTTCGGGATGTAAAAAGGGATTCCTGGATGTGCCGCCCCAGGGGCGATTAACGAGAGACCAGGCCCTGATAGACCCGGCCGTTGCAGACCTTCTAATTGCGGGTGTCTATAATACGCTTTATGCGCAGGGAACCGTAGGATTGAAATTTGTAATATTGGGAGATGTCACTTCTGATGACAGTGATAAAGGTTCCGTGGCTTCTGATCCTGGCTTTGATGGCATTTTTGTGGACAACTTCTCCCATACTTCTAACACCCCGATTTTTAATGATGTTTGGACCACCTACTACAACTCAATAGGAAGCATCAATGAAGCATTAAGCATATTAGAAGCGGGAACCTATGAAGAAGCGATAAAAAATAGGCTTATCGGGGAAGCGCGCTTCTTGCGGGGTTATTACTATTTCAACTTAGTGAGAATTTTTGGCGGTGTCCCTAAAATTGTCAAGGTGATCCCTCCTGCAGAACAGAACAATGATGAATTTCAGACGCGCGCTTCTGAAGATGAAATCTATGCGCAAATTATAGAGGACCTTTCTTTCGGCGTTAATAATCTCCCTGAAAAAGGCGAAACAGGCTCGATTGTCGGCCGCGCCACTAAAGGCGCTGCGCAGGCGCTTCTATCGAAAGTGTATCTCTACCAGGAGAATTGGCAGGAGGCATACAACCTGTCCCTGGCCGTAATCAATTCAGGTAAATATGATTTGGCCACTGATTATGCGAAGGTATTCCGCGAAAAAGCAACGTCTGCGGAGGAAGGAGGGATCAACAATATTGAATCCATTTTTGAAGTACAAACCGGTCCCAACAGGGCTGCTGCTGGCGATTGTAATGCGATCAGCAAAAATTACAGCAACTTCCAGGCCCCCCGCGGATCTTTTCCCAATCAAACCGTTAACGGGCAGTTGTGGACAGGTGGCGACCTTGGCTTTGGTTTAAATACGCCTTCTGCTAACCTGGCTGCGGCTTACGAAGCGGGAGACGTGCGCCGGGCGGGAACGATCATTTTCACAGGATCATCTCCGACCGTGCTTTGGGACGGCTTTACCATCCCCGCTCAACCCGCCGTTGTGAGCGACAGGTATAATTACAAGGCCTATCATAGTCCGTTTTTGGAAAGCCTGGCCTGTAACGGTTTGTTGACAGATAAAGACAACCGGCCTAAAAACATCCGGCTGATCCGGTATGCAGAAGTGCTGCTGATCAACGCCGAAGCTGCGGCCCGAATCGGTGGCGACGCCTTGACACCGCTGTCTCAGGTAAGGGCCAGGGCCGGACTGGAAACCACCTCGGCAACTATCCAAGATATCTGGCGCGAAAGGCGCGTAGAACTGGCTATGGAGGCAGACCGGTTTTTTGACCTGGTGCGTACCGGGCGCGCCGCAGCGGTGATGCAGGCAGTGGGGAAACCTTTTGTTGCGGGAAAACATGAACGCTTCCCCATACCGCAGGTACAGATCGATTTTAGCCAGGGAAGATTGAAGCAAAACCCGAATTATTAAAGACTTCCAACGGGTATAGATAACTATCGATCTTAAATGATCGTTATCAGGTCGAACAACAATCAGCAGCAGAGCTGCAAGCAAAAAAATACAAGAATGAAAACTCATTTTTTAAAAATATTCATAGCCGCTTTTATCGGGCTGTCGGTTCAGTCCTGCACCAAAGTCAATCTCGACGATGATTTTCCTCCCGGAGATGTGCCGCCAGTAGCAGGCGGGTACACCGCAGCCGGACAGGTGGCCGCCTCTAACCTGGTAGCCTATTGGAGCTTCAACGGTGACATGACCGACAGTGTGAGCGGTGTAGCGGGCACCAACCGTGGGATGTCTTTTTCAGAAGGACTCAAGGGACAGGCACTTACCGGCGCTGCACCGGCAAATAAAGCGTACGCAACTGCCGCATCCTCGGACGCTATCAAAAACCTGAAAGCTTATTCTATCAGTCTCTGGGTGAACACGGCACAAAATGTAGGAGCCACAGGTTTGGTAAGTATCGGTCATACGGCTGAATTCTGGGCTAACGTTAATATTTTTCTGGACAACGGTCCGGCCGGAGTAGCCCGATTTAAAACCATTTTCAGGAACAACAATAACACCCCGGCCAATTACCAGGCGGATAACGGCATTCAGGACGTATCCGGGGCTTTCAACAACTGGACGAATTATATTTTCACTTACGATGAGAATGGTGTAGCCAGGTCCTATGTAAACGGATCGTTGGCTAACACCAAAAGTGGTAATCCTGCTCCTACGCAAGCACAGTTTTCTAACGTTGGGCCTATTGTCTTTGGCGCGCTGCACTTCATGACGGTACCGAGCAGCACCACTGCTTCCGCCGGCGAAGGCTGGGCGGGCTATCTTTCAGGGAAACTGGATGAGGTGCGAATTTTCAACAAATCATTGACGCCAATTGAGGTTTCGGCCATCGCTATTCTGGAGCGACGTGGACAATAATCATGTCAGGTGATCATTTAAACGCTCTTTGTGAAGATTCTTATATACGCGTTGCCGCTGCTTTTATTGCCGGCCTGCAGCAAAAATAAAGACGACGGCAAACCCCTCCCTGGTGAAAACCCGGGAAACATTGTTTTAGTATCGACCATTATTAATGGCCGCGCTATTGAACCATTTTCCGGCATTAACCGATTGCCTGAGATAAGTATTAACTTTTCGATGCCGGTTGATAAAGCGGCTGCACAATCCAGCATCGGGATCTCTGACGGAAGCGGTAACCGGGTAGCAAGTACTTATAGGTTTCAAAGAAGCGACAGCACGGTGGTGATCACACCTCAGGCACCGTTGCAATATCTTTCCAGGTATCGCCTGGATGTATCAGCGGGATTGACTGCGGCTAACGGGGCGCTCCTCACTGCGCCCAAAAAGGTAACATTTGCCACATCGCTGGATTCCTCCCGTAAATTTCCACCCATTTCAAAGGAGCAATTGCTTGATAAAGTGCAGCGGCAGACCTTGAAATATTTCTGGGAGTTTGGCCACCCCGTGTCCGGCATGGCAAGGGAAAGAAATTCATCGGGTGATCTTGTAACGACCGGAGGTTCCGGCTTCGGGATCATGGCGCTCATCGCGGGTGCAGAAAGACAGTTTTTGCCGCGCCAGGACGTTATGGCCCGCATACAGAAGATCGTCACGTTTTTAAAAGAGAAAGTGCCGTCCTTTCATGGAGCCTTTCCTCATTGGCTTAATGGTAGCACGGGCGCCGTCATTCCTTTTAGCGCCAACGATAATGGCGCCGACCTGGTGGAAACTTCTTTCCTGATGATGGGCTTGCTCACAGCGCGACAATACTTTACCGGCAGCGACGGAGCTTCGGTGTCGCTTCGCGATGACATCAATGAGCTATGGAACGCGGTGGAATGGGATTGGTTTCGTCAAAACAACCAGGATGTATTGTATTGGCATTGGAGTCCTACCGTTAATTGGGCCATCAATCTTAAGGTGCAGGGCTGGAACGAGTCCCTGATCACTTATGTTTTAGCCGCTTCTTCTGCCACGCATCCCATCTCCAGGGAAGTCTATGACGCCGGATGGGCCCGAAACGGTGCGATGCAAAATGGAGCAACCTATTACAACTACCCGCTGCCGCTCGGTGAAAATGCCGGCGGCCCTTTATTTTTTTCTCACTACTCCTTCCTCGGTCTTAACCCCGGTGTTTTATCTGACCGCTATGCCGACTACAGTGTTCAGACAAGGAATCACACACTGATCAATTATACCTATTGCAAAACAAACCCCAAAAACTATTATGGGTATAGCGACTCTGTCTGGGGACTGACAGCAAGCGATATCAAAGGAGGATATGCAGCCAGTTCCCCCACGAACGATCTGGGCTTTATTGCCCCAACAGCAGCGTTGTCCTCGATGCCCTATACGCCGGACAAGTCTTTCGCCGCCCTGCATTTTTTTTATTACGTATTGGGCGACCGCCTGTTCAAAGAATATGGATTCGTCGACGCTTTTTCACTCGATGTACTGCAACACGATGGGCCCTGGTTCGCCCATTCTTTCCTGGCCATTGACCAGGGGCCTATCGTCGTGATGTTTGAAAATTACCGGAGCGGCCTGCTTTGGAATTTATTTATGAGTTGCCCCGAACTTCGCACCGGCCTGAAAAAGCTGGGGTTCAGTGCGCCGGGGTTGTAGGGTTTAACATCTCGTCGTTGACGCGACTTTGCGATGACAACCAAGCCCAGGAGGCCAAAAGGCCTTCAGACTTTCGGAATATATTGCGGATAATGAATGTGAAGCCCGGCAGCAACGATTTCCCGCTTTATCAACTTACGCCCTATTTTCGTAAAAATGTTTCATTCTTTCTTCAATAAGACCAGGCGCTGCCCGATTGACCGGGACACAGAAACATGGATGATACAGGCCTTTGATTGGTTGATCAACGAGTTCGGTGAAGATTATGTGAGATCTAAAAATGTTCTGACCCCAGATCAAAAAGACTTTCCCATAAGGTATGATGGCGCGACGTCGTCGTTGCGGGAGACGGCTTTCATCCTAGCCTCACAAATGGATATAGATATCAGAGAGATCAATCTACAAGTCTATGACGATAATATATATGAGGTAAGTCGTTCACTATGGACAAACGTTGACAAAGATCACTCCGAGGAATTGTCACAAGGTCTCTATTTTGGTAAAAATGAAAATGGCCTTTATGACATATTTGTGGAAAGATCGAACTTATCCTATCCCGAAAATCTTGTAGCGACGTTGGCTCATGAGTTTAGTCACATCAAAATTCAGGGAGAACAGAGACTAGAACTTAACGATGAAAGTCTAATCGATTTAACTACGGTCATTTTTGGTTTAGGCATTTTCAACGCCAACGCAGCGTTCAGGGAAGTGAAAACGATGGATGGTTTTGGTTATAAAAGTGCTGGTTATCTCAGTCAAAGAGAGTGGGGCTACGCTCTGGGTTTATACGCCAACTTCCGAGGTGAACCCGATCCAGACTGGACACAACACTTAAATAAAAACATCAAGTCCGATTTTAAGAAAAGCATCCGTTATATAGATGCTCAACGGGGACTAAACCCCTGTTAATGCTGCAATCGCAGGACACGAAAAAGGGTTGCCTTCTTGTCTAATAAGAGACGGTTTGATCTCGCTCTCATTAATAAAAAGAGCCCAACGCCGCGGTCGATAAATACATTACCATTTCAATTTCCCCCATAAGGTCATCCCCCTTACTAATCAAAATTTATAACAAAACCGCCCATTCAGTGTTATAACATTGGCTGAAAGCCTGCTCCGGCGCGCAAATTGATCGGCATCAAGCAACGATAAGCGCGGCAGGGACTTCTATACAGCAAGAAAGGCGATCATGTATGCGGAACTTTTTGCTTTGCGGCGTATACCGGATGATCACCCCGATCCTTGAGGTCAGCGGAATATGTTTTTATTTTAATTTTGTCTGACCAATTCGTTTTTTTAAACAGATTCTGCTTTATCATTAACAAACACACTATAGAATCAGAACTATCTTATCTCCAACAAGATATCTGTAATGGAGATGGAGCCGCGTTTTCGCGCTTGTACACCTTGTTTTTTAAGCGCTTGTACAATTTTTCGTTCTCGATTGTGCGGGTGCCGGAAACTGCCACAGAAGTCGTAGAGGATGTTTTGCTAAAGCTTTGGTTGAATAGAGACAATATTCTCTCTATTAATAATCTATCCGTTTACCTGTACGTTGCCGTTAAAAATCAGTCACTTAACCGCCTGGCGGCCAAAGCGCGTCAGTGGAACGAAGCAGCCTTCGACGAGCTGGTACCGGATATGGCAACTGTTGAAGAAGATCCGCTAAAGATCATGATCACCCGCGAAATGCTCGAAAAGGTTAATGCCGCCATCGAAGACCTGCCCCCGCGTTGTAAAATGATCTTTAAACTCATCCGCGAAGATGGGCTTCGATACAAGGAGGTTGCCGAAATACTTAACATCTCTGTAAACACCATCGACGTCCAGATGGCCACTGCAGTCAGGCGCATCTGCACCGCCTTAGGCATCACTAAGAAACGCCCGTCTCTTCCCTTTTTTAAAAAAAATAAAAAAATGTAGTTTCCGTATAGTAGATCGTCTTCTTTTTCCTGTCCTTATTGATAACGAAGGTTCTATACGAAATGACGATTGACGATGGTATATGGAAATTAATGTCCAGAGCACTCTTTGGAGAGGCCAGCGATGACGAATTGCAGCAATTACAACAACTATTGCAGGAAGATCCTTCCCTCCAACAGCAATTCGATATCGTAAACGAGCTTTTCAGCAAACAGAACGAAGCATCCGATCCCGTTAATCTCCACTACACATTAGAGGCGCAGCAACTGTTACAAAAAGCGGCTAACATAGAAGCAGCGGACCACAGCCTTCCAGTTAAACGTCGGCCACGGCTGGTCTACTGGTTAGCAGCGGCTTGCATTATTGGTTTCATTGCGGTGTTCACTTTCCTGGTCGACAATCCAGTTGGAGAAAAAACCGCCACCAGCAAGTTGGCCGCAGTGGCCCGTAACGGAGAGCGCAAGTCCCTGGTATTAGCAGACGGAACCAAAGTCTGGCTCAACGCCGGTTCGAAACTGTTTTACCTCAACGACTTTTCTAAAGGAACCCGGGAAGTGAGATTACAGGGAGAAGCTTTTTTTGACGTGGTAAAGGATAAAGCAAGGCCGTTTATTGTTCACTCCGGGGATATCCGGATCAAGGTGCTGGGCACGAGCTTCAATGTCAAGGCCTACGACGAAGATCAACATGTGACCACTTCCTTATATAGAGGACTGGTGAGCGTTACCAGGGTTTCGGACGATGAGCAGTCTCAGCCCATCCTGTTGTATCCTTATCAAAAGCTGATCATCCCCCACCAGGCAGTCGATGGCAAGAGCGGTGAGGCCGCAACAGATTACGCCGCCGATGCTGCCAAAATGGAATTCCTGGATAGTACAACGCAAGAACTGCAAAGGATAGAAACGTCCTGGATGTACAACCGTCTGGAATTTCGCGGAGATGACTTTACTACCCTTGCTTCTAAAATGCAACACTGGTATGACGTTACAATACATTTCCAGGACGAGAAAGTAAAGCAACTCCGCTTCAACGGGTCTTTCGAGAAAGAAACGATCGCACAAGCGTTGAACGCGCTGCAACTGGCAAACCCCTTCACTTATAAAATTGACAATCAAGATGTATTTATTTCATCAACCCCGTAAAACATGATTAAAAATGACAAAAGAATGTACCTGAGAATGCTTGCTTCCATTCGAAAAGAATGATTGCCCTGGTGGTAAAAATTAGTAAAAACAAACGAAAGCTTGAATCCCTTTTCCAATAAGGGCGCCAATCGTTAACAGAAAATATTTGATGAAACCCAACAGGGTGCATCTTCTCTCACAGATGATGTGTGTTGTTGAGTTAACCGGTCCGGACCGGAACGCCTGAAAGATTCGTTCAGACAGGTCTGCCAGAAAATTCATGCTGGCGGGCTCGTCGATCGATCGGGTCGGGCGATCATCTCACTTTTAAAACATAAAATATATACGGATGAAATGCTTGCTTAGAGATGTGATGCATCTGCCTAAAACAAGAGTGATACCGGTCATAAAACTGACCATGGTATTCTTATTGCTGCTTTCTTTTAACCTGAATGCCAGAAGCTTTGGCCAGGATCGGATTACATTGAACGTAAAAAAGACCCCGATCGCAGATATTCTGCGTGTGATAGAAAGCAAATCCAATTACCGGTTTTTATACAAAGAAAACCTGAGCGGATTAAAAGAAAAAGCTTCTATCAATTCGCAAAACGCAACGCTGGAGGAGATCCTTCCGGTGTTGCTGGCCGGTACCAGCATGAGCTGGCAAAAAATGGAGAATAATTTATTTGTTCTCAAAGAAGGGTCGCGTGTGAAAAAAGACATTACCGTAACCGGAACAGTGACCGACAGTTCGGGAGCGCCGCTTTCAGGCGTATCAGTTCAGGTACAGAATTCAAGCATTGGAACAGTAACGGATAATAACGGCTCCTTTTCTTTGACGGTGCCCGATAACACAACCGTACTAGTGTTTTCAAGAGTGGGGTATGAGAGCGTAGAACACAACTTGTCGGGAAGTACTGATATTACCATCGTGCTGAAAGCGTCGCAGGACGTGTTGGAACAAGTAGTAGTGGTGGGTTATGGTACGCAGCGAAAAAGAGACCTGACGGGCTCCATCGCCTCAGTAAGTGGGGAAGAGATCGCGCGGATGCCCAATACGAATCCGATTAGTTCGCTGCAGGGTAAAGTAGCCGGATTGACCATATCTAACTCTGGTACACCAGGCGCGGCTCCTACGGTCAGAATACGCGGGGTGAACAGTACTAACAGCGCCAGCCCGCTGTATGTGGTAGACGGCATCCTGCAGGATAATATTGATTATTTGAACCCTGCAGATATTGAAACGATCGACGTATTAAGAGACGCATCGTCCATAGCTATTTATGGTTTGAGAGGTGCTAACGGTGTCATCGCTATTACTACCAAAACTGCAGCGCGCGGTAAAACGGTCATCAATTTTCAAAGCTCCGTCGGCATCAACAAGGTTATCAATAAGATCGATGTTACCGATGCGGAAGGATTTAAAAAACTGTATAGCGCACAGGTGGCTAACTCCGGAGTTAGGCCTTTTGATTATACCAATTACACAGCAAATACTGACTGGCAGGATCTGATCCTAAGAACCGCCGTGCTCACGAACCAAAGCCTGAGCTTGTCTAACAGCAGCGAAAAATCATCGACCTACTTCAACCTGGGCTATAACAAACAGGAAGGTGTCGTGAAATATGGCGAATACGAACGCGTGGTAGCCCGGCTGAAACAGGAGTTAAGATTCAGCAAGAAGTTCAAGGTAGGTGCAGAGATCTCCGGTACTTATTGGAATACACAGCCAACCGGAGTGTCGTTTAATAATGCTTTATGGTCAGCGCCGATCGTACCCGTTCAGGCTGGAGATGATCTTTATTATAGCATGCCTTCATTCCAACGCGCACAGGTGGGTAATCCTATCGCGACCCTTAACCGCCAAAGAAATACAGAGATCAACCGTGGTTACCGTTTTGTAGGAAGCATGTTTGCAGAATGGAAAATTACCAATGATCTCACCTGGAAATCTACTGTGTATGCAGATTTAGGCTTCAACAATAACCGCAATTATACACCACTCCCCTATCGGTTTATCAACCTTGGAGAGTTTGGTGGAAGTACCGATACCGTATTTGATAATCGCCAGTTCACAAGCGTATCTCAAAGACAGGAGGAGTTCAGGAGATTCCAGCAGGACCACACACTTACCTGGGATAAAAATTTCGGAGGTGGTCATCGGTTAACTGCAATGGGAGGATTCACTACCGTGTATAACGATAATTCTAATGTGTCCGGTATGCGGAGAGATACAACTTTAAATATCCCTAACGATCCTAACTTCTGGTATTTGGGTATTGTCAACCAGGATAACAACCCGATTACCAACGCCGGTGGCGGGGCCCAGGAATCCATAGTGGGTGGCTTCGGAAGACTAACCTACGCTTTCAAAAATAAGTACCTGTTAAATGCTACCGTTCGCCGGGACGGAAGCTCCAAGTTTGCTCCGGCCAACCGATGGGGAACCTTTGGTAGCGTGGGTGCCGGCTGGGTCGTAAGTGACGAAGACTTCCTGAGAGAGATCAGGGACATCAACTTCCTGAAATTGAGAGCGGCCTGGGGTAAAGTAGGTAACTCTAACGGCGTAAGAAACCGAATCTTTGAACCCGGATTGAGTAATGCTTCAACAGCGGTATTTGGAGAAAACGTTTATACAGCTGTAAGAGCTGCTTATATCCCCGATCCTAATCTAAAATGGGAAGTCGTTCGTAGTATTGACCTCGGTCTGGATCTGAGAATGTTCGACAACCGTTGGAATGTAGAATTAAACGTATACGACCGCACTACTTCCGGGATTTTGACCAGCCTCGAAATACCCAATGATGGCCGTGGTTATTTCACCAACCTGGGTAAGATCACCAATAAGGGTATCGAAGTAAGCACGGGATGGAACGACGCGCTGGATAACGGCATCAGCTACGGATTTGGTGCAAACTTCAGCTACAATAAAAATATGGTGAATTCCATTGGTGATAACATCAACTTCCAGATCATTGGCAACGGAGGCGTTAACCTGACTGAAAGCGGAAAATCGATTGGGTATTTCTACGGATACCGGCAAACAGGCATCTATCAAACGCCTACGCAGATCGATAACCTTCCTTATTTCAACAATGCTTTGCCAGGAGACATCATTTTCGCAGATGTTAATGGCAACGACACCGTGAACACGGCTGACAGGACTTACCTCGGTACGCCTTTCCCTCCTTACAGTTTTGGTGCTTCTTTTAATATTGGTTACAAAGGATTCGACCTGATCGTGGAAGGACAGGGAGTTGCTGGCAACAAAATTTACACACAGCGTCGTAACGCCCGTTTTGCGGATCTGAACTACGAATCGAATCGCCTCAACGCCTGGACCGGCCCTGGTACTTCTAATATCGAGCCTATTCTGGACAAAAACCGGGAGAATAACTACCTGTTCAGTAGTTACTTCCTGGAGAACGGCGACTACTTCAGGCTAAGAACGGTTCAGTTAGGCTACTCTTTCAATACAAGTATTTTGGGTAACGGGCCAGTAAAGCAGGCAAGAGTTTATGTCAGCGGTCAGAACATCAAAACCTGGACTGGTGTAACCGGTTATTCTCCGGAAGCCCCTATTGGCAGTATCCTGGGTGGCGGTGCAGACAACGGCATATATCCGGTACCCGCTACTTATACCTTCGGCGTTAACCTTACTTTCTAATATCAAATATTGTAAAGAATGAAATTTCAAATGAAAAATATAAAGACACAGGCCTGCATCGCCATGGTACTCTTAATGAGTTTGGCAGGATGCAGCAAATTCCTGGATACGCCCAGCCAGGGCTCATATACAGCAGATAACTATCCGTATCCCGGAGGTTCGGGTCCTTACGACCAGTTTATCTTTGGTGCTTACGATGATCTGAGGAATTATTGGATTGCAGCCGATGGCCTTGTAACTACCACGAGCATCCGAAGCGATGACGCCGACAAAGGAGATGCACTGACGAGCGGTCCGATAGATATGGACGACTTTACCATGAATGCCGCCAGTGGACGATTTAATCTGATCTGGACTTCCTATTATGGTTTGATCAACAAATGTAATAGCGTATTGCTAACGATCGATTCGTTGAATACCATTACCGCATCAGAAGAGATCAAGCAACAATCAAGGGCGGAAGCACGTATATTACGTGGATACGCCTACTTCATGCTGGTTCGTTTATACGGAAAAGTGCCCATTATTGATACAATCTATGCAGATCCTACCGCGCAACAAGTCATTCCTCAAAGTCCGGTGGAGCAGGTATACAACTTCATCGAAGATGACCTGACATTTGCAGCACAGTATCTGCCTGCGACCTGGGATAAAAGCAAATTTGCAGGCAGGTTAACAAGCGGTGCAGCCAGAGGTCTGTTGGCAAAAGTATATCTCACCCAGAAAAAATGGGCACAGGCAGCAGCCGCAGCACAAGCAGTGATGAGCTCAGGGCATTATGACCTGAATACATCGTACAGCGATATTTTCAGCGAGCAGGGAGAAAATAGTTCGGAGTCTATCATAGAATTTCAGGCACACGCGACTCCTACTAATACGCAAGGCCTAGGCATACAATATGCCAGCATCCAGGGTTTACGCGGAACAAATAACTGGAACCTGGGCTGGGGTTGGAATGTACCCAGTGCACAGCTGGAAGCGGCGTATGAGGCGGGTGACCCAAGGAAGGCAAGAACCATTTTATATGCCAGCACCGATACCACAGACGGATTGACCATATACGGAGAGGTTACGCCAAAATACCCCTCAGTATTACCATATCCAAGGTATAACCATAAAGTTTTAGGCAATCCTTCCATGCGCAACTCGATTAGCCGCGGAAGCTGGTGGATGAATATCCGCATATTGCGCTACGCTGACGTGGTGCTGATGTATGCTGAAGCGCAGAATGAGATGGGAAATGCTCCCGAGGCTTTATCTGCATTGAACTCCGTAAGGGCACGTGCCAGAAAAAATGCCGCCGCCGGAGTCTTACCCGACAGGACAACCACCGATCAGGCAGAGTTACGTGAGTTTATCCGGCATGAAAGACGAATAGAGTTGGCCATGGAGCATGAGCGTTTCTTTGATTTGGTACGCTGGGGTATCGCCGCCCAGGTGTTACGGGCTGCCGGAAAGACCAACTTTGTCGCCGGAAAGCACGAACTGTTGCCTATTCCACAAACCCAGATTGACCTCAGTAAAGGCGTCTTGATTCAAAATCCAGGCTATTAAATCCAGTACAAAAACAATATTATGACACACTTAAATAAAAAACTATTTAGCTTATTCGTCGGGCTCATCACGGCCATGGTGCTTTTTGCCGCCTGCACAAAAGATGGGAATCCGAATCATTTACGCACCGATGTGCCCGAATCTGAATATGTAGGTGCGACCGGATCAGATGTGATAAAAATTCTCGCTATCGGCAACAGCTTTTCAGAGAACGCGATAGAGAGCAACTTGTATGAACTGGCCAAAGAGAGTGGCAAAACAGTGATTATAGGCAATATGTACATCGGCGGAGCTTCTTTAGAACAACATGTTCAGAATGCGCAAAGCAACGCTTCCATATATCAGTATAGAAAAATAAACACAGAAGGTGTTAAAAAAACTTATTCCAAGGTTTCAATTGAGACGGCGCTCGCGGATGAGAAATGGGATTATATCAGCTTTCAACAGGCCAGCCCACTTTCAGGGCTGCTGGACCCGACTCGTAAAGATCTGACAACCCTATTCAATTATGTAAAATCGAACGTCAACAACTCCAAAGTTAAATACATCTACCACCAGACCTGGGCTTATGCGGACAGTACTAAACATACGGGTTTTGCCAACTACAATAAAGACCAGATGACGATGTATAACGGCATTGTTAATGTTTCGGAAAATGTAAAGAGCATTGTACCAATTGATATCATCGTGCCGGCCGGCACAGCGATCCAGGATGCCAGGACCAGTTTGCTGAACGAGTTGGGCGAAACCTTTACAGTCGCTGATGGGTATCATTTAAATGAGCTTGGAAAATACACAGCAGCATGTACTTGGTTCCGAACACTTTTCGACAAGTCTCCGGTGGGTATGCAATACAGGCCAGCTGGTTTCTCTAACTTTGAAATTGCTGTTGCGCAAAATGCGGCCAATTTAGCGGTCTTAAAGCCTTTTGAAACAACTTTCATGGCCGACTTCCAGTCAGTAGGTCCCCTTAATTATCCGGTATTAATTGATTTTGGAAGTCCCAGCGCATCTCCCTCCTGGAACTGGGTTTCTTCTGTTACAGAAGGCACCAGAGTTACGCTCAATGACAGCTTAACCAACTTTGTTGGTTTAGCTCTTAAAATAACCGAGCGCTTCAATTCCATAAATAATGCGGGAGCAACAGGAACAAAGACCTTCTTAAATATGCCGGATAATGTGTCAAAGTACAATTTCTTTGGCAATGCGAGAGCATGGGGTACAAGCATTATCACACCCAAGAGCAGCTTTGTTATATCAGGTTTAGATAAAAACCTGACATATAACTTCTGCTTTTTTGGGTCAAGGTCGGCGGGAAATAACCGAGAAACCCAATACACAGTAATTGGTGAATCTCAGGGTTCAGCAAGTCTTAACGCAGCCTCAAATGCGACTGAAATTGCATGCATAAATAATGTGAGGCCAAATGGGCAGGGTCGGGTAACCGTCTCGGTAACTGCCGGACCAAACAACGCCACAGGCGAGGGCTTCTTTTATTTAAACGCCGCTAGAATCACCTCCAACAATAACAACTAAAAAAACAAAACTGACCTGGCTCTCAAAAGTCAGGTCAGTTTCTTTATAGGAAGCCCCATTGAAGTATCCTACTTTTGAATCATGTTAAAAAACTTATTTTTAGGGATCGCGCTTTTTGCTTCGATTATTTGCTTTGCTCAGAAAACGGTCGCCGGGAAAAGCCACTCCATTCCCTATTCCCTCAAAATAGATAAACACATTGCTGACTCTGCGCTGGTCGACCTCGTTCAGAAGCAGACGATCCGCTATTTCTGGGATTTCGCTCACCCGGTGAGCGGCCTGGCCAGGGAACGCAGCAATGAATCATTTCATTACGGACAGGAAGTAGTAACCACCGGCGGTACAGGCTTTGGAATCATGGCTATCATTGCCGGCGTCGATCGCGGCTGGATACAAAGAGATACTGCCGCGCGATTCCTGCTGAAAATGGTAAATTTTTTGTATAAAGCCGACGCCTATCACGGCGTGTTTCCGCATTGGCTGAATGGAACAACAGGCAAGACCATCCCTTTCAGCCGCAAAGACGATGGCGCCGACCTGGTGGAAAATGCATTTCTTTTTCAAGGCCTTCTGTGTGCAAGACAATACTTCAACGGGTCCAACGGCGTCGAAAGTCAATTGCGTGGCCGCATCAACGGACTCTGGAACGATATAGAATGGGATTGGTTTACACGCGACGGACAGGAAGTTTTGTATTGGCATTGGAGCCCCAACAATGGCTGGGCCATGAATTTCCCGCTGCGCGGATTTAATGAATGCCTCATCACATATGTATTAGCCGCCTCCTCAGAGCGCTACCCTGTAAGCAGCCGTGTCTATCACCGTGGATGGGCACAAAGTAATTTCTTCAAAAACGGAAAAACATTCTACAATTACGAATTGCCTTTAGGCTTCGATTACGGCGGGCCGTTGTTTTTCTCTCATTATTCTTTTCTCGGGCTTAGCCCGAAAGGCTTAAAAGATCAATATGCGGATTACTGGAAGCAGAATCAACATCACACTTTGATCAACTACTCCTATTGCGTCAATAATCCTAAAGCTTTCAAGGGCTATGGTGAGAATTGCTGGGGACTTACAGCCAGCGACACCTATAATGGCTATGACGCCCATTCGCCCACCAACGATCATGGCACCATCACCCCCACGGCAGCTTTATCCGCCTTTCCGTATACCCCCGCTCAATCCATGAAAGCTTTGAGGCATTTTTACGTGGATCTGGGTGATAAGATCTGGAGAGAGTATGGTTTCGTCGATGCCTTCAACGAAACAAAAGGCTGGTATGCCCAGTCACATCTGGCCATAGATCAGGGCCCGATTGTTGTGATGATAGAAAATTACAGGACCGGTCTCTTGTGGAACCTTTTCATGAGCTGTCCTGAAATTCAGAATGGATTAGCTAAGCTCGGATTTACAAGTTCGTATTACAAGTAGGATCATTTTGAAACAGAGCGAAAAGGAATCACTGTCAGACGATGCGCTGCTCGAATTAGTACAACGCCAGACATTCCGTTATTTCTGGGACTATGCCGAACCGGTGTCAGGGATGGCGCGCGAGCGGAACCGAGCAGACTTCAGCAACGTTGTGACCACCGGCGGCTCGGGATTTGGCGTAATGGCGATCATTGTGGCAACAGAGCGGAAATGGATCAAAAGAGCAGACGCAGTAACACGGTTGCTGCAGATACTGCATTTTCTGCGGAGAGCGGAAAAACATCAGGGCGCATTTCCGCATTGGATAGATGCCCGCACCGGTAAAAGCATTTCGTTCAGTAAAAAAGATGATGGCGCAGATATCGTGGAGACGGCCTTTCTTTTCCAGGGCCTGTTGACTGCCAGGCAATACTTTACCAAGCGAAATCATGAAGAAGAAGAAATAAGGACTGCCATTACTTCGCTTTGGCAGGAAGTACACTGGGACTGGTTTACACGCGGGAGAAAGGCGCTGTACTGGCACTGGAGCCCCAATCATCAATGGGCGATGAACCTGAAAATAGAGGGTTATAACGAAGCGCTTATTGCCTACGTCCTGGCGGCCGCTTCACCCGGCCATGATATTACCAAGGAGATCTATGATAATGGCTGGGCACGCAATGGTGACCTTAAAAATGGTAAAACATTTTTTGACATCACTTTGCCAGCCGGGCCGGATTACGGCGGGCCGTTGTTCTTTGCACATTTTGGCTTTGCGGGTCTGGATCCAAGAGGATTAAAAGATGATTACCTGGACTATGGCCAGCAAAATAAGGCGCATACCCTGATCAACTATAAGTACTGTGTGGAGAACCCTAAAGGCTTTGCAGGCTACGGCGAGCATGCCTGGGGTTTGTCGGCCTGCGATTATAAAAAGAGATATCACGAGCAGTCGCCGCTGAAAGACAATGGTACGATCTGTTGTGCTGCTTCGCTGGCCAGCATGCCCTATACACCGAAGGAGTCCATGCGGGCTTTGCGCTTCTTTTATGAGCAACTCGGAGATAAGCTTTTTGGCGAATATGGTTTTTATGACAGTTTCAATGCCACAAGGAAATGGTACGCCAACTCCTACCTGGCCATCAATCAGGGCATTACTCTTTTGATGATCGAGAACTACCGGACGGGTTTGCTTTGGAATTTATTCATGAGTGATAAAGATGTCCGCAAAGGGTTGCAACAATTGGGGTTTAAAAGCCCCTGGTTAAAATAGTTTTTATGATACCATCCTCAACAACACATCTCAACGGGATTGAACGCCCACATGAATGGTCGCAGAATGATTTGAAACGACGGACGTTTGGCCGGGCGACGCTCCGTTCAACAGCAGTGCTACTATTAAGCCTTATATGTTCATTCCATATATTACATGCACAAAGCCATTCCGGATCAGTTGCGGCTCAAAGGGACCTCAACGAATATATTCCCGCCTCCGGACGAGACGGTGCCTCCACCTACTGCAACCCGATCAATATCGATTATGGGTATACTCCCATCCCCAATTTCAGTACCTGGGGCCGCCACCGCGCCACCGCCGACCCGGTGATCGTCAATTATAAAGGCGACTATTATTTGTTCAGCACCAATCAATGGGGATATTGGTGGAGCAACGATATGTTGAATTGGAAATTCATTTCAAAGAAGTTCCTCCGCCCATGGAATGCAGGGATATATGATGAGCTGTGTGCTCCGGGCGTGGGCATTATCGGCGACACTATGATTGTCTTCGGTTCCACCTACAGCCGCAACTTCACGATCTGGATGAGCACGAATCCCAAGGAAAATCAATGGCAACCGCTGGTAGACTCATTCGATATCGGAGGCTGGGACCCTTCGTTCTTCACAGATGATGACGGAAGATTGTACATGTACAATGGCAGCAGCAACAAATTTCCCATGTATGGCGTCGAGCTGGATAGAAAAACCATGCAACCACAGGGTACCCGGAAAGAGATGTACCTGTTAGAGCCGTGGCGCTTTGGCTGGCAACGATTCGGAGAACACATGGATAACACATTTTTAGATCCCTTTATCGAAGGCAGTCATATGACCAAATATAACGGGAAGTACTACTTACAATATGGCGCTCCCGGCACGGAGTTCAGTGGGTATGCTGACGGACTGCTGATCGGCACCGGTCCGTTAGGGCCTTTTGAAGCACAGCCAGATCCATTGAGCATCAAGCTCGGGGGCTTCGTAAGGGGGGCCGGGCATGGCGCCACTTTCCAGGACAACTATAACAGGTACTGGCACGTGTCCACCACCGTCATTTCGGTAAAAAACACTTTCGAGAGAAGATTAGGCATCTGGCCTACCGGCTTTGATGAGGATGGTGCGATGTGGTGCAACACCACGCTGGGAGATTATCCCCATTACCTACCCGGCGATAAAAAAGCTGCGGGTTATGGTAAAAATGGCCTTTCGCCCTATTTCACAGGTTGGATGTTGCTCAATTACAACAAGCCGGTGCAGGTTTCCTCCACACTGGGTGGCCACCTTCCCAACAACGCTGTCGACGAATTGATCAAAACCTATTGGAGCGCTAAGAGCGGCAATAAGGGAGAGTGGATTCAAACAGATCTTGGCGAACTATCCACGGTGAACGCCGTACAGATTAATTATGCCGACCAGGATGTTGCCGCAGATCGCCTGGGTAAGTTTACCGATCAATATCATCAATATAAATTATCCTATTCACTGGATGGAAAAAGCTGGAAGATATTGATGGACAAAAGCAACAACAAAACAGATATTCCCCATGAGTATGTTGAGTTGCCAGCACCGGTGAAAGCGCGGTTCATCAGGTTGGAAAACATACACATGCCTACGGGGAAATTCGCCATCAGTGGCTTCCGGGTATTTGGTAAAGGCGCCGGCGCTCCGCCGGAAAAAGTTAAAGACTTCGTCGTGTTAAGAACACAGAAAGACAAAAGAAGCGCCTTTATTAAATGGCGGCCGGTAGACAATGCTTTTGCTTATAATATTTTTTACGGTACTCATCCGGACAAATTGTATACAAGCATCATGGTCCACAGCAACAACGAGTATTGGATGAAAGCGATGGATTTGCAAAAGACCTATTATTACAGCATACAGGCTGTAAATGAAAATGGAGTAAGCGAAAGAACCGACGTGATCAAAGTGGATTAATCACTGTTTGCCGAATGGTGTTATGAAGTGCTGTTCGAGGCGTCCTCGCAAAGAAGGTAATCGGGTGCTGTTCGAGGCGTCCTCGCCTCGAATGACTATGGTGTCGCCTCCGGGCGACCTCAAACAAATCCGCTTAAGACATTAAATATTGAAAGATGAGTTACGAATTTGCTGACGGTTTTAAAATAAGAGATCAAAAAGGGCTTTACTTTTTGACCTTCACAGTAGAAGGCTGGATAGACCTCTTTTCCCGAAAGCTGTATAAAGATATTGTTATTGAGAATATGAAGTATTGCCAGAAAAATAAAGGGCTATCGATGGGTGCGTTTGTCATTATGACTAATCATGTTCACGTTATCTGGCAGTCCGGCGATGGCAGGTTAAGCGATCTGCTTCGTGATTTCAAATCATATACCACCAAGAAATGTATGGATGCAATAAAGAGTGAACCGGAAAGCCGGCGTGATTGGCTGATGTATATGTTTGGATATTATGCACGCGGCAGTAATCAAAACAAGGAATATAAAATATGGACAAATAATAATCATCCGGAAGAAATTACCAGCGAATCATTTTTGAGAAGTAAGCTGCAGTATATTCATGACAATCCAGTTCGGGCTGGCATCGTGGAAAAAGCAGAGCATTACATTTACAGTAGTGCCTCTAATTATATAAAAGGAAAAGGAATACTGGACATAGATTATTTATATTGATGGTCGCCAAAGGCAACAGCATATAAATACGAGGCGAGGACGCCTCGTATAGTGAATAAAAAAAGCGGTGATCAAAGTGAATTAGCCTTGCTGTTCAAAGCGTCCTCGCTTCGAACCATGATATGGTTGCCTCGATACCGCCTTAACAACAAACTTTTAAAAAAATCATATGAGTAGATTGAAACTTACCTTGTTAGTATTTTGTGTAGCGCTGGCCGCGGCTATGCAGGCCCAGCAACCGTTTCCGTTTTACAATGAAGTGCAGCGATTCAAACAGGCAGACAGCACAGCCTTCCCTGAATCCGGTCAGATCTTGTTTATAGGCAGCTCTTCGTTCACCAAATGGACAGACGTCAATGATTATTTTCCGGGGTACCATATTTTAAATCGCGGCTTTGGAGGCTCTTCCCTGCCTGATCTCATCCGCTACCGGTATGACATCATCTATCCCTACGCGCCGAGGCAGATCGTTATGTATTGCGGAGAAAATGATTTTGCCGCTTCAGACGCACCTTCTGTTGAAACCGTGATGAATCGCTTTAAGGTCATTTACCAATACATCAGGGATAAGTATCCAACCGTTCCCTTCGCTTACGTGTCTATGAAACCCAGCCCCAGTCGTAAACATTTGTTATCAAAGTATACAGCGGCGAACTCGGCCATCAAAGCCTTCTTGAAAAAAGACAAACGGGCTGTGTTCATCGATGTGTATTCGGCGATGTTAAGCAAAGACGGCAGTATCATGAGCGATATCTTTGTAGCCGATAATCTGCACATGAACGCTAAAGGTTATACCATTTGGAAAAAAGTGATGCAGCCTTACCTGAAAAAATAACCGTGTCTCACTTGCAATAAAACGGAAGTTCATCGCTCCGAATCCACTTTAGAAATTTAAAAACCGATTGTATGATAAAATATATATGCTTTTCAGTTTCATTGTTGTTCTTAGTCACCACCGTATCGTGGGCACAGCGCACAGATCCGGCTATGAACAGCTTCATCACTTCATTGATGAACAAAATGACATTGGACGAAAAAATAGGACAATTAAATTTGCCCAGCGCCGGCGAATTCACCACCGGCACAGCTACTAATTCTGGTATTGGTGGGAACGTTAAAAAAGGCCTGGTAGGCGGCCTGTTCAATATCAAAGGCGTTGACAAGATCAAAGCTATACAAAAGGTAGCGGTCGAAGAAAGCCGTATGAAAATCCCGATGCTCTTTGGGATGGATGTGATACATGGCTACGAGACGACCTTCCCTATCCCACTGGGTTTGTCTTGTACCTGGGATATGAAAGCGGTCGAGCAATCCGCGCGCATAGCGGCCACGGAGGCCAGTGCAGATGGCATCGGCTGGACCTTTAGCCCCATGGTAGACATCAGCCGCGACCCGCGCTGGGGAAGGGTTTCAGAAGGTAACGGCGAAGATCCTTATCTGGGTTCTCAAATAGCCAGGGCCATGATCAAAGGATATCAGGGCGATCTGAAGGCTGACAATACCATACTGGCCTGTGTAAAACATTACGCGCTGTATGGCGCCGGTGAAGCCGGGCGCGATTACAATACAGTAGACATGAGCCGTATCCGCATGTACAATGAATATTTTCCGCCTTACAAAGCCGCTGTAGACGCAGGTGTCGGAAGTGTAATGGCATCCTTCAATGAAATTGACGGCATTCCCGCAACCGGCAATAAATGGTTGCTTACCGACGTGTTGCGCAAGCAGTGGGGCTTTAACGGCTTTGTTGTTACCGACTATACCGGTATCAACGAAATGATCGATCACGGTATGGGTGACCTCCAGACGGTATCAGCGCTCGCTTTAAAGGCGGGTGTAGATATGGATATGGTGGGAGAAGGGTTTCTCAAAACGCTGAAAAAATCACTGAAAGAAAATAAGATAACCGTTGCTGAAATCAACACGGCCTGCCGCCGGATGCTGGAAGCAAAATATAAATTGGGGCTGTTCAAGGACCCTTATAAATATTGTGACGAGCAGCGGGCGAAAACGGAAATCTTTACCGATGCCAACAGGAAAGTGGCCCGGCAAATAGCCGCACAAAGTTTTGTGTTACTCAAAAACGAAGGACGTGTTTTACCACTCAAAGAATCCGGTAAGATCGCGCTTATAGGGCCGCTGGCCGATGCGGCCAACAACATGGCCGGAACCTGGAGCGTAGCCACCAAGCAGGATCAATCTATTTCCGTACTGGCGGGCTTAAAAGAATTTTTAGGCAACAAAGCTGAAGTCATGTATGCCAAAGGCAGCAATCTTACGGCCGACGCGGCGATGGAAGAGCGGGCCACTATGTTTGGCAAAACATTGAACCGTGATGCACGCAGCGAAGAACAATTGGCGGAAGAAGCGCTGTCGGTTGCAGCCAAGGCGGACGTTATCGTAGCCGCCATGGGAGAGTCTGCCGAATTCAGCGGGGAGAGCAGCAGCCGTTCGGATATTAACATTCCGGAGATGCAGCAAAAATTGTTGAAACAATTATTGGCCACAGGCAAACCGGTTGTGCTAGTGTTATTCACAGGACGCCCATTAACACTGACCTGGGAGCATGAAAATGTGCCTGCCATTTTAAATGTTTGGTTTGGTGGAAGCGAAGCAGGTAGCGCCATTGCTGATGTGCTGTTTGGAAAAGTGAATCCCTCCGGCAAGCTGACGATGAGCTTTCCGCAAAAGGTGGGGCAGATTCCCATCTATTACGCCCACAAAAACACCGGTCGTCCTTTGGCTGAAGGAAAATGGTTTCAAAAATTCAGAAGTAATTACATTGATGTAAGTAACGATCCGTTATATCCGTTTGGCTTCGGATTGAGTTACACTGATTTTTCATACAGCGATATAAAGCTGAGCAACAACTCATTGAAAGGAAATCAAACCTTGAAAGCTAGCGTTACCATCACCAATTCCGGGAAGTACGATGGAGCCGAAGTGGTACAACTCTATATAAGAGACCTGGTGGGCAGCGTTACCCGTCCTGTAAAGGAGCTGAAAGGGTTTCAGAAAATCATGTTGAAAGCAGGCCAAAACCGGACGGTCAGCTTTGATATTACGCCGGAAGACCTGAAATTTTACAATAGCGATTTGAAGTTCGATTGGGAGTCCGGAGAATTTGAAATCATGATCGGAACCAACTCGAAGGATGTAAAACGTGCGAAAATGCGCTGGATGAAATAAGTTCCTAATAGTGGGTAGAAAGCAGTAGGATAATTTGTCGGCCCTACTCTCGCTTTCTACCCGCTATTTAACTATTTCTGTATCAACGAATACAAGCTATTGAAACCGATGACTGCGCCCACTGATCCCGATATCCGGCCATTGCCGCTCTGCTTCATTCAGTCCTGACCTTTCAACGCATCAGTCAACTCTGGCCCACGCATTCGACACGCTTGTCATCGAACACAGACCTTACTTCTACTCGGATGAATGATGGAAATACTTCTACTTCATTTGTACTTTTTTATTATTTTTTGGTTGGGAGTAACCTTCGATGTAATTTTTCAGTGCGCCCATGTGTAATTTGAAACTGACAATTACACGTTGGTCTGTTACTGACGTTTGCTTATGGGACTGGAACGCTTATATACTGAGGAAGACTCCTTCGAGTCATGGAAGCATCTTGTCGCTGCCGGAGATGAGCAGGCTTTTAGAGTCCTGTTCAATACCTATTCCGCGCGATTAGCAGCATTTGCATTTTCTATCACGAAGAACCGCGAAGCGTCGATTGAAATACTCGACGAGGTCTTTGTGAAGATTTGGCAACACAGAGAAAGGCTGCCCCATGTTTCCAACATCACGACATACTTGTACACGGCCATAAAAAATACGGCACTCAACTTTCTTTCGAAAAAGGCACGGGAACAGCGGACCGAGGCATTTGATTTTATCAATATAGAATTAAGGGATGACGCTCGTCCGGATCAGCAACTGATCTCTTCAGAGATATTGTCTAAAATAAAACGTGCGGTGGAAAATCTCCCGCCCAAATGTAAGGTCATCTTCAAATTAGTGCGCGAAGATGGCTTGAAGTACAGGGAAGTCGCCGAAATACTGAATATCTCTGAAAAGACCGTGGATGCACAACTCGTCATCGCTGTTAAGCGTATCGGCGATGCCGTTGGCAAACATTTTGACTACTTTCCTGCACGCTTTCAAAAAAAATAAATTTTTTTTTAGGGTGTTATTTGCTGCACGCTGTCTATTAAGATAAGCAATGCCATATGCAGGAAGAACTTGCCATATTATTATCCCGGAAACTTTCAGGAGAAGCTACTCCGCAGGAACTGGCTCAGCTTGAAGATTGGATCAGGCATCATCCTGAGGATCATTGCCTGATTGAAAATATACAAAACTACTGGAATAATCATTCGGAGCAGCCGTTTTTACACAATATTGATGGCGCTCATTTTGAACGTATTCTTGATAGGGTCGCGACACCAGCTATGTGAGGAATCTTTTTACTCAACGAAGAAAGAAGTTGATGGCAGTCTTGTCTTTTGTAATTAAAAGATTTTACATCGTTAAAAAAGAGAATAGCTTACTTCTTTATTCTCAAGGTCGCGCCTAGTTGCTTTTCGAAAAGCTTTAGCGCGAGCTACTTTACTGCACTTACAGTGGGCGAATTATTAAAAAGAGCGCTCATATTGCACATGTCTTATCGTTAGAACTTAATGATAGTTTTTATTTATATGAACAAGCAGCAGGAACCGGAGGTTATTTAGAGACATGACATTTGATCCCAATGTTTATCGAAGTAAAACACTTGATATGAAAAAAAAACCGCCAACTTAATAAGCTAAAAACATAATCGATCAAAGTTCTTAGATCAACGCCTTTTTCACATTTAAAAAATAGCTATGAAAAAAATATTTACAATAATACTGACGTTTGTCTTCTTTGCGATAAACTTCGGTTGTCAAAGAGAGCTTAAGCACGCCAAACATACAACAACCATGAATAATGAGATCATCCCTTTAAAAACACTTGTATATGACTATCCGGTAAAACCAGGAATGAAGGAATGGAAACAATTAAAGAATAATGAGGAAAAGGTTAATGCATGTCAAATTCCGGAAAGTATTCTCGACCGATTAACTACAAAAGACCTGTTAGACGTATGTTTAGCTTATCCATTGCTTACCGATATATATGCATTTAATAACGTAGAAGACGGTATAGATAAGCTTTTTGCAGACTTCAATGGTATAAGGGAGTTATCTAATCGCCCGGGAGCATTAAAAGACTTTACTACCGAGTATCTTAAAAACATTTCGAGAATAAATTCTCTTAACGATGGCTATACAGAGTATTCAAAAGGAAAATTTATTGTAACCCTATCAACAATAGAATTGCTTTCTACAAGAAAAGAAGTTCTGAACACAAGCAATGATCAATTGCATCAGTCCTTAATGAATGCTTTACTCAAAGGCTATGAGTCAAAAATGCTACATCCAGAAGAATTTAAAGGCATCGGGTTTCGAACAAATCTGTCATCCAGAACTTCAATGCTTTTTTTTAAAAAGAAAATATCTGAAACTGATAGAAATAAGCTCTTAAATCTTAGTGAAGAAGCAGTTAACAGGATCGATCTGGAATCAAAGAAAATGATAAACGGTATTCATTAAAACTACAAATCTATGATCATATGAAAAAGTATTTAATAACACTGGCAACGGTATTGTTTTTTTCGGCTTTATGCTTCGCTGATAATAGAGCGGACGTAAAGACCCCTAAGGGTAGCAATGTTGTTGCCTACATAACTAGCGAATCTTCAAGTTCTACAAGGGCATACTACGATTCGTATTTCAGTAACGCTTATCCCAATGCCCAACCAATGAAAACTTATGACAATTATAGCAGTAGCCGTAGATTTAACTGTCATGGTTATGCTTGGTACATGAGTACATTATCGGCCCCCTTAAGTTCTCCACGATGGATTGGCTATGCTCCTGGAAACATAGATGAGCACATATACTGGACTGATGGTAGCTATACACAAGTGAGCTCTGCTACTTATCCGGGAATGGTTTCCTGGGCATCGGGGGATCATTCTGCTATTACAACGAATCAACAAGGATGGTATATATCGAAGTGGAATGAATATCCGTTGATGAAACATCGCTGGGATGATACCCCGTATGGTACATCCAATTTAAAGTATTATGTACGAGCAGCACCTGTTGTTTACTCGAATTATGGCTATTATAATACCACATCGTATACTTATGGCGTGACGTTTACAAATATAGCCACAGGCAATACTTATAATTTAAATATAGGAGCCAATATTAATTTCTCAGATAAGGGCACTCCCATGCCAGCTGGCTCCTATAATGCATCTGTCTATTCGTATGGCGGCTTGATATTTAATTGTCAAGTTGGTAATCAGAAACAAGAAGCTGTCAATGGGGATTTATACTTCCAAAATATCAGTTTCCCAGGTGAATTTATGTTTGTAAGAATTACTGAATCCAGTAACAATTATTAGGGCGTACTATATCGTGTTTAGTCATTCGGTTAAACGTCTCTATTTTGAATTAAATAAGAGAATAAACTGACGCGAACAAGCCTCCGATCCCGCTGGCGGAGCTTGATAAAAATCCCCAGTTAGATCAGAACGAAGGCTATAATTAAAAATCGAAAGCTGTTTTCCAGGTGCTGTTTTAAAACCGTGCCTGGAAAATGGCTTTTTTATTCACGCCCGAAACCTAGGGTTTACTGTTTACTTATAAGCTTGGCAGCAATCACCCAACAAGCAACCCCTATAAAATGAAAAAGCTACTTTGTCTGGCTATTCTGATAGTCGTCGGGCAGCAGTGGACGAAGGCTCAAATTGCAGCACCTTTCAGGGTCAACCAATCCGAATACTTCTCGCAACATGATATTGTGTACCGCTCACCGCATTACGATGGGTTTGAGGGATTTCCTTTAGGTAATGGAGATTTGGGCGGCATGCTCTGGTGCACGCCCACCGGCATCAGGATACAGGTAAATAAGGCCGATCTTCTGGACACCGCGAACACCGCCGAATCGGCTGCGCTACTCCGATCGGGCGCGCAAATACATGTTGATCTTGGAGGACCGTTCCTCGACTGGATCTATTTAAAAGATTTTGATGCAAGGCTTTCTCTATATAAGGCCCAATCTACCATACAGGCCGCTACCCCATTTGGCAAGGTTAACATAGCTTCGATAGTGTCCGCTAATAAAAATGTTTGGATCATCCATTGCACCAAAACCTCGTCCGGCGATACCATTGGAGCAACATCAGCCACCATCGGCCTGGAGCGCTGGGGTAGCCGGGGCTTTGCTTATTGGTATTCCGGGTATGGAAAAGATCCGGCAATAGGACTTGGGCAAGCAGAAACGCAGTCAGACGGAAACGTGATGTATTTGCAGGATAATTTTTCCGGGCTTAAGATGGCTATGGCTTGTACTGTTATTGGCCAGCCGGCTAAGGCCCAGGCGACTTCAAAGAAAAGAGCAGAGCTGAAAACGGCAGCTTTTGAAGACGGTGAGTTCTGGGTGATGCTGGCCGTGGCAACATCTAATGAGGCCAAAGACCCTTTGGCACATTGCAAAAAGTTACTGCAGGAAAGTAAGGACACAGGCGTAGCGGCTCTGGAAAAAGACCATGCCGATTGGTGGCAGCAGTTCTGGGATCGTTCGTTTGTTCATATTCCTGATAACTATCTTGAAAATATTTATTACCTGAAACGATATATTCTGGCGGCTTCGTCAAGAGGTCGTTATCCGGTATATTTTAACGGCGGCATTTTTACCTGGAACCATGATGTCCGTAATTGGGTTACGCCTCACCATTGGAACCAGCAACAAATGTACTGGCAGATATTGCCTTCAGGTGACGGGGACTTATTAAAAACCTACATCGATGCCTATTACAGGCTGATGCCCATTGCCGAAAAGCATGCATTGCTGCGTGGCGCGAAAAATGCCATTTTATGGAGTGAAGCACATAATTATGACGGCACAATGGCATTTTGGCAACGGGGAGATATGCTGAATAACTTTACACCAGCATCGCAGATCGCTTTGTTCTTCTGGGATTATTATAGCTATACCGGGGATGCGCAGTTCTTAAAAGACAAGGCATATCCGTTTATGAAAAAAGCGGCGGAGTTTTATCTACAGAAGTTACAATGGAACCCCGAAGCAAAGCAGTATTTTCTGCATCCGACGCAGCCGTATGAAAGCCCGGAAGCAAACAACCTTAAAAATTCGATTACTGATCTGGGCATGATCCAGGCGGTCTTCCAAAAATGTTTAAAAGCCGCACTGCTGTTGAACGTAGATAAAGCGAAACAACAGCAATGGCAAAAAGTGCTGGATCATTTATGGGTACCTCCGATGGGAAAAATGGAAGACGGTGAAGAGTTCTTGAGCGCTTATCATACAGACGGAACCGTATACCCCAAACCCGAAAACCGGGACAGGTCTCGCTCAGCCCACTTTTCAGAAAACACTTCCCTGGTATTCCCTGCCAATCAGATCGGCATCAGCGATAAAGGGACGCGCTATTACCAGGCGGCTGCGCGTGTTATACAAAATCATCCTGCATATAAAAACTCCATCACGCCAGACCCGATTGTGGCGGCTCGTTTGGGTATGGGTGATAACAGTTACCGGATGATGCAAAACTCCATCCGTGCGCTTCAACATTTTCCGCAGGGCCTGTTTTACAATATTGATCATTGGCATAAAAACAGCCGGTATGTGGACTCACTAAAAGAACCCGAGTTTTCAGCACAGCGGGATTATATATACGATTCCAGAAGCCATTACAGCAAAAACGGACATTTCTCGGGTCTCCCCACCCGCCCCTTTGTACAAATGGGTCTTGAGCCCCTGGGCGTCATTGGTGCTGCCGTCAACGAAATGTTGTTGCAAAGCCATGAAGAAATCATCAGGCTCTTCCCCGCGCTGCCGGACGAATGGCAAAACAAGCCTGTTGCATTCACGCTTTGGGCAAGGAAGGGTTTTCGTGTTTCCGCGCACAAAGACAGCATAGGCCAGGTAGGACCCGTACAGGTGTACAGTGCGCTAGGCAACGATTGTGTACTACTTGCACCATGGGGTAACGACGCGTTTAACGTTTATGATGCAGCTGGGAAAATAGTCCGCTATAAAAATAGCAACGGAATAATACATTTCTCTACAAAAGCTCAGCAAACCTACACACTGGTTCCGCAGCATGGTCAAGCCTGGCCCACACGGGTGTTCACGGCTGAAAAGAACAAGAATATCAAAGAATACAGAGAAGCGATCCTGGGAAAGGTGCGTGACTTTTAACCGTAACACCAGTCAGATAAAGACATAATTAAATAATGCAGGTGATTAAACACCTGCTTTGCTAACCGATCGCACCAGCTTCTAATGATGAGCTTGTTAAAGCGCAGCTATCCTCCACTCGTTTGCACAAACGATTGCACACTCATTCATGCCATTTAATCTTTAACTTTAAGAATAGGTGTGTAAAAACTATTTGGCTAACGCTTTACCATAAATGCTCATTGAGCGCTTTTCAGTCGGAAAATAAACTTGAAATCTGTCAGTTGAACCTGAAACGACACATACGAGCGGGCGATCATGTTGCCTTCAAAGAATTCTATCATCTTTGGGTGGACAGGCTATTTTCTTTCTTCCAAAAGAAAGTAAATAATAACAGCGACGCAGAAGACCTGGTACAGCAAACTTTTATCAGGCTGTGGCAATACCGCAACACGCTTTCAGACCACCATCTGATGGAAACCATGCTGTTCCAGAATGCGCGGATGGTGCTCATCGACTGGCTTCGCACAAAAGCGCGTGAGCGCAAACGCCAACTGGCAGCAGCCAATTGCTACCAGGATACACTTGTCAGCGCACAACGAGATTATACCGAACTCCAGGCGGCTCTTAAGCGCCTGCCGCCCGCACGCCAAAACGCCATCCGGCTGAGCCACCTTGAGGGATACAGCTATAAAGAGATCGCCTCACAAATGAACATCTCTGTAAAAACCGTAGAGAATCACGTTCGCCTGGCTTTAATCCAACTGCGCAGAGTTTTAATTCCCGTCGTCATATTATTCTTTTAAAATTTTTTGCAACTGCTTGGGGGTTTTTTCAATTACTCGCGTAATACTAGATGATTTATGGACGAGCAAGTCACAACGTTGATGATTCAACGCTTCTTCAACAACGAATGTACTGAAGCAGAAGCCCGGCAGGTGGCTTCTTACCTGAAAGCACATCCGGACGTGTTGAAAGCCTGTCTGCCGGACGAAGCGCTGTATCAGGCCGAAGGGACGGAAGGATTGGCAGGCGTTGACAAAGATCGGTTGCTGGACAAGATCACGAGCCATGTTGACGCCCAAAGAAGGAGCATCTTTTTTAAACGGGTTGGAATTGCTGCAGCCTTGTTATGTGGAATATTGTTGCTCGGTCAATGGGCGTTTAGCGATTTCAGTGAAAAGAGCAGAACGGTTGCTTCTTCAGAAAACCTGCGGCTTAAGCAACGATTGGGCAACCCCACCGGCAAACCCAGAATAGTGCGGCTGCCAGATGGATCCAACGTTTCATTAATGCCGGGGGCCGTGATTGAGTTTGCTGAAAAGTTCAGGGAAGACCGGAACATCCATTTAACAGGAAAGGCTTTTTTCGAAGTCGCGCACGATCCGGAACATCCATTTACTGTCGCTGCTAATGGCATTCACACTACTGCTTTGGGTACGCAATTTTGGGTGGATGACAACAGACGGCAAAGCATAGTTGAAGTTAGCCTCGTACAAGGCCGTGTGGTGGTTGACACGAAAGAAGAAGTAAATATGAAAAAGGTTTTCCTGACACCAGGACAGCAGCTGCGCATTGACTTAAAAGCAGCAACAACGTTGCTTTCTTCACCGGCGCGTCAACAAAAGCCAGTCGCATCAGCGGATTCGAACAGTAACAAAAGGGCGATACCAAAGGATAGTGAAGGGAAGAAAGGCCAGGTTAAATGGACCGAAGTCGAATATGCGTTCTCTAATCAATCGTTGATGCACGTGTTCAGGCGCATTGAAAAGAGATATGGGGTAACGATTGCTTTCGCGGATCCTGAGATCGGAACATTCAGATTTACCGGAAAAATTATGTACGATGATTCGCTTGATCTGGTATTGAAACATCTCTGTCAGTTGTACGATCTGCAGTACACTCAGAAAGAGAACAATATCATGATCGAAAAAACATCCGGGAAATAAAATATAAATACACTTGTTATACCGCCCGCTGCTGCAACGCAATAGACGTCAGCAACGGCACCGCCGTATTTCTGTGTCGGACACCAAAAGACATTATCATTGTTCAACAATTAAACCTCGATTAAATGCAATCAAAGCCTAATTTTTTATTCTTGCTGTTGCTGCTATGTTGCACGATGCAAGCCATGTCGCAAACAGTGCAGGTCCCCGGGTTGGTACTTTCCAAATCAGGCGAGCCGCTCCGGGGCGCATCAGTAAGGATCGTAGACGTTCAAAGTAACGAAACTACTAATCTCATTACCGATGCAAACGGGGCGTTCAAGCCGACGATGAGAGAGGGTCGTCCCTACCATTTGTATTTCACTTTCATTGGCTACAACCCCGATTCGTTAATGAATTTTTCTGTCGGAGCCAATGAAAAAAGCAGTATTATGATGCGCCTGTCTGCGGCAGACGGACAAATGGATGAAGTCGTTGTTGTAGGTTATGGCACGCAAAAGAAATCTCAACTGATCGGCTCGGTGGCCCAGGTGGATGGCGAGCAGATCAATAACCGATCGGTGCCCCAGCTCTCCCAGGCGCTTACCGGACAGATGCCGGGTGTGACCATCATTCAGCGTTCCGGACAGCCCGGTAATAGCGGCGGGAATATCCGGGTGAGGGGTGTCGGCTCTTTTGGAAGCGACCCTTCTGCATTGATACTGGTAGATGGGATTCCGGCCAATTCGCTCGATGAGATCAATCCGAACGACGTCGAAGCGGTGTCCGTGTTGAAGGACGCATCCTCGGCCGCAATCTACGGAGCGCGTGCAGCCAATGGTGTTATCCTGGTTACCACAAAGACGGGCAGTGGCAATGGTAAACTCAATATCAATTACAGCGGTTATGTGGGCGTCCAACGTGCCACCGAATATCCCGAACAAGTCCCGTCCTGGGAGTATGCCACCCTGATCAACGAAGCGGAGCCGAATACTTACACACAGGAAGAAATTCAAAAGTTCCGCGACGGAAGTGATCCGGATAAATATGCAGATATCAATTACGTAGACCGACTGTTCCGCAAATCTTTTTCACAGACCGCCCACAATCTTTCTATCTCTAATAAAACAGCTAACACAAAGTACCAGCTTTCCTTTGGCTATTTGTACCAAAACGGGATCGTTGAAAAGAATAATTACAACCGGTACAACCTGCGCATGAACATGGTCAACACAATCGCGCGGAATATAAAACTGACTACAAGATTGGCAGGCATGCAGTTCATCGATAACCAACCAGCGCCGCCCGCCACGCTGGACTTTGATGACATGGTGACCCTGATCGGTCAGATCATCCGCTACCCGTCCTATTTCCCGGCTGAACTGTCTAACGGGGATTGGGGGCTCGGCAATGCCAATTCTGGTACACCGATATCTTTCCTCGCAAGTGAATCGTTCTATAAGAACAAGGGGCAAGAGCTGCTGGTCAACGTACGTGCCGATTGGGATATTATCAAAGACCTGAAATTTTCAGTGATCGGAGGCTATACTTACGCTGGAAATGCTTCGCAGCGGTTCCTGGCCAATCAAAAGCTGAATGCCAACCTGACCATTGGTCCGGGCAACCTCAGGCAGAACAACCTGGCCAACTATTACAAAACATTACAGCAATTACTGGAATACACAAAAAATCTGGGAGACCACGAGATCAGTGTGCTGGCCGGTCACTCCTTCGAAGAAAACCGATTGGAGACATCCGAAGCTTACCGCGGTGGTTTTGTCAACAACCAGCTCACTCAGTTAGACGCAGGAGATGCCGCTACCCAGACCAATAGGGGAACCGCCGGCGAATGGGCGCTGGACTCGTATTTCGGAAGACTGCGTTATAGCTTCAAAAATAAATACCTGGTAGAAGGGGTTTTACGGCATGACGGATCCTCCAGGTTTCCGCCAGACCTCAAGTATGCTACTTTCCCCGGTGTAGCCGTGGGTTGGCGCTTATCCAATGAATCATTCTTTAAAAAGGTACTGCCTTGGATCAATGACCTGAAGCTGAAAGCTTCCTACGGAACGCTCGGTAATCAAAACATCGGGAACTACCCTTATCAAAGCGTTCTGGCACCTGGTTTCAACTATCCGATCGGCAGCGGCATTCTTTCCGGTGCAGCACTTGATACACTTGTAGACAATACCATCCGCTGGGAATCGACCCGCACAAAGGACATCGGTATTGAATTGACCACGCTGAACAGGAAATTGTCCCTCAGCGCGAACTACTTCGACCGTTATACCTACGATATTCTTGTGAGTCCCGGAAGCAGTGTTTCGAGTGTATTAGGGTTTGGCGTGGGCGTTAGAAACTCCGGATCGCTGAGCAATAAAGGTTGGGAATTTACGGCGGCGTACAGAGATAATGTGGGCGAATTCAATTATCGCGCAGATGCAAACTTCTCCATCATTAATAATAAAGTGCTGAGCCTGGGTGTTGGAAATGTTAACCAACCCAATGGACTGGTGGGCAACGGTACTGACCTGTTTATCGGGTATCCTTCTAATGCCTATTACGGACTGGTTGCCGATGGCCTGTTTACGGACCAGGCTGATATCGATGCCTACGCAAAACAGACTTCCAGCATTAACCCGGCCGTACAGCCCGGCGATATCCGGTACAAGGACATATCAGGACCGAACGGCGTACCTGACGGCCAGGTGGACCTCACTTACGACCGGACCATCATCGGCAGCACCATTCCTAAATATACTTACGGCCTCAACCTCGGCGGCGGCTACAAAGGGCTTGATTTTTCAGTGTTATTGCAAGGCGTTGCCGGCGTGCAGGGCAGGTTGTCTAACTATGCAGGATATGCTTTTTACGTGAGCGGAACAATTCAACGCTACCAGGCGGATGGCCGCTGGACACCGGAGAATCCCGATAGAAACGCCACCTATCCGCGTCTTGAGATCATCAGCAACTCCGGCACCGCCAACACCCGGCTCTCTTCTTTCTGGATGCTAAACGCCAGCTACATGCGGGTTAAGGCCGTGCAGTTAGGATATAACCTGCCGAAGACCATGGTCAATAAGATCGGCCTGGAGGGTGTCAGACTGTATGCAAGCGGCGAAAACTTATTTACTATAAATAATTATCCTCAGGGTTGGGATCCCGAGATCAATTCGGCCGGAGCCTATTATCCGATTCTTAAGAACTACACGTTTGGGTTAAATGTCAATTTTTAACTTGTAAATCCTGAAAAATGAACTATTCTAAAACTTTATATACTTTATTATTTCCCTTGTTAATGGTTGCCTTGCTAACAACATCGGGCTGCCGTAAATACCTGGACAAGGAACCGCTCAGCGAGCTGTCAAACGAAACTTTCTGGACCAGCGAGGCCAATGCCCTGATCGCGCTTACAGGGATGTATCGCGGAAACATTCAAATGCAGAATGGAGCCGAGTTCAGTGCGACCGACTGGTGGTCTTACTATGGTCTGCTGTTTACAGAGTTCGCAACCGATAATGCATACGATCGCCGGGGCGACAACTCGGTCTTTAATTTATTAAGCAATGGTAAGCAGACCTCTTCTAATGTGATATTGGGGCAATACTGGCAAAGAAGCTACCAGCGCATTGCGCGCTGTAACTATTTTCTGGCGAACATCGACAAGACACCGATGGACGCGGCCAAAATAGAAAGGATGAGCGCTGAAGCCCGCTTTATTCGAGCCTGCCAATATTTTTACATGTCGCAATATTGGGGATCTGTACCGCTTGTGACCAAAGTGTTAACGCTTGAAGAGGCCAACACGGTGTCTAAGGCTTCCAAAGAAGAGATCGTACAATATGTCCGGGAAGAATTAACGGCTGTGGCCGCCATCTTACCCACCTGGAAGAATATTACCTCCAGCGAAACAGGAAGGGCATCACGGCAGGCCGCTTTGGCGTTCCTGGGGCGGTTGGAGTTGGCAGAAAAGAAGTACACTGCAGCAGCGGCGGCTTTCAAGGCGATTATCGACGCAGGAGACAATAATATCGATCCCAACTTTGAAAGTCTTTTCGACGGCACAAACGAGGGAAGCAGCGAGCTGATCTTTTCATCAAGATTTTTAAAGAACCTGGCACCCAATGGCGTTACGCAACATTGCCTGCCTCGCGCGCTGGGAGGATTTCATCTTCACAACCCTTTGGGCAGCCTGGTAGAGTCTTTCGAGTTTACTGATGGTTCGACCTTTTCGTATTCCGATCCGCGTTACAATCCCGGGGATGTGGGAGCTAACAGGGATCCACGTTTACGCTATACGGTCTTATACAATGGTAATACGTTTAAAGGTGTTGTGTATAAGAGTAACCCTGATGACAATAGTGCGCAGGACCGGCTTACAGCAGGTGCGCTACAGGCCACGCGCACAGGCTTCTGTATCAAAAAGTTCAATACCGGCTATACAGGTGATGTGGCCAATACAGATACAGATATTCCTGTGATCCGGTATGCAGAAGTGTTGCTTAGCTACCTGGAAGCCAAACTGGAAAACGGCGATGCGATCGATCAGGCGTTGTTAGATGCCACGATCAACAAAGTAAGAGGAAGAGCCTCAGTCAATATGCCACCGGTGACGGTGACCGATCCCTCCACGTTAAGAGTTATTATGAGACGCGAAAGAAGAAACGAGCTCGCTTTAGAAGGGATCAGGTACTGGGATATTTTACGGTGGGGCATTGGCGGGCAGGTCTTGAACGGGAAGTTTTATGGAGCGTCCTTTCCGGGCTCTGCCGCAGTTGCCACCAGGAACGGCACGGCCAACGCCGACCCGCTTAACCAAAGCAGGTGGTATGTCACCTCGAAGGCATTCCGTGTGGGTACAGATGAAAAGTGGCCCATACCACAAACGGAACAGGATATCAACCCCAACCTGAGATAACCCGCAATCAGTAAGATTAACAAAGATCCTCATGAGCTAAGAAACTCATGAGGATCTTTTATATAACAGACAATTATGTATAAGACTTAACCCCTTTGTAAAAATTCATCCCGTCAATGCATCAGGTCTGACAGTCGTTTTTCCTCCAAAACCATCCGGGATGGCTGATTGGTTTTATTTTGCCATTTGATCAGTCGGATAAATCCGTCCTCGATCTCTATGCCGGTGATATCCCCGTCCGAAAAACAACAGCAGCCCGTATTAAAATAAGTGGGTTTGATTTGGCTGTAATCTTCATTCAGTGTGTCAAATCGTTTCTTGTAAGTTTTGACTTCATCGTTGATCTTGGCGATCAACTGCTCGTCTTTATTGGTTTCAGCAAGTTTCATTTGCCTGTATAATCGCTCAATATGCGTAAGCGATTCAAAGACCGGCTGATGGGTGTGCCCCGTGATGAGTAACATATTCTTTTGCGTAGCGCTCCATTCGTACATGATCTCGTTGTGTACGGTCTTTTTATAAATATTATTGGAAGGTTCGTTGGGATTGATACGCAGATACGCCTGTAACGGCGCCCATATGCGGGCAATGAAAAACTTGGTGAACCAGTTACCATCGCTGTTAGCATCGCCCTGGTGTCCGTGCGTACAAAATATGCGAAGCGGTTTGCCCTTCACCTCGGTCGTGAGCACGGCACCTTCATATACTTTGATCTTTTGCTTATAAATATGCTCCAGCTCAAAAGATGCCAGCGGGTCATTAGCCCAGTAAAGATCGTGGTTGCCAAAGATTTTTATAAAGGCCTTTCTCGCCAGGAACCGGCCTTCCAGATCGAAAGTGTCGCGATAGGCTTTCTTCACCTGCCAGAACAGGTTCTCCCACAGCTCTTCGCAATCACCCAGGCCGACAAGACAGAAATCCTTTTTGTAATAATAATCAAGCGCCGCGAGGTAACTCGCTTCGGCAACCGTAAAGTCATCAGCGCCATTCCGATTGCCTTTGTGCTGATCAGAAAATATAATGAACCTCCCTCCGAACTCTTCGAAAGTCAACACAGGCCCTTTCTTTCCTGGCTCGGTGATGATATGCTCATACAGCCTTGTCAGCGCGTCGTAAATCTTGACCTTATCCGGTCGGGATGCAAACTTTTCCGACGCCCATAATATGGGACGTCGAAATAAGTATTGCAAAAATTTACGCATCGACTGCAAAAAAATTAAACCGCTTTGTTGGGAACAAGGCGACCCGAAATGGAAGGATTTTAATAAATGTAAGGTGTTAAGGGTGCTCTCCGAAAGATCAGCTTTAAGCGACAGTAATTAAATTACTGTTCTCACTAATACACAGGGCCATAACGCAATTTGTTGCGTTTAGAGGATCCATTGTTCGGATAAATAATATCATGCGCCACCTCATATCCTTCTTCTGCGGCCTGCAGCAATCTCCGCTGGGTTCTTTTATCGCGTAACTTGATCGCTACGGTCGTAGCCGCAGCGCCAAGCAACACCAATCCAATTAAGCCAAAAGTACACTTCTTCATTCTATAATCATTTTAACTAAATAAACTATCTTGATACGGCAAGTAATACAAATATTGTGTTTAAAACGGGCATTGATTTTAAGCAAATTATATACCGGTTTAGCTCTATAACAAATTTACTTAAAAAAGTTTTTAGGCACGCTTTAAAATAACCAATTTTTAAGGAGTTGAAAGAGCTGTTTATGGCCACTCACCGGAGGGCCCGCTCCTAGCGCTTCTGCGCAAATAACCAATCCATTAGACCGGGCTGAGCGAAGGTAGCGTCCCAGCTGTTGTGGTTCGCTTCGGGAAATAATGTAAACTTAACATTAACGCGATCCTTTTTCATGGCAGCAACCATTTCCTCCGAGTATTTGGGCAACACCACGTCGTCTTTTCCACCATGAAAAACCCACCATTTGGTGCCCCGGAGATTTTTCGCCGTAGCAGGATTAGCGCCGCCGCAGATGGGTATGGCTGCCGCAAAGGCACGAGGCATGCGGTTCACCAGCTCAAACGTGCCCATCCCTCCCATACTGAGCCCCATCACGTACATCTGGCTTTTACGGATCTTATATTGGCTGTGCAGGTCTTCGATCAACTCCATCACCATTTGCATAGGCACCGTCGGCGTACCGCCGTTAAGAAAATGAAACGCCCGGCCCTGACCAGTTTGTTTGATCTGCACATTGCTCCAAAAGGAACTTTTGCTGCATTGCGGAAAAACAACAATGGCGGGAAACCGGTGGCGGTTCTCCTTTTCAAGGAACAAGGCGCCGCCATGGGTTAATTGCTTTTCGTTGTCGTTGCCACGTTCCCCCGCACCGTGTAAAAATATCACCAACGGATAAGATTTAGATGCGTCATACCCTTCTGGCAGTAATAACCGGTAAGGCAGGGAATCGTTGTTCCTGATATAAGTATGCTTTTCATAAAGGTCTGTTTGCTGCGCCGTGAGTTGCGCCACAAAACCACTAAAGAAAAGAACAAGCAAAATTTTCAATCTCATAAAAATATTTTTAAAGTGACAAGGAGACTGTATTACAGGCTGTGACCGTTGCATGCGGATGGCTCGCCCGGCAATTTACAACGGGTTTGTTATAAAAAATCTTAATTTTTTTTTATGGGTGTTAGTCCCGGATTGGCGCTATCTTTACGGCCGGACCAATCCAACGATTGACTTATTTCATTTAGCTTAAAGAAAGATGCAAGTACAACTACCAAAAGTGATTTCAGGAACAACTTCGCTGGGCAACATTTATAAGGAAATGCCTTTTGCGGATAAAATGGCTATTGTAAAAGAATATATCGATGCCAGTCCGGACAGGCCGATGTTTGACAGCGCAGGAAAGTATGGTGCAGGCCTGGCATTGGAGGTTTTAGGCCAGTGTCTGAAAGAGCTGGGTATTCAAAAAGACCAGGTACTGATCAGTAATAAACTGGCCTGGGTACGAAAACCCCTGACCACGCCCGAACCTACATTCGAACCGGGCGTTTGGCACAATTTAAAGCACGATGCGGAACAAAAGATCAGTTATGAAGGTATTCTGCACTGCTTCGAAGACGGCAATGAATTGTTGGGTGATTACGATTCGCAATTCGCTTCCGTACACGATCCTGATGAATATTTAGCAGCGGCAAAAGATGACAGCGATTACAGGAAAAGATATGAAGATATCCTGGAAGCTTACCGCGCTTTGAATGAACTGAAAAGCAAGGGCGTGGTGGCCGGTGTGGGCATCGGTGCAAAGGATTGGCGCTCGATTGAAAAGATCTCGAAAGATGTATCGCTGGATTGGGTGATGATCGCCAACAGCTACACGATCTATAACCATCCTAAAGAACTGGTGGATTTCATTGCGACACTTCACCAGAAAAATATCACGATCATTAACTCGGCCGTGTTCCATGGCGGCTTCCTCATGGGCAGCGACTTTTTCAACTATACAGAGCTTAACAGAGAGAACCCCGAACACAAAAAATATTACGAATGGAGAGATGCTTTTAATCGCATCTGCGAGGAATACCAGGTGGAACCGCCCGCCGCGGCCATTTACTTCGGCTTGCACGTTCCGGGTATCACAAGTATAGCGTTGAATAGCAGCAATCCAAAAAGAGTCAGACATAATATTGAAATGGCCAATTCAGACATACCCGCAGCGTTCTGGCAGCGTATGAAGGAAGAAGGCCTGATTGATAAAGATTACCCTCATCTGTAGAACCCTTTTATCATTGAATGAGAACGTTAGTATGCGCCTCGCCCGGGCAGCTGGAGTATCAAGATATAGAAGCCCCCGTTCCGGAAAAAGATCACGCGCTGATAGAAGTAAAAAGAATCGGAATTTGTGGTACCGACCTTCACGCGTATGAAGGCACACAGCCTTTTTTCAACTACCCCCGTATCCTGGGACATGAATTGTCGGGAACATTGGTTGATGTTGATAACGCCCCCGGCGTTACTAAAGGTAACGCCGTTTCGATCATGCCCTATTTCAGCTGCGGCACCTGCATTGCCTGTCGCCGCGGAAAGCCCAACTGTTGCACGGACATCCAGGTTTTTGGTGTTCATATCGATGGCGGCATGAAAGAGTATATCAAGGTACCTTCCAAATATTTATTAGACGGAGCGGGCTTAAGTTTTGATGAACTGGCGCTTGTGGAGCCGCTCGCCATTGGAGCACATGGTGTTCGCCGCGCTGCGATAGATGATGGCGATTTTGTATTGGTCATCGGTGCCGGCCCCATTGGTTTGGGGACCATGGAGTTTGCCCGCATTGCCGGTGCCAAAGTGATTGCGCTGGATGTCAACCCGCAAAGGCTCCAGTTCTGCAAGGACCATCTGAATGTGCACGCGACGGTTAATGCCAAAGACAGCGATGTAGCGGATCAGATCCGGGAGATTACTCTGGGTGACATGCCCACTTCAGTGATTGACGCTACTGGAAACCTTGGCGCCATTAATAACGGAATCAACTATCTGGCGCATGGAGGCAACTATGTGCTGATCGGATTGCAAAAGCAGCCGTTTTCTTTCAGCCATCCGGAGTTTCACAAGCGCGAAACCACGCTGATGAGCAGCCGCAATGCCACCCGTGAGGATTTTGAACACGTGATCAATAGTATGAAGGCCGGACTGGTGAATCCGAAAACCTACATCACGCACACCGTGCCGTTTGATCAGGTTAAGGAACAATTCAAATCCTGGCTTGACCCCAAAACCGGCGTGATTAAGGCGATGGTACACCTGTAGGACAAACACCATGATGTTTATACAGATTATTATAAAAAAACATAGCTTTGACACATGAGTACGATGGCTCGCAAAAAATCTGCTAAAAAAGAACTCATTCTAAAAACAGCTGCTGCAATGTTTCGCGAGAAAGGGTTTGCCGCCAGTTCTATGCGCGACCTGGCTGAAAAGATCGGTATTGAAGCAGCCAGCCTTTACAATCATATTCAATCCAAAGCACAGATACTGGAAGAGATCATTGATGGTGTTTCTGATGAATGCCAGCTCCACCTGGACAACCTGGAAAAGTCTAAAAGCACATCGCTTGAAAAAATCGAATCGTTGATCCGCTTTCACACGAAAATGATGATGAACCGCTTCGAAGAATACTCGGTAATGGTGAGTCAGTGGATGCACCTGGAAGGCGATAAGTTGATCAGTTTTGCATCCAACCGGCGCGACTATGTTAAACGAATGGAGGCGATCGTGGAAGAAGGCGTTCTTAAAGGCGAGCTCAAATCCCTCATGCCCTACGTGGTAGTGTTAAACATCTTATCTTCTGTCCGCGGGCTGGAATTCTGGCAGCGAAGCGCTAAAAGCCATACAGCCCAGGAAATGGAAGATAATATGGTCGTGCACCTGATTGGCGGGATCAAGAAATAAGCTTGACATCAGGTCGCGTATCTCCTGTCAAGCCATAATTCATTTAGTGTTGCCAGTTAATGCGCAGATTGCGATTTCCGGTTAAAGGCGGTGGATCAATTAAACGCTTATTTCCCTTTCACCGCAAAGCTTGCCCTCATTTTCAGAAAAGTAGCGGTGGCTGATTTCAAAACGGCATTGCAATCAATCATATCATCTTTCTCGCTATAATCCAACACTACTGACAGCTCTTTCGTTTGTGTAGGGTCTACCATTTGCAGGAATTTACACTGGCTGGCTTCCGATAAGAATAATGTCTTGTGCGTCGCTTTTTCCAACAACTCCTTTACGATCTGTAGCTGGCAAACCCCCGGCAATACTGGCTGTCCGGGGAAGTGACCCTGAAAGATCGAATGCGCTTCGTTAATGACAATATCGGTGGTCAACCGGCCATCTGCCGTGTCCTGTTGCTTAATTGTGTATAGTTGATCCATCAGCATATGCCTGCAAATTTAATAGTTTATCGAGCGCCACTATCTGATAACCTTCTGCGCGCACCCATTCAATAAATTGGGGCATTACGGCTATCGTAATGGCCGCTGTATCATGAAACAGGTAAATGCTTCCGGGACTCAGGGATTTTTTTAGTTTGTCTAATAGCGCCTCTTCATCCTTCGCCACAGTGTCCATTGAACGCACATTCCAGCCGATAGAGGTATAGCCCATTTTCGCTGTTGCTCTTTTCAGATGGGGCGTTGTAACCCCGTAAGGCGGACGAAACCAGCTAATATCTGCGCCAATTTCTTTCTTAATGACCTGATGTGCTTTTTGCAGGTCTGCCAGCATCTTCTTTTCAGACATCAGATCAAACCAGAAACCATGAGAGTAACTATGGGATCCAAGCAGGTGGCCCTCCCTGTGCAATTGTTGTAACAGGTCGGGACGGCGTTCCGCATGCTTCCCAATACAGAAAAAGGTCGCATGTACGTCATATGCTTTTAATAGTTTCAGCAGTTCCGGAGTATACTGTTGCTGCGGACCATCGTCGAATGTAATAGAGATAAGCTTCTCATGAATATTTGCTTTGCAAATCGTCTTCATAAAAAACTGCGAATGCACAAAATAACTTCCGTAAAAAAGCAGGAGCAGGTACAACGCAGCGAGCAGCAGATAAGTATAAATCGGCCAGTCGTAAGTGAGGTCCAACGCAATCAATATCACCATTGCTATTGCAAAAACGATATTGGTGCTCCTGAAATTTAGCATGCCGAAAGTAAAAACAGCGAAGGGTATTGCAAGAGATAGTTGTTGTAGATCAGCAACCGTTGAACGGGCTTTTGATTAAACTGTCCGTTTTTTAAGATCTGGCTTCCCATCCATAAAGCGAACGCCACTGAAGTGGGATATTCCCCACAGTATTGCTTGTAGGTGGTATGAGGCACGTCTTTAAACAGGTCACCGACCAATGCGTTGTAATGTCCGTCTTCTCTGATGTCTCCGTTGTCTCCCGTGATCAGCAGATCCAGGTCATCAACAGACAAATGGTGCTTTTCCAAAAAAGGTCTTATCAGGTCGGCGGCATCCTTTTGAGGCTTATAAAAATTTTCATGTGCCGTCAGCTTCGCTATTGCATTGTCTCCATTGGAAGCTAATACAAAAAACGCAGCGCCTTCTCCCGCCATCGTGCCTTTGCTTTGACTCCGGATCAGAACGCGGCTTTCACCAGCCTTTTTATAAAGGCCGAAGCGTTTCAGCAGCTTATGGCTTTTGTCGGTAATTTCATCTGCTGCACCTAGTAAAACCTGATGCGCCTCGCCTTCTGCCAGCAAGGATCGGGCATCTGTCAAAGCGGCTTCAAAGGATGAGCCCCGATGTACATACGTGTTATTATAATGGTGACACTTGAGCATAAGCGCGATCTGCGCAGCAACAGTATTATGTGTTGATTGAATGAATGCAGTGGGTGACAGCAAGGTTTCTTTGAACTCGACCATGCGTGTCAAAAACTGATCCGTGTCGGTGAGACATCCGTAAGCCGTTCCGGTGATGATCGCATCCGGCATAGAGACACTCCCCTGGGCCAGTGCCTCAGAAGCAGCGGCTACGCCCATTTTTATGATGCGGCTCATCCTGCGTATTAACTTCGGATCTACATACTTGCTATAGTCGGGTTCTATGCATGCAAGTTGATCTCCCGTGTAGTTGGCCGGCGCAGTCATCATCTCATCGAAAGACCGTTGCGGCGACACAGCAGCTGCAGCTTTTATATAAACAGGATTATCGGATGTTGGCATCATATTACTTGCACAGAACTTAATGAATGATCTATGCGAATGTATATCAAAAAAACAAATCTTCTTTTCCAATTCTCCGGTAGCCGCAAAGCCTTTGCTTAGTATGCTTCAGCACGGCAATATGATCCTCCTCATCCGACAAAGCCAGTGATAAAAGCCGGTTCGCTTCCAACCTTTCCGCATGTTGTTTGTTGACATAAAAAAACAGAAAGCATGAACAAGCCCCTCTTATTAGTTCTTTTAATGATATCATTGTTTCGGGCCGAAGCTCAGACACAGAAAACAAGCAAAGAGGCTGAAGACAGTGTATATATTGAAGAAGTTGAAAAAGGGGAACAACCCGCAAAAGTATTGCATGCAGAACCGCTGTATATTGACCTGATCCGCGACCTCGGAGCGCGTAAAGGGGAAAAGGAATGGAACGTGGGACTGGGATTGACTGACAAGAACCATTATGATGAGTATGAAGCGCTGATCGAATATGAGTTTGCGCCGGTAGACCGCCTGGGCTTTGAAGTTGAATTGCCCTTTACGCTCTATTCAACCAATGCAGGAAACACCACTCCGGGCAATAAACTCAACAGCGTTAAACTGGCTACGCAATACACGTTCCTGGTATCAGAAAAATCGAGCACCAGCCTGGCACTGGGATATATTCACGAATTTGAACTGACCGATTTTAAGAACTACGGGAAAGAGCCTGTTTACAGCGGAAATGTGTTCAATCCGTTCTTTATCGCGGCAAAAAGATGGGGCAACAATTTTCATACGTTGTTATATACAGGCCCCGCCATAGCACGCCACTTCCACCATAGCGGGACGCTTACCAGCTGGCAGATCAATAGTAACTTTCATTACATGATCCCTGGCACGAGAAATTTTATCGGGCTTGAGCTCAATAAAAGCGTGGAGCAGGGAAACTTCGACATGACGCTTCGTCCGCAGATGAGGGTAAGTGTAGCTGACAACCTTATTGTGGGCATTGTTACAGGAATCCCTGTGAGTAAAAGTAACGAACGCCTTAGTTCTTTCTTAAGACTAATTTATGAGCCGGCCCATAAAAGGCAGGGAGGGTAATGGTCTTGTCTCGATCATGAAAAGCGCCCGAAAGCATATGGTTTTAAGCTCTTGTCTCATGCTTTTGCTCCTAAGATCAAACCTTACTAAAAACCAGTGAACTGCAGTTGCCTCCAAACCCGAAAGAGTTTGACATTACATGTCGAACCGGTGCACGTTTCAACTCCTTCACAGGAGTGAAAGGAAGTTCTTTCATAGGTGTCTCCAGGCGCAGGTTGGGAAAGATCAATTCCTCTTGTAATGATAAAAAAGAAAACACTGCTTCAATGCCTCCGCTGGCGCCCAACGTGTGGCCTGTAAAGGATTTTGTAGAGCTCATATCAGGGTAGTTCCCTTCGAACAAGGTTTTTATCGCCGTTCCCTCTGCAATATCATTATTGTTAGTGCCTGTTCCGTGAAGGTTGATATAGTCGATATCTGATGGCTGCAAGCCCGCTTTGTTCAAAGCGCCTTTCATGGCGAGCAGGTTCCCGGTTCCTTCGGGTGAAGAAGCGGTCTGATGATGTGCATCATTCGCGTTGCTCCATCCGCTCAGGACAACAGACGGCCTTGTTGCAAGCGTGGATGCTACTTGTTCCGACACCAGCACCACATACCCGGCGCCCTCTCCCAAATTTAGCCCCCGGCGGTTGTCGTCAAAGGGCTGGCAAAACTCGCTGTCTAAAATCATCAATGTATTGAACCCGTTCAATGTGAACCGGGCCAGCGCATCGGAGCCCCCTGCCACCACTACGTCTAACCGACCCTGACGGATCAGCCGAGCGCCCAAAAAGATGCTGTTGGAAGAAGAGGAACAGGCAGTACTGACGGTGGTGACAAAGTCTTTAATGCCCAGGGCATCTGCCGTTACTTCCGTTACGGCACCGCATTCGTGATGCACCACTTCCCGTAAATGCCCGCTGTTTTCGTTCTGTAAGAACGATTCGAAGAAATCCTCAGTCTTATCCATTCCTCCCACTGAGTTGGCGGATATAAACCCTGTACGCCAGTCACGCGGGTCAAGGCCTGCGCTTGCCAGCGCCTCTTTTGCGGCTACCGTGCTCAACAGCGCCGTCCTGCTGATAGTAGACGGAAGCCCCGTCACTTGTGCCAGTTGTTTATTGTCGAGCTTCACTTCAGCCACCGGCAATGTTCCCTGGTGCGTCGAATTCAGGCGGCGCATCACATCCATACCGGCTTGCCCGGACGTCAGCGCAGCGAGGTTCTCTGCCACGTTATTACCAATGGCTGATATCACACCGGCGCCTGCTATGTAAACGTTTGAAGGCATTAGTTAGCAGCTCCCGCTTGCTGTTCAAGAATATAATCCGCCATTGTAGTTACAGAACGGAAGATCGTCTGTCCTTCCTCTGCACTTTTTAGTTTAATGTTATACTCCTGCTGTAATAATACGATCAGTTCTAACGCATCAATAGAATCAAGCCCCAGCCCTTCTACAAAAAGCGGATCGTCATCTTTAATATCTTCAGGCTTTTTATCTCCCAGATTCAACTGCTTTATGATCTGTTGCTTCAATTGATATATCAACTCCTTCTTATCCATCAGAATTACATTTATTTTTATTGCGGACGAGCCATTAATTACCTGGAATGTCAGATCTCTTCTCTCCTGCCCGCAAATACTTATTTAAACTTATCGGCGACCTGCTTCAGGTGCTCCGCTGTAAAATTAACACCATTCTCCTTTTCTGTTTCAACTAAAAAAAGACATGCATCATAATTTTCATCTTTAACATCGACCCAACCACAAATGCAGGCCTTGATATTTTGGTGAACCATTAATTCCGTGACATAGAAATAGAGCCAGTCAGCATCGAAGGTCTCGCTTACAAAGAAAGCATTTTCTCCTTTGAAACCGTAGCGGATGCTGATCTCTCCGATCACGATATTTGGTAAGGTATACACAAAAAGAGAAGGACTGGGAAAGGTCTTAGACGACTCGAAATAATTAAGATCCGCTTCTATGCTTGCATTGGCATTGGACAAGACGATGCCCACCTCTTCCGGGGAATACGACTGCCTGTCAAAATGTTGCAGCAGCACATGTGTAGCCGCTATGCCCATTTTGCATAAGGCGTCCATTTTATAATACTTGGGATAATCGATCTCCAGCTGGTCATACAACACCTGAAAAAAATCCTCTGTTCCTGCCGCCTTTACCAGCACATCCTGGTTATGAGAGACCGTTCTGTCGTTGATGCAGGCACATCCCGTGATATATAAATCTTTCGCTTGCAAATTGTTCTATTCTGGATCTTTAAAGCCGTTGTTAATGTATTGTATGCTGTCCCTCAGATGAATGGTCTTAGCCAGCTTTCTCAATGCAGTATCATGATTTTTGACATACGGGTTGTCTGTATCCCAAACATACCCCGCCAGCACGGAGCAGATCATCCGCTTGATCTCAGCGTCCTGATCCTCAGCAAAAAAGATCGTATCCAATGTGCCTTCATACCAGGCCATCACATAACTGCGGAACGTGTTGACGCCCTGCATCATGATCTTCATGTATTCGTTGTCCCAATCTACGGCTTCGCCTTTTAATTTTTTTACCACGAGCTTGCCGGCCATTTGGCTGGATACGGTAGCCAGCGTAACACCTGAGGAAAACACCGGATCCAGAAATTCAGTCACATTGCCGGTCAATACAAAACCGTCTCCATAAAACTTGTCCGTTGTGGAAGACCACGACTGAAGCGTTCTTGGCTCAAAAACATATTCGGCATCCTTCATCCGCTCAGCAATATAAGGCTGCGAAGCGATCAGGGAACGCATGATCTCTTCCTGGGTTCCCTGGAACTGTTCAAAAAATCCGGGATCGGCCACAAAGCCGACGGAGGTAATGCCGGTAGAAAAAGGGATCACCCAGATCCACACCGCTTTTTCATGCACGATAATGGTGATACGGTCCGGTTCATCATCCATTGATCGTTTGGTGTCTACGACGTGCGTGAATACCGCTTTCCTTGCCGGAAGATTGGACGGGCGTTCCATGCCGAACAGCTTGGGAATGACGCGGCCATAACCACTGCCGTCAATGATGAAGCGGGCAAAAATTTCCCTGGTATTACCGTCCTTATCTTCGACGGTCGTCGTGGATGTACCATCCGGATGGAACACAATGCCGGTAACACCGGTTTCATATTCGACGGGCACGCCCTGGCTTTCAACCGTTTTAGCGAGCGTATGGTCAAAATCGGCACGCGGTACCTGCCAGGTCCAACCCCAGCCGTCGGTGAACTGGTCGTTGAAAAAATAGTTACAGATCTTCCCGTTTTTTTCAAACTTGGCGCCGTTCTTTTGCTGGTAGCCCCGGGCTTTGACGGCATCAAGAAACTTGGCCTCCTCAAGCGCTTCCATGCATCGGGGCAACAGGCTTTCGCCAATCACGAAACGCGGAAATTGCTGCTTCTCTACGATCTTCACTTTGTAACCAGCCTGGTTTACAATGGATGCAGCAACGGTACCCGCAGGTCCGGCGCCAATTACAAGGACATCTATTTTTTCGGCTTGCATAAAATGCGTGGGTTTAGTATTTAATGTTTATAGTACGGCTACGTTTATGGGTGGTTTATTTTCTTTTGCGGCATTTTAAAAGCGTGTGACTCAGTCCTATGCCATCAATCTGTTCCACGATATCGAAACCTGCTTTGTCAATGCATTTTTTAAACACCCGACTGTCATACATCTGGCTGTTACCGTTTGCTATCGCGGTAAAATAAATGGACAATTGCTGGATACAGAAAGCGGAGGTTTCAAAACGCTGTGTATCCCAGAAAGCTTCCAATATTAAAACTAAGCCATTCTCGTCAATGGCATCACCACATCTTTTCAAAATGGAAACGATCTCGTCTTCGGAAAAACAATCCAGGAACTGGCTCATCCAGATCGCATCAAACCCGCCACTATCGGGATCATCGGGCCGCGCGCGTGGAAAGGGCACACTTTCATCCAATATATTACACGGATAAAAAGATACCTTATCCGTCAGGCCCAGTTCAGCGATCCTCTGTCGCGCCATTTCGGCCTGTCCGGGAAGATCCATGATGGTCACATGAATATTTTCACTGTGAGTGGCTGAAGCAGATGCCCACTTACCCGTGTTGCCGCCGATATCGAGCAGATTCTTGATATTCTCGGCATACACTTGCCTGATCACTTCCGGAAAAGCGATATCTGAGAAGAAATGGTCATATTCAAACCAGCTTTTTTGTATGTGCGGCGGCAATTGGGAAAGCCCTTCATACACCGTATTCCAGTCGCCCAGCTCCCGCAAACCCGCCGGCTTCCCGGTTTCAATCGCTTCCTCCAGGTGGAAGATCCCCTTGTAACAAACGTCGTGGACAAAGTTCATGTTCACCTTAGTCAGAGGGTCATGAAGAATAAAATACCCGGTCTTCGTGATCGCGAATTTTTCATCTTCGGTATACTTGACAAGATGCATACCCAGACCGGCTTCCAATAACACACGAACGCCGTATTCACTTAGCTGTACTTTTTCACAAATTTCTTCAAGCGTAATACCAGCCGATTTAGCGGCCTCAACGGTCTCCAGGATACCCTTGTCCCGCAACACCTTGGCTACCTGGAACAGGATGGGCCCGTGGGCAATAATCTGCGCCATGTGCTTGGCTTCAATCGCGGTTTTTTGTTCCCGTTTGTAAAAGTCGATCATGTACGAATTATGTAGTTTTAGATGTATCTTTTTTGAAGCCGATCGAAGTCCTGTTTTTCCAGGCGTCTTCTTTTGCTTTTTTCTCCGCCTGGTCATCCAGCATATTTTCCAGCGCCTCATAGATCTGTCCAAGTTGTGCATCATGTATATCAATGCGCTGATGCAACTCGGATCGCACCTCTTCTAATCGCTGCATGACCCCTTTGTGGTCAAGCGACAATTGCTTTAAGGCAATGAAGGCACGGATGATATTGATATTCATATCGATCGCCTTATCAGAGTGAAGTACAGCGGCCAGCATCGCCACACCATGCTCGGTAAATGCAAAAGGCATGTATTTGGCGTGTTGACCTCTTCCCGATTTGTTTAAGGTCGCATTTTGCGTCCTTAAAGAATGATACTCCGATTTGGTAAGCTCAAACATGAAATCTCCGGGAAACCGGCTGATATTCCTGCGCACCGCCTCCTTTAAACGCTTCGTTTCAGTTTCATACAACACTGCTAAGTCAAAATCGAGCATCACACGAACACCGCGGATTTCATAAATCTTGTTTTGTATAACTGCTATACTCATTTGAAACAGTGTTGGAGTTGCTTGTATATTTTTCTTCAATGATTAAGCACCCCGTCTCCGACCTTAACGCTTCTCAAACACTACCGCCGCATTACAACCGCCGAAGCCGGAAGCCGTCTTCAAACAGGTCGTCATTGGCAGACGCTGCAAGGTACTGCAAACGTTTATATTTTCGGCAGTGCCTGCTTCTTCATATCCTTTTGTAGGGATCAGCATGTTTTCTTTTAAAGAATGGATACTGATCACACTTTCTACCAATCCGGCCGCGCCAAGCGTGTGCCCGAAATATCCTTTCAGGCTGTTAACCGGCACCGACTGCAAACCGGCCAGGTTCATCGCCTTGCTTTCCATGTCGTCATTGTAGCGGGTGGCCGTGCCATGAAGGGAGGCAAACGCGATCTGGTCTTTCGAAACCCCCGCTTCGCTCATCGCGCGGTCGATCGCCTGGAACAGTTCCTGCCCGGTCCGGGAAGGTCCTGAAATATGATTGGCATCATTGCTTACGGCACCACCGGTTAAAGCGACGATATCGCGTTCCGGCTTTTTGGTGGAAAGTATGATGGTAGCGGCTGCTTCACCGAGGTTGATCCCTTTTCTATGAGCGTCAAAAGGCCTGCAGGGCTCATCGCTTACCGCCTGGAAGGATTGAAAGCCTGATAATACGAAGCGGGTAATGATGTCGGCGCCCGCAATGATCATATGATCGTACAGGCCCGCCTGCAACATGCGTTTCGCCGTGATCAGCGCTACCAATCCGGAAATACATGCATGGGAAACAATGAGCGGACGCGCACGAAAGCCGAAATGGCCGGCTACTTTCTTGGCAGAAGAACCCAGGCTGATATCCTGTTTCAGCTCAGCCGAAATTTCATTCGTTTCAATCAGGCTGATGTTTCCTTTGGTGGAAGAGAGGATCAGGCCGGTCCGGCTGTCTTCCGGTTGGATGCTGGTTTGGCTGATCGCCTCTGTTATGGACAGCGCCAGCAATGTTTCAAACCGGGTGAAGCCGTCTATCTGGTGTTGTTGCCAAAAGCTTTCAGGAAAAAGCGAGCTGTAGAAGGCCTGGGCGCTTCTGTCACCTGCCTCATGCTGCCGGACGCCGGAGGCACCCTCTTTTAAAGCAGAGAAATTGTCGGCGGCCGTAGCCCCGAGCGGAGAAACGATATTATCAGCGATCACAAATATGCCTGTCCCGACTTTTTTCTCAACCTGTTGCAAGATGTTGCTTTTTCCACTCCAGAAAGAAAGGAGGATTGTTTAATAATAAAGTTTGAGCGTCCTTGTCTAAAAACACCTGTGTCGTCGTGCCGGTCGCCACCAGGCTCCGGTCTGACTTTTTGTACAGCTTGTAAGTAAAGATGATCTTTGCTGCCTCACAAGGATGATAGGTTGATTCTACAATGACACTATCTCCGAATTTAAGCGATTTTTTATAATTACATTCGGCATGAACGATCGGAACAACCACATTTTCATTAAAAAAATCCATATAGCCGATGCCATATTGTTTTCCGAATGCTTCTCTTCCGTCTTCGAAATAACGGATATAATGTCCGTGCCACACTATGCCCAGCGGATCGGCCTCATTGAAACGAATCAAAACTTCTATGGTATGGCTCAATGTGTTCATCTGTAAATATTTTAAGATCCTTACTAACCCGCCCGCCTGGCTATGTCCATCCCGCGTTACGGTTTCGATACCCACTCCTTATATTTCTTTTCTGCGATCTGATCAATGATTTTCTTTAATCCTCCGGCCCAATAGTTTCGAAAACTAAAAGCCATCCCTACTTCGCCTTCAAGGCGCTCGGTTAATAAGACCTTTTTTGATGGAATATCGAACAAAGTTACCCAAAGCGACAGCGCCTTTTTGTATTTGCTCATCCCATCCACTACAAACAATAAGCCGGTTCCTGACCTGTCTCCGCCATTGAACCCCTGGATCAATGACTGAATGTCTTTTTCTGACAAGTGGTGAAAATCTTCAGTATTTAAAGATATTATCTTATCCGGATCTATGCTTACATTTCGCTTTTCGACAAAGCTGAGATCACTTTCTAACCGTGTCCGGCGAAAGGCGCCCGCTACGTCATATTTTTTGGCTTCAGAAAGCATGAGGTTATTGATACCGGAGAACTGACGCGACACCATATCCTCGGTCTTCGCGTCGGGGTCTCCTATCAACCGGGCTTTAGTAAAGTCGATGCCATAATAAAATAAAGGAGCGTCAGCATTTTTTAAAACTTCGGACAACGATTGTGCGGAGAGTGACGCCTGAAGGACCAGGGCCATGAACAGCAGTGTAATTCTGGATAGCATGTGGAAGGGTTTTAATTAAGAAATAAAAATTTTCATTTCGCAGGAGGCTATGTACTCACTTCCTATAGATATAACACCTTCAATAATAGTTGCATTAAAGATCTGGTTCTTTACAGTGATCGCTGTGGTGAGCATTTCACCGGTCCTGGGAAGCCTGGTGATCTTTAAGTTTTGTACCGCCCCGATAAACCCTACAGGCACCGGCTGCTGCTGCTGCTGACAGATATATCCCATGCGGGCAGCGGCTGTTTGAGCCATATTCTCCACCAAAGCCGGCTCCAGCAGCTGGCCATCCTGGAAGAAAAAGTGATCTTCCCGGACCGTAAAATGCGTGGAAGCGCCTTGTTCATTACAGGTCTCAAGGGTATCGATCATGACAAACGGATCCCTTTGTGGAATGTAGGACAATATATTTTTTGTAATGCTCAATGGTCTGATTAAAGGCGTTAAAAATAAGAAAACTTCACGATTTTTTTTGGAAACGCCCCGGGGGTATCACATTTCTCTGTCATTGATTACAGGTCCCGTTGCCAACTTGTTTGGTGTGTTGAATACTCCCATCTATCCTACGGTTTTGCCCAGAAATCGTAATAGTTATACCATTGAGCCGGGTATTTCCGGACTTTTTCTTCCATACCTGCTCCAAAGGCAGCTAATACATCCTTTGGTGCGTATCCCTGTTCTTTAAAAATAATCCCCCGGGTCGCAAAAAAATGATAATGCAGGGCGGATTCTTTCATCGCGAAGACAAATGATACCGGCACGTTCAGCCTGGTGGCGAGCGCAAAAGGTCCTTGCGGGAATGTCGCCTCTCTTCCGAGAAATGGCACCGACAACGTTTTGTTGCCAGGCAGGAAGCGATCGGCGTGCATACACACCAATTCGTTATTGTTTAGCGCTTCCATGATCTCGTAAATATGCGATATGTCATTTTTGATGACGATGATATGAGCCTGCCTCTGACCGGCCGTATTTTCCAGGTATTGTTTCAATTGCTGATGCTCGCCATCAAACATGACGATGTTGATCTTCGTATCCAGGCGTTTCAGCAAGTGGCCCGCAATTTCCCAGTTGCCGATATGAGCGCTCAGCAGCAGGCCACCCTGGCCATTCCTGACCATGTCGCGGAGGTGCTGCTCGCCATCAAAGTCGAACGTAAAGTTGTTCCTGACGCCAGCGAGCATCACCAGGCGGTCAATGATCGCCTGACCAAACCAGTAGTAGTTGCGATAAAGTTTGATTAAAGAGACCACCCACGAAAAGCCGAGACGCTTCCTGAATAAATACCAGATGCTCCTGGACGAGCGCCAGCTGAACAAATAGTAATAAGCCGCTACGAAAACCAGCAACACATAAGCAGGCCACACTCCTCCTCTTTTCAGGATGGCGATAAAAATCCCGTACCCCGTTTTAGTGCCCTTTGATTTCCCATCCCAATCTGCCATGCTGCCTTTTTTGAACTGACAAAGTTATAGCTGTACTTACATACTTGCGTGAAACCAGATCGAAATACCCGCTATAGTGAGGCCACAATTTTTTCTTTCTTAAAATAACGTCCTGAGTGGTCCTTTGTGTAGTTTTGACAGGATCCTGAACGCCCGTGAAAACGTTCCGGATTGAATAAAGTTTTTACTAATGGAAGAGATCTTACAGCAGGTTATCTTGGATAATACGGTGCAGAGCTACCTGATCGTTGGCGTCATTATCCTTCTCGGCTTTTTGTTCAAGCGCTTTATAGCACACTATATCGCTGCCTTCTTTGCTATCTTGCTGAGAAGCCGCTACAAGGACCTGGACCCGTCTTACTTCACGAGGCTCGTGGCGAAACCATTGGGATTATTTATTGCTATTTTAATAACCGTGATAACCCTGGACCGTCTTCGTTTCCCGGAAGTGCTGGACATTACCATCTATAAACTGCGGCTGCAGGAATTATTACGCATGATCGGCTCTGCGCTGATCATCATCACCTTCTTTCGCTTCCTGATAAAATCGATGGACTTTGTTGTGCTGCTCATAAAAGATCGCTACATGCGCAATGGCGACCAGGGTAATCATCAGCTCGTGTTTTTCTTCAAGGATTTTATTAAAGTGCTCATCGGCATTGTAGGCGCCTTGCTCGTCCTGAAATATACTTTTAACTATGACATCAAAGGACTGGTAACCGGCCTGAGCATCGTGGGAGCCGCTATCGCGCTCGCGCTGAAAGAAAGCCTGGAAAACCTGATCGCCTCGTTCATCATTTTCTTTGATAAGCCTTTCGAAACAGGAGACGCGGTCAAAGTGAATAATTTCAGTGGCGTGGTGGAGCGGATCGGCTTGCGTAGCACGCGGATTCGTACCGATGCTAAAACCTATATCACTGTGCCGAACAAGCAAATGGTCGACAGTGTACTGGACAATCTCAGCAACCGCACCCAACGCAGAGGTGATATCCGGCTGGAAGTGGCCATTGACACGCCTCCCGCCAAAATCGACGAACTGCTGAGCGGTGTTAAAAACATTCTTGCCAAGCCTGAAATAGAGAACTATAATCTGTTCTTAACCGAATTAACGGCTAACGCTCTGATCATCACGGGAGACTATTACACCGAGCCGAAAGATATCCCGAGGTTTAACCAAGTGAAGCAACAAATCAACCTGGAAATCCTTCAATTGCTTGATAAGCTCGGCATCGTGGCCGCCGGCAAGGCTGCCAACATTACGATCATGAAAAAGGAAGACTAATTATAGCTTGCTCACAATACCCATGAGTTCTTCGTCGAACCGGCCGGAAGCGCCGTACTCCACAACGCGGCCCACCTCCTTACCGCTTTTAAGGATGATAATGGTTGGAACATGCAACACATTGAAGTTAGTGGCAAAATGGGCTGCATCTTTTTTCGTGCGATCAAGGGCAAACAGCGTGATCCGCTCTTTGGCAACGCCTGCCTGGTTCGCAATCTTATAGAACCTTGGGATGACATAATGCGAGTCCGGACACCAGGTACCAAAAAAGATCATGAAGGTGGCACTATCTTTCTTTTCGGTGAACGCTTTCACGACTGCGTCTGACGGCGTGTATACTTTTTCGTTGTCTATAAACCATTTGAAGGCGGTTGTATCAGCTTTTAAAACACTATCGGTGACAAAGCCTTTAAGCATTTTTCTGCCGGTCCGGTCTGTTGTTGTTTCAAAGCTTTGCGCCACGGCGTCCGCCTGTAGTGCTGCCAAAAATATCAGTGAAAATAAAAACTTCATTCGTTACCGTTTAATTAATATATCCTGAGCAAGAACGCTTGAAACCTGCACGGCAGCAGCCTTTAACTCAGGTGATGGTAAAAATAGTTGATTTGATGGAACAGCCGTCAGAGCCAACGCATAAACAACGAAATCGATGGCGCTGCTCAAACAAAATAACGGCCTAGAGCGTGGCCTTTAATTCCAGGAAAAATGACTTGATCTTTTCGAGGGATTGAATAGCCGTAAATTTTTCCTGGGCTTTCTTTTGATGTTTCAGATATTCCCTGGCACCTTCAATCGTGAACTTGCGCCGACGCAGCAGGTCGTAGATCAGGTAAAGATTCTTCACATCAACAGGACGGAAAAAGCGATCTCCTTTTCCGTTTTTCTTGGGCTTAAGAATATCAAATTCGCTTTCCCAGTACCGTATCAGTGAATGGTTCTCTCGGAACATCGTCGTCACGTCGCCCATGCTATAATATTGTTTCGAAAACAACACTTCATCATCCGGCATCTCCACCATACCCGCCGCAATGGAGTGCTCCTTTACAGACTTACGGCCGCGGGTATTACGCCTTTCCACCATTGTTTCTTCAGACGCATTTTCCGTAACCGGTTCTTCGGGTTCTTGTATGACTGCCTCTTGAACAGCAACAGCATCTTCAGCAGCCGCAACCGGTTGAGGCATTTCCGGCTCGGGATCAGGTGAATAATCTTCCAGACTGATTTCGGCCCCGGCGGTTTCAACCATCACCTCGCCCGAAGCAGGTGCTTCCTCTTGTAGGGGTTCGGCAGGCGCCGCAGCTTCCTTCTCTTCTTCCACTTCGATTTGAGCCGGAGGACGCAGCACGTGTTTCCGTGGTTTGGGTTGCGGATCGACCTTTTCGACCTCGTCGAAAAAGGAAAATGCTCCCTGTGATTGAGAATTGGTTTTAGCCATGGTACAAATCTACCAATATTACCATAATTCTTATTTACAAGAAAATGTTAATGAAGCGCTACTGCTCTCCGCCATCGAAAAAGGCCTTATAATCACGCATCGCCAGTCTTCTTCAATGCTTAATCAACCCTAAAAAGTACCTTGGGCATAATGTCTGAATCTGCGCGAAATGCAGGCCTGTAAAGAGCTTTTAGAAAATTTTAGCTATTTGAAAGAGGGATGAAGGAAATAAACTTGGTTTCATAGCGGCTCCTTCTATGCTTAACTTTGTGTAACAATAACACAAGCGGTTATTTTAGAGTGACAGAGAGAACAGCGGAGAGTGATACGAAATAGGTTTTTAAGTTTTTTTCATATGGCAAGCAATCGTTAGAGGTCAGTCCGTTTCCACGGAAGGACCTTTTTTGTTTTCGGTATGTTTGGAAAAAAATAAATCCGGGAAGAAACCCGGATCAACATTTTTAGGTAATTCAGGCAGCGCAATCGTTAGAGGCAATCAATTAGAGGTCACTTTTTTCAACACTCACCTACGTTTTAGACAAGTGCATCTTTATTTCAAATTTATGTTTGACATAAAGGTTCGCTAAGGTAGAACTAATTTTAATATCGATTAACTTTTTCTTAAAGTTTTTTTGAAAATCTGATAAAAAACCTCAAAAATTACTTGTTTTGAATCAACAATACGCTTCTGTCTGCCACCGTTGGACGTACGTATCGAAAAGCCGTGAAACGAAGCACTGATGAGGGTTTCAACGTTTTAGGGCCTATTTTGAGATGCAAAAATTAACATTAACTTATTACTGATATGTGGAGCGGGGGTGTATCTTTGTGTTCAGGAACGAAAGTTCTGAAGATATTAGAATATACATTTTTTTCATATGGCAAGCAATCGTTAGAGGTCAATCCGTTTCCACGGAAGGACCTTTTTCTTTTACAGACATTTGATGCTCCTTTAGCCAGTTGATAGCCTTGCTATTTTTGTATCATTTCCTAACACCAGTCAGCTATCATGATCTGAGCAAACTTTTTATCCGCTTCATTTGGGACATTTTCACAGTTGTTTTCGGCCTTGGAGATACGGCGACATTTCGCTATTAATTCAACCAAATCAATCAGTTATAAAATTTATCGGGGCCTGAAAAGAATATTTCCGCCGTTAAATTGGTTTCGTGAGCGCCCTTTTGCTCACTATCTTTGTGTAACAATAACACAAAGGGGTTGTTGGAAAGTGAGAAAGAAAAAGTGAAGAGTGAAGACAAAATAGATTTTTACGTTTTTTCATATGGCAAGCAATCGTTAGAGGTCAGTCCGTTTCCACGGAAGGACCTTTTTTCTTTTAGGGATGTTGAGCCTTGCTGTGATTGCTGAGGATTGCCAGATGTCGCGTCAACAGCGGACTACCACTTGATATTATTAATTATTAAGTTTCCAGAAACGGCCAAATACGCCGATATATTTTTCTGAGCTGGCGGCCGCCATCCGTTTTCCTTCAACCGCCATCGGGCTGAAATAGGTGACTGTGCCGTTAGAGTAGATGAGGTTGCTTTTATATTCAATGAGAGGTGGCGATTGGAGTTTAGTGGTAGCAGGTTGTAAAAATTGATAAAAATCAGCCTCCTTGGGATTCGTAAAAAACGCTACCAGGATGACTGCGATGATCAACAGCGATATTAATCGGCGAAATTTCATGTTTATCTTTTTATACAGGTCTATTGAGAATAAGCGGCACCTCCGGTTATGTCATAGTGTCCGGGCGGTTGAATCTCTCCCGCCCGGCAACCCGCATTATTTCTTTTACCGTATGGGTAAACGTTCTAACTAAACAAATACTCTACATCCTCTTTGGTAAGCGATTTGACAAAACCAGACTCATCCGATATCAGGTCCTTGGCCAATGCTCTTTTCTTTTCCTGCAGTTTCAGGATCTTGTCCTCAATTGTGTCCTTACAAATCATGCGGTAGGCAAAGATGTTCTTTGTCTGACCGATACGGTGGGTACGGTCGATCGCCTGTTGCTCCACCGCGGGGTTCCACCAGGGATCCACGATGTACACATAGTCGGCTGCAGTGAGGTTCAGACCAACGCCCCCCGCTTTCAGAGAAATCAGGAAGACGCGCACCTCATCATTGTTCTGGAAGTTCTGAATAGCTTTTTCCCGATCCGGAGCGGATGTGCTACCATCAAAATATTCGTATTTAACGCCTAATTCATCAAGCTTCTGGCGGATCAGCCCCAACATGCCGAGGAACTGGGAGAAAACCAGTGCCTTGTGGTCGCTCATATCTTCAGTGATCTCGCGCGCCAGCTCTTCAATTTTGATAGAATGATTTTCGAAAACGTCTTCTTCGTTGAGAATGGCCGGGGAGTCGCAGATCTGGCGCAGTTTCATTAACCCTTGCAGGATCGTCAGCTGAGATTTGCCCAGTCCCTGGTTGTCGATCGTTCCCAAAATTTTATCGCGGTAATCATTGCGATAAGCATCATAGATGCGGCGCTGTTCATCGCCCATTTCGCACCAAAGGATCATCTCTTGTTTTTCAGGCAGATCTTTTGCCACCTGCTCCTTGGTACGACGAAGAATAAAGGGATACAGGATCTTTCTCAAATGCTCCTTGCGATCGGCTTCGCCCAGTTTATCGATCGGTATGGCGAATTCCTGCCTGAAAAATTCTATGCTTCCCAGCATACCGGGATTCAGGAAGTTCATCTGCGCGTAAATATCAAATGTGTTGTTCTGAAGCGGCGTACCGCTCATACACAAGCGATGCTTGGCGTTGAGCAGTGAAGCGGCACGTGTTACTTTGCTCGCCGGGTTCTTGATAGCTTGGCTTTCATCCAGCACCAGGTAATCGAACTTGACGTTCAGGAATAATTTGATATCGCTCCTCAGCGTTCCGTAAGTGGTGATGGTGATATCGTACTTTAATATCTCTTCATAACTCCGCGTTCTTGTACTGCCATGATGGATATTATAAGTGATGCCCGGCGTGAACTTCTTGATCTCGTTTTCCCAGTTGTAGATCAGCGTGGTGGGACAAACCACTAATGCTTTCATCTGTGGGTTATTCGTTTTGTAATGCTGCAGGAAAGACAGGGCCTGAATGGTTTTACCCAAACCCATATCGTCTGCAAGAATACCGCCCCAGTTGATGTTCTGCAGGTAATTCAGCCATTGAAATCCTGCTACCTGGTAAGGACGCAGGATGGGCTGCAGATGCTCCGGCGCCGGAACTTCGTATATCTGTTCAAAATCTTTCAGGCGGCTGTATTTTTCCTCGAGCTCAAATTGAAGCTCTTCTTCGTTTTTGAGCTCAAACAGCTCATCAATCACGCTCTTATGGTATTGCGAAAGCTTCAGCTTGTTGCTGTTCCCCTCGCCTACTCGGAATAACAGCGCATATTTTTTAAGCCACTCATCGGGCAGAATACCCAGGGTCCCGTCATTCAGCTGCACATACTGTTGCTTGGCTGCCAGGGCCCGCTTCACTTCTGCGATCGACACTTTTTGTTCGCCGAACATGATATCGACCTTGGCATCGAACCAGTCGGTATTGCTGCTGATGAAGATCTTGGTTTGTGGCTTTGCTGTGTTGAAACGGAAGTTGCGCAAGGCCTCGTGTCCAAACACGGGCACCTGCATATCTTTCATGGCATCAACGAATAAGAAGAACCAGTTTTCCTTGAGGATTTCTGCGCCTTTGAGCGCGAGCGTACCGTCGTCTTCGTTGACAATAAAGTTGGAGTGAAGATTTTTAAGCCGTTGAATAAATGCCTCTTCCTTTTCTTTACTACGGTGGATCGCCAACACTTTTCCACCTTCAGGAATCAGCATTACATTTTTACCGGTTGCACTTGTTTCATGTCCTTTATAAGAAAAGACGGGCCGGAACACCAGGTAGTCGCCTTTTTCAGCCAGGAACAGTTTGACCTCGGGTTCGGCGCCTTTGATGGTTTGCAGCAACGAAGGGTCAAAATCAGTTTTATAATCCCTGGACAACGGCAGGATAAAATCATGTAATTGTATCGGCCACTCTTCGGGCGAGATTGCGATTCTACCGGTCTCTTTGAAACGCTGCACCAGGTTTACCGTATCAGCATCGGGCATCGCAAACAGTTGGTGATTGTATAAATAGATCAATGAGGTAGCCGCTTCGTTCTCTTCGATTCCATGTACCATTCCCCGCGTACGCACCAGGCATTCGCAGATAAAATGATCGTCTTCCTTATCGATGTAAAACTCGATGGAAACCGGCGTATCAATGGCATCAACATTCTGCAGATTCTGCGTGATGAACTTTTTTCCCGCAGGCAATATAAAGGCCAGGGGATTGTCGCCCGCATCGGCCAGTAATTTCTTGATCCGCGGAAGCAGGTATTCTGTAGCCAGCTTTTCTTCCTCTTCCGTCAGCTCTGCTGTAGGAACCGGCTCTTCCAATATTCCGGTAAATGGCGTATTCCGCGCGATGTATTTCCTCAGCTCTGAGTCCTGCAGCTTTCTAACATTGTTGAGCAAGGCTACGTCTTTCTCGTCGTAGTGGCTTACGTCTATGTATTTAGTTATATCGAGTAGTTCGACCTTTCCTGCAAATGCGTTTTGCTCTTCGTTGGCCTCTCCAATAACCGTGTCAATCGAAAAATAAGGGAAGGTCTTTTTGTTGAAGTTGAACACAAACCCGAGCCGCGTAGTAGACGCAGGGCTCGCTTCAACAGAGACATCAGCTTCGGCCACCACTTCCTGCTTTTGCTGGGCTGCAGCCGGCCGGGGCGTCAGCGCGCCAGGCGTATTCACGCGTTTGATGCTCGGATCTAAAACGCGCAGAAAAGGCTTTCCGTCTTTAAATACAAATTCAAATTTTCCTTTCAGATTGTCGGCAAGAGAATAACCATACGCTTCGAGCAACTTGTTCTTTTCTACATCGCGGTTGCGGATCGTGTCGAAGTAATCGGGACCATGCTGGCGAATCAGTTGCATGAACACAATCACCTTGGGCAGACACAATGGATACTCTGTGTCTTCGTAATCACAACTCGTGTCGAAACTCCTTTCGGCATTTTTCCTGATCACGACGGTATAGTCCTTATCCTGCAAGGTGAGCGTAGCTTTCACCGTCTCATCTTTGGCAGATACGATCTTGGCTTTTTTCTTTTGAAGAAATTTTTCGGCGTCATTAAAGCTTTCGGTACTGCAAAGAGATCTTAGCGACCGGAGGTCCAAATTACGCGGTTTTACTACGGTGTGGCGCTGGTCATAATATACTTCTTCATCACCCAGCTGTCCCTTATCGAGCAGTTCCTGCAGCTGGAAGAGCGATGCCACTTCATGTTTGCAGATGTCCCCCAGGTTGTATGGACAGGTGCACCTGAGCGCGATCTGCTTGGGATCGCTGTACTTTTGAATATAAACCTTATAAAAGCTGCTATACGTGTCGTCTTTCACACGGAACACAATATTCCCTGTGAGTTTATCAAATTCTACCAACTCTACAAAACCCAGGGCATGTGTTTTCTTCCCACGCCTGATCACTTCATCTGTTCCGTTGGTATAAACGTGCTTTAAAATATGTGGTAATGCCATAAATGCTTTCCCCTTTTTCTTTCCCCGAGTTCACCGGAAAAAATGGGCTTCAAGTTTTCTTAATTATCGTAAACTAAATCTTGTCTGTTTTTGCAAAGGACAATCGGCAAAAATAAAAGAAAGATTTCCGCTTTTCCGAATGTTTTGATGAATATTTTTCTTTCTATCCGAAGGTGAAAATAAAGTGGTACCTTTGTTGGCTTTTTTTTTATGAAAAAAGGGCGGGGATTACATCTTTAAGGAAAACAAATGATGATCAACACCCGTTTTGCAGCGGCTTCCGTTCTACTGATTTGTTGTATTTTCTTGTCGCGGATTTCATTGGCACAACAAGATAGCAGCATGGAGCGTTTCTCAAATATTATGGCGAGGAACTTCGATCCGCTGGCTTCCCATGAAATGATTCTACAATTTTTTCTCAATCATTATTGATTGCAAGGATTAACCAAAACCACGCCTGCGACAATTCAGATAGCGCGCCTGAGTGGCAACGGAATGAGCTTAAAAGATCATTGGCAGCAGGAAGTTGTCTTTATTCGACGACTATTCCCGGCGACATCAATATTCAGGACTTCTTATCTTCCCGATGATTATTAAAGCGGATAAGATCGAAAAAGCGATAGCACATCTTGATGTTTATCAATCTTACCTGCCCGTGTTTTCTAAAAATGGACAATTGTTAAGCGGACCCGTGACCTTCTTTCCACCACTGGTCATCTCCGTTTTTAAGGCCATTAAATGTTCCCGGTTGCCAGGCGGGTCTACGCTTTTACCAGCTTCCCCTCCTTATATAAAGCCAAAACGTTAGCTACATCTTCTGTCAGGCAAAATTCAATGTCATCAATGTAACCAAACCTGTTGACCAGGCGGTGATAGTGCGTCAGGTTTTCAGCAAATTGTAAAAGGTCTCCTTCGTGCTGCACATATAAATTCTCAGCCATAAAGGAGCTGTCACAATGAATGGTGAAGTGTTCTTTCACCCGGTTGATCACAGCGCCTGCAAATAAAGTATCTTCCATGTTAAAGCGGTCCTTCCACCCTGCACAGGCCAGTATCACATTTTTATTTTGCCTGATCAGGTAGTTGCAGATGGCCGTAAGATTGGGAAAAGAGCCCGTAACGATATCGTCAGCGCCGTTCACCAGCGCCATGTGCAGCAGCCTCGTGCCATTGGTTGTGGTGAGCACCAGTATCTTATCTTCAATAAAGTCTTTGGTGTATTCCAACGGTGAATTGCCATAACTTAAGCCTTCGGCCAGTTTGCCGTCGCGCTCGCCCGCGGCTATGCCGCCGACTTCCACACTGATCTCCACGGCTTTGGGCACCGCATCTACCGGGATCACACATTTTGCACCGTTGTATAAAGCCGACGCAATGGTGGATGTAGCACGGAACACATCGATAACAACAACAACAGTGTCTTTCACGTCGTACAAATGCAACAGGGCAGGCGACAAAGACGTGAAAAGAGTGGGTTTTTGAGACATTGTTTAAATAGCTGACAGATGAAAGATGACAGTTGGCAGAACTGTGCGAACAAAGTACGGTCGCGACAACACGTAATTCCTGATTCGCAATTTATAATTACGCTTTTTTACACAAACGGCATTTTTACTATTGTTGCCGCTAATTGCTTGTCGCGCACTTTGATAAAGATCGGGGCGCCTATACCGGCTTTTTCCTTTTTCACGTACCCCAGGCCGATAGCTTTTCCTAAAGTGGGTGATTGCGTGCCTGAAGTAACAACGCCGATGGCCTCCCCGGCAGCGTCAACAATTTCATAGCCCTGCCTGGGAATGCCTTTATCCGCCAGCTCGAAGCCCACCAGGCGCTTTTGTACGCCCTCGGCTTTTTGTTGCTGAAGGATGTCTTTTCCTATAAAATCTTTGGTGAATTTGGTTACCCAGCCCAGGCCGGCTTCAAGCGGCGTGGTGATATCGCTCAGGTCGTTTCCATAAAGGCAGTAACCCATTTCCAGACGCAAGGTATCCCTGGCGGCCAGTCCGATCGGCTTCAGCCCTTTGGGCGTTCCTTCCTGGAAAATGGCGTCCCAGATCTTATCTGCGGCGCCGTCCTTATCCTCAAAATAAATTTCTACGCCGCCCGCTCCGGTGTAACCTGTGGCGCTGACGAGCACGTTGTCGACACCTGCAAAAGTGCCTTTTTCGAAAGTATAATACTTCAGGTTGAGCAGATCAATGTCTGTGAGCGACTGCAAAATAGCCGTCGCCTGCGGGCCCTGGATGGCAAGCAGCGCAGTTTTGTCTGAAATGTTGTGCATCTCAACGGCTTCGCCTGCGCCTTCAGAAGGAAGTACGTTATGCTGGTAGATCCAGTTCCAGTCTTTTTCAATGTTGGCGGCGTTCACTACCAGCATGTATGTTTTATTTTCTTCGATACAATACACCAGCAAATCGTCCACGATACCTCCCTGTTCATTCGTCAGGGTGCTGTATTGCGCCTGCCCTTTTTTCAGCTTGGACGCATCGTTGGTCGTTACTTTTTGGATCAGCGCCAGCGCGTTATCCCCTTTTAAAATGAATTCGCCCATATGGCTTACGTCAAACACTCCGGCGGTTTTACGAACGGTATTGTGCTCTTCATTGATACCGATATAACTGATGGGCATATTGTATCCGGCAAATGCTGCCATTTTTGCGCCCAGCGCCAAGTGTTTTTGTGTAAAGGGGGTTTGTTTCATCCGTATTTTTTTATTTTTTGATAGCTCCTTTTTTGCGCGCCAAACGTACACAAAATTTTCCATCCGTCTTTTTTTTAGACCCGGGTAAAAGACCGTCGCTAGCCTGTTTTTTTGATCCGGGGAGAGGGCGGCTTTGTCTAAACGAAAAGTTGTGGCTGTATTTTATGAATATCTTTTGATACAATATCTGTCGGCTATTAAAAAAAGTCATTGTTATTGTGACCTATTTTTGGGTATTTTCGAAGAGGTTAAAAACTTACGAATGAAACCACTCGCCCTTTTTCTTTCATGCTCTTTATTGGTAACAAACGTGAACGCACAATTAAAAAACAGCAGTTGGCTCAGGCGGTTATTAACCAATGACGCTTCCCCGGCGTTGTCTCGTATTTTGTCGCAACCAGACAGTTTCAGATACCAGATTATTTACACTAAAATCGACCGGGATCGAAACAACCAGCCAAAACTTACGCATTATTATCTTAATGTGGACGAGGATCGCTATTTCTATCCGGCGTCTATGGTGAAACTGCCTACGGCTTTGGTGGCGCTGGAAAAGATCAACGCATTGCGGAGCAAAGGCATCGACAAATACACGGCGATGCTGACCGACAGCAGCTACGATGGCCAAACGGCTGTACGATCGGACCCTACGGCCTCCGACGGACTGCCTTCTATTCATCATTATATCAAGAAGATTTTCCTGGTGAGCGACAACGACGCTTATAACCGGCTGTACGAGTTTTGCGGTCAGCAATACCTGAATGAGACCCTGTGGAACAAAGGCTATTCAAACATGCGCATCACAAGGCGCTTCGTTAAAGCGACGCCGGAACAAAACCGGCATACAAACCGGATCCGGTTTGTGAAGGACGGACAAACGATATACACCCAGGCGCCGGCGGAAAGCTTCGCAAAATTTGATTTCAGTAAAAAGATCCTGCTGGGAAAGGCGCATCTCGACGGCGATGACCGCCTCGTGCCAGCGCCTTATGATTTCACAACACACAATAAGGCGACGTTGCCTGATCTTCAACAGATGATGCAATCGGTCTTGTTTCCTCAATCTGTGTCGCCTCAAAGAAGGTTTAACCTTACGGAGGATGATTATAAGATTTTATATCGATACATGTCTGAAAGGCCCTCTGAGAGCCGGTTTCCGAAATACGATACTGCTGAATTTTTTGACGGCTATACCAAATTTTTCCTTTTTAAAGACGGTAAGCGACCCATACCCCAACACCTTCGCAGCTTTAATAAAACAGGCTGGAGCCACGGGTTCCTGACAGATGTTTGCTATATCGTCGACTTTGAGCACAACGTTGAATTCATGCTGAGCGGCAGCATTTACGTCAATAGTGACGGCGTATTGAACGACGATAAATACGAGTATGTAGAAACAGGATACCCGTTCTTCCGGGAGGTGGGAGAAAAAATTTATGATTACGAACTGAAAAGAAAGCGGGCACATCAGCCGGACCTCAGCCAATGGAAACTGCAATACGACTAACGCTGATGCCGGATGAAATGTGCTTTTTTACTTTGGCCATAGCCTGAACCTGATCCCTTCTTCCATGCCGTTGGAAAACGGACCGGGAACAACTACTTTGCGAGGACGCTGAAAATAATCCTTGTCGATCGAGATGGGGCTTCCGTCAGGCTCCTCGTAAAACTGCTGAACCAGGTCTGTTTTACCCAGCACCCCGGTCGTGATGAGTTGTGCGCCATTTTCCCGAACGAAGTCTGAACCAAACGGAGGCACCGTCAAGGTCGCGGTCTCGCTGTCAAACGAAAGTTGTGGGTGGATCCCTTTCACGAAAACGTTTCCTTCGCGGATCATTTTAAAATCCGGCCCGTTGTAGGCCGAGAGGTCGGCGTTGATAAAAATATTATTTCGGAATTGCCAGTCGCCTTCTCCTGAAAAGGCCGCCAGCTTCATGTTTTTCGTGTCGTGTGGCTCAAAATAAGGCGTTTCTCTTTTATCGTGCAACCGGCCCTGCACCCTGCCGGCAATCAGGTTATGAACAAAGGCGGCGCCATGCGACCAGTTATCAATAGCCACTTTACCGAGCAAAACATTATTGTCCACGAGAAACGGACCGTGGTTTACTTCGAAATACAGGTCACGGTCGTTATCATGCAGCAGGTTGGCAGAAACCCGGGTACCTTGCGTCATCCAGTCGAGCCAGATGCCTAATACCGAATGGTGGATGTAATTGTTCCGGATCCGGGCGTCGATTGCTCCATGAAATTTTATGGCAGACATCTCAAAACCGCTAAACAAGCGGTCCCGGTGAATATGGTGAATGTGATTGTTTTCAATGGTGCTGTAGGCCGCTCCCAGGCTTCCTACTATTCCGGCCTGTTCGCAGTAGGACACCTCATTGTTCCGCACGATGTGATGGCCGATCTGCTCCCGGTTCCAGCCGGCTTTCAACGCGCGCTTTACTGTTTCGACATATCCTTCGGCAGCATCTTCGGATTGGTTGTCATACGCGTCGCCATATTTTCCCAGCGTAATGCCGGTGCAACGCGAATAGGTTACATGGTTGTTTTCAATGATCCAGCCCTTGCTCCAGTTGGTACCGATCGCTCCCTTTTGCTCCGCAGTGGGCGGCGCCCAGTTGGTGGCCGCGTGACTGACCGAAAAGCCATTGATCGTGATATAATTGATCCCTGTTTTTTCAGGATAAAAGACGGTTTGCCTGACGTTGATCTCTGTCAGGTTTTCATTTGGATCGTAACCGGGGAACTGGGCCCATATGTAGGTATTTGCTTCGTCTACAAACCCGAACCAAAGCGGATGCCTTCCGACAGGTTTAAACACCTCTTCCAGGCGAGCGGCCTCCAACAACCAGTGACCTTCGCGATAAACAGCGCCCGTGTGGTGAAACCGGTTCAGGGTGTGAAACCAATCCCCGGCAATGCGGTCGTTGTAAGGATTGAATGTGCCAAAATAGGAATTAGGTAAAGTAACCTTCCACACATCACCCTTGATTCTTGCCCAGTTGCTGATCTGCTCCGAACCTTTGATCTCCACTTTTCCATCACCGGCGGCGCGGTAAGTGATCCGCTTGTCATTGGACGATCCGCCACGAGGCGGATGAATCGATTCACGATAGGTTCCGGCGTGAACCAGGACTTCATCGCCAGGCATAGCCCGCTTCGCCGCCTCTGAAATGGTCCGCAACGGCATTGCTTCCGATCCGGAATGCTGGTCACTCCCGTTGGGCGATACGTGGAAGATTTGTTGCGCAGCGGCAACAGTTGTACAATACAGTAAAACAGCAGTTAATAGTCCTCTAACCATATTCTTAAAATGATGTGATCAGGCAGTTTTCAGTCGTTCTTAGTTTTGGCTGGAATATGATCCAGTGCCTTTATGACACAATATAAAAATATTATATAATGAAATGGTCTAAACTTATTCCAAAAAATACATAGAAGTTCAGTTTTAACATCCGAACAACAGATCTTTTCGGAATAAAAGAAACGATCGAAAACCGGTCTATGGGTTTCTGTGTATCCGCCGCGCGATCGCGAATGAAAAGAAAGTGTACGTCCCTCCTGTCTTCCACTATGTAATTCTTCGGAAAACGACATGAAGGCGACGGGATGGTTTTGCTAAACAAAATTTGATGTTCTCCTGTTAAAGATTTGCAGCTTTTGTCATTGCAGATTGATTCGTATCATTTTTGCAGACATTGATAGCCAATTAACAACATTAGAGCGCTATGCTCTCAGGCTTTTATCTTTTTGACGTATTTTTGACGCATGAAATTTGAAAAAATTCATAACAAGGGACAAGCAAGGCTCTTTAAGAATGATTACCTGGAAATGCTTACGAAAACGCACCCTCTCGTGATTTGGGGCATTTATATTCCTATCATTTCCTATCTCCTATATTATAGCGCTACAACGCTGCACTTTTCGGTGGCCTATGTGTTCCTGATCTTTTTTTGTGGGATGTTTTTCTGGTCGTTCTTCGAATACATTGCCCACCGCTTCATTTTCCATTGGGTGAGCGATAATCCTACAGCTAAAAAGATCGCTTACGTGATGCACGGCAATCACCACCATTATCCCCGCGACAGGCAGCGTCTTTTCATGCCCCCTGTTCCCAGTATCATCATTGCATCGGTATTGTTCAGCTTATTTTACCTTTTGCTGGGCCATCATGCATTTATGTTCTTTCCTGGCTTCATGCTTGGCTACCTGATGTATGGTACGATGCATTATGCTATCCACGCCTGGAACCCTCCATTTAAATGGATGAAAGGCTTGTGGAGAAACCATCACCTCCATCATTATAAAGATGAGCACAAGGGATTTGGTGTGAGCAGCACGATCTGGGACCATGTATTTGGAACCATGTTCGATCTGAAAAAAGAAAAAGAGGATAAAGAGAAGGTGAAGGAGCTAATGTTCGGGAAGAAATAGCAAATCCATTCCATTTTTTAAATCTTCAGGTAAGCGTAGCACCAGTGTTTTCAGCCCGCTTGAATCCTTAGCAGAAGTGGCGCGGGTTATTGGTCAGACCGGGGACGTCCGCCTGATCCGATCTTTCGGGCAGGGTCAGACCAGGTAATTAAAACTTTTCCACCACTCCCAGTCCGAATAAAGCAAAATCATACTTCACCGGATCGTCCGGATCGAGTTCCTTCAGGTGCTGTGTCAATTCGAGCGCGGCGAGCCAGTCGCTGTTGGGCCGCTGCAGTAGCCCGAGGTGTTTAGCGACCCGGCCGACATGCAGGTCTAAAGGGCAAATCAGCTGCGAGGGTTGTATCTTAGTCCATAAGCCAAAGTCCACTCCTTTCCGGCTGCTCCTGACCATCCATCGCAGGAACATATTCAGCCGCTTACAGGCTGATTTTTTGTAAGGACTTGCTATGTGCTTTTGCGTCCGCCGTGGATAATCGGGGAAAGTGTCTTCGTTGAAAAAGGTGTTATAAAAACCGATCAACGCCGGCTCAATGTCACGGCTGTCCCGTGGCAGGTGCTTCGAAAAAGCCGTTTCCAGCGACGTTTCTCCTTGCTGCCGGTAATGGTATTTTAAAAAGTCAAAAAAGTGGAACAGGTCCGTTGCGTTGAATGTCCGGTGTTTGAACCCCAGAAAGGGCTTTAGATCCTCTTCGGTAAAATTCAGTATGAAATCATAAGGGGCGTCGTCCATCCAGCCGAGCAGGCGTGTGCAGGAATTGATGATACTTTTACGGTTGCCCCAGGCCAGGATGGCCGCAAAAAAACCCGCGATCTCAATATCCTGCTTTTTGCTAAACCGATGCGGAATGCAAATGGGATCGTCCTTTATAAAGCCAGGCTGCTCATATTGCCGCGCCTTTTTATCTAAAAACTCTTTAAGACCTTCTTTCATCGGAGCTTTGCTCATCTTTTCTTAACTGGAATATCATAATGCTATTGCAACTGCTGTAACAGGGTTTCAAAAGCCGGGCCTTTTACAAAAGCATAGGTTTTCTTATTGATGTGATAGTATTGAAGCTGGTCCTTTTCGACCAGTGCTGTCAGGTCTGTTCTGGCCGTCTCTTTTGATACGCCGTAAACGGAGCGCAGCTCGCGGATGGTGACTACCTTGGCCGGGTCTTCTTTGAGCCAATGGATCACGGCTGTCTGGCGCTCGTTGAAGCCGGGGAGCTTCACAGCTGCTTTTTCTCCCTTTTCCCGGGAGATCCGGTGCACCAAATCCTTTAGCGATTTGTAAGCCATCTGCACGCATTGCACATAAAATTGGATGAAGTAGCCGATGTTATTATCGTCTGTCTGGGATTGAACGATCGCCTTGTGATAAGGAAGTTTGAATTTAGACACTACGTTCGATACCGACAGGAATTCTGCCACCCAGTAGTCTCTTTTCAGCAGGTACATCTGCGCAAGCAGCCGTCCCAGGCGGCCGTTACCATCCCTGAAAGGCCGGATATAGACGACCAGGTAGTGAATGATCGCAGCCTTTACGAGCGGGTGAATGAAAAACGGCTCGGTGTCGTTATTGTAAAGATGGAGGATCACCGGCACCAGCGCTCCCAATTCGCTGGCGTCCTGCGGCTTGTAGTTGGACGTGTTATCGATGGAGGAAGTGTCCACTTTATTGTTCGTGCGATAGTTGCCCACCCCCTTCAGCTTGATTGTATCTCTTGTAAGCAACTGGTGCAGCTGGAGTAACGAGGACTCCGTGAGGGGTTCTGTTGCTTTGGCGTACCCCGTTTGCAGCGCCTTGAAAATATTCATACAGATCTGCTCGTTCACATTTTCAGGAACCCTTTTTTTGAGCAGCATTTCTTTCGCGGCTTTTTTGCTCACTGCGGCACCAGCCAGCTGTGCAGAAGTGATGCTTTCATCCAGCAGCGCGCCGGTTTTATGCCTGTGGGTATGTTTGTTTTCCAGCAGCGCCTGCAGGTCGCGCCCGCCGGCCAAACCGATATCCAACCGGTGCAGCTGGGCTTCTAGGGCGTTGCTGATCCACCAGCTCAGCCGAATATTTTTGCTGTTCAGACTACGGGTGTATCCCTGCTGTCTTTCGTTGATGGTACGCTGCCAGATCTCGTCGCGATTACCATCAACCGGCAATTGCATATCGCGGAATTTCTCGCGATGAACATAATTATTATTAAGGTTCTGGATCAGTTGTCTTAATGGATCTTCCTGTATTGTTTTGGTGGCCGCTCCTTCCATTGGTGTTAAAATTGGCAAAAAAGGTCAAATTTAGTTGATTTGATTCATTTTCTGAACTGACTTTGTTCCGGTACGTCAGCGAAGCGGGCTTAGCCGATCGCAATCCGGAGGTCTTCGATCAAATCTTCGGCGTCTTCAATTCCGACGCTGAGCCGCATCAGGGAATCGCTGAGCCCGTTTTTCAATCGCTCGTCACGGGGCACGGAGGCGTGGGTCATGGTGGCCGGGTGGTTGATCAGTGATTCAACGCCACCCAGGCTTTCTGCGAGCGCGATTACTTTGGTTCCGGTCAACACTTTTTTGGCGGCTTCAGCCGATTCGTCCTTCAGTTCAAAACTCATCATTCCCCCAAAGTCATGCATTTGTTGCCGCGCAATATCGTGTCCTTTGTGATCTTCGAAGCCGCACCAGTGTACTTTTTTGATCTTTGGATGACCCGCCAGGAACGCGGCTACTTTCCGCCCGTTCTCGCAGTGTCGCTGCATGCGCACGTGCAGCGTTTTGATGCCGCGCAACACCAGGAAACAGTCGAACGGCCCGGGCACGGCGCCGGCACTTTTTTGAACAAAGAACAGCTTCTCTTTTAAGTCGTCGTCATTCATCATCAGGGCTCCCATGATCACGTCGCTGTGGCCACCCAGGTACTTGGTGGCGGAGTGCATCACAATATCGGCGCCCAGGTCCAACGGATTTTGCAAATAAGGTGAAGCGAAGGTATTATCAACCACCAGCAACGCACCGGCATCTTTCGCCATTGCGGCGGCGGCTTTGATGTCCGTTACATTCATCAGCGGGTTCGTGGGTGTTTCGATCCACATCATTTTAGTACGCTCTGTAAGCGCATCCTTTATTGCCTGCAGATCGGTAGTGTCAACATAATTAAATCCTATTCCGAAATCAGACCACAACCTGGAAAAAAGCCGATAGGTGCCTCCATACATATCTTTAGAGGCGATTACCTCATCCCCGGGTTTCAGCAACCGCATTACAGCATCGGTAGCCGCCACGCCGCTACTGAAAGCCAGACCATGCCGCGCGTTCTCCAGTTCCGCAAACGCTTTCTCCAGGGCGGTACGAGTAGGGTTACCTGCCCGGGAATAGTCATAGCCCTGGTGTTCGTTGGGTCCGCTTTGCACGTACGTTGAAGTTTGAAAAATGGGTGTCATGATCGCTCCGGTGGAGGGATCGGGTTCTGTGCCGGCATGAATAATTTTTGTATCGAGCTTCATAATCTTGTTTTTGTGCCCGGCTGGATCCGGGCTTGTTTTGGGGGTTTGCACGATTGTGGACACTTATTTGAGCTGGTTTGAACGGTTTTGTTCAAAATCTGGCCCGGTGTTTTGATGGTCCACCGCAATTTATGGCGAACTGATAGCTGCAAGGTAAAAAAAGTAAACCGACTTTCCGTCCCGCCCACGTCCTTCTTTCTGTATGATCTATCATCTGAAAAGTACGAAAAGCTTCTTAGTTTTTGCCGTTCGTCCCAAAGCGGCTCATTAACAGCGGTTTTAGCTGGCGCGGGCCTTACCGCTCATAGGCGTTTTCGGCCTTTCATTGAGAATTTCTATCGATTGCACTCATTCGTTAAAATAATTTAACACTCCGGCGCTTGCCGTTAGTCATTTTCTACTTGATTTTCAGTGTTTCAGCGAGATATCTTTACAAAGTCAGCAATTCAGAATATTGACCGGGATCAATTAAAACTGGCCGATTTCACAGCGAAAATTCTGCCATTCACCGGTTATTTACGTTGAGTAACCTGTTTGCAGTTGACCCGAAGGAGTGCCGGATCGTATGTTTGTGAAACAATTAAAAACAATAAAACAAAATTCATAAATCATTAAAAATTAACAAAATGAAAAACTTAATTCTATCAGCGGCCGTTATCTTTGTACTAACGTTTAACGCTGCCGCCGCGACAACAATAGCAGAACCTGTTAATGAGAAAGTGCTTAAAACGTTCAGCTTAATTTTTAAAGACGCGGATAATGTGAGCTGGACCAATACCGGAAGCTATTTTGAAGCATATTTTGTTTCTGACGACGTGAAAACACGTGCTTTATTAGATGCAAAAGGCAACCTTGTTCAAACGATCCGTTATTACAAGGAAGATGGATTGCCATCCAATATCCTGTATAACGTGAAAAAGGCCTACCAGGGCAAGGAGATCTGGGGTGTGACAGAAATATCCAATCACAATGGAGTGAACTACCGGATCGTATTAAAAGATGATAAAAGCTACACGCATGTCAACGTGAATGGCACGGGAGACTCGGAAGTAGTAAAAAAATATAAAAGAGGCGACAAGTAGTCTCAGCCGCGGACGCGGTGAAAACTTTAATTTTTTCTCATGTAAAACAACGGAGGGGGTATTCTTATCTTCTCCCTTTTTTTTGCGCTAATTTCCCAAACTATATTTTAACCGGCAGCTTCGCCAAGGCATCGTCCCAGGCCATGACGAGGTTGGCCCCGGTAGCTGTCTTTTCAAATACCATTGTAAAATATTCCATGACCGGGTTGTAATAGGTTACCGGCACTTCCACCCTCACTACGTCCAATGTTGAATCCTGCTTCAATCCCCAGAGATCGAGATCTTTGTTGACTGCGATCGTCCAGTAGCCTGCACGGGGTATAGCGTACAGGGAATAACGTCCCACGGGGATCTTCTTACCCCCGATGGTCACCGGTTGAAAGATATTGAGTTCCGTTGCTTCATTGGCCCCCAGCCTCCAGGTTTGACCATACTGAATGATGCTCTCAAACAGGCGGCGTCCCTGCAGATGTGGCCGGCTGTAAATGACCCGCATCACGGGCGGTGCTACGCCTGGATCGGCTATTTTATGCTGAGGATATTTCGGCGGAAAATAACTCATGTCCATGGGAGAAATATCCACGTCGGCATACAAATTATTGTCTTCCACGATCGGCTGGTTTTGCACGGCCGGATGGCCGCTCAAACTATCCTGCCCCACAGGACTTTCCGCCGCAGGCGTTTTCTTTTCCTTGCACGCGGCGAACAACAAAGCGGTCGCCAGCAGACAGCACGCACTTCTCTTATTGAATAAATACATCTTTGCTTTTAATAATTTAAAATGAAATGGGCAGCGCTGCAGACACTGAATCCCATCCGGCCACCAGGTCAACTCCGTTGCCGGACTTTTCCAGGTTGATCGTTAGTGCTTCAATGGGCTTTTCCAGCGTTTTAACTGTCGCATTGACCCTGCAAACATCTTTGCCCGGATCATATTTGAACGCGCCCCAGGTATCTGTTTCCTTATTCACGATGAAAGTCCAGGTCTTTTCGTTCACCAGGGCATAAAGCGTATAACGCCCGGCGGGCACTTTCCTGCCGCCAATCCTGGCTTCGGTAAATAACTGCAGCTCAGTCGCCTCGTTGGCGCCCAATCGCCATACTTTGCCATAGGGAACAATCTGCGACCCAAAAATATCGCGGTTGTTCTTGTTAGGCCTGCTATAAATGATACGCATCCTGAGCGGCTCTTTTGAGCCCTTCACTTTTAAGGAAGGATAACCGGCGGGATAATAGATCTGATCCAGGGGCGATTGATCGACCGGAGCCCATTGCTGAGCATGTAGAAGTGACCAGCCTGAAAAAATACAGATCAGGAGAAATAGACATCTTTTCATTGGAATACTCTATTTTTTAGTGATAGCATATGATTTTCGATGATCAAATGTTCAACGTTTTCTGATATGCGAACCCGGTGCTAACGGGATACGCCGACGGTCGGTTGTTCCCCCGATCTTTTTCGATTAAGCATCCGGAGATCTATCTTCCAGTATCTGAAGATAGGTGTTATAGGCAAAAAGTTTGAGATCTGGCCAAAAGGCATCAAAACAGTCCCTCAAAAAGTTATAATGCTGATCAAACACCTCGATCGCGGGAGCGCTTTCCTGCAAATATGCGGCTCTTTTCACCAATCCTCCAAAACTTTGATAAATGCCTTTCCTGGTCCGATAGCCATAGAGCCAATTGTGTGTCTCCATGTAATAAAACATTTGCGCGAACGGACGCGGCATGAGCTGTTGCTGCTCATTCAATTGTCGGTAGGTAGCGCGCGAGAACTCCAGTAAATGATGATCCTCATTAAATTCTTTCTCGTCCAGTGCAAGAAAGTGATCATACACCACATCGACGAGCGCGCCGCTGTACAGCCTGTAATCAGGCCTGAAGACGGTTTTCGCTTCCTGCGTCACCGGGTGGGTGTCTGTAAAATCGTCGATGGCGCGATGTAAAACGATTCCTTTGTGCACAGGTGGAGGATAGTCGAACTGCTTTTTCCCTTTTACAAAATCGCTGATCATATTACCCAGCAATATCTCTTTATCGTTGAAAGACAGATATGCATGGGCGAGGTAATTCATTTATCGTGCACTATGGTTTTGTATAATGGAAAGTAAGACAGACAGTCCCGTCTAAAATCAAACACGCATTCTCCTAAAATGAAATTGTTTTGCTTAATATTTTGGATTTTAATTTTCCACTTTTGCTTTCCTGTAAAACAAATTTTTTATCACTTAAATAATAGCTGATTACCTTTTTAGTAGCAGGATCAATAATAAAATATTCCTTGACGCCATAGGTTTCATACAAAGATTTCTTTACCTGTAGGTCATGTTTCTTATTACCGGAAGATAACGCTTCTATAATCAGGTCCGGAGGGCCTTTTATCCTACCGTCTTTAATGATGTTCAGATTTTCTCGTGCAATAAAAACAATATCGGGCTGCACAGCATTATTATCGCCAAGGTAAACATCCACCGGAGCAAACACACATTCGCCCAGATCGTTTTCTATAACATGAATGTTTATCATGGTATGCAGTTTACTTAGCAGGTGCTGGTGTTCATAAGTTGGCGCAGGTGACGTATAAAGTATATTGTTGATTACTTCCGCAAGCGTGCCTTCGGGAAGCATTTCAAATACTTCCATGGCTGTTTTCGGCGGCCGCCGGTATTTTCTTTCGGATAACCTGAGTCCCATAGAGGCAATTTACAAAATAATCCGCTAAGTGAATTTCACTGCTAAAAGCAACAGTTCGTCTGATCGCTTTACTCCTTGACAAAACCGGCGATTTCAGTAACCAATTCGGCAGCGATCGGCAACGACGGGTCGGTATAAGTGGCGCGGTTGGCCGCCAGGTCCTTCGCTGATTTTTTGAGCACGTGATTCATCTCCGGTATCAGAACCAGCTGACTTTTATTATTACAGGCGTGAAGCTCCTCTGCTTCGCTTTGCTGCACCTGGTAATCGTGGGTTCCCTGCAGGATCAGCGTCGGGGTCGTCATTTTTTTGATCTCTTCGCAGGGATTGTATTTCATCCACGAGATCATGTAAGGCTGAATACTGGGGCGAAACAAGGAAAACAATAGTGGCGGGACGGAGTCGATGGGCGCTCCTTTTTTCATCTGTTCAAAAAGCGCTTCGGCAGGAGCAGCCAGCGCCGGCGCCTGTTGCCTTAGCTGCCAGCTGATGATTTGATCGATTGGCTTGGCGGGACCAGAAATGGAAATATACTTATCTGCCTTTACCCGCTGCGCGGCTACCAGCGCGATCAAGGCGCCCTCGCTGTGACCGGCCAATACCAGCTTTTGGGTTCGCCGATCTTTTTTCAGGAGGGCGGCCCAGGCCTCCAGGTCTTTTATATAGTCGTCGAAAACGAGCTTGGACTCGTCTTTACCCGCCTCTTTGCTTTGGCCAATACCCCGCTTATCAATCAGTAGGGTTGCTATCTTATGTTCTGCCAGCGCATTGGCGAGCATGGAATAGCTGTTGGCATTGACGCCTAAAGGATTATTGCCCTTCCGGTCGGTAGGACCCGATCCCGGATGCAGGATAACGACATCGAACGTATCCTGACCTTCAGGCATCACCAGCGTACCGTACAAGCTTCCTGTTGATGTCGGCAAAGTGAACGCCTCCTCTACCTGCGCGGCAACTGCCGGACCCCAGAGTAGCCCTGTGATCAAAACCAGTAATCGGATCATAGTTGTTTCTTGATTAGATAGTTAAAATTTTCTGCGCGTTGCATCCCGAAGCCGCTGGTTCAGCGGTCACGGGTCTTCGATTTCTTAAAATACAGGAAGGAGCTGATCACAGGGATGACCACCAACAAGATTAAGATCACCATAAATACCACTACAGCTTCCTTCGCTGCCAGGATAAGGCTTGAAAGGATGATCATCAACCCTCCTGCTACCCAAAGCTTCCCCGCCAAACGATGGGTATATTTCCAGTTGTCCTCATTTTCTAACGTCCAGGGCACGCGGATGCCGAAAAAATAATTAGGCCGGGCGTTGTACATATAATTACCTAACATAGCAAATAGCAAGCCTATCCCTGCGAATACGAAATTGGGCTTCAATGTCTCTTCTGCCCTGAAGCTACTATAAACAATGTACATACACAGCATCGATAAAAAAGCGACTATGATAAAGGCCAGTCGCTTCATCTGTGTCAAATCCGTAGCTGCATATTTTCTCTTGGGGTCAAACCGGTGCACGTTGGTCAACGCAAAGTAGGTTCCCACATTCACCGCGGATAAAAGCAAAACGACCAGCCACAATTCGGACTTGTCGCCGTACCGGTCAACGGCTCCGTTGATGTCGTAATGCATGGGCACACGATCCGGTATCCTGTTCCATAGCAACGCCAAAAACACCGACGGTGCCAGAATCAAGCTGCCAATAACCAATTTGTAGATCTTTTTCATCCGTATAGTTTTTTAATCTTTTCAGTCAGGCGAGCACGCCTGAACAAATCTTTCCGTCAGAGGATCGCCTGGAATAACTTCTCGTTTTGGTATGACGGATTTTTACTTCGTTTTAGTTTTAGTCTTCAACTGCATCAGCCACTTCAACATCTCGTCCACTACCGTTGTGTTTAAGGAATATTGAACATACTGACCCGTCTTCTTTGCAGACACGAGGTCTGCCTGTTTCAACAGCTCGAGGTGATGCGAAATGCTGGGCCAGGAAATACTGAACTGTTCCGCAATTTCTCCGGCCGTCATATCCTTCTTTTTCAATAGCTCCAGGATGTCTCTCCTGGTGGCGTCGTTCATTGCCTTAAAAACAGACTGAAGATTCACGCTTATTTATATATTTAGACAAATATCTAAATATATATTCAGATTCCCAATTCTTTAGCGTGTACGGGCCTGTTTTTATCATAAACCAGTAATTTTGCAGCCGCATTGTCTCACAATTTTGTGATCCGAAGGCGAACAAAAATTTGTATGATGAACAAAGGACCTGTTTCCAATTTTATCCAGCACCATTACCGGCACTTTAATGCTGCGGCCCTGATGGACGCTGCAAAAGGATATGAAACACACCTGCTGGAAGGTGGTAAAATGATGGTAACGCTTGCCGGCGCCATGAGCACCGCCGAATTAGGTATTTCGCTGGCAGAAATGATTCGCCAGGATAAAATTCATATTATCAGTTGTACCGGCGCCAACCTGGAAGAAGATGTGATGAACCTGGTGGCCCACTCGCATTATAAAAGAGTTCCTAATTACCGCGACCTGACGCCACAGGAAGAATGGGACCTTCTTGAGAATCACTACAACCGGGTTACGGATACCTGCATTCCGGAGGAAGAGGCGTTTCGCCGCCTGCAGCAACATCTTGTAAAACAATGGAAGGACGCGGAAGCAAAGGGCGAAAGATATTTCCCGCACGAGTTCCTGTACAAAACAGTATTGAGCGGCGAACTGGAACAGTATTATGAGATCGATCCGAAAGATAGCTGGATCGTAGCCGCAGCGGAGAAAAATCTGCCCATCGTTTGCCCGGGCTGGGAAGACAGTACCACCGGAAACATCTTCGCAAGCTATGTGGTAAAAGGAGGATTGCAGGCATCTACCGTGAAAAGCGGTATTGAATACATGGTGTGGCTGACAGACTGGTATCGCAATAACTCGTCCGGTAAAGGCGTTGGCTTTTTCCAGATTGGCGGTGGTATTGCCGGTGATTTCCCGATTTGTGTGGTGCCGATGATGTATCAGGACCTGGAATGGCATGATGTTCCCTTCTGGAGTTATTTCTGCCAGATCAGCGACAGCACTACTTCTTACGGATCTTACAGTGGTGCGGTTCCTAACGAAAAGATAACCTGGGGAAAGCTGGATATTCACACACCGAAATTCATTGTCGAAAGCGATGCGACGATTGTCGCGCCGTTGATGTTTGCCTGGATACTCGGTTGGTAATAATCTTATCAGTTTATATTGCGTACAGAATGCCGGCTTATTTAGAGCCGGCATTTTTTTTAATAATCCCTCCGTTTTACTAAATGATCATAAAGCCGTAAACGACTATAAAAATTTTGTTGGAAGCTGCGCCCCGGGTAATTTTGTGGGACTCAACAAAGATCCCTTAAGAAGGGTTCAAGGAACGTTGATCTAAATACCAAAAAACACTGCTATGAAAAAACTCGCTGCAATTTGTATGTTATTCTCGTGCTGCTTCGCTGCTGCTCAAAACAGAGAACTGGAAGTAACTGCTGAACGAAAAACCGACAACTCGGTTGAATTTTCTTTTGAAAAGAACAGTCCTGGTTATTACACTGTTGTTTTTGATTTCACTACGTTGACCAATACCCGAACGCCTCAGTTGGTTCATTCGATAAACGGATATCACGGCCGGATCTTATCGTTGCCTCCCGAGAAAAAAGATCAGGGTATCGGCTATGGTTATAGCTATAGGTACATCAGAGGAAAACTCAATCCCAGGCTGAAAGACATTTGCTATTTGCTGCCTTATGCTCCGGGCACGAAGTGTACAGCCATGGAGGCCGGCTTTGTCAACGAGCGTTACTTCGGTGCAGAAAAACCCGCCGACTGGAAAAGCTATTTTTTCTATACAAAGAAAAGGGAAATGGTGACTGCCGTCCGCAAAGGCATTGTCGTAAGCATGAAAGATGAATATGGAGACAATTCGGATGCGGAGTTTACTACTCAGAAAAACGAAGTGATCATTGAGCATGAAGACGGAACGCTGGCGCGATATACGGTTCTTCAGAAGGGTACCTTTAAAGTCACGCCCGGCGATGTTGTCTTTCCAAATGATCCGCTAGCCATGAACGGGGCTTACAAAAAACTGTTTGGCGTGAGTGTTTTTATTTACTTTCTGAAGTCTGCCGATTTTAAAAGCCTCGAAGGTCGGAACCTGTCGAACCCTAAAAGTTTATACGGGATTATTACACCAAAGTTCGTGGTGAGCAGCGGCACTTGCGTGATCCTTGAAGACAGAAGCGAACTGGAAGCAATATTGGAGGAAGGCGTGATCACCCGAGAGATGAGCAAAAGAGAAGTGAAAAAATACAAAGCAATGAAGGCTTTAAGATAGCATAATAAAAGGGACACTTTCGCGTCCCTTTTTATAATTGGGTTTCGGTTTTCCGATCTTTATTTCGATATGAAAAAAGACCAACCGAAAGTTAGTGTTTTATTTTTATTGTGTCAATTTTAAATCTCTTTTCAACATGTCGTTCCTGTTGGCCATTTCCCAGGCGGTATAGAAGACCATCCGGGCTCTTTTATTCAAAAGGTCAAAATTGATCTTATCAACGGTATCTGTCGGCTGGTGATAGTCTGCTTTCAGCATGCCATCATAAAAGAACAAAATAGGCACTCCTTTGCGCGCGAAATTATAATGGTCGCTACGGTAGTAGATGCGATTGGGGTCGTTGGGATCATCGAACTTGTAATCCAGCACCAGTTTCGTGTATTTATCATTCATCCCTTCGTTGATCTTGGGAAGATCGGTGCTTAATTTATTGTGCCCGATCACGTACACATAGTTCAGCGTGTCGGCGCTCATTCTTTCTGTGTCTACCCTGCCGATCATATCTATGTTCAGATCTGCAGTTGTTTTATCCAGCGGGAAGATGGGATGTTCTGAATAATATTCAGAGCCCCACAATCCTTTTTCCTCACCGGCTACGGTCATGAAAACCACTGTTCTCCTTGGGCCTTTTCCTTCTTTTTTTGCTTTGGCAAAGGCTTCTGCCATTTCGATCACGGCTACTGTACCTGAGCCGTCATCATCAGCGCCGTAATAGATATTTCCTTTTTCGTCTTTTCCTACGTGGTCGTAGTGCGCCGTTACGAAGAGGTATTCATCTTTTTTATCGGAGCCTTCCACAATACCGATCACGTTGCTTACCGTTGCTGTCTTTTTGCCCGACTCGTATTTTAAGCTGCTGGCTATGGGCCGCGTAACAGGCTCGGCAGCCGCCGCACCTAATGAGTTCTTAATCTCTTTGATCGTGTGACCGGATTTAGACACTATATTGTCGTTGATCAGGAAGGCAGGGATCGCATCAGATTCTTCCTGCGTAGCCATGTCTGGCTTCGGCCGGTAGCTGTTCAGCATCTGCTGGGAAGGCAGCACATCAACCATCAGGATAACAGCCGCAGCTCCTTTCTTTTTAGCGTTTTCTATTTTATTGGCGGCAAATACCGGAGATTGGCGGCGTGGCTTGTCTGAAGTAAATCCTTCGGGAGCGCCGCTCAGCATGATCACCAGCTTACCCTTTACATCTGCAGATTTATAATCGTCTCTCTTTTCGTCTACGATCCCGTAGCCAACAAATACATAATCCGAAAAATCAAGCGCTACTTTGCTCGGCATGGTGATCCAGGGAGCAAAGTCTGTCCAGGGATTAAAGGCCTGTCCGTTCATACTTAAAGACAATTCGGAGGCACTGTCTTTTTCAAGCTGGAACTCCTGGCGGTAACTACCATTATTTCCCGGCTGCACGCCGAACGATTTGAATTGTGTTTCAATATATGCCGCAGCTTTATCAAGTCCGGGAGACGGTGTGTCACGTCCTTCCATTTCAGCACTGGCGATAATAGACAAATGTTTTTTAAGATCCGCGTTGGTAATGGTTTTACCGAACGGTTCCGGGTTGGCCGGCTTTTGAGCCTGCACCGCGGTGTAAGCCAGCGTACAGGCAACTAATAGTAAATGTTTTCCCATATAAAAATGCTTATTAAGTGGTAAATGTAGACAACAATAGTAAAAGTCGGGCTACCGTTTATCAAAATGATAGACACCTGCATTCAGCGACATGCATACCGCTGCAACCGAAGGCGTGAAAAAGAAATGAATCCCAAGCCTCAATGCTTGTAAACAATTTGTAGGTAGGTGGTCATTTTCCGTGAGCCATTAACACGATATCTTTTCTACCCTGTTGGCGTGCCGGCCACCTTCAAAGTCGGTGTTGATGAACACATCAACCATTTCTTCGGCGATGTCTTCGGATATGAACCGGGCAGGAATGCAGAGCACATTTGCATTGTTGTGCTTGCGCGCGAGCGCCGCTATTTCGTCATCCCAGCATAAAGCGGCCCGTATCTCCTGGTGTTTGTTCGCAGTGATGGCTACTCCGTTGCCGCTGCCACAAAGCAGGATACCGAACGCACATTCGCCGGAAGCTACGGCCTGCGCAACGGGATGCGCAAAATCAGGATAATCGACCGAATCCGCTGAATCCGGTCCGAAATCCCTGAAAGGAATATCTTTTCCTTCTATAAAGGAGATAACAAATTCTTTCATTTCAAAGCCGGCATGGTCACTGCCAATGGCAATAGGCTTTTTCAGATCAAATGTTGTTTCCATGATTGTCGTTTTTAACTCCATTCTTCCGCCTCTTTATCCGCATTTTTCCTTTCTCCTCTGGCAGCAAGTGCGATGCTGATCTCGAATAATATATAGAGCGGCGCTGCCACCACGGCTAAGCTGAATGGATCTGTCGTGGGTGTAATAATCGCTGCGGCAATCAAAATTACGACAAATGCATGACGCCTGAATTTGCGCAACATAGACGCGGTAACAATACCCGCCTTCGCCAATAACAGGATCAGTAGCGGTAACTGGAACAGCAAACCCACGCCCACTGTGGTGTAGATCACGTTTTCCAGGTAGTCAGAAAACACCGGCCGGATCACGATCATTTCACTCAACTTGTAGTTGAAATAAAAATTGACCATTAACGGCGTGAGGATAAAATAGCCAAACGCGACACCTATAAAAAACAACATCGAGACCCAAAATATGATGCCTCTCGATTGCCGCGTTTCTTTTTCTGACAGCGCCGGCTTTACAAAACGCCAGATCTCCCAAAAAATATATGGAAAGGCGAGGATAAACCCGCCTATAAATGCTACGGTGAAGGAGGCAATGAACTGGCCCGTCATCGTGGTTTCCTGGAACTCTACCTTCGTCTCTTTGAAACACAAAGACTCTCCAACCCCCACTTTCTGACCGATCCGGCACATCCAATCCACCGACACAAAATCTTTCTTGGTTGGACCAAAAACAATATCATCTACAAAAAAGTCGGTGAAAATAAAAACAATGATAGCACATACCGCCACAGCTATTACCGCCCGTATAATATGCCAACGCAATACCTCCAGGTGGTCAATGAAAGACATTTCATCTTCATTGCCCTGATTTCTCTTTTTGAAAAAGTCCATTATAGCCATGTACGTAAAATAAGTACGCAAAGATGCGTTTAAATTGCTGATTTGAGGGGGACGACAAGATTTTTTTTAGGACGGCCGACCTCTTTACGGGCAGTAATAAGGCGGGAGCCAGAGGCTTTTACAACACTATTTAAGTTTGCGCAGCTTCACCATTTCGATCCGGGTGTGTGTGACGCCCAGTACGTCAAACTCATAATCGCCGATAATAATCCGCTCTTTTTGTGCGGGAATGGTCTCGTGGTGATTGATGATATATCCTGAAAGCGTTTCTGTTTCGTGTCCTTCAAAATTCAGGTCATACTTCTTCTCAAGATAATCGAGTTCCAGGCGACCTGAGAAAATGTACTCGCCTTCAGCTATTTGCTTTTCGACAAATTTGTCCGTGTCATATTCATCCCAGATATCACCGAAAAGCTCTTCCAGCACATCTTCCATCGTGATGATCCCGGCAGTTCCGCCAAATTCATCCACTACCCAGGCGATGCTTTTGGCTTCACTGCTGAATTTATAGATCAGATCCACCGCATTCATACTTTGCGGCACCGCCATAATATTGATCAAAATGCTCCTGATGTCTTCTGGTCTTTTAAAGAGATCGAGCTGATGCACATACCCCAGGATATTATCGATCGTGTCTTCGTAAACAATGATCCGCGTCCTTTTGGTCTCGATAAACTTTTCCCAGAGATCATGGATCGGGGTCTTTACATCCACACCAATCACTTCCTTACGCGGCACCATGGATTGCCTGATCCGGATATTGGGCAACTCCTGTGCATTTTCGAGCAGCTGGGTGCTGGTGTCCGCCTTGAGATTATCCTTCAGTCCGTCAGAAAAAACAAAGCGTAGCTCATTCTTGCTGAGGGGCAACTTGTTTTTATCGATCCGTACGTTGAATACATATTTCAGGATCCAGTTGGACAGGAGGAACAACCCGTTGACAAAAGGAGAGAATAGCCAGAAGAAGAAGTTATACAGAAAAGAAAAGCCACTTAGCAGGGAATTACTTTTTGCTCTGAAAATAGCGCGGGGCAGGAACTCCGCGAAGATCAAAGCAACCAGCACATTGAATAAAATTTCAAGAAAGATCTGCACGCCGCGGGATGTGATCGCCACGCTTTTCCACACAGGGGCGGCTACCTCTGTGGTCAGCAACACAAATATGGTGAGCGCTATGATATAGCCCGTAATCGCCACGCCAAGGAAAACCGCGGGCGCGTCGATAAAGCGACCCAGCCGGTGGCCCGTCGCAGTGTCCTGTTTTCTTTTAAGTTCAATATTAAGTCTGCTGGCACTGTAGAAGGCCATTTCAATCCCTGCAAAAAACATCATGAACAACAGTGATGCAGACCACGCAATAATAGTGGTGTCCATATCCTAAAGATACAACTGGAAGAATTTATATGGAAGATTTTTATATAGGAAAATTTGCCGCGCCGGGAACTATCGTTCCAGGAAGGCGCCAATAAGTTTTTCAGCTTCTTCACAGGCCTCCTGCAGATCATCATTTACGATAAGGTGATCAAAATGGTGGCTGAACGACATTTCATATTCGGCTTTATTGACGCGGGTTTGCAAAGATTCTTCCGTTTCAGTTCCGCGGCTGGCCAGCCGTCGCGCCAGCTCCCTTACGGACGGCGGTTCTATAAATATAGATAATGAGCTTTGCGGAAATTGCTGCTGCACATGAATGGCGCCTTTGACATCAATATCGAGCAATGGACATTTCTTTTCTTTCCAGAGTCGCTCCATTTCAGATTTGAGCGTGCCGTAATATTTCCCTTCATACACCATCTCCCACTCTACAAATTCATTCTTTTGGATCTTGCTTTGAAAATCTTCCAGCTTCATGAAGTAGTAATCCCTTCCATCTACTTCATTTCCTCTCGGAGCGCGGGTTGCGGCCGAAATGGAAAAGGCCAGTTGCGGAAATTTTTGAAGCAGGTAATGAGTGATGGACGTCTTACCGGCGCCCGAAGGCGCTGTAATGATGATTATTTTTTTGTTTTGGGAAGCCATACACAAATTACGGCAATTGTGCCGGGAGAAAAAAATCTGAAGCACCTGTAAATGACGCTTTATACACGGCTTTTCCCTAATGGTAATTTTAATATATCCGTAATATATTGCCTGAATATGCGCCCACCTAGCTTTCTTTAAAACCTGGCTATAATGATTGATCGATGAAACGTTAGACAACGATCCGCCGGGTTCAGATCAGGATCATCTTAATTGATGAGTTCGTTTGCCACACCACTTTTGCGGAAGGATTAACGCATTTATCCTGATTTAAGGAGTCAAGACAACAAAGCCTCGCTTAAGCAAACTTTAAGCGAGGCTTTGTAATATAGTAGCGGTTGTCATTCACATATTACCGGATAGAGCTACCTTGCCATCGAGAAGAAACTATTACGGGGACCTTTCTTATAAGATCTCCTCGATACTTTTCCGGATATTTTCCGACATCTTATGCGTAGGTAAATCATTTTCATCACCACCAAACGGATCTTCGATCTCTTCGGCGATCAGCTCGAGGCTGGCCAACACATACGTGATGAAGACAACGACGGGCACCACCCAATACCCCAGCTGAAACACATATCCCCACGGCAACGTGAGGAGATAGATCAGGACAAATCGTTTGATGAAGACACCGTAAGAGGATGGTATCGGTGTGTTTTTGATGCGCTCGCAGGCACCGCAGATATCGGTAAACGACTGGAGTTCATTGTTCAGAAACAGCAACACTTCCCCGCTGATCGTCTGATTTCTGTATAGTTTCTTAACATGCTCATAGATCAGTCCCGCAACCTGGTTGGGCACATGCTTTTCGGCATCGATGGAAGAAAGAATTTTTTTAGTTTGATCGTTTTCATCAAAGAGCATGATCCGCGTGCGCTCTTTCAGCAGATGTTGGTGCAACGCCAGTGCATAGCCGGGGATAATTTTTCTGAAAAATTCTCTTTCTTCTTTTTGATCCTCTCGCAACACCACAGATAACTTCAGGGCCAGGTTGCGCGAGTTGTTTACCAAAGCGCCCCACAGCTTGCGCCCTTCCCACCAGCGATCGTAGGCGGTGTTGGTTCTGAACACCAATACCAGCGAGATCGCGAAACCCAGCAAGGAATGCAGGATCGGAAGATTCCGGATCACACTTTTTTCGGATAATTTCCAATACTCCAGTTCGAGAAAGGCGATCAGCGCAGAATAGGCCGCGATGATCAAAAGGATCCACCATAACCGGCGCAACACATCTGCCCTGGTTACGCGGAATAAAATATTGGCCCAGTCTTTTGTATTGTAGTAGCGCATGGTTTTAGTTGACAGTTTTAAAAATTGAAATGTTGACAAGGGGTTTGTTCTTTCTTTGTTAACATTTCAACGTGTTAACTATTCACTTCTCTTAATGTCGGCACCCAGCGCCTGCAGGCGCGCGTCGATATTCTGGTATCCCCTGTCGATCTGCTCGATATTCTGGATAATGCTTTTTCCTTCGGCGCTCAGCGCGGCGATCAGGAGTGCAACCCCGGCGCGGATGTCGGGGCTGCTCATCGTGATGCCACGCAACTTATGTTCTCTTTCCAAGCCGATCACTACGGCGCGGTGTGGGTCACAGAGAATGATCTGGGCGCCCATTTCAATAAGTTTATCTACAAAGAACAAGCGGCTTTCAAACATTTTCTGATGGATCAGCACGCTACCCTTGGCCTGGATGGCAGTAACTAATACAATGCTCAACAGGTCGGGTGTAAAGCCCGGCCACGGATGATCGTAAACGGTCAAGACCCCTCCATCAAGGTATTTCTGGATGGTGTAGCTTTCCTGGGACGGAATGAAAATATCATCTCCCTTGAATTCCATTTCGATTCCCAGTTGCCGGAATTTTTCCGGGATGATGCCGAGATCGTTAATGCCCGCATTTTTGATGGTTATTTCACCTTGCGTCATGGCGGCCATTCCGATGAAAGAACCCACTTCGATCATGTCGGGCAACATCGCGTGGGTAGTACCGCCCAGGTAGTCGACGCCCTCAATGATCAGCATGTTGCTGCCGATGCCGCTGATCTTCGCGCCCATGCGATTGAGCATTTTACAAAGCTGCTGCAGGTAAGGCTCGCACGCCGCATTGTAAATAGTCGTGGTACCCCTGGCCATCGTTGCGGCCATAACGATATTAGCGGTTCCGGTTACGGAAGGCTCGTCCAGTAACATATAGGTTCCTTTCAACTCCGTTGCGGTGAGATGGAAGAAACCGTCTTGGCGGCTGTAATCTAACTGAGTGCCTAGTTTCTGAAAACCGATCACATGGGTATCCAATCTCCTGCGCCCGATCTTATCGCCGCCCGGCTTAGGAATAAATGCTTTTTTAAATCGCGCGAGCATGGCTCCCGCCAGCATCACACTTCCCCTGAGGCGGCCACTTTTCTTTTTGAATTCAGGGCTATGTAAATAATCGATGTTGACATCATCTGCCTGGAACGTGCACGAACTCCGGCTGAGGCGATTGACCTTTACGTTCATTTCGGACAAAAGCTCTATCAGCAGGTTAACATCGAGTATATCAGGAATATTATTGATAGTGACTTCTTCAGGGGTCAGCATCACAGCGCTTATAATTTGCAACGCTTCATTTTTCGCGCCCTGAGGGACGATTTCTCCCTTCAAAGATTTTCCTCCGTGTACTTCAAATACGCTCATTCTTTACGGTAAGTTTTAATAAAACGAAGATAGGAGTAAAAAGCTTTTTTGAAATATAGATTGTTTGAAGAGTGCGCAGCATTTTTTCTTACTGGTAATACAGGTGTTTGCTGATCGGTTTCTGATCTCTGCGGCATCTGAGAGATGCTTGTTACAGCTGCTGGTTTTTTCACATTGAAAAATGGCATGCCCGTGCTTGCATGAATATCTTTATCGATGAGGCTCGCAAAAAACTTATAACGCTAAACGAAGCCATTAAATCAATCCTTAATACAACGAATGGGTAATCCATACGCAGACGGGATATTGCTTGTACCGGCAACTATTGATCGATCAAATGACAAGACATTCATGAATCTGCTTGATGGGCTTGACCAGTTAAAAGTAGTTTTGCCAATACTGTAAAAACCTCCATAAGCCCTATACCCGGTTGGTAAAGCAGTGAATCCGGAGCTATTTGTCGCCCCGGTATTTGGACTTAGCCAATTATTAGTGCCTCCTTCTTTTAATTTACCTCCTGCTTCATTAACTCCTCCTAAAAAAAGTAAAAGCTCTTTCCATTCATCATCATTTGGTATATGCCATCCGGTAGGACAAACTCCTCTTTCGTCAGCAACTGCATAATAGTTATATAGTCTGCCATAATTCGAGTTTCCAATCTCCTCATCATTTTTATAATTACAATAAGCTCCGGTTTTCGTTTGCTCCCATTCATAATCAGTAATCACCCTTGGTATCGGATCACCGTTTGCATAGTGCGTCGTTTTCAGGTTTTTCTTTAACCAAACTTGATTTCCAATTTTTATCGTTTCATATACGTTGCCATCTATATCAAGTGCGTTTGTCGTAAACTCGATAACTGATCCATATCCAGTACCCAAGGCATTGGTCGCGAATGCTCTTATAAAGTATGTGGTGCTGGTCTTAAGACCTTTTAGATCCTCTGTAAAGCTATTCCCTTCTCCTGTATGAATAATTTTTTTATCAAGAATCGTGGGATTTGTCGTTGTGTTCCAGCAGAGACCTTTTTCGATTAAAGGTAAATTTCCATCTGTTATTATTATGCCGCCGGAAATGGCCCCTGTTGTCGAAATTTTAGTTACAGCAGTTGTTGAAACGCGTGGTAAAGCCCTCTCCTCTTTTTTACATTTGCAGAACACAATAATGCAGCCAATACATATCAAAAAAAATCGGTGTAAGTTAATTCGTCTATTCATGCGTTAGTTTCTTGTGGTCAAAATAGTTGCATCAATGTTATGCACAGTTACATGATGCAGCATCTTCGCGAAGATAATTTTAGGAAAGATAAAATAAAGTCTATTCACTGATGTAAAATTAACTCCTAATAATAAGGGCTAATCATAATGTACACCAAAACTCCGGTAACGGCCACGTATAACCAAAGCGGCCAGGTGATCCTGGCGATCTTTCTGTGCTTCGCAAATTCACCGATCAGACCTCGATACGCGGTATATAAAATGAAGGGAAGAATGATACCGGCCAGGGGTATGTGCGTGAATAAGATGATGTAATAAAAGGTTTTGATAGCGCCGCTGCCTCCAAACCGGGTGTCGCCGGCAAACAGATGGTGACAGATATAACTGACCAGGAAAAGAATGGATAAGACCATGGCCACGAGCATGAGCTTTTTATGCAACTCGTACTTTCCTTTTTTGACTACCAGCAGCGCCGCTATCAATAATATTGACACCGCAGAGTTAATAAACGCATTGATCAAAGCGAAAATATGAACATCAAAACCGAGATCTACCTGCAGTTCTATACGGCCGAGCGCCGCTACTACTAAAAAGACGATTACGGAAAAAGTAATTATAAGCCAGTTCGCTTTTTTATCATTTTTCTTCCAGGTTGACCTCAACATTTTTGCTTTTTTTAAAGAGTATCATAAACAAGCCGACAGCGACCGCGGCAACGAGAAACGCAATGGCTAATACCTTTACAGGCAGTCCGCTTTTTTTACTGCGGTCTTTTTCCAGTGTCAGCAGGATAGCATCTCTTGACAGCTTTTTAATATCAGCTGAATCAAGGCCATGGTAATAACCACGGATGTGTCGCTTTCCATCGATCAGTACAAAATGATCGGTATGTATAAATGAGGTATCCACTCCTTTCCCGTCCACCAATCCCAGCCGCAGGTCGTTGATGGCCAGGTCATAAATGGTCTTCTTATTGCCTGTCAGCAAATCCCATTGTTCGGGATTGATCTGGAAGCGATCGGCCCATTTTTTTAACTGCGCCACAGAGTCTCTTTCAGGATCGACAGAAAATGACAGAAAATGAACATTATGATTGGTCTTGTCGCCCACCCGTTGTGCGTTGGTAATGGAAGTTTCGAGCGACTTCATATTGCTGGTCAATGCCGGGCAGATCGTGGGACAGTGCGTAAAAAAGAAGTCGGCAATGATGATCTTTCCTTCATAGTCGCTCAACCTGACGGAATCGCCTACCTGGTTGATCAGTTGAAAATCGGGGACCTGGTGCCAGGTCGTGTCTGCCACTTGTTTCCCATTTTCCAGGCGGGTTCTGATGCTGTCCGGCATATAATGACCGGGCATGGATAATGCTTCGTCGCTGTAGTGCCTGATAACAAAGTAGCAGATGAGCGGCAGCAACAAGGCCATCAGTACTGCATATAAACCTTTTTTATTCAATATTGGAATATGATTTAAAAAACAACTGTATTAACCGGGAAAAGTTGATTGGCCGGCTAAAATTTCCGCAAAATTCGCAAAATAAACCCATAGGCTGGCACGATTTATTCTTTTTTTATTTGCCAGCCATATTGAATGTATCGTTAGCTTTAGGCCATCAATCAAATATTTAAAAACTTTTCTTATGCTCTCCAGAAGACTATTACCGGTATTTGCAGCGGCAACTCTGTTTTGCTTTTATAGCTGTAGCTCCAGAGACAACCAGACGCCCGAGGCAGAACAGCCGGAACAACCCGCTCTGCCACCAGTTGAAACCAAAGATCCGAATACGAAATACAAGCCCGCTTTTGAAGGCCAGACCCGCGTAGCAGGCATGAAGACAACCACTCCGCTCGATGTAAAAGTCCTGACCGAAAATCTTGTCAACCCCTGGGGCATTGCAGTATTGCCAGACGGGCGGCTGCTGATCACGGAGAAAGGCGGCACCATGCGCATCGCAACCACCGCCGGTGAACTGTCTGCACCAATCATCGGTTTGCCTGCAGTGAACTCGAACGGACAGGGCGGTTTACTCGGAGTTACGATCGATCCTGACTTTGGCAGCAACAAGATGGTATATTGGACCTTCGCTGAAAACTTCGATGGAGGAACGCTGACGGCGGTCGCCAAAGGAAAACTGGCCGCTGATGAAAAAAGTATTGAAAACCCGGTGGTGATCTACCGCGCTACACCTGCGTTTGCGGGTACGCTTCACTACGGTGGTCGCATATTGTTTGATAAAGATGGCAACCTGTTTGTAAGCACCGGGGAAAGATCCGACCTGAAAACCAGGCCCAAAGCGCAGGACCTCAGCACCGGCCTTGGAAAAATAGTGCGGATCACCAAAGAGGGAAAACCTGTTGCAGGCAATCCGTTTACAGGCACCGCCGGAGCTATGGCTGAAAATTACAGCTACGGTCACCGCAATGTGCAAGGTCTGGCCCTTCACCCCGAAACCGGAGATCTGTGGGAAAATGAATTTGGTCCGTTTGGCGGAGACGAAGTGAACCGCGTGGAGGCCGGAAAAAATTATGGCTGGGCCGTGATCACCTACGGACTTGAATATAATAAAGACTCTATCAACAATGGTCTCACTCAGAAAGAAGGAATGGAACAGCCGGTTTATTATTGGGATCCGGTGGTTTCACCCAGTGGCATGACTTTTTATAGTGGCGACCTGATTCCCGAATGGAAAAACAATTTGTTCATCGGATGCCTGAGCGGCTCGCACATTGCACGGCTGAAAATTGAGAACAATAAAGTGGTGGGCGAAGAAAGACTGCTTGCGGATCAGCAACAACGCTTCCGCGATGTGGTACAAGGAAAAGATGGTGCCCTCTACGCCGTTTGTGACGGAGCGCATGGCCGCTTGTATCGCATCGGTAAAAAATAAGGATCAGCATAATTTGCAGCTATTAAAATAGTTATTACCACACGCCCCTCTTGGAGGGGCGTTTTTTGATACCTGCTCGTCAAATCTACATCGGAACGCGTTGAATTATAATTGTCCGAAAGGCAAATATTAAAAGATTTTTCTATATCATTTTTTTAACATACGTTTGCGGCCTACTATGTTTATTGTTTAAACATTGATATTATTTTACTTGTAAACCAATTTTTTGTATGTCTTCTATTTACCAACAAAAAGCTGTTGACTATTTAGGTTGATTCGCTGCATAGCGTTTTTATTCCGGTTATTTTATCCGTACCAAAGCGCAGAGAAAGCTGAGATGTTCTCATGACAATCGCTTTCCTGTTACCAGCAGATAACCCATTACTTTTCCGCTCTTCGCCAGGCCACGCGGCCTGTTGGACCAGGCTTTGCATGGCCTGGTCCGTGGGGAGCGGCCGGGTATCTGCTGATTATTTTCTTACTTCTAAATTTTTATTATGAAACTAAACTTGTTATCACGCACCATTTCGGTGCTGTGTGTCTTCACATTGCTATTGGCATCCTGTAAAAAAAATGCATACGAACCCTCTGCTGAAGGAACCGACCCTTTGCCCGCAAACGGCAGCGAGTCTTTCATGGTAGATGGAAATGCGATCACTATTAATAAAAAAGATGGTCATTATTACTTTTCAAACGACATCCTGCTTTCTGACAAGCAGTTTAATTTAATAAAGTCCTGGAGCAAGAATCCTTCTTCTATTCAGCGCAGCACCGTCGTGACCAACCTGGTGAAGCTCTGGCCGGATGGAGTGGTTTACTATACTATCGGCGACGCTGCCAAGCGGGCAACGATTCTCGATGCCATGTCGACCCTTTCCAAAGCAGTCCCTGCGCTGAAGTTTGTTGAACGAACCAATCAGAGTAATTACTGTTATTTCGCTTCTGCCAATGAAAACAGCTCTTATATTGGTATGATCGGAGGCCGCCAGCCGATTAATCTCTATAACAATGTTAAAGGCATTGTTATTCATGAGATCTGTCATGCCCTGGGGGTGAATCACGAACAAACGCGGCCCGACAGAGATAAGTATATCAGGCTCGATCTCAGGAATGCTCATCCCGGCGTAGATTTTAATTTCCAGGTTTCTCCCGGTTATATCGGCGTAGGCGAGTTTGACTTTAAGTCGATCATGATCTATGGGTCTTATGATTTCTCAGCCAATGGAAGACCCGTGATGACGCGTCTGGACGGATCCACTTTTTCACAAAATTCTACATTGAGTGAAGGCGATATTATGGGTTTAAAACATCTGTATGGCGATAAAACGACCGAGCCAGAACCCACTCCACCGCCTACACCTCCAACTCCCCCGACACCACCTGCTCCCCCGGTAACAAAAACAGGCGTCTTGCAGGATGGCGGTAAATACCTGATCATGGCCACGACCGACAACAAAGTGCTTGATATTCATCCTTCGTCACGTCATATTGTGCTGAATAAAAAAACCGGCCAGCCAAACGCCTCTCAACAGTGGATTGCCGCTGAGGTAGCCAAGGATGTCTGGGTCTTTGAATCAGCAGCTGACAAGAACCAGGTGCTCGAAATCTCTCGTCAGCGGTATTACTGGTATTACAATGTACTAACAGTAAGTAATTATGCGGGCCGCGGTCGCCAGCTGTTCTCTGTGACCACTCATCCGGATAAAACGATTACGCTCCATCCTTATTTCTATCCTTACTCCTCTATCTATGCGGTGGATGCACCGAACGGTTATCAGGGAGCGCCGGCGATCCTCTACAGAAATACAACGATGGATCATCAAAAATTCACTTTGGTAGCACAGCAATAACGAAATACACCGGGATAAATAAGCTATGTAGCATTTAATACAGGAAGGCGGTCCGGGAGGCCGTCTTTCTGCATTATTAGTATCCGGCGCAGGTTTCAGCAACCTGATGATGCATGAACATCAAAGCTGATGCTTACTATTTACAGCTTAAGAAAAGGAATCACGTATTTTCGCCCAAAAATCAGTTTATCGATCCGCGATCAACAATATTAATCACCGGCGGCACCGGCTTTGTGGGCGCTTATATTATTAAAGAGTTGCTGCAACAGGGGTTTTCTGTCAGGGCGATTAAGCGGCCTGCGGCGCAGCTTCCCGCGTTTATCGAGCCTTCTATTCTACAACAGGTGGAGTGGGTCGAGGGCGATATCCTGGATGTGGTGTCCCTGGCGGATGCTATGCAGGATGTGGAAACGGTCATTCATAGCGCGGCCATTGTCTCATTTCATAAAAAGGATCGCGCACGGATGTATAAAGTCAATCTGGAAGGAACGAAGAACGTGGTCAACACTGCGCTTGAAACTAAGGTGAAGCGGCTGGTATATATTAGTTCCGTCGCAGCTATCGGAAGAAAACTGGAAGGCGGGATGGTGAGTGAAAAGGCGCAGTGGGAAGAGAGTAAAGCCAACACACATTATGCGATCAGCAAGTTCAACGCAGAGCTGGAAGTATGGCGGGGCTTCGCGGAGGGTCTTGAAGGTGTGGTGCTCAACCCCGCAACGGTGTTGGGTTTTGGCAATTGGGACCAGGGCAGCAGCGGGCTTTTTAAAAATGCTTTCAATGAGTTTAAATGGTATACCAACGGCGTCAACGGGTTTACCGATGTTGAAGATGTTGCCCGCGCAACCGTAGCGTTGATGAAAACCGGTATCACGGAAGAACGATATATTGTTTGTAATGATAACTGGCCTTTCCGCAAGCTGTTTGACACCATGGCAGACGGCTTTGAAAAGAAGCGCCCGTCGAAAGAAGCAACACCTTTATTGTCGGGCATTGCCTGGCGCGTCGAAAAGCTGAAATCTTTGTTCTCAGGTAAGAAGCCGCTCTTAACAAAAGAGAGCGCGAAAGTAGCGAACAGTTTCACGGAGTTTGACAACCGCAAGCTGCTGGAAGCCTTGCCTGGCTTTGCTTTCACGCCGCTCGAAGTAACGATCCAGAAAGCCTGCAGACAATACCTGGCAGCACTCGGCTCAACAAAAGCTTAGTGGGAAACGACTTTGAGCCCGATGATGGAGGCAATCAATGTAACAATGAAAAAAACCCTCCAGAAATTCACCGGATCTTTGAAGAACAACATGCCCATTAAAGCGGTACCTACGGCACCGATTCCTGTCCAAACCGCATAAGCCGTTCCTATGGGCAACGTCTGGGTTGCCTTCACCAGCAACAGCATGCTGATGGTCAACGACACTAGAAACCCGCCGTACCAGGCATACATCGCGGCACCCGTACTCTCTTTCGCTTTTCCCAGGCAGGAGGCAAACGCCACTTCGAATAAACCTGCAATGATTAAAATGATCCAGTTCATGTTTTTTTAATTGTCCCGCAAATTTACTTCCAGCCTTGCATTAAGGAGCCTTTATTTAACAAGGCCAGACCAGATGATCCGTCTGTCATTTCAACATAAAAAAAGCGGCATCACTGCCGCTAAAAAAATAAGATGTGATGCGTCTTAAAGTCCTCCGAAGGTCAGACCTAAAGTGAAGGGCTTCAATTGTGGTCCCGCTCCGGCTTTCAGCAGGCTGGTAAACTGGTAGGTTCCAAATACAGTGAAATGACCCACCCCGATCCGCGCTGTACCAACGATGCGGGTAGTATTAAAATAATTTTTGCTCGATTCTTTCAACAGGTAATTGGGTAAGGAATTCGGTTCCGTGATACGGCTGCGTGTCCCGCCTTTCAACATAGTGCCCACTTTCACACCGATTGCTACTTTGAAGCTCTTGTCGCTTTGTTCCGGATTGGCCGTGTAGCGCAGCTCCACAGGCAGCTCGGCATACGCTGTGGCTACTTTAGTCTTTTTAATATCAACAACGGAGGTATCCAAGCCATTAAACCTCATTGTGGATGTTCTTCCTTTTACATCAGCAAATTGCTGATCGAGGAAGACGTGATCAGAACCTATACCCAACCCAACAGCAGCACTTAACTGCGGAGAGCTTTTGAAGGGAAAGTCCATCATGAAATAAGCGTTGATGCTGCGCGATAAGCCTTTGGTGCTAATACTATCGGGCGCGTCCATCCAGCTGGTATATCCCAACTGCAGCAGGAAATGGTCGTTAGCTCGATTTGTCAGGTTGTATTTTTTCTTCGGCTTTTTGGCCGGCTCGCTTACGACAAGCGCAGGGGAAACAACGGTGTCTACCTGTGCAAACACGCTTCCTGCAAGTAATAAGGCGCAAACGGCGAACAGCATTTTTTTCATTTGTGTATTTTTTTCTGTTTTATCTTTTAATGGTCTTATTCAACCTGCAGTGTATCGGCTTCGCAACCTCTATTTCTCATTGAAACAGTCAGGCACTGATCCTTGACCCCAGTGATAATAATACATTAAATCGGCGCAAATATATTTGTATTTCGGTTAAAAATAGGTTAATGAACCCAGGTTCCGGAAATTAGATCTATTTCTTTCAATTACCGGTTGAAGCCAACCACCATGAATCAAGGGCTATTTTATTTCGATAGATCCCGCGGGTAAGAGCTGTTCCCCGTTAAAACGCAGAAAGACCTGGGATAATGTGATCACGTCTTTCTGACAATAGGTAATGATCCGTTCGAGGTTTTTTTCTTCGTAATATACTTTGGCGACCATGCTGCCGTCGATATCATCCTTCGGTGTGGGGATGCCGAGGCTGCATGCCAGCAGGTTGAGGGAGGTATAACTTTTATAATCTCCGAACTTCCAAAGCTCCATGGTGTCGAGGTGATTGATCTCCCACGGCTTTTTACCCGCCATATTTAACAAAGCGGGGATAGGAAGTCCATTGATGATGAGTCTCCGGCAGATATAGGGAAAATCAAATTCCTTCCCGTTGTGGGCGCACAGAAATTTGGGTTCATAACTGCTCCATTTGGTGAGCATCTCTGTAAATCCGGATAATAATTTTTTTTCATCCGCATCTGCAAAAGATTTAATAACCAGCTTGCGATTGTTTTCACTTCCCTGCATCACGCCGCAACTGATGCAGATGATCTTTCCAAACTCTGCGTAAATACCCGCCCGTTCGTAAATGGACTCCGGAGTTTCCCCTTCGCGATTTCTGAGCAATACCATCGCTTTGGCCTGCCACAGATCTTTCCAGTCATCAGCGAGCTGGTCATAGCCCGGCTGTTGCGGTACCGTTTCGATATCGAGAAATAAGATGTTTTGTATGGGGTAGCTCAGAAACATGTTATGGTTACAGATATTTGTCGCCTTTGGTTCTTTTGATCTCTGACACGTAATCTTTGATCTCCTGCTCTTTCTCTTTTTTGCAGATCATCAACACATCGTCGGTATCTACTACAATATAATCTTCCAGACCCTGCACCAACACCAGCTTCTTATCTGAAGTATGTACCATGCAATTGTTGGTGTCGAATATCATTACATTTTTTCCTACCACCGCGTTGTCAAAATAATCCTTCTCCATGTTGTTATGGGCGCTGTTCCAGGTGCCTAGGTCGCTCCACGAGAAGGATGCGGGGATAATGTACACATTGCTGGCCTTTTCCATGATGCCGAAATCGATAGAGATACTCGGACACTGAGAATAAACCGACTCTATCGTCTTCTTTTCTTCCGGCGTATTGAGCAGTTCTTTTTCACTTTGAAACAACTCGTACACCTCGGGCAGGTGCTGCTCGAACGCCTGTATGATGGTTTTACATTTCCAGGTGAAAATGCCGCTGTTCCACAGGAAGTCTCCGCTGTCGATGAACGCCTGTGCCAGCTCCATATTCGGTTTTTCCGTAAAGGTTTTCACCTTGTATATTCCGGGCGCCACTTCTGCCGCTTCGTGCTGGATATACCCGTAACCCGTGTTAGGATGGGTCGGCATAATACCGACGGTGGTGATGGCGTTGATATGGCCCACAAAATCGAGCGCCTTTTTCATCACTTCCACAAATTTCTCCTCATCTGGAATATGGTTATCGGCAGGAGCCGCGATCATCACCGCCTCGGGATCTTTTTCGTGTATCTTGAATGCGATATAAGCGATACAAGGCGCAGTGTTCTTCCGGAAAGGTTCTGCCACGATATTTTCTTTTGGCAGATCCGGCAGTTGCTCATGCACAATGCTGGCGTAGTCTTCCGAAGTGACCACATAAATATTTTCCAGGGGCACCACTTTGCGGTAGCGGCTGAAAGTAGACTGAATCAGTGTTTTCCCTGTTCCCAGGATATCCAGGAACTGTTTGGGAAAATTAGTGCGGCTTTTTGGCCAAAACCGGCTCCCTATCCCACCTGCCATGATCGCAACGTATTGATTCTTGTTCATACTTTAAATTAACCCCTCTTTTAGTAAGTCATGAATATGTATAATGCCCTTGTACTTGCTTTTATTTGTAACGACCAGCTGTGTGATGGCGTTTTTACGCATCAGATCCAGCGCCGTGACCGCGAGTTCTTCTTCGGCAATGGTCTTCGGGCTGATGGTCATAATGTCGCCGGCCAATACGGTTTCAATATCCGACTTTTTTTCCAGCATGCGCCTTAAATCTCCATCTGTGATAATTCCTATCAGGTTGTCGGCCTCGTCTACCACGGCGGTCACACCCAGCCTTTTACGGGTGATTTCTACGATCACTTCTCTAAGCGACTGTCCTGCTAAGACCGACGGCCTTTCATTATGACTGAATACATCAGCGACCCTTAAATAAAGCTTCTTGCCCAGGGTTCCGCCGGGATGAAATTTAGCGAAGTCTCCGTCCCTGAATCCTTTTAACTCCATCAATGAGACCGCCAGAGCATCACCCATCACTAATTGCGCTGTAGTGCTCGTAGTAGGAGCCAGGTTGTTGGGACAAGCTTCCTGTGACACCGTTGTATCGAGAAAAATATCCGCCTGCTGGGCCAGCGTCGAGTGTTCGTTTCCGGATATAGCGATCAGCTTGTTACCGAAATTTTTGATCAGCGGGATCAATGCCTTGATCTCCGGACTGTTGCCGCTCTTACTGATGATGATAACGATATCGTTTTCCTGTACAATGCCCAGGTCGCCGTGAAGCGCATCTGCGGCATGCATAAAGATGGAAGGCGTTCCCGTCGAATTGAAGGTTGCGACGATCTTTTGCGCTATGATGGAGCTTTTGCCGATGCCTGTCAATACGACCCGGCCTTTACATTGTAACAATAAATCGACCGCCAGGTCAAATTGTTCGTTGATTAACCGGTTCAGATCGGCTATCGCGGCAGCCTCCATGGCTATAACTCTTTGGGCAATATGTTTAGGCGTTTGCTGCATAACCGGCGTAAAGGGCAAAAATATCAGTTCTGGTACAAAAACAAAAGCTTTTATTAATACATGCACCTGCCGGATAGACCATTAAGGAGCAGACTTATATGATATCAGACCCGCAAATATTGGGTAATTGATGACAAAAACGCCAATTTTTTATGATCTTAGTCTATTTTTTATTCTTTCCTCTTTTTTGAGACCAACAATTTTAATACTTGCACTAACTTAGCACGCCCTTTTATATGTTCCACCTTTTTTCGGTCATATAGAGTCATCACGCAACGGCCTAGTGCTGGTATTTGGATACCGGTAACAACCGGGGCGTCGTTTCAAATATTATTTTTTTATTAGAGATAAGTGGTGTATCTTTTTACACTTGTATTTCAAAACTTATGGAGTTTTAAGTAATGGGAGTTAAATCATCAAAAGCAGCTCCGAAAAAATCGAAGAAAGAGCCTGAGCAAAAACTGAAGTCCAGAATAAACCTGCAACAGGAATTGCAAAAAAATTTTGGTTTCAAACAATTTAAAGGAAAGCAGGATGCTATCATCGAATCCCTATTGGATGGTAATGACACTTTTGTGATCATGCCTACCGGTGGAGGTAAAAGCCTTTGCTATCAATTGCCGGCTGTTATTTCAAAAGGCGTAGCCATCATCGTTTCGCCCCTGATCGCGTTGATGAAAAACCAGGTAGACCTGGTACGTGGCTATAATAGTAACGACGAAATTGCTCACTTTCTCAACTCGACGTTAAATAAAAAGGAAATAAAAGAAGTTCATGATGATCTTCTGTCCGGCAAAACAAAGTTGCTCTACGTCGCGCCGGAAACACTTACGAAACAAGAAAACCTTTCGTTCTTCAGCGACCTGGATATTTCTTTCTTTGCTGTGGACGAGGCCCACTGTATCAGCGAATGGGGCCATGACTTCCGGCCGGAATATCGCCGGCTGCGTGAAATGATGGACCAGATCAGCTCGAAGATCCCGGTCATCGCTTTGACCGCAACCGCAACGCCTAAAGTGCAGAGCGATATTGTGAAAAATCTTGACCTGCGCAATCCCAACATTTTCATTTCTTCCTTCAACCGGGAAAATCTATATTATGAGATCGTTCCCAAGATCAAGAAGAGCCAGACCGATGAAAGCATTGTTCGCTTTATCAAAGGCATGAAAAATAAGAGCGGTATTATTTACACCCTTAACCGCAAGACGACAGAGGAGCTGGCCAGTATTTTAGAGGCAAATGGTATCAAAGCGGTCGCTTATCACGCCGGATTGGATGCAAAACTAAGAGCCAAGCGCCAGGATGATTTTCTGAATGAAGATGTGCAGGTGATCGTTGCCACCATCGCTTTTGGAATGGGCATTGACAAGCCGGATATCCGTTTCGTTATTCACTACAATATTCCGAAGTCTATTGAAAATTATTACCAGGAAACCGGTCGCGCCGGTCGTGATGGACTGGAAGGGAAATGTATCTTATATTATTCACATAAGGATGTGAGCAAGCTGGAACACCTCATGCGCGACAAGCCGTTGAGCGAACGTGAAGTGGGCGCCCAGCTGATCAACGAAACAGTGGCCTATGCTGAAAGCGGGGTGTGTAGAAGGAAAGTGATCTTAAGCTATTTTGGCGAACACTTTTTAGAGGAAAATTGCGGTAATTGTGATAACTGCAAACATCCCAAAGAAAAAATAGAAGCGAAGGCCGAAGTGTTGGTTGCCCTGAAAGCACTGAAAGAAGTGGATGAAAAATTTGCTACAGACTATGTGGTAAATATCATCAGCGGAAAGCCTACGCCGCAAGTAAAAATGTTCCGGCATGAAGGCCTGTCCAGCTTCGGTACAGGAAAAGATCATGACAGCCTGTTCTGGAACTCCCTGATCCGGCAAATGATCCTGGAGGGTTTGATCCGTAAGGATATTGAAGAATACGGCGTTTTAAAAATGACAGATAAGGGATCTGATTTTGTGAAAAAACCCAAATCATTCCCGATCGTGCTCAACAATAAATTTGAAAACGCTGTCGGCGATGATGATGAAGGCACAGAAAACAGTGCGGAAGGCGCTGCTACGGATGAGAAGCTTTTTGAAATGCTGAAAGAGCTTCGTCAGAAACAAGCTAAAAAAGTGGGCCTGGTGCCGTGGGTCATCTTCCTGGAAACTTCGTTGCAGGACATGGCGACCTTGTATCCAACGACTTTGCAGGAGCTGGAAAAATGCCAGGGCGTCAGTGCGCCGAAAGCAAGACGCTACGGTAAACCGTTTATCGACCTGATCGCCCAGTATGTCGAGGAAAATAACATTGAGAAGCCGGATGATTTTGTGATGAAGAGCGTGGTAAACAAAAGCGGCAGCAAGGTATATATCATCCAGCAGACCGATAAAAAAATCCCGCTGGAAACCATCGCTAAAAACAAGGGCTGGAAAATCTCTGAGCTCCTGGAAGAGATGGAAACGATCGCCGCCAGCGGTACTAAACTGAACCTGGGCTACGCGATCGACGAGATGCTGGATGAGACGGAGCAGGAAGAGATCATTGAATACTTTAAGACCTGCGAAACCTCATCATTGGATGTCGCGCAGCAGGAGCTGGCAGATTTTGATTTTAACTGGGAACAACTAAAGATCATGCGCATCCGGTTCCTGGCAGAATACGGAATGTAGCCGGCAACTTTTTTTATGAATTAATCACATTTGTTGTTAAAAACCACTATTTTTGCAACCCGCAAATACACTGGTGTATTTACATACCGGTAAAAAATGCTGATGGTGCGGTAGCTCAGTCGGTAGAGCAAAGGACTGAAAATCCTTGTGTCGCCGGTTCGATCCCGGCCCACACCACAGAAGCCTCTCAAATGGTTGAGAGGCTTTTTTATGCTAACTCCTTATATTTTATACGCCCATTATTTCGAAAAAACTTCCGTTCGCTCATCCCGAATTAATCACAAGTCAATATCCCCCGCTCAGAAGTAGCCGCTTTTTTCGGTGCATTTAATTGCTCAGGAGCCCACTGACCTAAAACACGCTAGTCCCTTTAACCCGTTGATCTCCGCTGTGAGCAAAAATTTCCAAGGTAATGTTACGGCCGGTAAATTGGGATTTCCATTCTATCTTTTATCGACGATTACCTATAACCACCCGATGAAAACAATAAAAAACCGACCATTACTTTGTATAATGGTCGGTTTCTAACAACTAAGTTGTATTTTATCTATCTCCCCATATAAACCATCAAGATCTGGATATCACTTGGATTGATGCCGGAAATTCGGCTTGCCTGACCTAATGTGCGAGGGCGAATCCGGTTGAGCTTCTCTTTGGCTTCGTTTCCTAACGATGCTAATTTGCTATAATCAAAACTGTCGGGAATAGTTAAGTTTTCCATTTCGCTCATCCTTGCAACAATCTCGCGTTCCTTCTCGATATAAGTATCATATTTCACCAGGATCGCGGCTTGTTCTAATTCTTCTTTTTTAAAAGATTGTAAAGCCTCGTTCAACTTGGGCACTGCAGCAGCAAGGTCTGCCAGTTCCAGGTTCGGTCTCAGCAGGATTTTACCTGCCTTTTGTTTCTCCGAAATTTTTGACGATCCGATAGATTCCAGGAAACCATTGATTTCGTCGGGTTGTATCACTATAGTTCTGAGCAATTCTTTTATTTGCGAGATATGCTCGTTCTTTAAGACTACTGCGGCCATTCGCTCATCCGTCGCCAGTCCAAGTTGATGACTCAAAGGCGTTAAGCGTGCATCTGCATTGTCTTGCCGCAACAGCGTGCGGTATTCTGCGCGAGAAGTAAACATGCGATACGGCTCTTCTGTCCCTTTATTAATAAGATCGTCGATCAATACACCTATATACCCCTCGCTCCTTTTTAAGACCAGCGCCTCTTGTTCCTTGACCTTCAGATGGGCATTCATCCCCGCCATCAGTCCCTGGCAGGCAGCTTCTTCATAGCCTGTCGTACCATTAATCTGACCGGCAAAAAATAAATTGGAAATGAGCTTGGTCTCAAGGGTATTACTCAATTGAGTAGGCGGAAAATAATCATACTCTATCGCATAGCCCGGCCGAAAAAAGCGGACATTCTCAAATCCGGGCACAGTGCGAAGGGCTTTGTATTGCACATCTTCCGGCAAAGAGGTTGAAAAGCCGTTTACATATATCTCCACGGTGTTCCACCCTTCAGGCTCAACAAAAAGCTGATGCCTGTCCCTGTCTGCAAAACGGTTGATCTTGTCTTCAATACTTGGACAATATCTCGGGCCTACTCCATCAATTCTTCCGGCAAACATAGGGCTGCGATCAAATCCGGTTCTAAGGATATCATGCACCTCCGGGCTGGTATAAGTGACCCAGCAACAACGCTGTTCAGACGCTTTGATCTTTGGGGTATCCATGTACGAAAATCCTACGATCTCTTCATCTCCCTCCTGCACCTCCATTTTGGTATAGTCCAGGCTCCGGCCGTCTACCCTGGGCGGTGTACCTGTTTTCAGGCGATCACTTTCAAAGCCGAGAGACACCAGTTGTTCGGTGATTCCGCTTGCCGCCTTCTCCGCTACCCGGCCCCCGCCAAATTGTTTTTCCCCGATATGAATAATCCCATTTAAAAATGTTCCATTGGTCAACACCACCGATTTCGCCGCTATTTCATGTCCTAGCCCAGTGATCACTCCCTCTACCCGGCCGTCTTTCACAATCAGCCCTTTTACCATATCCTGGTAAAAATCCAGGTTAGGGGTGTGCTCCAATAGCTCCCTCCATTTTGCTGCGAACTGCATACGATCACTTTGGGCGCGCGGGCTCCACATGGCGGGGCCCTTAGAGCGGTTTAGCATACGAAACTGGATCATAGAAGCGTCGGTGACGATCCCCGAATATCCACCCATGGCGTCTATCTCACGAACGATCTGCCCCTTGGCAATCCCTCCCATGGCCGGATTACAGCTCATCTGAGCTATGGTTTGCATGTTCATGGTAATTAATAAGGTCCGGGAACCCATATTAGCCGCTGCAGCCGCTGCCTCGCACCCGGCATGACCGGCTCCTACTACTATTACATCGTATTGTGGAAACATAAGTTGGCAAAGATAGCTCATTATCGAGAATGCCTATAATCTCCGGTGTCCGGTCGCGGAACGAAGTTTCGTAATGAATAATATCAAGTACTATTAATGGTAGCTGTAACCGAATTGGCCATCAACGAGGAGCCGGCTATTGTTTGGTTGAGGAAGAATGGTCAGGCCGGTGTCCTTGTTCCACGTGAAACCGCCTATTAGAAACTATCAATAGTTCCACGTGAAACAGTCATGGTTGATATTCGGCTAGCCACGTATTCTCCATAGCCCTCATTTTCGCCTGCTGCTTAGCAGTTTTGTCTTTATAGCCTAACAAGTGAAGCACTCCGTGGAAAATAACCCGGTGTAGCTCGATCCTGGTAGGGGTTTTATGTTGAGCCGCATTATCTTTCACACGTTCTACACTAATATATATGTCGGAAATAAGTTTAGCATCTTTGGGATCGGAAAGGTCGAAAGTGATAATGTCTGTGTAATAGTCATGATCAAGGTGTTGTCTGTTTATTTCCAACAACGCCTCGTCCGAGCAGAATACAAAGTTCAACTCAGCCTCTGATCTTCCGGAAACCTGTAGCTTTTGCGTAAGAAAGGTCCTTAAGCGGCGCTTTTGCGTGAGAGAAACGGATTGTTCCACGTGGAACTGTATGATTATTTCTTTAGCAGACATTTATCAAAATTCGCAAACAAAACACAAACAACAATGCGTAGTTTTGCTCCATGGTAAATGAATTGTTGTTATCCGATTTGCAGCCAGGCCAGGTAGGCACAATTGTGAAGTTCACAACCGAAGAAATCTTCCTTAAATTAATGGAAATGGGTTGTTTACCCGGCGAACAGATTGAAGTGGTTCAGAAAGCTTTGTTCAATGACCCCATGTCTATCTCTGTTGCTGGTTATCTGCTTAGTCTGAGGACAGAAGAGGCCAAACAAATCGTTGTAAACGTGTAGACATGAAGATCGGTCTCTATTTTGGGTCATTTAACCCCATCCACCACGCTCACCTCATCATTGCTAACCATATTCTCAATGAAAACCTGGTAGACAAGATCTGGTTTATCGTGTCACCACAGAACCCACTGAAGGAAACCGCCTCCTTGTTAGATGAAAATGACCGGTATCACCTTGTATCCATGGCCGTAGAAGCAGATGACCGATTAAAAGCCTCCAATATTGAGTTTTCCTTGCCCCGCCCCTCTTATACCGCCGTTACACTGGCACATCTGTCAGAAAAATATCCGCAATATGCATTTAACGTTATTATGGGAGGCGATAGTTTTCAGAACATACAACGCTGGAAGAACTATGAATTCATATTGAAGAACTACCCTATCCTGATCTATAATCGCCCTGGTTTCCTAATCCAGGACACATTCGGTGCTCATGCTACTATATTAAATGCGCCCCTCCTCGAGTTATCGGCTACAGCTATCCGCTCGCTGATCAAGGAAAAGAAGTCACTCAAGTATTTATTACCCGAAAATGTAATTGTGGAAATAGAAAAGGCCGGCTATTACAGAAAATAACCGAGCATGACGCAAAGCGCTACGATGACCGGAGCAGGAATTCTTGTAAAGATCAGGATCAACGCCGTCCCTAATACTACACCAATATTGATAAACCCAATACCAGTACCGTCAAATAATGTAATGTCTTTCAGGATATAAAAGGTAGAACCGACCATGATGCCAAGAACTGCAGCATTAATTCCTTCTAAGGATCTGTAAATAGCAGAATATTTCTTAAGCCGGTTCCAGATAGGGAAAAAGAAAAGCACCAGTAATGCACTGGGCAGGAAGATGCCGATCATCCCGATCACGCTTCCCAGGACCTGCATCCCGCCGCCCTCATTCTTCATAGCCAGCCCCCCGGTATAAGACGCGATAGAAAATACAGGACCAGGTACAGCTCTAACGATACCGATTCCTGTAAGCATTTCCTTCTTATCGATGTGAATCGCATTCGGATTTCTGCTTTTAACAGCTTCGGGCCTTACACTGAACTGTTCGTACATGATGGGCATCAGCACATTTCCGCCGCCGAAAACAAGGCTTCCCATCCGGTAAGAGTTTTCGAAAAGGTTTATAGGCTTTCGATTTTCCCAATCGTTCTTGCGCGCTACCTCACTGACAATACCGGCAATAATAAAAATGATCGCAAACAGCCAGATGTTCCACCAGCGGATCTTACCGGGCTTCACCTCTGTCTGGGGAATTCTTTTGCTGCTGAGGTTTGTCACGAATCCTCCCGCGACAATCAGCAACGGCACAAAGAAAGGCTTTCCGAAAAAGGCATAGGTTGCCCCAGCGGCTGCCAAAGCAATGACAGCCGTTACCAGATTTTTGACGGAATACGGAAGCGCCGCAATGCAGGCGAATATCAAAAAGCCTGTCGCCATAGGAACAATAAACTTAAAGCCATTGAACTGATTGGACGAACCTGCTACATATTCTACGAAAAACGAAAGGGCGCACATAATGGTACACGCCGGTAACACCCAGACTAACAAGGTCAATATCGCCAGAACCGGCCCGCCGCGTTTGAAACCAATCAGTGTTAAGGTTTGTGTCGACGAGGCTCCGGGAAGTAACTGGCAAAAGGCATTGTATTCCATCAGCTCCTGCTCGGTAACATATGGCGTCTTCTTGACGAATGTTTTCATCATCATAGCCAAATGGGCCTGCGGTCCGCCAAATGCAGTAAGACCGTGCAACAACACAAGCTTCAAAAACTGTAAGTGACGAAGCAGCATCAGCTGATAGAATTTGAGTTATCCTAAAGATAGAAGTTATCTTCCTAACGAACAGTAACGTGAAAACATTTCTCCCGGTACTCTTTGATAAAATAAAGCTTTCCTTGTTTCTGCATTTGTGTCAATACATCCTGCAAGATTTTTTCCAGCCTGGCATTAGGCGCTTTGTACCGGTTAAACCTAATATACGAAATGTCGAACGAGCAGCCAAAATTATGAGAGCTCAATTTGGTCGTCACTGCATTGCTATTAACCCTTGATAATCTCCTCTGATCGTAAATCGTGCGTGTGACGGAAGTTACAGTAAAGGTCTTTTTCTTGCTCCGTTTATAAAAGTTCGTACCAATCTCTTTCAATATGCGATACGACTCTGGATTCAGGTAGGGGCGGCTGTGTGTCAGTTTAGCGATCGTGTATCCTGTTTTTGGAAATATGACCACCAGCTTCTTCTTGCTCACCAAAGACGTAAGATGCGCCTGGTTCTTTATTGGTGGAATTCCCGTTGCCTTGGCTGCTTCAAGATGGACATCATATTTAGTTTGCCCAGAAGAGCCGATGGCCAGTGCAATAAAAAGGGATAGGAAAAGTATAGGTTTTAATACTTTCAAAATAGAAAGGCTTTTTCGGGCGACAAAAAATGTCTGTTTTAAGATAAAATTATATAATATATTGATTATCAATATATTAACTATATATTTAACCCTCCGCAAGCGCTAATAGTTTGCCCGGTGATATAACTACTCATATCAGACGCTAAAAACAACGTAACGTTGGCTATATCCTCAGCTTTTGCAAATCTATTTAAAGGAATATCAGCCAGGTATTTTTCGGCACCGGCATTATCGTTCAGATAGCTGGTCATATCTGTCTCCACAAAACCCGGCGCGATGGCGTTGCACCGGATGTTACGGCTTCCCAATTCTTTAGCCACGCTTTTGGTAAAACCAATGATCCCCGCCTTGCTGGCTGCATAACTTGCCTGCCCTGCATTTCCCATCATACCGATCACGGAACTCATATTGATAATGCTTCCGCTTTTAGCTTTCATCATAGGCCGGATCACCTGTTTTGTCATATAGAATACGCTGTTCAGGTTAATGTTCAACACATCGTTCCACTGTTCAGGCGTCATCCGGAGTAACAGGTTGTCTTTAGAGATCCCGGCGTTATTCACACATATGTCAATGCTTCCAAACTCTTTCAATACTTCGTTGACCAATGCTTCACACTGGGTCACATCACCGGCGTTGCTCTGATAGGCTTTTGCTTTCACTCCTAAACTAACGAGTTTTTCTTCCAGTGCTGTCGCGCGTTCTGCGCTGCTGTCACTCACATAGGTAAAAGCTACATTCGCTCCATGTTCAGCGAACTTAATAGCAATCGCTTCACCGATTCCCCTGGCAGCTCCTGTTACAATGGCTACTTTGTTGTCAAGAAGTTTCATTCGTAATGTTTTATTGATTTAGTCGATCTGATACGATCCGATAATGATTGGATCGTATCTCCCGGTGATTTGATACTGCCGCACTTCGTCTGACACCGGATAGGGCATCGCATGCTGCCCGGATTTTCTGTGGTTGCAAAGTAAAGTAATTATTGTTTTGAATGTTTGATTAATTACGATCAATTATACCATATGGCATTCTGCAAACGGAAAATCTCCTGATCAGTTGTATCATCTGTAAATAACAGCCAGCAGCTCTCTCTGTTTTCAAAATAAACCTATATTGCATCCCATGTCTATTATTGATTTTTTATCTGCCGTGAACGTCGTGGAAATCACCGGCGACGAAACGTACAAGCCCGGCCAACTTGGAAATACTATCGACATTTATCAGGAAGAATTTCCAGACATCGACCAAGCAGATATAGTGCTGGTGGGATGTGGAGAGCAGCGTGGGCGGGGCTTTCTCGGTCCGGCCAGTGATGCACCCGAACTCATCAGGAAACATTTTTACCAGCTTTTTTACTGGCATGATAAGATTCGCATAGCAGACGTTGGCAATGTAAAACAAGGAGCTACTTATATGGACACGATTGCGGCGCTGCAAACCGTGATCGAAGAATTGACGGAGCTCGGAAAAACGGTGGTGATCCTTGGCGGCTCTCACGATCTCACGCTTTCACAATATTATGCATCTAAAAATGCCAGGCAGCAAGTGGAAGTCACCGGCGTCGATGCGATCATCGACCTGGATATGGAGTCTCCTTTCCGCAGTGATAATTTTTTAATGGAGCTCTTCACCAGCGAACCTAATTTTATCAGGCATTATAATCATCTCGGTTTCCAAAGCTACCTGGTACATCCGGGCATGTTACAAACACTGGACAAACTGAAATTTGATTTCTTCCGTGTAGGACATGTGAAAGATGATATTGAAGAGATTGAACCCGCGATCAGGAACAGTCATATTTTTTCTTTCGACATTAATGCGATAGCCAATGCCTATGCCCCGGCGAATCAAATAACACCAAATGGTTTCAATGGCGAAGAAGCATGCATCCTGATGCAATATGCCGGCATGAGCAGTAACATGCAAACGATCGGTATTTATGGTTACAACCCGCAACAGGACAGAGATGAACTGACAGCTAAACAAATTGGTCACATGTTGTGGTACATGATAGACGGCCGTCACCGCAGGTTGAAAGAAGCACACTTTGATCAACTGGATCAGTTCAACGAATACCAGATGGCTTTTGCTGAAATTGAAAGTACTTTTTTACAGAGCAAAAAAACCCGGCGCTGGTGGATGCAGTTACCTGATAAATCTTTTATTCCCTGCAGCTACAAAGATTATATCCTTGCCAGTAACAATGAAATTCCTGAACGCTGGTTCCGGGCGCAACAGCGATAAGATCCCGCTACAGGAACGTTATACACTAAACAATCCTATTTATAAATCTATATAATCCTATACAACATGGCTTCAACAATTAAAACAGGTATTGCTTCTTATGGCATGAGCGGAAAGCTTTTTCACGCTCCTTTTATACAAGCTCATCCCAATTTTGAGTTGAGCGCCATTGTAGAGCGTCATAGAGAAGAGTCACGCACCAAATATCCTGATGCGAAATTGTATCGCTCTTTTGAAGCACTGATTGCTGATGATTCGTTGGATCTTATTGTGGTCAACACACCCGTACAAACTCACTTCGAATATGCGAAAGCCGCGCTGGAAGCTGGCAAACATATTATTGTGGAAAAGCCATTCACCGTTAACGCTGAAGAAGCCCAACAACTCGACGAACTGGCAAAAGCCAAAAACCTCCACCTGATCGTTTATCAAAACCGCCGATATGACGGTGATTTCAGGGCGATCAAAGAAGTAGTGGAACAAAACCTTTTAGGCACTTTGAAAGAAGCAGAGCTTAGGTATGATCGATACAGAACCGGCCACAGTGGAAAGGAACACAAAGAAGGTGACAAACCCGGAGCTGGCAACCTGCACGATCTGGGTGCCCACCTGATCGATCAGGCTATACAATTGTTTGGATTTCCTGAAGCCGTATTTGCAGATGTATTCGCCATGCGAAAAGACATGATCGCTAACGATTATTTTGAAGTGCTGCTGTATTATCCCCGCCCCTTCCGTGTGAGGATCAAAGGAACCGTGTTTGCGCGTGAATCTATTTATCCGTTTGTGATACAAGGGGAACACGGCACATTTATGCAACAGCGATCGGACCTGCAGGAAGCACGCCTGCTGGCTGATGTAGTTCCTTCTACCGAACCGTGGATTGAAACGCCTACGGAAAATGATGGCTTGTTACATACGATCATCGATGGAGCAGAGGTGAAAAAAGAGACCCGATCTGCTATGGGCAACTACATGGATTATTACACCGATGTATATAATACCCTGGCCAATGGTCAGCCTAACCCTGTGCCCGCCACCGATGCAATATTGACGATGCGCGTGATAGACGCGGCGCTGCAAAGCAGCCGTGAAAGGAAAGTTATATCCTTATAAGTTTACTTCTAAAAATTATAAGAAGCTTGTTTTCATCTTCAGGTTATAATTAATAGCCTGTGGCGAGGACAAGCTTTTTTCATGTCCGGCCCGGTTTTGTAAATATTAATTATCTTCCAAGCTTTGATATATTGTTGACCTAACAATTATTAGCCCTCTAACGACAAAAAACAAGTAATGAAACAATGCTTTGCTGCCCTCTTTCTTTTGGCCACGCTGTTTGTACATGGACAAGTAGATCTGAAAAATTATAAAAAGAACGGTGCTTCGGTTACCAGCCGCGACCAACAGATCACCGTGCAATGGCCCGGAGGCATCGGCCGTACTTCAAAGATGATCATTGATCTCAATCCTGATCAGCCATTGATCAGTGCTTTGTATACCGGTGCCAATGCTTCGCTTAAGCAAGTAGCATCTGATCTTGATCCGGCCTTTATATTAAGAGTAGGAAAAAGAAAACTCGATCCTTCCAGCGGTGGCTGGGATATCTTCTTCGATAAAGTGCATAATAAACCTTACACCACGCAGCTCATTCAATTCAATAAAAAAGAGGCCAGTGTTCATACACAAGGCGCCTCCACTGTTGTAAAGATCAATAACCTCCAGACCCCTGGATTTACGGGCCACCTGGAAATTACGTTTTACAATGGCAGTCCCCTGCTCAACATAGCAGCTGTGGTTTCAACAGAGAAAGATTCTACCGCCATCTTATACGATGCAGGTCTGGTCAGCAAAAAAGAATTGTGGAAAAATGTAGCCTGGTCCAACACCCGTGGCCAGATGGAGTTCACACATCCATCTGCAACCACACGAACGGTTCACAAAGATGTAAAGTACAGAACCATCATCGGACAGGGCGAAGCAGGCAGCCTGGCCTTATTCCCTGCACCCCATCAATATTTTTATCCACTGGACGAAGCTTTCAATCTGAAGTTTACCTGGTATGGACATGATTACCTCGATCTGATTCCCGGCTTTGGCATTGGCATTCGCCAGGATCCCAATGGAGACAACCGCTTTATTCCCTGGTTCAATGCGCCACCTCATACGGAGCAGCGACTGAATTTCTTTTGCCTGTTGAGTGACGGTCAGCCGGATGCTGCTTTGACCGCCGTTAAAAAGTTTACCAACAACGATGCTTATCAACCTTTGGCCGGATATAAAAGAATGGCTTCTCATTTCCACAATGAATTTATTTCTGATGTAGTACTCTCCGGCAAACCGGTTCCTGAAAAACCTGAATTTGTAAAAGTGTTGAAAGATGCAGGGCTGGACATTGTGAAGCTGGCAGAATTCCACGGGCCGGGACATCCCAAAGGACCCGACTCTATCCGGTTGCGGGAATTAAAAGCATTATTTGAACAAACACAACGCCTGTCTGATGACAGCTTCCTGTTACTGCCGGGTGAGGAAGCGAATAATTTTTATGGTGGTCACTGGCTCGCCTTCTTTCCCAAGCCCGTCTACTGGATCATGTCGCGCCAACCCAATGCACCCTTCAAGACTGAAGACCCCACATATGGCACGGTATACCGGGTGGGTGATAAAGACGAAATGCTGAAATTGCTGGAGCAGGAAAAAGGACTGGCCTGGGTGGCTCACGCCCGTACGAAAGCATCGACAGGCTATCCGGATAAATATAAGGATGAGGACTTTTTCAAATCCGACACTTATTTCGGTGCTGCCTGGAAATCCATACCCGCCGATCTTTCGTGGCCCAACCTGAGCCGCCGGGTGCTAAACCTGATGGACGATATGGCCAACTGGGGACATAAAAAATATGCGATCGCAGAATCAGACATATTTACCATCACTGAAGACAATGAAATGTATGCCCATTTAAATGTGACCTACCTGAAACTGAATAAACTACCCGATTATCAACAAGGCTGGCAACCCGTGTTAGACGCCATGCGCCAGGGAAAATTCTTTGTTTCTACAGGAGAAGTGTTAATCCCTGAATTCACGATCAACGGAAAAGAATCTGGTGACGTGCTCCAGGTAAAGGGAGATGGAAAAGCCTTTGTCAATGCTGAATTAAAATGGAACTTCCCGATGAACTTTGTGGAAATCGTTTCGGGCGACGGTAAAAATGTGTATCGTGAAAAGATCCATCTGAACCACACCACTGCCTTTGGACAACAAACTTTCAAATGGCCGGTAGATCTGACCAATAAAAAATGGATCCGTATAGAAGCCTGGGACATCGCTGCTAACGGTGCTTTTACCCCGATGATCTGGCTGGAATAAACGGGAGCTTATAATCCCGCCGCCTTACTGATCTCCAGCATCCGGTCGATAGGCTTCTTGGCCGCCAGTCTCAGTTCTTCATCCATGATGATGTCGGGTAGTTCGTATTTCATACACAGGTAAATCTTTTCCAGTGTATTACGTTTCATGTGAGGACAGTCATTGCAGGCGCATCCATTGTCGGGAGGTGCCGGAATAAACTTCTTGTGCGGACTGGCTTTTTCCATCTGGTGGAGAATGCCCGTCTCTGTAGCCACGATAAATTCAGTGGCTTCGTTTTCCATGGTGTATTTCAACAAGCCGGTTGTGGATCCGATAAAATCAGCCATTTTCAGGATTACGTCTTCACACTCCGGATGGGCTATAAACTTAGCGTTTGGATGCTGTTGTTGCAGCTTGGTGATCTTTTCCAGGCTGAATATCTCGTGGACCATGCAAGCGCCATTCCACAGCAGCATGTCGCGTCCTGTTACCTTGTTGATATAAGCGCCCAGGTTTTTATCCGGCGCAAAGATGATCTTTTGCTCTTTTGGAAAGCTATCCACAATGATCCGTGCATTGCTGCTGGTAACGATCACGTCGCTTAAGGCTTTGATACCGGCGCTGCAGTTGATATAACTCACCACCACGTGGTCTGGGTGCTGTTCTTTGAACTTCTGGAACAGTGGCGGCGGACAGCTGTCGCTCAGTGAACATCCGGCTTTGAAATCAGGGATCACCACTTTTTTGGTCGGGTTCAGGATCTTGGCTGTTTCCGCCATGAAATGCACACCGGCGAAAACGATCATGTCAGCATCCGTCTTTTCTGCTTCCTGCGCCAGGCCCAGGCTATCCCCGATATAATCGGCAATGTCCTGGATATCAGGCTCCTGGTAGTAATGCGCCAGGATCACGGCATTCTTTTCCTTCTTCAGCCGGTTGATCTCTTCGAACAGATCCAGCGTCGGATCCACTTCCATGTCGAGAAATCCGTTGGCGTCCAACTCCTGCTTTGCATTTTCCAAAACTGCTGTTTCCATGATCAAAAGGTTTAAATCCGGTGCAATGATACAATGCTGCCCGAAATTTTTTGAAACAATTTTTTCTGAAGCCCTTTATTATCCTAATAATAATTATATAATATTTTTTAAAATAAAACCTATTATTATTAGTAGTGTGAATTAGTGGATAACTCACAATTCACATTTATTACAAAATTAGAAGTTAATTGTTTTCCACACAAAATGAGGGATATTCACAACTCTGTTGCCATGCTGGGCCTGCGTCACGCGGGATATTCACAAACCTGTGGATTTCCACTTCTGAATAAAAAAAGGAGTCACCCGGAATTTACATTGTGTTAATATTCGTGGTATAATTTTCAGGGAACGCACGTTTCCACCCCCGGGATCGCATCCACCTGTTTTTATAATCCAATAACTCCATTTCATATAAACGTTTCACACAGGGATATCCACATTTTTCAACCTCCATTCACATATCTTTGGGGAGAAAAAAGTGGATATCCCGGACGATTTCGCTTGCTAAAGCTGACAAACAGCTATCGGCGCCTAACCGCCCGGATAAAAAAAATTTTTTCCGCTACGCGGATATTTTGATCGAAAAAAGGCCTGTATGAAGAAATTGATACTATTGTTATTCCCCGTTTTTATTTCTTTTTTAGCAAAAGCAGACGAAGGTATGTGGCTGCCTCAGCTGCTGGAAACGCTTAACGAGAAGAGAATGCAGTCGCTCGGAATGAAAATGAGCGCATCCGATATATATAATGTAAACAAAGGAAGTCTTAAGGATGCCATCGTGAGCTTTGGCGGTTTTTGCACCGGCGAGGTGATTTCAGACAAGGGATTAGTGCTCACCAATCACCATTGTGGATTTGATGCCATACAAAACCACTCCACCATCGACAAAAACTTTATAAGAGATGGCTTTTGGGCCCGGTCGAATGCCGAAGAATTACCGAATCCAGGCTTGTTTGTTACTTTCATTGTAAGGATCGACGACGTGACAGACCAGGTGTTGACAGGCGTTACCTATAATATGGCCGAAAACCTGCGGCAATCACAAATTGACCGCAATGCACGCAAACAGCTGGATGGTGTGAAAAAAGAAGCGTACCAAAGCGCTTTTATCCGCCCATTTTTTGAGGGTAATAAATATTACCTCTTTGTAACAGAAACCTACAATGATGTAAGGCTGGTGGGAGCACCGCCTTCGGCTATCGGCAACTTCGGAAAAGATACCGATAACTGGATGTGGCCCAGGCATACCGGCGACTTCAGCATGTTCAGGATATATGCAGGCAAAGACAACAAACCTGCTGCCTATTCTCCGGATAATGTGCCTTACCAACCCAAGAAGTCCTTATCTATTTCCATGAGCGGCATGGAAGAGGGCGACTTTACGATGGTCTTTGGATTCCCGGGGCGTACTACGGAATACCTCCCCAGCGAAGCGGTAGATCAGATCATGAAAGTGAACGACCCTGCCAAGATCCTGATCCGGGACAAAGCCCTGAAGGTGATTGATAAATATATGCGCGAAGACGAAGCCATTAAAATACAATATGCCTCAAAATATGCGGGTATTAGCAACGCCTGGAAAAAATGGCAGGGCGAAGTATTGGGGTTGACCAATACCAACGCGGTGCAAAAGAAACTGAAATATGAAGCGGATTTCGTGAAAAAGCTGAATACCCTTCCTGGTTTGAAAAAGCAGTATGGTACCGTGTTACAGGAATTAAATGACGCCTATAAACGATTGAAGCCGTTGGCATTGGCGCGTGATTATTATCTGGAAACCACCAGTAAAATAGAACTATTCACCATCGTCCAACGGATACGTGCATTGAACAGCAAAAGGGAAAAAGCCAATTATTCAGAAGCGCTCACCAAAGAAATTGAGTGGATGAGTGAATTTCTGAAAGAGCACAGCACCCGCGTGGACCAGGATGTCTTTGCCGCCATGATGCAGTTGTATATCGAAAACCAGCCACCAGCCTATGTTTCAGACTATGCCAAACAACAAAAGAAACCATTTGGCAATTACAAAGCATGGGCAACCGATCTGTATGGTAAAACTATTTTTGCAGACAAAGAGCGGATCATTGCCTTATTAAAGACAGGTCCATCTGTTCTATTTGATGCGTTAAAAACCGATCCGGCGGCCAGGCTGGTGCTTTCTATCTCCGACTTGTTTGACAACCAGGTGGCCCCCGGTTTGAACGGGCAGCAAACGGCGATCAATCAATTGCAAAGAGATTACATGAAGGCTCAAATGGAGGTGTTCAGCGAAAAGACTTTTTATCCGGATGCCAACAGCACACTGCGGGTGGCTTTCGGCAATGTCAATGGATATACATCTCCTCTCGGGAAAAAATATGAATTCTATACTTACCTTGACGGAGTGATGGCAAAATACAAGCCGGGGGACTACGAATTTGATGTTCCGGAAAAACTGCGCGAGCTGTATAAGAAAAAAGATTTTGGCCGTTATGCCGTCAATGGAAAGGTGCCGGTTTGTTTCATCGCCTCCAACCACACCACCGGTGGAAACAGCGGCAGTCCTGCGTTAGACGCATATGGCAACCTGGTAGGTCTCAATTTTGACCGGGTGTGGGAAGGTACCATGAGCGATGTGAATTATGATCCATCAATCTGCAGGAATATTATGGTAGATATCCGGTATGTCTTGTTTATTGTTGATAAATACGCCGGCGCTACACACCTGATCGATGAGATGAACCTGGTGTATCCGAAGAAAAAGTAGTGAGCGGAAGACAAACTTTCGGATTGATACGGGCGCGCACCGATCAGTTAAACCGGATCAAAGCAAGTTATTGGGATTAGGAATCAGCTTCAGGATTTTGTGTAGATTATCCTCGTAGTGTTTTTTGTCCAGCTTATAATAATAGGCGCCCTTCTTTGAGTTGCTTTTGTCTTTTTCCTTTTGTTTGATCAGTAGTTTTGTTGATAACATCTTGCGGCTAAAATTCCCTTTATCCAGCGTGGTATTGAATACATCTTCAAAAAGGCTTTGCAATAACGGCAAGGTGAATTTTTCCGGCAACAGCTCAAAAAGGATCGTGTGCGACGCAGCTTTATATTGAAGTTTCTTCTGTGCCAGCAGTACCATTTCGTTGTGATCAAAAATAAGAGGAGGAAATTCTTTTATCGGAAACCACTGCGCTTCAAAATCCGTGTTGATGGACTCCTGGTATTTATTAATATCGATAAGTGCAAAATAAGCGATCGAGATCGTTCGTTGTACCGGGTCGCGCTCGGGGGATGAGAAAGTGTGAAACTGTTCCAGGTAGATGCCTTCCAGACCGGTGAGTGTTTTCAGGATCCGGTTAGCCGCCGCATCCGCGCATTCTTCTTCGTTGACGAATCCGCCCATGAGGCTCCATTTACCCTTTTCCGGTTCCAGTCCCCGCTTTACCAGCAGTATTTTCAGTCGGGTACCGTCAAACCCAAAAACGATGCAGTCAACAGCGACAGTGAACTTCGTAATGCGCTGGTATCTTTTTTCCCTGGTCAAAATGTAGATCTAATATATTTAATAAAGTGGTTTCGGACTTATTATAGTAACCATGCAGCGCGCGAGAGGCTCAAGATCATGTACTGCTATTGTTACCGGATAGATAAGCTTTTTTGCTGAAACAGGCCGGTCATTGCCGTCTCAGGTAAAATAAATTATATATTTATTTTTCTTAAAGTTAACGAGTTCTGCTGTTATAACCAAGGTTTCAATAAGAAAAAGAAAGCTCATCGACGCAAGACCGACCAAAAATACAAAACAAATGATTTATTGTCAGCTCAACAATTAAAACCCTGTGCTGTACCAAAACCGCGAAGGGTCGGACCCAACCGGACCGGCCAATATTAGGGAATGTGCAGGATATTTGCTGCTTTGACTTTTTGAAATTTGGCTTTTGCAGCTATTTAAAGCAGTTTATGCTTGATTCGGGGTGAAATGAGCGGGGCATTTAATCGTTCGAATTAACATTTTTCCATCACCCTCAGCGCGCTTTTGGTATTTAAGCTTTCCTGTTTCGGTTTCCATTTTGATCTGGCCGCCCTGCTTATCCACGCTCCCATCCATCGGATTACTATAAATAAATTATATTGCACAAAATCTTTTTTATAGTAGCTTCGCTGCACCTGTAAACAGGCTGGTGGAAACTAAACTTTACTCGGTTGAAACGCCCCATTGACTGTATATCACGGAGTGGGCATACAAATAATAAAGGCGTTACATCGTACCAACTTAAAAAACAAAAGATAAAGGGATGAAATTTATAGCATCATCAAACGCTTTGCTTAAACAACTGCAAAATCTTTCGGGTGTGATCAATGCCAATACAGTGTTACCTATATTGGAAGACTTTCTATTTGAGATTGAAGCCAACAAGCTTACCATCGTTGCGACCGACCTGGAAACAGTGATGAGAACAGAAATGGAAATCGAAGCGAAAGACAATGGCCGCGTTTGTATACCCGGTAAGATCCTCATCGACTCCCTTAAAAATATTCCTGATCAGCCGTTGACATTTAATATCGATAAAAACTTCGGCGTTGAGATCACCAGCGATAGCGGAAAGTATAAAGTGATGGGCGAAAATCCCGACAATTTTCCGAAAGAGCCGGCTGCCGATGATACCACTTCTTTCACCATGACCTCTTCGGCATTGGTGACGGCCATCAACAAAACCTTGTTTGCTACCAGCACCGATGACCTGCGTCCGGCCATGACCGGCGTGTTCTTCGAGTTGGATAAAAACGGCATCCAATTCGTGGCAACAGATGCGCACCGTTTGGTTCGTTATAAAAGAAAAGATGCAGAAGCTACCGGTGGCGACAATTTTATTGTTCCCCGCAAGCCACTCAACTTATTAAAATCAGCACTGCCTGACAACGAAGATGAGATCACGCTGAATTATAACAGCAATCACTTTTTCGTGACACATGGCACCACCCGTCTCAGCTGTCGCCTGATCGATGCGCGGTTCCCGGATTATAAAGTGGTGATCCCATCGGAAAATCCGTACAGGCTTACCGTAAACAGGCAGGAGTTTCTGGGTGCATTACGCCGTGTAAGCGTATTTAGTAATAAGAGCACTTACCAGGTGGCACTAGACATCAGCGGTAGCGAACTGCAACTGGCGGCCCAGGATGTTGATTTCAGCTTCGAAGGTAACGAGCGCATGAAATGTCAGTACAATGGAGAAGATCTGCAAATCGCCTTCAACGCCAAGTTCCTCATCGAGATGCTGAACAGCACGCACAGTGAGGAGGTATATCTCGAACTGAGCACGCCCACCAAAGCAGGCCTTATTAAACCGGTAGACCAGGATGAAAATGAAGAGTTGCTGATGCTGGTAATGCCGCTTATGCTGAACCAATAATCGTTATTTACCCAACAAAAGTTGTTATGGCATCTTCGTTGCGTCGCAGTACGTTCATCGTCCCGATTCTGTCTGTATTGCTGGGTGCTGCCCTGTTACCATCCTGCGGAAGTTCCGGGAAGTCAACCGGAGCGCCAGCTCCATCCGTCCCGGCTAAGCAAGAGGCGAAAGTCGTGTTCCCATCTCAAACGACAGCCACACCCGCCGATATAAATTATGTGTACGACTACGAAGCGTTGTTCACGCCGGCGCAGGAAAAAAAGCTGGATTCATTGCTCCGCAATTTTGAAAAGAGCAACCTGATCCCTATTAAAATAACCACGGTTAAAGACCCGTCTATAACCGCTGACCGCTTCCAGGAGGCCAACAAAGCTGCATTAGCAGAATGGGCAGCTGTACACGGCAAAAGCGATAAATGCATTTCCATCAGCATCAGCAAAAACCTAAGCCGCGTGTCAGTTGATTATGGTGCTTTTGTCGCCCGGCTGTTGAGCGAAGCCGAAACATCCGGCATTATTGAAACACAGTTCCGCCCCGCATTTCAGAAAAATCGTTATTTCGATGGCACTTTAGACGGCGTTACATCGATCATGAATACGATCCGGAAAAACATTAAATTTTAAGAAGACAGGCACGAGCCATCCCTCGTTATTTTTGTTGCGTTCATTGAACGCTGTTACATCCCCAAAAGCCTGCGTCGGTAATCCAATATGTTATTGTTTCTTTCCAACAATAACAGGAAGAGTTAGAAGGCACTGAAGCACGGCCATATTGATTACAGATAACAACGAACCTACGGTTCTCCCCCATTCAGCGGATTGCTCTGGGCGCGGATGCTTAAACGCATTCCAATGTCCACACATTATTGGAGATCTCCTTTGCGCGAAAAATTTTTATTCCGCGAGGCGTAGTTATTCTTTAGCATGATTAAAGCCTGGTTAAAAGAAGGGTTATTCAGCAATACAACACCGCATCAATCCGCCTGAATGCGCGTCATCTCTGTGTTGTGGCATTCTTTTCTCTATTTAATCGTCTCCATTTCTTCACGAACACTTACCTTTGCGCCGCATTGGTTCAACACGTCCTTCCCGGACGCGGTTGATTAAAAGGGAATCAGGTGCAAATCCTGAACAGACCCGCTACTGTAAGTTCTGATCAATGCTTTGACACATCTTAGCCACTGTCCGCCCCCGCGGATGGGAAGGCCGCTCAAAGTGAGAACAAGTCAGGAGACCTGCCAAAGCAGCTATCTTTTAAGCTTTCGTGGACTGAAGCTTGAATGCAAAAAATGCTTTTAGTAGCAAACTATTTGTTTTCAATTGTTCGCAAAGCTGTTTGATTCTTTTAATCAAATAGTTAATGCAGTATGGTGTAGCGCGCCTTTGGCGGTGCGGGATTTTGTTGTCGTTATTATGTTGTGCAGGCAAGACGCTTGCGCAATCGGCCGACTCTTTGTGGGTAAAGGAACTGGAGCGGGTGGAGGTGAACAGTAGTAGAAAGAGGTTCATGTCTGCATCCGTCACGCCCGTGCAATCCTTATCCGGCACGGCTTTGCAGCGGCTCAATGCTTTTTCTGTTGCTGATGCAATCCGTTATTTCTCCGGCGTACAGTTAAAGGATTACGGCGGTATCGGTGGTTTAAAAACCATCAACGTGCGCAGCATGGGCACGCAACATGTCGGCGTATTCCTGGATGGTATCCCTGTGGGAAACGCACAAAACGGAACGGTGGATCTTGGTAAATATTCTTTGGATAATATCGAAGCCATCGAACTGTACAATGGCCAACGTCCGGAACTACTCCAACCCGCAAAGGCCCTGTTTGCCTCCACCGGTTTATATCTTCAGACGGCCCGGCCCGGCCTCGATGCGGCCCACTCTAAAAAGATTCGTGCTACCTTTAAAACCGGGTCTTTCGGATTGGCCAACCCATCTCTATTATGGCAGCAAAGGTTTAAACAAGATCTTGCTTTGTCAGCAAATGTGGAAGTCGTAACAGCGCATGGTAAATATAAGTTTCGCAAACACGAAGCTTTGTTTGACACGACGGCGATCCGTCAGAATGCAGATATAACGGCCCTTAGAGCAGAGGCCACCCTATTCAAAACTTTTCGTCAATCTGGAGAAGCTTTTATCAAAGCCTATTACTATCAATCCGACAGGGGGCTGCCAGGCGCCGTTGTCGAAAACAGGTTTTACAATCCGCAGCGATTGGGTGACCGCAATTGGTTTTTACATGGGTCCTATAAAACAATCGTTTCCGAAAAATACCAGCAGCTCTTTCATATCAAATACACGAGCGACGAGACCCGGTATGCCGATCCTGATTATATCACAACGACCGGGCCGCTAAACAATGTCTATCAGCAACGGGAATTATATGCATCACTGGCACAGCAATACCAACCCTATCCCTGGTGGCAAACCGCCCTGTCTGCAGATATCTCCTACCATACGCTGGAAGCAAACCTCTACCGTTTTGCTTATCCACGGCGGTACTCTTACCTCGGTTCTTTCAATAATCATTTCAAGTGGAAGCGCATGTGGGTACAGGCAGCATTGTTGTATGGCTATTTTGATGATAGGGTTAAATATTTTGAAGGGGCCTCCGACCGGAGCGTGCTGTCTCCAACATTTGCCGCTTCCTGGCAACCGCCAGGCACGAAAGATGTGACCATCCGTGGTTTTTATAAGGAAAGCCTGCGCATGCCCACCTTCAACGATCTCTATTACACGCTTGTCGGAAATACTTTTTTACAACCTGAATATACGAGGCAATACAATATCGGCTGCACGTGGATGAAGGACATAAAATTTGTTGTCGATCATATTTCGCTGCAGGCCGATGCTTACTATAATGAAGTAACCAACAAGATCGTTGCCGTTCCCTCGGCCAACCTCTTTCGCTGGATGATGTTAAACCTCGGGCGTGTTCATATTAAAGGACTCGAAGCCAATCTTTCTTTTACAAAGAGGCTCGGCGCGGGCCTGGTCTGGAACAATGGCCTTAACTACACCTGTCAAAAGGCGCTGAATAAAACACGCGGCCAATCTTCTTACAACCAACAGATTCCTTATATGCCCGAGCATAGCGGCACGATGCACGGATCGATGTTGTGGAAAACGGTGACACTGAATTACAGCTTCATTTATACAGGTGCACGATATGCCCTGCCGGAAAACACATCGGGCAACTATTTACAACCCTGGTATACAACCGACCTAGGCTGTGTATACGAACATAGTAAAACGCCGCGTGGCTGGAAAGCCGGCCTTGAGATCAATAATCTGTTCAATCAGTATTATGATGTGGTGCTCAACTTCCCGATGCCCGGCAGGAACTATCGCCTATCCTTCACCCTATATCTCTGAAACAAAAATGATCTTATCATGAAACAAAACCCTATAACTACCGCCACCGCTTTTTTTATTGTTTGTATATGCGTAATTAGTTCCTGCCGGAAAGAGACTTCCTTCAACGAAGGAACAGCCACGCCCCTTCCGCCGCAAGCGGACTCCGCCATCGCAGGCTTTTATCTTTTGAATGAAGGCAACTGGAATACCAATATGGCTGCGCTCGATTACTATGATTATGCCAGCGGCGTCTACAAAAGAAATATCTATACTCAGTCAAACCCTGATGCAACGCTGGGTCTGGGCGATGTGGGCAATGATATCGGAGCGTACGGAGCAAAATTATATGCCGTCATTAACGCGTCTGACAAAATCGAAGTCATGGACCTGGCAACGGCAAAACGCATCCGGACCATTACCCTCAAGAATTGCCGCTATATCACATTTGCAAACGGGAAAGCCTACGTCAGTGCCTATAATGGCGATATCGCGCTGGGATCTAATGCACCTAACGGGATCGTGGCTGAAGTAGACACTGCAAGCCTTGAGATAAGCCGCACGGTAGAAGTCGGCAGACAACCGGAGGAGATGGCTGTTGTGGCGAACACGCTGTATGTCGCCAACTCCGGCGGCTACAGTCCACCCGATTATGAAAGAACGGTATCTGCCATCGATCTGTCTTCTTTTAAAAAAATAAAAGATATCGATGTTGCCATCAATCTGCATCGCTTAAAAGCAGATAAAGACGGAGATTTATATGTCACTTCGCGCGGAGATTATTATGATATTCCATCCCGGCTCCTCGTATTAGATACAAAGACGGCTTCGATAAAGAAGACTTTTGATATCGCTGCTTCAAACCTGAGCCTGGCGGGCGATTCGGCGTATGTGATCGGTTCTTCTTTCAGTTATAAAACAGGAAAGTGGGAAAACACTTTTCACCTGATCAATACCCAAACAGAGACTTTGCTGAATGCCAGCTTTATCAGGGACGGCTCTGAAACAGCGATCGATAAACCCTACGGAATCACAGCAGACCCTGTAAGCCGCAACATTTATATCACGGACGCAAAGGACTATGTATCCTCTGGTGTATTGTACGGATACAATGCCAGCGGGCAAAAGCTGTTCAGCGTTAGCTCCGGGAATATTCCTGCCCACTTTGCTTTTGTATATAAAACGATCACTCCATAAAACCATCATCATCATGAAATCAAACAACCACTATGTATTATTAGCATTTGCCGGATGGCTGCTCCTGTTATATTCCTGTAAAAAGGAATCCATGGTAGCGCCGGTCGTCCGCTTCTCTGTTGAAGCGCCAACACTGTATGCTTCTGTAGGCGAAGTAGTAAAAATTGAAGCAGCTGTCAATGCTGGTCGGGAAGTACAACAGGTCTGGAAAATAAACGAACAAACAGTCGCCACGGGAAGCCTGTTTGAACATGCTTTTGACACGACTGCAACCTATACCCTGTCTTACACAGCCACCAACAGTGCTGGGTCTGTAAAGCGATCCTACACCGTAGAGGTAGCAGCACCTGTAAGGACCGGCGGTACTTCTGCTTATGTAGATACACTGTTTGAATATGTGCCCGCTCCCGGCCAGTTTATCAACAAAGCACCGGGCAACCTGGAAAGCGCTAAAAGCCTTATGGGTAAAACAGGCATGGTCAGCCTCGGCGCGTGGGGTGGTTACGTAGTTTATGGCTTTGACCACAGTGTGCCCGACAAAGAAGGTGCAGACATCGATATCGCCGGCAACGCGCTACCGGAATGGAGCGAGCCGGGCATTGTATACGTAATGGCGGACGATAATGGCAATGGACAGCCCGATGATACCTGGTATGAACTTGCCGGCAGCGAGTCCGGTAAGACTGGTGTTTACCTGCGGGATTATGAAGTGACCTATTTCCGGCCCGCTACGGAAGATGCCAACGTGGAATGGCGCGACAACAAAGGCAATACGGGCTTCGTGAAGAAAAACAGCTTTCACCGGCAGGCTTATTATCCCGGATGGATTACAGGCGACAGCTATACGCTGAAAGGCTCCTGGCTCAAAGGGCAACTTAATACCAGCAATCCCGGCTACATCACCAACCTGCCTTACGAGTGGGGCTATGCGGATAATCGCTCGGCAGCCAATGGCGGCAATGCCTTCGACATCGCCCATGCGGTCAATGCCAAAGGAGATCCGGCACATTTGAAAACCATTGATTTCATTAAGGTACAAACCGCTATGATGGGTGATGGAGGCTGGCTTGGCGAAGTGTCCACAGAAATTACCGGCATCAGGGATCTGCATTTCAATCAATAAGGAAGCATCAATAAAAATCAAATAAAAAAATATGTACAACAAACAATTATCAAAGCTGCTTGTCTTGATCGTAGCGATCACTTTCTTTTCCTGCTCTAAAAACAGCGAGGTTATACCGGAGCCGGTCGATCCCGAAAATCCAGCCGCGCCTTACGACAACGGATTTTTTATTATCACAGAAGGATCTTACGCCCAAACAGCCGGCACGATTCAATTTTATCATTACGGTGCGGATACCGTAGCAACCAAGGTATACGAGAAAGAGAATCCGGGTAAAACGCTTGCCAATACTACAAAGACCAGCACGCTTCAATTTGCCACATTGTTCGAAGAGAAATTATATCTCACCAGCAAGATGAATGGGCCCATCGTCAAGCTGGATGCGCATACTTTAAAAGAAGAGGCACGCTACAACCAGGAATCCAGTCATTGGAGGAGCCTCATCGGCGTGCGCCCGGGCGAAGGACTGGTAAGCACGGGTGACGGTGTATATGCCATCAACCTAAACACACTGCAGGTACAAAATAAATTGCTTTCCATTTCTTCTGTGAACACCGGTGACATGCTGAAGGCGGGAGCATACGTGTATATCCTGCAATCCAACGGAGCGAAGATTATCGCGGAGAACAATTATGCGCTCGTCAAAAGCTTTAGCGATATCAACCGTGGGTTTGTGACAACGCCCAATGGTAAAGTGTGGGCTGCTACGGGAAGCAGATTGATTGCGATCGATAAGAATTTAGATACGGCCGGCGTCGCGCTGCCTGCTACGATCGGTTCTTTCGGCCTTGATGCACCCACCCGCCTCACCGCATCAACGAAGGAGAACGCGGTGTTTTATCATGCAGGCAATCGTATCTATAAATATGTAGACGGTAACCCTGCATCATTAAGCCAACCTTTTATAACGATAGACGTCAACCCGTTCATGGTCTATGGAGTAGCGCGTTATGATAAGAATCAAGATCATATTATTGTCAATGGCATCGCTGGCTATGGCGCAGCTTCCGGTATCAACTATTTGCTGATCTATAATGCCGGCACGGGTGCCCTGGTAAAAAATATTCAATATGGCAGTGACGGATCTGTTGTTGATTTCAACCACATTTACTTCCCGGGGCTTGCAATATTTCATTAAGCATTCATTGAAGTTGTTTAACCTTTTGAATATTATTCATCAGAACATTTAAAAATAATATCCTCATTCAAAGCGAATCGAAGCGCCCGCCCGTGCCGGGACGGACGGGAAGAAATCCCGCCTAACCCGGTCTGACGGTCTCCGTCTGACCGTTTCTGTACGCAAGCGCCAATCCAATCATCGGATCAGAAAGTGCTACCGGTGCCAGCAATGAGTGCGGGGCCGCGGAAGCCACAAAGACCGGCATGAAATATCGTCCTTATTGGCACACATGATCCGGCTCCATCCCGTTCGCAGCATGAAAAAAGTTTAAACAACGCCATTTACCGATACGATTAAAATGCCGTCCTGAGACGGCATTTTTTATTGCCTGAAATTGCGCTAACTTTAATACATGAACTTTGTAGTAGCCGCCGTATTTGACGATTATATCAATGCCCATTTAACAATGGGTCGCTTGCAGGAAGCCAATATCAACTGTTGGCTGAAAGATGAAAACACGGTGGGTGTACATCCGGCTCTTACTTATGCGGTGGGCGGTATCAAACTAATGGTGGCTGAAGCCCAGCAGGAACGGGCGCTGGCGCTGATCAACGAAGATAAAGATGCCTATAAGAAGCAACATGCCTGTCCCAGATGCGGATCAGACAATATAGAGATGATCAGTGTGCCACGTCGAACAAACAATTGGTTTATGGCCATTAAAGATGCTATTTTAAAGAACGGCTCAGCTTCCTTGATGGACCAGGTGTATCATTGTTTTGATTGCGAAAATGAATACGAACTCAACAGCGAGCCGGAAAGCCGGTAGCCATGCATCTTCCCCGGAGGTGAGAGTGGTGGTTTATCTGGCTTGCCGGGTCTCCTCACATCATGGACAAAGTGATCACATATTTCTCAACGCTGGAACAGCGGCCCCTGGAGCGAATGGCCCTCCTGGTGGGTGGCTTGTTGTTTTTCTGGGTGATCGAAGGAGCGATTCCGCTTGTCCGGCTGCAATACCGCAAAAACAAATTCCGGCACGCACTGGTGAACTTTGGTTTTACTGTGATGCATCTGGTCATACACACCGCGCTGGCTGTCCTGATCGTGATGCTTAGCGACTGGTGTCGCAATGCCGACTTCGGCATGGTGTATTGGTTGCGGGCCAATGTGTGGGGTGCTATTTTGATCGGTGTGCTGACGCTGGATTTCAGTAGTTGGCTGGTCCATTGGGTGATGCATAAAAATCCTTATCTCTGGCGATACCATCTCATTCATCACAGCGACAACAAGGTAGACGTAACCACCGGCCTGCGGCATCATCCCGGCGACAGTTTGCTACGCGGTATTTTCTTTTTGTTACTGATCTTTATCAGTGGCGCGCCGATGTACAGCGTCATGATCTATCAAACCCTGGTCGTGATCACTACTGCTTTTACACATGCCAACATCAGCCTGCCGCCGCTATTGGATAAAACATTGAGCTATCTCTTTGTATCGCCCAACATGCACAAAGTGCACCACCATTGGATGCAGCCGTATACGGATAGTAACTATGGTGCGGTATTCTCCATCTGGGATCGCCTGTTCCACACATTCACCACGCTGCCACCGTCTCAAATCAAATATGGCTTAGACAAGTATTATCCTAATGAACGGGATGAAGATTTCTTCAACCTGTTGAAAGATCCGTTTGTGAAGAAAAAAAGATAATTGTGTTTGATTTGCAGCTGACCGCTGGGCTTGAAACGAGGCACCGGTCTTGTTTATATGAAATGGGTCTTGCCTAAGGCTCTTAATATTGGTAGATTTTATAACGACAGCCTTGGAAGACAGAAGCGAATCTTCGGGTGAAACCTGAGGTGCAAACTGCGGCGTATACGAAATCACCCCACGGGGATAGTGCTGTTATTTAATGGAGCTTGTTCCCAGATACGGGAACAAATATTCGTCGATTCGTGGCACCAACTTCAATCTTTATAAGCTCCTGTTCACATTATCGTTTCAAGAGAAAAGATTCATTTATTTTTGATATATGACTAAAGTGATAGCAATGATCCCGGCCCGATATGCCGCCACGCGTTTTCATGCAAAGCTGATGAAGATGCTCGGCGACAAACCGGTTATCACCCGCACGTATGAAGCAGCGCTGCAGAGTGACCTGTTTCAAGAGGTATATGTTATTACAGACAGTGATATTATTTATAAAGAAATCACCCATCGCGGAGGAAAAGCGATCATGAGCCTCACCGCCCACGAAAGCGGAACCGACCGCATCGCAGAAGCAGCGCGCAGCCTGGACGCAGACGTGATCGTAAACGTTCAGGGTGACGAACCTTTTATACAAAAGGAGCCGTTGGAAAAACTCGTTCGCCTGTTCGACCAGCCGGAAGTGCAGGTTGCCTCACTAATGCGGAAAATGGAAGACGCTCATGACATCAACAATCCGAACATGGTCAAGGTGGTCACTAATAAGCACAATAAGGCGCTGTATTTTAGCCGGAGCGTCATTCCCTATCAACGGGATGCAGACATCCCGGCGGATCACTTTTTGCATATTGGTGTGTATGCTTTTCGCAACGAGGCATTGCAGGCTTTCACGGCTTTGCCTCAAGCTCCGCCGGAGCAGATCGAAAAGCTGGAGCAACTACGGTTCTTATATAACGGCATTGATATTTACATGGCTGAAACCAGCTATAAAAATATAGCCATCGACACACCCGAAGACCTGGAAAAAGCATTGGCAATGATCAGTTGAGGGAATAAGCAACGCTGCTTTTTGCCGGAAGCAACGGATCGGTGTGGCACATCAAAAGATAACACGAATGAAACCCACAGGATTACAATTGAATCATTAAGGTAGATTTATTCGGCTACTGAAATAAACATTACGAATGAAAATGCGCCCGGAAAAATATTTGCGGTACCTGTTCCTGCCCAATTTACTGGAGCTGTTCGGGACCGAGCGAACCAAAGAGATCCTTACGGTAAATCCCACGATCATTCCTATCCGCGAAGAAGCGGCAACCGTAGTGATCACGGCATATGTTTATGATAAGTCAGAAATAAAGGAATACAAGGATATCGGGATTGAAGAGGCGCTTGCCCTGAAATGCAATAACCATATTGTGTGGATCAATATCGACGGGCTTAGAAAAGATGATGTCGATCTGATCGGCGATCAGTATGGTATCCACCCTTTGTTGCGGGAGGACATATTAAGCGTGAATCAGCGGCCCAAGGTGGATGAGATTGATGAGATCCTTTTCTGCCTGATGAATATTTTGTATTATAACGATGAAAGGAACTCCATCGGACAGGAGCAGATCAGCCTGGTGCTTGGTAAAAATTTTGTGATCACTTTCCAGGACGACCCTTCGCGGGATCTCTTTGATCCGCTGCGCGAAAGATTGAAATTGCCTACCAGTAAAACGCGGACCAAAGAAGCGGACTATCTCTATTACACGCTGATCGACACGATTGTTGATAACTACTTTATCGCGATGGAAAAGCTCGGCGATCGCATCGAAGATATCGAAGAAGAGATTATACGAGGCACCAACAAGCGCGCACTCGCTATGGTGAATGTGCTGCGAAAAGAATTGATCGTGTTGAAAAGAAGTATCTATCCGGTACGCGAAGTGGTGGGTGGTCTCATCAAGAGCGACAGCGATCTGCTCACCGAATTCAATGAGCGGTTTTATAAAGATGTTTATGACCACGTGGTCCAGGCCATCGATCTTGTGGATAACTATCGCGATATGATCATGGGCATGCAGGATCTCTACATCAGCAATGTCAACCTGAAGATGAATGAGGTCATGAAAGTGATGGCAATCGTGACCTGCGTGCTGGCGCCGGCGACAGTGATAGGTGGCATCTTCGGTATGAACTTCCAGGTGATCCCGCTGAGCGGGCAGCACTGGGGCTTTTGGATAGCGGTAGGTGCCATGCTCGTGATCCCTGTCTGGATGCTGATCATGTTTAAAAAGCGCGGCTGGTTTTAAGCGTACGATTGTAGAAGTCAACTTGTGTTGGAACGCAGTGGCACAGCCGCATGTTCCGGCGCTTATTGCTTGCGATTTTTTTAATCTATAAACAAAATAATGCTACAAAACATCATTACCAAAACAGGTGCAATCTTATTGATCTTATCGATATGGGCTTGTCATGCACCGCAGCAGGGGCAGACCCAATCACATGCAGCCGGCGACCGGGAACTCTGGTATCGCCAGCCAGCCGGGCAGTGGCTGGAAGCATTGCCTACGGGCAACGGGCGCCTGGGAGCTATGGTGTTTAGCCATCCCACGAAGGAGCATATTCAGCTGAATGAAAACAGCCTTTGGCCCGGAGAAAACAACTGGGGGCTTGCTCAAGGCAACGAAAAGGATCTCAGCGATATTCGCGAGCTGCTGAAGCAAGGAAAGAATAAAGAAGCCGATGCATTGTTTGTTGATAAATTTTTAACGAAGAGTATTATTCGGTCCCATCAGACGATGGGCGACCTTTGGATCGACTTTGGAGAACAGTCCTATTCAGATTATACCCGCAGGCTCAATCTCGATGAAGCAACGGTAAGATCCCGTTACAAGCTGGGCAACACACCTGTTGAGCAAACGGTCTTCAGCTCCTATCCCGACGAAGTGCTGGTGATACAATACAAAGCGGGTGCGGGAAATGGGCTCAACGCCACTCTGTCCATGACCAGGCCCAAAGACAATGGCCATGAAACCGTTACAACATTCACTGAAAACAACAGCCTTGTGATGCAGGGAGAGATCACGCAGCGGAAAGGAACGTTCAAAGGCCGCAAAGATCCCATTCTTTCCGGAGTAAAATTCGATACCCGCCTGAGCGTTGCGCACAAAGGCGGGTCAGTGGAAGTCGGTGCCAACACGATCAGCCTCAAAAATGTAAAAGAAGCGACTATTTACCTGGTCAGTAACACATCTTACTATCACGAGGATTACATTCAAAAAAGTAAAACGCATTTGCAGCAGGTAATGTCCAAAACTGCTGCAGAACTGCATCAGGCGCATGTGGCTGATTACCGGTCCCTTTCAGACAGGATGCAGCTGCAACTGGAACATCAGCCCATCGGTCTTCCCACCGACGAAAGGCTGGCGCTGGTCAAAAAAGGTGCGGTAGATGTGGGTCTGGAACAATTACTGTTCGACTACGGACGCTACTTGCTGATCAGTTCATCGAGGAACACCTTGCCGGCCAACCTGCAGGGGATCTGGACCAATGACATTGAGGCGCCCTGGAACGCGGACTATCATGTCAACATCAACCTGCAAATGAATTACTGGCCAGCCAACGTCACGAATATGGATGAGGTGAACCAGCCGTTGTTTGACCTGATCGACCGGTTGGTGGAAAACGGCAAAGAGGCCGCGCGAAAAAATTATGGGTGCGGGGGCAGTTTCATTCCACACGCCACGGATATCTGGGCCACGTCATTTTTAAGATCAAGTACCGCTTATTGGGGCGGATCTTTTGGCGCGGGTGGCTGGCTGATGCAGCACTACTGGAATCATTATCTATTCACCCGGGATGAAAATTTTTTAAGAACACGCGCATTTCCTGCAATGCAGGAAGTGGCCCGGTTTTACAGCGACTGGATCATCCGCGACCCTGTTACCGGCAAATGGGTTTCTGCACCCTCCTCCTCTCCCGAAAATAGTTTTATTAATGAGAAGGGCGACACCGCAGCGCTTTGCCTCGGCAGCGCAAAAGACCAGCAAGTGATCCGTGAACTGTTCACTAATTACCTGGAAGCCGCGGCCATACTCAATGTTCAGAACGCATCGGTAACAAAAATTAGGGGGCAACTGGATCACCTTCGAAGCGGCACCCAGATAGGCAGCGATGGCAGGCTGCTGGAGTGGGACCGCGAGTATAAAGAACCTGAACCCGGCCACCGGCATGTGTCTCATATTTATGCTTTTCATCCTGGCAATGAGATCACTCAGAGCGGTACACCGAAGCTGGTGGACGCGGTGAGAAAATCCCTGGACTACCGGTTGAAAAATGGCGGAGGTCACACGGGCTGGAGCCGTGCCTGGCTGATCAATCTGACTGCACGCCTCCTGGACGGCGAAGGGGCGCATGAGCATATTCGCAAGTTGTTCAGGATCTCGATCATCAGCAACCTGTTCGACATGCATCCGCCCTTCCAGATAGACGGGAACTTTGGTTACACTGCGGGTGTCGCTGAAATGCTGATCCAATCGCACGAGCGGGGGATCATCCGCGTATTGCCTGCTCTGCCGAAAGCCTGGAACAACGGGAGTGCCAAAGGATTGAAGGCGCGTGGTAATATTACGGCCGATATTACCTGGAAAAATGGGAAAGCTACTAAGTTGAGCCTAAGCACGCCTGTCCGTCAAACAATAAAGGTCCTGGTGAATGGCAGCGAGTTGACGGTCACCTTAGAACCCGGAAAAAGTATGTCGTTATTAGGATAGTACATCCGCAACCTTTGAGGGTTTAAAGCCTCGAGGCTGTGGGACTTAAAGAACTTCAATGGTCAGAAAAATTTTTAAAAACTGGAAAAGAATAACTGCGTTGATCATCGTAGGCTGGCTCCTGATGGCACAAAGCTGTATGAAGTTCCGGATCAGCGATAGCGAGGCCCGGCAACGGTTTGCGGCGGATAGTGTTACGCTCACAACGGCCGATTATACCACCAGAGGATATACACTTCATTATGCCAGGACCGGAAACGACACACTTCCTACGCTGGTGTTTATACATGGATCTCCCGGTGCATGGAATGCTTTTGAACGGTACATGCGCGATCCGGACCTCCTGCAAAAGTTCCGGATGATCGCCATCGACCGGCCGGGATTTGGCTACAGCCAGTTTGGTGATGCGCTCAACCTGGAAGACCAGGTAACGCTTATTACACCATTGATTCAGTCGCTCGACAATAACAAACCGGTTTATGGCGTAGGCCATTCTTTAGGCGGTCCGCTTGTAGCAGCACTGGAAATGCGAACACCGGACCTATTCTCAGGCATTGTGTTACTCGCGGCTTCCGTAGATCCGGCCGCTGAAAAAAAGGAATGGTGGCGCTATGTTTTAGACAGGCCGCCCCTCACTTATTTTTTGCCGGGCGCTTTCCGGCCAAGCAATACTGAACTGATCTATCTCAAAAAAGATCTCAGGCTGATGGAAAAATACTGGTATAAGATCACCTGTCCGGTGTGGATCGTTCACGGGGACAAGGATAGCTTTGTTCCTGTGGAGAACGCCTATTATGCCGACAAGAAATTATCATCCAGCGTCCAAAAGAAAATGGTGATCCTGAAAGGAGCCCGCCATTTTATTCCCTGGGAGCAATATGATGATATCAAGAAAGTGTTGATGGAGTTGGGTCCGGGCGCATAAGTCATCAGCATTAAAACAACAGGCCATGGCCAATGCGCTTTTTCAGGGCCTTCTCTTAAATACCGGAACCGTACTGCAGGGTTCGCCATACATCAGGCTTTTTACTACAGGCAGCAGCACGCGCGTGATTTCGGCGTAAGCAAATGCACCAATGGCAAGGTCACCGCAGCCCTTGATCACCACACGTTTATCCGTAAACAGAGAGCGATCGATCGCATTGATCTGGTTTAATAAAACCCGCTTTTTAATTTCTTCTTCATTGCCTTCGGCAACAAATTCGACTATGGGTTGCAGGTAAGAAATGATCAGCATATAGGCCCAGTGCGGAACAATAGCATCTGCAGAACAGGAAATGCCGACGATCTTACCACGATACGCTTCCCAGGGGTGCTGCTTTAATGCTTCGCGAAAATCTTTTTCCTTCAGGATCATTTCCATGAATAGAAAATCTTTGATATCGAAAACAACCACGTCGCCTTTCGGAAAAAAATTTTCAAGATCCAATGTGATAATACCGCTTTCGGCTACTTTATTTCTGATTACCTCTTCCATACTGTAAGTTAACAAAAACAACGGACTACTTGTTTAGTTGGAATGATGACCTCATACAAAAAATCCCGGCCTGAGCCGGGATGGTAGTGCATTATATTTTTAATGTCCGATTAATAGAACTTGCTGCGGTAATCCTTGATGGTAGCCGCTTCACGCAATGCCTGCAGCGACTGGAACTGAGACTGTTGTCTTGCCTGCATAGAGCGCATTTTCCGGAGCTCTTCCACATTGGCCGCCTGAACCGGTGTGCTCGACAGGTTGTCTACGCGAACTACATAAACCCCTTGCGTGCCCGGAATGGCTTCGTTCACCACTTTGTTCACATTCGCTTTGTTGAAAGCTGCACCAATTACTTTAGGTTCGAAACCTAGGCTCATGGAAGGCTGACCGGAGAAACGGAGGCTGTCTGCCACTTCCACTTGTTTTTTCAATACACCGGCTGCTGCTTCAAGCGTTGTGATCTTACCGATTTTTTTGGTGATGATCTCGGCTTTCTTTTGGTTCACCAGCAAAGGTTCTACCATCATACGCGCTTTAGAAGGGCTCATTGTTCCTTCCTCGTTCACCTCGGTCACCAGTGCTACCACATAATAGTCGCCCACGCGCTCAGGCTGTATCACATCGCCAAGATCTGCATTATAAATGCTTTTCACAAATGTGCGGGATGCGCCCACGCCCTGGATCATGGATCCGGTTGGCTGAATGTCCTGTGCTACTGATTTATAGATACCTTTTTCCTTTTGTAGTTTTTCTGCTGCAGCATCGAAAGATTTCTGATCTGTTGCGGATCCGGCAAACTTGGTAGCGGCGCTGTTGGCGGCCATGTCTGTCTCTGAGCTTGCCTCAATAGGTTTGTTCAGGTAAGCTATTTTATAACCGGTGGCGCTGCCTTTTTGAGAAAGGATCTCAATGTAGTGATAGCCGAAGTCGGTTTTAACCACTCCTTTAGACCCTACAGGATTGCCAAAGATAAAGTCGTTGAAAGCAGGCACCATTTGCCCGGAAGGAACATCGTCATAAACGCCGCCATTGCTCACGCTTCCCTGGTCGGTAGAAAACTTCACCACCAGTGAATCGAAATTTGCTCCGTTCCTGATGGCCACAGCGATACTGTCTGCCAGCTTCTTCGCGGTCGCCGTGTCCCTGATAGGAACCTGCTGACCGGTTTGCGGATCCATTTGTGCAGTACCCACTAATATGTGACGGATCTTTACGGTATCGGGGATACTTTTAGTAGCGATCACTTTCGCTAATACATAGTTTTCTCCGTCCACATAAGGTCCGTAGATATTGCCGGCGCCCACTCTGAAAATGGAATCTTTCATGGGCACCTGGATACGATTTCCGCTGATGTATCCGCCATAGTAATTATTAATGCCTTGTCTCATCAGGAAGCTCTCCACATTGCGGGCGCTGTCAAAGGCAGGTTTTAATGCCATAAGGCTCGCTTTGGCTTCGGCGCTGTCTGACGCGTTAGGCTGTGCATTGAAGGCAACGTAAGAGATGCTGCGGCTTTCTGTTTGTTTGAAATCTTTTTCATGAACGTCAATATACGCTTGTATATCCGCATCGGTCACTTTAACAGCTGAATCGGAAATGCTCGCGTACGGCTCTCTTACAAAAGAAATTTTTGAAATAAGTGCGTTTTGCGCGTTTTCTTTTTCGATCATCCATTTGGGGAAATTGATGCTGTTCGTAAGCAGTGCATCATACTTCTGTGCCATATGCTGGAACAGCATCTGATCCAGGAATGCATTCAACTGTGCTTTTTGCTCAGGCGTGCCTTTACTTTTGATCTGATTGATTTGCTGTTGAGCAACAGAAGGATCGTAAATGCCGGTTTGAGGATCCGTAAATGCCTGTTTCAGATCCGGAGGAGGATTTTGACCGAATAGCAAGTCGTTCAGTTCTTTTTTGCCCACTTCGATTCCCAGCTTTTCTGCTTCCTGCGTTAAAAGGACCCTGGCGATTTCCGTGTTCCAGGCGCCTTCATTGGCTTGCTGCGCCAGCATTTCACTGTTGCTGCCCATCCCACGCTGCTGCATCATCTGCGTTTGCTGGTCCACCATCTGGCGGAAGCTTTCATATTCAACAGCTTCCCCGTTGATTTTTCCTACCGTTGTTGTATCTCCTCTAAAAAGGCTGCCACCGTTCTCAAAAGCAAGCATTATTACAAATACCACTAACGCCAAAGCAATTATGATGGCCATCACTTTGCCGTACTTGTCCTGGATTTTCTGAATAACCGACATAATATATTAATACATTAAATAAAAGGACGGCAAAAATAGGGTATTTGAAAATATCAACAAATTGTGGAAAATTTCTTACAACTGAAGCGCAGGTTAAGTTGTAACGCTAACCGCTTGAAACAGACGATCCCATTATGACTTCCCTATGAATCGAGACCGATTTAAAAGAAGCCGGGAAGCGGTGTGAATGCCGCCGATTGGCGCGTTTTTTGTAATTTTGCTACCGAAACCAAACTAAATCAGTATGCTTATGAATCTGCATCTGGATAATATGTATAAAGTAGTGAAGGAGAAACTCGAGCGCTGGATCAATGCTGTTATCGATATTTTACCGAACCTGCTTTTAGCCATCGTCATTCTGGTGGTCGGGCTTTTTATTGCTAAATATCTGAAACGGCTTTTCGAAAAGGTCATTTCCCGTTTTGTACAATATAAAAACCTCAGCAATCTGTTGGTCTCGATCTTCTACCTGTTGCTCATAGGCATCGTTGTATTTTCTGCGCTCAACGTCTTAAAGCTGGACAATACGGTGAAGACCATCCTGGCCGGCGCGGGGGTACTTACGTTAGCCCTGGCATTTGCTTTCCAGGATATTGCTGCCAATTTTGTATCAGGGATTTTCATCACTTTCCAGCGCCCCTTCCGGGCGGGAGAGACCATAAAGAGCAAGGACCATTATGGTGTGGTGCAGATCGTTCACCTGAGACACACCGTGATCAAAAATTTCCAGGGGCAGATTGTAACCATTCCCAATAAAGACATCTTCCAAAACCCTTTGATCAACTATTCCGCGTTGGGCCGGCGCAGGCTGGACCTTAAAGTCGGTATTTCTTACGGAGATGACCTGGAGAAAGTGGAGCGCGTGACCTTAGAGGCCGTGAAGCAAATAAGTGTGTTAGCAGCAGACAAGGAACCCCGGTTATTCTTTGATGCGTTTGGCGATTCCTCCATTGAGTTCTCTGTGTTGATCTGGCTCCGTTCGGGTGATCAGCCCACGTTGTGGAAGGGCCAAAGCGAAGCGATCAAGCTGATCAAAAAAGCATATGACGAAAACCAGATCACCATTCCGTTCCCGATCCGGACGCTCGATTTTGGTATCAAAGGCGGGGAGAAATTGTCGGCCATGTTGTCCCAGCGTCCCGGCTCAAGCGTTATGCCGGTATAAGCTGATCGATCTGATCGGCCAGCTTGCGGTCTTTATCGGTAACGATATCACCGGCATCGTGCGTGCTCAGCCAGAATTCTACGGTGTTGTACACGTTTTTCCATTCGGGATGGTGGTTCATCTTTTCAGCCGCGATCGCTACCCGTGTCATGAAACCGAAGGCTTCGCTAAAGTTGCTGAACGCCACTTTCCGGTACAATTTATTATTGATTTCCTGCCACATACTGTTGCTTTTAAAAGATGAGGTATTCTTTATTCTTGATCTTTTCGTTAGTCAGCTCCGTGACCAGCTGAACGCCCGGAATATTGCGTAACATCAGTTTGATCTGTTCCAGGTAATCTTCCGTGACCGTATCGTTTTTCATGAGCCACAGGAAATCCAGGTTTTTAAATTCCGGCAAAAGAAACTCCCCGTCATGGAGATTATTATATAAATAGTGACACAAAGCGCTGTTGGGTTCATGATATTCATAAACAGAAAAGAAGTATTGTCTTTTCTTTCGCTTCAGGCTGATCTCGATATCGTGGTTGATCCTGAAGTTGATGCCCAGCATATTATTCAGATTCCAGCAAAAACGGTAATCTTTCACCGTGGTCACAATGCCCAACAGCCGCGTATCGTCAAAAAAATTGTCGATAATTTCCTGGGTGTCCAATTCCAATTTAAGAAGGGCCATACTGCTTCTTTATTCGTTCATAAAATAGGTTTCTTGTTACCTAAAGGTAAACAAAGATCGGGCGCAACTGTTTTAGGTGGAGATAAAACTCCGTAATTCGTAAACACTTTTATGACAAAGGCAGCTAATTTTGCTGTTTTACGTATTGAAAAATTCAATGTTACATATTGCTTTAGCAGGAAATCCCAACAGCGGAAAGACTTCATTGTTCAACACGCTCACGGGATTGAATCAAAAAGTAGGAAATTTCCCCGGTGTTACGGTCGATAAAAAGACCGGAACCACCAAAATTGGCCAATCTACCGCAAGGGTGATTGACTTACCGGGATCCTACAGCCTCTATCCCCGCCGGTTGGACGAAGAAGTGGCCTACAAGGTCATCTTAGACCAGGACAAGACGATATCGGCTGACGTGATCGTAGCCGTTGCCGATGCCAGCAGCCTGAAGCGGAACCTGCTGTTTTGCACCCAGATCATTGATCTCAAACGACCCATCGTGGTGGCGCTGACGATGATGGACATTGCACGGAAAAAAGGGATCCAGGTAGACGTGAATGAAATGGAGCGTGAACTGGGCGTTCCCGTGGTGGTCGTCAACCCCCGCAAGAACAAGGGTATCGACGCATTGAAAAAGGCCATCGAGCTGGTAGCCGGCAATCTTTACAAGCCTCCGGCGAGAAGTTTTATAGACGCAGCGGCCCTGGCGCCCGGGGCGATCAAACAGGCACAGCTGGCTGTGCCGCATATCGGCGATTATGAAGCAGTGCACTACCTGATCAATCATGAAACCTTCCCGCTGGCAGATGAGCTGCAGGAACAAATTGAGCAGGCAGAAATCGATCATCAATTCAACCCCGCCCGTACACAGGCAGAAGAAATCGTTCAGCGGTATAAAGGCATCAACCATATTCTCAATCAGGCGGTCTCCTTTCCCGACCCTCAGAAGAGATCCCGGCTCACGGAGCGGCTGGATAATGTGTTCCTGCACCGGTACTGGGGTTATGCTATTTTGTTAGCCGTGTTATTTCTCTTGTTCCAATGCGTGTTTCTCCTGGCCTCTTACCCGATGGACTGGATCGACGGGGGCACCGCGGCCTTCAGCGGCTGGCTGGCAGACATACTTCCTGAAAATAATCTTACCGACCTGCTGATTAACGGCCTGGTGGCCGGCCTGGGCGGGATCATCATATTTATCCCCCAGATCATGATCTTATTCGGGTTGATCACCCTGCTGGAAGATACCGGCTATATGGCGCGCATCAGCTTCCTGACCGACCGGGTGATGCGGACGGTAGGTTTAAATGGGAAAAGCGTAATGCCCATGATCAGCGGATTTGCCTGCGCGGTACCTGCCATCATGAGTGCCCGCAATATTGAAAACCGGAAAGAGCGGTTACTCACCATCCTTGTCACGCCGCTGATGAGCTGTTCGGCGAGGTTGCCTGTTTATATCATATTAACGGCGGTAGTGATCCCGGAGCAGTACCTGGCAGGATTCATCAGTGTGCAGGGTCTTGTAATGATGGGCCTCTATTTGATCGGTATCGTTTTTGCCATGGCCGTGTCCTATGTGGCCAAGTGGTTCATTAAAATAAAAGAAAAGAGCTTTTTTATATTGGAGCTTCCGGTTTATCGCGCGCCCCGGTGGAAAAATGCCGTGCAAACCATGATCGAAAAGGCCAGGATCTTTACGGTGCAGGCTGGTAAGATCATATTAATCATCAGCCTGGCGCTGTGGTTTCTCAGCTCTTTCGGACCGGGTCAGCGAATGGAGCTTGCACGCGTGGAGTATGAGCGGCAGCTGTCACAGCCCGGCGCAGATGTGGCCGCGATCGAAGAACAGTATGGAACCGCCAAGCTGGAAAACTCTTATGCCGGCATTATGGGCAAAGCCATTGAACCGGTGATAAGACCCCTGGGATACGACTGGAAGATCGGGATCGCGCTGATTACCTCTTTTGCTGCCAGGGAAGTATTTGTCGGCACCATGGCTACGCTATATAGTGTTGAAGACGATGGAGAGGAGAACATGGCTTTGCAGGACCGGATGCACCGCGCTACATTCAGCGACGGAACAAAGGTCTTTACGCTGGCTACCGGCGTTTCACTGATGCTGTTCTACGTCTTTGCCATGCAGTGCATGAGCACGCTGGCCATCGTAAAGCGCGAAACGGGAGGATGGAAATGGCCCATGATACAGCTGGCCTACATGACCTTTCTGGCCTATATCGTTAGCTTTGTAGCTTATCAGCTTTTAAAATAGTACGCTGGTCTGATTCATACAGATAAATGTAACCCTCATGCCACAAGCCGCCACTGATGTACAACTGAGAAGAACCGGGATAGCCGACCTCGAGGTGCTTTTTCAATTTCAAACAGACAAAGACGCTATTCACCTGGCGGCGTTCACGCCGAAAGATCCGACAGATAAGGCCGCATACATAACAAAATATACAAAGCTGCTGAGCGATCCCACCATAAATAACCAGACCATTTTAACGGATGCGGTAATTGTGGGAAGCATTGCCAAATTCGTGTTGGAGGGTCAAACCGAAATCACCTATTGGATAGACAAAAAATACTGGGGACGGGGCATTGCCACCAAAGCATTAAAAAAATTCCTTGATATAGAAACGGCGAGGCCGTTGTTTGCACGGGCTGCATTTGACAATATCGGATCGCAGAAAGTGCTGGAAAAATGTGGCTTTACCCCAATCGGATCAGATAAAGGCTTTGCAAATGCAAGACAAGAGATCATTGTAGAATTTATTTATAAGTTAGCGTAGCAACCCAAAGTAGATGGCAGTAAGCAAAGCCTGGGGCGACAGAGACGGCAAAACCCTTTTATCGGAGCCGGAGCTTAGCTATCCAAATGGCAGCCATTACACCAGAGGGCCCGATCGACCGGCTCCTGTATCTTTCGTACTTTTGCAAAAATTTAAACTATGCGTTTTATTTGTTTTCTCCTTTTGTCCGCTCTATTTTTAGCGTGTAACAACAGTTCAGAAAATGCGGAGCCGGCGCCGTCTTTGTCAGACAGCCTGCTTAAACAAGTGCTGGAAGGACATGATGTTGCCATGCCAAAGATGATGAAGCTGGAGCGACTTCAGAGAGAAGCGCAGGCGGAACTGGATTCTTTGAAAAAGCAATCACCGGCCCGGCATGCAGCGCGCATCACTGTGTTAGACAGCACCATCAAAAACCTGAGTTATGCTGATGTGACCATGCAAGAGTGGATGGAAGGGTTCCGCTATGACTCATTGAAAGGAAACGAACCAGCCCGGACCGAATACCTGAAAATGCAGCTGCAGTCCGTCAACGAAATGAAGGAAGTCGTCCTCTCCAGCATTGAAAAAGCAGATTCTGTATTAAAACAATAGACCGGAAATGTATTGACAACAAAAAAGCCGGTACTACCGGCTTTTTCTATGAATGTCTTTGGGTCGATCGTATTACTTACTGCTATTGTATTCATCAATAGCACCGGTCAGCCTTTCGAAGATCTCGTCGATAGAGCCTTCGCCAGGGATGGCCTTGAATTTATCGTCTTCCTTGTAGTGTTGAGCTACCGGCTCTGTATCACTGGTATACACCTGGAATCGCTTGCGGATCACTTCCTCGCTGGTATCGTCTGACCGGCCAGAGGTCTTGCCTCTTTCCAACAGCCTTCTAACCAGTTCTTCTTCATTTACCTGGAGCGCCAGTACCAGGTCGATCCGGGTCTTTTTAAGTTCCAATAGTTTGTCAAGCGCCTTTGCCTGGTTGATCGTGCGGGGAAAACCGTCAAATAAGAAGCCGTTCGCGTCTCCGTTTTTTTCGAGGCAATTGTCGATGATGCCGATCACCACTTCATCCGGAACCAATTGTCCGGCATCCATGATCTTTTTAGCTTCCAATCCAAGCGGTGTTTTACCGGCAATCTCGCTTCTGAGCAGATCGCCCGTAGAAAGGTGTACTAACTTATATTTTTCAATAAGATTAGTAGCCTGTGTGCCCTTTCCGCTACCGGGAGGGCCAAATAAAACTAAATTAAACATTTACGTAAATCGGTTTGATGTATATCAACAAATATATAATACCAGCGCTGAATTTTGGTTTTTTACGTATATTTTATTGAAAAAGGTGAAAATCCCCTCAGTAGAACAGAGGTATCAACCTTTTGCTGACCGTAATTGTTTTAAATAGTAGCTATGAAGTATTCCCTTTTAATATGGTTTAGTATTTGTTGTTTATTTCAGCAATGTCAATCCCAAACAACATCACCCGGCAAAAAAGACTCGACTCACATGGATAAAGAAAAAAACCCCGTTTATTCCCGGACGGATACATCGGATGTAAAGCTTAGTAATGAAGACTGGCAAAAAATATTGCCCGAAGAAGTGTATTACATCGCCCGTCAGAAAGGTACCGAACGCCCATGGACAAGTAAGTATGAAAAGTTCAAGGAAATCGGAACTTATTATTGCGCTGTTTGCGGAAATCCGCTATTTAAAAGCGACACCAAGTTTGACAGCGGCTGCGGATGGCCCAGCTTTTATGAGCCGATCAGCAAGAGCAGTATCATCTACCTGGAGGACAAAAGCCATGGCATGGTGAGAACGGAAGTTCAATGTGGCCGTTGCCAATCACATCTTGGCCACGTATTCAACGACGGCCCCCCTCCCACCGGGCTGCGCTATTGCATCAATGGCGTGGTGCTTGATTTCGAAAAAGCGAAAGAAGCAGAAAAAAAGTACAACGAGGACAAAAAATAAACACAGGAGTAGCGCCGCAACAATGCGGCGCTACTCTTTTTTACATCAGCCCCGACCCCGGTGATCGGGAATGGCGATTCGCCCTGATTCCGTTTTTTGTAACCGATTGCATTTGGTTTGTTTTAGTATATTTGATGTAAACAAATTACCAGCTATGCAATCAAGGAGACGATTTCTTGCCAGTTCATCAGCACTGGCGCTTGGCGGCTTTGCGCTTCAATCTTTCAATACAAAGAACTTTTCAAAAGTTATCACGGGAGCGAATGAAGAAATCCATGTCGGTGCCATTGGGATCAATGGCATGGGTTGGTCCAACACCCTATCCATACTGAAAATTCCGGGCGTAAGACTGACCGCTCTTTGTGATGTGGATCAAAATGTGCTGGACAAGCGCATAGCCGAGCTGAAGCAAAAGAATATTGACACTTCTAAGATCAAGACCTATAAAGATTACAGGGGACTGCTCGACAATAAAGATGTGGACGCCGTCATCATCGGAACGCCGGATCACTGGCATGCCCTGATCATGATCCATGCGGTCCAGGCGGGAAAAGACGTTTATGTAGAGAAGCCGGTGGGGAATTCTATCATGGAGTGCCGGGCCATGGTAGCGGCCCAGGAAAAATACAACAAAGTGGTGCAGGCCGGGCAGTGGCAGCGCAGTCAACAGCATTTCCGGGATGCGATCGACTTTGTGCACAGCGGCCAGCTTGGAAATATCAGAACGGTAAAAGTATGGTGTTACCAGGGATGGATGAAACCCGGACCTGTGGCGCCCGATAGCGCGCCGCCTGCCGGAGTGGATTATAAAATGTGGCTGGGGCCGGCCAAAACCAGGGCCTTCAACAGCAGCCGCTTTCATTTCACTTTTCGCTGGTTCTGGGACTATGCCGGTGGCTTAATGACCGACTGGGGGGTGCACCTGATGGATTATGCGATCTTCGGTATGAATGCTCCCGTGCCTAAAACGGTCTCTGCGCTTGGGGGCAAATTTGCCTATCCTGATCTTTACCAGGAAACGCCCGACACCTTAGCGGCACTGTATGAATTTGACAACTTCAATCTTATCTGGGACCATGCTATGGGTATCGATAATGGTAACTTTGGAAAGGATCATGGTATTGCATTTATAGGCAACAATGCGACGTTAGAGCTGGACAGAGGAGGATGGGAAGTGATCGAGGAAAAGAGAAGCGAGAGGAAAGTGAGCGTTGCGCGGAAAGCCCCTTCTGAAAACGGGCTGGATGCGCATACCCAAAACTTTGTAGATGTGATGCGCTCCCGGAAGATGAGCGATCTGAACTGTCCTATCCAGACCGGCGCTCATATCGCCACCGTCTGTCAGATGGGTAATATTGCTTACCGGAGCGGCGAAAAAGTAGTATGGGACAAAGCGGCCGCGAAATTTACTGATGGCCAGTTGAATAAAGAATACCTGATGGCGCCTTATCATAACGGTTATAGTTTGCCCAAAATATAATAAGAGATCGTTTCACCCTGCGTAGCGGGATAACTGATATGTGATGCTTTTTCAAACCAAAACAATTTCTATGTCGCGAAGTTTATTGTTCTTATTATCAGGCCTGCTATTCTTTTATATCACTGCGGAAGCGTAACATCCACATTTGGAACGCGCTAACGACAGCCGGGTGAATGCGTATATTCAAAAGAATTACCCGAAGTTGTGGAAAGAGCTGAAGAAAATAGAAAAGGAAGGCACGGAAATCGCGTTCTTCACATCCATGAAAGGCCCAGGCCGCGCCGCCAAAGGGCAGATTCAGTTGAACGAAGCTTATTTCACTCAGCCACGCCCGGCATATCCTGAAGACCGGCTGATCATTGTGGTATTGCACGAATATGGCCACGTGCTACATGCCGCAAAAATGAAAGGAACTGTAAAAAAGCGGAACTTTGAGAATGCGGTGCAAAACGAATACGAAGCTTTTAAATATTCGCTGGAGCAGGCGGTCCTCCGCGCAGAAGCTGGTGATAAAGGGCCGCTAAGACAAGTATTGAAAAACCTGAAACAACGCATCGAGGCCGCGAAGCAGGCTGAAAAGGACCCGCATATACCGGCGATTAACCGGTTGATGAAAGAAAAAATATGGAAAGATGCAGAAACAGTACTTGAAAAAGACTGATCACCGCATATGAGGGGTCACAACCCACCTTGATCAGGCAATTATGACTCTTGTCGGATAAAGATCAAAACGACGTTGGTTCTTTAATAATAAAGCAATGTGGGATAGCGAATTCCCGCTGTTAACAGGAAACGAGCGTACTTGGGTTTGAGTGAACCCCAAAATCTGAAAACCATAAATCCGCAATCCCGGTTATCTTTGCAGCTCATTTTTGAAAAATTGAATTAATGAGCGTACAACATCTATCAGAGCAGGAACAAATAAGAAGAGAGAAATTACAAAAAATAAAAGATGCGGGTGTGGATCCCTATCCCGCGGCGTTGTATCCGGTATCGCATTATTCGGCCGATATCAAAAGTCATTATTCTGAAGAGAACAAAGAGCAGTTTGCCGACGTCTGTGTGGCCGGCCGCATCATGAGCATTAACGACAAGGGCAAGGTCTTCTTTATCAAGATACAGGACAAACAGGGCATTTTTCAATTATATGTGAAGCGGGATGAGCTGTGCCCGGATGAAGATAAAAGCTTTTGGGACAACGTGGTAAAGAACGGACTGGACCTGGGGGATTTTATCGGCGCGACCGGTTACGTGTTTATCACCAAGACCGGCGAAACCTCTTTACATACCCAAACCCTGACCTTATTATCCAAATCGCTGAAACCATTGCCGGTAGTGAAACGAGATGAGGAAGGCAATGTGTTTGATGAAGTAACGGATCCCGAATTTAAGTATCGCCAACGCTATGCCGACCTGGTGATCAATCCATCGGTAAAAGAAACATTCGTTAAAAGAACGAAATTGATCAATTCTATCCGCGAGTTTTTGAACGAACGCGGCGCATTGGAAGTCGATACGCCGGTGTTGCAATCTATCCCCGGCGGCGCGGCAGCACGACCTTTTATTACGCATCACAATGCCCTGGATGTACCGTTCTATTTGCGTATTGCGAATGAGCTTTATCTCAAACGCCTGATCGTAGGTGGGTTTGACTGGGTGTACGAGTTTGCGCGCAACTTCAGAAACGAAGGGATGGACCGCACGCACAACCCGGAGTTTACCATCCTGGAGTTTTATACGGCGTATAAAGATTATTTCTGGATGATGGAAACGACCGAGCAGCTTTTGGAAAAGGCAGCGCGGGATGTATGTGGGGAAACGGAGGTGCCGGTGGGCGATAAAACGATCTCTTTCAAAGCGCCATTTGCGAGGGTTTCTATCTACGACGCGATTAAAGAACATACCGGTTTCGATGTAAGTGGAATGGACGAAGAAGGGCTGAAAAATGTATGTAAAGAGTTAGGCATCCATGTAGATAAAACCATGGGCAAAGGGAAGCTGGTGGATGAGATCTTTGGTGAAAAATGTGAGCATCATTACATACAACCTACTTTCATCATCGATTATCCGGTAGAGATGAGCCCGCTTACCAAGAAGCACCGCAGCAAACCCGGTCTGGTAGAGCGTTTTGAGCTGATGATCAACGGAAAGGAAATTGCCAATGCGTACAGCGAGCTTAACGATCCGATCGAGCAGCGGGAACGTTTTGAAGAGCAGGCCAAGCTTTTAGAGCGGGGCGACGAAGAAGCCATGTTCATCGATTATGATTTTCTTCGCGCGCTGGAATACGGCATGCCGCCCACATCGGGCATTGGCTTCGGTATTGACCGGCTTTGTATGTTACTGACTAACAAAGCTTCGATCCAGGACGTTTTACTCTTCCCGCAGATGCGGCCAGAGAAAATGGATTAAGCCGCTGATCGCTAAGTAGCAGATTACAGCAAACTATTATCACTACCTCAATAAGCCTGTGGTGTTGCAAGCAGCCACCTTCAGGAGCTATAAAAATTTATAAAGGGCTCAGAGAACAAGTCATTGTCTCTGCGCCTTTTAGTTGAAACTATTTAAATAAACTACTGCAGACGCTGAAAAACCATCCCTGAAGAATTTATGGAAGCATTATATTGCGGCATAATATGAGATGGTTGCCAAAAAGCTTCACAGGCGTTAAATTATCTGAAAGCACTGCGAATAGTCAACCTCACACATCTCGCAGCTTGCTAAATGCGCTTTCACCCGGAGGCTGCAGCTATCCATACGAATATAAAAGCACAAAAAAGAAGGAATTCATCGCTCATAACAACTGCGGGCGATGGCGCATCGGCCTTCCGGAAAAGTTTTAAAATAAAATACTGCATTGAATGAGAAATTTTATCAGATTACTACTTGCCTTTTTGACCCTCAGTTCTTTTACTAACAAGGAAATTGTTAAACCCGGAGAAGTTTTTCTGCAAGACGTCAAAGATCCGGAAGTCTTACTCAATGGACAATGGCAGATCTGTTTACAGCCTGAAGGCGCATTCTGGAAAACGCATGAAAACCTCTCCTGGAGCGAGGTGCAAGTCCCCGGCGAACTGATGATGCAGGGGTTCCCCATAAAAAATGACGAGCCCGTTCTGTATAAAAAACAGGTCCGCATTCCCGCTGATTACCGCGAAAAGAAGGTCTATCTGCAATTTGACGGCGTATATAGTTATGCCCGCCTGTGGGTGAACGGGCAATATATCAGGGATCATCATGGCGGCTTCACCAGATGGGATGCAGACATCACAAAGGCCGTTCAGCCGGGAGAAACCGCCGTCATCTTGCTGGAAGTGACAGACCGCTACGACGATATTTCTTATGCAAGCGGCTATGCCAAACATCCTATCGGCGGCATCTTAAGAAACGTTACATTGCTGGCTCTGCCCGACAACCCATTAGCAGAAGTGGTGATCAACACAGATTTTGACGCGGATTATCAACATGCGGATTTATCCGTATCCGGTAATTTGTTAAAGCCTTCGAAGACATTGCGGGTTCAGCTCGAACTTAAAGATGAGCAGGGCCATGTCGTTCCTTTGCAGCAGGGATCGGCCATTTTAAAAAACACGTCCGCATTTTCAGTGACCAATAAAATTTTAAATCCTGAGAAATGGGATGCCGAGCACCCCCATTTATATCAGTTAAAGATCTCTTTAATAGAAGGTAATAAGCTGGTGTGGTATCAAATCAAAAAAATCGGGTTCCGCGAAATAAAGATTGAAAAAAATAAGCTGCTTGTCAACGGAACCCCGGTGAAGCTTCGCGGTGCCTGCCGGCATGATATGCATCCGCTGCTGGGACGTGTGTCCACTCCTGAATATGAGCTGAAAGACGTTCAGCTGGCAAAAGAGGCCAATATGAATTTCATCAGGACGACGCACTACCCGCCTTCAGAAAACTTTTTAAAACTATGTGATGAGTATGGCATTTACGTTGAAGAGGAATCGGCGGTTTGCTTTGTCAACAAACACAGGATGGAAGGTTATGGCAAATACAAAGATTTGCAGGATAACGCTGCTTATAAAGACCGGTTCTTGTCTCAGCTTAAGGAAATGGTCGGCACTCACCGAAACCACCCTTCCGTTATTATCTGGTCTTTGGGCAATGAAAGTGAATATGGAAGGAATATTGGCCACTGTTATCAATGGATCAAAGCAGAAGATCCTACGCGCCCCGTCATGTTTAGCTGGCCCGGCCCTGTTCCAGACAACGTTTCCAAACCCTATGATCTATTGAGTATGCATTACCCTTCTTATAAGGGAACACTGAGCCAGCGGGGCTTTGAAATAAAGGGATTTGAACATCCAGACTGGCCGGTGTTGTTAGACGAATGGGCGCATGTAGCCTGCTATGCCAGTCCCACCATTGTGAAAGATCCCAATATCCGCGAATACTGGGGCGTGGGGCTCGACAGCATGTGGGCCAACACCTATCGCTCAGGCGGAGGACTGGGCGGTGCTATCTGGGGAATGATAGATGAATCTTTCATGTTGCCTGACACCCTCAAAGGCTTTAACGAATGGTGGGGATATCAGAAGGATAATACTGTGCTGCCTTATAAAGGGCACACTGTGGGTTATGGAGACTGGGGTTTCGTTGACGTGTGGCGAAGAAAAAAGCCGGAATTCTGGAGCGTTAAAAAAGCTTATTCGCCGGTGAAGCTGCAGCTATCAGGTGCTGAAGACAATGGTGATGGAACAATTATGTTGCCTGTGGTGAACAGATACCACCACACCAATTTGACGGAAATAAAAATGGTATGTTCTGTTGGCGACGGGCAAAGGGTTCTTCCCTTATCGGATGTAAAACCGGGAACGACGGGAAAAATCAAAGTTCCAAAAGGATGGAACACGCTGTCTTTTTATGACAAGAACAAAAACCTGATCGATATCTATCAGGCCCGCGCTTCCAACCCGCCGGCCCGAACAAAGACAACTCAAAGCGCTGCCGCACCTGTTATAAAGGAACAGCCGGGCCTTTTGCTCATCACAACTTCCGGCAGGAAATACACTTTCGACAAAACGAAAGGCCAGTTTCTCAGTGTGCAGAGCGGGCGTCAAACAACGAGCATGACCGGGCCGTTCCCGGTTATATATACCCGTGGCAAAAGCGTGGGTTATTTGATTTACAAGATGAACTTTTATGGGAGCGACTACCAGGCAAAGGAGGTGTCGTATAAAACCGAAGGCGGAAAAGCAGTGATTATAGTGAAAGGGAAAACTGGCGATATCGATATCCATTATGAAATAGCTATTGAAAACAACGGGCAAATCGCTGTAGCGTATCAATACGCCAATATACCTAAAGAGTATATTAACGAAGTGGGTGTACAATTCAGGCTTCAGGATGAATATGACGCCATTCAATGGGAGCGGGAAGGCTACTGGAGCACGTACCCCGAAAATCATATTTCAGCTAACAGTGGTACCGCAAAGCTTTATCCATCTTCATTAAAAAAACACAGGGCCGCGCCGGAAAAGGACTGGGGTTTTGATACCCAATCATTTTATTATGAGGGAACAGCTGATGAAACCGGCGATCAATTGACCCAGGTGGCCAAAGCATCGAAGGAGCATGTTTTTCAATATGCTTTACTAGCTGATGACCAAAAGCGGATTGAAGTGTCAGGCGATGGAAAGATATCCTGCAGGCTGGACAAGGAACAAGATACCATCCACCTGAATATTATTGGCATACTGGATTACCCGGATCTGGAATGGGGTAATTTTCAGAAGAATATCTTCCCGGCCAAGCAGACAGGCGGCACTGCTCGCTTAATCGTTTATTAAGTGCCATCATGCTTTTGAATCATATGGAATGAATAGATCAGATGCCTGATGCACACTTGACACTTCAGCCTTAAAATGTAGGCGCACTGCCTGACATTACTTATTTTTATTGATTGAAAATGAAACTTTGCTATGTTTAAAAAAATTACTCCGGTATTATGTGGTCTTGCCATTGCTTGCGCTGCGCAAGCTCAGATAAAAGGACCATTAACGCCTAAGAACACGTATCCGATACTGCCTGCCGATTCGAGAGAACAGATCATAATCAAAGCCGCCCATGTCGTTCCCACGCCCAACCAGTACGAAGCGTTGAAGAATGAATACATTGCTTTCGTACATTTTGGACCTAATACTTTCACTGCAAAAGAATGGGGAAGCGGCATGGAAGACCCCGCTGTTTTTGACCTCAAAACCCTGGACACCGACCAATGGTGCCGCGTCATGAAAGACGCGGGAATGAAGATGGTGATCATCACTGCCAAACATCACGATGGATTTGTTTTATGGCAAAGCCGCTACACCAAACATGGCATCATGAGCACCGGCTTCAAAGACGGAAAAGGTGATATAGTGAAAGAGCTTGCCGCTTCTTGTAAAAAATATGGCCTGAAGCTGGGCATCTATCTGTCGCCTGCCGACCTTTTTCAAATAGAAAGTCCGGACGGGCTTTATGGCAACCTCAGTAAATATTCTGAAAGAACGATTCCACGTAAGGTGCCGGGCAGACCATTCGCCAACAAGACGACCTTTCAATTCAAAGTGGATGATTACAATGAGTATTTTTTAAATCAACTGTTTGAATTGCTTACCGAGTATGGAGAGATCAGTGAAGTTTGGTTCGATGGTGCTCATCCCAAAACTAAGGGCGGACAGAAGTACAACTACCTGGCCTGGAAAAAGCTCATCAGGACGCTTGCGCCGAAGGCGGTTATTTTTGGAAAGAATGATATCCGCTGGGGCGGAAACGAAGCAGGAGCCACAAGGGATACAGAGTGGAACACCATTGCGTATCCTTTCAATCCTGACACCGCGAACTACTTTCCCGACATGACGAAGAAGTCGCTTGGCGGCAGGGAAGATCTATTGAAGGCAAAGTTCATTCACTATCAACCGGCAGAAACCAATACTTCTGTAAGAGCCGGATGGTTTTATCGGAATGATACAGAACAAAGCGTACGCAGCGCCGACGATATCTTTGATATCTACGAAAGAAGCGTGGGCGGCAATTCTATTTTTCTTTTGAATATTCCTCCCAACAGGGAAGGACGGTTTTCTGACAGAGACGTGAACGCACTGTTAGAAGCCGGAAAGCGGATCAAAGAAACCTATGGTAAGAATCTTTTCAGAAACGCAAAAGGCGAGCAAAAAGTGTTAGATGATAACGCCAAAAGCTATACGTTGCTGGGAAAAGATGGCGGCACGCTGGTTATATCCACGCCGTCCCCGGTTACGATCAATCGCATCATGCTGCAGGAAGCCATCAGCACGCATTCGGAAAGAGTGGAACAGCATGCTGTTGATGCGTGGATCGACGGGGCGTGGAAAGAAATAGCAGCGGCCACCAATATCGGGTCTAAAAGAATACTGCGTTTTCCGGAAGTGACTTCCAACCAGTTCCGGATTCGTTTTACGCAGGTGCGTTTCAACCCGGCTATTGCCACAGTGGCTGCCTTCTATTATCAAACCAGGCCGCCGCAATTGCAGGTAAGTTCTGATGTCAACGGATTGGTGTCTATCGGCATCAAGCCTGACGGCTTCAGCTGGCATTACTGGAAGTCCGGCGATAAAAGTATTGCAGCTCATCTGAACTCAGGCATCACTATTCATTATACAACGGACGGCAGCGAGCCCACTGAAAACGCGCCGGTTTATACGCAGCCTTTCGAGATGAAGAAGGGCGAGGTAAAAGCGGTTGCTTTCACCAGGTCCGGCAAAGGCAGTGTGACTTCGGCAACTATCGGTATTCCCAAAGCGGGCTGGAAGCTCGTTGGCGTTAGCAGCGAGTCAGACAAAAACAAAGCAGGACTTGCGTTTGATGCTGACGATGCCACATTCTGGGCAAGTGACACGACAGGCAGCAACCAGTTTATTACCCTGGATTTGGGCAGCAATTATACATTGACCGGGTTGGCGTACACACCTCAAACATCCAATGGCAAAGGCATGATGGAAAAAGGGGCCGTGTATGTCAGCAACGACGGACAAACCTGGCAACCAGTTGCTGATTTCGAATTTGGCAACCTGATCAATGATCCTACCAAACGGTCTCATCGTTTCAGCGCGCCTGTTGCTGCGCGGTATGTAAAAATTGAATCAAAGGTCATTGCAGGCGGCGGCAACTCGATGTCAGTAGCCGAGCTGGATTTCTTCGAGCAATAAATGCAGGGGAACCGTGAGCGCCTTTCGTTTACTATTGCGCATTGATACGATCTATCTGGTTATAATTTAATATCTCAATAATAAAAAAGCAGGAGCGCTCACTCCTGCTTTTTTTATGAATTCTATCTGAATTAATAATTGACTTTATAATCCTTAATGACAGGCTCACCGTTCCATGCTTTTTTGCTGGTCCAGTCTGCCGCTGGCGCCGACCAGAAAGCGTCCGTTTCAGGAAGGCCTAAGGGCAGGAAAGAAAGGGTCGCCATATACAAACTTCCTGTAGAGGTATAATAATCTGCTATGGCTGGTTGGTGACCGTTGAACCCCAGCACCAGCCATCCTTTCGGATCAAAATTCTGGTTGCCCTCATACATATTGTGATATACCTGGGTCAACGCGCTCCGCACCTGCGAGGGCAGGATGTGTTCAGGCAGCTTTTTCATCAATGCTGTTTGCGCCAGGGCCTGGAACACTGCGGTGCGATAGGTGATCGACCGGCCAAAGACAGGATAGGTGCCCTCCGGCGATATGCTCCTCTCCAGGAACTCTGAATAGCGCGCCATGCGTTGAACGGCGCTTTCATAAGCGCGGGCCACATTATAATTCTTTTGCTTGTGCGCGGTAGTAACCTTGCTACTTACCGAAGCTAACAGATCGACCAGCATGGGATGAATGACAAACGAATTATAGTAATCCATACTGAAGGCATCGCCGTCGCTAAACCAGCCATCGCCTACGTACCATTCATTCAATTTATTGATGGCAAAGTCAATACGTGCTGGATCAAACTCCTCACCAACCGAGCGAAGAAAGGCTTCTGACATGGCTGCAAATAGTAACCAGTTGTTATAAGCCCCGCTTCGGTTCCGCAAAGATTTAAATTCAGTAATCAACCGTTGTTTTGTCTTGTCGTCCAATGGCTCCCACAAGGCCTTTGGTGCGCGCAGAAAGGCATGTGCCAGGAACGCCGCATCAACAATAGGCTGCGCTTCTTCGCGAAAGCTGATGTAATCGGCGCTTTGAGGATCTGCAGCATATGCCAATCCTTTCACGATTGCCTGTTTATATTTTTTTCGCAAGGCGCCTTCCTTTGTGTTGTCGTCCGGCAGGGCCAGCCAGGGCGCCAACCCTGCAAGGGTGCGTCCAACCGCTTCGAGGTAGGTTACTTTTGTTGCCTTAAGCGCATAGTGCGGCGCCAGTTCCAGCGGCATGTTCTTTTTCAAATGGCCTTTGGCCAGGTTGCCGACAACCGGCCATGCTATCTTATCCAATGTTTCTACCCAAAAGGCTCTGTCCAGAGACCCTGATACAGCGGGCTTTTGGGCCGATACCGCACCGGTCATTACAAGAAATAGCGGAAGAAAAACTGTGTGTAGTAAAAACTTTTTCATTGTTATTAGTATAGTTCTGGTGATCATAATCGTGATGTCAAAAAAGCGGTTGGCCTTGTAACAGGCGTTGGTACCTTAACAGCGCTTCGATAAAATAATAGTCTGCATAGACCAGCGGTACGTCGATCTCATTGTTGTGTGGAATAGACCCTACGCTGTGCATGAGGATGAAGCCCCCGTTCTCCCCGGCCTTTGCCCGGTATGCGGGACTTCCGAGGCTGTGTAACATTTGCACGGCCGCTCTTTTATAAGAGGCCGCTTCTTCCCCGGAAGAATAGGTGCTCAGTTCGAGCAAAGCGGAAGCGGTGATCGCTGCCGACGAGGCATCCCGGTAAAGCACGGGTACATGCAATGCGTTAGAGTTTTTAGCGGGAGTATACCCTTCTTTCCACGCGTTGAAATCCCACACCGGGATCTGGTCTGACGGAAGATTTTTATGATGGATGAAATGTTTAGCCAGCCCCTTCGCCGTTTTCAGGAAACGGGGGTCGCGCGTTTCGCGGTAGGTCATCGTAAAACCATAGATCGCCCAGGCTTGTCCACGTGCCCAGGTAGAGTTGTCGGCATAGCCTTGCGCCGTTTCACGCGCCAACACTTTTCCCGAGATGGTATCGTAGCACACCACATGATACGAGCTGAAGTCGGGCCTGAAATGATTTTTCATCGTCGTCAGGGCGTGGGCCACTGCGATGTTTTTAAAGGACGGATCTCCCGAAACTTTGGAAGCAAAGAACAACATCTCGAGGTTCATCATATTATCAATGATAACCGGGAAGGAATAAGTTTTATCGCCATGAAACGACTTGAAACTGTTCCATGATTTAATGCAGCCCACCCGGGAGTTGAACCGCGTGCTCAATGCCTTTGCTGAATTAATGAGGATCTGCTTGTAGGCGGGGTTTTGCGTCAGGCGATAAGCGTTGCCGTAGCTGCAATACATCATAAAGCCCAGGTCGTGATGACCGGTAAATGTCTGCAGCGGCGCCAGCTTTTCAGTCCATTGTGTCGCAGCATCTTTCAGCTTTTGATCTTTGTTAAATTCATACCCATACCATAAACTCCCCGGAAAGAAGCCCGGCGTCCAGTCGTACATCGAGGTAGAAGTCATCTCCCCTGCCTTGTTAATAGTGCGCGGAAATTTCAGGTCGGGAATATCTTCTTTATGCAATACATGGTCTAATTGCTTCACGGCAAAGGAAAGATTGTCGTTGACAAATGCCTGCTCGGTCTGGCCTTGAGCCACAGTAAAAAAGCAGGTCGTTCCCAATAAGGCAACCGTTAATTTTTTCAGATTCATTAGCTTTTATTTAATTCAGAATAGATAGCGTCGACGTTCTCAATCTTTTCGGATGGTGTAGCGATAAGTGCCTTTTTTCACCGGCTTTTTCACGACCAGCACCACGCGATACAATGCCGCTCCCCAAACATGGGACAACCGCGGGTCGTCCTGTGGCACTGTTTCAACGATAGCATCGAAGATGTTGGGATCATAAAGTAAAGAAATTTTTGTATGATCTTTTTCTAAATGTAGCGTGCCGCTACCTGCCTTTTCTGGCTCAGCCCAGGTGAGAAAATGAACTCTCGATGCATCTTTCAATGCGGTTAACTCAAAAGCGTCTGTGATGTGCAGTTCCTTTCCCGATAATTGATACGAGCGTTGCCAGCTTTTTACGGCCGCGGCCTTGTTGTAAGCACCGGCGATATTCAGGCGGAATATTTTTTTCTTTTCGTCGGACATGACATCGGACGCTTTATAAGCGGCACCGTAAGACTGCTGCTGACCATTGATCTGCGGAAGGTTGTGATAATCGCTTTGCATGGTCCAGATGCTGTATCGTTCGTTACTGAAGGTCTGGCGGGTATAAGTGCCCACGCCCGCATCGACGAAAAATGGTATGGTGTCTACATACAAAGAGAAAGTGCCCACGTCATTATGGTTGTGGCTTTCATTGTTAAAACCTCCTTTCGCAGCAAAAAAGAAATGATCGTTCCGCATATAGCAAAATTCTGTCTGCGGATACCAGGTGTAAGCTTCAGCCGGAAGCGAGGGCGTTGTCATTCGCAACTCTTTGTCAAAGCTGATTTCCTGCAAAGAGCGGAAGAAGTCGCGGCTCAACGCCAGCGGCGCAGGCCCTTCTTCCTGTTGAGTGAGATAGGCCGCGAAACGCTGCATCTTTCCGCTTTTCACGGCCTTCCCGTAACGATAGATGAGGCCCGCATCTCCACCCCCTTTAGCCGAAGCGTCGGCGAAGTTCACTACCCAGCCGTTTCCCACGTAGCTATTGGCGATATACTCGCCCATGTGCCTGATGATGGGTTGATCAAAAATGGAAATCTTGCCGCCGGTGATATCGCTCAGGAGCTGCAGATAGTCGTACATTTTCCCGGCGGCATGGCCCCAGTAGGACGGTCCTTCTTCGCAGGCGCCGTCTTCTTTGTTGTAATTGATGAATTGATCTACCGAGCGCATTGATTTGTAAACTGCCTTTGCCAGCTGGTCCTGATCTTCTTCAAGTAATGCAAAGGTCTGTAACGCGTTGCTATTGCACCAGGGGTTCCAGTTGTTGACGATCTGCGATGGTCTTAGCTCGAACCCCATCCACCAAAAATCATTGCGCTGCATATAAGGCTCCAGGATGCGACGTTCCAGTTCCTGCCTGATGCGTGGCGCGATCATGGGATTTATCTTATCAAATTCGGCATGCAGGAAGTAATAGATCCAGGAGAACATGGAGCCCACATCGCCCGCCACAAGATCAATGATCTGCTGGTTGGCATCAGGGAATCCTTTGTTATTCTTTTGCAGGCTCAGGTGCGCCGACAAGGACCAGGTCGTCATCTCACAGGCTCCGTATAGGCCATTGATCAGTTGATCCATGAAGCGGCCCTTCCCTTCCGCCATTTCTGCAAAGAAGAGACTGGCAATAGCGGTCAGGTTTTGATTGTAAGGCGTCTCCATGATCACCCGCGATCCGCTTCGCGCATATTCCAGGTAGTCAGTAGCAGTGATCAGCTGCCATTTATAATTTAAATAGGATTCCCCGTTCTTAACATACCGCGCCTGGTCCGCGCTTAGGAAATCTGACCAGCCCTTCCGGTCTGTGTAATCAGGATACGGTATCCACGTTGCTTTAGAAACCAAGACGCTTTTGACAAAGGCCTCATTGCCCTCTTGCTGCAGCAGGTTTCTTGGAACGGCCGCGAAGCCGCAAGCGCAGGATAAAACGAAAAGGAGAAAAGCCGTAACATAGCGCGAGCACCTTTTTGTCATAAGCAAGAATTTGTGGTTAAGGTATACAATTAAGTCCTAAAAAAGGGGAGTTGGTCCTTCTCAAACGTTTGACTAATTTTAGGAACGCTTAAAAACAACGCCCATGTCCATCAAAAAAGAAGATATCAGCCAGGAAGTTTTTGACCTCTATGATGATTATGCCCATAATCGCATTCCCCGCCGGGATTTCGTGCAGCGCCTTTCGCTGTATGCCGTGGGCGGTTTGACCGTTTCCTCGCTGATGAGTTTTTTAATGCCTGATTATAAAGGTGGCGTCCAGGTGCCCGCTGATGATCCGCGCGTTCAATCGACTTATATTGAGTATCCGTCACCCAAAGGAGGCAAGGTGATAAAGGCGCTTCGCTGCGAGCCGGCAGATAACAAATTGAAGCTGGGCGGCATCGTTGTGGTGCACGAGAACCGGGGCTTAAATCCGCATATCGAAGATGTGGCGCGGCGGGCGGCGCTTGCTGGTTTTGTGTCACTCGCACCGGACGCATTATCGCCCTTGGGCGGCTATCCCGGTACCGACGATGCGGGCCGCGAATTGCAGGCAAAGCGGGATCGTAATGAAATGCTGGAAGATTTTATCGCCGCGTATGACCATTTAAAGGAGGACAAAAGCTGCAACGGGAAAGTAGGTGTGGTCGGTTTTTGTTTTGGCGGATGGATCGCCAATATGATGGCTGTGCGTATTCCCACGCTGCAGGCAGCCGTGCCTTTTTATGGCGGACAACCAGCTAAAGAAGATGTTGTTAAAATAAAAGCGCCTTTGCTGATCCATTATGCCGAGCTGGATACGCGCGTCAACGAAGGATGGCCGGCTTATGAGGCGGCGTTGAAGGAGCATCATAAAAAATACACCATGTACCTGTATCCCCAAGCCAATCATGGTTTTCATAATGATACCACGCCGCGCTATGACAAAGCCGCTGCGGAACTGGCGTGGAAAAGGGCCATTGATTTTTTTAAAGAGCATTTGGGTTAGCCCATGGTCGATCGACCATGGACCATGGACTAAAATTCCGCGCTCTTGGGCGTCCGCGGAAATGCGATGACATCGCGGATATTGCTCATGCCGGTTACAAACTGGATCATTCTCTCAAAACCTAAACCGAAGCCTGCGTGCGGTACCGTTCCAAAGCGGCGTGTGTCCACATACCACCACATTTCTTCCTCAGGAATGTTCATGGCTTTCATTTTTTCCAGCAACACATCGAGGCGCTCTTCTCTTTGCGAACCACCGACAATTTCGCCGATGCCCGGCGCCAGGATATCCATAGCAGCTACGGTTTTCCCGTCGTCGTTCAGACGCATGTAAAAGGACTTGATACCTGCGGGATAGTCAGTCAGGATCACCGGCTTTTTGAAATGCTTTTCTACCAGGTATCGTTCATGCTCGCTCTGCAGGTCCATTCCCCAGCCCGTGATCGGGTATTGAAATTTCTTTTTCTTGTTATGATTGCTGTTGGCCAGTATGTCGATCGCTTCGGTATACGTCAGCCTTTGGAACTCGTTATTCACGACAAATTCCAGCTTTTCAATCAGTCCCATTTCACTGCGTTTATCCTGCGGCAATTGTTTTTCTTCGTCTGCTAAACGGCTGGCCAGGAAGTCGAGGTCTTCCCGGTTGTGTTCCAGCACATACCGGATAATATATTTTATAAACTCTTCCGCCAGGTTCGCATTGTCCTCCAGGTCATAAAAAGCCATCTCTGGTTCGATCATCCAGAACTCGGCCAGGTGGCGTGCGGTGTTGCTGTTTTCCGCCCGGAAAGTGGGTCCGAAAGTATAGATCTCTCCGAAGGCCGTCGCGCCCAATTCGCCTTCCAATTGACCACTAACGGTCAGATTGGTCGATCTTCCGAAAAAATCTTCTTTAAAGTTAATGGAGCCATCTTCATTTTTAGGGGTATTCTCAAAAGGCAAGGTTGTTACCCGGAACATTTCCCCCGCACCTTCCGCGTCGCTGGCAGTGATGATGGGCGTGTGGAGGTACACAAATCCTTTTTCATTAAAGAACTGATGAACAGCGAACGCGAGTGCATGGCGCACCCGAAATACAGAACCGAATGTATTGGTACGAAAACGCAAATGCGCCTTTTCTCTTAAAAATTCGAGCGAATGCTTTTTAGGTTGAAGCGGATAGGCTTCCGGATCGCTATCTCCCAGGATCTCGATAGCATGGGCTTTTATTTCCATTTTCTGCCCTTTTCCGAGGGAGGGAACGACAGTGCCGGTCACCTTCAGAGACGCAGAAGTGGTGATCCTTTTCAAAAGCGCTTCATCAAACTTGCCCAGTTCTGCAACGATCTGCAGGTTGGTATTGGTGCTGCCATCGTTGAGGGCGATGAACTGGTTGTTACGAAACGTGCGTACCCAACCCATTACCGTTACTTCCTGCTCCTGCGCGTCCTGCGCCAGCAATTCTTTGATCTTGATCCGCTTGTTAAACATGCTCTATTATTTTGGGCGGCAAAGATAACTTTTTATTAGTGGATGCCGAATCGTTTGGCGGACGGAAAGTTCTGAGCGAAAACCCGGATCGAAGGGAGGCATCAATCCTGATTCTGGTAATAAAAAAAATATTGCTTAATCATCCGTCAGGTCCGGGATTTCGTCCAAACTGTAAAAAATTTTCAGCCCCAGCGTTTTGGCAATTCTCACATCTTCGTCGGCACCCTTGGATGCTCCCTCGAGACGAAGCACAGCGTCACATTTTTCCAGAAGTCTGTGGGCAACAGGATATTGAATTTCGTCCCATATATCGTCGCCTATTTTTTGGAAGCCCGCCAACTGCATCAGAGGCAACGCAACCCATTCCCCAATCATAGGAATATGACCTTTACGAAACAGCGGTAGTGCAACTGATTCAAGCTTGTCCAGATTTTTCTTTATCAGCGCCGGATCGTCGTTAGTCCCGCCCCGATATGGTCCAGCAATAAGAATCATCATAAGTTTTTAATTGTTGGGTTATAAAATATCTTTTAGTCTTATGTATTGAAGAAGCATGATTGTTTTACCATCCTTTATCTCTCCGTTTTCAATCATAGTCATTGCCTGATCAATATCAAGCTCTAACACCTCAATGTTTTCTTCTTCATGCTCTGCGCCGCCTCCATCGCCGACTTTCATTTCTTTGGAATACTCTGCAATGAAAAAATATAAGATCTCTGTCACCGAGCCGGGTGACATATAGGCTTCAAAAATTTTCCGGACATCGGTAATCATATAGCCCGTTTCTTCCTCGGTTTCTCGTCTGATACAATCTTCCGGGTTATCTTTATCCAGCAACCCGGCACAGGTCTCAATCAACATTCCCGATTCATTACCATTAACAAAAGTTGGAAGGCGAAACTGCCGGGTAAGAATTACTGTTTTTTGTTGTTTGTTGTAAAGCAGTATCGTCGCGCCGTTACCTCTGTCGTAAGCTTCTCTGCTCTGTGTAAGCCGGGTGCCGTCTTTTTTTGAATACTCGTATGTAATTTTTCGGAGGACGTACCAGTTATCCGAAAGAATTTCGGTGTCTAAAATTGTAATGTTGTTGATCATAATATACGGTATTTTGATTGACAGTTTCTTTAGTCGCAGTCAGTCGGGATCTGGTGTTTTAGAAATTTAAAAATCGTACTTTTCAATCAAATGAAAGCTTTTATTATGGTTGGGATTTGCATTTCACCAACAAATTTCTTCCAGAAAATATTCATCTTTATACGCGATGAAATCAATTAAAGCAATGCTTCTGCCACCATCTACATCTTCTAAATGTGGAAAAGGTTTCTCAACCGGTTCATCCAAGTTGTTTCGCTCTGATGCTGGCCCCACTGCATATTACCAGTTCATTCTGACGATCTGCCTGCCCGGCTGTCGCCGACCTGCAACCCTCGCGTTAAATCTTTCTAAAAACTTATCCACATCGAAATGATTTTTTTAAATTTAATCAAAACACACTATTTTCGCATCAGGAAATGACCCAAGGCTTGTGATCATCTCTGCTAATTATTGATTTTCATTTCAATAAAGATTCACCCAAAAACAATTTTCAATTTATTTTTTGTTAATCAGCATGCTAAAGCCAGTATTTGATTAATATAAGTTTACCCTTATGTATGATATTTTACAATTGAACGACATGCTCGTTCCGGAACTGTTGGACATTGCCGAGCAGTTGAACATACCCGACGCCAAAAAATTAGACAAACAATCTCTCGTTTACCAAATTTTAGACAATCAAGCCATTGCCGGATCGAAAAACGTTGCTACCGATGCTAAACCAAAAAGAAAACGCATTGTAAAAACAACCACCTCCACAGGAACGGAAGAAGCTTTTGTGGAAGACGATGGAGACGAAGACGACGTTAAAGAAGAGAAGAAAGCCAAAGCACCGGCTAAAAAAGCCAAAGCCGCAGCTAAGAAGAAGAAGGCTCCTGCCAAAAAAGAAGCAAAAGAGCCGGAAGAAGAGGAAGAAGTGGTGCTGAAAGAAGATAAAGGCGCGAAAAAAGCAAAAGAAGTAGCAACAGAAGCTGAGGAGGACGGCGACTTCGGCCTGGACCCTGCCACTGCATCTTTCATTGAACAAGCATTTAAGGCTACTGAAAAATATATCAATCCGATTCCTATCATTGAAGAGCCCATTGTTAAATCTTTCAATCCTAAAAAGGAAAAAGAAACAGCATTCAATGTGGAGTTTGACGGTGTGATCCTGAGCGAAGGTGTGCTGGAAATGATGCCCGACGGTTACGGATTTTTAAGATCTTCTGATTACAACTACCTGTCCAGCCCGGACGATGTATATGTATCTCCTTCGCAGATAAAACTATTTGGATTAAAAACCGGCGATACCGTACATGGTGCCGTGCGTCCGCCCCGTGAAGGTGAAAAATATTTCGCTTTATTGAAAGTGGACACGATTAATGGTAAGAGCCCGGATGAGGTACGCGACCGTGTACCATTCGATTACCTGACTCCGTTGTTCCCTTACGAAAAGCTCAACCTGTTTACCAGGCCTTCAGATCTTTCTACGCGGATCATCGACCTGTTCACCCCCATTGGTAAAGGACAGCGTGGCCTGATTGTTGCGCAGCCGAAAACCGGTAAGACCATGTTGTTAAAAGCAGTAGCCAATGCTATTGCCGAAAATCATCCTGAGTGCTACCTGATGGTCGTGCTGGTAGATGAGAGACCTGAAGAGGTGACCGATATGGAGCGCAGTGTAAAAGCAGAAGTGATCGCTTCTACTTTTGATGAGCCTGCTGAAAAGCACGTAAAAGTGTCTACTGTAGCGTTGCAGAAAGCAAAAAGACTGGTAGAGTGCGGACACGACGTGGTGATCCTGTTAGATTCAATCACGCGTTTAGCCCGGGCCCATAATACCGTTTCTCCGGCATCAGGTAAAGTACTGAGTGGTGGTGTGGAAGCCAATGCTATGCAGAAGCCCAAGCAGTTCTTCGGGGCTGCCCGTAAAATTGAAAACGGCGGATCTCTGACCATCTTAGCAACAGCGCTGATCGATACCGGATCGAAAATGGATGAGGTGATCTTCGAGGAATTCAAAGGAACCGGTAACATGGAGCTGCAGCTGGACAGAAGGCTTTCCAACAAAAGGATCTATCCTGCGATCGATCTTACGGCTTCATCCACACGACGTGACGACCTGCTGTTAGACAAGGAAGTGTTGCAAAGAATGAATTTATTACGTGTATACCTTGCAGACATGAAGACAGAGGAAGCAATGAATGAATTGCTGAAGCGCATGAAAGGAACCAAGAGCAATGAAGAGTTTCTGGCGAGTATGAACTCTTAATTATAACAACTTTATAATTAAAAGCCCGGTACCTTCAGTGTACCGGGCTTTTTTAATTGTATTATATCAGACAGAGATACGAATGAAAACACATGTGAACCGGTTTCTCCATCTTTACATAGATGCCTACCGGGGATTATCGACGCCGGCCTGGATGCTGGCACTGGTGATGCTCATAAACCGGACGGGCGCCATGGTGCTTCCTTTCCTGGCTATTTATATGCGCGACCACCTGCATTTTTCGCTGCAGGAGGCCGGCGTGGTATTAAGCTTTTTCGGGCTGGGATCTTTGCTGGGCAATATTGCCGGAGGTTGGCTCACCGACAGGTTTGGAAATTTTAAGGTGCAATGCCTGAGTTTATTCCTGGTGTCGCCGCTCTATCTCGTGGTAGGGCGCCTCGAAACAGTAGAGGCACTATCAGCGGGCATCTTTTCGATTTCATTCGTAGCAGATCTGTTCCGTCCGGCCAACTCTGCGGCAATCACCAGCTACGCCCGGCCGGAAAACATCACACGGGCGTTTTCGCTTAACCGCATGGCGATCAACCTGGGCTTTTCCTTTGGGCCTTTCCTGGGTGGTTTGCTGGCTTCCATATCCTACAGCTTTTTGTTTTGGGGAAATGCGCTGGCCAGCTTTGCAGCGGGTATCCTCTTTTTTCTGTATTTCAGCAAAATCAAAAAGCGGCCGGCTATCAAAAGCGAGGCGGTTGTATTCAATAACAACACACGACGCTCGGCCTACCGCGACGTACCTTATATCCTGTTCGCCTTTGCCTGCATGTTATATTTTATCCCGTTTTGCCAGATCCTGAATGGTATCCCGCTTTTCTTCGATGAAGAGGCACACCTGAGCACCGCTCAGATCGGCACTATCATGGGCTACAGCGGGTTTATTATTGTGCTGACTGAAATGATGATCGTCAGCTGGGCGCAAAAACGCTTTAGTGTGTACAACAGTATCCTGCTGGGCACCTTGTTTATAATTCCCGGATACCTTATCTATCTTATCACACCACAATTGTGGCTGCTGTATATATCCATCTCGCTGATCAGTCTGAGCGAGATGCTGGTAATGCCGTTTACATCAACGGTAGGCGCGCTGCGAGCCGGAGCGCATAACCGGGGGTCTTACATGGCGCTGAACGCCCTGGGCTTTTCCATGGCATTTATTATCACGCCTTATCTAACCACAAAAATCATATCCGCTTTTGGATATAATGGCCTTTGGATCACAGACGTGCTGATCATCCTGGTAGCCTTGGTGGGCTTCCTTATGATCAGGAAGATCATGCCGCTGCAAGAGCCCGCAGCTCAACCCACATCGGCCTCCTGAGTTCGATGTGCCTCAACCACAAGACTTTTTCAAAACCTTTTGTATCTTTCCTGCCACTCTATCAAAAACAGAATAGTATGCTTAACAAGCTCATTAGCCTTATAAAAGGGAAAAGCGATCCCGCCACTGAAAACCTGGGCATACCTTTCGGCCGATATTCCGATAACAATAAATCCGTCGCCAAAGGAAACCGGTGGACTGAAGCAGATAATCTTTTCAAGGATCAGAAATACCTGGATTCTATTTATGCTTTTTTTGATTATCTGAAAGATGATGAACAGGGAAATGTTTCCTTTTCGCGCAGCGATGATCATTTCGATTTTTCTTTTTTCCAGGGATCTAAAGTAGTGCGCGGAAGGCTGCGCAACGGTATGTTGTCTGCAGAAGTGAGACTTGCCAAGATGCCACAACCCTCAGTGCCGGTCATGCGACGCCTGCTGGAAATGAACTTCGGGCTCTATTACAGCCGGTATGCCCTGCAGAACAATGAGCTGTGCATGCGCTTTGATACGAATATTGAAACCGCTAACCCCAGTAAGCTTTACTATGGCCTGAAAGAGCTGGCGATCAAAAGTGACAAGCAGGACGATCTGCTGGTGCAGGATTTCTCTTTTTTAGAGCGATTGGATGAAGATCATATCGCCGAAATTCCCGAGGCCGAACGGCAGGTGAAGTATGACGCCATGATGAGCTGGATCAGGGAAACGCTGGAAAAGATTGAGTCCGTAGATGCCGATAAGTTTTCAGGAGGTGTTTGCTACCTGCTGCTCTCATTGGTGTATCGGATCGACTTTTTGATTGCGCCCGAAGGCAAGCTCTTGAATGAGCTTGAAAAAATATCAGGCATCTATTTCAAAAAGGATGACCGGCCAATGGTGGAGAAAAACAGGGACATGATCGAGGAGTTCAAAAAGTTAATGGCGAAGCCCAAAGAAGACGTTTATCAGAACCTGTTCCGGTCCAAGTACACCTTTTCTATTGTTACCCCGCAGCCATACAAGACCATTGCCGAAGGCGTTCACGAGGCGAACAATAATATGCAATGGTACAGGGACAACAACCATGAATATTTTGCCAATAAGATCATCGAATACGGGCTGACTTATTGCCAATACTCGTACAGCCTGCCGAAGCCGGTAACGCAGCTCGTGGAAATCTTTATGCAGGTCAACTATCCCGAGTATTTCAAATCCTTAGGATACACACACCCGCTCTATATGCCGGTTGCTAATAAGTTTGATCAGGACTCTATCATTTCCCGTATCCGGCAGATACAGCACCAGTGGAGGCAAAAATATCCGCTGATGAATTTCAATGTGAGCCTGCTGTCGTTCGCGAGTCTGCTCAAGTTCAATCACAGCTTCGCGCTGCAGATCGAGCTGTTAAATATGAATAATGAATAATCAGCCTTGCATAAGGCTTCTCGTGGGATCTGCGGGTTGAAAGCCTTCCGCCCGCGGCATATAAACTAATGAATTAAACATGAACTCTCAGGATATCATTAACCTGTATCAGAACGCGATCATCCAGATAGCGACGCAAACCGGCACGGGAACTGGCTTTTACGTGAAAAGTCACGGGCTGATCGTCACTAACAATCATGTTATCGGCAACAACCCGGAGGTCACTATCGCCGGTAAAACCTTTGATAAGACGCTGGCCCGCGTCTGGTATACGGATGCCCAGCACGACCTGGCCTTCCTGGAACCTCCTGCGGCCGTGGAGCTGCCCGAGCTGCAGCTCGGCGATTATGAAGCGATGAAGGATGGCGATCATGTTATCGCGATCGGGCATCCTTATGGGCTAAACTATTCCGCCACCCAGGGAGTGATCTCCAAAGTGGACCGGATCCGCGAGGGCGAAAAATATATTCAGATCGATGCGGCAATCAACCCGGGTAACAGCGGGGGACCGCTGGTCAATTATGACGGAGCAGTTATTGGTGTCAACTCGTTCATCATCAAAGGCGGCGATAATCTGGGCTTTGCGTTGCCTGTAAGCACATTAAAGGAAGCGCTTGATTTGTATCTCCCCCATCGCGGGAGCGCTGCTGCGAGGTGCTCCAACTGTGACTTCCTGGTTACGGCCGAAACAATCGACGCGGAAAAATATTGTCCCAGTTGCGGCTCTGAAGTGAAGCTTCCCCAGCTTCCCGAAAAGGAAGTGGAACCAATAGGCGTCGCCAAACTGGTAGAAGATATTTTACGTGAACTGGGTAAAGATGTACGCCTGGCGCGGGATGGCGCCAATATGTGGAGCGTAAAGGCCGGATCGGCAAAAGTGAAGATCAGCTACAATCCCGAAAACTATTTTGTTGCGGGCGATGCTTATCTCTGCCAGATGCCTTTAGACGCGCAGCAGATAAAGCCGCTTTATCAATACCTGCTCCAGGAAAATAATAAACCGCATGGACTTGTATTGAGCTGTGTTAAAAACAACATTGTTTTGAGCCGGTTGATATACGACCTGGACATGACGAAAGACAGTGGTGTGGCGGAGTTTAAGAACCTTTTCGAACAGGCGGATCATTACGACGACTACCTGAAAGACCAGTTTGGGTGTATCGCACGACTGGAGGAAGTCTGATCAACAGCTGCCTGTCAGGATCCGTCGGCTCTGTCCATTCCGAATTTTAGATATTAAATACATTCCAATATTGGCCCCCGCACATGGAATCTGAATTCAAATCAAATCGATCACTCACCAAAGAGCAGGCCTTGCAAAAGCTGCGACACTACTGTGCCTACGCAGAGCGCTGCCACAGCGATGTGGTGAGCAAGTTGTATGATCTCAACGTGTGGAAAAAGGAGCACGATGAGATCATTGCCACACTGATCGAAGAAAACTACCTGAATGAAGAACGCTTCGCGAAAGCCTTTGCAGGCGGGCATTTCAGAACCAAACAGTGGGGCAGGAACAAAATCGTTCAGGCGTTGAAGCTGAAAGGGATCAGTGCGTATTGTATCAAGGCGGGTCTCAAAGAGATTGATGAAGAGGGTTACCTGCAAACGCTGAATAAATTGTTTGAAGACAAATGGCAAAGTCTTAAGGGAATGACTAACCGGTTTGCCAAAATGAAGAAAACATCAGACTACCTGATTCGGAAAGGCTACGAACCACAACTGGTCCACACCTTATTCGACGCGTCGTCCTGATCTTATTGAAATGAAAGCAACACAGTATCATCAGTGTTGTAAAAGGAAAATCCACAAAGGACAGGTCACTGACGGTCGGTAATTAAATAAACAGTTAAGCATGAAAGATCAATTAACGTTTACGCTCGTTCAAACATCATTGTCCTGGGAAGACAAGGACCAAAATCTGCGGGAACTGGAGCAGAAAATAAAGAACCTGACTCAAAAAACGGAGATCGTCGTCCTTCCCGAAATGTTCTCAACGGGCTTTACCATGCGTGCGCAAGATCTGTCCGAAACCATGGAAGGTCCGACGGTGGCATGGATGCAGCGGGTGGCAGCAGAGAAGCGGATCGTGTTGACCGGAAGTGTAATTATAAAAGAAGAAGAGCCCGGAAGTGAGGCCTTTTATAATCGTTTGGTGTGGATGCTGCCCAACGGTCAGTATGGTGTGTATGACAAAAGGCATCTGTTTGCCTATGCGAATGAACATCAGCATTATACAGCCGGTCAAAAACGGCTGATCGCTTCTGTAAAAGGGTGGAAGATCAATCTGCAAATTTGTTATGACCTGCGTTTCCCGGTATGGGCGCGTCAGACCTCCTCTCAACCCCCTTCGAAGGAGGGGGAGCAGAGCCCTTGCACATACGATGTGCTGATCTATGTGGCGAACTGGCCCGCACGACGCAGCCATGCGTGGAAAACACTGCTACAGGCAAGGGCGATCGAAAATCAGTGTTATGTGATAGGCGTTAACCGCGTGGGCAAAGATGGGAATGATATCTGCTACAGCGGAGATAGCATGGTGATCGATCCGCTTGGAGAAATATTGTATCATAAAAAAGATGAAGAAGACCTGTTCACCATCACCCTGGACAAGCAGCACCTTGAAACCGTCAGACAAAAATTTCCATTCTGGAAGGATGCCGATGAGTTTAAGATATATTAATACATAAGATTCCTATGTATTGGTAAATGATGTATCTTTACTGAGTGAATAAAACGAGTTTATATAAGGGTTGTCTTGAGCCGATTATCCTCAAACTGCTGGGAGACCATGGCAGGATGTATGGCTATGAAATCACACAGAAGGTGAAAGAAGCCACTGTCGGCGAATTAAAGATCACTGAGGGTGCGTTATATCCGCTGTTGCACCGGCTAGAAGCAGAGGGCATCCTGGAGGTTGAAGTAGAACATATTGGTAACCGGATAAGAAAATACTATGCGCTTACCAAAGCCGGTAAAAAGGAAAAGTCCAAAGCGCTTGCTGAGCTGGAGCAATTTAAAAACACACTCCAGTTACTGTTGAATCCCAAACTTGCGTAACATGCTGACAAATGAACAAATACAACAGATAGATGCGCTATGCCAATCAGAAGGGGTAGGCTTTTATGATGTGCGGATGGAAATGGTAGATCATATCGGTGAGGCTATAGAACAGGAATGGCAAGCCAATCCTGGTAAAGACTTTGGCCAGACGTTGGAGCGTGTTGCCGGAAAATTGGAAGTATATGGCTTCCGGTACATTGCCGAACAAAAGGAAGACCAGGTCCGAAAAGCTGTGCGAGTTCAACAGCTCTCGCTGTTCATAGAATTTTTCAGCTGGCCAAAGATTGCAGTGGCTATAGCCCTATTTGTTCTGCTGCTGATGCCATACCGGTTTCTCAATATCAACAGTAAAACACATGTAGAGCTCAACAGCATTTTTCTGCTGTGCGTTCTGGGCTTTTGTTCCATATATCAGTACATACACCTTAAAAATTCAAGAGAACGTTTGCTGGCAATATCAATGGTGAATGACGCTCAAAGGATGTTCTATTTAGGGGTTCCTTTATTGAGTATATTTTCCTTGTTTGCCAATTATGAAGGCGATGGCTGGACCAATACTATCGGATTCATATGCCTCACTTCATTACTGACGACTGCTTTCGTTCTTTTTACCCTTGCCGAACTGTATGTTCACCGCAAGGCGTACCGTAAAGCAAAAGCAAACTACCCGCTGGCATTTGAAAAATAAAGCTTATGTTGACTAATCAGCAAATACAATTCTTGTACACATTCTGCGAAAAGAAAGGCGTTCGTTATTATGATCTGCAAACCGAAATGGTAGACACCTTTCCGAATCGATAGAAGAAAAGATGAAGCAAGATAAAGGGATCCGCTTTGATTTAGCTTTATCTGCCGTTTACAAGGAGTTCGGCATTTTTGGGTTTTCCCATGTAGTGCGCGACAGGGAGAATGCGTTGTTGAAAATGTCCTTAAAGGATAAATGGAGTAATTTCTTAGCCTTTTTTACCTGGCCCCAAATAACGATTACCATTTTATTTCTGCTGGTGCTAAACCTTCCGGTCTATATAGCCGATCCGGCCGGGCTTGAATTGTTCTACGAGGTCTTGGTGTTGTTATCTGCCCTTTTCGGACTTGGGCTGTTATTCTATGCACGAGCCATTTTGAAACGGCCGCGGAAACGGTTGGTCGGACTTAAACCATTTAATGGCGGTTTCAGTATATTGAGTGTCATGTTACAGGTTCCTAATTTTTATTATTTCATTTACAAAGGTCTTGATCTAAACGTTGAAGATGCTGTATGGCCGCATATCGTTATGTCAGTGCTTGCCGCGTTGTTGACGCTGACGAGCCTGGCCGAATACCAATCATACAGGAAAAGATATGACCGCTTAAAGAAACAATACCCGCTTGCATTCAGAGGGGCTTAATGAGGTATTCATCTATCCCTCTAATGTAACGGCTAACTGACAGCAGACTACCATATTTGCTGATTGAAACCTCCTCAAGCGGAGACGTGTCCGCGGCCGAAGCCGTCCGGCGGGCGGTGTGCCCGGAATGACGATGCACAGCGTTGATTATCAAAATCAAAGATCCCGGAACTTATCTTACAGAATAAAAAGTAATGATGATTTGTTGATTCGAAATTTCACCAATTTCCGAAGCGTGTTTCTTTGTGTGAAAATTTTTATAGCTACAAGCGGATAGTTGTTAAAAAATAAATATATGAAAACACTACCCCGGCCGCCAAATCCTATAACTTTACGCTCTTTACATTGCTTGAACCAAAACCGGATAGTATATATGGTTAGAAGAACGATACTCTTTTCAATAGTAGTAATGATTTGCATGCCCCTGTTCGGACAGGAAAAAGATCAGCTTCCGGATCTGGATCGGGCGACAATACACCTTCCTGCATTTTCTACGGCGGGCTTTTACCAAATGCCCCACACCGGGCGTGAAGTATTTTCCATGAACCCTGCATGGCGTTTTCACAAGGGAAAGCTGGAAGGTGCGGCTGCCGCTGACTACCCGGATACGGCCTGGCCGGTGGTTAATCTTCCGAATGGTATCGAGTACCTGCCGGAGGAAGCGAGCGGCGGAATTAATTACCAGGGCGAAGTATGGTACCGCAAACATTTCACTCCGGATCCTGCTTTGAAAGGCAAAAAATTGTTTTTGCATTTTGAAGCGATCATGGGCAAGTCCAGGATCTGGATCAACGGCACCCTGTTGACCGAACATCTTGGCGGTTACCTGCCTGCTATTGTCGATATCACCGAGCATATCCAATGGGGCAAAGACAATGTAGTAGCTGTGTGGGCGGATAATAGTAATGATCCGTCTTATCCCCCCGGGAAAGACCAGGAAGTGCTGGACTTCGCTTATTTCGGCGGTATCTACCGCGATTGCTGGTTGATTGCACACAACCCCGTGCACATCACCGATCCAAACTACGAAGATGAAGTGGCCGGCGGTGGCACATTGATCGCATTTAAAAAAGTTACTGAGAAAGAAGCAGATATTTTCGTGCAATTACACCTGCGCAATGAAACGGCTAAAAACTTCAGCGGAAATATTGTGTATCGCCTGATCAATGACAAGCATGATGTCGTTGCCACGAAAAAGACAGCGGTTCGCCTGAACGCCTCGTCGGCAAAATCGTTTGCTTCTTCCATTGAAGTCGATGATCCACACCTTTGGTCTCCGGATGATCCGTATTTATATCATCTCGAAATACTGGTTGAGGGAAATGATAAGCTAACGATCGATGGATATCAAAAGCGCATTGGTATCAGAAGTATTGAGTTTAAGGGACAAGACGGTTTTTGGCTCAATGGCAAACCCTATCCCAGCCCGCTTGTCGGTGCCAACCGGCACCAGGATTTCGCCGTGGTGGGCAACGCCCTGAGCAATAATATTCATTGGCGCGACGCCAAAAAGTTGAGAGATGCCGGACTTAAGGTGATCCGGAATGCCCATTACCCGCAGGATCCTGCCTTTATGGATGCCTGCGATGAGCTCGGGTTGTTTGTTATTGTAAACACTCCCGGTTGGCAGTTTTGGAATGATGATCCCCGGTTCGAGCAGTTGATCTATAAAGACATTCGCAATATGGTGAGGCGCGACAGAAATCGCCCGAGCGTGTGGCTTTGGGAGCCCATCCTGAATGAAACCCACTACCCGGACTATTTCGCGAAAAAGGCAAAGGAAACAGTGGAACAGGAATTTCCTTACCCCAACTCTTACACGGCTTGCGACGATATGGCCAGGGGTGCCGAATATTATTCCGTCCAGTTTGCGCACCCGGCCGTGGCCAATGGCGGCAAGGAGAAAAAAGCAGACCCGACCAAAACCTATTTCACACGGGAGTGGGGCGACAATGTGGACACCTGGAATTCGCATAACTCTTCGAGCCGGGTCCATCGCAGCTGGGGCGAAAGGCCGATGCTGATACAAGCGCAGCATTATGCCAACCCCTCCTACCCGTTTACCAGTTACGATGTGCTGTACAAAACCAGCAGACAACATGTAGGAGGCGCATTATGGCATTCCTTTGATCATCAGCGCGGATATCACCCTGATCCGTTCTATGGTGGCTTGATGGACGCCTACCGCCAGCCCAAATACGCTTATTATATGTTTAAAGCGCAACGCGCTGCCGCCAGAGAAAACCGGCCGTATGAAACAGGACCGGTACTGTTCATAGCCAATGAAATGACCCCTTTCTCCGGCGAAGACGTGGTGGTCTATTCCAACTGTGATGAGGTGCGGCTAACCGCTTTTAAAAACGGGAAGACACACGTGTATCAAAATCCGCACGCAAAGGGAATGCCTTCGCCGCCGATTATTTTTAAAGATGTGTACCATTTCATGGAGATCAAATCAAGAACGAGAGGCAACCGGCAAAGCGAAGTATACCTCGCTGCGGAAGGCTTTATCGATGGAAAGAAGGTCATCACTGATACGGTTTATCCTTCTTATCGGCCTGAAAAGATCCTGTTATGGACAGATAATGAAGGAACAGCCTTCAACGCCGATGGGTCAGACTTTATTACAGTTGTCGCCGCGGTAGCCGACAAAGACGGCACGATCAAACGGCTGAACAACAGCCAGATTTATTTTGAAGTGGAAGGGAACGGCGAGCTGATAGGAGATCACCCGCGACAGTCAGCCTTACAAAAACTGAACTGGGGAACCGCCCCGGTGCTGGTACGCTCCACCACTCAGGCGGGAACCATCACTATAAAAGCATATCTTGATAAAGAGGGAAGTAACCGTCCGTCAATGGCGAGTTTGACGCTTCGAACTTCCCCACCCAATAACCAGCTGATATTTTCGCAAAAAGAGCTCGACGCCTATTTTACACAAGACACCCGAAAAATCGACGCGCAATCGGGAACTGAACATCAATTGCAGAAAGAGCTCGATCAGCTAAAAAAGGAACTGAATCAATACAAACTAAGAGAAGTGGAAAAACAGCAGGAAGATTTTGGCGAGAAAAGAAAGAAATAATGCTTTCTAAAAGATTACCGTTTATTTGAAAGTCGATATCCAAAGACGGTTCTTTGTATGAAATGTTATCCAAAAGGCGGATCTTCATTTCAGAAAAAACATAAATGATTTACTCCTTTCCTGGCGAGCACCTGATCAATTGAATGGTATGCTTCATCTTATAATCTTCGCCGGCTCGGATGGCCTCTGCCGATGGACCGACAAATACATCCGGCTGCACGCCTTGCCCATCTTTAGGCAGCGTTTTGTTGGTCACGAAGCGAAACAAAGGCAGCCGGAAGCGGACCTTCGTATTGGGTAGGGTTACATCCGGTATCACCCATGCCGAGCCGCCGTAAGCAGCCCCGCCAGAAGGGTCACCCACGATCGTGACATTTTCCTGGCCGCGCAGCAAACCGAGCATCAGCGAACTGGCAGATGCCGTGAACCCGCTGCTCAGGATATAAATCTCCCCGTCAAAATGGTTCCTCCTTTTCGGTTGGTACACATGCCGTTCAAAATAGCGATAGTGGTATTTGTCGCCGCTCTTTTTAGTGTTCAACCACATCTGTAACCGTGTTAAGAAATATTTTTCAATATAACGGCCATACGCTGATGAGCGCGAAATAGCGTAGATAGAATCACACATGGTGTAGGGATGATCGATGAGATGGCGGTTGAGCAACACAAAATTGTTGAGACGGCCGCCCCCGTTCCGGCGGAGGTCAATGATGAGATGCTGCACCCGTTCCTTGTCTAATTTTTTAAAGGACTGACGGAAAAATTTTCTCAGCTTGAGTTTCTCGGAAAAGCTGTTCAATTCCATCAAAGCCACGCCCTCGCTGATTTCCAGGTGGCGTTGGCGTTCCAAGCGTTGCCGTTTAGAAATTTTTTCTTTTTTCCCGGGTTTAGGTTTTTTTGCTTTCTGGCTGGTATCTCTGAGAAGTGCTCCTCTTTCCAATACGGTCTGATGCCGGCCGCCGGACGAATCGAGGTAAGAGATCCGGTAATTCTTTTGCCATCCAAAAAGCCCGCTGTATAAAGAACCAAAATTCGAGCCGTAGCTGATGTACTGATTTTTAGCAACCTTGTTTCCGCCATCAGCCGAAATGTAGCGCTGCATGGTATCTAATAGATGACGGATAGACTTGCCATTAACGGCTTCAATCACATCGCCCCTTACCATGTCGCTGTTTTTGTCACGGGTAGCTATAAGAACGGCGGTATCTTCCCATGCTTTAACAGTAAAGGGAAAGCTTGACGTTGCGTCCGACCCTTCTATATGTTTTTCGTAGGGCTTAGACACCCGGACCGTCGTGTGCCCACATTTGATCAGTGCGACAACCGGCTGAAGGACCTTCCTGAAATCATATTCAGACAGGCTGTCATTCAGTTGCCTGCGTCCGGCCTCGAAGGCGCTATGCATCACGGTTTTGGGTGAGTACCAATACAATGAAGGGTGCTGCTCCTGCAGAACATTACGGAAAAGATCATAATCCTCCTGCAACTGTTGAGGGCTAAACTTTTTATGAGGATTGAACGCTTTGTTGGACGAGCCGCAGGAAGAAAAAACGATAACAAGGATCACCAGAAAAACAGGAAAGCGATTGCCAAACATATTTGTTACTACCGTCATTAAAGTATTAGCTTGATGGTGCACGCTATTTGTTTGTTAGCGTGCTTTATTTTAATGGGTTCCAGCCCTGTGCTGTAATGGCATGCCTGCTGCCGCCTTTGGTGATCAGGTGTGCTCCTTCCGACGCTTCTGTCATGTACCCGATGACGCTGATATTGGCGTTGGCCGATACTTTCTCATAGTCACTCTGTGACACCGTGAACAGCAATTCATAATCTTCGCCGCCGCTGAGCGCGCAGGCCGTGGGGTCTATTTCAAATTTGAAGGCGGCCATGCGGCTTTCTTCGGCTACGGGAATTTTATCTTCATATAACACACAACCCAGGTTACTCTGTTTGCAGATATGCAAGATCTCCGAGCTGAGTCCATCGCTTACATCCATCATTGCTGTAGGAAGCAGTTCCGTTTCGGCAAAAAATTCAACTATATCTTTCCTTGCTTCCGGCTTCAATAATCGCCCGATCACATAGGTCTCCTGCTCCAGGTCGGGTTGTACACCCGGACTTTCCAGGAATATTTTTTTCTCCCTTTCTAAAAAGAGCAACCCGATATAGGCAGCGCCCAGATCTCCTGAAACGCAAAGCAGATCGCCCTTTTGAGCACCACTGCGTTTTACAAATTTATCCGGCGTCACTTCACCGATGGCGGTTACAGAAATAACAAAGCCTTTTTGGGAAGTGGTGGTGTCGCCTCCCACCAGGTCAACGCCATAATGGTTGCAGGCGGTGTATACGCCGTCATAAAATTCATTCAAAGCTTCCAGGCTCACGCGGTTGCTGATGCCCAGGCTTACCGTGACCTGCGTGGGCACAGCGTTCATGGCATATACGTCGCTGAGGTTCACCACGATGCTTTTATAGCCGAGGTGTTTCAGCGGTGTGTACATCAGGTCAAAATGGACTCCTTCCAAAAGCAGGTCGGTGGTTACTACGGTTTGTTTACCAAAATGGTCAATCACGGCGGCGTCATCGCCCACGCCGAGCAGCGAAGAGGCATTTTGCAGCTCTATGTTTTTGGTGAGATGTTCTATCAGTCCAAACTCACCAAGATCGGATAATTCTGTGCGGTCGCTCATTTTCTATGTACGGTGTTTTATGTACAATGTACGTTACTGTTTAATATTGAGTTTATTCCTTAATGTAATTAATGTGGAAACAATTATTTTCAGTAAGGTTTCCCCTTCAGTATAAATACTATTTATTTTTTCTTTGAACGTGGGATTAATTCTAACAATAATTCTAAAAAATATAAACTTTCATCTAATTATTCTTCTACAATCTTAAGTTTATTGATATGATCTGCACTCGACTTAGCTCTTCTGCAAGCGCGATAATTGGCTCCTGTAGAACTTGACGATCGTACGATTTGATTGCAATAAGCATTGCTAATGCGATTCTCAGGAAGTAGCTGTGTTAGCCTCGCCACATTAATTGCAAACTGCTTTGTTCTTTGCTTTAACTCTTCGGCATTCATGATGTTTATTTTTTAAGGCTATCAATACGTACATCTAATGGTGTACATCATTGATCATCCCCAACAATTGCTCATGGATCAATCCATTCGTCGATACTACCCGCGGTTCATAGGGGTTGTAGCGGTTGCCTTCAAAATCAGTCACTTTACCCCCTGCCTCTTCCACGATCAAAAATCCCGCGGCGCTGTCCCAGGGTTGTAGTTTATGTTCATAGAACCCGTCCAAACGGCCCGCGGCCACCCAGCAAAGATCAATAGCCGCGGCCCCCAGCCTGCGCACCGGAACGCCTTCCCTGATAAATCGTTCAAACACTTCCAGTGGCCCGTTATGTTCCTGGATATAGGTATAAGGAAAGCCGGTAACCAGGCAGCTTTTCATCACATCGGTCTCACTGCTCACTTTGATGGGCTGGCCGTTCAGCGTAGCCCCTTCTCCTTTCTCAGCAAAGAACAGCTCGTTCATGTGGGGGTTGTAAACCATACCCAGGATCATTTCGCCTTTGTGCTCCACGCCGATTGAAATACAATTGAGCGGGATGCCGTGCGCAAAATTGATCGTGCCGTCAATAGGATCGATGATCCATTTGTACTCTGAATCCTGCGGCAGCGCTCCCGTTTCTTCGGTCAGGATGTAATGGTCCGGATAGGCTTTCTGGATCACTTCCAGGATGGCTTTTTCTGAGGCATGATCAGCGGCGGTAACAAGGTTGTTGCGTCCTTCTTTGTATTTGATTTCAAATGTCTGGTTGAAATATTTAGAGACCTGCTCCCCGCCGGCCATGATGGCTTCGTGTAAAACGGTTTTTAACATGGGACAAAGATAACGAAGCCCTCTTTAGCAGTGGTCCTTTATGCCATCGAATCAAGGTTTTCAAAAAACGGGGAAAATCCCGGTCAGCGGGAATGAAATAAATCCTTCCTTTGAGTGCTGCTAAACTACCAATAATGAAACGTATCCGCTTTCAAATATATCAGACAGGTGCGCGCTGGCTGCGTTCTCACCAGAATCGTGCCCGGTCGGCCGAAAGATCGAGGAAAAGTCAATTGCTAAAAGTAATCCGGACGAGAGCTGTTCTGCAACGCTCAATGATCAGCTTTCTAACCAACGAACCCCTGCCCGATCGCCTTCGGATCGCCATTACCGACCTGAAGCAACGGCAGCGGCAAGAGAGACGGGCCCGCCGCGATGCCAAACTGATCACCTTGGGGACCTTTTTCCTGAGCGCGCTGGCCTGCCTGGTAACCATCTGGCTGTATTTATTATAGGACCCCCAACCGTGCGCGGCGCAAAGAGCAAACACAGCTAAGCGTGAAAGACGGGCGTTATTATCAAAATACAGGCTTTGGATATTTCAAAAGCCTGAAAGGTGATATTCGCCCTCTTGGAGCTTCTTCAAGTGCCAACCCGGCACAATTACCTTTTTTCGGGATGGTCACGGTAAAACGACTGTCAAATAAATGCGGCTGCCGTGACCGTTCTGTGCGTATTCGTTTGCGGATGGAAACTTTCCTGTAAGTTTGCCGGGAACAGCACGCAGACAAATTAACAACTGCTTTGACAAAGATTCCCGCCAGGCGGCGACAACCGAAAGCGACTTTCAGCAACGCTGATCGCTACAGGACAGAATAGAAAACCCTTTTTTTCACAAAATCGTATCTTGCATCTTTGCTGCACCCCGCAGGTAGTAGTTTATGGCATCAATAATCGATCTTAAAATACCGAAAGCGATTGCGAGGGCGTTGGGCCTTCCGGCGACTGATGCCCGTAAGCAACAGCGGAAAGTGTTGAAAAAACTGCTCAAAAAGGCAAGATTCACCGAGTTTGGCCAAAAATTTCACTTTGACAAGGTGCTGCTCAGCAAGAACGTAGAAAAAGCCTTCCAGGAATCAGTCCCGATTCACGATTACAACAAGATCTACAATGATTGGTGGAAGCGAACGCTGGACGGGGTTCCTGACATTACCTGGCCGGGCAAAATTGAATATTTCGCCCTGAGCTCCGGCACTTCGGAGGCGGCCAGCAAGTACATTCCTGTCACTAAAGACCTCCTGCGCAGCAACACGATCAACTACGTCAAACAGTTGATCAGCGTTTTTTATTACCAGGAGGCCAACAAGAAAGCCTTGCGAAAAAGCTTTTTGATGATCGGGGGTACTACGGATCTTCAGCGAAGCGACATTGGCTGGTATGCCGGCGACCTGAGCGGGATCCTGGCTAAGAAACGTCCTTTCTGGTTTCAAACTTTTTACAAGCCCGGCGGACGCATTGCCGCGCTGAAAGACTGGAACGAGAAGCTGAATGAAATTGTGGAGCATGCGCGCGAATGGGATATCGGCTATATTGTCGGCGTGCCGGCCTGGTGCCAGATGTGCATGGAGATGGTGATAGAAAAGTATCAGGTCAATAATATCCACGAAATATGGCCCAATTTCGGAGTCTTCGTTCACGGTGGGGTGTCCTTCCAGCCCTATAAAAAGTCCTTCGAAAAGTTACTGGGAAAGCCCATTGTCTATGTTGAGAATTACCTGTCAAGCGAAGGATTCATCGGGTATAAAATGAAAGAGCATGCGTTGGGCATGCAGCTGATTACCAATAATAATATTTTCTTTGAATTTGTTCCGTTCGACGACAAGAACTTTGACGCGGAAGGAAATATCCGTCCCGAAGCGCAGGCTTTATTAATCGACGAAGTGGAATATGGGAAGGACTACGCGATATTGCTCAATACCAATGCAGGATCCTGGCGATACCTGATTGGCGACACCATCCGGTTTCTGAATGTAGAGAAATGTGAAGTGTTGATCACCGGGCGGACCAAGCATTTTTTAAGCCTGGTAGGCGAGCACCTGAGCGTGGATAACATGAACTGTGCTATTGAAAGTGCTAATAATCATTTCAATATCAGTATACCCGAATATACGGTCACCGGCTTTCCCTACAAGAATTACTTTGCGCATAAATGGTATATCGCGACGGATGACAACGTGGATCCGGACGAGCTGATCCGGTTTATAGACCATAAACTGAAAGAGATCAACGATGATTATGCCACAGAAAGAACCAGCGCATTGACAGATGTTTTCATCGAAATACTTCCGGAAGAAAAATTTCTCAGGTTTATGGAGCTCCGGGGAAAGCTCGGAAGCCAGAATAAATTTCCCCGTGTCATGAAAGGCAACATGCTCGAGAACTGGGACAAGTTTCTGGCCACGGGTAAAATTTAACTTCACGGTATGTTGACCGGGACCGATCTGATCATGATGCGATGTTACTTTTGCTGATCTGGTTTCATTTGTCACCTGGAAATTTGCATAAAGATTTTCATCGCGTTGTGTATGAATTTGCTCAAAAATTTTTATGGTCATTTCATACCTTAAAAAAAGTTCCTTAATCTTGTCGGCACTATGATTGAAGGCTTAATTAAAGGATTAACCTTAGGATTATTGTTAAGCATAGCGGTAGGGCCTGTTCTCTTCTCTATTATAAAACATAGTATCAACGTGGGGCACAAAGGCGGCTTCGCGTTTGTGGCGGGAGTGTCTGCCAGCGATATTACCATCGCGTTTGTGAGCAACGCTTTTTCCGCCCTGTTTGAAGTGATCAGCGAGTACAAGCAAGCCATTGGCATTACGGGGAGCGTCTTCCTGATGGCCATTGGTATCTATTTCCTGTTCTTCAAAAAGGTCAAGATCAACGAGCAGGGAGAAGCGGTACAGATCACTTTCAGAAAGCGGGATTACGCTACTATGTTTATATCCGGATACCTGATGAACACGCTCAACCCGTCTGTTTTTCTTTTCTGGCTTACTGCGTCCACCTCGTTTATCAATCACACCATTGAAGAGCGGATCCTGATCTTCTCGACCTGCCTGCTGGTCGTGCTGGCGGCGGATATCACCAAGGTAATGCTGGCGGGTAAAATACGCAACCGGCTTACGCCGCATAACATTCAACTGATCAACCGGATCAATGGTATTATACTTATTGGCTTTTCCATCGCGCTGATCATCGGGTTATTGTTCTATAAAGCGCATTAATTGATATTATTGAATCAGCCATAACACGACTTACAGTCGGATGAGCGTCGTGCACCTGGTCTGCCACATGAAGGTGCACGAACAACAAGAACATTCAACCATAACTTTATTCATCTTCAGACCTCCGACCCCGGACTTCCTGACCTCCGACTCCTGACTTCCTAACTTTTCAATATATTGCATATCATGAAAATATTTAGACGAATATGGCGGTTGATTAAGAGGACGATCATCTTTCTCTTTCTGGCTCATATCATCTATATTGTTGCGTTGAAATGGATCAATCCTCCTATTACTGTTACCCAGATCGCGAGCTTTTTAGACGGGTACGGCATGGAGAAAAAATATGCCGGGATGCCCGAGATTGCTGCCAATGCAAAGCTGGCTGTGATTGCCTCGGAAGATCAGTTGTTCCCTGACCATAATGGGTTCGACTGGAAGAGCATTCAAAAAGCGCTGGATTATAATCAGCGGAAACCCGGCCGCATCCGCGGGGGAAGCACCATCAGTCAGCAAACGGCAAAGAATGTGTTTCTGTGGCAGGGCCGGAGCTGGGTGAGAAAAGGCCTCGAAACCTATTTCACATTTATGATCGAAAAGATCTGGGGCAAAAAAAGGATCCTGGAGGTTTATCTCAATGTGGCCGAGATGGGCAAGGGTATCTTTGGCATAGAAGCGGCGTCTCAGAAATACTTTGGCAAATCGGCTCATCAGCTGTCCCAGTCGCAAGCGGCCGCTATTGCCGCAGCATTACCTAATCCGAAAAAATACACGGTCAAGCCGATGAGTCCCTATGTTGCCGCGCGAAGCCGGAAAATCATGCAGCAGATGAATTTTCTGAAACCGGACCGGGACATCCAGGCGATTATTAACGAAAAGTGAGCACATGAATTTTATTAAAAGAAACAGGCTCGTAATAGTGGGCACAATCGTCGGCGCTTTGGCGGGTTTTTTGTACTGGCATTTCGTCGGATGTGTTTCAGGAACCTGTACCATTACGTCGCGGCCGCTGAACAGCACGCTGTATGGCGCTTTGATGGGCGGTTTATTATTCTCATTATTTACCAAACAAAAAAAAGAGCATGACATTCCGGGAAATCATCAATCAGAATAAGCCGGTATTGGTGGACTTTTTCGCCGAGTGGTGCGGGCCTTGCAAAATGATGTCACCCATTTTAGAACAGCTGAAACAACGCATGGGCGACGAGGCTACCATCATTAAGATCGATATTGATAAAAGCCCCCAGGCCGCTAATGCCTACCAGGTTCAGGGCGTTCCGACGCTGATCCTGTTCAAAAACGGAAAGCAAGTGTGGAGACAGTCCGGCGTGCGGCCTCTCGCCGAGTTAGAGGGTGTATTAAAGTCTCATGCTGTTTAAGCAAATTGCCTGCTCAGTACTTCATACCTGAAGGAGAAGATCTGCTTTAGCTTTTTAGCGATAAGCTGACCGGCCACGGCTCTGCCCAAAAGTCCCAAAGGCAATTTATAGCTGACCATATCCCGCATTAAAACACCTCCTTCATGTTCTTCAAAGTGATGTTCATGGTGCCATAGTGCATAGGGCCCCTTTCTTTGTTCGTCTATAAAATATTGACGCGGTGCGACCTGCGTGATCTCTGTCACCCATTTATTTTTAATGAGCGGTAAAATACGGATCTGGTAGGTGATGATCTTACCCGGATAGATGCTTCCATCCGCTCCCGAAGTAATTTCAAAACCGACATCCTCTGGTGTGATCGCCTGCAGATTTTCAGGGGTGGCAAAGTAAGCCCACGCTGTATCCAGATCGCAATTCAGTTGCTGACGTGCACGGAGTATATAAATGCCGGAGTGGTAGGAGATATTAATGTCCATATAAAAGTTGATCTGTTGCGGCGATGGCGATTTCCAGCCGCTGTTCATTGTTACCTTTTATTTCGGTCCAGGGTGTTGACTGATTCACCAGGATGTCCTTGTACATCTTGAACAATCGTTCCCTGGTGGCCAGGTCGGGATACTCACGAAGCTCGTCCTTTGTCCAGGGAAGGTCCGTATTACACAACAGGTAAAGGTCATATTTACGTGATACAATTTCATCCAGGATAAAACGGTGGCAGTTGCCAAATACAAACTCACACCACACTTTCATGACGTACATGTCGGTGTCGAGGAAGAGGGGGGAAGGCCGAAGTCCGGGGTCAGAAAGTCGGAAGTCGGAGGTCAGGAGTCCAGAAGTTGACTTTTGGTCTTCCTCACTTTCGGTCTTTCTGATCTTCTCTAAAAAGGTTTCCTCCAGCTGCAATTGGCCCCTTGCGATGTCGGCCAGGTCTTCAAACGTATAATCAGTGCCGTTTTGCAGAAGGTACTGCCGCGCATACTCCGGGCACCACTCCGTTTCGTAATGTCGGGCCAGCTGTTCGCACAGCGTACTTTTTCCCGTGCTTTCCGGGCCGATGATCACAATTTTCTTAATCATGTATAACAGATTCGTGCTCTTTCGCCCGGCGTTGCCATGTTGCCAAACCGCCAATGGCCAGAAGAAGTAATATAAAGTAATAAACGCTTGTAAATACCAACCCTTTTACAAAATAGAGCGGCATTCCGCAAATATTCGTAAGCAGCCACCAGTACCAGCTTTCGACCTTCTTCTTTGCCATTAGCCACATACCTGTAAACGCGCTCGCCGCGGCCAGAGCATCTGCCCAGGGAATCGCGCCCGGCGCAAAGGCCTGCTTGAGGTATTTTAACGCAAAAAAGATGCTGACATAAACGCAGCCGAAAAATAATAGTTGCTGCACCCATTCGCGATGGGAAGAACGGGTGATATGTAAAATAACCTGGTCCCGTTCATCCTTCCTGGTCCACAGGTACCAGCCGTACATATTCATCACCGTGTAATAAAAGTTTACGGTGGCTTCGCCCAGGAGATGATATTGAAAACTCAGCCAGACGTAGATTACGGTGTTGATGAGGCCGGTTGGGTAGACAAGAATGTGCTCCATCCGGCTATACCACACGCTGGCAATGCCCGCCAGCACTGCGATAAATTCGATGGGCGTAGTGGCTTTTATGCCATTAACAAACTGATCTAAAAATTCCTGTACAGGCAAAAGATGTTTTTCCAAAAATACGGGCAAAGAAAAAGCCGTGCAATTAATAATACACGGCTTCGTCGTTATTGATAATCTTTAATACCGAATGGGTCTTATTCAGCTTCTGCTACTACTTCTTTCACCTCGGGGATCATGCGCTTCATCATGCCTTCAATACCTGCTTTCAGCGTGATCATGGAAGAAGGACAACCACTGCAGCTTCCCTGCATCATCAGGTTTACCACACCATCGTTGTAGCTTTTAAACTGGATTGCCCCGCCATCCATTTCCACGGCAGGTTTAACATAATTTTCAAGCAGTTCCTTGATCCTTTTCACCACATCGTCATCATCGGCCAATACTTCGTTGGTGCTTTCTTTCTTCACTTCAACAATTTCGTCTTCGTTAATTACCGGCTTTCCTTCTTCCAGGTAATCTTTCAGAAACTGGCGGATAGAAGGGGTCACATCCATCCACTCCGCATCAGGCGTCTTGGTCAACGTAACGAAATTGCTCGCAATAAATACCGCCTTAATAAACGGAAAACCAAACAGTTCAGTCGCTAACGGTGAAGGCTTGGCGCTTTCCGCATCGGGAAAATCGATGCTTTTACCCGGGTATAAAAGCTTGTTGGCCACAAACTTCATCGTTTCCGGATTGGGGGTCATTTCGGTATATATGCTAATAACGGGATTTCCTGTCTTGATCATAACTATGAAAATTAGTACGCAAAGATAACAAATCTTTTGAGTAAAGGTTGGACGGTTTTCGCAACAGAAAGGCGGATACCGGGTTGCGGCAAACACGAACAGCGATTATCAACCGGCCTGGTTTTATATTCAGGCAGCTCCTATCTTTGGGACCGCGCCGTCCATCCGAAAGCGAGGAGGATTGATGGTCATAAAAATTAAAACTATAAGATGAAAAAGATCTATTATCTCGGTCCTTGTACCACCTGTGCAGAGATCATGGAAAGTGCCGGTATCAGCGAGAAAACAGGCTTTGAGCTGCAGGATATCAGAACAGACAAGATCACTCCCGCGCAATTGGACGAGATGAAGCAATTGGCCGGAAGCTATGAGGCTTTGTTCAGCAGGCGGGCCCTTAAATACAAAGAGCTGGGACTGAAAGACAAAAAACTGGCTGACGAGGATTATAAAAACTACATCCTGGAGCACGACACTTTCTTAAAAAGGCCGGTGGTGATCATCGGTAAGGAGATATTTATCGGGAGCGAAAAGAAAAACGTAGCGGCTCTTAAAGCGGCTACAGGGAATAACCGTTAATGCATCTGGGCCGGCGTATTGTCTGCTTTTCCTTCGATGATAGCGGCCAGCGCCGGGTCGGCTTTTTTCTCTTTTTGCAATACCCGCCAGGCAATAAAAATACTGATCAGCATAAAGACCGCTGCCAGCAAAAAGGCGATGCCGGGGAAATGCACCGGTGCGACCGGCGACGTGAAATAATAAAACAGGTAGTTCATGAGCAGTGGACCGATAATGGTGGTGATGCTCATCAAACTGGTCAGCGCCCCCTGAAGTTCACCCTGCTCATTGGCTGGCACATGGCCGGCCAGGATGGCCTGCAACGAAGGGCTACAGATCCCTCCCAGGCAATAGGGGATCAGAAATGCAAACATCATCCAGGTCTCCGTTGCAAAAGCGAACAGCAGCAATCCGAGGGTATACAGCGACAGCCCGAGGTAAATACTTTTTTCATTACCCAACTTCGGATTGACGACGCGGGTAAGCCCCGCTTGCACCGAACCTACTAACAATCCCACTACGGCAAGAGAAATCCCCACCATTTTTTCCGTCCAGTTAAAACGATACATGGTAAAAAAGTTCCAGTTGCCCTGAACTGCCTGAGCGGCCAGGTAAATCAGGAAAAAGCACAAGGCGAGGCCCGAAATGGCCGGGTATTTTTTGAGGAACATCAGCGCTCCGAATGGATTGGCGCGCTTCCAGCTAAAAGGCCTGCGGTTTTCTTTAGATAAGGATTCCGGTAGTATAAAGTAGCCGTACAGGCAATTAAGCAGGCACAAAACAGCAGCGGCATAGAACGGTGCACGCACGCCCCAGCTTGCCAGCAAACCACCGAGCGCCGGCCCAATGACGAAGCCCAAACCGAAAGCGGCGCCGATGAGGCCAAAGTTTTTGGCCCTTGTTTCGGGCGTGCTCACGTCTGCAATGTAGGCAGAGGCCGTGGTGAAGCTGGCGCCGGTAATGCCTGCCACCACGCGCCCCAGGAAAAGCCATCCATAGGTGGGAGATATTGCCAGTATGATATAGTCGATACCAAAGCCCAACAGCGAAAACAAGAGCACGGGTCTCCTGCCATACCGGTCACTCAGGTTCCCGATCATTGGCGCAAAGGCGAATTGAGTGATCGCAAAAGCAGACAACAGCCAGGAGCCGTAGGCGCTGGCTTCGTTGATGGGAATGCCTTTCAATTGTGAGATCAGATCCGGCATCACGGGAATGATCAGTCCCCACCCCATCACATCAATCAGGAGGGTCACAAAGATGAAACCTATCGCGGCGTTGCCTGAGCTTTTCATTCGAGATATTTTATTGGTTTTAGCTGAATAGAACGTCGATCATCAAATGTTTAGCTACCCGGGAGCACAGGTAAGACTTTAATAATGTCGGTTTTCATGAGTTGTGTATCAGTTTAATGATGTCGTTTAGTGTGGGATCAATCCATCGGGCAACGGACGACCGCTAAAAATGCGACCGGCTTTTATGTCAGCATCGTTTACCGGCCTGCAAAGATGCAGCAAAAAAAGAAAGAATAAGACGGGTTTTATTTCAATTCTTCAAACACGCCGGTCTGCCTGTTTTTGCGGACATTGTCCCAGTGGAAATAGCGACCGTTCATAGCAACATACACCCCGTGCGGAAGCGTCTGCGCAAAGGCCAGGGCGCTTCCCAGGTTGAACAAGCCATCGGAACTGCCGAATTTTATCGGGATCATGGCGCCGGTGATAATGATGGTTTTATTTTTCACAGAGCCAGCCAGAACCTTAGCCGTTTGCGACATGGTGTCCGTGCCATGCGTAATAACGATCCGTTCTTCGTCACATTGCTCACACTGGTAGGCGATGAGTTCGCGATCTTCATCGGTCATTTCAAGGCTGTCGATCATCATCAATGTCCGGATCTCTACGGGTACGAGGTTGCGGCCTTTTTCCAGGAGCTCGTGCATATGCGTGTCTTTAAAATATAACTGGCCATTCAGCATATTATATTCCTTGTCGAAAGTGCCTCCTGTAATAAAGATCCGGATCTTCGTCATACGTGATGGTTTTAAGCGCGTCAAAAGTAGTGAACTTTGAAATCGTAGTGAAATCCTTTGGGGTGCATAACATTTTTTCTTTTTATGTGATTTTTTACGGCAAAGTGCGCAAAGATTTGTTCGCAGAGCACGCAGAGTAGGAAGTTGTTTAACCTTTTGAATATTGTTCAGCAGAACATTTCAAGCGAACCAAAGCGCCCGCCCGTGCCGGGACGGACGGGAAAAAATCCAACCTAACCCGGTCTGACGGTCTCCGTCTGACCGTTTCTGCACGCAAGCACCAGGCAAATCATCAGATCAGAAAGCGCTACCAGCGCCAGGAATTAGTGCGGGGCCGCTGAAGCCATAAAAACCGGCATGAAATATCGCTCTTATTGGCACACATGATCCGGCTCCGTCCCTTTCGAAGAATGAAAAAAGTTGAAACAGCGCCCAGGACGAAAATGTTATGCACCCATCCCTTGTTATGGCCGTCTTTCAGGAACGCGGTTCTACTCAAAAAAAGAACCGGGCATATACCCGGTTCCCATAAAGAAAATTCAACGAGAGTATTAATTCTTCAGGCTCGACATATCAATTACAAAACGGTAACGCACATCACTTTTCAACATCCGCTCGTAGGCGTTGTTGATGTCCTGCATATTGATCAGCTCAATTTCAGAAACAATATTGTGTTCGCCGCAGAAATCCAGCAGCTCCTGTGTTTCCGCAATGCCGCCGATCAGTGATCCTGAAATGGCTTTTCTGCCGAGCACCATGGGCGCCGTGTTCAGCACGGGTTCCAATGGCCCCAGGTAACCTACCAATACTAATGTTCCGCTGGAATGCAAAGTTGTGATGTAAGGATTAAGATCATGTACATAAGGAACGGTATCAATGATCACGTCAAATTTGCCCTTCACCGTGTCCATTTGTGCGGCATCGGTGGAGATGACCACATTGTCTGCGCCCAGCGACTTCGCTTCTTCTGTTTTGCCCGCGCTGCGGGAAAACAGCGTTACCTCCGCGCCCAGTGCGTGCGCCAGTTTCAGCGCCATATGTCCCAGTCCGCCTAAGCCCACTACAGCCACTTTGCTGCCCTTTGTTACGTTCCAATGCCGCAACGGCGACCACGTAGTGATCCCTGCGCAAAGGATCGGCGCCACGGCCGCCAGATCCAGGTTGTCTGGCACTTTCAACACAAAATGCTCGTCCACCACGATCTTTTCAGAGTAACCGCCAAAGGTTTGGTTTCCCGAATGTTTGTCATGACCATTATAAGTTCCGGTGAAGCCGTTGAGGCAAAACTGTTCCAGGTCCTGCCTACAGTTCTCACAGGTTTGACAGCTATCGACCATACAGCCTACTGCCGCCAGGTCGCCGGCTTTAAATTTGGTCACCTCGCTTCCGACGCGCACCACTTTTCCAACGATCTCGTGTCCGGGAACGGCAGGATATTTTGTGCCACCCCAGTCGTTCCGTGCAGTGTGCAGGTCGGAGTGGCAAACACCGCAGTATAAAATTTCGATCTCTACATCTTTGGCCGTAACGTCTCTGCGCGTAATATCCATAGGCTGGAGATCCGCCTCAGCCGCTTCCGTTCCGAAGGCCTTGACTTGTGAAGTTTGCATAGTTATATATTAATATGAATTAAAGTTTGTGTTTTCGAGCGAAAGTGGTGGAAAGTTAAGCATAAACTCGATAAACGTCAGCAGTAATGTACCAATTTTTAGGCCACTAATAAAAAACCAACACACCTTTGATATAGCAACAATCATGAGAGGTCCGAACCTGTCGTTGCCTTGAAAAATTTGCCTTATCATTAGTTGGTCGGCACTCCGGTTTTCCACCATTGGGTAAAGGTTTGCGTGGTGTCTTTTAAATGAACCACCTCTCCTATGATGGGTGTCAATAAATTGATGTCGCGCTCTTGCGCAACGCGGGAAATATTTTCCAGTGGCTCATACCAGGCATGCATCGCCAATGCGTATTTTGAATTATGCACTGTAAGTAACTGCTTCGGCTGCAAATCGTTTATCGCCTGGATAAGATCTTTGGGAGTCAGGTGGATGTATTTCCAGGAGTCATTATACTGGCCGTTTTCCAGGATGGCCAGGTCAATGGCACCAAATCGTTTTTTAATAGCGGCAAAGTGATCATCATAACCCGAGTCTCCGCCAATGTAAATATTTTTTGCGGCGGATTGCAACATGAATGAAGCCCACAACGATTGATTCCGCTTGAAGCCACGGCCGGAAAAATGCCTGGCAGGCAGAGCGGTAATGGTGAAGCCACCGTCCAAAGAAGCCTGGTCCTGCCAGTCGAGTTCGATAATCTGATCAGGAGCAAATCCCCAATATTCCAGATGCGCGCCTACGCCCAGGGGGCAAATTACTTTACCTACGCGATCCCTGATGCGACGGACGGTATTATAATCGAGATGATCCCAGTGATCATGTGTGATGACCAGGTAATCCACCGGGGGAAGGTCTTCCGGTTGATAGCCGGACGCGCCCCTGAAAGCTTTATTAAAGGCCGAAAGCGGAGAAGCCGATACCAGCGCGGGGTCAACGAGAAAACGTTTGCCGGAGACCTGAAGGAACAAGGCGGAGTGCCCCATCCATACTAACGCGTCTTCCGTACCCAACTGCGCCAGGTCGGTTTTAATCAGGGGGACATCGTTTGCCGGGCGCAGGTCTTTGACCTTTTTAAACAAGAAGTCGTAAAGAACGCCAAAGAAATTTTTGTCGGAACTGAAATTTGGTGTGACATGGGTATTTTGAAAAGCCCCGTCCCGGTATTGGGGCGATTTCCTGATGCGTTCCAGCCGTGCACCGGAAGCGTGCTTGCCAAAGCTTGGCTGATTGACAAATATAACCACCACTGCCACGAGGATGACAATGATCCAAAGCAAAGCCCACATTATTTTGCGTAGTTTATTTTTTAAAGAAATTTTCATGAACGTTGAGATACGCCTGCACGTAGTGTCGTTTAACAACAGAGACGTATGTCATAAAAAAATACTTTAAATGCTACGCACGTCCACCTGCCGCAGCGGGTAAGCGCTCCGGAGCGCCAGTCCGCCGCAGGAAGTTATTATTTTACGAAGATCATGTAGGTAGCTCCATTGAAGGTTTTTTTCACCTTCACGCCGTTTTTTTCTGTTGGATTTTCGTCGGTGTGAGAAAATTCTACCTGATAGCCGCCGGTCCACAGGGGCGTAAAGCTGATCTCCCCTGCCTCGTTGGTATAAAGGGTTTTGCTCCATCCGTTGGGCGCAAATACCTGCACTTCCTTTTTGGCCGCCGGCTGGCCATTCATTAACGCCACCACTTTAACCTCTTTGTTAGCCTGCGCGGTAGCCGCGTCTTTCGACATCAGGCTAAAAGCGTTTTTGTTGCGGGCCGCTTCATTTCCCGTTTTGCTATCGCCTACTTTAACCGTGGCGCTGCTAAAATAATTGATTTGAGTACCATGATACAGGTCTTTAACAGGATGCTGCAGGCTGATCGTGTAGACGCCCTCCTGTTTGGGGGTGAAGCTGGCTTTGTAATGATCGCCCGATGCTGTTTTGGCCAGCGTTTCGATCGAACCGTCGGGAGCAATGGCGATGATGGTAAAATCTTTCAGATCAGAAAACCATTTATCGGCGGCGGTAATGTCTTTATCAGCATATTCTCCAAAAAATACTTTTACTTCATGGGCTGCATTTTTTGCGCCTTTCGGTTTCGTTTCGATCCAAACAGCATGCGCTAGCGCAAGGTTGCTCACCAACGCCAGCAGCGACGCCAACATAAATTTTCTCATTTTCTTAAATTTTAATAGGCAAAATTACCCGGCATTATCAGTTGATTGTTTACTAAAAGCGGAAAAAATGGCCGGAAGAACGGGGGTTGTCAGTCAGACGGAAATTTATTTAATGATGATATCATATTTGGTAAGCAGACCGGCAAGCCCGTCATGAGAAAACCGGGCCTTTTTAAGTTGGTTCTGTTCCGGGTCGATCGTATAGTTGAAAGCAGTGGTAAAGTCGGCCTTTTCCAGCACCGTGTTTTCAAACCGGGCGCCTTTCAGATCGCAATCAGCAAAAGACGCTTCACTCAGATCTGCTTCCGTAAAGTCGGCCTCGTGGATGACAGCGTTCTGAAACCTCATCTTCCGCAGTTTCATTTTGTAAAAGCAGGAAAAGTTCAGGGTAGAATGGACGAAGGTTGCAGAAAAAAGGAAGTCGCTGCAGTTTTCAAAATGAAGACCGAGCATCTTGCAGTGCTCAAACCGCACATCGCGAAGCACCGTTTGGTTGAGCCGGGCATTACTCATATTGCAATGATTGAAAACGCAATCAATAAAAGTACTGTTGCTCAACGCCGTATCAGAAAACTGACAATGATTAAAAGTACAGGCTTCGTATTCGCCAACGGGTAGTGATGTTTCCGTGTAGTCAATGCTGTTGAATGTCTCATCAGAATAATAACGTTCCATGATGTCGATGTCGGGTTAAGTTGCAAAAGTCGGGAAATTACCGTTTGCAATGTTGCCCGCATCAGCCTTCGCGGCTTCTTAACCGGGCCTCTTCCAGGTCCAGCTCGCGCTCTTTCTCCCTGATCAGTTCTTCGTCAAACTGCCGTGTTTGCAGGTAACGGGCTAATTCTGTTCGCTTCACATCAATGAGTTCCAGCAACATTTTTTTGAGCCGGGGAGCGGCTTTGGGAGCGGGCTTGATAGCGCCTGATTTGATTCCTTCGAGTTTTTGCATGCTGATCTGTATGGCCCGCTCGTAGCGGTTTCGGACGGCTCTGAAGTGCTCGTCACTATCGAGGTCTTTCGCAAAATGGGAGTCAATATAGGTGAGGGAAGCCTGCGCCAGGCTCAGTTTGATCATTTGCTCATTCTGTTTCTTCTCGGCCACCGTTCTGTCTTCTATTTTCAGCCATTTCAGGAGCGGTGCCACGGTAAGCCCTGGAATCAGCAGCGTGATCAGTATCACCACAAAAGTGATGAACAGGATAAAAAACCGGAACGGGAACATTTCATCATCCCGGATGAAAAACGGAATGGACAGCGCTGCGGCCAGCGATACTACACCGCGCATGCCGCACCAGGAAATGAGAAAGGCTTCTTTATTGGTCAGTATTTCATCTTTTACGGCTTTCTTCCTGTTCATGAAGATGCGGAAATAGTTGATGCTGTACACCCAGACTACGCGGATCAGTATGACCGCCAGGCTGATGATGATCCCGTAAAACAGCGCTTCTTTAATCGTATTATGCGTGAAATAGCGGGACAGGTAGGGCAATTGCAGCCCAATCAGGATAAAGATAAAACCGTTAAGCAAAAAGGTGATGGTGTTCCAGACGCCATTAATGTTCAGGCGCGAACTGTAGGAAAGTATTTTATGAGAATGATAGCTGATAAACAATCCTCCGGAAACGACAGCCAGCACGCCCGAGAAATTCAGATGCTCCGCGATCAGGTACATCACAAAAGGAGAGATCAAGGTTAGCGCCGTGTCAATAGCCGTCGTGGTAGGGAAGAACCGGTGAATCAGATACAGCAGACCGCCCACGGCCAACCCTACAGCGGTTCCGCCAATGGCCATCAGGAAGAAGCTTTGTGTGGCATCCAGGATATCAAACTGCCCGGTCATCACCGCCAGCAAAGCGAATCGAAAAACGATCAGGCTCGAAGCATCGTTAACCAGGCTCTCTCCTTCCAGAAGGGTCACTACGTTGCGGGGCACGTTCAGCCGCCTTAATACAGAAGTAGCAGCTACGGCGTCGGGCGGGGAAATGATACCTCCCAGCACAAAGCCTAAGGCCAATGTGAACCCGGGGATCAATGCCTGCGATAAAAACGCGATGATGGTGGAGGTAAAAAACACCAGGCCGAAGCCGAAACGGGCGATCGGGCGGCGCAGTTTCCAGAAGTCGGCCCAGGGAATTTGCCAGGAGGCCGCAAAAAGAATAGGAGGTAAAAAAATATAAAATACAATATCCGGGCTGATGCGCAGGTCCGGAAGCTCGGGAACAAAACTGATGATGAGGCCGCCGATCACCAGGAAAATTGGATAGGCTACTTTAAGTTTATTACCCAGCATGGTGAGCAGCGTGATAATAAACAAAAGCGAAATGACCAGTAACAGGTTTTTCTCAAGCATATTCTAATTTAATAAAAAATTGCCGAAAACCTCGGTTCGATCCACGGCGAAGACATTAACCGCAAGCGAATGCCGCCGATAACTGGTCAGACCGGGACGGTCAGACCAGGTCCATTCGTGTATCCGGGGAATAGTGATACTTCGAGTCCTGCCGTCTGATCTGATTAAGCCGTGACGTTTTTGTCCTTGTCCTGCGGCCGGATGATCATCCGGAAAGACTGGTCCCTGCTGAAATAAGCAATTACCCAGTTGCCAAAAGTGCGCAGCCGGTTCTTCACCGTCAGCAAAGACATCACGTGGATGAACAACCATACGGCCCAGGCCAGGAAGCCGTTGAAATGGATGGAAGGTTTGGGAATGTCTGCAACAGCTTTATTACGGCCGATGATCGCCATCGATCCCTTGTCGTTGTATAAGAAAGGCTTTTGGTAACGTTCCTCTTTTGCCAGATTTTTGGCCAATAGCTTGCCCTGCTGTATCGCCACCTGCGCTACCTGTGGATGGCCTTTGGGAAAATGAACATCGGTCATTTGCAGGCAGGTGTCCCCGATCGCGTAAATATTATCCGTACCCTGCAGTTTATTGAAAGCGTCGACGATCATCCGTTTTCCGGGGCCAAAGCTTTCTACGGGGATGCCTTCAAAGGGAATAGCAGCCACACCGGCCGCCCAGATCAGGTTGCGGGTTTTGATGTGAAGCGTATCATGGTCCGTTAATGTCACCGTTTCTCCGTCGAAATCTTTCACGCGGGTATGCAACATTATTTTTACACCCATTTTCTCCAGCGATGCTTTCGAATAATGCTGGGACTTGACAGACATCGGGCTCAACACCGCATCGCCGCCGTCCACCAATATAATTTCGCTGAAACCTTTGCCCAGTTCCGGGTAATCTTTCCGGATAATGCTTTGCCGCATTTCTGCAAACATCCCGGAAACCTCCACCCCTGTGGGACCTGCGCCGGCCACCACGATGGTCAGCAGTTTTTTCTTTTCCTCGATATCCGTCACCCGGGTCGCTTCTTCCAGCCGGTTGAGCAATAAATTCCGCATCGCCAGGGCATCGCTCAGGGTTTTCATGGGAATGGCGTGTTGCTTCACATTTTCCATCCCGAAATAATTCGTGACGGCGCCTGTTGCCATCACCAATATATCATAGGTTAATTCTCCGTTGGAGAGGATCACTTTATTTTCGGCCGGGACTACCTGTTTCAGTTCCGCCATGCGAAACCGCACATTGTCCCGGTTGCGTAAAAATTTTCTGAAAGGATAGCTGATGCTTGATGGCTCGAGAAACCCGGTTGCCACCTGGTACAGGAGCGGCGGAAAGAAGTTATAGTTATTCAGATCAACGAGGGTAATCTCGAATGCTTCGTGTCTGGCCAGTTGTTTAACGAAATTGACACCGGCAAATCCACCACCGATAACGACTACTTTTCTTTTATTTGTATGCATAGGTCCGTTCTTTAAAATAAGATGTCAACCAATCGTTTATCGTTCCTGGCGCCATCGGGAATATTACTATCAACATTCTTGCCACGCTCTGCATGTGGAAGGTTGAAGATGGTACTACCCGTTTCTTCCCGGGATTACTTCCTGTGTCGTCGTCCTAATAATTCACTACCTGCTCTTCGATCGTTTCCGGTATCTCGCGCCACTGGTACAGCTGGTTGCGCAATTGCGGCTCAAAACCTGCTTCCTTAATGGCGTCCTGGATGGACTTATAGGTGAACCGGTGAGGCGCGCCGGCCGCGCTGACAACATTCTCTTCGATCATGATGCTTCCAAAGTCGTTGGCGCCTGCATGCAAACAAAGCTGTGCCGTTGGTTTACCCACGGTCAGCCAGCTGGCCTGAATATTTTTAACGTTGGGCAACATGATGCGGCTCAAAGCCACCATGCGGATATATTCTTCCGCGGTCGTCAGGTTGTGAACACCCCGGATGCGGGTAAGCAAGGTATCTACATCCTGGAAGGTCCAGGCGATAAAGGCCAGGAAGCCATTAGCGCTTTCCGGCTTGCGGCTTTGAACTTCCCTGATCTTCACAAGGTGTTCGAAGCGTTCTTCGATCGTTTCCACGTGTCCAAACATCATGGTTGCGGATGTTGTGATGTCCAGCTTGTGCGCTTCGTGCATGATATCGAGCCACTCCTGCGCGCCACATTTTCCTTTACTGATAAGCCGGCGTACCCGGTCGATCAGGATCTCGGCGCCGGCACCCGGCAGCGAATCCATTCCCGCTTCTTTCAAAGCTTTCAGCACTTCATGATGTGTACTTTTCTCAAGCTTGGTGATATGCGCCACCTCGGGTGGCCCTAAAGCGTGCAGCCGGATATCGGGAAACTCGGCTTTGATGGCACTGAAAGTATCAACGTAGAACTGCAGGCCCAGTCCGGGGTGGTGCCCGCCCTGCAGCAACAGCTGGTCGCCGCCATATTTGATCGTCTCCTCGATCTTCTTCCGGTACGTGTCCATATCAGTGATATAGGCTTCCGGGTGGCCGGGGATCCGGAAGAAATTGCAGAACTTACAGTTGGCAATGCACACGTTGGTCGTGTTGACGTTGCGGTCGATCTGCCAGGTCACTTTACCGTGCGGCACTTGTTTTTTCCGAAGCTCGTCGGCAATAAACATCAATTCACTGAGCGGGGCATTATGATAGAGGAACACACCTTCTTCGACAGTCAAAAATTCAAAGTCAGCTGCCTTTTTATAGAGATCACTTAAATCCATAGTCGGAACGAAATTATGCGCAAAGGTACGAAAAGGACTGTGCAACGAAAAGCCGGTTCTCTTTCATTCTTTTTCACAACCTGCGAAATGTAAAAAGGCAAATCTCTGCATGCTGATTAATAATCGCACGGACGCTTCCTGGGCCTTCCACATCCTATCTCCTGCAACCGGTCATTACCGTTCATACCAAAAAAAACATTTTAGGATGATTATGGTTTAACTTTAAGGAACGATTCTTTGGCGATGAAACGACGATGTTTAGTCATATTGTTGGCGTTCTTTTCCGGCGTGAGCATGGCGCAGGAGGAGTTTGTCGATCCGCCGAGTCGCCTGCTGACTACGGTGCATTTCAGGCAGTTCACAGGAGGCGTTATTGTTTTCAGAGCACTATTAGACAATTTTCAAGACTCCCTGACGTTTGTATTGGACACCGGCAGCGGAGGTATTTCGCTCGACTCGACCACCGTTGCTACGCTTGGCCTGAAGTCGCCCGATCCGGAGCGGATCATACGCGGCATCGGCGGCATCCGGAAAGTTGGCTTTCTGAAAGACCGCCGCCTGACGGTCAACGACCTGGTAATTGACAGCCTTGATTTTCATATCATCGATTATGAGATATTGTCGGCCTTATACGGCGAAAAGATCGATGGGATCGTGGGCTATGGCGTCCTGAGCCGGTTTATTCTTAAGATCAATTATGAAACACAGGAGATCAGTTTTTGGACTAATGGCTCTATAAAATATCCCAGGGGCGGTTATATTATCACGCCCAGGCTTACGACGATACCTTTCGCTGTCTCCGAAGTGAAGGACGCGAGTAAACACCGTTTCAGCTACTTATTCGATATCGGCGCCGGTCTCACCGTGTTATTTTCAGACGATTACCTGAATGAAACCAATTTTTTGAAACGCAAGCGAAAAAAATATCTCAAACAGGGAGAAGGCCTGGGCGGCAAAGTATCTTTTCAACTAAGTGTCATGAAGGAACTGAAGATCGGTCCGTTTAAGTTTAAGAATGTACCGATTAATATTTTTGATGACGAACATAATATCACCTCCTACCCTACCAACGGCGGATTGATCGGCAACGACATCTTCAGGCGGTTCAACTGCATCCTGAATTACAAATCCCGTCAGATCCACCTGGTGCCCAACAAGTTTTTCAGGGAGCCCTTCGATTATGCCTATTCCGGGCTGGAACTGTATTTCTTCGAAGGAAAAGCAATTGTCGGTGATATTCCCGTTGGCTCGCCGGCGGACAAAGCGGGGCTGATGGCTGGTGACGAAGTGCTGGCGGTCAATAAAAAGTTTGGAATGACGCTGACCGAACTGAAACATGCTTTGATGTCGACCTATGGCACCGTGCAGGTGATCGTTCAGCGAAAGGACGAATTGCTCGAGAAGAAAATGAAGGTCATCAATATATTAAACGGAAAATCCATACCGAACCAAACGATCCCCGACGATTTCAGAAACAGCTACAAGATCAATGTCCGTAAGGCGGGAGACGGTATTTATATGAACCCTCTTTAAAAGAAATCGGGCCAATTTTCTATCTTTTTCCGGAATTCGTAAACCCTTTTCAGGGCAGGCGCTTCACCTTTGCACCTCGAAAAAAAGAAGAGATATCATGATGAAGCCCACAGCAATTCTTTACAGTCTTTTGACTTTCCTGTTATTAGTGTGCCTGCTCCCCCATTCCGCGTATGCAAGAAACCCAAACGATGAAGTGGCGGGAACCATAAAAGGAACCGTTACTACCAGCGATGGCCAGCCCGCTTTCGGAGTAAATGTCGTGATAAAGAACAGCAAGAAAAGTGCATTTACCGACGAGCAGGGCAGTTTCTTAATCGGCGGACTTTCTGAAGGCGAACATCAGCTGGAGATCAGCCTCGTCGGCTATGAAACGAAAGTGGAAACCGTCGAAGTAGTCAACGGAAAAACCACCAGGGTGGATATTCAACTGGAAATATCCTACGATGAGCTGTCAGAGATCATTGTAAAAAGCACTACCAACGGTTATGCGAACAGAACGAGCGCACATGTGGCAAAGATGCCGCTGTTGAACCTCGAAAATCCACAGGTATACAATGTGGTGGGAAAAGAATTGATGAAGGAGCAAGTAGTGACTTCCTTCGACGACGCTTTGAAAAATGTACCTGGTGTGAATCGCTTATGGAGCTCTACGGGTCGTCCGAACGATGGTGCGGGCTATTTCTCCATGCGTGGTTTTAGCGTACAACCTACGATGATCAACGGTGTGCCGGGCCTTACCAACGGCGGTATCGATCCGGCCAATGTGGAGCGCATCGAGTCGATCAAAGGGCCTTCGGGTACTTTATATGGCAGCAGCCTGATCTCTTTCGGCGGCTTGCTGAATATCGTTACGAAAAGGCCTTATCAGAGCTTCGGTGGTGAGCTGGGCTACACCTTCGGCGGTTTTGGATTGAGCCGTATCACCGCCGATATCAATACACCTTTAAATAACGACCGGTCCGCTGCCTTTCGTTTGAACGCCGCTTATCACAGCGAGGGAAGTTTCCAGGATGCAGGTTTTAAGAAGTCTTTTTTCATTGCCCCTTCGCTTTCCTATCAGGTCAATGACCGGTTATCTTTTCTCTTAAATGCGGAAATCTACAACGCCGAAGCGACCAACGCGACCATGATCTTCCTGAACAGGTCAAGACCCCTGGTGGCAAAAACAGTGTATGACCTGAACATGGATTTTGACCGGTCGTATACGAGCAACGATATCACCTACAAAACGCCCACTTTCAACGTTTATGGTCAGATGAACTATAAATTGTCTGACAGCTGGACCTCTCAGACGAATATTTCCCGGAGCGTCCGTAAGAGTGACGGGTACTATTCCTACATCATGTTCCTGGATGGCAACCCCGGTACCAACCCGTTGTACACGGGGCCGACACTGCCTCCTAATGATACCATCATTTCCAGGTTTGTATATTATCAGAATACGACCAACTATACCACGGATCTGCAGCAAAACTTTATTGGCGATTTTAATATCGGGAAATTCCGGAACCGAATCATCGCGGGCATTGATGTGATGCACCTGCAGTCGGTGAACCAAAGTCCGTCCACCAATTTCTTTAATTATGTCAATGTTACAAGAAATGACGATCCGCGCTACGGCCTGCTGAACAGAGCCGCGGTGGATGCCAAAGCTGCCGCGGGCCCGGCGCCGGTCAGGAACCGCACCGACAGCTACACTTATAGCGCCTACGTGTCGGATGTGTTCAATATTACCGATAAGCTGATGGCTATGCTTAGCCTCCGGTTTGATCACTTTGATAACAAGCCGACGATCAACTATAATACCGGCGCCAAAACCGGGAAATACAACCAGAACTCCCTGTCGCCCAAGTTCGGGTTGGTGTACCAGGTGATAGAAAACAGGTTAGCCGTTTTTGCCAACTACATGAATGGTTTCAGGAACGTCGCGCCGGTTGCAGCCAACGCTCAGGCCGGGTACCCGGTGAACCTGGAGCCACAGCAAGCGGATCAAAAAGAGGGAGGGATCAAGCTGGACCTGTTCAACCACAAGCTGCTGTTCACGGCCAGCTACTACGACATCCTGGTAAAAAATATCACGCGCAGCATTACTGTCGACAATGGTAGCGGCACGCAGGTCAACGTGACCATACAGGACGGTCAGCAAAGATCTAAAGGGCTGGAATTTGACCTGAATGCCAATCCGCTGCCCGGTCTGAACATCATCGCCGGCTATGGCTACAACGACAGCAGGATAGAAAAAGCGGCCGAAGCTACCAATGGCAGGCGGCCTACCAGCGCGGGTCCTGCCAACCTGGCCAACTGGTGGATCAGCTATACCGCGATCGATGGTAAGCTGCAGGGCCTGGGCGCGGGCTTTGGCGGTAACTATGCCAGCAGAAACTTAATCACCAGCTCTTTGCCTACCGGTGATTTTTATCTCCCTGAATACACGGTGCTGAACGCGTCTGTTTTTTATGATGCGAAAAGATATCGACTGGCGCTAAAGGCGGACAACCTGGCGGATAAAGAATATTTCGGAGGCTGGACCACGATCGAAAAGCAGATGCCGCGCCGCTTTGCAGCCAGCATGACCTTTAAGTTTTAGTGGTCACTCTGTAAAGAGACAATAAAAATCCCCTTACTTTCGCAAAATGGTCCGTTTTGAAAAATTCGTGTTAGATAATGGGTTAAAGGTGATCGTTCACCAGGATAAGTCTACGCCGCTGGCGGTGATGAATATTTTGTATGATGTGGGCGCACGGGACGAAGATCCTGCACAGACCGGATTTGCACATTTGTTTGAACACCTGATGTTTGGCGGATCGGTAAACATACCGGACTACGATGAGCCGTTGCAGATGGCGGGGGGCGAGAACAATGCTTACACGACAAACGACCTGACCAATTATTATATCTCACTTCCTGCAGAAAACCTGGAAACGGCCTTTTGGCTGGAAAGCGACCGGATGTTGTCATTAGCCTTTGACGAAAAGAGCCTGGAGGTACAACGCAAGGTGGTTTGTGAAGAGTTCAAAGAACATTATATTGATAAACCATATGGCGACGCATGGTTCAAAATAAGAGAGCTGGCCTACAAAAATCATCCTTACAAATGGATGACGATTGGTAAAGAACTTTCTCATATTGAAAATGCCCGTTTAAGCGATGTGCGCAATTTCTTTTTCCGGCATTACCGGCCCAACAACGCTGTGATGGTCGTAGCTGGCAACGTGGAGACCGCGGAGGTGAAAGCGCTTGCAGAGAAATGGTTTGGAGAGATCCCATCCGGAGCAGCACAGGCACGCTCCCTTCCTATGGAAGCGCCGCAACACGAGGCGCGGAGGGAAGAAGTAAAAGCAGATGTGCCGCTGGACGCCTTTTACAAGACCTGGCATGTGGAAGGAAGGCTTCACCCGCAATACCACGCCATGGACCTGCTTACGGATATTTTGGGCGGCGGAGAATCTTCCCGGCTGTATGACCGGTTGGTAAAGAAACTACAACTGTTTGTCAATATTCAATGCTATCACTTTGGCAGCCTTGACCCCGGTCTTTTATGTATCGAAGGAAAACTGGTGAAGGGCGTAGATATGAAGGCGGCCGAGGCCGCGGTTGATGAAATCCTGGAAGAGCTCAAAACAGTGCCTGTTACGCCCGAAGAACTGGAAAAAGTAAAAAACAAAACAGAAAGCATGTTGGCCTTTGAAGACATGAGCGTCCTGAACCGCGCTACCAGCCTGGCTTTCTATGAATTGTTGGGAGACGCCAATATGATGAATACGGAACTGCAGAAATATGCAGAGGTAACGATTGAAGATATCAGCAAAGCGGCAAACGAGATCTTTACCAGCGCCAATAGCAGCACGCTGTATTATTTTTCAAAAAACTGATCCTTATAAAGCGTTGATTATTTCGGCATGAACTGATACGTATTCCCGATCGGTATTTCCACCAGATCGATAAACACGGCTTGCTTGTTATAACGGGTGACCTTATCATTTGCTACGATATAACTGCGATGTACCCGGGTGAATATGCTGTCCGGCAGTAATAATGAAATATCATTGATCGTGGACCGGGTCATCAGCTTTTGATGGCCGCGCAGAAAAATATTGAGGTAATTACCGGATGCTTCGATGTACAAGATCTCATCATACATCACTTTTACCTGCTCATAACCGTCTTTCAGAAAAATATAATCATCGTTTTTAACTGTGCCGTTTTTCAACGATAGCAGTTCATTGGCTTTTGTGCAGGCTTTCAAAAAGCGGGATAAAGAAAATGGTTTCAGCAGGTAATCGACCGCGTCTACTTCAAAGCCCTCCACGGCGTGCTCGCTGTAAGCAGTGGTGAAAATGACCATGGGCGGGGCCGGCAGCGATTTAAAAAACTCGATTCCGCTGATATCCGGCATCTTGATGTCGAGAAAAAGTAAATCGGTTTTATTTTTTTGTAAATAGTCTACTGCGTCAAAAGCATTGGTAAACGTGGCTTTCAGCTCGACAAAAGGCACTTTCGCTGCGTGGCTTTTGATTACTTCGAGCGCTATGGGTTCGTCGTCTATGGCTATCGCTGTCAAAATCTAGTTTTTATCAAACAGTTGAACAAATTCTTTTGTGCTGAAAACGGGCAGGCTTGCCAGCGCTGCTTTTTTAAGACTCACATCCTGGCTAATAAAGGCCTCCATTTTGTGATGAAGCGCGGTGTAATATTGTAAAGCAGCTTCGATGTCGTTCATTTTTGAATTTAAGGCCAATAAAGCAATTTCATGGGAAGCATCGATCGTTGTAACAAATGATAATAGCTTTTGCAAAATCAATTTCGCGTTTTCACTTCCATACGCCTTACAAAGCCAATGAGCGGTTATATTCAGTATAGATGGGGATATGAAAGCATTAAGCTGTCCGCTTTCGGCTTTTTTGAGCAAATTTTTTGATAACTCATAATTGCTCCGTTTTAATGTATAATCGAGCAAAACATTGGCATCAATAAACACCTTAGAAACCATATTTTTCTTTTTGGCTTTCGTAAAATGCTTCTTTGCTCTTGCTTTGTTTTACTACTTCTTGAGGAGGAGTTAACCCATCTATCAATTCAAAAAGCCCGCTCTTTTTTATGGGCTGTTTGCAAACAATTGCTGCAAAATGATCTTCAATAATCTGCGATATGCTGAGCTGATTTTTAGCAGCAAATACCTTCATTCTGCTTAACAGGCCGGCATCTATCGTTGTGTTTAATCTCACTTTCATTAGTTCGAATATACGCATAAATATTAGTGATGCGCATACGCATCCATTTACAACGGCCGGTAAGATTCAACCAGTTTCCAATCTCCGTTGTCATAGGTGAAAGATTTCACCAGCCGTTTCGCTCCGTTACTGTCGTAATAAATGCTGTCCAGTTGTTTGCTGGTGCGGTTTTGAGCGGTCGATTCCGTCAGGACAGACACGGGCAGCCTGTCGTGTTTTCGCAACTTCCGGGTGATGCTCACGCTCCATTTTTTCCCGTTGTTGTCCACTGTTCGTGTTTCCCGCTGTGTGATATAGTCGCTGTTACAGGAGCAGAACAAGATAGCGATCAGTAAGGCATTGCGATATTTATTGCGATGGGTGAAGGGGTTCATAGCATTTGATTTACCAGGATTATAATTGAATCGTGAGATGAACAAAAAACTCTTTAGCACTTTGCCGGATGATCAGCTCGTGTTTTTTAGGATACAATAATGCCAGCCGCTGTTTTACATTTTGGAGTCCGATACCGCTTTTCATTTTTTCGGGATCATATTCGTTTTTCAAATGAACGCTGTTGTTGACGTCAAAATACAGCACGTTTTCCTTGGTATGAAGAGACACGTTGATAAAAGACGGTTGCTGAAGGCTGAGGCCGTGTTTAAAGGCATTTTCAACAAAAGGGATCAGCAGCATCGGCGAGATGTCCAGGCGATTTAGCTGTTCTTCAATATTCGTTTGAATGGTGATGTTAAGCGAAGTGGCGGTGCGCAGCTTTTGCAGATCGATATAGTTATTCAGGTATTCCACTTCGCGTGCCAGCGAAATCTTGTCCTGTACGTTTTCATGCAGCATGAAGCGCATCATATCGCCCAGCTTCTGAATGCCCTCACTGGTGCGGTCTGCGTTTTCCTGCAGGGCCGTTCCGTATAAAGTGTTCAAAGCGTTGAAGAGAAAATGAGGGTTGATCTGTGACCTCAGGAAGCTGAGGTTGGCCTGTGAAGAACCCAGCGCTGTCTGCAACACTTCTTTCTCGCTCCTGTTACGGGAAATATATAAGATCAGCGGCAATGCTATGAAAATGGTCAGGAAAAAAAACAGGAAGAAAGGCGGCGCAAAATGGTTGCTGCCAATGATCCCCATACAAAGGACTGCTGCCAACGTGCTCAAAAGAAAGATGATCGGGAAGATGCGCACCAGGTAGGCTTTGCTTTTATAGGGCCTGCTACCGGCCAGCGGCAACAGCCAGCGATGATGGATCCATATCAGTATCGCCAGGTAAGGGATGCCGACGCCAAAAACAGCAACGCCTTCCTGCGAATGGTTGGAACCAAAAATGATCAGCAGCACCACCCAGCAAGCTACGGCTAACAGGCCGCCCCACAACTTCCGCTGATTAAGGCTTGCTTGTGAACGGCGGGCGAGCGCAGCCAGTAACAGTTCCTTTAGGATGTAATAGACGATGTATAAAATAAAGATGATCGCAACGGTTGTGAAGCTATCGATGAAGACATCATTATAGAAATCGTCTTTCGAAGCAAATTTACCGAGCTTCCATCCGTCCATGTAGGTGTTGCTCATCGCCACCAGCGTCGCCACGATCAGGAAAGTGCCGAAAAAGCTGCCCGCCTTGGCCCAGTCATCTTTCTTTTCATCCACGAACCTGGTCAGAAAAATAAAAGCGGAATAATAGATCAGGATCTGCGCCATGGCCGGCAAAAACAGGTGCTTGTAAAAGTTGTATTCAATGTGATATTCTTCAAACCAGAAAGACCCGTAATTTCCTGCCTGCTTGCTTTCGATCAAGAATGCCATTAAAAATGAGGCGGCCACGACCGTTATGATCCAGAACTCTATTTTAGCGTATATTTCTTTAGCTGTCATTTTGTATGTTTTGCTTTTGCAAAGATTATCAATTAACTCAGGCATTTTCCCGGCCCATGTGATGAAATGCGGTTAAAATGTGACGGAATAGGGTTCTGGTAAAATTTATTTCATCACACCGCAGGCAATAAGCGAAGAAACTAAGAATCATTTATAAGCTTACCTATACAAACATCATTGCTGTCCTTCTCTTGAGTAAAACAGGCCCGATTTCCGAACGGACCGTAACTATTTTCTGTTTTGACCCGCTCAAACTATGGTTCGGGTTATATTTGCGGCTTAAATTTTAGTTTCATGCTTGACAGAACGTTGGCCCCGAAAATCGTAGATGCAGTAAATTTTAACCTGAAACTTCAGCCTTATCAGAAATATGTTTTGAAGAATGGTGTGGAGGTGTACGCAATCGATGCAGGTGCTGAAGAAGTGCTGCAGATCGAATGGATTTTTGAGGCCGGCAACTGGTATGATGAAAAAAACCTGGAGGCGGCGCTCACCAATTTTCTGCTGAAAAATGGCACTACCTCCAAGACAGCATTCGATATCAATGAACATTTTGAATATTATGGCGCCTACCTGAATCGTCACTGCGGAGCTGAGTTTGCAAACGTCACGCTGCACTGTCTTTCCCGGCATACTTCCAAACTGCTGCCAGTAGTGCGCGAAATATTTTCTGAAGCGACTTTGTTGCAGACGGAAATGGACATCGCCGTTCAAAATATGAAACAGAAGCTCGATATCAATCTGAAAAAGAGCAACTTCATCGCTGGTCGGCTCATCGACTCCTACCTGTTCGGTGAGCGGCACCCTTACGGGCAGTTCAGCCGGCACGAGGATTTTGACGCGCTCACCAGGGAGGATCTTTTAGCGTTTTATGAGCGGTATTACAAAAACGGAACATTCAAGATCTTTGTGGCGGGTAAGTTACCTGCTGATATCTATCCATTGCTGGATCAATATTTCGGCGACCTGAACCATCAAAAGGGCGTTGAAAAAACACATGTGGTGCATCCGCACCTGCACAAAAAGCATCGCCTGGTAAACGATGAAAATAGTTCGCAAGGGTCGATCCGCATGGTGCGTCCCTTTGGCAACCGTCATCATCCCGATTTTTTAAGAGCACAGGTATTGAACGTGTTGTTCGGTGGATTTTTTGGCAGCCGGCTGATGGCCAACATCCGCGAAGAAAAAGGGTACACCTACGGTATTCACAGCTACCTCATGGGAAATAAAAATGAAAACGGGTGGATGATCACGACCGAAGCAGGACGCGACGTAAGCGAAGCCACGATTGAAGAAGTGTATAAAGAGATGGAGCTGCTGCGCAACGAACCGGTGGATGATGATGAGCTGATGCTGGTTAAGAACTTTATGATGGGCTCTATCTTGGGAGATCTTGACGGACCGTTCCAGATCATTGCGAGATGGAAGAATATTATTTTGAACGATCTGGGCGAAGACTTTTTCGACCGGTATATCAATAGCATTAAGACGATCACGCCCGGTGAGTTGCAGGAAACAGCTAACAAGTATCTGGTGCCTGAAGATTTCTATGAATTGATTGTGGTCTAGTTAACCAGGAAGCCCAGTCCTACTTTATTGATAATCTTCTTCGCAAAGCCGGTGATCTTAGGAATAGTTTTGCCCGCGTCAATCCGGCGCACATACATGAGCTTGTAATTATCATTGTAGTTCAGGTAGCGGCCATCTGTTTCTGTCGCTTTAAAAAACAGGCGGTTGGAAACATAGGAGGCTGCGATGCCCCATTTATCTGCGTTGTAGCCGATCGCTCCCTTTGCCTTGATATTGGGGTTGAAGCGCCAGTTGATGTCTAATTGGTCATTGCTGTTCCATTCTTTAATATAACTGAAATCTGCATTAAACGACGCCATCGCGGTGATAAAGAAATGTTCTTTGGCGACTAAAGTATATCCATAACCAACGCCAGGTCCAAACGTAATGAAGTCTATTTTTGAAACGTCGGCATGCGGATATCGATCCGCTAACATGGAGGGAATGAAAGCGCTATCCCCCTTGGCCGCGCCATAATAGAATTCAGCTCCGTATAAAACTGATCCTGCTGATTTCTTTTGGCGCGCATTCAGCATGAAAGGAGCCTGGGCAGTGAATCTTTTGCTGTTGTGAATCAACGTGACCGTAGTTCCATAAAGCCGGGTTTCAATATCTGGCCGAACGTAAAAATTACCGCCATTGAAAAGGGAGAAGTTCTCTGAGCTGGCATACAATCCCTTATATTTTTGGAAATAGATATCGGCTAATACTTTCCGGCCGGTCGTGCTTAGCTGGAGATTGAGCTGTTTGGTTTTGCCTTTTTCCTTCGCATAAGTCGGATCCAGTGCCCCAAGCCCTAAGGTGCCGGAAAGTGCCAGGAAATCATGGTCTAACGAAAAACCAAACCGCCCCGGGCTGTTCGACAAATACCGGAATGAATGTTCCGCATCAGGCGCATTCATCTTGAAAGCAGTATTCTTTTTCACAACAAGCGCCCCCATCGTGAGCAAATTTCGATAGGAAACGTAGTAACTGGTATCATAACGCTCAGCCTGGTATTGCGCGCTAAGCTCGGCGAATGTCACGATGGACAACAAAAACAGAATTAGTTTCTTCATATAGTGATACCACAAAATACAATAATTAGTCCGAAAGTATAAAAATCCCGCTTCGGTGGTAAAAAGGCTTTTATTATTCTTTATGCGCGAGGAATGGCTCGTTATAGTAGCACCTGATAAAAAAGGGCAGCTTTGAAGCCGCCCCTTTTTGCTGTATTTGAATCAGCGCGTCCGCCATATATAGTCACGCCGCTTTGCTGTTGTTTATTGAGTGACTGGTTGAGGATTTAAAACGGAGATAGCTTTTCTCACATTTGCATAGTTATTATTGTTATAATCATAATTGATCCCATAAGCGCCTACACCTCCTGCTCCTACTTCTTTACACCACTTTGCGTATTCCACGATGGTAGGGCCGTTGGGCCAGTAAGTGTTAGACGTCCACGCGCATCCTTTTTGACCATTGCTTAAGGCAAAGAAATTTTCGTTTCCGATCTTGCCTCCATAATATGCCATGATTTGATTTAAAGCCCCTGCATCACCCCACCATCTGTCACCGCTGCAGTTATAAGCCTGAAACCAAACGTAATCAAAGTAGGTATAGGTTTCTCCAAAGATTCTTCCAATAGTGCTGGAAGGCGACTGATCCGTTCCGAAAACCAATTTTAAGCCGGTATTTGACAAGGGGCCGAAGTATTTACTCAATGCAGCTAGCACTTTCTTCGTTTCAGTAGTACTGGTTGGTATAATACCAGGTTCCATGTCAATGTCTATACCATCCACGCCGTAAGCCACGTGGACGTTATATACCCTTACTGCATATTCTTCATAAGATGCAGGGTCATTGGGGTCGTAATAACGGGTACCATCGGGGTTTTTTGAGTCTTCAAACCCATCAATCCAAACGGTGTGAAGTACTGTGGTCCCTTTGCTCTGTAAAGCCTTGATGCGGTTTTTTACCGCTGTCGAATCTTCAGCTCTTCCAAAGTTCCCAAACAGGTTAATAATGTCGACGCTATCCGGACAATTGGCTGGGTCGAGGTAACCTGTTGGAGCAGTGCCTTGAAAGCCCCAGCTATAACCCACTACTTTTTGGTGTGGCGAAGCTTTATAGGCTCTTAACAAGGCCAGCGAATCGACCTCTTCTTCGTTCAGAGAGGGCACTGGAATGCTGGTTCGTTGGCAACCAACGATAACAAGCGTTGAGATTGCGCATAGCGCAACCAGGAAGTGTTTAATTTTCATAACGATTATTGTTTAGATGTTAGAACGCGGCGTGGGCGGACAAATAAAAATAATGATATTTTTTAATGTGATATTCTTTAATAGCAAGTTTTTTTTTACGCAGCAGCCCCGCTTATTTGCAATATTTACCTTGGGTGCCGGATTGCCTGACAGTGGATCTTGGCAAGGCTTATTTCTCCGTTTGAGCCGCTTGTCTTCATTTAAAAGCCCTACATTGCAATATGCTTTTCGATAGAAAAAATGGTTCCGATGCCCAGCTGCTTCAGATGTATCAAAGCCTGGTTTATCCCAGGCTGATCGAGGAGAAAATGCTGTTGCTGTTGCGACAGGGCAAGATAAGCAAGTGGTTTAGCGGCATTGGCCAGGAAGCGATCTCCGTGGGCGCTACGCTGGCGCTGCTCCAGGATGAATGGATCATGCCACTGCATCGTAACCTGGGCGTATTCACCACGCGACAAATGCCGCTGCATCAATTGTTTCATCAATGGCAAGGCCATCAGAATGGTTACAGCAAGGGGCGGGAACGCAGTTTTCATTTTGGCAGCAAAGCACATTACATCTGCGGGATGATCTCCCACCTCGGTCCGCAGTTAGCCATTGCGGATGGTGTGGCGCTGGCTCAAAAGCTGCAAGAAAGGGATCGGGTTACGCTGGCTTTCACAGGCGAGGGCGGTACCAGTGAAGGCGACTTTCACGAGGCGCTGAATGTTGCGGCGGTCTGGGATTTGCCAGTGATCTTTCTGGTTGAAAATAATGGTTATGCTTTAAGCACGCCGGTGAGCGAACAGTATCGCTGTATCAGCCTCGCAGACCGTGCCAGGGGTTATGGGATGGAAGGGGTTACTATCGACGGAAATAATATTTTGACTGTCTATGAAACGGTGAAAGGAATCAGGGAATACTGTATAAAAAACCAGAAGCCCTACCTCATAGAGTGCACCACATTCCGCATGCGCGGACACGAAGAGGCCAGTGGGACCAAGTATGTTCCCCGGGAATTGTTTGAACTATGGGAGCAAAAAGATCCCGTGCTGAATTTTGAGCGGTATTTGCAGGAACAGGGTGTGCTCAGTGAGGAGGAAGCTGAGCGCCTGCGCGATAATATCAGGATGCAGATAGAACAGGAGCTTACGAAGGCTGCAACAACGTCCGTTCCTGTCATCGTGGACGCTCAGGCAGAGACCAGCGATGTATATACTCCGCATCAGCAAAATGAACTGCTGATCAATGTCGACGAAAACAGCACAGTTGAAAAGCGGTTTATCGAAGCCATTAGCGACGGATTAGCGCAATGTTTAAAAGAACACAAGGACCTGATCATTATGGGACAGGACATCGCTGAATATGGCGGTGCCTTCAAAGTGACTGAAGGGTTGTCGGCGCTTTTTGGAAAACACCGGGTGCGTAATACACCGATTTGCGAGAGTGCGATTGTGGGTGCGGCATTGGGGCTGTCCCTGGCCGGATACAGGTCAGTAGTGGAAATGCAATTTGCAGATTTTGCTTCCATGGCATTTAACCAGATTGTAAACAACCTCGCGAAGATCCATTACCGGTGGGGAGCTACAGCCGGCGTGGTCATTCGTATGCCTACCGGCGGCACAGTAGGTGCCGGACCTTTTCACAGTCAAAGTACGGAAGCCTGGTTCGCTCATGTGCCGGGATTAAAGATCGTCTATCCTGCCACACCCCGCGATGCCAAAGGCTTGCTCGTCGCCGCCATCAACGATCCCAACCCGGTTTTATTTTTTGAGCACAAAGCGCTTTACCGAAGCCTGTCAGAGCCGGTGCCTTCGGGGCTTTTTGAAGTAGAAATAGGAAAGGCAAGGATCGTGCAGCGCGGCGAGGATCTCGCTGTGATCACCTATGGGATGGGTGTCATCTGGGCAACGGAATACGCCGCTGAACATCCGGAGATTTCCATGACCATTTTGGACCTGCGGACTTTGTTACCGCTGGACTACGAGGCTATTGAAGCTGCTGTCGAAAGCGCCGGGCGGGTATTGGTATTGCATGAGGATCATCTAACCGGGGGGATAGGCGCTGAAATAGCGGCCTGGATCGGGGAGCATTGCTTTAACGTGCTGGATGCGCCGGTGATGCGTTGCGCTTCGCTCGACACGCCCGTGCCGTTTAACAAGGAGCTTGAAGCCAACTTTATGGCCAACGCGCGCCTGCATGAAACCATTGAACAACTTTTAAATTTTTAATTAACTGTAGCGTATACGAGCGGGAAGGCGCTTTGTATTCAATTGTCTTTATTTTATAACCTTCAACTATTAACCATCAGCTATGAACCATGAACTTCTTGTACAAAGCATTGCCAACCGGGTGCCTATTGATGCCAATGAAACAAAACTGATTACTGCGCTGCTGAAAAGCAGGAAGCTGAAAAAGAAACACTTCCTTCATCAGGAAGGGGACATACAACAGCAAGTGGCATTTGTTACCAGCGGTTGCCTGAGAAGTTATTCCATTGATAAGAATGGGACGGAGCATATTCTACAGTTCGCTCCTGCTGGCTGGTGGATCGCCGATATGCAAAGCTTCATTTACGTGACGCCATCGGTGATCAGCATTGATGCTATTGAGGAGAGCGAAGTGCTCTTGCTAAGTCACAACGATGTGGAGGAGATGTATCAAGCTGTTCCCGTGATGGAGCGCTATTTCCGGATATTGGCGGAAAGGTCACTCGCCACTTTCCAGCAACGCCTGATCGATGCGCTCAGTCTCACCGCTGCCGAACGTTACACCAATTTCTGCAAGCGATATCCTTCGCTCATCCAAACCCTGCCGCAAAAATATATCGCCTCTTATATTGGTATTACGCCTGAGTTCATGAGCAAGATGTTGAGCCAGCCGATGAAAAGAGGGTGAGTTTCGGATTAAAATATATGATAACAAAAAACCCGGCAACTGCCGGGTTTTTTGTTTAACATCACCTGGAACTGTTACCAGCCAGGATTTTGAGTGACCGCTTTTTTTGACAATGAAATCTCATTGGTTGGCACAGGCCACAAGTAATGCTTATTCCCGTCAAACACCCTGTTTTCGGTAGCCTCTAAGATCAGGAATTTATTGGGATCTAAATTGTTAGGGACTGTCCCTCCCCCATTTTCATCCGGAAAATACTTACGCCCTTTTATTGCTTTGGGTAATACCGTTTCTGCAGTTTTCCAACGAAGCAGATCCCAGTAACGAAATCCCTCAAAGGCCAGTTCCACCGTCCTTTCCCGCCTGATCTCGGTACGCATATCCAAACCGTTCGCTGCTACAAAAGCATTAGTAAGCAGTGGAAGCTTTGATACATCATTACCCGTAGCGCGGTTTCTTAATGCGTTGATGGTAAGGTTCAGGTCCGCATCGCTGATAGATCCTTCTAATTCATATTTAGCCTCTGCATAGTTCAACAGGACCTCAGCGTAGCGTAGCGCATTATAATTGTAGAATGACGTTTGCTGGGCCCAAGCGCTTACAACGAACATTTTTTTGATTTTATAGACCAAGCCGGGGGGGAAAGGAACCAACCCCGATAGTTGCGGATAAAGTTGACCCGCTTCCCAGAAGCTGGCATTGAACCGGGGATCTCTGTTCCGAAAATCTGTATGCGTGCTGGTTTGATTAACAGAAGAATCCCAGGCAGATTTTCCTGCAGGCAACCCGTCCGAATACAGATACAGATCGACCAGGTTTTTCGTTCCGACAATTCCGCCTTGCTCCAGTCCTGATCTTGCAAAACTGTGGCTTGCAATATTATTGTTTATCGAAACACCATACAGTCTAACTAACAGATTTTCCTTATTGGTCGCATAAGTGTAATTTACCTGTGGTCCCACTGCTGCAGTAATAGGGTTACCCGAAGCGCCTCCGGCATACTGGAACTCATAAGAATAACTATCAGCGCCTTGTGCAGTGTAAAGGTTGTGTTTGGCTTCGTCAATTACGGTTTTTGCAGCATCTAATGCCACTTGCAGATTGCTGTTGGCTGTTGTAATGTTCCGGAACTTATCCCATGTCCCTTCAAATAGCGCAACTCTTGATTTAAACGCTAAAGCCGCGCTGCGAGTGATACGACCATAATCTGCCGCCGGCATCACATCCGGTTGTGGACAATTGGCTGCGGCAAAGTCGAGGTCCTCATAAATAATATTGATGACCTCCTGTCTGGGACGGCGCTTGGAAAAGAGCAGTGTGTCGTTGGCGTCAGAGATAGTTCTTAATGCTACCTGAACATCTCCCCAGCGCTTTACTAAATCAAAATATGCCCAGGCTCTGAAAAACCGTGCTTCCCCAACATATCGGTTCACTTCAGCGGCATCGCCTACGACACCCGCAGCCTTCTCGATAATATTGTTAGCGGCTCGTATAATCCTGTAATTACTGATCCATTCGCCCGACGTCGCAGTGACCTCGCGACTCCCGTTACTAATGCTATTGCCGGAAGAGGCATAAGCAATGTCGGAGTACAGATCTAGAAAAGGCTCTGAAAATCCGGGAACAAAAATATATAAGTAGTTGCTTCCTGTTCTCAGATCGTTAGGCGTTTTCCAAAAGCTGCCGTCTGATAGTTCAGTTTGTGGTACCTGCATCAGTTGCTTCTTACAGGAAATTAAAAATACTGCAAAAAACAGCGCTGCTATATAGTAGTTCTTCTTTTTAAATATATGTGACATAATAAGTTCTTTTTTGTTGTCGAGATGATTAAAATCTGATGTCTACCCCAAATGCGTACGTAGCTGTATATTGATAAGGATAATTAACGTTGGCTGGGCTTTCAGGGTCGAAAAACTTATACCACGCCTTGGAATAAGTCCATATATCTTGTCCGGAGAAATACAATCTTACACTTTGAGCTTTTACCTTTTTCACAAAGCCGCTGTTAAACGTATAGCCGATTTGGATGTTTTTTAGCCTCACATAAGCTCCATTTTGTAAATAGGTATCATTGTACTTTCTGTTAGTTGTTCCACCGTTTTGAACCGGTCTGGGATAGCGAATCCCCGTTTGACGCTCCGGTGTCCAGTAATTATCAATATAATCTGCCCAGGGATAGCGCCAGCTTTCCAAAAAGGGAACCATTTTTATGGGATCAATCGGGAAGGTTCGCTTTCCTACTCCCTGAAAGATAGCTGAGAAGTCTATGTTCTTCCAGGCGGCGCCCAGATTTATACCAAATAAGTAGCGGGGATCGGTGGTTCCGAAATTTACCAGGTCTCCGTGATCTTCAGGTGAGTTAGAGCCTGCATTAATTAAGCCGTCGCCATCGATATCTGCGTATTTGAGGTCTCCGGGCCCTTGAATAGTAGTAGCAAATTGTTTGGGGCTCGATGCCACATCAGCAGAATCTTTAAAATAACCTACCGATTGATAGCCCCACACCGTATTAATCGGATAACCAAGAAGTAATCTCCTTACGCCTTCGTCATATGTATTTACCTGGCTTGATGCAACTAGTTTATTGGTGTTGTCGCTGAAGTTTATGCCGACCTGGTATCTGAAGTTGGCGCCGATCTGATCATTCCAGTTAAGGCTAACACCCCATCCTTTTGTAACCAATTTTCCGTCGTTGCTGGTTGCGCCGTCAATTCCAATAATGCTGGGAAGTTGAACGGTCACAAGCATATTATCATTGGTTTTGGTGTAGTACTCGAAGGTTCCGTTTAACCGGTTATTTAGTAAAGCGAAGTCGATACCTATATTCTTCGTAGTAATCGTTTCCCAACCCAAAGCGCCTGAAGGCAAGGTTCCAAGGAACAAGCCATTGCTGGCAACCCCGTTGAAAGGATAAACCGATTGTGACAGTGTCGGATAAGCTAAATAATTCCGCACCCAGGGATATTCACTTAACTGAGCATTTCCCAGCTTACCCCATGATGCTTTAACTTTTAATTCATCAAATAAAGTGGTGTTGTTTTTGAAAAATCCTTCTTCAGAAATACGCCATGCGGCCGATACGCTGGGGTAGGTCTGTGATTGATATCCGGGAGCTAATTTCGAGCTCGCATCATTACGGGCATTGAACTCCACATAATATTTGTTCTTGTAATCGTAATTGAATCGTCCGAAGTAAGACACCAGTGTATTTGTTGCTATCCGATCACCTAAAAAATTATTTTGAGTGGTCGCATTACTGGTGTAATTAACAGTGGGTAGATCAGTATTGGACAAGTTGGACTGTGTCAGGCTTGTCCCGTCATAATTATAATACTGGTATTGAAAACCACCCAATACATGGAAGTGGTGATTCCCAAATGCTTTGGTGTAATCTGCTATCGCGTTATAGGTGTAAGACGTTTGGAGTATACGATTCTTTGTGATACGCGACCTCGTACCTCCCTCGGGTGTAGTGTTTTGTACCCAGTTCTCCGCTAAGTCCACAAGCTCCGTTTTAGTTCTGTCAATAGCGGGAGATGGACTCCAAAAATAAACCGGCTTGTCAAACTGATCTTCATTAATCTGCTGAACGCGCGGGCTAAACATAGAGCTAAGCACCAGCCCTTTTGCTAAATTTTTTGCGGTCAGGGTAAAAGTTCCGTCAAGTGCCTGGTCCACTTTTTTTTCATATCCTCCCTCTTTTAGAACCCCATAGGTCGGATTTCCATAGTAACGGTCGTCATAACCAGGAACGGTAACAGGGTAGTTGTTTCTTAAGTTATAAATATTGTATAGCAAACCGTAATTGTCACTGACGTTGCGCGTACCTCCCGCCGCCAGTGTCGTACCCCTGGTATAAGCAATCCTTGAGTCCAACGAAAAAATGTTGCTGAATTTAGTACTTAAGTTAAACCGCACGTTCTGCCTTTTATAACTGTCCGGTCCTACCTTAAGAATCCCATCGTTGTTAATGGCACCTAAGCCAATAAAATATTTTGTGTTTTCGTTTCCCCCGCTGACGCCCAGATTGTGCGATGTATTGGCATAATATTTCTGCAATAACAGATCTACGTAATCTGTATTAAAGAATAACTGATTATTATATTTTCCCGGGTTTAAAATATAGCCCGGACCGTCTTTCAATAAATTTAAGTATGTAGAATCAATGTCTGGGGCAGGACGGTTTTGTGCGTTAGCGATAGCCAATTGCTGTATGGACCATCCCTTCCAATAAGGAAGGATTTCGGGGACATTCAATGGGCGTTTTATCTGGTACATGCCACTATAATTGAGTTGCACCTTACCAGCCTTACCCGACTTTGTAGTGATCAAAATCACACCGTTAGCCGCTTTAGCTCCATAAATGGTAGCTGTGGCGGCATCTTTTAATATTGTGATTGTTTCTACATCTGAGGGATTCAGCTGATTAATGTCAGGATATTCTGTACCATCCACAATAACCAGCGGATTATTGGTACCGTTGATAGAAGACACCCCTCGTAACTGCATATTCCATCCTTCGTTGCCTGGCTGACCACTATTACGCGTGATAACTAAGTCCGAAGTAAGTCCCTGTAAGCCCTGCATCATATTGTTAATAGGCCGGCTTTCAAGCAGTTCTTTTGGGATGGTTGCAACAGATCCCGATACATCACGCTTCTTCTGGGTTCCGTATCCCACAACAATCACTTCTTCACCAGCAATTTCTTCCCTTTTCATTTTAATATCCAGTGGTGTACCGAACTCTGGCTTTACGGTTACTGTCTCATATCCCACCCGCGAAAAACTCAGGCGTTCCCCCGGCTTCACATCGATAGAAAAGCTACCGTTGCTGTTGGTGGTGGTTCCTTTGGTTGTGCCCTCTACCGCTACCGACACATCGGCCAGCGGATTACCTTCTTCATCGGTTACCGTACCCTTGACAGTCTCAAAAGCGGATTCAGGAATACTTAAATACCGTTCTTTCTCAAACCTCAACACGTTCTCAGGAATGGGCTTGATCACGATAGAGCGGTTCACAACGCTGTATTGAACCTGTTTGTCTTTCAACACTTCGTTGAGCACGTGATCGATCGAAGCATCCACGGCCTTCACTTTTATCTTCTCCTGCTTGTCCAGCGCCTCGGATTTATAAAAGATCTGGTAGCCGGTCTGTTTATGAATCAGCCGGAACAGCTCGTTGTAAGAAATGGCTTTTTCATCGATCGTTACCGTTTGCGAGAAGCCGCTGGCACCGACGTTAAGTGCTAAAGCCAATAAATAAATGCTTAAAAATTTCATAATCAAAAAGGCCTTTTTTGGCTTGAATTTCCCCGGGGGGAATGCGAAGTCAATTTTCACGTTCATAAATGGCAATGCCTGATCACCCCAGGCTGGGTTTGAGTTAAGCGATAATTGTATTGATGGTTTTGTTTTCCCGATGTTACGTCGCGGTGCGAACACGATAGTAACAGCTCATAATCTTATTGCAGCAACTCCTGCTTTTTTACAGGTGCTGCTACTAATAGTTTTTAAAAAATGATTTTATTATCAGCCAGTTCAATATTAACATCTCCCGACTGCAGCATGCTGATCGTTTCGTTCAGGCTGTTGTTTCGGTCGATAATGCCGGAAAAAGTTTCCTCCGGATTGGTTTTGTTAGCAAACTCGATTTTCACATTGTACCACCGGCCGAGCGTTTGCACAATTTCTTTAATCGGTGCGTTGTCAAAGTCAAAGACTTCGTGAGTCCAGGAGGCCACGGAATGAACGTTGGAGGCATCAATGATGCTCAGGCGGTCACCGATTCGTGCAGTCTGGCCCGGCGAAAGTGTTCTCGCATTGCCTGGCTTACCGTTTGATACGCGAACACTTCCTTTCAAAAGGGCGACCTCCACCTCTTCACTTCCTTCGTATGCTTTTACATTGAAAGAAGTCCCCAATACTTTGATCTCCACATTTTGTCTGCTCACAACAAATGGATGGTGTGTGTCACGAGCTACATCGAAATAAGCCTCTCCGGTCAATCTGACTCTTCGCTCTTTCCCGGAAAAAGTTACGGGGTAAGTAAGACTGCTGCCGCTGTTTAAAGAAATGGTAGACCCATCGCTTAGCTGAACCCGGATCGTGCGGCTGCCCGCCGGGTTTTCCAGGGTGTTGAACGCCTCCTCCGAGACGCCTTCATAAGCAATTAGACCGTTTTGCTGCTTCCGGATCTTGCTACTACCTATCTGAACCGGTTGGTCCGTGCCGATTTCTGACACTGCAATCTTCTCTCCATTACCTAATGTAATTATTGCTTTGACCTGGTCAGGTGCTTTAACTTCCGTTTTGGTCTCTGAAACAGCTACGTCCTTTTTTTTAAAGGGATAAAAAACATAAGCGGTCACAGATACAACCAGCGCGACCGATGCTGCAATAGCTGCAGCACGTAAAAACTTCAGTCTCCTGATCTTGCTTTTTGGATAAAGAATACGATCCAGCACGGTATGTATCCGCTGTTCCGGCATCTCCTGTTGCGGCAATTGCTGGTCATATAGCAGCTCTATGCGCGATCGTATGATGTCTGCGTGCTCTTTGTTAAGCAGCAAATGCATCAGCTCCTGCTCTTCAGCCGGACTGATCTTCCGGTGCAGATATAAATCAAAAAGATACTCGAACCGTTTAATACTCATATTCGTTACTGGCATGGCAAATAGCAAACAACCCTATTACTTCAGACACACGAACGAAAAAAAAGAGGGGGTCACGAAATAAAAAATAATACAATGGCCAGTTCAATCTGGAGTTCCAGGTGCGCTTTAACCGTCTTTTGCGCCGCCTTCAGGTATTCTTTGACGGTGTGGGTGGATATACCCAGCTCTTGTGCTATCTCTGAAACCTTTTTGCCATACAGCTTTTTCAGGCGAAACACCTTTTGTTGCTGCGGGGGAAGTTGCTGAATGGCGTTTTCCAAAACGCCGGCAGTTTCTTTGGCTTCCAGCAAGTCTTCAGTAGACCAGGTCATCTCGCCTGCCTGGTGGCGTAACTTAGATAGCGCCATTTTCTCCGAGGCCATTTTTCTCAGATGATTATAACAAACGTTTTTGGTGATGACGCGCAACCAGGAATTAAAAAACTGAACGTCGCCTATTTTTTTCCTGTTTTGCCACACCTTAATGAAGACATCCTGCACAATATCTTCGGCTGTCGTCTCTGACCGCGTCAGGTAAAGCCCCAAAGAATATATCTTCGAATGATATTCCTTGAACAAGGTGCTGAACGCTACTTTATCCCCCTCGGAGGCCAGGCGAAACGTTGCTTCATCGGTATGATCGATCGTAGTCAGGTTTTTACTATTAATACTAAAATAAGCAGTACCGCAAATATATCAAAATCTTATAAGTTGAGTTAAATTTGTATCGCCGCGTATGCGGCATTGGGTGAAGCAATAATTGTTTTGATGGTTTTGTTTTCCCAAACACGGACAGGGGGCAGTGCGAATGCCTCCTGTTTTTTTATATAAGGTCGGAGGACGGAAAGTCGGAGGCGCATAGCTTATAGACGAAAGACCAGGACTGGCAACCTAGAGCCTTTTCGCTCTTTTCTCTACTTGCTACTCCTCCAATCCCCATTAATCTACCTTAACTTTCTGCCTTAACCCTGTTTATTTCAAACGGATCCAACTTCATATAGCTTTGCTTTTAAAGGAGATAATAAAAATGAACAAAGTAATTGAAACAGTCATAAAAAAGCCGGTACAGCCCGGTATGGTAGGAGACGGTTTCCGGGTGTTTAATTATATACCCAGAGCAGGAATCACTCAACATCGTCTCAGCCCTTTCCTGATGCTGGACTTTGCTGCAGCATTTAATTTTTCGCCCACCGATAAGCCTCGTGGCGTCGACGTGCATCCGCACAAGGGATTTGAGACCGTGACCATCGCTTACAAAGGAAGCGTCGCGCACCACGACAGTGCTGGCAACAGCGGCGTGATCCATTCAGGCGACGTGCAATGGATGACCGCAGGCGCAGGTGTACTGCATAAGGAATACCACGAGGAAAAGTTTGCTGCAGCCGGCGGATTGTTCGAAATGGTACAGCTTTGGGTCAATCTTCCTAAAAAGGATAAGTCTGAAGCGCCACATTATCAGGCTTTAACCAAAGAAAATATCACAAAGCTGTTATTGCCCCATGATGGAGGAGAAGTGAATGTGATCGCCGGTGATTTTAACGGCACAAAAGGTGCTGCCACGACCTACACGCCGGTTAACCTGTTCGATATCAAACTGAAAGCCGGTGGTCAGGTGTCCACCACAGTGCCCGCCTCCCACAATACTGCTTTGCTGGTGATAGAAGGCGAGGCAACCGTCAACGGTACCCATGCACCCGAACACAGCTTTGTCTTGTTTAGAAATGAAGGGGAAGCCATTGATATATCCGCCGAAAAGGATGCCGTGTTATTGCTTCTGAGCGGCGAACCCATCGATGAACCTATTGCCAGCTATGGTCCTTTTGTGATGAACACGCAAGATGAAATTTACGAGGCGATACAAGAGTTCCAGGCCGGAAAATATGGCGTGCTCCATTAAGGGCGTCAGAGAGCAGAAGTTTAGATCGCAGCACATTTGTGCTGCGATTTTTTTATTTCTGTACCTTTGTCTTTCAGATTATGAGGCCGGATTACCCCTATAAAATCTTTAATGATAAACGCATCAACTACGTGTTGTTGATGGAAAGCCTCGCCATGATTCACTGCTAACCGGATCTCCGTCTTATCCTAACCCTTTTACTATTTATTTCATTTATGTATGCTATGTGGTGGCACAGCGCTGATGCTCGTTGCGGCGCCACTTAAAACTCATGATTATGATTGACAATCAAAAGCTCCGGGCGTTCTATGATAAATTGAGCGAAAAGTCCAAAACCTTTATCGGCTATCCCTGCGCTACTGACTACGACTACAGCGCGCTCTATCCGTTTCTGCAATACGCGGCCAACAATATCGGCGATCCGGTGCTGCCTTCCTCGTCTGATATGAACTCACACCAGTTTGAACAGGAGGTATTATCATTTTTTGCCGACCTGTTTCGTGCTCCTGAAAATAACTGGTGGGGCTACGTTACCAATGGAGGCTCAGAAGGTAATTTGTATGCTTTGTATCTCGCAAGGGAGTTGTATCCTGATGCGATGGTCTACTATTCAGAAGCTACCCATTACAGTGTTCAAAAGAATATCAGCCTGCTCAATATGCATAGCATTGTTATCCGCACCGACAACAAAGGTGAAATGGACTACGACGATCTGAAAGAAACTTTACAGCTCCACCGGCATCAACCCGCCATCATACTGGTGAATATCGGCACTACCATGACAGAAGCCAAGGATGACATTGCCGCTATCCAGGCGATCCTGAAGCGCTACGCGATCAAGAATGCTTACCTGCATTGCGATGCGGCATTGGCCGGCACCTATCTTTCGTTGCTGGGCGAGTCGCAATTTGATTTCAGCCACGGCTGTGATAGCATTGCGATCAGCGGGCACAAATTTATCGGAAGCCCCATTCCCTGTGGTGTGATACTGGTAAAAAAACATTACCGCGACCGGATCGGCCGGTCAGTGCCGTATATCGGAAGTATGGACACGACGATCAGCGGATCGCGCAATGCCATCACGCCTCTTTTCCTGTGGTACGCCATTGAGAAATACGGAAAAGAGGGCTTGCTGAAACGGGCACAGGAGAGCCTGGAAAATGCAGCCTATCTCACCCGCGCCCTGGTAGATATGGGCGTAGCCACCTGGCGTAACGACAATGCCATTACCGTTGTGTTGCCGAGGCCTTCTCAAAAGATCTGCCGCAAATGGAGCCTGGCTACGGACGGAGATATCGCACATGTGATTTGTATGCCTGGCGTAACACGAAGCATGCTGGAAGATTTTATTGCCGATATGCAAAAGGAAGTGAGCGCCATCGCATTGCCCGAATCTTCTGTTGGATAACGTCGATATCATAAAAGGCAATGATCACCGCGTCTGGTTATAATTATTGACCGGGTCGCCTGTAGATTACTTCATCATCGCCGGTGGCGCCCTCCAGCCACAAAGGGCTGGGCATCAGCCCGCTTTTAAAGCGGTCGTAAGAATCCTTGATATACTTGTGAAACGTATAATCGTTCGCAGTTGATGCAAAAAGGAAGGAGGGTTGATAAAGAATAATAAACTGACTGATCGTGCTGTCGCTGGTCGCGCCGGTGATACGCCGTATCAGCGCTTTGCTGAACCGGTGCCGTACGAAAGCCTCCTGCTCTTCGTTGATCAGGCGGTTTTGAAAAGCCGACATCCGCTTATTTTTCCTGAACTGGAAAGACTCAATAATAGAAGTGAGATCAAACCCGACGGTGCCGTCGCTTAGCGAACTTACTTTAAGACCTGGCCGCTCATAATCGAAGATCTTGGCATAATCGCGCCGGTTTTGGATCGAATCCCGTTTATAGTCTGGCACGCGCGCCTTTACTCCCGGCAACAGTTCGACGAAGGTCTGCAAGGAAATATTGAAAGCGTAAGGCGTTTTGATGGTGCGGACCGGGAATTTTCGCGTGGGTTTATTCAAATAGCTAAACCAGATCGAGTCGCTTTCTGCCACGCGGATGCTATAGTCTCCATTAGCATCGGTGGCCGTACCCGATCCGTTCGAAGCCAGCACAGAAACGCCCTGAACGGGATAGATGCCCGAGCTGTCAAACACGGTACCCTTGACCGTTATCTGGCCATACGAACGGGTAAAAACGGACGCGGCCATAAAAAATAATATAAAGAGGATCTTTTTCAATATCAATATAAGGACGGCAAAGCAAGCAAAGAAATTGCAAATGCAATGATAAAGTTGAAACGGATGGGCCGCGATGAATGGCGAGCCATCACGATCCGCCGGTAACTACCTGTTCGATGATTTTTGGAAAATGCTCATGCTCGAGCCGGTGTATTTTTTGAGCCAGTGTTTCGGGCGTGTCGCCGGCTTCGATGTCGCAGGTGGCCTGGAAGATGATATCTCCATGGTCATAGTGTTCATCCACGTAATGAATCGTGATCCCGCTTTGCTGTTCCCTGGCATCGATCACCGCCTGGTGGACGAAGCCGCCATACATCCCTTTGCCTCCATAAGCCGGCAACAAGGCGGGGTGGATATTGACAATTTTCCGGGGAAATGCATCGATCAGGGATTGAGGAATTTTCCACAAAAAACCGGCAAGAACGACGAAATCAATGCCTTTTTCAATCAAAAATGGAGCATATCCGTCGTTTTTGTATGCTTCGCGCTCTATCAACAGAGATTCAATATGCTCGTCGGCCGCGATCTTTAACACACCGGCCTGGGGCTTGTTGCAAACGATCAGTGTCACTTCGGCTACAGGGCTGTGTCTGAAATGGTCAATGATCTTTTGGGCGTTGCTACCGGCGCCGCTGGCGAATATGGCGATTTTTTGTTTCACTATTTCCTTTTTGCTTATCAAGTCAAGATTCAACTTCCCGGAGAAGAATTACGCCGGTATGTCTTCCGTAAATAAAGGCCGAAAATATAAAATTAGTTGGTTACAGGAGCGCAGGGAGCGCTGCGAGGCACAGAATCAACAATAAACGATGCCGGTCTTTTCCTGAGATCTTGCGGAATAATTGGGCCAGGTACCGCCGGAAGAACCGGAACTGCCCGAAGAAAACACTGACAAGGAGCACCATAACAGGCCATATCAGCGTGACAATTATGATATATAAAAAAATATACAGCGCCCTGTTGTCCGGAGCCAGAAGCGACATGACCCATTTCGCAGCGTAGCCGCTCAGGCTTCCGCCAATCGCAAAGGTACAGAGGATCAAAAGCAGCTGCAGCGGCCCTACGTTCCATTTTTGTCTTAATTTCTTAAACATCCGGAGATTGCAATATAATTTGATTTTAACAGTAAACCGCGCCAACCAGGAAAAAGAGGAGAGCTTGTGGTTGGAGCGGCAAACATATTAATTTTTGTTTATATTGGTGGTTGAATGCCTGACAGAACCGGGCAGGCCGTTCCGCCAATGGAAAGAAGCGTGCCGGTGACCCGCACACAGAAAATGACCAAAATTTGACAGAAGCGAAGAGATATTCACATGAAATCCGTCAAATTTCGAATGACTTTTTAATGACAATTAAAATTTCGAATTAAAAAAAAGCCGTAAAAAATCGGCTGAAATGCAGTCTGGTAGCGGGTTTAAAAAATTTAGAAATTGTTGCTGTTATGTTAACGCCGCGCCTTATTTTTGCAGTCGTTCAGAGGTTTTTATCCACATTTTAGATTTTATGCGTTTTATGAACAATCATAAGTATTTATTGAACCAACTAACCTTACTTATAATAGCGCTTTTTGTTTCTGCATTGCCGGTTTTTGCACAGGATGCTAATGTTAATGAGGGTAAGACCTTATTTGTTGGTAAATGTCAGAGCTGTCATGCACCCGACATGAAGTCCAACAGCACCGGTCCGGCGCTGGGTGGCGTACAAGGTCGCTGGGAAGACGCAGGTAAGCTGCATGAGTGGATAAGAAACAACCAGAAGTTGATCGCTTCAGGTTATCCAAAGGCGGTGGAAGTATCAAAAATCAGCCCTACGGCGATGTCTACCTTCCCCGATTTGACTGATCCTCAGATTGATGCGATCCTGGCTTATATTGACGCAAAAGCTTCCGGCAAACTGGATACGCCTAAAGAAGGTGCAGCAGGAGCGGGTGGCGCTGCAGGAGCTTCCAGCCAGAACAACATCATGTATGGTGTTATTTCTATGATCCTGGCGTTGGTAGCATTGGTATTGATCTATGTAAACTTTAACCTTCAGAAGGCAGCCCGCGATGCGGAAAACGTGAAAGCCGCTCCTTCTTTACCGGTTTATCGCAATAAAACTTATCTCGCCATTTTCGCGATCGTGCTGTTCATCGTTGGTGGTTACTTTACGACCAAAGGCATGATCAACGTGAACCGGCAGATCAACTACGAGCCCAAACAACCGATCTTTTATTCCCACAAAGTACACGCAGGCATCAACCAGATCAGCTGTTTGTATTGCCATGGCAACGCCTGGGAAAGCAAGGCCGCCGCGATACCTTCTGTAAACGTGTGTATGAACTGCCACAAAACCATACAGAAATATGGTGGTCCAGAGCTGAAAGACAAACATGGCAACGTGGTAGATGGTACCAAAGAGATCCAGAAATTATATGAATACGCAGGATTTGATCCCGCTAATCCTGACGCATGGGATGGTTCCAAAGCCAAACCAATCGAATGGGTTAAAATACACAACCTCCCTGACCACGTATACTTTAATCACAGCCAGCATATCAGAGTGGGCAATGTACAGTGTCAAACCTGTCATGGCGAAATCACCGGCATGGATGAAGTACACCAGTTCGCAGAACTGAGCATGGGATGGTGCGTAAACTGTCACAGGCAAACAAAAGTGAATTTCAATGTTGATTCTACAGGCGGCAACCAGTTTTACAGCATTTATGAGAAATTCCATAACGATATCAAGGCAGGCAAGATGGATAGCGTGACGGTAAATGATATAGGTGGCCTCGAGTGCCAAAAATGTCACTATTAATTAGCGAATTAGTCAATATGCTAATGAGGTAGTGAACAGCAGTAAGGTTGAGCAGAAATGTAATTTTCGCATTAGCAATTATCAAATTATCACATCAGATATAATATGAGTAAGAAGTACTGGCAAGGTTTCGGAGAAATAAATGACCCAGAAAATTTTCAAAAGAAAGTGAGCGATGAATTTCGCGAAGAGCTGCCTTTTGAAGATCTTGACAGCAAGGGTTTACTGGATGCAAAAGCCCCGCGCAGGGACTTTTTAAAATACCTGGGCTTTAGCACCGCCGCTGCTACATTGGCGGCTAGCTGTAAGACCAAAGTCCGCGAAGCCATTCCTTATGCCATTAAGCCCGAAAACATTGTTCCGGGTGAGGCTAAATTTTATGCAACAACATATGTACAGGGCGGAGAGGTAGTGCCTATCCTGGCGAAAGTGAGAGACGGACGTCCTATCAAAATAGAGGGCAACGACAGAGCCACCTTTACCAATGGCGGTACATCAGCAGCCGTTCAGGCTTCTGTGCTGGATCTGTACGACACGCATCGCCTCCGCTTTCCGCAAAGAAAAGCAGGTGATAAATTTGAAGAAACGACTTATGATTTTCTTGATAAAACGATTGGTGCTGAATTAGCCAGTGCAGGCCAGATCGTTTTCCTCTCCAACACGATCACTTCTCCTTCGACCTTAGATATCATTTCCAAATTCCCTAAAGTTCGCCTGGTTCAATACGAACCCGTTAGCTACAGCGGCATGCTGCTGGCCAACGAAGCTTCCGGATTTGGAAGGGTGTTGCCTACTTACAGGTTGGAAAATGCTGATGTGATCGTAAGCCTGGGCGCCGACTTCCTCGGAACCTGGCTGAACCCCATCGAGCAGGCTTCCGGTTATGCCAAAGGCCGTAAGATCGATGAGAAGAATCCCAAAATGAGCAAGCATTATCATTTTGAAGGTCATTTAAGTATGACGGGTTCCAATGCGGATGAGCGTTTCTCTCACCGCCCTTCTCAAACCGGCGCGGTAGCGCTGGCTTTATTAGCCGCAGTAGGCGGAGGTGGTACAGCCCCTGCTTTAGACGCAAAATTGAGTGCGGGTATCGCGAAGGCGGCGGCAGACCTGAAAGCAGCGGGAAGCCGTGGTGTAGTGGTTTCCGGCAGCAACGATGCGAACGTACAGGCGGTGGTAAATGCCATCAACGGTGCGATCGGCGCTTACGGATCCACGATCGATTTTTCAAGACCGTCCAATACTTCCAAAGCGATCGACAGAGAATTTGCAGATCTGTTGACACAAATGGAAGGAGGACAAGTGTCCGCCATCTTGATCCACGGCGCGAATCCCGTGTACGATTATTTTGACGGTGCGCGCTTTGCCAATGCATTGAAAAAAGTAAAGACCTCTGTTTCTTTCACCGAAAGAATGGATGAAACGACACAGTTGTGTAAATATATTCTGCCTACGCATCACTACCTCGAAAGCTGGGGCGATGCAGAACCTAAAGGCGGTATCATCAGCTTTATTCAGCCAACCATCAACCCGCTGTTCAAAACAAGACCTTACCAGGACTCTTTGTTGAAATGGAGCGGCAACCCGATGGAGTACCACGATTACCATAAAGAATTCTGGACAGCGCGTTTGGGTGGTGAAATGGCGTTTCTTGAAGCGCTCCAGGTGGGTGTTATCGAGAACGCAGCGGCCGCAGGAGGTTCTTATTCCGGTGCTGCAGCCAGCGCTGCCGCAGCGGCATTAGCTACGGCTCCGGCGGGTGGAAAGGACGAGTTGGTGGTTTACCGCAACGTTGGTGTGGGTACAGGTGTCGGAGCGACCAATCCCTGGCTGCAGGAATTACCAGATCCGGTGACCCGCGCCACATGGGGCAACTACGCGCTGATCTCTGTGTCAAAAGCAAAAGAACTGGGCATTGAGCTGGACAACGATTACGAATATTATCCTGACAAACCGGTAATCAAGATACAAAGCGGAAAGGCAAGCATCGAACTGCCGATCCTGGTGATGCCGGGCATGAACGCTAATACAATAGCCGTTCCAATGGGGTATGGTCGCGCAGAATTTACCGGTCGCACGGCGGCGGGTGTCGGACAAAACGCGTTTCCTTTCACTTCATTCAACGGCACAACGGTAAACTTTGAAAATCCCAATGTAACCGTAACAGATGCCGGCAGAAAAGAAAAGATCGCTCAAACACAGATCCACAACTCCTATGAAGGACGTGTGGAAGTATTGAGAGAAACGACACTGGCTACATTCAAGCAAAGACCCAACGAGATCAAAGAATGGAGAGAACACCTGGTGGAAAACTTTGCCAAAGCTTCAGGAGATTTCAGAAAAGAAGCGACATTATATGGAGTGCACGAGTCACCAGGCCTGAAATGGGGAATGAACGTGGATATGAACGCCTGCTTCGGTTGCGGTGCGTGTGTGGTGGCCTGTCATATAGAAAACAACGTACCTATCGTAGGTAAAAGCGAGGTGCTTCGTTACCACGATATGCACTGGCTGCGTATCGACCGCTATTTCATCAGCGATGAAGAAAATGCAGATGATCTGAAAGGCGTGGTATTCCAGCCGATGCTTTGTCAGCATTGCGATAACGCACCCTGCGAAAACGTTTGTCCGGTAGCCGCTACCAACCACAGCTCAGAAGGTATCAACCAGATGGCTTACAACCGTTGTATCGGTACCAGGTATTGCGCCAATAACTGTCCGTTCAAAGTACGTCGTTTCAACTGGTTGGATTATACCGGTGCTGACAGCTTCCCGGACAACCAGGACCAAACAGTAGTAGGTAAGTTCGATCCGGTAATATTCCAGATGAATGATCCTTTGACACGCATGGTGTTGAATCCTGACGTAACTGTGCGTTCAAGAGGTGTGATGGAAAAATGTTCTTTCTGCGTTCAGCGTACACAACACGCGAAACTGGAAGCGAAAAAACAAAACAGGCCATTGCGCGACGGCGAAGCGAAGACTGCTTGTATGCAGGCTTGTAACGCAGACGCGATCGTGTTTGGTAATGTGAATGACATCAACACACGCGTAAGCCAGGACAGGCTGAACAATACACAGCGCCTGTTCTACTCTCTGGAGCAATTACACGTATTGCCAAACGTGAGCTACCTGGCCAAGGTGAGAAATACAAATGAGATCATCAAAGGCGAGGAAGAGCACGACGGCGAAACCAACGGTCATGCAGCACCCGGTCACGCGGCTGAAGGCCAACACGAACCGGCGGCCGAGGGCGCTCATCACTAAGAGCGAACGAGACCGCTGACAGTAACAGAGAAGTGGGGCAAAAAATATTGATAAACAGATTTGACTTTTAGAATTTATAATAAATTATGTCATTACTCAGATACGAATCGCAGGCCAGGGCGCCATTGGTAGAAGGAAGTAAAACCTACCATGATGTAACGGAAGATATTTGTCGCCCCGTGGAGGCTAAGCCCAGCAAATTATGGTGGATCGGGTTTATAATATCGCTCGGCTTGTTGGGCTTTGGCGTGGTGTCCATCTACATGGACGTCGTGTACGGTACCGGCCAATGGAACCTGAACAAAACCATCGGATGGGGTTGGGACATTACCAACTTCGTATGGTGGGTAGGTATCGGTCACGCGGGAACGCTGATCTCTGCGATCTTATTGCTCTTCCGCCAGGGATGGCGTACCGGTGTAAACCGTGCGGCTGAGGCGATGACGATCTTCGCGGTAATGTGTGCGGGCCAGTTCCCGATCTGGCACATGGGTCGTGTGTGGAACGCTTTCTTTGTAATGCCTTATCCCAACACACGTGGTCCGCTGTGGGTGAACTTCAACTCTCCCCTGCTTTGGGACGTATTCGCGATCTCTACTTATTTTACCGTATCGTTGTTGTTCTGGTATTCAGGTCTTTTGCCTGACCTGGCAACACTTCGCGACAGAGCTAAATTGAAATGGAGCAAATTTTTCTACGGTCTCGCATCGTTTGGATGGACAGGAAGCACTAAACACTGGCAAAGGCACGAGGCATTGTCACTGGTATTAGCGGGCCTTTCTACGCCACTGGTACTTTCGGTTCACACGATCGTATCGTTTGACTTTGCGACATCAGTAATTCCTGGTTGGCACACGACCATCTTCCCTCCCTACTTCGTAGCGGGTGCGGTATTCAGCGGATTTGCAATGGTACAAACCCTGTTGTTGATCACGAGGAAAGTGCTGGCGCTGGAAGAATATATTACTATGGAGCATATCGACGTGATGAACAAGGTAATTGTATTGACCGGTTCTATCGTAGGTATTGCTTACCTGACCGAGTTGTTCATGTCCTGGTACAGTGCCTCTCCTTATGAGTGGTTCGCGTTCAAGGAAAACCGTTTGAACCTGAACAGTCCTTATGGATGGAGCTACTGGCTGATGATGGGTTGTAACGTATTATCCCCGCAGATCTTCTGGTTCCGCAATATGAGAAGGAATATCCTGGTGACATTCTTCATGAGTATCCTGGTAAATATCGGTATGTGGTTCGAGCGTTTCGTGATCATCGTAACCTCCATCTATCGGGATTACCTCCCTAGCTCCTGGAGTACTTACTACACGCCGACCATCTGGGAAATCGGATTTTACATGGGAACTTTTGGCTTGTTCTTTACCTGCTACTTCCTGTTCTCCAAATTCTTCCCTGTGATCGCGATTGCAGAGATCAAGCATATTCTTAAAAAGAATGGAGATAGCTTTAAAGCCAATATGGATCAGGTGGAAATGCAGGATTATACGGCATTTGAACATGAGCAAAGCCATCATCATTAAGCGTTGACAGTTGAAAGATGACGGTTGACTGAAGTTAGAAATTGAAAATAGTTGAAAGGTGGTTGAAACGTTGAAGATCGCAATGGTTATCAGAAACCGGCGAACTGAACCGGGAAACCAGTAACAAAATAAATATGAACGTCAAAAAATTTGTTGTAGGTAATTTTTACGATGAAGCGGTGTTGTTCCCTGCTGTAACGAAAGTGCGTCGCGCAGGCTATAAAATACACGATGTGTATACTCCGTTCCCTATCCACGGTTTGGATAAGGTGATGGGGTTGAAAGACACGGACCTTCATATCGCCGGCTTCATCTATGGTATTACCGGTACGTCAACCGCCATCGGATTTATCACCTGGATGCTGGCCTACGACTGGCCGATGAATATCGGTGGTAAACCTTATTTTTCTTTACCTGCGTGGATTCCTATCATGTTTGAGTTGACGGTATTATTCGCAGCGGTAGGGATGGTGCTTACGTTTTGCTGGTTATGTCAGCTGGCGCCATTTGTAAAGAAAGATCATTTCAACCTGCGCAGCACGGACGATACGTTTACCATGGCGATCGAGTGTACAGACAAAACCAATGAAGCAGAGGCGCTGGCGTTCCTGGAAAGTGTGGGCGCACAAGGTGTGGAAATTCAACACCGTGAAGCAGATTGGTGGATTGGTCGCTATGACAGGGAAACTGTACGATTTGGTAAAAAAGTACCACAGGTATAACTGGTCATCAACATCGGCCAACGCATCAAGAAAAGCAATAAACAAAGAATTAAGAATCGAGTATCAAGCATCGAAATCAATATGAATAAAAAATTATACATAGCAGTTGTGTTTCTCAGCGCGGTGATTGCGGGTTGTGGCGCGGGTGAAGATCCTGGTATCGCTTATATGCCAGACATGTATTACAGCAGGGCGTATGAAACATATGCTTCTACGGCAGCGCTTAAAGATTCAGATATACATTACAACCGGCTTCCGGTTGCAGGTACTGTTTCACGAGAAGATGACCTGGCTTTTCATTTCGACCTGAAACACGATTCTACAGGATATGCTATGTCAGAGAGTCTGAAAAATCCTCTGGACAGCGGAGCGGCGGTAAATCTGAAAGAGGCGGAAAGATTATACCTGGTGAATTGCGCCATCTGTCACGGCGACAAGCTGGATGGTAACGGACCTTTATTTAAAGGCGGCGACGGACCTTACACCGCAGCGCCCAAGAACTTTATGGATGCAGAAATGATCGCTATGCCAGAAGGTAAGATGTTTTTCTCGGTGACCTACGGTAAAGGACAAATGGGTAGCTACGCTTCTCAGCTTACACCGAAGCAACGTTGGGAGGTGATCAGCTATATTAAGTCTAAGCAAGCGAAAGGAGGAACTGCGGCGGCAGCGCCTGCAGCAGATAGCGCAGCAACAGCGCAGAACTAAAATTTATTTGAACTTATTTAATAAAGATCAGGAATGTCAACAGTAGAAAAATTTGTACCTACAAAAAAGTATAACACAATTGCATATGCGTTGATGGCAGTTGGGTTGATTGCGGCTATTGCACTGTATATATCGACACATGGTGCAGCAGCAAATGAAGAGGAGCTGCACAGAAACCATGCGCGCTTTTGGGCAAGCCTGTTACAAAACAGTGTTTACTTCCTGTTGGTAGTAAACGCAGCCATTTTCTTTATGTGCGCTACCACACTGGCATGGGGCGGATGGCAGATTGGCTTTTCGAGGGTTACGGAAGCTGTCTCTTCAGCAGTACCGGTAATTGGTGTTATCGCGGCCGTGATCTTACTCTCCATCGTTTTCGGCGGAAACCACGTAATCTATCACTGGACCGATACAGAGCATGTAGCACACGACAAAATTCTGAACTTTAAAAAAGGATTTCTGAATAAAGGGTTTTACACTGCAGTTACCCTGGGTACTGTGATCTTCTGGTCTTTCCTGGGTTGGAAGATGCGTCAGCGCTCCCGCAGCCTGGATACGAATCCTCCGGTGACGGTTGAAGCCCGCAAGAAATTTATCTGGGACAACACGGTGATGGCAGCTCTGTACATCGTGGTATTTGCCTTGACCATCATGTCTTCCCTGCCCTGGTTGTGGTTGATGAGTATCGATGCACACTGGTTCAGCACCATGTATAGCTGGTATACCTTCGCAAGCACATTTGTGGCGGGTATTGCATTGATCAGCTTATACGTTGTGTTTCTTAAAAACAACGGGCTGCTGCCTGCGGTAAACAAAGAGCACCTGCACGACTTAGGTAAATTCATGTTCGCGTTCTCTATATTCTGGACGTACCTGTGGTTCTCCCAGTTCATGCTGATCTGGTATAGTAACCAGCCTGAAGAAACTATTTATTTTGTGAACAGGATTGGTAACAGCGTCGTACAAAGTCCGTACGCCGGTATCTTCTGGTTCATGCTGATCATCAACTTCGTAGCACCGATCCTGATCTTTATGAGCCGCGATTCCAAACGTAATTATACTATTGTGACATTTGTAGCGATCCTGATCCTGTTTGGCCATTGGTTAGATTTTTATCAAATGGTGTTCCCGGCTGTATCGCCGGAAAAAGTGCCGTCGATTGCTTTCGACATGGGCATAGCGCTGTTCTTCGTTGGATTGATCATGATGTTGGTGGGCCGCACTTTAAGCAGATACCCGCTGACCGTGCAGAATCACCCGTTTGCAAAAGAGAGCGTTATTCACCACACTTAATAGTGAATCAGTTGAAAAGGGGTTAGCACATTGGATTCATGTTTACCGGCAAGGAGCAAGCTGGATCCGGTGACCCGAGACAATCGACAAAACATTTAGAAAGAAAACAATAACAGAACAATACATCGTATGCATACTTTTTTATTAATAGCGATTTTATTATTGGGATTCATTATCACCTTTCAGATTGCAAGGGCTACTGAATTTGTATCAATAATACAAGGAGAGGAAAGAACAAGAAAGCAATCAAACAGGATCAATGCATTCCTGTTGCTGTTGTTCCTTATTGTTGGTCTTTTTGGTGTGTATTGGGCGCACCACACGCTTGCTGATAAAACCTTAGGGTTTGGCACCTCCGCGTCTGATCATGGTATCAAGGTAGACAAAATGATCAAATACACCCTGATTGCTACAGGTATTGTATTTGTGATCACACAGGTATTATTATTCTGGTATTCTTTCAAATACCAGGAAAGAGAAGATAAAAAAGCGTACTACTTTCCCCACAATAACAAGCTGGAGATGATCTGGACTGTAGTGCCTGCAATCGTACTGACCGTTTTGATCACTTTCGGATTGGTATACTGGTACCAGATCACCGGCGCGGCTCCTGAAAACGCCGCCACTGTGGAGGTAACAGGAAGCCAGTTTAAATGGGAATTCCGCTATCCGGGTAAAGACGGTGTGTTAGGAAAAAAGAACTATAAATTCATTGATGAAGTCAACGACAACTCATTGGGTCTGATCTGGGATGATGCAGCCACGCACGATGATATTGTTTCGGGCGGTCCGTTGCACCTGGTGGTAAATAAGCCGGTAAAATTAATTATCGGCGCCAAGGATGTTATTCACAGCGTGGGTCTTCCTCATTTCCGTTTGAAAATGGATGCAGTACCGGGTACTCCTACTACCTTGTGGTTCACTCCTATCAAGACGACCAAAGAGATGATCAAGGAAACCGGCATGGAAAACTTCGTATACGAGATTGCCTGCGACCAGATGTGCGGAGCGGGTCATACCGGGATGAGAGGAGAGATCATCGTGGAAACACAAGAAGAATATGATCAGTGGATGGCGACACAGAAAGCTAAGTATCAGACGGCTGTGGTAGAAAAAGAAAGTGCACCTGCCGGAGCTGCAGCCGACTCAACCGGGGGCAAAGCTACAGACAGCACTGCAGCCGCTGCCGGCCAACCTGACTCTACGACAAAAAAATAATTTAATATACCTTTAGCTATATATAAAGAGGACATTTTTTATGAGCGATACTTTACATACCCATCAGGAAACAACAAGCCATGGCCATCATGCAGATGATCATCATCATGTGCATGCGCATCACAAAGAGACGTTTATTTCAAAGTATATCTTTAGCATGGATCACAAGATGATCGCAAAGCAGTTCCTCATCACAGGTATTGTTTGGGCGATTATTGGTGGTTTGTTTTCGGTGTTGTTCAGGCTTCAACTGGGTTTTCCGGATGAAACTTTCCCCATCCTTGAAACATTCTTCGGAAGATGGGCAGAAGGCGGAAGGATCAGACCGGAATTTTATTATGCGTTGACTACGATGCACGGTACCGTACTGGTATTCTTCGTATTGACGGCGGGATTGAGCGGAACCTTTGCCAACCTGTTGATTCCACTTCAGGTGGGTGCGAGAGATATGGCTTCTCCCATGATGAACATGCTTTCTTACTGGTTTTTCTTCGGAGGTAGCGTAGTAATGATCGCTTCTCTGTTTATCCAGACAGGACCGGCATCCGGCGGATGGACCATCTATCCTCCACTGAGCGCCTTAGGTCAGGCTTCTGAAGGATCCAAAGCAGGTATGGACTACTGGATCATTGCCATGGCATTATTTATCGTGTCGCAATTATTGGGTGGTTTGAACTATATCTCGACCATTTTAAATATGCGTACCAAAGGTATGAGCATGACGCGGGTGCCGCTGACCATCTGGGCCCTGTTGTTCACCGCTATATTAGGGGTACTTTCATTCCCGGTATTATTATCCGGTGTGGTATTATTATTATTCGATCGCCACCTGGGTACCAGCTTCTACCTGAGTGATATTTATATTGCCGGACAAGCTTTGTCCAATGAAGGCGGTAGCGCGATCCTGTTCCAGCACTTATTCTGGTTCCTGGGTCACCCCGAGGTGTATATCATCATCCTGCCGACGATGGGTCTGGTATCAGAGGTGATGTCCGTGAATGCAAGAAAGCCCATCTTTGGATATATGGCGATGGTATTCTCCATGTTTGCCATCTGTATCCTGGCCTTCCTGGTATGGGCGCACCACATGTTCGTCACGGGATTGAATCCGTTCCTCGGATCGGTGTTCGTACTCCTGACGCTCTTGATCGCGGTACCATCTGCCATCAAGGTGTTTAACTGGTTGACGACCCTGTGGCGCGGAAACATCCGCTTCACTCCGGCCATGTTATTTGCGATCGGTTTTGTGAGCTTATTCATTTCCGGTGGTCTGACCGGTATCTTCTTAGGAAACTCTACGATTGATATTCACCTGCATGATACTATGTTCGTGATCGCTCACTTCCACATTGTGATGGGGGTATCGGCCTTCTTCGGAATGTTCTGCGGTATCTATCACTGGTTCCCTAAGATGTATGGACGATACATGAATAATACCCTGGGATATATTCACTTCTGGGTAACGTTGATCGGAGCCTATCTGATCTTCTGGCCGATGCACTACCAGGGTTTTGCCGGTATGCCGCGGAGGTATCTGGATAAGAGTAGCTGGGTAAGCTTCAGCCAATTCCATGGCTTAGATGCGATGATCACGGTGGTAACCGTACTGGTGTTTGCCGTACAGTTAATGTTCGTGTTCAACTACATTTATTCGATCTATAAAGGCAGAAGGGTAAGATCCATGAACCCGTGGGGTGCGAATACATTAGAGTGGACCACTCCGATTCATCCGGGTCACGGTAACTGGGAAGGAGAAATTCCTGAAGTGCACCGCTGGGCTTACGACTATGGTAAAGACGGCAGGGATTTTATTCCTCAGACTGAACCTATAGGAGAGAAAGAAAGCGCGCATTAGAGAGTAGAACAGTCGATGGTCAATGGCCAATGGTCGATGGACTTTAGCCTATTTACCATGAACAATGAACCATGAACAATTTGAAACAGGAAAGAGCCGGCTTAAAAGATTATATTCAACTTACAAAGCCCTCTTTAAGTATAATGGTGGTGTTCAGCAGTATAATCAGTTATCTGCTGGTGCCCGAAGTGTTGATCGATTGGTGGCGGATTGTTTTGCTCTTTGCAGGTGGGATGTTGGTCACAGGAAGTGCCAATACCATCAATATGGTGGTGGAAAAAGACACAGACGCGCTCATGAAGCGTACGGCTAAAAGGCCGATCGCCAGCGGACGGATCACGGCCGAGCAGGGATGGGGTTTTGCAGTGCTGACGGGAGCGATAGGTGTATTCATCTTAGGCTACTATTTCAACTGGACGGCTGCATTTTTAGCGGCATTCAGCTTGTTCTTATACGCCTTTGTATATACACCTTTAAAAAAGGTCAATTCGATAGCTGTGTTGGTGGGAGCGGTACCCGGAGCGCTGCCTTGCCTGATCGGATGGGTTGCAGGGTTTGTACCGGGTCAGCAGATCGATTGGCTCGGCGGTGCTGTGATGTTCGGCATACAATTTTTATGGCAATTCCCCCATTTTTGGGCGATAGCCTGGGTAGCACATAAAGATTACAGTGAAGCCGGATTCAAGTTACTGCCAAGCGACCAGGGGCCAACTAAGTTTACTGCATTGCAAACGCTGGTCTATTCGCTGTTGCTGGTTCCGATAACGGTAGCGCCGTTTTTTACAGGCATCAGTTCAATAGTAGGAGGGAAAGGAATCGTAGCACTTAGCCTTGTAATATTGGCAAATATTTTTATGATCTGGCGTTGTGCTACGCTATACAGTAAGATGGATGTAAAGAGTGCGAGAAATGTGATGTTTGGCAGCTACATGTACTTACCGGTTATTTTGCTCGCTTTATTGCTGGCAAAGGCGTAGTTGAAGTTGACAGATGAAAGATGACGGTTGACAGGTTGAAAAGAAAATAGCAAGTAGTGAGTAGGGTTCATTGAACATTATTAATTCTATTAATCTTTCAATCCTATAAACCATGGTTCAGACAACTGGTGAAGACCCGATAGCTATCGGATAAATAGGATGACGTATATTCTGTGGTACAAGCGAGCGTGGCAAGACCGCTGATAGTAGCAAACAGATGACTAAATAAAAATAAGATGGACATAGTGAGTAACGAACAACATAAAAGATTACACCCACACAAGTTTACTTTGTGGGTGGCCATTGCCAGCATGGTGATGATGTTTGCGGGGCTGACCAGTGCTTTTATCGTAAAAAGTAATCTGACGGGCTGGAGAACAATCGTGTTGCCTCAGATCTTCTGGGTGTCAACCGGGATCATCTTGGTAAGCAGCTTGACCATGCAAATGGCGATCAAAGCTTTTAAGGGTCGGGAAATGAATCGTTACAGGGCCTTAATGGGCGTAACCTTTGTTTTAGGCCTGGCCTTTGTGATATGTCAGATATTTGGTTTCGGAGAGTTGTGGGATCAGAATATCAGGTTCAAAGGTTCTTCCGGAGCAGGTCAGTTCTTTTACGCAATTGCGGGCCTGCACGCCTTACACGTGATTGGTGGTATAGTAGCCCTGACGGTAATGGTGATCAGATCTTTGGCCGGAAAGGTGAAGCTTTACAGTGCAGTACCGGTCGAAGTGATGGGCATGTACTGGCATTTTGTAGACCTTTTGTGGTTGTATTTATTAATATTTTTTATAATTGTCGGATAAAATTTTTTCAAAGGAATGGCACACGAAGCAACAGTAAACACACATCGTACTAAATGGTGGAGCGGCGGTAAAAGTCCGTTTAATATAGAGTACGGAAAAGTGATGATGTGGTATTTTTTAATGAGCGATGCTTTCACTTTTGGCGCGTTCCTTATTTCTTACGGCACCATCAGGTTCAGCCAGAACTTCTGGCCCGATCCTAACGTGGTGTTCAACGCCTTACCAGGTGCGGGACACGCCAACCTGCCATTGGTGTTCGTTAGTATCATGACCTTTATCCTGATCATCAGCTCCGTAACAATGGTACTGGCGGTGCATGCAGGTCATAACAGGAACAAAGCTGAAGTGCAGAAATGGTTGTTATGGACCATTGTGGGTGGTATTGCATTCCTGAGCTGTCAGGCATTAGAGTGGCATCACCTGCTGACTTCGACCCATGCTACATTGGTAGACGGAAAGATCGAACTGCTGGCTCAAACCACTAAGCATAATCCATGGGGTCAACTTGTTCACGGACCTGAAGTAGCAGCTGCCTTTCAAAATTCTTCTGTCAACACGCTGGCGACATTGGTAAGCGAACACCATTTATCTACGGCCTCTCATGCAGAGCTGCTGAAAATGCCTAAAGATCAATTAGTGCAATTGCTGAACGGTGCGGAAATTCATGTTCGGGAGAAAGGGCCCGTGGCTTTCGGAGGCTTCTTCTACGGGATCACCGGTTTCCACGGTTTCCACGTATTCAGCGGGGTAGTGATCAATATCGTGATGCTACTGATGACAAGGGCCAATGTATTTGAAAACAAAGGACACTACCTGATGATCGAAAAAGCAGGTCTCTACTGGCACTTTGTTGATCTCGTTTGGGTATTTGTATTCCTGTGTTTCTATCTGATATAACCAACAGGCTCTTCATGGAGCTGAAAGAATTGCCAAAGGCAAAAAACAGAATTTAGTATTTAATATTTAGCTTATAATATGAGTAGTCATTACGATCCTACAAAAGATATTTCTCCATCAGCCGCGTATCCGGAGGTAAGTGTACATCACCATCATTCTGACGATGCAACATTCAAAAAGAAGGTGAAGAAGACCACTATTCTTTTATCTGTCATCACGATCATCGAGTTGGCGATCGGGTTTTTAATTTACTTTTTACACAAAGGAGAGCCCCCATATTTCTTTATATTGTTACTGAAGGGAATCGTGTGTATCCTGACCCTGGCGAAAGCCTATTACATCGTGTCCGTGTTCATGCACCTGGGCGATGAGATACGCAACTTCATTATGACGATCGTAGTTCCGCTGTCTTTATTCATCTGGTTCATCATCGCCTTCCTGGCGGATGGACAGTCTTATAAAAATCTACGTAACAGATACGACAAACATTTCCAGGAAACAACGACGCCTGCACCTCATGCAGCTCCCGCTGCAACAGATCCAGCAAAAGGAGAGGGGCACTAGTCATTTTCTGCAAGAATAATATTCCAACGGCCCGGGTGATCACCCGGGCCGTTACTTTTTGATATATGTCAAAAGAAGGAATGTAACGTGTCGTTATTTTCGATGGCATGAACCAACCGTCTAATAGTACCGAAAAGCTGGCTTTAGCTGCCGCTGTCTTTTGCTTTCTTTATGTCGCCTTTATGGCGGTATGCTTCCATTATCAGATCGATATCGGCGTATTAGGCGGGGCAATTGTCGAGCTCGTCACCATTCCCTCGATGGTGACAACGGTCGTTGTGCTGCTATACACGTTATACCAGATGCTTATCAGGCGCAGGGTAAATATCCGTCTTATCGCCGCAGGCTTTCTGACTGCAGCGATAGTTGTTTCAGTAATAATAGCCTTTTAGACTACCGGAGTCGGGGGCGCCGCCGGTGGTTCCTGCTTCCCGGTTGTTTTCATTTGTATCAGGTCTACCAGGAAAGAGAATCCCATGGCAAAGTAGATATAACCTTTCGGAATTTTTACTTCAAACCCTTCAGCCAGCAATGCCACACCAATTAACATGAGGAAACAAAGCGCCAGTACTTTGAAAGAAGGATGCCGGCTGATGAAGCTGCTGATTGGCTTGGAGGCCAGCAGCATGATGATCACCGTCACGACCACTGCGGTATACATGATCCACAACTCCTGCACCATCCCAACTGCGGTGATGATCGAATCGATAGAAAACACCAGGTCCAGCACAATGATCTCCGATAATAGTTTCCGGAAACTGCTCGTCTTGATGTTTGTAGGTTTATTAGGATTAGGAGCCTCTGTTTTGTGGTAAATCTCCTTGGTACTTTTGTACAATAAAAAGAGGCCGCCTACAATGAGGATCAACTCCTTGCCCGTGAAAGACATGCCGAACAGGTTGAATAACTCCTGGTCCAGCTTCAGGATCCAGGAAATAATGGCCAGCAATATCAGCCGCATCACCATCGCCAACCCAATACCCCAGATCCGCAGTTTATTACGTTGGTTTTCCGGCAGCTTATCAGCCAGGATCGAAATAAAAATGATATTGTCAATACCTAATACAACTTCCAGCGCAATCAGCGTCAACAGCGGGATAATAGATTCTGCCATGTAATCGTTTTTTTAAATCAAAGGTTAGAGGCTCATAAAGTCTAAGTTTTCAATCAATTCCTCTTTTTTTAATAAATGGATTTTCATGCCAAGTTTTTCAGCGTTGGGAAAATTCGTATAGGTGTCATCGATAAACAAAGTTTCTTCCGCACTAATTCCCGCGTCTTTGATGATATACTCGAATGCTTCTACCTGGGGCTTTCTCACGCCGATCTGATGAGAGTAATACGCTTTAGTAAAAAAATCGTCCAGCTCCTGATAATCCGTAGTTTCCATGAGCTGTGCTGTAAAATGTTCATAATGTATTTGATTGGTGTTGCTAAGGAGGAACAGGTTGAAATTCTTTTTTAACTCCACCAGGAGGTTCAAGCTCGGCTTCCGGAACCCCAGCAGCAAGGCATTCCAGGCGTCTTTGATCTGCTTCTCGTTCACCGGTTGCGGAGCCATCTCCTGGATGCGCTTGTAAAAAGCGGCCGGGGTCACCCTCCCTGTTTCCAGGTGCTGGAAGAGCGGGTCCGCGGTATACTGGGAAAACTGGTCTTCAAAGTTGTCGAAGCCTAGCGCTTCAAACGCTGCAAATGTCTTAGTAAAGTCCAGGTCATAAAGCACTCCGCCAAAGTCAAAGAGAATATTTTTTATCATAGATAACGAAGATAAAGCCTTAATCGATTGGGCTAACAACCTAATGCTTAACAAAAAAATAACATTGATAAATTTTATCAGCGAGTACCTAAATAACAAGCGAAAAGGTTTAGTTAAGTGTATATGCATGAATTTTATATGTGATATTTTTCGGGTATAAAAAATCGATTTTGCATTTTTATAACAAATTTTTAGGATTTTAAATGTTGCGTTAATATATTTGTCCGGACAAGCCTATTTTTAATAAACATTAAAAAAAATCTAAACCTATTGCTTATGACGACAAAATGTTCCCGTTTCAGGGAATGCCTTAAGCTATTTTCCTGGAGTTTCCTTTTTCTGATTTTTTGTTCTACATACTCCTGGGGTCAGTCAGACACCAGCGGAATGGTGTCCGGTTCTGTTATAGACGAGCAGGGCCGCCCGATCGAAGGTGCAACCGTGCACATCCTGAATTCGAGTGTCGCGGTTCAGACAAAAGAAGACGGGTCCTTTTCTATCCGTGCGAAAAAAGGTGATCAGATCGAATTTTCTTACATAGGCCGGGCCACCAAGGTTCAGGCCTACAACAACGAGCCCAGCCTGAGCGTGGTACTGTTCACAGACGATGCCTCCAGTATGGAAGAAGTCGTAACCACCGGTTATCAGAACGTACGCAAAAAGCTTTTTGCCGGTTCGAGCTCAACCCTGGCTGCCAAAGAAGTAGAGAGAGCCGGATTGCCCGACATCTCCAGAATGCTGGAAGGCCAGTTCGCCGGTGTGTCTTTACAAAATGTGTCGGGCACCTTCGGAGCCGCGCCCAAACTGCGTATCCGCGGTGCCACTTCCTTATCCGGAGACAATAAACCACTTTGGGTGATCGATGGGGTGATCGTGGAAGACGTGGTGAATATTTCCAACGAAGCCTTATCCACGGGTGATATGAACACGCTGCTCGGATCCTCTGTAGCCGGTGTGAATCCCGCCGATATTGAGGACATCACGATCCTCCGCGATGCCGCTGCCACAGCGCTCTACGGTGCCCGCGCCATGAACGGCGTGGTAGTAGTGACCACTAAAAAAGGACGGCAGGGTACCAAACCCATGGTCAATTATACCGGAAACTATTCCATGTATATAAAGCCCAGCTATGCCGACTTTGACATATTGAACTCCGCTGATCAGATGTCCATCACGATGGAAATGATCAATAAAGGCTATTTCCAGATGCCTTCCACCGTAAGCGGTGCCAATGCGGGGATCGTCAACAAGATGTACCAGCTGATCAACCTGTACGACTCTACCAATGGCGCTTACGGACTGCGCAACGACGCTGCCAGCAGGAATGCTTTCTTACAGCGTTATGCAAATGCCAATACAGATTGGTTCGATATCATATTTAAAAACTCATTGGTTCAGGAACATTCCGTAAGCGTTTCAAGCGGTACGGACAGATTTCAAACCTATGCATCAACTTCTTATCTGAAAGATAACGGGCAAACCATCGGTAACAGCGTAGAACGTTTCACAGGAAATTTCCGGATGAACTTCAAAATGAGCGACAAGATCCGTGGGGAGATCCTCTCTTCCGGATCGGTACGGAACCAGAGAGCGCCGGGCACTGAACTCCGCGTGTCTGAACCGGTGTACGGATCCTACATCAGAGGTTTCGACATCAACCCGTACAACTTCGTACTGAATACCAGCCGGATGATCACCCCGTACGATGAGAACGGGAATCTTGAATATTTCACTAACAATTTCGCTCCTTTCAATATCATCAATGAGCTCAATTCGAACTACATGAAAATGGGCTTGGTGGATTTCAAGGTGCAGGGTAGTGTTAAATACAAGATCATCCCGCAATTGGAATATACGGCTACCGGTGCTTACCGTTATGTAAAATCAGAGCAACAAACATATATATTGGAGAGCTCTAATAAGGCGCAGGCCTACAGAGCTGCTTATGATGCCACCACGATCGGCAGCAACGAAAATCTGTATAGCAACCCGGATTTCCCGAATTCCCTGCCCGTCGTTATCCTTCCTGAAGGTGGATTTTATAATATATCAGCAGACAATCTGAAATACTATTACCTCAGGCAAGACCTGGAATTTAACCGCACATTCAATGTAGACCATGCCGTAAGCGCTTTTGCTTCTATGGAAGCCCGCAGTACGGAAAGGCAGACGGAATACTTTGATGGTGTAGGCTATCAATTCGAAAACGGTGGTCTGGCCAATCCCTACTACCTGTATTTCAAGCGTGCGTCTGAACAGGGCCGTCCTTATTTTGGTATGCGTCCCGGTATTGACAGGTTCCTGGCGTATATGGCCACCGCAACCTACGGCTATAAAAACAAGTATGTATTTACGCCCACTTTCCGGTATGATGGTTCTAACAAAATGGGTATGGACAGAACCGCGAGATGGCTACCCACCTGGAACGTCGCAGCCAAATGGAATATCAACCAGGAAAGCTTCTGGCCGGAAAATGAGATTTTGTCCAACGCTGTGTTGAGAGGATCTTATGGCTTGACTGCAAACATCGGCTCTGCCACCAATTCAGCAGCCACGTTCTACAACCAGATCGCAAGAAGACCTTATATCAACGACCAGGAAACCCTGACCTACATTTCAGACCTGGAAAATTCTGAACTGACCTGGGAAAAATCTAAGGACTTGAACATCGGGGTGGACCTGGGCTTTTTTAAGAATCGCATCAACATGCAGGTAGATTACTATACCCGCAGGATGCACGACCTGATCGGCAGCATTGAAACCTCGGGCATCGGCGGCCAGGCAACCAAGACCGGTAACTACGGTACTATGTTTGGTCACGGTCTCGAAATAACTTTATCGGCAAGAGTCGTGTCTACCGAAGACTTTGACTGGAACTCAAGGTTCAACTATTCCTTTAATAAAAATGAGATCCGGTACCTGGAAACCACGCCCAGTATCTGGAATGGTGTATCGCAGGAAGGAGGCGCTGTTAGAGGGTATCCGCAGAGAGCGCTGTTTTCCGTTGAGTTTGCCGGTCTGGATCACAACTTTGGCTATCCCAAATTCATCGGCATCGGTGAAGACAGACCCGTAACCACGCAGATCAATTTGCAGGACGACGAGTTTCTCAACCTGGTGTACGAAGGCCCTGTTGATCCGATTACCACGGGCGGTTTCTATAACTCTTTCCGATACAGGAGTTTCACGCTATCGGGGCTGATCAAATTTGCCGCCGGTAACAAGCTGCGTTTAGCGCCGCGCATTTCAGCAGGATATTCTGACATGGCTTCTATGACCCAGGATATGCTCAACCGGTGGGTGATGCCAGGTGATGAAACCAGAACATCTATCCCCGCGATTATCGACGAGGTTACTGCTATCCAGATTGTAAATGCTTCAGGCAGCCAGGTGAGCGCGGTGTATCCTTACAACCTGTATAACTATTCAACAGAGCGTGTAGCAGACGGCGATTATATCAAATTGTCCAATATCTCCTTGAGTTATCTGTTACCCAGACGAATCAGTGAAAAATTAAAAATGACTTCCTCTTCCCTGTCATTAGTCGCCAATAACATTTGGGTGATCTATGCAGATGAGCGTTTAAACGGCCAGGATCCGGAGTTCTTCGCTTCGGGTGGTGTGGCGCTCCCTTCTGCACGCCAGGTAACCTTATCACTGAAACTAGGATTCTAAAACTCTATACAATATGTGTATGAAAAATAATAGAACATTATTACTGATCACTTCAACGATGCTGGTAATGCTGGCATCGTGTAAAAGATATCTCGACGTCAATCCTGACAACCGGACGGCTATTAATACGGTAGAAAAAGTGGCCCAGTTGGTAGGTACTGCCTACCCGCAACGCGATTATCTCACTTTCACAGAAGCCGCTTCTGACAACTCTGAAGATAAAGGCCCCGGCGTGGGAAGTGTCAATGACCTGATCACGAATTATTATACCTGGCTGGACGTAGTAGGCGACGAAACCAACAGCGCTGAGGCTTACTGGAACGGATGTTACCAGGCTATCGCTGCAGCCAACCAGGCGTTGGAAGCGATTGAAGAAAACGACTTTGGTGATGCGGTGCTGCCCTACAAAGGCGAAGCGCTTGTCTGCCGTGCCTACGCCCATCACATGCTCGCCATCTTTTTTGCAACGGCGTATGAGATCGGCGGAGCCAACAACGCTCCGGGTATTCCTTATGTTACGAAGCCCGAAACGGTGTTACAAGGTACTTACACGCGCGGTACGGTGCAGTCGACCTATGATAATATACAGGCAGATCTTGAAGAAGGCATTAAGCTGTTGAGTGCTTCGGCTTATAAGATCCCCAAGTATCATTTCACGCCCGCAGCCGCCCATGCTTTTGCCTCCCGCTTTTACTTATTCAAAGGTGAGTGGCAAAAAGTGATCGACCATGCCAACAAAACGGTGCCTTCAGGAGACTGGGTAAGCAATATGCGCGACATCGCCGGCACGATGAAGAACTGGAGCATCGCTGAGTTCAATACCAACTTCACTAAAAGCGATGTGAAGGCCACCTTACTGATGGCCAGCGCCTACTCCGGCTACCAGCGGATATATACCACACCTCGCTATGGATATGGTGCCAAGCTGGTAGAAATGTTTACAGCGCCCAATGTTACCGGCAAGATCGTTCAGAACAAAGTGTTGAACTATGGTCTGCCTCACTACACCACGTATAAATGGAGAGAGTACTTTTATTACGCCACGGCAAGCACCGGCTTTCCTTATCTCCCTTCCATTATGCTGACAGTAGATGAAACATTGATGAACAGGGCCGAGGCCTATGCAGAGTTAGATCAATATCAGAATGCTTTAAATGATATCAATGATTTCTATCGCGTTCGTGTATCCGGGTATAACCCGTCCACTGATGCCGTAACTCCTGCGAAGATCATGGCTTTCTTCTCGATTTCGGATACCAAAGAGGGCATTATCAAAACGATCCTGACCGCCAAGAAAGCAGAGTTCCTGCAGGAAGGCCTTCGCTGGATCGACCTGGTACGCCGTCATTTGCCGGTTACTAAAAATCTTTATTCTCCCATCGGAGAAGAGAGCACTATCACTTTGGAGCCGGGAGATCCACGGAGAATTTTCCAGATACCCTTGCAGGTGGTTCAGGCAGGTATAGAACAAAATCAGAGATAACATTAAAACCGAAAACAAATGACCTATAATAAAATAATTTTTAAATGTTTGGTGTGCTTCACGCTCGTCGCGCTTATGGCTTCCTGCCGTAAAGAAGACTTCACGCCGATCGATATTAACAGTTTAAACCCTGACGATCCGATCCTTAACGCAGAGCTGGATCAGTGGATCAAGGAAACCTTCCTGGACCCGTACAATGTAGATGTGATCTATCGCTACAACCGGTACAACCACGAGGCAGACCGCAACGTGGCGCCGCCGCGTCCCGAAACGGTAAGGCCCATGATGGAAACAGTCCTGAAAGGTTACGTGTGGCCTTACAAAAAAATTGCGGGAGACAATTTTGTAAAAAGAACCATCCCCAAACAATGGGTGCTTTACGGATCTACGTCCTACGATGCATCCAATGTAGGCTATGCAGGGACCGCCTCCGGTGGTGTCAGGGTCAACCTGTTTGGTCTCAACAGCTTCTCCAACACTCCTTCTTTTGTAACCGGAAGATTAGGAGTGATACACCACGAGTTTACGCATATTCTCAACCAGCTTGTGGTAATGCCTACAGATTTTCCGCTGATCACGGCGTCTACCTACAATGGTGCCTGGCAGTCAACACCTGCCGACTCGGCGCATAAATGGGGCTATGTTTCTTCTTATGCCAGCCAGAACGCTATGGAAGATTATGCAGAAACCAATACGGCCCTTTTGGTAAAGGGACAGTCCTGGTTTGACAACTGGGTAAGAACAACCGGCTCCGCGACGGGGTCAGCAGCGCTGCGTGCGAAGGAACAGAATGTGGTGGGATATTTCAACGCTTCGCTCAATATTGACTACCGCGCATTGCAAAAGGAGATCCAGTATTATATCAAGGATTCGTTGAAGGATAACTCCGTGACCTTCCCTTACTGGATGAACCAGGGGTTATACAAAACGATGACCATTAACCTCAATGACGGTCTTTATAATACTTATGGTATTTCTCCCGATTTCGCGGAAGCCTATCGCACATTCGCTGCTGCCGTGCTGGCTCTGAACAGTACTGCAAAGTATACGGTAGATTATATCCAATTGAGATTTGATACACCCACTTCCCTGGTAGTGCGCGCAGCCTTTACGGCGACAGGCGGCTCCTCGGCAGGCACCCAATACTTCGGCGATTACAGCTTTAGTATGGCGATTAACTCAAACACCGGCGAAACAACTTTTACCAAGATTGCCCAGGGCACCGGTACCACATTTAACAATGGTAACCTGTTCCTGGCCACTTTCACTACCACGATACAGGATTACCTGACATCCGGGACTTTCGTGGCAGACTGGATACCGGTAAACACACCGGCCTCCATGTTTACGAAAACTGCCGGCTTCACCCTGAAGACAGGTCCCACCAGTTATATATGGGGTAGCCTCGGGTTATAAATAGCGTAGTAGTTGTATAAAATATAATCGCAGCGAAAGCTGTATTAAATACTTACGAATGAAAAAGATACTATATACTCTCCTTTTTACAATGGTAGTTTTTCTCATGCATAGTTGTAAAAAGCAATCATATGTGGCAAAGTTTGACGAAACACCGCAGGAAAGAATATCAGAGCAGATTGCTTTGGTTAAAACAACCCTGACCAGCGCACCTGATGGTTGGGTGGGTGTGATGCCCACAGGCCTTGGCGGCGGCTATGGCTTTTATATGACGTTTGATGAAAACCAGGTAGTGACCATGTATGCCGATCTAAATGACAGCACGTCGAGCAAAGTGCGTCAGTCTCAATATCGTATCAGGCAGGACATGGGAACGGCCCTTACTTTTGACACCTACACCTATATTACCCTGTTGAACGACCCAACTCCTTCTGTCTTTGGTGGTAATATCCGGGAAGGGTTCAGAAGTGATATAGATTTCATCTTTGATTATGCAACCAGCGACAGCATTGTTTTTATCGGTAAAAGATACCGGCAGAAGCTGGCGCTCGCCAGAGCGACGGCTGCGCAAAAAGCGCAGTACACCACGGGCGGATACCTGGCACAAATCAATGCCTTCAAAAAGTTTTTTTCCGACAATCCGAATGCTTATATCGAAATGGATAACGGTGCTCAGAAAGTGGCGCTGGAACAAAACAGCTCTAACAATCTCTCTGCCGGTAAACGCGTCACAATTACCGCAATTAAAACCGACGGATCAGTTGTATCTGCCGTAGGAAAGTTTGCCTACACCGTAGACCAGATGGCACTTCTGGACAGCGGCATTCGTTTTAACGGCGTTCAGTTCACCAAACTGGAGCTGAAGAATGAAAGTACGTTAGCATTGTATGATGCTTCCGGCAAAGAATATCTCGTAAAAAACAATCCGACGCCGTTACTACCATTGTATAAATTATGGGGCAGTAAGTACACCGGAATGTTCTCTAACTTTAAAACGATCTATCCCGGAACATCACCGGCCGGTGCGGAGATCCTCAATTTCTTCCATTACAACCTGGACAACAGGTATACGGGTTATGTCTTCAATTTCGGTTCGATTTCGATGGATTGGAATATCATCAACAAAAGACTTACGCTGAACGGATTCTCCAGCCAGAACGGTGGATCCAGCGGATGGACGACATCTATTGTTTACAAATATGAAGTGAGTGAAACAGGTGAGTATGACTTCACCCACGAGAGCGGACCCAGCGGTGGTTATGTAAGTTCTATACTAACACAGCTGGACACGTTTATCAGGAACAACAACATTGTTTTTGATTATTACGTCGACGGCACAACGGTATACGCCAAAATGAGCAGCGTAACCAATCCTTCGATTGTCATGACGTTTGTATTAAGATAGCAGACGCTTTTTTTGGGAAAGGGCCGCCTAAGCGGCCCTTTTTTTTATGCGCATATAAACCTCAGAGCTGACCGTCTTTGCAGAGAATTATCAGGCGACAAGCGCTATCTTAAAGTATTGCATATGGCCTTCTTCAAATGAACACCTTTGATACCTCGCTTGACAAGGCGGAAGACCAACGCGCAATCGTTTTCAAGATCGATTTGAATACTTTTGGTTTTTTCAAGTAAGAGAGGCCATCCTTTTTGTAAATATGTCTGATAAAAATTGTAGGCCCTTAACAAGGCTTTTTGGATTTAAGAACGGAAACTTCTAATTTTGCCGTCGATAACCGAAATATCTGTATTTAGAACAATCAGCTATCTGTATTATACACCAGGTTACTTGACTACCGAGACTATGATGCGATTTATATTAAGTAACAGGCAGTAGAACCGCTATATAGTATCTAATACATCATCAGGTTGCAGAATATAAGCCCTCATGTAGGATGACTAAAGCCGGTGCTTAAAGATTTAAGCAAGGTTGTTTAGTATCGTTGCATGCAGGGCTATTTGTGTTTAATTATTAAGAAACTAACATTTACAGCTTATGATGAAGTTTGCGCTAAGAGTAAGGAACCACGCTGGCTATGCGGCACTTATTTTTTCCTTTTTGATTTGGCTGCCGCAGATATCTTTTGCTCAGCAAGGATCATTTAAGGCTACGGGAATGGTCATGGATGAGGCAGGCAAGCCGCTTTCGGGAGCTACCGTTACTAATCTGAGAACAAAAAGCGGTACAACGACAGATGCACTTGGTGCATTTTCTCTCAATGCAGAAAGCGGCGACAAATTGCAGGCGACCTATGTCGGATTTGAGCCATACACCATCACCTTTTCACAACAAAAGAGTTTAGAATTCCGGCTTAAAAGCGATGAAAAAGGAAAGCTGGAAGAAGTAACAGTTGTATCGACAGGATACCAGAATATTGACCGGCGATTATTTACCGGTGCCACTGCTAAAATCAATGCCGAAGAGGCCCAGAGAGCAGGTGTGCCAGATGCCTCCCGTATGTTAGAAGGCCAGGTAGCGGGCGTTTCAGTGCAAAACGTCTCGGGCTCTTTTGGCGCAGCGCCTAAAATCAGGATACGCGGAGCTACCTCTATTACGGGCGACAATAAACCGCTTTGGGTGATCGATGGTGTCGTGTTAGAAGACCAGGTGAATGTGTCAAACGACCAGCTCGCTTCCGGCGATGTGAACACACTTTTAGGTTCTTCAGTTGCGGGCCTCAATCCTGATGATATAGCTGAGTTCCAGATTTTAAAAGATGCTGCTGCTACCGCGTTATATGGGGCGAGAGCCATGAACGGTGTTATTGTCGTAAAAACAAAGAGTGGTAAAACGGGTCCGCCCAGAGTAAATTATACAGGCAACCTGACTTCGTACCTCAGGCCAACCTATAATGAGTTTGATATCATGAACTCTTACGATCAGATGTCTGTTATGGCAGAGCTGGAAAGAAAAGGCATTTTGGATTATGCATTGTTTAAGAATATGCCCAATGCAGGCCCTTACGGCAAACTGTCCAAAGCGCTGGTAACCTGGGTCGATGGAAGGCCGCTGGTCGAAAATACACCGGAAGCACGAAATGCCTTCCTGTCTAAATATGCTTATGCCAACACCGACTGGTTCAAAATACTGTTCAAAAATTCTTTCATGAATGAACACTCCCTTAATGTATCTGGTGGTGCAGACAAGGCGAGTTATTATTTTTCTACCAGCTATTTGAAGGATAATGGCTGGACGGTTGCAGATAAGGCTTCGCGATACACTTTCAATGCCAAAGGGTCTTTTAAAGTAAACGATAAGCTAACAATAGGGTTAAAAGGAAACGGTTCCATTCGCGATCAAAGAGCACCGGGCACGTTGAACCAGGTAAGCGAAGCCGTATTCGGTACGGTCTCAAGAGAGTTTGATATCAATCCGTTTTCTTATGTCATGAATACTTCCCGCGTGGTAAGAGCCCACGATGACAACGGGAACCTGGAGTACGTGACCAGGAACTATGCGCCTTTTAATATCCTGAACGAGCTGGAAAATAATTATATAGACCTCAAGTTGATTGATATCTCGGTGCAGGGAGAGCTTCAGTACAAACTGCCTTTTGGTATTGAATATAACTTCCTGGGGTCGTACCGGTATATGCTGTCCAATACAGAACATAAGGTGTTGGACAATTCAAATATGGCGGAAGCCTACAGAGCTGGTACCCGCTATGGTGTTAATGGCGAAAACAGCACCATAGCCGGGAGTAACCGGTTTCTGTATATTGATCCCGAAGATCCTGATGGTCTTCCCAAGTCTGTGTTGCCATATGGTGGGCTTTATATGAAGTCCAATGTCAATCTGAAAAGTTACTACTTCCGGAATAGCCTTACCTGGGATAAAACCTTCAATAAGCATTTTATTAAACTCTTAGGTACACAGGAGTTAAGATATTTAGATCGTATTACAGATGATTTCAGAGGATACGGGATTCAGTATTCCAGAGGGGGAGTTCCGTTTATTGACGCTGACGCAATAAAAAGAGAAGTGGAAGGCAGCCAAAACTACTACGGCGTAACGCCTTTCTTCGACAGGTTTGTTGCGTTTGCCGGAGCTACCAACTACTCTTTTGACAGGCGATACCAGGTAGCATTGAATGGAAGATTTGATGGCTCAAACCGTTTAGGCAATTCAAGCCGCACCAGGTGGTTACCTACATGGAGTGTATCGGGATCTTGGAATATAGATCAGGAAAGGTTTATGGAAAACAACAGCTTTTTCAATATACTTAGCCTGCGGGCTACTTATGGCCTTACCGCCAGTACGGGGGCTGCACAAAATGCAACGCTTTGGCTGGAATCTAATAACTCCAAACGCTTTGGAATTAACAATGTTGAACCGAACCTTGCCATTAAATATCTTGCTAATGAAGACCTGACATGGGAAAAGCAATACGAAACGAATATCGGGGTGGACGCCACTTTTTTAAACAGGCGGTTTACGGTTGCTGTTGATCTTTACGATCGTAATGGCTTTGACCTGATCAATGGCATCTATACCAGTGGTATCGATGGAGAGAATTACAAGTTTGCGAATCACGCGGACATGAATTCGAAAGGTGTCGAAGTGTTGCTTAGAGCGAACATTTTAAAATTGAACGATTTTAGCTGGACAACACAGTTAACCAACGCCTATACCAATTCGAAGATCACCAGGATGATCAACCAGCCTAATATCTGGAGCCTGGTTAGTGGCATCGGCGGTCCTAAATTAGGATACCCCTACCGTGGACTGTTTTCTATAAATTTTGAAAAACTGGATGAGCTGGTAGGATCCCCCAATTATATCAATCAGAAAGGAGCGCTGTCCAACGGCATCAATCTGCAGTCGATTGTCACCGATTACCTGATCTATGAAGGACCGGTTGATCCTACGTTTACAGGCGGCTTCTCCAATATGTTTAAATACAAAAACTTTGATCTCGCCGTTTTGGTCACATATAGTACCGGCAATAAAGTGAGATTAAACCCACGCTATAAGTTGGAGTACTCGGATCTTGACGCATACAGTTACGATTTCATTACCAGGTTTTTGTTGCCTTACGAATCTCTGGCGCCATCAGTTCCCGATGTAAGAACCAAAAACACATTGCCGAGAGAAACATACAATGCGTATAACTACTCAACCACAAGGGTTGCTGATGGAAGTTTTGTCAGACTAAAACAAGTGCGGCTGGGATATGCGATTCCCGACAAGGTGACTTCGAGAATTGGTCTTAAAAATGTTTCATTAAATCTCGCTGCAAACAACCCATTGTTAATTTATGCTGATAAGAAACTGAATGGACAGGATCCGGAGTTTTATGGAAGTGGTGGCGTGGCTTTACCGATTCCAAAGCAATATACGGTTTCCATTAAAGCGTCTTTATAAAGCGATAGGTACAGTTCCTGCCTGTCCGGCCATATTGGCGTCTGCCGGTGGGCGTTCAGGTTGTGATAAAAAGAGAAAATAAAATATTAACACATGAACAATAAAATAAAAATATTCCTCATACTATTGATCGCATCGGCCGGTTTGCTGGGATGTAAAAAATTCCTTTCCCAAAACCCTGATCTAAGACCTGATCCCGATACACCGGACAAAATAAGAGAACTATTAACCAATGCTTATGCAAAAGCCTCTTATGTTGCTTTTACCGAGTCGGCCTCCGATAATGCACAGGACAAGGGAATAGAACGCCCCGAAATATCTAAAAACGCTGATCCCTGGAAATTTCAAAAGGTGGTAGATGCTAAACAAGAAGATGGACCGGTTTATTTCTGGAATAGAACATACGAGGCTATTGCTTATGCCAATACTGCAATTGAAGCGTATCATAATTTGCCTGAAAGTGAAAAAGACCCCTCGCTTTTAGGAGAGGCATACATCACACGGGCGTTCAACCACTTTATGTTAGTAGCGTTATATGCCCCCGTTTATGATGAACATACGGCAGATACCGACCCTGGCATTCCATATGTGACAGAACCTGGAAAGAAAGTAATCACGAAATATGAAAGGAAAACAGTAGCCTATGTATACGACCAGATTGAAAAAGATATTATAGCCGGTCTGCCATTAATTGATGACTCCAAGTACCAGGTTCCTAAATATCATTTTACCAAAGCAGCCGCTAATGCTTTTGCAGCCCGGTTTTATATGTTTAAAAAAGACTACGCAAAAGCTGTGATGCATGCAAACGAGGTTTACGGGGAAAACCTGTTTCCATTTTTACGAAAACAAAATACGCTTGCCTGGAGGTCTTTGGAATATTACGACAAAGCTGTTTATTCCAGTTCGCCTGAAAACCCAACTAACCTTTTAGTCATTGAAGCCCGGTCTTTACTGGCCAGGGAGTATGCAGGGTTCCGGTATGGGCTTACTACTGCGCTAAATGCGGAACTGTTTTTTACAGGCAACGTAACCGGATCGGGCACGTATGGCTACATGTTGTATGGCAACGTGATATATTATAATCATCCAAAATGGTACGAACATTTTGTAAGGAGCGGTCTTCAGGCAAACTTTGGCTACGCTTATATTACCCATGTAGCACTTACCGTTGACGAGCTTTTACTAAACAGGGCAGAATGCTATGCTAATTTGGGAGACAATGAAAGTGCATTGAGAGATTTAAATCAATTTGCAAGGGCCAAGTTCATGACGGGAAATACTGCTGATTCGTATAAGGAAACTGAATTCAAAATAACGGAAGCTAAAGTAAAAAGCTTCTATAACACTAAGGATATAAAGGAAGGACTCATAAAAACCGTGCTGGATTTCAGAAGGCGGGAGTTTCTTTTTGAAGGACTAAGGTATTTTGACATTTTGAGACATAGGATACCGGTAGTGCATACAACTTACGACAATGCTGCTACCTACACGCTTGGTCCAGACGATCCTGACCGGCTATTCGAAATGCCTGAGGAGGTGGTGTTATCCGGAATTGAAGAAAACCCTAAAAATTAATCACGATGAGACTAAATAAACTAATAATAGGCGCCCTGTCTTTTCTGTTTTTTTTCAATAGCTGTAATAAGGAAGAGACTTTGCCAACAGAACCCATACTCGGCCTGGGGGGGCATCAATTTGAAAGAAACGAAATCGATCAATACATCTACGACAAATTCACCTACCCTTACAACGTGGAGGTGGAATACCGGTGGGATCCATCGAGAGTAAACTTTTCCAAATCCATTGTTCCTCCAAAAGCCGAGGCGGTGACGCCAATGCTCGATGTGATTTTAAAAGGTTGGATCGATGCATATAAGGCTGTTATCGGCGAAGATTTTCTTCGCGTATACAACTTCTCTAAATTTTATTTAGCGGGTTCCTGGGAGTACAATACCAACGGTACCATCACATTAGGTACGGCAGAGGGAGGTGTTAAAATTGTGATCCTGGGCGTGAACGACTTAAACACACGTGACAGCTCGAGCGTAACGGGTTATTTATATACCATCCATCATGAGTTTGGGCACATTATTCACCAAACTAAATTTTTCCCTCAGGAGTGGAGAACCATTCCGGGAAACTCACAATGGTATACCGCAACCTGGAATAACACGAGTACCCCGGATGCGCAGGCTCAGGGCTTTGTCAGAAACTACGCCAAGCAGGATCCTAATGAAGACTTTGTGGAGACCATCGCCTTCCTGCTGGTCAGAGGCCAGGGTGCGTTTGAAAAATTGATTACGGATAATCCCGGCGTAGCGGCAACCTTCCGTAAAAAAGAGGAAATAGTGGTCAAGTACTATAAAGATGTTTTGAAGATGGACTTTAGAGCATTGCAAGCAAAAGTCCAGGCGGCGATAACGGCGATTGTCAAAGCCTAATGCGGCGAGCGGACCGCTCTGCTTTGTCAGTAATATTCTGTAAAGCAGGCTAAAATAAATTGTTCCCCCGTCAGCGCCGCCACTCAATCAGTCAGGTAAGAGGGTGTAGTTAAAAATAAAAAACCAACACATGAAAAAACTTTCTGTTTTAATATATACAATTTTAATGTTCGCAGGCATTAGCTGCGACAAGAAGCTAGACTATAATTTCGACGAACGCCCGGATGCCCGCCTCGGTGCAACATTGGAAGAATATTACAACCTATTAACGTCAGCCGAAAACGGGTGGATCGGTTATCTGTATCCCGGCGGCGGCGGTGGCTTTACTTTCAAGTTTAAATTTGGAAAAGACTACTATGTGTCGACCTACGCTACGTTAAATAACGAGTCTGCAACCACTGCGCATAAAGCCATTTATTCGCTTAGAGCGCCGCAGGTACCCAGCCTCTACTTCGACACTTACTCTTACATCCATGAGCTGGCTGATCCTGCAGTTACGAAGTATGGCGGAACTTATTCGGTTGGTGCCGGCTCTGATTTTGAATTTTCATTTTTATCAGTTTCTAAAGATACGATCAAGCTACAGGGCAACTTCAGAAAAAGTGATCTGTTATTAGTGAGGGCAAAAGCAAATGAATCGGAGGACTATGTGAAACAAACTTATGACTATTTGAAGTCAGTTGAAGATATTGACCGGTTTCCCTACTATCACAAAAAGTTAAGTTTTAACGGCCAGGATTATGAAGTGAGTATCAGTGTTGAAAAAAGTACGATCAGCTTTACCTATCCCGACAGCGGCAAGGTTAAAAATTATGTCACTGAATTTGCACCATCGCCCAGCGGTATCATTTTAAGAAATCCTTTCGTACATAAAACCTTATCGCTTCAATCATTAAAAGACCTGAAGGTAGACATCGCCGGAGGTAAAGCCACGTTTAAAATTAACGGTGAGCAGGAGGCCGTAATAACCAACCAGGAAGAACCGGTTATTGTTGATCCCGGCGGGCCGATTAGCTTGTTTGGAAAATACACCAAAACCTACACTACCGGGAACTTTATACTTAACGGTGTAAAAGATTATAACCAAATATTAAAGGAGCCGAAACTATTGGGGCTTTATTATAAGCAGAGATATTTCATTGATAATTATGATGCGTTCTATATAGAGTATCTCAATGAGTCTGGCGAATCTACAAAATACATAAGAACATTCAGAGGTAATATTGCTACCTCCGGAGTTATTAAATACACCGAAAACTTCTCGGGGGGAACAAATCCAGGTGGGACATTAGCTGCAAAGGCCAGAGATATACACGCGAAGCTTTTAAGCCCCGAAGGCTTCTATGTCTATAAAACAGGAGACGGCTTTTACGATCTCGTTAGTAAGGCCGACAGTAAACTATGGATTAAATTCTATTAAACTAATGGAAATGAAAAAATTAGTATTTATACTATTGACGCCCCTGATCATAGCGGCTGGGTGTAGTAAAGACAAAGAAGCAGCTTATGAGGTGCAGCCTGCCTTTGCCGATGGAGATAAAGCAGCTCAAGAGTTATCTGAAGAGCTGATGGCTGCTGCCAATGGCTGGAGCTTTGTTATAAGTGAAAGTGTAATTAACAATATTGAAGAGGTAAAGGGGTATTGCCAATTTGATAAAGCCCGGTCACTTGGGTTTGCCTGCGACTATAGTGCCAAATATGCGGCTTATAGCACAGCCAACGAATATGAATTATATGCCGACAGGTACGTGCCTAAGTTAAAATTTAAAGCGATGAAGGGCGGCTCTATCACGAGGTACAGAGAGCTGCTTGCTGCACATACCAGACTCGACTCCGTATATTCCTTTAGGTATAATACCAATGACACATTGGTTTTTCTGGGAGATACATTCGGAAACACGATGAAACTTTTTCCGACAACAAAAGAGACAGCTGAAATTTATAAGCAAGACAAATTCAAGGAACTGATCGAAGTTAAAGAGCTAATCGACAATGGACCAAAGTTCTTTTATAACATGAATTATAAAGGAGTTGACCTTTTCTTTTACCTGGACCTTGACAACAATCTCGTCTTTCACTATCTTGATGGCTCGGAAGAAAAACTACATACAACAAGCTTTGAATACGGATTAACGGATATCAGGCTTGCTACTCCCTTAACAGTAAACGGAGTTTCAATTTCATCCCTAAGTAAGCCGAAGCTTAGTGATAGCGCCACAGCAATCTTTTCGGAAGGGAATATTCAAAACGCAGTAAAGCCCGTTTTCTATAAATCGGCTGTAAACGACTTTCTAAAGGTCAATACTGCGGATGTAAACGGTTTTGGCCTATGGTTGTCTGAATATGGTTGGAGCGCTCGCGGACAAAGAGATCTGTTAGGTATGAAAGCATTTAATTCCAGGCTTCAAAGCATTTTTGGGTACAGGAATTTAAACAACTCGGACTTTCATCGAATTGGCCTTGCTTATTTCCCGGGATGGTATTGGTATGCTGGAGATAAGCGTATAGCGCATAGTACGGATAATGGGCGTTTAAAATTTTCACATGTCGGCGACTTTCCAGCCGCAAGTAATTCTACTGTTGTCGCTATGCAAAATAATAACCTGGCTATTTATACAAACCCCGTCGGTTTGTATGTGCTGAAGACCATCAACAATCAGATCGTCCTGGTGCGGGCAGATAATGCTGAGAATTGGATATTTTTCAGGTAACTGCAGCAAGAAGGTATTGAATAGAAAGCCGCCTTAAAATAATTTGAGGCGGTTTCTTTTTTACAGGGATCGATATACGGGGGTAAAATTTGTTTGGTAACAGGTAACGGATTAACTTAACGATATAAACCAATGTTCCAATGCGATTCTTGCTAATAAACGTGTCACTTCTGCTGGCCCTGGCCGTCACTGCACAAACCCGGCATAAACAGTTAGTCTGGTCCGACGAATTCAGTTATTCCGGTGCGCCCGACAGTACCAAATGGGCTTACGACCTCGGGAATAACAAGGGCTGGGGAAATAACGAACAGCAATATTACACCCGGGACAGCAGTAACGTCCGGGTCAACAACGGGCATCTAATTCTAACAGCTAAAAAAGAAGAGCGGGACGGGCACCCTTACACCTCGGCCAAATTAGTGACAAGAGGAAAAGCGGCCTGGCAATATGGTACCATTGAAGTGAGAGCCAGGTTGCCCAAAGGACGTGGCTCCTGGCCTGCGATCTGGATGCTGGCGGAGAACATGAAGAAATGGCCGGACGATGGCGAGATTGATATTATGGAACATGTCGGCTATGATCAGGGCTGGGTACATGCTTCTGTTCATTGCAAAAAATACAACCATGTGATCGGTACACAAAAGACAGCTAAAGCTTTTATAGAAACAGCATCCTCGGCGTTTCATGTTTATAAATTGGAATGGAGCAAAGATGCTATTAAAGTGTTTACGGATAACAGCCTCATCTTTTCTTTTGCAAATGAGCATGACGGATACGGATCCTGGCCCTTTGATAATAAAATGTATCTCATACTGAACATCGCCGTTGGGGGCAACTGGGGCGGACAAAAGGGCATTGATGACAAGATCTTTCCGGCAAAGATGGAGATAGACTACGTGCGGGTTTATCAATAAGCTCCTCAAAACAAGCGAGATCTTTTTTCAACTGTTGCGATTTCATGACTCCCGACGTTCTCTTATTATAAAATGTTTGTTTATGAGAAAGATACCAATCTTGTTTGTTCTTTGCTTTACGCTGTTAGGCTTAATATCTTGTTCGAAAAGTGATGCCATTGACGAAAGCTCCGGCATATTAGTAGGCAGCTGGACGGCTACGGATTACCGTGACGAAGTCATCACTTATGAGAAAACATCAGGTCTTAAACCCGATCAGTATGGATATGTTCTTAAGGACGGAGGAAAACTGATTATCCGTGGAAGCGGCAGTTGGTGCGGTACGCCTATGACCTACGCTGACTACGATGGCTCCTGGAGTTTTGAGAACGATGTTCTGACGCTGAATGGGGCTTACTGGGGTGGGAGGACAATAGAAAAGTGGCAGATATTATCCTATTCTAATAAATCATTTTCCGCCAAAAGGTTGTCAGTAGAGCCTGTTGAGTAAAATACATGCAGATATTGGCATCGCGCTATTCAGCAATTACTTCCGTCAATAAATTTTTTGCTCTTACTGGTGCAAAAGGAACATAGTTTTTGTTTTTCTGTTCTGCAATTCTATCGGTAAACAACGTTCCGTATAAATGATCGGTTTCATGTTGGAAGATAATGGCAGTGAAATCTTCCAGCACCTCTATATGCTGTTTCCCGTCAATATCAGTATAAGACACCATAACGGAAAAATTCCTGACGACATCGCCGTGACCTTCAAAGGACAGGTCGCCTTCAGGTCCCTGGCACAATAGCGATGAGCGCCAGACGATCTTGGGGTTGATATAAAATTCAAAAGGCTGTTGGGGTTTATCAAAGCGTTGCACCCAGATCAGGTTTCGGTTGATGCCCACCTGTGGTGCCGCGATACCTACGCCCTGGTGGCTGCTGTCTAATACGGCGAGTAACATTCGCTTTTTCAGCAGCGGCAATAAAGGGTCATTAAACGCGATGTCTTTCGACTGGCTCCTGAGCGCCATCGCGCCTGCCGGTTCCGACAAGGGTATAACGCGCAACATGGTGGAAGTATCACCACTTCGGATGATCTTTCTTTCCGCGTCTGTAAAATTCTGCGCAACAATACTCTTTGATATAAAGAGAACCACTGCAAGGATAAAAGGTCTAACCATTTACTTTAAACTTAGCTGGGCAAAGTAAGGGTGTTCAGGGTTTACAATCAGCTCGCTTCTTTGCGGATGAATTAATACATCCCCGCCTGACCTGCTTCAACAATTTAAAAGAAGGAAGACGTGCAGGCATTTCTTCCATCGGAATAGCGCCAGGCAACGGTTCATTATTTCCCGGCAAAACAATTGCATTGCAAACAGCCTGCCTAATGTGGCGACGGGCCATTTCAATAGCCCCGGCATTTATTAATTCAATATTTGCATGAACTATTCCCATAGACCTAAAGACACAAAAACGTTAATATCTATGTGGTTTACAGAGACATGAGCCGGCTGATTACCAAGCCCTCGTTTTCCTAATGCGCCTCCAGCCAGTTCTCCCCTTCTCCGCATTCGGCAATCACCGGTACGCCAAAAGGCAGTGGCAGCGCCGCTTCCATATTTTCAAGGATCAATGGCTTCAACTCCTGTACTTCTTCCCTTACCGCATCAAAGATCAATTCATCATGCACCTGCAAGATCATTTTGCTTTTCATGCCGGCCTGCTTCATGGCGCCATGTACTTTCTGCATCGCCAGCTTGATCATATCCGCCGCGGTACCCTGGATAGGTGAGTTAATGGCGTTTCGTTCTGCAAAACCGCGCACCGTAAAGTTGCTGGAATTAATATCTTTCAGCCAGCGTTTGCGACCCATCAGCGTTTGTACGTAGCCATGTTCCCGGGCAAAATTGATCGTATCGTCCATGTATCGCTGGATGCCTGAAAATTCCTTTTTATAACTGTCGATGATCGCCTTCGCCTCTGTCCTCGAAATGCCCAGGTTATCGGCCAGGCCAAAAGCCCCTTGTCCGTAGATGATCCCGAAGTTGACGCTCTTCGCTTTATAGCGCATTTCTTTGGTCACTTCTTCCGGCGGCACATTAAACACCTGTGCGGCGGTAGCGGTGTGAATGTCAATACCGCTCTTGAAGGCTTTGACCATGTTTTCGTCTCCGCTGATACCCGCAACAATACGCAGTTCAATTTGTGAGTAGTCCGCCGAAAGCAGCACGTGGCCTGTATCGCGCGGGATAAAGGCCTTCCTGATCTCTTTTCCGCGATCCGTCCTTACGGGGATATTCTGCAGGTTGGGATTGTTGCTCGCCAGCCTTCCTGTCACGGCAACTGCCTGACCGTAAGTCGTGTGCACGCGACCGGTCTTCGGATTGATCAGTTGAGGTAATGCATCAACATAGGTTGATTTCAGTTTGGTCAGTTCGCGAAAAGTAATAATTTCTTCAGCAATACCATGTCCTTTCGCAGCTAATTTTTGTAACACATCTTCACCCGTCTGGTACTGACCGGTCTTTGTTTTCTTGGCCGAGGGATCCAGTTTTAATTTATCAAAAAGTACTTCCCCCAATTGCTTAGGCGATGCCAGGTTGAAGCGGACACCGGCAATTTCAAACACTTTTTTCTCTGCTTCAATTGCGTCCTTTTCCAGCTCCTGGGAATAGGCTTTCAGGAAGTGCTCATCAATCTTCACTCCTTCATACTCCATGTCAGTCAACACCTGCAACAAAGGGTTTTCCACTTCATCGAATACGCGCTGCACTTCTTTCTTTGCGAGTAGCGGGGTGAAGATACCTTTCAACTGCAGCGTGATGTCCGCGTCTTCTGCCGCATAGTCCGTGATCTTCTCCAGCTCCACATCGCGCATCGTGCCTTGCTGCTTTCCTTTTTTGCCGATCAGTTCATCGATCGGTATCGGTTCGTAGCCCAGGTATTTAGCGCTGAGCTGGTCCATGCTGCGTTTGCCATCCGGCTCGATCACATAGTGCGCCAGCATGGTATCAAACAATTTGCCTTTGATCTCGACGCCATACCATTTCATGACGAGGAGGTCATACTTCAGGTTTTGTCCGATCCAGGTCTTCGCGGGATCTTCAAAAAGCGGCGCAAAGGATGCCAGTATCTGATCGGTTTCTGCGCGATCGGCCGGACAGGGCACCCAGTAGGCGGTGCCTGGGGTCACTGAAAAGCTCATGCCGACCAACTCTGCCAGGTTCGCATCAATATTGGTCGTTTCTGTATCGAAGCAGATCTCATCGAAAGCCGATAATTGCTGGATGAGGTCTGTGATGGCCTGCGCACCCGTCACCGCCACATAATCATGCGGTACATCGTTCAGTTTTTTTAGCGTGCTGAACGAAGGGGTATCTTCCTCAGCTGCCGGGGCCGCTGCTGCAGGCGCTGCATCGCCGCCGATCACGTTGCCGAAAAGGTCGATCTGCAGCCCTTTGCCGGCGCCTTTCTTCTCGCCCGAGGCCGTTGCTCCCGCACCGGGCTCCGGTTCTTCGCCCAGCAATCGTTTACCGAGGGTGCGGAATTCCAGTTCGCCGAATATTTCTTTCAGCGCTTCTTTATTCCAATCTTTTACTTTGAATTCTTCTTCATGAAACTCAACCGGAACGTCCGTGATGATCGTTGCCAGCTTTTTGGACAGGATAGCGAGGTCCTTACCTTCCACGACTTTTTTACCCAGGGCGCCTTTGATGTTTTCGGGGTTGGCCACCACGTTCTCCAATGTTTCGTATTCCGCTAAAAGTTTAGCCGCCGTCTTTTCGCCCACACCTGCAATCCCGGGGATATTATCCACTGCGTCGCCCATCAGCCCCAACACATCAATCACCTGCGACACGTTTTTAATATTCCACTTGGCACACACTTCTTCCGGGCCGAGGATCTCCACGTCGCCGCCCTGGTAGCCGGGTTTATAGATCTTTATCTTATCGGACACCAATTGACCATAATCTTTATCCGGCGTCACCATGAACACGTCGTATCCTTCAGCGGCGGCCTTTTTTGCCAGCGTGCCGATCACATCATCTGCTTCGTAACCGTCCGTTTCAATACAGGGAATATTAAATCCTTTGATAATTCTTTTAATGTCCGGCACCGCGATCAGGATATCTTCGGGCGTTTCCTGGCGGTTCGCTTTATAGTCTGCATAATCCGTGTGGCGCTCGGTGGGTTCGTGTGTGTCAAAACAAACCGCCATATGGGTGGGCTTTTGTTTATTCAGCAATTCCACTAATGTATTGGTAAACCCAAACTGGGCGTTGGTATTTTTATTTTTACTGGTGATGCGCGGGCTACGGATCAATGCATAATAAGCCCGGAAAACAAGGGCATATGCATCTAACAGAAACAACTTTTTTTCCATAAGCGCTAAGGTAAGCGGTAAATATAAAATGATAAACTAAAAATGAACAGAGTGCAGCGCCTCAGTGATAGATGGCTCGTGCCTATGGCACTCAACATTGGATTACCTGTTAAGACTGCTGAAGTACGGTCGTATAATCAGAAAACAAGCGTACAGTTCTTACATTTCGAAACACGTCCGCCTCAAAGCGCCGTTTCACGCCGGCGGATACCTCAGTAAAAAAAAGAAGGCTGATTTATAGACAATTGTATACTTGACTTTCGCCACGCCCTTCATGTGAAGGACGGCCCTCTCCAGGTTTTCCTGGTACCAGTGGTAAGCGTTTGTATGAAGAGCGGTTTATTTGTGTCGCTGGCCTTTATTCTTGTAGTAACGTTTTTTATTACCACCACCACCACCGCCACTTCTCCGCGGCGCCATGTAGGCAGGCTGCTCACCCAAATGCTCCGGCACTTTCATCTTGTCGACATCTTTTCCAATCAGCTTTTCAATCGATTGAAACTTACGCTGGTCTTTCATATTTACAAGCGTAAAAGCACTGCCTTCCGCTGCCGCACGGGCAGTACGGCCGATCCGGTGTACATAATCTTCACCATCGTGCGGCACATCAAAGTTGATCACCAGGTCAATATTGTCAATGTCGATGCCGCGGCTCAGGATATCAGTTGCTACCAACACGGGCAGCCTTCCGCTTTTATATTGGATCAGCGTTTCTTCGCGTTCGCCCTGTTCCAGGTCGCTGTGGATCTCTCCTGCGCGGATACCTTTTCTTTTCAGGTCGCGGGTAAGCTGCTTCACGTTTAATTTGTTACTGCAAAAGATCAATACCGAGCGGTATTGCTTTTCCTTCAGCAAATGCAGGATCAGCGGGATCTTTTGCTCATCATAAACCAGGTAGGCTTGCTGCACTATTTTCTCCGGGGGTTTGCTCATCGCAATGCTCACCTCGATCGGTTGATGCAGGATCCTCTCCGCCAGCGTTTTTATTTTGGGCGGCATCGTGGCGCTAAACAACAGGTTTTGTCTTTTCTTAGGCAAGTGATTGATGATAAACATGATATCATCATAAAAGCCCATGTCCAGCATGCGATCTGCCTCGTCCAGCACCAGGTATTGCAGGGTGTCGAGCTTTACATAGCCCATTTTGATATGGACCATCATCTTTCCCGGTGTGCACACGACAAATTCGGCACCCATGGTCAACGCTCTTTTTTCCTGTACGAAGTTGTTGCCATCACCCCCTCCATAGATGGGAATCGAGCTTACGGAAGTAAAATAAGAAAGACCTTCCAGGTGCTGCGCAATCTGAACTGCCAGCTCCCGGGTCGGTACAATGATCATACATTTGATACCGTTGGTGCCGGTATCTTTACTAATTACGTTATTGATCAGCGGCAACAGAAAAGCTGCCGTTTTTCCTGTGCCTGTCTGGGCGAAAGCAATCACATCCTTTCCGTCTAAAATGTGCGGAATTACTTGCTCCTGGATTGGGGTTGCGTTTTGGTAGTTTGATGCTTCAATGCCTTCCAGCAGGCGCTCATCAAAATTAAAATCTGTAAATTTCAAGGGAACTATTTAAAAATATTTGGGCCTAAAGGTAGTTATAATTTAGAGATTGCAGGAACATAACTGGTGAAGCCCCCGGCATGAACGCATAAACCATGCATCAATGCCCGGCTGCAAGAGGATGCTCGTTTAGGAAATTTGAGCATGCAGGTAAGACCAAAGAAATGGAAGGAACGGTGTCAGACCGGGAGCGTCTTGCTTAGTAAAACCCCGGAAGCCCCTGAATACTATAAACCAGGTTTTGTTGATCAAATACCTAAACCTTGCTTATATTAGATGTCCGCTACGGAATGCTTGCGTATTCTCTTACCGGTAGCGGATGACCTTTAGACTATTGATGAGCCATCAATTCAGTACATACTATGTGATCACGGGCGGGCCGGGTGTCGGCAAGACTACGCTGGTGCTGCATTTGGCGGCGCTGGGGTTTGCGGTAATGCCGGAAGATGCCCGGAGGATCATCCGGGAACAGGTAGCGCTGGACGCAGACGGGGTGCCCTGGCGAAACAAGCAGCAATATGCCCGGCTGATGCTGGAAGCCTCTGTTCAAACCTATGACCGGGCTAACATGTTTGGTACCGACCTGGTATTTTTTGACCGGGGTATTCCGGATGCTGTTTGTTACATGAACATGGAACATATCCCGCTGACGGCGCCGATGCAGCAATGGGTACACCGCTGCCGCTACCATAAAAAAGTATTTATTCTTCCGCCATGGAAGGAGATCTACGAAGCCGATAGCGAAAGGAAACAAACATGGGAAGAAGCATTTGACACGTTTTCGAAGATGAAAGCTACTTATCAATCGCTCGGATATGATCCAGTGGAAGTGCCTACAGGTCCCGTTGAACTGCGTGCCCGGTTTGTACTGGATGTGATCAGAAAGAATAACGCTCAATGACCCGGCCCGTCCGTCACAGGTAACTCAGCCATTTTTTATGCTTGTTTTGAACCTTGTACCGACCGTACCGTTGGCATAGCGGATATAATAAAATAACGCTAACGATCCAGACGGCATATACACCTGGGAGGCTGAAGCCAAACCGGTCGGGCCGTCCGAAATTAAAGCCAAACACCATCTGGTCCGAAGTAAAGCCACTGAGAAAGATCACGATCATTAGCATGGAGTGGATCAGGTACCAGTGAACCAGGTAAAAAAAGAGGGGCACTTTTCCATACACCGTGAATATCCGCGTGAAGCGATTGTTGCTGTTGGTAAAGCCGGACAGCAATAAAAACATGATACCCAGAAATAAGAAGCTGTAAAGCAGTGACGGCGGGTACTTGGTGACGTTGAGGAACGACAGGACCGTTAACAGTTCATTTTTTTGTACTGACCACGGCGCAGGATCTCCATAAACGTTGATAAAACGAAGGAGAATAAAGCCTGCCAGTAATATAAGACCGGTCCTGGTACATAGCCGCCTGGTTTTGTTGTCTTCCCCCGTCAGCATCCGCGCTGCTCCATATCCGGAGAGCAGGATGCCCAGCCATGGAAGGGGTGGGTAGGCATAGAGCAGGTTTCTTCCTTCTCCTAACGGATAAAATCCTGGTGAAAACAGTAATTGTATGAAAGTCGATAAACCGCCTTCCGGAATAGGAAGCGATACCAGGAGGTTATGAAGAAGTGTTATGAGCAAGCCGATGTACAGGATCGGTCTGGCTCCCAGCCGCAACAGCAGGCCCAGCCCGATAAATCCCGCGCCGATGGCGTAGATCACCTGGAGCAGGATAATGCTGAAATGGATGTCAAACCAAATCCCGAAGTTCACGAGCGAGAGCTCTAAGAAGATCAGCCAGAGGCCTCGCGTTAATAAAAACCGTTGATGCGCGCCGACATCAGGCTTGTTCTGCTGAGCAAGATGGGCGGAGGTTCCTGATAAAAAAACAAAGACCGGTGCACAAAGATGCGTGACCCAACGGGTGAAAAACAATCCTGTGGTGGTGGTTGCCAGATCCGTGGGCTGTTGGGTGAGCGCGGTTTCATGAAAAAGATCGCGGACGTGGTCGAGCACCATGATCACCATAACAAGACCGCGCATGATATCAATACTTTGCACTCTTTTCATACAAAAAAAATTTTGAGGTATTTGGGGCGATCCATAAAGACAGTTGTTTCCTTGAATGGGTTCATCGGGCTGTTGAATCGTCAAGGTTTGCGTAATTTCGCCATTATTTTTAATATTTTAATCAGAAGGCGGTTAACAGGATAAAAAAAAGAACTGCCGGCGTATAAAAGATGTCAACCGGAGGGTTAGCTGACTAGGATGAGGCATCAGATTAAGCAAAAACAATGATCGATCCATCACAAAAGACAAATGCCTTGCAGCTGAGGCCTGCAAAGCAGGAAGAAGCGGGCGAAATCTGGGAGATTTTGCAGGAAGCCATTGAGCGGCGCAGATTAGATGGCAGCAGCCAGTGGCAGGACGGGTACCCCAATCCGACAACGATTCAAAAAGATATCACGAATCAAACGGGATATGTGTTGGCCGGCGAGCAGGGTATTGCTGCTTACGCGGCGCTGATATTCAATGATGAACCGGCTTATGATCATATCAATGGCGCCTGGCTCAGTAACGGCGACTTCCTGGTAGTGCACCGGGTCGCTGTTTCCAATAAGTTTCTGGGTCAGGGCATCGCTACCCTCTTGTTTCGCGAGCTGGAAGCATTCGCTACCGCTCGCGATGTTTTCAGCATTAAGGTAGATACCAATTTTGATAACGGAGCCATGTTACATATATTAAATAAATTAAATTATATATATTGCGGCGAAGTTATGTTGCGCGGTGCTCCAAGAAAGGCTTTCGAGAAGTTATTACGATGACGGCTCCCCTTTGTAAAGTCCGATAAATCATAACAACCTGGTTAACTGAAGATTTGAGTGTTCGATTCATGTCAGTGCGATATGCACAGTATCCTTCCGGCTAATCAAATAAATATATACATGAAAAAGGCCTTTATTTATGCAGTGTTGTGCGCCTTTGCCGCCAGCTGTTCAAGCGCATCGTCTAAAAATGAGCCTGAAGCACCTCCGGCGCTGTCAGGCCAGATAGAGACAGATCAGATCGATTACAAGATCGCCGGGAACTATTTCATCAAAAACAATGTAGATTCCGTTCCTCAACGGATTTACGATCAGGAAGCATTTGACCGGTATTTCGGCGCTGCCACCGTCATGGGGAACGACGGAAAGCCTACTGTTGTTGACTTTTCCAAAGAGTATGTCATTGCGGTGACACGTGAAGCATCCAACCAAAAAGTGAGCCTCCAGCCATTGACCCTAACGAAGGAAGGTGACAACGTGGTGCTCACCTATTTGGAAATGCTGGGAGCAGAACAAAGTTTCACGCAACGCCCCTTATTACTGTTGATTGCAGATAAGAAATACGACGGTCCACTGGTGTTGAAAAAGCAATAACCACCGGTGCAGGCCGGTAAAAGAAAAGGCCCGGTAAAGAACCGGGCCTGGATATTAGTTTTCTGGGCCATCTGTTAGTCCGCCTTGTAGGCCCTAACTGCTTCAGAGACAGATCTTGTATTGTCTTTATCTATCTGCACGATCCTTACAAAAATTTTTCCTTCGTAGCCTACATCAACCTGGCTGTCGTTCTTGCTGCAGGAAGCGATGGTAAGACTTGCTCCCATTACGAGCATCATGGAAAGGGCCATCCGGTTTTTGCGGGTTATCATCAGCATCACAAAAGCAAGCGATAAAAGCGAAATACCCATCACGGCCATCTTGCTGTCAACGGTTTTAGTGAAACTGTAATATAGGGGCTGATCAGAGCTGCCATCAGGCGCCTGGCTGTCTACAGTACCGATCCTGGTAAAGGTTTTCCCGTCGGTTGAGGCTTCTATTTCGAAGGCCTTATTGTTCGTTTCGCTAAGCGTGCTCCAGTTCACGATCAGTGATCCTCCCTGGATCCTGGCTTTGATATCGCCATATCTTACCGGAAGTACTGTTTGCGTTGGAAAGTAGCTGGTGGCCAGGTCGGCAATATTTCCGGCGTCCACACTATTGATCAATTCGGTAATCACCGCGTTGGTCCCGTCACGTCTTGTCAGGTAAATGCCCCCGTCAGGACCCTGAACCGATACGTAGAAGTTCCCGGACGATGCCATGGCGAAACCCGTTACCAGTCCGACGAAAGGATCGCCGTTTACATCTACGACGCTGAAGATATCGTCCATCTCTGTAGTGCCTCCCGCGGTAGTGGAAATAGCCGATGCCGGCGCATAGCAGATCGCGGCTTGTCCGCCGGAAAGATCCTGGTTCACCAGAGCATACAGGTTGCCGTCTCCATCAAAGGCGATATCTCCGTTCCGGAACTGCCCGCCCGGAGGAATACCATTTAAAGTGATGGTTCCCAGCGGCTGAAAGGTCCCGGCGATACCACCGCCTGCGGCCGGCGTAATTTTTCCCAGGTAAACTGTTCCGGTAGCTTCCTCTGTTGCAGTAATGTAAATATCGCCGTTGGGCGCAGTGGCCATGCGTCTGAAGAAGACATTATTCGTGTTGCCGGTACCATTAATATCGTAGTTGTTGATAACATCATTCGTGGTGGTTGGAGCTGTAGGGCCGGAGGTAGGCGTTGGAAATGCTTCTATCGAGCTCATGCTAAATAGTCCCTCGTTGTTGGTCGCTTCAATGAGGTAGTAAAGGTAGCCGTTGGAGGATAAGGCCATCCCTGCACTTGTCAGGTCGCCGTAGGGAGCCGAGGCGACGGAACCGGTGCCGGTGTTAGGGTCTACACCTGTAATTTGCCGGATGCCCGTGGGCGGGCCGAAGTTGTTGACTGTGTAAATGGTATCCGTTTGTGCTGTTACGCTTACAACCAGCGCCAACAGGCTTATCACACTAAGGATTTTTTTCATGTGGTAATGTTTAGTTTTTATTGTTTGGTCCGTGCGCGCTCCTGGATGATGCTTTCGGGCAGAAAGCCAGACGGGAGGGGCAGAGAGGGTTTATAAATGCAATAATTAATATTTTCCAGGACGGCGTCGGCGGCTACCTGGTCGCATGCCTGAAATGGATAAGGCCCACTGTCTCCAATAACCTTCGCAAGGGCCGTACAAGTGCGTCGCAAACCACACTTTTGAAAACCAGACCTGGGCAGCGACAAATAACAGGAAGAGGGCTACAATAAAGATCGCTGAAAATGTCTTGCCGAAATGAAAACCAAAGGGCGCAAATAAAAGACCACCCACGATGGACTGTAAAAGATAGTTGGTAAGACTCATGCGGCCGTAGGCCTTTAAAGAGGGCATATATTTGACGATAGTTTTTGGATAAATGGCTATAAAAACCAGAATATACAAGAAGGCGACGCACAAATTTATCCAATTAGAGAGAATTATACGCAATTTTTGTTCGGCAAAAGTGTCATATATGATCAAATATTCAATGCTGAAGCACACAATCGCGATGAAGATCGGTATGTAAGAATAGGACAGCGCGTTCATGCCGTCTGAAACCGTTTTGACCAACCAACCGCTTTTACCCAGGTAAAAACCGAGCATCATGAGTCCGATCGTTTGTGTGAACCGCCCCGATTCCAGCGACCAGATCAGGCTGGATAGCTGACCCTTCGTCAGGTTCATCCAAAGATTTTCACTGATGCTCCCGTGTCTCACCGTTTCCCGGATCTGTTGCTGAAGATCGGCCGAAGAGGTCACCAGAGAACTCACCTCGTTGTCAAATAAGGCCAGCACGATTTGTATCCACTCCAACGGCTGCGATAAGAAAAATAAAGATATGCCGAGCACCCACTTTAACGGCAGCTGCAAGGTGGTGAGGACGAGCAGGCCGCAAATAGCATATAAGCCTAAGATATCACCGCCAGGGAAAAATAGGGCGTTGACGCCTGCAAACAAGACCAGCACGAACATGCGGGCGGTCATGTAGCGCAGGGACCCTTTTTCCTGCCTGGATCGCCGCTGCAGAAAAAGAGAAAAACCGAACATAAACGCAAAAACGGCGTAGGCCTTGCCGAAGAGCAGGTGATAATCCAGGTACTCTATCGCTTTGTCAATGGTTGCCAGCACGTTATGGGAAGAATAGAGTTCGGGCCCGTAATTATATCTTGTCAGAAAATGACGGAATGTAATAGCCAGCAGCGCCACGCCTCTCAGGGCATCAAGGGCTTCAATTCTGTTGGTTATATTTGCTTTAGAGTGCTGCATTGAGTTTCGGGGAGCGCGGGCTGATGCGTCTCTGTGAAATCAGGGACGCTAAGTAAGGGTTTTTGTTTATAACAACCCTGATTTTTAGATAAATACCTGTATTTTTTCGATGAAATGGCCAAATTATTCGATAAACAAGATAAAATAATGATAAAACTGATCGCGATTGACCTGGATGGGTCTCTTTTAGATGATGCGAAAAACCTGCCGGAAGATTTTTGGGAGGTGGCTGAAACCTTATCCGGGAAAGGAATTAATGTGGTGATTGCCAGCGGACGCCCTTTTCATAATATAGCGTCGATATTTGAACCTATCAAAGACCAATTATATTTTGCCTGCGACAATGGCAGCTATGTGGTGCATGCGGAGGAAGAGTTGCTCGTCAACCAGCTCGATGCAGCTTCTATCAAAAGCTTTGTAGAGATTTCCCGGCCGATTCCCAATGTGTATCCCGTTTTGTGTAGCAAGCATCTGGCATACATAGAAAATTCGGAAGAGGCTTTTACGAGCCAGGCGTTAAAGTATTACCAGGAATACAAAACAGTGAGCGACCTTACGCAAGTGGACGATATCGTTCTTAAGATCTCCCTTTGCGATCTGGACGGCTCGGAAACCAACAGTTATCCGTTCTACAAACAGTTTGAAGAAAACTTTAAAGTGGCGGTAGCGGGCCAGATCTGGCTCGACATCACCAGTATAGACGGAAGTAAAGGAACGGCTATCCGGAAGATCCAGCAACGGCTGAATGTGCAGCCGGAGGAAACGCTGGTTTTCGGTGATTATTTAAACGACCTGGACATGATTCAAAATGCGGGGTACAGCTACGCGATGAAAAATGCGCATCCTGAGATCATAAAGGCCGCGAAATATGTTACCGAGCTGGACAATAACAATAGCGGAGTGACGCATACGATCCGGCAATTGCTGGAAATATAACAGCAATTTTTCGGTGACTATGTTCGTTGTGTTCCCGGCATGAAGCTTTTCGATGATATATCAACATCAATTGGAGAACAGCTTTTCCATTGCCTGCGGGATGCTTTTGCTATAATCAATTTGAACTGGTTGGTAATCATTGATCCAGCGCTCGAAGTCATGGGTGAAGTTTCCGTTGATCTTATCCAGGGTCATCACGCCCATTTCATTTAGGGCCGCGGCATTGCAACACTGTTCGTATTGTCCCCTGATGGGAACAGCCATGATCTTTTTCCCCAGGTGAATGGCTTCCGAAGGGGTCTCAAAGCCGCCGCCTGTAATGATGGCATGGCAATGAATGAGGCTTTGGTTGAACAGCGTCTTATCAACCGGCTTGAAAGTGATATTCCCGACGGCCCTGTCCTGGCTGCTCTGGCGGCTGAATATTTCAAAGCGATGGTCTTTAAATACGGAGAAGATCTCTACCAGCTGTGGCTCGCAATAGGAAGGCAGGTATACGGTGATATGTCCATTGTCTTTTGGATCAGCCTCCAGTATTTCTTGTTTGATCACAGGTGTGATGATGAAGTCGTCATAACTCTTAAAGTGCAGCCCGAGGTATTTGTCGGCCCTGGCATAGCGCTTCAGGAGCCATTCGCCGGTTTTGCTCTTTTGCGCCGGCCGCGGCACTTTCATCGACTGGAAGCTGGCCTGGTGGCCGAAATTGATAGAGCGGATCTTTTTGGCCGCACAAGCGGCAGCGGTGATATAATCATAGTCGTTGATCACCAGGTCATATCGCTCCACCGGTAATTGGCTGATTTCTTTTTTAAGGGCAATGGGGTTGATGGCTTTCGCGATCTTCCAATAGTCCAGCGAACCGTTGCAGGTGTAATATAAACTCAGCCCCTTGCTGCGGTAGGCGATGGGAGCGTCGAGCGTAAGATTGCTATTATCCCCGCTTAAGAAGATATCTACTTCGCCGTATTGCTTCAAATAAGGGAGAAGTTCCATGCTGCGGCTGATATGTCCGTTTCCTGTGGCTTGTACTGCGTAAAAGATTTTCACGTTTGAATTTTTATGGTCATTGCCTCTCTGGTCTATTCCTTTCCGGGTTGCTCTATTTGGCCAAAGAGTGCAGGTAAAAGGCGATCTCGTTGGTGAGCACCTCTGTTTGGAGTGTTTCTTTTACAGGTTTTTCAGCAACGGTTTCCTTTTCATTGTAGGTGTATAAATGCCACTCATCATCATAATATTCCAATGCGGTCATATGCTCCACCCAATCGCCTGAGTTGAGATAACAGACAGACCCGTTTTCATTGGTGATGATCCTTTTTTGTGGCTGGTGGATATGCCCGCAAATGACCGTGTTGAAGTTTTTCTCGATGGCGATCTCGGCGATCTTCTTTTCAAACTCATCGATCTTGATAAATCGTTTATTGAACTGCTGCATCACGGCTTTCGATAGTGATAGCTTTTCTTTTCCGAGAAGTTGCAGCACAAAGTTTACGGCCTTATTAAATCCCATCAGGATGGCATAACCGTTGCTGCCGAGCTTGCCCAGGAATTTGGCTTGCTGCGAAGAGGTATGGTCAAATACATCACCATGGAAGATCCAGGTTTTTTTGCCGTTGACCTCTATCGCTACTTTGTCGGTCAGTAAAAAGTTGCCGAGCTCCAGGTCAGAATATTTTCTGAAGGCATCGTCATGGTTACCAGTGATGTAAACGACCCGGGTGCCTTTGCTGAGCTTGCTGAAGATCTCTTTAATGGCGGCAATGTGGGCAGGCGGGAAATATCGTTTACTGAATTGCCATCCGTCGATGATGTCTCCGTTGAGCACGAGTAGCCGGGGTTCAATGCTTTTTAAATAGGCCGCAAATTCTTTTGCCCTTGATGCGTAGGTGCCCAGGTGCAGATCAGATATCACAACCACTTCAACCAGTCTTTTATTCATGGTTTTAGAGTTTATCAAAACTCCACCCTTCCTTTGAACTAATTGTTATGACAGTGTTATTTGATTGTTACGACTTGAAAAGCAGAGTTAGAATTGTTCAACCGGGGAAGCAACAGGAATTGAATAAATGGTTTTGCGAATGAATGCCACTAATTCACGAATAGTTGTAATGAACAGGTCATTATTCTAAGGCCACGATACAAATATCGTTAGCCTGTATTTTAGACAATAACTTGCAATGTTATCAAGCAAGATATTGAACGTCATCCGAGCATTCATGGTGCTATCACTGCGTCTGACCGTCCCGGTCTGACACCTGTTTATCTACGCAACCTGAGTCTGTTCTAAAAATATTCGCACATTCTCTTAGTTCTTTTCCAACACCGGAATAACAAACCTTTCCACCTCGGGGGTATGGTGTTCCCGCTTCATGATGTCTTCCATCTTTTTCACGATGTCCGGGTGCTGCGCCGCCACGTCGTTTTGTTCGCGGATATCTTTTGACAGATCGTATAATTCCGTTTTGATCGTTCCTTTCATGAGCTCCATACGGACGGCTTTCCAATTGCCCATGCGCAGGGCTTGCTGGCCGCCATATTCAGGATATTCAAAATATAGATAGTCATGCTTTTTCTGACGGGCGCTATTGCCTAATATTTCAGGCAACATACTGATGCCGTCGACTTTGGCGGGCGTGGGGATGTTAAAAAGCTCGCAGAATGTAGGCATCATATCGATGGTAGCAGAAACGTGATCCGAAGTAGAGCCGGCCGTTATCTTCCCGGGCCATTGCACAATGAAAGGCATCCGGATGCCTCCTTCTCTTAAAAAGCCTTTACCCCATCCATAAGTTTCCTTAAACGGCCCGGCGCTTTTGAAGAATACCGGATCTACACCCGCATTAAAGGCCGGTCCGTTGTCGCTGCAAAACATAATGATCGTGTTGTCATACAGCCCGTTCTTTTTAAGCTGCTGCACGATCTGCCCCACTTGTTCGTCCAACAACGAGATCATAGCTGCATAGGTCGCCCGCGGATAGCGAACGGGAAAATAAGAGCCGCCACGGAATGGTTGCTCGTCCCCAAACTTTTGATGATAATAGTCTACCAGCCGTTGCGGCGCCTGCAAAGAGACATGCGGCAAAGGTGTCGGGTAGTACAGAAAAAACGGCTTGTCTTTGTTTTTGTCTATAAAATTCAACGCCGCCTTCACCAGGAAATCGGGGCCATAATCTTTTTGCTGAAATGGTGCGTAGGTCTTCGGATCCATCAGGTCGGCTGTTTTAGGAAGCGTCGTATCCGGCGATATAATTTTATTGCTCAACGCCACCCGGTCCTCGTTTTCCCAAAGATGGCCATTGTAATAGGTATGATCCTGTCGCTGGCAGATATAGCCATAGAAATAATCAAAGCCCTGCCGGTTGGGAAGTCCGGACGTGAACGGCGCACCCAATCCCCATTTGCCGACAAGGCCGGTGGTATATCCCGCTCGCTTCAACACTTCGGCAATGGTCACGGTTGAATCAGGAATAGGGAACTGGCCTTCCAGAAACGGATTCTCTTCCATCGCTTTAAAATCCCAGACGGGACCGCGCTCGCCCCATTCGTGGTTGCCGCGGATATAAGCATGCCCCGAGTTGATGCCGGTCATCAGCAGATAACGAGACGGTGCACATACGGCAAAAGCATAATGCTGGGTAAACTTTTTACCATTCTTTGCCAGCGCGTCGATGTTCGGTGTCTCGATCTTTGTCTGCCCATAACAGCCGAGCTCTCCATAGCCCAGGTCATCAGCCAGGATATAAACGATATTTGGTTTGGTAGCTTTTTTTTGCTGCGCCTCGCTAACGCCGGGCACCAGCAGACTCATCAATAATACAATCGTCAGTTTTTGCATACTTATGATTTATAAGATCGGGCTTACCCTAAGCGGCTTTCACGTAAACGAACACAGCGACGGGCTTCTTCTTTCTTTTTCATCGTTATGAAAGCCGGTACTTACAGATAACCCTCGTTCTCATAAAAGTATCAAAGTTTAAACAGATTTTGTTGCGCAAACGATTGTGTTATTTATCGATCCGGAACCAGTCCACATCTATATACCCGGCATCATTTGTTTTAATATCGCTGGTAATAAACAAGCCGGCTTTAGCGCCGATCCATTTGCCCGGCGTAGCCTTGACGGTTCCGGCTACTGTAAACTGTTTCCCATCGAGGCTATAGCTGAACACGCAGGTAGTGTCTTGTTTGAACTGCATCCTGAAATACACTTCATTTTGATAAATGGCTGCTAATTGCTTTTCAACTTCTTTACCGTCCTTATCAGCCTTCTCACAGGTGGTGAATACAATATAGTTCCCGTCTTTTTTTCTTTTAACGGCGATACTTCCGTAATTCATGGCCATGGTCGTCAGCCCGGCTTTTTCGCCGATCCATTTTTCACTGAAAGCAAAAGACATCTTTGTGGTGGCCGTAAAGGCGTCATGCGGAAATTTTTGCAATAATACATGTGGTGTGTTCCATAAGGTCTGACCTTCTGCTACAGGATGAGCGAACAGTCGTAACGCACCTTTTTGTGTGTTCATGAAGCTCCAGGTGGCTTGCGGATTGGCCTGCCATTGCCATTGTAAGCCCAACCTGGATGTATTGAATTCATCCGACTCTACCGGGTTCACCACCGGGTACGATCGGCCTACATTGGGTTTCCTGTGCCGCAGCACCGGGTGGCCGGTGCCGTCGCCGTCCTGGTCTTCGCCGATCACCGGCCAGTCATTGATCCATTTCATGGGCTGCAGATGTACCACACGTCCAATGGTCTCCTTATCCTGGAAATGCAGAAACCAATCTTCTCCCGACCGGGTGTTCACCCAGGCGCCCTGGTGCGGGCCATTGACCGCGGTTTTCCCCTGGTCCATCACCACTTTACGCTCGTAGGGACCATAAATATTTTTACTTCTTAACACCAGTTGCCAGCCGGTTGCCACGCCGCCTGCAGGGGCAAACAAATAATAAAAGCCATTACGCTTATACATTTTAGGTCCTTCAATAGTGGGATCCAGCTCATGCCCATCATAAACCATCACACCGTTGCTGGTGGTTTTGGTTCCTTCCGCATTCATCTCTTTGATTACCAAAATGCTTTTGATACCGGCGCGACTCCCGGCGTAAGCATGCGACAGGTAAACCTTTCCATCATCATCCCAAAACGGGCAGGGATCAATGAGGCCGGCACCGCCTTCGACTAACACAGGATCGCTCCAGGGGCCCGTGATATGTTTAGCCTTGGTAACATATATGCCAAAATCTGGATCGGGATAGTAGATATAAAATTCGTCCTGGTGATAGCGAATGGCCGGTGCCCAAACACCGTTGCCATGCTGGTTTTTGTTGAACACTTTCAGCGGCACCTGCCGTTGCAACGCATGCCCGATCAGCTTCCAGTTTACCAGGTCTTTGGAATGTAAGATCGGCAAGCCCGGCACCGCATCGAAGCTGGAGGCGATCATGTAAAAGTCGTCTCCGACACGCACTGCATCGGGATCAGAGTAGTCTGCGTTAATAACGGGGTTGCTGTAGGTCCCGTCCCCGTTGTCAGGGCTCCAAACCCTGGATACATAAGGCGTTTGACCATAAAGGCCATTCGCTGCTAACAGCATCAAAATAATGACAAGCTTTTTATTCATGCGATACACTTTACTCAAAAGATATTTTATTGCTTCATGCGAAAACGGACGGCACAGGCAAACGGCTCGCAGCGCGATACACAAGTGGTTGCTCACGGTCAGCGCAGTACATCCCAGCCGTGGAGAATGTTGTGCAGGCTGTATTCAGCAGCCTGCGATTTCGTTAACTGACGGGACCAGGTGACGCGTTGGCCAGTGGCTGCACCTGTGCCTTTGTTATTGTATTCTGCATAAAATGCGGTCGCTTCGTTGGTCGTTTTACCCCAGTTGTGCCAGCCTTCCGGCTTTACAACAGCGCTCATATTACAATCTATGAAAACGGTCCTGGCATGAGGACGCCAGGGTCTGCCCAGATAAAAACTATTCTTTCCCGCGTCCCCGTCAACCGTACATTTCAGGAATACATATCCATACGCAGCGGTATCGGGCGTACTCGCTGCAGTAAAGTAGCCACCGCTCTTTCCGAAGATGTGGCATTCATCAAAGACCGCGGTCGATGATCCGAAAATAAAATCAACGGTGCCTTCGATATAACAATTTTTATAGTACTGGCGACTACTGCCACCATAACCCCAGGTGTACAGTGTGTCCTGGAAGCCGAGAAACCTGCAGTTGATAAACTTTACTTTATCCGCTGCCACACGCACCGCGACCGCCTGGCCCACGGGTCCCGCGCTGTTTTGAAATGTGATATGTTCGGCCGTGAAATCATCGCCGTGAATGAAGAACGAGGCGCTGCCGCTGGTGCCAATGGGCTCACCAAAGCGGTTCAATTTGGAAGCATAGTCGTCAAAAGTCAGGATGACGCTGTCCACCTGCTGGCCGATCAGCTTCACATTCTTTTTAGTGTCGGGCAGAACCAGCTTTTCTTTATACACGCCATTTTTGATATAGATAATGGTTTGCTTATTGCGCAGGTCGGGTACCGCGTTGATAGCATCCTGCACCGTGGTAAAATCGCCTGTACCATCTTTCGATACGACGAAATGAGGTTCAATCGCCAACGCATGAACCGCAATACTCAGACATAGAGCGAGTGTGAAAATTTTATAGATCATGTATTAAACCAAGAGATGATAAAAAGAAGTTATTGCCTGGCCGGCCACCGAAAAGGTGGTTGGGCGGCTTGTCTGAACCAGTCTTTCTCGCCGGGAAGACCGGGCTGGCAGGACGCAAAAATATGGTCCAATGTATAAGCCGCTGCTTCTTTATCGGAAAGCTGCCTGGCCCAGGACACGCGGCCTTTCGGAGCAGCACCGGGGCCTTTGCTTTTATATTCTGCATACAACACCGTCTTTTCATTTTCAGGATTGCTCCAGTTATTCCAACCTTCGGCAGCGATCTGTTCCGGCAAGCTGCAGCGTATGAAAACTGTTTTCGCATGTGCACGCCAGGGTCGTCCCAAATAGATCCTGGTGACTTCGGAAGCCGCCAGGATAGTGCAATCCAGGAACACGTACCCATATTTTTTACCCGGTGTAGTGCTCGCTGCGGTGATATAGGAGTTGCTTTTTTCTTTAATGGTACATCGTTGAAAAACGGCGGTGGACGGGCCAAAGATAAAATCGGTCGTTCCCTCAATATAGCAATTGAGGAATAGCTGTCTCGAGGTTTCGCCGGCACTGAAAATCGTGTCCTGGTCGCCCAGGAACTTACAGTTGTTGAAAACAGCTTTATCGGCATCAACATATAAAGCGACAGCCTGCCCCACACGCCCGGCATTGTTGGCAAACGTGATGTTGTGTGCCGTGAACCTGTTGCCTGAGATCTTTGCTGTAAATGAGGTGAAGGTCGTCAGCTTTCCTCTTCCTGAATAATCGTTGAACCGGATGATGGTGCTGTCTGCGTTTTCACCAATAAAAGTAACGTCGGTGTTGTTGGCCGGCAGCTCTATCTTTTCATTGTAGACTCCGTTCTTGATGTAAAGGGTGATCGGTGCCAGCGGATAAACGCGCATGGCATCGATAGCTTCCTGGATGTATGTATAATCGCCGGTTCCATCCTTTGCTACGGTGAACGTGTACTTATATTTTGACGGATTGGATGTCTGGGCTTTTACCACACCGGTTGTAATGATCAATAAAATCATTATGATGAACCCAGCGACAGTGCTACTATGCAGCGATCTTGCGTCGCACACTTCAACGGTTGTACATGGTTCAGCTTTTTTTTCATTCATACTTAATCGATGGTTTTAATTTTTTTCGACAAATCGGGTAGCAGCAGGCGTATGTCTTTCAACACCAACTGAGCGATCTTCCGCGCGCCCAGTTCGCTGAAATGCGTATTGTCTGTTTTACCCGATGGATAGTTGGGGTGTTCGCCCGGTTCCAGCTGGAGGAATAAAAGTTTCGATGCTTCCGCTCCTAACTGTTGATACAAGCGTTGTGCATGTTGATCGAGGTCGATCAACGGCACTTTTTCCAAAGCAGCCACATTTCGGACAATTGCTGAATACACTTCATGAGTGCCCACAACTTTACCGGTGCTGTCAAATTTTCTCCTCGCCACGGGTGTGATCAAAACAGGTTGGGCCTGTTTTAGTTTTGTGTCCCTGATATATTGCACCAGGTTATCCCGGAATTCAGTTTCGGTGGTATACGTTTTCTTGGTCGGCACTTCATCATTGTGACCAAACTGTATCAGCACATAATCTCCCGCTTTGCAATTGTTCATAATCTGGTCCCACCAACCTTCTTTTCTGAACGAAGAAGTGCTGCGGCCGTTTTTGGCAAGGTTGACCACTTCCACTGTACTATCCCAAAAGTAAACAAAGGGCATGCCCCAACCCGTTTCGGGATAGGCATTGACGGGCTTTATCGACATAGTCGAATCCCCGGCCATGAAAATGGTCGTTTTCTTCGGCGGCCACAGGAAGGCCATGAACGGTATGGCAAACAGTGCCAAAGTCCACCTGATGTTCATGGTCAGAACTTTATTTTTTTTAACCATTTCGGATAATTGTTCAATACTTTCTGAGGTGCATACGTGTACCAGGCATAACCATCGCGACGTTCTCTTTCCACCTCCGCCAGCGAATACACTACTTTACTGTCGCGGTTGCAAAACATCGGACGATGTGTGCCGAGTTCATAGTACCGGGTCCAGATCGGTGGCGCGCTGGTATCCGTTACCACCACACGGTCTGTTGTGGATGTGCGATAGGGCGTATCTAACGAATCAGCTTTCACCGTTTTCACCAGGGTGTTTTCAATCTTTGAATCGTTGAACCATTGGACGGCGGCCTGGACCGCACCGATGATCTTCGGACCGGGATCTTTAATGCTCATCAGGAATAAGACTACGTCTGCACTCTCGCCATTACAAATACTTGGCGGCTCAAACTTCCTTGCCCATACGGGTTGCAGGGTTTTCTCATCATGCTGCTGACACCAGGCTGTTAACTGACCGCGATCTTTGATCTGTGTTTTTAATATGCAATCAATCGACTTTTCATAGGCCATACAAAGACGCGACCGTAGTGGCGCATTTATAAAATCATATAAAGGCTTGTCTTCTATAATATCCTTCAGCAGGTTGACGATACCGATCATTCCGCCGTCGTTATAGGTGATGTACCGGCTGTAGTTGTTTTCGATGGGGTAATATTGCGGCCAGCCACCGTTTTTATATTGTGCTGCTAAAATGTATTCCAGTCCGCGGAGGGCTCCTTCCTCGTAGCGCTTGTCTTTCGTCACCGAAAAAGCAATGGCCAGCGCTCTTATTTGCGTGTAGCCGGTGCCATTGTCAAATGTCGTGTTCAGCACATTTTTCTTAGCAGCGATCTGTTTTTTCTGCTCCGGCGTAAGGATCGCGAACATGTCATAATTCTTGGGCCATCCGCCGTTGGATTTTTGGTACAGTAAAATATTATCCGCAATTTCTCTGACGTTTGACGGCTGGTACCGCGGCTTATCCGGCAATGCATTGACCATATTTGTTTTATCCGCGATGCCATACCAGTGATTAGAATTGTCTGCAAACGGCTTTGGGTCAATAACAGAAGGGATCGGTTCCTGTCCATTTGCTGCCATCGAAAATAAAAGCGGCAAAAGAAATGCGGAAGTCTTCAAAAAAGAGGTTGCCATTTTTTTTATCAGGTTAAAGAGGCCAATACAATCATTCATACTAATACTATAATGTTTGACGAGCGTTGCTAAATATCCATCCTGATTATCAATCAACCGTCCTGCGCTGTTAGCCTGCGCCGATTCAAATTTTTTGATCCTCAGTGATCTTGTTCACCAGGCTGTTGATGTACACTTCTATATTGTCGTATCCTGTGCTCAGGTCTCTGCCACCCGCATCGGCTTTTGAAGGATCCAGCTGATGGGCTTTTTCCCAGGTGTCGGGCATACCGTCTCCATCCGTATCCGGTGGAGGGGTGCCTGATTGTAGTTCGGGCCAGCCGCCGCCGTCCGCTTGTGTGTCGATGATACCGTTTTTACTGCCGTTGGAACCATTGGCTGTAAAGGCTTTGTTTTTGACATCCTGGATAATGCGCAGATCCACGGCATCGCGCACCAGAGAGGCTCCCACAAAGTTCACCACCTGCTGATACGCTTTTTCCGCCGGGTAGGTGACAACGTTCTCATCGATCGGAAGCGCATTGCTCAAGCGCATGGCCGTTTTATCAGCTTCGGGCACGGTGCCATAGCTTCCATGAAACTGGTTGTAAACACCATAAGTCCAGTTGTTGTTCGTCGCATTGCTATTTCCCTCCACGACATTGCCGTTGATAAAGAACTTGCCCCAGATATCATACACTTCGGTTCCGGCATTTTTATTTTTATCGATGGAAATAATACGTCCTTGCTTCGTAGCGCCGTTATTCGCTATAGTAGCGGGCCCCGGCTTGAAATAATTGTTGATCATATTGACATTCATGGCCTCGCCTCCGTAAAAGCTGTTGCTTCCCCAATTATAAATAACGTTGTTCCGGATATCGACAAGATCTGTCAATGCAAAGGCTTTTCCTGCCTCTTCACCCAATCTTGCATTGCGGCTATCATGGTGGGCCAGCAGGTTGTGATGGAAGCTGGCTTTCTTGCCGCCCCAGATGCCTCCATAGCCATGTGCGCCTTTATCATGTACGGAATTGCGCAGACTTTCAGCGATGAGGCACCACTGGATAGTCGTGTTTTCATTCGCATAAAAAGACACACACTCGTCGGTGCTCCAGCTCATGGAACAATGATCGATGATGATATTTTTTCTGAACCTTGCGCCGAGCGCGTCTCCTTCCTGCTGCGCCGCATCGCCCATGCGGAAACGGAGGAAGCGAATGATGACATTATCGGCGTCCACGTACACGGGGTAGTCGCGTAGCGTGATGCCGTCGCCGGGCGCTGTTTGTCCGGCAATGGTCAGGTCATTGTTTTTGATATTGAGGTTGGATTTCAGGGCGATCGTCCCCGATACTTCGAATACAATGAGGCGTTTGCCGGCAGTGTTAATTGCGGCACGCAGGCTGCCGCTTCCGGCGTCATCCAGGTTGGTCACTTTAATCACCTTACCGCCGCGTCCGCCCGTGATGTTCCTGGCAAAGCCTTCTGCTCCCGGAAAGGCAAGCGCTGTTTCTTTTACCGGATCGGGCGTAACAGGCGCTGGTTCTTGCGTTCCGCTGCTTTTGGCGCAGGCTGTCATGAACAGGAGCAGCGCCAGCGGCAGCCCGGGCTTTAGCGGGTATTTAGAATCAAACATATTACTTGTGTTTTTGCATTAAACGGAGTGAGCGTTAATGGGAAGCTCACTCCGTTTGAGGTGAATTATAATTTACTTCTCCACACCGGAGCGCCTGAATCGTATTTACCGGCAAAACCCGGATCGAGGAAATTGAATTTTCCGTTGTATGGGTCTGACCAAAGCTTGGCCGCCGTATTGTTGTAGGTCATCGCCGGAAGCCCGGGAATCTCAGATCCGGCGGCTACTTTCAGATCGGAGGTGCCCCAAACGTTGGTGATGGTAAAGTTGGTATTGGGCAACCCGCTTTTCATCGTTACGGTTGTATTTTCCGTGCCGGATTCGTCCCAGCCATGACCAAAGATGGAGTTCCTGATAGTGATTCCGTTGATCACATTGTTGCGGTCGTCGGCCCCGCGGAAGCGGAATACCTGAGCGCCGCCGGACGTGAACTCGTTAAACGTGCAGCTTTCGATTTCAAAACTTTGAAAATTCTGTCGCGTTTGTACCAGCGAATTGATCTTGTAAAAAGTAGAGTTGAGGAACTTTACATGATCGAAGGCCGCTTTGCCGGCGCCGTCCGTATCGGCTGTAAGAACGCTGTAGCCACCGATATGATGTACCACAGAATTGGATATAATATAGTTCCTGATAAATACATCGCTTCGGATCCTGATCACACCCCTCATATGATGCAGATCGCAGTTTTCGAAACGCAGCTCCTGTATTTGTGTGGTGCCGGTGTTATTGGGATTAAACACATAGTTGGAAGAGATATTGGCACCGTCGATTTCTATATCATCAAACACTACATGTGCGATATTGGCTCCGGTGGCGATATTCATGTTGCCGGCGGTATTTACCAAGGCGGCCTTGCTTTCCTCAAATCCATAAGCGCCTTTGAAGGTAACAGACTTGTTGAGACTGACAGTAGGAAGGTTATACCTGAAGCCCTTCTTCAAAAGAATGATCCCGCCTTCCTGAACGGAAGCCAATGCAGTCGTTACAGCATCAGGGTTTTCTGATTCGCTCAGGTCAATTACTTTCGGATCGTTCACATCGACGCCGGGAACCAGCGTTTTATAATCGATCCATCCTCTTAAAGTGGTGCCGCTGTAAATAGCGATCTGATAAGGCGTGTTTGGCGTTAAGCCCGTAACGATAAACTCACCGTTGGATTGTCCGGCGGGAGGAACATCGAATTCTTTCAACGGCGTTTTAAGGCGCAGGTCATCAGCACCGAACACTTTGACGCCGGTAACCGCAGAGCCCGAAACTTCCCAGGTCACTTTGGCTTTCGTGTCAGTGACATGGTTGCTCAATGGCGCTTTCAGCACGGAAGGGAACGGCGGTGTGCGGATCGCACCCAGGTCTGAAGGTCTGCTATTATATTCAGGGTTCGCCGCATTTGCAGTTGCCCTGAGCTGGTAGAGCGTATTATACAGCAGGCCTTCGCCTAATAAAGCCTCGTTCAGCACAATATAATTCGTGTCTGCCGTGACCGTATAGTCTACTACTTTAAAAGAGTCCCTGCTGATCTCGATCGTGTAGGAAGCCGCTTCGCGAATCTTGGCCAGGTTGACAACGATCACATTGCTGTCGGCTGTGAGACCATTGGTATTTAAGGCTGGCCTGAAAAGCCTTGTTGGTTCGGAGGTTGGCTCGTCTTTTTGGCAGGCCACTAACAGCGTGGCGATGATCGTTATGCCTGAAAAGAGCTGCGCTATACCAGAAATTTTATTCTTCATTACAAAAGATTTTAGAGTTGAAGCTTATTGAAACATATAGCCGTCGTTAGTGATTTTTCCTTTGCTGGCCGCGGCCGCCTCTTCGGGTATGGGAAAGATGTACCTGGCCACGCCGGGCTTGGGGCCGTTATAATAATTTGCCCAGTCTTTGGTAACCCATTCTTTGTAAGTGTTCTTGGTGCCGTCCCAAAGATCCAGCAGGAAATTAACGCGGTTCCAGCTGTTGTCCGGAACGGTTGTCACTTTCCGGTTGGGGTTCAAGACCATGAACTTGCCGGATGTATTTCTTTTCCAGTACATATAGTCAGGGTAGTTGGCATATTGACCTGCGCCGGTTACTGCGGAATTGGCCATGTCTTTTAAGGTTTCTACCGTCTCTTCCATTTTTTCTGCATACAGGTTCCATCGGATGAGTTCGTATTTGCGGATCATTTCGCCACCAAATTCCCAGGCCCGCTCATCAACGATCGCGTTGAAAAAACTTCCTTTACTGGCGGCCACTGAAGCCACGTAGGCGTCAACTTTAGTCGCCCAAAGACTTTCTGGAAACGCTCTTCTTCTTACCCTCGTAAGCGCCGCCTGTGCCGCAGCAGTAGGGCCTTCCAGCTCGTTCACCGCTTCGGCATGCATCAACAGGATGTCTGCATAACGCATCATCGGCCAGTTGATGCCGGTTCCCTTGGCAGAGTTCTGACCGGGCGGATTGTCTAAAAAGTAGCGACTCCATTTGCCCTGTGCGATATTGGTCGGTCCATTGACAAACACTTCTTCGAAAGCTGTGTTGACTTTATATAAGGCACAGGTAACATCCCTGCGGATATCCAGTGTATCAAAAGAAAAATAATAACTCGGCGGTATCGCCATATAGTTGCTTCCCGAGCCAAAGGCGTGGTTCGCGGTAGCGCCGCCATCTACGGTGATACCAATATTCCAGGCCACATCGCCATTGCCTAAAGCAAACGGCACTTCGAACAGGATTTCGCTGTTGACGGTGGTGATGAACTTATTCTGGTTCATAAAGATCTGGCGGTAATCCGTGGGCAGCGGCCGGTCTTTCAGGGTCATCAGCTTTTCGGTGTATTCTTTCGCGATCCTGTAATAGTCCTGGTAATCACTTTTCCGTTCCATGTTCAGTTCCGGTGTCAGGTAGTAGCCTCCTCTTTGCAGCGCCAACCTGGCGATCATCCCGATGGTGTATTCCCTGTTCACCTGTTCGGTACCATACGGACACTGATCGGCCCACATCATTTTATCTTCGATCTTTCTAAGGTCATCGATCACCTGTGTCAAGATAAGGTTGCGATCCTCCCTTGGTAAATAAAAGTCCATTCCTGCCTTGGGTGCTTCCCGCACATTGGGTACATCGCCAAAGTAGTAGATCAGCATACTATACCAATAAGCCCGCAGGGTGTATGCCTCGCCCAGCATGTGATACATTTTATTTTTGGTAGCTACGTCGGGCGATTGAAGTGCCGCGCTGGCTTCGATACCTTCTATGGCAATGTTGGAGTTCCGAATAGATGTGTAGGCGGAGTTCCAGAACTGGCGAAGGTCGCCGTTGGTCGATAAAGCATTCAGATCCCAGATCTGGTAGCGGTCGGAGCTGCTGCCCCAGCCGCTGCTGTGTTCAATGTCTGTATTGCCGGTCATGTTGTTGGACAATCGCGAGCGGAAGCCATCCGTGCCGAAAGCTTCATAAGCGGCGTTCACGCCTTTGCGGGTATCGTCTACGTTGGAGTATACATAACTGATATCGAAGGTGGAAATGGAATCCGGCTCAAGAAACTTTTGACAAGAACCCAAAACCAATGTCATTGCGAGGACCGGTATATATTGTAGTTTCATTTTTACGAGTTTTTTGGATTAAAAAGTGACGTTTAAACCGAACGTGAAGGAGCGGCTGCGTGGAAAACCGGAATAGTCTACGCCCGGAGTTAAGCCGCTTCCCTTGGTCGTTACCTCGGGATCATAGCCGGAATATTTGGTCCAGAGTTTCAGGTTATTGCCGGTAACGTACACCCGCAGCTGGCTCATTTTCAGGCGGGAGATCCATTTTTGAGGTAATGAATAACCGATATTGAGGTTGTTGAGCCGGATGAAAGATCCGTCTTCAATAGCCCAGGAATGGATCACCGCCTGCGCTACGCCGTAACTGGCGTGGGACCACGTGTTCTTATTGGCGTTCAGCTGTGCCAGCTGATCGAGGTCGGTAACAATACCACCGGGTGTGCCGGTGTAGCTTCCGTCTACATCCAGGTAAGAAAAGCGATTGTCGAGGCTCATGGAGGATAGCAGGTTGCCGTAGGTTACGCGTCTGAACTGGCTATACTGGATCTTTCCCGCATTGTATACATCGTTGCCATAGGTCCAGTCAAAGAAGATTGAAAAATCAAAACCTTTGTAAACGGCATCAAATCCAAAGCCACCCTGTGCTTTCGGCAGCGTATTCCCGATTACCTGGCGGTCGTCGCTATTGATGACGCCATCATTATTGAGATCCTTCAGTTTCAAAAACCCGGGACGCACATTGGCATTACCTACCGTTCCGCCGGAGTTGGGAACCCCTTCTTTCAACGTGTAACGACCCGATGTAGCATCATAACTCTCAAAGTCAGTGGTCTGGTAATATCCGTCTGTTACATATCCGTATACGTCACCTACACGACCACCGACTTCAAAATAAAAATCATCCCTGTCTTTCAGGTCCGTGCTGGCCCAGTTGGACTGAAAGAAGCGGGAGTCAGTGCCGTCCAGTGCTTCGATCCTGGCGATGTTGCGGCCGATGTTGAAGTTGAGATTGATCAGCAGGTCTTTTTTCTTGATGATCGATGCATTCAGGCCCAGTTCCACACCCTGGTTGGAGGTGCTGCCCACGTTGGCCCATTGGGTGGTAAACCCGGTATTGGACGGAATAGCTGAACGAAGCAGCAGGTCCCTGGTCGTGTTCTTATAAAAATCAAGAGAACCGGTTACATTGGATTTGAATAAGGTAAAGTCCAGACCCAGGTTGCGGTTGATCGTAGTTTCCCATTTAATATCGGGGTTGAATAAGGTTGTTCCGGATGGTGTGTAATAGGGATTGTCTATATTTCCGAAGCCCGGCCCGCGATTGGTAGAGCCCACAAACAGAAACTGTGCGGCAGTGGCATCGATACGGTCGTTACCCGTTTGTCCGTAACTGGCCCTCAGCTTCAGTTCTTTGATCCACGACACGTCGGCGAGAAATGATTCGTTAGACAGTTTCCAACCCAGGGCGACTGCCGGAAAAATCCCCAGGCGATTTGCCCTGGAAAACTTGCTGGACGCATCGGCTCTCATCGTTACAGTCGCCAGGTATTTATCAAGCAACTGATAATCGACGCGGCCAAACCCGGACACCCTGTTGGCGTTGGTATAATTCTCTGTTTCTAGGCGATCGGTCCTGCCAAAGGTCATGTTGGCAAACAGCTCTTCCGGTGTAATGGAAATGCGGAAATCTTCTGAACGGATGAATGCGCGGGTACCGCCCGATGAAAACATTTCATGCCCGAGAAGGATATCCAGGTTTTGATTTTTGAGATTGCGAAGGCGGTAATTCAATGTATTCAGCCAACGGTAAGAGAACAGTTCCGTGTTGGTCTTCTCGCCGAGGGGCAGGTTGCCGCCATTGTTGAATGACTCGCCGGTTAAGGGACCATAAAAACGCAGGTTATCGTCGAAGGTCTTTTCGGAAGTGTAGGTGGTTTTAAAGGTCAGGTTGGAAAGGATCTTATAATCCAGCGTGCCGCTCAGCACATAGTTGTTGGTAGTGCGTTTCCTCCAGTCCTGTTTCACTAATTCGTAGGGGCTCACCAGGCTTTGTATAAATTGAGCAAAGTCGTCGTTGGGGTCCACCGCGTTCAGGTCCAGCTCCAGCTCGTCGGCCAGTCCGTTGGTCGGCCGGGTCTGTATCGCGTCTTTGATGGACAATTGCGCATTGGCGGTACCGTTACCGTCGATCCCGGTTTTTGTGATACGCGTGGTAGCGCTGAAAGATAATTTTTCTGATATCTTCTGATCCAGTTTAAAATTGAGAGCGTCGCGCCTGTAGCCGTTATTGATCAACAGACCGGCATCTTTATTATTGGTAAGACTTAAACTCACTTTGGTCATGGCGGTTCCCCCGCTCAGGCTGACATTGTGATATTGAGAAGGTCTTGGATCTCCGAATAAGGCCTGTTGCCAGTCAGTGCCTGCTTTGCTTTTGTACAGCTCAAGATCATCATACACGCCGAAAAAGCGCTCAAAATTCCGGGTCGCCGCATCAGATTGGAGGCGATAATATTCATAGTTGGCCAACACAAATTCATACGGGTCCAGTACTTCCAGCTTCCTGTCTTCGGGCAGTTTTTTGATCTGATAAAAGCCGTTATAGGACACGGTGATCTTTCCTGCCCGCGGTCGCTTGGTAGTCACCACCACTACGCCATTCGCGGCTTGTGCTCCGTAAATGGCTGTGGCGGAGGCGTCTTTCAACACGTTGATCGATTCTATATCAGTTGGAGGAATGTCGCGGATGCTGTTAACGATAAAACCGTCTACGACGAAAAGCGGAGAATTGTCCTGCGTAATAGAACCGCCGCCCCGCACGCGTATGCTTACATCAGCATCCGGTGCGCCGTCTGCGGTAAGTACCTTCACGCCGGGCAAGCGCCCCGTCATGGCCTGTGCGGCATTGGCTACCGGTATTTTCGCGAGGTCCTTGCCCGACAGTGTCGCCACAGAACCCGTCATGTCCGACTTTTTGATCTGGCCATAACCGTAATCCACTACTACAATCACATCTTCCTCCGAGACAATGTTTCTTACCAGGGTGATCGTCATGCCATCGGTAGCGGCGGCTGCCTGGGTCTTGTAGCCCGTGAAAGAAAATTCCAGTTGGGCATTACCTTCCTCCGGCACGTTGATCGTAAACTTCCCGTTGGCGTCGGTCTGCGTAACCGTTTTCGAGTCTTGCAGGGTGACGGTGACGCCAAGCAGCGGCGCTTCCGTGTCATCCAGCACCGTGCCCGAAATCGCCTTTGTCTGGGAGTAGGCAGTCAGGCATAAACATGCCATCAGCATGGTCGACAATAATCTAATCATACGGCTTGTGTTTTAGTTTTAAGAAATTAAGCGGGGCATGCAAAAATTGCAATCGGTTGCATTCTATGGCCAGGCTTATTCAATCGTTAAACAATGCTACTCCATTTTTCGAACAAACAGGACAGCGCAGGATGCATTTATTTACGCAAACGTTGCCGGTATCGTGTGCATTATCGCTATCTTCGCAGGAAAGGTGCACCGCCCGTATGAAGTTTGAAGCAGCCACCATAAAAGATATTGCCAAAGCGCTGGGACTGTCTACCTCTACAGTGTCGAGGGCCTTACGCGACAGCTATGAGATCAGCGAAGCCACCAAGAAGAAAATACGGGATTATGCTGCTGAGATTAATTACCGGCCCAACCCCGTGGCCTTAAGCCTGAAGGAAAAAAGAACATTGTCGATCGGCGTCGTAGTGTCCGAAATTGCGAACACTTTTTTCAGCCAGGTCATCAACGGCATAGAATCCATTGCCTATAAAAGCGGCTACAATGTAATCATTACCCAAAGCAAAGAATCCGTTGAGCGCGAGCAAATGATCCTGGATTACCTGACGTCCCGTTCGATCGACGGGCTGATCATTTCTGTGTCGGCGGAATCGAATGATTTTACTAACCTGAAACATTTGCATGAAAAGGGACTGCCGATCGTATTTTTCGATCGCGTTGTAGAAGAAATTGAAACGCACAAGGTGGTGACGGACAACCAGGAGGGTGTTTACCGCGCCACGAAACACTTGCTGGACAATCAATCCAGGCGGATCGCGGTCATCGCGAATAATATTCACCTGTCTATCACAAAGGACCGGCTGGCGGGCTACAAGAAGGCTCTGGCAGAACATCAGCTACCGCTGGAGGACCGGCTGATCAAGTATTGTGACCATGGCGGACTGATCGTGGAAGAGGTGGAAGCAGCGGTGGACGAACTGTTGTCGATGAAGAAAAGGCCCGATGCGCTGGTGCTCCTGGCCGACAAGATCACCACCGAAACATTCAGCCTGCTTAAAAACAGAAATATCCGGATGCCCGAAGATATCGCCGTCATCGGCTTCAATAATTCCAAATACACATCGCTGTTCAGCCCCGCGCTGTCCGTGATCAGCCAGCCCGCTTTTGAGATGGGTGAGCAGGCCGCTTCGCTATTGCTGAACCTGATAGAAAGCAAGCGGGCCGTGACGGATTTCAGGCTGGAATGCCTGGCGCCCGAGCTAATCATCAGAGAAAGCAGTCAAAATTAGGACCCGGCAAAAAACGAAATCTTCATTATATTTGCAGCCCTTCCGGCAGCTGCCGGAAATGGCCCGGTAGTTCAATGGATAGAATAGGAGTTTCCTAAACTCTAGATACAAGTTCGATTCTTGTCCGGGCTACAACTACAATTAATTATCAAATAGATATAATTAATTTAACTTAACATACACACGTATTAACACACGTTTTATACTACTTTTGAAGTAAAGTTTATGCTTCGATAGAAAACAATAAAACTCGGTTAAAAACAGTGCAATTACACTTTTACCTGCTGTACTTTGCAGGAGTACTACTAGTAATACCGGCGACCTTCCAGATGTCTTTAACTGAAATAGCCTCTAGACCTTCTAATTCAATATGACTTGTAACCTTATTCTCACTAAATGCATACGTACTGTTAGCTTACGGACACTCCCCCTACTTCCGCGACAACTTCGACAAGCCAGATTGATATTTATCCCCCACAGGAATGATACTCTTTTCAATGCCGATTTTATTACCTTCAATAAAACTCACTTTGTCAGCATTGACAATATAGGAACGATGAATGCGTACAAATCGCTCGGGCAACTGCTCTTCAAAGCTCGACAAGCTTTGCAGTGTCATCACTTTTTCATTGGTAAATGAATACTGATATAGTCGCGCATCGCCTCAAGGTACAATACATCATCGTAAAAAATTTTCCTCAGGCGTGACCCCGTTTTTACAAAAAAATATCCGGGCTCATGTAAATCGTTGATCTGCGCCGGTTGGTTTTTGATATGGGAGGTAATTCGCTTACGGCATTTATTGATGGCGCCCAAAAAGCGCTCAAAACTGAATGGCTTCAGCAGATAGTCAACCACATCATATTCGTATCCCTTAAGTGCGTATTGCGGAAACGCGGTGGTTAATATGATTTCACATTTTCCCCGCAATAAATTTGCCACCTGAAACCCATCCAGTTCAGGCATCTGTATGTCGAGAAACAATATGTCGACCGGCTGTCGCTCCAGCAAGGCAATCAGCTCCACCGGATTTCGGGAAGCCATGACCAGGTTTAGCCCAGGTGTGCGGCCGATATAATCGCGCAACAATTCGATTGGCAACGGCTCGTCGTCTGCAATGGCGCAGTTTAATATGTGTGCTGCGGTATTCAAAGTACGATTGTCAAAGTAACGGAAAATTGCTGGTCGGATTCGCTTATCTGGCAGGTGTGCTTGTTTTCATACAGTAGCGCCAGCCGTCTTTTTATATTCTGAAGACCGATACCGCCATGCATCACCGGTTTATTTGCCTTTTTATTTTTTATATGGAAAACCAATGTGTTGTCATTGGTACTTGCCTTTATTGTCAACGGCGTACCGGGATCAGAAAAATCACCGTGCTTGAACGCATTCTCGGCCAGACTGATCAGCAAATGCGGGCAGATCAGCAGCGTATCGTCTATGTTTTCCACTTCCATGTTGATCGTCACTGCATCGTCGAACCGCAACCGCTGTAATTCGATATAGTCTTTGAGGTGATCGATCTCCGTTTCCAACACTACTTCAGTTTTTTCTTCATACAATGCATAACGCAGCAACGAGGAAAGCTTTTCCGTAGCGAAAAGTGCATTATCATCCTTTTTATAGATAAGTGTGCAAATGCTGTTCAATGTGTTGAATAAAAAATGCGGATTGATCTGTGATTTCAGAAAAGCCAGTTCTGATTCTTTCGCCGCAATAGCAAGTGAGGCCTGCCTGCGCTCTGAGACCCTGGTATAATGCACAAAAAAATACACCAGCCCGAAGCAGGAAAACAGTACAGCAAAATACAAGTTGTCCTGAAAATAATATTTTACCGAAACCGGGCTAAAGTAATTACCAAAGCCAAACAATTGCTGAGAAATTATTTCCTGTAACAGAAAGCGAAAGAAAATAATGAAGGGCAAACAAAGTATGCACAATAACAGAGCGCGACCGACCTTACCGGGAAGAGATTTTCCAAACCAGATACAGATTGATAATGGGTACAGGAAAAAAGAAAAAAAACTGGTTACCGTGAGTACAATAATTTTAAATGAAAAACTGTCTTCCGAAAAAACGGTCGGTTGCCAAAATAATCAATGGCAGCATCCCAGAACATGTAAAAGATAAAATAGTAAAATAGCAGATGCCAGAAACGAAGACGCATTTCCAAAAATATAAAACCATGGCTGATAAATTTACTGTCAATCTGCAAAACACTCCTTTCAATCTGCAAACGGTGGTTCAAAACTTTATGAAGAGCCATTTTGAGCGTTTGCAGATCGGGTCCATCGCGGAAATAAATGGCCCATAGTTTTGACTCATGAAAAAATTTAAATGTCTCCTACTCCACGCAATTACCTTGTTTGGCTGCGTAACCCTTACAGCACAGAAACCCGTCGATCCAGACAATATTCTCGTCGGCAACAGAAAGCAGCCCTCGGTTTTTCTGGTCGGCTCTTTTCATTTCGCCTATTATAATTTAGACGCTCATAAGACCGACAAAGACAAGCAGGTTGATATCAAAAGTAAAGAGAAGCAAAAAGAGTTGGCCGTATTGCTGGACTACATCGCAAGGTTTAAGCCTACCAAAATTGCGGTGGAAGGCGGTCGCAACAGCGGTTACCTGATGAATCGGTACCGGCAATACCGCGCCGGCACAAGAGAGCTCCGTGCGGAGGAAACAGAACAGATCGGTTTTCGGTTGATGGAGCGGTTCAACCTCGATACTATTTACGGTACAGATGATATTCCGTTTGTGTCCAGTCTCTCAAACTCAAAAGATTCAATGTTGTATCGCCCGTTGATTGATAGTATTTATCAGGATTGGGATTTCCGGAGTGATGATTCGCTTTCGCAGTTGTATAAAAAATTCTACGAATATAAAGACGAACTCGCCGTGAAAATGCCACTGCTCGACTATTTTAAATACATCAATTCCGAAAAAGTATTGAATCGCGGATACGGCGCTTATCTGGTTGGAGATTTTACGCTAGGCAATACCCGTGGCGCCGACGCATTGGCCATGCATTGGTATAATCGCAACCTGCGTATTTACCGGCATATTCAACAAATCACCACGTCACCTGACGACCGCATACTGGTCTTGTATGGTGCCGGACATATCCAGTTGTTGAATCAGTTGTTTGAATGCTCACCGGAGTATAATTATATCAAGTTTAATGAGCTGAAGAAGTAGGCAAAAGCGTTAAGTTGTATGTGAACAGTCCAGAATGGTAAAATTCATTGTTGGCTATACAGGTATAATAAAGCGATATATCTTAATTCCATCAAGAAAAGTTTCGAAAATTGTTCTGTCGAGGCTACAAGAATAATTAACAATCAATTCGTCACAAATTTTGTTGTCGCTTTGGTTGTTTTTTTTAATCGATAGACTAAGGCATATGAATATTCTTTATTTAAAACACCAGAATGACTAAAGCGTATAATTTCTATTGTGATAAAAGCTGTTTAGAAAATCACAAAAATCCGTTTATGCTGATAGGGTATATAAGTTCCGCACACAACTAGAGGTTAGTCTTCATCATGATAACATTCGCCAAATTAAAAAAAGGTTCAACCTGCACACAGAAGGTAAATGTACTTCGTTGTCAAAATCAAGTTACCCTTTGTATAGTGAATTAATTGACTATTGTTTTGCGACAGATTTACAATATCGAGCTATTGTGATTGATAAAGGCCAGTTTGAAGCGTAAGCGTATTACTAGGCATCTGCATCTATCATTATGTAAGTACCCCATATTTCAGACAGTTATTGGTTGGGCGTTTTTCTTTTCACCAGCCAATATTTTGTATTCAACAGGTGTAAGATTACCGAGTGATTCATGTGGCCTTTTATAATTATATTCTTCCATCCAACGCTGCGTTAGCTCCCTTACCTGGCCAAGATCAAAGAACAGGTAAGCATCCAATACCGCTTCGCGGTAAAGACGATTAAAACATTCTATATATCCGTTCTGCATAGGCCTTCCGGGCTGGATATATTGAATATGGATTCCCTTTTCTTTAGCCCATAATTGAAAGTCTTTTGAAGTAAACTCCGGACCATTATCCACCCTAATTACTTCTGGTGTTCCATTGATTTCAATAACCCTGTCCAATATGCGGATTACCCGTTTTGAAGATATGGAAGTGTCAACTTCAATCGCTAATACCTCCCTGCTACAGTCATCCATCACATTGAATGTTCTGAACCTACGATTGCCGGTCATGCTATCACTCATAAAATCCATACTCCATGTTTTATTCACTTCTGTCTGTTGCTGCAACGGCTGCTTTACACGTGCGGTTAAACGTCTTTTCCCTTTTCGTTTTTTGTTAAGCTTTAATAACTTATAAACACGGTACACTCGCTTATGATTCCAAGCCTTACCCGAGCGGCGCAAATAAGCAAAGAGCTTTCGAAATCCATACGATGGGTAGGCAAAGGCCAACTCCTGTAAGGCTTCTATTACGTCTGAATCATCCTTTACAGACGCATAATAATACTGAGAACGGGGTAATGAAACTATTTGCAGGCCCGGCTCACCGGTATTTTTCGCTCCCTCACAAGCTCCTCGCTTAATTGCCTTTTGGTGGCAGGGCCCAGCCTTTTTTTGTGAATAGATCCCTTAATATCTCGTTATCCATAGCCAGGTTAGCATACATGCGTTTTAACCGGGCATTCTCCTCTTCCAGTTCTTTCATACGCTTTACATCAGAAGCTTCCATCCCTCCATATTTACTCTTCCAATTGTAAAATGTCGCTTCTGATATACCCAACTCACGACAGAGCTCCTTAGTCGGAATACCGCCTTCCTGGCGTTTTAATGCGCAAACAATTTGCGTTTCTGTGAATCTTGTCTTTTTCATCTTTTACAGTTTAAAATTAATTAATCGCTCTTACTTTAAACTGTCTGTTTTTTAGGGACACTTACACGTCGGGAAAGCCCACTTTATAATGACTCATCCCTAGTTTTCTTATTCAGGGTCACACCTCACCGATAAGTTATTATTGCCTAATTATTGACTTTAATTCTAAGTTGTTGGGTACATTATACTTTTTGCGTGCCTCCTCAAATTCGGATTCGCTTAGAGGCCCCTTTATATTACTATAAACATAATATCCAGGAAACTCTTTATTTGAAAGATATTCTATTTCTTTCTTTTCAATTTTTTTAATTATAATCCAATATTTAACCGCTCCCAAGCTATTTTTTGATGAAGCGAGAATAAACTCACTATTAGATTCTATTGAAAGAACTTGGGAAGGTATTACGCTCAATCCAATTCCATCATACTTTTTTTTTGTTGTGTAAATTATTTGATCTGTATCTAAATAGTAACCGGAACCAAGATTTTTTATACCCAAAAACACGCTACAGGCATTAAACAAAACCGTTATAAACAAAATCAATAAATACTTCATGCTTTTTTATTTAGAGAGTTTCCCTGTTCCGTAAATGTATAATGGGAACCCATGACTATCATTAATTCCGGTTCTTTTCCTTTCTAAGTCAATTAATTTTTTCCGCATTGTATTGCCACCCCGATCCCAATTATATATATTATGTCTTCCATTAACTACTTGGACTGAACCATTCGCATCTAATAACTTTAGTTTTGTTCTTCCTAAAGCATACGTAGTAGCAACTGATGCAGAATTAGTAAGATCTGTTTTGTACAGTAGGTTTATATCGACAATCTTATCTAAACTCAAGTCTTCAGTTTTAACTGTTCCAAAATTCATTTTTTTTGCATCCAAATAAAGCCAATCATCAGGAGTAGCATTACCCATTCCGTTTGATTCAACACCGTCGTCATCTAAGTTTGGATGAGCTTTAGCCCAATCGACACCTTCACCAATTGTTACAAACCCATCATAATCTGGTCTATTTTTCAGATTAGCATAATGATTTCCGTATTTTTCCACTGCTGCTTTGCTTGCAAAACCGTAATTGCGTTGCCAACCTCTGAATTTTCGGCTTGATGCAGTTGATAAACATTGGTATGCTCATTTAGTGATTGTTCAAATTTGAAAGTTTAGTTTTGGCGTTGTAAGGTGATAACGTCAATTATCTCGGTTATCTATATTTTTAATAATTTGATAGTTGATTATAAGCTAAGCGATCCCAAGACGCTCTTGCAATCAAATGAAGTGTTATGTTTCCTTTATTCTGCAAGCCGTATAGCTTTTACGTGTTATTTTTTGCCGAAGGAACGTCATTCACGCCTTTCTTACAAGCATACTTCGTATCATTCGTTGACCAACCCGTTCCATATTTTTGAATATAAATTTCCAACTCTATGACTTTTTAAGATTTAGGAATCAATAGATTGTTGACGTCGCCCGTTGATTCGCGTCTCGTTTAAAGTAGGCCACCTTACGGCTACAGCTTAATAGATGCTCTACATGCCAATCTTAGTCAAAAAGCTATAGACATTTCAATCCATCTGGACCTTCTGTATTTGCTGTATTTGGAAAAAAAAGCCAATAGCTTTGAGCAGCGAAAAAGTCAAAAGAAGAAGTTGTCCTATCATTCAGGGAAACGCGTTAATCCCAGTAGTGAATCATTGACACTTCGAGAATAATACTCTTATGCGTTACTAAAAACTTGAAGCGGTAGAGAACTCTCAATACACAGGTCAGAAAAATTAGCAGCTACAGTTCAGTCACTTTCACAGAGCAATTAAAAAATGAAAATACAAAGTATGATAAACATAGACAAAAAATAAATTAATTTTAAAAAATTAATTTCCCTGCTTGGTGAAAATTTATTGAATAATAACATGAACTATAAGAAAAATCAGCTAACATTATAGTTGCTCAACAAAAACGCGCAAGCGGTTCGGCAAATCGAAAAAGTAAGGTGCATTGCATCTATCGATCGGCTTGCTTCCGCATAAAAACGGCTGTCGCGACCATGGGAGCGAGTGCCGTTTTCCCAATTTCTGCTAATGTTATTCCTAAATCGCTTTAGGAAAATTCAGCAAACGTTCTAAATCAATTAAAAATTGGTTCAAGTTTCCTTCTGGCAAGGCTACAAGAAAAAACTAACCTGTTCAAAAAGGGGTTGGTAAGCTGAATTCCTCTGCTTATAACGTTCGTCCCAGTAAACCATACCGCTCGGGAGGTCTTTATTTTCAAAATCAGGAATTCCATAATCATTTGCAGATAAATTGCCTATCTTGTAAAGCACCGCTTGTCAGCTGTTGCAAATGGATAAACGGAGGTGTTGACTATTGTCCTGACAAAGAATGGTGAATTATGCATAATTTAGCGACAGATGCAGTCAAAACCGGCCACAGGCACGTTCTTTTGAAGTGCTGATTTCAAGCAACCAAAAAATAGTAGACTGAATATGATATCTTTTCTACCCTACCACGAAAAAGCCGTTCAATATTTTCAAAATCAGAAAAAAGTATGGGATTTTTTTTCGGATGTTCAGCAAAAGGAAGAGCAACTTACAGAGCTACGCAAAGAGCTGCTAAAAAACACGTATAAATTTACCGAAGACTCCGATGCCTCACTATATAATAAAGTAACGATCGCCAAAGAAAAACTGGGACTTAACCTTCCCGTGACGCTTTAGCAGGCTCAGCATACGGAGGATATAAATGCCAGTGTGATGCTGATCCATAACGAAGCACACATCGTGTTTACCGGCAGATTGATCGAGATGCTGGAGGAAGAAGAGCTATTGGCGGTTATTGGTCATGAGTTAGCTCACGTCCAGCTTTATTCGCAGCACAAGGGAGACCTGGAAGTTACAGATCGGATTGTGCATGCCGTCGCCAATAACCTGGGAAGTACGTCTGCTCATTATGAGACCGCACGCCTTTTTAATCTGTACACGGAAGTCTTCTGCGACAGGGGCGCCTATCTCGTAACAGGAAGTTATATCCCGGTAATTACTTCCCTGGTAAAAATAGCCACAGGGCTAAAAACGGTTAATGCAGACAGCTATATCCGCCAGGCGGAAGAGATCTTTGCTTCAGATGGTCAAACCAAAACCACCGGACTTTCGCATCCTGAAAATTTTATCAGGGCAAGAGCCATATGGTTCTGGCACCAGAAAGGCAAGGAAGCCGACCCCGATATTGCCAGCATGATCGAAGGGAGCGTTAGCATCGAAGAACTGGATCTTTTCAGGCAGCAACAAATTGCAGATCTTACCAGGCAGGTGATACAAAAGATAATTGAACCATCCTGGATGCAGACGGCTCATATTGTCTCACTGGCAAAAGAGTTTGACGTCGGAGTTGCTGATAGCGCCACTGATACATCAGATCTTCCCGATCAAATAGAAAAGCTTCACCAAAGTGTAAAAGAATACCTCGGATACGTGCTATACGATTTCACCGTGGCTGATGCTCAGCTTGAAGACGTGCCATTAGGTTATTGTTTTCTTCTGGCTGATGAATGGCACCTCGGCACTGCCTTTTTAAACGCTGTGAAGAAAGAACAAAAGTTAACTGATAAGAAGGCGGGTTATCTTAAAAAACAGTCAGTAACATCTTTCCAGGCTCATCATTCGTCTGCCAACCTTTAATCTTGAAACCTTTTTCGTATGTCTGTAAACACTACTTTTCAGCAATACCTGCAAACAGCTTTTATCAACGGCCCTTTGTCAACAGACGAAGTAGTGGCACTGGTGCTCCCTTTGTTTGAAGAAGTGGCGAGCTTTCATGAAGCCGGCCTGGTAGGTTCTTTTGACCGGCCGGATACGCTGTTTCTCAATGAAGGGCGGCTGGACATCGACGAAAATTTCGCGCATTTGCCGGTGCTGCATTTACAGCGGGTGCAGCAGTTGCTCGACAAAGGACAGATCAGCGGTTATTCGATTACGGACCGGCTGATGGTGGACACAGACCTTTCGCAAGACCAATCCTCCATTAGCAGCCTGCAGGTGCAACTGGACGCGATTGCCGAGCTTTCGCATGCTGTATACCTCCGCGGATACCAATGCTATGAATTCAAATTGGGTCATCATGACGCACAAACGGATATCTTCTGTCTTGGTCTGATATTAGCCAGCGCAGTGATGGGACTCGATCTCTATGAGCCAGATGACCTGAACAAATTTTCCGCATTCAGAAATCAGCCTGCCGGAGTCAACCCCAGGATGCACCCGACGATATGCGCCCTGGTGACCGAAATGACAGAGCTCGATCGAAGCGCACGTTCCCGTGATCTGCATGAAGTAATTCAGAGGTTGAGATACTACCGTGATTATGACCCGCAGCGACAGGTTGATCTGTCCGCCATTGCCGCGTTTCAAACCAAAAAGGAAAGCGACCGAAAGACATTTATCCTGGACAGGCTACGCAACCGGTTGTTTGATACAAGCAGGCGCAACCGCCTGCTCTATTACAAGCCCAATGGACGGTTTTGTAATCTTACTGTGAGCAGCGTTCCGCTGGTGTTGCATTATCAAAGTATCAACCCCCAATGGTTATTTACCTGGAATGAAGATCTTTCCAGCCAGATCATCCGGATGAAGGACATTTCTTTAAATAAATACCTGCGTTTTGAAGATCATCTCTATCTCAACACACAATTAAACAGCATCAGGCAGCAATCAGAAAATGATAAAAAAGAATTTGGCTTTAGCCAGTTGAAGCTGGTGGTGGCATTCTTACATTGGCACAATCTGAAAGAAGATACGAACGAACGTATTCAAAGCCCGTTGCTTCTGCTGCCGGTAGAGATCGAAAGGCGGAAATCCCTGAAGGAAGAACGGTTTACGCTGCGTATCGTTGATAATGCCGCCCTGGTCAATCCAATACTTGCCAATTATCTGAAAGACCTTTACGGGATAGACTTACCTGAAAGTATTGACTTTGATGACGTGAGCATGCATCAGTTCTATGAACTGCTCCGGTCAAAGATAGAGGATGCCAAACAGGGCGTCAAGCTCAACTATATCGACAAACCCCGAATAAAGATTATACATAATACGGCGCGACAGACCATCAATAATTACAGGAAGCGCTTGAAGCTGAAAGGCAATTTATCATTGCATCAGGTTGATTACAGTTACAGCGCTGAGGACTTTAAACCACTGGGCCTGCAACTGTTTAAACAAAAAATAAAGCCCATGAAAAGTGGTCTCGAATTTTTGTTAAACAATGATGCCGCAACTACAGCTGTTTCGAACTTTGCCGCACCCGCTCAGGTAAGAAGCACTTTTGAACTGAGCGAAAGTGAAAACAATCCATATAGTTGGGATTTTGACGTGTGCAATGTTGTGCTCGGGAACTTCAATTACAAGAAGATGAGCCTGGTGGGCGACTATAATAAGATTACCGAACAGAAGATCGAACACCCGGTGTTCAACCGGTTGTTTAGCAACGAACCAAGACCTGCAGAGCCACCGGCTGTGCAGAATGATCCCTCCAAATGGTACCATGTAATAGGCGCAGACCCTACACAGGCAAAGGCCGTATCAAAAAGTCACGATGGCCACAGCTACGTTATCCAGGGCCCGCCCGGTACCGGGAAAAGCCAAACCATTACGAATCTCATTGCCGACTTTCTCGCCAATGATAAAACCGTTTTGTTCGTGTGCGAAAAACGGGCTGCGCTGGATGTGGTGTATCACCGTTTGCAGCAGAACCGGTTGGCCGAGCTTTGTTGTTACATTCATGACAGCCAGGGAGATAAAAAGGAATTTATCCGGGATCTTAAATCAGTGTATGATAATTTCCTGACTGACAAAATGGATCTGCAGGCGATCAGTGATCAAAGAAGACTGACGCTTGAACGTTTCATAGCACATATCGACCTGCTGAAGAAATACCACGAACAGCAAAAGTTTGTATCGAAGGAGGCAGGTGTTGCTACGCGGGACTTATACGATGTGCTAATGCGGCTTAAAGCCCAGGTGTCCGATGTTGATCATAAGAACGATACCGTCCCGCCTTATGTGGATTGGGTAGAATATGGCGAGGTGGTTGAACAGCTGGCGAGGGCATTAGATGAGAGTGGTGCAGAGCCAATACTTGCCCGTCACCCGTTTAAAAATCTGAGTATTGATCTGGTCCATGCGGAGAATCCGTTCAATTTAATGAACAGTATTGTGCTCCATGCCCAGGAATCTATTACCCGGCTTCAGCAGCTGGCAAATCAATACGAAATACCGGCGAAGCATGCCGCGCAGTTACAGCATCTTAAAAATCTTATTGAGGATGCGTTGATTCTGGAACCCCTTGCCAGAGCGGGTAACCTGAAATTAGTGAATGCAGAAAACAAGGAATCCCGGGAGTTTGAACAAGCCTATCAGGACTACCTGAAGTTAAAAAATGACTATCAACAGGTGCTCGCATCAAATACCAGGTGGCAGCGCCGTGTGGACCAAGAGGAACTTTCCCGCGCTATTGAGATAGCCGCAAAACATGAAAAATCATTTTTGGGTTTTCTGAATGGTGACTGGAGGCGACTTAAAAAGGTATTAAAACAATCCTACGATTTTAGTTCGCATCAGATCAAGCCTTCATACTCCGATGTGCTCCGGCAATTGCAACGTGAGTATGTCTCTAACGAAGCAGCTACAAAACAAAAGCAGTCCCTGGAACAGGAATACGGTATCCAGGAAATTGAAACGGTATACGCGGGTATCGAAACGTTGAGAGGAAAGCAGGGAGATGATGAGATCGACTTTTTACTTCAACATCCACAAGCCAATGACCTGGTGCTGAAGCTAAGCAAGTTGAATCATACATTGCAGGAGCTGGAACTACAATTAAAACAGTGCCTCTATGACTCAGCCGAGGGTAACTGCAATGAGCTTAAAGACGAGCTCGCGTCTATAAGCAGCAACAGTGACGCATTAAAAGAGTTGCTACCCGCTTTAAAGAAATTTTCTGCCTTACCGGAAGCCATGCAAACCTTCCTTCGCAAGATGCCGGTAACACCCGTCCAGGCTGAAGCTACAATGGCTAGCAAAACATTGCAAGTCTTCCTGGATCGTAACCCCCAATTCGCAGCCACCAGCGTAAATGTACTTCGGGAAATCACGCATCAGATCAGTGCCGATTATAAAAAACTGCTGAAGCTGAATGGAGACTATATACGGGCAAAAAGGAGAAGTACGTTCTTAAAAAATTATGAACTGAGCAATACAGCCGCATCCACACTTACGGCAGAAGATCGGGTTTTGAAAAAGGAATATGTTGAGGGGAGGAAGATTCTCGAACGTGAGATGGGCAAAACCATGCGATATAAAAGTATCAGGGAAATGGCTTCCAATGACAGCGGAAGAGTTTTAAAGGACATAAAGCCTGTATGGCTGATGAGCCCCCTTAGTGTGAGCGATAGCCTGCCTTTGGATACCGGATTTTTTGACGTCGTAATTTTTGATGAAGCCAGCCAGATCACGCTCGAAGAGGGAATACCCGCGCTATTTCGCGCACCGCAATGTATTATTGTGGGAGACGATAAGCAGATGCCTCCCAGTAATTTCTTTTCGGCAAAGGCGCAGGATCCGGAAGACCTCGAACTGTCCGAGGGTGAAACAGAAGACGAATTTCTCAGCACAGAATCAGACAGTCTGTTAGTGCAGGGGGCGCGAAAGTTGAGCAGCACCATGCTCAGCTGGCATTACAGGAGTCGATCCGAAACCTTGATCAGCTATTCTAACCATGCATTTTATCAATCCGGATTGCTCACGATCCCTGACCGGACCACGCATGCGGTTCAAAAGCCGTTACTGGAAGTACAAAAGCCGGAAGAAGGCGCTCAAAATGCCGCTTCGCTACTGACTGGCAGCATCAGTTTTCATTATTTACCCAACAGTATTTACGAGGCGCGCAGCAACGTCTATGAGGCCAGGTACATTGCTCACATGGTCCGGCGTCTTTTGCTGGATGAAATTCAGGATACCATTGGTATTGTGGCGTTCAGCCAGGAGCAGCAAGGTATTATAGAAGATGCCATTACGGCCCTTGCATCGGAAGACAAAAAATTGGAAGAGGCGCTTGAGAAAGCTTATAATCGGAAGGACGAAGGCCAGTTTACCGGGTTGTTTGTTAAAAACCTGGAAAACGTGCAGGGAGATGAGCGGGATATTATTATCATGAGTGTATGTTATGGACACGATCGTAACAAAAAGATGCTGATGAATTTTGGCCCCATCAACAAAAAAGGCGGTGAAAAAAGATTAAATGTAATTTTCAGCCGGGCGCGGAAACATATGGCTGTCGTCAGCAGCATCCGGCATTATCATATCACCAACGATTATAATGACGGCGCCAACTACTTCAAACGTTTTTTACACTATGCCGAAACCATAAGCACAGGTCATATGGAGCACGCCGTTACTATCTTGAAAACCTTGCATGCCGGTGATCAAAAAACAAATACTGATTCCGCAACAGGAGTTTCCACGATTGCTGCTGAAGTGAAAAAGGCGTTGAGCGGGAAAGGCTACGTGGTCGAAGAAAATATCGGGCACAGCGGTTTTAAGTGCTCGCTGGGTGTGAAGAAGAATGCTGACGACAGCTTGTATAGCCTGGGCATACTCGTTGATGATGAGGCGCATTATCAAAACAGCGATCTGGTGGAGCAATATTATCAACGTCCTGAAATACTCGAAAGTTTCGGATGGCAGATCTTCCAGGTGTACGCCAAAGATTGGTTGGAAGATAAAGCCCACATCCTGTCACAGATAGAAAAAGTATTAAGTGGTAAGGTGACACAGGAGGTAAATATGTCTCCCCTTCCCACGCCCGATCCGGCTCCCCAGGATACAGTTGCCGATCCGGAACCAGACTACACACGACTCCTGTCTCCGGATGGCGAAAGATTTTGGGAGATCAGGCTGGAAGGTGTCAGGCTGTTGGAGCGAACAGGAAAAACCGGTAGCCGGGGCCTGGTTCAGGTAAAATCTTTTGATACAGAAGCCGCCGCCGCCATCGCTCTTCAGGAATCCATCGCAACCTGGACGGCTAAAGGATATGTGGAAGGCGCCCTTTAATGCTCTGCCTGTATCCTGCTGAGCATCTGCTCCATTTGGGCAATTTCTTCCTCTTGTGACCGGATGATCTTTTGAGAAAGACGCTTGACTTCCGGGTCTTTAATAGCTGCGCGTTTACTGGTCATGATAGCCGAAGAGTGATGCGGGATCATAGCTTTCATGTATTGCACATCACTAATTGGTGTCTGTGATCGCAGTGCCCAGAGGGCTGCCGCAAAGATGACCGCCGACAGTACAATGATTCTCATGTTGAGCCCTTTTTTTGGATACATCTTCTTCATAAATACGACCATCAGGATGGCCATAGGCGCTACCATTAGGAGAGACATATAGATACGGGTGAGGCTTGTGTGGTAATGCGCCGCGCGGTCAACATTTAGAAACATGACACCATACATAATGATGAACGAAACGGAGAGGGTTAAAAAGAGTTTCTTGTACATAAATCTGACTTTTATTGATAACGCCTTTAACCTGCATCAATAATTACACCAGCTGCCAACAACGTGTGTATCAAATAGTGCAATGCCTTGAACTGCCCCTTCCGAAAAAATTTCTCCCGAATATTTGGCTGCATCATCCAAAACACTAACTTTGTACTTCAAAGTACTTTTCAATGAAAGAGGACCAGGATTACCTGAAACATATTACCGAGATGCGCTCCATGATGGAGCGCTCTACCAAGTTCCTGTCGCTGTCAGGACTGGCGGGCATTATGGCCGGCATCTACGCTTTGCTGGGCGCTTATATTGCTCACCAGTTGTTTCATTTCAATCCCACTTCCACGGGTGGTACAGACGGCGGTTCTTCACTGACAAATGTGATCCTGCTGGGCGTTGCCGTGCTGTTGCTTTCCATCGTTACGGCCATCGTGCTGTCGCTAAGGAATGCACGGAAGCGGAAGGAAAGCTTCTGGAACGTTCCTACGCGTCAGCTGGTCAGCTACATGTTGGTGCCGCTGGTCGCGGGTGGCTTCTTCATCCTGATCTGTATTTCAAAAGGACTACTGTATCTCATCATTCCTTCTACCTTACTATTTTACGGGCTTTCGTTATACATGGCGGGCAAGTTCACTTATAAGGAAGTGAAAAGCCTGGGGTTGATCCAGATCGTCCTGGGCCTGGCAAGCGCCTGTTTTGAGAGTTATGCATTGCTGTTGTGGGCGATGGGGTTTGGACTGTTACATATTGTTTATGGCATTTATATGCACTACCGATACGAGCGATGAAAATTTCGATAGACGGTTTACATAAGGCTTTTGAAAGCAGGGTGCGGCTGGGGATCATGTCGGTGTTGGCTGTTAACGAGAGCGTCGATTTTGTGGCACTGAAAGAGTTGCTCGACGTTACAGATGGCAACCTGGCCAGTCACCTGAAAGCGTTGGAAGGCGAAGGCTTTGTAGGGATGAACAAAACATTTGTAGGCCGGAAACCTAACACGCAGTACTTTATCACGGAGGCAGGGAAAAAAACATTTGAAGCCCATTTGAAAGCGCTGGAACAACTGATCAGATCTCAACAATAAATTTTTTTATCCATAAACTTTGAAATGCAAAGTACTTTTAAAACAAAAAATCATCTTTTATGACACTCCATCCACAAGCAAATCCATCCTTTTTGTCCGTTGCGCTTGCCAGAAGAATGGCGATTGGCGCCGTGATCGCGCTGATATTGATCGCGACTTTTGTAGCATCCGTAGAAAATCCCGATCCTTCCTGGCCGCGCCTGTGGGCGCTCCGGCCGCTGATCATCACGCCGATCGCCGGGGCAATGGGCGGCGCCTTTTATCATATCATGGACCATTTGCGCCGGATAGCAGGGTTGAATCATCTTCTTGCCATCCTCATCGGTTGTATCGGGTACATCGTCGCCCTGTGGCTGGGATCGGTACTGGGACTGGACGGTACTTTATGGAATTAATTCATGCTAAACAAAATCATCATGACACAAGAAATAATGACGCAGCTGAACAATCCTGTTCAACTGGAAAAGATGTACCGCACAGACAAAGCGGGTTTTAAAAAAGCATTCCAGGCCGTATATAGTCAGATCTCCGGCCATGCCGTGGCTGATTCCTGGCATGCACGATTACATTACGAGGGAGACGACCTGTCGTGGGGCAACTCCCGGGAATTGCTGTTTGCGATCCTGGCCGCCGTGATAGCGGGTTGTCTTTCCCGGTTGCCTTATATGCTACCCGTCAGCGAAGAATGGTTCTACACCAGGAATGCGGGCTTTATCATCTTCCCTGTTTTGTCCGGCTATTTTGCCTGGCGCAATCAGCTCGCTCTCCGTAAGATCCTGTTCATTGCCGGCACCACGCTGGCGGGTATTGTGTTCATCAATAGCCTGCCCGATGATCAGAAGAGCGATACGCTGATCCTTTCCTGTCTTCATATGGTGCTTTTCCTTTGGGCCATACTGGGATTTGCTTTCGCCGGAAGCCACAAGCGCGATGCTGAAAAGCGCATCGGGTTTTTGAAATATAACGGGGACCTGGTGGTGATCACCACGCTGGTGGTCATTGCCGGCGTACTGTTAACGGGCCTGACGATCGGATTGTTTTCGCTCATCGGCTTTAACATTGAAGAATTTTATATCGAGAATGTGGCGCTGTTCGCGCTTCCGGCCGCACCGGTGATCGGAACCTATCTTACACAGGTCAATCCATCGCTGGTCGGTAAAGTGTCTCCTGTCATTGCCAGGATCTTCAGCCCCCTGGTACTGGTAATGCTGGTGGCTTACCTCATTGCCATAGTTTATTCCGGAAAAGACCCTTACAATGATCGCGAGTTCTTGCTTATTTTTAACCTCTTGCTTGTAGGCGTTATGGCGATCATCTTCTTTTCTGTTGCCGGTACGGCGCCTGAAGCCACTCATCCGTTTCAGGTATGGGTGCTGTTTCTTTTATCAGTGATCACCATCCTCGTGAACGGCGTCGCCCTCTCCGCTATTTTATTTCGTATTTCAGAATGGGGCATTACGCCCAACCGCGCCGCTGTTTTAGGAAGTAATCTCCTGATACTGGGGAACCTGTTGCTGGTAACGGCCCGGCTATTAAGGATCCTGTTTAAAAAGGAAAGTCTTCAGCAGGTGGGCAATATCATCGCGTGGTACCTGCCCGTGTATTTTATCTGGGCTGTTGTGGTTACTTTTTTATTTCCCTTCCTGTTCGGGTTCAAATAGTCACATTACAAGTCTAAACCTCACAGGTTGAATCCTGTGGAGTTTTCTTTTGCCAAGGACCGGAAGTCCTTGTCAGTGGCGGCTCAATAACCATCATCCTGTTTGCGCCTGATCTTTTTCTCTTAAGAATATTTTAAACATAAGAACCACCTCAATCCGGAAATTAATTGGTATATTGATCGAAACCGATTTTGGTACAATCTTTTATATTATCCTACATAAATTAAACATATAACTTATGATTTTTCAAATCAACACAGACAATAACCTTTCGGTTAGTACAGATTATGCAGACAAAATAGAAGGAATGGTTGAAGGCGAAATTGATCATTTCATCGAACATCTTACACGCATAGAAATATACCTGTCAGATCAGAATGCAGACAAGGACACCGGGAATGACAAACGCTGTAATATCGAAGCGAAAATTAAGGGCCGCGACCCTATCGCGGTGACCGACGATGGTGAGACCTATGATCTTGCTATCAGTGGCGCTGCGGCCAAGCTCAGGACAACGCTGGAAACCATTATGGGTAAAATGAGAACGCATTAGGCGCTTTTACCTCATCTTATCGCCCTCTAAACCACTCCCTTTATGAACAATACTGCGGAAGCCATCTCCCAAGAGGAGCTGGACAGACTGGACGCCTACTGGCGCGCGGCTAATTACCTGTCGGTAGGCCAGATCTATCTGCGGGACAACCCGTTGTTGCGCAGACCATTGAGGCTGGAAGATGTCAAACAGGTGTTGCTGGGCCACTGGGGTACAACGCCCGGGCAGAATTTTATTTATACCCACCTGAACCGGATCATCAATAAGTACGACCTGGACATGATCTACATTTCCGGGCCGGGCCATGGTGGTCCCGCGTTGGTGGGAAATACCTACCTCGAAGGCACGTATAGCGATATCTATCCGGAGATCACACAGGATGAAGCCGGATTGCGCAGGCTGTTCAAGCAATTTTCTTTTCCCGGCGGTATTCCCAGTCACGTGTCTCCGGAGTGTCCGGGGTCCATGCATGAAGGAGGCGAGCTGGGCTATTCGCTGAGCCATGCATTTGGTGCTGCTTTCGACAACCCGGATCTTTGGGTCGCCTGTGTGATCGGAGACGGCGAGGCGGAAACCGGTCCTTTGGCTACGGCCTGGCATTCCAATAAATTCCTGCACCCTGTGAAAGACGGCGTCGTGTTGCCGATCCTTCACCTCAACGGTTATAAGATCGCCAATCCCACCATTTTTGCCCGTATCGAAAAGGAAGAGATGGATCAATTGATGAAGGGCTATGGCTGGAAACCTTATTGGGTAGACGGTTCAGATCCTGCCTACATGCATGGGCGCATGGTCAAGGTGCTGGACGAAGTCGTGGCAGATATCAGGAAGATCAGGGAAGAAGCGGCAAAAGGCGAACCGCTGCTACGTCCCATTTGGCCCATGATCATCTTAAAATCGCCCAAAGGCTGGACGGGTCCGAAGTACGTAGGCGGGCAGCCGGTCGAAGGTACATTCAGGTCGCACCAGGTGCCGCTTTCAGATCCGGCACACGATCCGGAACATCTGACGGCGCTGGAAGAATGGCTGAAAAGCTACCGGCCCGAAGAGCTTTTCGATGCTGAAGGACGCCTGTTGCCCGAACTAAAATCGCTGGCTCCCAAGGGTGACCGCCGCATGGGCGCCAATCCGCATACCAACGGCGGGCATGCTCTGCGGGATCTGCACCTGCCGGATTTCAGGGAATATGCTTTCGATGTGCCGACGAGAGGCGTTGTGGGGCCGGGGGACACCCGGATATTGGGCGCTTTAATCAGGGATGTGATTAAGTTCAACCTTGAATCCAGGAACTTCAGGATTTTCGGGCCTGATGAAACATTATCCAACCGGCTGAATGCCGTTTTTGACGCCACGCAGCGCCAATGGCTGGCCGATATTGAAGAGGAAGATGAGTTCCTGAAAAATGAAGGCAGGGTACTCGAGGTCCTGAGCGAACACCAGTGCGAAGGGTGGCTCGAAGGATATGTGCTGACGGGCAGACACGGCCTGTTCAATTGCTATGAAGCCTTTATCCATATCATCGACAGCATGTTCAACCAACACGCCAAATGGTTGAAAATGACCTCCGAGATCAGCTGGCGCAAAAAGCTGCCCTCGCTGAATATTTTGCTGGCTTCCCACGTGTGGCGGCAGGACCATAATGGGTTTACCCACCAGGATCCGGGCTTTATCGATCATGTGGTAAATAAAAAAGCATCTGTCGTGCGGGTATACCTGCCACCTGATGCCAATTGTCTGCTTTCAGTGGCGGACCACTGCTTGAAAAGCCGGCATTATGTAAATGTGATCATTGCCGGCAAACACCCGTCTCCGCAATGGTTATCTATGGACGAAGCAGTAACGCATTGCACAAAGGGAATCGGGATCTGGCAGTGGGCCGGTAATGATGAAGGCGTCACGCCCGACCTGGTAATGGCCTGCGCCGGCGACGTGCCTACGCTCGAGACGCTGGCCGCGGTATCCATCCTCCGGGAAAAATGCCCTGATCTTAAGATAAGAGTGGTCAATGTGGTAGACCTGATGAGGCTGCAGCCCGCATCAGAGCACCCGCATGGCCTGGGAGACGCTGACTTTGACGCGTTGTTTACCAAAGACAAGCCGGTCATCTTTGCCTTTCATGGCTATCCCTGGCTGATTCACCGCCTCACCTATCGCCGCACCAACCATCAGAACATCCATGTAAGAGGTTATAAGGAAGAAGGAACGATCACCACGCCTTTCGATATGACCGTGCTGAATCAAATGGATCGCTTTAGCCTGGTGCAGGATGCCCTGAACCGGCTGCCGCAACTGGGAGACACTGTGTCCTATATCAAAGAGGAAATGAAGAACAAGCATATTGCGCACAAGAATTACATCCGCGAGCAGGGAATTGATATGCCTGAGATCAGGGATTGGAAATGGTCGGAACAGCCGGATGCTGCACCGGAATAAAAACGGGCTTGACTTCGTTATTTCTTAGTGCCGATCGCATAGAGAATACCTCCTGCCAGGTGCTGTAAGAACAGCGGTTCGTCGTACGACTCATCCGTATGTCCCAAACCGGTGTAAAAAACGCGGCCGCCTTCAAAGTTGTGATACCAGGCCATCGGGTGAAAATCGCCGTTCTTGCCGCCTTCATAACTTTTCTCGTCAATGGTCAGGAGTACTTTGATATCGGGGTTGATGTTTTTAAAATTATACCATTCATCCTTTCTTTCCCAAACCTGGGGTAGTTGTTTTGTAGAAGGGTGTTTGCGGTCTTTCACGATGAGCCTGGCCGCCTGTTGTTTCGGGTGACTAAGGAACCAGGCCCCCACCATTTTATTGTACCAGGGCCAGTCATATTCTGTGTCCGCGGCAGCGTGAATACCCACGAAGCCATGGCCGGAGCGTACAAACTTTTGCAACGCCGCTTTCTGATCCTCATTCAGAATGGTACCGGTGGTACTCAGGAAGATCACAGCCGCGTACTGTTTCAGATTGCTATCCGTAAACAAGGTAGAGTCCTTAGTTTCCACCACTTCAAAGCCGTTTTCAGCGCCCAGTTTCTGCACCGCTTCGATCCCTTTGGGAATGGAAGAATGATAAAAGCCGTTGGTCTTTGTCATCAGCAGCACCTTGGGTTTTGCAGATTCAGTAAAAGCGGCAGCGACACAAGCGATAAGGAGCAGAGCGATGAAAGCAATCCGGTTTAACATGGCAGAATATTTTACGGGGATTAAAGAACTAATGTACTGCAAATTATCTTTACTATCCACATTTTTTGAACGCGCTGCGACGGGTAACCGGTTCCTTGTGAGAGTTTGGTTATATTTGCGGCTGCAAACTGCACATTTTTTCAAACAAATTAACGATGAAGTAGGGCCGCGTCTCATTGCCAATGCATGAGGCACGGGTGCGTTATATCAACAGTTCCTGCTCCATCAAGTATACTGCAAACAAGCTGGTGAAAGGAGTTTCATCAGAACTATAAAAAGAAATACTCATGAAAAAGATCACATTTACTTTACCTGCTGCCGCATTAGGAACCGCGACAGGAGCTGTTTTATTAGGCGATTTTAATGGATGGAATCCTGATAAAGCCGTCCAGTTAAGCGCGCAATCGGATGGTAGCTTTTCAGCGTCGGTAGACCTGGAAGCAGGTAAAACCTATGAATACCGCTTTTTGCTGAACAATGGCCAGTGGGTGAACGACTGGAACGCTCAACAATACACGTATAACCATGTATTTGGAGTGGACAATTCTGTGATCGTTGTGCCGACGGCAACGGAAGAAGCGGTGGTCAAAAAACCAAAAGCTGCGGCAAAACCAAAAAAAGAGAAAGCTACTCCCGTTAAGGCTAAAAAAGAAAAAGTCGTAGCCAAGGATGACCTGACCAAAGTGGAAGGTATTGGCGAGAAGATCGCTAAGCTGCTTGAAAAGGAAGGCATTGTAACGTACCCGGCTTTAGGAAAAGCATCTATCAAAAAACTGAAAGCGATCCTGGACGCAGCCGGACCTAAATTCCAGTTGCACGACCCGTCTTCCTGGCCCAAACAGGCGAAGTTAGCAGCTGCCGCAAAATGGGACGAGCTGGCGGCTCTGCAGCAAACCTTGCTGGCCGGAAAATAATCAGCTTGTAGCGGACCTACCGCCTTTTAGCACTGTAGAAATACGTGATCACCAGCGTGATCAATAAAAGAATGCCCACCAGTTGATGGGAGATGGCCAGCCATATTTTTGAAGGTGTGAGGTAGTTGACCAGCGTAAGCACGCCCAATAGCACCTGCACCAATGTAATGACCAATGGCAGGTTCCGCAGCTTGTAAATAGTGAGACCGCGTATCTGCCGGTGAAGCTGCACCGTATACACGATGACCAGCAAGGTGATCAGGTAAGCCAGTCCGCGATGGATAAACTGGATGGCCAGGAGATTGTGAAATATGCCGCCTTCGCTCATGTCGGGGATCAGCTGGCCGTTGATGCTGGGCCAGGTGACGGACGATTTGGCCGCGTGTGTGCCCGCCATAAACGCGCCGTAAATGAGTTGTATTGTCAGCAATACCAGTAGCAGGGCGGTGAAGTTCCTGACCGCCGGAACGCGCGCTTTTTTAAAGTCCGGCACTGATATTTTCAACGCAAACCATACGACATACACGAGCAGGATCAGCGCGGCAATAAAGTGGGCCGCCAGGCGGATATGACTGACGTACACCAGGTCGGTTCCTACGCCGCTGGCCACCATGATCCAGCCGATGGCTCCCTGAAGCGCCCCTAAAACAAACAGGATGATCATCGGCCACAGCATGCTGCGGTCGATCCTTCTTTTATAAACGAAGTAAGCAAAAGGAATGATGAATACCACACCCATGAACCGCGCCCAGTTGCGGTGCAGCCATTCCCAGAAATAAATAGATTTAAAGTCCTGCAGCGAGAAGTAATTATGGATGTATTTAAACTGCGCGATCTGCTTATATTTTTCAAACGCTGTATTCCAGTCCTGTTCGTTCATTGGGGGCAATGCGCCTAAGATCGGTTTCCATTCCGTGATGGATAACCCACTGCCGGTGAGGCGGGTGATGCCGCCCAGCAAAACCTGTATGATGATCATTGCGGCACCGATAAACAGCCAGATGGCCACGGGCCTGTTCTTCTTTAAATCCATAATCGGGTGCAAAATTATAGTATATCCCCCGTAAACACCGCGGCTTGTTTTTCCCGTTGCCGCCAGGCTTCACAAAGCCGCTACTCAACAGCTTGATGCTTTATTATCAAAACTTTAAATCACGGTGCTTCGCCGGGAATTAACGCATAATTAATCAGGTTCCTGTATTTTTGAAGGACCAGGTACTGACTTTTAATAAAGGCAACCCAACTGATTGTATACTATGAAGAAGCAAAAAACGTCCATTCTTTTTATTGATACACAGAGCCAATCGCGGAAACCTTTGCAGGTTCCTTCACATCTGATCCTTCATTGGCGTAAATATGTGATCTATGCGTCCGTCGCTTTCATCATCATGGGCCTGGTGATCGGATTTTTGATCTATCAGCAAACCAGTTCCTACTACGCTAAGAAGCTGACGTTTGTCCAACAGCTCAAAATGAAAGCGGATGTTTCCAAAGTGCAGCGCTCTTTTATTGAAATTAATGACTACCTGAACAAGATCAACCAGTTGCTCAAAACAAAAGGGCTGGAAGAGATCGCGATTCCGGACGTGGGTGGAGAACCGCTGGACATTACTGATGTGGACAATGCCACAGACCATTATTTGTCTCGGCTTAAAGAACTTGAGGAAACCGTCACAGCTGTTCCTGTCGGGAGGCCGCATGCCGGCCCTATCACCTCCCGGTTTGGTTACCGGGCCAACCCTTTTTCCGGGACCGGCGCCGAATTGCATGGCGGCATCGACTTTAAAGGTACCATGGGCGAGCCCGTAAAAACGACAGCCAGGGGCAAAGTGATCCACGCCGGCAGGAAAGGAGGCTACGGCAATTGCGTGATCATTGCTCACCCGCAGAATCTCAAGACGCTTTACGGACACCTTTCTGCCATAACGGTGTCGAAGGGAGACAAAGTGGTGCCGGGCACCGTCATCGGCAAACTGGGAAGCACGGGGCGCTCGACAGGGCCACACCTTCATTATGAAATTCACAGGAACAATAAGCGGATTGACCCGCTGGGGTATTTAAATTTCTAAAACAATTAGCAATGATCGGCAAGAAAAAACGCATGCACATTGAAGATGCTACAATTTTAAACCAGGAACCCATCAACAGTATGATCGGCAAAGACCTGCTGGTGAAGGGCGAACTGAAAGGGGAAGGTACGGTCAGGATCGATGGGCGGGTAGAAGGAAATATTGAGTTGCAGCGAGGACTGGTCATTGGTGAAGGCGCTTCCGTGACAGGCGATGTTACCACCGAAAACCTGATTGTGTACGGCACGCTCAACGGCAATATTTACTGCAAAAGCATCCAGCTCAAATCTACCGGGAACATCCGGGGAGATATTCATACCGAAACCATATTGATCGAAACCGGTGGTACCTACAACGGCCAGTTGCATATGACAGGCGATGTCAAAGCGATCGACAACCTGGCTCCTAAAACGTTGCCGGTGTCTGCGTAGGGATGACGGGTACGCAATAGGCAATAAGCAAAGGCAATGGGCAAGTCCATGGTAGGAAGCGCGGGGTAAAGAACTCCGGCACCCTGGTCAGACCGAGACGGTCAGACCAGTTTTCTTTTGAGTCGCGCCCTCTGCTCTGCTCCTGCATCCTTTCGTTATGGGTAAAACTCATAACCCGTATCTTTGCCACCCGAAATTTCAAAAGAACAGATGAACAAGGGATAAAAATTCATTTCCGTCCGCTAAGGGAGTGAGTATTTTATTTGCTGTTCCAGGTGATAAGAGCAATTCTATAAAAAAATACAAATGAAAGCATATACTTTTTTAATCCGATACAGGTTACCGATCGCCATTATTGTACTGCTGGCGGGCATATTCACCAATTTTGCGGCCAGCTTCTGGCCTGCATTCCCGTTATACCTGATCGCTGTCATTCTCATCTTCAGTCATTTCTTCTTTGGTCCGCTGAGGCTGATCCAGGAGTATATGGAAAACGGAGACATGGACGGTGCAGAAAAAGTATTGAATTCAATTAAATTTCCCAACCTGCTTTATAAGCCGATCCGCTCGGTATACTACACACTCAAAGGCAATATTGCTATGAGCAAACAGGATTTTGACGGTGCTGAAACGATGATGAAAAAAGGCCTGGACCTGGGTATGCCCATGAAGGAAGCAGAAGGCGCAAGCATGTTACAAATGGGCATGCTGGCCATGCAGAAAGGCAATATCAAACAAGGTGAAAGCTATATCCGCCAGGCGATCCGCAAAGGACTTCCTGATAAAGAAAATGAAGCGGCTGCTTACCTGCAGATGTGCAGCATCATGATGAATAAAAGGGAGTTTCGCGCTGCGAAAGATTTTTATCGTAAGGCAAAAGCCTGCAATCCCACCACACCTCAGATCGTTGACCAGGTGAAAGAGATCGGCAAGTACATTTCAAGAATGCCCGGGTAAGCTATTTCCGGCGTTTGTCCCATCAAAAAGATCGCGCAGGCACACAGGATCCTTCAAACATCCTGTCCTCTGTCAACTCCTAATGTATTATCTGGGTGGATTGAGCGGAAGTCCCCTGCCTCTTTTGATCTCGAAGTCTTCTATTCGTTCCGGCTTTACTACCAGTTTCCGGTCGATATCATTGATCAGCTCCGGTTGCCGGTGTTCGATGAAGAATTCACCAGGATCCCATTGCCCATTCTGATTCGTGTCGTACAGGATCTTCATGTCATACTCGCCGGGATTGTACAATTGCAGGTCAATGATCCGGTTGGCCGGGATGGGGAACGCGTCTTTCACTGTTTCGCCCTGCGTGATCAGCAACACGGGGTGGCGCTCCATCTCAATATCCACAAAGGTGATGCGCACCTGGCCATAATCCTCGCGGGCTTTCGTTTTAAACGTGATAGTATCTCTTTTAAAGATCTGGCGGTCCAGGCTGTCCGAAGCAAATTCCTTTTCCAACACCAGGTTGTACACTGTGTCCGGTATCCAGGGCATATTCATGGTGATTACCCGTGCCGTGCTGTCGAGGCTGAATCGCTGACCGGTAACCGGCCGGAAGCTGCTGTCGATGGTCAGGGTCATCTTCGTGGTGTCGAAGGTCTTCAGCGGGTGATCAAAGTGGATCTTGAAAGCGGAGAGCAGGTCTTGCTGACTGCCTTCCAGTGTGGTCTTATATTTTAACCGCTTTTCTTTTTCGTTCATGTCAAGTTCCTGATCCGAGTCCTCTTTACGGCCCTGCGGTTCATAAGCCCACAAACGAATGGGCGCGGGAGGTTCGGTCGCAATGGTCACCGCGGAATCTGCAAAAGCAAATACCTGCTGGCCATTGTACATATAGCTGCCGCTTTCGTCTTTCATGGCATACAAGCGATACTGGCCCGGGGCGAGAAACCTGAAAAAGAACGTACCGGTACTATCTACCCGGGTTACATATCTTGGTTTTTCTTTCACAACAGCGCTGTCATCGAGGTTGTTGTACAACATAACGGATAAAGTAGAATCTGCCTTGCCGGTTCTCGCCATACGCACGTTGCCACTGAGTTCCATCGAATCGATATAGGATCCGGTGGATACGACATATAAAAGGTCTTTTCCCTGGTTCCCTTCATTCAGGTCTTTGATCGCCTTGGCAAAATTGTAAACATAAGTGGTGTTTGGCTGCAGGGTGTCTTTGATCTTCACCGTAACGGTCCTTAGCTTTCGCGTTACTTCCGGCATGATCTTCGGAAAGGGCGATATCAGCAGGGTGCGGTAAATATCATTCAGCTCCACGTATTCATCAAATTCAATATTGATTTCCTTCGCTTTAAAATTCAGGGTCTGATTTTCGGGAACTACTGAAACGATAACCGGCGGTAAGGAATCTCTGGGCCCGCCGGAGGGCGGTACAATACTGGCACATCCGGTTTCGAACAACAGGACAGCGATGGCCGAAATTACCAGGAAACCCACAAACAGGATATTTTTAGCACGCATATAGAAAGCAAACATATAACGTTTTAGGCAAGAAGGCTCGCCGATTTTCAATTTTTAATTTTCTATTAGCAACCTCATTTTATCTTTGCAGGATGCAATTTTCATCCGCGCTGTTAGAAGCCGCTGTTAATGAATTTTCCCGCCTGCCTGGTATCGGTAAGAAAACAGCCCTCCGCCTGGTGTTGCATTTGCTGAAACAGGACGTGAGCCAGGTAAGCCAGTTTAGCGAGACCATCGCCAGGATGCGCAACGAGATCCGGTTTTGCAGACGTTGTTTCAATGTGGCCGACGGGGATCTGTGCGCGATTTGCAGTAACACCTACCGGCAGCAGCATATAATTTGCGTGGTAGAAAATATCCGCGACGTGATCGCTATTGAAAGTACGCAGCAATTTAACGGCACCTATCATGTGTTAGGCGGTGTTATTTCCCCCCTCGACGGCGTGGGGCCGGAACAACTGAATATCGATGCGCTGATCGAACGCGTCAAAGAAGAACAGACGGAAGAGCTGCTTTTCGCACTGAACCCTAATATCCAGGGAGATACCACCATTTATTATATACAAAAGAAGCTGAGCGGGATCGACCTGCGCATCACCACCATCGCACGTGGTATTGCCTTTGGCGGTGAGCTGGAATACGCCGATGAATTGACGCTGGGGCGCAGCTTACAGAATCGCCTCCCGGTGGAGAAGTATATGAACCGTTGATACGAAGCTGCTTAAATATGGCCGGGAAGGATTTGCACCCTATTTTTGTGAGATCCATCACAAATCAGCAGCCATATCTGACAATGCGACACCGGTTTTTGATTCCAGGTTTTTTGCTTTTGATCGCCGTTCCGGCGGTGTATGGTCAAACCACGCATCAGTTGTCGATCTTGTCTGAAAATGACAGTTATCTATCCATTAATAATGATGGCTATTATACCAATGGCCTGAAGCTATCCTATCAATGGACGGGTTCCACTCCAGGGCGACGGAAGACAGAACGCGTCCATCGGGTATATGCCGGTCATAGCATTTACAACGCCCGCTTTTCCGGAGAAATAAAAAAGGACAAGCTAGACCGCCCGATTACCGGTTATTTATATGCGGGCTATCAACAACTATTGTATAATAAAAAATCAGATCTGCTACGGCTGGGTCTAAGCGGTGGAGTGGTTGGCCCGCCGGCGCAGGGCGCAGAAGTGCAGCAATTTGTGCACCGGGTTATGCGGATCTATCCGCCAACCTACTGGGACCGTCAATTGAAGACCGCATGGGGTCTCAACGCTGATCTGGCGTGGTCTCCCGAGCTTTCCGGGCATCCGTCTCTGTCTAAATGGAATCTCAAGCCATTGGCCTCCGCTGCAGCGGGTTCTTTTTTTACCAACGCGGGAATTGGAGGTGCTTTGGTGTTTGGGAGACTGAATAAAAACAGCGCCTCCGCTTTTTGGGATAATCACCAGGAAGGCGAAGGGGCCGGACGGGAATTGTTCGTCTACCTGTTTCCGATGGTGTACTTCAAAGCATACGACGCCACAGTTCAGGGCGGTCTTTTTCAGCAAAGCGAAGCGGGTGCTATACCCGGAAGGATCAACCCGTTTTTCTTCCAGGCAAAGCTGGGCGCCACTTACGCGAGGAAAAAAATAACGATCGGAGCGAGCGCCATTTATGAAAGTAAACAGTCACTTACCCAATTCTCACCGCAGTACTATGGAAGCATCCAGTTGGGGTGGAGGTGGTAGGCCGTCGGAAGAGCGTAAAAATGTTTACAATTGATTAACAATGTTGTATTTATCTTCACAAGGCTAAAACGTCTAAACTTGAAAATTTATTTATTGCTGCTTATGTGTATGCTGGGCTCAGCTTCGTCTGATGCGCAGCCAACCAAGATCTATCTGAGCCCCAAGGCAGCGGGCGGTGCCAATCAATCTGTTTTTGTTGATTCCCTGAAGTTATACGGACTCGAGCAAAATAAGGATGTTGACTTCGGACGGTACTCTTACATAGCAGTAACGGATGATTATTTTCTGGCCTTCAATTACATCGAAAAAACCATCTGGGTTTTTTCCCGTAACGGGGCATTTTTAAAAACGATCTCCTACAAAAAACTGGGTGAAAATGCCAGCCCCAACTACGACGAAGCCAAAAAGCAATTGACATTTTTTTATACCAATAAGAATTATGTACTGACCGATAAAGACCGGATCCAGATCAAAGCTGATTTTTCGAACAAAAAGAACAGGAAGTATTTCAAAAAATATATTATCGACCTGACAGATACCAGTTTTGCATTTCAAAAAGCAGCGCCTACATCGTTCGACATTCTGAATGCATATAACCTGAAAGGCGATTATTACTGCACTTATGAAATAGCAGTCAATAAAAACTACGAGGACACAACCGATTATGAAGTTAAGATCTACAAAGATACCAAATTTCTCAAAGGCTATTTTCCTTACAATAAGCAAAACGAAATCCGGTATCTATATGCAAAGCATGTAGGTGCTGCAACGATGGAAGGCCCCAGACCCGGTGTGTTTTATATATTCCGCCCCTATGTCGATACCATCTACGCGCTTTCCAATGATGTTGTTACGCCGTTGTATCAGGTGGTGTTGCCCATGGAAAACAGCATTCCGAAGTCATTTTTTGAGAAGCCTTTTAAAAATGCTACAGACCGGGAAAACTTTGAAAGGAACAACGGCTGGTTACTGAGACAGATCTACCTGCCGCACGAGACGAACCGGTACATGCTTTTTAATATTTCCTTCTTCTCCAATTACGGCCAATACATCTATGATAAGAAATCCAATACGGCCTACAATATGTCGAAGATCAAGCCGGATAGTACCACTTATTATCTTCCGTTGCTGGAGCAATATAATTACGGACATCTGCATAATAAGAAGTTGTACAAACTGATCACTTCAGAACAATTGAAAAAGGTCTACGAACAGCAAAAGGGAAAGATGGATGAATTGCCCGCTGCGCTTCGCGAAGCCTTAAAAGACAGTACGCATCCTCAACCGCTTATCGCTGAATATACCATCAAAAAAGATTAACGAAAGATAGCTTTGAAACCGGTAACGCTGCATAAATTATGAACACACCCATCACTAACAAATTGACAACCGATAGCCCCAACCCCTCACGAATGAAAAATATTCTCTTTCTTTTTCTGACCCTTTTAATATTCAAAACAGGCGTCGCTCAGGAAGGCACGCTTAGCGGCGTAGTGAAAGATTCTGCCACCGGCGTATTTCTTGAATCCGCGACAGTTAGTGTCTTTTCAAAAGATTCGTCCCTGGTCAACTACCAGTTGACGGATGGCTACGGAGCTTTCCGCATCGACAGGCTGCCGATGAAAAAAGACCTGATCCTCAACGTAACTTATGTCGGCTTCAAGTCCGTATTCCAGCCGATTCATTTTGATTCTTTACCTTCTAAAACGCTGACGCTGCTGCTGAGCCCGGATTTCCACGACTCGTTAAACGTTACCGTTACGGCCCAGGTCCCGATAAGAATGAATGGCGATACGCTCGAGATCAATCCTGCAGCTTTTAAAATGGATCCCAACGCTGTGGTGGAAGACCTGCTGACACAGGTGCCGGGCATCACCGTTTGGTCCGACGGATCGATCACCATGAACGGGCGGAAGATACCGAGCGTGCTCGTGGATGGAAAGCCCTTCCTGGGTTCCGACGATGCCAGGCTGGCCACCCAAAACCTGCCGAAAGATGCTATCGATAAAATCCAGGTGTACCAGGAAGTAGACAGAAATTTAAAACCCGAAGAGCGAAAGCAGAAAGATTCTTTGCTTACGATGAACATCAAACTGAAGGAAGATAAGAAAACGGGATACTTTGGAAAGGCCGGCGTCGGATATGGAACTACTGACCGGTTTGAGACGGACCTGTCCTTTCAGATGTATAATAAAAGAACGTCGTTTGGTATCGGGGGTGGTTTCAATAATATTAATAAGAGTGTTGAAAACCTGAAAGACATGTTTCAGAACAATACTTACCGGAATTATAATCCCAATCTTTACAACGTCGGCAGCTTCAACACCGATGGGATCAATAAATACCATTCCATCGGCGGTGTATTCACGCATAACTTTATCGAAACCAGCAACAGCCGGCAAAACGACCGCATCACGGTGAATTATACCAAATCCGGCACCGACAAGTTCTTAACCGATCAGTCTTTGCAAAACCGGACCACGCTGGATAATCCGCAGTTCATAGAAGACAATGCCGTCACCAACAGCATCAACAACAACCATAACATTGGCGTCAATTATATCAAGACGAATAGCTATAATGACAATTTCAATGTGAACGGGAATGCCACTTTTTCCAACGGTGACAACAACGTGAGACGGACCACGGACATCAGGGATTCGGTAAATAGCCCGATCAGCAATAATATCAATGAAACAATGGAGCAGCGCAGATCCGACAACCAGTCTTTCGACCTCGACTATTCTAAATATGACCAGGAAAACCCGTTGAAGCAATTTGATTTTTCTATAAACGCCAATAACAACAACAATGTTTCTGACCGGTATGTGAGAAGCGTTTTCCGGTCTTTTGTTAACAGCGATGATGATACCGCCTATAACAGGCATTATAACACGAACAGCTCCATGTTCAGCGGCGGTGCCAATCTTTCCTACAACGGGTTTAAAAGGCTGATCTTCGGGCGGTACGCCTTCTTCGGGATCGATGTCAGCCTGAATCAGTGGTTCAATTATAGCCGCAACAAAAACGATCAGAACGTATTCGACTTTGACAGTCTCTCCGGGAATTATATCACCAACGCAAGGTTGACCAATACCAACCTGAATGAAAAGGTAGAGTATACGCCATCATTGCGCTTAAGCAAATCTTTCTTCAAGTGGAAAGATGTTTATTATCATAACTTTTATGCTCAGGTAGTGATATTAGAGGATTTCAAGAACGACAACAACATATCTTCTTTTGATATCAGGAACCTGTCCCGCTCCTTCGCATTTTTCCGATACGAAGGTTCTGTTTCCTACAATTACAACAAACGGGAAAAATATTCTTATTATTCCTCAGCAGGCTATCGGAAGAACTTCGGATATCCCGGCATTGATCAGCTCTACACGATCACCGATGACGTAGATGTTTTCAATGTGAGAATCGGTAACCCTAATCTCAGGAACCAGGTCAATCATACGTATTACCTGAACGGGAACTTCAACACGCAGAATCCCAAGTCGCTCTATTCGTTCAATGGAGGGATCAACGGGTCGCTGGTCAATTCGCTAAACCCGGTGACGGACAGCGTGATCAACGAAGAGTCGGGCAAGCGTTTTTACTATTATGTCAACGCCGGACAAAGCCGCAACTTCAACCTGAGCTATAATGTGAACATCAGTCGCAAGATCAAAAAAAGCAATATCCAGCTGATGTATAACGGGTCGTATAACAGCGGCGTCCGCCCCAATTATATTGATAATGTTTTCACGAAAACCAATACCACCGGCATTAATAACAACATCAACCTGCAGTTTTCGCTGCGCTCTATGCTTATTGTCAAAATAGGCAAAATGCTCAACCATTATCAATCTGAGCAATCCGGCGCGGGGCTTAATTCGTTTAAGAACTATACTGATGTGTCCCGCTTTGGGCTAACGCTCAACCTGCCCAAAAGCTACACGATCAGCAGTACGGTAGACCATACCAAAAATAGCGACCTGGACGAGCCGATCGTATTGTGGAATGCGTTTGCCACCTGCCGTTTATTAAAGAATCAGCAGGCGGAAGTTAAATTCTCCGCTATGGATATCTTAAAACAGTTCCGCAATATTTCCAATACTGCAGACCAATACGGAACCACAACCCGTATCACAAACGGGTTACAGCAGTTTTTTATGGTCACGCTTTCTTATTACCCCCGCAAGTTTGGTAAAGCCGAAGTCAAAAAAAGAGTCGTAGACCAGGTGTGGTAGGTTTATTCCTGCTTGGTTAGTTTTTCCGAGTTTTCCGCAAACTGTAAGGCGTCGATAAATTCCTGCAGCTCGCCATTCATGATGGCATCCAGGTTGTAAGCGGTCAGGTTGATCCGGTGATCCGTCACCCGGCCTTGCGGATAGTTGTAGGTCCTGATCTTCGCACTGCGGTCGCCCGAGCTGACCAGGCTTTTTCTATGACGGGAGATTTCCTCTTCCTGCTTACGTACCTGCTCTTCATATAATTTTGTCCGCAGCATCTGCATGGCTTTTTCGCGGTTGCCCAACTGCGTACGCTCGGTCTGGCAGATCACCACTGTTCCGGTAGGAAGGTGGGTCAGCATCACTTTGGTTTCCACCTTGTTTACGTTCTGTCCACCCGCACCACCGCTTCGCGAGGTTTCCATTTTCACATCCGCTTCGCGCAGTTCAAAGTCGATCTCTTCCGCTTCCGGCATTACCGCCACCGTTGCAGCAGAAGTATGTACCCGTCCCTGGGTTTCCGTGTCCGGGACCCGCTGAACGCGGTGCACACCGCTTTCAAATTTCAACGTACCGTACACATCATCGCCGGTCACTTCCAGTTGCACCTCTTTATATCCACCCACAGTTCCTTCGCTTTCGCTCAAAACAGCGGTTTTAAATCCATGTCTTTCGCAATATTTTACGTACATGCGCAGCAGGTCTCCTGCAAATATGCTGGCCTCATCGCCGCCGGTTCCGGCGCGGATCTCCATGATCACATTTTTCTCATCCTGCGGATCCTTAGGGATCAACAGCTGGCGAATAGCGGCTTCCATAGACTCTTTGCGCTCCTGCAGGTCGGCTGTTTCCAGCTTGGCCAGTTCCCGCAGCTCCTCATCGTCGCCGTTCAGCGCTTCCTTATTAAAGTCAATATCATCCAGCAGGCGCTTGTAGTCTTTGTACGCCACTACGATCTTTTCAAGGCCGCGGTATTCTTTGCTGGTGGCGGCAAACTTTTTATTATCGCTAACGATCTCCGGGTTGGTCAATGCCACACCCAATTGATCATATTTTGCTTTGATAGCTTCTAATTTGTCTAACATATTGATCGCTTCATTTTTAAGGCGGGGCTGATAATACCCGGTACCGATGCGCACGCCCGGCCAAAGCGGCTGCAAATCTACACAAAACTTTCAAGCTTCTTTCACAACATCATGTGAAGCGCTGGTTTGCACCCGTCGCGGATCGTATGAGCCGGGCTACGAATGGGGAAAGAGAATAATGCCACTAGTCCGCGAACGGTACTTTCTGAAAGCATTGGTCAATGACCTACAATGGCAAGCACCCCAGGTTCGTTGGCGGTTTTATAAGGCTGCGCTTTAGCACGGTTAAAAAGGCGTGCGATGAGTATTGAGTGCCATAGGTGCGATCCATTTTGCCGTTTTCACCGTTGACATGCCGCCGCCGGACATTACCTTTGACAGCTACAAGCATTTGGCTCCGGGCGACTTTCGGGTTTGCAGGGGCGAAACTCTAATATAATTCAGATGGGATTTATTACACTAAAGGCCGGCCAGATCTTCGACGGATACCAGGTTCATGAAAACAAGGTACTGGTAGTACAGGAGGATGGGACGGTGGAAGCGATACTGGATGAGGATCAGGCGGTAGGCGACATCCGGGAGGTCCATGGCATGCTGTCGCCCGGATTCATTAATTGTCACTGCCACCTTGAGTTGAGTCATCTCAAAGGCGACATTGAGGAAAATACAGGGTTAGCGGGCTTTGTAAGACAGGTGGTGCAAAAAAGAAGCAAGCCTGAGGCGGTCATTATGAATGCCATATCCGACGCCGACGCAGAGATGTGGGACAACGGAATTGTAGCCGTGGGAGATATCTGCAATACCCTCGACACGTTACCAACCAAAACAGAAAGCCTGATCCATTACCATCACTTTATTGAAGCGTTTGGCTTTAACCCGGAATGGGCAGAAAGGAATTTTGCCCTGTACGAGCAGGTCTACAATGGATTTGTGGCTCGTTTTGCGTCGCAACAGGTGTCGATCACTCCGCATGCCCCGTACTCCGTTTCCGAACCGCTCTGGAATAAGGTCCTGGCTCACAACCAGAACGGCCTGCTTTCTATCCATAACCAGGAAACTATGGATGAGACGCTGTGGTTTATGGAAAAAACCGGCGGCTTTGTCCAGATGTTCGAAGCCATGGGATTGAAGACCGATCATTTTGTTGCCTCAGGCAGAAGCAGCCTCCAAACCTATTTGCCCCGCTTTAACGTGGCCACCAACCTGCTGCTGGTGCACAATGTATTTACCACGAAAGAAGATGTGCTGTTTGGCCGCGAGACGGGCCAGTCGCTGTACTGGTGCCTTTGCCCGAACGCCAACCATTATATCAGCCGTCGCCTGCCCGATGTGCCGATGCTGGACCGGACAGGCTGCACGCTTGTGCTGGGCACGGATAGCCTGGCATCCAACCACCAGCTCAGCATCTGGCAGGAGGTGGTCACCCTCCAACAGGCATTCCCGCAAATACCATTGGCCAACCTGCTGCGTTGGGCAACCATCAATGGCGCCCGCGCGCTAAAGATCGATGATCGGTACGGCAGCTTTGAAAAAGGCAAACGGCCGGGCATCGTTCACATTGCTGAGGGGAACGCCAGACGCCTTTTGCTGTAACCGGCCGACAATTCTGACTCCTGATTTGGAGAAGCAACACGGATCACTCAACTTTGCAGACCCCAGGAATGCCCGAACAACCATGGTAAAAGCAAAAATCAAAAGAGGATATCGGATCGCCAGATATGTGGCGTATAAAGAAACACTGATCGACCGGAGAGAACATTTCTGGTCTTTTTTAGGCGCTTTTTTCGGCATCGGCATCATTGCTTTCTTTCAGACTAAACTTCCGGATACAGACAACCTGTTTTTGATCGGGTCTTTCGGCGCCTCGTCGGTGCTCATCTACGGACATATCCAAAGCCCGCTGGCCCAGCCGCGCAACCTGATTGGCGGACATGTCATTTCGGCGATCATCGGCGTAACGGTCTATAAACTCTGTCCGCCGATGCTGTGGTTTACAGCCCCGCTCGCGGTGGCTTTATCCATTATCGCGATGCAAATCACCAAGACCTTACATCCGCCCGGCGGGGCCACGGCGCTTATCGGCGTGATTGGTTCAGAAAAGATAAAAGCACTGGGTTACTGGTTCGTTCTCTCGCCCGTGTTTTCCGGAGCCCTGATCCTGCTGCTGGTTGCCCTCGTGTTCAACAATCTGACAACGAACCGTAAGTACCCGACGGATGGACGGTTTTCCAGAACGTTTAAGTGGGTAGTGAACCCCACCCGTAAAGTGGTGAAGGGCTGGAAGCAAAGAAGGCAAAAAGGCTGATCAACGCATGAGCTCTTTCAGCACCGGCAGGGTCCTCATTTTGCCGAAATCCTGGATATGCAGGCTATAATACACTTCCATGATGTCGAGGATCTTCCTGCGCCCTTCGGCATTGGCGTTGATCTCTGACAGCTCTTCCGGTTGGCGAACCTGCAGCAACTCGGCCAGGATAGCTGCCTGTTTTTTTTCGAGGTACAAATGATGAAATACCTGCCGGTTAGTGAATACGCCCTCTTCCACGTCAAAAACAAGATCCTCACTTTCCCACGCATCCGGGGATACCGCCTGGGGCAAAAAGCCGAAGAAATGACTGAGCTGAACCGCAAAAAATACCGGGAAATTGGCCATTACTTTATCATTACAGCCATCCAACGCGATAAAACAGTCTTCCGCAAAGGCAAAAAGGCCATAGTTGTTTTCGGGTTGTGTCAGGCATTTAGCCAGCAATTCCACCATGTAGGCGGCCACGCCGTTTTTTAACACGTCGGAAAAGAGGTGCTGATACAGGTGCGAGAACCGGTATTCTTTGACCCGGTTCAGTTGTTTGAATTCATTGTGATACACTTCCAGGTCGAGCAGGGCGGCCGGTTGAAAAAAGCCGATGCGCGAGCCGGATTTTTTCCCCGATGATCGGATCCCGTTCAATAAGTAAGACTGAAGGCCGAACAATTCCGTGTAAACAGAGGCTACGATGCTCGTTTCTCCGTATTTGATATTACGGAGCACAATGCCGCGGGTCTTATGGATTTTATCGCTCAATCGATGGAAGGATTTCCGGTCAAAATTACACAAAGGAAACCTGAAATCATTTGCGGGAAGATCCGGTCTTTACAGGGGTTAACGACGACTGTCGTTTAGGTGAGTAGAAAACTTATAGTCTTACTGCCGGGTTTACAACAGATTCGGTTGTTTTGCAGCCGCCCCTGCGGTAAAAAATTATGTGTTGGCACTGTTTTTTCTTTTCTTTGCCGCAATTGCTTAGGAAACTCTCGAAGCACTATTTCAACAATTCAATTATTAAACATCGTCTAAAAGATAAATAATCGTTTTATGTGGGAAAAGTTGGGCAAGGCCATCATTAAATACAGGTTTGTTCTTTTATTTTTACTCATTGGTGCCACCGCATTATTTGCCTATTGGGGTACAAAAGCGGAATTGGGATACGAGTTCACCAAAGCTATTCCGTCGGACCATCCGGTAAATATTGCCTATCAGAAATTCAAGAAGAAATACGGGCAAGACGGTAACCTGTTGGTGGCAGGCATACAGACTAATGAGTTCTTTACTGAAAAAATCTTCAATGAATATGTCACCCTTCAAAACCGTCTCAAAGGCGTTACCGGTGTGGTCGACATTATCAGCGTACCGGGTGCGGTTAACCTGGTAAAAGACTCAGCCACACAAAAACTGCAGGCACAACGAATATTTTCATCTACCGCGCTCAGCCAATCGCAGATCGACCAGGGCGCCCGCATCTTCCGCAACCTTCCTTTTTACCGCGACCTGTTGTACAACCCCGAGACCGGTGCTTACCTGATGGGCCTGAATATGGACGCGAATATTATCAATTCAGAAAAAAGAGATCAGGCGATCGACGCCATCCGCGCACAGATCGCCCAGTTCGAACAGGCAACCGGCCTGGAAGTCAAGCTCAGCGGGCTTCCTTATATCCGCACAATATTAGCAGCGCGGATCGCCAACGAAATGCGCTATTTCCTGACGGCTTCTATTGTACTTTCTGCGATTATACTGCTGCTGTTTTTCAGATCGGTCAGCTCCATGCTGTTATCGCTTGGCGTAGTGATCATCGGGGTTTTATTCAGCCTGGGAACCATTCATGTTTTTGGATATAATATCACTTTATTAACGGCCTTGATTCCGCCGCTGATCGTCGTGATTGGTATTCCCAACTGTATTTATTTCCTCAACAAATACCACACGAGCTGGCAGAAGCAGGCTGCATTGGGAGAGCAGATACCGGTACAGGTAAAAAAGAAAAATGCCATTGTGGATATGGTAAGCCGCATGGGTATCGTGACATTGTTCTGTAATGTTGCTGCGGCCATCGGCTTCGCGGTGTTTGCACTGACCAAAAGCGAGATTCTAAAAGAGTTCGGTGTAGTAGCGGGTATCAATATCATGCTGTTGTTCTTCATATCGCTGCTGCTGATTCCCATCGTACTCTTCTTTTTACCACCGCCCAAAGAAAAACATACGCGGTACCTGGACAATGCGAGATTGAACCGCTGGCTGGGGCGCCTGGAAGTATGGTCACTGTCTCATCGTAAATTGATATACATCGTCACTGCGATACTCGTAGTGATAGCTGCCGCCGGAACCCTTCGTTTACAAAGTAACGCCTACATGGTGGATGACGTGCCTAAGACCGATAAGATCTATACGGATCTGAAGTTCTTTGAAAAGAATTTTAAGGGAGTGATGCCGCTGGAGATCGTGATCGATACCAAAAAGAAGTATGGCGTAACGCGCAATTTCAAAAATCTGCTCAAGATCGATTCCTTTTCTCAATACCTGGCCACCATGCCGCAGATTGCCCGTCCCTTAAGCATTGTAGAAGGGTTGAAGTTTGCCAAGCAGGCGTTTTATGAGGGGGATAGCAGTAACTATTCGATGCCTTCAGAATTTGACCTGCCGGGACTGGCTCAATACCTGAATATGAATACGGGCAGTGCAGAAACCACGGCCAATGATAACTCTTTCACCAAGCTGGTGTCCCGGTTTATGGACAGCACCAAACAGGAAGCCCGGTTAAGTGTGAACATGGCCGATGTCGGTACCCATGCACTTCCCGGTTTGCTGGAAGGTATCCAGAAGCGGGCTGATGATATTTTCCCGAAGGAGGAATATAATGTGTCGTTGACCGGCAGCAGCATCGCATTCCTGGAAGGAGGGAGATTTATTATTAACGGATTAAAGGAAAGTATCTTCTGGGCATTCTTGCTGATCGCCCTGTGTATGCTGTATTTATTCCGTTCGTTCCGCATATTGCTGTGCTCCCTGATTCCGAATATTATTCCGTTGATCATCACGGCCGGGATCATGGGCTGGGCAGGGGTCCCGCTCAAACCCAGTACCGTACTGATCTTCAGCGTAGCATTGGGTATCGCCATTGATATCACGATCCGGTTCCTGGTCAACTACAAGCAGGAGCTGGGTTATCATAAAGATGATGTGCAGGAAACCGTGATACAAACCATTCACAGTACCGGCATCAGTATTATTTATACCTCCATGGTGTTAATCGCTGGTTTCGTGATCTTCTGTTTCAGCGGCTTCGGTGGTACTAAAGCGCTGGGTTGGCTGACTTCCGTGACGTTGATCACAGCGACGATAACTAACCTGGTATTGTTGCCTGCCTTGCTGATCAGCTTCTCCAGGAAGCGTCAGAAAAATAAATAAGAGCTTCACGATGAAAGCCGCGCATACACAGACAGTTGTATGCGCGGCTTTTATTTTTAAATCTGAAAGCGCAGCTTCGATCGGAGCCGGTACTATGTGATAATTGTTAGGAACTTAAGGAGCTTCAACCGTAATGCTTGCCTTTGGCTTTGGCTGCCTCATTTTTTTCCAGCAGGTAAGTAGAGATCCATTCACAACCGAAAATAAAGAATAAAAAAAGCCGCACGTCATGACGTGCGGCTTTTGTATCATCGTTAAAAGTTCGATTAGAATCCTTTGGTGCTTGTAGCCTGGTATTTTTGCAGGTTAGGACATTGCGCTGCGGCGTCCTTATCCACCAACACATAGAAACCGGGTATATTTTTCGCTAACCATTCGTCAAGAGCCTGGTTCTTTTTAGTCGCTAACGCCATATCCGCAATTTTGCTGTAGTCGTCTTGCAGGTTCATTTTATGCGGCTCGGTCCTCGATTTCAGATACACCAGTCTCACGCCTTTTTTACCTTGCTCATTGGTAAATTCCACTGGCTGTGAAATGTCTCCCACTTTCATGGTGGCTATCGTGGACACGGTTTCTTTATCCAGGCGGTCAATGGGAATAAAAGTAGAGCCATCATTGTTCAATATGAAGGGGCCGTTATTCTTCACGCTTTCATCTTCACTATACTTATAAGCGGCGTCTTTGAAATTGATCTTATTATCAGCAATTTCTTTCTTTACGGAATCCAGTTTTACTTTTGCGGCATCCAGTTCCGTCTGTGTTACCGGGGGAATTCTCAGGATCATTCTCACTTTGGCATTATCGCCTCTTCTGCTTTCACTCTGTATTAAAAAGTACCCGAACTTGTTCGACTTTACCGGCATGGATAATTCGCCTGATTTCAGTCTGAATGCAGTGGAAAGAAACACCGGATCCCACTGGTCTTTATCGTTGCGATTCACCTCATAGGCGCCGCCACGGTCGCGGCTTCCGGGATCTTCAGAATATTTTTTTGCAGCGTCAGCAAAGCTGATCTGTCCTGATTCTATCTGCTTGCGATAGTTCATCATCTCGTTGTAAATGTAGTCTTCCACTTCCTTGGCTGCTTTGGGATAGATATTGATCTGCCCGATCTCCAGTTCAGACTCCAGGAAAGGGACACTGTCCGTAGGCACGCGATCGAAATAAGCCTTCACTTCAGTTGGCGTAATGTGTACGTTTTCCACGATTTTTTGCTTCATTCGTTCTGAAAGCATCTGTTCTTTTATAAGGTGGCGGGAATCATCTTTTAACTGATAGATGGTTTTGCCGGCCACATCCTCCACCGCCTGCTCGCTACCAAATTGCATCACCCAACTCCGTACCCGCATATCCAGGTTGGCTTCTACCTCTTCATCGCTTACAGGCAAGGAATCTCTCTCCGCCTGTAAGGCTAATATTTTGGCAATAAGGGACTGCTCGAGGATCATGCAGGCCGCCCCATCGGGTAGTTGTTCCCCGCCGCGGGCCGCATCGGCAATCGCGTTCTGTATGTCAGACTGCAGGATGATCCTGTCACCCACAGCTCCTACAATTTTATCCACTACTACTTTCTGCGATTGACCTTGCGCCAACGCATGGGTGAAAAAGGAAATGAATAATAAACCAGTCAGAAAGTACTTCATTTTATATTTGGATTTTTACCTTCAGTAATGAGTTGTTTGCTGTTGCGTTGTAAGTTAAAAAAAATCAGCTAGTTACTGTTCAGATATGTTGCAAAATTACACTGACCCCGGCCAATAATGATTCCACGGGTAGTATTTAACAAAAGTTTGATGCGACGAAAATAGTAAATAGCAAGCAGGTAATAGAAACGGATGCTGTTGCAACGATTCTATCCGCTACTTGCTATTCGCTGATTGTTTGATGATTACAATGTTCTTTTGATCTCTTCCAGTTCGTAGGCTTCTACTACGTCGCCCACTTTCACGTCGCTGTAATTTTTGATGGTAAGACCACATTCCATACCCGCCAGTACTTCTTTCGCATCATCCTTAAAGCGTTTCAAAGATCCCAGTTCGGCCACTGCGTTTTCCCCGATCGGGTAGATCACGATACCGTCCCTGATCAAACGCACTTTGTTGTCTCTCTTCATCTTTCCATCCAACACAAAACATCCTGCAACGGTCGCTTTATCGAACTTGAATACTTCTCTCACCTCTACGTTCGCGGTAATTCTTTCTTTTACCGTTGGCTCCATCATACCTTCCATCGCGCTCTTCACTTCTTCGATCGCGTTGTAGATAATAGAGTACATCTTAATTTCTATACCTGCGTTATCTGCCAGCTTCGAAGCCTGGGAAGAAGGTCTCACGTTGAAGGCGATCACGATAGCGTCTGAAGCTTCTGCTAATACGATATCGCTTTCGTTGATCTGACCAACGCCTTTGTGGATGACATTGACCAGGATCTCTTCTGTAGAAAGTTTTTGCAACGAGTCGCTCAATGCCTCTACCGAACCATCCACGTCACCTTTGATGATGATATTGAGTTCTTTAAAGTTGCCCAATGCCAGACGACGTCCGATCTCATCCAGCGTGATATGCTTCTTGGTACGCATCCCCTGCTCGCGCAGGATCTGTGCCCGGCGGTTGGCAATATCTTTCGCCTCAGACTCATCCTGGTACACTTTAAATTTCTCACCAGCCTGGGGAGCTCCGTTAAGACCTAAGATCACCGCCGGTGCCGATGGCCCTGCGCTGTCCTGTCTTTTATTCCGTTCGTTGAACATGGCTTTGACACGGCCATAATACTGTCCGCTCACCACCAGGTCGCCTTGCTTCAAGGTACCGTTTTCCACCAGGAGGGTGGCCACGAAGCCTCTTCCTTTGTCGAGGGATGCTTCTATGATGGTACCGGTTCCTTCTCTTTCCGGATTGGCTTTCAGCTCTAACAGTTCTGCTTCCAGCAATATTTTCTCTAATAATTTATCGACATTCAGTCCCTGCTTGGCCGACAATTCCTGGCTTTGGAATTTACCGCCCCACTCTTCCACTAAAATGTTCATTTGTGATAATTGCTCGTAAATTTTAGTGGGGTTGGCTCCGTCTTTATCGATCTTGTTGATCGCGAAGATCATCGGTACACCGGCAGCTTGTGCGTGGCTGATGGCCTCTTTGGTCTGTGGCATCACCGCGTCATCTGCGGCCACCACGATCACTGCTATATCCGTCACTTTCGCACCACGGGCACGCATGGCCGTAAACGCTTCGTGACCCGGTGTATCAAGGAAAGTGATCTCCCTGCCTTCGCCTACCTGAACGCGATAGGCACCGATATGCTGCGTGATACCTCCGGCCTCACCGGCTACCACGTTGGCATTGCGGATATAGTCAAGCAATGAGGTCTTACCGTGATCGACGTGACCCATGATCGTTACGATCGGGCTGCGCGGCTGCAGGCTGTCTGCATCATCTTCCTCTTCGTCATCTTCCTCCATCTCCATTTGTTTCTCCATGTCGATGAATTCCACGTCGTAACCAAATTCGCTGGCTACCAGCTCGATCACCTCGGCGTCCAGTCTTTGGTTGATGGATACCATGATGCCAAGCCCCATACATTTACTGATCACATCAGCGAAGCTCACATCCATCAGGCTCGCAAGCTCGCTCACACTGATGAATTCCGTTACCTGCAGTTTGTTGTCGCCGGCATCTACATTCATCGCGTCTTCTGCCTCGTTTCTTTTATCGCGGCGTGCTTTGGCCCTCATGGCTTTTTGCTTGTTGCCACCGCCACCGCTTAACTTGGCTTGTGTCTCGCGGATCTTTTCCTGTATTTCTTTCTCGTCGATTTGCTTGTCTTCACGGTGCTGGTGATGCGGACGTCTGTCGCCTCTGAAGCCGCCGCCTTGTCCGTCCTTCCGTCCCTGGAATGGCTTTTTAGCCGCAGGATCGGGTTTTACCTCTTTCCGTTCGATAGGAATGCGCTTCCGTTTGCGTTTTTCATCACGCTTAGGACGGGTGTCGCTATCAACAGGAAGGTTGATCTTACCCAGGATCTTAGGCCCTTCAATGCGCTCTGCCTTGATCTTTGTGATTTCAGGCTCTTCAGCAGCCGGCTGCACGGGTTTGGCAGCGGGCACGGGCTCTTCTTTTTTAGGCGCTTCCGTGACAGGTGCTGCGGGAGGCGTCACCGGAGCAGGCGTTTCTTTTTTGGGCGCTTCAACCGGTTTAGGTTCCGCTGCCTTAGGAGCGACGGTCGCCTTTTTGGGGCGGGTCGATTTTTCCAAAGCAGACAGATCGATCTTATCTAAGATTTTCGGACCTTCTATTTCCGGAGCTCCGATCTTCACTACATTGAATGGCGGTGGCGTCTCTTCTTCTTTCTTCTCTTCCGGAGGGGCAACGGGTGTCGCAGGCTCCTCAACCACGGGTGGTTCCGGCTCGGGTTCTGGTTGAGGCTCCGGCTCGGGCGCTTCCTGGATTTCTTCTACAGGAGGCTCGGGCACGACAGGCTCTTCCACCACAGGCGGTTCCTTCACCGGCTCTTTCTTCTGCACGGGTTCTTCTTCTTCCTTGCGCTTTTTAGCTTCGCCGCCTACTCCTTTCGGCAGATCCACCTTGTCGCTTTTTAGTTTGGCAGCTTTATCACTTTGAAAGCCTTGTTGCAAAGCCTGATACATAGGTTCGCTCAACTTCGTAGACGGTTTTAAGTCGTCTTTCGAAAAGCCTTTGCCAACAAGGAAGTCAATGAGCGTATCTTGCCCAATGTTGAACTCTTTTGCTGCTTGTAATAATCTTGGAAGTTTGATTTCTGACATATATAAATTTCCCTTGTGTTTTTTTATTTAGTTCTATGGCCAAGGGTAACCTTTGATATCCGAACCTTATCGGATCCGGCCTGCTTCTTTTTTGGACCGGATATTCGTGTCGGTTTCTCTCCGATTGCCTCTGAAAGGCAATGTTTAATTTACCATTCCACACCTTATTGTACCATTCGCCATCGCTTATTCTCTTTCAAGTTCTTCTTGTAAAATTCTTCTTACATCTTCTACTGTTTCTTTTTCCAGGTCTGCTCTTTTTTCAAGCTCAGACGGTGTCATTCTCATCACGCTGCGCGCTGTATCGCAACCGATCTTCTTAAGCGCATCAATAACCCAGCTATCGATCTCATCGCTGAATTCTTCCAGGTCCACGTCAAATTCTTCTTCGTCATCTTCTGTGTCTCTGTATACATCCAGTTCGTAACCGGTCAGTTCGGAAGCCAGTTTAATGTTGGCGCCTCTTTTACCAATCGCCAGTGATACCTGATCAGGTTTCAGGAAGATGCTTGCATGTTTTCCTTCTGTATCCACGCTCATGCTGGTGATCTTCGCCGGAGTCAGCGATCTTTGAATCAACAGCTGCGTATTGCTGGTCCAGTTGATCACATCGATATTTTCATTTTTAAGCTCTCTCACGATACCGTGGATGCGGCTACCTTTCATACCTACGCAAGCGCCCACCGGATCGATCCTGTCATCATAAGATTCGACGGCCACTTTGGCTCTTTCTCCCGGTTCGCGCACTATTTTTTTGATGGTAATAAGGCCGTCAAAGATCTCCGGCACCTCAATTTCCAATAATTTGGCCAGAAAATCGGGAGATGTCCTGGATAAAATGATTACAGGATTATTATTTTTCAGATCTACACGGGTTACTACCGCGCGGATATTCTCTCCTTTCTTGAAGTAATCCTGGGGTATTTGTTCGCTTTTGGGAAGGATCAGTTCGTTTCCTTCTTCGTCCAGCAATAAAATTTCTTTTTTCCAAACCTGGTATACTTCAGCGCTGATGATCTCACCGATCCTGTCTTCGTATTTTTTTGCCAGCACATTTTTCTTCAGGTCACTGATGCGTCCGGCAAGTGTTTGTTTGGCGGCCAAAATCGCGCGGCGGCCAAAATCGATCAGGTCTATTTCTTCGTAAAGATCTTCCCCTACCTCATAGTCGGGCTCCAGCTTGATCGCCTCAGAATAGGCTACCTGGGCCAGTGGATCTTCTACCTCACCATCTTCAACAATGGTACGGTGGCGTACAATCTCAAGGTCTCCTTTTTCGGCGTTAACAATAACGTCAAAATTATCATCGCTTCCGTATTTTTTACGAAGTAATGTTTTAAAAACATCTTCCACCACCTTCATCATCGTGGGCCTGTCGATATTTTCAGCGTCCTTAAACTCCTGAAACGCTTCTATAAGATTAATACTTGCCATAGCAATTCATGTGTTTATTTTTATTTGTTGTATTTAAATAACCGGCTTCCGCAAACACATGATCCTGTGTGACACGAAAGGCGCAGGTTTTACATAATTTATTTAATGTGCATTTCTTATGAGTATAAGAACGCTTGTTTAAAATTTAATTTGAATTTCAGTTGATTTTATATCCTGGAACGGGATGGAATGACTTACGACTTCGGCTTTCTTTCCACGTCCTGCTCCGCTGTTGGGACGCGCTTTCCCTTTGGTCTCTTCTAACGTGATTTCCGAATCTGTCACGTCTAACAGTTGCCCTTCGATTTTCGTCCCGTCATTTTTTGTAACTTCTACAAACCGGGTCAGGTTTTTTCGGTATTGCCTATGCAGTTTGAGGGGTTCGCCTAAGCCGGGCGAAGACACTTCCAGTGAAAAATCTCCTTCAGGAAACATCGCTGATTCCTCCAAAACTTTGTACAAAGCCCGGTTATATTTTACCAGGTCATCGATACCCACTCCATTATCCCCATCAATAAACACCTTGATATTATTGGTGGGTTTAATTCTGATTTCAACTAAAAAATGTTCCCGATTGCCCGATAGCAGCTCGAGTATTTCCTTTTCAACCTTTTGAATAACAGCTTCCATATTGCCAATGCCGGTAAATAAATAAGGGAACGCCACCGTTCCCTTTTCTCAAAATCTTGCGCAAAGTTACAATTTTTACATTAAATATCTTGTTTTAACTTTAAATTATTATTGAAGCAGTAAAGGGATAAAACATTTTTGAAGTACATCCGTTTACAACAGTAGAAAGGTTATACTATGAGTGCAATTGGCGTTATACTATTGGCTATCGTGATCTGGTTTTTTTACAACCTGCTTGTGAAAGTGATCCTGCCTGTCTATAAAACAACAAGACAGATCAGGAAGCAGTTCAAAAATATGTCGGAACAAAGGCAAAATCAATCAGCGGAAAGTTACAATCCTCCTCCCCACCATGCTGCCGAAAAAGAGAAAGTGGGAGAATACATTGATTTTGAAGAAGTAAAGTAGCACCGGGCTACGCAATGGATCTGCTTAGCTGGAGTGGTCCTGTACGATCAACCATTGTTTGCCGATCTTCCGGATCAGTAAAGTGTAGTGCCCCTGCAGATCTCCTATGGTGCGTGTGAGGTACCATTTTCCAATGACATTGTAGACCGTGGGAGACAAAGCCTGTATGCGGATGATGTCGAACTTCAGGGTTCCCATAGCCGTTTTATCCGGATAATTCTTTTTGTAATTGTCCAGGGTGGCCTGCCAGCCATATGTAACGCCGTTCTTCCCGACAAACGCCAGCGAGTCGTTTTTCCAGTAGGTTTCCATAAACCGTTCTAGATTCCCTTCGTTCCAGGCCTCCGTTTGTTTAGTAAGCAAGGCACGAATTGCTGTTGCCGTGGTGGATTGTCCGCTGGAGCTGAGCCCGAGCAGGAGGAAGAAAAGGCAGGGTAATAGTAGCTTCATGTGGATCCTTTTTAAAATAATATAGTTCGTATGCAGATCGAGCCTGAATTTTTTGGAAAGATACGTGCTGAAGATTTAATAATGATCATGGTCGCAATCCGTGGCGTGTGCATGATTATGTGCCCGGCAATAACGATAATTCAGGATATGCGCGGCGACAATGCAGATGACGGCGGGAATCAGGAGCACTATGTGGAACTGCAGGAAAACCTGCTTGAGTACCAGGAAGATCATACCTGCGATGAACAGGCGCAACGGTGTTTTCCGGTGGTGGTGCCATTTGTAGCCGTGCCATAGTGCGTAAGAACCCACTACGAAAGCCAGCACGATCATGCCTATTTCGAAAGCCAGGTTATCAATGATATTTACCCCGAAAAGCGGCAGCGCTGCCAGGAATAATGGAAGGATCGCGCAATGAATGGCACACAGTATGGAAGTCGTGATCCCCAGGGCATCCCAGTTAAATTTAATTTTCATCCGGCTGCAAAAATAAAAAAAAGCAACGATGTTGCAAATTTATTTATTTAATCTGTACCTTGGTTATTATCCGCATATACAGCTTTGTCATCTTGTGAACGCGCTTTAAAATACTTTTTACGGCTCAAAGTTTGACCGGGGTCTTCTAGTCACGCTTTTTGAATCTTAGAAACTTTTCGGAATCTATTGGCCGAACAGTTAATATCATTTTCGTAAGATCATATATTTCATAGCAATAACTACGACCATCAGGATCTAGAAGTGTTAAATAACTGAATAACGTTCCCGTTGGCACTTCCTGTTCGCAAAGAGGCGATGTTGTTCTTACTCTATAGGTAAAAGTATTTTGTAATTCGCCGTCATAGAACTCTTCACATGTCTCAGGTCCAAAGGTCCATCTCCATAAGGAATCTTCTTCCGATATCCATGTGCCGGTTAACGTATCTTCTTCGCTATACATCATTAAGCTTATTGCTTGCCTGATATCGTTTTTAGTAGCCGGGCTTTCATTTGTTTTAACGCTATGGCGGTGCATCATAGCTAACATTGCGTATAAAGTTCCTCCAACAAACACCAGTATAATCGTAATAGGCTTTCTCATTTTATGAACACACTTTAAAAAACTTTTTACGGCTCAAAGTCCGACCAAGGTCTTTTGAAAATAAGAAACTCACCGGTACCAAATAGTCGCACAGTTAAAATTTCATCGCTTAAGCCACCTATCGCAAAACACATTTTATCATTTGGATTATCCACATTAGTCCATTCCATGTACCTGTTTTCGGGATCTGCCCCCGTCAGGTCAAAACCGCAGAGGTTTGTTTCGTCGGTGATCCTGTATTTATAAACACTAGCGTCTGACAAGGTATCAGCATAGTATAGATAACATATTTTATCCTTGTTAAATACCCATTTAGAAAGCGGATCATCTACTGCGATCCAGGTACCCAGTATCAAACTGTCTTCGTTTGGACAGCAATTAGGTGCAGTTGTCAGGTTATTTTTAGATGCAGGGACTTCAGGCGAAACGAAGGGTACCGTTGTGGTATTTTTCAACGATGTGTGTTGCTGCCTGAAAGTGCTATTCAGCATAGCGTATAGCCCCCCGAGGCCAACAACAAAGAATACGATGATTAAATAAATCTTTTTCATTTAATGAACGCATTTAAGAGTGCTCTCACGGTTCAAAGTTTGACCAGGGTCTTCTGAAAATAAGGAATTCGCCCCTTCCGAATAGGGTTACATTTAAAACTTCCTCCGTTAAGCTATATATAACGAAACACATTTTATCATTCGGATCATTTATATTGGTCCACTCCATATAGTCAACCAGTGTTCCTTTAGATACATCAATACCACATAACGGTGAATCGGAAGCTGAAAGTATCCTATATTGATGTGTATCTACATCTGACAAAGTATCTGCATAATATGTATAACATATTCCCCCTTTAGTGAATACCCATTTGGAAAGCGGGTCATCTACAGCGATCCAGGTTCCCAGTATTAAGCTGTCTTCTTTTGGACAGCAATTAGGTGCAGTTGTCAGGTTATTTTTAGATGCAGGGACTTCAGGCGAAACGAAGGGTACCGTTGTGGTATTTTTCAACGATGTGTGTTGCTGCCTGAAAGTGCTATTTAGCATAGCGCATAGACCGCCTAGGCCAACAACAATAAATACGATGATTAAATAAAACTTTTTCATCTGTCGGGTTATTTTATGTTTGATCAATATTGTTAACAATCTTTCATGGCCGTCTTTGCTTTTTTGAATAGCTGTTTTCGCTGCTCAATGCCATTTTTTTTAGGATTTATTTTGATGGTTACAGCATCGACAGATGTGTTATCGTTGATGTTTACTTTCTTAATAACCTGCTCGTTGAAGAACCACAACCCACTGATGATAGCCAGCTCAATATTACTGCCCACTAAGCCCGGTTGATTTACAAAATTGCTGGAGACATCTTTTTTATAGTTCTGGTAAAACTTAGTAAATTCTCCATAGTTGTACTTCCCGGTAAGGTGCATGCCGCCTCTGCCACGATATTTGTATCCATCACCTGGTTGGTCATTTCCGAGAAGATTGCCTGAATATCCATAAACATAATTCAGTAACTTCTCCTGGCTGGCCCAGACAGAATCGCCTCCCGGCTCGCGAAAATCGTACGGATTGGCCTTTTTAGGGTTGGCCGTAGGATCTGAGGCAGGGTTAAATAAGCTGGACCAGGTCACATTCAGTCGCTTCACCCGGAATTTTTTATTTTCCTCAAACCGCGTAAAGTTTTCCGTTTCATGGCCCATCTGCGCGATCAGGTGGTTGAGCTTGGCTTTGGAGTTGATATTGAAATCCTTGGCATAACCCTTTATATTATCGATGATTTTCTGCAACTGGGCCTCTGGCGTGTTCGGAAAAATCTTTTTAAGATTCTCCAGCGTTAAACAATCCTTTATCGGGTCTTTTGAGGACGTATTGGCACCTCCACCTCCGCCCTGACCATAAACCGGGTCGCGGCCCGGACAGATTGCGCCTGTGGAATAACATTGGCCGGTGTTGTACCAGGAGCCACAGGTGGATCCCCGGTAGGTATACTGATTGCCTGCATAATTCCACCAATCTGTGCAATCCTGTTGATACACGCATACTTCTGCAGGACCACATCCTGCTTTAGAGCCCGGAGCCACCCTTCGTGGTGCCGTGTTAGCTTCATCCTGCAAGGCAATCTCTTTGTAATACACCAACACTTTATTGCTTAACTCTTTGCTTTGGATCAAGTCACCGGAAGTCCGGTACTTCAACATGATATTGCCGGTGAACCCACTCTCAATATCATGCGCTATGTCAAAATTTTTACCTTTAAGATAATTGATTTCGGGAACATACTGCGCCTCCTTCACGTCGATGGTACCATCAGCGTTCTTACTGAACACGATGTGGGTAATTGCAGCCTGGGCTATCTGTTTGATCTCTTCCTCGGTCTGTCCTTGGGTTTTTACAATGGTCACTTTGGGTTTCTGCTTCAGCAAGGGGAAGGTCATGTACTCCACATCTCCGACCTTTCTGTAGGTGCCTGCCTCCCATACCGGCCGTTCTTCACCTTCAGCAAGATCACGGGAGGCAATCCACTCGGGCGAGTTTTTGAATACTTCATTATACCATTTTTGCACCGAAGCTGCATCAAAACGGTTTTGTGTGCCCATCACCTCTAACTTGCTACACGCTATGAACACAACGGAAAGCAGCATAAAAATGCTAAATAGCCCGGTTATCGTTTTCCTCATGGTTATATATTTGGAGTGTAAGAAAAACAGCATAATAACTGACCTCAATCGTAGCAGCGGCAACAAGCACTTTAAGTGCGCAGGAAACACAGGTTAGTTCACGATCTTTTGGGGTTCATCGTTTCTTCTCTGTCAGCAGTATAAAGGTAAAGAGGCGAAACAAATAATAATAAAAAATATATGTTTTTCGCCGAAAAACAGGTCTTGTTTCCCGAAATCGAAAGTTTGAGTGCTTAAAGTTTATGGGCAGCCCCGTTTTTTATGGCAACTTATCAAAGTCAATCACCGGCGCCTGGCTATTGGACGGGCGGTTGAAGGAAGTACCAATAGGCGTATAGTGGTTAAAAAAGCCAAAAGCGCGCAGGTAGAAGCTCTTGTCCACAGCGCCGCCCTGGTAGTCCTTCCGGTAGCCGATCCGGGCGGTGTTGTCGGCGGTGAAGCGGGCCTGCGTCAGCTCATGCCAGCGGCCTTTTGTGTCTTTGATCCACTGGTTAGAAAATAATACTTTGCGGTCGATGTTACCCTGCGTGGGTTGAAAGTTTTCCAGGAAAGAGTGAAGGCGTGTCAGGTAGGTGGCCTTGGTGGGACGTCTGAAGCTCGCGATCAGCCGCCAGTTGCCGGCAACGATATCAAAAAAATAAGCAGTATAAATCGTGTGTGTTGCTCCGTCGGGTACTCCATGCAGCAGGAATTTTTGTGTTTCACCCGCTTTCCAGGGGTATCGTAAAAAGCTTTGTCCGCCTGAACCTTCGCCACCGAATTCGCCGGTATTAACGTCCGTGCCTTTTTTTAACAGCTGTATCTTTTGATCTTCCGGGATCTCTTTGGGATTATCGGTGGTAAACGGGCTCCACACCGAAAATAAGATCCTTCTTTCCGTGGGTGAATTGACCTGCATTCCAAAATAGCCTTCGCCAAATCCGTTCGCCATGAAATAGGACCCGAGAATATCGTTGCCTTCAGGGACGGTCACTTCATTATAAAACCATTCCGCTTCGACTCCTTCGGGTATAGGATAATTTAAGTGCGTCGAAGGACCCCTGCGGCCCCAATAGAAAAAGTTGCCTTCATTGTTTTTCACAAAGGATGTTTGTTCGTTGATGGCAGTGCCTGATAATTCCAGGCTGCTGATCTCGGGGAAGTTGTTGCCTGTCTTACTGATAGCGGAAAAAGAAAAGGCAATATAGCCGGTATCCTTTACCAGCCATTCACCTGCGGGATAGACCTTCGCATCTTTACCGATGGTAACATTTTTCTTTTTGGATAAAGCGCTGACGCCAATGGTTGCTGTACCCGATGGCGATGCCGCCTTCAGGCCCGCTTTCAGAATTCCGGGTCGGGTCACGCGGATATAGGTGGTGAAGGTCCGGGCAGGGTTGGTCCAGGAACTGATTCCTGTTGTCGCGAGGCTCCGGTTTTCATCGCCGGACGTCCAGGTATTGCCTGCAATCGGCACTGTTACCGTTTGTCCGCTGATTACGGCGCTATTAAAAAGGAGGAAAAAAAAGAACGGGAGTTTGACGGAACGCATCATATGAACATTTGAAAGTTTAATAGGGGTGGAAGGTCGTTGCCAGGTTTTATCCGCCGGCCAGCTCTTCCAGGAGTGTTTTAAACTCCTCTATTTGCAACGGCTTTTTCAGCAGCTTGACAATATTCTTATTGGATTCGGCGCGTGTAAGATCGCCCAGGTCATCTGTCGAGGAAAGCATGATGATATGGCTCTTCATCTTAATGGCCGAAGGAAATTTTTCGTACTGCATTACGAATTCGAATCCGTCTAACCCGGGCATTTGAATATCTAACAATATGATCTGGGGATAGACATCGGGGTTGTGGATGTTGTCTACCAGATAGTCCAGGGCTTCTTCTGCTGAAACAAAGGATATAATGTTTTTAAATAAATTGGTGTGTCCCGCGATGATCGTATTGATCTTCCTGTCGAAAGAACTATCATCAATGATGATTAGGGTATTGAACTTGTATGCATTGAAAAGCATTTCAGGACACCTCGAGAGAGTTATAGTTTTAATTTTTAATATACGCAAAGTAAGGCCAGAACGCGATTTTACCAAATCAAGTTTGGCGGTCAATACCACCCTTCAGCGTCTAGCCCGAAGTATACAGCTCCGTAACAATTTCCTTGAGCTCTTCAATCTGCAAAGGCTTCTTTAACAACCGGTACACATTCTTATCCAAATCCGTCTTGGTAATATCATGCAGATCGTCGGTAGACGATAACATCACCACTGCGCTTTGCCTTTTGAACGTCTCCGGAAATTTATTATACCGCTTTAAAAAATCAAAGCCATCCATATCCGGCATTTGGATATCCAATAAGATCAGGTGTGGATATACTTCCGGGTTGTTCAGGTTATCTACGAGAAAGTCCAGTGCTTGTTCTGCCGAAGAAAAACAGCGAATATCCTGAAACTGGTTGATATGAGTCGCAATGCCCGAATTGATTCTCAGGTCGAACGTACTGTCGTCGATGATAATTAATAAATTAGGTGTGTTGGGGTTCGATGGCATTATAAGTTTTTCTTGGAAATTTATATTGTTGCCGGACATGAGAAACGATACATCTGATTTCCTCCGCCTCACTCACTCTTTCCTCACTATCGATAGCCCATGTAAGCTTTGAAACGCCTGTCAAATAAAGGGTCTACAATTCATTGGGGATACGCAACGTAAATTTGGTGCCTGAATTGACCACTGACTCCACGGAGATCTTTCCGTCCAGCTTCGCCAGCGCTTCCCGTACGATGAACAATCCCAACCCGGTGCCTTTCTGGTTGTGCACCCGGAAGAACTGGTTAAATATCTTGTTTAAATGATCGTTCAAGATCCCGAGCCCGTTATCAACAATGGTGATCACAGCATCCAGGAGATTGACTTTCACATCAATCTGTATCAGCTTGTTTTCTTCATCAGGTTTCTGATACTTGATGGCATTGGAGATCAGGTTGCCCAGGATGATTTCAATCCTGAATACATCGCCCAGGAATTTTTCAGTCTGGTCAACATTCACTTCAAAACGGATCTTATCGTCTACGTTGTTGGCCAGTTTATGAATGACGATCAGGTCCTGTATCAGCTTGTCGAAGTTGACTTCCTCCTTCACGGTGCTGTAGCGGCTGTTCTTGTAATACTGTAAGGTGCTGGTGATATTATAATCGAGGCGGTTGCAGCACTCTTCGATGAGATTCCAGTATTCATGCCCTTTTTCAGATTCCGTATAAATATTATCGAGCTTGGCCAGGTTGATCACGCCGAGCGCAGAAGCCAGTGGCGCGCGCAACTCGTGTGAAATACTATAGATAAAGCGATTGAGCTCGTCATTTGTTTTCTGAAGCTCCGCTAACTTTTCTTTGAGCTCGCGCCGGGTCCTGAACATTTCATAGGCATTCTGGATCCCGTTGTTGAGCTCTATATCATTCCATGGTTTTGTGATATACCGGTAGATATCGCCGTCATTGATGGCGTCTGCCAGGGCTTCGATATCGGTGTAACCGGTAAGCAGGATTCTGATCGGTTCGGGATAAAGCCGCTTTATTTTTTTGAACAGCTCCACACCGGTCATGCCTGGCATCCGCTGGTCAGATATCACTACGTGTACTTCGGTTTGCGATAAAATATCAAGGGCGGCTTCCCCTGAAGTGGCGGTGTAGATCTCATATAACCTTCTGAAGTTAGCTTTGAAGGAGCTGAGGTTATTCTCTTCATCGTCGACGTATAAAACTTTTATTATGGTCATACAGGAAAATTGAAGGCACTCAGTTTAAATAATTTACAGGTAAAGTTATGATAAATTCGGCACCATCTCCAAAATTAGAAACGACTTCAATGGTGCCTTTATGGCTGTCAATAATGCCTTTCACAATGGACATACCCAACCCGGTTCCCTGGCCCACAGGCTTGGTCGTATAGAAAGGTTCGAATATTTTTTCTCTCACGCTTTCTTTGATGCCCGTACCATTGTCCTTGATCGAAATCTTTACGTGTCCGTTTTGTTCAATCGTTCTGATGGTCAGTATACCTGTTCCAGGCTGCTTGGTTTGTCGCTCTGCAATAGACTGCAGTGCGTTAGTGATGATGTTCATGAAGACTTGGTTGATCTTACCGGCGGTGCATTCCACATTAGGAATGTTGCCCAGATCTTTTTCCAGAACAAAGTCTTTGGGGAATGAGTTCTTGACCAGCATCAAGGTCGATTCAATACCGGCATTAAGATCGGCAAATTTTACATTGGCTTCGTCTACACGCGCAAAGTTTTTAAGATTGCTGACGATCTCTGCCGTGCGATGAGCCCCGTCCTTAATACCACTAAGCAGGGTGGTGATCTCTTCACTGATATAATCAATATCAATTTGCTTCTTGTAGGATTCGATGTCTGAGAGCTGATCGTCGACATTCTGTGTGGTGTCGATCTGCTCATATTTCTTGATCACGCTGAAGAGGTCGGTGATGTCCAGCTCCAGCGGCTTCACGTTGGACGTTACAAAGTTGATCGGGTTGTTGATCTCGTGGGCAATCCCGGCTGTCAGCTGACCGAGGGACACCATCTTCTCCGATTCGACCAGCTTGCTTTGAGCGCTTTTCAATTGAGACAGCGTATTGTTCAGGTTCTCATTTGCATTTTCGAGATCCTTTGTTCTTTGCTGAACCTGCTTTTCAAGCAGTATGTTCTGATCTCTTACGAGACGTTCATTGTCTAATGACACTTTCAACGCTTCTTTCCGGGCCAGCTCCTGCTCTCTCCGGTAAGTGTTGATCTTATCTGCCAACGCCAGCGACAGCAATACCGCTTCTGCTGCCGATCCGATCTGCAAAGCATAGAAGGTAAGATCATTGTAAGGCAGTATGCCTACATTGCGTAACACGAAAACAATGACGCTGCACAGGAAGATCGACCATGCAATCAACAGGGTCTTTGCTCCGTGAATCCCTTTATATGTCAGGAAAAAGCAGATGCCTAATACATAGAATGCGGCAAAGAAAGCCGCAGATTGTACAAAAACCTGGGCAATGCCAAACAGGCCCATGATCCCGAACACCAGGGAAATGCTGTAGAACCCTTCAAACCAGAAGATGCTATTGTTTAGCCGCCGGGAGACACTTTTAAGGTTTAGGAAATTTCGGATGAACTCGAGCGCTGTTATTCCGTTCAAAAAAGGGATCAGGATGGCAGCATAGTTGTTCAGGGCCGGCGCGTCGGGCCAAAGGAAGCGGAAGGCATACCCTTGCAGCATGGCCTGTGTGATGCCCACGAACATCATGTACAATACATAATAAAAATAGCTTTGCTCTTTGGTGGAGAAGAAAAGAAACATATTGTACAGGACCATGACGACGATCAGTCCTATATACAATCCGAATATCAGGTCTTTGGTGGCCAGCGTTTCAAGCGTTTCTTCAACATGGCCCACGGTGATGGGGACCAGGAGCTGCTCAGACGCTTTAACCTTCAGGAAAAAAGTCTTTTGTGTGCCCTGCCTGATCTTTGCATCAAACATGTAGGTCTGATAATTATATTTCCGGTCGCCGAAAGGCACCGTTTCCGTCAACAGGGTAGAATCAAAACCGCCCGAGCTTTCATCCTGATAGTACAAAACAGCGCTGTCGATAGTGGCGTGTTCGAGATTGATGATGAGGGCTGAATCAGCGGTCTCATTACGGACGGTGAACTTGACCCAATAAGAAGACGAAGAGATGAAGAAGCCCGGGACGTCGGAAGTTGTTTTGGAAAACGGGAGCGTCGCTATCTCGTGGATGGACAGGCTGCTGTTTTTATCCTCCAGGTATTGGATATGATCCCTGACGACTTTGTAGAGCGATTCATCCTGGGTGATCCTGACCGGCGCCTGGCCATATAACATTCCACAGCTGTGCAAAATGCCAAGAAGAAGTAAATAAATACGCATCGGGATGTTATACTTTTAATAAATAGTCCACTAAAAGTTCCCCTTTAGGGCCGGTTTCTATGGCGCGCTGGTTAGGGTTCTCGAAAAGGTCAAAAATTCTCTTTCGTTCTTTCTCATTTGCGTGAACAAGTGTTCTGGGGTCGTTGATCGTCATGGCCGTTGCCACGAAATCATCTTTGGGATAAAAGAAATCACCGTTATTTCCCAATGTGGTCTCGATGATACCGCCGATCCTCTTTCCGATCCGGACTGTCACGGGGGCACAAAGGAAAAATATTTTTTCTACGTTCAGCTGCATGGCCAGGACTACGCCAACACGGGCCATGAAGATGCTGCCAATACCCATTCCGGCCACTTCCATCGAATTCCACAATCCACAAATTTCCGAAGTACCGGCCCCGGCCTGTTCATGAATAGTGGGATCATACTTACCGATAGCAGTTTCTATGGGCAGCGGCAATTCGCCGTCAGCAACCTGCACGCGCACACCTCCGTAGATCTTTGTGCGGTCCATACTTTCGGCCACCACCACATACGTATTCTCATGATACATCCAGCTGGGATTGCTCGATGTAATTTTCGCGAAGCCAAAATGAATTTCTAGAAGCCGCCTGTGTCCATCAATAAATTTAATGCATGTTTCTTCATCCATTTTGGCTTTAAAGGCTCTGATAGCTATTTCCACCCACCACTTTATTTAATTATTTCACTAAAATCTACATAATATCTTCCGGAGCTGGTTGTTTCTGATAACAATATTCGCCTGCAGGTATCCGTTACCATCGCGCCTCCAAGCATTACTGAGGAAGCCAGCTGGGGCCAGGTCGTAATACTCTTTCCTAATTCACTCAGCGAATATTTCATTCGGTCAGAAACGGCCGAGAGGTTTACCATTGCATCTAGGATAGGCAATTTTTCGCTATTCGTTAAGTCTTTCAATCTCGTCAGATCAATGTCCTCGTTTAAATTTCCATGAAATAAAGGTCGTTCCGGCTCCAGGTCAAAACGCTCCACATCGAGCATGCCGCGGTCGTTGGTATCCATCACTACCGGGATTTTCTTTTCGCGTGCTTTTAACCTGCTTAGTATTTTGACGTCAATACCGTCGCATTCCTCCACCAAAATATCCAGTTTTGTGTTGTCATCGCCTAAAAAGGCGTCGATATTGTCTTCTGTAATGCCGTCAGGGAAGCAGGTCACCTTCAGGTAGGGGTCGAGCTCGGCAATACGCTGAGCCGTTGTAATGGCTTTAGAGGCACCGAGGTTGTATACGTTACAGTTGCTCAGCCGGTTCATATTCCCCAGCTCCACGGTGTCAAAGTCGGCCAGGCGCAGCTCACTGCAAATTCTTTCTGTAGCAATGGTCATAGCGATTGACTGGCCTACCGATAATCCGATGATGCCGATCTTTTTGGTTCTCAGGGTCTGAAACTCATCGGGAGTGATCTTATAAATATTCCTGCTGGTTCTTACCTGGATAAAATCTTCTTCGTCCAGCAAATGGACCAGCTTTTGCGCCCAGGGATAATACACCCAGACACCCACTTCGTCTATATCACCGCCTTCACAATACTGCTCGATAAAGCTCTGGGTTTCACTCGCTGTAAGGGGCTTTACGGGATTTTTTATTTTTGCTAATTCTGATAACTGACTTTCAATTGTATCGTATATTTGTATAGAGGGCGTTTGAGATATAAGGTTTTTAAGCGCTTCTTCCTGATCCTTCAATCTGAAAAAAATTGGCTTATAATCCTGACTGGGGGTCTTTGCTACATTGAAACCTAATCTCATCAGTTATCTTTGTTAATTAATAATTTGTAGGATAAATATAAAACAGAATTTAACAACATTCGTGTTTATGGGCGAAGAAAATATTTATAAGAATATTCTTTACGTAGACGATGAAATTCATAACCTCAATTCGTTTAAGGCTGTTTTCCGCAGGTCATACAATATTTTCACGGCTTCCTCTGCGGAAGAGGGAAGAAAAATTCTAAAGGAAAACAACATTCATCTTATTATCACGGACCAGCGGATGCCGGAGACGACCGGCATCGAATTCCTGGAATCTATCATTAAGGATTTCCCGGCGGTTCCGCGTATCCTGCTAACCGGGTATACAGACATTAACGCGGTTATTGACGCGATCAACAAGGGATCTGTCTACAAGTATGTACAGAAGCCCTGGTCCGAAGAGGAACTGAGGTCGACTATCGAGAATGCTTTGAAGCTATATACTAACAGCAAAAACCAGGAAGAGCTTACCGAGAAACTGATCACTACCAATGAACAGCTGGAGTTTTTATTACGTCAGAATCTTCTTTCCTGATGCACTCAGCAGGCAATTGACTCCTTTTTCAAAATTTTTAACAGGATGGGCTCCACTTTTGAAAGGGCATCATCTGCGTCAACGTCTATTTTTCTGACGTAGTTGGTCAGCCGCGTGTCTTCATACATAGCAAGAATGAGAGGATGCACGTAATGGGATTTGCAAACGGTTCTGGTGTTTCCCAGGGTCTTAGCCACGCAGTCCAGCGCTTCTATGACGTTTTTTTTCATTTGGGCCTTGGTCTCAAAGCCGCCGATCTTTGTAAAATTCAGAATACATTCTACCGTGCCGGCCCAGGTGCGGAAATCTTTGCTGGTAAAAGCTCCGCCCGATATCTCTTTGATGTAATCATTGACATCTCCACTGGTGATCGAGTGCCGGTTGCCATCGGAGTCCAGGTATTGAAACAATTCCTTGCCGGGAATTTCCTTGCACTGCTTGATGATACGTGCCAGCCGCGCACTACGCATCGAAATGTTGTGATACACGCCTTTCTTTCCCCTAAAGCTGAAAGAGACTTTGTTCCCGTTGATCTTAATGTGCTGGTCTTTCAGTGTAGACAACCCGTAGGATCCGTATAATTTTTCATACATGCTGTTGCCTACCCGGATACCGGTTTTATCCATCGTACTCACGACAGCCGCTAGCACCTTCTGTTTGCTCAGTGCGCGCTCTGATAAGTGATCGGACAATTTTTCTCTTAACTGTTTTAATGCTTCGCCAAACTGGAGCAGCCGGTAAAACTTGGTTTCTTTTCGTAAGGCGGTCCATAACGGGTGATAGCGATACTGCTTGCGGCCCATCACATCTATACCGGTGCACTGCAGGTGCCCGTTGTCCAGGGGGCAGATCCACACGTTGCGCCAGGCCGGCGGTATGACAAGGCTTTTGATGCGGGCCAGCGTCTTTTTATCGCTAACTTTCCGGGAAGCTTTTTTATAAGAAAAGGATTTGCCCGCTTTGACGCGCAGAATGCCCTCGTCGCTATCGGTAACATAGACGAGCTTTACAATCCGGGCACTTTGCTCGGGGTCGTTCAGGGCTTTGACCAGTTTTTCGGGCGAAACGTTGATCACGGTATCGGCAGCTTCTATTTGCATTAAAAGGGACTATGAAAAAAAGATGCCAATAAATAGCCCCTCGCCAGGCAACGGATATATACCATTTCCATCCCGCTCTGCATGATTGGTAAAAACTATAGAGAAAGAAAAAAACGATGCGCCTCAGGCAACAGCCAGCTTATTGTATTTATTTTTATATTCGATGGGTGTCAGCCCCGTGATCTTCTTGAAAGTGCTGCGGAAGGCCTTGGTGTCGGTGTAGCCAACATCATACATTACTTCATTGATATTTTTCCGGCTGCTCTCGAAGCTTTTTTTAGCGGCTTCGATCTTCACCCGCTGAATATATTCCAGTACTGAATTGTTGGTCGCTTGTTTAAAGCGTCGCTCCAGGCTGCGGCGTCCCAGGGCTACGTAGGCGGCGATATCGTCGATCGTGAGCCGGTCTTCGATGTTTTTCTCGATGTATTCCTGCGCTTTCCTTACCGCCTCGTCGTTATGATTTTTCTGGGCGGTGAACATGGCGAAAGCCGATTGGCTGCTGCGGTCAATATCAATAGCAAAATATTTGGACACGAGAATAGCAATCTGACGGTCTGTATACTTTTCTACGAGGTGTAGCAGCAGGTTCCAGTAAGAAGTCGCGCCGCCGCTGGTATAGATCCGGTTCTGTTCGGTGACGATACTTCCATCCTGTATGATCACTTCGGGAAACATTTCCCGGAACGTATTGATATATCCCCAATGGGTACTGCATTTTTTCCCGTTCAGCAAGCCGGTTGACGCCAGTAAAAAAGCGCCGACACAAAGAGAAGCGATCTCCGCACCTTCCTTGTATTGCCAAACCAGCCACTCGGCTATTTTGGCATTGACGCCTACAGCCTTTTCCATGTCACCAAACAACGCCGGCACGATCACCAGGTCGGCCACGCCGGTTTCTTCCAGCAACTTATCGACTGTGACCGTGAACTGGTTGCCGCTAAACCTGACGTCTCTGCGGGCGCCCACTACCTGGATGTCGAAGAGCGGTTCTCGTCCGCTGACCTGTAAAAATTCGTTGACGGTATTGAAACAATATTGAGGATCGGCAACGGCCTGCATAACGGCATGCTCGGGCGCCAGGATATAGATCGTTTTCATCAGCATGTTTTACTTTGTTCAGACCTGTTGGTATGGAAGGGGTTCAGATGGCGTCCACACAACAGTAACAGGCCGGAATGGAAAATTAATACTAATTCGCGTTGTTTTTATCTCCTGCTTTTAAAAATTTCCCGATGACGGGCAACCTTGCAAACTCTTTTCGCTCAATCCGCGCAATTAAAAGAAAATAAAGCACAAATAACACCGTGGCAATACTATAATTCAACCATATATTATCCAGCGCTCTTGAAGAAAAATAATGAATGGTGTACACGAGCACGGCTATGATGATGTAGGCCAGGAGCTTACTGGTCGCATAGGGTATCCGGTAATTTTTTTGTCCCCAGATATACGAGATCACCATCATCATACCATAGCAGGCAAACGTAGCCCACGCGCAGGCGACATAGCCATAACGCGGTATGAACAGGTAATTGATCAGCAAGGTAACTGCCGCCCCGATAATGGTGATATAAGCACCGGAGATCGTTTTATTCCCCAGCTTGTACCAAATGCTCAGGTTATAATAGATGCCTAAGAACATATTTGCCAGTAAGAGAACAGGAACTACCTTCAGGCCTGTCCACATTTCAGGGTTGCGTATAAAATGTTTCCATATATCCAGGTAGAGCACGACAAATAAGAACATCAGGCAAACGGTGATCACAAAAAATTTCATGACGCGGGCGTAAGTGCGTGGCGCATTTTCTGTAGTGGACTGTTTGAAGAAGAAAGGCTCGGCTCCCATTTTGAAAGCCTGCACGCCCAGGGAGATCAGTATGGATAGTTTGTAGCAGGCAGAATAAATTCCGACTGCAGAATCTGCGTCTTTACCGCCGGCTTCCGGTGTCCACCATTTTAAAAGCATGATCCGGTCTGCCGTTTCGTTGATCATGCCGCCCAACCCGGCGATGATCAGCGGAAGGCTATACACGAGCATTTCTCTCCAGAGCGCCTTGTCGAATTTGAACCTGAAGCCCCAAAATTCTTTAGACAGAATCAGGAACACGATAATGTTCTGAATAAGGTTCGCTAATAACACATAACCCACGACCCAGTTCTCATTGTAAAAATGACTTAACACATGGTCCGGTTCTTTTTCAATAAGCTCGGGACAAATGCTCAGAAAGAAGTAGGTAGCGGCCACATTGATCAGGATACCGGTCAGTTTCGTAAAGGCAAACTTGCGAGGCCTTCCATCCTGCCTTAGTTTGGCAAAAGGGATCGTGGTAAGCGCATCAAGCCCAATGATGGCGGCAGCCAGCATCAGGTACTCCGGCTTATCCGCCACCGACAGCAAAGCTGATAGCGGTTTGCTAAACGCAATTAAACATAACGCAAGGATCAGTGTGGAATAAATCAGCGACAGGCTGGTCGTACTGTATACTTTGTCTTTATCGCTGTTCTGGGAAAACCTGAAAAAACCGGTTTCCATTCCATAGGTAAAAATGACATTCATGAAAGGAATGAAAGCATACAAGACACTCATCTCGCCATACTCACCTGTAGTGAATTTGAACGTCAGATAAGGAGTCAGCAAGTAGTTGATAAACCTCGCTGCGATCGAACTTACGCCATACCAAATAGTTTGTCCTGCCAGTTTCTTAATGCCACTCAAAGTAAAAAAATTGTTCGTGCAAATTTAAAGTACTTAAAATAAAACGTAGCGTTAATATACCTTTGCGGATAAGACGGGTTGAATGATAGTTGAATGTAGCTGAAACCGGTTTACCAGATTCAACTGCCTTCAACGACTTTAAACTATAATCAACTACACTAAATATAACTTTTATGATCAGACAATTGGCAGTTTTCGTTGGATTGGCATTAGTAACGGGCAACGCGTCCGCCCAGGCATTTGAAGGCAAAGTAAAATATGGGAAATCTGAAGAGCCCGCCATCGTGATGGTGTACGATTATCCGGAGGAAATTGTAGAAAATGCTTTCCTTGCAAAGTTTGCGGATAAGCAATATCAGGCGACTCGTAGCAAAGGCTTTACGGTGTACTCCAATGCTGTAATGTCTGAAGTGAGTAAAAGCAAGCTGGATTATTATTTTAAACTGGATGAAAATGGCAGACGAGGCCAGGAAAAGACAACGGTGTACATGATCATGCATGGTGCGGGCAACATTGACGGGGCCACATCGCTCGGCAGCCGGGGTAAGTCTTTTTTAGAAAAAATGGCGGCTAACGTAGAACGCAGCGGCAATATTGCTGAAATTAAAAAGCAGGAAGGGGTGCTGGTGGATGAGGAAAAATCCTTAGCCGATCTGCAGCAAATACAAAAGGAGCTGGAGGAAAAGCTGGCAGAAAACAAGGCAAAACAAGAAACGCAACAAAAAATCATTGCATCTCAGAAAATGATGCTCGACGATCTGAAGGCTAAAGTGATCAATTAATTAACGGCTTTCAGCGAACCGTTCAAAAATTTCAAGTAGTACAGCTTTTTATTTTCGTAGTGGCTTATTTTACCGTTTTGATAATCCGGCTGAATATCCATATCAAAGAAAGCGCGGAACTCGCTGCCCCCTAATTTAGTATTGATGTCTCTGCCATAGCGGTTGAGCAGCTGCCCGAACCGGTAGGTCAAGCCGTAAGCCCTGAAAACGAGATCGCTGGGACGTGCAAACATCTTTTTATTGTAATAACTGGTGATCGACCTGCTGGCAGCATCTGTCCTGGCATTGTAAAAAGGAGTGCTGTAAATCACCTCTACGCCCTTATAATCTGCGTCGGTCAGATCGATATTTTCCCAGGTGGGCATGCCGATCAGCGTCAGAGAAGCGTAATTTTTGCTGCTTTCTGCAAACTGCTTCAGCACCCGGCTTCCAAAGTCGGTATCCAGGGAGCCTACGATGTACAGTCCGTCCTGCGTGGGCTGGGTGGTAGTGCCCAGCGCTTTAAGCGCAATATCATCATTTACTTCGCGGAAAGTCAGATTAACTGCATCTTTATAATGTTTATTCAGGGTCTCCAGAACAGAGCGAATATATTTTTCAGAAGCGCTTTTCCGGGTGATGACCGTGATCGGTTTGCCACTGTATTTCGTCTTTACATAATTATATAAACCTTCCAGCTGTGTCTGTATCGTCGGGTTCATCACCACGAAATAAGGATTGTCGGAGGTGTTGGCGTCATTGGGCACGGTGGCGTTCATCACGGTGATCTTTTTATCTGCCCCAAGCCTGGCCAGCGTGGTCAATTCTGATAAAGAACAGTTGGCAATGATCAGCTCCACTCCATCGGCGGCACACTTGCTAAACTGCTGCTCAAGGGTTTCGCGCTTTGACTTGGAATCGTAAATATACACATCCAGCGGAAGGTTCATTTTGTTCAGCGAGTCCACTGCCAGGGAAGCGCCGTGGTAGAATTCAAGACCACTGATCGATTGCTTTGGAAAATTTTTGCCGGAATACTTATAGCTTCCTGCGTTGTCAAATGCCTCGTCGATATAGAGCGGTGTAAAAATGGCCATCTTATGCCTTCCCCCAAAACGCTGAGCCTGAACCAACGGGGAACAACAAACAACAAGAATTAACAACAAAAAAAATTGCTTCATTGGATGGTATTTTAAAATCAATAGTCCATTGCCGGTGGACGATGGACTATTAAGCAAATTTTATTCCTAAACGCGCTTCATGCTCTATGTAAGGAGGTTATTCCCATTCGATGGTAGCCGGCGGTTTACTGCTGATATCATAAACCACTCGGTTGATGCCTCTTACATTGTTGATGATCTCGTTACTCACATCTGCTAAAAAGTCGTAAGGCAGGTGCGCCCAATCCGCTGTCATCCCGTCAACGCTGGTCACAGCCCGAAGGGCAACAGTGAATTCATATGTGCGTTCATCACCCATAACGCCAACGCTTTTCACCGGTAATAAGATTGTACCAGCCTGCCAAACCGTTGCATAAAGCCCGGTTTCTTTTAAAGCGTTGGTATAAATATGATCGGCTTCCTGTAACAGTTTTACCTTTTCTTCGGTAACCTCTCCTAATATCCTGATAGCCAGGCCTGGTCCGGGGAAGGGATGGCGGTCGATCAGGTTGGAGGGGATGCCCAGCTCGCGGCCTACTTTTCTTACTTCATCTTTGAAAAGATAACGCAGCGGTTCTACGAGGTCCATTTTCATGGTGGCAGGCAAACCGCCTACATTGTGATGCGACTTGATGGTCACTGACGGACCGTGAACCGATACGCTCTCAATAACATCAGGATAAATAGTGCCTTGTCCGAGTAACTCTATATTTTCCAGTTTACCTGCTTCCTGTTGAAATACTTCGATAAAAAGACGGCCGATGATCTTACGCTTGGCCTCCGGGTCCGGGTTGTCTTTCAGTTCGTCATAAAACATCTGGCTGGCATCGACACCGGTAACGTTGAGGCCCAGCTGCTGGTAGGTTTCCAATACTTCCTCAAATTCGTTTTTACGCAGCACGCCGTTGTCTACAAAAATTCCGTGAAGCCGGTCGCCGATTGCCCGGTGAATCAATGTGGCCGCTACAGTACTGTCCACTCCTCCGCTCAATGCCATGATCACCTGGCGGTCGCCGATCTGCTCTTTTAAGGCATTTACGGTATCCGTGATAAAATGGGCCGGTGTCCAGTCTTGTGCACAGCCGCAAATGTTGACTAAGAAGTTCTTTAGAATTTGTTTGCCCTCTGTACTGTGATATACTTCGGGGTGAAACTGCAAACCGTATAGCGGGTGAGCATCGCTCTTATTCCTGAAAGCCGCTACGGGTATGCTTTCTGTAGTGGCCAGGATCTCAAATCCTTCGGGTAGTTCCAGGATACTATCGCCATGGCTCATCCACACCTGGCTTTTTACGCTAACGCCGTGCATTAAGACGTCGGTTTCATCTTTAACAGACATCGAAGCCCGTCCGTATTCCCGCTTGCTGCTTTTCTCTACGCGGCCGCCGTAATTTTTGGCAGTGAGCTGCGCGCCATAGCAAATACCCAAAACCGGCAGATCTTTTACGATATCTTTTATGCCGATCACGGGCGCATTTTGGTCATTTACCGAAAACGGTGAGCCGGAGAGAATAATTCCTTTTAAATTGCTATCGATTTCGAAAGGTTTGGAGTAAGGGATGATTTCGCAGTAAACGTTGGCTTCTCTTACCGCGCGTGCGATTAACTGGGTATATTGAGAGCCAAAATCGAGAATAAGTATTCTTTCGGTCATAATGTGGCGAAGGTAACATTATTTGAGATTTCTGATTTAGGATTTCTGGCAGGAATCTGTTCTAACAGAAAGATTCTAAAAGGTTCCGTGATCTTCCGGTGCCGGCTTTGAGAGATAAAGCGAGACCGCTTATAATTTAACAGACGACAAAATATTAAAAAAATGAAATACTTAAGTTTATGGATCGTTGCAGTAGTTGCTTTTAGTTCCTGCAATATCATCGACCATCAGCGTATAAAAGGAAATGGGAACGTAATCTCCAAAAATTATGATCTGAAAGATTTTTCCCAGATAGACATCGGCGAAAGCATGGAAATATATATTACCCAGTCGGCCGATTACAGTGTAAAGGTGGAAACTGACGAGAACCTGTTTAAATACATCAATGTGGTGGTGGGCGATAATCAGACTTTGGAAATAGAATCGAAAAACGACACGGATCTGGACCCTACAGGCGAGGTGAAAGTATACCTTTCCGCACCATCACTGGATAAGATCTCCGTTTCCGGTGCATCACAGGTAAAGACAAAAGGCAAGTTCAGCCAGGATAAAAAGATCAATATCGATGTTTCAGGAGCTTCGAGCGGCACTATGTCGCTGCGTGCACCGGAGATCGATCTGGAATCTTCGGGCGCGAGCACATTGACTGTTGATGGCGAATGCCGCGATGTGAGAGCGCATGCTTCAGGCGCGGCAACAATCAATGCGTTTAACCTGAAAGCCGAAAACGGCGACGCGGATGCCAGCGGCGCCAGCACAGTGCGCTTGTTCAGCAGCGTTTCGCTAAAAGCCGAAGCCAGCGGCGCCAGTGGTGTTAAATACAAAGGCAATCCCCAGGTAACCTCTAATGTGAGCGGCGCCAGCAGCGTCAATAAAAGTGAATAGACTATTCACTATGATCTGGTAGCAGCATTAACCTTTAGTTGGACATTAATCGTAATGAAACCGGCATTGCAGAATATAACATTTTGGGTCTATCCCCTTTTTCCCGTCTATTTTATAGACGAGTCTGTGTTCCCCGGTAATTTTTCTTGACCAGAAGCCTTTCAGGTCATATTTCAATGGCTCCGGTTTACCCAGGCCATGAAAAGGTGTTCTTTTAATCTCTTTAAGCAGATCTTTGATTTTGTCAACCATATCAGCGCCGTGCTCTATCCAATACTCAAAGTCTTCCCACGCGTGTTCTGTGAACTCGAAATGCATTTATTTTTATAAATTGAATTTGCGGGTCTTTTTTTCTTTTAACTGATCAATAGATGCTCCTAATCTTTTCCTGTTCGCTTCAGTAGATAACAAATGTCCCGTTTCTACTAATGAATTGTATTCCTTAATGGATAACAATACCACTGCGTCTTCTGATGAAGTTCTTGGAACAATGATCGTTTCTGAAGACTTTGTTACATCGTCCAGGTATCGCTTTATATTGGATCTTAATTCTGAAATGGAAACAGCTTGCATGACTATATAATTTGTACGCTCAATATGTACAAAATTTTGTCCAATTCTATTTTTTGAGCTTAGCTATTTATCCGAATGTCCCAGACTCATTTCCGGGTTTATCTCATCACGAATGAGCTGTTTCAATGCTTTTATTTCTTTGAATCCCCCGTTTTCCTTCCGGTCAAAAATGACTTTATCGTTTACCGATATGGTAAATATGCCGCTTACGGCTCCGGGCTTTAGCGACACCATCTCAATATGATCTGAAAAAGTGGTGAGAAATTCCTGCGCCATATAGGCGGCACGAAGCATCCAGCCACATCTCGGGCAATATTCTATGGTGATGATTGGTTTCATTAGTGTAGTAACTAAACGAAAATAGCTGACAGATAATGCCCATAAAGCGATTACCTGTCAGCTATCCACTCAGCGATCTATTTTCTGCTGTAATTAGGCGCTTCCCTGGTAACGATCACATCATGCGGATGGCTTTCGTTCATACCGGCATTGGTGATCTTTACAAACTGGGCATTTTTCAGTTCGGCAATGTTCCTGGCGCCGCAGTAACCCATTCCGGCGCGCAGACCGCCTACATATTGATAAATCACTTCTTTCAAAGACCCTTTGTAAGCCACGCGACCTTCGATTCCTTCTGGAACGAATTTCTTGATATCATCTTCCGGATCCTGGAAATAACGGTCGCTACTGCCGGTAGCCATCGCTCCCAACGAGCCCATGCCGCGATAAGCCTTAAATTTACGGCCTTCGAAGATAATCGTCTCGCCAGGGCTTTCCTCCGTGCCGGCGAACACACTTCCCATCATCACGCAGTCGGCCCCCGCAGCTAAAGCTTTCACCATATCACCGGTATACCGGATGCCACCATCAGCGATCAGCGGAATGCCTTTTTTAGAAAGCGATCTGGAGGCTTCCATGATAGCAGACAGTTGCGGCATGCCGGCTCCTGCTACAATGCGGGTTGTACAGATAGAACCCGGTCCGATACCCACTTTTACGGCATCTGCACCCGCTTCCGCGAGGGCCAGGGCTCCGGCGGCAGTACCCACGTTTCCTGCTATTACGTTCAGTTTTTTAAAATTCTTTTTGACTTTTTTCAGGGTATCAATCACTCCTTTGGTATGACCATGTGCGCTGTCAAGCACTACCAGGTCCACCCCCACATGCTGCAGCGCGCTGATACGATCCAGCACATCGGCCGTGATCCCGATGCCAGCGCCTACCAGCAATCGTCCGAACGAATCTTTGATAGCGTTGGGGAAGCTGGTTACCTGTAAAATATCGCGATAAGTGATCAGCCCCACCAGTTTACCTTGTTTATCGACAACAGGGAGTTTTTCGATCTTGTGCCTGCGAAGAATTGTTTCAGCTTTTTTCAGATCTGTTCCTGCCGGTGCCGTTACCAGGTTTTCGCTGGTCATCACTTCCTTTACCAGCCTACTGGCGTCATGTTCAAAACGCAAGTCCCGGTTGGTTAAGATCCCTGTCAGCTTTTTGTCCTTGTCAATAATAGGAATGCCCCCGATCTTGTTCTCCTTCATTAGCCTGAGCGCGTCGCCGATCGTTTCATCTTCAAAAAGGGTCAGGGGGTCGAGGATAAGACCGCTTTCGCTTCTCTTTACCTTACGCACGTGAGCTGCCTGTTGCTCGATGCCCATGTTTTTATGTAAAATGCCGAGGCCTCCTTCGCGCGCCATGGCGATGGCGAGTGCCGCTTCGGTGACCGTGTCCATTGCTGCCGATAAAATCGGGATGTTCAGCGTAATATCTTTGGTAAGCCGGGTACGGATCTCGACATCTCTTGGTAACACTTCGCTATAGGCTGGTACCAACAGTACGTCGTCAAACGTTAAACCTTCTAATGAAATTTTTGGGGAATTTGCAGATGCTGCGGGGATATTTCTTGTTGCCATGTGCAAAATTAAGGGAATGGGAATAAACTGGAAAATTTGAAACAACAACATTCAGCGCGACGCGAAAGATGCTACAACCCCATCCATCCTGCAATACCACAATCTGACTTTAAATTGTCAAACATCTGACCTACATTTGCGAAGCAACAAATTATAAATACTCTTGTAAAAGAGCAAACATAGACATGCAAAAAGAATCAGATACAAAGAAGCCCAATGCCACGATCCTGTTCATCTTCGGGGGCAGCGGCGATTTGAACCAGCGTAAACTTACTCCAGCTTTATTTAATTTATCAATAGATGGCCTGATGCCCGAAAAGTTTGCAATCATCGGCACCGGGCGTACCGACTACAGCGACGATAAATTCAGAAGCCATCTTTTTGAGGGCATCGAGGAATTCTCCAGGAGGAAAGACAACCCGCCGGGGAGCTGGGAAGATTTTTCGCAACATATCTCTTACCTGCGGATGGACGTAGATAAGCCCGCTTCTTACGAACCGATCAAGAAGATCATTTCAAAACATGAATCAGAGTGGGACGTAAAGGCAGATATCATTTTTTACCTGGCAGTGGCCCCGCAACTGGTGCCGGAGATCACCACCAACCTGCACGATCTGAAGCTCCACAAGCCCAAGGAGAAGCTGCGCATTGTGGTGGAGAAGCCTTTTGGACATGACCTGAAAAGCGCGCAGGAACTGAATAAGCTCCTTACAAACATGTTTGATGAATGCCAGATATATCGCATTGATCATTACCTCGGAAAAGATACCGTTCAGAATATTCTGGCACTGCGCTTTGCGAATGCATTGTTTGAGCCGCTATGGAATGGTAATTATATAGACCATGTTCAGATCACTGCATCTGAGACCGTGGGTGTGGAAGACCGGGGCGGATATTATGAACGTTCCGGAGCGCTCCGCGACATGGTGCAAAATCACATCTTACAACTGTTGTGTATGGTGGCCATGGAAGCGCCGGTATCTTTTGATGCCGATGAGATCCGCAACAAAAAATCGGATGTGCTCAATGCGCTTCGCAAGATCAAGAAAGAAGATGTTCAGAAATATGCGGTACGCGGGCAATACTCTGCCGGATGGATGCAGGGAAAAGAGGAGAAGGCTTACCGCGAGGAAAAAGGGGTGGATCCCAATTCCGCAGTGGAAACCTTTGCTGCCGTGAAGTTTTATGTAGACAACTGGCGCTGGCAGGGCGTTCCATTCTATATCCGTACCGGAAAATTTTTGAAAGAGAAGACCACGCTGATCACTATTCAATTTAAAGAAGGTCCGAAATACGCTTTTCCGCCGGAGGCTTCAGAAACCTGGCGATCGAACCGGCTTACCATCAGCATTCAGCCGGAAATGGACATCCGCCTGCGCTTCCAGGCAAAGCGCCCGGGACAAACGATGTCGTTGAACCCGGTGAATATGGTGTTCAGCTACCAGGACACCTTCCACGAGCCGCAACCCGAAGCCTACGAAACCTTATTGCTGGATGCCATGATGGGCAATCCTACCCAATACATGCGCAGCGACCAGGTGGAGATCGCCTGGAGAGTGATGGAGCCTATTCTGGATGCCTGGGAAAAACGTCCGCCGGATAATTTCCCGAACTACGCACCCGGCAGCTGGGGACCTGAAGATGCAGAAGCCCTGATCGCGAAAGACGGCAGAACGTGGATTACGTTGCCGCCGAACGGGAAACAGCATTAGATTTATTAAAAAGTGGCAGCCTGGTTTTGAGCTGCCACTTTTGCAGGAGTGTATACCTTTTTAGGTTGATTATGTTTTTACCACAGAGGCCTCAGAGAGAAATACAAGAAGAAGCACAGAGAGAAAAATAAAAGGATGTCCTTTTGTATTTAAAGTCTAATGCCGGCGCCGAAGCCGAACCATACTAATTTGCCTATATTCCGCCTTCGCCGCTCAAATGCGTCACTCGTGGTAAGCAGTGGCGTCCATAACGCATTCAGCATTATTCCGCTTTTACTTACGTATCTGTAACCAAGGTTAGCCCTTGTTCTAAAATTTCCATGCCGACTGAAATAGTTGTCTGCCACAGCTATCAGTCCGATTTCGGCGAAACTTTTATTATTGCCAATTAAATAATTGATACCAAGAGGAACGCTTAAAGTTGGATTATCAAGGTCGCTCATATCACTTCCCACACCAACGCGATAGCCCAAACCATTTTTTCGAGAAGCGAAACGGGAATCATAATTTACCGATATGTGGCTTCCGTTTCCCCAAAGCTCGAGCGTTAAAAATTTTGATCGCTCCTGAGCATATCCTTTACAACAAAAAGTCGATGTAATCGTTAGATAAAATATTATTCTCCAATTTTTCATGCTGAGGTTTTAATTCAATAAAGATTCTGTTCCCTTTTCAATTGAGTGATAATATATAGCTTCCCAATAATTATCATATTTAGCATAGGTTCCTATGCTCACTTCTCTTACCTGTTGCCGCCAATGAGGTTGGAATTTATCTCCCCCGTTCTGTAGTTCCATAAAAGAAATTACAATTTTATCAGTATTAAAAGCACTGACTCTTTTGTTATGCATCCGATATTCAATAAAATCGTTTAGTCCTGAATTATATGAAGTCGGTTGTGTAACTAAGGTGTCATATATTCTAACTGTTAATCCATCAAAATTATCTCCCACTTTGTTTTATTGGGCTATACTATAGTATTGATTTTTTTGAAACTTACTAGTCCCAAATTTTTTATCATGCCAACCACCTACAGAGCCATTATGGTCTTCGGTATAGCGAAACCAGTTTACATCTATTGCAAGCTCCTGTGCTTTGGTCTTACCCCAAATTCCAAAAAGTCCTTTCTTTTGAAACACAAGTTCAAGCTGCATAGTTGTATTAAATAGCAAATTATAATCATTAAAATTAGCCCGCATCCGCCTTTTACTACTAAAGTCGTTAAAGACTTTGCTGCATTTTGCCCAACAGTTCGTTCAGCGATTGTTTAGTAGAAAAAGCGAGTCGTGCGGTTTTGCCTTTTTTTAACGCCAACGCTTTTTCCATATTGGTTGACGGGTGCTCAACAACAGGTTCTGGCAATTGTTGTTTGGTGCAGGAAAAGAAAAGTACTCCAGAAACGATGATTAAAAAAAGCAGTTTGGTGCTTTGTGTTTGGTGTTTAATGTTCATAAAATTGTTTTGGTGTTTGTAATGTATGAACAATACAAATATACGTTTTGGCGTGAAAAAAAATTTTTTTTAGAATGAGGATAATCAGTCTTATATACTGTATGGGCATTTAACTTTTTCCTTTAAGAGAATAATCGCAAGTTTGTTTTCTATCAAACTGACTACTTTATGAAAACTCTTGTCACTGCTGTCGCCATCGTCCTTTCTTTTACGACATCGAACGCAGCGAGGATCAGCGGATCGATCACCACCGAAAGTGGAGCGCCGCTGGCATACGCCTCTGTAACGGTTAAAGGAACGCAAATGGGTACCACTGCTAACAGCCAAGGATTTTATGCGCTTGATGTAAGGGAGGGACGGCATACACTGGTTTTTGAATACGTCGGTTTCACCGCGGTCGAAAAAACTATTGAGGTAACGGGCAATGACCAGCGGCTCGATATTATTTTATCAGCCCATCAAAAGACAATGAGCGAGGTCGTCGTGAAAGTACGTGGCGAAGACCCTGCTTATCGCATCATCCGCGAAGCGATCAAAAAGAAAAGCTATTATCAGCGCCAGACGGACTCCGTTTCCGTCAATATTTATCTGAAAGGCCTGATCAAGACTAAAGAAATCCCTGACAGGGTGTTGGGACAGAAAGTGGAACGCGATCCTTCGGATGGCCTCGACTCTATGGGAAAAGGCGTACTGATGCTGTCCGAATCCAATTTACTGCTGGAGGAAGTGCCGCCTTCGCAATCAAAAATAACGGTGCTGTCCAGTTTTTCAAAAGGTAGTAATATGGGCCTGGTATTCTCCAGGGTCACGTCATTTTATACCAACATCGTCACTATTTTTGATGTCAACAATGCTTCCCGCGGTTATATTTCGCCCATTGCTGATGCCGCGCTTCATTATTACCGGTACAAACTGTTGAATACCTACGAACGCGATGGCGTCACAGTAAAAACGATCCGGGTAATTCCGAAAAGAAGAAACGAACCATTGTTTTCAGGCAATATTGAGATCACCGATAAAAGCTGGCGCATCTACAGCCTTGATCTTTTACTTACAAAAGAATATCAGCTGGAGCTGATCGATACGCTGCGTATCACACAGCTACATAGCCCGGTTGCGAACGGCGTATGGAGAACAAAAAACCAGATCATATCTATTGCCTTCGACAAGCTGGGTTTTAAAGGCGTCGGCAGCTTTGTAAATGTGTATAGCAATTATAACTTCCGTCCTGATTTTGGAGAAGGCTATTTCAATAATGTGGTGATGAAATATGATTCCGGTTATTACCAAAGAGATACTAACTATTGGAAGCAAAGCCGCCCGATAACATTGGAGGAAGACGAAAAACGCTACTACACGATCCGCGACAGCATCGCGGAGGCCAACAAGAACCGGCCTAAAACGTATTATGACTCGCTTCGCAAGCGTCAGAAAGTAACGGTCTTCAACGTACTCTGGAACAACCAGACTTATCGATGGTATGCAAAGGATCAGACGGCCTATTACCGGTTGCGCGGCCTCATAAAAGGCTTTGAGTACAACACTGTTGAAGGATTGGCGCTAAAGGTAGACCAGCGATTTAACTACACGCCCGAGAAAGGTAAGTATAACTACTATTTTTTTTGGAACATGCGCTACGGATTCAAAAATCAGCACTTCAACACTTACGGGACGTTGCGTTTCATGCCTAAAGCGTTGCCTTACCGTCAGAGATATTTGTCGTTGTCCGGAGGTAAACGCGTGAGCCAACTGAATAACGATGGGCCCATTGATCCGCTTACGAACAGTTTTTACACCCTGGTGTTCAGACAAAACTATATGAAGCTATATGAGAACTGGTTTGGCAGTGTTGCTTATAATAACAGGTTTGATAATGGTCTTACACTCCGGTTGAATCTCAGGTACGAAGACCGGTTACCGTTGCAAAATACGACAGACTATGCTTTCTCCGGAAATAACCGTGCGTTTACGCCGAATCATCCCGAAGCGCTGGCAAATGTTCCTTTTACACGTCACCAGGCGATGGTTGCCGGGGTTTCCTTTCGCTACCAGGCCGGGCAAAAATATGTTCAGTATCCCACTCATAAAATGCCCATCGGGTCGAACCAACCTTTGTTTATGGCAGATTTTACAACCGGTGTGCCGTCGTTGCTTGGAAGCGATGTGAATTTTAATAAATGGAAGGTGGGTGTCTCGGACGATCAAGATCTGAAGCTGGCCGGCCTTCTGAAGTACCGGATCAGTATGGGTGGTTTTATCAATGCAGATCACTATGGCATCCCGGACATGACACATTTTAACGGGAATCGCACTTTTTACAACTTAAATTACCTGAATAGCTTTCAGCTGGCTCCCTACTATGCTTATAGCAACGTGGCAAAATGGTATGGCCAGGTCAATGTAGAGCATCATCTGAACGGTTTGCTTACGAACAAGATTCCTTTGTTCAACCGGCTAAAATGGAACCTGGTGGTCGGTAGTAACGCTTTTTATGTTAATCAGCAGCAGCACTACGCCGAAGCTTTTGCCGGACTGGAGAATATTTTCAAGATCTTCAGGGTCGATTTCGTGGCGGGTTATCAACCACTGTTGCGAACACAATTTGGCGTACGCGTGGGCCTGGGCGGTCTTTTGGGAGGTGCAATTCAGTTTTCTAATGATGATTAAGTGAATTTCTGCGGGTATTACTTTAAAAAGGCCCGCTGTCATCAGCGAGCCTTTAAATCGATTAGGGCAGATAATGATTAATCTCTTCGACCGCCCATGTAGATCATAATATACTGTATCAGGGTCACCACGGCTGCCAATGCAGCAACAACGTAAGTGGTAGCGGCCCATTTCAACGCGTCTTTCGCCTGGGGGTATTCGTTGCTATTGGTTACATTAGTATGTTGTAACCAGGCCAGTGCTCGCTTACTGGCGTCAAACTCCACGGGCAGCGTGATAAGGCTGAATAAAACGGTCACGGCCATCAAAATAATACCGATCAGCAATAAAGTGGTATTGCCGGAAGCCGCCATCACCACCCCGATCAATAACACCCAATTCACGATCATTGAACTGAATTGAACAGCGGGAACCAGTTTGCTGCGCATTTGAAGTGGTCCATACGCTGTCGCATGTTGCACCGCGTGTCCACATTCGTGCGCTGCCACAGCCGCCGCTGAAATGCTGCGGCCTTCATATACATCAGGGCTCAAATTCACCGTTTTCTTTGCAGGATCGTAGTGATCGCTCAAAAAGCCAGGCGTAGAAACCACCTGAACGTCGTAAATCCCGTTCTCACGCAGCATTTTTTGTGCTACTTCGCTGCCGCTCATACCATTAGCCAAAGGAACCTGAGCGTATTTCTTGAACTTACTTTTCAAAATCATCGACACCAGCATACTAATGCCGACGAAAATGATTGAAACTAAAAAAATTGACGGAGTCATGTATTAAAAAATTGTTTTATAGCCGTAACCACGCAAATTAGGAACCATCTGCAATTTAGTACAAAAATTGCGACTTTTTGTCATGTAGAAAACTATTTGACTAATTTTTAACGGCGATGTGGTTGAGATTTTAATATTGATAATCAATTGTTTATGAAAAATTAATCTAAATCTTATCTCAGCGTTTATAATTTATTAATCCTGTCCCTGCATAATTTCATTTTTTAATATTAAATCGTATTTGTACCTTAGTAGCAGAATTTAATGGGTTAGTAAGTAAAAGGGCCAAGCGCAAGCGAGGCCTTTTTGCTTTTTGTACCTTTCGTTTCTGAAAAAAAATGAGCAAGTAAACCTAACCGTTTCATTATTCTTTTCATGACGGTTCATTATGTGAAAGTGAATAAGAATCCGAAGCCATTTCATTCTATCTCTGAACCAAAACTGTTGCGCCAGCGCCATCCATATCGGACAATCTCTATATTCTTCACTTAAAAAATTTTTATTTCAAAAGGCGGATCGTCTTTATCCGTCGCAAACTCTTTGCCAGCATCATAAAATCACTTCTGCTATGTTCATGCTTCTGCTACAAGTTTCAAAAGCGTTCAACTTCCTGATGCAACTATTCACTACTTTTATGGCATGAGTAAAGTGAAGAAGTCTTTTTTCTGTCAGAACTGCGGATATGAAAGCGTGAAATGGCTGGGTCAATGCCCGGCTTGTGGCCAGTGGAATAGCTTTGTGGAAGAAGTAATCGAAAAGACAAACGGAAAACAAAACTGGAATGAATATGCAGGGCAACAGAAGCGCGCTACAAAGGCTGTGACGCTTTCGGAAGTAAAGAGTAGCAACGAAAGAAGGATTGTCACTGCCGATCCTGAGTTGAACCGCGTATTAGGAGGCGGTATCGTTTCGGGCAGTATCGTGCTGGTCGCGGGTGAGCCGGGTATCGGGAAAAGCACCTTGTTTCTTCAGGAAGGATTGCAGCTCACCGATCACAAAGTGTTATACATAAGCGGTGAGGAGAGTGAACAACAAATTAAGATGAGGGCCGATCGGCTGCAGCATGAAGGTGCTATTGACAATGACCAGTTCTTTCTGCTGACAGAAACATCAACGCAAACGATCTTCCAGGAAATAAAAAAACTAAAACCGGATGTGGTCATCGTAGATTCTGTGCAGACCTTACAATCCAATTTGATAGACGCATCGCAGGGGAGTATTTCGCAGATAAAAGAATGTGCGGGAGAATTTCAGCGCTATGCCAAGGAAACCAATACGCCGGTGTTCCTGATCGGACATATTACCAAAGAGGGGGGCATTGCCGGTCCTAAAATACTGGAACATATGGTAGATGTGGTGCTGCAATTTGAAGGCGACCGGCATTATGCTTATCGCATATTGCGAACGCTTAAAAACCGGTTTGGCAGTACCAGCGAGCTGGGTATTTATGAAATGACCGACAAGGGCATGCGGGGTGTGTCCAATCCGAGCGAGATCCTGATCACGCAAAAAGAAGAACAACTGAGCGGTATTGCGATCGCCGCTACGCTCGAAGGAATAAGGCCGTTACTGATTGAAGTACAATCATTAGTGACCCAATCCGTTTATGGAACGCCTCAGAGAACCGTGAGCGGGTTTGACCTCCGGCGACTGCAGTTATTACTGGCGGTGCTGGAAAAGCGCGGAGGGTTTCACTTTGGGGTGAAGGATGTGTTTTTAAATATCGCCGGCGGCATCAAAGTAGAAGATCCATCCATTGATCTGGCCGTGCTTTGTGCCTTGCTGTCTTCTTATGAAGATGTGCCGTTGCCTCAGAACATTTGTTTTGCCGGTGAGATCGGGTTAAGCGGTGAGATCCGTGCGGTCAATAAAATTGACCAGCGTATCGCCGAGGCGGAAAAGTTAGGGTTTGAAAAGATCATTGTTTCCAAATACAACCAATCGCTGCGCCAGAGCCGCCAAAAGTTCAACATAGAAGTAGTAGCGATGGCCAGGGTCGAGGAAGTGTACCAGTATTTGTTTTAATTTTAGGGTTCATAGTGCGTAGCTGATGGTTCACGAATGTTCCATAAGCTATTATGAACCATAAGCTATTTACTATGAACCATAAACTATCTGCCTATGAACACCATCAAACTTCTTAAGGATTCTTTGGTGCATCTCTTTTACCCGCAGGTTTGCGCCGGTTGCGGATCAGATGCTTTACCTGCCGGCAGCCAGCTATGCATCCGATGCAATCATGAACTTCCATGGACTGGTTTTGAATGCCAGGTCAATAATCCTGTCGAACAAAAGTTGGCGGGAAGAATTCATTTACAGGCAGCGACCGCCCAGCTTCATTTTACCAAACACTTCCTGGTCCGCAATGTGATCCATCAGCTCAAGTACAAAGGAGATAAAGAGCTGGGACTTCAATTGGGGCAAATGATGGGCAGCCAGTTATTAGAAAGCGGACGTTTTAACAACGTGCAGGTGCTGATCCCGATGCCTCTTCATGCGAGCAGGCAGCGCGCGCGCGGATACAATCAGTCGGAGATTCTTTGCGAGGGAATGGCAAAAGTGCTACACCTTCCTGTTGTAACGAATGCGATTCAAAGATCTATGGCTACTGAAACGCAAACCCGTAAAAGCAGCATCGACCGCTGGCAAAACATGGAAGGGAAATTTGTGGCAGATCAGCCTGCAACAATTGAAAATAAACAAGTACTTTTAGTGGACGATGTGATGACAACAGGAGCTACGCTGGAGGCTTGCGCCACAGCAATGACTGAAATAAGCGGTGTTCAAATAAGTATCGCGACGTTGGGCTACACATCTAATACCTGATTCAATACATCTCAAATATCATTACAATGAAAACTTTATTACTTACCGTATTATTATCATCTACGTTGTTCATCGCCAGCCCGATTTATAAATTTAAGGTGGATGGCCTCAGTGGCGGCACGATCAATTTTGCAGATTTCAAAGGAAAGAAGATACTGATCGTTAACACGGCCAGCAAATGCGGCTACACGCCACAATACGAAGAGCTGGAAGCACTGTATAAAAAATATGGCAATAAGATCGTGGTGGTGGGATTCCCGGCCAACAACTTCAAAGAGCAGGAGGCTGGCTCCAATGAAGAGATTGCTGCCTTCTGTCAAAAAAATTACGGGGTAACTTTCCCGATGGCGAAGAAGATCTCTGTCAAGGGGGATGATATCGCACCGATCTATAAATACCTCGTGGCAGAAGCAAAAAAGAAAGGTATAGAAGACCCTGTGAAATGGAACTTCACTAAATTTTTAGTAGACGAAAAAGGTCAGCTGATTACCGTGTTTCCTTCTAAAGTAAAGCCAATGAGCGACGATATCCTGAAATATCTGAACTAAGATATCCCATTAATCATATAAAAACGCCGCTCAGTTATTCAATTGAGCGGCGTTTCTTTTTATCAATTAGTGTAGTTACACATCGTAAGAGGTGGAAGAAGTATCGCCTCCTCGGCCGGTCCAATTGGTATGGAAAAATTTTCCACGAGGCTGGTCCATTCTTTCGTAGGTATGAGCGCCGAAATAATCACGCTGCGCCTGTAACAGGTTGGCCGGAAGCCTTTCTGTGCGATAGCCATCGTAATAATTGATACCTGCACTCAGGCAAGGAACCGGGATGCCGTTCAGCATAGCGGTTGCGGTAACTTTTCTAAGCCCTTCCTGGCAGGCCTGGATCTTTTCAGCGAAATAAGGATCCAATAGCAGGTTGGTCAGATCCGGGTTGTTATCAAAAGCTTCTTTGATATTTCCTAAAAAGCGTGACCTGATGATACAGCCGCCTCTCCACATCAAAGCGATATTCCCGTAATTCAACTCCCATCCATATTCTTTTGCAGCAGCGCGCATCATCTGGTAGCCCTGTGCGTAAGAGATCACTTTAGCAGCATATAAGGCATCGCGCAGCTGATCGATAAATTGTTTTTTATCTCCGTCAAAAGCGGCTTTCGGACCAGCGGTTAACACTTTGGATGCAGCCACACGTTCGTCTTTTAAAGCAGATAAACATCTCGCAAAAACCGATTCTGTAATCAGCGTGAGCGGAATGCCTAACTCCAGCGCTACGGTTCCGGTCCATTTGCCGGTACCCTTTTGTCCCGCTGTATCCAGGATCTTATCGATGATCGGCGTGCCATCTTCTTTATATGCCAGGATATCGCGGGTAATTTCGATCAGGTAGCTATCCAGCTCTCCCTCGTTCCATTCTTTAAATACTTCATGCATTTCATCGGCGCTCATGCCCAACACGTCTTTCATGAGTTGATATACTTCGCAGATCAGCTGCATATCACCATATTCGATGCCATTGTGTACCATCTTTACAAAATGCCCGGCGCCGCCATCGCCTACCCAGTCGCAGCACGGAGATCCGTCATCCACTTTGGCAGCAATGCCTTGAAAAATAGGTTTCACTTCCGGCCAGGCATCTTTGGATCCGCCAGGCATAATTGAAGGGCCCAGCAGCGCGCCTTCTTCTCCACCTGAAACACCGGTGCCGATATAACGCAGGCCTTTGCTCTCGACGTATTTTACTCTTCTTTCGGTATCCGGAAAATGGGAGTTACCTCCGTCGATAATGATATCGCCTTTCTCTAAATGAGGGATCAGTAATTCAATAAAATCATCCACAGGCTTACCTGCCTTTACCATCAACATCACCTTGCGTGGCGATTTGAGAGAACCTATCAGCTCTTCAATCGTATGTGCTCCGGTAATATTTTTTCCTTTGGCTCTGCCATTTACAAAATGATCGACCTTATCGACTGTCCGGTTAAACGCCGTTACATGAAAACCCTTGCTTTCCATATTCAAAATGAGATTTTCACCCATCACCGCAAGGCCGATTACGCCGATATCTGATATAGCTGCCATAACAAAAAATTAAAAGTGATTTTTATCGTTTAAATAAGAACGTCAAATTTAATCTCCTGTACGTACAAAACCAATTAAATCTGTAGCGTATTTATCGGACGACAAAGGAACGTGATGTTCATATAACCATTGAGCCAACATTACTCTGCTCTCTTTAATAAAACGATATAGGTAGGGAAGTGATCGCTGTAGCCACCGCGATACACGTCGCCATTGTAAGAGCGCATGGGATATCCCTTGTACCGACCTGCAGTTTCAATCAGATAATCTGCTTTGAACACCTGGTGCCTGTAATAAAAAAAGCCGGCCTGTTTCTTATTAAGAAAAGAACAGGAGAAGATGATCTGGTCAAACAAGCTCCAGGCATCCTGGTAAGCCAATGTGCCGTTGCCGCTTTTATACAGGCCGGTCCAGGGATTGTACAGGTCTTCCGGGCTAACCGAATGGGTGTTCCCTGTGGCTTTAAGGCCTTTGATGATGCTATTGTTGATAGGGTCGTCATTCAGGTCGCCCATCACGATCATTTTGGCTTCGGGTTCTATAATGAGGAGCGAGTCGATACATCTGCGCACCGTTTCTGCAGCGGCCATACGTGCAGGCTCTGAACGTTTTTCGCCTCCTGCGCGGCTGGGCCAGTGATTGACAAACACGTGTATCCGCTCACCATCCAGCAACCCCTTCACCCATAAAATATCCCGTGTAAAAGCCGCGTCTTTCGCTCCCGAAGGCAGCTTCACAAAAATGGGTCGGCTTCTTTCGACCTTAAAATACCTGGGGTTGTAAACGAGCCCAACATCAACACCCCTGAGATCTTTCGAGTTATAGTGCACGTACTTGTAACCGCGAGCAGCTATGAGCGGATGTCGTAATAAGGTGTCTAACACGAATTGATTCTCGATCTCGGCGATACCCAGCACCGCCGGTCCATCCGGATTCGCGTCAGTTCCGAGCTGTGCAATCACTTGGGCCAGCTTGCCCAGTTTATCGTGAAACACCTCGCTCGTATATGCTTTTGATCCGTGAGGCGTGAAGTTGACATCGTCGTTGCTGCCGTGGAAGATCGTATCATAAAAGTTCTCGAGATTATAAAAGCCAATAACAGCCGTTTTATAAGCGGCTTGTCCCCTGGCGAATGCGGCGGAAAAGACCAGTAGCAGGGTAATGGTGCGTGTTTTCATATGCAATAAGTTGATTAGTAAATTTAATTGATTGATCTGGTTATCAAATGTGAATTCATTTAATATTTTCTATATATTTATGTCGCCGCTAACAAGTCATATGAGAAACACAGCTATCCTATTCACCCTTATTCTGGGCTTTGGCATTGATGCCTGTGCCCAGCAATCAGCCTTAGCGCAGGACACAGTCCCTGATCAGCGCATTCTTTCAGACGAAGCAAGAAGTAGTCTCCCGACGGTCGTCATCAACGATGATGAGTTGGAGGATGAGGGCTACAGCGTTGTTTCTTCGATCTTAACGGCCGGGCGCGATCCCTTCCTCTCGGCAGCGGCGTTTAGTTTCAGTCCGCTCAGGTTCCGGCTCAGAGGCTATGAATCGCAGGGCAACGCGGTTTATATTAACGGCATTGATTTCACGGGCCTTGATAACGGCTTTACGCCTTTCGGTTTGTGGGGCGGCCTGAATAACGCCATGCGCTCGCGACAGGTCGTGTATGGCTTGCAGCCCGGCGACTTCAGCTTTGGATCGATCGGGCTCAATACCAACATAGATATGAGGGCCGGCGCACAGTGGGCACAGACTCAATTAAGCTACGCTATCTCTAACAGAAATTACCGGCATCGCATTGCATTAAATAAAGGATCGGGGTTCAGCAAGAAGGGGTGGGCTTATAGCCTGGCGTTTACAGGTCGCTATGCGCGGGAAGGCTATGTGCCAGGGACTTACTATGAGGGAGCGAGCTATTATGCTGCCGTGGATAAAAAGATCAAAGGCAAAAATGTGTTGTCGCTGATCGCTTTTGGTGCACCTACCGAAAGTGGCCGCCAGGGCGCTTCTGTGCAGGAGGCGCGGGATCTGGCCGGGTCTAATTTTTATAATCCTTCCTGGGGCTATCAAAACGGCAAAAAGAGGAATGCCAATGTGTTGGAGACTTTTCAGCCGGTATTTATGGGGATATATGAATACAAACCCCAGGAAAACAGCACGCTTGTGACAACGGTGGCATACACGTTTGGAAAGCGGAAAAATTCAGCATTGGACTGGTACAATGTTTCCGATCCCCGGCCTGACTATTACAAATATCTGCCAGGCTTTTATCTCAATAGCAATCCGGCAATTCATCAGTTGCTGAAAGAGGATTATGTGGCCAACCCCGAAAAGTTGCAGATACAATGGGATCAGTTTTATACAACCAATCAAAGTAATCATCGTTCGGTCAATAATGCCGATGGGATAGCAGGGAACACGGTTACCGGCAACCAGTCACTCTACATTTTGTCAAATCGCGTCAACGATACGAAGAGGTTCTTTGTGAACAGCGTGTATAATGGAAAACTGAATAAGACCATGACGCTTACTATCGGCGGAAATTATCAACAGCAAATCAATCATTACTACCAGGAAGTGAAAGACCTGTTGGGCGGCGATTTCTGGGTCAACATCAATCAATTTGCCGAGCGGGATTTTCCAGATGATAACAGCGCCATCCAGCATGACCTAAACCAGCCGAATCGCATCATTACCAAAGGAGAGCAGTACGGTTATAATTACACGATCACTACTAATAAAGCGGCAGGTTGGGCGCAGCTGGTTTTTCAATTAAAGCGTTTTGACCTGTTTGTTACGGGTGAGCTATCCAATACCAATTTTTTCAGAACGGGAAAGAACCGGAACGGTTTGTTTAAAGACTTGTCGTATGGCAGGTCTGTCACACAGAGCTTCATCAACCGCGGTGCAAAAGCGGGGATCACTTATAAAGTCAATGGCCGCAATTATTTCTTTGCGAATGGCTCTTACCGGACAGCGCCGCCGCTGTTTGAAAACGCTTATATCTCCCAGCGAACGCGCAGCACTTTAATTGACGGACTTACCAGCGAAGCAATCATTTCAGGCGAGGCCGGTTATAAGCTGAACGCACCGCGGACGAGACTCAGCATTACCGGTTATTACACCAGGACCACAGGCGCGGTGGATGTGTTGACCTTTTATCACGATCAGTTTCAGAATTTCGTTAACTATGCTTTGAGCGGTATCGACAAAGTATTTTTTGGTGCTGAACTGGGCGCTGAGATCAAACTCACGTCCACACTGAGTTTTAACGGAGCCGCATCGGTCGGCCGTTTCTATTATGACAGCCGGCAGCACGCTATTATTACCGTCGACAATAGTGCAGAGATCCTGGCCAAACAGACCATTTATCTCCGGAACTATCGCATTCCTTCCACACCGCAGAATGCTTACAGCGCGGGCCTGTTTTATCGTTCGCCTAAATTTTGGTATGTCAGTGTTACCGGAAATTATTTTGACAATATGTGGCTAAGCCCCAATCCGCTGAGAAGAACTTCAGATGCGATCACCGACGCTGATGCTGTGGCTCCTGTAACCGAAGAGGTAAAGCAGCGTGTGTTGGAGCAGGAGAAATTCAAAGAGCAGTTTACGCTTGATTTTTTTGGCGGATGGAGCAAGCTTTTACCGCGCAGGCACTATATCAATGGCCGACGCACGTATGTCTTGTTCAATCTAGGGATCAACAATCTGCTGAACAGCAACGACATCCGGTCGGGCGGATTTGAGCAACTGCGTTTTGATTTTGAAAGAAAGGATGTTAATAAGTTTCCTCCTAAATACTATTATGCTTATGGGCTCAACTTCTTTGGCAGCATAGGGCTTCGGTTTTAATTCAGGTAGAAGCAGAACATTCAGGTAACGGCTTGATCTTATTCAGATAAAATACATTCATATGAAAAACTCCTTTTTCAACAGCGCCATCTTTCTTCTTTGGATAGTGCTTATACCCGGGTCCTGCAACCGTCAGTTTGATGAACCACCGCAGAATGCCGATCCGGAAATTGATGTCACGCTGTCCATTAGGGACCTGAAAGCCCGCTATGAAAAGAAGGGTGATTTCAAGCGGATCGATGATGAGCAGGTCATTTCCGGTGTCGTGATCGCTGATGACCGTTCGGGGAACTTTTATAAACAGATCATCATACAAGATGAGTCGGGCGGTATTCCTGTATTGCTCGATGCTAATAATGTTTACGCCCAGTATCCTGTTGGGAGGAGGATCTTTATTAAACTGAAAGGATTAATGTTAGGTGATTATGGGGGCACGATCCAGTTGGGTCTGGACTCTTCGCGATCCAGCGACGGCCGTTTTTTAAATATGGATGGCATTCCTCAACCGATGTTTGATGAGTTTATCGTCAAAGGCTCCTTGAACAACCTGGTCACACCTCAACAGGTGCAACCATCCGATATTTCCAATAACATTCAGGACCCGCTCATCAGCACTTTAGTACAGATCGATAATGCTGAGTTCAGAGACGCGGATATTACCAAGACCTACGCAGATGCTTCAGGAAATGTGAGCGCAGTGAATTACACCGTGAATACCTGCGCGGCGGAGCGTATAATTTTGCGTAACAGCAGCTACGCGCGATTCGCCGGATTAGACCTGCCCGACGGAAATGGCGTGTTGACGGGCGTTGCAGCCCTGTTCAACGATAAAGTACAACTATCCATCCGGGATACCGCTGATGTACAATTTTACAACGCGCGCTGTAACGGACAAATACCCGTGACTGAGCTGAAATCTATAGAAGCATTGAAAGCTTATGCCACCGGAGATTCATCCATTCCTGCGGGGGTGTTTATCAAGGGCGTCGTTGTATCCGAAGCAAAAAACGAGGCGAGCGGTAATTATCGCTTGCAGGATGCTACAGCCGGGATACAGTTGCGCTTCAAAAATAATCCGAATGCGGCTCCCGGAGACTCTTTAACCGTTACAGTCGGGGGGCTAAGTTTAAGCACCTTCAATGGCGGATTGCAGGTCAATAACGTCGAAAAGGGTACGCGTTCGGGAACAGGTCAGGTTACGCCGCGTGCCGCTACCATCGCTGAGATCATCAACAATAACCGTTTATGGGAATCTACTGTAGTGACGATTGGAAATGTGTCGATATCTACCGACTATTCCACCTCCAGCGGAGTGAATTATATTTTAAGCGATGCTACGGGGCAGCTGCGCAGCTTTGTAAGAAATGCCTCGGGGATAGTTATGCCTTCAAAATCGGCAAGTGTGACCGGTTATGTTTCAATATATCAATCGTCAACAAAGGGCGCACCACTTGAAACACAACTGACCTTGCGGAGCCAGGGCGATGTTGTGGGAGGCTTTGGCGGGCCCTTTTCAGTTATCTATGAGTTTACCGATGTAAAAAATTCAACCGGAACCACCGACCCCACTCCGCCGCCGACTGCAGAGGGGATAACCTTTGGAAAGTTTAATGCTGTAGGTGTGAGCGCCAACTCTTCAGCCTCCGGCAGGTTTTCGTTCAAGTCCTGGCCTGGAGGTGCAAAAGACGGAAGCGACGAATTCACAGGAACCATCGATCTGACAAAATACTATGAAGTAACGATTACGCCTGTATCGGGGACGACGATAGACCTTTCAAAAATCACATTCACCCTGCAGCGATCGAGCACCGGTGTACGACAGGTAAGTGTCCGGTCCGGCAAGGATGCTTACGCCGCTAATCTCCCTGCGATGGTCAGCGAAGACAATCAAAATATTTCAGTTATAGCTGATCATATTTTTCAATTCAAAGATGCCAGTACCACTGCGCAGGATGGCTGTAGCATTGAGCTGGGAGCGGCCTACAAGGGTGTCAGCAGCGCCGTTACTTTCCGAATCTACGGGTTCAATGCAGAAGGCGATGGAGGTTCTTTTAGCCTCGACGATGTGCGGTTTGAGGGGGTGGTGAAATGAAGCTCAAAGACTCCGCCTATGTTCATTTAAAAGACTAGTTTATGATTGAAAACATCATGTATACGTTTGACAAAAACTTCTTACGCTTGAACAACCTGGTTAGCTTATACAAAACGCTGTCAACCGGGAAAGGCCGAAAGGCCACAAACTCATTAGATATGTTGAGAGCAACCACAGTGTTGGCTCATGCTACACTTGAAGAGTATTTAAGGAATTTGTTAAGCTGGAAGCTTCCCCTGCAGGAGAAAGAAAAGATAAGTCATATTCCGTTGGCAGGAACGTCAGATATAGGTCGGGCGACAAAGTTTACCTTGGGGGATCTTGTCGCTTTTAGGGGGAAGAATATTGATTGGGTCATTACCTCTTCGGTTGAAGAATATTTGGGCACGGTTAGCTTTAACAATACTTCTGATATTGCGTCTGCTTTAAAAGGTATTTGCCTGACAGTGACATCTCCCATGCAAGAACTCTTTCCTGTTTTAAACGAAATGATTGCCAGAAGACACAATATTGTTCACAGAGCCGACAGGGATAGGAATATAGGTAGCGGGTATCACGCTATAAAATCAATCAGTGTGCAGAGAATTGAGCATTGGAAAAAAGCGATAGACAAGTTGGTATTTGAAATCAATAAAAACTTTATTAATTAAATTTGCGTATGGGAAAGTTTATCATCTTAAAACGTCCTAATGGTCATTATCATTTCAAATTGACAGCTGCCAACGGACAGATCATACTGAATAGTGAGAGCTATACAACGAAAGCAGCATGTAAGGAAGGTATTCAGTCGGTGATGAAAACTGCCCTTGAAGATTCAAATTTCATTCGCAAGACATCTCCAAAAGGGGGTCATTATTTTTATTTAAAAGAGCCAAACGGGCGCATTATTGGCGCAAGTGAGGCCTACGCAAGCGAATCCGGCAGGGAGAGCGGTATCTACTCTGTAAAGCTTAACGCCGGCACAGAAGTAGTCGAATCTATATGATGGAGGAGGGTATAAAAACAAACCTTTTCTCGATTAAATTCAATTCAAGTTCACCCTCTCTAAATGCAAAACAAACAATCCTGGCTCATTACCGGCCTTATTTTCGCCATCCTCTGGCCTTCCGCATCGACAGCAACTAAAATGGCCCTGACAGTTGCGCAGCCGCTGGTGGTAGCGGTATGCCGCTTTGGTATCGGTGCGGGTATCATGCTGTTTATATCGCATGTCCTTTTGCGAAAAAGAGTACCTAAAGGCAAAGAGTGGAAGCAGCTGGCCATTTACGGATTGCTGAACATCAGTATTTACCTGGGTATGTATGTCATTGCCATGAAAGAAGTAACGGCAAGTGTTGGAGCTTTGACCGTGGCTGCCAGTCCCGTTTTTATCAGTTTTTTATCGTTCTTCCTTTTAAAGAAACCTTTGAGTGTTCCCATCCTCCTGGCATTACTGGTATGTATTGCCGGCTTTGTCGTGGTGGCCTGGCCGTTGATCGGCGAGGCGACGGTAACCGTGAGGGGACTGGTCTTGCTGATCGTGAGCATGTTTTCCTATTCCATCGGCACGATCTATTTTTCTTCCAAACAATGGAACGATTTACACCTGCTCACTATTAACGGCTGGCAAACGCTGTTGGGAGGCTTGTTTTTGTTGCCTTTCATGTTAATAACCTATAAGCGTAGCGCTAATCATTTCGATCATAACTTCTGGATTGGCACCGCCTGGCTGGCCATACCCGTCTCCATTGTCGCGGTTTTATTATGGTTGAAGCTGATCAGGCAAGATGCCGTAAAGGCAGGCCTGTGGCTTTTCCTGTGTCCTATATTCGGAATCATCATCGCGGCGATACTTATGAAAGATACCATCAGTGTTTACACGATCGCAGGGGTCTTGCTGGTATTGACGGGGCTCGGAATCAGCCACTACGGCAAAAGAAAATTCAGGATGCCTTTCAGGCGTTATATTTTCCGCGACTAAACAAGGGGACAATCCTTTAATTTTACGGTTTACAATTTTATTATTTGGACAGCAGGAAGAACATATATTTTTTGTCAGACTTTCACCTGGGCGTGCCGTCGCATGAAGCAAGCCTGATTCGCGAGCAGCTGATCATCCGGTTCCTGAGCGAGATTGAATCGAAGGCGGCCGAGATCTTTATTGTGGGCGATATGTTTGACTTCTGGTATGAGTACAAATATGTGGTTCCCAAAGGCTATGTACGCCTGTTAGGCAAGCTGGCGGCCCTTTCTGACAGCGGAATCAAGCTTCATTTTTTTGTGGGCAATCATGACATGTGGATGAATGATTACCTGCAGCAGGAATTGAACATGCGCGTGTATTTCGAACCCCGGGAATTTGAATGGAATGGTAAAAAGTTTTTGGTAGGCCATGGTGATGGATTGGGACCCGGAGACAAAGGATACAAACGGTTGAAGAAAGTATTTCGCAACCCGGTATGCCAGTGGGCTTTTGGCGTTTTACCGCCCCAGATCGGGATGGGGGTTGCCAATTACATGAGCCGGCGCAGCCGTGCCAAGACGGGCACTTCCGAAGAAACCTTTTTGGGTGAGGATCGTGAGTGGCTGATTCAGTATTGCAAAGAACAACTGGAAAAGAAATATTTTGACTTTTTTATATTTGGACATAGACATTTGCCTATCGATTTTCGTCTGACTCCTGACAGCAGGTATATTAACCTGGGCGATTGGATCAGTTTTTATACCTATGCGGTATTTGACAGCACGGATGTGCAACTGCGGTCTTATGCTAATAATGAACATAAAATTATCCGGAACCATTGAAACTTCTCATAACCATACTTGCGCTGCTTTGCTACGGCGTTGCGCCCAAGGCCCAGGAACTGGTGCTGGGTCAGAAGCTCATGACCATTCCCGGTACTTATGCGTCTTTCTCCGTTGATAACCTCGACAATATTTATTTGCTGAATGCCACCAATCAGTTGAAGAAATTAAATGCTAGCGGCGACTCTGTTTCTGTGTTTAATAATGTAAAGAAATACGGGGAGGCAACGCTGGTGGATGTCTCTAACCCGGTAAAGATCTTGTTATACTACAAAGGATTTTCTACTGTAGCCGTACTGGATGGCATGCTGAATTTAAAGAACACCATCGATTTAAGAAGAAAAGGAATGTTCAATGTCACGGCGGTGGGCTTGTCTTACGACGGCAAGATGTGGCTCTACGACGATATGGATAACGTGTTGAAGAAGCTGGACGACGAAGGCAATGTTATTTTTAAGACGGCCGATTTTCGTCAGCTATTCGATCAGGCTTTGGCCCCTTCGAAAATATTTGACCAGAGCCAATATGTGTACCTGTACGACAGTTTACAGGGTATTTTCGTGTTTGATTATTATGGTACCTATAAAAACAGAATTGATATTAAAAAGTGGAAAGACTTGAGTGTGAGAGATGAGTTCATTTACGGCGAAGGAGATAGAAAAATTTACCGATACCATATTCCTTCGCTGAAGCTGGAAACGCTGTCTGTTCCTGCTGTCCTGGGAGATTACCGGCAGGTTTTTTTGAAAGAGAATAAACTCTATGTTTTAGGTAAAGATGGGTTAGAGATATATGGTGTAGGCGGGAAGTAGCATGTTTTGAGTTGAGACCTATGGACTGAGTGTCAGGTAAAAGCACTGTTTGTTACATCAGAAAGTTATATGCCCTTTCCAGCAATTTAGGGGCGTTTAGTTTTTTTTTAATAGAATAAATGGGTGCATAACATTTTAATCCTGGGCGTTGTTTACACTTTTTTCATGCTGCGAAAGGGACGGAGCCGGATCATGTGTGCCAATAAGAGCGATATGTCAAGCCGGTCTTTGTGGCTTCAGCGGCCCCGCACTAATTCCCGGCGCTGGTAGCACTTTCTGATCGGATGATTTGATTGGCGCTTGCATACAGAAACGGTCAGACGGAGACCGTCAGACCGGGTTAGGTAGGATTTCTTCCCGTCCGTCCCGGCACGGGCGGGCGCTTCGGTTCGCTTGAAATGTTCTGCTGAATAATATTCAAAAGGTTAAACAACTTCCTACTCTGCGTGCTCTGCGAACAAATCTTTGCGCGCTTCGCGGTAAAAAATCACATAAAAAGAAAAAATGTTATGCACCCGAATAAATCAATAGCATGCAGATATGGTTTCTTATCTTTTTTGCGTAATGCTGCGCCATCTTCCAGAAAAATTTGCTCCCTGTCCAGGTGGCATTTGACCCATGTTTAAATGTTAGGGATTTACTTATTTAGTGATTTTTATTATTAATTGGAGATTATAAATATCTTTGGGATCTGGATTCTAAGGACTTAAAAAATGATTCTATCCTTTCTGGATAAAACCTTCCCTGGACTCTGGATTTTCGCTACCAACAAACGAATAAGGCTTTTACTGAATAAGAAAAAGTCACCAACACAAACTGTTTACTTAACTAAAAACAACTACTTATGAGAAGGATGGTTTATCTACTGGCATTGTTAACTGTCATATTGCAATCTTGCGGCCCAACGGCTTCTATTTCATCAAATAAACGTGCAGACTACCAGAAGCAGCCTGATAAAATATATATAATGGCTACTATTCAGGAAGAAGCAAAAATGTTTGGCGGAAAATTTACTTCAGACCTTGCCACAGCGTTGAAGAAAAAGGGAATAGAGACTGTATATAGTATAAGAAATCCTTTGGCGTTGGAAACGGACGAAGAAGTGGAGGCTAAAATCTCTGCATATGATCCTGCTGCTCTTATTGTACTTAGACAAACCCGTGTTAATAGTGTTAACAATGCTATTAGCGGAGGTCTATTTGAAGTCTCAATAATTGAAAAGGGAGATACTAAGGTTGTTTGGAAAGGCGTTTTAGATATTTATTATGGGCCATTTCAGGACGAATTGGGAGCTGCCCGTAAGGGTGTCGAGGCGTTACTGAAGCGATTGGTAAGCGATGGTATTGTATCCGCAGCGTGCGTGTTTTGTTAATTAGTAAGGTCATAGATCTACTTTCATATACGGGTCATTGATCTAAAGCCGGTACTCCAGGTGTCAACCTAGTTGCTAGATGTGTTCTATCTGTTCCCCAGGCGAGTAGCATTGAAGTTATTTCTTTGGATGTCTGCAATATTCTTTATCTAAAAAAACAATACCTATCGTGTTGTAAAAAAGGCCGTATTCGACGCAACGCTGCTTCAAATACGGCCTTTTACTTTATTATCACGCACCTATTTCTTTACATCAAACCGATCCAGGTTCATCACCTTATCCCACGCTGCCACGAAATCCGTTACAAATTTTTCTTTTGCATCTTCACTGGCATACACTTCAGCAATGGCGCGGAGTTCGGCATTGGAACCAAAGACGAGATCCGCACGTGTTGCAGTCCACTTAGGCTGACCGGTTGCGCGGTCTTTCCCCAGATAAAGCTCCCGGTCTTCACTTGTCGCCGCCCACGCTGTATTCATGTCCAGTAAATTCACAAAGAAATCATTGGTCAGATGGCCAGGACGTTGGGTAAACACACCGTGCGCTGCCCCGTCAAAGTTGATGTTCAGCATACGCAGCCCTCCTATCAGTACGGTTAACTCCGGAGCGGTTAACGTCAGCAACTGCGCCTTGTCTATCAATAATGCTTCGGTTGAAGCGCCTGCAGTGGACTTGCGATAGTTGCGGAATCCATCTGCCAACGGTTCCATATGTACAAATGATTCCACATCCGTCTGGTCTTGCGAAGCATCTGTACGACCTGGCGTGAAAGGAACACGGATATCATGTCCGGCTTCTTTTGCTGCCTTTTCCACCGCGGCACAACCACCCAGGACAATCAGATCAGCCAAAGACACTTTTTTACCGCCGGTTTGCGCAGCGTTAAATTCTTCTTTTATCTTTTCTAATGTGGTCAACACTTTTTGAAGTTGCCCAGGATTGTTAACTTCCCAATCTTTCTGAGGTGTTAAGCGGATACGCGCACCATTGGCACCACCGCGCTTATCACCGCCACGGAAGGTGGAAGCAGAAGCCCAGGCTGTTGCGGCGAGTTGAGACACTATTAAACCGGAAGCAAGGATCTTCTCTTTCAAAGTGTCAACATCTGCTTCGTCCACTAACACATGATCTACTTCGGGTACAGGATCCTGCCAGATCAATACTTCTTCTGGCACTTCAGGTCCTAAATAACGGGCACGCGGTCCCATATCGCGGTGTGTCAGCTTGAACCAGGCTCTGGCAAAAGCGTCCGCAAAGGCATCGGGGTTTTCCAGGAACCTGCGGGAGATCTTTTCGTATTCCGGATCAAATCTCAGCGAAAGGTCCGTTGTTAACATGGTGGGTAAGTGTTTCTTATTGCTGTCAAATGCATCGGGGATGATCGCCTCCGCATTTTTTGCCACCCACTGGTGGGCGCCACCCGGGCTTTTGGTGAGTTCCCATTCAAAAGCGAAAAGGTTTTCAAAGAAGTTGTTGCTCCATTGTGTCGGGGTTTTGGTCCAGGTAACTTCCAACCCGCTGGTAATGGTGTCCGCTCCTTTTCCGCTGCCAAAGCTATTGCTCCAGCCAAAACCTTGATGCTCGATGCCTGCGGCTTCCGGTTCTTTACCCACGTAATCATCAGCCGGGGCGGCGCCGTGCGTTTTACCAAATGTGTGCCCACCGGCAATCAACGCTACTGTTTCCTCATCGTTCATCGCCATGCGTCCAAAAGTCTCGCGGATATCTTTTGCAGCTGCGATCGGATCAGGGTTCCCGTCGGGACCTTCAGGGTTTACATAGATCAATCCCATGTGCGCAGCAGCCAGCGGCTCTTCCAGTGTTCGCGAGTGGATCTTTCCTTTAGGGTCTTCGTCAGAAGATACTACGCCATGTCCTGCTACACCCGGCACACCACTGGCATACCGCTCTTCGTTGCCTAACCAGGTCTTTTCTGAACCCCAATAAACATCTTCGCTAGGCTCCCACACGTCTTCACGGCCGCCTCCAAAACCGAAGGTTTTAAAGCCCATCGATTCCAGTGCCACGTTGCCGGTAAGAATCATCAGATCCGCCCAGGATATCTTTTTACCGTACTTCTGTTTGATTGGCCATAACAGTCTTCTTGCTTTATCCAGGCTCACATTGTCCGGCCAGCTGTTTAACGGAGCAAAACGCTGCTGCCCCTGTCCTGCACCGCCACGTCCGTCATGCACCCGGTAGGTTCCTGCGCTATGCCAGGCCATCCGTATGAACAGACCACCATAATGCCCGAAGTCTGCCGGCCACCAGTCTTGCGAATCGGTCATTAATGCTTGCAGGTCTTTTTTTACTGCCTCCAGATCCAGGCTGTTGAAAGCTTCCGCGTAATTAAAATCCTTGTCCATGGGGTCGGACAAAGAAGAGTGTTGGCGTAAGATATGCACCTTTAACTGATCGGGCCACCAATCGCGGTTCTTCGTTCCCCCGCCACCGGCGCTCTGCTTCATGCTTCCGTTATGAAAAGGACATTTACTAATGTCACCAGAATGTTTTTCCATTTTTACAGTTTTAGAGATTTAAAGTAATATGTTTATATATAGTGAATCGCTGTAACACGACAAAACTATGACATATTAATTATAATGAAAATTGATTAAATCTATGTTTTGATAGTTTCTAACTATAGCTTTCAACTACAAATAAAAACCCGGCAACATTGAGCCGGGTTTTATTTGATTTTAATTAAATGACCTTAATCTTTCAACGCCTTCACGGTCTCTGAGTAGGACTTCTTGCCGTCCTTATCTACCTGTGCGACCCTGATAAACAGCGACTGATCGCCGCCTGGATCCAGTCCGTTATCTTTCTTGCTGCATGAAGTAAATAAAGCGATACCAAAGGTTATACAAAGAACACCTAACCCTACAACTCGCCTGTTTCTTCTTTTAAACCAGAAAGAACCGGCCAGGAGCAACAGGGATCCCACACTCATCAGGGCGCCCGCTCCGGCGGCCTCCATGCTGAATTCGTATTGCAGTGGCTGCGAAGAATTGCCATCAACGGCTTTTGAAGCAACTGTTCCGATCTTAGTGAATTTTTTGCCATCGGCAGAAGCTTCAATTTCGAAATGATCATTATTGGTTTCAGTAAGTGACTGCCAGTTGACGGTCAGGATGTTGTTCTGCACCCTCGCCGACAGGCTGCCAAATTTCACGGGAAGTGCTACGTTAAATGCTTCGTAAGCACCCATATTCACAATGCTGTTTTGTACGCGGGGGCTTCCGGAAACATCGGTAGTACCGTAATTGCTGGAATAGGCATTAGAGCCCGCATCGTTTGCCGGACTGCTGGGCCCTTGCAGGCTATAATTGCCTTCTGTAGTAGGTCCCGCAGTAGTGGCCGGCACCAGCGCGACGAACTGTGGATCAGCGTCGATGTTGTTTCCTCCATTGGTACCAAAGCCGGTTGCCCAGGCAGCGCTGCCTCCGCTACCCTGTACCAAAGAGCTGGTGAAGGTCATGCTGGACGAATTGATCACATTCGGGCCTGTAGTAGCATTGTTGCCATACACAATGGTGTTCCTGATCTGGGGTTGAAAGGTTGCAACACTTGTTCCGTTATAGATACCACCGCCGCTTGTTGCAGCATAGTTACCGGCGATGGTGGTATTGGTAAGTGTAAGGCTTCCGCCTGAATTGCTGGTCGTAACGTAAATACCACCCCCAGTTCTTGCGCTGTAATTTCCACTGATCACCACGTTATTCAAGGTGGGGTAGGCATTGTCCCTGTTGGAAATACCGCCTCCTTCCGAAGCCGATCTGTTGCCGCTGACAAAGACACGGTTTAAAGTAGGGCGAGCCGAATGATTCATGATACCGCCGCCACCATAACCGACGGTTGCGTCTGTTGCTGTGTTTCCAATAACTCTAACATCATTTAAGACAGGGTTAGCATTCAGGTAGTTATATAAACCGCCCCCTCTTCCGGCTGTATTGCCTTCAAAAAGCACACTGTTTAAAGTGGGGCTGGTGCTGTTATTGTAGATACCGCCCCCCGCGACAGCCGTGTTATTTCTGAAAATAACGTTAGTGAGAATAGGGTCTGAAGGACCTGCGCCACCCTGGTTAAACATAGCGCCACCATTTGCCGAACTGGAATTATTTTCAAAAGTGACGTTGTTTAAAGTGGGACTTGATGCGTTAATGTTATACATCGCTCCACCGTTGCTGGTAGCAACATTATTTCTGAATACCACATTGGCGAAGGTCGGGCTGCTATAGGCGTTATAATACCGGCACCGGTAGCTCCTCTTCCGTTAGCGATGATCAGGTTACTGAAGCTGGCATCACCATGAACAGAAGTGGCACCACCCAGATTGTTTTCTATGTTTCTGGCAGTAGTATTCGTCAGAAAAAACCCGTCCAGTACAGCAGCTGTTGATAACGTAGTGTTATTGCTGATCGTCGGGCTGCCGTTGCCGTTCAGGCGACTACTGTCGGCGGCGGCCGTTCCGATGACGCGCTGACTCAAAGAAGTTTCAGTGCCCTGGAAACTTCCATAGATTTTTACGCCTTCCTTCATACGCAGGAGAAAGGTTCCCGACGTGCGGGTGTAAGTGCCTTTTGCTACAAAGATGGAATCTCCCGCAGCGGATGCGGTGATCATCGTTTGTATACTGGCAGAGGCATTAGCCCAGGAGGAACCATCACCCGTGCCGGATGCGGTAGGAGCTACATAACGTTTGGTCTGCGCATTGGCAGCTAGGGTGCTCAGCATAAGGATGGAAAGGGCGAGCGGCTTGGCTTTGTCCACGATGGACAAGAGGCAATCACGGTACATGATTTAGGATTTAAAGTTTAAAAGGGCAATAAAAACACACGGTTAACTTCGGGCTTTCATTGATTTCAATCTAAAATTAAATCCAAAATCTGTAAAATCCTGTTAAAGGGGCAAAAAAAGTTTGGAGCGCTGGGATATAATGACTATACCGTCGTTTTTTTAGAGATCTGCGCCTGGATATAATCATAGAAATCCTGGAAAGTTACCAGGGGCAGGAAGTCGCCGGGCTGCACCTTAAAATGAAAGTTGCTTTCCAGGGCCACCACCAGGTCAATATAGTCAAGGCTATCAAGATCAAGGACTTCTTTAAGGCTAGCTTCGGGGACGATTAATGAAGCGTCTGCCTCAAATTCTTCAACCAAAAATGAGTTAGTTTTTTCTATGATTTCCTGCATTGTCATATTTGCCACATTTTAGTCCGGTCAGAATCAAAAGCTTCTGCCGACAACATTCCCTGGTACTGCAATCCCTGCCCAGACTGCTAAGGGAATCGTTTCACAATTAGGGTAGAATTAGTTCCACCGAATCCGAAAGAATTGGACAAAAATACGTTTATATTTTTTTCTGTGGTTTTTTTTATGATGTTCAGATGCTGTGTTTCCTCGTCAGGTTGCTCAAAGTTGATGTTGGGTGCGATAAAATTTTGTTGCATCATCAGCGACGAATAGACAATCTCGCTGGCACCCGCCATCCAGCATTCATGACCGGTCATTGATTTTGTGGAACTTACAGGAGTGTTGCAGTTTTGAAACACTTCATGAATCGCTTGCGCTTCACTGGCGTCACCTGCGGGGGTGCTGGTAGCGTGCGCGTTGATATAATCGATCGCTTCCGGAGGCAGGCCCGCATCGTTCAGCGCCATGCGTAAAGACTTTGCCGGGCCGGCGATGGTCGGATTACTGATATGCTCTCCGTTGGAAGAAAATCCATAACCAATGATCTCTCCGATGATGGGCGCGCCACGCTTTTGCGCGCTTTCGAGGCTCTCGATTACGACAGTGGCTGCGCCGCCGCTCGGGATCAAACCGTCCCGGTTCTTATCAAAAGGCCGGCTGGCTTTTTCCGGTTCGCCTTCGTTTACTGAAAACGCACCCAGGGCGTCAAAAGTCCCCATGGATAAATGGTTGATTTCCTGGGCTCCGCCGGCAATGATACAATTTTGCAATCCCATTTTGATCAGAACATAGGCGAGGCCGATCGCGTGAGAACCACTGGCACAGGCCGCACTTACGGTCAGATTGATCCCCTTCAATTTGAAGATAGTAGCCAGGTTCATAGTGACCGTAGAATTCAACGTCTGAAACACAGCGGCCGAACCTACGAGCATCGTGTCTTTCTTCTCTCGTATAAGATCTGTTGACTCAACAACGGCTTTTGCAGAGCTGTCATTACCATATAAAATACCGGGCTGTGCCTGGCTGATGAAAGCTTCGTCAATACCGGCGTTTTTAAGCGCTTCCGTGGTCGCCATATATGCGTATTCGCCTTCCTCCGGAAGCATGATCCGGGATCGGCGGTCCAGCAAACCTTTCAACGAGGGGCGTTCTACCCAGCCTGTTAACGCTGACCGGTAGCCAAACTCTTTACGGACAGGATCGAAGATGATACCCGACTTGCCGGCTTTCAGCGAGGCGGTCACTTCGTCCAGATTTTTACCGATGCAGGAGTAAATGCCCATGCCTGTAATCACTACTCTGTTCATGTATGCAAAAGTAATCCCATTTCTTATTTCTGATCCGAGGTTTCTATCGGATCAGGACGATTTATTGATGCGCTGCCACACTTCCGCTTCTTTTCCCGTCTCTGTGAGTGCGAATAGCTATTTATTGACACGACGGCGAGCGACAGGCAATGTTGCTCAAAAAGCCCGGAGAGTTGCATGAACTTTAGAGTTTGATCAATAATTAACTCAAACCGCCTTAAAGCCTAAAGTTTTGTAAACAGCTGTGTAATTTATTTTTTAACCTCATCCTAAAGGAAATTTTAGACAATTAAATCTTATTCAAATGAAGAAACTTTTAACAGCAGTCGCCATTTTATTTTCAGTGAGCGCTTTCGCGCAGATTGGCGAAAAGAATTTTATTGACAAGAACTATATCGAGGTGACAGGTAAATCTGAAATGGAGTTTACACCTGATAAGATCTATATTCAGGTGTTGCTAAACGAGAAAGACAGTAAGAACAAGAATGCTATTCCTGAACAGGAAAAACAAATGCTGCAGAAATTGCAGTCCCTGGGTATCGATACCAAGAAAGATGTAATGATTAAGGACCTGGCGAGCAATCTCAAAAACGGATTTTTATCAAAAGAGGTGTTGCTGAGCAAACAATACCAGATCATCGTTCATGACGGCAGAACCGCAGGGCGCGTGTTCCTGGCTTTGGAAGAAATAGGTATTTCTAACGCAAGCATTGAAAAACTGGAGAGCAGCAAAATTGAAGAGTATCGCGAGGAAGTGAAGATCAAGGCGATCAAAGCAGCGAAGGAAAAGGCCGCTTTACTTTGTGAAAGTATCGGGCAAAAGGCCGGTAAAGCCTTATACATCCAGGAGCAAAATGTTTTCGCAAGACCTGTATATGCCAATACCGTGATGTTTGAAGCGAAAGCCAGGGAAGCAGGCGATGCGGCGGACCTGAATTTTGAAAACCTTAAAGTAGAGGCCACTGTGATGTGCCGGTTTGAGATCTTATAGATTGGCTCAAAATAAAAAGGGCTGGAGGATTTTAACGCCTTCCAGCCCTTTTTATATATTGAAAGGACTTATTGAGCCGCTTCAAATTTCTCAGCTACTTTATCCCAGTTGATCACACTCCAGATTGCTTTTAGGTAATCAGGTCTTTTGTTTTGATACTTCAGGTAGTAAGCATGCTCCCATACATCAATCCCCAGGATCGGGGTGCCTTTTACTTCAGCCACGTCCATTAAAGGATTGTCCTGGTTCGGCGTAGAAGTCACCTCCAGCTTGCCATCTTTTACGATGATCCATGCCCAGCCGCTTCCGAAGCGGGTAGCGCCGGCCGTGTTTACTTTCTCTTTCAGCGCGCCCAGGGAGCCAAAAGCCTCGTTAATAGCCGTAGCTAATGCACCTGAGGGTTCAGTAGCGCCGCCGGGCGTTAACAGTTCCCAGAAAAAAGTGTGGTTCCAATGGCCACCGCCGTTATTGCGAACCGCGGGAGAAATGCTTCCGGCGTTCTTCACCAGATCATCCAAAGACTTCTCTGCGTGCTCCGTTCCATCAATCGCTTTATTCAAATTATCAACATAGGCCTGATGGTGCTTATCGTGATGTATTTCCATTGTCTGAGCATCAATATGCGGTTCCAAAGCTTCTTTAGCATAAGGAAGGGCAGGTAGACTAAATGCCATGATCTTAAAATTTTTTATAATGATTAAATAATGAAAAGTTTGCTTGGCAATATAACGAATTTAAAACGAGATAGTTGACTTCGCCACCTTAATGGCTCAAATACTATTCCAAAAAGGAGGATGCTAAGTTTACATTTTTATAACTTATATTTAACACATCCTTAAGACTACTAAAATCTGCCTTTATGAAGGAAAAAGCCCTCCTTTTCTTTTTAGCCCTCTTGTGCTTATGTCCGATCGTACTTCTCGCCCAAACCCGGCAAATCACGGGCACGGTCAAAAACGCCAGTGCGGAAGCGATTCCCAATGCCACCGTCCGGCAAGTCAACACCAACAATACCACCATCGCGGGTGCTGACGGAACCTTCAGTCTGGAGGTAAGCGGTGACAACATTACGTTGGAAGTATCCGCTGTCAACTACGCCACCGCCCGTGTTGATGTAGGACAGCAGTTGACATTAGCAATTGTTCTTAACCAAAGCGCTACCGCTGATCTGGATGAAGTCTTCGTTGTAGCTTACGGCACTGCGAAGAAAAGCACTTATACCGGTGCGGCGGCTGTCGTGGACGCTTCTAAAATTAAAGATGTCCCCACGACGTCTTTTGAAAATGCGCTGAATGGCCGCGTGGCAGGTCTGCAGGTCACGCAAAGCTCCGGGCAGGCGGGTTCTACGCCGTCCGTCAGGATTCGCGGCATTGGTTCCATGAGCGCTTCGCCGGATCCGCTCTATGTAGTGGACGGCGTTCCGGTCGTTTCCGGATCGGCCGGTCAGTCAGGTGATTATATTTATACCAGTAATAATATTCTCAGCAGCATTAATCCCGATGATATTGAATCCGTTACCGTGCTCAAAGACGCTGCCGCTGCTTCCTTATACGGCTCCAGGGCCGCCAATGGCGTTGTGATTGTTACAACCAAAAAAGGAAAGATAGGTGCTCCGACAGTGAGCTTTAAGACTTCGTACGGGTTTACACCTTCGTGGGCAACCGACAATTACGAAGCGGCAGACGTGCAGGCACAAGTGAATATGCTGTACCAGGTTTTTTACGATTATAATATCACCGGAGGTAGAACAGAAGCATACGCTAACAGCAATTCATTGAGTCGCCTGAATACGAAATTCAATAAACACGGGTACTATTTTGAAACCAGTGGCACAGGACGATACGAAAATGTATCGATCAAAGGGATGACCGATGGCCTGGTAAACCGCGAGGGTCAATACTTTAACTGGGATGATGTGTTGTTCCGCACCGGTTATTTTACAACCAACGATTTGTCTGTCAGTGGCGGAACAGATAAGACCCGGTATTACTCTTCCATATCCTACACCAAGGATCAAAGCCGCATCGCCGTCAACGATTTTGAAAGAATTTCCGGCCGGTTAAACGTGAGCCAGAAAATCGGGAAGCTGCTGGAGCTTTCAAGCAATGTAGGGATCAGCAAAGACGATAAGTCAGGTTTCAATGACACGCGAAACTCAGGCGGCAACTATTTGTATCAATCGAGAAACCTGTTGTGGCCTCTATATTGGCCAACCGATTATAAGACCGGCCTTCCTTTTACCGCCCGCTATGGCAGCCTGGCGCAGAACAATGTGTATTATGACAACGAATGGGAGAATACATCGGGTAAGCTGAATGTGTCTGCCGTTGAAGCGTTAACGTTAAATATCATGGACGGACTTTTTGCAAAGACGATCTTTTCTTACAACAACTCTCAGGTCAAGGAACATATTTATTTCAGTGCTAAACACTTCAACGGGCAAAATACCAATGGCGCAGTCCACGAGCTAACGACTAATTATAACAAGCTTGTTTCTTCCACTACGCTGAACTATAATAAGACATTTGGCATGCACAACGTAAACGTGCTCGCGGGTTACGAGGCGGAAAAGAATGTGACTGATTTCATGCGCTCGTCTGGTACTGACCTTCCGTCCAGCGCTTTGCACACAGTGGTGACTGCCGGTCAAACCAATGCCAGCGCGTACAGTTGGGGATACAACATGCAATCAGTGTTGTCAAGAGCCGAGTACAATTATGATCAACGGTATTTCTTGTCTGCCTCCGTCCGGCGCGATGGTAACTCACGCCTGGGCCCGGCGAATCGCTGGCAGAACTTCTGGTCACTCGGCGGCGCCTGGAATATTTACAATGAAAAGTTCCTGAGCGAAAACAGCTTCATCAGCAACCTGAGACTCAGGGGGTCTTACGGCACAAACGCCACTTTCCCCTCTGTTGATTTCGGATGGAGGACGCTCACTGGCTTCACCGATAAATATATGGAGCAGGCCGGCGGAAGTGTGATCTCCATTGCAGATGCCAACCTGAACTGGGAAACGAGTTACAGCGCCAATATCGCGGCAGAGTTCGGATTCTTGCAGGAACGCATCACCGGTTCGGTAGAATATTTCAACCGTATCTCCAAAGATCTGCTACAGGACGTACCTATATCCATGGTGACCGGCTTTGGTTCAACGCTCAGGAACGTGGGGGAAATAAAGAACAGCGGTGTCGAAATCAATCTTGGCGTTGATATCATACGTAAAAAAGATCTGCGCTGGAACCTGGGTTTGAACGCCACCTTATTGCGATCGGAGGTCACCCGGCTTTACCGGCAGGCAGGCGCTGCGGCGGGCCAGGATATCATCTGGAATGATCCCACCGGCGGAGATGCCCGGGCGCAGTTTATCTATCGCGAAGGCGAATCGACCTTGTCTTTTTACGGGTACGAATGGGCCGGAGTTAACCCTGAAAACGGGCGGAACGTCTGGTATGTAAATGATGCTTCAGATCCGATGGCAGGTGAATTTGAATTCAACGGCCGCGGCGCTACTTACGCTTACAGCGATGCCAACAGGAAGATTATTGGTGATGGCATACCCGATGTGTATGGCGGTATCAACAGCGATTTGGAGTGGAAAGGGGTGTCGCTGAATCTGAATCTGATCTATAAGCTGGGCGGGCAACTGTATGATGGCGCTTACAAGGATGTTGCAGATGACGGGTATTATTGGGAGCGGATCAGATCAGCCGATTACTATGAGAATATGTGGACCGATGACAACCCGTCCGGTACGCTTCCCAAACTAAGCGGCAGTGATCTTACCGATCCGATACAATACAGTACCCGTCAGTTGCACGATGCTACCTTCCTGCGTTTAAAAAATACGACGCTGGCCTATCGCTTGCCGCGTACGCTGTTGAGCAGGGTGGGGCTGAGCACCTCGCGTGTATTCTTTAATGCGACCAACCTTCTGACCTTTTCCAGATACAAACTCGCAGATCCCGAAGTCAACCAGTATGCAACAAGAGGCTGGGAAGTGCCTTTTGCTAAAACATTCACCTTCGGCATTGAGGTGAGTTTTTAGTATCAATCAGATGACATACAGCATTCTGAAAAGTAACCATTCAAAAAATTTACTGATGAAACAATCGATTATACAACGCTTCCTGATAATGACCTCCGCTATCACGCTGTGCTCCTGTGGCAAGGGCTTTCTTGACGTGAAGCCTTCCAATTCGACAGACGCCACCACTTCTGTTCAAACCGCAGCAGATGCTAAAGTGATGGTCAATGGGATCATGCGCAATATGACCAGCGTCAACTACTACGGCCGCAACATGTTTATGTACGGTGACGCAAAAGGTGGAGACCTGACATTGTATTCACAAGGCAGGGGCTCTGATGCACTATACACCTTCAATCATACCGCCAACTCCAACAGTTTTTCCGGCTTCTGGTCAACGATCTATAATAACATTTTGCAGGCGAACAGCCTGATCAAAAGCATCGAAAATCTTGAAAGTGCAGGATCCATCGAGGATTTCGATACGTACAAAGGACAGGCCCTGACCGCGCGGGCATTGATGTATTTCGACCTGGTTCGGATCTACGGGAGGTCTTATACCGATGACCGGTCTTCCTTTGGCGTGCCTAATATTCTCACACCTTTAGACGCCGCGGCGCAGCCGCTGCGAGCCTCGGTAGAAGAAAACTATACGCAGATATTGAAAGATCTGAACGATGCAGCACCATTACTGGCGAAAACAAAAACCAATGGCTATCTCAATTATTATGGCAACCGCGCCATACAGGCAAGAGTGTACCTGACTATGGGCAATGGCGCGGCGGCGCTTGACGCAGCTGAAGACGTCATCCAGAATGGAGGATATACTTTATATACCAATGCGAACTGGGTCGATTCCTGGGCAAGCCAATTCGGCTCTGAATCGATCTTTGAACTGGGTGTCTTTCCCAATGAAGGTGACCTGGGTGTTGCATCGCTTGGATTCTATTTAAGAAGAAAGGAACATGGGAACAGCAGCGCTTTGGGTTGGTTTGGTGCGAGCGATTATTTCCTGGACCGCCTTGGTCAGGATCCGGCGGATGTAAGATGGGGTATTATGGACGATGATGAAATATCCACCACGGCCAATCCGCGTTTAGGCGCCTGCTATAAATATAGCGGCAGTGTCGACCTGTCGGGGGATGGGAAAGCTACGGCTACGGCCGTCAATATCAAAGTGATCCGGCTTTCCGAGATCTATCTCATCGCTGCAGAAGCCGCATTGCCGACCGATAAGGTGAAAGCTACAGGATATCTGAATGCCATCAGGAAGAGAGCCCCGGGGCTTGCGCCCGCTACGGCCGCCAATATTACATTAGATATGATCCTGGAGGAGAAAAGTAAGGAGCTGTTCGCGGAGGGTGTTCGCTATTTTGATATGCTCCGTCTGAACAGGTCGATTACTTTCAATGATGAAATATTAGGGATTACTGTGCCGACCCGGCCTAAAACCATTACGCGGACCTTTGAAAAGGCGATCCTGCCTATCCCGGTGGATGAGATCAATGCCAACCCTAAGATTGGTGACCAGCAGAATGAAGGCTATTGATTGGCTTCGGAAACATTACTTCCGCTTCGATTTGAAGAATTCTTTCATCAGGTTCGCGCATTCAAATGCTAAAATACCAGTCGTGATGCTGGTCTTCGGATGAAAAGGCGGCCACCCTACGCCTGATGTTTGATTCTCTGCAAGCGGTGCAAAATGTTTGCGGTGGCCGTTCTTGGGATCGGAGGCGCCCCAAACCACGCGGCTGATCTTGCTCCAGTACAAAGCACCGGAACACATGACGCAGGGCTCCACCGTTACATACAGTGTAGCGTCTGGCAGGTACTTGGATCCGACGTTATTAAACGCCGACGTCAGTGCAATGATCTCCGCGTGCGCCGTGGTATCATTCAGCTTTTCCGTCATGTTGTATCCCCTGGCCAACACTTTATTATTTTGCACAACGACCGCGCCGATCGGTATTTCATCTTCTTCAAAAGCCTGCATCGCTTCTTTCAACGCCAGTTGCATAAAGTATTCGTCCGTGTACATGATGGTCTTTTAATGGGTCGGTGATAAAACTCTTCTTCGGGGCTGTTAAAATCTGGTGATAAAACATCATACATCTAAAGATGTATACCCCGGATCTTTTGATCCGTCATTCAAATCTTTTCTATCTTCAGACAAAAATAGGTAAAGCCGGTTGACTGGTGATGGTTCATGGGCTTTACATTTTCTTCATTCTCTTTGAGGAGTCTGTGATAAAAAACATAATAAATTTAAAATTTTCTGCACCCTGCTTCATTAGCAGGATTGCTCCGGGATCAGAATAGTCACATGGCTAATTTTCCCTGATGTATAGCTAAAATAATTGGTCATGACCCATATTCCTTCACTCGATATGATGCGGGACTTTTTTTTGAGCGGCGCCACTCAACCGATCCCATTCAGGAAAGCGCAGTTAAAAAAACTGATGGGCGTCATTAAAAAATATGAAACAGGGCTGAATGATGCGCTGTATAAGGATTTGCGGAAAAGCAAGGAAGAAGTGTGGGTCACCGAGACGGGCCTTGTCTTGTCAGAGATTAGCTTCTTTCTTAAACACCTCGATCGACTGGCGAAGCCGCGCAAAGTAAGTACTAACTTGGTGAATTTGCCCGGCAAAAGCTATATCATGCCTGAACCTTTGGGTGTGGTGCTGATCATTGCTCCCTGGAATTATCCTTTCCAGTTATTGTTTGTTCCACTGATTGGCGCCATTGCCGCAGGTAACTGTGTGGTATTAAAGCCGAGCGAAGTAGCTTCAGCAACGGAGGCGGTCATGCATAAGATCATTGCTGAAGCCTTTGATCTGAAATATGTTTCATATGCCATCGGTGAAGGATCCGTTGTAATTCCTGAAATGACGAGTGGGTTTCGCTTCGATCATATTTTTTACACAGGTGGAACGGCGGTCGGTAAGGTGATCTACCAATTGGCGGCAAAACAGTTGGTCCCGGTAACACTGGAACTGGGAGGCAAAAGTCCCTGCGTGGTGGCGGCTGATGCGGATCTGGACCTGGCCGCAAGAAGGATTGTAATGGCTAAGTTCTCCAATGCAGGCCAGATGTGCATTACACCCGATTATGTCCTGGTACATGAGTCCGTAAAGGCAGCCTTTATCAAAGCGGTTGAGCAAACGATCGCCCGGTTTTACGGAGAGCAGCCGGAGCAGAGCTACGACTACGGCCGCATCATCAATAAAAAACAATTCGACCGGTTAACAGGCTATCTGCAATCGGCCGACATACTGGTGGGTGGAACCTACGACGAATCCAGTCGTTACATCGCCCCTACCCTGGTCGACGAGCCGGATCCTGATGCCGCTATCATGCAGGAAGAAATATTCGGGCCTATACTACCCGTATTGGCCTACACTGATGACGCGAACGCGTTAGCCGTCATCCGTAACCATCCTGATCCGCTCGCTTTTTATGTTTTCACGCGCAACAGCAAAGAAGCCGATGCCTGGCTGAAAAGGGTTCCCAGCGGAGGTGCCTGTGTCAATGCCGTAGCCATGCACTATCTCAACAAGAACCTGCCTTTCGGCGGCCGCGGCAATAGTGGCCTGGGACGCTATCATGGCCCGTTCTCTATGGAAACGTTCAGCCATCAGAAAGCAGTGTTAAAGGCGGCCACCTGGCCCGATCTGGCAATTGCCTATCCGTCTTTTAAAGGGAAATTGGGTATCCTGAAAAAACTGATTCGCTAAAATGCGGATTATTTGTGCTGATCTTTTTGACGGGCGATTTCATTACCTTTAATACATAAAGCCATTCTATGCACCGCAGAAACTTTCTCTCCAAAACCATGCTGGCAGCAGCAAGTGCGGGCCCTTTATCGTCGTGGGCGTCCGGGCACTCCGATATATTTACTCCGCCCGACGAGCTGATGGTCATCGGCCCGAAAGAAGGCTACACGGCGCAGGTCGGCACTTTGGTGTCCATGCTCAATTATAACCGGAGCACCATCATCGGCGTGACGAAGGGCATGACCATGAAAGACCTGGATTACCTTCATGATCCGCAAGCCAATACCATCGGCGCTTTGTTGATGCACCTGGGTGCTACCGAGGTTTTTTACCAGGCCAATACTTTCGAGGGACGCCAGGACTTTAACGAGGAAGAAAAGAAGATCTGGAATGAGGCTATGAACCTGGGCGATGCCGGCCGCCGGCATATTAAAGGGAAGGAACTATCCTATTATATCGACCTGATAACAGAAGTCCGTGAAAAAACCCTGACAATACTAAAAACGAAAGATGATCGATGGCTGATGGAGATCGACAAGAAATGGTCCAACGAAAAGCGTTCGGTAAATACGTATTGGAAATGGTTTCATGTATGTGAACATGAATCGAATCATAGGGGGCAAATCACCTGGTTGAAAAGCCGGTTGCCGGGCGCAAAACCAGGCGGCGAGTGACTATTAAAACCGGAACGCAATCAGCACTCCTGTTCTGATTCCCGCCCAGGGACCGCTGATATCCATTCTTGCGCCGTTGGCATTAACGGTAATCGATTCTTTTGCAAAGGGTATATTAACATCCTGGAGGTAATCGCGCAGTTCATCCTGGGCCTCTGCAGGCAAGGTTTGATTGGACACGCCGGTGATATCGCCTGAAGCCCCGCCAATGCCGGGTCCTGCGATCCAAAGATCAATGCTGAATGACTTACTGAGCGGCAGCTGAGCACCCACCAGCAGGCCTGCTGTGTTGGTACTAAGGTCTCCCGAGACCGTCAAATCATACCGCTGATCGTTCTGCACTTCGTAAGACAATGTGGTCGAACGCATTTTATAGGAGGCATACCGGTAGTAAGGGCCTACATAAAACCCCTGGCCATAACCTTTTTTGCCCAGGTAAATGCGCATTTCCGGTGTAAGCGCGAAGTTGCTGAAGTTTACCTGGTTGATGATGTCAGTCACCAGCTGGTTGTCATCGGCAATGACCTCCCTTTTGATCCACCCTTTAAAAGGTATAGAAGTGGCGGGCATGATGCGCGCAGCCAAAGCCACGGATATCCGCTTGTTAATGATCCTTTCGTATTGCAACGAATAATTTTTCAGAATAGGGGATGTGACGTTGAACTTTATAAGGTTGGCGGAGGCGCCGGGCGATATGGCTTCCACGGTCGTAGATTGAGCATTAGTGAAAAGCGAAACGCTCATCACCAAAACGGAAAGAATGAAGGCTTTCATGTGTGATAACCGGTTTGTGATTCTTCCTCAAGATACTGGTTTTGAAGGAAAGTTGGAGGTCGGAAGTCCGAAGTGAGGAGGTTGAGTGGGTTGAAGCTACTGTATCATGGTTGAAGTAACTGCGATTCCGGTTGGGGCAACTGCAACTTTGGTTGAAGCAGCTGCAGCCCCCGGTTAAACCAGCCTGCAGCCCCGTGCAGGAAGCTGTAGCCAGATGGACGGCACAAACGCTCAAAAAATAATAAAAGCCCTTTGATCACCAGCCTCGAACCTCTGACCTCCGACTTCTGACTTCGGCCTTATCGCATCAAATAATTCCCATCTTATTCATCAGGTAGCTGGCGCTAAGCGTATTGCATACGCCATCTTTAAGCTTGTAATCAAACAGCAGCTCCTCCCCGATGATTGTTGATTCAAAGGCTTTGTTGGCAATGAAGTCAGGATATTCTTTGATCAGATCGGCGACTACCACATCGTGTGTCGCGATGATGCCAAATGTGTTAAACCCTGCCATTTTCCGGATCAGGCCGATCGTGCCATTTCTTTTATCATTGCTGTTGGTGCCGCGCAGGATCTCGTCGAGAATGATAAAGGATTGACCTCCGTTTTCCAGGCTTTTTATAATGGCGTGCAGCCGCTTCAGCTCGGCATAAAACAATGACTCATCGTCCTGCAGCGAATCGGTGATGCGCATACTCACAAAAATGTCGAAAGGATAGCACCGGAAGGAGGCGGCACATACGGCAGCACCCGCTTTGGCCAGCATGAGATTGGAGCCCAGGGTTCTTAAGAATGTACTTTTACCGCTCATATTGGAGCCGGTAAGGATCACAAATTTTTGTTGATCGAAAGAAACATCGTTGCACACTCTTTTGGCCGGCTTCACCAGGATATGTCCCATCTGATTGGCCTTAAAGGCCGGACTGTCCGTTATTTCAGGAAAGCAGAAGGAAAGGTTGTTGAAGGACAGGTTGGCCAGGCTGCTTAAAGATTCAAAGCGACCGATCAGTTGCAGCCATTCTTTGATCTTGTGTGCATGTTGCTTTTTCCAGTGACCCAGCCGGAACAAAATATGTACGTGAAAGAGAAACAAGCCGTTTAAGAATATACTGACCACCAGGTTGACCACTGTTTCGAGATAATTGAAGAGCGATGCCAATTGATGGATGAGCGTTGAAGCGGAGATGCCGGATTTTTTCAGTTCCTTTTGCCAGGCATTTAACAAAGGCGCGCTAAAGCTGGTCTTTTCGATCAGTTGAAGCTGGTTGCGATAGTTTTGCAGAATCTTGGTCACGGAAGAAGATACCGACAGTTGCGAAGTGATTTTCTTGCTGAAGGTGACGGCAATGATCAGGTTGACCACAAACAGTCTCATGAAGAGCGATAGCGCAAATTCATTCTCGGTGAAACAATAATATCCCAGGCTGCCTATGGTGGCGATGGGAAAGATCATTAGTACATAATACAAGGCGCTATTGATCAGCCGGGTATCGCCATCTATCCAGTGTATCAATCGCTCGAGATCTTTCTTTTTAGTTTGATGGAGACTTCCGTGTGCATACAATTGCTGGCGAAAGTCTAAGTTCCCTGATAGTTCTTTAACGGCCTGCTGCTTTTGGGGGATCAGAGAAACATCGGGTTGCAGCAGATCCTGCGCCAGCCGCTCTTTTCCGAAAGAAGTGCTACACCGGTTGAGGTAAGAGAATAACCCTCCTTCACTGAACAGGTCTAAGTCATAAGAATAAGGATGGTGGGGGTCTTCGTATGCTTCGCCCGTATCGTAAGGTGATATATTGGTTCTTATAAACTCCAGTTCCCGCTGATTCCATGCAGCCAGCGCGTTATAGTACTGTTGCTGTTGCTGTAGTTTCCCATACTGCTTTACAAGGATCAGGAACGCGGCAAAGAGCAGGATGGCGCTGATAATGGTGATAGCCGTGCCGGTCTGGGTTGATAGATAAACCAGGTAGATGGAAAGCAGGAAGCACAAGAGCCTGATGAAGCTCAACCAGCTGAGCCGGGTTTTCAGTTTTTCTGCTTCTGAATGAAAGGTCTCGTACCTGCTTTTATAAATATCCATGGTCTTTTATGAAAAATTTCGTTTAAAAATAAAGGAATATCGCTTAGAATGTTTGTATTTTCGACCCTTCATATAACTGGTGTGGTCATAGCATCGGCATATATGGTTAAATATTTTTTTTATTTGCTTAAGTAGGGCGTTCGTTTTTCTTTACATCCGATGACAGGTTTGACAATAGCAGGCTTTTTAATCCAGCCCTTGAAACCGACGGTAAAAATCAACGTATATATACTGGCGGTTTAAATATTTTTGATGGCAATTTTAATTTTCTTTTTAGCGCATTGGTTCCTCTCCCTTTTTTGTCAGACATTCTTTTTGCACCGGTATGCTTCTCATAAAATGTTTAGCATGAGTCCGTTTTGGGAGCGGTTCTTTTATGGCTTTACCATTCTGGTTCAGGGTTCTTCCTTCTTAAATCCAAGAGCTTACGCGATTATGCACCGGATGCACCATGCTTACAGCGACACGGAAAAGGATCCGCATTCACCTCACTTTTTCAAAGACGTTTGGCAAATGACCATGCGTACGAAAGATATTTACCTGAATTATGCCAAGTACAAGGTAGAGCCGGAAAAAGCATTCCAGGGTAAATATCCCGAATGGCCGTTAATGGACAGGATCAGCAACATGTGGAGTATCCGCATTTTGTTTGGAATCGGCTACCTGTTATTTTATATCGCTTTTGCTACGCATTGGTGGATGTACCTGTTATTACCCATTCATTTTTTTATGGGACCTGTACACGGTGCGATCGTGAACTGGTGCGGGCATAAGTATGGCTATTCAAATTATGATAACCACGATCATAGCAAAAATTCACTTCCGCTCGATTTCTTGCTGATGGGTGAGTTGATGCAGAATAATCACCACAAAAGCCCGAACAGCGTCAATTTTGCCAAAAAATGGTTTGAGTTTGATCCTACCTATCCGGTAATTATCGTGCTGCATAAATTACGGGTAATTCGCCTGAGAAGGCAGTAGGAGTTGATTTCAGTAGGATGGGCTGTGCCGTATTTTGATGAAATCTTTATATACAACAGTGAAGGGGAAATACAGCTCGTTCGGATAAATACTGTCAGCCTTTAAACTGGATGCCGCAAGCGCCAACGCAGCTTGAATGTCTTCCTTAGTAACCTGAGGGTGGGATTGTATGATGTCATCAAAACTTTCACCGTTAGACAACTTCTCCAAGATTAGCTCTACAGTTATGCGCGTTCCTCTGACAACGGGTTTCCCCATCATTATACGTGGATTGATTTCAATATGAGATGATATACTCATATTAATAGCTACTCAAATTTACGGAATTAAATCTCAATGGAGTGCATAGCATTATGAAGGTGCAACGTTTCCTTAAAAATAAAGAACTGTTGAAATTACCTACCCACACTTCTCATGATAATTGATTAGCTCAATAGGGGTTGCTTCAATTTCATAGCCGGAGTAGCGAACGATGATCTCGTCTAATATCGACTCTATTTCGTCCGGATTATTCAAAACGACCAGCTTGCTGCGATACTCTTTAATGTTGGGAAGACCCTTCAGGTAATTGGCATAATGGCGGCGCATTTCATTGATGCCCACGATCGGACCCTTCCATTCCAGGCTCTTCCGCAGGTGTTTGCGCACCACACCCACCCGCTCTTCAACGGTAGGAGGCGCCATCAATTCGCCGGTCTGTACAAAGTGCTTGATCTCTCTGAAGATCCAGGGATAACCGATCGCTGCGCGACCGATCATCACACCATCCACGCCGTATCGATTTTTATATTCCACGGCCTTTTGCGGGCTGTCGATATCTCCATTGCCGAAAATCGGGATTTTCATTCGTGGGTTGTTTTTAACTTTCCCGATGAGCGTCCAGTCGGCTTCGCCCTTGTACATCTGGCAACGCGTGCGGCCATGAATGGCCAGCGCTTTGATCCCCACATCCTGCAGCCTTTCGGCCACTTCTTCAATGTTGAGCATGCTGTCATCCCAACCCAGGCGGGTCTTTACTGTAACGGGCAGCGAAGTGCTTTTGACTACGGCTTCGGTCAACCGCACCATCAGATCCACATCTTTCAATACCCCGGCACCGGCGCCCTTCAGGGCTACTTTTTTTACAGGGCATCCAAAGTTGATGTCCAGCAGATCCGGTTGTGTCACGTCAACGATCTTTGCGGCCAGGGATAGACTTTCTTCATCGCCGCCGAAGATTTGTATACCAACAGGGCGTTCGTAATCGAAGATATCCAGCTTGCGCCGGCTCTTGATCGCATCGCGGATCAATCCTTCGCTGCTGATAAACTCCGTGTACATCAGATCTGCGCCGTTGTCTTTGCACACCGCGCGAAACGGTGGATCGCTTACGTCTTCCATCGGGGCGAGAAGCAAAGGAAATGCGGGCAGCGATATATCTTTTGAGCTTCCTGAAGGAGAAGGAATGATGACCCTGTCTGTGGTAATTGCTGATGCCATATAATCGGAACGAGGATAAAGAGGTGATCCGCCATCAGGCAGACCGGCTGCAATTCGGATGATTTGCCCTGTTGAAGCCGACTCTATTAATTAATAAATCAAAAGCAAGAAAACATTTAATCTTATTTTTGAGCCTGCAAAAATACACAACTTATTTTAAAATAAATTATGACAAGGGTAAGCGAGAAGGGCGTTTCGTACTTAGCTGGTTTTTTTATGTTGGTGGCTTTCAGCGTAGCAGGGAACATTTTAGGGGGATTGATAGGCCTGCCCATCGTTGCGGCTATGAGCGGAGCAGATGTGATGTTTGTAGTGGAGCATTCGCAGGAATTGTTGGGCGACCCTCAATTTTTGAGAGGTATGCAGGTCCTGCAGACGACTACCACGGTGTTCGGTTTTCTGCTTCCCACCCTATTTGTTGCTTCGCGGCTTAGCCGAGACCCGCTCCAATTAACTGGCTTTAAGGGAACTATACCGGGTAAGCAATTATTATTAACCGTATTTATTATCGCGGCAGGACTGGCTTTGAGCGGCTCGCTTGGCTATTTCACTTACAAGCTTCCTTTCCCGGTAGACTGGCGCATTAAATTTGACCGGTTGGAAAATACTTACGCGGATGCAGCAGCAGGGCTTATTAACCTGGACTCGATACCGGAACTGCTGATCTCTATTTTTATACTCGCTGTCGTGCCTGCGGTTTGCGAAGAGACATTCTTTCGCGGCGGGCTTCAGAATTATCTTTCGAGGGCTACAGGAAAAATGTGGCTAAGCGTGATCGTTGTGAGCCTGATCTTCAGTGCAGTTCACTTTTCCGTGTATGGCTTTTTATCAAGACTGGCTTTAGGCATCGTTCTGGGGCTGCTGTATCACTATTCCGGCAGACTGTGGCTGAGCATACTAGCACACTTTATCAACAATGCTACAGCCGTGATCGTAATGTATGTGGCAAAGGCCGACGGCAAATCCATGCAGGAAGTGCTAAGCGATAAAGAAGGCAGCTACCTGGGTTTTATCGCCATACCTATTATTATATTTCTGTTTGTGCAATATCGCCGGAATAGTCGTATGTCTTTAATCGAACCTGATGGCGTTTAACTGGTCAACTTTCTGGACAAGGGCTTTTACCGCTTTGATATTTGTGGCGGTGATGATGTTTGGTCTTTTGTATAACGAATGGAGCTTGTTCTTCCTTCTGTCTGCTATTTATTTCGGATGCTGGTGGGAATACAGTCAGCTGATAGAAAAGATCAGCTCCTCCCAATTACATGTTTACACCAGGCTGGGCGGCGGCTTGATCGGCTATCACTTATTTTTATTATTAGCCAATACCGATCTGTCTGTATCAGGGTATAACGTTCAAAAAAGTTTTAGTCTTCCTTTTTTGATAGCGGGTCTGATTTTATTGGTATGGGGCATTTTTAAAATGAGCATCGTGTCAAAGCCTTTGCTGCTAAGGCTTTTAGGCGGCTTGTTATATGTAGCCGTTCCGCTGGGCTTGCTTGAAAACCTTTCTTTTCCCAATTATGACATGCATGTGCACGACACCTTTTACATGATACCTGGGAAAGATGTTGTTCTATTTCTTTTCGGTAGCATCTGGATCAACGACACCATGGCTTATTTATGCGGATCCATTTATGGGCGAACCCCATTGACTAAGATATCCCCTAAAAAAACATGGGAAGGAACGGTTAGCGGAATTCTGTTCAGCGCGGCGCTAACCTGGCTCCTGTTCTCGCTTATTTTCTTCAAACAATTAGATTGGCGATTGGCCATTCCCGGCGTAGTGATCAGCTTTTTAACAGCCATAGGCGGTACGTTTGGCGATCTGTTTGAATCTAAGCTGAAACGACAGGCCGGTGTAAAGGACAGTGGTCGCATCATGCCCGGGCATGGCGGCTTCCTGGACCGTTTTGATTCGATCCTGTTCGCAGCCCCGCTGGTCTGGATCTTCATTTATGTTTTGCGCCTGGTTAGCCCGGCGTAGATCCTGACAGAGCCATCACCGGAAAATTATATCCCGGACAAAGTTTCACGCCTGCCGGAAATCCTATAAATTAGTGTTGCTAACTTGCTTATGGATTCAAAACTTTTATACCAGGTCGCACTGACACTTATACCAGGCATCGGCTGTGTACAGGCCCGTAATTTGCTGACTCATTTCGAGCCGGAAGAAATATTTAAGGCGTCCGAACGCCTGCTTAAAACGATTGACGGCCTGGGCGATATCCGGATTAAGTCTATCAGGACTTTTACCGATTTTGCTGCTGCTGAAAAGGAAGTCGCCTTCATCGAAAGATATAAGATACAACCCTTGTTCATCAAGGACGCTGATTACCCAAAAAGACTGCTGCATTGTTACGACGCACCGATCCTGCTTTACTACCGCGGGAACGCTGATCTCAATCACTCAAAGATCGTTGCGGTGGTGGGGAGCCGTATGCATACAGAGTACGGGCGCATCAACACCGAGCGGCTGGTGTCAGAATTGGCCAATGAAGAGGTGCTCGTCGTAAGCGGCCTTGCGTATGGGATCGATACCGTTGCGCACCGGGCCTGCGTGAAGCATCATATTCCAACGGTCGGTGTGCTGGCACATGGGCTCGACCAGATATATCCGCCCAGTCACGCTGATATCGCCAGGCAAATGGTGGAAAATGGCGGACTGTTGACGGAGTTCGGGAGTCACACAGATCCCGGACGTCATAACTTCCCCAGTCGCAATCGCGTTGTGGCGGGCATGAGCGATGCGGTAGTCGTTGTTGAGACGGATATCAAAGGAGGCAGCATGATCACGGCAGAGCTGGCCAATGGTTATAATAAAGACGTATTTGCTTTTCCCGGCAGAACCACCGATAAGAAGAGCCGGGGCTGTAATGACCTGATCCGCGAGCAACAAGCAATCTTGCTGACAGATGCCAATCAATTGCTGGAGACGCTGGGCTGGAAAAACAAAAAGATTGCACCCAGGACGAATGCACGGGAACTATTTCTAAACCTAAGCGCGGAAGAGACGATCATTGTTGATCTGATCCAGGAGAAAGGGCAGGTTAGCATTGATGAGATCCACTTGTACAGCGGGTTGAGCAGCAGCTCTATTGCGGCAGGGATATTAAATCTTGAAATGCAGCATATCCTGCAACGACTACCGGGGAAGCTGTATCGCCTGATATGAAAAAAGCTGCTCCGTTGGGAACAGCCTCTTCAATCATATAAGGTTTAATAGTTAAGTTCTTGCTAAATAGCTTCTGAGCGGATATTTTCCGCTTTCATATTTGCGTAGTCTTCAATTTCGTCTGCTGAATGTTCAAACTTTCCGGCTACGCTATCAATAAAATCTGCAAATTGGTTTTTTAAGTCATTGCCTTTATCACTGATTCTTCTACGCGTATAAGTTCCTTTATCCGGAGCGTAAAGAACACCTACAATCAAACCCAATGCAAATCCTGTAAGTAGTTTATTCATATGTTTTGTTTTTTATAGTATTAAAGATCAAATATAAAGACACAAATTTGCTGCCAAAAAGACCAATTACTAAAGTTTATTTAAAATAAAAGGTTAATCCCTGTAGGCCCGGCCGGTAAGCTCGAGAAACAAGCCTTCAAGACCATCCTGCTGATGTTCAGCCAGTAAATTTGCTAAAGAATCCCGCGCGATGATGGTGCCCTGATCAAACAAGGCTACGCTGTTGCAGAGGTCTTCTGCTTCGTTCAACTGATGGGAGGTGTATACCAGCGTCGTCCCTTTTTGGTTAATGTCTTTCAGAAAAGAAATGATAGCATTTCTTGATTGTACGTCTACGCCCACGGTCGGCTCATCCAGAAACAGGATCTTCGGTTCGTGCATGACGCCGATCGCCAGGTTCACCCGCCGTTTCATCCCGCCGGAAAAAGTTTTGACGGGTCTTTCTGCTACTTGTTGCAGGCCCATAATTTCAAGCAGCTCCTGCGTTCTTTGTGCGGTCCTTCTTTTTGTGAGGCCATACCAGGCGCCAAAGAATTCCATATTTTCTGTTGGGCTCAGGTCTTCATAAAAAGAAAAGTCCTGTGGTACCAGGCCGATGATGGGATTGACCGCCGCTTTATTCGTTCCTACGTCGTGACCGAAGATCTTAACGCTGCCATTCTTGTAAGGTAGCAATCCCGTCAACAGGCTCATAAGCGTGGTCTTCCCTGCGCCATTAGGTCCGAAAATACCGAAGCGTTCACCGGCTTCTATGGTAAGGTCCAGCTGGCTGATCAGGGAAGCCTGATCCTTATAATGAAACGAGAGTTGTGTGACGTTGACTGCCTGCATGTACAGCGAAAGTATTAAAAATCGGTGTTACCTGGATAAAGCATATACAGCAAAAGAGGCCAGCCAATGCTCGCCACCGTAGCCACCGCTGAAAATCTTTGGTAGCGACTCATTTAAAAACTGTTTTGATGTAGTGGCAAAAAGTTCTTTGTAAGGGTGACCCGCAGGCAACTTCCTTGCGATACCTGACATGCACCAGGCGCGGCTGAAGCTGAGCCCGTCCAGGTGTACGATCTGGTAATCGTTACGGTCGCTCACCGTAGGTGCCTGGCAGATGCGTTTGACGCCCGCTTCCGTATAATAATCATTCAGCCAGCTGGCAAATCGGGGTCCGGGCAGGATGCGCTGCATCAGGTCCGCTGCCATCAGGCTGGGAGAGAAGAAGTCAGATCCGTCCGGTTCCAGGTGCGCAGGGATCTCTTTATTCGAAAGATAAAAATCAGTAGCCCGATCAATGATCAGGCGTTCGAAGGCCGTGTCTTTTTTGGCCCTGGCCCAATCCAAGGCGAAACAAAGTCCAAAGGCCGTGTTACCGTGTATGCCGCTGCGGTTGGGATAGGTTTGTTTTGGCAGGAATGCTTTCCAAAGCCCTTCTATCTTGTTGGTCAGCGGCCGCAGCGCTTCATGCCATTTCTTTCCGAGCGGATCGTTCCAGGTGAGCAATTCCTCATCCAGCTTCAACAGCCACGCCCAGCCGTAAGTGCGTTCATAATTTTCAGATGCAGTGTACTTCCCAAAATAGGCCGCTTCCTGTTCCATTTTTTCACGTTGAAAAGACTGATCCAGGACGGCAATGATGCTATCCCTGTTTGGCAGCTCTTTAAATTGCTTAAGCAACCTGATCAGCATCCTATGCCCGTGAACACTGCTATGCCAGTCCAGGCAACCGTAAAAAACCGGGTGCAGCTCATGCGGTAACAGCCTGGCATCTTCAGGTCCGTCGCTTAGGTGCGAGGTCTTGTTGGGAAATTCGGTCGGGATACAATGCAGTGGCATGCGGCTCAACCTCAGGGCTACGTCTTGGGTCAGCGTTGTTTGTGCGGCGCCATTAAGAATGCAGCCAATGCATAGGAGCAACAATAATTTTTTCATCTGTTTATTTATTTACGTTTCTACAAGGTGCATCAACGTTATAGCTACCGTTGAGTCAAACCGGTAAAGGAACTACTTGCTGATAGGAAGGGTGAACGATTGATTCCTATTCAGGAAACTATTGCTGGGGAGTTGCCATAGGCGCTTTTCCTACGTCCAGCGTGGGGACCAGGCCCTTTGAAGGAAGATAGATGATCTGTGGCAGGCTGCCGCGGTCCGCCAGCTTTTCCAGTGTGCGTATGAAAAGGTACTGATTGTAGGTTTCATTCAATGTACCATTCTCTAATTTCATCGCTTCTGACATCCCTTTTGCGCGTTCAATCTCCGCCTGGGCATTAAGTTTCTCTGCCTCCAGCCGGGCTTTCGCTTCTTCTACCAGGATCCGGCGGTTTTGTTCCGCCTTTGCCATTTCTGCCTTTCCGGCCATTTCTTGCTGCCATACATTGTACTTTGGCAGTCCAAACATTAAAGTAGCGATAAGAGCAGCGACGACAATAATTGCGATGATGATTAATGCAGGAAGTTTGTTGTTCATTATTTGCTGTTTTTTAGCAAAGACAAATATACACTCCCTGATCTTAATGGCTCTGTAGTTAGTACAAATTAAAATAAATACATTCGTATCTACTAAAGCAGCGCTCCTGTATGGTAAAGCAAAGTCTTCTATTCCTTCTTTTTCAATTAACCATTTTTACCAGCTTTGGCCAGTTTCGGGTAGAAACCGTTCCCGATCCCAAAAGCCAGGGGCAGGACTATTATGTAAGTGACCCTGACGGGATTTTAGGTGGAGCTATTGACAGCCTGAACCGCATCTGTGCTGCCATCTATCAGCAAAGCTCAGCGGAAATAGCCATTGTGGCGCTCGATGATTTTGAGGGAGACGATGATTTTGACTTTGCCTATCAACTGTTCAATCGCTGGGGCATCGGTCAATCCGAAAACGACAACGGGCTGCTTCTTTTTATAGCTAAGAATCGAAGGGAGTATCAATTCATCACCGGTTATGGAATGGAGGGCGTTTTGCCAGATGTGACGCTTGGGGCAGTCGGCGACAAGTACCTGGTGCCCAAATTTAAAGAAGGGGATTACGGAGGGGGCACCATCGATGCCCTGAATGCAATCAGCCATATCCTGCAAAATCCTGATGCCGTTAAAGAGTTAAAGGCAGAGGTCCGGCAACGCTCTTTCTGGGAGCGGCATCAGAACGCTTTGACGCCTGCTACTGTATTGTTGTTGTTGACTATTGTCGCGTATCTGTGGATGGGGGCGGTATTCAGGAAGATGAATCTGCAAGAGAAAAACCCCGCGGCGCCTTTTATTACGGCGTTCGGTTGTTTATTTTTTATAGGATTTGCCGGTGTATTCGTTGTCGCTTTTTTGGGTAGGAAAGCCAGCGATGTGCTGACGTTGGAAACACTTCCCTGGTGGGTGGCTCTTGTGGCGAATATCCTCTTGTTTGCTAAATACGGACAAGGAAGATCTGCTATTCTCCAGTCGTATAAAGATGAAAAAAACATTGTCGATCGATTATCTGAATACCACCGGCGCATGGCGATTCCCATGCTAATGACGCCGTTAAGCTTTTTGCTGCTGATCGGGTTTTTCAAAAGAAAGCATGAGTTGAAGCGCAGGCTGCAGCCACCGGACGATTCGGGCAAATGGACAAGGCTCGACCGGGATCAGCTCCGTGGCATATCGGCTTATTTAAACGAAGGCCAGCAAGCCGAAGAAAAGCTCCATGCGATGGGTTATGAAATATGGCAACATGCTGACAACGCGGACATCCGGTTAGTGAAATGGCCGGGCCGGAAGTTTGGCAAATATGAAGACTGTCCTAAATGTCAGTTTCACACACTCAATAAATTATATGTCAAGACTGTGAAAGCCGCTACCTATACCGCTTCCGGCGTTGGTGAAAAGATGCAGGATTGTCATCATTGCGATTATGAACAATCTTTTGGTACGGTGGTATTACCCAAAAAAGTGAGGAGCAGTTCGTCTGGCAGCTCAGGGCGCTCTTCAGGAAGCTCCTCCGGTGGTGGTAGCTGGGGCGGCGGACGAAGTGGCGGAGGCGGCGCGGGCGGCCGCTGGTAAGTAACAGCGATGGCGAAGAAAAAGGAAACATTGTCCGCGTTTTCGCCTGATCACGTGTCCATACCCCGTTATCTGATCGACTCCTACTTCGTTCGTTTCACCGCTTCGCGCAGATCTTTAAATGCCTTTTTTTCTAATGCTGATATTTCGATCAGTTGATCACCCATCTGGTTATAGTCTGCCTGGGTGCCAAGCCGGCCTTTATAAATACCTGATGCCTGGATGGCTGCATCGCGCCATTTATCGCCTGCGGCAGTTATTTGCCGGGACACATCCAGCAACCCGTCGATGGGTAAATAAGCATGGGCCTGCTGTAAAAAGGCTCCATAAATAAAGCGGAATCCACCGCCACCGGTTCCTATTTCTTCCTGCATGCGCACCAGTTGGGCCAAGTAGCCACGCGCTTTTTCATCGCCCAGCTTCGTCTTCCATTTTTTGATTTGACGGCCGGTATAGGCGATGCCTTTCGTACCGGCAAAGGAGCCGGGGATCATCAGCATATCGCGGCAGTTTCTTTTTATTCCTGAGAGGATGCCTCTGCGGATTTGCTCGTCCGTTGCTTCGGTCAGGTGATCGCCGGGATAGTACATCTGACCGCGGGGGGCAAAGGCGCCTTTGGCAAAGCGCACGCGCTGCAGCTCGTAGCTGTTCATAGTCACCAGGGTTTCCATGATGGGGTCACTGATGGTATAATCGTCTCCCCGCTTATCTACCACGATCAGGTTGTGTGCGTTAAAGTGAAAACGATACTCTTTAGGGAAGTAGGTCAGGTAAAACACCCCTACCTGGCAGGCGGTAGGCTTGCCGGCGGTCAGGCGCTCGTCCAGCTCCTGCATGGCTTTTTGTGGCGATCCATATTTTTTGCGGGTAACCGGTATGTCCAGGGCCTTGCAGGTCCTTTTGAAAATCAAACCCGGCATGGTGCGGAACGAAATGGCCGGTCCGCCATTGACCTTCATAAAAGGCAGCTGTATATAGAACAGCCCCGAACCAATGCCAAAAGCTAAAGGCTCTGTCAGTTTATGAACACCGTAGTGCTTTAACAGGGCAGTGGTGACGCCATTTTCGCAATGTGCGGCTTGAAGGTGGTGAAAACTGTTTCCGGTTGTTGATTGATTTGCCTGGTCCAATGTATTATTTATGATTTGAGATGTCTGATAGATGATTTTACGGGCAATAAGAGATGCTACCTGTTAAAACGGCTTTTTTAATTCCTCGATGCTCACTTCGAAAAGTTCGGCATACTTTTTTAACTTTTCATCGGAAAGGCGTTTAAAAACCGAAGGTTTCAGATGTCGTTTAATGGTCCACTTCCAGGAGCCGGTGTAGGCCGATAAGATCGAAAGGTCCATAATCCTTTTTTCCATAAAATACAAAATAGGACTTGCTTCGCCATTCAATACTTTTTGTTTGGCCGACGCTACTTTCCGCTCCACCTCGCTCCAGGCCACATCAAGCGCCTCGGTTTTCACCTGCCATCCGCTGCTTTGCGCCGTTTCATATTGGCCGTCTTCACCTACGACATAGGTCACTTCCTTCGCAATCCGGCCCAGAACGCCATCGTCTTGTGGAATCTCGTCTTTTTTCATCCGTATATTTTTTGTTTTGCAGCTTCGCTGCGATTCTTTTTGGTCGAATGCCCGCCCCGGCGACCGGTTGGGACGGGGAACGCCTTATACATCCCCCGTGTGCGAAAAGTCTTACATGGGCGTTTCATTGTTTAAATTCTATCAAACGTACATTAAATTTTTTATCCATAAAATTACACAAAGGATGGATGAAAAATGTAACGGGAGCCCCTGTTGGCCTAAAAACAATAAAAAATAAACAAGAGATATTTACGATTTTTTACCCCGAGCATTGCCGGGCTGTGCGTAATAAAAAAGTGAAAAGCTTCCACTTCTCACTTCCAAATATTTACAGCGCTCAGCATTTTCAGTCAGCTACTACACTGCTGTCAGCAGCGCGTACATGTAGCTAAACCGCGAACTTTCCGGTACCAATAAAAAGATCTTATCGCCTTTTTTCAATTTGCCGCTGTTCAGCAGCTCGTCTACCATGAAATACACAGAAGCGGCACCCACATTGCCCACATAGCTCAGGTTCACGAACCACTTTTCGTAAGGAATATGGTGACCCAGCTTTAGGTGCTCCTCGTATATCTTGTCTTTAAAAAAGTTACTGCTCATGTGCGGGCAATACCAGGTAATATCATCCGGGTTCAATCCTCTTCTTTCAAAAAGCTCAGGAAGGGGGCGCCCGCCCAAAGGCACGATATTCGGACTCAGCAACTTCACGTCCTGCTTGATGCTCATAATGGATTTCTCATTGAGCTCTTCGTGCGTAAACTCCAGATAGCTTTTCAGCGTGCCGTCTTCCTGTTTTTCAGCGCCGCAATACATGCAGCTTTCCATATCATCCGCGTAGGAAACACCTTCCATCCACTCTATCTTCAGGCTCAATCCCTCCGGGTTCGGCTGATTGCTTAATAAAAAGGCTGATGCACCATCAGAAAGCATCCAGCGCAAAAATTCCTTATCGAAGCTGATATAAGGGTTTTCCTCCAGGGCTTCCAGCTTGTGTACCTCATCTTCAAACTGGTTGGCTACCAGCGAGGCAGAGAAGCGCTCCGAACCTGCGGCCACTGCCGTGTCCGCGTCACCGGTCTTAACCGCCATATAAGCATACTTTAAAGCATGCATACCGGCGCAACACACTCCGCTGGGTGATACCACTTCCAGTTTGCCCAGCTCCGGTATCCAGCCATGCACCATTACCGCATGCGACGGCATGATCTGATCAGGCGAAGAAGTACCGCAGGAAAGCACATCCACATTTTTAAGCCCTTCAGCATCGTTTTTAAACAATTCCCTGATGGCTTCAGCCGTCAGTTGTGCATTGGTGTGCGTCGCTTTCCCACCTTTCGCCAGGGCATAATAACGGTTCGTAATACCATTGTTCCTCAACACGATCCTGCGAGATTTCGATGGTTTCCCGTTAATGTAACCCAAATACTCTTCCATCTCATCATTACCAACCGGATCGTTAGGAAAATAATGCGAAGAGCGATTAATATAAACTTCGTTTAGAGACATAATTTATCAAATCATTATTTTTTACCCGGGCCTAAAAACGAGGCCTTTCTAATTTACAGGCGCTCATTGCCTGATTCAAGAGCGGTTCCACTTTTGGTCCCGGTTTTACCCTTGTCGATATCATCATTTATATCAAATAAACACGAAAATAGCAGTTAAATCTTTTCCCGGTACTCGACGCCCCGGTAGTACTGCATTTGCCGGTTAATTTTCTTTCGCGTAAAAGGCCTGAACAACACCATATCCACTGCCAGTATAGCGGGCGAAGCCACCAGCAATGCAATAGCAAGATAATACTTATATGCAACAAGTATCTGTTTCCTTTTATCAGGAAACTTGTTGATGATATCTACCCACTTCTGAAATATTTTCCCCGCCTTTCTTTCAATGAACATCAGCGAATATTTTACAGGTGCGGCGCCTTGTTTTACCAGGTCGGCCTGGAGGCCGCTCCAGTTACCGGTCCTGAGATAGTCCCTCACGGTCGACCCGAATTTAGAAGCGCCGGCGATATCTTTTTCAGAAACACCGGGTTTAGGAAACACGCCCCACTTGCGGTCTTTCCTGCCGGTTCCCAGCCAGTGAAAGATCGTGAAGTAGCTCAAATGATTCGGATTGCGGTCTACCAATGCAATGTTACCAACGAGTGCTGCTCCCGCTGCTGCTAACAGCTTTTTATTTTTTTCCTGGGCATTGAGCCACATATTCCGGCAGCCACTGATCGTGATGACCGGGGTTCCTTTCAAGATACCTTTGAACTTTTCGTCCTGTAATATCGAGTTGAAGGGAATACTGGGCGACAAATTCCAGGGCTGCCAGCCCAGCACGATGAGGTCATATCGTTCATCATTCGTGGTCCAGGGCTGCAAAGGCGTTGGGATCACTTCCACCGATTCGGGCACCGTGTCAAAAAACACGGGGATCGTCCAGGGAAAGGGAAATTCACGGACAGGCCGGATTTGCAGGTATTCGACATCGTTACCATCGGCCGCTATCGGGCGCAGGAACTGATCCACGATGGCCTTGGTCTGGCCGGATTGCGAAAAATAAACTGCTAATACTTTCTTTTTCATCCGTATATTATTTTATTGGCATCCTTGCTGCAATTTTTATCACCGATGCCCGCCTGAATGAGTCACTCAGGAAGGCCCGCCCGGGTGTCTGGTTCCGGCAGGAAATGACGCCTATTCCTCCCCTGCGTGAAAATTTACCATGCTTCGTTTAATAGTTTTTATTGCAATCCAGCCAGGGCTTTGGATGTTTTGCTATACGCCAGGACGGCCTTTTGAACAACAGCCTCCAGGGATTTATATCCTGATCTTATTACCCTCGCGTCTTCCGAAAGGTTTTTATTATATCCCACGATCTTGGGAGCATTTTCCTGTATCATGAGCCTTAAAAATTTGTACTCGATATTTCCAGGCTCGGCATGGATCGCTTTCTCCAGCAGGGCATGGCCTTTCTTAAACATCGATAATTTTTGCGCAGGCGCCTTTTGTGTGGCCGACTTGCGCATCAGCAAAGCTCCCTGGTAGGCATTTTTATCGCTGCCGGGGAAATTTTTTACCAATTCGAGTTGCTGGTTCCACGACGCAACGCTTCCTGAAGCCATGGCGGCGTAAACCGCCTGTTTGCCAGCGGCTTTTTGAGCACTGGCTGGGCTACAAATCAGCATCAAACCCATAAGGATACATGCTGTGAAGATGGTCATACACTTCATAAGGTGTGCAAATTTAATCATTCTAAATCTTTTCTCAGGTTTAAAGTATGGTGAAAAAATATAATGTATAAATGGTACTATCTTTGTCTCTAACATTTTATTAACTAATCCTCTAAATAACTTCACTTTTTGCCGTTGAAGCCGTTTAGACTAAACTACTATAAGATGAAAAAAATTATCTTATGCGTTGCCTCTCTATGCAGCCAATTTTTCGTTAACGCACAAAGCGATTATAAAAGTGCGATTGGTATCAGGGTTACTTCCCACTTTACTTTTGACATGGTAGCCCTGTCATACAAAACGTTTTTGTCGGACCATAATGCCATTGAGATCAATGCAGGCTTTGGTGGCAAGGAAGTGTTCGTGCCTATGACAGGCGGGCGGATGGATTATTCCCCCGGGATCAGCCTCTCCGGATCCTACCAGTACCATGAAGACATTTACACCGAGTCTGATCAGCATCTGCGCTGGTTTGCAGGAGGGGGGCTTAACCTGTTCAACACTTTTTCCGATAATGAGGCTTACAGTGGCTTCGGAACGGCCATTTTCGGAACGGCCGGTCTCGACTACAAGTTTAAGGCAGCTCCTGTCAACCTCTCTTTCGACTGGCGTCCGTCGATCTATATCATTTCTCCATCGGAATTTCTTCCGCTGCAGATCGGTACGCTGGGCCTTTCCGCGCGGTATACCTTCTAACGATGGGTTAAAATCTCCGGCATCCTCTCAATTAGAATGCTGATCTGGGCATTTCGTGCTTATTTTTGACGCCGGTGATCGTAAAGCAGAACATACCCGGGGATATAAGCCAGACTTTTAATGATTTAAAAGTTTGTGTATTGATTCCCACTTACAATAATGCGGGAACTCTTGCCCGGGTGATTGAAGATGTATCAATCTACACTTCCAATATCATCGTGGTCAATGACGGCTCAACAGACCCAACTGCTTCCGTGATACAGACTTATCCGCATCTGACCGTCATCTCTTACACGTCCAACAAAGGAAAGGGATACGCTTTGCGCCAGGGTTTTAAAAAAGCCATGGAGCTTGGCTACGAATATACGATCACCATCGATTCTGATGGCCAGCATTTTGCCAGTGATCTTCCGGTATTTATCGACCGCCTGCAATCGGAAGGGCCTGCGCTCATCATGGGAGCAAGAAATATGGACACGGCCGATAACGTGCCTGGAAAAAGCAGCTTTGGACACAAGTTCAGTAATTTCTGGTTTAAAGTAGAAACTGGTATTGAGCTGCCGGATACGCAGACCGGCTACCGGTTATACCCGCTGCAGCCGCTGCGCCGGATGAAGTTCTTTACCCGTAAATATGAGTTCGAGATCGAGGTTATTGTTCGGCTTGCCTGGGCAGGCGTAAAGGTCACCAGTGTCCCGATCACCGTTTATTATCCACCTGCGGGTGAACGAATCAGCCACTTCCGGCCTTTTAAAGACTTTACAAGGATCAGCATCGTCAACACGGTATTGGTCACGATTTGCTTTTTCTATATCTGGCCGCGCAATTTTTTCAGACGGTTTTACAAGAATAAGAACTGGAAGCAGGAGCTGAAACAAATGCTGCTGAAGCCGGGAGAGTCTGATATCGCGAAAGCGAATGCCATCGGTTTCGGTGGCTTTATGGGTATTGTGCCCATCTGGGGCTTCCAGCTGCTAGTGGGTGTCTTCCTGTCTCACCTGATGAAGTTGAACAAAGCGCTTTTTGTGCTGGCGGCCCATATCAGCATTGCACCGATGATCCCGCTGATCGTTTTCCTGAGTTATAAGATGGGCAAGCCTTTCATGGGCGATAAAGCGGTGGACATATCGCTGGATAAAAAACTGACGCTGGCCAGGATCGGTCAAAACCTGGAACAATATATTTATGGAAGCCTGTTGCTGGCAGTGATCGTAGGGGCGTCCTTCTGGCTGCTCACTTTGTTATTTTTGAAATGGCGTAAAAGCAGCAAACGATAATTTTGAGCGGGATGCAAAAATTGTTCACAGCCATATATGATTTTTTTCGAAGCAACAGGATGGCCTGCTACCTCATCTTTTTCTGTTCTTTGGCGCTGTTTGTATTTTTTTCTTTTCGCGTCCGGTTCATAGAAGACATTTACGCGATCATCCCGAAGGATAACAAAACCGAAAAGCTTACCCAGGTTTTTGAAAATTCAAAATTCGCTGATAAGCTGGTGGTGATGATTTCTCTGAAAGATTCCAACGCCGCAAAGCCGGACCAACTGGTCACTTACACGGATGTGTTTGCGGAAAAGCTGCAACAGCGCGCCGCTCCCTATATCAAAAATATCCGTTACAAAATCGACGAAGCGTTCACTTATGCGCTGTTTGAAACCGTTCAAAATCATCTGCCGGTATTCTTAACAGACGAAGATTATGATAAGATCGATACGCTGCTGCAGCCGGAAGAGCTTGCCAAATCTTTGAGCCGGAGCAGCTCGATACTGGGTATCCCGGCCGCGAACCCGATTAAGAACGTAGTGCTCAATGATCCGTCCGGTATTTCTTTCCTGGCATTGAAAAAGTTGCAGCAGCTGCAATATGAAGACAACTTTACACTCTACCAGAATCATTTCGTTACAAAAGATAAAAAGACAGCGCTCCTTTTTATAACACCCGCTTTCACGGCAGGCAACACCCGGCAGAATGCCCGGTTGTTTAACACAATGGACCGGCTCACCGACTCGCTCAGCCGGAAATATCCGTCGGTAGCTTGCCAATATTTTGGTGGCGCCGTTGTGTCAGAAAATAATGCCAGCCAACTAAGAACGGACACTTTGTTCACACAGGGGATCACGGTGCTTTTCCTGGTGGTCTTCCTCGGGTTATATTTCAGGAAGAAGAGAGCGCCACTGCTCGTGCTGGTGCCGGTGATATATGGTGCAGCTTTCGCACTCACAGCTATTTATTTTATCAAAGGAAGTATTTCGGTGATCGCGCTGGGCACCGGTTCCATCGTGTTGGGAATCGCGGTTAATTATTCGTTGCACGTGTTTAATCATTACCGGCACGTAGGGCATGCGCGGACCGTAATTCAGGATCTTTCTTTCCCGTTGACCATCGGCAGCATGACCACCATTTTAGGCTTTTTCAGTTTGCAGTATGCTGCTTCAGATATGCTGAAAGACCTGGGTTTGTTTGCCGGTTTTAGTCTGATAGGTGCTGCGTTGTGCTCTCTCATTTTTTTACCGCAACTGATACCGGCGCAGCAGCCCTCCACCCGCGTTCGCCACTCCTGGATCGATAGGCTCTCGGCAGTAAGACTGGAGGGCAATAAATGGATTGTAGCCGCCATTATCCTGGTCACGATTGTGTTGTATCCGCAAGCTCGAAAAGTAGGATTTGAACCGGACATGATGGGGCTGAATTATATGTCGCCCCGTTTGAAAGCAGCCGAGGCAAAGATGAACCAAATCAGCGGGGCTGCTGTGAAATCGATCTACGTGGTAACGGAAGGGGAAAACCTGGACGCGGCTTTGCGTGGCAATGAGCAGCTTCAACATACGGTAGATGCGCTTAAAGCAAAAGGGAAGATCCAAACCAGCTCGGGTGTGTTCAACTTGCTGATGTCAGACAGTCTGCAGGAAGCGAGGATCAGGAAGTGGAATGCTTACTGGAACGGCAACCGAAAGCAACAGGTGATGGTGAGCATGGCAGCGCTGGCACCTTCTACCGGCTTCACCAGTGCTGGCCTGGAAAACTTTTCAGCGCTCCTGCACCGGAGTTATGCTCCTGTGCCGTTAAGCAGCCTTCAACCGCTGCGCACTTCCTTCCTGGACGATTATATTACAGAGAAGGCCAATGAGTCATCGGTAGTGACATTGGTTAAGGTGCCTGAATCTTTTAAAGGCGAGGTGATCCAGTCGTTAGAAAGCCAACGAGGAGCCACGGTGCTGGACCGTCAATATATGACCATGCGGCTGACGCAAATGGTCAACGAAGATTTCAATCGTATCGCATGGACCATTTCCGTCATCGTAGCAGTTGTATTGCTGCTGACGTATGGCAGGATCGAGTTGATGCTTATTTCCTTTGTGCCCATGCTGCTTAGCTGGATATGGATACTGGGCATCATGGCGCTGTTTGGCATTCCGTTCAATATTGTAAACATTATTATTTCCGCATTGATCTTCGGATTGGGGGATGATTACAGTTTGTTCGTGATGGATGGTTTATTGAATGAATACAGGACCGGCAAAAAGAACCTTGCGTCCTACAAGTCGTCTATCCTTTTATCTGCTATCACGACCATCGCAGGATTGGGGGTGCTGATCTTTGCCAGGCACCCCGCGTTAAGATCTATTGCTTTTATTTCTGTGACCGGCATTCTTTGTGTCGTGATCATGTCGCAGATCCTGATCCCTTTTTTCTTTTCGTTGGTGATCAGAAACCGCATTGATAAAGGGTTACATCCCTGGACGCTTTGGAGTTGGAGCCGTTCCGTTTTTTCTTTTTTGTATTTCGGAACCGTGAGTGTGCTGCTTACGATCATCGGGTTCTTTCTTATCAAACTGAAAATCATTGGCCGAAAAAAAGGCAAGTATGTTTATCATTATCTGTTATCCAGGTTCTGCATGTCGGTGCTTTACATCATGGGCAATTTTAAGAAGCGGCAGATCAATCCTGACAATGAAAATTTTGAACGACCTGCTGTTGTGATTGCCAATCATCAATCCTTCTTAGATATTTTGCAAATGGCGATGCTCAACCCGCGGTTGATACTGCTCACCAACCGGTGGGTATGGCGGTCGCCCGTATTCGGCTGGGCCATCAAGATGGCTGATTTTTATCCAGTGGCCAATGGAGTCGAAAACAGTGTGGACCTTTTAAAAGGCCAGGTAGACAAAGGATATTCTATTGCTGTATTTCCCGAAGGCACGCGTACCTCACAGGGCCCGATGAAGCGTTTTCATAAAGGGGCGTTCTACCTGGCTGAACAGCTGCACCTGGATATCGTGCCTGTCCTTTTTCATGGCCTGGGCTACACCATGAGCAAGGGTGATTTCCTGTTGAAGAACGGACCCATTACCGCCAGCTATCTGCCGCGTATCAAAGCCGATGATCTCCGCTGGGGCGCGACCTACCAGGAAAGAACCAAATCGATATCGAAATATTTTAAAGAGCAGCATCAGGCGCTGACAAAGCAGTTGGAACAGCCTGCTTACTTTAAGGAACATTTATTCTTCAATTACATTTATAAAGGACCGGTGTTAGAATGGTACCTCAAGATCAAGCTCAGGCTTGAAAATTACTATCAGCCTTTTCATGAGTTGTTGCCGGAACGGGGAAACTTCCTGGATCTTGGCTGTGGTTACGGGTTTATGAGCTACATGCTGCATTGGTCCAGCCAGGGACAGCGCCGCTTTACCGGCGTCGATTATGATGAAGAAAAAGTGTTAACGGCTCAGCATTGTTTCAGCCGAACGGAGGCGCTGCATTTTATTTGTGAGGATGTTGCTGCCTTTTCATTAGACCGATATGACGGCGTGATCATCAGTGATGTGTTGCATTACCTGGAACCTGCGCAACAGCAAAGTCTTATCGCACGTGCCATTGACAGCCTGTTACCGGGAGGCGTATTGATCATTCGTGACGGCGACGCTGATCTTAAACAAAAACATAAAGGAACTGCATTAACTGAAATCTTTTCTACCAAGATATTTTCATTCAATAAGACCCAAAACGAATTGCATTTTCTTTCCGGCCGTATGGTTGAAAGTATTGCGCATGACAAAGCTGCTCATTGCCGCCGGATCGATCACACCCGGTACACGTCCAACGTGATGTGGGTAATTACCAAAACCTGAACCTTGAATAGCAAACCCGCCCGAAATGGTCCTCTAAGGGCCTGTATTTCAATGTATATAACGATCATATCCATGCACTTATCGAATATAATCATATTCTGATCGAATTTAATATGATCTGCCCCGGCTCCCGAAATACATTTGCGCCACACAAAATCTAACTAAAATGAAAAGGATACTTTTATTGGTAGTCCTGGCCATCGTTGCCCGCCATAGCAGGGCACAGGACAGTTGTACAGACGTGCACACACTAGACACTGACTTGAAAGTAATATCGGCACAACGTACAAGAAATTTCCAGAAAGATGATGTTATTCTCAAAGAAAAAGCCGTTACCATCAACGGTGTATCTTATGATGCGATCTTCACCATTATCCGAAAACGATTAAGCGGTGGCGGTAGAGTATCGTTATCAGAAACGAATGGCACCCCTCATTTCAAACTGTCAGGAACACATGCTGAAAACAACCCTTATGTCATGTACAATCTCAGGTTGGTGCAGCAGGGAAGCGCAACGGCGACGAATCCTTCAGGAGTTTCTGTTGCTTTAAGTGATATCGATCTGTATCTTCCCGATGTAGATGGAACCATTAACGACAGCCGGTGGTATGTAGACATCGTGGGCTACAAAGCTACCGGTGGTATTGCGCCAACAGTAACATCGGGCAGCGGACTTTCCAGGCAGGATTTTTTTAACAACACATCAACGGGTGCTCAAAAGACCATCTCGGAGACGTCGGGGTTTATAAAATATAGATCCGAGGTGCCGACTGAGGACTATTCAGACAATTTTCTCGAGTTCAGGTCTGAAGAAGACCCGTCAGCCACCAGCTATGCGGTAAGCCTGAATTTCAAAGAATTTCCGATCACGGGAATTGATCTGTTGTTTGGCGTCACTTCAGATCCCGATAAGGCAAAAGACGGGGTGACGCAAGGGCTTGCCAACCGCACTTTCTTTCACGGTTTTACTATTACTGAATGTACAGCAAACACGACCTCTCTTGACGCTATTTTTGGTAATCTGACAGCTATCCTGAAAAATAATGAGTTGAATGTTAAATGGAAGACCTTAAAGGAAAGCAATAGTGATCACTTCATTGTTGAAGTATCCAAAGACGGGAAAGCCTTTACCCGCCTGGCTTCTGTCGCATCGCAGGCAGTGAATGGATCTTCTGATAGTGAGATGCATTACCATTTTTCAACCAGTTGGAAAACGGTGGCTTTGGGCGCCTTATTTCCTGCACTGCTGTTGTTAGCCTTTCCTGTTGGTGGCAGAAAGGCAAGGTGCTTGTCCCTTTGCGGTGTGATGTTGATCATCGCTGCTTTTTATTCCTGCAATAAAAAAGAGATGGGATCACTGACCCATCATGAAACCGTATTTGTAAGGATCGGTCAGGTAGATAAAGACGGAGCAGTACATTATTCGAAGGTGGTAAAGATCTTTAAATAACCAAGCCGCAGAGAAAGGGTTCTATCAAAAACTACGGGAAATAAGAAGCCCTGCCAGCAATAAGCGACAGGGCTTCTTGTTATATAAAATGCACTATTTCTTTGATGTTGCTGTTTTGCTTCTATCGTACTGGCAGCAAGCTGGAAGCTTTTTATAGCTCTTGTCATTAGCTTTCGCTCCAGAATTATCATATCCCGCGTCTGCGATCTTTTTCTGGATCTTTGAAAGATCGGTTTTCTGATCTTCAAATTTTACGGTCATCTTTTTGGTGTCTTTATTCCACTCGGCAAAAGCGGCGCCGGCATCCATAGCCGCTTTTTCAATGGTCTTTTTACACATGCCGCAGTTGCCGGACACTTCAAACTGTTCCGTTTTTTCGGTTTGTCCCCAGGCAGTACCAGAGATAATAGTGAATAAAGAAGCGAATAAAAATAGTTGTAAGCTTTTCATTTTGTATAATTTTTTTGTGTGTTGAATTCATGGCGATCTGAAGATCTTCCATGTTTGATTTGAGTAAATACAGGGGCAGCATACGACGCAACGCGAAGCATTGCATGTTAACCGTTTCTGCAATAAAAGAAGGGAATGCCTGATGGGTACTATATTCTGAACACCTCGTTCTTAATGTAAATGGCGGTATCAGCCAATGGTGGCGGCCGGTCCATATGATCGAAACGGTAAACGCCGTTTTGGAGTTTAGTTAACAGGAAGTCGGTTATTAAGTAAGGGAGACCGGTGGCAATAGACACATGATAGGAAAGCGCCGGCACCTTGTTGTGATCAGACGAAACTTTCAGCAATGTTTCCTTGTCTTCGCAACAGCCGTTCTTTTCTTTCTTCATGCCGCACTTCCCGCATTTCTTTTCAGCAGCAGTGAAAAGCGATACGGAAGCCAGCCGATCCATACAATAATGGGAAACAGCTACTACACCCGTTGTCATCAACAGGTAGCAACATAGAACAAGATATGCAGCCGTTTTCTTCATGTGCGTCACAAAAATAGTGAGAATCCTTTTTGGGTTTTGTTAAAATACGATCATTTCCGCGAATTTTGCCATGATCAATGGTCCCCGATTCCAGATATGACGTTGTAATAATAGGTAGCGGCCTTGGCGGTCTTCTATGCGCCAATTTACTGGCGATGAAAGGCATGAGCGTATGTGTGTTAGAAAAGAACAAACAGGTCGGAGGCAATCTGCAGACCTTCTCTCGCGAGAAGCTGGTCTTTGACACGGGGGTGCATTATATCGGCGGACTGGAAAAGGGTCAAACGCTTTACCAGATCTTTAAGTATGTGCATCTTATGGATCAGTTGAAGCTCGAGCGAATGGATACCTGCTTTGACAAAGTGCTGATCGAAGGCGATGAGGCCGCCTACTGCCAGGCCCAGGGTTACGACGCGTTTATTCATTATCTTTCTGCATCCTTTCCCGGAGAGCATCAAAACATCGTTGATTATTGTCAGCGAGTGAAAGATGTATGCGCTTCGTTTCCATTGTATAACCTGAACAGTAATTCGCAGTCAGGATCGAACTACCAGGGAAATGACCAGAGCGCTGCGGAAGTGATTGCTTCCTTCACGGAGAATAAAAAGTTACAGGCAGTGCTGGCAGGCAATAACCTGTTGTATGCAGGACAAGCGAGTGTGACGCCCTTCCACGTACATGCACTGATCACCAATAGTTATATCGAAAGCAGCTGGAAATGCGTCGGTGGCGGATCGCAGATAGCTAAAATATTAGCGGCACGGATTCGTCAATATGGCGGAGCGATCTTCCGCAACTGCGAAGTGACCGCTATTGAAGGAGAGAATGGAAGCATCACGGCTGTAACCACAGCAGGCGGGCAACCATTTCATGGAACTTATTATATCTCTGACATACATCCCACTGCGACGCTGTCGATGACGCGTTCTTCACTTATGGGTAAGTTGTACAAGAAGCGCATCCGGGAACTGAAACAGACCGTCGGCTCTTTCTCTCTCCACATCGTGTTGGAACAGGGAATGGTTCGATACGAGAAATGTAATTATTATTACCACAAGCAGGAAGACGTCTGGCATCAGAGTGATTATGATGATGATAACTGGCCGTTGGGCTATGGGTTATATTTTACAGAAGACAAGAAACGTCCGGGCTTTGCATCTGCTGTTTCCATACTCACAACGATGAAATATGCAGACGTGGCCCCATGGGCTACGACCTACAATCGCGTAGGAAAGGAACAGGACCGGGGCGCCGCTTACAATCAGTTCAAGGAACGGAAAGCCGTTACTCTGATCAGGTTGCTGGAGCAACGGTTTCCGCATATTGTACAGCATATCAAGAGCTATTATGCCTCAACTCCGCTGACGAACCGCGACTATATCGGCGATATCGAAGGAAGCATGTATGGTATTCAGAAAGATTATCGTAATCCGCTGTTGACGATGATCAGCCCCAGGACAAAAATTCCTAACCTGTTCTTAACCGGGCAAAATTTAAATTTGCACGGAATATTGGGCACCTCTTTAAGTGCTGTGTTGACCTGCATGATGTTGACAGGAGATGAGGGGCTGATAGAACAGATCCGGAAGGCATAACTTCTGAGTGCCGGAAATTCAGGTGCGCGGGTCGCATCAAGTATAAAAAGATAACAATGAGCAAAAGATTTTGGAGAAGACTGTTACGGGTTCTGGGAGTGATCGTATTGCTCTTTGGATTGCTGTTTGCTTACCTTGCCTGGGTGTCCCGGATGGACCCGCCCAAGGTGAAAGATGCATCCGCCCTCGATTGGAGAAGGGTGGAGCAGGATACAGGTCTGTACACTATCCATAACAATTGGTTCCGGAAAAGCAACTCCGGTCTTTATGAAATGTATGTGGAAGGCACGGCTTTTGAAAGAGGCGCGATCAATGGTAAGCTGAGCGAAGAGCTGGTGAAAAAACAGGAAGATTATTTTAGCGAGCAGATCAATAAAATGATTCCCTCGCGCTTCTACCTGCATTTCCTGAAGTATTTTATCGGGTGGTTTAACCGGAACTTACCGGACCATGTCACAGACGAATATAAGCAGGAGATCTACGGTGTGTCTCGATCTGCTTCAGAAGGATATAAATATATCGGCACCAAATACTCGCGGATCCTGAATTATCATGCGGCGCATGATATCGGCCATGCCCTGCAAAATATGATGCTTGTGGGATGTACGTCTTTCGGCACCTGGGGAAGCGCATCGGCTGACAGTACGATGATCATCGGGCGGAACTTTGATTTCTGGGTGGGAGATAATTTTGCCAAAAACAAGATCGTTGAATTCGTCAACCCTTCCAGCGGTTATAAATTCATGAGCGTGACCTGGGGTGGTTTTATTGGTGTCGTATCGGGCATGAATGAAAAGGGAATCACAGTGACGATCAATGCAGCCAAAAGCAGCATCCCTTCCGGGTCCGCCACGCCGGTGTCTTTGGTAGCGCGCGAGATCGTTCAGTATGCAAAGAACATTGAGGAAGCTGTGGCCATTGCGCGGAAGCGGAAAATGTTTGTCAGCGAATCGTTCCTGGTGGGATCGGCAGCGGATAATAAAGCGGTGATCATTGAGAAGACGCCCGACTCGCTGGCGGTGTACGACCCGAACCAGAATGCGATCTTATGTACCAATCATTTTCAAAGCAAATCATTCTGGAACAGTGAGTCCAATATAGAGCAACGGGAGAACAGTGCTTCCGTATACCGCTATCAGCGCCTGACCGAGCTGTTGCAACAGAATGGCAAGAATACCGTCGAGAAGACCATCAATATACTGAGGGATTACAAGGGCCTGAAAGGCACAGATATTGGCCTGGGTAATGAGAAGGCCGTCAACCAGTTCATCGCACACCACGCGATTGTGTTTGAGCCGCAAAAGCTTCGTGTGTGGGTCTCTACAGCCCCCTGGCAAATGGGACAGTTTGTTTGTTATGATCTCAATAAGGTGTTTGCCCTGCAGGGGCTTAAGGAAAACAAAGAGATCTATGAATCCGAGCTGAATGTGGCTGCCGATCCATTTATTTACACTCCTGACTTTAAACGGTTCGAACAATTCCGCACGAATAAGCAAACGGCCATGGACGGTTCGGATATAGTGCCGGATAGTATCGTAGCGCATAACCCGGGCTATTATAACAGCTATGTCATCGCCGGAGATTATTGTTACCGGAAAAAGGACTACGCAAAGGCGTTGGCCTATTATCGCAAGGCACTGAAGCTGGAAGTCGCTACCGTTGCAGAAAGAAAACACATTGAAGAACGGATCGAAGAAATTCAGCGGCTATAAAAAACCCGGCATTAGAACCGGGTCTTGAAGAAGTGTATGTAAAAGTGTTAAGGATAGACGGCAGCGATAAAACTTTTGTCTGTTTCAGATAACCCGGTATTCCAACCTACCGAATAGTTGCCGGTGGTGAGCTCTTCGGGAACAGGATAGTGCATGATGGACTCTCTGTCATATGAACTATAATTCGTTTGCCGGGAGCTATATTTATCAAACAAATTTCTATTAACATCGCTTTTCGACCATCCATAATTATCTTCATAATATTGATACACGGCGGGTTTGTCCCAGGGAATATTTGCCAGCGGCTGTAAATGTTCGTGAATCATACCCAACGCATGACCGAATTCATGGATGGTGGTGCGGCTAAACTCTGCATCGCTTGTATTGTCATCGAACCAACCAAAGTTCATCGTTGGCGTTCCGCTTTGAATATAATTGGCATCGGTGCCGATGTAGGACCAGGAACCGCCAGGCGAAAAGCTTACTCTGATGTCTGCCTGGTCGTCATTGGTAACAAAATTGAATTGGATATTCGCATAGTTCTCCCACACGCTGGAAAAAGCGATTACCTTATTGCGCACGAACTCCGTGCTCCCATCCAGGCTGACCGTTAATGTAGATCCTGTACTCCATTGCTTAGAGGCAACGGTGGCGCCACGGGCCTTAGTACCTTCGGGATAGCGTTGAGTACAAAATTTTAAATGGGTCGCCCCTTCCGATGAAATAACGTTCTTGGGTTTGTCAGTCAAGACTGCAGGCTCGTCAATGCTGCTTTTATTGCAAGCCGTCATAGTTGCTGCTGTCAGTAGAATGAAACTGGCCATCGTTAGATTTTTCATAATTGATACGTTTTAGTTAAAAAAGGGATTTACAAGTAAGCAAGCGATCTACGCTTATCGATAGTACGGTCCGAGGATGTCAGATGTAAAGTACGGTACTGGTCTAAAGAAAGCGATGTTGCACACAAGTTAAGAAAAATTAATATGTTTTATAGCTTATTTGTGAAAACTTGATTACGGTAAAGTTTTTGCATCACCTAACAAAAAATATAATTCATGAGTAACAACATCAAGCTGGCGCAAACCGAGTTCGATATTTTAGAGGTAATTAAACAACGTTGGAGCCCACGCGCTTTCGACGAGCAACGTGCGATCAGTGAACAAGACATGCACGCCATCTTAGAAGCGGGTTCCTGGGCGGCAAGCTCCAACAAAGAACAGCCATGGAAATATGTGTATGCTATGAAGGGCACAACCGGCTTTGATCAGTTGTGGAACTGCCTTGCCGAAGGCAATCAGAGCTGGAACAAACGTGCGGCCGTGTTGATGGTAGCAATAGCCCGAACGAAGTTTGCCAGGAATGGCAAAGACAATCCGCATGCGGTACATGATTTAGGGATGTGCAATGCCCACATGTTCCTGCAGGCTGTTTCAATGGGTATCTATCCCCATCCAATGGCGGGATTTTCAGCAGATAAGGTGAGGGAATTATTACAGCTCGAAGATGAGGAGCGGCCTGTTTGTATGATCAGCTGGGGATACCCCGGAGACCCTTCCCTGCTGGATGAAAAGAACCGGCAAAGTGAAACAAAGCCACGTAGCCGGAAGCACTTTTCGGAATTTTCTAAAATGATGTAGCGATGGAGAGGCTGTTACTTCTTTCCAGGCCAACCGTTTGTTGGAAATGAAGTTGAGTGAGAGGAATGTCATTGGAGACTACTCTGAATATTTATACCCTACGCCTCTTACAGAATGAAAGAACTTGGGATTGCGGCTGTCTTTTTCAAAGTATTTTCTAAAGTTCAGGATGAAGTTATCAATGGTGCGGGTAGTAGGATAAACGTTATAACCCCAGACATATTGCAGGATCTTTTCGCGGGTCACTACTTCGTTCTTGTTTTCGATCAGCAGCTTTAACAACATCGCTTCTTTCTTGCTCAGCTGCACTTTGCCGGCATATTTGGTGTTTGCCTCCTGTGCTTTAAAGTCGATAATGTTGCCGCCAAAAGTGTAGGAATTACCCAGCGTGCTTTTGTCCTGCAGACGAAGATTTTTTTCGATCAGCTTATGAACCCTGATCAATAGCTCTTCCAGGTTAAAAGGTTTGGTGATGTAATCATCAGCGCCTTTCTTCAATCCCAACACCTTGTCGGCACTGGTGTTCTTGGCGCTCAGCATTAAGATCGGAACTTCGTTATTACTGATCCGGATGGTTTCTGCAACGGCGATACCGTCCACTTCAGGCAGCATTACATCGAGAATGATCAGGTCGAAGTACTCGTTCTTCACGGCTTTGATCGCCTCGGTGCCGTCATAGGCCGAGGTGATCTGGTATCCTTCCAGTTCAAGGTTTAACTTTAATGCTTCATGAAGATTTTCTTCATCTTCTACCAATAAAATATTTACAGGTCTTTCTTCCATTCTAATACAGGCTTCGTCAAAGTTTTATATATCAGAGATAAAACCTGACGGCAAAAATACTTCCCTTTGTATTGTTATTTGTCATTAAAATGTCTGCATTATGGTCTTTTGCGATCTTGCGGCACAGGTATAAACCGAGGCCTGTTCCCTTCTTTTTGCGGGTCGCTTCATTGCCGATGCGGTAAAATTTAGAATAGATCTTCTTCCGTTCTTCTTCCGGTATGCCGGGCCCTTCATCGATCACCTGCATCAGTACTTCGTCTTCGCTTTTATGCAGGGCCACACGCACGGCTTCGTTCTTTTCCGAATATTTAAGCGCGTTTTCGATCAGGTTGTTGATAAGGATCTCCAATAACAGCGGGTCTCCTTCAATGTCTATTCCTTTCTCAATGTCACTATCGATGGTCCTTTCAGGAAAGCGGTGTGAAAATTCATTGACGCGATAGTTCAGCAGATTGGACAGATCAATGTCTTCTTTGTTCAGCTTGTACCATTTCCCTTCCAGCTGGGACGATACGAGTATATTGTTAGTGAGAAAGTCTAATCGCTTGGCCTCTTCCAGCGAAGCCTGGATCAGCTTTTTCTGTTTTTGTTCATCCAGGTTCTTATGCTTCAGTAATGTTTCCAGGTTCAGTTTAGAAACGGCAATGGGTGTTTTAAGCTCATGGGTGACCGCCATCATAAAATTTTGTTGCTGCTCCTGCACCTGCTTTTGCTGCCGCATGGAACTGTATACAAAGGCTGCTCCCAGAATGATCAGACCGAGAAACACGATGCCTTCTCCGCCATACTTCAACGTGTCGCTGTGATAGCCTTCCTTTATCTGTTTCAGCTCTGCCTGGTACTTCACCGGGTCTTTTTCTTTGCTGACGGTAGTGTTCAAATGATTGAGCTGGTAGGCATACATTTCACTGCTCTGACGTTGCAGGGAGATGAACCACCATACCAACGCAGCGATAATATAAATGAGCAGCAGCCAAAACTTAACCGTGGTTCTTTTTAAACGCGCTTTGAGCTTTTGTTCCATGCTGAAAAATTAAGTGACGTGACTTTACCTGTCGAGGGCAATGCCGACATTTAAAATATCCCGGAGCGTTTTTTCTTTCATCTGATGTTGCAATACAAACCGGTACCGGCCCGGAGGCAGCCATACCGGCGGGTTGATCCGTACCCGGCTATAATAGAGGTCATCCATCGCGGTGCCGTTCCATTCGCCCCGGCGATCCGTTAAAGGCGCGCTGAACTGCATCGCTTTTACTGTTCGCCTTGCGCTATCCTGGATCAACAATTTGACTAACAGTTTATTAAACGGAAAACGCTGCGTGTGCCGCACCACAAAAAATAAAGAATGGGAAGCGCTGTCGGTTAATGTAAAGGGAATTACCGCGCGTTGGTTGCTTCGCCATTCATGCGCGGGCAGGTCCACCTGCTTTTCATACACCTCAATATGTTTGCAGGATATCGCGGTTGTGACAACCATACTTAAAAGTAGAAGTAGACGCACGTTTGCTTTTTGGTGCAAAAGTAAGTGAACTTACAGTGAGTTTTACAGCACGTTCAGGACCTGTTCTTTCGCCTTCTCCAGCTCATCCTTCATCATCACTACCAGCTTTTGTATAGCAGCGTCGTAAGCTTTGGAACCTGTTGTGTTGATCTCACGGCCCACTTCCTGCAGGATAAAAGAGAGCTTCTTGCCTTTGGAGTCGCCGTTTTCGTGAAGTATTTCTTTGAAATAGTTGCAGTGATTATCGAGCCGCACCATCTCTTCTGTAATATCGATCTTTTCGATGTAATAGATCAGCTCCTGTTCCAAACGATTGACATCATAATTTTCTTTGCCCACTTTTTCTTCCAGCAACTTCACCAGGCCTTCACGCATTTGCTCCTGGCGAACGAGGTCCAGCGGTTTGATCTCTTTCTGAAGGCGGACGATATTGTCAATGCGCTTCTCCAGCTCATCCCTCAATATTTTCCCCTCATCCTCACGGTGCTTATTCAGGTCGTGCATGGCTTCTCCGATCAATACTTTCAATTCTTCCCAATCGCTGTCTGAAAGCGACTCGCTGCTGGGCGTGATCACCTCGGGCAGCTTGATCAGTGCATTCAGAATATTGGAAGTATCGATACCCAGCTCGTTTGAAAGGCCTGCAAGAGAATGATAATAGGCTTTGGCAAGATCGGTGTTGATGACAACAGGCTTTGCATCGCCCGTGTCTTTAAGGCTGATGGTACAATCTACGCTACCGCGGTTTAATCCTTCCGCCAAAACTTTCCTGATGTCAAATTCAAAGGGTTTCACAATCACCGGTAATCTGAGAGACAGGTCAAACTGCTTGCCATTCAAAGATTTTATATCAATCAGAAAAGTCTTTTGGCCGATCACTTTCTCTGCTCTGCCAAAGCCGGTCATTGATTTAAGCATACTCGTGTTTTATGTAAAGATAATGTTTGCAAGCTGCTGTCCGGCATATTTTTAAAGGTCAGAAAATATCAATATTGAATCTTGGTGCAGAGGTTTATGCATCTGCCATCATTATGCAGCAAAGAAAAAAGCAACTTCCGGAAACAAAAAATCCCTTCGTTTGAAGAAGGGATATTTTATAAAGATGGGTTAGTAAGTACGGGAAATAAATTTCCCAACACAATATTAATTATTATTTTAACGATATAAAAATTATTTATTGAAAATTTTATTAACAAATACAAAAATGACCTGTGGATATCGATGTCGTTTTTAAAGGGGGTTGCCGCTACGATATAGAAAACGGATCTAAGTCGGGATGAACCCATTTATAACACGATCCGCTGAAACTACCATGAATAAAGAGTTTGCGGACATTGGCCATTAAAGAGGCCATGCGCCTGATCAAAACAGAACCGACAAAAAGGTACGGGCTTTTACAATGAAACGGGCTAATAAAAAAGAGGATCACTTCTTTGATTCTGCGAGCGATTTCCGGATCAAAAATTTCTTGTACGTTTGATAAAAAAGTTTTTATGAAGTTTGATCAACCAGTGCCTCTGACCGATATTGCTGCATTAATCAATGCTACCCTCATCGGCAATAAAGAGGCGAGTGCTACCGGCATCAATGAAATTCACGTAGTAGAAGAAGGAGACCTTGCATTTGTAGATCATCCCAAATATTATGACAAGTGCATTCATTCGGCGGCCAGCTTTATCATCATTAATAAAGAGACTGATTTTCCCGAAGGCAAAGCGCTGCTGATCGTGGATGAGCCTTTTGAGGCCTATGTAAAAATTGTGCAAACCTACCGGCCTTTCCAGCCTTCCATGGATATGGTATCGTCATCGGCAACAGTAGGAGAAGGCTCTGTTGTAATGCCCAATGCTTACCTGGGCAACAACGTTCGCGTAGGAAAAAACAGTATCATTTTCCCGAATGTAACGGTGATGGATCATTGCATTATCGGTGATAACGTCGTGATACAAAGTGGCACTATAATTGGCAGTGATGCTTTTTATTACAATAAGAAAAACGATCGCGCTATTCATTATAAAAAGATGGTGAGCTGTGGCCGCGTGGTCATTAAAGACTTTGTTGAAATTGGTGCAGGATGTACGATTGACAGGGGTGTTACAGGAGATACGATCATTGGCGAAGGAACCAAGATGGACAACCAGGTGCATATCGGTCATGACACGCATATCGGACGAAATTGTCTGCTGGCGGCACAGGTAGGCATAGCCGGGGCTGCCGTTATCGAAGACGAAGTGACGCTATGGGGCCAGGTGGGGATCAGTAAGACGCTGACCATCGGCCGTGGGGCCGTGATCAACGCTAAAAGCGGGGTGCCTTCTTCCTTAGCCGGTGGAAAGATCTACTTCGGGTATCCTGTAGGCGAAGCCAGGGAAAAACTAAAAGAAGTCGCATGGATCAAGCGGCTGCCCGAGATCTGGGAAAAAGTAAAAACCATTAAATAGTTTGTTATGAAATTCGGACAAGTAGCTGACCCTTCGGGTATTCATTTCAAATTGCCAAAGGACGCTGCGGCAACCAAAGACATCCTCGCGAAAGCCAAAGGAAAAAAAATTGAAGCGTATGTTGGTTGCGCAAAGTGGAACAAGTCGGACCTGAAAGGGTTTTATCCCAAAGGGACCAAAGATGAGCTGGAGTATTATTCGACGCAGTTCAACTCAATCGAGTTGAACGCCACTTTCTACCACATGCCCACGCCGGCCCAGGTGTCGAAGTGGGCGGAAAAAACACCGGCCTCTTTCAGGTTTTTTCCAAAGATCACCAACTCCATCAGTCATTATAAAAGATTAACGCCGGAAAGCTTACCGCTGGCCGAAACGTTTTGTAATGCCATTTCCAATTTTGAATCCAGGCTGGGAATGGCCTTCCTTCAGTTGCACGACAAATTCTCTCCCAACGAATTTGAAAAACTAACGCATTTCATTGAACACTTTCCAAAGGGCGTTCCCCTTGCTGTGGAAGTCAGGAACGAAGCGTGGTTTTCAGACCCTTTACAATGGGGTGCTTTTTGCAATCTGCTGGAGAAACATAAGATGGCCAATATCATTGTGGATACAGCCGGCCGCCGCGATATGGTGCACATGCGGCTCACCACACCCGTGGCCTTTATCCGGTTTGTCGGATGCAATGATGACGCGATAGATAAAAAGCGGCTCGATGACTGGCTGAAACGGATAGAGAAATGGCATGGAGAAGGATTGAAGCAACTCTATTTCTTCGTGCATCAGAACGTGGAGTTATCATCTCCCTTATTATCGGCGTATTTTACAGAGAAGCTGAATCGTGCTCTAAAGCTGGATGTAACAGTGCCGCAAACGCCGGGTGACGCAAGCGGACAACGAAAACTGTTTTAAATTTTAGTGTCTCTTGATACCTGCTCTTTAAAAGATCTGCTCTAATTCTTTCAGGTGACGGATTGTATAAGTTGGTGTAAAACCGGCAGCAGAACTATCATGGACCGCATTGATGTGATTGACAAACACCTGGTCCATGCCCGCTTTATATGCGCCCTTGATATCGGCTTCCATATCATCGCCCAGCATGATGCTTTCGCGTATGTCAGCTTTCGTTAGCTGTAATGCATAATCAAAGATCTCCTTGTTAGGCTTCAGGCTGTTACAGCCTTCCGACGTGATGACGCGGTCAAAGAAATGATTGATCTTACAATTGTTGATCTTGAGATGCTGTATTTCTTCAAATCCGTTGGTGATCAGGTGTAATTTATAGTTTTTATTGAGCAGGTATTCCAGGATCTCTGTAGTATGTGGAAAGAGCGTATTGCGTGTGGGCAACATTTCAAGAAAACGCACGCTCATATCTTCAGCCAGCTTATCATCAGCGATTTTAAAATCGAGCAAGGCGAGGCGCATTCTTTTCACGCGCAGTTCTGCCTGCCTGATAAAACCGTTGCGGTACCTGGCCCAGAGTTTCAGGTTGTGTGCTAGATAATTTCTGTAAAAAAGTTCAAAATCATTCACGCCCCGCGCTTCCAGGTTCAGTTGAGTGTACAGATCCAGCAAAGTAATGCGCGCATTGGCGTCGAAATCCCAGAGCGTATGATCGAGGTCGAAGAATAAATGTTTATACTTCATGATGTGGTAAAAATAAAGGACAAATTTTAAAGCAAGGTTAAATGAATCGAGAACATTTTTTCACTTTCACTTTGTGTTGCCTGTGTCTTCTTTGCGGGTTCTGCGGTAAAGCATCATAAAACTAAAAATGTTATGCACCCGGTTAAAACCTCAAGAACAAGGTGATCAATCGAAAAGGTAACAAGCCCCTGTCTTTTCCGGTTGTCAGGTAGCATCATCGTTTATATAAAAATGTCAGTGGCCTGAGGTACTTATTGCCTGACCCAAACATATATCCGAACTTCGTGCGGTATGTTTATTGCTGATAAAGAAAAGATAATAATATGAACGAGGTAATCATTACAGGGGCTTCAAGAGGTATCGGCTATGCCATTGCCGAAGTTTATGCCAGGAACGGATATGATCTTCTGATCACGTCGCGGAGCGATATAAAGCTTTATAAAGCAATGGAAACGTTGCAGACAAAATACGGCAACATCTCCGTCAGGGCGAAGGCATTTGATCTTTCTGATAAAGAAAGCGCACGGCAGTTTGGAGCATGGTGTCTGTCGCAGGGCGATCCGGAAATCCTGGTGAATAATGCCGGTCTCTTTGAACCGGGCAGTATCGGAACGGAAGCGGACGGCGCGCTGGAACGGCAGATCGCGACGAACCTCTTCAGTGCATATCATGTGACGCGGGCTTTATTGCCTCATCTGCAGCAACGCGGAGCGGGGCATATCTTCAATATCTGTTCTATCGCTTCTCTCCAGGCCTATCCAAACGGCGGCTCTTATAGCATCAGCAAGTACGCGCTGCACGGCTTTAGCGCCAACCTGCGCCACGAACTGAAGCCTTACGGAATCAAAGTAACTTCTGTTTTTCCCGGTGCTGTCCTGACCGACTCCTGGGACGGGTTCGACAATAGTGAAAAAAGGATCATGGAAGCGGATGATGTGGCTGAGATGGTCTTCGCCACGTCCCGGTTGTCAATGGCGGCCTGCGTTGAAGATATTGTTTTAAGGCCCCAACTGGGTGACCTGTAGTTTCCTGTTTCAGATAAAAAAAGATGCAATGAAATGTTTTCTGTTCCTCTTTTTCACATTCGCCTGCTTCGGTCTGCATGCCCAGGATGGAGGGGAAGTATCGCTGGAAGACCGGCTCAAAAGCAACATATTTTTAAAAGTGACGGCCAGCAGCACCGATTGTTTCGTGGGCGAACCCATCGTGGTTACGTACAAACTGTACAGTGCCATGGCTTCCGAGTCCCATATTGAGAGGCAACCTTCTTTCAGAGGCTTTGATGTAAAAGACCTGAAATCCGGATCTGATGGCATTGCATCTAGAGAAACGATTGATGGTATCCGGTTCGATGTTCATACCATTTTGAAATTGCAGCTGACGCCTTACCAGGAGGGAACGCTTTCATTAGGCCCGCTGGTCATGCGCAACCGCGTGCGGTTGATCGACGGCAATGGACGAAAAGATCCTGTTCTTTCCGGCGTTACCGACGGGTATTCACTAGACAATGGCTACTTCAACCTCACCATCAGCTCTGTGCCTATACCGGTGATTGTCACTGCGCTACCGGAGAAGAACCGTCCATCAGCTTCAAAGTTTGAAGGGATCGTGGGCGATTTTAAAATGGATGTGCGGTTATCCGACAAGATACTGTCACCAGGCCAACCCGCAACGCTGACTATTACCCTGACGGGAAAAGGAGACTTTGATAAGGTTCAACAGCCCGAAGTACAGTGGCCCGAAGCGGCGGAGGTCTTTGATGCCAAGGTCGATGCCGATAAAAAGCCGTCGGCAGACGGAAGCGGTTACAAATCGTTCGAGATTCCTTTCACGATCAATGAGGCGGGTACCTACACCATTCCTTCTATCCGGTTTTCCTTTTTCGATGCGGTGCATTATCAATATAAAACGATTACTAATATTCCACTGGAATTCAGTGTAGTCAATGAGCAGGGTGGCACCGCTGCATCTCAAACGGAAGAAGAAGCTGCTGACAATTGGATCATAGCGGTGGTTGCGGGTGTAGTGGCGGTATTGTTACTGGTCTTCTGGATCGCCCGGAAGAACCGGAAAAAAATCATTAAAGCAGCCCCTGGGGCTACACGCAGGCAGGTGTCCGCGCCACCGCCTGTTGCGCCTGCGCGCCCTGATGATTTTCTGCAGCCGGCTGCAGCGGCAATCGATCAACCGGGCAATTCATTTAGCGTGCAACTGAAGCAATCCGTGATCGGCTTTCTCGAACAAAAATTAGGGTTGTCAAAAGGTTCTTTCAATCAAAATCATCTATCGAAGTACCTGTCCGATCGCGGCGTGATGGCTGAGAAGCAAAAGTCACTTCAGGCTTTGTTCAGTGAAATAGATACGGGGATTTATAGTGGCGGTATTGCGCGGGAAGACAGGGTCGCTCTGTTGCAGAAAACGAGATCGGTGTTGGAAGGGTTGTAGAAGAGGACCATGGACCATAGACAATGGACAATAAGCCAGAAGCAATGCAATGCGTTTAGGGAGCCACAACCTCGGGATATTCTTTTTTGAGGCGGGCATCAAGCACGAATGTGCCGAAAGGCAACAATGATGCGATAAACGCGCCCAGGGCTTTCCAAAAGCTCCATTTGAAGCCGATCCAAACCTTTAAGAGGTAGAGACAAAACAGAACGAACAATACGCCATGTGCCCAGCCTACATACTTCACACCCTCGGGAATATCCGCAAAGTATTTGAGCGGCATAGCGATCAGTAACAACAAAAGGTAGGAAATACCTTCCAGGAAGGCAATACGCATAAATATTCTGAGATCCTTAACCGGCCGCTTCATGCTGCAATTATTTTATCAACACAACACATAAAGCGGTAAAAGGTTGACGATTGCTTTTTATTTCTTAGGAGCACCTGAATCATACAAAATCCATCACGTTATAATTTCCCTGCAATATCTTTCCGTCGTCCGCGTTGAGCCAGTTCCGTAACACGGTAGCATAAACATCTTTAAAATCTATCTTGTATTTGAGGTCGCCTTCGTTCAGATCGGAAAGATCGGGTAAAGCATTCAGCAGGCCTTTTTGCTTAAGTCCGCCGCTGATCAAAAACATGTTATTTGCCGTTCCGTGATCGGTGCCATTGCTGGCATTCTGCGCAACACGGCGCCCGAATTCGGAAAAGGTGAACAACAAAACATCATTCAGGCGCCCGTTCTTTTTAAGATCATCTGTAAAGGCTTTTATGGCATCGTTCATTTGCGTAAACAGCCTGTTCTGCTGGGCTTCCTGGCCCACATGGGTGTCGAAGCTACCCAGAGAAATATAATACACTTTGGTATTGATTTCAGAATAGATCAGGGAAGCAATGGTCTTAAACCCGTTTCCCAGCTCCGTACTCGGATAGGTGGCTCCGGTGGGGTGAAGCCGGCTTTGCCTGAAAATATAATCTGCCGAAGAAAGGGTTTGCGCCATGGTCTTGTAGAGATAAGCCACCGGCTCTTCTTCATGGTGATCCGCATGGTGGTTCTTTACCACATCTTTAAAAAACTGTTCATTCGAAGTGCCATATAAACGCCGCGGATCTTTGACCGCTATAGCATTGGTGTGTGCGCCTTTTAAAGCCAGGCTTAGCACGTCGTCTACTTCAAGTGCCTGCGTGGGCTTATCACATCCTCCCGATGCGCCGTTGGGCAGGGGCGGACATTGCGCATCGAGATAACGTCCGATCCAGCCGGTGTTCCAGTAATCCTTGCTGGAGCTGGCTGAATGCCAGATGTCCATGCTCCGGAAGTGAGAGCGGTCAGGATTGGGGTAACCTACATTGTTCAGAATGGCCATGTGGCCTTCATCATACAGTTCTTTCAAAGCGGTAAGCGCCGGGTGCAGGCTGACCTCGTCGGTCAGGCGTGCCGCCTGGTTCATTTTGATGCCCAGGCTTGGGCGGAGTTGATAATAGATATCATTCCTCACGGGGATCACCGTGTTCAATCCGTCGTTGCCACCACTGAGTTGCAAAACCACTACCACTTTATTGCCCGGCGGTACCAGGGCTTTCGATTCAAATGCTTTTAAAAATTGAGGCATCATCATGGATGCCGTCGCCAGCGAACCAATCTGCAGGAATTCTTTTCTTTTTATGAGCATAACGGCCATTTGAGTTTTTAGAATCTATATATGTTCTGCTTCAGTGCATCAACATAGCTGGTATTCGGGCGTACTCATCAGTTGTACGGTAGCTGATTTGATATAAGTTTCGCGCGATGAGCTGTCGATGCTTTTGTCAATAGCCGACTGGATCTTTGCGGCATCAAGCTGGAAGAGATGGCGCCTGATCGTGGGCAACAGGTCAGGCTTTTTGATATGTTCATACCGGCTGATGTATTGCGGCCAATCCATACGGGCATCTACTGAACCGTATCTTTTTTTTTGTTGGGCGCCCTTTGCGGGAACGTTCGCACTGCCATCCGCTTCGCGGCCCATCATCACATCGTCGTCCTGTTTCGGGGCAATATTCAATTCGTCCTTATCATTAAACATTTGCGGGATGCGCAGGCGCATCATCAACGTGCTGCTGTCGATCCAGGCTCTGCCGCCTGCCCAGCCTGCAACATTAGGCGGATACAATAATTGCTGACCTAGTATTTTCTGCATATTCAGCAATGCATAGTCATTGTCCAGTTGCATAGGAACCATGCGCTGGATGCCCACCAACAGCTCCACCGGAGATTTGATCCTTGTGCCGATATGCCGGGCATTATAAAACCAATCGCTGGTGAAAATGGTTTTCATCAGTGCGGCTATATCATATTGACTGTCATAAAATTGATCAGCCAAAGTATTGATGATCGCTTCATCGCGTTGCTCATTGACAAAGAAGGTATATATCTTGCCCGCAATGAATCGGGCCGTTTGCTTCTGCTCTAAAATGATATTCAACACATCATCTCCATTAAAGCGCCCGGTTTTACCCAACACCGTTTTGCTGCCATCATCGTGATAATTTTCCCGGAATACAAATTCTCCCCTGGTTGTCGCAGTCCATCCCGTAAAAGCCCGCGCCGCTTCTTTGATATCCTGCTCTGTGTAATGTCCGCGGCCCATCGTGAAGAGCTCCATTACTTCCCGTGCAAAATTTTCGTTCGGTCGGCCTTTGCGGTTTTGCTGGTTGTTCAAAAAATAAAGCATCGAAGCCGAGCGCGAAACTTCTTTCAACAGCGTACCGAAGTTGTCCATGCCATGCTTTCTGAACACATGCAATAGAAGCTGATTGTAGAAAAGGTTGTTGTTCCTGCTTGCAAAATGTCCATGCCAGAAGAAGGCCATCTTTTCGCGGAGCTGGGCCGGGGTGGTCACCATTTCTTTGAGCCAATAAAGGTTGAGATTCCTTACAGCCGCCTGTTGCATCCGGTTGATTTCCCGGCGCTTCATTTCGTCAAAGTTTTTTCTTTTGCCGGCATCCTGGAGTTGATCATAGAGATCGATCAGTGTGTCGTCTGCAACATTGATATACTGCGGTGTCTTTTCAGAAGCCTTTACCAACGCGTTGAAGTATTCCGCAGGCGTAAACTGTTCCAATTCATTCAGCTGTTCCACCGCAGGTCCAAAGCCCGCCCGCCACAGCAGATGCTGGTTTTTCAATTGATTTGATAGCTGCATGCCAACTGTTTCCGGATATGACCTAAGGCCGGGTGAAAGGTTTAAGCATGTGCGGGCAGTTAACAAGATGTTATATTAACGTAATATCGGGTAAGCTAAATCGTATGAAATCCGATCTTTTGAATAATGGGGGCGCGGCGGTGTTTATTGTAAATCCAGTTACCCCGTTAAGAAAAAAAAGAAGCTGTCCCCAGGCGTGTAGCGTGTGAGACAGCTTCTTTGGGATACCCGGATCAGCCAGGTTTAAGATTTTGCGTTCGCTTTTACATAAGCCATCAGGTCCAGTGTTTCCTGTTCTGTCAGTTTTGCCTTTTTCGCCATATTTTGCATCAGTATCTCCTGTTCTGCAAAAGTGTGCTTAGGTACATGCCCCGATTCGTCGTTGTGACATTTGGTACACTTGCCTGAGCTGATGATCTGTGCGCCAGCTTCTGCAGAACCGGTTGCCGCGGTAGCTACAGGCGTTGCAGGGGGTGGCGGAGGCGGCGTTTTGGGAACCTTGGGCGAACAGGCCACGATGACGCCTGTCAGCATAGTTAAAGCGACGATAGTTTTCTTCATTGCTCAAATTTATTTAGTGATAGCATCCTTTCCGAAATATGAATGTAGCACTTTTGGTAATTTTATTTCCCGCTCTGTCTGATTATTCTCTAAAATGCAGGCCACAATTCTCGGAAGCGCCAGCGAGCTTCCGTTTAAAGAGTGAAGGAATTGCGTCTTCCCGGTTTCATCTTTAAAACGGATCTTCATCCGGTGAGTCTGGTAGCTCTCAAAGTTGGAAGTAGAGCTCACTTCCAGCCAGCGTTCCTGGGCAGCACTATATACTTCAAAGTCGTAAGTCAGCGCAGAAGTGAACGACATATCCCCGCCGCACAATCTTAATATGCGATAAGGCAATTCCAGGGAACTTAATAGCTGCTCCACATGAGCCACCATTTCATCCAACGCTTCATAGCTTTTGGCGGGATGTACCAGCTGTACGATCTCCACTTTTTCAAACTGGTGTACCCGGTTCAACCCGCGTACATCTTTACCGAAGCTTCCCGCTTCCCTTCTGAAGCACGGAGAATAAGCCGTCATTTTGATCGGAAGTTGTTCGGCTTTAATGATCTCATCACGATAGATATTGGTAACAGGCACTTCTGAAGTGGGAATCATATAAAACCCGTCAGCCTGCATGTGATACATCTGTCCCTCTTTATCAGGCAACTGGCCGGTGCCATAGGCAGAGGCTTCATTGACCATAAACGGCGGGAGGTATTCTGTATAACCCGCATTGGTGTTATAGTCCAGGAAATATTGAACCAATGCCCGTTGCAGTTTGGCGCCCGCGCCTTTGTATAAAGGAAAGCCGCTGCCTGTTATTTTAGCCCCGGTTTCAAAATCAACAATGTCATACTCCCTGATCAGGTCCCAATGCGGTTTTGCGCCCGCATGGAGCGCCGGTTTGGCGCCCTGTTCGCGCACCACTTCATTGTCTTCCGCGCTATTGCCGGCAGGTACCAGGAAAGAGGGCAGGTTGGGTAATTGCACCAACGCCTGTTGCAATTCCGTTTCTGTCGCTGCCAGTTGCTCGCTGATCGGCTGTAGCTGGCTTTTCAATGCCGCTACTTCTTTCTTTTTTGCATCTGCTGCTTCTTTGTCACCCTTTGCCATAAGGCTGCCTATTTCCTTCGACGCACTGTTTACCGATGCCTGGGTGGTATCAAATTCAAGCTGCAGCTTTTTACGCTGATCATCCAGCGCGATTACCGAATCCACGAGTTCGGTGTTTTTAAAATTCTTTACTGCCAGGCGGTCTTTCACTTCCTGCACATTTTGCCTTATCACATTTACTTGTAACATTATGAATCAGTTTTGTGCAAAAATATAATCAATTGATGGAGTGAACCTGTTTTTTTTAACATGACAGAGCATCATTCACAGGCGATACGCAGGACTGTGATTCTATAAGGCTGATGAGAGAGGTGTAAGATATTATACTCTGCCGCTCAATGAGTGGTTAAACAGCAGTGGAGCTGATCTCATCGTATGCCACCTGCCTGATGAGTGCAGCAGCAGGAAGGGTCAGCATAAAAGTAGTGCCTTCATCCTTGTTGCTTTGGAAAGTAAGGGTTCCTTCCATGATGGCCGTAAATTCCTTGCAAAGCGTCAAGCCCAGGCCTGTACCTTTTTCTGACGCGGTACCGCGCCGCGACCCCGATTCAATGGAAAAAATGCGGGATTGCAACGAAACGGGAATGCCGATGCCATTGTCTTTCACCGTGATCACGCAATGCTTATGATCACGCGAGGCGGACAGGCGCACGTTACCTCCTGAAGGGGTGAACTTAATGGCGTTCATCAGCAGGTTGCGAACCACCAGCTCCAGCATCTGCGGATCTGCGGTTACTGATATCTCCGGCGAGATGTCTGCCGACAAAGTGATTTGCTTTCTGTGACTGACATTATGGGCCAACTCAATAACATGGTTCAACGTGTCTTCCACAAACAGTGGCTGCAGGTTGGCTTTAAAGTTGTGCCCCTGGCTTTTGGTCCATGATAAAATATTGGAAAGCATGAGGGAGGTGTTCTTCGTCATGACCAGCAGCTGGTTGTTCATGGCTTTTTTCTCCTCTTCGTCCAGGTCAAATTCGGCCAGCAGCTCGAGGTAACCCTGTAAAGAAGCTAAAGGTTCTTTCAGATCATGGCCCAGGATGGAAAGGAGCTTGTTCTTCGTTTGATTGGCCTTTTCCAAAGCGGCCGATTGTGCGATCAGCTCTTCACGTTGCTTGTGATAAGCCTTGCGCACATAACCCGCAATCAGGAAAGCAAATGCGGCAATGGCACAGTAAGAAAACAGTAAGTCGACATACTGGCTGATGTCGTCGGTATAAGACATTTCAATCGTTCCCGGCCTGAAAAATTCGATGGTCATCAACGTCGTGATCAGTAAGATATTGACCGGAAGCCATACATAATACTGGCGTGGAGGGATGATCACTACAGAAACCAGGAAGGACAACAGGAACATGGCATAGGTGGGCCCTTTGATGCCGGAATTGAAATAGTAATTGCCAACGAGTGCAAGACATACGAACACCTGGAAGATAGCTACGCAGGTTTTGTAATGTCCTTTAAACCTTGACATGTAATACAGCAGCGCCGTTGCTAATACTACTACGAACAACAGGATACAGAGCTCCGGCATCTGCAGGAAGTAGTTGATGGGTATGCTGATCGAGAGGCAGAATATAACGGCCAGACAAATGGCGTGAAAAATGCGTGCTTCAAGAGTGAAAGAATCTTTTTGACCGATTAGCCAATTCCAATGAAGACCCATACGATTTGTTTAAGGACTTAGGGCAGTTGATAAAGAAATGCAATACCGTGCCGGCAACACCTCATGTTCCATTTCAATTTTGCGGCGATAAAGATATTCTATTTTCCGCTGATTACCAGTAGTATAACAGGTTCTGATTTTTATGTATTTATAAAGAATCGTAAATCAGTACTTAACCCAGGTTAAGTATTTGCTGCCATCAATGTGGTACATTCGTTTTCGGATCGCGAAGCGCGAGGTTAAGCGCTCCGGATAAAATTGGATCACCTATCCGGACGTATATCAGGGTTTTTCATCGGATGGCGATCCTGATTAACAATCAATAAAAGTTCACGAAATGAAACCGACATGATCAAAATTTTCATTTATATAAGAGGAAAAGAAAATTTGGATCATCAAAGGCACCATTCGACAAAAATTAATAAAAGTTTACGAAATGAAAACATTAAAAGCATACGCCATTGTAAGTGCAGATTCCGATCTGAGCATTTTCAGGAATATCGCTGCATCGATCGACCGGCTCTCTGTAACATTTGAGAGTGATGTTGAAGCGGCTATCACAGCGCTCAACAGCGATCACTTTGACTTACTGGTCATAGACAAAGCGCTGTCTCATGCTGATTATAATAAACTGCACAAGATGGCGGATATTCTGCATCCCGATGCGGCATTGATCGCTTTTGTGATGACGGACGAAGAGTTCATCAGATATAAAATGGCCGGGCTGATGGCGAAATGGATGGATGCGAACAGCGAAGCAACCACCCGGTTTATCGATAATCCTAAAATGTAATGAATAATATGAAGCCTGAATTTGAGCAGCTACCCCTTCACATTAATGAAGAGAAGCAACGATTTGAATTGGAAGTGAACGGCCATGTGGCCTTTATAGAATATGAGATCGATGAAGATGGCATTATGGCGCTTACGCACACCGAGGCTCCGGAAGCGCTTGAGGGTACGGGCGCTGCCGCAGCGCTGGTGGAAAAAACCTTCAGCCACCTGGAGGAACAAAAGCAACAAATACAACCGTTTTGTCCGTATCTGTATACTTTTATTAAAAGACACCCTGAATGGAAACGCATTGTCTACAAGGGTTTCCGGGGATATCATCGGTTATAACTTAAAAAAAGCAAACATGTCTAACATTGGTATGATACTCGAAGAAAAGGCGGCCAACATTGGCAATTTCCTTGTCGGCCGCCTGCTGCCTTTTCGCGAAAAGCGATCCGTAGGTCCGTTCGTGTTCATCGATCATATGGGACCGGTGTACATGAAAGATTATCAGAATTTTGATGTGCCGCCCCACCCCCATATCGGCTTATCGACGCTGACCTACCTTTTCGAAGGATCTATCTTCCACCGTGATAGTATCGGGAGCGCCATAGAAATTAAGCCGGGGGCGGTGAACTGGATGACAGCGGGCAAGGGCGTTGTGCATTCTGAGCGCACGCCCGAGTATCTGCGACATACGGATAAGAGTTTACATGGCTTTCAGATATGGGTAGGGCTTCCCAGGGAACTGGAGCAATCGGAACCATCGTTCCATCACACAGAGGCGTCAGAGCTGCCCACCTGGCAGGACGGGCCGTTGTCTTATAAACTGATCGCAGGCGAAGTATTCGGAAAACGGTCTCCGGTACCTGTGCACAGCCAATTGTTTTTTATAGAGATCAAAAGCACGCAAACTGAGAAGATCAGCATAGGCAATGAGCTGTTTGGAGAAGCCGCTATGTATGTGCTCGACGGTACAGTAGAGATAGAAGGTAACACGTACGGGTCGAAACAATTGCTGATCGCCAAAGATGCGTCGCTATGTGAATTCACCATTACAGCAAATAGCACCGTATATCTTTTTGGCGGCATTCCTTTTGAAGAACCGCGTTATATCTATTGGAACTTTGTCAGCTCTGATAAAGACAAGATTGAAGCAGCAAAAGAGAACTGGTACAACCAGGATGCGAATGCATTTCCAAAAGTGCCGGGCGATGAGGATGACTTTGTGCCATTGCCACAATATAACAAAGGCGCTTAGACCCATGTAATACTGACCACTGGCCGGAAGTCCGATCAATCAATGAATCCTGAGGATCGCGCTCGTATGCGAGCGGCAATTTAATGTTGCCCTTGCGGTGGTCGTCCAAACTTTTGAATGTATTACTTTTGGAAAAACTTCCCATGGATAAAGCCCCTGTCAAAAAAACAAATGACCACCTGGCCAATGAACGTACCTTTCTGGCCTGGATACGCACGGCTATCGGTGTGATGGGCTTTGGTTTTGTGGTGGTGAAGTTTTCGATGTTTGTACGCCAGGTGTCCATCATGCTGGGCCGCGAAACGGTCGTTCAGTCAAAGGGCCATTCGGCGGCGATCGGCGTGGTACTTGTGGCAATCGGGGCGCTCACATCGCTGCTCGCTTTTATCAATTACAACAAGGTGAAGCGGCAGATAGAAAGCGATGTTTACAATGGTTCAGCACCATTGATACCTGTGCTGACCGGAGGCATCATTGTCATCAGTGCCGTGTTGATCTGGTATCTCATTCAAAGTATTCAATAATTATTCTTACGATGTCGGCTATGGCAGGAAGCACAGCCTTGCGCTTAAAAATTTAACCTCATGCACATGAAAAGAATATTTCCTTTATTATACCCATTGTTTTCTCTTTGTTTTTTTGGTTGCGCCAACGGGCAGACCGAAAAGACGCAACTTGACGCGGCAAGTTTCCAGGAAAAGATCAAATCCACACCGGATGCGGTCGTTCTCGATGTCCGTACTCCCGAAGAGTTTGCCAAAGGCCATTTGCCGGAAGCCATCAATTATGACTGGAATGGCAAAAATTTTAAGGATCAGGTAAAAGGACTGGATCCATCAAAACCTTTGATGGTCTATTGCCTGAGTGGCGGCAGAAGTGCAGAAGCAGCGGCTGAGCTTCGCCGGCAGGGATTTAAAAAAGTCTATGAACTGGATGGCGGCATTTTAAAATGGCGGGCGGCAGGGCTGCCTGAAGAAAAAGCGGCTGCGCCCCTTGCCGCAGGGATGACCCGCTCCCAGTTCGACGCGATGATCGCTTCTGACGAACCGGTCCTCGTGGACTTTTATGCGCCATGGTGTAAACCCTGTAAGAAGATGGAGCCCTATCTGAAAGAAATAGGGCAAGACATGAAAGGCCGGCTGAACGTGGTTCGGATTGATATTGATGCCAACCCGCAGCTAAGTAAAGAGCTGGGCATTGCAGCGCTGCCGGTGCTGCATCTTTACCAGGGAGGGAAACAGACCTGGTCCTACCAGGGATATATCGGGAAGGACGCCGTTCTGGCGCAGCTAACCAAAGCTGGGATCCGGTAGCGCATAGGGTCGCACTTCTTTCAGTATTTGTCCGGACTCTAAGATCGTGGTGCCGCTATGATGCTTCTTCGCATAGGCCAGCATCAGCCTGGCCAAATGACTTACCGGCAATGGCGCCAGTCTTTTCAACATCCCCAGGCGATTGAAGAAGTGTAGTATGGATTCGCTTATTTTTTCACCGGTCCGGTCGGTTCCCGGCCTCGACAAAAGTCCCGGCCTGAAAATGGTCAATGACTCAAAGCCTAAATGCTGGATAGCACGCTCCAATTGACCTTTCATACGTGAATAAAAAACGGGAGAATGACTATTGGCCATTCCGGCTGAGATCAGAAGAAACTGAGGTACTCCATTTTCGCGGGCTGCTTGCGCAAAGGTATGCTGGTATTCATAATCCACTTGGTGTTGCGCCTCCTTGCTGCCCGCTGCTTTCAAAGTCGTGCCCAGGCAGGAAAATGCGGCATCGCCGGTAACCAGCTGTTTCCATGACTCGGGCCGGTCAAAATTGATGATCTTTACGGAAAGCTTGTTGTGCGCGGCTTTCAGAGGTTTCCGGGTCAGTGCGGTCACCTCGGTGATGCTTTCGTCAAGCAACAGCCATTTCAACAATTCACTTCCCGTAGCGCCTGTAGCCCCGATTAAAACTGCTTTCATGATAAATGAATTAAAACTGATTTAATAATTCTTGACCTTTATTAGTCTCAGCATACAATTTAAGTACCGCATTTCGCTTTTTTAGAAATGCCTTGAGATAAAATGTGAGAAAAAGGTGCTCCGCGATGGTTCCCAGGATGCCTAAAGGAGCTCTGAAATTAAAAACGTCTTTCATCTCGGTCCCCTGCGGCGTGCTCTTAAAAAAATGATCATGCACGAGGAATTTAAATATCCCTTTAACCTGTTCGTCCCTGAAATGGTGTGGCCGGTCAAAAGCGGTGATTTGGGAGGTCAGCCTCTGGCGAATGCCCAGATGCGTGGCTTCCCAGGTTACCGTCTCATTCATGTCCATCAATCCTGAAGTCTTCCCTGCAATCGCTTTCTCTTTTGTTTTTTCAGTAGATATCATATGGATCTCCGGACTTCGAGATAAGTCAAAACAGGTTTCTATATCCGCTTCAATCCATGTGGTTAAGGTAATAACGGGCATAGGATCAACATATAAGGTTGTTTACAAATTATTCCCGCGCGAAGTGAATGCATTCATCAACACCATTGTATCCACGCCTGCAGCTCCGGGGCAGGGGTTCTCCCCGCGGTCCAAAAAATAATCAACCACTTTCCCGATCATTGGCTGTTGTACATGCTGCATCGCGCCAAAATCTGTTGCCTCGGGAATGCCGTTCCTGGTAAGTGTAGCTGTATTGCCAAAAAAGCCAAACTGTATGTTGCCTTCGGATCCGAAAATCGTGCAGGTATCTGTTGCGTCTGTGTCAGCTACGTTAAAGCACCAGGTGCCGTTAAAAACGATGTCAGGAGCAAATGTGATCATGCCCGTCACCAGGTCGTCCGCAGCAGTGGCGCCACGCTGATTGGCAGCAAATCCTGTGTATTGCTTGGCAGGCCCAAACCAGTGTAACAAGATATCCAGCTGATGAGGAGCCAGATCATGAAATAATCCTCCTCCGGACACGGCGGGATCCGTGCGCCAGTTTTTTTCACTGGCGGCTATAAGTCCGGCAGAAGCGCCTTGCAGCAGCTGAAGCTGGATAAAAGAGATATCGCCAATCACCTTTGCTTCCAGCCATTCCCGGATCTGCAGGAACATCGGCAGCTGGCGCCGGTAATGCGCCAATGAGAGCTTGACGCCCTTCTTTGAAGCGTAGGACGCCATTTCGCGCGCCTCGGCGACATTCAGGGCCATGGGCTTTTCGACATAAACAGGTTTCCCCGCATCAATGGCCTCCAATGCATATTTCAAATGGCTGGAGGGAGGAGTGGCTATGTAAATGGCATTGACGTCCGGATCATGGATCAGCTTCGATGCATCGTCATACCATTTTTCAACGCCATGCCGCATGGCATAATCCTTCGCTTTGGCGGCATCTCTTCTCATGACAGCCACCAGGCCGGACCCCGGCACTTTGTTAAAGGCCGGGCCGCTTTTCACCTCGGTGACGTTGCCACAACCAATGATCCCCCATTTTACCTGTTCCATATGATTGCTGTTTGTTGATAGTTGATAGTCCATGGTGGATGGACTATAGACCACAGACCTTTTATGCGGTAAAATACGCCATTTATAAAAACATGGCGGCATATGTGTAACATTCCAGTCAACTTTACGATTACTGATTATGCTTAACACACCAAACCGTTTGTGGAAATATCTGCGTGCCCTCAGTTTGATAAGCGCCCTTGCACTGCCGTTCTCTGAAGCTATGGCCCAGGGCTCCGTCAGGGGAAAATTATTAGAAGCCGGCTCCGACAAGCCGCTCTATATGGCCACTGTAACGCTTTTTAAGGCAGCAGACACGGCCATGGTCACTTACCGGCTGAGTGCTGAAGACGGCAGTTTCCGGCTCCCGGGTATTGCGACCGATGTGCCTTACCGGCTTATTGTTTCTTTTTCGGGGTATGCCGTGCACCGGCAGGAGCTGCAGCTGTCTGCAGACAGCATGGATATCGACCTCGGAACGATATCCATGGAGCCATCGGCGACTGCGCTCGATGAGGTGCTGGTGATCGCAGAGCGCCCGCCAATGGTGATCCGCAAAGACACCGTAGAGTTCAATGCCAACGCCTTTAAAACCTTGCCGAATGCGCTGGTGGAAGACCTGTTGAAGAAGCTGCCCGGCGTGCAGGTCGATAAACAGGGAAATATCATGGTCAATGGCAAGCGGGTCAACAGGATCCTGGTGGATGGTAAAAACTTTTTCGGCAGCGACCCTAAAATGGCCTCGCGAAACCTGCCTTCTAACGTCATTGATAAGATCCAGGTTACGGATGATAAAGATGAGCTGCTGGAACGGGGCGATGATAACCTCAATAATGTGGGCAAGGTGATCAATCTGACCTTTAAAAAAGGCGTGAAGAAGGGTTTGTTCGGCAAGGCATATGGCGGTGGTGGTAATGGCATCAACGGCACGCGCTTTGAAGCTGGAGCCATTGCCAATATGTTCCGCGATACGCTCCAGGTAAGCGCTTTGGGCTATACCAATAACCTCAACCGTCCGGGCTTTGGCTGGTCTGACCTGATGCAGACCGGCGGGTTACAAAGGAACAGGGACGTCAGCGGTGGCGGCAATAACAGTTCCAACAATTCTAACTTCGGCTCTAATATTTCTATTAACGGGATCAACTTTGGAGGCATGTCGCGCCTGGGTGGCGTCACGACAAGCAACGGCGTTGGTCTCAATCTCAACCACTCTCCGAATAATAAGAAAGCGTTCTTCGCGCAATATTACCTGGGCCGCGTCCACACGGACCTGGAAACGAATAATACCACAAAAATATTCAACGGGGACACGGTCATCACCAATGAGTCTTTATACGACGCAGTGGTAAAGGGGATTACGCACACTTTCGGAGCGGGCGTCAACCTGAAGCCCGACACGCTCACGACGATCACGGCCATGGCCAATTACATACTGGCCAACGAAAAGACGAGCAGCGTCAACAACCAGAGCGGGATCAATAATTTTCTTGGCAACCTGAATGACGGAACGGTTACGATCAATGGCAAGACCGGCAATAATATCCTGAGGCAGAATTTTTCGTTGACGCGACTATCCAGGACCAAGTCGGGCAGACGCATTTCTTTTTCGCAGGGTCTGAACTGGAACAGCCGGTCCGTAGATAACTTCACGGACGCCGAGATCCGCTACCGGTATCCTGCCGCTTTTGACAGCTCAACGCACCAGTTGCGCCGGGAAAGCATCCCGACCTGGTACGCCTTTGCCGGTGCCAATTATCGCGAGCCCCTGAGCAAGAGCCTCTTCCTGCGCGCGGGTGCCCGGTATGAGTACGAAAATCTGAAAAACGACATTACGACCTTCGACAGAAGCGGCACGGAATACAACCAGTTTAATGAAGACCTGAGCAGCGGCTTTGCACGCAACAGCAACCGCTTTTTTGTAAGTACCGGGCTGGAATTAAAGTTCAAAGACCTGGCGATCACACCGGGCGTCCGTTACCAGTACCAGCAATTTGATAATCAACTTTCTTTTTTGTCTACGCCGGTCATTCAAAAACTGAATAATATCCTTCCCCAGCTGGAGATCACATATAAGAAATTAACTGTTAACTATTCAAGAGATATTGTACTTCCGGATTATGTGTACATGATACCCGTGCGCAACAATACCAATCCTTACGTAGTCACGCTTGGTAACACCAACCTGCTGCCTGCGGTGATGGACCGTGTCAATGTCAATCTCAATACGTTCAATCCCAAGAACAACCTGAATGTCTGGAGCTGGGCGGAAGCCTGGATCGCTAACGATGACGTGATCCAGAGCATCACCATGGATGAAAGTGGTCTGCAAACCATCGAACCGATCAATGCAGACGGCAGCAAGCGCATTGCTGCTAATTTTGGGCTGAACCAGGACATCAAATATAAAAACAGCTTCACGTTTTCATGGAATGTAGGGACCTGGACCGAATACCGCCAGAACCCGTTTCTGTATAATGCGGCGCCCAGTACCCAAAAAAGACTGATCAGTAATATCTGGAGCAACCTCGGTTTCAACTGGGATGATAAATTGGAACTCGGCCCTGCCTATTCATTTTCTTACATGAACGTGAAAAACAGCAATCCGCTGTTTTCGCCCCAAAGCAGTTTTGAGCAAACGATGGGAATGGAAGCTATCATGCGCTGGATCAAACACGTCATCTTTGATACGGAACTGCGTTACATCAACAACAATGCTTTTACCAACCCTGAATACCGGAAAATGTTTATGTGGAATGCAGGCGTCAACTTCACGTTCTTCAAGGACGAGAGAGCCGTGTTGCGGATCTTCGCGAATGACCTGCTGAACCAAACGCGGAATACAGATATTATCCCGAACCAGAATACGATCCGCACCACTTATTCCAATATTATCGGGCAATACTTCATGGCCACTTTCACTTACAACCTTCGTCCATCCGGAGCCAAAGGAAAAGTGGGCGGCGGCTGGTCGCTTTGGTAGATTAGACAGCTTTGACAGATTCTCTGGCGGGAAGCGTTGTCCGGCACAGTTTTGTATTGTCCATTGGTATGAGGTATTGGCCCATCTTCCTACTGGCAGGTTTCCTGGTATCGTGTAAGCAGCTTCGCCCTTTAATTGCTAAAACTGCGCGCGACAAATACGAAAGCAGTTTTAGTAAGAAAGACAGCTTATTCATTGCCTGGAAGGAGGCGCATGAACGGGCGATGGCGCGACCGTTGTCGGTGAATCTGCCATTTGTAATGAATTTCCAGGCCCAGGAAGTGAATGCTTCTGCGGTATCCTATATCACCGGAATAAAAGGCGGCCATACCATCATTGTTGAAATACAAAAGCCGGATAGTTCGCTGTTTTTCCTGGAAGTTTTTAATGGCCGCGGGATAGGGAATGAAGAGTTGCGTGCAGAACTGACGAATAGTGATAGCCTGGTATCCTGGGTGGCCAAGGAAGATGATAGTATCCGTATCAGCCTGCAGCCGGCACTTGAAGACACGGGTCTTTTCCAGGTAAGGATCTACACGCAGCCGGCCTACCTGTTTCCCGTGGCAGGAAGAGGCAACAGTGCCATGCAAAGCTTTTGGGGCGCAGCGCGCGATGGTGGCGGACGGTCGCATGAGGGGATAGATATTTTTGCACCAAGGGGCACGCCGGTGGTTGCGGTGGCGGATGGAAGAGTAAGCTTCACGGGAGAGAAAGGGATCGGTGGCAAGCAGGTTTGGCTGCGGGAGAACCGCGCAGGATATAGTGTTTATTATGCACACCTGGACAGCGTGTCCGCCGTATCGGGAAGCGCTGTCGCAGCCGGTGACACGCTGGGGTTTGTTGGCAATACCGGTAATGCCGCAGGAGGCGCTACCCACCTGCATTTCGGTGTGTATACCAACAGGGGCGCTATAGATCCGCTGCATTTCATTAAAAAACAACCCATCCCGGATTTTAAACGATTCTCTAAAAAAAATAGTTTGACCCTTTCCCGGGACACGCCGTTGCGCAGTGGTCCGGGCAATAAATACCCCACCATTACCCGGCTGGAAAAGAATGAAAAATTACAGGTGCAGGCAAGCACAGAGAACTCGTTGCATGTATTCGTAAGGGATAGCCTGTCAGGATTTGTTCAACAATGATTTTAGAATTGCAGCGGGAAAAATTGTAATGGTGTTCAAATAAAGAAACCGTCCTTGCTCAAAAGGACGGTTTTTCTTTAACGGGTTAGTTAAAGAGGATTATGCATGTACGCCTTCTTTAATCTCTTCCACCATCTTTTTATTAAATGCGGGCAGATCTTCGGGTGTACGGCTGGTTACCAATCCTTCGTCCACTACGACTTCTTCATCCACCCAATCTACCCCGGCGTTGATCAGATCTTTACTGATGGCCTTTACCGAAGTCATTTTCCTTCCGGTCACCACATCAGCATCGATCAGGGTTTGAGGGCCATGACAGATCGCGGCAACGGGTTTAGACTGACTGAAAAAATCTTTCACAAAGCTGAGTGCTTGATCATTGGTACGGAGTTTATCGGGGTTAAGTACGCCACCGGGCAACACGAGCGCGTCGTAATCATCAGCGTTCGCTTCGTCCAATGTCTTATCGACAGTATATTCCGGACCCCAGTCCTTGTCGGACCAGGCTTTGATACTGCCAGGCTCTATACTTACGATATGTGTTTCCCAACCTTGTTGTTCCAGATGCTCTTTGGGTGATTTCAATTCACTTTCTTCAAATCCATGTGTAGCAAGTATGGCTATTTTCTTACTCATGACTGTACGGTTTTTAGAGGTTAATTATTCGTTGATCAACAGAAGAGGCCCAAAAACCAGACCTGAAAAAACAAATCTTTCCGCTGCATTGTTAAATAAATTTAAAAGAACCGGGAAAGAAGGAAAACCGCTGGTGCGGGATCAGGCAATTCCTATATTCGTGACCTACCAGTTAAAATGACGTATGGAAATGATCATATACTTATCGGCAGGACTTATTCTCGGAGGCTTTATTGGATGGCTGATTGGTAAAAGCCGCGTCCCTGCTGCCGTTCAGCAAGTGAAGGATGAAGAACGAGCGCTCCGGGCTGCGCTGGAAAAGGAGCTGATCGAGCTGAAGGCCGTTCACGCCTCAAGAGTGGAAGCTGCTCAACTTTCTTTTGCAGAAAAGCAACAGGAGCTGAACCTGTTGAATGAACGCATGGCCGCAACACATCACGAGCTGGACACAGCCCGGCAGCAGTATGCTTCGGTGAAGGCCGCTTACGACACGTCACGTCAAAGCCTGATCGAGAAGAACAACGAATGGTTGCGGGCCCGCAGCCAGGCAGAGCAGCTGTCGAAAGAGCAGGCCACACTTCAGCAGCAGTTAGCCACTGCGCTTGCAAATAATACGGCGCTGGATGAGAAGCTGGCTACCCAGAAAACGGAAATGGAGGCATTGGGCAAAAAGTTCAATACGGAGTTTGAAAATATTGCCAACAAAATATTAGAAACCAAAACCGGCACCTTCACCGAATTGAATAAGGCGAATATGAAGACCCTGCTTGAACCCCTGGGCGAGAACATCAGGGAGTTTAAAAAACAGGTGCAGGACGCCTATGGCAAAGAAAGCAATGAGCGGTTTTCCCTGCAGAACGAGGTGAAGAACCTGGTATTGCTGAACCAGCAGTTGAGCAAGGAAGCACAGAACCTGACCCGCGCATTGAAAAGCGAATCGAAAACCCAGGGCCGCTGGGGCGAGATCATCCTCGAGAAGATCCTGGATAAATCCGGTTTGCGTAAAAACGAAGAATTTTTCATGGAGCACCAGTTGTTCGGGCCGGATGGCAAGCCGTTGCTGAACGCGGTGAATGGTAAAAAGATGCGGCCGGATGCACTGATCGTCTATCCCGATAACCGGCATGTGATTGTGGATGCAAAAGTGTCGCTGACGGCTTTCGTCCGGTATGCAGAGGCCGAAGACGAAGCCCTGCAGGAAGCGGAATTGCTTGCGCACGTCAGGTCGGTAAAAGGACATATCGATGAACTGCATGTCAGAGCCTACGATGATTACGACAAGTCGATGGACTTTGTGATGATGTTTATTCCCAACGAGGCCGCTTATTTCGCAGCGTTGAAAGGCGATGCGCATTTATGGGAGTATGCTTACGACCGGCGTATCTTACTGATCAGTCCCACTAACCTGATAGCGGCATTGAAACTACTTGCGGATCTCTGGAAGCGGGAGCGCAATGAAAGGAATAGCGCCGACATCGCGCACCGCGCCCTGAAAATGTATGAAAAGCTGGTGAGCTTTGTGGAGAACCTCGACGCCATGGGAAAGCACCTCGATAATGCGCGGTCTAAATATGATGATGCCGTTAAGCAACTGCATACCGGAAAAGACAATTTCTTTTCCCAGGCAGGAAAGATGAAGCAATTGCTCAATTATAACCGGCCCAAGGATTTTCAGCAATCGAAGCTGGACCTGGGCCTGGATAATGACTTTGAAACCACAACCGGTCAGGAAGAAAATAACACCTTAACAAATTCATAAAAACTAATGCTTTTTTTGAAGCGTCATCTATTTATTATCTAAATTTGATCTTAATAGAAGTTATTTTTATGTCAGAAAATTTGATTGAAAAAGAGGAGTTAACGAACTATACCATTCTGCCCGCTGCAGAAGATAGATCTGATTTCTGGAAGGAAAAGCTGGAGTACGCAGTGAGGTTGGGTAACCAGTTTAAGAGTAAAACAAGCATTACATTCAATACCAGCGAAGGGCCCCGAACCGTAGTCACTACCGTATGGTCGCTCACTGAAAATTACCTGGTGTTAAAGGCGGGGATGTTGATCCCTTTAAACAGTATCATCGACGTTCACTATTAATAGCAGTAACAAAGGCTTCAGGATCCTGCCGGCGCTGCTTCCAGCAGCTCATCGATCGTTTTCCTGATCCAGTGAAACAATTGTCGCGGAGATCCTACAGAATGGAAATAGACTTTTCCATTGGGATCAGCAATCACATGTGTTGGGTATTGGCTGACTCCGTACCGGTGAGCAGCTGACCTGCCGTCTGCTACGATCTGGTAACGAAAAGGCAATTTCTCCAGAAAGCTTTTGATCGAAGACCTGTCGTCCAGGCCGATCGCTATGAATTTCACTTGATCCACATCTTTATACGCTTCCACAATTTCGTTCAGCTCAGGCATTTCCATCCGGCAGGGACGGCAGCCGATGAACCAATAGTTAATCACAAGAATAGAACCTTTCAGATCCTTCGATCGCAAACGGTTCCCGTCAATATCGGTCTCATTGATGGTAAACTCTTGCCCGGTCTTGAAGCATTTACTGGGCTTGGGTTTCGGGTCTTTGGATACTAACCGGTTAAAGTAATCATCACTCATCCTGTAAATAAGAAAAGTGTTGTTGTTGACGCGGTCCTCTTTCAGCGTATACCGGCTGTTGTATGACAGATTTTTCCATATTTCTGTAGCTACCACATCTCCGTTCCAACTAATCACTTTTGATTTTTCGTCCGGCCATCGTTGAGCGTGATGCTCGTCAAACATATGTGCAACGTAACGGCTGCCGTCGTCCTTGTATTTATAGCGCACTAAATAAAGCGGCATGTCTTCATAATACATTGCGGAATCAATGATCCTGCCGGTGCTGTCCCAATGTATGTTAACCCCATGCAGCATGTCATTACTGTAATGAGCCACCTCAGCTATCTTTTTATTTGCGTGATAGGTAGAGCGCAAACCCTTCAAATGACTTAACGTTGAATCCTCGAAGTGGCTGATCAAAAAAAGATGATTGTTGCTGACCTTATAAAACTGCACTAAGAACAGGGAGTCCCTCCGGGTTCCTTTTCCTATGATACTGGCTTCCTGCTTTGGCACCGTTTGCATCTGGTCGTTCAGGTAATAAATGTATTGTTTGTCCTGGGTGAATCCGGTCAGGCCCGTCAAAAAGAAGAAAAGAATAAATACTGATTGAAGCGTGGCTGTTTTCATAAGCTGATTGGTTTGAAGTAAAAAATCAATAGCGGGCCAGTTGGGCCAGCCTTGTAAAATTAAACATTACCAGGCTGGTAAACAAGCTTCTGCGGGTAAAAATGACGCGGCACGATGCACCCGCTTGCAAGCTGGCATAGATTCCCGGCATTACCTGTTACATGAGTCCTTCCGGTTGTGCGCCTCAATTGCCTGGCGCGGTGAGCTAAAACCAGCTCTTCTTTCTCCTGCGGCTGCCACCGCTGATGCCAATCGCGCCCAGCAGCGAACGCATGATCGTATTGCCGGCCGTGCGCGCTACACTTTTTACAATAGGGTTATCAAAAAATCCTTTCTCCTGCTTTTGAGGTCGCGCGGCTTCTTTGGTTTCCTCTGCCGCTTGTTTTTGTTGCGCTGCTTCTTCCAGCTTTTGATTTAATATTTCATAAGCGCTTTTGTTATCGATCGCCTCGTTGTAGTGGGCGGCAATTTTCGAACGGCTCACGATATCGCTTAGCTCTGTATCGGTCAGCACATCCATCCGGCTGCGCGGCGCGCGCAGCATACAATGCACCAAAGGCGTGGGAATGCCCTTCTCATTCAGCAGCGTGACCAGCGCTTCGCCGATCCCTACCTGTGTGAGCAACTCATCCGTTTTATAAAAGGTACTTTCCGGGTAGTTCTCTGCGGTTTGCCGGATCACTTTACGGTCGGCCGCAGTGAAGGCGCGCAACGCATGCTGTACCTTGAGCCCCAGCTGCGATAATACCGGCGCCGGGATATCCATCGGGTTTTGCGTACAGAAAAAGATCCCGATGCCCTTGGACCGGATCAGTTTCACAATGGTTTCCATCTGATCCAATAAAGCTTCACTCGCCTCGTTGAAGATCAAATGTGCTTCGTCGATAAACAGCACCAGCTTGGGCTGATCCATATCGCCTTCTTCCGGACAAGAGGCATATAATTCTGCCAGCAGCTGCAGCATGAAAGTAGAGAATAATTTAGGACGATCTTGCAGATCAGTGACACGCACCACGGAGATCATGCCACGGCCGTCATCACTGATACGCATCAGGTCTTCTACGTCAAAACTTCTTTCACCAAAGAACAGGTCGGCGCCTTGTTGCTGCAGCTCGATCACTTTTCTCAGGATCGTACCGGTCGAGGTGGTGGATACTTTTCCATAATCCTTTTCCAGTTCGGCCTTCCCTTCATTGCTCACAAATTGCAATACTTTGATAAAGTCTTTCAGGTCCAGCAGTGGTAATTGATTGTCGTCACAATATTTAAATATCATCGACACGAGGCCGCCCTGCGTATCGTTCAGGTTCAGGATCTTGGAGAGGAGTATCGGACCAAATTCACTGACCGTAGCGCGCATCCGCGTGCCTTTCTCGTTGCTGATGGTTAAAAGTTCAAGCGGGTAAGCTGCGGGCTGGAACTCAATGCCCAATTGTTGCGATCGGGATTGGATCTTTTCATTGGTGGTGCCGGCGGCTCCGATACCGCTCAGGTCGCCCTTGATATCCATCAGGACCACGGGAATGCTGGCGTCGCTCAGTCCTTCAGCCAGGACCTGCAGTGTTTTGGTCTTACCCGTGCCCGTGGCGCCGGCAATCAACCCATGCCGGTTGAGGGTTTTGAAGGGAATCGACACGTCGGCGCCTTCAATCACTTGTCCGTCCAACATCGCCCGGCCAATCTTGTAGCTATCTCCTTTAAAAGTGTATCCGCTTTGGACCGCTTCCCGGAACTTTGATACATCTGCCATAGTCAATTTTTTTTGAATATACTATCGTTCCCGGAATCATGAATAAAAATCTTCGTTTTATTTTGACTGGCGGGTCGAATGGCAGGGTCATTTGCGGCCATTCGCCATCCCAGGATCGATGCCCGGATTACGAAGGCTTTCTGGCATAATATTTCGTCTATCTGTGTGGCAAACAATTTTTTGTGACAATCAGCTTTAACAAAAAATTCAGTAGCCGAATCGTTATATAATAAAAGCATTAACTTTATTTGTTTATTAGAAATCATTAAATATTAATCCAATGGAACCAAATAAACCCCACATCTTACTGTGCGAAGACGATCCTAATCTCGGCAATGTGTTGAAAAACTATTTAGAGCTGAACGATTATGACGTGACGCTGGAAAGAGACGGAAGGCTTGGCCTTGCTGCTTTTCAAAGAGAGAAATTTGACCTTTGCCTGCTGGACGTGATGATGCCGCACATGGATGGGTTTACCCTGGCTGAAGAGATCCGTGATATTGACGCCGACGTGCCGCTGTTCTTTTTGAGTGCCAAAACCATGAAGGAGGATATCATCCAGGGGTATAAGCTGGGTGCTGATGATTATATCACCAAACCGTTTGACAGTGAAGTGCTGTTGCTCAAAATAAAAGCGATCCTGAAACGCAATGAAGAGCTGAATAAAGAGACTGAAAATAAAGAGTACCACCTGGCGAGCTATCATTTTAATCCCAAGCTTCGTCAGCTGATCCACGACGGAAACACACAGACGCTTTCTCCAAAAGAGAATGAGTTGCTTAAAATGCTGGCCGAGCACCTGAATGATTTGTTACCGCGCGAGCAGGCATTGAAAAAGATCTGGGGCAGCGATACTTATTTCAACGGACGTAGTATGGACGTATATATTGCCAAACTGCGCAAGTATCTTAAAGAGGATGATAAGATTGAAATTGTGAATATTCATGGAAATGGCTTCAGGCTGGTAGTGCAGTCGTAAATGTCCCGGAGAAAGAACCTGACCTACGCAAACGCGTAGGTTTTTTTTGAGGTTGTCTAAACTGATTTAAAACCATTCCAACCGACATTTTCGTGAACATACAATGGGTCAATCGGCCATTATCAGGAGGTGAGAACACGATTTGCTGCTTATCTCAGAACCCCAGATCCATTAGCTGGCCACCGCCGCGATTCGGCTTCTTTCCTAAATGTTCATAGGCTTTAAAAGTGACTTCGCGACCTCTCGGTGTACGTTGCAAAAAGCCTTCCTGTATGAGGAACGGTTCGTACACTTCTTCAATGGTTCCGGCTTCTTCGCCCACTGCAGTGGCGATGGTGGTAATGCCCACTGGTCCGCCTTTAAATTTCTCGATAATCGCCAGCAATATGCGGTTATCCATTTCGTCCAGTCCGTATTCATCCACATTCAGGGCTTTCAATGCATGTTGCGTGATGCCCAGGTCGATATTGCCGTCGTTCAGCACCTGTGCAAAATCTCTGACACGGCGGAGCAAGCCGTTGGCGATACGCGGTGTAGCGCGGCTGCGTGCGGCAATTTCTTTTGCCGCGTCTTTTTCAATATCGACCTTCAAAATGCTTGCTGAGCGCAACACGATCTTGGTTAATGTTTCGGCTGTATAATATTCCAGTCGTGATTTTATGGCAAACCGCGACAAAAGCGGGGCGGTGAGTAAGCCGCTTCGGGTAGTGGCGCCGATCAAAGTAAAAGGGTTCAATGAAAGCTGGATACTACGGGCGTTGGGTCCGGTATCGATCAGAATATCGAGGCGATAATCTTCCATCGCTGCATAAAGATATTCTTCCACCACCGTGCTTAACCGGTGGATCTCGTCGATAAACAAGACATCGTTGGCTTCCAGGGAAGTCAGCAATCCCGCAAGGTCGCCAGGCTTCTCGATGACCGGGCCACTGGTTTCTTTGATATTTACGCCCAGCTCATTGGCTACAATGCGCGACAGGGTGGTCTTTCCGAGGCCGGGCGGGCCGTGAAATAAGATATGATCAAGCGCTTCGCCACGGATCTTGGCCGCTTTAATAAAAATGATCAGGTTTTCGATCAGCTGCGGTTGTCCTGCAAACTCTTTGATCTGCCCGGGCCGGATCGTGTTCTCGAACTCACGATCGGCCGCATTCAGGCCCTCCTTTTCTCTGTTCAAATTGGGATTGCTCATCAGGTTCCAAAGATAGTTATCAATCGTGGCAGTTGCGTGCAGGCCGGCGTTTGCTGTTAAAGTTTTTGTGAGGATTCAATACGCAAGACAATTAACAGGGACGTATTCAGAAAGCCTCCTTCGAAATCCCAACATATTTTGTTCTGAAAGCTGAAGGCTCCGTAATTTCGTATTTGTATTTGTCCCGCAAAAAAAAGCCGGTACGCTGAACCACATCCAGTAAAAGAATCATGATGAAAAGCGCAATTGCAGGAGTGCTCCTGGCCAGTTTTTTAATGACCGGCTGCACTAAAGAAACAAGTATCGCTTACCCGGAGGAAGATCCTTTGGTGGAGTATCTTAAAGTCAGCGGGTTCAGCGAAACCACCATACCTGTCATCAATTCCGGTGACTATGAATTTGGCGTGAAGTTCACCCCGAAAGTCAACGGTGTGATCAAAGCTTTTACGGTCAAAATACCAGATGATACTCCGGGAATCCGGGTTACGTTTTGGGATTCAAAAGATCAAAGTGTTATCCGGACAGAGATGGTGCGCAACATTGAAGCCGGGGTTAAAGCGGTCCAGGCCATACGGCCTATCGTGCTGCAAAAAGATCGGTCTTACGTGGTTACTTTTAACTCAGACGACTGGTATATCAGGAAACGCGTGGATGACACGCCCGCGATATACCCGGTAATGGTTGGAAATATCCGGATCGACAGCTATGGTTCAGCAGGCGGCGATATGCAGACTTTTCCCACGTTGACCAGTATAGGGTATTATGCCGGTGACCTGGGCTTCATCTTCCAGCAAACTCATTAAGCATAGGCAGCGCTATTTAGTAGCCAACTTGAGGTCGACCCTGCGATTTTGCGCTTTACATTCAGGTGTATCGTTTGGCGGGCAAACCGGGAATTCCTGTCCATATCCTACCGCTTCCACAATTTGTTTTTTATTGATACCGGCTGCAATTAATCTTTTTGCTACCGATTCGGCGCGTTCTCCGGACAGCTTTTTATTAATAGCCGCGTCGCCCGTGTTATCGGTATAACCGCCCACTTTTATGGATGCATTGGGAAAGTTGTTCAGGATAGCTGCAATATTTTTTACCTGCTTTTCTGACTCCGGGGTCAATGCTGCTACGCCTGTTTCGAAATACACGCGATCCATTACCACCCAGTTAGCTGTCTTATCTGCGGTATCTACTGCGAAGTTGTCATCGCTCAGCATCTGGTAAAGTTTTGCTTCGGTGCTGTTTTCTCCGACGGTTAGTACAGTGCCATCGGCCAGTTGTATTTCTTTATCAGTGCCGACGTCATAAATATAGTTTCCAGAGGTACTATCCAATGCACCCGACACTACGGCGCCTGTCGTGTTGATCATGCTGTCGACAGGTTCCGTGGCCACGGTATCCGATCCCATTGCGGTGGTGTCGGAGCTGCAACCTCTTCCCATCAACCACCACAACAAGAATGCTGCAGCCGCGAGCAATAATAGCGGTAACAGCCACCGGATGCCGCCACCAGGTCTTTCGACTTGTTGTTCCACGACAGGCGTAGGTGCTTCCGCGGGCTGGGTGGATGCAAAACCTGTAGATGCAGACCCGGATAATGGAGTGATACCAGCAAGGACGGGCGGCATGGCGGCGATAATATGTGGCCGTTGCTCATTAAGGTTGGCCGCGAAACTATCGGCGTCCAGATTTTGAACAGCGGCTTCCTCGCCTAACAGCCCCATAATCACCGGGGCTATCATACCTGCAAGAGGCAGCACCGACGCAGTTTTCAATCCCGAGTGAGCGGAAACTACATTGGCAATGCTATCGAGGCGATCTCCAAAAATTTGTTGTAATCCGGCCGTGCCCTCCGCCGGGGAAAGATGAGCCTCTTCAGAAATTTCGGATCCTGTGGTGATGGTTGCCTTTGCACTGTCCAGCAGTTCCTGGCTGTCGGCAGTTGACCGACCAGCTTTAGCTGCTACGCTTCCTAAAATAGCGGGGATCAATCCGGAGACAGCTCTTGAAACATCCGGTTCATTTTCACCAAGCGAAGCACTGGCCTTGATGATAAAATCCTGCGAAATGCGGCTTTGCGCCAGTTCTACGATATTATTTGACATGGTAGTAGTTTTTATATTACATATTTATTCCGGCTATTGGGCCAGCGATTTGCAAATCAGATCGGCAATGATTGATTTAAAAAGTATAGGCAATTCTCATTTGTAAAACCTTCGTTCAATCAAAGCAAAAAGCATTCCCAAACGGCCTGGAAACCGGCAAACAGAGATGTTAAAGTTAGTTAACAGTTTAGTTTTCCATCCGTTATATATAGTAAATTAAACCTTTAATTTTATAAAACAAAAAAATAACTATTATCAAAAGATCGGCATTAGAATGGGCGCCTCTCTTGCTTGTGGCCCTCTTGATCTTCTGCGCTTACTTTCTCACAAGGCCTGCTTATGACAACGCATCATTGGTAGGGATGTGGGAATTAGAAACATCGGGCGGACAACCCAGCGGGTTTATCAAGAGCCTGGGCAGCGACGGAACGATTTCGAATATATTACCTACTGAAAATGGATATGCCATTTCCATGAATGGCACATTCGAGGTGACGTCTGACAGCACCTTTACCGAAAAGATTGATCAAAGCTTTTACCCTGCGCTGAATGGCACCTCTAACAAGATCAGCTTTAAAAAGAAAGATGATCAGACGCTGTTGCTCAGCTTTTACGTTGACGGACGGGAGTATAAAGAAACCTATCGCAAACTGACTTTCCTTCAAAAATAATGGTAGTAAATGCTAATAAACATCGTTGTATAGCAGCGCTACACGACGATGTTTACCATTTTATTTTTGACGTAAATGATCTTCTTAGGGGTCTTGCCTTCGACCCATTTCTGAACAATTTCATTGTTGAGCACCAGCTGTTCCACTTCGGATTGTGCCGCGTCTAACGCAATGACCATTGTGGTACGCATTTTACCGTTGATCGATATCGGGTATTCTTTGCTGGTTTCCACCAGGTACTTCTCTTCCAGTTTGGGATAGGCCGCATCTACAACAGATGTGGTATTGCCCAGTGCCTGCCAAAGCTCTTCAGCAATATGCGGTGCATAAGGCGCCAGCATAATCAACAAGGCTTGCAATACTTCCTGCTTGTGGCATTTCAGATCAGTAAGTTCATTAACGAGGATCATGAAGGCGCTTACACCGGTATTAAAACTGAAGCGTTCTGTGTCGTCCTCTATTTTTTTAATAGCGCGATGCAACACTTTCAGCTCTGCATCATTGGGTGCATCCGTTGTTACCTGCCAGATCGACTCGCCGCTATTCGTTTCTTTATAAAATAAACGCCAAAGCTTTTTCAGGAAACGATGCACGCCCTCAATACCTTTAGTATCCCAGGGTTTGCTGAGCTCTACCGGTCCGAGGAACATCTCATACATACGGAAGGTATCGGCACCATATTTTTCCACCAGGTCATCGGGATTTACGGTATTGTACTTGGTTTTGGACATCTTTTCTGTCTCTGTACCGCAAATGTATTTTCCGTTTTCCAGGATAAACGTTGCATCGCCAAACTCCGCATTCTTCCATTGTTTAAAGGCCTCTGTATTCAGCTCAACACCGTCCACAAAATTGACGTTTACATGGATCTTGTCCAGCAGCTTTCCTTCGTATTCTGTTTCGTTGGTAGTTAAACCGTGCGATACGAATTGGCTTGTGCCGTTGATCCGGTATACAAACCTGGAGGATCCCTGGATCATTCCCTGGTTGACCAGTTTTTTGAATGGCTCATCAAAGCCGATATACCCCAGGTCGAACAAGGCTTTCGTCCACATGCGGCTGTACAGCAGATGTCCTACTGCATGCTCCGTGCCGCCAATGTACAGATCTACCTGGTTCCAGTAGTCCGTCGCTTTGCGACCGGCGAATTCCTGTTCGTTGTGCGGATCCATATAGCGCAGGAAATACCAGGAGGATCCTGCATAGCCGGGCATGGTATTCGTCTCCAGTTGTTGCGACGTCCATTCAGGAATGTTGGCCAAAGGTCCTTCTCCTTCGGGTCCCGGACTGTAGGAGTCTACTTCCGGAAGTGTTAAAGGCAATTCTTTTTCGTCAAGCGCATAGGCTGTGCTATTGATCCACTTAACAGGAAACGGTTCGCCCCAATAGCGTTGACGGCTGAAGGCGGCGTCGCGCATTTTATAATTCACTTTTCGAGTGCCGATGCCTTGCTCTTCAATCGCTTTGATAGCGGCTTCCATTGCCTCGCGCATCACCATGCCATTGAGGAAGCCTGAATTTTGCAACACCGCATCCTTGGTTGGATTGGCTTCTTCACCGTTGAAATGATCGCCGATAATATTGGTGATCGGGATATTGAAATGCTTCGCGAATTTATAATCTCTTTCATCGCCGCAAGGCACGGCCATGATGGCGCCGGTGCCGTAACCGGCCAACACATATTCAGAAATCCAGATAGGAATCTCTTTGCCGTCAAACGGATTCAGGGCATAAGCCCCGGTAAATACACCGGTGATCTTTTTCTCGGCCATGCGCTCACGTTCGCTGCGGCTTTTTACATAAGCCAGGTATTCTTCTACTGCTGCTTTCTGATCGGAGGAAACAATATCCGACACATAATCCAGTTCCGGCGCGATCACGCAAAAGTCCACACCGAAAATAGTATCCGGACGCGTGGTGTAAGCGGTAAAGCGATCGACGGTTCCTTTTTCACTTTTGATCTTGAAATGGATCTCTGCACCGGACGATTTGCCGATCCAGTTGGATTGCATTTCTTTCATTGCCTCGCTGAAATCCACAGTCTGTAAGCCTTGCAGCAAGCGATCGGCATACTCCGTAATGCGGAGATACCACTGGCGTAATTTCTTTTTGATCACAGGATGACCGCCCCGTTCACTCACACCGTTGACTACTTCGTCATTTGCCAACACCGTTCCGAGCGCCTCGCACCAGTTCACTTCGCCATAACCGCAATAAGCCAGGCGATATTCCATCAGGATGGCCTGTTGGGTAGCTTCATCAAAGCCTTTCCATTCAGCCGCACTGAATTGCGTATTCGGGATCAGTGCAAACTTGTCATTCGGTATGGGATGCTGCACATTTCCTTCCTGCTCAAAAGCCGCTATTAAAGCTGCAATCGGTTCTGCTTTTTGTTGTTGACGGTTGAAGAAGGAATTGAACAATTGTAAAAAGATCCATTGTGTCCACTTGTAATATTTAGGATCGCTGGTCCGCACTTCGCGGCTCCAGTCGTAACAAAAGCCAATATTGTCCAGCTGTTTACGAAAGGTAGCAATATTCTTTTCCGTAGACACGGCAGGATGCACCCCGTGCTCGATAGCGTACTGTTCGGCCGGTAAACCAAAGGCGTCGTACCCCATCGGATGCAGCACGTTGAACCCCTTCAATCTTTTATAGCGGGCATAAATATCGCTGGCAATATATCCCAGGGGGTGTCCCACGTGAAGGCCGGCGCCGCTGGGATAAGGAAACATATCGAGCACATAAAACTTAGATTTCGTGCTATCATTGCTCACTTTGTAGGTGTGCTGCTCTTTCCACTGCTGCTGCCATTTTTTCTCTATCGAATTAAAATTATAGTCCATTGGCCCCTCCTGAGATATCCGCCGGATGGCGGAAGGAATTTTTTGAAATTGATTTTTAAATGTCCGGCCGGTCCAACCTGCTGTCCGTTAAAAATCAACGGTTATTCAATTTTTTTTATGTGGCGGCAAATTTAAGCATTGTAGACGGGATACACTAAATTTGCGAAGCCTGATTGCGGGCAAATTCTATAATTATGGCGGAAAGAAAAAAGGTGGTAAAGCGGGGTAAAGCTTCGTATTTTATGAGTATACTGGGCGTTACCCTGGTGCTTTTTTTATTGGGCATTATCGGCTGGCTGGTGATCAATACAAGGACACTGGGACAGCATTTTAAAGAAGAGGTGGAAGTAAATGTTTACCTCCGCGAGCCCCTGGCAGCGGCGGATAGCACAGCTTTGGTGCAATATATTGCCGGTAAACCGTATATCAAGGAATATGTGTTTACCACCAAGGAAATGGCCAAGGCCAAATACCTGGCAGATGGAAACGAAAGCTGGGACGAGATCCTGACAGAAAACCCGCTGCCGCAAAGCATTGATTTCAAACTGAAATCGGAATACCTGAACGTAGACACGCTGGCGAATATCAAAACAGACCTGGAAAAGCAGACATATGTCACCGAAGTCATTTATCCTGAGTTGCTCGTAGGCGGATTGGACACCAACATCAAGATCGTAAACTGGGTGTTGCTCGGTGTATCGTTGCTGTTGCTGCTGGCGGCCATTGTCCTGATCGACAATACGATAAGGCTGGCAATGTTCAGCAACCGTTTTACGATCAAGACCATGCAGATGGTAGGCGCCACGCGCTGGTTCATTGCGAAGCCGCTGGATTTGAGGGCCATCCTGAACGGGGCCATCAGCGGCGCGATTGCGATCCTTGCCGTGCTGCTCGTGATCCGGTGGGCCAAAAGAATGCTACCAGAGCTGGAGGCGATACAAGACAATTCTCAGTTGGCGTTGTTATTTGTGGGCATGCTGATACTCGGCATCCTGATCACCCTGATCAGCACGCATACCAGCGTTTTAAAATACCTGAAGAAAAAACTGGATGATCTGTATTGATAATCGTGTTCTATGCGCAGGCTGCGGTAAAAAGTTTCATAAATTAAGAGCGTGTTATCCGCACGATGCTAATTAACGCTTATTTTAAAAAAACAATATTAATATTGCATCTCTAAATAGTTACACTATGACTGAAAATACAGTTCCTGCATCAACGACCAACCCGGTACTTTTTGGGAAAAGCAATTATATGTGGATGCTGGCCGGTCTTATCGTCATTGCATTGGGTATGTTCCTGATGGCAGGCGGCAAGAGCGACAATCCTGCTGAATTTAATCCGGAGGAAGTGTACAGCACTACGCGCATTACAGTAGCTCCTATACTGATCTTTATTGGTTTAGCTATCGAGTGTTTTGCCATTTTCAAGAAATCGAAATAGCAGATATCTGTTGACATAAGTACAGGCGATGCAGGCAGTATCGCCTTTTTTTATAAATCTTATATATGAGTATTATTGAAGCGATCATCATCGCTATTGTTGAAGGTATCACGGAGTACCTTCCTGTTTCCTCTACCGGCCACATGATCATTGCCAGTTCTTTTATGGGTATTGAAAAAGCGGAATTTACCAAGCTGTTCGAAGTGGCGATCCAGCTGGGTGCGATCCTGGCGGTTGTGGTGCTGTATTGGAAGAAATTTTTCCCGCCAAAGTCGCTGGGTGGCATTCGATGGTCATTTTATATCAAGCTTATTGTAGGCGTCATCCCGGCCTTACTGTTGGGCTTCCTGTTTTCTGATAAGATCGACGAACTGCTTGAAAGCCCGACAACGGTAGCGGTGTCCCTGTTGCTGGGAGGCATTGTATTATTGTTTATTGATAAAGCGTTTCAGCGTCCCGTGATCCATTCAGAAAAGGAAATTACTTATGGAAAGTCCTTTATGACCGGTCTGTGGCAATGTATCGCCATGATCCCGGGTGTGAGCCGAAGCGCGGCTTCTATTATCGGTGGTATGCAGCAAGGGCTGACCCGCAGCGCGGCTGCTGAATTTTCTTTCTTTTTAGCGGTTCCAACGATGGCCGCTGCGACGCTCTATTCATTGTTCCTCAAGAACTGGGACGTGGCAGGAGCAGAGCAGAAAGGATATGAATTAATCACTCAGTCTTCGGACAATATGATTGCTTTTGTGATCGGCAACGTAGTAGCTTTTATCGTAGCGGTTATCGCAATAAAGTTTTTTATCAACTACCTGAAAAAATACGGCTTCAGGATCTTTGGCTGGTACCGGATCGTTGTAGGTATTATCTTATTGCTGCTGATACAGCAAGGATTCATCGGGTAATGAAATTAATCTGACCGCGATTTCTCGGCGACGAAACATTTTTTACGGCATATTTGTTTTCTATTTAAATTGGAACTTTTTATTTATATTTATTACTAATTAGAAAGGTTAATTTTATTCTCATGACGTGCATAAACAGCTCTGAAAAAATAAGAAGAATTTATCGTCATTATCGTCGCTCCACTTTTAGAAGTGGTATGGCTTCGCTTTTTGATCTTTATAATGTCAGAAATTGTCAAAACCTGCATTTTTCAGATGTAGATGATTTTAAATTAATATCGAGTGACTTTAAGGCTGTAGGCTTTGACATAGATAAATCATTAAAGAAATTTTCTGCCTTGAAAAAGACCTTTAAGTAATTAAAGATTGAACTAAAGCGATATGTTATCAGACAAAGAAAATGTCGATAAAGAATCGACAAGACAACTGCAAAAAAGTCAAGATAATTCTGAAATTCCAGAACATGAAATAGAGGAAGTCGTTGAAGAATTCAAAAAGAAGCCGGAGCTAAAAGATTTGACAGAAACTCAGCTTAAAAAAATTGCTGAAGTTTCTCTTATTGAGGTCAGACAAGAAAGTGTATTTGAAGGACCATTACCTCATCCGGAAATTCTAAGAGGGTATGAAAAAATTTTGCCGGGCGCTGCAGATAGAGTTCTTAAAATGGCTGAACAAAACTCATCAAACAGACACGAGCTTAATCACAAAATAGTTGATTCAGACAACAAACGATCGAACCGAGGCCAAGTTTTGGGCTTTATACTTTCGATCTTGTTTATTGCAGCAGCAATTTTATGTGCATATCTTAATCAGCCATTTCCCGCGAGTATCTTAGGCATTGGAGGCTTCTCTTCAATTATTTCAATTTTTGTACTTGGTAGAAAATAACGTTTTGAATTTGTAATAAAGAATATCCCGTAATTGACTTACAATTTTATATCCGGATGCAGTTATTTCTTGTATGCGATGTTTAAAGGCATAGCAAGTCATTTCTATTGTACCATAATAACATGACGCAACAAACCGCCTCCAAAAAGATTACCAACGGCTGGGCCATGTACGATTGGGCCAACAGTGTATACAACCTGGTGATCACGACCACCTTTTTTCCTATTTACTTCCTGGCAGTGACGGACAACGGCGTGGATCACCATGTACATTTCCTGGGGCGGGACTTTATTAATTCTTCTTTGTATGATTATATTCTGGCAGCGGCTTATTTGCTGGTGGCCGTCTCCTACCCGGTTTTGACTTCTATTGCCGACACCCGCGGTAATAAAAAGAACTTCATGCGCTTCTTTTGTTACATGGGTGCTATCGGCTGTAGCTCTTTATTCTTTTTTAAATCGGAAACATTGGGCTTGGGCGTCATTGCTTTTATGCTGGCAGCCATGGGATATGTAGGCAGTCTCGTATTTTATAATGCCTACCTGCCTGAAATTGCGGCGCCGAAAGACCAGGACCGGATCAGCGCCCGCGGCTATTCTTATGGATATATCGGCAGCGTGATCATGCAGGTGGTGGGTTTTGTGCTGGTCATGTTCTTACCCGACCAGGGATTGGCTACACGCATCACATTTTTAGTGGTTGGGATCTGGTGGTTTTCGTTTGCACAAATAACTTTTGCGCGACTTCCTGACTCGACCTCGAAGGGCAAGAAAGGCGGCAATATATTTCAGGACGGCTTTGTGGAGATAAAAAAAGTGTATAACGAAGTGAAAGGTATGCCGGTCTTAAAGCGTTTTTTAAGAGGCTTCTTTTTTTACAGCATGGGTGTGCAGACCGTCATGCTGGCCGCAACGATCTTCGGAAGTAAACTATTAAAACTGCCCGATACAAACCTGATCGTTACAGTCGTTATTATTCAGTTGGTAGCTATATTGGGCGCCTGGAGTATGTCGCGTCTTTCGGGGCGGTTCGGTAATCTGAAGGTGCTGATGGGCGTCATTTTATTTTGGATCGTCATTTGTGTGCTGGCTTTTTATACGGCAGAGATAGCGGAAAGTGGTGCCAGCGCGGAATATTATTTTTACGGATTGGCTGTATTAGTGGGGCTGGTTATGGGCGGCATCCAGGCGTTGAGCCGTTCTACCTATTCCAAACTGATGCCGCCGACAAAAGACACCGCGTCCTTTTTCAGCTATTACGACTTTACTGAAAAGATCGCTATCGTGATCGGCATTTTCACCTTTGGCTATATTGAGGAGTTGACCGGCAGCATGAAAAATTCAGTATTGTCGCTCATTGTCTTTTTCGCAATTGGCTTGCTTTGGCTGTATGCGGCATTACATAAGGCGCGGGCCGATCAAAAGTAATTTTTGTAATTTTAAACGAGGATGCGATTATTGTAAAACCTAAGAATAAAGAAGCGTTTGAGTTGGCGAGCCAGCTGATGAAGTGCATGGACTTGATAAGGAACTACAACAACTTTCTAAAGAATATCTTTTTTTTAAAGGGAAGTGTTAATCGGCTTGTCACAAATTAAACTGAATAGCAACGCGGGCGTTCCTTCGGGAACGATTGTTACAAAATAAGGCTTGCTATCCAAATCAAAAGGAGAAAAAGCGGCGGTGCCTGTTTCATCACCTGTGTCAAAATCGTTCGGTCTTCCGTACTTATTAAGTATATGTGATATCGGGATTCGATAACCTATCTAATGCCCGGCTTCAACAACATTTAAATGAAATAGCTCAACAATTGTGAATTTATACACTATCAATCACGGACATTTTAAGCTGGATGGCGGCGCCATGTTTGGCGTAGTGCCTAAAAGTATCTGGAATACATTAAACCCGGCCGACGAGAATAACATGTGCAGCTGGGCTTTGCGCTCACTTTTGATTGAGGAGGGAAATCGCCTGATCCTCGTAGATACCGGCATGGGCGATAAGCAAAGCGAAAAGTTTTTCGGTTATTACTACCTGCATGGAGAGGATAGCCTTGATAAAGGTCTTGCCCATCACGGCTTTCACCGGGATGACATCACTGATGTATTCCTCACCCACATGCATTTTGACCATGTAGGCGGCGCTATAAAAAGGGAAAACGATCAGCTCGTTCCAGCATTTAAGAATGCCGTCTTCTGGAGCAACGCTCATCATTGGCAATGGGCTACTGAACCTAACCCGCGGGAAAAAGCATCTTTTCTAAAGGAGAATATCCTCCCCTTGCAGGAGAGCGGAAGACTTCAATTTATTAAAGAAAGAGAAAAGCGCGGGAGCCTCGATAGCGCGCCGTTTATGGATGGGATGCAGATCCGTTTCGCCGACGGACATACAGACGCCATGATGTTGCCTCAGCTGGTTTACAAAGGCCGGACCATTGTTTACATGGCTGATCTGTTGCCGTCTGTAGGTCATATACCACTTCCTTACGTGATGTCTTATGATACCAGGCCGCTCATCACCATGTCAGAGAAAGAGGCGTTTTTAAAGGAGGCTTTGGAAAACGATTATGTGTTATTTTTTGAACATGATCCTGTAAACGAATGCTGTACACTGCAACAAACCGACAAGGGAATCAGGGTGAAGGATCTGTTCAAGCTTACGGATATATAAAAAGCCGCCCCAGAGAGGCGGCCTTTTTATATAATGCCTTGTTCTTATTTTACCATGAAGCTAACTTTATTGTCGCCCCAAAGCAGGGTTACTTCACCACTGTCGTTGGCAGTGATATTTAATTTCTCTGAAAAAGAAGGCGCTTTTACAGAAGTAACGTTAATGCGAAGCGCATCCTCGGCCTCCTTGTATTTAAAAGCACCCCAGGTATCCCAGGTCTTATTAAATATGATGGTCCATGTCTTTCCGTCCACTAATGTAAACAGCGCATATTTACCAGCTGTTAAAGCCTTTCCATCCACAGTAACGTCTTTACTTACTTCAAAAACGGTAGCCTTGTTAGCACCTGTGCGCCAAACTTGTCCGGGCAGCGGCTCGAGGTCTTTACCGATGGTCCTTCCTTTTACCGAAGGCTGGCTGTAACTGATGGTAACCACCGCACCACTGGCCAGTTCGGCCTTGGTAGTAGCCGGCGGGCTTTTAGGAGATTGTTTGTCTTGCGCTTGCACCATAAGAATGGCGAAAAGGCTTAACGATAAGAGTAATAATTTCTTCATGTTTATATCTTTTAATGTATGACGTAACTTCTGCCTGACAGGTAGCATTTGTGCAAATAACCTGCCAATTAGGAACGAAAATACAGTGCTTTTATTATACGCTGCCGGTCAGAATTATTTGGACGCCGTAATCGTAAAGCTGATGTTTACTTCAGGACGGATAAATTTATCGCCTAAAGACTGATCATTACCATATAACAATCCCCAGTCAGTACGATTGATATTGAAGTTGGCGCGGGCAGTAACTGTTGTAGGTGTAATGGTCACTGCGGCCGGGAAAGACACGTTTTTAGTAACACCTTTCAATGTCAGGTTGCCTTTGATGGTATTGGTAGCGCCGTCCAGGACGATCTTGTTCGTGCTGTCGGGGACATACTCTTCTACAGAAGTAACTTCAAAGGTGGCGGTGGGGTGATTGGCGGCGTCAAAGAAATCAGGAGACAGCAGGTGCCCTTTCAGTTTGTAAGCGCCTGAAGTGTCCTTATCAGTTATTTTAAGACTGTTGATATCGAAAGTGAGTTTACCGCCTGTTAAAACGGATTCGTTCTTTACGAAAAACTCTCCTTCAGTAACGTTGAATGTTCCCTGGTGCTGCCCTACTGGTTTCGTTCCGATAAACTGGGCTACCTGCGTAGAATCTACTTTGTACGCTTCTCCTTCAGTAGCAGCCACTTCTTTTTGATCTTCTGTTTTGGCTTCGTCCGCCTTAGGCGCTGAATTGCAGGAAATAAGGAATAATGCTGCAGCTAATGATAGTGACAGTATTTGTTTCATAAATAATCTGATTTAAGTAGTTTTAAGATTGTAGGTTACAACAAAGCACTTAGAAAAAAGTTTATTAAGAGCCTCAAATTTTAAGCCGGAATTGACATCAAAACTCCCTTATTGATTTTCATGGATCGCAAAAATCAATAAGGGAGTTCAATTTTTTATCGGGGATAGGGGGCAGTAAATCGATGTCCGGCGACGCGCGGGCAATTGTGGTTCGCCTACACCTTGTCCATTTCTTCCTTCACAAACTCCATCAAACCTTTAATATGCGCTGGAGACAGGTCAAACTTCAATCCGGCTGCTTCAAACAGTTGGGGCAAAGTGCGCGTACCACCCAGGCTTAGTGCCTTCGTATAATTGTTCAGCGCTGCCTCCTTATCCCGTTGAAACTGCTGCCACAGACCAATGGCTCCTAATTGAGCAATGCCGTATTCGATATAATAGAACGGAACTTCAAATAAATGCAACTGCCGCTGCCAGCTGTAATTGCGATAGGCGTCCAATCCGGAAATATCGAGCGTCGCCGGCGTAAACTCGTCAGAGATCCGGCGCCAGTTTTGCAAGCGCTCTTCATGCGTATGTGTAGGGTTTTCGTACACCCAATGCTGAAATTTATCAATGGTGGCAATCCAGGGAAATATCGTGAGCACTCTTTCCAGTTGCAGCTCCTTTGCACGCCTCAGTTCTTCTTCGTTTTCAAAAAATACGCCCCATTCGTTCATGCTGAACAGTTCCATGCTCATGCTCGCCACTTCTGCAAACTCTGTGGGATATTCTTTAAAGCCGGTCAAAGGCAATGGGTGAGATAAAAAGGAATGAATCGCATGGCCGCTTTCGTGAACCATGGTAATCACATCGTTCAATGTTCCTGCCGCGTTCATGAAAATAAATGGTGCGCCCGTTTCCGCTAAAGGACAATTATAACCGCCGGGTGCCTTGCCTTTCCGGCTTTCCAGGTCCAGCCGTTTCATTTGGTTCATCTTTTCAATGCAGGCAGCAAAAAACGGGTTCAGTTGGTTGAGACAGGCTACCGTTTTTTGCAGCAGGTCTCCGCCTGTTTTAAAAGGCTTCAATGGTGCTACCCCCGCAGGTTCTGCATCTACATCCCAGGGCCGGAACTGATCAACACCCAATCGTTCCTTTTTCTTTTGATAAATACTATCTACAATAGGTAATACATATTGCTTTACAGCTTCCTGAAACTGGAAAGAATCTTCCTTGGTGTAGTCGAAGCGTCCCAGTTCTGTAAACCGGTAGTCGCGGTAATTTTCGTATCCCGCATTAAGCGCCACCTGGTGGCGCTTTTGCAACAGGCCGTCGTACAATTGGTTCAAGGTTTCTTTGTCTTCTAAACGGCGTTCAGCGATCTTACGGTAGACCGTCTCGCGAACGTTTCTGTCGGCATCTTCCAGGAATTTGGCTGCCTGCTGCAGCGTGTATTCTTTGCCGTCAACCTCCACGCTCATCTTCCCGCTGATCACGCCAAATTGTTGTGCTTCCACCGCCAGCTCAGATTGCAGCGGAATATTTTGCTCCCTGAACAGGTCAATATTCTTTTGTACATTTCTGAGATAGGTGAAGTAGGCCGGGTCTTCGAGCTGCTTCGCAAACGGATTTTCCAGCAGCTTCCGGTTCAGCTGATCTGAATAGGGCTGAATTTTCGGCTGGATCTCCATCATGAAATAATTAAATGATTCCACGAGCGCGGCGTTTTCCGTATCACAGGTCATTTTGATCTGTCGCCAGCAGGCGTCTTCGCTCACCACTGCTTCCAGCTCGCTGAGATCTTTCAGCCACTGTTCTAACTGCTGTGGCGAGTTAATATCTCTTTGCAACAGTTCTTTGAAATACGGTTCTAACGTGTTCCAATCGGTCACTTCAAAATCGGCGGGCAGGAATTGCCGCGGGTTGGCTGTAATATCTGCAGTCATTGCTATAAGTTGAGAAGGCCGAAAGTCCGCAGGCCCGAAAGATAATGCACCACATTAGCTCCCTGACTTACGGACTTCCTTGCCCTGGTCTATTAATAATAAATTATTCCGCTTTCTTCTTGGCAGCAGCCTTCTTCTTAGCGGCTGCTTTTTTAGGGGCCGCTTTAGGCTTTTCTTCAGCAGCCTCTTCGTTTGCAGCACCTTCCTCTTTTTCCGCTGCTTTCTTTTTAGCAGGCGCCTTCTTCTTTTCAGCAGGCGCTTCTTCTTTAGGCGCTTCTGCTGCCGCTTCTTCCGGAGTTTCTTCAGCTGCTTCAGGCTCTGACAATTTCAACTCGACCTCATTTTTCTTTAAGATATCGAACCATTTCACGATCTTCTTCATATCGCTGTTGTACACGCGATCGAAGTCCATATCGGGATACACTTTCTGAAAATAAGCCTTCACCGCCTTGTCGTCCTTGGCGTCCGGAAGCGTGGTGTCATCTTTGTCCATTGCATTAAAAACTTCTACCAGGTTCACATTTTCCCCGGTGGTATAAATTTCAATACTTTCCAGGTGTGAAAACTGATGAATACGGGTTGACGCAAATTTGGTCGACTTGTCCTGTAAGGAACGCACAATAGCACCATCCTTTTTACTGCTTACCAATTCATAAAGGCCAGGTAAACCTGTAACCGCAACTAATTTATAATACTCCATAACAAAAATGTTGAGTGGCGCAAGATAAATATTCTGACTCATTTCTTCGGAATATTTAATTTTTTTTCGATGAAGGATAACAAATTGCGTATGAAGCTGCGCCTGATCTTTCGCAACTCGACAGGCGGTCGCCTGCTAAAAGCAGGACTTTTTCATCGGGAAAAGTCAAAAATTGAACCTGAATATGCCGAACTGATTGTATTTAAGATTCTTTTAATTTCTTTTTTAGCGAAGGATTACAATTTTTTGGGCGTCCAACAAGGCTAACAGGAAATTTTTATGAAGGTAGCTGGATTTATTTCTTTATTTCTCTTTTTAGGGATCGTGAGTCAGGGACAAACCATCAGGGGAACGTTGATGGATCCGATTGAAGGCATAGCTGTAAAAGGCGCTACGGTTCAGCTACTCAACCCGGCAGATAGCAGCACGCTGCGTTCTACGGTTTCAGACTCATCAGGAACTTTCCTGTTTTCGAATCTTTCGATGGGAGACTATGTCCTGAGGAGCACGTCCATCGGCTTCGAGATGTTATTAAGAGCCGTTTCTTTAAACGACTCTATGCCTTCGATAGACCTCGATGACGTATATATTCCCAAAAAGACGACGACTTTGGAAGGGGTGGTGATCGTGGCCTCCGCACCGGCAGTTTCGCAAAAAGGAGACACCACGCAGTTCAGTGCCGGTCAATACAAAGTCAATCCCGATGCCACAGTAGAAGATCTCATCAAAAAGATGCCGGGTATTACGGTAGACCGCAGCGGAACCGTGACCGCGCAGGGAGAGCAGGTGAGAAAAGTAACCGTGGATGGTAAAGATTTTTTCGGGGACGACGCCACGATGGCGCTAAAAAACCTGCCTTCAGAAGTCGTTGATAAAATACAGGTTTTCGATCGTTTGAGCGATCAGGCCCAGCTGACCGGTTTTGATGATGGTAACTCGGTGAAGGCCATCAATATTGTTACTAAAACGCAGGTCAACAATGGCCAGTTCGGCCGTGTGTACGCAGGCTATGGTACCGATGAGCGCTACCAGGCCGGCGGCAACATCAGTTTTTTTAACGGAGACCGGCGTATATCTTTCGTTGGAAATTTCAACAATGTCAACCAGCAAAACTTCGCGTCACAGGATCTGCTTGGCCTCACCAGCAGCGGTGGGCGCGGCGGCGGTTACCGGGGCGGTGGCTATGGCGGCGGTTCTGACAACTTCACGGTGGGCATGCAGCCGGGTATCAGCAAAACCAATGCTTTCGGCGTAAACTTCAGTGATAAGTGGGGCAAGAAAAAGAATGTGGACGTAGCCGCCAGCTACTTCTTCAACAACTCGAACACGACGAACGAAACGGAAACCTTTACTCAACGTACACTGAACCCTGATACAATTTTATACAGCGGACAAAATTTCCTCAACACATCCAGGAATAATAATCACCGCTTCAACCTAAGAATGGAGTATAAGATCGATTCCAATAACACCTTATATATTATTCCTTCGGTGAGTTTCCAGGATAACAGAACTGACTATTTGAATAATTCGAGCTATTCCTACTACAACAATTCCGACTCCATCAATAGTGCCGCCGGCAACTCAAGCGCGCAGCGCAACGGGTACAACATCAATAACAATATTATGTATCGTCACTCGTTTGCAAAACGAGGGCGTACCCTTTCTTTGGGCTTTCAGACCGCATGGAATAAGAACGACGGCGATTCATACAACTACAATATGCTGAAGTATTATAAGCCGGAAGTGTTGGATTCCCTGCTGGATCAGTACAAATACAATAACACCAACGGCTTCCGGTACTCCGGGCGGATCAATTATTCCGAACCATTGGGTAAGGAAGGACAAATCGAGATTGAATACGAAAGAGAGGTGCAGAAAAATACGGCTGATCAGCGCACTTTTGATTCTGACGGGATGGAATACACCATTTTCCGGCCCGAGTTTTCTAATGAATTTGACAATACGATCACGACGAACACGGCTGAGCTTGACTATCGCCTGGGTCGCAGCCGCGATAACCAGTTCTCGGTGGGTGTAGACTTTCAGAACTCCAGGCTGGAAAGTGAGCGGTACTTCCCCACAACGGCCTATGTGAACCAACATTTCAACGCGATTTTGCCCAACCTGCGCTGGTCCAAAAAAATCGGGCTGAACAGCAACTTCAGGCTGTACTATCGTGCGCGGACTGAATTTCCTTCTATTTCAGACCTGCAGGATGTGCTCGATATCAGCAATCCGCTCAATGTAAGAAGCGGTAACCCGGCCCTGAAACAATCTTACACCAATTTCGGATCGGCCAGGTATTCATTTGTCAACCGTAAAACAGGGACCAGCTTTTTCGCCAATATCTTTGGACAACTTACCAATAATTATATTACGACCGCCACGTATATCGCGCGGAGCGCCGACTCCACGATCCAGAACGGATATGTGTTGAAAGAGGGGTCACAGTTTTCACAACCGATCAACCTGAATGGTTACAAGCAATTGAATTCTTATTTCGTATACAGTTTCCCACTCAAAGCCCTTAAATCAAACATCAACCTGAACGCCGGTTTTAATTTCACCGAAAGGCCAGGTCTGATCAATTACCTGAGAACGAAAACGACATCGACGGCTTATTCCGGCGGTGTCGTTTGGGGAAGCAACATCAGCGAGTACGTAGATTTCAACCTCTCGTACAACGCTGCTTTCAATAATTCGGTAAGTACAGCAGACAACAGGAATAACAAGTATGTCAACCAGCAGGCGGGCATCTTTGTCAACCTGCTCAGTAAAAATGGCTGGTTCATTCAAAATGATGTGACCAACCAGACTTACAGCGGTCTGAGCCAGGGGCTGAACCAGTCTTACTGGTTGTGGAACGCTGCGCTTGGAAAGAAATTTCTCAAGAACAAGGCGGGAGAGTTAAAGCTTTCGGTATTTGACCTGCTGAAACAGAATCAGAGCATCTCGAGAACGATTGAGCCCAATATTATACAAGACACCAGGAGCCGCGTGCTGCAGCAGTACTTCATGCTGACATTCACCTACAGTCTCCGCAATTTCGGGAAAGGCAAACCTGCTGCTTCCGAGGACGGTGACAGGAGGGAATGGCGGGGCGGACCGCCTCCCGGTGGTGGCCGGCCGGGAGGTCCCATGTTCTAGCCGGGGTTAGAAGGTTAAAAAAAAATGTAGTAATATCGCTGCCTGAATTTTAGCAACAAACTAAACTCTTGGTTAGCGAGGAAATACTTGTAGAGCAGTTAAAGCAGGGGGACGAAGCCGCCTTTAAGCATATTGTAGACACATATCAGAATATGGTGTACAATACGTGTCTGGGCATTGTCAAAAGCGAAGAGGATGCTGAAGATCTGGCGCAGGAGGTATTTGTTCAGGTATATCAGTCCATCCATTCGTTTAAAGGGGAATCTAAATTCTCCACCTGGCTCTACCGCATCGCGACTACCAAATCGCTCGATCACGAGCGGAAGAAAAAAAGGAAGAAGCGTTTTGGATTTGTCAAAAGCATTTTCGGCGACGATGCGCAGGTAGAAGTGAACCCACCCGATTTTAACCACCCCGGTGTAGTGCTCGATCAAAAGGAAAATGCAGCCATATTGTTCCGCGCCGTAGAAAAGTTGCCGGAAAATCAAAAGATTGCGTTCATTCTAAATAAGATAGAGGGGCTTAGCTACCAGGAGATCAGTGAGATCATGCAGACAACCGTATCGGCCATCGAGTCGTTGCTGCACCGTGCAAAGAACAATTTGAAAAAAATATTGGAGGGGTAAAAAGGCTATTTTACAAGTAAAAGCAAAAAAGAACGTCTAATCAGAAAGGAAACGTGAGAGAAGCATCCTGGCGGATGCTAACGGATGGATTGCCAGATCTTTATAAATCGGCTGTTCTGCAACAGGCACTGGAAAGGATGAATAAAAAATAAGAAATCCTGATTTTTTTGAGGATATTAAAAAAATAACTTATTTTTTTGCGGGTCCGGTAATGCCGGTTGCATGTGGACTCAGCATAAACAACAAGCACATGAAAAGATCCCAAACGGAAATTGAAAATATTTTAAACAGCCTCGATGGCATCTCACGTGCCGAAGCCAGGCCTTTTATGCATACACGCGTCATGGCCAGGATCAGGGAGGAAAATGGTTTCTGGTCCAGGGCGGTGAAGTGGGTAGCCCGTCCGGCTATCGCATTTGCCTGTCTTTCCGCGATCGTTTTGGCCAATATCGTCACTGTTGCCAGCTCTGATTATGACGAGCAGCAGGAAATCAGTTCCTTTGCTTCTAACAGTGTTACCGATGTGATTCAAAACGAAAACTATATACTGGCCGTTAACGACGTTAATCAATAGATACTAATGACCCGAAGTCGATCTACTAATAAATTCCTGGTTTTTATCATTTTTCTTTTGCTGCTGACCAACATCCTCGTGTTGGGCTATTTCCTGTATTTCTGTAAAAAGCCGCAAACGGAAAGGGGTAAAGACAGCTTCGCTGCCATTTTACAAAAAGAAGTGGGCTTTGATGATGCCCAGGTAGCGCGGTTTAACGAACTTAAAAAATCACATTGGGCACAGGCAAAGGCCCGGATGGATGATATCATCCGTGTTAAAAATGCCATCTTCGCGCTGACGCGCCAGAAGAATGTGCCCGACTCGGTGTTGGAAAACCTGGCTGACTCAGCAGGACGCTTACAAAAACGATTGGAAATCAGTGCGTACAGGCATTTTGTGGAAACCAGGAAAATGTGTACGCCCGAACAGGAAGCTGCTTATGATTCCCTGATGGTCAAAATCATTAACAAAGGAAAACCAAGAAAACCTGGTCCGCCCCCGGCAGACGATTAAATCCTTTGCAACTTTTACGGAAATTTAGCCTCTTATAATAAAGTCTTATTAAATGAAACGCTCGTTCAATGAATCGGTGAATGACTGGCGTAGCGTTCCGTCCGACTGAATTCAATAAATAAAAATTTACGGATGAAAACCAAAGCATTTATTTTATTGGTAGCTATCACGCTCCTGGGTTTCGGTGTGACCCGGGCTCAGAAAGCATCTGATAAGGAGGTAAAAGCTAAAGTGGCACTCGCCATGGAACGGCTGGATGAAGCCTTTAAACCCGAAAAAGAAAAACGAAGCACGCTCGAGGAGATCTTCAACGAATTTTATACCGAGCAGCAAAAGCTTAAAAATAATATCCAGCGCCCGGCATCCGGCCTGACACAAGGCCTGGTCAGCCAGGATTTTCAGAGCGTCCGGAAAAGAAATGAGGCGCTGATCGCGACGCGTGAAAAGCGACTCAAAGAAGAGCTGACCGAAGAGCAGTACAAAAAATGGAAGGGAGAGATTGAGCCGGCCCTGCACAAGAGAAAATAACGCTACCGTATTTCGTAAATCAGCATTTCGTCGGTGCCCTTGTATTGCTCATGGTCCTGCACCAACACCAGGCGGTTACCATCCGGGCTCCACACTACCGCATGAACTTCTTTCTGCGGCCGGTCTATTTTTGTCTTTTCAAGCGTAGCCACATTTATAATAAATGCTTCAGATGCGGCAGTGATATATATTAAATATTTACCGCCAGGGCCTAGATAGGCTTTGTTGTACGTTACATTCAACGGCTTTTTTGTGATCAGTTGATCGCCCTTATAGGTGACAATAAAGTTAGTATCCTCCGGCAGGTAATGCTGATCATCGAGATAGAGCAACTGCTTTTTGTTATCGAAAGCGAATTTGTAGGTAAGATTGGTAAACTGGCGCACGCCGAAATGATGTAGCGTGTCTCCCCCGCTCATCAGCAGGTGCTGGTATTCATTCGCCATGCCGGTTCCGGAGTCTGCAGGACTGTAAACCACATAGGCCAGTTGATTATCCAGCAGGTAGGTTTCGCCCACGAGCTGGTACATCCGGTATTTGATAGCGGCCTGCTGCACGAGCCTGGATCGCCGGGTTTTAAGGTTCACCTGGCTGATTGAAATCGCCGCTCCGTAGGGACCGTTCACGCGGTCGCCCGCTTTGTACACGAGGGTGAGCGAGTCCATAAAAAACGGGTCCAGCAAATAATTGCCCAGCGGTTTCGCCACTTCTTCAATTTTTTGAGTCGATTTGTTAAAGATCTTGACCGTATTGCCCTTGTACGAATCGGCGTAGAGCTTGTCCTGTTTCTCCAACGGGCGCAACTGAAACGCGTAAGCAATCCGGTTGTCATTCGTAGAAAAAGCCGGTGACCAGCCGTAATCCAGTAGCGAAAGCTGCTTTTTGGGGATATTAAAGAGGCTGACCACGGGATCGTTCTGGCGCGTGCCGGAAGTGGATTCAGGTAAAAAATTGCGGTTTACATCTTTCAAAAAATCTTCCGGGGAAACCCCGCTGTCTTTGCCGCTCAATTGGCGCACAAAGGCAATATCCTCATTATTCCTGGCCAGGGCCGGGTTCAGTATATAATAACCCCGCTGGGACCAACCCGCCGTTTTTTTAACGACCGGAGCCTGGCTCCACAGCAAATTACTTATGAAAATCAAAAGAGTAGTAAGCGTAACGCACATGCACTTTATCATGATCCGATATCTGTCAATTTGTAGTAAAACGAATTTTTTCCTTAAATATTATATGATAAGACGCAATGCTCCCCGAAAGGTTCGATAGGTCAAACCCAGACCTTCCTGAAAATTTAATATTAAATAATTGTTATGTTTTGTAACTTTAAACGACACGATGAAACAATGGGCGATCATAGGACTGTTTCTTTTTCTGTCTCCGGTGCTATTTGCGGGCACAACGAAATCGGTTTCCTTTAATTTTTATGGGGAAATGATATCGTTCAGCTACGACAAAGCGCAACTGCCGGATTTCAGCGAGGAAGGTTTGTCAGACGCGTCCATCAACCAGTTCTATGAAAACGTGCGCCGGACCAACCTGGAACAAGTGCTGGCCGCGATGGAGAACTACCGCGACCAGCACCAGGCAGACGACTGGCTCTATTACCAGCTGGTCAGGAAAACGGCGCAGCAAATCAGTCCTAAGGGAGATAATTACCTGCGCTATACCTTGTACAAATGGTATTTCATGATCCGCTCGGGATATGGTACGCTGCTCAGCCAGAATAAAGGCCGGCTACTATTTTACATTCAATGCGATGAAAATATTTACAATATTCCTTACCGGCTGAAAGAAGGCCGGCAATATGTATGTCTCAACTATCATGATTATGGAAGCAATATCAATTTTGAGCAGGAGCCTTTTACTCCTGTGAGCATTGAGACGCCTGCTTTTACGAGAACATTTTCGTACAAAATAGAAAAGCTGCCGGATTTCAATGAAAGTGATTATGTGGACAAGAACCTGAGGTTTACCTACAACACAAACGATTATAATTTTAAGATCAAGATCAACCCTGAGATCAAAAATCTTTTCAATAATTACCCGGTAGTAGATTACAAGGACTATATCAATATCCCGCTCAGCAATACTACTTATCAGTCGCTTATTTCACTGCTCAAAAAACAGGTGAAAGGATTGAACCCCAAAAGCGGTGTTGATTACCTGATGCATTTTACCCGGTACGCTTTTCCTTTTGATGCGGATACGGAAGCGTTTGGTGCGGAAAAGAGATTGTCGCCGGAACAGACACTTTTGTCACCTTACAGCGATTGTGACGACCGCGTAGGACTGTTCTTCTTTCTCGTGAAAGAGATCTATAATTTACCCATGATCGTTTTGGCCTATCCCAAACATGTGACGATTGCGGTGAAATTTGATAAGCCGGTCGGCAGCACTATCGAGTATAATGGAGACAAATATTCTGTATGCGAACCTACACCCCAAAGCAGGGACCTGAAGCTGGGAGAGTTGATGCCTGAATTAAGAAAGGAAACCTACGAAGTCGCGTATGTATATCATCCGTAATGGATTCAGAAGAAAAAAGGAGCTTCGGAAGAAGCGCCTTTTTATCCTAAAGTAATTCCTTACAATTAAAATTTATAACTCACGCCTACGCCGAAAGCGCTGCCGGGGCTGTAAGATTCGAAGGGCTGATCTGCTGCTTCGTAAGATTTATATACCTTTTGCATTTTAGCGTTCAATATGTTTGAAGCCTTGACATCAACTGCAAAGTGGTCGCCGAGTCTTTTTCCAAAAGTAAAGTTCAGGCTGTTGAACGGCTTTTGGTACACGTCAGGGAAGATGCTGCCGCCCACGATCCAGAGTACAGGGCCTTTCACGTTGTAGAATAAACCTGCATCTATTCCCTTATCGGGGTTGTTATAACCAATACCTGCGTTGATCACGTAAGGCGCCTGACCGGCCATGGGACGGTAGTTGTTCAGTGTCTCGCCTTCTTTCTGATATCTTTGACGGGCCTTGTATTCAACGTCAGTCATATCGATCCTGGACATTACATAAGTGAAGTTACCATTGATGCTGAACGGCTGAAGGCTTTCAGCAATAAAGTCCAGTGTTTTGCGGAACTCAATCTCACCACCCACCAGTAAACCTTTACCCACATTGCGCGCCTGGTATTCTGTGCTGGTTTGTTGCTCATAAATTCTTACCAGCTCGATCGGGTTGTTGAAGGTCTTTGCAAAGGCGCTCACAGAAAATATCTGTGCCGAAGGCATAAACTTTTCCCAACGAAGATCGAAGTTGTTGATATCCGTCTCAACCAGTTGACCGTTCCAGGTCACTTCGCCCGTTTCAGGATCGTTGTAAGGCAACATACTACCGTTGAAGAACCGGTTGGTAAGCGGATCTAATATCTGCGCAAAAGACATCTCTTTAAAAGAAGGTCGGGCGATCGTGCGTGCATAAGACGCTCTCAGGTTTTGACTGGGTGTGATAGCGTAGATCAGGTTCACACTTGGGAAAAAGTTCAGTGTGTTCAATACCTTGTCATTATTCAGGCTGCGTATACCCTGGTTGTCTCTTCCGGTATGCCTTTGCGTATACTGCTCAGCACGGATACCGAGGATGGCCTTGAATTGATCTGTTACCGGCAGCTCATTTGAAATGTAAGCACCGGTATTCATTACGTTCGATTGGTATTCGTTAGCATTGGGCGTGTTGTTGCCCGATACAAAATAAGCGCCGTTAGGGTTATTCGGATAAATATTTTCAGGGTTCAGCACCTGGTTGGGGTCATAGTTGATGCCGCTCCAATCCTGAGGATTGAAGAACTGGAGATTGAAGGCAAGGATTTCGTAATCCCTGTTTTTATACAGGTTGCTCAATCCGAATTTCAGTTTCGCCGCGCGATCCTGGAAGGTATAGCGTTTGGTAAGATCAATCTTAGATGCTACGTTCACCTCGTTCAGGTAGCGCCAGATGCGCGAAGGGTTACCACCTGCACCAGCTGCAAACCAGGTCACAGTAGGATCATAAGTGAAGGCCGTCTTGCGAATGTCCGGATCGTTTGAAATCGAATAAGTCGGTGAAATGCGCCAGTCTAATTCCCAATCAGGGTTTTTGAAGCGATGATCTCCATTCAGCAATATGTTGGTTAATGAACGCTGGTTGTACTCAATGTTATCGGACTTTGCAAAATAACCCGACTGACCCACTGCTTCTCCGTCGTTCTGGATATCGAACTTACCGGCGCGGCTGGTACCGCTTTGCAGGTGCGTCGCGGTCAGGCGATACTTACTTAAGTTCGTTTTATAAGCAAGGCCTGCCAGTACACCCAGCAGTGTATTTCTTTCACCCAGCTGTCCGTTTTGAAGCGTTGCATACCTGAGTTCTTTTTCTGCAGGGTCGGTATATTTTTGGTATTCTCCATATACCAGGTCATTGTAGTAAGTGTAAGTGGTTTTGTAAGAAACCGAGAACACATAACCCAGCTTAGGAGACTTTCTGCCTTTCAGGGCAAACTGGTTGCCGGCTGATAAGGAAAAGTCATAGTCGAAAAGACTGGTAGCCCTGGTGGCGCCCAGGTTAGGGTTGAAGCTTTTAATAAACTTAGACACTTCCTGCGGGTTCTGACCACTGGTCGGAGAAGGGATATTCCTTCTTCTTGCTCCGTCGGGTAAAGCCCGTGTTCCATCGTCAAAGCCCAGGAAGTCTGTTTTGCCTCCCTGATCCTTGAGATAATTGGAGTTAAAATGCATGGAAGGATTCACTGAAACACCCAGGGACACGTCCAGGGTTTTACGTTGCGGAAAATCTTTTATTTCGATATTCATGGCGCCGCCTGTAAAATCGGCGGGCATCTCGGCTACAAAGTTTTTGCTCACCATGATGTTATCGATCAATCCCGAAGGGAAAATATCCATCTGCAGGCTGTTCCTGTCAGGGTCAAGGCCGGGGATATCCATACCGTTCAGGGTAGTTTTGGAGTAGCGGTCACCCAAGCCTCTTATGTATACATACTTACCTTCCTCAACAGATACGCCAGTTACTCTCTTCGCTGCGGCACCTGCTGTAGCATCGCCTGCAAGGCGGATCTTGTCTGCAGATATACCATCCATCATGGCGGGAGACCGGCGTTTAACGGTATACAAGGCCGCTTCGGAGGTTCTCACCTGTCTTGCGGTTACCACTACTTCCTCGATCTGCTTTGCTGCCGGTTGCATACGCAGGTTGTTCAACAGCGCCACTTCTTTACTGGTCACATGAACTTCCCGGATCTCCAGGTTTTGATACGAAACGATGGATAACTCTAATGATACGAGACCGGTGTCCACAGAAAAAGAGAAACTTCCATCCAGGTCTGTGGTAGTGCTAACCGGGGTTCCCTTCACCGTCACGGTAACACCTCTAAGCGATTCACCGGAAACATCATCGAAAACAGTACCGCGGATAATGCCTTTTTGGGCATCCGCAAAAAGGGAAGATAAGAGTAAGAATACTAAGACTAGTTGCTTGCGCATTATAATAGAAATTTTAAGTAAGAAAAGGCTCGCATATGAGATATATACGAGCCTCTGTATATACAAAGTAAGTTGGGGTTAAGCCATGTTCTTAGAGCTTGTCCGCCTTGGCAGCCCATGTCCAGCTCAGGTTGGCAGCTGCAAATGTAGAGGCCGTTCCTTTCACGATACCTACAGGGAGAGGGCTTACAATCACATTCGCGTTGTTTTTAATGTAGTCAGTGATAGCGCCTGAAGGTGTATCTAAGTTGATACCTGAATAAGTCACTACGTTTGCCGCTGTTGCATTATGTCTTATTACCTGGCTGGCAGTGAAACCAGTGATCAGGATGTTCTGAAGATTCACATAAGTATTGTTGTCTGTATTGATCAGGTCGGCAGAACCAGTAGCCACTACATACCCATTTTTAATCGTGTGAGGACCGTAGTTCGCAGCGCCTTCAGGACCATCCAGTTCAAAGCAGTGGCCACCGGGTGTAATAACAGCAAAGTTGTCCAGTGTGCCATTCCATGATTGATCAGTGTCGATACCATCGTCGCCTACATTCCAGGTTACTACGTTCTTAACGTTAACAGTACCACCAAACCATTCGATACCATCATCCTGATTGGCTACTATTTCAATGTTCTCAACCACAGTACCTGAACCAACACCACCCAGCGTAAGACCATTGATTTCGTTGCCGGCTCCGATATCAGTACCGCCATGACGGATAGATACATATTTAATCACGCCTGAGTTATCAGTAGCGTTAGTTCCGCCATACAGACCGTTTTGATCTGAAGTAGGGATACCTTCGATCTGCACAGAAGCTGCAGAAGCAGAGATCGGTGCGTTTCCTAAGATGATCACGCCACCCCAGAGACCGTTCACTGTTGGAGCCAGGTTAGGGCTTTCAAAATTTCCGGCAGCGATATCAGAAGGCATGATCTCGTCTGCTACAGATGTGAAGATGATAGGAGTAGCAGCTGTTCCTTCTGCCATCAGTTTACCTCCTCTGGCAACCAGCAAAGCCGTAGCGTTGGTTCCTGCGCCAGCTCTTCCTTTAATAACAGTACCTGCTTCAATAGTTAAGGTAGCGCCGCTGGTAACAGTGATACGACCGTCTAATTCGTATACGTTGTTTTTGGTCCACCTTGTATTGGCAGTGATATTAGATGTTACTATGACGTTTGCAGAGCTGTCATCATCATCTATTGGATCGTTGTCTTTAGAACAGGCTGACATCCAAACTGCCAGTGGTAATAATAAAGCAGCGATACTTTTTTTAGAGGTTCTCATTGTTTGGGATTTTTTATTTTAAAAATGTTTTAATAGTGAGCCCTTTATTCGCTGCAAAGGTGAATCCGTAGTGTTACCAGATGATTACGGATATGTTACCAAATTGTAAGGCTAATGTTACGCCAACATTAATAATCCCTATTTTTGTTGATAACAACCGGTTGATTATAAAAGAAACGTGAATGGAAAGCTTTGGGTCTGAGCCATCCAATATTAAGGAATTATTAAATCCTCTGATTTTAGGTAATACAAGCATCTAACAAAATACTTTTGCCACCACTTTAAAACAATTTGTTATGGGTCTTAACTCAATACTCAAAATTTTTACGCCGGCGAATACGGTCTTTTTCGAGCTCTTTGAAAAGATCGCGGAGAACGTAGCCAGGTCAGGCGATCTTTTAAAACAGCTGGTGTTTGAACCTGACTATGACAGGAGAAGTGCTTTGGTACAGACCCTGACAGATGTAGAGCACGCCAGCGACGAGCTGACCCATAATGTGTTTACCGAACTGAGCAGGAACTTTATTACCCCTTTCGACCGCGAAGACATCCACTACCTGGCTGCAGCGTTGGACGATATTGTGGATTATACCTATTCCGCAGGAAAGAAGATCAACTTCTACCGCATCAACCCCAACGAAACGGGCTTTCAAAAAATGGCAGAACTGATCGAGCAGGGCGGCCAGCATGTAAAAACCGCGGTGGCAGAGCTCAGGGATATGAAGAAGATCAGGAACATCACAGAAGCGCTGGTAAAGATCAACAGCATTGAAAACCAGGCTGACGATGTATTTGATATGAGCATTGAAAAGTTGTTCAATAGTGATATCGACGCTAAAGAACTGATCAAAAGAAGAGATATTTACCAGGTGATGGAGCTGGTTACAGACAAATGCGAAGACGCAGGCAATGTAATCGAGTCTATTATTATTAAATATGCTTAAACAGCTTATGGTCCATGGCGTGGTTCATAGTCAGTTGATCCATGAGCCATTGCCCGTTAACTATTAACTATCATGTTCACCTACCTCGTTATTATAATAGCATTAGCGCTCATTTTTGATTATATCAATGGGTTTCATGATGCAGCCAACTCCATCGCAACGGTAGTATCCACGAAAGTGTTAACGCCTTTCCAGGCAGTACTATGGGCGGCGCTCTTCAACTTCGTTGCTTATTTTATTTTTAAAGATCATGGCGTAGCCAACACGATCGCTAAAACGGTTAAAGAGCAGTATATTGATCTAAACGTTATTTTCTCGGGTCTGATCGCGGCCATAGCCTGGAACCTGTTCACCTGGTGGCGCGGTATTCCTTCCTCTTCATCCCATACGCTGATCGGCGGCTTTGCGGGCGCTGCAATTGCGCACTCGCAGACATTGGCTTCCGTGAACTCTGCGGTGGTCCTGAAAATTGCATCATTTATTTTCCTGGCGCCTTTGCTCGGTCTGATCATGGCGTTCTTATTATCCATCTGGTTTATGAATTCTTTCAGGAAAGGATGGGGTATGAGAATTTTTTCCATTGCCGTGATCCTCGGTATCATCGCGTTCTGGTATTTTACCATAGAGACGGATCCGGCCCTGCTTAAATCTCATTATGAATCTTATTTTTTGAAGGTCATTTTTTACTCCAAGAACTTTAAATTCCTGTTGTTTGGACTGATTGTGATCATCATGGCCATTTTTTCGCTGTTTCTCAGTTCGCTCAATGCCTACCGCGCTACAGTATGGTTCAAGCGTTTACAACTGGTATCATCTGCCATCTTCAGTATTGGTCATGGTGGTAACGATGCCCAGAAAGTAATGGGGATCATCATGGCGGCGCTGGTAGCTTACGATCCTAACGCTTATAGCCTGGACCACATGGTATTTTGGGTGCCACTGGCGTGTTATTCAGCGATTGCATTAGGAACCATGAGCGGTGGCTGGAAGATTGTAAAGACCATGGGTACGAAGATCACTAAAGTAACGCCTTTTGAAGGGGTCGCGGCCGAAACGGCGGGTGCTCTTACCTTATTTATCACAGAAGAATTAAAAATACCTGTAAGTACTACGCATACCATCACGGGGTCGATCATGGGTGTGGGTGCCACCAAGCGCCTGTCAGCAGTGCGTTGGGGTGTAACGATCAATTTGCTTTGGGCCTGGATCCTCACGATTCCCATCAGCGCGATCCTCGCGGGGGTGGTTTATTTTATCGTGCGGCTGATTGCGAATTAAAAAACGGAGGACACATGATCTTTGCGGATCAATGCCTCGAATGCTTGAATAATGTTCCCTTGGCGATTGAACAATGCATTTCACGGTCACAAAAATTAATAGCTGTATACAGGTACTCGTGGCTTTATCAACGCGTCTGACCGTCCCGGTCTGACGCGTTGATAGATCTCATTCCTTTGCTCTAAGCCGCTTGGAGTGCGTTCGGTCTAACGGTATTAGTGACATAACAACTAACCCGTCCGCCATGCCGATTAAAACTTCTCATTGATTTTTAAGTAAAAAACGCTCACCTTTGCGCCGGTAATAAACGCAAAGTTGTTTTTTTATAGTACCGACAGAAGGGATGCCTCCCTCAGGAAATTCCTTCTAAAATACAAAACCGGCATGATAGCGCTTGTTACCACGATTGATTACATTTTAGAAAACCAATATCTTCTATGGCAAAAATTTTAGTTACCGGTGGCTGCGGATATATCGGATCTCACACCGTTGTCGATCTTATTCAAAACGGGTATGGTGTTATTTCCATCGACAATAACAGCAGGTCCAATCCTGAAGTGTTGCAAGGCATTCAAACCATCACGGGCAAGGCCGTTAAAAATTACAAAGTAGACCTTTGCAATTTTGATGATACTTATGCGGTATTCCAGGAAAATACCGATATCGTGGGCATTATCCATTTTGCGGCATACAAAGCCGTGGGAGAATCAGTGGAGCAACCATTGATGTACTATGAAAATAACCTGAACTCGCTGGTAAATATCCTGCGTTGTGTGCGTGATTTCAAAGTGCCCTACTTTGTATTCTCTTCATCCTGCACGGTGTATGGCAATCCCGATGCAATACCGGTGACAGAAAAAACACCGACCAAGCCGGCGGAGAGCCCGTACGGAGCCACTAAACAAATGGGCGAGCAGATATTGACCGATTTTGCCAAAATAGCCAAAGAGACCAATATTATTTCTTTGAGATACTTCAACCCCGTGGGTGCACATCCTTCCATCGAGATCGGCGAATTGCCGATCGGCCGGCCACAAAACCTGTTCCCGGCGATCACGCAAACGGCCATTGGCAAACTGCCTAAGATGACCGTTTATGGTGATGATTATGATACACGCGATGGAAGCTGTCTGCGCGATTTTATCCATGTAAGCGATATTGCACATGCACATACGCTGGCCATCCAGTTTGTTGAAAGCCAAAAGAACGCTTCAAATTATGAAATTTTCAACCTTGGCACCGGAAATGGTGTTACTGTTCTGGAAGCAATCCACGCATTCGAGCGGGTAAGTGGTGAAAAGTTAAATTATGAGATAGGACCTCGCCGCGCAGGTGATGTGATCGCGATCTATGCTAATAATGATTATGCCGTGAAGAGCCTGGGATGGGATATCCAATATGGCATTGACGAGATGATGAGTACCGCCTGGCAGTGGGAACAAAAGTTAAAAAAGCAGGCTGATGCTGCAAGCTGATAGTCTGATTCAGATTAACAAAGCCCGCATCATTTGCGGGCTTTGTTATTATAACTTATTTTTATAAAAAGTTGATCAGAAGACCTCTGACTATGTTGTAGAAATGGTGCTGTTCGAAACCGACCAACCGGTAGTCTGAAAAGATCTGTGAAACCATACAGACGAAGCCAACCGGATAGCGGCGCTCTCTGACCTTATAAACAAAAGAATACGGATGAAAATATTGCTGATAGAAGATGAGCCGAGTGTGGCAAGCATTATCAATAAAGGGCTTACAGAAGGAGGCTACAGTATCTCCATAGCGCCGGACGGAACGACAGGCCTGGACCTTGCATTGACAAATGATTTTGACGTGATCATCCTCGATATCATGCTGCCGGGAATCAATGGTATGCAGCTTTGCAAAACCATACGCGACCATAAGATCGATACACCAATCTTATTTCTCACAGCTTTGGGAACCACTGAAAATATTGTCGCCGGACTGAACGCGGGCGGCGACGATTACCTGGTCAAGCCCTTCAAATTTGCCGAGCTGGAAGCCCGGATCCGCTCGCTGAGCAGGAGGCGTGGACCTTCCATCGAGATGGAGGATAGTTTCAGAGCCGGCGATCTTCATGTCAACCGGTCTTCCAAGATCGTCACACTGAAAGACAAACCGGTTAACCTTACGGCAACGGAATTCAGGTTGCTGGACTTCCTGGTAAGAAATAAAAATAAAGTGGTATCCCGTATTGAAATACTCGAACATGTCTGGGGTATCAACTTCAACATGGGGACAAACGTAGTAGATGTATATATCAATTATTTGCGTAAGAAAATTGACACAGATGTCAATCACAAGCTGATCCAGACCGTAATTGGTATGGGCTATATGTTTAAGGTTCAGTAAACCCGGCGCCAGACTTATGACGATACAATCCAAAACAACGATTCTCTTTACGTTTCTCACAGCAACGGTATTTACGATTCTGGCCATTGTTGTCTATTATTTCTCCAATAAATTTGCCTACGCCGATTTTTATAAAAGATTAGAGCTGCGGGTCCATATCGCGTCTAAGTACAAGTTCGAAGAAGATCATAACACCACCGAGTCATTCAAGATCATCCAGAGGCAATACCTGGAGCGGCTTCCGGACGAACAGTCCCATATTGTTCCGCTGGATTCGCTCGGCGATCCGGTGCCGCCCTTTCCACCAAACTTGCCTAAATCCTATCTCAGAAGAATTCGAAAAGCCGGAGGTGCCACCGTATTTTACCAGCACCGGCTCGAGCATTATGCGGGGATCTTTTACAAAGACGAGACCGGCGATTTCCTCGTGATCGAATCTGCCGTAAACACCTATGGTGGACAAATCATCCGGCAGCTGGGTTATATATTAGTCATTACACTGGTAGCCTCCGTCATTATTATTTATAGTGTGGGATTGTATTTCTCCAAACGGGCTTTCAAACCCTTCCGTTATATCACCGAGCGGGTAAACGCGATCAGTGAAGGAAATCTTCACCTGAGATTGAAGCAGCAAGCGGGTAACGATGAGCTGGCGATACTCGTGGATACGTTCAATAACATGTTGGATAAGCTATCTACGGCATTTGAAGCGCAGAATAACTTTGTCAGCCATGCTTCCCACGAATTTCGTACACCGCTTACGTCGATCATTGCAGAGGCGGACTTCGCCTTATCGCGCGAGCGAACTATCGACGATTACAAGCAGAGTCTCAACAATATCGTGCAGCAGTCCGAAAAGCTGCAGCGCTTAACCAAGGGTTTGCTGGCCCTGGCGCAGTCCGGGTTCGATGGCAAAACGCAGCGGTGGGAAAAGATCAGGCTTGATGAGCTGTTGTTCCGCATCAAAGAAAATGTGACCGACGTGGAACCCGAGAACCAGGTATCCATCTTCCTGCCCGATCTGCCTGAACATGAGGACGATATCAGTGTTTTTGGAAATGAGGAACTGTTGAAGATCGCCCTGGATAACATTGTATTAAACGCCTGCAAGTATTCAGGCAATGCGCCGGTGAGGATAGAGCTGACGCTCGAAGAGCATAAGGCACTCATCATGGTCCGCGACAAGGGAATCGGCATTCCTTCTAATGAAGTCAAGTATATTTATGACCCTTTTTTCAGGGCTTCTAATACTTCCCGGTTTGAAGGCTATGGGATAGGTATGCCACTTACGCGGAATATTATCCGGATGCACCGCGGATCTATACAAGTAGAAACGGCTGAGAACGAAGGAACTACGATCCGGATCTTGCTTCCCTTAATATCTCAGAAGGCATAATATTAGAATGATATTAAAGAAATGGAAGCGTTTTAATGTCGTTCTAATCTGATTCTAACTGCAATCTAACTTTACTCTTAAGAGCTTCTAATACCCGGACCGCAGTTTTGCTGTATCAATTAAAACAGCAAACTATGGTTAATATTTTAATCCCTACCGACTTTTCCCAGGCCTCTTTTCGCCTGGCCGAACAAGCCATCAAGACCTTAGACAAAGAAGTCAACATCATTCTTTTTCATATTTACGAAATGCCCAATGGCATTAATGATTTGCTGCGAAGAGAACCACCGTATGCACAAATGATGAACGACTCTTTCAGGCAGAATTGTAAATATCTCAAATACAAGTATCCCGACCTGATCAAAAAGATCTGTTTCAAATACTTAACCGGTAACACTCAGGCGGTATTCAACAATTTTATCGAGGCCAATGAGATCGATATGATCGTATGCCCTGAAAATTATGTGTTTACCAGGAAACATAAAGCCAGTCTTAACCCTGTTCCGTTCTTCAAAAAAAGCAAAGTGTCCATATTAGAACACTTTACGGCTAAAGCCGATCACACTCCCGAAAAGATGGAGCGTACCGAAGTGCCCATCAAACCTGCGCTGGCCAGCGCCTGATAAGAGGGAGGGCCAGACCGGATAGGAACGGATTGCTGCTTGTTTAATCTTAAAAAAGCAACTATGTTATTAAAGAAAAATATTCCCTTTAAATATGTTTTCGGAAAGATCAAGTACGAAATCATTGCAATAGCCATCTATGCTACTGTTATAGCCATCTTATATAGCTATTCTCATCTCACGAAGATCACTATTCCTTTGGCCGTCCCCGCGGTGTTAGGTACTGTAATATCGCTGCTGTTGGGTTTCCGGAGTAACCAGGCCTACGACCGGTGGTGGGAAGCCAGGCACGTTTGGGGCGCGGTGGTAAACGATTCCAGGAGCCTGGCCAGGCAAATAATGAGTTTCACGTACGATAATTATCATACAGAAGAAATCGAAAAATTCAGGCAAAGGATCATCCGCCGACAGATCGGCTGGTGCTACGCGCTGGGCAGGCATCTTAGGAAACAGGATGCGCTCAAGGGATTGGATCGATACATTGATCCTGAAGAGTTTGAGGCGATCCGGGACATTGAAAACATACCCACGGCACTGCTGGACAATATGGGCTCCGACCTGCATCTGGCGCTGGACAAAGGCTGGATCAACAGCTATCAGCAGGTAGAACTGGACCGTACCCTTACCAAGCTCACCGATTCGATGGGTAAATGTGAGCGGATAAAAAACACCGTGTTTCCTCACACGTATAGCTTGTATATCCACCTTTCGCTGATGTTGTTTATTGGTCTGTTGCCTTTTGGCGTTATTGAATATTTCGGGTATGTGGAAGTGCCATTGGTGGTAGCTATTTCAGCCGCTTTCCTGCTGATTGAAAAGATGGCGATCCACCTGCAGGACCCGTTTGAAAATAAGCCAACCGATACGCCGATGACTACCATCGCGAGGAGCATCGAAAAGAACCTGACCCAGTTGTATGAAAAAGGAACGGCTCATAAACAATACCGGAATGCCGCTCCTGAAACCGTCGGTCAACTCTTACCTGTGATGCAGGGCAACGAGCAAGAGGAGCTTGAAGAAGTGCCGGTTGATTATGTCACCAACAGAAAATACTTTGTGATGTAAGAGCAAGGCGTTTGCCGGATAAATGCCGGGCGGGACCATGTGTCCCGCTTTTTTATTGGCGGACAATAAAAAAGCATCGTGTTTGCCACCTTTCCGCCGGTTTCCCGGTTCGGATCGGCTTTAAACCCGATGCTTTAAATAGCTTTTGCATTGTCATGTAGCGTAGATGTCAGTCGGTTAAGTCGATACGTGACGTATCAAGTTAAAAAACTATCGACCTACAGAACAATTGGCAAGGCATCCGCCAAATTTGCCGGCTTAGGTTAGAAAGGTGATTCGCTGCGGCGTTATAACTCATTGATGTATGTTACATCCTGATTATTATAACCATCGCTCGCTGGCCTTATCTGCCGGACGTTTGTCCCATCCCTGTTCGTCGCAATAACGCGTGATGTCTGAATCTCAATATTTATCGAAAGTCAGTTCACCAACAACATACCTGCTCGTCAAAGAATGGTTATGTTTGCAACGGTTTACCAGCTCACCGGCCTTCTTTTTCAGTCGCCCGGCATCTGCTTCAACCGTGCATCATGAAATTACTATTTCAAGAGTGCTGTTTCCAAATTTCTGGCCTTATTGATACGCACCAGTTCTGAACAGGTTTATGCACAGAACGCCCGCATGGAATTCACACTATTTGGTGACTATGCACAGGTTTGTGCACATTACGGCGAACTCGCTATTGTCCGCAGCGCAGGATCAGTTGAAACCGGCCCGGAATTCCAGCGGACTTTGGTCTGTCTTCATCTTAAAAAGTTTGCTGAAGGATTGGGAATGTTCAAACCCCAGATTGTAGGCGATTTCGCTAACGGTAAGACCGGTGGTGGACAATTGTTCCTTTGCTTTTTCAATCACCTTCTCATGGATATGTTGCTGCGCGGTTAGTCCCGTCAGTTGTTTCAGCAGACTGCTCAGGTACTTATTTGAAAGATGGAGCGAGTCAGCCAGGTATTGTACAGACGGCAAACCTTTTCCGATCAGCTCTTCCTGGTTAAAGTAGTCGTCCAGCAAGGCTTCCACCCGGTCGAGTACTTGGTGGCTGCTTTTCTTGCGGGTGAGAAACTGCCGCTGATAAAATCGCTCGGAGTAGTTCAGTAAAGTCTCCACATGAGAGAGGATGATATCCTGGCTGAACCGGTCGATATTGGACCGGTACTCGTGCCGGATATTTTCAATGATCCCGTTGATGATGGACTGCTCCTTTTCCGAGAGGAACAAGGCTTCGTTCACGGCATAATCGAAGAACTCATACTTTTTAATATGCTTAGCAAGCGGAGCGCCCCACAAGAGGTCGGGATGAAGCAGCAGGATCCAGCCCGAAAGGTCATCGCCCGGTTCCGGGCCCGCACCGCGAAGCACCTGGTGGGGCGCAACAAAATACATCATGCCCTCATCAAAGTCATAGGTCTGCTGTCCATAAAATAATTTGTTGCTGAAGCCTTTCTTCATCGAGATATAGTAGAAATCAAACAGGGCGCTCACTTCGCCTTCCATATCCGGCGGCTTCAGATCGGCGTAATTAACTACACTGATCAGAGGATGTTCCGGGCCTGGTAAGCCCAACAGGCGATGCGCTTCTGTAATGGTGGCGATCTTTATCGGAGTTTTCATGAGGCCGTTGTTTTGATAAATGGATACTTCAGCCAGATCATGACCAGCGGTATCACCAGGAACGGGATTTCCATCAGCACCATCTTAAAATGGCCAGCTCTCACTGCGAGCGCCATGATCACCAAAATGGAAATGGCATTGAGCAGATTGCCCAGGAAAAAAGTTTTGGGGATCAGCAGCAGGATACCGATCAGGAAAGTGATCACGCCGAAAGCGGGAACGAGCGATTCGCTGATGCCCAGCGCTGACATCATCTTCATGGACTCAGGATGATTCTTATAATGAAACGTGTCCCAACCGTGTTTAAATGCCAGGTAAACGGAAACCAGCAATAGGAGTAATGACAGGATACTTTTTAGCATAAAGTTGTTTTTAGCATGGTAATTCAAATGTATTGAACCTCGTCCGGATTTTGAAGCGATTTATTGACGCCGCATTGACATGTGATTTTGTTACTGATTGACATTTTGCAGGGATTTGAATTTGACAAATTCTCTGTGCCCCATTTTCATCAGGAATCCCGGCGCGATCCGGCTCATCGTTTTGATCACTTTGATCAGGAAGGGTTTTATTTCCAATGTATCGTTCAGCAAGCCTCTCACCGCAATTTCGACCATTTTGTCGACCTCCATCATCTGCCTGGGATTAGGCGCGAGCTTCCAGTCGTTTTGCAGGTTGGTATTAACTCCCGGGGGGATGACTTCAAATACTTTGACGCTGGTTTGTTGCAGCTGCATGCGCAAGGCCAGGGTATAAGCGTGCACGCCGGCTTTCGCTGCGCTATAAACAGGTGCTGACGAGTACGTCATGAGTGCGATGCCCGATGACACGTTCACAATAGCGGAAGACGGCTGCTTCATCAGGTGAGGCAGAAACTGGTGGACCATCTGGATCGTGCCGCTCAGGTTGGTATTGATCTCGCGCGTTACATCGTCCAGGCCGATAGAAGTGTCAAGCACATCGATCAGGCGCATCAGGCCGGCGTTGTTGATGATCATATTCAGGTCGGGAAACTGGCGGGTAACGACTTCGTACAGCTGCTTAATATCTTCAGCGCTGCTGACGTCACTTTGAAATGTGTGCACACCAGGATACTGTGCTTTTGTTTTGCGTAAGGCATCCGCATTACGTCCCGTGATGATGATCTTTGCGCCCTGTGCGGTCAGTTGTTTGACCAATTCCAACCCGATGCCGCTCGTTCCGCCGGTGATCAGGATGGTACTGTTTTTTAAATTCATGAGTATTTTTATTTTGATAGGACAAAGTTCTGCAGCCGCTATCTAACCCATGTAGCCGAAAGTCGTGATCTTGTAGCTGAAAGTCGGGACGGCATACCCCAGGTTGGTGCTAATTCGTGCCTGCCTGCTGGGTGCTGCAACAATGTTGCTGTAGGTTCAGCATTCGAAAAAACATAAAGTTGGTAAGAGTGGATCAAATGCGAGCGTGGAAAAGTCGCTTTATAGAAAGCGACTTATGTATTAATTTTAGGAAAGAAGGATTTACTTTCCAATGCAAAACTTCCCAAATATCGTCCCCAATATATCCCGGTCCACTTCCACTTGTCCGGTGATCTCGCCGAGGTAGTGCAGTGCCCGGCGGATGTCAATTGTCAACAGGTCACCACTCAGGTTGGCTGCCATGCCCTGCTCAATGGCCTCGATGCTTTCGGCGATTTTATGAAGGGATTCCTGGTGGCGGGCATTCGTCACGATGGTCGCTTCTGTATTGATCGTTGTGCCGATGGCCTTGTCGTACATGCGCGTCTTCAACAAATCGATATTGGATTTTTCTTTCGCTGAAAGGCGGAGGTAGTCTGCAACATCCGTTCCGTTGTCCGGCAGTTTAAAGTGAGGGGCGATATCTGTTTTGTTGACGACCGTAATCGTTTTCGGTTCATATTTTTTCAGCCAGTCAAAGTGTTGCTCCTCGTTGTCAGTGGCATCGATCAGGTGGATGATGATGTCTGCTCTCTCAGCATTTTGTTTGCTGCGTTCGATGCCCAAGTTTTCGATCCGGTCTGTGCTGTGTTCGCGGATTCCCGCAGTATCAATAAGCCGGAATAATACGCCGTTGATATTCAGCGTTTCTTCGATCGTGTCGCGGGTGGTTCCGGCAATCTCGCTGACGATGGCGCGTTCCTCATTCAGCAGGGCATTGAGCAAGGTGCTCTTCCCGGCATTCGGCTTGCCAATGATGGCTACACTAATGCCGTTCTTAATGGCATTGCCCAGTTGGAAAGAACGGGTAAGCGCGGATATCTGGGTTTTGAGGCTCGATAAGAGCGCTGCAAATTGACTGCGGTCTGCAAACTCCACATCCTCATCGCTGAAATCCAGCTCCAGCTCTATCAAGGCTGCAAACTGTATCAGTTCATCGCGCAACAATTTCAGGTCGCTCGAAAACCCACCTCTTAACTGGTTCAGTGCTGTTTGCTGAGCGGCTTTGCTGTTAGCGGCGATCAGGTCGGCCACCGCTTCGGCCTGCGCCAGGTCCAGCTTGCCATTCAGAAAAGCGCGTTGGGTAAATTCTCCGGGCTTCGCCAGCCGTGCCCCGGCGGCAATGGCAGCTTCAATGATCTTTCCCAGGATATAAGGTGATCCATGGCCGCTGATCTCCACTGTATTTTCTCCGGTATAACTTTTAGATCCGAGAAACAGAGACACCACCACTTCATCAATGATTTCTTGCTCCGTTCTCATCTGGAGAGGGGTGGGGGGTGAAATTATGTGCCCGAAATGGATGGTGTGAGATTTTTGTAGAAGCAGGTCTTTGCCTTTAAAGAGCTTGTTCGCAATGACCAGCGCTTCCTTACCGCTCAGCCTGATCACGCCAATGGCACCTACGCCCGGTGCGGTTGCCAATGCTACAATGGTATCCTGCAAATCTCCCAGCCTGTTCATTTGCCAAAAGTAACTTTTTACAACCAACATTTTTCCGATCGGAAGCCAGATAAATTGCGCCGAGCCCTGGCCCCAAAGGCCGTTGCCGGTTATGGACATGGTGCCTGGTCTGACGGTCCCCGTCTGACCAGGTACCATTATTATCTTTGATCTAAACAGCGTCTCCGGGTACCAAATGGGCATTAATCGCGGCATTGATCTCATTGTTTAGGCGTCATTGCTGGTCTACATAAGTTGCCCGCTGTTGCTAAGATATAGATGTTTGCTGGTGGAGCACAAGCGGCGAATGGCTGGTGTCTGGTCAGACGGGGACCGTCAGACCAGACGCCAGCGAATCCTCACAAAAAACGGTATTTTTGTGCATCAGATCCGTGACCGGCCAATCATCCTGGCCAGGTAATGAGCGTGAGTGGACTACCGGGTCCTGTCAACAACCAAAAGAAAAAATAAACATGAGGCAGCTTTTAATCATATTATTCTTCACCATGTGTGGAAAAGCATCGTTTTCGCAGGAGAGCACCCTGATAAAAACAGGAGATCGGGTTCCTTCTTTCTCCTTTGAAATTGAGAAGGGCAAAACCGCCGCCATTTCAGATTACAAGGGAAAGCTGGTGCTGATCAACCTCTTTGCCACCTGGTGCCCTCCCTGTCGCGCAGAGCTGCCCAAAATGCAGAAAGACATCTGGGAAAAGCATCAGAGCGATTCCGGTTTCGCCCTGTTGGTCTTCGGTCGTGAAGAAGGATGGGATGTGTTGCTGCCATTTAAAAAGAAGTATCAATACACATTCCCTATTTTGCCGGATGAGAAAAGAGCCGTGTTTAGCCAATTTGCTACAGAATCCATTCCGAGAAATATCTTAATTGACGAAACGGGAACCATCATTTATCAATCCGTCGGCTATGAGGAAAAAGAGTTTAAAAAACTGGCGGCGTTGATCGATGAAAAGTTGAAGTAATCATTCGGGGCTTTCTATTTGATCTTATGAACAACTAATCCCAATTTAAATAAATACCGCGCAATCGTGCTAATAAAAAAAACCGGTTTACTTTTGCCGGATGACTTTTTATTATTGTTACGATGCCCAATGTGGCTGGTGCTTCGGCTTCAGCAAAGTGATTACGCAATTCTTCCATCTCTATAAAGAAACATTTCATTTTGAAGTATTGAGCGGGGGCATGATCCCGAAGGAACATGCCCGTCCGGTTAAGGCAATGGCTTCCTATATCGGCGAGGCTTATAAAAGAGTAGAAGACCTGGCGGGTGTTCAGTTTGGCGCGGACTATCTCTGGCATATCCAGCATCCGGAAGAAAGTGATTGGGTGCCCGAATCGCTGACCCCGGCAGTGGCGCTTTGTATTTTTAAAGAATATCAACCGGATCGGCAGGTGGAAATAGCTGCTGATCTTCAGAAAGCTTTGTTTGAAGAAGGGCGCGATCTTAGTGATGGAGAGGCTTACAGGCATCTGCTGGAAAAATATGATGTTCCTGTTGATGCATTTTATCAGAAACTCTCTGACGAACAATATGTCGACAAAGCGAAATATGAGTTTGCCCTTTGCCAGCAATTGCAGGTGACCGGCTTTCCCAAATTATTACTACAGGTAAGCGATACCAAATTTTACCTGGTGGCAGAAGGATTCACACCGCTCGAAACATTGAATACCCGACTTGAAAATATTGTAAAGGAACTGAAGGAAAAAGCATAACATGACGATAGCTGATTTACAACATATCGATTTCGCTGAAGGCGCCGCATTGCTGATTGATAAGCCGCTTGAATGGACTTCATTTGATGCGGTTAGGAAGATCCGCAATCTGATCAAAATTAAAAAGGTGGGGCATGCCGGTACCCTGGATCCGCTGGCTACCGGGCTCCTGATCGTCTGCACCGGCAAATTTACGAAGAAGATCAACGAATACATGGCGCAGGAAAAAGAGTACACCGGCACGTTTACGCTGGGCGCCACCACTCCTACCTATGACCTGGAAAGTGAGCCTGAACAATTCAAAACAATAGAACATCTTTCGGCGGAAGACATTCAACAGGCAACGATTCCATTTATCGGTGAGATCGACCAGGTGCCGCCCATCCATTCGGCCATTAAAAAGGACGGCAAGCGGGTGTACGAGCTGGCGCGAAAAGGTGTGGACGTGAAGCTCGAGCCCCGCAAGATCACCATCAAAGAATTTACGGTCGATACCACTCAGCTGCCGGTCGTGTCATTCAAAGTGGTTTGTTCCACAGGTACATATATCCGAAGCCTTGCCCATGATTTCGGAGCAGTACTCGGTTGCGGCGCCTATCTCAGCAGCCTGCGGCGCACGCGCATCGGCAATTTTAATGTCGATGATGCTTTCTCTCTTGCCCATTTTGAAGCCGCTATCCGCGAGCGAAGGGCAAACACAGCTGCGGACTCGCCACAATGATCTAGCCCGGCCAACGTTTTATAAATCCAAACACTCGATATATGCTTGATCTGTTCAAGGCCCATTTACAAAAGTTTACAGACGTTGACGATGCCGAGTGGCAGACGATAGCTGCCTTCTTCCGCACAGAGCACATCCGGAAAAAGCAAAACCTTTTGCACGAAGGACAGGTTTGCCGTTCCAATTATTTTGTGCTCCGGGGTTGTCTGCGGAAATTCTTTGTGAACGAAAAGGGCATCGAGCAAACCACAGAATTCGCGATTGAAAACTGGTGGCTGACGGATCACATCTCCTTTGAACACCGCTCGCCAAGCGAATTTTTTATCCAGGCTGTTGAGCATACCGATTTATTGGTGATCAGCCGGGAAGCCCAGGAGCAGCTGTTGCAGGCGCATCCTAAAGTAGAGCGATATTTCCGGTTCATTTACCAGCGTGCCTATGCTGCAGCGCAGATGCGGATGAAGTATATTTTTGGTCTTTCAAAGGAAGCCTTTTATGACCACCTGAATGAAAAATATCCTGAATTCGTGCAGCGGGTTCCCCAATATCTGATTGCGTCCTATCTCGGTTTTACGCCCGAATATTTAAGTGAAATAAGAGCCAGGAAGATTTCTTAAACCAGTTTAAGAATTTCCTTCTGCGCGAAATCCAATTTTGTCTTGTCAAACAATGATCAGTTAAACTAAAAAAAAGCAAGATGGAAAAAAGACCTAATATTTACGAGACCGAACCGGCCGGGTATAAAGCGATGATGGGTTTGGAAGAATACCTCGCCGCATCGCAGCTGACAAAAGCGCACAAGGAGTTGATCAAAATAAGAGCGTCACAGATCAATGGCTGTGCGTATTGCATTGATATGCACACCAAAGATGCGTTGAAGCATGGCTTCACCAACCAGCGCATCTTCCTGTTGAACGCATGGCGCGAAACCAATTTGTTTTCAAAAGAAGAAAAGGCCATCCTGGCTATTACCGAGGAAGTCACATTGATCCACCAGCACGGGTTGTCAGACGCCACGTACCAGGAAGCGCGTGCTTTCTTTGATAGAAATTATATCGCTCAGATCATTATCGCCGTCGCGACGATCAATGCCTGGAACCGTATTGCGATCAGTACACAACTGGAAGTAGGAGCCTGACGCCTTTATCCCATTGCAGACTTTCTAAAAATGTTATTTCACACAAACGATACAACGTGTCCGCTGTGTGAATTTTTTTTGCATAGCCGGCGAACAGGTCTTGCCCGGAAAGTTCATACATGATCTCCAGGAAAAATTCATCCCTTTTTCAGGCTAGCCGCGTTGTTTTATCAGCATTACTTGTTACATTCATATTCAACTGTCGTCTAAAAATAAGTTCACTGCTAAACTTCTGCACATTATGATATTAAAGAAACAGGCCTTTTTTTTATTGATTACTTTTATCGCCTTATCGTGTTTACAAAAAACAAGCGCACAAATGGAACAAGTGAAATGGCCGGACCTGGAGCCGCCGGTAATAACGAAAAAGGCACATATCAGGGACATACATGGTGACAAAGTGAAGGACGATTATTATTGGATGATCGATTTTTTCAAGAAGGGACCCGACAGCAATGCAGTAGTGCAGCACCTGGAAGCGGAGAACAAATACCTTGAAGAAATGATGGCCGATACAAAGGCGCTTCAGGACACCTTATACAAAGAAATGCGCGGGCGTATTAAAGAAAAAGATGAGAATGTTCCCTACTTCCGCAATGGATATTATTATTACAGCAGAAGCGAGGAAGGTCAGCAATACTATAAGCTATGCCGCAAAAAAGGTTCCCTGGATGCGCCGGAAGAAATCATATTGGATGTAGACGCCATGGCCGAGGGGCATGCGTATTATAGTGTAAGTGGTGTATCGGTCAGTCCCGATAACCGGTTTATCGTGTTTGGAGAGGACACCGTTAGCCGCAGGCAATACAATGTGATGGTTAAGGATCTGCAAACCGGAAAAGTCACCGATCAGGGAATTTTTAATACCAGCGCGGGTTATGTATGGGCCGCTGATAGCCGGACTTTCTTTTATACTTCTAACAACCCGGTGACCCTTTTGTCGGAAAAAGTATGGAGGCATGTAGCAGGAAGCCCGGTGGAGGAAGACGTGATGGTCTATCACGAAAAGGACCAGAGTAACTATATCGGCATTTCAAAAACAAAAGCCGAAAATTATATCCTCATTGAATCGGCAAACTTTACAAATTCAGAAGTACGCTATATACCCGCCGATCAGCCAACCAGCGCCTTTGCCGTGTTTCAGCCGAGGATGGACAGCGTCTTGTACAGCGTAGATGCCGATAAGGAGCGCTTTTACATCACCCATAATAAAGAAGCACTCAACTTTAAAATATCGGTAGCGCCATTCAGCAGCACACCCGTAGCGCACTGGACTGATTTTGTTCCGCACCGGAAGGATGTGCTTGTCGAAAGCCTTCTATTGCTGAAGGATTATGTGGTAGTGAAAGGAAGAAGCAATGGACTCGATCAGCTGGAATACCTGAACAAAGAAGGAAAGCATAACCGCCTGGTTCCTTTTGAAGACGCCGTATATATGGCATCCTTTAGCACCAACGCTGATTACAACGCGACCCAATTGCGCTACAATTATAGCTCGCCGGTGACGCCCAGCAGCGTATATGATTATGACCTCAATACGGGCAAGACAACGTTATTGAAGCAACGGGAGATTCCGAGCGGTTACAATAAGGATGACTACGACGTGGAGCGCGTGTTTGCTACAGCTGCAGACGGCACTAAAGTGCCTGTTTCTATTGCTTATAAAAAGGGTTTTAAGAAAGACGGGCAACAGCCGTTCTTGCTCATCGGGTATGGCAGCTATGGTTTTTCTTATCCCACGTATTTCAACTCCAACCTCATCAGTTTGATGGATCGCGGGTTTGCTTACGGCATTGCACATATCCGGGGTGGTCAGGAGATGGGACGGCAGTGGTATGATGATGGTAAGATGATGAATAAGAAAAATACTTTTTCCGATTTCATCGCCTGCGCGGAATACCTCGTAAAAGAAAAATACACATCTCCTCAACATCTGTATGCCAATGGCGGGAGCGCCGGAGGGCTTTTGATGGGCGTGGCGGCCAACATGGGCAACACCTTGTTCAATGGGATCATCGCCGATGTGCCTTTTGTGGATGTAGTCAACACTATGCTCGATCCAACTATCCCGCTGACCACCAACGAATATGATCAATGGGGTAACCCTGAAACCAGCAAGGACGCCTATTTCTACATGAAATCCTATTCCCCTTACGAGAACATAGAGAAAAAACCCTATCCTCATATTCTGGCGACAACAGGGCTGCATGACAGCCAGGTACAATATTTCGAACCGGAAAAATGGGTCGCTAAGTTGCGCGATTATAAAACGAATGATAACGTGGTATTACTCCGGACCAACATGAAGTTCGGACACGGTGGCGCTTCCGGGCGATTCGATTACCTGAAAGAAGATGCCCTGCGTTATGCGTTTCTGCTCAAGCTGGAAGGAAGGAAATAGTCCATCGTCGATAGTTCATGGACCATGGACTATCGACTCACTAAACTACCTGCTCTACCACAAAATATTTATTGAGCTCTTCCACCAATTCATGTTTGGTGATGGGAATACCCATGATTTTGTGATATCCTTTCGCGTCTACCAGGAACTGGTCGCGGATGATCTTGATTAATTGTCCGTTATTGATCTCGGGAATGACTACATGTTCAAAATTGTGGATAATATCGCCCAGGTTTTTAGGAAATGGCCGTAAGTGGCGCAGGTGTGCATGACTCACGCTTTTACCTTCCGCCTGCAGCTGTGCTACGGCTGATTTGATGGCTCCATAGGTCGAGCCCCATCCGAGCACCAATACTTTTCCCTTTTCTTCACCGCTGTCGATCTTTTGTTCCGGGATATGGTCGGCGATTTTATCGACTTTTTCCTGCCGGATCTTTACCATCAGCTGGTGATTTTCCGGATCGTAGCTGATATTTCCTGTAATGTTTTGCTTTTCAATGCCACCGATACGGTGTTCCAGGCCGGGAGTACCGGGGATGGCCCACGGACGTACCAGGTTCTCATCTCTCAGGTAAGGCTGAAACTTTTCTTCGTGGTGGCCCAGTTCCTTTTTGAAGTGCACGTGGATCGGTGCCAGAGATTCTTCGTTCGGGAAACGCCAGGGTTCTGCACCATTCGCGATATAACCGTCGCTCAGGAAGATCACGGGTGTCATGTGCTGCACGCTGATCTTTACTGCTTCATATACGGCATCAAAACAATCGGCAGGTGAACTGGCCGCGATCACAGGCATAGGACATTCACCATTCCGGCCGTAATAAGCCTGTAACAGGTCAGATTGTTCCGTCTTCGTAGGCAACCCTGTAGAGGGTCCGCCTCTTTGTACGTTGATGATCACCAACGGAATTTCCAGCATTACTGCCAGGCCCATCGCTTCGGTCTTTAACGCCATACCCGGGCCCGATGTGGTGGTAACGCCCAGAGCGCCTCCATAAGAAGCGCCAATGGCCGATGTAATACCGGCAATCTCATCTTCCGCCTGGAAGGTGCGGATACCGAAATTTTTATGACGGCTCAGCTCGTGCAAAATATCACTTGCCGGTGTAATAGGATAAGTGCCGAGGAACATCGGCAGACCACTTTTAACGGAAGCCGCCACAAGACCCATCGCCAGGGATTGGTTACCCATAATAGAGCGATAAGTGCCTGCTTCAATCTTCGCTTTTTCAACCGTATAAGTGGTAGTAAATGTTTCGGTGGTATCACCGTAGTTGTAACCGGCCTTTAATGCCTTGATATTGCTGTTTAATATGTCCGGCTTTTTGGAAAACTTTTCAGTAAGAAAGTTGATCGTGTTCTGCATGTCACGATTGTACATCCAGTATAAAAATCCCAGGATGAACATGTTCTTCGCGCGATCTTTTTCTTTTGTGCCGAGTGTGAACTCTTTCAACGCTTCACGCGTCAGTTTGGTCACATCTATTTTGATCAGTTCAAATCCTTCCAGGCTGTTGTTCTCGATCGGGTTAACGCCGTCGGGATAATTCGCCAGGCGAAGATTTTTTGGATCAAATCCGTCGGTATTGGCAATGATGCGCCCCCCTTTTTTAAGACTCTTCAGATTGGCTTTCAACGCGGCAGCATTCATTGCTACCAGCACATCACACTCATCACCGGGTGTGTAGATATGATCTGAAGAAAAGCGCAATTGAAACCCGCTCACGCCAGGGATCGTCCCTTGCGGCGCTCGGATTTCTGCCGGGTAATCCGGGAAGGTCGAGAGGTCGGCGCCCAGAAGGGCGGTATTATTGGTAAATTGGGTACCGGTAAGCTGCATTCCATCTCCACTATCCCCTGCAAATTTTATTACTACGTCTTTTAAAACTTCCTGTGTTTTGTTCATTCCATCAAAAATTGGGGCACAAAGGTACGGAAGTCCCTGCTTGAGTGGCTATATTTTACGCTGCGCTGACAAATGGAACGTAGGCGATGGACAATAGTCTATAACTCATGGACCGCCACCTACTTCACTGCGATCATACTGATCTCCACGTTCACAAATTTGGGCAATGCCGACACCTGTACCGTTTCTCTGGCCGGGTAGTCTCCTGAGAAATATTGTCCGTAGACCTCGTTCACCTCTGCAAACCGCTTCATATCAGTGAGAAATATGGTAGATTTCACCACATTGGCAAAGCTTAAGCCTGCTGTTTCCAGGATCGCCTTCAGGTTTTTCATACATTGATGAGCTTCATCCTGTAAGGAAGCATTTACCAGGTCGCCGGTTGCCGGGTCGATGGCAACCTGCCCCGAAATGTACAGCGTGTCACCGGCAAAGACTGCCTGGTTGTACGGTCCAATAGGAGCCGGCGCGTCAGAGGTAGTGATGATCTTTTTTTCCATGATATAAGTTGTTGTTTGCAAGAGTACAAAAGATCAGGAATAAAACAAACTCTATTGTTTTTTCTCAAGTTTTTGAAAATTTTGAAACGATCAGATCATATTTCAATAAATATTTATTTCATTTGCATAATGCTCCTGTTAAATATTGATACGGCGATTAACAAAGGTTCCTTTTGTATCAGCGATGATATGGAAGTGGTCGCGTTTGAGGCACACGACAACCGCAACGAGCAGGCGGGTTGGTTGCACGAGACGATCAAAAATGCTTTCAAAAGAACCGGTATTGATATGCGGAGTCTCGATGCCGTGGCCGTTAGCAATGGTCCCGGTTCCTATACCGGCCTGCGCATTGGCCTTGCCAGTGCGAAAGGTGTGTGTTATGCTTTACAGAAGCCATTGATATGTTTAAATACGTTACAGATAATGGCTGATGCCATTCGGGATCAGGCGGAAGACCTTATTTGTCCCATGATCGATGCCCGGCGCATGGAAGTGTTTACCGCTTTTTTCACCAAAGATTTGGAATATTTCAAAGAGCCTTTTGCGGCTACCCTGGACGCAGAGCGCTTCGCGGATCTCCTTGATGAACATCAGATCTTGTTTACAGGAAATGGCAGTCAAAAATTTTCTGACCTCATCCACCCGAGGCCCAATGCCCGTTTCGTGGCCTCCGAGGTGGACGCAAGGCACATGATTCAACTATCTGTCCAACACTTTAAAGAAAAAAAGTTTGCAGATGTTGCATATTGTGAGCCATATTACGTTAAAGATGTATATATATCGGCTCGAAAAGGCATATAGGTAATATTTGCATTAAAACTATTTAAGTCGTATTTTTAAACCCTCTAAACCCTTTATTCATAATGAGTAATTACCAAATTTCTTTTGCCCAAAAAGAAAATCCGGCCGAAGAATTAACGTTAGATACATTGGCTATCAAAAAAGCAGCGTTGATCTTACGAGCATTTAATCACAAATTGCGGCAACAAATATTAAAACTTATCGACAACCAGGAAAAAGTAACCGTTACTGAAATTTATGTAAAATTAAGAATTGAACAGTCGGTCGCTTCCCAACACCTCGCTATCTTGCGGAAAGCTGATTTCGTAAAAACAGAAAGAGAGGGAAAATTTATTTATTACACGATCAATACGCAGCGGATGAGAGACCTTAATGAATTTGTAGGTCAGCTGTTAGCGTAAATTTTTTGGATATGAAGGCTCTTAGTGCAGAAGAATTTGAAACATGTTTAGGACAGGAGGCTTCCGTCATCGACACCCGGGAGGCCGGGGAGTTCGCCAGGGGATTCATTCCTCAAAGTGTGAGCATACCCGCTTCCAGCAGGCTATTGGAATATGCCCCGCTTTTCTTTAAGAAGGACGAGGGACTGCTGTTGGTTACCGATGATGGTAATGAACAGGCAGTTGCCGACGAACTGTCAAAGGCGGGCTTCAGCAATATCAAAGGTTTTTTGAAAGGTGGTTATCCCGCCTGGCAGGAAGCCGGGCACACGATCGACCTCTTGATCGACGTGGAGCCGGATGAGTTGATGATGGATATTCCGTTTGATGAAAACCTCGTGGTAGTTGATGTGCGCAGGCCGATTGACTTCGCCGGAGGGCATCTGAAGGGAGCCGTCAATATTCCGCTGGAAGAAATGTCTGACGTGGTCAACCTGGCCCAGATTGAGGAGACCGACAACCTGTATCTGCATTGTTATGTAGGCGTACGAAGTGTTATCGCTGCCTCTGTTTTAAAAAAGCAGGGCATCCACAATCTGAGAAATGTAACCGGCGGCTGGGACAAAATAAAAGACGAGCCGAAAGCCGAGATCGTGAAGGAACCGGGTATGTTAAATTAATCGATTGTCAGTGACCTGAATCGGATAATTTATTACCCGGACCATTAATATTTTAAGTAATTTCGTTGCCCGCTTCCACGCGGGCAATTTTATTTACAAGAGGCGAGTGCGCCACAAAAATTCACTGATGGATTTATTTGATGTTTATCCCCTTAACAACGTTACTATCACCAAGGCCAAGGGGTCTTATGTTTGGGATAGTGAGGGCGACCAGTATTTAGACCTTTATGGCGGCCATGCTGTGATCAGCATTGGTCACACCCACCCTCATTGGGTACGACGCATCGAAGAGCAACTGGAAAAAATTGCCTTTTATTCCAACTCGATTCAGAATCCATTGCAGAAAGAGCTGGCCAAAAAGCTGGGAGAAGTTTCAGGAAAGGAAGACTATAGCCTTTTTCTTTGCAACTCCGGTGCTGAAGCCAATGAGAACGCGCTCAAAATGGCTTCGTTTCATACGGGACGAAAAAAGATTGTCGCTTTCAGCAAGGCATTTCACGGGCGTACCTCGCTGGCGGTAGCCGCCACGGATAACCGGAACTACCTGGCGCCAGTGAACGAAACAGACCACGTGGATTTTCTTCCTTTCAATGATGAAGACGCTTTAGAAGCGCATTTCGCACAACACGGAAAAGAAATAGCTGCAGTTATCATCGAAGGTATACAAGGTGTAGGCGGTATCAATGTAGCAAGCGAAGGTTTCCTCAAGCTGATCAGGGCTTTGTGCGATAAATATGGTGCGGTTTATATTGCGGATGCCGTGCAGTGCGGGTATGGCAGAAGCGGAAAATTCTTCAGCCATGATTTTGCCGGTGTCAATGCAGACATCTACTCCATGGCCAAAGGCATGGGCAATGGCTTTCCTGTTGGTGGCATCATCATTGCGCCTCATATCCAGCCCAAACACTTTCAGTTAGGTACCACTTTTGGCGGCAACCACCTGGCCTGCGCCGCAGCATTGGCCGTATTGGAAGTGATGAAAGAAGAAAAGCTGATGGGCAATGCCGTAATGATCGGTAAGTATTTGAGAGACGAGCTGAATACCATTCCCGAATTGCAGAACGTGCGCGGCCGTGGGCTGATGATCGGTTTTGACGTGCCACAGGAACTGGCCGCTTTGAAAAAGAATTTGCTGGCAAACCAGAAAATTTTTACCGGCGAAGCAAAACCCAATGTGATCAGGCTGTTACCTTCACTGGCTTTGAAGAAGAAAGATGCAGAACATTTTATCGAAGCGGTAAAAGAAGAAATAGCCGCATTCAGTGTGGTCGCGGAATAATTTTTATGGGCCCGGCCCGGTGTTTGCGAGATCGGTCTTGCCACGCCTGTCTGGATAAAAGTCGGGCAGGATCGGTTGATCGTCCGGATTAGATCCTGGCAAAATCGGGGCAGTTTTTTCTGAGTTTATCGAAGGAACATCCCGTCTATCTTAAGTGCAACTATCAACAATTATTTGGTTCGTGGAGGCACGAACCATTTTTTTATAAAACCATTTTGTAACAATGTCACTTCTAAAAGGCAATACATTTATCAGCGCGGCCGATGTATCAGACATCAATGCGCTCGCAGCAAAAGCGCTACAGTACAAAGCGCAACCATTTTTGGACAAGGAATTGGGAGCGGGCAAACGCATTGGTTGCTTATTCTTAAATCCCAGCATGCGCACGCGTTTAAGCACGCAGATAGCCGCCCAGAACCTGGGCATGGAAGCGATTGTGTTCAATGTAGGCAGCGAAGGGTGGCAACTGGAATTCGAAGAAGAAGCCATCATGAGCGGTAAAACCGTCGAGCACGTAAAAGATGCAGCCCCGATTTTCGGTAAATATTTCGACATCCTGGCGATCCGCACGTTTCCTTCTTTAGTCAACAAAGAAGATGATTACAGCGAGTTATACATCAACCAGTTTATCAAATATTCCGGTCTGCCGGTGGTGAGCCTGGAGAGTGCGACGCTTCACCCGTTGCAGAGTCTTACAGATGTTATTACGATCAAAGAAACCTTTAAGGAAACGCGCAAACCGAAAGTGGTATTGAGCTGGGCACCGCATGTAAAGCCGCTGCCGCAATGTGTGGCCAACAGCTTCGCGCAATGGATGACGACCTGGGGCGAAGTTGATTTCGTCGTGACCCATCCTGAAGACTACGAGCTGGATAAAAAATTCACCGGCAACGCGCCGATTGTATACGACCAGGATGAGGCGCTGAAAGATGCAGACTATGTATATGTCAAGAACTGGAGTACTTATCACGATTACGGAAAGATCTACAGCAACGAACCGGAGTGGATGCTGACACAGGAAAAGCTGAAACTAACCAACAATGCTAAAGTAATGCATTGCTTACCGGTACGCCGTAATGTGGAATTGAGTGACGAGATCTTAGACAGCGAGAACAGCATCGTTACGCAAGAAGCGGGCAACCGTGTTTGGGCAGCACAAGCGGTGTTGAGCGAGTTACTCAGAAAGTAAGCGCGATGAAAAACTTTACACAACTTATTAAAGCAGTCGAATCCACACACCGCCAGCTACAATCCAATGCGGCTGGTGCAGTGAATCGTGCATTGACCATAAGAAATATCATTATAGGATATTACATTGTAGAGTTTGAACAAAAAGGTAAAGGGCGGGCCACTTATGGAAAAGGCCTTATCGAAAAAATGGCTGCAAGGCTTAACATAAAAGGACTTTCAGCTCCCGAATTATCCCGCTGCCGGCAGTTCTATTTGACGTATCCTCAAATTCTTGGGACGCTGTCCCAAAAATCTCAATTGTTGCCCGAAAACATTCTTGGGACACTGTCCCAAGAATTGAAACCAGCATCAAAAAAGCGAAAGAATAAAGATGCTTTGCAAATACCTATAGAAAAGCTATTGTCAAATCTCTCTTTTTCACACATCGTGGAGTTAATTAAAATAGACGACCCGGAAAAGCGTGCATTCTATGAAATGGAATCAATAAAGGGTACCTGGGGTGTGCGTGAATTAAAAAGACAGATCAATAGTTTATATTTTGAAAGAAGTGGGTTATCGTCAAACCCAAAAAAACTTTCTACCAATATTCAAAAGAAGGTTAAGCCGCATGCACCAGCCGATATTGTCAAAAATATATACGCGTTCGAGTTCTTAGAGATCGCAGCGAGTGTTGTAGAAGAGTCTGATCTCGAGGCAGCTCTTTTAGACAACCTTCAGGCGTTTATTTTAGAAATGGGCAATGGCTTTTGTCTTGAAGGAAGACAAAAAAGAATATTGATCGGCGATGCCTATTATTTTATAGATTTAGTTTTTTACCATCGCATTTTAAAATGTCATGTATTGTTAGAACTGAAGATAGGGGCTTTTGAACACGGTGATATTGGACAGCTAAATACTTATCTCAATTATTTCAAGCAGGAGGTGTGTGAGAAAAATGATAATCCTCCTGTTGGTATTTTATTGGTTGCAGAAAAAGATCAGGCACTTGTAAAATACGCTACAGCTGGAATGGACGATAATTTGTTTGTTCAAAAATATATGCTTCAGCTGCCCAAAAAGCAAAAGCTGAAAAAGTATATGGAAAAGGAAATTTTAAGATTAAAGTGATTTATCTTATCAATTCTTGGGACACTGTCCCAAGAATTGAAGACTTAAAAAAAATTACGTTGAATAAAGAAGAAACAAGCCATTTATTTGTAATAAAGGTCGGCGGCAACATCATCGATCACCCCGAATCCTTAACCTCTTTTTTAAAAGATGTTGCAGCGATCAAAGGGCCTAAGATTTTGATACATGGAGGCGGCAAGATCGCTACCAAAATGGGGGAGCAACTGGGCGTGCAATCCAGATATATTAATGGCCGCAGAATTACGGACGATGACACTATTGATATCGTAACCATGGTGTATGGCGGATTGGTAAATAAAAAAGTGGTGGCGCAGCTGCAATCGCTGCAATGCAATGCTATCGGGCTTTCCGGAGCAGATGCGAATATCATTCCGGCAAAAAAGCGTCCGCTTAAAGAGATCAACGGACAGCAGGTGGATTTTGGCTGGGTCGGGGATGTGGATCAGTTGAATGCTGAACCGTTGCGGCTTTTGATCGAAGCCGGGCTTACTCCTGTTTTTGCGCCGCTAACACACGATGGTCAAGGGCACATGCTCAATACCAATGCCGATACGATTGCTTCGGCTTTAGCAGTAGCGTTGTCTGCTGCGTATCAGGTGAGGCTGATCTACTGTTTCGAAAAGAAAGGCGTTTTAGAAGATGTGAATAACGACGACTCGGTGATCAGGAATATCGACAGGAAAAAGTATCAGCAGCTGCTTAGCGAAAACAGGCTATTTGAAGGTATCTTGCCTAAAATAGACAACGCTTTTGCGGCGATTGATGCAGGTGTAAAAGAAGTGCTGATCGGCGATGCAAAAGATCTGGTTAAAAATACGACGAACGATACTGAAGGAACCTTAATTACCCGTTAATGATTACTGTAAAAGAACGCTATCATCAGGCGCTGCAATTACTGAAAGATTTGATCCGGACTCCCAGCCTGAGCCGGGAGGAAGAGCAGACGGCCTCGGTCATTAAAGCGTTCCTGGAACAGCAGGGAGTCGAAGCCGAATTGCTGGGTTATAACGTGCTGGCCAGGAGCAAGCATTTTGATGCGGGCAAGCCGACCATCTTGCTCAACTCCCATCATGACACGGTAAAGCCTAATCCGAATTACACATTAAATCCCTTCGAAGCCATAGAGAAAGACGGCAGGTTGTACGGGCTGGGAAGTAATGATGCCGGCGGCTGCCTGGTGTCGCTTATTGCTACCTTCCTGTATTTCTATGACCGAACAGATCTTAAATATAATTTTATGCTTGTTGCCAGCGCTGAAGAAGAGATCTCTGGCTATAATGGCATTGAGGCAGTGGTGAAAGTATTGCCAGCCATAGATTTCGCCATCGTTGGTGAACCGACGCTGATGCAAATGGCCGTGGCCGAAAGGGGATTGTTGGTGCTGGATGCCGCAGCACAGGGAAAGGCGGGGCATGCAGCGCGCAACGAAGGAGACAACGCTATTGTCAAAGCATTGAAAGATATTGAATGGTTTCACACCCATCAATTTGAAAAAGTATCTCCTTTATTGGGCGCCAATAAAATGACGGTAACCGTTATCGAAACGGAAAACAAAGCGCACAACGTGGTGCCGGCCATTTGTAAATATGTGGTCGATGTGCGCGTCAATGAGCTATATGCTTTTGAGGAGGTGCTTGCAGAAATAAAGGCGCATGTTCAAAGCGAGATCACGCCGAGGTCTACACGCCTGCGCTCCACTTCTATTGCAACCGGGCATCCGGTGGTGCAGGCCGGTCTGTCGATGAACAAGACGATGTATGGTTCTCCGACGACTTCCGATAAAGCGCTGATGCCGTTTCCCGCACTGAAAATGGGTCCGGGCGACAGTGCCCGAAGCCATACCGCAGATGAATTTATTTATCTGGAAGAAATTGAAAACGGGATAAAAGAATATGTGGAAATGTTAGAAAAGATAGTGAGGTGAGGAAATGTACGAATGCTGATTTACTCAGGTAAACAAGGCGTATACTTCAATCAGATATCAGGCCCTGTATATGGAGGATCCCGAAATTAAATGACGAATAATTAGTAACTCATAACCAAAAATTCAACATGAAGCTCTGGCAAAAAGATACAACCGCATTAAAAGAGGTGGAAACATTCACTGTGGGTAAAGACCGGGAAATGGATCTGTACCTGGCACCTTTTGATGTGCTGGGTTCTCTGGCGCATATTGAAATGCTCGAGTCCGTTGGGTTGTTGGAAAAAAGTGAGCTTGAGGCATTGCAAGCTGCATTAAAAACCATCTACCAACAAATCCAGGCTGGCGAATTCAAACTGCAGGACAATGTAGAAGACATTCACTCGCAGGTAGAACTATTGCTTACCCAGAAGCTGGGCGACGCAGGTAAAAAGATCCACAGCGCCCGCAGCCGCAATGATCAGGTCCTGGTTGACTTAAAGCTGTTTCTGCGCAGTGAGATCGAAAGTATGGTACAAACTATTCTTCCATTTTTCGAGTTGCTGCAGACGCAAAGTGAAAAATATAAAAAGGACATGCTGCCGGGCTATACGCATTTGCAACTGGCCATGCCATCCTCCTTCGGGCTGTGGTTTGGCGCTTATGCCGAAAGCCTGGTAGACGACGTCATTACTTTGAAATCAGCATTTGATATCGTTAATAAAAATCCTTTGGGCTCTGCCGCGGGTTATGGCTCCTCGTTTCCCATCAACAGGCAGATGACCACTGATTTGTTAGGTTTCTCCAGCCTTAATTATAACGTGGTATACGCACAAATGGGTCGTGGAAAGGCAGAGCGGATCGTGGCGCAGGCATTGGCCAACATCGCGGACACGCTGGCCAAAATGAGCATGGATGCTTGCTTGTACCTGAACCAGAATTTTGCATTCATTAGTTTCCCTGCGGAGTTAACAACCGGTAGCAGCATTATGCCGCACAAAAAAAATCCCGATGTATTTGAGCTGATCCGTTCGCATTGCAACCGCATAAAGGCACTGCCTAACGAAATATCGATGATGACGACAAACCTTCCTTCGGGGTATCACCGCGATCTGCAGTTGCTGAAGGAACATTTGTTTCCGGCATTTAAAACATTAAAAGACTGCATTGAAATGGCGGGCCTGATGCTTTCTAATATCGAAGTGAAGAAAGATATCCTGGCCGACGAAAAATACAAATACCTGTTCACAGTTGATCTGGTTAACCAGTTGGTCATGCAGGGTGTTCCGTTCAGGGACGCGTATATACAGGTGGGCCGGTCGGTAGAAGACGGCTCTTATGCTCCGCCCAGCCCGTCCTTTAACGGATCGGAGGCAAGGGCGCATGAAGGCTCCATTCAAAACCTCTGCACGGAGGATATAAAATCTCTGATGGACAAGGTGGTCGCCGGGTTTGAGTTTGAGAAGATACACGCGGCTATTAACAAGCTGGTAAGCTAAGGTCTTTCGGAAAGAGATAACCTGTCATCTTTCGGTGAGGCTGATTAAGTCCATAACATTTTATTCCGATTGGCGTACTTTGTGAACAAATCGCTGAGCACTTTGCGGTAAAAGTCACTATTTCAGCAACAGGTGCAGGAGCGACGGATTATAAACCTAAACAATATTCCAAAACTATGTTGTTACTTAAAAGGCTGTCTTTCGTTGTACTGCTGTTTACAACGCTTTCAGTTGCGGCGTCAGATACGTTGCATGTCATTCCTTACAAAGGGGAAACAGTTGTTACAGATCCTGCCAACGGATTTAATTTATACAAAAGATGGGGCGTGTTTCCTGCTTCTGACATTCCGATCAGGAAGATCGTGCTGCATGTAAAGTTTGAATGTCCGGACAACATGCGTTGTGCCGATTGGGATTATCTTGACTTTATCAAAATAAAGAGAATGGGCGGCGTCAATGGCGTCGACAAAGATTTCGAGATCGCGCGCATGCTGACGCCTTATGGCGGAGCCTTTAACAAAGATTGGAATTTTGATTGGGAGCTGGATGTAACGGATTTCAGTTTGTTGCTGCGCGACAGTGTAGAGATCGAATACAATCACACAGGCTACGAGCCCAATAAAGACAGGGGTTGGAAGCTAACGCTCGATTTTGAGATCATCAAGGGCACACCTGCCGTCATCCCGGTAAGTATTCAGAAAATTTATAGCCAGTCATTTGTTTATGGCGATAGCGCTGTTTCCATCGAAGAGCAGTTAAAGCCGGTTTCTTTTACAAAAGAAGCGGGCGCCGATTTTGCAAAGTTCAGGATCTATCAAACAGGACATGGTGCTAATGAAGGAGATTACTGCGGAGAGTTTTGCAGCAAAAAACGGATGATCGTTTACAACGACCAATTGATTGACACGCGGCCGATGTGGCGGGAGTGCGGCGACAATCCTTTGTACCCGCAGGCCGGAACATGGATTTACGACAGGGCCAACTGGTGCCCCGGCTATTTACAGATCCCTGACATCTATTACCTGCCTTTGCAATCAACCAACAGCATCGATGTAAATATGGAAGCTTATCGCGTCAACAAAACGCAGGCGGTAGAAAATATAACAGCGTATATCATCCAATATAAAAAAGCCGCAACAGCTTATGATGTGGCTGTTACAGACATCAAACGCCCGACAGATAAGTTAGTCTATGGCCGGGAAAATCCGGCAGTCTTTAAACCCATCGTGGTGCTCAGGAATAATGGCGCTCAAACGCTCACTTCTGTCAGTATCCGCTATGGAACGGTTGGGTTCAAGCAGAAGACATTTGCCTGGAAGGGGCATCTTTCCCACGGCATGGAGACAGAGGTGGAGTTGCCCGGACTTATCGATGCGGCAGAAGGGGAAAATTATTTTACCGTGTCGCTGTCAAAACCCAACAACAAAAAAGATGCGTACGGAATGGACAATGCCATGTCTGCCAGGTTCACAGCGGCGCCGGTTCATGCTGAACAATTGGTGTTCGTTCTTAAAACCAACAACGAACCCGAACAAAACAGTTATACCATTACCGACATTAACGGGAAGATCCTCTTCGAGCGCATGTTAGACAGCACGATGAAAAACAAAACGTTCAAAGACACGGTGCTGCTATCCCGGGGAGCTTACCATCTGCTGGTGAAAGACAGCGCCAACGATGGACTGGAATTCTGGGCCAACCGCCGGGGTGGCAGCGGATACATGAGAATAGAGGATGCCAAAGGCAACCTCGTAAAGCAGTTCATTGGCGACTTTGGAAGCTTTATCAGTTATCATTTTACGACTACAGAAGACAGTACCCGTTGGGCAGCCATGAACAAGGAAATTGCTGTGACGCTGTATCCTACCAGTACGTCCGGTCCCACTACATTGAACTATTTCAGCGGTACCGCTAAAGACGTAACCGTTCAGATCATAACAGACGAAGGCGCAGTATTGGTCCAGGAACATCATTATAAAAATCTGAAAGAAGCGTCGTTGACTTACGATATGTCTTATCGGCCTGCACAACGTTATTATATAAAAGTCTTTGTCGACGGACAACTGCAATTCAATAAGCGCCTGCGCGTGGTAGAAGCGAGACAATAATTGAATGAACGGGTTGCGTTGAAATAAATGGATCAAACTTATCACAATATCGCCCGGAGGCGATAGCATAGTCGTACGAGGCGAAGACGCCTCATACAGCGCAATTTTCTGAAACAGCGCCTGCAGGTCCATTGCCGCGCACTAACTGATTCCTTCTGCTATGCTGATATAAAACCAAAATAAACATATGAAACACATATTGCTTTTGCCTTTTTTAGTGCTTCTTGCTACCATCTCCTCAGCGCAAAATCCAATTGCCCCACCCGGTGTATATATTGCCGATCCTGAGGCAAAGGTGTTTAGAGACGGCCGTTTGTATGTGTATGGTTCGCGCGATGAAAGCGATGCCTATTGGTGTTCCTACACGCACCACGTGTTATCAACCGATGATATGCTTCATTGGAAATTGGATGAAAATATATTTACATCAAAGGGACGCTACGACGCCATTAAGGCTTCCGATGCGTTGCTGTTTGCACCGGACTGTATAGAGCACAATGGTAAATATTACCTGTACTACTGCACGCCGGAGCCAACCCATGCGGAAGGCGTGGCTGTCAGCGATCATCCTGTAGGACCCTTCGTTAACGGTACGCAGATCCCGGGCGCTTACGAGATAGACCCGGCCGCGTTTGTAGATAAGGATGGCCAGGGTTATTTATATTGGGGACAAGCCAAACCCAAAGTGGCTAAGCTGTCTAAAGACCTGTTGTCCATTGACACAACGACCATTGTTGAGCCTTTGAAGGAGGGTAAAAAGGTATTTCATGAAGGCTCTTCCATCCGTCGCATTGGAGATTGGTATTACCTGGTCTTTGCTGATGAAAGCCGTAACAAAAGGCCCACCTGTCTTGGATATGCCATGAGTAAGTCGCCTATGGGTCCTTTTATTTACAAGGGTGTTATAATCGATAATAATGGTTGTGATCCGGCTGTTTGGAACAATCACGGGTCTATACAACAATACAAAGGACAGTGGTATGTATTTTATCACCGTGCGACCAATAACTCGCAAAAGTTTCGTAAAGCTTGTGTAGAGCCAATTACGATTGCCAGGGACGGAACAATTAAAGAAGTGGAAATGACCTCTCAGGGAGCCGGTGCGGCTCTAAGTGCTTTTGATCCGATCGATGCGGCACGCGCCTGCCTGATGAAGGGAAATGTGCGCATCAGCCCATTACCGGCAACAGATATCCCCAACGAGGGCCTTACAAAAATGAAGAACCATGATTGGGCAGCGTTTAAATACATCGATTTTAAAAACGGGGCCGGGTCTTTCCAGGTAAAAACTATGGGAGCGGGTCAAGGCGTTATTGAAATTGTATTAGACAAGCCCGATGGAACCGTCATTGGCGCCTGCGAAATCAATTCAACAGCAACTCAGGCCGCATTTCATATATCTGAAACAAAAATCAAAACCGTCAAAGGGGTACATGCAGTATACCTGCGTTTCAAATCCGCTCAGGATGCAATACCTGACGTAGACTGGTTTTCATTTGGGGGAAGGGCGACAGATAATAAATGACAGTCAATGCTGACGGCTATCATCTGTCAACCGTAAACTGTCAACTGTCAGCTCCCATCGCTGCTTCATCCAGCATCCAGATCACATTCCCTTTTTTCAGGCTTACTTCCTGAACCGGGTAGATTGATCGGGCATTTTTAGAAAATAGATGTTTCACCACAGGCGCTTTTGCGGCGCCGGCTACCAGGAACATGGCTTCTTTGCTGCTGTTGACCAGGCGATAGGTGGAGCTTAAGCGGAAAGTTTGCTTGCTTTCGACCCATACCTCTTTGATAAATTTTTTCTTTTCCTGAAGTACATCAGTTCCGGGGAATAAAGAAGAAGTATGTCCGTCATCACCCAGACCCAGGAATGTCAGATCGATCTGCATTTTGCTGCCGAGCGCCTCTGTCATCATCTTTTGATACTGTGTCGCGCAGGTAGCTGCGTCGCCTTTAGTAGGCATCGCAAAAATATTTTTCCGCGGAATCTTAACATGATCCAGCAAGGCCTCTTTGACCATTTTATAATTGCTGTCTTCGTGGGTATGCGGCACAAACCTTTCATCGCCCCAGAACAGCTGAACTTTCTTCCAATCAATGTTTCTCGAAAAAGCAGGTGTAGCAAGCAATTGATACAATCGCTTCGGCGTGCTGCCTCCCGATAACGATACGGTAAAGTTTCCTTTGGCGGCAATATGGTTGTTACATCTTTCTACAAAATAGTGGGCTGCGGCCAGGCTTAGGGCTTCTGCATTTTCCCAGATCAATTTGATTTGTTGCATTATATCTTTTTTAATTTTATCGTTTTAGGTTTCTTCTGTTCCGATAGCAGCAGCCATTTGGTTGTGCCTTCGGTGATCAGTTTTTCCGCTTCCCTGGGTCCCCAGCTACCGGCTTTATATTTCTTCAGGTCTTTGGAACTTTTTGCCCACGCGTCCAGGATCGGCATTACAATTTTCCAGGCGGTTTCGACCTGGTCTGCACGGATGAACAGCGTGGCATCGCCTTCGAGCGCATCCAGTAATAGCGCTTCGTACGCTTCAGGTGCGGCTTCTTCAAAGGAGTTTTTGTAGGTGAAGTCCATTTCCAGTGGCCGCAGCTTCATTTTGAGTCCGGGCACTTTTCCTTCAAACATCAAACTGATTTCCCGTTCGGGCTGGATGCTGATGATGAGGCGATTGGGTTCTATATCATCCTTGAAGATCTTGTGCGGGCCGTCTTTGAACTGGATCATAATCTCAGATGATTGATGTTCCATACATTTGCCGGTGCGCAAATAAAACGGAACGTCTTTCCACCGGCCATTGTCTATAAAGAGTTTCAAAGCCACATAAGTTTCGGTTTGAGATCTGGGGGACACATCTGCTTCCGAGCGATAAGCGGCCTGCGGCTGCCCGTCAATGCTTCCCGCCGTGTACTGCGCCCTTACTACGTTTTGGGCCACAGATATCGAATTGAATGGCCGTACTTTCTTAAGGACCTTTACTTTTGCTTTCCTGATATCTTCCGCATCGTAATTAGTGGGGCAATCCATTGCGATCAGGGATAGCAATTGCAGCAAATGATTCTGTACCATATCTCTCAGAGCGCCACTTTTGTCGTAATAGCCGCCACGCGTACCAACACTCACCGACTCAGCTACTGTGATCTGGATCTGGTCGATAAACTTGTTGCTCCAAAGCGGTTCGAAAATATGATTGGCAAACCGGAATGCTAAGATATTCTGCACCACTTCCTTGCCCAGGTAATGATCGATCCGGTAGATCTGGTCTTCATAAAAATGATTGCTCAGTAAAGTATTGAGCTTTTGTGCCGACTCCAGGTCGGTTCCAAACGGTTTTTCTACAATGATCCGGTCTTTTTTACGGTCTTCAGCAATACGGTGTTCCGAAATTTTGGTGGATATCACCTCAATGAAGCGTGGTGCTACGGAATAATAGAAAAGCCTGGTGCCGCGGGTTTTAAGGCCCTTGTCATTTTCTTCAAGGGTATCATTCAGGCGAAGGTACAGGTCGTCTGCGGTAAAATCGCCCTGTATAAAACGCAGATGCTGCGAGAAGGCTTTCCACTCTGCCGCTTTAGCCTTGCCACTCCTGGAAAAATTGTTGATGCCTTTTAGAATATGCTTTTTATATGCCGCTTCGGTCAGGTTTTGAAAATCGATACCGAAGATGGTAAACTGATCCGGAAGGTAGCCGTAAATAAATAAATTGTAGAAAGCCGGGATCAATTTACGCCAGGACAAATCGCCACCACCACCAAAGATGATAATATTTGCCGGAGTCGTTTTAAAGTTCATGTTTAAAAAAGTTGATTGTACATAGTTAATAGTTCACTGCTTGTGTCAGCCCTATTGCAATATTTAGCGTATGCTCCACGGTGGATTTTTTCTGTTATCACCCGCGAAATATAAGATAATTACATTGTTGTCTAAATCTCTGAGTCTGGCTTCGCGCCAAAGCCAGGGTTGATCTTTCGGTAGTTCCTCAAATGTGATTCCTGCTTGTTGAAGATGGGCGACATCATTATCTAAATCTTCACTTTCAAAATAAATCCATGTTTTATTAAACGAATCCACCTCATTGCATTGATGAAGAGAAAATGTGGTATCACCTTTTAAACACTCAAACCTTGCATATTTTGGTAACGACTTAACAATTAACCTCAATTGCAGTGTTTCATAAAACCGGATAGATTGCTCAACATCGGTTACCTGTATGGTTATCTGGTTTAAATTTAGTTTCATTGATAAAAGAGATTCTTTTAAAGAAGTTCATGAATCTGCTATGAACTATCAACAATGAACTATTTCCCCGCTCCCCACTCTGTATGAAAACTGCCTTCCTGGTCAATACGTTCATAAGTATGTGCACCAAAGAAATCTCTTTGCGCCTGTATCAGGTTGGCCGGTAACCGCTCCTGTGTGTATGCGTCGAAATAACTAAGCGCCGTAGAGAAGGTTAATGCCGGTATACCCGCATCCATAGCGGTTTTCAGGAAATTCACCAGGCCATGCCTTTTTTCTTTGAGGATAGGGATGAACACGGGAGACCCGATGATATTCTTCAAGCCGGGCTCGTTGCTGAAGGCTTCGTACAGATCGTTCAACAATAAAGACCTGATAATGCATCCTGCACGCCATACTTTAATGACCGTTGGAATCGGGATATTGTATTGGTAAGTCCTTGAAGCTTCCTCCAGTAGTTCCAGGCCCTGGCCATAGGCCATCATGAACCCGAAATGCAGGGTGTCGCGGCAATCTTTTTTAAGCGCTTCTACGTCAACACCGGTTTTCTTATTTTGGTGGACATAGGATTTTGACAGTTGGGCGCGTTCCTCTTTCAAGGCAGACAGGTAGCGCATACTGACAGACGTATCAATGGTTGGAATAGGAACGTTAAGCTCCAGTGCACTTTGGGATGTCCAGAGACCGGTGCCTTTTTGTTTCGCCTTGTCCAGGATCAGGTCGATCAGGTCCTTGCCGGTTTGCGGATCTTTTGTGTCGAATATCTCCGCAGTGATTTCAACGAGAAAGGATTGAAGTTCCGATTTATTCCAGCTATCAAAGAGCTCATGAAGCTCGGCATTGCTCAGGCCTTCGTTTTTCAACAGGCCATATACTTCGCTGATCATCTGCATTACCGCATATTCAATTCCATTATGCACCATTTTCACATAGTGGCCTGCAGCGCTGTTGCCCATAAAAGCCACGCAGGGTTCGCCGTCGGCCTTCGCGGCAATGGCTTCAAAGATCTCCCGGACGAGTTCATAACTTTCTTCATTGCCTCCCGGCATCATGCTCGGTCCGCGGCGGGCGCCTTCCTCTCCTCCCGACACACCCATGCCGATAAAGTGAACGCCGGAATTTTGCAGGGTGACATAACGCCGTTCGGTATCTACGAAATGGGAGTTACCGCCATCGATCAGGATATCGCCCCGCTCAAGGTTAGGCAGTAATTCTTCGATCACATTGTCAACGATCTTTCCCGCAGGCACAAGGAACATGATCACACGCGGGGCCTTCAGGCTTTTGATCAACTCGATGGACGAGGACACAGTGGTGACGGGCCTTTCCTGCGCTTCTTCCAGCATGCGGTTGCGTTGTTCTTCACTTCTGTCGTACCCGCATACCGCAAAACCGCGGTCGGCTATATTCAATACAAGATTGCGGCCCATCGTACCCAATCCGATCATTCCAAAATGTGCATTCATATTATTTATTTTAAAGATAGGTAGCTTTTTATAAAACAGGGCGGTACACGAACACAAATTATACCGTTTAATAAAACCTTAAATATTCTTTTCCCGGGTCACAATTTTATCACCTTCTTCAGGTTTTACGATGAATTTCGTTATTTTCACATTAAGAACGGATATATATTAAGACCATTTTTAGAAAAAAGAATAGTATTTGCAATGTTTATCAAAAAAACATTACCGGCCTTCGCTTTGTTCGTATTATGCGCCTGCGGTGATAACTTACCCAAAAAGACAAATGTATTAAACAGAAACCCACCGCCCAAAAAACCGGTCGTAAAACAAGATCCTTCCACTACTCCGCAACAAAATCAGACCGTCTTCACGCGCCCGGAACAGATTACCCGCAACGACAGAAAGGAGGAGACTCCTGAACCTGCTAAAAGAACGGAACGGCCGCGCGAAGTGTACAAGCCTCCCGTTAGCAGCGCCAGTAATTCAGGCCAACTGGCCTACAGGTCCGCAGAATATTACCGCCACATTACAGACAGTATTCAATCCTTTGCAAAGACCACATACGAAAAGACCATTGATGAGATCATTAACCAGGTGTCGAAGAATCCGTCTCAGAAAAGGAATCCTGCTGTTAATTCTCAATGGTATGCATCGGTAAACTTCAATGTGCGGAAACCCAATTTCGTGGTGCTGCATCATACCGCACAGAACTCGGCCGAACAAACCTTATTTACCTTTTCCATTTCGAGAACGCAAACCAGCGCGCACTACGTTGTAGGCCGCGACGGTGTGGTGTACCAGATGCTGAACGATTATGTGAGAGCCTGGCACGCCGGAAACAGCAAATGGGGCAGCATCACGGATATGAACTCCTGTAGCCTGGGTATCGAGATCGATAACAATGGCAGCGAGCCTTTTTCCGACGCGCAGGTTACAGCGCTGATCAAATTACTGGACTACCTGAAAGATGAGTACGGTATTCCGCAAGCCAATTTTATCGCGCACTCAGACATTGCGCCATCGCGAAAAAGTGATCCCAGCAAATATTTTCCCTGGAAAAGGTTAGCAGATGCCGGTTTTGGTTATTGGTACGATACTTACAATTTGCAAACTCCTCCTTCAGACTTTAATGCCCTGTTGGCATTGCGCGTCATGGGATATGACATCAGCAACCAGTCTTCTGCAATTAAGGCATTTAAATTGCATTATATCCAGAATGATGTATCCGGTACTTTGACCGAATACGACAAAAAAGTATTGTACAATTTGTACCGGAAGTTCTGAGCGCAATAGATTCGTTACTGTAAACTGTGTATAATCTACACATATTTGGCATCAATCTCTATATTTGTAAACTACTAAAACTCGGGCAGTTTACCGGTATTGCCTTGATAACTGGCAAAACTACTGCGCGCGATCCCGGTTAAATATAAAGATAGATGACAGAAGAACATAAGAGACTCAGAGAAAATGCGACTAAAGCGATACCCCTGGAAAAATGGGGGCCCTACGTGAGTGAAAGACAATGGGGCACCGTTCGCGAAGATTACAGTGAATACGGAGACAGTTGGGGCTATTTCCCGTTTGATCATGCTCACTGCCGCTCCTACTTCTGGGGAGAGGACGGACTGGCGGGCATTTCCGACTACTTTCAAAACCTGTGTTTTGCCATTGCGCTGTGGAACGGCAAAGACCGTATCCTGAAAGAGCGCTTATTCGGCTTGGGAAACTACGAAGGCAATCACGGGGAAGATGTGAAAGAGCTGTATTATTACCTGGATAATGTGCCAACGCATTATTACATGGAATACCTCTATAAATATCCACAGGAAGAATTTCCCTACGATCAGTTAAAAGAAGAAGGCGGTAAGCGGTCCAAGCTCGAGCCTGAATACGAGATACTTGATACCGACGCATTTAAAGATAACCGGTACTTTGATGTGCGCATTAAATATGCGAAAACCAACAGCACCGATATCGGGATTCGAATAGAAGTAACCAACCGGTATAAAAAGGCCGCTTCAATTACAGTGTTGCCGACCTTGTGGTTTTATAACCGATGGACCAAACACGGCAGCTTAAAAACCAAGCCCAATTTTTCACCGGCAGGATCCAACACCATATTTGCCGAGCATCCGAGATTGGGCAATTACCATTTTTATTACCAGGAGGCAGACGACGCGCTGTACACGGACAATGAAACAAATACGGAAATTGTTACCGGGCAGCCTAATGCCAGTATTTTCACCAAGGATGCTTTTCATCAGGCCATTATTCACAAGAAGAACGTGAATGAACTGAGAGAGCGGAAGGCAGGCACTAAATTTTCGCCTGTATATAATTATACCATTCCGCCCGGGGAAACGATCACCATTCATTGCCGCTTAACGGAGGAATCGCTGAAAGAACCTTTTGATAGTGACTTTGAACAGCTTTTTGGAAAAAGAAAAAAAGAAGCGGACGAATTTTACGCAAAAATATTTCCCAAAGGAGTAAGCAAAGCGCTGGCAAAAGTACAGCGGCAAGCGCTGGCGGGCTTGCTTTGGAGCAAACAATACTATCATTACGATATTGAAAAGTGGCTCTCCAATTCGGATGGAATCACGCCCAACTCTGACCGGCGTAAATATGGCCGGAACAGTGAATGGAAACATTTAAAGAACCAGGACGTCATCTCGATGCCAGATAAATGGGAGTATCCCTGGTACGCCGCATGGGATCAGAGCTTTCAGTGTATATCAATGGCTGTGGTCGATCCGATGTTTGCGAAAAACCAGTTGTTGCTGTTGATGCGTGAGTGGTACATGAAGCCCGATGGACAGTTGCCTTCTTATGAATGGAATTTCAGTGATGTGAATCCGCCCGTTCAGGCTTGGGCCGCTATGGAGATCTTTACCATTGAAAAGAAAACCAGGGGTAAAGGAGATATTGATTTTCTGAAAAAAGTCTTTCATAAACTCCTGATCAACTTTACCTGGTGGATCAACCGTAAAGATCTGAAGGGGGATAATATTTTTGAAGGCGGGTTCCTGGGTTTGGATAACATTGGTGTGTTTAACCGGAGCTTTCATGATAAAGGAGAGATTCAACTGGAGCAGGCAGACGGCACCAGCTGGATGGGCGTCTACGCTTTAAGCATGATGGACATAGCCCTCGAAATTGCCATGGTCGACAACAGCTTTGAAGACGCCGCCACCAAATTCTTTGAACACTTCATTCTTATTGCAGAAGCGCTTAATGAGCATGTGCTTTGGAATGAAGAAGATCAGTTCTTCTATGATGTATTGTGTATGCGCGATGCGCCCCCGCAGCCGTTGCGGATACAGTCGATAGTAGGCCTCACCTCGCTTTATGCCGTCGCCACCATACGAAAAGAAGTATTTGAAAAGCTTCCGGATTTTGCCAAGCGATTTGAATGGTATAAAAATTACCGACTGAAGAACAACCGCTACTGGCCCAAAGAAGAGCACAGCGACGGGGAAGAACTGTTGCTTTCGCTGGTGCAGACGGACAAGTTGAAGGCCATGCTCAAGCGACTGCTGGATGAGAATGAATTCTTGTCAAAAGGCGGTATCCGGGCATTATCCAAGTACCACGAGCAACATCCGTATTCGGTAACGATCAATGGCGAAGTTCACACAATACAATACGATCCGGGTGATTCCACATCCGATATGTTTGGCGGGAACTCCAATTGGCGCGGCCCGGTGTGGATTCCCATCAATTTCATCATCATACAGTCCATCAGAAGGCTGGGTAAATTCTACCATGACAGCCTGATGGTCGAATATCCAACCGGCTCAGGTCAACAAGTCAACTTATACAACGCGTCCACCCAACTTGCTAAACGGGTGATCAGCCTGTTTGAACGCGACAAGAACGGCGACCGGCCAATATATGGTCCTTACAACTGGTTTTATAAGCAACCGGGTAATGAGGATCTGATTTTATTTTTCGAGTATTTTCATGGAGACACGGGAAGAGGATTGGGAGCCAATCATCAGACCGGCTGGAGCGCGCTGGTTGCGGAATTGATCAGCGAGCTGGCGGAGAAAGAGTGATGTTCGGAAGGTCTCTGTCTCTCATCCATAAACAGCTTCATTACCGCTGATTTGCGCAAACGTTTGCGTAAATGATGGTCACGTCGACAAGTTCCTTTATTTTTAAGGCTATTTTATATTAATTTTTCTACTACATGAACGCTGCTGCATCTACAATCGAAAGAAAAAGTTCTCTTGGGCCGATCATTATCATCGGTATACTGTTTTTCATTTTTGGTTTCGTGACTTGGGTCAACAGTACCCTGATACCTTATTTGAAGATCGCTTGTGAGCTGACCACTTCCGAGGCGGTGTTAGTGACGTTTGCATTTTACATCTCTTATGCCGTGATGGCCTTTCCTTCATCGTGGGTATTGAAAAAGACCGGCTTTAAGAAAGGGATGATGGTGGGCTTGCTGGTAATGGCTGTGGGTGCGCTCATGTTTATTCCCGCCGCCAGGTCGCGCAATTACGATCTGTTCCTTTTAGGCCTTTTCGTGATCGGTACCGGACTGGCGTTGCTGCAGACAGCTTCTAATCCCTACATCACGATTCTCGGTCCGATTGAAAGCGCTGCGAAGCGCATCAGTATCATGGGTATCTGTAACAAGGGTGCAGGCGCCCTGGCCCCATTGATCCTGGGCGCTATCGTATTGAAAGATTCATCCGGGTTGGAAGAGGCGCTTTTGACCATGAGTGCGGATGAAAAGGCTGCTACGCTGACTGAATTAGCCTCCCGCGTGATCATGCCTTACGTCGTGATCGCCGCGGTGCTGATATTGCTCTCCATATTCATTTATTTTTCAGCATTGCCCGAGGTGAAAGCCGAAGGCGAAGATGAAACGATTGAATCCCCTGGTAAAGTGGTGAATCGGGAAAGTATCTTCAAATATCCTTATCTCTGGCTGGGTTTCATTACTCTGTTCCTGTATGTGGGTGTAGAAGTAATGGCGGGCGATATCATCCAGATCTATGGCAACTCCATCGGCATCAGCCTTGATGAGGCCAAACACTTCACGTCGTACACAATGATCGGTATGCTGGTAGGCTATATTGTAGGCATCCTGACGATTCCTAGATACATGTCACAAGCCACTGCGTTGCGCGCCTCAGCCATTTTAGGTATCCTTTTTAGCCTGGGGGCTATTTTTACGACAGGATATACTTCTGTACTTTGCATTGCACTGCTGGGACTCGCGAATGCGCTGGTATGGCCGGCCATCTGGCCATTGGCTATTGAAGGCCTGGGTAAATATACCAAGCTGGGTTCTGCGTTACTGGTGATCGGTATTGCCGGGGGTGCTGTGATTCCCAAGTTATGGGCTTCTTTAGGAGAAAACATTGGCATGCAGCAAGCCTTTTGGATCATGGTGCCTTGCTACGCGTTCATCCTGTTCTTTGCGATGAAAGGAAACAAGATTGGAAAGACCGTTTAAGTTTTGCTATATAAAGGATCAACCTGTTGTTTCAGGCCCGGAAGGGTTTGAAACAGCAGCTGATAAAGATCAAAGAAGATTATCTTAACAGTAACTCACAGGGCTTCAGCCCTGTTTGTTTTTTAAAGGCGGTGCTGAAATGCGAAATAGAGGAATAGCCCAGCATCATAGACACGTCAGTAACGTTGAGGCCTTTTTCATAAAGGAGGTATTTGGCGTGTTCCATCCGCTGATTCTGATAGAAATCGAAGATCGTGGTACCAAACATTTCTTTAAAACCTTTTTTAAGGTAACATTCGTTCATGGCCACTTTCCGGCTCAGCTCTTTAATGGTGATGGGCTGCCCGATATTCTGGATCAGGATATCCCGCGCCAGCGTGATCTTTTCACGGTCTACATCGCTGTTCAGGAAGCGGCAGGCCAGGATTTCTTCTTTATCAGAAACCCAATCCATACTATATAATAACAGCATCTGGAGCTGGGCATTTACATAAATATTTTCCAGGCTTCCGGTATATTTATGGTTCACGAGGGATTCAATCACCCCACGGGTCTTGCAGCAGAGCGGTATATTTTTCTGAAAAGAATCTTCCTTGTTAAAGCGCAGCAACACATCGGCGCTGGCGGTAGTTAATGTTTTCCCGTTTACAAACTGTGCGAGCTGGGGTGCCGAATAATCGACCGATACCATGTCGTAGCTGGGAACGCTTTGAGCGCAACTTTTGGCATTACCAACCGTACATTTCTGGCAGCTTTCAGCAGCACAATACATATTGCCGGCAACACAAAACCTTAATTTTAAGCTATTTTGATCGTTGCTGCGGCCCTTGTAATCATAATTAACAATGCCCACATCGTCAGCGGGATCTTCTTCATCGCGCATGAATCGCTTGATAGAATAATGCACCGATCCGGGAATCTGCCGTTCTTTACAACTGATCGGCTTTAAGCCCTTGACGGCCTGCATCCATTTACCTGTCACCGCTTCTATTTCTTGTTGCTTGCTCATGGGAATAGTTGCAAAAATAATATTGTTAGCCAAATTAATCAACTAACAGTTATTAGTTATAAATTTGATGGCTATATCTGGTTAAAATGCGTTCCGGATATTATCAAATATTTAAATTTGCACGCCGCTCACTTAAAAATATTCTAACTCGATGGTTTTGCGGGGCTTTCGAAACTTATAAAGCTTTTAATGATACATTTCAATTCATACATCCATCCCGATGCCAAAGTTGCTACCAACGTAAAAATTGATCCCTTCACTGTTATTCATCCCAATGTGGAGATCGGGGAGGGCACCTGGATCGGATCGAATGTAACTATCCAGGAAGGCACAAAAATCGGTAAGAACTGTAAAATTTTTCCCGGAACGGTAATTGGTTCAGAACCGCAGGACAAGAAATACGCGGGTGAAAAGACTACGGTCGAGATCGGGGACAACTGCGTGATCCGCGAGTTTGTGACCATCCACCGCGGTACGGCCGATCGCTGGAAGACCGTGGTAGGTAACGGATGCTGGATATTGGCCTACAGCCATATCGGTCACGATTGTATCATTGGCAACAATTGCACGCTCAGCAACAGCACGCAGATCGCCGGACACGTGGTCCTCGGCGATTATGTGGGATTTGGAGGAGTGGTAGCCGTGCACCAGTTTGTAAAGATCGGCTCTCACTCGTTTATCAGCGGGGGATCCCTCGTAAGTAAAGATGTACCTCCCTTTATCAAAGCCGCCAGGCAACCGTTAAGCTATGCCGGCGTCAATTCTGTAGGATTGAAAAGAAGAGGCTACAGCATCGAAAAAATAAATCATATCCTGGACATCTACCGGATACTTTACAATAAAGGTCTTAACGTAACGCAGGCAGTGCAGATCCTCGAAGAAGAGTTTGCTGTTACCGAAGAGCGCGATGAGATACTGACGTTTATACAGGAAAGTACCCGTGGTATCATCAAGCGATACAGTAAAGGAGGCAACGGCGATGACGATTCAATTGCATAACGCCGCCAAACGCTATAACCGCGATTGGATCTTCCGTGATGTTACTTACACATTTCAAGCAGGCAACTGGTATGCCATAACAGGCCCTAACGGCAGTGGCAAAAGCACGCTGCTACAGGTGTTGAGCGGTGCCGTATCGCTTAACGATGGTTCCTGTGCACATGCGTTGGATGATGTTCCTGTGCCGCCTGAAAAGGTCTATAAGCATATTTCCCTTTGTGCACCTTATTTAGAGTTGATTGAAGAGTTTACGTTTGCAGAGCTGTTGACCTTTCACCAATCCTTTAAGCCCTTTCTCCGGCAGGCAAAGGTCGATTTTATTGCGAAGGAAGTGAACCTCGAAAAAGCGATGCATAAGAAGATCAACGAGTTCAGCAGCGGTATGAAACAGCGCGTAAAGCTGGCCCAATGTGTTTTTTCCGATACGCCCGTAGTGCTGCTCGATGAACCCTGCACCAATCTTGATGTTGCGGGCATTGAACTTTACAAGGAACTTATTCATAAATATTGCAGCAATCGCCTCGTGATTGTCAGCAGTAATGATCTGCAGGAATATGGCTTTTGCAAAGAGGTCGTTGATATTACTGCATACAAATAGCGCGACTTCCGATCTGCACAGCATATTCTTTACACCCAATAAACCTGCGCCACCTCAGTCTTCCGTCCTCTGACTTCGGACCTCCGACTTCCCGACCCTCAGTCTTCCGACTTCCGTCTTCTGACTTCCGACCTCTTTCTAAATCTCCGGCAACATCAATCTTCTTCTTTTCGAATAGATCCTGATAGCTACGACCAACAATACGCAGATCGTCAGGTCCACATTTTTAGTAGTCACAAGGTATTTATTGATCAGAATAAATACCAGGCCGCCGGCTGCGCAGGCAGTGGCATATAATTCACCTCTTCTCAAAAGTAAAGGCGGGTAGCCACAAAAAATATCTGCGATCAATCCGCCGAAAGTAGCCGTTACCACTCCCATCACCAGGGCGTAGGTCGTGTTGGTGTCGTTACGCAATGCCACTTCTATGCCCGCAGCAGTGAATAGTCCCAGGCCGATCGCATCCGTAAAGAAGATGGTGCGCCGGAAATTGTTGACCTTATCTTTCACAAGAAACGTCACAGCCGTTCCGGCAAATACCAGCCCGAAAGCCAGGTTGTCGTTGATCCAGCTTAATGGCCTGACGCCGAGCAGCAGGTCGCGCAGCGTGCCGCCACCATAGGCCGACACAAATGCTACTACCAATCCCCCGAATACGTCCAGCTTGGCTCCGCGTGCCTTGAAGGCACCGGCAAGCGCAAAGACGAATATACCCAGGTAGGTGATAACTTTCAGAAATGTCACTTTGCAAAAATATACGCTTACCGCCGTTCCGGGCGTGCATTGCCGATATACAGATAAAAAATTTTCTGTACGTTTAAGGGACAAAAAACAAAAGCAATGGATTTTAGTACAATACTTTTTGATGTGGAAGACCATATCGCAACGATCACCATCAACCGGCCGGATAAGCTCAACGCGCTGAATAAAACGGTGTTTGATGAACTTGAAGCAGCGATTAACCAGGTGATCAGCCGGGAAGATATCAGGTCGGCAATGATTACGGGCAGCGGAGACAAGGCCTTTGTTGCGGGTGCGGATATTTCAGAATTTACAAAACTGGATGCGGACACTGGCGCAGCCCTGGCGCGACGCGGACAAGCCGTGTTTGAAACAATCGAAAACAGTCCCAAGATCGTAGCGGCAGCCGTTAACGGTTTTGCGCTGGGTGGCGGCTGTGAATTGGCGATGGCCTGTCACTTCAGGGTAGCAGGCGACAACGCCCGGTTTGGACAGCCAGAGGTGAACCTGGGCCTCCTGCCCGGCTATGGCGGAACCCAGCGTCTCACGCAGCTCATCGGAAGGGGACGCGCGATAGAGCTGCTGGCAACCGGCAATATGATCGACGCATTGACCGCATTTAATTATGGCCTTGTCAACCATGTCGTAAGTCGCGAAGAGCTGCTGCCCAAAACACGTTCTGTGCTGGCCGTCATCAACAGCAAAGCGCCCGCCGCCATTGCATCCTGCATCCACGCAGCAAAATATGCCTATGATGCGGACCGGAAAGGCTTTGAAACAGAAGCGCTTGCGTTTGGGAGACTGTTAACGACCAACGATGCCAAAGAGGGTATTGCCGCCTTTCTTGAAAAGCGGAAACCCGTGTTCACGAATAGTTGATCCGGTTGCTGCGTTATTCTACGAAAAAGTCGGAAAGTTATAGATTTCCTAAAACTGGAACAGGATTTGCTTCTTTATAGAAAACGCAACAGCAAGATGATGACAATACGCGAAAATGGGTGCTATTGCTTGACATTGGAAACTATTGATACGGTAGATATCTTTACGAAACCTATGTACAAACAGATCATTGTGCATAGTCTCAATCATTTTATTGACAGTAAGGGCTTGATCGTATACGGATGGTGTCTTATGTCCAATAAACTCTATGTCATTTGTCAATCTCTTGAGCACATATCTCTGCCTGAATTAAGAGATGGATTTATGATTTTTACCTGTGAAAAGATCATCGAAGCAGTGAAAGAAGAACCTAGCGAACGAAACGCCTGGTTGATCAAGCATTTCATTCCGGTCGCGGAAGATGCTGCCAATGACCCCCGCTTTTCCTGCTGGGGTGATGTGAAAACCACCGCCCAGATTGATATGCGCCAGCCTCAAAGCATGGCCGAACAGCTCGAATTTATACACAGCATTCCTGTAAAAGAAAGAGTTGTCCAATATTCTTCTGATTACATTTACAGCTCGGCAAGGGATTATGCCGGTATGCCCGGATTGGTCAAAATCAGCAAACCCGCCACCGTGGAGCGTGAGCTCTACGAGATCGAAAGCCGTAAAAATGGTTTTCGCACCAATTACAACCAGCAATCCTGATCCTGTTAAAATTAGTGCCAGACCCAAGGTGCTTTTTGTCAACCAATATCTTTGCAAAAAGTAAAAACCCCGTCGTATCTGAATGCCTCGTAAGAAAAGATATCATTACAACAACCTGAAACTGATTGCCTCTGTAGCCCTTCTCTGCGTACTGGTGCTCGGATTGTTACAATGGATAGAATCGAGGAAAGTGAAATTCATTCATTATGATGCCTTCGGGATAGATATGCCGGTGGCCTATTCTATACACGGCATTGACGTGTCCCGCTATCAGAAGAAGATCGCCTGGAAAGGTGTCAAAGAGATGAACGTCAATAATATTCAGCTCAACTTCGCCTTTATCAAAGCCACTGAAGGGCAGGGACTTACGGACAAATATTTCAAGTCTAACTGGCGCAACGCCAGGAAAGCGGGCATTACCCGGGGAGCCTATCACTTTTTTATTGCAAGTCAGGATCCTTCCAAGCAGGCGCAATATTTCATTTCGCGGGTCAAACTGCAGCCCGGCGATCTGCCGCCGGTCCTGGATGCCGAACAAGCCAGCATCTTCCCGGTTAATATGTACCGGCAAAAGGTTCGCGCCTGGCTGGCGATCGTGGAGGCACATTACAAGGTCAGACCTATCATCTATACCAATGCCGAGTTCTATAAAAAATACCTGGGTCCCGAATTTGATGAATACCCGCTTTGGGTAGCGCATTATTATGAGAAGAAGAAGCCGCGCATCAACCGCGACTGGACCTTCTGGCAACACAATGACCTGGGCAATGTCAACGGCATTGATGCCAAGGTAGACTTCAACGTTTTCAACGGAGATATTGTTGCGTTCAATGCCTTGCTGATCCAATAGCTACTTCCTGAGCTGAGGATAGAATGATAATCCCAGGGACAACAAAAAATTGCGGGACTGAACGTTATAGGTAGACAGATCCGGCCTGAGCGTTTCATCGCCGCCATTAGATTTCGTAGTAAACGGATCTGTTGCAAAATGAAAGCCCAGGTCCAGCTTTAGCCAATCATTATTTTTGAAGCCTGTTTGCAGCAAAACAGATGGCTCGAACAATCCAAACGTATTCCGCCGGGCTTCGTCATACCCCAGCACTACTTCCTCTTCTGTGTTATAATTAGTCTGAATGCGTTGCAGTTTCGTCAGAGAAAAGCGCGGCGCAACCGACATCCTGAGGTAATCGTTAAAAAAGAAATTGAAGGAAGGGTGTAGAAAATACTTAAGCGTATTGGCCTTGTACCAGCGACTGCGCCCGGCTTCAAAAGGATTCGCGTTGTCTGTCGAGGACATCCGTCCAAAGCCCACACCCGCTACGCCATTAAAATAGGCTTTGTCGCCCGCTCCCACAGGCGTGTAGAAGCCGGCGCCTATTTCAAACATATGCCTGTCGTAGTGGACGCTCGTACGCTGTGACGTGCCCGAAAGATCATCATCCTTAAATCGGTCTTTTTCACTGCGATACATACCGCTTGCTGTCAGCATAAAATGATTGGTAACAGCAACGGCCGCCTGTCCGTCAAATCCGGCCGAGCGGTTTGGCGAGTCGTCTTCATCATCATCTGAAGAGATAAGGCTGGCGGGGTTACCTGCGGCCGCCGCAGAAAATTTAAAATCTCCCTGTTGCCGGAAAAAGGCTGCATTATGTGTCGAAGGGGCATTGATGTACCGGGGGTTGGAGCAGGCTCCGAGTAATACGATCATTGCTGTTAAGCAGATCAGCAGGTTGTGGGGCTTTTGTATGTTCATGCAAATGGTTTGAATCGTTTGGAGGGCGGGGCTTGATAAGCGGGCTATTCCCATTTTCCGGCGCCCTGTCGAATAACGTCATACTCGTCGTTCACACAGTTGATAATCGTAGATGGTACCGTTCCGCCCGGTCCGCCGTCAATAACAACATCAACAAGGTTTTTATATTTTTCATGAATAATCTCGGGGTCTGTATAGTCTTCCACGAAATCTCCCGGCAAGGTAGTGCTCAAGATCGGGTGTCCCAGTTCTTTCACCAGCATATGGGCTATTTTATTGTCGGGTATACGCAATCCGATCGTGTCCTTCTTACTTTGTAAAATTTTCGGCACCTGCTTACTGGCTTGTAAGATAAAGGTGTAAGGGCCTGGCAGATGCTCTTTTAAAATGCGGTAGGTGCTGTTGGAGATTTGCCTGGCAAAATCACTGAGGTGGCTCAGGTCGCAGCAAACAAAAGACAACTGGGCTTTTTTAGGGTCGATCTGTTTGATACGACAGATCTGTTCAATGGCTTTTGTCTGGTAAATATCGCAACCAAAGCCATAAATGGTATCTGTCGGGTACACGATGATACCGCCGCTCCTCAAGGTTTCAGCAACCTGTTTGATCAGTCTTTCCTGTGGATCTTTTGGATGGATTTGGATAAGCATGCCGGGTAAAGTTAAAAAGTTTACAGATTAAAATGTCGAAAAGGTTGCAACGCTTTTCAACCATCTACTTTCAAACTTTATTCTGCAACTACTGGACCGTCCAGGTTTCTTTACCTCTCAGCAGCGCATTCAGATCCGGAGTTTTACGGGCGATAGCATCTTCCAGCTGGAGCGCCATCATCTCTTCGTAGCAAGGTCTGTCTGTCTGGTAAAACACCCCAAAAGGTCTGGGCAGGTGCCCTTCGATGGAAGGGTCATCAAAAATACGCGTGAGGATCTGCGCTTTATAAATATCCTGTTCGTCGTGGATCCAAAGGTCATCGGCACTGAATTCTTCTCCGATGGTGACTACCTGAGGTTTAAAGCCATCGAGTCGCAGACCTTTGTTGCCTTCGGCCCCGAAGATCAGGGGTTTGCCTTGTTCCAGGAATAGGGTTTCAGTCGGCTTGGAACTTTTCTCCGTAAAGATCTCGAACGCTCCATCGTTGAAAATGTTACAGTTCTGATATATTTCCAGGAAGGAGGTGCCTTTGTGTGCATTAGCCCTGAGCAACATGGCTTGCATATGCTTGGGGTCGCGGTCCATGGTCCTCGCAACGAAGGTCGCGTCGGCACCTAAAGCCAGGGCAGCCGGGTTAAAGGGATGGTCGATACTACCAAAAGGAGTAGATTTTGTGATCTTATTTTCCTCTGAAGTAGGAGAATACTGACCTTTGGTCAAACCATAGATCTGGTTGTTGAAGATCAACAGGTTGACATCAAAATTCCTTCTGAGCAAATGAATGGTATGGTTGCCTCCTATGCTCAGGCTATCGCCGTCCCCGCTCACGATCCAAACGCTCAACTCCGGCCGGGCAGCTTTCAGGCCGCTGGCGATGGCTGTTGCACGCCCGTGGATCGAGTGCATACCATATGTGTTCATATAGTAAGGAAAGCGGCTGCTACAGCCGATTCCGGAGATAAAAACAATATTTTCCTTAGGAATACCAAGGCCCGGCATGATCCGTTGAACCTGGGCTAATATAGAATAATCACCGCAACCGGGGCACCAACGCACTTCCTGGTCTGTAGCGAAATCTTTTGCTGTTAATGTGGGCACTAAAACTTCTGACATCTTTATTAAAATCGGGTGCAAAGGTAAGATTTTAGCAGGGGATTACTAAAGCGAATGACAATTGCATGACCGATTTGGCGTAAATTGCTCTATGTTTCAGAAAAAATTGCCTCTGGTCATCATCTCGGTGTGCAGCCTGCTGATGGTCGGCTTTGTGACGAACCATCCCTCTTCTGCCCGGAATTTAAAAGTATTGCCGCAGGATATCAGTGATGAAAAGCTCGATAGCCTGATGGAAACCTACAACCAGGGGCTAGGTGTCACCTGCGATTTCTGTCATGCACGCGAAGTCAAAAGCGGCGATACCACTTTGAATTTTGCTTCCGATGATAATCCCGTGAAAGAAGAAGCGCGCAGGATGATGCGCCTGACCATCGATATTAACAAGAGCTATTTCAATTACGACCCTAAGATCCACCCGGCTTATCTGACAAGGATCAGTTGTAACACCTGTCATAAAGGAAACGCCTACCCGGAGGATTAGTTAAAATACAGATCGAAGCCGGCTTAGCCCTGTTTTAAATTTATTCAACAGCTGCAGCAGTCGCCGTATTGACCACCGGCCAGGCTCCGGGTGAGGGCACGCTGATGCCTTTGTTATCACCTTTCGCAGCGTCGCTTCCAAAATAGTACAGCGGCCAGCCTTTGTAAGTCAGCTGTTCTTTGCCATGTACCGTTATTTTCCCGAAGTCATCTTTATTTAGAATACTGGGTAGCCGATCGATGTCTGTGTAAAATACAGGCCAGATACCATTATTGGAAAAGTCGCTTTTCGTGAAATTGTTCGTGTTCTTCTTGTCTTTGGCTTTGAAGATGTAGAGCGTTCTGCCCAGCGCATCCGTGATATACATGGTCTTTCCATCGCCTTCCACTACCGCGCCGGTCTGATTGATGGTGTAATTTTTGCCGTCGTTCCCCGTAAGCTGAGCGTTCACATACATCAACGAATAATCGGGCTTGGCCACATACCAGACTGAACCTACCTTGTCGCCATTAATATCACCGGCTTTCAAGTCTTTCGCAAAGTAATACAAAGGCCAGCCTTTGTAGGCTGTTTGTTTTTTGCCGTCTTCACGGGTGATGGTCGTGAAGTCAGTCTTCTTCAAGCCATCCGGTACATCAAGCTGATCTGTATAGAAAATGGGCCAGTTATCCAGGCAGCCTCCTGTACAGGTAGCCGTCAGTTTGGCATCATTCGAGAAAAAGTATAATGTTCTTCCGTTTGCATCCGTCAGAATTTTACCGTGGGTGTTATTAGCGGCCAGTTGCAGACTGTAGTTGATCCGGGCCCCGTCCGTGTCATCTTTCCAGCAGCTTTGTACAATGAACGCAACCAGCAGTAAGGCAAAAGCAATTTTGTGTTTCATATATTTTGGTTTTTGAGATTAATCAATGCGGCTAAAAATATATAAAAAATGTTAAATAAATTATTTTTTATATAAATATATCGCAATGAGCGTGGGGAGAAGTATGCTGTTTCTAAGGCAGGCTGTTAACATCGCGATTCACGCGATGCAGCAAGAGATCACCCGATCCCGGTTTGAATTGTTGAGATTAATGCCAGCAAAATTGCCGGTGAATCTCACTTAAGAAGTGGTCCCCTGGTCTGACCGTCCAGGTCTGACCAGATCTATAAATGATTTGACCTTACATGGATTCCCAAATGCGCCAAAGGGGTGGTGTCCAGGCATTCGCATTCGGTTCATCATTATGTATTCCCGGCTGGTTTTGTCGGGAAAGGTTAGACCCTGTTCCGGTATAAACGCATACTGCTTATTCGTTTTTAACAAAGACCATCTTAGCCTGATCCGCCTTGTATATTTTGTTATAAAAGTCCACGAAATCTTTATAGTCGCTTGCGGGAAACAGTCCGCTGTTTCTTTCATACACTCTTTGCAGGAGGATGTGGTTGCCTTCAATTTTGTACTCCATCGAGTAGCTGCCGAACTTGTTGTTGATCTTGAAAGGTTTGGGCGCCGACTCTATCGAATAACCTTCAGGGATAGTGATTGCCACGGAATCGCGGTCGACGAATGGGTAGGTGTATGAAATGTCGTTCTGCCGGGCGTCAGATTCGCTCAGTTTTGATGTGTAAGTAGAAAGAATGTTCGGACGGATAAACAAGCGCTTCCCTGTGATGGCCGCATAGTCGCGGGAAACGATTTCCAGCGTTTCGCTTACCACCGGTATTTTCTTGCTTTTATCTTCATAGTAGGTAAAAGCAGGAACTTCATAATTGGAAATGTTGAAAATATGCTGCAGCCGCTTTTTCTGATCTTCTCTGGAAGATCCATTGATCAGCGAGTGCAGATCATCTTGCTGAAGCCCCGAGCTTTTGGTGACTACCTTGGCGGTCAGGTTACCTGCTGCATCTACAGTGGCAACCACCTCGCGTGCCTGGATGTTCTGATCCTTGGTATATCGCGGCGTGCGCACGATGGTGCTGTTATTTTCATCCACCAACAACGCGTAACGATTGCCGGTAAAAGAACCCATATAGCCGGGCGTAACTGTCTGGCTCGTGCATTCTAACCAGGTGGTATCTTTCGCGCCGGGCACGCAAACCACTACGTGATTGAACTGGTTGGATGGGAAGTCCGTCAACAACGCCGTTTCATTGTCACCGGCCCTGATCAGCACATTATTGGCTTTAATACCCGCTTCTTTCAGCAGCGCCACCATGTAATTAGAAAGTGCTTTACAATCGCCGTATTTTTTTTGCGCGACGAAGGTCGCATCCAGGGGCTGCCAGCCACCGATTCCCAGCTGGATGCTGATATAATGCGTATTATCCTGCATGAACTTATAAAGCGCATTTATTTTTTCTTTCGGACTGGAAAGCTGATCTGTAAGCTGGTGTACTTTGGCTTTCACCTCTTGCGGCAGCACATCCCTTCCGCTATACAAGGCCTGCATGAATTTCCCAAAGTTTTGCCAGCTGCTCATTTCGCCTTTATAGCCGCCAATTTCGAATAATGAAGGAGCAATGAGCACACGCGTTGAAATATCATCCCATTCCGGCGAGTAGATTTCGTCGCGTGTGGCCATCTGATTTGCCAACTGCCATTGATATATTTTTACCGACTTCTCTTCTTTGGTAATCGGTGTCCCTTTGTAGCGCAGCGCCTTGTAGCGAAGCTGGTAATCTTTAGGGGTAACCACCGTTAAAGAGGATTGCTGCACGGCCACTTCCGGCGCGCTCACGGGCTGCCATTCCGGTAGGTTCAGCATGCCTTTCATTTCCACCTCCACTTCGTATTCAATCGTATAAGGATAATTTTTGTGGTAGAAGCTGTGCATTTTGTACCGGGCATCATCTGCGAGCGTATTCCTGCTCGTGCCGCTTTCATCAGCAATGTCTTTCTTTTTGACATTTTTAATCTTATTGCCTGCGGCGTCATACAAGGTTCCGGAGATGCTGAGAATATCCTGGAACTTATCATAGTGGTCAACAAAATAGGCGTACCGATCGGCCGCTTCGTCCAGGATCGTGTAGACATAATGCCGGTAATAGTAAGCCTTGCCCGGACCTTTGATATCCACTCTCGTGTCATCCAGTCTTTTTACCAGGTGCGCGTTTTTAAGCAAAGTGTCCGGGATGTCTTTAACGGCGTATTGTGCGTAAGAGGCGTAGCAGGCCAGCAAACACAGCAAAAGGGAAGCAATTTTTTGCACAGTTCAGTTTTTTTATTGATTAGTTGGTGGCGATCTTCTTCAGAACGATCTGTTCACTGTGTTTCTTGGTAACATATCCGAAAAAGTCGCGTAAAGATTTATAATCTTCCGCTGCAAAGGTCGCGCGGTTCAGACTGATCCTACAGTTCAGCATGATCTTTTTTTCGTCTGCAGAGATCAGGTATTCAAACAGACCGTCGTTTTCGTTGAGCCTTACCCGGGCCGACTTAGGCAATTCATCTACTTTGTAGCCCTTGGGGATCTCCATATTCAACACAAAGTTTTCGTTGATCCTGAAAGGCATTTCAACTGGATATTTGCGCTCTGCGGCAGTAAACGGATTTTTCGTTGTGCCTTCGGCAAACATGGGGTTCAGGTACACGATATCCTGGTCATCAAAATCGAATGAAATATCGTAACCCAACGACACGGGCGTTTCAAACCGGTTCAAAGAATCTACAAATTCGTTTTTGATATCGATCGGGAATGAATACAATTTCTTGGTTTCTTTCACCAGGTCTTCCAGGCGTTGCTTCGTCAGTTTTTCTCTCAGGTTGGTAGACTCGTAATAACCCGGCGTAGTTTTATAAAATCCTTTTAAACCGCCTTTGTCATCACGCGTCAGGAAAATCATGGTAAACTTGCTTTCCGAAAGAGAGTCTGACTGCAGGGAAATATTGTAGGGTTGTGGCTTTACTACGAAACCGGTACCATTGTAGCAGGAAGGCGAGAGTTTGCCAAAGCCCATCTTTGGTTCAGACGCATCCAGATACACCCGTTTACCGTTCATATTGGTTTCGCATAGAACGTAGTTGTACTTGTTCATCAGCGGATAATAAGGATGTGCCCATCCATGGCCGCGGGTGCTGATTACCACGGGATCTGCAGTGAGTCCGGCCTGGCGGAACATGGCGATCATCAACAGGTTGATCTCTGCCACGTTGCCGCTTTTCTTGCGGAAAATATCTTTCAAGGTAGTGCGATCATTGATATAAAGGCCGGAATGTTCCGTAGCGGTAAAATGATCTCTTACATATGCGTAGATCTTTTGTTTCTTTTCGTCGTCCGAAGTAGCGCCTTCCAAAATGGTCTTCACGTCGTCGGTCAGCCAGTTGTTGGGCCTTGTGATCTCGTAACCAAAATCTTCTCTTTTGAGCAGGTTTTCGGCGGCCTTGGCCCAGCTGCCAATGTGTTCCTGCACGGGCTGTTGCGGAAACTGCATCTGCTTCAACTGGAAGTCAATTTTAGAAATGTGATTGTCAATAGTAGAAGTGTAGGTCTCCTCGCGCAGAGCGGGGACATCTTTTGCGATCCATTGATTGGTGTTTTCATAACCGGAAAGGCTGTAACGGTCCGATGCCTGAGTGCCGTTCGCCTCTGTGACACTATAGGTCTGCATCCTTGATTGGTTATCTGTTTCAAGCGGGATATAACCCTGCGCCAAAAACACATAGCTAAAAAATTGCGGGACCTTTATGGTATACTCTGAATAAACACGCGGCCACGAAGTGCCCTGGAACTCCCAGGAACGCAGGCTGGCCAGAAACGGAGATTCAACCGTGTAAGTATATTCAATAATAGATCCTTCCTTAACGTTGGGGAAGGTGAACTTTCTTACGGAAGCGTACTGGCTCACTTTTTCTTTGAAGATGCTGCTGTTCTCCAGCTTTGTCTGTTTCACCTCGCCGTTTTCCAGGTTATAAGTAACAGCTTTGCATTCGTCCAGCTTTTCTTCTGCATTGTCCCCCATGAATAAGGGAATTGACACATCTGCAGCTTCCAATCCTTTTTTGTTAAGAATTTTGATGCGCCGCAGATGCGTGTAGATCAAAGAAAAGAAGCCTTTATCATTTCCTTTTAAAGTGGAGCTGCCAATATCAAGCAGAATCACTGCGTCGCTGGCAGAATCTACCGCCGGAGACTTTACGTTGAAATCAGCTGCAGTGACTTTCCCGATTTTGGGAGTCTTATTTTTTTGAGAAAAAGATACATGTGCGACCAGGATAAATAGGATCAGCAATGCCATGCGGAATCTGATAATCATAAGTTGTTAGTTAGTTGTTGCTATATCAATACCGGTGCAAGATAGAAAAAACCTGACAAGTATTCTGCAAATCGGATCTGGCAACTTCCTGATTTAGAGCCCGCGATGTCAAAATAACAGTGTCATATGTCAATAACTGTTAAATCATAGGCCGCTGTTTTATAATTCATTTATCTCACTAAAGAGTGAGTTTTGTAATTGGTAAGTGCAAAAAAAATTTTTTCAGGTTATTGAAAAAAAATTTGAAGCCGGTCCATTTGCGCCCGACTTCAAAGTCCTTAGTGTGATGCCTGCCTACAAGTGATACCTGCCCGATTCGATCACCGCCTCCGCAATTCTCCTGCGTGCGGCCTTCGTGTTATAAGGCGCCGCTTTGGTGAAGCGTTTAAGTCCCATCAGGATCATCCGTTGCTCGTCGCCCTCTGCAAATGCGTTAATAGCATCTTTACCGCTCTTGTTGATACGATCTGCCGCGTCATACAAATACGTTTGCAGGATGTCTGATTGAAGTGCAGTCGCTTCGGTTCCCTTTTCCCCGGTCATCTTCATCACACGCAACAAAGTGCTTTCTGCATGAAATACCTCGATGGCCATATCAGCAATGTTCATCAATATTTCCTGCTCGCTCTCAATCTGCATGCTCAGTTTCTGAACGGCTGCTCCCGCAACCATCAATATCGCTTTTTTGAGATTCGTAATGAGCTTCCTTTCTGCGGCAAAGGCAGTATCATCCCCCTCCCCAAAATCCGGGATACTCATCAGTTCCTTTTGTACTTCCATAGCCGGGCCCATAAGGTTCAACCGTCCTTGCAGCGCGCGCTTTAATGTCATGTCCAGTGTCAGCAAGCGGTTGATCTCATTCGTTCCTTCATAAATGCGGTTGATGCGGCTGTCGCGGTAGGCGCGTGAGATATTATATTCCGCACTGAAGCCATTGCCTCCGTGTATCTGCACACCTTCGTCCACTACAAAATCCAACAACTCACTTCCATACACTTTCAGAATGGCGCATTCGATCGCATACTCTTCTGCAGCGCCCAGCAGGGCTTCGTTAAATGGCTTTCCTTCTTCCACCAGTTTCTTCTCCAGGTCATCGATCCACTTAGAGGTGCGATATAAAGCCGACTCCGCCGCGAAAATCCGGATCGCCATCTCGGCGATTTTCTGCTTGATCGCACCAAAGTTGGCAATGGGTTGCTTGAATTGTTCGCGGGTTTTTGCGTATTGCACGCTGGTTTCAAAAGCCTTTTTCGCCCCTCCCAATGCTGCTGCACATAATTTCAGCCGGCCGATATTTAATATATTAAAAGCGATCTTGTGGCCTTTGCCAATTTCACCGAGCACGTTTTCTACCGGGATCTTTGCATCCTGGAAATACAGCTGAACGGTCGAAGAGCCTTTGATCCCCATTTTATGCTCTTCAGGTCCGTTAGTGAATCCCTCCATGCCGCGTTCAACAATAAAGCCGGTGAATTTATCTCCGTCTATCTTTGCGAAAACCGTGTACACCTGCGCAAAACCGCCATTGGTGATCCAGCATTTCTGTCCGTTGAGTATATAATGTTGGCCGTCTTCACTCAATTGGGCAGTCGTCTTTGCGCTCAGCGCATCGCTGCCTGCATTCGGCTCCGTCAATCCATAGGCGCCCGCCCATTCTCCTGTAACCAGCTTGGGAATATATTTTTGCTTCTGCTCATCGGTTCCGAAATATAAGATCGGCAAGGTGCCGATGCCTGTGTGAGCCGCGATAGCCACGGAAAAAGAGTGACCGGCGCCCAGGTATTCATTGATGATGGTAGAAGTAATAAAATCTTTCCCCAATCCTCCGTACTCCTCCGGAAAGGCTGCCGCCAGAAGGCCCTGTTCACCTGCCTTCTGCACGAGGGATTTCATCAAGCCTTCTTCCAGGCTGTCTATTTGATCCAGCCTGGGCCACACTTCGGCTTGCAGGAATTGAATGCACATATCTCGGATCATCAGCTCTTCTTCGGAAAATCCTTCGCTGGTAAAGGTTTCAGCGGGTTGCGATTCTTTAATAAGCCATTCGGCTCCTTTTATGGTTTCGGTAGCGGTGCTCATTATTTTAAGTTTATTTTTTATTAAAAATTCCCGGGCAACGAACCTCTTCAATCGGTTATTTCAGATTTTCATACACTTGCTTCAACACCGTCCGGCAAACTTCAATATCATCTTTGCTCACGCCTACCAGCGCTTCCTCCACTGTTTCCGCAGCAAATCCATGACAGACATCCTGAAGCGTCTTGGCCTTTTCCGTTAGCAGGATCAGGTTTTTTCGCCTGTCTGTCTTTGAAGCGCTTCTTTTCACGAGGCCGGCTTTCTCGAGGTTGTCTACCAATCTCGTCATGCTCGGTTTGTCCCTGAATGTTGCCTGGCACAGGTCCTGCTGACTGATACCATCCTCCTTCCACAAATGATATAGCACACTCCACTGCTCAATCGTAAGGTTCAGATCGGCATTGTTAAATTTCTTCTGCAATCGCCTCGCTATGGCCGTGCTCGCAACTCCTGTAATAAAACTATATAGTTCGCTCCTTTTAAAATGGTTGTTTGGCATATAGTTGTTTTAGCAACTAATTAAAGTTAAGAAGAATTCCTGATTGAAAAAACCCGGTGATCTTTTATTGATTTCAGGCAAAGGTTGTGCAGCCGGGGCTATTATTGGACTGAAGATAAAAAGGATATCGTACGGCGGAAGGTAGCGGATTGCGCTTACTTTTGCGGCATGGCCTTTTTGTTTATTGCTGTGTTGTTATGTGCGGTGTTGTACGCGATGGTGATCGGTTACTATCGCGGCAGCTGGCGCGGGTTGCCCCGCTACGAGCCAAAGAATATCATGATCCCGGATATCCGCTTTTCGGTGATCATTCCAGCCAGGAACGAAGCGGATCATATCGGTGCGCTGCTCGAAAGCCTGGCGGCGCAGACCTATTCAGGTGATCTTTTTGAAGTGATCGTAGTTGATGATCATTCGACAGATGCAACAGCCGATGTGGTGCGTCGGTTTGAAAAGGTGCGGCTGATCCAATTGAAAGAAGATCAGATCAATTCTTATAAGAAAAAAGCCATTGAAACCGGCATTGCAGCTGCCACTAATGAATGGATCGTTTGCACGGATGCGGATTGTGTCGCGCCGGATAGCTGGTTAACCACATTGTCTTCGTTCATTGCAGACACTAACCCGGTGTTTGTGGCCGCCCCGGTAAGCCTGGTTCCGGATCCGGCCGTAAGGCACGGACGTGGTTTGCTGTATATTTTCCAGGCGCTCGATTTTCTGACACTGCAGGGTATTACAGGCGCTTCTGTTTACAAGAAAAAGCACAATATGTGTAACGGCGCCAACCTGGCGTATCAACGGGAGGTTTTTTATGAGGTGGATGGTTTTAAAGGCATCGACACCATAGCCTCGGGCGATGACATGCTGTTAATGCATAAAATATGGAAGCGGTATCCTGATAAGGTCGGGTATCTCAAATCGCCGCAAGCGATTATTGAAACTGCAGCCGCTCCCACATGGAAGGCTTTTTTCAATCAGCGTATCCGTTGGGCCAGTAAGGCTACTACGTATGAGGATAAGCGGATCTTTGCGGTATTGCTTTTAGTATACCTCTTCAATGTCTCTTTTCTGATATTGGCGATCGCTTCCTTTTTCCATATGGTTTACTTTTATGGTCTTCTGGTATTTATTATTCTAAAGACGGTTATAGAAGCGCCGTTTGTATTGGATGTGAGCCGGTTCTTCAGCAGGCAACGGTTAATGAAATATTTTTTACCGTTTCAGCCGCTGCATATTGCTTACACCATTGTATCCGGCTTTTTGGGAAGTTTTGGCAAATATGAATGGAAGGGGAGGAAAGTGAAATAGGGCGATAATTATTTTTTCGTTCGCTTGTCGTACGTGCTACTCCTCATCGGCATGTGTATAAATTTTGATATTTTCACACCAAAACCATGATCCTCGCGCCTTTCATGGATTTTCTGGTATTGATTTTCTTTAAGGTTTAAAAATAAAGATGAATATCGAAAACGTTCAATACAAAGAATGGCTGTTTGAGTTAAAGAGTAAAATCCGCTCCACACAGATTAAAGCGGCGATAGCTGTAAATAGCGCATTGATTGCATTTTACTGGGAGTTGGGTAAAATGATAGCGGAAAAAGAAAGTATCTGGGGGAATAAACTCATTGAAAATCTTGCAAAGGACCTGAAGAAGGAGTTCCCGGATATGAAGGGGTTATCCCGAAGTAATCTTTTTTATTGCAGGCAGTTTTATTCTTTTTATAAAGATAGTTCTGTCCAACAACTTGTTGGACAATTAAAGGAGCATGCGGGAAGTCAGAATGACCCCGGGAACTCTGCAGACGAATTAATCCAACAACCTGTTGGACAATTTTTACAGATCGTTGCAAGGATCCCGTGGGGTCACAATATTCTTATCTTTTCTCGATCGGGTGACGTCTCCGAGGCAGCGTTCTATATTCAGCAGACCATCAGCAATAATTGGAGCAGAGATACACTTGCCCTGCAAATTAAAGCGGACCTGTACCAAAGGAGCGGGAAAGCGATCACTAACTTCACTAAAACGCTTCCCCAACCGCAATCGGATCTCGCACAACAAACATTGAAAGACCCATATATATTCGACTTTATGACGTTTTCCCAAAGCGTTAAGGAGCGGGATATCGAAAGTCAGCTGACAGACCCTATTGCTAAATTTTTATTGGAACTGGGGAGAGGGTTTAGAGGGTTTGCATTTATCGGAAGACAGCACCACATAGCCATTGCAGGGAATGATTATTATCTCGATCTCCTTTTTTATCACACAATACTAAAATGTTATGTGGTGATCGAACTGAAAAATAGAAAGTTTATTCCGGAATATGCCGGTAAGCTAAACTTTTACTTATCCGCCGTCGATGAACTTATCAAACAAAATGATGATAAGCCCACAATCGGCATTATGCTTTGCAGGGAGAAAAATAATATTGAAGTTGAATTTGCGTTACGCGACATAAACAAACCCGTGGGTGTGAGCGAGTTTGTAATTACAGAAAACCTTCCCGAAACTTTGAAAAGCAATTTCCTACTATCCAGGAAATTGAGGATGAATTAAGTAGTTTATAAAAATGAATAGTGCTTTCAATAATCCTGCATGGTTAAGGCTGAAAAAAAATAAGGGCGCGATGGCCGGCCTGGTCGTCATTGCACTTTCTGTTGTCGTGGCCGTCTTTTGCTATTTCATAGCGCCCGACGATTCTCCTTTTTCCAACAGGATCATATTAGAAACCGGCGGTGAAAAACCGGGATTCGAAAAAACATTTCTATTAATCAAAAGATCCCAGCTGCCGTCGCAAACGGGTTTCTTTGAACGGCTTCTGAACGGCCGTCCCGACGCGTATCAATATTTACCCGTTAATAGTTATGAGTTGACGAAAGATAGTGTCGTTGCCGAAAAATACATTGACGACGATGTTAGTGAGCGGGTTAGTTTTCCCAAAACTGCACTGGCGCCAACGCCCGTCGTTACTAATAAGTACTGGTTGGGCACTGATAGTTATGGCAGGGATATTTTAAGCCGGCTGATCGTCGGTACCAGAGTCAGCCTGAGTGTGGGTCTCATCACGGTGATCATTTCGATCAGCATTGGTTTGATACTCGGATCGCTCGCGGGTTTTTACCGCGGTAAAGTGGATGATGTGATCATGTGGTTCATCAACGTTATATGGAGCATACCCACCTTGTTGCTCGTATTTGCCATTACCCTGGCGTTGGGTAAAGGGTTCTGGCAGGTGTTCATTGCAGTAGGTTTAACGATGTGGGTCAACGTGGCCAGGCTGGTCCGCGGGCAGGTGCTGGCCGTGAGGGAGCTGGAATATGTAGAGGCCGGCCGCGCCTTAGGATACACCAGCATCCGTATTATATCGATGCATATCTGGCCCAATATTGTCGGGCCTGTCTTAGTTATTGCTGCGGCTAATTTTGCCTCCGCTATTGTCATCGAGGCGGGTCTGAGCTTTTTGGGAGTAGGTGTGCAGCCGCCGATGCCCAGCTGGGGTCTGATGATCAAGGAAAACTATAACTTTATTATCACGCAGAACCCTATGCTGGCGCTGGCTCCCGGCTTTGCGATCATGATCCTGGTGCTTGCATTCAACCTGCTTGGGAATGGCCTGCGGGATGCACTGAATGTGAAAGGGAAATTATAATCCGGTATGTTGGGATGATATCAGCATTCCGTCAGGTTCTTTACACTATTCCTCTATTTTTTCAAAACGCCTCTTCATGTCGGTCACATCATGGGCTTCCTCGAAATTATGCTCTGCTGAACGCATAACCATTTCCGCGTGTTGCAGAACAAACGTGTGATAGTCCGTGCCTTTGGTGAACTTACCGATCAGCTGAAGCGCGTCCATCAGCCTGATCAGTACGGCCGGACTGCCGGATGCGAACTGCCGGATCTGGTTAAAGGCGGTATCGATCATGCCGCTAAACGTCACCTGGCAACTAATGATGCGCAGGTTATGCTCGTCATCAAAATGGTGTTGGGAAGGGAAATCTGCTTCGGCGAGATAACACAAAACAGCAGTCAGGTTATCGATGCACGCGATGGCCGTGTAAGGATCATTAACGCCTGGCGAAAGCGCCCTGGAGGCAATTTCAACCATTTGATGGATCGCGTATTTGGAATCTTGTAAGGGTGTTCTTACGCCACCTACAATGAAGCTTCGGCGGATATGATCGCGGATACTTTCAGCACATGCTTTTGTAGCATAGACATCCACCATATGCAGGTGATCTACCAGGAAATCGCCCGGCTTATAGTGTATCTTCAACAGCAGGTTTTCTTCGGTGGCAATGCGAAGTAAAGAGTCCAGGTCGACACTCTGCAGGTAACCGCTTTTAGTACTTTCAATATGGTGTGTGACGGGATACGCGCGTTTACAGGCATCCAGATCCGGCGAGATCGTTGCGGCATGCCGGGTGTCTTCGCTTTTATATTTTTGAAACTTCGACTTGATATGTCGCGTTAATGTTGATGTGATATTATACACCACGTTGTCCGATTGAATGCTCACCGCGACATGATGGATGAAAACGATCAGCAAAAACATATTAACGATCACGAGAATGATCGCTACCAGCACTGAAATGATGGGAAGGAAGATCTGGTAATTGCTGTCTTCAACGGCGTTCAATACCAGCAAGCAATAGATAAAAGTGGAGATGTAAGAGCCCAGCACGATCTGGTTCAGCCGGTCATACATGAAGTTTCTGAGCAGCCTTGGTCCAAATTGGGAAGAAGCCAGTGTGAGCACGACCAGTGTGATAGAGAAGATGGTTCCCGCCACACCAATCATGGCGCCCGCAATGGCGGACAATACACTCCTGGCTGAATCGGCGCTGCCCGGAAAAATATAGCTGATAATACCTTTGGGTGTATAAGAGATCTTACTATCTGCGTAGACCACCAGTATGCTGCCAATAATACCTGCGGTGATGATGCACACGGGCAGGAACCAGAAGCTGGATCTTAGCTGATCCCACAGGTATTTCAGTTTTGCTTTCAATAAGGTTGTTTTGGAAAGCAAGATAGTTGTTTTCAGAAAAACCTATTATCTTTTATTGTAAAATGTTCTCACAGTTGTGATCATAAAAAAGCTGTCTCAGAGCGTTGTTAACCGAACGTTTGAGACAGCTTTGTATTATATCTGTTGGCGTAATGAATGCGTTAGTACAACCCTTCAATACTCAGGTAGCGTTCACCGGTGTCATAGTTAAACGTCAATACCGTCGCCCCGGCAGGGATTTCAGGCAGTTTCTTGGCCACCGCCGCAAGTGCAGCACCGGTAGAGATACCGGCAAAGATCCCTTCTTCCCTGGCCAGCCTTTTAGCATATTCAAAAGACTCGTCCTTACCGGCAGTAATGGCGCCATCGAGCACACCGGTGTTTAAAATGCCGGGAATAAATCCTGCTCCCAGGCCTTGCAAGGGGTGTGGTCCCGGAGCACCGCCGCTGATCACAGGTGACAGTTCGGGTTCTACGGCAAACACTTTAAGATTCGGAAACTTCTCCTTCAGGATTTCTGCAACGCCGGTGATATGGCCGCCCGTGCCCACGCCGGTGATCAGGTAATCGATACCATCGGGGAAATCAGCAAGAATTTCCGCCGCCGTCGTCTTACGGTGGATTTCTGTGTTCGCTTCGTTGTTGAACTGTTGTGGTATCCAGGCGTTAGGCGTTTCAGCAGCCAGCTCTTTGGCTTTTTCAATCGCGCCGGTCATACCTCTTTCACGAGGTGTCAGAACAAATTCAGCACCGTACACGCTCATTAATTTTCTGCGCTCTACACTCATGCTTTCCGGCATCACCAATATCAGCTTGTATCCTTTTACCGCCGCCACCAACGCCAGCCCGATACCGGTGTTGCCGCTGGTAGGTTCTATAATAACCGATTCTTTATTTAATATGCCTTTTTGCTCCGCATCTTCGATCATTGCTAATGCAATACGGTCTTTGATGCTGCCGCCGGGATTTGCTTTTTCCAGTTTGATCCACACTTGATGCTGATCACCGAAAAGCCGGTTGATCCTGACGTGCGGCGTATGGCCAATGGTTTGCAGAACGTTTTGTGCTTTCAATTTTTTAAGTGTTTAAAAGTTAAAAAGTAGATTGGGCGAACCGGGATCAGTAAAAGATATGATCGCCATTTCAGGTTAACCAATCATTAAATTACAAAATTCAGAACAGAATCATCCGGAGGTAAAAGGTCTTTCACACTGACCTGACTTTTGTGATATACCACCGAATTGTGTGGCACACTGCTCGTAAGCCAGACGTTACCACCAATGATGCTGTCTTTGCCAACGACGGTATTGCCTCCTAAAATGGTAGCGCCCGAATAGATCACGACATTGTCCTCAATGGTAGGGTGTCGCTTGGTAGTCGCCAGCTCTTTCACAACGCTTAAGGCGCCCAGGGTTACGCCCTGGTAGATCTTGACATGATTACCAATCAAGGTTGTTTCCCCGATCACCACACCGGTGCCGTGGTCAATGCTGAACGCGTGCCCGATGGTAGCGCCGGGATGTATATCAATGCCTGTCTTGCTGTGCGCATATTCGCTAAACAATCGCGGTAATACCGGTACGTTATAGCGGTAGATCAAGTGGGACAGCCGGTAGACGGCCGTTGCATAAAAACCGGGATAGGCGGCCATTACTTCTTCTAAAGATTTTGCCGCAGGATCCGATTGCAACAAGGCTTCCGCATCTTCTAACAACATCGAGTGGATGCCCGGTAACGCCTCAAAATAATGGGCGCTGATATTTCGAATACGTTCTTCATCTGTGATCACATCACGCAAAAGATGCGAAAATTTATCCTGCAGAGACTGAAACTGTTCTTTCAGCTGCGCTTCACATTTGTGATTGATGTCGTTGGGTAAAAACAGAACCGTATACAGTTCGTCGATAAAGCTTTCCACAGCTCCTTTATCAGGAAAGCCGGAAAAGCACCTGGAGTTTCTTTCAAACAGGGATTTTATAAAATCTTCACTCATTGTTTATCCTATTAACACAGTAGACAAAAATAACTGATAAATAGGAAAGTGTAAAATCGGGTCCTCTGCCGCGATATATGCAAGACCCGGGAATGGGAAAAACAACCCCCGGGTTGTTATAAAGCCTCAAAGCCATGGTCGCTTGGCGTGTAGCCTATCGGAACAAAGACTTTCACAAATGCCAGATGCAGGCTTTTATCAATCGTTCTTAAAAAAATTTGGCAGAATGAGAAACTATACTATATTTGTGGTGTACTAATACAATAGTACACCAAATCACTCATTATGATAGCCATTAAAAACTTACATTTTGCTTACAAAAGGAGAAAGGTCTTTAACGGGCTCTCCCTGTCGTTTGCGCCCGGCCATATTTATGGTTTGCTGGGGAAAAACGGAACCGGAAAGTCAACGCTCCTGAAAAACATAGTAGGGTCGCTTTTTCCAACAGAGGGTGAGATCCGTGCATTGGGTTACGAACCCGGGAAGCGACAACCTGCTTTTTTACAGGACGTGTTTATCGTACCTGAAGAGTTCTATCTTCCCGATGTACCCATTAGTCAATTTGTGAAATGCAATGCCGCCTTCTATCCTAAGTTCAGCAATGAGCAGTTTGAAACGTATTTGCGGGAGTTCGACATTCCCCTTCAGAATAGTTTGCAGCAAATGAGTTATGGTCAGAAGAAAAAAGTACTGATCAGCTTTGCACTTGCCGCTAACACGGCTATTTTATTGATGGATGAGCCTTCAAACGGCCTCGATATCCTGAGTAAAAGCCAGTTCCGGAAAGTGATCGCGGGTGCTATTGATGATCAAAAATGCATGATCATTAGCACCCACCAGGTAAAAGACCTGGAAAGCCTGATCGACCGGATCACGATCATCGATGAGGGCGCAATCTTGTTTGATCAAACCATCGAGGCGATCAGTTCGAAACTACTGTTCAAAGTTTCGTTTGACGATGCCGAAACCAAAACGGCTTTCTACAAAGAGGAAGCGTTGAAGGGCCATCTGATCGTGGGTAAAAATGACACCGGAGAAGATTCAAAAGTGGATCTTGAGTTGTTATACAAAGCTATTGTGACCAACGGGCATGCCGTAAACACTGAATTTAAACATCAACCTTAAACCTTATTTTTTTTATGACTGCCAATTTCAGTTTTAACAGGCTCATGAAACTCATATCGAAGCAGTGGGTGGAGAACCGGAGACTTTATTTCATGTCTATCCTCGCCTTGCTGGGCTTGTTGGGTATCGTATTTTTAATTTGGGTCAGCACAACTGGTCGCCGCTACGAAGAAGAAAACTTGTATGGAATAGGTCTTTTTGGATTGTTTGCGACAGGGGCCATTTTTGCCAGCACTACCTATAGCATGCTGAGCTCAAAAGACAAGGGCATTTACTGGATCAGTTTTCCCGCCAGCCATTTAGAAAAATTCCTGGCCAGTTTGTTCTTCAATGTGGTTGTGTTTACGGTTGCTTATCTGTGTTGCTTTTTCTTGCTGAAGACGGCAGTTGAGGGATACATCCATTACCTGATCGAGAATGATCCGCTATCTTATTCTTACAGCAAGGTAAAATGGGACCAACACAACAGCCCGGGTCCTTATGTGCCGGCTTTTTTCGGGGCGTTTTTTGCCGTGCAGGCCGCTTTCCTGTTAGGTTCGGTGTCATTTAAACGGTTCTCTTTCATTTTGACGCTGATCGTCGTGGCGGCACTCATCTTTCTGTTTGTTTTTTATATGGCGAAGCTCTATAGAGATGACTTTGACGGTTACAGTTTCGACCTTTTTTCCTTGCGTAGTTCCGCCACTGGCGAGGGAAATGAGATGACCTATAAAGAGTACGAGATATCGCCGGTGTTGAAGCATAGTGTCGTCTTTTTTATCAAATATCTGATCGCGCCGTTCCTGTGGCTGATCACCTGGTTGAAGTTGAAAGAAAAACAAATCTGATTCACCTTGTCCACTCCGGAGACGCGGAAGTAACTCTTAAAGAAAACTTTTATGGAATTCAATAATAATGCACAAGCCATCTACATTCAGATAGCAGATTATGTGTGCGAAAAAATACTTTTAAAGGAATGGCCTCCCGACGCCAAGATCCCCAGTGTCAGGGAACTCGCCATGCAGCTCGAAGTGAATCCCAATACAGTAGCGCGGGCCTACGAGTTTTTAAAACAGCAGGATATTATCTATGACAAGCGGGGTATCGGTTATTTTATATCCGGCGACGGAAACAAAAATGCCGTAACCTATCGCAAGCAGGAGTTCGTAGAAAAAGAAATGCCGCTGTTTTTTAGAAACATGTATTTGTTGGGCATTGAACCTGACGATCTGAAAACCAAATACGAAAAATTTAAAAAGCAGTATTTATAAAGCCAGGCAGAAACAGTTTTATACCATGTTCTGCCGGCAAAACAAAAAGCAAAACACAGCAAATGAAAACCAGCAACAAATTATTGATCCTATTGATCCTGCTTGTATTTTCTATACCACTGATCATGATGATGAGTTTTAAAGCGGCTATTAAAAATAACAGGTATGTAGTAAAGACCGTTAACAACTTCAATGCGATGCCGTTCCGGAAGACCGATTCCTTCAAAGTAGTCAAGTTTAGCGGTTATGTAAATCCCGAGTCTTTGCAATGTACTGTTAAGCAAGGGGACGTAGTTGGTTACAAGTATCTGTATGCCTCCCAAAATGGAGACGGCGGTTTAGACACGAGCAGAATTAAGATCATAGGAGATACACTGTTCATCTCTCATGAAGCACAATACGAAACAGTTGATGATGGTAAGACCAAGATGCCCCGGTATTTTGAAAATCAGATAGAGCTGTCGGTTCCTGAACAGGTTACGATCATAGGCGATGCTGTAAAAGTCAATATAAATAAAGATGTGGATCCGAACGGATCTATTCATCTAATGCTATCTAATTCAATCCTGGAGGTTCTGACGGGTGCGCCGGAAGTTGAAACTCACAATGTCGGAGACAGCTTGGTAGTCGATTCGCTGGTTGCTCAAACAATGGTAGCAAAAATGACAATAGATGCCACCAGTTCCACCATTAACATTAATAATTATCCGGCCTTCCAGACGCTGAACCTCTATCTTAAACAACAATCAAATCTCAACATACGACTGGGCGTACAAGCCGGAAGTGTAGACGGATTTATATCTAAGGATTCTTACATCAATGCCACCGCTGGAGAAGCGCATAAATTTTTACGTTTGATCAACCCATAGCCGGGTAATGTAAAGGTGTTAGTTGCTGTTCTGCTGGTATGTGTAGGATATAGCCGGACTGGCCGGTTGTAAAACAATCACTGGTTTGAATTAAAACTCAGGACTCCAACATAAAATCCGATGAAGAAATATTCAGGACTTTAAGTTCAAACCTTCAAGCCTGTCAAGAAACATTTCTATTTTAGCTGAAAACATTCAGCTATGCTACAACCATCTACTATACAATTTTTAAAAGACCTCAAGCGCAATAACAATAAACCCTGGTTTGATGAAAACCGTAAAAATTACGAAGCGGCTCGTCAGGATTTTGCTGATTTTATTGACCAGGTAATCCAGGCGTTTTCCGCTACGGATCCACACATTGCCCATCTGAAGGCTAAAGATTGTATGTTTCGCATCAATCGAGACGTGCGGTTTTCGAAAGATAAATCGCCATACAAAACCAATTTCGGTGCTTTCATCAATAGCGAAGGAAAAAAATCGATGACGCCTGGTTACTATTTTCACCTGGAACCCGGAGCCAGTTTTACGGGCGGCGGCATGTGGCAACCTCCGGCGGATATGCTGTCCAAAGTGCGGCAGGAGATCGATTACAACTTAGCAGACTTCCGGAAGATTGTCACCTCGAAAAAATTCAAAACGGTATACGGAGGACTTGCGGTAGAAGACGGCCAGGTACTGACCCGGGTGCCAAAAGGTTATGAAGCGGATAACCCCGCAGCAGAATACCTGAAACATAAAAGCTTTATCGCTATCATGAATGTGGCCGATTCCGATCTTACGCAAAAGTCGCTTGTAAAAAAGGTCTGCAACGCGTTTGACACTTTATTGCCGTTGAACCAATTCCTGAATCGCTCCCTGGAGTAAACGGTTCTTGTGATCAAAACAAGCGCAGGCTGATTTTCGGCACCTTATTACGCCTCATGCCCATTGCCTGTTATCGGCTGCCCATCGTTTATGTGAGAAAAATGTCAAAGTTAACCTACATTAATTGATGTTGAAACAATGATCTTTAGCTTTGTGTCATAATCACAAAAAAAAATACAATTTTATGGCAACTTGGAAAATAGACACAATGCACTCCGAAGTAGGTTTCAAAGTGAAACACCTGGTAATCTCTACCGTTTCGGGAAAATTCAAAACATTTGAAGGCACCGTAGAAGCCAGCAACGAAGATTTTTCTGATGCGAAGATCAGCTTCTCGGCGGATGTGAATAGTATTGACACTGGTGTAGCTGATAGAGACGCGCACCTGAAATCGGGAGACTTTTTTGAGACAGAAAAATTCCCCACGTTATCTTTCGTTTCTACTTCAGTGAAGAAAGATGGAGATGACTACCAATTGACTGGAGACCTTACCCTGAAAGGAATTACCAAGCCGGTGACGCTGGCAGTAGAGCATGGCGGTGTAGGACCTAATATGTATGGTCAGACAGTAGCAGGTTTTGAAGTGACGGGCAAGATCAACCGTAAAGAATTTGGTTTGACCTGGGGCGCGGTTACCGAGGCCGGTGGTATCGTAGTAAGTGATGACGTGAAGCTGGTAGCGAACATTGAATTGGTAAAAGAGGCATAAGCTTTCTACATAACAACTTTTTGCTAAGCGGCTTTCATTTTGGAAGCCGCTTTTTACATGGTCCGCCCCTGGCCGTAAAGTAGAGACGGGCGCCGCGGCCTGGTTATACTCCATCGCAACTTTTTAATAAGCTGTTTTCATTTTGGGGGGCTGGTTTACATGGTCTGACGGTCCCCGTCTGACCATCTTCCGTTCGTGATATCTTTTTTGTACACCCTAGCTTACGGGCATCTACGTGAAAAACCTTTTTTATTCGCTGGCAGGGATAGCGTGTTTTGATTTATCTTCGGAAGCAACTTCCGGATATTATTCGCTAAACATTCAGCGCTTTTGCACGTATGATGAAGAAACTTATTCTCGCAACCAGCTTAGTCGCGATGACGATGACGTCATTCGGCCAGCAACCCGCTTCTGTAAAGGAATATCAACAGGCTTTTCCCACGTATCCTTTTTCAGATCCCAATCCCATCGCATTACTGTCGCCGGTATATCCATATTTCAGGTATGATGGATTTACTGATCGACCAGTGACCAAGCAATGGAAGGTCGTCGAGCTGCAGAACGATTATATCAAACTCCTGATCCTGCCGGAAATCGGCGGCAAGGTCTGGGCAGCTATGGAAAAGAAAACCGGGAAACCTTTTATTTACTATAACCATACGGTGAAGTTTCGAGATGTCGCGATGCGCGGTCCCTGGACCAGCGGCGGGCTTGAGGCTAACTATGGGATCATGGGCCATACGCCCAATTGTGCAACCCCCGTCGATTATACAACAAGATCCAATGCCGACGGAAGCGTGAGCTGCTTTATCGGCGTGCTCGATTTATTAACCCGAAGTAACTGGCGCGTCGAGATCAACCTGCCCAAAGACAAAGCGTATTTCACTACCCGCTCTTTCTGGTACAACAGCACTCCGGAACCCCAGCCCTATTATCACTGGATGAACCTCGGTGTAAAAGCGAGAGGAAACCTCGAGTTTGTTTTCCCCGGCACCAAATACATCGGTCATGATGGTGAAGCATCCGATTGGCCGGTTAATAAAGAGCGTGGGAAGAAGATCAATTTTTATGAAGAGAATGATTTTGGAGGATATAAGTCGTATCACGTATTTGGAAAACCTGCTCATTTTTTCGGGGCATATTATCATGACGAGGACGAAGGTATGGTCCGCTATGGAACTTACGATGACAAAGCCGGCCGCAAGATATGGATATGGGGGTTGTCGCGCCAGGGCATGATATGGGAGAAGATGCTCACCGATACTGACGGTCAGTATGTCGAGATCCAGTCTGGCCGCATGTTTAACCAGAACGGTGTAAAAAGCACCTTCACGCCTTTTCAGCACATCAGCTTTGCGCCATACGCCACAGACACCTGGAAGGAGTACTGGTATCCTGTATCAAAGACCAGGGGAATAACGGAGGCCAATGAATACGGAGCTTTGAACGTTAAACATGAAGATGGCCGGCTCAAGGTTTTCTTTTCCGCTGCCCAGTTCATCGACGACACGATACGGGTTATGGCCAACGGGAAAACCGTTTACCAAAAGAAGCTGCGGCTACACCCGTTGGAAGTCTTTCGCGATTCCTTAAAGATGAAGGCAGACCTCAACGACGTGGAAGTTTCATTGGGTACAAATACGCTCGTTTATCAGGCCGATCCTCGTAAAGAGGTGTTGAGCCGGCCGGTTACCGCTCCCGCTGACTTTGACTGGAATACTGCCTACGGACTGTACATGCAGGGAGAGGAGCTGATGGACCAGAAAATGTATCCAGAAGCGGAGATCAAGCTAAAAGAGTCGCTGGAGAAGGATGGTTATTTTCTGCCGGCATTAGTGAAAATGGCGGCCTTGCAATATCGCAATATGTTATATGCGGACGCGTTGAAAACGATCATGCGTGCTTTGCAGATCGACACCCACGCCGGCGACGCCAATTATTATTACGGACTGATCAATGCTCGGTTAGGAAATATCGCCGATGCTAAAGACGGGTTTAGTCTGGCCGCGCTCACGCAGGAATATAGAAGTGCGGCCTACACGGGTTTGGCGCATCTGTTTATTAAAGAAAAGAACTTCGCCGCCACTATCGATTACTGTAAAAAGGCGATAGATTATAACCGTTACAATATAGAAGCGCTGATGCTGCAGGCCGCAGCCCTACGTTATTCAAATAAGGCGGCTTACCAAGCCGCGCTCGATACCATTCTTTCTTACGATCCGCTGAATCATTTTGCTCGTTTTGAAAAATATTTGTCACAACCCACTGCTGCTACAAAAGCAGCTTTCACCGCGCTTATAAAAAACGAATTACCCCAGGAAACCTATGCAGAGTTAGCCACCTGGTACTATGGCGCAGGTCTGGCAACGGAAGCGGAAATGGTTTTCAGGATGAGCCCGCCTTCGGCCGAAGCCGGCTACTGGCTTGCCTTCCTGAATGATAAAAAAGTTGACGTCAATAAGATCGATCCGGAATTGGCTTTCCCTTTTCGGGCAGAAACGGCCATGGTGCTGGAGCGATTGCTCAGCCGCCAAACAGATTGGCTCCTGAAGTATCAGCTGGCCCTGATTTATAAAGATCGCAACCGCGTGCAGGAAGCTCAGCAGCTTCTGAACGATTGTGGCAGGAAACCCGATTTTGCACCGTTCTACGTAGTGCGGGCGGCCATTGGCAAAGATGAAGCGCGGGAGCTGACCGATCTACAGACCGCACTGGCACTGGACAAACAGCAATGGCGCTACCACAAGTTGTTGGCGGAGTATTACATCCGGCATCAGCAGCCCGCTAAGGCGCTTTCTATTGTTGAGCCTTACTACAAATCCCATCCGGATCACTATATCATGGGCATGCTGTATGCAAAGTGTTTGCTGCTCAATAAAAAATATGAACAGGCTGATAAAGTCGTGTCCGGACTTCATATCATTCCTTTCGAAGGTGCTACAGAAGGGCGCGCGCTGTATCGCGAAGCGAAGTTGATGCAGGCAGTCAACGCACTCAACCGTGGTAAACAGGCTCAGGCGAAAGCTTTGATAGCAGAGGCCAGATTATGGCCCGAGTCGTTAGGTGTCGGCAAGCCTTATGAAGCAGACATCGATGCGCGGCTGGAAGACTGGTTAGAATATATTGCCGGTAACAAACAGCCGCAATCTCTGCTACAGCGGATCAAAACTTTTACACCGAAGGTAGATAATACGGTAAAAAATTTTATTCCCTCCAACGCTGTGATAACCGCCTGGGCTATTGAAAGCACAGGGAGTAAAGAGCAGGCCAACCAATGGCTTGACGCCCAGATCAGTCAGCATAAAGACCAGGAAAAAATACTGAAATGGTGCAAGGCGGTTTTTAATGGCGACCAACCGAAACCTGTTGCTGAAGAGGACAAGGATGCGAACCTGCGTATTATTGAGGCGTTGATATCGAAACAATCTTAGAACATTCAATGAATGCAATATTTTTCCATTGTAGAAAATTCTTTACTCGCAAAGATCGCCGCTAAAAAGTTGCGGGGAAAAAACGCGGCCATTGTGTTTGGAAACAGGATTTACCTGCATGGCGTGACCCGAAATGAATTTCTTGGTCATAAAAAATGGCTGCGTCATGAATTAAAACATATTGAACAATACGCGCGGATGGGTTTTTTCACTTTTATCTTTACCTACATGTGGCAAGCGATTCGTAAAGGCTACTATAACTGTGACCTGGAGCGGGAGGCCCGCGAGGCGGAGTCGGATGAAGCGATTATCGACCGCTTTCGAATAAGAACAAAGAATAAGATATAGCGTGATGTGCAAAAATCCGATAACTTAGAACCCGTTATTATTTTAAAAACCATCAAAATAGTGCCTGAACAGATTGTTGAAAGCTCAGGCAGACAAGATGCAGCGATCCACCTCAACCATTGAATCTAAAAATAAGTACATGAAAAAAGCGCTCTTTGCCTCCTTAGCCCTGGCGGTTTTACTCGCCGCTTGTGGCGTTTCCAAAAAGTCAATGACATCCGACATGAAGTTTGCCAACAAAGTAATTGCCCATCGCGGAGCCTTTAAACATACCGGTGCACCCGAAAATTCGATCGCTTCCCTGAAAGCCGCGATAGCCATGGGTTGTGGCGGAACAGAATTCGATATACACATGACCAAAGACGAGGTGCTGGTGGTCAATCATAATGCAGATTTTTTAGGATTGCCTATCGAAACCAGCACCTATCGCCAGTTATTAGAAAAGACACTGGAGAATGGAGAGAAGATCCCAACATTGGAGCATTATCTAAAGGAAGGCCTGACGCAGAGCAAAACCCGCCTGGTGGCCGAAATAAAGCCATCAAAAGTCAGCAAAGAGCGGTCGCTTCAACTGGCTGAAAAAGTAGTGAACATGGTCAGACAAATGAAAGGACAATCAAATGTGGCCTACATCTCCTTCGATTATGATGTGTGCAAAAAGGTAAGAGCCATGGAGCCTAAAGCGCCGGTACAGTATCTCAACGGCGATGTAGCTGCAGCACAACTGAAAGCCGATCAGCTGGATGCCGATTATCATTACAATGTTTTTCAGAAAGACAAAAACTGGATCAGGAATGCCAAAGCGATCGGTGTAAAAACCAACGCCTGGACAGTGAATGACGAAAAAATAATGGACGACCTGTTGGCAGAGGGAATCGACTTTATCACAACCAATGAGCCGGAGCTGCTGCTGAAAAAGCTGGGGAAAGGTAAATAACTGCTATCCTTTTTGACGAATACATTACATCAAACATCATATTATGAGACTTGACAATAAACTTTTTATTTTAAGCAATGGCCGCGTTGCGGCGATCGATAAGAAATCCGGCGATATCGTTTGGGAAATAAAGCTGAGCAAAATCGTGAAGACTACCACTTCCTACGCCATCGGACAGATCGTCCTTGAGGGCAGCAAGCTCTACATCGGCATTTCCGGGGTCCTGGTTTGCCTGAATGCGAAAGACGGCTCCTTGTTGTGGAAAAATGAATTGAAGGGCTGGGGATATTCCTTCGTCAGCATAGCCGGTGGCGACACGTCCATGAGCAGCGCAGAAGCGGCCGCAGTGCAAGCCACACAGGCTGCTACAATGGCAAGTACGGTAGCCGCGACAACGTAGGGAATTAAATGGAAAGGGTTGTCCGTTCGCGAGTTATTAAAAAGTGGCAAAATTGTATCCTATTCCCAGCTCAACTTGCAATGGCCTGCTTTTTCGATAGACGTCCGGGTAGGTGTTTTCTTTTTTATAAAGTGAGTTAAAGAATTTCCGTCCGCCCAGCGTCAAGTAGAGTTTGTCTGCAACATGATATCTTGCGGAGACTATCCCTCCGATCAGAAATGATTGGGCGTCTCCGCGCCCATCAGTATATATGGTAACGTATTGCTTCTCGTCGGAACTAAAGGCTTGCGTAAATGTGTTGAAATAGCGTTTTTTGATCGCATAGCTTAGTTCCGGACCGGCAGTGACAGAGAATTTGTGCCATCGCTTCGAAATATTTGCTATGCGCGATGCCAGGTAGGTGATTTTAGTGTCGCCATACTTAGGATGAATGGTTTTCATGCTTATGCCCTCTAAAGATCGGCGGTCAGGATCATAAGTATGTAACATGTTATCGTAAGTATACTTAACCTGGTTGACCCCTAGAGAAATGCTGATGCCCCATCCGTTTTTAAGAGCTCTTTCCAGCTGAGCGCTGGCAGAAAAACTAAGTTGCTTTTTAGGAGATGTATGCTGCTGAAGGCCAGCGAAAGTCAACTCTGGTCCCGGACTATTTAATTCCGATAGGAGTTGGGATAATATCAGGTTCGATCGTCCGGTTATAGTAATATCATTATTAAATCCCGGTACAAAAGACGTATTTCCGCCAGCCTGGATGGATAACTGATATTTTTGTGCAAAGGCGCAGGAAGATGCGATAAGTGATGTTATCAAAAGCAGCCGCTTCATAAGTAGTATTGGTTTTGGAGCAAGTTAGGTAATCCAAACTGCCTCTCCAAAATCCAGTGTGCTTTCTTTGTCAGATTCAATGGTCAACTGCCCGTTAGCTGATACGCTCTTTACAGTAGCTTCAAAAGGTTCGCCGTTTTTTTCAAAAAGTACTTTTTCATTTTTCCGGAACAAATGCTGGTTGTAGTCATGCATAACATCCTGTTCCCAGGCGCTTCCGTGTCCCTGAGCCAACCGGTTTACAGCAGCATCATACCCACCGACTACCCGGTCCCTTAGTTCTCCGGCCAGCGAAAAGCAGTCAAACTGCTGGCCCGTTATCTGCCGGAGCGACACCGGAACGCGCCCGGTGACCTTCCGGAAATCAGTCTGGTTAATATTCAAACCGATACCTGCCACGGCCCATCGCCATTCGTTGCCGCTCACGATATTTTCGATCAGGATCCCACCGGCTTTCCGGCCTTTGAAATAGATATCGTTCGGCCACTTGATCGCCAGATCGCTTTGCGCATATGCGTCCATAAAATCTCTCACAGCCAACGCCACGAGGGCTGCCAGCAAAAATTGCCGCTGCAACCCGATGCGGCGCGGGTCCATGATGATGCTCAGATGAATGTTTTCGCGACGCTTAGAAATCCAGGTTTTGCCCCGCTGTCCCTTTCCCGCATATTGCTCATGTGCAAAAACTGCCGACCCGTGTCCAATCTGGTACTGACGCTCCGTCAGGTCGTTCTGTTTCAGGAGGCTTAGGGCATAATTATTGGTGCTATCGATTGATAAAAGTTCGATCAATGGCGGAAAAGGCCAATTATCTGCGGATTGTTGTACCAATATTCGTTATTTTTGAGCAAATTAAACAAGGAATATCGAAAGTTTAGTGTAGCGTGCACATCATACACTGTCATCAAGTCCTAAATTTCCTATTCCGGCGTAAATGTCTTCTTATAATTAAAATCTCATCTTCTATTGGAACCATTGGCTTCGCTAGCAAAACGCAGAAACTCCGGATCTGTAAAACTTACTAAAAATTCTAAATTATTTAAAACCATCATTGCCGCTATCCAGGAAAAGAAGGGCGAGAAGATCGTGTCCCTCGACCTGAGAAAGATACCCGAGGCAGTGGCGGATTTTTTTGTGATATGCGAGGCGCCCAGCCAACCGCAAGTTAAGGCGATTGCCGACAATGTGGAGGCGAGCGTAAAGGAAAATTGCGGCGAGAACGTCTTTCACAAGGAAGGTTTTCAGGGGCTGCAATGGGTATTGATCGATTTTGTGAATATTGTCGTGCATGTGATGCATCCGGAAAGCCGCAAGTTTTATAATCTCGAAGAAATGTGGAGCGATGCTGCCGTAGCAGAGCACGCCTGATTTTTTCAATAACTTAATAAACAATTCACAAGGTTTTTACCTTATACAACAAACAGATAAAATGGCGAAGCAGGAAAAGAGAAATAATCCGTTTTCTACAAATAATAATAAAGGGTTGACTCCGGGCGAGCCCAAAAAGGGGCCTAAGTTTGGCAGCTATTGGGCCTTTATCATCATATTGGCCATTATGCTGGCCTTCCAGTTCTTAAACCCGTTAGGGTCCACCAGGCAGGAAATCAACCTTTCACAGTTCCAGGAAATGCTCGTGAAGGGGCATGTGGAAAAATACACAATCGTTAATAACAAAGACATCGTTCGTGTCTGGTTGAAAAGCGATTCCCTGGCCACCTACCCTAATGCTGACAAAACGCTGGTGAAATCGGGTGACGATAGTAGTCCGCAGTTTTATTTTCATGTAACCAGCGGAGACGAGTTTGTCGGGCAGATGGATAAGTTTTATGAGCGTAATCCTTCTTTAGCGCGGCTCGAGCCGGAAGTAAATCCAGACAGTGACTTTCTGGGAAAAGCGATCGGGTATTTACTTCCTTTTGTGCTGTTGTTGGGCGTGTGGATCTTGTTGATGCGTAAAATGAGCGGCGGCGCCGGCGGTGCTGGTGGTCCGGGCGGTATTTTCAGCATTGGAAAATCTAAAGCAACGCTGTTTGACAAGGGCACCAAAGTAAACATCACTTTTGCGGATGTGGCAGGATTAGACGAAGCCAAAGTAGAAGTAATGGAAATTGTGGATTTTCTGAAAAATCCTAAAAAATATACGAGCCTCGGTGGTAAAATTCCTAAAGGAGCATTGTTGGTTGGACCTCCAGGTACCGGTAAGACGCTGTTAGCAAAAGCTATGGCGGGGGAGGCACAGGTGCCTTTCTTCAGTCTCAGCGGTTCAGACTTTGTAGAAATGTTCGTTGGGGTAGGCGCCAGCCGCGTGAGAGACCTGTTCAAGCAGGCGCGTGAGAAAGCTCCTTGTGTGATCTTCATCGATGAGATAGACGCCATAGGCCGTGCACGTGGCAAGAACGCCATGATGAGCAACGACGAGCGTGAAAGCACCTTAAACCAGATGCTGGTAGAAATGGATGGCTTTGGTACGGATTCAGGTATTATCGTTCTTGCCGCCACCAACCGTCCGGACGTATTAGACTCCGCCTTATTGAGACCCGGTCGTTTCGACCGTCAGATCTCAATCGATCAGCCAGATATGGCCGGAAGGGAAGCGATCTTTAAAGTTCACCTCAAAGAAATAAAAACATCGGAAAATCTTGATGTGCGCAAGTTAGCAGAACTGACTCCTGGCTTTGCCGGTGCAGATATCGCCAACGTGTGTAACGAAGCAGCACTGATCGCTGCCAGGAAAAATAAAACCGGCGTGGAAATGCAGGACTTCCAGGATGCCATTGACCGGGTCATTGGTGGTCTTGAAAAGAAAAGCAAAATCATTGCGCCTGAAGAGAAGAAAGTGATCGCCTATCATGAAGCAGGACATGCGGTAGCGGGCTGGTTCCTGGAGCATGCACATCCGCTGTTAAAAGTAACGATCGTGCCAAGAGGTACCGCAACTTTAGGGTATGCGCAGTATTTACCTAAAGAGAAATATCTCACCATGCAACAGGAATTGCTCGACGATATGTGTATGACCCTCGGTGGTCGCGCCAGCGAAGAGTTGTTCTTCGGAAAAGTATCAACCGGTGCTTTCAGCGATCTGCAACAGGTGACCCGCACCGCCTACGCCATGGTGAGCATTTATGGAATGAACGATAAGATCGGTAACATATCTTTCTATGATTCTCACAGCGACAATAGTTTCCACAAGCCATACAGCGAAGAAACGGGTAAGGTAATCGACCAGGAAGTGAAGAAGTTGTCGGATGAAGCGTATCAGAGAGCTAAATCGCTTCTGCAGGAAAAGAAAGCTGAAGTGGAGATCGTAGCGGAAGAGTTGTTGAAAAAAGAAGTACTTTTAAAAGACGACCTGGAAAGACTGATCGGAAAACGACCATTTGAGGAGAAAAAAGTATTGACCGATATCATATTACCGCCTACCAGCGGCGACGTAGATCCCGGCGCGATACCTCCGTTTAACAATACAGATAGCACACCAGCTGCCAACGAAGAATAAACGTGCGATCCGAAAAGGGAAATATTTTAAGGAAGATAAGGGAAGCGCTGGCTCAGCCCACGCCCATCCCTTTCCCCAAAAGTGAAGGCCAGTCGTCGGTGTTCCAACCTTTGACCCAGGAGATCGAAGTGGAATTTGCCGAGCGATTCACGGCCCTGCAGGGAAAATTTGCTTTTTGCCTCGACGAAAAACATCTCGTCAAACAGTTCAACGATTTAGCGGTGTCCCAGGGCTGGCGGCATATCTATTGCATCGAGCCGGAGCTGAGTAAGCTCTTCGCTGGTGGGCTCGCGTTTTTAAATGATTTCGGAGATCTTGCGGGATGTGATGTTGCCATTACGGGTTGTGAATACCTCGTTGCAAGAACCGGTAGTATTGTGATGAGCGCGGCTGAAAAGAGCGGTCGCAACACAAGTGTGTATGCGCCCATCCATGTATGCGTTGCCTACACGAGCCAGCTGGTATACGATATCCGAGAGGCGTTAGACGGAATTAAAGAAAAGTACGGTAGCCAGTTGCCATCATTGATCACCTTTGCCACCGGGCCAAGCCGTACAGCAGACATCGAAAAAACATTGGTCGTGGGCGTACATGGTCCTAAAGAAGTTTACGTTTTTCTCATCGATGATAAAAGTTGATTCATCTGTTTCATCATCACTTTATGCAAACACATAGCCATTTTCTTTTTGTTTACGGATCGCTGCTCAGCGGGTTCAAAAGTCCTGCCTATGAGTATATCTCCAAGTATTTCAAGCTAAAAGGTACCGCCCGGGTGAAAGGGACCATTTACGACATGGGTACTTTCCCGGTGGGAACGCCTGGCGACACGGGACGATTCATCAAAGGCGAGTTATACGAGATCAGGAACCCGAAGGAACTGTCTTTTATATTGGCCCAGCTCGACGACTATGAAGGATTGTATCCCGACGACGGCGAAGACATTTACTACAAACGCGAGCTCGTAGAAACCGCGCTGGACAACGGAGACATCATTATTGCCTGGATCTACTGGTACAATAAAGACGTTTCAGGAAAACCGGTTGTGGAGTCAGATAACATGATGGATTACCTGGAAAACAAACAAGGCTCCTGATAGCCTGATCATAATGATTCAACCAATGGAAACCGGTTGCTGGCTTTGATCGCCTGGTAGCCACCGCTTACATTTACCACATTTTCAAACCCCCTCGCTTTTAAAATAGAAGCAAAAGCCATAGACCGGTATCCGGCTGCACAATGTATGTATTGGGTCTTTTGTGGATCTATATCCGCCAGATATTCGTTGATATGGTCTAAAGGGAAATTCTTTGCCTTATCGATACGACTTCCTTCAAATTCTGATGGTTTTCTGACATCAATAATATCCGCGTTCGCGATTTCCGAGAGGGCTTCGGGTGTCATGTTTTCGATCCTATCTACCTCTTTGCCCGCGGCTTCCCAGGCTGCGATCCCGCCTTCCAGGAATCCCAGGCAATGGTCGTATCCTACCCGCGCGAGACGGGTGACTACTTCTTCTTCCCGCCCGGCATCGGCTACAATCAGGATCTCTTGCCTGGTATCGGGAATGAGCGTGCCGATCCACACTGCAAAACTTCCATCAATGCCAATGTTGATCGAGTTGGGAATAAATCCTATTGAAAAATCATCGGCCTTCCTTGTATCGACCACTACGGCGCCGGTTTGATTGGCTACTTCTTCAAAGGCTTTAGGATCCAGTGGCTGCGTTCCCCTGTCTAACACTTCGCTGATACTATCATATCCCTCAATATTCATTTTTACATTCTGAGGAAAGTATTGAGGCGGCGGCGTTAATCCTTCTGTCACCTGGTCAACGAACTCCTGTTGATTCAGGGCCATATTCAGCGCGTAGTTCGTTCGCTTCTGATTTCCGAGGGTATCACTGGTTTCCTTGCTCATGTTTTTACCACAGGCGCTGCCCGCTCCATGGGCCGGATACACGATCACATCATCCGGAAGAGGGGCAATCTTGTTCCGAAGAGAGTGGAACAACATGCCCGCCAGCTTTTCCTGCGTCAGGCCCTCGACCACCTGTTGTGCGAGGTCGGGGCGCCCCACATCTCCTATAAACAGCGTGTCACCGGTGAACAGCGCTTTTTCCTTGCCGGATGCGTCCAGCAAAAGATAACAGCTGCTTTCCAGGGTATGCCCGGGCGTGTGGATCAGCTTCATTTGAACATCTCCGATCTGGAATAGCTGGCCGTCGCCGGCGATCAGCGCGTCGTATCCGATGGGCGCGTCGGTAGGTCCGAACACGATCTGTGCTCCTGTTTTAGCAGCCAGGTCTACATGTCCGCTCACGAAATCAGCATGAAAGTGAGTTTCAAAAATATATTTGATCGTTACGCCGTCCTTTTTTGCCCGCGCGATATAGGGTTCGGTCTCGCGCAGGGGATCGATAATGGCGGCTTCAGTACCGGAAGTAATATAATAGGCGCCTTGAGCCAGGCACCCTGTATAGATTTGTTCGACTTTCATAATATATTTATATAGGGCCGGATCATTTGGTATGAACAGAATGCGGGAAGAGGTTTAATGACCAACTCCGACGCATCTTCCCATTCAAGATCCTGCCGGCAAAATTACTGACTCTTGTTTGCTTTATCCCGCCAAATCCATTTACCTTGCATCTTATGCATTTTTCAGATGTTATCGGCCAATCGCATTTGAAGCAGGAGCTTCCGGAGCTGATGCAGGAAAACCGCCTGGCGCATGCCATGCTTTTCCTGGGAAAGGAGGGAAGCGGCGCGCTGTCTTTAGCACTGGCTTTTGCCCAATTTATCGTGTGTGAGAAGGTAAACGGCGCAGCCCCGATGGAAGGGCCTTCTCTGTTTGGCGATGCCCCCGCGGAGCTCGGAGACCGCCAGCTGGCAACCGATTCCTGCGGCACCTGCCCCGCATGCCAGAAAGCGACTGTATTAGCCCATCCGGATATTCATTTTAGTTACCCGGTGGTAACAAAAAAAGCGGGAACGCCCCCGTTAAGTGCTGATTACATCACCGAATGGCGCGAATTTGTCAGGAGTTACGCTTACGGGAATGTATACGACTGGCTGCAGTTTATCGGCGCAGAAAATAAGCAGGGTAATATTACTGCCAACGAGTGTAATGATATCATCAGGAAACTGAATCTGAAAAGTTTCGAAGGCGGATATAAAGTGTTGATCATGTGGCTGCCTGAATATCTCGGAAATGAAGGGAATAAACTGTTGAAACTGATTGAAGAACCACCGGAAAAAACGGTTTTTATACTCGTAGCAGAAAATGAAGGGCAAATACTGCAAACGATCCTGAGCAGATGCCAACTGATAAAAATTCCGCAGCCGACGGATGAAGAGATAAAAACAGCGCTGGTAAGCCGGAATAAGGCGGATGAGGTGACGGCATCACGGGTGGCCGCTATCAGCGATGGAAATTATCGCGAAGCGCTGCAAATTATGCAGCATTCGGATGAGGACTGGCAAAACCTGCTTAGAGACTGGCTGAACAGCATTCTGAAAACAGGGCCGGTGGCGCAGTCTAAGTGGGTCGACGAAGTGGGGCAACTTGGCCGGGAGGGGCAAAAACAGTTTTTGAGGTATTTCAACCACCTGCTGCAGCTGGCGCTCCGCATCCACATCATGCCCGGGATGGCGGATGAGTTTCCGGAGAAGGAAAGGGATTTCGCCCTGCGGCTGAACCGGATCACTGATGTGGGTAAGCAACAAGCCATCATCGACGAGCTGGACAAGGCCGCTTACTATATTGAAAGAAATGCCAACGGCAAGATGCTGTTTATGGCGCTGACGATTAAAATATATCATATCATTCAGGACAATGTTGTATTTTTGAATGATTGAGGAGAGTGAATTGGGGCAGAGAAATAATAAATTTTAGCGGAAATCGGATAGTGCAGACGGAAAAATAGCGATAACTCTTAATCCTTCATTTCGGGAAGGATGTTTTTAAATAAACTGGTTTTCAGTTTTTTATATCTTTTTGATGCAGCGAGGTTGTTAGCTGCTGCCATTTTTTTATACGCCATATTTTCCAGCTCCTTTTTCCGCATTAAAGAATATACAAACAATGGGTTGTACAAGTTGTGGTACTGCTAAAGGTGGTAAGCCGGGAGGTTGCAAAAGCAACGGAGGATGTAGCACGGGTGCCTGCAATAGAATGAATACATACGACTGGCTGCGCAATTTACCGATTGCGGACATGGACAGTTATTGCAATGTGGTAGAAGTTAGTTTTAATAAAGGAACCCGGAAAGATTTTTACAGAAATACTACCGTTCATTTTTTTGAAAAAGGAGACCTGGTTACAGTGGAAGGCGTAAGTGGGTTTGATGTAGGGGAAATTTCTCTGACAGGAGAAATCGTGCGCCTCCAGATGAAGAAGTACGGCGTTAAAGAAGCCAATCCCGATATGAAAAAGGTGTTGCGCCTTGCAACAGATCGCGATCTGGATCAACGCTTGATGAACAAACAGCGCGAACCGGAAGCCGTGATCAGAAGCCGTGCGATTGCCCGTCAATTGAAGCTGGATATGAAAATCAGCCAGGTAGAGATGCAGGCAGATGGACGGAAAGCGACATTTTTCTACATCGCGGATGGCCGTGTTGATTTCCGGGAGCTGATCAAGGTGTATGCGACAGAGTTCAAGGTGAAGGTGGAAATGAGGCAGATTGGCGCCCGCCAGGAAGCCGGAAAAGTGGGAGGGATCGGTAGCTGTGGCAGGGAACTGTGCTGTGCTACCTGGTTGACTGATTTTAAATCGGTTAATACTTCCATCGCCCGCTACCAAAATCTTTCCATTAACCAGACCAAGTTGAGTGGCCAGTGCGGCCGTTTAAAATGCTGCCTCAATTACGAGCTTGATACTTATCTCGACGCCTTGCAGGGATTTCCGACTGATTGCGATCAGCTGGAAGTGGCGAAAGGCCGGGCCTACCTGATCAAAAAAGACATTTTTAAAAACCTGATGTGGTATTCGCTGCCCGATAGCAACAAACAATACCCGCTGACTATTGAACGTGTCAGAAAAATAAAATCGCTGAACCGGCAGAACATCATTCCTGAAGAATTAGAGGCGGTTGAAGTAGTGTCCAGCAAGCCGAAGGAGCTGGAGGCATCTTTTGTGGATGTAGTAGGACAAACTTCTTTGCGCGCATTGGAAAGGGCTGATAAGAAACGCAAACAACAGCGGAGAGGCGGAGCACCGCAGCAGGCGAAGACTAATGCGAACGCGGGGCAGGGACAGAACCAGCAACATGCGTCCCGGCAAGGCGGAAAGCAGCAGGGGCAACACAAAGGAGGCAATCAAAGGCAACAATCCAACCGGAATAGTGGCCATAACAGACCACCGCAAAAGAAGAAAGAAGGCGGTAATAGCAAATAAGTCGGCTGGATGTCCGTCTGCTAGCTTTCAATAACAACCACCGCAGCGGCAATATTCTTTAAATGACTTACAGAGATCTTTACCTTCGCCAGGTCGACCCGGTGAAGCGTTTTTGCCGTCTCCCCGGTCAGGTGCAGCTCGGGTTTTCCGGCGTCATCACCAAGAATCAATATCTCGTTATAAGCCGTGCCGTCGGTCCAGCCGGTACCCAGGGCTTTAAATAGTGCTTCTTTGGCCGCAAATCGGGCTGCATAATGTTCATATTTATGGGTTTTCGGCTCGCAGTAATTGATTTCCTCCTGCGCGAAAACCAATTCGCGGAAGCCTTGTTCTTTTTCAATCTTTTGCCGCACCCGTTCTACTTCAATGACATCTAAGCCGATTCCTGTGATCATATTTGTATCTTTTTACCCAATGGGCTTGTTGAATGTTTAAGAATGTTTGTTGACTTCCAATCAATAAGAAAAGATCCATTGCAAGGACCGGGGTAGCCTGATCTCTAATTTTAAAGGGCGTTAAGGTACCGGGTCGTATCCGCTTCCTCCCAGGGGATGACATCTCGATATACGTTTTACTGAAAGCCAGAATCCTTTAAAGATACCGTACTTTTTAAATGCCTCCAATGCGTATTGAGAACAGGTGGGTGTAAATCTGCATTTTGGACCCAGCCATGGCGAGATGACCCACTGATAAAATTTGATCAGGGCTATGAAAGGCCAGCTAAGTATTTTCAGTAGCCGTTGCATGTAAAATTTTAACCAGTTTCCGTAAAGCTACGCTGACATTTTCATATAAGCCAGCATAAACCGGTAATTCTCGTCCGGTATACAAAATAAAAACAGATAAGGAAGCCGCGGCTTGCAGGCTGTAATCGCGAAGCGGCTTCTGCTGGAGGCGGTAAGCTTCTCTTAACAGGCGTTTGATCCTGTTCCGGTCGACCGCTTTTTTAAAATGTTTAGTCGTCAGCCCTACACCGCATTTCAGGTCAGGAACGCCGTTTTTTTCGTTGAGAAAAACGATCCGAACATTTTCGGCGCGTACGCTTTTTCCTTCAGCAAAAACCTGCTGTAGTCGCTTCCGGCTTTTTAGCCGGTGTGATTTTGGAAATATATTATGGGGCTTATGGGTCAAGTTGTTTTTATTCTGATATCGTACACAAAATCGGCAATGTCCACTATTTTAAATTTTTCGCTATCGGGATGCCTTGGATTTAACAGGTAATTATATTCATTCGGAAGAATAGTGGAAGGAATCCGGATCACTGGATCTGCGGCCGATAGCAATAATTTCGAACCAAAATCTTTTGTTGACGAAGGGGCCGGAGCCTGTTTCCAATCGCCGGGTAAATTGACTTCCTCGAGCAGCACAATTTTTCGGTCTGGTATTTCTATCGTTACGATGTTCAGTGCGCGTGGTACCTCGTCCAGACTAATGTTGACCGTATATTCCAGTACAGCCAAGGCTCTGCTTTCCGAGGTATAGACGCATGCGACCATTTTGTTGTTCCATCTCCCTCCCCAAAGCCTGGATCCTTCGCCCTTTAGATCAGTTGCATATTTTGCCTTCGCTACACGATATACCAACATAATCACCTTATTAAGAGTAAACGCCGTAATCGATCCTGCCAATCAGGCTTTTTACCTCTTCCCGCCCAAACTGGTTGTCCAGAAGCTCAAAGGGAGGCCTTCCACCCAAAGCCCGGTTGGGTCTAAACACCCATTCGTTGAATGTATCTTCGTCCTCGAACACCTCGAACCCATATGAATACACGTCGGCAATACTTACGATCTTTTCGCTCAGTGTGGTATTAAAATGCTCGGCGCCTTTTTTATTGATCAGCGTCGCTCTCGTTGTTGATAATAACGTTGACAGTTTATCATAGTCAAGGTTTGCTTTACTTTTCAAGCTTTCCAGACTCCTTTTGCTGATGCCGTCTCGGACCAGACCCATTTTTTCCACCGCGGTCATCTGCCACTCGGGTTTGCTCGCCTTGGCGACGACAATAGCAGGGTGATACGATGGAGTGGTCACATAGACCGCCTCAGGCTCGTGCACTTCGAAATTGGATTCAACGTCCGTCTTTTTCATCTTGGCCGTACGCTTTTTCATGGTATATTTTTTTATTACTTCAAGTATAAAATTATACCTTTTTTGCCGGATTTGGAAATTTTTCGATAAACCTCGTCTTTGACAATAAAAAAAGTAGCCCCGGAAAACGGGGCTACTAATAATTTGTTTGCTATAATAAAAGCTTACTTCAATCTTCTTTCGTCAGATACAGTAAGTTTTTTACGGCCTTTTGCACGGCGGCTTGCTAAAACCTTACGGCCGTTAGCAGTTTGCATACGTTTACGAAAACCATGAACAGTTTTACGACGACGGCGGTGCGGTTGAAAAGTACGTTTCATAATATCTTAATTTTTCACTTTTTTTGAATGTATGGCATGGGAGAACATGCTATTTCAATTTTTTCCGACAGAAGATCACCACATCTCCTGTTTGTGAAAGGACGGCAAAGGTAGGGAAAAGTTCAATAACTACAGTTCTGCGTGTTCGCTTTTTACCATTTGACCGAAAAAAGCCGATCCTTTTTCGTCGAAATCAACTGTTGCATCTGTGGTGAAAAATGACAACTTCCGGTTTTTACTGCATTGCTCGTCGATTTCGGAATGGCGCGATAAATAATTTTTCAGGCTTTTTGCTACGATTTCTCCTTGCGATAGCAATTTGACCTGCACAGGTAAATATTCCTGTATCTGCTTACGCATCAAGGGATAATGGGTGCAGGCAAGCAAGACAACATCAATGTTTTCGCCTTGTTGAAAGAGGTGATGTAGATTTTTTTTGATAAAGTGATGGGTACCGGGGTTTTCTGTTTCATTGTTTTCGATGATGGGTACCCACATCGGGCAAGCCTCCTGGTAAACCGTCACATCCGGAAAAAATTTCTCAATCTCAATAGGGTAAGAGCCCGATGCGACCGTGCCTTTTGTGGCTAAAATACCGATCTCGCGGGTTTCGGAAAACTTTCCTATCATTTCAGTGGTGGGTCTGATCACACCCAATACTCTTTTGTGGGGTGCAATGGCTGGCAGGTCATTTTGCTGAATAGTGCGAAGGGCTTTAGCTGAGGCGGTATTGCAGGCTAAAATCACCAGGTGGCAGCCCTTGTCGAAAAACCATTTCACTGCCTCAAGTGTGTATTGATACACCGTTTCGAAGGAGCGGGTGCCATACGGAGCGCGCGCATTATCGCCCAGGTACATAAAATCATATTCCGGCAACTGTGCTACCAATTCCTTTAGAACTGTTAACCCGCCGTACCCGGAATCAAATACACCAATAGGAGCTACTTGTTGCATGATTGATAGAATTAGCCCAAAAGTAAAAAACCGCCCTGAATGAGGGCGGCTTTTTTATCCGTTGATAACAGCGAAATTATTTTTTAGGCGCTGTGGTCGGTGCAGTACCGCCGGCTCCAGACGCTGCGCCCTGATCATTTACTTTGATGCCGAGTTTTGTCGCAACAGGGATACTTATATTATCGCTATCAGGTGCTACTACGAAAGCATCTTGAGTCAACACATAAGTGTAACCTTTCTCTTTTGCGTAAGCGTTTACCGCATCCATTACTTTTTTGTAAAGCGGGTTGAATAATTGTGCCTGTTTCGCCTGAGATGCTTGTCCGGCAATAGATTGCCAGTTTCCTAAGGTTTCTCCCAATTGAGCCAGGTCTCTTTCCAGTACCTGTTTAACAGATGCTGTTGTTGTTTTTTTCAGTACGCTGTCTTTCTCCTGGTATTCCTGATACAATCTTGTATAAGTGCCACCAATGGAGTCTTCCTGCCATTTTTGAAGTTCTTGTTGTGTTTTTTGTGCTTCTGGAAGGTTATAAACCAACGCGTCCACATTGACATATCCGATTTTCTGTGCATTGGCTGAGAACACGCTTGCCATTACCAGGCCCAATGCAACTGCAAAAAATTTTAACTGTTTCATCTGTTTGTTTTCTTTTTTCTTTCTCAGCGGTTAATATGCTTCAATCCTAAAGCACTATTCACTTTGAGTTTTGTTTTTATTGTTTTAAAAAATTTACTTCAATTTCAATTCCCTCAACACATCCTCACTTTTATCCAACTTAGGGTCGGCAAAGATAATGGATTTGCCCTCACTTTTGTCGAATACCAGATCGTATCCATTGGCTTTTGACAGCCTGTTAACAGCATCGGCGACTTTTTTCTGTAGCGGTTCCATCAAGTCCTGTCTCTTTTTAAACAGATCTCCTTCAAAACCAAAGCGTTTCTTTTGCAGATCACGCAATTCTTTCTCTTTGTTAAAAAGTTCGTCTTCTTTTGTCTTTTTCAGATCCTCGCTCATCATGCCTTCTTCGGCTTCATAATCACTGTATAATCTGTCCAGCTCTGCTTGCTTGGCATCAATTTCCTTTTGCCAGGTTGCCGCCTGTGTTTCAACTTGCTTTTGAACCTGTTTATATTCAGGCATGTTGTCAAAAATATAGCGGGTGTCGATCACCGCATATTTCTGCGCATAAGTAAAAACGGTTGCCAAACACAGGGTAAGCGTCAATAAGAATATTTTTTTCATCGATTTATTTTTTTGTTTTTTCTGAATTCACATTCTGATAACTCCCGGCAGATTCCGATCAGGCGGGCAATATCATTTGCTAAAGTTATAAAAATGGGATTTCAGGGTTGACGTTATTTATAGCCGTTGCGTTGCTTAAACTTATAGTGATTGTGAAAAAAACCAGCGTTACTGTTATTCCGGCTCAAATCCTAACATAAAGGTAAATTTACCTGCGCCTTTCAATCCGCCGCCAGGAGTAAGCCTGTCTAAACCGATACCATAGTCAAATCCTAACAAACCGAACATCGGCAAATAAAACCTCATGCCTAAGCCGACACTGCGACGCAATTTGAATGGGTTATAATCTTTATAATCTTTCCAACCATTGGCAGCCTCGAAAAATGCAAGACCAAAAATCGTACTGCTCGGATTAGTCACTAACGGGTAGCGCAGTTCTGCCTGGTATTTATTAAATATAATAAAGAAGTTATTAAAATCCTGTGATGTAGTGTTGTCCGGGTTGATGGAAGGATCGGACGTATTATAGATCGGGTAACCTCTGTGGGCAATGATATCAAATCCGGTCAGGGAGAAGGTATTGTTCAGCCCTGCATCCCCCAACTGGAAACGCTCAAATGGTGAATAGTTCAGCTCGGGATTGTATTTACCCATAAACCCGTATTTGGCAGCCAGTTTTAATACAAACTGACGGTCTTTATTTTCACCCTTACCGCGTCCCAACGGAACGTACCAGGTTGAATTAAAGCGCCATTTATGGTATTCCACGTTTTTGTACTGGTCGCCCGCACCACCCAGCAGCGAGTAGGGAGGGGTAGCCTGCACGCTAAACATCAGGTCGCTACCACTTCTTGGGAAGATCGGATCTGAAACCGAGTTACGCTGGATCGCAATTTTTAAGCTCAAGTTGTTAGAGATACCGGTATTGAAAGGCAGGTTATAAGCCCTTCCCATATTTTTTACATTATAGCGCGTCAGTGCTGCGGTATAGGTCATGTAAAAATAGTCATCCGGCCAGTTGAGCTGTTTTCCTAAACCGATTGAGAATCCGTTCACGGTAAGTGAAGTATCTCTTGAATACCGGTAACGCCCGGTAGAATAGAAGCTCGTAAAGTCGGGGTTATAGTATTTACTATTGTTATATGAAAGGATCAGGGAGTTTCTCTTTTTACCACCTAACCAGGGCTCTGTGAACGAGAAGTTGTAAGAACGGAATGCACGGCCGTTCGACTGCACACGCAGGCTCAGCTTTTGTCCGTCTCCCACGGGAAGTGGGTCCCAGGCTTGTTTTTTCCAGATGTTCTTAATAGAAAAGTTGTTAAAGGTCACCCCAAGCGTTCCGGTAAGACCGATACCTCCACCCCAACCGGCAGAAAGTTCCAGCTGATCGGAAGATTTTTCTTTAAGGTTCCAGTTAATATCCACTGTACCATCATTCTGGTTTGGCCTGGGCTGAGGGTTGATGGACTCCTGCTCAAAATAGTTCAGTGCGTTCAGCTCGCGGATCGTACGCATCAATGCACTCTGGCTATATAATGCACCCGGATAAGTCCGCATTTCGCGGCGTATTACGTGCTCTTTAGTGCGCTCGTTACCGGCAATATTTACATTTTTGATCCGGGCCTGGGGACCTTCGATGATCCTGATCTCATGATCAATGGTATCGTTCCGGATGCCCATTTCCACTGGCGTTACCTGGATGAACAGGTATCCCTTATCACGGTAATAGGTCTGGATGTCCGCAGCATCCTGGCTGGGCTCAATACCCAGGGCTTTATTCAGGGTGCTGGCGTCATACACATCGCCCCTGTTGATATTCAATACCTGGTTCAATAATGTGTCGCTGAAGACAGAGTTTCCTTTCCAGGTCACATCGCCGAAATAGTATTTGCGGCCCTCTTTCACTTTGATGTCGATATACATCTTATCATCCTTGATCACCTGTGTATCTGCGAGGATCTGTGCATCACGGTATCCTTTTGCATTAAAGTAGCTCAATACTTTTTCTTTATCCTCTACATATTTCTTTTGATTGAATTTAGAAGAGGAAAAGAATTTAAACCTGAAATAAGGGTCTAAAGCTTCCAGCGATTTCGTGCCAGACAGGAAGCCCCAGTCATTCACATATTCTTTGAAAGTGTAGTGATCGATCGGTCCGTAAGTGCTTACATAATCAGTAGGAAACAACGTCATCTTGGTCATTTCCTTGGTACCCTTCATTTGTTTTTTCAACTTGACACTTCGAACGTTTTCATTTCCAAAGAAGTTGATGGCATCGATTTTTACCCTTTTCCCTTTATTGACTTTAATGGTGAGGGCATTGGAGTTTTTAAATACGGGATCGGGTTTCTCGATAAGGTCCACGGTCACACCATGAAAACCCTTCTCCTCGTAAAAGTTCCTGACAACATCTACTATATTACGTCTTGTGTTTTCGGATAAGATCGTCGTTTGCTTGGCTATTGCCGTTTTCTTCACCAGTTCCTCCTGCTCCGTTTTCTTCACGCCCTCAAATTTGAAATCGCCCAATCGGGGCATTTCCTTTACAGCTACTTCTATGGTTACGTTGTCGCCGACAATATCGGTTACATAAATTTGGATATCCGCTACCAGTTTCTGTCTCCACAGGTTCTGGATAGCCCGCGAGAAAATATCTGATCCGGGATGAACAAATTTTTGACCTTTTTGCAGACCTGCTACAGACAGAATGATGGTGGAATCAAGATAGTTAGCTCCGGTGACTTTAAGATCGCCGATCGTATATTCCCTGGGTTGCCTGGGGTTCTGCCAATCCAGCATTTCCTGCGACAACCTGTTGCCGGGGAGGGTATCGGTTTGAGCAAAAACACAGTTTACCGTAGTTAATGATATGATTGTAACACAAAACCTGTAAAGAAGAAAACGCATAAGGGATTTAAATATCGGTAATCAATTTAGTTTTTGCAAAAGCAGGAAGTTATTATTTATCACCACACTGTTACACTAATTCCTATTGCGGCGGCAAATTAAAGGTAAAAATTGGAAAACTCATGTTAAAATAGGCGATTGCGCTGTCCGCCGCCTGAAGTATTTGGTTTACGGTTAACTTTTTACAGACGAGACAGGAATGCTGGCCTTGCGGGAAACGCCGACTTTTAGCTGGCCTCTTTCACCTGCTTGGACGTTTTGCCAAACCTTCGCTCGCGTCCCTGGTAATCGATCAGCGCTTCATACAGGTTTTTTTTTCTGAACTCCGGCCACCTGACATTAGTGAAATAAAGCTCGGCATACGCCAACTGGTACAGCAGGAAATTGCTGATCCTGTACTCGCCGCTGGTACGTATCATCAGCTCCGGATCCGGAAACTCACTGGTGCATAAATATTTTTGCAATATGTCCTGGTCGATGGCCTCCACCTGCAACCGGTTATTTTTAACTTCATTGGCAATATTTTTCACGGCATTGAGCAATTCCCAGCGACCGCTGTAGCTTAAAGCCATTACCAGGTTCAGGCCGCTGTTGCCAGCTGTGATTTCCAAAGCCTCATTGAGCTCTTGCTGCGCGTAGGCGGGCAACATGCTCATATCACCGATGACATGCAGCCGGATATTGTTCTTGTGCAACGTTTCTACTTCCTTCCGGATGGTCGCCACCAGCAATTCCATCAATCCTACGACCTCATATTCGGGACGGTCCCAGTTTTCAGTGCTGAACGCATAAAGGGTGAGGTACTGAATACCGATCTCTGCGCATCCTTCCACGATGTCGCGCACACTTTCCACGCCATGATAATGGCCAAAAAGCCGGTCTTCGCCCTGCTCCTGCGCCCACCGGCCGTTACCATCCATAATGATGGCAATGTGCCGTGGCAGCTTTTCCCGGTCAATATGATTGATTAAGCTATCCATACCCATTCGAAGCGGCGACAAAAGTAACTAATATCGGAGCTAACGCGTAAATTATTTTGGAGGTCAGACTGGCAATGCCGGACTGAACGGTGCAAATCGGTTTTGCGTATAATCGGGTACCGTGCGTTTTTCTGTTTTTCCTTCCCGAACCGATCTGTTGCATTAGTGGCATAATAATTTATATCAATTAATGACCGTTCCGTCATCTGATATATAAATAATATGTTGAATAAAATGCCCGACTTCCCGCTGCATCGATATCTGAGATGGTTGTCTGCAACAACCGGTATTAAAATAGGTGTTGCCTTATTGCTGGCAAGCCTCATGGGGGATGCAGCTGCTCAACAGCTGCCCGAAAAATTGGTTTATAGAAACAAATATCCATATGCCATCGTTGCAGGCGGAAGTAAGGGAATCGGCTATGCCATAGCGGAAGCGCTTGCTAAAAGGAATTACAACCTGATATTGATCGCGCGAAGCGAAGCGCCGCTTGTGGAGGCGAAACAAACGCTGGAAGCGGGTTACGGCATCCAGGTGGAAATCCTGTCCGCAGATCTTACTGACGAAAAAGTAGCGCCGCGTTTGGCCGACTGGAGCCAGAAGAATCAGCTTCCTTTGAAAATGCTGTGCAACGTGGCCGGTATGGGTGGCACTAACGACTTCCTGAAATTGCCGGCCGATAGCGTCCGCTACATGATCAAAGTAAACGTGGAATCGCCCATGGCGATGACGCAATACCTGCTGCCGCTGCTGGAACAGCATCGCCCTTCTTATATATTGAATGTAAGCAGCATGGCAGGCTTCAGCCCTATACCGGTGAAAAATGTGTATTCCGCCTCTAAATCGGCCGTTACCTTTTTTAGTTATTCCTTAAGATACCAGCTGAAGAAGAAGGGCGTCAGCGTCAGCTGTCTTGCGCCCGGACCGGTGTACACCAAGCCGTCCATTGTAAAAGATACCAAAGAGAAACTGGGTAAATTCGGAGATCTGATGGAAGTATCGCCAGAGCGTGTGGGAGAAGTGGCCGTAAAAAAGACCTTGAAGAAAAAGATGATCATCGTGCCGGGTACCACCTCCCGGTTGGTCTCCAATGTGATCCGCGCTTTGCCCAGGCGATGGGCCGCAGGCATCTATCACATGCTGAGTAAGGAATAATGACGGTTAATATTTTGCGGGAGTGCCGGACTTGGGTATAGATTTACGGATAAACTCGCGCAGATGTGCGGTGCTCGTTTTAAGATCTTCTTTGCGCAGGTACATCATATGTCCACTGCGATATCCTTCCCAGCTGATCCTGTCTTTCAATTTGCCCGACGCGTCCATTTGCCACAGATTATATTTTGCGTTAAAATAATCACAGGCGCCGTCATAATAACCGGATTGCACCAGCAAATGCAAATAGGGGTTGATCGCCATTGCCTGCCGGAGGTTTTCACCGGTTTGATTGTTTTTATTGTCCCAGGGATGAACGTTGCCAAACATCATATAAGGGAAGTCGGTCTTATAGTTTAGCTCGTTTTTCAGGTACATATTGATGGGCGGAGTGAAGGCATGCAGCCAGGCAGTCAGCTCGGCATTGAAATCCGGGCGTTCACCCGCGTCCTGCTTATCGATGCCCTTATACCTCGAATCGAGCCGGCCCACCGTAAACCCTTCGTCGCGAAGCAACTCTTTCCAGAATAAGTTGGTGCTGATAGAAAGGTTATTTTGCAGGATCACTTTTTCCGGGATACCCGAATAGCGGGCCATTGTGGCCGCCAGCGCCTGCTTTTCCGCCGGGCTAAGCATACTTCCTTTGTTAAGCGCGGGAAGCAGCTCCTTCAGTGTGAAGGCTTCCACCTCCGGCAACATCGTCGTTAGGTCTTTTTGTTGAAGGTCGGCAGCCTGCTTTTTATGGTACCATGCGGTCGCCGCATAATAAGGCAGCAATAATGCCGCATCTGTAGCAGTGCCTCTTTCAATACCCAGATCGGTAGGCGATACCAAAATCACACCGTTCAGGTACATCCAGTGTGATTGTTGCAGTTCCAGGGCCAGTCCTGACACACGTGTTGTTCCATAACTTTCCCCGATCAAAAACTTTGGAGATGCCCACCGGTCGTATCGGTTGACAAAAGAATTGATCCAATCACCCAAATATCTGATATCAGCATTTACGCCGAAAAATTGGTCCTTGCTCACATCCTTGCCCACGATCCGCGAATAGCCGGTGTTGACGGGATCCACATACACGATGTCGGTAGCATCCAGAATGGAAAAGGGGTTTTCGGAATAGCCATAGGGCTGAACCGGATAGCCTTCTTCATCAATGTTTAAAAACGCCGGACCTGTATACCCGATGTGCATCCATACTGACGCAGAGCCCGGTCCGCCGTTGAAGGATATTGTCAGTGGCCGTGTATTTTTATCTTTTATGTCCGTCCTTTCGTAATACACAAAAAACAAACCCGCAATGGCTTTGCCGTCATCGTCCCACACTGGCAAAGTTCCTGTCGTAGCTTTATAAGGAACGGACCTACCGTTGATCGTAACTGTATGATGGGTGACTACTGTTGCATCAGGATTAAATTCCAAATTAGAAGAAACGGCTGCAGTAGACTGCGGGCGTTCTGTTGTCTGCGATTTGGCTTTGTTGTCTTTTGATTGCGCCATAGTCAGCGTACTTGCTGCGCAAAGCACCAATATCATGAAATTTTTAAGCATGAAGATTCAGTTAAAGTCATTGTCAAGCGCGATCCCCGATGATTTTATTTTAAAAATACCAGGATATACCGACCTGGTATCGATCCTGTTTTCAAATCTACTTATTTCAAAACGCCCAGCTCTTTACCTACTTTGGTAAAAGCCGCTATCGCTTTGTCCAGATGTGCCTGTTCATGTGCAGCGCTAAGCTGCACTCGGATACGCGCTTGTCCTTTAGGAACCACAGGGAAGAAAAAGCCGATCACGTAAACGCCTTCCTCCAGCAGCTTCGCGGCAAAGTTGGCTGCTAACACGGCATCGTATAACATGATAGGAACGATCGGGTGGTCGCCGGGTTTAATGTCAAAACCGGCATCGGTCATTTTTTCGCGGAAATATTTAGTGTTATATTCCAGCTTGTCCCGTAAATGAGTAGACGCCGAAAGCATGTTCAGCACCGCAATGGAAGCGCCTACAATGGAGGGGGCCACCGTGTTGCTGAATAAGTAAGGGCGCGACTTTTGACGCAGCATGTCAATAATTTCCTTTCTGCCGGAAGTAAATCCGCCAGATGCGCCGCCTAATGCCTTACCCAGTGTGCCGGTGATAATATCAATCTTACCCATCACGCCGCGATATTCATGTGTGCCGCGGCCTGTCTTGCCGAGGAAGCCTGAGGAATGACATTCATCGATCATGATCACTGCATCGTATTTTTCTGCCAGCGCTACAATTTTATCCAACTGTGCAATAGTACCGTCCATGCTGAAAGAGCCGTCAGTAACAATAATGCGGCTGCGGCAACCGGACGCTTCCTGCAACTTCGCTTCCAGATCCTGCATGTTGTTGTGTTCATAACGGAAACGTTGCGCCTTACACAGCCTGACACCATCGATAATGCTGGCATGGTTTAATGCATCGGAAATGATGGCATCCTGGTCGTTAAACAAGGGTTCAAACACACCACCGTTGGCATCGAAAGCAGCGGCATACAGGATCGTATCTTCAGTACCTAAAAACTCAGATATTTTTTGCTCCAGTTCTTTGTGAATGTCTTGCGTGCCACAAATAAAGCGCACACTGCTCATTCCGTATCCATAAGATTCAATGGCTTCATGTGCCGCCTTGATAACATCGGGATGAGAGGATAATCCCAGATAGTTGTTGGCACAGAAATTCAACACGGTCTTGCCGCTTACTTCAATTTCCGCACCTTGCGGACTATTGATGACCCGTTCGCTTTTGTATAAGCCGGAGGATTTTATTTCTTCGATTTCGCCTGCTATGCGTTGGGTAAATTTTTCGTTCATAATGTTTTTATTATTCGGATTAATACGGACTGTTTAAGGGAGCTCCTGCAATTTATGTTCTCAATAACGGTACTTATCAAGAAATTGCCGCGTGCTCATATTCTGCTATTTTTTATACGGATCGATACTGCATCAATATGTTTTATTTCCGACATCCTGATACAAGAACAACTACTGCAGATAATAAACAATAGTTCCAGATAGCAAAGTTCAGATTCGCGGTCTAAGTTAATGATATTGCCTGCTGCAAATAAAACAAATTTTCGATAACTACATCATGGCAAACGATTGCGCATCTCTTATAAAAAGTCTCTGAAATTGTCCTGATTTATTAAAAGAATTTCGGTGTTATAAGCCGCTTTGAAACTTTTGGGTGCTTTCAGCTTTAATCGCGGACTCCATTTCATCTCATAGCCTTTTATATTACCATTGGTCTCTTCTACATAGTCTATTTCTTGTCGTTGGACGGTCCTCCAGAAATAGCCACGTGCATTCATTTTTTCGTAGCGTATCTTTTTTTGGTGATTAGCCCTTATTTTTCTTGATGGAATGAGCTGCTGCTTTGGAAACCAGGGCGTTGCCGAAACGCGTTTTAATATCATCGACCGCCTTGTAGAGGTTCAATTTATGATGCTGGTTATTAAAAAGATTCATCTGCATGCCACTGTCTACCAGTTGACTGAAACGAACTCCAATTAACCTCACGGGCCGTCCCTGCTGATACACCCGGTCAAATATTTCCTTTGCTTTCTCGATCAGCTCGTCGTCCAAAGAGGTGTAGGGAATCGTTTCCTGTTTGTTGGTCGTTTCAAAATCAGCGTATCTCAATTTTATCGTCAGGCAACCGGTAAGTTTTTCATCGCGCCGCAGATCATAGGCATTCTTTTCCGTGAGCCGGATCAGTTGGCTGTGCAAAAAGTCTATGTCCGTTTGGTTTTCATGGAAGGTCGTTTCGTGGCTCATGCTTTTCTGATTCCATTCCGTGGTCAGCTCCGCGCTGCCCATCCCCTGCGCCTTGTTCCAGAGATCACGCCCCCACTTGCCTAGCTTCTTTTCCAGTATTTCGACCGGCGTTTGTGCAATATCTTTAATAGTGTGGAGGCCGATAGCGCGAAGCCTTGGCTCCGTCTGTTTGCCCACGCCGTTTATTTTTTCAATTCCCAGCGGCCATAAAAAGTCTTTTTCCTTGCCATGGGGGATTTCTAGGAAGCCGTTTGGCTTTGCTTCGTTTGTAGCCATTTTGCTGATGAACTTGGCAGATGCTAATCCGCAGCTGATAGGAAGCTTCGTTTCCCGGATGATATACTCCCTCAGTTGTTGCGTATACCGGCTTACGTCAAAGAACCGGTCCATACCTGTAAGGTCGCAATAAAATTCATCGATCGAGGCTTTTTGAAACAAGGGCACTTTGGAGGCGATGATCTCGGTGACCATTTTGGAGTAGTGGCTGTATTGGTGGTAGTTGCCCTTCAACACTACTGCCTGCGGGCAAAGCTTCATCGCAGTGGCCATGGGCATTGCCGAGTGAACGCCAAATTTTCTTGCTTCGTAGCTGCAGGTAGAAACTACGCCGCGGCTGGCCGATCCGCCGACGATTACCGGTTTGCCTTTCAGTTCAGGTTTTAATAAGAGCTCTACCGAAACAAAAAAGGAATCGAGATCGAAATGGGCGATATAGGATTTGGCGCTGCTCACCTGGCAAAATTAAATTATTAAATTGGTGCTGCGATTGAAATCATGGCTCCGTCTTTTTCGTAAAATGCTATAAATATGAAACTAACGTTGAAATGGATTTCGGCGATATGCTGCTTTTCTATGCTGTTTCTTTCTTGTCGAAAGGAAGCTGCTTCAAACCATTGTGACGCCTATGCCATAGAAAAAATCGAATCCGAAGGTTATGTGCAAATAAAGGGCGAGCGGCCTGGGGTTTACACCAGCCTTTTGAGAGGAACGTATCGAAAAACTATCGTGTATTTTAAGTCTCTTTATTGTATTAGTTGTAATACAATTCCTATTACTTCAGGATTTGATTGTAACGGTAAAACAATAAATTTTGAAGCGGCAACAAAGGTAAACAACCTGGTTACCGTTGGCGACTTCTCTTATCAGTCTGAAGAATAGACTATTTACTTTCCAGGTATTTTTTGATCATTACGATCTGCCCGAGATGATAATGCACATGCTCTACCTGTCCCTGAAAGTTTTTATAGGCGCTGGTGTGGCCTGTTAATATAGGGCTGAACAGGTTGCCTGCATCATATCCCTCGATGACCGTCGCCAATTCTTCAGCGGAGTGAATATTGTCCTGTTGTAAAAACGCCCACTCGTTGTCGGACGTGATCGGCGGTACGTTCATCCCGTTCTCTTCGTTTATCCTGGGCAGCACTCCCAATCCTCTTTGCGCCACCACGCGGTTCCAATAGGTGATGTGATGAAGCAACATCGCAATACTATTAGGAGAAAAGGGCGTAAGGGTGTTAGCTTGCGACCAGGAAACATGCTTAAGTGTGTCGGCGATGTTGACGTCGGTCCAGTTGCCGCCGCGATGTACGTCTACAAGGTGCTGTGCGATCTGATGTTTGATGTTCATGTAACGAAAGTACTAATTAGTGCAGGGAGTTGAGCAGGTTCATATACCGCTATTGTCACCATTTTAATTATTCCATTATGACAAAACGGTATATTTATAAAATGAAATATATAGCGGGTGTATCACTAATCATGTTATCCTTCGCGGCGAGCCTCCTGGGTAATGCACAAAATGCCGGTAAAGAGCGTCAGCCAAATGCCGCACAGGAACAAGGGGTAGAAGCATCGTCCAAAGTAGTCAATCTGAACAAAAAGGAGCGGGAGCAGTGGTTCACTTCGCTGGGGTTTGGCATGTTCATTCATTTCAGTGTAGATGTGCAATTGGGAATGGTCATCAGCCACAGTATGATTGGTGCTTCTGACGATTATATTAACAGGTATATTCGCGAGCTACCCAAAACTTTCAACCCTTCTCAATTTGATGCGGTCGAGTGGGCCCGGGCGGCGAAAATGGCCGGAATGAAGTATGCGGTATTTACAACAAAGCATATGAACGGCTTTTGCATGTACGATACCAGGACGACTTCCTTCAATATTATGAACACGCCTTATGCAAAAGATATTACCAAGATGTTTGTGGAGGCGTTTCGCAAAGCAGGCATCGCAGTTGGCTTTTATTTTTCACCCGAAGATCTATACTTTCTCAAAGGCCAGGGCCACCTGCTGTCCCGTGTGAGACCTGAGGCGGGCGCATCCGGGAATCCAGCTTTAAACGAGTATGTGAAAAAGCAGATGAAAGAGTTGATGACCAATTACGGCAAGATCGATGTGGTCTTTCTGGATGGACTGGATCAGTATGGTATGACCGAACTGGCCAAGGTTTGCTGGTCTGCAGATCCGGACGTCGTAGTGACGCGCGGTGCGATGGCAACGCCGGAACAAACCACTCCCAAAGAGCCGCTGCCATCGCCCTGGGAGGCGTGCTACACACTCGGTGATCAATGGCAATACCGGCCCACCAATGAGCATTATAAATCGGCTAACAATGTCATCCGGAGACTGATTGAGATTCGTGCTAAAGGTGGTAACCTGCTGTTGAACTTTGGCCCGGACCCGCGTGGCGCTTTTCCCCCGGAGCAATGGGGCATATTGAATGAAGTGTCTTTATGGATGTTTATTAACGGAGAAGCTATGGAGCAAACCGAAGCCTGTCCGGTGACCAACGATGGGAATGTGTGGTACCTGCAAAACAAAAAGAAAGACCTTGTGTATGCTTTTATTTGCGAACCCGGCTGGAAGCTGGGCGAAAGGAAACAGATTCCGCTGCCATCGATCCGTGCCGGTGGCAAGAGTAAAATATCTGTATTAGGTCATGGTGGCAAAGTGCTGGAATATCATCAGGAAGTTGATCCGTCTCCGTCGATCAAGGCCGCTGCTGTCGGTTCAGAGATCTCTGTAATGAGGGCGCAACGGATCTACAATGACCGGAAATGGCCCAACCCTGTGGTGGTAAAGCTGGAGGGCGTTTCCTTTATCAAAGAGTAAATAAGATTATTTACGACAAATAGATATCCAGCAGTCCGTCCGGCAGGCTTACGTGGAGGGTTTTTGCTTTTGTGTCTGCTTTTACCAGCGTTTCTTCGTGAAGAGGTATTAGCACTTCTTTTCCGCGGATATGCAGCCTGCATAATACCTGGTGTGGCTGCTCGATGATCTCTTCGATGATGCCGAGGGTTTCGCCGTTGTCTTTGATCGTGTATCCTATAAAGCTGATCACGGCATTTTTAGCTACATATTTTTCAAAATCTGCCGCCTTGAGCCACACTTCTTTCTGGATCAGCGGTTTCGCCGATTCTACCGTATCAACACCTTCCAGTTTCAGAAAGGTCTCCGTATCATTTTTAATCTTTGTCGCCTCGAGGAACCAGGGCAGAAAACTGCCTGTTTTGTCTTTTATAAAAAGCGCTTTGAGATCTTTTAATGTTGATTTTTTGCCCAGGGCATGCTTCAGCACTACATCCCCTTTAAGGCCATGGGTGCCGGCTATTTTACCGACACTGATATAATCTGAAGCAGGTGATTGAGATGTCATAGGCACAAAATAAAGGAAAATAAAAAAGCGACCCCGACTCTCATCCGGATCGCTTTAATTTTTTGCTCCATAAGCTAATTATCCTTCGCTTCCTTCTGAGGCGGGAGTTTCAGCTTTAGGTTCAGCTACTTTGCGGGGAGCTGCACTTGCAACGCGGCGTTTGGCTTTTCTTTCTTCGATAGCCTTCTGCTGGCGTCTTTTGATGTGCTCCTCATGCTCGGCGCTCCATGTTGTGAATTTCTGCATTGCTGCAGTTTCATCAAACAAACCCAATTTTACACCACGTAGTAAATGCTTCAGATACAATACCCCCTTGAAGCTAAGGATGCGGCGAACAGTATCTGTCGGTGTAGCACCCTTGTTCAGCCATTCCAATGCTTTTTGACGATCCAGTTCGATAGTCGCAGGAATTGTCAAAGGATTGTAAGTGCCTAACTTTTGGATGAATTTACCATCTCGAGGACTTCTAGCGTCAGCAACAACGATGAAGTAAAAGGGCCTTTTTTTTGAGCCGTGTCTTTGCAATCTAATTTTAGCTGCCATTTTAAATAGAAATTTAAGGCGTTAAAAAATAATAATTAATCCCGAATCAATAGGTTTTTTATCACTGATTTGGGGGATCAAAGGTATATAAACTTTTATGGAACTACAATAGAAAATTCGTTTAAAAATAAAATAATTCGAATTTGACAATCAATTACAAGTTTCAAACGTTTTCCTGACTTCACTATGACAAAGAAGGATGGAGCCCATTGACTAAAAAGGTTTCTTCATTCCGCCAAACCCACCGGGCATCATTTTACCAAAAGCGCCCATCTTATTCATGTTCTTCATCATGTCGCGCATTTGCTCAAACTGCTTCATAAAGGCGTTGACCTCGGCAATGTCTTTTCCCGAACCCTCGGCGATCCGCTTGCGGCGGCTGCCATTGATCAGGTCGGGGTTGGCGCGTTCGCCGGGCGTCATCGAGTCGATAATCGCTTCAATGCCTTTGAAACTGTCGTCGCTGATATCCAGGTCTTTGATCTGCTTGCCCACGCCCGGGATCATGCCCAGCAGGTCCTTCATATTACCCATCTTCTTGATCATCTCCAGCTGCGCCTTGAAGTCTGCAAAATCAAACTTGTTTTTGCGGATCTTGCTTTCTATTTTTTTTGCCTGCTCCTCGTCAAACTGTTGCTGGGCACGCTCTACAAGCGATGTAATGTCGCCCATACCCAGGATCCGCTGTGCCATCCGCTCCGGATAAAATACATCCAGCGCATCCATCTTTTCGCCATTGCTTACAAACTTGATTGGCTTATTGACCGTGTACTTGATCGAAATGGCCGCACCACCGCGGGTGTCACCATCGAGCTTGGTCAATACAACGCCGCTAAAATCCAGTCTTTCATTAAAGGCTTTGGCAGTGTTAACGGCATCCTGGCCGGTCATGCTGTCCACAACGAACAGTATTTCCTGCGGGTTTACAGCATTTTTAATATTTGCCACCTCGGTCATCATTTCCTCGTCGATCGCCAGGCGACCGGCGGTATCGATGATGACTACGTTCTTGTTTTTGCTCTTTGCACTGGCCACAGCGGCCTGGGCGATGCTTACCGCATCTTTGTTTTCCGGCTCCAGGTGCACTTCGACGCCGATCTGTTCGCCGAGCACACGCAGCTGCTCCATTGCCGCAGGGCGATAAATGTCGGCTGCCACCAGCAGCGGATTCAGTTTCTTCTGGCTTTTCAGATAATTGGCCAGTTTTCCGCTAAAGGTCGTTTTACCGCTACCCTGCAAACCTGCGATCAGGATTACAGCAGGGTTGCCTTTAGCGTTGAAAGGCGCTTCTTCGCCTCCCATGAGCTCTGCCAGCTCATCTTTCACGATCTTTACCATCAGCTGTCCGGGGCTTACAGCGTTGATCACTTTTTCTCCAACCGCTTTATCCTTGATTTTATCGGTAAAATCTTTTGCTATTTTATAGTTCACATCCGCATCTACCAGTGCGCGGCGTATTTCTTTCACGGTAGCGGCCACATTCAGCTCGGTAATTCTGCCCTGTCCTTTAAGATTCTTAAAGGCGCTGTCTAATTTATCCTGTAAATTGTTAAACATCGTACTGTATTATTAAAAACGGAGTGCAAAGATAAGAATAGTCAGCAAGTGAGCGGACGGAAGTCAGGCATCAGAAAGGAAAAGTCCGCCGTCAGAAAGTTCATAACGCAACCATGCCTGTCCATCGGCTTGAGATGCGGTACTTTGAGGCTATTTAAAAATAAATTTTGTTTGTTTGATAAATTTTATATAATTGCGACTTATTGAGTATTAATTTTTAGTGAAGATGAGTAAACAGAAGTTCACATTGGAGTATCCCGTTCGCTGCTCCCCAACTATATTGTATGAGTTTTTAGCAACTTCTAACGGGTTGGGAGAATGGTTTGCCGAGCACGTGGAAGATCGTGACGGTAAATTCTATTTTGGCTGGAACGGGAGTTACGAAGAAGCGGACGTTCTGGAACAGGAAGAGGAAAGCTTTATCCGGTTCAAATGGACAGGCTCTCCTAAAGATGAATATTTTGAGTTCAAGATCGATAAATCTGAAATCACGAACCAAACAATACTGGTGATCACCGATTTTGCTGAAAAAAGGGATATTAAAGATCAAAGCCAGCTTTGGGACTACCAGGTAAAAGACCTGTTCCATCGCCTGGGCAATTAATCAGCAGATTGACTGCTTGCCGGAACCGTTTCTAAAATGGCCCTGATCCAATCGAATTGTCTCATCAATACTTCGGGCGAACTTTCAATTTGCTCAATATCTATTGCTTTTGCCAGTTTTATAAAAGGCGCGGATTGTATTTCTTCCTTAAAGCTTTCGGGGGTATGATCCTTAAGGGACTGATAAGCAGGTTGCGACACGTCGTGCAGCCATTCGTCACCACTACAACACAACACAAAGCCATTTTTCTGCAGCACAGAAAAACCTTCAATGAGCCGGGGTGCAGCCCATTGCTGCCACTGGCCGGATACATGAAGGGTGGTACTTAAAAATTGTCCCCACCAAAACAAGGTCCTGACCGCAAAAATATTTTCCTTCACAAAACAACGGGGATGATCCAGCACGATCCACGGAAGTCCCAGGTAATTTTCCCCGCGGGAGATCTTAGCGCCGGAGTGCAACACTTCCGCCGGCAAGGCAGACGATTGCAGCTGCTCCGACTGCCACTCCGCCAGTTGCTCAAATGCGGTTTTGATGTGCTGAAGTATTTGATTCTTTGTTAAAATCCATTCAGCATTGGTAACAAGCGCGATATGCTGGGATGAAAGCTGTATTTTTGCTGATTGCATTCGGTAAAGATATACTATAACGGAGGTGAAGAAACTAGATAAACTCATCATAAAGGCTTTTATTGGTCCGTTTGTGGCCACTTTTTTCATTACGCTGTTTGTGCTGATCATGCAGTTTTTCTGGCTGTGGATAGACGACTTCGTAGGGAAAGGATTGGACGCGGGCACTATTCTGAAGTTTATCTGGTATCAAAGTGCGGTACTGATCCCACTGGCGCTGCCGCTGTCTGTGCTGCTGTCTTCGCTGATGACCTTTGGAAACCTGGGTGAGAGCTTCGAATTGGTGGCTATCAAATCGGCAGGTATTTCGCTGTTGCGCTTCATGCGCCCGTTATTTATTGTGGCCAGCGGTATCGCATTGGGCGCTTTCCTGTTTTCGAACTATATCATCCCCGTAGCCAACCTGAAATCGCGCACCTTGCTTGCCGATATTGTGCTGGCAAAACCCGCATTCGCGATCAAAGAAGGTGTCTTCTTTGACGGCATCGACAAGTTCGCAATCAAAATAGGAAAGAAAGAATCCAACGACAGCATCATCAGGGACGTGATCGTTTACCAGGACAACCGCAACGACCTGCAGGATAATTTCCTCGTAGCGAAGGATGGTGTGATGAAACCCTCTCCGGATAAGCGTTTCCTGGATATTGTGTTTAAGAATGGCTGGAGATATGAAGAGCGCGGCAACCGCAGTGACTCGTCAACAGAGTTTGTGCGGCTTGGATTTAAGGAGTATAAAATGCAGATGGACATCAGTGCGTTTAACTTCAAGAAGTCAGACGACAGTGCCAACATCAACAATGAGAAGATGTACAACATGCGGCAGCTTGATGCCGCGATCGACTCGATCTCCAGGTTCAACAACGAGGTCTCGAATAATTTTGAAAAGAACATGTTCTCCAACCTGGTCATTTTAAATTACCGGGACAGCGTGGTGAAAGGCGGAAAACTACCCGATTCCATCCTGAATTTTCAGGCGAACATAGACGCGTATATGTCGGATAAAAAAGACTCCGTCAAACGCGCCAGGGATTCCGTCGCCACAGCCAAAGCTAAAAAGGATTCGTCGCGACTGGCGGCCAAAAATGCGAGGTTGAATAAGCGTAAGAAGAAGTCCGGTGCAATGCCCAAGTTCTATATCGATTCCGTGTTGTCCAAGCCCGCTGCGGCTGATACAGCAGGAAAAGCAAAAGCCGATAGTACAAAGAAGGACAGTACAAAAAAAGATACCGCGACAACCGCCAGGGCGCTTCCTGGTAAGAAAATAAAAAGAGATCGCAACAGTTTCGATGCACTAATACCGGATAGCGCGCGGGAACAGATCAGAGAACGGGCCATCAGCAATTTGGAAAGCCTGAAGACCAACCTGGATATGAATGCCGGTAATATCGTTGAGCAGGAAAAGACCTTGCAGAAATATAAGATCGAGTGGCATGATAAAATAACATTAGCACTCGCCTGCCTGGTATTATTTATGATCGGTGCGCCGTTAGGGTCCATTATCCGGAAGGGTGGCCTGGGCATGCCGATGATCTTTGCCATCGTCTTCTTTATGGTGTTTTACTTTGTACGTACCCGCGGACAAAAACTGGCGCGGGAAATGGAGATGAGCGCATTCACCGGAATGTGGCTGGCGATCTTTGTGCTGACGCCTATCAGCATTTTCCTGATCTACAAAGCGATGCATGACTCGAATCTGTTCAGCAAGGAATTCTATACAAGGCTGAAGCGCAAAATATTAAAGCGGTTCGGGAAAGAATAGGCAATAAGCAATAGGCAAACGGGGAACAAGCAAAAGGTAAGGGGCAGTTACCATGAGCAATAAATCACCCGCCAGCTTTTCTGTTTCGCCTGCTGTCATTTGTAGCCGTCATTTTATTATTTATAACTCTCAACTATATGGAACAAGCCGCTCCGCAACTTCAGAATTTCAGAGTGCAAAGGTGGGTGGCGGTGGTATCTGTGATTTTACTGGTAGTAAAGTTTGTAGCCTATTACTACACCGCCTCGGTAGCTGTATTGACCGATGCGATGGAAAGCATCGTCAACGTAGTGGCCGGCCTCATCGGCCTGTACAGCCTGTATGTGGCGGCACAGCCGAGGGACCAGAATCATCCTTATGGACACGGTAAGGCCGAATTTCTTTCCGCAGCGATCGAGGGCGTACTTATCGGTATTGCAGGTATTTTTATTTTATACGAGGCGGCTATGAAATTGATACATCCGTCTCCGGTCAAAAGAACAGACCTGGGTATTATCCTGATTTCAGCAACCGCGGTGATCAATTACATATTGGGCGCTATTTGTGTGCGACTAGGCCATAAAAACCATTCGCTGGCCCTTGAGGCAAGCGGGAGACATCTGCAGACAGACACTTATTCTACGTTAGCCGTCATCGCAGGATTGATCCTGGTGCACTTTACCCAACTGATCTGGATCGATTCGATCGTAGCTATTTTACTGTCGCTGTTCATCCTTTACACTTCCTACACGATTACGAGAAGATCAATCGCTGGCATTATGGACGAGGCTGATACACAATTGTTAAGTGAAATGGTGGCGCTGATCAACCGCAACCGGGGAAGCAATTGGGTAGACCTGCATAACCTGCGCGTGATCAAATACGGAAGCATTTTGCATATCGATGCCCATCTCACTGTGCCCTGGTATTTTACAGTCGTGCAGGGGCATCACGAAGTGGACGTTTTTTCAGAGCTGATCCGCAATGAGTATGGATCTTCCCTGGAGCTATTTGTACATTCTGACGGCTGTATCGAAGGCCCGCAATGTCCTATCTGCCTGAACCAGGAGTGTCCTGTGCGAAAGCATCCGCTGGGAAAAAAGATCGAGTGGACTTTGGAAAATGTTTTAAAAAATAAACGTCATAATACTCAAACTACATCATTAATTTTGTAGACTTGTATTTATGCTTACCAAAAAATCGCAATATGCCTTTAAAGCACTGACTTATCTGGCAGATAAGCAAAAGGATGGTCCTGTCCTGATCTCAGAGATTTCTCAAAAAAAAAAGATACCGCTTAAATTTTTAGAGAATATCTTGCTGGAGCTCAAAAAGGCGGATATTCTTGACAGTAAAAAAGGCAAAGGCGGAGGCTACTTTTTCAAAGTGGATCCTGCCACCATCAAGATGGCTAAGATCATACGGCTTATTGATGGTCCTATTGCCATGCTGCCATGTGTAAGCCTGTATTTTTATGAGCGATGTAAGAATTGTAATGAAAAACACTGTGGCCTGCACGATGTGATGGTACAGGTGAGAGACGCTACCCTGAATATTCTCGAAAACAGGACGTTAGCAGATTTACGCGATTAATGATGTAGGCTACATAGAAAATAATAATTACTTTACATAGCTGAATGTGCAAAACTCACATCTTTGCACAAGTTCAGATAAATAATCACTGCTTTAAAAAACTAATTGCTGGCGACCTTGCCGTAACAAGGAGATGGCCCTTACGAAGCCTCCACTTCTCCGGTTATAACTCCGTAAAAGTTCATTAGCAAAAGAATAAACCGATCGCACACAGATCCGCGACGTTGGCTTTCGTTTCGAAATCCTTCAGGTATCGTAACGTATTGAAGTGTATGTTAGGCTTTAGACGAGGCTTGTATGTGATGCAACTAATCTTCATTCACGTTATGGACGCATGTCAAAAGGATGTTGAACTCCGCCAATTATAAGCCAGCCGCGGCGGCTATCTAACGGAGACGCTTATCTTTCCCGGGTTTGGTGGGACGTGAGAACATAAATCCTTACACAGTAACTGTCGCTTTTCTGCAATGGGTTTTATCGTCCGTTCCGATTATCGACAGTCTTTTTATTCTTTCCTTAGGCTGAAGGTATGGCTTACAAATTCGGCAAAGCGCTTTACATCAAATGGTTGCATTTGATGCAAATGAAAGGGACGCCGATTGCTTAAAAATATCGATACACTTTCTGGTCGCATTATTGATTAAATACATATATTGTGTTGAGAAAAACAAAAGCTACCATTGATGAATTTAAATTGTTAGCTGTTGCCGCTTGGGTGATTAGACACTAATGCTTTGAAAAACTTTAAAACAAAATTTGCAAGACACATTGCCGTTTTTATTAAAAAGCAATGCCTTGACGCTAGCGCTTTGCAGCGTTTACAACGACCTGGCGATGTGCGTATTTTTCCAACGAATTAACTACTACATGAGACATGATCAGCGCTTAGAGAAAGAGCGCATGATATACCTGAGAAAAAAATACACGGAAATATGAACCATCATCTTCAATCACTCCAATCTGTGTTTTGGAAAAAAATAACACAGGCCAGAAGGACGGCGTTTATAGCTTGTCTGTTAACGCTCACCTTGACAGCATCTGCCCAAAAGAAACTTAACGTATCGGGTGATGTCGTCAACAGCGCGGGACAACCCGCCATTGGCGTCAGTGTAGTCGAAAAGGGGACCGTGTCTGCAACGGTAACGAGCGAGCAGGGTAAATTCAATATCACAGTGTCATCGGGCGATGCGATTTTAGTGTTCTCTTCCGTCGAGTATGAAACGAAGGAAGTGCCCGTCAACAATCAGTCGTCTCTCAAAGTGGAAATGTTGAGAAAAGATGGCGGCCTGGAAGAAGTGGTGGTTACGGCGTTGGGAATTCAAAGGAAGGCAAAGAGTCTTACTTATTCAACGCAGGTCGTAAAAGGTGAAGATATCACAAAAGTGAAGGACGCAAATCCTATGAACAGTCTGATAGGTAAAGTATCCGGGCTGCAGATCAACCGTAGTTCTTCGGGCATTGGTGGTTCGGTAAACATTACGCTGCGCGGCCTAAAGTCGCTGAGAAGTAACCAGCCCTTGTATGTAATAGACGGGTTACCGGTGACCAATGTAGCGGGTAGCGGTCCCACCGGAGCTTTTGGCGGGAACACGGATCGGGGCGATATTTTAAGCACTTTGAACGCTGATGATATTTTAAGTATCAATGTTTTGAAGGGGGCATCGGCATCTGCTTTATATGGAAGCGAAGGCGCCAATGGCGCCATTATGATCACCACCAAAAAGGGGGCGTCAGGTAGCGTCAAGATTGACATTTCAAGTTCGGCGATGATAGATCAGGTGTTTTACCTCCCCAAGCTTCAGTTCAGGTACGGGCAATCGCCGACTGCTAAAAATGATAGTGAAGAAAGCTGGGGGCCTAAAGGCGAATTCAAAGATCATGTGAAGGATTTCTTCAACACCGGAAGTACTTTAATTAATAGTGTCGCTTTGAGCGGTGGCACCTCAAAAATGCAGAACTATTTTTCATACGCCAATACGACCAATAAAGGCGTATTGCCTACAAATACGTTTAAGCAGCACACTCTTTCTTTCAGAAACTCAACTAAGTTTTTTGACGACAAGCTTAGCTTTGACGGAAGCCTGATGTACTCTTCGCAAAACATTCACAACAGGCCGTCTTCCGGATTTTACTACGGTGCGTTAGCCGGAGTTTATATGTTTCCACGTGGTTTGGATTTTGAATATTACAAACAAAATTTCGAATATCTTTCGCCTAGCAGAAACCTGATGCTCCAGAACTGGTACAACATCAATGCCGACGCCGGCCTTTCAGGGACACATTATACTCAGAACCCTTACTGGGCACTTTATAGAAATCCGACAGATCAGCTAAGGCAAAACCTGATAGGTTCCATCAGCCTTAAATATATGCTGAACGATTGGTTGACCCTGAGCACCAGGGGAACTTTGAATCAGATCTGGAATAAGTATGAACGGCGGGTATATGCGGGCACACAGGGGGTCTTTTCGGGACAAACTTCCACGCAGCTGCCCGTCGATAACGGCCGGTATCTGCGAGACGAAAGTTCAGGCCTTAACATGTATGGAGATATATTGCTGGTCGGCAATAAGGACCTGTCAGATGATTTGTCGCTAAACTTCACAGCAGGTGCGTCCATTTCAGACTTCAGAAACAACGGCTGGGAGCTGGATGCGAGAAAACTAAAAGCGGCCAATGCGTTTTCCTTAAACGCTATATTCAGAGAAGAGCCCAATAGCATCGCTAATCTCGTTGAATCATTTGGCAGATTTCAAAAGCAGGCCGTGTTCGCATCTGCTAACCTGGGATTAAAGAATATGATCTTCGTAGACCTGACCGCGCGCAACGACTGGTCATCCACGCTTTCCAACACACCCAGTGAAAAATCCGGATACTTTTATTACTCGGGTGGCTTGTCTCTTGTGTTGAATGAGTTGGTGAAAATGCCTGGGTGGAACAACCTGAGCAAATTGAGATTCACCTATGCTCAGGTAGGTAATGATGTGGCACAGTATGCTTCTATCACACCTGAAGCCAGATTCGGAAATGGAACCATTGATATTAACAATTCGGATATATTCGAGAATCAACCGCTTCGGCCCGAGTTGAGCAAAAGTTTTGAATTAGGGTATGAAGGTCGCTTTTTTAAAAACAGGTTGAGCCTGGATGTCGCTTTATACAAAACCAATACACAAAATCAATACGTATCCTTTACTGGTCCTCCCGGCTTGCTCAATACCACTTTGTATCTGAACGCGGGCAATGTTGAAAATAAAGGGATCGAAATTGCCCTGAATTATGATGTTATAAAGCAAACGGCCTTCAACTGGACGACGGGTTTCAATTATACGGCCAACCGGAATGAAGTACTGGAACTGCATCCTAAGTTGGGTGCGACTTATCCCATCGGGGGCAATTTCAATGTACTTCGTGTAGGCGGATCCTTTGGCGACTTCTGGGGCAGAAGGTTTCTCAGAAATGATGCAGGAAAGATAGTGGTGAGTGATGACGGTGTGCCGCAGAATACTTCAGACGGATATATCGGTAGTTCCAATCCTAAATCGATTGTGGGGTGGAACAATAGTTTATCCTACAAGGATTTCTCATTGTCTATGAGTATTGATGGTCGGTTCGGAGGAGATGTGATCAGCATCACACAAGGTTTCCTCAACTCTTTTGGTTATAGCGAGGAAAGCGCCGCAGCCCGCGATGCGGGATTCTTAACAATAGATGCTGTAACCCGCGACGGCGCTGCTGTCACGCAGACAACCGCTGAAAAATGGTATAAGGGCATTGGAAACAGGGATGGTATCATTGAAGGCCAGGTATATGATGCCACAAATATCCGGTTGAGAGAAGTGTCTCTCGGATATCAGATTCCGGTTAAATCAAAAATTATTAAACGGGCTAACGTCAGTCTTGTCGGCAGGAACTTGTTCTTCTTCAAGAACAATGCGCCCTACGATCCTGAGTTAAACACTACAACGGGCGTTGGAGGTCAGGGCTTCGACATTTTCGGATTACCCACCACCCGTAGTTATGGACTTAACCTTAAGCTGAACTTATAACAACATCATCATTGACTCATTTTAAAATACACAATATGAAATGACCATAAAAATTTTTGAGCAGATCATATCCAAAGCGATGAAAATTTTTATGCAAAATTCCCTGCCCGTTCGGTCAGGCGGGCATGTGGCCATTAAAAACAATAAAAAATATACACATGAAATTTCCAAAATATATGCGGCTCATTTGGGGCTGTCTTCCTGCCTTACTTTTAATAATAACAGGATGTACAAAAAACTTTAAGGATCTTAATACTGATCCAAGAGCCTTAACAGAAGAGCAGTTAGATGCTGACTTCACCTACATCTCGGCATTGCTGCAGCAAGCACAAAGAAACATTATTCCCCAGTCCGTAGGTACCTACCAGTTAGCGCAGAATCTTTCCAGCGACGCCTATGGCGGGTATATGGCTATTGAAGCAGATTTTGCTTCTAACGCAAATAATCTTCATTACAACCTCATTGCCGGCTGGAATAATAATATATGGACCAGCCGCTACAGCAACGTAATGAACCCTACCTATAAAATTATTGAACTCGCAAAAGACAATCCTAATTTTAAGGACCTGGAAGCCTTTGCAAAAATTATCAGGGTTTCAGCCATGTCGCGGGTTAGCGACAAAATAGGACCGGTTATATACAGCGGATACAATGTGTTGAATAGTGAGGGCTTTGTAGCTTATGACGCTCAGAAGGATGTATACCCTTTATTTTTTAAAGATCTTGAGACCTCAATCAACATTCTGAAGGAACTCTCAAATAGTGCCGTATCCGCCCAAATGAAAAAATCAGACTTAGCTTATACAACTGACAGTTACAAAAACTGGCTGGCGTATGCAAACACCTTGCGATTGCGGTTGGCATTGCGCGTCGCTTATGTTGACCCGGCATTAGCCAAAGCCCAGGGGGAAGCATCGCTCAACCCCGCTAATGGAGGTTTACTTACTGAAAATAGCCAAAACTGTTTCATTGTTTTAAGTGTTCCGCATCCGCTCAACATCATTGGTTACGAGTGGAGCGATACGAGAATGGGTGCTCCCATGGAATCCATTTTAGGTGGGTTAAAAGACCCCAGAATCGAAAAGTATTTCGAACCAGCCACGGATCCTCTTCTTGCAGGCCAATACAAGGGCATTCGGGCAGGCATCAACATTGACGCAAAGTCTCGATACGACGCTTACTCAAAACTGGATTATTTTGTTCAAGACAAAATGCAGCTGATGGTAGCCGCCGAAGCCTGGTTTCTGAAAGCCGAAGCTGCATTGAGAGGTTGGGCGAACGCGGGCGACGCACAAACAAATTACGAAGCCGGTATTGACCGTTCTTTCGAAATGTATAATCTGGGAGACAAGGCAGCTGCATACAAAAACGATGGCACGAGCAAGCCCAAGCCTTATATAGATCCGAAGTCCATTACGCCAGGCGAGAATAATGTACCCGAGGGATCTCCTCATCTCAGCACGATCACTATCAAGTGGAATGAGGCCGATACAAGGGCCAGAAAATTAGAAAGAATCATCACACAGAAGTGGATCGCCCTTTTCCCGGATGGCGAAGAGGCATGGAGCGAATACAGAAGGACGGGATATCCGGTACTGTTTCCCATTGTAGCTAACAAGAGTGGCGGTGTAATACCAACTATTCCAGGCATCCGCAGGATACCTGTTCCGCAAATAGAATATACCACCAACAAAGGTGGTGCTGATCAGGGCGCGGCTACGCTGAACGGTCCCGATAACGGCGCTACGCGGCTTTGGTGGGACGTAGAAGACAAAAGCTTTTAAAAATTGCTGATAATCAATATTTAAAGGCCGTATCAACCCCAAATACGGCCTTTATATTGAAACCAGACAAGGCAAAAACCCGGTCCAAAATGCCCTTTTCAAGTTATTACCCTACCAAGTTGGTAGGTTTTGAGAAATGGCCTATATTTGCAGTCCACTTTTAAAATTATACTATTATGTCATTAAGATTAGGCGATATCGCACCAGACTTTACGGCACAATCCACCGAAGGTGAAGTGAAATTTCACGAATTTTTAGGTGACGGATGGGGAATATTATTTTCTCACCCAGCAGATTATACGCCCGTATGTACCACCGAATTAGGTAAAACAGCGTTATTAAAAGAGGAATTTGCTAAAAGAAATACTAAAGTTTTAGCAGTAAGTGTGGATCCGCTGGATAGCCATATCGGGTGGAAAGGTGATATTAACGAGACGCAGAACTGCTCCGTTGAATTTCCTATTCTCGCTGACCCTGACAGAAATATCGCGACCTTGTATGATATGATCCACCCCAACGCTTCCGAAAAAGCAACGGTGCGTTCTTTGTTCATCATCGGTCCGGACAAAAAGATCAAACTGATCATCACTTACCCTGCTTCCACAGGTAGAAACTTCACAGAGGTGCTTCGCGTATTAGATTCATTGCAGTTAACTGCCAATCACAGCGTGGCCACTCCTGCAGACTGGAAACACGGTGAAGATGTGATCGTCGTGCCTGCTATCAGCACTGAAGACGCTATCAAAAAATTCCCTAAGGGTGTGAAAGAGGTAAAGCCCTACCTTCGCTACACGCCACAACCTAATATTTAGCTGACTGTTGGCAGATGACAGTTGACGGTGTATCGCATCTGTCATCTGTCACCTGTCAACTATCATCTTTCAAACAATGTTCTCGGAAAATCAAATACAGGAAATAGAAAACGCTTCTCTGGCAGAAGCCATCGAAATCGTATCGAAGCAGTTCCCTGCGGAGACCGTTTTTTCAACTTCTTTAGGACAGGAAGACCAGGTATTGACGCACGTCATCGCGCGCAACAACCTGCCCGTTCGCATTTTTACCCTCGATACAGGCCGTCTGTTCTATGAGCATTACGAATTGCTCGAAAAAACGAATGCCCGTTACAAAACCAACATACAGGTCTACTTTCCTGAAGGTCCGGATGTAGAAAAGTTTGTAGCGGAAAAGGGAGTCAATGCTTTTTATGAGTCTGTAGAAAACCGTAAAGAGTGTTGCTTTATCCGGAAAGTGAAGCCCCTCAACAGGGCGCTGCAGGGAGCGAAAGTTTGGATCACCGGCCTTCGCGCCGAACAATCAGACAACCGGAAAGAAATGAAGATGCTGGAATGGGACGAAACCCGCCAGTTATATAAATTTAACCCGTTGATCCATTGGTCCTACGATCAGATGATTGATTTCATTAAGGAAAATAATGTTCCATACAATCCGCTGCACGACAAAGGCTTTGTAAGCATTGGCTGTGCGCCTTGTACCCGTGCGATCGAGCCGGGCGAAGACGCGCGCGCCGGTCGTTGGTGGTGGGAAGTGTCGCACAAGGAATGCGGACTTCATGTAAACAGCTAAAATAATTTTGGGCCCGGCTGTGGTGCTGCTATCTGCATAAATTCCGCCAGCTGGCGGGCACTGCACCCTCCGGAAAAGCCCGGCAACCATATATCGATTGTCCTCCGCTCCTTCAGGGAGAAAGAGGTTAACAAAATAAAAAATGAACAAGTACGAATTAGACTATTTGGAGCAACTCGAAGCTGAAAGTATTTTCATCATGCGCGAGGTAGCTGCCCAGTTCGAGAAGCCGGCATTGCTTTTCAGTGGCGGTAAAGATTCCATCACGCTCGTGCAGTTAGCAAAAAAAGCTTTTGCGCCCGGCAAGATCCCTTTCCCTTTGGTACATATCGACACGGGACATAACTTCCCCGAAGCGCTGGCCTATCGCGATGCATTAGCGAAGGAATTAGGCGCAGAGCTGATCGTACGTAAGGTAGAAGATACGATCAAGGCTAAAAATCTCACCGAGCCCAAAGGTAAATTTGCCAGCCGCAACTGGTTGCAGACACACACTTTATTAGACACGATTGAAGAGTTTAAATTTGATGCCTGCATTGGCGGCGCCCGTCGCGATGAAGAGAAAGCCCGCGCCAAAGAGCGGATATTCTCCGTGCGTGATGAGTTTGGCCAGTGGGATCCGAAGCTGCAACGCCCGGAATTATGGAACATCTATAACGGCCGCATTCACAAAGGCGAGAACGTACGGATATTCCCCATCAGTAACTGGACCGAGCTCGATGTGTGGAGCTATATCAAAAAAGAAAAAGTAGAATTACCTTCTATCTATTTTGCTCATGACAGGGATGTGCTCGTACACGAAGGCCAATTGATCGCTGTGTCTGATTTCATAACAATAGAGGAGACAGATACGATCGTCAACAAACGCGTGCGTTACCGCACAGTGGGCGATATGACCTGTACCGCTGCTGTCGAGTCCAATGCTGAAACTTTGGACGAAGTGGTAAATGAAATCATGGCTACGCGCATTTCTGAGCGCGGCGAAACCCGCATCGACGACCGTGTGACCGAAGCCGCTATGGAAGACAGGAAGAAGGGGGGCTACTTTTAGTCCCCCAGCCCCTAAAGGGGTGTTTATGTTCTTTTCAATAATACTTTTCATTTCTCGGTGTGATTCACTGATACAAAAATATATTCCCCTTTAGGGGTTAGGGGTTCTATGGACATTCTACGATTTATAACAGCAGGAAGTGTTGATGATGGCAAAAGCACGTTGATCGGCCGTTTGTTGTACGACAGCAAAAGCATCTTGGTAGATCAGCTGGAGGCTTTGGAAAAGCAGTCCAAAAACAAAAACGCTGACGGTATTGATCTCGCGTTGCTCACAGATGGTTTGCGTGCCGAGCGCGAACAAGGCATCACGATCGATGTCGCTTATCGTTATTTCAATACACCGAGAAGGAAATTTATTATAGCCGATGCGCCCGGCCATGTGCAGTATACCCGCAACATGATCACCGGCGCTTCCAATTCAAGCCTGATCGTGATCCTCATCGATGCGCGTGCCGGTGTGATCGAGCAAACACGCCGCCATTCGATCATCGCCTCTTTGTTGAAAATGCCCCACGTAGTGGTAGCCATCAATAAGATGGATCTGGTAGATTTCTCAGAAGAAAGATACAACGAGATCAAATCGGATTATGAGAAAGTAGCCAGTCAGTTGAAACTAACCAACATTACTTACGTTCCCATTTCCGCTTTGAATGGTGATAATATTGTAGCACCTTCAGAGAAGATGTCCTGGTACAAAGGACAGCCGCTGTTGCAGTTTTTAGAAGAGGTCGAGGTTTCCGAAGATATTAATCATACAGATCCGCGTTTCCAGGTGCAGTATGTTATCCGCCCCCAAACAAAAGAGTTGCACGACTACCGCGGCTATGCCGGCGAAATCGTAAGCGGCGTGTATAAAAAAGGGGATAAGATCACCGTATTACCTGCAGGCATTGAAACCACGTTATCCAAAATCGAAATTGCCGGCCAAGAAGTAGAAGAAGCTTTTGCGCCACAGGCCGTTGTATTGCATCTGGCCGATGATATTGACGTAAGCCGTGGCGATACTTTCGTTCACACCGGCAACCAACCAAAGGTGGAAAGTGAGATCGAAGTGATTCTGTGCTGGCTCGACAACAAGCCATTGATACAGGGCAACAAATATTTTCTCCAGCATAAAGGCAGGTTGCTGCGCACCATCGTTAAAGAGATCGAATATAAGCTGGATGTAAACACGTTGGAACACACGCAGGTTACCGATAATGTTAAACTAAACGAAGTGGTAAAAGCCAGGATTAAAACGGCTCAACCGCTGGTTTACGATCCGTTCGACAAGATCAGCGACTATGGCAATGCGATCTTAGTAGACGAAACCAGCAACAGTACGGTGGCGGCTGTATTGTTGTCGTAGTTCGTCATCCCGAGCGAAGTGAAACGTAGCCGAGGGATCTCCTTATAAAAAGAAGTAAGCTACTATTACATAAAAGATTTCTCACTCCGCTGTTGCTACGTTCGAAATGACGGGACGCAAAAATTTGCCGTATAGATTTAGTATAGAACAAATACCATTTATAAATAAGTAATGATCATTCCTCACCATAAAGCAGTAACTCCGCAAACCGGCATTGGGTCCGTCGTTCTTGCGGCTGCCGGGCCTGGCGATCATGATCTGATTACGGTAAAGGCTGCCAACGCATTGAAAGAGGCGGAGGTCGTATTGATTGATCGATTGGTAAGCGAGGTAATCCTGCATCGGTATGTTTCTGCCCATGCAGAAGTCATCCGGGTGGGAAAAGAATGTCGTAATAACGTATCCACACCGCAGGAAGTCATCAACCAGCTTTTGGTCAAATATGCGCTGGAAGGAAAAAGAGTCGTCCGGTTAAAAGGCGGAGACGTATCGATCTTTTCAAACGTGCTGGATGAACTGCAGGTACTGGTAGCGCATCAGATCCCGTATGAAATTATTCCGGGCGTGACTGCGTCTTTAGGGGCGGCGGCTTATGCCGGTATCCCGCTTACAGCCCGTGGCTATGCCACTTCCGTAAGGTTTCTTACTTATTACAAATCTGATATTGTAACAGACGAGCATTGGAAAGACCTGGCCAAGACCCACGACACGTTGGTTTTTTATATGTCGTCCGGGACCTTGCAAAATGTAGTAGCAAAGCTGATGGAGTTTGGTGTTGCCAAAGACGTACATGTGGCCGTAGCCGAGCAGGCTACTACCTGTTATCAGCGGATTCACGAGTGCAATATCTATGAATATGCTGCCAAACTGAAACATAAAAAATTTGCTTCTCCTTCGTTGGTCATTATTGGTAAAGTGGTGGCGCTGCACCAGCAATTTAAATGGTTAAAAAACAGCGAGCACGATCAACAATATTTTGTATCAGTAGGAGAAGGAATACAAAACATAAACGAACTTAATAAACCTGTAAAGCATGTTATCTGAAGATAAACTGCAGAAGATTAAAGATTTTACGTCCACGCTGTCGCGTGAGGAACTGATTTGGTTGAATGGCTATATCGCCGGGAAAGCGGGTGGATTGCAGGCTGCTTCAGGCAGCGCAGCGCCTGCCGGCATTGCAAAAAAGATAACGCTTGCTTACGGAACCGAAACCGGAAATGCTAAAAAACTGGCCACTCAGCTGGCGGGCATAGCGAAGAAGAAAGGCATTGGCGTTAAGCTAGCTGGCCTCGATCAGTATCGTTTTAATGACCTGGCCAAAGAAGAATATTTCTTTGTCGTGATCAGCACACAAGGCGAAGGCGAACCGCCCTTGCTGGCCAAAAAGTTTTATGACCAGCTGCACGAAACGCAGGTGGAATTAAAAAAGATGAATTTTGGCGTGCTCGGATTGGGAGATACCTCCTATGCGCAGTTCTGCAAAACCGGGGAAGATGTAGATGCACGACTGGAAGCATTAGGCGCCCATCGCATGTTACCCCTGAAGAAATGCGATGTAGATTATGAGGAAGATTCGCTGCACTGGATCGACAACGTGGTAACCGCTTTGCAAACCAGCGTAGGAAGCGTGCCTGCTACCGCGGCCGCGGCCCCCGCCGAAGAGAAAAAACCTGCGGGAAAAAAGCACTATAAAGGCACGATTGTGACCAGTATCAACCTGAATGATCGCGGTAGCAATAAAGAGACTTATCACGTAGAGATCAGCACGGATGAGGACCTGGATTATTTACCGGGTGATGCGCTGGGTATCATTCCACCCAACTGCGATGCGGCTGTTCAGCAAGTGATCGAATTAACAGGCATTGACCCCAAACTGGAAATACAAACCGCAAAAGTTACCGCTCCGGTAGAGGAGTTGCTTCAGAAACACCTGAATATTTTATATCCTTTAAAATCTACCATCAAGCAGTATGCGGCGATAACAGGTCATGACATACCGGAAGAAACCCGGTTGAGTCTTCCCGATCTGCTGAAGCAATTTCCGGTTAAGGACGCTAAGATGTTTGAAGAAATAGTAAAGATCCTGACGGCACAGGCGCCGCGCTTGTATTCGATTTCTTCTGCACCGGGAAGTCATGGGTTGAATGAAATTCACATTACGGTAAGCAAAGACGAGTATTATGTAGAAGATGAGAAGCGCACGGGCGTAAGCAGTGAATATTTCTCCACAAAGCCCGTCGGCACTGAGTTTGAGTTCTTCATCCAAAAACAGAAGCATTTCCGTTTGCCGGCAGAAGATAAAGATGTGATCATGATCGGCCCCGGAACCGGCATTGCTCCGTTCCGTTCTTTCATCGCTGAGCGCGATGCGCAGGCAGCAAGTGGCCGCAACTGGCTGTTCTTTGGCGAGCAGCATTTTGTAACGGACTTTTTATACCAGACTGAATTGCAGGATTATTTACAAACAGGTGCGTTAGCCAATCTTGATGTAGCTTTCTCCCGCGATCAGAAGGAAAAGATCTATGTGCAGCATCGTATGAAAGAGAAAGGAGCAGAATTATATGAGTGGTTGCAAAACGGCGCTTATATGTATATCAGCGGAAAACGCGAACCAACCAGCAAAGACGTTGAAAAAATGCTGGTAGATATTTTCAAAGAACACGGCAACAAAACGGAGGAAGAGGCAGAACAGTACCTGCATCAGTTAGTAGAAGAAGGACGTTGGGAGAAGGATGTATATTGATAGAGAAGTTAACAAGTTAAAAGGTTAATAAGTTGAAAGGGATAAAGGGTTCCTTGCCAACTTATCAACAGGTAAACATATCAACTATAAGATGAGCGAACAATCACCAGTAGAGAAAATAAAAATAGCCAGTAAAGGGTTGCGCGGCACGTTGAAAGAAAGCCTGCAGGATAATTATACGGGCGCAGTGCGCGAAGACGATACGCAGTTAATGAAGTTTCACGGCATGTACCAGCAGGATGATCGTGACAGGCGCGAAGAGAGGAGCGCGAAGAAGCTGGAATGGCTGTACTCCTTCATGCTCAGGTTGCGCCTTCCCGGCGGGTTTTTAACGCCGGAGCAATGGGTAGCGATGCACCATGTAGCGGGCGAGCATTCCACCGGAACGATAAAGATCACCACCAGGCAAACGGTACAGTTGCACGGCATTTTGAAATCGCATATCAAACCCACCATGCAATCTTTCAACCTGGCCGGGCTGGATTCTATTGCCACCTGCGGTGATGTGAATCGAAACGTATGCTGCACCTCCAATCCCGGAGAATCGCCGGTGCATGAGGAAGTGTTTCAGTATGCGTCCAAGATCAGCGAGATGGCGAAACCCAAAACCCGCGCCTGGTACGAGATCTGGATTGGTGAGGAAAAAATTGGTGAGAAGGTAGAAGAAGATCCTTTGTATAAAGACCGGTACTTGCCGCGTAAATTAAAGATAGGGATCGCTGTTCCGCCTAATAATGATGTCGATATATTTATCAATGATATAGCGTTGATCGCGATCATCGAAAACGACAAGTTGATAGGTTTCAACCTTGCTGCCGGCGGTGGTTTAGGTACTACCCATGGCAATCCGAATACCTACGCCAGGCTGGCTACCGTGCTGGGATTTGTAGAGAATAATGAAGAAAAAATATTGAAAGCGGTGTACGAAACAATCACCGTTCAGCGGGATTACGGTAACCGCAGCGATCGCAAACTCTCCCGCTTAAAATACACGATCGATAAGCTGGGCGTAGACAAATATCGCGAAGAGGTCGAAAAGCGTTGCGGCTTCAAGCTGGAGCCTGCAAAACCTTTCGAGTTTACCGAGCGCATCGACCGCTACGGCTGGGTGCAGGATCACCGCAAGAACTGGAACTACACCGTGTTTATTGAAAACGGGCGCGTGCTCGACGGGGAAGGTATCGACCTCAAAAGCTGCCTGTTAGAGATTGCGGAATTGGGTAAGTGCAACTTCCGGTTCACGGCCAATCAGAATGTGATCCTCACGGATATCAATGAAAAAGATAAGGCTGCTATTGAAGTGATATTGAACAGGTATGGCGCGATCGAACATACGAACAATGCCGGCGCATTGCGTAAAAATGCCATCGCCTGTGTGGCTTTCAATACCTGTCCGCTCGCGCTGGCCGAAGGACAAAGGTACCTGCCTACTTTGATTTCAAAGCTTGAACCGATACTGGAAAAGCACAGCATGCACCATGATAACCTGGTAATGCGGATGACCGGCTGTCCTAATGGCTGTGGCCGTTCTCCAAATGCTGAAATTGGATTTGTGGGCACCGCCTATGGAAAGTATAACCTGCACATCGGTGGTGACCGGCTGGGGCAGCGCTTAAACACTAAATATAAAGACAGCCTCGACGAAGCACAGATCTTGGATACCCTGGACGGCTTATTTGGTGTGTATCAGAAAGAGAAGAAAGGGGATGAGACCTTCGGGGATTTCTCATACCGCAAATGGATTTTGTGATTAGCAAATAGTTAATGGTTCATTGCGATGGATACCATGAGCCATAATTCATAAACCATGAACCCAACAAACATGAACAATAAAAGCTTTATCAAACTGTTGTTGCAAAACAATGCCCGGTTAGGGAATCTTCCTGACAAGGATCTCGCGCATCAGTTTATAGATGATATTTTTCAGTTTTTATTTATACCGAAAACCGGTGTGAATCAAAAAGAGACCGATCTTGAAAAAGGTTTGTATGCCTTGAAAAGTCATTTGGCAACATTGATCTATGATGTGGTAAATGACGGTGCCAAGTCGCAAACCCAGGCGGAGTCGTTCTTTGAGGCATTGCCCCGGGTATATGCAGACTTGCAAAAAGATGCAGCGGCCTTTATCGCCAATGATCCCGCCGCGTTGAACATCAGCGAAGTGCTGCAGGCGTACCCCGGATTTTATGCCATTGCGGTCTACAGGATCTCGAATCAGTTGTGGAAGCAAGGCATTAAAAACCTGCCAAGGATCTTTACCGAATACGCGCATAGCAAAACCGGAGTAGATATACATCCGGGCGCTACCATTGGCGACAACTTTTTTATTGATCATGGCACCGGCGTAGTAGTAGGCGAGACCACGGTGATCGGGAACGATGTGAAAGTCTACCAGGGCGTGACCATTGGGGCTTTAAATTCTGCCAAAGGCAAGAAGAAAACAAAACGTCATCCGACTATTGAAGATAATGTCATCATCTATTCCGGTGCGACCATCTTAGGCGGCGAAACCGTTATTGGCCGGGATAGTGTGATTGGCGGTAACGCATGGATCACCTTTAGCGTCCCTGCCAACTCTCTTGTTTATAACCAGAGCGAGGTCGCCGATAAGGATAGCTTCTCTCACAAAGATTCCGTAAGCAAGATCTTACAGGCTTCCAAAAAATAATAAGACGCGGCAGGACGAAGTCTGTACATTTCGTCCTGTTGGCAATCCGATATTCCGTATTTGATCTCTGATATAAGATCAACATTTTAATCACTGTATCCCTTCGAAACGAATTTGAGCGAAACCTCCCATAACAGTAATCCATCTGGTTCCGGTAACAACCTGTTTCCTGTCTTTATCAAGCTGGAAGGGTTGAAACTACTGGTCATTGGCGGAGGTCCCATCGGGTTAGAAAAGCTGCAGGCAGTGATCAAAAATGCGCCGGCCACTTCAGTAAAGCTCGTAGCTGTCGAGATCAGTGAAGCAGTCAGATCATTTGCGGCACCGTTACCCAATATCAGCCTGGAGCAAAGAGCTTACCTGATATCAGACATACAGGAAGCAGATCTCGTCATCGCAGCTGTTAATGACATCACGGTAGCTACGCAGATCAAAGCCGATGCAGATGCCTGCGAGAAGCTGGTGAACGTGGCCGATGAACCCGACCTCTGCGATTTTTATCTTGGTTCCGTAGTAAAAAAGGGCAACCTGAAAATTGCTATTTCCACCAACGGAAAATCTCCCACTATCGCTAAACGGCTAAAAGAAACGCTCAACGAAGCGATTCCTGATGAGATCGACCAGGTGCTGGATAACATGCAGGCTTTAAGAAATAAACTCTCCGGTGATTTTGATCACAAGGTCAAAGTGCTCAACAATGTTACCAGGTCGCTTGTAGACAGCCCGGACGAAGCTTTACAGGAATACGAAACCAACGACGAAGCAGCGGCGGAAATCGTCGAATCCACGGACGTCGTAGCCACCGCCCAGAAAAGTACGAACTGGTATCTGATCGTGTTGGGAATTGTTTTGCTGGTCGGATTGAGTGTGTATGCGTTGTATTCTTTCGGCCTCGTCGACGATGTGTTGCAGGTATTGAACAAAGACCATCACCTCTTCTACTGGATGTTGCTTACAGGCTTTCTCGCCGAGATCGTTGCCGGTTCTATGGGCATGGGTTATGGCGTTATCTGTACTACTATTCTGTTAATGATGAACGTGCCTCCGCCTGTTGTGAGTGCCAGCATTCATTCGGCAGAGTCTTTTACCACCGCTGCCGGCAGCATCAGCCATTTCAAGCTGGGCAATGTCAATAAAAAGCTGATGAAAGCGTTGGCTTTGCCCGCGATCATTGGTGCGGTGATCGGTGCATTATTACTGACCTATGTCGGTGAAAAATATGCTGCCATCACAAAGCCTTTTATTGCTGCGTACACCTTGTATCTCGGTGCGCGCATATTAATGAACGTCTTCAAGAGCAGGGACAAAGCTGTCATCAAAAAGAAAAAGACCAACATTCCGCTGTTGGGTTTGGTAGGGGGCTTCATCGATTCCTTTGGCGGTGGTGGTTGGGGCCCTTTGGTTACCGGCACCTTTATCAAAAATGGTCGCACCCCCCGCTATGTTGTAGGAAGCTCTACCGTCGCAAAATTCATACTGACGGTCACCAGTGCCGTTACATTTGTGTTCACTATTGGTATATCCCACTGGAACATTGTTGCAGGGCTCTTAATAGGCGGCATTATCACGGCGCCATTCTCAGCTATGCTCACCGCTAAACTTCCGGTAAAGAAAATGTTTTTAGTGGTGGGGGTGCTGGTAATCGTAATGAGCCTTATCACTATTTGTAAGGCCCTGTTTACTTAGAAAAATTTTTTGAGAAATTACCCTACTTGTTTGGTAGACTAATAATTTCATCTATATTTGCACTTCTATTTACGTTTTATGTATCAGGAAATACAATTTTCATGTTGTTGTAAGCCCCGTCAATACTGGATGCGCACTTGCTGTTAAGTAAGAGCTCATTCCTTTTTTTTATACAATTAGTCTACTTAATCTATAGACTATAATCGACGCTACTCTAAACCATTCCAAAATAAAAATCCAATAAGAACAATGAAATCGCAACCAAGAAAGTTTACGCGCATCGGTTCATCATCTGTCAGGTTCCGGCTCATCGCGACCCTGCTTTTCGTGGCTATTCCTTTTTTCACAAAAGCACAATTGACCGGTCGGGTGGTGAATGAAAATAACACAGGCCTACCTGGAGCAAGCGTTGTGATCAGGGGAACATCCCAAGGTATTACAACCGATACATCCGGCGTTTTCACGCTGACACCGGTACCGGCTACGCCCTTCACGATCTCCGTTTCATCCGTCAACTATGCGCCACGAAATGTGGTGATCCGGTCTGTTCAGGACACGGTGCTGATCCGGCTCGAAGTGGTTTACCAGACCGACACCGTAGTGATCACTTCCAGGAGAAGACGGGAGCTGTCGCAGGATGTGCCGATCTCCGTATCTGTGATCGGAGGTAGCCAGATTGCAGAAACCGGCGCTTTCAACGTAAACCGGGTCAAGGAACTGGTGCCTTCCTTGCAGCTTTACACCTCCAATCCCCGCAACACGGGGATCAATATCCGCGGGCTGGGCTCTCCGTTTGGATTGACCAACGACGGGCTCGATCCCGGTGTGGGCTATTACGTGGATGGGGTTTATTATGCACGTCCGGCTGCTGCAACATTGGACTTTATTGACATAGAGCGGTTCGAGGTGCTGAGAGGGCCGCAGGGAACTTTGTTTGGTAAGAATACGACTTCCGGTGCCATCAATATCACCACCAAAAAGCCAAGTTTCGTGCCCGGTGGCAACCTTGAAGTGAGTTATGGAAATTACGGCTATATACAAGCCAAAGCTTCTGTGACAGGTCCGCTCACGAGGCGTTTGGCCGCAAGAGTATCCTTCTCGGGAACACAAAGGGACGGCGTAGTCAAGAATGTCCGCACCGATAAGTATACCAATGATATCAACAACCTGGGCCTGCGCGCGCAGTTCCTGTACAATGTTTCAGACAATACCCAGGTGACGCTCGCGGGCGACTACAATAAGCAAAGGCCCGACGGTTATGCGCAGGTAGTAGCAGGCGTAGTTCCTACGAAAAGACCGGCATACCGGCAATTCAACGCCATTATTGCCGATCTGAATTATACCTTGCCGAGTACGAATGCGTTCGACCGGGTGATCGATCATGATACTCCCTGGAATTCGGGCAATGAAATAGGAGGGGGATCTTTCAACATTGATTCAAAGATCGGCCCCGGTACCCTGACCGCCACAACAGCTTACCGCTACTGGATCTGGGAACCCTCCAATGACCGGGACTTCACGGGTTTGCAGGCATTGGCCAAATCACAAAATCCATCGAAGCATAAGAGCTTTTCGCAGGAGATCAGGTATGCGGGAGAGATCAACAACCGGCTCAGTGGTGTGGTAGGTGTCTATTACATCGGCCAGGAAGTAAAGACCACGGGTACCGAAGAATCTGGCCGCGATCAATGGCGCTTCTCACAAAGCTCTACCAGCGACCTGTGGAAAACGCCCGGCCTGTTTGAAGGATATGGCATCAAAACCAATTCTTCTATTAAGTCCTTAAGTGCAGCCGTATTCGCCAACATTGATTGGGAAATCGTGAAGCACCTGCACCTGCTGCCCGGCATCAGGCTGAACTATGACGAGAAAACGGTTACCTACAACCGGGCAACTTATGGCGGCTTACAAACCACCGATCCGGCGCTGTTGGCATTAAAAAGGGGTGTTTACAGCGATCAGTCATACGACGCCGATGCCTATGAGCGCAATGCTACTTACCAGGCAACACTGGCTTACCGGCCTTCCGGGAGGATCAACACTTTTGCTACCTATGCCACCAGCTATAAACCTGTGGGAGTTAACGTAGCGGGCTTGCCCACGGTCAACAATCAGCCGGCAACCGATCTCGCTGTGATCCGCCCGGAATATACCAGGCATTATGAGGTGGGTGTTAAAACGACGCCGACCAACGATATCACGTTCAACGTTACCGTGCATCATTCGGATATCAGGGATTATCAAACCAATGTGCAATCGCCTGAGCTGGGCGTGAATAGGGGCTACATCGCCAATGCCGACAAGGTTCGTGTGCGAGGTGCCGAGTTGGACGCGACATACCGGCTCAACCATCATTTCCATTTTTACGGAGCTTTGAGCTATACCGAAGGGAAATATGTAAAGTTTACCAACGCGCCGCTGCCGTTGGAAGAGACCGGTGCCACGAATGCTGATGGCGTTCAGGTAGCGTTCAAAGATATCTCCGGCGGGGATCTGCCGGGTATTTCCAAATGGAGCGGCTCTGCGGGCGGGGAATATTCCACACCATCATCCTTGTTTGGTCGTGCCAACCGCTTCTTTATCGGGCTCGACGCATTCGGCAGATCTTCCTTTTCCTCCAGTCCTTCGCCTTCAGCTTACCTGAATATCCCCGGCTACAGCCTGGTTAATGCGAGATTGGGATTCCGCGCGGCGAAAGGCTTTTCTGCCTTTATCTGGTCGAGAAACCTGTTCAACAAAGATTATTATGAGCAACTGCTGCCGGCCGGTGGAAATGCGGGCCATTATGCAGCGGTGCTGGGCGATCCGAGAACCTACGGCATCACCTTAAATTATACGTTCAACGGCCGCAATTAAGACCCGGAAGGTTTTTGAAACTGCACAGGTCTTAACACTGGCGCTTCATCAAGCATAACAAAGGATTTTTTATTTTGGCAATCGATAGCCCGCTGTTTTTACAGGGGGCTTTTTCCTTTAAACCTTGCCCGATTCCCGGAGTCCAAGTGCCTGTATTTTACATCTTTCCAAACAGAAGTTGCAGGAAATTAACATTTAAAACGTCAAAGGGTGTATGAGAAAATGGCTGACGGTTTTTTGCTTTATACTGTACCAAACGGTGTCCTCGCAGGGAGTGCCTAAAGAATTGTACTTCCAGCCCGGATTTGCCTCCGGCGCGGGCGTTTCCAAGGTCTTCGAAGAGGTGAATTATATTCCCCTGCAAACGACCAAAAAAAGCCTTTTTGGGCGGATCCGGGAACTGATCGTTTCCGATCAATACTTTATCATCTGGGATTCGGATACCAACTTCATCTACTTTTTTGATAAAAAGGGAAAATTTATCAAGAAGTATCGCCCGCCCAACTGCACGATCAAGACGATCCAGTTAGACAAAGCACGGAATGCGATCTTCATTTCAGGCAGCAATAAAAATTTCAGCTTTTCAGCAGCAGAAGTTGAAAAAATGATGGAAGACCCTACCAACGCGTCTTTCGCGCGGTTCACCTGGTCGGCTTATTATGACTTGACAGATATTCAAAAGGAAAAAATAGAGCGCGTCAAAGGTTTTAGTCTTTCCCTGGTTTCGCCTGCCACTTACAACGATAATTGGTGGGCTTACAGCTATATATATTCCAATAGAAAATTTGCCGACAGGCTAGATTATCAACTGAAAATATATGATGGCAAAGAAAATATAAAAGGATACTTTCCTTACAATAAAAGAACAGACTCTTTTCATTACAAACCTGATCAGATCGTCTTTGTGCCCACTGAAGACAAAGACAGGATGTTGTTTACGCGGCCTTTCGATTACACTTTTTATGAACTGACAACAGACAGCGTCAGGGCGCTCTACAAACTCATCATGCCTATGGAGGTCTCATTGCCGAAGTCTTTCTTCTCTTTTCCGTTCCGCTCCCAGAATGACATTGATCAGTACCGCTCCCAAAATGGCAGCCTGGTGTGGGAGCTGGATAATGTTTGTAAGGCACAGCAATACCTGTTCTTTACACTCGATTACCACAAAAGCTGGCGGGAAAAATATTTCATGTATGATGAAACCTCCGGCCGCTTTTATAACACCACCAAGATCAGCGCCGACAGCACGAATGGCTTTTTGCCTGTATTGCCGGGCTATATACAATACAGGGATGATGAGTATATATACACCAGCGTGTCGTCCAACACTATGTTCCAAAGCCGGGATTATAATGAGAAGAGAGCGCCTCAATATCCGGCCGCTGTGAAGGAATATTTTGAAAAAGGGAACCGGATGGACAACCCCGTGATCATTCAATTAAAACTAAAAAATAAAATAGGATAATGCGGAGTTTATTGATCGTTTTAATCGTTTTGTTGCCTTCCGTGTTATTTGCTCAAAAAGACACAGCCCGCATCGGTTCGATAACGGGCATTGTGAAAGACTCTGCGGATGATTATGCCTTGCAATCGGTAACCATAACGGTATATAAAAATGCCGACTCTTCCCTGCTTACCTACCAGATCACTGGTGAAGATGGTGCATTCACACTCAGCGATATTCCTTTTTTTACGCCCGTAAATGTCAACTTTTCTTTCACGGGATACAGCCCCTATTCGAGAACAGTCACCCTTGATACGAATAACCGGGCCTTTAATTTCCGCAATGTGATGCTGCCCAAAAGCCAGGGCCTTTTGGATGAAGTGATTGTAAAAGCCGTAGTGCCCATTACCATGAATGGTGATACATTAGAGATCAATCCCGGCGCCTTCAAGCTGGACTCGAATGCAGTTGTCGAAGACATGCTGCGTCGTGTACCAGGTGTAACGATGTGGGGCGATGGAACCATTACGGTCAATGGCAAAACGGTCAATAACCTGTATGTGGACGGCAAGCCATTTTTTGGAAGTGATCCAACATTGGCTACTCAAAACCTGCCGAAGAACGCGATCGAAAAGATCCAGGTGTACCGGGAAGAAGATTATTCCAAAGACAACTTTGATGAAAATCCAACGGACTCTTTGCTGACGATGAACATCAAGCTCCGGGAAGATAAGCGGTTCGGCTACTTCGGTAAGGTGGGCGGTGGATTAGGTACAGACGACCGGTACGAGGTCGATGGCGCAGGACTGGCTTACAATAAAAAACTGAGAGGCGGCGCGGCTTTTAGTACCAACAATATCAATAAATCCGCGGGCTTGCAGGAGATGCTCCGGCAAAGCTCTTACCGCAATTATAACCCCAACAACCAGTATGTAGCCAACCTGAATGCGGATGGCATCAACCGGGTGCTGTTTGCGGGAGGCTTTATGCAATACGATTTTTCTGAGGTGAACAACAGCCGTTTAAATAACCAGATACGGGCGAATTATGATTTCAGGAATACGAACACCGTGCTCAGTTCACTGACGGATTCCAGGAACACGGCCTCCGATGAGATCATCCTGCAAAATTCCAGGCAGGAAAGCAACACGACTACTAACGCGCATAATGGCGCTGTGAACTATAACAAACGGGACCAGGATAAAGATTTTTCCGTTAATGCCAACCTGCGAAGCTCCGATAATAACAGGAGCTCCAACAGTTTTTCGACGCGGGCCAATGAAGGGGGTGCCGCTTTGAGCGAAAGTTCCAAATCCTCCTTCTCCCGTGGAAACAGCAGTGGCGTTGACTTTTCTACTTCTTTTAGAAACAAGGACGATGACGACCGCAACCTCAAAAGCTTTGGCATCAATTATAACCTTACTTACGATCAGAATGAAAATGAAAGCACGAGCATCACAGATTTTATTTCCTATGAAAATGCCAATGCCAACCGGTATTACAATCGCAGGAATGACAATACCTCCAACAATTTCAACAGCGCCCTCGGCATGAACTACAACGCGCTCAAGCGTTTGCTGTTCGGCAACTTCAATGTTTGGGATATCAATATGGTAGTAACCAATCACGTGAGTCTTTCCCGGTCAGATGCTGATATCCGCGTAAGTGATTACGATTCTCTGTCCGGAACCTATATTGCTAACGACTCACTGACGAATACTAACCGGGTGACCAGGATCATCGACCGCCCGGCGCTGCGCCTGTCCAAAAACTTTTCCCGGCGCCTGTCAGACCGCTTCAGCCGATACATTAACATCAATGCCAACCTGCAGGGGCAGCTGCTCAGCGAAAAAAATGAATCCAATTTTTCTTTTAGAAATATCGACCGGTCCTTCAACTTTTTCACGCCTTCTGCTTCGATCAGTTACAATTACCAGCGCTATAACAAGTATACTGTGGAAATGAACCTGTCCGGTAACTCTTCTCCGTCGATACCGACCATTGATCAGTTGAGGCCCATCGTTGATACCAGTGTCAACGTGTACAACATCAATTTTGGTAATCCCAATCTGCAGCCTTCTGTTACCAATGCGCTGAGCTTTAATTTCAATTACCGGCGCGAAGAGCCTTCCAAAAAAGCGGATTATAATTTCAACGTGGCAGCTAGTGTGAACGATATCAATGATGCCGTTGTAGACAGCAGCTTTTTCGACAAAGAGAGCGGCAGGAGAACGACCTACCTGATCAACATGGATGGCCGGCGGGTATACACGGCCAACTTCAGGGCAGGTACTTCTTTAAAGATGAAGAATAATAAAGTGTTACAGTTCAACTATTCCATAGGATATTCCAATACCACGTCTCCCAACTATATAGACGGCTTCTATACGATTGCCCGTGCGGATAATATCAATAACCGGCTGAATGTGTTTTACACACTCGGAGATATAGGAACAGTGCAGGTTTCCCAGAGTATTCAATCGAGCAACAGTACGCAAAGCCGCAATAATTTCGATGCGATCCGGGCCGTGAACTATGTAACCCAGGGCAACCTCAACATCAATCCGGTGAAGAACCTGACGATCAGCAATACCGTCAATTATGTCACTAACAACACAACGGGACAAAGCTCCACGCTATGGAACGCTTTTGCCACGTACCGCTTCCTAAGCAATAAACAGGCAGAGTTGAAGCTCTCTGCGATGGACATCCTGAAGCAAAACAAAAATATCACGACCACCGCGGTTGTGGGCAACCTGACAACGACCGTAAACAATGGCTTGCAACAATTCTTTATGGCGACGCTTTCTTATTATCCCAGGATGTTTGGCGGCAGGCAGTCCCGCTCAAGCCGCCGCAGCGAAGCCGGTGAAGTCCGCCGGGAGCGTCGCGTCGAAACGGAGAGGCGGACCGAACGCCGTTCATCCGGCGATAGCGGCACCGACCGGGGCCGGTCCGGTGGCATGAGAAGAAGGTAGTCCCGCTTCGAAGAACCCGCGCAAAAAACCGGATAAATTAACGGGAAGCGCTCCATCAGCTTACCTGCAGGATGCGCTTTTATCCTGGCTCTGAAGTGTAAAAAATCCTGCGTCCGCCACCTGTTGTAACCAGTGTATCGTTAACGATGCAAATTTCGTACATTTGCGCTCCGCAGGCGGATTTGTTTATTGTTCATCCTGCGTAATAAAATTGAACTAATAAAACGTTACGAACGTCCCCCGGTTCCCACGTTATATAAAGTTCCAATAGCAATATTGTAAACTTAAAATCGTCACGATGAGCGCAATAAGAGACTTATTGAACAAGCGCATATTGGTACTGGATGGGGCTATGGGCACCATGATACAGCGCTACCGGCTTACAGAAGAAGACTACAGGGGTGATCGCTTCAAAGACTGGCATACCGATGTAAAAGGCAACAATGACCTTTTAAGCATTACCCGGCCCGACGTTATCAAAGCCATTCACAAAGAATATTTACTGGCGGGTTCCGATATCCTCGAAACCAATACCTTCAGCAGTACATCTATTGCCCAGGCAGATTATGATATGCAATCCCTTGCGCATGATCTGAATGTGGCATCAGTACAATGTGCGCGTGAGGCAATAGATGAATTTGTCAATGAGCTGTCTGTTCCGGATGATCAGAAATCAGTCATCAGAAATCAGAAATTTGTGGCGGGAGCTATTGGTCCGCTCAATAAAACATTAAGCCTTTCTCCTGATGTCAACAACCCCGGCTACCGTGCCGTGACCTTTGATGAGGTGGTTGCTGCTTATACCGAACAAATACATGCCCTGATCGAAGCAGGCACGGATATTCTCCTGATTGAAACCATTTTCGACACGTTAAATGCCAAAGCCGCCATATTTGCTGCGAAAAAATATTTCAGAGAACATCCCGGAACAGAAAAAGAGATCATGATCAGCGGTACTATTACCGATGCTTCCGGGCGTACGCTCAGCGGACAAACCTTAGAAGCCTTCTATATCTCCGTAGCGCATGCCAACCCGTTAAGCGTTGGTCTGAACTGTGCTTTAGGTGCTAAAGAAATGCGGGCGCACGTAGAGGAACTGTCTCAGATAGCATCCTGTTATGTATCCGCTTATCCCAATGCCGGTTTACCCAATGCCATGGGAGAATACGACGAATTGCCTACAGAGACCGCGGCTTTCCTGGATGATTGGGCCAAACAGGGATTTGTGAATATCGTTGGTGGCTGTTGCGGTACCACGCCCGATCATATACGCGAGATAGCGAAAGCAGTAAAAGATATGACGCCGCGTGTGTTGCCAGTTGCAGAAGCAGCGTTGTAAAGAACATCTTCGCAGTAAGGCCAGCTTAACGCGGTTATCTATACAGCCAGAATCCGAGACACGAAAGAGTATCCCCAAAAATAGTTTGAAACAAAAATGTCAGAACAAGTTACCATAAAACCCTATCTCCGTCTTTCCGGTTTAGAGCCATTGATCGTTCGCCCCGAAACGAACTTCATCAATATTGGCGAACGCACCAATGTGACAGGCTCAAAAAAATTTGCCCGGCTTATCCGCGAAAACAAATACGAAGAGGCGTTGAGTGTGGCCCGCCAGCAGGTGGAAAACGGCGCACAGGTGATCGACATCAATATGGATGATGCCTTGCTGGACGGCGTTCAGGCGATGACTACTTTTATCAACCTGTTGCAGAGTGAGCCGGATATCTGTAAAGTGCCGTTGATGATCGATTCATCTAAGTTTGAGATCATCGAGGCGGGCCTGAAATGCGTGCAGGGCAAGTGCATCGTGAATTCTATCTCTTTGAAAGAGGGGGAAGCGAAGTTTATTGAACAAGCCATTACCTGCCAGAATTACGGAGCCGCGGTGATTGTCATGGCATTTGATGAGCAGGGGCAGGCGGATACCGAAGACAGGAAAGTGGAAATTTGTCACCGCGCCTACAAGATACTTACGGAACAGGTAGGATTCAAGGGCGAGGATATCATATTCGATCCCAACATTTTTGCGGTTGCTACGGGGTTAGAGGAGCACAACAATTATGGCGTTGATTTTATCGAGGCGACGCGTCGCATCAAGCAATTGATGCCGCTCGCGGGTGTCAGTGGGGGTGTGAGTAATCTCTCCTTCTCGTTCAGGGGTAATGAACCGGTCCGCGAAGCCATGCACTCCGTTTTCTTATACTATGCCATCAAAGCGGGCATGAATATGGGCATCGTGAATGCCGGTCAGCTTGTGGTGTATGATGAGATTGAACCGCAGCTGAGAGATTTATGTGAGGATGTGATCCTGAACCGGAACAACGAGGACAATGAGGCAACAGAAAAATTGATCGCGTTTGCTGAAACGGTAAAATCAGAAGGTAAAGTAGAAAAGAAAAATGACGCCTGGCGCCAGGCGCCGGTGGAAGAGCGCCTCAAGCATGCTTTAGTCAATGGGATCACCGATTATATTGATGAAGATACCGAAGAAGCAAGAGTAAAATATCCAAGACCCCTCGAAGTGATAGAGGGGCCACTGATGGCGGGAATGGACGTAGTGGGTGATTTGTTTGGCGCCGGTAAAATGTTTCTTCCGCAAGTGGTAAAAAGCGCCCGGGTGATGAAAAAATCAGTAGCCTGGCTGACGCCGTTCATTGAGCAGGAAAAGCTCAATAACCCGGTTGCCAACAAAGGCGGTGCGGGAAAAGTGTTGATGGCTACGGTGAAAGGGGATGTGCATGATATTGGTAAGAACATTGTAGGCGTGGTATTGGGATGTAATGGCTATGACGTGATTGATCTGGGCGTTATGGTGCCTGCCGATAAAATATTGGATACCGCAGAAAGGGAAAACGTGGACATCATTGGTCTCAGCGGCCTGATCACGCCTTCGTTGGATGAGATGGTGCACGTGGCCCATGAGATGAAGCGCCGCAATATGACGCAACCTTTGTTGATCGGCGGTGCCACGACTTCGCGCATGCACACGGCGGTAAAAATCGCTCCCCAATATGACAACGGCGTGATGCACATTTTGGATGCTTCCAGGAGCGTGACCGCAGTGAGCACCTTGCTCGGTAAAGAAAAGCAGGCGCTGCTTCAGAAAACAAATGAAGAATATGAGGGCCTGCGCAAGCAATTTGCCAACAAGAACAAAAAAGAACTGATCTCTTACCAGGACGCTGTTGCTGCGAAGGAACAGATGGACTGGGACAACTACGCACCCGTTAAACCGGCCCTGGATGGTGTGAAGGTGTTTAAGGATTATAGCCTGAAGGAGATTGCGCAGTATATCGACTGGAGCCCGTTCTTTATCGCCTGGGAAATGCCGGGACGATATCCCCAGGTGTTGGAAGATGAAAAGTTTGGGGCCGAAGCCAGGAAATTACTGGCCGAAGCTGAAAAAATGGTCGAGCGTATTGTCAATGAAAAATGGTTTACGGCAGATGGCGTGATCGGCTTCTGGCCGGCCGTAAGCAATAATGCAGATACCATTACTGTGACCACTCCAAACGGCGATGTGAAGTTGGAATCGTTGCGGCAGCAGTCTAAAAAGGCCGCCGGTCATGCCAGCTTTTCTCTGGCTGACTTCGTGATGCCAAGCCCAACCCTACGGGAGAGCCCGTTATCCGAAGAAGCAGCTAAAGTCCCATTGACGGACTACATGGGCGCTTTTGCCGTGACCATTCACGGGGCAAGAAAACATATTGATCAGTTTGCAGCGGCTTTCGACGACTACAATAAGATCATGGTGCAGGTGCTGGCGGACCGGTTTGTCGAAGCTTTTGCAGAGTGCCTGCATGAAAAGTCGAGAAAGGAATATTGGGGCTATGCAAAAGATGAAAATCTCTCCAATAAAGACCTGATCTGGGAAGAATATCAGGGGATTCGTCCGGCACCGGGTTATCCTGCCTGCCCGGATCATACAGAAAAAATAAAGCTCTTTGATCTGCTCAGTGTGACGGATAATATCGGTATCACGCTTACCGAGAGCCTCGCAATGGATCCTCCTGCTTCAGTTTGTGGTTGGTATTTTGCGCATCCTAAAAGCCATTATTTCGGTCTCGGAAAAATAGGGCGTGATCAGTTGGAAGATTATGCAAAGCGTAAAGGAATGAGCCTGGAAGAAGCGGAAAAATGGTTAAGCCCGGTGCTGGAATAGCATATCCGCTTTAGAAAGTATTTGTGCTGCATCAGATCGTTTCAGCAGAAAATATATCGGCTGAATCAATGTCTTGTATAAGCCAGCTGCCTTCGGCTATCTCAGCTTCCAATTCGCCGGAATCCCATCCACAGTAGCCGATACATATTTTGAGATCGTTGGAGGTAAGCTTCTTGTCGTTGATAAGCCTGATCACTTCTTTAAAATCGCCTCCAAAATAAAGGTCGTCAATCACATGGCTACCGCCAGGTATCAGCTCATTGCGGCGGTGGATGAAATAAAGATGTTCTTTATCGACCGGGCCGCCTTCGTATAATGGAAAAGCAGGACTGCTGCTGAATTCAACGAGCTCGTTTAAGGGCCGTTCAAAGACTTTATTGATCACGAACCCCAGCGCGCCTTTATCGTTGTACTCCGTGATAAGGATCAAGGAGTCATCAAAATTCGGGTCATCCATGGATGCCGAGCTCTGCAACAAAATACCGGGACGAATATGCATCTGCTATTTCTTTTTCTTGTACTTGATCTTCACGTTGGCTACACCCGCGTTGATCATATCTAAGCGCTTGGCCGCCTTTTTAGTCAGATCAATGATCCGGCCTTCCACAAAGGGGCCGCGATCGTTAATGACTACTTTTATTCTTTTGCCATTATTCAGATTTGTCACCTTTACTTTAGTGCCGAAAGGCAGCGTTTTATGAGCAGCCGTCATCTTCGTTTGCTTAAAAACCGCACCACTGGCGGTTTTCCGGCCGACAAACTTGTCAGCATAGTACGAGGCTTTCCCCGTCTCCGTTATTTTTCTGCTGCAGCTTACAAAGCCGAGAGCGCACACAAGAATGATTACCCAATATTTTCCGGACATAGTTTAATTATGTTATGGATCAAAAATAACAGATAGTTGGCACAACATGAGCATAACACCAGGCAGAAATGGCGGCTATTAGCTAATCAGGTGATTTAGAAGTTAAAGCGCAAGCTGCCGAATACGCCAAAGTTTTTGATGGAAGCAGCAGGCTGACTTTCGGGAAGAACCCGCCATATGAAGTCAACGCGCAATACACGTAGGATATTGTCAACACCGGTGCCCAGCTCCAGGTAGGTCTTACCATCTAATGATAAGAAGTTATTGCCCGGCTTGAAGTTCAAAGCCTTATTATCGGGAGACAGCGAGCCCCACAAAGCCTTGACGGTGTAGAACTGCCTGAACTTCAGGCGGGGCGCCAGTTTGAATATCCCGTTCCCGATATTATGTTCATAATTGATCCCGGCAAACTGATCGTGAATATACTGGTATCGGATCATAGTATTAAAAGCATACTTGTTATAATAATACAACTCATTGCCCGGAGCCACATCAAGAAAAGTATAGGGAGCAGTACCGAAGGTTTTTCCGGCATATACCTGGTAATTAATGATGCCAAAGGGAGGCGTTTTGATATAATCGGAAACGGCCACCAGCGCTTTTGAATAATGATACCTGCTGTTCAGGACACCCGGTACTGCTTTTGTGTAAGTCGCTTCCACAATGGGATAGGGGCTGCCCAGGCTCGCCCGGTAAAACGTAGATTCCAGGAATTTTTCAAGGAAGGCAAACCGGAGCCGAACAGCAAACTCTGTGGTTGTAAATCGCTTCATGCCGGGTTCGAAAGCCTCGGCTGGGAGCAGATTTGCCAAAGGTGTATAGGTTCGGTTGACCGCACTGGCCTTTACTGAAAAGCCGTTGCGCAGCTCATTAAAAAATTCAAAGCTGTATTCTTCCAGGTTGATGAACTTCATTGGTATATCTGGCTTGCGCACGGCAAAGGAAAAGATATTGTCAGAAGAGATCTCACCATAATATCGTTGACCGAAATCGAGGTCGTTTTTATAAGAGAGCGACCAGTATTGGCGGGGGTCTTTTCGGGGCAGGTAAAACAATTCGCCCATTCCCTTCAGTTTCCGGTCCTTAAAACCATAAGCCAGGTAGGTCTGGTACCTGAATTTCTTATTGAAATGCTTGTTGCTTCCCACGTCAAATCGCATCCGGAAGCCTTCCCATGCATTGCCCGAGAACCAGTTGTAGGCCGATCCGAATTGCACATTTCCGACATTGAAATATCCCGTGCCGATGAATTCGAGTTGCTTGGTCAGCTTTTGGTAAACAGGTGCATTTAAGATCGTATCGATCATCTTAACAATATTCCGTTCCGTTGTGCTCAGCTGTTCATGCCGCGCAGTATCCCAGTAGCTACGGTTTTTTTCCTGTGCATTGGTCAGTGTGATAATTTCCTCCTGTTCTTTGTTGAGCTGTAACTTTCTAACCACAGAGCTGTCATTCACTACCACGTTCCGGTAGGTGCTCGTTTTCCGGCCGATCAGTCCGGGTGTCTTATTACCGACGGGAGCGATGTCCACGACCAGCTTTTCACGGCTGACGAACCAGTTGCTATCGGGAAGGCGCGTGAATTCCTGGATGTAGCTGAATCGTTCCATGAAGTTCACATCTGCTCTTTTGTCCAGGGAAAGGTTCATCTTCTGAATAGCGAAAGTGCCAAAGTGTATCCAGCAATCACCTTCGAAGGTGTTCATGCCTTTTCGCCGGGGATGGAACAGCAAATGATAGTAGCGGTCTCCGCTGATATACTGCGTGTCAGCTACCGTATACTTATAATAGAAATCGCCATTATCGCTTACCGGGCTGATAAACTCTTTGTTGAATACATTAATGAAGTTGTTGTATACGTTGATCACCTGGTCCATTCCTCCCAGGAATTTTACCATGCTTTCGTTCTTGACGCCGTTCGTGTTCGCAGCGATAATTTCCTCACGACGTTTGAGCGGTTTTTTCTGGTAATAATAGTTGGATATAGCCTCCGTCAGGTAGGCCGGTAAGATCCGGATCCCTTCGGAAGTGTCTATGTTTTGATTGATCAGGTCGTTGAGCGGGCGCAGCGGTTTTAGCCGGGTAATTTTCTGAAGGCTTTTGAAATTCTTAAGATCTACTTCCAGTTTATTGTATAGCTCGTAAGAAAAGTTGTTGAATTTGTAGCGGTTGTTCTCCGGTTTGTGCTCAACCAGTTTCTTCCAAAGCCACAGGCCTTTATCGATCTTTGATTTCACGATCACCATGTCGCCGGTACCTCTTTCCAGGGGGATATTGACCGTCAGCTCGTTTGAGTCTTTATTGATCTTCAGGTAAAAAGGTTCATATCCGACATAAGTAACGATCAACGTGTCGGAAGGCCAGTCGCTGATCGAAAAGGCAAACCGTCCGGCAGAGTCTGTAATGGCGCCTGTATTGGTATCCTTAAACAGAACGGATGCGAAAGGAATCGCTTCCTCGCTATGTGCGTCTTTGACCAAGCCCCGCAGCGTCTTTTGGGAAAAGCCGGTTAAGTACCCCAGCAGGAAACAAATCAGGAGTAAAATCTTTAGGGTACGGTTCATCAGCTGCAAAGCTACGATTGTTTTAGATTGAAAAAGTGGCCCATGATACGCTTCCTTAAAGCAGAAAAAGAAGCGCCGCAAGGAGCTTTATATAGAAGCAAATTTTAATTATTTTTGTATCACTTATAAAATAAAAAAATATCTCATGTCACATCAAGCATCAGCCTTCGCCGAGATGGTGGATAAACTTCGGTATAAAAGCGAAGAGGAATTGAAGCATTTGTATCTGCTGATGTTTCAGGATGAGCTTGAGGATAAGTGGGCCGACAGCAAAAAAGATAACAACATGGCACCTGTTTCGGAAGAGATGATAGTATCCGCCATCATCGAAAACCGCTGCAAAGATCATGTTTAAGATCATCATAGACGCTAATGTGTGGATCAAATATGCCCGGGCGAAGATTATTGCGCCGTTATTAAATAGACTGGTGACCTATCGGTTAATTCCGGTCGTAAATAATTACCTTCTTTCAGGGATTTTTGAAGCGGTAAAGAACAATTGGATGCATGCGTCGGACGCTTATAAACTAATCTCCTATCACATGAGTGCTGATCCAAAAGATCATTACTTATTTGATCTTGCTATTCAGAATCGCTGTGTCTTTCTCATAACGGATGATTCTAAATTATTGGATCAGAAGTTCCCGCGTTTTTATATTCATTCTTCTTCCTGGTTTCTAAAAAAGTTTCCGGCATAGTGTTCCAGGCAATTCAACTTCATTAACTTCCATAACATGTTATCCGTACATAAATTTACTTTCAACCCGATCCAGGAAAATACATACGTGCTTTACAGCGACAATGGCGATTGCTGCATCATCGATCCGGGTTGCTACTTCGAAGAGGAGCGCCAGGAACTGGTTCGCTTTATTGCATCCCAACAGTTGAAGCCTGTGTTATTGCTGAACACCCATTGCCACCTGGATCATGTGTTCGGTAACAAATTTGTCAGCAATACCTGGAACCTGCCGCTGCACCTGCATCAGGCGGAGGAGATCGTGTTGAGCTTTGCTCCAAAATCTGCGGACATGTATGGACTGCCTTTCGACAATTATACCGGTGAGATGATCCACCTCCTGCCAGGCGAAAAGATCAGGATAGGCAACGATGAATTAGATATCCTGTTCACGCCGGGCCATTCACCCGGAAGTGTCAGTTTTTACAGCAAGGAAAATGGATTCATTATTAGCGGTGATGTGTTATTTAGCGGCAGTATCGGGCGCACTGACCTACCAGGCGGAGATTATGACCAGTTAGAGCAGTCCATTAAAACCCAACTCTACGTGCTGCCCGATGCCACAAAGGTTTATTCCGGGCATGGAGGCGGCACCAGTATAGGTTATGAAAAGAGAAACAACCCTTTTGTGCGGGAAGATTAGAAACGTGCATGCCTGTCGCAAAATGCCTTTAAAAAGTCGCTAACATGTATTTTCTTAAGTAATTCCGCAAAGTATGTTTGCATTATAAAATCAACAATAATGGAAACAACAGCTAAAGTACTTACAGTAACCGCAACGATCCAGGCGCCCATCGAAAAAGTATGGAAATTATGGACTACGCCCGAAGATATCCGTAACTGGAATTGTGCCTCGCCCGACTGGCATTCTCCCTATGCTAATCACGACCTGAGACCGGGCGGAGCCTTCTCTTATCGCATGGAAGCAAAAGATGGCAGTTTCGGTTTCGATTTTTCCGGAACCTTTGACGAAGTCGAAGCTGGAAAACTTCTCGCTTATACATTAGGCGATGGAAGGAAAGTGAACATCCGCTTTAGTTCTAAGGAAGGTGGAACCTATGTGGAGGAAAGTTTTGAAGCAGAAACCGAAAACTCCCCGGAGTTGCAACAAGAGGGTTGGCAGTCGATACTGGACAACTTTAAAAAATATGCGGAAACAACAAACGATTAGCATCATCCAGCTAACCACTTACACCATAACATCCATGCCTCAACAGCCCAACGTTGAGGATCCATGGAGCGATATCTGAACAAACTAAAAACAAACACATCATGAAAGCTACAAAAATCATTTATTGGGTGACCACCATTCTTATCTTTTTATGGGAAGGTGTTATGCCTGCTATGTACTCTCAGAGCGATCTTGCCAAACAAGGGCTGAGCCATTTGATGTATCCCACTTATTTTGGAACGATGCTCGTCGCTTTTAAAATAGTAGGTGCTATCGTGCTGATCATACCGTTTAGGCACTGGATCAAGGACTGGGCTTATGCAGGATTTGCCTTCACCTTCGTTTCTGCGGCCGTATCGCACGGAGTCATCGACGGAGTCAGTAATTTCCAGACGATCATGCCGATCCTCTTTCTGGCGATCTTATTTGTCTCTTATTACTGCTACAAGAAGATCTACGTCTTAAATCCCGCTTATGGCAAACGTTAAAACGCTAAGAACTTGTCCAAACGGGCATCGCTACTATAAAAGCAGCGATTGTCCCGTTTGCCCGGTTTGTGAAAAAGAAAACAGCCCCCAAACCGGGTTTTTGTCCGTGTTGACCGCGCCCGCCCGCCGGGCGTTGCAAAGCGCCGGTATTGAAACGGTCAGGGACCTGGCCAATCACTCAGAGAAGGAGATTCTTTCATTACACGGTATCGGCAAGAGTTCGCTGCCTGCCTTGCGGGAGGCTTTACAGGAAGCGAAGCTCAGTTTTAAACCAGATACTTAGGAGGGCTAATGTTTACAGCCACCTTTTAAGCAGGATTCGGAATAAAAAATTAACTTAGTCCAACTATAACCTGAGAAAACAAAGCTGGTTTGTAGAACATATATGTTTTTCAAACAAAATCCTGTTATAAAACTACTACTGCCATTCATTACCGGCATCTGTGTGCAATGGTATCTTCGGATACCGATCGCGGCGAGTGGTATCGCTTTCGCTGTTAGCCTGGCGCTGTACCTCCTGTTAAGCCGTCAAAGTCCTTCCAGGAAATGGAAATATGCCCCTGTGCACGGGTTTGTATTGATGATCGCTGTGTTTTGCGTTGCAATGATCATCACGTGGTTTAAAGATATCCGGCATGATCGTCGTTGGTTCGCTCACACGTATCAACCGGGTGCTGCTATTATGATTACAACCAGGGAGACTCCGGTAGCAAAGGACCGGTCTTATAAGGTGGAAGCAACAGTGGAGCAACTCGTCGGTCAGAAAACGACGGAACCCGTCAGGGGACGCATCATTATTTACTTTAAGAAAGACAGTGTAAACGCTGCCTTGCCTGCCGGAAGCCGGCTGCTGATCTATAAACCATTACAAGAGATACAAAATTTAGGTAATCCCGGCAGTTTCGATTATAAAAGATATGCGCTGTTTAATGGCATCACGCATCAGGTATATCTTACTGCAGCTGATTACGGTCGCTTACCTGGCCATCACTTATCATTTGTAGAAGAATTGCTGTCGCAAATAAGAAAGTATGTGCTTCATGCCATACAATCCAACGTCGCTGGAAAAAAAGAGGAAGGTCTGGCGGCGGCGATGCTGATCGGTTATAAAGAAGACCTCGATAAAAACCTGTTACAATCCTACACCAATACCGGTGTCGTACATGTCATTGCTGTGTCCGGTATGCACCTGGCTTACCTTTATTTTATCATCAGTTTTTTATTAAAGCCGCTACTCAGAAAACGGCAAACAAAATGGCTGCATGCCTTTCTCGCGCTGGCTTTGCTTTGGGGCTTTGCCTTGCTGGCCGGGGGGGTGGCTTCGGTTGTCAGGGCAGCCATCATGTTTACTTTTATCGCTCTCGGGCAGCAAATCAACAGGAAGGTATCTGTCTACAATTTGTTAGCGGCCTCGGCTTTGTGTCAGCTCTGTTATAATCCTTACTGGCTCTGGGATGTGGGCTTCCAGCTGTCTTATGTGGCGGTGTTGAGTATCTGTATTTTTAGCAAGCCCATATATCATTTGCTGTTTGTAAAAAATAAAATACTCGACCGGATATGGGCGCTGACTTCGGTGAGTATTGCGGTGCAGGTATTAACTACGCCTCTTTCATTATACTACTTTCATCAATTCCCGGTTTACTTCCTGCTGGGCAACCTGGTCGTGGTACCGGTTTCGACCGTGGTGCTGATCGGTACGCTGGCTGTAGTAATCGCCGCGCCGATTAACGCACTCGCTTCCGTTCTGGGGCGGATATTAGAGTCGGTCATTTGGTGGCTCAACACTTTTATCGAACGGATGGAGGCCTTTCCGTTTGCCTTATGGACGGGTATTTCGATTAACGAGGCACAGTTGCTCCTGTTATTCGTTATCATTTCAGCGGCAAGTGCCTGGCTGATGAAGCGATATAGAGCCGGTTTTTGGCTGGCTGCCACCGGTTTGATCCTGTTCTTTTCCATAAGAAGCTACTCTTTTTACCAGGCAGAACAACAGCAGAAGATTATTGTATACAACGCCAACAGGCTCAAAGCCATTGATGTGATCTCCGGCCGGCAGGTCTGGTTTCTGGGCGACTCGGCGCTATTAACGCATCAAAAATTAAAAGATTTCGTTTTGACACCTTCCCGCACTTTGTATCGGGCTGTTCCCGCCGACCAGATCAGCGGCGTCTGGCAGGAAGATAGTTTTATACGAATCGGTTCCAAAAGACTGCTGCTACTCGACCGTCCCTTAAATGACACTCCCAGATCCGGGCGGATGCAGGCTGATATTGTCATATTGTCCGGGAACCCAAAACTCTATATTTCCGAGCTGTGCCGGCATATCAAAGCCCGCCAGGTGGTGATCGACGCGTCAGTGCCCGCCTGGAAAGCCGCTTACTGGAAACGGGACTGCGATTCACTGAAAATTCCCTGCCATCGCGTCGCTACCGACGGCGCTTTTGTAATGAGCCTGCATTAGCGTACATTTGCGCACTCATTGAAATCCTTACATCATCGTTTATCACATGAAGAAACTGGGCTTGGTGGGCGGCATTAGCTGGGTTTCCACCATTGATTATTACAGGTATATCAACGAAGGCGTCAACAGGGAGCTGGGCGGCCTTAACTATGCCGAGTGCCTGATCTATTCAGTCAACTTCCGGGAGATCCATGATAATAACATGACAGGAGATTGGGACGCCACGTTTAAATTGCTTACACAGGCCTGCGATAGTTTGAAAAGAGCCGGGGCTGAAGCTATTTTGCTCTGCGCCAACACAATGCATTTGCTGGCCGACCGCGTAGCCGATCATATCCAAATGCCGCTGATCCATGTAGCCTCGGCGACGGCCGATGCGATACAGGCCAAAGGACTAAAAAAGGTGGTACTACTGGGAACCCGTTTCACTATGGAACGTGATTTTTTCAAAAATAAACTTTCAGAAAAAGGGATCGAAGCGATCACTCCTGACGAAGCCGACCGGTTGTACATCGCGGAAAAGCTGGAGATAGAGCTTTACAAAGGGATTTTAAAAGAGGAGACCAGAAAGGAGTTCATCCGGATCATTGACCAGTCGATCGCACAAGGCGCTGAGGGTGTTATATTAGGATGTACAGAAATCCCGTTACTTATTAAACAAGAACATTTAACCATACCGACCTTCGATACCACAAAAATACATTCCGAGGCGGCCGTGGCATTTGCTTTAAGTTAAATCAATATTTATCACATATCTATCATGAACAAAAAAATCCAATCGGCACTGATTTCAGTTTTTTATAAAGACGGACTGGAGCCTATCGTTAAAGAGCTAGCCCGCCTTGGGATTACCATCTACTCAACGGGCGGCACACAAAAGTTTATCGAGGACCTGGGCATAGAAGTGGTGCCGGTTGAAAACCTGACCACCTATCCTTCCATCCTGGGTGGACGTGTTAAAACCCTGCATCCATCAGTGTTTGGCGGTATTTTAGGCAGAAGAGATCTGGAAAGTGACGTGCAGGAGATGCTGCAGTATAAAATTCCGGAGATCGATCTGGTTATTGTAGATTTATATCCGTTTGAGGAAACAGTAGCGTCGACTTCGGAAGAAAAAGCGATCATCGAAAAAATAGATATTGGCGGGCCATCCATGATCCGCGCGGCCGCCAAGAATTTTAAAGATGTGTTGGTGGTAGCGGCTAAAAAAGATTATGGAGCTATTACGGCGCTCTTGCAATCTCAAAACGGAGAGACAAGTATTGAACAGCGCAAATCCTTTGCAGCCAAGGCTTTCGAGACAGTAGCGCATTATGATGTAGCAATAGCTAATTACTTCAACACCACTAATGAAGATGTGCAATACTTCTTCCATTCCGAAACACATCCGAAGATCATGCGCTATGGCGAAAACCCGCATCAGCAGGGCGTTTTCTACGGAGACTATGATAAGTTATTCGATAAATTAAATGGCAAAGACCTTTCCTATAACAACCTGGTGGATGTGGACGCAGCCGTGCAGTTGATTGCTGAGTTTGATACTACCTCGGCAGGAGAACAGGATGTGGTTTTTGCGATTATCAAGCATACCAATGTTTGTGGCGTCGCTTCCCGGAAAACGGTTGCAGATGCTTGGGGTACGGCTCTTTTGGGTGATCCGGAAAGCGCATTTGGCGGCGTGTTGGTAACAAACGGAACGATCAACGAGGTTACCGCCAATGCGATCAATGAAATTTTCTTTGAAGTATTGATTGCGCCTTCCTTCGAAGAAGGAGCGTTGAATATTTTGAAGTCTAAAAAGAACCGTATTCTGCTGCAACTAAAAGAATTGCCAAAAGTAAAAACGCAGTTCAAGTCAGTGCTGAATGGCGTGTTGCAACAAGCCACTGATGAGGGCTCCTACACCGATTGGAAAGAAGAAGGCGGCCGCACCGCAACCGACGAAGAAACAGCAGACCTGGAGTTTGCCAATATTATTTGTAAACACCTTAAGTCAAATGCCATTGCGCTTGTGAAGCATAAGCAATTAGTCGGCAAAGGCGCTGGTCAGACCAGCCGCGTGGATGCTGTAAGACACGCGATTGAAAAAGCAAAACAGTTTGGCTTTGATCTTAATGGCGCTGTGTTGGCAAGCGATGCGTTTTTCCCTTTCAATGATAGCGTACAAATCGCGCATAAAGCAGGCGTAACAGCTTTCATACAACCCGGCGGATCCATCAGGGACAAGGATTCTATCGAATATTGTAAAGAAAATGACCTCGTCATGGTCCTTACAGGAATGAGGCATTTTAAACATTAATACTTCACGCATAGCGTATGACAAAGGCAACGGATGTATCATTCGTTGCCTTTTTGTTTTTTAGCAGACGAGCTGTAACTTTAAGAAAAATAATAATACCTATGTCACTACTCCGCCACATAACAAGACTGCTTTTCACTTCCACCAATTAAAGGCTGCTCCGTGCGCTGCGAACTATTTAAAAAAGGGCAGTACCAAAAAATATTCATCTATTTTCGATTGGGATGGCCTTGTGCCGTATGTTTCCAAAGAAGTGACGAACGCGAAGCGGTATACGTTGTTAACAAAAATAGTCACTATAAAAAGAGGCAATTTAGTTGAGAAAACGAAAGCAAGGCGCTAAGTGTTTTTACTGAAAAAAGCCGCCTTTTAAAGCCGCTTTTTTTATTTATATCGAGTTGTAACTGGTTGATAATTTATAAAAAACAGGTTATCAAACCATCACCATTTCCAACTGAAGTTTCGCACATTGTGTGAATAACAACTTTAGAAATTCTCTCGTTTATGCGATTAATTTGTAAAAGGTTTTTGTGACAGCCGTTAACAATTACTTAAACGTGGCGAGGGGATAAGCGAACTGCGGCAGCGATCAACGACGGCCGATTGAAAGGCCCTGAATCCAATTCACTAAACAATTAATTTTTAATAAAAGGAAAGGCTATTTGCCTGATAGTTAGCTGCTTAACAGGTAGCGCTAAAGGGTCTTTGTCTCTCTTCGATTTTATAAACCTTATTTGCATAAATATTTTTAATTATGGGATTATTCGATAAACGTGTTAACTACAAGCCTTTTGAATATCCTGAGGTACTGAAATTTACCGCAGCGATCAACAATTCTTTCTGGGTACATTCCGAAGTGGACTTTACCGCCGACACGCAGGATTTTCATTCACACCTGACGCCTTCCGAGCGCAACGCCGTGAAGCGCGCCTTACTGGCCATCGCGCAAATTGAAGTAGCCGTAAAATCATTTTGGGGCAACTTATATAATCACTTACCCAAGCCAGAGCTTAATGGATTAGGCGCCACTTTTGCCGAGTGCGAATTCCGTCATAGCGAAGCCTATTCGAGACTGGTTGAAGTGTTAGGATATAACGATGAGTTTGGCAAGCTGATAGAAGTGCCGATCATCAAAGAGCGCATCAAGTATTTGTCCGGCGTGTTGAGCAATATCAAGTCCAATGACAAACAGGAATACAGCATTGCGTTGATACTATTTACCATTCTTATTGAAAACGTATCCCTGTTCAGCCAGTTCGCTATCATCCTTTCATTTACCCGTTTCAAAGGCTGGATGAAAAACGTAAGCAATATTATCGCCTGGACATCAGTCGACGAGCAAATACACGCCAACGCTGGTATTTACCTGATCAATAAGATTAAAGAAGAATATCCGGAAGTGTTGAATGAAGCCGCTTTGTCACGCATCACTGATATGGTGAAGGAGTCCGTGGAGATCGAAGAACAGATCCTGAACTGGATCTTTGAAGAAGGCGAAGTTGATATCATCAACAAAAAGGACCTGGTAAACTTTATCAAGTTCCGCGTGGATGAAAGCCTGAACAAAATCGGCCTTCCTTCTCAATACTTCATCAGCAGTGAGCAGTACCGCCCGATGCGCTGGTTTGAAGAAGAAGTGTTTGCGAACAGCATGGATGACTTTTTTGCAAAACGCCCGGTAGACTATACCAAGCACGATAAAAGCATCACGGCGGATGATTTATTTTAGTCCATCGACCCTGGACTTCGACTACAACAAAAGCCCGTTAAACAATATACTTACAAACCTGTTAAAAACTGTACAAAATGGAAGTAATGGACCCAATGATATCTAAAGAACTGTTGACAGAAAAAATGTGGTGGAAAAATTCCGAAAGCGAACAAATCCTGAACAGGGGTTATTTGCTGAAAGGAGAAACCGTAGAAGGCGCTATTGAGCGTGTGTGTGGTGCAGCCGCACAGCGTTTATACAAGCCGGAGCTGAAAGAAGCATTTATGGAAATGGTCGAGCGTGGCTGGATGAGTCTGAGCTCGCCGATCTGGGCCAATATGGGTACGGAAAGAGGTTTGCCGATATCCTGCTTCAATGTACATATTCCTGATAACATTGAAGGCATTACACACAAGCTGGGTGAAGTGATCATGCAGACCAAAATAGGCGGCGGTACTTCGGGTTATTTTGGCGGCTTGCGCGGGCGCGGTAGTGCAGTGACCGATAACGGGAAAAGCAGTGGTGCGGTAAGTTTTATGCGTTTGTTCGACACAGCCATGGATACCATTTCCCAGGGCGGTGTACGCCGCGGGGCTTTTGCGGCTTACCTGGATATAGACCATCCGGATATTGTGGAGTTTTTACAGATCAAAAGCATCGGGCACCCGATCCAGAATTTGTTCACCGGCGTTTGTGTGCCTGACTACTGGATGCAGGACATGATCGATGGGGATAAAGATAAACGTGAGATCTGGGCCAAACTGTTGGAAAGTCGTCAGCAAAAAGGCTTGCCGTACATTTTCTTTACTGATAATGTAAACCGCAACAAGCCGCAGGTTTACAAAGACCTGAACTATGCGATCAATGCCAGCAATCTTTGCTCGGAAATCATGTTGCCGTCTTCACCTGATGAATCGTTCATCTGCTGCTTATCGTCCATGAACCTTGAGCTGTACGATGAGTGGAAAGATACTGATGCCGTTCGCCTGGCGATCTTTTTCCTCGATGCAGTGTTGCAGGAGTTCATCGCTAAGACAGAAGACAACCATTACCTGGCCAGCGCCAACCGCTTTGCTAAAAGGCACCGCGCTTTAGGTTTGGGGGTATTGGGCTGGCACTCTTATCTGCAAAGAAATATGATCCCATTTGAGGGGCTGCGCGCTAAACAACTGACCAATATCATCTTTAGCAACATCAAGGAGCGTGCAGAAAAAGCTACTCAGGACCTGGCGCGTATTTACGGCGAAGCGCCTGTGCTGAAAGGATACGGTAAAAGAAATACAACATTATTAGCTATTGCGCCTACCACTTCATCCTCTGCGATCCTGGGACAAACCTCTCCGGGTATTGAACCATTCAGCAGCAACTATTTCAAAGCTGGTTTGGCGAAAGGAAACTTTATGCGTCAGAATAAATACCTGAAACAATTACTGGAACATAAAGGCCTCGATAATGAAGATACATGGCGCAGCATCATGCTGAACCATGGAAGTGTGCAGCAACTAACCGGGTTGACCAAGGAAGAAAAAGATGTGTTCAAAACGTTCAAAGAAATCAGCCAGCTCGAGATCATACAACAAGCGGCGATCCGCCAGCAGTATGTAGATCAGAGCCAGAGCCTCAACCTGAATATACCGAGCAACCTGCCGGTGAAAGATGTAAACAAACTGATGATAGAAGCCTGGCAGCTGGGCGTTAAAACATTATACTACCAACGCAGCCAAAGCGTGAGCAAGGAGCTGGTGACAAGTTTGGTGACTTGTAGTAGTTGTGAAGCGTAAGTAAGTAGATAAGTCTCAAATGCACGGGTGAGTACGACTTGTTCTGTTCGTGCATCGATGGCCAAAATAAAGAATCCCGGATGTCTGAAAGGAGATGCCGGGATTTTTTATGAATTAAAGTGAACATGTGCTGAAGCTTATTTGGTAAAGCGATTTTCACGAAGGAACTTCGCATCATCATCAAACAAACAGGAATGAATGAATCAAAATTTGCTGAACTGAGTAATGAAGCGCTTTTAAAAAGCGAGAAGCGCTTCAAGGGTTTAATGATAGCGCAAATCGTGGCGCTGGTGTTACTGGTCGTTGCCTCGGTAGTTATCACGATGAAGAAAGGTGTTGGCCTTTTCACGGTATTTCCCCTCATTTTCGTGTCCTTTGTCTTTATCTCACTCAGGTCTTTAAGGGAGATCCGGAAGGAAATTCAATCACGGCAATTGTAATCCTTGAGTAAGATCTATATATTCAGTGGCCTGGGCGTTGATCAACGTGTGTTTGATCACATTGACTTCGGCACTTTGGACATTCAACATGTTGGTTGGATCAAGCCGATGAAAGATGAATCGCTTCAACAATATGCCGGGCGTATGGCGGCTGCCATCAACACCGAAGATCCGATCCTTATCGGCTTGTCTTTCGGCGGAATGCTGGCGGTTGAGATATCTAAGATCGTTACTACAAAGAAGATCATCCTTATCGCATCAGCCAAGAACACCAATGAGCTGCCCCAAAACCGCTGGCTCGGATGGATGATTAAGTTGATCCGATATATCCCGAACTCCTTTTTTATTAAACCTAATTTTATCGCTGACTGGCATTTCGGTGTAGAGACCGATGAAGAGAAGCGATTGCTAAAAGCTATTTTGCAGGATACCGACCCGGCTTTCTTTCGCTGGGCCATGAACCAGATTATTCACTGGGACAACGAGCATAGTCCACCTAACTGTATCCACATTCATGGGGACAAGGATCGCATCATTCCTATTCAAAATATAAACGCTGACTTCGTCATACGCGGTGGAGGTCACTTCATGACGGTTAACAGACCGGATGAAATTGGCCGTATCATCCGGCAAGTGTGCCGGGATGGAATTTAATAATACTCCTCAGCAACCTCAATAATGCAATTGATTGACAGTGGGTAGACAGGGAAGGCTGCCATATTATTGCTCCAAGTTTTAATATCGTTTAGAATGATTTTTGTATTTATCCGATATTAAGGATAAATTTGTATTTTTGTGTATATGAAATGGCAGGACTATCCTTTTGAATTCGATGGTTGGGAAAAACACATCGAAAGGATCACGCTGAAAAAAGCGGAGCTGGATAAACTACGCCCGCTGCCTGCTTACGCTTTAAAAAGCATCAAGGAAAGCCTTGCCCTGGAATGGACTTACAATTCTAACAGTATAGAAGGCAACACACTTACCCTGCAGGAAACAAAACTGGTCATTGAAGAAGGGATGACCGTTAAGGGAAAGCCATTAAGAGAGCATTTCGAGGCGCTCAATCATGATGAAGCGATTGATAAGATCGAGTCATTGATCTCGCCGCGGTATGTGTTGAATGAAAGAGATATTCTGGATGTTCACGGGCTGGTTCTGCAAAATATTGAAAAGGATTTTGCCGGCAGATACCGCACTTCAGGTGTGCGTATTACGGGGGCTAATTTTGTTCCGCCCAATGCATTGAAAGTCGACGCTTTCATGTCTGAATTGATTGACTGGGTGAACGGCAGTGCCCTGGACACGATCGTCAAAGCGGCTGTTTTTCATCATCGGTTTGTGTGGATACATCCTTTTTTTGATGGTAACGGAAGGACTGTTCGCCTGGTGTTCAATCTTCTTCTAATGAAGGAAGGATTTCCTCCGGCTATCATTTTAAAAAACGACAGGAAGAAATATTATGATGCGCTGAACGCGGCTAATAAAGGGGATTATGGCAAGTTGCTGTTGCTGGTATTGCAGGCCCTGGAGCGCAGCGTAGATATCTACCTGAGTTCTCTTAATAACACATACGACGATTATCAATCTATTTCCAATATCGTTAATGAACCTGAAGTTCCTTACGGGCAGGAATACGTGAGCCTGCTTGCCCGAACAGGTAAAATAGACGCTTTCAAAGAAGGCCGCAACTGGCTGACGACAAAAGAAGCAATCATGGATTATATTGATAAGCGCGAACGGAAGCGCTTAAGGAATAAAAAAATGAAAAGTGAATAGGGCGTATTGTCTATTCACTTTTCATCATCATTTTAAATTTAAACTTACTGTTTCACTTTTCTCACTTCATAAAGGTCTGTTCTGCGATCCTTGATCGTTTTAACGGAACCGTAGTTGTGAAGCTCTTTCAATAGCGTAAGGTCCACATCGACGATCAGTGTCATTTCTGTATTGGGTGTCGCTTCTGCTTTTACCGCATTGGTAGGAAAAGCAAAATCAGAAGGCGTAAATACCGCGGCCTGTCCGAATTGAATATCCATGTTATTAACACCCGGCAAATTGCCCACGCAACCCGCAATGGCAACATAGCATTCGTTTTCGATGGCCCGAGCCATTGCACAATGTCTCACCCGCGTGTAGGCGTTCTGAGTGTCGGTCAAATAGGGTACAAACAGGATCTTCATTCCGTCCAGCGCCATCAATCGTGAAAGCTCGGGAAATTCGACATCGTAACAAATCAGCACGCCGATCTTTCCACAGTCTGTATTGATCGCAGCGATCTTATCACCGCCTGTAATACCATAATATTTTGTTTCGTTGGGCGTGATGTGGATCTTGCGATATTCGCTCAGCTTTCCGTCGCGGTGGCACAGGTAAGCAATATTATACAATTGCCCATCTTCCACCACAGGCATGCTACCGGCAATAATGTTTACATTGTATGCAATGGCCAGTTCCGAAATTTTAGTTCGTATCTGCTCTGTCTTGGTCGCCAGCTGATGCATAGCCTCCCGGGTGTCCAGGTGGTTAAACTCTGCGAGAAGCGGAGAGTTGAAAAACTCGGGGAATAAAGCAAAGTCTGCCTGGTAAGCGCTCAACGTGTCCACAAAAAACTCTACCTGGCCATAAAAGTCGTCCAGGCTGGAGAATTGTCGCATCTGCCATTGTACCAGGCCCAGCCTGATAATGCTGTCGCGCATCGCATTTTTCTTTTTGGAATAATAGATATTATTCCACTCCAACAGAACGGCATATTCCTTTGATTCCTTATCACCTTTCAAATAGTTGGTGAGCACTTTGACTACATGAAAGTCATTGGCCAGCTGAAAGCTTAATACAGGGTCATAAATTTCTTTGTTTTTTACTTTGGCAATGTATTCTTTGGGGCTTAGCTCTTCACTGTATTTATGATAGTTGGGGATACGGCCGCCTACTTTGATTTCTTTCAGGTTGATTGTTTCGCACAATTCTTTCCTTGCATCGTATAATCTTCGTCCCAGTCTTAGTTGCCTGAAATCCGGATGTACGAATACCTCTATACCATACAATACGTCGCCGCTATCATCATGCGTATCGAAACGATAGTTATCTGTTATTTCCTCATAAGTGTGTTCATCTCCAAACAACTCATAATTCACAATGATCGAAAGGGCGCAGGCTACTACCTTGCCGTCCACGGCCACGCAGATCTGTCCGTTTGGAAATACTTCCAGGAGCTTCGCAATGGTTTGTTTACGCCATATGCCCCCGATGCCATCATAAGCTTCAATCATCGACGCTCTCAGCTGTTCATAGTCTTCAATCTCAAGTTTTCTTACTTCTACTTCCATTAGTTGATTTTAAGTTAATACAAAGCGTACTGCACTGCAGCACAAATCAATATACAAAAAAAAGTTCAATACACATAACGCTTTATTTTAAGATTATGCTAACATGAGAAGCGGGTAAATTTTTGTTCGTTTCTGTGCCGTCGCTATCTTAGCTTTTCAATTGATAAGTGACATAGCAGTCTTTATTGTTGACACTAAACTGAGAGATCATGATAGCTCCATCTAAACCTTACAATGAAGCCGAGAGGATCAAGGACCTGTATTCCTATTCAATCCTGGACACGCTTTCGGAAGAAGACTTTGATAACCTGACCATTATTGCTTCCGGGATATGCCGTACTAATATCTCTATGATCAGCCTGGTCGACGAAAACCGGCAATGGTTCAAGTCGAAGCATGGATTTGATGCTGTTGAGACAGAACGCGACTACTCTTTTTGCGGCCATGCTTTGAATGCGCCCGACGACGTGATGATCGTGCCGGACGCCAGGGCGGATAAGCGTTTTTTCGACAACCCTTATGTGACTGGCGTTCCTAATATCATCTTTTATGCAGGTGTTCCTTTGGTAAGCGAAAGAGGCTATCCCCTGGGTACGCTGTGCGTGATGCACGATAAGCCCCGGCAACTGACCGACAAGCAGATCCACTCCCTGAAGGCGCTTTCTAAACAGGCGATGAACCTCATCGAACTGAGAAAGAAAAAGAGCCAGCTTGAAAATGCTACGGCCCGGCTGGATGTGAAAAATAAGTCCCTGGAAAAGTTCGTTTATTCCGTAGCGCACGACTTGCGATCACCCCTCAATAATATCATCAGCGCGACCGAGTTGTTAAGCATGGCCTACAGCGGCGATGAAGACGCGGAACATATGGTGGGATTGATCAAAGGATCTTCTACGCAATTAAAAAAGCTGATAGAAGATCTGCTGGAGCAAAGTCAGTCAGAACGCCAATTACGCGAGCAGCTGGCCGACGTCTCACTTAAAGAGCTTCATGGGGCGTTGTGCAATCTCTTCGTCTTTAATGACAGGTGTACGATTACTTTTAAGACCCACCTTGAAAACGTTCATATCAACAAACTGGCGTTAGAACAAATATTGATGAACCTGATCTCGAATGCTATTAAGTACAATGACAAGGATAAGGCGGAAGTTGAGATCGGTATTACTGACAAGGGCGATGAATATTGTTTTTATGTCCAGGACAATGGGAAAGGGATTCCAGAAACATTACGATCATCTGTGTTTGACATGTATGAGAGCCAGGAAGAGAAAGACCGGTTTGGAGAAAAGGGATTTGGCATCGGATTGGCCATCGTAAAAGAGCTGGTGGAAAAGATGGGCGGATCGATCACCTTTGATTCTACTGTTGGCGTGGGGACCCGGTTCATGTTCACGTTAAAGAAATAAACGGTGTTCTAGGAAGCCATTTCTTTTTCAAACTGCATCTGGTGAAGCCGGGCATAGAAACCGCCTTTAGCCAACAGCTCACTGTGAGTGCCGGCTTCCATCAATTTGCCTTTATCTAACACCAGGATCTTATCAGCTTTACGGATCGTGCTTAAGCGGTGAGCTATGACAATAGAGGTCCGGTTCTGAATGAGCTTATCCGTCGCCTTCTGGATCAGCAACTCACTCTCTGTATCGATCGATGAAGTCGCTTCGTCCAGTACCAATATCGAAGGGTCGTATAACAACGCCCTGATAAAAGATAACAGTTGCCGCTGTCCCAAAGAAAGGGTAGCGCCACGTTCCTTTACGTTGTAGTCATAGCCGCCGGGCAGCCGCATGATGAAATCGTGCATATCGATCATCTTTGCCGCCGCTATCACCTGGTCCTTTGTGATATTTGGATTGCGGAGGGTGATATTATCGATGATGGAACCTGAAAAAAGAAAAACATCCTGGAGTACAACGCCGATATTCTCCCGGAGGTATTCCGGCGACAGTCTCCTGATATCTATACCGTCAATTTCAATACTACCTTTCTGGATATTGTAAAAGCGGTTGATCAGGCTGATGATCGTGGTCTTGCCGCTGCCGGTATGACCCACGATTGCCACTGTTTGCCCCGGCTCAATTCCGAAGCTGACGTCTTTCAGGACCCAATGTTCATCGACGTAAGCGAAGTGTACCTCCTTGAAATCAATTTTGCCCTTTACGCGTTCGTCTGGTTGAAAGTAGCCGCCTTCCGGTGTTCTCTCTTCATCGGGATTATCTAATACTGTGAATACCCTGTCGCTGGCGATGACGCCCATTTGTACGGTATTGAACTTGTCTGCGATCATCCGCAGTGGCCGGAAGAGCAGGTTGAGACATAAAATGAAGGATACGATGACGCCTTGCTGACTTTGCTGCAGGTCAAGTGCTTCTTTTGCCGTGAACCACACCACCAGGCCGATTGATAAAGCCAGAACAATTTCAATCACGGGAAAGAAGACGGAGTAGGCAAAGATGGCGCTGATATTGGCGTTGCGATGTTGCTTGTTGATCGCTTTGAATTTATTGAATTCATTGCGTTCGGCTGCAAACGCCTGAACCACGCTCATGCCGGACAGATGTTCCTGCGCATAGGCATTGAGAGCAGCTACGGCATTGCGCACTTTGAAAAAGGATTTGTTGATACTCTCTTTGAAATAGTAAGTAGCCACGATCATGATCGGGAACGGGATGAGCGCGATCAGGGTGAGCTGCCAATCCACCCAAAACATGTAGACCAGCACGCAAATGATAGAAAGCAGGTCGGCAATGATCGGGATGAGCCCGTCTGAAAATATCTCGTTAATGGATTCAATGTCGTTGATGGTGCGTGTCGTCAGCGTGCCGATCGGGGTTCTGTCAAATTGCCGCAGGTTCAGCCCCAGGATCTTCTTGTACACGGCAACCCGCATGTCCTTAACAACGGCCTGGCCCAGCCATGCTGTGATGAACGAAAAAACAAACCGCATCGCTGTCTCCAGCAAGATGATCCCCATCTGGATCATCGTAATATAGATCACCATCCCCGGAATGGATTGCGCAATATATTTATCAACTGTAAGCTGTATCAGGAGCGGGCGCACGGGCGTTAACGCCGCCAGCACTACAGCTAGGATCACCGACCAGTAAAACCTGGATTTGTAAGGGGCCGCATACTGAAAGATGCGTCGCAATTTGGATACGTCAAAAAATACGTTCTTCTTTTCCTGCTGCATTAGACGCAAGATATAATAAATGGTTCATAGTGCATGGCTGATGGCCAATGGACTTGAACCATAAACCAGGAACGTGGATTAAATGTCTTCTTCGCCGGTCTCCTTTTTATAAGCCTTGATGAACAGGGCACCGAGATTCTTGTAAGGAGGGATGTAATCTTCCATACCGGTAATATTGGCCGCTGCTCTGAACTCTTTCCAGAACGGAATCCAATCGACATCTTTTTTCTGCCTTAGATTTTCCAGGAAGATCCGGATAAAGGGAAGGTTGATATCGCGATATCCCGTTTGTTTGGAAGAGATGATGTGAGCGTCGCTCGACTTTTTAAGAATCGAATCGATCAGGAAAAAGCCGCCACAGGATCCCATAAAAACCACACGGGAGGTAGGCGTAATGTAGCTTACGCTGGTAGGCGCATGGTAGCTGTGTCCCCGGTGAAAGGTCACCGTTGGTGATAAATTATTCTTTTCAAAGTATTCCTGCATCGCATTCTGGGCTACGAAGTCCTCGTCTTGCGTATTGGGCAACGGCCGGTTGGCATATACATAAATAGGAACGCCTGAGGTTGATTTTGCTACAACATATTTGCTGTTGCTCTGATCGACCCGCCATTTAGGATCATTATTAAAAGTGCGCACAAAGATGTCGAAGTCCATCATACCATCTTCGTCTCCATAGAAAAACATTTGCGTGATAATTTCTCCCTTTTCGTTGGTGAAGCTGTTAAAAGGAATATTATACACCGGGGGAATACCCAGCTCTTTGGTCAGGTCAATGTTCTTCGTTGGGTCCGCTGACATGAACAGCTTGTCCAGGATATTGTAAATAGCCATACCGCGCTTATTGTTCGCTCTGGCATTCGCCTGGTAATTAGATTTTACGTTAGCCAGCATCTGCTTAGCCAGGTCGGGCAAGGTTTCGTAAAGGCTTGCGTAAGAGTCCGCTACATCCACCCCATCTTCCAGTCCTTTGGATTTCTCCAGTCCTTTTACAAATGCGGTCATCAGGTCGCTCGCATTTTGCTTATTGGGAAAGGTAGTGAGAAAAGTTTTTAACGTATTGTAACCCGCAGCCTGGCGGATAAACTTCCGGTAATGATCAAATGACAATGTTACGAGCAATGAATCGCCCCGGTTGTTGATCTTGCTCATCATTAACGGGAATACGCCACTTGTATAACTGCTCGTGTATATCAGACCGTCAGTCAGCACTGCCAGATAATATAGTTCCTGTGCGGTAAGATCTTGCAGACAACGGAATCGTACCGCGTTGGGAGATTCGTGCAAGGCATTGATCTCGTTTACAAACTCGTCACTCGCTTTCTTTTTCATCCACGCTGCAATCACATCGTAGCCAATGGCCGTATCGCCGCTCAAGGCACGGCGGCTGTAATCCATGCGTGTTTTCACCAGTAGGCGGTAATATTTTACCCTGTCATTTTTTGCCGCATCCAGTTCCGCCATCGTCACTTTTCCTTTCACCAGATTATCGAGGAAAGGGAAATAGATCTGGCCGCTTTTCATCTCCGACAGGCCGACCACTGTCTGCACAAAATTGTCGTCCTTAATACCCCTTATTTTGTAAGAAAGTTTGCCACCGCCCTGGGCGTAAGAATATAATTGCTCAGGGTAAAGGCGTCCAATGGCTTTGATCAGGCTATCCGCATGTTTGGAGTCTGTGTATTTCGTTAACCTGTAAAACGTTTTGTCCGGGTATTGCCTTGCATATTTCAGGATCAGCAGGTCTTTTAATTCACTATAGTCCGGGTTTTCTTCAAAAATGCGCGGCAAGGTTGCCGTGTAGACAATATCATATGAAAAATGCTGTAAATAAGGAATGATCGATTCTTTGGCAGTATTTACCTCGATCAGCTTTTTGTACAGGGAAAATATTTGCAGGAAATGGCTGGGCAACACTTCTTTTTTTCTCCAGCCCGTGCGCATGTGCCTTAAAATATCGGTAAGGCCCACCAGGTAGCCGGGTTTCAGGCGTTGTTCGATTTGGGCATCTGTTTCCACGAGGTAGCGGATCGCATCAACCTGGTTGTTAATAGCCGCGGTAGCCAGCTTGCTCACGCCCGGATTATTTTCGATTGCAAATTCATCATCTTGCTTGCCGTCGCTGCCCAGCAATAACTTCTTTTCTTTAAGTATGTTGTCGTGAAAAAGCTGCCGGTTGATCGGAACGGTGACGCCATTGCCTTCGCCCTGGCTCCATAAAGCTGTTGCGCAAAAGAGAGATAAAACCAATGAAAATAAAGCCTTTCCTGTCATAACTATAGATTGATCTTGCCTGCAAAGGTAATTTGATATATAAACGTAAAAAGTTAAAAGATGTTCTGGTTGGCGGTTTGGTTGCAATCTGAAACAGCGCCTTACGCGCTGTTGATTCATGATCCGCTTGTTGCCGGACCTTTGGCGCATAACGCATCAGTGCCGGTGTTTGTCCGGGAATATATTGGGTCAGCCGCTCCCGGTCTGAAGAGCGTTACACGTTGGAGTAACGGAAAGCAGCGTGGCGCCGCTGTACCAATGCCAGAATGCCAAACAATACGGCACAATAAAACAGGTCACCGGCAAACGCATTGAAAAACATCTCTGAGCTCATGCTATTATAAAAAGGCAATGCGCGCAGATAAGTAGTCGCCAATGTAAGGCCCGGTTCGTGCATAATCGTTCCTGCGGCAAAATAATTTCCCACCCAAACGCCGAAATTGGAAATGATCCAAAAGATTGCGGACCCGGTCAGGGAATATCCCAACACTTTCACTGTTTTAGGCTGGTGCAACGATGTGCCGAGCAGCACGATCAACAACATGCCTGCGTATACAAAAGCCTGGGAAATAATCACAAAAGGCTGAGAGAAGCTGTAGATTCCCATCTTCCCTGTCAGCTGCAGTGCAATATCCGAGATGAGATAGGCTCCGATGGGAACCAGGTAGGCCTGCCATTTATTTTTGAACTGGGAGCCGCCAAATAAAGCCATCGCTACCAGTGGTGAAAAATTGTAAGGATGAGGTAACAGCCGGCTCATGGCTGCCAGAACGATCATGATAATAAGCAAACCTGCTCTTACATTTAATTTACTCATGGTACAAAAGTAGTTAGTTTTATAAATTTGCATCCTTAATACCATAAAAATGAAAAAAATAATTATTGCGCTGCTGCTTATGGGTCCGGCCATTTTGGGATACGCGCAACCCCCTGCGGGGCCTGCTGAGGTTGGAAACGTGTACGGCGCGAAAACGACTGACAAGGGAGTGGAGCCGCTGGCAAAAATCACTAAAAAGCTGTCAGAGAAGGACTCAGTGTCAACAAAGATCACCGGCAAAGTATTGGCTTCCTGCCCTAAAAAAGGGTGTTGGATGGACGTAGAACTGGCGGATAAGAGTAAAATGTTTGTGAAATTCAAGGATTACGCCTTTTTTGTTCCAACAGACATCGTTGGCAAAACCGTGGTGTTGGAGGGCATCGCCTTTAATAAAACCACCTCTGTGGCCGAACTACAGCACTATGCGAAAGATGCCAAGAAGAGCCAGGCAGAGATCGATGCCATCAAGGAGCCGCAAAAGCAACTTCGTTTTTTAGCTGATGGTGTTTTGGTGGTAAAATAGCCGTTGTAACAGCAATTTCCGGATTAAAGCGAGATAAAAATTTGGGAACGATCAATTCCCATTATTTGTAATAATATCCTACTTTTGCAGCCTGAAAAATTAAGGCTGGGAAGCAGCCATAACAAAACCAATTATAAATTAAGTATATGCCAGAAATTAAACCCGACGAAATAAGCGCCATATTGCGGGAACAATTAAGCAATTTTAATGCTCACGCAGACCTGGAAGAAATAGGTACTGTGTTACAGGTAGGGGATGGTATCGCCCGCGTATACGGGTTAGGAAATGTACGTTATGGGGAACTGGTTGAGTTTGAAGATGGTGTACGTGCTATTGCGCTTAACCTGGAAGAAGACAATGTGGGTGTGGTATTGATGGGAGAAGGTAAAGACATTAAAGAAGGATCCAAAGTGCGTCGCACCGGCCAGATCGCCTCTATCAAAGTGGGCGAAGGCATGGTAGGACGTGTGGTAAATACATTAGGTAACCCGATCGATGGTAAAGGCCCGATTGCCGGCGAGTTGTATGAAATGCCGCTGGAGCGTAAGGCACCGGGTGTAATTTTCCGTGAGCCGGTAAAAGAGCCGCTGCAAACGGGTATTAAAGCTATCGATGCGATGATTCCTATCGGTCGCGGACAGCGTGAGCTGATCATTGGTGACCGTCAGACAGGTAAAACAGCGATCGCTGTAGATACCATCATCAATCAAAAAGAGTTTTTTGACGCTGGCAAACCAGTATACTGTATTTATGTAGCGATTGGTCAGAAAGCATCTACCATTGCCGGTGTGATGAAAACTTTACAGGACAATGGCGCTATGGAGTACACAACCATCGTTGCGGCTTCTGCTTCCGATCCTGCACCATTGCAGTTCTATGCTCCTTTCGCGGGCGCTGCTATCGGTGAATTCTTCCGTGATACCGGTCGTCCGGCGCTGATCATTTACGATGATCTTTCCAAGCAAGCGGTGGCTTATCGCGAAGTATCGCTGTTATTACGTCGCCCGCCAGGCCGTGAGGCTTATCCTGGTGATGTATTCTACCTGCACAGCCGTTTATTGGAGAGAGCTGCGAAAGTGATCAACAATGATGAGATCGTGAAAAACATGAACGATCTTCCTGAGTCTATCAAACACCTGGTAAAAGGTGGTGGATCGTTAACCGCGCTTCCCATCATTGAAACTCAGGCGGGAGACGTTTCTGCTTATATCCCTACGAACGTAATTTCTATCACTGACGGACAGATCTTCCTGGAATCGAGCCTGTTCCTTTCCGGTATACGTCCTGCGATCAACGTAGGTATCTCTGTAAGCCGCGTGGGTGGTAACGCTCAGATCAAATCGATGAAGAAGGTAGCTGGTACCCTGAAGCTGGACCAGGCGCTTTATCGCGAGCTGGAAGCGTTCTCCAAATTCGGTGGTGACCTTGACCCGGCTACTAAAAACGTAATTGATAAAGGCGCACGTAACGTAGAAATTCTGAAGCAGCCACAGTATTCTCCTTTCGCCGTAGAAAAGCAGGTGGCGATCATCTACCTGGGAACCAACGGATTGATCAAAGAAGTACCGGTAAGCAAAGTGAGAGATTTTGAAGATCATTTCCTGATGGAAATGGAAAATAAATTACCTGAAGTAATGGCCGAATTCAAAAAAGGAAATCTTCCTGAAGACGGAATCAAACAGATGGTAGAGCTGGCTAACAGCCTGATTCCACAGTATAAAAATTAAGCTGCGGCCTCCGTTCACTTACTTGACTGACGGAGAGCTAAAGTATATATTTTAATTTTTTAATAAGCCTTGTTCTACGGAACAAGGCTTACGCTTTCTGGAATTATTTTGGAATGCGTATATTAGCTGGTAAAAAATCATATGGATCGCCCTATAAATTGCTTGATCGTTGATGATAATAAAGTTGCACGCATGTTGTTGCAACAAATCCTCATTAAAATTGAGGGTATTAATATACTTGGCGAGTTCGACGATCCGCTGAAGGCGAAAACATATATCGAAAACAATGCGATAGATATATTATTCCTCGATATTGAAATGCCTGGTCTTACAGGGCTGGAGTTATTGAGAATGTTACCTAATCGTCCGCTCACCATTTTCACCACAGGCAAGCCGGCTTATGCGGTGGAGGCTTTTGAACTGAACGTGGTCGATTATATCGTCAAACCTTTCTCCCTGGCGAGAGTTATGCAGGCCGTTGAGCGGGCTAAAGAATTGTTGAATAGTGAAAACGTAAGAATAGGCAAGGATGATTCCAGTGATTTTGTGTTTGTGAAAGACAACAGGATCATCCGGAAGCTGAACATGAACGATATATTATGGATTGAGGCGAAAGGAGATTACATCAAGGTGAATGTACCGCAAAAAAGTTATGTGGTACACGGCAGTTTGAAAGCCATAGAGGACAAATTGCCTTCCCAGAAGTTCATGCGCATACACAGAAGTTATACCATCGCGTTAGATAAGATCGATTATATTGAAGACAGGATTGTTTATGTACACGGCCAGGCCATTCCTATATCAGAATCTAACAAAGACGCACTGCTGAAGAGCCTGCAATTACTTTAAGGTCGCCAAACAGTTATGAATCAAAAAGGTGTCGCTTTTTTCTCCATTGTAATATTAGCGTTGGCATTGATGGCGTTGATCGTAGTGACGCAGTTTTTTACAAACAAATCTACATCAGCGCTGACAGTGGGTAACCACCAGGCCGTGGAGACCTTTGGGCTTAACAATAACCTTCAGTTATTGGTCAACATGTCTTTTGAACTGGAGAGAAAGTTCAGAAGTGCGCGGGTAATGACTGACAAAAGCAGGCACAACCCACTTGCCGATTCCTTAACGGCCTTTGGGTATAATGCATTCCTCATCGTCAATCAGGGTCTTCCGGAAGGGCAGGCAACAGCGGAGCGCATCAATAGTATTATCGATTCGCAGGTCCACTTTTCAGAGAGAGTAATCCAGGAAGCCAAATCCGAAGATAAAAGCCGCCTGTCGCTTGCTATCGATTCACTAAGGGCATTGGGACCGGGGCAGAAGGTGCTGGAAAATTGTACAAAACTGCAGCAGGAACTGCGCAATAATCTGCAGCATACCCTGGACAAGAACTCTGATCAGGCCAGCCAACTGTCTTTTTTCAATCGGGTATTAGCTATTTTCTCCATCATCGCGATCCTGGTGTTGGCTACCATTATTATCCGTCGCCAATCGCAGCAGCTAAAGCTCATCGAAGAGCTGAAGGCCGCAGAGCTCGCAGCGCTTAAAAGTAAAAACGCCAAAGACGAGTTCCTGGCCAATATGAGCCATGAGCTGAGAACGCCTTTGAACGCTTTGATCGGCTTTGGAAAATTGCTTGACAACACGGAGCTCAATACACAACAAAAAGAATACGTTGATATTATCAAGTCGAGTGGGTATAACCTGCTTCACATTGTGAACGATGTATTAGACCTTTCTAAAATCGAAGCGGGGAAACTGACTGTGGCTCACCGGCCCTTCAATCTCTACGATCTTTTTATCAGGATCGAAAAGATGTTCTCCGCCACCATCAGGGAAAAAGGCCTTCGTTACAAGTACTATATCGACGAACATATTCCTGAATTTGTAATCGGAGACCCGGACCGGTTGCAGCAGGTTTTTATCAACCTGATCAGCAATGCGATCAAGTTCACATCAGAAGGCGGCATAGATGTAAGCGCCGGCATCGTATGGATAGACGAAGAGCAAAAATTTTATAAGCTCAGTTTTACTATCCGCGATAGCGGTATCGGAATACCTAAGGACAAAGTGGCTACGATATTCGAGCGGTTTGAACAGCTGGAACAAGGTACCCAGCGGCAACATGGCGGAACAGGTCTGGGATTGACCATCGTAAAAAACCTGGTGGAAAGAATGGGCGGCTCCATTTCGGTATACAGCCATGTAAATGAAGGATCTGAGTTCAATTTTACCTGTATACTTGAAAAGTCAGCGGCGGTAGAAGAACCGGCCAAAAAGATGACTACCCGCAGGTTTTCGTTTGAAGGATATAAAGTATTAGTGGTAGAAGATAACAGGGCTAACCAGGTGTTGATCAAGCATCTGTTCAATAAATACAAGCTGCAGCCTCAATTGATCGATAACGGTCAAAAAGCCGTCGATCTTTTGAAAGAGACGTCGTTTGACCTGATCTTTATGGATATTCAAATGCCGGTAATGGACGGCTATACGGCAATTTCCACCCTGCGAAATGAACTAGATATCAAAACACCTGTTATAGCTATGACGGCCTATGTTTCGGAAGGAGAGGTGAAAAAGTGCCTGGAGGCGGGTTTCTCCGATTATATGGCGAAGCCGCTGGATGAGGAATTACTCGTTCAAAAAATGACCACGTATCTTCATCATGTCGAAGTGGAAGAGCCTGTGGCCGAGGTCCAACAGGATGGAGAGCTGGAATTCCTGAAAACAGTCGTGGGCGATAACCGGGAGATGCTGACAGAGATCCTCAACGAGATGCGCTGGCAATGGGATCAGGATAAAAAAGACCTCTTGTTTGCGGCTGAGCACAAAGACCAGGAAGGCGCTCACAGGGTGTTGCACAGGATGAAGTCTACCTTCTTATCGTTGGGTCCTAACCATTCCGTATATAAAATCCTTTCAGAGCAAGGCAACCGGCTGGCAGGCGACGCGGAGGAGCTTTCTATGAAGAGTGCCGCTTTTGTGGAAGAAATTGATTTGTTAATCAACAAGACGCTGGATTATGCCATTGAGGAATAAAGCAATGTATACGAAGATGACCAATTCTTCGTTAAGTATATTGTGGGTCGGCGCAATGATCCTCCTGTTGGCCATGCTGTATAACTGGAGAAGCAAAGAGGTGCCCCATTCCGAAGTGGTGGGTATGACTCCGAACAAAAAAGGCATTTTCGTCGATCAATTGCTGTTATCTTCAAAAGATCTTACATTGGTAGAAAGTGTTAATCTGATCAACCTCTCACTCAAGGGAGAAGGAGATGGCAAATCGGCTGATCCGGACTCTGTATCTTACTCCGCTCCTGAAAGGAAGTTGAAATATTCCAAAATTTTGAAAAACAAGATCAGGGAGATATCTGAAGCACCAGAAAATAATAACGACGGCTATATTATCAAGCCGTTACCCCAATAACACGGACATGCATACAAAGACGCTGGTTATAGCACTGGTTTCGTGCATCCTCCTTTTTTCATGCAGCACGCAACAACGCATGTGGTCGGCCAGAAAAAAGACGGAGGAGGCAAGGCGCACCATTGAAAGAGATACCGTAACCCTGAATGCCATTCATTTTTCAATCATAGAGAAAGATGAGAATGAAGCCGTCGATAGTTCTCTTAGTAACAGGTTCGAAGAAGTGATCGGCCAGCTCAGGCAGGATCTCAACGGGATCGAGAGAACCGTGAAGGCCGTGGAATTCTTCATGGACAACCGGTCCAACTTCAGCGGCCCGGCTTACAATGCGTCGGTGGCGGCACACGTGAGCCGGCTGGACTCCTTTATTCTTCAGAAAGAAAAGCGGGACCGGATCTATGAACTGCTGAATGAGGCCGTCCGGATCAAGGCTTTTGAAAAGTACTCCCTCGGTGCGTTCTTCGATCCCGGTGTCTATAAAATGTCCCCATCCAGCTTCAACCGCCTGGAGCAATCGTTTTTGCCGGCGATAGATTCCATGGCGACTCTTTCCAACCGCTATGCTGACTTAAAAAGAAGCATTCACCTGGTTGTTGTTGGCTATGCCGACGCGCTACCCTTTAGCACGGAGACCCCCCTTTATAAAGAACTCAAGAATTATTTGAAAGTGGAAGAACCTACCAGAGCACAACTCAATCTGGCGCTTTCCGACCTGCGGGCTGCTGAATTTTTACGCAACCTGAATCTGATTTTAAAGAAAAATGCTGCCAAGTTCGTCAGTTTTGACCGCCTTACTGTTGGTAACAGCAGTTACGGACGGGGCGAAGCGCTGCCATTCAAAAATCTCACGGATTATACCGACAATGACGAGCGTAGACGGGTCGTTGTATTCTATTGGGCGATCCTGCCTGAACTGGAAAACCTGCATTTAGCAAACGTCAAAAAGCCTTAATCGAAAAAATAAGGCCATTCATCGAATTTTTAAGCCGTTTCATCGAATATGACTTATTTCACCTGGAAATTTGAGCTATCTTCATGTCGGTTTAGAGGGCTTAGAGTGGGCTTCGGGGCCTTTCCAGGTCAATCGTTCGCCCCTCTTTTTTTTATGGCCCTTTCCCTCTTGCTAAAACAATGAATATGGACCTTAAAAGTCGCATTACATCACATCTTAATCTCGAAAATGATTTGATCCTGTCTGCCAGCGATTACTTTAAAGAGCCGATAGGGTACATTGAAAAAGCAGTCGACCTGATCACGGAAGCGACATTGACCGCGCTCAACGGGCAATTCGAAAGTTTGGAGAAATCAGATGAGTTATTGAAAATAGGCAAGGAATGCTCGGTCCTGAAATTTCGTGATTTCTTCGGGCCGGACTATTATATTTTACAAAAGGGGAGAGGAATAAACTCAGAAATATTTGGAGTAGCGCTTGTCAATACGATAGACGAGATCGCCAAAGAATGCAAAGTAAGAACCAAGACCGTTAATTTACTGATGGCGTCTACCACTCCGGCTATCTTAAGCCTGCTTCATACCGTCAATAAGGATCGCCGACTGACGCCGCTGGAAGTTCACAAGGTTTTGACCACAAATAAAATCAAAGCCTACACTTTGAAGATCGCAAAGATGGCCAAAAGGCTGGTCACGAAGCCCGGTTTCACCAGGAAACCCAGATAACTATTCTTCAATCTTTTCGTCTACAAGCTTCGAAGTTACTTCGGGCATTACCTTTTTGATAGGGTTAGATCGTTCGTCCTGGTATTCTTTCCGGTAACGAATGATATCCACGCATTTATAGACCGCTTCCAGGAAGGACGCCGGATCGGCAATGCCCTTTCCGGCAATATCAAATGCAACTCCATGATCGGGCGAGGTGCGCACAATATTCAGACCTGCTGTATAATTGATGCCTTCGCCTATTGCCAATGATTTGAACGGAATTAACCCCTGGTCGTGATACATGGCCAATACCGCATCAAATTTCTCATGTTGCCCGCGCGCGAAAAACGCGTCCGCGCTGAACGGCCCAAATACCAGCTGGCCTCGGTTTTTAGCTTCCCGGATTGCCGGCTTAATGATCGTGTTTTCTTCGTCGCCGACCAGTCCATCGTCTCCTGCATGTGGATTGAGCCCCAACACGGCGATGCGTGGTTTACTGATGCCGAAGTCCGTCGCCAGAGATTGCTGGATCAGTTCGAGTTTGCTTAAAATAAGCCCGGTGGTCAGGTGGCTGGCGATGTCCTTCACCGGTACGTGTTCCGTAACCAATGCCACCCGCATATTCTCTGCACACATCATCATGACTACGTCCTTGGCCTGGAAAGCATCCTTCAAAAACGGCGTGTGGCCGGTATAAGAAAAGGATTCGCTTTGCACATTGCTTTTATGAATGGGCGCAGTCACCAATCCCGCAATAGCCCCCTCCTGCAAGGCCTGAACCGCCGAACGTAGCGACAGCACCGCATATTTGCCACCGGTCTCGTTCAAAGCGCCCGGAGTGACGGCGATCTCTTCCTCCCAGCAGTTAAAGATATTGACCTGCTTGGGGTTGACACGGGAGAAATCTTTGATCGGGTTGAAGCTGAAATTGGCATCAGTAGCCAGTTTCCTGTAAAAATTGATGACCTTGTTATTCGCAAATATGATCGGGGTGCAGATGTCCGTGATTCTCGAGTCAGAAAAAGCTTTCACGATCAGCTCAATGCCAATGCCATTGATATCTCCACACGAAATTCCGATTGCAGGTTTATTTGTATTCATAAAACGTAGTGTGTAAAAGTAAACAATTATTTTTTAGTGATCGCAGGCTGATCGGGGCTGTTGTACCGCGTAAATAATCCGGTAAAAAATCATTTCCTGACAACTAACTTTGCGCCATGTATGTACTAAAGAAATCTTTGGGGCAGCACTTTCTTAAAGATGAAAATATCTGCCGCAAGATTGTGGAAGCGCTTCAAAAAGATCCGCTGGATCAATTGCTCGAAGTAGGTCCAGGTGGAGGAGCGCTCACCAAATACCTGATGGAGCTTCCCGGCATCCGCTTCAAAGCGATTGAAATCGATGATGATAAAGTGGCTTATCTGTCAGACACCTACCCGGCTTTGAAAGATAAGATCATACATCAAAGTTTTCTCGATGCAGATGTGCCGTTTGAAGGGCCTTTTACCGTGGTGGGTAATTTTCCTTATAATATTTCAACCCAGATCCTTTTCAAGATACTGGACTGGAAAGAGCAGGTGCCCGTAGCAGTAGGCATGTTTCAGAAAGAAGTCGCACAAAGAGTGGCTTCGCCCGCCGGGAGTAAAGTATATGGGGTGCTTAGCGTGCTGATACAGGCCTTTTATGAGGTGCATTATTTATTTGATGTACACGAAAATTGTTTCAACCCGCCACCCAAGGTCAAGAGCGGTGTGATTAAAATGTATCGAAGAACTACAGTGGAGCCGATGAAAACCGAACGGCTTTTCTTCACCCTGGTAAAAACAGCTTTCAACCAGCGCCGTAAAACCTTGCGTAACGCAGTTCGTTCACTATTCGATGCCGGGGTGCTGTCTGATCCAATTTTCGATCAACGTGCGGAGCAACTGTCAGTGGCGGATTTTGCTGCTTTGACTTTCAGGATGGGGTAATCATAATATTGTTATTAAAAAAGAAGAGTCCCTAAGCCCAGCGTATAAACGCGAGCGGATAGCGGGACATTCATCAACCATAAAAAGAAAATATACGCGGATGAAAAAAGTGATCATTACCGGTAATGCACATCCGGTTTTGCAGCAAACATTGACTCAGAAAGGCTTTGATGTTTCTTACGAGCCTGCAATCTCGTATGAAGAACTGAAAGCGAAAGGAGCAGGTGTTGCAGGATTAGTGTTAACCACGCGGATCAAAGTGGATGCGGCTTTGATCGATGCGATGCCGGAACTGGAGTGGATCGGCAGACTTGGAAGCGGCATGGAGCTGGTAGATGTGACGTATGCAAAAGAAAAAAATATTCTGTGCGTGAGCAGTCCCGAAGGCAACCGGAACGCAGTAGCAGAACATTCATTAGGGATGCTGTTGATGTTGATGAATAAAATGAATATTGCGATCCCCGAAGTAAAACAAGGCATCTGGCTACGCGATGAAAACCGGGGCACCGAGCTATCTGGTAAAACAGTGGGCATCATCGGGTATGGAAATACGGGCAGCAGCTTTGCCAGGTTGTTGCAGCCGTTCGACGTAAAACTACTCGCTTACGATAAATTCAAAGTGGACTTTGGGACAGACTTTATACACCAGGCCACACTGGAGCAGGTTCTGGAAGAAGCCGATGTCATCAGCTTCAATGTGCCCCTTACCCCTGAAACACGATACATGCTGAACGCGGAATTTGTGAGCAAGCTGAAAAAGAAACCGATCATTGTAAGTGCCTGTCGCGGCAAGGTCATCAACACGGCCGATCTGATCGACGGATTGAAACAGGGGCTGATATCCGGCGCCTGTTTGGACGTGCTGGAAAATGAAAAGCTAGACAGCTATATGCCCGCAGAAAGGGAACAGCTCGAACAGCTGCTTTCTTTCCCGAATGTAATCGTCACGCCTCATATCGCTGGTTATAGCCATGAGGCCTTCCTGAAAATGGCTACTGTCGTACTGGAAAAACTCGGGCTATAAGGCGTCGATTCTTTAACAATTCGTTTATTTATATTAACGGATCTTTTCATTATATTTGTAACAATTGATAGCAACGCTCTGGTTCGTGTCCGGAGCGTTGTTATTTTTTTGTTTAAAACATAAAATGACGAGTTATGAGTGCTATTCAGTATGTAACGAAGGAGACGCTGGAGCAAATGAAGGAAGAACTGCAACACCTGAAAGGGGTGGAACGTCCTGCTGCGAGCAGGGCTATTGCTGAGGCGCGGGAAAAAGGAGATTTAAAAGAGAATGCCGAATATGATGCAGCCAAAGAGGCGCAAGGCCTCCTGGAGGCCAAGATTGCTACTTTAGAAGGAGCCCTTGCTAACGCGCGCGTGTTGGATGAGAGCACTATTGATACCAGCAAGGTGTCTATTTTGACCAAGGTAAAGTTGACGAATCTGAAAACTAAAAAGCAGGTTACTTACCAACTGGTGAGCGAACAGGAAGCCGATCTGAAAGCTGGAAAAATTTCAGTAAGTTCTCCGATCGGACAGGGCATCCTGGGCAAAGAACCTGGTGAAGTGGCCGACGTTCAGGCACCTGCCGGTTTGATTCAGTTTCGCGTAGAAGAAATCAGCTTATAAATTTTTTTTATTTGAGAACCGGCTACGGCCGGTTTTTTTTATTGATAACCTCGAAAGTTTGAAGCGATTTGTTTAGAGATACTTTGGTTAACTTTGAATGGATCCTACTCGAACAATAAAACGCAGCATAAAAGAGAAACGCATCTTAAGCTCCCTGATTGCATCATCTCAGCAACTGCATCATGTCCAAAAAATACCGCTTATTACGGCGGATAAGCAGTTCAAGACCATTGAGGAGCTTGATCTGGTACTTTACGAACCTTAGATTAATAATACAGCTCATGACTATATTTTCAAAGATTATTGCAGGAGATATACCTTCCTATAAAATTGCAGAGAACGATCAGTTCATTGCATTTCTTGATATCATGCCGCTAAGGAAAGGCCATGTATTGGTTGTGCCCAAAATTGAAGTAGACAAGTTATTCGACGTTCCGGACGATTATCTTTCCCAACTGCTGGTGTTTGCCAGACCTATCGCAAAGGCAATAGAAAAGTCTTTTGACTGTAACCGTTGTGGCGTAAGTGTGGTGGGCATAGAAGTACCTCACGCACACGTACATCTAATCCCGATCAACGATGCCAATGACCTCAACTTCTTGCAGCCCAAATTAAAAATGGATGAAGCGGAGATGAAAGAAACGCAACAATTAATACTTAGCCATTTATTATGACCGGCATTCATGAAGCGCCAGCTGATCTGGTTTTGACGCAGCCTTTCCATACCTGATCATGAAGGTGATGCTCAGCAGGAAGCCGATAAAGGCCATGATTGCACCCACGAACGCAGGATATTGATAGCCTAAGCCAAAAGTCATAGGCAATCCACCCAGGTAAGCGCCTACCGAATTGGCCATGTTGAAAGCCGCCTGCATAAAAGCTGCTCCCATCATGGCAGATTTTTCCGCCGAGCGGATCATCAGGATGTTAATGGGCGATCCCACAGCCATGGCCAACAGGCCGCAGATAAAGGTCAGCGATACCGACAGTGCCTGGTTTTCGGAAAAGAAAAAGACCGCGATCAATGCTGCCACCAGCGAGATAAATAAAATGGCAGCTGCCTTCTCGGGTTTCATCTTGTCTGCCATAATACCTCCGATAAAATTACCAACTACCATGCCTGCCCCTGCGATCAGCATCATGTACGACACCGATTGCGTCGAAAAGCCGGATACATGGGTCATCAAAGGCGATATATAACTGAACCAGGCAAACAATCCGCCAAAGCCGATCGCTGTGATAAAGATGATCAGCCAGGCTTTAGGCGTCTTAAAAAATTGAAGTTCATCTTTGATGCTCGTTCCTGCGTTCAAATGAACGGGAGGTAACCAGAGCTTGATCGAGAAGGCCGTCAGCAGGCCGATAAAAGCGACAATGACAAAAGCCCAGCGCCAGCTAAACTCGTGACCCAGGTAAGTTACCAATGGTACCATCACCACGTTGGCAATCGTCAGTCCGGCAAACATCATGGATATCGCCTGTGCCTGTTTGCCTTCCCTGGCAAGCCGTGAAGCCACTACTGCACCGATTCCAAAAAAAGCACCATGAGGCAAACCCGAAAAGAAACGGGAGATCAATAAGGTGTAATAGTCAGGAGCAAAAGCCGAAAAGGCATTGAAAAAGGTAAACAGTCCCATCAAAGCGATCAGCACTTTCTTGGGGCTGTATTTCACCGAAGCTGCTACCAATAAAGGCGCACCCACGATAACGCCGATCGCATAAGCAGAAATAAGATATCCTGCTTCGGGGATACTCACCTGCAGGGATGCCGCAACATCCTGCATCAATCCCATGATGATAAATTCTGTAGTACCTATTGCCAATCCCCCTAACGCCAGGGAGAATAATTGTTTATTCATTATGGATAATATTAATGGGGCGGCTTAGTAGCGAATGGGCCTTTGGGCTGCCTTTCTCTTGTTTATGATCAATTAACACGTTAATATTGTGTTATGGATACACAAAAGTAGTCAAATTTGTTTAATCGTTTAAACAAATGATCTAATTTTGTCTTTCAATTTCCTGAACCGGCGGATCAGGCTCGAACTAAACCTTCCTTCCGACCTGGTGTCATAGAACAAAAGTGTTTTCAGAAAGTTCAGGATCATAGACAACCCGGAGCTGCCAGCTCAACCCATTATTGTTGACAGCAACCGGTATCATACGACAAAGACGAAGTAATGGAATGTGAACTGCGTAGAACTAAGAGGTGCATTCTTTATAAAAGTTTTGGTCGATTATTTCATATAAAAGCTACTACAATGAAGAGAATAGCAGTCGACATGGATGGCGTACTCGCCAATTGTTTTGAACAATTTATCAGGTATGAATATGCCGAAACCGGCATCAGGAAGACCCTCCAGGATGGTCTTGGTAAACCTGAAGGCGAAGCTTTTGAACGTGCAAGAACGTATTTATATCAACCCGGATTCTTCAGGGATATGCCGGTGATACCCGATAGCCAAGAAGTACTTTACAAACTGAATGAGCAGTTCGAAGTGTTTATTGTTTCTGCCGCTACGGAGTTCCCCCAGTCGCTGACCGAAAAGCAGGCCTGGTTAAATGAGCATTTCCCATTCATCCACTGGCAGCAAATGGTTTTCTGCGGTTTTAAAACGATCATTCACGCCGATGTGATGATCGACGATCATTTTAAAAATCTCGACGGATTTAAGGGGCGCACGATCCTGTTCACCCAGCCCCACAATGAACTGGCCAGTGAGGGACGACATAAGCGCGTCCGCGGATGGAAGGAGATCGAGCATTTGCTGCTCAACCCGCAAATGCACGCGGAACACAGCGCCCCGGCTGATTTTTCGCCTGCTATCAGTAAGTATGCGTAAGTGATCAGTTAGGGGCGGTTGACCCGCGAGCAATAAGTTCGGCGGGCACCAGCCGTAATTGTTCCGGTATATTTCGTTCGAGGCGATCCATCAACAGTCGAGTGGCCGTCTGACCCAGTTCGCACATGGGTTGCTTTACAAAGGAAAGCTGGGGCTGTACAAAATCAAATACTTCGCTTTCATCGAATCCGATCAGCTGGATATCCTTAGGAATATTGATGTTCTTTTGCTGTATATATTGCAGTGCATGAACGGCAATACGGTTCGAGGCAAAGAAAATGGCGTCGACAGCAAGCGAACCCAGTAAAGTGGCTATGGCTTTGGTGATTTCTTCTGCATCGTGGTTCAGTCCAACTTTTTTTACAAGACTGGCGGATGTTGGGATCTTGTAGTCTTTAAGCGCCTTGCTATATCCTTTTGTCCGGTCGTTCAGGTGGTGAAGTCGAGTCTTATAATTGATCAACCCGATCTTCTTCCTGCCGTTTTCAATGAACAGCTTCACTGCATCATAAGAGGCCTGGAAGTTGTCTACATGCACACAATGCGTTTCGATATCCGGAAAGTACCGGTCCACGATCACAAAAGGAAACTTCGATTTTTTTAATTGAATGATGGTATCCTCGGCACCTTCGGGCGGCAGTAAGATCAATCCATCGACCTGTCTGTTTAGAAAGGTGTTGACCAATTGTTCAAATTTGGACAGGTCTTCATCCGAACTTCCGAAGAGCACCGTATAGCCATGCTTTGCCCACTCGTCTTCTATGATCCGTGCCAGGGTGCTCGAAAAGGGATTCGATATGTCGGCCACGATCAAGCCGATTGTGTTGGTTTTGTTGGTCTTTAAGCTTTTTGCAATCTGGTTGGGGCGATATTGTAATCGCGCTGCAGTTTTCCTGATCCGCTCCGCAACGTCTTTATTGATCCGGTTGATGAACCTGTTGTTCAACACATACGAAACCAATGCAACGGATACACCCACTTCGCGGGCAATATCTTTTAAAGAAACTTTTCCGGGCTTTTTCTGCATATCAACAAAAATAAACTAATACTGTAAAGGTCGTGACCTGATTACGGATGTTGTGATCCTGGCAAGTATCAATAAGACTGCTTTCCGCAAAGGTGCTAACCTGCTTTTTAAACACCGCTCATCAATTTGGTGCTACAATTTCTTTCTCAAGATGTACTTTCGTTGAACGCTTCACTAAAAACTATTCAGATGCTAAAAAGAATTTTTTGCTTTTGCTTATCACTGATCTGTCTTTCAACTGGTATCGCGCAGTCCGTCAACTGGTCGGCTGATGGCGCTGCTTACTACGCGGTGGAGGAAGGTGCTGTTGTACGTTACACACTTCCTGGTAAGGACAAAAAAGTGTTGGCTGACAAGGCAAAGTTGACGCCTGCCGGCAGAGCCGCACCGATTGAGATCAGGAGTTTTACGATCAGTGATAACGAGTCCAAAATATTGATCTATAATAACACGCGCAAGGTATGGCGACAGGACACCCGTGGCGACTATTGGGTGTATGATGTCGGAACGGGCAAGTTGCAACAGTTGGGCAAAGGCAGACCGGAGGCCTCGTTGATGTTTGCAAAGTTGTCGCCCGACTATACTAAAGTGGCCTATGTAAGTGACTATAATTTATACGTTGAAGATCTGGCCACCGGAACGGTGAAAGCGTTAACAACCGATGGCGACCGTAAAAATATCAATGGCACGTTCGATTGGGCTTATGAGGAAGAGTTTTTCTGTCGCGACGGATTCAGATGGTCGCCGGACAGCAGGCAAATCGCTTACTGGAAAATTATCACCGGCGATACCAAGGTATACAATATGGTCAACAATACAGACTCTATTTATCCCGCATTGATCCCTATTGAATACCCGGTGGCAGGAGAGAAGCCTTCTGTTTTTAAGATCGGTGTGGTGCAACTGTCGGATGCTTCCACAAAATGGATGAACATCCCTGACGATGCGGTTTGGGGCTCTTATGCGCCGCGCATGGAATGGGCTGCTAACAACGATGAACTCATTGTGCAACATTTGAACAGGCGGCAGAATGAAAGCAGCCTGATGTTGTGCCAGACAAAAACAGGGGCATCTCAATCCATCTTGAAAGAACAGGATAGCGCCTGGTTAGATATTTTACCCTTGTGGGATGAAGATTATGCCAATGGGGGCTGGGACTGGCTGAATGGCGGTAAGGAATTTCTATGGCCTTCCGAGAAAGACGGATGGCGGCACCTGTACCGGATCAGCCGCGATGGTAAGAAACAAACGCTGATCACAAAAGGAGCATACGATGTAATGGACATTGCGGCGGTTGACGAAAAAGGCGGGTATGTTTATTTTCACGCGTCTCCTGAAAACGCCACTCAGAAATATTTGTATCGCACCAAACTCAATGGCAGCGGCAGTTTGGAGCTTTTAACTCCTGAAAAATATAAAGGTACCAACAGTTATCAGCTTTCGCCAACAGCAAAATATGCCATTCATAGTTTTTCAAATTATTACACCCGTCCTTCAATGGATTGGATTTCGCTGCCTGCACACCAGGCTATCGGGACTTCGCAGGTGGATGTGGCAGTCGCTGCTGCCGATAAATCCAAATCGAATGTGGAGTTTATCAAGATCACCACAAGCGACGGAGTAGAAATGGATGCATGGATGTCAAAGCCTCATGCGTTTGACAGCACAAAGAAATACCCGGTGGTTTTTTATGTGTATACAGAGCCCTGGGGACAGACGGTTAAAGACAGCTATGGAGCGGGCCGCAACTTTTTGTATGCAGGTGACATGGCAAAAGACGGATATATCTATGTTTCGATAGATAGCCGCGGAACGCCGGTTCCCAAAGGAAGAGCGTGGCGTAAGTCATTGTATAAAAATATCGGTATCCTGAACATCCACGACCAGGCCATGGCCGCGAAAGAGCTGCTGAAGCGCCCCTATCTTGATGCAGACCGCGTGGCTGTGTGGGGCTGGAGCGGTGGCGGTTCTACCACGTTGAACCTGATGTTCCAGTTTCCGGAGATCTATAAAACAGGCATTGCTGTAGCGGCAGTGGGCAATCAGCGCACCTATGACAATATTTACCAGGAGCGTTATTCAGGCATTCCTCAGCAGGATGAAACGCCCTATGTACAAGGGTCTCCGGTTACGCATGCTAAAAATCTCAAGGGAAATCTTTTGTATATACACGGGACGGGCGATGACAATGTGCATTATAACAACGCGGATATGTTGATCAATGAACTGATCAAATACAACAAGCAGTTCCAATTGATGAGCTATCCCAACCGTTCACATAGCATTTCGGAAGGAGAAGGTACAACGGCACATCTACAGACATTGTATACGAACTATCTGAGACAATACTGTCCGCCGGGCGGAAGGTAAAGGCAAGTAGAAAATAACAAGTAAAAGGGCGGGTAAAACTATCAATGTTTTTACCCGCCCTTTGATATGATCCAATTCTGTAATTAAAGTCTTATCACTTCCGCCTTTCCGCCCAAAGTTCGTTAAACGACTTCTTTGGAAACGCCAGTTTGCTTCGATCCTTCGTCCAGGCGCCTGCTATACTGTTGATGAATTGCGTCTTCACTTTACCATTGCTTACATTCATCCACTTTCTTTTGAGCATAGCGGTCTTCCACATTTTCCAGGCCACATGCTCCACGAATGGGGCATAGCCCTTCTCCTGAGCCTCATGCCTGTTCTCCAGTAAAAGTTCATGCAGGTTGATGCGGACTGCGCAGACTTCCGTGCAGTTGCCGCACAAAGAAGACGCATGGCTTAAGTGTTTCCATTCCTTCATCGGTTTCAGATGCGGTGTGATCACTGATCCGATCGGCCCGCTGTAGGTGGTGTCATACGTGTGGCCGCCAATATTTTTATAGACAGGGCAGGCATTGAGGCAAGCGCCGCATCGGATACAATACAATGCTTCCCGTGTTTTCTCATTAGCCAGCATGTTGGTGCGGCCGTTATCGAGCAGGATCACATACATTTCCTCCGGTCCGTCCGTTTCGCCCGCCTGGCGGGGCCCTGTAACGATGGTGCTGTAAGAGGTCACCCGTTGCCCTGTTCCGAAAGTGGCGAGCAAAGGCCAAAACAGCGCCAGGTCTGCCATAGAGGGGATGACCTTTTCAATGCCGGCGATAACAATATGGGTTTTAGGCATCGAGCAACTGAGCCGTGCATTACCTTCGTTCTCGGTGATAGCGATGCCGCCTATGTCGCTGATGATAAAGTTAGCACCCGTGACGCCCACTTCAGCCTCTGTGTATTTTTGCCTCAGCTTATCACGCGCTATCAGGGTCAATTGTTCTGCGCTCAGGGCAGGATCTGTACCCAGCTTGTCGGCAAAGAGCCGCGCGATATCGTCCTTGCTTTTGTGCATCGCCGGCGTTACAATGTGATACGGCGTTTCGCCGTCCAGCTGCTGGATGTATTCGCCCAGATCTGTTTCGATGCTTTCGATGCCTTGTGCTTCCAGGTGTTTATTGAGGTGGATCTCCTCCGTCACCATGCTCTTGCTTTTTACCACCGTTGAGCAGTTCTTCTCCTGGCAGATAGCGATGACGGCGTCTGTGGCCTGCTTTGCATCCTCACACCAGATGACTTTGGCGCCTCTTGCCGTTACCTGGGCCTCAAATTGTTCGAGTTGCTGATCGAGGGTTTCAATGGATTTCCATTTCAGGTTTTTCGCCCGCTCCCTTGCCAGGGCCAGATCCGCAAATTGCTGTTTACCCAGGGGCACCGTGGCATTATACCGACCGATGTTAAAATTGATCACCTGCCGGTGGTCGCGGTCGGCCGCTTTTTCTTTGCTTTTTTTATTAAAGGCTACAGAAGTATTAGACATATATAAATCAAGGATGGCTGGAAAAATAAGCAGATCAGGATTCGTGCTGATGCGCAGCTACCGCTTGCTCGAGCACTTCATAAAATTCCTCTCCGTATTTTCTCACCAGGGGTTCTTTTAAAAACTGGTAAACCGGGACCTTTAGTTTTTCGCCGAGAGAGCAGGCCGGGCTACATAGTTTCTTGCGGGGTTCATAATTGAGTCTTTCATAATCGCCATGTTTGCCGGGATAGGCGATAATAGGATACAGGTGGCAACTGATCGGTTTTTTCCATTTGATCTTCCCGTCGTTGTAAGCCTGTTCGAAAGCGCATTTGATGAGACCATCTTTTTCGCGGTAGGCATATACGCAGATTTCATTATCGCTGGGAAGGGTAGGCGTCACCCAACCAAATTCTTCGTCGTATTGATATCTTCCTTTTTTTTCGACCTCTTCAATGGCGTCCTTTGTCATGTAAGGTTTCACCACCTCGTAATACCGGTCCACTTCTTTCAGCTCCGCCTTGCTCAATGGCGCTCCTGCGTCTCCCTCTTCGCAACATCCTCCTTTGCACTTGGTCAGATCACACACAAACTGCGCCTCTGCGATGTCGTCGCTAATTATCTTGTTTTCGATTATAATCATGATGCAAAAGTAATGCAGCAGGGCTCAGGTTGTTCCTATTACTTGGGCTTAATTACGATCTGGGCTTTTTTGACACGGTTGCGTTCCACTTCGAGCACGGTAAATTCAAAGTCACCGGTGCTGACAACGCTGCCTTCGTTGGGTAATTCGCCGGATATTTCATTGATCAGTCCCCCAAGTGATTCATTATCACCGCGCACTTCTTCGAAGGTATCGACAGGGAGCTGCATGGCCTTACATACATCCCGCAGCATGGTGCTACCCTCAAATATATAAGTGTTATCGTCGACCTTCTTGTTGTTGATCTCATCCTCATCAAACTCGTCTTTGATATCTCCGATCACTTCTTCCTGGATGTCTTCCATTGTGATGATACCGCTTGTTCCGCCAAACTCGTCTACCACGATGGCAAAATGCATGCGCTTCTTCTGGAACTCCAGTAAAAGATCTTCAATCAATTTTGAGTCCGGTACAAAGTAGGGAGGCCGGATGACGGCATGCCAGTCAAAGTCTTCTTCGTATAAATGAGGGATCAGGTCCTTTGTATTCAAAATGCCCTCAATCTCATCCAGATCGCCTTTATACACAGGGAGCCTGGAGTACTGCAATTCTTTGATCTTGCCGACCAGATCGCTGAAGCTGGTATTGTATTCGATCGCGCTTACATAAAGGCGGCTGCGCATCACTTTTTTGACAGAGATCTTCCCGAATTTCACGATGCTCTTCATGATGTTCTTTTCTTCGGGCGAAGCTTCTTCGTCTGTCTGTACGTCGATCGCTTCGTCAAACTCCTGCAGGCTGTTGGCCTCGGCATTGTCGGTGCCCAATGTTTTTCCCAATCCGTCCGCGACAGCAACAATCCCTTTACTGATCCGCCTCAGCAGATAGTGAAGGATCTCGACAATAAAGAGCAATACCGGCCACTCGTAAGCAAAGCGCAGGCTATTTTGTCTCGCCCATACACGCGGAAAGATCTCCAGCGGAAATATGATCAGCAAGGCGATCAACAGCCACTTAACGGCGATCGAATATCCGCTATGCAGGTATTCCGGCGGGGTATATTGATTGATCAGGTAGTTCGTAAGAATGATAAGACAGATGTTCAGTACTGTTTTAGAAATGATCATCGTGGCATACACTTCCTTGGGCTCATCCAGGAGATCGATAATGCGCCTGGCGGCGGGCTGCTGTTTGGTTTTTAAGATATCAATGTCTTTTTCATGCAGCGAAAAGACGGCTGCCTGTGAGCCCGAAATCGAAAAGGACAAAAAAACCAGCAGTAACAATACCACCACCAACACGGTGCTGCTTTGGGCATTAGCCTGCAGTTCGATCTGCAGCAGGCGGTCAAAAAGTAAAGTAGTTATTAAGGGTGTATACAAAACAGTATCGATTAGTTATTTACGCTATGTGACAGGTATTTCCAACGCTTAATAATTGATGTTTCCTGTTTCTTCATTCTCTTCTGAGGGCCGCTCTCCGGGTCCTTGTTCGTCGTGGTCATGGGCCAGCCCGTCCACTTTTTTATCCAGCATGATCAGATTTTCGCCCACCACTTCTGTGATGTATTTTTTAACGCCATCCTTGTCTTCCCAGCTACGCGTGCGCAGTCTGCCCTCAATATACACCAGGCTTGATTTGTGAAGAAATTTTTGCGCCAGATCCGCCAGGCCTCTCCAGAGAACGACCGTATGCCATTCGGTCTGGGAAACCAGTTTGCCCGATCTGTCCTTAAACGTCTCGGTGGTTGCCAGTGGAAATTTAGCCACGGCAATATTGCCTTCCAACTGTTGCACTTCGGGGTCTTTACCTAGGTTGCCGATCAACATAACGCGGTTAACTCCTCTCATATTGAATATAAATTTTTCTTATGTAAGTATGTATTAAGCGATTGGTACTCTAAAATTAATTTTTTTTAATTAATTGAAAAAATTAATAAAAAAACGATGGTTTTTATCGCCTTTGAAGGAAAGAGCCTGTGTTTGCATCGCATGGCAACAACGAAAGTCTAGGGAGTGTAACGGTCGGATAAATAATCATTTATGATTTTTGGAAAAGAGGTGGCCCCTAGTTCTTCTGTATTGAGCCAGCTGAATGGATCCAACGATGAAGGACGGTCAGCAACCGTGCTTTCAATAAAAAATGCATGGATCTGCTGGTGCGTCAGCTTTTGAGTGTACTTCCTGCTGCGAACGGTGCCGGTAACCGGCTGATGGATCCAGCCTGACTGAATTGCCGTTGAATATACAACGTCTGCCGCCTCATCTGTCTCCGTTTCGATCATGGGAAACTCATGCAGGTGTTGCCATATGTCCTTTCCGGTGCGCTCGCGCACCGCAATCCGACCCTGATGCGTGACCACAAAAAAATGGAAATACCGCTGCCGCTGCCTGATCTTTTTTTCTTTCACCGGCAGAACAGCAATTTTATTTTCTAAAAACGCGACGCAATATTTTTTGAATACACAAATATCGCAAAGAGGGGCGGCCGGCTTGCAGACCGTCGCACCAAAATCCATGATAGCCTGGTTGTATGCCGCCGGAGCCTTTTTGTCCAGCACCTGCATCGCGAGCTCTGTAAACCGTTTTTTCCCGTTCGTGCTATCGATAGCATCCGCTATACCAAAGACCCGCGACAGGACCCTGAATACGTTGCCATCCACCACCGCGTGGGGCAGATCATATGCAAAGGAGGCAATAGCCGCCGCTGTGTAAGGGCCCACTCCTTTCAGTTGAAGGATGGCATCGTACGTTTCAGGAAAAATACCACCTGCTTCATTATAGATATAGCGCGCCGTGGCAATGAGGTTGCGGCAACGGGAATAATAGCCGAGGCCTTCCCACAATTTAAAGACCTTTTTTTCGTCGGCTGTCGCAAGATCGCTGATCGTAGGAAATGCCGATATAAAGTTGTTATAATATGCCAGTCCCTGCTCTACCCGGGTCTGTTGAAGTATAATCTCACTCAGCCAGATCTTATACGGATTCCGTTCTCCCTTCCATGGCATCTGACGATGATTCTCTGAATAATGCCATTTTAACAGCAATTTTGAAAAATTATTGAATGTCAGAGGTTTATGTGTTAAATTGCCCAACAGTTTTTAATAATTTCTTAATGAGTATAAAAATTGGATTAATAATTGTGTATGAAAAATGAAAGATGCATAATCTGCTGTTTTACAGTTTACTCTATTAGTTAAAATAACATTAAAATCTATGCGAAAGGCAGACTTAGTAAATAAGATTTCCGACAAAACGGGTATTCCCAAAGTCGATGTATTAGTTACCCTCGAAACCATGTTCAAAGAAGTCAAAGATACGTTGGCCTCGGGGGAGAATATTTATATCCGCGGCTTCGGTAGCTTCATCACGAAAAAGCGAGCTGCAAAAATAGGCCGGAATATCAAGAAAAACGTAGCAGTGCACATTCCTGAGCATTACATTCCTGCATTTAAACCAGCGAAGGAATTCAGTATTGAAGTAAAGAAATTAAAAGAGCCTAAACCAGACACAGGACCCGGTGAAGACGGGGACGATTAAAAAATGCTCCCTCTTAACTGGCTGCAGCTAAGTTTTTCTCAACTTATTTTTAAACAATTTATAGGGTATTGGGGTTACCTTTGCAGTTCAAACTTTTTTGATTGTGAAGAAACCTCAATATTTTACTATTGCTATTGCGGTAGTGGTGCTTTGTGTTTTACTGGCCTTTGGCCAGACAAAGCCCGGTGCTGCGCACGCTGCTCATGAGGGCGATCAACACGATCACGATGCTCCGGCATCGGCCGCACCTCTTTTAACATCTTCGTTTTCAATTGATAGCGCTTTGGTTATGGCTAAGGGCAAGTTATCCCCCGAGGTGGCTACCGAAGTTACGGAGATGGAAACTGCTGTGCGTCAGTCAACCGACAATGAACAAAAGTTGCACGCTTTTCACCAGCTTTCCCAATTCTGGAAGGAAAAAGGGAAGGCGTTCATTCCCTATTCCTGGTACATAGCTGAAAGCGCAAGGTTGGAAAATTCAGAAAAAAACCTCAATTTTGCAGGCCATTTGTTTTTGGACAACCTGCAGAACGTGGAAGATCATGAAATGGTGAGGTGGATGGCCCTGCAGGCAAAAGATTTGTTCGAAAGATCTTTGAAGTTAAATTCGGATAATGATTCGGCGAAGGTCGGCCTGGGAGCGACATACATGTTTGGAGGTATTTCCAATGCCCCCATGGAAGGGATCGGGAAGATCCGCGAAGTGGTGGCTAAAGACAGTACCAACATTTATGCACAAATGACCCTGGCGATGGGCTCGCTGATGAGCGGACAAACCGTGAAGGCAATGGAACGCCTGGAAACAGTTACGCGCATTGATCCGGATAACCTGCAGGCTACTTTGTTACTGGCGGATATTTACGAGAAGCAAGGTAAAAAGGAGACTGCTATCCAATATTATCAGAAAGCATTAACGATGTCGGGTTCGCACGCGGAGATGAAGACTGAGCTTACAAAAAGAATTAGTGCTTTAAAAAAGCAGAATTAACTATTATATTAACAAGATTTAAATTATTTAACTATGCCTTGTGGTAAAAAAAGAAAACGTCATAAAATTGCAACTCACAAACGCAAAAAAAGACTGAGAAAAAACCGCCATAAAAAGAAGTAACCTTTCTTTTTATTAAAATATTCTACATAGAACCCCGTAGATTCATTTGCGGGGTTTTATGTAATTATATTCGTTTTCGGATACTTTATCGTTATATGCATTTCCAGCCTTCAATGCCATATACTTCTTGCCTGCATTAATAACGTATAAAGTTATTTAGGTTTACTTTTAAGGCATAGCACATGTTCAGTATGTAATGAATAAAGAAATTGTAATTAATGCCGCTCCTACCGGTGTGGAAATTGCTTTGTTGGAAGACAAGAAACTGGTAGAGTTGCATAGCGAAAAAAGCGATGCCCGCTTTGCCGTGGGAGATCTGTATCTCGGCAAAGTCAAACGGCTGATGCCGGGGCTCAATGCAGCCTTTATTGACGTAGGATTTGAAAAAGATGCATTTTTACACTACACCGATTTAAGCCCCTACGCCAAGTCGCTGCTCAAATTTACCAACCAGGCGATGTCCGCCACCGAAGCTAAACCTCTCGATTTTTCAAAATTCCAGGTAGAGCCAGAGATCGTAAAAACGGGAAAGATCGGCGAAGTTCTGGGTGGCAAACCTCATGTTCTCGTTCAGATTCTAAAAGAACCGATCGCGGCCAAAGGACCCAGGCTAAGTTGTGAATTATCGCTCCCCGGCCGGTTTGTGGTAATCACTCCCTTTAATAATATCGTAGCTGTCTCAAAAAAGATCCATTCTTCTGAAGAGCGAAAAAGGCTGCAAAGAATTATTGAAGCGGTAAAACCGAAGAATTTCGGGGTGATCGTTCGTACCGCAGCGGAGGGAAAAAATACGGCAGAACTCTATGAAGACCTGGGCAACCTGGTTAACATCTGGAATACGGTACAGCAAAACCTAAGAGGTGCGGTCGCTCCTTCCAAGATCTTCAGTGAACAGAACAAGACCAACAGTATTTTAAGAGACCTGCTGAGTGCCGACTACAACCGCATCGTAACGAACGATAAAAATATTTACACCGAGACCAAAAACTACATCCAGAAGATCGCACCTGAAAAGGCTGAAATCGTCAACCAGGCGCAGGGAAATGTTTTTGATACGCTGGGTATTACCAAGCAGGTAAAAGGGTCTTTTGGGAAAACCGTCACGCTCAACAGCGGCGCTTACCTGATCATCGAGCACACCGAAGCGTTGCACGTGATCGACGTGAACAGCGGCTACAAGAATGTGGGGAACAACCAGGAGCAGAATGCGCTGGAGACCAACCTGGAAGCCGCCGCAGAAATTGCCCGGCAGTTGAGGCTCCGCGATATCGGCGGGATCATTGTGGTTGACTTTATCGATATGAAGCTTTCTGATAATAAGAAAAAGCTGTTCGATAAAATGGAAGAAGTGATGACGGCTGATCGCGCCAAGCACTCTGTGCTGCCCATTTCCAAATTCGGCCTGATGCAGATTACCCGGCAGCGGATGCGTCCCGAGGTAAACATCAACACCCAGGAAGTATGCCCCAGCTGTAATGGCAGTGGGAAAATATCTTCCACACTGGTGTTGGAAGATGAGATCGAAAAGAACCTCAGCTACCTGATCACGCACAAGCATAAAAACCTGAAATTGGTGGTGAACCCCATCATGCATGCTTATCTCACGAAGGGGCTTTGGTTCAGTAGCAAGATAGCGAAGTGGAATAAAAAATTCAATCAGAAAACGCGTCTCGAAAAAGATAACGCTTACCAGTTAACCGAGTATCATTTCTTCGACGCGAATGATGACGAAATAAAATTTTAAGCCTGTTAAGCCACCAGGCAGCAAAGGCGTACCACGTTTGGTTTATCGTAATCAAACGTTGTGCGCTTTTTTTGTTTTTGGGGGAAATATACAGCGTGTTGATGCCGCTGTTCTTAATTCTTATTCAGCAAAAACCAGAACGGTTTCAGGTGTTCATTTTCTGCCGCAGCCAGTATCTTGTTTTTTTTCGAGGTAATGCCGCGTCGCGTGACCAATTCATGCGCCTGGCAAAATCCTTCCTGGTTGTCCACGGAGGCAACAATATCATTGATGCATTCCACGCGGGTATCAATCGCTTCCGGCTGAATGGCATCGTCTTTAATGATCAGGATAATATCTCTTCGATACTTGCTCATGTTTAGAGTCAAATGCACAAGTGTGCTTTAGTAAATTTACTTTATTTTACAATTAATTATTCTTAAAGGTTCAATTTTATACTAATTTTTTGATTGAAGCTAATGCCACAGTACCAACGGCCGGGAAATGGAAGATCCTGGTAGCCCCGCTTGATTGGGGACTGGGACACACCACCAGGTGTTTTCCGGTCATTAATGAATTGATCAATAAAGGTGCCACTGTGATCCTCGCGGGCAACGCCGTCCAGCGCCGTATTTTAGTGGAAGCATTTCCCCAATGTTTGTTTTTGCACCTCGAAGGCTACAATGTAAAGTACAGCCGCTCGGGAAGGGGATTTTTGACTAAACTGTTTCGCCAGCTGCCACGCCTGGCCTCGGCGATCCGGAACGAAAACCGTTGGTTAAAGAGTGTGGTCAAAGAACAGGGCATTAACGGGGTCATCAGCGATAATCGTTTTGGCTTGTACCACCCAACCGTTCCTTGCGTATTTATGACCCACCAGCTCCAGATAAAAACCGGCTTGGGTTGGCTGGGTGACTGGCTGGCGCGCAGGGTGAACTATCAGAAGATCAACCGCTTCTCTCATTGTTGGATACCGGATTTTGAGGAAGCGTCTAATCTTGCGGGAACGCTTTCCCACCCCAGTGTGCTGCCAGGCCTATCCTGCCGGTATATCGGTCCGTTGTCGAGGATGACGCCGGGCATCAAACAGCTGAAGGGCGACAAGATCGTCGTGTTGCTTTCCGGGCCGGAGCCGCAAAGAAGCATTTTCGAAGCGCGTGTTTTTGAGCAGGTCCATGATTGGCGCCAGCCGGTGATCATCGTTCGCGGGCGACCTCTTGATCCGGAGGTGCCTGTTGTTGCTAACGCGATCGTTTATAATCATTTACCAAAAGAAGAACTGGAGGCCTTACTAAAAGAGGCTGCCTACGTGATCTGCCGCAGCGGGTACAGCTCGGTTATGGATATTAATGTCGTGGGCGTAAAGTCCGTTTTGGTGCCCACGCCCGGGCAGACAGAACAGGAGTACCTGGCCCAATACCTTATGCAGCGCGGCTTTGCCATCGCCTGCCGCCAGGACCGGTTTCAGCTACCGCAGATCTTGAAACAAGCCGAGGGCTTTAGCTACACCGGGTTTATAGATACTGACGCGAAGCTGATGTCAACCGCTGTTGACCAGTTTTTAACCGACTGCAATAAAAAGGTTTTTTAGAATTTAACCAGGAATCCCACGCCGAGCATCGACTTGATCTGCATCGCCGGGGAAGTGTTTTCCGGGCCGAATAATCGCGCATCGTCGTCATAGATCATGTCCAGGCTGTACGTTACTGTCAGGAATTTAGTCAGCTTCATGTTGATGAGATTGGTCCAGAACAGATCGACGTTTTTCGGTTCTTCGAGGTAGTTGGAATATAGATCGAGTTTGCTTTTGTAAGAAAACATTTTATTGATCTCTTTATAATAGTTGAGCGAGGCAAAGGAGCCGAACTCGGTCTTGGCATGCTGGCCCATTTCAACGCCGTAGGCCCCTGCGGCGGATAAAGAATCGTTGGTAACGATCGTCCAGCGAACGGTAATGGGCGACACGAAAGCAGAAAAATCTTTATTGGGTTTCCATTCAAAACCGGGACTCAGCAGTACGTATGCCGGAGACAGAAAATTTGAGCTCAGGTTCCGCACACCGTCATCTTCGTATGTATATCCTTTGAACATCTGCGACCGGAAATTGAACAAAGCGCCTGCATTCCACTTAGGGCTGATTGCATAGCCGTATTTTGAAACCAGGTCAATCCGGTCGTCGTTTTTCCTGCTTCCCAGGGAAGTGGTGTTGATATAGCCCAGATTCAGATCTAACGTGTTATCCCAGCTATGCCTGTTTTTCTTATAAAAAGCGTAAACGCTCAGGTTGCCGTTGACCGACAAAGAAAATTTATCGCCCCCCGCGGCCCAGTTGCTGAGTGATCCTTGCGCAATGTTCAGTCCTACAAATCCTCCTGTTTTCCATGTTTTATTCGTGGTATCGGAGGGGTCTTTCTTGATGGTTCTTTCTGCGTCTTTTTTCAGGCCCCTTACCATCTCATCCTGGGAAGTGGCTTTCAAACTGATAAGTACTAAGGCAGCTACAATTATTTTTTTCATTCGTAAATTTTGATTTAATGGTCAGCGCTTATCCGACTCGTTTCGGATACTGACCGGTTTGATTCTTTTATTAATGGCTTTGTTTCAATTAGTGTGTATCCGGACGCTGGAAATAGAGGCCCCGGCAGATTTCATTTCAGCCGCTCTGTCAAAGAAAAACAACTTGCATTCCTGGTGTTCCTGGGAACAGCGGGTCAAAGAAAACAAAAAGTTTAATTATATCAGCAGTATTGCTGCTTTTTTTACGAAGCAGGGCCGTCGGAAGACATCCTTGATTCGTCACTTACATGAATACCTACCGGTCGCAAGCCGGCCATCAGGCGGTGTACCGATAAAAATCGACGGGCAAAAGGGAGAGTTTCTAAAATTAAAATTATATTTGGCTAGCTGGGCGATGCTTATGCAGCGGGAAGAATGTGAGATCGGTGGTACAGGGATGGTGCGATTGACGAGATAGGCGCAAGCGGTCTAACACCGATGAAAAACGCAGGGGGGAGGTGGAGCATGAGATAAGTTTTGATGGAACATTTCCGGGCAAAAAAAGGTCTTTAACACAATGCTGTACAGGTGTAGCAGCCAGACGAAGGTTGTTGATCCACCCTTATCAACAAAAAAACCTTTCCGCTTGTAACGAAAAGGTCTTTTTAATGCTGTAGGGGGAGGGGTCGAACCTCCACGAGGCGGTTAGCCGCAACACAAAGTTAGTGGTCAATCCTGGTCGGCCTGACGGTCGGCTCTATGCTGTGTTTATCCCGTGCTCCTCACCCTCGAGACAAGAGGGCATGTCTGCCAAAAGTTTCATCACCCCACAATTTTTAAGAACTTTACCTGCGTTGCAGGCTTTGTTAAGACAAAAGTAAATATTAGGCGCTATTCGTTCCAAATATTTTAATAATTTTTTTTAAAATATAGTAATTTTTCAATAAATTGCGTTTATCATTTGATTATATCAAATTTAAGCTGCTTAAATATGAATTCTAAATTAAATCTTGATCGCCTGGATTTGCAGATTATTGAGCATATGATGGATGATGCTGAGATATCGTATGCCGATCTGGGGAAGAAATTATTTGTATCGGGCGGCACCATCCATGTCCGGATTAAGAAGCTGCAAAAAGACGGTGTTGTGAAGGGAACACGTCTGAACCCGGATCTCAAGCTGCTGGGTTATGATGTCATTGCGTTTATCGGCATTTACCTTAAAGAAAGCTCTCTCTACGACTCTGTAGCCAAAGAATTGCACAAGATCAAAGAAATTGTCAGGCTGAATTACACTACGGGTAATTACAGCATGTTTGCCGAGATCGTGTGTAAAGACATTTCCGAATTGAGAGTGGTCCTGCATGAAAAACTTCAAAAGATCAAAGGGATTGAAAGAACTGAAACACTCATTTCTCTCGAAGAAAGCTTTTCCCGAAGCGTGCGCATTTTAGACTAAGGCGGCGCTGATCAGGGCTCCAGCATTTTCAGGAAGTCGGCCTCAGTGATGATCTTAACTGTATTTAATTTCTTAGCCTTATCCAGCTTGCTGCCTGCATCTTCACCAACGACCAGGTAATTTAGTTTTGCGCTGACGCCGCTCAATATCTTACCTCCTTTGGCTTCGGCCATCGCCTCTGCCTCACTTCGTTTTAATGTAGGTAACGTCCCGGTAAACAAGAAAGTCACATCTGCCAGCTCTCCGCCGCCATGCATTTGTTTCTTACTATTTTTCATTTCGACTCCGAGGTCCTCCAGTTCTTTCAGCATGCTGATGTTGTCTGCATTGCTGAAGAAATGAACGATACTGCCGGCCACTTTGGGGCCGATATCCTCCAAAGCCTGCAGGTCTTCCAGGGTCAGTTCTTTCAATTCAAGCAGGTGACTTACCTTTTGTGCTAATACTTTCGCGGTCGTCTCGCCGACGAAGCGTATGCCCAGGGCAAATATGAGCCGGTGCAAGGGTTGCTTTTTGCTTTGCTCGATCGCTTCTTGAAGTTTCTCGATCGATCTGGCTCCAAAACCTTCCAGTTTGCCAATGGCATCAAAGTCAAGTTTATAAATGCCGGGGATATCTTTGAGCAGACCCAGGTCGTAAAACTTTTTAATGTTCGCTTCTCCAAAGCCTCTTATATCCAGCGCATCTTTGCTCACATAATGGATCATCCGCTCCACTACCTGTGCCGGGCATTCGATGTTCACACAGCGCCAGGCGGCTTCGCCTTCTTCTTTAAATAGCTTGCTTTCGCAGATCGGACATTGTTGGGGAAACCTGATCTGTTGTTCTTCGCCGGTGCGCAATTCGGACAACGGCTTTACAATGTAGGGTATCACATCGCCGGCTCGCTCCACCAGCACGGTATCGCCAATCATCAGGTCTTTTTCCCGGATCACGTCTTCATTAAAAAGGGAGATAGAGCTTACCGTCACCCCGCCGATGTACACGGGTTCGATCTTGGCGACGGGCGTGATGGATCCCGTGCGGCCAACCTGGAATTCTACGTTCAGCAATTTGCTGGTGCCCTGGCGGGCTTTGAATTTGAAAGCCATCGCCCAGCGCGGGTGGTGGGAGGTCATGCCCAATTGTTCATGCAGGTCAAAGTCGTTGACCTTGATCACCATCCCGTCAATTTCATAAGGCAGGTTGTCTCTTTCTTCTTCAAATTTCAGGCAGTAATCAATCACCGCGTCAATGCCGTCAAATACACGCATCTCTTTCAGGGGGCTTCTAAAGCCGAGGTCCCATAGGAGCTGCAAAGAGCCGGCATGCGTTGTTAAGGCCTCCGGAATCTCTTTTCCAGGCATCAACGTGTAATCGCTGATATGATACACAAACGCTTCCAGGTTCCTTCTTCTCACCTCCTGCGGATCTTTGATACGAAGGGTACCGGCTGCCGCATTCCTCGGGTTGGCCAGTGGCGCCAGACCTTTTTCTACCAGGGCGTCGTTGTATTTCTTGAAATTATTCTTATTCATGAGCACTTCGCCCCTGATCTCAATTTGCTGTATGCCATAATCGGAGAAACGGGCAGAAAGGGGCAGGGAACGGATCTGTCGCACATTGCTTGTCACGTCATCCCCGGTGACACCGTTTCCGCGCGTAGCGCCGCGAACCAGATAGTCGTTTTCATAGATCAGGGAGATGCTTCCCCCATCAAACTTTGGTTCTACGCAATAGGTAAGCGTATCAAGTTTGGACAGCTGCTTCGCTTTCCGGTCAAAGTCCTTGAGATCTGTTTCGTTATAAGAGTTATCAAGCGATAACATCGGCACCAGGTGGGAAACAGTAACGAAGTTGCCGGTAAGTTCCTTGGCAACGCGTTGCGTGGGTGAATCTTTTGTAATCCAGTCCGGATGCGCGTTTTCGGTTCTTTCTAATAACTTGAACAGCTGGTCATATTCCCCATCCGCTATCAACGGATTGCTCAGCACATAATACCTGTATTCATGAAAGCGCAATGCTTGTTTTAATACCTCGAGTTGTTCCCGGCGGGCGACCAGGTCTTCGGATTCTTTCAGAAACTGTTGCGTGCTATCCTGTAGTTGGATGGTTTTTTCTTTGCTGTACATATTGATCGATAAAGGCGCGTTAAAAGTAAAGTTTTTCTTTCAGGAATGGTCTTCCGGTCTGAACTTTAAACGTGTTATTGCGGGGTGTTAATGGAGCGGTTGCCCGTTTTGTAACAGCGTAAAAACTTTTCGGCAGGCAGTTTGCATCCTTAAAAAAATACATTACGTTTGTGTATATAGCACACGTTTACTGAGATGGTACAACATTCAAATTTAAAAAGCGCAGCTGCCGAAAAAAGCAGTCATCCGGAATACTTCAATATTGCGGTGTCGGTGGATTGCGTCATTTTTGGTTACGAAGAAAAAGAACTGAAAGTACTGCTGATCCAATCTGACTTTGAGGAGTTTTCCGGGCTGCATTCTTTGTTGGGTGACCTGGTTAAACCGGATGAGGATCTTGATGCTGCGCCTTACCGGGTGTTGAAAGAGCGTACCGGGCTGGATGATGTCTTTTTACAGCAGGTGCACACGTTTGGACGCGTGAACCGGCACCCTTCCGGCCGCGTGGTGAGCACCGCCTATTATTCGCTGGTACACATCAACAGTCATAAATTAAATATTGATACCAACGACCTGCACTGGCATCCCGTACAAAAAATAAAAAAGCTGGCCTTTGACCATAAAGAGATCCTGGATACCTGCGTGAAGATGCTGCAGGAGCAGATCATGGAATATCCTGTGGTTCACAACCTTTTGCCGGAAAAGTTTTCGCTTCGCGCATTACAGGAGCTGTATGAGGCGATCCTGGGAACGCCGCTCGACCGGCGCAATTTCAGGAAGAAGATTGCGCTGAAAAATTGGTTGTCTGAGCTGGAAGAGCTGGAAGAAGGGGTAACGCACCGCCCGGGCAAGCTGCATAAGTTCCGGGTAAAGGCGCAGCAACCTGCTTCTTCAAAGAAAGCGAAATAGATCGCTGCTTTATTGTTTTTCAATTAAAGTTACTGACCGGAAAAAATACCGCCCAGGTTTACGGTAATGGAACAATGCTCCTGCAGGGTCAAAGTGATGTTGTCTGAAAAGGACCGTAATTCATACTGACCATTTTTCAATTCATAGATGTCGATGGTTTCCGCTTCCGCATCTACGATCAGGTAGTACTGGACCTTCTCCTGTTCATAAAGCTGGTATTTGGTATTCCGGTCTTTTAAAGCGGTGGAAGGCGAAAGGATCTCAACCACCAGCGCCGGTGGAAAATCAAGGAATGGTTTCGTGATGGCTCCGCAAACGATCAATATATCAGGGATCAGTACGGTGTCATCGCTTATTTTATAGTCTATCGGTTGATAAACATTGCATTTAATGCAGTCAGAATTCCGAAGACTTAACATGAGCTCCGTACTTAACTCAGCCGCCACGCGCTGATGCCCCGGCATGGGATTTCCGTGTAGGGTAAGCCTTCGATTAACTCACAATGGCCTTTCCAGAAAGCTCGATCGGCATAAGTGTAATAAGGTAACAGTTTGTAGTGGTTGCGTCTCATCACATAAATATATATATAATGGGTTTAATATTTTCAGGTGATGTGCGCGAAAAATAATAAGAAATGCGGCCATCTGTCTATCGGTTAAAATTAACAGGTCAAAATTTTTACTGAAAATGAATTAGTTACAAAGGTGTCTTAAAAAATAGTTGCCGTTCGTGCACTTTTGTTGAAAGAAGGGGTGTACTTTTGCACTCCTTTTCTGACAGGTGTCGGATTGGGCCGGGGGATAGCCCGGTTTTTTTTATAACAAATTGAATTAATTAAAATGAGCAAACAACATTTCACCACGAAGCATGCGAACGAGGCTACCGTGCAGCGTAACTGGTACGTTGTGGACGGTACTAATCAAACCGTAGGTCGTATGTGTTCCCGTATTGCCGCTATTTTGCGCGGTAAGAACAAAGCGTCTTACACTCCACACGTAGACACCGGGGATTACATCATCGTTATCAACTGCGAAAAAGTTAAGCTGAGCGGTAACAAAATGGACCAGAAAGTGTACGATACATTCAGCGGATATCCCGGTGGACGTAAAGAAGAGCTGGCGAGCGATCTGCAAAAGCGCCGTCCTGAAGTGATTATCGAAAGAGCGGTAAAAGGCATGTTGCCTAAGAACCGTTTAGGTCGTAAGATGTACAAAAAACTTTTTGTATACGCCGGCGGTACTCATCCTCATACTGCACAACAACCTAAGGAGTTAAAATTTTAAATTCTGTATAAAGTATATAGTATTCAGTATTCAGACCGCATTTACCCAGTCTTTATACTAACTTCTAAATACTAAAATCTTCAATAAATGGAAAAACAAAAAAACGCAGTTGGTCGCCGTAAAGAAGCAGTTACCCGTATATTCATCAGCAAGGGTACCGGCACTATCACTGTGAACGATAAAGACTATAAAAATTACTTTTCCCTGGTATATCTTCAAAACCAGGTAGAACGTCCTTTAAAAACAATCGAAGCTGCAGACAAATATGATGTAAAGATCAATGCTGCGGGTGGTGGTGTTAAAGGCCAGGCGGAAGCTGCTATGCTGGGTATTGCCCGTGCATTGGTAGACCTGAATGCTGAGTATCGCCCTGCTTTAAAAGCTGCCGGCTTGCTGAAGCGTGATCCACGTTCTGTTGAGCGTAAGAAATTCGGTCATAAAAAAGCGAGAAAAAGCTACCAGTTCTCTAAACGTTAATTTGTTTAGATGTTTAAAGTTTAAGGTTAGCATCCTTAAGCAAACTTTAAACTTTTTACTTCAAACTTTAAACTTATACTTTAAATGGAAAATAATAATACATCATTACAACAGCAGCTTCTGGAAGCGGGCGTTCATTTCGGTCACCTGAAGAAGAAATGGAATCCTAAAATGTTGCCTTACATTTTTGCTGAAAAAAAAGGTATCCACATTATTGATCTGAACAAAACGGTGGAGTGTCTGCAGGAAACAGCAGCTGCTATGAAACAAATCGCACGCAGCGGTAAAAAAATCCTGTTTGTTGGTACTAAAAAGCAAGCTAAAGATATCGTAACCGAGTGCGCTCAAAGAGTAAGCATGCCTTATGTAACTGAGCGTTGGCTGGGTGGTATGCTGACCAACTTTAACACCGTTCGTAAGAGCGTGAAGAAAATGCAGAGCATTGAGAAAATGCTGGCGGATGGTTCTTTCGACAGCATCACAAAAAAAGAGCGCCTGACCTTAACCCGTGATAAAGATAAAATGGAGAAAGTATTAGGTGGTATCGCTCAACTGGGCCGTGTACCTGCTGCTTTATTCATCGTGGACATCGGGCACGAACATATCGCATTGGCTGAATCTAAACGCCTGGGTGTAACTACTTTCGGTGTGGTAGATACCAACTGCGATCCTAACAAAGTAGATTTCGCTATCCCTGCTAATGATGATGCAACAAAATCTATCGCTATTGTGGTGAACTACATCACTGCTGCGATCGAAGAAGGTTTGGCTGAAAGGCAAGCGGCAAAAGATGAAGATGTAGAAGACAACTTCGCAGACGAGAATGAAAAGCAAGCAGCAAAGATCCAGGCAGAAGCGGAAGCTGAAGCAGGTCGTGGCGGTCGTGGCCGTAGCGCCGGACAAGGCGGCGGCGGTGGCCAACGCAGAAGAAGCACTGGCGGCGGAGCAAGAAGCGGAGCACCGAGAAGATAATTAGTTGTTAGACCATGGTCCATAGACGATTGACCATGGTCTATGGACTTTTTATTGTCCCGGCTGATGAATACAGCTCATCAAAATTGTCCGTCCGAACGACAGCCTGAGCAGATCATGCTGGTAAGGATGTTATTCGGGGGCAACGAAGTTGATGCTTATTCTCAGCCCGGCTCAAATAATAATTAGCAAAAACATTATGGCAGATGAGCCGATATGTCTCAGCTCATCTGTCGTAAATCATAAATTTTTAATTATGTCTACAGTAACAATTACAGCACAGGATATTAACAAGCTGCGCCAGGCTACTGGTGCGGGGATGATGGATTGCCGCAAAGCGCTTACCGAAACTAACGGTGACTTTGAAGCAGCGATCGACTGGTTGCGTAAGCAAGGTCAGAAAGTGGCCGCTAAACGCAGCGATCGTGAAGCTAAAGAAGGTGTGGTAATCGCACAAACAACTGCCGATAACAAAACTGGTATTGTGGTGTGTGTAAGCTGCGAAACTGACTTCGTATCTAAAAATGAAGACTTCGTTGCTTTTGTACAAAGCATCGCCGACGCTGCGATCAGCTCAAACGCGAACTCTATCGATGAGCTGAACGAAACAAGCGTTAACGGAACGAAAGTAGCCGAGTTGATCAACGATAAACTGGCTTCTATCGGTGAGAAGATCGCGATCACTAAATTTGAAAAGATCAACGCACCTTATGTTGCTTCTTACATCCACGGTGCTTACCGTATTGGTGTATTGGTAGGTCTGGACAAAGAATCTGCTGAAGCAGGTAAGGACGTAGCGATGCAGGTAGCGGCTTTAAGCCCTGTAGCAGTAGATGCTGACAGCGTTCCTGCTGATGTGGTAGCTCGTGAGAAAGCGGTGATCATGGATATCATGAAAGAAGATCCTAAGATGGCGGGCAAACCAGAAGAAATGCTGTCTAAGATCGCTGAAGGTAAACTGGGTGCTTTCTTTAAAGAGCAAACTTTAACAGCTCAGGCGTTTGTAAAAGACGGCGGAAAATCTGTTGGAGATTACCTGAAAGAGAATGGTGTGAAAGTGATTGAATTTAAAAGAGTAGCGTTAGGTTAATCCACGCTTCGATGATAAGTTGAAAAGCGCTTCGGAAACGAAGCGCTTTTTTGATATCTTGGAAAAGTGTAGCTTGCGTCGTCGTGGTTTGCTAGCAGCGACATATTTTGGGTTGTATTCCAGTAATAATTTTTGGCGGAAAACTTATATTCTTCATTGCTATCGATTGCAGAAATGAGCCAGTTTGACGAGCCTTTTTTTAAGAACGTATTTCATCAGAACTATGACAAGATTTACTCTGGCTTTTTGAAAAAGACGAAGTCTGAAACTATTGCCGACGAGTTAACTCAACAAACGTTTATTAAATTTTGGGAATACAGATCCTCATTTGATTTTTCGCTACCCACATTATTACAGCTTCACCGAAAAGCGAAGCTGATTTTTATTGATTGGCTCAGGAAGGAAGCGCATCAAAGGAAAATTAAATCAGAACTTTTAGATGCCGGCACAAAAAAAGATGATTCACATACAAATATTGAGCTTACCAATACTATTCTTTTCGCTTTGGAACAACTTCCCAATATGAGAAAGAAAGTATTTCGCATGTCTTATATAGAAGGGTTTTCGAGGAAAGAGATAGCAGAGCATTTAAAAATTTCTCAAAGAACAGTTGATGCCCATTTAGCCAAAGCTTTGCAGCAATTAAGAAAAGCGATTGCTTTATCTGCTGTATTATCCGCAATTTTAAAATAAATTTTTCCGGAGTAGGTAATTTCTCATTTCCAAACGTACAATAAGTTAAGTATGTCTGATAAGGGTATAAAGCCTTTAATTGAGCGTTTCTTGGCCAATAAAAGTGATTACGTAGAGGCGGAGGAAATCAGTGGGTTTTTAAAGAACGATATAGCGGCTTTGGACGAAATTGATTTTTTTGAAACGCTGCGACCGGAAGAAGTGGTGCGCGTACCAAAGGCTCACAAAAACGCAGTATTATTTAAAGTACTGAAAGGCAAAAGCCGGATCAGGGTTTTGGTATCCCGGACGGCAATTGCAGCAAGCATTGCAGTGTTGCTATTTTTTGGGGTTCAATATATCAATCATCCGGCTGTTCCCGCGGGTCATACCGAAAGCAGTATAACGCACCAGACCATAAGAAATAACACGAAAGGTTTGATGAATTACACACTGCCCGACAGCTCGGACATTGTTCTTATGCCCAATGCGGAAGCGATTTTTAGAAGTGACTTTAACAACAGAAGGCATATTTCGTTGCAATCCGGCAGTGCATATTTTAAGGTATCAGAAAATGTATATAAGCCGTTCATAGTAACTGCTAATGGGATAGATATAACAGTATTGGGTACGGAATTTTGGGTGCAAGACTTTAAGAGTACCGACCAGGTAAGTGTTACTCTTGAAAGAGGAAGCGTGCAGGTGAATGCCGGAGATGGAAGTTTTAAAATGGATACGATCGTTCTACAACCCGGACACACCTGTTTTATTGATAAATCAACAGGTTCCGTATCGGTTTATGCCAGCAAAGTAACCAAGAGTAAAAAGTCTGTTGGCATAAAGGAAAATGAGCAGCCACCAGTTAAAGGGGACGTCGTTTGGACGAATGCAGAAATTCAATTTTATAACACGCCGATGAAAAGTGTACTGAGAGGCATCGAGAATACATATCATGTTAAAATCATTGAAGAGCCGGGCATGGAAAAGACTTATTTAACAGGACGGGTTTTCTTTTCTGATTCTTTAAACACAATTATTAAAACAATTTGTGAGTTGAGCGATATGTCATATGAAAACAAAAACGATACAATATTTCTAAAAAGACGTCATTAAAGAACAGAGCTGTAGGTAGCTGCGAGTTGGAAAACGCCGATGCTTGCCAGTATTCTGCGCGGTCACGGAGGCCATTTGCTGAACTAAAACAAACGGATATGAAAAAAACTGCAATGGGAATTTTTTGTATGATTGTCATGTGCTTATGTGTGACAGACGCTTATTCACAAGCGGTGGATGTAAAAGGGAAAGTGCTTTCTGAAAAAGGAGAGGCGCTACCATCTACAACCATTACCGTTGAAAGTGTGAAAACCGGCGAAAAACAAACCCTTACTTCAGATTCGCTGGGATTGTTCGAGCTAAAAGCACTGCGGGCGGAAAATAAGTATCACCTCTTATTTGAACACGTCGGCTATGAACCGGAATCTATTTACAACTACTCAGTGCTTCAAAACGAAAACAACCTGCTAATGGTTCGCATGAAGGTTATTAAAAACAGCTTGGACGAAGTGGTGGTGGTTGGATATGGAACGCAGAAGAAAGTGTCCATTACAGGTTCCGTCTCAACGATTAATGGTGAAGAGCTAACTACTGTACCTGCGGCAAATACTGCTAATGCACTGGCGGGCAAATTGCCGGGTTTGGTTGTTCGTCAGAGCAGTGGACGGCCCGGAGCAGACGCTCCCAATTTTAATATACGGGGTTTTGGAAGTAATAATAGTTCTGATAACCCACAAAACGAAGGGCCTTTAGTGATAGTAGACGGAGTTCCGAGAGAGTTTACCCAGATTGATCCCAATGAAATTGAAAGTGTCAGCGTTTTAAAAGATGCGGCTGCTGCAGTTTATGGTATACAATCTTCAGCCGGTGTAATTTTGATAACTACTAAGCGAGGAAGAAAGGGGAAGCCTGTAATTTCGCTCAACTCGACCTATTCACTGCAGCAAAACACAGCGCTCTCTAAGTTTGCAAACTTTCAGGAACATTATAGATCATTGGCCTATGGCGATGCCGGAGACCAGGAAGAGGTTATTTCAAATCTTGAAGGCAGAATTACTCCCGAAAGGCTGGAGGCTTTGCAGAACGGATCCGACCCGGGTACCGACTGGATTGGCCTCACCATCAGGGACTACTCTCCCTTTCAGCAACATAACGTAAATGTTAGAGGAGGAAGTGACAATATTCGCTATTTTGGATCGTTGGGCTATTCCAATCAGTCTTCAATATGGAAGTCCGGCGATTTTCCTTTTATTCGCTATAATGCAAGATTGAACCTTGATGCAACGATAAATGAATTCTTGAGCGTAAGTCTTGACTTCGCGTACCGAAAAGAAGAATCAGAAATATATGCCACCGATGGAGAAGGCGATTTTAGCCAAATCGCTTTGTCAGAGCCCGGGTTTCCATCTTCCCTGCCAAACGGTTTTCTTCCGGTTTCCAATTCAACTCTTGCTAACTATAATCCTATAGCTATTACAACCAAAGATATTACAGGCTCTAACGCAACTACGTATGATGTGTTTACCGGTAATTTAGGAGCAAGGTTCAAGTTGCCGTTTTTTACTCAGATAGAATCTTTCCTGAATTTTGGTGTGGATAGAAATTTCAAATTTCAAAAAAATTTTTACAAACCGTTTACTCCGTATTATTATAACGGAGAAAGTTATACCGCCGTGCCACCAACTGCAGATTCAAGGCTTGCCCAGTCGCAAACCAATGGCCAGAGCATCACTACCCAGATTGGCGTAAGGTACAATGAGGATTTTGATAAGCATAGTTTATCCTCTGTCTTTTTAATGGAATCGCGATCCATCAATTCGGCTTTTTTTACGGCAAAACGTACCAGCTTATTGTCAACAAGCATTCCCTACCTTTTTGCCGGAGATCCGGGTACACAGACCAACAACGGCAGCAATTCCAATTTTGGCCGCTTAGGTTATATAGGAAGAGTTAATTATGCTTATGACAATAAATACCTGTTAGAACTTTCCGGCCGGTATGACGGCTCCCCATATTTCCCCAAAGAAACCCGGTTTGGCTTCTTCTCTGGTGTTTCAGCCGGCTGGGTAATTTCGAAAGAGTCTTTCTTTAGTCAGGAGTCTTTCGTACACAACTTAAAGCTTCGTGCGTCTTATGCGCAACTTGGAAATGACAATGCCAACAGTTACGATTATATAGAGGGCTTTGATGTTGTTACAGGCAATGGCGGTTATATTATTAACGGGAAATATAGCGCAGCGCTGCGAACACTGGGCATTCCTAATAAAAGAATTACCTGGCAAAGAAGTAATACTTACAATGTGGGCCTGGACGCTCAGTTTTTCAAAGGAGACCTGGGTGTAGAAGTGGATGTATTTTACAGGAAGAGGTTTAACCTGTTAAGACGGGATGACATTACGCTACCATCCGTAACAGGAGCCGACGTACCCTTGTCTAATATTGAAAGCAGGGATAACCGAGGTTTTGAATTCCTGGTCTATTATAGAGGAGACTTCAAAGACGGTAACTTTAGAACAACGGCTAATATATCATGGAACAGAGAGAGGTATTTGGATTATGTTGAGTCTGAAACATTCGAAAATGCGGATCAGGAACGAATAAACAGACGCTCAGGCCAGTGGGTAAACCGAAGCTTTGGTTATGTTTTTGACGGATTCTTTAATTCGCAGGAAGAGATAGATAATGCTGTTATCGACTACAGCGGCGGGAATGGCAACGGGAGTATAAAACCGGGAGATATACGGTTGAAAGACATCAATGGCGATTCGCTTATAAACTCCAACGATCAGGTGGTAATAGGAAGAGGCGGAACTCCCGAAATTATTTTCGGTTGGAATAACCAAATAAAATGGAAATCTTTCGATCTGGAGTTCTTCTTTCAGGGTGCTGCCAACTTCAACATCGGCCTGTCTGATCTGGCGAGAAACGTGGACACCAGGGTTCCATTGAAGTATGTAGCAAATAATGTCTGGACGCCTGAAAAGGGTAATAGCGCTGAGTTCCCGGCAAGGAGCTCGGGAATTACTAATAAAGGGAACATCGATAAATACTTTTTAAACGGTAGCTATGTGAGGCTTAGAAACCTGGTTTTAGGTTATAGCCTACAAAAAAGCTTTCTTTCAAAAATCGGATTCTCTCAGGCACGATTCACTTTAAGCGGCACCAACCTGTTACTTTTTGATAGATTAGGAATATATGACTTTGACGCCGAAGTAGGCTCGCCGCTCCAATATCCAATTCAGCGCGTATTTAGTATCGGCATGAATTTGTCATTCTAAAAATAGCGGTCGACTAACAAAACAGACACATGAAATGATTATGAAGATTATCGGTAGTTTATACCTCCGTCCAAACGGTGATAACCGATGATAATTTTTATGCAAAATTCCATGTAACAATTGAAAAACGATTTAAAAGTAAGCACATGAAACTTTTTCAATTATCAGTAATAGCAACAACATTTTTATTATCATCCTGCTCAAAAACTTTGGACGTTGGCCCCCTTGATATAATAGGTGGTGACGCCGTTTGGAAAGACGAAAGTTTGATTAACGCATACTTTAGTGGATTATATGACGAAGCGGATCTGATTTATGGCCTGGACGAAACCAACAGCGGTAACTTCCTGGCCCAGTATCATGGAACTACACATTTTGGCGCAGAAGCTACCAATCGCCAAGGTGGACAGATGAGCTTTACTGATGGTAGGCTGGCGGGAGACCAGACCAACATTCCGATTGGCAGCTGGCGTTATGAATACGTCAGAAATATTAATACAGCAATTGAAAATTTGGCCGGGAACGTTGATCTGACAAAAGATTTCATTGAACAGAAGTTAGGAGAGGCTTATTTTTTTAGAGCTCATGTTTATTTTGAAATGGCCAAACGCTACGGAGGCGTTCCAATTGTCGATAAAGTGATTGATGTTACTACAGGAAATACAGAGGAATTCTATGTGCCGAGGAGTACGGAGGCAGAAACTTACGATTTCATTTTGCAGGACTTAAATACGGCTTATAGTTATTTAAAAAATAAGAGTTATTTAAAAACGGCAGTATCTAAATGGAGCGTGCTTGCGCTGAAAAGCCGGTCCATGTTGTATGCAGGTAGCATTGCTGCTAATAACGCTAAGTTGACTGTAAAAGATCCAAACAATCTGGTAGGCATCGACATTTCGCAGGCTAAGAAATATTACACAGCTTCGTTGGAAGCATCTAAAGAAATTATTAATGAAGGGCCATTTCGGATTAAGAAAGACGAAGCTGACCTGACTGCAAATTTTAGAAACCTTTTCATCACAGAAAACAGCGAAATCATTATGATGATGGAATTTTCCGGCTTGGGTGGAAGGTATAATGATTTGGAAGCACTTACTCATCCCCGGGTTAAGGCCTATGAGTATTGGGGAAATATGGTGTCACCCTATTTGGAAAATATCGAAGCGTTCGAATACAGAGACGGAACTCCCGGCAACATGCTGCATGGCACCAATAATACACTCAGAGCGTCCTTCAAGAAGGGGAGCTTTTATTCATTAGACCAACTGTTTGGACAAAAAGATTACAGAATGAAGGCTACCATAGCTATCCCACAAACAGAATATATCGGAGAACCCATTTATTACCATCTTAGTGTAACTGACGTCGGATATGCCAATTCAGCAGGGGTACCCCTAAAGGCCCAAAATCAAAATACCGGCCCCAACAGAGGGCACACAGGGCTGGGACAGCTGAAGTTTTTAACCGGAACGCCTTTTTTGCTAGGGGAAGGCTCTAACGATGTGCCCATTTACAGATTGGGGGAAATCTATTTGAACTTTGCAGAAGCTGCCTTAGGAACAGGTCAGGAAACAGGAAAAGCGTTGATGCTTGTAAATGAAATCCGCAACAGAGCGGGGCTGTTGCCATTAACAGCCTTAACGCTTGATAATATCATTCAGGAGAGGCGGGTAGAGCTAATGTTTGAACACCATCGCTATTGGGACTTAAGAAGATGGAGAATGGCAGAGACAGAATTAAGCAAAAATTATAGCGGCATCGACTGGGTTTGGAATGTAGAGCAAGGCACTTACCAGGTTACTATGAAACAAAATGTAGAACAGTTTAGCCGCTTGTTTAAGCCTCAGCATTATTATTTTCCCATTCCGCAAAATGTAATCAGAGATGACAAGCTTACTCAAAATCCTGGTTATCAGTTTTAGCGGTAAAGCAATCATCATTACAAGCAGGCAGGTATATGCAATGTTCTTACCTGTTCGGCATACAAAACAAGTCGCATGAAGTATATTTTATTCTCGTTCGCTTCCTTAATGGTATTACCATTTTTTGCAAACGCTCAATACGACGATAACAAAAAGCCCAATATTATCGTAGTACTGGTTGATGACCTCGGCGTGTCCGATTTGGGGTATGTTCAAAGTAAATTTTCAACTCCCAATATCGACAGGCTAAAGAAAAACAGCGTGTTTTTCCCGAACGCAAGAGTTACCACACCAACTTGTAGCCCCAGCAGGGCCATTTTGCTAACGGGGAAATCATCGTTAGATCATGGCATAATCAGGCATATTCCCACTACCAGTAAAAAAGATGGCTTTGATGAAAGCGGAGCGACCAGCAAAACTTATAACTATTGGGAGCCGGACCCCGCAAGAGTTCCATCCAAAAACTGGTTAGACCTGACGCAGATTACCTATGCCGAAGAGCTTCAAAAAAGCGGTTATTATAATGTGTTTATCGGCAAATGGCATTTAGGTCATCAGCCTTTTTATCCCACTCACCAGGGGTTTGATGAGCAGCACCTCGTTACGAATGCCGGTGCACCCACGCACTACTACCCGCCGTATTTCAGCAGTTCACAAGATGTGCAATTTGATCTGCCTTATCTTACTGACTCACTAACCTCGCTGGCTTGCAACTTTATCCAAGGATATCATAAGCAACGGCCGTTTCAACTTTCATTATATTATTATAATGTTCATGGCCCCCATCAGGGTCGAAAGGATTTGGTAAAGGACTATTTGGAAAAAGGGCTTTCAAAAATTGATGCTGAGTATGCGGCAATGGTTACTTCAGTAGACGAATCACTAGGGAAAATTATAGAAGTGTTGAAGAAGAGCAAACAATGGGACAATACTGTTTTGTTCTTCGTCGGTGACCAGGGCGGATATTTCAACAACGTACCTTATCGGGGAAGCAAAATGAAAGAAACTCTTTTTGAGGGTGGAGCAAGAGTACCATTCTTTATATACGCCCCCCAGTTTTTTAAAGCAAAAACGATTCAGAAAGCTGTTACTACGAATGACATTTTCCCTACGATTATGGAGTTTGCCGGCAAAAAAAGTGCGCCAAAAAATAAGTATAAAGAAAGCCTCAGTTTATTTCCGTTGATCAAAAGCGGGCGCTTCCCCAACCGGATTATATATTCTTACAGAGCTTACGAATCTTTATATGCAAGCCTGTTGGATAATCAATGGAAATTCCTTGCATACAGAGATGGGCGCACACACCTGTATAATCTGGCAAATGACGTTTCCGAACAACACGATATAAGTAAACAGCATCCCGGTAAAGTAAAGTATTTTATTAAAAAACTTAAACAATGGGAAGCCTCAAAACGGGTTCAACAATACAGCCCGTTTTATAAATATTCGATGGAGAAACTCTGATAGCCGATTGCCCGGCAATAAAAAGCAATAAATGATAAAAATAACAAAAAACAGTGTGAATTATTTTTACACCCAGGAATGTAGAAGCGCAACTTGCCTGAACCAGGCATCGGCGCTTACGCGGACAGGTTTCAGCCAGAAAAAATCAGAGCGAATCCGCCAGCTAAAATACCTGCGAGTGAAAGAAGCTGTCTTATATATACTCTTCACTGCAATGTTTTCATTTGCAAATGCTATGACCCAACCTGTCAGGTGTACCTCTCCCAATAAGAAAGCGACAATCCTTGTAAACTGCGAATCGGACTTGAACTATTCGGTAGTGTTTAATAATGATACCCTGATAACCACCTCTCCAATTAGCTTCTCTTTGAAAACGATAGGCCAGCTTAATAAGTTCAAACTATTGAAAGCTACGTCCTCCGGTGTATTGGACCATTGGACAAGGGCCTGGGGCAAGAAAAAGAAGGTGATCAATCATTTTAACGAGCAAAAAATTGAACTTCAGGAGCGTGTAAGCGGGATTCTGGTAAACCTGTATATCCGCGCTTACGACGATGGCGTGGCGCTTAGGTATGAGTTCGCGGCTCAAAAGGGATTGAGTGGTTTTGAACTTTCGGATGAGAATATTCATTTTGCTTTTTCAAAAAACTACTCCGGCTGGATGGCGGATTACAAAAAATTCCGGTCTCATCAGGAAGATTTTTTCCTGCAGAAAAATCTTTCCGATATTACAAGCAAGCAACTAATAGGGTTGCCCGTGCTGTTGCGAGCCGCAGATGATCGCTACATGGTGATTACAGAAGCTAACCTGACAGATTGGTCAGGTGCGTCTTTGGTAAGGGCCGATACAAAAAATACGCTGGTCACCAAACTCTCCCCTTATTTAGACGACCCCCAGGTTGCTGTAAAAAGAAAGGTGCCGGCAATATCGCCATGGAGAGTAGTGATGCTGTCCGAGAACCTGTCAGGCTTGATTGAGTCCGATCTGATAGCCAACCTCAACGATCCAAGCGAAATAAAAGATATATCATGGATTAAACCTGGTGTTTCTGCCTGGGATTGGTGGTGGAGCAACAAATATGCGCCCTCAGCGAATTTTGAACTGGGTCCTAATCAGGCCACAATGAAATTTTATATCGATTTTGCTGCTGAAATGGGCTGGGAATATCAACTTGTAGATTGGCAATGGTACGGCTCACCATTTGCACCTGATGGTGGTGAGGACGGAAATCCGAAAAGTGACATTACGAAGCCAATAGCTGGTATCAACATTGAAGAACTGGTAAAATATGCTAACAAAAAAGGGGTTAAAATAATTATATGGCTACATTGGTGGCATTTACAAAGGCAAATGGATGAAGCTCTCGCGCTATACGAGAAATGGGGCGTCTCAGGAATAAAAGTTGATTTTATGGCGAGGGAGGATCAGGAAATGGTAAACTTTTATCACGAAGTAGCTAAAAAGGCGGCGAAACACCATCTGCTCGTAAATTTTCACGGCGCGTACAAACCGACAGGCATAAGCCGCACCTATCCCAATCTTATCACCCGCGAAGGCGTTTATGGCAATGAACAAACGAAATGGTCTGACCGGTTAACTCCTGAACATAACGTTACGCTACCTTTCACACGTGGTCTGTTAGGGGAAATGGATTATACACCAGTTGCTTTTCGCAATGTAACGCCAGAGAACTACGCGACTGAAAAAAATACTAAAGATCATTCTCCGGTCGTACAATCAACACGTTGTCACCAACTGGCAATGACAGTAGTTTATGAAAGCGCATTAGGCGTTTTTTGCGATGCACCTGATAATTATAAAAAAGGAACCGGGCTCGACTTTTTAAAATTAGTCCCTACTACCTGGGATGAAACAAAGGTGCTGAATGCCGCTGTGGGCGACTACATTACTATTGCCCGCAGGTCAGGCGCTGATTGGTTTATTGGTAGTATGACTGATAGTTCACAACGAAATTTTGTAATAGACTTACCCTTTTTAGAAAAAGGGAAATATCGCGCAACAATTTGGGAAGATGCAAAAGATGCCGATGTCAATCCTATGCATGCTGTTAAAAAGGAAATGGAAGTAAAAGACGGCGGCCGTATCAATTTGAAATTGGCTAAGGGAGGCGGAGCCGTTGTTTATTTACAAAGAATAAAATAGACCAAAGTTCGCGAGATACCTATATGTCATATAGAGTTAGGGGGTTGATGTGCTTTATAGGAAGCATTTTATTTTGTAACCAGTATCTTCTTAGCATAGGCTACACACTTACTCACTTCTTTCACCGCGTCCGATCCTTCAGGGATTTTATATTCCAGTTCGATGGAAACCGGGATGTCATATTTCTTTTTCTTTAGCAGCAGGAGTATTTCTTTGATCGGGGTATCGCCTTCTCCCCAGGGAAGGTTGGCGGCTCCGCGTTCTTTGGTCTGCCGGTCTTTCATGTGAAAGGAAGTAATGCGATGATGTTTTGCTTCGATGAAAGCCCGTAAAGACGCTTTCGTGTTGGCGCCTCCTGCGGCAATATAATGTCCGCAATCAAGATTGATCGAATTATAGGGCGACTGGCTCAAAGCCAGGTCCCATACGGTATCTGTGGCCTGGGTGTGGTTGTGATAGCCCACATATATTTTGTGCTTCAATGCCAGGTTGCCCAGGCGTTGGGAAAGTTCAGGATCTTTCGGCAGCTCGACGGTGATCGATCGGGCGCCCAGGACCTTCGCCGCTTTCATTACGTATTCAATTTCTGCATCCGTACTTTTCATCGTCAGGGCGTCCGGTTGTTTATAAGCATAGATCTTCACGCCGGCCTTATCGAACATGTTGCGTACCTCTTTGAACCGGTCCATCGAAACAGAAGCTCTCCATTGAGCCAGCTGGTCCTTGTCTTTGGTAGCAGGCTTTCCGGCATACACTTCCACCGCGTCGCCCATGAGCTCAACGGCGCTCAGGCCGCATTCTGTAATGTATTTCAGGATTTGGGCAATGTCGCCCGGCATACTTCGGAAAGAATAGGTGATTGTGCCTATCTGCACGCCACCAAATTTTGACGACGGCTTTGCCTGCCATAAACTATTGGCCCAGCTTTCAGAGCTGGCAAGGAATAAGCCTGCGGAGGCCAAAGACATTTTTGCAAGGAATTCACGGCGGGAGCGGCTACGGTTGGAAGACATAGTAATATCGTTAGATTGAACTTTAAAATTAGGCAAGTCGCAGCGAATTCAGCGTTATTTTTTGATCAGAGTCTTTGTCATTTTACCCATTGATCGATCAGGTCGTTGAGCTCTTCTTCAAGCCCTGTGTCAGGCATGGTTGTACCTGCGCGCCGGTACCAGTATCCCGCGTTAAACTGATCTCCTTCCACCCGGTGCAGGTAAGCGTGTAAGCGGTCAAACTCTTTAGTCCCTTCGCGCGCCTGCGCGACTTCGTGGGCTTCGTCCCACTGACCTTTTGCTGCATACCATAAACCTTTTTGCAACTCACTAAGTGTTGCGGGCGGCGTATTTGTTTCAAGGGATTGGCGAAAAGAGAGGATATCCATCATATGTTATGTTTAGAATGTAAGCGTTTCAATAGTGGCCGCTTCATAAGGAGGGCAAGCTCCTTTTTTGGACGCGACAAAAGCGCCTATTTTGCAGGCAAATTCAAGTGCGGTTTCAGGCGTTTCACCTTTCAAATGCCTGGATAAAAACCCTGCGAGGAAGGAGTCTCCACTGCCGATCGTGTCAGCTACCTGCACCCGGTAGCCTTCGTGATAATAAAACCGGTTGTCATAAAGCAACGCAGCGCCATCCGCGCCTTTAGTGATGATGATCACAGGAACGGAGAACTTTGTGCTTAATAACTGCACTTGCTTTTCGAAGTCTGTTTCGCTGCCATACCAGCCCGCAATCAATGCCAGCTCGTGGTTATTCAACTTCAGGATATCAGCCTTTTTCATCAGGTGCTCTAAAGTCGACTTCTCATAATGGGGCGGACGGAGATTGATATCTACCACGACTTTCTTCGCCGCATTCAGCAGCGAATACAAACTTTGCCGGGCATGTTCGCTTCTGGCTGCCAAACTGCCGCAAACAAAGTAGGAAGCCGCGGACACCTGGTCCAATAAGGCTTCCGGCGCATCAATAAAATCCCAGGCCACGGGCGCCACGATGTCGTATTCCATCTCATTACCTTTTTGTGTGGCGATCACGATACCGGTTTCGTGATCTTTGTCGGTCTGAACCAAAGAAGTGTCAATCTGGTGGCGCTCTAAAAAATGAAGCAGCTCCCGCCCATTCTCATCATTCCCTATTTTGGAGATCAACCCTGCCTCGATGCCCAGCCGGTTCAGGTGATAGCAAACATTCATCGGCGCTCCACCTGGCACTTTTTCGTCAGGCAACACATCCCAAAGTATTTCGCCGAAGCAAATTGTATTCATAGTCTTTAATTGGTATTTACAATGTGAAGTTTATCTTTCCGCAATCAATTTCTTTATCGTTAATTCTATAAAAAAGATTTTGCCCTTTTCCTTTTAAGCCAAGACCAGTACGCAATGTACCACCTACGCCATTGTTAGAAAGAGCTACAACATGAAAACTACTTGATTTTCCTGGAGGAATAGTTCTTTTTAATGAAGATGATCTATGAAGAGATTTATCTAAAAATGATTTTACTGTGAGGCCATAATCAGGCAAAGGTTCTTTATCAATCGTCATGGTGTCAGCAGAAAGAAGCAATTTCATAAAGTTACCCGATGAGGATGGAATCTCGAATGCGTTTAAGGGAAAATCAATTTCCAAGTCAAGAGGATTATTTGTGTCATTGATAACCTGAGTCCAAAACACAGCGTAGACATATTTCTTACCACTGGAATCTGTATAGTTTTGTCCACCTTTTGGGAGACTGTTTTTTATTATTAAGCGTCCGTTGTTTGACTGCCTATATTCATATTTGGTATTGATATATTTTTCGTTGTAGTCCGTTGCCGACTTTTGATCTCGGGCACTTTTTGCCGAGTTTAAAGTTTTCATATTTGCGCTGTCCGGTGTTGATTTACCGCCTTGCTTACAGGAAAAAAAACCTGTTGCTGCTAACATCAATATTATTGTATTTTTTCTCAATTTTAGGTTTGTGCATTCGTTCTTATACTGATATCGGATTTACTCTTATTTGTCCGCCAACTGCTTTTAAAACTTTCATAATAGTTGAAAATTGCGGTTTAGCTCCTTCGGATAGTGCTTTGTACAGGCTTGGCCTACTCATTCCTGTTTCTTCAGCTATTTTGGTCATGCCAATTGCCTTGGCAATATGTCCGATTGCGGCTACAATTTCAGTATCACTTCCTTCTTCCAGAGCCGCATTTAGATATTCAGCAATCATTTCATTACTGTCTAAATAGTCTGCTATATCAAATTTTGAGGTTCCCATTTTTACTTTTTTAGCTTGTTCCAAATTTCTTTCGCCTTTTCTATGTCTTTCTGTTGAGTGGCCTTATCTCCGCCAATTAGCAGAAGGATAATTTTTTCGCCAGTTTCTTTGAAGTAAATTCTGTAGCCTTTAGCATAGTCGATTTTCAATTCGCTAATTCCGTTTCCAACCGATTTACAATCTCCAAAATGTTCTTCGTTTTCCAATTTTTGAAGCCTAAACAAAATTTTTGCTTTTGCTCTCAAGTCAATCAACTTCTTAAACCATTTGTCAAATTCTGTGGTTTTTTCAATAAAGTACATTCTTTAAATTGTATTCATTTGGATACAAAAATATATAAATGTTTCGAGTTAGAAAGCTTTGTTTTTAGGGTTTTGCTCCTCCGAACATTGGCCGAAGGCAAACTTTTGTTTGTAATCAAAAAGATGATCATTTGTGTTAAAATCTATTAGCCCCTTTTCTTAAATCCATTCGTCGATTAGTTTTAAATCATCGTTACTGATCTTGATCTGCATCGCCCTGGCGTTTTCTGTTGCCTGCTGCGCATTGCGTGCACCGGCTAAAGCAGCTGCTACAGCAGGTTGGTGGAACGTCCAGGCCAATACTAACTGCGCGATCGTAGCGTCGTATTTTTTCGCCAGGTCCGCCAGGTGATCCGTTAATTTCTTCACCTTATCAAAATCGAATTTTTTGAAATAGTTATTACGGTGATCGTCAGCTGGCAGGGAAGACATGTTTTCATATTTGCCGGTCAACAGGCCCCGCTCCATCGGGCTATAGGCAATGATGGAAAGATCATGTTGCTGAGCATAAGGCACCACTTCAGATTCAATGTCTCTTTTCAGCATACTGTAAGGCACCTGGTTGCTTTGAAGCTTTACGGTTTGTTCCGCTTCTTTCAACTGCGCCGCATTGTAATTACACACGCCTATGGCTCTCACCTTTCCGTTCTGCAACATTTTTTCCATCGCCCTCATTGTTTCGTCAATAGGTGTAGTAGTGTCCGGCCAATGCAACTGGATCAGGTCGATATAATCTGTCCCCAGTCTTTTCAGACTGGCTTCCACATCTCTCAATGCCGTCTCGTATCCACCGTAGCGGTAGATCTTTTTGGGGTTACCGGCATTATCTTTTCCTTCGAAAGCAAAGTCACCTTTCTCCATATCCCACACCATCCCAAACTTGGTGAGGATCTGGACCTTGCTGCGGTCGTAACCTTTGATCGCTTTGCCCACCAGCTCTTCACTGTAGCCAAAGCCATAAACCGGCGCAGTGTCGATAGAAGTGACGCCGTTGCCGATATAAGCCTGAATGGCCGCTATGGAATCTTTTTCTTCGTTCCCGCCCCACATGAAGCCACCAATGGCCCATGCGCCCATTGTAATAGGGGTTATTTCCACGTTGCTGCTACCTAATTTTCTTTTCATATGTACGTAATTTTTTTATGATCCCGGCTAATAAATATAGGGCCCGCCCGGATGACCAGTCGGACGGGCATCGGTATTGCGTCGCACAGCGTCATCTTTAGTACTGCTATCAACCTACATAAACGATGATTACCAATTAGCAAGTTGACGGTCGATAAGAAACCACAATGCCATTTAACAAGATTAAACTTTTAAGCCCTCAAACTTCAAACCATTATCATATCAACTTTTGAACCCTCGTCTGTCTCTATTATTTTGAGTCAGACGGAGACCGTCAGACCTCGTCAACTTTTCAACTTATAAAACCCTTAAACTTTTCAACTGTTCCCTATCTTCGCCAGACAATTAACCATAAAATAAGTAGAATGCAGCCTAAATACAAAAGGATTTTGTTAAAACTTTCGGGTGAGTCTTTAATGGGCAACAAAAACTTCGGTATGGATGCCGATGTGATTACCCAATATGCCAACGAAATACAAGCCATTGTAGACCTGGGCGTGCAGGTGGCCATTGTAATTGGCGGAGGAAATATCTATCGCGGCATGAACGAAGCGCAAACCGGTATTGAGCGGGCGCATGGCGATTACATGGGCATGCTGGCCACCGTGATCAACGGTATGGCTTTGCAAGCCGGGCTCGAAAAAGCCGGGATGTTTACCCGCCTGCAAAGCGCTATTAATATGGAGCAGATTGCGGAACCTTATATCCGTCGCCGTGCCATCAGGCATCTGGAAAAAGAGCGTGTCGTGATCTTTGGTGCCGGTACGGGTAACCCCTATTTCACAACCGATACCGCCGGCTCGTTAAGGGCTATTGAGATCAATGCAGATGTGATCCTGAAAGGCACGCGCGTTGACGGCGTGTATACGGCAGACCCCGAAAAAGACGCTACAGCCACGCGTTACAGAACCGTCTCTTACCAGGAATGCCTTACTAACAATCTCCGTATCATGGATATGACGGCGTTTACCCTTTGCATGGAGAATCATTTGCCGATCATTGTCTTTGATATGAACAAAGAAGGAAATCTTGCCAAAGTGGTGTTAGGCGAAGATGTGGGCACGTTAATTAGTTAATGGTCCATGGCTGATAGCTGATGGCTCATTGTTGAAAATGCTGCACTTCGTTACGATCATTATATAAATTACGATCCCTGCGTTATGAACATTGCTGACATACGTATTCAATACGCACAGAAAAGTTTATTGGAAGCTGAAGCTTTGCCTGATGCCATTGATCAGTTTGGTCAATGGTGGCAGGAGGCCCTGAACGCAGCGTTTACGGAAGTCAATGCGATGACCCTTGCAACGGCAGATTCGGAGGGCAACCCCGACGCCCGGATCGTCTTATTGAAGAACTTTTCAAAAGAAGGGTTCACCTTTTTCACTAACTACGAAAGTCAAAAGGGACAAGAGCTGGCGCAAAATCCCAAAGCCTGCCTGGTCTTTTTCTGGAAGGAGGTTGAAAGGCAGGTGCGCGTCACCGGCAAGGTTTCGAAGACCAGCCGGGAAGAAAGCGAGGCCTACTTTTTTTCAAGGCCGGTGGGCAGCCAGTTAGGCGCCTGGGCTTCGCCCCAAAGCTCAGTGCTGGAAAACCGCGAGCAACTCGCTGAAAAACTGGCAGCACTAAAAGACAGCCTGGATGCAGGCAACCCCATCGGTAAGCCGCCTTATTGGGGCGGATACATTGTAAAGCCCATCGCCATTGAATTCTGGCAGGGGAGGCCCAACCGCCTTCATGACAGGCTGCGATATACTTTGCAGGCTGATCAGAGCTGGAAGATAGAGCGTTTAGCACCTTAAAGAGTTTAGCTGATAAGTTGATAGGATAAGGCTATGGCCATTCTCGCCTAAGTTCCTTACTGGAAAATTTCCCGATCTCGTAAGTATAATTTCCCGATCCGGCATCTCTTCATTCCGGGGAAATCTAATTTTTGCAGGAAAAAGTTTCTTATGGCCTGTGATTTTCAGTCCCTGTATTACGGAGAAGATGGATATGTGGTGCGTTGCAAGCAATGCGGCCACTACCAGGTAGCGTTCATTTCGACCATGCTCACGTTGAATGAAGCCGATTTCTTTGTCTTTTGCAAGCAAGTAAACTATAAGGCGGCGCAATCCTATTCGAATGTGAATCATGACTCAAAGATCATCATGATCGCCACCCCTTCGACCGATGTACAGCTGATACTGACCCCTTCAGAACTATGCCGCCTTCAGAAAACGCTCGAGGAAGCCGACACCGAGATCAAAGCGCAGGCAATGCTATGCCTATTTAAATAAGAAAAATCGCAGCATCAAAATCTACGACCTGCTATTAAGCCGCAGTCAGCCCAAATACAGCGCGTTCATAAGAAGCGACAACCTGGTTCTGTATTGGGGATTCCCATTGTTCTGGAAGAGAAAAGCAGATTAAGTCGCTATGTGCCCGTTAACAGAGCGGTAATGCGTTGCTACCCTTGAGCGAAAAAATAAATATTACCCGAGGGACACTTATCAATCCTGACATATCGCTGTTCCACAAAAAGAGCCTGTATCAACGATCGGGCAATAGGTTAAACTATTACCAGGCCGTATTGATACAGGCTCGTATAAATTTTTTTTGCAGACCGCGGATGAGCGCGCAACTGCTTAGTTAGCTGCTTCTTCTTTTTTGGCCGCTAATTTTTTCTTCACTTCAGGAGAAATCGCAGGGCGGCTTTTGCCGTAAGATCCTTTAAAACGTTTTCCTTTCGCGGTTTTTTTATCGCCTCTTCCCATAATTGAAATTTTTTGCAAAAGTACTAAAAAAAGGGGATATAGGCCATAAAAACGGCCCGGGTCCTAAACTTTCAGGATTCGCTCTTCCCGGGGGCGTGGATATTATCGGAGAGGTTGGGTATGGCCGTCTCCGCTACAGGCTGCGTAACCGGCATGCGTGTATCCGGCCGGTATTAGGCATAAAAAAATGCCCTGCAATGCTGCCGGGCATTATAGAATAGGATTGTCTACTGTTAGATTTTAGAAGAAAGCTCTTTACCAGCTTTGAACTTGGCAACTTTTTTAGCTTTGATTTTAATAACAGCGCCTGTTTGTGGGTTACGACCGTTGCGGGCAGCCCTTTTAGTAACAGAAAAAGTACCAAAGCCAACCAAAGTTACTTTATCGCCTTTTTTCAAAGTTTTAGTAACGGCTTCTACGAAAGAGTCTAAAGTGGCGTTAGCCTGTGTTTTAGTAATACCGGCATCTTTGGCAAGCTTTTCAATTAATTCTGCTTTGTTCATAGTAAAATTTTTAATGAGTTTATTTGGAAAACAAATTTAGAAGCTTTTGCATCATACGAGCAAAATATTTTGTTATAATTCATTTTATGAAATCTTCTAAAAGGCAGATGCAGCAAGCGTTTGCGCAAATCGGAGCGAGCAGCATTCACTGGATTATTTTTGTCGGTTTCTCTGAAACCCGCTCCAGTAAAGGCTTTCAGCGCTTTTTCTCGCAAATACAGTCCTGTAGGGCCTTTTAGAGTAATATAGCATTTTTTTGGAAACGGCAAAGAGCAAAAAAAATCTTTTGCACATTCAATTCACAACTTCCATAACGGTCCGGAATGCGATGAATTGATTGCCCCATTGGTCGATTGTTTCCTGCCGGAGCGCGGTAGAAAAGCGGGCCAGGTACTGTTCGTAATCCGCTTCGCTGGCCGCATGATACTGGACAGCGTAGGTGGGCCCTTCGGCGTCATCTACCCCTTTCAGGCGGAGGATCGTCGCTTTAAAAAAGCAGCCGGTTGCCAGTACGGCCGGGATATGATGTTCTTTCATCCAGGACAGCCAGTCGGACTGGATGGCCTGCGACACTTTTGTGGTGACGTTGTAGATGAGGAAGGTGGGCTGTTCCATCAGGGATTTAATTTTAAGTAGATAGGGCAGTGGTCGCTGTGTTTCACGTCCGGAAAAATCTCAGCATCGGCCACTTTACTTTTTAACGGATCTGTGACGGTGATATAGTCGATACGCCAGCCTTTATTATTCAGGCGGACACTGGGGAACCGCTGGCTCCACCAGCTATACCGGTGGGCAGCTTCGGGGTGAATGATCCGGAAAGTGTCGTTGTAACCTTCGCTGACAAACTTGTCCATCCACGCGCGTTCTTCCGGCAAAAATCCGGATGACTTTTTGTTGCCTTTGGGGTCGTGGATATCGATCTCTTTATGAGCGATATTATAATCCCCGCAAATGATCAGTTTCTGATGCTTCTTTTTTAATTCATTCAGGTAAACAAAGAATTCATCCAGCCACATGTATTTAAAGGCTTGTCTGACATCACCACTGGTGCCGGACGGGAAGTAGGCGTTGATCAAACGGATGTCTCCAAAATCCAACTGGATCACCCTTCCTTCATCATCGCTGACCTGGTGGCCTGTTCCATATTCCACATGGTCCGGTTGTATTTTTGTGAAAACCGCCACGCCACTGTATCCTTTTTTCTGAGCAGAAAACCAGTAGTCCTGGTATCCGAGCTCATGAAGGGCGGCGCAATCGATATTGTCTTTTTCTGCTTTTGTTTCCTGCAGGCAGATGATATCTGCAGGATCGGTTTTTAACCAGTCTATAAATCCCTTTTTAATGGCAGCACGTATCCCGTTGACGTTATAACTGATTATTCGCATGGTCTTGTCATTAAGTGAAGCAACAAAAATAAGATGTTGCTTCGTTATCGTTTTAAATTTATATTCGCCTTAATGGTGGGCAGGCCCTGGTCTGTCCTAATCGCTAATTGGATTTTATATATGCAAGAAAAAAAGAAAAAGGCGGAACAGATTGCTGAACCTATCATACCCGCGAAAGAGCACGTGTACCTGGACGGACCCAAGAGCAGGGGATATGAGTTTATCTTTTTGTTTAAAGTGGCCTGGGAGTTTTTAAAGGGCTTTAGAAACCTGCATTTCATGGGGCCTTGTGTTACTGTCTTCGGTTCGGCAAGATTCAAGGATGATCATATTTATTATAAGAAGGCCGTCGAGTTTGGCCAACGTATTGCGGGTACCGGATTCACAACTATGACCGGGGGCGGCCCCGGCATTATGGAAGCGGCAAACCGCGGCGCTTTTGAAGCCGGCGGACAATCGGTGGGCTGTAATATTAAGTTGCCCTTTGAACAGCATTATAATAAGTACCTCACTAAGGCCGTCACCTTTGAGCATTTTTTTATAAGAAAGACTTTGCTGATAAAATACAGTTATGCTTTTATCATCATGCCGGGAGGCTTCGGAACAATGGATGAATTTTTTGAGACATTAACCTTGGTGCAAACCAAGACCATTACGCAGTTCCCGATCGTATTATTCGGAAAAGATTTTTATGCAGATCTGATGGTGGCGATAGAGGATATGGCTGAAAAAGGAACGATCTCGCGGGAAGACCTGGACCTGGTGTTGCTCACGGATGATATCGACGAAGCTATGTCCCACATCAGCAAGTACATTACTTCTAATTACAAGATCAAGCGACGTCGACGTATTCCGTGGTTTTTCGAAAAAAAATAATCCTGTTCGGGATGGCAATGAGGGTGCGTCGTTTCCAAAGATCTACAACGTATCAGGAATTTTTATAGTTTCCTGATGAAGGAAAAGAGATGGACGCCCATCTCTTTTCCGGATTTTATTTAAATGAATAGCCGATTCTCAGGTGGACGTTGCCAGCTACCTGTCCTCTATTTTTGAACTGTTCTGCGTTTTTCCCAAAAAAGTATCCGTAGCCGATTCCGGCACCCACTTCATAGTTAAACTTACCTTTTACCCTTCTGATTCCCCAGGAAGGTATCACAAATAAATCCTGGTAAGGCGTGACGTTTTTGTCCTTAGAAATAACGAACCAGTCAGGGTGGTAGCCTGTGTACAACGAAAAGAAATTAGCGCTGTTTTTCGCCACGCTTTTTTGTCTTTCTGCTCTCTTCTCGATATTATAATAAAACCGGGGCTCCAGGCTGATGACCGGAATCAGCCCTGCTGCAAACCCCAGGTCCTTAGAACGCCTGGCGTCCCAAAAGGCGGCATCCAGGCCTATCTCACTTCTGAGCGCCCATTTATTGCCAATTCTGGATTCATTATGTAGCCACAGGCCAAGAACTCCGGTTTGAAGGCCCCAGGTAGACTTTTCGACCTGTGGCGTGGCTGTTTGCGAGAAGGCTTGAAAAAGCGGAAAAAGGGATAAGAGTAGTAATGTTACTTGTTTTGTCATAATAAGTTTTAATTGTTTACTAAAATGCTTCACAGCGTTTCGAAACGGATGCATTGATTTAAACGAGGCCTCGTTTTGGTTTCGGAACACAAAAGTAGGGGTAATGAAATGATCCGGTTTTTTGATAAAGTAGAGATTTATTGATGTTTTTTTGCGTTTTCTCTAAAACTTCAACTAGACAAACGGTTGCGCTTGAATAAAAATCAAAAACTGATGCTAATCAAGAAATATATTATAAACTTTTAAATTTATTAATTTTTTAATATTGTAATTAATTGTAAATTAAACATTTATGAGTAATATTAGCTGGTTATCGTGCGCTGGAGCGCCTAACCTGTGTGGTACTGAAGGGGTTAGCGGTTTACGCAGTAAGAAAGTCAGGATGGACTGGCCGCGTTGATGCGTGAGTGAAGCGGATGTGGGTTTGTTATTGATTCGGCTTCAGAAAAGCCGGGAATCGTTTTGCTATTTAAAATATAAACGGATAGCCTATGCCCACCTGTAATTGGCTGCCTTTGAAAAACGGGTAGGCAAAAAATTTGTTCTGATAGGCAGCATTTGGTCCGTCGGGGCTGGGATCTTTTACTTTATAAGCATAATCAAGGCGGATCACGAAAAAGCTGAAGTCCACCCGCAGGCCGACGCCCGACCCGATGGCCAGGTCTGTACCCAGCCTGGAAATGTTAAACCGCTCCTCTGGTCTGCCGGCTTCCTGTTTGAGAAACCAGATATTACCAATATCGGTGAACGCGGCTCCGTTGATGGGAATGCCCGCTACGTTAAATAAAGGCATGCGGTATTCTATGTTGGCTTCGAGTTGCACATCTCCAAAGCGATCGGGAACGATCTCCTCACCTTCTATCGAAGGGTCATTGTCAAAGTATTTAATAGCGGAACCAGGGCCTAATCTTCTTAGCTGCCAGGCCCGCATACTGTTGGGGCCGCCGCTGTAGTATTGCTTAAAGAACGGCAATTGCGCGCGCTTCAGCGGGTTGGCAGTGGCGTCCAACTCATAACCTATGCCGCCGAAGCCGCGTAGTACCAATCCGCTTTTGCTGCTTAACTTGATCAGTTTGGCATACTCTGCGTCAAACTTGACAAAGCGATACAGTTGTTCGTCGAGGAAACTGTTTTGGACCAACCCGGTGAGCAGGCCCGAAGCCTCAAGGTTCATCCTGATCACGTTGATATTTCTTTTGTTAGCGCTGTTCCAGGGCATGGAAAAATTGGCGATAACAGAAGTGATCAGACCATCAGAAAACAGATTTTGTATCGAAGGGTTTTCTTTAATCAGCGTTTCAAGGCTGTCTCGCTTGCGGATATAAGAATATTCAATATTCGGGATCTTCACACCGAGATTGAAGCTGCGGTTGGATATCGCATAATCTCGCGCACGCCAGAGAAATTCGTAGCCCCAGGAAGTATTGAAACTGGTAAGGTTAAAAAGAAACCTTCTTTCCGTATTGGCGGCATTGAAACTGAGGATGGATTGAATATTACCCCGGAAAGACTCTCTGAAATTATTCATGCCTGGAAATACATACCTTGGAAAGATCAGCGAATTGCTGAGGCTCAGCTGTTGCGTTTGAATCAGCTGGTTCGAATTGAAGCCGCCGAGTTCCACGCCATATCTCACGTTGGTGTTTAATAAATTGGCGCTCCGCAAAAAGTTCCGGTTTTGCAGTCCCAGGTTCATACCCAATCCGACAAAGTTTCCGCTGATCACGCTTTGGCTGAAACTGCCTTCAAAGTTCGTGGTGAAATTATATTTTGGCGCCGGCGTCAGTCGCATTACAAAATCAACGGTGTCCGAAGCTTCACGGGGAATTTGCGCGATGTCTACCAATCTCCAGGTGCCCAGGTTGTTAAATCGGTTGAGCGTTCTCAGGTAACGGTTCTGCCGATACAACTCGCCGCGGGTGAGATAAATATATTGCGGGAATATCTTGGGTTTAAACTTATTCGAATGCTGTACCACGGTCACATTCCGGATCGTTTCCGACCGTTGCTGCCGATTGGTAGTATCCATGCGGGTATCTGGATAGACCGTGACATTTCCTACATAGAATTTTCGGAGATTGTTAGAGTCTTCGCCGCTTTTACGCCTGATCTCCAGGTCTGCTGTTGGATTTTCCTGGCGTTCCCGGAGCTTTTGGAATTGGCTCATTTGTTCTAACGGGTCTAATGTAGGTTCCAGAAGGTCAAAATCCAGCGTGTCCCAAAGACCGTACAGGTTACCGCGGGAGAATAAAAGATACCCGTTGTTGCGATACAATTCCACCAGCCGGTCCAGTTCTGCTGAAATAGGCGCCTGAGCAAAAGGATCTCCCTTTCTGATCAACGCATCTTTTTCGCTGCTGTCTGCCAGCGTCTGAAGCCTGTCGTTCTGCATGGTGTAAGCAAGCGAATCAATACGGGTTACCGGTCCGGGCCATACATTGAAATTAATGAAGGCTCTTTGCTGATCTCCCACCTTTTTAATGCTCGTGGTATAATTGATAGAATCATTGAAATATCCTTCGGCAGCAAGGTAGTTATTCATAAACTCGGCTGACTTGTTGATCAGCGCCGTATCCAGCGGCTGCGGGTTCTTTAAAACTTCCCAGAATACTTTGTCAAGTTTCCTCGCCGCGATGCTGTCATCCAGCTGTTCATACAAACCTCCTTCCAGTCTTGCTGCTTCATCGTTCTTCAGGCCTTTTTGTTTCACGTCGATTTTTGTTTCGAAAATATAAGGCGCATTTTTGGGTTCGTTTCTCACGATAGTGAAAAGGGTGCAGGAGGAAAAAACGAATACCATTATAACTGGTAAGAGAAGAAGCGGCGTATTTTTGTATGATCGAACGTTTTTATGCAATTGATTGATTTATCTTAACAGGATGCTTACAAAATCTGAGGTCAAATATATTCAAAGTTTAAGCCAAAAAAAATTTCGGGACAGCGAAGGACTGTTTGTGATCGAAGGACCAAAGATCGTGGAAGAGGCCCTGATCTCGCAACACCTGAAAATTAAGAACCTATATGGTTTGCAAGAGTGGATCAGCGGGCACGCGCCTGTGATAAAAGGTCTGGCGGTTGTATCCGTTTCTGAAATGGAGCTATCCAGGATTTCGCAACTGAAAACCCCCAACCAGGTAGTTGCTGTTGTCCATATTCCGCAGATCAAAAACACAAATTCGGATGACCAGTTGATCCTGGCGCTGGATGGGATCCAGGATCCGGGTAATTTGGGAACGATCGTCCGCATCGCAGATTGGTTCAACATCAGGCAGATTATATGCAGCAGTGACTGCGCCGATGCCTATAATACAAAAGTGGTGCAGGCTTCTATGGGAAGTATTTTCAGGGTCAGCATAGTATATACAGATCTGTCTGATTGGATGGATGAGCATACAGACCTCGTTTTCTACGGAGCCGCGCTCGATGGCATGCCGCTTAAAAGCTATCGACCCGTGCAAAAAGGGGTATTGGTGATTGGCAACGAGTCAAAAGGGATACGAAGTGAAGTCATGAAAAGAATTCACCAAAGAATAACGATCGAGAAATGGGGCGCGGCTGAATCGCTAAATGCCGCGGTAGCTACAGGTATCATCTTGTCGCACCTGAAATAGAAGTTGGTCGAGGCAATAGAAACCAGGAGGGTCGGGCAGAGCTGTTTGTAGTTGCAAGTTGTTAATGACTACTACCTGAAGTGTATCGCCTTGACAGGTTGTATTTTTTTAACGATGTAAGAGGGGATGAGCAACACCAGCATGCAGATCAGGAAGGTGATGCCGCAAATGGCAATTACCTCTCCGGCGGTTATTTGCACCGCTGCCCTGTCCATATAATAAGCTTCTTCATCCAGTTTAATGAAACCGGTTTTGATTTGTGCATAGAGGATCGCCAGGCCGATGGCCGCGCCGGTCAAAATGCCGCGCAGTGCAATGATCAGGCTGTGTCGCAGAAATATCTTTTGAACCATCCAGTCAGATGCTCCGATCGCTTTCAGAACACCCACCATTCTCATCCGTTCCAAGACCAGTATGATCAGACAGGTGATCAGGTTGATCACGGCCACGACGATCATGATGCCGATCAATACGTTGCGGGTAGTGTCCTGCATATTCAACCAGTCAAAAATATTCGGAATATAATCTTTGATATTCTGCACGCTCCAATCCTCGTCAAAACCCGGTAGTGCAGACAGTTGCTGCGTAGCTGCATCGACATATTTATAATCAGTCAACACCACTTCATAACCACCGATCTGGTTGTCCTGCCAATCGTTGAGACGTCTTATCAGCTGAATATCGCCAACAGCAAAAGAGTTGTCAAAATCGCCTACACCGGTTTTAAAGATGCCGCGTACTGTCAGCCGGTCAGGTCGCTTGGAGCCGTCCGGCCGGATAAAATAGATCAGGACCCGGTCGTTCAGTTTCAGGTTTAATTCACGCGCCGTTTTCTGGGAGATCATGATGTCCCGGCTGTAGGTGCTGTCGTTAAAACGGATAAAAGTTCCTTCTACCATGAACTCCTTAAGGTTGGCCGCATCATATTGCCTGTCAAGGCCTTTCACCAGTAGTCCCTGCAGGTCGTCTTTCGTTTTGAGAATGGCATACCGGGTAGCAAACGGATAGATGGCTTTTACATAAGGCAGGGCCTTGATCTCATGAACGATCTCCGAATTCTGTATGATAGGAATTTCTTCAGAGATCAGCGAAGAATAAGGCAATGCCTCCTGTACCCGCACATGTCCCCAGAAGCTGAACACTTTTTCACTGACCTTTTTCTGAAAACCGTTAGCAAACGCCAGCGTCAAAATCATGGCTGCTACGCTGATGACAGTTGCAACGATCGAAAGCCTGATGATGAACCGGGAGAAAGATCTGTTCCGGTTGAATGCGATCCGATTGGCTATGAATGCTGAAAAGTTAATGGTTGAAAAGTTGACAGGATAGGTAAATAGGGAGTAGTAAGTAGCAGAGCAGGATTTCCCTGCTCACTATTTTCTACTCCCTGTAAAATTATTTAGTCTTTTTGGCATCTTCCAGGAACTTGGCCAGGCCAATATCTGTGAGCGGATGTTTTAACAAACCGAGGATGGGATCCAGCGGACAGGTACATACATCGGCGCCTGCTTCTGCACAACGAACGATATGATTGCTGGTGCGGATAGAAGCCGCCAGGATTTCTGTCTTATATCCCTGGATGTTGAAGATATGCGCGATCTGCTCGATGAGTTGCACGCCGTCCCAGCCGCTGTCGTCTATACGTCCGATGAAAGGGGACACGTATTTCGCTCCCGCTTTCGCTGCCAGTATAGCTTGTCCGGCGCTGAAAACCAGGGTACAGTTGGTCTTGATCCCGTTATCCGTAAACCATTTAATCGCTTTTACACCGTCTTTGATCATAGGTACTTTCACTACGATATTGGGATGCAAGGCGGCCAGTTTTTTACCTTCTTCTACGATTTCTTTGAAATCGGTGCTTACGACTTCAGCGCTGATATCGCCGTTTACAATATTGCAGATATCTACATAGTGTTTCATGACCGCTTCCTCTCCTTTGATGCCTTCTTTTGCCATCAGTGAAGGGTTGGTGGTAACGCCATCTAAGATGCCCATGTCATATGCTTCCCTGATCTGGTCGAGGTTCGCGGTGTCGATAAAAAATTTCATTTGATTATTTTTTTTGATTGTGATAGCTGTACTGTTAAAAACAGGTATGTCGCATCGCTGCCGGCCGGCGAATCACGAATACCTGAATATATTGTGTTCGCAAACCTGTCAGCACTGCCAATGCTAAAGTAATACAATAAAGCTAAATGAGGTGGAGTAGGGGAATAAAAAAAGCAGGCTACTCACATCGCGCCGCTACAACCGTCTATCCTTGCTGCCTTCCGGCCCTGGGGAGTTTCAACAGGAGCTGGCCGTATGAGACCTGCAACTGCGAAGGTAGGGATTATTTCCCAAAGGGTAAAATAATTAATGAGAAGAAGACTCTAAAAGCAGAAGTTTGCGTGCCTTAATTTAAGATCAGGTTGATTTAGGAAATATTCTTTTTACCGGGATCTTGTTTTGTCATAATGACGCTTTATACAATGATGCTATTGTGATCCGGAAAAAACTCATAAACTACTACATAAGGGAAGCGGTTCAATTTCCCTTGCCTTATTCGATAACCGCTAACGGTCTGATTTGTATTTTATAAGACATGGCGCTTAGCTTTGTCCCTAGCCATTTCTTTTACTTCATCCCAGCTGTAGGATGTTCCGGTTCCATTAAGATAACTTTCCCGTTCCGCCTGGATCAGTTTTCTCCTTTTAGCAGTAATATCTAGTTCATCTTCAAATAAAGTATAGATGGCTTCGACCTTCTTATCTTCAATTGTTTCGAGGAAATAATGCAAGCGCTCCGGGATGGTTTCTGTCTGCATAATGATCTGACTTTCTACAGATTTACATGAACTTGTGCATTTTGGGGTGACCGGTTCAGCAGATGGCTATGTTTCAGATCGGAAAAAGCCTGATGTTGCAAAGAGCTTGGCTTGTCGTTTGGCTATCTTGCGTTCTGATACTCTTCCTTCCACTCGTGCTTCCATCTTCGATGGCTCCAAAGCCAGTTGTCAGGATACTGCCGGATATTGGTTTCCAGGTAGTTAACAAATTGTTGGGTAAGCTCCAGGTCCGTGTTTGATTTGGGGTGTTCGGTGGCTATTTCGAAGCGGGTTTCGTAATATCCCCTTTTAATGCGCCGGATGGTGGCAAAGGCAATCACCGCATCGGTAGAAATCGCCATCTTGGCTGAGCCGGTAATAAAAGCGGTTTTGCGCCCGAAGAAATCGAACCAATTGGTCTTATCGATCCGGCCGGGACTTTGATCTGCGATAAGGCCAATACAGTAAAGGCTTTTGCGATAGGGCAGAAACTCGCGCGTCATATTGGTCGCAGGAATGAGCACGGCACCTCCTCTTGATCTCATTTTTTTAAAAAGCCGGTCAAAGACCTTGCTCGACAAGGGCAGGTAGACGCCCAGGTATTGATGCTTCACTTTTTTTGCCAGCATGCTGTTGCCCCATTCCCAGTTGAAATTATGACCTAAATGGACCTGCACCGGCCGGCCTTGTTCGTAATAGTGGTTGAGCAATTCCCAGTTGCCACTGAACCGTTTTTCAAAAAAGGAATCAGGGGCGGAGAGCAGCTTGAGCGATTCGATCATCGAATCCAGCAATTTATGATAGAAGCCTTTGCAGATCGCGATCCGCTCCTGCTCCGACTTTTCAGGAAAGGCGATCAGCAGGTTATTCATCACCACCTTTTTACGATACTGAACCACATGGTACAATATGCCATATATGCTATCTGATATAAAATGCAATATCCGAAGCGGGAGCAATGATACAAGGTAAAAGAAGCCGTAAAGAAGGTAATACATTGTTGGTCGGCTATAATTGCCGGATTCTGATTTTTTTAGGTGTGATCGTTATAAATACCGGATGTTGTAACAAATGGGTTCGCAAGAAAGTTTTGACTGTTTCGGCCATCAATTCAAACTCGGCAAACTGATATCTCAAAAGATAATGCTCAGTCCCGTTATATGATGTGCAAATACCCACTCGTCAAAATCTTTGTCTTCCGTTGAGAGTAAATAATTATTTTTTACGGCCCATTGAATGACCTCTTCGTCTCTTATTCCTTTGGCGGGTTCACCAATAGCGATGACTTCAAACCCCTCTTTTCTAAGCGTTTTTATTATATAAGAATGAATATTTTCATCTGCCAGAATCATCATGCGACAGCAATAACCTGTTCGTTGGCGATTACGTCAGAAGCATAAGCAAGGGCCGCTAACACAGCTTCCTGGGTAAGCGATGGATAAGCCTCTAATAACTGGGCTACAGTTGCTCCCTCCGAAAGGCGGAGGATGATTAGCTCCACCGCGATACGAGTACCTTTAATGACAGGCTTTCCTAGCAGAACGGAAGCATTAGACTCTATGTATGCTGCATAATTCATACAAGTATACTTTTTACAAAGTTAGTGAAACCCCTCTATTGTCCATGGACCATGGTCCACAGGCCACTCTACAAAACAATATTTTGTACCAGTTCGCTCTTAGCCGGGTAGTCTGTATTATAGTTGAGGCCGCGGCTTTCTTTGCGGAATACGGAACCCTTTACGATCAGGTATCCCACTGTAATCAGGTTGCGAAGTTCGAGAATATTAGGTGAAAGCGTGCTGGTTTTATACAGTTGCTCCGTCTCTTCCCATAACAGATCCAGCCTGCGGCTGGCGCGTTCCAGCCTGATGTTATTGCGGACGATGCCCACATAATCACTCATGACCTGTTGTATCTCTTTCAAACTTTGCGTAATTAATATGAGCTCCTTCGGGGTACTCGTGCCCATGGCGTTCCATTCAGGAATATTGAGCTTGAACGTAGGATGTTCAGGCAGTTCATTGTTGTCCACCTTTCCTGAGACATGGACAAAGCAACGGTGTGCAAAGACCATTGCTTCGAGCAAGGAATTGCTTGCCAGCCGGTTGGCGCCATGCAGGCCGGTGCTGCTGCATTCGCCCACTGCATACAGGTTGCGGATCGAGGTTTGTCCCCACTCGTCCACTTTGATGCCGCCGCAGCTGTAGTGCGCTGCCGGCGCTACAGGGATCATATCTTTTGTAATATCAATGCCGGCACTTTTGCATTTTTCGTAAATATTGGGGAAATGTTCGGTGAACTGTTCTTTACTGAAATGGCGGCAATCCAGCCACACGTGCTCCGTACCGGATATCTTCATTTCATTATCGATCGCACGGGCAACGATGTCGCGGGGCGCCAGATCCCGGCGCTCGTCATATCGCTCCATAAAAGCTTCGCCGTCCTTATTCCTTAAAATACCGCCATCTCCACGCACCGCTTCCGTGATTAAAAAAGCCTGCCCGCGCAGGCCGGGTTCGTACAAAGCCGTCGGATGAAACTGTATGAACTCCATGTTTTCAATCCGGCCTTTCGCGCGGTAAACCATCGCTACGCCATCTCCCGTGGCAATGCCCGGGTTGGTAGTGGTTCGATACACCTGCCCGTTGCCACCGCTTGCGAGGTAGGTGGTTTTGGCCAGGATGGTTTCGATCTCGTTAGTATGCAGGTTCAACACGTACACGCCATAGCATTCAATATCGGGCGTGGCTTTCGTGACAAGGTAGCCCAGGTGATGCTGGGTAATGATGTCTACGACAAAGCAATGCTTGACGATCTCTATATTATCCAGGCGTGCTGCGGCTTCCAGCAGGGTGCGCTCCATTTCCCAGCCGGTAATGTCCTTGTGATGAATAATGCGAAACTCGCTGTGGCCGCCTTCTTTACCCAGTTTATAGTCGCCGTCTTTTTCTTTGTCGAAATTGGCGCCCCTATCGATCAGTTCTTTCACACGGGCGGGCCCGTCCTTCACTACGATCTCTACCACCGACTTGTTGCACAGCCCGTCACCGGCGATCAACGTGTCTTCAATATGTTTCTCAAAGCTGTCCGTTTCAAAATCATTCACCACCGCTACTCCGCCCTGGGCATATTTGGTATTCGTCTCGTCTGCTGCCGCTTTGGTGATCACCAAAACCTTTTTTTCGGGATACTTCTCAGCCATTTTGCAAGCGTAGGTAAGGCCGGCAATCCCTGTACCAATCACTAAAAAATCTACTTGTTGCATGTGATCATTGAATTTATAAACCAGGCGGCAGAATCGGAAAGATAAATTCCCGCCGGCGCCTGTACCGTTGGGCAGGCTCCTTTTTCTTGTCCCGGGTATGACTCGTCACGCCAACGGCGTACAGCATCAAACTTACATGAAATTCTTATTCATCCATTCCGCCGGTGCCGCTAATTTGCGAGCGTATCTGTTCCAGGACAAAAACGCTGACACAGGTAACGCCGTTTCCACTTTCAATTTCGCAGTCCCACTGCAGCGTCCGGTAAGCAAGCAGGTCTTGTATGAAAGCCTTTGCCATCAGGCGTTGCGGCGTACTTAAGATGATACGCTTCTGACGGGCTAATGATTGTTTAAGGACTTCGAGCAATCCGGGAAACATCCCGGGATCGTAATTGACATCGCTCAGTAACAGCACATCATGAAAAGGAGCGTCAGCAATGTTGGTCCAATCCAATGTCATGGCCTGAACATGATCCAGCCCCAGATGCCGGATCGATTGACGGAGCACCTCAACGGCCAGCGGCTCAATATCTGACAGGGTCACCTGTTTGGCAGCGCGGGCTGCATATAAGCCCGGCAAGCCCAGACCGGCGGCTATTTCCAGTACAGACTGATTCAGGATATAATGCGGATGTTGATCGAGAAATTGGCAAAGACCCAGAGCAGCGGGCCAGATGCGGGCCCAATAGGCAGCGCTTCCGTTACCTTCATATTTTTGGCGAATAGCGGTTGGGATAGGCACCAACAGTTCCTGCACCGTGTCTCCGATAGCAAACGATTGCAGCTCAGTAGGAAATGATAAACTCATGGTGGGAAATAAGGGCGGAACTCCTGCTAACTTTTAAGCCGGTTCAACCCAGGCTTCGTTTTCTTTCAGCAAATTGATCAATTCATCTACCGCCACTTCACTGTTCACATTTCTCTTGACCACTTCTTTTCCTTTGTACAAAGTGATCTTGCCGGGACCGCTGCCTACATAACCAAAGTCGGCATCAGCCATTTCCCCCGGTCCGTTTACGATACAGCCCATGATGGCGATCTTAACCCCTTTAAGGTGATTGGTGACCGATCGGATTTTGGTGGTGGTTTCCTGTAAGTCAAATAATGTTCTTCCGCAGGAAGGACAGGAAATATATTCGGTTTTGGAAATACGCATGCGTGTTGCCTGCAAAATGCTGAAAGCTGTATTGTTCATGAACTGCTCCGGCGACTGGTTGCTAAGGTAGTTGCGGCCGGAGGCATTCAGACTGGCTGCTTTCTCGTACGCATCCTGGCTCATGCCCAGGCAAATGCCATCTCCGAATCCATCTAAGAACAATGCACCGGTTTCTGTGGCAAAATGAATGAGGTGCTCGTCCGGCGTGGCCCAGTTACTGTCTGTGATGAATACAACCGGATTGGTAATACCTTTTTCCTTTAACCGGATGCAGGTGGCTCTCAACGTTTGCATGGCATTCTTTTCCCTGCTGCTGAGGCATAGTACCACGTTGGGTTTCTGACTGATTGCTTCCATATAATGTTCATCTGAAGGACAATCGACCATGACAAAATGGATGTCGCTTTCCGGCGTATCGATCGTAGCAAATTGTTGGGCTTCGTAAACAGGGAAGCAGGTATGTTTGTCCGTCGTTTGTAACCATTGCGCATAAGGCATGATCACCTTCAAAGTCCCGGGCAACGCAAATCCGATCTCCGGTTGATGGATGTACACATAATCAGCTGCTGCATCAGCAATATTCCATTTATCGTCTGCTTCGTTGTAGGTATAGCCAATACCAGTTAACGACGCAGGCGTGATCGTTTTCAGTTTACTGAGATCTGCAATCACTACCGGAACCTGGCCCCCGCCGATATTGTTCACGGGGATGGTTTGGTGTCTCCTGAAGCTGAATGGATGGTAGGCTGCTGATACATTGACTGGCTGATCGCCGGATTGCACAGCTGGATTTTCATTTCTCCTGACAACCTGTGAACCGGTCAACTTGTCAACTCTTTCATACCTCTTCACAATATCCCTGCACACGGGTATCTCCAGCTCGGGGTCTTCCGTCAGTGATACGCGAATGGTATCGCCGATTCCATCTTCCATCAGGGTGCCGATGCCGACTGCAGATTTGATGCGCCCCTCTTCTCCGTCACCCGCTTCGGTTACGCCCAGGTGAAGCGGGTAGATCTCCTGAAATTCTTCATCCATTTGTTTGATCAGTAAGCGATAGGCCTGGACCATCACCTGCGGGTTGCTGGCCTTCATACTGAGTATGATCTGGTGGTAATTTTCCGCACGGGCGATGCGCAAAAATTCCATCGCGCTTTCCACCATGCCGATGGGCGTGTCTCCATATCGGCTCATGATCCGGTCGCTCAGGCTGCCATGATTGGTGCCGATGCGCATGGCCGTGCCATATTCCCTGCATATTTTAACCAGGGGGGTGAACCGTTCGCGGATGCGGTCGATTTCTTCCGCATATTCTGCATCGGTGTATTCGATTTGTTCAAATTTCTTTTTGTCCACGTAGTTGCCGGGATTGACGCGCACTTTCTCGACAATGCGGGCGGCCACTTCGGCAGCATTAGGAGTGAAATGGATGTCTGCTACCAGCGGCGTGGTATATCCACGTTTTCTTAATTCGTTTTTAATCGGCAGCAGGTTTTCGGCATCTTTTTTAGAAGGCGCTGTAATACGCACGAGTTCAGCACCGGCTTCGATGCAGCGTATGGTTTGTTCGACCGTAGCGATGGTATCCATCGTGTCCGTCGTCGTCATGGTTTGAACGCGAATAGGATGATTGTTGCCCAACAGCAGGTCTCCGATTCTTACCTCCCTGGTTAACAATCTTTTGTATTGAGAGAGCGATTCCGCAAATAATTCCATGGTGCAAAGATAGTAATTCATACAAAGGCCGGATCGCTAACATACAAAGAGTTGATAGCCGCAAAAGATGTTCTCATCATTGAAGCTCCTTATGGACTACCTTCGGGGCCTTGTATATTCCCGACAAAAAAATTTATGTAAGTTTAGATAAATTTCTCTCCCATGCACCCTGTTTTCAGTAAGATCTACCAACATCCTCTTTTGTCAGCAACAGATCTGGAAACCCTTGCGGCAGCGCATGAGCCGGTTGCTTTTTCCAGGGGCGACCTGATTTTAAAAGCAGGCAGAACGGCAAACGAATACTATATCCTGGAGGAAGGTCTGATCAGGGCGTTTGTGCATAATTATAATAACGACGAGATCACTACAGAATATTTTACGGATGGAGAAGCGGTCATTGCTCCCGCTTCGCTGTTTCAGCGCATCCCGTCGCAGGAAAACCTGCAGGCTTTAACCGACTGCAGCTTATGGAAGATCGGGTTTGACGCTTTCCAGGAGCTGTATCACAACGTGCCAGGCTTCCGGGAGTGGGGCAGGCTCTGGTTTTCGCACCAGCTTTTTGCAGTAAAGCAGCGGTCGTTGGACATGATCACAGAAACCGCCACCAGCCGCTATCTCAAGCTGGTCAAAGAGAAACCACAGATCATACAGCACGTGCCCCTGAAGCAGATTGCTTCCTACCTGGGTGTTACTGACACCTCGCTGAGCAGGATCAGGAAGGACCTGGTGAAATCTTCCCAGGGCACGGCTGTCTAAAATGCGGACGATTGTTTGTCTTCTGTCATTTCTTGCCAAATGACAAGTTATTGCGTGATAACTGTTTCTACATTTGATGCATCAAAAGCATCTATATGGAAAATCAAAAAGCAAACCCCGTCGTATGGTTCGAGATCTATGTAGACGATATGGACAGAGCCACCCGGTTTTATGAAACAGTGCTGAACACAAAATTAGATCTGATGTCCGACCCCACTGATCAGTCCATGCAAATGAAATCCTTTCCCGGCAACATGGATGGTTTCGGCACTTCCGGAACCCTCGTTAAAATGGAAGCGCAGAAGGCGGGCGGCAGCAACACCATCCTCTATTTCGCTTGCGAAGATTGTGCGCAGGAAGAAAGCCGGGTAACTGCTGCCGGAGGCACCATTCATCAATCTAAGATGTCCATCGGCGAATATGGTTTCTGTTCTATCGTGACAGATACAGAAGGCAACAGGATCGGGCTTCATTCAATGAAATAATAATCTATGCTTCCGATAGTCGTTAGTGTCGTAGTACTGCGACCACTCGAAACCGTGTGGAACGCCTGGACATCCGCTTCCTGTATCGCCCAATGGAATGTTCCGTCAGAAGAATGGCAATGCAAGGTCCTGAGCAATGAACTAAAGCCAGGCGGCAGCATCCACTTCCGGATGGAAAAGAAAGACCTCAGCGAAGGCTTTGACCATCGCGGTGTTTACACGAACGTGATCCCTTTTGAATTAATTGAATACAAGCTGGATGACGGACGAGCGTCCGTTATAGAGTTTCAGCAGATAGATAGTAATACCATTATAAAAGAAAGTTTTGAACCGGAGGCACAGACGCCGAAAGAGCTGCAGGCAGCTTTCTGCCAATCGGTGCTCGATCGGTTCAAACATTTTACAGAGCAGCCATGAGCACAATACATTTAATTGCACATATCTCATTAGACGGATTTGTGGCGGATGAAAACGGCACCCTTGAGGGGTTTGAGCCGGGGGAGGATAACCTGTCCTATGTCACTGGCATAGCCGAGCAGGGAGATACGATGTTATCCGGAAGAGTTACCTATGATCTGCTGAATGTTTACTGGCCGACAGCCGCCTCCAATCCGGCAGCTACCAAAGCAGAGATCAGGTATAGCAACTGGTACAACAAAGCGAAGAAGATCGTCGTATCCCGCACGAAAAGCAGCGGGCAAGACCTGGTATGGAACGATGATATTATTATAAAGACCAGAGATCTCAAGTCTCAATCGGACAAACCCATAATGATCTTCGGTAGTCCTTCACTGGCGGGCCAACTGATGCAGCAACAGCTGATTGATGTGTACTGGATCTTTATCAATCCGGTTCTATTTGGAAAAGGCGTTCCGCTCTTTACGACGCCCGACGGGTTTAAGAAATTTAAACTTACAGAAACAAAAAAGTTTGTAAACGGCGAGATGGCATTACGATATCATCTGCTAAAATAAACATCGACTCACTCATTGACGCAAGCTATAAAATTCTCCATCTTATGACACCTGGTGCATACGGTCACAAAAAAGTAAACGGTATTGAATTGTATTACGAGATCTATGGATCGGGAAAGCCGTTGACTTTGATTCATGGCGGAGGATCTTCGTTGCGGCCGGACTTTTCGGAAGTGATCTCCCGGTTGTCCGGTACCTTTCAGCTGATTGGAATAGACCTTCAAAATCATGGGCGTTCCCAACACAGGGAGGTGCCAGAGACTTTCGAACAGGATGCAAGCGACATCGTGGCTTTATTGGATACATTAGGGATCGAACGGTCCTCCTTCTTCGGTTTCAGTAACGGCGCTACAACGGTTTTAAAATTGGCGGCATCATTTCCCGGACGGGTAGATAAGATCATTGCCGCGTCTGGCGTGACGAAGCGCAGCGGTATGATCGATGGTTTCTTTGACGGGATGAGCCAGGTGACGATCGATCACATGCCGGGTTATTTAAAAGAAATTTTCCTGCAACTTAATCCGGGTGCAGAAGAACAATTGCTGCATATGTTTGAAAGCGACCGCCAGCGGATGATCGATTTTAAAGATTGGGAAGATCGGGAACTAAAGGAGATCCAGGCGCCTGCTTTGCTGATCGGCGGAGACCGGGACGTGGTGAAGACTGCACATTTTGTCGAGATGTCACTGCTGATACCGGATGCCAGGTTGATGATACTTCCGGCCGGACATGGATCGTTTATGATGGCAGATGAAAACCGTATCACCGATCATGCATTGATCGATTTCACGGTGGCGCAAATTCAAAAATTTTTAAACTAAAAAATATATAACTATGCCTAAATTAAATCCCTATCTCAATTTCGATGGTAAGGCGGAGGAAGCCTTTACTTTTTACAAATCAGTTTTTGGAGGTGATTTTGCGGGAGAAGTTCATAAGCTGGGCAATGCCCCTGGTGGCGAAAATCTATCCGAAGAAGAAAAGAATCGCGTGATGCATATTGCACTTCCTATCGGCAGCGATTTGCTGATGGCCTCCGATATCGTTCCTTCTATGGGACACAAACTGGTAGAAGGCAACAATAATTACGTATCTGTTTTTCCGGATTCACGCGAAGAAGCCGACCGGTTGTTCAACGGTTTATCTGATGGAGGGGAAGTTGAAATGCCACTGGCAGACCAGTTTTGGGGCGACTACTTCGGCAGCTTCACAGACCGGTATGGTGTTAAATGGATGATCAACTATCCGTCACAACAACAAAACGCTTAATCTAACATTATGGATCAGAAAATTATTGCGAAAGCCTCGATAGGGATTCAGAAGCCGGTGAGTACTGTGTTTGAGGCGATCATCGATCCGGCTATCATGACACAGTATTTCATTTCGCAAGGCTCTGGAAAAATGGAACAGGGCGCTGTGATCCAGTGGTCATTCCCGGAGTTTGAAGGAACCTATCCGGTAACCGTTTCAGAGGTTGTTGCAGAAAAGAAAATTGAGTTTGTGTGGGATCCAAAGTCGGTCGTCAAGATCGAGCTTGAAAAAAGATCGGAGTCGGACACGGTAGTAAAAGTATTTGAAGAAGGTCATCAGGCAGATGAAGAGGGGATCAAATGGGCGATCGGCCAAACCGAAGGCTGGTCTAATTTCCTGGCTTGTATGAAAGCCTGGCTGGAGTATGGTGTGCATCTCCGGAAGGGCGCTTTCGATTTCATGAAAAAATAATTCCGGATACCGGACCATAAGATTTCCTATGTCACCGACACACGATAAAGTTGTTCCGGCATTTTTCGCGTGTTGGTGGCATCATTTTTTTTATACGTCAACTTAATGCTATACTTTTTTTGGTTGGACCCTGCGGCTCAGCGCGTCTCTTCGTTTGTATCCGCGATCTGATCATCGAGGGTTGATGTCGATTTATCTAAAGCTTTATCCGGATCGCTTTCCAGCGCGTGGGTATCTTTGTTGTACATACCGTCCAGCTCATCTACCATCGTTTCTTTCCAGAGCGGCGTGCCTGTAAAATAAGCGCTTCTTCCGATCATGTGTGCGGCAATAGGCGCAGTTAAGATCAGAAAAAAAATAATGGCAATCGCTTTGGTAGTGACCGAAGCATCATCAGGAAACATGATAGCAGCGCAGATCAGAAGTAATCCGACGCCAAGGCTGGAAGCCTTCACCGTTACGGAAAGACGCAGGTAAAAGTCTGGCATCCGCAGGATACCTATCGAGGCGAACAGAATGGATAATGCCCCTAAAGTGCTGAAGACGGCTAAAATTATATCAATCATCTTTTTGTTTTTCTATATAATAAGAAAAGGCAATCGTGCCCAGGAACGCGATCAGCGCCAATATAATGGCCACATCTAAAAGGATCTTCTGGTTTTGCCTGATGCTATATACGGTAATGATCCCGATCCCGATAGTGATGATCAGATCGAGTGCTATCACACGGTCCACAATCGCCGGCCCTTTGAACAAGCGGATAAATACCAGCACGACCGACAAGGTCAGTATCGGTAAAATCACAAAATCAAAATAGTTTGCTAATGTCATCGTAATAATTCCAGCAAACGGCGTTCCATGCCGTTCTTGAGTTGGTGAATAAAAGCTTCCGGCGTCTTCAGGTACATCGCGTGTATGTACAACGCCTTTTTGTCTTCGCTTACATCCAGGATCAGGGTCCCAGGTGTGAGAGAGATCAATGTGGACAAGACGTTGATCTCGAGGTCAGATGCTGCGCTCAGCGGGTATCTCACTATACCCGGCCTGAAGAAATACCTTGGCGTGATCACATCGTAGGCTACCTGCACATTGGCCTTGATCATCTGGTACAAAAAGTAAAAGGCAAAACTGAACAGCTTCGGCACCCGGAAGAAATAGCGCCGCTCCTGCTCATTGCGGTTCATGATCCATAAAACAAAGAAACCCAGCACAAAGCCAAAAAGAAATCCCGTGTAGGAGAGCGATCCTGTCAACGCCACCCACAGAAAGGATAATAACAGGTTCATTAAAAAGTTCTTTACCATATCGCCCGATTAATTTTTAAATACAGCGTCCACATAGGAGTGGGGGTTTAGTAACTCATCCGATATCCGGTCTACTATCTGCACGATCACTTCTGCATTCAAGCCTATAAACAGGGATGCTGTGCCCAGTATCCCGATAGGCAATACCAGCAGCACTTTCCTTGAAAAGGGCAGCGGCTCAAATTTATTTTCCGCCACTACATCGGAGGGAATATCTTTCCAGAATACCTCCGCCCACATTTTAGCAATTACATACAAAGTCACGAGGCTGCCTAAGATCAATGCGCCTATATAAAAGTACTGCTGCTGTGTAAATGCTTCTCTGAAAAGATACACTTTAGGCCAGAACCCCGACAAAGGTGGTATACCCACAAGAGACAGCAACACGATGGCGATGAGCAGGGAAATCCGCGGATACTCCTTGTACAGCCCGCCCAGCTTTTCCAGGGTGATGACACCGCGGAGCTGCATGATAAATCCGGATATCAGGAACATATTGGTTTTGACCATGATGTCATGGATCAGGTAGAAGATCGTGCCCATCAATGCTATCTTCGTAAACATTGCAATGCCGCCTACCATAAACCCGATATGACAAACGATCAGGTAAGAAAACAGCCGACGGATATTCGTTTTGTTAAGCGAGCCAAAAGCACCGGTGATGATCGTCAACACGGCAATGACCATTAATAATTTTTTGGTAAAGTCGTCTGGAATAAAGATCAGGCTGTTCACCCGCAACAGCGCATAGATCCCTACTTTCGTCAACAACCCGCCAAAAGTGGCCGCTACTGCCGAAGGCGGTGTGTGATAAGAAGAAGGTAGCCAGAAGTATAGCGGGAACACCGCTGATTTAATACCAAACCCCAAAATAAAAAAGACAGACGTAATACCCACCAGGGATTTGTTTTGAACGTCGTGCATTTTCAGGGAGAGATCCGCCATATTCAACGACCCGGTCATGCCATACAAAATGCCGATACCGGTCAGGAAGAACATGGATGCCAATATATTCATCGACATGTATTTCAAAGCGCCCTCCAGTTGGTTCTTTCTTCCACCCAGTGTCATCAATACAAAGGAAGCAATGATGATCACCTCGAACCAAACGTAGAGATTGAAGATGTCGCCCGTGAGAAAGGCTCCGTTCAATCCCATTAAAAGAAAATGGAAGATGGGGAAGTAGCCGTATAGCATCCGCTGCCGGCTCAAGCCGACCGCAGAAAAGATAGAAACGGCGAAGCCGGCGATAGATGTGAGCAGCACCATTGTGGCGCCCAGAAGGTCGGCTACAAATACAATGCTGAAAGGCGCTTTCCAGTTAGAAGCGTTGATGGTGATGGTTCCGTTCCAATAAACGTGTTGCAACAAAGTGCCTGCAGCCATCAGCGCCAGCAGCGCCCCGCCAACAGACAGGATCCGCTGCGTCACCGTTTTCCGCCAGGCGACCAGCTGGAAAATAGCGATCAGCAAATGAATAAATACAGGGGCCAAAATAAGGTTGTCGCTCATATATCCTCTTCCTCGGGAGTATTTAAATTATCTAAATCATCTGTTTCCAACAAAGCATATACGCGTTTCAGCAATACGATCGCAAAAGCGGTGAGGGCGAAGCTGATCACGATCGCTGTAAGGATAAGGGCCTGCGGAACAGGATCGGCATAGGCCCGGTCCAACACCTCATCGGCAGAACCTATAATCGGTGGCTTTGCTTTAATAATGGCGCCCAGCACAAAGATCAGGATGTTGGTGGCGTTTCCCAGGAGCATGATACCGAGTAGTAATTTCACCAGGCTTCTGCGGAGGATAAAATATACACCACCCGCATACAGCAGCCCCATCACCAGTATTAATAAGAGTTCCATATCTAATCGTCGGTTAAAGCGATCGTGAATAATATTGTTAATACAACACCGATCACCACCAGGTACACGCCGAGGTCGAAGAACAGGGCCGTGCCCAACGATCCGATGATGGGCACTTTTCCTTCGAGCCACAGGCCGGTCATAGGCGGCAATCCGATCACCACCGGCAGTAATACGCTCAGCGCTGCAATGCCCAGTCCCAGCGGTATCAGCGAAAGCGGTTTCCTGCCCAGCAACTTCATGGTCGCATCCGTACCATTGGCAAAACTGTGCAGCACAAAGGCAATAGAAGCCACCAGGCCACCCACAAAGCCTCCGCCGGGATAATAATGTCCGCGTAGCAGAAGGAAAATCGAGAACAACAATAGTATCGGGAGCAGATACCGTGTTGCTGTTTGCAAAATGCTGCTTCTCATACTATTCTTTTTCTGAAGGTTTTAATCTTAATCGTAACAAATTGTAAACACCGATAGCTGCAATGCTCAGCACTACCGTTTCAAACAAAGTATCAATGCCACGGAAATCTACCAGGATCACGTTGACCACGTTTTTACCTTTAGCGAGGTGATACGCGTTATCGCCGTAGAAATCACTGGTGGCGGTAGTTATCGGTTCATGATGCACCTGCAATGCCACCATACAAAGGATCAATCCAAAGCCGAAGGCTACTGCAATATCGCGGTATCGTTCCCTTTTTGTACCGAGGTTGAGAAAGGGAGGCAACTTATAGAGGACGAGTACAAACAACACCGTAGTCAGCGTATCGATCGTGAACTGTGTCATAGCCAGGTCCGGCGCGCTGTAAAATACGAACATCAGGCAGATGCAATATCCGATCACACTCATAGACACCACCGCTGTGAGGCGGAGCCGGGTGGTAAGCATGATGAACAGCGCTCCGATCAGGATAGCTACGATGGCAACTTCGTATACGCTGAGCATGGCGAGATTGTAAAAATTAATATCCACGGGGCCGCTGAGCCAGAGTTTATAAGCCAGCAGCAGCTCAGCAAATACGATGATCTGCAGGTGGTAGGAGCGCAGGTAACCGTTATGAAATTTGCCGGTATACCACTCTGACAGCCGGAAAACACCGCTCACCAATTGCTCAAAAAGATGCCCCGGCGCCAATCGGTTGAACGCGGCTGTGATAGGGGCTTTGCGCGCAGAAGGCTTATTCACCAAATAGATAAATGTACCTGCTGCGAGCGTCAGCAAACTCAACAATAATACAGTATTGAAACCATGCCAGATCTTCAGGTGAAATTTCATATCACTACCAAGCATCGCATTGGCGGCCTGCGCAGAAAAGAGCTCCCCGATGTAGCCGGGCATTAATCCAAATAGCACACCCAGGATCGACAGCAGCAGCGGCGGCAGCCACATGGAAGTATAGGGTAGCCTGATGTTGGCGTAGGCAGCCGGTAGCTTTCCCGTAAAGGGTTTGATGCCCGCCATGAAGCCAGCCGCCACCAGGCCGATATTGGTCAGCACCGCCAGTATCGTTAAGATCACAACCGGCAGGGGCGTCGCATGCAAGGTGGCCTCATAGATCAGGTCTTTGCCAATAAACCCGAAGGAGAAGGGAATGCCCGCGCTTGAGAGCGCTGCCAGCAGCCCGGCGATAGCTACCGGCAATAGTACTTTTCTCAACCCGGACAATTGAGTAATATCCCGGGTATGCGTTTCGTGGTCCACGACGCCGGTGACCAGGAATAGCGACGCTTTGTAGAGTGCGTGCACCAAGATAAAAACGCTGGCCGCAATCACCGCATCGCGTGTGCCGATGCCGATTAAAAACGTGAGCATGCCCAATGCCGCAATGGTCGAATAAGCCAGGATACTTTTCAGATCTGTCCGCAACAGGGAATGAAAGGCGGCGTACAACATGGTGAAGCCGCCCACGATCATGAGCGTATAGTTCCAGAGGGGCGTGTTACCGAGGATGGGATCGAAACGTGCCAGCAGGTAAATCCCGGCTTTCACCATAGTCGCTGAGTGTAAATAAGCCGATACCGGTGTCGGCGCCTTCATAGCGCCGGGCAGCCAGAAGTGAAATGGGAACTGTGCAGATTTGGTGAACGCGCCCATAAAGATCAAACCCAGCGCCAGCGGGTATTGCGCATGATCGATAATGATATGCCGGCTGTAAATCAGTTCAGCAATGGAATAAGTGCCGGCTATGTTTCCGAGCAGCAGCAGCCCGGCCAGCAGGAAGAACCCGCCCAGCCCTGTCACAGAAAGCGCGACCAGTGCGCTTTTCCGGGAATCCGGGTTCGTATTATTGAATCCGATCAGGAAAAACGAGCTGATGCTCGTTAGTTCCCAAAAAATGAAAAGCAATAAAATATTATCCGAGAGCACCATGCCCAACATGGCGGCCATGAACAAACTCAGGTAGCCGAAGAAGCGATCAAAATAGGGATGCCCTTTAAGATAGGTGCGTGCATAAAAATAAACGGCAGTCCCAATACCTGTGATCAGCAGCGCGAAAAGCAACGAAAGCCCGTCCAGCCGGAAATCCAGGTTCACATTCAGCGAGGGCACCCAGGCGGTGGACTCGAAAAATTCCTGTCCCAAAGAAATATTGGGGATCAGCCTCAGGTAATAAATAAAAAGGGCGACCGGCAACAAGGTCAATAAAATGCTCCACTTAGATTTCAGGAATTTGCCTAATGGAACGATTAGAAACGAAGTCAGGAAGCCAGCGAGGACCGTTATGAGCATGTATAACAGATTTGATTTCTGATTCGGCTAAAAATAAGAAAAATAGGGTGTTTTTCCGCAAAAACATCAGTATTTACTGCGAGAAAGCAAGGTCTGTTCAGCGCGGCAATGAGTCCGCTATTTGAATTGTACCTTGCCGTCCTTTTCCATCACCATGCGTCCTTCGTCCACCCAATAATTAATCACGGTCCAGATATGATCCCGTTGAAACCGGCTCAGTTTTGCAAAAACAGCTTCTGTTGGCAATGGTGTTTGCAATGTCTGTTTTAGCTGCTCTGTGATGCTGTCAAACGTGCTCTCAGAGAGTGAAGCCTTTTTCTTTTTAAGACAGTTATCACAGATGCCGCAATCGCTGATAGCGGTGTCTCCAAAGTAACGTCCGATGATCTGGCTGCGGCAGTTGGCTCGGTCATGAATATAAGATATGATGGTAGCGATGCGTTCGTCAAAAAGTGCTTTTCTTTTTTCATGCTCTTCCAGGCTGATCGTAAGCAATGCCGTTTTGATGCGGGTGCGCGTAAGCATGACCTGCGGCTCATCTTTTTGCGGCTCATAAATGATCACCCGGTCTGCGTGAAGCCGGTGAAGTTGCTCTTTCACCACTGCAATGTCATATTTCAGCAGGTGAGCGAGAAAGCCTTCAGAGATATAAACGGGATAATCATAAATTCCCTCGTAGGTTCTCAGCAACGTTTTGATCAACGGCTCGAAATCCGGAAATGTCTTTTCATATTCATAAAGGTCGGCTTTGTAAATATGAAAGCGGACGGTGGCCTGACTGAAGACCTGTTCATTGAAAGTAAGCCAGCCGTCCTGTTCCAGCGCCTTCAATCCATAAATGGTTGTCTGGACGTCCTGGTTAAATTTTTTTATAAAGTCCTTCAGATTAAAATCATAGCTGTGCCCGGGCGGCTCGCCTTCCGGCAGTTGCAGGTAATGTACCACATTGCGGTAAACACTCCGGATGGTCTCCGTGTCTGGGTAACGAACATCAGGCAGGGCCTTTAACTGTTCGAGTTCATTTTCATCATACAGCAAAACGGCGAAAGCTTTCTTACCGTCTCTTCCTGCGCGTCCTGCTTCCTGGTAATAATTTTCGAGGCAGTCGGGAACATCTGCGTGAATCACTACCCGCACGTCCGGCTTGTCGATGCCCATTCCAAAAGCGTTGGTGGAGACGATCACCCTGGTCTCATTTTTGATCCAGCGCTCCTGCTTTTGTGTCCGGTCGGCCGTCGAAAGGCCCGCGTGGTAAAAGTCAGCGTCGATGCCCTGTGCGTTCAGTTGTTCGCTCACTTCTTTTGATCGCTTCCGGGTCTTACAATAAACAATCGCCGGGCCTGCTACACTGTTCAATATGGATATGATCTTGTGAATGCGCGAGGGCACCTGGAAAACGCTGTAAGATAAATTCGGCCGTTCGAAAGATTGCCTGAAGATGCGAAACTGGTGATCGCCGTCCGGCGACAGCTTTTCACAAATGTCTTGTTGTACCAAAGGCGTCGCGGAAGCGGTCAGCGCGATCACCGGCACGCCCGGCAGCTCGTCGCGCAATGCGGCAATACGCAGGTAAGGCGGTCGGAAGTCGTAGCCCCATTGCGAAATACAATGGGCCTCGTCAATGGCAATCAGGTTAACGCCAAGGCCCGGCAGGTATTCTTTGAATAGCGCTGTTTCCAGGCGCTCAGGCGATACGTATAAGAATTTACAATTGCTGTGAGCAGCCGTCTCCAGGATGCTGATGACATCGCGCCGCTGCATGCCTGCTTGTATGCTGAACGCTGTAATATTTTTTCGCCGGAGGTTTTGAACCTGGTCGTTCATCAAGGCGATCAACGGGGAAATGACCAGGCACAGGCCTTCTTTCATGAGGGCGGGCACCTGGTAGCAAAGAGACTTTCCTCCGCCGGTAGGCATGAGCGCCAACACATCATTGCCCTGACAAATGGCGTCAACAATTTCCTCTTGCATAGGCCGGAAGCTGTTGAAGCCAAAGTATTCCCTGAGGGTTTGTTGTGCTTGTGTGCTCATATAAAGCGTATTACACCGGCCCTAAAATACATTAAATGTATTAATCCGTAGCAACCTGCACCAATGAAGTTTCGCGTCGCCGGCAGCTTATACCACCAGGCAACCGGCGCTCAGATTTTTCTTAAGGCGGGATGGAGTTTCATTCATGACCTGTTTGAAGATTTTGTTGAAATAAGTCACGTTGTTAAAGCCGCACTCAAAGCAGACCTCAGAAATGCTCTTGTCCAGGTGGAGCATCGTACAGGCCTTGTGGATGCGGTAGCGATTGACAAATTCTGAAAAGGTAATATTGGTCGCCTTTTTAAAGAAATTACAGAAAGAAGGTACAGACAGGCCCACCAGCCCTGCAACGTGCTCTATCCCGATCTCGTTCTGGTAGGAGTCGCTTACATAATTAAATATCTTCTGCAGACGTGTCCTGTGTTTGGATAATAAGGTCGAAGGAAGAATGTCTGAATTAAGCAGGTCGTAATCACTGGTCTGCGCCAGCGTTTCAAAGATATCCAGAAAGGTGAGCAATCTCTTGAAAGGAGGCTGGTCGATCATTTTCAGCATTTTCCTGCCCACCTGCTCCTGCACTTTTGGTGAAAAAGCGATGCCGAATTTCGAAAGCTCCAGCAGTGGCTCAATGGCTTTCATTTCAGGAAAATTAAATGAGAATACTTCCGGCTTCACCTGGAGGACCACTTCTTCGTGAAGGTCGGGTGAATTCAGCCCAAATCCTGAGTGGGGAAGGTTGCTGCCTATCAGAACCAGGTCTCCCTGTTGATAGGTGCTCAGATGGTTGCCAACGTGACGCGTACCGGTTCCTCTGGGTACATATACTATTTCAAATTCCGGGTGATAATGATATTGCCAGACGAAGTCTGAGCCCCTGACCATTTTGTGGTGCAGCAGGCGGAAGGAACTTCCCGGATCGGATTTGACGATCTCATATTCAATTTTCATAGTGATCTAGTTTTCTCATGAGTTTATGTGGGCAAGGACGGCAGCGAAAAGGTACTCCTGTTGTTGAGGAACGCTGCAATGCATCCGCTGTCACTACCAGATATGGTCAGCGCGTTTGAAAGGGTCGCTTTTTCACATGGCTGTCTTTTTCGAAACGCTCTGCTGTCATTTGATAGCTATACTAAAAATAACAAAAAGATTAATAGAGTTGAAGAAAAAGTGTATAGCGTTCTATTTAAACGGGTACCCGTTGATGAACTTTGAAAGAGCAGAAGGGGACCTCGCCAGGGTGACCTTCCGGCCTCGTGGTCAGCCGGTGATGCCTGATCGGACCACAGGATTGCTGCTTTTAAAGAAAACGATATGATTGCTATACATATTCCACCGAATGCGGGTGCGCTCTTTGCCGATGTGCAGGCACAGCGTATTTTCAGCGATCAGAAGACTTTTGCCGATGCGGTGCCGCTGCATTCCCTTGCTTATATCGGCGCCAAGTATGCGCATGAGAAGGAACAGGCAGGTTTTGACCTGATGCAGTTTGTACAGGACAATTTTATGTTACCGACCCAGCATCAGCCACCGGCGATAAAGGCGCAGAAGCCGATAGCAGAATATATCAATGGGCTATGGGACCAGCTTACCCGCACCAATACCCGGGATAAAGGCTCCCTGATCGGGCTTCCTCATCCTTACGTGACACCCGGTGGCCGGTTTGAAGAGCTGTATTACTGGGATAGCTATTTCACCATGCTGGGACTGATCGAAAGTGGCCGCATCGATCTCGTGGAAGGGATGGTTGATAACTTTACTTACCTGATCGATAATATCGGTTTTATTCCCAACGCGAACCGGACCTATTACCTGACGCGCTCCCAGATCCCGTTTTATTCCTCCATGATAAGATTGCTGGAGGAGGTTAAAGGTCCTGAAGTACTCATAAAATATTTACCGGCTTTACAGAAGGAGCACCAGTTCTGGATGCGGGGAACCGACCGCTTGCAGGAAAACTGCGGTGCTGCGGAGCGGGTGGTCCGTTTGCAGGACGGTGCGATTCTCAACCGCTACTGGGACGATGAGAATATCCCCAGGCCGGAAGGGTATGCGCTGGATATTGCCGTTGGGCGTCCCACAAGCCACAACCAGGAGCTGTATCGAAACATCCGCGCGGCTTGTGAATCCGGGTGGGATTTTTCCAGCCGGTGGCTGAGCGACGGTGAAAATTTGCACAATATTTGCACGACGGATATCCTTGCTGTAGATTTAAACTGCATGCTGCTTCACATGGAGAAAACAATTCTTGCCGCCTGCTCTCTTTCCGACAGACATACCATGAGAAAGGAATACGAGCGCCTGGTCGCCCGGCGTACGGCAGCTATTGAACGGTATTTCTGGGATGGCCGTACACGTATTTACAGGGATTATCATTTCAAGCAACAGGAACCTACCAGTGCAGTGACGCTGGCGATGCTCTACCCGCTGTATGTGGGAATCAGCCCGGATGATCGCGCGGCGGACGTGTTGTCTTTTGTTGAACAGCATCTCCTGAAAGAAGGCGGCTTGCTGACAAGTGATATGGTATCCGGACAACAATGGGATGCCGTGCAGGGCTGGGCACCGCTGCAATGGATCGGCTATTCGGCGGCCCGGCGTTACCGGCACGACGAACTGGCCTGTAAGATCCGGGCAAACTGGATGAATAACGTAGAACAGCGATATGAAGCCACCGGTCACCTGATGGAAAAATATCCGGTAGTAAAAACGGCCGACGGGGCTCATACCGGAGGAGAGTATCCCAACCAGGACGGCTTTGGATGGACAAATGGCGTGTACCTGAAAATGATGCACAGCGCCTGAATCACCAATCAAATTTTAAATATCTATAAACGTGTGCCAATGAACTTTTTTAAAACCTTAAACGCGATGATTATGAAAAAACGCTCTTTTTCTTTGAAGAGGGGGACCCGGCTGGCAGGACTGATGGTGCTGCTGCAATTGTTATTTGCTTTTGATTATAGCTACGGACAGGGAGGCGGTATCAGCGGTAAAGTCACCAACGAGAAAGGTGAAACGCTGCCCGGCGCTACTGTCACGCTGGTCGAAAAGAATGTGCAGTCCTCGGTAAATGCCGAAGGCCAATACACTTTTACTAATGTGGAAAGCGGCACGTACACGGTGGAAGTCACTTTCGTCGGCTACACCACTGCTACGAAATCGGTGACCGTTACTGCTGGTGCGGTAGCAACGGCTGATATCCAGCTGGCGCCGGAGATACAGAATATCGAAGAAGTGGTCGTGATCGGTTATGGTACCGCCCGTAAAAAAGATGTGACGGGAGCGGTGGTCACTATCAGCGAAAAAAACTTCAACAAAGGGATCGTGACCAACCCCGACCAGTTGATACAAGGTAAAACACCGGGTATCATGATCATTAACAACACAGGGCAACCCGGCGGCGCCACAACAGTGCGCATACGCGGTAACTCTTCTATCCGCGCAAGCAACAACCCGTTGTTTGTACTGGACGGAGTGCCCATGGCAGGCAACTCGCCTTTACCCGAAGGCCGCGGAGAATTTTCTTCTGATCGCGGTAACCCACTGAGCTATCTGAACCCGGGCGATATCGCCAGCATGGATATCCTTAAAGATGCCTCTGCTACAGCAATTTACGGTTCGAGAGGTGCTAATGGTGTGGTGATCATCACTACTAAAAAAGGAAGGGTCGGCGATCCTGTAATCTCCGTAGGCGCTTCCGCAGGCGTATCTAACATGCGGGAGAAACCACAGATTTTAGATGCTGCACGTTTTCGCGAAGCATTAGCATTCTACACGCCGCAAGAGGCCGATAATGCAGACTTTGGAAGCAATGTGGATGCATTTGATGAAATTACAAGAACTGCAGTAACTCAAAACTACTATGCAGATGTATCAGGTGGTAGTGCGAATGGTAAGTATCGCCTGTCCGGAGGATACCTTAACCAACAGGGCATTATCATTGGTTCGCAGTTAAAAAAGTACACTACCAATTTTACAGGTAACTACAAGTTTCTCGAAAATAAAAGACTGGGACTTGATTTCTCTTTGTTTTTTACACAATTGAACAACCAGTATGCTCCTATCAACGTAGGCGTTGGTTCTCAGGGAAATATTATATCCCAGGCTTTGCAATGGAATCCAACCCGTCCGCTGAGAGATGAAAATGGCGAATTGACTTTTATTAATAGTTCTACACGCAACCCTCTGGCGAGTTCGGAAGCTTTTAAAGACAGGGCGGTTACCAACACATTAGTGGCCAACCTGTCGCCTTATTATAAATTCACGGACGACCTGGAATACCGTTTTACGTATAGCGTGATGCGTCAAACCGGTAACAGGGAGGGTGCGTTCAGAGCGGGCATCCTGGATCCTGCTAACATTAATAACGAGCAGGCCTTTATCTCAAATACGGGAGAAACCAATCAGCAAATGACACACACCCTCTCGTATAACAAAGATGTGTCTGATGACTGGAGTATCAATGCTGTTGCGGGTTATGAGTACCTGGATTATAACTTCAATAACAACATTAGCTTTGCCGGCGGCTTCCGCTACCTCGGCCTTGATTATTTTGATTACTTGCAGTACTCAACTATTTCGACCCGCGAGCTGGCGTCTTACAGGAGCCCGACCAACCAGTTACAGTCGCTGTTTGTGCGCGGCGGGTTTAACTATTTAGATCGTTATTTGCTGACCGCCACCGTTAGACGTGACGGATCGACCAAGTTTGGTGTGAATAACAAGTATGCGATCTTCCCTTCTTTGGCCGTGGCCTGGAATGTAGCAGAGGAAAGCTTCCTGAAGAATAACGACAACATCGACCAGTTGAAAGTAAGATTGGGATGGGGTAAAACCGGTAACCAGGAGTTTCCTTCCGGGGCGTCCCTGAACAGACTGGTGTTTGGTACACAAAGCATCAGCCAGGCCAACTATGGTAACCCCGATCTGAAATGGGAAACCTCAACGACCTTCAACGCCGGTATCGACTTTGCGATCCTGAACAACAGGATCTATGGATCGGTTGATTATTTCCATAAGGCCACTACAGATGCCTTGTTTGAACAAACGCTGGCACAACCTGCACCGGCAGGTCGCATCTGGGTAAACCTGGATGGTGAGATCGTAAACAAAGGTGTGGAGATCTCGCTTACAGGAAATATTGTTCGAAGCGAAGACTGGAACTGGGACCTGACCGGTAATGCTACTTTCCTTAAAAACAGCGTGAGCGGCCTGATCGGTTACTACGAAACCGGCGCACTTCGAGGCCAGGGATTCTCTGGTGTGTTGGGACAAAGAATGGTCAACGGCCAGCCATTGAACGTTTGGTATATCGCTCAATACGAAGGTCTCGATCCCCAAACGGGAACCAGCATGTATCTTGGAAGAGATGGTAGCATCAGCACGACAAATGATCCGGCGATCAATAAGTTCTATTCGGGCAGTCCTAACCCCACCACATTGCTCGGTATTTCTACCAATGTTCGTTATAAAAAGCTCACACTGGGGGCTAATATGAACGGCGCGATGGGGCATTATCTGTTTAATAACACGAGTGCTACCGTGTTGGGTGTAAGTAACCTTTCTTTAAGAAATATAGGTTCGGCTTATTTCAATACGGATATTAAAGAGTCTACATCCAATTCAGCATCACCGTCTACCCGCTATCTGGAAAAAGGAAACTATCTGAAAATGGCCAATCTGACGTTGAGCTATAACGTGGGAGATATCGGAAAAACGCTGAAAAATTTCAATGTATCACTTACCGGTCAGAATTTATTTATTATCACGAAATATACAGGTTTCGATCCTGAAGTTAATACAGATGGCGCTACTAATGGTATTCCTTCGCTCGGTATTGAGTATCTGCCTTACCCGCCGGCAAGAACCATTTTACTGGGCGTTAATTTTTCGCTCTAAACAACCATCTGAAGATTCATAATTACTAAAAACACACAGAGATGAAATCTAAAAATTTACTATACATACCTTTAATATTAGGGACGTTTGCCGCCATAACGCCGTCCTGTACGAAACTTAATGAAGAGTTCAGGAGCGAACTGGAGGAGGGAGCCAACGTAGAAGCCACAGGTCTGCTGGTAACCGCCTACACTTCATTGAACACACCTTATCAGCAGGAGCAGCGATGGGTGATGCAGGAAATCTCAACCGACGCTGCTATGGCGCCTACCCGGGGCGGTGACTGGGATGATAATGGTATGCACCGCGCAATACACTTACATACATGGAACGCCGATAATGGTTACATGAACAACACTTTTGTAAGCCTCGGTACGGCGATATTCAACGCCGCTAATGTGTTGCGCTACAGCCCAAGCGAACAGCAAAAGGCGGAGGCCAGATTTATTCGCGCTATCGCTATGTTTGATATGCTTGATCTATACGGTGTGGTGCCCTTAAGAGAAGGTGAGTCCCTGGAAGATTTCAGAATTCCGCCTGAAGTGCTGCAACCACAAGCCGCTATCGATTATATGGTTAAGGAGCTCAACGAGATGATGGGCGCCTTGCCTAATAATGATATAGCCTATGTGGCTAACAGAAACGCAGCGAAAGTACTGCTGATGAAGATCTACCTAAACAAAGGCACATTCCTCAACAGGCAGTCGCCGACATTTGATGCAGCTGATATGAATCAGGTGATTACGCTGGCCAAAGAGATCACGGCTTCAGGCTTGTATACTGTTTCGGCGCCCGGAAAGTATTTTGACAATTTTGCGCCGGACAACGATGTGAAGTCCACTGAGAACATCTACACGCTTCTAAATAAAAACGGAGAAAGAGGTGGAAGTGTCGACAGGACCTGGAATACAATAGCTCACTACAATATGAGTCCGGGCGGATGGAATGGCTGGTGTACTTTGTCTGACTATTATGATAAGTTTCAGGCAACGGATGAAAGAAGGGGCATTTATTATGATTATCCGGCGGACACGACCTACAACAGAACCAAAGGATTTAAAAGACAGAACGTAGGTTTTTTTGCAGGCCAACAGTATAACTGGAAAACCAATGAACCATTGAATGCAAGAAACCCGGCTGGCGCACCTTTGGTATTCACCAGGGAAGTAGGCATCAGGACCTCCGGCGCTACGCTTGAAACAGCGGGCATCCGTCCAATGAAGTACGCGTTCGATTATGCAGTAACGGGACAAAGAAATAATGACTGGGTGGTATATCGCTATTCCGACGTATTGCTGATGCAGGCCGAAGCAATCCTGCGCGGTGGTACCGGCACGGTAGGAGAGGCGCTTGCACTGGTGAACGGCATCAGGGCAAACCGCGGCGTTGCTGCATTTACCAGTCTCACGCTCGATAATTTGTTAGACGAACGTGCACGCGAACTGTACTGGGAAGGATGGAGAAGACAGGACCTGATCCGTTTCGGCAAGTTCCTGGAACCATGGCAGGAAAAAGCTGCCGATCCCGATCCGAAGACGCTGGTGTTCCCGATCCCCAGTCAGCAAATTGCAGTAAACCCCAACCTGGTGCAGAACCCCGGGTACTAAAAATACTTTTTAAACGATTCAAAAAAGGCCATAAATCAATGGCCTTTTTTTCATTTTTGCAACATGATACCACACTGGAAGGTCCGCATGTTCTTATACATCAATTACTTTGTGTTTGCCATATTGCTCAATAGCGTGGGCATCGTGATCGCCAAGTCAATCAATGTTTATGGTGTCAACGAACAAACCGCCTCTGTTCTGGAAGCGTTCAAGGATTTGCCGATTGCCATTGTATCCTTCTTTATCGCGTCCTTTCTGCCCAGGCTGGGTTATAAAAGAGCCATGCTTATTGCCTTGTTCATTGTCTTTGCGGGTTGCCTGGGCATGCGCTTTGGCAACAGTTTCTGGGCGGCAAAAATGATGTTCCTGTCCGTGGGTGTCAGTTTTGCATTGATCAAATTATCTGTTTACAGTCTTGTAGGAATAGTGACCGATACACCGCAGCAACACTCGTCTTTAATGAGCTCCGTCGAAGGGGTCTTTATGGTAGGCATTGCCACGGCATACTTCCTGTTTCCGGCCTTTTACTCTGACACTGATCCAGATGCCTGGCTGAATGTCTACCTGGTGTTGTGCGGTTTGATCGCTATGTCTTTTTTGCTTCTTGCTTTTTCAGGCATCTCTGTACCTGCTGAAACGGCCGGAGCCAACTGGAAGGACGATATCAGGAACTCAATACACTTGCTGGTCATTCCTTTAGTACTTGTATTTATTGGTTCTGCCTTTTTCTTTGTGATGATCGAACAGGGGATTATGACCTGGTTGCCCCGCTTCAACGAAAAGGTATTTTTGTTTTCAGAGAAGCTAAGTGTACGGATGGCTTCCTTACTGGCCATTTCTTTAGCGGCCGGCCGGTTTATCGCGGGATGGATGTCCAGGAAAATTTCCTGGGCCGCTATCGTGATCGGTTGCGCAATTCTTGCCATTCTGCTGCTACTGGCCATACTTCCGAAGCTGCAGGCGGTAAACACCTTAGAAAAGTACACATCATTTTCCGAAGTGCCTTTACTGGGTTATATGCTTCCCTTGATCGGATTGTTTATCGCGCCGATTTATCCATTGCTCAATTCTACGGTCTTAAGTCACTTGCCTAAAAATCTGCATGCACCTATGTCGGGGCTGATCATTATTTTTTCTGCGCTGGGCGGAACGCTGGGATCGAGGATCGTGGGCACCTTGTTTGGTAGTATCGGGGGTGTCAACGCTTTTTATTTTTTAATCATTCCTATCTTGCTACTGATCATCTCCGTTTGGATGATTCAGAAACTAATCAAGAAGCGCATTGTCGCTTCATCTTAGTGAACCATATTTTATCAGCAGTAAACCAGGTTATCAGTTTTTCACCAGCTGGCGGACGGTTCGTTACACCAACTAAAAGGCACCGACGCATATGTGCTACAGGCTGATCAGCAATAGCAATGTTGAAAACGTTTATCAGTATAAACGAAAACTTTTTCTGTCAACCTTTTAACTTCCCAACCGCTCAGTTCACGCCACTTTCTTCACTAACAACCGGCTGCTGTTGGCGGCCAGCACTACATCGCTGAAGGCCATGATCAGCGCGCCGAAAGAAGGTGTCAGGAAGCCCAGGGCGGCGACCGGTATGGCCACAATATTGTAGGAGAACGCCCAGAAAAGATTTTCTTTAATGGTTTTGTAAGTATGCCTTCCCAACCCCAGGGCCATAGGCAGGTTCTTCAATCCCTGGTTCATTAACACGACCTGTGCGGTTTGCATGGCTATCTGCGAGGCGTCGCTCATGCTGATGCCGATGGTTGCTTTCGCCAATGCCGGTGCGTCGTTGATGCCATCGCCAACCATTGCCGTCGGTGTCGCAGCATTTTTCGCTGCGATGATTTGCAATTTCTCTTCGGGTGTTTTCTCCGCAATGACTTCGTCGATGCCCAGTTGAGCAGCGATCTGATCGGCTTTTGCTTTTTTGTCACCGCTCAGCAAAATCGTCTTGATATTTTTACTGTGAAAATATTGCACCACTGCTTCAGCTTCGGGACGCAATTCATCAGCAACGTCGATATACCCGATCAAGGTGTTGTTCTCTACCAGGTAGATATTATGTGTATCATCCTGAGTCAGGTGAGCAGCGATCTTGTAAGACCCCGCGCGATATTCATTGCCACTTTTATCATGCGCGCGCATACCTTCTCCCTTGATCTCTTCGATCTTCTGCCAATGTATGGTTTCTTTACTTTTCCACTCACGTGTGAACGCTTTGGCGATGGGATGATTGGAGTATTTTTCAAGCGAATAGACCAGCGATTGAAAAGCCGTGTCGGATATACGTGGGTCCAATATCTGATAACCCGTAATTGAAAAGTTGCCCGTGGTCAGTGTACCTGTTTTGTCAAAGACCACCTGCCTGATGTTTTTGAAATTTTCCAGGCTCGTGGCGTTTCGGAACAATATTCCGTTACGGGCGCCGCGCCCTAAACCCACTGCGATGGCAGCCGGCGTCGCCAGCCCCATAGCGCAGGGACAAGCAATCACCAACACGGCAATAGCCCGCATAAGCGAAGGCGTAAATTCTTTCAGCACCACCCAGTTGATGATCAGTGTCAGCACGGCAATCCCTAATACGACGGGTATAAAGACGGCGCTGATTTTGTCTGCCATTTGTTGAACCGGAGGTTTCTCGCCCTGCGCTTCCTGCACCATGTTGATAATGCCCGACAGGACGGTGTCCTGCCCTACGGCTGTAACTTGCGCTTTCGCGGTGCCGTTGGTAACAATGCTGCCACCAATCAGTTTATCTTTCGCCTGTTTTTCTACAGGCGCACTTTCGCCGGTGATGATGGCCTCGTTCACACTCACTTCTCCCCACAGGATCTTACAATCTGTTGGCACTTGTTCCCCGTCTTTGATGAGGATCAAATCTCCTGTGCGCAACGCGCTGCTTTCCACCGGAAATACATTTTCCTGGTACTCGTTGTCATAGGCGATCATGTTGGCCATTACCACCTGTGTCTGGGCCAGCTTTTTCAGTTGTGCCTGCGTCGAGTCTACCGCCTTTTCTTCAATAAAGTTGCCCAAGAAGACCAGTGTAATCACCGTAGCGGCGGTCTCGAAAAAGATGTACTCATCTTGTCCCGTGAAAACACCGTACAAGCTGTAGACAAAAGCAGCAGTGGCTCCAATCGCGATAAGCACGTTCATATTTGGCATACCGTTGCGCATGCTTTTCCAGGCGCTGACGCCAAAAAAGGACATGCCTACTATATACACCGGCAGACACAGGGGCAGCTGCACGTAGGGCTGCATGAGCCAGCTGTGATGCATAGCAGGGATCATGTGCAGCATCAGGATCAATGTGAAAGGAAGGCAGAACCAAAAACGTTGTGCATTATTTTTCAGGAATGCTCCTTTTTCTTTTCCATGATCGTGGCCGTGTGCATGACCTTTGTCATGAGTGTCACCAACCACGGTGTAGCCGAGATTAGACAATCCTTTGGAGATATTTTCAGCGGACATGCCCGGCTGCTTTTCGAAGCTGACATTGCCGGTGGCAAAGTTGACTTTCACGTCTTTTGCGCCTTCTTTAGTCAGGTATTTATTGATAGTCAGTGCGCAGGTAGCACAATCCATACCTTCCACCTTCCAGTTTATTTTCTCGTTCGTTTCCATAACTCCCTATTATAACATGCAAAGTTATAGCAAGGTTGACGGACGTCCCGGCGGTAAAAATGATATTATTATAACCAGGTTGCAGAAACACTGGTTTTTATTGCAATAGCGTTGCGAATCGGATCCGGCAGGTAGATCAAAGCCCGTTCTTAACCGAGATCACCTTCACGAATCTCGATCGGTAATAATCATTGAGGGCTGTTATGGTCACACCGCCTGCGTTCCCCGAGCTGGAATGAATAAATCTCAAACTGTCTGAGTTGGTAGTAACAATGCCCATATGTCCCACAACCGCCGATGCAGCGTCGGTGCCGGTAAACAGGATCAGATCGCCGCGGCGGGCATTTGAAAGGGATACTTCGGTGCCTTTGTCTGTAAAGTCCACCGAAGAGCGTGGTACATTCAGGTCAAAATGATTGAATACGTAAGTGATGAACCCCGAACAGTCAAAACCTTTTGCCGGATCGCTGGAAGCATAGAGGTAAGGAACACCGAGGAGGGACTCGGCAAAATCAACAATGGCATTCAGCGGGATTTCGCGCTGCCAGCCGGAGGACTGTCTGGTCGGGTTTTGCAAACTGTCTCGTGTTTGCGGCAGGGTGTCAGCCGGGTACGATGCCACCGCGGGATTATCTGTCTCCCCGGGCTTCCCGCTCCTTGTAATTACCCAACCATAGATCAATAGGCCGGACAATACCAATAATATGATGATAAAGTATTTCAAGTTTTCGATTGATGAAGCACCGGAAATGATGTGCAAGAAGTGAGCCATAAACGTGTGGAGGATCTTGGCGACGTCGGCGTCATTACCCGTTTTTCAGGTCAGGCCGGGAGATCGGGGAAACGGGTGGAAATGATCAGCTTAAGCCACCATCTTTAGCGCCGGGAAAAAATAAACACATGGAAAATTTTGTGTACGTTTGTTAGCATCTAAATTAATTTAATAACGAATATGGAATACAGAATTGAAAAGGATACCATGGGTGAGGTAAATGTACCGGCTCATGCTTTTTATGGCGCGCAAACACAGCGTTCTATTGAAAATTTTAAGATAGCGCAAGATATCAACCGCATGCCTAAAGAGATCATCCACGCGTTTGCTTACCTGAAGAAGGCGGCGGCGATCACCAACCAGAAAGCGAAAGTGTTGCCGAAAAACAAAAGTGTCCTGATCGGAAAAGTATGCGATGAGATACTGGACGGAAAGCTGGATCAGGAGTTTCCGCTGGTGGTTTGGCAAACGGGTAGCGGCACGCAAAGCAACATGAATGTAAACGAAGTGGTGGCGTATCGCGGACATGTTTTGAACGGGGGCAAACTCACTGATAAAGAGAAATTCTTACACCCTAATGATGATGTGAATAAAAGCCAGAGCAGCAACGACACGTTCCCCACGGCTATGCATATTGCCGCATACAAGATCCTGGTGGAAGTGACCATCCCCGGCATTGAGAAACTGCGCGACACTTTAAAAAAGAAGAGCAAGCAATATATGAAAGTGGTGAAGATCGGCCGTACGCATTTTATGGACGCGACGCCACTCACACTGGGACAGGAGCTAAGCGGTTATGTATCACAACTGGATCATGGTTTGAAAGCCATCAAAAATACATTACCTCATTTGAGCGAGCTGGCCCTCGGCGGGACTGCGGTAGGAACGGGTATCAATACGCCTGAAGGTTATGCCGAAAACGTGGCGGCTGAGATTGCGCGGCTTACCAAACTGCCTTTTAAAACCGCTGAGAATAAGTTTGAAGCGTTGGCAGCACACGATGCGATCGTTGAAGCACATGGTGCGTTGAAGACAGTGGCGGTAAGCCTTATGAAGATCGCCAATGACATCCGGATGCTTTCCAGCGGTCCGAGAAGCGGGATCGGCGAGCTGTTCATTCCTGATAATGAGCCGGGCTCTTCCATCATGCCGGGCAAGGTGAATCCCACGCAGTGCGAGGCGCTCACCATGATCGCTGCCCAGGTGATGGGGAACGATGTGGCAATCAGCGTAGGCGGTGCAAACGGTCATTTTGAACTGAACGTGTTTAAGCCGGTCATGATCTACAATTTCCTGCACAGCGCGCGTTTGATTGGTGACGGATGTGTTTCTTTCAATGATAAATGCGCTGTGGGATTGGCCCCTATTGAAAGCAATATTAAAAAGCATGTGGATAATTCACTGATGCTGGTAACGGCGCTCAATCCTAAGATCGGATATTATAAAGCGGCGGAAATCGCTCAGAAGGCCCACAAAGAAGGGACGACGCTGAAAGCAATGGCTGTGAAACTGGGATACCTCACAGAAAAGGAATTTGACGAATGGGTGGTGCCGGGAAAGATGGTAGGAAAGATATAATTGATGTATAAATAATCAAGCCACAGATGCACGGATAAGAATGAGATTATTGGTGCATCTGTGGCTTTATCAACGCGTCTGACCGTCCCGGTCTGACGCGTTTAAATAATAAACCAAAACTAAACGAATGAGAGAAATTGTTTTCGCCATTGCGTGCAGTGTTTTCTGTTTGAATACAAATGCTCAGAATGCGTCGCTGCGAAGTATAGCCAAACTTGAAAGTGGCCCTGGCGGGATAGGTTTCGGCTATGAGCTAAAGTTAACATCGGAATTTACTTTGGATCTTAATACCGGAGTGGGTGGAAACTATGAAATTTCCGAAAACTCCTTTTCTTACGTTCTTGCAAATAGTGATTACGAAATTCCAGCGATATACCTGAATATTGCCCCGCGGTTTTACTATAATATCAGAAAACGTGCCCGAAAAAACAAAAGCATACTTTATAACTCGGCTAATTATTTAGGACTAAAAATAAAATTTGCTTCTCCATTAGAATCGGAATATAACACTGGAGCCGCGTTAATAAATGCCCACTGGGGTCTACAACGTCATATTGGCCGTAAATGGATCATCAATACTCATTGTGGTTTGGGATATGCTGTTGCTTTAAGTCGAACCAGCGTTATCCAATATGATATTGGATATCCGGCAAGTACTGTCAGCTATCCTTCTACCGGTACATTCTACCCTGCGGTTGATGTGAAATTTGCTTATATTCTTTCTAAAAAGAACTAATCGAGCAGATCCGGTCTTCTTTCCTGGGTGCGCTGAACAGATTGTTCATAGCGCCAATCTTCAATTTTTTTATGATCGCCGCTCATCAATACATCCGGTACTTTATGACCTCTAAAATCAACGGGACGGGTGTACACCGGAGGTGCGAGTAAATTGTCCTGGAAAGAATCGGTAAGGGCAGAAGTCTCATCGTTTAAGACACCCGGCAAAAGTCTGCCGATAGCATCTACCAACACTGCTGCAGCCAGCTCGCCGCCACTTAATACATAATCGCCAATGGAAATTTCTTTGGTAATATATTGCTGGCGGATACGTTCGTCAATGCCCTTATAATGTCCGCAGATCATCAACAGGCTATTCTTTAACGAAAGGGTGTTCGCTATTCGCTGATTCAGTGTTTCACCGTCAGGCGTTAGGTAAATGATTTCATCGTATGATTTTTCCTTCGACAGTTCTTCGATAGCATTTGCAAGGGGTTCGCACATCATGACCATACCGGCTCCTCCGCCATACTGGTAATCATCAATCTGTCCATACTCGTTGACGGCCCATTTGCGCAGGTGATGCACCTGTACTGTCAGTAAACCCTTGTCCTGTGCGCGTTTCATAATGCTGTGTTCTAAGGGGCTGACTAATAATTCAGGAAGTACGGTAAGTATGTCGATGTGCATGAAGTGATTTAAATATTTTTGATTTTGGATTGGACTGCAGATCCCGGTCTGTGTTTATACCTGGCTGTAGTCCAGCGTTCAAATCTACGTGTTTATTCACCATCCATAAAGTCGTCGAGGTCGCGGCGTTCTTTCTTCGTGGGGCGGCCGATTTTACTCAGGCGCTTGCCGCTGTAAAAAGAGGCAGCCTGCATTTTCGCCTTTTCTAATTCCTCTGGCGGCGTGAGATCGACATAATGTTTAACGGCTTCTTCATATTTAACGCGGGTATGCAGCAGCCCCGTTACTTTGATGCGCCACTTGCGTCCTTCGGTACGCACATCATAAATATCTCCCAGGTGCACATTCTTACCTGGCTTAGCCGGTTCTTCCTGATATTTCACCCGGTTATCGTTACAGGCATCCGTGGCCAGCCTTCTTGTTTTAAACAAGCGGATAGACCAGAGATATTTGTCGAGTCTCAATTTCTCCTTGTCCATAATAGCAAAGATTGTAATTTTTCCGCATTTCGTAAACATCCACACAAAAGGCAGAGGTAGTTTTGCGGCCTGAAATGAAGAGATTAGCCGCTAAATATTTCTGTTGCTGCTTTTTATTGACTGTCTTAACGCCCCTCACCTTATTTGCTCAACAAGCGCAAATGCTTAAAGGCATTGTGGTTGACGGAAATAAGAAGCCCATTGAGTTTGCTACGATACAGATTGATGAGATTGGCTCGCGTACTATTACTACCACATCAGGAAGTTTTCTGATCAGGATACCGGGTACATTAAGCAAATTTCATGTTACAGCTTCAAGTGTTGGGAAACGGACGGTAACCAAAGAGCTGAATCTCTCTGATTTGTCTACATCTCAGACGTTTATATTATTGGATTTGAACCTATCGTTACCAGAAGTCGAAGTAAGCAGTGTTAGGAAAAAAACGAATACGTCTAACTCCTCTATCGTATTTGACAGGGAAGCTATAGAACAGTCGCAGTCGCTCAGCATAGCGAATGTATTAAATTATTTGCCTGGCAAAACAATACTTAAGGCTAACGTTTCGATACAAGGCCCGCAGATGTTAACTCTTAGGGACGCCACGCCTATGAATGGGATGGCAGCCAGAAATAATTCCTTTGGAATTTCGGTTGTTATGGATGATGCCGTGTTATCGAACGACGCCAATATGCAATCGATGAGTTTAAACGTCAGGGGCTCGGCGCGCGAGATTAATCCGCCAGAGTCAAGCAAAGAATATCGAAACGGAACGCTGTATGGCTATTATGGCAATACTGCCAGAGCTGACAACGGTGTTGATTTAAGGGAAATACCTGTAGAAAATATTGAACGGATCGAGGTCGTTTCCGGTGTGGCATCTGCAAGGTATGGAGATTATAGCGCCGGGATGGTCATTATTGATCGTCAGGCGGGCGTCACACCGTGGAGGCTCAACTTAAGAAATAATGAGGCTACCCAAAATGTTGCGCTTTCTAAAGGTATGCGTTTGTCGCCGCGGCTCGGAGCCGTCAATTTCAGTTTAAACTTTTTGAATAGTAATGATGATCCTAGAAATAGGTTGAAATCCTATGAAAGGGTTTCAGGTAATCTTATGTGGAGCTATCAGCGGTCCTCGTTTAAAAATACTGTAAGTGTGGATTATTCGAATACCATGGACCACTTTAAAATAGATCCGGATGCTAAAGACGATAGAGGCGCAAAGTTTACCAATTGGAGCGTCGGGATTAACAACAGGTCGACTCTTACTATTAAAAAGCCCTGGCTTGATAATATTTATGTGCAGGCCAACTACAGGTGGGGCGTCCAGGAATCGTATGATCAGTTTTATTTGAATTCTGCAATTGCAAAACCCATTGTCGACGCTACGGAGACCGGGATCCATGAGGGATATTATGTGGCAGGATATTATCTGGCCGTAAGGCAAATCATCGGTAAACCGGTGAGCGCTTCTGCAAGAGTCGAAACCAATACTTCCTTAAAATTAAATGGTGGCGGATATCATTTGTCCGTCGGGGTTAATTACAGTTATAATGCAAACAAGGGAGCAGGAATTATTGTGGATTCGGACAGACCGAGGTTTGATGACCAATCCCGCAACAGGCCGTATTACAGAACACCTGATTTGCAAAATGTGGGAGTTTACGTGCAAAACAATTTGAGCACAAAATTATTTGGAAGGTCCTTTTCTGCTAATGCGGGTATCAGGGGCGATATTCAGAATAATTTCTTTACCGTTTCACCCAGGATTAATCTCAGTTATAAGATCAATAAACGGCTAAACTGGCATGCTGCCTATGGTATTGCCACAAAAGCTCCGTCTTTATCTCAGATAAGCCCCGGCGACGTTTATATTGATATTCCCTTAGCGGATGCCTATAATGGTTCGGTAAATGAAAGCGTGTACTTAGCATATACCCAGGTAATAGCCATGCAAAATGAAGCGCTGAAGCCTTACAAAAGTTACACCTATGAGACAGGCGTCAACTATAATTACAAAAAAATCAACCTATCTGCCACTTTATCCAGATCAACCGCTATCAATGGATTTTCGCCTGCAACCCGGTTATTCCATATTGAATTACCGGTTTATCAGATTAGTTCTGTTCCCGGTATGAAACCCACATATAGTGTCATACCTGATTCGACTGTCGTATACACAAAGAACTATAACAAAATTGAAAATGGTAATTACGCACGCAGTAACGGTGTTGAACTCATGCTCAATACGGAGAAAATTCAAACGCTCCAAACATCATTCAGCGGAAGCTTCGCATGGTATAGTACGTATTATAAGCAAAACGGCACGTATACCAGAATACCAGATGAGCCGAGGTTTGATATGGAAGCTGTGTATGGTGTGTTTAGACGAAACGAAAATAAAGGCACTGCGATAAAATCTACCGCGATCTCTAACACACATATTCCTAAGCTGCGGATGGCAGTAATACTAACCGGGGAAATATTTTGGGTGAGCAAACAAGAACTACTTTCTTCAGCCATCTACCCTGTCGGATATTATACTAAAGATTTTGAATTCTTTTCGTTAACACCCGAGCAGGCGATGTCGCAACAATATGCGCATTTGTTAGAAAGCAATCCCAGACTCGCCACCACCCATAAACCCAAATTTGTGTATGCAAACTTACATGCACGGTTAAGCAAGGAGATTGGTAACAATCTTAGATTTTCCTTTAATGCTTATAACTTTTTAAACATAAGACCAAAAGAGACTACTGAGTCGGGCATTAATTACTATAACGGGCAGCCTTCCTATGGCGCCGAATTAACTATAACAATTAAATAAGAGAAATATGAAACAGTCATTATTGGTAACACTGCTAATTTTAGTTTTGATTTCATCCTGTAAAAAAGATGATATCATCCCCGGAGTTCAACCCATTACTATAGTTGCGAAAGCCGGCTATGACGAATCTAATAAAGATTATGGATTCCCTTTGTCAGACATCAGTATCACATTAAAAAACACGACAACGAATTCAGCTTTATCTAAAATGACTGACAACAGTGGTGAGGCCGTTTTTAATGGCGTGACTCCCGGCGTTTATAATGTTGAAGCTACTTTCAGAGTAGCAAAGGCTCTTTATGAGGACAAGACCGGGCTGGTTGTGAACCAGGAGGAAGTAGTGTTTAACGCAGTATTAAACAATATTACTTTAAACGGTACAACATCCAACAACATTACGTTGCCTTTATCGGCCGGTAGGATCGGCGACTGGGTCATTAAGCAGATATATTATGAAGGTAGCGGAGGACAGGCCGCTGCTTTCAGAGACCAATTTATTGAGATCTATAATAATTCAAACGACACATTGTATGCGGACAGCTTGTATTTTGGTGTTTTGGCGGGGTCTGGTAGCACTTTAAGAAGCATTGACATCGAGAAAGGATATTATATTTCAAATCCGAACGATATCTTATATAAACAATTTGATTGGAGTAAATCGTTAGGCATGTCCCCAACGATGGGAGCTTCAGCAAATAACGACCATGTGTATATTCGCACGTTGTTTAGAATACCAGGCAATGGAAAAGATCATCCGGTATTGCCTGGAAAAAGTATTGTAGTCGCAGCCTCTGCGCAAAATCATCAGGCTGCTTATGTTGGCGCCGATGGCAATGCGATCACGGTAAAAGATCCTTCTTTAACTGTTGATTTAAGCAATGCCCACCTTGAAGTCTTTTTACGAAATATAATAACAAACCCCTTTTCTTCAGATGTTGATAACACCAATGTTGAAAATGTAATTGTCTGCGAAACGGGTGGTGACAGAGATCTGATTTTGGATTTAACAGGCAGAGACGCTTATTTTATTTTTAAAAGTGACAAACCATTTCCTGCCTATGGTCAGCCCGCAAATCCAAATAGTTATCCCAAGTATCCTGACCCCTCTGAAACCGCTATTACAGCGGCTACCGACTTATATTATCAAGTACCTAACTCTATTATTATAGATGCTGTCCAGGTGCAGAATACCATAGTGAACAATCGCCATCCAAGACGACTGGTGGCTTCGCTCGATGGCGGAGTAACAAATGTGCCTGGTGGTTTATACAGTTCACAGTCTGCTATAAGAAAGACTGCGAAGATCATAAACGGCCGGGTCGTATTAATGGATACCAATAACTCTACTAATGATTTTGATTATTTACCTAAGGCTGCTCCAGGCGCATTTAAATAATAGTCGTTTTAATCTGCTTCTACAGTGATGATGAACAAAGTAATTCTTCTCTTATCTTTCTTGTTCTGCATATCAACGTCAATGGTGGCGCAGAAGGATATTTCGCCTGCTTCTTTGCATACCAGGAATTATGAGAACAATTACCGTTTTAATTTATCAGATCCCGTAACCCAGGCTAATGTGGATTCAATCAGGTATCTGGATATTAACCTGGGTTATTTAAATAAAAAGGGAGACAACATATTTGCCCAGGAGTCTCCGGATGAACAAAGTTTTCATTTTAGCACGGAAGGCTCAAGGCGGTTAAAAAAGTACATTGTCGGCGGAAGCTTTGGTTACAGAAACCGGAATGCAGATAGCATTGCTTACACATTTCGGAACGATTTATCTAATTCAGCACCTTATTATTTATATGCATCCCGGAAGGGTAATTGGAAGGCAATCGATTATTCATTAAATGGTACCGTTTCGAGGCTACTGATGAATGACAAGTTGATCGTTGGGGCAGGTATAGACTACTACACTGCCAATTGGTGGCGCAGCAATGACCCCCGGCCGGAATATTTTACATACAAAATGAATATTGATGCGGCAGTTGCACTAAAGTTTTTAACCAAACATAAGGCCGGGGTACAGGCCGGACTTATTAGAGGCAGTGAGGACACGCGGGTGGGATATCAAAACGGAGATTACCGGAACAGCATGCAATATCCTGAATATATCACCTGGCTTCAGGAAGGCTACGGTGCCCAAAACAATAAAGCTTTCATACTGGATTTGACGGGAAATATTACCGGTTCAAAAATCGTGGGGCTATACGACGGCGCTTTTAATTTTGGTGAATTTACCGTTAAGGCAGTGAACACAAAAACACGTTCCAGGTTTTATAGCCGGGCGGCTCAAAGTACGGTAGGAATAAATGAAGATGAGTATGGCAAATATTATGAAGACTTTTGGGACGCTGTGTTGTGGTGGAAATATAAATCATCAAAGAACGTATGGAATGTGAAACTGGATTATCAAAATCACTCTGGCAATGACTATAACATTGTTTATGGAGGCAACAACTACGTATATCTATATGAAAGTATAGGCTTGTCACCATTGTTTGAACACAAACGGAATGATGGGCCACAGTATGAATTGGGGGGATCGATGGATTTGAATTATTTATTAAGAGCTGACGGGACCAATGCTCTGAGAACGGCTTACCAATATATCAATGTCAATGCGTTCGGTGGATATTTCTGGTATTTGTCGCCCCGATCATTTTTTAAAACATCCGCAGGCGGCGGAATATATAAGCCCCAATCTGCCAGCCTTACAACTGTCACGCAGGTCACAGAATTTATTGAAAACGTAGTGTACAGGGATTACTATTACTACAACTCTCCAGCGATTACCACTAATCTGGAGCTCAAATATTCATTCTCTTTTAAAAAGGTTAATCCATATGTACAATTTAACATGCAGTATAGGAGCATGGATTTAACGGATGCGAATGTCCCTGCGATGAGCTTTCCCGGAAAAAATAGGTTGTCATGGCATTTCACTATCGGTATGTTGCAGTTCTAGCTTAATTTTTATAACTCTATGCGTAAAGCCTCTCTCGTTTTAACTATCATCATAGTAATTGGTATCTCGTCCTTTTCTTATACCAATTACTCTGCTCAACTTTTTAAGAATTACAACGACTCGTTGAGAAACCTGTATAGCCGACCGGTTGGTCAATGGCCGCAACCCACGATCGATTCGGGAGCTATCTGGAGCGAACTCGCACCGATCGCTAAGGACACTGGCTGGTTGTCGATCGATAAAAACCCCGTAACACGGCTGGGTATGTATCTTTTCTTCGATCCGCGTCTTTCCGGTTCCAGCCAGATATCCTGCAGCAGTTGTCATGATCCGGACCTGGCCTGGCAGGACGGAAGGGTAGTGGCTTTGGGAAACGATCACCTGCAGGGACAACGGAATACTCAAAGCCTTTTGAACGTATTCATTCAAAAAAAATTGTTCTGGGACGGGCGTGCCCGGGACTTTGAGTCACAAATGGTAGAGCCCCTAAGCGCGCATCATGAGATGAATATGGATGTGCCGGCGTTGCCCGATAAGCTTTCAAAGATTAAAGGCTACGAAGCGTTGTTCCGCGACGCTTATGGAGACGGTGCCGTTGATTTTGACAGGATCGCCAGGGCATTGGGCGCTTTTCAACAGGTGATACGAAGCCGCAATACCCGCTTTGATCAGTTTATCAAAGGTGACTATAACGAGTTTTCGGATGATGAAATTGCCGGACTGCATTTATTCAGGACCAAAGCCAGGTGTATGAACTGCCATAGTGGCCCATACCTTACAGATACCAGCTTTCATAATATTGGCCTCACCTACTATAAAAGAAAATATGAAGATCTTGGATTGTATAATATCACCAAAAACAAGGAAGATGTGGGGAAGTTCAGAACGCCATCTTTGCGGGAGCTCGAAAGAACACGTCCCTGGATGCACAACGGTTTGTTTGACAACCTGGAAGGCGTGATCAATATGTACAATAGCGGCATGCCTCAGAAACCTAAAACGGAGGAGCAAAAGGCGGATCCTATGTTTCCCAAGACCGACCGGTTAATGCAGCCGTTACAATTGACAAAGGAAGAAAAGGCGCAATTGATTTCGTTTTTACACACACTTACCGGCGTGCCTTACCGGATGCGACGACCGGAGCTGCCGAAGTAAGGCCGGAGTTTCATTTAGAGTAAGCCGCGAGCTCCGGGGCGTCAGACCGTCCCGGTCTGACGCGGTGATCATCGTCAACATCTTTGAACTTTACACGCTGCCACGAATACACAGCTAGAATACGTTAATCTCTACTTGCTTAATGACTTATCTGCATGCTTAGTTGACAGCCAGTATAGCTACCCTACCTTCGGGCATTCGTGGTATTGCGACATAATCAACTAAGGCGCTTGATCATTTTTATATTGCACCGTTCATAGGAGGCTGACCCTACGGGTACTTCTTCAAAGCCAAACTTCCGATACAACGTGATAGCCGGCGTCAGTTTAGTATTTGAATATAAGACCAGCTCTGCATGTCCTTTCGCTTTTGCTTCATCAATACAATGTTGTATCAGCAGGTTCGCATATCCCTTTCCCTGGGCTGATGGCGTTACCGCCATTTTAGTAAGCTCGAGTTCGTGATGTTCGTTGTACATCAACGCCACGGTCCCTTTAGGCACGCCGTCTTCTACTACAAAATAAATATTGCCGCCTTTGTCTAATATGTATTGTTCCGGGTTAGACAACACTTCCACATCATACGGTTCGGGCACGAAATAGGCTTCCAGCCAGGCCATATTGTATTGCTTGAAATAGCCGGCCCACTCAGGTTTGTAAGATTGGATCTGTCCCATACTGTTCCTTCCTGAAAAATTTATTCTGCAAAAAATTGATGGAAATAGGGGATGGCCTCTATGCCTTTGTAATAGTTCTCAATATTGTACTTTTCGTTCGGACTGTGAAGTCCGTCATTATCCAGGCCAAATCCCATAAAAATGATCTTGGTGCCCAGTTCACTTTCCAAAGTATGACAGATAGGAATACTTCCGCCGCCTTTTACGGGAATCGGCGTTTTGCCAAACGTGGTTTCCAGTGCTTTGCTGGCCGCCTGGTATCCTTTGCTGTCTATGGGCGTGCCATAAGGCTCACCGCCGTGATGCTCAAACGCATTGACGGTCACGCTGGAAGGAGCTATTTTTCTGAAGTGATCCAACAGCAATTGGGTTATTTTATCACTGGTTTGATTAGGCACGAGCCGGGCTGATATCTTCGCCGTAGCCTTGGCCGGTAAAACGGTTTTCGCTCCTTCACCTGTGTAGCCGCCCCATATACCGTTCAGCTCCAGTGTTGGCCTGATGCCGGTCCGCTCATAAGTGCTGTACCCTTTTTCACCCCAAAGCTCTTTGATGCCTATCTCGTCTTTATACTCCTTTTCGTCAAAAGGCGCTTTATTGATCAGTTCGCGTTCTTCGTCTGAGAACGTTTGCACGTCGTCATAAAAACCGGGAATTGTGATATGATTGTTTTCATCGTGGCAGCTCGCGATCATCTTTGACAAGATCACGATCGGGTTGGCCACAGCGCCTCCATAAGTGCCGCTATGCAGATCGCGTGCCGCTGCCGCTACCTCCACTTCAATATAGCTTAAGCCTCTCACGCCGGTGTCCAGAGAAGGGTTTTCCATGCTCAGTAATGAACTGTCGCTGATCAGTATCACATCTGCTTTTAAAAGCTCTTTATTGGCCGCTACAAATTTTCCCAGGTTGGGCGATCCCACTTCCTCTTCCCCTTCAATAATGAATTTAATGTTTGTCGCCATGGTGTCGGTTTTCACCATAGTTTCCAGGGCTTTTACATGCATGTAGAACTGGCCTTTGTCATCAGCGCTGCCGCGGGCAAATACTTTACCGTCTGCAATGGTGGGTTCAAAAGGCGGCGTCTTCCACAATTCCAGCGGCTCCGCAGGTTGCACGTCGTAATGTCCGTATACCAGTACTGTAGGTTTTGCAGGATCTGTGATCTTCTCGCCATACACCACCGGGTGTCCGCCGGTTTCCATCACTTCAGCCTTATCACAACCGCTGGCCAGCAAAGACGCTTTTACGGCCTCGGCACAAGTGATCATATCTTCCTTATGTTCGCTTTTAGCACTAACTGATGGTATGCGCAGCAGATCCATCATCTCCTGCAGAAAGCGTTCTTTGTGCTGCTCCTGGTATGCGGTCCAAACGTTATTCATGTGTCTGTTTTTTTTTAAGTTCATTGCCCCTCGGTAAACGGGCAGGAATAGCTAAAAAGCGCTCCCTTGGGGAGTGTGATACCTTTCTTACTATTCCATATAAATAATATGTAATGTAGGTCACGAAGGTAACAGATTTACCTTATGTACAAAATCCGCAGAAAAGGTAAGTCAACCGCTGACTGGAAAAAGCGTGATGGATTGACGCGTTCAGAGGAGCGTTTTAAAATTTAATAACCATTGTTTGTCTGATTCTTAACGGGTTCGCCTTAATTTCGCGACCTAAACAAACTGACTCTCTTTACCCAAACATTCAACAATGAAAAGCTGCGCAACTGCCCTCCTCGTGCTAAGTGTCATTCTATTATCCTGCTCGAAAGGCAGTGACGGAACCGATGGTACCGACGGTGCTGACGGAAAAACAAGTCTGATCGATTTTATCAACGAACCGGCCGGCGCCAACTGCACCAATGGCGGCTATAAGGTGGTGACAGGTATTGATAAGAACAATAACGGCACACTGGAAGCTGCCGAAATCCAAAACACCAAATACATCTGTAATGGCGTGGGCGGCGGAACCAGTGGCATCAACTCACTGATCTCCTTCGTGGCGGAGCCTGCAGGCCAGAATTGTGCAAACGGAGGATACAAGGTCAATTCGGGCCTGGACATTAACGCCAACGGCACGCTGGAAACCACTGAAATTAAAAACACACAGTTCATTTGTAATGGTGCACCCGGTCAGAGCGGCGGCACGGGAGCGAATGGGTTCAATACCCTGGTGGCGGTGGTAGATGAATCTGCCGGTACCAACTGCGCCAACGGTGGTAAAAAAATTAACTACGGCCTGGATCAAAACCGGAACAATGTGCTGGACAATAATGAAGTGACCACCTCTTCTTATATCTGTAATACTTCCGGAAGCAATGGTAGCAACGGATTGAACAGCCTCGTAAGCGTTGTTGCGGAGCCCATCGGCGCCAACTGTGCAGGAGGTGGCAACCGGATCAACTATGGTTTAGATCAGAATCGTAACAATGTGCTGGATGCAACTGAAATCACCAACACCACTTATATGTGTAACGCCAACCGTGTATATGCCTCGGTGGTGAGCCAGGTGGGTACAGGAGCGCCCGTCGGAATACCGCTGGTCAACAATCTTGACATCACGATCACCTGGGCGAGAACGGGTGTAGGTCGATATACCGGAACGATCAGCAAAAGCGTAAACATTCAGAAGACCATTGTTCTGAGTAACAACACGGGTGTGACCACGACCCTACAAAACGCTACTACGATCCTTTTAGACAACCGCTGTGCGGTGAATACTTTTTGTGATGGGTTCACCAATGTAACCGTGGGTCTGTTGGTGGTAGATTAATTGCTGAATCTTTATAAAGGGATCTGACTCCGGAGCAGTGCCACTTGTTGGGTAACTGCTGTTATCGCCTGGTCGATGTCTGCTTCGGTGGTGAATCGGCCTATGCTGAACCGGAGGGCTGAACGCGAAAGCGATTCGTCAAGTCCCATTGCCGAAAGCACATAGGAGGGATCGAGGCTGCCACTCGTACATGCCGATCCCGACGAAAGTGCGATCGTTCTATTCAGTGCCGCCAGGAGTTGACTGCTGTTCAGCTGAGCGAAGGAAATATTCAGTATATGCGGAAGCCGCCGGGTTTTATGCCCATTGAGAAAGCTCTGTGGTATGCGGAGCAATCCTTGCTTCAGCCGATCTCTCAGATTTTCCAGTCTTGTTTGCTCTTCCGATAGCTGGTCGCCACATAAGGCGCAGGCTTTACCAAGACCGACAATGCCGGGCACATTGAGCGTGCCGCTCCTGATTTCCTGTTCCTGTCCGCCACCGGTGATTTGAGGCGTTACCTTGACGCGCGGATGGCGCCGCCGGATGTAAAGCGCACCCACACCCTTGGGTCCATAGATTTTATGAGAGCTGAAGCACATCAGGTCTGTCTGCCACTCATTGACTGACACAGGAATTTTTCCAACCGCCTGGGTGGCGTCGCAAAAGAACAGCACGTTATGTCGCTTACAGATAGCGCCGATCTCTTCCACCGGTTGTATGACGCCTGTCTCGTTGTTGGCTGCCATGATCGCCACTAATACGGTGGCAGGTGTGACGGCTTCTTCCAAGGCCTCCAGGCTGATAAGTCCGGCTGCGTCTACATCCAGGAAGGTCACATTCGCACCCTTTTTCTGCAGCGTTTTGCAGGTGTCCAGGACAGCCTTATGTTCCGTCCGCGCCGTGATGATATGATTTCCTTTTACGGCGTACATATCCAGCACACCGCGCAGCGCCAGGTTACAGGCTTCTGTAGCGCCGGAGGTAAAAATAATTTCGCGTGCATCCGCGCCAATGAGCTGTGCCACCCGTTCGCGGGCCTGCTCCACCGCCGCTTCTGCCTGCCAGCCATAGCTGTGCGTGCGGCTGGATGTATTACCAAAGTAGGTGGTAAAATAAGGCGTCATCTCGGCTACCACCCGCTCATCACAGGGCGTGGTTGCGCTATAATCCATATAAACCGGAACGTGTTGGGTCATAGGATAAAGGTACTTAAAATGCCAGTAGATGAATAGAGAAGGGGCGATGGGCAATGAGCAATCGGCAATGAGCAATGAGCAATGGACAATGGGCGATGAGCGATAAGCAGGATGCAATGAGCAATCGTTACATGTTTGTTTTATCAGGACAAACCTTTGCGATGATTATTGAAAGTGGAAGGTTGGGTGTTCAGGGAATCCCGGTCACTGCTGTTTATCCGGATCTTGCCTACTAAACGGTTTCGGCTGTGTTAATACCCAGCAGGCTGAGGGCTTCGTTGGCGGCAATCTGGGAAGCGTCTTTTTTATTGAAGGCACTTCCTTGCGCGATAGTAGTGCCGTCTACCACGGCAGCGATGGTAAATAATCTTCGTCCGTTTTCAATCTTCTCGCTGAGGGTGACAAATTCAAGGGCTTTCCCATTTTTATTGGCCCAGCCGTATAGTTTGTTTTTGTGATTGATTTCCAGCACTTCCAGCTCGTCCATGAACATGTGCGGATTGATGATGTATTGCTGTACCCAGCGACAGGTACGCTTGTAGCCATAGTCCAGGTAAATCGCGCCGACCAGCGCTTCCAGGGTGTTTCCAAAAATATGGCTTGTTTTCAGGCAGTTGTCAAGCTTATTGAACTTGGCAATTTTTTTAAGACCCATCTTCAGCGCCACGTCGTTGAGCTGCTGTCGATTGACCATCTTGCTGCGCATCTCTGTCAGAAATCCTTCCCCGTGATAGGGATACCTCCTGAACAGGTAGTCGGCAGTGATAGCGCTCAGGATAGCGTCGCCCAGGTATTCCAGCCGTTCGTTGTTCTCGTCAACATTTTCGCTGATAGACCGGTGGGTGAGCGCAGTCTTGTAGAGTTCAAAATTATCGGGCGTGAAGCCCAATATATTTTTCAACTCTTTCTTGAGTGCGGCATCAGAATTTCTGGTGAAAAGGTCTTTTATAAAACTTACCAAACTAACTGTATTTCTTGACAATTACGCAGGCATTGTGTCCTCCAAAACCAAAGGTATTGCTTAGGGCGGCGTTCACTACCCGCTGTTGAGCTTTGTTAAAGGTAAAATTTAATTTCGGATCCAGGTCGGGATCGTCAGTAAAATGGTTGATAGTGGGCGGAACAATGTTGTGCATAACGCTCTTGATACAGGCAATGGCCTCGATCACACCGGCAGCGCCGAGGCAGTGACCGGTCATGCTCTTGGTCGAGCTGATGTTCAATTCATAAGAGTGTTCTCCGAAGACATCAAGAATAGCCTTTGTTTCGGCAATGTCTCCCAGCGGTGTGGAAGTACCGTGTGTATTGATATAATCTATATCAGTAACCTGCATGCCGGCATCTTTCAGGGCTGCCAGCATTACATTTTTTGCCCCCAATCCTTCCGGGTGGGGCGCTGTAATATGATAGGCATCGGCGCTGGCACCACCTCCTACTACTTCGCAGTAGATTTTGGCACCTCTGGCTTTTGCATGTTCCAGTTCTTCGAGTATCAAAATACCCGCGGCCTCGCCCATTACAAATCCGTCTCTGTCTTTATCGTAGGGTCTGCTCGCTGTGGCGGGGTCATCATTGCGTTCGCTCATGGCTTTCATGGCGTTGAAACCACCTACCCCTGCTTCGCTGATCACCGCTTCGCTACCACCCGTTACAATGATATCGGCTTTGCCCAATCTTAACAGGTTGATCGCATCGATCATGGCGTTGGTGCTGCTGGCGCAGGCGCTGGTCACCGCATAGTTGGGACCACGCAGGCCATGGCGCATACTTACCTGGCCGGCGGCGATATCCAGGATCATTTTAGGAATAAAGAACGGGTTGAAGCGCGGCGTACCGTCGCCTTTTGCGAACTCCATTACCTCGTTTTGGAAAGTGATAAGACCGCCAATACCGCTTCCTAATACCACACCCACCCGGTCGGGGTTGAAATTGTCTTTGTTGAGGCCGGCGTCGGCAAAAGCCTGATCACTGGCCACCAGGGCTAATTGTGAAAAGCGGTCGATTTTGCGGGCTTCTTTTTTATCTAAAAAGTCGGTAGCCTCAAAGTTCTTTACCTCGCATGCAAAGCGGGTCCTGAACTTAGAAGCATCAAACTGGGTAATAGGTGCTGCTCCCGAAACGCCGTTAATTAAACCATTCCAATACTCGTCTACTGTATTGCCCAGGGGCGTTAAAGCACCCATGCCAGTAATTACAACCCTTTTTAATTCCATAAGCTACGCAGCTCTACGTTAAAAAAACCGCCTTTGTATGGGTAACCACTTCAAAGGCGGATATAAATTTCGTTCATTATTTGCCTGATCTTAACCGGCAATTGAAGCATTTGTTTTCTAAAAATTATTACTTAGCGTGCTCTTCTAAGTACGATACAGCCTGGCCTACAGTGGTAATTGTTTCAGCCTGCTCATCAGGAATAGAGATGTTGAATTCTTTTTCAAATTCCATAATCAACTCAACGGTATCCAGAGAATCCGCGCCCAAATCGTTGGTAAAAGATGCTTCGGTAGTTACTTCTGCTTCGTCAACACCTAACTTGTCAACGATGATTTTTTTTACTCTTGATGCAATGTCTGACATATCTGATTGTTTTTGTTTGTTGAGTGCAAAAATAGAGTTTTTGACTAAATAAGTATACTAAACAAAAAAAAATGTAAAAATGTTCCTGAAGGCCAAATTATTTGGGTTTAAGCCGAAAAAAATCGGTATTTTTCGGCTGCCTTTCGAGCAAAAATCAGCAAAGAAACCAGACCCTTCATGGCTTTAAAAATCATAGACTACGGCACCAAAGAGTACGATCAAATGGTGGAACTGCGCAACGAAATATTGCGCAAACCTCTGGGCATGGAGCTGGAAGGAACTGACATTGCCGCCGACCAGGAAAACATCCTGATCGGAGCCTTTGAGGATGATAAAATGCTGGGTTGCTGCATGCTGGTACGTGACGGCGCTAACGGTGTTTTGTTAAGGCAAATGGCGGTAAGAAACCAGCTTCAGGGAAAGGGGATCGGGCGTGCGCTGATGGAGTTTGCCGAAACGATCGCGAGGGACATCGGCTACAATGAAATCGCGATGCATGCCCGAAGCAGCGCAAGCGGGTTTTATGAAAAAATGGGTTACATGACCACCGGCGAAGAGTTCTTCAAACTTTCTATCGCCCATATATTAATGGTAAAGCGGATCTGACGTTCTCAGATCTTACTCTTCAACATTTCCCGGAGCGCCTGAATGTCCTCGAGCGTTTCAAACGCATCTTTCGGAACCAGCAGGAACGAACGGGTATCAAAATACAGGTGGAAAAAATTGGGCGTTTCTTTAAAACTTTGCAAAGCACTGTAAGCCCAGCTTCTTTTACCATGCGCATGTTCCAACACGAAATCATCTGAATGAAAATGCATCGAGAACCGGTGCTTAAAGGTTTCCGCTTTTTTATAGACCACAGATGGGAGCACAAACCAAAGACTTACCATGAGAATGATCCACAAAAAGGAATAGGTCAAGAATGCAACAGGAGTGATTTTGCCCATGATATATAATATAAGGGAGAGTATCGCAAACGCATTGACCAGGATCACCATGATCCGGAGCTCCGTTTTCGATATAAAATGATAGCGTAACGCCTGTATTACCTGCTTTTTGTTGTAGTCAAATGTGATGGTCATCTTTTGAGTTGTGCCTTTTTAAAGATAAAGTGAACTGCTTTATAGATCACCCGACCGGTCGCCAGATCTCGGGGCCGGGCTTTTTGCCGGAAAGATTTTCTAATATCCAAAGTATAAATTCGTTCTCGGATTGATCCGCTTGTTGGATCATCTGCCGGAATGCGGCGCCCGAAAGCGGGAACAAAGCCGTGAGGTCGATCCTCCATTTTCCCTGCTCCTTATAAAAATGGTAATAGAAGGGCTGTGCCTTCCCGCCTACGACCGCTTGCCCTTTCGCAAAATTTCCGGAAACCATGATATCACCTATCGTGCTATTCATCACACCATTCTTTCCGACCATTCCGTGATCTACGGCATATATAAACAGGTTTGTTCCGTTAAACTTCAGGAGTGATTCTTTCGACACGCGGTGCCTGACGGTAAGGACCATGATCTTATCGAGAACAGGCAAAGTTTCAAGTTTTAGAGAGTCCGCCGTTTTCGCCAGGGTTAATATATTGTCAAAATAGGTCAGGGTTCTGCTGTCTACCCAACTGAAAGCCGCTGCTCCCTGATCTTTCAGGATCGCATTTTTATAGCTCTCGTAGCTGGCTGCCACGAGCTGCTCATCGGCAGTATGAATGCGCGCTATCGCGGCGCTGTCACCGGCTTGCTGTCCGAAGCAAGGCCGCCCTGTCCAAAAAATAAAGACTAATAAAATATATGAAGCAATTTTTCTCATGCGGCGATAAAGTGTAAAAATAAAAAAAGCGGAGCTATCGGCGCTCCGCTTGAATTATTTAACTGGCTCATGAAGTTTATTTGTTCATCATAGACTTCGCCTCGATGCTCAAAGTAGCGTGCGGAACGGCGCGGAGACGGGCTTTGTCGATCAGGTTACCGGTAACCCGGCAAATACCGTACGTTTTATTTTCCACGCGCATTAACGCTTTTTCCAGGTGATCGATAAATGTAATCTGGCGGCTGGCCAACTGGCTCAGTTGTTCGCGCTCCATGCTCACGCTTCCATCCTCCATTGTCATGTAGCGACCTTCGTCCATATCACCCCCTTCGTCCCGGCGGGTAATAAGCCCCTGTAAATAGGCCAACTCTTTTTTTGCGGCATCTAGCTTTCTTAGGATAATTTCCTTAAACTCCTGCAGGTCACTGTCTGAATATCTTACTACTGATTTCACTTTTTCGTTTTTAGGGGTGTCTAATATACTTTTTGTAAAATCCGGTTGATATTTCACTGAACTTTTTGTTGAAAGCTTAGGTACAACCGGAGGTTTTGCAGACTGTTCCTTTTTGGGGGTAACCTTGGCAGCTGGTTTTTTCGCGCTTTTAGCAGGAGCGGCAGCAACTTTTTGAGCAGGCACTTTAGCGGCGGTAGCTTTGCTTTTTGCAGTAACAGGCGGCTTGGTAGCAGCTTTTGCAACAGCTTTTACCGGGGCAGCCTTTTTGGGTGCAGCTTTGGCCGCAGCAGTTTTTTTAGGAGCAGCCTTAGGAGCAGCTTTTGTAACTTTCTTTGCCGGAGCCGCTTTTTTGGGAGCCGCTTTTGCGGGCGTAGCTTTTTTGGCCGCTGCCTTTGCAGCCGGTTTTACCGCTGTTTTGCTTTGCTTTTTAGCGGGTGTCGCTTTTTTAGCTGGTACGCTTTTTTTTGTCGCCATTTAATTACCCTTTTTTAGAAACAATCGTTTGTAAAATGTTATCGTTAACATCAATTTCTATACCACTACCTTTCGTAATTGCCTGAAAATATAAATTTTCTGCGAGAATTTCCGCGCAAATATAATCTTTATACGCTGTTAACGAGTTTTTTAATGTCTCCGTAGTGTCAATAACAACATTTATCTTATCCGTAAGTTCGAAACCACTGTCTTTCCGGATTTTCTGGATGCGATTGACAAACTCGCGGGCGTCTCCTTCCTGTTGCAGTTCCGGGGTAACGGTAATATCCAGGGCCGCTGTAAGCGCTCCTTTCGAAGCCACCGTCCAGCCGGGGATATCTTCGCTGCTGATGTCCACTTCGTTTACCTCGATCGTGATGGTATCTCCATCGATCTGTAAAGGATAACTGCCATCGCGTTCCAGTGTGCTGATATCTTCCTGCGTAAACTGACCTAAGGCGGCAGATACCGCTTTCATTTTTGGTCCCAGCTTTTTACCCAGCGCTACGAAGTTGGGCTTGATCTTCTTTTTGATGAAGCCTTCCGTTTCGGTGAGATAAGATACTTCTTTGACGTTTACCTCGGACTTGATCAATGCCTCCACTTTTTCCAGCTGCTCTTTCATCGCCGGGTTTAATACCGGGATCAGCACTTTCTGAAGCGGCTGGCGCACTTTGATGTTTACTTTCTTTCTCAGGGACAATATCAGCGAGGAAGCGTCTTGTGCCAATTGCATTCTCTCTTCCAATGCCTGATCGATCAGGGCCTCATCCGCCTTAGGGAAGAAGGCGTGGTGCACGCTTTCAGCGCTATGGCGGTTGGTGATGCTATTGAGATTGCGGAACACAGCATCTGTAAAGAATGGCGCGATCGGTGCCGCGAGCCTGCAAATCGTTTCCAGGCATTCGTACAAAGTCTGGTAAGCTGATATTTTGTCGGCCTCATAATCGCCTTTCCAGAAACGACGGCGGCAAAGGCGCACATACCAGTTGCTCAGGTGTTCGTCTACAAAATCTTCGATCAGGCGACCGGCTTGTGTTGGCTCGTAGTCGTCCATCGCCGTGGAGACATTTTTCACCAATGTATGTAAAGAAGAAATGATCCAGCGGTCGATTTCCGGCCGTTCGTTCATTTGCATGTAAGGCTCGGTGAAAGTGAAGCCATCCACGTTGGCATACAAAGCAAAGAACTGATACGTATTATATAATGTGCCAAAAAATTTACGTTGTACTTCCTTGATCCCGTCGAGGTCAAATTTCAGGTTATCCCATGGCGAGGCATTGGTGATCAGGTACCAGCGCGTGGCATCGGCTCCGAACTTTTCAATGGTATCAAACGGATCTACCACATTGCCCAGGCGCTTACTCATTTTATTGCCGTTCTTGTCCAGCACCAGGCCGTTGCTGACCACTGTTTTGTAGGCTACATTTTCAAACAGCAACGAGGCGATAGCATGAAGCGTATAGAACCAGCCACGGGTTTGGTCGACGCCTTCGCAAATAAAGTCGGCCGGGAAATTATTTTCAAACGGTTGATTGAACGGCATCGGATCGCCGGCCTTCAGCTTTTCATGATCCAATCCCCACTGGGCATAAGGCATAGCGCCGCTGTCGAACCACACGTCGATCAGGTCCGGCTCGCGGTGCATCGGCTTGCCGCTCTCGCTCACCAGGATCACTTCGTCTACATAAGGTTTGTGCAGATCGAGAATGCCGTCGTGCAAATAATGCTTATTCACTTCGCCACCCAGTACTTCACTGGCCTTTTTGATCTCTGTATTCAATTCGTCGATAGACCCGATGCACTTTCTTTCTTCCCCGTCTTCGGTACTCCACACGGGCAGCGGCGTGCCCCAGAAGCGGCTGCGGCTGAGGTTCCAGTCCACCATATTTTCCAGCCAGTTGCCAAAGCGGCCATCACCGGTGGATTTAGGTTTCCAATGAATGGTTTTGTTCAGCTCCACCATTTTATCACGCAGCGCGGTTGTTCTGATAAACCAGGCATCCAGCGGATAATAAAGGATGGGTTTATCCGTGCGCCAGCAGTGCGGATAATTGTGTTCGTATTTCTCAACTTTGAAGGTGCGACCCTTCAGCTTTAGCTCGACGGAGATGTCGACATTCACATCAACATAGGCCGCATCGTCTTTATAATTTTTTACAAAGCGGCCGCTGTATTCCCCTACGCCGTCAATGAACTTACCTTCCCGGTCTACCAGCGTTACAATACCCAGCTTGTTTTTTTGTCCCACCTTATAGTCATCTGCGCCAAACGCAGGTGCCGTATGAACGATACCGGTACCATCTTCAGTCGTAACAAAATCGCCCAACACCACTTTGAAAGGATCTGCGTCAGGGGTGATGGCCCGAACGGCTTCCAGGCTGTTCGCTTCAAAAGGCAACAATTGCTCATAACGTACGCCTTCCAGTTCCTTCCCGGTAAAAGTGGCGATCACTTTCCAGGGGATGATCTTATCTTCCTTCTGATAGGTTTCAGGATCTTTATCCCGGCCTTCTTCTTTAAAATATTTATGTAACAAAGCCGTTGCAATAACGACCTGCTGCGCTTCATGCGTGTAAGGGTTAAAGGTAGCCACCAGGCTATACTCGATGTTGGCGCCTACGGTCAATCCCAGGTTCGATGGCAGGGTCCAGGGGGTAGTGGTCCAGGCCATGAAGAATACGGCGTTCTCCACAGAAGAAGGAGCCTGAGAAGCGTTTGACGCCGCAAACAGGCTTTGTACAGTCGGATTTTCGGCGTTGGTTCCGTCCTTAGGAATGCGGAACAGCACAGTGGCGCTGGTATCTTTAACGTCTTTGTACGTGCCGGGCTGGTTCAGTTCGTGCGAACTTAAGCCTGTTCCGGCTGCCGGTGAATAAGGCTGGATGCTGACACTTTTATACAACAGTCCTTTGTCGAACAACTGCTTCAGCAGGTACCAAAGCGTTTCGATGTACTCGTTTTTAAAAGTGATATAGGGGTCGTTCAGATCCACCCAGTAGCCCATTTTGCGGGTCAGGTCGTCCCACTGACTTTTAAATCTCAACACCGCTTCGCGGCATTTTTGATTGTATTCTTCTACGGTAATTTTTTTACCGATATCTTCTTTGGTAATGCCCAGTTCCTTTTCCACGCCAAGCTCCACAGGCAGACCGTGAGTATCCCAGCCGCCTTTGCGCTTTACCTGGAATCCCTGCATGGTCTTGTAACGGCAAACCAGGTCCTTCAGTGTCCGGGAAATCACGTGGTGAATCCCCGGCATTCCATTGGCGCTGGGTGGTCCTTCGTAAAATACGAACGGCGTTGCGCCTTCCCGGATCGACACGCTTTTTTCAAACGCCTCATGCTCTGTCCATTTCGTTAAGATCTCTTTTTCAATAGCGGGCAGATTCAAACCCGAAAACTCCTGATATTTTGCACTCATAATTCGCTAAAAAATGAGTGCAAAGGTAGGGAATATAAGGGGTTTTATCGAAATGAGCAGCGATGGTCGACAATCTGTCCCTCAAAAATATTATCTTCCCGCTCCAGGCCCTGTATATAGATGGAACCCGTGCGAGCTGTACAGGTTCAAATCACTTAATTTTCTGCTATTTATATGACGCTCAACATCTTTTTAAGACCCTCTTTCATTGCAGTTTTGATTGGTTGGTATATCACTTCCACCGCCCAGGTGGCTGTAAATGATTTGACCTGTGAATTCCAAAAAGACCTTTTAGGAACGGATATCGCCCGGCCAAGATTGGGATGGAAGCTCGACGGTGCGAAACCAGTGCAGCAGCGATCCTACCGAATTCGCGTGGGGACAGACCCCACCTTGCTGGCGCAGGGAAAGACCGATGTCTGGGACAGTCGCGCACAACAATCTGGCGCCCAGCTGGTCTATTTCAACGGTGCGCAATTGAAGCCGCATACACGTTATTGGTGGCAGGTCGAGGTAGCTACCGATAAAGGCTCCTTTACTTCCAGGCCGTCCTGGTTCGAAACAGCCAAATTATCACCGGCAGATTGGGCAGCCCGCTGGATCACGGATGGGCATGATGTCGAATTTGCAGCATCGCCGCGCTTCAGAAAGGAAATCAGTGTGGGTCGCAAAGTGCGTTCAGCGCGCTGTTATATCAGCGGACTGGGTTATTATCAATTATATATAAATGGTGTTTGCATCAACCCCATGACGCTGGATCCGGGCTTCACGGATTACAGTAAAAGAATTCTTTACCAGACTTACGATCTTACAACTGCCATCAGAAGCGGCAAGAATGCTATCGCGATACAGTTGGGAAACGGGTGGTTCAATGAGCAAACGCCTACCGTGTGGAACTTCCATCAGGCGCCCTGGCGCCGGCGGCCGCAGGTGATGTGTGAGCTTCGGATCACTTATACCGACGGAACCACGTCGGTGATCGGTACCGACGACAGCTGGCTTACGAATACCGGGCCTTTTGTTTTTGACAATATTCATGCAGGCACTACCTACGATGCCCGCAAGGAACAGCCTGGCTGGGCCGCGGCCGGCTTTGACGACCGCAACTGGCACAAGGCAACGGTGACAGACGCGACTGCAACGCTGGTGGAAGCGCAGGCCATGCCCTCCATAACAGTGACAGATACCATACAACCGGTAAACGTCAGGAAGATCAATGACACTTGTTATGTGTTTGATATGGGTGTCAACTTTGCCGGTGTGCCGCATTTGGAAATTTCCGGTCTGGCAGGTATGAGGGTGACCCTGCGACACGCGGAAATGACGGACTCCGCGGGGCGCATCGATCAACGGAATATCAATATGCACCTCCGTCCCAGGAATGAAAGAGATGTGATCCAGACCGATATATATGTGTTGAAAGGAAAAGGCAAAGAGGTATTTGCCCCTGCCTTCACTTATCATGGCTTTCGCTATGTGGAGATGACATCGGACCGGCCGATACCGATCCGCGACCTGGCATTGAAAGGCCTGCGCATGCACAGCGACGTGGCTACCATTGGCCACTTCAAAAGCTCAGATCAGTTGCTCAACCAGATTTTTTCTATTTGCCGAAACTCGTATCTCAGTAACCTTTTCGGTATTCCCACTGATTGTCCCACCCGTGAGAAAAATGGCTGGATGGCCGATGGTTTTATGGTGCAGGAGGCGGGCATGTTCAGTTATGACGCTGCAAGCATCTATGCCAAATGGGTAAAAGATATGACCGATGCGCAGGAAGAAAATGGCGATGTGCCGGGAATCGTGCCCACGTCCTGGCACTGGGATTCCGACTGGGCCGGGCCGGTTTGGGACGCGGCTATTTTTATCGTGCCGACGCTGCTTTATGAATATCATAACGACCTGGAGAGTATCCGCAATATGTATCCTACCGCACAGCGGTACCTGAAGTACCTGACCACGATCGAAAATGAAAAAGGTTTATTAACGGACGGCCTGGGCGATTGGTTATACTACAAAGCGATCACACCAAAAGATTTTATGGTCTCCTGCTATTATTACTGGGACCAGGTGTTAATGGAGAGAATGGCGCTGCTGCTCAACCGGCCAGCTGATGCTAAGCTCTATGCCGCCAAAGCCGCGTTGTTGAAAGAAAAAATCAATACTCATTATTTTGATGCAGCCTCATTGAGTTATGCTAATAAGACCCAACTTTCGTATGCCTTACCATTGTATATGAATATTGCTCCCGGAGAGCAGCGGGAAGCATTAGCAGCGCAACTGAACCAAATGATCATTGCCAATAACTACAGCCTGGACTTTGGATTTATAGGCAGCCTGATCGTTCCCGAAGTATTGTCTTCCTACGGTTATACCGAAACGGTTTATAAAATGGTGACGAAGAAAACACTGCCTTCATGGGGTTATTGGATCCAAAATTATGACGCCACCAGTCTCTTTGAAACCTGGGATGTAGGTCGCAATATCGGCGATGCATCAAGGAATCATCCATCCATGGGTGCGATTGCCGCCTGGATGTATAAAACGTTGGCGGGCATTCAAAGGGACACTACCGCTACGGCTTTTAAAAAGATCATCATAAAGCCTGCGTTTATCAAAGACCTGGATTTTGTGGAAGCGAGCCATCAATCATTGTACGGGACGATCACTTCTTCCTGGAAACGCACGGGCAAAAAGATTCGCTTAGACATTACGATCCCCGCTACTTGTACAGCAGCGGTTTTATTGCCGGGTCGGGCTGCACAAGCGGTGAGCGGCGGTAAGCACAGCTTTAGTTTTGAAGAGTAGGGGCTTGACCTCACCCCCTAACCCCCTCTCCGGGAGAGAGGGGGAACCGCCAGACTGAAGATGGCCGGAAGAGATGGTTTGGGTCCGCTTTGCTTCCCGTCCCTGTGGGCCGGGCAGGCGTTCACCATGACGGAGCTGTCATTTCAAATAACATAATTGCTCCTATTGGAGACTTACTATGAGTACCGTATGGATATCATTCGTCGTTCCCGGCACAGCAGGGGAAGGATCTGTTTTCATGAAGGGAATGGATGATTCCTTATTGCGATTCGTCGTTTCGACCGGGCACAACGAAGTGGAGGAATCTCGTGCAATAACCGAAGATCATTCGCTTCTACTGCGTTCTGCTCACCATAACAATACGGGAGCGGCTTCATGAGTATTCGTCGTTCCGAGCGGAGCGCAGCGTAGTCGAGGAATCTCGTGCAATAACAAGAGAGGGTTCCCGCCCCCGCCAGAATGATCTTTCGGGCTGGCGAACGGTTTCATCCGGGCGGGAGCAATTTGCACATCTATCAGATTGCTCGGCTACACTTTGTTTCGCTCGCAATGACGGAGCTGTCATTTCAAATAACATAATTGCTCCTATTGGGGACAAAGCTGGGAACCCGTTTGGTTACTTAACTTGAGATGGTTCCTCGTTCCCGCCAGAATGATCTTTCGGGCTGGCGAACGGGTTCATCCGGACGATGGCCCCCGCAACGCTGTTCGCGATCTGCACCAAAGCCACAACTTGTCCGGCAAATAAAAAAGGTTGACAAGGGCTTATCTTGTCAACCTTAAACTTATTAACATTGTAACTTTCCTTACTGCACGTGCTTTGCCAAAACAGCCGCTATTTTCTTATTCACGTCAGCAGCCGTAAGTGTTTTAGCTTTCCACTCATCCGCCATTTTAAACAGCGTGGTCATGATTTCATCATCGCCTACTTTCTCTGTCAATTTGATGGTAGATTTTGCATCGAGTACTTTATCCCATTCCTGCTGCACCGCAGTCCAGAAGCCTTTATGTTGTTCCCAATATTGCGTCGCTGCTGCACAATCTTCCGCATCAAGCTTTTCATAGCCATTCAAGCCTTTCTCTTCAGCTATTAATTTACGTTGCCCGTCTGCACTCAATATTTTTTTATTGTCCTGGATGTGATCATATCCTTTTTCTGTTATAACAAGGCGATTGGTGCGCTCTAAAATATTATAGTCCGAGCGTTGCGTGTATTCGCGGCGGGGTAACGGGGCGTCTGCCGTATTTTCCCATTGTGTATGGCCGTTCACCACCTGCCAGGCAGAGGAGCCCTGGTAGCGCGGCGCGTCAGTCACTTCCCAGACAGATTGGCTCCACTTGCCTTTCACATCGGCTTTGTCCAGGGTTACTTTTTCCCACACCTTATCGCCTTTGTAGTTCCACTGTACCGGGTTTTCGTAGGTCCAATCCTCGCGCCAATGCTTCACCACATGCCCGTTGCCTACAATTAATAGATGTTGTATCACCACCCGGTTCTTCGTATTGACAATCGGAAGCGCCAGTTCAGTGACGCCCATGATCTGTTCGCGCTCGTGAAATTTATAATCCTTATCAGGAGAAAATGTTTCGGCGTATTTGAAGCTTACTTCAAAACATCCACAGAGTTTGTCTACGTTTTCTTTACCGGTTTGCGCGATGGCCGGCGCTGCAAAAGCAGTAGTTAACAGCACAATAGCTAGTTTCTTCATTGTGTTTCTTTATAGTTTATAATGATCTTTAAAGTTACTTGATTAATTCGTATTTGATTTCAGGCTTGCCGCGGGTACCGCCGTCTGAAGTGGCGAAGCTGGTAAACTTCAACTTATAGATGTTGCCTTGCGGATCCTTAACCACGTAAAACCTTTCTTTCCTTGTGAAAGGAGCTGGGCTGGGGGGCGGACCACCTGCGTAGCGCCAGTTGCTACCGATAACCCACCGGTCACTACTAAACGAATACTTGCTTACACTGTCTTTGTTAAATTTATTGAAAGCGTCGTTTGTAATAGCAGCATCTGCATACACAACTTGGAATGCTTGAACACCTTGCAATACATTGAGTGCAACAAGATCTGAGAAAGGATACATAACATCCACGCCAAAATTCGTTTTAAATGCAGAATACGTCCATTGAATGTCCCAATTCTGCTTTGCAGGGAATCCGTTGACGACGTTTCCATTGTCTAAAGAAATATATACAAACTCACCGTCCCCTCCTTTGGAGATTTGAACGGTATTAAAGTTGGTCGCGTTTAAAGCAGCGTATTGTAACGTGTAACCATTCCCGTTTCGTGCTACTTTTATTTTCATGTAATCACGCGGAGCAATGCCTCCACGCGTCCCACGGTTCAATACAAATACTTTATTGTCGGCCGCATTTGCGGACGCGCTGATCAATGTTTCAGAAATTTTACCACTAAAACCGTCCATTTTGCCAAGGTCAGCAGAAGAGGGATTGTTTTGATCGAATTCCAGTTTAATACCAATGGTATCAGCGCTTCCAACAGCATTAATATCCGTTTTGGTCGTCGCTGTGGCATAAGCTCCTGTCGTGTTGTTCATAATCACGCGGAAATCAGAGCCGGTGTAAAACCCCAGATCCCAGCTATTCCTTTTGACAGATGACTGTTTATCGGCACTGAAATCTACAAAGACCGAGTTTCTTGCATCTGAGCCAGGCGATGATATGTTGGGGTTTTCTTCTCCTGTCAGCCCATTCAATTGCATCGTGCTGCCGCTGGATGGTGGTGGCAAGGGGATGTCGACATCTTTGTCACCACAGGATGCCAATGCAGCTATTATACTGATAGCTATAAATGTTTGTTTCATGTGTATACTTTTTTATGGTTATTAATGTTCACATGCCCGCCTGACCGAACGGGCAGGGAATTGGCATTTCATATTGTGTGTTTTAGTTTTTAATGATCACCTGGAACGGGCCTGTATTCGTTAAGGAATTTCGGAGCCCATTTGCTGTGAATCATTTATGATAGTTAAAAATGAGTGTCATAAAATAAGACCGGCCGTAGTTGAACACATAATCTCCACCGTTAGCATGAGCGCCACCGCTTTGCTGTGTGCTTACGACGCTTGTTACATTAAATACATTCCGGATGCCTGCTGTAAGGCTGAGGAATTTATTGATATACTGGCCCGCACTAAAATCTCCGTAATGGAATGCGTCTCTTGCCCCCAGCGTAATGTTTTCGCCGTCGGTGGTCTGGTAGATCTGGCGTTTCCCGTTAAAGCGGTAAAAGAAATTGATTGACGTACGGGTAGCTGCAATGTTGTACATAAGGTCCGCATTCAGCTCCGGCGTCCAATTAAACCTGGGAATATCTTTACCACGGAAATTTTCTCCAATGAAGCGATTGTAGCGACCCAACAGGATGGCACCAACGCCTGCCTCCCAATTGGTGGCTGCGATCCTCGCTCTCGCGGAAGCGCCTGCCGTGCGGCTTTCATCTACGTTGATATAAATATTCCGGCTATTATCATTGGGATCTGTCCCAATGCTGATCAGGTTGTCAAACCAGTTGTAAAAGCCCCCTGCCTCTGCGGTGAATCGCCGGTTATTTTGCAGCGCTTTACTATACACTAATGAAGCGTTCAGGCTTTTAGATTGCTCGGCTTCGAGATTAGGATTGCCATAGATCTTATGATTGGCATCGACAAATTCGAAGTAGAGCTCGCGCAGTGCAGGTGCCCGATAGCCGTAGGCATAAGCGGCGCGCAGGGCGAATGCCTTGTTAAGCGTGAACAGGGTGTTGATGGAAGGTATCACCGGCGGAGCATCGTAAATACTGTTTTTTATAAACCGCAATCCCGGCCGGATATTGATCCAGTCAGCAGGCTGGTATTCTGCCGAAGCAAAGAAGGAGAAGTCGGTGATTTCCGGCGCTCCCGCAATCCTGCGCCCGGTGGCCGCTTCGCGGTTCAGCTCGATGCCCGGTTGAATGGTTATCTTTTTTGAAAACCGATACTGGAGACTATTGCGCCAGACGAATGTTTTGAAAGTCGAAGTGTCCTGCGTTCCCGGATCGGTAGTCAGTTCTTCCGTGTGATTGAGCAGGTCTTTCCGGATGGTCCGGGTAAAGCGCTGGTAATCGGTATAGCTGAAAGCATGGGTCAATGAAGCTTTTGGGGCGATACGCCAATGGCCTTGCAGCTGATGCATCATACGACGTGTGTTGTAGAACTGGTCAACCGTCCTGTATGTATCCAGGTTGATCGGGCCTTCAGACGAGATCTTTTCCCATAAATAATCATTCCGGTAATAAATATTGAAATTGTCATTTTTATATCCGAAGCGGAGCGAGGGCATCCACTGTTCTTTGGGTTTCCATTGATGGGCGCGTCCATATTCATCCGGGCGAAACCCTTTAAAATCGGTATGTCCCAAGGATAGCAAGCCATTCCATCCGTTTTTGTCCCAGGCCGCATTGACATTCTGAACATGCAGTCCTTTGGAAAAGGGCTTGTATTCAGTGCCCACGCTTTCTTCCTGCGCTTTGGCGTTGACCCGGAAAGAATTGGGAGATGCGGCCTTGGTGATAATATTAATTACACCTGCCAGCGCGTCCGTTCCATAAACGGTGCTCATGGGTCCTTCCACAATTTCAATCCTTTCGATCTGCGACACATCCAGCTGGTTCAGGCTTTCCCGTGTATCGCCACGGTCCAGCATCGGCAATCCGTCCAGCAATATTTTTACATTTCTGCCGGCAACACCCATGAACGAAATATCTGTAGTACCAAGTGTATTATCGTTCGACAGGCCCATACCCAGTTCCGTGTTCAGAACCTGCGTCAGGTTGGTCGCACCTTTCAATGCGATCTTCTCCGCGGTGATCACCTGGATTTTGTAAACAGATTTATGAAGCGACTGAGGCTTGTACTGACCGGTGCTTATCTGCACTTCTTCCAGCGTAAGCGCAGTATCTGTCTGTGCATCCACCGTGAAGCCTGCAGTTAGTGCAATCAACGTTAGCCATACTGTTTTCATGTCTGTTCCCATGTCCTTTCTTATCAGAAACAAAAGTCAATGAATGCAGGGGCAATCATTTGTGAGATCGGGAAAAACAGTTTACGAGATCGGGAATTTTTTTTACTTTTTCATGACACATGGGGTGAAAAATAGCAGTAATGGCGTGGTGTATACCAGACATGAGATGAAAGACTCCAAACTTGGGGTTGTGAACGCTGTGGATGGCGTTGATAACCCCATCATTGGGGTATAAGACCTCGTCAGAAAAGCAAACTACGTCAGGTTTGAGATGTATAACGCCATCAATGAATTGAATCACGTCACTTGTGGACTGGTGGACGCTATAGTTGGGATAAACAACCTCTTGCTTGAGGTGTCAGACTCCAACGTTGGCTTAGATCACCCCTTCATAAGGCGGACAGGGTGCATCGATGTCAAACATTATTGACGCCTGTCTACAAACTTAACCGGCTTTCTTACTCCGTCGGGGAACTGCATTTTCTGCATCGTTTCTCCATTGATATATTTTATATGGGGTGTCACTCTCAAACGGGCTTGCAAATAGGCTTTGATCTTATTATGCGTTTCCTCGGTGTCACTCTCCGGCAGAAGATAGAGCAGCACTTCATCGGTTCCGATCTCATTGTTGTACACTTCTACCACATATTCCCTGATCGCGTCAATGCGATGAATGATTTCGAACAGGGCAGGAGCAAATAACGTGGTGCCTTTGTATTTGATCATTTGTTTTTTGCGGCCGATGACGGGCGAGAGCCTTAAGGTGTGGCGACCGCAGCTGCAGGGCTCGGGGTAAGCTTTGCAGATATCCCCTGTTTTATAACGCAGCAACGGCATGCCTTCCACGCCCAATGTTGTAATCGTCACTTCGCCCGGCTGTCCGTTGGCTACCGGGCGGCCTTCGTCGTCTAACAATTCTACAATGAGTAGCTCGGGATTCAGGTGGCCGCCTTTACCGGCCTCACATTCGGTAAAGGCCGTTTGCATTTCTGTAGAGGCGTAAGTGGAGAACAATTGAATGGGCCATTTGCTGGTGATCTTCGTTCCCAGGATATTCAACTCCAGATCTTCGCTCCTGATATTCTCGCCAATGCAGATGGCCTTCTTAACGGACGACCGGTGAATGTCAATGCCGTTGTCCTCCGCGTATTGAATGAGCTTAATAATAAAAGACGGCACGGCAACGATTGCTGTGGGCTGAAGCCGTTCGATGGTTTCCCATTGCAGTGAAGGTACTCCGGGGCCGACACGCACCACGCCGGCGCCCAACTTGCGAATGCCGCTATAATAGGCCATCCCCGCCATGAATTGCCGGTCGAGGGTGAGCATCAATTGATAAATATCTTCTGAAGTGCCGTTGGCACAAGCGAAAGAACAGTACTCGTTGTAGGCGAGTCGCTGCAGGTCGTTTTCTGTCAAAGCGATCGTAACGGGACTTCCCACGGTGCCCGAAGTGGCGGTGTATTCAATGATCTTGTTTTTCCCTACACAAAGAAAGTCGGGGTTCTGCTGCTGCAGTTGCTCCTTTTCTGTTACAGGCAGTTGTGCGAGGTCTTCAATCGTTTTGATACTTGTTATGTCGATGGCGTGTTGCCCGAATAATGCTTTATAATAGGGAGAGTGGGCCTGGAGATAAACCAGCAGATCGGCCAGTTTTTTTTCCTGGTAGGTTTTGATATTAGATGCCTTCTGGAAAGAAAGGGAGGGTAATTCATTCATGGTCCAAACCTACGGAATATTTGCATTGTGGCTACGATGCGCCGGGGTAAACGCATCTGACTATGCGTGAGACGCTGTCCGACTGCTTCTTGGGATAAACGCATATGCGTCAGACCGAGACGGTCAGACGCGGGTGAGGCGCAGTAGAATGGTAAGTTAACCTGTTAATACGCGCACTAACGCCGAATAGGGTAACTATTGCTTCTTGGGACAAACGCATATGCGTCAGACCCCGTCCGTACCGGCACGGGCGGGCCTGCCCGAAAGGTACAGGCGGGCGGGGCGGTCAGACGCGGGTGGGATCATGGCAGAAAAATTGCAAGACCCTTACCGGTGCGATAGGCGTTTCTGTTATATAGCCGGTGGATTAAAATCCTTCCGTCGGGCAAGCGTATAATATATTAAATAATATTTTATGTGTTCTCGGTGGTGTTATGATCGCTAATATTATGTTTGTTTTTATGGTTTTTTTAAATATATTTCATTTTTAAAGTAAATCAAAAAGTGCTTATGATTCCAACCCGAATTTTAGAATCTTATAATATTCAACCTGACGTATGGGATGAATTGATGAGCGAGCAGGGTATCAGGAGGAGCTACAACCAGCTGGTCAACACGATTGACGCGTTGCCGCCGGAAGAGCTGGGGGCCAAGGACGAGCTGGCAAAAAAGCTGTTCATGACCCAGGGGATTACCTTCACCGTGTACAGCGATAATGAAGGGGTAGAGAAAATCTTCCCTTTTGACATCATCCCGCGTATTATCGAAGCGAGAGAGTGGGCCACCATCGAGGCGGGCGTCAAACAACGCCTGAAGGCCTTGAATATTTTTCTTAAAGATGTATATCATCAGCAGTTCATCATCAAAGATGGCATTGTTCCGGCTAAGCTGATCTATTCGTGTCCGCTGTTTCTGCGTGAAATGATCAATGTGAACGTTCCCTTCGATATCTATTCGCATATCGCAGGGATCGACCTGATCCGCGACGCCGACGGCAGCTTTTACGTGCTGGAAGACAACCTGCGCACGCCTTCTGGTGTATCTTATATGCTGGAAAACCGGGGCATCACGTTCCGCATCTTCCCGGACCTGATACCCCGCAACAACGTAAGGCGGGTTATAGAATACCCTTCTCTTTTGTTGCAGAATCTGCTGGGTCTTGCGAACCGGCAAACGAGCAATCCTACGGTCGTGCTGCTCACGCCCGGCGTGTACAACTCCGCCTATTTTGAGCATACCACCCTTGCCCGGCTTATGGGCATCGAACTGGTAGAAGGCCGTGACCTGGTGGTGGAAAACCATCATGTATATATGAAGACGACGAGCGGCCTGCAGAAAGTGGATGTGATTTATCGCCGGGTGGATGATGACTTTATCGATCCGCTTACCTTCCGGCCAGATAGTGTGCTGGGCGTTCCGGGAATCTATTGGGCCTACCGGAAAGGCAACGTGGCGATCGTGAACGCAATGGGCAATGGCGTGGCTGATGACAAAGCCGTGTACTCCTATGTTCCGGATATGATCCGTTATTATCTTAATGAAGAACCGATCCTGAAAAATGTGCCTACCTACGAGCTGGATGTCCCGGAAAACAGGACAATCGTGTTTAACAATATGGACAAAATGGTGGTGAAGAAAACCAATGAGTCCGGCGGCTACGGCATGCTGATGGGCAACAAGGCGACCGAAGAAGAAATGGAAGCGTACAAGAAAGCGATCCTGGAAGATCCGAGAAACTTTATCGCGCAGCCGATCATCAATTTATCTTCCTCTCCCTGCTATATCAATGGCAAGCTGCAACCGCGCCGCGTGGACCTGCGGCCATTTGCTTTGTACGGACCGGACGGCATTAATATCGTTCCGGGGGGCCTTACGCGGGTGGCGCTGAGAGAGGGCTCGCTGGTCGTGAACTCCTCGCAGGGCGGGGGTAGCAAGGATACCTGGGTCCTGAGCGAGTAGCCAGGAGGTGGTGCTGTCAGCGCCGCTGAATCGCCCTTATCTAAACCATATATAACCATTCACAAATCAGAAATTTTAGAAACATATGTTAAGTCGTGTTGCAGAATCAGTGTATTGGCTGGCCCGTTATATGGAAAGGACCAATGGGTTGCTGCGGGTGTTACGTACGAATTACGTGGCTTCCCAGGATGAAATGAAAGAATTTAGCTGGAGGTCGGTATTACAAACCTACGGCTATCTGAACGATACACAAATTGAAGCGATCCAGTTCAACTCGCGTGCGGTATTAGACTACGTGATGCTCGACCGGAACAATGATGCATCGCTGATCAATAATATCACCCGCGCGCGGGAAAATGCGAAAGCAGTACAGGATCATATCACCAAGGAAATGTGGCACAACCTGAATGCCTATTACCTGTTGATCCGTGAACAGGGGATCAGGAACACCATCCGGCACGGAGATCCGATCACCGCATTGGATGCCCTGCTTCAGCACAGTTTGTTTTTATACGGAACGATCACCATTACCATGACCCGCGGTGAGGCATACAACTTTTTAAATATAGGACAGTATATAGAAAGAGGCATTATCTCGACAGATGTGACGGATATCAAACTAAAAGAAATCGATTATAATCTGGATCACGAAGCCGCGATACCATCGCTTCGGTACCTGCTTTATTCATTGTCCGGGTATGAAACTTACTTGAAATTATCAAGGGGTATTGCGATTGCGAAAGCGGATACGGTGATCAGGCAGGTTTTGTTTGATGTAAACTTTGTGCATTCTGTATTGTACTGTAAGGAACATATCAGCCGATATTTCCGGCGCCTGCAGACGCAAAGTATTCCTGAAAGTTACCAGCAGCTCGATTTCCTGATCGGGAAAGGGTTGAGCAATCTGAAATACAGCACCTGCGATCTCAGGGACGGAAACAGTATCAAAGGGCTTCTTGCCCAGACCCGGAGCGATATTCAGAACATCTCCCGGGCTTTTAACAAGCATTACTTCAGACATACCTGATCCCTACTCATTTTAATTTACCAGAACTTAAATTACAAGCATGCCTTCCTTTAAAATAAAACATATTACCCGTTATACCTACAGCAGCCCGGCGATGGAATGCACCAACCAGATCATGTTGTATCCTATCGAGGATCAATGGCAGAGTGTGGCAAGCCATACGATCACCGTTACTAAAAATCCGCCGGTGGATACCTTTGTCGACTACTTCGGCAACCGGCTGGGTATGTTCTCCATCGTGGAATCTAACCGGGAGCTGATCATCTGTTCCGAAGCAGAGGTCGTGACCCGCGCCGTTGACACTCCTGTTAATGAAGCACCCGCCGCAGACCAGTGGAAGCAATTGGAATCTGTTCGGGAAACCTTTCCTTACATTGATTTTATCCAACAGGAAACGTTCGAGAACGTGGATGAACTGAAAGCCTTTATTGGCGGTATTTTCAACGCTGATCAAAGTCCTTTTGAGAACGCACAGGCTTTTTCAACGTATATTTTTGAAAACTTCAAATACAAAAAAGGCATTACGAGTGTAGAAACGAACGTCGACGAAATATGGAAATTAAAAGCCGGCGTGTGCCAGGATTTTGCACATTTCCTGTTGCTGATATTGCGCAGGATCGGTATTCCGTCGCGGTATGTCAGCGGGTATATTTGTCCGAGAAACAACGAGTTCCGGGGCGAAGGCGCCACGCATGCCTGGGTGGAGGCTTATCTTCCGGATTACGGATGGATCGGGTTAGACCCTACGAACAATTGTATTGCCAGCGACCGGCATATCCGGTTGGCGGTGGGTCGTAATTTTTCTGATGTCACCCCGGTAAAAGGTACCTACAAAGGTTCTTCTGATCATGTATTGGAAGTGCTGGTGTCGATCGACAATAAGGCGGTCGCGCCTGTTGAAGAAATGCACAACCAGCCGCAATTCAGTTATAAAGCAGATCACCCGGCAGAACCCGTTTCCAGTAATTCCTACCGGTTTTATATGGAGCAGATGCAACAGCAGTAGAGGAGAAAGTCCATAGTTGATCGACCATGGACCATGTAGGGCGCCGAAGTGTTTAACGCTCAAAACGGAAAGCTCCGGTTGTCCGGATGTAAGCTATCGTCTATGGACCATCGGCCATGGACCATAATCCATACGCCATCGTCCATGGAGCGTGGTGACGTGTTGAATGCTCAAAACATAAAGTGCAGTGTTTAAGGATGTAGACTATCGACCATTGACCATACGCCATTGACTATAGTCCATACGCCATTGACCATAATCCATACGCCATTGACTATAGTCTATACGCCATCGTCCATAGGCCATCGACCATGGACCATAGTCCATCACACATCCGTTTCGCCTGTTTCTTTTTTATACGCCTTGATAAAAATAGCGCCGAGATTTTTATAAGGAGGGATGTAGTCTTCAAATCCTGCGACATTTGCGCGGCTCTTGAATTCCTTCCAGAACGGGATCCAGTCAATATCAGACCCGGTTCTCAGCTTTTCGGTCAACAGGTAAAAGAAGGGTTTATTGATCGCGGTGCGGCCGATCTGCTTTGACGCAATGATATGCGCGTCATCCGATTTTCTCAGGATGGAATCGATCAGGTTAAAGCCGCCACAAGATCCCATGAACACAATCTTGGAAGTGGGCGCCATGTATCCGATGGTTGCCTCCGCGTAGTAGCTATGTCCCCGGTGTATCGTCACGGTAGGGTGCAGGTTCTGCTCGTCCAGGTAGGCATTCAGGGCCTGCTGTGCCTTATCATCCAGTCCTTTATTTTCATCCAGCGGACGGTTGGCGTAGATAGACACCGGCTTGCCTTTTACCGACCGGATAACGACCCACTGTTTGTTGCTGCCGTCGATCTTCCAGTTGCCGCCACCAAACATATTGAGAAAGCCATTAAAAATGTTTCTGCCATCCTGGTCGCCATAGAAAAACACCTGTGAGATCACTTCTCCTTTTTCATTGGTAAGGGAGGAGAATGGTACATTGTACACCGGCGGAATTTCCAGTTCGCTGGTCAGGTCGACATGATTCGATGAGTCGGCGGAAAGAAACAGGTTGTGTAAAATATCATAGATGGCAATGCCTTTGGGATTGTTTTCTCTTTTGTTGCGATCCAGGTTGTCCTTCACATTTGCCAGCATGTCTTTAGCCAGATCGGGTAAGGTCTCAGCTACGCTGGCATAAGAGTCTGCGACATCCACACCGTCTTCCAGGCCATCGCTTTTTTCCAGCCCGGTAACAAATGACTTCATCAGGTCGTGCGCGTCGGAAGCATTGGAAAAGCTGCCCAGGAAGTCTCTCAGCGTGTTGTAGGCCGCTGCCTGGCTGATAAATTTGCGGTAATGGTCAAAGTTCAGCTTCTTCAATAGTTCATCACCTTTTCTGTCGGCTTTGCGCATCATCAGCGGGTAGACTCCGTTTGTATAGCTGCTGGTATAGATCAGTCCATTGGTCAATACGGCCACATAATACAACTCTTCGGCCGTGAGCGGCTGGAGACAGCGGAAGCGAACGGCATCCGGTCTTTCGTGGAGGCCATTGATCTTCGCTACAAAATCATCCTTAGCTTTTTGTTCCAGCTTTCTTAGCAGGCTGGTGTGACCCAGCGCCGTATCGCCGTTCATCGCGCGTTGCGTGTAATCCATCTGGGTTTGCACGAGAAGGCGGAAATATTGCACGGGGTCGTTTTTAGCCTTGTCGATTTCTTCCATGGTAATTTTGCCCTTTACAATATTGTCGAGGAAGGGAAAATAGAACTGGCCACTTTTATTAGGATTGCGGGCCATGGCCACGACGCTGACGATCAGCGGGTCATCTTCAATGTTCTGAATGCGATAGCTGAGTTTATTGTTCGCCTGGGCATAATCATAGATGAGGTGAGGATAGCGGTGTCCGATGGAGCGGATGAGGCTATCCGCCACTGATGCTTCCGGATAAGTTCGAAGGGCGGCAAAGGTTTTTTCAGGGTACCTGTCTGCCAGTTTCAGCAGCATCAGGTCGCGCACTTCGTTGTTATCAGCGTGATCTTTAAAGAAATCGGGTTGTAAGGCGGCATTGGCAATATCGTAGGAAAGTGGGCGGATAATACTGGCAATGGACTCCTTTTTTGTATTGGCTTGCATCAGCCGTTTATAGGTGGCGATGATCTGCGGTAAATACTGGATGGAAGACTGGCTGCTGCGGCTATACGTCTTTACATGCCGGAGAATCTGTGTCAGCCCGTCCAGGTAATTCGCTTTCAGCCGTTGATCAATCGAATCATTCGTTTCGATCTCATATTGAAGAAAATCCACCCGCTTGGTTGCCGCGTCTGTCACGGCAGCATTCAATTGGGCATCGTTGGAGATGGTCAGTATCTTATCGGCTTTCCCGTCGATCGAGAGCAATGCAGCCTGGTCTTTATCGACCTTTTCCTGCAACATTTGCCGGTTAATGGCCACAGTATAGGCGGGCACGGTATCGACTACCACTACTTTTTCAGGCTCTTCTCTTTTTCGTTTTTTTCTCTTGAACAGTTGGGAATGGGCATCGGCGGAAAAGAAGAGCAGCAGCAGGAGGACGGGGAGGGATCTTTTGAAATACATATTCGATAATAATTTCATAGCATGATGTCTGGGTAAGATCAAAAATTATCAGATTATTAAAAAGTATGGGAAAAGAAGCAATAATTAAGCCGTTTTTTGATAAAAACGATGTACTGATAACGATCCGGGTAAGCGTTTCGCATATTAAATTTACATTAAGTTGGAGGGGAAGAACGGGCTGGGGTATCGATATAAAACAAATTACCGTTACGTTTGCTTTAAATTATCATTAAAATGGAAAAGGGCCACAAAATCCTGATTGCAGACGATGAGCCGGATATTCTGGAAATTTTATCCTACAATCTTGAGAAAGAAGGATATACAGTAATCACTGCAAGAGACGGGGACGAGGCGATTGAGAAAGCTTATCAAAGCAAACCCAACCTGATCATATTGGACATGATGATGCCGAAAAAAACGGGGGTGCAGGTTTGCCAGGTGTTGCGGGCGCAAACCGCTTTCAAAGACACGCTGATCATGTTCCTGACGGCGCTGAACGACGAAATCACCCAGGTGCGCGGCCTGGAAACCGGAGCCGACGACTACGTGAGCAAGCCGGTGAGCCCGAAAGTTTTATTAAGCCGCGTGGCTGCCCTGCTGCGTCGCGTGCACAAAGACAATTCGAAAGCGGTGAAAGTCGGTAATATCAATATCGATCCGGAGAAGTTTTTGGTGCAGGTGGACGACAAAGAGATCGTACTAGCCAAAAAAGAGTTTGAGCTGCTGTACCTCCTCGCGCTGAAGCCCGGTCGCGTTTTCCTGAGAAACGAAATCCTGAATGCGATCTGGGGTAACGATGTAATTGTCGGAGACAGGACCATCGACGTGCACATCCGGAAGATCCGGCAGAAACTGGACATGGACTGTATCACCACCGTAAAAGGTGTGGGGTATAAGTTTGAGATTTAAAAGATCACCCAATGGCAACAGCTTTCCCGCCGCGGTTTCATCCGGCAGGCGGAGGTTTATGTTGCCGGTTTATCACCGAAGGAATGAATCCTAAAAACCTTTCTCCCAAGCAATTATCCTTCTATACGGCCCTCGCGTTAGCGGTGCCCGTCAGCCTGTTGTTATATATCGTCGACCAGCGATGGATGTTCACCTTAGTAGCTTTTGTCGTGTTGCTGGCAGGAGGCTATTTCCTGATCTCCTTTGTGCTGGACAATTTCATCTACCGGAAGATAAAGCTGATCTATAAATTCATCTACCAGACGAAGGCTACCAAGCGGGAAGAAACCTATTACAAATACATTCTTCCTAAAAAGAGTATCGGAGAAGTAACGGAAGATGTGGAGGCCTGGGCACAGGAGAATCAAAAGCAAATGGATCAGTTGCGGGCCAATGAGCAGTTCAGGCGGGAGTTTCTGCAAAACCTGTCGCACGAGTTCAAAACACCGATCTTCACGATCCAGAGCTACGTGGACACTTTGTTGCAGGACGAGCCGGACAGCCCGGCGTTGCGCCGGAAGTTCCTGGAAAAAACCTCGCGAAACGTGGAGCGGCTCACGGCACTGTTGAGCGACCTGGACGAAATCTCCAGCCTGGAACGCGGAGAGCTGGTGCTGGTAAAAACCAATTTTATCGTTCAGGACCTGTTGAAAGACACTTTTGAAAGCATATCGATAAAAGCAGAATCTAAAAATATCAGCTTCAGCATCAAGAAAGGTTGTGAAGCCTGGATCATTGTCAACGCCGATAAGGAAAAGATCCGCCAGGTGGTGCTTAATCTTTTTGAAAACGCCATTAAATACGGGAAGAAAAATGGTACGATCAAAGCGGGCATTTATCGGACGGATGACAAGCGCATCCTGATCGAAGTGAGCGACGATGGGGTAGGCATCGCAGAAAAAAATCTCCCGCGCATCTTTGAGCGCTTCTACAGGACTGATGTTGGGCGGAGCATGGACGCGACCGGCAGCGGGCTGGGACTTGCTATCTGTAAACATATTATCGAGGCGCACAACCAAACCATTCACATCCGAAGCACACCAGATATCGGAACAACCGTTGGATTTACGTTAAGAGCGAAAAAAGATTAGGACTCTATCAGCCGGGGATCTTCACATACACCCATTTGGATCCGGCGTCTGTAGGGAAATATCCCTGCATCGTGTAAAGGGTATCTCTGGAAATTTCAAAGTAGACCTTCGGATTATCGACGCCATCAAACTGAATCCTGGAGCCGTATCGTCCTCTCGGGATGACCAAGCCAACAGATTCTTCAACACCCGGATCATCTACAATCTGATATTTCCCGGACTTTTTTAATTTACCTGTCTCGAATTCGGAGTAGTTATTGCCCTTAAACTCTAAACGGTTGCCGTTACCTGGTTCAAATGTGCGAGACATCTGACTGTAAGCAGCTCTCAATTCCCACCTGCCGTGTAAATCTCGGTTTTGGGTGACGGTTGAATTTTTTTTACAGCTGAAAAAAGATACTACAAGGGTTGCGACAAGAACTGTGTATTTCATGTTAATTAAGGTGTTATATATGCTATATAACGGGAATTTATCTAAAAACGCAACACCTCTATTAATGGCTACATCGGACCATGAACACCCAATTTAAAATTCCGTTGTTCTACTTCAACCTTCCGACTTTCAACCTCCCTACCCCTTATTCGCCAACTGCCCGCAGGCAGCATCAATATCCTTTCCGCGGCTGCGGCGCAGGCGGACATTCACCCTGTTCTTTTCCAGGTAACGCATGAAGGCGTCGACCTTTTCTTCAGATGGTTTGGTAAACTGAGCAAACTCAATCGGGTTGTATTCAATCAGGTTTACCAGGTCAGAAGGCACCTGGCGGTAGATCTTGATCAGTTCATCCGCATCTTCCAGGGAGTCGTTGAAATTATTAAACAGGATATATTCAAATGTAATCTCGTTCTTGGTCTGCTTATAAAAGTAGTTAAGAGCCTCCACCAGTGACTTGATGTTGTTACTGTCATTGATCGGCATGATCTCGTGTCGCTTTTTATCCGTCGCCGCGTGGAGCGATAGCGCCAGCTTAAATTTCACTTTGTCATCGCCCAGTTGTTTGATCATCTTGGCTACACCCGCTGTCGAAACGGTGATCCGGCGCGGGCTCATGCCCAGGCCCTCCGGCGAGGTGATCTTTTCGATCGCTTTCAACACATTCCTGTAGTTCAGCAGCGGCTCGCCCATACCCATAAAGACGATATTGGTCAGCTTCTTATCATACACTTCAAGGGATTGCTGATTGATCAGCGCCACCTCGTCAAATATTTCGTCGAAGTTCAGATTGCGCTTCCTTTCGAGATAGCCGGTCGCGCAGAATTTACAGCTCAGGCTACATCCGATCTGCGAGCTCACGCAGGCCGTTTTCCGTTCTTCCGTAGGAATTAAAACGCCTTCAGTCAGGTGGCCTTCTGTGGTCCGAAAGCGCGATTTGATCGTTCCGTCTTCAGAATGCTGCGTAGTATCTACCTTGATGGCGGGAAAAGAGAACTGGTTGGAAAGCTTCTGGCGCAGGTCTTTGCTGATATTGGTCATTTCCTCGAATGACTGTACGGGCTTCAGCCACAGCCAGTCATACACCTGCTTTGCCCGGAATTTTTTCTCACCGATCGATAAAAAATATTTTTCCAGCTGATCCAATGTCAGATCCCTGATGTTCTGTTTTCCTGAAGCCATTATGCAAAGATACGTGAGGTTGCCCATAGTCTATAGACCATTGTCCATGCCTATTGCCTATTTTTCTATCTTTGCGCCCATGAAGATTTTGATGGTCTGTTTGGGAAATATTTGCCGCAGCCCCCTGGCTGAGGGTATTTTACAGCATAAGGCCGATGCAGCCGGCCTCGATTGGACAGTGGATAGCGCAGGCACGAACGGATATCATGTCGGGGAAGCGCCTCACCAGCTTTCTCAAAAGGTCGCTAAAGCGAAAGGGTTGGATATCAGCGGACAATGTGCGCGTCGCTTTGTCGTTGATGACTTTGAAGCATACGACAAGATCTACGCAATGGCCGAAGATGTGATAGATGAAATGAAATGGATCGCCAAAGGAAGGTTCGACGAGACGAAAGTGGAGTTGCTGATGAACGAACTGTACCCCGGAAAGAATATGGATGTTCCGGATCCCTGGTACGGACCGGAGCCCGGTTATCACGATGTTTATGATATGATCGACCAGGCCTGCGATGCGATAATTAAGAAGTATAAATAAGAGGACAGTTGAGAGTTCACCGTTGACAGTAAAAATGCAAGTGCAAGTGCAAGTGTAGAATGAATATTAGCATCTAATCAGTCAACTTTCATCAGTCAACCGACAACTAAAGGATAAGAGGACAGTTGAGAGCTCACCGTTGACAGAAAAAATGCAAGTGTAGAAGAGCATTAGCATCTAATCAGTCAACTTTCATCTGTCAACTGACAACTAAAGGATAAGAGGACAGTTGAGAGCTCACCGTTGACAGTTAAAAAATGCAAGTGTAGAATGAGTATTAGCATCTAATCAGTCAACTTTCATCTGTCAACCGACAACTAAAGAAATGAAACCAACGATACCACAGGGAACCCGTGATTTTGGTGCAGATACCGTGCGTAAGCGCCAATTTATTTTTAATACGATACAATCCGTTTTTGAGTTATATGGTTTTCAGCCGCTGGAAACACCGGCCATGGAAAATCTGGATACCCTGATGGGTAAATATGGAGAAGAAGGGGATAAGCTGATCTTTAAGATCCTGAACAACGGACTGGATAATGAAGCCAAGTTCGAAAAAACCCGAGCGGGCTTTGATAAAGTCCTGGAAGGAAAGTCGAGCAAAGACATTACCGAGCGGGCGCTTCGTTATGATCTCACCATTCCGTTTGCCCGCTATGTGGCCATGAATCACCAGCAATTGCCGATGCCTTTCAAGCGCTACCAGATGCAGCCCGTATGGAGGGCCGACCGTCCGCAAAAAGGGCGATACCGCGAGTTCTATCAGTGTGATGCAGATGTGGTGGGCAGCCGGTCGTTGCTGAACGAGATCGAATTGATCCACATCTACGCTACGGTTTTCAACAAGCTGAATATTGACATTGAGCTCAGGGTTAACAACCGTAAAGTGCTGGCCGCTTTAGCAGAGGTTTGCGGCGGGGCCGACAAGCTGACCGACATTACGATCGCTATCGACAAGCTCGATAAAATTGGTATTGAAAAAGTAAAAGAAGAATTATCAGGCAGAGGGTTGACGGATCTTCAGATCCGGATCATCGAATCTTTTCTTTCCATAACCGGCAGCAACGAAGAAAAATTAGAGCAACTTCAGCATATTTTTGCAGGTAACGAAACAGGTTTAAAAGGAATCGAAGAACTGCAATATCTTGTAAAAAGCTGCCAACCGTCAACCGTCAACTGTCAACTTGTTCTTGACCTCACCCTGGCGCGCGGCCTGAACTACTACACCGGCACCATCTTCGAAATCAAAGCACGAAACGTGCAGATCGGCAGCATTGGAGGCGGTGGTCGTTACGATGATCTTACCGGCTTGTTTGGGGTTCCGAATATCCCCGGCGTAGGCATCTCCTTTGGCGTTGACCGGATCTACGATGTGATGAGCGAGCTCGATCTTTTTCCCGGGGAAGTGGCTGCCGGAACCCGGCTGTTATTCTTCAACCTGGGTGAAGCCGAAGTTGCTAAAGCCATGGAGCTGGCGCAGCAGCTGCGTTCCAGCGGTATCGCCTGCGAAGTATACCACGAAAACAGCAAGTTTGACAAGCAATTTAAATACGCTGAAAAGAAGGCCATTCCCTATGTAGGCATCCTCGGCAGCAAGGAGCTGGAGCAAGGCATCGTGAATATCAAAAACCTGGAGACGGGCGATCAGCAGCAGGTAAGTTTTGTGAGCGGAGATTTATCAGACTTTTTTAATTAGCGGAACATCTGGTCTGACCGTCCCGGTCTGACCAGATATTTAATGGACAGCCTTACTTAAACTTTCCATGTTTTTAAAATTGGTTTATCGTCGTTTCGACCGATGTTTACCTCAAAGCAAAACGAGTGCCGGAGTGGATGGGGAGGAATCTTCTGAACAACAAGAAGATGGCTCGGCTTCCCGTCCCCGCCAGATGGATCTTTCGGGCTGGCGAACGGGTTCGTCCGGGCGGGCACTGCGTTACGCTCGCAACGACGTGTGTTGGTGTTCTTTAGTTCGACAGTTGGATCGTTTATATAGGTTGCCATATATTCCACCAATCAAGTGTGCGACGCAATTTCGTTGCCATATATTTACTGTTGATATCATAGAAAACCCCATTCATTTTTTTTAAAGTAATTTTCTCCTCTGTCCGTTTACTAATTCAATGGCGGACGGAATTGCAATAATGGCTGATGACAAGAAGCAAAATATTGTTGACACTGTAGCAAATTACAGTAAGCGGCTTTTTGGATTCATTCGCGGGAAGGTCAACACCGACGCGGATGCAGAAGACATTTTGCAGGATGTTTGGTATCAGTTTGCCAATACGTCTGCCACGCAGACGATAGAAGAGGTCAGTGGCTGGCTGTTCGCTGTTGCGCGCAACAAGATCACGGACCGCTACCGCAAAAAAAAGCCGGATCTGATCGATGATTATCAATACGAAGGGGAAGACGGCGAATTTCATTTCAAGGATATTTTACTGGCTATAAATGACAACCCCGAGCTGGAAGATTTTAAAGAACTGTTTTGGGAGTCATTGTTTGATGCGCTGGAAGAACTGCCGGTGGCGCAACGGGAAGCTTTTATTCTCAACGAGATGGAAGACATGACTTTGCAGGAGATTGCTGATAAAAGCGGTGAAAGTATCAAAACGGTGATCAGCCGCAAGCGCTACGCCGTACAGCATCTTCGCAAACGGCTTCAGTATTTGTACAACGAACTAATTAATTTTTAAAAATATTTTTATGAACAAAAGAAAATGCGGGCGACCGCCCAAATTTGTGATCGCGTTTTGCGCCATAGCCGCGATTTTTATATTCAGTGCCATTGTAATGCTGCTGTGGAATGCCATCCTTCCTGATGTGCTGGCAGTGAACCCCGTAAATTACTGGCAGGCCATGGGCATCCTGATCTTAAGCAAAATACTGTTCAGCGGATTTGGCGGTCCGAAAGGACGAGGCCGCTTCAGATCGCCGGGCGATCTGCGCGAAAAATTCCGCAGCATGAGCGACGAGGAAAGAACCCGCTTCAAGGAAGAGTGGAAACAGCGATGCCGGGGCCGGTTCTAGTGCGTTTTTCTCACCTCGCGCAGCTTAAAACATTTTCGAAACCCTTACGCCTTAAACGTGAGGGTTTCGCCGTTTTTAACCATGATCACCTGGTGCGCCAGTCCAATAAATAATCCGTGCTCCACCACACCCACGATGCTGTTCAACTGCTCCTGAAGCACCGCCGGATGCTCGATCAGGCCGAAGTCGGCGTCGATGATCACATTTCCCTGGTCCGTAATATATTCTTTCCCTTGTCCGACCCCGTCATCGGGGCGGGCGTCTTTCATCCGGATCATGCCGATGCCGCCGATCACCTGTAGCTGCCGCATCACGTAAGCTTTAGCAAAAGGGATTACTTCTATCGGTACTTTAAATTTTCCCAATTGATGCACCAGCTTTGAGCTGTCCGTCACAATGATCTGTTTTTTAGTCAGGGACGCCACGATCTTTTCACGCAGCAGTGCGCCGCCGCCACCTTTGATGAGTTCGAGGTTTTGGGTAAATTCGTCAGCGCCGTCAATGGTGATATCAATCGAATCGATCGTATTGATATCTACCATTGGAATGCCGAGTTCAGCAGACATTTGCCGTGTTTGTTCTGAAGTGGGCACCGTCTGAATGTTCATGCCGTTTTTGATCATATCACCAACCGCCTGAATGGCGTAATAGGCCGTAGACCCGGTTCCCAGTCCCACGATCATTCCGCCTTTAATTTCTTTCACGGCTTCCAGTGCCGCCATCTGCTTTTCGTTATTTGCTTGAGCCATAATTTTTTTTATGTCTGATATCCGATGTTGGATGTCTGATATCTGATGTACGTTTTTAAAACAGGGCATTCGCTTATTAGTAATGATGATCAATCCCCGTCCATGGCCTGCAACAAAATAGCGCAGGCTTTTTCAATCTCGGCTTCGGTGATCGTCAGCGGCGGACAGATCCGCAGGCAGTTAGAAGCGAAGAGAAACCAATCCGTGAATGCTCCGGATGCGATGGCCCGGTCGATGATCTTTTTGTTGGTCTCAAAACTGTCAAACGCCACTGCCATTAACAAGCCAAAGCTATTGACAGAGCGTATTTTATCGTGTTTCAGCAAGGATAAAAAAAGCTGCTCCTTTTGTGAAACGGATTCGTAAAGTTTTTCGGTCGTCAGCACCTGCAACGCTGCAAGACCGGCGGCGCAACATACCGGATGTCCGCCGAAAGTAGTGATGTGACCCAACACCGGGTTGTCGGCCAGCGTCATCATGAGTTCCCTGTCAGCCACAAAAGCCCCCAGTGGCATACCGCCACCTAAGGCTTTGCCTAATAAGACCACATCAGGCACAACATCAAAATGCTCAAAGCCCCAAAGCTTACCCGTCCTTCCGAAGCCGGTTTGGATTTCATCCAGTATGAGCAAGGTGCCGGTTGCGGTGCAGCGTTCCCTGACCGCCTGTAACCAGTTGATATCAGGCGGATTGACGCCCGCTTCCGCCTGAACGGTTTCAAGAATGACGCAGGCCGTTTCATTGCTGATTTCTTCGATCAACACTTCGCTATTGTAAGGCAGGTGCAATATGCCCGGAAGCAAAGGCCGGTAAGCATTGCGCCAGTATTCGCTGCCGATAATACTCAAAGCTCCTTGAGTGGAGCCATGATAGGATTGATCGCAGGCAATGATCTTTGTACGATTCGTAGCTCTTTTAGCCAGTTTCATCGCGCCTTCAACGGCTTCCGCGCCGGAATTGGTAAAAAAAACGGCATTCAGTGAATCCGGTAAATGAAGGGCCAGTAAGGAAGCATACTGCACCTGCGGTGCTTCGACGAGCTCACCGTAGACCATGATATGCAGGTAGGCATCCAGTTGCTGATGGATGGCTTTAACGACTTCAGGATGGCGGTGCCCTACGTTTGCCACACTAATGCCGCCGATCAGGTCAATATACGTGCTTCCGTTCGCATCGAACAAGGTGCATCCCTCTGCTTTCACCACTTCCAGTGCCAGGGGGGCCGTAGAAGTCTGCGCCACATGACGTAAAAAAAGTTCCCGTTGGTTCATTGCCGCGAAGGTACAAAATGGACGACGGTTTTAATTGAGTGACAGTATGTAGGCCGCCATCATTTTTGCCTCCTCCATAGATAATTCCGGGTGAGACGTCATCACCGGGTAGCCCCAGCTTCTGCTGCCGCCGGATATAATTTTTCTTGCGAGGTAATCAAGATAAGCCTCGTTAATGGGATATCTCTTTGAAATATCTTTAAAAGCAGGTCCTACAGATTTTTCATCTTCCTTGTGGCAGGTGTTGCAATCCGAATAGCTGATCAGCACTTTTCCTTTTTCAACCAGTTCCGGGGAGACGTACTCGTCTTTTCCGGGTATCGGTTTGATATAACCGTTCGCAGATATGGCGCGAGGGCGCCCAGGTTCATTTTTGCAGCTGAAGGTAGAGATGGTTACCAAAACTAACACGATGCTTGTACACAAGGCAATAAGATTGCTGCCTGTCAAGCTCCTGCTTAGGAAAGCAAACCCGGGTCGCGCTAAATTATTTTCAAATCCCTGTGCTGTAGAACCACTCATCCGTTTTAAACAGGTATGTTTTCAACCAGGAGTTTATTGCCGGACTTATCGTAGTATGCGCACGTCTTTTGAGGAATAGAAACCAACCACTTTTCGATTCCCGATTTGGCCGCATCCTCACAAAAGGTGGGGTAATTGGTCTGGCCCTGCTGATGTGCTTTAAGATCCGACATCAATTTGCCCGCGTCAGAAGTGTCGGCGATGTCCAGGATTCCATACTTTGCTGGCGAAGTGATGATGTGATTGCCTGTGGCATCGTAGTAGACGCCATGCCCATCTGCAACAAATGTCTCATAATCCGAGACTCCTAATTCCTGCAGGTCCCGGATATAAGCAGGGAAGTCTGCGCCTGATCGTACTTTGCTGTGTGCCGATTGGATTTCTTCCAGGGTAAACATGGGCGTGGTTTTAATGGCAAAAGATCGCAAGCTTTTTTCAAAAATAAAAATACAATGATTTTACTGAAAATATGGTTGATCTGATCACCAACGGGGATTCACAAAACCTGACTTATGTGTAGGGAACTGCCTATTCTACCTCCGTATATTTTTCAATGATATCTTTTCTTGCCGGTGTCCAGCAGGTAATGATTTCGCCGGTTGGCGTGAGGCATTCCAGATTGTGTGGAAGGTCGGTATGCACATGCACCGAATCTCCGGCAGTTAAAATGGTCTTTTCATTGCCGTTAGTGGATTCAAATTTGCCGGAAAGCACGGTGTTCGCTTCCTGGTTGATGTGATGGTGTGTACCGCTAAAACCTTTGCCGGTAAACCATAGCCGGGCAATCATCATTTCATCGGTATAAGAGATCACCTGGAGGGTTACATCGTCATTAAGTGTATATTTCTTGTATTGCTTTTGCATGCCGTTGTTTTGATTTAAAAAATGTTTGGGTTCCTGGTTCGTTCGTTACAGGTCTTCAATGAATATAAGACTTTTTAATGTAAAAACCTCGTTGCTATTTATTCAAGGTTCTCAAGGCTTTTTTGATGATGTATTTTGTCTCGGTAGTGTTGCTCTCCGCTTCCCAGCGCTGGCAAAGGTCCTTTACAAATGCTGCTTGCGTCTTGCTCGCATCGTTCAGCCAGTTGCCTACGCTGTCCCGGACATATTTTGCTTCGTCTGATTTTAATGGCTCTAAGATGGGCAATGCCAGTTCGGGATGCTGTTTTAGTACTTCGATGTGCGCGCACCAGACGCCCCTGGGCCTGGTTGACTCTGTCGCAAAGCGCCTGATGTTTTCGTCGTTACTCCCGGTCCATGTGGAAAGTATGTCGATGCTTTCGCGAAGATGATCTGTTATTTTTGACCTTACAGCCATCCAGCAGACCTCCCTCACGCCGAAATGGCTATCAGCCGAAAACGGTTGAATTTGTTGCAGGATCTCTTTGATGTTTAACCGGTCATCTTTACCAATCACATACGTCGCCCAGCAACGAACCAGATCAGCGGCATGCTTCGACATCGTCTCCATAAACTCCTGGTCATTGTGTTGCGTGGTTTGCTCAAAAAGGCCCGTTCCTATAGCCTCGTTTACGGTGTTGACCGCTTGCTTTTTGAGCTGGCTGATCTTTTTCAAAACGGGCTTCAGGTATGCCGTTCGCTGATGTTGGTGAAGTACATTTTCCAGCAGCAGTCGCTGGTCTACGGCCAGCCACTCTACGAGATTGGCGGTTTCGATAGCGCCTTTATTTAACTGTTGCAAAATATCCGCCGGAATGTCTTTTATGGAGCGCGCTCCTTTTCGTTGGATTGAAGTCATACAATTTTGATTTTTTCAAGAAGAATCAGGTTTAGCGGGTTTCTTAGCGATGTTGCTAACAGTTTTCGGTCAGATCGTTATTTAGTTCCGACTATTTTGATATCCTTGTTCGTTACTTCGATCGCCTGTGTATTGCTGATCGGAATAAGGTCGATCTGGTCTTTATACTCGTTTAGTATTTTGGCTGCTACCTGCTTAAAAGGTTCATTTGAATAGTGCGGTAATGTAAAAAAGTCAACAATGGCTAAAGCATTGTAATCCGATAGTTGATCAGCTTTTCTTTTATCATCCATTTTTTCGATGTAACCTATGTTTTTTGACATAATGATCGCCCCCGCCGAAGCGCCGATATACAGCTTTCCTTTTTTAATCGCTTCAAGGAGCGTTTTGTCTGTTCCCGAATTCTTTAACTCCTGCAGTAAATAGAATGTGTTGCCACCGGAGATATAAATAAAATCATTTCTTTCTATCTTTTCCTTAACTGTATTCTTCGATTCAACCGATACATCTAACGGGTCTACAGCTATGCCAAGCTGTTCGAAAGCCTGCCGGTCCCTGGTTACATAATCTTTGTATGTTTCGGGGTTACTTGCTGTTGGGATAAACGTAATGGTTTTACCTTTTAACTTCTCACCGATAAAAGGAGCCAGATAGTTCGCAACATCAACGAACGAAGAGCAAAGAAAAAGTTTCATTATTATTCTGTTTTACTTAAAGACATTTATTAGTTTCTATTAAGATAATCATTCCACCACACTCAAAAATTCATCCTGATTGGAAACCACGATGATGGATTGGATTTTCCCGTCCGCAGATACTTCTAAATATTGTGCTTCCCGTACTTCAAAGGCTTTTTTTGTGGGTTGATACGTCTTGTTTTTGTAGGTGTAAACGCCGTCGTGATTACCATGCATTGTATAGCCAATGGCAGAACGGTTGGCTTCTGTGACGCTTCGGTCTAATTGGTAAGTGATATTAGAAAATGCGGCAACGCGATTTTTAAGGGTGTCAATAAATGCGGATGAGCCGCTGATCATATCCCCGTTCCAATTAACCTTTACATGGCTTGCCAGTAACTTTTCCAAGCCTTCCCAGTTGCGGAAATTGAAATGCCTTACATAAAGGTCAGCTGTTGCCGATGTAACTGCTTTGGGAACAGTAGGGTCAATAGAATAAAGTGATACGTTCTGATGATTTCCGACGGTATCCTCACCCTTTATTTGCGCTTTCAATTTATCCAGTTGTGTAATGGTCAACAAATCTTTCATCAATCCGTTTTCGTCCATCACAAAAAACTCTGCGCTCATCGCTTCCACCTTATTTCCCGTGGGCGGCAAATCCCCGAATGGGCCTTTTTGTACGCCCTGCAATAAGTAATGCACGGCAGCAACATTATCTTCAACGATTACAATCCGGTCCCTGAGTTGCATGCCTGGAAACGGGACGTCATACCGTTTGATTCGTTGTACAAAATTGTCGCGGCCCACCAGAATGGCGTTGTTGGAATTGACATAAATGTCTTCCGTTACCAACGGCCCGTTTTTATCGAACTCGCCCGCACTGAAATTCTTGTGAAAGCTTGACCCGTTAGCTCGTACCAGGTTGGTGTAATCTGAGATTGTCTTTTCTGCATGCATAGTTGATGGATTGTTTTTGGCTTGATCGCAGGAGTTAAATACTGTGGCCGCCATGAAGATGGGTAATAAGTTTCTCATGTCAATAAATTGTTGAATGCCCAGGGATCGCACTGATTGCGGATTGTAAGCACAGATGTACAGTAATATTTGGTCGACGCACAATGTACACATTTTTTTTAAGAGTATGTGACGGGCCTCGTTCTGATGCACTGGAAAGTGATTTGTCCGGATCTCCGGTTAAAAATTTGCTGTAAGTTTGTTAGCATTCAGCTATATGAACAACGCACATAACACAATTAGAATTGTTACGGCCGCGTCCCTGTTTGACGGCCATGATGCTGCAATTAACATCATGCGGCGCATCCTGCAAAGTAAAGGAGTGGAGGTCATCCATCTCGGACATAACCGTAGCGTTCACGAAATTGTGGAATGCGCTGTTGAAGAAGATGCGCACGCGGTAGCTATTACCAGTTACCAGGGCGGTCACCTCGAGTTTTTCAAATACATGTATGATATGTTGGGGCAAGCGGGATGCGGACATATCAGGATCTTTGGTGGCGGTGGAGGTACGATTCTTCCTGCGGAGATGGAAGAGCTGCATGCTTATGGTATTGAACGGATCTATTCGCCCGATGATGGGCGCAGCATGGGTTTGGAAGGAATGATTGAAGACCTGTTGAATCGCATTAAAAGACATGCTGCTGATTTCTTGAAAGCTCCCGATGCCTGGCTGGACGAAGCGCCGTTGCGGGAAGCAAAGGACATCCGGAAGATCGCAAGGGCGATCACTTTAGCTGAGTCAGGTGAAAAAACTGTGTTACGTCAGAACATTAAGAATGATGCAGTGGTGCTGGGCATCACGGGTACCGGCGGCGCAGGCAAGTCTTCCGTGACAGATGAATTGGTAAGGAGATTTTTACGAAGGTATCAGGACAAAACCATCGCGGTTATCTCAGTCGATCCTTCCAGGAAAAAAACGGGCGGCGCTTTATTGGGCGACCGCATCCGCATGAATGCTATTTCTCATCCGCGCGCCTACATGCGGTCTATGGCAACCAGGAACGATCATATGGCGCTGAGTAAAACGGCCACGGAAGCCATTCATATTTGTCGGGAAGCCGGGTTTGACCTGATCATTTTAGAAAGCGCGGGCGTTGGACAAAGCGATGCGTCTATTGTCGAATATTGTGATGTAAGTATGTATGTCATGACGCCGGAATATGGCGCCGCATCTCAATTGGAGAAGATCAATATGCTCGATTATGCTGATATCGTTTGCATTAACAAGTTTGATAAGCCCGGCGCGCAGGACGCGTTAACAGACGTTAAAAAGCAGTATAAACGCAATCACCAGTTATGGTCAGCCCATGACGCCGATCTTCCGGTGATCGGCACCGTCGCGGCACAATTCAATGACACAGGTGTGAACGGGTTGTTCGAACAAACGCTACGAATTATCGAAGAAAAAAAAGGCGTTCGTTTTGATGAGAAAGAAGAACAAGCCACTCATGAAGCGTCAATCAGTGAACCATCTCACACGATCCCTCCAAAGCAGGTCCGATACCTGTCTGAGATCGTTGAAAGTATTACCGCCTACGACCGTTGGGTGCAAAGCCAATCAGCCATTGCCTCTCAACTATACCAACTGCATGGCGCGAAAGAACTGTTAACTGCATCTGAAGAAATCGACAAAAAGATCGGTGAGCTGTCTGCTCAACTGGATGTAGCCAATCAAAAACGGTTGAACGATTGGCCCTTGCTGAAGGAAATGTACCACAACTCCTTCTTTGAATATAAGGTTCGTGATAAAGTGATCCGCCAGCCGCTTGTCAGTGAATCGTTAAGCGGTTTAGCGATCAAGAAAGTCAGCCTTCCTGCCTATAAGGATTGGGGCGATATTTTAAAATGGCAGCTACAGGAAAACCTGCCGGGAAAGTTTCCCTTTGCAGCAGGCGTCTTTGAGCTGAGGCGGCAAAGTGAAGATCCGACGAGGATGTTTGCGGGCGAGGGTGGGCCGGAGCGCACCAACAGGCGGTTTCATTATGTAAGTGCCGGTCAGCCTGCCAGGCGACTCAGCACGGCCTTTGATAGCGTTACCCTGTATGGCGAAGATCCGGCAAGGCGTGCTGATATTTACGGGAAGGTGGGCAACAGCGGGGTTAGTATAGCAACGGTGGATGATGCAAAAAAGTTGTACAGCGGTTTTGATCTCTGCGATCCCGCGACATCCGTATCCATGACGATCAACGGTCCGGCACCCATCATACTCGCTTTCTTTTTAAATGCAGCAATTGATCAGCAATGTGAGAAATGGATAACGGACAATGGGCAATGGGCGATGGTCGATAGACTTGTCAGTGAGAAACGTAAAAGCATTCCTATTCCATCTTATTTTGGTGACTTACCAAAAGGTAACGATGGTTTGGGTTTAAAGTTGCTCGGCTTAAGCGGTGATGAAGTGTTGCCACCCGAGGCATACCGGAAAATAAAAGCCGATACGCTGGCCCGGGTTCGCGGCACGGTGCAGGCAGATATATTGAAGGAGGATCAGGCGCAAAACACCTGCATCTTCTCCACCGAATTTGCGCTGAAGCTGATGGGCGATGTCCAGGAGTATTTTATTCAGCATGAAGTGAGGAACTTTTACAGCGTCAGCATCAGCGGATATCATATTGCCGAAGCGGGTGCCAATCCTATCACACAGCTGGCTTTTACCCTGTCGAATGGATTTACCTATGTTGAATATTATTTAAGCCGGGGCATGCATATCGATGATTTCGCACCCAATCTTTCCTTTTTCTTCAGCAACGGGATGGATCCCGAATACAGCGTGATCGGCCGGGTGGCCCGCCGCATCTGGGCCAAAGCAATGAAGGAAAAATACGGGGCGAATGAGCGGTCACAAAAACTCAAATATCACATTCAGACCTCCGGCAGGAGCCTGCATGCCCAGGAGATCAAGTTTAATGATATACGAACGACGTTGCAGGCGCTCTATGCCGTGTATGATAACTGCAATTCTTTACACACGAACGCTTATGACGAAGCCATTACCACGCCGACCGAAGAAAGCGTGCGCCGCGCTATGGCCATCCAGCTGATCATTAACCGGGAGCTGGGTAGTGCAAAATCCGAGAATTTTTTACAGGGAAGTTTTGCTGTCGAAGAATTGACCGACCTTGTGGAAGCGGCTGTGCTGGCGGAGTTTGAGCGCATCAACGACCGGGGCGGGGTGCTGGGCGCTATGGAAAGGATGTACCAGCGCAATAAGATACAGGAGGAAAGCATGCATTATGAGATGCAGAAAAACACGGGAAACCTGCCGATCGTTGGCGTCAATACATTTTTGGATAAAAAAGGCAGCCCGACCCTTCTTCCTTCCGAAGTGATACGCAGCACCGGTGAAGAAAAAGACCGGCAGATCCACAACCTGGAAGCCTTCCACGAGCGCAACCAGGACTTGGCTGCAGCGGCACTACTTCGGTTAACAACAGCCGCCCTGGAAGAAAAGAACCTGTTTGAGGAGTTGATGGAATGCGTCAAATATTGCTCGCTCGGACAGATCACGCATGCACTTTATGAAGTGGGTGGCCAGTACAGGAGGAGCATGTAACGAGAATCGTCGGGCAATATCCCTGGTCATTCCTCGCCACGACGTGAAGGGCTTTCTGATCTCAGCGATTAAGTTTGCTGCAACCGCATGCGGCGATGGACTATTTCACAAGGGCATACCAGAACTTCAGCAATCGATCAATATTTGTTACCTCGCCTTTTTTAGTGCTCGTTTCGTGAAACTCAGATGAGGCTGCCCGCAGCTGTTCACTCAATAAAAATTACTTTTGTGCTCCCATGACGGCGCGAGCGGATCACCATCCTCTTCCGATCACAGTTGTGGAAATCACGCAGAAAAATATAAAAAAGGTGCATCAGAGGATGCATTTACCCATAAATAAAAATTCATGAAAATCATTCCCCTTTCTGAAGGCAGTTTTACTGTGGATGCCTCCAAAAAGTTTGTGCCCTTTAAATTAAGTGAAGACGAGTTGGCTGGCCGGAGCCGCGGAAGCATGCTGGTAGAGATCCAGCCGTTTGTGGTCATCACCAACGATGATGTGATCCTGCTCGATACGGGCCTGGGTCTGACAGACGAGCACGGTCAGTTTCAGTTGTATCAAAATCTCCGCGAACAGGGAGTCAATGCCAGCGACGTCACCAAGGTTATTATGAGCCACCTGCATAAGGATCATGCCGGAGGGCTGGTGAACCCTTACACGCGCCACCTGAGTTTTGAAAATGCCACCTATTTCGTACAGAAGCAGGAATTAGAATACGCTTTTGAGGGAAGTAATGCTGCATCCTACCAGTCAGACATGCTGGAATTGCTGCGCACTTCCGACAATGTGGTGCTATCAGAAGAGGAGGCCGGGACCATCTCTGACGGAATCACCTATCAGGTCACAGGCGCCCATTCCAAATACCACCGGGTAATCTGGATCAAAGAAGGGGCAGCAACTGTTTTTTTCGGAGCCGACGACGCTCCACAGCTTTCCCAGATGAAAACCCGGTTTGCCGCCAAATATGATTATGACGGGAAAAAAGCCATGCAGCTAAGAGAACAATGGATGGAAGAGGGGAAAGAGTGGTCTTTTCTGTTTTACCACGATATCAAAACACCGGTACATCGATTTTCCGGAGCGTAAAGCTAAAAAAAAAGGCCTGCCCTAAAAAGAGCTGGCCGTTGCTAACCTATGAAAAACACCAAGTGCAAAAATAGGGAAAGATTCAGACAAAAAAAATTTTTTAAGAAAAAAAAGTTTAAACATTAATTTTTTTTCCCGCCCTGCTTCCGGTTTTTCAGCTCATCTCTGACCTTCCGGCGGAAGGTTTGCTCACTGGTAAAAAAGGATGTGGCCCGTTTCATTCCGATCACTTTTGCCATCTGTTTTCGGGACGAAATCTTCAAGGCCAGGATCTTTTGTTCCCGCTCCAAAGGGTCTTTTGTGGCACCAATGATCTTCTTTCTTTCTGTCAGATAAGCTTTCACCAAAGGGCGCATTCCTTTTGCTTCTGAAGGAGTTAGCTCCAGCGTTTGGGTCACATACTGAAAAAAAACGTCATTGATTTTGGATGGATCTTTTTGCTGTCCCTCTGTCATCTGCTGAACGCCCAGCAGGATCATCAGCAGCAATATGATTTGTCTGTACATATTCGATCGAGATTAAAATAATTCATTCGCGTTGCCTGTCTCTTCCTGTAAAAAGGTTTGTAATTCCTGGTTACTGATGCCGCGGAAAAGTTGATTGCCATCAAGGCTTTTTTTCCTGGCTGCTGAGGCGGCCATAGGGTCTTCTCCCTCCTCAGCAAATTCTGCAAGTTCACTGCTTTTCACCTGGTAGATGGCAGGTTGTGGCGCCCGGGTGTTGGCGGTCGTTGCATGATGTCCTTCACGCGGATTCAAAAACCAGGCAGCGCTGAAAGCAATGATACCTGAGATCATCGCGGCTGCAGCCAGCTTGTACCAGGCCATCACTTTCCCCGGCTGCGGTTGTTTCTCTGTTTTCCGGGAAATGGAAGCCTCCAGCGTGTCAAAGTAGTGATCCGGAACGCGATACGTCGGTTGTTGAGCCAGGCCCTCGGGGAGGATATATTCTTGTGGTCCGATGTCCTCTAATTGATCAATAATATCGTGGGTCACCGAGTCAAAATAGCCGGTGGGCGTGGAATACGGCGTATCCACAGGTTTCGGGGTAGCGTCTTCATTTAAGTCATCCAATAATTGCGATATCTTTTTCTCTTCACTCATATAAAATAGTAGACTGATAAATTAATTAAAAATTTAATTCGTTCACCAGGTAGCTGTGTATCTTTTTGGCAGCATGATGATAGCTTGCCTTAAGCGCACCGGTAGACACGCCCAATATCTCGCTCATTTCGCTGTAGGGCATTTCGTCAAAATACCTGAGGCTGAACACGAGTTTTTGTTGTTCAGGGAGGCTTTGTATCGCCAGTTGCAGCTTCCACTCGATCTTCGACGAATCAAAATATTCGTCGGCTTTGATTTTTTCCGCCAGGAACGATTCAGATTCACCGCCGGCTTCGACGCGTTTGATCTTTCGCTGTTTTTCCAGGTGGGTGATGCTTTCGTTGCTGGCGATGCGATACAACCAGGTATATAACCTGCTTTCTTCGCGAAACCGGTCCAGTCCTTTCCACATTTTAATAAATACATTCTGAAGCACATCATCTGCATCTTCATGACTCACTACCAGCCTGCGAATATGCCAGTAGAGTTTTTCCTTGTATTTATCGATGATCTGCGAAAAGGCCTTTTGCTTCGTGGCCGGGTCACGAAACAGCAATAAGAGTTCTTCATCAGAAATATCAGGACGCGCCATCAAACAATAATTATGACTTGATAAGTTTAGAGAGGTTTAAACTACTTAAAATAATCTGTCGGGCGTAAAAAAATAAACCCGCGTCACCAGGACGCGGGTTGCAGATCATTTATACTTTTGGATACTAACCATTTTTCCGGCTCATCACTTTCTCTGCGGCGGCAACGATGTCGGATACATCCATACCATATTTCTTCAAAAGTTCTTTCGGAGTACCGCTTTCGCCGAATGTATCTTTAGTACCAACATATTCGATCGGAACCGGGAAATTTTTAGCAGCGCATTGTGCGATGGCATCTCCCAGTCCTCCGATGATATTATGCTCTTCAGCAGTCACAACACACCGGGTCTTCCGGATCGATTTCAACACAGCTTCTTCATCCAGGGGTTTGATAGTGTGGATATTGATCACTTCGACGCTGATTCCTTTAGCTTCCAGCTCCACACCAGCCTGGATCGCGTTCCAAACCAGGTGCCCGCAGGCAAAGATGGTTACGTCGGTTCCTTCAGAAAAATATTGTGCCTTCCCGATCTGGAAGTCTTCTTCTTTAGTAAAGATCGGCCAGCTGGGACGTCCGAAGCGCAGGTAAACAGGTCCTTCGTATTCCGCGATCGCGATGGTAGCGGCTTTGGTTTGCGTGTAATCGCAAGGCACCACCACGGTCATGCCGGGCAGCATCTTCATCAGGCCGATGTCTTCCAGGATCTGGTGCGTAGCACCGTCTTCACCAAGTGTAACACCCGCGTGAGATGCACATATTTTTACATTCTTGCCGCTGTAGGCAATGGATTGACGGATCTGGTCGTATACACGCCCGGTGCTGAAATTCGCAAACGTCGTAGTGTAAGGGATCTTCCCGCCGATGGAAAGCCCTGAGGCAACGCCCATCATGTTGGCTTCGCCAATACCACACTGAACGAATCTTTCGGGAAACTCTTTAATGAAACCATTCAGTTTCATAGAGCCCAGCAGATCGGCGCTCAGCGCAACGATGTTTTCGTTTTTACGCGCGGCTTCAACAATACCGTCCCCGAAACCACTCCGGGTATCCTTATTTCCTGTTGATTGAATATCTTTTAGAGCCATCTCTTTTGGTTTGTACTTTGTTATCTGGCAAACGTACTGAAAAAAACGCAATCAGCTGGAGGTTGTTTTTTTGTGCAGGCACAACATTTTTCTTCTCGCTCTCGGTGCTTCTTTGCCTATTTTCCTGGAGGTCTGTGTGGCATCAAACCTCCGGGATGCGCCAGACAGATATCACCAAAAATTCATATCTGAGTAAAAATCTGTTAATAATAACCTAAAGCCGAAAAATAGCCTTATTTATGCTTTTGCTTTGTTACTTTCGGGTAATTTCTCCACCTTTGCCAACACAATTTTGAATATATAGAGAATGGGACTTTTTAACTGGTTTACTCAGGAAATAGCAATGGATTTGGGTACCGCAAACACCCTTATTATACATAATGATGAAGTCGCTGTAAATGAGCCGAGTATAGTGGCGCTGAACCGCAATAATCCGAAGGAAGTGCTCGCGGTAGGCAAGCGCGCGTTGATGATGCACGAGAAGACACACGAAAGTATCCGCACGGTGCGACCTTTGAAAGACGGCGTGATTGCGGATTTTAATGCGGCTGAGCTGATGATCAGGGAGTTGATAAAGCTGGTATATCCCAAAAAGCCGTTATTTCCTCCCAGTTGGAGAATGATGATCTGTATTCCTTCCTCCATCACGGAAGTAGAAAAACGTGCTGTAAGAGACAGTGCGGAGCAGGCCGGTGCAAAAGAAGTGTACCTCATCCATGAACCCATGGCGGCGGCGCTCGGTATCGGTATCGATGTTGAAGAGCCGGTAGGTAATATGATCATCGATATTGGCGGTGGAACAACAGGTATTACCGTGATTGCGCTGGCGGGTATTGTCTGCGACCAGAGTATCCGGATTGCCGGTGATGAATTTACCGCTGACATTATGGAAGCGCTCAGAAGGTATCACAGCCTCCTGATCGGTGAGCGCACGGCCGAGCAGATCAAAATCCAAATCGGTGCGGCTATGAAAGACCTGGACAATCCACCCGACGATATTCCTGTAAATGGTCGTGACCTGGTTACCGGTATTCCCAAACAGATCATGGTAAGCTACCAGGAAGTGGCGGAAGCTTTAGATAAAAGTATATTCAAGATTGAAGAAGCGATACTGAAAGCTTTGGAACAAACACCTCCCGAGCTGGCCAGTGATATTTATCGCCGCGGGTTATACCTTACCGGCGGTGGTGCGTTGCTGCGCGGCCTTGATAAAAGACTGAGCCAAAAGATCAAACTTCCTGTTCATATTGCAGACGATCCGCTGAAGAGCGTGGTAAGAGGTACGGGCATCGCGCTGCAGAATTACGACAGGTATCCTTTTGTAATGCGGTAGAAAAATCGGGCTGAATCGTAGAACCATTATTGTATTCAAAATACTTCCCTTCAAGGGTTAGGGGCAATGCGTAATATCTTTTTATTCATCCGGCGCTTTTCTGTTTTTATCCTTTTCCTGATATTACAGATCATTTCCCTGTATTTCCTGTTCACCGACAACGGGTCTCACCGTGCCAAAGGACTTGGATTTGCAGGCGGCGTTACCTCCTATTTCAATAATAAGTATAATCTCCTCGAAAACTTCCTCACTATGCAGGAAGAGAACCGGCGTGTGCATCGGCTCAATGATTCTTTAATGAATTTACTCAACGCCAACTTCGTCAAGGTGGATTCCGGAGCGGCCGTGATAGCCGACACGCTGAACCGCGACACTTCCGGACGTATGCGTCAATACAGATGGCGCAGCGCGCAGGTGTTGTATAGCACCGTAAGCAGCGATAAAAATTATCTGCAACTAAACCGCGGCCGCAGTTCGGGAATCCGGGACGACATGGGGGTTTTCAGCTCCAATGGCGGCCTGGTGGGAAAAGTGATCAACACGGGTGAGCATTTTAGTGAAGTAATGAGCCTGCTCAATGTGGTAAACCGGATGAGCGTGCAAATGAAGCGCACGGGAAGCGGAGGCATGTTAAGCTGGGATGGGAAATCTCCGCAGGAGCTTACCCTGAAAAACATTCCAAAAACAGATTCTGTAAGAAGGGGAGACACGATCGTTACCGGAAATTACTCCCTGAGCTTTCCGCCGGGACGCCTGGTGGGCACGGTGTCCAGGGTGCTGAGAGATAAGGCTACCAACTTCTTTATTTTAAAGATCAGGCCCACGGCCAATCTGAGCAATCTTCAGCAGGTGTTTGTGGTGGAGAACATTCATTATGACAGTCAACTGGGTCTTGACAGGGAAACGCAAAATATGGTAGAAAAAAAAGGAGGTAACAAATGAGTGACCTCGTAAGAAATACAATTCGCTTTTTCCTGTTTATTTTTCTGCAGGTGTATGTGCTAAATGTCATGCCCCACCTGCATCAATTGATCACGCCCTATATCTATTTCCTCTTCATCTTGTGGCTGCCCTTTTACATGAAAAAGGGGTGGGTCTTGTTGCTGGGCTTTTTCCTGGGCTTGTCGATCGATTATTATACGATGACTCCGGGGCTGCATGCGGCCGCTTGCACACTGGTCGCTTTTCTGCGTCCCGTTGTGATCAATCTTTTTGCGCCCAAAGACGCTACTGAGTTCAGCTACAAAGAGCCGTCTCCAAAAGCCATGGGCTGGACCGCCTACCTGCTGTTTGCGTTGATCCTTTCCTTCTGCCATAACTTCTATTTGTTACTGCTGGAATTGCTTTCATTCGGATCATTCCTTCATTTTTTAATGAAGACCCTGATCACCACGGCAATCAGCATGTTGATGATCGTGATTGCAGAATTGATCTTCCCGCGTAAGCTGAAATTCAGATCCAATACGGCTTAGAGCGCAGTCAAATCGTGCATAACATTTTTTCTTTCACCTGGTGTTCTTGGAAGGTGCTGCGGTAAAAAGCATTATGACTTTAACAAATGTTATGCACCCACGAAAGGCCTGGAATCACCGATATCAGTCTGGTTGAAGTCGGCAATCCTTTTTTGTCAAAAAGAACATTAAAAAATTTTAAGTAATAAAATTCAAAGCGATTCACAACTGTTTGTACTTTTACAATTCGAAGTAATACACCGCTAAAGTTTCCCTTTTTAAGATGTCCGTTTTTAATCAGTCGAGAAGTTACATCATACGCGCCATTTTCCTGTCAGTATTCCTGTTGATACTGGGTCAGTTGGTAAATCTGCAGATCTTTAGCCGGAAGTATCTTCAGCTGGCCAGGGACAACGCCGTTTTTGCCAAGATCGTTTATCCCGAACGGGGTATCATCTTCGATCGCAAAGGCAAGCCCGTGTTGAATAATGTCATCATGTTTGACCTGATGGTCACACCTGCTGAAGTCCGGAACATAGACACCATGGCCTTTTGCCGGCTGATGAATATTGACACGGCCGAGTTTAAAGAGAGGATCGTAGAAGCGATCATCAAAAATTCGCGGGTACGGCCTTCCAGTTTTATTTCCCTGTTAACGCCCGAAATGCAGGCGCGGTTTGAAGAAAACAGCTGGCGTTTCAACGGGTTCAACCTGCAGGCGCGTCCTGTGCGGACCTATCCTTCCAATGTAGGCGCGCAGGTGCTGGGTTATATCGGCGAGGTAAGCCCCCGGGAAATTGAGCGCTCTTCCAGGTATTACCGGATGGGCGATTATATCGGCAAGAACGGCCTCGAAAGCTCTTACGAAGACGTGTTGAGGGGACAACGCGGGGTAGAGTACATGATCAAAGACAACAAGAACCGGCTCGTGGGCCATTTTGAAGATGGAGAGTTCGATACCACTGCAGTCGCCGGGAGAGATCTGAAAACCTTCCTGGACGTGGAACTGCAAACCCTGGCCGAAAAATTATTCACCGATAAATTAGGCGGGGTGGTAGCCATCGATCCCAAAACCGGCGGTATCCTGGCGATGGCATCCGGTCCGACTTTCAACCCTAACGACTTAACCGGTCCCGACTTCAGAAGAAATTACAGCGAGCTGCAAATGCTGGCGACCCGGCCATTACTCAACCGGGCCATTAAAGGGCAGTATCCGCCCGGATCTACTTTTAAACCGATCGGCGGACTGATCGCGCTGGATCAGGGCGTGATCACGCCTTCCTTTGGCTACCCCTGCGGCGGGCGGTATTATGGCTGTGGTTTTGGCAAGCCAGCCTGTACCCACGCTGGTGGCGGACATGCCGCGAATCTCCGGTTAGCGACTGCCAATTCCTGCAACTCTTACTTTACAGATATTTACAGGAAAGTGGTAGACAATCCCCGCTATGGAAGCGTCAAAAAAGGATATGCCGTGTGGGAAGAGTATATGCACAATTTTGGCTTCGGTGTGAGGCTGGGTGTGGACCTGCCCAGTGAGGACAAAGGGAATATCACTACCGTAGCGCGGTATGATAAGATCTATAACAATAGCTGGAATTCCTGTACCAACCTGACGCTGGGCATCGGGCAGGACCAGATGCTTGCGACGCCGCTCCAGCTGGCCAACTCCGCCTGCATCATCGCCAACAAGGGGTATTATTACACGCCGCATTTCGTGGATAGCATAGAAAACGAAACCATCGCGGATACTGCGCTCCTGGCGCGGTATCGCAAAAAACACGAAGTGTTGACGCATATATCTGACACGGCGTACAACGCGATTATCAGAGGAATGGAAGATGTGGTCCTCATCGGAACGGCGAGAACGGCTCAGATACCGGGCATCAGCGTATGTGCCAAGACAGGAACCGCTCAAAACTTTCACCGCGGCAAGGAGCAGAAAGAACATTCTGTCTTCGTGTGTTTTGCTCCCAAAGACAATCCTAAGATCGCCATCGGGATCGTGGTGCAGAACGCCGGTTATGGCGCCACCTGGGCGGGGCGGATGTCCCGGATACTGATGGAGCAATATTTACTTGACAGCTTAACTCCCAAAAGTAAGGCTGACCTGGAGCAGATTTCTAATTCAAAGATCATCCCTGCATTTATCCCGCGCGAACAGTTTATCATGGATTCCACCAGCGCTGCCTTCTATGCCAATCTGAGAAAGGACAGCACGCATTACTGGAAATACCTGAAAGGCGGAAAAGCGGAAAAGAAAGATACGACCCGGCAGCAGTCGCCGCTTCGGACCACAAAGGTTCCGGCGAAGAAAACTGCGGAAAGAAAGGAATACTGGGCCATTACGGACAATAAAAGAAATCTTCGCAAAGCGACCAATATCTAGCCATGAATCAGCGAAAAACGGAAATATCAAAAGGCATCGACTATGTTCTGATCATCGTCTACCTGATCCTGGTGGCAATTGGCCTGCTGGCTATTTTTGCGGTGACTTACACCGACGGAGACCCGGTGCTGGAGAGCTTTGTAGGGTATAAGACTGATTATAGCAAGCAGTTCTATTATGCTTGCGTAGCCATGGTGCTCGGGCTTTTCATCCTGCTCACAGACAGTAAGTTTTTCCCGGCAACGGCTAATTTATGGTATGCAGGAGGGATCCTGCTCTTGCTGCTTGTATTTCCCTTTCACTCGGCGGTCAAAGGAACGGAGTCCATCATCCGGATTGGCGGCTTCCAGTTTCAGCCGGCAGAATTTTGTAAAATAAGTGTAGCGCTGGCGTTAGCCAAATATCTTTCGCTGCCCGAGATGGACTTTTCAAAGCCCAAGTCGCAACTCATAGCCGCAGGGTTGACGCTGTTGCCCGCGGCATTGACGATCCTTCAGAAAGAGACGGGGTTAGCGTTGGTCTTCTTCGCCTTCTTTCTCGTGATGTTCCGGGAAGGGTTGCCTCCGGCCTATATTGTCATCGGCTTTGCCGCGGCCGCCCTGGTGATTGCTACCTTGCTCGTAGATAAAGATATACTGGCCGTTGTACTGACCATTATTACAGCCATTGTTATTTTTTTCAGCCAGCGCCAGATCCGGAGGAACAGGGGATTGCTGGTCAAAATTATCCTGATCTGGTTGCTTTGTGTCGGCGTGCAGCGGTTCGGCGTTCCTTTCCTGTTTACGCATGTTTTCGAAAAGCACCAGGTAGAGCGGATCTTCAGTACCATCGGGCGGGATATCCCGGAGGAGTATATTAAAGGGGAAATCAAGCTCGATGCCAAAGGAAAACAGAAAAATACGGCAGATTATAACGTAAAGCAATCCAAAATCGCGATCGGCAGCGGCGGCATCGTGGGCAAGGGGTTGCTGAGCGGAACTCAGACCCGGTATGGTTTTGTGCCTGAGCAACGTACCGATTTCATATTTGATACCATCGGAGAAGGGTTTGGTTTTGTAGGAAGTTTTGTCCTCTTGGGTTTGTACCTGCTGTTGCTGTTCAGGATCGTGACTATAGCGGAGCGCCAGCGAAGCGCTTTCAGCCGCTGTTATGCCTACGGTGTAGCGTCTGTTTTCTTTTTTCATATCTCGATCAACCTCGGAATGACAGTGGGGCTCGCCCCGGTAATTGGTATTCCGCTGCCGCTCATCAGCTATGGAGGAACCTCTCTTCTAACATTCACCATCATGCTTTTTATCCTGATCCGCCTGGACGCCGACCGGCAAATGGTGTTGCGGTAAGGCGCTTCTTACAGAAATTGCAGAAATATTTTTTTCCTGTTTTCTGTGTATTTCAGCGTGTTCTGCGAGGTAGTCACATTTTTTTCAAATTGGTGTAACTTTTCTGTTTCTCGTCCGTATCAGTAATATAGGAGCGCGTTTAGATGCTCTTATGAACGAGAAAAAATATTTTCGTACAGCTATTTAAAAAAGCGATTATCATCAAGCCCCTCGCTGTTTATGACGGAGAAAGAATATAATGACTGTGTTACAAATTATGCCGATGCATTGTATCGGTTTATGTTTAAGTCTTTGAGACACAGTGCGGATGCGGAAGACATGGTGCAGAATGCGTATGAAGTGTTGTGGCAAAACAGGATGGGGATCCAGCCGGAGACAGCGAAGGCTTATCTGTTCAAGGTAGCTTATAATAAGATGATCGATCATTTCAGGAAAAACAATCGCACCGAGTTGTACGAAACTTTCGACAACCTGGACAAAGGAGTAGAAGAGAAACGAAATAATTTGAAGGCGGTATTGGATCAGGCGTTGGGTCGTTTATCCGAGCAAAACAGGTCCCTGGTATTATTGAAGGATTATGAGGGATATAGTTATGAAGAGATAGGGTCCATTACAGGTTTAAATCCTTCGCAGGTAAAAGTGTATCTGCACCGCTCGAGGTTGCAGCTGAAGGCCTACCTGGTGAACATCGATAATCTGGTATAGTTTTTTAAAAGAAGAATAAATGCAAATTAACCAACATAATTATGAAGAGTTCTTTCTGATGTATGTCGATAATGAGTTACCGCAGCAGCAGAAGGAAATGGTAGATGCGTTTATTGAACAGCATCCTCACCTTGCGCCGGAACTGGAATTGCTGAAACAAACCGTGTCTGCATTCGATGCGGATATCCGGATGGAGCACAAAGAGCAATTGGTCAAAAAAACCGGAGCGTGCACCGATGAAGAGCTGCTCACATTCCTCGACGGTGCAGCAGATCCCGGACTGGTTGAAAAAATAAAGAGCAGTGCGAAGAGTGATGCGGAGGTGGACCGGAGGCTGGGGCAACTGAAAAAATTATACCTCCCCGTTGAAGAAATACCTCATCCGCGAAAGGAGCAGCTGTATAAACAGACGGTGGTCAGAAGAATGGATTGGTGGAAAATAGGCGTAGCCGCATCTTTGTTATTGTGCATCAGCGCCTGGATGTTTTTATACAAAACGGAAGATGATGTAGTAGCGCCGCCAATCGCACTGCTGGACACCGCCCGCCAGGAGCAACACGATATCCAACCACCGGTTGAAGCCGATATGAAGCCAGCGCCGCAGGTTACGGAAGAGACGCCGGCCGCGACTTCACCGGAAGATGCTGACTCCCGGGGAAAAGAAATAGTAAAAGAGCGGAAGGTCGAAAAAGAAAAGAGCGCTGACAGGACCAGGCCGATCCCGGCTACTAAAGAAACAGTGATCAGCCGGCCGCCTGTTGCGAAACAAGAGGCCAAACAGGAAACAGCCGAACCGGCAACGGTAGCCGGTGCTGTAACCCCTAAACCGGTGACAGAGCCAGCGCACACGAATCCCGCTAAAACGGCGACTGCTTTGGAGGAGCCACCGGTTAAAGAAAAGAAAGGTTCTTTTTTCAAAAAGATCGGCAAAAGAATCGGCGACCGGGCACTTGATATCCTCACGGATGGAGATGATGACATTCAGGTAGCAGGCTTCGCTATCAATCTCAAAAAGTAAATGTAATAGGCACGCAGTTGTTCTACTTCGCCATGGCAGATGGGCTTGCAGTGTCTATACCCTTATATGTTTTCCCAATCAATTTCAACCATTCAAAAATTTACTCGAAAAATATGGTACGCAAAATTTTATCATTGGCTATAGGTGTAGGGTTGTGCACAGCTTTGTATGCACAGACGGATACATCATCTGTTACGGTGCAGGTCATCACCGATAAGGACAACCGGAAGGTGATTGTGGACAAGGAAGGCGCAGTATGGGAAAAAACAAGCAAGCGGAAAAATGTCAGCACCAACTGGTTCGGCGGTATAGATTTCGGCTTTGCCAATTTTGTAGACAACACCGATTATGCATCTGCCGGTGCGCAGTCTTTTGCTCCCGGAGCCGATGCCTCATGGTTCGACCTGCGCAATGGCAAATCTGTCAATTTCAATCTTTGGATCTTAAGTCAAAAGGTAAACCTGATCAACCACCATGTAAACCTGAAATACGCACTGGGCCTGGAGTTGAATAATTATCGCTACAAAAGCCCGATCCGGTATCAGGCGAATGCTCCTTACGTTATATGGGACAATACCGATGGACGCGCTTATACCAAAAATAAACTGGCCGCTGATTATGTAACGATTCCGCTGATGCTCAATTTTGATTTTGGCAGAACCGGTTCGGTGTCAGTAACCAAAGGCAAGGATAATAAAGGCGTTAAGATCAGTGCTAAAAAATCGCGCGAGTGGGGCTTCAGCGCTGGCATTAGCGCAGGCTATCTCTATAGCGCCCGCAACAAGACGGTTACTTCGGACGAAGGAAAACAAAAGCTGAAAGACAATTTTAATCTTAACCCCTGGAAGCTGTCGTATGTAGCAGAGATCAACCTGGGTTATTTCAGCCTGTATGGCTCCTATGCGATGAAAAGCATGTTCAAAGATGGTCTGGATATGACCCCTTATACCGTCGGGATCAGATTTTAAAGTTTTTGTATATTGCGATCATATAATATGATTAATCGTTTTGATGTATAAGTATCTTTTTATGATCGCAAGCCTGGTTGCTTTTGTCACAGAGGCACATAGCCAGGAAGATCCCAAACCTGACACATTGGAGATCGGTGGCATCACCATTATCCGGGACAATGCACCTTATGCTGAACCCACTAAGAAAAAAGGCTTCTTAAAAAAATTAAGCAGCCGCGCCAATCCCAAGGAAATTAAGACTCAATGGGGCATTGTGGACATCGGTGTTTCCAGCTACGTTGACAATACCGATTATGCGAGCGCTGAAGCCAATGCCTATGCGCCCGGGTCGAATGAAGAATACATGGAGCTGCGGCCGTTCAAATCCCGCAACATCAATATCTGGCTGGTCACACAGCAGTTCAACCTGATCGAGCATTATGTCAATTTTCAATATGGCATAGGAGTAGAGCTCAATAATTATCATTACCAACAGCCGGTCCGTTATGAAGCGCAGACGCCGGCAGTTGATAACGCACCGATCGTTTATCTCGATGAGACGCCGAACAGGACGTATAAGAAAAATAAACTGGCGGCTGATTATATCACTGCACCGGTGATGCTCAACTTTAACCTGACGCCCTATCGCTTATATCCCTTTGAGCTCAGTGCAGGGATCAGTGTTGGGTATCTTTATTCGGCCCGTAACAAATTTGTAAATTCCGACCAGGGCAAGAACAAGACCCGGGGCGATTTTGACATGCGGCCCTGGAAGCTGTCCTATGTTGCAGAAGTAAACCTGGGCGTGATCCGCCTGTATGGCTCTTACGCTTTCAGAAGCATGTACCTCCGGGGTTTAGATATCACGCCTTATAACTTTGGTATCCGGATCAAACCCATGGAAGTATTTGGCAAGGTTGAAACGCCTTAATGTTATCTGGTCCATCAAGCTTTATAAACCGAAATCGCCCAACGTGTCTACCATATCTTTCACCGCCCCGCTTCAGAAGTTCGCCTCCAATGGCGATAAAACCGGCTGGACCTATATTGAAGTGCCGGCCGAGCTGGCCCAACAGCTGCAACCCGATAGTAAGAAGGCCTTTCGTGTCAAAGGGAAGTTAGACAACCATCCCATTGAGCGCGTCACGCTGTTGCCCATGGGCGGTGGTGATTTTTTGCTGCCAGTAAATGCAGCCATGCGAAAAGGGATCGCCAAACGGAAGGGTGCCATGGTAGACGTAAAGCTCAGTGTCGACACCACAGCCTACGAACTCAACGCCGATTTGATGACCTGCCTGGCCGATGAACAGGAAGCGCTGGCATTTTTTGAAACGCTGGCTCCCTCGCACCAGCGATATTTCAGCAAATGGATCGACGACGCAAAAACAGAACAGACCAAAGTGAAACGTTTATCACAGGCGATTTTCGGGTTGGCTCATCAAATGGATTATGGCCAGATGATCCGCTATCACAGAGGAAAAGTGTAGTGTTAGTTGAGAGGTTTATATGTTGAAAAGTTTACAAGGAGGATTGAACCCGGTCTTACGGTCTCCGTCTGACCGGTTCTTTGCCGAGGCTCAACCCGAATAGGTTTGCCAGCACTTACCCGGTCTGCCGGTCTCCGTCTGACGGGTCTGTGCGAAGATCGGAACCAGATATTCGGTTAATCCTTCCTGATTGAAAGAAGAAACGCCAAGGATAGCAAAGAATAGCAGGATGATTTATAATCGGGACGATAAACCGAGCGTGGCAACAAAGATCATATATATTTTTAGCCGGGCTCATAAAAAACTTCAAATCACAAATCCTAAATAAGAAATCAAACTTCCTGCCTTATTTTTGCGCCCTATGGCAACAGAGACAAATAGGTTTCAGGCGATTATATCGCATTGTAAAGAGTATGGTTTTATTTTTCCCAGCAGCGAGATATATGACGGGCTGCAGGCCGTTTACGACTACGGCCAGTGGGGCGCTGAGCTGAAGAAAAACATCAAGGACTACTGGTGGAAATGGATGACGCAGATGCAGGACAATATCGTCGGCATTGACGCGGCGATCTTTATGCATCCCACTACCTGGAAAGCCAGCGGACACGTAGACGGCTTCAACGATCCGATGATTGACAACAAGGACAGCAAAAAGCGGTATCGCGTGGATCACCTGATTGAAAGTTATACTGATCAGCTGAAGGCCGAAGGCAAAGAGCAGGAAGCTGCCGCCATCATTAGCCAGATGGAACAGGCAGATGCAGCCGGCAATCTCGCTGGTTTGAAAAAAATTATTGATGACAACGCTATAAAATGCCCTGTGAGCGGCACGGCCAACTGGACCGATATCCGCCAGTTCAACCTCATGTTCTCAACTGAGTTCGGTTCTACCGTTTCTTCTGAAGATGAGAACAACAAGGTATACCTGCGTCCGGAAACAGCGCAGGGCATTTTCGTCAATTTCCTGAATGTGCAAAAGACCGGCCGGATGAAGATCCCGTTTGGAATTGCACAGATTGGTAAGGCCTTTCGTAACGAGATCGTAGCGCGCCAGTTCATCTTCCGCATGCGCGAATTTGAACAGATGGAAATGCAATTCTTCATTCGCCCTGGCACCCAGAAAGAATGGTATGAATACTGGAAACAGGCCCGCCTGAAATGGCACCAGGACCTGGGCATTCCTGCTACAGAATATCGTTTTCATGATCATGTGAAGCTGGCGCATTACGCCGATGCGGCATGTGACATCGAATATAATTTCCCGATGGGCTTTAAGGAGTTGGAGGGCATTCACAGCCGTACAGATTTTGACCTGCGCAATCACCAGGAGTATAGCAGAAAGAAAATGCAATACTTCGACAATGATGTGAATCCTGAAACGGGCAAGCCTTACGGTAATTACATCCCTTATGTGATCGAAACCTCTATTGGCCTGGATCGTATGTTCCTGTCCATGATTTGTGCTGCCTATACCGAAGAAGATCTGAGCACAGAAGAAAAGCAGGACAGCCGCGTGGTGCTGAAATTGCCGGCAAAGCTGGCGCCGATCAAATTGGCCGTCTTCCCGCTGTTGAAAAAGGATGGTCTGCCTGAAATCGCCGCCGAAGTGATGGCCAGATATCGTGGTGAATTTAAATGCTTCTACGAAGAGAAAGACGCCATCGGTAAGCGCTACCGCCGGATGGATGCCTTGGGAGTGCCCTTTTGCGTAACGATTGACCACCAGACAAAAGAAGACAACACGGTTACCATCCGCTACCGCGATACGATGCAACAAGAACGGATCTCTATCGAGCAGATCGCGGCAATTGTCGGAAATGCGGTTAAATAGGATTAATCGACCAGTTCATAGCAGCTGCCATCGTGATTTAACTTTTTCAAATATAGATTGGCATTTTTTTGGTAAATTAGTTAGTCTGATCAAACACTAAAAAAAATAATATATGAAAAAGGGAACCGGATTAATAGCATTGGGCCTCGCAGCCTGGGCTTATTGGAAATACAAAATGACACCCGAACAAAAACAAAGCGTTAAGGATAAGGTGTCTGAAACAGGTAAAAATCTGTGGGAGAAAGTCCCTCAGAATATTAAGGACGCCGTGGGCCACAAGCCAACCCAGGAGCCTGTTTAAAAACGAATGAATGAATGTCGTAGACCCGGGAAATATCATCAACCCGGGTCTATGACATTTTTGTTACCACTACTTTCCCCGGGAAGCAACGGCTGTCTGAATCGCTTTCTTTCTTCCCCTGAGGTCGGTCACGCCTTCCAGCCCGCCTTCTTTTTGTGCATCTTCGATCGATTTGTCGATAAACTTATACACGTCGTCCCATCCATCAAAGCTATGGTCCAGCAAGGTATGGATGCCATACATCTCCACCTCTGCGTGGGAAAATAAGTAGTTGGACAGAAAATGCTTCGCCAGCATCCTCTCTTCTTCAGAAGGGTTTTCGGTCTCGTTGGCTTTGGTCAGTTTATAAATCGATACATTTCCATGCGGTGAATAACCTTCCCTGTTAGAAATAGGAGGATGCGTGGATACTTCATGAACAAAGTGTCCGATCTCATGCGCCAGGATATATTTCAGCACGTTCCTAGGGTTGGAATATCGCGGATCTTTAAGAATGTCTGACACATTTTTAGGGTCAACGGCGATTTCCCGCTTGGTATATTCCGCAGAAAAACCATTAAAATCGTCTACAAACACCAGCTTAACGTTCCTCCTCCGGAAAAAGTAGTGCTGCATTTCATAAAACATCTGTTCGATATCCTTCAGCCCTCTTCTTGAGATTTCCTCATCAGACAAGATTTCATAATCTTCTGTGTTCAGGTCTACATAAGGGAAAGATGTAAGGGAATGACTGTGTTTAGACACACAGGACATTATACCAAGATCATAGGTTTGCGCCACGGGGTCCTTCTCATTATGACCAGGGGCTTGCTGTTTGGGAACCGAGAACGGAAACGCGCAAACATTAGCGGCCGGTTCAGGCTTGTCGCTCTTAGTGAGTTGCTTCTTGTTGCAGCTTCCTAAAAGAGCCGCCAATAATAATAACGATAACATGTTGTTCATCATATAAAATGTTTTGGTGAAAGCGGAAAGACGGGGAATGATGAAAAGAGTTACAGCCTAAGAAGTAATTAATAATACTTTATGAAAATATGTTAAGTATTTTTATTTTCTCTAACAAATAGGGGAGACCCGGTTGTAGAATTAACAAATCACGCCAAACGGAGCGATGATAAATAATAATAGCCGCCGCAAAAGAGGACCCGCCGATCCGCTTCGAAAACTGTAAAGGAACGGGCAAAGAAGTTGAAAAGATCAGGGAAAATAAGGTTGGTTCATGTCAACAATAAAAAAACCGCCGCGTTATCAGCGCGGCGGAAAAAAATCATGATACAATTTCGACAAGCTAAGAGGCCCATGTAAATATAAGAATTGTTTGTGAAAAACGCTAACAATTGTTAGGAAGCGTTTGCAAAATTTTTGTAGCAGAAGCTCCTTTGACTACGGTATTTGTATTTGCAGCCCATCATAGGCCAGGTACCGGTTCGGAGGCAATTCCTGTTGCACCTCATCATGCAGGCCCATTTGATGCGACAAATGTATAAAATAAGCTTCGGGTATCTGCAATTCGTCAGCCAAAGCGAGCGCTTCCGATAGGGTGAAATGCGAGATGTGCTGCTCTTTCCGGAGCGCGTTCAGGACCAGGATTTTTGAGCCTCTTATTTTCTCTTTGGAGGCTGCATCAATGCGGTTGGCATCCGTGATATAGGTAAAGTCCCCAAGCCGGAAGCCGAGCACAGGCATGTAAAGATGCCACACAGGCACCGGTGTGATGGCCAGTCCTGCCGCATGGAAAGGCTCGTCTCCGGAAATAGTATGCAGCCTTATCGAAGGAACACCGGCATATTTCACGGCTGCAAAAGCGTAGTCAAACTCGATCTGCACCCGGTCGAGCGTCGCCGCCGTCGCAAAGAGATCCATCGGCTTTTGCTGGAAATAATTGTAGGCCCTCACATCATCCAGTCCGGCGATATGATCCTTATGAGAGTGAGTCAGCAAGATGGCATCCAATCGGTGCACCTGGTGCGTGAGCATTTGCTGCCGGAAATCCGGCCCCGCATCAATCACCAGTGTCTGGCCTCCGGATTCAATCAGGAGGCTCGATCGCAGCCGTTTATCTTTCGGGTTGGCAGACGTACACACTTCGCATGGACAACCCACCATGGGCACACCGGAGCTCGTGCCGGTGCCTAAAAAAGTTATTTGTAGCGATGGGTAAGACAAAGTAAAAAGTTGCGTGTGTGTAGGTGCTTGGTTTATTCGGTTTCGGTGTCGTCTTCGTTTCTGCTTTCAGCAATTTCTGTAAAGAGCCGCTTAGAAGGATCGTCCAGCTGCTCCACATCAATTTGTAATTGCGGGATGATTTCAATCAATGCGTTGATCCGTCCTTCCGTTTGCAGGAACTTATTTAAGACTACTACTTTTTTGTTATCTAAAATACAATAGCCACTTTGGAAGTTACCGCGCTCATATCTTAAGATATAACCGCATTGTTCGGGTATCGCTTCCAGCTTATCCAATGTATTCTGCGTATACTTGATCATCTTCTAAATTGATGCGGCAAACTTACATGAAATCTTTTTATCTAAGAATGGCCTCCGGCAGGGATAAAGCTTCATATAAAGTTGTTCCGGGTCCGAAAACAATATGAAATCACAGGGAATATAAGCAATAAATAGAAGATCCCGCCGGTTATATCGTATTATAGCGCGGACGGGTAAGGGGTTATGCCATGGATGCCTTTCGATCGAATGCACTCCAGGCGGGTTGAATAGGAGTAAAGGAAGAGATTTCTGAACGGACAGTAGGATGATCTTGCCGGATGGCTTTTTATGATCCTCGAACAGGGTACTCCCTGGCGAATGATATAAGTCACCGGCGAGCACTACATTTGCATATTTATTACTATGCCAGAGGCTCGCAAAATAATCAATGATCCGGTCTATGGTTTTATTACCATTGATCATCCCCTGCTGCTGCAGATCATTTCGCATCCCTGCTATCAACGGCTGCGGAACATACACCAGATGGCTTTTGCGCACCTGGTGTATCCCGGCGCTGTTCACAGCCGCTTACATCATTCTCTGGGCGCCTACCATCTGATGTGCACGGCGCTCAGTGAGCTTAAAAATAAAGGCATCGATATCAGCTCTGAAGAAGAGCTGGGCGCGAAACTGGCTATTTTGCTGCACGATATCGGTCATGGTCCTTTTTCCCACGCGCTGGAACATGAGCTGATCAGGAATGCGCATCACGAAGGCATTTCTCTTTTGATCATGCAGAAGCTGAATGCTGAGTTTAACGGACAGTTGCAGGTAGCCATTGATATTTTTACCAATAAACATCCTAAAAGATTCCTGCACCAACTGGTTTCCGGTCAGCTCGATGTGGACCGCATGGATTACCTCAACCGGGACAGCTTTTTCACCGGTGTGGCGGAGGGTGTGATCGGCTATGACCGCATCATCAAAATGCTTACCGTAAAAGACGACAACCTGGTAGTGGAAGAAAAAGCGATCTATTCGATTGAAAAATTCCTGCTCAGCCGCCGGTTAATGTACTGGCAGGTATACCTTCATAAAACTGTAGTAGCTGCCGAGAAGATGCTGATCATGGTCATACGGCGTGCGAAGGCCTTGATCGCGATGGGTGTCGAGGCCCCCGCTGCAACCGCTGCTTTTAATAAATTCCTGCAGGCTTCGACGGGAGAAGTTGACATCGTATCGCTGTTGGATGATTTCTGTGAAATGGACGATCACGACGTGATGGCCACCGTGAAGAACTGGTGCTGTCACCCCGATAAGATCCTTTCTGTGCTGTGCAAAGCGATCATTCACCGGAAGATCATGCGCATCCGGTTGCAGTCAACGCCGATCGATACAGCGTTTCAGCAGCGGCAGCAACAGGAAGTAGCTGCAGCGATTGGCGTGGATGAAAGTGACGCGGGGTATTTTGCTTTCGGCGGTGAAGCTACCAACCTGTTATATAATCTGAATAACGAGAGTATCAATATCCTATATAAAGATGGCACGCTGAAGGACATTTCCCAGGTCGATAATCCGCTAATTAATGTAAAGATCAGCGAGCCTGTTAAAAAATACTACTTTTGCTATTTAAGGGTCTAGGAACCAATGTCATTACTTAATGAAAACGCAAAGATTGCCCCTTGCGGTTTTACACAATTTTTAATGAATGAGTTGGCAAAAGACCCAAAGTTTAACGTTTAATATTTTTTTACTTACCTACTTTCGACGCTTAACAAAAATCATTTTAAAGATCTACGAATGGTATTCTCTGCATCCCAAATAGCGCTGTTAATTAATGGTAAGGTAGAAGGCAATGCCGATGTAACGGTTGGTTCATTTGGAAAGATTGAAGAAGCGGGTGAGAATCAATTAAGTTTTCTGGCCAATCCCAAGTACGAAGAATATCTGTACACTACCAAAGCCAGTATCATCATTATTAATGAAACACTCGAGCTCAGGCAAGCGGTGCAACCGACGCTGATACGCGTGAAAGACGCCTACAGCGCGTTCGCCACATTGCTCGGAAAATACCAGGAGTTCAGACAACAGCAACTGAAGGGGATTCAGCAACCAGTTTATATGGCGGCATCCGCCAGCTATGCAGACGATGTTTACATCGGTGCGTTTGCTTATCTGGGCGAAAATGTAACCATAGGATCGGGATCCAAGATCTATCCCGGTGTATACATTGGTGATAATGTAACCATTGGACAAAATACCACCCTGCATCCGGGTGTAAAAGTGCTGCACAGTTGCCAGCTGGGCAATAAAGTGACCATTCATGCCGGAACCGTGATCGGAAGTGATGGCTTTGGTTTTGCGCCCCAGGCAGACGGCAGTTTTTCCAAAGTTCCCCAGATTGGAAATGTGATTGTAGAAGACGATGTAGAGATCGGGGCCAATTGCACGATTGACCGGGCGACGATCGGATCGACCATCATTAGAAAAGGAGCCAAGCTCGATAACCTGATCCAGATTGCTCACAATGTGGAGATCGGCTACAGCACGGTGGTGGCCGCGCAGGCAGGCATCAGCGGAAGTACTAAGGTTGGTAAAGGCGTGATGATTGGCGGACAAGCGGGCATTGTAGGACATTTGCATATCGGCGACGGAGCTAAAATAAATGCCCAAAGCGGCGTAAGTAAAAATCTTGAACCTGGTAAGGCGGTCACCGGATCTCCGGCTCATGAATACACTTCCGCATTGCGAAGCCAGGCATTGAGCCGTAAGCTGCCCGAACTAGAGCGCCGGATCAAAGAGCTCGAACAGTTGCTGCAACAGTTAAAGCCAACATTGTAACCAGCATGTCCTTTCCGATTGGCGCACAGATCTGGGCCTTGAGGCATTTACTGCGTGAAAATCCCATCGGGGTTTTACAAAGACTTGCCAGCGCGGGATACTCGTTCGTCGAGCCTGCCGGCTTCGATGCTGAAAACAATACGATACAAGGCTTTGCTACCGGCCTTTTCAAAGACTTGCTTACTGAATCCGCATTATCGATTGTAAGCGGACATTTTTATCACAGTGCTGATACAGCGGATATTGCTTGCGAAACCGCAGCAGCGCTGGACATGCAATACATTGTACATTCTTATTTTCAGGACCAGATGGCTCATAATGTCGATGCTTACAAGAGAGCAGCCGATGAGCTTAACGAGATGGGCGCTGTCGCAAAAAAGTACGGCTTGCAACTGGCCTATCATAATCATGCACATGAACTGGACAGGATCGGCGATCTGCTGCCGTTCGACATATTGTTGCGACATACCGATCCTGAATTAGTAAGCTTTCAACCTGACCTGGGCTGGATGGTTTATGCGGGCCATGATCCTGTTGTATTCTTTGAGCAACATCCGGGCAGATTCCCCTTATGGCATTGGCGTGATATAGATCCTGTTACGAGGAAGTCAACGACGATTGGTCATGGTATGGTCGACTTTCCTTCTATCCTTGCTGCAAAGGCCAAGGCAGGTCTGCAGTATGCAATCGTTGAAATGGCTTCAGACACTGAAGATGTCTTAATTAAAATGGTGGAGAGCCGTCAAAATATGTCTTAGCAGAAAAAGCGTTTATAAATGGCAAAAGAAAAGCGGCCCGTCGGAGCCGCTTTTCTTTTGAGAGCAACCTGTCAGAACTTGTATGCAATGCTCGCCACAAAGTTCCGGGGCTGTTGAGGATTGATCGACCAATAGCCAATATAATATGTTTGGTCAGTGATGTTATTGACGTTTGCAGAGATTCTGAATTTCTCACCGTTATAAAATAGTGAACCGTTCAGCAGCGTATAGCTGGGCAAAGTAAAGACACCTGTAAGGCTGTTGTCAATCACTTTATTTTTTCCGCCGTAGTTACCGCCAAATCCCAGTCCGAAATTTTTAAGACGGCCGGAAGTGAATTTATAAGTGCCCCAAAAGTTAGCCAGCGTTTGAGGTCCTTGTCCTCCGGGACTGCGCCCCACTTCATTATAAAAATCGTTTGGCGTAGCTGTATTGCCTTCTACGACTTCTATTTTGCCGTGGCTAAAACCAGCAATCAGATTTAGCTGGGGCACCGGATTAGCGTTGAAGTCCAGCTCAAAACCCCTGCTTCTTGTTTTGCCACCTTGTATCGCGCTGGTTGGCGAATAAAACACACGATTAGCCACTTTAATATCATACAAAGAAAGGGTAGCAAACAATTTGTTGGCCATCAGGTTGGCTTTAGCGCCTACTTCTACCTGGTTAGCGCTCTCCGGTTTAAATGCTTTAATACCCAGGCTGTTTCCTGCGCCATCAAATACCTCGGATGGCGCAACATTATAGAACGTATTCATATAGTTGGCAAAGATTGCCAGCTTATCAATAACGGGTTGATACACTAAGCCAAACTTGGGCGAAAAGGTCAGCTGGTCATAACCCTTGGTATCGGTGTTCGTTTCATTTTCAAAATAATCAAGCCTGATGCCCACCATCGCTGAAAAAGCCGGAGTGAAGTTAATCACATCAGACGCATAAGCGCTATAAGCGCGATTGGTGATTTTTGTGTCTGAATGCTTGGTCGCAGCCAGTGTGGTATCAATGAAATATTTATTTAGCCCATCTCCGTTTGATGCATCCAGCGTGATGAAACCGCCCTGCGGATTCACTCTTCGGGTAGGTATCCAACCGGAGCTATTGTTTTTTACGGTGCGTGTCAGGTAATCCAGACCGATCAATAACCTGTTCCTGAGGCTGCCTATCTTAAAGTCTCCGTTAAAGTTTTGCTGCGCATCAAACGTGTTGGTATTATAGTCCTGGTTGTTGAAATACTGGTAAAAATAATTTCTTTGTGTCGGCTGATCGGGATCTGTACCCCAGATGTAGGTGTAAATGCCATCAGATTTGATGTTGCTGGCGGAGATAACGGTTTGTGAAGACCAGGTATTGTTGATCTTATATAAAGCCTCTGCCTGCGCATTCTTCCTCGGGTTTCTGATCGTTAGATCATTACTGGTAAAGGACAACTTAGGGTCCAGATTCAATTCGCTGATCGTCTTAAAATCCAATGGACTTGCACGATCGGTATTAAAGAACACGGGCGGAACAGCGCGCTTTTCTTCCAAAATCTCCGCCAGTAAAGACAACGAAAGTTTGTCATTCACTTCGTAAGCCAGTGTTGGCGCAATAAAGAAGGATTTTTTGAATCCGGCGTCCTGGAAACTATTTTCGGTATGCAGCGCCGTATTCAGCCGGAGCGCAATCTTTTGGGTTTTGCTTAATGGTGTGTTGATATCAGCAGTCAGTCGATGCAGATCAAAGCTGCCAATGTTATACGCCACTTCTCCGCCAAAATCATAGTATGGCTTTTTGGTGATTGTGTTTATGATGCCGCCATAACCATAGAAACTTGCGCCAAACAACGTACCGGACGGCCCTTTAATAACCTGTATCTCTTCTATGTTTGAGGGGTCAAGATTCCCGCTCACCAGCCCGGGAAAGCCATTGATAAGAGCCGGTTGTGCTTCAAATCCCCTCAGCGAAAAGTAAGCGCCACCATCGCCTCCGCGGCCTGTAGATGCCCAGGCCCGCGTAATGCCTGGCACATTTCTAAACGCATCATCATAGTTTACTATTGCCTGGGCCTTCATCAGCTCAGCCGATACACTGGAATAAACCTGTGGATTCTCCAGGTTTTTCAATGGCATTTTCGCGACAGTTGAAGTAGCGGTATTCTTGCTTTTTCTTGCTGAAATAATCACCTCCTCCAGCTCCTCTTTATTTTCACTTAAAACAAAGGAAACGTTGGTTGTCGTTTTAGCGGTAACCGTGACCTGCTGAGCCTGACCAGCCAGCTCCACAAATGAAATGGAAAGCGTGTACGTTCCTGGCAACACATTCTTAATCTCAAATGCTCCGTTTTTATCTGCTACAGCTCCTTTGCCAGTACCTTTCAGGGTTATGGACACCGACTCGGCCGGCTGACCATCTGAAGTCGTTACCGTACCCTTTATGGTCCCGGTTGTTTGGGCCAAAGCGGCCGTGCTGATCAGTAAAAAAGTGAAAAGTAGTAATAAAGAATTGCAAAATTTAATGTTCATCGTGCCTGGTTTAATTGAAGCGGCGAAATTAAACCCAAGACAAAGAGGGCTGTTTACGATATGCGGAAAATTATCATTTGTGTTTTAGCCGGTACTTAGCCGATACAAGCTTCGCCTTTTTAATGATCACGTCTTTCAAGGGTCTGTCCCGGTCTGCACCTTTACTGGTAGGTACCGCTGCAATACGATCTACCACTTCGAGACCGCCCACAACTTTACCAAACACAGTGTAGTTCCGGTCCAGGTGAGGTGTGCCGCCCCGGGTAGTGTACGCAGCGCGTTGATCGGCGGGTATCTTACGACCGTTCAGTCTCTTCATTTCCAGGGTATCCAGTTCCCCTGGTCTCCATACCTTTCCCTGCACGATGTAAAACTGGCTGCCGCTGCTGGCTTTCAAGGGATTCACGTCGTCGCTTTCCCGCGCCGCAGCGATGACCCCTTTTTCATGAAAAAGATCAGGTCTGAATTCTGCGGGTATGCTGTAATCAGGGCCGCCTTCTCCCAATGGTACGCCGGGAGCTGCATTACGACTGTCAGGGTCACCCGCCTGGATCATGAATCGATGGATCACCCGGTGAAATAAGACGCCGTCGTAATAGCCCGACTTCACCAGCTTCAGGAAATTATCCCGGTGTTGCGGCGTTTCATTACTGAGCTGTATCAGCATGTCTCCATGGTTGGTCTGCAGCAGAACCGCTTTTTTATAGTCAGCCTGGCGCAGCCGGTTGGAAGATGCGCAGCCGAGGAGCAGTGAAGCCATCAGTAGAAAGAGAGCAGAACGCATTACCATTCGTTTTCTTCAAAATAAAGTAGTACATGATCTTTCAGGAAGTTCTCCTGCTCGATAGGGTTCAGGTCCGGCATAGGTTTCAGCTGCCTGTAATGAGGCCAGCCGTCGGGGTCTTTGTCTTCCAGTTCATAATAGCCGCTGGGAGCCAATAACCGGCACACGGCAATATGCATCAGGTCCTGCTTTTGTTCTTTGGTAAATTTTTCCGCTACCGTTCCCAATTCCTGGATACCAATCAGGAATAGTATCGCTTCCATGTCGGGCTTTTTACCGAAACGCTCTACCAGCTTCGCTTCCAGGTTCCACCAGCGTATCTGAAGGTCATCATTATTTAACATGCGGCAAAAGTACGAATTTGTCCATCGCTCAAAGAAGATAGTCTGCCCGTCCCGGCTATTTACTGATCAGGAAACAGCACCGGTTCAGCTTGCCTTCAAAATCAAAAGGAGTGGTGGCTTTTGTAATGTCTTTTATAGACGTGGCTTTTATCGAAGATGCTTCCAGCTGGAACCGGGTATAGTTGTTACTGAAATAAAGCGATCCGCCCGGAGCCAGGGCATCGAGACATTGATTGACCAGCCTGACATGGTCTCTTTGAATGTCCAGGATATCATTCATTTTTTTACTGTTGCTGAAAGTGGGGGGATCCATAACAATCAGGTCAAAAGACGCCGGTGCTAATGTGTCCAGGTACTGTAACACATCCGCGGCCACGAACCGGTATTTTTCCGAATCGTCATAACCGTTGGTTTCCATATTCTTCTTCGCCCATTGGATATAGGTGTTAGACAGGTCAACGGTGGTCACCTCGCTGGCGCCGCCTGCAGCAGCATACACCGAAAAGGATCCCGTGTAGGCAAAGAGATTCAACACTCTTTTTCCAGCTGATTGTTCCATCACCATCTTTCTTGTGATGCGATGGTCGAGGAATAACCCGGTGTCTAAATAATCGGTAAGGTTGACAATGAACTTCAATCCATGCTCTTCAACAATAGATTCATTTTTGGCGTTGTCTGTTTTCTGGTATTGATCATCACGCCCTGCCTTTCTTTTCCGGAGCTTGATGAAGATGTTTTCTGCAGCGGTATCGAGCACTTCCGACATCACTTCGCGGCTTTGCTGCAGCCAGTATTGATGCGCTTCATCAGTCAGGTTGTGATTTCTTTTATACTCTGAAACATGTAGCTGGTCGGCGTATTTTTCAATGATCAACGGAAATTCCGGGAGGTCATGGTCATAAATGCGATAGCAGGTTACCTGCTGCTTTTTAGCTTGTTTTTGCAAGTGCCTGAAAACCTTTGTTAAACGGTTTTTAAACATTTCGAATTTGTCCGGTCCCGTCATTGATCCAATATTTTTTGCGAAATTAGCGCTTCGCGCAGGTTTACAAGTTGATAAATTAAAAACTTATCAAGGTTTTCGTCGCTTATCAACGGGTCAACTTATTAACTTTTCAACGGATCACTTACGCAATAGTCGATATTGAAACAACGGGCTCTTATGCCGCCGCTAACGGGATCACCGAGATCTGTATCATTATTTTTGATGGTGAACAGATCATCGATCGTTACGAGTCTCTCATCAACCCGCTCCATCGCATACCGCCCTATATCCAGGCGATGACGGGCATTTCCAATGAAATGGTCGCGGAAGCACCTGCATTTGAAGAAGTGGCGGAGACCATCTACGAGCTGTTGAAAGACAAGGTGTTTGTGGCGCACAATGTCAATTTCGATTATTCTTTTATCAAGAGCCAGCTGTCCTATTGTGGTTATGAATACAACGCGCATAAGTTATGCACTGTAAGGCTTAGCCGCAAGATATTGCCCGGTCATCAGTCTTACAGCCTCGGCAAGCTATGTCATGCGTTGGGCATACCACATGTCAATCACCACCGGGCCGGAGGGGACACCGATGCTACTGCTCAGTTATTCCGGATGCTGCTGGAGCAGGATGCGGAGCAGCACATCATTAAGAGCCTCAAGCGCACGTCGAAGGAGCATGTGTTGCCGCCGAACGTACCCAGGGAAGACTTTGAAAAGCTACCCTACACGGCGGGCGTTTATTATTTCCACGATGAAAAAGGAAAAGTGGTCTATGTAGGGAAAGCGAAAAATATCCGTTATCGTGTCAGCAGCCATTTCAGCAACAATGCGACCACCCGGCAAAAGCAGAATTTCATGCGCTATGTTCATCGCATCAGCTTTGAAGAATGCGGTACTGAGCTGATGGCTGCGGTGAAGGAATCATCCGAAATCAAAAGGCTTTGGCCAAAATTCAATGCCGCCCAAAAGAGGCGGGAAGATATGTATGGGGTCATCCGGTACTATGATCAGAACGGCTACATGCGTTTAGCAGTAGATAAGGTCAGCAGCAGGTATGAAGTGATCAGTTCTTATCATCACCTTGAAAACGCCAATGCTGCTTTGAGACAGTTGGTGCATCAGTTCGATCTGTGTCCGAGGTTATGCTTTATTGGCGCACATTTGTATGATGAAAAAATGCACGGGCTTTTATGCAAAGGCGCCTGCGAGAAAAGAGAGCCTGAAGATCTGTACAATGCCCGGGTGGAGCGCGCTGTGGAGAAACTACGGAGCCTTCCTTCTTTCGTGATCATAGATAATGGAGTCACCAGGGAGCAGCAATCCTGCATTTTAGTGTGGCAGGGAAAATTCTACGGGATGGGCTTTATCTCCAACGATATTGTAGTAGAGCACGCGGAAGCGGTAAAAGATCTTATAACGCCTTATAAAGAAAACAGCACGATCACTAATATGCTGTTCAGCTATGCCAAGAGATATCCTGCCAAAGTGAAAATATTTGCTGAAAGTATCGCCCAACAGGCCGATCTGATCTGACCCTGCGCGGTTGGTCAGGCGGGCGTCCCGGTCTGATCAGAAAAGATGGTTGACCCGATCTGACCGTCTCGGTCTGATCAGAAAAGAAATTTTCGGTCTGAGCCCGTCCCGGTCTGATCAGAAATGGCGGCAGGACGCTTCCCTTGCCTGATCAAAAACAAAACATAAACCATTGACCAGATGGCCCGAGTCTGATTGATAAATGGCATACCCGGTCAGAAGTCAAAGCTGCCAACCATGAACTTTTTTGTTTAAACTTGCATCTTCAAAATTCGATTCAGTAATATGTTCCGCGTTGGCGGACCACACAAAACACAACGAATGAAATACCTCGCAGCGATTGCAGCCCTCGTTCTTTTAGCCTTCCAACCCGTTAAGAAAAAGAAAGTCATATTTTTCGGTGATTCCATTACCCAGCAGGGAGCGGCGCCCGGTGGCTATATCCCTAAGATAGACAGCCTGTGTAAGGAAGACAAGAGGCAGCAGGATTTTGAATGGGTGGGCAAAGGCGTTAGCGGTAACAGGGTGTATGATCTTTTTTACCGGTTTCAGGAAGACGTGCTTGACCAGGAGCCGGATATCGTTATCGTATACATAGGGATCAATGACGTCTGGCATAAAACCACCAGTGGCACCGGTACTGAATTTAAAAAGTTCGGAGCGTTCTATGACAAGATGATCACAAAGATGAAAGCCCTTGGCATACAGCCGGTCATGTGCACGCCTTCTGTGATCGGCGAATACCACGACGACACCAACCTCCAGGACGGGGATCTCAACTATTACGCGAAATGGATCCGCGAATATGCCGCCAGGAATCAGATTCCGCTCATTGATCTCAGGAAAGCTTTTATGGACTACCTGGATCAGCATAATCCCAACAACGAAGAGAAAGGCATCCTTACCCGCGACCGTGTGCACCTGAATGATGCCGGCAACCTTTTAGTCGCACAGGAGATGTGGAATGCAGTCAAAAAATTAAAATAAGCGCTTGGAGGCACTATTAGAAGGTTACACGGTTACCCACTGGATTTTACTGGCTTCCGCCGCTTTTTTTATCGGTCTTTCCAAGGCCGGATTGAAGGGCGTTGATATGTTGAACGTCACCCTGATGGCGATCGTGCTCGGTGGCAAGGCGTCCACCGGCGTGGTGTTGCCGCTCCTTTGTGCAGCCGACCTCATGGCGGTTACTTATTACCACAGGCACGCAGAATGGAAACATTTCTGGCGACTGATACCCTGGATGGTAGCAGGCGTGATCATCGGCGTGTTCTCCGGACAGCATATGGATGAAGCGCTGTTCAGGAAAGTAATGGCGACGATCATCGTCATTACGGTGATCATCATGCTCTACCTGGAAATAAGAAAGACGATGGTTGTTCCCTCCAATACATGGTTTGTGTCCGGCATGGGCCTCGTGTCCGGGTTTACCACGATGATAGGCAACCTGGCCGGCGCCTTTGCCAATATTTATTTCCTGGCTATGAGAATGCCTAAAAATAATTTTATAGGCACAGCCGCCTGGGTGTTTCTCGCCATTAACTTTTTCAAACTGCCATTTCAGATTTTCTTCTGGAATAACATTACATCAGAAAGCTTGCAGACCGACCTGCTTTTATTACCCGCTTTGCTGGCAGGCTTCCTGCTTGGCCTTAAGGTGGTCTCCCTGATCAAAGATAACAGCTACCGGAAACTGATCATCGTGCTTACTTTTATCGGTGCGATCTTTATATTTCTGAAGTAGTTGAAATTCCGGAGACCTGGAAATAAAAAAAGGTTCCGGTGATAGCCACCGGAACCTTTTTGTCTCAGGTAATGAGGAGTTATTGCTTTTCTCCTATTTTGATCACTTTCGAGTAAGTAGTAGTCCCGTCTATATCGGTTTGTCCGATACGAACATAGATCTCAGGGTACTCGTCTGTATCAATACGATCTTTTTTTCTGCACGATAAGAATCCGGTCGTGATGATGATAGCCAATACCGGCGTCAAAACAAACAATTGAAGGCGGCGGACTTTGGGGAACAGTCCTGCAAACAAAGCGATCAATACGATTGACATCATTAAAGAGAAACCGGCCATGCTTACTACATCTTTCCAGTCTTTGGTAAAGGTATAGGTCAGCTCAGTATCCGAGTTGCCATCTACTGCGGCAGAGGGCACTGTTCCGATTTCATAGAACTTCTTACCATCTTTAGAGGCTTCGATAGTGAACTCCTTGTTATTACTTTCTTTTAATGTCTGCCAGTCGATTTTGAGCTGATCTCCGCTAAACGCACCTTTGATGTATCCGAACGTTACCGGTAATACGCCACTCGTCCAGGTGTAAAACGCCACATTGTCATCTGCCTGGTTGGAGTTAGGTGCTGCTCCTGGTTGTACATTAATTTCCGCGCCATTCCCGTTGGATGTATTATCCTCGGATTGAGGGGAGAATACGGTGTAGCGGACGTTGACATTAATTGAAGCATTCAACGGGGCTGGGATGGCCTGGATCTGCGTTCCGGACAGCAACCCTTGTTCGTTGATCGCCCAGCTAAAATAAGCCGATCCGGGGCCGCTGACCTCTGGCGCTCCATCCGTGAGTACGAATTCCATGTCATTCAGGTCTACCGTAACGCCCACATCAGCGCCGTTAGGGATGCCTGCATTGGCGTTCAGAAAGTTAAAGGTCAATACTGCTTCCTGGCCTACCTGTCCCGGATTGGGTGAAATATCTGGTGTTGAAAGCCCCGGGTTTTGGGCGCTGGCCGTTTGAAGGAAAGCGCTGCAATACATGAACACGACAATTGTAATAAATAATTTTTTCATTGCTTGATTGATTTAATTGATTTAAAGGTGATCAGCTTCAGGAAACTGCTATTGACTTCTATAATTTAAGGTTTCAACATCTGAATTATTCTGCACGTTGGCGTCTCCGTTAGTTCCATAGAAGAGATAGCTCAACATATTGTCTTTACCGCCACCGCTGGTAGGAGGTGTGTAGGTCACGGTGAATCCTAGCCTGCTGGATATAAAGCCTGCGTCGGAGCTGGCACTCAATCCTTCTTTTCTCCTGAAGGTGTAGAACCCGTTTTGCGGTCCCAGGTATTCCCATTTCGTGTTTTCTACAGGGGCTCCGTTGAAAGTAGTAGCGGTTGGGTCAAAGGCAAAGTTGCTCAGGCGGGTCGTAATCGGAACCAGCACGCGGATCTCTTCGTTGGCTACCAACTTGGTAAGATTGAAAACTGTGATGCGGATATATTCTTTAGTAGCACCTCTTACCTGGGTGGGCGATAGGGTCATGCTGATGGTCAGATCAACACCCGCGCCTTTTACATAGACATACAAGGTGGCGGTCGCCTGTCTTGACGGGTTCGTTGCGTCCGAAATGGTGTAGGTGAACGCCGTGGTACCGTTGAAGTTGCTGGCCGGAGTGAACGTGAAAGTACCGTCGCCGTTCAGCGCCAGCTGACCTGTACTATTGCTGATGTTCTGGGTGGCCACGTTGATCGCATTACCCAGCGGATCCATGTCATTGGTCAGTACATTGCCGGTAACCTGCTGACCAGGGTCTGTCTGAAGGTAATCATCACCGGGAATCAGGTTACTGGCGATAGGGATGCCGGCACCTCCGCCCGGAGTCACCCTGATGATCACATACGCGCTGCCGCAAGGGGTTCCGCCGGGTTGTTCACACACATTATAAGTGACGGTGTCTGTTCCTACAAAGCCGGGCAATGGGGTGTAGGTGATGGTGCCATTCGGGTTCACAACGGCCGTGCCGTTTTCAGGTGCTCCGGAAATCGTGGGAGTTCCTAACGTCTTACCAGCGTTGCTTGCCCGGTCGTTGGCCAGTACCTGGATGGTTGTGCCGGCATAACCCGGTGAGCCATCATTTGTGCTGGCGCCTGCCACGTCCGTATTGACAACAGGAGGATTAGTGGTGGTGTTAGACGCATCTGTAACGGTAATCGTCAGGTTTTCTTTATAGCTCGTGTTGGTAGCAGGATTGAGCAAAGTCACTTCGTAGCTATAAACGCCTGCCTGTGTGGCAATGAAATCATAAGTACCATCATTGCGAAGCGTCAGCGTTGCTCCCGAAGGATTGCTGTTACCATCGGCTCCGCTGGCCGGAACGGCTCCTGTGTAAATAGCATTCGCGGGCTTTTTATCATTAGAAGCTACCGATCCCGAAACCTGTTGATTCAGCGTCGTGTAGTTGATATCAGGCAACGTGTAGATCACGGAACAGGATAATCCCGGGATGCCCGGAGCCACAAACCTGGTATCGATAGTGGGATAGAACACATCTATATCTTTAAGTGCCCCAACGGTTGTGGTGGTCGATATCTGGATCTCGTCGTAAGGCAGGCTTGTCATGAACCCGAGATTATAAACGCCTGCCGTGTTATTAAGGATCGGTATAATCACCTGAAGACTCAACAGTTCACTGGCCGTGCGGGTTTCTTGTTGCACACCATTATTATAAGTTGTGATCCTGATAGAGCTGAGCAGGTCTGCATACAGCAGCGAATTATTATTGTTCCTGATGAGGAACCCTGCTATTGTTCCTGCAGGCATGGTGTTCGCTGGTATGGCCACTGAGATAGATCCGGTGGTGAGCACGCCTGCAGTGATCCTGATATTTGCAAAGTCAGTAGCGCTCGAATTATTATCTACAACCTTTTCTATATCAGTAATAGCACAACTAGCGCATACCGCGGAAGAGAACCCGGATCGCGCACTTTCGATCACGGCACCATATTGCGGCGTTTTGATGATATTTGCGGTATTGCAGGCCAGGGGCACTTCACAATTCTTCTGTATCATCAAACCAAATATCTGTATGGAGCCCAGGTTGGCGCCCACGGGTTGAGAAAATTCAATTTGTACTTCGTCAAACGGTACATTAGCTACCACCCCGACCGTTTGCCGGATGTTGTCACCAAGCAAACTGGATTTTGCCCCGACTATAATACCGCTTCCTGTGCTGGTTTGAACAACTGACCCGCCGCTCAGAAGCCGGATGGTGGCTGAGCCTAAAACAGTGGCATTTAAAAGAGCAGTTGTTTGCACGTCAAAGCCGATATAGCTGTTGGCCGTGTAGGGGGTAAGTGCTTTTTTCACAGAGATGCGGCCGGTGCTCAGCGCTGTTACTGCCAGGTTCATCGTAGCGGCAGTGTTAGGATTGCCATCAATGACGTTGTTCAGATCAGAGATGTTGTTGCCCGCCGCAAGCGTTCCCGATACTCCGGTGTTCGGCATGTTAATATAGATCGGATCTGTTGTCGAGGACAGGTTGGTGAGGGTGTTGCAGGTGAAATCAGTGGTGCGGTCACAAAACTGTTTGATCACCGCGGCATACACCGACGTGGTGCCCAGACTGAGATTGGCCGGCTGAGAGACGGTATATCGCACTTCATCAAAAGACAGGGTAGTGTTGAATCCTAATGTATAACGTCCCGTTCCCGACAGCAAGGGCGCGGAAACGAGCAAGGAGCTGGCAGACACCGATTCCCTGAGCACACCCCGCTCGTAAGTGCTGATCGTGGATGCGGAAAGCACACTAAGCGACAAGGCCGTGCTGTTCGATATTTCGAAACCGGCAAAATAACCTGCAGGGCGGCTGACATTTCCAGCTTCTCTTACAGAAATGTATGCACTTGATAAAGCACCTAAAAGTGGCAGTGTAATCGTTGCTGCATTGTTGGTGTTGGCGTCCACTACGTTGCCTGTATTGCTAAACACCTGGCTCAACAAGCTGACGTTTGTAATGCCTGCTGTGCCCGAGCTCACGACAGCGGGTGAGGTATTCTGAACCAACGGAGTATTGGTGTTACAAGCCGGTGCGGCACCGGCCTGAGGCCTTACCACCTCGGCATAATATACGGTACGGGACCCGGCGAGCCCTATCGGAGCCGTGAAGGTGATCCTTACACGGTCAAAGGCCTGACTCGTCACAAAACCGACCTTGGCGGCTCCGCCACCCGCCACCGATAACGACAGAATGCTATTACCCGGATTGTATGTTTCCTGGAGGGTGGTGCCTAAGAAAGTTTGTACGGTGATGGTAGCCGCCGCTTCCAGTAACCCCCCGGTAGAAAAGACAAACCCGGCATAGGAGCCGGCAGGGTAAACATTGGCGCCCGTTGCCAGGTTATCTTTTACTTCCAGCCACGCAGAACCACCGAGCGACGCTACGTAGGTCCAGGTGGACGGGTTGGTGAGGTTAGCGTCCTTAACATTGTCTTTATCACTGAAAACGTTGATACCGGCAACCTGGCTGCTATTAACGGTGAGGTTGGTGAAGACATCCGTAGTCAACGGCCGGTAAACATTGACCGGCGCATTACTGCTTTGCGCCATGGATGAATGGGTCCATAGAGCAAGGTTCAGCAGTAGGATGAACATCTTGAATACGGGTTGGACGGCCCGACGTAGGGGGTAGGTATATGTCATACTTAAAAGTTTTCTACAGATCAAGTCTTCGTCGTTAGTATGGGCAAAAGGTTCCCTAATCAGGCCAGGCCCGATTTAAAAACTACTACGGCGTAGAAAATAATCGCTTATGACTTGCGGGCAACACACAGTTCAGGGCACTATCTGCAACGCAGACCAAGGGGGAAGTCACACAGCTACAATCAGACAACGGCGAAACGGCACTTTCAGGTTATCATTTTCTAAGGTTGAGCAGATCCGCTGATTATCTGTTATTAAGCGCTTACTGGGCAAGTGATCCGGTTCAAGGGTTAACTAAGGGTTTTTAGATTAAACAAAATTCTTATCCACACTTTGTAAATGCTTAACAAATTTTTTTGAAACAATTAACATGCCACCGAGCTGTAAAAGCTGATTTGTGGATAAAAATTCACTCAACGGTGGTATTTTAGGATAAGCGGATCGCGCATCTGTCAAATTATCAATGACAAGACTAAATTGTCACTGTATAGGGATAATTTAAACCTGACAGAATGTTACGTCTTAGGTGGTGAAAGTGTATAATGATCTGAAAGGCAGAAAAATAGGGCTCATAGGGTTGTATGGTTTTTGGCAAATGGGCAAATTCTGCCCGCAGGAAACGTTTCTTTCTGAATTATCTACCGGAAGGCTAAATAGCCAGGCAAAAAAAAGCCGCCACTTTCGTGACAGCTCTTTTAAACTTTTATTCGCTTACGAATTAAGCTACTTCTACATCAGCACCGGCTTCTTTCAGTTTAGCTGCGATTTCGTCAGCTTCTGCTTTGCTCACACCTTCTTTAACAGGTTTTGGAGCGCCGTCAACTAATTCTTTAGCTTCTTTCAGACCTAAACCAGTCAAATCTTTAACGATTTTAACTACGTTTAATTTAGAAGCACCGCCGCTTTTCAGGATTACGTCGAACGCTGTTTTTTCTTCAGCAGCTGCGCCGGCACCTTCGCCACCGCCAGCAACTACTACTGCAGCAGCAGCAGGCTCGATTCCGTATTCAGTCTTTAAGAAATCAGCTAATTCCTGAACTTCTTTTACAGTTAAACCTACCAGGCTTTCTGCTAATGTTTTAATGTCTGCCATTGTGTTTTAATTTTTACCGTCTTCATTTCCATTTTTAAATGTAGGATCCGACGGCGGGTTTAAAAAAATTTGTGATCCTTATCCCTAAAGGAATAAGGTGATTTATAATAAGAACTAAATCCTAAATTGTCTCCATCGTCGTTCCGACCGTAGTTTTGCTTTAAGCAAAACGAGTGGAGGAATTTCTTACGCGGTACATGGAGATTGCTCGGCTCCTCTTCGTTGCGCTCGCAATGAAGATTACCTCAACTAAACTTACTCAGCTGCTGGTTTGTCATCTGCAGCCGGCGCTTCCGGAGCTGCTTCAGCTGCGGGCGCTTCTGTAGCAGGAGCTGCTGCTTCGGGAGCCGCTTCTTCAGTAGCACCTGAGGCAGCTTCCTTGTTTTGTAACGCACCGATAACACGCTGAATAGGAGACAGCAACAGGCCAATCACCTCACCAATCAGTTCATTTTTGGTTTTGATTTTGGTTAATGTCGCTAATTGGTTGTCACCTGCATACAGATCACCATTGATGAACGCTAATTTCAACTCTGGTTTTTCTGCTTTGGCTTCGCTACGGAAAGAGCTTAAAATAACAGCTGGTTCTTTAGGATTTTCCGAGAACATTAAAGCCGTTACTTTATGTAATGAATCGTAAACACCTGCATACTTTTCAGCATCGATGGATTCTAATGCTTTTTTGATGAGTGTGTTTTTAGCTACGCGCATTTCTACTTGTTTGTCGAAACAAGCGCGGCGCAGTTTGCTGATTTGCTCTACTGAAAGAGATTCAGTGTCAGTTATGTAGAAATTGTCGTACTGAGAGAATTTGCCCTTCAATACTTCAATCACTTCGTTTTTTTGATCTTTAGTCATTTTATTTCGATTTTGACCTCATACCGGCCCTCGAAAAAGAGGGAGGTTAAGAACGATGTTTAAAAATTGCTTTCCGGTAAGATCTGCTCCGTTGGAGCGACCCTTAGGAGTGGCTTATTAATGAACAAAACCTTTTGTATCCAAAGCAATGCCCGGGCTCATAGAGCTGGCCATGCTGATACCTTTAAGGTAGGTACCTTTTGCTGTAGATGGTTTTGCTTTGATGATAGCGTTGATGAACTCCTGTCCGTTCTGCGCGATTTTCTCAGGAGAAAAGCTTACGCGGCCGATAGAAGCGTGGATGATACCCGCCTTATCTACCTTGAAAGCAATTTTACCACCTTTTACCTCGTTTACTGCTGCTGCCACATCGTTGGTTACTGTACCTGTTTTAGGGTTAGGCATCAGGTTACGCGGACCTAACACTTTACCTAACTTACCGATCTTAGGCATAACAGCAGGAGTAGCGATGATTACATCAACGTCAGTCCAACCGCCTTCAATTTTCTGGATAAACTCGTCCAAACCTACATGATCCGCTCCTGCTTCTGTAGCAGCAGCTTCTTTATCCGGAGTGCAAAGCACTAAAACTCTTTTTGTTTTACCGGTGCCGTGTGGCAGGGTAACAGTGCCGCGGATAGCCTGATCTGCTTTCTTAGGATCTACACCCAAACGAACGTGCAGGTCAACAGAGGCATCGAATTTTGCGACATTTATTTCTTTCACCAACGCAGAAGCTTCGTTAAGCGTATACGCTTTGTTGCCATCCACCTTGGAATTTACAGCCTTTCTTTTCTTTGTAATTGCCATTGTAATTCTTTTAAAGGTTCTTTAATGGATTAATTTTCCCAAGGGGCTTTACCTTCTACAGTCAGTCCCATGCTGCGGGCAGTACCGGCAACCATTTTCATAGCGCTTTCGGTAGTGAAGCAGTTCAGGTCAGGCATTTTATCTTTCGCAATTGCCTCAACCTGATCCCATGAAACTTTACCCACTTTAGCGCGGTTGCTTTCTTTAGAACCTTTTTGAATTTTAGCCGCTTCCATCAACTGCACAGCAGCAGGAGGCGTTTTAATTACAAACTCAAAACTTTTGTCGGAATAAACGGTGATTAATACAGGAAGTACTTTTCCTGGTTTGTCCTGTGTGCGCGCATTGAATTGCTTACAGAATTCCATGATGTTAACACCTTTGGAACCCAGCGCCGGACCGATTGGAGGTGCAGGATTGGCCTGGCCACCCTTACACTGCAGCTTTACATAGCCGGAGATTTCTTTTGCCATTTTTAAATGATTTATTGGTTCAAACGCTCTCCCGATCTTCGGGCAAGCTCCCAAATTCCTCAGTTTCACACAATTTGCATTAAAGATGAAGAGACTTTATCGGCTCCTCAAACCTATACGCCGTCGCGTGAAATTTCTTTAAAGAACTAATTGGGGCTGCAAAGGTAAGGAGAATACTCGAAACCTGGAACAGATGATAGCGTTGCCGATCAAAATTAATGACTCTGGGTGTGAGAGATACTTGTTAGTTTTGAAATATGAAAATCCTAGCGCTCCTTGCCTTGCCCTTTCTGAGCTTTACCGCCCATGCTCAACCCGGACAATTATTTGATTCTCTTGGAATTATAAAAAAAGACGCTGTATGGAAGAAGATCAGCGATCAATTTATTTTTACCGAAGGGCCGGCATCTGACAAAAAGGGAAATGTCTATTTCACCGATCAGCCAAACAATAAAATCTGGTTTTTTAATGCGAAATCCGGGCAATTAAGCGAGTTTATGGACAGTGCAGGGCGAGCCAACGGGTTGTACCTGGATGCCCGGGGCCATATTATTGCCTGTGCGGACCAGGACAATGAGTTATGGCGCATCGATCCGAAAGGAAGCGTTACCGTATTGCTGGAAGCGGTTGACGGAAAAAAGTTGAATGGTCCTAACGATTTATGGATCGATCAGCAGGGAGGAATTTATTTTACAGACCCCTATTACCAGCGGGAGTATTGGACGCGCAAAGAGCCGGAAATGGCACGGCAAAATCTATATTACCTGCCTGCGGGTGCCAATCAGCCGAGGGTGGTCGATTCTTTTTTGGTAAAGCCTAATGGTATTATCGGCGATGGCCGGCATTTGTTTGTTGCAGATATCGGAGATCATAAAACCTACCGATACAGCATCCGCCCCGATGGGAGTTTGTCGGGAAGAACTTTGTTTGTATCACAAGGCTCAGACGGAATGACATTGGACGAACAGGGCAATCTATACCTTACCGGCAATGGCGTGACGGTCTATAACAAAGAAGGCATTCGCATCGCGCACATTCCAGTGCCTGAAAAGTGGACTGCCAATATTTGTTTTGCAGGAAAGAAAAGAAATACGTTATTTATCACTGCGGGTAAAAGTGTTTATACCTTGCCCATGTCAGTGAAAGGTAAACGGTAAAGCTACTTGCAATAAAAATCATTTTCGGAATAAGCTTGTTAGCAACATAACTCAATTGTATCGCATAGTTTTGCAGTCCTTATGAATCATCATTATCTTGCTTTTGGTCTCCCGATCATATCTGAAATCGAATTGCCGGCGTTAGTGCGGGTAGAGCAGTTTGAAGGAGACCAGGCTCCGGTGCATGTTAAATTAGGAAAAGTCCCTGAAACCCCTGCCGGGCCTGCCGTTCAGGCAGACGCGTTTACGTGGTGTAATGCAGAGGAGATGGTGTATCGATTACCTGAAAGAATCAAATTTTATGTGGCTTATGGAAAGGAAATTATCATTGAATCGATAGCTCCAGATCCGGCTCAACATCTCATCTATTTTTATTCGAACGCACTGGCAGCCGTATTGTTTCAGCGCAACCGTATTCCGTTTCATGTATCAGGCGTTTTTACGGCACCCGGAAAAGTAACGCTGTTTGCCGCGCCTTCAGGAACGGGTAAGTCTACGCTGTCGGTCAAGCTCCAGGAGCGAGGCTACGCGCCGTTTACAGATGATACGGCTGTCTTGTCTGTCAAAGACGGGAAGTGCTATGCCCAGGCTTCTTATCCTATGATCCGGTTGTGGCAAAACACGCTGCAGGAGCAAGTTTTATTGAAAGAGGCTGACAAAAAGAAACTCTATGAGGATGATGAATTAGACAAGTATGGTTTCTCCTTTCATGATCGTTTTGATCCCGGAGTGGTCGAAGTAGAACAAATTATTTTTTTGCAGCAGCGGGAAGACGCCTTACAGATTGAGCAGCAATCCATTAAGAATGCCGAAGCCTTTCAGGAGCTCAGTAATAATGTATATCGTTGTCACTGGCTTTCAGCAATGAAGAAGAGCCGGGAACAATTTTTACTAACCGGTGATATTTTAAATTCAGTGCCTTACTCGCTGATTGTCAGACCCCCAAGGGGGAAACTCATCGATGAATTTGCCCTTTTCATCGAAAAAATTTTGACAAGAAAAAACAAATAGTTATTTTCACATTTCTATATTATATCATATAAACCATTTAAATTTATACTATGGAAAAGAAACAATGGATTACACCAGAAGTAACCGAAATTCAAATCAACAGCAGTCCTTCTGATAAAACGGACAGCCTGGGAAGTGCTGCCTCCTAATCAACAATCGAAGTCAACGCAAATATGATTGTACTGCCTGCTAAACAGTGGCGCCCCCTAAAACCGTGACGGTGTTATGAGTGTGTTGCTGGGTAATTGGCAGTTTAGTAACGCGTCCATCGCACAGGATCTCTTATCAGGGATGTTTGATGCTGTGAACACCATTCCTCATGACCATTCACATCGTTTGGAAAGGCAGCAAGTTGCCTTTGGCACTTTAATCCGGCACAATACCCCCGAGTCATTCAACGAAACCGGTCCTGTTTTTTTTGGCGAAAAAGAAGTCCTCTTTTCGGCACAAGGCCGTGTGGACAACAGAGCGGCGCTATCAGAAAAGCTTCATCTTCGCAACGCGTCAGATAAGCCGGACAGCTATTTCATGCTGCAGGCCTATTTGAAATGGGGTAAAGCATGTATCGGGCATCTCCGCGGTGACTGGAGTTTGGTTGTTTTTGATTTCAGGGAGCAGGAATTATTTATCGGGAGAGATCCTTTGGGATATACCTCTGTTTACTACTATTCCGATTCAACCGGGTTCTACTTCAGTTCCTCCATCAAGGCGCTTTTGCAATTGCCCTCTTACCGGAAAACGCTCAATGAACTTCATCTCGTAAGAAATCTGACACTTTGGGAACAAAAAAAGTCAGAGCAAGACACTTATTTCCAAAATATTTATTCGCTCCCTCCGGGACATACGTTAACGGTTAAGAACAACCAGGTAACGGTCGAAAAATATTGGAACCCGTGCGATTGTTCTCTTCGGGATTATAAGAACAAGCAACAATACGCAGATGAATTTGGAGCAATTTTCGACAACGCTGTAAAGGCACGCCTTCGTTCTGATAAGCCGGTGGCTTCTTTGCTGAGCGGTGGTCTGGATAGCAGTACGGTCAGTTACACCGCAGCTGAGCTGCTTAAGAATGTAACGCCGCTTACTACCTTTAGTCACATACCTCACTATACACGCGAGTTAAAGGGCGACAAGCTGGGGCAGTATAAGATACTCGACGAATCGCCCAATATTAACCACGTTGTACAAGCCTCGGGCAATATAGCGCCTTATTTCCTGGATTCGGGAAGCTGTAGTTTGTTAGGCAGCATGAATGAATTTTTGGAAATCTATTCAGGTCCTATCCACGGCGCCAGTAATGTATACTGGCTGATGGACTTATACAAGGCGGCGGTGCAACAAGGTTGCGGAACCCTGCTGACGGGTGAAGGCGGTAATGGAAGCGCTTCTTTTGCGGGAGCTGATTACCTGTTGCCCCTAAGCATTTCGAGGTTTGTTGCCAGCCCTTATTTATTTGCACGGCGCGAAATCGGCAGGCCGGTAAAAGCTTTTTTGACGAAGATGCTCAAGGGGAAAAGATCATCTGTCAGCGGGATGGAGCGCTATGTAAAACAGGTTTTCCTGGTTCCCTCTGTTATTGAGCGATATCAGATCATCGAAGATATCAGAAAAAATAACCTGCACTTTAATCCCGTGGTGAGCGATATCAGGCAGACTAAGGAATTGTTTGTTGATCTGTATAATACCAGAAGCCTTACCGGCGCGGTAATGGGCCATTACCTGGGATTTGAGCTTCGGGATCCTTTCACGGATCAGGACCTGATGGAGTATTTCTTCAGCATTCCCAATGAAGCTTTTTTCGATAACCATTACAATAACCGGATGCTGGTGAAGCGTATGATGAAAGGCAAAATTCCCGATGAGGTGTTGTTTGCCAAAAAAGGTGGTTTGCAAAGTTCAGATATCGTTTACCGTGTCCGTGCCCAGGCAGAAGAGATAAAGGAAGCGCTGCGCACGGTACAAACAAGCCCGGCAGCTACCTATTATATCGATGTAACGGCCTTGTCGAAAAATTTTGATGCCTGCCTGGCGAGCCCTTATGTAGAGCCCTATGAAATGCAACGTGTGTTAAAAACGCTGCAATTTGCATTATTTTTACAGCAGCATTTTGATTAAGCGGTTGAACCATCATTTCGCCAAAATGAATGGTCAAGAGCAAAATATGAAGTGGAGATGATGCTTCATTTAAATTCTAATACTTTTGATCCTATGAACTATCAATTGAATGCAAAGGATATTTTAATTACTCAACTGGGAGATGAAGGCGTTGCTTTTAACAGCGAAACCAACGACTATTATTCTTTAAACGAAACATCGTTTAAAATTCTAAAAGGCATCGAAAGTGGCGCTTCACTCGAGGAGATTTGTAAGCAGCTCGAAGGAGCGTATAATATATCGCCATCCGATTGCGAAGCTGCCGTAAAAAAAACACTTCAGACATTTATTGCAAAAAAACTGGTGATCGAAAAATGATAAAAAAAGCCGGATCCTTTCTTAGACTGAGCTCAGTGCGAAAACTATTGACGGTCCAAACGCTCGTTTTATCATTTTACAGTTACATCTTATTCAGGTTTTTTAAAAGGTCCGCAAAGTTTGGAGAAAAGACAACGCCCGTTCCCGTCGGCCAGACGTATGATAAAAAAGTGGCTGACATCGCCTGGGCGATTCGGGCTGTGGCGCAACGAGTACCCTGGAAAACCGTATGCCGGCATGAGGCCTACCAGGCAAAACGCCTTTGTGATCATTACCGGATTCCCTGTCTTATTTTTATCGGTATTAAAAAGAATGTCGAGCAAAACCAAATAGAGGCACATGCATGGACGATTGCCGGAGGGAAAATAATTACCGGCTTTTGCAACCCGGAGGAGTATGTGGTGCAGCGTGTTTATAAGAATCAATGGCAATAACAATTAAAAATTTTAATGCATCGGAGTTAAGGAAAAACCTGGCTCGTTCCTTACAATTGTTGTGGGAAACAGACAAGTCACTTGCAATCCTTAGCTTTTCACTCCATATGTTGCAGGCTTTATTGCCCGTGTTGTCATTGTATTTTATTAAAGTGCTGGTTGAAAAAGTAACCGCCCGGAGCGCTTTCTCAGATATTGTTCCTGTGATCATTTATTTTCTTGCGGCACAGTTGGCATTGGCACTGGCACAGCAATATGCCAATTACATTTCAAACATCTTTCAACTGAAATTGACCGACCATTTGTCCCGGCGCGTTTTGAGCAAGGCGGTTGCCGTTGATTATGACTATTATGAAAATCCCGGGTACCACGATAGCCTGCACCTTGCTCAACAACAATCTTTATATAAAGCCGGCACTTTACTGACCAGCTATAATTCTTTTCTCACTTCAGGCTTCGCCCTGCTGTTCCTCTCCCTTTTATTTATCAGTATGCAATCCTTTTTTGGATTGCTCTTTATCTCTTTTTCTATTCCGCTTGCTATCATCAAATGGTACTTTGGGATTGCCCTGATGCAGCAGGAGAGAAGAATGGCGCCGATGGAACGCGAGGCTAATTACCTGCATCACGTCCTGACAGGCGTGAGCTTTGCTAAGGAGACCCGCGTCTTTGGGTTCGGATCATTCTTCATCGAAAAGTTTACAAACATCCGCCATTACATCCGCCTTCAAAAGACCCGGCTTAACAAGCGCCTGACCCACTATAGCCTGATCGCCGACGCGGCCGAGATCATAGCCATGGCCGTTATTTTTGGAATGCTTGCCAAACAATCGGTAGAAGGATCTATTACGCTCGGTTTGTTTGTTATCTACATACAAGGTTTTCAAAACCTCCAAAACAATTCAAAGAATTTTCTGCAATCATTAGTGCTGATCCTACAGCAACGTGTTTTTTTGCAGGACTTGTTTTCTTTTCTGAACATCAACACGGCCGGCCGGGCAATTCCTCAAAAAGCATTCCCTTCCATTTCCGAAGGGTTGATGATAAAAGATCTTTCTTTCAAATATCCCCAAACTGAGCGGCAGGTATTGCACAACGTTTCTTTGGAATGCCGGCCAGGACAGATCGTTGCAATCGTGGGTGAGAATGGTTCCGGTAAATCTACGTTGATCAAATTGTTAGCCCGGTTGTATGAAACACAAACGGGAACCATCTCGTTTGACCAGACAACTCTTGAAACAATAGCGTTGGAATCATTTCAGCAACACACCGTTTTTCTTTTCCAGGACTTTGAAAAATATTTTTTTACGATCGAAGAGAACATCGTTTTGGGAAAACCTGCGGAGGATAAAGGGATAAAAGATATTGAGATGTCGGCAGAGCGATCAGGGGCTGCTGCTTTTATTTCAAGGCTGAGCCAGGGATATCAAACCCGCATGGGTCGTATATTTGAGGGGAGTGCCCAGCTGAGCGGGGGAGAGTGGCAGAAGCTGGCCTTGGCGAGGGTGTTTTACAGGAGCGATGCTGCGCTTATTGTGCTCGATGAGCCCACCAGCGCTTTGGATGCCCAGGCAGAGTTTGAGATCTTTAACCAGATCAAATCGATAGCAAAAGATAAAATGGTTATCCTGATTACACACCGGTTGTACAACCTGAAGATTGCTGATTACCTGTATGTCATGAACGAAGGACGTATTGCCGAATCCGGGACCTTTGATGAGCTGATCTCACAGAACGGAGTGTTTACCAGGCTTTACAATATGCAACAACTATGATTGCTATTCAGAAAATACAAGAAAGATATGGCAGCGAGGTAGCGCTGTTGCTTCTTTGTTGCCGGTTGCACTTTGAAACGACCAACGCCGAAGCGGTACAGGAGTTTGTTATTGCGAATGCTATCGACTGGGACGAGCTCCTGGAGCTGGCGGCGGCTCACCGGATCGAGCCGCTGATTTGTCACAGGCTTACCGCGCTGAGCATTCCGGACCAAGCGACCACACGGGTGAAGCAAAAGCAGCTGCGATTGGTGCAACAGAGCTTTAAACGGGCACTGGAAACGGAAAGGATTATTCATCTCCTTCGCGAAAACGATATCAACTGTGTAGCATATAAAGGGGTGGCTTTTTCCAGCCAGTTTTACGGAGATCTGGTTTCGCGGGAGTCCAGCGACATTGATCTGGTAATCGCCGCCGAAGATTTTGAGAAGGTATGGCCTTTAATGGAGCAGGATGGCTACGCTTTCCAGAGCCAGGTGGAGTATGATATTTTCAGGGAGGATATATTTGAGCGGAAAAAAGATCTGAGCTTTAACAGATACAGAGATGGGGCGAGAGAATTTCATGTGGAGTTTCACTGGCGGCTCAGCGAAAACGCGCTCCAGATAAAAAGAGAAACCAGCGCCCGGCTATTTAAAAGCAACACCAAGATCTTTTTAGCAAAACGGGAGGTGGAAACGCTGGAAAAAGAGGCGCATTATCTGGCGGTGTTAATCCATCATTCCAATAATGATGCGCTGAGCATTTTACGAAACCTGGTGGATGTTGCGCAGCTCGTTAAAGCAGATGCTGGTATCAATTACCAACATTTAAACCAGGCGATAAAAGACCTGAACCTTTCTAAGGCGGCGGCCGTCTGCGCTGATCTTGGCCAAAATTTGTTAGGTGTCTCGCTGCCATTTTCGGCAGAAAGTTCTGCGGTTATTCCTTCGCGGATGCGGGAACATTTTATTGAACGCCTGCTTGGAAGGAAGTGGGTCGGCGATCACTTTAGGGTCAAGCTATATAGCAAAAGCATACTTTACCTGAAAAGTAATTTCAATGAAAAAGCGCGTTACCTGATTGCCTGCCTCAAACTGAGATTTACACCTTCCGTAAAAGATCTAAGACTTTTCAAACTGCCACGCCCGCTGCATTTTCTATATGTGGTGTTGAAACCTCTTCGCTCTGTGTTTAGTCCATCCAGTACTTTAGAAGAGAAGCAGATCGCTATGCGCGACAGTGAAAAGCCGGCCTAACGATCTGCTCATTCATTATCTTATCAATACCATCTTGCCATAACCCTTATTGAAATACCGGTCGGTATTATCATTGGCAGCTTTGTACTTATCCAGGCGCTTGCCATTCAGGTTGGTCAGCACACGATACAGGTAAACGCCATTGGCCAGCTTCTGACCATATTGATCCGTACCATCCCACTTAAACTCGGTGATGTTTCTTCCGATACGTAATGGCCCCAGCTCTGCCTTGGTGATCTCGCGTACAATTTTCCCGGTAATGGTTAAGATTTGTATGCGGATGTTCTGAGGTATTTCAGACCCGGTTAATGTAAACACGAATGCCGTGGAAGTAGTGAACGGGTTGGGATAATTCAGCAGATTCGAGATCATTTCCTTGTTGATCACCTGGAACGCGATTTTGTAGTTCATTGCTCCCGAGCTATTACCGCTTTCATCCTCGCCGCCTACCTGCAATTCGTATTCTCCGTCGGTGAGAAGATGCGGCCTGAACTTCACCATTGCAGTCTTCGCATCGTTCGTGCCCTGTCCCGGAGGGATGAACTGCAACGTGTCACTGTTAAACTGGTAAGTTCTCAATATGCCGTCCGGGTGTCTCAGCTGCACCTTAATAAGATCCGGGTTATTGATGGGTAGATATTTAGAATCATCTGTGAGTTTGATCTGAATGTCGGGCTTGCTTGACACGATATCCCGGTTGATAATATGAAGACCGTCGAAAGTTACATCCATGTAAGGGCTGGTCGTATCACCCCGAACAAAGAACGTCTTCGACAGCAGGTTATTAAATTGATACTGTTCCGGCTGGTATGCTTCAGGCGGATTCACCTCCAGCGAAAACGTGTTGGTCCCTGCAAGCGATTTGGTATTAATCGAAGTATGCAGGCGTACGGTATCTCCGCCCATCAGTGGTTTCGTCTTGGGAAGGAAGTATGCCGTTTCGTTATTGTTTCGATCCCTGACAGTCAGCTTCGCGCTTAAACTATCAAATGCAAAAGGACTGATATTTTTAAAGGCCACGCCTACATCCAGCGGTTGCCCGGCTTCTACTGTATCCAGCGCCTGGAAATATAAGTTTGAAGCCACCGCGCCTTCGGCTATAGGATCACTATAAACATTCCAGTACTTTAGCTGGTAGGGTGTCCTGTTTATCGTGTCTCTCGATTGCAGCTCCAATCGTAATCCGGCATAAGGCGCTGGGTTGATTGAAGAAATATCGACTGTTTTCTGAGTCACCGGAATGTTGGATATTAACGCAGACTCATTGCCGTTTTCCTCAACTCCGTAGACAGTGAGGAAGCTTTTGTCATCTGTTGATGGCGTCTCCAGGCTGGTCCCGTCCCACGTTACGGTCTTCCAGGATTTAGCTTTAGCAAACACCTGCGATTTCATACTGCCCGCGGCTTGATAAACGGGTAAGTCGACTTCCACTCTCACCAGTTCTGAACCTGTAGTTCCGACCTTCTGAGCCAAAGGTATAGCATGGCCTTTCTGATAGAAAAAGATATATGAGACGATAGAGTTGATCTCATCTATTTCGCTGAAGCCGAGAGATCTTAGCTTGTGATATAGCGAATTATTACTTCCAAAGATAGTGGTGTCCCCGCGCCACACAGATGGCAAAACCGTAGATCCTCTCTGATTGCTCGTCATGCCTACATAATAATCATTGGGTAGGGAGTCTAAGAAATTCATCACCACTTTTCTTGCTGCAGGGGTGGAAATATCGAACTGGAAAAATTTAGGGAGCCGCGGTAACAGGTTCCCATAAGGGATCGGCCGGTAACTACCGTAACGGCCGCTTGTCACCAGGTCTTCATTCTCCAACGGGGCTAAGCTTCCATTTTTTAGAACGTAAAAGCGAAGGGAGTTTTCCTGCGGGCTTAAGCTACCGGAAACGGTTCGTATATAAGCCCCTTGTCCACCTACACCATCAATCAGGTAAGCTGCATCGATCGGGTTGTTTGTTGCAGACGTGATTTTGTTGTTTACGACAATATGTGCCGAGACGCTGTCGAATAAGAATACACCGTCCTCTTTGTAATATAAATCATTGAAGAGATTTTCATTCAGCTGATAATAATGTGACTGGCGAAAACCTGTCCCGGAGCCAGGGATATAAGTGAACGAAGCGCTGCTCCAAACTGGTGCGTCCTGGTTAGCCGGAACCGCTGCGGTTCTCCAGTAATAAACAGTGCTGTCTCTAAAGGTGAGACCGGGTGTGAATTCAACCACGCCTCCGGCAGAAGTTTTTGTCTGCGTAGCTTTTAACGGGGAATTGAACAACTGGGTTGTGTCAATTTCCATAATGTATTGCCTGGTCGGAGCCAGAGGGCTTCCGGTGGACGCAGATAACAAAATATTTTGTGTATTTATTATGGAGTTGTCATACGGGTAAGCAGGACGAATGTTGTCGGCATAAATGAATACTTCTTTAGATACTGTATTATTTGATTCGAACAGCTCATCGATAAGATTGTCCGGATCAATAGAAATAGTAAACTTGTTGGTTCCTTTGTCATTGATCGGATCGATAGGTATCTTATACTGGATGGAATCTGAGTAACGGACCTTGGTTAAGGTATCCCTGTGTATGACTCTGGTACTAAGGTCCGGATAAGTTCGTTTCAATTCAATAATAAGATCTCTGTTAATAGCCTTTCCAAGGTTTGCTATCTGTGCATTGATCGTAAATGACTGATCGGCCACGGACAGGATCGCCGGATTGGTCGTTATCATTTGATCTTCTATCGCGTAATCCGGTTTTTCAAATTGATATAGCCGGACAGCAGGATCTCCGTTTAAAATAAATTGTTCGGCCTGCGCTCTGTTGTAGATATTGGTTTCTCCTCCCACACGCTGGAAAAAGTTTTGGATCGTTTTTTCAATCACTTCTCCGATGGTCAGTGCATAACCCTCTGTAGCCAACAGTTCATACAACTCGCGGTTGTATTGCTGAAGAGGATGAACATATCCGAAACTGGTAGCGGCCATCATACCAATACAGCCTCTTTCTTTAGCCAGAACAAATCTTTCAGCGAATGTGGTTGACTGGGACAGCCGGGGCTCATAATAGGCAAAATAGTCTCCTACATTACAGCCCATCATGTGGAACAGCGGATATTTTCCAATGTTGGCGGAAGCGGCAGGATCGTCTATCGGGAAGTTCAATTGAACAGAGCTGGAGTGCCCGAAATAAGTTAACAGGTTCACACCTTCGTTGATACGTCTTTTCAATAATTCCTGGCGCTTCTGCTGCTCTACCGTGTTGGTGCTTTTGACAAAGTCTGAAACATTTGCGCCGTAGAATGTGTCTGATACCATTCGCTTGCCTTCATTCAAGGTGCTGTACAATTCATTGACCAGGCCAGCATCATCCGCTCCCACAATATGCGCCAGGTTCTTTTTCCAGCGGCTGGCGTCAACACCGGGTACCGGTGCAAGATGTTGGTCATATTGTTTTATTTTTTCCAGGTATATGGCCAGCTCATCTCCATTGATTACCGAAACGCGGCTGATAGGCGTCAATGGCACGGAACTGGTACCTTCAGCTGCCAGTAGAATATCCGAAGGAGGAAAACCAAAAGTGGGGATCAGGCCCAGCCGTGAAGCAGCAGGCGCCGACTCATTACTCCGGGCTGACACGTACTTCAGTCCATACCCAATCAGAAAAGCAGCTTTTACCGGGCTGGAGTAATGGTTTCTGGCAAATCTTAAAAAATTTCTAATGGACAGGGGATGCTGTTTGATGCCGAAAGCAAACTGATCTATCAACTGATCGATCATGTATACTTTAGCATTATATCCTCCACCCGCAGCGGAGCTGCGATAGGCCCGGTATTCTTCCACAGGTTGCGCCCCGTTTGATGCAGTTAAAATATTTTCATGCGTGATCATCAGGTAGTTTCCCTGATTAGCTCCCGCGGCATAATTAACAAAATTCCTGCGTTCTAAAGATGCGATATTTTTGACATTGGCTGATGCGGTGTTGATCAGCACCAGCTTGGATGTGGCAGACGATGGTTGAAGATAAAGTTTTACAACAGAGGGAGTCGATACGTTGGCTTCGTAACGGCGACCGTTTGTTAAGTCAAAGAGTACGGGAATACCCGAAAAGTTAAATCCTGAAATTTCAAGGTATTTACCGGTGGTAGAACCGGCGGGCAAACTGAATTCAAAATTACTTGCACCGCCAAAGTTGAATGTTCGCGGGTAAGCGATTTCAATCAGACCCACTTTTAACCGGTTATTTGCGGTGCTGGCTTCGTTATTTACAGAAATACTTTCTGTAGCACCCGTTAAGCGGGATACAGGCACATTGCCCGATAACTTTAAGTAATTGAATGCGCGGAGCGAAGTGTTGAACAGCGCACCGTTATTCAACGCTACATTAATCGTGCGGTTGTTGGGACTGTTGCCCACCAGGTTTACCCTTACCTGGATGTCAGGTGCCCCGCTTCCTTTGTAAGGAAATAAATTTGCCAATGAAAAAGTCCTGGTTTTATTTTCTGTTATTTCACCGGAAGTCCAGCCCTCACCCTCTTCATACGAGGATGACATGGCTGCTTCAGAGACGCTGCCCACATAAGGCCCCAGATGGATGGACTCATTGGGGTAAACGCCGGCCGTATGTATAAAATAAGGCTCGGGACCAACACCGGTAGGAATAGTATTGGCGGTGGGTGTCAATCTTTTATTATTGCCGGCAGGGTTGACGGTCAGGAAGTAAACGGACGTATCCGTAAACAAGCTTTTGCTGCTGTTGATCTGCTCATCAGCGTTCCGGAACAAGGCCTGATCCGCCGTTCCGTCATTTGCTACTCCCCAGAACTCTATATAACCGGTTGCAGGCAAGGCGCCGTTTTGGCTGGAAGTATAGATGGGGATCTCCTGGCCGTTATGCCATAATTGAAATTGCGACACATCGGTGTTTCCCAGGTTTGCCGAGTTCAGGGTTGCCTGGGATATTCTATACAACCCGGTGCTGCCGACTTTAAACTTATAATAAGTTTTGTTGTAGTCGATCCACTCATTATTATATTGCTGGCTAAATGCAGGCAGCGTATAGAAAAAAGATAATATCAGAAACAGTTGCTTTTTCATCACAGAAGGAAATTAGTGTTTAGAATACGACGGATTTTCTTTTTCGCCCGATATCGAACTTCAAAGAAAAAACGTGTGTAAATAGCGGGTTGGATTGGTTAGCAAGATTAGCAAAAGCATAATCCACCACTAAAGATTTGATCCGGAAGCCGGCGCCCACGCTGGGTTGATAAATCCATACCCTTTTTTGGTTAAGGGTATCTCCGTCGGCAAGGCCTTGCTGGAAGTTGTTGATCCCGCCTCTTACAAAAAAGATGTTCTTGTAGCTGTACTCCAGGCCGACTTTGGGATCGATGCTGATTGGATCGCCGCTAACCACCGTGTTTCTCCGGCCGTCAAAAGTGAGATCAAAATCAGTTTCCGCCAGTATAGTTGAGGTCTTTCCAATATTAAAAAGCCGGGAGACGCCGAGGATCAGCCTTGGTGATGTCAGCTCGGTCGAGCGTACGGGTATTTCATTCTTCGTCAGGTAGAGCACTTCTTTTTCCCTGTCGGAAAAATTAAATGTCCAGGTGTTGAAGGTGCTGGTAACATCTTTCGCTACCGCGCCAAAACGCCAGTTGCCTTTAAATATCTGAAGGCCGGCGTCCAGCCCAAACCCCCAGGCTTGTGCAAACTTGCCGAGGTTGCGATAGATCACTTTGGCGTTCGCACCAAAGTTGATGGTCATATCATCTGTCTTTTTCAGGTTTTGTCCATACGACAAGAGGAAGGCGTAGTCTGCTGAAGAAAAGGTCTGAATATTATTGTAATCGAGGGAGCCATCGGGATTGACTAGGAAAAGGGTGTTAGCGATATCGTCTACCGCAAACCTCAGGGCCGTTACTCCTAATACCCGTTTTTCGTTATTGGTCGGCAGCGCCACGTTAATGAAGTCGTATTTTCCGATACCCGCGAAATATTCTGAGTGCATCAGGTTGATCTGCGTCTGATCCTGAACGTGAACCAGGCCGGCCGGGTTCCAGTAACCGGCCGTTCCGTCGTCAATAGAGGCTATTTGGGCACTACCCATAGCCAGACCTCTCGCGCCGGCTCCGATATTCAGAAATTCATTAGAATATTTTCTAAATTGTCCTTTCGCAAATAGTGAAATAAGCTGAAATAGTAACATCCAGCTACTGATTCGTATTGAGTTTTTTAGTATCACAAAAACAGCTGTTAAATGAATGATGGTTAGATGTCTTACATTGGTCGCAGGCTAGGGGTGTTTTCCATGTTGGCTGTCGGACCACCCACAAAATAACAAATTTTTATCAAGTGACCATAAAAAAAATCGATAAATGCCGCAAATTTATCGACAAACATACTAAAAACTTATTTTTGCCGCTATGGATTTAATTCAGGAATTGAAATGGCGAGGTATGGTGCAGGACATGATTCCGGGCACTGATGAGCAATTGAAAAAAGAGGTTACGACAGGCTATATTGGCTTCGATCCCACGGCTACCAGTTTACATATCGGAAGCCTGGTTCCCATTCTGCTGCTCGTGCATATGCAAAGAGCGGGGCACCGCCCGATTGCTTTGGTGGGGGGCGCCACAGGTATGATCGGCGATCCCAGCGGCAAAAGTGAAGAGCGCAACCTGCTGAATGAAGAGCAGCTCGCAGCCAACGTGGCCGGTATCAGGAAACAGCTGGAAAAGTACCTGGATTTCGACGCGTCGAAGCCGAATGCGGCATTGATGGTCAATAATTATGACTGGTTCAAGTCCATTTCTTTTATTGAGTTTTTAAGAGATGCAGGTAAACATATTACCGTCAATTATATGATGGCAAAGGATAGCGTGAAGAAAAGGTTTGAAGGCGAGGTAGGTATCAGTTACACCGAATTCGCGTACCAGCTGATGCAGGGATACGATTTTTTCCACCTGTTTCAGGAAAAGAACTGCAAACTTCAAATGGGTGGCAGTGATCAGTGGGGCAATATTACTACCGGGACAGAATTTATCCGCCGGAAGGCACAGGGGGAGGCTTTTGCATTCACTTGTCCATTGATCAGGAAAGCGGACGGAACAAAATTTGGAAAAACCGAGCAGGGCAACGTTTGGCTCGATCCTGAAAAAACCAGTCCTTACCAGTTTTACCAGTTTTGGTTAAACGCGAGTGATGCCGATGCGGAAAACTGGATCAAGATCTTCACCTTTTTGGAAGAACCGGTTGTAAAACAGTTGGTTCAGGAACATCAGGCAGATGCGTCCAAAAGAATACTGCAGAAAGCGCTGGCCAAAGAAGTTACCCTGTTCGTCCATGGTGAGAAAGCCTACGAAGAAGCCGTGGCCACTACAGAGAAACTATTTGCCAATCAGACCCAACCGGCGGAGGAGATGAGTATTGACGACCTGGAGGGCATGGCAGGGATCATAAAGTCTGCGATTGAAAAAGAGAAACTCGACGAGGGTATAGATGTTGTAAGCCTTTTAGCCGAAACGAAAATTGCAGCCAGCAAGGGCGAAGCACGCAAACTGATCCAGGGCGGCGGCGTTCAGGTGAACCGAAAAAAGGTGGAGGATGTTTCGCTCCAGGTCAGCACCGGGTTTCTTTTACACAGCAGGTATCTCCTCGTACAAAAGGGTAAGAAAAATTACTATTTAGTTGAAGTAAATTAAAAAAGGAGCCGGAAGGCTCTTTTTTAATGCAAAATGCATTTTTCCAACCTGCATTTATCTTAAAGTTCACGAATATTTAAAAAATAAATATAAGATATAACATATTTATAGAAAATGTATTATATTTGTGTTAACATTTTAAAAGCCTCGTGATTACCGTGCTTAAAAGCAGATGTTACTAATGAAGCTGTTTATTAGTTTTTAAGATTGAATAGGGAAACTGCTAGACTATTAAACTAAAACCTTCTAACCTTTGCTCACTAGATCAATTTCTGCGGCTAATTCCGGCTTGTTTTATTCACTACTTCGTATGCTGCTAAGCAGGAAGGTAAACGCATAGCTTATGAACCAACTATACTTCACTTTAAACATGACCGTGACCCTCATATTCACCGTCATATTCTTTATACTTTTTTTCGTCGCGTTGAGCTCTTTTTCGCAATAGCGCGAACGTACCGGCTTTATCCATAAGCTCCTCATAATCCGAATCTATGTCAACTATAAATTATAGTAACAGGCGAAGTATGCCTGTTCCAAAAAGATTCAAAAAAACACCACCTAAATAGAATATGCCGTTTCTAACCATTTAAAACGCCGATCATGGAAAACACCTTCTTTTTTTATTCTAAAGCACCACCGGTTACGCTACGAATAGTAAGCAACTCCGGATTCCGATGATCGGGATCCAGACAAAGCCCGGTATCGACCTGCAAACCTTTGTAAAGCACCTCATTTGGCCCCCAACTGTCATTGTTTTTGACGCGATCGCGCGTTCCCGTGCAATACTTGGCAGCGCCTGTACACCACTTCAACCAATAGCGCAGCCGGCAATTACGCTAAATGTCCCTTTATTATCTGAAAGGCGCAATGACTTTGTCGTTTTCCCATTCCAGACATCCCACTCAATATTAACAACCTAAAAAAACCCCTTTATGAAACCACATATAACACCTTTAAATACCTCAATTGTTAAGCTATCCATTACTTCTATCTCAGGCTTTATACGAACCCTCGTCGTCCTGATTTGCATTTTTTTATACGCACCGGTTAACGCACAAGGACAGTTGGCCCCGCCTGTTGAAAACCGCAGTGCTGATATGAATAACGCTGACCCTGACCGCTTATCGGGTTCCCTTTCAAGTCATGACCAATCCCTTCCGGTGAATTATGGGCCGATCAGCGCGATGGTCCGGAGCGGCATGCTGGTGGTAAGCTGGACTACCACCTTCGAAACCAATAATAAATTGTTTCTGGTTGAAGGCTCCATCGATGGAGATCACTGGGAGCACCTGGGCACGGTACTTTCGGGCGCGAAGGACGGAAACTCTGATAAGCCATTGGAATACAGATTTGAAAAGTCGTTCGATGGCGCGGAAATGGCAGGATTTTCCTCATTGTCCCTGTTATTGCTGGCGCTCGTTCTTATAGCGGTCTTTCCGGCTATGAGAAAAAAAGGTCTTTTCAGCGCAGTCGTGTTAATAGGTATTGCGATCAGCTTTACCACCACCTCCTGCCAAAAAGATAAGGTGGAAGCAGACGCAGGCGAAAAACCCATCAAATTCATACGTGTAGGTCAGATGGATATCGACAATGTCATCTATTACTCAAAAGTGATTAAGATGGTCGTGATGTAAATCCAGGTGCTTATATTAAAAAAGGTTTTAAAGTTTTGCCGGCTCTGATTTAAATTGTAATTTCAGAGAAACGGGCAGCCTATGAAACAATTAAGCACCTTGGCGTTGTTGTTATTGATTTCCGTGGCAACAGCGGCACAATCGATCTGGACAAATCCCATTGATGGAAGCATTTCCAGTACCACCAATCCTTATACAACGGGAGACGAGGTGGCCCCGGGTATAACGGTTTCCGGGATTGGAGCGAGTTCCCGTATCGCTGTAGTCACGAGCAGAGATCGTTTTAATGCCAGTTCGTGGTCCGCCACTTTTAATCAGGAGGAGTACTTTACTTTCACCCTTAATCCAGAGGGGCAGCAACTGATTCATTTTGAGAGCTTTCGCTTTTCATATCAGAAGTCCAACACGGGGCCAACGAACTACAGCCTGCGCAGCAGCATCGATAGTTTCAGCGAGGACATTGCCAGCGATGTATTGTCGCCATCGGGTACAGGAGACTTCTCTATTTCGTTAGCCTCTTCCGCCTTCCGGAACGTAAACGTTCCGGTCGAATTTCGTTTATATGGATGGGGGTCCACCTCCGCGGTTGGCACCCTAAGCGTCAACGATTTTCAATTCGGTGGAACGGTGTCAGGCACTGCATTGCCGGTAGTCTTCGGTGCGATTAAGGGTACGAGGGCAAAAGAAAGTCTTAGTGTTCAGTGGACTACTTTCAGCGAAAAGAACAACGGTCGTTTTGAAGTTCAATTATCCCGCAATGGCGTTGACTTTACAACAGCGAAGACAGTGCCTGCTGAAAGTGAGAATGCTGAAGGGATTCACCAGTATGAAGTAATTATTTCTTTAAGCGGGATAACTGTTGGGTTTCTCGCATCGCCATTCCTTTCTGTCCTGTTGTTTTTAAGGCGGAGGAGACGCTTGTCGGTTTTGTTCTTTATCTTGATAATCAGTTCGGTAGTATCAGGCTCCTGCACGAAAAGCAGTGCTGGTTTGCGGGAGACATCGGACGAGACGCTTTTTCTAAGGATCCGGCAAATTGATCAGGACGGTCGGTCAACTTATAGCAAGATCGTAAAAGTGGTCAGCTATTGATCAAGTGTAATATAAGGCGCTATCTTGTCAAAGTCATCCTTTGTTTGTGACACGATCTCCCGGATCGCAGGTATTGAAAGCGGCCCGTGCTCTTTTCTATGCTTCAATATATGATAAGCAGTGCGGCTGTTGATGAACGGGTGGTTATTGAGCTCGTCGTAGCCAGCCGTGTTTATGGGAATCTTTCTGATAAGGTTCGGATTGACCTGTAGTTGCGATCTGATCTGTTCGAACGTAGAATCAGGAACGCCGTAAGTTTCACCCACCTGTTCAATAGAGTGGAATCCGCCAAGCTTTTCCCGGAAGTTGACAATGCGCGTCGCCAGTTTATTCCCGATGCCGTATAACGATTCGAAAGCGGCGACATCGGCTGTATTGATTTCGATGACCTTGCGCGTCCGCCTGGCGGAGTAGTCAGCGCGGGGCTCCGGGGCGGCGGCGGACCAGGCGTTATCACCACGATCTTTGTAAGACTTCGGACTGGCTTCAGGTTCGATCGTAATGTACGGTTTCAGCCGTTCGAAATCTTCCCGGCTCAGATTGTAGATCTTTCCCAGGTCATCCGGTTTTCGAAACCTGCCGCCTTTGTTCCGGTAATTGATGATTGTTCTGACGGTCCGGTCGCGGAGGCCCAGTCGTTTCAACCCATGGGCGTCGAGCGTGTTGGGATTGAAAGCGAAGAGCTTACCTTCAGGAGCGGGGTTGGTAGTAAAATTGCCCGCATCTGTTGGCGGGCCGTCGATATCGGGAGCGTCTTCCGCGTTTTGGTTCGCTAGAAATGTCTTATCCGGCCGTTGTTGGTCGGCCAGGAGCAGGGAATCAGGACTCACTTCCGTAGTCATTTGTGCGCCGGAGCGAAAGAAGGGCAGCAACGCGGCGATCAGGACAATTGGAAGAAGGATGAGGATGGCGATCCGTTCTTTTTTAGAAAAGGAGAATAACTCTTTCAGGTAGTGTTTCGGTTGCATGATGAAGGTGATTTCTTTCAATAAAGGCAGGCAATTTCAATTTCCCGTAGAAATTACATGATGTTAAGTTAAGGTTACTCACTTCTAATTGGCGCGTAGCTCATCGCAGTTGGCATCAATCAGGGTGCCCTCTAAGTTACAAAAATTTATAATGACAGATATTATACATGAAATAATTTTGAAATATCAATTCCAGTCGTAACTTTGACAAGCGTCACAAATTACTGCTAGCCTGCGCCACGCGCTGCTAACCCGGACAACTGCCGAATCCAGCTGATAAGAAGACGTTCACTGTGAAGGATATAACAGGTCAGCCTTGTTTTAAGGAATAGCGGCGGAGTTTCCCGCTGCAGGCCCTGCTAAGGAGCATAGTTGGTTGATAGAGTAATATGTGGATGGATTCCGGGAATCAAAACTGGGAATATAAATTTTTAGACATGTCAAAAGCGGTTAAAAGAATCATCTGGATCTTTCTTATTGCAAACGTGGTGGGTGCTATTGGTGCTGGCTTTTTCGTTTACAGCAGCCACCTTGTCTTTTCTAATATATTGATGGGCATGAGCCTTTTATTGCACATAATATGGTTCACCCTGTTGCTTAAACTTCTTTTGACCAAAGGCCCCGCCAGGGGATAGGAAAGGAGAACCAAAGCTGTGCCTGTCCCGCAGATTCTAACCCCAAATTTACAAATAGGGACATTCCGTTAATGATCGTTACGTTTTTACTTGTGGCTTTAGGAGGGCTCACTTCTTACACCATATATAGGATCAGAAGTGATAAAAGTCTAACTTACAGGGAAAGAGACCATCTCACCTTTCTTCAGCTTTACTTTCCCGTTATCGGCGCAATAATATACTTCCATTTTTATAAGGAGCGCCTCAAGGAAGACCGGAAATCAGAAAAATGAAGAGCCGGCTGTCATTAGCTTTGGCCCGGAAAAATCGTTTTCCGGCCATTTTGGCAAATTTTTTGCTAATAAATTTTTTCTTAATTAATTATCCCCTAACTTTGCAGTCCTTTTATTTTGGCCAATAAAATTTTGACTGTACGAAATGTATTCAAGTAATTGAATTTCAACTGGATTTCTTTTAGCGATAAAAGTCTTCCTTTTTGGCATTTCTATGGGTCAATCATTAAAACCGGTTTATTATTTATGTCTGCTACAAGCGTAAAGCCGATAGCTATCGGCTCAAGAGTTAATTTCGGGAAAATCAAGCATTTAGCGGAAACACCCGATTTGCTCGAAGTTCAAATCCAATCATTTAAAGAGTTTTTCCAGCTCGAAACGACACCAGACAAGCGTAATATCGAAGGCTTGTTCCGCGTGTTCAAAGATAACTTCCCTATCACCGACACCAGGAACATCTTTGTGCTGGAATTCTTAGATTACTTTATTGATCCGCCCCGTTATTCGATCGACGAATGTATGGAGCGCGGCCTGACCTATGCCGTTCCACTCAAAGCCAAATTGCGCCTGAGCTGTAACGACGAAGAGCACGTGGATTTCCAGACAATCGTTCAGGACGTATTTCTCGGTAACATTCCTTACATGACCCCCCGAGGTACCTTTGTGATCAATGGTGCGGAGCGTGTGGTGGTGTCTCAGCTGCACCGGTCTCCGGGCGTATTCTTCGGACAGTCTGTTCACCCGAACGGAACGAAGATCTATTCTGCCCGCGTGATTCCTTTCAAAGGAGCGTGGATGGAGTTCGCGACCGACATCAACAACGTCATGTATGCTTACATTGACCGTAAGAAAAAATTCCCGGTAACGACCTTATTGCGTTCTATTGGCTACGAAACTGATAAAGATATCCTTGAATTATTCGGTATGGCCGATGAGGTAGCCGGTGACAGGAAATCTTTAGATGCTCATGTAGGTAAGAGACTGGCTGCCCGCGTACTGCGCACATGGGTAGAAGACTTCGTAGATGAAGACACTGGTGAAGTAGTATCTATCGAGCGTAACGAGATCGTGATGGAGCGGGATACGGTGTTGGATGAAGAAGCCATCGATACGATCGCTGACATGGAAGTGAAAAGCGTATTCGTTCAGAGAGAAGATGTGGGCGGTGACTACGCAATCATATATAATACATTAAACAAAGATACCTCTAACAGCGAGCTGGAAGCGGTACAGTTCATCTATCGCCAGCTTCGTGGCGCTGATGCTCCTGATAACGAAACAGCGCGTGGTATCATCGACAAGTTATTCTTTAGCGACAAGCGTTATGACCTGGGTGAAGTGGGTCGCTATAAGATCAATCGTAAACTGAATATTGATGCGCCTTTAGATCAAAAAACTTTGACTAAAGAAGACATCATTGAGATCATTAAATACCTGGTACGCCTGACCAACGGTAAAGCAGAGATCGATGATATCGATCACCTGAGCAACCGTCGGGTACGTACCGTGGGAGAGCAGTTATATGCTCAGTTCGGAGTAGGTCTAGCCCGTATGGCCCGTACCATCCGCGAAAGAATGAACGTACGTGATAACGAGGTGTTCACTCCGGTGGATCTGATCAATGCAAGAACACTTTCTTCCGTGATCAACTCGTTTTTCGGAACCTCTCAGTTATCGCAGTTCCTGGACCAAACGAACCCGCTGTCTGAAATTACGCACAAACGCCGTATTTCCGCGCTCGGGCCAGGTGGTCTGAGCCGTGAGCGTGCCGGTTTCGAGGTTCGTGACGTACACTATTCGCACTACGGTCGTCTGTGTACCATTGAAACTCCGGAAGGACCGAACATTGGTCTGATCTCTACATTGTGCGTTCACGCAACGATCAACGAGATGGGCTTTATCGAGACCCCTTACCACAAAGTGGAAAATGGTAAAGTGAACATGAAGAGCCTCAATTTCCTGAGCGCTGAAGAGGAAGATGAAGCAAAGATCGCGCAGGCCAACGCACCATTAGATGAACAAGGCAACTTCGTAAACGAAAGGGTAGCCAGCCGTGAAACCGGTGACTTCCCGATCCTGGACAGGAGCGAAGTAGAATATATGGACGTAGCGCCTAACCAGATCGTAGGTTTGAGTGCATCATTGATTCCGTTCCTGGAGCATGATGATGCCAACCGTGCGTTGATGGGATCCAACATGCAACGTCAGGCTGTTCCTTTATTACGTCCTGATGCACCTATCGTAGGTACTGGTCTGGAAGGTAAAGCGGCACGTGATTCAAGGATCCAGATCCATGCTGAAGGAAATGGTGTGGTAGAATTTGTAGACGCTAACGAGATTCATGTTCGTTACGACAGAGATGTGAATGAAAAGCTGGTGAGCTTTGAAGAAGATCTGAAAGTATACAAACTGACTAAGTTTATCAAAACCAACCAGGAGTCTTGCATCAACCTGATGCCGACTGTGAAAAAAGGTCAGAAGGTGAAAACCGGCGACTTCTTAACACAGGGATATGCGACTCAAAATGGTGAACTGGCGTTGGGTAAAAACCTGAAAGTGGCGTTCATGCCATGGAAAGGGTACAACTTCGAGGATGCGATCGTGATCAGCGAGCGTGTGGTAAAAGAAGACATGTTTACTTCCATCCATATTTCTGAATATGAACTGGAAGTTCGTGATACGAAATTAGGTGAGGAAGAATTAACCGCTGATATTCCTAACGTTTCTGAAGAAGCGACTAAAGACCTGGACGAAAACGGTATCATCCGTATCGGCGCACAGATCAAAGAAGGAGATATCCTGATCGGTAAGATCACTCCGAAAGGAGAAAGCGATCCGACGCCGGAAGAAAAATTATTGCGTGCGATCTTCGGTGACAAAGCCGGCGATGCAAAAGATGCTTCACTGAAAGCGCCCAACGGTGTAGAAGGTGTGGTGATCGGCAAGAAATTATTCCAGCGCGCTAAAAAAGATAAGAACGCGAAAGTTAGAGAGAAAGCCGCGATTGAAAAGCTGGATAAGATCCACGAGAAGAATGAGCAGGACCTGTTAAATGTGTTGTTGGAAAAGCTGGGTACTTTGCTGGAAAACCAGACTTCTGTAGGCGTGATGAACAGCTTTGACGAGATCGTGATTGGTAAAGGTTCTAAGTTCAACGCTAAAAACCTGGCTTCTCTGGACTACGCCAACATCAATCCGCTGAACTGGACCTCTGACGAGAAGATCAATGACCAGGTAAATACCCTGTTGCACAATTATAACATCAAGTTCAACGAAGAACTGGGCCGTTATAAAAGAGAGAAATTCAACATTTCCATTGGTGATGAATTACCTGCAGGCGTATTAAAACTGGCTAAGGTTTACCTGGCAGTGAAGCGTAAGCTAAAAGTGGGTGATAAAATGGCGGGTCGTCACGGTAACAAAGGTATCGTAGCGAAGATCGTTCGCCAGGAAGATATGCCTTTCTTAGAAGACGGATCGCCTGTTGATATTGTATTGAATCCACTGGGTGTACCTTCCCGTATGAACCTCGGACAGATTTATGAGACCGTGTTAGGATGGGCTGGTAAAGAGCTGGGCGTGAAATTCGCTACACCGATCTTCGATGGTGCTTCAACTGAAGAAATTGAGAAATATTGCGACGACGCGGGTATTCCTAAGTTCGGACACACGCACCTTTATGATGGTGAAACCGGCGAACGCTTCCACCAGAAAGCAACCGTGGGTGTTATCTACATGATCAAGCTTCACCACATGGTGGATGATAAGATGCACGCACGTTCGATCGGGCCATACTCCTTGATCACGCAGCAGCCGCTGGGTGGTAAAGCGCAGTTCGGTGGTCAGCGTTTTGGTGAGATGGAGGTGTGGGCACTGGAAGCATACGGCGCATCCAACATTCTTCAGGAGCTGTTGACCATCAAATCGGATGATATCATTGGCCGTGCTAAAACGTACGAAAGCATTGTAAAAGGTGAAAACGTACCTCGCGCCGGTGTTCCTGAATCGTTCAACGTATTGGTGCACGAGTTGAGAGGCCTGGGATTAGACCTTACGTTCGAATAAGGAAGCGACCATGGTCCATGGCCCATGGTGCATAAAGTGATATAATAAAAAAATTCTGAGTTGAGGTAAAATCTCAAATCATAAATCTCAAATCATAAATTGATTTATGGCTACAAAAAAAGAAAATCGTCCAAAAGCAGCGTTTTCAAAAATAACCATTGGCCTTGCATCGCCGGACTCTATACTTGAGAGAAGTTTCGGTGAAGTATTGAAGCCAGAAACAATCAACTATCGTACTTACAAACCCGAGCGTGATGGTTTGTTTTGCGAAAGAATATTCGGTCCGGTAAAGGACTACGAATGTGCTTGTGGTAAATACAAGCGTATTCGTTATAAAGGCATCGTTTGCGACCGTTGTGGTGTGGAAGTAACTGAGAAAAAAGTACGTCGCGAAAGAATGGGCCACATCAAACTGGTAGTGCCTGTAGTGCATATCTGGTATTTTAAATCACTGCCTAACAAAATTGGTTACCTGTTGGGAATGAGCTCCAAGAAATTGGAGACCATTATCTACTACGAGCGTTATGTCGTAATACAGGCGGGTGTGCGTGAAGATAAAGGCCAGAACTATGGTGATTTATTAACGGAAGAAGAATACCTGGACATACTGGATGCTTTACCCAAAGACAACCAGTATTTGCCTGATGATGATCCCCAAAAATTCATCGCCAAGATGGGTGCTGAAGCGGTTCATGATCTGTTACAAAGGATTGACCTGGATCAGTTGTCATTTGATCTGAGAAACTCGGCCGCTACTGAAACTTCTCAACAGCGTAAAGCAGATGCCTTAAAGCGTCTGAGCGTTGTAGAAGCTTTCCGTGATGCCAACACACGTATTACCAACCGCCCCGAGTGGATGGTAATGCAATACATCCCGGTGATTCCGCCAGAGCTGCGTCCTTTAGTACCTCTGGATGGTGGTCGTTTCGCTTCTTCAGATCTGAACGATTTATACCGTCGTGTAATCATCCGTAACAACCGTCTGAAACGTTTGATGGAGATCAAAGCACCTGAGGTGATCCTGCGTAATGAAAAACGTATGCTTCAGGAAGCGATCGACTCATTGTTTGATAATAGCCGTAAGTCTAACGCTGTTAAAGCAGAAGGCGGACGCGCGTTGAAATCTTTGAGCGACGTATTGAAAGGTAAACAGGGCCGTTTCCGTCAGAACTTATTAGGTAAGCGTGTGGACTACTCTGGTCGTTCGGTGATCGTGGTAGGTCCTGAAATGAAAATGCACGAGTGCGGTTTACCAAAAGATATGGCTGCGGAACTGTTCAAGCCGTTTATCATTCGTAAATTAATTGAAAGAGGTATCGTAAAAACAGTAAAATCTGCAAGGAAACTGGTAGATAAAAAAGAAGCTGTTATTTGGGATATCCTTGAAAATATTCTGAAAGGTCACCCGGTAATGTTAAACCGTGCCCCAACGCTGCACCGTTTATCCATCCAGGCCTTCCAGCCCAAGCTGATCGAAGGTAAAGCGATCCAGCTGCACCCATTGGTAACGGCGGCGTTCAACGCCGACTTTGATGGTGACCAGATGGCGGTACACGTGCCTTTAAGCAACGCTGCGATCCTGGAAGCCCAGTTACTGATGCTGGCTTCTCACAACATCCTCAACCCGCAAAACGGTACACCCATTACCCTTCCTTCTCAGGACATGGTACTCGGTCTGTACTATATCACTAAAGGTAAAAAGTCTACCGAGACTGAACCTGTACGCGGCGAAGGCAAAGCGTTTTACTCAGCTGAAGAAGTGATCATTGCTTACAATGAAAAACGCGTGGATCTTCACGCGTGGATCAAAGTAAAAACAGTGGTGCGTAACAATGATGGTCAGCTGGAAAATAAATTACTCGAAACGACCGTAGGTCGTGTGATCTTCAACCAGCACGTTCCTGAAGAAGTAGGATTTGTAAATGCGCTGTTGACAAAGAAGAACCTGCGTGAGATCATTGGTGATATCATTGAAATTACCAACGTTCCTAAAACCGCTAAGTTCCTTGATGATATCAAGCAATTAGGTTTCCGTACTGCCTTCCAGGGTGGTCTGTCATTCAGTATTAATGACCTGATCATTCCTGAAATCAAAGCTGAGTTACTGGAAAATGCGAAGAATGAAGTAGACGAGGTTTGGGACAACTATAACATGGGTCTGATCACCAACAATGAGCGTTACAACCAGATCGTAGATATCTGGAGCCGTGTCGATACCAGACTTACAGAGACTTTGATCCGCGAGCTGAGCTCAGATAAACAAGGTTTCAACTCGGTATACATGATGCTGGATTCAGGTGCCCGTGGTTCCAAGCAGCAGATCAAGCAGCTGGCCGGTATCAGGGGACTGATGGCGAAGCCAAGGAAATCGGGATCTACAGGATCTGAGATCATTGAAAACCCGATCCTTTCCAACTTTAAAGGTGGTCTGAACGTATTGGATTACTTCATCTCTACCCACGGTGCGCGTAAAGGTCTGGCCGATACCGCCCTTAAAACAGCCGATGCGGGTTACCTGACCCGTCGTCTGGTAGACGTGTCGCAGGATGTGGTGATCACCGAAGAAGATTGCGGAACATTACGCGGTATCAATATTTCAGCGTTAAAAGACAACGAAGATATTATCGAACCATTAGCAGACAGGATCGAAGGTCGTACCTCATTACATGATGTATACCATCCTCAAAGCGATGAATTGATCATTGAGGCGGGCACAGAAATTTCTGCATCCGTAGCTAAAAAGATCGAAGATTCCGGAATTGAGTCGATCGAGATCCGTTCCGTATTGACTTGCGAAAGCAAGCGCGGATGCTGCGTGAAATGTTATGGTAAAAACCTGGCTTCAGGTATACTGGCACAAAGAGGTGATGCAGTAGGTATCATCGCAGCCCAGTCGATCGGTGAGCCTGGTACACAGCTGACACTTCGTACCTTCCACGTGGGTGGTGTGGCCGGTTCTGCATCAGTAGAATCAACCTTGATCGCGAAGTTCGACGGTACCATACAGTTCGACGGTGTTCGTTCCGTAACAACTACCAATGCAGAAGGTGATGAAGTGAAAGTGGTAATTGGTCGTACGGGTGAAGCGCGTATCATCGATACGAAAGCCGACAGGTTATTAATTACTAACAATATTCCTTACGGTTCAACCTTGCTGGTAAAAGATGGCCAGAAGGTCTCCAAAGGTGATGCGATCTGCTCATGGGATCCATACAACAACGTAATCGTTGCTGAAGTAGATGGTGTGTTGAAGTTTGAAAATGTGATCGAGGGCGTTACCTACCGTGAAGAGTCTGACGAACAAACCGGTCACCGTGAGAAAGTGGTAATCGAAACAAGAGATAAGACCAAGATTCCTTCGATTTTGCTGGAAGGTAAAACCGATAAATCTTACAACTTACCTACTGGTAGCCATATCATGCTCGATGAGGGATCTGAAGTGAAAGCCGGTAAAGTGTTGGTGAAAATTCCTCGTGTGTTAGGTAAGCTGAAAGATATCACCGGGGGTCTGCCTCGTGTAACTGAGCTGTTTGAAGCACGTAACCCAAGTAACCCTGCTGTGGTTTCTGAGATCGATGGTGTGGTAACAATGGGTGCTGTTAAACGTGGTAACCGTGAGATCATTATCGAAGCCAAAGATGGCGTAACCAGGAAATACCTGGTGCCGCTTACAAGGCAGATCCTGGCTCAGGACGGCGACTTCGTAAAAGCAGGTACTTCTTTGAGTGACGGACAGGTTTCTCCTCAGGACATTCTTTCTATACAAGGTCCGTTCGCCGTACAACAGTATGTGGTGAATGAGATCCAGGAGGTATATCGTTTACAAGGTGTAAAAATCAACGATAAGCACATCGAGGTGATCGTTCGCCAGATGATGCGTAAAGTAAGCATCGTAGACCCGGGTGATACCCGCTTCCTGGAAGATGACCTGGTAGATAAGTTTGAGTTTGTTGAAGAGAATGACTATGTGTACGAGAAGAAAGTAGTAACCGATCCGGGTGACTCTTCCAAACTGCGTGCCGGCCAGATTATCAGCCTGCGTGATCTGAGAGAAGAAAACTCTGTATTGCGTCGTAACGATAAGAAACCGGTTGAGTTCAGGGATGCACAACCTGCCACTTCAGCGCCAACCTTGTTGGGTATTACCAAGGCTTCTCTGGGTGTACAAAGCTGGATCTCGGCTGCGTCGTTCCAGGAAACAACGAAAGTACTGTCTTCTGCAGCGATCCATGGTAAAGCAGACGATATGCTCGGTCTGAAAGAAAACGTGATCACCGGCCACCACATACCGGCAGGTACAGGTCTTCGCGAGTTCGAAAACATGATCGTAGGTAGCAAAGAAGAGTACGAATTGTTGCAAACTACCCGCGAAGCGATGGCTTTCGACGAAGAAGAATAATAACTTCAAAGCAATTTTTTATACAGGAGCAGTGCCGAACCGGTACTGCTCCTTTTTATTTCCCGTAATCGGTCGCTTTGCAGTGAATCCCATTCCGTTAAGCCTTTCATAAGAAAGAGATTAGTATGTGGTTTTTCCTGAATTGATCCTTATATTGCAGGTTTAAAACTATTTGTAATTTGTGGAATAAGCATAGGATCTCGGGTCAGATATCATATCGGCTTCAGAGGTCATGTAGCGCTGACTTCCCTCTGTGACAAAGGAAATTAAAGAGTTATTACATGAAACAGGCGTTAATAATTGTAAATGCTTTGCTGGTGATCGCGGTGTCGTTTTTATTGTATAAGCAATTTGCAAGAAACTCCGAGCCAGTAGTTACCGCTAAAACCAACTTCAAAGACAAGGATTCATCCAACAGAAAAGTGACATTCGCCTACATGAATCTGGATTCGATCCAGAACAATTATGAATTCGCTAAAGTGTTGCTGCGGGAAGTGGAAAAAAGAAAGGAAAACCTGGAAGCGGAAATCAACAAAATGGACAGGGCGTATCAAACTAAAATAGAAGGATACCAAAAGCGCGGAGCTACCATGACTGAAGAGCAGGTAAATGCCGCAAAGGTGGACGTACAGGAAACCCAGCGACAAATGTTTGAGAAACGTCAGTCATTGGAAAGTGAGTTTCAAAACTGGACAGCATCCAAGAACCTGAGCCTGATGAAAAATATCCAGGACTATCTGAAAAAATTTAATGCGGACGGAACTTATTCTTTTATTTTCTCTTACGAGCCAGGCCTGTTTTATTATAGCGATTCTACCTATGACATCACAAACCAGGTACTGAAAGGTTTGAATCAGCAGTACGAGACAGAAAAAAAGAATAAGAAATAAGGACTTAATTTATAAGGTCCACTCAACAATACTATTTTCCCACTCAGTTTTATAAGGAACGCTGACGCGGATATAATTATCCGTATAGCCTTCCATCATGCCATTTTTATTGTGGTTTTCGAAAAGTACTTTTCGGGTTTGTCCGGCATGTTTAGCTTCAAAGTATTGCATTTTCATGTAGGAAAGGTTGCGAAGGGCTTTATTGCGCTCGTGCCTTGTATGAATGGGCACCACAGGGCCAAGGTTTAAGGCGTGTGTGTTATCCCTTTCCGAATAAGTAAACACGTGCAGGTAAGAAATATCAAGGCCGTGCAGGAAATCATAGGTCTCCTTAAACTCTGCTTCCGTTTCACCCGGGAAACCAACGATCACATCCACGCCGATCGCACAATGAGGCATCAGCGTTTTGATCAGGCCTACGCGCTCCGCATATAACTCTCGTTTGTACCGGCGACGCATCATGCCCAGGATCTTATTGCTGCCGCTTTGCAGGGGAATGTGGAAATGGGGCATGAAGCGTTTACTTTCCGCCACAAAAGCCACCATGTCGTTTGTCAGAAGATTAGGTTCGATAGAAGAGATCCGGTACCGTTCAATGCCTTCGATCCGGTCCAGCTCAAGAATAAGCTTATAAAAATTTTCTTCCCGGTTCTGAAAAGAAATGGGTCCGTTTCCATCGGGCCCCTTCCCAAAGTCGCCCAGGTTGATACCGGTCAGCACAATCTCTTTTGCACCGCCGGCAGCAAGGCTTTCAGCACTTTTGATCACGTTCGCAATACTATCGCTCCGGCTTTTCCCCCGCGCCATGGGGATCGTACAGAAGGAGCAATTATAATCACAGCCATCCTGCACTTTCAGAAAAGTCCTGGTGCGGTCATTAATGGAAAAGGAGGTGTTAAAACCACTCACTTCTTCAATATCGCAGGAACAGATTTTAGTGGAATCGCCTTTAACGATGTCTTTGATATGTTTTGTAATATTGAATTTTTCGGCGGCGCCCAGGACCAGGTCAACCCCCGGGATTTCCGCGATCTCTTTGGGCTTTAACTGGGCATAGCAGCCCGTGATCACAACTATGCTTTCAGGCGATTTGCGCTGAATACGGCGCACCAGCTGGCGGCACTCTTTGTCCGCGTTTTCGGTAACCGAACAGGTGTTGATGACGTACACATCAGCAGCTTCAGTGAATTCCTTTTTCACAAAACCCTCATGTTCCATCATCCGGGAAATAGACGAGGTTTCGGAGTAATTTAATTTACATCCCAGGGTATGAAAAGCGACTGATTTTGCCTCCTGCATAAGAGTGCAAAGGTAGTTTTTTTGAGTAATACGACCTCACGGGTTTTAAAAACGGGTGAGGTCGTATTGACGGTGAAAGCCAAGAAATTGATGTATGTCAGGTTTTTCCCGACCAGATGGGGATGAGGCGGATCGCTACGAACCAGGCCTAACCTGGAAAATTTTATAATGTATTTTCTTTCCTAACCTTCCCGAACGTTAGGCCTTGCCCATCTCCTTACTCGATAAGATCAATTACATTTGCTTCTGGTATGCCACTGCTACGTTTTCTATTCAGTATCTATGCCGCGATCATTTTTATCGTGCTGATGCTTTTAATATTTCCGTTCGTCATCATTGCCAGCTTTTTTGGCAGGATCCGTGGGGGAAATATGATTTACCGGTTGTGCGTGTTGTGGGCGGATCTTTGGTTTGCGCTCACATGGATTAAGGTCACGCACAGATATGAGCAGCCATTCGACCATGATAAAAAGTATATTATTGTAGCCAATCATATTTCCTACCTCGATATCCCGATGCTCGTCAAAGCCTTTCGCAAACCACTGCGGCCGCTGGGCAAGATCGAAATGACGCGGATCCCCGTGTTTGGCTTTATTTATAAATATGCCATCGTCGCGGTAGACCGGAGCGACGCCCGGCACCGGGCATTGAGCCTGCGATTGCTTCGTTCCATACTCAATAAGGGTATTTCCATTTTTGTCTTTCCGGAAGGTACTTTTAACGAGACGCATGCGCCGCTGAAATCCTTTTACAACGGGGCATTTAAACTGGCGATCGAAACGCAGACGCCGATCAAGCCCGTGCTGTTCCTCGATACCTACGAGCGGATGCACTATCAAACTATTTTTTCATTGAATCCCGGTAAAAGCCGGGTAGTACATCTCAAAGAAGTTCCCGTTGATCACCTAACGATCAACGACGTTTCGATATTAAGGGATCAGGTGTATCGGGAAATGGAGGAAGCGATCATCAGGTACAAAGCGTCGTGGCTAACCACTGATGAATGAAGCCGACACACACCATGTCAACATTCATGAAGACAATTCTGTTCTGTATAAGTTATATTGCACCACATGCCGAATGACAACGGTTTATATGATCATAATAAGCAGCAGGTGTTCGCCGAAGTGGTGATCCCGCTGGCGCTACCGCTCAACTTTACCTGGTCGGTCCCGCCGCATTTATTGGATTCGGTGAAAGTCGGCTGCAGGGTCGAGGTCAACCTTGGAAAAAATAAACGATACGCAGGCATCGTAAAGAGAGTGCATGAAGAAGCTCCCGAATTTTTCGAACCCAAAGAGATCCTGAACATACTGGATGTGCAGCCGGTCATTTATCCTCAGCAACTTGCGCTGTGGCAATGGATGGCCGCTTACTACATGTGCACTGAAGGCGAAGTGATGGCCGCCGCATTGCCGGCTCATTTTAAGCTCAGCAGCGAGACTACGCTGGTGTTCAATGAAGAAGCGGGAGAGGACTTTACAGAACTGACCAATGATGAGTATTTAGTCGCCGAGGCGTTACTCATCCGCAAAGAATTAAAGCTGCCCGAAGTGCAGCAGATTTTGGATTCTTCCCATGTCTACCCGGTGATCAACAACCTGATCCAGAAAAGGATCTGTTACGTGTGGGAAGCGTTAAAAGAGACGTATACCCCCAAAAAAGAGACTTATGTATTGCTTAGCCCGGAATACAGTACAGAAGCGGCTTTGGAGGAATTATTAAATGAAGACAGACGCCTGCAGCGCGCGGAAAAGCAAATGGAGCTGCTGTTAGCTTATCTGCATTTTCAAAAGACAGAGGGCGAAATCACGAAGACGACGCTGTTAAAAAAAGCAGGGGCCAGCGAAGCGCAACTCAAAGGGCTGATAGATAAAGGCATTCTCCAGGCCGACCGGAGGACGGTGGATCGCATTAAGGGAGCTGCCAAAAACATAGAGATCCACTTTGAATTATCTGCCGCGCAGCAACAGGCGCTGGAAGAAATACAAACAGTACTGCCGGAGAAAAAAGTTTGCCTTTTGCATGGCGTTACTTCAAGCGGGAAAACCGAGATCTATATCCGGCTGATTGAGGAATACATCAGGAGCGGGCAACAGGTATTGTACATGCTACCCGAGATAGCGCTCACTTCCCAAACGATCAGGAGACTGCAAAAACATTTCGGAGGACATATCGGCGTTTATCATTCCAAATTTTCTCAGAATGAAAGGATCGAGATATGGAATAAGGTGAAGAGTGGCGAGCTCAAAGCCGTACTGGGCGCGCGCTCTGCGATGTTCCTTCCGTTTGAGCACTTAGGTCTGATCATTTGCGACGAAGAGCACGACACTTCTTACAAGCAAATGGAGCCGGCGCCGCGGTATCATGCGCGTGATGCGGCCATCTACATGTCTTCTTTATACGAAGATTGCAAGGTGCTGTTGGGTAGTGCGACGCCGTCTATAGAATCTTATTATAATGCTGTTAATGGGAAATACGGCCTGGTGAAATTGTCGCAGCGTTATGGTGATATTTCCATGCCGGTCCTTGAGATCATTGATACCCGGCGGTTCCGGTATAAAAGCGAAAACGAGGGCATTTTGACCCAACCGCTGCGCGATGCGATCCAGGCTTCCCTCAGCAACGATAAACAGGTTATCCTTTTTCAAAACCGGAGAGGTTACACGCCCTATCAGCGATGCAATGTTTGTGGCTGGGTGCCCCAATGTAAGTATTGCGATGTGTCTCTTACCTTTCATAAGTTCAGGAATCAGCTGGCTTGTCACTATTGTGGCACCACCTATCCGCCCATGCACACCTGTGCGGCCTGCGGCAATCATGATTTTGTGCATCGCCAGTTTGGCACGGAACGTATTGAAGAAGCGTTGCAGGAATTTTTTCCCGATGCAAAAACCGGGCGCATGGATATTGACACAGTGCGGGGTAAACATGCCCATGACCAATTGATACAAACCTTCGAGCAGCGAAAGATCGATATCCTGGTGGGGACCCAGATGGTGGTAAAGGGCCTGGACTTTGAGCATGTGGAGCTCGTTGGTATTTTGGATGCAGACGGCATCCTTTCCTTCTCCGACTTCAGGGTAAATGAAAGGGCTTTCCAGTTGATGGAACAGGTCAGCGGCCGTGCCGGCAGAAAACACGGCACCGGGAAAGTAATAGTGCAAAGTTCAAGACCGACACATCCGGTTTTGCTCAATGTGCAACAACACGATTATGAAGCCTTGTTTAACGAAGAAATTGCCCGGCGCGAGCAGTTCTTTTACCCACCGTTTTCAAGAATCATCAAACTCACTTTCAGGAACAAGATAAAAGACGTGGTACATGATGCAGCCCATCTTTTTGCCAACGCCTTGTCCAACCGTTATAAAGACTATCTCACCGGCCCCGCAGAGCCAGTAGTGAACCGGGTCCGGAACAATTACCTGATGGAGCTGCTGTTAAAGCTGCCCCGCAACGCCAAAGCGCTGGCTCAATGTAAGAGCGACATCCTAACCCAGGTAACCATCATGCACCAGGAAAAGCGGTACAAGTCCGTGGTAGTGATCCCCGATGTAGATGGGGTGTAGTTGGGTTCGGTAGACTGGACCAGGGACCATAGACCATAGACCATGACCTATGGTCGTTCTCACTTCACCTTACTCGTATCCACTACCCATTCGTCTGTTCTAAACGGAGCTACCGGCAATCCCTCCTTGTTGAAGATATTGGACATAGCGGTGTTGCTGAAGGAAAACCGCACGGCTACCGGCTGCTTCACCTTGGTGTTATATACAATGAGTTTGTTCTTTTCGATTTTGACCGTCGCAGGTACAAAATTTTTATCAGCACCGGCAATATAAAATTCCGTTGCAGACTTACCGGCGTTTAGCTTAAATCCGTTCGGTGCATGATCAAAATATAAATAAGCTTTGCTTCCGGCAATATCCATCCGGTCTAGTACCGGACTCTTGTAGTTGCCGACTTTCTGCTGATAAGTTTCGGCCAGTGCATAATTGGCCAGTCGCAGTGCCACATCTTTTTTATTCGTCGGATGAATATTCTTTACATCGTTTACCAGGTCCGAGATCACTACCATTCCCGTATGTGGAAGCTCAAGCGAAGCAGCTTGTTGCTCCCGTAGCAGGTTGCCCACATTGTGATTGCCATAGGTGTACGGCGCTATCTGTACATAATAAAACGGCAGTTCCTTTTGCCAGGCTTTTCTCCAGTCGCGGATCATCGATGTGAACAGGTGGCTGTATGTATAAGGAGCTGTTACGTTGCTTTCTCCCTGGTACCAAATAACACCCGCTATTTCAAATGGGATCAATGGATGGATCATGGCGTTATAAGCATAACCCGCTTTGACAGGCCACCAGGGCACTTCTTTTTGAACCGCTGCCGAACGCGCCAGGTCCTGATCGTTCAACACCGTCATCTCCGGAGTCCAGGTTTCGGCAGGAGTGCCGCCCCAGCTGGAATTGATAATACCGACAGGCACCTTTAATCGTTCCTGCAAGGCCTTCGCAAAGAAGTAACCGACCGCGCTGAAGCCTTTTAGCGCTTCAGGTCCCGATACTTTCCAGCTGCCGGGAACATCATCCTGCGGATATGGAGCGGTGATTTTTGGCACCTGGAATAGCCTCAGGTTGTTGTTGCCGCTTGAAGGCATTTCGTCCAGGATCTGTTGGAGTTTGTGGTTACTGCCCCATTCCATATTTGATTGCCCTGAACAAACCCAAACCTCGCCGATCATTATATTTTGAAGGGTGATCGTATTATTTCCCTTCAACGTTATAGTATAAGGGCCGCCTGCGGCAGGTGTAGACAGTTCTATGCTCCAGCGGGCGTTGCCGTCGGCGACCACTGAATCGCGCTGGTCATTCCAGGTCGTGGTGATAAAGACCTTCTCCGCAGGACCGCTCCAGCCCCAAAGCCGCACCTTTGATTTTTGTTGCAATACCATATTGTCACCGATGATCTGCGGCAGTCGTATGTTGGCGAATGCAGCCGTCGTGATCAGAGACAGCAATAAAACAAAAGTCAATCGTTGTGCTGTTATTCTAAGTGCTAAATTCATGTTGATCAAATAAAGTAATGGATCAGGCATCTATGGCATCTTACCTCATCCCGCTGTTATTAATCTTATTTCAGTTCAAGTGCAATCACCTGAACGCCGTCTTCTGTTTTTGCAATTTCGGCCGGCAAGGTTATCGATATTTTTTCCTGCCCCGCGTTTTTATAATCCAATGGACGACCGGTGTCCAGCATGCTGCAAGATGCGATGGTATTGCCATCAAACGGCAATTGAAGCGTCGTGCTGGCCAATGGTTTTATAATGGACGCATAGATGAATTTTTTACCCTCCACTGTGTTCGTGGTCAGGCAGATATCTTTAGGGGCTTCCTTTGATACCGGATGTGCACCGTAGACAGCCTGGCCGTTTGCATATAACCACCCGCCCATTTCCCTTAGCCGCCTAACGGCCATAGGGGGAAAGGTTCCGTCGGGTTTTGGTCCGATATTTAACAGATAGTTACCGCCTTTCGAGGTATTGTTGACCAGGTAGCCGATCATTTCAGCAGCCGTCTTCCAGTTGTAGTCTTTCGCATGCCAACCCCAGGAATGTACCATGGTGGCGGGCGTCTGCCAGGGGCGTTGCTGCAATGTCGATGGGTAATCGTTATCCATCATTTCGAGGAAGTCGATATCATTACCGGGATTCAGCCAGGAAATGCGGCCGTTGATCAGCGTTTTAGGACTTTCCTTCCGGATCAGGGCAATGAGTTCATCCCGTCGTTTATCCGAAATAAATATTTTCTCCTGCTCGTCTCCCCAGGTATCAAACCAGAACAGGTCGGGGCTATACCGCTGGATTAATTCCCTTACCTGCGGCAGACATTTTTCCCGCCAGTACGTTTCAAATTGCGCATCCGTTTTTTGAGGTGTCCAATGAGGTGTGGCGCCGCCGGGATGTTCCCAGTCCTCACAGTGTGAATAATAAAAGCCGTATTTCAAGCCATATTTTTTGCAGGCTTTAGCCAGATCGCCCAATATATCTTTTTTATAAGGGGTGCTTGCAATATCGTAAGTAGATACCTTCGAGTCCCACAGGGCAAACCCGTCATGATGCTTGGATGTGATCACAAAATACTTCATGCCTGCATCCCGGGCTTCCCTGATCCAGGCATCGGCATTAAACTTCACCGGGTCGAATTGCTTAACAAGCGCGCGATAAGCCGCTGCAGGCACTTCCAGCCGCTGCTGGATCCATTCGGCATACCAGCTTTGCCCGTTTTTAAAGCTGGCATCGGGAAGTGTGTGCCCGTCGTAGCTACCACCGAGGATGCTATACAGTCCCCAATGGATAAACATACCAAACTTTGCTTCTTTGAACCAGTCCGCGCGATTAGCATCGGTAATGCGTTGAGCGTTTGCTCCCGTCGCTATGATCATGAATAGAGCCAGCGTAATGCCTTTTACGTAAGATTTCATTCGAAAGTATTTATTGATTTAGTCGAAAATACTGTTGATGATCCGATTTTCCTCGCTTGATGCTGCAAAATCATCATTTTGATTCTTTGGCTATGATCGATTACCGATCAACCTGCTATTCATAGCCGTTTTCAATAGTGATCGTTTGCCCTTTCTTCAGACGGACAGATACAATTCCTTCATCGCCCGTGGTGAAAGATGACATCGGAATGCTCCTGCTGATCCATGTCCGGAAGGGTAATTTGATGCGTAGCAGGCCACCCTTTTCGGAAAAGATTTCAATAGTGGTCGGTACACCATTTTCCTTTTTTGCCGACACGATAAAAGCGCCTTCGGTCCTCAGCTGTTTAAAAGAAACGTTGTTCCAGCTTCGCGGCACGGCCGGAAAAACTTCAATATATCCGTCCCTGCTTTGAAGGAGTAGTTCATGCACTCCCTGAGCAAAGGCGAAGTTCCCTTCCAGGGTGAAAGGCCTGTAAGTAAAGTTAGAATACTGTCCGCCTTTTTGATCCCCGTTTAAGTGGAAGCTATTGGGTGAGCAAAAATTTGTCGAAAAGATGCGTAATTGTTTGGCAGCACTGTCGGCTTCATAAGCTCTTGCATACATCGAAGCCATCCAGCTAAAGGAATAGCCGCACCAGGCGCGGGTTCCATGCTTTTCAATTTGCGACAGCGAACGTTGAATGATACGCTGATCCTCTTTTTTGTTAACATCCAGGAGCGCCATGGGATAGATAGCCATGTAAGGCGAAAGGTGCCGGTGCGACTCACTGTTGTTTTCACCGGGCGCCACAGTAAGACCGGTTTCATTTACATCAAACGCCGGCAATTGCCGTAAGACAGCAGACCATTGAGCCGCTTCCTCTTTTTTATTGTTGGCGGAAGCCACTTCGCTTGCAGCTTTGAACAAGAACCGGACGAGCGCGAGGTCAAAGTTGGTCCAGTCTGAGAACCACGCGTGAATGCTGTTGTCATTGTATTCCGGGCTGGAGCTGAGCGGCAATGTCAGCTTCCCGTTTTTTTTCTGCATGATATTGTTCAGGTAAACCGCCACGTCATGAATGTAGGGGTAGGCTCTTGTTTTCAGAAAGGCTTGATCCATAGAGTATCTCCAATGCCAGTAAAAATGCTGCGCACACCAGGCTCCGACGGTGGGGCTGAGGGAATACTGAATCCAGCCGCCCATGGGATCTCCACTCAGCGTGGCCACACCCGGCGTGTTGATGCCTTCTACATCAAAGTATTTTTTGGTGTATTGTTGATTGTTAGATCGCTGGTTCCAAAGCCAGTTGATAAAACTTTCCGCTTCCGTTAATCTGTTTCCCGTGTAGGCGGGCCAATAGCTGAGTTGTGTATTGAGATCATTGTGGAAATCTCCTTTCCATGGCGGCAAACTTCCATTGTCAGCCGTCCAGACTGCTTGCAAGGTAATGGCAGGTGCATATGGGCGCGATACTGCGCCCAATTTATACATTTCCAGGTAGTATTGCTTTTCAATGATGCTGTCGGGAATACTAACAGCAGATTGAGACCAGTAATGATTCCACCAGGCTACATGCGACGTCCAGCTCGCCAGTGCTGTGGCGGTGTTGCTTAAGGCTGGTTGATCGATTTCGATCGACCAGGTTCCGCTTATTTTATTGCCCGGAATTTTTTTCCATTGCACCCTTACTTCATAGTAGTGCCCATCATAAGTGGGTTGTCTGTAAACAATGCTGCCGGATGATTGAGTTACGGTTCCTTTTGGATAGCCGAGCTTTTGAAGCCCTTGCCCCGCTTGGCTGTTGTCGTTATCGGGTGTTTGGGAATTAGCGTAGTTGTGCACCACCAGCTGAGGCGTCAGTGATGTTACCGCTTGTGTTATTTTGGATGCCGGTAGGTTTTCAAAGGAAAAGTAACCGGCGGTTTGTGTGGCATGTATGTAACACTTGAACCGGATACCGTTCTCAAAAGTTACTGTATTCAAGGCTGTTTTAATATCCAATATATTCGAACGAACCGCTCCGAGCATATTCATATCGAACTCCATGGCAGCAGCAGGCAGTTTGGTAGGATAGGGGGATTGATCATAAGGAGCGTCGCCAAGGCGCTGCGCAGAATCATAGGTTTTATTTTGTACCCAACGCTGCACATCTTTAAAATCAAACTTGTTAAGATCCAAAGCCGGCCGTTCATCCCAAAGATCGGCCCTGTCCAGGGAAAGCCTCAGGCGATTATCCTTTTGCCAGATCAGGGCGCCCAGGACGCCGTTTCCCAAAGGAATGGCCTCGTCCCATTTAGAAGCCAGATGTTCGAAGTTTAAAAAATGTTTCGGTTGCGGTTGCGCGAAACAAATGAAGGAAGTGAACACGAAAAAAGACAGCAACACTTTATATTTCATGGGGCAGTATGTTTTTTGGAAAAGATAATGATTATTTGTTTATCCGTAATGGCCTTGTCTCATTTAAGCTTTACGTAGTGCAGGATCAGATAAATTAAGTTTCACCATAGAGGTACCGACGGATACACAGAGCACCCCGGAGAAAATAAAGAAAAGGCCGGCACCCTTTAGTTTTGATCAGGGTTGAAATAATTCCACACGACTTTCGCTTTCGCATTTCCTACCACCGCCGCAATTTCTTCAAGACTCTTTTCGCGCACATTCTTCACCGAGCGGAAAGTCTGCAACAGCTGATCAGCCGTGGATTTCCCGATCCCTTTGATATCTTCCAGCTCATTTTTAAAAGTGCCCTTACTTCTTTTTTGTCGGTGAAAGGTGATGCCAAAGCGGTGCACCTGGTCACGTATAAAACGAATGAACTTCAGGCTGCTTCCGTTATATGGAAGCTTTAAAGATTCCTGGTCGCCGGTGAAGAATATTTCTTCCACGTTTTTGGCAAGGCCCACCAGCGTGATCATACCATGCAGTTCCAGTTCTTCGATGGCTTCCATAGCGGCACTGAGTTGCCCCTTACCGCCATCAATGATCACCAGCTGCGGGAAATCTTCCTGCTCTTCTTTGAGGCGTTTGTAGCGCCTGTAAACGGCCTCCTTCATCGATGCAAAGTCATTGATGCCTTGTACGGTCTTCACGTTGAAATGGCGATAGTCTTTTTTGCTGGGTATGCCATTTTTAAAGCAGACCATGGCGCTGACGGGATAGCTTCCCTGGAAGTTCGAGTTATCGAAACACTCGATGTGAACAGGAAGGTCCTGTAGCTGAAGATCTGTTTGCAACTGTTCCAGCACCTTCACCTGGTCTACATTCCGGTTGATCTTCAGGCGTTCTTTATTTTTTATTTCCTCGATGAAGTAGCCGGCATTTTTTTCGGAAAGCTCGATCAGTTTTTTGCGGTCACCGCCTTTGGGTACTACTATTTCCGTATTGGGCTCCGGATATTCAATTGCAAAAGGCGCAACGATCTCTACTGCATCACTGTTGAAAGTGCGCCGGAGATGTTGTATCGCATAAACCAAGATTTCTTCAACGGGCTCGTCCAGGTGGGTTTCCACCTTATTGGTTTGTGTCTGAACGATCGTACCGTCGCGTACCATCAGGTAATTCACATAAGCGATGTCCTTGTCCTTAATAATGCTGAACACATCTTTATCACCTCCCTTCATGCCGGTAACCACCGATCTTGATTGATAATAATCTTCCAGGTAGGCAATCTTCTTTCGGTTGTATTCAGCCTTCTCAAACTCAAGATTCGCAGCGGATTTTTTCATCTCCTCCCGGAAGTGACGAATCACCGGCGACAAGTTGCCTTTCAGCAGGTCTCTTACCTGCCGGATGTTGTCTTCATAATCAGCTTCCGTCTGGAAAGCCTCGCAAGGGCCTTTGCAATTGCCCAGGTGATATTCAAGACACACTTTAAATTTTCCTTTCTCAATATTGTTTTGCGTCAGGTTGAGATTGCAGGTGCGCAAAGGGATCGCGCGCCTGATAAATTCCAGCAATTCTCTCACCCGGAAAACAGATGTATAGGGGCCCAGGTATTCTGAGCCGTCATTCACGGGTTGCCGTGTCAGGTAAACCCTCGGGAAATGTTCATTCTTGATGACAATGTACGGGTAGGACTTATCATCTTTCAGGTTGATATTATAGCGCGGCTGGAACTGCTTGATCAGGGAGTTCTCCAGGAAGAATGCGTCCTGCTCGCTGTTTACAATCGTGAACTCGATACTGGCGATGCGCTGCACCAATTCATGTGTTTTGTAATTGGTGAAGGTTTTGTTGAAGTAAGAGCTTACCCGTTTCCGCAGGTTCTTCGCCTTGCCTACATAAATGATCTTTCCACCTGCATCGAAATACTTGTAGATCCCCGGCTGGTGGGGAATGGTGGGCGCTATTTTCGAGAAATCTTCCTGTGTCATAACCGTCTTCCGTCTTATTAAAAGTAGGAGCCTCCGAGACTTAATATTAGGGTAACAGTGGGCTTTTACTTTTGCCGCTATCGGGCGCTAAATTACAATCGATATCAACAGCATTAAAAATAAATAAAATCATGTCAAAGTGTTTCTTAGTAACAGCAGCATTCTTCTATTGTTTAACAGCCGGTGCACAGAGCCAGGTATCCGGCTATGTATATGTTGATGCCAACAACAACGGGAAGTTGGATAAAAAAGAAAGCGGCTTGCCCGGCGTATCCGTCTCTAACGGGAAAGATGTCGCTGTCACAGATGCCAAAGGCCGCTATCAGCTTCCGCTCGGCAATGACAATATTATTTTTGCGATCAAGCCTGCAGGATACCGTTTCGGGAACAGCGCCTACAACCTGCCGGAGTTTTATTATATTCATAAGCCGCAGGGTTCTCCCGGATCGTTGAAACACAAGGGCGTTGCGCCTACCGCGCCGTTACCGGAAAGCACCGATTTTGCATTGTATCAGCAGCAGGAGCCAACTGATTTCTCAGTGTTGGTGTTCGGTGATCCGCAGCCCTACAATGAACAGGAGCTGGGCTATTTTTCCAAGAGTATCGTAGACGATGTATCGCTTACCGGCAGCGTGAAATTTGGTATCAGCCTCGGCGATATAGTAGGTGATGATCTGAGCCTGCACACGCCGTATAAAGAGATCATGGCCAGGCTGAAGCTGCCCTGGTATAACGTGATGGGCAACCACGATATGAACTATGACGTAACCTCGGATTCCTTATCCGACGAAACTTTTGAAAAGAACTTTGGTCCGAATAATTATTCCTGGAACTATGGCAATGTGCATTTTATGATACTCGATAATATCCTTTATCCCGATCCGCGCGATGGAAAAGGCTACTGGGGTGGCCTGCGGCCGGATCAGATCGAGTTCATCAAAAACGATCTGGAACAGGTAAGCAAAGATCGTTTGGTGGTGATATCTTTTCATATTCCTTTTTACAACGAAGGTGGGGAAGCCATCCGGCTGGAAGACCGTCAGGCATTATTCAACCTGTTGAAAGACTTTGATAACTGTCTTTTATTGTCGGCTCATACCCATTTTCAAAAGCAGATCTATTATAAAACCGCCGATGGCTGGCAGGGCAAAAAGCTGGAACTGCACGAATATAATGTGGGAACCACATCGGGTGACTGGTATTCAGGAGAATTGAACGAGGCCGGTATTCCCGACGGAACGATGAGAGACGGTACACCACGCGGATATGCATTCCTGGACATCCGCAACAACGATTATAAACTGCGCTACAAGGTTGCGGGGAAAGATACCGGCTACCAGATACAGATCTATGCACCGAAGATTGTGGAGCACAACGGACGCGGTGGCGCACCTTTTTACGCCAACTTTTTTATGGGCTCGGAAAAAGACCAGTTGCAATATAAGATCGATGACGGCAAATGGGCGGATATGAAACCGGAAGCAACCTTCGATTATAATTACCTGAACCTGGTTACGCGTTGGGACAAGAGCGATACGTTGCTGCAAGGTCGCAGGCCATCAGCACCCGTGGCGTCGGGACACGTTTGGTCTGCAGCAGTTAACAAAAAGCTGAAACCCGGAACTCATACAATCTATGTAAGGGCGCTCGATCAGTACGGCAACGAATACCGGCAGCAGCACACTTATACTATTCAGTAAATTGTTTTTTCGCGATAAGTTGGAAAGAGCCCGTTGATGCGGGCTTTTTTGGTAACCTCACAGGTGTTCAAAACCTGAGAGGTGGTAGAAATCAAAAAGACCTGTAAACTATCAGCTTACAGGTCTTCGTATATTATTAATGGCCGCTTTTTAAGACGCCACTACAGGCGTGTCGACTAATATATCTCCGGTCATTTGCGGAGGAATAGGCAACTTCATAAAACTTAAAATAGTCGGTGCGATATCTCCCAGTTTGCCTTCCTTAATGGCGCCGTTCCACTTATTGTCTATGATGAACAAAGGCACGAGGTTCAATGTATGTGCGGTATTCGGACTGCCATCTTCGTTGACCATGAAATCTGAATTTCCATGATCTGCGGTCAGGAATACCACGTAGTCCTGGGCTAAAGCTTCGGTAACCACCTGCTCCACACACCGGTCCACCGTTTCAACGGCTTTGATCGCTGCAGAGAAAACGCCCGTATGGCCCACCATATCCGCGTTAGCAAAGTTGAGACAAATGAAATCTGCAGTTTGATTTTTTATTTCAGGCAGTAATGCATCCGTAAGCTCCTGTGCGCTCATTTCCGGCTGAAGGTCATAAGTCGCAACTTTAGGTGAAGGCTTCAGGATCCGGCTTTCTCCCTCGAAAGGTAACTCACGGCCACCGCTGAAAAAGAACGTAACGTGTGGATACTTTTCTGTCTCTGCAATACGGATCTGCTTCAGTCCGTTAGCAGCGACTACTTCACCCAGTGTATTGGTAAGATCTTCATTTTTGAAAATAGAATAGACCGCCGTGTACTTATGATCATAAACCGTCATCGTCGTATAATCCAGGTTCAGGCGCTTCATGTTGAAGTCTGAATTATCCGCCTGTGTCAATACTTCAGTGATTTCGCGGCAACGGTCCGTACGGAAGTTGAAGCACAACACATGATCTCCTTCTTTGATCGTCGCTACAGGCCGCTGGTCTCCGCCTACGATTACGGTAGGATTGATAAATTCGTCGGTGATATTCGCTTCATAACTTTGTTTCACCGCTTCGATCGCGCTGGGCGCTGTATCTCCCGTACCGTTCACCAGTGCATCATAGGCTTTTTGTACCCGCTCCCATCTTTTGTCGCGGTCCATGGCGTAATACCGACCGCTTACCGTAGCGATCTTACCCAGGCCGATCGTGTCAATATGTTTTTGCAGATCTTCAATAAAATGTAAACCGCTTTTAGGGTCGGTGTCGCGACCATCGGTAAAGGCATGCACGTACACTTCCTTCAGTCCCGCCGCTTTGCAGATGTCCAGCAGCGCTTTCAGGTGGTTGATGTGAGAGTGCACCCCTCCGTCACTCACCAGTCCCATCAGGTGCATGGGTTTGTTGTCAGCTTTACTGGCTTCCAGGGTTCTTACTAATTCAGGATTTTTTGCCAATTCCCTGGTCTTGATCGCTACGTTGATGCGTTGCAGCTCCTGGTAAACGATCCGGCCTGCGCCCAGATTCAGGTGTCCCACTTCAGAGTTACCCATTTGTCCTTCAGGCAATCCCACCTGTTCACCGAATGTCGTCAGGGTCGTGTGGGGATATTTTCCGTACAATGAGGTCGTAAAGGGCGTATTTGCGCTTTGTATCGCGTCGGCAGATGCAACTTTTCCTAAGCCCCATCCGTCCATTATAATTAAAATAGCTTTTTTTTGTGGTAAAGACATTTTTTTGACTATTGATTATCAGTTTTTTATATATTCTATCTTATTTTCGACAAGCGTAAAGGTAAAGAATGATCTTATAACAGGAACTGCTGTTTGGCATATTTTTAGCACTTTTGACAAAATATATAAACAATTAAAAATGAGGCACGCAGCTGGTTTATTCAATAAATAAGAGGCGCGCCGCAATCAGATCTTTTCAAAACAAGTCTGCCTCAAGGGCAGCACTAAAAAATCAAACTGATGAAAAAGTTAATTGGTATCGTATTCGTCACCGCTTCTTTATTTATCACTACTGCGTTATACGCTCAGAATATTGATGGAGTAGTGTCGGGTATAAAAAAGGGCGACGCCGCTCAGATCACAAGCAATGCCGGCCAGAGCTTTTCGCTTACCATTATGGACAAAAGCAGCAACTATAGCAAAGACGAAGCGCAGACGGCGTTGAAGAATTTCTTTTCGAAAAATGCAGTAAAGGGGTTTGACGTAAAGCATAAGGGGAATTCACCGAATGGACAGTATGCAATTGGTACGCTTTCCACTGCGGGCGGCAATTTCCGCGTGAATATTTTCATGAAAAAAGAAGGCAGCAAAGAAGTGATCAAGGAATTGCGCTTTCAGCTGATTGAGTAAAAAAACATTTGTTACAGGTAAAACGCCTCTCGTATAGGGAGGCTTTTTATTTTTACACATATTTTTTCCGGAGGTTAAATGCCTGAATCAAGCTGATAGCAGCCGGAAACATTTTGTCATCTTAGCATGGGTCTCGCTACAAAATATTTTTGAATGGATCAGGAGTTTCAACACAAATTGCAACACTTAATTGACGAAGCGCTGAAGGAAGATATCGGCACCGGCGATCATTCTACACTGGCGAGCATCGGCGCAGAAGAAGAAGGGCGGGCCGTTTTGAAGATCAAGCAAGATGGCATCCTCGCGGGAGTCGACGTGGCAAGGGCTATCTTCGAATACAAGGAGCCCGGCTGTAGTTTCGAGATCTTCAAAAAAGATGGAGAGCCTATGTTGGCTGGGGAAAAGGCCTTCGAAGTAGCGGCGCATGAGCACACGATCCTGCAGTGCGAACGGCTTGTTCTGAATTGCATGCAACGCATGAGCGGGATTGCCACGCTGACCAAACAATACACGGACAAGCTGAAGGGTTATAAGACCCGGTTGCTGGACACACGGAAGACAACGCCCAATTTTCGCCTGTTGGAAAAAGAAGCGGTAAGGATCGGTGGCGGCGTCAACCACCGGTTTGGATTATACGATATGATCATGTTGAAAGATAATCATATCGATTATGCAGGCGGTATTGAGAAAGCCATCCGGAAAGCGCATGATTATGTGGTGAAAAATCAGCTGGATATCAGGATCGAAGTAGAGACAAGGTCTATTGCCGATGTTCAAAAAGTGCTCGAAGTGGGCGTAGGAAAAGTGTTTCGCGTGATGCTGGACAATTATTCGCCGGAGGAGATCAGGGAAGCACTCGGCCTGATCGGCGGCCAGTTTGAAACAGAAGCCAGTGGGGGTATTAATCTCGATACAATAGAAAGCTACGCCGCGACGGGCGTCGACTATGTAAGCGTTGGCGGATTGATCCACCAGGCGAGAAGCCTGGATCTCAGTCTTAAAGCAGTTTTATAATTTCGGTGTAACGTTGTTGAATATAGTTTCCTCTTGTTTGGGAATCACTTCAACCATGTTCAACGACTTTTCAAACTTTCAATAAAATCATTCATGTCTAAAAATAAATCTCAAAATCCTTTTGTTTATAGTACCGATCCCGACTTCAGGTTTGAGGATGCTAATGAGGCCGCATCAACCCTGGCGCCTGCGGACCAGAAACTAAGACTACAACTGGAGACCAAGCATCGGGGTGGTAAAACGGCTACTGTGGTAATGGGCTTTGTCGGGTCCGGGAAAGACCTGGAAGACCTGGGCAAGAAACTTAAATCTTTTTGCGGCACGGGCGGGTCTGCCAAAGACGGGGAGATCATCATCCAGGGCGATCATCGCGACAAGCTGCTGCAATGGTTTCAGAAAAACGGGTACAGGAATGTCAAGAAAAGCGGTGGTTAACAAATAATCAGGCCATTGATCTTTTATTTACTATATTAATTAAGTATTTTTACGAAAACGCACTTTCATGAGCAGCATGATATCAGCAGGCATAATGGTGAATGTAGAGGTATTCTATCAACCCGAATACAGCAATCCGCTGCAAAATGAATACATGTTTGCTTACCGGATCACGCTTGAAAATTACAATCCCCACCCCGTAAAGTTGTTGCGCCGTCATTGGAATATTTTTGACAGCAATGGTGTGTACCGCGAGGTAGAAGGTGAAGGCGTTGTAGGGGTACAACCCGTGTTGCAGGCAGGCGAGAGCTATCAATACATGAGCGGTTGCAATCTCAGCACCGATATGGGCAAAATGAAAGGCGTCTATGAAATGGAAAACCTCGACCTCCGCAAAAAATTCCAGGTACTTATTCCTGAATTTGAAATGATCGTGCCCGCTAAAGCGAATTAGGCATTACCCTCCCTGACGAGCCACTCAACGCTCGAGCCTGTTTACCATCACAACTCCATTTGGCCGCTCTGGCTAATCATTCGTTGATCCGGAGCAATCCAAACCTCCGCCATTTCTCATAAAAGATCTAGTTGATGAAGTAACGAATTACGATTTGCATACAAATCATTACATATAAGCATTGTAAAAATGTATTTAGCTAAATATTTTAGTTGCTTAATTACTAATTATTTTAGTAAATTCGTGCTATGAACTCGCAAAGCACTATTCAAACCCCGGCCGTTGCAGAATACCTATTATTGATCGAGCCACGAAAAGACCTGAGTTATACGATCATGCAGATCAAACAGGCGTTTCATGAGAAATATAAAGCGCCCGACGCCTTGACGGGTAAGCCGCATCTGACGCTTGCTCATTATAAGCAGTACACCAGTTTTGAAGACCGTATCTGTCAAAGACTGGAGCGGGTAGCGATGCAGGTTGCGCCCCTGGCTATTGATCTCAATAACTTCGGGTCTTTTCCCTCCCACACCATTTTTATCAACGTTACTTCCAGGGCCACCGTTCAGCAGCTGGTCAAAACGATCCGGACGCCGTTGCAGAGCCTGATGAAGCTGGACAAGGACAACAAGCCCCTCTTTATTATGGAGCCGCATATCACCATTGCAAGAAGGCTGAAGCCCTGGCAATATGAACAGGGCTGGCTTGAGTACAGTCATCAATCCTTTTCCGGCAGGTTTATCGCCAACGCTATGACTTTGCTAAGAAAGGAAGAGGGAACACAGCACTATACCCTGGCTGCTAAGTTTAATTTTCAAAACCTGGCGATCAGAACTTCCCAGGCGGCGCTCTTCTAACCGGGCGCTGCACCCGCTTTTGCTAATAAAAACACTCGGACATGCAACAAAAATTAAAGCAAGACCATTTTAAAGTAGCCATTGCCAAAAAAGAGGAACAAACACAATACCTCCAGGGGCGTGGGGCGCAGATCAACACGCCCAATCGATTTCTTAAAAATGAACAGGTAAAGGAGCATATCGAGGCCATCGACGATTGGGAGGAACCTAACGTGGCGACCCAGTATATCGAACAGCAGGCTAAGACCATTGTAAATAAGGTGGAAAGTCCGGATGTAGGTATGGCCTACAGCATGAACGCTTACGCCGGCTGCGAACATGGCTGTATTTACTGCTATGCGCGCAATGTGCATGAATACTGGGGATACAGCGCAGGTCTCGATTTCGAACGGAAGATCATCGTTAAAAAAAATGCACCGCAGTTGTTACGCAAACAGCTGATGCATCCCAAGTGGGAAGTCATGCCGATCATGCTGAGTGGCAATACCGATTGTTATCAGCCGGCCGAGCGCAAGTACCGTCTCACACGGGGTTTGCTGGAAGTCTGTAACGAATTCAATCAACCGGTAGGCATACTTACCAAGAATTCCGGCATACTCAACGACAAGGATGTGCTGCAGGAAATGGCGCAGAAAAACCTGGTTCGTGCCATGGTGTCGGTTACGTCTTTTAACGAAGACCTGCGGCGCGTCATGGAACCCCGCACTACCACAGCTGTTCAGCGCTTAAAGGTTATTGAAGAGTTAAGTAAAGCGGGCGTCACGATGGGTATTATGATGGGACCGATGATACCAGGGCTGAACGATCATGAAATGCAACGCATCATGAAATCGGCCTCCGACGCAGGGGCTACTTTCACCGCTTATACCTTTATCAGGTTAAACGGCGCTATCAAACTGTTGTTTCATGACTGGCTGTATAAAAACTTCCCGGACCGGGCGGATAAGATCTGGCACCTCATTGAGCAAAGCCACAACGGAAAGGTCAACGACAGCCGCTGGGGATTGCGCATGCGTGGCGAAGGAAGCATTGCAGACATCATCGCGCAGCAGTATGCGAAATATGGAAAAATGTACAACATGAATGAGGGCAAAACAGGGCTCAACCTCAGCAGCTTCAAAAGGCCGGGGCAACAGTTTACTTTGTTTTAAAAGCTTGAACGCACCTAAATCCGGTAAGAGGGGTGCTGCGTCCCTAATCCGATTTCCTGTTCCCGCGCAGCAGCGCTACCAGCAGCAGGATGAAAACTGCTCCGCCTACGACCCAGACCCAGGGCTGCATAAAGAAGCTGTTGGCGTTTTCAGCCGGACTCTTGGTATCGATATCCACTTCTATTTTCTTAGTATCATCCTGGCCATAAACAAGGCTGACCCAAGTTAAGGCCAGACAGGATAACAAAAGTTTAATGCGGAGCTGTAGTAAAGATTTCATAATTTAGGTTTATCTCTTTTGGAATAAATATTATGCCAAGATCAGCGCCTGTGTCATGCACATATGTGAATAAGTTTATCCGTGCTGTGTCCATTTTAAGTGATAACGTTGTAGAACAGGCCATGCGCGCTTAGGGTGATTGGACGGATTGATTATCTGGCTCATTTTATCAGATTTCAGCATATCGATAATTAAACAGATGAAACGTTTATCCCATGCAATATCAAACAAAACAATGGAGGAAATTGACGGGCGAGTACCTCAAAAGCTACATTGAAGATGAGGTGCAAGGCGCCATACTCCGCGAAAAGGAGCTAGGTCATACATTGAAAGTATGTATCGGCACCGACAGCCAGGTGAAGGGTTCCCAAACAGAATTTGCTACCGTAATTGTATTCATCCGGAAGGGTCGGGGCGGCTTTATGTTCCTGAACAATGAGACCACGAAAGAAAAAATGAGTATCAAGCAGCGGATGATGACAGAGGTTTCTAAAAGCATAGAGATCGCTTATCACCTGAGCAGCGTGTTTACCAATCATAATGTGGATATGGAAGTGCACGTGGATATTAATACCAGCCCGCTCTACAAAAGCAATGACGCGCTTAAAGAAGCCATCGGATATATCACCGGGATGGGCTTCTCCTTCAAAGCTAAACCAGACGCGTTCGCCAGCTCATCCTGCGCCAATAAAGTGGTCCAGTAAAGGTTCAATGCAGAAGTCCGGCGCTGCGTCGTCAAAATAAAAGTTGCAGACCGAAAGATCAGTCTGCAACCGGATCAACATCTTGGCAATCATTGATTTTGCGTGGCCCCGTACCAATCAATTTTTCTTGAGTAGTACATGAGGATAGCGATGATGACAAACAAGCCAATGCTACCGAATAGCAACGAATAATCCTGTAGCTGTATCAGAATGAAAATATATCCGTAAAGCCCGCCCAACGCGATGGTAAAGCCTGCCGCCACTTTTCCCTTTTTAAACATACTCCAGACATACAGGCCGATCAGCGCCACCGTAGCCGCCGCCGCCATGAAGTAAGCAGGGTTAAAGCCCAGGTATTCTGAAATAGATAGCAACAAGGTATAGAACACACAGAGCGAAAATCCTACCAGTAGGTACTGCAAAGGGTGGATCTGTCTTTTCTGGATGATCTCCATAAAAAAGAACACCGTGAATGTAAGCGCAATAAAGAGAATCGCGTATTTAACCGAGCGCTCGGTCTTAGCGTAATTGTCCGTAGGCTGCACCAGCCTTACGCCAAAAGCAGATTCCTCCAGTTTATAAGTGCCATCGATCCAGGCCTGCGGATAATTCCGCGACACCTGCAGGACTTTCCATTGTGCTGAAAAACCGCTATCTGAGATCGTATGCGAAGTGGGTAAATACTGACCGTCAAATGCAGGATGTTTCCATTTAGAAGACAGGTCTACCGTCGAGTTTTTACCCACCGGTGTAAAGTAGAGATTTTCCGAGCCTTTCAGTTTAAGCTCAATCTCAAAATTGTTCGAGGTATCAGCGTTGAAAGCGATGGTGGCGGCAAGTCCCTTGCTGACGATCGGATTGTTGGGAACGCCTGCGTCCATAGCAGAGCGGAGCGTGTTCCATTTCAATACGACATCTTCCTCCAGTCCGCGGGCGTCATCCAATCCGAGGACCAGTTTGGCTTCGTTCCACACAATGTTTTCCGGAACCAACTGCAAAGATCTCAGGTCCTTAACGTTGAAGGTGCCGCTTAGTTTGATGGAAGACCGGTATAAAGTCACATCATACAGGCTCCGGTGGCGCACTTCAGGCAGCACGACACCATTGATCTTTAATGCTTCGGGCAATAAGAAAACAGATCTTACATTTTCAATGAGCGCACCATCTTTTCCCTTACTATACTCTTTGTAAGGCACGGTCAACACAGGCCCCACAATGGTTTGAGCCGACGCCCATTTGGAGCTGATCTCGTTAATAACTTCATTCTGGCGTTGCTCCCGCTCCTGTACCAGGCCTCTCAATAATGCCGCGGGAATGAGCATCAGCAAAATGAGAAAACCAATCAGGAAACCTTTGATGATCGTTTTGTTTCTTTCAAAAAAGCCTTGAGGCACTGATTGAGACTGTTTTTGTTCCATTTTTATTGTTTTTAGAAAGCGCTTTGAAATTCAAAGCTGTTAAATAAAAAAAATTCCTATCCTTTCAATAGTTTTTCAAGCGCATTGATATGTGCTTCAAAGGCCTGCCTTCCCTGCCGTGTGACTTTGTAAGAAGTCTTTGTTTTTTTGCCGACAAATTCCTTTTTCACTTCGATATATTTTTTCTGTTCCAACGCGGTGATATGGCTGGCAAGGTTGCCATCTGTCACCTGCAGGTGATCTTTCAGCTCCAGGAATTCCACCCAAGTGTTGACCACCAGCACCGACATGATCCCCAGTCGTACCCTGCTTTCGAAATCCTTATTTAACTGACTAATCAGGCTCATAATAAATAAATCAAATTCGCTTATTCATACTTTCTGTACATCACAATGCCGTATATGATATGTAAGACACCAAATCCAACGGCCCAGAATAACAACCCGTAACCCGGGGTAAACAACGCAATCAGTCCGAGCAATACCTCGCAATACCCCAGGTACTGAATGTCCGAATAGGTGTACTTCGCTGCACTGACCAGCGCTAATCCGTAGAATACCAGGGTGGCGGGAACGATCACAATGAAATTATGCTGGTACAAGCAAGCGATGCAAAACAGGCCACCTGCTATCAACGGAACACCCAGGGCCGTCACGAGTTGTTGCGTTGTCCTCGTCCAGATTTTCAGGCCTTTGCGTTTGGTCTTTCTTATGGTAAAGAAAATGCCCATCCCCACAGCGCCTACGAGGATAACGACCGCGAGTAAAAAAAGTTGCATGACCAGCGTCTGGTTGTAAATATCCGTCCTGCCATCGAAATAATTACTGCCGTCTGTATCGTAAATAAAATAGGCGGTCACAGCCCCTGCGAGTGCGATCACCCCGGCAACCACGCCGGACAGGCCGCTGAGCGAAATGAAGCGGGAAGATTGCTCCATCATCTTCCGGATATGCTGTAAATCGTCTTTTATATTTTCATTCATAAAAAGCGCTTTGAGATACAAAGTAAATGAAAAATGACGAAAACAAAAAAATAAAACCATCCCGGATGAGATGGTTTTATCTTATTAGGTCATTTATTTTTATCGACCGCGGCGGCCGCCCCGGTGATGGTCGCGGTCATCATGTCTGTCATGTCCGCGGCCTTTCCACTCTTTATGCCGGGGATGATAACGGCTTTCGTAATAACGATAGTTGCGACTGTCACGGATTACTGATTGTGAATGTACATTTCTGTAACGGCCATAGTCTGACAGGTCTCTCCTGTTATCGCGATAAGGCGCGTAATTCCTGTTCACCACCACCTTGTACGTGTTGTACAAATCGACGCGGCCATAATGACGGGGCAGGGAAGAGGCATAAATCCATCTGCTGCCACTTGGATAAATAAAGCGGGTTGAGTTGACATCGTAATAAGCATTGTAAGCGGGGAGATAATAATACCGGGCATAATCATAACCAACAGGTCCCCAGGCAGGTTGATTACCGATATTGATATTGATGCTTAGCTGAGCCGATGCGCTTTTACCGAACGAAAGCGAGATGAGCAGGATTGCGGCAATGATTAACTTCTTCATGATCTTAAATTTTGACTGTGACTATTATTGTTACAAGCGCTTTAAACATTAGACGGCAGGAGTGTTCCGGATGGTTGCGGTTTTCCCGATTTTATCAATTTATTAGGAATTGGCTTTCCTCAAAGGAGTTTGCCCGGGCCTTACGACGGATCGGGCCTGCGGCACTCAACAATGATAGACTGATTGACTGTGCTGAAGCGCGGCGTTACCAAAAGAACATCGAACCTACGGTTCTGCCCATACAGGATAAATTTTCTTTTAATACTACCTGATCATGTCGGCTGACTTTAAAACGGGTTATTCGTGCATTATCCATATCTGAATAAGACTGTTTTTTGCTAAAACATGATCGCATTTATAGATCTAAAGAACCATTCGTGCATTAGGGGCAGGCCTTCGATTATTCAATTGCCTGCCCGAGGCGTTCACTTCACCCAATTACCCAGTTATCACTTACATTTGCTACTATGGCAAAATCGAAGAAAGACCAACCGGTTATATTAATCACCAATGATGATGGAATTAGCGCTCCCGGTATCAGGGCGTTGTACGAGGCCGTGAAAGACCTGGGACAGATTGTGATCGTGGCGCCCGACAAACCTCAATCGGGAATGGGGCATGCCATCACGATTGGTCACCCTTTGCGGTTACAGAAATCGGATCTGTTTCCTGGGATCGATGCTTACTCCTGTTCAGGCACTCCTGTGGATTGTGTAAAGCTGGCAGTGGACAAAGTGCTGCACCGTAAGCCAGACCTTTGCTTGAGCGGGATCAATCACGGCCCTAATCATAGCATTAATGTTATTTATTCCGGCACCATGTCGGCGGCGATGGAAGCGGCTATAGAAAGCATTCCAGCGGTCGGCTTTTCCTTGATGAGCTACGATCACAATGCAGACTTTGCCGCGGCCAAGCATTACGCGCGCCTTGTGACGGAAAAAATGCTTAAAGGCAAACTGACCAAACATGTGTTGCTCAATGTGAATATTCCCGATTTTCCTTTGTCTGAGATCAAGGGGCATAAGATCTGCAAACAAGCCTACGCCAAGTACAAAGAAAGTTTCCTGGAACGCAAAGACCCCAGCGGAAAAAACTATTACTGGCTGACAGGCGAGTTCATCAATTTTGATAATGCACGCGACAGCGATGTGTGGGCCCTGGCGAATAGCTATGTCAGCATAGTGCCGGTACAATTCGATTTGACAGACTACGCCTTGAAAAAGAAGCTGGAAAAGAACTGGAAAGACAAGACAGACCGCAGCGTGAAGAAGCCGATCAAGAAAGTGGTACGAAAATCCATGCGCAAGTCAGAATGATGATTGTGACGATTTGAAAAGATCTCAAAGAAAATTGAATTACGCTATCAACGATACTCTTGAACCCCATTCACAAGAAATACTACATCATTGCCGGTGAGGCTTCCGGTGATCTTCATGGAAGCAACCTGATCGCGGCTATCAAACAAAAAGATCCGCAGGCGGATATCCGTTGCTGGGGTGGCGATAAAATGCAGGCGGCCGGAGGCAGGCTGGTGAAGCACTACCGCGACCTGGCCTTTATGGGCTTTATAGAGGTGGTGAAGAACCTGGGCACGATCCTGAAAAACCTGAAATTGTGCAAGCAGGACATTGAGCAGTTTCAACCCGACGTGCTGGTGCTGATCGACTACCCGGGGTTCAATCTCCGGATTGCCAAATGGGCAAAGCAGCAAGGCATCAAAGTCGCTTTCTATATTTCGCCGCAGGTGTGGGCCTGGAAGGAAAATCGGGTGAAGATGATGAAAGAGTGCATTGATCAAATGTTGGTGATATTGCCGTTTGAAAAGGACTATTTTGAGCAAAAGTGGCATTGGCCGGTGACCTACGTAGGCCATCCGCTGATTGAGGAAATTACTAAAAGACAAGGGGAGCCTAACGATCTTGTTATCAAGAAAGCTGACGGGAATCCGGCGGATCAACCGGTGATCGCACTGTTGCCGGGAAGCCGCAAGCAGGAAATTGAAAAAAAGCTACCGGTCATGCTGGAGGTGAGCAAGGCCTTTCCGAAGCATCAGTTTGTAGTGGCGCAGGCCCCCTCGCTGGAAACCTCTTTTTATGAAAGGTTCACCAGCCCTTATCCCAATGTCAGCATCGTCAACAACCGCACGTATGACCTGCTCAGGCAGTCTGTTGCGGCATTGGTTACTTCCGGAACAGCAACGCTGGAGACGGCCCTGTTTGGCGTTCCCGAAGTCGTATGTTACAAGGGATCTGAAATCAGCTACCAGATTGCGAAGAGAGTGATCAGCATCAAATATATTTCATTGGTCAACCTGATCATGGACCGGGAGGTGGTGAAGGAGCTGATACAAAGTGAGATGAACGTTGCTAATCTCACCCGTGAACTCAACAAACTCCTGCACGATGAGCAGAAACAGGAGCAGATCCGCCGCGATTACGAAGCATTGCGCCACCTGTTGAGCCAGGGAGGTGAAGCTTCTGCTAAGGCAGCGGAGATTATCATCGATTTAGCGCAATAGTTTTATCGCCAGGATGATCAGGCAGATAATAAAAAGGAAAATACTGAGCCGGTTGATATTGTGCATATAACCTACCCAACTGCTTTTTGGCCTGTCCGGATCTTTCTTCCTGAGAAAAAGATATTCTGCTAATTGTTTCCATACGCCCATAACGCTGAACGATTTTATTGATGTAGAAGACCAGGGTACTTTTATGAACCTGGTTCGATGGTGGTCTCTGTTTCGTTAATAGGCATCATCATATACGCCGTATCGTTTCTGAAACAAGCCGATATTAACACCCGCGCGAAGTACCGGTATGATCCTGATGCGCTGTGCGCCATTATTGGGGTCATACGACACGTCAACATACGGACTGTTACGGTCTTTCAGCACATCAGCCAAGACGGAAAAATAGAAGAAGGTGGTCCCGCCTTTGTTGCGGCCGGTCGATAATCCTCCTCCCAAAAGTAAAGATGTGGCGCCGGCCCGGTATTTTTCATCAGGCCTGGCAGAGCCGGATCCCGTATAATTGATGTTAGTGAAATTATGTTCCAACTGTGCCTGCACAAACAGGAAGGGAACGGGATAAGCCCTTGCGAATATGCCGGGGCCGAACACATGCTGGCGCAGCTTATCATTGTATTCATACACGTCGCGGGAGCCATTGAACACATAATTCAGCACCACGCCACCGTCTACATAATCATTGAGCTTATAACCCAGCACGGGGCTGGCTCCAAGCACGGACCCGCCGGTAAAAAAAGAGGCAGTTACACCACCACCCGTAAACAGATTGTGCTTTTTAAAGCCTTTCTCTTCCGGCAATTCAGGATCTTCATTTGCATTGCGTACTTTAACTTCTTCTTCCTGTGCAATGGTCGTGTTGCTGATCAACAAAGAAACTAACAGGACAGTGACTACACCAAACAATTTATTCATCTACTATTATGATTTTATAGCGTAAAATTAGTATTTATTTTTCTTGAGGTCTGCTAGTCAAATATTTTGCCCCTGTTCAGGATGCCATTCGGATCAAAGACCTTTTTAATATCCCTCATGATTTGGAGCTGCCGTTCTTCAAACATGATATCCATAAAACCTTTCTGGATCAAACCAATTCCGTGTTCACCGCTGATGGTGCCGCCCAGTTCTTTGACCAGCAGGAACAAGGCTCTTACAATGACGTCCATTTCCGGGTGCTGATAACTGTCCGGGACACCTTCTTTTTTGATCCGTATATGGAGATTGCCATCTCCGGCGTGTCCGTAAGCCACTACATCAAAGTCATGTTCCCGGCCCAATGCCTTTAAGCCTTTGATCAGCCGGGGTAGCTCAGCACGCGGCACCACCGCATCTTCTTCGATGGTATATCCCACCATTTTAACAAACTCCGCTACTTTGCGGCGCAATTTCCATAGCTCTTCTTTTTGCTGGGCGTCTTCGGCGAAAAGCAGTTCGCCCGCTTCGTATTGTTCCAACACGCCCGCGATTTGTTCCATTTCCTTAAACAGGACCTCCGTGTCATTGCCATCGACTTCAATCAAGAGGTGTGCTTCAATCGCGTCGTTGACAGGCACCGTGTGGCTGTCGACCATGTTGCTGACGATCTTGATAGCGTCGATCTCCATCAACTCCAATGCACTCGGAGTAAAGCCCGCCCTGAAAATAGCGCTCACTGCTTCACATGCTTTTTCGAGACTGGCAAAAGGGGCCAGGATCAGCAGGTCATATTTTGGCAGGGGAATCAGTTTCAGAACGATCTGGGTCACAATGCCCAGGGTTCCTTCGCTTCCAACAATCAATTGCGTGAGGTTGTAGCCCGTCGAATTTTTCAGAACGTTGGCCCCTGTCCAGATAATTTCCCCGGTAGGAAGCACCACCTGCAGATTCAGGACATAATCTTTTACCACACCATATTTCACAGCCCGCGGGCCGCCACTGTTTTCAGAAATATTTCCGCCGATAAAACAAGATCCCTTACTTGCCGGGTCCGGAGGATAAAAAAGGCCCTTTTCGGCCACAGCTTGCTGCAGCACTTCGGTAATGACCCCTGGCTCTGTGGTGACCTGGAGGTTCCGCTCGTCGATGTCCAGTATCTGGTTGAATCTTTCCGTAGAGACAACCACTCCACCCAGGTGGGGAAGCGCGCCGCCACTCAGTCCTGTGCCGGCCCCGCGGGGCGTGACCGGAATTTGATGTTCGTTGCAGATCTTTAAGATGGCGCTGACTTCTGCGGCGGTTCGGGGCTTTAGTACCACATGAGGTTTAAAGCTGAGGGTTTCTGTTTCGTCGTGGGAATAATGTTGCAGCGATTCCTCATCTGCAAAAAAATAGTCAATACCCACAATATTTTTGAACGATTGGGCGATATCGTCTGTTATGTTATTTTGTAATGGTTCCATCGCTGTAAATATAGTTTTTTATGTGATGCAACTGAGATCGGATGCGGATGCTTTTGCAGTCGGCAGATGATCCCGGTGCGCATTAGCCGATACCATCAACATACTTATCTTTGAAAGATTCTAAATAAATAAACATGGCCGGTATACTCGAACAAATAGGAAATACACCACTTATCGAACTCAATAAAATAGCTATTAATAAGAATGTGAAGATCTATGCGAAGCTGGAAGGAAATAATCCGGGCGGCAGTGTGAAAGACCGTGCAGCTTACGGAATGATCAAGGGTGCTTTGGATAGGGGAGAGATCCAGCCGGGCACCAGGTTAATCGAAGCCACCAGTGGCAACACCGGCATCGCATTGGCTATGATCGCCAACTTATTTGGAATCGATATCGAATTGGTAATGCCCGAAAGCGCCACCCGGGAGCGTGTGCTGACCATGCAGGCTTTTGGCGCGAAGGTAACGCTGACAGCCAAAGACCGCGGCATGGAAGGTTCGATAGACTACGCGAATGAGAAGTTGAAAGAAGGCGGGTACTTAATGCTTAATCAATTTGCTAATCCTGATAACCCGGCCATGCATTATAAAACCACGGGGCCGGAGATCTGGAGAGATACCAATGGTCAGATCACGCATTTTGTGTCTTCCATGGGAACGACCGGTACCATTATGGGCGTGTCAAGGTTTTTGAAAGAGGTGAATCCGGCCGTACAAATTGTGGGTTGCCAACCAACGGATAATTCAAGCATACCCGGCATAAGAAAATGGCCGGAAGCGTACTTGCCGAAGATATTTGATAAAAGCCGGATTGACCAGGTGATCGAGCTGGACGAGCGGGATGCCCGCACGATGGCTAAACGCCTGGCGCGGGAAGAAGCTGTTTTTGCCGGAATGAGCAGCGGCGGCGCTGTGCACGCAGCGGTCGAGCTGTCGAAGCAGATCGACAGCGGTGTTATCGTTTGTATCATTTGCGATCGTGGCGACAGGTACTTATCATCCGACTTATTCGATTAAATCGACGGTTTGCAATGACGGCGAAAGAACATAACCTATATTTTATTGCGGTCATTCCCCACCGGGAGCTACAGGAAAAAGTACGGTTGATACAATTGGATATCGCTGAACGGTTCAGCAGCCAGCGCGCTTTGAGGGTATATCCGCATATTACTTTAAAGGCACCGATGAAAGTGCCTGCCGCGCTGCACGACCGCTTGTTGCGATGGTTCAGTGGTCTTGCGCTTTCAGTCCCGCCTTTTGACATTGCGCTGGAAGGTTTTGGGGCGTTTCCCAATAAAAAGAATCCGGTCATGTTCATCCAGCCCCGAGAAAGTGAAGCGCTTCGGGTGATCCAGCAAGAGCTGGTGTCAGGTTTGCAATTACTGATCCCCGGGTTGATACAGCCTGTTGATAAAACCTTCCATCCTCATATGACTGTGGCCTACCGGGATCTGACGCCTGAGCAATTCAAGGTTGCCTGGGAAGAATTTCGGGATAGTGTTTTTCCTGATGTCTTTCATGTAGATGCAGTTCACTTGTTACAACATGACAAAGCGAAGTGGAATGTTATCTCCACCAAAAACCTGTAATGCTATTTCTTCTTGGGCTTAGCTACCAGTTCGTAAGAATGATCGATCCATTCTTGTAATTCACGCGGGGGGATAGCGCCGTCTACTACGACCGTGTTCCAATGTTTCTTATTCATATGATAGCCTGGCAACACGGTATCATATTGTTCCCTCAGCTCAATCGCTTTATCCGGATTGCATTTGACGTTGAATGATAAGGGGTCGTTGTCCATGCCCATCAGCAGGAAGATCTTCCCGTTAACCTTATATACAAGCGTATCAGGGCCAAAAGGCAGCGTTTCTTCAACGTTCAGTTTTTTTAAACAGTATTCGCGAATGCTTTCAATGTTCATGATCGATGTTTTAACGTAGATCTGCAAAGGTCCGGAACTGCCGGCTATTCAAAAAACAGGGTGCATAACATTTTTCTTGTTTTTCCTGGTGCTTCTTTGCGTGTTTCTTTTAGGACAGAAAACATAGTAAACTTTCTTTCACCGCATACACATTCCGGATAGTTCACGATTGTTGTTCGACAAACAGCACTTTAATAAAACATCGTGTATATGAAAATGGCCATCACTACTGACGGCCATTCCTATTTCTTTTTAAGTAAGTTTTACAGGATCAGGAGCGCGTCTCCGTAGCTGAAGAACCGGTATTTGTCTTTAATGGCTTTTTTGTAAGCTTCAACAGCCAGCTCGTAACCTGCAAACGCACTGGTCATGATCATCAGGCTGGTTTTAGGCAGGTGGAAGTTGGTCACCAGGGAGTCCGCAATGTTGAAGTTATAAGGCGGGTGAATAAAAGTGTTCGTCCAGCCTTCCGAAGGCTTCAACATTTTTTGAGCGGTGAAGGAAGATTCCATGGCGCGCATGGTAGTGGTACCGATCGCGCAGATACGGTGCCCGGTTTCCTTTGCCTTGTTCACGATCTTGCATGCCTGCTCCTCGATGCGGAAATATTCTGCATCCATTTTGTGTTTGCTCAGGTCTTCCACTTCAATCGGGCGGAAGGTTCCCAGGCCGGTGTGCAGCGTGATCTCCGCAAAGCGGATACCTTTTATCTCAAGGCGCTTGATCAGTTCGCGGCTGAAGTGCAGTCCGGCTGTGGGCGCTGCAACAGCACCTTCATGCTTGGCATACACGGTTTGATAGCGCTCTTTATCTTCTTCGTCCGGTTTGCGCTTAATGTATTTAGGTAAAGGTGTTTCACCCAACGCTTCGAGTTGTGTACGGAATCCTTCTTCGTCTCCTTCCCATAAAAATTTAATGGTTCGGCCACGGCTGGTAGTGTTGTCAATCACTTCGGCCACGAGCTCCTCGTTTTCTCCAAAATATAATTTGTTGCCGACACGAATTTTTCTGGCCGGATCAACGATTACGTCCCAAAGACGATTAGGTTTGTTCAGCTCGCGCAGCAGGAACACTTCTATTTTCGCACCTGTCTTTTCTTTGCGGCCATACATGCGCGCGGGGAATACTTTAGTGTTGTTCACTACAAACGCATCCTTATCATCAAAATAATCGAGGATGTCGCGGAAATGTTTGTTCTCTATCTCTCCGGTATGACGATGCACTACCATCATACGCGCGTCTTCTCTCTTTTTTGCCGGATGTTGGGCGATAAGGTTAAGCGGTAAATCGAATTGAAATTGTGAAAGCTTCATGTAGGATAATTCTTTTCTTTTAGTGATGCAAAATCAATAAAAAACAGTGAGATTGAAGCTGAGGTTGGGGGTTAAATTTGCCTCAATATGAGGCATTTTTATCCTGCCGAGCCCCGGTCTTACGGCACCGGTTTTCGATTTTGTGGCTGCAAAGGTAGTCTTTTTTTTGCATATTATCACCATTTTTTCTATTAAGTACTGTGTAATAGAGTGTATATCAACTTTCGGGCCGGGAGATACCGTCTGTCACGGCGTTTTGGTCAGTTGGCCACGCCCGGGCGTATCCGACCGGAGTTTGTTCCAAATATGGGCTGCCATCCGGGATCGTTTTTTGGTATGATTGAATATAACTGACCAATGCCTTTCTGCTGCCGAACCAGTCAATCATCGCTTCGCGTAACAACAGTGTGGGTTGATAGGATAGTAATGCAGGGTAAGCTGAATACCTGTACTCCGGAGCCGTCTTGCAAAATTGATGGCGCACAGGATTGGTTAGTATATAGCCGATGATAGACGTATGGTAGCGTTCGTTTTATGATCTCTTTTCGTTTAAATCGTTCTTCAACAGGCTACCGGTCCGGAGATCTTGCTTATTGATGGATTTAGCATATGCATTAGACATATTTGAAAAGGATTGTTCAATCGTAACAGGTTTTGAAACCTGTGAGGTATTCACTAAGCGGTTAAACCGCCTTCGGTATCGCGTCGATCAACCGCCTGGTGTAGGCTGTTTGAGGGCGCTCGTAGATATCATCTGCTGCTCCCATTTCCTCGATCCGGCCTTTATTCATGACGATGATGCGGTCGCTAAAATAGCGCACCACGCTCAGGTCGTGACTGATAAAGACAATCGTAAAGCCAAATTCTTTTTTCAGATCGTTGAGGAGATTCAGTACCTGCGCCTGCACGCTTACATCCAGTGCGGATACAGATTCGTCGCAGATGATAAACGACGGCTGAAGCGCCAGCGCGCGCGCGATTACGATTCTTTGGCGCTGACCGCCGCTGAACTCATGTGGATACCGACTGTAATGTTCGGGGAGCAAGCCTACTTTTTGCAGCAGCTCCAGTGTCCTTCGCTTTCTTTCAGCGGCTGTTTTAAGAATGCCATGTACTTTCAGCGGCTCTTCAATCGCAGCACCGATCTTTTTTCTGGGATTGAGAGAGGAATAAGGATCCTGGAAAACAATCTGAAGCTGTTGTCGCAATGCGCGTAACTGCCCCGAAGTGTAGAGTCGCAGGCTTTTGCCTTCGTAAAGCACGGTTCCTTTCGTTGCCGGGATGAGTTGTAACAAGGTTCTCCCCAGGGTGGTTTTTCCGCAGCCGCTTTCGCCGACAATTCCCAGTGTTTCGTTTTTATATACTTCGAAACTGACATCATTCACCGCTTTGGTATAAGTGACGGGCTGCCCGAGCCAGTTTTTTTTATTCGGAAACCAGACGGAAAGATGTTCCACTTTGACCAAAGGCTGATCAATATCAGTGAGCCTGGTAGCGACTTCAACAGCAGGCATCGGGGTAACGCCGGGCTCAGCAGTATTTAAAAAATCACTCACCACCGGCAATCGCGCCCCGCGCCGGTGGTGGACGGGGCGACAAGCCATCAATGCCTTTGTGTAGGCTTGTTGAGGCTGGCGGAACAGCTCAGCGGTCGCGCCTTCTTCAATGATGGCCCCCCTGTACATGACCACGGCCCGGTCAGCGATCTCCGCCACCACGCCCAGGTCGTGCGTAATAAAAATGACGCCCATGCCCGTTTCCTGCTGCAGCTCTCTGATCAATGTCAGGACGCTTTTCTGGACCGTCACGTCGAGCGCCGTGGTAGGCTCATCACAGATCAGCAAGGCGGGCCGGCAACACATGGCCATGGCAATCATGACCCGCTGCTTTTGTCCGCCGCTCAACTGATGGGGATAGCGGTCAAAGAGACTTGCCGGATCGGGAAGCTTCACCTTTTCAAACCATGCCAGGGCCTGCGCTTTGGCTTCCTGCGCAGACATGCGGTGATGCACCAACAGGGCTTCCGTCAGTTGTTGACCACAGGTGAAGACGGGATTAAGGGAAGTCATCGGCTCCTGGAAGATCATAGATATTTTATTGCCCCGGATCTTCTGCCGGTCACGCGTGCCTAACTTCAGCAGGTCAACAGCTTGGCTGCCGTCCTCGCTGAATAAGATGCGGCCGCTATCAATGACCGCAGGGGGAGCGGGAAGGAGCTGGAGAATAGAAAGCGACGTAACGGACTTTCCTGATCCGCTTTCGCCCACCAATGCGACGATTTCACCGTGCCCGACATCAAAAGAGATATGGTCTATAGCTTTGTGTAGCCCTCGCTCGGTAGCGAAGCTGATCGAAAGGTCTTGTATAGAAAGTAATGGGTCCGGCATTATCTTTTTGAATTACTGTCCGTTATTAGGGAGTTGATAAATTTCAAGAGGCTTTTTATCGTTCATGGAAAATGCTGAGGTTAAAGAAATCATGCAGAAAAAAGCTTTGTATCCTTCGTGAAAATTTTCATTCCCCAATTTAGTCTAATCATTTTTTGATCACCTCCAATACTTTTATGTTAAGCTTTTTAGTGGGTGTGGGGTAATAAGCCATGCATACCATGCACCTGTTGGGCCGGTTGTTGTCGACTTCAAAATAAAATTCATCACCCACTTTCAAGCCTTCCGGAAGATCGCAGGGGTTCTTTACTCCAAACGCATTTGTGTATGTGCTGTCGCTTTGAGGATTCGTCCACGAAGATTCGACTAAGGAAGTGTCGGCTGTTCCTTCGATCAGGCTAAAGGTATAATTGGAGCAAAGACCGGCGATCTCGAAGCGTGCTTTCAGTTTTCCTGAATTATTACCAGACGGTGAATTTTTGTGACTGCAGGATGCTGCAGATAAGAACACGGCGACGATCAACAAAGAAGATAGTACTTTTTTCATGTGTGTTAATTATGTTTTGAGGGTTAATACCAGACCAAACGCGCGGCCATAGGCAAGCAGCAAAACCGATGCCATCTGCAGGCTACAGCATTCTGTTAAAATCTTAAATGCCGGATCGTCTGCCGGTTATTGATCAGCTGCCGCAACGATCCGATGCCAATCTTTAAATGATTTTCTACATAATCAGCCGTAACCTTTTTATCGCTTTCTTCTGTTTTGACGCCTTCGGGGATCATGGGAGAATCGCTCACCAGCAGAAGCGCACCCGTTGGAATTTTATTGTAAAAGCCTACACTGAAGATGGTGGCTGTTTCCATGTCAATGGCGTAGGCCCTTATTTTTTTAAGGTACTCTTTGAACGGCTCGTCGTGTTCCCATACCCGCCGGTTCGTGGTGTAAACGGTGCCGGTCCAGTAGTCGGTTTTAGCTTCCCTTATCGTAGTGCTTACGGCCTTTTGTAAGGCGAAGGCCGGTAGCGCAGGCACTTCCGGGGGGAAATAGTCACTGGACGTTCCTTCACCACGGATCGCGGCGATGGGCAGGATGAGATCGCCGACTTTGTTGCGCTTTTTTAAACCGCCGCATTTCCCGAGAAACAGTACTGCTTCTGGTTTTATGGCAGTTAACAGGTCCATCACAGTAGCGGCTGTGGGACTTCCCATTCCAAAGTTGATAATCGTGATATCATCGGCTGTAGCGCATTGCATCGGTTTTCCTTCGCCGACGATATCGACTTTGTTCCACTCTGCAAACATTTTGACATAGTTGCTGAAGTTGGTAAGCAGGACGTAATTGCCGAAGTTCTTTAAACTTTCCCCGGTGTAGCGCGGGAGCCAGTTTTCTACAATATCTTGTTTTGTCTTCATATAAATTACTTTAGCTAAATTAATCTTTTATTTTTGGACTGATGATTTTGATCGAATACCCCAAGCCGGATTTCAGGATAGAACTGCGTAACAATCAGCCTCATATTTTTGATGGGATACGGCGGAAGTGGCTGCTGCTCCAGGACGAGGAATGGGTGCGCCAGAATTTTGTTCAATATCTTTTGCAGGTCATGCGTTATCCCAAATCCCTGGTGGCACTGGAAAAGGAGCTCTACCTGGGCGATTTGAAAAAGCGGTTCGATATTTTAGTGTATGATGCCGATCATCAGCCATGGATGTTAGTGGAATGTAAGAGTGAAAAGATATCTATGGCTGATCCTGTGCTTCACCAGGTGCTGCGGTATCATATTACCCTGCCCGCGCAATACCTGGTGATCACCAATGGCAACCATAGTTATGGCTGGCAAAAGAAAGACGGGCAACTGATCGAGATTGACGCACTGCCTGTATTTGGCGTTTAATCGACCGTCATACAGCGCGCAGCGACGGAATCTTAGGGGGAAAGTTTTTCATTACTTATTAAACCCTTCTGAACTTGGGGCTGACTATTAATTCTTTGCTGCCCGGTGTGTAGCTGTAAAAGCCTTCGCCCGACTTAACACCGAGGCTTCCGGCAGTGACCATATTTACCAGCAGGGGGCAGGGAGCATATTTCGGATGGCGAAATCCGTCGAACAACACTTCTAAAATGGAAAGGCAAACATCCAACCCGATAAAGTCTGCCAACTGTAAAGGCCCCATAGGATGGCCCATCCCCAGTTTCATGATGGTGTCGATAGATTCGACATCAGCTACCTGTTCGTGGAGCGTGTAAATGGCCTCATTGATCATCGGCATTAGTATCCGGTTGGCAACGAAACCCGGGTAATCACTGGCGATGGCGGGCGTTTTGCCCAATTGCTTACTAAGTTCAACAATGGTTCCGGTCACGTAATTATCTGTAGCATACCCGTTGATGATCTCCACGAGTTTCATCACCGGCACCGGGTTCATAAAGTGCATGCCGATCACCTGGCTGGGACGCTTCGTGGCGGCCGCGACCTTTGTAATAGAGATCGAAGAAGTGTTGCTGGCCAGGATGCAGTCCTGTGGTGCAGCTTCGTCGAGCTGTTGGAAAATTTCCAGCTTCAATGCTTCGTTTTCCGATGCGGCCTCGACGATCAGTTGAGCGCTGGATACGCCTTCGCTCAGATCCGTTTCAGTTTGTATATTTTGAAGTATGTCTTTCTTTTGTTCTTCGCTGATCAGTTCCTTTCCTATCTGTCGATCCAGGTTACGGGCAATGGTTCCGATGGCTTTTTCCAGCTGCGCAGCGGAAATGTCTATCAATGTTACATTGAAGTGGTGCTGAGCGAATACATGTGCAATACCGTTGCCCATGGTTCCTGCTCCGATGACTGAAACATTTTTGATCATACCAGGAATTTATGTATAGGTAAGATAATGAAAAAATCCCGACGGATACGCCCGCGGATTTCACAGGGTGCAGAACGTTTTTATCCTACGCTGCGCACTTTGCGGTAAAAAATCACATAAAAAGAAAAATGTTTTGCACCCAAAGACACTTTACTATTGGTTATGCCCGCCTTAGGCCCTTCTCCGTCTCTAGGTACCCGCCGGGAAACAGGCCCGAAGCGTTCCGGAATAGTACCGCCGGCTTCCGGAACCATCCGGACAGGTCGGCAACTGGTTCGGACAGGTTGCGCTATTTCTATTTAGAGGTCCGGAACGTATATTTCGGGGCGGAACAACCGGTACCAAGCGGCTTCGTACCGCGCGATAGGGGTGTAGAACCGCTTCAGACGGGTTGCCAACTACTACGAATGATTATAATAATAGTATGGATCAGTGCAGAACCACGCCGGACAGGTTCGGAACCGCGCCGGATACGTCCGGAACGTGTCATAGTATTGAAGTAACCTGCTGTCAGTGTTATCCGGCTATTGTAAAAGAAATGAATACAACAAGAGAGGTGGAAAGTTGAAATGGTGTGCCAATAATGATAAGATCATTTCACACCGGGCTTCCCTGCTGATCATTGTGTTCATGAGCCATAAGACCGGTATGATGTCGAAGGCAAATCCATTGCCGCTTAAAACTTTGTTAGACATTCGTCCCGGAAGCGCTTACTTATTGAGATTTGCCAGCTACACTTTCTGTAATTTTGACGGACCAATCAAACCTCGATCAGATATGATGATAAACAATAAGATCCTTGGCCTCATCGCGCTGTTATTACTATTGGCCGGAGGCATCGCTTTTTTCAGCACCAAGAAAGATACAAAAGAGGATGCTGTCACGGTTGAGGCCAGGATGATGCGAATTGACGAACTGACGAGTGAGAAAGTGGTAGTGCCCTACGTGAAGAAGAACCGCAAGTTGCCGGAATATTATATCAGTAAAAGTGAAGCCAGGAAGCGGGGTTGGGTAGCTGCGGAGGGTAATCTTTGCGAGGTGTTGCCTAACAGAGCCATCGGCGGAGATGGATTCAGCAACCGGGAGGGAAGGCTGCCTGCCGCTGAGGGGCGCAAGTGGTTTGAAGCGGATCTGAACTACAACTGCGGCCGCCGCAATGCCGACCGGCTACTATTTTCCAGCGATGGACTGATATATGTTACGCACGATCACTATAAAACTTTTAAGCAGCAATGAACCCCGTAATCTTCGATTTTGAGCGCATCGGAACGATGGAGGATTTTTATAAAGTGGCGCGCCGCGAACTGCAGCTTCCGGAGCATTTTGGTAACAACCTGGACGCGTTGTGGGATAGCCTTACAGGAGATGTGCCCCTGCCGGTTTCGGTACAATTTATCAACCTGTCCATGTCGCAGCTGGAAACCTTCGATAAGCTCATTCAATTGTTTGACGAGGCTGCCGAAGCGCTGGAAAGCGCACTTATTTTTGAGTATTACTTAAGAAAGCCATAAGTTGAAGCAAGCGTTGTTCAAGGCTTTGGATAATAATACCAAGAACTCAAGGGACTGGTTGTTACTTACCATATGCTTATTGAGGCTACAGCACAGGCGACGATAAATTCAATGTAGTTTTGCTTATGATTAAAGCTTTTTACGCGCTATCAGAGGCAGCTTGCCTGAACACATATTATAGAAGCTTAATGCTCGGGAGAAAAATGAATCCTAACTTACATTGGATCATTCAGAGCTTAACTATAATTGACTTCGCAGGCAAATATGCAGTCTTTGCAGAGAGCCAATGGCACAACGGCACACGTCGCCACGCAGACATAGCTACCGTAGCTAAGGAACTGGGGTTGCCATCTCCAAAGCAGGTCCTATTCTGGCATCACCACCCAAGCGACCTGCCTCTTAAAACCCCTGCTGATCATTATTGATCTCCAGCCAGTAGCCATCAGGGTCCTGTAGCCAGATCTGGCGGATCCCGTCGGTTCGGGAAGTGACGCCTCCTTTTTTACCGGCCACATCTTCCCAATCGATTTTCTTATCTTTTAGGAGCGCCATAAAATCTTCCAGCGAATGTACGCTGAAGCAGATATGATGGTTCTTGTAATAATCTTTTTTCGCTTCAGCTCCCAGTATCAGGTGTAAGGAAGTATGAGGGCCGGTCTTCAGCCATACATGTTTGCCTAATTTGAACGGCTCTTCAATTTGTTCCAGGCCAATGATATCCTTATAAAAGTCAGCTGACTTCTTGAGATCTCTTACATACAGGGCCTGGTGATTCAGTACGGCTTTCGGCGATTCAGTTTGTTGAGCACCCGCCACCAGGCAGCAGGAAAAAAACAGCGCTACAATAACAGCTCTTAACATAAGTTGATTTTACGATTGAAATTATTTTGTTTTGAATAGTTCGTCCTTGCTCACGATCTTGATCTTGTCGCCATCTTTCAAAGTCTGACTGACAACGCTGTAGGGCCCTGTCACGATCATATCGCCGGGCTTGATTCCCTGGGTCACTTCGATGTAGTTGATATCCTGTATGCCCGTCTTCACCACCCGCTTTTTCACCACGCCGTCCTTCATTACCATAAAGACCACTTCTTCCATATCGCTGTCGCCCGCGTCTTCGGCCGCATCTGTAGTGTTGGCCTTTTCATTTTCCTTTTTGGAATCGGCCATGCTTTTATCACTGCCTTTCACCCGCGCGTTGACTGCGGCAATAGGCACGGAAATGACATTGTCCTTTTGACGGGTTTTGATATCAGCGCGGGCGTTCATACCCGGACGGAAGGGAAATTTATTCTGACCTTTTTCAAGCAGGTCCTGGTAGGACGACTTGTCGAGGCGGATCCGCACTTCGTAATTGGTAACTTCTGTACTGACAGCGGTAGCACTCAAATCAGACTTCACGCTGCTGGCTATTTTGGTGACTACCCCGCGAAACTTGCGGTCGTTGTAGGCGTCCACTTCCACATCTGCCAGATCACCAATGCTCACTTTGACAATATCGTTTTCTCCAACATCCACGCGCACTTCGATCGTGTTCATATCAGCGATGGTCATCATCTCGGTTCCGGCCATCTGCGCGGTCCCTACCACACGCTCTCCCTTTTCGATCTTGAGTGAGGATACTACACCATCCATAGGCGCAACAATGGTGGCCCGGCTCAGGGTGATGTTAGCGGAGGTAAGCCCCGTTTGCGAAGAGGTTACGCCGGCTTGTAAGCTGCGGATATTCTGAAGCGCAGCGTTGTAATTGGCTTTAGCGGATGAAAGGCTGGCTTCGAATTGTTCAAACTCAGCTTTGGAGATCACTTTATCCTGATACAATTGTTTGTTCCGGTCATATTGTTGCTGTGCCTGGTCGAGCGTTGCTTTAAGCGCGCCCAGCGCTGCTTTGCTGTTGGCTACGGTTGCCTGCGACTGGCCCACACGTGCAGCAGCTTCGTCGCGTTGTAAGGCATACACATCAGCATACACGCGCGCTAACACTTGTCCCTTTCGCACGCTGTCGCCTTCAGCCACCGTCAGTTCGGTTACCTCGCCGCTGATATCCGGGCTGATCTTTACTTCGTATTCCGGGTAGATCTGCCCGCTGGCCGTTACTGTTTCTGTGATCGAGCGTTTAGCCGCTTTTTCAGCGGTTACCTGTATGCCGCCCTTATCCTTATTGAGGTTGACGACAATAAGAAATACCGCAGCGAGCACGGCACCTCCGATAATCAATATTTTTTGCCAACGTTTACTCATCCTGAATTATTTCTGATTTGAAATTTCCATTTAGCTTATTGCTTATTCCCCATCGCCCATCGCCCACCGCCCATCGCCCATTGTCCATTGTCCATTGCCCATCACCCCCGGTCCTTCACAACTTCAGCCCCTGGCCTTTATAAAATTCCAGCAGCTTCATCTTGAACACGTAATCATACTGTGCGGATATGAGATTGATCTTTGCTCTGAATAAATTATTTTGATTTAAGATCAGGTCGATAGGCTGTAGCAGGCCCACGTCAAATCGCTTCTTCGCAAAGTCATATGCCTTTTGCGCTGATGCTACCGCCACTTTACTCGCATTATATTTTTGTACGGCAGCGAGGGCATTGGTATGCGCCTGGTAAATATCCTGCTTCAGTGTTCGGGTGTCCTGCTCCTGCAACAGCTGCTGGTTCTCCAGGTCCAGCCTGGCCTTTTTCCAGTTGGTGCGGGCCATTCCCCCGTTAAAAATAGGAATGTTCAGGCCCAAACCCACATTCTGGCTAAAGTTATTACTTAATTGCCTGAAATATGTGTTTCTATCAAACCCTACCGGCTGGTTGGTCTGCGTAGTAATCGGGTAAGAAACGCCATTCACGTCCACGCTTCCAACGGTGGTGGTAACCATCTGGAAGCTATTAGGAATCGTTCTTTGTGCGTTAGAATAGCGGGTGTTCAATCCGCCAAAAAAGGACAAAGAAGGGTAGAGCCCTGCCCGGGCCACGGCGACATTCCGTTCGCTGGCTTTCAGGTTCAGCGTATTGATTTTTTGCTGAGGAAGATTTTCCAATGCCGATCGAAAAACATTGGCAGGATCCAGGTCTAACAAGCTTTCCACTGGGATTGCTTCTACAGGCGGTACCACGATATCGAACGGTATGTCTGCGTCGAGGTTGATCACTGCTTTGAGTTGCAGCAGCGATAAGATATAATTCGTTTCTGCAGTGATCAGGTTCGAGCTGTCTGTGGCGTATTGCGTTTCGGCCTCGGCCATGTTCAATTCGGGCAAAGCACCTGCGTCTACTTGTTTTTTAATAATGTCGAACTGCTCCCGGCTTTGTGCCACCTGCACTTTATTTACATTGATCTGTTCGCGGTTCAGGAGGGCTGCCAGGTAGGCGTTGGCTACGTTGAGGCTAACATCGTTCTTGGCTTTTTCGAGCCGGGCCACGCTGGCCTGGGCAAGGTATTCATTGGCTTTTACGGTGTTCTTTTTACTGAACCAGTTGAACAGGTCGAGACCTATATCAAGCCCATGATTGGCAAAAAGGATCTGGTTGGTGGTAAACTGGTTTGATGTCGGATCGATCGAACGTCCAAACTGGAACCCGCCACTGTGCTGGCTGCTGACCCGTGGATACAGCGCCAGGATGCTTTGATCCCGCGTCAGCTTATCAAATCGCGCCTGAACATCGGCCTGTTTCACAGAAATATTATTAACGATCGCATAGTCTACGCAGCGTTTCAGGTCCCATTTTTCCTGGGCAAGCAGGGAAATGGTGGAGAAAATAGTGAATAAAGCAATGGTAAGATGCCTCATAAGATTCAAGCTCTAAAATATTTAATTACATAAAAATACGATAGAATAAAGAAAACAGACGGCACATGGATGCGAAATATTATTAACGTGCCTGAGACAGTCCTGTGGTTGGCGCATGAGAAGGCCTACAACCTTCTCCTGAGTATCAATATAGTTTTTAGGAAACTGAGGGAGTAGGTCAGAGGGCAGTTGGTGTTTTGGCTCTTTTAAGGTTAAATACTAAATTTGGAGTCCTGATAGTGTGGTACAGGTCAGCAACGGTCCGGCTTTTAGCGTTTTAGAATCCAAGCCATAAAATTAACGTGATATAAGGATAAGCACAACCCGATATCCATATAATTATATCAGTTTTTTGTATAATTTCGTTTTTTTATATGAATACATCAATATGATCAATCAAAGACTTAAACAGCTTAGGAAGGCCAGCGGAATTTCGCAATCCCAGATGGCCGCCATTTTGCACAAAAGCCAAAACGCGTACAGCCTTATGGAGTCCGGCCGATCTAAGATAGACGCCGCATTAATACCAGAAATCTGCAAGGCGTTCAACGTACCCCCGCAAAAGCTTTTCGAATCGGACGAGGATATTACCAAAGCCAGCGAGGAGAAGCTGGAATACATCAAGATCATCAAATTATTGAAGGACGAGCTGGACAAGAAGAACGAGATGCTGAAGCTTTCATTAAAGGCACTGGCTGAATTTGAGAAGGTGGTAGAGAAAAATAAGGATATCGTAAACTTCCTGAATATCGTGAAAGGAAATTTGCAGGAACAATCGTCCTATCGGCAACCCGGCCGATAACAGCCGAAATAAAAAAGTTCCGGTTGTGCCGGAACTCTAATGCTATGAAATAGTAAAATATTAATTCGTTGCGTAGTAAGTCGTGTCTTCCATGCGACGCGCGCCGAGGTAACGGGCGGCATAGTAATTTTCATCCAGATCGCTTACCGTAACACCGCGTCCGGATGAAGCGTGTACAAACTTATTGTTACCTAAATACATACCTACGTGAGAAATGCCGCCTGTAGTGTTGAAGAACAACAGATCCCCTTGCCTTAAATTAGAAGATACCGCCATGGCCGCCGCTCTGAACTGCTCGCGGGCTGTACGGGGAAGTTCGATACCAAAAGCTACTTTATAAACGGCCCTTACGAAGGCGCTGCAATCGATGCCTCTTTTGGTGGTGCCTCCGTAACGGTAACGCGTACCATACCAGTCATCGATGGTTTCCAGCAACTTAACGTTGGTTAACATGCCTGGCAACATATTCAGCATAGAAGCATATTTGATCTGTACTTCTGTAGGGATCGCAAGTTTTACAGATGCCAGGTCTACTTGCGTAGCATCAATGTCCGCTACTTTGCTTTCCTGGATCACTTCTTCCACGCGGTCTTCGCGGGTAGCAGACTTCAGGCTAAATGAAGAAATAGCGACTTGCTGCGCCCGGGTTGGCTCAACGTGCGTTGGCACAGTCTTTGAATTATATTGATTGTTCAATTTTAGAGAGGTAGAACAGCTAGTCATTAAAACGGAGACGATCAACCCCAGAAAACACAAGCGTAGCATATTATTCAAATCCTTTTTAATTATTTATCCTGTCTGAAAAACGGAGCCCGTTATCAATTTTCGATTATTATAAACGGAGATTCCGGGATATTATTGCGGCCTTTTTAAATTTTTTATTTTATATAGTTTAAAGCCCTGATTTTAAATTTTTTGCAATTATTTTCGGGGATTGGGCGTTCTATATCACGCGTCCCATGGCAGGGTCGGTTATGCTTTCTGCTCCGGTTTCTATATGACCCGCAAAACGTTGCTGCATAGCGTTGTATCCGGTAATAGCCACTGAAAAATCATACCACTGGTTCGACTTGCTCAGGTTCAATAACACAGGCTTTTGTTTTTGGCCTTTTTGAAGCGTGTGGCGTACAACAGGGTTGCCATATGAATGATCTGTAATCACAACTTCGATCGGTTTATCCTCATTATTGGACAAAAGCAACTCAATATGGCCATTTAGCTTACCTTTTCGTTGGTACCTGCATTCGATGACCACCTGGGGATCGTGATCATTTCCGTTAAATTCTCTGAAGAATCCATTCGGTCCGTACACCCGCAGGTGATACCCGGGTTGCTCGAAATCAGCCAATTGCCAGCTTTCTATCGTTTGGTAACCGGCCGCCAACGTGAGGTTCCAGGACCGGTTGATCTCAAAAGCTTTATGATCTTTCAATGAGCGATGTTTTCCCATCGCATACACCCTGAAAGGTGCACCAATCGCTTTGTCGCCAAACTGTTGTTTCGATGACTCAAAGTTTACTTCAAACGTTTTTGTACTGCGGTTGAAGCGCCCGTTTACATACAGTTCGTAGGGGATGGCGCATGCCGGACGTGTGCCCGGCTCCTGGCGGGGCAGCCAGGCTGCAAATCGGCCGTTTTCCAGATCGGTTTCATTGATCTTGCGGTAGCCGGTTGGTTCGGGAGCAAACCTGGCATTGTGGATCGCCTCAATAAACGGATCGCGTTTGACAAAGCCGATCGGCTCCTGTTGTTCCTTAAATGCGCTGAACGCGGCGGTCAGATCACCGCTGATCGCCCTGCGCCAGGGATTAATATTATTGAAGCGTATATTTTTTCGAAACTTCCGGCTGCAAAAGGTTTCCAGGAATTGGAGGGTAGAGGTGTGCTCGAAAAGCTGTGAACAGACTTTGCCGCCGCGGCTCCAGGGGGAGGCAATGATCATCGGTACGCGGAAACCCAGTCCCACAGCGCCCTCGCGCGCCTGGGCCGCAGGAATGCCTTGTTTCACCTCGTGCTCAAAACGGACATGCTCGATTTCAGTATCGATTTCCGGTACGCATTTGCCTGTGCCGGGCACCTTGTTATCGGAAATCGAGAAGGGCGGCACATGGTCAAAATAACCGTCGTTCTCGTCGTATGTGATAATGAAAATGGTTTTCTTCCACACTTCCGGATTTTTGGTAAGGATCTCCATGATTTCCGACAGGTACCAGGCGCCGTACCAGGGCGCGCTGGGGTGGTCGGAAAATTTCTGAGGTCCTGCCAGCCAGGACACGGTAGGCAGCTTTCCTTCGTCTACGTCCTTTCTGAATTGGTAAAAGATATCTCCGGCCGGCACCTGGACCTCCCGCTCCTGCCCGTTGTCAGTGTATTTAAGCTGCGCGAGGCTTCGGTAATCAGGATCTCCGGTATTGGTAACAAAGGCGCTTTGAAATAATTGTTTTTCTTTTTCAGGCAATTGTTCGTACTGCTCCTGGTTCCATCTGGCCAGTTCTGCACGCGCGGCATCCAGGGCTTTTTGTTTGTTACGGATTGCGGCCGCGTTCTTTTCCTCATCCATCTCACCCGGACTGGCTTGTTGCAACTGATCAATTTCGCCGGGAAGGGTGTCTGCCTGGTTTTGAAGGCTTTGAATATATTTCGGTGCGAACTTTACGTTGTAGGCGGCGAAGAATTCGAGGAGATTGCAGCCAAAGTTGGCCAGCCAGCTGCGCTCTTCTCCCTTGAATCCGCCACCGGTCGATAATTCATTCTGATAAAATTTCCAGCTGATATCATTTGCTGAAAGCAGCTCAGGGAAGGTATCCCATTGCATTTTGGCTGCGCCATAGTCTGTATTGCGGATATTGGCTTTGGGCAGCCCGTCTTCTTCACTCATGATATTGGCGGTCCAGAAAAAGGAGCGATTGGGTGTGGTGCTCGTCATAACAGAACAAAAGTTCTGATCGCAGATGGTAAACGCATCGGCCAGGGCGTAATAGAAAGGAAGGTCCTCGCGTGAGTAGTGACCGAGGGTCAGCGGCATCGTCGCGTATTTCTTGTTGCCGGATTTTTTAGCCAGCAGCCACTGATCATATTTTCCCATATTATAAGCGTCTACCTGGCTGGCACGGGAGTGAGGCAGGTCGCCCATCCAGGTAACTTTCGAGTTCCTGATATCCAGGCGGAATGGGGCGTAGGTGTCGCCGTTTTCGTCTGTCTGGAACCATACCGGGTTCTTGTTAGGGAGCGTAATCGCGCGGGGATCGTTAAAACCACGCACACCCTGCAAGGTGCCGTAGCTGTGGTCGAAAGACCGGTTTTCCTGCATGAGGATCACGACATGCTCCGCATCCAGGAAGGTACTTCCAGGCGTGGGGTCGATAGCCATGGCGGCTTTGATCGAGTCGGGTACAAAAGCGGAAACTCCGGCTGCGCCTGAAAGCAGCATCGCCTTTTTTAGAAAATCTCTCCTGTTATCCATTATTCAGCAAGGTTTAGAGGTTTTAGAGGTTTAGAGGTTTTATCCGGGCCGTAAATGTAACGTACTGCTGCCAGTGGCCGGGCAAACGGGTTTTAAATTATTGTGATGAATCTCACCTGATTACCAGTTCATTTTGCGACGGAAGCTGCGGCAGGGGCAATCCATCATACGGCCTTTCAACTATCGCATCGTTTATTCGTTAATCAAGTAAAGGTGTGGATAATTTTTTAAATTCCCCACCACAAAGGGTTTAACGTTAATCGGCTTGGACTGTGCATAAACAGATTGGTTTAAAAATGAATTTTATTGCACTTTGCAACCAGTTAAAAGAAAGTTACGGATGAAGTTTTCGCATTTACACGTTCACACACAATATTCACTTCTGGATGGAGCTGCGCCCATCGGAAACCTTTATAAAAAGGCGATCAAAGATGGCATGCCGGCCCTGGCCATCAGCGATCACGGCAATATGTTCGGCGTATTCCAGTTTGTGGCAGAAGCCTATAAAAACCTGGATGAAAACGGAAAGCCCAAGGTGAAACCGGTAGTGGGCTGTGAGTTCTATGTTGTAGACAACCGGCATGAGAAGACATTTACCAAAGAAAAAAAAGACAAACGTTATCACCAGATATTACTGGCCAAAAACGAGTTGGGATACCGAAACCTCAGTAAGCTGACTTCCCTGGGTTTCATCGAAGGGTTGTATGGTAAGTATCCCCGTATCGACAAAGAGCTGATCCTCCAATATCATGAAGGGTTGATCGCGACCACCTGTTGCCTGGGTGCTTCCGTGCCGCAGGCCATTCTAAGGAAGGGCGAAGCTGAGGCAGAACAGGAGTTCAAGTGGTGGCTCGATCTGTTTGGAGAAGATTTTTACGTCGAATTGCAACGCCACGATATTCCTGATCAGGATAAAGTCAATGAAGTATTGATTCGCTTTGCTGCAAAGTATAAAGTGCCGATCATTGCGAGCAACGATTCGCATTATGTGGAGCAGGATGATTTCAACGCGCATGATATCCTGCTTTGCATCAATACCGGCGAAAAGCAGTCTACGCCTGCGTTCAGAGGAGACTTTGCAGATGATGATGTGAATATGAAGAACATGCGTTTTGCATTTGCAAACGATCAGTTTTACTTTAAGACAACCGATGAAATGTCGAAGCTGTTCCATGATATCCCGGAAGCTATCGACAACACCAATGCGATCGTAGATAAAATAGAACTGCTCGATCTGAAGCGAAGTATCCTCCTGCCCAATTTCCCGATACCCGAAGAATATAAAAAACACACGGAAGACGAGAAGACTGATAAAGGCGTCGTTACAGCTGATTCGCTGAACCAGTGGGAATATCTACGACACCTGACCTACCAGGGTGCCCGCGAGCGCTACGCCGGCGGCTTTGAGGGAGAAGTGAAAGAGCGCATCGACTTTGAATTGTTTACGATCAAAACCATGGGTTTCGCCGGTTACTTTTTGATCGTGAGTGACTTTATTAAAGCCGGCCGGGATAGCGGCGTATTCATTGGCCCGGGCCGCGGATCTGCCGCTGGTTCCGTGGTTGCTTATTGCATCGGCATCACTAATATCGATCCGATCAAATATAATTTGCTGTTTGAGCGTTTTCTGAATCCCGATCGTAAATCGATGCCGGATATTGATACGGACTTTGACGATGAAGGACGGCAGAAAGTGATCGATTATGTGGTGCAGAAATACGGCAAAAGCCAGGTGGCGCAGATCATCACTTACGGTACCATGGCTGCTAAAATGAGTATTAAGGATGTGGCGCGCGTTATGGACCTGCCGCTGGCCGAGTCCAATGTGCTGGCCAAGCTGATACCGGAGAAGCCGGGCATATCGCTGAAGCGCGTCTTGCACGCGCCGCTGCAACCCAAAGAAGGGGAGAAGTCATTGATAGAAAAGGAAGGCCTCGTTTCTGAAGACCTGGAAAACGTGCGGAGGATCCGGGAAATATATAACGGACAAGACCTGCAGAGCAAGGTATTGCACGAGGCAGAGATATTGGAAGGTTCTGTGCGCAATACCGGTATCCATGCGGCTGGTATTATCATTGCGCCCAAGGATCTCACGGAGTTGTTGCCGGTAAGTACCGCCAAGGATTCGGATCTCTGGGTAACACAGATCGAAGGTAGCGTGATTGAAGAGGCGGGCGTTATTAAGATGGACTTCCTGGGGTTGAAGACCCTTACCATCATTAAGAATGCTCTGGCACTGATCAAACTGAACCACGGGGTGGATATTGATATAGACAACATACCGCTGGACGACGAGGACACTTACCGGCTTTACCAGAAAGGGGATACCAACGGAACATTCCAGTTTGAAAGTCCCGGTATGCAAAAGCACCTGCGCGATCTGAAGCCGGATAAATTCGCCGATCTGATCGCGATGAACGCCTTGTATCGACCGGGGCCGCTGCAATACATTCCGAACTTTATCAAAAGGAAACATGGCGAAGAGGAAATAAGCTATGACCTGCCGGAGATGGAAGAGTACCTGGCGGAATCCTATGGTATTACGGTCTACCAGGAGCAGGTGATGTTGTTGAGTCAGAAACTTGGTGGTTTCAGTAAGGGAGATGCCGACGTGTTGCGGAAGGCGATGGGTAAAAAGCAGAAAGCGGTTCTTGATAAAATGAAGAAACAGTTTATAGACGGCGCGGTGGCTAAAGGGCATCCGGCGGATAAACTGGAAAAGATCTGGACCGACTGGGAGGCTTTTGCGCAATACGCCTTTAATAAATCACACTCTACCTGTTATGCTTTCGTGGCTTACCAGACCGCTTACCTGAAAGCGCATTATCCAAGCGAATACATGGCTGCGGTACTGAACAACGCCGGTTCACTGGAAAAGATCACCTTCTTTATGGAAGAGTGTAAGCGCATGGGCCTGGAAGTGTTGGGTCCCGATATCAACGAGTCGTTGAAAGGTTTTGCGGTGAATAAAAAAGGTGAGATCCGTTTTGGTTTAGGCGGCTTGAAAGGTGTGGGTGAAGCGGCGGTAGAAAGTATCATTGAAGAAAGAAATAACGGTGCTTATACTTCCATTTTTGATCTCGTCAAACGTGTGAATCAACGCACGGTTAATAAGAAAACGATGGAAAGCCTGGCTTATGCCGGAGCCTTTGATTGTTTTACAGAGTTACATCGCGCACAATATTTTCACACGGCACCGAATGACAACATGAACGGCCTGGAAAAGATCATCAAGTATGGCCAGGTGTGTCAGAACCAGGCTCAAAACAGCACCAACACACTGTTTGGTGACCTGAGCGAGTCCATGGAAATACAGGTTCCCAAGATCCCCGATTGTCTGCCCTGGCCGTTGGTCGTGCAGCTCGACAACGAGAAAGAGGTGACGGGCATCTTCATCAGCGGGCATCCGCTGGATGATTACCGCTTTGAGATGGAAAATTACGGCATCTCCAAAATCGGCTATGTCAACGAGTTTAAAGAAGACAAGGAGAAAGTAAACTCCAGCGCTACCTTTAAGATCATGGGATTGGTGAGTGATGCGCAACACCGCATTGCTAAGAGCGGCAACAAGTTTGGTAGTTTCGTGATAGAAGACTACAGTGGAAAACTGGAACTGGTGCTGTTTTCAGAAGACTATCTGAAGCATGCGGCCATTCTTCAGCTGGGCGCCACGGTGTATATCACCGGCTTCTTCAAGCAACGGTTTAACGGCGATTATGATTTCAAAATATCGTCCATCTGCCTGGCGGAAAGTGTAAAAAAGAACTTCACTAAAAAGCTGAGCCTGCAATTGCCTGCTGCAGATGTGACGGAAGATATGATCGCTTTTGTACAGCAAAACCTTAAGAATAATAAGGGCCCCAGTTCGCTGAACTTTATGATCAGGGATGAGGAAGAAAACATTGAAGTGGAACTGCTCACCAATGGAAAAGGTTTTGAAATGAACAACGATCTGATCCAGTTCCTGGCGGATAAAGAGAACTGGCGGATCAAAGTGGAATGTAATTAAACTAAAACAAGATCTCATCTAAAGCACCTTGCCAGATCGTTTCGGTTTGGGCAGGGTGCTTCAACTTTTCGCTTCTTTGCTTGTTATCTGATACATGAAAACGATGACCTGGAACGAATATCTGAGCTATACGCAGGAATTGCTGTCTGCAGAGCCGCCTCAGCCTCCCTACGACAATCCTGATTATTTTCATTACACTAAGATGAATGAGACGCGGATGCGGCGTTGGATCAAGACCAACCCTATTACTGAGGCGACAGCCGCTGTCGTCAAAGGCATCGACAGGCCGCAACATTGGACCGTGATCACGGAACCCTGGTGTGGCGATGCGGCGCATATCGTGCCGGTATTGTACCTGATGAGCCAGTTGAATGACCGGATCACTTTCGATCTTCAGTTACGTGACAGTGGTTCAGAAATAGACCAGTACCTGACCAACGGTTCTAAATCCATACCTATCCTGATCGTGCGCGATGAACAAGGGAAGGATATCTTTCACTGGGGACCAAGACCAAAGGAAGCACAGGAAATGTACCTGGACCTCGCTGCACGGAAAGCGGAGTTTGAAGTGATTAAAAATGCGATCCAGACCTATTATAATGCTGACAAATCGTTGAGCACTCAAAACGAAGTCGTAGACCGACTGACTGCGGTTAATTAAACATGCAGCGTATTGATCGTTGGTTCCGGAATAGCTAAGCGGGCGACGGACCAGGGCGCTTGCCGCTACGTTTCCGGCGCGTACAGGCGCGTAACAGCCACAAGACGCGCAGGGATCAATCGTTTATGAGTGAATGGCTTTATACGGTATCTGCATTGAAACTGTACTAAAATCAAGCTGACCAACCAAAGGGTGCATAACATTTTTTTGTTTTTATGTGCTTTTTTACCACAGAGTGAGCAGAGCGGGAAGTTGTTTAATCTTTTGAATATTATTCAGCAGAACATTTCTAATAATATCCTCATTGAAAGCGAACGGAAGCGCCCGCCCGTGCCGGGACGGACGGGAAGAAATCCCACCTAACCCGGTCTGACGGTCTCCGCCTGACCGTTTCTGTACGCAAGCACCAAGCAAATCATCGGATCAGAAAGCGCTACCAGCGCCAGCAACGAGTGCGGGGCCGCTGAAGCCATAAAGACCGGCATGAAATATCGCTCTTATTGGCACACGTGATCCGGCTCCATCCCTTTCGCAGAATGAAAAAGTTGAAACAACGCCAGGATAAAAATGTTATGCACCCCTAACCAAAGGCATAACATATTTTATGTTTAGTTTTAGCAGATAATATCACTCATGAAAAGACTGCTCAAATTTTTTGGGAAAATGCTGCTTTATTTGCTTGCTTTCCTGGTGGTTTATGTGATCATAGCGTTGACTGTTCCGCTGTTCGCGGTGCATAAAAAAGCAGATAATCTATCACCGAAGGATCTTACTATTTTTATTAAAACCAATGGCGTTCATGTCGATATTGTGGTGCCGGTGCAGAGCGAATGGATGGACTGGACGCAATATGTCAGGTATCAGCATACGGATCTGAAAGACTCAACCTATCCTTACGTTGGTCTTGGATGGGGCGACAAAGGCTTCTATCTGCAAACACCTACCTGGGCCGATCTGAAGTTTTCCACAGCTTTCAAAGCCATGACCGGCTTAAGTAGTGCCGCCATCCATGCGACCTTCTACCCGGTTATATCCCCTGATAAGTCGACGATCGCGATTCCCATCAGTAAGGAAGATTACAAGCGCTTATCGGAATACATCATTGATAGTTTCGATAAGGATGGCCAGGGAAACTCAATACCTATTCCGAGTGTTGATGACGGATACGGAGACATGGATGCGTTCTATGAAGCAAAAGGGTCTTATAATTTATTCCGGACCTGTAATACCTGGGCAAACAATGCCTTGAAGGCGGCGAATCAGAAAGCAGCTTTATGGGCATGGCGGGATAAAGATATCTTCCGGCATTACCGCAAGTGATGAAGTTGCAGAAGCAACAGCATGCCTGGTGATGGGCATCATACGCTGGAAGGAGCTGTTAGGATCGAACACGCGAAACACCCGATCAGGCCGTCAATTCCAGCACACGGCTGGTGCGTTCTCTAACCGCGGCCAGCAATTCGGGGTTCTCTTCGAGCTTTTGGCCATAGGAAGGAATGATTTTCGTCAGCCGGTCCATATTCGCTGCTGCCCTGTCGGGGAAACACTGATAGAGCAGCTTGAGCATGATCGACACCGCCGTAGAAGCGCCGGGCGAAGCCCCGAGCAGGGCAGAAATAGTCCCGTCTGCCGAGGTGACGATCTCGGTACCAAACTGAAGGGTAGGCCCATTCACCGGATCATTGTGAATCACCTGAACACGCTGGCCAGCTTCCTGCAATTTCCAGTCGGCTTTTTTTGCTTCAGGGTAAAACTGTTTCAGCACATTCATCCGGTCTTCAAACGAAAGGCTTAGCTGTTTGATCAGGTATTTTTCGAGGTCGATATTTTTGATACCTACTTTGATCAGCGGGAAGATATTCCAGTATTTTACGGTTCCGAAGAGGTCCCAGTAAGAACCTTCTTTCAGGAACTTGGTGGAGAAAGTGGCGAATGGACCAAATAAGATGGCTTTGTCTCCGTCGATAATGCGCGCGTCCAGGTGCGGTACACTCATCGGTGGTGCGCCCACCTCTGCCTGACCATACACTTTTGCACTGTGTTGCGCGCTCACCTGGGGGTTTTTACATACCAGCCACTGACCGCCCACGGGGAAGCCGCCGTATTTTTTTCCTTCGGGAATATCAGATTTTTGCAATAGCTCCAGCGATCCTCCGCCCGCGCCAATGAAAACAAACTTAGCCAGCACGTCGTATTTTTTTCCGGTGCTGAGGTTTTTAACTTTTACGCGCCAGCGTTTATCGCTCTGCTGTTTTAATTTCCTAACCTCGTGGTGCAGGTGCAATTGCGCCCTTCCCGTGTTTTGTAAAGAAGTGATCAGTGCACCGGTGATCGCTCCGAAGTTCACGTCGGTTCCCAAAGGGGAGTAAGTCGCTGCTATTTTTTCGGACGGATCTCTGCCTTCTACAATGAGAGGCGCCCATTCTTTGATTACATCTTTGTCTTCAGAATAGTGCATTTCCTGGAAAAGGCTGCTCTGCTGCAACGCTGCAAATCGTTTGCTCAGGTAGGTTACATCCTTTTCTCCACGAACAAAGCTCATGTGAGGCGTAGAACGGATGAAGTCTTTGGGATTGGCCAATCGTTCCTGCTCAATCAGGTAGGCCCAGAATTGCTTGGAGACCTCAAATTGCTCCATGATCGAGCGTGCTTTATCGGTATGCACCACCCCGGATGCGTCTTCGGGTGTATAGTTCAGTTCGCACAAAGCCGCATGCCCGGTGCCGGCATTGTTCCAGGCATCCGACGCCTCTTCGGCTACATCTTCCAGTCTTTCGAATATGTGAATCGATTTATCAGGTGCCAGTTGGTTGATCAGCATGCCTAAAGTTGCGCTCATAATGCCACCACCTATGAGGACTACGTCTGTCTCTATCGTCTCTTTCATGCCTATTCTGTTTAAGTTCAAAAATGCGGCGCGAAAATACTACGATTCGGCTATTTTACCTAAATGCCGGACTCGGTAATTTATATCAGACAGATTTTTTGACGGGAAGTTGACAAATTTTTACGAAAATCAGGGGATATTGATTGTATTATAATAAATTAAAAAGTGTTTGTTCAGGGTCATAAAATTCCAAAGAGGTCATTTTGCGTCCCATACGAAAAATTATCGCCCTAAGCGAATCGTTCATCTATTCAGATATATGGTGCTTTAATTTCCGATCAGCTCGCTTAGCTCCAGCCAGCGCATTTCCTTTTCATCTAAAAGGTTGGTCACCTCTCCGATGCGGTGAGAGCATTTCTGAAGCTCTTCGAAGGAAAGCGTCGTGTCGCTCAGCTGGTTGGTGATGGCCTCTTTCTCTTTGGTGAGGTCTTCAATTTCTTTTTGGAGCAGCTCAAACTCTCTTTTCTCCTTAAAGGAAACTTTTTTCTTTTCGGGCGCTGGTCCGCTTTTTACCGTCTCTGTTTTTGCGGTCGCCCCGGAAGGGTCAACCCCGCCCGTACCGATCGGGGACGTTCGGGCGGATGTCATCTTCTTTTTCTCCTCCTGCAATCTGTACTGCGTGTAATTGCCCGGAAAATCTTTAATCACGGCCTCGCCCTCAAACACTAGCAGGTGATCCACCAGGCGATCCATAAAATAACGGTCGTGGCTTACAATCAGCAAGCATCCCGGAAATTCCATCAGGAAGTTTTCCAGGACACCCAATGTCGGAAGGTCAAGGTCGTTCGTCGGCTCATCCAGGATCAGGAAATTGGGATTCCGGAATAAAATGGAAAGCAGGTGCAGCCGGCGTTTTTCACCCCCGCTCAGCTTGCTGATATAAGTATATTGTTTGTCGGCGTTGAATAAAAACAGCTCCAGGAATTGGGCGGCGCTGAGAGTTCCGCCTTTTGCCAACGGGAAATGCTCTGCAATATCTTTCACATATTCAATCACCCGCATATCCGTTTTTACATCCAGTCCCTGCTGCGAATAGTTTCCAAAAATAACCGTGTCACCGATGTTGATCTTTCCGCTATCAGGTGGCTGCAGGCCTTGAAGAATATTGATAAAAGTGGATTTACCGGCTCCGTTCTTTCCGATTATACCGACGCGTTCGCCTTTATTGAACGTGTAATCAAAACCTTCCAGTATTTTTTTATCACCGAAGGCTTTGTACACTTTTTTCATTTCAACCACTTTGCCACCCAGCCGGTTCATCTTCATTTGTAGCTGCACCTGGTCATTGGTCACCTGCTGCTTGGCTTTTTTTTCAATGTCGTAAAAATTATCTTCCCGGCTTTTTGATTTGGTGGTTCTGGCCTTTGGCTGCTTGCGCATCCATTCCAGTTCCCGCCGGTACAGGTTTTTAGCTTTATCAATACTCGCCAGCTCGTTTTCAATGCGCTGCGCTTTCTTCTCCAGGTAGTTTTCGTAATCTCCTTTATGAACGTATAGGTTGCTTCCTTCCATTTCCCAGATCTCATTACAGGCTGCATCCAGGAAATAGCGGTCGTGCGTCACCAGCAATAAAGTGACGTTTTCTTTGTTCAGGAAATGTTCCAGCCATTCCACCATCTCCACGTCCAGATGGTTGGTGGGCTCATCCATGATCAGTAACACATGCTTGTGCTCAAATCCAATATCGATCAGGGTTTTAGCGAGTGCCACCCTTTTCTTTTGCCCGCCGCTCAGGCTTTTGACCTGTGCATCCAGGTGGTGGATCTTTAGCTTGCCGAAGATCTGTTTCACTTTCGAATCAAAGTCCCAGGCATTCAATTCATCCATCTGTGCCAACGCCTCGGTGATTTTATCCGCATCTTCACTTTCGCTTGCCGACTCATAGCTTTTGATGGCTGCGATTACCGGGTTCTTATGGAAGAAGACATTATCCGCAATGGTTTTTTCGTCGTCGAGATCCGGTTCCTGTTCAAAAAGCACCACGTCTACGTCCTTGTTGATCCAGAGTTTTCCCTGGTCGGGTGTTTCTTTGCCCGCGAGGATCTTTAACAGGGTCGACTTGCCGGTACCATTTCGGGCTACCAGCGCAATCTTATCTCCCTCTTCAATGTGAAATGAAATGTCGGAAAACAAAGGCTGTATGCCATAACTTTTTTCTAATCCTTCTGCTGAAACGTAGTGCATTATAATATTCCTGATAATAATTTGCTGATGAATCGGCAAAGGTAGGCAATACCGGTCAGCTAATGCCAAAGCAGCGGCAAGCGCGCGATAGTTGAGGTGTTGTACGCAATTAGAACTTTTAAAAGCCGCCTTATGAAGAAGTAATTTGCAAGTTTTGTATATGAGGATAATTACCTAAAAACTTCTGTCAACCTTCTACAAACTACAAGAAAAGGGCTTTGCCAAATAAGAGGTTTTTTACTCCGATAATTTCATCTATCTCATCCCAAAAAACATGTAATCCGGCATTTTTAAAATTCTGCCTTTGCTTTAAAGTAGCCTTTTGCAGTTTCTTGCTCCAGGAAAGAGGAATATATACAACACGACCATCGTTCAGAACAAACGCAATTTCATCTTTTATGAAAGCTACGGATTCAATCTTGGGCAAACTGGAAAGTTTGATGTCGGAGACCGATCCTTGCTGAGCGTCCTTACGGCTTATATTTTTTGCAATACTCATAAAAAGATTTTTCAATTAGTAAGTAATTCTCTTCTATGATTTTCACGACCTTTTGAAGTTCGCCTTTTTAAATCAGGCATTGTCAGCTAAGATAGCCTCTCCTTGTTTGAGCCAGAATTTACACACTTTATTTGAATCATTGCCTCATGAACGTGAAGCGGTTCCCGGCAATCATAGCTTAGGAAGTAGAACCTGAGTCCTAATTTAAAGAACAATGTAGGCATGGTGATTAAAGGCTACAGTTAAGATATTCTATATCGATTTCAATAACCCGCCGTCCACCGGGATACTGGTGCCTGTTACATAACCCGCCTGTTCCGATGCAAGGAACGTCACGACATTGGCCAATTCCTCAGGCAAGCCCAATCTTTGCAGGGGAATATCTGCTTTCGATTTTTCAGTGATCGCTTCAATGGTTGTACCCTGCGATTGTGCTTGTGCTTCAAATAACTCGGTCAGCCGTTCCGTGTCAAAATTCCCGGTCAGGATATTATTCACCGTGATGTTGTATTTTCCTATATCGCGTGACAAGGTTTTGCCCCAGGCAACTACTGCAGCGCGGATCGTGTTCGATAACGCCAGGTTGTCCACCGGTTCTTTGATGGTCCGGGAGGTCAGGTTGATAATACGGCCAAACTTTTTTTCCTTCATTCCTTTCACCGCTGCCGCAGTGGTGTATTGAACGGTTTGGAACAATAAATTAAAAGCAGCCAGGTAATCCGCCGCTGTTTTTTCCAGCACTGTTCCCGCTTTGGGTCCATTGGTGTTATTGACAAGAATGTCTACTTGCTGCGTCTCGAAATATTTATCGATGATCGCTTTGTAGCCTTCAAGATCTGAAAAGTCCACCACCAGGTAGCGGTGGTGCTGTTCCGCCGTTGCAGGAAGCTCCTCCACGATCTTTTTGAGCTTTTCTTCATTACGTGCCATCAATGTTACGGACGCGCCGCTGTGTGCCAGCTGATGGGCTACCGCAAAACCAAGGCCCTGGCTGGCGCCGCCGACCAGGGCCTTTTTGTTAGAAAGAGATATATGCATGTTGACTGTTAATTAAGAATCATCTTTCTGTATCTTCCTTTCAGAAAAAGCCGGTTGTTTAAAGACTTCCCGGTTTTTTCAGTTTGTCAAAAGCCGCATCCAGATTGGCTCCCAGCGACTTTTCGAAAGCTGCTTTCAAGTCTTCCGGTTGTGGATGTTTATTGCTCCATTCTCTGAAATAGGCTTTGAACGCAGCATCAATTTTTTCCTGGCCGAACTGCTGTTCCAGCTCATACACCCAGATCGCCGTCTTGAGGTACGAAATAAGTCCATACTCTTGCGACGTTTTAAAATCGGCGGCCGGCTGATCAATCACGGCTTCCATCGGGATCTGACGCATCGCATTGTAGAGCGTAGCCTGGAATTGTGCTAACGGCAGATTTTTCAGTTCAGCGGGCACCTGGTCCCTAAAAATCGAATTATAACGGGATTTGTCGGCTTCATAGCGAAACTGGAAATAGGTATTCAATCCTTCATCCTGCCAGGTATGCTCCCGCTCGTTGCTGCCAAGCATGCTCATGAACCAGTTGTGGCCGATCTCGTGAGCTATCACGCCATCCAGGTATTCTTTGCTCGCATCCGGAACTGTGATCAACGTGATCATCGGATATTCCATACCTCCGCTTGAATTGTTTTTCGGTCCTTCAAACACCTGAACCGTTGGATATTGATAGTTGCCGATCCAGCGGCTGTAAGCCCTGGTAGCGTCTTTAGCGTAATCGATGCTGTTATTCCAGATGGTTTCCGGTTTGTTTTTATAATAGGTAAACGCGTCCACCACGGTATCTGCCCCCAGATGTAAGGTGTCGTATTGGATCACAACATTCTGCTCTGCAAAAAATGCAAAGTCCGGAACGTTTTTCGCGAGGTATGACAATGTCTTGTTACCCGGCTTTCCCTTGTACAGCTCAGGAGTTCCCGTGCGGTTCGTAGCATTCTTTTTACCAATCGATTTATACTGTTCCAGTTCCTCTTTATTCTGCAGCACACCGGTTGCGCCCACTACGTAGTTGCCGGGCAAAGTGATGCTCACCTTGTAATCGCCATACTCGCTATAATATTCACCCATACTCAGGTAGGGAAACTCGTGCCACCCGCTTTTATCAAATACAGCGGGCTTGGGATACCACTGCGTTGCCATGAACTGTCCATCAGCAAATCCGGATCTGGAAAAATAGGAAGGCAGCTTCACATGGAAATCAGTCGAGATCTTGGTGGAAGCGCCTGGTTTCAGGCCCTTAGGAAGAAGCACCTTGATAATGTCGATATAATTAGGATTGCTATGCGGTTCTGTCTTAGCGACTTTTCCATCCACTTTAAAGTTCAATCCATCGATATAGCCGCGTGTCACTTTGGTGAGATCTTCTTCTGATGTAGAATCATTCATCAGTTGCTGAAACAAAGCGGTGCTGTCATTTTTGTAGGCATTAGGCCAGATATGAAACCAGATATAGTCCAGTGTTTCAGGCGAATTGTTCGTGTACACTACTTCTTCTTTTCCCGAAAGCGCGTTGGCTTTGTCATCCAGCTTAACATCAATGGTGTAAGAAACATGTTGCTGCCAGTATTTGTCCTGGGCAATAGCAGATGTGGTTAACACTAATAAAAGGCCCAGATAGATCGATCTTAGCATATAAGTTTTTTTTGAAATGGAGCATGAGGATCACCGGTGATTACAACATAGCCGATCTTGCTCTCATGCTGATCCGGTCAGGGCCGGATCATCTCACTTTAGGTAATAAATTAACAGCCGAAAGATAAGCCAATTTTTATTCGCTTGTGCCGCGTTTTTATAAAAGGTAAGGTGCAACATCATAGCGGCGTTAAGAGTTTATTAAGGCTAAGCCAAAACCGTCCTAAAAACGTAACGGCCGGATATTCTTTTCGCCAAACGTAGGGGTTAGTGCTCATTGAGTGGTATTATTCATGTCAACACCCATTGTTTAAGGCAGGCAAGGATGTTATCCATGCCCCATTTAAAAATAAAAGACATGAAACAAATCATCACCACCGCATTCTGGCTCACCGCTTTTCTCCTGCTCCAGACGATCAGCCGGGCCGGCGATTTCGAATTAGTTAAGAAGGAGAAAAGCATTTCGGTTTATGAGCGGTGGATCCAACACAACGGGAATACGGTTCGTGAGCTTAAGGCCGCGTTCACCGTGCGGGCGGCTGCCGCAGAAAATGTGGTGGCGCTTTTGAAAAATCCGTCGCTGGGTAAAAAGTGGAATACAAACACCAAAAGTTTCAGGATTGTTCCCACGCAAAATGAAGCAGTGTGGCTGACCTATTTGTGCTATGATATTCCCTGGCCTATGAGCGATCAGGATTGCGCTCTTAAATATTATTTCAGCAAAACCGACCTTAATAAACCGCTGTGCAGCATCTATTTCGAAAGCGTGAATACCGCTGTATTCCCGCCACAGAAAGGGATCACCCGGATCAGTGGCACCAAGGGCAAATGGATGTTGCAGCAGTTGCCGGGCAACGAGCTGAAGATCACCTATCAGGTAGTGACCGACAAAAGTGCCAGTGTACCGCGATGGATTTCAGATCCGATCATCCACGATAATGTGATCACCACTATGTCTATATTTAAGAAATTGCTGGAGCAAAAAGCATAATTTATCGCCGGCTATACCGCGGGCGCTGTAACCGCCGATCGATAAAGAAAGAAACCAATATCAATCCGGCAGCAAATCCGCCCACGTGGGCTGCATAAGCAATGCCGCTGTCTTCACGACCCATGGCGCCCCAACCTTCTATTACCTGCAATGCGATCCACAATCCCAAAGCGATGAAAGCGTTAACGCGAATGATAAACGGTATCAGGAAGACGCGGATCTTATTGCGGGGAAACAACAGGATATAGCCGCCCAATACACCGGCTATGGCTCCCGAAGCGCCCAGGCTCGGCGTATACATCCCGGTGTGCGTGTAAGATGACATAAAGACGTGAGCCAGTGTGGCGAGGATGCCACACAACAGGTAAAACGCCAGGTACCGCCCATGGCCCATTACGTTCTCCAGGTTATCGCCAAAGATCAACAGGTACATCATGTTGCCGATAATATGCGCAAAGCCGCCATGCATGAACATTGCGGTGATGATGGTGCCGTAGACGGGAATAGGCGTTTCGCCCAGCCCGCCGCCTTTGATATCTGTATTACTCAAGATCTCTTCCGGTACGGTCGCGAAGCTCATGGTAAATGCTTCATTGGTTCCCAGGCCTTGTGCGAAGACAAATACCAGTATATTAACGATTATAAGAAGGTAATTGATGTAGGGTGTCAACGTGCGCCCCGTATTGTCATCGCCGATCGGTATCATATGATTTGGATTGTAAACGGAAGATAAACTATAAACAATAACGGACGAAGTGTTTGCCTAATATTTTAGAGAAGTTCCCCAGATTAAGATACATAACAAAATCACCAGCAGGATAATGAATGCTGGTCGCCAGGTTTCCCAAAACACCTGGCCCGCCAACGCTTCTTCCTTTTGCTGAAGTGCTTCCTTATGACTGCTGTTGAGCCGCTGCAATGTGGCAAAAAACTGGCCTTGTTCCGTGGCCGGCAACATGTTAGCCAGCTGCGAGATCTCGCGAACGATGGCATCATTTACACTGATCTCATTAAAATCGTTCAACAGCCCGATATGCGTTTCGTTCAGCAGCAACAGCAGGTTATCTTTGATCCCCTCTTTGTTCATTCTGTATACATCCATCTGGGCTATTTTGCCGCTGGCGGCCAATACCTGCCTCAATACATCCCCTGGTGTGCGTACCGGCAATTCAAAAGGCCGAGCGGAAGCCTTGTGCAGCCATCGCTCCTGGAGATACTGGTCTTTCTTTCCGGGGTCGGACAAGGTTTCGTATGCCTCCTTGATCAATGCGAAATAAGCAGCGGAGGATTGATTATCAGGATTTTTATCGGGATGATACAGCAGCGCCAGCTTCCGGTAAGCCGCTTTCACTTCGGAAAGGTCTGCCGAAGGAGAAATTTGCAATATTTGATAATAATCGATTGCCATTTGGGACAGCAAATATGTTAATTATTTCCCGAGAACCAGTCATCTGAAAAGGCAATCCGGGTACGATAATTCTGTGCTATTGATAATCAATCGCTTGAATAACCCTGGAATGGCCTGATTGTAAACTAAATCTTAAAACCAGTATCCGCCCGAAAAGTAAGCAACTTTATTGACAAGGCTGCGTCATATTAACAGAAGCTACAACTTCAGATTTTTTATAAAAGCAATGTTTAAATACAATAACATGAAAAGATTTATCAACTTATTAGGTCTCGGGTTGATGTTTGCTTTTGCAATGCTTCTGACCAAACCTGTTGGTGCACAACCACGGGTCGGAATCAGCATCAATTTCCAGACCTTCTACGACCAGTTAAGTCCTTATGGCGACTGGATCGACTATCCCGAATACGGTTACACCTGGCGTCCGCGTGTAGGATCGGATTTCCGGCCCTATGCTACCAACGGGTCCTGGGCTTATACCGCTGATAATGACTGGATGTGGAATTCCGGTTATGACTGGGGATGGGCTGCTTTCCACTATGGCCGCTGGTTCTACGATCCCCTCTACGGATGGTTGTGGGTTCCCGGTTATGAGTGGTCGCCAGCGTGGGTAACCTGGCGTGGCGGCGGCGATTATTACGGTTGGGCTCCTATCCGCCCCGGCATCAATATCAGTATCGGGTTTGGCGGCTACAATCCTCCCTATGATTACTGGACCTTTGCGCCCGGGCGTTACATGACCTCGCGATATATCAGTCGTTATTATTACCCTTACAGGAATAATGTAACGATCATCAACAGGACAACAATCATTAATAACTATGGTCCACGCGGCGGTACTTCAAGAGGAAGCAGGAGTTATTATACCAACGGACCAAGACGTACAGAGGTGGAAAGGTATACCGGCCGTATCAATGCGGTGAGTGTGCGGAATTCTACAAGACCGGGTCGTTCGTCTGTAAGCCGGAATGCTATATCGGTATATCGTCCGGCGGTCAGTAGAACTGAGGGTCGCTCAACTTATGCTCCCCGCAGTGTAGAGCGTTACGATCGCAACAGCGTGGCAAGCCGCAGTGGGTCGAGAAGCGAAAGAAGCACTGATGTACGTTCAGGCAGTTCAAGATCTGACAATAGTAACACGAGGGTGAGAGAAAATACTTCGCCCCGTCAGGAGGCAGCAGGCAGAAGCAATAACAATGGTTCTGTGGAAAGGAGTTCTTCTTCGCGCCGGTTTGGGTCCGCTACTGACAGATCAGATGCAGGTGACAGAAACGCGCCAACGAGACAAAGAAGCGCAGAAATACAAAATCGGCAGCAAGAGATGCAACGTTCCAGGGCCACACAACAGTCTAATGACCGTGCGGAGGCGATGAGAAGGAGTGCAGAAGCGCAGCGTGAAGCACAGACCCGACAAAGAAATGTGCAGAATGAGCAACGGGCAGCACAAATGAGGCAGGAGAGAGAATCGCAGGTAAGACAGCAACGCGAAGCTCAGGTAAGACAACAGCGGGAATCTCAGGTGAGAGCACAACGTGAAGCTCAGGTGAGACAACAACGTGAAGCTCAGGTGAGACAGCAACGTGAAGTACAGGCCAGGGCTCAGGCAGAGCAAAGGTCGTCGCAGCGCCAGGAGGCAGCACGTAGCAGAGAAGTTCAGATGCAGCGCCAGCAATCTGCTCCGAGGATGGAGCGGAGCGCACCAAGCAGAAGCTATGAAAGCCGCAGTTCCGGCGGATCCCGTTCCTCCGGTGGAGGTGAGAGCCGCGGAGGCCGGAGCAGGGGCGGAAGATAAATATTGGGTGAGGTTTAGTTTTTATATATTTAAAGTTTGCAAAATGGTTCCGGCTTTCCGGAACCATTTTTTATGGTATTGCTGCGACGCTTCGCTGATCGTTGGGAAAATCAGTTTGGTAACTAGTTAGATAGAGTTAAGATAATATCTTTATGTTTTCAAACGATCGCATGTCGTGTCCTGCATCCCTGGAATTCAACTATTTACTTTATTTTAGCTCCTTATGAGCTACAAAATGATTCAGACCATGCGTTGGTATGGTAATAACGATGCTGTTTCGCTGCGCGATATTCGCCAGGCGGGAGCCACAGGTGTAGTAACGGCGCTGCACCATATTCCGGTAGGTGAAATATGGACTACGGAAGAAATTCTTAAAAGAAAGCAAGCCATTGAAGCCGAAGGGCTGACCTGGGAAGTGGTAGAAAGCCTGCCGGTCCACGAAGACATTAAAAAACGTAACGGGAATTATAAAACCTGGATCGAAAATTATAAGGTAAGTATGGCCAACCTCGCAGCGAATGACGTGAAAGTGGTGACTTACAATTTTATGCCGGTGTTGGACTGGGTGCGTACCAACCTGGACTATCCTACAGCAACCGGTGCGCTTTGCCTGCGGTTTGGATGGAAGGAGTTCATTGCATTTGACGTATATATTCTGAAGCGTCCGGGTGCAGAAAAAGACTACGAAGAAGCCGACGTAAAAAAGGCCAAGAAGTTTTTTGAAAGCCTTAGTCTGAACGAGATCGAAAAGCTGAAAGTATCCTGCCTGATGGGGCTGCCAGGTTCTGATGGTTTGTTTACTACAGAAGAAGTGCTTTCCCTGCTGAGTCAATATGGACATATTTCTCCGGAAGAGTTGCAGCAAAACCTTTTTGCATTTTTAAATGAGATTGCCCCTACCGCGGAAGCGCACGGAGTTCAGCTCGCCATTCACCCGGATGACCCTCCTTATCCGATTTTAGGATTGCCCCGCATTATGAGTACGGACGCGCATATCGACGCATTGTTTAAAAACGTGCCTTCAAAAAATGCAGGACTGTGTTTTTGTACCGGTTCTTACAGCGCGAGGAAAGACAATAACCTGCTTGAGATGATCAGGAAGTATGGAGACCGCGTATACTTTTTACACCTGCGCAGTACCGAAAGAGACGAAGAGGGCAATTTTTTTGAAGCCAATCACCTGGAAGGCAACGGTAATATTGTTTCTATTATTCAATACGTCACCCAGTTGCAAAAGGAGCAGAACCGCCGTATTCCCATGCGTCCGGATCATGGCCACCAGATGCTGGACGACCTGGAGAAGCAAACCTATCCCGGCTATTCTGCGATCGGCAGATTGAAAGGGCTGGCAGAGATCAGGGGTGTGGAAGCCGCTGTACATCAGCTTCAGGGCGCATAACGAATATTACTGAGTTGAAACCTACCTAAAAGGAAAAGGCTGTCTTCAACAGGTGTTTGCACAACATTGGAGACAGCCTTTCTCTTTACATCTTTTACGGGGCGGTTCCTTTCTTACCTTCCGTCGCCATCCAGCAGATTGCCTAAACCACCTAAGATGCTGCCTTCTTCTTTTCTGTTGACGGTAGCAAAGGACAGAATGCGTGAAGCCAGGCGGCTTACGGGTAAGGTCTGGATCCACACAGTACCCGGGCCGGTCAGCGTGGCAAAGAAGAACCCTTCACCGCCAAATATTTTATTGCGGATGCCGCGTACCATTTCAATATTATAATTGATGGTTTGCGTGAAGCCCACAAGACAGCCCGTGTCGATTTTTAGACGTTCACCTACCTGCAGCTCTTTTTGAAATACATGTCCGCCGGCATGTACGAAGGCCATTCCATCACCTTCCAGCTTCTGCATAATAAAGCCTTCGCCGCCAAACAGACCAGTCCCCAACCTGCGCTGAAACTCAATGCCGACGGCCACTCCCTTGGCGGCGCAGAGAAAGGCATCTTTCTGACACACCACTTTTCCGTTGAAAAGAGAAAGATCCAGCGAAATAATTTTCCCGGGATAAGGAGAAGCAAACGATACCTTTTTCTTGCCGTGACTGATGTTTGTGTAAGCCGTCATAAAAAGGCTTTCACCGGTGAGGATGCGTTTGCCTGCGCTCATCAGCTTTCCCAGGAAGCCGCCTGTCTGGTTACTGCCATCGCCGAAGATGGTAGCCATTTCCACGCCTTCATCCATCATCATAAAGCTGCCGGCTTCTGCTATTGCCGTTTCCTGCGGGTCCAGCTCCACACTGACATACTGCATTTCTTCCCCGAAGATTTCATAATCTATTTCATGACTTGATTTCATGTTGTCCATTTATTTTTTGATAAATTTAATTCAATACTTTCTTCAATTGGTCTTCATCGAGTTGTTTTTCCCATCGCGCCACAACAACGGTTGCCACTGCATTTCCAACCATGTTGGTCAGGGCGCGGCATTCGCTCATAAAACGGTCGATGCCCAGGATCAGCGTCATGCCTGCGATCGGAACGTTGGGCACCACCGCCAACGTGGCCGCCAGCGTGATAAAGCCCGCTCCGCTAACACCAGCTGCACCTTTTGAACTAAGCATGGCTACCAATAGTAGCACGATCTGGCTTTGTAGCGACAGGTCGATGTTGCAGGCCTGCGCGATGAAGAGTGCCGCAAGGGTCATATAAATGTTCGTCCCGTCCAGGTTGAACGAATACCCCGTAGGTACTACCAGGCCGACAATCGGTTTGGCGCAACCGGCACGCTCCATCTTTTGCATCAGCGTCGGCAAAGCGGCTTCCGAAGAGCTGGTTCCCAACACTAAGAGCAACTCATCTTTGATGTATTTTAAGAACTTGAAAATATTAAAGCCGTTGTATCGCGCCACGGCGCCCAACACTACAAGGACGAAGAAAAGCGAGGTGGCGTAGAAAGTCACCACGAGCGCTACCAGGTTGCCCATCGACTCGATCCCATATTTACCAATGGTAAACGCAATGGCCCCGAAGGCCCCGACGGGCGCCAGTTTCATCAATATCGATACGATTTTAAAAACCGGATGTGCGAGGGCTTCCAGGAAATCCAGCACCGGTTTGCTTTGCGGCATCGTCTGCGAAATGGCAACCCCTAACAGGATGGCGATCACCAGTATCTGTAAAATATTATCGCCACTGAGCGGACTGACCAGCGTTTTGGGTATGATCTCGAAGATGAAGTTGATCAGCGAGCTGTCATGAGCCTTACTGACGTATTGCGAGATCGTGCTGGCCTCCAATGTTGCGGGGTCAATATTCAATCCTTTACCCGGCTGCACGATATTGCTGATGATCAAGCCGATGATCAAAGCCAGCGTGGAGAAACTTATAAAATATATGAAAGCCTTACCGGCGACACGGCCCACTTTCTTCATGTCATTCATGGACGCAATGCCGACTGTAATGGTGATGAAGATCACGGGCGCGATGATCATTTTTACAAGCGCAATAAAGCCGTCGCCGAGTGGTTTCATGGTTTCACCTACCGAGGGATAGAAGTACCCCAACAGCGCACCGATAACGATCGCTATCAATACCTGAATATATAAGACCTGGTAAAACTTTTTTTTCCTGGGCGGCAGATTTGTCGGTTGCTCTACAATCATTCAACGTTAATTTCCGGACAATATCGGAAAAATTATTCAAGCAATGAGGGCGGAACCAGCTTTTTTAACAGCGGCATTTTATCATTATCAACAACGATGAATTTCCAGTCTTTTAGATCGAAGGAACGGGCGATCACATCCTTCTCAGAATAGATATCAAAATACCCGGTCTGGGGATGATAGGTCACATTCTTTTCACCAAACTCGGACTGAAGCGCCAGCGTCAATAAGTGGTTTTGCGCATCCAGCGAGTCGACGCCGGTCGAATCTGCGGGAAGATCAAATTTCATTTTCAAGATATTGGCATACTTCATCTTCAGGAAATGAGCACTGTCTGATTGCTTAGCGTCGCTTACGAGCAGCACGCGTGGCGAATCAATAGAAAATGAAAAACCGGGCAGGTTAAACACCTGCTCCATCGCGGTAATCATCTGTTCTTTCGAAACCATATCGAAGAGATCTTCGATGAGAAAGTCAGACGCAGACCGGAAATCTTTTTTTATGACCAGGTCTGTATAATAAAGGAATTGATTTTCAGCAGCTTTTTTATAGGGCTGTGCAACAGCCGGCAACAGCAGCAGCTCCAGGCACACGACTATAATGAACATTTGTGTTTTCATACTGTTTCACGGGACTTCGATTCTTGAATAATGCCGGTTTTTGAGAGCTGAAACACGGATGCTTCAGCGCCGACTCTATTCTACTGCTGTTTTCATGCCAAAGATCTAAAATCTGCGATCCTTAAAATAATAGGCTTTATCAGCGTCGGTCACGCTGCGTAATACCCTGCACGGATTTCCCACGGCTATCACGTTGGAAGGGATGTCCTTCGTGACCACACTTCCGGACCCAATTACGGTATTGCTGCCGATCGTGATGCCTGCGTTGACGACAGTGTTGCCACCGATCCAGACGCTGTTCCCGATAATTATAGGAAAAGCATATTCGAACCCCGCGTCCCTGGGCTCGGGGTGAACAGGATGCCCGGCTGTGAACAAAGAGACATTGGGGCCAAACATCACATTGTGCCCGATGGAAACGGGCGCGCAGTCGAGTATTACGCAATGATAGTTAGCATAAAAATTTTCACCGATAGAAATGTTACATCCGTAATCGCAATAAAATGGCGGCTCTATATGAAAGCTTCCGCTCACCGCTCCAAACAGATCGGTGAGTAATCTTTTGCGTTCCCCGGTTTTATGAGGATGCAGGCTGTTCACCTGGTAGATCAGGTCTTTGGCATGTTGCCGCTCCTGAAATAACTGTTCGTCAAAAGACTGGTAGGGCAGGCCCGACAACATTTTTTCTTTCTCGACACTCATAATTACTTACAGGTTTGGATCATTCCTTGGTATATTCCGGATGCTGCGGAGGTAATTCTCCGACATTTTTTTCCTCAACGACGATTTCCATATGCACTGCATATTTAGACGGCCGGATGCCCACGCTATATTTTTCTGCATAGACCTGAGTGAATTCTGCACCAAAATAAAGAATGAACGAGGTGTAGTATACCCACAACAGGACGATGATGATCGTTCCTGCTGCGCCGAAGATGGCGCCAGGACTGGCTTTCGTGATATACAGGTCGATCAGGAATTTACCGATCGCGAATAATACCGTCGTGAAGGCGGCGCCGACCAATGCCGGCTTCCATTTGATAATGACATCAGGTAGGACCTTGAAGATGACAGCAAACAGGAAGGTGATCACGGAGAACGTGACTACATTATTGATGATGAAAAACAACCAACCCGAATCAATAGGGACCAGGTCCTGGAACCTGCTTTGTACGCTGCCCAGTATGCTGTTCAATATCAGCGACACCAGTAGCAGGAAGCCCAGGGAGATGATCAATGAAAAAGATTTTAGCCGGCTGGACAGCAGACCCATGATGCCTTTTCTGGGTTGGGCCTTTACCTTCCAAATCGTGTTTAAGCTATCTTGTATTTCCACGAACACTGCGGTGGCACCGACGATCAATGAGATAATGCCAATGATCAATGCTACCGTTGTTTTGCCGCTCAGACTCGCCTGCTGCACCAGGTTCTGTATTTGTAAGGCTGTATCGGCATCAGTAAACTGACTCACTTCCTCAAAAACTTTATTCTCGATAATTTCTTTTCTATAGATAAGGCTCGCAGATGCGATCACGATCGTCAACAGGGGAGCCATGGAGAACACGGTGCAGTAGGCCAGCGAAGAACTGAGCTTGGGCACTTTGTCCGCCGAAAACCCTTTTGCGGATGCGATCAGAACGTCTTTTGCCTGGCGAAGAAATGTCTTAGGTTTGCTAAAAATGCGTTTCATGTAATTCAGATGTTTGGTAATAACCTGAAAGGTACATCCAATAATGACGCCATAATAGCAAGAAAATGAAAATTATATAATTAGATGCAAACGATTGTCAGAAACAGACGCATCTGTTTAAACGACCAATCAGTTTGTTCTTGCTATCACCGCATTGATGTTATTCGATGTTCAGGAAATGAAATCCTGATAACACTATTCCGCATCACGTACCCCGGACGCATCGGGTTTTAGAACGGATAGCCGATGCCAATATTCAGGATGAGATTTTGTTTGCGCCAGGTGGGATCGCCAAAGTTGATCTTGTCAAACACCCAACGTTCGCCCGGCGGTAGCCATGGTTTTCTGAATGGCATAGCCAGGTCAAAACGGATCACGAAGATGGTAGCATCTACTCTCAAACCTACACCACCACCAACAGCAAACTCGCTGAAAGCGCGGCCGAAGTTGAATTTGCTGCCTTCGCGGGAGCTGTCGCTTTTGGCCGTCCAGATGTTGCCGGCGTCAATAAAAGCAGCGCCATGGATCACACTGAATAACTTGGCGCGCAGCTCACCGTTCAACATCATCTTGATATCCCCGCCCTGATCGGCGAAAATGCGGCTGGAGTCGGGATTGATATTATAGTTATAAGTACCCGGTCCCAGCGAACGGGCCCGGAAAGCCCTGATATCGTTGCTACCACCTGCAAAGAACTGTCTCACATAAGGTAGCACGGAGCTGTTGCCATAAGGAATACCATAACCGACATTAGCGCGGCCTGCCAGCACCAGCTGGGGTTTGATCTTGTAATAATTCCTGAAATCGGCTTCCAGCCTGATGAATTGATTTACTGCGGTGTTGAAAAGCGTTTTCTTTCCTTCTTCGTTTTTCTTTAAGAAGGCATTGACCAGGTTACCTGCTGTTTCTACAGAACCGAGGAAATAAATATTATTTCTTTTGCCTTCTTGAAACTGGTCACTATAAATGAAGTTGTAGTTAGTGCTGAAAATAAACTGGTTTTCATAATTACCTCTAAGGCTGGGTACCTGTGTCAACAAGGTTTCCAGGCTGTCCGTCGTTTTGAGCGTGCGAACATAGGAGATAGAAAAAGGATTGAAATTATGTTCGATGTAAGGGCTTCCTTTGAAGGTATATCCGTATTCCAGGTTACCGGACAGCATCGTAAAATAAGCTGCCCTGCTCAGCAACTGACCGCTTAATGTGATATGTGTTTTAGGTACAGAATTTTGTTCGTTCCTGAAATCTATGGGGGATACCAATCGCGGAAACACCAATCTGGCGCTGGCTCCAAGAGAGTAGGAGTTGGTGCGTGCACCACTCACCTGTGTTTCGAACCCACCGCTCAGGGTGGTAATCAATTGCTCTGCACCACGAAATACATTGCGGTTGGTATTGCTGATTTTTAGTTCAGATCCCACGAAGTTGTTGGACTTACTGGTGCCGGTTACCTGGAACGATAGCGACCGCTTTTTCTGCGGTGTCAGGTAAAAGTTGGCATTCATTAAATCGCTGCCCAGGGTGTCGAGCGGATCAAACTCTGCTTTCACGTATCTGAAGGTTCCGATGTTAACGAGCCTGTTAAGGCTGAGGCTATGATCATGGCGGTTATAGATCTCATCTTTTTCAAAAAAGATCAGGCGATCAAACAGCTGCGGCTTATAAGTATTCCGCGGATCGTATATTTTGAAATCGTTGTGGATGATCGGCGCTGATTGCCGGATCATAGAGTCCCGTCTCAGGCTATAATAAGGATAGATATTGATATCATTGATCCGGTAGGGCTTCAGGGCTTCAATCGGTGTGAGCTCTTTTATCCGCACATAGGCATTGACCTTGTTGTCGCCTATGGTACTGTCCACTTTAACAATGATATAATCAGGATTGAAAAAGAAATACCCGCGTTCTTTTAATTCGTTATCGATCCGTTCGCGTTCGGTAGAGAACGCATCGATATCATAATAATCATCTTTTTTCAGCACAGTCTTGTCAGATGTTCTCCGGATGAGATTCTCCAGCGCTGTGGGTTCTGTAGGAAACTGTATATCATTCAAACGGTATCTTTCCTGTGTGATGGCTGTGTACTTGGCTCTGCCGGTTTTACCTTTTATTTCAGTGTCTCCAGTCACACTTGCCTGGAGGTACCCTTTACTGATCAGGTAGCTTTGAAGAACATTGATATTGTTTTGAATTCTCACATCGCTCATCAGCACCGGTGGTTCGCCCAGTTTTGTACGCATCCAGTATTTTAATCCCTTTTGCTTTTTAGGTTCGCCTGCCAGGTTATAGAAAAACAGTTTGTACCGGAATCCCAATATTTTTTTGTTTGGCTCAGGCCGGGTTTTCTCTTCAAGCGTGTTTTTCAGATCTTTCTGGTTCGCCACCTGCTTTGCAGAGTCGGGGTTGACTTTTACGTCAGCGCCCGTGTACAGCACTTCTCCTTCTTTAAGATTTTTAGTAGTGCTGCAGGCGCCCAACATTGCCACCATAAAAAGACATAATATTCCGTATGTATTTCGCATGTTTCTTTTAACTCTTTAAACCTGTTTGCGCCGTGTCTGATACGGCCTTATTATTTCACTTAATTTCAAAAACATATGGTTCAGACTAATCTTTATCTGTACCTTCTCCCTCTTCTTCTTCTTTTCTGGCACGCCTTTCTTCGCGGCGTTGCTGCTTTTTCAAGCTGTTAAATATCTGCCTGAACTCATTATAATCGACTACCAACGCAAATCCTAATCCTGTCTCGATGATCTGGCCTTCAAGGATCACATCGGACTGGTTGCGGCGATACGCTCTGAGCCTGTAACGTCCATCGCGGGAGAGCAAATATTCTATATTCACATTACCTGCAATATTTGAACCGGACCGGTTATCGCGCCGGCCTCCTTCGAGTGCGAAGTCGCTACCTACGCTGATCGTGAGGCGGTCGTTCAACAAGCGCTTGGATACGGCCACTTCCAGGTCGGTCCTGGTTTCCTGGGAACCGGAACTGTAGTCTTCTTCCGAGTTAAGTCCGAATGAAAGGTCTACGCCTTTGATAAGATCTGACGCCAGGTTGTTCAGCTGCTGCGTCAATAACCGGCTCACGCTCTGGCGCGCCAGCATTTCAGGAGAGGTGCCCCCCGCAAGGCTTTCGAAAGGATTGTCCGATATAAACCTTCCCAGTGCAAGCAAAGCAAACACCTGCTTATTCAACTCGCTTTCGTTGCTGTTCACCTGCTGCAGGCGGGTATACACAATGCCATTAAACGCATTCTTCTCATTTTCCGGCATCGTGATCTCGAAGGCTATCTTCGGTTTCAGCAATTGCTCTGTCATTTTCAGATAAACGATAAACGGCAATTTCTGGCGATAGGTAGTTTGTGTAGACTGATCAAAGCTCTGTATCTGGTCCGCCACTAAATCAATAGGCGAAGTGTTGATATTATATACCGCGGTGATATTGATATTGGCTTCCGTCGGAGCTCCTGTCCAGGTGATCACACTTCCCTGTTGCAATACAAATCTGCGTTTAGCCAATCCACCAATGGATAAGTTGTAGTTGCCATCCGAAATCAGGTAACGGCCGGTCATCGCAAGTTTTCCGCTCGGATCCATGGTCACATTGAGTTCAGCTTCTCCTTTCACCAGCAGGGCATCGCCATTGGCCGGGTCCACCACCACAGTGATCTCCGCTTCCTTATCCGTCTGCAGGTTCATCGATACATTCAGGCCTTTAAGCGGCGACCTGGTGAGGCTGTCCACGTTGATGGCTTCGCGGCCGTTGTTAGGCGGCGCATCCATATCTACGAACTCGACAATACCATCCTGGTCCACTACGCCCGGATCATTGTCGGGAAGAGCGAAGAAGAAACGCGTGTCTTTGTTGATGCGCAGGGTGCCGGTCACGTCTGGCTGATTCATATCGCCCCTGATATTCGCATTGATCGTCACGAATACCTTTCCGTAAAACAATTCATTGTCTTCAACGGTAGAGTTCAGTGCGCGGAAATTATTGGCCCGTAAGCGCAGGTCAAATCCAAAGTTCGAATAGTCCTGTGTTTTAACCAGCCCGCTCAATATTAAAGCCTGATTCGCTGAGTCGCGTAACGTGAAGTCGTTAAAACGAATGCCTTCCTCGACAAAGGAAATGGACTCATTATTCAACCTGAAGTAAGAATTGAGCGTTGCAATATTCAGTCCTGCATTTTTGAAGTTCAGGCCGCCCAACACTCGTGGTGCCGTCAACGGTCCTTTGGCGGTCAACTGACCTGAAAGGATTCCCGTGCCATCCTTCACCTGGCCGCCCGTGAGGCTTTCGATATATTGTAAGTCAAACTTATTAATGTTGACAGTCATGTCGAGCGATCCTTTGTCAGAAGTATAATAGAACCCGTTGATCCGGACGTCGTGAATGCCGCTCAACGCTACATCTACCTTAAAGGCATCATCCGTGAAGTTATCTGCCTGAATCTTCAGATCTCCCAGCTCATCTTTCTGATATCTCAGTTTATTGACAGTCAGGTTGGCTTCAAACTGAGGGGAGGCCTGCAGGTTGCTGACATCCACTGTTCCGTTCAGTGTACCGCCCACCAGTGCTGTATCCTGCTCGGCATAGCGCGTCAATGTCTCGAGCATGAAATTATTGAACGCTACTTTAACAGGCGAATTGGGCGCTTCGGAAGTACTATTGATTGCCAGGGATTGCCCGTTATTGCTGATCTCGAAATCGCGTACATAGATACCGGCCTTTCCATATTGCAGCAGGTTGTTCTGCGCTACCTGCCACTTGTCGTAGTTTAACAACAGCTTTTGAGGATCCAGCGAGAACTGGTAGGTTTCATCGGTCACTTTGAAGTTACCGCCAATGACATATTTGTCCTGGTTCTTGCTGTCTCGCAGGAATACATTTATTCCAAGTGCGTTGTTGGCAGCGCTACCATTGATCGTTGAGTTGAAAAGCTGTATGGACGGGCTTTGCAGACTTGCAATATTTAACGCGTAGGCCAGTTGCGAAGTATCAGCATTGTTGATATTGAGCGTGACATTTTTAACATCGAAGCTATCATACAAAATATGCGGGAAATTGGCGTTAACCACCAGGCTGTCTCTTTCCGTATCAATTAGGCCATTCAGGGTGGAAGGCGCGAACGTATACAGGGAAGGAACAAATTCTTTCAGCAGTTTAGAATCATGCACCTGGATGTTGAACCGCATTCTTTGGGGATCGATCTTTTGAGCGGGTGCAAAAGCGTAGTATTGCTGGATCTCATTAATAAATGCCTGGCCGATCTGTGTCAACTGGTATTGCCCGTCAAGCGAAGCGTCGATGATATCCGATTTGAGCCGAAGGCTGTTAGCAGAGTCGCTTGCGAAGGCATTCAGGCTGATCGTATCCACGTTGATCAGCTTGCCATCCATAGCCAGCTGCAGACTTGTAATGTCAGCGTTGCCATTCAGATAGTCAGGGCTTGCCGTCGGAAAGTCCAGCGTCGTAAGCCCTGCAACTGTAAATTCCGAAGTAGCGAAGTTGAGCTTTTGCAAGTCAACCCTCTTGAGGTCGATCGTTCCTTTTACCGAAGGGTATTTGCCCGACATGTCTGCGTTGGCAACGATATCGAAGTTGGCGTTGGAATCCGTACTGCTGGTTTGAAGCGCCAGCGCCTGGCCCGCATATTTCCCGTCGATCTGTATATTTTGATAATTATACTTATTATAATACGCACTGACAATGGTTCCTTTTACAGTAGCATTGGCCGTTTTGGCCGAGGTTCCTGAACCTGCGACATTCATCCGAAGGGTAATCGCTCCCACATCGGTTCTTTTCAAAAGTCTGCCAACATTGAATTGATTCACGTCGAGCTGCGCCTTATAAGAAGGATTTTTCGTCGAGCCGCCCATGGCTGCCACAATGCGCGCCGATCCCATATCGGTTCTCAGATCAAGGTTCGTTGCAAATTTTTTCATACTGCCTTTGAACCGTCCGTTAGCCGCAATCTGGTTGGGGAGCTCAATGCTGTTGGGTAACGTGCCGCGCGGTAACAACGCATTCAGGTCCGCCTTCGATGTGGTGAAACGCCCGATATTCACATTGAAGTAAGCGCGGTCCATATCAGGAAGTCCTTTGATATTGCCCGATATATCTACGTTGGTGCTTTTTAATCCGTGCAGTCTGAATTTGTCGATGTTGACATCGCTGAGCTTTCCCTGCACTTTAGCCTCCATGTTCAATCGCTCATTCCGGTATTGCGATGGCACCGACGACGAAAAATAAGCAGCATCCGCCAAGCCTAAGACTGAGTTTTGAAACTCGATGTCCATTTCCACTCTTTCCGGGTGTTTGCTCAGGTCTTCCGGCGAAGTGTAAGTGACCAGGGTATTGTTGCTGATCAAAGTATTCGGCGTTTTGATCAACAGGTCTTCCACGCTGATCTGTTGATCGTTGTAAACGACTTTACCCTGTAACTCATTAAGCGCAAACCCACTGGTATCCACCAGTTTGCCACCGTTGATCGTGGCTTTGATACCTGCACTGTCGATCGCAATGTCTTTCCCGCTGATCCCCAGATTTTTGATGTTCAGGTGGTTGAAGTCCATCACACCTTTCTCGCGGGGAGCGGATAAATTGTCATATTTGATCGTGTTATTGGCAAGAACAATATTGTTGAGATAGAGACTGAATGAGGATTCTTTGGTGCTGTCAGCCGCCTTTTCAATCGCTTCTTCGTTGGACGGTGTCGGACGATATGCAAAGTCGATCACTGAGTTGGTCAGTTCACCATCGCTTGTCTGGTACTTACCATTCGTGAGATCGATCAGCAGGTCTTTAAAATTAAAGGTCTTCAGAAAGACGGAAGCCCGTGTGTCCGACAGCCGGTCGTCGTAATTCAGATCCACGTCGCCAAAAGCAAAATTGCGCACTTCGATCAGCGGCAGCCGGCCGCCCGATTCTTTCTCAGTGCTATCGATTGCTGCATCTGCTTGTTGTTGCAGCACCGTGAGCGGCTTGATTTGAAAATAGTGAAGCTGTGTTTTATTCAGCTCGAGCCGGTCCAGCACATAATGCATTTGTTCCAGGTCAAATTTGTCTACCCGTGCTTTGAGGCTGCCGAGACTTACGCCTGCGTCGTTTCCGGCTACATCATCTTTGAACTTGATGCGGATATTGTCAAAGGCAATCTTATCCAGCTTTAGTTGCAGCGGCGCTGTTGAATCTTCCGGAGTCTTTTCCGGTTGCTTCTCGGCCGACACGAACGCGTCTACCAGGAACTGGTAATTGAAGACTGTATCAGGGTTATTGCGCGTAATATTGGCGTTGACATTTTCCAGCTCAATATTGTTCACCGCAATCCGGCTCCGGATAAGACCGATCATATCGAGCTGCACAGCCAGTCTGCCTGCATACAGGAGCGTGTCATTTTTTTTGTCAGCTATATAAAACTTATCGAGCTGGAGCCCGGTCGGAAAGCTGATGCGGATCCGCTCCAGGCTGATCTCTGTGTCTGTTTTCTTTTTAAGGTAAGAAATGACTTTGTCCTTAACAAAGTTCTGAACGGACGGGATGGTAAGCGATACCGCGATAAGAATTACCAGCATGATAATACTTGCCACTACCCAAAGTACAATTTTTAAAACCTTACGTGCCACGTTACCCAAGTACAAATGTTTTTCGGTGTTGAAATCTTATTGCGTGATCGATGATTCTCAAGGCCGTCGATAAGGTTTGCCAGCCTTTGAACAAAAATAGAACTAATGCAAATTGCGTGCTACTTTTCGTGAGCCGGAATTTAAGCTTTAAACCTGTGTTAAAAAAATTCAAACTAACTATCAGACAGTTGGCTTGGTTTTGGTATTTGCTAACCCGATTTAAATACACACACTAAAACAGCAGTTATGCCTTTTATCAAAAATACGACAGGTTCTAAAGAAGTTGATATTTTTTATGAAGATCATGGAACCGGTCAACCCGTAGTGTTGATCCATGGATGGCCGCTCAGCCACCGCTCATGGGATCTGCAGGTAACGGCGCTGGTGACAGCGGGTTATCGCGTTATCGCTTACGACAGGAGAGGATTTGGAAAATCCGGCGCAGCGTGGAATGCGTATGATTACGATTCGTTGGCGGGTGATCTGAATGCATTGATCGATGAGCTGCAGCTGACAGGAGTGGCCCTGGTTGGATTTTCTATGGGAGGCGGAGAGGTCGTGCGTTACCTGACGAATTACGGAGCGGATAAGATTGCCAAAGCTGCATTGATCGCGTCGATCATTCCTATTGTTCCGCAAACACCGGACAATCCGGATGGCGTGCCCAAAGAAGAACTGGACAAGATCACACAAGCGCTGGAAACTGACCGCGTCGGATTTTTGAAAGCTTTTCACAAAAACTTCTACAATTACAGTCTTCTGAAGAAAGACGTCAGCGAGGGCAGACTGGATGCGGATTTCATCATCGCCTCGCAGGCTTCAGAAAATGCTACGCTACAGGCCGCCGCCGCCTGGGCCACTACTGATTTTAGATCCGAGTTGAAGAATGTAACAGTCCCTACTTTGATCGTTCATGGGGATGCAGACAATATCGTCCCTATCAAAACATCGGCTGAGCAGGCTGCTAAAGGCATAGCCAACAATGAATATCATATTATCGAAGGAGCCCCGCATGGATTGAATGCTACACATTCAGAAGAGCTAAATAGTTTGCTGCTGGGCTTCCTGGGCAAATAAGAATAGCAACTCATAAAAATATAATCATTATGGAAGACAATAACGGAAGAGAATTTTCAGTGCAGGCGGTCGTTGACGGACAATCGCAGGAAGTGCTGATCATGACCTCTGAAACTACCGATGGTATAACCTTTTACAATTGCCGGATACACGGAAACGAGATCACGCAGATACGGAAAGATGATCAGGTCTGGAAACAGGTTTGGGGCAATATTTCCGATGAAGATGTAAAATCGATTGGCGAAGCGATTGAAGGTTCAGTATTGGATGAGTAACTCTAAATTAAGTCAATTCTTAGAAGATGGAAGAAGCAGTTAATAAGCAGGTCGAGATCCTGAACGATCTTATACAGATCAATAATGATCGTATTGCCGGGTATGAAAAAGCATTAGACGGTATCAGTGAAGAGGAAGGAGAAGATCTTCAGCCCCTCTTTCAGCGCATGATGAACAATAGCCTGGATTATAACGAAGAGCTGGAGAAGATGATTGGCTTGTTCAACGGGGAGCCGGCATTAGGCACTTCGGGTGCGGGCAAGATCTACCGGGCATGGATGGACCTGAAAGCGCTGATTACGGGCGGCGACCGGAAGACGGTCCTCGAAAGCTGTGAAACAGGCGAACAGACAGCACTTCGGGCTTACGATGATGCGCTGGCGGAAGAAGAGCTGGCCGAAGAAAGCAGGCAGTTGATCGAAGCGCAGCGCGCTGATATATTTCAGGCTTTTGAAGAAATTAAAGCGTTGAAAGACGCGACTACATAAAAACCATTTTTTATCCTTTAAACCTTTTTCTATGAAACGATTTTTGATCCCTGTTGCCGCCGTTTTCGCGATGGGAGCACTGCAAAGTTGCGAGTTGGTCGAAGGCATTTTTAAGGCCGGCATGTGGTGGGCATTTTTTCTAGTAGCCCTGGTGGCGGTTGGTTTGTTCCTGCTGTTTCGCAGGAGATCCTGACGCCCGTCGAAAAGTTGGCAAGCATTTTGTTATATATATTGAACGAACGGAAAGGCTACGCATCAGGTCTTGCTCCACTTACCCAAATTTTAATAGTCATTTGCAACCCATTGCAAATTAGTGATTTGAAGACGTAAAGGTTTGACGCACCCCTAATGCACGAAACAAACAGTTTAAATTTTAAATATATATGAGAGACGCTTTAACCACCAGCTCACGAAATTTCAACGGCGGCGATGTTCCCGGAGATTTTCCGATCCGTTTCACAGGAGATGCCATTCAGTATTTATCAGGACCAACCTCGATCAATTTGAATGATTGGCAGTGGCATGAAGAGGAGATCAATGGTCAGAGACATTGTATCATTACCGACAGGTTATTTCCTGAAGTGTAGTGAATGGGGGAATGCTAGCCGGCCGGGCTGATGTCCCGGTGAAAAGATTGAAGTGGTTACAACTTACGTTGTAGCCACTTTTATTTATGGGTTAGCCTGAGACTTCGCATTGGTTCGAAGGCAATGCTTATCGGGTTCAGGACCTTCAGGCGTTACATCAGCTCATCTTCTGAACCGGTAATAGTAGGCAATATCATTCGATCTGCCCGACAGGAAGTCAAGAACGATCTGCCGGCCCTGCATTGAGAAAGTGATACCATTGCCGCCAAATCCTAATACAAAAAGAGCATTTTCATATGCCGGGTGAGCCCCGATATAAGGAAGGCCGTCCTTGGTGGATCCGAAGATGCCCGCCCAGTTAAAGTCTTCAATAAAGTCGATGCCCGTCATCAAAGACCTCAACTGACTCATGATCTCCCTGGATTTTTTTTCTTTGTTCTCCTGAAGATATGTGGCTGATGTGTGCTTGCTATCTGCACCGCCCACCAAAAGGCGGCCATCGTCTGTAGTGCGAAGATATAGGTAAGGCTCCCGTGTATTCCATACCAGCAGCCGGTTCAACTTGTTTTTGATCAGGATACCTTCCTCGCTTACGCAGGCAAAAGTGCTATGCAGGTTCGCGATCTTTTCATCAAACATCCCGACCGTTTCAAATCCTGTACAATAAATGATCTTTTTAGCTTTCACTTCGCAACCGTTCGCCAGCTTGATATGAATGCCTTTGGCTGCATGCCTCACCGTTTTAATATCTACCTGGTCATATACCTGCAGGCCTTTACTTGTGTTGTGCCTGATCAGCTCGTGCGCCATTTTGTAGGCATCCATGCTGGCGGCAGTTTTAGACAGGATGCCGCCAAAACTGTTAAGTCCATACTCTTTTCGGATCGTGGCGCTGTCCAACCATTTCACGCCCAGCTGATATTTCCTGCGGGCTTCAAATTCTTCATATAGCCCTACCGATGCGGCTTGGGTGTGTGCGAGGTAAAGCGATGATTTCTTTTGAAACCCGCAATCAATATTTCTTTCCTTCACCAATTGCTTCAAACCGTTGACTGCTTCGATGCCTGCTTTGTAACAAAGCGCAGCGCCTTCCTCTCCGATCATTTTTGAAAGCCGGTGAAGAGGAATGTCGATTTCATATTGCAGCATAGACGTAGTAGCGGCGGTACTTCCGCTGGCAATGTCATGTTTATCCAATAACAAAGTCTTATATCCTTCCGCTATCAATGCATCACTGATGAGCGCTCCCGTAACGCCCGCGCCCATTACCACAATATCTGTGGTGATATTTTCCTGAGCTGACGGATAGGTATAGAGAAGCCCATTCTTAAGGAGCCAGAAAGACTCGTAAGTTCTTAGCCGCATACTTTTCGAATTGTATGCTTTGCAAAACAATTATCAAACCAAGTTTTTATGGTCATTCGGGAACGATATTTGAAACAGTATAACAACAACTTTATGTTTTGAGTCTCTTACAATTTACCAACAAAGGCATTTATTGTCCACAGGGAGATTTTTATATTGATCCCTGGCAACCGGTGGATTACGCCGTAATCACGCACGGACATGGCGATCATGCGAGGTGGGGCAGTAAACACTACCTGGCGCATGACGCATCGAAAGGCGTGATGAGATCCAGGCTGGGCGATGATATCAGCATCGAAACAGTTCCCTATGGTGTTTCCAAAACGATCAACGGTGTGAAGCTGAGTCTGCATCCGGCCGGACATATCATAGGGTCTGCACAGATCCGGCTCGAGTACCACGGATATGTGAGTGTGGCTTCGGGGGATTATAAGGTGGAAGATGATGGCATCTCGACACCATTTGAGCTGGTTGCCTGCAATGAGTTTGTTACCGAGAGTACTTTCGGTTTGCCAATCTACAATTGGTTAAGCCAGCAACAGATCTTCAATAATATAAAAACCTGGATCGCTAAAAATCAAAGTCAGCATCGCACCAGCATCTTCATTGCCTACAGCCTTGGAAAAGCGCAGCGCCTGATGAAGGGTTTGGAAGGCGCCGGCCGGCTCTTTGTACACAGTTCCATTCAGCGGTTGAACGAGGCCATCAAAGGCGCTGGCATTGCATTGCCTGAGACCGAGATCTGGAATATCGAAACACCCAAAGCGGATGTCGAAGGAAACATCGTTATCCTGCCGCCGTCGCTGCTGGGCACTAATATGATCAAAAAAATTCCTAATGGCGCCATTGCTATTTGTTCCGGATGGATGCAGGTCAGAGGCAACCGTCGCTGGCAAAGTGTGGATGCAGGTTTTGCAGTGAGCGATCATGCCGATTGGCAGGGTTTGCTCGAGACAGTGAAGGCGACCGGTGCAGAGCAGGTGTATGTCACTCATGGATACACCGCCACGTTCAGCAAGTACCTCAACGAGATAGGGATCAGCGCCAGAGAAGTGTTAACGCAATATGGAAATGATGAGGAATCGGAATCGACCGATAGTACCGAAAAAGAGGAGGATGGAATATGAAGCATTTTGCCAGCCTGATACAATCGCTTGAGATCAGTAACAAGACCAATGACAAGATCGACGCCATTGTAGCCTACCTGTCTATCGCGCCTGACGATGACAAGCTCTGGTTGATCGCGTTGTTTACCGGCAGAAGACCCAAGCGGCCCGTAAAGTCTTCGCTGATCCGGGACTGGGCTTTAGAGTTGTCGGGTTTGCCCGAATGGTTGTTCCTGGAATGTTACAGCAACGTAGGCGACCTGGGAGAGACGGTGAGCCTGATCTTACCCAAGCCCCAACACCAGGTTGAAAAAAGTATTTCTCAATGGATGAAAGAATTGATCGAACTCGGATCTAAGACTGATGCGGAAAAGCGCGCTTATGTGCTGGATGCCTGGAACGGCCTGGATTACAGCCAGCGGTTTATTTTCAACAAACTTATTGGCGGTGGTTTCCGGATTGGAGTCTCTTATAAACTTTTGGTCAATGCATTGTCCAGGTTCAGCGGGGTTGAAGAGAGCAAGATGATGCACAGCATCATGGGTAAATGGGATCCGTCTGAAACCCGATATGCAGACCTGATTGACGCGGAACATATCAATGCCGACAACTCGAAGCCTTATCCTTTTTGTCTGGCTTACCCGCTGGATAAGCCGGTTGAGGAACTGGGCGAGCCCGAAGCATGGCAGGCCGAATGGAAATGGGATGGCATACGCGGGCAGATCATTAAAAGAAATGATGAGCTGTTTATCTGGAGCCGCGGCGAGGAACTTGTCACGGAACAGTTTCCTGAACTGGCGTTGCTGCTGGATCATCTGCCTGATGGCGTGGTCATTGATGGTGAGATCCTCGCGGTAAGCGAAGGGCAGGTGTTGAATTTTAACCAGCTTCAGAAAAGATTGAACCGCAAGGTGATTTCGAAAAAACTGCTTAGCGAGACACCCGTTGGTTTTTATGCATACGATTTGCTGGAGCATGAGGGTGAAGATATCCGCGAGCGGCCTTTCCGCAAACGCCGCGCCCTGCTGGAGCAGCTCATCGTACAAATACCATTTGGTTACGTGCTATTGTCACCGGTAGTCGATTTTGACGAATGGGATCAGCTCTCTATCCTGCGCGATGAAGCCCGCGATGTGAACAGTGAAGGCATTATGTTAAAAGCGAAAGATTCGCTGTATCATTCGGGCCGCAAAAAAGGAGACTGGTGGAAGTGGAAGATCAATCCGTTGTCAATTGATGCCGTATTGATCTATGCACAGAAAGGTAGCGGACGACGCAGCGGTTTTTATACGGACTATACTTTCGCGATAAGAGCCGGCGATCAGTTGGTAACGATTGCCAAAGCCTACTCCGGTCTTACCGATAAAGAGATCAAAGAGGTAGATAAGTTTATCAAAAATAACTCCCTGGAAAAGTTTGGCCCGGTACGTACCGTGAAGCCCGAACTGGTTTTCGAAATCGGATTTGAAGGCATTGCAGAAAGCAACCGGCACAAATCCGGCGTCGCGCTTAGATTTCCCCGCATCCTGCGATGGAGGCAGGATAAAAAAGCCGATGAGATCAACACGATCGAGGATCTGAAGGAAATGCTGGGAAAATACGGCTGATCTATTTCAGGCAGTAGCGCCGATACCCAATGTTACTTCCTCTGCGAGAAGTTGAAATAGCTATCTTTGGATAGAGCGGATGTCAAACTCCGAAAATCATTAAAGTCCAATAAGTATCAGTTAATCCTTGTCTTCCATCCGATCCACACCCGGCTATGCGATTGTTAAAGATTGGTTCGAATCTTTAGGCAATCGCCCGTTTGCTTTCCAGGAAGATACCTGGCAACGTTTTGAGGAAGGCTATTCTGGTTTGGTGATTGCCCCCACCGGTTTTGGTAAAACATTCTCTGTTTTCTTCTCGGTAGTGGTCCATTATCTCAATCACCCTGAAGCGTATGGCAACGGGTTGAAGCTGATCTGGATCACCCCCTTGCGTTCGCTGGCCAAGGACCTGGGCCGGGCCATGTCAGAAGCTTTGGAGCAAATCGGCCTCGATTGGGAAGTCGGTGTCCGCAATGGCGATACCACAACAGCAGAGCGGCAACGCCAGGTGAAGCGAATGCCCGATGTATTGATCATAACCCCGGAGAGCCTGCACCTGTTGTTTGCTCAGAAAAATAACACCGCCTATTTCCGGTATTTGAAATGCATCGCGATCGACGAGTGGCATGAATTGTTAGGCAGCAAGCGGGGCGTACTCATAGAGCTTGCCATTTCGCGGCTACGCCATATTGTACCGGAGCTGCGGATCTGGGGCATCAGCGCCACCATTGGTAATATCGATGAAGCGCTTAAAGTATTGATTCCCTACGAAGGGATGTCCACCACAATTGTCCGGGCCAGTGAAAAAAAGAAGACTGAAATTATATCCATCATCCCGGAAGAGATCGAAGTGCTGCCCTGGGCGGGACACCTCGGTACCAAGATGGCGGCCCAACTCATCCCGATCATTGAAGAAAGCCGTACGACACTTATTTTCACCAACACGCGCGGACAAAGCGAACTCTGGTACCAGGTGATGCTCACTGTTGCTCCCGATCTTGCAGGACAACTGGCGATCCACCATGGATCGATCGATATGGAGCTGCGGACCTGGATAGAAGACATGCTTCATACCGGGCAGCTAAAAGCCGTGATCTGTACGTCCTCCCTCGATCTGGGCGTGGATTTTAAGCCGGTGGACACGGTGATCCAGATCGGCTCGCCCAAAGGCGTGGCACGGTTCCTTCAACGTGCGGGGCGCAGCGGGCACTCGCCGTTTGAAACTTCGAAGATCTATTTTCTCCCGACCCATTCACTGGAGTTGGTGGAGGCCGCCGCCTTAAAAGAAGCAGCGCAGAAAGGCGTTATCGAGAGCAGGATCCCGTTGGTTCAGACCTTTGATGTATTGGTGCAATACCTTGTCACGCTGGCTGTGGGAGAAGGCTTCTTAGAAGAGCATGTGTATCAGCAGGTCCGGCAGACACACGCTTTCAGCTACATGGAGCGGGAAGAATGGTTGTGGGTATTGCGTTTCATCACGCAAGGGGGAGATGTGCTGACTGCCTATGAAGACTTTCAGAAAGTGATCGTTGAAGACGGTGTTTATAAGGTGAAGAACCGCAGGATCGCTATGATGCACCGGATGAACCTGGGTGTTATTGTAAGTGATCCCATGTTAAAGGTGAAGTTCCTGGGAGGCGGATATATCGGTATGGTCGAGGAATACTTTGTATCCAGGCTTAATCCCGGCGACACGTTTGGGCTGGCCGGAAAAATACTTGAGTTTGTCATGATCAAGGACATGACAGTGCTCGTCAAAAAAAGCAAAGCCAAAAGAGCGATCACACCCAGCTGGCTCGGCGGGCGCTTACCCCTGAGTTCCAACCTGAGCGCTTTTTTAAGACATAAGCTGAACGAGGCCCTGCATCCCGGATCCACCGAGCTGGAATTGAAAAAATTACACCCGCTTTTTAAGCAGCAGGAACGCAATTCCCATATTCCTAAAGACGACGAATTTCTCATTGAGCTGATCCAGACCCGGGATGGCTATCACTTGTTTATGTATCCCTTTGAAGGGCGACTGGTGCATGAAGTGATGAGCGCGTTGGTAGCGTATCGCATCAGCAGGATCCAACCCATCAGCTTTTCAATGGCCATGAACGATTACGGCTTTGAGCTGCTTAGTGACCAGCCGATCCCGCTTGACAAGATGAACATGAGCGAGATCTTGTCAGCCGACAATTTAACGGAAGATATTGCCCGAAGCATCAACGCGGCGGAAATGGCCGGGCGTAAATTCCGGGATATTTCCGTTATCGCCGGCCTTGTAGTTAAAAACTATGCAGGAAAATACAAAACCGATAAAAACCTGCAATCCTCTTCCGGCCTCATTTTCAGGATCTTTGAGCAGTATGATCCGCAAAACCTGCTCATGAGGCAGGCATACGAAGAGGTGTTCTACCAGCAATTGGAGGAGCCCCGGTTGGCGGCTGCCTTGCAGCGTATTCAACAAAGCAAGATCATTATTGTTAATGCTAAAGCCTTCACGCCGCTCAGCTTCCCGATAAAAGTGGATAGCCTGCGCCAGGATCTGAGCAGTGAAGAGCTGGATGTGAAAGTGCGCAAGATGCAGGAAGAAACGATGAGGCGCGCAGGCAAAAGATAAGCCCGCCTTGCGCCGTTAAAAAATCAGAGGAATGGAAATTGTTTGTAGCAGCGAAACATTGATCTTATCTCCCCACCGGGCGGTATACTGGCCCCGCAGGAAAACACTTTTGCTGGCCGATATGCATCTCGGAAAAACAGGATATTTCAGATCCAGGGGCATTGCGATTCCCTCATCTGTTATGGCCGCCGATCTGGATCGCCTCGACCTGTTGTTAAAGTTGTACCAACCGGAGGAAGTGATCATTGCCGGTGATATGTTTCATCACGATTATAATGCGGATATCCGGCGTTTCAAAGAATGGAGGGACGCCAGGCCAAACCTCGCATTCATGCTCGTTCCCGGTAATCATGATAAGTTACTGAATATTGACTACGCCCAGTTAAATATATCCCTGACAGAAGTGACCCATCTGGCAGAGCCCTTTGCCATCGTGCACAAACCGGAAGATGCCGCTACTTCCTTTTCCATCAGCGGGCATATTCATCCCGGTTATATTATGGAAGGGCGCGCACGGCAATCGTTGAGGCTTCCCTGTTTTATCGTGAAAGAGCGACAGTTGATATTGCCGGCTTTCAGCTTGTTTACCGGTTTGTATACGGGTTATGCTGCAGCCGAAACCGACCGGTATTATCTCGTCGGCACTGACCGTATTTATTGTGTATGATCGTAGCTTAAAACCGGCATGGTTTTTTAGTGAATAACAGTAAAAGAAAGATGGCTACATCAAAATCTAAAAATACCGACCCGATCGACACTGGAAAAGAAGTGAAGCAAAGCAACGATCCACGCATTGATCAGGATGTGCCCGGATTTCCGGATCATCCTTCGACAAAGAAAGATCTGAAGAAAAAGGAGCCTATTGAAAAGGCGCATAAAAAATAGAAACGCTCAACGGTGCCCGTTCCCGAAGCAACATCCTTCAGTTAGAAGGTCACTATATAAAAAACGCCGCAATTGCGGCGTTTCACTTTTTTAATTATCATCAACTGAATAGTTCCTGTTCTTCACGATCCTCCACCCTGATCTTCTTGATAAAATCGTCAAATTCCGGTCCTTCATGATTGCTGTAGGTGCCGTAAGCATCAATAATATAACCGATATCACCTTGCTGATCTTCTGTAACGTATAGCACAGCATTGTCAGCCGGATCGGAGTCACCTTCGAAGCGGAATGTTTTAAAGATCAGTAAGTCTTCGGGACGATAGACTTTGTTCAGGTTGTCGGCAACCATTTCTTTGTTGTCGTTCATTTTAATTTCGTTGTCAACGCCTTTCTGCCGTAGTTTTTCAATCACCTGGCTAAGCGTTGTCATTTCTACTGGTTGGTCCATATGATCAGATTTAGTTGTTGAAAGTTTGTATTACATAAAGTACATAAATTGAGCCAAATTGCTCAATTGTAATATGTTAAATTACGTGAAGGCCAGTCGGAACTGGTACTTCAAATGATACAGAAATTCGCCTCGTTCCGCGTGATGGTGGTCTTTTAAGAGTGCATAACATTTTTTCTTTTTATGTGATTTTTTACCGCGAAGCGCGCAAAGATTTGTTCGCAGAGAAGCGCAGAGTAGGAAGTTGTTTCACCTTTTGAATATTTTTCAGCAGAACATTTCAAGCGAACCAAAGCGCCCGCCCGTGCCGGGACGGACGGGAAGAAATCCCACCTAACCCGGTCTGACGGTCTCCGTCTGACCGTTTCTGTACGCAAGCACCAATCAAATCATCGGATCAGAAAGCGCTACCAGCGCCAGGAATTAGTGAGGGGCCGCTGAAGCCACAAAGACCGGCATGAAATATCGCTCTTATTGGCACACATGATCCGGCTCTGTCCCTTTTGCAGAATGAAAAAAGTTAAACAGCGCCCAGGATAAAAATGTTATGCACCCTCTTTTAAAGCCCTCAACAGGCCATTCGCTTTTCTGCCTTACTTTTGCGCTTCCATTAATTTCGATACTAAAAAATTAACCAGGCTTTCATGAAGCATAAAAACTATTATATCATAGACTTTGACAGTACGTTCACGCAGGTTGAAGCGCTGGATGAACTGGTGCGTATTTCTCTTAAAGACAACCCAGAAAAAGAAATTATCTTCAAAAAGATTGAGGATTATACGAACATGGCAATGGAGGGAAAGTTGTCCTTTTCAGAAAGCCTGGCCGAGCGGGTAAAACTGTTGGGCGCTAACAAAGACCACTTAAAAAAACTGGTTACTCACCTTAAGAAAAAGGTATCTAAATCCTTTTCGAGGAATGCACCTTTTTTCAAGAAGCATGCTGATGATGTACTGATCGTGTCTGGCGGGTTTAAAGAATTCATTACGCCCGTCGTTAAGAAGTTTCACATCAAGAAGGAAAATATTTATGCCAACACCTTCCTCTTTGATAAGGAGGGAACGATTGTCGGTTATGACGATCAGAATCCGCTGAGCCAGGAGGGCGGCAAGGTGAAGCTGATGAAGATGCTGAACCTCCAGGGAAACCTTTACGGCATCGGTGATGGCTATTCCGATTTCCAGTTGAGGGAAAGTGGAATGATCAAAAAGTTTTTTGCTTACACTGAAAACATTTCAAGAAAAAGCGTGACTGCGAAAGCAGACCATGTCACGCCGAGCTTCGATGAGTTCTTGTACATCAATAAATTGCCCGGCGCTATTTCTTATCCTAAAAACCGGATCATCTGTCTCGTATCAGGAAAAGTACCTGATGCTTGTGTCAACCTGTTGAAAGAAGAAGGCCTGACGATTTTATCGGATACCGAAGCAGACGAAAAGACAATTCAGAAGGCAGGTGTGATGCTTATCGGGAAAGGAGCGGCCATCGACGAAAAACAACTCAGGAAAGCCACGCGCCTGAAAGTGATGGGCTACCTGGGCGCCGCCAAAGAACAGCTGCGCCTCGATGGATGGACAGAGAAAGGCGTGGTGGTATTTGACGACGAGAAAGGAAAAGAAAAAGGAGCTGAAGCTATTACCAAACGGATCATCGATTTTATCAATAAAGGTTCCATCAGCAAGAGCATTAACTTTCCTGCACTCCAGCTTCCGGCGGTGAACAAGACCCACAGGATCATCCATATTCACAAAAACGTGCCGGGCGTGATGGCAGAGATCAATACCGTATTGGCCAGGCATGCCATTAATATCAGCGCACAATACCTGATGACCAATGCTGCCATTGGATACGTGATCATCGACATCAACAAAGATTACGACAAGCAATTATTAAAAGAGCTGAAGGCAATTGAACATACCATCCAGTTCAGGATCTTGTATTGATGACAGCCCTCTTTTGATACGATGATGTAAGTGCCACATTTCGCCGGATACAGTGCGGCAGCGGGTTCTGACAGATTCATCAGAAACAAAACAATAAGCTATACCTGCTGTTCTTATGCAACCTGTGATAGCTTGCATAAATTGCCGGTATGTGATCAAATGGTTACCAGGTTCATGATCCGGATCATCGCGATCCGATCTTAAACGGCAGAATCGCTTTGATGTTAATACTTCTGCCCATGTCATACATGCCCAGGCGCCCGTTGCGCGACGCGCTGTAATACTCAAAATATTTCAACCGGCTGAGGTGCGATTGATAAGCGACGTTGAACAGGTTACCTGCCTGCACCTGGATCGTAAAGGTTTGTAATCCTGCATACCTGATTTCCGCCTGTACTCCACAGTTAATGATGTGATAGGCAGGTGTAGCCGTCTCCGTATTATTGTAGCCGAAGAAGCGGTTTTGTTTAAAGGAATATTCTGATTCTATAGTAGGCGTTATTGCTACGACTCTTCCCTGGGGAATAGAGATCCTGTGCGAGAGCGTACTGAAGACTCTTGCAGGTGGGATAAGGGGCAGATAAGCTCCGTTAATGCCAGCACCTTTAAATTCCGGGTTCCGGTTAAATCCGTACACCAGCGCTACGCTGTTGCTGAATTGAAAGCCTTCCATACTTCTCGGATGAATGGCCCACCACAGTTCTGCGCCATACAGTTGGGCCTTTCCCTGGCGATACTTGTAGGTACGGTTACCCTGTGCGTCCACCAATGGTTGTCCTGCTTCGTCCACCTCCAGACTTTGATAAATGTAATTCTGAATATGGTTATTAAACAGGCTGATATCTCCCGAAAAATCTGCGAAACGTGCGATCAGTCCCAGGTCCTGCTGCAGCGAAAACTCTGGCTCAAAGTTGCGGTTACCGAGGTAGATAATGTGGGCGCCGGGGTCCAGACCATTAGAAGCGATCTCCGTAATGTTAGGCGCCCTGTATGCTCTGCCGACATTCGCTTTCAGACTGAGTTGCTGATTTAGCTTGTAGGTGGCGCCAACGCTGGCAGAGAGGCCGCGAAAGATCTTTTCATACGCAGGAAATTGCAGCGCCGCGTCCGCCACCGGCACGAGGCTGTGCCGGTCAAATCCAGTTTGCGGGTTATTCAGGATATAAAAGTCGTTCCATTTCACCCGGCGCAGGTCGTAGCGCACACCGCCGCCCAGCGTCCACCTTTCGGATCTCCATTTGAGAAACACGAAGGCCCCTCCATCCAGCAGGTCGTAATCCGGAATAGGGAAGTCCGTTGCGTCCAGGTTTTTGTTGCCCTGTCTCATCCCGTTGATACCGATGGTAGTCTGCAGCTGAGCAGTCAGGTCCCGGTTGTAACGGACGCTATAATTTAATGTGTTCAATCGCACCAGCATGCCTGCCTGCGAGGGGCGGGTGGGGTGGTTAAATTCTTTGCGGATATTTTGCTGAGCCGCCAGGTTTACATCGATGGTGCCCGCACCGAGTTCGTAAACATTATGATTAAACACGCGATAATGCTGGATGCGCTGGTGCAGGGGCGACAGCGTATAGGAGTTGAGTTCGGACGTGGAAACAACAGGTCTCGCGGAAACGATATCAGCTTCTCCTTCGAAAACCTGCCTGGTGAATCTGCGGGTCAGAGAATCGCGGCTGCCATCAGGAATGCCTTGTTGGTTATCATACAAGCTGAAACCGAAATTAGCGAAGCCCTTGTCACCCGTGATGCCTGCTATGAGCGAAGCGGTCTTTTCTTCGAAGCCTGTATTGTACACACGGCCATCGATCTTATTTCGATAGTTTTTAGCCAGCCGGTATGATCCGGCTGCTGAAAGGGCGAAGCGCTTTTGGCCATAATCCAGGCGCAGGCCGGTGCCGGCCAGATTATTGTTTGACTGGTATTCACTGGTCACATTTCCGAATAACCGGCCCCCGGTGTTGCGCGGCTGGTAAGAGAACATGCTGACCACGCCGGCCAGTGCATCCGAGCCAAACATAAGACTGGCGGGGCCTTTGATGATTTCCGCACGTTCCATGTTGTAAGGATCTACCTCTATACCATGTTCATCTCCCCATTGCTGTCCTTCCTGCCGTATGCCGTTATAAAGCGTCAATACCCGGTTATAGCCCAGCCCGCGAATGAAGGGTTTGGACACGTTGGGCCCGGTTTTGACTACGTTGACACCAGGCGCATTTTTAGCTAACGCGTCAATGATATTGGGCACTGCAGCCTGCTGTATCTGCCTGGAGGAAATGGCTACAACTGCCACTGGGTTTTCCCGGATAAGCGTGGCTCCTGTGAGGCCCGTCACTACGACCTCCGTTAATGTGTCGCGGGGCAATAGGTCTACCAGCAATTGAACGGGCCCGCTTGCTTTTAGCGTTATCTTTTTTTCGAAGCTTCTGAAGCCGGCATGTGTCACCTCTATAATGTAGGGTCCGGCAGCAAGGCCATCGAAGACAAATCGTCCGAGACTGTCTGTTACCAGGGTGCGGTTTGTGCCGTCCAGGTGAACTGTTGCCAGGGGTAGCGGTAAGCTGCCTGCATGCACACGGCCGCGGATAGAAGTCTGTCCGTTGATAGAATATGACAGCAAGCTAAAGATGAAAAGTAATAGCGGTACTTTCCCTCGCATCAATCGTGATGGAAGTATTTGACCGAAGTGTTTGGAACGATAACTTTTCCGGCGCGGTGCTGATGCCGGGTTTAACGGGGATACGCTGCTGAGGGATCGTTTTGCGCAGGTAAAAAATAGCGAGCTTTGATTCATGTCTGAAAATAGTTATGGATACAAAAGTATAAAGTTAGATTAGTCTAACAAAAATATTTTGATGAATCTTTTTATCTTTATGTTATGTTATCGCAGACTGAAGAGAATTATTTGAAGGCGCTTTTTCATATTACGGAAGAAGCAGAACAGAAAGCAGGGGCCGGAACGAATGAGCTGGCGGCTACTTTGGACGTGAAGCCGGCCACCGCCAACGACATGCTTAAGAAGCTGAAAGAAAAAAAGCTGATCGTTTATGAGAAATATAAGAAAGTGACTTTGACGGATCTGGGTAAGAAGCAGGCGATTGATATTATTCGCAAGCACCGCTTATGGGAAACGTTCTTGTATGAAAAGCTGCAGTTCACCTGGGACGAAGTGCACGAAGTGGCCGAGCAGCTTGAACATATCCATTCCCCCAAGCTTATTGCACAATTAGAGAAGTTTCTCGGATATCCCGAATTTGATCCGCACGGAGATGCAATCCCCAATGCGCAGGGCGTATTGAAGCGCAGTGTGCGTTATACCTTGTCGCAGGTTGAAGCAGGCCGTTCCTGCAAGCTGGTGGCCGTGAAAGACAACAGTGCTTCCTTCCTGAAATTCGTTGTGAAAGTGGGTTTAGGGTTGAGTAGTAAGATCAAGATCGTGAGCAGGCAGGAGTTTGACGCATCCATGGAGATAGAAGTGCGTGGAAAAAAATCAATTGTCAGTCAGAAGTTTGCCGAGAACATCTTTGTGACCCTTCTTTAAACCTATTTTACGGTCAGCACAGTCCTCAGCCTGATATCTTTGGAAGAAGCGCCGATCATAATGCGGAAATTACCTGGCTCTACCACCGTCTGAAGATCTTTGTTTAGCATGGAAAGTAGTTCCGGGGTTATTTTAAACACTACCACCTTTTTTTCACCGGGTTGCAGGTGTACGCGTTGAAACCCTTTTAACTCCATAACCGGTCGTACGACGGACGCCAGTTCGTCGTGTATGTAAAGCTGGGCTACTTCGTGTCCTGCCCGTTTCCCGGTATTTTCTACGGTAAATCGAAGCGTGGCGCTGTCTGTGGACGCTATTGATTTTTTATCCAATTGCAGGTTGCTGTACGCAAAGGTTGTGTAGCTCAGGCCGTATCCGAAGGGAAATAAGGGCTGACCGGATAGGTTATTATAATCATCTCCGCGCCCTGTGGGCCGGTGATTATAGACCAGGGGAAGTTGCGCCTCATGCACCGGGAATGTAACGGGCAAGCGGCCTGCCGGGTTGTAATCTCCGAAAAGAATGTCGGCAACTGCGGTTCCACCCGCCTCCCCGCCATACCACGTATGGCCGATCGCAGCCACACTATCTTTCCAATTATTCATGGTAATCGCGCTTCCTCCCACTAATAAGACCACCACAGGTTTGCCGGTTTGAGCTACGGCTTTGATCAATGCTTCCTGGTGTCCCGGAACACCGAGCATGGCGCGGTCGAGAAACTCTCCTTCGGTGATACCTGCAACGACAATGGCAACATCTGCCTGCGAAGCGATAGCAACCGCTTCGTCGATCTTTTGTTGTGATCGGTCGGGCCGTCCCTCATCCCAAACCAGTTTGACCGTACCATTCCCGTTGGTTTCGTAGAACTCTACTTTGATGGGATATTTTTTTCCTGCTTCAAAATGATGGTCTTTCAGCACAGTTTGATAAGAAAGCTTCTGCCAGTTATCGATGATCAGTTTGTTATCGATATAAAGCCGGTAACCGTCGTTGCCTTCGAGGCCGATTTTGTAAGTGCCGCTTTCAGGAACAGTCAGCATGCCGGTCCACCTGGCGGAATAAAAGTCGCGATCCAGTTGGGGTGCAGGTGCGTAGAGCGTCCAGGCAAAGTCTATATTTTTATCGATCCTTGTCACTGCCGGAGCTTTGCTCATATCGAGCCCGTCGAAATATGTTGCTTTCAACCCGGGCTGTTTTCCGGTGGAGAGGAATCGGGTATCGATCAACCGGTAGCTGCTATCGTAGCGTCCGGCTCCTTCGGCGTATAGAACGTGGGCGCCGTTGCCGATCTTTTCCCGGATGCCTTGCAATATGCTGATCTTATGATTGCCAGACCCTGAATAACCTCCCAGGCGGGCTTCTGTGGCATCGGATCCCAGCACGGCAATGCTCCTGATAGTTTTTGACAAGGGGAGTACCTGGTTTGAATTTTTCAGTAAGACAAAAGATGCTTTCGCTGCTTCCAGCGCCGCGGCTCGGCCTTTTTTCAGCAAGCTTGCTTCGTCTGATCTTTCAGGAATATAAGGATCCTCGAACAAGCCAAGCTCAAACTTGGCGCGCAGCACTCTTGAAACGGCATCATCGATGCGTGCTTTACCGATCTTGCCGTTTAAAAATGCGGGCATGAACAGTTTGTGATGTTCATAGTCGGTCTGGAAAATAACATCCAGTCCGCCGTTAATGGCATGTGCGCCGCTCTCTTCATAATTCCTGGCGGTATGATGCAGGACTGTTTCGCCGCCAACGGCATTTGCATCCGAAATCACAAAGCCCTGGAAGTTCCATTTCTTTTTCAGCTGATCGATAAGCAACCACCGGTTCGACGAAGCAGCCGTGCCGTCTACTGAATTGTAGGCCGTCATAATAGAACGTGCTCCCGCCTTTTGGATCGCCTTGATAAACGGAGGAAAATGAATTTCATTGAGCAGGCGTTCGTTCCAATAAATAGGGTAGCTGTCGCGCCCGCCATCGCCCACATTGGCGACGAAGTGTTTGGGCGTAGTGATGATGCCGCGCTGTTCGAAAGCGCTGATAAACGCAACGCCCATGCTGCTTACTAAAAAAGGATCTTCGCCATAGGTTTCTTCTGTCCGGCCCCAGCGCACGTCGGACGCGATGTTCACAACCGGTGACAATATCTGCTTGATGCCACGCGCCTTTACCTGCTCTGCAATTGCTGATGCAGCCCGGTGTACGATCGAAGTATCCCAGGTGGCGGCCAATGCGATTGCCTGTGGAAACGAGGTGGCTTCGCTTCTCACGAGCCCGTGCAGGGCTTCGTCGAAAGCAATGATAGGGATGCCCAGTCTTGTCTTCTCTACGAAATATTTTTGTATGCTATTGATCTTTTTGATAACCAGCAGGGCATCCTCGCTTGTGTTGTAGGTGAGTAATTGACCGCCGGCATCGCCCTTCGCGCCGGCGCTTACCTGGAATCCGAAAATACCATTGCGGTATTGACCGGGTTGGGCGGCGTCAAGATCGCCTGGGATCATGAACAGCTGCCAGAATTTTTCTTCGGGTGTCATCCGCGACAACAGATCGGAAACTCTTTTTTCAACCGGTTGATTCCGGTCCTTGTACAAGGGTTGCTGCGCATTCAGGGCTAAAGAAATGACAGCGGCCAGGCAAAAACAAGACAGCCTGAGAACAATTGCATGCATATAATTGGCTTATGCTGCAATGTAAAAAGTTAATCCGAGACTGGAAGTGGTTGCGGGATGTTTTAAAAAGTGAGAGATAGCGCATACAACAAAAAAAGCCGCCTCCAAGAAGCAATCCTGGAGGCGGTTCTAATCAATTATTGTCAAGGGGCTACCGGGAATGAAGCGCGATAGCCAACACTTCGTCCATCTTATCTACGTAATGGAATTTCAGTCCTTTGATAAAAGAAGCTTCTACTTCTGCAACGTCTTTTTCGTTCTGAGCGCAAAGGATGATCTCCTTTAATCCTGCCCGTCTTGCAGCCAGGATCTTTTCTTTGATCCCGCCTACGGGCAGTACCTGTCCGCGCAGCGTGATCTCGCCGGTCATTGCAAGGAAAGGCTTCACCTTCTTGCCCGTTAATACCGATGCGATGGCCGTCATCATGGTGATACCGGCGCTGGGTCCGTCTTTGGGCGTAGCTCCCTCGGGTACGTGTATGTGGATGCTTTTTTTACCAAATAAAGAATTATCAATATTGTATTTTGCCGCGTTGGACTTGAGGTAGCTAAGCGCGGTGGTGGCACTTTCTTTCATCACGTTACCCAGGTTACCGGTCAGGCTCAGATCTCCTTTTCCATCGCTGAGGTTGGCTTCTATAAAGAGAATATCCCCGCCGACGTAGGTCCATGCAAGTCCTACTGCTACGCCCGGCACATTTACAGCTTTGTACAGGTCGTTGTTGAATCGGGGCTTGCCCAGGATCTGCTGCAATTCCTCCAGGTTGAGCGAGGTGTTCAGGCTTTCTTCCATGGCGATCTTTTTTGCCCGGTTGCGCATCAGGCTGGCGATGAGCCTGTCGAGCTCGCGCACCCCACTTTCGCGTGTGTAGTCGGCGATCAGCCGCTCCAATACTTTATCCCCGATCTTGAAACTGCTTTTGGGAATGCCGTGCATTTCCTTTTGTTTCGGGATCAGGTGTCGTTTAGCAATTTCGATCTTTTCTTCGATCGCGTATCCGCTAAGGTTGATGATCTCCAACCGGTCTCTCAAAGCAGGTTGCAGATTCTGAAGGTTATTCGCTGTGGCGATAAACAATACCTTGCTCAGATCGTATTCCAGCTCAAGGTAGTTGTCGTAGAAGGTATTGTTTTGTTCCGGATCCAGCACTTCGAGCAGGGCGCTGCTGGGATCTCCGCGGAAATCGTTACCCACTTTGTCGATCTCATCCAGAACGATCACGGGATTGCTGCTCTTTGCCTTTCTGAGCGATTGCAGGATGCGGCCGGGCATCGCGCCGATATAGGTTTTCCTGTGGCCCCTGATCTCGCTTTCGTCGTGCAGGCCACCGAGGCTCAGGCGGATATATTTGCGGCCCAGTGCGCTGGCAATACTTTTGCCTAATGAAGTTTTACCGATACCGGGAGGACCAAAAAAGCACAGGATCGGGCTTTTCATATCCCCCTTCAGTTTCAGCACCGCCAGGTATTCCAGGATCCTTTCCTTGATCTTCGCCATACCGTAATGGTCATGATCCAGGGTCTTCTGCGCATTTTTCAGATCATAATGATCTTCGGTATATTCCTCCCAGGGCAGGTCGAGCATCAGATCGACATGGTTGTACACCACAGAATAATCCGGCGTGCTGGGGTGCATGCGTTCCAGCTTTTCGATTCCCTTCTGGAATGCTTCTTTTGCAGCAGCCGGCCATTTTTTGGTCTCGGCTTTTTTCAACATTTCTTTTATTTCCTGCGAGTTGGAGTCGCCTCCCAATTCTTCCTTAATGCTTTTCAATTGCTGCTGCAGAAAATATTCGCGTTGCTGCTTATCCAGCTCGGTCCGCGTTTTGTTGGTCACCTTGTTTTTCAACTCGACGAACTGCAATTCTTTTTGCAATAATTCCATCAGGTTGGAAGCGCGCTCTTTGATATCTTTCAGCTCCAGCAATTTTTGTTTTTCCTGGATGGAAGTGTTCAGGTTGCTGCTGACAAAGTGGATCAGGAAAACAGGACTTTCAATATTTTTTAGGATCAGCGTGGCTTCTGAAGGGAGATTGGGCGATTGCTGGATGATATTGGCCGCGATATCTTTGATATTTGATATATATGCCTCGAAGTCGCCGTCTTTCGGGATTTCGTTTTCAACCAGCTTGTTGGTCCTGCCTTTGAAGTAAGGCTCCTCCGCAGTGATTTCCGTGATGGAAAACTTGCTGCGCCCTTGTATGATCACCGTTGTGCCGCCGTCCGGCATTTTGATCAGTTTGATGATCTTGGCGATGGTGCCGATCTGTTCGAGATCATTGATCTTGGGCTCTTCTACATTGGAATCTTTTTGTGCGACCACACCGATCAACTTATCACCTTTATAAGCGTCATTGACAGCCTGAATGCTTTTGTCCCGGCCTACCGTGATGGGCAGCACCACGCCTGGAAACAAAACCGTATTTCTCAGCGGTAAAATCGCAATTTCTTCGGGAATGATATCCTGGCTATCGTCTGCATCATTTTCGTTAAGCGGAAGGATCGGCATAAAATCCATATCATCTTCAGGCTTCGTAAACACTTTACTAAAATCCATAATTTTATTTTTAAAGACAAACTGTCATATACTGCTGCTGCAGCTACGGCTGCAAAGTAGTGTATGAAAGGGTCTAATGATCGGCAATATTAATGCCATGCAGTATAATGGCGAAAACTTGTCGCAGAAAATAACCAGCAGGTGCCATACCTGCAAAAATACTGGCGTTGTTGTGCAAAGTGGGTCGGCCTTCAGACGTGCATCGGGTTAGAACGCTACCCCCACACTGAACTGTAAAGCCTGATTTTTCCATTTTTCCTGCTGCACGGCGTCGCCTACGTTGCTCAGACCAATCACGTAGCGGGCAGAAAAGCGAAACATACTGATGTTGAGGCCAGCACCTCCCACCATGGAAAAGTCGCCCTTTTTAAAGGCATCTTCGCCGTTCTCCAACAATCTTTTTTCTTTATTCATAATGATGCCGAATCGTGGCCCTGCTTCGATATGCAATGGTCCGAACAAGCGCATGTTTAATAAAATGGGAATCGAAAGGTAATTCAGTTTCACCTTTAACTGATCATTGTTCAGGCTGGGAATGGTGTTGGTAAAAGAAGTGTCCGTGGTCGCAGTGGTTTGTGAAAACAGAACTTCAGGGTTGATGCTCCACTTGTCACCCAGGCCGATCTCGGCAAATCCACCCGCCAGGTAGCTGTAGTTGAACTCTTCTTTAAATGTTTTGCCGCTGATTTTCGCAGCATTAACACCGGCTTTGACACCGACATGAAACTGAGCCCTGGATGTAAAGCTTATTAGAAGCGCGGCAGCCACAATAGCGAACGATTGCTTATTCATAATGATAAATTTAAATGGATGATGGTTTTGAAAACAAAAGTAAGTCTTTTTCAACCGTATACGCTTTACTGATATAACGGACCGTACAGGTTTTTAAAAGCTTTGAGATCGGGCACTTCTCTATGAAAGTGTATCCAGTTCGATAACGGTGATTTCGGGTAAAATTCCTACACGGCCGGGATAGCCGATGAAGCCGAACCCACGGTTTACATACAGCTTCTGCTGTTGCTGTTCGTACAATCCCGCCCAATGTTTATACACGTATTGCACAGGACTCCATTTGAATCCCGGAATTTCCACGCCAAATTGCATGCCGTGAGTATGGCCACTTAAAGTGAGGTCCACATCGGTGTACCGGGTGCTTACCTCGGCATCCCAGTGCGAAGGGTCGTGACTCATTAATATTTTAAAGGGATATTGCTCTGCACCCTGCATGGCCCGGCTCATGCTGCCGTAGCTGTGAAAGCTGCCGCGTCCACTGATATTCTGCACGCCGATCAGCCCAATGGAGGCTTCACCTTTTTGCAGTGGTAAATGCTCGTCCAGCAACAGACGCCAGCCCATGTCGGCGTGAATTTTTTTCAGGTTATCGAGGTTTTGCTTTTTATCGGTCTCATTTTTCCAGGCCACGTAATCGCCATAGTCATGGTTGCCCAGCGTAGAATACACGCCCATAGGGGCTTTCAGACGACTAAAGATCTTTTGATATTCACCCACCTCTTCACTTTTGTTGTTCACCAGGTCGCCTGTAAAAAGGATAATATCCGGCTTTTGCTCTAAAATAAGGTCCACACCTTTGTTCACAGCTTTGTAGTTCGTAAAACTGCCGGTATGAATGTCGGAAATGTGGACGATCTTCAACCCTTTAAAGGCTTCAGGCAGGTTGGCAAAAGGCATCTTCACATTTTTAACCTGGTAATTATATTTATTGCTCAGACCATAAATAAAGGAAGAAAACAGGCTCCCCCCGGAAACAATACCCAGCCAGGTCAGAAACGAGGAGCGGGAAATGCGGTCGCCGCTTTCCCCTGCGATTTCACTGATCTCGTTATTAGCCGAAAAGAGCTTGCCCGCAATCCACTGAACGGAGCGCCGCAGGTCATCTACAAAAAAGAACAGCGCAGCGACCAGTTTGCCCATAAAAAAGGCGAAGACCATCACAAAAGCGACACTTCTCAGCAGCTTGTTTTGTTCGCCGGACTGGATATAGGGCAGTAAAAAGATCAGCGCCAGTGCTATAACCGACAAGGACCAATAGACGATGGTGTAGATCGTGCGCCCACGCGTACCGCCGCCAAATAAGGATCTTACGGAGAAGAACACATAAAGGTCGATGAGGATCATCACCGCAATTAAAATCCACCAAAACGGTCCGTTGCGCATAACTAAGACTTTTTATAGCAATCAAAGCTAAGGAGTAATTCGGACAATGATTCATGGACAATAGACCAGGGTGCATAACATTTTTATCCTGGGCGTTGTTTCAACTTTTTTCATTCTGCGAAAGGGATGGAGCCGGATCATGTGTGCCAATAAGAGCGATATTTCATGCCGGTCTTTATGGCTTCAGCAGCCCCGCACTCATTCCTGGCGCTGGTAGCGCTTTCTGATGCGATGATTGGATTGGTGCTTGCGTACAGAAACGGTCAGACGGAGACCGTCAGACCGGGTTAGCTGGAATTTCTTCCCGTCCGTCCCGGCACGGGCGGGCGCTTCGGTTCGCTTGAAATGTTCTGCTGAATAATATTCAAAAGGTTAAACAACTTCCTTCTCTGCGTGCTTGCGAACAAATCTTTGTGCACTTTGCCGTAAAAATCAGATAAAAAGAAAAAATGTTATGCCCATAGACCTTTGAACATGGATTTCCTCTTCCTACTCCCGACTTCCAACCTCGGACCCCCGACCTCCAACCTCCGACTTCCCCTCCCTGTTCATTCCTGCTTCAAAAACTTTACATTTGCGTTTCACTAAGATGTATTCATTTTTTCAACTTATTAATCCTTAGATCGCGGTATCAAAATATGGCAAAAATTATTGGAGTAGCAAACCAAAAAGGGGGGGTCGGTAAAACTACGACTGCGATCAATCTGGCCGCAAGTTTTGCCGTACTGGAATACAAAACCTTGCTCGTAGACGCTGATCCGCAGGCCAATAGCACAACGGGTGTGGGCTTTGATCTGCAAAATATCACGCAAAGTCTTTATGACTGTATGGCTAACCAGACGCCCGCCGGGCATGTGATATTAAAAAGTGAAATACCTAATCTCGACCTGATCCCGTCGCATATCGACCTGGTAGGGGCCGAGATCGAGATGATCAACTATCCCAACCGGGAGACTGTTCTGAAGGAAATTCTCGATGCGGTGAAAGATCAGTATGATTTTATAGTCATCGACTGTTCGCCCTCTCTGGGACTGATCACAGTGAATGCACTGACGGCGGCTCAATCGGTGGTTGTGCCGGTACAATGTGAATTTTTTGCGCTGGAAGGGCTGGGCAAGCTGCTCAACACGATCAAGATCGTACAAAGCAGGCTCAACACCGACCTGAAGATAGAGGGTATCCTGATGACCATGTATGATGCCAGGCTGCGCCTTTGCAACCAGGTGGTGAATGAAGTACGCCGCCATTTTGAAGAACTGGTGTTTAATACGATCATACACCGGAATTCGAAGCTTAGCGAAGCGCCGAGCTTTGGCAAGCCGGTGATCTTATACGACGGCAACAGCAAGGGCTCGGTAAATTATCTCAACCTGGCTAAAGAGATCTTGCAGAAAAATGATATGACAAAGATCTCTAACGAAGAGCGCATATTGGAATAAGCGTTTCTTCAGTGGGAAGGAGCAACGCACAATTAAAAAATTGAAACTATTGAATGGCTACACAAAAATCAAATAAAGACGCATTGGGAAAAGGCATCCGCTCCCTGTTGGGCAACATTGATGCTGAATTGAAAAGTGGTGCAGGAGATCTTAAAAAGACGGTGGTGGAAGCTGCCACTAATATATCTAAAATTCCCGTCAGCGATATTGAAACGAACCCTAAACAGCCTCGTACAGATTTCGACGAACAGGCGTTGCAGGAGCTGGCACAGTCGATCAAAACGCACGATATTATCCAGCCGCTTACTGTGTCTAAAATGGCTAATGGTAAGTACCGGCTGATTGCAGGGGAGCGCAGACTGAGGGCTTCCAAAATTGCAGGTATCAAGGAAGTGCCGGCTTATATCCGTCAGGCGAACGATGCGGAATTGCTGGAGCTGGCATTGCTGGAAAACCTGCAGCGGGAAGATCTGAATGCGATGGAAGTTGCCCTGAGCTATAAGCGTATGATGGATGAGCTGGATTATACGCAGGACCATGTGGCCGAGCGCATGGGGAAAGACCGGAGTACGGTTGCCAACTTCATCCGGTTGTTGAAACTACCGCCAGATATACAGCTGGCAGTGCGCAATGGCAATATTTCCATGGGCCATGCGCGTGCGCTGATCAATGTGGATACGGTGGACAAGCAATTATTTATTTTCAAAGAAATAAAAGAGAAAGGACTTTCGGTCCGTCAGACCGAAGCGCTGGTCCGTAACCTGTATAAAGAAAACGGCTCTAAGAAGCCGGTAAAAAGCAATTTATCCGCTCCGTTTCAGCGGATTGAGGATAAGCTGGCTACGCAATTTGATACCCGGGTGAAGCTGAAGCACAGCTCCAAAGGACATGGGCAGATCACGTTCGATTATTATTCTGTTGAAGAGCTGAACAAGCTGTTGCAAAACTTTAACGTGTCAATAGATTAATCTGTATTTTCTTTGCATCATGCATTTCGTTACAAAATTAATTCTTACTGCTTTCTTGGGTTACCTGGTGAGCATCAGTGCGGCCCATGCCCAAACTGTTGACACCGCTGTGGCGCGCAAGCTCCTGGAAGCACAGGACACCGTTGTAAAGCCGACCATTGAAAATCCAGCGTTTAAAGAAACTGATTCCACAAAACTTCGTGATCCCAAGGCGCGCAAGCCTAGTGCGGCGGCGCTCCGGTCTGCCATTTTACCCGGCTGGGGACAGGTATACAATCGGAAGATCTGGAAAGTGCCTATTGTATATGCAGCACTGGGTGCGACGGGTGCCATCTTCGTTAATAACCTGACCTGGTACAACCGGACCAAGTATGCCTATACAATTGCCTACAACATTACACAGGGGAAGGACTCTATAGGGAGCCCTGGTTATCAAAAGGTGCATGAAGACCTGCAACGGGTGTTTTTTGAGGGCAGTCAGGGTGTGCAGCCGGAATATTTGCGCACTAACAGGGATTACTTTCGTAAAAACCTGGACTACGCCGCCATCTATTTTATTATTGCCTGGGCGCTCAATGTGGTAGACGCGACGGTAGACGCGCATTTAAGCAGCTTTGATATTTCTCCCGATCTTACGTTCAAGATACAACCGGGATATAGTGAAATGGCCCGAACCGCCGGAATGAGTTTTATCGTGAGGGTAAAATAGAAAGTATTCATTTTTAAAATTAGTGAAGTAACATAAGTATATGAAAATAGCGATCATTGGATATGGTAAAATGGGCAGGGCGATCGAAGAGATAGCGGTATCACGCGGTCATGAAATTGTTTTGAAGATCGATGAATCGAATCTCGATGCGTTCAATGCCGCGAACGTGGCAAAAGCAGATGTGGCGATCGAATTTACAGGGCCCCACACTGCCTACGAAAACATTTTGAAGTTACTCAGGTTTGGTATTCCCGTTGTAAGCGGCTCTACCGGCTGGCTCGATAAAATGGATACGGTAGAGCAATTGTGCCAGGAAAAGAATGGCGCCTTTATATATGCCAGCAACTTCAGTGTGGGGGTGAACCTCTTTTTCGAGCTGAACAAGAAGCTGGCCGCATTAATGCATCCGCACAAAGAATACAACGTGTCGCTGGAAGAAATCCACCACACACAAAAGCGCGATGCCCCCAGCGGTACTGCTATCACGCTGGCCGAAGGCGTAATGGAAACCTACACTGAATTAAACAAGTGGGTGAACGATACGACTCCCGGAAATGATGAGCTGCTGATCGTAAGCAAAAGGATCGATCCTGATCCCGGTACGCACACGATCCGGTATGTATCTGATATAGACGATATAAGCATCACCCATTCTGCACACAACCGCAAAGGGTTCGCGCTGGGCGCCGTGATCGCCGCAGAGTTTCTGAAAGATAAAAAAGGGATCTTTGGAATGAAGGAAGTCTTAGGAATCTGACAGCTATCAAATAAATTGTTGAAGCGCCGCAAGAGATTGCGGCGTTTTTCGTTTAAACATTTGTTAAACAACTTGCTTCATGCAATGGTTAACAAATTATAAAGAAGATGGCGATTTTCTTTGCTGGATGAAAACACCGCTACTTCTAACTGCAATGCTAATAGGTTCGTTGACTAGTCATGCGCAAACAGATACCGTTAATAAGATACATTTGACAGATTCAACGAAAACCGTTAAGTCGAAAGAGTGTCATCCGGCCACGGCCGCAATTCGCTCAGCTGTTTTTCCTTGATCAGGTCAAATATATAACAAGAAGCTTTGGAAAGTACCGGTCGTATACGCGGCTATAGGTGCAACCAGCGGCCTTTTTTGTTTAATCTGAAATGGTACAAAAGATCTCGAGACGGGGTGCGCGTGGTACAGGCTTTAAGCAGGTTGCCAAAAAATGAGCGAGATTACACTGCCTATTTTGCGTTAGACCTGATAGTTAGACTGACGTATGAGCAGAATGGGATTAACGCTGTTATATTTTTGAGAGACGACATTAGAAAAAATGTTGATTATTCTGCCATTTATTTTCTGCTTACCTGGGGCTTAAACGTGCTGGATGCCACTGTTGATGCACATTTCAGCCAGTTTGATGTGTCGCGTGATCTATCCATTAAAATCCGGCCAAGCTATTTGGCTTATTCCCGAACAGCGGCAGTGAATATTATTGTTAAAATAAAATAGATGTATAGCAATTATTCATTGCTGGTAAGGGACGTGTTGTCATGAACACATGAATGAATTTAAAGTGAAACGGAAGTCGAGAGGGCGTGCTTATCGATATTAAAGGTCACGTCTTCGAAGCACTACTTTAGGGCTTGGTACCTGGTTGCGTTATGAGATCATTTCCCAACCGCTTTGCTTACACGCTGTGCCAGCTCCATAAAGGCTTTCTTACTGATCTCATCATCGCTCATCATCACCGGAACACCGAAATCGCCGCCCTCCCGGATGCTTTGCACCAGCGGGATCTCTCCCAAAAAGGGAAGCTCATATTCGGATGCTAATCGTTGTGCGCCTTCCTTTCCAAAAATATAGTATTTGTTATCGGGTAATTCCGCCGGCGTGAAGTAGCTCATGTTTTCAACCAGTCCTAAGATACGGGCATTGAGTTGTGCCTGGCCGAACATCGCTATACCTTTCTTTGCATCGGCAAGCGCCACATCCTGGGGTGTGCTTACGATCACGACGCCCGCCACTTTGATCATCTGGAGTAAAGTCAGGTGAATATCACCAGTGCCCGGAGGCATATCAACAATGAGGTAGTCAAGATCGCCCCAATCGACATCGGTCACAAACTGCCTGATCGCGCTGCTGGCCATAGGCCCGCGCCAAACGACAGCTTTGCTCTCGTCTACCAGCAACCCGATGCTGAGCAGCCGGATGCCAAAACGTTCTAACGGTACGATCACCCCTTTACCATTCACATCCTTCATCATCGGTCGTTCGCCGCGCACGCCAAACATGATGGGCACGCTCGGCCCGTAAATATCAGCATCCATCAGACCTACTTTAGCGCCGCTCTGTGCGAGTGCCAGCGCCAGGTTGGCCGAAACGGTGCTTTTGCCCACGCCTCCTTTTCCACTAATCACGGCAATTACATTTTTCACTCCGGAAAGAGGAGCTTTGGGATCTTCTTCATATGCAGTTGCTGCCGCAGGCTTGTTTTGAAACGACACTTTGATCACCGCATTTTTGTCTACCAGGTCTTTAATGGCTTTGATCGATTCGCTTTTCAATTTCAGCCGCACGTCGGCGTCATCGGTGTCAACAATCAGACTAAAAGAAATATAGTATTTTTCAATCGCCAGGTCCTGTACGATACCAGCTGTCACAATATCCTTTTCATTACCAGCGTAGTGCACTGTCTTCAACGCATCCAATACTTTTTCTTTCGTCATTATTAAAGCTTATGTTAAATTCAAATATAAATGTCAAAGTTAAACACCTATAAACCCAAATTGTTGTCTTTATTAAAATTCATGTACTTAATTTTGGCACAGTGAAGAAAATTGTATTGTTTTTTATAGCGCTGTTATGTAGCGGTCTGGCGGCGCAGGCGCAGTTTGAGAAAGCCCGCGATTCGGTAGTTCAGCTTTTCGGGATCATCATGACAGCAGACAGCCTTGAAGCCATCCCAGCTGTGAGCGTTACGGTAAGAGGGACAAAGCGCGGTACCATTACTAATAATGACGGTGTGTTTTCCATTGCGGTGCTTAAAGGCGATGTGATCGAGTTTTCCCACGTGAGTTATCAGCCCGGATCTGTCACCGTCCCCGACACTTTAAAAGGAACTCAATATAGCGTTGTGAAGACGCTGGTGCAGGACACCACTTACCTACCTGTGGCCATCATCCGCCCAAGGCCTACCCCCGAACAGTTCGCCAGGGATTTCGTCAACACCCCGGTTGCTGAGGACGAACTTGAGATACTACGCAAAGCCAACACCCCCGAAGCGCGGCGTGCCTATTTGGCTAAATTGCCTCATGACGGCCGCGAGATGACCAACCGCCAATTGAATAATGTCTTTCAGCGGGCGCGCTACCAGGGACAAATACCGCCCATGAATATCTTTAGCCCGGCAGCCTGGGCAGAATTCATCAATGCCTGGAAACGAGGCGATTTCAAGAAGAGGTGATAAGGGAGGGGATAGTCTATGGTCCATTGTCTACAGTCCATAGAAGAAGTTCCATTTTCGGGAAGCCTATCATTCGGGAGCAATCTTTTTACCTAAGAATTTGTTTACTCACAACACGGAATTCCTGAAACACTTATCCATCACCGTTAGTACCAAAAGCTTATTGTAAACGGTCTATGGTCGATTGTCCATGGTCTATCAGCCACACTCACAATCCTTTCAATACTTTTTTGATCAGGTCTTCCAGTTGCAGATCCGGATCGGTTTGCAATAATCTGGCGACCTGCTGGTCGGCCTGCTGCCGGTTGATCCCCAGCGCAATCAGCGCTTCTAAAGCATCCTGCTTCACCGTCGATCCTGCTACAACGCCCTGTAAAGGCGCGACATCAGTCTGTTGTTTTCCGACCTTATCTTTCAGTTCCAGCACTGCCCGCTCGGCCGTTTTTTTGCCGATGCCTTTGATCCGTTCCAAAGCCCGCGCATCTCCGTGCAATATGGCAGTGGTTATTTCCTCCGGCTTCATGTAAGAAAGGATCAGCCGGGCTGTGTTTGCCCCGATCCCCGACACGCTGAGCAGGGATAAAAAAATATCCTTCTCTTTCGTATCGGCAAAGCCATATAAAAGATGGGCATCCTCGCGAATCAACAGGTGCGTATAAAGGAGTCCGGTTTGCTGGTCCTGGATGGCTGAAAATGTGTTCAGACTGATGTTGACCTCATAGCCAACGCCCTGTACGTCAATTATTACGGCAGAGGGGCTGATGCTGGCAAACGTTCCTTTTAAATACGATATCATTTTGCGAATTTCAAACAATAAATCTCAAATCACAAATTATAAATTCCTTTACCTTTGGCATCTCCCGGGAGCGTGATCCGGATAAAATCTTTTAGAAATCAATGAGTAACAAAATTACAGCGGCAATTACTGCAGTTAACGGCTATGTACCAGAAGACAAGCTAACCAATTTTGACCTTGAAAAGATAGTAGAAACGAATGACGAATGGATCAGGACGCGCACCGGCATCGAAGAGCGCAGGATATTGAAGGGCGAAGGAAAAGGAGTTAGTGAAATGATCGTACCCGCAGTGGAGGGATTGCTTAAAAAGCGGGGTATTGATGCTGCAGAGATTGACTGTATTATTGTTGCGACCGTGACGCCGGATATGGTGTTTCCCGCTACGGCCAATATTGTGGCCAACAGGGTGGGAGCGGTCAACGCCTTCGGATATGATATTTCCGCCGCATGTTCAGGATTTTTATATGCCCTCACTCAGGGTGCTGCTTTTATTGAAAGCGGCCGTTATAAAAAAGTGATCGTGGTAGGCGCTGATAAAATGAGCGCTATTGTGGATTATACCGACAGGACCACCTGTATTATTTTTGGAGACGGCGCGGGCGCAGCTCTGCTCGAACCTGCCACGGAAGGTTTGGGTATCAAAGACAGTATTTTGAAAAGCGATGGCAGCGGTGCTCAGTACCTGAGAATGAAAGCCGGCGGCAGCGCTTATCCTGCTACCGCGGAAACCGTTGCCCGGCGCGAACATTACGCCTACCAGGAAGGCCAGACCGTTTTCAAGTTCGCAGTGAAAGGTATGGCAGATGTTAGTGCCGAGTTGCTTGAAAGAAACAGGCTGACGGGAGATGATATCGCCTGGCTGGTGCCTCACCAGGCCAACCTGCGCATTATTGACGCTACTGCCAACCGGATCGGACTTCCTAAAGAGAAGGTCATGATCAATATTCAGAAATATGGAAATACGACGGCTGCGACCATTCCGCTTTGCCTTTGGGAATGGGAGAGCAAACTCAAAAAGGGCGATAAGCTCGTGCTTGCAGCGTTCGGAGGTGGTTTTACCTGGGGCGCAACGCTGATTGATTGGGCTTATTAAGAGTTGACAGTATTATTTTACAGACGCTGCTAAAACTGCTTTAGTCAACCCGAAAACGTATTAATGCTGATACAGGCTGTTCGCCTGTCATCGGTCAAATTATCAACCATCATCTTAAAATGAAAGAAGAGATTACGATCCGCCGGGCTACCGCGGCTGATTGTTCCCGCATACTCGAGCTGGTGCGGGAGTTGGCCACCTATGAGCGCGCACCTCAGGAGGTGACGATCAGCCTGGAACATTTTACCGAAAGCGGATTCGGGACAAACCCCGTATGGTGGGGCTTTGTAGCCGAGTATACCGGCCAGATTGTGGGATTTGCTTTGTATTATATCCGTTTTTCCACCTGGAAGGGGCAGGCGATGTACCTGGAAGATATCCTGGTGACGGAAGCCATGCGGGGAAGAGGCGTCGGAACTTTGCTGTTCGATACCCTGGTCGGGGAAGCCAAAGCTAAAAAGCTGAAGCGGATTTGCTGGCAGGTGCTGGATTGGAATGAACCGGCTATTAATTTTTACAAGAAGTACAATGCCGGCTTTGACGGAGAATGGGTCAACTGCGCCATCGAAATATAATTAAAAACCCCCGCATCAAGCAGGGGTTCTTTTTTGGTATAAGCAGTGTTGACAGAAACTAAAATGAATAAACTGCAGCTATAAGGAAGCTACCGGTGCTCTTGGTTAAGCTACCGTCGTTCTTATAGAAATAGGGGTCTTTAGCGTTATCAAGCCTGAACTCGGGGATGAACGTTAGCCCGGTTACCGGTTTGATGTTGAAAGAAAGCGTTGCCTGGGTGATCGAAGTTCCGAAGATCAATCCTCCTTTATCCGTGTCGTCAAAATATTCACCACGTAAGGTGATGCCGAATTTTTCAGAAGGGTCTACATTCACGTAGAGCGCAGAGCCCCACCATTTCTTAGATACATCTTCGAACTGGTCAACGATCTTTACCGTTCCGTCATATCCGAGGGAGAACATGTCGCTTACTTTGGCGGTAGCCGTAAGGCCGATCTGGTTGTGGTTGTTATCAGCCAGGTCCTTTCCACCTACATAATTTAAAAAGGCGTTCACAACTTCTGATGTTTTGCTCACCTGTGCGATCACGTTCTTCTTAGCAAAGGAGGCCGAGAGAATATCGGTAGGGTTGGTCACACCGGCCATTACGCCAAAACCTTCACCTATATTATAATCGATCTTTAAACCTGTGTGGGAAAACGGTCCGTAAGAGAACATGTAGCTCATGCTGTAGTTCCTGTTCAGCTGCGGGTCCAGCACCTCGTATCCCAGGTGTGTTCCCCATTTACCCGCTGATATCCTGATCTTGTCAGTGGGGTTGTAGACTACATAAGCTTGTTTGATCGCCTGCAGGAGAGATGATCCTGAACTGGTCCCGTCTTCCCCCGTTATCGGCTCTTCAGCATAGGAAAACTCCCGCGCTCTTGTGCCAAAGCCCAGGTCTACTACTACGCCGGCTTTTCCCTTTGTGTAGCTGGCCTTTAGGGAGGCCATCCCCAGTTCAATCGAGTTTTGAGAATTGGTAAAGCTGGTCAGGTTGTTCGTTTCACCTACAGATTTTGCATTCTGAAAATTGTAGCGGTAGTAGGCGTCAACCGAACCATTGATCTGTAAATCGCCAGCGGGTTCTTCAGTTTCGGTTTCAGTTTGCGCAAACAAGGCAGTTGTGATGAAAAGAGCTTTGGTTGTTAGTAGAAGAACTTTTCCTTTCATTTACTTTAGTTTAATGTTAAAAAAGTGGTTAAGAGATCTGTCGTAGACAGTTTTGGTTATATTATATCTAAATATATATACGTTTTCCAGCAAAATTTCCATCATTCTTTTAATATTATTTCATATTAATTAATTGTAAAAGTAACAATATTCAATAAAAAACAATCAAAGTTTGCTTATTTGAATAAATATTATTTATTGTAATATATTTTCGGAGTGGTTAATTGGAAGATTTCCGCTGTATTGCGCCTTAAATGCCGTGTGGCCAGAAAAAATTATTTACATTATTTATTTAATGTATGTGTTTGGACCGGCTTTCTATTTTTAACATATGAGCGCCATCCAACCCTTCAGATGGAAATTTTTATGTACGTTTGCGCCCTAAATTTTTTTTATAATGGCAAATACTTCTGACATCAGCCGCGGCATGATCTTAAAACTCGATGGCAGCCTTTACTCGGTAGTAGAGTTTGGTGAAAATAAAACGGCTCGTGCAGCTGCTAAAGTGTGGGCAAAACTGAAAGGTGTTGACAATACCAGGACCATCGAAAAAACATGGAACTCCGGCGACACTATTTACCCCGTAAGAGTTGAAAAAAGAGCGTATCAGTATCTCTACCAGGATGAAACCGGTTTTAACTTTATGGACAACACTACGTTTGAGCAAATCAGTGTTGCCGAAAACCTGATCGATGCACCTCAATTCTTAAAAGAAGGGCAGGAAGTAGCCATCGCCATCAATACGGAAACTGAACAGCCGGTAAGCGTCGAATTGCCCGATAAGATCGTAATGCTCGTGACTTACACGGAGCCAGGTCTGAAAGGTGATACTGCTACCCGCACCCTGAAGCCAGCTACAGTGGAAACAGGTGCTACAGTAAACGTTCCTTTGTTTGTCAATGAAGGAGAGCTGATCCGTGTCAATACAAAGACCGGTGAGTACGTAGAAAGAGTGAAAGAATAAATCAATTGGCTAGAGATTTGCCGGATCAATATTGCCGCTTTTGTGGATGGCTTCGGTGTGCAAAAATTAGCGGTAAATCTTCTGTTTATCTTATCGATTTACTTACCTTAGTTGTTCTTTTCTAAGGCTGTTAGCGAAATAATCATTAATCCAAAAGCTGTCAAATTGAAAAATATGGACTTCAGACAAATTCAGGAGCTGATCAAGATGATCAATAAATCCAATATTGGAGAATTCAATATTGAGCAGAAAGACTTTAAACTATCTATCAAACAAAAGGAAGAGCCTGTTACACAAGTAGTGTCTGCGCCACCTTTCTCTATGCCGACCCTGCCAATGCCTGTGGCTCCTGCACAAATAACAGCGCCTCAAAATCAGCAGCCGGCACCTGCGGCAGAAAAGCCTAAGGCGCCCTCAGCTACTTCAAGCAATAATACTATTGTAAGAAGCCCGATGATCGGTACCTTCTACCGCAAGCCGTCTCCGGATAAACCTAACTTTGTAGAAGAGGGTGATATTATCACTCCGGGTAAAGTGATATGCGTGATCGAGGCGATGAAATTATTCAACGAGATTGAAAGCGAGATCAGCGGGAAAGTCGTTAAGATATTGGTAGACGACGCTTCTCCGGTTGAGTTTGATCAGCCGCTGTTTGAGGTGGAGACCGCTTAGTTGTTCAGTTAGCTCATTAAAGCAGCAGCTAATAAAGAATTTGCGAAAGCCTTTGCTGAAATGAGTTCAGACGATGCTGTGACCCAAAAACGTGGCAGGCTTTACAACTGAATCTGTAAACAAAGTTGCGAAGCAAGTATCGATGATGGCTCCCTGAATACTTAAACGGGTATCTTTCTGATTCAGCACGACCCGTTAAGTTGAAGCAATGAGCCGGACTGTAATAATAGTAGCTACTTCAAAACGAAAGATCCTTTCAGTTACATCTTAAGTTGTTTTATATTTTAAAATTATTGTGGTTGAATGTTATTAACGCATTAGCATATCAGCACATCAGCACACTGACAGTATGTTCAAAAAAATATTAATAGCCAATAGGGGGGAGATAGCATTAAGGGTGATCAGAACCTGTAGAGAAATGGGTATTAAAACCGTAGCGGTTTATTCTACAGCCGACAGCGAGAGCCTGCATGTGAAGTTTGCCGACGAAGCCGTTTGTATCGGTCGCCCGGCCAGCTCCGAGTCCTATCTCAATATTCCCAACATCATGGCTGCGATCGAAATCACGAATGCCGACGCAGTGCATCCCGGGTACGGATTCCTGGCAGAGAATGCCAAGTTTGCCAGTATCTGCAACGAAAGCGGTGTGAAATTTATCGGTCCTACGGCTGATATGATCAACAAGATGGGCGACAAGATCACGGCCAAGGAAACCATGATCAAAGCCGGTGTGCCGGTGGTGCCGGGAGGTGAAGGCCTTTTGGAAAGTGTTGAAGAAGCAAAGAGCCTGGCAAAGGATGTGGGTTACCCGGTTATTTTGAAAGCCACTGCGGGCGGTGGAGGTAAAGGTATGCGTATCGTTTGGGATGAGTCGGAAATGGAAAAAGCCTACGACACGGCCAAGATGGAAGCTGCCGCCTCGTTTAAGAACGACGGTATCTACATGGAAAAATTTGTAGAGGAACCAAGACATATTGAAATCCAGGTGGCGGGCGATCAGTTCGGAAATGTCTGTCATATGAGTGAGCGCGATTGCTCTATCCAGCGCCGTCATCAGAAGCTGGTCGAGGAATCACCCTCTCCGTTCATGACCGACGAACTGCGCGCAGCAATGGGTGAAGCAGCCAAAAAAGCGGCTTCTGCCATTGGTTATGAGAGCGTAGGTACGATCGAGTTCCTGGTGGACAAACATCGCAACTTCTACTTCATGGAAATGAATACCCGTATACAGGTAGAACATTGCGTGACAGAAGAAGTGATCAACTTTGACCTCATCAAAGAACAGATAAAGATTGCCATGGGAGAAAAGATATCGGGTAACGATTATTTCCCCAACATGCACAGCATCGAATGCCGGATCAATGCGGAAGATCCTTTCAACGATTTCCGTCCTTCACCCGGCAAGATTACCAACCTGCATGTTCCGGGTGGTCATGGTGTGCGGGTAGACAGTCATGTGTATGCTGGCTATACCATTTCTCCGTACTACGATTCCATGATCGGTAAGCTGATCACCATCGCACGTACGCGGAAAGAAGCGATCGACACCATGTACCGCGCTTTAAGCGAGTATGTCATCGAGGGCGTAAAAACAACGATCCCTTTCCATCTCCAGCTGATGAAGAACGAAGATTTTATCAAAGGTAATTTCAACACGAAGTTTTTGGAAACATTCCAGTTGAAGCGATAAGGATCTCGAACAACGAATAACAAAACAGGCGCCCGGGAAAGGCGCCTGTTTTATTTAGCAGCTATTGCTAAGTTATCTTTTTGTCGTGGTCATAGTCATGTCGATCGCCGTAGCCATCGGAATCTTCTGGCCTTGCACTTCAATGTTGCCCTTTAGGTTTTGCGTTATTTGGGATTCCATTGAGATGCCGGTGTTCATATCCACCTGGGAGGTCGCCGTGAGGTCTCCCGTCAGGTCTAAAGACATTTCCATACCGTTGCTGTTGATCTTGGAGCCTTCCGCCGTTCCAAGCTGGCTCACAGTGTTGATAAATGCTTTATCGCCCTCAACTTTTGTCAAAGTGTGGGTGTTGAGCGCTTTGATGGTAAACGGATATTCGATAGTCATGCTGTCAGTCCAGCTGTCTCCCACTTTTACTGGTTTGCCGGGGTAAAAGCCGAATGCCTGCTGCATCATATTTTTAAGCGCGTCCTCTCCTAAAACCGCTTTCATCGTCTCTTTCTGCACGTCATTGGTTCCTACCTTATTCACTATTTCTTCCGCGCCCTCTACTTCCAGCACTTTTCCATCAGGTGTCAGGATAACGCTTACTGCTTGACCTTTCAATGCTCGGAAACTTTTGCTGGCTTCATTGGATGTGTCGGTATCGTCGCTGCTCATGGAAACTTTCTGGCCCATCGCGTCCATATCCATTTTGATCTTGTCGTAGGTGATTTTTAGTTTTTTATTCTCGCCTGAATTCGTGATATCGTAGAGCATGTTCATATCGTAGTTCATATTGATATTGATTTCCTGCCCCATTACGTTTTGTATCACTTTCGATTTCACCGTAGAGATTGCGATGTACTTACTGCCATTCTCCGGCTTAAAAGATAGATTGTAGGATTTTTGTGCCAGGGTCACGGTAGTAGCAGCGAACAGGAGCGACGCGCTGATCAACAGTGGCTTTATAAAATGTTTCATTTTTAATGATTTATTGGGTTGAAAGGGATCGAACACGTTTTGCTCAACCGCGCGATCTGATTTGTTGCAGCGATATTGCCGCTTGCTTGTCTGATCAAGCATATTTGATGCCACTAATACCGGCTGATTACCGGCATTGTTATTTTAAGGTTTTAATCAGCTTTTCGTTCAGCGTCACATAATCCTGGTTTTTAGCAGCCGCGGCCAGTTCTTTCGATTGCTCCGCGGCCTTTTTGGCTTCCGCATTTTTGCCCAGTTTGGCCAATGCTCTCGCCTGGTGATGTTTGATCCAGAAAGCCTCCGGTTGTGCTGCCGCTGCTTTTTCAAACCATGCCGCCGCCTTATTCAGATCTTTTTCATTTTCCAGGTAATAAAAAGCTGCCTGGAAATACGCTGGTTTGTCCGATTTCATCGATTCATCGATGGACGCCATGACCTTTTTGTCGATATCCGTTTTAATGGGTACGCTCACCATTATATTGTCCCAGATGATGGCCAGCTCGCAGCTTTCGTTAGTAATGTCTTCAAAAGAGATGGAGAAGTTCTCCAGTTGAAAGGGGAGTTGAACAGGCGACGCTTTCACGCGCACTACGTCTTCTTCCGGCTTATAAGCTGCAGGGCTGGTAACATCGGTTTGCTTCGTAATGATGATCGTCCAGGAATCAGCACCGGGAATGCTTAGTAAACCATATTTACCGGCAGGAATTTCTTTGCCACCGATGATCACATCGTCTCCAAAAGTGAGCGTCGTTGCGCCGTTAGCGCCCGTTCTCCATACTTTGCCAAATGGAACCAGGTCTCCGAATATCTTACGTCCTTTAACTGCCGGGCGGCTATAAGACAGTTCGATGCTTGATAAACCAAATTCCTGTTTGACCGTTTGGGCCGGGCTGGGTGCGGGTAATTTCAGCTGGGCGTTAGCAATGGTTATGCCGAATAATAATACAAGTGATAATGCAATTTTTCTCATTGATTGAATGTTTTTATTAAAGTATAAAATTAGTAAAATAGCTGATTATTAGGGGATAAATAACATGATCGTGTCACTTTTGTTCTGACCCTGGTGTGGGGATGCATCGGGACCTACGGCATGATTACCGAAATGCTGTGCACCTTTAACCAGTCTTCCATGGAATGCTGTGTAATCTGGGAGACACTCATTCCCTGCGCAGATGTATTTCCGGATTGTCCCCTTCAGGAGCGGAACCCCGGATGAAATGCTTCCAACGTTTTGCGTAGGAACTCTTTGTCCAGGTGTGTGTAGATCTCAGTGGTGGTAATGCTTTCATGCCCCAGCATTTCCTGTACCGCGCGGAGGTTAGCGCCGCCTTCAATCAGATGCGTTGCAAAAGAATGCCGGAACGTGTGAGGCGAAACGGCTTTCCTGATACCGGCTTTTTCAGTGAGCGTTTTGATGATCAGGAAGATCATGACCCGGGTCAGCTTTGCGCCGCGTTTATTGAGAAAGAGAATGTCCTCGTTGCCGGGCTTGATCCGGATATGCGTGCGAACGTGCTGCCGGTAAAGGTTAATATGCTTAATAGCGGTGTTGCCGATCGGAACCAGTCGCTCTTTATCGCCTTTCCCGACCACTCTCACAAAACCAACGTCCAGGTACAGTTGTGATATCTTTAGATTTACTATCTCGCTGACCCGTAGCCCGCAACTGTAAAGGGTTTCAAGGATCGCCCTGTTTCGGGTGCCTTCTGGTTGGCTCAGATCGATCTGCTCCATTATCTGTTCGATTTCAGCGAAGCTGAGCACATCAGGCAGGGTGCGCCTGGTCTTTGGCGCTTCAAGAAGGAGCGTCGGATCTTCCCGGACAATATCTTCGATCAGGCAGTATTTATAAAAGGCTTTGATGCCGGAAATGATACGGGCCTGTGAAGTGGCCGACATCTCCAGTTCGCCGATCCATTGTATAAAAAACTGCAAATCCTGCAACGTGATTGTTGCAGGATTTTTTTGCAGCTCTTTTAGTTCAATGAATTGGGTGAGCTTATCAAGATCGCGCAGATAGGCTTCCGTGGAATTGGCCGAAAGCGATTTTTCTAACTGCAGGTAAGCTTTAAATCCTTTTTTGTAAGGCTCCCACATAATTTATTTAAAAGTAAGCGGGCTGTTATGCACCACCTCTTTTTTATCCACGATCAGTTTAGCGTAGATATTGCTTTTCGTGATATTCACCGAGTCGATCAGGCTGTGAACATTATCATAGTCGATTTCTGTTACGCCTTTATCCGTGAGTAATTGTTTCGCGGTTTGTCCGGTTTTCATGTCTTCCACATAAATGAACGTGTTGTCGTAATAAGCGGCCAGACCGTCTTCCACTTTAAACTTAGGATCGAAGCTATTAATGGCGCTGGTGAACTTGCTGGTAGCGCCGTCTTTCTCAAAAGGCAATTTCAATAAATAACCACGACCGGTAGCGCAATCATTGAATTTGATCCACGCGTATTTAGCATCAATGATTTCGCAAGTCAGAAATTCTTTGGAAGGTCTTACCTGCTTGTCAATAAATTCAGAAAAGATAATGTCTTTGATCACGCCCATTCCTCCTTTTTCCCAATGAATAGAGTCGATCTGGCAATCTTTAAAACTGATCCTCACAAAAGGATTCCCTGCCTCTTTGGATTCGAACTTCATGGGTTCCGTAATACAAGTGGTATCACTGCAAAAAGGTTTTGAAGCAGTTTCCCCGCCTCCGTCTTTACAACCAACAAAAGCCAGGGTGGCCATTACAAACGTTAAACTCAATAATTTCATGTGCATGTTTAAAAAATTAATTAGGTTGCTGAAAGCAACAAACCTACATAAAATTACCGATCAAAAGCCGATGTTGTTCCGCTTGTATCCATAAACTTGCGATCGGGGTCTGGAAATAAAAAAAAGAGCCGTCCCCGGTCTGACGCATATTTAGCTTATTCAAAGAGGTAATAATCATTGTTATTTCTAAAGCGATTCGCGTTTGCGCGGAATTACTCTGGAGCTACAGGAACACATCTTCCAATAAAAAGAACGCTGGTTCCATACCTTTTTGAAACGTGATAGCCACCACATCATACTGAATCCACCGGTGCCCGGGATGTAAAAAAAGATATTCATCTGCTGCATTTTTGAGATACCTGAATTTCTTCCTGGTCACATTTTCTTCGGGATGCCCATAGGAAGAAGAGCTGCGGGTTTTCACTTCAACGAAATGTAATTTTTTACCTTTGGTAGCGATGATGTCTATTTCATGATAACCGTGGCGCCAGTTCCGGCAGACAATGGTATAGCCCCTGGATTCCAGGAAGCCCGCTGCCAGCGACTCGCCGTTTTTACCAAGGTCATTATGATGAGCCATTTCTTATCTTTACCTGAATTTACATAAAAAGACTATGCAATTGTTAGCTCCTTTAAGCGGAAGTATTAAACATTATGATTGGGGTGGCACATCCTATCTTCCTTCACTGTTACAAATCGAGAATCCCAATATGCAGCCCTTTGCAGAATATTGGCTGGGCGTGCATCCGCAGGCGGATTGTAAGGTGACCCTGAGCAACGGCGAGGTAGTGTTGCTGCGCGATTATATTGATGCCCATGCAGCCGATGCCCTGGGAGAAAAGGTGTTTAAAGCATTTGGTCATTTGCCTTATTTATTAAAGGTCCTCGATGTGAAGGACATGTTGTCTATACAGGTGCATCCTTCCAAAGCCGAGGCAGCTATTGACTTTGAACAGGAGAATGCCAAAGGCGTCCCGTTGAACGCTCCTGACCGCAACTACAAAGATGCGAATCACAAGCCTGAACTGATGGTGGCGATGAGCGAGTTTTACCTGCTACACGGTTTTAAACCGGAGGAGGAGCTGCTGGCGGTATTGGACAAGGTAAAGGAACTGAAAGTCTTTAAAGCTGCTTTCAGGAAAAAAGGATACAAAGGCTTGTATCAACTGGCGATGGAAATGCCCCAGGAGGAAGTAAACGAGTTACTGCAGCCTTTGGTGGCGCGCATCGTGCCGCTCTATCAAAGCAACCAGTTGCAGAAAGATGATGAACATTTCTGGGCGGCCAGGGCAGCGCTTACATTTAGCAGACCTGGTATCATCGACCGTGGCATATTTTCCATTTACTTTTTCAACCTGCTACACCTTCGCCCGGGCGAAGCGATCTTCCAGGATGCCGGTGTGCCTCATGCTTATCTCGAAGGACAAAACGTGGAGATCATGGCTAGCAGCGACAATGTGTTGCGCGGCGGACTTACCACTAAACATATCGACACTGTAGAGCTGCTGAAGCACACAAAATGTGAGCCGACGCATCCCAAGATCATCAAGCGCTCCAAAAAAGACAGCCAGTCCTACAAAGCGCCTGTAAAAGATTTCTCGTTAAAGTCTTACCGGTTGCGGAAGGGCGAAAGCGTTGAACTGGACATCGCCACCGCCGAGTTGTTTTTACTGATGGAAGGAAAAGTGAGCTTGCAATCAAAAAGAGTAAAAGTGGTATTGCAGCAGCCTAATATTACGGCCGCTGCGTTTTCAGGAGCTAAGGTGATGGTCAAAGCTTCAGAGGATTCCTGGCTGTTCAAAGCGTCCGCCTTTTAGTCTTCTTTCTTGATGACTACTGTTTTGTTAAGGGATCTTCTTTCGGGGCCTTGTGTCATAGAGACAAGTTTGCCGTTTTTGAATTCGAGAATATTATCGTAGTAATACGCATCGCCTTTGTGCACCACCTGATCGTAGAAAAGCGTTTCCTGTAAGTCGCCCGAATCATCGGTGTAAAAGCTTTCCTTGTAGGGCCGGCCAAATTTCTTGATCACGGCGTCTTTGCTCATGCCGGGTTGAATATTTCTGGAGTCGAAGCTCACCATATGAAACGCTTTGCAGGAGGGCAACAGGATGATTAGTGAGAAAATCAGGGCGTAGAAGATTTTGCTCATAGGAACGATTTTTTTATATCAGTAAATGTATCTGAGCCTGTGGGATCTCCTTGCAATCCAGGCAGGTGCAGCTCTGCTAAATGACGTTCCATCAAATCTTTAGGTTGTAGGCTTGCAGTCTGATTTTTGGCTTGTACCTTAGCCATTTTTCTGAAGACTATTCATGACACGAAAGGAACGCTACCAGTTTGTGATTGATTATTTTTCGGTTCATATGCCTGAACCCGAAACCGAGTTAGTGTATGACAATCCATACCAATTGCTGGTGGCAGTAATCTTGTCTGCGCAATGCACAGACAAGAGAGTCAATATGACGACGCCTTATTTGTTCGAAAAGTATCCGGATATCAGTAGCCTCAGCCAGGCAACACCTGAAGAAGTTTTCCCGCTTATAAAAAGCATTTCCTATCCCAACAATAAAAGTAAACACCTGGTAGGCATGGCTCAAAAAGTGCTTCAGGACTTCAATGGCGATATACCGATGACCGTCAACGAGCTGGTCACCTTGCCGGGTGTGGGTCGTAAGACAGCCAACGTCATTACTTCGGTTATTGAGAAGCAACCTAACATGGCCGTTGATACCCATGTCTTCCGTGTCAGTAAAAGGATTGGCCTCGTTCCGCTCAAAGCATCAACGCCTCTGGCTGTGGAAAAGGAACTGGTGAAGCACATCGATGCCGGGCTGATCCATAAAGCGCACCATTGGTTAATTCTGCATGGTAGATATACCTGTGTCGCGCGCAGTCCGAAATGCCGTGAATGTGGTTTGCAACAGGCCTGCCTGTGGTTTCAGAAAAATAGCCAGGACTTTAATTAGCATGCATATCAACCAGGTCCCATCCTTTTTTACCGGTCTTTAAACGGTGTTGAAAGCGTAATATAGAAGATAAATAGTGGCTTACTTTTTGTCTTCAAAACAGTTATGCGCCCTCAAAGCCCTTTTACTGTAGTAGACAGAAATACGCCCATTTTAGCATTTGCCCTGCACGATGGACATCAGATCGATGATGCGCTGAAAGGTCATTTGCTGCTCGGCGAACAGGAGCGATCCCGCGAAGAAGACCCGTATACCGGCTATATGATCTCAGAACTGCCAGTTACCACGGTGACTGTCCACACTTCCCGCTTTCAGCTCGATCTTAACAGAACCAAAGAGAAAGCAGTCTATCAAAAGCCTGAAGATGCCTGGGGCCTAAGCGTTTGGAATGAGCTGCCTGCCGAAAAAATAAAAACCCTTCATGCAGAGTATGATTCTTTTTATGATGGCGTAGGTGCTTTGCTGGAAAAGGTGATTGCGGCTCACGGAAGTTTCTTCATCCTGGACGTACATTCTTACAACCACAAGCGGCAAAATGCGTTCGAAGCAGCGCCCGAGGCAACCCACCCGGAGATCAACTTAGGCACAGCTTATAATAGACCGTCATGGAAAGCGTATTGCGACCGCTTTAATAGTTTTTTGACCGGGGCTCCGGTTTTGGATCGTCCGTTAGACGTCCGTCAAAACGTGATCTTCAAGGGAGGCGCATTTTCGCAGTGGGTTATCCGTCATTATGGCGATCACGGCGCGGTTTTTTCCATCGAATTTAAAAAGACGTTTATGGAAGAGTGGACCGGTGTTGCCGATATTCCTCATGTCAACAGGCTCAAAGAATTATTAGGATTATCGGTAAGCTTTTTGCAGCAGGAAATCAAACGAGAAAAGGAGGATGTAAAATAATGACCGAAGCCGGCCAGAAAATACTCAACCGCCTCCAGGACAAACTGAAGAAGTCTGATCCTATTCATATCAGTTTGCCTGGAAACGGTATCCTGAAAATTGAGAAACCTGTTCCCTTTCTGCTGGTTTACCGCATGAGGGACGGCAAGGATTATTTCGCCAACCGGCTCGGAAAGATGGAATCTTCCTACCTGATCGTAGACGCCGAGAGTAACGGGCTGCTGACAAAAATTGTGCAGATGATCAGCAACCTGTATGCCGATAAATTCAAAGGATTTTTATTGGTAGAAACCTGGCTGGCAAAGCCAGCATACCAGTCTCCTTTCACCGTGGTGATCAACCAGAAAAGCGCCATCAATACCGCGCGTAAGCTGGACGCCGAGCTGAATAAGATTCCCATCCCGGCATGGGACAAGAATTCGGCGATCAGGAAGCAGGACGAACCGCCTGCACCGCCGGATCAAAAACCATTGCTCTCAAAAGAATACCTGGAAAAGCAAGGGATCACGATGATGGGACTGGAGATTGCACCTGTTTATCTGAACGAAGCCACAGGCAAGCCTTATCCTTTATTCCTGCGCGAACTGAGAGCAGGCTACAGCAAGGCATTAAGGAAAAGCTTCTTCGAATTCATAAGGCTTCAAACCTCTTTCAGCGCGTCTCACTTCCAGATGCTGGGTACGACTATCGTTGATGATAAGGCACGCGAGATCGACCGCGAGCTGGCGGCCTACAGCAAGCTGTTCGACTTCCTGATGTTGGTGACGCCTATCAATGTAGACGAAGCCTGGACTGAATTTCAAAAAACCAACTATGAAAAGAATCCCGTTTTTCATTACCGGCCCATGCCCGTGGATCCGGAGATCATTAAAAGAAAGATCTACAACCTTCCCATTGAAGACATCACCGATCCGACCATTGCGTTTCTCTTTCGTGATAAGCGCAAGGAGATCGACCGGATGTTAAACATGATGCAGGAGCGCGAAAAGCATGATTTCATGCTCAGCAGTTTACAGCTTTTTGGCCCCGTGAGTGAACAATTGTTGGACATTGCAAAGGCGCTGTTAGTAGCTGTGGATGTGGGTCCTGAATCCGGTAGCGACGCGAAAAGACTCAACGCCGCGCAGTTTGCGTTGCTGGCGCAAAAGGAGTTGAAGTGGCTGCGTTCGCAGGATGCCAGCATCTCTACGAGCGTGCGCATTGCCGATGACATTGAAGGTATCCTTGTGTCTAAGGGCGTGTTAAATATCAACTCAGGTTTCGGTGTATCCAGGAAGCGCGCGCAGCCTCTGTTGCAGCACGAGATCGGTACGCATGTGGTGACCTACTACAATGGTAAGGCGCAGCCGCTGGAATTGTTTTCCATTGGGGTGCCGGGATATGAAGAGTTGCAGGAAGGTCTGGCGGTATTGGCAGAATACCTGAATGATGGCCTGACCAGCAGCAGGATGCGTACCCTGGCGGCGCGCGTGGTGGCCGTGCATGAAATGGTAAGCGGCAAATCCTTTGTGGACACTTTTCATCTGCTTGCAGATAAATATAGTTTTCCGCATCACTCTGCTTTCAATATCTGCATGAGGGCATACCGGGGTGGAGGGCTCACGAAAGATGCCGTGTACCTCAAAGGGTTTTTAAACATCATTAATTATATCAAGAAGGGAAAAGACCTGAACCAATTGCTGATCGGCAAGATCAGGGAGGACTATCTGCCGGTGGTGCAGGAGTTGATCCACCGGAATATTCTGTTGAAAGCACCGATCACACCCCGCTTTTTGTCGGGGGAGTTCCGTCAGAAAATTGAAACGATCAAAAAAGAAGGTAACATTTTTAAAATGATTCAACAATAACGCCGGCGACAACTCCGGTTCAGCCATTAACAACATAAACATACAGTAATGCGAATAGCCTTTGTTATCAACGACTACGATAGAGAAGAACCCTACTTCACAACAACCCGCCTGGCCTTGCAGGCATTGCAGAGAGGACACGAGGTATACTACATTGCCGTGGAGGACTTCAGTTACACAGCTTCCGGTCAGATGGGGGCCCACGCGCGCAAAGCACCTTCCAAAAAATTCAGAAGCCCGAGCATCTTCATGGAAGAAGTGTTCAAAGTAGAAAAAAATCTGATTGAATCAAAAGACCTGGATGTGCTGATGTTGCGGAACGACCCTTCTGCCGATCTCGAAGAACGGCCATGGGCGCAGTATTCAGGCATTGTGTTTGGTCAGCTGGCAAAACGCAACGGTGTGCTGGTGCTCAACAACCCGGACATGCTGGCCAAGGCCACCAATAAAATGTACTTCCAATATTTTCCCGAAATTATCCGGCCCGAAACCATTATCACGCGCAGCGTCCGCGAGATCCAGAGCTTTTATACCGCGCATAAAAAGAATATTGTATTAAAGCCATTGCAGGGATCGGGCGGTAAAAATGTCTTTTTGGTTAATGAACAAAATAAAAACCTCAACCAGATCGTGGACGCCATTGGGCGCGATGGCTACATCGTGGCGCAGGAATATCTTCCCAAAGCCAGCAAAGGCGACGTGCGGCTGTTCCTGCTTGAAGGAAAGCCTATTGATATCAATGGGAAGATAGCGGCTATCCATCGTTCCCAGGCGCAGGGCGATATCCGCAGTAATATTCACCAGGGTGGATCGGTATCCCCGGCTAAGATCACGAAGAAGATGCTGGAAATCGTGGATGCGGTGAGTCATAAATTGGTAAAGGATGGTATGTTTCTTGTGGGACTTGACATCGTAGGTGACAAAGTGATGGAGATAAATGTCTTCAGCCCCGGTGGCATGGGACATGCTTGTAAACTAAACGGAGTAAATTATTTTGATCTGGTGATCAAAGCTATTGAGGAACAACTGTAGGAAATTGACGTGACGGTTTAAGGGTGCTGCATATATTAGTCAATCGTTGACTAATATTAACTCAATAGATCAGTCCTTTTGAGACTTTGCTATTTTCAATACCAAAAACCATCACATGTTACATCTAAACCAGGCCCTCTTCCCGGCCCGCATGCGCGCGAGCCTGAGAAAATGCATTGCACTGGCAGTGCTTGTATTCATCTTCCACCCGCCGATCCGAGCCGCGGATCCGCATTTCAAAATCACCTTTCAGGCAGATCACGCCGTTACAGGTACGGTGATCAGCAACACAGGAAGCCCGATCTCCGGCGCCAACGTAACCGTTAAGAGTACGCAACAAGGCACCACTACGGATTCCAGCGGGCGATTCAGCATCAGGATGCCTTCGGGCAACGACACGCTGATTGTCAGCTACATCGGGTTTGCTACGTTGGAAGTACCCGTCAATGACCAGATGCAGATCACGGTGACGCTCGGCCCCAACCAGGGCCAGATGGATGAGGTCGTCATTGTCGGATATGGTACTCAGAAGAAATCGAATATCACCGGTGCCGTTTCTTCCATCAATACGACGAAGATCAATAATATTCCGCTCACGAATATGTCCAACGCGCTTGCTGGACGGGCAGCTGGTGTCACCGTGGTGAACACTTCCGGATTGTCCGGCGCCTCTTCCACCATACGTGTGCGTGGTAGCTTTGGCGAGCCGGTCTACGTAATCGACGGGATCATCAAAAGCAAGTCGGCTTTCGATGCGTTGGATCCTAATGAGATCGATCAGATGAGTATCCTGAAAGATGCCGCCAGTGCTTCAGTATATGGTGTGCAGGCGGGTAACGGCGTGATGGTGATCACTACCAAAAAAGGAACGACAGGTAAACCTGTATTTGGGTTCCAGACTTCCTATACCACCTCAAGGCCAACGCAAACATTGCTGGCGGACATGACTACCGCAACCGATGAGTTGATCTATCAGAACCGGGTAACGCAATGGAACAATGAATACAACAACCGACAGGATCCGATGCCCAACACACAAACCATCTTTGATTATTTTAAAGACCGGTCTTACAACGCGAATGATTGGGTTTGGCGCAACCCGTCCAATCAGAAGTATTTATTAAGCGTCAGCGGCGGTAGCGAAAAGATCAATTATTACTCAATGGTCAGCTATACCGGGGAGAAAGGATCTTATATCAACCTCGACTACAAGAAGTTCAACATGCGCAGCAACGTGACGGCAAGATTGAGCGATGCGATCTCCGTCAACCTGAACATTGCGGCTGCTCAGCAAAACTCCGACCGCTTTTACTGGCCATTCACCGGCGATGATGATTATGATGTCAGCGACTTTTACCGGGTGACGTTCAACTGGCCCAAATTATTTCCGTTCTATTTGAATGAAGACGGAACCGTTGCCGACCAGATTACCAAATACCCGATCCAGCCCGCGATCGGCAGCTGGCAGCTGTGGAATGTGGTAGACATGGTGCAGGGTGACAGATATATTAATACACGCCGCAGGCAATTCAATCCTATATTGACATTAGATATAAAACTGGATCAGTTCGTAAAAGGCCTTTCTACCAAGCTGGTAGGTAACTATGAGGCCAACGACCTGATGCGCAAATGGTACCTCACGCATCAGTACAATTATAAGTTTATCTCTGCCGACCCCACCAACAACCCTTACATTCCAGGGCCGCCCGATCCTAACCAGATCAATATTTTCACCTTCAGTCAGAACCAGCCCTTCCTACGTTATAACATTTACACAGGCTGGCAGTACCAATTCAACTGGTACCTGAACTATGACCGTAAGTTCGGTAAACATGGTATCAATGCGATGGCCGTGTTTGAACAGGCAGACAACCGGCGCATCAGCGCGACGGCCCAGGGCTTTGCCCCGGTCACTTCGATCGATCAGATGTTTGCTTATTCCACTTCTTCGGGAAACCGGTTTGGTGATGCTTTCGAATTTATTGATCCGGCGATTACCCGGCAATCATGGATTGGTCGTTTGAATTATAATTTCGACGACCGCTACCTGGCGGACTTTTCCTTCCGGTACGACGGAACGGTATTAGCTGCCAAAGATCAGCGCTGGGGCTTCTTCCCATCAGCTTCATTGGCCTGGAGAATATCTCAGGAGTCTTTCTTTAAAGACAATGTAGACTGGATGAATGAATTAAAGCTACGCGCCAGCTACGGTACCACCGGTAACCTGGTAGATGTGAACAATAACCAGATCGGCAATTTTCTTTACACGGATACCTACACCAACACCGGGGGATACATGTTTGGCAACACCTATTATATTACTGTAGGTCCCGGGCCAACACCAGTGCCGGGCATCACCTGGGCAACCAATTATGAAACCAACCTCGGCCTCGATTTTGCCATGTTGCGCAACAAGCTGTCTGGCTCTATCGATGCATTCCTGAAGAAACGGAAGAATATTTTAGGTGCCCGCACCATTACGCTGCCTGTGACTTACGGGCAAAGCCTGGCGCCTGAAAACTACGCTGCTAATTCCACCAGAGGTTTGGAGGTAGCGCTTCAATGGCAGGATAAGGTGGGAGAGATTGTATACTCTGTTTACGGCAATCTGGGTTATGCCAAAGACCGTTGGGATGTACTGGATCCGGCCAATGCTTCCTACTATCCTGGCCAGCCGCAGGATTTTCGCTATCCGGTGGGCTATCCGGCCAACCGCCTTTTTGGGTATGTGGCTGAAGACCTGATCCGCACACAAGCAGAGCTGGATGCGTTACTGGCCAGTGGCTACACCACATTCGGAAGAAAGCCTTATCTGGGAGCAATCAAATATAAAGATATCAGGGGGGCTGGTTTTTCTGATACTCCGGATGGAAAGATCGATGACAACGATGTGGTGCTGTTGAGTGATAACGGCGCACCGCGCATCAATTACGGACTTGGGTTTACTGTTTCCTGGCGCGGCCTTTCACTGGATGCGCTCCTGCAGGGTGTTGGAAAATATGACCGGATGGTGAGCAACCAAGATGGGGAAGGCATGCGGCAGCATGGCGGATCGATAAGGCCGTATTATCCGATCTGGACCACAGATGTCTGGACACCTGAAAATCCCGATGCCCAGTATCCCCGGCCCATCGGTCAAAACTGGTTAGAGTCCGGGACATTAGGTTCCAGCTTCTGGCTGCGCAATGGCGCCTACCTGCGGCTCAGGAATATTAATATTGCCTACGATCTTCCTGCCAGCTGGATCAGCAAGATCGGACTTACCGGCACGCAGCTGTTTTTAAATGGTACCAACCTGCTCACCTTTTCGGAGCTTAAAGAGTTTCATGATCCCGAACAAAAGAATTACGACTCTTATCCCATCATGAAAACCTTTACCATAGGTCTTAACCTTAAGTTCTAACAGCACCTGTTATTGAAAATTTCAGTCAATAAAAAATTAACGAATGAAACGTTCATTATAAAATTTTCATTTTTATCACACAGGGAAATGATCCCGATAGCTATCGGGATATACCTGACAAGTTCCATTCGATCGTTAAAAACATAAATATTTACGAATGAAAAAGTTATCAGCTATATATCTTTCGGCGGTGTTACTTCTCGCCGGCTGTTCAAAAGTGCTGGATATACCCAACCTGAGTGGTTATGATCCAACGCTTGTTTGGACAGATCCCAATGTTGCCAACGCATATCTTGGCAACATCTATTCCAGCGCTTTCGGTAACTGGAATATTGGTCTCGACGGTCAAAGTGAGCAGTTAACCGGTGTGCCCTTTCCTGCTGACGTAGTGACTACGGTGAATGCGGGGAACCTCGTTGCAATTCCCGGTACCGGTAACAATGACTGGTCTACCAACTACACGCGCATCCGCCTGATCAATGACGGTATCGCACGGACCAACGGCGGATCATTATTGCCCAATGTAAAACAAGCGTTGTTAGCACAGTTCTATTTTTTGAGGGCCTACACTTACTTCGGTATGGTAAGAACCTATGGAGGGGTTCCTTATCTGAAAGTGCCGCAGGACCGGTATGCAGACGAACTGAACATTCCACGCAATTCCACAGAGGAGTGTTTTGATATGATGATCAGTGACCTGGATTCTGCTCTGGGGCTGCTTCCCAAACGCATTACTGCTTCTTCAGGAGACTGGGGCCGGATTGATGGCAATTTTGCCCTGGCTTTTAAAGCCAAAGTGTTGTTGTATAAAGCCTCACCGCAATTTAACCCTTCTAATCCCTGGAACAACAGCTATTGGGCAGAGGCCTATATGGTGAACAAGAATGCCTATGACAGCCTCAGCGCGCAGGGCTACACACTGATTAGTGATTATGCCCAGATCGCGCTTTCCGAAAGAAACGCCGAAGTGGTCTTTTCTGTGACGAACCTGTTTCCCAACAAGGTAGCGGCCTGGGACAACGGCGCCCGCCCGGGTTCTTTAAGCCGCGGCCCTGCGTCTGTCGCTCCCACATGGGAACTGGTAAAAGCCTTCCCTATGAAAGACGGCAAACGATACAATGATGCATCAGGCGCTTATTATAAAAACGATGCGGAATTTTTGCAGTCATACTGGGAGAACCGCGATCCCCGTTTCGAAAAGTCCGTCGTGTGGAATGCCCGGCCTTACCCGGTTGCAGGCACAGTGCCTGGTTACCGTCAATATACACCGCTCGGTGTTGCAGATGCCCTGGATAACTACGGGGTCAATCCTAACTCAGCTACCAGGTCAGAAAATAACAACAGGTACAGTGGCTTCTTCATCTTAAAAAACAGCAATCTCTCCCTGACGCAAGCGCAGGTACAGCAATACGACGTGGATTATGTCGTGATGCGGTTTGCCGAGGTGATGTTAAATTATGCAGAAGCGGCCAACGAAACAGGGCATCCTGCAGAAGCGCTCACCCTATTAAGAGCGATCCGCGCGAGGGCGGGCATAGAGCCGGGTAATAGCAGCAATTATGGAATAACGGCTACGACCCGCGAACAAATACGCCAGGCGATCATGGATGAGCGCAATATAGAGTTCTGCTTTGAAGGGCTCCGGTTCAGCGATCTGCGCCGCTGGCGATTGTTTAGCGTATTAAATGCGCAACAAAAACATGGGGTAGAAGCCATTGCGATCAATGACAACGGCACGGAGATGCCCCTGACTGCAGCCAGGCAAATGGCATTGGCAAATCAACTGACGGAAGGCGATTTTAAATACAGCTTACTGGACGCACCGCAATCAGGAGTGAAGGTCAATACCCTGCCTGACAGCTATTATTTCGCTCCGATCCAGCAGAGTGTTATTGCAGCAGGAAATAAAATACAACAAAATAAAGATTGGGGAGGGACGTTCAACCCGACTCTTGAATAAGTGAGTTCTGAGTGATTCAAAAGCCTGTCCAGCTACTCATTCATAGCCGGACAGGCTTTTTTATGCATCCATTCTTTCAATACTGACTAACCTGAACTTAGCGAGGTTCTCATGCTTACTCGATTTGCAGGTCAGGTAGTGTGGATACTCTATAATTTCTCTTTCAATATCAACCCGGTAATGGCCGTTATTGCTGGTCGTAACATCTACCGAATAATGATCTCCTTCATGATGCAGCAACCGCGTATGAATTTCGAAATCTATATCATAGTTCTGTAAATGCGCGCGCAAATGGCCTTCTATCGCCTGTTCATAAAACGAGCGCCGGCTGGTGCCGCGAAACTTGTTTTTATAGATCTTCCTCAGCAAGGTTCTCACCATGATATGTCCCACATCTTCGACCGCCACATGCCCATAGTAGATACCAAAAGGCATGGCAACGACATTGGCCGCAAACCGGTCACCGCCTACGTGCGTACATTCCCAGACGTTTACATCCGCATTGAAGGATTCAAAGAACTTAAAAACCGGAAAGCCGAATTTGGCGCAGCACTTATCCTTTTTCCCATTGGTGCAGATCACGAAGAAAGGATCTGTTTGCCACTGGGTGTCAGGCGAGTTAATATGAGCTTCCAGGTCTACAGAAGCCACTTCTTCAATAGGCACCTCGAGCGTAAAGTACTTGTTACGCGTGCAGTCTACAAATGAGATCTTACAATCTTTAAAGTTGGTCTTTTTATTCCTGGTGAGTAACACCTTACCTTTTAACGACCTGGCGAGCAACTGGATGCTTTTCAGCCACTGTCTGTCAAAGTGTGCATCGATGATCTTTTCAGGAAAGGGATTGCTGTGCTCGATCAGAATAAAAGAGCTGGAATTGGCCGCGGTTCCGGTCAGCTGCTCTTTAAAATACCTTGATGCTGCGCTGCAAAAAAAAACCTGTTTGTTTAGACTGCTTTCCAAATATGCTTGCTTTATAAGTCAAATGTATACTGCCTTTCGCTTGTCTCTGATGTCTGTAAACCGCCCGTTGGGCAGGGGCGTTGAAGAAGATTATTCGTTAATATAAACAATGCCTTCCCGGATTAGTTGTGTGATGAGTTCCTTTTTTGGGGCATCCTCCGACGGCAGGTCGTTCAACGTGAATTTTTTATGTTCGAAAATGAATTCTACAGAGGGTTTCAGGGCATCGGAAAATTGTATCGCCTTGCCCAATAGTTGTAATTCATGCCCTTCGTCTTTCTTTACAAACTGGCAGATCACTCCTTCATTCAGGGCCAGCTTCGTTTCCGGCGTTACCTTATTGATATTCCGGATGCTCTCAAAATATCCATGGAAGGGTTGTGGCTGTGCAGATCTGAAACTTTTATTCAGTCGCTCTATGCCTTTATCTAAGTCTAGCTCGGAAAGGGTTTCCTTAAGCGCGTCTATTTTTTCCAGGATGCGTTCTTTAAGATCATCTTTCCAGAATGGCACTGCCTCGCGGAATGCTTTAAATTCCTCTAATTGAGGAAAGATCTCGCTAAAATATCTTGCCCAGGTAAAAGATAAGACGCCAATTGTGATGTGTGACGATATGCCATCATCCGCTACCGCATCGTGCACATACCCGCGTGGTACATACAGGAAGTCGCCGGGACTCAGTTGCAGGGTATGCAGAGGCTCCTTCTGGTAGTCTTTACTGACAAAAGACTGGTTCTTGGTAGGCAATTCCTTTTCAAAGCCGTACAGGTGCCAGGTCTTGGTCCCGGAGATCTGCAAGACGAATACATCATGCGTATCCCAATGCGGATTGAAGCCCTGCGACTGATTAGGCGTTATGTAAAGATTTGCCTGCACGGGGGAGTTGAATTTTTTTGACAGCTCCAGGCAGCAATGAGAGAGATGGTCAAAATACCGCTGTCCCGCCTGGATCACGAAGGTTGCTCCGTTGTTGAACAGGGAGAAAGCCTTGTCTGTATTGATGATGCCGTCTTTTCGGTGGTGGCCGATCGGCGTGCTCTTAAGTGTATATTCCCCGTTCGGGATCTCTTTCCCGTTTTTAACGATCCGCACCGAGGGGTAAAAAATATCCTGGCGTTCCAGGTAATCCGAAATTTCTTTAGTAGTCAGTATGTCCTGGTAATAAGTCTCGTCATTTCTTTTGATATACAAAATATCCTTTTCGTGATAGTTGTTGAAAAAGTCGTCAACTGTGTAAGGATCTACAATAGATTCGAAAAATTGCTTCATCGTCTGAGTTTAGTAAGTCGCAAAATGCAAAAAAAGCCGCAGAAATGAACCTTTACTGCGGCTTTTGAAAAAATTAGTTGATTGATTGGAAAACTTATGCTCCGGTTCCGGCACTGTCAGTACCGCCATCTCCGTCTGCTCCTCCATCTCCATCGGCACCTCCGTCTCCGTCTGCGCCTCCGTCACCATCAGCACCACCGTCTCCGTCTGCGGCATCTCCACCGTCAGCACCGCCATCTCCGTCGCCATCGTAAGCACCTTCAGTACCTGTAGCCTCGTCTAATCTTGTCACCAATACTTCTTCATTGTTCAGTTCCATATTTGTTGTTTCCATAAAATAACTTTAAGGTTTAGTAAATGAGATTTCTAAACTAAAATAAGCATTTTTTTTCATTTAAAAATCAAACCTCCTTTGATTTTTTCTTTACGAAATGATTAACAAATGTCACGCATGGTTTATCTTCCGTCCTTCAAAATACATAACATGCGTTATTGTTTCATTGCTTTTCTATTCCTTTCCAATTTAGTGTCGGCACAGACTATCACCTATAAGAGCAGTGATGCCGGGTGGAATGGTGATTCCCTCGGCAATCATCGTTTCGTGGTGGAGCTGACGGCTGCCGAATATCAAAGAAACAACAAAGTAGCCCACGTGATCATTCCCTGGCGGAGACGCGATCCTCAACCGGAGGAAAAGCGCATCATCATTGTTCATGAGCGCGGCAGCAAGCCTGTGGGCAACAGTAAAATCATCAGCGCCAGCAATGAAGCAGGCAATATCCTCTTCGAACCGGCTGATGGTCCCGGGAAGTATTATGTGTACTATATGCCTTACAAAAATGAAGGCCGCTCCAATTATCCGAAAGGTGTTTATCTGAAACCGACCGAAGCAGACGCATCGTGGATCAGGCAAACACAACTCAGGAAAGCGTATGCTGAGGCTTCCGCAATGAGTTACGAAGCGCTGGATGCGTTCAATAGTTTTTACCCGATGGAGATCATTGCCACAAGAAACGAAACAGACCGCTTGTTGCATTATGCCTCCGATAAAAGCTATATCGTCTTCCCGGAAGATCGCATGCATCCCATCAAGATGAAGGATTATCTGCCGAAACGCTGGATCGAACGCGGGATCCGGACCACCTTCAGCGACACCGCGGATCGTGGTGAATACCTGGCGTTTCAATTAGGAATATATGCGAGGGAACAGTTGAATAACGTCCGGATTCAATTTTCAGATCTTACTGGTAGCTCAGGTAAAAAGATCGCTGCCCGCAACCTTTCTTGTATCAACACGGCCGGTGTCGATTATAAAGGGCAACCGCTGACGAAGACGGTTAGTATTGAACGCGGAACGGTTCAGCCAATGTGGTGTGCAGTCCAGGTACCCGTTAATGCTGCTTCCGGTGTTTACAAAGGACAAGCGACCCTATCAATCGATGGGCAAGATCCTCAAACCATCCAGCTAACGGTGCATGTGACCAACGCCGTGGCCAAAGACGGAGGTATTGATCAGCCTGAAAAGCAAACCCGCTTATCGTGGCTGAACTCTATGCTGGCGCAGGACAATTCAGTGATAGCGCCTTATACACCGCTGAAAGTGTCCGATACGTCGGTACAGCTTTTAGGCCGGAAAGTGGTGATCAGCCGCACCGGGTTTCCCGCACAGATACAAACCTTTTTCACCCCGGAAATGACGGACATAGGGTCGGAGGCCAACAATATGCTGACCGAGCCGATGCACTTCCATATGATAGATGGCCGCACAGGGGAGGAGGTGAAATGGAAAAGCAATGGTGTGCAGTTTCTGCAGAAAGACGCGGGCACCGTAGCCTGGCGGGCGGTCAACAGTTCGGAAGCACTGCAAATGCAGGTAGATGCCGCGTTGGAATTCGACGGCTTCCTGGCCTATACAGTAAGGTTGATTGCGTCCCGTGACATGGCATTCAAGGACATTAAATTTCATATGCCCATCGTTCCTGGATTCGCGCGCTACTTCATGGGTCTCGGATTGAAGGGGGGCGCCCGTCCCGATTCCGTTCTCTGGAAATGGGATGTGGCCAATAAGAACCAGGATGGCGGCTGGATCGGTGCTGTCAATGCAGGGTTGCAATTTTCACTTCGTGACCAACATTATGTAAGGCCGCTGAACACGAATTTTTATCTGCAAAAGCCTTTGTTGCTGCCCGGTTCCTGGGGCAATAACAATGAGGGTGGTATCGATATTTTTCAACAAGGCAATGCGGTTTTAGTAAATGCCTACAGCGGCCAGCGCCAGATGAAAAAAGGCGACACGCTGTACTACAATTTCAATCTGCTGATTACTCCGTTTCATACGCTCCAGACAGATTTTCAATGGCAGAACCGTTTTTACCATAGATACGAATCGCTCGACAGCATCAAGGCCAAAGGCGCCAACGTCGTAAATATTCATCATGCCACGCCGATCAATCCATATATTAATTATCCGTTCATCGAATGGAAAAAGATGAAGGCTTATATCGATAGCGCTCACGCATTAGGTTTGAAAGTGAAGATCTATAACACAGTTCGGGAGCTATCTAACAAAGCTTATGAAACATTCCCCTTGAGAAGTCTCGGCCATGAAATATATTCACCCGGGCCGGGTGGCGGTTTTAGCTGGTTGCAGGAACATGTGGGAGACGATTATATCGCGGCCTGGTTTGTTCCTTCTATAAAAGACGCGGCCATCGTTAACAGCGGCATGAGCCGTTGGCATAACTATTATGTAGAGGGGATGAACTGGCTCGTGAAGCACGTGGGTATTGACGGTATCTACCTCGATGATGTTGCTTTTGACCGTATCACGATGAAGCGTATCAAACGGGTGCTGATGCAGAACGGGCATCCCGGTATTATCGACCTGCACTCTGCCAACCAGTACAATAAAAGTGATGGATTTAACAACAGCGCTAACCTGTACATGGAGCATTTTCCTTACCTGAACCGGCTTTGGTTTGGAGAATATTTTGATTATGAAAACAATGATCCCGATTTCTTTTTGACCGAAGTCAGTGGCATCCCCTTTGGGTTGATGGGCGAGATGTTGCAGGACGGAGGGAATGCCTGGCGCGGCATGATCTATGGCATGACGAACCGTTTACCCTGGAGTGACGGGGCCGATCCACGGCCTATCTGGAACGCGTGGGATGAATTTGGAATGCAGGGCGCTGAGATGATCGGTTACTGGAGCCCGGGCTGCCCGGTGAAGACCAGTCACGACCGGGTGCTCGCCACTGTGTACAGGAAAAAAGGCGCTGCTCTGGTATCCATTGCCAGCTGGGCAACAGAAGATACCCATGTACAGCTACAAATCGATTGGAAACAGTTGGGGCTAAACCCTTCTGAAGTGACAATAGAAGCAAAAGCCATTAAAAATTTTCAGCCGGCGCGTGTATTCAAACCGGGAGAAAGCATCCCGGTAGAGAAAAATAAAGGCTGGTTGCTGATGATTAAATAACTTTAAAAAAAATAAAATGCCCGCTATATGAACAGAAAACTGTTTTTAAAACACATGTCGGCTGCAGTGGCAGCGACGGCCGCTTTTCCCGCGTTTGGAAAGAATGGATTGTTTCAACCCGGTGCCAAGCCATTTTTTGAGATATCCCTGGCCGAATGGTCACTGCACAAAAGTCTCTTCGCCAAGGAGATCACCAATCTTGACTTCCCTGTGATGGCTAAAAAAGATTTTGGTATCAGTGTGATCGAGTATGTGAATGTCTTCTTTAAAGACAAAGCCAATGATACCAAATACCTGAACGAGCTGTTGCAGCGTTGTAAAGACAATGGCGTAAAGAACCACCTGATCATGTGTGACGGGGAAGGCGAACTGGGCGATACGGATACTGCCAAAAGAAACAAATCGGTGGAGAATCACTACAAGTGGGTTAATGCTGCTAAACACCTGGGCTGCGCTACTATCCGTGTTAATGCCGCAGGCAATGGAACGCGTGAAGAAGTAGCCGCCGCTGCAGCGGAAGGCTTGAGCAAACTGGGCGCCTACGCCGCGAAGGAAAAGATCAATGTGATCGTGGAAAACCACGGTGGCTATTCATCTGATGCCGGCTGGTTAAGCGGTGTGATGAAGAAGGTCAATATGCCCAATGTTGGTACGTTGCCTGACTTTGGAAATTTCTGTATCAAAAGAGATCCTAAAGACTGGAAGATCTGTGTGGATGAATATGACCGGTATAAGGGAACGCGCGACCTGATGCCTTTTGCCAAAGGAGTCAGTGCCAAGAGCTATGATTTTGATGAGAGCGGGAACAGCATTGAAACAGATTATTTCAAGATCATGAAGATCGTGAAAGATTCAGGCTTCAAAGGTTATGTAGGTATCGAATATGAAGGCGACCGGCTTTCAGAAAAGGAAGGCATTTTGAAGACGAAAGCCTTGCTGGAGCGCATCCAGAAAGAAATGTAAGGAATAACCAACTCTTGTAGTAGTTAAATATTTATCTAGGCAAAGCCGCAATCTTGGGAGCGGGAAAAAAAGTGATGGTCTTAGTTAACAAAAAGGCCATGCTGATTTCCCGCTTCTTACTTTGCCCTTTTTGTTACTCCGGACTCCCGACTTCGGACTTCGGACTTCCGACCTCCTACCAATTATTTCCCTGCTCCTCATTGATCCTTTCAGACACATCAGTGGGTTTCCTCTCCCGCCAGTGAGGGTCATATTTCACGAACCACGACAGCCAGAGACTGCGGGACAAACGCATCAGCCAGGGCTGCAGTACGATCAGCAACACCGCGTTAAAAATAATCCAGTACATGAATCGCTTGTCTTCCAGCGAAAAACCTACGATAATCCACCAGGCGATAGCGCTGGCAACGCTGAGTGCGACGGCGAGCATGTAGCTTACATAGCTGGTCCCATAGAAAAAACCCACTTCCAGTTCCGTTGCTTGTCCGCAGACAGGGCAGTTCTTATTCATTTTCATCATGCCGCTCAACTTCAGGCTGAGTGGTTTTTCAAATAGCTTTCCCTCGCGGCAGCGCGGGCAGTAGCAGCCCAATACAGCGCCGAGATAACTTCTTTTTGCCTTCGTTTCTTCCTTCATGTCGGTTATTTTTTAATTGAAGCAAGGATCTTTTCCATTTGCGAACTGCGACTTCCTTTGATCAGAAAATAGGTATCGTTAAACGCCTGTTGCGCTGCCCAACTGGCAGCATCAGCTGCATGATCAAAATAGCGGAACTCCGTTTGGAATGGTAAGAAGGGTTGTCCCACGAGGACCACATCCTGCCAGCTATACCGCTTGATCAGGTCAACTAAGGCCTGGTGTTCTTTTTCGGTCTCTTCACCCATTTCGGCCATAGCGCCCAGCATTAATATTTTTTTCGTAGCGCTGACTTTGGAGAAATTCTCAACGGCCAGTTTCATACTACTGGGGTTGGCATTGTATGCATCCAGGATGATCTGGTTGCTGCCGGCTTCCACCAGCTGCGAGCGACTGTTCGACGGTTGATAATTACCGATAGCAGCCCGAATCTTATCGAGAGGAACATCAAAATGATGACCCACCGCGACAGCCGCCAGCACATTAGGCAAATTGTAATCGCCTACTAATTGCGTCGCGATCACCTGCTCCTGCCCGCCGACAGCAACACTCGCTTTGAGCAAGGTGCCTTCGCCTGCAATATTTCCGGTGACATCCGCCGCTGCTGTACCATATGTTACCAGCTGTGCGATCCCCTTGCTCATGCTCTGCAGGTAATCATAATCCTTCATGATAAACGCGGTAGCATTGCTGCGGGTCCTCAGGTAGTCAAACAGCTCACCTTTGCCTTTTCGCACGCCCTCAAGGCTGCCAAAGCCCTCCAGGTGTGCCTTTCCGCAGTTGGTGATCAGTCCATGAGTAGGCTCTGCCACGCGGCAATAACCTTCAATTTCATGCAAGTGGTTTGCGCCCATTTCTATCACGGCGATGTCCGCGTCTGGTCTGATCTTAAGAAGCGTCAGCGGCACTCCGATATGATTGTTGAGGTTGCCCTCGGTGGTATATACTTTATATCGTTCGCTCAACACGGCGTGTATCAGCTCTTTGGTCGTCGTCTTCCCGTTACTTCCTGTAATGGCTAAAAAAGGAATCGGGAATTGCCTGCGGTGATGATTCGCTAAAGCCTGCAGGGCAGACAACACGTCTTCTACCAGGATCATTTTTTCCCGGTAGTCTGGGCCCGCGTCCGCATTGACCTCTTCATCGATGACGGCATACGCAGCACCCGCATCCAGTGCGCTTTTAGCAAACAGGTTGCCATTAAAGTTAGGGCCTTTGAGTGCGAAAAAAATATCGCCCGGCTTCAATTTGCGGGTATCTGTTTGAACGGAGGGGTATTGTTGATATAGGGTATAAAGTTCCTCAATATTCATAACTGCAAAAATAGCTAAACCCGGTTGTTTAAAATATTTGTGGCTTACCTTAGCCGCAAAATATAAATCATGAGCTATAGAATAGGCAGTGGCATAGACTTTCATCAATTGGTAACCGGCCGCGATTTGTGGATAGGAGGTGTGCTGATCCCGCATACAAAAGGTGCGATCGGTCACAGCGATGCAGATGTTTTGTTACATGCGATTTGTGATGCACTGCTGGGCGCGCTGGCGTTAGGCGACATTGGGGTTCATTTTCCTAATACTGATGAAAAGTATCGCAATATCGACAGTAAAATATTACTAAAGCACTGCATTGAGCTGATCAAAGAGAAAAAGTACAAAGTAATCAATATTGATTCGACACTGACATTGCAGGAACCTAAGATAAAGCCCTTTGTTCCTAAAATGCAGGAAACCATCGCGGAAATTTGCGAAATACTGGTGGAGGATGTGTCCATAAAAGCAACCACCACAGAAACCATGGGCTTCGTAGGTCGTGAAGAAGGACTGGTGGCTTATGCCACGGTTTTGTTACAGAAGATTTAGCATACCTCAGGAAGGTTTTAGTTGGTTGCTTCTACCTCAGACGCCGGTATTGAAATATGCCATAAGGTGTCGGCGCTCAGATCTACATCATACCCTTTCCACTCGACAAAGTAGCCTCCATTATAGAGCGAAGAAGAAAAGATTTCAGGGTCCGCCAGAGGTCTGAAAACTTCTTTGTCTAAAAAAGGTTTAATATCAGCAACTCTCCTCGAACCGTCGCTGAAAAGACAGTTCAATTGAAAGTCCGCGAGAGCGTTTATGTTGGTAAGGGTTCTCATTTTAATGCCTCTATTTTAAATATCTGTTGTCCCGACACAGCCAGCTTCCAATTTGCCAGCAGTTCATCTTTGTGGATCTCAATCCACGCCATGACCAGCTTCAGCTTATCGTTAGGAAATTTACCTGTGAGAATGTTCCCCTCGGGAATTTGTATTGCTGCTGCGAAGTCCGCATATTCAACATGGACATGCGGGACATGATGTTCCTTGTTGTCGTAATAAAACATCCTGACGATTATGCCATAGAACATAGATATTATAGGCATATCAAACAGTTTTAAGCAAAGTTAAGATTTTTACCCTCCTAAGATATTAACTTTTATCCTAATTGCCCCTTACTCTTCAAACTTTTCAAACCGTTAACTTTTGCAGTCTGTCAACCTTTAACCACAACAGGTTATCTTTGCCGCTATGGCACAACTTGAAGTTAAAATCGTTAATAAATCACAGCATCCGTTACCTGCATATGCCACCTCCGGTGCATCCGGAATGGACCTCAAAGCGTCTATCGAAGAAAATGTAGTGCTCCAGCCGCTGGAACGCACGTTGATCCCTACCGGCCTGTTCATTGAGCTTCCGGAAGGATACGAAGCCCAGATCAGGCCCCGCAGCGGGCTGGCCGTTAAACAGGGGTTGACCTGTCTCAATACCCCGGGCACCATTGATGCAGATTACCGCGGGGAAATCAAGGTGATCCTCATCAATTTATCCAATGAGCCGCAGACCATTCAGAATGGAGACCGCATCGCTCAAATGGTGATCCAGAAGGTCGAAATGATCAGCTGGACGCCGGTTGATCACCTCAGCGAAACGGTGAGGGCTGCCGGTGGGTTCGGGCACACAGGAAAAAATTAAAAAATCAGGTTTGGGGCGACCCGGTATGGTTTTTCGGTAGGTATTACCGTTCCTGATTTTTGAATAAAACAAACAAACATGAAAAAAATATTAGCTATAGTATGTATTGCAACGCTTGCGTCTTGCAACTCAGGTAAAAAGGCGACGAAGACGCCTGTGCCGCCGCCGGTGGCTACTGTAGAAGATGAAAGCCCCAGTGTCGTGTTATCAAAATTAAACACGATCGATTTCAAAACCTTCTCGGGGAAAGTAGATGTAGACTTTGACGACGGAAAAGGAAACGGTAAAAGCGTGAGTGCCAAACTGATCATCAAAAAAGATGAAGCCATCTGGATGTCTGCCGGGCTGATGGGTTTTGAAGGCGTAAGAGCATTGATCACCAAAGATTCTGTCAAGATTCTCAACAAATTACAGAAGGAATACATCGCTACCAGCTTGTCCTATTTGCAGGATAAGATCGGTTTGCCGGTAGATTTTGCCACCTTGCAGGACCTGCTGATAGGTAACCCTGTATTTGTCAATAAGGATAACGCGAGCATGGTGAAAGAGGGCGGTAACTATGTCATTACTACACAGGATACGCGTTTCAAAAATTTGTTAACAGTGCTGATGCCGGGATACCTGCCATCTGTCAGTAAGCTCACCGACGTAGACGCCACTCAAAATCGCAGTGCGATGCTGGCCTATAACAACTATAAATCAGTGTCGGGAAGAAACTTCTCTGCCACGCGTGATATCCAGGTAGATTACAAAAATAAAATCACCATCAAGCTTGATTTTAGATCTTATGATTTTGATGGCGAAGTGAGCACGCCGTTCTCCGTGCCGTCAGGATACAAGACTAAACAATAATGGCGGGTCTTTATTTATGAACCAAAATTCAATACAGCTACCATATTTATCGATGCCTGTGGAGGCCCGGGTAAATCGCAGGCGTTCGGCCTTTGCCCGGCTATCGCGGTTTTTCCCGGCCGTGCTGGTAGCATGCTGCCTGTTAATCGCTTCATTAGCGTCGGCTCAGAAAACAAGCGATAAGTCGTCCATGGAAGAAGAGCGGCGCAGGTTACAGCTCGAGCTGAGGCAGATCCAGGAAGCGTACGACGCAGTGAAAGGAGAGAGTAAGAATACGCTGCACCAATTAGCCGCCCTGAACAAAAAAATCGAAGTCCAGGAAAAATACATCAACAATATCGGCAAGGAGATCAGGCTGATCAATGATGATATTTATTACAGCGCGATCGAAATAAAACGCCTCAAAAAGCAGATGGACACGCTGAAGGCGCATTATGCAAGAACGGTCGTGTATGCGTACAAGAACAGAAGTAACTACGCTTACCTCAATTTCATATTTTCTGCCAATAGCTTCAATGATGCCATGAAACGGGTGGCCTACTTAAAGAACTACCGCAATTACCGGCAGAAGCAAATGGATGATATTGTTAAAACCAGCAAGCTGATCGATACCCGGTATGCACAGCAGCTGGCCAGCAGGCAAAGGAAGGAAGGCGCTTTAGAAACGCGGACCAACCAGTTTTCAGTATTGGAGCTGCAAAAGGATGAAAAAGATTCTGTCGCAAGATTGTTGCAATCCCAGGCCGGATCGTTGCAAAAACAGATCGCGAAAAAGAAAGAAGAGGACCGGCTTTTAAAAGCAAATATTGCGGCGGTCGTTCGCAGAGAAATCGCCGAGGCGAAAAAGATCGCCCAGGAAGACGCGCGAAGAAGAGCCGCAGCTGAAGCCAAAGCCCGGCAAGAAGCCTGGGAACGTGAACGGGCGCTCGAAACGGAAAAGGCATTGGCGTCCGCAAAAGCACCTGAGCTTTCGAGACCAGGTACTCAACAACCCGAATCAGAGCAGCCGGTTGCTCCCTCCCGTGAATTAAAGTTTGACCCCGTCGGCACAGGCAAAACCAGTAATCTGCGCACCATCCCTAAAGCCGACAACTCGATTGTCGCCAATACCGGACCGATAGCCGCGCGGGCCGCCACCAGGCCGCCACCCGCACCAGTGGTGGAAAACAAAGTGCCGGATGGTGGATACCTGAACTTTAAGGCTGACGACATTGCATTAAACAGCGATTTTTCCCAAAACCGGGGCAAACTACCTTCTCCGGTAGACGGCGTGATCACCCTTGGATTCGGGCGTTATAAAATTGAGGGGGTTGGGCCCGATATCGTAGGCGACAACCCTGGCGTTACCTACACCGCCAGCGTAGGCGCGCCGGTCAGAGCGGTGTTTGAAGGAGAGGTGGTAAGCATATCTAAAGTAGGTGGCACTTCCTTTGTCGTGCTTAGACACGGGAAATACTTTACGGCCTACAGTAACCTGGCATCGGTAAGCGTGAGCCGGGGCGGCACGGTGGACCGCGGTCAATCCATCGGAACGGTTGGTGCTGATGAAGAAACCGGAAGCGGGAAGCTCGACTTCATCCTGATGATCGAAGAAAAAAATGTCGATCCCCGTGCGTGGCTGAGATAGTGGCAGAAGGTTAATGCGTTAAAAACGGTAGCGATGGAGCATGGTATTGTCAAAAAGGTAGAGATCATATCTGTAATTTCCAACACCAGAGATTCGCGGACGCTTTTACTGAAGCCGCTGGATGGCTGGCAGCCGCGTTACAAAGCAGGACAATTCCTGACCTTCATTTTCCATAATCATAACGGCGAGCAACGCCGGTCTTATTCCATTTCATCTTCTCCCGATGCGGACGAGCCATTAGCCGTCACCATAAAAAAGTTAGATAACGGCGAATTTTCCAGGCAGCTGGTTTACAAATCGAAGCCGGGTGACATATTACTTACGTCAGGCATCAGTGGCTTTTTCGTGCTGCCTGAAGAAGTGATTTCGAAAACCTTCTGCTTTCTGGCTGCCGGAAGCGGGATCACGCCCTGCTTCTCACTGATCAAAACCCTGCTGCTCACCACACGCCAAAAAGTATTTTTGTTTTACAGCAACCGCACTGAAGCCGATACCATCTTTCTGCATGAATTGCAAACACTGCAGACGCAGTATGCAGACCGTTTTTATATTCATTTCATGTTTAGTAACAAGCTCGATGTGTATTACAGCCGCCTCAGCCACTGGCTGCTAAGCCATTTGATCGGGCAGCATTTCAGTGATGTTGCTACACGAGATCTGCTTTTTTATATCTGTGGTCCTTTTGATTATATGCTCATGGCGACGATTTCATTGCGGAATAACGGTGTGGCCAATAGCCAGATCATCAAGGAAGACTTTAACCCGCTGCCACCCATTCGCGTGCCGCTGTCGCCAGACACCGACAGCCATCAGGTGACCATGCATGTAGGCGGCAAGGTGCACCGGATCGAAGTGCAGTACCCTCAAAATATCGTAGCGGCGGCCAAAGCATCTGGTATCAGCGTCCCCTATAGCTGCGAGGCGGGAAGTTGTGGAAGCTGCATCGCCACCTGCATTTCCGGCAAAGTGTGGATGGCTTATAATGAGGTTTTGGTAGATGAAGAAATAGCTAAAGGCCGCGTACTTACCTGCCAGGGTTTTCCTGTCGGCGGTGATGCTGAAATCGTATTCGACTAACTCAATGCGTTTCCCTCAATTATTTACTTTCTAAGATATCCAAAGCGTTTTGAACGCTGCCATGTTCAAGGAGCAGGGTTTTAGCCTGGTCATAATCGGCGATGCCTCCTTTAGCCATCAGGATTTTCACGGCCCTGTCGGTGATCTTATTATTCACTAACCTCACATGTACCATGCTATTGTCTGACACCCGTCCCAGCCGGATCATGGTCGTGGTGGAGATCATATCAAAGATCATTTTTTGAGCGGTGCCACATTTCATCCTAGTGCTGCCGGTGACAAATTCCGGTCCGGTAATCACTTCTACCGGAATGGCCGCCGTTGCGGCAATGGGTGAACCGGGGTTGCTCACAATGCAGCCCGCCGTAATGCCGTGGGCCTTGCATTGCTCCAGGGCGCCCAGGACAAAAGGTGTGGTGCCACTGGCCGAAATGCCAACGACGATGTCGGCTGCCGAGACATCGCGCGCTTTCAAGGCTTCCCATCCTGTGTGGGATTCGTCTTCCATTTCTTCAGGAGCTTCCAGCAAGCGATCCAGTCCTCCGGCAAGGATGACATTGACCATCTCCTTATCCACTCCATAAGTAGTAGGCACTTCGAGCGCATCCAGAACAGACAGGCGTCCGCCGCTGCCCGCCCCCACATAAAACAAGCGTCCGCCTGCCTGTAACTTTTCCACGATTGCTTTGATCAGTACATTGAGTTGAGGTAGTGCTTTTTCAATAGCCAGCGCTACTTTTTGGTCTTCCTCGTTGATAGCAGCGGTGAGGTCTTCGACCGTTCTTTTGTCAAGATGTCTGTAAAGAGAAGGTTGTTCGGTGATTCTTAGCATAAATAATGAATAAAGCAGCTATTAAAAATATCGATGACTATCTGTTATCAGAATCAATAAAAAGCTCGAAAGAATTGTTACCTGCTCTTGCATAAAAGTTTTTGAATCCTGCAGGCAGATCGTCATCAGAATGTCCCTATAAAAATACTATTTATTCAAAAATTTTAATATGTCGGATGTTGCTAATCTATCGCCATATGCTGCTGTCATGACAAGGGCATACGGGTAAAATAACTGTATAAAAAATATTTTTTTCTTTTGACACCCCGCCTACATTTGCAACCCGATAGCTAAGAAATTCAAAAAATATGGACCTGAAGTATATACAACAGATTGCAACTGAACTATCACTACCGCTGAAGAATGTGACCAACGTGCAGCTACTGCATGAAGAAGGTGCCACCATTCCGTTTATAAGCCGTTACCGGAAAGAAGCCACCGGCAACATGGACGAGGTTCAGGTGGGTGATGTAATTGATAAGATCAAATATTATGATGAGCTGGAAAAGCGGAAGGATACGGTGTTGAAAACCATTGAAGCCGCAGGGAAGCTGACACCGGAACTGAAGCTGCGCATAGAAAACTGTATCAACGCTACAGAGCTGGAAGATATTTACCTGCCGTATAAGCCCAAACGTAAAACGCGGGCCACCGTGGCTATGGAGAAAGGATTAGAGCCGTTGGCGAAAATGTTATTCGATCAGAACCAGGAGGTCTCCGAAGAAGTGATCACCAAGTTTATCAACGAGCAGGTAAAGGACAACGTAGAAGCACTGCAGGGCGCACGGGATATCATTGCAGAATGGATTTCAGAAAGCGAGCAGGCCAGAACGCTGATCCGGTCTATCTTCCAGGAATCTTCTTCTATTTCCGCAAGAGTGTTGACCACCAAGAAAGAATCAGAGGAAGCCCAGAAATACCGCGATTACTTCGAATTCAAAGAGCCTTTGTCTGATTGTCCTTCGCATCGGTTGCTGGCGATCCGCCGCGGAGAGAAAGAAGGTTTTCTGATCATGGATATTTCAATTGAAAAGGAATCGGCGATCGGTGAACTCAAGAATGTGTTTGTGAAATCTTCCGGCAGCGCCGGCCAACAAGTGGCTCTGGCTACGGAAGATGCTTACAGCCGCTTATTGAAACCGGCTATTGAAACGGAGTTTCGTATGAGCAGCAAAACGGCCGCTGATGAAGAAGCGATCCGCGTGTTCGCGGAAAACCTGCGCCAGTTATTACTGGCATCTCCGCTGGGTAGCAAAAGGGTGTTGGCGCTCGATCCCGGGTTCCGGACCGGCTGCAAAGTGGTGTGCCTCGATGAAAGCGGCACATTTTTGAAGTATACTACGATATTCCCGCATGCCCCTCAAAACGAGTGGGAGGGCGCAATTGCTACGATAAAAGACCTGGTAAACAAGTATAACATTGAAGCGATCGGTTACGGTAATGGAACGGCCAGCAAGGAAACGGAAAAGCTGGTGAGAAGCATTGACTTCGGAAAGCCGGTTGCCATCTTTATGGTCAACGAAAGCGGCGCCTCCATTTACTCAGCCAGTGAAGTGGCGCGGGAAGAATTTCCCAACGAGGATGTGACCGTTCGCGGTGCTATCAGCATAGGCCGCAGATTGTTAGATCCGTTAAGTGAGCTGGTAAAGATCGATGCGAAAAGCATTGGTGTCGGACAATACCAGCATGATGTCAACCAGAACCGTTTAAAGGAAAGCCTGGACAATGTGGTGCAAAGCTGTGTAAACTTTGTCGGTGTTGATGTAAACACCGCGAGCAAGCACCTGCTGACCTATGTGTCCGGATTGACCGCTACCACCGCGAAGAATATTGTGGAGTATCGCAGCAAGAATGGCGCGTTTGCATCGCGCGCTGAATTGTTGAAAGTGTCGATGCTGGGGCCGAAAGCTTATGAACAATGTGCGGGTTTCTTACGAATTCCTAATGCGGCGAATCCGCTGGACAACTCGGCGGTTCACCCCGAAAGCTACGGCATCGTGGAAGAGATGGCGCAAAAAATGAGCTGTACGGTACAGGATATTATTGCCCGGCAGGAGATCCGTCAACAGATCAATCCTAAGGAATTTATTACCGAAACAGCGGGTGCTTATACCATCGAAGATATTTTGAAGGAACTGGAAAAGCCAGGTCGTGATCCACGCGATACGATCGAAGAATTTCGCTTTGCAGAGGGCGTTGCCACCATGGAAGACCTGAAACCCGGCATGAAACTACCTGGCATCGTGACCAATATCACCAACTTCGGTGCTTTCGTCGATGTAGGAGTGAAACAGGACGGGCTGGTGCACGTTTCTCACCTGGCCAACAAATATGTGAGCGACCCTAACGAAGTGGTGAAGCTGAATCAGAAAGTGATGGTTACCGTGCTGGAGGTAGATGCGTCGAGAAAGCGGATCGCGCTGAGCATGAAAGAAGACCGGAAAGACGAACCCCGCCAGAGAAGCGGCGCCCCAACCCCCAAAGGCAAACCCGTTAATAAACCCAAGAGCAACTTCCATTCGAGCCTCGACGCTTTAAGGAAAAAGTTTGATAAGTAGCGCATCTAATTAGTCTGACCGTCCCGGTCTGACTAGTTATTTATGGAAACGTTATTTCAACATCAAAAGAGTTCAAAAACCTCAGGATAGGGTCCGGTTAAGCTTGGATACGAATAGTTTGATGCACGGCGCTGGGCTGGTCTGACCGTCCCGGTTTGACCAACTCAGCGACTCCACCGGAAAAGAAGTATAATAGCCCGGTCAAAGGATGTTGTGTGCTTTAAGTAAAAAGTTTGATAACGGGGCCACTTGTCTGACCGTCCCGGTCTGACAAGTGATCATTGGTCGAATGGGGTGGACCAGACCAATTAAGCTGCTTCGCCGGAAAAGAGATATAGTAACCTTTCCAAAGCTCAATGAGTGCTTTAAGTAAAAAGTTTGATAATGGGGCCCACTTGTCTGACCGTCCCGGTCTGACAAGTGAGATTAGCATCGAGCTATTCCGGTCAGGACGGTGAGACCGGCTATCAGCAGGTTACTTCATTACCTGAAAAAATCAAGCGAACTAAAGCCGCAGATCCGGGCGGCAAGTTCTTTGTTGCATATACTTCCCTGTCTTTTACGCGCGTAATCTTTAAAAGAGGAATATTCCCATTCGAAGGGATGCTGTACCAGGTTGGCTTCAACCGGGTTTTGGTGAATATAATTGAAGCAATTATAAATATAATCAGGGTAATTACACCAGTCCTTAAAGAGCTGATGATCTTCGTATAAATTCTTTGACTTTGTTTTTTGCCGGAAGAGAGAGCCTGATCGGTTGTACTTTGTATTATAGATTCTGGCATACCCGCTGAGCAATTTTCTGATTCCATTCGTAAGCAGATCGATATCTATACCGCCTTGTCGTATGATGTGACTGCTTTGTTGGGTCGTATATACCAGTAGATGAAAGTGATTCTTCATGAGGCACCATGCCAATATCTCGCAAGAAGGTTGGATCAATTGACGAAGAAGGTTCAGAAAAAGATAATAGTCCTCGTCACAACGAAAAATTGTTTCCTTATTATTGCCTTGGTTAAAAATATGATACGGTGTTTCTGGTGAAAATTTCATGTTAGCGGTTTGTGTAAATTTATCGAATTCAGCGAATATCTGGTCAGACCGGGACGGTCAGACCAGCTCAGCGACTCCACCGGAAAAGAAGCATAATAACCTGGACAAAGTATGTTGTGCGCTTTAAGTAAAACGTTTGATAGGGAGACCAACTTGTCTGACCGCCCCGGTCTGACAAGTTATCATTGGTCAGACCGGGACGGTCAGACCAGCTCAGCGACTCCACCGGAAAAGAAGCATAATAACCTGGACAAAGTATGTTGTGCGCTTTAAGTAAAACGTTTGATAGGGAGACCAACTTGTCTGACCGCCCCGGTCTGACAAGTTATCATTGGTCAGACCGGGGACGATGAGACCAGCTCAGGGACTCCACCGGAAAAGAAGTATAATAGCCTGGAAAAAGTATGTTGTGCGCTTTAAGTGAAAAGTTTGATAATGGAGCTCACTTGTCTGACCGTCCCGGTCTGACAAGTGAGCAAAAGAATGTTGTGCGCTTTAAGTAAAACGTTTGATAGCGCGGCCAACTTGACTGACCGTCCCGGTCTGACAAGTCAGACAAGCCTCGAGTTATTCCGGTCAAGGAGGTCAGACCAGCACCTTGCCATTATAACGTAACGATGACATTATAATAAAACGCTTTTGGTTAATTTTGCGCTATGGAAACAACAATAGTGACCAGTCCGGTGATCTTAACCGCCGGGGCTGTGAAAGAAATAAAGAGATTGATCAGTGAGCCGGGTTTTGATACCACCCAGTATCTGCGCATAGGCGTGAAGGGGGGAGGGTGTAGCGGTATGAGCTATGTGCTGGGGTTTGACGCAAAATCTGAAGCAGACAAAGAGTTTGAAATTGAAGGCATCAAATGCATCATTAATAAATCTCATGAACTCTATCTAGCTGGCATGGAAATCGACTGGAGCGAAGGCCTTGACAACAGGGGTTTTACCTTTACCAATCCTAATGCCAGCAGCACCTGTGGGTGTGGTACCAGTTTTGCCGTTTAGGCGCTTCCTTGCGCAGGAAAAGATGTTTATTTTGTGAAACGGCCGTTTGCGGAAGCAAGATCATTCGTTTCTGTTCCAATCGCGGTTCTATATATTTTTCACCGAAGATAAACTTTGCGATCTTTGCGCGATAATTCATTGAGCTTATGCCAGATATTCATTATTCCTCTTGTCCTGTATGTCATTCGGAAGAGCTGCAACCGGTTTTTAATGTTAAAGACTACACCGTCAGCGGACGGGAATTCGGGATCGTTCATTGCAATGCATGTACGGCCCGCATCACGCAGGATGTTCCCGGGATCGATGATATCGGCCCTTATTATAAATCAGAAGATTATATCTCGCACACCAATACCAGTAAAGGTCTTATCAACCGGCTCTACCAGGCCGTGCGCGTAAGAACCATGAAGCAGAAAGCCGGCATTGTCAGAAAGCATACCGCTTTAAAGGCCGGCAAGCTACTGGACATTGGCTGTGGCACAGGCACCTTTCTGCACACCATGCAGCAACAAGGCTGGGAGGTAACCGGACTGGAGCCCGACGCAGACGCCAGGCAGGTCGCAAAAGAACAATACGGCGTCGCGGCAAAGCCGTCCCACGAGCTGTTCCACCTCGAACCTCAACACTTTGATGCCATCACGCTCTGGCATGTGCTGGAACACGTTCACCAGCTGCATGACTATGTAGCGCAAATGAAACAATTGCTAAAAGCCAGCGGCGTTTTATTTATTGCCGTACCTAATTATACCAGCAAAGACGCTACCGCTTATGGGCAGTATTGGGCAGGCTATGACGTGCCCAGGCATTTATACCATTTTTCTCCCAGGGCGATGGAGCAGCTGCTCGCGCAGCATGGGCTTCAAATAGCCGACATGCTACCCATGTGGTTCGACAGTTTTTATGTAGACATGCTGAGCAGTAAATATAAGACCGGCCGTATCAGTTATATCGGCGCGGGCCTCCACGGCCTGGCTTCCAACATCAACGCGGTCGGCAATGTAAAAGAATGCTGCTCGGTAATTTATGTAATTCGCGCTGCATCCGCTTAAGCCGCCTTATAACGGTTACTTCCCAAACTGTACTTCGTACAGCTCCGGCCATTTTTTACCAGTGATATAGATTTTCTTGGTGTCGGCATCATAAGCGATACCATTAGGTACATTGTTTGGATCCATGCCGTTGATCCGTTGCCAGATATCCGAAACATCAATTTTTCCTACAATAAAACCGGTCTCCGGATCGATCTTCCAGATGTACGGCTGCTGCCACATGTTTGCATACACAAAACCATCAATATATTCCAGCTCGTTAAGGTTGTAAGCCAGCTCGCCATTGTGCGTCACTGATTGAGTGTGGAGCAGCTTAAACGTACCCGGTTCGTAGAAATATAAATTTCCAGAACCATCCGTCACGATCAGTTCCTTGCCATTATGGGTAATACCCCAGCCGTCCGTGTTGATTTCAAATTCCTTCAATTTCTTAAAGTCCATGTCGTAGGCAAACACTTTCTTTTCGGTCCAGGTCAGTTGGTAAATCGTATCGTTAAGAATGGTAATGCCTTCTCCAAAATCATGCTCGTTCAAAGGCAAGGCTTTCAGTGCCTGGCCATTTTCTATGTTGATCTTATAGAGATGAGAATTCTTGCTACTCACCGGAGGCGTATCCACGTCGCCGCCTGTGCCTTCATACATAGCGCCTTTATAAATGACGAGCCCCTGCGTAAAAGAGGACGTGTCATGGGGATAGCTTTTAATAATGGAAAGGCTGATATTCGGTATGGCACTACCGGCGGCGTTGCCGTTATCCGTGTTGCTGGTGTCAGAGCCTCCGTCTTTGCAGGCCGTAAAAGTTAGCGCGCATACAATGGATAAAATGAAATAACGTTTCATGGTATAAAAAAATAATGGTGCAAACGTACATTAAAATTTCTATCTGCCTGCGGAAGCTATTGTCGGGTGCATAACATTCTTTTTATGTGATTTTTTACCGCAAAGAGTGCGAAAAGATTTGTTCGTAAAGCACGTAGAGTAGGAAGTTGTTTAACCTTTTGAATATTTTTCAGCAAAACATTTCAAAATAATATCCTCACCCGGTCTGACGGTCTCCGTCTGACCGTTTCTGTACGCAAGCACCAAGCAAATCATCGGATCAGTGCGCAACCCTGTCGGATAGGTTCGGAACCCCGCCGGACACGTCCGGAACGCATATTTCGGGGTGGAACAACCGGTAGCGAGCGGCTTAGCACCGCGTGATAGGGGTGTAGAACCGCTTCAGACAGGTCGGCAACCGCTGCGAATGATTATAACAATGGTATGGATCAGTGCGCAACCCTGCCGGATAGGTTCGGATCCGCGCCGGACACGTCCGGAACGTATATTTCGGGGTGGAACAACCGGTAGCGAGTGGCTTAGTACCGCGCGATAGAGGTGTAGAACCGCTTCAGACAGGTTGCCAACCGCTGCGAATGATTATAACAATGATATTGACCGGTGCGCAACCCCGCCGGATAGGTTCGGATCTGCGCTAATCTACTTTCAGCCTCCCGATTACCGCCTTGCTCAATCCCGTTATCTTCATGATGGCTTCTATTGCATATCCCTCTTTCTTCATCGTGCGGGCGATTTCTTTGCGTTCCTTCTTTCTACCTTCTTCGCTTCCCAGTTCTTTTGCTGCTTTTTCGTATCGCTGCTTAATCTCGTATGGGGGTACATATTTGAGGCTCTGCTCCAGCTCCCTCATTACGCCGTTGTCCTGGAAACTAAAAAACTCGCTTTCGCTGATAATGATGTGGTCGAGCACCGGTACGTTCACGATCCTGCCCGTTTGTATCAGCCTGTCGGTAACATCAAGGTCGGCATGGCTGGGCTTCAAGATGCCGCCGGGGTGGTTGTGTACCAATAATATCTTTACCGCACGTTTTTGCAAAGCCACGCTAAACACCTCCATAGGCTCGGCAATGGTCTTGTTGATAGAGCCCATGCTTATCAGCTCAATGTTGAGGATGCGGTGGGCATTGTCGAGGCTCACCGTCCATAAATGCTCGCGGTTGCGGTCTATCTTGCTCTCCCGCATCAGTATCTGCCGCATGATGCCAAAGATATCTTCTGAGCACAAAATGCGTATCTGGTCTTCTTTTTTTAAACGTACGTTCATAACAGTGTCCGGCTAAATGATGGGCCTAAAAATAAGCATTATTTTCGGGCCGATACAGGCAGCATGCCCCACGAAAAATAGTAACGAGGCTGCCACATGCGACGGTGCATATTTGTAAGCTGTGTCAGGAAGAGAGACGTCATATTAAACCATTTATGAATGAAAGCAATATGATGATCCGAAGTGCTAATTTTGAACCAAATATACCCGGCTGTTGTTAACCACATAAGCCTTCTTTTTTAATTTATGAATACGACGAAAAACCCGTCCTTGTTATTGGTGATATCCGCTTTTGCAGCGGTCTACCTGATCTGGGGATCTACCTATTTTTTTATTGAAATGGCGGTCAAAAACATTCCGCCCATGATCCTGGGCGCTACGCGCTTTTTAGCATCGGGGAGCATCATGATGATCTGGGTTGCCTCGCGGGGCGAGCGGGTCTGGGACCGGCAGGCTTTGGCGCCGGCTATGATCAGCGGCCTGTTGATGCTGTTTTTAGGGAATGGCGCCGTCATATGGGCCGAGCAGTTTTTGCCCAGTTCCTTTGTCGCTATTTTCCTGGCATCGGCGCCGCTCTGGTTTCTCTTGTTGGATAAAGTGAACTGGCAACAAAACTTCCGGAATAAATTTACGTTGATCGGTGTGGCTATCGGGCTGATCGGCGTAGTTGCCTTGTTCTACGAAAAGATAGCCGCAAGCGGGTACCAGCAAAGCCTGCCTGCACTGATCATTCTTTGCCTGGCCAATATCAGCTGGGCGTTGGGATCGCTCTATTCCAAATACAAAGTTCGCAACACTTCCGCTTCTGTCAACTCTGCCTGGCAGATGCTGGCCGCAGGCCTGGCTTTTGCATGCACGGGGCTTCTCAATGGGGAGGCCGCGTCGGTACAATGGTCGGCTATTCCCGCTAAGGCATGGATGGCCGTGGGGTACCTTATCGTTTTCGGATCGATCATAGGCTATAGCGCTTATGTATTTCTATTGAGTGTCCGCAGCGCTACGCAGGTGAGTACGTATGCCTATGTGAACCCGCTGGTGGCCGTGCTGCTGGGCGTTCTGATCAACCATGACCGGCTCTCGGCCATGCAATTGGGAGGTCTCGCTGTTATTCTTTTCAGTGTCTTTTTTATTAACCTGGCCAAACGCAATCAACTTAAAATGAAAGCACGCCTTGGCGCCGAAACTTAGCGCGCCCTCTTGCAACTATTTTACAGGTTCTGTGTTTTTAGTTAGTGGTATCTAAAAATAGGTGCCCGTCCACACCCGCATCAGCCCGAAAAGGATGTGGTCCGTTTATATTTTACAATAGCTTCAACACATAATTCAGCGATCATGAGCGACCAGGATTCAGGCAGGATCAGGTATTCTATATTAGATCTGGCAACGGTTTGCCAGGGCGATTCCCTTCAAAAAACTTTCGAAAGAAGCCTGGCAACGGCCAGGTTTGCAGAGCAGCAAGGGTATACCCGTTATTGGTTTTCTGAGCACCATAATATGGAGAGCGTGGCCAGCGCCGCAACGTCCGTATTGATCGGCTATGTAGCCGGAGGTACGCAAACCATTCGCGTCGGCTCCGGGGGGATTATGTTACCCAACCATGCTCCGCTGATCATTGCCGAGCAATTTGGTACACTGGCTTCGCTTTATCCGGACAGGATCGATCTCGGCCTGGGAAGAGCACCGGGAACCGATGGCCTGACTGCCATGACCATTCGAAACAGCCCCATCAACGCGCCGTATGATTTTAAAGCAAACATCCGGCAGCTACAGACTTACTTTAGTGAAGATAACAAATACGCCAAGGTGCGCGCACTTCCGGGCGAAGGTGTTGATGTTCCCATCTGGGTGCTGGGCTCCAGCACCGACAGCGCCTACCTTGCGGCTCAAATGGGCCTGCCTTATGCCTTCGCTGCACATTTTGCACCGGCGCAACTGAAGCAAGCCTTATCTATTTATAAGGAATATTTTACTCCATCCGCCGTGTTGAGCAAGCCCTATGCAATGGCGTGTGTAAACGTAATCGCTGCCGACACAAACGAGGAAGCAGCCTTTTTGTCAACCTCCATGTTCAAAATGTTCCTGGGCATATTTACCAATTCCCGTTCGCCGCTGATGCCGCCTTTTGAGCCCGAACAGCTCGCGGATCTCTGGACGCCGGAGCAGGAATATGGCGTGAAACACATGCTTTCCTATGCGTTTATTGGTGACCAGCAAAGTATCGCAGCCGACATCGCAGCTTTTGTGAAAGAGATGGGCATTCAGGAGGTTATGGCTATTTCCCAGATCTTCGATCAACAGAAAAAAGAACACTCCTTCCGCTTGTTTAAAGAAGTGATCACTGTTATTTAGGGTTTCTATCAACCCGTTTATATAAGTTGCCATAAGCACTACAAATGAACGGAGCGTCGCAAGATCGATGCGTTGTATTGACAGCTGACCTGGTAGCAAATCTAATTGCCTTTAAACTCGGTGCATAACATTTTTTTTATGTGCTTTTTTACCGCGAAGCGAGCAAAGATTTGTTCGCAAAGCACGCAGAGATAGAAGTTGTTTAACCTTTTGAATATTATTCAGCAGAACATTTCAAAATAATAAGCTAACCCGGTCTGACGGTCTCCGTCTGACCGTTTCTGTACGCAAGCACCCATCAAATCATCGGATCAGAAAGCGCTACCAGCGCCAGGAATTAGTGCGGGACCGCTGAAGTCATAAAAACCGGCATGAGATATCGCTCTTATTGGCACACATGATCCGCCTCCATCCCTTTTGCAGAATGAAAAAAGTTGAAACAACGCGCGGGATAAAAATGTTATGCACCCTTTAAACTTTTATTCCGCCGGCATTATCCCTAAATTAGTACCTTCAACACCTAAACAAAAAATTGTATGGATAACGCGATTCAACAAAAAGTCGATCAATGGTTGCAGGGTAATTACGATGCTGATACCAAAAATGAAATCAAAAGATTGCAGTCCGAAAATCCTAATGAACTGGCCGACTCATTCTACCAAAATCTTGAATTCGGAACCGGGGGGCTCAGAGGTATTATGGGCGTTGGTACCAACCGGATGAATAAATATACGGTAGGAATGGCTACGCAGGGATATGCTAATTATCTGAAAGCTTCCAACAGCGGTGAAGTGAAAGTGGCCATTGCCCATGACAGCCGCAATAACAGCCGTTTCTTTGCCGAAACGACTGCTCATGTTTTTGCCGCTAATGGAATAAAAGTCTTTTTGTTTGAAAGCCTTCGTCCTACGCCAGAATTATCTTTTGCGATCAGGACGCTCGGATGCCAGGGCGGTGTGGTTTGCACGGCGTCGCACAATCCCAAAGAATATAACGGATATAAAGCCTATTGGAATGATGGAGGGCAGCTGGTACCGCCCCATGATAAAAATGTGATTAAAGAAGTTGAAAAGATACAGTCGGTAGACGATGTGAAATGGAGCGGGGAAGAAGGAAATATCACCATCATCGGAAAAGATATGGACGAACAGTATATCGAAATGGTGAAGGGACTGAGCGTTTATCCTGAAGTCATTGAAAAGCACAGCGACCTTAAGATCGTGTATACGCCGATTCACGGCACAGGCATCACTTTGGTGCCACAGGTGCTGGAGAAATTTGGATTCAAAAATGTTCATATTGTTAAAGAACAGGAAACGCCCGATGGTAATTTTCCTACGGTGGCCTACCCCAATCCGGAGGAAAAAGAAACGATGAGCATCGGCCTGGATAAAGCGAAAGAGCTGGATGCCGACATCCTGTTGGGTACGGATCCGGATGCCGACCGCGTAGGTATCGGTATCAAAAATCATAAGGGCGAATGGGTGCTCATGAATGGTAACCAGACGGCCGTGCTCGCATTCAACTACCTGCTCGAAGCCAGGAGGGAAAAAGGCATTGCGCAGCCTGATGATATGATCATTACCACCATTGTAACCACCGGCATGGCCGATGATCTCGCGCGGGGCAATAATGTTAATTGTTACCGGGTGCTTACGGGCTTCAAATGGATCGCGGAAATGATCCGGCTGAAAGAAGGCAAAGAGAATTATGTGATCGGAGGCGAAGAGAGTTTCGGCCTGATGATCGGCGATAAGATCCGCGATAAAGATGCGGTCAGCGCAGTGGCTTTGTTATGTGAAATGGCCGCTTACGAAAAAGATAAAGGCAAAACACTGTTCGATAAATTGATCGAGCTGTATATTAAATATGGCTTCTATAAAGAAGACCTGATCTCGATCACTAAAAAAGGAATGGACGGTCAACAGCAGATTGCAGCGATGATGCAGGAATTTCGCGATAACCCGCCCAAAGTGATCAATGGCTCAAAAGTGACTACCGTACTGGACTACGATAACGGGGTTGCCACTAATGTGCAAACGCACGATGTGACACCGATCGACCTGCCGAGATCAAATGTGTTGCAGTTCATAACAGAAGATGGCTCGCTCATCTCTGCTCGTCCAAGTGGTACCGAACCAAAAATAAAATTCTACTTCAGTGTGAAGGAACGCCTGGAAAGTGCAGAACAGTTTGACGAAGTGAATGAAAAGCTGGATGCGAAAATCCGCGCGATCATCAGCGACATGAAATTACAGTAGTTGTTTGCACTATAGGGTCAGAAGAGCCGCCTGAAGCCAGGTGGCTCTTTTACATAGGAGAAAACAGTACAAGGATCCCGGCAAAAGATGAATTTCGTCTGATCAAAACGAACCAGATAAGAAGCCGCTGCCCGAGGGGGCAACCAGCTTTGAACGTTCAGAGGCAACCGTTTATTGTTTTTCTTCGATAGATCTATAATGATATTCCGGTCTGGCTTAAGATAGATGATACATGGCGTAATAATCGATGAATTCTGCCTGAACTTCTTTCTTCCGTTTGAAGAAAATCCTTCTGACGATTCTCAGGCAAGATGCAATGAACGATTTAAATACACTCGCAAATTTTTTGTCTTTCATGATGCGTGGTTTATAGGCTTAAATAAATATCCAATGTTGATTGGACGAATTTATGTGGCAAAGAGGGTTAAAATTAGGGTATTTTTCCCGTAGGAGGGGGTACCCTATTTGAGTGTGGATAAACTCCCGGGCGGTTGTAGACAACCGGCGGCCTGGACCAAAAAGCGGTGCAGGAGAGTCAAGCGAGCTCGTTTGGCGGTAGCCGGACCTGGTCGGGCCGTCCCGGTCTGGCAGATCACCTTAAACCCCTGTATGCAGTTTCAAAAAGTTTATTTTTGGTCATCAACTATGCAACGCAGATTTTTTCAGAAATGGCTCGGATGGATCATGCTCCTGGCACTGGTGATTTCCATTAAAGTTCTGTCGATCGATCCGTCCTGGGTAGAACAGTATTACACCTACGGCGCCTACCCGGTTATCGCCACCACTTTAAGATATTTGTTCGGCTGGCTACCTTTTAGTATAGGCGACCTGCTGTATCTTTTTGTCGTCATTTTTCTCGTTTATAAGATAAGAAATCTTGTCAAAAGGGTCAGGCGCAAAGCGTTCTCCCGGGCATACGCGAAGCAATTTTTCCGGAAAAGTCTCTTCGCGGTGTTGTTGATCTATGTTGTTTTTTACGGGATGTGGGGGCTGAATTATTCACGTGAGGGTATCGCTAACCAGCTTGGACTGAAAGTGGAAGACTATGCCACCAGGGATGTGGACACGCTGGTCAGTCTGCTGCATACCCGGTTAAACGAACAGGCAGCTCTTCTTACCGGAAGCATGCGCGACTCCTTCTCAACCAAGCGGGATGTGTTGTACAACGCAAGCCTGCTCTATGAGATCGCTGGCGAGCGCTACCCGTTTTTAGCGCATCGCGGGTTTTCGGTGAAGCCTTCGATGTTCAGCTACCTGGGTAATTACATGGGTTTCCAGGGATACTATAACCCATTTACCGGTGAAGCGCAGGTCAATACAACCATCCCGCCGTCAGTAGAGCCCTTTGTGGCTTCGCACGAGATCGCCCACCAATTAGGTTATGCTAAAGAGAGTGAAGCCAACTTTGTGGGCTTTTTATCCTGCCGCCTTCATCCTTCAGTCAACTTCAAGTACTCCGTGTATTTTGATATGTATCATTATGCAATCCGGGAACTAGCTGTAACAGATTCGGTAAAAGCAAAAATGTACGACAGCACGCTGCACCAGCAGGTAAAAAAGGATATGGCAGATTACATCGCGTTTTATAAAAGATACAGGAACCCTGTCGAACCGTACATCGATAGGTTTTACAGCTACTTTTTGAAAGCTAATAACCAACCCAATGGCAGGAAATCTTACAACGAAGTGGTTACCTGGCTGATCGCCTATTATAAGAAGTATGGGAAAGCTGTGATTTAAGCGTGCCTGATTCGTTACTGTACCTGAACGTAGCTAACGCATTTACTATTCCTTTGTCATGCCCAGGATGTTGACGACGGGTGCCACAACCGCCTTGCTCTTGTCATACACGTAGTCTACATAAATGTTCACCTTGTCCCCGTTTCGAAGGCTCCGGATAAATTTCACGTAGTTCAGGTTGTAATCCTTTTTATAATAGTTGCTCAAAAGCACTCTGAAATTTTCAAGTGGGTCTCTTCCCGCTTCTCCGTTTACGAGATGCGTTTTGTATTGCGTTACCTCGAAGTTGGCATAGTGGCCAGAGGCACCACAGGACACAGGGCATTGCAGTGTATAAGCGGTACAAAGTTCGTAATGGATATCGGTGAGCCGGGCTTCAAAAATGTGAGTGGAGGTGTAGGGTTTTTTGTCTACGGTTTCAGGTATAGGCATTTCGAGCTCTTCCGGGCTCTCGTTGATGGCCGTTGACTTAGAACATGAGCTGAAAAGAAAGGCCCAGATAGCTACACAAGCGAAGTATTTACTCATAACAAGCTAAAGTTGAAGATTTAGAAAAGAAGATATTTTTAGGAGAGACGTGGAAAAAGTGACAGGTGCAACACCAGGCAATTTTTATCTTGTCACTTAAATCATTGATTTTTAACCAGGTATTTCCAGGGCGCTTATGGCTTCTAATCCCTTATAAATCCGTACCTTTGCAGTCCGAATTTTAAACCCTTCGGATTTTTTTATGAATTTTTATTTTAAACAATTAAACGCTGATGCACAGGAGAACGCGGGTGCTACCGAGCCGGTAGAGGAAGCTTCTGCAGCGACAACAAACACACCTGTGGAGACGCCAGCTCCGGCTCCTGCAGCTGAAGCGGTGGAAACTGCGCACGACGATTTCGATTGGAGCGTAGACAAACGTAATGTATCTTCTTATTCAAAAGAAGAAAAAGAGAAGTATGACAAAGTTTACGAAAACACTTTCATTCAGTTGAACGACGGTGAATTGGTAAACGGTACTGTTGTAGGACTTACCAAGACCGATGTGGTATTGAATATCGGTTTTAAAAGTGATGGCCTGATTTCTCTGAACGAATTCCGTGATCTGCCCGGCCTGTCTATCGGTGACGAGGTGGAAGTGATGATCGTTGAGAAAGAAGACAGGGACGGTCACCTGAACCTGAGCCGCAAACAAGCCCGCACTACACGTGCCTGGGAAAAAATTGTTGAGGTTAACAAAACAGGTGAAGTGGTTACAGGTCTGGTTACTTCTAAAACTAAAGGTGGCTTGATCGTTGACGTATTTGGAATGGAAACCTTCCTTCCAGGTTCTCAGATCGATGTTAAACCCGTTACTGACTACGATCAGTTTGTGGGTAAAACCATGGAGTTCAAAGTGGTTAAGATCAACGAAACCATTAAGAATGCGGTGGTATCTCACAAAGCGCTTATCGAAAGCGATATGGAAGCACAACGTGCTGAGATCATCGGTAAACTGGAAAAAGGTCAGGTACTGGAAGGAACTGTTAAGAATATCACAGACTTCGGTGCGTTTATGGATTTGGGCGGCTTAGACGGTCTGTTGTACATCACCGACATTTCATGGGGACGTATTTCTCACCCGAACGAGGTGCTGAAAATGGATCAGAAACTGAACGTGGTGGTATTGGATTTCGACGACGAGAAAAAACGTATCAGCCTTGGCTTGAAACAACTGACTCCTCATCCTTGGGATGTATTGCCTGAAGATATCGCTGAAGGCAACACTGTAAAAGGTAAAGTAGTAAATATCGAAGACTACGGTGCATTCCTGGAAATCTATCCGGGTGTTGAAGGCCTGGTTCACGTAAGTGAGATCACATGGGCGAACACACCGATCAATGCTAAAGACTTCTTCAAACTGGGCGATGAGCACGAAGCGAAGATTGTTACTTTAGACAAGGATACCCGTAAGATGAGCCTTTCTATCAAACAATTAACTGAAGACCCATGGAATGATATCGAAAGCAGGTTTGCTGAAGGTACCAAGCATGAGGGCGAAGTTAAAAACATCACTAACTACGGTGTGTTTGTAGAATTAGCACAAGGTATCGGCGGTATGATTCACATCAGTGATCTGAGCTGGTTAAAACGCTTCAACCATCCTGGTGAGTACACTAAGGTAGGCGAGAAGATCGATGTGATGATCCTGGGTATCGATAAGGAAAACCGCAAACTTCAGTTGGGACACAAACAACTGGAAGAAGATCCCTGGAATACTTTACAGGATACCTTCGCTATCGGTACTGTTCATGACGGAACCATTACCCGCAAAGACGACAAAGGTGCAACTATACAGTTACCTTACGGCTTAGAAGGTTTTGCTCCTAACCGTCACCTGGCTACCAAAGATGGAAAATCTTTGAACCTGGATGACACGGCTCAGTTTGTAGTGATCGAGTTCGACCGTAACGAAAAACGTATTGTTGTATCTCATGCAAGAGTGTGGGAGCAAGAGCAATATGCAGAGCGTGAAGGTGTGAAAAAAGCAGAGCGTGCAGAAGCTGAGAAAACCAAGAAAGTGGTGAAGTCTATTCAAAGCAAAGTAGAAAAAGCAACCTTGGGTGACCTGGGTGTGTTAGCTGATCTGAAAAAGAAAATGGATCAGGAAGCTAATGCAAAACCAGCATCTGATGCAGGTTCTGACGAAAAAGCATAATGGATTTTCTTTAATAGCAATGCCCCGGCTCAGGTCGGGGCATTTTTTTTGCATGAAGTTACACGAACCAATATGGTAATATTATGATGCGCATACGGATACTTTTCTTACTGATGGTGACGGGCTTTTCTGTTGCTCATGCCCAGGTCAAAGAGCTCGACATTAATCTTATCGGCTATGATTATCCTTTCGAGGTACAATTCATCACTATCAATGCTCAGCAACAGCAGCTAAAAATGGCTTATATGGATGTGAAGCCATTGGCTCCTAACGGGAAAACAGTAGTGCTGCTCCATGGCAAAAACTTCAATGGTGCCTATTGGCGGGAGACGGCCAACGCTTTGAGCAGGCATGGTTTCAGAGTGGTCATCCCGGATCAGATCGGTTTCGGAAAGTCTTCAAAACCGGAACATTTCCAATATACTTTTCAACAGCTGGCCGCCAACACGAAGCAGGTGCTGGATACCTTACATATCGCGAAGGCTGTCGTTCTCGGCCATTCCATGGGCGGGATGCTCGCTACCCGTTTCGCCCTGATGTTTCCTGGCACGACAGAACGATTGATATTAGAGAACCCCATCGGGCTGGAGGATTGGAAGCAGGTGGTTCCTTACCAAACGGTAGATGACTGGTACCAGAGAGAGTTAAAGCAATCTTACGAAAAGATCAGGCAGTATCAGATCAAAAGCTATTATGATGGTCAATGGAAACCAGCCTACGATGAATGGGCACGCCTGCTGGCCGGCTGGACACTGAATAAAGAATATCCTTTAATAGCCTGGAATGCGGCGCTGACCTACGATATGATCTTCACACAGCCGGTGGTTTACGAATGGGGTCAGATCAAATGCCCGGTACTGCTGATCATCGGCACGCGCGACCGGACGGCCTTAGGGAAGGACCTGGCACCCAGGGAAGCCCAGAGTAAGATGGGGCTTTATAACCAGCTCGGCAAACAGACCGCTGAAAAAATCCCCAACGCTACCCTGGTGGAGCTGGACAATATTGGTCACCTACCGCATATAGAAAGCTTTGACCGGTTCATCAGGCCGTTGGTTGACTTTCTCGATAAATAACGCAGCGTTTCGCTGCCAAAGATTTCTTTTAGCAGTTGAATTTCAATTTTTGTGCTTTGCCGGTAGAATGCGTAACTTTCTGATCTAAAAACCAAACAAAAATGAAAATCGTAAAATTCATCCTTTGCCTCCTGTTCGGGTTAATGTTTATTCATTCGGGGTTAAACAAGATCTTTCAATACATGCCCCCACCCGAACTCACCGAAGAACAAATGAAAATTTTTGGCGCGTTCATGCAGATCACCTGGCTGATGCCCCTTGTTGCGGTGGTGGAAATTATCGGCGGAATCCTGTTCATCTTTCCCAAGACCCGTGCGTTGGGCGCTATCGTGATACTGCCGGTGATGGTCGGTATCGTGTTGCACCACGCTGTAATGGATCCCGGAACACTGGCTATTCCGTTGGTGCTCTTCGCCATCAACATCTGGATGATCCTGGATAACCGCAAAAAATATGAAGCGCTGGTTAGTTAACATTTCTGATCGGAAAGACAAAAAAAGCCGGCTTCAAGCCGGCTTTTTTATATGCAAATATTCTCTTAGAAATTGTAGGTAACGCTCGCAGACCAGGTTCTTCCCAAACCATAGAAGTATCCAAACCCGTCTCTTCTTGAAATATATATATGGTTCATCAGATTTCTAACATTTCCTCTGAATGTAAACTTCTGGTTGCCGAGGTTGAAGTTGTAAGTGGCACCCAGGTCAAATACCGAATAAGGCTTTAATTTTTCAGACTGATAAACTTCCCCTGCCAAAGCAGATTCGATCACATCTTCCACATTTACGTTGCCGTATAAATTTGCGAAATAGTTCCAGTCCATATCAGCATAAAGATTAGGGAGAATTCTGTACTTGGTGCCGAGTCCCACAGATGCTTGAGCAGCATCACCAACGTTTACACCGGAAAGATTTACCTGACTATTTCCTTCAGATACGATGTCGCGTGTCACCTCATCGCGAACCTGGAACGGAGATGATCCGTCATATTTCCAATCGCCCCATGAAGCATATCCGCGTAAGAGCCATTTAGAAGTAAGATCCGTATTGAAATCCAGTTCAACGCCTTTGTGCAGCTGGGTTACGCCTGTAAGCAAGTAGGTAACGTTTTCATAGACCGTACCGTCAGCGGCCTCGTAATTACGGGTATCGTAGGAAGCGAAACGGTTATCCCATTTGGTATAATACGCATTTACATTAACGCGCAGGTTTCTGAGTGATAATTTGTAGCCGCCTTCAAGTCCGAAAATGTTTTCGTTATCTACTTCGGGATCCACGAAATCAACTGTGTTTTGGATAAAGATGTTATCCAGGAACGGCTGGCGGGAGTAGTTGCCGATGTTGGCAAAGAAAGTGTGCGTATTTCCAAAGGTATACGCAGCTCCTCCTTTGATATTATATCCTAATTTATTATCCACTTTGGATTTTGCTTCGCCGCCTTCGTAATTCCAGCGATCAAATTTCTGGTAAGACTGATTGGATGCTGCACCTTGTATAAAAGCAGAGAATCCGCCTTTCTTAAATTCTGCCTGACCAAAAAGACCCTGGTAATTGATCTGCTCAGAGTTATCATAACCGATGCGATCTTCTTCCTTCGCAGGATTAAATAGTGCTGACCAAGGGTTTGCCTTATAAGTCTCCGTTACAACATAACCTGTTCCCCTTGCAGTGTTAGAGCCATCCCGGCCACGAAGTCCGAGCGTATTCACTAATTGCTGGAAGTGGTCTCCGCGATAAAAACGAATATCCGCCCCGATGTTATAGGTGAAATATTTTTTTGTGTCAAAATTGAAATTTGTTACTGCTCCGTACCACATGTGATTATTGGCAGAAGCGCGAAGCACTTGTCCGTTTCCGCTGGATCCGCCTGTGCTGATACCTCCTTCGATGGTTTCATTGTAACGGGCAATACCATCCCAGTTTACCAGGCCGTTATCCAGGTATCCACCACCAAACGGAGCCAGTTTGGTGCTGAACGTACCGGTTCCTAAAGTTCCAGTACCGCCGCCACGCCCTGCTGAAGCGTAAACTACCGTAGAAAGAGAAGATTTGTCGCTGATATTCCAGTCCCAGTTCAGGTTGGCTACTGGTTTGTGATAGTAGTTCTTTCTGATAGAAAGACCTTCACCGTTGTAGTAGCCGTAGTTCGAGTTTCCTTTAATACCGGTAATGTCGTATCCGGGGGTATTGATAGAAACTATGTCTCCTGCACTGTTCCTGTTGTAAGAAGTGGTGAATGGCTTAGAATAGTTTTGATCGTGCCATTGCGGAGCACCGAACACCATAAAGTTCAGGTTGTGATTTTCGTTAGGCTTATACCCTACAGAGAAAAAGTAGCTTTGACCTTCTCCAGCCGTCCCTATCGCATATTTACGGTCTGCTCTCCAATAATCAAGCATGAAAGAAAAGCCCCATTTATTATTCAGGCCAGTGTTGTAACCGACAGTGGCTTTTGCGTAGCCATCGTTACCCGTTAACAGTCTTACCATTCCTCCTTTACGCAGCTCGGTAGCACGTGTGACAATGTTGATGGTACCACCTACAGATGAGATCGCTAATTTAGAAGAACCTAGACCACGCTGCACCTGGATGGCATTGGCAATATCGGTAACACCTTGCCAGTTAGACCAGTACATATTTCCATCTTCCATGCCATTTATAGGCTGACCATTCAATAAAAACGCCGTATTAGATTGATCAAAACCGCGGGTAAACATCTGACCGTCTCCAAATCCACCTGCCTGGTTCGTCACATAGATCGATGGCGTGTTTTTCATGATTTCCGGAAATTCTACGTTACCTACACCTTTGTCGAGGATTTCAGTTTTACCGATTGTCGACACCGCAATGGGAGTAGACCTGTCCTTAGCAAGGTCGATTACACCGCGTCCCACCACCACTACTTCTTCCATGTTCTGGTCGCTGGCCTCCAGCACGATTACACCTAAATTAGCCGATGTAAACCTTAGGGTCTGGCTTACATAATTGATATGCGTAATCGTTAGACTGCCTGATGTCTTTTGAGCGTTGAGCGAAAAAACGCCATCAGCGTCGGTAGTGGCCGAAATAGTCGTGCCGTCAACAGTCACAGTAGCGTTCGGGATTGGTTCATTTCCATTCGTAACAACCTTTCCGGTCACCGACTGCGCGTTAACAATTGCCATTGACAGAACTGTCATTGCAATTAAAAGGGATAGTTTTCTGAGCATAGATGAGTATTTATGCCGCAAAGAAAAGCAATAAAATTTAACATTTTTCCCGCCAATGTTAACAAATTGTAATACCGCCTTTAACATATATAATTATTGATCGACATCAACATATGAGCGTTGACGTGAACAATTTTCGATTTCTGAATTGAAAGCTTTAAGATGACTAAAAAAAAGATCCACTGAGAAGTGAATCTTTTTAACAAATGATAATAATCTATTATAAGTAACTCAGGTTCGTTTTTGCGTTCAACTGAAGCAAGGTTTCGTACATCAACCGGATTGTATTTTCTACATCGTCCTTGTGGATCATCTCGACGGTCGTGTGCATATACCGTAATGGCATGGAGATTAGTACAGAAGGGCAGCCGTCATTGGCATAGGCGAAAGAGTCGGTATCTGTTCCCGTGCTGCGGCTTAAAGCACGCCATTGCACCGGAATCTTCTTATCAGCTGCGATTTGCTCTACAAAAGCCAGCAGTTTATTGTGAATAGCCGGACCATAAGCCAGGGAAGGACCTTTGCTGCAGGCAATATCGCCTTCTATCCGCTTATTGATCATGAAGTGATTCGTGTCGTGCGTAACATCAGTGATAATAGCAACATCCGGTTTGATCCGGCGGGCAATCATTTCCGCGCCCCGCAGCCCGATCTCTTCCTGCACCGCATTAACAATATACAGGCTGTAAGGAAGTTTTTTCTTATTCTCTTTCAGCAAACGCGCCACTTCCGCGATCATGAAACCACCGATCCGGTTGTCAAAGGCACGACCCACGTAAAAGTCATTGGCCAGTTCATCAAAACCATCCTGGTAGGTAACTACGGCACCGATATGAACGCCGAGCGCTTCCACTTCTTTTTTTGTTCTCACGCCACAATCGATACAAAGGTTCTCCACCTTTGGCTGGTTTTCATTCTCTTTTCCTACACGGGTGTGGATGGCCGGCCAGCCGAAAACGCCCTTCACAATGCCCTGCTTGCCATGAACGTTGACCCGGAGACCGGGTGCGATCTGGTGATCCACACCTCCGTTTCTTTTCAGGAAGATCAACCCGGTATCGGTGATATAATTCACAAACCAGCTGATCTCGTCTGCGTGCGCCTCAATAACCACTTTAAAGGGTTGCCCGGGATTGATGATGCCCACAGACGTGCCGTAAGGATCCACAAATTGCTCGTCAATATATGGCTCAAGATAGTCGAGCCACAACCTCTGACCCCAGGACTCAAAGCCTACGGGCGATGCGTTATTGATATACTGTTTCAGGAATTCCATCGAGCCGGTAGTCAATACCGGCGCTGCTTTAACCTCTTTTTCTTTAGTATTTTTTGCTTTTGCCATATGCTGTTATTAGCTCCAAACCTACATAAAATTTTTCAGGACTGGCTTGCTGAATCGGCGAACCGGTCAAGGATTTTCCGGTGCCGGACCCACGTACGCTGGAAGCGCGTACAGAACTGTCAAAAACTGTTAAAACTTGTGATTTCCGCCGGCAACAAGCATCTTTTACCCTTATCCTGTCGTCCCAAAATAAAGAATCAGCATGAAGCGGTTTTTACTCATGGCAGTTTTTGCTACTTTCTTCTTTTTCAGTTATAAAAGTGCCGAGGCACAGCGTGGCCGGTATTACAGATCTTATCCGGTATTCCGATCGCGTCCTATGGTGTCTGTCGGGATTGGCGGTTTTTATGGCCCGCGTGTTTGGGGTCGCGGTTGGAGACCGGCAGTAGGTGTCAACGTTGGCATCGTAGTGCCACCGCCCGGGGCCAGGGTCCGCAATCTGCCGCCCGAAGCAACCAAAACGGAAATCAACGGAATCACCTATTATGTACATAACAACCTGTATTTCAGGGAAAGAACAGATGGCGGATTTGAAAGGGTAGAAGCGCCTGTCGGGGCGATGCTGAGAAGGCTGCCTATGGGTGCGAAGCTGACGAAGATCGAAGGCCGGTATTATTATGAGAAAGATGGGATCATTTATTACAAATGGGATGTTGATGGAACGACGAGTTACGAAATTGTAGGAAAAAACGGGACGTTGAGCAGCAGGGAAGAAGAGGTGTATGATGAGCCGCTGGACGATGATCCAATTGATAACGACACGTATGTGGAAGAGGAACCGGTTCAACCGGAAATTAAAAAAGTGGTTCCTGGCAAGAGTGCCGGTGAAGATAGCTACACCGTACGGCCGCAGGTAGGCGATCAACTAGAAAGGCTTCCGCGGGACAGCGAACCCGTGACGATTGATGGTCAAAAACGATATAAGTCTCCCAACGGAATTTATTATAAAGAAGTAACGGTAGACGGCAAGACTTTTTATGAGGTGGTTAAAGTTGATTAGTCTGGTTTTATTGATTGTTTTTTTGTTTTAAACTAAGAAACCGCTCCCAGGAGCGGTTTCTTGCTGAATATCATATTGTCGTGCAAGTTATTGAAACGACATCAATATAGAACTTTCCTTGCTTTCAAGAGTAGAGCTGCCCATCAGGTATTCGTCTACTTTTCTTGCACATTCGCGACCTTCGCTGATGGCCCACACAACCAGGCTCTGACCGCGGCGCATGTCACCCGCTGCAAAAACTTTTGCGACATTGGTGATGTATTTTCCTTCCTCCGCTTTCACGTTACCGCGATTGTCAAACTCTACACCCAATTGTTCTAAAAGGCCGGTCTGCTGAGGATGTAAGAAGCCCATCGCTAATAAAGCGAGCTCACATTTGATCTCTCTTTCGCTACCAGCTACTTCTGTAAATTTCGCCGGTTGACCAGGCGCCGGAGTGGTCCATTCGAGGTCCACTACCTTTAGTGCTGCCAGATTACCATTGCCATCGCCGATAAACTCTTTGGTCGCAATGCTCCAATGTCTTTGCGCTCCTTCCTCGTGGCTGCTGGTGGTCTTTAACAACATGGGATAAGTGGGCCAGGGCATAGCGGTTGTTCTTTCCTTCGGCGGGGTAGGTAACAACTCAAACTGGGTCACCGACGCGGCTTTGTGCCTGTTGCTAGTACCCACACAGTCGCTACCGGTATCGCCACCGCCGATCACTACTACGTTCTTGCCGGTTGCCAGCAACTCTTCACTTAATATATTGCTTTCGATATCCTTATTGGCCAGGAAATCTTTGCCCGCGACACGCTTATTGTTCTGCTTCAGGAAGTCCATCGCAAAATGCACGCCTTTTAATTCGCGGCCAGGTACCGGCAGGTCGCGCGGAACCGTACTTCCCCCGCTCAGAACGATCGCATCGAACTGGCGCAGCAGCTCTTCCACTTTTACATTCTTACCAACATTTGAATGGCATTTGAATGTTACACCTTCTTCCTGCATGTGAGCAATACGTCTGTCGATCACCCATTTCTCCAGTTTGAAATCGGGGATGCCATAACGTAATAATCCGCCTGGCTGCTCATCACGTTCAAACACGGTTACCAGGTGGCCGGCATAATTTAATTGAGCCGCTGCCGCTAATCCTGCGGGGCCGCTGCCGATCACAGCTACTTTTTTTCCGGTTCTGACATTCGGCGTTCTCTTCGCTACGAATCCTTTCTCAAACGCGATCTCTATAATATGCTTTTCTATTTCCTCGATAGCTACCGGAGGCTGGTTGATGCCCAGTACACAACTCATTTCGCAGGGTGCAGGACAAATACGGCCGGTAAATTCGGGGAAGTTATTGGTAGAAGCCAGTATATCGTAAGCTTCCCGGTATTCTTTTCTGTATACCGCATCGTTGAACTCGGGAATTACGTTGCCTAAAGGACAACCGCTGTGACAAAAAGGAATGCCACAATCCATACAACGGGCGGCCTGGTGATTTAATTTTTCTTCAGGAAATAACTGCACAAACTCGCGATAATCCTGAAGTCTTTCCTCCACCGGTTTTTTTGATGGAAGCTCTCTGGTAAATTCTAAAAATCCTGTTGGTTTACCCATTTTTTATGTCTGATTTAGGATGTCTGATGTAAGATGTCTGATTTAGGATGTTTAATGTAAGATGTAAGATCTGTGTCACTACCTGAAGCTTTTTCACCAATCCTCTTGGTGTGGCGATTCTTCAATTGTAGTATAACAATTCTCACATCCTACATCCTAAATGGTTTATGCTATTTGCTTTTGTTCCACTTTCGCCTGCATGATCTTCTTGTATTCGCTTGGGTATACCTTCACGAAGTTTTTGAGTTGGTTCTCAAAATCATCCAGGACGAATTTGGCTACAGTACTGTTAGTATATTGATAATGCTTCTCTATTTCTTTTTGAAGGAAAGCGGCATCTTCCGCATCCACCGGATCAAGCTCAACCATTTCCATGTTGCAGTTGCCTGCAAATTGCTGAGCCGTATCGTAGATATAAGCGATACCACCGCTCATACCTGCGGCAAAGTTCCGGCCTGTGCTTCCCAGGATGATTGCGCGGCCCCCGGTCATGTATTCACAACCGTGATCACCCACGCCTTCCACTACCATAGTGGCACCTGAATTACGCACAGCAAACCTTTCACCGGCTTTACCCCGTATAAACGCTTCACCGCTTGTAGCGCCATAAAAGGCTACGTTTCCGATAAGGCTGTTTTCTTCGGGTACAAAACCGGCTTGTTTGTCGGGGTAGATGATCAGCTTAGCGCCGCTCAATCCTTTACCGAAATAGTCGTTGGCATCACCTTCCAGTTCCAGTGTAATTCCTTTGTTACAGAAAGCGCCAAAGCTTTGGCCGGCGGTACCTTTCAACTGAAGGTGAATGGTATTTTCCGGTAACCCGGCGTCGCGATACTTTTTCGTAAGCTCGTGCGACAGCACCGTACCAGCAGCGCGGTCGGTATTGACAAGGTCAAACGATGCTTTAACCGGCGTACCGTTTTCCAACGCAGGTTTTGCTGCTTCAATGAACTTCCAGTCGATGATGGTATCCAGTCCGTGATCTTGTTCTTCGGAGTGATAGATACCCACGCCTTCTTCAGCAGGCTCTTTGTAAAGAATAGGAGAGAGGTCAAGACCTTTGTATTTCCAGTGATCGATGCCGTCTTTGATCTTCAACTCGTCCACCTGGCCTACCATTTCATTCACAGTCCTGAAGCCCAGTTCTGCCATGAGTTCGCGCATTTCCTGGGTGATGAACTTGAAGAAGTTTACCACGTGATCCGCATTTCCTGAGAAACGTGCTCTCAGATCAGGATTCTGTGTAGCAATACCGACAGGGCAGGTATTCAGGTGACATTTACGCATCATGATACAACCTTCCACTACAAGAGCGGCGGTGGCGATACCCCATTCTTCCGCACCTAACAGGGTGGCGATGACGATATCTCTTCCGGAGCGCATTTGTCCGTCTGTCTGTAACACCACGCGGCTGCGCAGTTTATTTTTAACCAGTGTTTGCTGTGCTTCAGCTACGCCCAACTCCCAGGGAAGACCTGCGTGGCGAATCGAGCTTAACGGTGAAGCTCCGGTACCACCATCATGTCCGGCGATCAGCACCACATCTGCTTTGGCTTTGGTCACGCCCGCGGCGATCGTACCTACGCCTGCTTTACTTACCAGTTTCACATTGATCCTTGCATGGCGGTTGGCGTGTTTCAGGTCGAAGATCAGCTGTGCCAGATCCTCGATCGAGTAGATGTCGTGGTGAGGAGGCGGCGAGATCAAGCCTACACCCGGCGTAGAGTGCCTGGTGCGTCCGATCCAATCGTCTACTTTATGACCCGGAAGCTGTCCGCCCTCTCCGGGTTTCGCTCCCTGTGCCATTTTGATCTGCAACTCGTCGGCTTCAGTGAGGTAGAGGCTGGTCACCCCAAACCTTCCGCTGGCCACCTGTTTGATAGCACTGCGCATGCTGTCGCCGTTCTCCAGCGGGTTGTAGCGCGCTTCGTCTTCTCCACCTTCACCGGTATTGCTTTTTCCGCCCAGGCGGTTCATGGCAATGGCCAGGGTTGTGTGGGCTTCCCAGCTGATAGAGCCAAAGCTCATCGCACCGGTAGCAAATCTTTTATAAATATTTTCTGCCGGTTCTACTTCGTCGATAGAGATAGAAGGACGGCTGCGTTTGAAGTCGAACAGGCTGCGGATGGTGATCGCTTTTCTACCTTGTTCGTCAATCAGTTTGCTGTATTTTTTGAATGTGTTGTAGTCCCCCATTCTTGTTGCATACTGCAACAGGTGGATGGTTTGCGGGTTGAACATGTGGGCTTCCCCTTTGCGTTTCCATTGGTAAAAACCTCCGGTAGGCAACTGATCCACGGGTAATTGCTTGCGGGTGAAACCAAACTGGTGCTTCGCAAGCGCCTCACGCGCAATCTCGTCGAGGCCCATGCCTTCGATACGTGATGTAGCATTAGTGAAGTAGTTGTTCACCACATCTTTGTTGATACCGATGATCTCGAATATCTGCGCGCCCTGGTAAGACTGCAGCGTGGAGATCCCCATCTTGGAAAACACTTTCAACAGTCCGTCGCTAACCGCCTTGATGTAATTTTTGTGAAGTTCTTCAACGGATTTATCAGATTGTATTTTTCCCGTTTCTTTTAACAGGCGAATGGTAGAGAATGCCAGGTAAGGGTTTACGGCTGTGGCGCCAAAGCCGAGCAGGCAGGCAAAATGGTGTACCTCCCAAACGTCACCTGCTTCTACTACGATACCTACTTTTCCACGCAAACCTTTTTTGATCAGGTGGTGATGGACCGCAGAAACCGCCAGCAGCGAAGGAATAGCAGCGTGATCGCCATCGATCGCCCGGTCTTGTAATACCAGTACTTCAAATCCGTCATTCACGGCGTCTTCCGCGTAGCGGCAGAGCCTGTCGAGCGCGCGGCGCATAGAACCTGCTTTACCGTCTGCTACAAAGTAGCACTGAATGGTTTTGGCCTGGAAGCTACCCGTGTCGATGCTTCTCAGTTTTTCCAGTTCGTAGTTGGTAAGCACCGGCTGTTTCAATGCTACTACGTGGCAGTCTTTTTCATCTTCAATCAGCATGCTGCCGTTATTTCCTACAAAGGTGGCAAGAGACATCACCATGCGCTCCCGGATCGGATCGATGGGAGGATTGGTTACCTGCGCAAATAGTTGCTTGAAATAATAACTTAAGTGCTGCGGCTGTTCACTTAAAATAGCCAAAGGCGCATCAACGCCCATTGATCCGATCGGCTCTTTGCCGTCGGTAGCCATGGGAAGAATGATGTTTTCTACATCTTCGGATGTAAATCCAAATGCCTTCTGATATTTGAAGATCTGGTCGTGGCTCAGGTTGCTGAACATTACCCGGGGTTCGGGCAGTTCGTTGAGCATGATCTTATATTGGTTCAACCAATCGCCGTAAGGCTTCTGGTTGCAAATCGTCGTTTTCAATTCATCATCGCTGATGATACGGCCTTGCTCCATATCCACGAGGAACATTTTACCGGGCTGCAGCCTGCCTTTCTCGATGATAAGGCTTTGGTCTACCGGCAAAGCGCCGGTTTCAGATCCCATGATCACGCGTCCGTCGGTGGTTACGCAATAACGGGAAGGACGCAGTCCGTTTCTGTCCAGTGTAGCGCCGATCATCTTTCCATCCGTGAAAGAAATCGATGCAGGACCGTCCCAGGGCTCCATCTGGCAGGCATGAAACTCGTAAAAGGCTTTCTTGGCCGGATCCATGTCTTCGTTGCCATCCCAGGCCTCGGGAATCAGCATCATCATTACATGAGGTAACGAGCGACCGGTCAATGCCAGCAGCTCGATCATGTTATCGAGGCAGGCAGAGTCACTCTGATCGTTGCTCACGATCGGAACCAACATATCCATTTCTTCATCCGTGAATAACGGTGATTCGAAGCTGGACTCGGCAGAACGTAACCAGTTGAGGTTACCTTGCAGGGTGTTGATTTCTCCGTTGTGAGCGATAAAACGGAAGGGCTGTGCCAATCTCCAGGAAGGGAAGGTATTGGTGGCAAAGCGGGAGTGTACTAACCCGAATGCGCTCACCGCCCTTTTGTCCGACAGGTCGTTGTAATATTCACGAACCTGGTGGCTGGTCAACTGGCCCTTGTATATAACAGTGCGGCAAGACAGCGATGAAATATAAAATCCTACGGGATCTTTTTTCACGGCGTTACCGGTGATATGTGTAGCGTATTTGCGAAGGACAAAAAGTTTTCTTTCAAACTCGATGGCCGTTTTGACGCCGGCCGGCCGCTCGATGAACACCTGCTCAATAGCCGGCTCCACATCCAGGGCGCTGGGGCCGATGCCTGAGTTTTGTACAGGCACTGCTCTCCAGTGAATGACGCTCATGCCCATTTTTTCAGCGGCACGGTTGAAGATATCTCTGCATTCTTCACGGAGGCGCGGCTCTTTAGGAAAGAATACCATGCCAACAGCATATTCTTCGATTGCCGGAAGCGTGATGCCTAAATGCAACAGCTCATCATAAAAGAACTCATGAGGGATCTGGATCATAATACCTGCACCATCGCCGGTATTAGCTTCGCATCCGCAGGCTCCCCTGTGCTCCATGTTTTCGAGAATGGTGAGCGCATCTGAAATGGTCTGGTGATTCTTATTGCCTTTAATGTTTGCAACAAAACCAATTCCACATGCATCGCGCTCAAAAGATGGGTCATAAAGACCTTTGTTTTCTGTCATAGTTCCTTATCAAATTTTTACAAAAAAAATTTTGGTTTTTCAATATGGGGAAGGCAATCGAGAGCCGTGTAAATTAATTAAAAAAGTCGGTAATTTGACGAAGCGGCTGTTTGCTGCGCTTAAAATTATTATTTATTCAAAAAATTGGGAGAAATGTTAAATAATTTTTAATGAATACCGTTTCTATCATTAGCTCTGTATGGCTTCGGTAGCGTAATTGGGCACGCTGTTTCTAATCGCAATTTAATGATAAATAGTCGGATAGACAATTAACGTTTGCCATCGCCGGATTGGTCGGGATAAACCATTTTTTATAAGTGTTTTATGTATCAGGTCCTGCTTTAATTTTTGCGGCAAACTCGTAGGGAAGCCAGCATTAGCAGTGTAATGGACAATATCTCATGAAGGAAACAGGTTCGTATAAACGCAGGAAAGGGCCTATGTCCAAAATGAATAGACGGTCAGCTTGATATAGTGCTCCGGGCGTAGAAATCGCTATAATGCAACGGCTTGTCACAATTGATTTTTTCAGCCTGCTCACCAGCATAACCGGTGCTGTGGCGACTTGTCGCGCAGCACCGGCCGAATATGAATCTGCGGTGATTATACCAAATAGCTAAACAACGCGTCGTTCTTGTTCAGTTCGGTATAACTGAAGTTGCTTTCTTTCATGTTGGCGATCAGTTGCTGGTAATCGGTCTTCTGTTTAAGTTCAATGCCCACCAGCGCGGGACCGCTTTCCTTATTGGTTTTCTGCATGTATTCAAAGCGGGTGATATCGTCGTCCGGGCCCAGTACATTGTTTACAAAGCTTTTCAGCGCGCCGGGTCGCTGTGCAAAATCGATCAGAAAATAGTGTTTGAGCCCTTCGTATTGCAAGCTGCGTTCTTTTATTTCCTGCATGCGGTCGATATCATTATTGCTTCCGCTGATGATACATACTACATTTTTGCCTTTTATCTTTTCGCGGATCAACCCCAATGCAGCGATAGAAAGCGCGCCGGCGGGCTCTGCAACGATGGCGTCTTTATTGTACAATTCCAGTATTGTGGTGCATATCTTACCCTCCGGCACTAATACTACCTCATCCAACACCGGCTTACATTTTTCAAAGGTGAGATCACCCACCCGTTTTACGGCGGCCCCATCGACAAAACGATCTATGGCGGGTAGCTCCACCGGGTGCCCGGCCTTTAATGCTGCTGTCATAGAAGGCGCACCCTGGGGCTCGGTGCCGATCAGCCTGGTATCGGGGCTGACCTTTTTGATAAAACTTCCAACACCAGCGCAGAGTCCGCCGCCGCCGATAGGAACAACGATATAATCGATTTCCGGAAGCTGCTCGTAGATCTCCAATCCAACGGTCGCCTGTCCTTCGATCACCTTCTCATCATCGAAGGGGTGAACGAAAGTCATCTGGTGATCAGCGGTGAATTTTTTCGCGGCATTGGCGCAGTCGTCATAAGTATCGCCGATGAGTACGATTTCAATATTATCGCCTCCAAACATTTTGGTTTGACTGATCTTTTGTTTGGGCGTGATTGACGGCATAAAAATGGTGCCCCGGATGTTCAGCGCTTTACAGCTGAAAGCAAACCCCTGCGCGTGGTTTCCTGCGCTGGCACATACTACACCGCAGTCCAGTTTTTCTTTGGGCAAAGAGCTCATCATATGATAAGCGCCGCGAAGTTTATAGGAACGAACGACCTGCAGGTCTTCTCTTTTCAGGTAAATATTGGCTCCGAATTGACGGCTCAGGTTGGTATTTAATTGTAAAGGGGTCTTCAACACTACGGGCTCCAAACGCTGAGCAACCTCGCGGATGAATGCTAAAGAAAACTGATTTGAATTGGATGACATGATATTACGATGCATGATAAATAAGCTTCAAAAATACAACTATGAGCCGAGTGATCCTTACTTATAGATCTTACACCCGGTGGGAGCGGCAGATATAACGCCCTGTTGCGTGGTTGTCGCTTTTTATTACTAAGTTAGCGGCTGGTTATTTTTTAAGAAACAAGCCATGACCTTAAGGACCAAACACAGTGCTTCACCGCTCAATATTTTCACGATAATGACCACGCTTGCCCGTGAGGAAGGGGCCCACAATCTGTCTCAGGGGCTGCCCGACTATCCGGTTGCGTCCCGGTTGATCGGGTATCTGAAGGAGGCGGGGGATAACGACTATCATCAATACGCGCCCATGCAGGGTTTACCGCTGTTGAGAGAAAATATTGCGAAAGAGTTGAACGAAAGATACCCTGGCGAAAACTGTCAGCCGGAAAACATTGTGGTAACGCCGGGCGCTACGTATGGCATCTTTACGGCACTCACAGCATTGATAGAAAAAGGGGATGAGGTGATTTATTTTGAACCGGCATTTGATTGTTACCTGCCGGCGATTGAGATCAATGGCGGTGTACCCGTGAAAGTGACCTTGAGTGCGGCCGATGGGTTTGCCATTAACTGGCCATTGGTAAGGGAGAAGATCACGAACAAGACAAGAGCCATCCTGGTCAACACGCCACATAATCCGACCGGGTATGTCTGGGCTCAGGCAGATTGGAATGAATTAAGTTCATTGCTGGAAGGTCGCGATATCTACGTTATTTCCGATGAAGTGTACGACAGCATTGTGTTTGACGGCGTGCCGCATATTCCGGGATTTTCACAGAAGGCGATTGCTGATCAAATAATCTCGATCTACTCCTTTGGTAAGGCGTTCCATATTACAGGCTGGAAAGTGGGCTATTGTGTGGCTTCAAAAGAGATTATTGAGGCTTTTAAGGCGATCCATCAATATCTGACCTTTAGCGTCAACACACCCGCGCAATATGCGTTGGCGCGGTATCTCGAAGTATACGACCGGTCGGAGGCTGCTAATACGTTACAGCTAAAACGGAATCTGTTGTTAGATGCTTTGAAGACATCTAAACTGAAACAACTGCCGGTGAGCCGAGGTACCTATTTTCAATTGTACGATTATACCAGCATCAGTGATTTACCGGATGTTGAATTTGCAAAATGGCTGACGAAAGAATATAAAGTGGCTACCATACCTTTGAGTGCATTTCATCAACAACCGGCGGAAGACAGGATCGTCAGGCTTTGTTTTGCTAAAAGAGATGAGGTGCTTCAGGCTGCTACCGGCGCTTTATCAGCGATATAGTTTTTAAACCGGGTCCGGACTTACAACTGCATTGATATGAAACGAACACAACTGCTTATTATCATTATTGCATTATTGCTGTTGTCGGCTTATAAAACTTTGCCCGACAGGAAAGACCGGCGATCGGGAGGCCAGGTGAGCTTAGTGGTGCTGGGGAATGTGCAGGACGCCGGGTCGCCACACATCGGTTGCCGGAAAGATTGCTGTAAGCAATTATTTATACAACCTGATCCTGAAAGAAGGGTGGTGGCGCTCGGGTTGGTTGATCAGCTGTATCAGAAGAAGTATTTGTTTGAAGCTACGCCTGACATCGCAAGACAATTAAAAGATTTGAAGAAACTGATTCCCGGCGATGACCGGGAGATGCCGGACGGTATATTTTTGACTCATGCACATATTGGTCATTATGCGGGGTTGATGTATCTGGGAAAGGAAGCGGTGGATGCCAGCAACGTTCCTGTTTACGCGATGCCGCGCATGGATTCGTTTTTACGTCATAATGGCCCCTGGAGTCAACTGGTGGCGAGAAACAATATCATACTCCGGGATATGCATACTGATAAAAGCGTCACATTGAGTGATCACCTGCAGGTCACACCACTGCTCGTGCCTCACAGGGATGAGTTTTCCGAAACAGTGGGCTACATCATAGCCGGGCCTCGTAAAAAAGCACTGTTCATACCAGACATCGACAAATGGGGAAAATGGGAGCGGAACATTATAGCCGAAGTAGCGAAGGTCGATTATGCTTTTGTGGATGCTACTTTTTATAGCGGCGATGAAATCAATAATCGTGATATATCTCAGATTCCTCACCCGTTTATTATCGAAACCGTAAAGAAGCTGGATCACCTGCCGGCAACGGAAAAAGCAAAGATCCGTTTTATTCACTTTAACCATACTAATCCTGTTCTAAACCCTGATAGCAAGGAGACGAAGGACCTCATCCAAAGAGGGTTCGGAATCGCTCGGTTGGGGGACAGGGTGGAGTTGTGATTACAAATGAAAAAAATCATATAATAAAAATTTCCTGTAAATGAACAACCAAATTCAACTGTCCGCTGAGTTTAAAAAGCAAGCCGTTAAGGCGGTTTCAGGCCTTGCACTTTTTGTGGTGGTGTATATCATCCTGCTTGTGCTGAGCATCACCTTCGGTGTTTTTTGTTTTTACGCTGCGTATTATGTCGTTACATCCATGGGTGGACTTCTTTCAATAGCGATAGGTATCGCACTTGCAGGATTAGGGCTGGCGATTATCATCTTCATGCTTAAATTTGCTTTTGTATCCAATCAAAACGACCAATCCCACTTGCTTCTTATTACCCGTGAAGATGAACCGGAGCTTTTCAAAATGATTGATGAGACCGCGGACCAGGTAGGAACGGATCGTCCAAAAAAAGTTTTTTTATCTTCAGAAGTTAATGCTTCCGTATTTTACGATTCCAGTTTTTGGAGCATGTTTCTGCCTGTCAAAAAGAACCTGACCATCGGCATTGGGTTGATAAACGCAGTCACTGCAGATGAATTGAAAAGCATCCTGGCTCACGAATTCGGACACTTTTCCCAACGATCAATGAAAGTTGGAAGTTATGTTTATAACGCTAACAAAATTATTTACAATCTTCTTTTTGACAATGATGTATATAATAAGACCTTGGAATCCTTCGGTAATATAGGTGGGATCTTTAGTATGGTCGTCTCTGCAGGATCATATATCGTAGTTGGTATCCAGTATGTGTTAAGAAAAATGTACCAGGTAGTAAACCTGGGATATATGGGACTGTCGAGGCAGATGGAGTTTCATGCCGACGCAATTGCTGTAAGCATCACAGGAAGTGATCCTTTGAAAAATGCTCTATGGCGGTTGCAGCTATCAGAATTTGCTTTTAACACTGTGCTGGATTATTACAATAGACGGATTCCGGACAACATTTTGTCGGCTAATATATACGGGAAACAGAAGCTGGTGACCGACTTTCAGGCGTCATTGTATCGCGTCGTTTGCAAAGGGGGATTCCCCCTGGTTTCTGAATTACAGGAAGCGAGGTTCAATAAATCCAAGCTGGAAGTTAATAATCAGTGGGCATCACACCCCTCAACTAAAGAACGTGTGGCGAAGATGGAAGCATTAGGGTTCAAAAGACCTGAGTATGATTTTACGCCGGCCAATGATTGCCTCAAGCGGGGAGCCTATTACCAGGAGTACTTTACCAGCATGATATTCGCCAACGTAGCATATACGGACGCGAAGCAATTTGAAACAACGGATGCATTTGCAGCAGGGTATAAAGATGAATATAAGCAAAACAGCTTCCCTGAAATTTACCATGATTATTATGATAATTATGACGTTCCGGTATTTGATGTTGCCGAAAAAAGCAGCGATGTTGATATCTCTTTAGGACAACTCTTTGCAGAAGATAAAGTAGAATGGGTGTATCAGCGATTGGGACTGCTAAATGATATTATGCTTTTGCAACAAATTAAAAATGGTGACTTTAAAGTGAAAACGTTTGATTATAATGGCATCCGGTACAAAAAGAAGGATGTTCCCGAATTGATCAACCAACTTGACGCAGAAAAAGAAAAGTTGAGTCAACTGCTGAAGGAAAACGATAAGCAAGTGTTTTCGTTTTTTTACAAGCACGCAGAAACAAAAGGCCTTGCAGACGAACTGATAAAGCGCTACAAGAATCTGTTTACTTACGATGCGAGCTATGAAAGAAGGGCGGAATTACCCAGGAAGGTGGAGGAAGCTCTACGGTTTACACAGACTTCAAATTCGGCCGATATCATAGAGTCGAATTTTGAAAACCTGAAGGAAGATGATGAGCGGTTGAAGGAAGAAATGAAAGTATTCCTAAGCGAAGATTTATACGCTCCTGCTATATCGTCGGAGATGCGGCAAAGTATGGAAGCTCACATTCACAACACTGAGGCTTATTTCGTGATAAAAAGTTATAACGAAGATGCCCTGCAAAAATTAAATGATGCCATTAATCATTATGCTTTTGCTTTAGGTCGAACTTATTTCTTTTTAAAAAAGGATCTTTTAGAGTTTCAAATGTCACTACTTTCTTCCGCAACGTAAAGGGTTTGATTAAGCAAAGCCGGTATCGATAAAAACAACTTATTTTATAGGAACAGCGCCAACGCTCCTGCCGCGCTCCAGCACCAGCTTCTGCGTCAGGCATTTTGGTAATTGCGTTTCGAAATGGCCTACATAAATGATCGTTACACCGTTTTTACTGATCTCATCCACCAGGTCGTTAAAATACTGCGTTTGCTGCTGATCTAATCCCTGGCAAGGTTCATCTAATACCAGCAATTGAGGGTTTTTGATGATCGTGCGGCCTAGCAAAGCCAGTCGCTGCCTGCCTAACGGAAGTGTGGTCAGCAGTTCATCTTTTACCTCAAAAAGATCGAGAAATCGCAACAGCTCTTCGAGTTGCTGTTTCTGTGCATAACGAAGCCGCTGGTATTGACCATTGGCGTCAAAAAAGCCGGAGGCAACACTTTCAGATACGGTAGCATTCGCATCAAAATACCAATGAAGCTCGGGGGAAATAAGCCCCATCCTCTTTTTAATGTCCCAGATACTTTCTCCGCCGCTGCCCCGTTGTACACCGAATAGCTGGATATCGTTGCCATATGCCTGCGGGTGGTCGCCGGTGATCAGGCTGAGTAAGGTAGACTTGCCGGAACCATTATGTCCTTGCAGCAGCCAACGCTCGCCGGCATTCACCTGCCAGTCAATGTTGATCAATACTTGTTTTTCATCATATCGTACGTTTACCTGATGCATGCTGATCAGGTTGTGCGAAGTGTATTCCGGCTTTGTTTGAAGAAAGGCGGGCAGTGGCCCCAGTACCTTTTTTGTGGCAGCCCTTTCAGATCTTCCTTCTACGAATTGCCCTGCCTGGATCGTGATGAAACGGTTGATGCAATCCGGTAATTCGGCATCGTTGCTGATCAGCAGCAAAGTGCCTCCTTTACCGGCGTACTCATCGAATAGCTGATTGAGGTGGGCACGTGACTTAGTGTCCAATCCGGTGTAAGGCTGATCAATAATCAGCAGTTGCGGACTGAGCCAAAGCGCTTTGATCAATTGCAGCTTCTTATGCTCGCCGCTGGAAATTTCGAATAGCTGTTCGTCTAAAACTTTTTTGTAGTCAAAGGTGGAAGTCAGGTTATCGAGTGTTTCCGGGTCTAATGCATGCTCTGCTCCAAACAATTCCAGTTCGCGTGCTACGGAAACAGTGTCCCGCCTTTGCTGATGATTATATCGTTGCTGGTAATAAAAATTGCGGTCGCCTTCGAGGTTGGCGAAGCGATACCAGTTCTCCACGAACAATACCTCTGCGGGTAGACTGCTCGCCGGATCAAAGGCGACGCTCAGCTGACCTGTATATTTAGCAAGCCCCGCGATCGCTTTACCAAACGTGGTTTTACCGCTGCCGCTTTCTCCTGACAGTACAAGATGTTCGCCATGATTGACGGTAAATGAAATAGAATGCAACACGGTCTTGAAGCCGTATTGAACGGATAATTCTTTTGCTTGAATGATATACATTGATAGAAAGTGCAGGATTTAAAAGACCTCACAGGTGATTATACCGGTGAGGTCTTAATGTAAGGTTCGCTTATATAGGATGAATCATATTCATCACTTGACGAGTGCGACGCAAGACTGATGCTATTTGTTACTCAGCCCGGACACTAAATAGATTACGCTGTTTTAATAGCTTTCATTGCAGTCATCGCCTTTCTCAGAACGGCGCCAACTTTTTCAACCTGGTGCGAACGGATCGCTTCATTCACCTCTACCAGTTCCTGGTTGTCTACTCCATTGTCTTTTCCTTCGTTGAAGTTTTTTCCAACCAGGTCAGTATCTACTGTTTTCATGAAATCGGCCAGCAATGGCTTACAAGCCTGATCGAACAGGTAGCAACCATATTCGGCTGTGTCAGAAATAACACGGTTCATTTCAAACAGTTTTTTACGAGCGATCGTGTTAGCGATCAACGGCGTTTCGTGTAAAGATTCGTAGTAGGCTGATTCAGGCTTGATACCCGCTTCTACCATTGTTTCGAAAGCCAGTTCCACACCCGCTTTCACGAAAGCAACCATCAATGTGTAATTGTCAAAATACTCCTGCTCGCTAATCTTCATATCGCCGGCAGGTGTTTTTTCAAATGCTGTTTCTCCGGTTTCAGCTCTCCATTTCAGCAGATTGGCGTCTCCGTTTGCCCAGTCTTCCATCATGATGCGGCTGAACTCACCACTCATAATATCATCCTGGTGTTTCTGGAACAACGGACGCATGATGGTTTTCAATTCTTCAGATACTTTAAACGCTTTGATTTTTGCGGGATTGCTTAAGCGATCCATCATACCGGTAACGCCGCCATGTTTTAAAGCTTCAGTAATCACTTCCACGCCGTATTGAACAAGTTTAGATGCATAGGCCGGATCGATTCCTTTCTCTATCATTTTGTCAAAAGACAGGATAGAACCGGTTTGTAACAGACCACAAAGAATGGTTTGTTCGCCCATCAGATCGGACTTTACTTCTGCTACGAACGAGGACCTTAAAACACCTGCACGGTGTCCACCGGTACCTACGCAATAAGCTTTTGCCTGATCGAAGCCTTTTCCTTCAGGATCATTCTCAGGGTGCACCGCGATCAGTGTAGGAACGCCAAAGCCGCGAACATACTCGGCGCGCACCTCGCTACCCGGACATTTGGGCGCCACCATGATCACGGTAATATCTTTACGGATCTGCATACCCTCTTCAACGATGTTAAACCCATGGGAGTAGGAAAGGGTAGAGCCTTGCTTCATCAGTGGCATTACAGCATTCACTACGCTGGTATGTTGTTTATCAGGAGTCAGGTTGATCACCAGGTCTGCTGTCGGGATCAACTCTTCGTAAGTGCCAACGGTGAAGTTGTTATCTGTAGCGTTTTTCCAGCTATCTCTTTTGGCTTCGATGGCTTCCTTGCGCAACGCATAAGAAATATCGAGGCCGCTGTCTCTCAAATTTAAACCCTGGTTCAGGCCCTGTGCGCCGCAACCAACGATTACTATTTTTTTACCTTTCAGAGCATCCACTCCGTCTGCGAACTCATCGTTACTCATAAATTCACAAACGCCTAATTGATTCAGCTTTTCTCTCAACGGTAGTGTGTTAAAATAATTTCCCATTGTTTTTTATTCTTGTTTAAATTGTTTTGTTGTTATGTAAGGGGTTAAAAAATCAGGTGGTTTGGACCAATCTTCTTTGCGCCATGGCGTAGCCATAATGCAAGGCGTCATGAGACTGGACCAACGCGATAGCATCTTCAATATTATTCAGCGTCACATTGAAACTGGTGGTGTAGCTGGTAAATGAGACGTTACTAAAAACGCCATTATTGAAATCGGTCTCAAGTTGATCGATATGGGGCTGAGCGATCTCCTTGAAGAAATCGATCTCAGATTGCGGGATGAACGCTTCAGGCTTGGATCCTTTTTTATACCGGTCGACAATGGGCGCATCGATATTCAGTTCCAGGCCGGACAAACGATAACAAAGCCCTTGTGTAGCCACAATGATATGTCCAAAGTTCCAGGCAATATTATTATTGAAACCTTCAGGTATTTTATTCAGCTGTTCAATGGTTAAGCCATTTACGAGCCCGATAAAATTGCTTCGTGTGATGTGTATTATGTCAAAATATTTTTTCATGCTCATCTGTCATCTTACATGGTGAATATTTTTTCACCTTTTTCTAAAAATTCATTTTCTATCACTTCTTCACCCGGTTCTTTATACTCAAACTCTTTCAGTCTTTTGTGGAAGCCCTCGCTTTCTTTCATGATCGCAACGCGACCACCGCGAACAAATTCTACCAAGCCGTATTCGCCTAACTTCTTAATCAATTCGTCGGTATCTTCTTTATGTCCGGTCGATTCAAAAACCGTAAAATCAGGTCTTACACAAACCACGCGGGCTCCGTACTTCCGGAGTATGCGCTCTACCACCATTTTTTCCGCCACTTCTTTTGTAGGTACTTTAAATAGGGCAAGTTCCTGCCAAACAATTTCCTCGTTGGTGTTGTAGAAAGCTCTTAATACTTCTACTTGTTTTTCGATTTGTTTGCAAAGCTTCTTCACCACCTCTTCCGTTTCGTCGATCAGGATATTGAAACGATGGATACCTTCTACTTCTGATGAGGAAGTGTTGAGGGAATCAATATTGATTTTTCTCCTTGAAAAAATGATGCAGATACGGGAAAGCAGACCGATATGGTCTTCTGCGTAAACGGTGATAGTATATTGCTGTTTCATTTGCCCTAACCCCTAAGGGGATTTTTTAATGATGAATTTTGTTTTGATAATGTTCTACAGTTGGAAATGGCTCATAAAAGTGGTGCAATAATTTTTTCCACTCCTGATATGGCTCACTTTGCTTAAAACCGATAGTATGATCTTCCAGTGATTCCCAGCGCACCAATAAAATATATTTATTCACTTCTTCCATGCACTTCAACAGTTCATGTTGTATATAACCTTTCATCGAACGGATGATGCTTTCAGCAATTGCGAAAGATTTTTCAAAGGCTTCCGACTGATTATTTTTAATATTTAATATGGCTATTTCTGTTATCACTGTGCTTATAACGTTATATCAACGATGTTTCGACCTATTATTTTTGTAAAATTTAATACACGTTCGGGGTGCATTGCAAAGTTGAGCGCTTTACCTGAACCTAAAGAACTTCCTTTTTAACTGCTATGATAATGCCTGTTGACCAGTTCATTTTCGTTAATGTCATATCAGGTCTTTTGTCTAACATACTGACAAAGTCGCTGACTCGCTCTGCGTGACCGTCGGGCCAGTTTGGCTGAGGCAACATATCGTCGATGAAATAGATGCCTCCCGGACGTAGCAATTCCAAAGTTTCCTCGAACAGGTCATATTTACCGGGCATGGCGTCGGCAAATATCAGGTCAAACAAGTCGCCGGAATAATCTTTCAACCATTGATATCCATCTGCTAAAACAAATGCCACCCGCTCGTCGACCAGGTTGTTTTTGGCAATGTTGAGCAGTAGCTGGTTGTTCTCGATGGTGACTAACCGAGACCTGTTGTCCATTCCTGCCAAAATCCATGAGGTGGACAAGCCGCTGCCTGTGCCGAGCTCAAGGATCTTTGCTCCTGGTCTGGACGCAGCAAGCGTACTTAGTAAGCTTCCGGTTTGCAAATCAGAAGCCATATCAAAGGCCAATGCTTTAGTGGCCTCTAATATAGCGTCGTACTGACCTGGAATTTTATGAAATATATTGTCTTGCAAAATGCGATTCAGAAGTGGGAAATTATTTTAACCTGATTTCGCTCACGCTGCAACCCTGCGGTACCATAGGAAATACGTTGTTTTCTTTTCCTACCATTACCTCCAGCAAATAGCTGCCATCATGATCTAGCATGGTTTTTAATGCTGATTTCAGATCTTCTCTTTTGTCGATCTTATTGCCTGCAATGCCGTAAGATTGTGCCAGCATCACGTAGTTTGGACTGGTAATATTTACAAAAGAATAGCGACGGTCATGGAACAGTTGCTGCCACTGACGTACCATTCCTAAAAACTCGTTGTTGAGAATCAGGATTTTTACCGCTGCGCCAAACTGCATGATGGTCCCCAGCTCCTGCAAGGTCATCTGGAAGCCGCCATCACCGATAATGGCTACCACTGTTCTGTCGGGTGCGCCGTATTTCGCACCGATAGCGGCGGGTAGACCAAAGCCCATGGTGCCCAACCCGCCGGAGGTTATGTTGGAACGGGTCTGGTTGAATTTGGCATAACGGCAGGCCACCATCTGGTGTTGTCCTACATCTGTTACAATAACAGCGTCGCCATTTGTTAATTCATTTAATGCCTTCATCACTTCAGCCATGCTCATCACGTCGCCTTCGGGGTTCATTTCTGGCTCAATGCACTGTTTGATCTCTTCTTCAGTATATTGTCTGAATTGATTGAGCCATTTAGTATGGTCCTTTTTTTCCAGCAATGCGGTAAGCATAGGAAGGGTTTCTTTACAATCTCCCCAAACGGCAACCGTTGTTTTCACGTTTTTATCAATCTCTGCGGGGTCAATATCCAGGTGAATTACCTGCGCCTGCTTAGCGTATTTGTCCAAACGACCCGTTACGCGGTCGTCGAAGCGCATGCCCACGGCGATCAATACGTCGCACTCATTGGTCAGAACGTTGGGGCCATAGTTTCCATGCATGCCCAACATGCCTACGCCCAGCGGATGATCGGAAGGTATAGCGCTGTCTCCCATGATGGTCCAGGCCGCGGGGAGATTCCCTTTTTCAATGAAAGCCGCAAATTCTTTTTCTGCTCCGCCGAGTATTACGCCCTGCCCAAAAACAACAAAAGGTTTTTCAGCTTTATTGATCAGTTCTGCTGCCTGATCGATGTATTCCTGGCGCACGATAGGCTTTGGCCGGTAGCTGCGCACATGCGTACATTTTTCATATCCGGGAAATTCAAATTGCTGCAGTTGCGCGTTCTTGGTGATGTCGATCAACACCGGACCGGGACGGCCGCTGCCGGCGATATAAAACGCCTTAGCCAATACGCTGGGTATTTCATTGGCATCCGTAATCTGGTAGTTCCATTTAGTAACCGGCGTTGTGATGTTGATCACGTCTGTTTCCTGGAAAGCGTCAGTTCCCAGGAGATGCGCAAACACTTGTCCGGTTATACACACCAGGGGTGTGGAGTCTATCTGGGCATCTGCCAGGCCCGTTACGAGGTTGGTGGCGCCAGGACCGCTGGTAGCGAATACCACACCGGTTTTACCGCTGGTGCGCGCATACCCTTGTCCGGCGTGGATACCGCCTTGTTCGTGACGAACTAAAATATGTTCTACTTTGTCTTTATAATCGTATAAGGCATCATAAATGGGCATGATCGCGCCGCCGGGGTAACCGAAAATCACTTCTGTGTTTTCAGCAAGCAGGCATTCGATCACTGCCTGGCTGCCCGAAATAGTTGTAGCCTTTGTTATCGGAGGGGGTGTTGTCTCTTTTTCTGCTTCTTTTTGTATTTCAAGAGTGTTCATAACTCGTATTTTTAGTTTGTCCGTGTATTATTTTTTGAAACCGATTCTTTCTCTTTCTTCCCATTTTCGCGCTGCGGCTTTTTCGTCTAACAAATTTTCCAGCGCGTCATAAATCTGATTGAGTTGTACATCATGCCCACTGACTCGTTCTTTCAATTCTTTCAACTGCTCTTTCAGGTCGGTTTGTTGTATCAGGATCCTTCGGGTTTCAACAAAAGCGCGCATGATAGCGATATTCATTTGAATGGCCCTGTCACTGTTGAGCACGCCACTTAGCATGGCTACACCCTGTTCAGTAAATGCGTAAGGGATGGCGGTTAAAGGCCTTTTGGATGTCGTCACCATTTGTGATGACATGCCTGTATTTGATTGATTTTCAGTGTCTTCTATGTATGTCGTCACAGATTGTGACCTCAAATCGGCCCATTCCTGGCGGGTAAGCCGAAACATAAAGTCTTTAGGAAAACGTTTAATGTTTCTTTTTACAGCCTGATTAAAAACCCGTGTTTCGACTTCGTACAAGGCGGCCAGATCAAAGTCCAATATCACGCGTTCTCCTCTGAATTCGTAAATACGATTTTGTATGGATTGAATTACTTGCATTTGAAGTAGGTCTGTTATTGATCTGTCACACAACCTTCGGAAGCGTCTTTAACCAGCTTGGCGTATTTATACAACACCCCGTTTTTTACTTTCAGCTCAGGCTGTGCCCAGCCGGCGCGGCGTTTAGCGATCTCTTCGTCCGATACTTTGAGTGTCAATGTATTGTTTACCGCGTCAATTTCGATGATATCATCATCCTGAACAAAGCCGATCAGCCCGCCTTCATACGCTTCGGGTGTAATGTGTCCCACTACGAAACCGTGCGTCCCTCCGCTGAATCTTCCGTCGGTGATCAGGGCTACACTTTTACCTAAACCCGCACCGATAATGGCGCCGGTAGGTTTCAGCATTTCGGGCATACCGGGCGCCCCTTTGGGCCCTTCGTTTTTAATGACTACGACATCTCCGGCTTTTACCTTGCCCTCGGCCAGACCGGCAATCAATTTTTTCTCTCCGTCAAATACGCGGGCAGTGCCTTCAAAACGTTCCCCTTCCTTTCCACTAATCTTTGCCACGCTGCCTTTCTCGGCCAGGTTCCCGTATAAGATTTGCAGGTGACCGGTCTTCTTAATAGGCTGTTCCAATGGATATACAATGTCCTGCGTTTCGAAATCCAGATCAGGCACTGCTTCCAGGTTTTCCGCGATGGTCTTACCCGTTACCGTCAGGCAACTGCCGTCGATCAGGCCATTCTTCAGCAGGTATTTCATCACCGCAGGGACGCCGCCCTTCTTATGCAGATCTTCCATCAGGTATTTACCGCTTGGTTTAAAATCCGCTAATACCGGTACTTTATTACTGATCGTCTGAAAATCATCCTGGGTTAGCGGAATGCCCGCTGTACGAGCCATTGCAAGCAGGTGCAGTACCGCATTGGTGCTACCCCCCAACACCATAATAACTGTAATAGCATTTTCAAAAGCCTGGCGCGTCATGATATCGCTGGGCTTAATATCTTTTTCCATCAGCAGGCGAATCGCCTGGCCTGCGGCTTTACATTCGTTTATTTTTTCTTCACTGAGCGCCGGATTACTGCTTGAATAGGGGAGGCTCATGCCCATAGCTTCGATAGCTGCGGCCATGGTATTGGCCGTGTACATACCCCCGCACGCACCTGCTCCGGGACAACTGTTTTTTACTACGCCTTTAAAATCAGCCTCGTCTAACTGACCTGCTATTTTTTTTCCTAATGCTTCAAATGCTGAAACGATATTGAGATCTTCACCTTTGTAGTGGCCGGGGGCAATGGTGCCGCCGTATACCATGATGGAAGGGCGGTTCAAACGAGCCATAGCCATAATGGACCCGGGCATATTTTTATCACAACCGGGAACAGTGATCAGTGCATCGTAGTATTGTGCACCGCAAACGGTTTCGATAGAATCAGCGATCACGTCGCGGCTTACCAGTGAATAACGCATACCGTCGGTACCGTTGCTCATCCCGTCGCTAACCCCGATGGTATTGAATATAAAACCGACCAGATCATTTTCCCATACCGAACTTTTTACATGTGCTGCCAATCCATTCAGGTGCATATTGCACGGATTTCCATCGTAACCCATGCTGGCGATGCCGACCTGGGCTTTATCAAGGTCGGCCTCTGTCAGCCCCAATGCATACAATTGTGCCTGGGCAGCGGGCTGTGTTGGATCCTGAGTTAAAGTCTTCGAGTATTTGTTTAATTCGGTCATAAAAAATATAGTTATTCGAGTGGTTATTTACATTCAATTATTCGAGCGTAGCAAATATTATTTTATTATTTTCATTAGTAACAGGCGGGCTTTAAAAAATAATTGTAAAAAATCTTCATTATTCGCCTCTTACCCTCTCATCTATTTCAAGCATACTGTGTATCGTTCGACGGATCCTCATTTGTGACGAAGTCGTTTCCAGATGCTGCAGTCGGCACTCCTGCATCAGGTAGTGCAGGGGACTCAGCCGCAACGAGTTAATCATTTCGCATGTAATTTCCTTGAGAAGCATCAACAACATCTTTAGTCCCTGATGAAAACTCAATGCGTTGATCTCTGGAATTATTGTTGAGCTTAATGAACTTTTTCCGCCATCTCCTTCAGATCGCTGTCCTGCACCTCTTTCTTTGCATCTGCTACATTCAGGAACTGCTGGTATAATACATCCACCTGATTGCGGTCAAACTCATAACCCAGGTTTTTAAAACGGTAAGCCAATGCGCTGCGGCCACTGCGCGCGGTAAGTACGATCCGGGAAGTGTCGGCGCCTACTTCTTCAGGGGCAATGATTTCGTAGGTGGTGGCCTCTTTCAAAAAGCCGTCCTGGTGGATTCCCGAAGAATGAGAAAACGCATTGTCACCGACGACGGCCTTGTTCGGCTGCACCACCATGCGCATCGTATCTGAGACCAGTCGACTGATGGGCAATAATTTACTCGTGTCGATATTAGTAAACAGATTGAGCTCCGGATGCTTTTTAATGATCATCGCTACTTCTTCCAGAGAAGTATTTCCTGCGCGCTCGCCAATACCATTGATGGTGCACTCAATTTGTCTGGCACCACCCATCGCGCCTGCAATAGAATTAGCAGTGGCAAGACCTAAGTCGTTATGGCAATGGCAAGATAGAATCGCCTTGTCTATGTTGGGAACATTGTTGATCAGGTATTGCATCTTCTCCTGGTATTGATGAGGCAGGCAGAAGCCGGTAGTGTCCGGAACGTTTACTACGGTAGCGCCCGCATTGATCACCGCTTCCGTAAGCTGTGCCAGGAATTGCAGATCCGCACGCCCGGCATCTTCGGCATAGAACTCCACGTCCGGAACCAGGTTGCGCGCCAGCTTCACTGCTGCCACGGCCCGCTCTATAATATTCTCTCTTGTGGTGTTGAACTTATACTTGATGTGATTGTCGGAAGAGCCGATACCTGTATGGATCCGCGGTTTAACTGCTGGTTTAAGCGCTTCGGCCGCCACCTCGATATCTTTCTGTACCGCCCGGGTCAATCCGGTAACAGTGGCATTTTTAATTACTTTGGAAATTTCATTAACAGACGCGAAGTCGCCGGGACTCGAAACAGGGAAGCCCGCCTCGATAATATCTACGCCCAAAGCCTCCAGCTCAAGAGCGAGTTTTATTTTTTCTTCGGTATTGAGTTTACAACCGGGTACCTGCTCTCCGTCTCTCAGAGTAGTGTCAAAAATGAAAACTTTGTCTTGTGCCATAATATGAATCGTTGTATTGAAAAATAATCAGTAAAATCCGTTAATAAAAATAAACATTACTATCTTGTGTACGAAACTATATTGCAAGCCGTTTTACAGCATATAAATTTTGAAATCACTTTACATAATATTGAAAATCAATATATAGTATATACTTAAATTACAATGCCCAGTAGAAGTACAGATGCGCTTTTTCAATTGATCAAATCGCTCGAGAAGTCGGAGAAGAGAAATCTGAAGCTGTTTGTGAACCGTAATTCGGGGTCCGAAAGTCTCAAAAGCCTCAAGTTGTTTGATGCTTTGGACAAAATGAACGAGTACGATGAAGTGGTTTTGCTGAAAAAAGTGCCGAGTGTCAGTAAACAACAACTGTCCAACACCAAGGCTCTATTGTACCGGCAAATACTCAGCAGCCTGCGTGTGTTGAAGGATGAAAAGAACACAGATCTGCATTTACATGAGATGCTGGATAATGCCCGTATACTCTACAACAAAGGCCTTTATCATCAAACCCTGAAGATCCTGGAACGGATCAAGGAATATGCTCGGACGCACCACCAGCTCACCTATTTGCAGCAGGCGCTCTTCTTTGAAAAAAAGATCGAAGCGCTGTATATAACCCGGAGCTTGCAGACCCGCGCAGTGGAGCTGGCAGCGGAGGCACGGGAGGTAAATAATAGCATCAACAATATCAACGAACTCTCCAATCTCAACTTGTTACTGTACGGCTGGTACATTCAGAACGGGCATGCGCGCAATCAAAATGACGTGAAGACTGTTCAGGTGTTTTTAGATCAGCATCTGCCCAAAAGTATCGGTGATAGCTTTTATGAAAAAGTGTACCTGTACCAGTGTAACGTTTGGCATGCCTATATCAAGCTGGATTTCCTGATGTACTACCGGTATTGCCAGAAATGGGTCGATATTTTCGAGCAACACCCAAAGATGATCGAGACAGAGACCGCTATGTACGTCAAAGGAATGCACAATTTGATGAGCGCTCATTTTAATCTGCTGAACCACGATAAACTGGCGCAGAGTATCAAGAAGTTCAAGCACTTCGCGCAATCGGATCTGGTGCAGGGTACAGACAATAATCGTATTGTAACCTATGTTTACCTGTATACCGCAGTGATCAATCTTCACTTCCTGGAAGGTACTTTTCATAAAGGCCTGAAGATGGTGCCCTACCTCGAGGAAATGCTGGTGAAATACGGTAAGTACCTGGACCGGCACCGGGTGATGGTGTTCTATTACAAAATAGCCTGCCTGTATTTCGGAAGTGGAGATAATGACCGGGCCATTGACTACCTCAACCGGATCATTCATCAGAAAGACGACCTGCGTACGGACCTGCAATGCTATTCCCGGCTGCTGCACCTGATCGCTCATTATGAGCTTGGCAATTATAACCTCCTGGAATACCTGATCAAATCCGTGTATCGATACATGGCGAAAATGGACAACCTGAGCAAGGTGGAAGAAGCGATGTTCCAGTTTTTACGGCGCGCTTTCAAGTTCAATGAAAAAACCATCAAACCGGAATTTGAAAAGCTCCTTCATAAGCTGAAAAAATACCAGGACAATCGCTTCGAGGCCAGGGCCTTTGCCTATCTTGATGTGATCAGCTGGCTGGAAAGCAAGATCAGCGGAATCAACGTGCAGGATGTGATCAGGCAGAAATATTTGAGGGAAAAAAGGGGAAAATGATAATTAATGTAACTTTATTTTATGGAAAACTTACAAAAATATATTTCAATTGATCCGGAAATTCGTTTCGGTAAACCTTGTATCACCGGCACAAGAATTACTGTTTCAGACATTTTACAATGGCTGGCTGATGGAATGACGATCAACCAAATTATCGAGGATTTTCCGGTGCTTGATGAAATGCAAATCCGAGCTGCATTAGCGTTTGCAGCTCGTAGAGAGTCCATTACTAAAATGGTAGCAGCATAATTATGACTCTACTTTTTGATGAAAATGTTTCATGGAGATTATGTGATAGACTTAAAAACGATTTTCCGGACTGTAGACATGTGAGGGATGTTGCGTTGCCTAAACCGGCAAAAGACAAAGATATCTGGGAGTATGCATTGCAGCAGAATTACATCATTGTAACGAACGATGAAGACTTTTTAAATCTTTCCAATGTAAAAGGTTTCCCACCTAAGGTTGTGCTTTTGAGAACAGGGAACCAATCCACCTCTTACTTAGAAAGTATATTAATTGCTCATAAAGGCGATATTTTGGCATTACTGGGTTCAAATGAATATGGCATACTTGAGCTGTTTTAAAGTCGGCTAAATCAAACTGTAAATCCTATCTTTGTAACCTAACATGAAATTTGCTATTTCAAATATATCTGTTCTGAGCTGGCGTTGGCGCGGCTAATTCTTTGCCATGTTCATGGCGTTCCGTTTTCTTATCTTTACACCCCTAAAATTTATTGAATACAATGCAGGCGACTTATAAAGAGCCCGATGAGTTGGGTTACTATGGTGAATTTGGTGGCGCATACATCCCGGAAATGTTATACCGCAATGTCGAAGAGTTGCGCTCCAGCTACCTGGATATCATCAACAGCGAATCATTTCAGAAAGAGTACCGGTTTCTGCTGAAAGATTACGCAGGGCGCGAAACACCGCTCTATTACGCAGCACGCTTATCCGATAAATACCAGACCAATATTTACCTGAAGCGGGAAGATCTTTGTCATACCGGAGCTCATAAAGTGAACAACACGATCGGGCAGATACTGGTTGCAGAGCGGTTGGGCAAAAAGCGCATCATTGCCGAAACTGGCGCTGGCCAGCATGGGGTAGCTACCGCTACCGTGTGTGCTTTGAAAGGACTGCAATGTATTGTGTACATGGGTGAAAAAGATATTGAGCGACAGGCACCCAACGTGGCCAGGATGAAAATGCTGGGCGCAACGGTGGTGCCGGCAACAAGCGGCAGCAAAACGCTGAAAGACGCTACCAATGAGGCTATCCGCGATTGGATCAACCATCCGGAGAATACCTTCTACATTATAGGAAGTGTGGTGGGGCCGCATCCTTACCCGGATATGGTTACCCGTTTTCAGAGCGTCATCAGCAAAGAGATCCGCTCGCAATTAAAAGAAAAAACCGGGTCGGAGCTGCCGAAAGCCGTGATTGCCTGCGTGGGTGGTGGCAGTAATGCTGCCGGAACATTTTATCATTTTCTCGACGAGCCATCTGTAGATATCATTGCTGTTGAAGCAGCGGGATGTGGTGTCTCATCGGGCATGAGTGCTGCTACTACACAACTAGGTAAACCGGGTATTCTGCATGGTAGCAAGAGCTATGTGATGCAGACTGCAGACGGCCAGGTTGTAGAGCCACACAGCATTTCAGCCGGGTTGGATTACCCGGGCATCGGACCGATTCATGCGAACCTGTTTGCCACCGGCCGCGGTACTTTTTTAAGCGCGACCGACAAGGAAGCCTTAGAAGCTTCGTTCGAGCTGGCCAAGCTGGAAGGCATTATCCCGGCATTAGAAAGTGCGCATGCATTGGCCGCCCTGAAGCAGATGAAGTTTGCGAAAGAGGATAACGTTGTGATCTGCCTGAGCGGCCGCGGTGATAAAGACATGGAAACGTATATGAAAGAATTGAATAAAAAATAAGGATGAGCAGACTAAGCGATATTTTTAGTCCGGCAGCTACCGGATCCGGAAAAAAAATACTTAACATTTATTGTACGGCGGGTTATCCAAAGCTAGACAGCACATTGCCTGTCATGAAAGCCCTTGAGGAAAGCGGTGCGGATATCATCGAGCTCGGGATGCCTTACAGCGATCCTTTGGCCGATGGCGAAACGATCCAGAAAAGCAGCTCCATCGCGCTGGAGAACGGCATGAATATGCACGTGCTTTTTGAGCAATTGAAAGACATGCGCAAAAGCCCTTCCCTCGGAGGGGTGGGGGAGGCGATTCCTGTTGTGTTGATGGGCTATATGAACCCGGTGCTTCAATATGGTTTTGAAAAATTTTGTGAAGATGCCGCCAGTGTGGGTATCGATGGTTTAATACTTCCCGACCTTCCGCAGCATGAATTTGAGCAAAAGTATCGATCGGTATTAGAAAAATACCAGCTGGACTTTATCTTCCTGGTAACCCCTGAAACTTCGGAAGAGCGGATCAGGAAGCTGGATGAATTAAGCAGTGGTTTTCTCTACGCGGTTTCTTCTTCTTCCACAACCGGTGGTGAGAAAGATTTTGACGCGGTGGAGCGGTATCTTCAGCGATTGCAGGGGTATCAACTCAAAAATCCCGTATTGGTCGGTTTTGGCATTAAAGATAAAAAAACGTTCAACGATGCGTGTAAGTATGCCGATGGCGCTATTATCGGATCGGCCTACATCAAGATTATCCAGCATGCGCAATCACCCGAGGTGATTACCAAAAGTTTTATACAAAATATTCTTAATTAACAAATCACTGCCTGCGCCGGCGTTTATTTTTGCAACCGGCCGGCTGCGGACTTCGTCTTAGTGGCCCACCCGAATCAATCTGCCTTTGTAAAGTGGCTTTTCAGGATTGTTGGGGTGGCTCCTGTACGGCAATACAAGGAGCGTCTGTTTTTAATTCGTAAATATCCTTAATGAATCGTATTATTTTTTCAGCAGCCGTATTGCTGCTTTCTTTATCCGCCGCAGCTCAAAAGTTAACACTTACGGGGAGTATAACAGGGTTGCCCGACGGTACTGATGTCGTTCTTACCGATCTCGAAAATCCGGGTGCTCCTTTAGCTTCCGCAAAGTCCAGTTCTGGTAATTTTAAATTGTCTACACAACTGGAGGCGGCGTCATTGCTGGGTTTGGGCGTGGGTGACAGTATCAAAACGGCGGTTTTTTTGGGCAACGAAACAGTATCTGTAAAAGGTGCGATCGATCAAAAAGCTGATGACTGGAAATATACGGGGTCGGCGATACAGGATCATTTCACTACGTTTCAAAACACTTTTGTGCCCAAGTTTGCGCAGTTGAACCAATTGGTACAACAGTTACAAGCGGGTAACGGTAGCGAGGAGCTAAGAAATAAGCTAAACGAAAAGGTCGCCGATATCCAGCAATCTGTAGATGATTTTATTGCTGCAAACCCTGCTTCGCCGGTCAGCACTTTAGCGGTTCTCTCCACTATCAGTCTCACAGAAGATGTTGATGTGTTGGAGAAAAGAGCCAATAGTCTGAAGCCTGCTGCGTTGAGCAATGTGTTTGGCGGGCAATTAAAACAGGCGATCGTCAATGCGAAATTTAATTCGGTCGGAAGTGTGGCGCTCGATTTTTCTCAGGCGGATACCTCAGGTAAGCAAGTGTCGCTTACGCAGTTTCGCGGAAAATATGTGCTGGTTGATTTTTGGGCCAGCTGGTGCGGACCCTGCCGCAAAGAGAACCACTTTTTAGTAAAGACCTACAATAAATATAAAGACCAGAACTTCACCGTTCTCGGCGTTTCCCTGGATGAAGACAAAGAAGATTGGTTGCGGGCCATTGCCAAAGATGAATTGACATGGACGCAGGTTAGCGACTTGAAAGGATGGGAAAACGAAGTGGCCATGAAATACAAGATCACTTCTATTCCCCGCAATCTTTTAATCGGTCCCGACGGAACCATTATCGCAAAGGATCTCCGCGGTGATGACCTGGACAACAAGCTCGCCGAACTGCTCGGTGCCAAGTAATTACTTCAGTTTTTATCAGCTTAGACTTCTTCGATAATAGAAGCGCCTTTTGACCGGTCGCCAGACGTCCATTCCCAGGTTTCGTGCAGGCGGATCTTCCCGTTGGGCAATAATTCGGGGATGGATTGACAGATGCCGGTCATCAAAACCCCTTTGGTATTTACCTGGTGATAGCGCATATCAATCACGCCTTTTTCGTCCACCAACCCGATAAGGTGTCCTGATTGTATTGCTCCGCCGCTATAAGTAGAGGTCAGAATGTTCCCCGTTTGCTGGTATTCAAACACCGTATCCGCGGAGATTTCGCCGTTTTCTGTATTGCTTACCGGCCTGAATGTTTTACCGTTGTAGTTGATCATGATCCAAATTTAGCACCGATATGCCTCAGGTTCATGAAATTTATTTAGATTCGTGAATACTGATCGGGAACATCGGTTTAAGACCGGCTATTAATTTATCCTGCGAGGCAATAACTATGTCAATAAAACTCAGGCTTACCCTTTTAAGCTTTTTTCAGTTTTTTATCTGGGGTTCGTGGCTCATCACTATCGGTGCTTACTGGTTCCAAACGCGACAGTGGAGCGGTACCGAGTTTGGTGCCATTTTTTCCACCATGGGCTTTTCCGCCATTTTTATGCCGACGGTCATGGGACTGATCGCAGACCGGTTCGTCAATGCAGAGCGGCTGTTAGGGTTTTGTCATTTAATGGGTGCTTTAGTGTTATTCTTAATACCGGCCGTCAATAGCCCCGGCACTATGTTCGTGGTCATGTTCATCAACATGATCTTTTATATGCCCAGTATTTCACTGGCCAACACGGTGTCCTACTCGGCTCTCAAAGGCTCAGGCCGCGACGTGATCAAAGATTTCCCCCCGATCAGGGTATGGGGCACTATTGGATTTATCGCAGCAATGTGGACGGTCAGTCTCCTGCAATTAGAAAAATCAGCCGGGCAGTTCTATGTTGCGGCAGTGGCATCGTTGGTATTAGGCCTTTATGCTTTCACACTGCCCAGGTGCACGCCGCCACTGAAAGGCGCCGGTAATAAAGAAGCCGGTCTGCGTATGGGTAGTGCTGCTTTTTCCCTGTTCCGGAACCGCAAGATGGCTTTATTCTTCGTTTTTTCCATGTTATTGGGCGCTGCCCTGCAATTGACGAATGCCTACGGCGATACCTTTCTCCACGATTTTGCCAAAATACCCGCCTATAAAGACACCATTGCCGTTAAGTATCCGGCCATCATCATGTCCATTTCCCAGATTTCAGAGACGCTTTTTATATTGGCCATTCCTTTTATGTTGCGCCGTTTTGGCATTAAGAAAGTTATGCTGTTCAGCATGATCGCCTGGGTGTTGCGCTTTGGCCTTTTCGCTTACGGTAATCCTGCCGACGGTCTTTGGATGATCATCCTGTCCTGTATTATTTACGGGATGGCCTTCGACTTTTTCAATATTTCAGGTTCGCTGTTTGTCGAGACGGAAAGCAGCGAGTCTATCCGCGCGAGCGCCCAGGGAATTTTTATGATGATGACAAACGGCATTGGTGCCGTATTGGGCAGCATGATCAGCGGAGTTGTGATCGATCAATTTTTTACAGGAGAGGGCGGTGCCAAGAACTGGGAAGGCATCTGGCTGGCCTTTGCAGGATACGCTTTGGTCGTAGCTATTGCTTTCGCTTTGTTTTTCAGGCATAAGCATCAGCCGGAGCGTCTCAGGTCTATCGCGCATTAAGCCATTTCATATAGCTGTTTTGGCAGGAGCCACGTTGTATTGACATTTTCTTCACAACAAAATGTCACAATTGCTGTTATTTAGTTCTAGGACCTAAATTTGTTGTTCACTTAGCAAATAATTATAAACTTTTTAAACTATCTAATAATGGCAAAAGAATTTAACGACGCGAACTTCCAGGCCGAAGTTTTGGATTCCGACAAATTAACTGTAGTAGACTTCTGGGCGGAGTGGTGTGGTCCTTGCCGTGCTATAGGTCCGGTAATCGAAGAGCTTTCCAAAGAATACGAAGGAAAGGTGAATATCGGAAAAGTGAATGTAGATGTAAATCCCCAGGTGTCTATGGACTACGGTATTACTTCTATCCCTGCGATTTTATTCATCAAAGGTGGTCAGGTAGTTGATAAATTAGTGGGTGCGCAGCCTAAAGGCAATTTTGTGAAAAAGATCGAATCACACCTGAACTAAGTTTTTGGTTTTGTTTTATTGTTTTTAGGAACCCCGCTTGTGCGGGGTTTTTAATTGACTTGTTTTCTTGCAGATTCTTATGGGTTTCGATCCTGCTTTTCCATATAGGGTGCATAACATTTTTTATTTTTATGTGATTTTTTACCGCAGAGTGAGAAGTTGTTGAACCTTTTGAATATTATTCAGCAGAACATTTCAAAATAATATCCTCATTGAAAGCGAACCGAAGCGCCCGCCCGTGCCGGGACGGACGGGAAGAAATCCAACCTAACCCGGTCTGACGGTCTCCGTCTGACCGTTTCTGTACGCAAGCACCAATCCAATCATCGGATCAGAAAGCGCTACCAGCGCCAGGAATTAGTGCGGGACTGCTGAAGCCATAAAGACCGCCATGAAATATCGCTCTTATTGTCACACATGATCCGGCTCCATCCCTTTCCCATCATGAAAAAAGTTGAAACAACGCCCAGGATAAAAATGTTATGCACCCTCCATATAGTCAGATGTAATTTTTGACTAAATTTCATGTAAGTGTGAGAAGCGAAGTTGTAAGATCAAAGTGGAAAGACGCATCAACTTTAAAAAAGTATCACGATGAGGACAGATGAAACTACTACGAGTATTATCGATGGGTATGTTGAACTATTAGATCATCTCAGCACAGATAACAAGCTCAATTTGATTGCAAGGTTGACCGATTTGGTAAAGGCTGATCTAACGAGCAAAGGGTCGTCCTTCAAAAAATCTTTTGGAGCTTTTGAATCAGGAAAAACGGCGGAAGAAATTAGCGGTGAAATCCGCAATAGCAGAGTATCCAACCGAGAAACTGAGGCGTTTTGAGCAGCTACTTGATCGATACCAATATTGCCATTTATTATATGAAAGGCAAATTCAATCTGAAAGAAAAGTTTGCCCGGGTCACGTCTGCCAGTTGTTTTATATCTGAGATAACTTTAGACGAGCTAAAACTGGGAGTGGCAAAAAGTGAGAAGTCGGAAAAAAACAAAACAGTGCTCGATAACTTTTTATCCGGTGTTCAAATACTACCTGTTTTTCATGCATTAGACCTATACGCAAAGGAAAAGGCCAGGTTACAAAAGGCAGGTACGCCCATTGATGATTTTCAATCTATTAATCGGCGTGACCGCTATAACGCATGGATTGACAATGGTTACCAATAATGTCAGTCATTTTCGACGTATCGAGGGACTTCAACCGGAAGATTGGACAGTATCTTAACAAAGCTTGACAATAAAAATAATTAACCTCATCTCCACAACAAACTGCCATCGCCGTAGCTCAAAAAGCGAAAATCATTTTCCAGCGCATAGCCATAGATGGTCCGCCAGTCTTCGCCCACCAGGGCCGCCACTAACAACAACAGGGTAGAGGAGGGTTGATGAAAATTCGTCACCAGTCCATCGATCATCTGAAACTCATAGCCCGGCGCGATAATGATTTGTGTTTTAGCAACGAGTCTGTGAACCTGCTGGTGCGCAAGAAAGTCGAGAACCGCTTGTAATGCTTGTTGTTTCGAAGGAAGCGATGTCTGTTCGTAGATCTCCCACTGGTCCAACACGGGTAGCCGGCCTTCGAAAACAGCAGGGTTGTCTACCAGCTTTACGCCCAGCCAGTAAAGGCTCTCCAGCGTACGCAGCGAAGTCGTGCCGACCGCCACCAAGGGGCCTTCATGCTGCATCAGCTGATCGATCAGCGCGCTGTCCACCTCAATAAATTCCGAATGCATTTCATGATCCTGCATCGTTTCCGCCTTAACCGGCTTAAACGTCCCAGCTCCGACATGCAAGGTCACAAAACCTGTATTCACGCCCTTTTTATCAAGCGATGACAAGACTTCTTTAGTAAAATGAAGGCCCGCAGTCGGCGCAGCCACTGAGCCATCGAATGCTGCAAACACCGTCTGGTAGCGGTCTTTGTCTGCAGCGTCATCCGCGCGTTTGATATAAGGCGGCAACGGTACATGCCCGGCGCTGTGCAACACTTCAGCAAAGCTGCCGCCGCCATCCCAGGTAAACTCCACTACGAAGGCGTCTGCTCTTTTTTCAATCAGTCGCGCCCGGAGTGTGCAGGAAGTTTCGTTCATTTGAAACGGCAGGCTGAGCACCAGGCCGTCCTTCCATTTCGACGCACCACCTATGAGGCACAACCACTCCACCGAACCGGTCGAGTGCATTGCAGCCGTGATGTCAGCATAACGCTCATGAGGCTGGAGACAAAAGATCTCGATGACACCGCCTGTTTCTTTTTTAAACAAGAGCCGGGCTTCCACCACTTTGGTGTTATTGAAAATCATCAGCGCGTCGGCAGGAATATGATCCGTAATATTCCGGTAAATATCTGTCTGTATTAGCCTTTCCTTAAAAACCAATAGCCTGGCATCGTCGCGGTGATCCAGCGGCCTGAAAGCGATCCTCGATTCAGGCAGGTCATAAGTGAAATGTTTTATTGAGAGTTCCCTGGGGTGCATTTAAACTGATTAAATAACGACTCGGGCCCGAAAGGCCAGGAGATTTACAAAGGCAGCAAAATTCAGCATTTTTAACAGCTTATACAAGCATTCGCTTGCAAATTCACGCTTTTTAAGGAATATTCACGTTTTACGCACAGTAATTCACATTAAATCCACATTAATACTTGGGGTTAGACCATGAAAAATCGACAGAATCCAATGTGGTAAAGGGTTTCAGCGGTTTTTAATTTGTGGATAAATCAAAAACAGCAAAATTTGGTATTAAAGTGGGAAAAAGTGTTACTTTGTGTTAGTTTAGTGCATTAAATAATATTTTACGGATTATGACAGGTTTCCTCGGAGAGTTTGAGGCCACGGTTGACGCCAAAGGCCGCTTTCTTTTACCGGCTGGTTTTAAAAAGCAGCTGGCAGAGGGAGATGGGGAAAAGTTTGTCATAAATCGCGGTTTTGAAAAGTGTTTGAGTTTGTACCCGTTGAGCTCCTGGGAGCCCATCGCCGAGAAAATAAATGCATTAAATGATTTTGATCCAAAGGTACGGCAGTTTAAGCGCTACTTTTTAAATGGCGCCACGCTGGTGGAGCCGGATAGTGCAGGCCGTCTCTTGCTGCCCCCAACACTGAAAGAATATGCTTCGCTTCAAAAAGACATCGTGTTGGTGCCGGCAGGCAATAAGATGGAGATCTGGGATAGCGGTAAATACAAAGAGTTCTTTGAAGCATTCTCCCCCGAATCGTTTAGCGACCTCGCCAGCCTGGTGATGGGCGCCGGTTAGTTGAAAGTTTAAATGTAAAAGTTGAAAGGGTATGGCCAAGAAAAAGAAGGAAATACAACATCACGATTCCTTGTCCACTCATCAGCAGGATCATTTATCCACCGAAACCGGGTATCATGTCCCTGTGCTGCTCAACGAGACCATCGAGGCGCTACACATCAAACCCGATGGTATATATGTCGATTGCACATTCGGAGGGGGAGGCCATTCAGCAGCTATTTTAAGCCGGTTGAATGAAAAAGGTCGCTTATATGCATTTGATCAGGACGGTGACGCCAGGAATAATGTACCGGATGATGCTCGGGTGGTCTTTATCCAGCAAAACTTCCGGCATCTACAGCGCTTTCTGCGGCTGGAGCAGGTGGCAAAAGTAGATGGTATTCTGGCCGATCTGGGGGTGAGCAGTCACCAGTTCGACGAAGCCGACCGCGGTTTCAGTACCCGGTTCAACGCCGATATGGACATGCGGATGGATCAGCGACAGCCGGTAACCGCGTTCGATGTCGTGCGGCAATATTCAGAAGCTCAGTTACACAAGTTATTTGAACAGTATGGAGAAGTGACCAATTCAAAAACGCTCGCTAAGACGATTGTTTCGATCCGGAATTCCGTATCGCTCAAAACGATCGACGGATTTAAAAATGGTCTGCGGGACGTAGTAAAGGGCAACCCCAATAAGTATTTCGCCCAGGTTTTCCAGGCCTTAAGAATGGAGGTGAATGAAGAGATGACGGTGCTGAAAGAAATGTTAGAGCAGTCAGTGAATTTGCTTCAGCCCGGCGGAAGATTAGCGGTCATTACGTTTCATTCTATAGAAGACCGGCTGGTAAAGCATTTTCTTAAAGAAGGCACTTTTGAAGAGCAGGTTGATAATCCCTTTACCACTGATAAAAGAGAAGCGGTGTTCAGGGTGATCACCAAAAAGCCAATAGTAGCGGGCGCTGAAGAGTTAAAAAAGAACACAAGATCGCGAAGCGCCAAGCTGAGAGTAGCAGAAAAGATATAACAAGCAATAATAAACCATATATCCGCAATGACGCAGGAAAAACAAGTAAAAGTGAATTGGAAAAAATGGCTGAACTACCAGTCCATTGTAAGACAGGTGCCATTCCTGTTCTTCCTGGCTTTTCTTGCTGTGATATACATCTACAATGGTCACACCGCTGACAAGACCGTCAGGAAAATCAACGCGATGGCAAAAGAAGTGAAAGAATTGCAGTGGGAATACAAAAGCCTCAAAAGCGAAGTCATGTTTCGCAGTAAACCGAGCGAATTGTCCAGAGCGTTACAACCGCTGGGTCTGAGCGAACTGAATGAAACACCTTATGTACTGAAGGATTCGCTCGAGGATTACATAGCAAACGTGCAGTAAATACGATTAGTTAATTGAAATTTTTAAATAACCTTCCCCTCATCAGATGAGTGGGTGGCGTGTATAATGGAAATTAAGAAAGACATATTATGGCGGGTGTATCTATGCTTTATCGGCATAGTGGTGCTCTCTGTGATGATCCTTGGCAAAGCCATCGTCATCCAGAAGTTCCAGGGTGAGCATTGGCGGAGTATGGGCGATAGTATGCACCAGAAGATCGTGGAGATCAACGCAGATCGCGGAACGATCTTCAGCGAAGATGGTCAGATGCTCAGCACGTCGCTGCCTCAATTTGATATTTATATGGACTTCAAAGCGGATGGGCTGATCGACAAAAACGGAAAGGTATACCACAGTTATATAGATTCATTTGCTCACAGAATGGCCGAATACTTTGGAGATAAGACAGCAAAAGAATACAAGGCAGAGTTTGATAAAGCATTCAAAAAAGGCAACCGGTATTACTCGCTGAAAAAGAAATTGTCTTTTGAAGATTATAAGGCGCTGCGTGATTTTCCTTTGATCAAGCTGGGAAAGAATAAGAGCGGCATCATTGTAGAACAAAGCAGCAAGCGGATCGCTCCTTTCGGTTTGCTGGCCAACAGAACGATCGGGCTGAGCCGCGAGTACATCAACAGTGATGGCAAGGTGAAAAAGATGAACGTAGGCCTCGAGATGAGCTATGATAGTTTGCTCGAAGGCCAGAATGGTCAGCGCCTGGTACGATACATCTCAGGAGGCGCCGTACCCGTGCAGGGTTTCCAGGTGGAGCCGGAAGATGGCAGAGACATTTACACCACACTCGATGTGAACATGCAGGATATTGCTGAAACGGCTTTACTGCGCATGTTACAATCCATACATGCTGAATATGGAACCGCCATCCTGATGGAAACGAAAACAGGGAAGATCAAAGCGATCGCTAACCTGGGACGTAATCCTGATGATACCACTTACTGGGAAAATGATAACTACGCATTACGCGTTACCGAACCGGGCTCAACGATCAAGATCGTGAGTTACCTGGCTTCGATAGATAAGGGCGCCGTAAAGCCCGGTGATCTGTTTGAAGTGGGTAGTACAGGCCGCATGCAGGTGGGGCCGCGTCCTATCACCGATGCACACCGGATGCCTAAAAGTGTTTTGACGGTCGAAGAGTGTATAGCGCATAGCTCCAATGTGGGTATGGGTAGGGTAGCGCTCAAAGCTTTTGGTCAGAAGCCTACCGAATTTACAGAATACCTCGAAAAATATCATCTTACCAAAAGATCTCCGATCGATCTTTCCGCGGTGCCCAGACCACGTGTAGCACCGTTGGAGCCAAGCCATGGCGGCCAGATGAACCTGGTGACAATGGCATTCGGATATGCCATCCAGGTAAGCCCCATGCAGCTGCTGACCTTGTACAATGCAATCGCCAACGACGGTAAAATGGTGAGCCCTTACCTGGTGAACAGCATTCGCAGCAACGGCGTGTTAGTAAAAGAAATGGCGCCGGTGGTGTTAGAGCAACAAATCGCTAAACCCACGACGATCACAGCCGCGCAGAAGGCATTGGAATTAGTAGTTACTGAAGGTTCCGGTAAAAATATATTTAAGGACATGCCCTTTTTAGTAGCCGGTAAAACAGGTACTGCGCAGGTTGCAGACCGCGGCATCGGGTATGCCAACAGGATTTACCAGGCGTCTTTTGCCGGATACTTTCCCGCAAAAAATCCGCAGTATTCCTGCATCGTAGTGATCAGGACCAAAGCGGGCGCGGGCTTGTACTACGGCGGTCAGCTGGCAGCTCCTGTATTCCGGGAGATTGCCACTAAAGTGTACTCCATGTATGTTGACCGCAAAACACCGAAGGAATATGAAGGAGCGGTAGACAGCACCAGCTATTTCTATGCGGGCAGATCTAACCGGATAAAGAATATCCTCGGATTTTTAGACATGCCATATGTGGATTCTATCCAGCAAAACAATTGGGCATCCATGTACGCTACCAATTACAAAAGAATTTTAAAGACCAATATCGTCAGGGACAACCTGATGCCCAATGTAAAAGGCATGGGCTTGAGAGATGCAATCCGGTTGTTAGAAGATATGGGCTTGCGGGTCAGAGCGAAAGGAAGCGGAAAAGTGGCCGTGCAATCTATCCAGCCAGGGGCGCCGTTTAGAAAAGGGCAGGCGATATTATTAAATCTCACATAAAACAAGAATCAGAACGTGTTACTGCAGGAAGTTTTATACAAGGTCAGTTTATTGTCGGTATCCGGAAGTACGGATAGGGACGTGACAGGCGTATGTATAGATTCCCGCAAAGTGCGACCCGGTAATGTATTCATTGCAGTGAGAGGAACAGCCACAGACGGCCACCAGTTCATTGAAAAAGCTATAACAGACGGCGCTGCCGCCATCGTCTGCGAAGTGTTGCCAGAGGCGACATCCACCGATGCCGTATACATCACCGTAGACAATAGCGCCACCGCAGCCGGTATCATCGCTCATAATTTTTATGGCGCTCCATCCCGCAGGCTAAAGCTGGTTGGCGTTACAGGTACCAATGGTAAAACTACCGTAGCTACTTTGCTATACCAGTTGTATACCGGGCTGGGTTATAAGTGTGGCCTCATCAGCACGGTGCAAAATCATATCGGCGATAAGGTGATGCCATCTACACACACTACGCCGGATGCGGTGCGCCTCAACGAGTTGTTGAATGACATGGCCAATGCGGGTTGCTCGCATGTCTTTATGGAAGTGAGTTCTCACGCCATAGACCAGCAACGTATCGCCGGGCTTGAGTTTGAAGCAGGGATCTTTACCAATATCTCTCACGATCATCTGGACTATCATAAAACTTTTGAAGAGTATATCCGGGTGAAAAAAGCCTTCTTCGATCAGTTGCCTAAGAAAGCCTACGCGATCACCAACGTTGACGACAGGAGGGGTATGGTAATGGTGCAGAATACCGGCGCCACGGTCAAGACCTACTCTTTAAAAACGGTCAGTGATTTCAAAGGCAAGATACTCGACAACGGAATGACCGGATTGCATATGATCATCGACGAGCAGGAAGTGCATTTCCGGTTGATCGGTGAATTCAATGCCCACAACCTGTTGGCCGTGTATGCCACAGCGGTTTGCCTCGGAAGCGACAAGCAGGAAGTGTTGCAGACTTTAAGTGTATTGAGCGGCGCCGAGGGCAGGTTTGAATATATTATCTCTCCGGTAGAAAAGATCATCGCGATCGTAGACTACGCGCATACACCTGATGCTTTATTGAATGTGTTAGCAACCATCAAAAAGTTGAAGAAGGGTTTTGAGCAGGTGATCACAGTCGCGGGATGCGGAGGCAATCGCGATAAGTCCAAGCGACCTGTAATGGCTGAAGTGGCTTGCGAGCATAGTGATAAAGTGATTTTCACCAGCGATAATCCGCGGTTTGAAGATGCAGCCGAAATTATCAAAGACATGGAGGCCGGTGTGCCGGCCGCTGCTAAAAGAAAGTGCATTTCTATAGCAGACCGCAAAGAGGCCATCAAGACCGCTATCAGCCTGGCCAATAAAGAAGGCATCGTGCTGGTAGCGGGCAAGGGTCACGAAAAATATCAGGAAATAAATGGTGTAAAGCATCATTTTGATGATAAAGAGGTAGTAAGAGAAGTATTTGAATTGTTGAGTAAATAAGTTAACAGGTTGAAAAGGTGACAAGTTAATAAGGAGTCGAACGACCTTGTCAACATATAAACTTTTCAACTTTTCAACTAAACTAAAAAAATGTTATATCATCTATTTGAATGGTTTAAGCTGCAGGGCATCAATTTCCCTGGAAGGCAGTTGATGGAGTTTCAGACCTTCCGGATCATGATGGCTGTGCTGCTCGCTTTAACCATCACGCTTATCTACGGCAAAAAGCTGATCAACATGCTGCGCGCGCGATTGGTAGGCGAGACGGTTCGGGATCTGGGTCTGGCAGGAGAGCAGGCTAAGAAGGGGACGCCGACCATGGGTGGTATCATCATTATTCTCGGCATCATCATTCCTACACTTTTATTTGCACGCCTGAATACGGTATATGTAATACTGATGCTGGTAGCTACCGTTTGGCTGGGGACGATCGGTTTTATAGATGATTACCTAAAGCTTCGCGCGAAACGACTGGCGCAGCTGCAAGGCGTGGCTTACAAGAAGGGAGATAAGGACGGCCTGGCCGGATGGTTCAAGATCCTGGGTCAGGTAGGTATCGGGATACTGGTGGGTTCAGTGTTGTATTTCAACAGCAATGTAAAGATCTGGAGAGAGTATACCGGCAATCCGTCAAAACCGGGTGTGATCACTAAAATGGTCAACGGGCAGGAGAAATATTTTGTAGAATCGAAGGAGCCGATCACTACGATTCCTTTTATCAAAAGCCATGAGTTCAACTATTCCGCCTTGTTACCCGCGGCACTGAAAGATTACACCTGGGTGCTGTATATACTGATCGTTACGTTCATCATCATTGCAGTCTCCAACGGCTCCAATATCACTGATGGCCTGGACGGATTGGCTTCCGGTACATCGGCACTGATTGGTGTGCTGCTCGGCATCTTCGCTTATGCCAGCGGTAACTTCCTGTTCGCCGACTATTTGAATATTATGTATATCCCCAATCTTGGTGAGCTGTCCATATTCCTCGCTGCCATGATCGGTGCTTGTGTAGGATTTATGTGGTACAACTCTTATCCGGCGCAGGTTTTCATGGGGGACACGGGAAGCCTGACATTAGGAGGAATTATAGCCGCTATTGCGATCATTGTACATAAGGAATTATTGATACCGATCTTTTGTGGCGTATTTCTGGTAGAAAACCTCAGCGTGATGCTGCAGGTCGCCTACTTCAAGTATACCAAAAGAAAGTATGGTGAAGGCCGGCGGATCTTTTTAATGAGTCCACTGCACCACCATTATCAGAAGAAAGGATATCACGAGGCGAAAATTGTAACCCGGTTCTGGATTGTGCAGGTGCTGCTGGTAGTGGTATGTATTGTCACATTGAAACTGAGATAATATGGAGAAAAGCATCGTGATTCTGGGTGGTGGTGAAAGCGGTGTGGGAGCGGCTTTGCTGGCCAAGCAAAAAGGATACAATGTTTTTGTGTCAGATGGTAGTTCTTTGAAAGAAGTATATCGTAACGAGCTCAATGCCGCTGGCATTGAGTGGGAAGAAGGCCGGCATAGTATTGACCGGATCCTCCAGGCCTCGGAAGTGGTCAAAAGCCCCGGCATACCGGAAAAGAATGAAGTCGTAAAGAAGATTCGTGAAAAAGGAATTCCGGTGATCAGCGAGATTGAACTGGGATACCGGTTCAAAGGCGACAGCAGGATAGTGGCTATAACAGGCAGTAACGGTAAGACCACCACTACCTCGCTCATCTATCACATTCTCAGGACAGGCGGCCTTGATGCCGCGCTGGTAGGGAACATCGGTGAGTCCTTCGCAAAGCAGGTGGCGTTAGATCCCAAGCCGGTATATGTAGTCGAGGTGAGTAGCTTCCAGTTGGATGATATTATTGAGTTCAGGCCGGATATAGCTGTTTTGACCAACATTACCGAAGACCATTTGGACCGTTACGATTACAATTTCGAAAATTATATAAAGAGTAAATTCAGAATAACAGAGAATCAACAGGCAGGCGATTACTTCATTTACAATATGGATGATGAAGTAACAATGAAATATATCGATCAATTTAAAATTAACTCAAAACAATTACCAATTAGTATGGCACACGAAAACAGCGGAGCATTTATTAAGGATGGCGATATGTACGTTAGAACAGGCGACGATTTTATGTCGATGAGCGTGTACGACTTTACGTTAAAGGGTAAACATAATCAATATAATACTATGGCAGGTTGCCTGGCTGGAACAACAATGGAGATTCGCAAGGAAAAAATTCGCGAAGCGGTTCAGACCTTCCAAAATCTGGAACACCGCATGGAGCATGTAGCGGTGATCCGGGGTGTCGAGTTTATCAACGACAGCAAGGCCACCAATATCAACTCTACCTGGTATGCTTTGGAAAGCATGGACAAGCCTACTGTACTGATCCTGGGTGGTGTTGATAAAGGAAATGATTACAGCCTGCTGATGGATATGGTAAAGGAAAAAGTAAAAGCGATCGTATGTCTGGGCCTGGATAATAAAAAGATCCACGAAGCTTTTGAGGGTGCGGTGCCGGTGATCATTGACACGGCCAGCGCGGAAGAAGCGGTGGTAGCGGCATTCAGCTATTCTGAAAAAGGTGATGTGGTATTGCTGAGCCCCGGCTGTGCAAGTTTTGACCTGTTTAAAAATTATGAAGACAGGGGACAGCAGTTCAAACGCGCCGTGATCGATCTGTAAACCTGAAACATTTTGGTGTTTAGTATGGACGTAAACGAAAAGCATAAAAACAATTTCCATACTAAGTACCATACATCTAAGTAACTATTAAATGTCTGCAACAACTGAAATATCAAAGACGCTACAGTCAACGGATTGGCGGGACAATCTCAACCGGCATACCCGTGGCGATAAGGTGATCTGGGCTTTAGTGGTATTGTTAACGCTGGTGTCGCTTCTCGCGGTATATAGCGCTACAGGGTCGCTGGCATATAAGAACTATAAAGGCAATACCGAGATCTATCTTTTCAAGCAGGTGATGTTTATCCTCCTTGGTTTTGCAGTAGTGTACTTTGCGCACCGCGTGAATTATACGATCTACTCCAAGCTCGCGTGGATACTCTTTCTTCTCAGTATTCCGCTGCTGTTCTATACGCTGTTCTTTGGTGTGAAAATGAACGAAGGAAGCCGGTGGATCAGGTTGCCATTGATCAACATGACGATGCAGACATCGGACCTGGCGAAACTGGCGCTGTTCATGTATCTAGCCAGATTACTAAGCCGTAAGCAACAGGTGATCAAGGATTTCAGAAAAGGCTTTCTGCCGGTGATCATTCCTATTGGCATCACCTGTATGTTCATTGCGCCGGCCAACTTATCAACCGCGCTGCTGCTCGGCGCCAGTTGCATGATCCTGCTTTTCATCGGGCGTGTCAATACCAAACACTTGTTACTGGTCATCGGTGTCGCATTGATCCCGATTACCATGTTGATCATTGCGGCCGTAGCGAAGCACGCTTCTGACAAAGGCGCGGAAGCCCCGGCAACAGAAGAAGTCGTTACGACCGAGAATAAAAAGACAGGCCGACTCGGTGCCCGTGTCGGAACCTGGGTCAATCGGGTAGAAAACTTTATCTACGGCGGGAAAGAAGCGGATAACGATGAGATGTACCAGGTGAACCAGGCAAAGATCGCGATTGCCAAAGGGGGCATTCTTGGTGTAGGTCCCGGCAACAGTACAACGCGCGATTATTTGCCGCAGGCATATAACGATTTCATATTCGCCATCATCATCGAAGAATACGGCATTATAGGCGGTGCATTCCTGGTATTTGTGTATCTCGTTTTCCTATACCGATGCATCCGGATATTTAAAAAATGTCCCTTCGCGTTTGGGGCGTTCCTGGCATTGGGTTTAAGTTTTACACTGGCCATCCAGGCGCTCGCTAATATGGCGGTTACGGTGAACCTGTTCCCCGTGACCGGTGTGACATTACCGCTGGTAAGTATGGGAGGATCGAGCTTCCTGTTTACCTGTCTGGCCATCGGAATTATCCTGAGCGTTTCCAGGAATGTAGAAAGCCTGGAGCCAGCGACGGTGGCAAACGCAAAAGAAACAAACAACGACGACCAGAGTGAGTAAAAAAATAATCATAGCAGGCGGAGGTACGGGGGGACATATATTTCCCGCTATTGCGATTGCCAATGCCATCCGGCAGCTGCATCCTGACACGGAGTTTCTGTTTGTGGGAGCAAAAGGCAAGATGGAAATGGATCGCGTGCCGCAAGCAGGTTATAATATCATTGGGATCGATATCGCTGGTTTAAACAGAAGTTCTTTAATTAAAAATATAGGTCTGCCTCTGAAGATCATCAAGAGTTTTTTACAGGTGAGGAAGATCTTCAGGCAGTTCCCGCCGGATGCAGTGATTGGTGTAGGCGGATACTCCACTTTCCCCGTGTTGAAACATGCACAGGCAAAAGGGATTCCAACGTTCATTCACGAATCCAATTCTTTTGCAGGGAAAGCCAATAAAATGCTGGGCAAAGGTGCTACCAGGATCTTCACAGGCACGGATGGCATGGAGTCTTTTTTCCCGGCTAACAAGATCATCGTAACCGGCAACCCGGTTCGTGAATCTATTGCCGCGACATCCATCGGCAAAAAAGAAGCATTGGAATTCTTTGGCCTGCAGGAAGATAAAACAACGCTCTTGGTAGTAGGTGGTTCGCTGGGTGCCCGGTCGATCAACCAGGCAATACTCGATGGCATCGATCGGTTGGTGGAACATGGTTTACAGGTGATCTGGCAGACGGGCAAGAGCCTGGCTGCGGAAGCCGAACATAAAGCAGTGGAGCATCAAGAGGTTTGGGCCGGAGCTTTCATAGCCAACATGGAACACGCTTATGCCGCAGCCGACCTGGTAGTTGCAAGAGCAGGGGCGATGACTGTTGCGGAAATATGCGTGACCAGGAAGCCAGCCATCTTTGTGCCATACCCTTTTGCTGCAGAAGACCACCAGACTGTCAATGCGCAGCAGTTGGTAAAAAAGGACGCTGCATGGATGGTAAAAGACGCAGAGGCAGGCAGCCGCATTGTGGACGTCGCCATCGAGCTGGCGGCAAACGCCACTAAAAGAAATGAAATGAGCCATAACCTGGCCGGGCTCGCTATTACAGACGCGGCCAGCCGGGTGGCCAGAGAAATATGGAATCATATTCAATAACAATAAAAAGAATCGTCTTAACAGAGCAATGAGCAACGCGCGCAAACATATAAATGACATTCAAGCCATCTACTTTATCGGTATAGGCGGTATTGGCATGAGCGCGATTGCCCGGTACTTCTTGTCTCTCGGTAAAAAAGTGAGTGGGTACGACAGGACTGAAACGGTGATCACCCGTCAGCTGGCAAAAGAAGGGGCGTCGATCCACTTTGAAGAGGATGTGGAGCAGTTAGATAAAGGTGCGGATTACGTCGTGTACACGCCCGCTGTTCCGAAGGATCATAAAGAATTACTTTATTACCAGGATCATGGATATGCGGTGGTGAAGAGAAGTGACATGCTCCAGGTTATTAGCGAAAGCTCTTTCAATATTTGCGTGGCAGGTACGCACGGCAAGACGACCACCTCCACCATGATCGCGCATTTACTTCGGGCCAGCGGGTATGGATGCAATGCATTCCTGGGAGGCATTTCGGCCAATTACCAAACCAATTTCTGGAGCAGCGATAATAATGTATGTGTGATTGAGGCAGATGAGTATGATCGCAGTTTTCTGAAGTTAAGTCCTGATGTGGCTGTCATCACAGCGATGGACGCCGATCATCTGGACATCTACGGGACCGAGGAGAATGTTAAAGATGCTTTCAGGCAGTTCGCAGGAAAAGTAAAAAAGGGTGGGTTACTTCTGAAGCAAGTCCGCCTCGAAGAAAGCCTGCAGGCAGACCGGACGCAGACCTACAGTCTGAAAGATGAAGCCGCTACTGTCCACGCATCTAACGTGGTACTGAAAGATGGAGGATATGATTTTGATGCGATACTCGGCGATCATACTATCCGCGGGATTCGCTTAAACATGGGCGGGATGCACAATGTTGAGAACATGATGGCCGCCATCGCGGTGGCCCACAGCCTGGATATAGCGGACGAAGCGATCAAAGACGCTGTGGCTGGTTTCAAAGGCGTGAAAAGAAGATTCGAGTATATCATCAACCAGGAAGACCTGGTATTTATTGACGACTATGCTCATCACCCTGAAGAGCTGAAAGCGTTGATAAGTAGTGCAAAATCACTGTTCCCCGGCAGAAAATGTACATTAATTTTTCAACCACATTTATTTAGTCGGACCCGTGATTTTGCAACAGCATTTGCCCAGGTGCTCAGTGAGGTGGATCATATCATTTTACTACCGGTATATCCTGCGCGCGAACTTCCGATTGAAGGAGTTACCAGTCATATAATATTGGATCAGATCGAAGGAGCAGAGAAAACAATGTTCACTAAGGAAGCCTTATTGCAATGGGTGAGTGATTTTGCGGCCAATAGAAACAGGACATCCGGAGATGTGCTGATCATCGCCGGTGCGGGAGACATTGATCAGCTGGTAACACCGGTACAACAGCTTTTAATGAATTAATGTGAAAAGACAAAGAGCCATAAAGAGATTCTTTCTGACCCTGATGTGGTTAGGTGTAGCAGCGGGCATGGTGACCGTGGTCACGGCCGCCATGCGTGTGCAGGAGGCCGGCGTCTGCAAAGGATACGAGATCGAGATAGAAGGTTTCAAACAGGATATGCTGTTCACGTCCAAAGAGCATATTGTCGATTTGCTGAAGAGCGCCATGAAGGGCGATATCAAAGGACAAAAGAAGTCTGATTTTCATTTGCCGCTGATCGAAGATTTGCTGGAACAGAGCTCGTGGGTGTACAATGCGGATCTGTATTTCGATAACAATGATATCCTTCACGCGAATGTTACCGAACGCAAGCCGCTGGCCCGCGTGTTCACCGACCAAGGGGCGTCCTTCTATATCGACGAAGCAGCCAAGCAGATTCCATTGTCCGAAAAGGTAAGTCTCGATCTTCCGGTGTTTACAGGCTATCCTTCTAAAAAGGTCTTGAACGGTTCCGACAGCGCGCTGATACAGAATGTAATTGCAACGGCCTCTTTCATCAACAGTGATCCGTTTTGGAACGCGCAGGTAGCGCAGGTCGATATCAATCATTGCGGACAAGATTGCTGGAACATGGAGATGGTGCCGGTAGTGGGAAATCACAAAGTGGATCTTGGCGACGGATCAGATATCACGTCCAAGTTTCACCGGCTCTACCTGTTCTACGATCAGGTGCTGAAGCGTACCGGGTTTGATAAGTATCAAAAGATCGATGTGCAATACAATGGCCAGGTGATCGGTATCAAAGAAAAGTATACGAAGGTCGATTCGCTGCAGTTAAGAAAAAATATAGAGAACCTGTTGCAGCAGTCAAGGCAGTATAATGAAATGGTGCAGGTGGCGCCATCGCTGGATTATGCGGCTCCGATGGCTGCGGATTCTTCAGCTGATGTGGATGGGTATCTCCAGGCCGGCGATTCTGTGGAAGACTCCCTGTTTTATTTGCAGAACAACGAAAAGATACCGGGTGAACAAGATGAAACGCTTGCTGCTGCTGCATTAGCGGCAACAGTGGCTGCAAAAAAAGAGAATAGTGCTACAGCTTCAAAGGCTACAGAGACAAAAGCAGCTGATAAAAAAAGCAGTCCCGCTAAAAAAGAGATTAAGAAGGATAGCAAAAAAGAAACAACAAAAAAAGACGTAAAAAAAACAGATACAAAAAAGAAAGCAACCTCAAAAAGTGGATCAAAAGTTGATACTAAAAAGCCCGTTGTAAAAAAGGCAGATTCAAAAAAGACAACGAGCAAGACGACGACGAAAAAGAAGGGATGATCCGCGAATAAAGAGCCCTGCTGGACGACATAAAAATTGAAACAACTAAAAAACGATATACTATGAATTCCGAACAACCCATTATTGTAGGCCTTGATATTGGTACCACCAAGATCGCGGTTATTGCCGGGCGAAAGAACGAGTTTGGCAAGCTGGAGATCCTTGGGTTTGGTAAAGCCAATAGCAATGGTGTAAAGCATGGACAGGTACTGAATATTGACGAAACCATTAAGGCGATCCGGCAGGCACTCGACAATTGTATTTCTTTAAACCCCAATCTCAACATCAACGATGTATATGTGGGTATTGCCGGTCATCACATCAAGAGCCTTCAGACAAGAGGTGACATCGTGCGCGAAAGTGAGGAAGAAGAAATCACGCAGGCTGAAGTAGACCTGCTCATCAGCAAGCAATACAAAACGTATATACCTGCAGGCGATCAGATCATTGATGTGATTCCCCAGGAGTACACGGTCGATAATATGCCCAACATTGTGAGGCCCATCGGTTACAGTGGTGTGAAACTGGGCGCCAACTTCCATATTATCACAGGTGATAAAAACGCCATCCGCAATATCAACCGGAGCGTGGAGAAATCAGGATTGCGTACCAAGGACCTGGTATTACAACCCTTAGCATCTGCCGCGGCGGTGATGGCGCAGGAAGATCTGGAGGCAGGCGTTGCTATTGTTGATATTGGCGGTGGTACTACCGATATCGCAGTGTTTGCAGAAGGTGTATTGCGCCATACAGCCGTGATTCCTTTTGCCGGAGAAAATATCACCAACGATATTAAGACCGGTTTGGGTGTGTTAAAGAGCCAGGCCGAACAAATGAAAACGCAGTTTGGCAGCGCGCTCGCCAACGAAGCTAAAGCCAATGCGTATATTACTATTCCCGGTCTGCGAGGCATGCCTGCCAAAGAGATCAGCGTTAAAAACCTGGCCAATATCATACAAGCCCGCATGAGCGAAATTCTTGATTTTGTTACCTACCATTTAAAACAAATCGGGATGGACAATCGCCAGTTAAATGGTGGTATCGTTTTGACAGGGGGCGGTTCGCAATTGAGACATTTGATCCAGCTGACAGAATATGTAACGGGCATGCCGGCACGTATCGGGCTGCCGAATGAGCATCTGGCTGCAGGGCATATTGAAGAACTGGCCAAACCAACCTATTCCACTTGTCTGGGTCTGATCTTAAAAGGTTGCGACGATTATGAGAATAATAGAAAAGTATTTGAGAAGAGCTTTATCAGTGTAGAAGTGCCGGAAGGATTGAAAGGCGCTACAGCCGAAACTGAGACCGAAGAAGCGGAAGAAGAAACTGCAGTAGAAGTGGCCACAAAGCCGAAGAGAACTTTGAACGATGGCTTCTGGCGTAAGTTCAAAGATGGTCTGATCAAGATCTTCGCAGAAGAAGGAGACGAGCAGTTGCATTAATTCTTTTGCTCCGTTCTCATCAAACAGTTCTTTAAAATTTTTTCAATAACCACCTTAAACCTTGTTTTCCTTCTCCGGCAGCTGTTATCAACAGAGGCGGGAGAGGGAAAACCGGAGTAAGGATTCTTACCAACCCATTTGTAAACTAGGCTCCGGCAGCCTCAAATTTTAAGTTATGATACAATTCGATTTACCAAGCGAACAATCATCTATTCTGAAAGTGATAGGTGTAGGCGGTGGCGGCGGAAATGCTGTCAACCACATGTTCAGTCAGGATATAGACGGCGTGAATTTTATTATTTGTAATACGGATGCGCAAGCGATCGCTAACAGCAAAATACCTAACAAAATACAATTAGGCCCCCAGTTAACATCCGGGCTCGGTGCGGGCGCCAATCCCGAGATCGGTCGCCAGGCGACAGTAGAATCTTTGGAAGAGATCCGGAAAATACTGGAAGTAAATACCAAAATGGCTTTCATCACAGCGGGCATGGGCGGCGGAACCGGAACGGGCGGAGCGCCGATCATTGCGAAGATCTGTAAAGATCTGGGCGTGTTGACAGTCGGTATCGTTACGACTCCTTTTGCTTATGAAGGCAAGAAGCGTCAGCAGCAGGCGGAAGAAGGTATCAGCCAGTTAAAGCAATATGTAGATACTTTGCTGGTGATCAGCAACGACAAGCTGCGTCATCAGTATGGCAATCTGAAAATGCGCGAAGCGTTTGAAAAAGCAGACAACGTGTTGGCGACCGCAGCGAAATGTATCACTGACGTGATCAACAGTACCGGGCAGATCAATGTTGACTTTGCCGATGTATGCACCGTAATGAAAAATGGCGGAAGAGCTATCTTAGGCAATGCGGCTGCAAGAGGTGAAGACAGGGCGCAGCAAGCTATTGAAGAAGCATTAAGCTCGCCGTTACTGAATGATAATGATATTAAAGGGGCAAAATGGATCCTGATCAATATCAACTCAGCCGAAGGAGAACATGAGTTCACTATGGATGAGGTGGAAGTGATCCAGTCTTACCTGCTCAGCCATGCCGGTGACAATACAGATGTGATCCTGGGCTTGGGTTATGACAGTACTTTAGGCGACCAGATTGGTATTACTTTGATCGCTACCGGTTTTGAGAACAAAGACCCTTTCGTTAAGCCTGTGCTGAAAAAAGAGGAAGCGGCAGAAGGTAAAATTGTAATGAAATTACATTCAGAATCTTCAAAACAGCAGGCAGCAGTAGTTCCTCCACCAGCAGAGCCCGTGGCAGAAGCGCCGCAGGTCGTGCAGGAAGTTCAGGCTCCCATCGAACTGAAGCCTGATCCTATGGCGCCAAAGCTGGTTGAAGATTTTTCTTTCATGGATGCTCCCATGCCCACGGTTGAAGATGTAGTGGAAGATACCGAAGAAGATAATGAAGTACATTCTTACCTGCTCAGCCCGGAAAATGAAGACCTGAAGTTTGTGAAAGACGTGGAAAAGTTTGAGCAAGAAGTTGTAGTGGAAGATAAAGCTGCAGATGTGTTCTATTCGCCGGCAGTTCCGGGAGAGCGCATTTTGGAAACTTCTAGAGAAGCTGAAAAAGAAGAGCCCGGGGAAATGCCGGAAAAAGAGGAGCCAGTTAGAAGTTACCTCTCGAAGCCGGCAAATATTTATGCAGAGGCGAAAGAAGAGCAGCCTGTTGTTCAGAAAAGAGAAGCATACAAAGAAGCGAAGGAGCCTGCGAAAGATGAGATAAAAGTATACGAAAAAACAGAGGTGACTGAAGAGGTGCAGAAAACGACTATCAACCTCGTAAAAGAAGCAGAGCCTACGATCGACGCGCTGAACGAAGCATATGAAGAAGAAGAGATGCAGCGCCGCAGACAGTTGGAGAGAATTCAGAAATTGAGAAACCTTTCATTCAATGTAAACTCTAACGATCCCACGGACGAATTTGAAAATGTACCTGCCTACATCAGGCGCAATATGGAATTAAAGAACAATACCTCGCATATCGAAAGCTATTACAGCAAATTTGAAGTGTCTTCAGATGACCAGAACCACGGACAGATCAATACCATTAATACCTTTCTGGACGGTAAAAAGCCAGATTAATCCTTTGAACTTTCACGTGGAGTTTGGTTTAGTTTTATAGTTGTTGCCCCCGCTTTGCGGGGGTTTTTTTTAATGGAGCGGTTTTGTTGCATGGTATTTGACTTATTCCCGATAATCGGCAGATCATTACTCAATCTTAAGATAAATCAAAACATATGGGTACCGTTTTAATCACTGGCGGCACAGGGCTCATTGGTAAAAAGCTGGCCAATAAGCTCGTTGGAATGGGCTATGAAGTGACTATACTTACCAGAGGTAAAGCCCGGGTAAAGGAAGGCATAACCTATGCTCATTGGGATGTGGACAGCCAGACCATCGATAAAGAAGCAGTGGCGGAGGCCGACTACATTATTCATCTTGCGGGAGCCAATGTGGGCGAAAAGCGATGGACCGAAAAGCGCAAACAGGAAATCGTGGACAGCCGCGTCAAAAGCGGACGCCTGCTTGCAACGGCTTTGCAGACCACCGATCATAAGGTCAAAGCCGTCATCAGCGCTTCGGCTATCGGATGGTACAAGGCTGATCCTGTCGTTCCCAATCCTGAACCTTTTGAAGAATCATCGCCTGCCGCCAAAGATTTCCTGGGCGAAACTTGTTATAAATGGGAACAGTCTATTCAACCGGTGACTGATTCAGATATCCGCCTCGTGATCTTGCGCACGGGCATTGTGTTAAGCAACGAAGGCGGGGCGCTCAAAGAGTTCAAGCGTCCTTTGAAATTCGGCATTGCAGGTGTTCTGGGATCTGGCAAGCAGATCGTAAGCTGGATCCATATCGATGATATGGTGGACCTGTATGTCAAGGCGCTGACAGATGCCTCTTTGGAAGGTGTTTATAATGCGGTAGCACCGGATCCGGTGTCTAACCGAACGCTAGTACAGGAGCTGGCAAGGGCGGTCCGCGGCAGCTCTTATATCACACTGCCTGTGCCGGAAGTGGCGCTCAGACTGGCTTTAGGCGAAATGAGCGTAGAGGTGTTGAAAAGCTCCACGGTTAGCAGTAGTAAGGTTCAGGAAGCAGGATTCCAGTTTTCCTATCCGACCATTCATTCAGCTATGGAGCAGCTGGCCGGCGAACGGTAGACATGGTTACGCAAAACCAATGTCTTTATGATCGGGATGCCATACGCTGCTAAAATCGCCGATGACCGCTTGCTGATGAATAAAGCCGGGAGGCTGTATCTTTAATAAAGCAATATCACTTTCGAGAACTTTTCGATACATCGGATGAAGCGTGCCGCCCCTGGTGCCTGCGGGCACCGACGGATCGTACTGAAATTCCGGGTTCACCAAAGTGCCCCTTGGATACATAATGCCCGGTGCACCTTTGCCGCGAAGATCCAGGTCCGACGGGTGTTCCAGCCCGAGCGTATGACCATATTCATGAGCGGCCGTCGTAGAACCCTTATACAAATTCTCCAGTTTGAAATAGCCAGTGTTACATCCAATGCCATCCACAAACGATATATTGCCGTGTGCGAAGGCTTCTATCCTGAAATAATTGTTGCGCGGATCATCGTTTCCCATGATCTCCTCAGGACTGAGCATCGGTTGACAGGCTGCTGTTATTGTAAACCGAACGGAGTAAAGCTTGTCATTAAACCGGACCTTTCCTTTCGGCTCGTTCCACATCGTCTCGATCTCATCCCGAATTTGTTCGGTTATATCGTTGTCAGCGCCATTACCATAAGTGATAAGATGCGAGTAAACAATTATTGTCTGATTATTTACTATTTCAACAGTGCCCATGCACTGAAATTAGTAAATTAAAGCTTTGCGCAGCCCATCAGGGTCAAACTTCCGAAAATGCAGCGCGGCAAAGCTTGTGGGCAAGTGGTAGCGCTATCGACGTGTACCCGACACTCATCCAATATTTCAGAAAAGATCAACCTGCCATCGAACTGTATGATCATTCATGCCAGATACTTTTCAATTCATACACTTCAAGCCCGGACACCTTTGCAGTCCCGCCTTTAGCAGACAAAGACAAACTTCTGTTACTATTCGCAATGTTAATGTTAACTGGCATAAACACCTGTCCGTCGTTAGCAAAGATCTCTACACCTGTCCGGTCTGCGTAGATCACGAGCGATAGTTTCCCGTTTTGCAATGCTACCGGCGCCGTTACGCCATCTACTGTTAATTGTTGCTCTTTCACTTTATACTTTACAGGAACGCCGCGTACATCAATGACCACTTCCGACGCTTTGCCGGGATCAATCTTCATGCGCATTTCAGCCAGCTCAATGAGGATATTTTTTAAAAGGTTCTCACCGTTTTCTTTGATTGTGCCGGATCCCAGCCGGTAGGCTTTACCTCGCAATTGTTCCACCTCTTTCACTGGCATTCTTGTCAGCCGGATGCCTTTGGCCGTTTTGATGAGTTTATGCTCGAGAGGTAAGCTCATAGATTGATTGAATGGGAGGTCGCCCTTCGCGGTATTGGTGCGCCACCAACCTACTTCAATGCGGCGTCCTTTCGGTTCATTGCTGAATGTCTGCGATGCATAAAAGTCGCGCCCATATTGATTTTGGAGCCTTTTCTCCTCTCCCTTAAAATGTATGCCGTCAAATGTGCCAATGGCATATTCGGAGTTGGCGCCTGTCAATACCCATTTTTTCACACCGTTCATTCCCTCCACCGGTAATTCATAAAATTCGGGACATTCGAAAAGATAGCGGTCATTGCCGACTCCTCCGTAGGTGATGCTTACCGGTGTCCAGTTTTTAAGATCGGGTGATGTCAGAAATTGTATACTGTGCTGCTCGTTATTACCACGTTCTACCCATAAAACCATAACCCACTTTTTGGTCGGCTCGTGCCAGATCACTTTAGGATCGCGGTTGTCTTTATGAATTCTCGGAACGACGGCTTTACCATACTGCCGGAAAGTCCGTCCATCCGTACTCCAGCTCATATACTGGCCCCAACCCCGTGCGCCCGTATGAAACAGTACCATGGCAGGTTGACCCGGTATTCCCAATCCGCTTGTGTTGTTTTCATCCACCACCGCGCCACCGCTGAATACCGGTCCACCCTGGTCGGGGTGAATGGCGTCGTCCAATTCTTTCCAGTGGATCAGATCAGTGCTCACGGCATGGCCCCAGGTCATATTGCCCCAATTCCGGCCATAGGGATTATGCTGAAAGAATAAGTGATATTCGCCACCAAAGAAGACCAGGCCGTTCGGGTCATTGGTCCAGCCGCGCTTTGGTGAAAAGTGAAACTGTGCGCGCAGGTCTTCCCGGTATTCATTAGCGTTGGTGTCTTTATCGCTTTGTATCACTGGATTAAAGACATTTGAACTGGCGGCCACCTTATCGACCCTCAGCTCAACAGGTTTTCCTTTCCAATGATCGATACGCATATATGCATACCAATCGGGATCATTTTCGGCTAATTCCATATCCCAGAACCGGGTGTTGATCCCGTCTACCCATAATTCCAGGTTGCGCTTGGGCGCGCCGTTTTTAACCGGGAGCACGAGGTATTTTTTATCAGCCGTAAAGTAAGTACTGATATTTTTTGTTGAAGGTGGATCCTGGGCAAAGCCAGGAAGACATAGTAAAAGAAAAAAAAGAACGTTTAGAGTTGCTTTAGTCATAGTGATACATGCATAGTTTAAGAAGAAATCCGTGACAGGCTAAAAATACAAATAGTTTAAGCATCCAGCAATCAGGTGATAAGCGGATCGGCCATTGCATGGCTGGCAGCTGCTTAGATGCAATGAGAGCAGATAAGGCAAGCTTGGGGCTTTATCTCGAACCGTGAATGGGCCGGTCAGGCTGAGTGGCTGTACCTATTCTTTTTTGAAATACTTTTTCAAGAATGAGTATGAGAATAAAACCTACGGTATAAGCTGCTATATCCATCCAGGCGAATGACGTGCCGATCACCGTTCTTGCAAACGCAGAGTCTGCAAGCCCTACCTTTTCGACAATGTTCATGAATTGAAGTGCTTCAATTAAAAAAGAAAATAGCAACACCGCAACTGCCGCATTAAGAACCGGTATTCTTACAAAGGATTTAAGGAAGCAGTAGATCATTATGACCACGAGTACATCGCCCATATAGGGCCTTATGATCCGGTCGTGGACATAGAGCGCTATCAAAATCTCTATTACGAACAGCAGTATAAAGAACAAGAAGTATCTCGTATGGAACCTGAACATCATGATATTACGATAAGCTGCCAAAGTTATCGGTTTGACGGGTGCCCGTAACCTTTTAGTTTCTGATCGGTTTGCCCGTTTTAATGACAGCTTGCAGGCGCTCCAGCGTTTTTCTTTCACCACAAAGTGATAAGAACGCTTCTCTCTCCAGGTTTAACAGGTATTGTTCTGATACAAGCGTTGGCTCACTCAGATCACCACCACACATTACGTAAGCCAGTTTTCGTGCTACTTTGGCGTCGTGCTCGGTAGCATAGTTTCCCTGCTGCATTCCATGGATACCTGCCAGCAAGGCGCCCAGCGCGCTGCGTCCCAACACCTTGATGTCACTGCGCTGTACCGGCATCACGTAGCCGCTGTCAAAAAGATCTATCACGCTTCTTTTAGCTTCAGCAATACGCCGGTCCTCGTTGATCACCACTTCGTCGAGGCCTCTCCTGTAGATCCCCAGGTCAAATGCTTCCTGCGCCGATGTGGCTACCTTAGCCGTGGCGATCGTCAAAAAGCGGTTTTGCAACGTGATATTCTCCGGTTCGCCCTGGTGCATTTCATCTGCGGCGCGCAGGGCAAACTCTTTAGTGCCGCCGCCGCCGGGGATGACGCCTACGCCTAACTCGACAAGCCCCGTGTAGGTCTCAGCCGCCGCACATATCTTGTCACTATGGAGGCTTAACTCACAACCGCCACCCAGCGCTAAACCATGGGGGGCTACCACAACAGGGACGCTTGAATAACGTACCCGCATCATTGCATTCTGAAAAGCACGGATGGCAAAGTCCAGCTCGTCATACTCCTGTTCCACGGCCAGCATGAAGATCATGCCGATATTGGCCCCGGCCGAAAAATTGGTACCATCATTGGCAATTACCAGCCCTTTAAAATCTTTCTCTGCTTTTTCTATGGACGTTTGTATGCCGCTCAACACGTCGCCGCCAATGGTGCCCATTTTGGTTTGCCATTGCAACGCGACTACATCATCGCCAATGTCATACAACTTGCAGCTGCCGTTTTTCCAGACCAACTGATCGCTGTAGTTCTTTAATATGATAAACGCATCACCGCCCGGTACAGGCACATAGTTTCTTGTGGTGATATCGTAGAATAGCGTTTTGCCGTTTTCAACTTTATAAAAGCTTTTATGTCCCGCGGTTAACATCTCCTCGACCCAGGGTGCAGCGCTGTAGCCAGCTTCTTTCATCGCTTCAATGGTGCGCCCCACCCCCAGTACGTCCCAGGTTTCAAAGGCTCCGACCTCCCAGCCAAATCCGGCCTTCATAGCATCGTCTATCCGGTATAGCTCATCGCTTATTTCGGGTATGCGATGACTGATATAGGAAAACAATCCATAATGAAAATGCCTGAAAAAGTCGCCGGCCTTGTCTTTCGCCTGAACCAGTGTTTTCAGCTTTGCAGGCAGATCTTCTATCAGCCTGGCGGCTTCAACACTCTGGAACTTTGGTTTGACGCGGGGTTTATATTCAAGCGTCTTCAGATCAAGTACATGAATTTGCTTATCGCCTTCCGGAGTTGGTGGTAGTTTCTTGAAAAAGCCTTGCCCTGTTTTGTCGCCGAGCCATTTATTGTCAACCATCTGATTGAGCCAATCCGGGATCTTGAAGATGTGCCTGGCTTCGTCGGTCGGGCAATTATCATACACTCCGTTGGCGACCTTCACCAAAGTGTCGATGCCCACTACATCCGCGGTCCTGAAAGTAGCAGACTTCGGCCGGCCAATCAGCGGACCTGTCAGCGCTTCTACTTCATCGATCGTCAGGTCCATTTTGTCCACCAAAGCGAAAATAGACATGATGCTATAGACGCCGATCCTGTTGGCGATAAATGCGGGCGTGTCTTTACAAAGGACTGTGGTCTTTCCTAATACCACGTCGCCATAGTGCATCAAAAAGCGAACGACGTCAACGGATGTGTCTTTGGTGGGAATGATCTCCAGGAGGCGCAGGTATCGTGGCGGATTGAAAAAATGGGTGCCGCAAAAATGGGCTTTGAAGTCATCGCTCCGGCCTTGGGTCATAAGGTGAATGGGAATCCCGGAAGTGTTGCTGGTAACCAGCGTTCCCGGTTTACGATACTGTTCCACTTTATCAAAGACCTGTTGCTTGACGTCGAGCCTTTCTACAACCACTTCTATGATCCAGTCGCAACCGGCAATGTCTTTCATATTGTCGTCAAAGTTTCCCGTGCTAATCCTTTTAATAACATCCGGGGTATACACGGGCGACGGCTTGCTTTTAACAGCAGCGGCCAGTGCGTCATTGACGATCTTATTCTTATTATTTCCTTCAGCGGGGATATCCAACAGCAATACGGGCACTCCGGCTCCGGCAAAATGACAGGCAATACGGGAGCCCATGACGCCGCTTCCCAATACCGCTACTTTTTTAATGATTCTTTTCATATTGGTTTTTTACTGCTTGCAGGTTCGAAATTGTTTGGCTTTCCTGGAGCCTGAGATGTGTAAGCAACTGCTTTTCATTCATATCTCGCAGTGCTTCAATCGATTTTATTTTAATAATGACTGCATATGCTCTCTAAACGATCTGTCCTGAATCCCGATCCCTTTTACATTCCCTTATCCTGGCCGCCTACGCTGTACTTTAAACCTGGGCCGCGTATGTCGAACTATTCAGTCCAACCTCAGTGTGATCCTTGCAGCGGCCCGTTTTTCCACACGTTGGTCATCGGTCCCGCTCACTGTGAGGATCCATTTAGTTAGCTAAACAACTATCTTGTATGAAGATAAGATTTTATGAGAAGAATGGTATAGATCCGGAATTGATCTCAGGCAATTTATGAACGCATATTGATTGTACGTACAGATTTTTTATCTTTGTCGTATAAAAGAAGTTTATGGATGCAAAAGTAACCTTGAGCTTTAATGCTACTGTAATCGAGAAGGCCAAAACCTATGCAGCATCAAAGGGATTAAGTCTTTCCCGGCTTACCGAAATTTTATTAAAAAAAGCCATGTCTACCGGCCTGCAGGGCGATATTGAACATATTCCCATTGAAGACTGGGTGAGCGCTGTCGCCGAGGGCCCCGCCGAATACAAGCATTCAGGGCTAAGCGAAAAAGAGCGCGCCGAGTTTTTTAAGAGCCGCAAATAATGGAAGCTTGAACATCTTTATTGACGCTAACATATTGATCGCCGTGGTAAATAAGGAATATCCCTTGTTTACTTATGCTTCCCGTGTGTTGAGCTGGGCTACCAGTCACAGCCACCAACTAAAAACCACGGCGGTTTGCCTTGCGATCACTTACTATTTTGCTGAAAAAAAGCATGGCACGGCGGCAGCTAAGGAAAAGATCTTATTACTGGCAAAGCATTTTACAATAGCAGACTGCGGCAACAAAGAGGTTGAAATGGCGGCCGCTGATACAAAAGTTAAGGACTTTGAAGATGGTCTGCAATATTATGCAGCGGTAAATGCCAACTGCAACTGTATTGTTACTGAAAACACCAAAGACTTTTATTTTTCAGGCGTACAGGTATTTACAGCACATCAGTTTCTCATGAACTTTTACGTCAAGTGACTTGAATGTCATTTGACGGACCACCGAGTACCTGACCGGGGCCGAAAGAGCATAGAAGTTTTTAGTCCGCGCCTCACATCAATATCCCGTTCACCGGTTTCAATCTTTCCTGAACCTCCTGCTCGTCCATCATTTCCTGCAGGTCGATCGCAATGCTGCGGCACATAGCCGACATAGGTACGTCCGTCACTGCATTTTCGAAAGGGTTCTCACTAAAGTCTCCCACCTGTTCCATCCAGTTGAATATCCAGGCAACTATAAGGCAGGCAGGAAACAGCAACCAAGGGGCTTCCGGCGTCACTTTCAAAATTTCGGAGATCAGACCAAACGGCAGAATGAACATGAAGATGTCGACAAACAGCCGGCTGAACACCGCATACTGCCTGGGGAATGGATAATTTTTGATGCGCTCGCAACCACCCTGATGATTATACAGTTCCTGCACAATATTACAAATGGTCATGTACTCCATAGCGTCGATCGTGCCGTCTTCTTTCATCGCCTTCAGATCAGTATTCTGGAGGTGCAATAAGTAGCTGGCGATATTTCCCTTTTTTTGAACGAGTGTATAATCTTCGCGCGAGACGTACTTGCTCAATATCCGCTCCGCCTTTTGCTCAAAGCTGTCTGTCTGATCTCTCTGCAATGGCGCTGTGTATCGCTGATAATATTTTTCGGACCAGACTTTATTCTTTCTCAGCTGCAGGCGAAGCAGGTTGCACCAGGCGATATGCCTGTGGATGAGGGCGCGGCTCTTTTCTTTGTCTTTCACCAGTTGTATCACCATGGTGCCCCACATCCGGCTGGCGTTCACGATCCCGCCCCAGATGCGCCTGGCTTCCCACATGCGATCGTAGGAAGAGTTGTTTTTAAAACCGACATAAAAAGATACTGCCGTACCGATAAGCGTTATAGGAAGGAGCGGTAGCGTAAGGTGTGTGTATCCCAATGTCACATGGAGGATATACACCAGGACACTGGATATCATAGGGATGAACACCGGGTAAAAAGTGCTGGGCACTAAATATTTCAATCGGATAAAGCGGGTAGTATACATGGTTAATTATTATAAGTGAGGTATTTAAAGAAGTGGGCCAATGCCATTGGTTGGTTGTTGTTTACTGCGCAGTCATTCTTATTCCTGTTTCAGCGGCATTACCATATTCCAGGTTTTATCTACCTGGTAGGGTTTTGAACCAGATCCGGTGGCGGCAAACAGATGCGTAGGCTTGCCGTTTTCGAACAGTAAGAAGGGACGTTCAAAATTTGCCTGTTTTGTGACAGTGCCATCATCCCATTTAATAATGCGCGAATATGCTTTTACAGGATCGGACAATTTCCACTGCACGCCATCTTTTGATGTGGCGTGGATGCCTCCGCCTTCTTCACCACATATATGCCCGAACCGGTCTTTCATGATCAATTCGTAATGGTCGCCCGCCCACCAGACAAAAGGATCTTCTACGTCATTTTCTTTTTGGGCACTGCTGTTAAAATCAAATACCGGTTTTTCTGAAAGCCGCTGTTACGGGCCCTTATAACCCTGTTTGGAAAGGGCAGCGCCTAATAATAAAGGCGGTGTGAGGTCTTTTGAGGACGACTTGTACATTAAATAAACACTTCCGTCGGGCCTTATGACGGGCGAGGGGTTCGAAGTGATGGTGGCATCCCATTTTCCGGGCCTGGGTGTGATAACGGGCTTGTCGACACGTTTCCACGGGCCGGTAATGCTGGGCGCTACAGCCAGTCCCACTCTTTTATTCATCCATGCTTTTTGTGCTCTTCCGTCGGCCCATGTATCAGAATTGTCATCAGGCACCGGGAAGTCGTAGGTGGTTCCCATATAATACAGCAGGTATTCGTTCTTGTATTTTGTGATCCGCGGATTATGCGTTGTCAGTCCGTCAAACCATTCTTTGCCACGCGGCGCCAGCACTACTTCCGCAAAGACATAAGGCCCTTCCGGTTTGTTGGAAACGGCTCTTACGATTTCTGAATTGGTGACCCATTTACCAAAACCGATCTCTTTAGGCCAGCGCGAAGCAAACATGTGATACTGTCCGTCTTCGCCCTTTATCACTGATGGATCCCACACCCAATAATCGTCCATCATGAAGCCACCGCCTTTAATGGCCGGTAGCAGCTTATCAGCGAAGCTGCTGTTAAGCGATGTTTTAGTCAGTGATGGCGGGTTGTAAAAGGCAGGCAATAAGATTCCGGCTGATAACTGTTTGATAAATGACCGTCTTTCCATGGAATAAAAATACATCAAAACATATTTCGTTTTTATTTCGAAATAAATTCAGCGGGCGTATCACTGGCAAAGGGGCGTATAGCTTTCGCATTCAGTCCCCGATAGTGCAATCCGTTGGTGCTCGGTTGTAAATCTGGGTTTTTTAAAATTTGTGCGATTGTAGCGGAACGGCGGAGCAGAACCTCGCCTGACTTTAAGCGCAACGATATCGGCAAGAACAAATGAGATGAATAAAAGCTTATCCTCCTCCGGAAGGGGATTATGTTTTAAATTTTGTATATTATAACGCTAATGATCAATGAAATATAAAAAATGTTGAGCTGGGTTTGGAAGGACGTCTTGAGTGGAGCAATAAGATATAGTAGCTAACTGAAAACGGAAAACAGCGACAAGCGGCCCCACTTGCAAAGCCTGGCTTCACTGGCCCCGCTCGAAACAATGCTCTCATAAAAGTTAGGACAAAAATCCCGGTGGCTATCCCATACGGAAGGCATACTTTTCTTCACACCCTGTGCAAATTTCGGGTCCTGCGGGGTACTGAGTTTTATTATATTTGCGCGTTGTGCAGGGAAATGGCACATTGAAATATAATGAATAAACGGGGGCCATACTGCGTTCGCTTGCGTGAGGGATGCGAAAGGTGGCAGCCGGAGGCTGGCAGCCCGAAGGGCCGCAGCCTGTAGCAGCCCGGCCCGCTTTGATGCGCGGGGAAAACCTCACAGGTTTAAAAAAACCTGCGAGGTTGGAGTGGAGGCGAGCGGGACACGCCCGGAAAATAAATAATAAAAAAAGGAATTGATAAATGGCTAAGGAAAAGGTAACTACGCCCGGAAGCAATTATGATGAAGATAGTATCAAGAGCCTCGATTGGAAAGAACATATCCGGTTGCGGCCGGGTATGTATATCGGAAAATTAGGCGACGGCAGTAGTCCTGATGATGGAATTTATGTCCTCGTGAAAGAGGTGATGGATAACTGTATCGATGAATATACCATGGGATACGGAAAAACCATTGAACTGACGATCGACGGGAAAACCGTGACGGTGCGCGATTATGGCCGCGGGATTCCGTTGGGAAAAGTAGTGGACGTAGTAAGCAAGATCAACACCGGTGCCAAATACGACAGCAGGGCCTTTCAAAAATCAGTGGGATTGAATGGCGTGGGTACGAAAGCCGTAAATGCCTTAAGCAATCACTTCAAGGTAGTGTCTGTGCGGGAAGAGAAAGAAAAAGTGGCCGAGTTTGAAAGAGGCGTGCTTGTTAAGGAGCACAAGGAAAGCAAGACCAGCGAAGGCAACGGCACGATGGTCACTTTTATACCGGACGACACGATATTTAAAAATTTTAAGTTTCATCATGAATTCCTCGAGAATCTTATCTGGAACTATTGTTTCTTAAATGCGGGTCTGAAGATCATTTTTAACGGTAAATCCTACATCAGCCGGAATGGTTTGCTCGACCTGCTGGAAAGAAAGACCAATCCTGATGAGATCCGTTACCCGATCGTGCACCTGAAAGGCGACGACATCGAAGTAGCATTGACGCACGGGAATGATTATGGTGAAGAGTTGTACAGCTTCGTAAACGGCCAGCATACCACACAGGGGGGCACCCACCAGCAGGCGTTCCGCGAGGCTTTCGTGAAGACGGTTCGCGAATTTTATAAAAAAGATTACGAAACTTCGGACATCCGTACAGGTATTGTTGCGGCTATCAGCGTGCGTGTGGTAGAACCGGTGTTCGAAAGCCAGACGAAGACCAAGTTGGGTTCTCAGAATGTAGATATCAACGGTCCGAGTATGCGCCAGTTTGTAGGCGACTTCTTTGCCCGTGAGCTGGATAATTACCTGCATAAAAATCCAACAGTCGCTGATGCGTTGAAGAAACGTATTGAGCAAAGTGAACGCGAAAGAAAGGATCTGGCCGGTATCAAAAAGCTAGCCAATGAGCGGGCTAAAAAAGCCAATCTCCACAATAAAAAATTGCGTGACTGCCGTTTTCATTTGAATGATGATGCGCCTTCCAAAAACAAAGAAGAGTTTGTTGAGAAGCAAAACGAGACGACCATTTTTATTACCGAGGGAGACAGTGCCAGCGGTTCCATTACCAAAGCGCGTAATGTGGAGACCCAGGCTGTGTTTAGCCTGCGTGGTAAACCGCTCAACTGTTTTGGCCTGACCAAAAAGGTGGTGTATGAAAACGAGGAGTTCAACCTGTTGCAGCATGCGTTAAATATTGAAGAAGGAATGGAGGGGCTGCGGTTCAATAATATTGTTATTGCAACCGATGCCGACGTGGACGGCATGCACATCCGCCTGCTGATCATGACCTTTTTCCTTCAGTTCTTTCCCGACCTGGTGAAGCAGGAGAAAGTATATGTGTTGGAAACGCCGTTGTTCCGTGTACGCGATAAAAAAGAAACCATCTATTGCTACAGCGAATCCGAAAAAAAGGCTGCGATCCGGAAGCTCAGCGGTAAGCCGGAAGTAACGCGTTTTAAAGGTTTAGGAGAAATAAGTCCGGAAGAGTTTGCACAGTTTATCGGATCTGATATGCGCAAACAACTGATGCGATTGGAGCATGGTGATCATATTCAGCAATTGCTGGAATATTATATGGGAAAAAATACCATGGAGCGGCAGGAGTTTATTATCAACAACCTGGTGGTAGAGATAGACAAGGAGGAGGCGCATAACGCAGCCACCGACTCGCAGGCGGTGCCTGAACAAGCAGTAGCTTAAGAACAATAAAATATTGCCCTTTGAACAGATTAGATTTGATACGCAAGTCGAAATCCATCTTCATGCGTTGGAACCTGCACCGGATGTCCGGTGCGCTTGAAGCCGGATTGCTCAACATGACCTACATGAGTATGTTGAGCCGGTGGCGAAGCCAGCACGTGGTTAGTGGCTATAACGACTGGTATCAGCGCGATTGGGACTACAGCCGCAGGATCAATCTGTATCAAAGTATACTACAGGGGGAAGGGTTGGCGGACACGCCTATCGACTACCTGGAATTTGGCGTATCCTCGGGATCGTCTTTTCGCTGGTGGCTGGAACATCAGACCCACGAAGATTCCCGGTTCTACGGCTTCGATACGTTTGAGGGGTTACCTGAAGCCTTTGGTCCCTTTGGCAAAGGAGCGATGGCGGCGTCTTTAGAATCGATTGGTGTAACAGATCCGCGCGCGACCTTTTATAAAGGATTGTTCCAGGACACGCTGATTCCCTTTCTTGATCAATATGACGGGAGCCGGCGGAAACTGATCCACATGGACGCCGATATATTTTCGGCAACCTTGTTCACTTTATCGCAGGTGTATCGCTTTTTGAAAGATGGTGATATTATTATGTTTGATGAATTTGCAGTACCGACCCATGAATTCCGGGCATTTCAGATATTTGCGGATAGTTTTTATGTAAAATATGAAGTCGTTGCTGCGGCCAATAACTATTTGTTTTTAGCAATCAAAATTAAAAAGGATTAATTGCGCAATCAGCTGAGCCGTTGTGATCAGCAACCACCATCAGATACTTGTGGGCATCACTGCGCTTTTAAATATTAGGTAAAGAATGATACATATTGTTTTTAACGAGGCAGAAGTTGAGGTAATGAAAAAGGTGCAGGAGCTGGATGAGACCCTCGCCGGTAACTTGATACAGATTAAGGATGACTATGCAGTGGGGCCCATTGCCGACCTGTATGAGACCGAGGGTTATCAGCAACGCCGCGATTGGTGGAAGCAGTTGCTGGAAAATTCCCCTTACAAAGAACAAACCGACCTGGTGGATGATAAGTTAACCGTGCACCAGCTGCTCAAAACGTTGGAAGAAAACGAAGCAGAAGAGGTTTGGATCTGGATGGGACAAAACCAGCATGACGTATGTGGTTACTACTGGCTGATGCCCCAGCTGCGCGAATTCCAGGGCCGGGTCATGGTACTGTATATGAACAATCTTCCCTTCATCAACGAGAAAGGACAGATATTCTATCCCTCCTGGCTCAGCGAAATCATGCCTTCTGAATTTCTGAAAGCCAAAAAGCTCGCGAGACCGATCACGTTAAGCGAGTTTGAAGTGGATCCCGACGAGTGGAGCAAGTTGATGCAGGAAAACGCGATGGTAAGGATGCTCGAAGGCGGCAAAAAGATCGTCAGCAAGGGCAATGACTTTTACGATGCAGAGATCCTGAAGAACATGACGAACGAATGGCAGAAAGCATCCCGCGTATTGCAGAACACATTGCACCGGATGCAGATCAAAACCGGCGACGTGTTTTTAATGTGGCGGATCAGGACGCTGATCGAGAAAGGAACGCTTTTGGCCGAAGGCGAAGTCAACAAGGATTGGAAATCATTCGACATTAAACTTGCAGGAGCGAACGCTGGCAGTTAAGCAGCAATATGACCTGGCGCGCCATGACGATCTTCCTGCGTCAAAGCTTTTTATATGAAATTAATTTTGAAACTGGAAGAATTGGCGATGCTTTTAGTCTGCATCTTCCTTTTATGGAATAGCGATGCCGCCTGGTTTTGGTACTTGTTGCTCTTCATCGGTCCTGACATAAGTATGGTGGGGTATATGGTGAACAATAAAGCAGGGGCGTTTTTATACAATCTTTTTCATCATAAAGGCATTGCCATTAGCGTTTTTTTATGCGGGATTTATTGGGCAAATGGCTGGCTGCAGCAGGTAGGAATTATACTCTTCGGACATTCGTCGTTCGACAGAATAGCCGGTTACGGACTGAAATATGAAAAAGGATTTGCTTTTACGCATCTGGGGTTGATAGGGAAGGAAGCGAAGTTGAAAAGTTGAAGGGTATTGTCTGGTCTGACCCTGCCCGAAGGAGTCATTCAGGCGGGCCTGCCCGAAAGAGTCATTCAGGCGGGCCTGCCCGAAAGCATTCATTCAGGCGGGCATCCCGGTCTGACCAGAGACTTGAAACGGTTCAGAGATTGATGATAACTTATTATAAGTTCCATCCAATGATGGAAAGGGATGAAATGCAGACTGACGATTTAGTAGTAATATTGAACGATTTTTATAAGGAGATAACAGAATAATGAAGGACGAAATTGTAGATAACATTGAACACAGTGACGGAAGCGGATTACAAGGCCAGTTTAAAACCTGGTTCCTGGATTACGCCTCTTATGTAATATTGGAGCGTGCCGTACCGGCAATAGAGGACGGCTTCAAACCCGTACAGCGACGCATCCTGCACTCGATGAAGCAGATGGATGACGGCCGTTTGCATAAGGTCGCCAACATTGTGGGACAAACCATGTCCTATCACCCTCACGGGGATATGAGTATTCGTGATGCCCTGGTGAATATGGGACAAAAGGACCTGCTGATTGATACGCAGGGTAACTGGGGTAACGTAGAGACCGGCGATGATGCGGCAGCGTCGAGGTATATCGAAGCCCGCCTGAGCAAATTCGCGCTGGAAGTGGCTTTCAACGCAAAGACCACCGATTGGCAGCTGAGTTATGACGGGCGTAATAACGAGCCCGTGACCCTGCCGGTAAAGTTCCCGCTGCTACTGGCTCAAGGCGCTGAAGGTATCGCTGTGGGTTTATCCACCAAGATACTGCCCCACAATTTCTGCGAGCTGATCGACGCCTCCATCAAATACCTGAAGGGAAGAAAGTTTGAGCTATATCCCGATTTTCAGACGGGCGGCATGATCGACGTGGCAGACTATAACCAGGGAAAGCGCGGAGGAAAAGTAAAAGTGCGCGCTCATATTGAAGAAGCGGATAAAAAGACACTCTTGATCAAGAGCGTTCCGTACGGCGTGACCACCGATCAGATGATTGAATCGATCGTTAAAGCCAATGACCAGGGTAAGATCAAGATCAAAAAAGTGACGGACAACACGGCGGCCAACGTGGAGATCCAGGTAGACCTCGCAGCGGGCATCTCTTCTGATATCACGATCGATGCTTTATACAAATTCACCAATTGTGAGATATCTATATCGCCGAATGCCTGCGTGATCGTTGACATGAAGCCGAAGTTTTTAACGGTGCATGACCTGTTAAAGATTTCGGTTGACAATACGAAAGACCTGCTTCAAAAGGAACTGGAGATCAAGCTGGGCGAGCTGAACGAAAAATGGCATTATACCTCACTGGAAAAGATCTTCTTTGAAGAAAAGATCTACAAGGAGCTGGAAAAGAAACATGACACCTGGGATAAAGTGATCTCAGCGATTGATAAAGCCTTTGATCCTTTCAAAAAGAAACTGAAGCGGGAAGTAACGAGAGAAGATATCCTGAAACTGACCGAGAAGCCGGTGCGCCGGATCTATCGTTTAGATATTGATGAGCTGAATGCTCAGATCAAAGACCTGGAAAGTGAGATCAAAAATGTGAAACATGACCTGGCTCACCTGGTGGAATATGCCATAGCCTATTTCGAAAACCTGCTGAAAAAATTTGGGAAGGGCCGCGAGCGTAAAACCGAGATCAAGCAGTTTGAGATCATTGAGGCTAAACATGTGGTGATCGCTAATACCAAGTTATATGCAGATCGCTCGGGAGGCTTCATCGGTACGAGTCTGAAAAAAGATGAGCTGTTGTTTGAGTGCTCCGACCTGGATGATATCATCGTCTTTACCAAACGGGGTATCATGAAAGTGATCAAGATCGCGGAGAAGACCTTTGTGGGCAAAGACATCATTCATGTGGCGGTATTTTTAAAAGGAGACGATCGCACCACGTACAACATGATATATGCGGATGGAAAGACGGGGGTCAGTTATGCAAAACGCTTCAATGTGACGGGCGTGACACGTGATAAGGAATATGACCTGACCAAAGGCGACCCTAAAAGTAAAGTACATTACTTTACCGTCAATCCCAACGGAGAGGCGGAAGTGGTGAAAATATTGTTGAGTCCCAACAGCCCGGCGCGTGTCAAAGAGCTGGATTTCTATTTTGAAGAACTGGCGATCAAGGGCCGTAGCAGTATGGGAAACCAGGTGACGAAATATGCCATCAAATCGGTGAAGTTCAAGGAAGCCGGCCGCGCGACGCTGAGCGGGAAAAAGCTCTGGTTTGACGATAAGTTCGGACGCCTCAACACCGACGAAAAAGGGGCTTACCTGGGAATGTTCGAGCCGGCTGATCAGTTGCTGGTCATTTATACCGATGGTCATTATGAGGTAACCGACCAGGAAATGACCCAGAAATTCGATCCGGAAAAAGTGTTGCTGATCGAGCGTTACGATCCTGAAAAGATCATTACCGCTGTCTACGTAGACATGAAGCAGCTGCAATACAACGTAAAGCGCTTCAAGATTGAAACCAGCACGCTCAAAAATAAGTTTCTCTTTATCAAAGAAGGAGATGGAAATTACCTGGAATGTGCCACCACAGCCGCAGAGCCGGTGTTACAGGTACAGAGCGGACGCGGCGACCAGGTGCGCAATGCCAAGTTCAAGCTGGCAAAAGTGACGGATGTGATGGGCTGGAAAGCCGTAGGAGCGAAGCTCACCGACTACAACAAAAGTGTCTCCATGGAGTGGGTGGAGACAAAAGAAACCGGACCGCAACAGGAGCTGTTTGAGGAATAAAATTCCGGTTGCCCGCTAAAATCTGGCATGAAATTTCCGCTGCGTTTATGCGGATGATCAGGCCGGAGGCCGGCGTGTGAGCCGTTTCTGGTAGTGTAAGAAAAAGCTGTCCAGACGCGAGGCCGGGTGAGCCTCGCCTTGTTGACTAACGATTTTTAGCTCGTAAATAAGCGTTCATGTTTGAATACTGGGAAATAACGGATCTGTACAAAGCCCTGATCTCACTTGGGGCGGGTATTGTCCTGGGGCTTGAAAGAGAATTGAAAGATAAGGCTGCGGGGCTTAAAACGATAACACTAATTTGTATAGGCTCCTGCCTGTTCTCCATCTTATCAGTAAAGATTGGCAATGAATACACCGACGCAGCCCGGATTGCTTCGTATATCGTAAGTGGTATCGGTTTTTTAGGGGCGGGTGTTATTTTTAAAGACGGCATTACCGTTTCGGGGCTTACGACTGCCAGCGTTATATGGGTTGCTGCTGCTGTAGGGATGGCAGTGGGTTTTGGGGAAGTGTGGCTGGCGTTGACATTTTTATCTCTTGCTTTGTTGATGACCTATTTTGGCGGTTGGTTCAATAAGATTTTTCCAAGTGCCAAATTGAGTCGGCTGTTAATGATTTGCATTGATAAAAAGCATGCGTCAATGAGAGCGGACATCATTGAGCCTATTAGCGGGTTTGCTACCAGATATGAGGAGCGTAAGTTTAAAGTGCAGGATGATAAAGTATATATTTACCTTGATGTCACCGTACGCACAAAAAAACTAAGCAGTCTCGAAAATTACCTAATCAGCAGGTCCGAAATCCTTGATTTTGAGCTATAAGATTTAAAAATACCTTTCGTATCCCAATCCGTAAGTAAAGATCAAATTCTCTTTTTCGGTGCGGCTGTTCTTATTATATGATAGCCTGGTATTCAGGTTAAGCCCCTTCCACAACTGGTAGGTAAATTCTGAATCACTGGATAAGATGTGATCGCTGATATATTCCAGCGACGGCTGGAAAAAGTTCTCGGTTCTGAAGGTAAAGCGTTCTCCCAGTTTAAACATAAATTGAGCCCGCAATGAATTCCGGATTGTCTGGTAATTGATTACCGCCGTGTCTCCTTGTATAATGCGGCTAAGCTCGCCAATAAAACCATTGCTGACATTGAGCCACAGGTTAGGCCTGTTCAGAAAGTTATAAGCGATACCGATACCCACCTGTCCCTGGCTTTTGATGTCTAACGAATAGCTGGTCGTATAATTGACCAGGCCCCAATAATAAAATTCCGGGAAGTGCCTGTACAGGTTCACATTACTCGAAAGGTTGAAGTCGTTGTTCGTGAGGCGGTCAGGCGCCATGCCATAGATCCATTTCGCGGAGGAATTCAGGACGGTTCTTTTTTTCCTGATGTTGTACTGAATGTTATTATTCAGAAGGTAGTTAGCTCCGTCAGCCGTCTTGTTGATTGAGCCTCCGGAGGCCAGCTTGAGATACCGGGTAGTACTATCGTTAAATTGCGCCAAAAGCGCTATGGGACTTATAAAAAAAGTTAGAGCAAGTAGTAAAGCCTTCATGATTCTGTATCGGGCTGCAGCAAAGGAACATTAACAACAAGCAGCGCTAATTATTTGAGAAAGCGTTTCATTTCGCGCTCCACATCTTTCTGCTTGATACTTTCACGTTTGTCGTACAGTTTTTTTCCTTTGCCCAGACCTATTTCAATTTTAATAAAATTCCGGTCGTTCATGAAAATTTTGAGCGGCACCAACGTGTAGCCTTTTTCTTTCAGCTTGGCTTGTATTTTTTTTATCTCTCTTTTCTGCAGCAGCAATTTTTTGTCCCGGTCTGCATCGTGGTTGTTAACAGTGCCATGCGAGTAAGGAGAAATATGTAGACTCTTGATCCACAATTCGCCCTTGTGTAGGATGCAGTAGCTATCATTAAAGCTGGCTTTTCCTTCGCGCAAAGACTTCACCTCCGTGCCGAGCAATACCATGCCGGCTACATAAGTATCGTCAATAAAATACTCATGAAACGCAGAACGGTTCTTTATGAATATAGGTGAAGCCAGTGTGGATGAGTTAATAAGATGAAAAGTTATTAGGTTGAGAAGTGGTAACGCTCATCAACCTTTACAAATATGAACTGCTAAAAATTTAATTTCTAAACAGACGAATAACCGTACCGATTCTTTCTTTAAGATCTCTTCGGTTAACGATGAAATCCAGGAAGCCGTGCTCCAGTAAAAATTCGCTGCGCTGGAAACCTTCAGGAAGATCTTTCTTAATGGTTTCTTTGATCACACGCGGACCGGCAAAACCAATCAGGGCGCCGGGTTCAGCAATGTTTAAATCACCCAGCATTGCGAAGGATGCCGATACGCCGCCGAAGGTAGGATCGGTAAGCAAGGAAATATAAGGAAGTTTGGCATCGCTCAGTTGAGAAAGCTTGCCGCTTGTTTTTGCCATTTGCATTAACGAAAAAGCACTTTCCATCATGCGCGCGCCGCCACTCTTGTTGATCATCATGTAAGGCAGCTTATGCTTGATGCAATAATCAACTGCCCTCGCAAATTTTTCACCCATCACACTGCCCAGCGAACCTCCGATAAATTCGAAGTCCATACACGCGATAACGATCGGTTCTCCGTCTACCTTTCCGACTGCCACACGCACTGAATCATTCAGGCTGCTGTTGGACCAGATGTCTTCCAGCCGCTTCTTGTAAGGCTTCAGGTCAGTGAATCCTAACAGGTCCTTACTTCTGATATTGGTGAAAAGCTCTTCGTATTCGTTATTATCAAACAGTACTTCATAATACTGAAAGCTGTTCAAGCGATGATGGTAGCCACATTTGGGACACACGTATAATTGTTCCCGCAACTCGGCAAAAGTCGAAATATAATTACACTCCGGGCATTTGGTCCACAAGCCTTCCTGCGTTTCCTTTTTTTCCGAAGTCTTCGTTAAGATGCCTTTTTTAATGCGGCGAAACCAACCTGCTTTCTGATCCTTCCCTTGTTCACCAGCCAGGTCGGCATCAAAATCTTCTATCTGCTCAGCCATAAGTAGATAAATATATTTTAGATAAGGTACAAATATAAGGATTGTTTAGGGGAAGTTGACAGATGACAATTGGCAGATGACAGATGTGACTTGTAATTTTTAATTTGAGCCTGTCAACTGTCCTCTGTCAACCGCCAACTCAAAAATTACTCGTACCTTAACGCTTCTATCGGGTTTAATTTTCCTGCTTTTACGGCAGGATAAAGGCCCGCGAGCAACCCTACTGCACTGCAAATGATAATACCATACGCCACCCAAGCCCAGGGTACCACAAATCCTGTACCTAAGATAATCGCGAAGCTGTTGCCGATTAATATGCCTAAGATAATACCGAAAATAGCGCCCAATACGCTGATTATGAACGCCTCCAGCAGAAATTGCTTTTTAACAACGGTGCTTTTTCCGCCGATGGCTTTGATCAATCCCACTTCTTTTGTACGTTCGGCCACGCTTACCAGCATGATATTCATGAGCCCGATTGCCGCGCCGATCAGGGTGATCAGACCGATGACGGTGGCCGATATTGTGAGAAAGCCCAGGCTATTCATGGCCTGCTCAACAATGCTGTCACTTTTGTCCAGCACAAAATTGCTTTCTTCGGTGATCATGATTTTTCTGACGCCCCGGAAAAGTGCTTCCGCTTCGCCCATCGCCTCATTCATTTTATTGATATCGTCTACCTTCACGGCAAGCACGTAAGATGAGTTGGCACCTGAAAAGTTTTTGGCCAGGTTGCGGTAGCCAATAATGGTCATATTGTCGCGGCTAAAACCAAAAGTGGAACCGCGGCTCTCCAGAACGCCGAGCACTAGATAGGGGAGGTTGTTGATCCGTACCGTTTTCCCGACCGCTCTCCCCGGCGCTTCGTCAAAGAATTTTGCGGCCACATCATAACCCAAAATACACACATTCTGACCGCTCCGGACCTCCTGCAGCGTCAGGTTGCGTCCGCTTAAAAGCGAATATCCATTCAGGTCCAGGTACTTCTCGTCGCCGCCAAACATCATGACATTGGGACTGGTCTTTTTATCGGAAAAAGAAATGGTATTACTGCGGTTCCCGAACACAGAAACGCCGGTTACAGCGCCCGGAAACTTAAAATTGCTGACAAAATATTCTGCCTCATCGCGGGTAATGGCCTTGCCCAGATTAGACTTCTTCTCTTTTTTACCTTTCTTGGAAACTTTCAATTCGTCGCCCCCACCACCAAAGCGGATATTTCTTTCCTTAAACCGAATGGTAAACGCATTAGCGCCCATGCTGGAGAAGCTTTCGGTAAACTTCTGGTTCATGGCTTTGATGGCTGTGATGATGCCGATCAGGGCCATAATACCAAAGGCGATGATCGCCACGGTAAGTGCCGTGCGCAAAGTATTGCCCCTGACGGTGCGGAAAGCTAAAAGAAAAGTATCGCTGAATTTCATCCGAACATTTATTGTTTGCAGCTTCGCTGCGATTTTAGTTGGTCGGATGGAACTACGCGTATAAATTTCCATACGTAATAAAAATTCATTGTGCTTCGTTTCATTCGTTAATAAGCCTGATACATAAAGCTAAAGGCATAAAATAAGATGAGCAAAAATTTTATTGAAACGATAGGGTGAGTCGTTAGGTAGTGGAAGTGCCTATCGGTATGACATCGAAATTTTGAAGACCCGTTAATTAGGGAGATGCAGTAACCTACGGACTTTTTTGGGCTTAGGCACGTGCATTTGATGCAGGACAGTGCTGACTAAAGTTTTTGAATCGGTCTCTGTTATGTCTTGACTAGTTCAGGTAACTTTAAACGCCTAGACCAAATCGTTAACGACCAGTCGAAGTGGCGGATTGGTCAGGTTTTATTCTTACAATCTTGTTGTCGCGTAATACAACGAGTTCGCTATTCTTTGATCTCTTAAATTCTAATAATTTTTCATAGACCTTTTCAAGCCCTTTTAGAATTTTAGTTTTTTCCTCAATCTGAATCTCAATAGGTGTCATAATAATTTTTTAAAAGGTTGAATTTTTCCTGGTTCACAATAGATAGCCGGTTATACAGTTGTTTATCAGCTAACAGTTGATATTTCCCTTCAGAATTATCAAATAGCAGAGCTCCGTCAACTATTGGCAGATAAATGTCAAATAGGTTTTTAATTCCTTTTACATATCTTCTTTCAATAACATCAGGTTTGATATCATGCCCACCTTCTAATACTCTTGTTCTTACCCGTTCCTTTGCTAGGTCGATGTTCTGGAGCCAAAAGAATAACAAAGTTACGCGATACCCCTTGGCTCTCGCCTCGAGAACTTTGTTTTTGTAACTCTTCGTTGACAATGTGGTTTCAAATGCGAAGTCTTGGTTTTCACGAAGCAATTCGTTAATCCTGTTCAACATTATTCGTCCCGCCTCAAATGAAACTTTTTCAGGTTGAAAAGGAGATAACCCTTTGGCAATCTCATCTGCATTGACAAATTCCTTACAATCTAGGATTTCCGGCAAGATTGTAAACGAAGCAGTAGTTTTCCCTGCACCGTTACAACCTGCGATTATGTAAAGCTTTTTGCCGCCCATGAGCGCAATTTACACATTAATTTTGGTGAACTTTCGTGCTGGAAAATGTGTTCACAACACTATCAAAGCATGGCAAATAAGGCTCCATATATTGAGCTTTTTTGTTAAGACCATTCCTGTAGTTATTGAAATGACCGTTTCCTTTAAGCTTCTTGAATGCCAAAGGGCAAATTTCGTTATAGTTTTATCATTACGCTTCCTGAGACGAGATCGTGAATGGCCCTGCGTTTTGGATTGATGTGGATCGTCAGAAAAGAAAGCCAACCCAAGAGTACTTTCACCGGGTACCGTACAACGGCCTGGAAGAAAGTAATTCTTTGGGCCGAGTTGGAATTTTTTCTAACCCGGATACCTCTTAAATAATTGCCTAATGTCGCGCCAAGTGTCATGGAAAGAGGCTCATAGGCAACAAAAAGTCCGATAAACAATACGATTCGCAGCCAGTCAGGCACCTGCCCAAATCTATCTAAAAGGCTGGCAAATGCAAATGTTAAGGCAACGATCAGCAATAAGTCAATAAAGGTGGATTGCACCCGATCTCTTAGTTCCGGATATTTTTCTTCCATAAGCGTATTGAATGTATAAAATAAAGATCACCGCACACCTTTCCTTAATCGGTGCTGTTGGGCGATCTTATAATTTAGCTTGGTATAACAGGAGCTGCGCTTCAGTTCATGCCGCACTTAGAAGTACAGCCACCCTAAAAACACCTGGGGAAATACACCCAGCAGTATAATGAGGACGCATATAAGCACCAGAGCAGCTCTCTCGAGGCTTGTTGCCGCCACCGATTGTACCGGGCCGTCTTTAAAGTACATCGCTTGGATCACGCGAAAATAATAATACACGCTCACAGCGGCCATCAATACAGCAAAGATTACCAACCAAAGATTTTCGCCTGTGGCAATGGCAGCCTTCAACATATAAAACTTTCCGAGGAAGCCCGCCGTTAAAGGAATCCCTGCCAGTGATAAAAAACAGATCGTCGTGGTAAAGGCCAATACCGGCTGATGTTTAGCCAGACCATTAAACCCTTCGAAGCTGTAATCAGTCATTTTACCTAATACCGCAAAGATGCCGATGGTCGCCAGGCAGTAAGCCGCAGAGTAGATCAACAAACCCTCGCGCCCGGTGTCATTGGTCGCATACACAGCAAAGAGTAAAAAGCCCGCTTGCGCAATGCTCGAATAAGAAAGCATCCGCTTCACGCTTTGTTGAAATACTGCTGTGATATTCCCGACCAACAAGGTAGCGGCAATCATCACTGCTACCCAGATAGACCAGGTATCTTCCAACTTGCCAAAGGCGCCGCTAAACAACCGTACAAATCCCACGAAAATAGCAGCCTTCACAATAGTCGCCATGAAAGACGTGAATACCGTCGGAGCACCATCATATACATCGGGTGTCCAGAAATGGAAGGGCGCTACGGAGGCTTTAAAGCTCATCGCAAACAAGAGGAACAACATGCCCGCTATGTGAAGGTGAGGCGTTTTGCTTTGCACAGCGAAATTCATATTATCGATTGTAAACGTTCCCTGCGCGCCATATATCAGGGCAATACCCATGAGCATGATGCCTGTTGAGAAGGAGCCCATCAGGAAATATTTCAGGGCAGCTTCGTTGCTTTTTAAGTTCTTTTTGTCAGACCCGGTCAGGATATACAAGGGGATCGAGATGATCTCTATACCCAGGAAAAGCGTCAATAATGAAGTAAAACTGGTGGTTAAAGTGATCCCTGCGATGATAAAGAAAATCAGCGCGAAATATTCAGCGAGGTTACGACCCACCTTTTCCATTTGGTTGGACGAAACGACCAGGTATACCAATGTGGCAAAAATGGCTAGCGCATTAAAAAATAAGGCATAGCTGTCAAACCTCATGAAACCGGAAACATCGAATGTAAATAACCTGATATGCTTCATTTCGAGGTAATTCGCCACCAGCAGCACGATCATGGCGATCAGGCCCGTGGTTTTGATAGCTGCGTTTCGTTTGAAGAAAACACCGCTAAACATCATAACAACGCCGAAAATTGCAGAGAGTACTAATGCGTTCATACTTTATTGCTTAATGCTTCGGTTTTAATAATGGAAGCACATCTGATTTATGTAAAATGGAATCTGTTATTTCTTCGAAAGAATGTAATAGGTGTTGTGGGTAGACGCCTGCCACAATTATTATCACAGCGATGACTCCTAATATTGCTTTTTCATGAAAGGCAATATCCGTAGCCGTTTCAGTCAACGCGTTGGTTTCGCCCAGAAACACTTTGCGGCCCATTTTCAGGGTATAAACCGCGCCGAGGATAATACCCATACCCGCCGCCACGGTCAAAGGAATGCCATATTTCGTGATAGGAGAGCTTAAGATGCCGTTGAACATCAGGAATTCACCCACAAAAGCATTCGTCAACGGAAGCGCAATATTAGCAAAAGCGATGATGAAGAAGAAGATCGTCAGGGCGGGCGCCTTTTTAGCGATACCACCCAACTCGCTCATTTTTCTCGTGCCGAACTTTCTTTCAATGATCTCAACGATGATCCACATACCCAGTATATTGATACCGTGGGAGAACATCTGGATCATGGTGCCCTGGATCCCGCTCTTGGTTTCCGCGAAGACAGCAATAGCCATCAGCCCGATGTGAGCGATAGATGAGTAGGCCACAAGGCGCTTCATGTCATCCTGCTGGAAGGCAATCAGTGAAGCGTAGATAATACCGATCACCGCCATCGTAGACACGGTATCGCCCCAGCTGTAGGCGGCGATAGGCAATACCGGCAACAGCCAACGCAACAGACCCAGCACGCCCATCTTTACCATGATGCCGCTCAGCACCATAGTCGCTGCGGTAGGGGATTGTTCGTAAGCGTCCGGCTGCCAGGTATGCAAAGGGAATATAGGCATCTTAACGGCGAATGCTACAAAGAAGAGCCAGAATACCCACATCTGCTCCTTAGGCCCTAAACCTGCATTATAAAAAGCGTCAATCGCAAAAGAATTCGTTTTGGAATAGATATACAGGATGCCGACCAACATCAGTAATGAACCAACAAATGTGTAGATGAAAAATTTAAAAGTGACTTTGATCCTTCTTTCGTTACCCCACTGAGAGCAGATAAAGTAAACGGGGATCAGCGCCAGCTCCCAGAAAAAATAGAACAACAGCGCATCCATCGCCAGGAACACCCCCATAAGGCCGGCCTGTGTCAGCAGCATTAATCCCAGGAAATTGTTAGCCTTTTTATAAGTCGTATTCCAGGTGGAAACAAAGATCAGGGGAAAGGAAAGGGCGGTGAGCATGCACAGCATGGAACCCATTCCGTCCGAACTCAGCGAAAAGCTGCTGTTCAACAGGCCCATCCATGGCGCATTAAACGTTAAAGCTTCCTTGCCCGTTACATAGGTAAAGCCTATGATGGCGACTATAAAAGTTGAAATAGCTGCCAGTAACGACCAGGTTCTCGCACCTGCTTCCTTCTTTATAAAAAAAGTGATAATGCCGCTAAATAATGGTATTAATATCAACAACAATGCGATCATAAAAAAAGGCCTTACCCCGAGCATCTCCCAAAAGAAGAGCAATAAACCGCGGAGTTCGTTTTAAATTTTAAAAATCATTTTATTTTCAAATGCACTTCCTTTCCCGGTCGGGACAGGAACAGGCATTTACTTCCTTAAGAAAAACTGTAATGCAAACACGATCAGCACACTCACCACCATCATCAGGATATATGCGCCGGTTTGTCCACTTTGTAACCAGCGAAACTGCCGGCCACCATAATTCACCAGGCGACCCACTCCGTTTACAATGCCATCCACTATCTTCTTTTCAAAAATGGTGTTGAAGAATGCACCTAATGCGTTCAATGGTTTCACAATAACAGCGTTGTAGATCTCATCTACATACCATTTATCCTGCAGCAGTTTTCCAAACCCTTTTGCTTCTTCGATGTCTGGCCGTTTGCTGTACCTGCTCCACGCTATAACTACTGTTATAATGATCAGCAAGGAGGAAAGGCCGGTCAATATCCATTCCGTGCTGTGCGATACTTCATGTGTCGGCAATATAGCGTAGGACTGGGCGAAGATCGGCTGCAGGTAATCTTTCAGGGCATGCGCTCCGTGCATGATAAATTCAGGCACGCCAATAAAACCGCCAATCACTGAAAGGATAGCCAGTACGATCAGTGGGACCGTGATGGCCGCCGGACTTTCGTGAAGATGATGTTCCTGATCGTGGGTACCACGGAAACCGCCTTTGAAGGTGGTGGCATATAAACGGAACATATAGAACGCCGTGAGCAAAGCTCCCAGCAACCCAAGGGCATACAACACCGGGCTCGTACTGAATGCGCTTGCTAATATTTCATCCTTGGAAAAGAAGCCGGAAAAACCCGGAATACCGGCTATCGCGAGACAGCCTAATAAGAAGGTGATGTTGGTAATCTTCATATACCTGGCCAGGCCGCCCATTTTGCGCATATCCTGTTCTCCGCCCATCGCGTGAATCACGCTACCGCTTCCCAGGAACAACAGGGCTTTGAAGAAAGCATGCGTCATTACATGGAAAACAGCTGCCACATAAGCTCCGGTGCCCAGCGCCAGAAACATGTAACCCAGCTGGCTTACGGTGGAGTAGGCCAATACTTTTTTAATGTCGTTTTGTTTGAGCGCAATGCTGGCCGCCAGCAATGCAGTAGCCACGCCAATGATAGCAATACAATTTAGGGTGCCTGGTGCCATAGAATACATCAGGTTGCTGCGCGCAATCATATAGATACCTGCCGTAACCATCGTAGCGGCGTGTATCAGGGCAGACACCGGGGTAGGACCCGCCATCGCATCGGGAAGCCAGGTGTACAAAGGGATCTGAGCACTTTTACCGGTTGCACCAACGAATAATAAAGTAGTGATGATCGTAATATCGAAGCTGGAAAGTTTGGCCAGCGCTTCAGTAGTAAAGATTTCACTGAAAGTAACCGTATCCAGTTTGTTGATGAGCATGAACAGCGCAATCAGGAAGGCAAGATCACCAATCCGGTTCATGATAAAGGCCTTGGAGGCGGCTTTGGTATAGTCTTCTTTTTTGAACCAGAAACCAATGAGCAGGTAAGAACACAAACCTACACCTTCCCAACCGATGAACATGATCACGAAGTTGGCGCCCATTACGAGTAATAGCATCGAGAAGACGAACAGGTTCAGGTATGCAAAGTACCTGGCAAAGTGATGAGGCTTTTCGTCGTGCATGTAAGACGTGGAGTATACATGGATCAAAAAGCCGACGCCGGTAATGATCAGTAAAAAGATAGAGGTAAGCTGATCGACCTGGAAAGCAAAGGGTATTCTAAGCGTACCTATATTGATGAAATCGAAGTATTCGACAACCGCTATATTTCCCGCACGTACCTGCATAAACGCCATCACGCTCAGGATGAATGAGCCTAAGATAGAGCCGCTGCCGATTATTCCCGTCAACCCTTTAGAGAAATAGTTTCTTAATAAGCCATTCAGTAAAAAACCAATTAACGGCAATAATGGTATTAAGATCAGTTCAATTTTCATCTAACTATATTTAGTCTTTTACGTTTGTTTGTTTCACAGAACACACAAGGTTTTCAGGAAACAATATCAAACATCAAACTTTAACCTGAAATATTTTAATGTTTCAGCCTGTTCAAAAAGTTAATATCCACCGAGTGAATGTTACGATACATCATCACAATGATGGCCAATCCTACACTTACTTCCGCCGCTGCTACAACCATGATAAAAAATACGAAAAGCTGTCCATCCGCGCCGGCGACTGCCACCGCACCCTTAGCCGTCTGCATCTTGGAAAAAGCAACCAGCAAAAGGTTTACGGAATTTAACATCAGCTCGATGCACATAAATACGATAATGGCGTTGCGGCGCGTCAACACACCTACTATTCCGATACTGAATAAGGAGAGTGCCAGAACGATATAATAATTTATAGGCATTGTCTAATTATGATTTCTGATTTGAGATTTCCCGTTATCAATTGCAAGCTGGCTTGCCACCGTTTCTTTTGTGGTATAAAAGATTAATCTTTCTTTCCGATCACTACCGCACCGACCATCGCACTCAAGAATAGAATACTACTTATTTCAAATGGCACTACGAAGGTGGTAAACAGCTCGCGTCCTAAAGTTTTAATCAACCCGGCATCACCTGTGCTCACCTCTGCTATGTTTTGAGACACTTCGGTGTTCCTTAAAGCAGCCACTAATACCAGCAGCAGGCAGCCGCCCGATAAAATGCCGATGATCTGCAACCACCTGTTCTTAACCGGTTCCGTGCTTTTGTTCAGATTCATCAACATGATCACGAAAAGGAACAGTACCATGATAGCGCCTGCGTACACAATGATGTTTACGATCGCCAGGAACTGCGCGTTCAACAGGATATAATGACCCGAAATGGCGAAGAAAGCAGCTACCAGCCATAACACACTGTGCACAGGGTTTTTACTGCTCACTACCATGATGGCGCTGAACAATGCTGCCACTGTAAGAATCCAGAAAAGTATTTGTGTAATTCCCATTGCCCTTAATTAGCTTCCGCGTTTTTAGTTTCTTTATTAATGGTTCCTAAAGCTTTCTGATAAGCTTCCGGTTCGGTAACCGGGTTAGGAATCAGCAAATCGTCTTTTTTATATATGAAACCTTTGCGGTCGTAATTAGATGGGGTGAAAGTTTGAGACAGGTAGATCGCATCTTTCGGACAAGCTTCTTCGCAATATCCGCAGAAGATGCACCGAAGCATGTTGATCTCATATTTGGCAGCATATTTTTCCTCGCGGTACAGGTGCTCTTCGCCCTCCTGTCTTTCTGCTGCTTCCATAGTGATCGCCTCCGCCGGGCAGGCTACTGCACACAACCCGCAGGCGGTGCATCTTTCTCTTCCTTCCTCATCGCGGTTGAGGATGTGTAAGCCACGGAACACTTTACTGAAAGGCCTTGTCTGTTCGGGATATTTAATGGTCGCCTTTTTAGAAAAAAAGTGCTTCAGTGTAATACCCATTCCTTTCAAAATATTCCAAAGGTACATGCGCTCGATGAACGTCATCGGGCTGCGATCTACCGGCTTGGCTCTATTTGTGTATTGAATACCCATTAATTTTCGAGAAGTATTTTAAATTTTCGCAAATATAAGTTTACTTGACAGTTGACGGATGAATGTTGACAGATTTCCCTGTCGCTATTACTATTTTCCTATTTGTTATTCAACCAAAGCACTACCAAGGCTGTGATCAACATATTTACCAATGCCAGCGGTACCAGTCGTTTCCACCCCAGATGCATCAGCTGGTCAAAACGGAAACGCGGGATGGTCCAGCGGATCCACATGAATACGAAGACAAAGAAGAAGGCTTTTGCCAGCAACACCACGAAGCTGATCAGTGCCAGCAAATTGGGCGAAATACCCCAGGTTGCCTCGTTCACAAAAGGAATATCGTATCCGCCAAAATATAAAGTAGCCATAATAACGCCACTGATGAACATATTGATGTACTCTGCAAAGAGATAAAATCCAAGCTTCATACTCGAATACTCCTGGTGGTAACCGAAATTCAGCTCATTCTCCGCCTCGGGCAGGTCAAATGGTGTACGGTTACATTCTGCCAGCGCACAAATAAAAAATATCAGGAATCCCAAAGGCTGGTAGATCACATTCCAACCGTTGTCTAACTGATTTTGAACGATCGTGCTCATTTGCAGCGACCCCGTCAACATTAAAACGGCAATCAGGGACAGGCCCATTGCCAGCTCGTAAGAGATCATTTGGGAAGCGCCACGGATCGCGGCCAGCAGGGAGAACTTGTTATTGGAAGCCCATCCACCGATCATGATGCCGTAAACCCCCAGACTCACGACTCCAAAAACATATAAAATCCCGATGTTAATATCAGCCACCTGAAGGGGTACGGTTCTGCCTGCGATTAAAGCGGGCGAGCCCCAGGGAATAACAGCGCTGGTAAGCAGGGCGGTCACCATGGCGAGTACAGGCCCCAGCACAAACAAAAACTTGGAAGAAGCTAAAGGAATGATCTCTTCTTTAAAAAATAATTTACCACCGTCTGCCAGCGGCTGTAAAAGACCAAAAGGACCCGCACGGTTAGGACCGATGCGGTCCTGCATGAAAGCGGCCACTTTTCTTTCGCCATAAGTGGCATACATCGCCACGATCATGGAAAGCGTCACCACCAGCGCTATCAAAATCAATTTTTCTAAAATAAAAAACCAGTCTATGGCGAGTAATGTAATCATGTTTAATAAAAATATATTTTATTCAGCTTCTTCGAATTGTTCCCAGAGAATATGTAGGTGCTCTTTTGTTTCGTTGAGCAGAGCTTGTACAGATGCTTTATCTAATACCTCGAAATCTCCATAATCGCTTTCATTTCTTTCGGTAAAAAGTTTATCATATAACAGTCCAAAAGCCTTATCCACCTTTCCAGTCTTTACAAAGTGTTGATGAAATTGGGTCTTTGTGCCATTGTGAGTTTTCGTTTCAATTTCATCCTTACCTAAGTAAGCGCATGCCATATAAAAAACTGCGTAATAAAGTCGATTGATAACCGTAAGATAATGTTTCGCAGTAAACATAAGGTCGGCCTCTTCCATTGTTTCCTTTGAACGGAGCACACGAGATGTTATGTAATTTTCACTAAACATTATCTAAATCCTTATCCCTTCTCTTTCAATAGCGATAAACAGAGGATATCCCTTGAACTTCGAAAACCAGTTTTGTTTGTTCACTATGACCGTGCTAATAGCGGTGTTATTATCAAGTCCAACCGGAAACAAGTGTTCTGTAATCTTTCCTTTAAAGGTTCCATTCACCGTTTGATTTGATAATACCAACACATCCCAATCACTCTCCTCATGATAATCGCCCCTTGCACGCGACCCAAACAATATCAGCTCAGCGTCCGGATCAACGGTCAGGACCGCATTTTTAATTTCTTGCAATATTGTTTTTGATTCGGTCATCTATTTTTCACCTTCTTCGATCAGGTTCTTTTTGTTGAATACGGCGCCGGTTGCCGGACCATCTATTTTACTCAGGTCTACTGACGGATCATTGACATCGCTGATCTTGTGGATGTCCAGCAACAACTTGGGTTGTCGCCCGCCCATCACCTTAGCAACGGTTTCCTCCGGTTTGTCCAGCACTTCATAATGATTGGCACCAATCACGGAGTGGCGTGCCACTTTGGTAGGTCCTTCGATCACCCAGTCTTTCACGTCCTTTTTGTCGAAGCGACAGTCGTTGCAGATCCAGCCGGTTTTGCCATCTTCGGCGTCCATGATCTCACCCCACTGATCTTTACGGGCCGTCACCCGCAATACTTCATTACCACGCTTCCAAAGCGTAACTTTCCCGCAACATTTATCGCAATTACGATGAGCATCTTCAGGCTTGGTAAACCACACCCTGTTTTTAAAGCGGAATGTCTTATCGGTTAATGCGCCTACGGGGCAAACATCAATTACGTTTCCGATAAATTCGTTGTCCAGGGATTTCTCGATATACGTTGCGATCTCGGCATGATCTCCTCTGTCCAGAACACCGTGCTGGCGTTTGTTGGTCAGCTGATCGGCAGTAAACACACAGCGGTAGCAGAGTATGCAACGCGTCATGTGCAGCTGTATGTATTTTCCGAGATTGTGTTTTTTGAAAGTTCTTCTTTTAAACTCATATCGCGTGCCTTCACGACCATGTTCATAACTCAGATCCTGCAGGTGACATTCACCGGCCTGATCACAAATAGGACAGTCCAGCGGATGGTTTAACAACAGGAACTCCACCACACCCGCACGAGCATCCAGTACGCGCTGGCTGGTAATGCTTTTTACCTCCATACCGTCCATGACACCGGTGCGGCAACTGGCGACCAGCTTCGGCATGGGGCGCGGATCCTTTTCGGAACCCTTGCTTACTTCAACCAGGCAGGTACGACATTTACCGCCGCTTCCTTTCAGCGGTGTATAAAAGCACATAGCAGGAGGCGTTACATCGCCGCCAACCATTCGTGCCGCCTGTAATATAGTGGTACCGGGCGCCACTTCAACAGAAACATTATCGATAGTTACTCTTATCTTTTCAGACATTGTATGTTGTTTGCTCACAAAGGCACAGTGGCGCAATGTGCATTTCTTTAATTTATTATCCTTTTAATCCCGTTCTTTAAAAGCGCTTCATTGAAGTTGATTAATAAACCTAATCTTAATTCTGTCAATTTCAAATAAGTAAGAACCTGCTTAAAATGAACATCTTCTAATTTCGATATACTTTTCAGTTCTAACAAAACTGCATCTTCAACAATTACATCAGCTCTGAATCCCAATTCCATGTCAATACCATCATGAATCACGTCTACGGGATATTGCCGTGTATAGGCCATATTGTGCTTTCCCAATTCATAACACAGTATCTGCTCATACACGCTTTCAAATAAACCCGGCCCATACTGCTTATGAATGGTAAAGCAAATGTTCAAAACCCTTGTCGCTATTTCATTTTCGAAATCCATAGTCATTATTACCGGGTTCTGAGGACTGTGTTAAAACCGTGTCTTCGTGTCTCCGCGAGAGACAACGCTACGCCGGAACGGCCACCTCCCGTTCATCCGCATAATGCGCCAAACCAAAGTTCCGGATCACCGCCTCTTCGGGGTTTGTAATATGCCATTCAAACTCATCGCGGAAATGACGAATTGCTGCAGCAACAGGCCATGCGGCCGCATCACCCAACGGGCAAATCGTGTTTCCTTCGATTTTGCTTTGAATATCCCACAACAAATCAATATCGCTCATCTTTCCCTGTCCTTTTTCTAATCGGAGCAACAGTTTCTCCATCCAGCCGGTACCTTCACGGCAGGGCGAACATTGTCCGCAGCTCTCATGGCGATAAAATCTAGCCAGGGTGTAAGTATGTTTTACTACGCATTGATCTTCATCAAACACGATAAAACCGCCACTTCCCATCATGGAACCGGTCTGAAAGCCGCCATCAGAGAGGCTTTCATAATTCATCATTCTTTGCTCACCTTTAGCGGTTTTCAGCAAAAGGTTGGCAGGCAAAATGGGAACTGATGAACCCCCGGGAATGCAGGCTTTCAGCCTTTTCCCATTGGCAATACCGCCACACCATTCATCGCTATAGATAAACTCCTCTACGGAGATGGTCATATCTATTTCATACACGCCTGGCTTATTGATGTTACCGCAGGCAGAGATCAACTTTGTTCCTGTCGATTTACCCACCCCGATTTTAGCATATTCTTCAGCGCCTTCGTTAATGATCGGCACTACCGCGGCAATGCTCTCCACATTGTTTACCACGGTTGGCCGGTCCCAAACCCCCTTAACGGCAGGGAAGGGAGGTTTGATGCGCGGATTACCTCTTTTACCTTCCAACGACTCCAGCAACGCGGTCTCTTCGCCGCAAATATAGGCGCCTGCACCGCGCTGTACGTGTATATCACAATCGAAGCCGGTACCTAAAATATTTTTACCCAGGAAACCGTTGTTTTTAGCCTCCTGAATTGCTTGTTCCAGGATGTCAACGATCCACGCGTATTCGCCGCGGATGTAGATAAAAGACACATTGCTACCAAGCGCATAGGATGAAACGATGATCCCTTCTATCAACAGGTGGGGAAGAAATTCCATCAGGTAACGATCCTTAAAGGTACCGGGCTCGCTTTCATCTGCGTTCACCACCAGGTGGCGCGGAATGCCTTCCGGTTTGGCCAGGAAGCTCCATTTCATACCGGTGGGAAACCCTGCGCCTCCGCGTCCGCGCAGCCCTGATTTCTTCACTTCTTCGGTGACGTCGTCCGGAGCCATTGTTTTGAGCGCTTTTTCGACGCTGCGGTAGCCTCCTTCCCGGCGATAGGTATCGAAATACCGGATGCCTTCGACATGCACTTTCTCTAATAATAGTTTTCTACCCATTTTATATTTGGTTCGATAAAAGCTTTATTTAATCGTTCAATTTTGTCTGGTTGTAAATTGTTTTTTAACAATTCCCAATCCTGCATTAACTCATCTTTATGCCGTGAAGCCCGCTCACTACTAATGCTAAAGCCTTTCCCGGCAAAGATCCTCTAATTATTCCGAAACTGTTAATGTCAATCAACGCTTCGATTTCATTTTATTTAGCATGAAAATGCGGCGGATTGTGATCCTTAAAATAGAAATAAATGATTATTCCATAAAAAGAACTAACGACCGGCATACTCTTCAAAAGTTTGACTTGCTATTCGAGATAACAGTTTAACAAGTCGATCTTTATATCTTCACTCCATCCCTTCTACACCATCTTCAAAATGAAGACCCAGCCTGAAATTTTCCAAAGGTGTAACGCGTTGCAGATGTAGCAGGCATTTTTAATTATTCTTCGCCCGGCACTCCTCAATAATAACGTCTACTTTTTCTTTGGTCAGATGCTCTTTGTAAAACTTGCCCATTTGCATCATCGGAGCGTAACCGCAGGCGCCCAGGCATTCTACCGTTTTCAAGGTGAACATCCCGTCTTCTGTGGTTTCCCCGGGTTTGATATTCAGTTTTTCTCCGATATATTCAATGATATCATCACAACCTCTCAACATACAAGGGCCTGTCTGGCAAACCTCAAACATATATTTACCGACAGGCTTCAGGTTGTACATGCTGTAGAAAGAAGCTACTTCGTACACCTCGATCGGCTCGATGCGGAGCAGGGAGGCCACGTAGTCCATCGTTTCCACACTCAACCATCCGAATTGCTCCTGCGCCACATGCAGTACCGGCAATAAGGCACTTTTCTGCCTTCCTTCCGGGTACCGTGCGATTATTTTTTCTACCCTTTCGATATTCTCTTGTGAGAGTTGTACCATTGTTATTCTAAACTTTAAAATTTTGAATCCCTACGCATCCATTTCGCCTGCAATCAGGTTCAGGGAAGACATTACGATGATCGCATCGCTCAGCATGCCACCTTTTACCAGCTCCTCGTAGGCCTGGTAATAAATGAAACAAGGACGTCTGAAGTGAAGCCTGTAAGGCGTTCTGCCACCATCGCTGATGAAATAATAACCTAGCTCACCGTTCCCGGCCTCGATGCTGTGATATACTTCTCCTTTCGGCATGTCTATTTCACCCATGATGATCTTGAAGTGCCAGATCAGCGCTTCCATTTTGGTGTAAACGTCCTTCTTCTTTGGGAGATAATACTCCGGCACATCCGCATGATATACCGTTGCTTCTTCTCCTTTCAGATTGTTGAGCTTCTGCATGGCCTGCTCGATGATCCGGAGGCTTTGCCACATCTCACCGTTTCTTACGAGGTAGCGGTCATAGCAGTCACCGGTAGAACCTACCGGTACATCAAAATCAAACTCTTCATAACTGCTGTATGGCGCTGTTACGCGCACATCATAATCCACACCTGCGGCCCTGAGGTTAGGACCGGTAAAGCCGTAGTTCAAAGCACGTTCCGCATTAATAGGGCCCGCGCCAATCGTGCGTTCCATAAAGATCCGGTTACGGGTAAAGAGGTTTTCAAACTCTTTCAGTACTTCCGGGTATTCTTTCAGGAACCTTTCTATTTTTTCAAATGCAATGTTGTTGAAGTCACGCTCAAAACCACCGATGCGACCAATATTGGTAGTCAGCCGCGATCCGCACACTTCCTCGTAGATCTCATAAATCAACTCGCGGTACTGCATTACGTATAAGAAGCCGGTGTAGGCACCGCTATCCACACCTACGATCGAATTACAGATCAGGTGATCCGCAATACGCGCCAGTTCCATCACAATAATGCGCAGATAATCTACGCGCTTAGGGGTTTTTACACCCAATAATTTTTCGCAGGTGAGGTGCCAGCCCATATTGTTCAGCGGAGCCGAACAATAGTTCAACCGGTCCGTAAGTGGCGTGATCTGATATAAGGGACGGCGCTCAGCGATCTTTTCAAATGCCCGGTGAATATATCCTACAGTGGAATCGGCGGCTACGATCTTTTCACCATCCAACTCGATAATATTCTGGAACACTCCGTGTGTCGCCGGGTGCGTAGGCCCCAGGTTCAGCGTGGTAGTTTGCTTTTCAATGCTACCCGCCGGGAGGTTTATATTTTGATTAAAATCTGACATGTTACTTATCCAAATAATGGCCTTTTGCTAAAAAAACAAAAATTGTATTCTCTTTTATTTTATAAACAAGCCGATGTTCCTGCGTTATTCTTCTACTTCAATATCCTTTTAGATTTCCCTTCAAAGGCTCTGGTTTTCCTATGCCAGAGAAAGGATGATCCTTAATGCTGTCTAACAGTTCAATAACCTTCACCAATAATTTGATGTCGTTTTGCGAGTGCCATAAAATGTCCGGCCAGGCATCACTATCGAAATGAAGTTTGAACATTTAATTCTTTACCATTTGCTTTAACTTATCAATGGTAACAGTTTTAAATTCCGATTTTTCTTCCTCGAATTTTTTTATCCGCTTCAATAACTCAGGATTATATTTTATGGCTTTTTCTTTTTTTATCGAAACTTCCACTTTCAGTGCTTCTGCCAATTGCTTAAACAACGAAGTGGTTTTGTTATCCGCATGTTCAATTATAATCGTGTTCATACTTTACTTTTTTAACTAGTCAGCCTTTTCGTCTTCCGCGATAGTGCCCTGCATCGTCTTTTCTGTCCCGAATCCCAGCATACCGCCGCGGCCAAACATCTCATCGTCTTTATCGGTACGGCTTTGATCTTCCAGCGGGTATTCCTTGCGCATCGGGAAATAATCCATTTCTTCTACGTTCAAGATGCGTATCAGGTTGGGATGTCCTATAAAATTGATACCGTAAAAATCGAAAGTTTCCCGCTCCATCCAGTTAGCGGAAGCGTAAATACCTGTTGCCGTGTAGACATCGGGTTTCAGGACATCGGTGAAAACTTTAAACCGCAGCCGCACATTCTCCCGGATATTATGAAGATGATACACAACAGCCAGTTCACGGGCTTTTTGATCAGGATAGTGAACACCGCAGAGATCGGTCAGGAAGTTGAAAGACAGCTCCTCGTCTTCTTTCAAAAAATTAAGCACTTTCAGGTTGATCTCTTTATCAGCATGAAAACTCAGGATGTTGTACTGCACTTCGAACGCCGATACCTGGTCGCCGAATTTATCAGTAAGTTTTTGCTGTATAAGTTCTGTAGTCAATGCCATATTCAAATCCCCGCGGGGAATTTTTATGTTTATAGTTTTCAAAGCTGCCGCAGGGCGGCATGTAGCAAAGCAAGCTTTATTGTATTCCGTAGCTCTCTAGCAGCGCCTTATATTGCTCGCTGTTCCGTCTGCGCAGGCTTTCTTTCCCGATGAGGTCCTGGATGCGCATAACGCCGTCGAGGATCGCCTCTGGGCGGGGAGGACAGCCAGGCACATATACGTCTACAGGAACCACCTGGTCGATGCCCTGCAACACGCTGTACGTATCAAAAATACCACCGCTGCTGGCGCAGGCGCCGACGGCAATCACCCAACGGGGTTCTGCCATTTGCAGGTATACCTGCTTCACTACCGGTCCCATCTTTTTCGCAATCGTTCCCATAACCATCAAAAGATCGCACTGGCGGGGCGAAAAGCCCACACGCTCGCTTCCAAAACGAGCCAGGTCGTAAGTAGCGCCCATGGTCGCCATGAATTCAATACCGCAGCAGGAAGTGGCAAAGGGTAGGGGCCAGATCGAGTTCTTCCTGGCCAATCCGATGACACTGTCAAGCGTTGTCGCGAAAAATCCCTGCCCCTCGTGACCCGCCGGCATTTCCGCCATGCTGATGTCTGCTTCGAGCGGCTTCTGTTTTATATTGTAAGAAACTGGTCTCATATAACTCAAACCCCATAAGGGGCTATTTTGTTCCATCCCCTACCATGAAACTAACGTTAAAAAATATCAATCCATCTCCCTCCGGGAAAGGGCGATTAATCTTCCCATTTCAAAGCGCCTTTCTTAATAATGTAGGTAAAGCCGCATAAAAAGAAAGCCACAAACATTAATACAGCGTAGAAACCGCTCCAACCCAGGTCTTTGAAGTTTACCGCGTAAGGATAAAAGAAGATCACTTCAACATCAAACAGAACAAACAAAATGGCCGTGAGAAAATACTTAATGGCCATAGGCTGGCGCGCATCTCCGTGAGACTCAATGCCGCTTGCAAAGTTTTCCAGTTTGTCCTTTGTCTTACGCTTGGGTCCCAGAAGGTGAGTGACAATTACGAGAGTGATGATCAGACCGGCAGCGAAGATCAATTGCAATCCGATCGGTAAAAAAGACTGCGCTGTATTATCAGTAACAACGGTTTTAAGCAAGTAAACCATATCTTTTGTTAATGAGCAAAAATAAGGCAGGTGAGTCAATTAACCTTGGAGATTAGAATATTTTAATGATAATATTGTGACAATTAAGGGAAAGAAATAAAAAAAGCACCCCACATTCGTGAGGTGCTTTCCTATGAAAATAAGTAAATGTTTATTTCTGAACTGCCTTGGTGGAGTCTGATGCCGAAGCTTTTGTTGAATCAGCAGCCGGTGGGGCAGCTGTTTTTGTGCTGTCGGTAGCAGTTGCGCCGCCACCTGTAGTGGTATAGCTTTCAGCACCCGGAGTTCCGCCCATGGCCTTAATATATCCTGCCACCTGCTCTTTTGCAGTAGGGTCATCTGCATTATTGTAGGCAATATGTAAATATTTCAGGCCGTTTTCCTTGTCTTCTTTCTTGTTAATGAAGAAGATGGCCATCGCTGTAGCGGTTTTAAATACCTCAGCTCTCTTTGTTGCCAATGCAGATGTGTCATTGGGCGATTGTAAGTAAGCGATGTATTTGTCTCCGTCAGGGATCATGATATTCTGTGCATTGGTAGAGTCGAAAATTTGACTGCTGCCGTAAGCCAGATAATATCCATAATTCCATTTAGGGAATTTAGTACGCGCTGCATCAAAAACTTTCCAGGCTTTTTCATACTGGCCGGATTTGTAATAACCGGTATAGCCAGCGTTGAAGAAGTCGTTGATCGTTAATTTGTCAGCGGGTTTCAGTTCCAGGATCTTCGCATACAGGTCGCCTGCCAAAACGCCTTTTCCGCTGGCGGCAAAATTTTTCGCTCCTTGCTCCAGGATATCCACTTTACCGGCGATAGTGGTATCGGCAGCGGCGGCGTCCATGTACGTCTGTACTACTTCAGCCTCTTTACCAGGCGTGGTAGAGTAAGCCAGCGCTTTAAGTGCATAATCCTTTGGTACTATTTCTTCTTTCACTTCGTTTTTAAAATAATCTTCTACGAAGGGAATAGCGGCCGCTGTATCCTTATTAGCGATCAGTGCATATGCGATCAGTTTATACGTCTTGGGATCTGTCTGAGCACCTGCTTTAGAGATAATATCTTTACCGATATTAATTGCGCCGGTGTAGTCTTTAGCATAATAAGAGCCCACTGCTTTAAAGTACTCATTGTTAGGACTTGGAGGCAATAAAGCGACGATCTTGTCACCATAAGGTTTTGCTTTCGCAGCGTCCTGAGCCGTATACGCATAGTACTCAAACAAATCTCTTAGTGCCTTTACCTCTGCGGGATTAGCGGCTACCGCTTTTTCCAGCGTTTGCAAGTACAGTTCGGTGTTGTTTTGCGACTTAAAGATCATTGATTTGCGCACTTCAGCTCTCGAAAAGCTAGGATCTGCAGTCAATGCTTCCTGATAAAAAGTGAAAGGCGCACTACCTTGACCGGGATATGCTTTCAGATAGGCATCGGCCAGGTTGGTATAAATGTCGGCCACCAATTTTGGATCTCTTTTCTTTTCTTTGATGCCCATTACAACGTTCTTAGCTTCTGTGAGTTTTTCCACTGCAAATTTGATATCACCCACTTTGTCTATGTTGTTATATGACCTGGTAATACCACGTCCCACGGCATTCAGCACTTTTGCTTTATCCTCATCGTCTTTGCCGGCTGCTGCAATCGCTGCGTCAAAACTTTGCTTTGCCTCAGTGCCTTTCTTTTCAAATAATTGCATTTGTCCTTTTGCTGCGAGCAAATAGGGATTGTTGGCATTTGCGCTCAATCCTTTTGTAATCGTTTGATTGGCCAAATCATATTTCCCGTCTTCAAAATAAGACTGGGCCAGCCAGTAAGCACCTTCCGGCTTATCGGCGTTTTTTTCTAATATACTCACCGCTGAAGCATAGTTGCCGTTATAGTAAGCTTTAACACCATCCTCTACGGACTGTGCATACACTCCGGCGTTCAACAATACTCCAAGCGCAAGTAGATGGATTGTTTTCTTCATCATCATTTTTGTTTGTAGTTGTTTAATTAAGTATTTGTAAATATAATTTTTTCTAATCAAATAGAATCTTCTTTGAGTTGAATTGGTCTCACGATAAAATACCGTCTTCCCGGCATCAGATAGGCCCGTTTAAAAATAAGCTGACCTATTTCACCACGCAGGAACTCAGCAAAACCTGTGCCCAACCCGCGATACTTTTCTTTTAATATATACGTTAAATCGCGCGTGATTGGATATCTTTTCCCATATAAATTTGCCTGAACCGGCAATATATACTTTCCTGCGCTATCTGTACTTTTTAAATAAGAAATTTTAACTTTTTTTAAGAAGCTCAATTGCTGATCATCGTCGGGATTCCCGATCCAGCTCACACCGATAAAGCCAACCGCATCAGGGTTTTTGGCCACGTAATTAATTACCGAATCACTGGTGCGGGCCGCTACGGCCTTGCCCGTCAGCCTGGCGCCTTTCATTACGGAATCGACGATAAACCGCACGGTACTGGTTGCTTTCACGCCATCAAAAACCGGTATCAAAGGTCTTTTGTAAGTACCCCCCAGGATCGCGCGTATATCGGTCATGTCAAACAGGGAATCCGGAGACGCCGGGTTCACAATAACCGCGATCGCATCGCGGGCCACGGGCAGCTGGTCCACAATTACTTTTAACGAATCGCTGACAGCTGCCTTTTCTGGATCGGTCAACACCACAGTGGAAATGACCATTCGGACGCTGTCGTTCCAAAGGTCTTTGATACAATCTGCCTCGGGTTTGTACTGCACGTTGATCTTGGTGCCGGGATTATTGGATTCATACACCCTTACCTGTTCGTCTATGATCGGTTTGAACGACTCGTCAACGCTGATCGTAATCGTACCACGCGAAGGAGTGTCCGGCAACTCTTTTGCCTGCTCCTTATCTGATTTGCAGGCTATAAAGCCAGTCATCAGAACAAGTATCCACATATAAACGCTACGCCTTTGCAAAGCCCCTCCTATTTAAAGTAGTTTTTTTTGTAAGCCCGGTACAGTCGCCAGGATCCATAAAGTATGGCGACACCGCCGTAGATATGATCAAAAATGTCGGGCGGGTACAATTTATTCAATTTGATGTCGAGCAGAAACCTGAAAGCGAGAAACAGCCCTATGAGTACGATCAAAGTACCCATGATATAATCCAATACAGATCTCATTTTAGAGACCTGCCGGTTGCGCTGCTGTTCGTATTCTTCGTTTGATTTAAGACTCATTATATAATCTGACTGCGGCAAGATAAAAAACTTTTCTTTTTAGATGCAAAATGTTTCAAAGTCCATATCAGCGCCGCTGTAATAAATGTTAATAATCTGCAACAAAACAAATACTAACTTTGGCGCCCATGTATTTTGTCAAGACACCTGGCTGGGTCAAGTCCATTTTCAGTTCCTATGACTGGCATGTAAAGACCAGGAATAAAGAGCTTTATCTCACGTTTGATGACGGGCCTCACCCCACGGCAACTCCGTTTGTGTTGGAACAGTTGGCGCAGTTCGAGGCAAAAGCCACTTTCTTTTGCCTCGGTAAAAACGTACAGGCCCATCCCGAACTTTTTCAGCGGATCATCCTTGAGGGACATGCCGTCGGCAATCATACCCAGGACCATCTCAACGGCTGGAAAGTGCCCCACGACGAATATATTAACAATGTGGAGCGGGCAGCCCGGCATATCCCGGGTCCATTATTCCGGCCACCGTATGGCCGCATTTCGCGCAAAGCGGGGCGTTCGTTGTTGGGTAAGGGATTTAAAATCATCATGTGGGATGTGTTAAGCGGCGACTTTGATCAACAACTGGCACCGGAAAAGTGTAGTAGTAATGTGATCAAAAAAGCCGGAGCAGGATCTATTATTGTTTTTCATGATAGCCAGAAAGCGTTCAAAAACCTGTCGTATTCACTGCCCAGAGTGCTTTCCTACTTTTCTCAGCGCTCTTTTGTTTTTAAAGAATTATAAGACAATCGGTTAAATAAAAAGGGCCTGGGTGAATACCCGAGCCCGATTTTTAATCCGTACCCTATGAAAACTTGCGATGAAGTTAATTTTTTTTGCACAGACTTGCAAAAAAAAAAATATATTTTAGATTTTATCTAAATAATTGACAATAGTTGTAGAAAATGTTTATCGATACACACGCTCATATTTATTCCAGGGAATTTTCGGAAGAAAACGGCGCGCTGCTGCAAAAAGCGGCAGACGCCCAGGTGAAAACGATCCTGATGCCGGCCATTGACTCCGGCACCCATGACCAGATGCTGGCACTGGAAACGGAACAGCCAACAAAGTGTATGAGCATGATGGGACTACATCCATGTTCGGTTACAGACGGGTTTCGGTCAGAATTGGACATCATTGCCGGGCACCTGAAAAAGCGACCGTTTGTGGCGATAGGGGAGACGGGCCTGGATTTTTACTGGGATCTCACTTTCAAAGATCAGCAATTGGCTGCTTTCAATCAGCAAATGGATTGGGCCATCGAGTACGGCGTGCCTGTGGTCATACACAGCCGGAATTCAACAAGGGAATGTATTGAAGCTGTTTCAAAAAAGGTAGACCGCGGTCTCACCGGCGTTTTTCATTGCTTTGGCGGAACGGTGGAAGAAGCTACAGATATCATGGATCTGGGATTCTACCTGGGCATCGGCGGCGTATTGACCTTTAAAAACTCGACGCTGGGCGAAGTGTTGCAGCAGGTGGGGCTCGAAAAAGTGGTGCTGGAAACGGACGCTCCCTATCTCGCACCGGTTCCCTACCGGGGTAAAAGAAACGAACCGGCTTATATACCCATTATTGCTAACAAGCTGGCAGAAGTGCTTCAGATTTCCGTAGATGAAGTAGCAGCGATCACGACAGATAATGCTAAAAAATTGTTCGCATTGTAGTTTAGAAAACGTATTTTTGCCCCCCTTTACGGAGACGTGTCCGAGTGGTTGAAGGAGCACGCCTGGAAAGTGTGTATACGGGCAACCGTATCGCGAGTTCGAATCTCGCCGTCTCCGCAGAAATTGTGTTTTTAGGATTGGTCATTATTTTTAATAAAAATAAGCGACAGAGTTATAGAATACTCTCAAGTCCTGATGTAAAAAGCATATAATATAACCTACGAATATCCAAACAAGGCATGTTGAGAAATAACGCGGCGTAATGCTGCTGGTGGAGGTAACGAAAATTATTTTATATATAATTTAATTTTTAATTAAAATCTGCATACTTTTGACTTATTGCTAGCTAACTGTAAAACATACATAGAACTATTAAAACACTAACTATTACCATCCACTTTTTTATATTCTCTTATAACAGCTTTAATAAGTAAAGTTTTCTCTCCGAGAGAATACAAAGCTTCCGGATTTTGATGCGGTTTGTCACTGAATATACAGTGCTAACCTGTTATGAAATAATAAATAAACCCAACTAATTCATAAGTAATGAGAAACATCAGGGCTAAGTTTTTTTTGTGCGGAGTCTATTTTCTTTGTGCTGTTTTCGATGGACTCGCTCAACAATTTGATGACGCAATAAAAATTGCCTTACCATCTGTAAATAATACTTTTGGTATCCCGGGATCTAACTTAGTGGATTTATACACCGGATTGATCAAACCAACTGTGCCCCTTTTTAGTATAGAGGAATCACATGGAGAAATTCCAATTAAACTAGAATATGTTAAAGGAAGCGGTGTTAAAGTTCAAGACTATGCTGGTATGGTTGGTTTGGGCTGGACGCTGCATGCCGGCGGTAATATCACTAGAGTCGTTAGGGGCCTTCCCGATGAGGAAAACAAGGGCTATATTGGAAATGAAGCATTCGGAAAGGTAATTAACGATGCTGGCCCAGAAGGAATTTCAAATGATATATTAGCTAAAATTGGTAAAGACGGCTATGATGGAGAGCCGGATCTGTTTCGCGTTGAAACCCCATATTTTTCTTTTCAATTCGTCTTTGATCATTCCGGTAACGTAATTATTACTACCAACCAAGGGTTCAAATGTACTCATACATTATTCAAAAATAGCGGCAGTCAGAATAGTTCTTTTACGATTACTGATAACAAAGGGAATGAATTTTTCTTTGGTTCCTCTGACCTTTCAAGGGAATCTGTCACAACTAAACTTTATGATCATAATAAAACATTTGTAAGTACCTGGTATCTTGATAAAATTAAATTTATTGGAACTACAAATATTGTCACGTTTTCTTATTTGTCAGGAAGCGACTTTTCTGTCGATTATAAAAGATCAAGTGTGACAAAATATACTACGTCGAACAATTGCAGCATTAGTCAACCACAGCAAGGCCCGACGTCCAATACATTAACCGCCACGTTCCACTCTCCAAAGTTTATTTCGAAAGTCAAGACCTCGCAGTGTGAAATTGAATTTGACTATAACAATGAAAGGTTAGATAATGTAGTTTCATTGAAGCTCATTAAAATGTATGTCTATTCTTTAGTCAGGAGTAGCTCAACAACGCGCAGCCTGATAAAATCTTTTGATTTTCATTATGATTATTTCGGGAGCCCGTCAACAGATCCTGATAAGCTAAGATTAAAGTTGGATAATATTTCAATTACAGATGCGAAGCGGTATGCAATGCTATACCGAAAATTTGGTTATAATGTCGCTACTAACCTTCCGGCACGCTCGTCGGTTGAATTTGATTACTGGGGTTTTTACAATACTAATTCTTCTGGCACATCCCTAGTGCCAACAGCAAACAAAGCTCCTGACGATTTACGTGTTAAAGCCAATATTCTTACTTCGATTGAGTCTATCGGAGGCGAGGTAACTCAATATGAGTATGAACCAAACCACTATTATGACAATGCAACGGCTCAAAACATAAGGGGGGCAGGCTTGCGGATAAAAAAAATTACCCAGCGAGCTGGTTTCGGGGCAGATGAGATTAAGGAATTCTTTTACGATAAAGAGAATGGTTTCAGCTCAGGCCAGATCCAATCTAATTTCTATAAAAATTTTAGTAAAAGTGTGATACTATATTTTCCAGTAGTTGTGGCTGGATATTACCAGTTATGTGTAGTTAATGGGCAGGCTACTAATTCAGAGTCGATTTACGAAATGAATAACTTAAACGGACAATCTATAGGTTATTCGCGCGTAAAAATTAAATCGACTAATGGGAGTTACACTGTATCTGAATATACAAACTATGAACAGTTCCCAGATGTTTTTTCGAATTTTACTTCAGATCACAAAACTTACGAATTTCAATATGCACGACAAATAGGCTTTGCGACTTCCCTGGAATATAAAAGAGGGCTTCTACTTAAAAGTACAGATTATAAAGCTGATAATTCCCTGTTTGAATCAACTGCTTATACCTATAGCATCACGCAACCACAATTACGATCTTTGGCAATCTCTGTTACTCCATATGCAATATTAATGGGCAATCCTCAAACTTATTATTGGTTATATGGCATATCGAATTACTGCCAGGACGATAATTTCCACCTTGTAAATATTGAAAAAACTGTTTATCCATAATAACGATTTTATGAACTTAAAACTGATTGCCTTATATTTTTTTCATGTATTTGGTTTACTAATGTTCTTTAACGACATTTCTCTATATCAATCTGTAACCTCCCCGGTATCAAATTTTATATCGAACATGGGACGGCAGTTAACAGGATATATGGTGTCGCAAGATATTTATCGAGGTGAACTCGCTTATAATAAAGTCGGGGTACAGCATGTGGGATACTGGAGGCAAACTCTTGTTAACACGCCACCATCAAAGGCAGATCTTAATCATATCTACAAAAATTATCGGTATACCAAAGCAGATCACTTCTTTCTCAAAGTAGGATTATATTATGGCCCTTATAACCGGTTCAATAGCTCAGCAAATGGACATGTTTACAAGCACGAAAGCTACGATCCATTAAGAGAGAAAGCTAATCTTACAAAATCAACAAACAGCAAATTTGGAGAAAGCGGTAATGATAGTTTAAGTAGTGAAGTTACGTATCAATACATCCCTGGAATGAATTTGGTTCGAAGTAAAACCAGTATTGGAAGTAAGGGTGAAACTTACAGAACAGTTTATTATTATCCATTTGATTATACCTTGCCAAATACTTCAGAAGAGAACAATGCTATTATTCAGTTAAATAATCGGGGTGTGACAGCGCAAGTAATCTCTACGGAAGAATGGGTGGAAAAAAACTCAGTTCGTTCACTAGTTAATCTACAGGTAGAGTCATTTAAAGTTGTTGGAGAAATTATTGTGCCCTCAAAAGAATACCAATTAAAAACCCAGAATCCTATAAGTGAAGCTAATTGCCCGTCTTTTGATGCTACCAAACTGCTAAGAGCCGGATTGAAATATAAAGAGGTTGTAAGTTATGACATTTATGACAATCGTGGAAATGTTACTCAAATAACAAAAGACCAGTTGCGTAAAAGTGTAATATGTTGGGGGTATAATGGCCAATATCCAGTAGTAAAAGTGGAAGGCAGCGATTATAATACAGTCAACGGATTTATCAACCCGGTTATTCTTGAAAACGCCTCCGCGATTAGCGATGAGCAACTAAGATTGGAATTAAATAAAATAAGGGAGGGGCTTGCCAATACCAAGGCTCAAGTTTGGACGTACACATATGCTCCTCTAATAGGACTGACTTCTGAAACCGATCCTAAGGGCAATACTACTTTTTATGAGTACAATGCATTGGGTAGTTTAAGTTCTGTTAAAGACAGGTTAGGAAAAATCGTTAAGAAGATTTGTTACAACTATGCAAATCAGCAAGTGGATTGTGCTACTGTTAGTTATAATCCCAACAGCGGTACAAATCCTGTGACGATATATCAAAATGTAGCAACCAGCTCAACTTTTAAAAAGGACGATTGTGGCATTGGTTACTCAGGCAGCCAGATCGTTTATCCCGTTCCCGCAGGCAGATATAGTTCGGTTGTTAGTCAGTTGGATGCGAACCAGATGGCCTTACAGGATATACAAAGCAATGGGCAAGCATATGCAAACGCGAACGGAACATGCAGTTCTGCAGCACCGGTAAGTATAAGCTTTTATAATACCGGCAGCGATCACAACTCTCCTGTTTATATTACATTAACAAATATGAGTACGAACGAATATTTTGATTTATACTACGAAAGTGTCCCTCCCAGTTATAACATTTCAGGAGCTTTACATGTTCCTCCTGGCAGTTATTTTGTTGAAATTTATTCATCGTCTTCCAACAGCGCCGAGGTAGCTACACCTGATGGGAACTTTTATCCATCGTATACTGATGGCTCGTATATGTCATTTGAAAACATAGCGGTTACAAAACCAGACGGGATGGTTATATACTATAACCGGTATTAAAGTATTTTTAAGTATAATATCAGTGTTAACATACAAACCACGAGAACGGGAATAAATACGTAAATAAAAATTTCTATGGTTATGAGAACTTTATTTTTTATAAGCTTATTTTTTATAATTGGAACTGTATCTGGTCAGGACCGTCGGCAAATGGTGGCAATACGATTAGCGGATGTGGAAACCAGCAATATGCAAATCATGTTAGACATGAGCCCATTGCAAAAAGACTCAATAAACGCTATATTGAAAAGATATTATACTGAATTGTTATCCCCCCCAGATTTTTCAGACAGAAAGCGAAAGAAGGAGTTGGTTCAATTACTTACTGTACAAAAAAATACTGAATTGAAATTATTATTATCACCTTTGAAATGGCTAAAGTATTTAAAATGGCTGGAAGAGAGAGACGTGAATAAAAAGAATGCTGTAGAACTTGAGAAGAAAGGTAAAGTAAAGTGACTTTATAAAGAGCGAAGGAATACTATCGATCATAACTAAACTATACATCATGTCACGTCTGAACACTAAATTGAAAAGATTTTATCCCATTATATTTTTACTTTTCTTTTCTATACTTTATCAAAAGGCTTTTAGTCAGGGGCAATCATCGCAGAATCCTATCGTAATTGGTAATTATACAGCCGGTGGAACATACGTGTATAATGATAGCCGGAATAATAGTGGTTATGGAAACAATTACGGACAGCCATCCGAAGATATTTATTACCAAATTTCTTTCAGCAATACAGCTGACCTGAGCATATCTACTTGCGGTTCGACGTTTGATACCTATATCCATTTATTAAATAGTAATGGAACGTTGCTCGAAAGCAATGATGACAATGGGCCTCTTTGTAGTGGTACCCAGTCTTCAATACAAAGTACTGGATTAGCTGCTGGTACCTATTACATAATTGCGGAAGGGTATGGCAGTAATACGGGTACTGTCAGTTTGAATGTAAGTTCTGTTGTGCAAGGAGCGCCACCATCGTCAAACATTGTATCGATAGCCTCCGCCGACAAAAACTTCATCTACTCTCAAACGATACTTAAGGATAACGTAAAGACGCAATCCGATCTAAATGCACTCTCGGCTGACGATGTAAGAGCTGAGGTGAAATATTTTGATGGTTTAAGCCGGCCTATACAAAATATAGCTGTAAAAGCTGCCCCCGATGGCAGAGATATAATAACTCCAATTGCCTACGACGGATACGGCAGGGAAGACAAAAAGTATCTGCCTTTCGCTGCTGCTGGGAGCGGTGGCATGTACCGCTCAACAGCGGTGAATGATCAGGCATCTTTTTACTCAGTAGACCAAGGCTCAATTCCGATTATACCTAACCCTTTTTCGCATACATTATTTGACGCTTCTCCGATTGACCGACCCTTAGAAATTGGCGCCCCTGGATTAGCATCAAAAATAGGAAGCAACCACTCAGTTAAAATGAGTTATGGTGTTAACGCTGCCAACGAAATACGATTATGGAACATAAGTAATAGCGGTGCCTCTAATATGGGCGCTGTAACTTCAGGTTATTATGGAGCCGGACAGCTGTATAAAAACACTACCTATGATGAAAACAGAAATAGCGTAGTCGAGTATAAAAATAAAGAGGGGCAATTGATCTGCAAAAAGGTACAAGATGGAGGAACCGAAACATCGCCAGTATACATGACTACAGAATACATATATGATGATTTCAATCATCTCGCTTATGTTGTAACGCCAGCCTTAGAGGCAATAACAAAGTTTATAGAAACCGACCAAAACTTTTTAAGTTACATATATGCTTATCACTATGATGAAGAGGGTAGGTTAATCGAAAAGAAAATACCCGGCGCTGGATGGGTATATACGATTTACAATAATCTGGACCAGACAGTATTTTCCCAGGATAGTGAGCAGCGTAATCGAAATGTTTGGAGTTTCTTTAAGTATGATCTGTTAGGAAGGGTAATTCTGAAAGGTGAGCATACCACAGCGGTGGGGACCACCAGGAGCGGCCTGCAAACAGTGGTAAATAGTACCTTAAAACCCGCCGGAACCACTGAATTGTATGAGATATTTACTGGCACTTCTGGTGCCAATAATATGGGTTATAGCAACAATACCTTACCTAAAACAAATTTTAAAATATTTACTGCTAACTATTATGATGACTATACCGTGTTAAATATCGCCAACCCCTACACAGCGTTTTTTAAAATGCCAAACGGCACGGCCAGTGAAAGCCAGCGTACCAAAGGCTTACCAACGGTGACTGCTACAAATATACTAGGGACAACCACATACTTATATACAGCTACTTACTATACAGATGATAAAGCCAGAGTCAGTAAAGTTGTAAAGCAGCACCAATTGAGTGGTGTAGACGTAACGACAAGCACTTATAATTTTATGGGTGACTTGACAGTCAGTACAAGGCAACACTATAGCAATAACAATACATCTAGTCCTGCGCTTACCATAACTCGCACTAATCAATACGACCATCCAGGGAGAATAATCCAGGCTACCGAAACCATTAACAGCCAGACACCCACAAGTATTATATATACCTATAACGCTGTAGGACAGTTAGAAACGAAATCGGTAGGTGGTCAGGTTATCAGCTATAAATATAATTCCAGGGGGTGGCTTAAAGAGCAAGGTTCTACATTATTCACCCAGCAGTTAAAATATGATGACGCGCCTTCTCCTCAATATAATGGTAATATAGGACAGCAATTGTGGAGAACCGGAAGCGCTACTGGCATATTGCACAGTTATAACTACAATTATGACCGAGCCAATCGCCTGACCAGCGGCATCAGCGATGAAGGGTATAATGAAACCGGTATTCAATACGACAAAATGGGGAATATAAAGACCCTCGTGAGGCAGAATGCTGCGTCCCCCATCGGTACAGGAACATTAAGCTATAATTATGGTAGTAAAGGCAACCAACTCCAAAGTGTAAGTGGAGGCTATTCTAGAACCTACACATATAATACCAATGGCAGCATGACAAGTGATGGACAGATAGCGTTGCAATACAATGAGATTAATTTACCAAGACAGGCGAATACGCCTTCTGGACTAGTCAAATACACGTATGACGCGAAGGGAAATAAACTTGCCAAGGAAACGACCAGTGAAACTCGGCATTATATAGACGGTATACAGTATATTAAAAACTCTACGTTTGCCATACCAGCAATAGAAATTATTCGTGCTGAAGAAGGAGTCATCAGAAATAATAGTGGGACTTATAGTTATGAATATTTTTTGAAAGACCATTTAGGAAATACAAGAGTTGTGTTTAATAGTTCTGGTATTATCCAGCAAACTACCTACCTGCCATTTGGTATGGAAGTAATGAACGGTAATCTCTCCAACAAGTATCTTTATAATGGTAAGGAAAAACAGGAGGAGCTGCATCAGTACGACTATGGCGCCCGGTTTTATGATCCCATAATAGGTAGGTGGCATGTAGAAGATCCATTAGCCGAGCAAATGCGCCGGCATAGTGTATATAATTATGCCTTCAACAATCCCATCAGGTTTATCGATCCGGATGGCATGAGTCCTTATTTATCAAGAGGTCAGATTATGAGTGCGGCCTGGTCCTCCTCTGGCGTACATGGAAGTAATTGGGGCATGGGATTTTATCTGGATCGTGGGGCAATAGCGGCAGGTGAGCAAGCTTTGCTAGAAGCAGCGCGGTTTGGTTTACAGACGGCATTACTAGGAGGCTTTAGTGGTTTGGGGAGAAGTGGAATATCTGCTTCGTCTCGGGCTGCTGCAATTCGCAACACTGAGGGTGTATTTGCTGCACGTGCTGCTTCTGTTGAGGCTGCCGAAAGGGCTTTTTATGAACAAACCGCTGCACGTGCTGCTGCTATCAGAACGCAACAGGCTGAATTTAGTGTGGTGTTAAGTAACGTTAGTGCACAGCAGGTTCGGACTGTTGGCGTTGAACTTTCAAAAAATATCGAATATAGTTTTGCTTATGCTAAGAATTATACAAGTTTTGGATCAAATGCTGCTAAAGCGGGAGAAATGACTGTTTATCGTGTTTTTGGTGGTGACGCGAGAGCTGAGGGTTTTTCATGGACTACGACACATCCAAATTCGGTGAGCAATTTCAGAAACTTAGCAGGTCTCCCATCTGGAGGTGCAAGCGGTGCAACTAACACTGCTGAATTTATGCTACAAGGGAAGGTGAATGCTAGTGATATTATTAAGTTTAGAAAAGCCTTGCCATTAGATGGAAATATTGGCGGACTCCCTGAATATATAATTAACCCTGAAAATGTTAGAATTACAAATTTCTCAGTGCTTAAACCATAATTTTTAAAAGATGGATAATCAATATAAAGGCATGACGGTAAATGAGCGACTTTATGTAAGTGGTCTGATGGAAAAATTTGACAAAGCCGTAGGAGAAAAGGATGTTCCTGAAGTGATATTAATTCTTAAGCAAGTTGAAATTACTGATGAGTCTTTAACAACGGCAATTTTAGAAGAATTGGGCTTAGTAGAAAAACTGTGAGAAAATTTTTAGGGTTGTTGTGCTACAAGTGCTGCAAAGGGGGGGTGACGACAGTTGGACGTTGGATGTCTCAAGGGGAATATGCAATACCACTTTAGGGGGTAAAATAGGAAGTGATGGTATTGTAAGTGTCCCTAAAAAACAGACAGTTTAAAGTAAGAGCGATTAATTAATTTTAAACTGTAAAAGATGAAAAAGACAAGATTCACAGAAACGCAAATTGTTTGCGCATTAAAACGCCAGGAAGGCGGTATTCCGACTAAAGAACTCTGTCGTGAGTTGGGTATATCAGAAGCGACATTTTACAATTGGAAGAGTAAATATGGAGGGATGGAAGCTTCTGATGTAAAGCGTATGAAAGAACTGGAAGAGGAGAATGCCCGGTTAAAACGCATGTATGCTAACCTGGCTATGGATAACGAGATATTAAGGGATCTATTCACAAAAAAAGGCTGGGCCCTGCCACCAAAAGGCAACTAAGCGAGGAGCTTGTGAGGGAGCGAAAAATACCGGTGAGCCGGGCCTGCAAAATAGTTTCATTACCCCGTTCTCAGTATTATTATGCGTCTGTAAAGAATGATTCAGACGTAATAGAAGCCTTACAGGAGTTGGCCTTTGCCTACCCATCGTATGGATTTCGAAAGCTCTTTGCTTATTTGCGCCGCTCGGGTAAGGCTTGGAATCATAAGCGAGTGTACCGTGTTTATAAGTTATTAAAGCTTAACAAAAAACGAAAAGGGAAAAGACGTTTAACCGCACGTGTAAAGCAGCCGTTGCAGCAACAGACAGAAGTGAATAAAACATGGAGTATGGATTTTATGAGTGATAGCATGACCGGCAATCGTAGGTTCAGAACATTCAATGTGATGGATGACTGTAGCAGGGAGGTATTAGCGATTGAAGTTGACACTTCCATATCTTCAAAACGGGTAATCCGCATATTGGACAGGGTTATTGAAGTCAATGGAACACCAGAAGTAATTAGGGTGGATAATGGTCCGGAGTTTACTTCAAAAGACTTTCAATTATGGGCTAAAGAAAAGGGAATCCATATTCAATATATCCAGCCCGGAAGGCCTATGCAGAACGGATATATAGAACGTTTTAATCGTCTTTACCGCGAAGCGGTATTGGATGCTTACCTGTTCTTTGATCTTGGCCAGGTAAGGGAGCTAACGCAGCAATGGATGGAAGAATATAATTATAAAAGGCCACATGAATCACTCGGTAATCTTACACCTGTTGAATACAAAATATTGGCTGGTGAAAAGAAAAACGCCCAACCAATAACTGTCTGAAATATGGGGTACTTACAACAAATCTTTCATCCTTTTTTTGTGAGCATTTCACGCAGTTTTTACCAGGGCAAGCGCATCCAATTTTAAAAAAAATCCCACTGGGTTTCTTTTTTAAATGATTTTAGTAATCAAAAATGACCGTCGCTACATACCAAAATATCGTTAGGGCCGAAAAATAGAGCAAGCTTACAGTTGAGCACTTAAAATTATCTTTGAATTTCATCCGAAATCCGTTTCGGTATGTCAAATTTTGGCGTCTGAAGTGCATTTGAGTAAAAAAGAAGGCATTCTTGCCCAATTTAGATGCGTTTGCCCTGAGTTATGCCTCCATTCATTTCGGGTACCGGTCACAAATAATTACATTTGCTAATATGCAAAAGAACTTATCATCCGCTTCGGCGGGGTTGCGATTTCGCGAAGCCATGCAAAAAGAGCACCCCTTGCAGATCGTGGGTGCCATCAATGCCAATCATGCTTTGTTGGCAACGCAGGCCGGATTCAACGCCATTTATTTATCCGGGGGCGGCGTTGCTGCGGGATCATTAGGCGTGCCTGACCTGGGCATTACCACATTAGAGGATGTGTTGACCGATATTTACAGGATCACTAATGTGACCGATACACCGCTGCTGGTCGATGTAGACACAGGGTTTGGAACTTCGGCATTTAATATCGAAAGAACGGTGAAATCGCTGATCAAAGCGGGCGCCGCTGCGCTTCATATTGAGGACCAGGTGGGAGCGAAAAGATGTGGTCACCGGCCGGGCAAAGAAATTGTGTCAAAGGAAGAGATGGTAGACCGGCTGAAAGCCGCGGCTGATGCGCGTTTCGATGAACATTTTGTAATCGGCGCACGTACCGATGCCCTGGCAAACGAAGGACTTGACAAGACGCTGGAACGCGTGGCGGCCTACAAAGAAGCTGGCGCTGATTTCATTTTTGCAGAGGCAGTTACGGATCTGTCTTACTATCAGAAATTCGCGGATGCATCCGGACTTCCCGTTTTGGCAAACATTACAGAGTTTGGCATGACGCCATTATACACGGTTGAGCAGTTGCGCGAGGCAGGTGTGGGCCTGGTATTATATCCCTTATCGGCGTTCCGGGCGGCTAACAAAGCCGCGCAAAATGTATACCATACAATCCGGCAGAAAGGCACACAACAAGACGTCTTGGACACCATGCAGACGCGGCAGGAATTATACGAGAGTATCAATTACTATCAATACGAAAAGAAGTTAGACGAACTCTTCAAAAAATAACAACGATGCAAACCAAAGAAACAAGCACATTCAAACCTAAAAAAAGCGTTGCGCTTTCCGGCGTAGCGGCCGGTAACACGGCGCTTTGTACGGTAGGTAAAAGCGGAAATGATCTGCATTACAGGGGATATGATATCAATGACCTGGCAGAGAAAGCGAGTTTCGAAGAAGTAGCTCATTTGCTGATCCATGAAAAATTACCCACCGCCCCGCAACTGAAAGCCTACCAGGCCAAATTAAAATCACTTCGGGGATTACCGGAGATCATCAAGAAAGTGCTGATGCAGATCCCGGCCGCGGCTCACCCCATGGATGTGCTGCGAACCTACACCTCTGTCCTGGGAACCATTCTTCCTGAAAGGGAAGACCACAACGTGGCGGGCGCCCGGGATATCGCGGACAAGTTGCTGGCTTCATTATCGTCAGCGCTGCTGTTCTGGTACCACTATTCACACAACGGGAAGCAGATAGAAGTTGAAACCGACGATGACACCATCGGCGGTCATTTTCTTCATTTACTGCATGGTTCGAAGCCTTCAGAAAGCTGGATACAGGCGATGCAGATCTCTTTGAACCTTTATGCGGAGCACGAGTTCAATGCTTCCACTTTCACCGGCCGTGTGATCGCGGGTACCGCTTCAGATATATATTCGGCGGTTACAGGAGCGATCGGTGCTTTGCGTGGACCTAAACACGGAGGCGCTAATGAAGTAGCTTTCGATATCCAAAGCCGGTACGTCGATGCAGACGCTGCCGAAGCAGATATCAAAGCAAGATTGGAAAAGAAAGAAGTGATCATCGGTTTTGGTCACCCGGTATATACTATTGCAGATCCGAGGAATGTCATTATTAAGAAGGTCGCGCAGCGACTGTCGGCAGAGGCCGGCGACATGCAACTTTATTCTATTGCGGAAAGATTGGAAAAGGTGATGTGGGATGAGAAAAAAATGTTTCCCAATCTTGATTGGTTTTCTGCGGTGGCCTATCATATCATGGGCGTGCCTACGGCGATGTTCACACCTTTATTTGTAGTGTCGCGGGTAACCGGGTGGAGTGCGCATATCATCGAACAACGGCAGGATGGAAAGATCATTCGTCCCAGTGCCAATTATAACGGACCGGAGCATCTTAATTTTGTGACTATAGACCATAGACAATAGACCATGGTCTCCTTACCAACATATAAATTTTTCAACTACTAATGTCATCACACATCTCCAATGAAAGGCCGCAGCCAGACAAGGTTTTAGCGGATATTGCTGACTATGTTCTTCACTACGAAATCAAAAGTGATCTGGCCTTACAAACAGCTCATTATTGTTTGCTCGATACCCTGGGCTGCGGCTTTGAAGCGTTGACTTATCCGGCTTGTACCAAGTTGCTCGGTCCGATCGTGAAGGGGACAGTAGTTCCTAACGGAGCAAAAGTACCGGGGACGGATTACCAGTTGGATCCCGTTCAGGCGGCTTTTAACATTGGCGCCATCATCCGTTGGTTAGATTTTAACGATACCTGGCTTGCGGCAGAATGGGGACACCCTTCCGATAACCTCGGTGGTATCCTGGCAACGGCCGATTGGTTGTCGCGCACTTATATCGCCGAAGGCAAACAGCCTTTAACGATGTTGCAGGTATTGCATGCCATGGTAATGGCACACGAGATACAAGGCGTGCTGGCTCTGGAGAATTCGTTTAACCGCGTGGGACTGGATCATGTGATTCTGGTAAAAGTGGCGTCCACAGCGGTTGTCGGGAAACTATTGGGATTGAATCGTGATGAATTGATCAATGCGATTTCGCTGGCTTTTGTAGATGGGCAATCGTTACGTACCTATCGTCATGCACCCAACACCGGCAGCCGGAAATCCTGGGCGGCGGGCGATGCTACTTCGAGGGCGGTGCGACTGGCGCTGATTGCGCAAACCGGTGAAATGGGCTATCCATCGGTCCTTACAGCGAAGACCTGGGGTTTTTATGATGTGTCTTTCAAAGGCAACCCCTTTTCCTTCCAGCGCGATTACGGTACTTACGTGATGGAGCATATCCTGTTTAAGATCTCTTTTCCTGCCGAGTTTCACTCCCAAACAGCTGTGGAAGCCGCAATGACTCTTCATGAGCAACTGGGTGCTATGGGAAAAAACAGCGATGATATCCAGCGGATCATCATCAGGACGCATGAAGCGGCGATTCGCATTATTGATAAAAAGGGACCATTGAACAACCCGGCTGACCGCGACCATTGCATTCAATATATGGTCGCTGTTCCTTTGATCTACGGGCGTCTTACGGCGGCTGACTATGAAGATGAGGTGGCGGCAGATCCACGCATCGATCAGCTTCGAGATAAAATATTCTGCGTAGAAGATGCACAGTTTACCTACGACTATCACGATCCGGAAAAGAGATCGATCGCGAATGCGCTTACTATAGAACTCAAAGATGGAACGATCCTTCCGGAGGTAATTGTTGAATACCCGATCGGGCACAAACGGAGACGTGAAGAGGGGATTCCGAAGCTGATCGAAAAATTCAAGATCAATACGGCGAGGATCTTTGATGCAGCACAGCAGCAGCGTATTTTAGAAGCCAGTCTCCACTATGATAAGGTCGCAGGTATGACGGTGAATGAATTTGTGGATCTGATGGTGAAGTAAAATGACGTTTCTCCATGACGGAAGCCTGTTAAGTACTTATAATACCCGATTTTTGCAAACAACAACTGTTTAGGTATTGCATGTTATCCGCACCATATTTTTGGCTGCTTTAAGTTTGCTGTTATTTTCAAAGACCTACGGGCAGCGCCCCGCTCAGAGCAATCTGAGGCAGCATTCTGTTGCCGTTAACAGCGCGTCGCCGACGCGACTGGACAGCCTCAGCATTGTGCCCGGTAGCTTTAGTATTGAAGGCGTCGACAGCAGTCAATATACCATTGATTATGTGAATGCCACGCTACGTTGGAAGCAGGCACCGGCCCTTGAATCCGTGAACGTTACTTACAGGGTGTTCTCCTTCAAGCTGAACGCCTCCGTGCAACGCATGAATTATGATAGCCTGATCTTGTATTCCACGGCGCCCATCAGGGCGCCGGCACCGGAAAATAATCAGCGCAACCTGTTTAATTTCGGTAATATCAACGCGCAGGGAAGCTTTGGCAGGCAGATCGGGTTTGGCAATAACCAGGATGTAGTGCTGAACTCTAACCTGAACATACAACTTAGCGGGATGCTTGCAGACAGCATTGAGCTGCAGGCTGCTATTACCGACAACAACGTACCGATACAGCCCGACGGTAATACCCAGCAATTGAATGAATTTGATGAAGTCTATATCCGCTTCAAAAAGAATAACTGGCAACTGAACATAGGGGATATGGATCTGCGCGAAGGGCGTAATTATTTTTTAAAATTTTATAAGCGGCTGCAAGGTATTTCGTTCCAGACCATCAATAAGCTAACTCCGGGTATACAGTCCAATACATTGGTCAGCGGATCAATTGCTAAAGGTAAATTTACCCGCAACGTGTTCCAGGGACTGGAAGGAAACCAGGGCCCCTACCGGCTTTCGGGCGCTAACGACGAAGTGTTTTTTATTGTGCTCGCCAATACCGAGCGGGTATTCATCGATGGAGAACTGCAAAAAAGGGGGGAAGACCAGGACTATGTGATCAATTACAACACGGCCGAAATTACGTTCACACCGCGCCGAATGATCACCAAAGACAGCCGCATCCAGGTAGAGTTCGAATATGCCGACCGGAATTTTTTAAACACCAATGTTTACGCCAACCAGGAATTTGACTTTAATAAAAAAGTGAAACTGCGCGTAGGATATTTCAGCAATAGTGACGCCAAGAATTCTTCGATCAACCAGGTGTTGGATACGCGGCAAAAGCAATTCCTTTTTGATGTGGGTGATAGTATTCAAAACGCTTTTTATCCTTCTGCCTTGTTAGACACCCTGACGCCGGGCAAGATCCTGTATGAGCGGGTTTATGATACGGTCGATAATGTAGTCGATTCCTTTTACCGGTATTCCACTGATCCGGAAACCGCCAGGTATAACCTGGCTTTCACAGATGTAGGATTTGGCCGCGGGGATTATGTGCCGGACAATGGAAATGCCAACGGGAAAGTGTTCGTCTACAGGGCGCCACTGAACGGTGTGAGGCAGGGGAACTACGACCCGGTGGTGTTGCTGGTAGCGCCAAGGAAGCAACAGGTACTGACACTGGGCGTTGATTACAATATTACTTCCAATACGACTTTGAAAACGGAAGTGGCGACGAGCAAGTATGATGTCAATACATTGTCTTCCCTACATGACGGTGATGATAACGGCTATGCCGCCAAGGTTAACCTCACTAACACTCAATTGCTGCGTGAAAAAAATAAGCTGAGCCTGGTCAGTTCGCTGGATTATGAATATGTTCAACAACGATTTCAACCTCTCGAGCGGTTGCGGGATGTGGAGTTTTCGAGGGATTGGGGACTGCCATTGGTGGCACAAAGGGCGGATGAAAATATTATAAAAGCATCGGTAGGCTTGCTGGGTGACAACGGAAACCAGCTGCAATACCAGTTCACCAACTACAATAGAAGCGACCGCTACCGGGGATTTCAAAATTCTTTAACCCAGTTAACCGCCTGGAAGAACTGGGGTTTCAACAATCAGTTTGTGTTAACCAACTATGAAACGGATACCTACAAAGGATATTTTTTCAGACCCGTTATTGATATCAGTAAAAAATTGCCCTGGCTGGATAACTGGGTAATTGGTGGTAAATACACGCTTGAAGAAAATTTTAATAAAAGAAAAGCGAATGACTCCCTGGACTTCACTTCATTTTCATTCGACACATACACGGCATACCTAAGATCCGATCCGCAGCGGCAGAACCGGTATGGCATCAACTTTTATACGAGGAGCGATAAATACCCCATCGGTAAGCAATTGGTGCGCGGCGATCGAAGTTATAATCTGAATTTGCAGGCCGAACTGTTGTCCAACGCGAACCGGCAATTTTATCTGAACACCACATTCAGGAAGTTAAAAGTGTATGACAACAAGGTAAGCAGCCAGACCGAGGATAATACGGTGCTGGCGCGGGCGGAATACCAGATGAACGAATGGAACGGCTTTTTAAATGGAAATATTTTATACGAGGTAGGTTCCGGGCAGGAGCAGAGGCGGGAATACGCCTATCTTGAAGTGCCCGCGGGTACCGGGCAATACACCTGGATCGATTACAATGAAGACGGGGTGCAGCAGCTGAATGAATTTGAGTTAGCCGTTTTCGTGGATCAGGCGCGCTTCATACGGATTTTTACACCTACCAATGAATATATAAAAGCCAATTACACTACGCTGAATTATAGCTTCAACATTACGCCGCAGCAACTGTGGCGGAACAAGGATTTGTCCGGCTCAAAGAAGTTCATCTCAAAATTCATTTTTACCACTTCCTTGCAGATATCTAAAAAATCGCTGGCAGAGGGAGCATTTGAGTTCAATCCTTTCGAATACGGACTCTCGGATAGCAATCTGATTACTTTGAACACCGTGCTGGCCAATACCGTTTCCTTCAACCGGCAAAGCACCAAATGGGGTGTCGATATCAGCAATCTTCGCAACAATGGTAAAGCATTCCTGACCTATGGCTATGAAACGAGGCAACTGAATGACTGGACGCTGAAGTACCGGCATTTCCTATCCCGATCGTTTACGCTCAACATCAATATGCTTAAAGGCGTTACAGCTTTATACACCGACGATAGATTATTTGATAACCGCAACTATGAAGTAAAGCGCAATAATGCGGAGACGCTGTTATCCTTCATCCGGGGAACGTCTTTCCGCGTTACTACTGGTTATAAATACGAAGTGAAAAACAACGCTCCTTCATACGGTGGACAAGAAGCGGTGTCCAACGCGTTGACCGCCGAAACAAAATACAATATTTTGCAAAGCGCGTCATTGACCGGAAGGTTTACTTACAACGGGCTGAAGTATACAGCCGCAGAAGCCAACGCCGCGCAAAGCACGATTGGCTATGTGATGCTGGACGGTTTGCTGCCGGGCACTAACTTGCTATGGAACCTTCAGCTGACCAAACGATTGCTCAACAACCTGGAGCTTAATTTTCAGTACGATGGGCGGAAGCCGGGCAACACGAGAACAATTCATACAGGCAGGGCGAGTTTAACGGCGATATTTTAATGGAGGTGTTTAAAGAAGAACAATGGGCAATGGACAATAAGCAATAAGCAATAAGCAATATGCGAGGGGTAGGCATTTTGGATAGACGAAGGCGATATTTAACGTAGCGTATGATGTTAAAATCGATTTTTTTAGAAGAAAGTAGTCTGATGTTAAGAATACCTCTAAAATTAAAAGCATGGATTGGACAATACTAAAATCAGAAAAGGATTACACAAGGCTGCAACGCGTATGCGTGAGTTATTTGACACCGAGCCGGGTACAAAAGAATATGATGAGCTGTCCTTATTGATATGGCTGATTGATGATTATGACCGGAAAAAATATCCGGTGCAACAGGTAGATGTATTGGAAATAATTAAGATAAAATGGCCGAGCTGGGTTTGAAGAACAAAGACCTCGAACCAGTCATCGGTAGTAAAAGTTATGTTTTTCTGTTTTATCGGGGCGCAGAGAAATTACACTAAAAATGGCGCGCAAGCTGAAAGATTATTTCAATCTGCCTGCCGAATTATTCTTAGCCTCCTGATCTTTTTAAATAAAAAACCTTCGATCATGATCGAAGGTTTTTTAGAAATATGATGTACTATTTTTGACTATTTTTTCAGCACTTCAGCCATTGTCTTGCCAATATCAGCCGGGCTGCTTACTACGTGAATACCACACTCGCTCATGATCTTCATTTTCGCTTCAGCTGTGTCGTCTGCACCACCTACGATCGCACCTGCATGGCCCATTCTGCGGCCGGGAGGTGCTGTTTGGCCGGCGATAAAGCCCACCACTGGTTTTTTATTGCCGGTTGCTTTGATCCAGTTCGCAGCTTCGGCTTCCATGCCTCCGCCGATCTCACCGATCATCACGATGGCATCTGTTTCAGGATCGTTCATTAATAATTCTACAGCTTCTTTAGTAGGTGTCCCGATGATAGGGTCGCCACCAATTCCAATAGCAGTGCTGATACCGAGGCCCGCTTTCGCCACCTGGTCAGCCGCTTCATAAGTCAATGTTCCGGACTTGCTCACAATACCAATACGTCCCTCTTTAAATACAAACCCTGGCATGATGCCTACTTTACAAGCACCTGCAGTGATCACACCCGGACAGTTAGGTCCGATCAATCTTGTGTTGGTCCCCTGCAAATAGTTTTTCACTTTTACCATATCCTGAACAGGAATGCCTTCGGTGATACATACTACGAGGTTAATGCCTGCGTCAGCCGCTTCCATGATTGCATCTGCAGCAAATGCAGGAGGTACGAAAATGATACTTACGTTAGCATTTGTTTCTTTCACAGCGTCAGCCACGGTGTTGAACACGGGGCGGTCCAGGTGGGTAGTGCCGCCTTTGTTAGGTGTAACTCCTCCAACCACATTGGTCCCGTACTCGATCATTTGTGTAGCATGGAAAGTGCCTTCCGTTCCTGTAAAGCCCTGTACTAAAACTTTAGAATCTTTATTTACTAATACTGCCATTTTATAGTTTTTTCTGATTGGTTACAAAAGTAAGGAAACCAACAGGCTAATAGATCATTTTTTGCTGATTCATGTAGAAAAATGACGGCTGCAACCTGCCGCTCATTGAAAGGAGTAACGGCATTACTGGGAGCCGATCTTCCCGTCACCGTCAAGGTCGATATTCAGCTTATCTTCCAAAGCGTCTCTCACGCCGGCGTGAACATCTTTAGGAAGCGCTCCTGTTTCCTGTATCGTTCTCATGTTTTTAGCGTCCTGTAAAAAGTCCGACGCGAAAATAAATTCGTTCAGCTTTTGATTATCGCTGTAGATAATTTCTTTGTTGGTCCCTTCCCATTCCTTTTCGCCATGATGCATGTACACGATATGATCTCCGATCTCCATCACACTGTTCATGTCGTGTGTATTCATGATCGTGGTTGTATTGTATTCCTCTGTGATCTCGCGGATCAGTTTGTCGATAACTATGGAAGTCTGAGGGTCGAGGCCGGAGTTGGGCTCATCACAAAACAGGTATTTCGGATTTAAAACAATCGCTCTTGCCAGCGCCACACGCTTTTGCATACCACCACTGATTTCCGAAGGGAATTTTTTATAAGCATCTTCATTCAGCTTTACCCGATCGAGCACTTCCTTTACGCGGTCTCTTTTTACGGAATATTTGTCGTTGGTAAACATGTCCAGCGGGAAAATTACATTTTGCTCCACCGTCTGGCTGTCAAACAAAGCCGATCCCTGGAAAAGCATCCCGATTTCCTTTCGGATCCGCTTTTTGTCTTCGAGCGACATGGTAACATAATTGGTTCCGTTGTAGATGACTTCGCCTTCGGTAGGAGGCATCAGACCTACAATACACTTCATCAAAACCGTTTTACCGCTACCGCTCGAACCGATGATCAGATTACATTTGCCCGGCTCCATCACTGCATTCACCTCTTTAAGGACTACTTTATCGCCAAAGCTTTTTTTAAGATTTTTTATTTCAATCATTTGTCAAAGTTGAATGATGGTTGAATGTAGTTAAATGAGTAGAAGAATAGTTGAATGATGGTTGATATAAGTTTCAACATTTTTCAACCAGCTCTCAACGACGTTCAACTAAACTGTTTTTACAACAACAACGCAGACAATATATAATCTGCCAGCAACAGCAGCACGCAGGAAACGACCACCGCTCTGGTACTGGAATGTCCGATCTCCAGGGCACCTCCTTTCACGTGATATCCGTAAAACGAAGGCACGCTGGTGATGATGAAGGCAAATACAAAGCTTTTGGTCAGGGCAAAGAAGACATTGTACCCGTTAAATTCCATCAACAAACCATTATCATAGATTGAAGGATCGATGATGCCTGCAGCTGATCCGGCGAGGCGACCTCCGAGGATACCCAATGCCATCGCGAGAACGATCAGCAGCGGAATAGTCAACACTCCGGCAATGATCTTTGGAAGGATCAGATATGCTTTGGTATTGATACCCATGATCTCCAGCGCATCAATCTGCTCGCTCACCCGCATATTTCCCAGCTCACTGGCTATTTTACTGCCGACAACGCCGGCCAGTACGATACAGCTCAATGTGGGCGCAAACTCCAGGATCACGGTATCCCGGACGATCTGTGCGATAGTTGTTTTAGGGATGATGGGCGATACCAGCTGGTAGGCCGTTTGCACGGTTGACACCGCACCAATAAATACAGAGATGATGCAAATGATGCCCAACGAGCCTACACCTATATCGTTGCATTGAAGCATAAACTGCTTCCAGTACATGCCCTTGTTTTCAGGCATGCGGAACATGCCTCTGAACATCCTGATATACTGCCCGAATTCTTTTAAGATTTTCAAGAATGAGTTTGATTTAGTTGGAAATAGTGATTGTTATTTTTTTGTGGAAGCCTTTTTGCCCTTCGCTTCTTCACGGGCAGACAACGCAGCTGATTTGATCTGAGCGTCCGTAACCGCGATTAAAGCCATGTTCACAATATTGTTAACCGTGCTTCCTAATTGCAACAAATGTACCGGTTTTTTAAGTCCTAAAAGTATCGGTCCGATCACGTCGTGGGAGCCGATTTCCTTCAGGAGGTTATAGGTAATATTGCCCGAAGCTAAATTAGGGAAGATCAAGGTATTGACCTCCTTATCCACGAGCTCGCTAAAAGGGTACATTTCCTTTAACAGGCCGTTATTCAGGGCCACATTGGCCTGCATCTCGCCGTCCACAATGATCGACGGGTCTTTTTGTTTTACCAGCTCCCTGGCTTTAGATACCAGTTCCGCTTCCGGTGTGCTGCTGCTGCCAAAATTGGAGTAGCTCAGCATCGCGATGCGCGGTGTAATATTGAAAGCTGCCACTTCTTTGGCAGTCATCAATACGATCTCTGCCAGTTCTTCCGCGGTGGGGTTAAGGTTCACCGTCGTGTCAGCCAGGAACAGCGGTCCTTTAGAAGTCATGATCAGGTACATGCCCGCCACCTTCTTAACGCCTTCTTCCGTTCCGATGATCTGCAGCGCCGGCCGGATGGCGTCGGAATATCTTTTCGTCAGTCCCGATATCATACAATCCACATCGTTACACTCGACCATCATACAACCAAAATGGTTGCGGTTTTCCATCAGCTTGGCAGCTTCCGGGCGGGTATATCCCTTACGCGCTCTTTTCTTATAAAAAATATTGACATACTCCTCGCGCTTCGCTTTCGCCTCATCACTTCGTGGATCGATCAGCGGCATATCGCTGATGTCTATTTTATGATCTTCCGCCAGGGCCTTGATCTTTTTCACATCTCCCAGCAGGGTCGGGAAGCCGATCCCTTCGTCCAGCACGATCTGTGCGGCTTTCAGGATATTGACGTTGTCGCCTTCGGCAAAAACGATTCGTTTCGGCGCACTTCTTGCCTTGTTGCCCAGCACCCGCAACACGTGGTTGTCTAAGCCCAGCCGTTTGTTCAGGTCATGTTCATATTGCTCCCAATTTTCAATGTTGATCCGGGCTACTCCGCTTTCTATCGCTGCTTTGGCTACTGCAGGCGCTACCGTGGCCAGCAGGCGCGGATCAAGCGGTTTGGGAATAATATATTCGGGGCCAAAGTGCATGTTTTGCTGGTTATAGGCCAGGTTCACGATATCCGGCACCGGGGTTTTGGTCAGCTCTGCCAGGGCTTTCACTGCCGCCAGCTGCATTTCTGTATTGATCTGCGTCGCTCTTACATCCAGGGCGCCGCGGAAGATATAGGGGAATCCCAATACGTTGTTCACCTGGTTGGGGTAGTCGCTGCGGCCTGTGGCCATGATCACGTCTTTGCGCGCATTGGTCGCATCTTCCCAGGATATTTCAGGGTCGGGGTTGGCCATCGCAAAAACGATGGGGTTTTTAGCCATGCTTTTGACCATGTCTCCGTCCAGAACATTGGCCGCGCTCAGGCCGATAAATACATCAGCGCCTTTTAGAGCATCTGCCAGCGAAATATCTTTTTCGGCAATTGCAAAAGGCGCTTTGAATTCGTCCAATCCTGTGCGTCCCTTGTGCAGCGCGCCTTTGCTGTCAAACATGATAAAGTTCTCCGGTTTAGCGCCCATTTGCTGATACAGTAACACACAGGCCATCGCAGCGGCTCCCGCGCCGTTTACGACAAACTTTGCTTTCTCGATCTTTTTCTTCTGTATTTCAAGTGCGTTCAGCAAAGCCGCTGCACTGATGATCGCCGTGCCGTGCTGGTCATCGTGCATCACCGGTATCTTCAGGCGTTTTTTCAATTCGCGTTCAATATAAAAGCACCCGGGCGCTTTGATATCTTCCAGGTTGATCCCCCCAAACGTGGGCTCCAGTGCCTGCACGATCTCGACAAACCTGACCGGATCTTTTTCATTTACTTCAATATCAAAAACATCAATATCGGCAAATATTTTAAACAGCACTCCCTTTCCTTCCATCACCGGCTTGCCGGCTTCCGGGCCGATATCTCCCAATCCCAGCACTGCCGTTCCATTGCTGATCACGGCCACGAGATTGCCCTTAGCCGTATATTTATATACGTTTTCAACATTATCTGCGATCTCCAGGCAAGGCACCGCCACACCCGGCGAATAAGCGAGCGACAGGTCGCGCTGGGTCTTAGCTTCTTTGGTGGGGATCACTTCTATTTTGCCGGGACGTCCTTTGGCATGGTACTCCAAGGCTAACTCTTTCCTAAGTTCATTTTTAGACATAAGCAACGATTAAAAATCGAGCGAAAAGTAAAGTAATTTATTTAACGGGCAAAAGATTAATTTCACTAAATGGTATAAAGTTATAATATTTGCGCAAAGCTTCCAGACGTATTTACAAGCTGAAATAGCTGCTGCTTAAATTACACTTCTTATGAAAAAAGCGTACCCGTTATTGATCGTACTATTGGTAGTACTGACCGCATGTCCGAATAAGCATGACTCGATAGACAGTAATGAGCCACTGGTCTCAAAATTCGTTTTTGACGGCATGTCTACTTATTATTTATGGGCTGACAGTATCATTACAGCACCCAACGCCGCTGATGAAAAAAATCCGGAGGCCTACTTCTATGGGCTACTCAGGGCGGCCGACGCTAAAAAGAGATGGTCCTGGATCACAGACGACGTGAATGCCTTGCTGGCAGATTTTTCCGGTACGCCCAAAGACTTTGGCTGGAGCCTGGCTTTATACAGGGTCAATGGCACTAATAATGTGGAAGGATATGTAAAGTATGTCTTTCCCAATACGCCGGCAGCTTCTGCAGGCATCAAGCGGGGCGAAGTGATTTACCAGGTCAACGGCGCCACCCTGACGACGAGCAATTACACAAAACTTTTCGAGGGCAATACGCTGTCTGTTGGAGTGGGCAACGTGACTACGTCCGCCAGCCGTACTGTTACCCTGACACCGGTTACGATTCAAACGAACCCGGTATTGGTGGACACCGTGTATAAAGACCGCCCGGAATTTGCAGGGAAGAAAATCGGGTATCTTTTTTATACTGATTTTATCGGCGGCTACAACGCCCAGTTGTATAATACCTTTACAGCCTTTAAGCAGGAAGGCATCACCGATTTGGTGATAGACCTGAGATACAATCACGGTGGCGGTATCGATGCGGCTATCTACCTGGCTTCGCTGATTGCTCCGCGCGCCGCAGTAGAAGCAAAAAAGCCATTCACCAAATTACAGTATAATGATTTTTTGAATGGAATATTGGGCGAGGGCGGAAGAACAGATTCTCTCAACGTTGTAGGAGGCATCACGCCTTTGAATGCCAACTTGAATTTAAATAAAGTATACATCATCGCCACAGACGATTCTTATTCGGCATCGGAGTTGCTGACCTTTTGTTTAAGGCCTTACATGAATGTGGTTCACATTGGCAGCAATACCGGCGGGAAGTTCACAGCGTCTATTACGCTGCATGCCTATGACGATCAGGGAGACAAGGCGGCCACTGTATATGATGAAGATGATCTGTCTTCGGCCAAAAAGAATAAGCTGCGCAACTGGGCTATGCAGCCTATCGTGGCTAAGTATGCAAACGCCAGGGATGAGGATTTTGAACAGCCGGGTTACCTGGTGCCGGATGTTGCCGTAGCCAGCATCGAAAATCAACCAGGCGCCTGGAAACCACTGGGAGACCGTAATGATTATTTACTTGCGAAGGCGATCTCACTGATCACGGGCATGCCAGTGCCTGCATCTGCGGCGGTGCCAGCTTCAACGCCATCTACGTCGGCCAGAAGTGTTTATAATAGGAGGAACGCCGAATTGTTTGGCCCCACTGATAAGATCCTGAAAGAGTCCGTGCAAATTGAAATGCCGCAAGGCTTCAGGAGTAAAGTGACCGAAGCCATCAGGCGAAATGCTCAATAAGAAAACTGGTTAGGGTGAAATACCTGAAGGGCGCGGAGTCTTAAGCATTGTGCTACTTTTTCAGGTAGACCGGTGCGTTTTTGATGTCTTCGCTTTCCACAGCATGGAGCCGGAGCAGCTGTTCCTGGTTTAATATCTTTTCGAAGGCTTGTTGCCGTTTGCTTGTAAGCCTTGACAATTGTTGTTCGTAACCCGGATCAGCTTTGTTCAGTTGTTGAGCATGGTGCAAAAAGACGGCTTGTGCCTTAGTCAATCGATTGGCTTGTTCCGGGCTCGCTTTGATCAGCGTCCGGATCTCCTCAATATCGTGTTTGGCTTCCAATGAAGTACTTTTCGACGGTGTTACACAGGAAGTGATCTGCAGTCCCAATACCATCAACAGTGCAAAAGGGTGTTTCATTTTTCAGTCTTTTTATTCAGGACGATTGGTTCGGCTGTACCGTTGTTTGTCCGGTTGGGTAACAATTATCTTGCTATCCACACTTTTCTTCCGGACAAAGCTGTCAGCGAATCTTTAACCTTAGTAGTATCCGATCCGGCAGAAGGTAATCTCATAAACAACGTGTAATTTACCGAGTCGCTGGTTTCCATTTCAACCGGCCATTGAATGGTCTTGAGCTGATTATATCTTTTGGACGCGCGTGGCTCGCGGGTCACTTCAAGCACATATTTAAGCGTGCCATCGGTAGCCGCGGGTGCAGCAGCCGATGTTGCGGGCGTAAGACCAGCAGCTGTGGCATTGCGGGTCGTGTCGGCCTGGGCGGTGGTTTCTTCAATAGCGCCAATGTCTTCGGCATTCTTTATATAAAACCAGATGGTAGCGGCAATGGCCAGCAGACAGAGAACGGCGATAATAGCGGCGGGTTTTGTTTTTCTCGGTTTCCGGGTTTCGTCGATATAGGTTTGGGGAACAGAATTTTTTTCAGTAATGGGAGCGACCTTTCTTCGTTCTGCCTGCGGATATTTTTCCTTGTGAAATTCTATGGTGCCGTCCGATTTCTTGGTGAGCGTTCCGATACCGCTGATGAAATAAGGTTTACCGGTGTTGAGAAAATTGATGGTAGCCTCCAGTTGTGACTTAAGGTCTGATTCAGCAAGGACCTTCATCTTGCCGGTTTCGGCAGCGATAAATAACACAAGCTCATCATCCAGCTTTTCAACCGGCTGTTGTTTAAAGGTGATATTGAGCAGCGAAGCGCCTTTTTTGCTATAATCCACATCAGGGTCATAAGCATTTTCTGCGTTAAAGGTTCCCAGCCCAGGCAGACTTAATACTTTATTTGTGGTCAGGTATTGGGATAAGATAGGCGCTAATTTCACAAACAATTGATTATGATGAATTCGCAATATAAAAGTTTTTACTGTATTACCAAAATCGCAGTAAAGAATGTACATTTGGCGGATGTACACGGAGGAGGAAGAGGCTTTTATCGCTTACTGGGCGGTACATCGCACCAAAAAGAGGCGTCTGTTCAGGCGAATCCTGGTGGGGCTCCCTGCCGGCCTGGTGCTGATGATCGCCATTCTGCTCAACTTCATGAGTGGCTGGTATAAGCGAGCTTCCATGGTCGCCAATGCTGATCCGTCGCTGTTCATAATTTTATTGATCGCTGGAATAATTATTGTTGCGTTCACCGGGATCTTCTCGTCCTACCACAAGTGGGATATCAACGAAACCCGCTACAAAGAATTGATTAATAGAAAACATACCCCTTAAAACCACGTAAAAATGAAAAAAAGCTTTTGGTTGCCCGTACTGGCTGTCGTGACTGCAGTTGTGTTAACAGCTTGTCTGAAAAATGATGATGATGTTGTAAGATGTACGCCGAATTCACTGGAACAAGATCGGGCTGTTATTGATTCATTTATTGAAGATAACGGAATTGCCTATCTCGCCTACAACGCTAACGTCGGAGCCTATACCGGTATCTCCAGCCTCGGAAACCCTGACAGCAGCAGGGCTGCGGGCGATTCACTTATTGCATTAAAAAGAGTGATCAGCACATTCAAAGGAAGTCAAACAGTAGTAGTCGGCACCGACAGCATTTACAGAAATAATAACGGAGCGCTCCTGAGACTTTCTGACTTTCAGTCAGATTCACCGCTCTACAACTTCCTGACCACAGCCCGCAAAGGTGGGAGCTTCAGGATGATCTACCCGTCCTCTGCCAATTTCTTAGGTTATTGGGGATGCGAGCAGCAAAGCCTGAACGACGGTAAAGTGATACCGGCTTATTCCCAGGTGGTTTTTGATTATACATTGACGGCGGTTAAAAAAGGTAATTAAAGGATACATATTATATGGTTTCTATGAAGAGAATAATTTTAATGGCCCTGATAGTGGCTGGAAGTGTTGCAGGTATTGCCGGTTGTCTAAAGAATGACGACGACTACAAACCTTGTGTTCCAAGGACGGTTGAGGATGACATGCCGGCAATGACGAAGTTCGCAACGGATAGTGCGATCACTACTACCCAGGATCCCAGTGGTCTTTTATACCAGATCATTGATCCGGGAACGGGAGCAACGCCTACGGCGACCAGTAGTGTTACGGCAAAATACGTCGGGCGTACTTTGGACGGGCAAGGTTTTGATTCTTCTTACGTAAGGAATCCCGGCGGTACTTCTTTTACACTGAATGGCGTTATACAGGGCTGGACGATTGGAATTCCGAAGATCAAGGAAGGTGGAAAGATCAAGTTGATTATCCCTTCGTCATTGGCATATGGATGTGCCTATCATCCATTGCAGAACAAACCGTTGTATTTCTATGTAGAACTGGTTAAGGTGAATTAAAAGATACAGCATTCATTGAAAGGGCTTGAGCAGATCAAGCCCTTTTTTATTGGCTTTTATTTTGCCGAAGCTTCGGTTTCTGAAGGTATCGATGAGAATTTGATGTAGGTTTGCCGGATAAAAAAGTTGCAATGCAGTACGAGCCGATATCGGTGTTTGATATGTTAAAGATTGGCGTGGGCCCTTCCAGTTCTCACACGCTGGGACCCTGGCGTGCGGCCGAGCGGTTTGTCAACGAGCTGAGGGCCGACGGGAGACTGCAACAGGTGCTCAGCATCAAAGTGTTGCTTTATGGTTCGCTGGCCAAGACAGGCGTCGGGCATGGAACTGATATTGCGGTGCAGCTCGGGCTCTGCGGTTATGACCCCGTGACCTTCGATGTAGAACAGATCACACCTTCTATCAGCCGGATCAGCGAGACATCGATATTGCTGCTCGGCGGTGAACATGAGGTGACATTTTTACCCTCCCGGGATATTGAGTTTTTATTCACCGAAACGCTGCCTTACCATTCCAATGGTTTGACTTTCCTGGCGTCTTTGTCGGATGGAAATGCGATAGCCGCAACCTACTATTCTATTGGCGGTGGTTTTGTAAAAAAAGAGACCGGCCCGGGCCAACCGGACGAGGACATGGTAGCGGATGCATCCGTAAGCTTACCTTTTCCCATCAACGACGCAGACGACCTTTTAAAATGGTGCATCAAAACCGGCTTATCCATTCATGAGATCGTTTACGAAAACGAGCAGGCGTGGCGCAGTGAAGAAGATATAAAAGCGGGTATTCTTGATATATGGAAAGTGATGAAGGAATGTGTGTATCGCGGATGCCACACCACCGGAACGTTGCCAGGTGGCCTGAATGTACGCCGCCGTGCGGCCAGTCTGAGCAAAAAGTTGCTGGGCGGAGCGACTTATAATTCTTATGACGAATGGATCACTGCCATCCGGAAGGGCGGCAACGATTTTAAATATACCCTCGATTGGGTGAGCTGTTTTGCGCTGGCTGTTAATGAAGAAAACGCTTCCTTCGGCCGGGTGGTTACAGCACCTACAAACGGATCGGCAGGGGTGATCCCCGCGGTGCTGCACTATCTGATGATCTTTTGTCAGACCGGAGCCGGCCAGGAAAACGAAGAACGGGTTATCAATTTTCTGATGACAGCCTCCGAGATTGGCAGTATTTTTAAAAAGGAGTCCACCATTTCCGCTGCCATGGGCGGGTGCCAGGCCGAGATCGGAGTGTCCTCATCGATGGCGGCAGCAGCGCTCACCGAAGCCATGGGTGGTACACAAAAACAGGCGTTGATGGCGGCCGAAATAGCCATGGAGCATCACCTCGGGATGACCTGTGATCCGATAGGGGGGCTGGTGCAGGTGCCTTGTATTGAAAGGAACACGATGGGAGCCATCAAGGCCATCACCGCGAGCCAGCTGGCTTTGCAAAGCACGCCTGATTTTGCACGCGTGTCACTGGACGACGTAATAAAGACCATGTGGGATACGGCGCAGGATATGAACTTTAAATACAAGGAAACTGCAGATGGCGGTTTGGCAATCAATGTGCCGCTGAGCCTGCCCGAGTGTTAATTGGCTCCGGTCTGACGGGGACCGTCAGACCGGAGCCTTGAACCTGGCGGGGCGGTCTTCGCTTGACCGGAGCCACACCGGAGCCTTGAACCTGGTCTGACGGTCCCATCTGACCGGCCTTGAACCTAGTCTGCCGGTCTCCGTCTGACCAGACCAACATTTTAATTTAGAATATTTTTACCACCAGGACCTCAAAGAAAAACAGAGAAGAGAAAGAAGAAAAATGTTACGCACCCAAAAAAATCGAAGTTTAAAAGTATAGTTTAATATGACAAGAGCGGAACTAACACAACAAATACAAAATAAAAAGTCCTACTTGTGCGTCGGACTGGACACGGATATTACGAAAATACCCGAGCATCTCCGGTCCGTCCCGGATGCAGCTTTTCAGTTCAACAAGGCGATCATCGATGCCACCAGGGATTTGTGTGTGTCTTATAAGATCAACACCGCATTTTATGAGTCGCAAGGCATAGCGGGGTGGCAGGCGATGGAAGCGACAGTTGCTTATATCGGCGATGAACACTTCAAGATCGCTGACGCCAAACGCGGAGATATTGGCAACACATCCGATCAATATGCCAAAGCATTTTTTGAGCAGCTGCCTTTCGATGCGGTCACTGTGGCACCTTATATGGGGAGTGACAGTGTACAGCCTTTCCTGAAATACGATGGCAAGTGGGCGATTGTATTGGGACTGACCTCCAATAAAGGAGCGGCAGATTTTGAGTTACAAACCTGCGGTGACGAGTTACTGTACGAGAAAGTGTTGAAGACCGTTTCTCAGTGGGGGACCGATGAAAACCTGATGTTTGTAGTGGGTGCTACGCAAGCCGATTCTTTCACGGCGATTCGCAGGATCATCCCTCGAAATTTTTTACTGGTGCCGGGTGTAGGGGCGCAAGGAGGTAGTCTCAAGGATATATCCGAAAAGGCCATGAATGAAGATTGTGGTTTGTTGGTCAATGTCAGCCGGGACATCATTTTCGCATCAGGCGGACCTGATTTTGCTGAAGCTGCGAGAGAAAGAGCTTTGACATATCAAAAAGAAATGGCGTCATATTTAAAATAGATCCAGCCGTATTTTTCCAGCAGCTTCTAAGATGCCGATTAAAAGCATTATCAGTACGGCAAAGTTCATGACAAAATGAAAGTACTGCTGATGTCTGATTCATCAAAAAATAGCTATATTTGCGCCTCGGAAATATTTCCGAGTTGGTCCGGTAGCTCAGCTGGATAGAGCAACTGCCTTCTAAGCAGTAGGTCATTGGTTCGAATCCAATCCGGATCACAATTAAAAGACTTATAGCATTGATTTTTAGTCAGTTCTATAAGTCTTTTTTATTGGGGGGTAAACATAGGGACAACATTTGATAATTGCCTTAATAAAAGGGTTTCTATAAATATATTCTCCTTGCCATATCTTAATCTACAATATCGAAATCAAAGCAGAACTTCATCGGATTATCTCTGGGACCTAAAAAGTAATTACCTGGATTTAATCTTTTCTTGAAAGTGATCTTGTAAAGGTATTCCCCTTCTTTTTCAATTATTGGAAACTGAGCATTTCCTGGCAACTTGTTTGAATTAAAACTTCCATCACCTGTCCACCTGACAATTCGTATGCGTTTATTCTTTCTATTAACGCCTTCAAAAAGGACTAAGTCGGAAGGTTGTAAATCGGAAAAGTTGTCTTCGACTTTTACATAAAAAACAGGCTTGGAATTAGCTATTTTATTTAACGAGGCTACATTATTAAATTGATATTCCATATTCCGCGAAAGGCCTCCAGTCATAATTGTGTGATTGGAAATCATTGATTTTACCGTTTTATTGTTCCTGATAGGAATATATTTACTTTCTTGACTATCGAAATAATAAACACCATCTTTAATGATTTCTGATCCTGAAAAAACTTCAGGGCTTTGAGTCTCATTCGAATACTCCTTAGCTTCACTTTTAGGGCTAATTAATGTCTTATTTTCTTTGTTTGAACCTTCCATCATAGCAAGAACTAAGTTATCTGGAAGCTTATTACTCTTTAAGATTATCAAGGCATCAGAGCTCAAGTCGAAATTTTTTAGAGGGGTAGTCTTAATCTTTTTTAGAATTACTTCTTGTGATAGTCCATTTTGATACATTTTAATTATAGCATCATTTTTCAGCGTGTCTATGTTTTGACTGTGTACAGTTATGAATGACGTTGCAGCCAGTATGGCAAATAGTTTCTTGTTCATATGAATTATAACGATTTCGATAAGAAAATAATGTTTTGATTTATTTCTTGCAATTGATCTATCTGAGTTAACTGTTTCTTTTTCTAAATGCTCTACGAAGAACCCAGATACTCCCAAGGATTACAGCGATCAAGAGTATAATTCCCGCAGTGAATTCGTCCGAATTTGGTGATGATCGAACTGTGTCGATGGCTGCCCAATTAATTATTATTAGTATAATAATGATCGTGATGCGAGCTGGTAAATATTTCATGATTTATGAGTTTTTAAGTGCCTACTCTTTAATATGCAGTTTTCGGCTTCCCTGATTTGGTAAATGCAAAAGTATAGAGAATTCTCTATTGTATAGATTTGTTTTATTCTTTCCTTTTGGGCTGTGAAAAAATTACCCAAAAAAGAGTATTACATCAATAGATCTGCTTTATTGCTGGTGGGTAATAAAATTCGTGAAATTCGAACTGGTAAAAAGATTTCTATAGAGAATTTAGCCAATACCAGTGGTATGGATTATTCTCAATTGGCAAGAATGGAAACAGGGCAAGTGAATTTTACAATATCTTACCTTTTTAGAGTTGCAGAAGCCTTGGGCGTTACTCCTAAAGAATTATTGCCCTAGAGGATAAGGGTAATATTTTGATGCCAGCAATTTATTTTATTTAAAGAAAATACTTTTATGTGCCCTTTAGCCAAATGCTTAGTGACTTGGTTTTAATAGTCCGAAACATAAAAGGCAATGTAAAACTCTGTCAGCTTCAATTTTAGTAAATTGATTAAAATTCATAGTTCCGTGACAAACTCTATTTCGTAAATTCCATCCACATCGGTCAGTTAACAAAGCCTTTAAGTACACAACGAAGTCTTTGGGGAAAACTTCTAATAGAGCCTTATTGTTGAGCAGGGTTCCAAAGGTTTGTAAATCTTGTATTCCAGTATCATTAATCTTTATTACTGGCTGATGCAGGTTCTCTAGAATGTTTCTGATTGACTCTTCCAATTGAGGTATAATAACATGAATCATCGAAACGTAATCTCTTTTGTAATAAAATGCAATTCCTCTTTCGATGACTTTTAATCGACTTTCATTAAATGCCACAGATTCTTTAAGATAATTTATAATCTGTAACTCTGTTAACTCTCCAAACTGAATTGCTCCTAGGAAAGCAAGATGCAAATTGATTGATAATAAATGCATCATTTGGCCCATTTCGAAAATAACATGTGCTTCTTCATTATTTAAACTCAGAGGTTCCATAGTACTTGTAACTCGTCCTCTTTCATCTAAAATTGAGTTACCGAGAAACTTTTTATGAATATATTTCTCCTTGTCCTCGTATAGTTGTTTTAATAGTGCCTTGTAATCAAAAAGAAAAAGTGTAACAAGTTTTAGAATTTTATCGTTTACACTTCCTTTCGAAAACTCTACGATTATTTGCTCGAACTTCTCTTTATCTATTTGCTGATCGCTAGTTATTTCTTGTAAAAAGGGCAGTTGCTTAATGCTCAGTTCTCTTATTTCTATCAATAAATTCTTGGCAAGCTCCTTCATCCCATTTTCTCGACATAAGTGGTGCAACTTTTCCAGTTCTTTGAGAGACGAAAAAATGTCCAAGTGCTGTGTGCATTTTCTTACAAACGCCGCATATACGGTTGTTATCTCCGTAACTTTTGATTTTTCTTTATTTTTTCTATAGTACGTTAATAGATGATTTGCCGCTTCTTCAGCTGCATGGAGATTGTCAACGAAATTACCTTTCTTATGATCGCTCAATCGCAAAAACCTGTTTTCCATATCGCTTATTACAGATGCTTTTTCAATGTCGTTGTAGAGTTTTGAGTTTCTAAGATGGTTAAATGTGTAGCCCCATAGACCAGGTTTAGAATCTTCTGCATTATCAAATTCATATTTTAAAAGAGCCTCCTTACACGTTTGAACTAACTCTCTACTTTGGAATTTCAGACAAAGAAGTAATGCATTATTCAATTTTTTTAAATTCTTTACTATAGATTTTGAGTAGCCCTCACGAACTATTTTAATAACAGAGTTGACATATATGTTTAAATGCTGAATATTAATTGGTTTTTTTGCAACTAGTTGGTCAAATAATATCAGTAGGATACTATATCGAGCTGCCAAAATAGGATTTTGGCAATTGCTCAATCTAACCTCGTAATAAGATGCCATAGTATTGTTTAAATTCTTATACGAGATATTTTCTACTACACTATTACCGCCACCTTTTAATACGTATTTGGGTATGAATAGGCTTCGTAAATCTCCATCAAAAGAATCTAAGTTTTCATAGAAATCGAACGCTGCTTTCTCATTTATTAGTTCCTCAGAACGGTTGTTTCTGTTTTTAAATAAAAGTGTGTTCAAGTCAGCCCAAATGGACATTTCATCGAAGTCTTTTTTCTCAACTATGTCATATTTTTCTACGATGGCTTTTACGTTATTGGGACGAATATTCATTATGAAGTAGATTTGCTCTTTAAATTTAAAATTGCTTTGATTTCCGCTATTGTTTTATTTCCATTATCCGAGTCTCTGAAGTTTTCCAAAACTCTATTTATATACCAATTAAAATCGTCTACATTTTCTTGGTCCTTTAAATCTATTTTAGCCTTTTCTAAAAAGTCAATTACTTTCAATAAATCTGTTTCACTTTTCTCCGCCAAGTTAAAAAGCCATTCTAACGCGATTCCCCCAGCTGTCTCATAAAATCGAACATCGATATTGTCATTTTTTTCAAGAACAAAATGTTTTATTTTATCAATTTCTATCAATGCTGCATCTGTATTTATTCGATTTATTTTATACCCGCTCTGAGTTGTATATGGAGCCCGATTTGTTGTGAGTATAATTGAAACTAAATATTGGAAAGCTGCTAGCGATCCTAATTCGCAAAGAATTCTAACAAATTCAATTTTCTTTTCCTTTAAGTCCGTTTCTACAAATAAGATCGTCAATATCTCTTTTACTTCAAGTGGATGTATCTTGTAAAGCTTGTGAACAAGATGACTGAAGAAATAAGTTTGATACTCTCTCGTGTTTTCTAAGAGCGCTAATAGATTTTCCGAATTCCCGCCCAGGCTGAGATAAATGTCTATTAAATCATGGCCGAAGTATTCTTGATAATTTGCGTCTTGCAAAAGGTCATATATCAATTCTAAAGCCTCAACAATTTTTAACTTTTCACAGAGTGCAAGATGAGTGCCTAGAATAGATTTAGATTTGATACCTGTAGCTATGTTTTCAAGTATTTGCTTTTTCAGCCTTACGGTCGCCGTTTGTGTTACTTCTCTTAGGATGATTTGCGAAATGGTTTCATTTTTATTTAGTTTGGCTGTCTCAAAACCTTTAATTCCCGCAGCGTCTAACCATAATAACTTAAATAGGTGTTGTTCCTTGGTTTTAGGTTTTAGCTTTTTAAATATGTCTCCTATCAAAATTCCTACAGGTTTCCACATAAGTTGATTACCTTCTTCCCATTCGCAGTTAACGAAATCAAATATTTGAATATTGGAATAATAGTAATCTTCTAATACTTGTTTATAAATAGGAACGGATTCTAGGCTTGTATCGAAGTTGCGCAATATATCGCTTGCTCTGAAATACTCAAAATTTTCCTTGATTGCTAAGACTTTCAGACATTGAGAAAGCCGTATTTTGTTTTCCTCTCGATTCTTCAGTAGGAAATGGTAAACAAAGTTAGAAGTGGCTGTTTTCCAAAGGACTCTTTTTTCTTGATCCAAATCGATAAAGAACTCTTCATTTAAGGCATCCAAAGAAATTGTCTTCGTTCCGAACTCTTTGAAATAGTCTTTAACACCTTTTATAAATGATTTATGTGATTGGATCACTTTTAAATCATTGTCCCTTTTTTTCTGTTCTCTCTTAAGGTACAAATCGTATTTATTGTCCTCCTGAGTAATAGTAATGTGGCCTTCTAATGCATCATCACAGATTTGAAAAAACTTTTGAGATTCCTCGCGATTTTCTTTACTGTAAGACATTCCCGTAAGGCAGCTTCTGAGAGCAGAAATTGAATAGTTCTTTTCTTCAAATTCAAATAAGATGTAATCGTAACTTCTAGGGGTTATGATAGAACCAAGCTGCCAATCACCATCTTCAAAAATATCCTTGATTAAAAGTCTTGTAATAAGTGTGCGGGTCTGTGTATTTTGCAGAAAATCGTCTATTTCTTTATATTCTTCTGTAAGATATTCCTTGCCAACTGACTTTATGAATGATGCAACATTTATTATTATACTTGGTTCTTTAACGAAGGCGATTTCTAGTTTTTTTAGTAGTCTTTTAATAAATGTTGTTTTACTGTATGAGAAAGAATTTTTACCGAAGTGTTTCCTCCATCGATTAGAATTGACATTAGATAGTATCGATGAGAGGATAACAGGGTTCTTAGCACTCAGGAAAAAGTTTTGCAATCTTCTCTCAGAGCCTCCATGGCTAACTTTTCTATTATAATCGGATAATATTAGAACGCCATCAATGCCATAGGCATAGAATTCGTCCACAAGTCCTAAGATTGTTATGAGCTCATAGAGTTTATCTCGATACTCGTGAAAGGTGTTGAATTGAGGAAAACGATTAACAAGATCAATAATAAGGTTTCTATCACCTATCTTATGATTTGCCATCACTTGAATTAATCGTCCACCATAATAAGCGTCGTCAGATTTTATTAATTCGTTAACTGCAATTTCTAAAAAAATATTTTTTTGTTTATCCGACAGCGTACAGAGTTCTAGGGTTTGGCAAGCAATTATTTTAGCTCGATCTGGTATATTAGCCTCGCTAATAAAATTAATTAGATAATCTTTACTTTTTACATAGTCGTTTACAAAGTTCGCTATCTTATCTTCATAAATTAGCGATAGACGTCTATTGTCTTTTGAACATTGCAGTAATAATTTTTTAAGCAATTCTAATCTAAATTGTGTTGAATATTGTGTCGGTTCTGTTTCAAACAAAAGCTCAATATTATCTTTTTCAAATAGTTCCCGCAGATATTTAAATAATCTAGAATTGGGATCGCAGAAGGAGAGCAAGGCGGATAATGTTTGGACCCATTTCTTTTTGACTTTCCTTATCGATTTTCCGATAGTTGTATATTTTAATATATCAGAAAATGGTAGTTTAGACAGTGCGCCTGCCGTTATATGTTCTTGAAACATAGCATTTACAAAACTCCAAGAGGAATTTGACACTGTAATCATTGGATTATTTTGTAATAAAATTCTTTCTTCAAGTGTGAATAGCTCCTGCATTTGCTCATCTTTAAATGCATTAAGCCCCGATAGCTGCAATGCGAAAGAGAATTTTTCCGCCAATTCTTTAAAGTTAATAATCACATCGCGAACTTTTGTCCCACCTTTTAGTTTCCTAGCTTTTGAGTTTTCGATAGATTTGTTAACTAATGAGTCGATTACAGATATTTTCGTGTTAGGTAGAGTTCCTTCAGACAGATAATCCTGCACTATTTGTGTTAAATAGAATGGGTGGTGAAGGAAGCCGAAGACATTTGAATATCCAGAATTGTTCGTGAAGTCATTGTAAGCTTCCTTTAGAGACTTCTTTAAATATTCGTTGATCTTATCCTCTGTAATAGGAGCTAATTCAAAAACCAAAAAATCGTTTAAGATTTTGTCAAGTTCATAACTGACATAAAAAATTTTCCTACATGAGCATATAATCGTGACGTCTTTATGATGTGAGCAAAACGTCTTGAGGTCACTGGCGAAATTTTCTAGCTTGTCCGTTTCCATTTCGTCAAGGCCATCAATGAACAATATAATTTTTAATAGTGGTATACTTTGCCAGTCACCACATTGGTTATTTAGAATAGACTCAACTGGTTGGGAAGTAAAGTTCTTTAATTCAATAAAAATTGACTGATAGCCACTTCCTCCATTGTGCCTATTGATGTTCAATGCGACGCTCTTTAAATATGAAGATTTTCCTTCGTATGGATCTCCTATAATGAAAAGCTTTTTTGATACGCTAGTTCTGTTAATGATATCGAAGAGATCGAATCTTTCTCGTTTATTAAAATGCCAATGCAGGCTGTCTTGTTTCGAAATCTGATCGAATTGATATAGTTGTCGGGTGATGTAGTTAGTGACAGGCGATATAGGTAGAAATGCGTCAAATCTGATTTCAGGATTGCAGAATCGAGTAGCCTGATACTTACCAAAATATTTGGAAACTAGCCCAAACCTGGAAAGTAATTTTTTTTCGATAAATCGTTGATCCCAGCAGTTGAAAATAATGTCGTTATTTTTTAAAATAGATACTTTGTGGTTATCAATAGCAATTTTAGATTTTCTGTCTTGTAAATCTTTAGAGGTCGCAATAATGAAATAATAGGTTTTGTCGCGATAGCTGCCCTCTACAAATTCTTTGATAGCATCTTTTAATAAGGCTAGTCCAAACCTGTTATTTCTTTTTGACTGAATGGATATAAACTTCCCTTTTTTACTGTCGAAACCTGTTATATCGATTCCATCTTGGTTATATCCTTGGCTCAAATGATTGTCAAACTCTATCTCAGGAAATTCTGTTTCAGCAATTTCTCTACAAAGGTCTTCAAAGTATTTCCAATCAAAATTGCTCCAGTCTAGTTTTGTATGCCCCATAATAAAATATTTTCCGCGATGTCTTATTGAAATTACTAAAGAATTTTATAGAATAGTTGATACTTCCCTCAAAAATGTAGTTCTATACTGTTTTATATGTATAAGTTTTATCATGTCTTCAATTAAAATTATCGATGTATGTAATACTAGCCTTAATTAGCAATCTGCTTGCATAAAAAAGAAAGAGTGTAGCTTTTGCTACACCCAAGATTATTATGGTTTTTAAAAGTTGATATTTATTGTAAATTGCCTATAATGATACTGGTTGCCATTTATAACATAAATGATAGTTCCGCTTCCTGAGCTAAGTACTTTTTCAACAATAAAAGTTTTTCTCCCGTTGCTATTTATTGATGTTACTAGAAAAGGTGTAAATAGTTCCCTGAGTTTGCCATGTCTATTAATAACCAGTATGCAGTTATTGCTAAGATATTGTAGGGTATTTCCTGTGTGGTCTTTACTCATAAGCCATCAATTTAAAAACCAATGTTCTTCTTTTTGCTCAATAGCTGTTTTAAGTCCATAAACAAATGAAAATGCATTAACAGCTTTAGGTGTAAATGTGTCTATGTAGGAAGACTTGTTTGCACCAGTAAAGAGGTTATAAAGCTTCCAAAGGCTAATTGAACCATCGGCTTGCCTGCAAAAACTGTCATTTTTATAGTAATTGCTTACCACGTTACCCATTTGTACCTCCCCAAACTGCATTAGTGGTAGGCTGTTCTGTACAGACCTGGATAAATGATTATACATCCTGCATCTTCCTATTAACGTTGCAAACTGGGTTTCTGATAACTCATGTTGGGCTAATCCTTTTAGGCTGGTCATTAGGAGGCCATGATTGAACTGCTCAAATAATAGTCTCGCATACATTTTAAGCTGATCAATGTTCTTAATGGCAATACTACCTAATAGTCCATCTGTAGAAATGCAAAGGTTAGTGCAGACCTTGTTTTTGAACCCGATAAAGAGTTTAAAATGCTGTTCAGTTCCTGACCTACCATACAAATTGTCTTCTGAGTAACTCTTTACGCCGCCAATGGTAAGGGATAGGTCATTGGTTTCGATATTTCCTCTTATGGTAGGGATTTCAATAGTAAACATCATCCGTTCGTAGTATAGGGTTCTTTCATGCGGAAGTAGTTCCTTTGCTGGCTTATTCTTAGCTGATGGGATTCTTCCCTGTATTTCATGGCTAAGCCTGATAACAGGATCTTTGATCTGCTCACCTATAAATATTTCAGAAGCCTTTTCTGCTACCACCTCAATAAAATCTGTATGAGATATCAAAGCTTCTCCATCTTTGGCAAAAGAAGGTATGATATGGTTTTTTCTCATTTCTGAAAAGGAGCAGGGTATTGTATTGGCTTCAATGAAAACATTGTTTTCATGATCTGAATCGGAAATTAGTGTAGCTTCTGATATTCTTGTTTTTTTGGGTGTGTACAATACGGGATAATTATTCACTTTTATAAGTTCCATTGGTTGATGGTTTTATTGATGAAGGGAAATTGGTTTGATTGGACAAAAAGACTTTCTTTTTTTCATTGAAGTTTTGAGAATATTGATCCTGTTCAGCCGTTAGTAAGCCATTGTAGAGGCTAACTAGTTCTTTAATAGACCTGCAATTGTTAATCTTTACTTGAATATCCTCTGGCTTGCCCTGACTACACCACTCTTTTATCTGAACTCCTGTGTTTACAGCTAGCATAAATTCAGGCTTTCCTGTAAACAGTTGTGTTCTGTCCTTTGAAGCTTTTGCCATGTGTTTATCGTTGATGATTTCCAGTGCAAGGGTCATTTCATAATCATAACCATTGCGTATTTCATCATCTAAACCAGCTTTTTCAACTTTGGTTTTATTATTCTCTGTAACTAGGTTATAAGCTTGCTTCTTACGGGTAGTAGTAATGATATACCATTGGGACTGTAGAATGGTATTAAGCCATTTCTGATACAGAGGTGTGGCCTTCGCCCAATCTTGGTAACGACCTCCTAAAGAGTTTTGGTATTCTAACAGTCCACCTTCTCCATTCCATACGGGGGAAACAGAATCAATAATGATTACTTCCATTCCAGCTTCCTCACATATCCTGATGGCTTGGATGTAGCGTTCTGAAGTAAAAGGAGGATTTAACGGAATGGTATTGTAGTTCCCTAAGTGACTGTAAAGAGAAGCGGATCTGTTTTCTGTGTCAATGACACAAATGGTTTCCCAACTGGATGTAAGGCCATAAGCAATTTGCAATGCTCCATAAGTCTTCCCAAAGCCGCTGGGAGAAGAAATGTTAAGTCGTAGCTTAACCTGCTTTCTTTCTGCTTTTTGAATCTGCATGATTTTTCATTTTAAAAGTGAATAATAGAAAGCGTAGACCTGTTACGATCTACGCTCATAAACTTTGATGAAAGGAATACTAGAAGATTTCTTCAACAGGCTCCGACATATTTCTGCTTGGAGCATTGGGAGGTAAATAGGTGTAGGTGTGAGATAGTTAAATTACCTCCCCTGTGGTTGGAACGGTATACTCATAAGGTTCTGAATCTACCCGAATAATGGAGCCAGGCATTTTACTTCCTATGAGATTTTTTGCCTGTTCTTCTGTAAATGTGGAAGAAATAAAGCATTTCTTAGCAGTAGCATAAAATCTGCCAGTCTGCATTGACTGAATTAATTCAACGTCTCCCTGTAATTCCAGAGATACAAAATTTCCTTTGTCACCTTCTCTAAGGTGAGTTGCAACGATTGTAACCATTTTTTATAATTTTTGGATTAACTAAATGACTGCTTGTTTGTCAAGCAACCTATGTTATTGAACAGGGGTATCCCGACACTGCCCAGGGCTGGAGGGGGTTAGTTGAGGGAAGTACTTTAGGCAGTTTGCCTCAAATTAAAACTCTATAAATTGATTTAATGTTACGAGCGATACAGGAAAAATCCCATATGCTTCTTTTGATCCTTTTATTTATCTTTACTAATACCAGAATCAACAGTATGAATACCTCCTAAATGATTACCTAAGACATTCAATCTACAGTCGTTTATAAACGACTACAAGCGTTTAAAACGGGTGCAAGATATATAAAATGAGAAGTGTTAGTATTTATAAGGCGTTGATTATGAGTATGGTTTGTGATCTATTTTCGTATATTTGAGAGTTGTATGCTATTATAATGAAACCCGCTGAAAATAGAACGAAATGATAATATTGCCTGCTAAAGAAAAATTTTTTCGAGAAAATTTTATTGAATTTTCATTTGATAGCGATAACGAAAACTATTTGCCTGACTTTAAACTTTTTGAAAAACTAAATTCTACAGACCAATATTATCTTGCTGAAAATTATAATTGGGATGATGGAATTGAAATTTCAAAATGGATAATTGAAAGTAAAAAGTGTGATAAAGGAACTGCATCACTAATTTTTTGGACATCTGAACCTGATTATTATTTTGAGAAATCAGAAAATGAAATTTCAGATTACGAAAAAGACACTTTTTTATTGCTTAAAAGAATTGTAGAAAAGTTTAACAAAACATGGAGTATGGATTTTATGAGTGATAGCATGACTGGCAATCGTAGGTTCAGAACATTCAATGTGATGGATGACTGTAGCAGGGAGGTATTGGCAATTGAAGTTGACACTTCCATATCTTCAAAACGGGTAATCCGCATATTGGACAGGGTTATTGAAATCAATGGAACACCAGAAGTAATTAGGGTGGATAATGGTCCGGAATTTACTTCAAAAGACTTTCAATTATGGGCTAAAGAAAAGGGAATCCATATTCAATATATCCAGCCCGGAAGGCCTATGCAGAACGGATATATAGAACGTTTTAATCGTCTTTACCGGGAAGCGGTATTAGATGCTTACCTGTTCTTTGATCTTGGCCAGGTAAGGGAGCTAACGCAGCGTTGGATGGAAGAATATAATCATAAAAGGCCACATGAATCACTCGGTAATCTTACACCTGTTGAATACAAAATATTGGCTGGTGAAAAGAAAAACGCCCAACCAATAACTGTCTGAAATATGGGGTACTTACACTTTAGCTTCTTGATAATGGCTTTATTTTTATCGAAGGTTCCTATTTGACCCGAACGAAAACTTTTTTCGTTAATGTTGGTGGCATAAGAAAAGAAATCCGTAGGCTGCTTTCCGAATAGTTCCTGTTTTAAAGCTTTACCAGTGGGCTGTTTTTGTTGTGTTTCGAGTTCTATCAACTGTCCATGCAATTCTGTCATTTTAGCACTTAGCAAAGCATTTAATTTACCCGAATTTTTATGGGATGTTTTTACTCTTTTGTTTTTGTTATCCCACTCTGATAGTTTAATGTACTGGCCAGACGATACATAGCTGGACCTTCTATTCTTTGTTATGCGAAAATGAATCGGGGCTAGGCCTTGATTGTTTACTTTGTCTTTTCTTAATGTTACTTTAATTGAACTTGCCATAAATTTTTACTGGATTTGATCACACATCGTACCAGTAAACGGGGACAACAACGGGGACAACATTTGTTACATCTGTTTACGTTTCGATGCATTGATTACGTTTTAATAATTTGTTAAATTCTCTAAATGAATGTTTTAGAGCGTAATCAAATGTGGCCCTATGTAATTATGTCAGTTCAATCCGGATCACTTAAATTTATATTGCCTCCTGATTATCAGGGGGCTTTACTTTTTAGCCGATCGAAAACTGCATCATTCAAAAAACTGCCGACACTTACTAAGGCTAACGTGTCTTTACAAAAAAAGAAAATAGCACTTTTGTTATAAAGGCTAAACATGAACCGCCAGCGGGATAGTTATTCCGTTGACATTTTGAAGCACTAAATGCTGCCTAAGCTTAAACAATATATCATAAGACCTTTATTTTCAAAACGGATTGGTTAGCAGTCGAGCCTGGTAATGACAGTGAGACCTTTCAAAATGGTTACATCTTACTAAACTCGAAAGGAACAGAACTATTGATCTGCCATGAATGGGGCGACTGAAATTGACAAAAAAATATATATAATTAAAGTGGAATGATTTCGATTATATGTATATATTCGTAATATAAGAAGTGATCTTAATAACCCGATTGATTTGTGCCCGAAGCCATTTTAAGATCAGATGTGTTTGTTGCGTTGGCTATCAATAGAGAAGCTCGTTTTTCCCTGATTATTTCGGGAAGTAGTAAGCCTTTTTTGCAATTACTATCAGCTTGACATGACCTTTAACCTTTAAGATATAGAGACCAATATGCTATATGAGAAAATGTTCCTCTTATAGACCACTATTTACATGAGATTCTTCACCAAATCAAATACCTATTATGAAAACAGTTATTCCTGCGTTGATGCTCTTATTAGTAGTTTCGCTCATCCAGTCGTGTAAGAAAGAGTCGCTACAAGACTCCGGAAACAATGAAAACCACAGTGTTTACCAGTTAGACGACCGTACTATTATTCACAGGTTTATGGTCAATGGGAACGTGACTTATGTCAATGAGGTCGACGGGGCCTACTTCTTCGCTGATGATATCGTTCTCTCAACAGAGCAGTTCAACATGTTGAAAAGCCTTTCTGATAACGATGGAAAATATGAAAGGAGCACGATCGCACAAAAATATATACAGACCTGGCCCAATGGTATCGTGTATTACCAATTGCCTGACAGTAGTGGCGGAACCCTCACCGCCAGTCAGTACGCCAGTTTTGTGAATACTATGAACCGGGCATTCGACAGTATCGAAGCACATACCCCTGTGCGGTTTATAGAACGGACTGATCAGCCCGAGTATCTTAAGTTCGTCAAGTCAACAGGCAACAGCTCTCCTCTGGGCTGGCGTAAAAACGGGGTGAATACGATCAATCTTTATAACTATAATCATGTGTTTATCACCATTCATGAAATCATGCATTCGTTAGGTATCATGCATGAGCAGAGCCGGCCAGACCGGGATGAGTATGTCATTGTCGATACATCCAAAGTACAGGATGGAAAAGAGCATAACTACAATATTTATTTCGACTATGCAGGGTTTGGTCCCTTTGATTTCGAATCAGTGATGTTGTACAGCTCTACAGCTTTCGCAAAAACAGACACCGTATTTCCTATGACAAGGCTGGACGGCACCACGTTCACGGGGCAGCGGAGCAAAGTTTCGGCTGGCGACTACGCAGGGATCAATCATTTGTATAAACCTTTCAATGCCACAACATTTGTAGGCGGCGTCTATCGCATCGGCACGCCGCTGATCAGCAGCAAGTCCTTTGACATTTCGGGAGGCGCTTCAGCGAATGGTACGTCAGTAATTTTGTATTCAAATCATAATTTTGACAATCAGCGATTTTTATTCCGGCCCGCAGAGCACGGGTATTTTATCATCAAGTCACTGGTCGATACCACCAAAGTTTTAACCGTACGGAATTCCGGCACTGCCAATGGCACAGCGGTCGAGCTCAGATCGTATACCGGTACTAATGCACAAAAATGGTACTTATATAACCTGGGAAACAAAGGCTTCAGCTTCCATCCCAAACATGCGTCCTACTTACGCCTGGAATTAAAAAACGGATTGACCGCCAATCTAACGCCCATAGTGGTAGGCACGGCAGCCAGCAATGATCAGAAACAACAATTTGTCCTGACCAGGTTAAACTAAACATTGTGTAATGCCTTCAGCAAAGGACGTTGCCCATCGGGCAGCGTCTTTTTATTTTAGGGAGGTGAAACCACGGAATGCCCGGGATCAAACAATGCCCATTTTTACGCAGTGCGCGATCAGTTGCTCGTTTGTTGAAAAATTGAAGGACTCTTTCATATACATGAGTCTTTTCTCAATGCTGCTGAGCGCAGCAGGGCGGATGTTGTTTCGCTTAAAATGATCGGCAATCTCCTGTTGCCGTTTACCCTGGATCATGAGCGATATGATCTGAATGTCAAAGTCAGTAAACTCATGGGCGTTGTTGTTTTTCACCTGGTCGATCAGCTGCTTGGGATAGTAACGTTGGTTGGCAGCGATCGCTTCAATGGCTTTAACGAGCTCCTTCGCATCGCTTCGGGCTTTTCGGACAAATCCGTCAATTCCGGGATCGTTAAATAGCTTCTCGATTTGCAGCGGTCTGGCAGCGCCCGAAAACACCAGTATCTTCAGGTCCGGTTGTGCTTTGTGCGCCGCCTCGATAAGCGCAGTGCCGTCCAGTAACTGTTGTTCCCTGTAGTCTTTTTCAAAATGCAGGTCAGTGATCAGCAAGTCAAACGAATCGTTTGCCTGCAAGGCCTTCTTGATTTTGAGTAACGCGTCGTCGCAATAGTAAGCGTACTCGGGGTTGGTAATTCCTATCGCTTCCAGTGTTTTCTGCACGGAGATATTAGCTGTTTCCTGATCTTCAGCGATCAATACTTTTCGGATCATCTTATTGGTCAATTGGTATAATTAATTGGATGCTCAATCCACCTGGTGTTGACGTATCAAAAATAATGCGGCCGCCAATCCCGGAAATACGGGTTTCCGTACTCTTAAGACCGTTGCCATACCTGAAGTTTTCCGGCAGACCTTTACCGTCATCTGTATAATGAATCGCGATGCGTTTTTCCTGTTCTTTAAATTTTACAACAACGTTGCGGGCGGCACTGTGTTTCCTCATATTGATCATCAGTTCCTGCAACACATGCTTCAGCTCTGTTTGAGCATTCGGCTTCAGTCGATTCCATAGCGCTTCCGAATAACCTACAATCGATATCGAAGTAGCTGGATTCGAGAAGGACTTTAAAAGGGCCGGCAGCGAATGATCTCCGGAGGGCCTGACAGAATCAGAAGGTTCATAAGACAAGTCCCGCGACCGTTCGTAAAGATCTTCCAGGTCATCCAGTATTTTTTCTTTGTCCGGTTTCGGTTCGTAATCAATCCAGGTAATCAGGCGATACAATCCGTTAGCTACCACATCGTGCACCTTCTGCGATGTTCTTAATTGCTGATCGCGAAGCGCCTGCTGTTTTCTTTTCCTGTACCATAGCGCTACGAAAAACGTTGCGATCAATACAACGGCCAGTAACACCTGCTGCTCGATGATCCGTAATTTCTTTTCCGCATTCTCTTTCTGTAATACAAGTTTATCCGCCTTGTGTTTTTCTGTCTCAAAGCGGATTACCGCAAATTGATTTTTGGCATTATTGCGTGCAGTCAACAAACTGTCGCTTAAAAATTCGTGTCGCTTAAAATATTGTTTTGCTGCATCAGGCGGGCTCAGTGGGATCAGTTTAGCAAGTCCCTCCAACTCGTCGTCCGGGCTCTTCAGGTAAGTAGCAATATGGTGCAGTGCGCGTGCATAGTAACGTGCGGAATCTGGATTGGAAGCCGCATAAAAATCAGATAGGTGGCCATAGCTGGCGTTCAGGCCTCGGCTGTCACCTACTTTACGGCGGATGCGTAATGCCTGCCAGAATTCCGGTGCCGCCTTGTAGGTGGAATCTTTCAGCCATTGGGTGCGGGCCAGATTTGATAATACCCGGGCATATTCCGAACTGTCAGTCTGTAGAGGTAAAATAGAATCCAAAACAGATATCGCCTGATCGTAGTTTTTATTTTTTTGATAGGCGAGCGCTTTGAGATTAGCGACCATGCCTGAATAATTTTTGGTGAACTGACCCGAACGATCGGAATATAAGACCACCGCATCATAGTTTTTCAGGTGATAATTGGTTAGGGCGAGCTCGTGATAATCCGATGCCAGGCAGGAATGATCATTGGTGTCTTTCTCATCGAGATAGGTTAAAGACGTTAATAGTTGTTCCTGTGCGCCAAAGTAATCGCCAAAGTCTGTCTGAATAGTTGCCATTTTATTGTATGCCATTGCGACTTCCAGGCTGTCTTTAGAGGTTAGTGCAACTTTATTAAAATAGTAAAATGCAGAATCGGCGTCCGTATTTTTCAGTGCCTCGCCTTTCTTATAATCTTTCGATGTTTCAAACTTTCTAAGTTTGGGAGCAGTACGCTGACAGGCAAAAAGACTAATGATTGCAAGCGCCAGAATATAGGTGTAGGATGTTTTCTTCAAAACAGTTATTTGGCTTAAAATTAGAAAATATTATCCAGCACCCCTTACATAAAATAAGGCAAGATCGCTCTTGCCTTATTAATCGGTAACCTGATTAAGGTTGACTGGGTGGCGGAGGAGGAGGTGGTGGAGGTGGTGGTTGGTTTGGCATATGTCCTGCCTCTCCGCCGCAGCACTCACTATTGCTCATGGTAGTCATTGGTGTATCATGAGCCTTGTCAGGCGTCGTATTGTATCCTGGAAAAAGCGCCAGGAAAAACGCGAGTATTAACTCTATCATTTTTGTTGATTTAATAGTTGAAAAATGTTGCCCGGCTGCATGCCGCGCAGGTTGAAAAAGGCGGTAAGAAGCGCTTCTTACGCCGTCGGGAAGGGAGTGTAGAACTTGCAATAGCGGGAGCCTTTAAACGCTTCCCAACCGGTTATCAGCTACCGCTTTTGAAGTCCTGATAAAATCGAGGCTGTACAGTGAAACTCTTAGCCAGAGAGTCTTTAATCGATTTCTGAAGCGAAGTTAGATCGGCTTAAAGGGCTGGTTAGCAAGTGGTTCCGGTAATTCCGGTCATTCCGAAGGCATTCCGGAAAGGCCTGGGGAATTCCGTAAATTCCGTAGTTTTAATCTATAATCTTTGCAATATGTATGAGGATTACGTCCAATCGGTACTGCAGTTTTATGAGCAACAAGTAGCTGCCAATGAGCTACCCATAGCCTTAATGCGTCCCACTCCTGCTAAGCTCAGAGAGGAGTGCCTTGCTGTTTGTCAAAGAAGATATCAAAAGCGAAAAGATGAAAAGGGACTGTATGATTTTTTTGGTGTGGGCGATGATAAAGTTGCCGTGCTGCAAGCCATAAGAAGATGTGATATTGATAAGTTCAAGCCGTTGGTCAATTTTCTTCGCAAGCAGACGAGCGGGACCGAAGAAAAAAATATTGAGCTGCTGGCATTCCTGATCGATTTTCCGCGAAGACCATTTGAGCTCGGTGTAAATTATGCGCCTGACCCGATAGCCGAAAGCGATCTGGCTACTTCACCGGAAGAAGAACCTGTAACAGAAGAGCAGGAAATATCCAGCGCTGAAACGGCACTTCATGAATCTGTCGTGGAACCGGTACCCAATTTTGAAGAGCGGGCAGTACCGTATGCAGTTTCCATCAAGCCTCCGGAACGTAAAAGACGCGTGAGTGTGCGAGGGGTCGCAGTGATGATCGGTGCAGTCGGCCTGACATTTCTCGGCATTCAATTCTACCAGGGAAAGGAAACGAAGGAGGCGCTCGGGTCTTCGAGCAGTTCACTTGGCGCGAAGCTTTCATGTATGTATTGGTCCGTCGATCATTACCAACCGATAGACTGCAGTCGGAAGATAGAAGGGGTGCTGGTCATCGCCCTGGACTCTGTCAAAATGGAGCGATTCAAAAAAATCAATCGCCCCGATACGATTACTCTCAAAGACGTCGATAGGGTATGGTATACCAAACTCAATGACACTATTGAATTTTACACTGCAGGAGGATTTCATCCCATAGAACATCAACGTAGACTGAAGCCTGTTACAAACTACATCATTGAAAAGTATGTACTGGATGTGAAACAATAGCCGCTCTGATGTATTAATATACCAGGCGTGTGACTGGCAATCATACTTATGAGCTCTTTTTAAATTGGGCTGATCATTATTTCGTCTGATCCTGCAACCGTCTTCTTCTAAGCCTTTTCAATATTTTTTCTCTTTACGGTTTTCCGTAATAATCGCTTGCCATCGGAGTCTATTTTTGTTTTGAACACGGCAGGAACACACCGGCCGCTATCCAAATAAAAACAGGTTTATGAAGAAACGCAACACAATCCGTCTGACGACTCTTTTGCTCCTGACAGCTTTTTCTATTTCGTGTAATAGCTCCGGTCATTCGCAGCTGGCGGCCGGGCAGCACCATGCAGAAGCATCAGCCACCTGCACGGGCAAGAAGTCTTGTAGTGCCTGTAAAAACTGCAAGTACTGCAAGCATTGCGCAAAAGACGGGGGCACCTGTGGTGTATGTAAATAGATCCGGGTGGATCACAGTGCTCTTGTTGCTTTTCCTCACAAGGGCCTGCGATGGCCATTACGATCACGGAGAATCTAATTATGTCCCGGTATCGGAAGCGTATCCTTACAAAGTAATACGAGTAAAAGATGGTGACACCATAGAGTTGCTGATCCATGGACGGCCGCAGGCAGTGCGATTAGCTCATGTAGATTGTCCGGAAACAAAACAGGCGTTTGGAAATAAAGCGAAACTTTTTGTTGCCCGGCATTGCTTCCAGTCATCGGTACGACTGATTCACCATGGTGTTACCGACCGGTACCGGAGGCTCATAGCGGAGATCATCCTGGAAAATGGCAGCAATCTGAACAAAGAGCTGATCAAAAATGGTCTGGCCTGGCACTATAAAAAATATTCGGACGACACCACGTATGCCAACCTGGAAATGGTGGCCAGAAAACAAAAGATCGGCTTATGGTCACACCGGAACGCGGTAGCGCCCTGGACCTGGCGACGCAGTAAAAAGTACTTTTTAAATACAGCGCAATCAAAACGCATCATAGTGCTAACCTATTGAAAACACCTTTATAAAAACGGCTGAGTGAGTTGGATCCGCGGCAGTGGCGCGGCTACGTTAAATCTGTAAAAAATGTATCATGGAAAAAGATCTTAAGTTAAAACTGGAACAGCTGCATCAAAGGGTGGATGCGCTCAAAGATCAGATTCAGACCGAGGAAGCTACCAAGAATGCTTTTGTAATGCCCTTTATTCAGGCTATCGGATACGACATCTTTAATCCTTTAGAAGTAGTGCCCGAGTTTATCTGCGACATAGGAACCAAAAAGGGTGAGAAAATTGACTATGTAATTAAAAAGGATGGAGAGCCGATTCTTATCATTGAGTGTAAGCATTGGAAAGAAAAAGCGGATGCACATAACGCTCAATTGCACCGGTATTACCACGTGTCCAAATCAAGGTTCGGTGTTTTAACGAACGGGCATATTTATAATTTTTATGCCGACCTGGAGCGTCCCAACATCATGGACGATAAGCCGTTCTTTACTTTAGATCTTTCAGACCTGAAAGACTCGAGCCTCAAACTACTGGAAAACTTTACCAAGGCCGGCTATAATCTCGATAACATCCTGGATTCGGCAGAGGCACTAAAGTATATCAAGGCCGTTCGCAGTGAATTTGAAAAAGAGCTGCAGGAGCCGTCCGACGATCTGGTAAAGATGCTGGTCAGTAGATTTTTTCAAAAGCCTTTAACCGCTTCGCGCCTGGCCACCTTCAAAGAATATACAAAAAGAGCCCTCTCCAATTCGATCAATGAGTTAATCAGCCACAGGCTCAAGAATGCCCTAAGCATTAATGAAAAGATTCCCTCGGTACAGACCGACGAACAGATCAATCCGGTTGACGATCATGTGGACAACGTCAAGCTTGTCACCACGGAAGAGGAGCAGGAGGGATGCCAGATCGTGAAAGCCATTTTGAGGGAAGCGGTACCGGCTGCCCGGATTGCCTTTCGCGACACGCAGTCCTATTTTGGTATCCTGCTGGACGACAACAATCGGAAACCCCTGGCCCGTCTGCATTTCAATTACTCCAAAAAATATCTGGAGCTTTTTCATAAAGGAAAAGACAACGGAGAACGAAAACTGTTAGACTCGCTGGATGATATTTATAGGTACCGGAAAGAGCTGCTAAAGACAATAGAAAATTATATTCAAAAGACCGAAACGGAAGCTGCGGCGAATGTTGATAATGCAAGCAGTGTGAACACATCTAATCCCTCATTGTGATGTTGATCTTCAATGTGATCAGGAAAGCAGGCCCGGTTCTGAAATGGTATTTAGTCGTTACCGGACGATACCTGGTATTGCTTTTTCGATTTAAAAGGCGTCTCGAAAAGGTTCGGCTACATTATTACAGGTGCTGGCATTTCGACAATGCTTATCTGCTGATCAATATGGAGTTTAAGAATGCTGTTTGGTACAGGGTGAGCAACATTAAAAGACACCGCTCGCAGGAGTCTATTGTTTTAAATCTGGCTTCTATCGATCAACAGACTATAAACCTGGAGGTTTTCGGATTTTTTCAAAAGCAAGAGTATCTCATACGTTTACAAAAAGAGGCAAAGGTGAATACATCCGCCTTCAAAACGAAGATTTACCGGATGAGATTGACTGATTTGCGTAGCCCCGGACTGCGGCCATCGATGCCTGTGCCGGGCCTGCAGCTTAACTATCCGAACATATATCTTAATGAAGTTTCCGTGCTGACGGGCTTCACTGAGGTTATTTATACACCCTTTAAAATTGAGGATTTTATATGAAACAACGAACGTATTATGTCACTCCAAGGGCCGGGTCGGTCATGCGTTTTATGTGGAAGGCTGCCGGAGGCGACAGATATATTTTGGAGCGTGCTACATACAGTGATCAGATCAAGTATATGTGTCTGGGCGGCATCGTTGTTGCCACAGGTGCGATGGCTGGTTTGGCAGGTGGCTATGCCTTCTACACGATTTTTTCGCCCAAAGGATCTGCGCTTACTAATGATATTCATTATCCGACTGTTATTGGCTCGCTGTTATTCGGAATTATATGGGGTTTGATGATTTTCAATATCGACCGCTTCATCGTCACCAGCACGGGAAAAGGCGATGGAACGGAAAAAATCACATGGGGCGAATTTAAAAGCGCGATTCCGCGGATTGTAATGGGCGCCATCATTGCAATCACGATTTCAAAGCCTATTGAAATAAGGATGTTTCAAACAGAGATCAACAATAAGCTTTATGAAAAGCAACTCATTCTTCAGAAGGAGTTTGAAAAGCGGACGACCGCAAATTTCGAAGAGCGTTTAAAAGTAGTTGAAGATGATTTAGGCGTGGTCGGCGTGCAGCGGCAGGATTTAATTAATCGGATAAAAGCTGCCGAAAAAAATATGCAGGATAATCTGATGGGCAGGGTGGAAGGTATTCCTCCGGGCAACGGCAATCTCACGAAGGCTATACAATCGCAGATTGACGCTCTCAAAGCAGAGCTTGGTCAATTTGACGAACTGAACGGAGCCAAAATCGCCGAAGCAAACAAAAAGCGCAAGGACATTTTAGCAGAGAAGGAAAAGGCGCTTGCTACAAATGTCCAGGTGGCACAGGGTTTGGATGGTTTGCTGGAGCGCATTAAACTATCACACGAAGTCGCTGGATTTTGGATCACGCTATTCATTACGTTGTTATTTCTAAGTATTGAGTTGACACCTATTTTTTTCAAGCTGATGCTTAACAAGACACCCTATGATTACCTCGTAGAAAACCGGGATGATTTGATCCGTGCTGAAAATGGTATCGAGGTCCGTTATGACTTTTATAAAGACAAAGAAGGCGTGGAGAGGCATTTAGTCATCAACCACGAGGCTCACAAAATGGTGTTTGAAAAATGCCAGGTCACCAAGATCCAAAAAGAACTGACGGAATATGCCATAGCAAAATACAAAGAGCAGGAAAAGCAGAAGATCGATGCCAATTTGGAAGAATACATCAAAAAGATAAATCCAGATGAAATCATTACCTAAGCAAACCCTGGATGCTCTTTGTAAATTTTCCGGAGAAGATTATGCTATTATAAGCAGCTGCGATATACAGGTCCAACGCCAGTTTTCAGTCATTGGTCTCTTCGTATTAATGATCCTTGCCTGCTGTTTTGTAAGCGCTTTGAACTTTACGGAACATCTGTTTCATAACGCTGTGGCAGATATTAGTATAGGACTGATTTGGGGGTGTATTGTAACGAATTTATATGTGCTGATGCTCTATACGATCACGCCTACTTTATTGCCGGTCAAACAAAAAGCTGCAAAACCTAAAATCGTTCAGTTGAATATATCTCTGGTGTTAAGGATAGGGTTGGTCATTCTACTGGCGATGATCACCGCTCAGCCCCTGACTATTTTTATGCTAAGGCCCGACAGTGCCTCATTTGCCGCTGATATCAGGATCTTATTGGCTCATAACTTTTGGGCCTGGATCATCACTATTATAGTAATCCTCATTTTTCTATTACCTATTTTCCTGAAATATAGAATCAGGAGATCAGGTGTGTTTTATGAAAAAAAAGCCAGCATAAAAAAACGGATTATCGATGATGACTATGCCGATTTCAAATCGGAATACCGGCAGATTTTGGCCGGTCGTATTGCAGAATATAATCGAGCGATATGGAACGCTCTGATGCCTGTGCTCAATCGTTTAGATCAACTCAATATTACCTCATATAAGGACTATTATACTAAAACTTTGAACGAAACATCACCAGGCGATACGGACAAGTTTGAGTATTGGGCCAATCCGCCTTACCGCACCGTTTCAAAGCGGTCTGAAAAGGATCTGCTTTCTGAGCAGGAGCTATTAAATCACATTTATCAAACCAATCGTTGATTTATATTATTGCTATAATCGCTGCCACCATGATATTGTATCTGCTGTTCAGAAACAAAAGGACAGGCAGGGCAGACATGAGCTTGCAACAAGATAAGACAAAGCGGTACCAGGAAACGGAAGCGGATAAAATAATAAATGAAACACGGCACGTTGACGAGTCGGGAGAACCATACAGGTTGGTTGAAAAAAACTGAGAAGTGCCGCGCTTAACCTATATAAAAGCAGCATTGCATGGGAAGTATTGGGGCGAAAAAACGTTAGACCTGGCTTCCCAATCTGAACACACCCCGTTTTTCTATTTCACTATTTACGAAGCCTTGCTGAAAGATGCCGTTTATAGCGAAACACCGTTTGCACTGGAACAGGATGTAAAGATTCCCAGGAAACGCTTCCCGAAGCTATTGCATACGATTTTACACAGTAATGGCAATGAATATGAGGTCAATCTTCACGAACCCATCATCGCCTCCGTTGAGTTAAACCAAAAATTGCATCAATACGAAGGAGAAGAGGTGTTTGGTACGATTGACGCTGTTATAACCGGATATATCGTGGACTTTGTCCCGCAACCTTACTCCGAAAAAGTGTACGAATGGCACGATCGAAAACAACAAGTCCCGGGGACGAGCGAGCCAGAGGCCCATCTGGAAACAGCCGTGCCTACCGGCAATTTTGAACATAGTGGGAATTATTACCGCACAGAGTTTTTTCGCTCCAATTATAAAAAGACATACTGGGGTTCGTGGAGGTACCAAAAGTCAAGAATGTCCGGGGAGAATGGTGGATGTCTTTCTTCAGCTACGTCGCTTTTGACGTTGATCATTTTCATAATCTCTTTGTTGGCAATACTCCCTAAGGCGGCTATACTTTTGCCTTTCCTGTTGATCCTGTTTTTACTTAGACTGCTTCCCGCAATATTCTATAACTGGTTGTTTCGACTGATCGGTGTGTTGGTTTTAGCAGGGGTGGTACTGAGCCTGTTCCAATATTTTGGTAAGACAACCGGGCATGATGTGGCCGAACGGATTGCTGAAGACCAGCCTATGGAGCGTAAAATGCAATCAGTCCCCATAACAGACACCATTAATAATAAAGTCATTAACGACACGCTTATAAAGCATTTCCGGGCCTGGAATGACTACGATGGTAATCAATACGAAGGAACGATATGGATGAGACAAAACGATTGGATTAATGCAAGCGGATTTAAGAAGCAACTCCATATCCGATCAGATAGCGAGCAGGCTTATGATCAGGTGATCCACTCATTAAAGGAGCATGATAAACACCGTTTGAGTGGCGTCTATCAGCTCTTCGATAGTATTCAAAACCGTCAACAATTGTCCAGCGTCCGGTTTGCCGAGATGATCGTATCGTTTGTCCAGGATATACCGTATGCGATCGTACTTACCGATGGTTGTTACCCGGACTTGTACAACGACAGAGTTGTTCGTGACTATCTGCTGTCCCAAGGTGCCCGTTGCGAAGGGTATCAGAAGTATGGGATCAACTCGCCTGTTGAATTTATGACCACGCTCAAAGGTGATTGCGACACGAGAACCTTATTGCTGTACACCCTTTTTTCTCATTATGGATATGATGTGGCCCTATTAAGCAGCGAATATTATCATCACTCTGTAATAGGGATTCATCTGCCGATCAACGGCGTAGCCTATCACTACCAGGGTAAGCGCTATGTGCTTTGGGAAACAACCGCTGCTGAGGTCAGGGCGGGTGTTTTACCAAAAGAGATCTCTAACCTTAACTATTGGAGGATATCATTAAAATCAAAATAATTATGGAAGCTACTAAAATCATAACGCTCACGATTGTAGGGATTATTTCGCTGGCAGTATCGTTAACGGTGGTGCAGCTCTTGCTAAGAAAGGAAAAGAAAGTATCTGATTTTAAGGGCAAGATCTGCATGGCATTTGGTATTATAATGGTCGCTTGGGTGATCGCACTTGCTATGGTTAATTTTCAATCGCTTACCATCCTGAACGAGTACGTAGATATGACCGTTAAGATCAATGCCGATCCACCTCTGGGCAGTATTGCCAAGACCAGTTCTTTATTTATAGGGCTAAGCAATATCTGGCTGGCTTTGTGGTATTACGGCATTAAGATATTCGTCTTTCTGAGTATCGGGCATAGAGTGCCAACCAGGGAAATAGAAAATAATCACATTGTCTACTTCCTTGTAAAAGGTGCGCTATTCATAGCCTTTTTATATTGCCTGATGCCGGTGTTCGAAATGTTGTTGAGAACGTTTTTACCAAGTGTTGGCGTGCCGTATTACCGCTAATAAGTAACGAATCAAAAGCAGAAGGATGAAGCGGATAAAAGTGTCCTACTTAGTAATCGCCCGCAGCGTATCATTTAGATCGATATCGGAATAAAAAAAAAGGCGACTTGCGCCGCCTTGAATGTTTTCACAACGGGATCACCCTTATTGTGAATTGCTTTCAGATACAATAATAATCAAAAAAATCCAATACGTATTACGGAAATCCTTAAAATATATAAAATTGATCATATATCTTTAAGGGTAAATAATTCGCACTTATGGGAAAAAATATTTTGGGGCTGGATCTGGGCACCACCTCCATCGGTTTTGCCAAAGTAATTGAAGATGAAAATCGCCTAAATTCTTCAATTGAACTAATCGGTGTTCGCGTGAACCCCCTGACAACAGATGAACAGACCAATTTTGAAAAAGGAAAGCCAGTCTCGGTAAATGCCGATCGCACGTTAAAACGAGGTATGCGTCGTAACCTTGACCGTTACCAAATGCGCAGGGATAATTTGATTGACCTGCTGAAATCTAATAAAATCATTTCGGAAGAAACGATACTGGCCGAAGATGGAAAAGGTACTACGCACTCTACCTATGCGTTACGTGCTTTGGCAGCTACAGAAAAAATATCCTTGGAAGCTTTTGCAAGAGTGCTTTTGGCTATTAATAAAAAAAGAGGTTACAAGAGCAGCCGTAAAGCGAAGAACGAAGAGGAAGGTCAAATTATCGACGGGATGGCAATTGCCAAAAGGTTGTACGAAGAAGGCCTCACGCCCGGGCAATTGGCCTGTCAATTACTGAAGGAAGGAAAGAAACACCTGCCTGATTTTTATCGCTCGGATCTAATTACGGAGCTGGACAAAGTATGGAATTTTCAAAAACAGTTTTATCCCGAGATATTGACAGATGATTTTAAAAAGCATCTGGAAGGGAAAGGGCAAAGGGCAACCTCTGCCGCTTTTTGGGGAAAATACAATTTTAATACTGCCGAAAATAAAGGAACTCGCGATGAAAAGAAACTACAGGCCTATCAGTGGCGAGCGGAGGCTGTTTCCCGGCAGTTGAGTAAGGAAGAAGTGGCTTATGTGATTACAGAAATCAATAACGACCTGAATAAATCGAGTGGCTATTTGGGCGCTATTTCCGACAGAAGCAAAGAGCTGTTTTTTAACAAACAAACGGTGGGACAATACTTGCATCAGCAAATCAAAGAAAATCCGCACACAAGGTTGAAGGGCCAGGTGTTTTACCGTCAGGATTATTTAGATGAATTTGAAACGATATGGGAAACGCAAGTCCGGTTTCATAAGGAATTAACACCGGCGTTAAAGGAAGAAATCCGGGACGTCGTTATTTTCTATCAGCGCAAACTAAAGTCCCAAAAAGGGTTGATCAGCTTTTGCGAATTTGAAAGCAAAGAAATTATTAGCGAAAAAAACGGCAAAAAAACAAAAAAGCGGATTGGCTTACGTGTGGCCCCTAAGTCTTCGCCTTTGTTTCAGGAGTTTAAAATATGGCAAGTGCTGAATAATCTTGAGTTCAATAATAAAAGCACGAAAGAAGTGTTGGTTCCTGATTTGGATGCCAAGCAACAATTGTTTGAAGAGCTGAATATCAAGGGAAGCATGCTTGCCAGCCAGGCACTGAAAATATTAGGTTATAAAGGTAAAGAATGGGAAGCCAATTATCACACGCTGGAAGGTAACCGTACCAATAAAGTGTTGTATGATGCTTATCTGAAAATTTTGGAACTGGAAGGCTACGACGAAGATTTGTTAAAGCTTTTGGGCAGCGACGATATTGATGTTTCAAAGATTGAGAAACCAGCTTCAGAAATCAAAAAGATGGTTCAGTCTATTTTTGAAGTCTTGGAAATTGATACTGCCATTCTTGATTTTGATGCGGAGTTGGACGAAAAGGCTTTCGAGCATCAGGCTTCTTATGGCTTGTGGCATTTGCTTTACTCGGCAGAGGATGACAACAGGAAATTCTCAGAGAAGGATATTTTTATCTACGGACATGACAACATCGGTTTAAAAAAGAAGCTGGGCGAAAAATTCGGCTTTAAGCCAGAGCATGCAAAGGTGTTAGTAAATATTGCTTTTAGTGATGATTATGGTAACCTGAGCAGTAAAGCCATGCGAAGGATTTTTCCTTTTATGAAAGAGCTTACTTATGATAAAGCCTGTTTGCAGGTTGGTTATAAACATTCAGCATCATCGTTAACTAAAGATGAAATAGCCAATCGCCCCTTGCAGCAAAAATTGGATTTGTTGAAGAAAAACGAATTGCGGAGCCCGGTGGTAGAAAAAATCCTCAATCAAATGGTGAATGTTGTCAATGCCTTAATAGATGAGGAAAATGCCAAAAGAAAAAGACAAGGCTTACCGGAAGATTTTCATTTTGATGAAATACGGATTGAGCTTGCACGGGAACTGAAAAAGAATGCAGCGGAACGAGCCGAAATGACCAGTAATATCAATGAAGCAAAAATCAGGCATGAAAAAATCGTCAAAATCCTTCAAACAGAATTTGGAATAAAAAACCCGAGCCGGAATGACATTATCCGGTATAAATTATATGTGGAGCTTAAAGACAACGGCTATAAAGACTTGTACACCAACACGTATATTCCCCGGGAGGCGTTGTTTTCAAAAAATGTGGATGTAGATCATATCATTCCTCAAATGAGTTTGTTCGACGATAGTTTTTCTAATAAAACCGTATGTTACAGAAAAGACAATCAGGAAAAGGGCAATAAAACCGCCTACGATTACATACTTGGTAAATACGGGGAAAATGAGGCGGAAGCTTATGTTGAGCGGATTACACAATTATATGAGCTGAGCAAAAACAATAAGGAAGAGGGGATAAGCAAAGCTAAATTTCAAAAGCTGCAAAAGCGCCAGGCCCATATTGGGGACGGCTTTATTGAAAGGGATCTTCGCGAAAGCCAATACATCGCCAAAAAGGCTAAAAATATGCTGTACAGCATTTGCCGGAATGTGGTTTCAACCAGTGGGGAAATTACGGCCCGGTTGCGTGAAGATTGGGACTTAGTCAATGTGATGCAGGAAATCAACCTTCCAAAATTCCGGGCGTTGGGTTTAACCGAAATGATTGAAAAGAAAGACGGCGGATTTAAGGAACGTATTATCGATTGGAGCAAGCGCAACGATCATCGTCATCATGCAGTCGATGCCTTAACCATTGCTTTTACCAAGCATAGCCATATTCAATATTTAAACCACTTAAATGCCAGGAAAAATGAAAGCCACAAGCTACACAATAGTATTTTGGGGATCGAAGAGAAAGAAACAGAGTTGGTGTATGACGATTTGGGAAATCGTAAAAGAAAGTTTATAGCACCTATGCCCCATTTCAGAGAAGTAGCAAAAGAACATTTGGAAAATATATTCGTGTCGCACAAAGCGAAGAACAAAGTGGTTACCAAAAACAAGAACCGAATAAAGACGGCAAAGGGCGAGAAAATTAAAACCGAGCTTACTCCACGTGGGCAATTGCACAAGGAAACGATTTATGGTAAGTACAATTACTACGGAAGCAAAGAGGAAAAAGTAGGGACAAAATTTGATGAAGACACTATTGGAAAAGTGGCGCATCCCTTGTACAAAAAGCTCCTGCTAAAGCGGCTTACAGCGAACGATGGCGATCCTAAGAAGGCGTTTGGTGGTAAAAATTCTTTGAGTAAAAACCAAATTTATCTGGATGCGGCAAAGCAGGAAATCTTACCTGAAAAGGTTAAGCTGGTTTGGCTGGAAGAAAATTACTCAATAAGAAAAAATATAACACCTGAAAACCTGAAAGATGTAAAAACCATTGAAAAGGTATTAGATGAAGGGGTAAAACGAATTTTATTGAAACGGTTGGAAGACTTCGGTGGTGATCCTAAAAAGGCTTTCAGCGATCTGGATAAAAACCCGATCTGGTTAAACGAAGCGAAAGGCATTAGCATTAAACGGGTAAGGATTAGCGGGGTAAAGAATGCAGAAGCCTTACACTACAAAAAGGATCATTTGGGGAGCGCGATCTTGAATAAAAACGGCCAGCAAATTCAAAGCTCTTTTGTAAGTACAGGCAATAACCATCATGTGGCTATTTATCAGGATGCAGAAGGGAATTTACAGGAACGGGTAGTGTCGTTGTTTGATGCTGTGCAACTCGTTAATGCTGGGGAGCCAGTGATAGACAAAGCTTATAATCAGGGTTTAGGATGGCAATTTCTATTTACCATGAAGCAGAATGAAATGTTTGTTTTTCCAAATGAAAAAACCGGTTTTGATCCGAAAGCGATTAATTTATTGGACCCCAAAAACAGGGAGATAATTAGCCCGAATTTATTCAGGGTGCAGAAATTGGCTACAAAGAATTATATGTTTCGGCATCATTTGGAGACTTCTGTTACTAACAATATAGAATTTACCTATAAACATTTTCAGTCAATGGGTAATTTAAACGGTATGGTCAAGATTCGTATCGATCATTTAGGTAAGATAATTCAGGTTGGTGAATATTAATGAGACGAAAATATGATCAAGCGTACCCTATACTTCGGCAACCCGGCTTATCTCAAAACCAAAAATGAGCAATTAGTAGTGGAGTTGGCCGATACCGGTGAAGTAAAGACGGCAGCCATCGAAGATATAGGTGTTTTAGTGTTAGATCATCGGCAGATAACGATCACACACGCGGTAATAGAAAAGTTGCTGGCCAATAATGTGGCATTGATCACTTGCAATGACATTCACCATCCCACGGGCCTGATGTTAAATTTGGATGGACATACGCTGCAAAGTCAGCGCTTTCAACACCAGGTCAATGCTTCGCTACCTTTAAAAAAACAATTGTGGCAACAAACGGTCACCGCCAAGATCGCTAACCAGGCCCATTTGCTGCAGCAGTACAGGATACCCAATCAAACGCTGCTCCGGATGGCGGCTAAAGTGAAAAGCGGCGACAGCGACAACTACGAGGCGCAGGCCGCAAACTATTACTGGAAGAATATCTTTCCCTTGTTTCCGGGGTTTAAGAGATTTAGAGAAGGAGAGCCGCCTAACAACTTGTTGAACTATGGTTATGCCATTTTACGGGCCCTGGTGGCACGCAATTTAGTTGGCAGCGGCCTATTGCCTACGCTGGGCATTTTTCACCGGAACCAGTACAACGCTTACTGTCTGGCTGATGATATTATGGAGCCGTACCGGCCTTATGTCGACAAGTTGGTGTATGACATTGTCCGCAATAACGGGAGGTTCCTGGAAATGTCTCCGTCGATAAAGCAGCAGCTGCTGGGAATACCGGCAATGGATGTGGTTATTGATGATGAAAAAAGTCCGCTCATGAACGCGGTGCAACGCACCACTTCCAGTTTGGCAAAATGTTTTGAAGGCAAAAGCCGCAAGCTGTTGTATCCCGTACTGCCCCCTTCATTCAGTTAAAATGAATTTTGAACGACTCAATGCATATCGTATTATGTGGGTACTGGTAATGTTCGATATGCCTGCAGAAACTAAGGTTGACCGGAAGCGGTATGCAAGGTTTCGCAAGATGATCCTGGATGACGGGTTCAACATGTTCCAGTTCAGCATGTACATTCGTCATTGCATGAGCCGTGAAAATGCAGAAGTGCATATACAGCGGGTTAAAAACATTTTGCCTGTTAAGGGGCATATTGGTATTATGTGCATTACCGATAAGCAATTCGGGCAAATGGAGATCTTCAATGGAAAAGAAGTGGCGGACGCTCCTGTACCGGCGCAACAATTAGAACTGTTTTAATGGATGGAATACAAATAAAAAAACGGGCGTGAAGCCCGTTTTTTTATGCTGTTGACAACCTGGATCCTTTGCTGGTAGTGGCTTTTGGCCAATCGCGTTGTCAAAGACCAAAGTTACTTCAAGAATGAAAGCAATTCACAACGCTTCTTTGTAGTTGATTCCCGTAACGGGTGTTGTCAAAGACCAAAGTTACTTGAGCGTCGATCAACGGCTATCCCTTCTTGCGCTGTTCATTCAATGCCTTTTCCAGTTCAGCGATCTTCTCTTGTTGCAGCGCAATCGTGTAGTTCAACGAAGAGATCGTTTGGTCCCGTTCTTCAATGGTCTGTTCCCGGTCAGCGGCCAGATCCTGGTAATAGGCCAGCGATTTATAAGACGCTTCCGGATCGTTAACAATAGATATCTCAGGTGGCTCAAAAGTGACCCACTTGCTGAATAACTGGTTGAACAACTCGGTGTTTTTCTTGGTCATAGGCTCCTTGCCCGAGATCATCCGGCTTAGATGCCCGGACGATAAACTCATCCGCTTCGCCACCTCGCCTTTCGTGATCCCATGTGCTTTTAGAATCCTTAAACAATACTCGAAATCGTTAGATAAGATTGAATCAAAACTCATTATTTTTTACACTTTCTAAATTTTTTTAATAATGATATTTGTGCTGTTTTTGATATTATTTTTGTGTCGACAATTTTGATTATCAAATATAATAGTTGACAATGAAACTAACAGAGAAACTGAAAAACACTTTCCGGGACGACCAACTAAAAATGAAGCTGGCATTGGCATTGGAGGTAAGCTACCCCACCATCACCAGGTGGATCGCCAATGACGATGAAAAACTAAGCACCCGGCGGGCTGTGAAAGCAATAGAAGCCATAACCGGCCTTAATGAAGAGGAGATGTTTACAGAACAACCTACCTGACAGGATCAGTAATGCAGCAGTCAAAACAAAAACTGCAAACAAAACCCCTGCATCCGCCAACGGATCGCACAGCGACTAACCCTACTTATGTCTAAAAACTTTATGCAAAAAAATTACACCATGCGATTTTTAAAAGTAACAACCAAAAGTGGCAGAGAAGCATTGATCAATATTGCTCAGATCACCACTATCGAAGAAAGTGGAAACCGTACACTGTACCTGAACACTACCGGACAGCACCTTGAAGTCGCCCATCCTTTTTCAACGATCGGAGAGCTGTATGAATTATTAAAGTCCGAAAAAGTGGAAGCTATCGGGCAATAACCCTTACCGGTCGGGCAGAAACAGAGATGAGAGCTCTGGCTGCCGGTATACGATTGCGCGCGTGGAAGATGATCCTCAATAATCAGCTGACGACATCGGCCAACGCACAGAACCGGGATGTTAAACTTTTTACCTCCCGCCAGGTCTAACGATTGCTGCCCGGCAATGAACAGTCTTGCCAGGGTCCGGGAGCTATTTTTCCCATATGTTTATCAAGAAAACCGGTATTTTTATAAAATGATTTCACTAAAGCGTGTGGCTTTGCCTTTGTTAGCAGTATCTGCCCTGCTGGCTTGTAACAATGGTAACCAGTCAGAAGGAAATAATCTCAAAGATTCGGCCCATTCCTGTATGAAAGTTCCGTCGCGTTTCGGCGTTTCGGACTCCTCCGGCGTTGCCTACAGCGGCGACACATCGGTTGCAGGTATGGTGCTCATTCCCGGCGGCGTGTTCGATATGGGCGGCGATAACAACCAGGCCAGTGAAGATGAGTATCCCAAACATAAAGTACAGGTGTCTCCGTTCTACATGGACGTTACCGAAGTGACCAATGCCCAGTTCCGGAAATTCGTAGAGGCCACCGGTTATGTAACCACGGCTGAGCGTAAACCCGATTGGGAAGAGATCAAAAAGACCGTACCTCCCGGCACGCCCAAACCTCCGGATAGCTTGCTGGTAGCCGCTTCCCTTGTGTTCAAGGCATCAGACGGGCCGGTGGATCTGAACAATTACAGCCAATGGTGGAGCTGGGTGGCGGGCGCTGACTGGAAACATCCGCAGGGCCCCGGTAGCAGCATCGAAGGAAAAGACAATTACCCCGTCGTTCAGGTGAGCTGGGACGATGCCCGGGCCTATTGCAAATGGGCCGGCAAGCGCCTGCCCACCGAAGCAGAGTGGGAGTTTGCCGCACGCGGCGGATTGATCAATAACATCTATCCCTGGGGCAATCAGCATGTAAACCAAGGTGCACCCAAGACTAACAGCTGGGAAGGAAAATTTCCTTACCTCAACGAAAGAAAAGATGGTTATGTAACCATCGCGCCGGTGAAATCTTTTCCCGGCAACGGTTACGGACTGTATGATATGGCCGGCAATGTTTGGGAATGGTGCAGTGATCTATACAATTACGATTATTACAAGCAGCTCGAAGGCAAGCTGACGGTTGATCCGCAAGGCGCTGATAAATCGTTTGATCCGCAGGAGCCGTACACCGCAAAGCGCAGTCTTCGCGGCGGCAGTTTTTTGTGTAATGATTCCTATTGTAGCGGTTACCGTGTGGCTCGTCGCATGAAAAGCAGTCCCGACACGGGTTTAGAGCACACCGGGTTCAGGTGCGTGCGTGATGCGAAATAATTAACGTTGTAAATTATTTTGATGCCGAATAGATGCAGCACATGCCAAAAGTGAGCGCTCTGTAACTGGTATTTTTAAATCCTACCTTATCAAGGATGGCAGTAAAGTCCTTTCTTTCAGGAAATGCTTTAGCCGATTTGTTCAGGTATTTATAAGCCTGCTGATCCTGCTTAAAGGCCTTAGCGATTTTGGGCGCTACCAGGCTCATATAAAATTGATAGATATTATTGATAAAGGCAGGGCGGGGCCTTGAAAACTCAATGATACACAACCTGCCGCCCGGTCGCAGGACACGGCGCATTTCTGAAAGCCCCTGTTCAAGGTGTTCAAAATTACGAACGCCAAAAGCCGCCATCACCGCGTCAAAGCTGGCATCTTCAAAATGAAGATTTTCTGAATCTCCCTTTTCCAGATGAATCGAACCGGTCAAACCCAGCCGCGCCACCTTTTTCTTTCCCTCTTCCAGCATCTGGGTCGAAATATCTACGCCTGTCACGCGTTCCGGATGCAATGTTTTAAATGCGCTGATGGCCATGTCACCGGTCCCCGTAGCGATATCCAGGATGTGTTTCGGCTTGTATGGCTGCAACAAACGGATCGCTTTTTTGCGCCAGGCGATATCCGTTCTGGCTGATAAAAAACGATTCATAAAATCATACTTCCCTGCGATTTTATCAAACATTTCTGCAACCTGTTCCTTTTTCGTTTTCTCCGATTCGCTGAACGGTATAATATGATCGTGTGGTTGTGCCGGCATAGACGCAAAGATAGGAGGCATTTAATATTTCTCATTTAATCCCTGCCAGCGAATCCGATTTTTTTAATGAGCAAAAGCCCGTCCGATGGGTTTTTAAACCAAGTTTAGCCAACTTCAATAACTTAGTGGCCTAATTCAGAGCGCTGATGAAGGATTTTTTCAAAAATATACACCTGGATGAGCTGTCGTCAACACCCAAGTATCTGCAGCTGGCCCAATCGGTCATCAAGGCCATCGCCCTGGGCAAGATCAGTCATGACGACGTGATGCCTTCCATCAACGAAATGAGCTTTGAATTTGATATTTCCCGGGATACCGCCGAAAAGTCATACAAATACCTCAAGAAGCTGGGCGTATTGGGCTCGGTGCCGGGAAAGGGTTACTTTGTAAAGAGCACCGATGTGAAAAACGATATCAAAGTGTTCTTGCTGTTCAACAAGCTCAGCGCGCATAAAAAGATCATTTATGATTCCTTCGTAAAGACACTCGGAGATAATGCCACGATCGACTTTTACATTTACAATAATGACTTCAATCTATTTAAGCGCCTCCTGACTAATGCCGGCAAGCATTATTCCCACTTTGTCATCATTGCTCACTTTCTGGAAAGCGGAGAAAACGCATACGAGATACTCAACACTATTCCCAGGGAGAAGCTCGTGCTCTTAGACAAGCTGGTGCCCGGGGTAAGCGGCGATTTCAGTGCGGTGTATGAGAATTTTGAAAATGATATCTACCGGGCGATGGAAGATGCGCTCGACGCACTCAAGAAATACGAGCGCCTCAAGATCATCGTTCCTTCTTACACTTATTTTCCTGATGAGATTACCAAGGGATTCAAACGCTTTTGCCACCAGTACGCTTTCGCGCCTTCCGTCCTACACAATATCTCAAAGGAAAAGATAGAGGCAGGAACGGCTTATATAAGTTTAATGGAAGACGACCTTGTGACCCTGATAGAAAAGATCAAAGATTCTAAACTGAAGATTGGAAAAGACATTGGCGTGATCAGTTATAATGAAACACCGCTTAAAAAGCTGATATTGCAGGGCATTACCACCTTTTCGACTGATTTTGAAGAAATGGGCAAACAGGCCGCGCTGCTGGTGGCAGGGGGTGCCACAAAAAAGATAGAGATCCCGTTTCATTTAAAATTAAGACCCTCTTTATAAGTCTCCACGTGGCCTATCGGTCACTCTCATAACAAATATTAAATCATTATGCAAATCAATTCAGCATCCTATATAAAGAGTAGCGCCGTGTATACGCAATGCCCGCCCGCCGACAAGGCAGAATATGCTTTCATCGGCAGAAGCAACGTAGGTAAGTCATCGCTCATCAACATGCTCTGTAATAAAAAAGGATTAGCTAAAACGTCTGCAGCGCCGGGTAAAACCCAGCTGATCAACCACTTTATCATTAATGAGCAGGCAGGCACTGGCAAATCCAGGCAGGGAAGGCCCTGGTACCTGGTCGATTTGCCGGGGTATGGTTACGCCAAAGTGTCTCAGAAGCAACGTAAAAGCTGGACCTCCATGATCGAAGACTATATATTAAAAAGGCCCAACCTGGGGAACCTTTTTGTTTTGATCGACAGCCGCCATGAACCGCAGAAGATCGACCTGGAATTCATTGATCAGTTAGGCGTGTGGCAGGTCCCTTTTGCGATTGTATTTACCAAAGCGGATAAAAACAAGCCGGGGGCCACTGTTAACAACGTTCAGCAATTTATTAACACTTTAAAAGAGAATTGGGCATCGATACCTCCTTACTTTGTAACGTCGGCTATTCGCGCCGATGGCAGGGAAGAGTTGCTCGATTTTATCAACGACCTGAACAAAGAGTTTGCAGCGCTTCAAGGAAAGTAGTGGATTCGGATGCGTCCGTCCATTTTGAAGCGGGCGCACAGAAAACATTATTTTTGAAAAGAATCGTTGGGTATAAGAGATTGAATACGTTACCGGATAGAGCATCCGGTAACGACGGGTCTGAAAATGAATGCACCGACCAAAATCGATAAAATAATACGAATGAAAGGGTATCTACACGTAACGGGTATTTTGCTGGTAACGGCGTTGGGATTTTCTTGTGTGAAAAACCAGCCCTTTATACAGCCTTATTCGGTGCCGCCGACATATGATTATGAAAACAAGGATTCCTCGGCCACTGCGCGACTCATTATGATGCACGGCATGAAAAATTACCTGTCTTCAGGAGCTACGGCGGCGCTGGACACCAACGTCATCGACGCCCTGTGGCTCAACCGGGATAGGCCTTTCACCGCCGCGATGCTGCCGGATTTTTTATACGTCGATTCAACCGTCAACAAGATGAGCTTCAACCTGTCTACGGCTACCACCACCAGTGCTGACACTGTGATGGCCTTTGCCGATTCTATGGCGCTCAACAGTGCATTCTATAACCAGGCAGCCAGCAACGGAGTGCCCGGTACAGCCACTGTTTCCCAACCTGTTGCTGAAAAGAAATTGTTCAGCAAGTTTGGCGTAGCGTACGACCAGGTATGGTTCAATGCCATGCTCGGGTCGATGACCATGACCAATATCTTTTCTCAGCTCAATATCTCTGGTACCACCGCTCCGCAGGCGTGGAACCTTGCGTTCGCTTACACCGGTTTTCCTATTGATTATGATCCCTCCGTGGATTACACCGCAGCGCCGCTGCGTAGAAACAGGCCGCTGGGAATAGCCGCCTACTTTGGAACGGTAGCCAAAGCTGCCGGCACAGGGCCGCGCATTTATGAAGAATTCAGAAGAGGCCGAAGTGCGTTAGGCGCCGGAGATAGCCGCGTCACCAATATCTCACGTGCCGTACTCAGACGGGAAATTGAAAAAACAGTGGCGGTAGCTGCAGTAGCCTACCTGGATGCTGCCCGTCAATACACGGATGTGCCGTCGCGCTTGAATGCATTGTCACAGGCTTACGGGTTGATATTTGCCCTGAAAAGCCGGTCGTCCCAGGATCCTTTGACCAACGACAATTATTTGTCCATACGGGCCCTGATAAAAGAAAATAATTTTTATGCGCTGGTGACCGACGCGTCCTACGCGAACATCAGCGCTGTTCGCACGTTGCTGGCCACTGCTTATGGCTTATAGCTTTTCCAGCAGGTCAACCACCTTTTCCCGTTTCAGGATCAGGTAGCCCAGCCGGTCTTTGCTGATGCCTTCTTTCAGCTGGTAGCTAAAGGACAAAGCATCTTCCGTAACCGTAGTTTCAAAGTGACGAAATGCGATCGTAGGCAAGTCTTTCAGCTCGTCACCAATTTCATACAGATGCGTGGATAAAATAAAAAGAGAGGTTCTAACCTTGACCAGGCCTTTGATAACCGCGAGCGAACAACGCATTGCGTCTTCCACATTGGTTCCTTTAAACAGTTCGTCAATCAGTACCAGCCATTTCTTCCCGTTATTGATCTTTTCCACGGTGTTCTTGATACGCTGCACTTCATTGAAAAAGAAGCTTTCGCCCTTGGCGATATTATCCACTACGTTGATATTGCTGATCAGGCCGTCGAAGAGCGTGAGTTTCATCGCCGATGCCGGAACGCCCATGCCCAGGTGGGCCAGGAATACGGAAGATCCAACCGATTTGATCAATGTACTTTTGCCCGCCATGTTAGCGCCGGTGAGGAACAGGAAATTCTGATCCGGGCTCATTTGTAAATGATAGGGGACAGGATTGTGGAGCAGCAGGTGATAAAGCCCTTTCGCTTCAATGAACGGTTGCTCACTGTCGATGAACTCAGGAAATTGCAGCTGGTACTTTTTTACCGCCACTGCCATAGAATACCAGGCGTCCAGCTTGCTATAGATCTCAATCAGTTCCTGTACTTCGGTTTTGTAATAGCCGCGAACCTTCGTTGCAAAAAACAAGGTTTTATGTCTCGGCACCGGTTGATCCTTATCTATCTCAGACATTTGTTGGAAGGCGTCAATCGTCCTCAGCAGGTGATCAATACGGTCAATATTCGTTTTAAAATGAAACGGCATTTCCACGTCGCCCAGAATAGCCGATATCTTCTTCAGCCCCCGGAAAAAGTCGGTAAAATGCTTCACCGAAAATTTTGCCATCGAATAATCCGCACTGTGCAACACGCGGTACATCGCAGCGTCAATGGCAGAGGGATTCTCCCCGATACTATCCAGCGCATAATCTAAAAATTTAACCATCACCAGCACCGTTCCGTTGGAGATCTCTTCCGGCCATTCGTCGATGTAGTGGGTTAGTTTTTTGAGAATATTCTGAGTGCCGCGAATCTTTTGGATGTCATCAAAAGGCGTGGAGAAAAACCGTCGTAGCCATTCTTTACCACCTTCGGTGCGGGTAAAGTTGAGCTTATGAAAAATAGAATAGCCTTCTTCCTGGTGGAATATGGAAATATCGTTAAAAGAAATATCGTCTATTTGCATAATGAGTTCATAGTTGATAGTTCATCGCCCGTAGTCCATTGTCATGGACTATCTTTCAAACAAAAGCCTTTCTCCTTTTACAGACTCATCCCACTGACCATTTCCATAAACCAGATGTCCGTTTACAAAAGTATGGGTGATGCTGGCCGGGAAGGTAAAGGGGGCGCCGTTGTCACCGGCTCTTTCAAAAGGGCTCCAGCCACATTTATATAAAATATTGTCTTTGCTGACCGTCGTCGGCTGTTGCGGATCGACCACTACCAGATCCGCGAAGTAGCCTTCCCGTATGTAGCCCCTTTCTTTTATAGCAAAACACTCGGCCACGGCATGACTCATTTTTTCCACGATCTTTTCTAAAGAGATCTTTCCGATGCTGTGGTAATAAAGCATCAGCGGAAGTGCATGTTGCACCAGCGGCAGGCCGGCGTGTGCATTCAGGTAGGGCTCATTCTTTTCCGGCCAGGTGTGTGGCGCATGGTCCGTCGCAATCACATCCAGGCGGTCATCCAGCAGCGCGTTCCACAGCGCGTCCCGGTTATGCGCCGCTTTAATAGCAGGGTTACATTTGATCAGGTTGCCTTGACGGGCATAGTCGTCCGCTGTAAAGTGCAGGTGATGCACACATACTTCAGCAGTGATCCGTTTGTCCCTGAGCGGCAGCATATTAGTAAACAGCTGCAATTCCTTCTCGGTAGTAATATGAAGAATATGTAAGCGGGCATTGTGCTTCTTCGCGAGCTGCACCGCATAAAATGAAGACTCGAAGCAAGCCTCTTCATTACGGATGACAGGGTGATCTGCCGCAGTCAGTTCGCGGTTTTCATCCAGTGCTTTTTGAAGATTGGCTTTGATGATCTTTTCGTCTTCGCAATGGGTAGCGATCAGCATTTCGCTTTCGCCGAATATCCTGTCCAGCACCAGTGGATTATCAACCAGCAGGTTGCCGGTGCTGCTGCCCATAAACATCTTGATGCCGCAGATACGATCCTTAAATCGGTTGGCAGCGAGCGTGCTGTCTGCATTTTCATTGCTGGTGCCTATATAAAAAGAATAATTAGCCAGGGAAGTTTGCTTTGCAATAGCATATTTGTTTTCCAGCAGCTCCAGGTTGAATGCCGGGGGGATCGTATTCGGCATTTCCATGAAACTGGTGACCCCGCCCGCTACGGCAGCTTTGCTCTCGGTATAGATATTAGCCTTGTGGGTGAGGCCCGGCTCGCGAAAGTGCACCTGGTCGTCTATCGCGCCGGGCAGCAAATACTTGCCTTCACCATTTATTTCCACCACATGTTCCGACGTATGGATCTGTTGATCTATTTTTTCAATACGTCCGTTTTTTACGAGCACGTCCTGTGCTGTTGTTTTCCCCTCGTTTACGACCTGAATGTTTTTAAAAAGATATATTTGCATAGTTTTTGCTTTTATGCCCCGGTTTGTGTAAGGCTGTAGGATGTACGATACGCATTCATTTTTTTGTACTTCATATACGGCGCATCGTACCTGGCTCAATTATAGGCGGTAATACCGCCTGCAACGCCCGTCCGAACAGCATTCATCCGGGCAAGACCCACGATACCCGACCCGGACATATTATCGGGCGGGGAAGAGGCAGCACAACAGCCGGGAGCATAACCATAAAAGTAGTTTATTAAACCTTATCAAGAAACTATGCAATTTAAGAAATACCTGCCAGTGTTAGCGGTTGTTTTGTGTCCTTTTTTGGCTGCTTCGCAGACCACTAACCTGCCACGCGGAGACAAGCAGGAAATCATTTTAGACCGGCTGGAAATAAAAGCGCAGAAAGATCCTGTGCTCAACCTGAGTAAGGTGAAGCCCTACAGCCGTGAATACTATGTGGCTGCGGTAAAGAACTATTTGCAGGTAGATTCTGCCATGGATGCGGACCTTAACAAGGTCGATAAATACTATATCAACAGTCTGCTGGCCAATAACCTCGAGTGGTTGCCCGAGAATGAGCGGGACAACTACGTCAGTAAGAAGCTGGTAGGAAATACGTTTTATCAATATCCCGCCGGTTTGTTTGAAACACACAGCAAGGATTTTGACCTGGTCATCAACCCTGTGTTGAACGTTGGTTTCATGAAAGAGAACGAAAACGACCAGAACTTATTCTATAATACGCGCGGGATCAGCATTCGCGGGCGTATTGCCAATAAAATCGGTTTTTATACAACATTGACCGATAACCAGGAGCGCTACCCGACATACGTGCAGGATTGGATGAACGAGCGCCGGGCAGTACCCGGAGTTGGTTTTTACAAAAATTTTAAAGGTTCAGGCGGAAGGGACTACTTTGATGCGCGCGGCTACGTGACTTTTGGTGTCACCAAGTATATCGATGTCGCATTTGGTTATGATAAGAATTTTATCGGAAATGGCCAGCGTAGCCTGTTCTTGAGCGACTTCGGCAATAATAATTTGTTCCTGAGATTGAATACCCGTATCTGGAAATTCAACTATCAGAACCTGTTCATGGAACTGACCAACGCTTACCAGAGCAACGCCGGCGATAACCTACTGGGTAAGAAATACGCAGCAATGCACCACCTGGATATCAATCTTACCAAATGGCTGAACGTCGGGGTGTTTGAGGGCATTGTATTTGGCCGTACCAACCGTTTCGAATTTGGGTATCTGGTGCCTGTGATTTTTTACCGCTCGGTAGAACATAACCAGGGCAGCCCCGACAACGCCGTGGTAGGGATGGACTTTAAAGCGAATATTGCGAGAACGGCACAGTTGTATGGCCAATTGTTGTTCGATGAATTTAAAATTTCCGAGTTAACCGCGGGCAACGGCTGGTGGGCCAATAAATTCGGTTACCAGGTAGGGGCCAAGTATATCGACGCGTTCAAAGTAGACAACCTGGATCTTCAACTTGAGTTGAACCGCGTGCGGCCTTACACCTATTCTCACTACGACTCAGTGGCCAACTATTCTCACTACAATCAGCCCCTCGCGCATCCGCTGATGGCAAACTTCAACGAATGGATAGGCGTGGCCCGCTACCGCCCGGCACCTAAATGGATGATCGAAGGCCGCGCTATGTACTATACGCAGGGGCTGGATAGTACAAGCAACGTGAACTTCGGAAGTAACCTGTTTTTACCCAGCTTAACGAGAACCGGCGATTACGGGCACGATGTGGGCAGTGGATGGAAAACCAATACCGCCATGGCCAGCCTGCTTTTGTCTTACGAGGTTAAAGAAAACCTGTTCCTCGAACTGATGGGCATGATCCGCAAACAGCGTTATGACGCGCCCCCGTTAAAACCCACCAAAACCAGCACGATCTTTAACCTGGGCGTTCGGTGGAACATTGGAAGAAGAGATTTCTTTTTTTAGACCTAAAATCTAATAATGATCCGCGTCGTTTCGACCAGGCGGCTGCAAGCCGCGCGCGCCTGCCCGGCCGGTATGGACGGGGAGAAATCTCCAGGGCAACCGTAACAGACCAGCAGATCCATAGAAACCCCGATCCGAAATATACTTGAAAATTCTAATGCAGCTTTAACGTTATACTGACGTCTGGAATATTATCTTTGTCAGTACATCAAAAACAGGTTTATACAGTCGCGCCTTTTATATCTGATCGTTTTATTTCAATGGTTCAGCATCGCAGTTGCTGCACAAACCGCTAATACCAAAAGAATTATTTTCTGGACGGAAGACCGCACCCTTCAGCTTCAGGACTTCAAGGTGGTCGATGATAGTATCAACACCGTTGAGGAAAATGTGGCCGCCCTTACCAGGACCGGGATTACGTACTATCTTACTACCGATAAAGTGAATGGCCGGCCCGTCAGCATAAAAATTACCGTACAGGCAACGGTTCATAAAGAACACACTTTTATTAAAGAACGCGTGCTTGACTTTTCACCGGCGGTAAAACAACGTTTGCTGACGCATGAGCAAAAGCATTTTGATATCTCTGAAATATTTGCCCGCGAAGCAACGCGCGAATTGCAGACCCTAAAGCTGACCAAAGAAAATTACCAGGCCGAGATCTCCGGTTTCGTCAATGAAAAATTCAAAGCTGCTGAAGAATACCAGCGATGGTACGATGCCGACACGCGCAACGGCGAAGACTTCGCCGCCCAGGATGAGTGGGACGAAAAGATCGAGCTGCAACTGGAAGCCTTAGACCGGTTCAAAAGAAAGGTGGTGGTGAAGCGGTTGTGATAAGTCGTGTGATTCACTCGGCAAAAGTGGCGAGGTTAAAATGCTTATACCTCACCCACCCAACGCCTGTATCACGTCATACTTCGTCACGATATGATATATTCCCGCGTCGTCTTTGCTCATCACGGCGCCGTTTTCTTTGGTGATCAGCGTTTTTAGTTTGTCGACGGCGATGTTGAAATCGACGATGGGGAAGGGCGGTTCAAGAACTTCGGCAAGCTTCTCGTTCCGGATATCAGCATTGCTGAAGACCTTGGAAAATAAGCCTCCTTCCGTGATCGCGCCGGTGATGGCTCCGTTCCTCAACACGGGGATATGTTCTATGTCATATCGCTTCATCAGCTCCACCGCGTCAGACACCGTTTTGTCATCGCTGATAGTGATCAGCTTTTGAGAGCCGGGCCTGCTGCTCACAATATCTTTAAACGTTTTTACATCCAGGAAGCCGCGCTCCATCATCCACTGGTCGTTATAGATCTTGGCCACGTAGCGGCTGCCATGGTCATGCAGGATACACACGACCAGATCGTCTTTGGTGAGGGAATCCTTTAGCTGCATAAGTCCTTTCAGGCAGCTCCCTGCACTGTAGCCACAAAACAATCCCTCTTCCTTTGCCAGCCGCCGGGCCATTACCGCGCCGTCTTTATCAGTAACCTGTGTAAACTCGTCGATGACGCTCATGTCATAATTCTTCGGCAGGAAGTCTTCCCCAAAGCCTTCACTGAAATAGGGGTACACTTCGTGCTCGTCCAGCTCGCCGGTTTTGAAATATTTAGTGAGGAGCGAACCGTAGGCGTCCACCGCCCATATCTTAATGTCGGGATTTTTTTCCTTCAGGTACATCGCCACGCCGGTGATGGTGCCGCCCGTGCCGGCGGTGCACACAAGGTGTGTTATTTTTCCATCTGTTTGTTGCCAGATCTCGGGACCGGTAGTTTCATAGTGCGCCTGGCGATTCGCCAGGTTGTCATATTGATTCATGTGGTACGAGTTCGGAACCTCTCTGGCCAGCCGCGCTGCTACGCTGTAATAGCTTTGCGGATCATCCGGCTCCACATTGTTGGGGCATACAATTACCTCGGCGCCCATGGCCTTCAGGACATCCGCTTTCTCTTTTGACTGTTTGTCGGTGGTAACAAAAATGCATTTATAACCTTTCACGATGGCCGCGAGCGCCAGGCCCATACCCGTGTTGCCGCTGGTACCTTCGATAATCGTTCCGCCCGGCTTTAAGAGCCCTTCCTGTTCCGCCGCTTCCACCATCTTCAGCGCCATACGGTCTTTGATACTGTTGCCCGGGTTGAAGTAGTCCACCTTGGCCAGAACGGTGCAGGGTAACTGATGGGTGATCTTGTTCAGGCGGATCAATGGCGTGTTGCCAATGGTCTCCAGGATGTTGTTTTTAATATCCATAGTAGTTGAGTTTGACAGTTTGCAGATGACAGTTTACAGCCATTGCACGCCAGTTGCAGATAAGAGAGCTCCGACCTACAGGGTCGATCTTCGGACCTCCGACTTTCTGACTTCTTATCTCGCTATCTCTCTTATCGCTTTCAGCACTACCGTATCCCGGGTATTCAGCACCTGGTAGAAACCAGAGTCGCGCCACTTAAATCGCGCCAGCTGGGCTTCCATCCGGTCTTCCAGCCTTTCTTTTTCAAACGCGGGAACACCGGAGAGGTTTACGGTGTCTTTCCGGGCCCAGGCGGTAAACTGCACCCACATATCCTTTGCCGGGTCAAATTCTTTTGTGTACACCTGGGGGTTGGGGTAGGGATCCATTATTTTTTTGTTATCCAGGTAATAGTGGAACACAAATTCGTTGAAAGAGCCGTTTAACAGTATTTTATTGATTTCACGGGAATAGCTGGAGGTGTCAAGTCCCACGAAGATATCCGGCATGATGCCGCCACTTCCATACACGGTGCGGCCTCCATTGGTTTTATAAGCTTTACCATTATTGATTTTATTGCTATCCGCATAATAAAGCTGCCCGCTTGCATAGCGTTCCCACACTTCATCCATATACACTTTTTTACCGCCGCTGTAAGGCTTTTGAATGCTTCTGCCGATCGGCGTGTAGTAACGGGCAACGGTCAGTCGGATCGCCGAACCGTCACTGAGTAAAAATGGTTCCTGAACGAGGCCTTTTCCAAACGTGCGGCGCCCGATGATCGTGCCGCGATCCCAGTCCTGTAGCGCACCCGCAACAATCTCGCTCGCGCTGGCGCTGAGCTCGTCCACCAGCAATACCAGTTTGCCGGTCTCGAAAATACCGGGCCTTTTACACCTGTATTCCGTTTTGGGGCTGTTGACGCCTTGCGTGTATACAATTAATTTATCTCCGCTTAAAAATTCATCTGCGATCTCAATGGCTTGATCCATATAGCCGCCGCCGTTGCTTCTCAGGTCAAAGATCAGGCGATTCATACCCTGTTTTTTCAGTGCCTCCATCGCTTCCATGAACTCGCGATAGGCCGTGCTCGTAAATTCATCCAGCTTGATGAATCCAACGCCCTTTCCGATCATATAAGAAGCGGAAATGGCGGGCTTGGGAATGCTCCCGCGCGTCACGGTGATTGCCACTTTCTTCCCGTTTCTGAAAAGATCCAGCTTCACCTGTGACCCTTTTTCTCCGCGGATCACTTTCATGATCTTGGTAGTAGACACGTCTTTTCCCACGAGGTCTATACCATCAGCTTTTAAGATCTGGTCGCCGATCTGAATCCCCGCCTGATCACTGGGACCATCTTTAAATACATGAAGGATGTTCACCGTGTCACGGATCTGGTTGAATTCTACGCCAATACCTTCAAAGCTTCCGGCCAGGTCTTCGTTAGCCAGCTTCAGTTCGGCAGGAGGGAGGTATACGGAGTGAGGGTCCAGTTCGCTCATCATCTCGCGGATCGCGTTCGCCTCCAGTGTATCCAGTTTGACAGAGTCTACATATCGTGTGCGGATCACGTCCAGCGCTTCCTGCAGCGCATTCGTCCGGTCCCGCTGAAATATTTTTTTATTGGGCTGTCCGACAGCGAACCTATAACCAATATACATTCCCAGGATCATCACGAGCGACAACAAGAGCGGTAACCAAACCTCAAATTTCCGTTTCATTTATATAAAATTATGCAGGCATGCAAAATAGACAAAATTGTTCGAAAGGCTTCCGGCTTTTAGCTTTCCCCCGCAACAAACTATTGTACCGATCACCCGCTGCGATCAGCTATACACCGGGGTCGCAAACCGCTGCTGCCATAGAAAACACGGTGAAAGGACCATGACATTGGTTCAGACTACTTATATTAGCGTATTATTTGTAAACCTGAACGTCTTACATGTCACATACTATATTAATAGCTGATGCTGGTGCCACAAAAACCGAATGGAGCCTTCTAAGGAACGGCAAAGTGAAGGCGGTGGAGAGCATCGGCATCAGTCCTTATTTCCTGGGCGAAGAGCAGATTGCGGAAGTGATGAGAAAAGAACTGCTCCCCGCGCTGAAAAAAGCGCCGGTAGACAAAGTGTATTTCTATGGAACCGGTTGCCTGAATCCTGCTAATAACAAACTGGTAAAGAATGCTATAAAGAAAGTGTTCCCATCTGCCGCAGTCAACGTAACCAATGATGTTGAAGGTGCTGCGATCGGTTTGTGTGGTCGGTCCAAAGGGATTGCCTGTATCCTGGGCACCGGCGCCAGCAGCTGTTTCTACGACGGAAAAAAGATCAAAAAGAACAACCCCGGGCTGGGCTACGTATTGGGAGACGAGGGTAGCGGCGCTTACCTGGGCCGAAAAGTTGTACAATACTATTTGTACAACACATTTGATGAAGATCTGCGTGCCCGGTTTGACGCAGCTTATGTGACCAACGGGACAGAGATCCTCGAAAATGTGTATAAAAAGCCGCTCCCGAATCGTTACCTCGCTTCTTTTGCAAGATTTCTGGCCGATAACCGCGGTCATTATATGATCGAAAATATCATTGAAGACGGTCTCAACGATTTCTTTTTTACCCACCTGGTCAAGTATAACGAAGCATGGAAATATCCGATCAATTTCGTGGGGGGGATTGCCTTTGGATTTAAAGATGTGATCAGGGAGTTGTGCAACGCTTATAATTTCGAACTGGGCCGCATCCTACAGAAGCCTATGAAAGGATTGATCGAATTTCACAAAGGCGAGTAGCCCTTTACTCACCGATTGACCACGACAATAATACTATGAATCAGAAAGTAACAGAACAGCCCAGTCGCTACGACCATCTGGAAAAGATGAGCATTAACGAGTTGCTGGTATCGATTAATAAAGAAGATCAGACCGTGCCCGTCGCCGTCGAGGCCGCGCTGGGTCAGATTGAAAAACTGGTTGATGCCATTGTGGACCGCATGTTGTCTGGCGGGCGCTTGTTCTACATCGGAGCCGGCACCAGCGGGCGCCTGGGTATCCTGGATGCCAGTGAAATTCCACCCACGTATGGGATGCCTCCGGGAGTAGTGATTGGCGTTATTGCCGGTGGCAACAAAGCGATCACCACACCTGTTGAAAACGCAGAGGACGATGAAGAGCAGGGATGGAAAGATCTGAAAGAGCATCAGATCAGCGAAAAAGATGTTGTCGTGGGCGTAGCTGCCAGTGGCACCACCCCCTATGTGATCGGCGCCTTAAGACATTGCCAGGAAAATAATATTGTGACCGGTAGCATTTCGTGTAATCCAGACGCTGATATCAGTAAGGTAGCGAATCATCCGGTTGAAGTGATTGTCGGACCTGAATTCGTGACCGGCAGCACCCGCATGAAAAGCGGTACGGCCCAAAAGCTCGTGTTAAATATGATCTCCACGTCAGTGATGATCCAGCTCGGGCGCGTAGAGGGCAACAGGATGGTGAATATGCAGCTGACCAATGATAAACTGATCGACCGTGGCACCCGGATGATCATGGAGCGTACCGGCATAGAGGACTATGAAAAAGCCAAAAGCCTGTTGATCGAAAAAGGAAGTGTAAAGTTGGCTATCGATGCCGTATTAGATCAATAGTGGATGTCGGGCGACTCCAGTTATGCCCGGCGCAACTGCCCTTTATCGTTTTTGCACAATCGTTTGCATGCGTTATGAACGCTGTTTTAAGGTAAATTCACCATTCAACCTTCAAAATACAATGCAATGAACAACAAACGCAGAAGTTTTCTTAAGAATTTCGCTTTGGGGGCCGGTGTGCTTGCCATGGACCTCCCTGCTTTCGCAACGGCCGAGGAAGAACTGAACCGTTCGCGGATCGCCGAGCGTCAGGCGGGTCCTTTTAATATGAGCGGTTACGCCGCACCAAAACTGGACAAAGTTCGCATCGGCTTTATCGGTGTAGGCAATCGCGGCAGCGGAGCCGTGAGCCGGATGAGCCACATTAAAGACGTGGAGATCGTAGCCATTTGCGATCATCGTCCCGAACAGGTAGCTAAATCACAAAAGACGCTGGAAAAGGCAGGCTTACCAAAAGCTAAAGAATACACTACAGAAGAAGGGTGGAAGGATCTTTGCCAGCGCAATGATATCGACCTGGTCTATATCTGTACACCCTGGTCTATGCACACGCCGATGGCGGTCTACGCCATGCAACACGGTAAACATGCGGCTTCCGAAGTGCCTTGTGCCGTAACGCTCGATGAGTGCTGGCAGCTGGTGGAAACCTCCGAAAAGACCAAAAAGCATTTTATGATGCTGGAGAACTGCTGTTACGATTTCTTCGAATTAATGACGTTGAACATGGCGCAGCAGGGCGCTTTCGGTGAGCTGGTTCATGCAGAGGGTGCGTACATTCACGATCTGCTCAGCATGAATTTCAATAAAAATGCTTACGATCAGATGTGGCGCCTGGAAGAGAATGCCAACCGCAACGGCAACCTGTATCCGACCCACGGTCTCGGCCCGATCGCGCAATGTCTGAATATCAACCGGGGCGATAAGATGGATCATTTAGTGTCAATGAGCTCAAACGATTTCCAGATGCACGACCTTGCAGTGGAAAAGGCGGCCGAAGACGCGTTCTATAAAAAGTACACCAGCAAAAAGTTCCGCGGTAATATGAACACGTCGATTATCAGGACCAACAAAGGAAAGACCATTATGCTGCAGCACGACGTGACCTCTCCCAGACCTTACTCACGTATTCATATACTCAGTGGCACGAAAGGGTATGCACAAAAATATCCGACTCCCGGGCAGATCGCTTTTGGACACGGATGGGTGAAAGAAGAGGAGATGAAGGCGCTGGAGGAAAAATATACACCGCCGATCGTAAAACATATCGGAGAACTGGCCAAAAAAGTGGGCGGCCACGGGGGAATGGATTTTATCATGGACTGGAGGCTGATCGATTGCCTGCGCAATGGTCTGCCGCTTGATCAGGACGTGTATGACGGGGCGCTGTGGAGCGCAGCAGGGATCCTGAGCGAACATTCGGTGGCCAAGAATTCCAGAACGGTTGACGTTCCCGATTTCACAAGGGGCAACTGGAAAACCAACAAGCCGGTAAGTTTATCACTGGCAGGCGGAGCGACCACCACCACAAGATAAGAACAACGAATAAAGGAAGGCAAAAGCCTTCCTTTTATAATATCGTATCAGGAAAAAATTATTTTGCTGTATCAGCGTTCAGTTTCTTAGCCAGCTTGCTTTTCAAATTAGCAGCTTTGTTGCGGTGGATGATCCCACGTTTTGCTAATTTATCAATCATGCTCTCAACAGAAGACAATTTTTCAGATGCTTCAGTGCTTCCGGCAGCTCTGAAATCCCGGATAGCATTACGTGTGGTTTTACCGTAGTATCTGTTTCTTTCACGACGCTTTGCTGCCTGACGTGCATCTTTCTTTGTAGCTTTATGATTGGCCATCTATTTTAATTTTTGGACGGCAAAGGTAGGGTATTTTCACAGATGAACAATAATTTTTTCTCTTTTTTTTACCTGGCGCGTTTCGCCGTAAATCGCACGCTGTTTTTTAATGATCATCCGGTTGCATCTTTTAACGCTTTCTATGCATCTTTATTATGGGTGATGCAAATTATGTCATATTTTCGCAAAAATATAGTGAAGGCTATCGCTTCAACACTCTCGATTCTTTAATATAAGGCACATTAATCATACATTAACGATTCATTTATAATGAAAGATTTTTCCTATATCACAAACTCGTCGCCGGCGTTTATTGAGAACATGTATCATGAGTTTGTGACTAACCCTGAGAATGTAGATCTGGAATTCCGAAAATTTTTTGAAGGCTTTGACTTTGCGGTGAACAGCGGCCTGCAGAAAAACGGGGCGCCTGCTTCTAATGGCACTCAGGCACCGGCGACCGGGAAAAACGACTGGAGAAAGGAACTCGCGGTCTACAGGCTGATCCTGGGCTACAGGAACAAGGGGCATTTGTTAGCGAATACCAACCCCATTAAGAAGCGCAAAGACCGCGGAGCCAATGTCGAGCTTTCATTTTACGGCCTGAGCGAAGCTGATTTCGACACGCAATTTGAAGCGGGCAACCTGATCGGTTTGGGCACCACTTCACTCAAAAATATTTTTACGCATCTGACGAACTGCTACGCTAATCATGTGGGCGTAGAATTTAAGTATATCAGTGATCAGAGAAGGGTAGACTGGATCACTAACGAGATAGAACGCAATTTCACCAATCCGCTGCCGTTGAAGCAGCAAAAACGCATCCTGGAGAAACTTAACCAGGGTGTGATGTTTGAAAAGTTTCTGCACACTAAATATGTAGGGCAAAAACGCTTTTCACTCGAAGGTGGCGAAACGACCATTGCGGCGCTTGATGCAATGATCAACAAATCTGCCGAGCTGGGGGTAAAAGAAGTGGTGATCGGTATGGCCCACCGCGGCCGGTTGAATGTTCTGGCGAATATCCTCGGAAAGACTTATGAACAGATCTTCAGTGAGTTTGAAGGTACGGGGGAGATCAACCAGACCATGGGCAGCGGCGATGTAAAATATCACCTGGGCTTCGGAAGTGAAATAGAAACCACAGAAGGGGATAAGATCCACCTAAAGTTGATGCCCAACCCTTCGCATCTTGAAGCGGTAGACCCCGTGGTGATTGGATTTGCCAGGAGTACGGCCAATGTGCTTCACGATGAGCAATATGATAAAGTATTGCCGATATTGATACATGGCGACGCTGCGATCGCCGGACAGGGTATTGTTTATGAATTATTGCAAATGTCCAAACTTCCGGGCTACGCTGTCGGCGGAACCATCCATTTTGTGATCAACAACCAGATCGGTTTTACCACCGATTTCTCGGATGCGCGGAGTTCAGACTATTGTACCTCCCTGGCGGCAATGACGCAAAGCCTGGTACTGCACGTGAATGGCGACGATCCTGAAGCTGTGGTTAAATGTGCTGAAATCGCAAGCCGTTACCGCAGCACCTTTCACGACGATGTATTCATCGATATGGTATGTTACCGGAAGCATGGTCACAACGAGGGCGACGATCCTAAGTTTACCCAGCCGGCCATGTATGCCTTGATTGATAAGCATCCTAATCCCCGCGAAATGTACGTGAAATACCTGTTAGACAAAGGGGAGAAAGATGCTACCGAAATGGCAAAGGCAATGGAAACCAAATTCTGGGAAGATCTGCAGGATCGCCTGGATGATGTGAAACAACGCCCGCTTCCTTACACCTATCAGGCACCACAGCTGCTGTGGAGGCAATTAAAAAAAGCTACTGAAGAAGATTTCGATAAAAGTCCGGCTACTGCAGTTCCCAAAGAACAGTTTCAGCAAGTGTTTGACGCGATCATGACCTTGCCGGAAGGCTTCACGCCGCTGAAGAAAGTGGACAAGCTATTGAAGGATAAGACGAAACTTTTTAAAGAAGAAAATAAAATAGACTGGGCGACCGCAGAGCTGATGGCTTTCGGTACGATCATGGTAGACGGGGCGGATGTAAGAATGAGCGGCCAGGACGTAGGACGCGGCACTTTCAGTTCGCGCCACTGTATACTGCGCGATGAAATCAACGACACGCCTTATAACAGGTTGGCCAATATCCCCGGCGCGCCCGGCAAGATCCGGATGTTCAACTCCCTGTTGAGTGAGAACGCCGTGTTGGGCTTTGAATATGGTTATGCGCTGGCATCTCCCAATGCGCTCGTATTGTGGGAGGCGCAGTTTGGTGACTTTGTGAATGGCGCTCAGACGATCATTGACCAGTTTATTACCGGGGCCGAACAAAAATGGAACCGGATGAATGGCCTGGTGATGCTCTTGCCGCACGGCTACGAGGGGCAGGGGCCTGAACATAGCAGCGCCCGGATGGAACGCTTCCTGATTGCTTGTGCCGAGCTGAATATTGTGGTGACCAATATCACAACGGCCGCAAACTATTTCCATGCCTTAAGAAGGCAGCTGGCCTGGCCATTCCGTAAGCCATTGATCAACTTTTCACCAAAGGCGAACCTTCGTCACCCGGGAACTTATTCCTTACAAGAGGAATTTACGTCGGGTGGATTCAAAGAGGTGATCGACGATGCGTACGTGCAGCCGGAAAATGTGAAAAAGGTATTGTTCTGCAGCGGTAAAGTATACTATGATCTTTTAGAAAGGCAGCAGAAAGAAGGCCGTAAAGACGTAGCCATCGTGAGACTGGAGCAGATCTATCCACTACCTGGCAAGCAACTGGCGGCGCTGTACAAAAAGTATAAAAATGCGGTATGGTACTGGGTACAGGAAGAGCCGCTCAATATGGGCGCCGCGTCGTTCCTGCAAATGAACCTGAAACATATCAACTACGGTATTATCGGCCGTAAAGCCAGCGCTTCGACCGCATCGGGCTTTATGAAAGTACACAAAGCAGAACAGGAAGAAATTGTGAATACCGCGTTTACGATCTAATAGCAGAGTACATATCCAAATAAATGATCGGGCGGAATAGACATTCCGCCCTCTTTATATTCAAAACTAAACATGAGATATGTTAGATCAATTTTTGGTTCAACGCTTTGACCACGGCTTCGGCTACCGAGTTCACCTGTAGTTTTTCGTAGATCTTTTTAATATGCGTGTTCACCGTATGAATGCTCAGGGAGCACGCTGAGGCCACCATTTTATGGCTGTAGCCTTTTACAAGGTAGCCTAACACTTCTTTTTCCCGCGGCGTCAGCAGGATTTCCTGGTTGTTCTCATAAAACACATGCTTCTGGAACGCCGTCAGCACTTTTTTCGCGATCGACGCCGTCATAGCGGCGTCTCCATTGTAAACATCTTCAACCGCCTGCAGTAACTGGGCAGGGGACGACTTTTTCAGGATATATCCGGACGCGCCCGCGCAGATAGATGCAAAGATCTTGTCATCATCCTCAAACACTGTCTGCATCAATACCTGCACCTTTGGAAAATTGATGCGGATCAGCTTCACACCCTCGATACCGTTCACATTGGGCATATCGATATCCATCAATACCACATCAGGCGCTGTTTTCCTCACATCCGCAATCACATTGCTGCAATCAAAAAAAGTTCCTACGCAGGTCATTTTCGGTGAAGTGTTTAGCAGCATGGCCAGGCTCTCTCGTCGATAAGCATTGTCGTCAAACACAGTAACTTTAATAGAGAGGCTACTCATATTGGATTCAAAGATACTCGAAGGCTGGGTAGTGAATCATCACTAATTCATGCGATATTTTGGACATCCCGTAAGTAAGTGCGATATCGTACTCGTATTTTGTCATTTTTACGTAATTTGCCACACTATTCTATAAAATCATAAGTATTTATGGCAATCGATATTAAGGTGCCTACCGTGGGCGAGTCAATAAGTGAAGTAACGCTTTTAAGATGGGTAAAAAAAACGGGAGATTACGTAGAGCGTGACGAGGTGATCGCAGAGTTGGAAAGTGAGAAGGCAACCTTTGAGGTAAATGCAGAAAAAGCAGGGGTTTTAACGACTTCCGTCAACGAGGGGGATGCCATAAATATTGGTGATGTGATTGCAAGTATTGACGAAACGGCGCCGAAGCCCGGTGCAGGAGACAGCGGGTCTGGCACATCCGGCAAAGTAGAAGCGCCTGATGTAGAACAAGAACCGGTAACTGCTGAGACTGAAGATCCCTTAACAACAACCGGCAAAGAAATACCGGTAAAAATTCCAACTGTTGGCGAATCCATAACCGAAGTAACACTTCTGAAATGGGTGAAAAAATCAGGTGAATATGTAGAGCGGGATGAAGTGATCGCAGAATTGGAAAGTGAAAAAGCGACTTTCGAGGTGAACGCTGAGCAAGCGGGCATTGTCGAAACATCGGTGGCAGAAGGCGACACGCTCAAGATCGGCGATACGATCGCTGTGATCAAAGAAACTTCGGGTAAACCTTCCAAACCGAAAAAGGAAGCTCCTGCACCAAAGGCAGAAGAAAAGAAGGCAGAAGCTCAAAAGCCAGCTGCCCCGGCAAGTGATATCAAAGCGACACCGGTGGCCTCGGCTATTATAGCAGATAAAAAGGTAGATCCTAAAACGGTGAAGCCATCCGGCGCATCAGGAAAGATCTTCAAAGAAGATGTGTTGGCGGCATTGGCCAGTCCGGGAAGAAAATCTTTTGACGGCGGTGAACTGTTCGGGCGCAACCAGCGCGGCGAGAAGATGACCAACCTGCGTAAGACAATTAGCCGCAGGCTGGTGGAAGCTAAAAACACGACGGCGATGCTGACTACTTTCAACGAAGTAGATATGCAGCCGATCATGGATATCCGCAGCAAATACAAAGACAAGTTTAAAGAAGCACATGGCGTAGGCCTCGGTTTCATGAGCTTTTTTGCCAAAGCTTGTGCCATCGCTCTTTCCGAATGGCCGACGGTAAATGCTTATATCGATGGAGACCAGATATTGTTCCATGACTATGCCGATATCAGCATCGCTGTAAGCACCCCGCGCGGATTGACTGTTCCGGTTATCCGGAATGTTGAAAGCCTGGGCATGGCAGAAATTGAAAAAGCGGTAATTGATCTGGCGACGAAAGCGAAGAATAGCAAGCTGACCGCAGAAGATCTCACGGGAGGAACGTTCACGATTACCAATGGTGGTGTGTTCGGTTCCATGTTGAGCACGCCGATTATAAATATCCCTCAGAGTGCTATTTTAGGGATGCACAATATTATTCAGCGGCCGGTGGCCATCAATGGTCAGGTAGTGATCCGTCCGATGATGTATGTGGCGCTGAGCTACGACCACCGTATTATTGACGGACGTGAGTCGGTGAGCTTCCTCGTTCGCGTGAAAGAATTGTTAGAAAATCCGACACTGCTCCTGGTGCAGAAAGATCCGGTGAAAGCGTTGCTGGAATTGTAGATAGCAGCCTTAGTAGGATACCCGTTGACATTTTTAAAAAGACCTTCCAGGTGTTCAAAACCTGGGAGGTCTTAATGCATAACAATGTGGTCCGGAAAACTTAACTAATTGTCAGACATGAGCCTATTCTCTTATCATCTCGTAAAGACCTCTTATATCGCTGCTTTGAAAGCGATATGGACGCCTCCACAACCAGCGGATGTCCCGGGATTGATTCATGCGGAATGCATGATGGCCATGACATTGGGGGCTCCTTTATTTTCGGCATCGCGTATATTGGTCAGACAGGTGGCTCTCTTCGCTCAATGGGAGCATGAAGCGGCTATGGATGACTTTCTGGCCAATCATCGGATCGGCAAAATCATGGCAAAAGGGTGGCATACAAGGCTGGTTTTTATGCGGCAGTGGGGCACGATCAGCGGATTTCAAATTCCTGGTGGCAGCGAGGAGTCCGACACACCCGACGCTCCCGTGATTGCGGTGACGATCGCCCGTATGAAATTGCCCGAGGTGCCAAGGTTCATCCATTGGGGCCGCCCGGTTGAACAGCTTGTTCGGGATCATCCCGGAACTACCTTGTCTTTAGCGTCCATCCGGCTTCCCCGGACTGTGTCAACTTTTTCGATCTGGAAGTCGCAAAAGGAAATGACGGATATGGTTCGCGGACACAGCGCGGTTCCCCGACCGCAAAGGCATATGAATGCCATGAAAGAGAGAGAAAGAAAAGATTTTCATTTTGAATTTACCACATTACGATTTAAGCCGGTATCCGAATCCGGCGAGTGGAATGGTCGTATGCGCCTGATACCAGGTCTTAAATAATTATAGATGGGTTTAGCGTATCCAATGCAAAGCTTTCAGGACTGGTTGACTCAGCAATGGGTGATTTTTAGAGGAAGAAGAATAGATCCGAAAGACGTCCCCTGGTTAATCGGACCTTTTGGCAATTTGGACGCGATCAGCTCTGATTTCATTCATCAATTTGCGGAAAGGGAAAATTTAGTGATTAATAAAACCTCTTCGGAAACTCAAGGTCTGATCCCGTCAATAGAAAAATTTAATTTGTCTCAACAAGAGCGATCAGACTTGTCTCCGGAGGTCATTCGTTTTTACGAAAATACCGAAGACTACGCTCTGGACTTTTCTGTGAGCTGGCACCCCTTCTTCAGAATTTTTGGTGTGCTGATCAATAAACTGTTTAGTAACAGGATCAACCAATTGAACATTCCTACGAAGAACATTACCAGCGGAACGTCGCTGAAAAGTGAAATCGTGACTTTATCAGATAGCCAGACAGGTGAGAACAAATATACCTTCTGGATGAGGTCTGTGGCGTCCACTGGTCAGGCGATCTACTCGGGTGCGTATGGTATCAGCACGCTTCCTTCCGGACAAAGCTGTATCAAAGCGGTATTCCCTTTACCGAACGGCAATGCCACCGTCTTTATGTCACCTCGTGTTGGCCTAAACGGTGAGCTGATCCTGAATTCATGTGGAAGAAAGTTTGGTGACGCTGGCTTTTACTTTTTATTGAAAGATGCCAGGGGGAACCATTGGTCTCAATTCATCAGGTCCTTCCGCGACAAATTGGTGGTCCGGGAGGAAGGCGATCACATAGTTGCCGAACAAACGCTCACGCTCTGGCACCGGCGGGTGGTCACGTTCAATTACAAGATTGAACGGCGATGATGAGGTGGCTTTGTCTGTCTGAAGAGTAAAGACTGAACCTTCCTGTCAGGACTTTATTCAGAACGGTGTAAACTTCAAAATAAATCAGCCTCTAAAAAGTTCAAATGTTGTCTAAATAGTTAACGTTGTTTCGCGAAGGTCGCCAGACAAATCGTCGCCTATAAAAGATACTTTTTGGATTTCTACGAAAGCCAGCCTGAAGGTGTGCAATGGAAGATAGAATGGACTTTAAATCTTTTACGGACAGTTGATCGGATACCAAAGAAGTATTTTGAACACATTACCGGAACGGACGGCCTTTATGAAGTCAGGGTTGAGTTGGAAAGTAATATTTACAGAATTTTTTCCTTTTTTGATAAAAGGCAGCTTATAGTCCTTGGTAACGGTTTTCAAAAGAAGACTCAAAAAACACCAAAAAGAGAAATTGAAAAGGCGTTGAAAATTAAAGCAGCGTACGAAGCCGAAGGGTTACAAAACAATAAAAACTATAAAGATGGGTAGAAAGGAAGTCCAAAAGAATATCACAAGCTTTGATGAAATTTTGGATAAAAAGTACGGAAAGAGAGGAGCAAAAAAAAGAGAACAATGGGAGCAGGAGTTTGAGGCATTTCAACTTGGCGTTTTGCTTGAAGAAGCAAGGCATAAGCTCGGTTTAACCCAGGAAGAGCTTGCGGAAAAAGTCGGAACAAACAAGTCCTATATATCCCGAATTGAAAACAACGCGAGTGATATCAGACTCTCCACTTTAATGAAAATTGTTCAAACAGGTTTAGGCGGACACTTAAAGTTGACGCTGCAACTCTGATCGATGTTAACAACAAGTCCGAAACTCCCTTCTTTTGACTACGAGCTGTCATAAGCATTTTCATGCCCCCCTGGCATTTTTCCGGAATCATTTTATCCCTGCTGGAATAACGTCAAAATGGCCATTCACATCAGATGCGTTTGCCCTGCATAGGCCTCTACGCATTTCGCACACTTTATGTATATTTTGTACCTTTATGGTATTATAAAAAGATTTCCATGTTATACGGACAAGTGAGCATAGACCCTGAAGTAATGAGCGGGACACCGGTATTCACGGGAACGCGTGTGCCGGTTCAAAACCTGTTTGATTATATTGAAGGGGGAGACAATCTGGATGAATTTCTTGATGACTTTCCTTCAGTTTCCAAAGAAGCAGCGATTGCAGTTTTGGAAATGGCAAGGCACACACTAACAACCGAAAAGTTGCTTAATGAAAATTTTGCTTGACGAAAGTCTGCCCAGAAAGCTGAAAAATTATTTTGGTACAACACATGAAGTATGGACCGTGCGCGATAAAGGCTGGTTGGGTCAAAAGAATGGAGCATTACTAAAACTTATGACCGAACATGGCTTTGAAATGTTTGTTACAGTCGACAAGAATCTTCAATATCAGCAAAATATAGAAGGCCTTCCTTTAATAATATGTGTCTTGTGTACAGCTGATAATAGATTAGAAACACTCGCGGCCCTTGTGCCTGAACTTTTAGACAGAATAGCTGAAGGCAACCTGAAAAAAATAATTGAAATTTCCTTATAACTCATCCATAGTTTGCAACAGCTCTACACTCATCATAAACGCTTCTACTCTCACCTCAACACAGCAAAAGCTATATTGCAGGCATATGCCGGCGACATTCCTTTTGCTCATTTTATCAAGGCTTACTTCTCACAGCACAAAAAATTTGGGAGCAAAGATCGCAAACAGATCACTGCTTTGTGTTACGGCTTTTTCAGACTAGGACGTTCTTATCCTGAATATACCATCGAACAAAGGACACTGAAGGGATATCAGCTTTCCACAGACGACTGGACGCCGGAATGGCTTTCTTTTTTTAAACAAGAAAAATTACCTCAATCAGCGCCGGAGAACATATTTTCATTTAAAGACCACTTAAGTGAAAGCATCGACCGTGCAGCGTTTGAAAGATCTCATTTGATACAACCTGATTTATTTCTGCGTATCAGACCAGGAAAAGAGCGTGCGGTAACTCAAAAGCTGCAGTCGTCCGGTCTGGATTTTACGATTACCGGAAACACCGTGCGGTTGCCCAACGCCTCTAAAATAGATGAGTTGTTAGTGTTGAACAAAGAAGTCGTAGTTCAGGATTACAATTCACAAAGAGTGGGAGAATTTTTGGAAATTTACCAATCAGAAATCTTTAATGCTACTCCGGACCCCAGACCTCGAACGTCCGGCATCAAAGTCTGGGACTGCTGCGCCGCCAGTGGCGGGAAGTCCATCCTCGCTAAAGATATATTGGGGGATATTAATCTGACTGTTTCCGATATCCGGCCTTCCATTATCAGCAATTTGAAAAAACGGTTAAACGAGGCGGGCATCAAAGATTACACCTCTTTTGTCAGCGATTCGGCTACGGCTACCCCCGACCAGCCATTTGACCTGATCATTGCCGATGTGCCCTGTAGCGGCAGCGGCACCTGGGCGCGAACCCCGGAACACCTGGTCTTTTTCAAGGAAGAGAAAATTGCTGCCTATGCGGCACTTCAACAAAATATTGTTGCCAATGCGACCCGTTATCTCAAGCCGGGTGGCTTCCTGCTGTATATTACCTGCTCTGTTTTTGCTGAAGAAAATGAAAACCACACTGCCTTCCTGCAACAGCAAGGCCTCCGATTGGTCCGGCAATCTTTATTGAAAGGTTATGATCAGCGGGCAGACACACTGTTCGCTGCATTGCTAAAGTCCTGAGCCTCACGGACCCCAAAATCCCCTTGTTAAAATAGTGTAGATATTGGGTAAATCTGTTGAAAGGTTGCACCACAATATTTTTTAAATTTGGGATATTGTTGTTATATGATTCTCTCGAATTCTAAAATATTAATTGCGGTCTCTCTTATTGCTGCAGCAGGCTTGGGCTGGTACTTTTTTTCCAATGAAAAGAAGGTGGACTTTAATACGGATGTCAAACCTATACTCAATAAAAAATGTATCAGTTGTCATGGTGGCGTAAAACAGAGCGGAGGATTCAGCGTCCTGTTCCGGGAAGAGGCACTGGCAAAAACTGAAAGCGGGAAGCCGGCGATTGTCCCCGGCAACCCTGATGAAAGTGAATTTATCCGCAGGTTAACCGTAAATGATCCTGAAGAGCGGATGCCTTACAAACATGATCCGCTTCCGGAGGAGGAAATTGACCTGCTTAAAAGATGGGTGAAGCAAGGCGCGCAATGGGGCAAGCACTGGGCTTATCTCCCGGTTGAAAAAACGGCGATCCCGGATGAAGATGATGGCTGGATCAAAAACGACATCGACCGGTTTGTTTTTCAAAAAATGGAAGCCGAAGACGTTTCACCATCGGAAGAGGCCGATAAACCCACCCTGTTAAGGCGTGTAAGCCTGGATCTGACCGGTCTTCCTCCGTCTGATGCTATTGCCAGTCAATTCCTGAAAGACGCTTCTGATAAGGCCTACGAAAAACTGGTAGACCAGTTGCTGGCGGATCCTAACTACGGTGAGCGATGGACTTCCCTGTGGATGGACCTGGCGCGCTATGCCGATACCAAAGGCTATGAAAAGGACGCGCACCGCTCAATATGGCGCTACCGCGACTGGCTCATTAAAGCATTCAATGAAAATAAACCTTACGATAAATTCTTAATAGAACAGATCGCAGGTGACCTGTTGCCTAACCCCACAGATGCACAATACATCGCAACAGCCTTTCAAAGGAACACACTGACCAACGACGAGGGTGGGACTGATAACGAAGAGTATCGCACCGCTGCGGTGATTGACCGGGTGAACACCACCTGGGAGGCGTTGATGGGTACCACGTTTGCCTGTGTACAGTGTCACAGCCATCCCTACGACCCTTTCAAACATGAGGACTATTACCGGTTCATGGCGTTCTTCAACAATACCCGTGATGAAGATACTTTTGAGGATTTTCCTTTACTGCGAGAGTACGAAGGTGCCGATAGTGCTAAGTTTGAAACATTGAAACAGTGGCTGACTCAAAACACCACTGCAGCCACCTACAATCCCATTATCCGGTTTTTAAAGACCGGCCAACCTGTTGTCAATTCCGTAGTCAGCGATAACATGACCAATAGCGCACTTGCCGATACCAAGTGGTTATCGATGCGCAATAACTCATCAGCACGCATTAAAAAGATTGATTTAAGCAATAAAACCGAACTAATGTTCCGGTACACTTCCGGAGTCAACAACGGTGTGTGGAAATTGCATGCTGATTCTCTGAACGGACCGGTGTTTGCCACCGTTGCGCTCAAACCTACCAGCGGATGGCAGGTAGCTACTGTTGATATTCAACCCCTGGCTGGCGTACACGATATCTGGTTCAGCTATCAAAACCCTTCTCTGAAAACGGAAGATGAAAATGGCGCGCTGTTTAGCTGGTTCTACTTCAAACAGCCGTTCCCGGGAGAAGGTAAGCCAGGCTACGATTCGGCTTATAAACACTACAATGAGCTGATTGTCTCCAACAATTTTGTCGCCACTCCGATATTGGTAGAGAACCCCGCAGATCTCTTCCGCACTACCAACATATTTGAAAGAGGCAGCTGGCTTTCGAAAGGCGATGTGGTGCAACCGGGCGTGCCCGCTGTTTTAAACCCGATGCCTACCGGTGCGCCTAAAAACCGCCTGGGACTGGCGATGTGGCTGACCGATAAAAAAAATCCGTTGACTGCGCGTACCATGGTTAACCGTTTGTGGGAACAGCTGTTTGGAGCGGGTATCGCTGAGACGCTGGAAGACATGGGCACGCAGGGTGTGCCGCCGACCCATAAAGAACTACTGGATTACCTGTCCTGGAAATTCATGAATGACTATAAATGGAGCATTAAAGACCTGCTCAAAGAAATAGTCATGTCTGCAACATATCGGCAGCGATCAGAAGTGTCTGATGAGTTACTCAAAAAAGATCCTAATAATAAATTATACGCCAGGGGGCCCCGCGTGCGATTATCTGCTGAACAGATCCGCGATCAATCCCTGGCAGTATCGGACCTGTTAAGTAATAAAATGTTTGGCAAAAGCGTTATGCCGTATCAGCCGGCAGGCATCTGGAAGTCACCCTATAACGGCGCGGACTGGAAGCAAAGCGAAGGAGAGGATCAGTACCGCAGGGCGGTATACACTTACTGGAAAAGAACGGCTCCTTATCCTTCCATGATCAGTTTTGATGCGGCCATGCGCGATGTCTGTCTCCCGCGCCGGATCAGGACCAATACGCCTTTGCAGGCCTTAGGTACGTTGAATGATTTTGCTTACTGGGAAATGGCGCGGCATTTTGCCCAACGTATGAGAGAAATAGGCGGAAGCGATATAAAAAGCCAGATACAAAAAGGATATGAGTCGATGATGTACAAGCCGATTGATCCGGATAAGCTAAGCATATTGACAGGCTTATACAATCAATCCGTTCAATCATTTTTGAAAGGCAGTTCCGATATGAAAGAGGTGTTAGGTCCAGATGGATATGCGAATCCTCGAAAAGCAGCCATGGTAGTGGTCGCCAACGCAATGTTGAACCTGGATGAATGGCTGAATAAGAGTTGATGGACGATAGTCATGGCCTATGTGCCGTGAACTATCGGCAACAAAACATTTTTTATGACACAAAAAGAATTACATAATGACCGGTTGAAAGCAGAAGCGGTTAATGCGCAGCTTCAGATGCATACACGCCGTCATTTTCTTAAAGAGAGTGCTTTTGGTTTAGGAGCATTGGCCTTTGGGTCTCTGTTGGGCAGCTGCTCCAATAAGAAGGTCCAAACGGCCAATGATCTCTTTGATCCCGTTAACCCTTTAGCAGCCAAATCTCCCATGTTTCCAGGTAAGGCCAGGTCGGTCATTTACATACACATGGCGGGCGCACCCTCTCAATTAGAATTGTTCACTTACAAACCAGAGCTGGCAAAACTGGATGGATTAGATTGTCCGCAGTCTTTATTAGAAGGAAAGAAATTCGCTTTTATACGAGGCGTTCCCAAGATGTTGGGGCCGCAGGCAAAATTCAGGCAGTATGGCGAAAGCGGTTTGTGGTTGTCAGACAACCTGCCACACTTGTCTACCGTAGTCGATGATATTGCTTTCATTAATACAGTAACCACCGATCAGTTCAATCACGCTCCGGCGCAGTTACTGATGAACACCGGATCGGCGCGTGGCGGAAGGCCAAGCATCGGTTCCTGGATCACTTATGGATTGGGTACGGAAAATAAAAATCTGCCGGGTTATGTAGTGCTCACTTCTGGCGGAAATAATCCCGACGGGGGAAAAAGCCTCTGGGGAAGTGGCTTTCTGCCCAGCGTGTACCAGGGGGTGCAATGCCGGAGTGAGGGTGATCCCGTATTATTTATTTCCGATCCCGACGGTATGAGCCGCGATCTGCGCAAAGCCTCTATCGACGCTATTAACAAAGTCAATCAGGAAGAATACAAGCAATACAACGATCCTGAAATCTTAAGCCGTATCTCGCAATACGAGATGGCCTATAAAATGCAGATCTCTGTTCCCGAAGTAATGAACATCAGCGATGAGCCCGCATACATTCATGAAATGTATGGCACCCAACCGGGGGAAGCCTCATTTGCCAACAATGTATTGCTGGCGCGAAAGCTGGTAGAAAAAGGGGTTCGCTTTGTGCAGTTATTTGACTGGGGATGGGATGCGCATGGTGATTCGGCACCCAATGCCGTAGATATCGGACTGGTGAATAAATGCCGACAGGTAGATAAGCCTATTACCGCGCTGCTGCTCGATTTGAAGCAAAGAGGCCTGCTCGATGAGACGCTGGTAGTGTGGGGGTCAGAGTTTGGCCGTACACCCATGCAGGAAAACCGGGATGGTAAAACAATGGCTTTTAAAGGGCGCGACCACCACGGCGATGCGTTCACGGTATGGATGGCCGGCGGCGGTGTTAAAGGCGGTACCACCTATGGAGAAACGGATGAGATCGGCTACAGTCCCGTAAGCGATAAGGTAGAGGCGTTTGACATCCAGGCGACGATCTTAAACCAATTAGGATTCAATCACGAAGAGTTTACCTACGAATTTCAGGGCCGGCCTTTCCGGCTTACCGATGTGGGAGGTAAGGTGATACAGGATATTTTAGTTTAAGCGAATGTGAGCGGGTCAGACCGGGACGGTCAGACCCGTTCGCGATGAATAGGTTTTTCTGCCCCGGATTGCAATGACGGAACCGGCGGTCGCGTAGATAAGATCAGTTCTGTGCTTCAGCTGAAGGGAGCCTGCCGTTTGCGTTCAGGCGTCGCAAGATCGATGATACCCGCCGGTACCGAACGTTGGGAGGGAGCAAGGACAGATTCAATAATTAAAAATTGAAATGAAACAAAACAGACGGAAATTTTTAGAACTATCGGCAGCAGCCTCTGCTGCTTTATTTTTTTCTAACATGGAAGCGGTTGCTTCCGCGTCCGCGCCAGGCATCAAAGTAAAAAAGGATGATCTCAGGATCATGCAGACTAATTGGGGCTTTTCCGGAACGATGGATGCCTTTTGCGCGAAAGCGAAAGCATCGGGTTATGACGGAGTGGAGCTCTGGTGGCCAATGGACGACAAACAGCAACAGGAAATGTTTGCCGCGTTGAAAAAAAATGACCTGGAAGTGGGCTTCCTTTGTGGTGGATGGCAAAAGGATCCTGTCGAACATCTGGATCATTTTAAAAAAATGATCGATGCCGCAGCAAAGCAAGGCCAGAAACGCCCATTGTATATCAACAATCACTCGGGGCGTGATTATTTTAGCTTTGAAGACAACGCAAAATTCATCGCTCATACCAGTGCGCTGGCCAAAGAAACCGGCATCCCGATTTGTCATGAAACGCATCGCAGCCGGATGCTCTTTGCGGCACCGATTGCCCGGCAATATATCCAGCAGTTTCCCGACCTGAAGGTCACGCTCGATATTTCCCACTGGTGTTGTGTTCACGAAAGTCTGTTGGCCGACCAGGAAGAAACGGTTCAGATGGTTTTAGACAGGGCAGAGCATGTTCATGCGCGGATCGGCCATGCACAGGGTCCGCAGGTGAATGATCCGCGGGCACCCGAATGGGCCAAGGCCGTGAAAGCCCATTTTGATTGGTGGGACAAGATCGTTGCGCGGAAAAGGCAGGAGGGAACGGTCATTACTTTCCTCACAGAGTTTGGGCCGCCCGATTACATGCCGACCCAGCCATACTCCCGCAAACCACTGGCTGATCTGTGGGAAGTGAATGTGCACATGATGCGGCTTCTGAGAAAGCGGTATACTGAATGATATTGACCAATACTTATAGGCCTGCTGATCAGGCCGACTAATACTCGATATGAATTTTTACCTAAGTGTTTTTGACGTTGCAGGAAGATTGCATCCGGCTCTCGTTCATTTGCCCATTGGCATACTGATGCTGGTTGGCATTTATTATTTCGCTGTCAGCCCTGCAAAGCGCGAAGCGCAGTTTCATTTTATCAGCGTAGCGTTGTTGGCGGGCATGATCTCCGCCATTGGCGCGTGTGTATCAGGTTTGCAATTGGCGAACAGCGGAGACTATGAAGCGTCCGTTGTTGCCCGGCATCAGTGGACCGGAATAGCCACCGCCGTTGTAGCAATTGTATGTTATGTGGTCCACCGGAAACGGCTGCCTCATGTTAAATGGATCATGATCCTGATGGTAGCGCTCGTGACGCTGGCAGGGCATTTTGGTGGTGGCATCACGCACGGCGAAGATTACATCACAGCGCCGCTGAAAAGTGGTCCCGACGAGGCGCAGGCTTTCAAGCCGATTCCTAATGTGCAGGAGGCATACGTCTATAACGATATTATTAAGCCCATCCTATCTTCCAAATGTTACAGCTGTCATGGGTCCAGCAAGCAAAAAGGTAAGTTGCGACTGGACGAACCCGATTTCATTTTGAAAGGTGGAAAAGAAGGAGCTGCTATCAACTGGGGTCATGAAGATCAAAGTCTTTTAGTGAAAAGGATCCTGTTGCCTGAAAGCGACGAAGATCATATGCCTCCCAAAGAAAAGCCCCAACTCACAAAATCAGAAATGGCGCTGCTGCACTGGTGGGTCAACAGTGGGGCAGGCTTCGATAAAAAAGTGAACCAGTCACAACAGACCGATAAAATAAAACCGATCCTTACGGCGCTGCAGCAAGGCCCGGCCACTGAAAAAGAGGACGAAGCTCTCGTGCCCCAGAAGGAAGTGGGACCTGCAGATCCAAAGGCTATAGCGGCTTTAAAGGAGAAAGGTGTTGTGGTGATCCCTGTCGCGGCCAATACCAATTATTTGCTCGCCAATTTTGTAGGTGCCGATCAGGTGTCCTTAAAAGAATTGCAATTGCTCGAACCTTTGAAAGACCAGTTGATCTGGCTCAAGGTTGGCTATGAGCAGTTAGGCGATCAGGCCATGGAAGCGATTGGTAAGCTGCCTGCACTGACGCGGTTGCATGTTGAAGGAAATCCGATCACCGATGCTGGGATACCCTATCTGAAAAAGCTTTCCAACCTGCAATACATTAATTTATCAGGTACCGGGGTGACACAGAAAGGGCTATTGGAATTGCGCGGGCTGAAACAACTCAAGAAGATCTACCTCTACCAGGTAGCGTCCGCCACGTTTGACCTGCCAGCACTTAAAAAGGCCCTGCCCGGAGTAATAATAGACACCGGGGGCTACCGCGTGCCCACCCTGGAAAGCGATACAACTATTTATACCGGGAAACCTGCTGAATAGCCGTTTTAAGAGGCTTCTGCAATATTTTTGATCACATCAACCGTGAGGGGCTTGGTGATGTAAGCTTTGATCTGAGGGTATGAGGCGGTCTTGTTTTTATCTTCCTGGGCTATGGAAGAGCTTACAGTGTAGACCGTAATACTTTTTGTTTTTTCAGCAGGGAGCTTAATGAATTCTTCCATGAATCCCCAGCCGTTCATGATGGGCATTTCTATATCCAGCAGGATAATGTCGGGCACATCGGCAGTTTGGTTGTAGATGATATCCTTCAATAATTCAATCGCTTCCCAACCGTTTTCTGCAAAATTCACTTTAAACAAATCACCGCTTCTCTCAAACAACTTCCTTGCTATGAGCTTAAATACAGGATCATCATCTACCACTAATACATTCTTTTGACTCGTCATTTAAAATAAATTTTAAAAGTAGTTCCTACATTTATTGTACTTTCTACTGTAATTCTACCCCCAAGGGTCTCAATCTGCCTTTTGGTGATATATAAACCTACGCCTTTCGATTCCGGATTGTGTGTAAATGTCTTAAAAAGCCCAAACAGTTTATGTCCATTTTTTTCAAGATCAATACCTATGCCATTGTCACTAACGATCAAAACCTTTTCTGAATTTTCATCAGTATAGTTGATGCTGACAATAGGGCAAACATTAGCTTTCGAGTACTTCAGGCTGTTGGAAATCAAATTTAATAAAATACTTTCGATGTAGGCCTTATTGTACCAAATACTTGTTTCTTTCGGAATATTATTAAGGATAACTGCTTCTTTTTGCTTGATTTTATCCCTGAGTACATTAATCGTTTTATCAACCGTCTCTCTCAATACAATTTGCTGCTGCGTGATATTCAAATCGGCATTAATATTCACCACGTCATTCAGCGCTTCAATGCTGCTGCCTAAAATACTTACCACCCGGTGTAAATGAGTGGTCAGCTCGTTGATCTCCTCCATAGTCGTGGATGATAGGATCAGGTCGCTCAGGGACTGAATATTACTCGCATGCGACCGCAGGTTGTGCGATACGATGTAAGAGAAGTCGAGCAGCCTTTTATTCTGGTGGTCCAGTATTTCCATCGACCGGTCCAGTTCCTCCTTCGATTTTTTCAAATCCGTAATATCTACGGTGGTCAGGATCACCTGGTCATAGGTTTCTTCATGACCGGGGATCACCTGCCAGGATAAAATCGAGTTGCGCAATTCGCCTTGTCCGTTGTAGAAAGAGCTTTCCGCTTTGAACTGATATTTCCCGGCACAGATAGCGGCAATGGTGTTTTTGATCACGTTCAGGTTCGGTTCGGTGGCAATCACTTTATGAAAATGCTGAAACAACTCTTCTTTGCTGGAGAGATTGTGTTGCCTGAAACATTCATCATTGATCGACTTGATCTTGACCAGGTTGATGTAAGTATGTAAAGATCTCGGCTGCCGGTTAAAATGAGCGATCACTTCTTCTTCGGGTTTGCCGATCATATTGTTTCGCCGAAGTTCCGCCACGACGTCCGAGAAATCTTCTTCCCACAGCGCCACAGGAGATTCATCAAATAAGTGTTTATACTTTCGCTCAGATTCCTTAAGCTTTCGCTCTGCCTGGATCTTCTCCGTAACGTCTTCGGCAATTACCACAAACTTTTCATGGGCTTCTGAAGCCGTAGGCAACGCGAACAGCTTATAGTTGGTCCAGATCTCTGTACCGTCGCGGTGGGTATGTTTATACTCTCCGGACAATTGCTGCATGTCCGGGCCTTGGGTCGACTGAATCTTTTGCAGGATGGCAAAGAAAGTGTCCTGTGAGGTAGGCTGCCAGTTGTCCGGCAGCATCGTTTCTTCGAGGCCGAATATATTCCTGAATTTCTCATTCGTGCCCGAAAGTCGCTTAGACGCTACATCGATCACCGCAAAGCCGATCGGTGCATGTTCAAAAATAGCTTTGAACTCTTTTTCCGTGTCGGCGATCTGCTGTTCTTTTTCCAGTACCAGCAGTTGCAGCTGGGCCGTTCGTTCCAGCCATTTTTTAATGTAAAACCCGATGGCCACGCAGGCGGCCAGCGAAAAAAGCATGGGGATCAGTAAAAATTGGTAACTCGTCGCATCGGAAGAAATATACACCCGCCAGTTGATGTGAGACATTTCCTCGCTTACGGTGATCCTGCTTTTCGAAGGACGGCTGCCCATAAAAAAAACTTCCTTGCCATTAAGGAAACTAACATAGGACAAGCTGTAGTGATATTTCAACCGCTCGGGATGGTCAAGACCGCTCACGCGTATCAGCTCTTCCAGCCGCACCACGGCGCTCGCAAAACCCCAGAACCTGCCGTCAATAAAAATGGGGAGGCGTGCCGCGATACAATCGATCTTTTCGAAGTTTTTGAACGGACCGCTGATCTTGATCTTTTTAGATTTGAAGGCTTCCAGTGCGGCAGCCGCTTCTTCCTTGCCGGCGTTATAAATAATGTTTTTATTAAGCGCCACTTTATTACGCTCGGGGTAGGTGTATCTGATAACCCCTCCGGGAATCAGCGAAAGATTATTCAGCCGGATATTACTATTCATAATATCCCGCGCCGACTCGTCAAAGTTGGTCACTTTTCCGCCATCGTTGATCATGCGCGTGGTTGCAGCCAGTCCGCTGTACATATCATCCAGGCAGTCATTAATGTGTGCATTAAGGCGCTTCATTTCAGCGGAAAGTTCCAGTTTCAGTTTAGCTACTTTGATATTGCGGCGCTGCTCGATCACCAACACAGAAATGATAAAAATGACAGTGGCAGCAAGAATGCTGATCAGCAATGGAAATTTGCTTAGGATGGTTTTGTTGTCAGGAAGAGAGGGTTTCATTTTGATCACAATTGGCGGAAAACCGGAATCTGTACAATATTAAAATATTCTTCAGCATTAGAGAGCAACAACAACTTTAAATTTTCAGTGCGGCAAATATAGGCGCATTCTTCAAATGTTATCGTAATCAGGCTATATTTGCAGGCATGACACAAGAAAAATTACAGGATATGCGGTCCCGCGTTCTCGGGATAAGGAGGTTTCTTTGACGTCGCGAACCGCGAGCAGAAAATTCAACAAGACAAACAACTCTCACTGAGTCCCGGTTTTTGGGATGACAACAAGCGTGCTACCGATATTCTTAAAACACTGAAAGTAAATGAATATTGGGTGAATCTGTACCGGAAGGCCGACACGGCTGTGGAAGATTTTGCAGTGCTGTTCGAATTCTGGAAAGAGGACGCCGCCACGGAAGAAGAGACCCAGCAGGCTTACGACGCAGCTCTTGCAACGCTTGACGAGGCCGAGTTCAAAAGTACTTTGAATGAACCTGAAGATGAGCTGCCAGCCGTTTTGCAGATCAATTCCGGTGCCGGAGGTACCGAGAGCCAGGATTGGGCAGAGATGATCGCCCGGATGTACCGGATGTACGGTGAAAAGCAGGGATGGAAGGTAACCGAGCTCGACTGGCAATGGGGCGACGGTGCGGGTATCAAGACAGCGACGCTGCAGTTTGACGGCGCCTTTGCCTACGGCTTTCTGAAAGCGGAAAGCGGTGTACACCGTTTGGTGAGAATTTCTCCGTTTGACAGTAACGCCAGGAGGCACACTTCGTTTGTTTCCGTTTTTGTATATCCGCTTATTGATGACACGATCGAAATTGAGATCAAGGATAGCGAAGTTAAAATGGAAACGGCCCGAAGTGGTGGAGCCGGCGGACAGAACGTAAATAAGGTCGAAACCAAAGTTTTTCTGACGCATATTCCTACCGGCATCGTAGTCGTCTGCCAGACAGAGCGTACACAGATGGGCAACCGGGAAAAGGCCATGCAAATGTTGAAGAGCCGTTTGTATGAAGAAGAGCTCCGCAAACGCGAAGAGCTGAAAAACGCTACCAACGCGAATAAGAAGAAAATAGAGTGGGGCAGCCAGATACGCAGCTACGTTTTTCATCCATACAAGATGATCAAAGATCATCGCACTGATTATGAAGTGGGTAACGTGCAACCCGTGATGGACGGCGAGTTGGACGGTTTCATCAAGGCCTACCTGATGGCTAATAAAGAGGACGAAGCCACCGCATAATATCAGCGTTCATTACATATTTATTAAAAAGTTTAACGCCAAAAATTAAATCATGAGTTTAGGAACATTTTCATATCCGTTGCCGGTGAATGAGCCGGTATTAAACTATGCTCCCGGTAGCAAAGAAAGGGAGCAGTTAAAGGCAACACTCGCTACTCTGAAAGCTGAAAAGGCTGACATCCCGATGTATATCGGAGGTGAGGAAGTGTATACAAAGAACAAAGTGTCTATACATCCGCCGCATGAGCGGAACTTCGTGTTGGGACATTTTTCCATGGGAGATAAAACGCATGTGCAGCAGGCTATCGACGCTGCATTGGCAGCCAGAAGCAAATGGGCTGCCATGAGCTGGGAAAGCCGTGCCGGCATCTTTTTAAAAGCGGCCGACCTGATCGCTACCAAGTACCGTTTCCATATGAATGGCACCACGATGCTGGGGCAAAGTAAGAACGCCTACCAGGCAGAGATCGACAGTGCCTGCGAGCTGATCGACTTCCTGAAATTTAACGTCCACTTTTTAAGCGAGATCTACAAGCAACAGCCGATCAGTGGACCCGGCATGCACAACCGCCTTGAATACAGGCCGCTTGAGGGCTTCGTATTGGCCGTGACGCCTTTCAACTTCACTGCGATCGGTGGCAACCTGCCTACCTCCGCTGCAATGTGCGGCAACGTGGTGGTGTGGAAACCTGCTAATACCCAGGTGTACTCTGCACAGATGTTCATGCGGATCCTGAAGGAAGCCGGATTGCCCGATGGTGTGATCAACCTGATCTATGTAGATGGTCCAGACCTGGGAGCGGTTTGTTTCAATCATAAAGACTTTGCCGGAGTACACTTCACGGGTTCTACCGGCGTGTTCAATACCATGTGGGAAACCATTGGTAAGAATATGGGCGCCTACAAAAGCTATCCGCGCATCGTGGGAGAAACAGGTGGTAAAGACTTTGTTGTGGCGCATAAAAGCGCAGACCCGGCTGTGGTAGCAACTGCTTTGCTGCGTGGTGCTTTTGAATTCCAGGGACAAAAATGTTCAGCGGCTTCAAGGGCTTATATCCCATCCAATATCGCTAAAGAAGTGAAGAAGCGCCTGGTAGAAGGCATCAATTCTTTTAAAATGGGATCGGTAGAAGACTTCAGCAACTTTATCAACGCAGTGATTGACGAGAGAAGCTTTGATAAGATCAAAAACTATATCGACAAGGCGAAAAAGGCTCCGGATGTTACCATACTGGCGGGAGGGGAGTGCAATAAGAAGGAAGGATATTTCATCCAACCTACTGTGATCGAAACCACCAACCCGCAGTATGTCACCATGTGCGAAGAGATCTTCGGACCGGTCCTGACCTTGTATGTGTATCCGGCCAACGCCTTCGAAAAGACATTGGATATCGTGAACACGACGTCGCCTTACGCGTTGACGGGTGCGATCATCTCCACTGATCGTGAGGCCATAGAATTGGCCACACGCAAGCTGGAAAATGCTGCAGGAAATTTCTACATCAATGACAAGCCGACCGGCGCTGTAGTTGGCCAGCAGCCTTTTGGCGGTGGCCGTGCATCGGGTACCAACGACAAGGCCGGATTTATCCTGAATCTTTACCGTTGGTTGAGCGCGCGTACCATCAAGGAAACATTCACGCCTCCAACGGACTACAGGTATCCATTCCTGGCTGAAGACTAATCGTTACCCCTGATCAGATATTCAGAAGGAACACGGAATGACGGTGTTCCTTCTTTTTTTATATTGCATTGGTGATGATGTGGCGGATAGGATCATGTTTTTTCAGTACAAAACTTAAGATTTACACTTGAAAGACTTGAAAGATTTGTATTTTGAGCTGTGCTAAATAGTCTATAAAAATCAGCTGCATAAGATGGAGCATGATACATTTTTCGTACGAGGGCATCTACATGCGGTGTTTCCTATTCAAGCCGAAACAATGGACAACCGACCCAATGGAAAGAAATAAAAAAATTTAAGGATGAAATCTATACTTAATAAAGAACTGATCGACATCACTATAAAAAGACTGGCCCAGCAGGTAATCGAGAATCACGAAGACCTGAGCGGCGTGGTCATCATAGGGCTGCAGCCCAGGGGCATTTTCTTATCAGACCGGCTGCACCAGGAAATCGCATTACTGGCCCCACAAGCCCAGATCAGGTACGGAAAACTGGATATTACTTTTTACCGGGACGATGTCAGGGATAGCCTTCACAAGGCGAATGAAACGGACATCCCCTTTAGCATAGAAGGTAAAACGGTGATATTGGTAGATGATGTTTTGTATACGGGCCGCACGATACGCGCTGCGCTGGATGCATTGCTTGACTTCGGCCGCCCGGGTAAGGTAGAGCTTTGTGTGTTGATCGACCGCAGGTTCAGCCGGCAGTTCCCCATACAGGCTGATTATATTGGCCGGTCAATCGACAGTTTTGAAAACCAAAAAGTGCTGGTACGCTGGAAGGAAAACAGCGACAAAGATCAGGTGTATATTGAGTAACAGGCGATGGCACTGAGGTACACCCGATGTCTGGCGATTCCAGCTGGCTAGAACTTCTTCACGTCTATTTTGATTTCTTTATTCTTAAAATCGAATTGCACCATTCCGGGACTTCCCTTTTTATCGATCACGATATTTTCACGGTTATTTATAAAATCATACCGGTTGTTTTCAATGTACACGAGATAAGATCCTTCCGGCAGCGAGAGGGCGAAGCTGCCGGCAAGGTCGGTGACAGTCGTGTAGATTTTTGAAGTAGCCAGATTTTTTGCATAGACTGTGATGCCCATGACATCCGCTTCCTGGATATTATAGACTTCTTTGATTTCCTGCAGCTTGCCATTCAATACATACGTTTTGATAACAGGGATCTGGATCCTTCCATTTTTGTGTATCGTAACGCTATCTTCATGTAAGAGATAGAGCGGTTGATTGTCTTTGAACACGGCTACATGGTAGGTGCCGTCCGGCAGGTTTTTAATTTTTAACCGGCCATTGCGGTCCGTCACAGCTACGATATTGTTGTTCAATCGTGCTACTACATCCTGCAGCGCAATATCTTCTCTGCCCTTTACAGCATCCTGGTTCACGTCTTCAAAGATCTCCAGGGTAATACTATTGCCCGTTCCGGACACCACGCGGTCAAAGCTGTACTTGATCCCTATGCTTACCTGTATATTTTGAAAAAGACTTTTCGAATTAAATACTTTGCTTTCAAACCTCGAGTAATTGGCCACGGTTGTCAAATACCACGAGTTGTTCAGGCGCAGGTTCAGGTTGGCATTGGCGAAGACATTACTGTTCCGAAATATATTGGTGTAATTGTAACCCGCATAAATATTTCCTGAAAGGGCGTTATTAGTAGGGCTGATCGTATAACCGCCCGACAAAGAATAGTTCCTGTATTTCGTTGTGGAGCTCTGCGCAGTGGCATAGATATTAACCGGGTTCAGGTCCGCGAGCGCATCTATATAAAAACTTCCTATGCGATAGTTTAACCCGAGACGCGCATTCTGGAAAAGGTTTTCATCATTGGTGAACTTAGCTAAGCCATAATCCACTGAGGCGCTGAAAGCGTGCTGGTTCAATAGCTTCGCAACATTCAGGCGTGTGCGGTAAGACACGTAAGCGTCGCTCCGCAACACAGGATATTTTTGATAATTGTAGTTGGGAGTAAACGTAATGTCATAACCTCTTGTGTTGAACGAAAATCCCGCATCCAACTGGTGATTCACGAACCGGTTCGTTTCATACACATTGGACAGCAGTGGCCCGGCGCCAGCGATGTCTTTTGGATTATTGTAAGACCCGATATAATTAAAGATCAAACTTTTATCAGACTGCAAATCGATCCGCAACATTTCGTAGAGACTTACGAGACCCCTGCGGATGCCGGCATAATAAGGCGAACTGTAAAAGTTATTGGAATAGAAGGATAATTTGTTGCTGCGTATTTCGTAGGTGATGCCCGCGGCGCCGCCCTGGGTGCGCGTTCGCGTGGTTGCGGAAGCTTCACTGCTGACACCCGCTTCTATTTTTAAGCTTTGCATCGAGTCCGCATATACAGGGGCCTGCGTATTGACAATATGAGCCCTTCTCTCAGTGAAGGGATCCTCGTTAAACGCATAAGCGAGCACAACAGGTTGAACCTGTCGCGTGTCGAGCGTAAACTTTGAGCCTACTGTATAGCCACCGTTAGCGAAGCCAAAACCAGAATGGTACAATGAAAAATTATTTTGGGTGCCGATCACTTCAACAGTACTGCGGGTTCCTGTTCTTTGAACAAATCTTGCGCCTCTCCCGGAAACATTTATATCATATCCCGTACTATATACATTTCCGATGGCGTATTCATTAGCCGCTGTCCGCAACACCAGCCTTGTATCATAAATATTCCACAACTGGTATTGCGTGAAATAGTCAATGGCGGTGTTGAACTCCAAAGTCCTTTGCTCACCGACCTTAGAAGTAATGTTACCCCGTAGCTTCATAAAATCATTATCGAGGTTGGAGCGGCTGTACGCTATTTCTGCAAAGTTTTTATTCAGGTTGATGTCCGTAGCATAGAGTGCGTTTTTTTGCCCGCTGAGCGAGCGGATCAAAAGCGAGGCGCTGGCCAGGGCGATGCTGCTGCCCGGTTCAAACGCACTGATCTGCAGGCTAAAATCTGGTTCTGAACGGTTGCTGCCTTTTCGTAAAAGGCGAACGCTCAGGTATTTTTTTTCAGCAGGGGCCAGGTGTACCAGTAACTGTCTCTGATCAAGGGTCAGGTATCCGGAAGGTAGGATCTCCAGTTGAAGCGTTATGTCTTTGGTGGCGTAACCCGGGTTTTGCACAAAAAAATGCACAACGTTTTCTTCCCGGTCTGGATAATAATAAGTTTCAGTGGTTGGTGAACCGATGGAGATAAAAGCTTCGTCGGGCCGCTTCAAAAAGAAGGTGGCTGTTGCCTGTTGCCGTTTGCCATTGTGCGTATAGTGAACAATGTAAGAGATGTCTGAGAAGGCGGCCGTGAGTAAGGCTTTGCTGGCGATCATTCTTACGGATAGCGTTTGTGTGGCCGAAGGTGCCAGGCCTCCTTTGTATTCCGGCAGGAATATAATACCCGGATAATCTGCAGCAGGCGAAAGGCTGTCAATTGTTATTCCGGATGTGGTCGAGTTGGTAATGATCAGTGGATTCGAAAAGGCTTCTCCCGGCGACAGGTAGACACTGTCCCGTTCAAAAGCTACCTTGATTTCGCTGCTTTGTTGTGCTGACAGGTAAAGCGGGAACATAGGTAAGCATAATGCTATCAGATATAATCGTATCAAAAACAAATCAGGTATTTACAGGTTCGTAAAACTGTAGATCACGTTCAACACATAAGGCACTGCCCCGGTCTGTTGTCCGAGAAGCACCGTGGCTTGCGAAGCTGGAATCGTATATTTTACGGACAGGTTTCTGGACAAGACGGCGGGCGCACTGCTCAGGACCACCTGCGGCGTTGTCGTAATATTCCTGGCAGTGATTCCGCTTTCGCCCGTACTATTTTCCACTCTTACAATTGAAGCGGGCACCGTAGTAGGAGCTCCGTTGAGTGTAAAAAAAGCGGCCGTACTTCTCACATATATTTCGTATGATTTATTGTTGCTGATGAGCAGATGGTTGGGCATGTTGGCGCTTTTATCTGCCTGGTAATCTGCAACAGATGCATAACTGAAGGTAACGTCTGTGTTGCCTTGCAGAGCAATGTTGCTCAGCGCCGGGCTGTTAATGGTAAATGCAACCGGAGTTACGGTTGCTACTGTACCGTCGGCATTGGTCGTGCGTATGTCTGCGTTAAAAGTATACGATCCGGCTTTAAAAAAATTATTCTTTATGTTCGTCGCGCTGATGGTGATTTTAAGAGGCACGGTCGTAATGTTTCCTGTAGGGACCGCCAGTGCTGTCGCATTGAGCCGTTGATAGGTGGTGGACAAAGGAACTGTTGCAAAACCGTTGCCCGAGGCGGTAACCATATTGACAGGTAGCGTAGCCGAAGTGCCTCCTTCAGGCGGTGTAAACGTGACCGGACCCTGCGCTTTGATATCAATAAAAGCAGGCACCGTGTGACCGATGCTGAAAGAGCCGAGATCAAATACCAGGTCCTGCGCAGCGTTAAAATCGCTAAGGCCCGAATAGTTTTTTGTAAAAGAGGCGGTGGAGCTGAACCAACGATTCAGCGAAGGTACCCGTACTGCCAACGGAATGGGCGAAGGCGTAATCCAGTGATAAAACAACCCGCCAATCAATATATTGGTCTGATTGTGATTGATATTTACTGTATAGTCGCCTGCTATCAAAGCCCGGTTGGAAAAGCTGGATCCGGCTATCCGGTATTGCAATAATATCGGGCCGGATTGAACAGCCGCCGATGAAGATGCCGGTGTGAAAAGCGTTTGCGGTGAGGTGCTGAGCGCTGCTTCCGCTGCGGCAGTGCCGTTCAATTGCGGGGTTCCGGGCGCCTGGCCGTTAATGCTGATCAGTTTGTAGTTGATGGACGATGCGGGAAATATATTGCTCTGGTTACTCAGGTTTGCCGCGGCGGCTGAAAGTTGCACAGGTTGAACGGAGAGGAGGCCCCTCCATCCGTTGGACATGGATACCTGAAGGGATCCGGTAGCAACGTTCTGTTTATATTCCTGGTGTCCGAAAATCTGGCTCTCAGACAACGTCAAAATAGGATTTTGAGCATTGCCCGTCTGTTGAAAGCTGATGAGGAGATACAAGAACGTCAGTGAAAAGGTTGTTCCTGACAATACATTCATGCTACAACTCAAGGTTTTTTTCGCCAACCTTAATGTTCGGGGTGTCACCGATACGTATGATGGAAACCCCTTTGTAAGACCCCCTAAGGTTAGCAGGGATAGCAAAATAAATAATCTGCGCAGCGCCAGGCATCGTCGAGATCGCAATGGGATTGAGCTTCGTTTCTTTTCCTGTCGCCTTATCTATAAATTCAAACTCTACCGATGCATCACTGATGATGTTACCGGTATTCTTCACTTTTACGGCAATTCTTTTGCCGGTTTCTTCTGTTCCACCCACCGTATCGATGGCTATAAATTCCAGGTCCTGGTTATTGTTTCCGGGAGGGGTATAAAAGACATGCAGCGCAAATTCAAACAGGATCCGAAGCCCCACATTTTTTTCCTTGACAAATTGATCCTGCTGCCTTGCGATCTGTGTCAGCATCAACATTGCATTAGTAACACTGTCGTTTTTAAGCGTTGACGGCACCTGCATGGTGACTACCAGGTCCTGACTGGATCCTGCGGGAACGGTGATCGTGTTGCCGGGCAGTTGGATCCAGTTAGCGTTCGAGCGATCAGAGGTTCCTGGTTTCATGTAGACTTTACCGCCGATAGAGTCCCGGTGCCAGTCACTTAAAGAAACATTAAAAGAAACAGGTTCTTTGCCTGCATTTGAGATAGAGACTGTTTGGCGCTGCGTGCTGCCGGGTTCGCCGGTAAAGAACAGGCGCGTAGGAGAGACTGTTATGCCTTGTGAAAAAGCGGTGTACGGTGCAAAAACAAGTAACAGGCCCGCGAGCCACAGGTTAATTGCTCGTGTTTTCATACTGGGAGAGGGTTGTTGCATCCTAAAGTTAATGGTTTCCCGGCGTTTATCCAAGCCGGGAAACCATTAAGGATTGATATTGCTGCTGAAATTAGGGTTGAGAGAATGTATACACCACAACCTGGGAATAGGTGCCCGAAGGTTTACCGAGGATACTGGCTTGTGCTCTTTCGGCAGGAATGCCATATTTAATATCCATCGTTTTAATGCCACTGGCGACACCGGTAATCAGGTCCTGATCCGTTGTGCTCAAGGTAACTGTGCTGGTAGTCGGGGTGGTGGGAGTCAGTGTCGATCCCACTACGCCGGTTACTTTAGTTACTTTTACATCAACTACATTTACAGGGATCACATCAGTACCGTTAACAAAGTTGGCGCCCGCTGCTTTTACAGTGACTTTAAACTCCTTTGTCGCGGTTACTCTCAGGTGGTCGGCCAGCTCATTTTCCTGGAGCTGCGTGTAAGAGGCCGCGGTAGGGTAATTGAAGTTGACAGATGCTGCAGCGGATGGGGTAGCCCCTGTTTCTGTCTGGTTACCGGCAGCAGCTGTGATAAAATCGCTCAATACTATTTTTACATTAGTGGATGATGTAGAAGTGTTTTGAGCCTGTACGCCATTGCCCAAAAAGAAGAAGGCAGCAATAGTGACGAAAAGGGAATAAACATGTTTCATTTTTTCTTTTGTTTTTTTTGAATTGACGAGAGAGTTATTGTGGAGTGATTGTGTAAATGATGGTATTCGTGTACAAACCGGCACCCGCGCGCATCAACACGTTCCTGGCCTTCTCAGCGGGGATAGTATATTTTATATTGACAAAGCTTTTATACACCGGGGTGCCTTTCAAAATGAGTGGCTGATTATTCGTCACGAGGCTATTGATCTTGTTTAGTGTAGCCTGTCCAAACAGCGGCTCCTGTACGTCCACTTCTAATCCTAACACAGACACCGGAAAGCTCCTGTTATTCTGAGCGCTTGTGAAGTAAGCAAAGGCGGCCCGCGCAAACACGCTGTATTCCACAGTCGTCGATATCAATAAGTTATCCCTAACGATTTTTGTGATGCCGTTTTCGATATCATCTTCTGCTCCAATTTGCAGAGTGACCAGACGCGCGGGCGTGACGGTCGACAGTTGCATATAATCCCTGATCAGTAACTGAACTTCCGTCTTCACCTGAGAAACTTGCCCACTGATGTAACTGGAAGGCACAAGTCCCCCCAAAATGAGTAACCAGTATTTAAACATGTTTTGAAATGGTGTTCTGAAAAGTGTTTTCGGCTTTCTTAGCGTTTAATTAATCTCCAGGTTGTATCAGCACAAAGGTTCGAAAGCGGATGTAAAGATACAAACATTTCCGAAAAGCATATAGGCAGCCCACAGTTATTGATTTGGTATAAGAGTATTTCAGATATTCTTATATCTTATTGCTGTTATAGCAAGCATTTACGTGAATTTGGCTCCTGCAAAAATTTTTATAAAATATCACTGAATAGGGACTAAATTTCTTTTTTTGTTCTTCCTGATCTTCTCCGGGACTGCATTCAGGATCTCGTTCCGGAGCGAATCGATCAGTCTTTTTTTAATAAAATTACCATGAACGATCAGGCTTACCTCCCGGACGGGAGCCGGACTTTTAAAATGTCTCACCGCTTGTAATTCGCTTTTAGGCATCTGCGCGGTGACTAGCTCAGGGATGATGGTGAGGCCGTCGTTCAGGTCCACCATGCGTTTCAGCGTTTCAATACTCCCGGCCTCATACTCGAAATTCATGAACGCTTTGCTTTGTTTCTGCAACTCGCAGAGAGAAATGATCTGCGAACGGAAGCAATGACTTTCCTCCAGCAGCCACAGTTTGCTAACGTCGATATCTTTCTGCAGCAGATATTGTTTCTCGTAGAGCCTGTTGTTTTTAGAAGTATATACCATCAACTCTTCGTAAAACAACACATGCTCGGTGATGCCCGGTTCATTGAGGGGGGTGACCAGGATGCCCACGTCGATGCTGCCTTGTTTGAGCATGCCGATAAGCACATCTGTGGTTTGTTCCCGAACGAGCAATTTGACGTCCGGATAGCGGCGGGTAAATGCAGGTACAAACAGGGGCAGGAGATAGGGCGCTAACGTCGGGATGATGCCAATCTTCAAATGGCCTTTCATCTTTCCTTTTTGCGACTCTACCAGTGATGACAGTTCATGGGCGGCGTTGAGCACATTCCGTGCATATTCAATGATCTCGAATCCTGCCTTCGTGGGCGAGATAGGTTGCTTGCTGCGATCGAAAATCTTTATTTCAAATTCTTCTTCGAGCTTTTGGATCTGCATGCTGAGCGTAGGTTGCGTCACGAAGCAGGCTTCCGCTGCTTTTAAAAAATTGCGGTGCTGATGAACGGCCAATAAATATTCCAGTTGCTGAAGTGTCATATCTATAATTACTATCTATTAATCCTGTAAAAATATAAATTTTTATTATAGGGGGGTGGCTGCGCTGTAAATGCTTTCATTACGCTGCTGCCAACTTATTCTATAACATAGTTAACAGGCAAACTGTTGCATTTGCCGGGCCGGGAACCAGTCGTGCGACGGCTTTGCGCATGTCTGTTACGCTACTTCTTAAGGTTAAACTATGATAACGTGCGCTTAATAGTTTCATAATATTGGCCTTTTACTTTCGCCCGAGTAATAAAAAAATAATACATCATGTCCAAACCGAAATCTGCATTACTTGTAGTGTTTTTCCTTTGTATCTCTTTTCTGACACGGGCGCAAACGCCCGTCTCCGGAACTGTGTTTGATGAAACTGATAAGCCGATAGCAGGCGTTTCCGTAACGGTAAAAGGAGCTATGGTTGGGGTGACCACCAATGATGAGGGCAAATTTATCATCAATGCCGGCATGGGCGATGTACTGCTGTTCGATTTTGTCGGCAGGCAACCCAGGGAGATCACTGTACAAAGTTTAGATCCGCTGCGCGTGATTATGGAAACAGAAGTGACGGGCCTCGATGAAGTAGTGGTAGTGGGTTATGGATCTCAGAAACGTTCAGACGTGACCGGGTCTATTGCATCTGTCAGGAGCGAAGACTTTAACCGGGGAGTAGTGACCAATGCCGGACAGTTGCTTCAGGGTAAAGTATCGGGTCTGAATGTTACTGCTGCAAGCGGCGAGCCAGGTGCTTCTCAGAATGTCATCATCAGGGGTGTGGGCAGTTTGCGATCGGGTACGCAGCCGCTGTATGTGGTGGATGGCTTTTTACTGGACAATGCCTCCTTTGGTATTGCAACTAATCCTCTTAATTTCTTAAATCCTAATGATATTGCCAGCATTGATGTGTTAAAAGATGCGAGCGCTACCGCAGTGTATGGCTCACGTGCATCCAATGGGGTGGTGGTGATCACCACCAAGCGAGGGAAGGCAGGAGCTACACAAATGAACCTGTCTCTTTCAACTGGCCTGTCCTCTATGTCCAAAACCATAGATGTGTTTGATGCAGATGAATTTCGCAGGCAGGTCACCGCTGTGGGCGGAAAGCTGGAAGATTACGGAGGAAATACCAACTGGCAGAAAGAGCTGGCTCAGAAAGCTGTTTCAACGGATCTGAACTTTTCGATGAGCGGGGCGTCCAGTGAGAAGTTCTCTTACTTCGCTTCCGTAGGTTACCAGAACCAGGAAGGTATTTTGAAGAACAGTGAATTAAAACGCTATTCGGGAAAGTTGAACATGAACCAGAAAGCGTTCAATGGCAGGGTAAATGTTGATTATAACCTGACTGCAACGCGCACGCAAAACCTGCGTCCCAGCATCGGTTCGACCATAAGCGATATGCTCAGCCTGAACCCAACCATTCCTACATACACGGATGGCGAGCCGACATTACTACGCACCAACGCGCTGAACCCTATTACAAGGTATCATATCTTTAGCGATCTCGCGGAGAACAGCCGTATCCTGGCAAGCATCGCTCCATCGGTGGAGCTTATCAAGAACCTGACCTACAAGCTGAACTATGGCATCGATTATTCAACCACCAGCCGGGATCAGCAGTATAAGCCATACAATAAAGTGGTAAACGAATCAAATATTTCAGATGGCTCTTTGATTACTGACCTCAGCACGAATACCAATGAGCTCCTGGAAAATACACTTACTTATAACTGGAACACCGGTGCGCATAAGTTCATTGTGCTGGCTGGTCATTCTTACCAGAAATTTTTTGAGAAAAGCAGGCAGATCTCTTATAAAGGTTTTGCCGCCAACAATGTAGATCCGGTGTATCAGGATCAGACCAGTTCTGTCACCTATCCCACCTCCGTTAACGCCATCGCGGTCAAAAACGAGCTTCAATCTTTTTTTGGAAGAGTCAACTATGCTTTTGACAGCAGGTACCTGCTCACTGCCACGCTCCGGGCAGATGGATCTTCCAAATTCGGGACCAACAGGAAGTATGGATATTTCCCTTCGTTTGCTTTTGGGTGGAATATCAGCAACGAAAAATTCATGGCCGGATCTGTCTTCAACAACCTGAAGCTGCGCGCCAGCTGGGGACAAACAGGTAACCAGGAGATCCCCTCCAAGATCACCCAGGCCAGCTATGCCGAAGACCGGCTGATCACCGGGAGTGGCAGCTTGAATACCTATCCTATCAATACGGATGCAACATCTATCGATGGGTATCCTTACGGAATTGTATATACCCGTTTAGCCAATCCGGACCTGCAATGGGAGGTGTCCACACAGACCGGTGTGGGACTGGATTTCACCGTATTGAACAACCGCTTATCGGGTACATTAGATTATTTCAGAAAAGTGTCGTCCAGCATTTTACTGGAAGTAGCCACTTCTGATCCGGTTCAGCCTACTTCCACTTACTGGAATAACATCGAAGGCATGAAGATCAACAACAATGGTATAGAGCTGGCTCTGGATTATAATAGTGATGCAACACGCGACTTTTCCTACAATATCGGCGGTAATGTCACTTACATTCAAAACAAAGTCGAAGACTCTCCTTACTCTATTCTCACAACGGGGGCTGCACAAGGCGCAGGACAAACCGGTGCCACTATCAATGGTAATATTAACGGCTACCCGATTGGTGCGTTTTATATGCTTGAGTTTATCGGAATAGGCCCCGACGGGCTAAACCAGTTCCGGGATATAAATGCTGACGGCGCTATTCTAGACAACGACCGAAGTGTGGTGGGCAGCGCGATCCCTAAATTCATCTACGCCTATCATCTGAACCTGAAGTATAAAGCATTTGATTTCGGTGTAAACTTCAACGGCGTTTCCGGTAACATGATTTATAATCATACCAAGATGTCCCTGTTTACTAAGTCACAGTTGTCTAGGTCCAATAATACTACGGACTTTGCGATACAGTATCCCAATGAGACAACCACCAATTCAAATACAGTATCCACGCGGTTTTTAGAGGATGGATCTTTCTTAAGGCTGAACAACGCGACCCTGGGATATAACTTTAGTTCACAACGAATAGGATTAGGTAATACGTTCCAAAACATCCGCCTTTCGGTAACCGGACAAAATCTGCTCACCATCACGAAGTATTCCGGCTTCGATCCGGAAGTGAATACGGGCAGTACGATAGACGGGATTCAAACATTTGGTATCGACTACTTCACGTATCCCAAGGCCAAAACATTTTTACTGAGCCTCAACCTGACGTTCTAAATTTTATAGGATATGCTTCCATTGACAATGACGCGAAATGAGATGAGCATAAAAATTAGCTAGATACAATACCGTCCTTGCCGGAACAGGCGGACAAAAGCGATGACCATTTTTCGCGAATTCCCTGCCCATCCGGTCAGACAGGTATGTGACTAAAAAATCAATAAAAAACAAACACATGAAAAATAAGATATTGGCCCTGATAGCCTTGCCCATCGTTCTTTTTAGCTGTACCGACCTGAAAGAAGAAGTGTTAGACGAGTCCCTTACCGGTGGGGGAAAGGCGCAGGTTGTGAGTGGCTCTATAGCCCCTGTCTATGGCAGCCTGCGTTCCGTATGGGAACATACCAAGAACTTTGGCTTACAGGAGGTGGCTTCTGACGAAGGCATTCTTCCTTACCGTGGTGGTACCGATTGGTATGATGGCGGAAAGTTCATTGCCGTGCATCAACATTTAATGACACCAACCAATGGTCTGGTAGGGGATACGTGGAGAACAGCCACATTGACGCTGTCCAGGGCAGTCATCGCGGTGGAAACCTTAAAGCCCGTTGCGGATGCAGGCGATGCTGAAGCAAAAAAGGCTCTGTATGAAATGATCGCCATGAAGGCCTACGTCAATATGTTGATACTGGACAACTGGGGATTGGTCTTTAAGAAAGAGACATCAGACCAGCTTTCTGAAATTCTTCGCGGCCAGGAAGCTGTAGCGTATATTGAAAGTGAACTGCTGTCTGTTGTCAACGGGATCAGTGCCGGCACGGATCCCGGCAGGCTAAATCAACATGCTGTCAAAGCGCTTTTAGCAAGGCTGTATTTAAATGCAGCTGTGTATCGCAATCCCTACGGTACGCCTGAATTCAGAAAGGAAGATATGGATAAGGTCATTCAATACACCAACGACATTATCGCGGGTCCTTATTCATTATCCGCTGAATATTTTGCACTTTTTAATGATGACAACCATACGAACCGGGAATTGATCTTTGCGCTGGATCAGAGAGGGGTGCTCGAGAGCGAACATAGCCGCTGGGCCTATTGGTCCATATCCGGCGACCAGATCCCCAGACCCGAAGTGCCCAGCTCCAGGGGGACTGATGCCGTTGCTGTTACGCCGAGCTTTTATCAGACCTGGGTGGATGCTTATGGAAATGTAGATCCGGCCGATGCGGATGCCCGCTTCTATCAGAAAAATACGATCGTTCCTGACAACCTGAAAGATCTGACCAATGTCAACCCGACCAATGATGTCAATCACTACTATTGCGTCAATGCCCGGGACTTCCAGATTGACCGGGGAATCCTTCGCGGCGTGATCTGGGGACCCAGAAAGGATGAGAACGGAAATGTGTTAACCTGCGGTGATGGCAAGGTAAGGATCTATCCCGTTATCAACCGGCGAACAAGCGGCGCGCAGATCCGGTATGTCAACCACAATCTGGAAGTGAACTTCAGCGCTGAAGGAAGCCTGCACAATACGGGCTACCGCTTTTCAAAATACCAGTTCAGCAAAACCGCGACCAATTGTTGCAGTTACAGCAGTGTAGATCTGGTCCTGATCCGGTTGGGCGAAATTTATCTGATGCGCGCAGAAGCCAAACTTAGAAATGGCGATAATGCAGGAGCGCTTGCTGATGTCAATACGTTGAGAACTTCAAGAACGGCGCGGCCTCAACAAACGCCGAAACCACTCACGTCTATCAACCTCAATACCCTGTTCCGCGAAGCCGGCTTCGAGTTGTACTGGGAAGCTTTCAGACGCAACTACCAGATAAGGTTTGGTAAGTATGAAGACAGCTGGACCGAAAAAACGAATAAGGAGGTTACCAAAAGGTTGTTTCCTATTCCCCAGCAGGCGATCGACGGCGCTTCCAATATTTCGGGATATTTAAAACAGAACGACGGTTATTAGTTTTAGTTCAATATTTTTTAGATAGCGTTGCGTTTTATGCTGTTCTTTGTGCTTTGCTCTGAAAAAAGATAAAAACTGCTGAAAAATTAATGATTCATTGACCTTATCTAATCGCTAGCGAGCTTAAATATTGTAGCTTTGGCGACATGGCAAGGGAAATACTGGAAACAAAACGAAAAGCTTTAAAGATCAACCTGGATTCGGCTGTGTATGGCACTTTTGCAGAGATTGGCGCAGGCCAGGAGGTAGCGAGGAATTTTTTTACTGCAGGAGCCGCTTCTGGTACGGTGGCCAAAACGATGTCGGCTTACGACATGTCTTTCAGCAATGCGATTTACGGAATAGAAGAAAGCGGGCGCTATGTGAGCCGGTCCAGGGTGAAGCAAATGCTCGCCCACGAATACGATCTGCTCGCAGAGCGGCTTTACGGCAAAAAGCATGAAGACAAAACCTTTTTTGCTTTTGCAGATACAGTGACCACCTTGAACTTTAGCCGGACCAATGAGCCACATGGTTGGGTCGGGTTGCGGTTCCAGGTGACGCCGGGAGGGGAGTATAATGATATCATCTTCCACGTGCACCTTTTAGACAACGATACCAGTCTTCAGCAAAGCGTGTTGGGCATTTTAGGGGTGAACCTGTTGTATGCTGCATTTTATTATAATCATGATGTGCAGTTAATGGTCGAATCGCTGGTAGATAATTTATCGTTCGGCTCTGTTGAGATTGATATGATCAGTCTTCGCGGGCCCGTGTTCAAACACACCAACGACCGGCTGGTAAATTTATACCTCATTGCCAAAGGCTTTTCAGGAGCTGCCATTTTTGATCCCAACCGGAACGTAATGCAGGCCAAAGACCTGTTGTATAAAAAGGACATCATGATCTTCCGGCCTAAGTTTCTTCAGAAATCCAAGCCGAACTTCGATCTTTTCAACAAGGCGGTAGATCAGTTCAAACGCTCACAAAACGTCAAAGACAGCAACCTGGTGGTAGTGCTGGAAGTATTGATGAGCAACCTGCTGGACGAGGACGCTTCGAATGACAACGACCTGGAATTATTCGCCCACCGGGCAGAGGAATTGTGCGACACCGGCAACAATGTTATCGTTTCCAACTTCAAGCGGAATAACAAGCTGGCGCAATACCTGGCAAGATGCAAACCGCGCAACGTGGGGATCTCTACGAATATCTCCAACCTTAAAACGATTTTCAATGCCAAGAATTACAGCGACACCTACACCCAGGAATTACTGACCTATATCAGTGACCTGTTTAGCCGCAACGTGAAGCTGTACGCTTATCCCTATCTCGACAAAAAAAATAATGAAGTGATCACGCTGCACAACATGCCTGTTTCGCCGGAAGCCAAGCCATTGTTCGACTTCCTGGTGATCAATAATTATATCCAGGATATTGAAGGCTACGATGTGAAAGATGTAAAGAGTCTCTAAGAAAGCAGATGAGGATTGAAAGGTGTTTCGGGCTTTTAGATGATATATAAAATGATGGCGTGACCGCATTAAATCATCGCATCTTTATTCGATGGATCGTGCCTGCGCCTTCCCTCGAACACTGAGGTGTCTTTTAATAAGAACCGGCGGTTGTGAAAGAATAAATTCCAAAGAGAAGTTCTTACATGATTAAACTGCTGAAAGCCATGCATCGATGTCAAAGAAGCCTTAGCCTTCTTTGCATGGAGAACAAATTCCCCCGGTTAGCTCGCTATTAATATTTTTTTATTTGTGATAAAAAATTTAGTATTTTGCACTAAAATAATTAGTCATGTCAGTAGCCAACAAAAATCTGAAGTATTTAAGAAAGCTTCGTGGGTGGACGCAGGATGAATTTGCGGGTAAGTTAAATATCAAAAGGTCTTTACTCGGGGCCTACGAAGAAGAACGTGCCGAGCCACGCATCGACGTGCTCGAGATTGTATGCGATATGTTTAAGCTCACGCTGGACGATCTGTTAAGAAAGGACCTGAGCGCCGAAACGGGCTCTGGTAATTATCTCGCTAAAAGACGCGCTCTGAAGCTGGCTCCGGTGGTTACTCAGATCCCTTTTGTGCCGGTCAAGGCCGCGGCCGGTTATCTGGTGGGCTATGCTGATCATGAATTCATTGATGAGCTCAATACATTTACCCTGCCCATGTTGAGCGGCGGCAATTATCGCGCTTTTGAGATTTCGGGAGACTCTATGTTGCCGACTCCCAGCGGATCCGTTATTGTCGGAGAAAAGGTAGATGCATTAGATGCTATAAAAAATAACACAGCCTGCATCCTGGTGTCCCGTAACGACGGTATCGTCTACAAGCGGATCCAGAAAAATGCCAAAGCGAAAAATAAACTTACCCTGGTTAGTGATAATCCTACTTTCCAGCCTTATACCATTAATTCCGACGAGGTGCTGGAAATGTGGGAAGCTCAGTATATCATTTCCAAGACCAATACCTCGCAAAACTGGGATGTCGGCCAGCTCGTGAATATCGTGGCCAACCTCCAGCAGCAGGTCGACGGGATGAAAAGGAGGAGAAATTAGTTTCGACGATTATATCGACGGATTCGTCGAATAAAAAAGGGGTTTCGTCTATAAAACACCGGTATTCATCGAAAATTCCTGCCCTCTGAACCTTAAAGCAAATATCTTGGGGTCTGTTAGAGGTTTTTAGGGCTAATTGCTTATATATACAAGCCGCATTCGTGCGGCTTTTTTTTGTTTTCTAACCAAGAGGCGGTACTTCGGCGCCGGTCTGCCGTATTTTTTAACCGCCTGTTTCAAAAAAACGAATAATTTTAGCGCAAACTATACTTTGAATATGAACAGATATTTTGTGCTCGCGGTTTTGTTGTCGGCCGCGCACCTGTTACACGCGCAACCCTCCAGGCTAACAGCAGAAGACTATCAGGCCGCGGAAAAGTTCCTGAGTTACAACACTTCAAAATATGTAGATTGGAATACGCCTTACCCCCAATGGCTCGATGGAGACCGCTTTTGGTACAGAAGCGGCGACCAGGTGTTCCTGGTGGATCCTAAAAAAGCTTCTAAAGCCCCAACTTCCGAATACGGAAAACGGGATGCAAACAGCAGCGCACAGCGCCGTCGCCGGTCTGACAATGAAGTCGTTTCTCCGGATGGAAAAAAAGCCGTGTTTATCAGGGACTGGAATCTGTGGGTGAGAGATCTGGATACCAGGAAGGAAACACAGCTCACGACCGATGGCGTAGAAAATTACGGTTATGCCACCGACAATGCCGGCTGGAAACATAGCGACGCGGCCATCGTAAGCTGGTCTCCCGATTCCAAAAAAGTAGCCACTTTTCAGCAGGACCAGCGAAAGGTCAACGATATGTACCTGGTAACCACTAACGTGGGCGCACCCAAGCTGGAGCAATGGAAATACCCACTACCTGGTGATAAATATATTCCCACTATCAGAAGAGTGATCATAGATGTGGAAAAAGCAGAGGTCGTTTCTTTAAATGTTCCGCCCGATCCGCATCGCGCGACGATGAGTGACGACATTGCCAGCAGCGGTTCTCTCGACGATATTGACTGGGCGCCAAACGCTTCTACCATGGCTTTTGTGTCGACCTCGAGGGATCATAAAAATGAAAAAGTACGGATCGCTAATACTACTACGGGAGCGGTGCGTGAAGTGTTTGAAGAAACCGTAAAAACACAGTTCGAATCAGGCCGTGATGCCATCAACTGGCGCTATCTGCCTGCTTCAAAGGAAATGATCTGGTACTCGGAGCGGGATAACTGGGGGCATTTATATTTATACGACAGTGAGACCGGGAAATTAAAAAACCAGATCACCAAGGGAGATTGGCTGGTCGGCAAGCTGCTGCGTGTGGATGAAAAAAATCGCATGTTATATTTCACCGGTCACGGCAGAGAAAAGGGCAATCCATATTTTGCTTATTTCTACAAAATAGGATTTGACGGGAAGGGACTTACCTTATTGACCCCCGAGGAAGGAAATCATTCCATCAGCCTGTCGCCGTCGGGTCAATATTTTGTAGATGTCTACTCTCAACCGGATGTCGCTCCGGTAGCGGCTTACAGGAATATCAACGGCAAGCTGGTGATGAACCTGGAGCAGGCCGATCTTTCGCGTCTGAAAGCAACAGGGTGGAAGGCACCGGCTCCGGTAACTGTAAAAGCAGCCGATGGTGTTACCGACATTTACGGACTGGTCTTTACGCCTACCCGAATGGACGCTTCCAAAAAGTACCCGGTGGTAGATTATATATATCCCGGTCCGCAGGGGGGCAGTGTCGGCAGCTGGAGTTTTTCCGCTTCGCGCGGTGACCACCAGGCTTTGGCTGAATTGGGCTTTATCGTCGTGGTCATAGAAGGTACCAGCAATCCTTACCGGTCCAAGAGCTTTCATGACATGAGCTATGGTAATATGGCGGATAACACCTTGCCTGATCAGATCACGGCCATTCGCCAGTTGGCCACCCGCTTTCCCATAGATACCGCGCGTGTGGGCATCTGGGGACACAGTGGCGGCGGATTCGCTACGGCTGCGGCCTTGTTGAGATACCCGGATTTCTTCAAAGTGGGCGTGTCTCAATCGGGTAATCATGATAACCGGAATTACGAAGACGATTGGGGTGAGCGCTACAACGGGTTGGTTGAAAACAGCGACTACGCCGCGCAGGCCAACCAGGCATATGCTAAAAATCTTAAAGGCAAACTGATGCTGGTCCACGGCATGATGGATGATAATGTGCCGCCTTATAATACCTTGTTAGTGGTCGAAGCCCTGCAGAAGGCCAACAAGGACTTTGATCTTGTGATCTTTCCGAACAGCAGGCATGGATATGGCCCTTATACTTATTACATGACGCGTCGCCGCTGGGATTATTTTGTAAAACATTTATTAGGCGCAGAGCCTCCAAAGGAATATTTGTTGGGGCCGAAATAGGCGATGTTGATGGTTGATAGTTTATGGTTGATAGTCCATGGTCCATAGTCCATGGACCATGGGCTATTACCTTTTACTCCTTCGTTGGCCTACTCATGCACGATCAGGTCGCAGGGGATAATAATATTTTTGGGAGGTGTTTCCAGTTCCGCTTCGTTGTCCCTGATCTTTTCAAATAAAACGTCGGCCGCCTTTCTGCCCATCATTTGCGAATTTTCATCGAGAGAGGCCACAGGCTTGGTTTCCAGCTGCTGGATCAGGGGCAGGTTGCCAAAGCCGATGATATCGGTATGATGAACGCGCTGCGGATGATGCGCAGTCAGAAAACGTTTAATGTCCAATCCAATATAACTTTTGAAAACAAAAAAGGCGGTGGGCGGCTCCAGGCTGTAAAGCTCTTGCAGCGCGGCGGCGGTGCTGTCGTAAGAGAAGTCGGTTGACTTCACCAATGCGGGGTCGTACGCGATACCGTTCTTTTCCAGGGCCTTTTTATATCCTGCGTGGCGCAGGTGACTGGTAAGTAATGCGTCGGGACCGGCGATATGGGCAATTCTCCGATGCCCTCTTTGGACCAGGAGGTTGACCGCTTTCAATGCGCCGTCATCATGGTCGGATGAGACAGAGCTGAAGCAGGGTTGTTGTATAGATCTTGCCAGAAACACGATCGGTATCCCTTGTCGCTGCAGGTTATCAAAGATGGTAAGATCTTTTGTGTTCTTTGATACAACGATCACAATACCGTCGATCCTGGAGCCAATCAGGTTATTCAGAATATTTTTTTCCCGTTCGGGATGATCATAGCTCTGACAAATGATCACATGATAGTGATGCCTGATAGCCACTTCTTCGATGCCGTTGATCGCCAGGGCGTAGAATTGATCCAGGAGGTCCGGGATCACAACAGCCAGTGTGTAGGATTTATTTTGCTGGAAGTTGCGCGCAGCCTGGTTGGGTATATAGTTCCATTCTTCAGCCAGCGCTTTCACCCGTTCCCTTGTGATGGCACTGATGGTTTGATCATTCTTAAGCGCCTTAGATACGGTAGATGCAGACATGTTGAGCTTGTTTGCAATATCTACGATTGTAACGCCTTTTTTCATGGTTCAATGATAGCGTTTTTTTGTGAATGATGCTACAACTTTACGGTCTGATGAAGTGCCAGGGGTAAGTAAAGAACCCGGCAGATTCGCGCTCTCCTCGGGGTATCTCTCATCATTTACCAATTATCTAAACATTTGCAGCATTTTCTTGCAGTTGCCCGGTCTTCAATTGGTGTTTTTTTGCGCCTGCTGCACGAGGTGGCTGATTTTTCCCTGATGTGCGAAAGGAAGCCTGCTCTTTTGTAAGATTTAGAAGTTGATCTTGCAAATCAATTACTTTTTCCTGCAGTTGACTGCATTTTTTTTGCAGTTCCTTCAGCTCTTCTCTTTCTGAATCAGTGGGAGTTACAAGGTCCTTTTTGAACATGGGCGGTCTGCCAGTCAGCAGCCAGTCGAGATTGATTTCTGGCATTATAGATGAAATTTCTACTATTACAACTGAACTGAGAGCTGATTTTTTAGATTTTCCCTTGAAATTTCCATAGCTAATACCAATTTTCCTAAAAAAATTTTCCTTTCCAATTCCATGTAAATCAGCAAGTTGAAGTACTCGGTCTTTTATATCGGAAGAAATATTTTCCATAATTATTCATTAAAGCAGAAATATTAATTATTATTGTACTATAAACTACTCAACTAACGAAAGGCGATAGTACAAGCATGACCGACAAAAATAAGAAAAAAATAACGCCATATGATGCTATTCGCGCCTTAGCTGTCAAGGCTGCTGCCAGAGAATTTAACGTCGGAGAAATATATGTGAGAGCTTGCATAAGAGGTGATTACGATCATGTAAGAAGTGAGCAGATAAAGAAGTTTTTTAAAACAAAATATAACGAACTGCAATCAGTGTTAAACTAACGAGCTTGAGAAAAGGATTGCGACCATCATTGTTCTGTTAACCCAAAATTTATAAGGCCTGCCTGAAAATCCAACGTTTGGTTGTGACTAAAGCTGTCAGGTTTCCAAATTAATCAGGGCTGTCTGTGACTGTCTGTCAAAAGGCTGTCTGTACCATACTTGTAACGATTTGAACTGCGAAATACAATTTTATCAACTATGAAGAAACTTCACTGCTTTTTTTCAATTCTGTTAGCATTGCTCTTTTTATCAGCCGACGCTCAGATAAGCGGCAGGAAAAATATTAAAGTCACAGGTACCGTTACGGACTCCAGTGGCGTCGCATTGACAGGTGTGTCTGTGGCTATTAAAAATAATGTAGCCTCCGGCACCCAGACCAACACAGATGGGCAGTATATTATCGAAGTACCGAAGGGCGGAACATTGACCTTCTCTTTCGTGGGCTACCGTGATGAAGAAAGAAAGGTAACCGGTGATTCATCCGCTGTGATCAACGTAAGCCTTTTTTCGGAGGGTTTCCAGATGGACGAAGTAATTACGGTGGCCTATGGTACGCAGAAAAAACGGGAGCTGGTGGGATCTGTTGTGTCGGTCAATGTAGACGAGCTGAAGCAAACGCCTACCAGTAATCTTACCACCACACTGGCCGGACGGGTGGCCGGATTGATCGCCTATCAAAGAAGTGGTGAGCCTGGCCAGGATAATGCGGACTTCTTCATCCGGGGTGCGACCACCTTTGGGTACAAGAATGAACCGCTGATCCTGATCGATGGTATTGAATTGACCAAAACTGATTTGGCAAGACTGAGGCCTGATGATATTGCCACGTTTACTATTATGAAGGACGCCGCTTCTACTTCGCTTTACGGAGCAAGAGGTGCAAATGGTGTTATATTGGTTACCACCAAGCAGGGGCGTGTGGGAAATGCAGAGATATCGGCCAATTACGAGGTTTCTGTTTCCCAACCGACAGAGAATCTGAAGTTCGCCGACCCCGTGCAGTATATGAAGCTCTATAACGAAGCGGTATATACGAGAAATCCTTTGGGAGATAACACCATATATCACGATGATAAGATAGCTAATACGGAAGCCGGAGCCAACCCTTATGTATACCCGGCCAATGACTGGCTTGCTATGCTTTTGAAGAAGCGCACGACCAACCAGCGTGCTACACTGAATGTAAGAGGCGGTGGTTCTGTCGCGAGATACTTTGTCTCGACTTCGTTCACGCAGGACAATGGTATACTGAAAGTAGATAAGCTGAATAACTTCAATAATAATATCAATCTAAAGAGTTATTCCCTGCGTTCAAACGTAGACGTTAATATCACGAAGAGCACCCTGCTGTATGTTAAGCTCTATGGTAGTTTTGATGATTATAACGGTCCAATCAACGGCGGCGCTGAAGTGTATGAAAGTATAATGCATTCGAATCCCGTGCGCTTCCCGGCCTATTTCGAACCACCGGCAGAGCTGTCGTATCTGAAGCATACGCTTTTCGGAAATTATGTGCTGGATCCCATTTCAGGAGGTACATTTTATAACAATCCCTACGCAGAAATGGTAAAAGGGTACAAAGACGAGTCGCGGTCCTTCATGCAGGCCCAGTTAGAATTAAAGCAAAACCTGAGCTTTGTAACACCCGGCCTGAACTTCAGGATCATGGGCAACGTGAACCGCACGTCCAACTTCAGTGTATCGAGAAAGTTCAGGCCCTTCTGGTACCAGGTAAGCGGTTATGATAAACAAACAGACACTTACCGCCTCATCAACCTGAACCCCGAAAATGGTACGGAATATCTTGACTATGAGCAGGGCCTCCGGAACTTAAATGCTTCTTTCTATATGGAGTCTCAATTGCTTTACAACAGAACGCTCGGCGGTAAACATAGCGTGGGCCAGATGTTTATATACACGGTGAGAAATAAGATCGAGCAGAATAGTAACAGTAATACGCTGCAGCAATCCCTTCCCTTCAGAAACCTGGGCCTATCGGGCCGTACCACTTATGGTTATGATAACAGGTATTACGTTGAATTCAATTTCGGATACAATGGTGCGGAGCGATTTCATGAAAGTGAGAGGTTCGGCTTCTTTCCGTCAGTTGGTGTCTCCTGGCAGCTATCGAACGAGAAATTCATGGAGAAGATTTCTGAAACCATTAGCGCTTTGAAGTTAAGAGGCACTTACGGCGTAGTAGGTAATGACGCGATAGGCGCGGCAAGTGACAGGTTTTTTTATTTATCTGAAACAAACCCCAACAGCAGTAGCAGAGGTGCAGTTTTTGGCGAAAACAATTTCTATTATAAGGCAGGCTACGATGTTTCGCGGTATTCTAACCCTGCGATCACCTGGGAGAAATCTTACCAGATGAATCTGGGGTTGGAATTGAGCCTGTTTAACAAATTGAACTTTATCGGAGAGTATTACACCATTGATAAGCAAAATATCCTGATGACCCGCCCCGATATTGCCACGATGGGCCTTTCTGCAGCTGTAAGGGCCAATGTCGGCAGGGCGAAAAGCAACGGCGTAGATCTTTCACTCGACTATACTGATCAGTTTGGTAAGGACTGGTGGGCTACAGCGAGGGGAAACCTGACCTATGCTACCAGCCGGTTTATAGACTATGAAGAACCTGATTATGCAGAAAGCTACAGATCGCACCAGGGTTACCCGCTGAGCCAGCAATGGGGATATATTGCAGAACGGTTATTTGTGGACGATGATGAGGCGGCCAATTCGCCTTTACAAACTTTCGGCGGCGTGTATGGCGGCGGTGATATTAAATACCTTGATGTAAACCGGGATGGACAGATCACGCAGGCTGATCAGGTACCGATCGGTTATCCTGAAACTCCGGAGATAGTATATGGCTTTGGGTTCTCCGTAGGTTGGAGGCAGTTCACAATATCCTCTTTTTTCCAGGGCCTGGCCCGCGAATCGTTCTGGATCAACAACCGCCCTTATCATTCCGAAAATAATGAAGGATCTACGCTTCCATTTGTAGCAGAGGGAGCTTTGTTACAGGCTTATGCAGATGATCATTGGTCTGAAGCAAATCAGAATGTATATGCCTTATGGCCACGCCTTAGTGCTACGGTTATCCCCAACAACACGGTAAGGAATACCTGGTTCATGCGCGACGGAACCTTTTTGCGTCTGAAGACGGCCGAGCTCAGCTATGAGGTGCCTGAACGCCTGCTGAAAAAGATGCGTTGTTCCTATCTACAGTTATATGTAAACGGTTCTAACCTTTTTACTTTCACCAAGTTTAAGTTGTGGGACATTGAGCAGGCGGGCAATGCCTTTAATTACCCTGTACAGCGTGTGTTCAACGCGGGTTTGAGGGTAACCTTCGAGTAAACTAACTATCTATCTAACCGAAACATTTATCTAATGAAGCTGAAAGTTATATCAATAATATGTGTGATCACATTAACGGTGACATCTTGTAAAAAGTACCTGGATATTATACCTGATAATATTGCAACTATTGAAAATGCTTTTGCATTAAGAAATGAGGCGGAGAAATATTTATTTACCTGCTATTCCTATATCCCTACCAGCTCTTCAGGTTATACGAATCCCGGACTGACTTCCGGAGACGAGCTGCATTTAGTTTATCCTTCTCAGAGAGGAGACGCCTATGAGATAGCGAGGGGTAACCAGAATGTATCTAGCCCCTATCTGAATTACTGGGGTGGCGAGCGTGGAGGTAGTGATTTGTATGGCGGGATAAGAGATTGCAATATATTCCTGGAAAATGTAGGCCGGGTTCCGGATTTGAACGAGACTGAAAGAAACAGGTGGATTGCCGAAGTGAAATTCCTGAAGGCCTATTATCATTTTTATCTGCTGAGGGTATACGGACCCATTCCTATAGTAAAGGAAAATTTGCCTGTTGGAGTGGATCCGGAAGAGGCAAAAGTATACCGCGATCCGGTAGACGACTGCATCAATTATATAGTGCAATTGCTGGAGGAGGCAGAGGCTGATCTGCCGCTTGTGATCGAAGATCCCGTGAATCAACTCGGCCGGATAACGCTGCCCATCGCTTTGACATTAAAAGCAAAGGTATTGATGACGGCCGCCAGCCCGCTGTTCAACGGTAACACTGACTATACTAATTTTAAAGACAATAGAGGTACTGTACTTTTCAACACAACATTTGATCCGGCCAAATGGGAGAAAGCCCAGGCGGCTTGTAAGGAAGCGATTGATGCATGTCACAGTGCAGGAATGAAGTTATATGAATTTGAGGCGACGGGCACAGATGCTACTTTGTCCGACAGAACCAAATTACAATACACGATCCGCAATTCAGTAAATGAACGATGGAACTCCGAGATCATCTGGGGAAATACCAATAGTATCGTTAATACATTGCAGGCGCAATCTATTCCGCGTGGCCTCGATCCGGCACGCCTCGGCGATAACTTACAAACTACAGGGCGTTATGGTGTACCGATGAAAATCGTAGAAATATATTACAGCAAAAACGGCGTTCCCATAAACGAAGACAAAACCTGGGATTATAGCAACCGTTATTCGTTGCGCACCGGAACGGATGAAGACAAGTTCTATATAAGCAAGGGTTATACGACGGCGGCCGTTAATTTTGATCGCGAACCGCGCTTCTATGCTCACCTGGCCTTCGACGGTGGTGTGTGGCTGGGGCAGGGGAAGCCTGAGAATTCCTCTCTTGTGTTACAATCTAAATCCGGACAGCCTGCTGCAGGCGTGTACGCAGATCTGGTCGCTGTTACAGGCTATTATCCTAAAAAATATGTGCATTATGAAGATGTGATAGGGGCAAGCAATGTGCTATCGATTCAAACCTATCCCTGGCCCGAGATGCGCCTTTCAGATTTGTACCTGCTCTACGCAGAAGCCGTCAACGAGGTGCAGGGGCCAACAGAAGAGGTCTTCACGTATCTGGATATGATCAGGGAAAGGGCCGGGATTCCTGGTATCCGGGAGGCCTGGACACAGTATTCTATCAACCCTACGGCCTATACTACAAAAGAAGGGCTGCGGGAAATCATACACCGTGAGAGAGCCATAGAGCTGGCATTGGAAGGTTCAAGGATCTGGGATCTGAAGCGCTGGAAAACCGCGATAAGGGTTTTAAATGCGCCGATTACCGGATGGACGCTGGACCAGGCTTCGGCTGCTGGTTATTACCAGGTGCGGAATGTTTTTACGCAAACGTTTAGCAGTAAAGATTATTTCTGGCCTATAAAAACATACGATATAGAAATTAACGGGAACCTGGTGCAGAATCCCGGATGGTAGTAATCGAATCATTCACTAACAGATTAAATCATTTACTATGATTAAGCATTATAAAATACAAAGATTGTTGTTATTGTTGCTTATAGCGATGGGAGGGCTTTTTTGTAAGGAGCAGGATATACTCGCTTACCTCGATGATAATGCGCCGGCTCCGGCACCTGTGTCTGATATCAAGACGGGTGGATTGCCCGGGGGTGCCTTTATAACCTATACCATACCCAACGATAAGAACCTGCTTTATGTAAAGGCTACTTATGAAATAAGACCGGGCTTAATGCATGAAACGAAGGGCTCGTATTTTGAAGATTCGCTATTTATAGAAGGATTTGGGAAAGCAGAAAGCTACCCGATCACCATTACATCGGTAGGTCGAAACGGAAAAGAATCTGAATCCCAGGTGGTCAATGTTACGCCGCTTACGCCGCCCCTGATATCTACTTTCGAAAGTCTTACATTAAGAGAAACTTTCGGCGGTGCGGCCATTCAGTTTACGAATCCGGCAAAAGCTAACCTCGCTTATGTGTTGCTGTCAGATTCTACCGGAAGCGGGGACTGGTACACAGTAAACACCTATTACACCAAAGCTGAAAACGGATCTATTTCAGCACGCGGATTTGATACAGTCAAAAGAAAGTTTGCTGTATACGTGCGCGACCGATGGGACAACCGGTCAGACACCTTGATAAGAGATCTAACGCCTTTAGCTGAGTCTGAAGTCCCTAAGTCCAAGTTCAAAGAGCTTAAGTTGCCCAATGACAACGGGGCTCCCCATACTTTCAGTAACCGGACATGGGTGATGTCGTATCTGTGGGACAATAACATCGATCTTTTCTATCACAGTTCTCCAACACAGGGGATCCCGGCCACTTTTACATTCGATATGGGCGTCACCTACACGTTAAGCAGGTTTAAATTTCATCACAGGGCGGGAGGCAATATATATACCCGCGGCGATCCCAAAGTGTTCAAAGTGTGGGGAAGTAATAACCCCAACCTGGATGGTTCCTGGGCAAGCTGGGATTCCGTAGGTACGTTTACCTCCATCAAACCCTCAGGTCTTCCCGGGTCCCAATACAACGCTGATGATACCAAATTTGCCGTAACCGATGGTGAGAACTTTGATATGCCCGTTGGTGTTGGCGCTTATCGTTACTTGCGGTTCCAGGTGGCCGAAGTATGGGGGACGGGTGGTTCCTTCTATATCGCCGAATTTACCTTTTTTGGCTCTCCTGCTGACCCCGTCCAGTAGGCGCCATTAACAATAAACAGATGAAACGTCGGAGCTTACTCTATTATTGAAGGCAGGTATACGTTTCATCCAACTAAAACATCAACGGCAAAGCCGCGAATTAAAATATATACGAATGAATACTTTCAAAAAATATATCTTGTTATCGAGCATCGGGCTGCTTGCTATATGCTATTCGTGCACCAAAATGGATGAGACTTATAAGAAGTTTGTTGTGCCCAACGGGATCACTTATATCGGGAAGGCAGAAAATATTTTTACAAATGCAGGCAGGGAGCGGATACAACTGAACTGGGTTGTTAGAGATCCGAAAGCCGACATGGCCCGCATTTACTGGACCAATAAGGCCGACTCCATCGATGTTCCGATTATTGCAATCGGGCCTGCTGATACCACATCGGTTATTGTAAATGGCCTTTCAGAAGGAACTTACGTGTTTCAGATTTACATTTTCGATAAAGAAAAAAATAAATCCATTGCTGCGGAAGCGGTCGGAGCTTCCTTTGGGAATGTTTATGAAGAATTTTTAACCAACCGTGTCATCACCAGACTGAAGAAAGAGGGAGATGTCGCTCTTCTTTCCGTTCTTTCTCTGAATAAAACGTCGGTAGGAACCAGGTTTTTGTATACGGATAAAAACGGCGTAAAAGTAGACACGCTGGTGGAAAATATATCCGAAACAACGATCAGGCTTCCTGACATGAACGCCGACACCAGCTTTACTTATCAATCGCTGTACGTACCGGAAACTTCCATTGATACTTTTTATTCTAAGACTTCGGTTTACCCCCGGTTGTAGCATGATCAATAAGTCGATATGAAACTGAATCTCTCTTTGATGAAATCGTTGAGGGATTTTTTGAGGTTAATAGTACTTGCACTGTTTTTTTATTTTAATTTGCCGGTCCTATTATGAGTGTACTGATCGAAAGCGATATTTCTCTCCGGCCATACAATACGTTTGGCATCGACGCGGCCGCGCAATACTTTGCAAGAGCGACGTCGGTGGACGATTTAAAGGAAAGTCTGGCCTGGGCTGCGCAGCGGGGAACCAGCACGCTGGTCCTGGGCGGAGGAAGTAATTTGCTTTTGACAAAAGATGTGGAGGCACTTGTAATACACAATCATTTAAAGGGAATTGAAAAAGTAGCGGAAGATGAAGACTATATTTATGTAAAAGCCGGTGCAGGAGAAGTGTGGCATCAGCTGGTCTTGCATTGTCTGGACCATGACTATTCGGGGATCGAAAATCTCGCCCTCATCCCCGGGCTGGTTGGCGCTTCGCCCATGCAGAATATTGGCGCTTACGGCGTCGAAATAAAGGAAGTATTTCACGAGCTCAAAGCCATACACCGGGCAACATTAGAAGAAGTGGTTTTTTCTAATGCTGCCTGCGAATTCGGGTACCGGGAAAGTGTTTTCAAACATCAGTACAAAGACCAGTTTGTTATCACCGAAGTAACCTACCGGCTGAACAAGACTCCTCGTTATCATATCGAATATGGCGCGATCAGGCAGGAACTGGAACACGCCGATGTGCAACAATTGTCTGCCAGAGCTATTGCCAATGCCGTGATGGCGATAAGGACCTCCAAGTTGCCCGATCCCAAAGCGATCGGCAATGCAGGTAGTTTTTTCAAGAATCCATCTGTGCCGAAGGAGCAGTTCCTGGAGTTGAAAGAACGTTTCCCGGCAATGGTCGCCTATGAAAATCCCGACCAATCTATGAAGCTGGCTGCCGGCTGGCTCATCGAACAATGTGGTTTGAAAGGATATCGAAAAGGTGATGCGGGCGTACACGCCCGCCAGGCGCTGGTGCTGGTTAATTACGGAAACGCCGGTGGCGAGGACATACTGGAGGTCTGCCGCCTGGTACAAGCCACGGTGCTGGATCGATTCGGGGTGACCTTACAACCTGAGGTAAATATTCTGTAACCGGTAAGCATTTTAGTTGTTATCTTCGCGTGCAATTTTCAAAGCCCTCTAGTTTATTGAACCTTAAAAAAAATTAAAGGATGAAGAAAATTATGTTATGCAGCCTGCTGGGGATTTTGATGTTTTCAGGGCTCAATGCGCAAAGAGAAATCTATGGAAGAAAAGTAAGATTCGGGTTTAAAATCGATCCCGTCTTCGCCAATTCACTAAAACCTTCAGAGAATGGCATAGAACGTACCGGAAGCGGTTTCGGTGTGAACTATGGTTTGATGACAGACATCATGTTCAGGGATGGCCGCGGTGCTTTTGCAACAGGTATTGAAGTAGCACATGCTTCTTCAGAACTGACCTACAGTACTGCTGACAGGGGGTTATATCGTAATGAAGCCGCCGGAGCGGATCAAATGTATAAGCTGCGCCTCCAGTACCTGCAGATCCCTGTTAGTGTAAAACTGAAAACAAATGACCAGAATGGCTTTCGTTTCTGGGGACAATTCGGTACTTATTTAGGTGCCTTGTTAAGATCAAGACTGGATTACGCTTATGGATCTACTTCTGAAGATAATCTCAATGTTATGAACCGTACCAATAAAGTGAACATGGGCTTGCTGCTTGGCGCGGGCGGTGAGTATAAGTTAGCGGAAAAGACAGACCTCTTCTTCGGCCTTGGACTGGAGAACGGATTCACGGACATCACTTCTAACAAAGAGTGGAAGGACGGTAAAGTCGGCTTGAACCGCTGGGCGATCCGGTTAGGTGTATTCTTTTAAAAGAAACTTCAATAAAAAAACGAGGCATCAATGGATGTCCCGTTTTTTTTATGTATGACGCGTTAACTATTGTTTCATGATCACGCCACAACCTACACGTGGTCCGGAGTTACCGGTAGGCTGCGTTTTGTAATCATCAGTGCCACCATGTACGATAACACCTTTACCTATGATGTTATTAACCGCCCCGTCAGTGATGCTCCACCTGTCAGTAGTAACGGATTTCGTAGCATGGCCGTTGTTGTCCAGCTGGATGTTACCGATATCGCCAGAATGATAGGCCGCTGAGCCCCACTCTCCATGGTTTTCTTTTGTTGGGTTCCAGTGACCGTGGGTGTTGTTTCCTTTGTCTCCGCAATCGCCATGCTCATGAAAATGCACCGCCACGTTGCTGTCTGCTCTTGATTTATCGTCAATCACCAGGTCCATTCTTATTTGTGTGCTGTCTAATTGATAAAACTTAGCCGTACCAACGGGTTGAGTAGAGTCGGCAGTTGACATCAGGTTCGCAGTGGCTACCAGGGTGCCGGTTGCTTCAGGCATGGCCATGGAATCAGTAACCGCTGTAGCTGAGTCTCCTCCTGTAGTTTCATCGCTGTTGGTTGATCCGCCTCCGCAGGAAGCCAGTGCGGAGAGTGCTACGATACTACCGAGTAATAAATGGGAACGTTTCATAATGCTTTTTAATTTTAATGAGTGAGGTTAATAGATAAAAATATAGAAAAGTTTACTTTTACTTCAGCTATAGTGAAGTAATAATCAATAGCAATTGTTTTTTCTGCAAACATTGAACCAATTTATGAGTGAGACAAGAGGCCCCTGGCAAATTGAAGGGAAGCAACATATATATGATAATCCCTGGATCAGCATTACGGAATACGACGTGATCAACCCCGGCGGAGGAAAGGGAATATATGGTAAAGTACATTTTAAAAACGCTGCGATCGGTGTTATAGCGCTGGATGATGAGATGAACACGTACCTGGTGGGACAGCACCGTTTTGTTTTAGATGCCTTTAGTTGGGAGATCCCGGAAGGCGGATGTCCAGAAGGCCAGGAAACCTACCTGGAGGCGGCACAGCGGGAGCTGCTGGAAGAAGCCGGCGTCACGGCAGACGACTGGTCTGTCATCCTAAGAAGTCATTTATCCAACTCCGTGAGCGATGAATACTGCGTGATCTTTCTCGCCAGGAAACTTAAAGAAGGCACTGCCGCGCCCGAAGAGACCGAGCAGGACCTGAGATCTAAAAAAGTTCCTTTCACCGAAGTAGCAGAAATGGTCAAGACGGGTGCTATCACCGATGCTATTTCAATAATGGCCGTCCAAAAAGTACAATTAATGATGCTTTTGAACGAACTTTAAGAAATGATATCTCAAAAATCCCGCCCTGTCCCCGCGCATCAACCCGATGGAGATCCGCGGCTCAAAATGGTCCGCCGCGTTACCCGGCTCATGGATGAACAATTTTCCATAGGTGGTTTCCGGTTTGGACTGGACCCGCTGCTCAATCTCATCCCGATCGCGGGAGATGTCGGCAGTTATATTATTTCAATCGCCCTGATCCTGACCATGGTCAAGCATGGAGCTTCCGGGAGATTGGCGGCTAAAATGGTGGTCAACGCTTCGCTGGATGCATTGATCGGCGCCATACCGGTGCTGGGCTGGGTATTCGATTTTGCGTACAAAGCCAACACGCGCAATCTGCAATTACTGACAGAACATTATACAGAAGGAAGGCACCGCGGTAGCGCCTGGCCCGTAGTTGTGGGCGTTCTGATAACGGTTATCGTCATACTCACCCTGATCGTTTACCTGGTAGTCAGGTTCTTCCAGTGGCTGGAGGGGCTTTTTATTTCCTGATCACGACGATGAATGTTACAAACAGGATCATGATATATTAAGGCGCACTAAAAGTATACCGGGACGCACATCACCGAACACACGGAAATGAACATGGGGCTTTTGAGCACGCACTTTAGAACCAAAGAAAATTAACACCTATCTGTGTATTTGTGGCTTTATCTACGCGTCTGACAGTCCCGGTCTGACGCGGTAATAGATCTCATTTTTTTGCTCTGTTATAAGCCGCTTGGAATTCGTTCGATCTAAAGGTACCCCTGGCTAAACAATTTGTGCGCGTGCTCACATCAGCGCCCTCTTATGTTGTAGTTTAGCGCCTTTTTAGTTTCTTTGCCATGTGAAAAATTTCAGATCGCCTCAACGGCCCAAAAAAAGCTCCTTAGTTATTGGTGCAGATAAGATCATTGAAGCGCTTCAATCCGGTAAAGGGTTGGACCGGATCTATATTGATACGAGGTATGTAGGTAAAGATGCTTCCGAGCTGAAAGCACTGGCCGCCCGCGAAGGCGTGCCGGTCAACTATGTGCCTCAACAAAAGCTCAACAGCTTCAATGTGGGCGAGCATGGCGGTTGTATCGCGCAGATAGCCAAGGTGCAGTACCAGCAATTACAGGATGTGATCTCCTTTGTAGTAGAGCGGGGAGAAACGCCGTTGTTTTTAATATTGGACGGCATTACAGATATCCGTAACATTGGTGGTATTGCAAGAACCGCCTGGTGTTGTGGCGTCAACGCGTTGATCATACCCGACAAAGGGGTGGGGGCATTGAATGACGATGCGATCCTGACCTCTGCCGGGGCCCTCGAGAAAATCCCTGTATGTCGCGTGAACAGCCTGATGAAGGCGGTTGATGAACTGCACCTCAACGGTGTGAGGATTTTTGCTGCTGAAATGACAGCCTCACAAAACATTCGCGACTGCGACTTCTCCATGCCCGCGGCTATCGTGATGGGTAGTGAAGAAAAAGGCATTTACCCGGCCTTGCTTAAGATATGTGACGAGCGCATCAGCATACCCATGAAGAATCAATTTGAAAGTCTTAACGTATCTGTCGCGACAGGCATGATATTATATGAAGTGATGAGCCAGCGTTCTGCAGGCGCGGGTTCCCGATAATCTTTAAATACGCTCCCCTTATGGATTTCATGGCCCCGATACATATTGCACCGTTACCTGATCCCATCCGCTATGGCAATAAAGTGCTGCTGATCGGATCTTGCTTTACGGAGCATATCGGCAACGCACTGGCCGAGCATAAGTTTGACGTGTTGCAGAATCCACATGGTATATTGTTTGAGCCGCTAAGCGTGCGACACAGCCTGGTAGCCTATATCGAAAATAAGAAATACACCGAAGCCGACTTGTTTTACCTGAATGAAGTCTGGAATTCCTGGCATCATCATTCCCGTTTTTCGGGTATGGAGCCTGCCACCGTGTTAAAGGGTATGAACGATTCAGTGGAACAGGCACATCATTTTCTGAAAGAGGCGGATTGGGTCGTGATTACGCTGGGATCTGCTTTTTCTTATATCTTATCATCCAATAACCCGGAACACGAACGCAATGATCTGCACGTGGCTAATTGCCATCGTGCGCCCGGTCAATGGTTTTATAAGAAGTTGTTGGGCATTGAGGAGATCGTTGCCGCATTGGACAATATATACCATCGGTTGCGAACCTTCAATCCCCGGATAAAGATCCTTTTCACGGTAAGTCCGGTGAGACATCTTCGCGATGGCGTGATCGATAACAACCGGAGCAAAGCGCGGTTGATCGAAGTGGTGCATCACCTGGCTGATAAGTTTCCTGATGTATATTATTTCCCGGCTTATGAACTGGTGATCGATGTATTGCGTGATTACCGCTTCTTTGATATTGACCTTGCACATCCGAATTACCAGGCGACGGAATTCGTGTTAGAAAAGTTTACCGCAGCTTGTATTGATGAGCCTTCGCAGCAATTGATGAAGCAGGTGCGCCAGATCGCGATTGCCCGGAAGCATAAGGCCTTTCAGCCCAAAACCAACGCTCATCAGCAATTTTTAAAATCGCATTATGAGAAAGCCAGGGAGTTGATGTCGAAATATCCGTTCCTGGATTTCAGGGAAGAAATGGATTATTTTAAGATGAGAGATGGCGAGTGAAGCCCGGCAGCATAGAAACATATTGCAATTCAGGGGTTAAACAATCCATCAACGGTTACGATCTGCCGAAAAAGTCATACATCACTTGTCCTATAAATAGTGCGGAAATGACCGATATAGCTGCTAAAATGAGTACCGCAACATTTTTATAGGATTGTTTGGTTAAACCTTTGATAATTCCATAGCATGTAAGAATGACACCAATAAAAAAAATCAAGAACACTTTTCCCGACCACATCATTTGCAGCCCCCACATGATACCGGATAATGTACTAGCCAGGATAGCCGCGGGGATGCCAGCTATAATAGTTCGCGGCTTAATTTTTCTGTCGTCCAAATTTTGACGAATTTCACTGCGGGTGTCTCGTATAATGTTTCTTACCTCATGTTCGTTAAGCCGATTGAAAGAGATCGATTTTACTAAAAAGTCCTCATCAAAATCTGCATTTTTTAATTGCCATACTTCCTCTTTGATCCGGGCTATTTCGATATCGGTTTCTTTTCTGTTAAAATCTTCTTGTAATAATGCTTCTAAACCGCCTCTGTAATTGATAACAGTTAATAATGCTTCTTTTGCTTCAGCAGAATAATCATTTAAACTGGCGTGTATTTCGAGTAATTGCTCATTAGTGTAATCATTATAAGTAGTTGTTAAGTTTTCTACAGTCATCGTAATTTATTTCGATATCAGTTTATAAACAGTTTTAGTTTCGTAAGTTTCTCCCGGTCTTAAAATCGTATTCGGAAAGCTTCCGATCCGGATCGCATTGGGATGCTTTTGGGTTTCGAAACAGAAGCCTGAGAAAGGCGCATAGGTTGTTCCGTTTTTACCGTTAATTTCAGGAGCATACTTTGCATTATACAGATGCACCAGCGGCTCAGTAGTGAATACCTGCAGTTTAATATCCTGTCCATCAAGTTGCGCTTCTGCCGCCGGATGTTCCATTCCCACACGATCCAGCGGAAAGCTGATGTCAATGCCTTCCTCGGGATTGGCGATTGCCCCGGTCTTGTTGAAGTCGCGGAAATCATTCCTGGTTCCGGCCACCGGAAGTGCCGCGCCCGTGGTGCAATAATTGGCATCCTGCTCCAGGTAGTTACTCGCATAGATCTTCAATTGATGATCGTGAATATCGCCTTCTCCATTATTCAGGTTGAAATAACTGTGGTGGGTAAGATTGACCGCCGTGGGTTGGGTCGTAGTCGCCTTGTACACATAGCTCAACTCGTTGTCGTCGCTCAGCGTAAAAGTAATCTGTACGGTCAGTTCGCCCGGAAAGCCTTCTTCGCCATCGGCGCTGATATACTGCAGCACCAGTTCATCATCAGCGCTCGCAACACGTTCCCATACTTTTTTATCAAATCCTTCCACACCGCCGTGCAGTTGAAAGCCTGGGGCTTTGCTGTTCAGGTTGAAGGTAGTTCCGTCGATTTCGATGGCCGCTTTGTCGATCCGGTTGCCATACCGGCCGATTGCCGCGCCGTAATAAGGATAGTTGGTGAGATAAGCATCGCTCCAGTACGCAGCCGGTTCGTCGAAGCCCAATACAATATCATTGTAAGTGTTGTCGGATTTCTTTATTTTTATCGCCATGATAATGGCGCCATAGTTGGTAATACGGACGATTGTGCCCTTATCATTTTTTAGAGTATAAACAAATATGTCCCTCCCGTTCGGATGTTTGCTTTGCTGTTGCTCTGATATCTCAAGCATAAAGTTATTTTTGATAAAAATATAAAATTGACATGACTATCGACAATCTGAAAATTGAATTTGAAAAGAAATTTGATCAACCTGCTGAACATATATTTTTCTGTCCCGGACGTGTGAACCTGATAGGAGAGCATATTGATTACAACGGCGGCATGGTATTGCCTTGCGCCATCACCATGGGCACCACGTTGCTGGTGGCCAGGAATAATGATAATATTTTCAGATTCAGAGCTGTCGATTTTCCGGAAACCACTGATATTCCCCTTCAAAGCAGTTACAGCAAATCGGGCGAAGAGTGGTTTAATTATCCCATCGGCGTCATCCATGAGTTCACCAAAGCCGGCATTGAACTGACAGGACTCGATTTCCTTTTTTCAGGCAATCTTCCAATCGGTTCCGGTCTTTCATCGTCGGCTTCCATCGAAGTATTGACCGCTCATGCGTTGAACGAACTGTTCACCGGGGGAATGAATAAGGTAGAGCTGGCTTTATTAGGCAAAAGAGTAGAAAATGATTTTATGGGATTGAACAGCGGGATCATGGACCAGTTCGCTGTTGCCATGGGTAAAAAGTCCAATGCTGTGCTGCTGAATTGTGATACCCTGGACTATGAATACCTGCCTTTCGAGATTGGCGATTATGTGCTGGCCATTGTCAATACCAACAAGCCCAGGAAACTGGTCGAATCAAAATATAACGAGCGCTTCAACGAATGCCGGACCGCTTTAAAAGCGCTGCAGCAAAAGTTAGACGTTACGCATTTATGCGAAGTGAGTGTTGAAGACTTTCGCCAGTATAAGGGCCTGATCAATGATCCGGTGGTTGAAAATCGTGCGTTGCACGTGGTTTCAGAAGATGAAAGGGTGAAGAAGGCCAAGGATGCGTTAGTATCCGGCGATATCAAAATGTTTGGTGAGCTGATGTATGCGTCTCATCAATCGCTGCAGGATCTGTATGAAGTGTCGGGTAAAGAATTAGACACCATTGTAGCTTTCGCAAAGGATTACGAAGATTGTATCGGTGCCCGCATGACCGGAGCCGGTTTCGGAGGCTGCGCCATCGCCCTGGTAAAAAAAGACAGTTTTGATGATTTCAAAGAAAAACTGATCCGCTATTATACAGATCAGATCGGTTATGAACCCGGCGTGTTCTCCTCTGTGATCGCTGAAGGCGTGCGGACGGTAGCGTAGCTTATTAATAGTTTCAGGTTGCAAAGCCATTGTTAGCAGAGCTTTGAGGCGATATTTCATTAGCCCTTTAGCAGTCGTTGTTCCGATCAGAGCAGAGAAATCTCGCCGGTCACCTCTTAAAAAATACGGACCGGGGAATAGAAAACTTCGCGTAAATTTGAAGAACAAGAAGAATCCAATGGGAAGTCGTGTTATACATATCGATCCGGAGATCCTTGGTGGTACACCTGTTTTTTTCGGAACCCGGGTGCCCGTCAAAAATCTATTCGACTATTTAGAAACGGGAGAGACTATTGAAACCTTCCTGGATGATTTTGAGGGTGTTTCCCGGGACCAGGTGTTGAAAATTCTTGAAACATCGCAAAAGCTAATTGAAACATCTGTAAATATCCTGAATGAAAATACTGCTTGACGAGTGTGTAACCAAACGCCTGAAAATCCATTTAGAAGGGTTTGAAGTGTACACAGTAAGAGAATTAAGGTTGAGCGGTATAAAAAATGGCAGGTTGATGGCTTACTGCGTTGAAAATGGGTTTGATATATTACTAACAATCGACAAAAACCTGATGTTTCAACAGAATCTTGAAAATATCCTGTCTCCATCGTCGTATTGAACAGCCTCACAAGTAAACTGGAAGAGCTGATACTATTCCTGCCTGCGTTTAAATCCCGCTTGCATCAATTCGAAAAATATAAAGCCTACGTTTTGGAGAAATAGCAGCACACTGTCACATCAAATGCTAATGTTTCAACCGCTTAAAAGGAAAGCCTTCTTTTCGGGGCGTTCCGCTAATGGTGCCGGATATTTCAGCAAATAGAGAATCTTTGCCGATTTGCGTATAAGTGATCTTACTGGGGAAATCGTGCGCCGGGTTCTCAAAAACCAAAGGAGAAGCGCCTTTGGAGACCAATCGAAAGGCCACGGGTCCCTCGTCGTTTTGCCCTTTTGCCGTTACGATCATATGCGCCTGACCGTTTCGCTCCTCGAGCCGCATCGTTTCATAAAAAACAGTATCAGTATTTTGCGTGATAAAACTTTCAGCACTATAAGTTGAATCATCGACCTGCTTCCATTGTTCCCGGGCAACACTTCCTGCATCTTCGTGATGCCAGTTGCCCAAAAGCCATCTGGCATTGCCGATCTGATGATAGGCCGGGTGAGTGGTATTGTCGCGGCTGTCGCAGCTGATTAAAAAAGCAGCCAGCAGCAGGAACCATGATTGCTTTGACATTATTATTTTTTTTTGGTGATGATACTTACATCATTTCAGAGAGGATCTTTCCTGCCTTCGGTGCCAGCGCCACGCCCATGCCTCCCAGTCTTACCGCACAGAAAGTTCTTTCGCTAAGCTGTTTGATGATCGGAGTTTTTTCAGGACCCATCGCCATAATGCCTGCCCAGCGATGCGTGATCGCCGGCTGCTGACCGGGAAGGATCATCTTCTGCAGGAAGTTTTCCAGCGCTTGTTGAATAGCCAATGTGGTAATCGCATCCTGTGTGTATTCGGTAGCAATGGATGAATTGCGGGCGCCACCCAGCAGTATGCGGTCGTCCAGGTTTCTAAAATAATAATACCCTTCGTCAAAGTGAAAAATGCCTTTCCATTTCAGCCCGGGGATCGGCTCGGTAAGCAACACTTGTCCACGCGCAGGCACCAGGGGTATCGCTGGTAACAAAGATTTCGTAAAAGCATTGGTGCAGAAGACCGCCTGCCCGGCGGTTAGAGTGCGTTTGTCGGTCGTTTGCAATAGGACCGCCTGCTCTTCTTCCTCAAAACTTTTCAATTCTGTGCCAAACATTAGCTGAATGTCCAGCGACACGGCTTTTTGAAGCATCACGTTCAGCAGCTTGCCGGGATGTAGCGAGCCCTCAAACCGGTTTTCCACCAGGTGAGTCACATGTGCAAATCCAAATGCTTCAATCAATTCATCTTTCACCACAAAGGTCTCTGTAGCTCCCGTAATCTCGTAAAGTAAATTGTTGATAGCGTTTAGTTGTTCCAGCGGCCCGTCGCTGGTAAGCAATTCGTAGCCTCCTGTGTTGTGATAATCGATCGAAATATCATTAAAATATTGGCGGATGATTTGCAGGCCTTCGAAGCGCCACCTGATCAATTGAATCGCCTTCTCTCTGTCCATATTCGCTATATCCGACAGGATTTCGGTAAGGCTTCCAAAACAGGCAAACCCGGCATTTCTTCCTGACGCGCCGGCGGGAATAGCGCCCCGCTCCATCACAGTGATCTTTTTTGAAGGATATTTCTCCTTCAGCTGGATCGCTGTCCACAAGCCGGCAAAGCCTGCTCCGACAATGATGATATCTTGTGGTGCGTAAAAAGTATCAGCTTCCCAGATGCTTGTTTGATACAAACGGTATGTTTTATATTTTTGGTGATGAAATTTGTTTCAACTTATTACTGATGTAACGATGCTGTGCTTTGATGAGCGGCATTCTATGTATCTGTATTGTTGCCAATAATAAGTTTTAATAAGCTTGATATAACCGGTAATTTACGATGCGTCATTGTAAATCACAAATCAAAAATTATAAATTGTAAATAAACATGGCTTATTGGCTGATCAAATCAGAACCCTTCAAATACAGCTGGGATCAATTGGTAAAAGATAAAAAAACAGTGTGGGACGGCGTGCGCAATTATGCAGCGCGGCTCAACCTTCGCGCGATGAAGAAAGGGGATCTGGCTTTCTTCTATCACAGTAACGAAGGCACAGAGATCGTAGGTATTGCAAAGATCGTGAAGGAGGCTTACCAGGATCCGACCACGGAAGACGACCGTTGGGTGGCCGTTGACGTGGCGCCGGTAAGGAAGTTGAAGAACCCGGTTACGTTGGCACAGATCAAGGCCGAAAAAAAGCTGGCCGATATGGACCTCGTGCGCCTGGGACGTTTGTCCACGCAATCGGTAAAGCCCGAGGAGTGGGACCTGGTGATGCAGATGGCGGGTGAGTAGCCGTGTTTAAAGTTTAAAAAGTTTAAAGGTTTAAGGTTGATAGGGGTTGTTGAACGATGACTTTTATCAGCCTTTTTTATGGAAGGTCTTAACAAAACTTAAGGGTTACTATTTTCACTTGCACGTATTAACAAGTAATTGACACGGCTACAATGGTTGGCTATTTAAACATCCGGAGTTAGTACTGGCATGTTTGCGGGATCAACAGCTTGCCGCTATCTGATCACTTAAACAACAACATCATGAGACGTCTATTTTTTGCAATAGCAATATTGCCGGGGACACTTATGGCCTGTGCGCCCAACAGGTCACACGAAACGGCTGATACAATGGCATCCTTGCCGGCAACTGAAAGCGACGGGCTTGCCTCAGCGAAAGACCCGGAGGTGATCAATGCCCCGGGAGACACGTCAACACAGGCAGCAGCTAAGCCGGCCAGGAACGTTATCAAGACGGCTGATGTCACGATCGAAGCTGAGAATCATAACACCTACTCCTCGTTTGTACGTGGTGTGATCGCTAAGCACCGGGCATATATCTTCGACGAAAGCATCCAGGCTACGGATTACCGGAAGGAAACGATGATGACCATCAAAGTGCCCGTAGAACAATTTGAGTTGCTGCTCGACGCGCTCCAAACCAAAGACGCCAGACAACTCGGGCGCAGTGTCAGCTCTGAAGATGTTACCGCCAGCATGATCGATACAAAAGCAAGGTTGGAAACCCGAAAAGCGGCCAGGGCCAGATATATGGAACTGCTGAACAAGGCCCAAAAAATGGAAGATGTGCTGAGCGTGCAGCGGGAGATCAATGCAATACAGGAAGATATAGAGTCGGCAGAAGCACAGCTGGCGCAGCTTTCAGCGGCTGTGAAATACAGCACCATCCGCCTGACTTATTTCGAACCGCTGGCCGGAAGTGAATCGGGATTCGGAAGCCGGGCCCTCAAAGCGGTGAAAGATGGCGCCGGTATTTTCAAAACATTGTTCTTCGCTTTTCTTACGGCCTGGCCGATATGGAGTATAACGCTTGTGGTGCTTTTCTTCATAAAAAGATACCGGCGGAGCAGACCGGCATTTAAAAAGAATATTTAAGTTTACTGTATGAAGAAAAAGCTGGTTGTATTGACAGGAGCTGGCATCAGCGCAGAGAGCGGTATTAAAACCTTTCGTGACGGGGATGGGTTGTGGGAGGGGTATGACGTGACCGAGGTGGCATCGCCGGAAGGCTGGCAACGCAATCCCGCCCTTGTTCTCGACTTCTACAATATGCGCCGCAAGCAGGCGCTGGAAGCGCAGCCCAATGCGGCCCATAAAGGTCTGGCTGACCTGGAGCGGTATTTCGACGTTACAGTGATTACCCAAAACATTGATGATCTTCACGAGCGTGGCGGCTCTACGCGGGTGATCCACCTCCACGGAGAGATCTTCAGGATGCGCAGCGAACGATCACTGAGTCCGTCTTATGAGATCAGGGGGGATATCCAATGGGGTGACACGGCGCCTGATGGCGGACAGCTGCGCCCCGATATTGTTTGGTTTGGAGAACCCGTTCCGATGATCGAAGTGGCTGCGGAAATAGCGATGGATGCCGATATATTCGTCGTGGTAGGAACGTCCCTCGTCGTTTATCCCGCTGCAGGCTTAATCGATCTTGTTCGCATCTACAATCCCAAGTTTGTTATCGATAAGAAAGTACCCTATTTAAAATCCATGCACAACCTCACCGTCATCGAAAAACCCGCCACCGAAGGAGTAGCTGCCTTAACGGTTCGGTTGAAGGAGCTGTTCCGATTGTAAAGGAGGTTTGCGATACTGCAGACTGAACCAAAACCCTGACGAGTCTTGCTTCCACTGAGGAGGCAGGGCCTTATCAGGATATCGGTAGGGGTGCGGAACGGGCACTTTAGGAGTGCGGCTGCTGTCCTTTGGCGGTGTCAACAGTGATCCCTTCCAGGCATTAGGTATGTCAGACGGATTTTGCCCGCCTTTCACGTTAGGCATCTTCACCGTATGTTGGTTGGGTAGAATACAAGGCATATTATCAATAGTGAGCCTTGCCACTGGTCCGTATTTGCTGGCATACATATGAGATGTGTCCATCAGTCCATCGTTGCTCTTCTCCGGCTTTGAATGTTTTGGCGTCATGACAAGCAGGCTGTTTTGTGCGCTGACCAGCACGGTACAGCTCATAAGCAGCATACATAGCAGGAGCCTGATCTGTGCATTTGCAGATAAATGGCGTTGTTGTAGAAGCGTTGCTGCATGAATACATTCATCAGCGAAAGGAAAACGGGATGTGCCTGGTTTCATACCGGTATTTTCGGGCATGATGCAGATCACAAAAGAATTACATAAATCTCTCGTTATTTTTTTTGCGGATGATGCTGGTGTTCTAAAACAAAGAACCTTCGAAAAGTGTGTTACACCTCCCGAAGGTTCTCCGCTTCTTTACCGTTCGGATACGTTTACCGCATCTTTTTATATAAGTTGATCAGCGTATTTGTACTGCTGTCATGGCTGGATACCGCTTCATCGCTTTGCAGCTCCGGTAATATTTTATTAGCCAATTGTTTGCCCAGTTCCACACCCCATTGATCAAAACTGAAAATATTGAAGATCACGCCTTGAACGAAGATCTTGTGTTCATAAAAGGCGATTAGCTGTCCCAACGTGAAAGGCGTTATTTTTTTGATCAGGAAAGAGTTGGTAGGCTTGTTGCCGTCAAACACCTTAAAAGGCGCCAACTTGTTGATCGCTTCCTTGTCCAGTCCCTGTTTTTTCAGTTCCGCTTTCACTTCCGACAGGTTTTTACCGTTCATCAGCGCTTCCGTCTGCGCAAAAAAGTTGCTCAGTAATTTTTGATGATGGTCGCCGATGGGATTGTGCGATTGAGCGGGAGCAATAAAGTCACAGGGAATCAGCTCTGTTCCCTGGTGAATCAGCTGGTAAAAAGCATGCTGACCATTGGTGCCTGGCTCTCCCCAGATGATCGGCCCGGTCTGATAGTTTACCTTCTTCCCGTTCCGGTCCACACTCTTCCCGTTGCTTTCCATATTTCCCTGTTGAAAATAAGCCGCAAAACGGTGCAGGTATTGGTCGTAGGGCAAGATAGCTTCCGACTGTGCGCCTAAGAAGGTGGTATTCCAGAGTCCTACCAACGCCATTGTTACCGGGATATTCTTTTCAAATTTAGCAGTTCTGAAATGTTCATCCGCGTCATAAGCGCCTTTCAACAATGTTTCAAAGTGGTCATAACCGATGGTCAATGCGATAGAAAGCCCGATAGCGCTCCACAGCGAATAGCGGCCGCCTACCCAATCCCAAAACTCAAACATGTTTTTCGTGTCGATACCAAATTTTTTCACTTCGGTAGCATTGGTGCTCAGTGCTACGAAATGTTTCGCTACATGTTGTTCGTCTTTCGCTTTTTTAAGGAACCAATCGCGAGCCGTGTGTGCGTTGGTCATGGTCTCCTGGGTGGTGAAGGTTTTAGAAGCTATCAGGAACAGGGTTGTTTCCGGGTTTACTTTCTTCAGTGTTTCTGCAATATGGGTCCCGTCTACGTTAGACACGAAGTAGGCATCAATACCTTTCACGGTGTAAGGCTTTAGCGCTTCCGTAACCATCAATGGCCCAAGGTCGCTGCCACCGATGCCGATGTTGACGATCGACTTGATCTTTTTCCCGGTGTAGCCCACATGCGTTCCGGAATGAACCGCTTCGCAGAACGCTTTCATTTTTTCCCGCACAGCGCTCACTTCGGGCATCACATCCTTGCCGCCGCTTTTAATTCCTTGCTTGCCAAAATTTCTGAGCGCAACATGAAGTACCGACCGGTTTTCTGTCTGGTTAATGGTTTTGCCGCTAAACATCGCTTTGATCGCATCTTTAACAGCGGTCTGATCAGCCAGCTGCAAAAGGCTTTGCAGCACCTGGTCATTGATCAGGTTTTTTGAAAAGTCGAAATAGATATTTCCATGCCGGAGGGATAAATGTTGCGCTCTGTTTTGGTCTTCCGAAAAAAGCTGCCGCATATTCCACTGCTTCGCTTCGTCTGCACGTTTCGATAGTTGTTTCCATGCTTTTGTCTTTGTCGGGTTGATCGTTGGGAACATAAAAATGTATAATTAAAGAGATGAGATAAAAACGGCACTAAGATAAGTCCAAAATGGTAAACCCGAATGGACCGGCTGGTAGGGTCAACGCGGGCAACACGGCAGCGGCTAACCGCATCAGGCCTTCAATCGGCTGAATACTTCCATCGTTCTTGCCACCATCGATTCGGTAATATCCAAATGAAGCACCAGCCTCACGCGTTGCGGTGCGATCGCATACGCCAGAATTTGTTCTTCTTTGAAGCGCTGCACGAGGTCGCCCGCTGTAATGCCTTTGGTTTCGAAGATGATAATGTTGGTTTCTACCGGCAACACTTCGGCCACGAAATCCGCGCCAGCCAAAGCACCCGCGATGTTGCGGGCATGTTCATGATCTTCACGCAGGCGTTCGATATGGTGTTGCAGCGCGTAGCTACCGGCTGCGGCCAGGTAGCCCGCCTGGCGCATGCCGCCTCCCAACACTTTCCTGATCCTGCGCGCTTTTTTGATGAAACCGGCATCGCCGAGCAACAAACTTCCCACCGGGCAACCCAGGCTCTTGGAAAGACAGATCGATAGCGTGTCGAAAATAGCGCCGTGTTGTTGAGGGGTTTCGTTTTTGGCAACAAGTGCGTTAAACAAACGGGCGCCGTCGATGTGGAAAGCCAGCTGATTAGCTCTACAAACCTGCTGGATCTGTTTCAGTTCTTCAAAATCGTAGCAACTGCCGCCCCCGCGATTGCTCGTGTTCTCGACGCAGACCAGGCGGGTATTGGCGCGGTGCACATCGTCAGGCTGTATAGCTGCTGCCACCTGGGCGGCGCTGATCCTCCCGCGGTCGCCGTGGAGCAACTGAACAGAGCATCCCGAGTTGAACGCAATGCCCCCGCCTTCGTATTGATAAATATGAGCGTCAGCATCGCAGATCACTTCATCACCTGGCTGCGTATGACATTTAATAGCGATCTGGTTCGTCATGGTGCCGCTGGGACAAAAAAGCGCTCCTTCTTTGCCAAACATATCGGCAGCCAAACGCTCCAGTGCATTGACCGAACCATCTTCTCCAAACACATCGTCGCCGGTATCCGCTTGCATCATGGCTTCCAGCATGGCCGGTGTGGGGCGGGTCACAGTATCTGATCGGTAGTCTATATAAGTAGGTGTCATGACTTTATCAATTGTTGATTTTTAATTCCCATAAAACAGGGGAATGGTGAAAATTAAAGTAAAGGTAAATCGTAACCCAAAACAATACAATGAAGGACTTTGACCAGATATCAAATAGACGGGCTGGCAGCCAGGTGCATAACATTTTTTCTTTTTATGTGATTTTTTACCGCAAAGAGTGCGCAAAGATTTGTTCGCAAAGCACGCAGAGTAGGAAGTTGTTTAACCTTTTGAATATTATTCAGCAGAACATTTCAAAATAATATCCTCATTCAAATCGAACCGAAGCGCCCGCCCGTGCCGGGACGGACGGGAAGAAATCCCACCTAACCCGGTCTGACGGTCTCCGTCTGACCGTTTCTGTACGCAAGCCCCAAGCAAATCATCGGATCAGAAAGCGTTACTAGCGCCACTAATTAGTGCGGGGCCGCTGAAGCCACAAAGACCGGCATGAAATAGCGCTCTTATTGGCGCACATGATCCGCCTCCATCCCTTTTGCAGAATGAAGAAAGTTTAAACAACGCCCAGGATAAAAATCTTATGCGCGCTGGTAGCCTGGCTCATGATGTCGATATCAGCAACCTTTGTATCTTTGAAGCAATGGAAAAACAAGCGCTTTTGAAAAGGATCAAAGAAACGGTGCAGCAGATTGAACCGGATGCTACCGTGATCCTGTATGGTTCTTATGCGCGGGGGGAGGAGGATAAACATTCGGACATCGACCTCTTGATTTTGGTTAATAACGAGCATTTATCTTTTCTGGACAAAAAGAAAATAGCATATCCCATTCATGATATTGGAATAGACAATGGTGAGGTAATTAGCCCTTTTATTTTATCAAAGCAAAAATGGGAGACCTTGTATCGTATTACTCCTTTATATGAAAATATTCAAAGAGAGGGGATCGTGCTATGAATGAACATCAACAACTAATCAGTTTCAAGCTAAAAAAGGCGGAGGAAACATTAGGTGAAAGTAGAGCTTTTAATAAAGAATAATTTTTGGAACGCATCAGTGAGCAGAACCTATTATGCATGCTTTTACGCTGTGGGCACTTTGTTATTAACTAAGAATATAAAGCCAACTACTCACAAGGGAGTACAAACGATGTTTAATAAATATTTTGTTTTGGAAGGCGTCCTTTCAAGAGAGTGGTCCCGGTTTTATTCTAATCTATATGGAGAGCGTCATTTAGGTGATTATGGTGAGTTTATAGATTTCGATGAAATGACCGCGACCGATTTTTTTCATTCAGCTAAAGAATTTATATCAGTAATAAACAATCTAATCAAACACAAACAATAGAATATGCCATCATTTGATTTTGTAAGTAAGGTAGATGCGCAGGCGTTAGACAACGCTGTCAACGTGGTCTCAAAAGAAATTGCCAACCGTTTTGATTTTAAAGGGTCTCACCTGGTGATCGATCTTGATAAGAAGAACTACACCCTGAAAGTAGAAACGGAAGACGATATGAAGATGAAGCAGCTGATCGATGTGTTGGTCAACCGTGCCCATAAGCAAGGCATTGCGCCGGAAGCCTTCGACCTGGGAAAAGAAGGAAGCATGATCGGTAAGGTCTGGAAAAAAGAAATCGCGGTTCGCAACGGGTTGAAGCAGGAAGATGCCAAGAAGATCGTGAAGCAGATCAAAGATGCGGGGCTTAAGGTTCAGGCCTCTATCAACGATGACCTGGTGCGGGTGACGGGCAAGAAGATCGATGATCTGCAGAGCGTGATACAGGCGTCCAAAACCTGGGACCTCGGCATTCCTTTGCAGGTAGAAAATATGCGTAGTTAAATAACGCTGAGTAACCGATGAGCGAAGTGCGTTAAAGGAATTGGCGGAGTGTTTCCAGGTTGCCTATCGCGTCGCCCATCGTGTTGTTAAAATAAATATAAACGGTTTTATTGAGCCGCTGCCAATCACGTACATAGCCTGCATACTCATGGAGCAGGCTTTCTTCATAGCTCCCCTTATAATTGCCGTCGGGCCCATGGAACCTGAGATAAACGATCGGCGCATCCAGATCCGGCTGAGGTGACCCGCTGCCTTTCTTATCGTGATAGACCATCGCTGCGTGGTATCGGTCCAGTAGTTCATAAGTGGCATCCTGGTACCAGGATCGGTGCCGGAACTCGACCGCCACCGGCCATTGATCTTTATGATGCGCCTGCAAGACAGACAATAACTGATCGACCTTTTTGATGTAAGCACTGTTGACCGAAGGGGGTAACTGAACCAGTAAGGTGCCGGCTTTATGCGCGGCCGGCTCAATCACCTTAAAGTATTGCGCCACATCCGCCCGATCAAACTCAAGAGAAGGATTGTGCGTGATCTGTTTCCATAGCTTGAAGGTAAAACGGAACCCGGGGCCGACCGATTCCACCCAGTTCGCGATGGTCGCCGCACGCGGCAGCTTGTAAAAGATAGAATTGATCTCGATGGAATTAAACAAGGTACCATATACACTGATGCGGCTTTTGCCTTCCAGGTGAGGAGGGTAATGCTGTTGATTCCGGTAGGGCAGGACCAGGCCGCTCGTTCCCAGGTATATCGATGGTCGCTTACTCATATTGAGCTATTTGAACTTTCACAGATACATAGCACCTGTGTTCCTATGTGATTTAATAATAAAAACTTGATTAATACAATTACTGTTTGCAAAAACCTTTCCATCATGGGCGACAGATCAGTGCTATGACCGGGGAGATAACTGCTATCGGCTAAGTGCGCTTCAATAAATTATTCCTAAAATTGCTGTAAATAAGTGTAAAGATTTTGTCAAAAGACAATACAGTTTTAATTTTCGCTTTTCTGCGAAACTGAATTGAAAATAAATGAGATATAGAACCTTACTTGTCCGTTACCTGTTCATTTCCATCTGTTGCTTTCTGATCAGCAGCGCTGTTGCGGCGCAGGATATGGCCGCGCGGCTTGAAAACTACGCCGCAAAATTCAGCCCGGAACGTGCTTATCTTCACTATGATAAATCGTCCTATTCATCGGGCGAAACCATCTGGTTCAAAGCATATCTGTTAAACGAAATTACAGCTGCGACAGAAAGCAAGAACTTCTATGTCGATTGGATCGATGACAATGGAAGGATATTAAAGCACACCGTGGCGCCATTGGTGCAGGGCCTGACCAACGGACAATTTGATATACCGGCGGACTACAAGGGACGCTACATCGCAGTAAGGGCCTATACCAGCTGGATGCTCAATTTCGATTCTTCTCTATTATATAAAAAGGCGATCAACATTCTTCATAAAGACTCCCTGACAAGCCCCGTCCAAATTGCCGTGAAGCCGGTGCTGGAATTTTTTGCTGAAAGCGGGGATTGGGTAGCAGGCTTTCCTAACAAGATCGCCTTTAAGGCAAGAGATCAGTGGGGGCGCCCGGTCAAGATCAGGGGTGCCGTGTTTGGAAAAGACGGGAAGATGGTCGATAGCCTGCGGATCCAACATGACGGAATGGGTTTCCTGCTCCTGAATGGAGCGGCCGGGGCCAAATTCACTGCCAAATGGAAGGACGAACAAAATAAAGAATATACTACGCCGTTGCCGGAAGTGAAAGCCAGCGGCGCACATTTGCAGGTAAAGGTCGCGCCGGGCAAACGAGAGTTCCGGGTATATCTTTCGCCTGATCTGGCCGCCGCCTCTGACAGTGTTCACCTGATCGGTAACATGTTCCAGCACCCGGTGTTCAAGCTTACCAAGTCAACCAAAGATGAAATAGTGGGGATCGTGCCTACTGCAAATCTTCCCTACGGAGTATTGACCATTACGGTGTTCGATAAAAGCTGGAAGCCGCTGGCAGAGCGGATTACCTATATTGATAATCATGCGCCTTATATCTTCCGGCCGGAAATGGAAGTGCAGCGGTGGGGACTGAGCTATCGTGCCAGGGATGAGGTGAAGATAAAAGTTCCTGAAAACATCGCTTCGTCCTTGTCGGTATCTGTTACAGACCTGAGCATCGACGCGGATAGTTCCGACAATATCTTGTCCACACTGATGCTTACAAGTGAATTAAAAGGCAAAGTGCATAACGCGGCATACTATTTCAGTAATCCTACGGATGCGAAGCAGCAGGAGCTGGACCTCGTGATGCTTAGCAATGGCTGGCGAAGGATCAACTGGCAGCAACTGGCTTCGGGCGAGCTGCCGAAGATCCATTATCCCAAAGACACTTCTTATCTGTCCTTGTCCGGCACCGTCCAGGGTGTGATGCCCGGCGCGATCGGTGATGGCTCTGCCGCCATGATGATCCTGACGCAGAAGGATCAGCAGAATAAAATGCTGCTCGTACCGATCGAACGGAACGGTACATTTAATGATCCTGCCACCATCATCTTTGATTCCGCGCAGGTCTATTATCAGTTCCAGGACAAGTCACTGAAGGGTGCGTCTATCAGTTTTGTACCGAATAAATTACGGACGCCGCCTGTAGGTAAGATGTTCAACAACCTGCGCTGGCCCGATACCACAGGGATGTGGCGCCACCTGATGCTCGCTGCCGAGTTGAATGATAATATCCAGAAAACAAAATATAAAGAGCTGGAAGCCGTTACCGTGAAAGCCAAGGCAAAACCTTTGGTAGATCAGATGGATGAAAAATATGCATCCGGTTTATTCAGTGGCGGTGATGCCATCAAGTTTGATGTGGTCAATGATAAATTTGCCAATGTCGGAGACATCTTTACCTATCTTCAGGGAAAAGTGGCCGGTCTGCAGATCAATGGTCAGGGCAGCAATGCTTCTCTGAGCTGGCGCGGAGGCGCTCCGCAATTGTATGTAGATGAGGTTCCTTCAGATGTCAATATGGTGTCTTCGCTCAACATTACCGATGTGGCGTTCATCAAAGCGTTCCGTCCGCCCTTCATGGGCGGCTTCAACGGAGGCAATGGCGCCATCGCCATTTACACACGCCGCGGTGATGATGTAAAGCGCGACCCTTCTTCGGGTATACCCAGCGGGCGTATCGAAGGCTACACGAATATCCGGGAATTCTATTCACCCAAATACCTCACAACAGAGCCCGCTCCGGGCGCCGACCGCGATGTAAGGACGACGATCTACTGGAATCCGAATGTCACGATTGATCCGCGCACCCGCGAAGTAGTGCTATCATTCTACAACAATGATGTGACGGATGCGTTCCGTGTTGTTATCGAAGGGATGACCGCCGACGGCAAGCTGGCACACCTCGAAGAAAAGATGGAGTGATCTTAACCGTTCCCATGATAGAATCTCAGGAATAAAAGAATAGGTTGCCTGGCGGCATGCTGACGAGTTCCCCGACCCGGTCAGACGGTCCCCGTCTGACCGTTGAAAACGAAATCCATTGTTCCCTGTCGTTCCGGGCGCAGCGCAGCCGGGGAATCTCGTTAGACAACGCGAAATGGTTCCCCGTCCCTTTGGGCCGGACAGGCGCTCTCCATTACGGCGTCGGAATGGTTCATTGGTATTCGTCGCTCCGACCGCAGCGCATAACCTCGTTTCAATAGCATGAAGTGTATTTCCCTTCTCATCAAGGCTAACAACACAGTATCCCGTATCTCAAAACGAAGCAACCCTACCTCAAAGGTAACCCGGCCCGGCTCCCGGGCGAGTCGTCGCACCTTTTTCCCAGGTCGGCGAAGCTCAAACCTTCGCCGGCTCAGGTTCGGGGGCCGGGGATACCCACCTCGCCAGGATACCTGGGGGAGTGCTTTAGCCAAGTAAGCCGAGCTAAGGGCTTCGCGTGCCGAGGTTTGAGAGATCCCCTCCCTACCTAAAGAGGTGCCCCTAACCGAGCTTTAAGCTTCGCCAGCTGAGGAAAAAGCTTTGTCGGCTTAGGGTAGAGGTAGGTAGGCGAGGTTTTTAAGAAAAGGAATAGGTTGCCTGGCATAACGGGGGACTGCCGACCCGGTCAGACGGGGACCGTCAGACCGGGTCGCCCTGGCCACGTTATACTGACAATATCGCGATCAGGGTTGCAGCTCCACCCCGTTGACCACGATTGATTGGGCGCTGATGCCCAGGCTGATCGACCCGGAGTAATCATACACATAGGGTGAATAAGATTCAGAAATGGTTGATATTACTGCGTTTTTCAGCAGTGTTTCTTTCTTCGTTTCCTTGCCATAGCTATCAGTCATCGTTACCAGGATATCATACTTCGCCTTTTTGTCCTGGATAGCCAGTAGCAGCTCTTTATCCAGCTTCATTGGCGTAGCAGAATAATAAATATATTTCTTCTGCGGGTAAAGACTGTCGGTGTCATAGACATCGCGGGTGAGGCTATAGCTCGCGGAGGAAAGCGGGGTCTTCACCGTTTTTCCGTTGTGCGTAAAGATCATTTCGATCTGGTATCTCTTTTCGTTTTGTGCGGAGGCAACGGTGCACCAGAGCATCAACAGGGACAGGAGGGAGGTAAGGACAATTTTTTGTTTCATGGGTATATATTTTATTTTGATTTAGCCGGGTGGGAGGGACAACGAGCCGGATGATTGTTGTCATTCAACAAAAATATATTTTTTTGCTCATATGTCGCCGATCTATTCAATGCTATCTGTCTCTTACTGATTGGATAGCACGGAGAAACGCAGACAATGACCAGTAATCAGGTCTGCTAATCAGCAGGTGCGCGACGTACCATTCATCCCTTTGTAGTATCAGGGAATGAATAATTTCATGTAAGTTTGATCTATAATCGTTTTATATGAAGAAAATCCTGTTATATCTATTTTGCGGTATACCCGCTTTTGCATTCGGGCAAACCGAAAGCGCTACCATCAAAGGGTCCCTTCAAAAGATGGGCGACAGTATTCAAAGCATTTATTATATGTACCGGAGCGGTGATGACATGGTTCGGGATAGTGTGAAAGTGACCGGTAACAGCTATGTAATAAAAGCCGAAGGCGAAATGCCGTTAATGATCACTTTGCTGTCGGTAGATCCACAGGGAGGCTCCCGTCCGGAAAAAAAGGATGTTGCACAGATCTATTTGCAATCCGGCAATAATACGGTGATCTCCACCGACTCTTTTTCTAATGTACAGGTGAAAGAATCAAAAGCGCATGCGGAATATGTAAAGCTACGCTCCGCGTCTGAACCTTTTATGGATCAAATGCGTGAGTTGGGCGAAAAATATCCTGCATTGAAAGCCAGTAATGATGTGGCCGGCATGGAAAAACTGGAAGCCGATTACGAAGCGCTTCAGGCCAAAATGAATGAAGAAGTGTATGGAAGCTATCTTAAGAAAAATCCGAATTCTCCGATTGCCCTGTATGCATTGGGACAATACGCGGGATATGACATCGATCCGGCGAAAGTAGAGCCTATCTTTAACACGCTGTCTGAGGCTGCAAAGCAAAGTGCAGCAGGAAAGCGCTTTGCGAAAAAGCTGGACATAGCCAAAGCAACAGCCATCGGTGCCATGGCGCCTCAGTTTTCGCAAGCCGATACATCAGGAAATCCTGTTACGTTAGCCTCGTTCAAAGGCAAATATGTATTAGTTGATTTCTGGGCCAGCTGGTGCGGCCCCTGCCGGATGGAGAATCCGAACGTCGTAGCGGCGTATGACAAATACAAAGATAAAAACTTCACCGTATTGGGTATTTCGCTCGATGATGCCGAGGACGACGGAAAGGAAAGCTGGTTGAAAGCGATCGCCAAAGACAAACTGACCTGGACGCATGTATCAGATCTTAAAGGCTGGCAGAACGAAGTGGCCCAGCAATACGGCATCCAGGCGATCCCGCAAAACCTGCTGCTCGATCCAACCGGTAAGATCATCGCTAAAAATGTACGCGGTGAAGAGCTGCAAAAGAAACTGGAAGAGCTGATTAAATAAGAGCTGTTCAGCAAACGCTGAAACCGGGATGGTCAGGCAGCATGCATCAGGCAACAGGGTACACCGGCAACAGCCGGTAGCTTTGAGAAAATGATGTTCGCTTCCGGATCATCCCTTATTTTTTACCAGCGAACCACAGTGAAAACGATTTCGCGGTATTGATCCTTCTCAAACAGTACCCCTATTTTTTTACGGCTGATCTTTACGATATCTGAATAGGCGGCTACATCTCCTTTTTGGTGGGCCTCGTAAACAGGAATCTGTTTCCACCAGTGTTTTCCGTCATCCCGGCTGATCTTCAGCGTCAGGTGATTTCGCTGAATGCTGTCCGCAGGATTGCAGAAGGCGAGGATGTGTTTTCCTCTGTGTTGACCGATCGTAAGCAAGGATCCCTGGCACACGGGGTCCGGGAGCTGAGGATCAAAATCCTGTTGCAACCAGCTGGCGCCGCCATCCGCGCTTATCGCCACGTAACGCGCTTTCACATGTCCCTGCTGGTTCCTCAGGTTCAGCATCAGCCTTCCGCCGCTGATCTCAGCAGCCATATTCTCATTGCCGCCTTCAAGCGCCAGATCCGGGCTGAGCCGGAAGTGCCCGCCGTGGTCATCCGTATAAAATCCATGCGCGCGGTAATCTTTAAAGTGCGCCTGCGGCGGACCCGCCGAATGGTTGGCTGCTACGTAGATCCTTCCTTTGTACACACCGGAAGTGAACTGCATGGCATGCCCCGGTGTATTGGCATAACTGCGCCAATCCTCTTTAAAACGATAAGCGGGGTTGATTGCCGGCTGGTGGGGGCGATGTACCTGTGTGGTGATATTGACACCCTCGCTCCATGAAGCGCCGCCGTCGGTCGAAGTGGTATACCACACTTCCCGGATGCCGTCGCCTTTCCTTACGGATCCTTCATGGTTATTGCCGGTGTTATAAAACAGGAAGATCCTCCCGCGGGGATAAGCCGGGTCTGTAAGGTCAACGACCGGAGCGGGATTGCCCGCTTGCAGCGCACCGGCGTCGACCACCACCTGCAGCGCTGACCAGGTATGTCCTTTGTCGGTACTTCTTTTCAGGACAATGTCGATGTTGCCAAAGTCGCCGGCATTATGCACCCGTCCTTCGGCAAAAGCCAGCAGGGAACCGTCTTGTAATGAAATGATGGCAGGTATCCGGAAGCTCTTGTAGCCGTCGGTTCCCGAAGTGAACACGGGCACTTGTTGTTGTGCCGCGATGGTCAGCTGCAGCAATAGCAATGCGTTCAGCAGCAGGCAGGTGAAGAGGGTTGAGGTCTTTTGCATGATCCGTTTCGAGGGTTTAAAATGATCGTTGAATGCGATGGGCCGCTAGCTTTCTGTGTGAAAATACAGCTTATAGAAACGCCCTTTCTCATCTTCCCCGTGTTCGATGCGGCTGCGGTCGCCGTGGATATAGATATGGAAGTTTTTATCCAGCTTGATCACGCTTTTGTAGCTTCTGTTCTGCCGTTTCACAGCTGCCGGTGAGATAGAAAAATTGTCCGCAATTTCCAGGTCGCGCTCGTTGGCATATTCCTGTTTGAAGCGGCTGAAGCTGTCGATGTATTCTTTGTGGTGCAACACTTCCTCGTTGAAGCTTTCCTGGTCAAAATGCTGCTTTTCTTTAAAGAAGCTCAGGGTCCTGTTCAGCAGGTCGGCCTGATCGGCTTTGGTGACATTGTACTCTTCCGGCAACTGCTTTACCACATAATTCTTATACAGCGTCATGGTGTTCTCTGTATTATAATATTGGTCCTGCCGTTGACGGATATGCAGGAACTCGTCTGTCCAGTAGCGCGCCTCCGCAGATTTGTTCGTGTTATCAACTACGGAGACGATATAGCCTTGTTCTTTTTCTGTGTTATAAATGATACATCCCTTATCCAGTTTGTTGATATTGATCCCCTCTTCACTTTCAATGTCAAAAGCATCTTCCTGCAATAAGATTTTCAGAAACGTTTCTTTATTCTCAGATTTGAAAAGGCCGATGGCGTCAAGCGTTTCGCCATCCAGCAGGCAGTCTTTAAAGTACACAACGTAGAACTCGCCGCCTTTGATATTCGGATGAGTGCTTTGATTATACAGGTGCTGGGCCAGGTGTTTAGACTGGGCCAGCGTTTGCTCCGGCTTGTCAAAAATAGCAGAGACATAAGTGTACACCTCATTTAGCGCCAGGTCGCTATCGTGGAATAGTTGAAAGTATTCCTCCGATTTAAAAGGCTTGATAAAATAAGCGGCAAGCAGGTCCTTCACTTCCGGATCGATCGCCAGCTCTTTTTTAGAAAGCGTCAGGTATTCATCTTCCGATTGGTTGCCAACCTTATGCACACAAATATGGGTAATAGAAGCTCCTTCGAAATATTGCATCAGTACTAATATTAAACGGCCGTAAAGTAAACGTAAAAATCCTAAGGCGAACAAAATTTCAGGTAATAAAAGTGCCGGCTGCTTCTTCTGAATGATATAGGCTACTTAACCTGTTGCTGATCAAAGCCAGGAAGGGACATTAGCAGAGCGCGCTGTTCCAGGGAAATTATTTCCGCATTTCGTAAATAAATAAGTCGGTAATGACAATACTTTCGCGGCAGATTTTAAAAACCAAAAACAAACAATATAAGACTGCATTTACAAGGGCAGTTTTTGCTTACTTGTAAGAGCCTGCACACATCATCTATCATGTAATATGCAATAGTGTATCAGCTTTTAAGCGACATCATCCAGGCGGCGGTCCTGCTGTCTGAATGGCGACCTGACTGTGCATTGCTTTAGATGGTTGATACCAAAAAGCAGGAAATGCCAGATCTGATATCATCATCAAACCCAAACGACGTTTATGAGTAAAATTGTTACAATTTTAGTAATTGTCATGTGCCTGAGCGTGACTGCGACGGCCCAGGTATTGAAAGGCGTTCTTTATGATCAGTCAACAGCGGATCCCATTCCCGGAGCCAATATTTCTGTACGTGGCAAGCCTTCAGTCTTCACAATGAGCGACGGGCAGGGAAGGTTCAGTATTGAAATAACACCGGGAGACACCCTGGCCGTCACGATGGCGGGTTATAATTTGTTATTGAAACAATATCCGGTAGTGCCACGAAGTCAGCAGGAGCTTTTCCTGAAGGCGGCTGAGACATTGAAAGAGATAATGGTGACCGCCAGTTTAGCCAACGCAAGAAGTAAGCGGGCCATCGGCGCTAATGTGGATCATATAGACGCCGCGGACATCGTAGCGACCACTAACCCTTCTTCATTGGCCAACCTGCTGAACGGCAGGGTAAGTGGCGCTCAGATCTATAATACCAACGGCAAGGTGGGGATGCCGATACGCTTTGACATACGGTCGGTCGCGACATTCAGCATGGAGCGCGATCCGTTGATCTTTATTGATGGTGTGCGTTATCATAGTGGTAACACTTCCGATGTTAACTCTTCGCAGGAAGCTATGAGCGCGCTGAACGATCTGCCGCTCAATGATATTGAATCTATTGATGTGATCAAAGGCCCGGCGGCTACAGCCTCCTATGGTTCGGAAGCCGCAAACGGAGTAGTGATCATCAAGACCAAAAGAAATGCAAAACAACAAAAAGGCATCGCCGTTAACTTCAGGTACACGAATGGCTACAGTGAACTGGCCCGCAAATACGATCAGTTTGTTAATAACAGCGCACTGAACGACTTTTTTATCAAAGGGCAGCAACAACAACTGTATGCCAACCTGTCCGCACAGTTCGATGCGCGCAACAGCGTTTTCTTTTCCGCCAATACCAATAAAAACACCGGTATTATTCCCGGTAATACTGACAACAGGCACACTTTCCGTGCGGGATATGATCTGGTAAAAGATCGCTTCAGCCTGTCGTTAACCACCGGTTTTGTGACCGGGAAACTAAGTATTCCCCAATCTGCTTCTGGGCGGGATGATGCCATCTGGAACCTGATGAAGGATACTGTTCCCTGGCCCTTTATCAGTGAAGAAAGCTGGCGTGCCATTCGCAAGGAGTACAGAAACGATCGTTTCACCGGAAGCGTGAAGATGAGCTATACCTTCCCATTGAAGATCAGGGCAGAAAGCTTGATTGGCCTGGATTTGAACCGGATCGATGGTCTGAACTATCTTCCTTACGGCTATCTTCAAGGCACTAACAAGACAGGGTATAAACAGGTGAGCGACCGCAAGAATCAGAATATCAACTGGGATTTTAAGTTATCGCGCAATTTTATGATCGGTACTGAATGGAAGCTCAACTTTTCATTGCTATCCCAGGTCACCCGCTCGACAGAAAAGGTAAATGGTATCGAGGTGCGCAATTTCGCTACTTCCGATATCAGCAATATCGCCGCTGCAGCGGAAATACTCAATGTTACCGATACATATTTTGAAAAGCGTACCCATGGGCTATATGGCGAAGCATTTGTGAATTACAAAGATCAATTGTTTGTCAATGCAGGGTTGCGTCGGGATGTTTCCAATATGATCGGCAGAAATGTTGCCAGTATCTGGTACCCTACATTGAGTGTTGCTTATAACATAGCCAGGCCGGGTGCCATGGGAGGATGGATCGAAGACTGGAAGCTGAGAGCGGCCTATGGAGAGTCAGGGCGGTTGCCTTATCCTAATGATGCCCAAACGGCCTATCTTGTAGAGAATTCTTCTTTTGGAACGGTTGTAAGCCCATCCCGGAGGGGTAATCCTGATATCAGGCCGGAAAGAACCGGAGAGCTTGAATTCGGAACCGATATCACTTTGTTCAAGCAGCGCATCGGGTTTACTTATTACCGGCAAAATACACGTGACGCCATTGTGTACACCACACTGATCCCTTCGCTTGGGTGGCCATCCAGCCTGAGCGGCGACTACCCGGAGAATATCGGACAGATAAAAGGCCAGGGTATAGAAGTTACTTATAACGGGCGTCTTTTCACCAGTTATAATAAACGCCATAGCCTCGATCTTTTCGTGAGTTATAATCAGCAGTCCAACAAAGTTGTCAATTCCGGAGGGCGCGATATTCTCAGTCTTACCAACCTGATCAGGGAAGGGCTGCCGGCATTTTCATTTTATACGACTGTTTCAGAAGGTCCTGTTTTCAACGGATCCGGAGTTTACACCGGCGCGAAAGAAAGTGATCTGCAGGTGCTGGGAAAGCCTTTCGCTACTTACAACGGATCATTTGGCTTTGGACTGCAATTGTTTGAAAGGTTAAAGTTGCAACCCTTGTTTACCTACGCCCGCGGCGCAAGCGTTTACAATATTTCTATGCGAAATGTCGCACGGCTGGGCTCTAATCTGAAAGCGAGGGAAGAGCTGAAGGCTGAACTGGCAACACTTACGCCTAAAACGGACGCTTATGTGGCAACTGCTACAGCGTTATCCAAATACGAAGGATTGCGTGGCGATTTTACGGAACGAGCCGATTATCTGCGGTTGAGCAACCTGACTCTTTCTTATGATCTGGGCAGTATGGCTAAGGCCGCCAGCAAGGGTTTGTTAAAGAGTTGTGTCGTGTCACTTACTGCAAACAATGTGTGGCTGACGACTACCTACAGCGGAGCTGAGCCGCTTATCGACTCGCAGGGAGGCAGTAAACGTACAAGAGGGATCAGCTATTTATCTGCCGACTGGACGGCAGTGCCCACGCCCCGGACCTACGCCTTTAGTTTAAATATTGGATTTTAACCTGGTCTGTCACAGACCAATAAATTATTAGCATGATGTCAATTCAAACAAAAATACGGTTGAGCAAGGCGTTTATGGCAGGAGTATTTCTATGCCTGTCCGCCTGTAACAAATGGGTAAACGATGTCAAATTGCCTGACAACACGATTGATGAATCGCAGCTTTACAGCATCGACATGCTGGGCAGAATTGAAAAAGGGCAGTATGTATATGGCCCCGTAATAGCGGGCGTATGGAAAGCGGGTGCAGCGTCAGCGTCCAACCTTTTGGTCGCGGCCGGAGCTATTGCAGATGAAATTACTGCGACGGCTGTCCCCAATTCGGTCTTTTACAAAGAGCTGGACGAAGACAAACTAAGCCCGGACAACACGTCTCTTTTCAACATCTGGTCCAACGTTCAGAACTACCGCGCGCGGGCAGAAGATGCGATAACGATCGCGGAGGGCATACAAGCTACCGGTAAAGACCAGGAGCAGGTGAAAAAAGAGGCGTTGATGTACGCTAAATTGCATGCGGGTTATGCATGGATGCTGATGGCAGATTATTTCAGTATCACTAACAGCGACCACCAGATTTATGTGAACCAACGGGTGGTGAGCCACCAGGAGGCTTACGCAAAAGCGCAGGCTTACTGGCAGGAGGCTCTTCCGCTGGCCTCAGACGTATATCAGCGATTGTTACATGCTTTATTGGCTAAACAAGGAATACATACCGGCAACTATTCGTTGGCCGCGCAACATGTGGGCGCCTCCTTCAGCCCGACAGAGCGTTTTATCTTTCTGAACACGGTCGGAAACACCAGCAACGGGTTTTTTAGCGCGCTAAATATTAATTCAAGAGATGCTGCTGTGGAACCGGCATTCGTCAATGCGCTGAAAACCACCGCAGAAAAAGCGAGAAATCCTGTGGTCAAAGCGTCCAAAGGACACTGGTCGCTTACATTGTTTAATGAGCGGGATCCCTTAATTGTCAGTGATTTTGACGAGATGCAATTGATCCGTGCAGAACTGGTGGTAAGAGGGTTGATTGCAGGCACTGCAACGGACCTGGTGAATTCCGTGATCATAAAATATGATCCTTCAGGAGCCTCAAACTGGTCGTCGGATAAGGCACTCTCCCTCCAGGATATAATAGCGATCCGCCGCATGTTTCTGTCGTGGAGAGGCACCCGTTTAATAGACCTTAGAAGATTTAAGATAGATGGAGACCTGAAACCCGGGTTTACCCAAAGAAAGTGGCAATGGATCGGTGTGCCAGAGATCGAAACGACGCAGAACAAGTAAACGAATGCTTTACCCACTGAATACAAAGGGTTTTGAACCGTCGGGATGCAAGGCAATGCCGATGTGACGATCCCGGGGGGCGATCAAATAACTGAGCGGGCGGTGGCCTCACATTGTAATTTCCTGTACCTTTGCACGCCCCAAAGTGGGTTTTGACAATGAAGAATATTAGGAATTTTTGCATTATTGCGCATATCGATCATGGTAAAAGTACCCTGGCTGACAGGCTGCTGCAATCAACCAATACGATCAGTGATCGGGAGATGATGGACCAGGTTCTGGATGATATGGACCTGGAGCGGGAAAAGGGCATCACGATCAAGAGCCATGCGATCCAGATCAATTACCGGTCGAAGGCAGGGGAAGATTATACGCTGAACCTGATCGACACGCCGGGCCACGTGGATTTCAGCTACGAGGTGAGCCGGGCACTGGCCGCCTGCGAAGGCGCGCTGCTGCTGGTGGATGCAACGCAGGGCATACAGGCACAAACGATCAGCAACCTGTACCTGGCGATCGATAATGACCTGGAGATCATTCCGGTGATCAATAAGATCGATATGGACGGTGCTATGATCGAAGAGGTGAAAGACCAGATCATCGACCTGATCGGCTGCAAGCCCGAAGATATCTTGCTGGCGAGCGGTAGGACCGGCCTGGGTATCGAAGAAGTGCTCGAAGCGATCGTGGACCGGATTCCGGCACCTAAAGGTGATGAAAGCGCACCATTGCAGGCCCTGATCTTTGACAGCGTTTTCAACAGCTTCAGGGGCATTATCGTGTATTACAGGATCCTGAACGGCACAATCAAGAAAGGCGATAAAGTAAAATTTGTAAGCACCGGGCAGGAATATGAAGCGGATGAGATTGGTATTTTGAAACTGAAAATGACCGAGAAGAAAGAGATTCGCGCCGGTGATGTAGGCTATATCATTACGGGGATCAAAAATGCCAAGGAAGTAAAAGTGGGGGACACGATCACGCTGGCCAGCAACCCGACGCCCATGATGATCAAAGGTTTTGAAGAAGTAAAACCCATGGTATTCGCGGGGATCTACCCGGTGAATACAGATGAGTTTGAAGAGCTGCGCGATTGCATGGATAAGCTGCAGCTGAACGATGCTTCGCTGACCTTCGAGCTGGAAACCTCGCAGGCGTTAGGCTTTGGCTTCCGATGCGGCTTTTTAGGCATGCTCCACATGGAGATCATCCAGGAGCGCCTTGAGCGGGAGTTTAACCAAACGGTGATCACCACCGTTCCCAACGTAAGCTTTATCGCTTACACGACGAAAGGAGAAAAGGTGATCGTCAACAATCCGTCAGAATTCCCCGATCCTGTAAAGACCGATCGCATTGAAGAACCTTTTATCAAAGCGCAGATCATTACCAAGCCCGAATACATCGGTAATATCATGACCTTGTGCCTCGGCAAACGCGGTATACTGGTGAACCAAAGTTACCTGACCACCACACGCGTGGAGCTGGTGTTTGAAATGCCGCTGACCGAGATCGTATTTGATTTCTATGATAAATTGAAATCCCAGACCCGCGGATATGCTTCTTTCGATTACCACCCGATGGAGTATCGTCAAAGTGATATCGCGAAGATGGATATCCTGCTCAACAGTGAGAAGGTGGATGCCTTAAGTGCGCTGATCCACCGCAGCCGGGCCCATGAGTTTGGCCGTAAGCTCTGCGAAAAGCTGAAAGAGTTGCTGCCGCGTCAGCAGTTCCAGATTGCCATCCAGGCAGCGATAGGCGCCAAGATCGTGGCGCGGGAAAACATCTCCGCGATGCGGAAAGATGTAACTGCTAAATGTTATGGAGGGGATATCAGCCGTAAACGTAAATTGTTAGAAAAACAGAAGGAAGGTAAAAAGCGCATGCGCCAGATCGGTAACGTGGAAGTACCACAGGAAGCGTTCCTGGCTGTGTTGAAGCTGGATGAATAGGAAGGTGGAAGAGGGTTGAATGATAGTTAAGGTTTGTCCTGTACTATCGAACAATTTTTCAGTCATATCAGTGATTTGGATTAATTCTTTGCCTACATTTGCAGGCCTTAAAGTTCTTATAAATAGGAATCAGAAAGAAAATTTCAAAGCCCGGGTGGTGAAATTGGTAGACACGCTACTTTGAGGTGGTAGTGCTGGTAACACGGCGTGCTGGTTCGAATCCAGTCTCGGGCACGATTAAAAGGTTGTAAATGATTATTTACAGCCTTTTTTTGTTTTGTCGTGTGTCAAAAAGTGTCGCTTTTTTACGCCTGTTTTCGCTCTTAATGACACACGGAAATTACCGGATTCCTGCCAGCACACAACGGGCACAATTTAGCCGCCTTCGGCACTCTTCTGAAGCAACTTCTGACTATTTGAGACGAGATTTGACACATCTGTCCGCAAGGCAAGGTTTAGTCGTTTATTTTTTATCGCCATCCTGCAAGCATGCTTTGAGTCGTTGAATTTTCCTGTACAACATTTTTGGAGAAAGCTCTGTTGTCATACGGTTGACAAATGGAGATGCTAAGCTGTCAGTATTGTCAGGTATATGCATTTCTATGCAACTAAATTCTTTAGCCGGTTTCTTCCGTTATTTTTCACTGTAGACAAAAGCGACATCACTCTGGCGATTTCGGCATTAATTGCGCAACTGCGTTTTATCACCTTTAAAATGCAGTGAGTATGTATAATTTGTATCAGTGTGCTTGGGTATCCAACTCAAGCACACTTTTCTTATAAATAAAGACCTTTTGCATTGCCGTAGCGACAAAATTGCGCAAACGATTGTACGGCTTTTGTATAAAAATTTATTTAAATTTATTATGTTGACTTGTTGATATATTGACCAAGCTGATGTCTATAAAAATGAGAAGCGATAGCAATTTATGTGAACTTTTATCTAAAGGCAGTGAAGCAGCCTTCGATCGTTTTTTTAAAATGTACCGGGAAAAAGTATACCATTTTGTGTTTTTAATAGTGAAGGCACCGCAGATAGCAGAAGAGATTACCATAGATGTATTTTTAAAGATTTGGCAAAGAAGAGAGACTTTGCCTGAAGTCAGTAATATGGAAGGCTTTCTATTTGTCATTTCCAAAAGAAAGGCGTTGGATTTTCTAAAGAAAGCTGCAAGAGACAAAGAAATACAGAGACTGATTAGTAAAAATCTGCCCAAGTCTGTCGAAGCTTCTTACAATCAGTTTGAATATAAAGAATTGACTGAAAAGGTACTTGGCGATCTGTCCCCACAGAGAAAATATATACTGACGCTAAGCCGGGTAGACGGGCTTTCGCATAAAGAGATTTCTGATAAGCTTGATATTTCTTCGCAAACCGTAAAAAACACTATCTCCCACACGCTGAAGTTATTAGAGTCAGTTAAAAATAAATACTGGATTGAAACCTGCTGGTTGACTTTTCTGGCTTCACTATCTTCATAAAGCTCCAAAACTTGTTTTAAGAAATTTTTCCTGAGTAGTACTATCTATTCAAATCGATCGTCTTTATAGCTACAAATAAATAATTATGTCATCCAGTCCTTACAGGCTCGAACAGCTTTTCAGGAAATATATTGCAGGAGACTGTACCTCTGCCGAATTAAGGGAGTTTTGGTCATTAATGGCCGAGCTTACGGATGAAGAACGGCTGTCCATTGGCATGGCTGAAACATGGCAGTCCCGGCATAATGACATCAACTTGAGCCCCGAACAATGGGAAGGAGTATATAGCAGGCTGTATGACAAAATTCAAAATAAAAAAAAGAATACCGGGAGGCGAGTCATTGAGCTTAAAAAAATGATGGCAGCAGCAGCTATTATTGCTCTGCTTTTTTCCGGATATCTTTTTTACACATCGACTTTAAGCAGCGATGACGCTTTTCAATTCAGAACACAGGCTGTGACAGCTACGCAAACAGATACCCGTGTATTAACGCTGCCTGATGGTACCGAGGTGACGCTCAGAAAAAACAGCGCTTTGTATTTCGACTCGGTTTCTTTTTTAAAAGAAAAAGTAAGATCGGTCCGATTGAAAGGCGAGGCTTATTTTGATGTAGCCCACAATGCTGAGCGGCCCTTTATTGTTCATTCGGGCGAGTATAGCATTAAAGTATTAGGAACGGCTTTTAATGTGAATGGGACAAAGAACAAGCTGGAAGTGGCAGTGGCCCGCGGTAAAGTAAAGGTGGAAGAAAGTCCCAATCGTAAAGCATTGGGAACATTAACACCAGGCCACTATCTGGCAATTGATAAATCACTAAAAGAAGAGATGCCCGTGCATACGAAATATGTAGATGTAGATTCGGTAAGTAAATGGGTTAGACAAGATCTGGTTTTTAAAAACGAAGGCTGGGCTACGGCTGCCAAAACAATATTCGATAGATACGGCGTCGAAATAAATATTAAAAATGACAAGCTGAAGCAGTGCCGCTTTACAGCAGATGTTACCCATAAATCTTTAGACGATTGCCTTGATATTTTATGCGCTATAAGCAACGCCCAATGGCGAAAAAGCGGAACCAGTGCCATAGAGATAAACGGAGAAGGCTGTGATTAAGATGAAATATGCTTGACTGGCTTCTTTCACTAAAAATTTTCGATTTGGGGTATTACATGGTAATCCAGAAAAAAAGTGATTACTAATGCCTGGTTGAAACAAGCTGTAAAAAGATTAGGATGTTATTAAAGTAGCCTTGACATATTTTCTTTGAGGTGCTAAAGATGATATGGATTCGACAGATTTACCGGGCATCCCAATAATATTATGGTCCAGGCGATTGGCAAAGAAGGAAAAAGAAAATCTCTTTATGATACGTACGGGATGCGTTAATAGATGCAGTTAAAGATCTGTTGCCAGTGGCGCATGTTGCCAATAGATTTTCCTGAGTAACAGTTGGTTTATTATTCCTGTTCGAAAATTGATTGACACGGAATGGTTTGGTATGATATTATAAAAACTTCTTGGAAAAGCGAGAAGAAAGATAAACGTTGTAAAGTTAAGCTGATTTCGAAAAATATTATTTTATCAATAGTACTCTTCAAGCTAATCATTCGTCTTTATTAACAGGACAGTATCAAAATTAATTGACTGACGAAAATTTAGAACTAACATAACGATCGCTAAAACAAAAAATGGCTGCATTAACTACCAATTAATACAGCCGGGATTTAAAAATTTATTGTTCACATTTAAATCAAATTAAAGGTATGGAAAAAAATGCCTTTCAGCTTCCTTTTAGGATAAAGGTGGCCCGAAACACTGCTGTATGCAAGAAAATTATTTACGTAATGAAGTTAAGCTTTATCACCATTTCGTTGTTAATGCTCACAATGGATGTGTTGGTTGCCAGTAATTCATCTGGGCAGAACATTCATAAAACAACCGTAAACCTGGCACTACAGCGCGGATCGCTGAAGCAGGTTTTTGCCCAGATTGAGCAGCGAAGTCCTTTCAGGTTTGCTTATCCGGAAGCGCAGATAAGTGCTCATAAAGATATTACCGTTATGTCGGGGCGTAGAGTGTTGGCCGAGATTTTGGATGACCTTTTTGCCGGTACAAAACTGGATTATAATGTTAAAGGCACTACGATCATTGTTGTGGAAAACTCTGATAAAGCCGCAACAAAAATCGTTGCTCCATCACCGCCCATTAATGGAATAGTAAAGAATACCATCGGTGAGCCTTTGGAAGGAGTTTCAGTCACAATCAAAGGCACGAAAACGGGCGCTGTCACTACTTCAAATGGTTTTTTCAGCTTAAATGTCGATAATGGTGATATTCTGGTATTTTCAAGGGTGGGGTATGAGTCCCTGGAAATCATTTTCAAAGATCAGTCTTCTCTTGAAGTAGTCTTAACCGCGCGGGAAGGAAGTATGGACGAAGTGGTTGTAGTAGGATATGGTACGCAAAAAAAGAAAAATCTGGTAGGAGCAGTTGATGTAGTTACATCAGAGGATATCGGAAATCAACCGGTGACAAGCGTGGCCAATGCATTACAGGGGCGGGTAACAGGATTACAGATAGTGCAGGGGTCTGCTCAGCCCGGTAAAGACCAGCCGGTTATTACAATCAGGGGTATTGGTACCATCCGGTCAGGACTGGCAGCATTGAATGAGGATGCTGGACCGCTCATTCTTGTGGACGGTGTTCAGTCTACCATGAACGATGTTAATCCTAATGACGTAGAAAGTTTCACAGTGCTAAAAGACGCCTCGTCGGCAGCCATTTATGGAGCCCGTGGTGCTAACGGGGTAATACTTATTACCACCAAAAGAGGCGCCAACAAAAAACCTGTAATTAATTTTTCTACTTCTTATGCCTTGCAGACAGCTACCGCAACCCCCGAAATACTAAATGTAGTAGAAAATATGGCCATAAAAAACCTGGCTGAGACTAATGTAGGAAGGCCCCAACTATACCCTGACTCATTGATCGAGTCGATCAAAAGCGGCAATAATCCATACTTTCCCAAGCCAGAATATACATTTTTTGATGACGGTTATATAAAAAATGCACCGCTACAAAATTATTACTTGTCTGTCGCCGGCGGTAGTGAAAATGTCAGGTATTTTTTATCGGGAGGATACCAGGATCAGGATGGTATTGTACTGAACACCGGAAGTAAGCGTTATAATTTTAGATCAAATATAGATGTTCGCATTAGCTCAATGATTAAGGCTGGCCTTAATGTGTCTGGCAGCTACACTGATTCTTACGAACCAAATTATCAAGGTTTGGGCGTAACCCAGTTTATCAGGTCAATGATAGCTCAGGCAGCTTTCACACCACTGTATTTTGATGGCGTGCCCGCTTCCGGAAACGTCTATCTGACTGTTCCGCAAGGGCGTAATATTGTAAACCCCATTATTCAAAATATATATGGTGGTAGGGATGTTACTAAAAGTTATATGGCAACGCCCAACCTATATTTAGAAATTGAGCCAATAAGAGATTTAATATTTAAAGCAAACGCTTCGATTTATGTTTCGAATGTAAAAATCAAACAGTTCCGGGCTCCAATTACAACATCTAACGGGGCTACGCTTGCTGTTACAAACGGCATTGGTATTTTAACCAATCGTGATAATATGTCAAAGACGGGTTCCTTTGAATTTACTGGTAAGTATTCAAAAACTTTAAAAAAGTCTCAGTTCGGTATCTTGGGAGGGGTTAGTACGACCAGTTTTGTGTCTAATACTTTTAGTGCATCTAACCAGGGATATAATTCTCCCTTAACTGAACTATCCGCGGGGACATTGAATCCTTCAGTGGCTGGTGTCGAAGAAGCCTGGGCGTTAAACTCTGTTTTTGGAAGGTTCAATTATAATTATTCCGGAAAATACATAGCCGAGGCTACGCTTCGTTATGACGGGTCTTCGAGGTTTGGTGCTCAAAATAAGTTTGGTGCCTTTCCATCATTCAGTTTGGGTTGGAATATTGCGGAAGAAGAATTTTTGAAAGAAAGCCAGTTTGTTAACATGCTTAAGCTTCGGTTCGACTGGGGCCAGTTGGGCAACCAGAATATTGGAAACTATACAAGTATTTCTACTATATCTTACACCAACCCTTATTCTTTTGGGGGCATCCTGGTGGGCGGCGCGGCGCTGGGTCAATTAGGCAACCCCAATGTACAATGGGAAACAAGTACTTCTACTGACGTTGGAATAGACGCTACATTTTTTAAAAATAAACTTAACCTGACAGCGGATTATTATCGCAGAGTTTCTACTAATCTTTTGGTTATTCCGGGTATTTCTTCCGTATTTGGGGCGGTAAGTGCGCCTACTCAAAACATTGGGTCGGTGGAAAATAAAGGTATTGAATTGTCTGCTTCTTACAGGGGTACTATATCGGAAGACTTTGGGTATTTTTTAAGTTCTAATTTCTCACATAATGACAATAAAGTACTAAAGCTAACCGAGGCTAGCTTTATAGGCACCAAAACGATAACAGTTGCGGGGCAACCTATTAATTCCTATTACGGAAACAGAATTTTGGGCATTTTCCAATCGAAGGAAGAGGCTCAAAACACAGCCAGGTATGGCGTCCAACCTGGCGGTGTAAACACCACAGCCGGAGATTATATCTGGGGTGATGCGAATGGAGATGGTGTTGTAAATACAGAAGACCGTGAAATATTAGGCAACCCTAACTTAAATACCAGCTACGGTTTTACCGTGGGCCTCAATTTTAAACAATTTGATTTTAAAACCTTGTTTTATGGGATCATGGGTAGAGATATAGAGATTGGCACTTTTGGTGCTGATGGGATGCGTGGCGTATCCAACGTATTTAAATACTATTTGGACTCCTGGACTCCTGAAAATCCTGACACCAATGTCCCCAGGGTAGCTTCCAGTTGGAATTATAATACCAGTCTACAGGTGGGGCCGCTTATCAGTGCTGCAGTTATAGATGGTTCCTATTTAAGAATGCGTAGCATTGAGTTAGGATATACGCTCCCGTATAGTATTTTAAGTAAGGCAAAAATTTCGAACTTGCGAGTTTACGCTGCCGGGCAAAACCTGCTAACCTTCTCAAAATCCTTTAACGGATTAAGGCAGGGGTATGACCCTGAGCAAGCCACTTCTTTAAACGGCGGCAATGATGGATACCCTAATGCTAAAACCATAAGTTTTGGCCTTAACCTTACCTTTTAATCGAATAAAAATTTAAATAATGAAACCCAGGTTTATAATATATATAGTACTCTTGATTATTTTGGCTGGATGCCGGAAAAATCTGGAAAAAGTGCCTACTGTAACCTTAGCTGAGTCGGAATACTGGAAAACAAGTTCCGACGCCGTTACCGGTGTAAACGGAATTTATAACAGGCTTTTACCGCTTTATGGAGACATTATGCGTTATTCAGATGCATATACAGATAATTTAGCTGCAAATGCTATTGCTACGGGATACACATACATTGCTCAAAATGCCGGCTTTACCAGTTCTACCGGAAATGTAAACGCCTTTTGGGCTCAAAACTATGCCATTATTGCCAGAGCAAACGCCGCTATTGCTTACGTTCCCGAGATTGCAATGGATGCAGCCTTGCAGAGCCGATTAATAGGCGAAGCGCATTTTCTCAGAGCTTTAGGTTACTTTAACCTGATGCATGTTTTTGGCGATGTACCTCTGATATTAAAACCTTTGGAACTAAGCGAAAAGGATTTCAAAAGAGACCCCAGGAGTAGCATATTCAATCAGGTAATTACAGATTTGACGGAAGCAGAAAACAGGCTGCCCGCATCATACACTGCTACAGATTTAGGCCGCGCTACTACGATAGCTGCCACAGCTTTAAAATCAAGGGTGTATTTATACAACCAAATGTGGGCCGAAGCTGCTGCAGCAGCTGAAAAGGTTATAAATACGACTGGCCGGGGTTTAGTAGCAGGCGCTAACTGGGCACGGATGTTTTTACCGGAAGGAGAGAATAACGCAATGGAATCTATCTTTGAAGTACAGTTTCTTGGAGGTACCGGGGGCAACCTGGGAAATAGTTTTAATCTTTATTCTGCCGCTCTTACAACATCCTGGACCACCATCGTTCCACAGCAGGATTTTGTAGATGCTTTTGAGTCTAAGTCAGATGTGCGGTTAAATGGTACCATACTGCGACCCGGTCAATCCTTTGCAGGGACAACTTTTACAGGTACACTGTCTCCCACAGGGTTGGCAGCTGTTAAGTCTATAATCCCTGATCGTACCATAACGACCGATGGCGGATCCAATTTTATTGTCCTACGTTATGCGGAAATGCTTTTAACATATGCTGAAGCTGTAAACGAAGAAGAGGCTGTTCCTGATGTTGGTGTTTATAATGCAGTAAACAGGATCCGAAACAGAGCTGGATTGGGCAATTTACCAACAGATCTTACTAAAGAGCAAATGAGTACCGAAATAAAACTACAACGACGCTTAGAGTTTTTCTATGAAGGTCAGCATTTTTTCGATTTACTAAGATGGAGTAGGGCAGGTGGTAATGATTATAAAGCAGCGATGGAAGCGGTTAGTGATGACGTACCCGGTGATACCAGAACTTATGATCCAAAAATATTATGGTGGCCAGTGCCGCAACGGGAGATTGATCTTAATCCCAACCTCCTTCCGCAAAATGCAGGGTGGGAGTAACAGATAAATATTCAAAAGGCTGTCTCATTTTTTGAGGCAGCTTTTATATAAAATTGAAAATGCAAGGTTTCATTAATACAAAGCTTGTGCTGAATATACATAGATAATGCTACTAATGTATAGCTATGAACGTCAAAAAAAGCCAAAGGAAAATTTTAGTATTTGTAATGCTGTTTTTAGCATGTATATCGCTTAATGCAGAAAAAGTAAAAGCGCAAATTGATAAACCCAACGTGATCTACATCCTTGCCGATGATATGGGGTCGGGAATGCTTTCTTATTATGGACAAAAATTCTTCACCACACCCCATATCGACCAGTTGGCCAGGCGGGGCATAGTTTTCGAAAACTCTTATGCCAGTACATATTGCGCTCCATCACGGGCTGCTTTTTTAACAGGTTATAACGATTGCCGCGAAGGCAAGTTTATACTCACTAAAGCTGGTATTTATACGCAGACTGCAGCAGGACAAATAACAGATGCGGAAGCGCAGGAAGCAGTCAACGAAGCTATTGGCGTGGAGCCTGATATTGAATATCTTCCGCAGGTTTTTAAAAAGGCCGGCTATGTAACAGGTCAGGTCGGTAAGCTCGATTATGGATTTGCAACCACCGAAAAACAACTTAATAATCATGGCTGGGATTACCATTATGGTTATTATGATCATGGGCAGTGCCATGGCTTTTATCCCATGTTTCAGCATGAGAATGGCAGACGGTTTGAAATACCCGGAAACACCCATCCTGATGCAGGCAAAACCGGCGAGCGAGGTTCCGATTCCATTCAGGAAATCAACAGGTGGGATATGAACGGCAAGCAGGTGTACTCGCAGGACTTGTTTGTACAAAAAATATTGGAGTTTATAAGAACCAATAAGGACAAGCCTTTCTTTTTATATCATCCCACACAATTGCCGCATGGCCCGGTTGCCATACCGGCTATTCACCCGGAACTGGTTTTTGATACCGAACTTACTGATATTGAAAAAGCGTATGCTTCTATGGTTAAAAGGCTGGACGATGATTTGGGTGTTATTCAGCAGGAGCTGCAGCGCTTAGGTATTGCAGAAAACACGATCATCATTTTTACCGCAGATAATGGCCACGAGATATATACTACTTACAGCGGAAGAATAGAGAAGCCTTATAGACATATGAAAACCGGGAAAGCATTTAACAATGTAACCGATAAATATTATAGTGAAATTGCCGGTGATATTTTTGACGGCAACCACGGTATGGCGGGTATGAAAACCAGCAACTGGAATGGTGGCGTAAAAGTGCCTTTATTCGTTTACTGGCCCAAAAAGTTTAAATCAGGATTTACTTCAAAAAAGCTGGTGACTAATTATGACTTTCTGTCTACCATGGCCGATTTTTTACAGGTACCGGTAAAGGACAAAAAAGACGGTGTTTCTTACCTTTCAGAGTTGGAAAAAGCACATCCAGCCTCAGAAGAAAAACCAAGATCAATTGCTTTCGCTTCTTTTATGGGTCCGGCATTGGTCACTTCAGATGGATGGAAATTAAGACATTTCAGGTCCCAAAAACTTTACCAGCTTTATCATCTTCCTGATGATTATAAAGAAGAAAGGGAGCTTTCGGCCAAGTATCCGGAAAAAGTGGAAGAACTGAAAAAGCAGTTGTTGGAAAAATGCGACGGCAACCTCGATAACGGCTGGTTATCCTCACCCGAAAGATTTTTAAATCCTACAAATCACCTAAAAGGAGGAAGGAAAAAATAGTTGTTAAAAAGATTCGATAAATGAAAGAGCTCCGTTTGTTCAAAACTGTTGTAATTGCCATCCTGTTTTCAGGATCAGCCTTTGCCCAAAACGTAAAATCTGCAACACCTAATATTGTTATCATGGCCGACAACATGGGTATGGCGATCCGCGTTGCTATCATAAGGACCCAAAAATACCTACGCCCAATATGGATCGGCTGGCGCAGGAAGGCATGCTGTTGACCGATGCCCATTCCACTTCATCCGTTTGTACCCCATCAAGGTATAGTGCCATCAATGGTCTGATTGCAGATTGGCCGGAATAGGTATGGTGCACTAAATCTTTTCGGTTCTGGGTGCTTACTACTTTGGTTTACCTTTTCATTCGGATCGTTCGTCCTATGGTGCAATTCATAAGTCCAGCTTCCATCGGCATTTCTTTTGGATTCCATCTGCGAACTTACTAGAATGAGCCAATGCCAATATCATTCTGAGCCATATATAAATTTCAGCCATCACTGAATCCTTTAGCGGAACAGTCCATCCGGCAGTGCGCCGGTCCAGGATTTAGGAATGTTCCTAATCCTAAATATACGCGCCAGGACCAGGGAAGTATTTTTGTTACTGTTGTAGAAATCAACGAGTCCGCGTTTTTTAATGGTCGGCCCCGTAATGCCCCATGGGATCTGCATTTCCTGCATCGATACGCCGCCGTGACCTTTATTGATTCCGCCATGATCAGTGATCAGGAGAAAGTGCGTTCCTTTATATAGGTCGCGCTTTTTCAGTTCCCTGATAAAATACCCTACTGCGCTGTCTGCTTTTTCCACTGCGCTTATGTACTCTGGCGACATCCAGCCATACTGGTGGCCTGCGTGATCGGTATGAACGCTGTAAAGAAATACCAGCTGAGGGCTTTGCCGGTTGGTCTGCATAAACTTGATGGCCTTGGTGTAATTGCTGTCATACCCGTCTTTATGTTGAAAGGAAAGTTCGTCAATATAATTTTTATTGATCGAGTTGATCAGCTCTGCCCAGTTATAATAGTAAGCGGTCTTTACGCCCTGTACCTGCTCCTTTAATTCTTTAAATATAGACGGATAATAGCCGTCTTTGTCTTTCTCCAGAGCCGTAAGCGCATGGCTCTGGATGGTCCAGGCGTTCGACGTTACACCGTGCTCTTCCGGTCCCGATCCTGTCAAATGGCTGGTCCAATTGGGAAGCGTTACAGAAGGCATGACAGGCCGTGTAGTTAACGAAAGTATTCCATCCGCAAACAGCCGGTCGATATTGGGGTGTTTGATTGCCTGGTAACCTTCCGTGCTGAAGCCGTCAAAACCGATCACCACCACCCGTTGAGCCAGTAGCGGTTGCAAGTTGCAGCATAGGATCAGGCAGAGCGTCAAAATCCGGTATTTCATGTGTATGTAATTTTTAATTGAACAAAATTTTTCGTAATTCCGTTACGTCGTTTAAGATGTGATCCGGAGCAGCTGACTGTAATTGGGTTTGGGTTTGAGCGCCGCTCAACACACCTACAGTTATCCCGCAACCGGCGTTTTTCCCTTCCAGGATATCAATTTCAGAATCACCGGCTTTAAGTACTTCCGATGCATGCTTGATATCCAGTTCTTTCATGGCCCTCAAGATCATGTCCGGATGAGGTCTTCCATTTTCTACATCATCTGCTGTGATCAGGAGATCATACTGCTGACCTTTTGACCAGTTCAGTTTATTAATAAGTTTAGTCGCCGTTTTACGGTCGTAACCTGTGTTAAGCACGATCCTTATGTCATGGGCTCTTAACTCGGAAAAGAAAGTTTCCATGTCTGAAAAGCTTCCGATGTTGTTCTCATCGTAAGCTGTTTCCAAAAAACTCCTGAAATTTTCAAATACTTTTTTAGCGATCGTCTTGATATTTTTTTCCTGAGTGCAGGCTGAAAGTATGTCTGTGATGGCCTGGTATTTTTCCTTACCCGCACCGTGTGCCAACACTTGCCCGAGCGTCAGGTTAAACCCTTCCTTGTTGATCGCTTTCAGGACGACCTTATATACCAGGTTGTCCTCATTGACCGTGGTGCCCGCCATATCGAATACAACCATTTTTATTTTTTGCATCTGCTTAAAAGTTAAGTCTGTCTATTTAGTGTCCGCACAAAGAAATTAAAAATTTCTTAATGAGAAAAATAAATTCCCGAGTGGAAATAGTTATAGCTTTGGCCGAAATTAGTACGCTATGCAATTGGGAAGTTTAATGATATTCGACGGACCCGGCTTGCCTATGAGGGCACAGAAGCTCGCCATTCCGCAGCCCGCTATTGGCGAAGTTCTCGTGCGCAACAGGTTCACAACGATCTGTGGTAGCGACCTGCATACTTACTGCGGCACACGTAAAGAAGCCTCGCCGACCGTTCTCGGCCACGAGATCGTTGGAGAAATAGCGGCTTTCGCCGATGGTTTTGAGAGAGTCGATCTGAAAGGCAATCCGCTTAAAGAAGGAGATCTTATTACCTGGTCTGTTTTTTCAAGCGAGGCTGATTCTTATTACGCACAAGAGGGCATTCCGCAAAAGGCAGATGGGTTATTCAAATATGGTCATGCGCCTGTTAAAGAGAACGATGCTTTTCATGGTGGGTTGGCGGAGTATTGCCTGTTAAGGAAGGGTACGGCGGTATTAAAAATACCATCGGCTGTTCCGCTGCCGGTTGCGGCGACAATTAACTGTGCGATCGCAACTGCGGCGGGCGGCCTTAGACTCGCCGGAAAAATAGAAAGAAAAAATGTGCTGATTTTTGGAACAGGACTGCTCGGGCTTACAGCAGCAGCAATGTGTAAAGATGCCGGTGCTGCATCCGTAACAGTTGTTGATATTAACCCGGAGCGGCTATTACAAGCTTCGTCTTTTGGAGCCGACCACTGCGTGTTAATGGACGATAATGCTGCTGATCAACTGGCCAGACTTGTACATGATCTGCCGAGAAAGGGATACGATGTCTCGTTTGATATGAGTGGCTCGCCGGACGCGATGGACCTGGGATTAAACTTTTTAGCCATCGGGGGTATTACTGTTTGGATAGGCGCTGTGTTTAAAACGAGGGAGATTCATCTGGATCCTGAACAAGTAATCCGCAGGCTCTTAACGATAAAAGGGCTGCACAATTATAACCATGAGGATTTCGTGTATGCGCTTGAGTTTATAGAGCGTAGCTGGGATCGGTTTCCTTTTATTGAAACAGTCGATAACACTTTCAAGCTTAAAGATGTGGACAACGCTTTTCAATATGCCCTCCAAGAAAGACCATTACGGGTAGGGATTAGTATCTAAATCTAATACAAGATATGCAATCTGATTTTCGCCGGCAACAGTGGCAAATGCTTCTGGCCACGATGTGCTGTTATCTGTTTTTTTATACCGGCAGACATAATTTTGGATGGGCCGCTAAAAGCATGGCGGAAGACCTCCATATCAATTATGCGCTGGTGGGATGGGTGTCTTCCGCAATGCTCATAGGTTATGCGGCAGGTCAGTTGATCAACGGGAACCTGGCAGACCGGTTTAGCAGCAGGAAGATGATCCTGATCGGGGGATTGTTATCGGTTGTGACAAATATCACGATCAGCTTTTCTACCAGCTATACATTGATCCTGATCTTATGGTGCCTGAACGGATATTTCCAGTCTTTAGCCTGGGCGCCCGGGACCAGGATCATCTCTAATTGGTGGGCAAAGGAAGAGCGGGGTAAAGCTTTCGGATTTTACACCATGGCAGCCGGCAGTTCAACGGTGGTTACTTTTTTACTTTCGATTTTAATTGTACAGAGTGACTCCTCATGGCAATATTTGTTTCGTTTGCCGGTATTGTTCTTATTGACAGGTGTTATCATTTTCTATTGGATCGCCCGGGACAAGCCTTCAGATAAAGGGTTTGCCAATCTCTACGCTGATATTGAGCAGGCAAACACAACCAATTGGCGTCAGCGTTATCACGCGGTTTTCTCCAGCCGGAAATTTATGATTGCGTCGCTGGCTTTAGGATTTGAAAGCATGGCCCGGTATGGCCTGATCGTTTGGGTTCCTGTTCATTTTCTTGGAACCAATTGGAAGGAGAACCCTCATTATTTGTGGATAACACTGCTTATGCCGATAGGGATGTCGACCGGCGCATTTACGTTTGGTCATATTTCCGACAGGTTGCTCAAAGGCAACGGGCCCGTTGCGATCCGTTTCGGGATGACGATAAGCGCAGTAATAGCATTACTGATTTTTTCGGCAAATGAACATCATGCTTTTATTGGAGGTCTGTTAATGTTTTGTGCCGGCTTTTTTATATACGGCCCGCAAGCCAACTTCTGGCCTATGAGCTCTCAGCTGCTGGGAGAGAAGTATGTGGCCACCGGTGTAGGTGTGATGAATGCATCTGCCTATATCTTCGCTGCGCTTGGCGAGCCTTTGCTGGGATTTATCATAGATCAAACCGGGAATACTTCTCACGTGTTTGTCGCCATTGCCGGCATATGCTTGCTCTGTGCTGCCGTTGTCTCAGGTATCAGAATTTCCAATGACAAAGAATAGTATTGGTGTATTGATTGACATATAAATGAGGAAGGATGACATTTTTAGGATAAGCCATCATAGCTGCTGCCGGGTCTCTTTCAGCTAACTGCCTAAGTTGGTGTTTCCGAAAAGATAGATCACAAGCAGCGTTGCATTTTTTTTGGTATTATTAAAAGGCACATGCGGGATATTGCCGTCAAAGAAAAGGACATCGCCTTCCTTTAGCTTGATCAGTTTCTCATCGAGGAGATACTCGATCGTTCCGCTTACCACAAAAAGAATTTCATATGCAGCAGTGGTTACCTGGGCTCTTGAGCAACCCGGCTCTAACTTCAATAAGGAAAGCTGTATGGTACCTCCTTCAAAGCTGTTTTCCAGGATCGAGAAATAGTTAAATCCCTCAGCCTCTTCTTCTTTCTCATAGGGCTGGAAGGCTTTGGCTGGCAGATGAATAAAACTTTCAAACTTATTTTCTGACACAAACTCTGCAAAAAATACATCCAATGATACGCCGAGCTTTTGTACGATTGTAAACAGGCTGGGAATAGTCGGGATCATTCTTCCGTTTTCAATCTTGGATAATAAGGAAGAAGTCATGCCCGTCAACTGCGCCAGGTCTATCAGCTTCAGATCTTTTTCCTTGCGATACCGGCGTACCAGGCTGCCTAATTTATGATAATTAAAGTTGTCGTTTTTTGTATTCAAAGCTTCGCTCATAACCGGCAAAAATAGTGTAAATCCCATCGGGATAAAGCAGCGGCCGTTTGTCAGGTTATCTAACTCAGTTCGCTAAATGATCAGCCGTTAGGCGGCATGCATCATTGTATTCTACGATCTAAGCCAGGCGAAGGGCATAAAAATGGCCCGCACTACACGGGCCATAAAAGTTGAATTAACCAATTTCGATTAACCTCGGAGCCTTTTTCCTGGCTTCTTCCAGTTTAGGTATGGTCAGATGAAGCAGGCCGTTGTCATACCTGGCGGTTATTTTATTGTCATCCACCACATCCTTGGGAAGGACAAAGGTCCTTTGAAAAGACTGGTAACTGAATTCTTTCCGGCTATATCCTTCCTCCTGATGTTCTTCCTGTTGCTGTTTCTGCGAAGCAATGGTCAGGGTGTTGCCTTCCAGCGAGATCTTGAAGTCTTTCTTGTCCATTCCAGGCGCAGCCATTTCGACTTCAAAATTGTCTGCTGTCTCCCGGATGTTTACAGATGGGACCGTGGTACTGGTTGATGAAAAATTACTGTTGTTCCAGTTAAAAAGCTCCCTGCTGAACAGGTCATCGAACAGCGAGGGGAAGGATGGAAAATGGGTGTTACGTTTAACGATTGACATAATAAACCTCCTGTTTTTAAATGAACAATAACTTTATCAGGTACAGCAAATGCTGTCTGATCAGCCTAAAAACAAAGGGCGTACCAGCGCCGGATCAACTGATTTTTTTTCAGTGAAGCTGTCTTTTTTTCAACCCGGTTATAATTGATCGGACCTCCCTGTTGGGAGATCGCTTCCAAAGTTATTGAATGTCAGAAGGGGAAAGGTCCAGGGCATGATTACAGCCGGACTGTAATTTTTTCAGTTCCACTCCGGTTAATATTTTGCATGTGCGAGATGCGATTAAATGCTGGGTAGGGAAGGCTTGGTACACTTGTTGATTTGATCTTCTATATCACTACCACAAAATCTTACCCCAATGAAACAAATGGAAATTCCCGCGACCATGCAGATCGATATAGATTATGAAGAAGAAACGCTTTCGAAAGCCGTTAAAGACCTGCGACCCGTGTTATGGTATGATGGCCAGGGCTATTGTTGCCTCTTAGGCCCCGATCCGCAGGAAGGCATCTCCGGGTATGGAGCGACAAAGGAGCAGGCGCTTTCTGATTGGGAGCGTAACCTAAAGGAAAGGATCAAAACCGCGGGTGTGGCGGATGAGGTAGGTCAATACGTCATCGACACATTGAAGATCTCCAAAGATGATGTGTGGTAAAATGTACCCACTCAACGGTTGGTGCAGGCTGGTCTTTGCAATGCTCTGGTCAAGCAATGAAGCCGGGATCAGGATCCGGCCGGCAGTTCAAACCAAAAGGTACTGCCCTTGCCATGCACACTTTCTACGCCAATCCGTCCGCCATGCTGCTCAACGATCTCTTTGCACAGGTAAAGACCGATGCCAAAGCCGGTGATCTTATCTGTGTGGGCTCCCAATACGCGGTAAAAGCGATCGAAGATATGCGGCTGATCTTTCAGTGGAATGCCCATGCCTTCGTCCTTCACGCTGATCCGCACCGTATCGTCGGTTCCGTCTGTGCAGGTCACATGGATGGTGCCGCCTCCGGGCGAATATTTTACGGCATTATTAATAAAGTTCACCAATACCTGTTCGAGCTTGTTTTGGTCTCCTGTTACCGCTCTGTATTTTACCGGGTGAAAAATGACCCGATGGCTTGTGATGGTAGCGAGTGATTCGGCTTCGGCCGTGGCGATGATGCTTGCCAGATCAAAGTTGGTAATATGCAGGTGTATCTTGCCCTCGCCGGCTCTGGCCACATCCAAGAAGCCTGTGATCAGGGTGGCCATGCGTTCCACCTGGCGTTTAGCCTTGGATGCAATTTCCGCGGCGAACGGGTCGTCCGCACTTTGGAATCTGGTCACGAGCATCTGCACATAGGCACTGAGAGAGGTGAGGGGTGTGCGCAACTCGTGGCTTACGATACCGATAAAATCCTGTTTGCGCTGATCGTCAGCCTTGCGCTCGGTCACGTCTACGATCGTGCCGTAAAAGCGTCGGGCGGCGTCAGCCACCGATTCGGACACCCTGCCTACCGAACGCACCCATCGTATCGAGTTGTCCGTCTTTCGTACAATCCGGTATTCTTCATCAAACACGATACCGAGTTTAACCGCAGCGTTCATCGCTTCGCGGACTCTTTCCTCGTCCTCTTCCGCAATCGCTGCCAGACCCTCCCGGAGTGTGACCATCGTGTCGTCCGGAAAACCAAATAACCGCCGGCAGTATTGATTGATTTCTGCTATGCCTGTTTCCAGGTTTAAATTGTAGGTCCCCATCCTGGCGGCTTCTACGCTTAAACGCAGACTTTCCTCTTTTTCTCTCAACTGCGCATTCAGCTTTTCTATATCCTGCTGTGCCTGCTTTTGCTCCGTGATATCACTGATCATGCTTACCATCCGGTTTGCATTTCCATCCTTGTCGTAGCGGCCACGGCCGTAAGCGCTGATCCAATGCACAGACCCGTCCTGCCACTCTATTTCATAAACCGCGTGGTACAGCGAATGCTCTTCTCTGGCTTTCGCGGCTCGGGCACGCACCTCTTCGCGGTAGGCGGGAAGCATCATGTCGAATATCTGGGGATAGGTGAGCTCTTCTTCCGGCCTTTTACCAAAGAACTTTTTAAAGGTATCGTTGCAGCTCATGCGCCCGGAGGCAAGATCAACTTCGGTAACGCCTAATTCGCCTGCATCCACTGCCACTGTCATGCGTTCGTTCAGGTCTTGTAAGATCTCCTCTGCTTTGGTGAGCTGCTCATTGATGGCCAGCAGTTCATCGTTCAGCGCTATGTACTCTTCATTTGCTTTACCCAGCTCTGCATTAGCTTCCTGCAACTGCTTTTCGCTTTGTTCCAATAGCTTGCGCGCCTTCACCGCTTCGGTGATGTCGATCACCGTAGCTACAATGGCTTCCGGCGTTCCGTCAGCATTGCGCAGAGGCTTATACGTAAAATCAATATAGATCCGGTTGATCGTACCGTCTGTTTCGGCAATATCGGCAGTGAGTTCGGGTACAGCCAGGGGCTCGCCCGTGTCGAGCACATTGCGCAGCATGCCCGGGTAAGGCTGATCGATCACCTCGGGAAACACATCTGTCAGGCGTTTGCCGAGGACCTGTTCGGCTGTGCGCGTCCATATCTTCAACATCGGCTCATTGGCTATCTCGATCACCAGGTCGTGACCTCTGATGATACACATTCCGATCGGAGCGTTCATCACCATTTGCTGAAGCTGGTGGGCGCTTTGCTTAATGGCTTCGCGGGCATTTACCTGCTCGGTCACTTCCACGGCCATATCCATCACACCAACGATCTGGCCGTTTTCTATCAAGGGCGTATAAGTGAAGTCGAAATATCCCGTTTCGAGTTTGCCATTGCGATCCAGCTTTACAGGCGTATCGCGGCGGCGCACCGTTTCCCCGCTTTGATAGATCTGATGCAATAGTTCGAATGCCGGTTGACCGGCCAGCTCGGGGATCGCTGCGAGCAGGGGTTTGCCCTGGATGTCGGGCTGTTGATCGAGCAGTTGCAGCATGGCCGGATTAACGGCATCAATCACCATGTCAGGGCCCCTGAAGACGACGATTGCTGCGGGAGACTGTTCAATAACATAACGAAGGTTGCGCTCATTCTCCAGGGTTTTCTGATGGAGCTCCAGATTGTGGTTGTTCGCCGTCTCCAGGTCCAACAATTTCTTACGCAATATGAGTTTGTTGGTGACTTGCTTCGTCAAGGTTTTAAGAGCCTGCTGCTGCCTTTCGGTCAGCTGGCGCGGCTCGGTGTCGATCACACATAAAGAGCCCAGGGCATACCCTTCATCGTCTACCAGCGGCATACCTGCATAAAACGCGATATGCGGATTGCCGGTGACCAGCGGGTTATCCCTGAAGCGCTCGTCCAAGTGCGCGTCCTCCACCTGCATCAATTCGTCGGGATTCAGTATTGCGTGTGAGCAGAACGACAGGGATCTTTGTGTTTCAGAAATGTCCAGTCCTTTGTGAGATTTGAACCACTGGCGCTCTTTGTCCACCAGACTGATCAGCGCAATGCGCGTTCCACAGATGGCAGCCGCCAGTTCCGTCAACTCGTCATAGTCTTGCTCAGAGGCAGTGTCGAGGATTTGATAAGATCGCAAGGCAGCCAGTCGCTGCTGCTCATTAGTCTGATGGTCTACCATGCACAAAGCTTCAATTAATTAGGAAATGAAGCCAGTCAAATGTACAACAATCGGACCGCACTTCGGGCGCTGAGTGTGTTTATTCAAACTGACCAATCGCAAGCCGCTGATTTGGACCTGTAAATGCGAACTGTGAAAAGTGGCGATTATGCAGGGGACGGTTGGAGCCAAGCCAAATGGGATTTTTTGAGTGACAGGAAGATGTCATTTTTCAATGTTTCTTTATTTCCTGGCAGTGCCGGTAACAGGTTTTCCTTGCTTGTCGATATGCCGGATGGCATACTGCTACCGAGGCCGTTGGCAGCTGCCTGGGTGGTGTCAAACCGTGCGATGATTCACAATTGGGTTGTCAGAAAACCATAACGCGGGCGACGCCTTCTAGTGCATCACGCTCAGCGCTGCTGGTATTTGATTTGAAAAAGAACGGTAGCGATAATAACCGAAAAGGAGAAGATAGACATCTCCTCCGTCGTGTTACATGAGAAAAAGTTCGGGTTTTATTTATCGCCTCTTTTATATTTTGATACGACTTCTGTATCGCCGGTGCTGTTGGCATTGATAGAAGTGTAGTATTTATGGTCTTTTAAAACGATGCGGTAGTTGGTTCCATGTTCGTTGCTCACTTCGGTAACGCCTGCGATTTCCTGGTCAGGGAAAGCAGTCATAACTCCGGCTGTCACTACGGGAGAGAGTTTATCTGCTTTGTAGTAACGAACCGTTTGAACCAGGTTGCCCTTTGCGTCAAATGTGGCGCGGGTTTTCACATCGTTCACTAAAAAGTAAGCCTCGGCGCTTTTAGCGGTTTCACTCCATTTTACATCTACCGCATTTTTAAAGATGCTAACAAAAGTGGCTTGTGCTTTTTCACTTACCACCGGCTCTGTAGGGGTAGCGGCAGCGTTAAAGGTGATCGTTAATAAAGTAGCGGCGGAAAGAATTAAATTTTTCATTGTATTTGTTTTTGTCGCCTGCTCGCAGGCGGGGTAGTTATTAATTGTTTCACAAACATACGATCCCCACCCGCCCTGAGTCAAGACCATAATGGCGAAGCCCCGCCAAATAACCGGTGAATGGCGGGTTTGCCGCGGTGAGTGTATGAATGCTTAAAGGGCCATGCCGATGGAACGGTTAACAGCACTATGCATTAAAGATGCAGTTATTGGTATTAAATGGTAACTACGTCGGGAGCTTTAGCAAAAAAATACAATCGGTTCTCTGAAGCGCTATTCTCAGGTGCATTATTAAAATGTCGCAATACAAGGCGGCTATGAACGAGAGGAAGTGTGACCTCATCCAGGAACTATTATTTTAACTGATATGCTACAATGCTGAAGTTGTTGAAGGTCGGGATGTAGAGAATCTTTTTCGCTGCATCGTAAGCTAGATCGGCTGTATTCATTTTTCCCTGTACGTCCAGTAGTTTTTCAAACTGGCCATTGGCTTTTATGTAATAAACGAGCCCTGGCCAGCAGGTTACCACGAAGTCGCCATTGCCCACGGGCTCAATGCCGTCGCCGCCCTGCTCCAGGCCAGAAGCGATCACGGTTTTATTTTTATGCTTATCCAGTTTCCATAATGCTTTCCCAGCCAGAATATACAGGTCGGTGCCGATGGCTTTAAGTCCATTTGCGCCCTCCACATTGTCAAGGTACAATTCCGGGGTGTCATTGATCAGGCGATGCACTTTTTTCTCGCGGGTATCCGATACATACACGGCACCTTTGTTGTCGATCGTGATGTCATTCAAAAATACTGCACCGGCTATCGGGATTTTTTTGAGAACCTTTCCGGCTTTTATATCAATAACAACAACGTCCGTAAGATCCGCGACATACAATCTGTTCTTATGAATGCCTAATCCTTTTGGCGCGTACAAGCCGGTGATCCAGTTTAGGTTTTTAACGCGTCCGTCTCTATACAAAACACCCACACCACCTTTGCCGTCTTTTTCACTTCCGTTGCCGTCGATCAGCGACACATACATCTCATCTTTACCGGGAATCAGGAGTACGGACTCAGGTACCGGGATAGAATCTTTGGTTTCCCAAAGCTTGTCAAGAGAAGATTGTGCGTTACTTTTTTCAATAGAGGACATCAGCAGGATGGCGGAGAGGGCGGTAAACAAGCGTTTCATAAAAGGAATTTTGTTTTCAGCGAAAATACGACGTTTAAAATAAGCGTGCGGCAGCAAGGAAAGGATATTGAATAGTTATTCAGAAAAATGGCAGAAGCAATAGAGGAGGGGTGCTGCCTCAATCTCAGCACGATGAAAGCATTTTGAGCGATTTGTGGAGATCGTAGCCGGACAGCGGAACGAGATGTTTGTCAGCAGTAATGCTAATCAGCGATTGCAATAGATGAAAGGCATGGGGGTGTAGGCATAATGGTTGTTTTGAAGATTCTATGTCCGCATGCCCACCCGCATCATTCTTCCTGTTTGGATGCGGCAAAACATCGACAAAAAAATCCATATCCGCATCGTCCAAGGACTGCAGATATGGATTGTTATTAACAGATGTCTTTAAAGCCTATTGTTGATTAGTGTTTACTTTCAATACCTTACTGTAGGATCTCTTCTGGTCCTTATCTACCTGTGCAATGCGGATAAACAGATTTTTATCAGTAAAATCAACAGGGGTATTGCTATCTTTCGAACAGCCTGCCAGCACCAGGAAGAAAAACGGAGCGATGGCCAGCAGCTTGGTTCGCTTCCTTGTACAACCCAGTAGCAGTAATGAAATCATACCTGTGGCCAATAGCCCTGTACCTTTTTGAAAAGGAACAGTAACCTCGTACTCCAGCACATTGCCTGAGTGGCCTTCGGGCGCTTTGGATTGAACGGTCGTAATCGTTTTAAAATCTTTTCCATTAGCGGAAGCCTGTATTTCAAAATGATCGTTGTTCGTTTCTGAAAGTGTTTGCCATGTAACAGAAAGCTGATTACCGGTCGCATAGCCGGTGATAAAACCGAACGTGATGGGAAGCGCGTCACCGAGTGCCATTCTCCTGATGGAGGAACTAAAAAAGTCTGCAACATAGAGATTGCCCGCTGCATCCAGCGCCAGGTCCGCTGCCCAGTTTTGAGTGTCGCCATTGTCACCCTCCACCGTGGTGACCAGGTTGGCATTATTAATATCCATCATCCGGATCAAACCATTATTAACGTCTGCGATATACAGGTGACCGTTTGCGTTCAGGGCCAATCCTGCGGGATAGTAAAATCTGGCTGAGGTGCCGGACCCATCTGCGGTTCCGATCGCTCCGGCCATACCTGCTACGGTTGTAACGTTATAATTGTTGCCCAGGTCTATTTTTCGGATGGTATTGTTATTTGCATCTGATACATACAGGCTGCCCAGGCCATCAAGAGCCAGGGCTGTAGGGGAATCGAATCTTGCGTCGTTGCCCGGTCCGTCTGCGGCTCCATTTACGGTTGCCAAACCGGCAATTGTTGTCACCTCGTTGTTGTCGAGGTCGATCCTGCGTATGGTCTGATTGCTTTGTTCGGCAACATACAGGTAGTTGGCCATAACATCGAGGGCTGTTCCCCAGGGGTAGTTAAATCGCGCATTCGAGCCGGGGCCATCCGCAGTGCCAGGAGTCGCCGCTCCCGCAATGGTAATTACGGAATTGTCATTCATATCCATTCTTTGGATCGTATTGCCGTTGGCATTAGCGATATAAAGAAACCTGGTTCCGTCATACGCCAAACCCGATGGTCCATTGAGCCCATCACCGCCATCTGCGATAATGGTCACTATATTGTTGTTCAATGAAATGCTGTAAATAACGTTCCGGCTCCAGTCTGCAGCCAGCAGGTTGCCATTGCCGTCCGGTACCATGCCGCTGGGGCCTTCTATGCCTTCGGCAGGACCGGCTACTGTGGTTACTATTTGTGCCAGGGCATCAATGGAAGAGGCAGACATGCTTAGCACGATCAGCAGGGTGAATAGCGCGTGGCGAAGCGCATCTTTGATAGTCATGAATAAAGGGCTTTTGTTAGAGCGTAAGATCAGTTATTATGATCTTTGACTGCAGCGCGAAAATAAGGACAAACAATGTCAGTTGCCAATAAAAATAAGACCCTGCCATTATTGATATTACGTACCCGTAAACGACGCCGGTCCGCAACTTTATGATGAGCTGTCAAAGCTTTTAAATTGTAATGACATACGGTTCATCGAAGTAGTAGCGAGTCATGGTCTCCTGCGTCGATAAAAGCTATTGCGGTGCTATTATCGTATCATAAGATGCAAAAAAATGTTTTTATGTACGATCACCCCCGAAAGGTTTTAGGTGGGTCGAAACGATTGCTATATTGATGTAATGACTATGGACGCAGGCCTTCATTTAAGATTGGTTTTTTCATTTATTTTTTTGACCACTTCGTCCAGCTCATTAACAGCGGCTACGATCATGTCGAGCAGCTCTTGTACTTCATCAGAGACGGGCATGCCGGTATCCTTTATCAATGATGCCAGTCCTAACAGCTTTACGACCGGAGCCCGCACTTCGTGCGATTGAGACCAGGCAATCTCTCTCAGGGTACGGTTATGTGCTTCTATAGCATCCATATGATTTTTTTGTTCTGTAATGTCCCGGAAGAAAATCGACAAGCCGGTGGCGGAAGGGAAGGCGCTCACTTCGAGCCACAAACCCACACCTTCATAGAAGGCCTGGAAATACTGGGACCGGCCGGTAGCAACGGCTTTATGATATTGAATATAGAACTCGTTGCCGACTGCATCCGGATAGGCTTCCCATAAGTTCCGGTCAATCACTTCCTCTCGTTTACGGCCCAGTATCTTTTCGGCTCTGCTATTCCAGTAGCGGATATTCCAGTCGAGGTCTACGGCAAAAAAAGCATCTCCGATACGTTCGAGGATCATTTCTTTTTCCTGCGATGCTTCGATGGCCATAAGTTCCGATCTCTTCATCAGGTCGATGTCCTGGAAACTTCCGACGATCCGGATACATTGCCCATTGACAAACTCCGGTTCGCCTACGGAGCGCACCCACCTGGTTTCATTTTTTGCGGTAACGATCTGAGATTCGATATCCCATTTGACGCCGTGTTGTATCGCCTCGGTCACCTTTTCAACCAGCCGCTCCCTGTGCGGTCCTTCCTTATAAAAATCAGTGGCTTCCTCAAAACTGGGATTAAAAGCAGGGTCTTCTACGCCATGGATCTCGCGGGTGATAGGGGACCAATGTACCTGCGTTTTAACAAGATCGACCTCCCAAGCGCCGATACTGGCCAAACTTGTAGCTTTAGTAAGCAACTGCTCCAGTTCCTTTTTGTCCGTCACATCTTTACCGACGCCGAAGATCAGTCCTTCTTTGGATGGCCGGGTGGCCGTCCAGGCAATCCATTTGATGGTGTTTTGCCGGGTGATACACCGGTTCTCAAAATAGACAAGAGGCGTCCCTTGTTTTAGTATGTCGACCTGATGCCTGGTGTTTACGATATCTTCGGGATGGATAAAACCCGCGGCAGGCTTAGAAAGCAGTTCTTCTTCCGGATAGCCGAGTATCTGTACAAAGGCCGGGTTGATCTTTTTGAAAAACCCATCCAGGCCAGCAATGCAAATCATATCCGGCACAAACTCGAAGAGCTGATTCAATTCCTGCTCGGTTTGTTTTCTGCGTATTTCTGCTGCGAGGTCAGAATGAAAACTATCCAGCATCGCGGAGAATACCTTAGAATTTACATTGTCCCGGAGAAGTCCTAATATCAATACCCCCATTACTTCGTTGTTGTACACGAGGGGTATGCCGTACATGCTGGTGATACCTGCATCTTTGGCATATTTAGATCTTTGGAAGCGTTCGTCCTCGACCACGTTATCCCAATGCAGGATGCTTTGCAGCTCCCAGCACACGCCTGGCATGCCTTCCCCTTTCCTGAAACTCAGGTGGTCGTTAATATGCGGATAAAATAAAGGCACCAAGAGGTCAGATGCATGAAAGGAGGTCAGGCTGATCTGTTGCTTGTCTGTGCCTACAAGCCAGACTTCTGCTAAATCAAAACCACCTGTTTGGCGGATGGACGAAAGAACGGCGTAGAGGGCCTGCTCCAGCGTGGCTTCAGTCGTAAAAGCTTTACTGATTTCCCGGGTCAGCTCGGAACGCAGGCTGTTTCTTTGCCGCTCTGTAATGTCGCTGATCGCCCCGATCACTCTGATCGGCTCGTCCTTCTTGCTGCGTTGAATATACGCGGTGTTCCGGACGAATATATATCTGCCTGCTGTATTCTGACATCTGTATTCAGCATGCCAGTAAGGTTCTGTAGAATGCAGCGCTTTTTGCAGGCTGGTCATTACGAGGTCTCTGTCTTCGGAGATCATGTGCCCGGCAAATGCCTGCTGAGATAAGGCGGTCTGTGCTGGCAGGTCCAGCAACATTTTATGAATGCCTTCACTCCAGTGTATGGTGTCGGATTGCAGATCCCAGTCCCAGATAATATCTGAGATGGCCTGTGTTACATAGTTATACCGCTGCAGGGTTTGTTCCAGTGCCAGCGACATCAGCTTTGATTCAGTAATATCTTGTACGGTTCCTTCGAGGTAGAGTACATTGCCCGTGTGGTCTTGCCGGATACTGCCTATCCCATGAACCCATTTGATACTTCCGTCTGGCAGTAAGATCCGGTGCTCGTTGTCGTAAGTAGTAATCTCGCCTGGTACTGTCGGCACGGATTGCGGAAATATATAGCGGTCGTCCGGATGAATGGAGGCCAGGAACGTCGTATAGTTCAGAGAAAAATGTCCCTTTTTAACGCCCCAGATCTCGTATACTTCATCTGACCAATACATTTCGCCGGAAGTGATAAAATATTGCCAGTAGCCGATCTTGGCGATTCGCTGTGCCGCGATCAATTTCGTTTGCAGGCTGGTGAGCTCATTATGGATTTCAATACGTCGGGTCACATTGCGACACAGTGCCAGCACACAATTCTTATCTCTTTCTATAAAGGGCAGAAAGGATATTTCGATTTGCAATGCGGTATGATCAGGAGCGGTATACGGCACCACTTTGTTATCGGGAAGCAACTGTTGGGCGCTACCGTTATCAGGAAGTGATCCAATATGCGGTAATAATTCGTCGATTCTCCTGCCGCGCAGTTCTTTTGCCGGATAGCCAAACAGCACATGCGCTTTTTCGTTGGTGTCTGAGATAATAAGCGTGTCGGCGTCAAACACAATATGCGCCATCGGGCTTTCGTTAAACAGCAGCTTGTATTTACTTTCAGCGTCCTGTGCGGGATCTTTTAGGGCTGCCGATCTATACCACCTGTTCCATACAACGTAAATTAAAATGATGGGAAGGGCAACCGACAAAAAGGCTTTAATCGTTAGGTGTAACCACTGGTGTTTTTGAGACAGGAGTGAGGTAGTCAGTAATGTGTCGACACAATACAGCCATACCGTCCCAGCTACTAAATAGATCAGTAGTAGTTTAAGGGCAGAGGAACGTTTCATCGAGAGTGATCGTTTAAATCTATATGGAAAATACTCTATAAAAATTAAAAATCAAAATGTTAGGGCCAGTTTTTCAGCGCCCGGTCTCTTCGGAAAATGCCCTGAATTTGTCGTATTATACCTCGACAACACAAGAATATTAATTGCAGCTTTGTGTCAACAACATCCAGTGGAGCAGCTACCACACAAACGGGCGAAACCGAAAAGCCACAAGAGTAGGAACCATAAAATCAATCATATGTCCAACAACACAGTTTCTTTACACAGAGTTTTGAAAGCGGCTCCTGAGAAGGTGTACCGCGCTTTTACGGAGGCTTCAGCCATTGCATCCTGGCTGCCGCCCTACGGTTTTTTATGCACCGTGCATGAAATGAAAGTCGAAGAAGGCGGCACTTACAGGATGTCGTTTCACAATTTCACGACGGGCAATGGTCATTCTTTTGGCGGTAAATATGTCGAGATAAAGCCCAACGAGTTTTTGAAGTATACAGATCAATTTGAAGACCCCAATATGCCTGATCAGATGACCACCTCGGTTTGGTTTCAAAAAACGATGGTCGGCACCGAATTGAAAGTAACGCAGGAGGGAATACCTGCCGCGATCCCGGTGGAAATGTGCTACCTGGGATGGCAGGAGTCGCTCGAAAAACTGGCGAAACTGGTAGAGCCGGAAATTCCTGATGCATAAGAAATCGACCGCACCTTATTTTTCAAAGTCATGAGTCCTTCCCGGAGGGCCTGCGTTCACGGCAAGGGCAACTACCATCTGCCCGTTAACGCAAGCTTCTCGCGGGAGGGCTTTTTTTTATGGATCAACTTAGCGGCGTTAATGATCTGTAGGCTGTTTTTTGAAAACAAACGATTATCTTGCCGCGAAAGCCTGAAGGTGCTTCGCCGTTAAGGAGAACAAGCCCCGCCTTTTGAAGCTTTGCCGATGTGCTGCACATAAACAACTTGCCTGAAGCGTATAGTGCAGGATCATTCAATCAGCTAAAAAAAATAAACGATACGATGAAATTCAAAGATTGCTTTTCTATATTGGTCACGCTGCTGATCAGCGTGAATGGTGTCAAAGCTCAGCAGGACCTTCCACATTGGGCGCTGGGCCCTTTTATCCGTCCGGCCAATGTAAACCCCATTATTTCCCCGGTTGCTAAAAGCACGTTCAAAGATCCGATGAGTGGCAAGAGGATCGCGTGGGAAGCAAGCGATGTATTTAATCCGGCCGCGACCGTGAAAGACGGGAAGATCTATGTGTTGTATCGTTCAGAAGATCATTCCGGCGTGGGAATTGGTAAGCGCACTTCCAGGTTGGGGATCGCGCAGAGCAAGGATGGAATCACGATGAACCGGCGCTCAACACCAGTCCTGTATCCTGACCAGGATGATCAAAAAGAGTTTGAATGGACGGGCGGCTGTGAAGACCCGCGCGTCGCCGTGACGGAAGAGGGTACCTATGTTATGTTCTATACACAGTGGAATAAAAAAGTGCCCAGGCTGGCGGTGGCGACTTCGAAGGACCTTATGAAGTGGACGAAACATGGGCCGGCGTTTTACAAAGCTTATAATGGTAAGTTCAAAGACCTGCCGAGCAAGTCGGCCTCCATTGTTACAAAAATGAAAGATGGTAAACTGGTCATCACAAAGGTTAATGGTAAATATATGATGTATTGGGGCGAGCGATTTATGAATATAGCGACGTCCGACGATCTGATCAACTGGGAACCTTCTGTAGATGCGTCCGGCAACCTTTCCGCTGTTCTCAGACCCAGGCCTCATTTTTTTGACAGTGACCTGACTGAGTGCGGCCCTCCTGCAGTGATGACCGATAAAGGCATCCTGGTGTTGTACAATGGCAAGAACAAAGGCGGTGCCGGAAGGGACACTTTGTCGACACCGAACACCTATGCCGCGGGGCAGGTATTATTTGATCTGAACGATCCGACCCGCGTCCTGGGCCGTTTAGACCGGCCTTTCTTCGTTCCCACCGAACCCTTTGAGAAAAGCGGACAATATCCCGCCGGTACTGTGTTTATCGAGGGGTTGGTGTATTTCAAGAATAAATGGTTCCTGTATTATGGCTGTGCCGATAGCCGCGTAGCCGTTGCGGTGTATGATCCTGCTTTAGGGAAATAGTCCATGGACCATAGACCATAGACCATGGACTATCGACCTCTGCATTCTACCCTGGTACCTGTGCTTTCTCGTAGATCAAACCTTGCTCCTTCAGCTCTTTCCAGAACTCCGCGGGTATGGCTGTATCTAAAGCTTTTACATTTGAGGCTACCTGCTCGGGTGCAGACGCTCCGGGAATGATAGATACAAATTCATCTGCCGCCAGTACAAAATGCAGCGCTGCTGCCACCAGGTCAATGCCAAAGCGCTGCGCGATCGCTGCAACTTGATCGCGCTTTTCTGTCATTCCTTTCGGTATGTGGGGCTTATAATTGTATCGCGGCCGGCCATTGATAAAGCCCGAATTGTATCCCGCTCCCGACACCAGCCTGACACCTGCTTTGTTAACGGCAGGTAACAGGCGATCCACAGCGTCTTCATGTTCCAGGATAGAATATTGAGTAGCCGACAAACAAATATCCGGATCGGCAGCTTCGATGCAATCCAGTATCGGCTCGATCTTGTTTACACCCATGCCCCAGGCCTTGATGATTCCCTGTTTCCTGTAGTCGGATAAAACCTTGAAGGCACCGCTGGTGGCCTGTTTGAGATAATAGTCATACCGGTCACCTACCTGGTCTTCTGATAAGTCGTGCACATAAATAATGTCAATATAATCCAGCCCCGTTCTTTCAAGACTTTCTTCGATCGACCGCTTCGTAGCATCGGCTGTGTAATTATGTTCAAAATCAAAAGAAAGCGGATCCTTCCACATGGTGGCGGGAACATCGGCCTCTGCAACTTGATGGAATAACCGGCCGACTTTGGTCGAAAAAACAAATTCATTCCTTGGCCTGGCTTGTAAAAATGCACCAAACCGGCGTTCACTTTTTGTGAGTCCATACCAGGGCGAAGTGTCGTAATACCGGATGCCCAGGTCCCATGCCTTCTCCAGCACGGCCGCAGCTTCTTCGTCTGTCACTTTTTCGAAGGCCGTTCCTATGGCTACACCGCCCAGGCCTAATTGATAAGGCAGTTCAAATCCATTGTTGTTATTATTATCAGACATATAGTATGTTTTAAACAATACGAACAATGTTGATGCCAACTGTCAGCGACTATTGGGAGCGACGGGGGAGTTCCAGGCATTCCGGTGTTTCGCCCCGGCGATAGTTTAGCAAAGCCTGATACCGCGCGAGGCTGAATGGCACTGACTTACAGTTCGCTACCTGGTTGGCGGCTGCATCGGAACCAGGATGATTCTTTTGCGTAGAATATATCGTGAATTTCTTCTCCAGGCACTGCACGGGTTGCTCATCGATCAGGTAGATACGATGCTCGGTAATGTCATCCCTGGTGGAACCTTCAGAGCCATTTGTGAAAGACCAAAGCGTCTGGCTCAGGTAGGCGAAGATCAATTGGTTATCATGCACAAAATAGCGTTCTACTGCTGAATGATGATCATATTCATGGTAACGATGGACGATCATGCGCAACCGGCTTTTGTCCGTATAGTAGGTAACGGTTCCCCCGGTTTCGTTGTAGCAATTATAACTAAAAGCTGAAGAATCGAGCTGTCCCTGATCTAACTGTAACTGGATCTGCGTATATACTTTCCGAATGTCATCCATGGTTCCGATGGGTTGACCGGATGTTACCGAATCGGTAATCACAGGTACGGTGTCGGCTGACACCAATGTATCGGTCGATTTCCTATCGCCTGTTGAGTTGGGGTTGCAGGCGTTGAGTATTAAAAGTGTCACAAAGCCGACCCATGATAGAAGAGGGATACGCATGATCATAATATTTTAAGAAGGATTCGACAAAAACCTTTCCAATCATCCGCGACACACCTGGTCCCGCATCAACCATCCCTGTCACGCGCGATGATGGAATAGAAAGCCGACTTTGCATAGCCGGAAATGACTTCAAACGTTTTCACTTTTTTACCCGGATTAAATGCGCTATATTTAATTGTATTTTGAACAATTAAACCCTTGCCCTCTGATCGTAGATCCGATAAGTGTCGGACCAGCCCAGACAGGCAGCGAAGCTGCCCCATAAAAAAGCACATGAAACCGAGCATGATAAATTTTTGCACTGAGAAGCTTTGCATGCGAAGTTCCTGTCTGAACCGGCGCCGGAGGGCATACCACCCGATTAAAAAATAAAAACTATACGGATGAAAAGATTGTTTGCACCCCTGCTGTTCGGGATGATCGCGTTGAGCGCCCGCGGACAGATCACCACGACACTTAACACGGAGGAAGCCAGGACCGTCATCAGTAAACATATTTACGGTCATTTTGCAGAACACCTGGGTCGCTGTATCTACGATGGTTTCTGGGTAGATCAGCAGCTGGATGTTAAAAAGCAGGGACGCATCCGCCTCGATGTGGTCGAGGCCCTGAAGAAGATACAGATCCCGAATCTGCGCTGGCCCGGTGGATGTTTTGCTGATGAATATCACTGGAGAGACGGCGTGGGCAAGCCTGCCGAACGACCTAAAATGGTCAACACCAACTGGGGCGGTGTCTCTGAAGATAACAGCTTTGGCACGCATGAATTCCTGGAGCTTTGCGAACTTTTGAAGACAGAACCGTATATCGCGGGCAATGTTGGCAGCGGCACCGTAGAGGAAATGGCCAAGTGGGTCGAGTACCTCAATTCCCCTGCTCAAAGTACGATGACAGCGTTAAGGGAACAGAATGGCCGTCAAAAGCCATGGAAGGTCACTTATTGGGGTGTGGGCAATGAAAGCTGGGGTTGCGGCGGCAATATGACGCCGGAATACTATTCTGATCTTTATAAAAGATACGCCACATATGCGCGCAACTACCCGGGAGCACCTTTGAAGAAGATTGCCAGTGGCGCCAACTCAGGGGACTATCGGTGGACAGAAGTGTTGATGAAAAATATTCCCCGTCACCAGATGTGGGGCATTTCGCTGCATTATTATACCATCCCTACCGGCGACTGGGGCAAGAAAGGCTCCGCCACTGCGTTTGACGATGCAGAGTATTTTAATACCATGAAGAACTGTCTCCACATGGAAGAGCTGGTGCAGAAGCATTCGGCCATCATGGATCAATACGACAAAGAAAAGCGCGTAGCGCTGGTAGTGGACGAATGGGGAATCTGGACAGATGTAGAACCCGGCACCAATCCCGGATTTCTGTATCAGCAGAATAGCCTGAGAGACGCATTGATCGCAGGTACCACCCTGAATATTTTTAACAACCACGCCGACCGTGTGAAAATGGCCAACCTCGCACAGACCGTCAATGTACTGCAGTCCATGATCCTCACCCGCGGAAAGGAAATGGTGCTGACCCCGACCTATCATGTATTTGATTTATTCACCGGGCATATGGATGCGAAACTTATCCCGCTCAGCTTTAAAACACCGGATTATGTGCACGGTGACCAACGCATACCGGCTGTGAATGCTTCCGCATCGCTGGATAGTAATGGTAAAATTCATATTACGTTAGTGAACATCGACGCCAGCAAGGACATAACGATCCGCACGGCTTTAAAAGGCAGGTCTTACAGCAACGTCAAAGGGCGCATCCTTACTTCCTCATCATTTACCGATATCAATTCTTTTGAGCAGAAGAATAAAGTGGCGACAGCGCCTTTCAACGGTGCTGCCATCGAAAAAAATGAATTAACAGTGAAGATTCCTCATCTGAGTGTTGTGAGTCTCACATTAAACTAATCGCATTCCAGCCGGTCGAAAGGAGGATATAATAATTTCTTAACAACATCCGCTGTCGCAGGATGTAAATCAGTGGTATTGTTGTAATCGTTTTAACCTCTAAACCTCTAAACCTCTAAACCTCTAAACTATTTTTATGAACAGGAAATTGGTATTTGTTTTTCTCTTGATCGGTATTTTCGGTTGTAAGTCGACCTCTTTGCTAACAGACTATGGCGTTAGCAAGGGCGATGAAGTAGCATCCATTGCGCTTCTGCCCGATACCCAATACTATACAGCGTTGAGACATGGCGGCTCGATGGAGATGTTCAGCAACCAGATCGACTGGCTCATCAAAAATCATAAGAAAGAAAAGATCGCTTATATCATCCATTTGGGGGATATTACCGACCACAACGCCCCGGTGGAGTGGGAGCGGGCCAGATCTGAGATGTATCGCTTAGACGCTACAGGTGTACCTTATGGCCTGGCGGTCGGCAACCATGATCAGTCTCCTAACGGAACACCGTCCCAGGGTGCCGATACAACGCAGTATGCACGGTATTTCGGAAAAGCACATTTCGGCAACCGTTCGTGGTATGGCGGAGCCTTGGGCACGAACAACAACACAGAAACGCATTTCGATGTTTTCTCTGCCAATGGTGAAAAGTATATGGTACTGTATTTCGCATTCAACCAACCGGGCAGTAAGGGGTATAGTGCTGCCTATGAAAAGCGGATGTTGTCCTGGGCGGACAGCGTGCTAAGCGCCAACGCCGACAGGAAGGCGATCCTGGTTACTCATGGCATGCTCGGCAGGCCCAAAGTAACGACCAGCGGTGACAAGCCCGGTGGTGGTGATAACAGCCAGGAAAGCAATTTTACCAAACAGGGACTGCATATTTATGATATGGCCAAGCATCATCCTAACGTGTTCCTGATGTTGGGCGGGCATATTGCCGGGGAGGGTTTCCGGAAAGATACTTTCAACGGAAATGTGATCAAGACTTATCTGCAGGACTATCAATCCAGGCAAAGTCCTCCCTATGGTGGCGCTAAGGACCGCAATGGTGGAAGCGGCACAATGCGTTTAATGCGGCTCAATAAAACAAAACAAACCATAAGTATCCTTACTTTTACGCCTCAGTCCAACGGATCTGTGATCCGGGAGCAGGACGGCGACAGTCAGTTCACACATGCATTATATCAATAACTAAAATATTTTTTACACAACTATGGGCAACAACAGGTTTTCTCTCGCAGACAAAGTGATTATCGTAACAGGTGCAACAGGCGTATTGGGCCATTCGTTCATCAGGGACATAGCGGCTCAGGGCGCCGTGGTAGGTGTTTTGGGGCGTAACGAAAAAGTTGCAGAGGAAAGAGTTGCCGAAATTCAACAAGCGGGCGGCAGGGCCATCGCGCTGGTGGCCGACGTTAGCAGCGAGGAGCAACTGACGTCCGCATTGAATAAAGTGCTGGATCAATATGGAAAAGTAGACGGGCTGGTCAATGCAGCGGGCGGTAACCAACCGGGTGCCGTTGTGCAGCCAGACGACAAAGTGTTTGAGCTGAATATTGACGCCCTGAAGCAAGTGATGGACCTCAATTTGTTCGGTACCTTGTTGCCGACACAGATCTTCGGGAAGGCCATGGCTGAAACCGCAGAGCGGGGCAGCATCGTCAATATTTCTTCGGTGGCGGCGCATGGAGCCGTTACCAGAGTGCTGGGTTACAGCCTCGCCAAAACGGCTATTGAAGCTTATACCAAATGGTTCGCCGTTGAAATGGCCAATCGCTACGGTGATAAACTGAGGATGAATGCGCTGGTGCCAGGTTTTTTCCTGGCAGAGCAAAACCGCCGCTTACTTACCAACGAGGACGGCACTTACACCGACCGTGGAGACAAAGTGATCAGGAGCACGCCCTACAAGCGTTTCGGGAACCCTGATGAACTGACAGGTGCTTTGATATGGTTGTTGAGTGATGAATCGACTTTTGTTAACGGCACGTCCGTCAAAGTCGACGGAGGTTTTACGATCTTTAGCGGTGTGTAACATACAGCATTTTATATTTTATGGACCAGGTATTGATTTTAGAAAATGAGCTCGTCAGGATCCGTGTGGCAGCCAAAGGAGCGGAACTGCAGGAGATTGAACATCTCCCAACAGGACAGCAGTATATGTGGAATGCCGATCCGGCTTATTGGGCAAAATATGCTCCGATACTATTTCCTATTGTGGGTGCTTTGAAGGAAGATACTTACCGGCACGAAGGAAAGACCTATCATTTGCCGCGCCATGGCTTCGCACGTGACCGGGAGTTCAGACTTTTCCAACAAACAGCCGTCTCTGCTACATTCTTGCTGACCAGTGATAGTGCTACGTTGGCTAACTATCCCTTCAAATTTGAGTTGTATGTCACCTACACGCTCGAAGGCCAGGGGCTCGGCGTAACATATAGGGTTGTTAATGCAGATAAGCAGGATATGTACTTCTCGGTAGGGGGACATCCGGCTTTTAAACTCCCTTTGTTCGACGGAGATACATATGAAGATTACATCCTGGAATTTGAGGAAGCCGAAACCGCGGGAAGGTGGTTGCTGGAAGGCGGATTGTTGAAAACCGATACCACGCCTTTGCTGGAGAATGAGCGCGTGCTTCCGTTGAAGAAAGAATTGTTTCATTCAGATGCTATTGTATTAAAACACCTCAGGAGTAACACCCTCCGGTTGCTGTCGAAGGATACGCGATCGGGCTTTGAGTTTGATTTCACCGGCTTTCCTTACCTGGGTATATGGGCGGCTAAAAATGCAGACTTTATTTGTATCGAGCCCTGGTGCGGCATCGCCGACAGCGTCGATAGCACCGGTGAGCTCACGGAGAAAGAAGGCATCATTCCATTGGCCCCGGCTCGTGACTTTGAAAGAACCTGGCATTTTGCCCTGATCAGCTAAATCAGGATATAGGCCATAACGCGTAATAAAGTGAAAATGGCAACAGCTCGTGAGCATGCACACCGAGGAAGTGACGGGAAATTATAACAATTTCTGTTTAACACTTCTCGTGTTTATCAGTTATCTTTCGGCCTGTTTAAAATAATGAAACAGGCATCTTTTTTTATCTTCCTGATCCTATGGGGTGTTGTTGGTTATAGCCAGCAGCAATACACTCTCAGCGGCACCGTCCGGTCTCAGCGGACCGGCGAAACGATTATTAATGCCACGATCAAGCTGGCCCGCAGTTCAGAAGGGGTGACCAGTAACGAATATGGCTTCTATTCTATTACGTTGCCTGCGGGTAGCTATGAAGTCGAGTATTCGGCAGTAGGATTTACCGCTGTGACGGACACGGTCGATCTTAACCAGGATGTCTCCAAAAATATTTCACTTTCCGACGAGATCAAAGACCTTGAAAATGTTACGGTGTCGGCCACGGGGAAAGGCAGGACAATTACCGGCACACAGATGGGCGTAGAGCGCCTCACCATGAGTGAGGTCAAGAGCATACCCATGTTGTTAGGCGAACGTGATATACTTAAAGCCATCCAGTTATTGCCCGGCATCAAACAAGCGGGGGATGGAAACAGCGGATTTTATGTAAGAGGAGGCAGTGCTGATCAAAACCTCATCCTGCTGGATGAAGCGCAGGTATATAATGCTTCTCACTTGTTAGGTTTTTTCTCCACCTTCAACTCTGATGCGGTTAAAGATATCACGGTGTACAAAGGAGGCATGCCCGCGCAGTATGGCGGCCGGTTATCCTCTGTGTTGGACGTTAAGATGAACGAGGGCAACAACCAGAATTATGAGCTGAGCGGCGGCATCGGCCTTATCTCGGCAAAGCTTAATCTGGAGGGCCCCATTCAGAAGAATAAATCGTCTTTCCTGCTTTCCGGTCGCAGAACATATGCCGATGTCTTTGTGCCATTGGCCAAGGACAGCGCTATCCGCAATAACCGTTTGTACTTTTACGACTACAATGCCAAGTTCAATTACAAGATAGGGGAGCGCGACAATATATATGTATCAGGATACCTGGGCCGGGACTATCTGAAGTTTGATCAGCAGTTCGGTATCAACTGGGGAAACCTTACAGGTACGGTAAGGTGGAATCACATTTTCAATAACCAGCTCTTTTCCAACACTTCTTTTATTTACAGCGATTTTGACTACAATATCAATATCAACAATCCCAACAACGATCTTAATATTTATTCCAAGATCAGAGATCTGAACCTCAAGCAAGAATTTCAATGGTACGCGGGGCGCCGCCATTCCATGAGATTTGGTTTCAATTCCATTTATCATAAAATAACACCGGGCGACGTCACTTCCTCCGGTAACACCAGCTACAATAACTTTTTTCTGCAAGACAGGTACTCCTGGGAAAATGCGTTGTTTGCAACTGATACCTGGAAAGCAGCGCCCTGGCTGAATGTTACTTATGGTGCACGTCTATCCTCGTTCTCCATTTTGGGTGAAGGTGATTTTTATAATATTGATGGGGATGGCAACGTGACGGACACCTTGCATTACGGAAAGGGCGAGCTGGTAAAGCATTATCTCAACCTGGAGCCGAGGCTCGCAGCCAGTTTTATCATCAACCAGACTTCTTCGATAAAGGCTTCATATGTAAGGAACGTACAAAACCTTCACCTGATGTCCAACTCCACTACCGGTGCCCCCACAGATAAATGGCTGGCCAGTACGAATATCATCAAACCGGAAATCGCCGATCTCGTTTCGCTGGGATGGTATAAGAATTTTGCCGGCAACCGTTACGAATTTTCTACAGAGACGTACTACAAGAAAATGTATAACCAGATCGATTACCGGCCGGGCGCTGATGTGTTTACCAACGATGCGATCGAATCACAGATCCTTTTCGGAATCGGACGGGCCTATGGCTGGGAGCTATTTCTTAAAAAGAAGACAGGCAAGCTGACGGGCTGGGTAAGTTATACGTTGTCAAAAACAGAGCGCCAGATCGACGGGATCAACAACGGAGCCTGGTACAATGCGCGGCAGGATCGTACGCATGATGTGGCCATTGTGGTCAATTATCAACTCAACCGCAAGTGGAACCTGGCGGCCAACTGGATCTATTATACCGGGGACGCGGTTACCTATCCTGCCGGAAAATATATCGTAGATAATCAGGTCGTATTTTATTATACAGAAAGAAACGCCAGCCGCATGCCGGCTTATCACCGGTTAGATCTGGGGGCCACCTGGTTGCTGAAGGATAAAAAGAAATTTACTTCCGAGCTGGCATTCAGCGTGTTCAACGCATATGGCAGGGAGAATCCTTACATCATCAGCTTCCGTCAAAGCGAAACCAATCCCAATACCACAGAGGCGGTTCAAACCTCACTGTTTAGATTTGTGCCGTCTATATCTTATAATTTTAAGTTTAAATAAAGTGGGTAATCTTTCAAAATATTTACTGATAGCTGGGGGTTTGCTCACCATCGGATGTGAGCGGGTGATCAATGTAGATATTCCTGATACCACTCCGAGGTATGTCGTCGAAGGAGTGTTGACGGATGACAGCACCTGCCGTGTCCGATTATCACAAACCAGCAATTTCAACGATACGATCAACCTGACAGGTATCAGCAATGCCCGGGTGACCATCTCGGAAGAAGGCGGATCGGGTATCTTATTGAATGAAACCTCGGTTCAGGGAATTTACCGCGCGCAGTTCTCCGGGCGCCCGGGACGCACTTATAACTTGCGCGTTGAATACCCTGCCTCCGGAGCCGGCGAGCGCAAAGTGTTTACTGCAACATCCACGATGCCGCTGAAAGTGAACCTGGATAGCCTGTTTGTAACCGAGCGTGTCTTTTTGGGACAGACGCGGAAGATTGCCACAATCCAGTTTACGGATCCCCCCGCACCCGGTAATGCGTACCGTTTTATTCAATATGTAGACGGAGAAGAGGAGACTACCATCTTTGTAAATAAGGACGACCTGATCAACGGAAGAAAAGTAGTGGACGAGCTATTGATCTTTAATGATGAGTTTACACTGAGGAAGTGTGATCAGCTCCGTGTCGATCTTCAATGTATTGATATGCCTAATTACCTGTTCTGGTATAGCCTCAACCAGGGCTCGTTAGGATCGTCTCAATCGGCGTCTCCGGGAAACCCTGTTTCCAATATCAAAGGCGGCGCGCTGGGTTATTTCAGCGCACATACTGTTTCATCCAGAAACATCGCTGTATCTCCAGACTCAACCTGTAGTTATCCGGCTGAATAAAACACTTCAATCGGAATCGATACTGGTATGAATAAAAATTGTACTTTTCATCTCTTAATAAAAAACGATTTTGCTGAAGGATGTCGGGCCCTGTTACCTTTTTCGATTTACCAGGCTGTAGTAGTATCATACATCAGATCCGGGATACAGTGAATTTCAAAAGAAGCGGGAGCCGGCTCTTTTTAGCGACACGTATCATTTAAACTTTTACCGACTGACATTTATTGACATATGAAGCAACTTTCGATTAAGGACATCGCCCGGCTAGCAGGCGTCGTGCCATCAACCGTCTCTTTTGTGATCAATGGAAAAGAAAAAGAGATGCGCATCAGCGAGGAAATGGCAAAGAAGATCCGCAAGATCATTAAAGAAACCGGCTACGTTCCCAACAAGTCTGCCGCCAGCCTTCGTACCGGGAAGACCCATGTAATTGGTTTGATCGTCGAAGACATTTCCAACCGCTTCTTCTCGATGCTGGCCAAGGCCATTGAAGATATTGCTTACGGCGTTGGTTACCGGCTCGTATACTGTAGCACCGAGAATGATGATCAAAAAGGTTCTGAACTGATCCGGATGCTGCACAAGCAGGTTGACGGGTTTATTATCACGCCTTCTAAAGGCATGAAGGAAGAAGTGTTGAAGCTAAAAACGGCCAGGAAGCCGGTAGTGTTGCTGGACAGGTATTTCCATGATGTGGACATTCCGTATGTATTGGTAGATAACAAGCGAAGTGTAAAAACGGGCGTGCAGTTGCTGGCAGAAAAAGGCTATCAAAAGATTGCTTTTGTCATAACAGCCCTCGACCAAACGCAGATGCAGGATCGTTTAAGCGCGTTTAAATCTACGGTAAAAAAGTATGATCTTTTTGATCCGGGATTGATTTTGGAGCTGCCCTTTTCGATACAGGAAAACGCCTACGAGCAAGGCATTAAAGCTTTTTTAAAAGATCACGAAGAGATTGATGCCATTTTTTTCGCCACCAATTACCTGGCGATCCAGGGTCTGAAAGTGTTACAGGAACTTAAATGGAAGATACCTTCGAGGGTCGGCGTACTTTCTTTCGATGATCATGAGATATTCAAATTATATGCGCCGCCCATCACTTCTATCAACCAGCCTATCGCGGAAATTGCCAGGGAGGGGGTAGACATTTTACGTAAACAAATGAATGCCAAAACTGAAACGCCCAAACAAGGCACCCTCTTAAAAGCAGAAGTCATTCTAAGAAAATCATTGTAAAAAATAATTTTTGTAGTTAACAAAACTTTATTACTTTAGTATTGCAAAAACGATTTTTCTTTAACGCTCTTCTAACGAAAAGTATATGCCATATGAGTCTTCATAATTAAATGCGGCTCCGGAATTTCTTGTTTTGACGATGACGGTCTGGCTGAAGAACAGCATATCCGACAGTGTCATGTATCAGGAAAGATGAAAAGAAATCAGTTCAATGCTTCTCAGTCGTCCATAAAACAGCTGTTGAAGGCAAAACGTGTGTGCCATATTAGCCTTGCAGGATCAAACCTTTGAGCCTTGCTGCCCGATTCATTCCTGAAGATAATGTATGTGTTAAATGATGAAGCAAAATCTGATAACATCTGTAAAAGAGTAGTAGTCCCTTTATAAAAAACCAATTTTTCACATTTTAAAGTGTTATGTATGAGAAGTCTATTTTGGCTGCTTAACAAAGGCCTTTGCTTGCTGCTGTTGCTCGTATGTTTGAGTGTAGCAGAAGCGCATGGTCAGAATGAAACGCAAAATATATCCGGTTTGGTCAGAGACAGAGCCGGCCTGTTTATCGCCAACGTCTCGGTCCAGGTGCAGGGATCGGAGCGCGGAACCATTACTGATGCACGGGGTGAGTTCAACATCCAGGCCTCGAAATTTGACAGCCTTGTCTTTTCGGCAATTGGCTATCTGCCCGTTACAATGGTGGTGGGCAATAACCGGGTATTAAATGTCATATTAGAAGCCGAACAAAATTCTATGAACGAAGTCGTTGTCGTGGGTTTTGGCCGGCAACGGAAGATCAGTGTCGTGGGTGCACAATCGACTGTAAACCCGGAAGAATTAAACATGCCCGTATCCAATATTAATACGCTTCTGGCGGGTCGCCTATCCGGTGTGATCGGCGTACAACGGAGCGGACAGCCGGGACGAAGTAGTGCCGACATCTGGATACGGGGTATATCCACATTTGGTGGCGGGTCATCTGCACCGCTCATTTTAGTGGACGGAGTACAGCGGGATATTAATAATATTGACCCGCAGGATATAGCCTCCTTTACTGTGCTCAAAGATGCGGCAGGTACTGCTGTATACGGTGTGCGGGGTGCAAACGGTGTAATTCTGATTACCACTAAAACAGGTAAAGTCGGTAAACCTCAGGTAAACATTGATTTCAGCCAGGGGGTATCCACGTTCACGCAGGTGCCGCAAATGGCAGACGCCCGGCAGTACCTTGAGGCGGCCAATGAGTCTTTCACCACCCGCGGACAAGCCGCTAAATATTCCCAGGAGTATATTGACAACACATTGAATAATACTGATCCGGAGCTCTATCCTAATGTGGATTGGTTCGACGCGCTGTTTCGGCCAACCGGTAGCATCAGGACCGCCAATGTCAATGTTAACGGCGGTTCCGACTTTTTGAAATATTATGGTTCCGTATCATACTACGACGAAAGTGGTTTGATGAATACCGATAAGCTCCAGGACTATAATGCGGATCTGAAGTTTAGGAGGTTCAACGTAACTACCAACGTAAACATGAACATTACCCGGACAACTAAATTGGACATTGGTATCAGGGGATTTTTCAGCAATATCAATCAACCCTACATTAGCGTAACAGATATATTTGGTTCTGCAATGTCTACGCCGCCCACTGAATATCCGCTGGAATATACAGGCGGATTCGTTCCCGGAAAAAATCCGAACGGTGGTTATAGAAACCCCTGGGCAGATCTGACCAGGAGGGGGTATAACACAGAGTTCAACAACCAGCTGTTCTCCAACCTGAGATTAACGCAGGACTTTGGCTTTGTTGTAAAAGGTCTTAGCGCTACGTCCATGTTTGCCTTTGATGCTGCCAACAAAAGAGTGCTGGGTAGAGGCAAGAGAGAAGACACCTTCTTCCCCGATCCTGAAATGCCCAGAAATGAAGATGGTTCTTTAAACCTGACCAGGACCTTTGTAGGCTCCGGGAACTATCTTTCTTATGAGCGAAGCAACGATGGTAACAGGAGGTTCTATTGGGAATCGTCTCTGAACTATGATAATACGTTTGGCAAAAGCCGCGTAGGTGGTTTAGCCTTGTTTTACACACAGGATTATTCCGAAGAGTTTGCCGGCGATTTCACAAGCGCCATTCCACAACGTTCTGTGGGACTGGCCGGAAGGATCACTTATTCTTACGATGACCGTTATTTCATCGAAGGGAATATTGGCTATAATGGATCAGAAACCTTTGTGCCTGAAAACAGGTTTGGTACATTCCCTGCCTTTGGTGTGGGGTGGGTGCCGTCTAATGAAAAGTTTTTCGAGCCTGTGAAGAATGTCATCAGCTATCTTAAATTCAGATACTCTGATGGTCTCACAGGTATCGGAGACATCGTTGGAAGAAGGTTTGGATATTTAACCATTGTTGCAGACAACGTGCAGGGCTACCGGTTTGCGAGAGACTATGGCTACACTTCCGGTATCAACGTAACCGAGTTTGGATATGATGTACGCTGGGCAGAAGCACGGAAGCAGGATCTGGGTATTGAGATCAAATCGTTAAAAGACCGGTTATCCATCATAGTTGATTTCTTCAAGGAAAGAAGAGAAGGCATTTTCCTGAGAAGAGGCTCCTTGCCTTTGTTTATGGGATTAAGCAGCCAGCCATTTGGTAACCTGGGTATCACCAATAACAAGGGTATAGACGGAAGCATAGAGTACAATGGGAAAATAGGCGAGGTGGACTTTAACCTGCGCGGTAACCTGACCTATAATAAAGATGAGATGATCGAAAATGATCAGCCCAAGCCGCAGTATGAATGGATGGACAGAAGAGGGCACAATATCCTGGCACGCTTCGGTTATGTAGCAGAAGGGTTGTTCAGGGATCAGGCGGAGATTGATGCCAGTGCCGTACCAGGTGATAAGTCTTTGGTATTGCCAGGTGATATAAAATATAAAGATCTGAACGGGGATGGCCTGATCAACAGCTATGATCAAACTTATATCGGTTACGGGGATGTTCCTTCAATGGTATATGGCTTCGGTTTCGGACTCGGGTACAAAGCATTCAAGTTTAACGTGCTGTTTACCGGTCAGAATGGTGCTGATATCTATCTGGCCGGCGACGCTATTCAACCCTTTGCCAACGGAGCAGGTATATCGAATGTGTTTTCAAATATTGATGATCGCTGGACAGAGGCAAATCCAAGACAGGATGTATTTTATCCCCGGCTAGCTAACGGTGAGGACAGGAACCGCAACAATACACAGACAAGCTCCTGGTGGATCAGGGATGCCAACTTTATCCGCCTGAAGACAGCTGAGTTGGATTACATCGTTCCCCAGCATTTGATAAACGGCGTGTTTAAAAGAGCGATCGTTTACATCCAGGCCATCAACCCGCTGACATTTAGCAAGTTTAAATTTTGGGATTTAGAAAGCACCGTCAATGTAGGTAACGGAACAAGGTATCCGAATATCAAATCCTATTCTCTTGGCGTCAATCTTAATTTCTAAACCTATTCAACCTATTATCATGAAATATATAATTGTTCTATTAGCAGTTAGCCTGGGTTTCACCGGCTGTAAAAAGTATCTGGATCAGGTACCCAATGATAGGCTGACACTTGAGGAAACCTTTAGAAACAGATCCACCGCGGAGCGATTCTTAGCGAGCGTGTACGCCTTTGTGCCGCGCGAACATTCTCAACGTTTTGTCGGAAATTATAACTCAGGCCCCTGGACGGGTGCTTCCGATGAAGCTGAATATTTGTGGGGATTCGTGGAGTCTAACCAGATCAATATCGGAAGCTGGGATGTGAATAGCGGGTTCACCAAGTCTTTCTGGCGCGATTATTACAAAGGCATCCGCAATGCCACATTCTTTATCGCCAATATTGATAATGTAACGGTGGATATTACAGACGTTCAAAAGCGACAGTATAAAGCAGAAGCGAGAGCTTTGAGAGCTATTTATTATTTCTATCTGTTCCGCATTTATGGTCCGGTAGTATTACTGGGTAACGATGTGATCGCCGTAGACGCGCCTTTCCAGGAGCTCCAGCTGCCGCGCAATTCAGTGGATGAATGCATCGAGTATATAACTACTGAGTTAGACGCAGCTGCAGCAGACCTTCCCGTGCGTCCGGTCAACGATGCGAATATTGCCCGTATTACCAAGCCTGTCGCTTTGGGAATAAAAGCTACTGCACTGTTATATGCAGCAAGTCCTCTATTCAACGGTAACAGCGACTTTGCCAGCTTAAAAAACAATGACGGAAAGCAATTGATTCCCCAAACTTACGACGGCAGCAAATGGGCCAGGGCTGCGGCCGCCTACAAAGATTTTATCAACCAGTTTGTTCCCGATGTCTTCGATCTTTATCGCGTCACCAGGTCAGATGGAAGCATTGATGCCTTTCTCTCTTGCAGAGATGCGGTCCTGGTGGACTGGAATAAAGAAACCATTTTTGGACGCCCGGACGATGACAATGCACGCAATTATGAAGTAACGCCTTACCACAACGGCTATGCGTCAGAAGTAAGAGGTAGCGGTGGTCTGGGAGCGACACAGCGTCAGGTAGATGCGTTCTTTATGAGCAACGGACGGGCGATCAGCGATCCTGCTTCGGGATATAGCGCCAGCGGCACTTCTAATTTCCGTGCACCGGATGATAACGCTGACAGGGAAACCTTCAATCAGTGGGTCAACCGCGAGCCGAGGTTTTATGTCAATATCACTTACGATAACAGGAGATGGCTCAATACTAATTCCGGTGATGCCATTACGCGCTTATATTTCAAAGGCAACTCTGGTAAAGGTACAAGTAATGACTATTGTCCCACAGGCTATGTAGTGCGCAAAGGAGCAACAACTAAAAACTGGAACCAGGGCAACAGCGTTATCATTCTTTTACGCCTGGCCAATATATACCTCGATTATGTGGAAGCATTGAACGAATCCAATCCCGGTGATCCTGATATTTTGAAATATTTAAACCTGATCAGAGAGCGTGCCGGCATTCCTCAATATGGTTCATCGGGCTTACCTGCACCATCCGGCCAGGCGGCAATGCGTCAGGCGATCCGCCAGGAAAAGCAAGTAGAGCTCTGTTTCGAAAACGTTAGATACTTTGACACGCGTCGCTGGAAGATTGCTCCGCAAACAGATAATGGCCCTGCGATCGGCCTGGATATAGATGCAGCCATTCCTGGCTTTTACAATAAAAAGCCTTTTGAAACAAGGGTGTTTGCTACACGGCATTACTTTTTCCCGATCCCGATTGAGGATGTAAATAACGATTTCGAGCTCATTCAAAACCCCGGATGGTAATGAAACGATTCTATCTGCTAATAGGTAGCGCTTTATTTTCAGGCGTTGTATCTATGGCCCAGGACATTCCGACGCCTGCTCATTCAACGGAGAAGACGGCTTTTCAGATTGCCGCTCCGTGGAGTGAGGCCTACGATGTCAGGTCTGATGTGGCGATTGTTTATGGAGTCAACGATGCGGGAGGAAATTTTGAAGAGCGGGTCAAAGGCTGGCGGGACAAAGGCTACAGAGTTCATTTTATGACGGGTGTTGCCTGGGGACAGTATCAGGATTATTTCCTTGGCGAATACGATGGTAAGAAGCATTTAGATGAAGGTCAGGTGGCGAGAAGCGGCGACACGATATGGCATGGTAAGGACGTGCCTTATATCGTCCCATCTGCACATTATCTGACTTACCTGAAGACGCATCTCAAGCGGGCCATTGATGCGGGCGTATCCGCCATCCACCTGGAAGAGCCTGAGTTCTGGGCGCGTGCAGGTTATAGTGAAGCTTTTAAGAAGGAATGGAGAAAATATTATGGTTTTGATTGGCGGCCTCAGCATGAATCTCCTGAAGCTACTTATCAATCATCTAAGCTGAAGTATGATCTTTATTATAATGCCTTGAAAGAGTGTTTTGCTTACGTCAAGGCCTACAGTAAAAGCGTAGGCAAAGAGGTGAAATGTTATGTGCCGACCCACTCCCTGATCAACTATTCTTCCTGGCAAATTGTAAGTCCGGAAGCCAGCTTAGCTTCTATAAAAGACGTCGACGGTTATATCGCGCAGGTTTGGACAGGAACGTCGAGAGAGCCTGTATACTTCAACGGCTTGGCAAAAGAGCGGGTCTTCGAAAACGCTTTCCTGGAATATGGTTCGATGATATCTATGATCCAGCCTACCGGAAAGAAGATGTTCTTGCTCACAGATCCAATAGAAGACCGGGCAAGAACCTGGGATGATTATAAACGCAATTATCAGGCTACCTTCACCGCCAAGTTGTTATATCCAACTGTGGCCAGTTACGAAGTAATGCCCTGGCCTAACCGCATCTACCAGGGCAGATTCAAAATGGAGAACAATGAAGAGAAGCAACCTATCGTGCCTGCTTATGCTACGCAGATGCAGGTGATGGTTAATTCTTTGAACGAAATTCCTGAATCGGACAACCTATTGAACGGAAGCCAGGGCATAGGTATCCTGCTTTCTAACTCCATGATGTTTCAACGGTTTCCCACGCACGATGGATACGATGATCCTCAACTGTCTAACTTTTACGGCATGGCCTTACCGTTGCTGAAGCGGGGCGTGCCGGTAGAGTTGGTTCATATGGAGAATCTAAGCAATGGCAATGCACTTAAGGATATCAAGCTGTTGATCATGAGCTATGCAAATATGAAGCCCTTGGATCCGGTTTGGCATGATCAGCTCGTGAAGTGGGTTAAAAAGGGCGGTGTCTTGATCTATTACGGACGCGATAATGACCCGTTTCAGCATATCAGCGAATGGTGGAACTCAAAGGGGAAAAAATATAAAGCTCCTTCCGAAGATCTGTTCAGAAAATTAGGGGTTCGGGATACGGCGACGTTCATACCAAGCGGAAAGGGCTGGGTGTCTGTTAACAGACATGATCCCAAAGAATTGGTATTGACCCAGGGAGGAGATGAATCTTTTATCAGTAAAGTAAAAGAAGGGTATGATGCCAAAGCAAGCTCGGCCAGGTTAATATTTAAAAATCATTTTTTACTGCAGCGTGGCCCATATGTTATTGCAGCAGTCATGGATGAAAACGAAGATAAAAAGCCATTAGAGATCCAGGGCCCGGTAGTGGACCTGTTTGATCCTGAGCTTCCGGTATTAAACAAAAAAGTGGTGCCACCAGGCGAACAGGCTTACTTGTATGATCTGAAAAGTAATCATGACGGCAACGTCAGGATCATAGCCGCCGCGGGCCGCGCCTACAATGAGGTGATCAAGAGTAATAGCTACCGGTTTACTGTCAAAAGTCCGGACAATACTATCAATGTCATGCGTATTAAACTGCCGGAAAAACCAACAAAGGTGACTTTGGCCGACGGGGAAAAGGATGTAGCACTTGATGATCAGGACTGGGATGAAAAATCAAAGACGATCAAGCTGAAGTTCAAAAATCTGAGCAGAGGCATTAATGTTTTGATCGAATGGTAACCATTTTCAATAATCTTCAAATGAGAACGCTGCGTTCATTTATGACTGGTTCAAAGTAGCAACTACAAACTTTCTGACTGTAAAGAGACAACAACTAAGATTATCAAACTAAAACCTTTTAAAATGAGGAACTATTTAAAAATGATCATTGCCAGTCTGAGTATACTGGCTTTCATCACGTCTTGTGATAAAAAAGACGAAATTACAAGCGAGGAAGGGATTATCTACATGACGCAAGCTATCGATGCCCGCAGCAGTGTGAATCTGCTGATAGCGGATACCGCGCAGTCATTTACATTCGGCGGCGCCTATGGCGGCCAGCTTTATCCCAATCAGGATATCCAACTTAATTTCAGGTTAGACACGCTTTTAATTGATGCTTACAATGCTAGTCACTCAACATCCTACGGGAAGCTGCCAGCGGATAAATACACTATTTCAGGCCTGCAGACCGTAATCAGGTCAGGGCGTACAACATCTGATGGCATCAAAATATCCATCGATACTAAGACACTGCCCAAAGATGCGGAGTACCTGTTGCCCATCACGTTGGCGAGTGCATCGACAGGGAAGATCAATGAGCAATTACAAACGGCTTATTTTAAGATCAAAATTTCCAGGAAAGAAACCGATCTTACTTCGCAAGCGACCTTAACCGTTTCTAAAGATAATAACGATGGTCCCAACGGAGGCGAAGGATCGTCGAAGTTGGTTGATAACAACCTGAATACAAAGTTCCTGACAGGTGGCTTCCCCATTGTTTTATGGATGCAGTTGAAATTCCCTGAAGCAGTGGCCATCCAATCCTATAAGCTGACATCAGGTAATGATGCTCCCGAAAGAGATCCTAAAAAATGGGTGATCCAGGCTTCAAATGATGGTAACACCTGGGTAGAGCTGGATCGCAGGGACAATCAGTCTTTCAGTGGGAGAACTCAGACAGTACAATATGAATTTGAGAACGATACTCCGTACACGTACTATCGCTGGCAGGTAGAAGAGAATAGCGGGTCGGACGCTTTTCAAATTACTGAGTGGCGGATGCTTACATTTAAATAGTAAATAATAAATGAGGTTTAGATTTTTTATGATCAGTGTGGCTTGTAGCATGACATCCTTGCTGCAAGCCCAGGATGTTGTTCAATACGTAAACACACTCCAGGGCACGAACTCCAGCTTTGAATTAACAAGAGGCAACACGTATCCCACAACCGCATTGCCTTTTGCAATGAACACCTGGACGCCGCAAACCGGGAAGAATGGTGATGGCTGGAAATACCAGTATAGCAAGAAGACCATACGCGGGTTTCAACAGGCGCATCAATGCAGCTCCTGGTCCAACGATTACGCCGTGTTCTCGTTAATGCCCGTCATAGATAACCTTAAGGTCAATGAAGAAGAGCGGGCGAGCGCATTCAAACATGAAAATGAAATCGGGAAACCTCATTATTACAAAGTGACGTTTGATAATAAGATCACTACCGAAATGTCGCCGTCTGAACGTGGCGTGCATATCCGCTTCAGCTTTCCGAAAGAGCATCAGGCTTATCTCGTGCTCGATGGTTATACACGCTGGAGCGGCGTCGAGATCTTTCCGGAAATGAACATGATCACAGGGTTTGTCAATAACGGTCATGGCATGCAGCGCGGCTGGAAGAATAATTTTGTACTGATGTTTGATCAGCCGTTTAAGGCGCATGGTACCTGGGAAAACGAAAAGAATACGATCCAGCCCGGACAAAAAAGGTCCGAAGGAAAAGGGAAGGGTGCTTACCTGGAATTTGAGAAAGGCGCCGTGGTGCAGGTAAAAATTGCCTCTTCCTATATCAGTCTTGAACAGGCCAGGCTCAATTTACAAAGAGAGCTGGGAGCCGATCAAAGCTTGGAAGCGACAAAGGCCAAAGCTTATGAAGTCTGGAATAAGCACCTGAAGCGGATCATGGTCGAAGGAGATTCAGAAGAAGATAAAGCTACTTTCTATTCCTGCTTTTTCAGGGCCAGCCTTTTTTCAAGAGCGTTCTTCGAAATAGATGCCAATGGCAATCCTTATTATTTCAGTCCCTACGACGGCACCGTGCATTCGGGTTATATGTACACCGACACCGGCTTTTGGGACACATTCCGGGCCCAGTTTCCGCTCAACGCCTTGCTGCATCCTACCATGCATGGCCGGTATGTAAAAGCCTTACTGGAAGCGCAGGAACAGTGCGGCTGGCTTCCTTCCTGGTCGTTTCCCAATGAACAGGGAAGCATGATCGGTAATCACGCTATTTCGCTGCTTGCAGATGCATGGGCAAAGGGCTTGCGCACTTTTGATCCGCAGCGTGCACTGGAAGCGTATTATCACGAAGCCAATAATAAAGGGCCCTGGGGGCCAGCCAACGGACGTGACGGGTTTAAAGAATATAACGGGTTGGGTTATGTCCCTTATCCCGAAGTCAGGGAAGCAACTGCAAAAACGCTGGAATATGCTTACGATGACTTTTGCGGCTACGCATTGGCTAAGGCAGTCAATGACAAAAAGTACATGGAGTTATTTGGTGACAAAATGTACAACTATAAAAATGTGTATGATCCCGCGACCCGCTTCATGCGTGCCAGGAATAAGCAGGGAGCCTGGTCTGCCAACTTTGACCCGACCGAGTGGGGCGGCCCTTTCACAGAGGGCAATGCCTGGCATTGGGTATGGTCTGTTTTTCATGATGTCAAGGGTTTGATCAAATTAACGGGCGGTGAAAAGCCATTCTGCGCCAAGCTGGATTCGGTCTTCACAGTGCCCAATACCGTCAATGTCGGCACCTATGGTTTTATGATCCACGAAATGACGGAGATGGTAATGGCCAACATGGGACAGTATGCGCATGGCAATCAGCCTATTCAGCATATGCCTTATCTCTATAATTATGCAAGGCAGCCCTGGAAATCGCAGCAACGAACCCGCGAAGTGATGAGCAAGTTGTACAACGCTACCGAGAATGGGTATCCCGGTGATGAAGACCAGGGGCAAACCTCTTCCTGGTACGTGCTCAGCGCCCTCGGTTTTTATAGTGTATGTCCGGGTACGGATCAATATGTGTTAGGGAGCCCCATGTTCAAAAAGATCACGATCACGCTGGAGGATGGGAAAAAGTTTGTCATCCGGGCAAATGGCAATAACAGCCGAAATGTTTACATTCGCTCTGCTCTTTTAAATAATAAATCCTACAGTAAAAATTATATTACCTATTCAGACATTGTGAAGGGTGGAACGTTTGACCTGCAGATGGCTGCAACCCCCAATTTCAGGCGCGGTATCAAAGATGCAGACCTCCCTTTTTCTGTTTCTGAAAATCAATAAGCAATATTTGAAATGAATCGAAAAACATTTTTACAAAATACAGGTGTGTTAACCGCAGGCATTGCGGCTGGTAAGTGGTCTTTTGCCCAGACTTCAGGCGCTTTCCCTACTGTGCGCGTACCGGAAGCGCAACGGAACTTTAAAAGTCCGGCGATCGAAAGTGCGATAAAAGCCTTCCAGGCAAAAGTGAAAAATAAAGAACTGGCCTGGTTGTTCGAAAATTGCTTTCCCAACACTCTAGACACTACCGTATTTTATTCAGAGTCCAATGGCAAACCGGACACCTACGTGATCACGGGAGATATAGATGCTATGTGGTTGCGCGATAGTTCTGCCCAGGTGTTTCCTTACCTGCAATTCAGTAAAGATGATGAAGCGCTTCACAAGCTGATCATCGGGGTGATCAACAAGCAGGTGCATTTCATTTTGAAAGATCCCTATGCCAATGCTTTTTATAATGATGATGCCAAAGTAAGCGAATGGAAAGAGACGGATATTACCGATATGAAGCCGGGTATCCATGAGCGCAAATGGGAGATCGATTCCTTATGCTACCCGATTCGCCTGGCCTATCATTTCTGGAAACGCACGGGCGACACCGCTCCTTTTAATGATACGTGGAAAGAATCTGTAGCGCTGACATTAAAGACCTTCAAAGAACAACAACGGAAAGAAGATAAAGGCCCATATAGTTTTCAAAGAAAAACGGCCTGGGCGACAGACGGCGTGCCCATGGGCGGATACGGCTATCCCGTTAAGCCTAACGGACTCATATGCTCCATGTTCAGACCCAGTGACGATGCGACGATCTTTGCTTACCTGGTCCCTTCCAATTTCTTTGCGGTGATCAGCCTGAAACAAGCGGCAGAAATGGTGTCTGTGATTTTCAAAGATGCGAAGCTGGCTGCAGAACTGACAGCGCTCGCTAAAGAAGTGGAGGTTGCGTTGAAGCAACATGCTATTGTGTCTCATCCGAAATTTGGCAAGTTGTATGCTTTTGAAGTGAACGGCTATGGCAGCTCCGTGCTGATGGATGATGCCAATGTGCCGAGTTTACTGGGCTTGCCTTACCTGGGTGCTGTGGCCAAGGGCGATGCGATATATGCCAATACAAGAAATTTTGTGTGGTCGAAGGAAAATCCGTTCTTCTTCAAAGGAAGTGCAGGCGAAGGTATCGGAGGTCCACACATCGGGCTTGATATGATCTGGCCTATGAGCCTAATCATGCGTGCGCTCACCTCTAATAATGAAAGTGAGATCCGGCAGTGCATCACTACACTGCAGAAAACGCACGGCGATACAGGGTTCATGCACGAGTCCTTCCATAAAGACGATCCGAAGAAGTTTACCCGCAAATGGTTTGCCTGGGCTAATACCCTATATGGAGAGTTGCTTTGGAAGACCTTCCAGGAAAAGCCGCATTTGTTGGCGTAATAGATACCCGTGCAGCGAATACGGCGTAACACCCGGTCTGACGGCCCCCGTCTGACCATGGATTTGAAAGGCCACACTTGCTCGCGTAAGTGAGTAAACGCAGCGAATACGGCGTAACACCTGGTCTGACGGTCCCCGTCTGACCAGGGGATTTTTGCTTACTCAATAAAAATCATTTTAAAAAGATACAAATGAGTTTTTGTAAAAGATGTTCTGTCTTCTGTTTAATACTAATCGGGTTAACTGCAAAAGCGCAGGATCCCATTGATTATGTCAATCCGCTGATGGGCACGCTGTCCAAGTTTGAGCTCTCCAACGGGAACACCTATCCGGCGATTGGTTTGCCCTGGGGTATGAACTTGTGGACGCCGCAAACGGGAAGAATGGGCGATGGCTGGGCCTATAAATACAGCGATGATAAAATCGTGGGGTTTAAACAAACCCACCAACCTTCCCCGTGGATGAATGATTACGGCTATTTCGCGATCATGCCTATTACCGGTAAAATGCGCTTCAAAGAGCAGGATCGTTCCAGCTGGTTTTCACACAAAGCAGAAGTGGCGCAGCCGCATTATTATAAAGTGTATCTGGCAGACGCCGATGTGACTACTGAAATTACGCCCACAGAGCGAGCCGCCCGCTTTCGCTTCACTTTTCCAAAGACAGACAGTGCTTATGTGGTGGTGGATGCGATCGACAGAGGGTCTTACGTAAAGATCATTCCGTCCGAAAATAAAATTATTGGATACAGCACCCGCAATAGCGGCAGTGTGCCGGAGCATTTCAAAAATTATTTCGTGATCCAGTTTGATAAGCCGTTCGATTACAAGGCTACCTGGGATGAGGATAAATTTTCCAACAGGGAAGAGATGAAAAGCAAGCATGCCGGCGCGGTCATTGGTTTTAAAGGCCTGGAGCGGGGAGATGTGGTCAACACAAAAGTGGCTTCTTCCTTCATCAGTTTTGAGCAGGCAGAATTGAATTTACAATCCGAAATCGGCAACAGAGATTTTGAAGCGATCAAGGCACAAGGGAAAAATGAGTGGTCCAAAATACTGGGCCGCGTGAAAGTTTCAGGAGGTACGGATGAACAGATGCGCACCTTCTATTCCTGTTTGTACCGGATGGTATTCTTCCCGTTGAGGATGTACGAAAAGGATGCTTCGGGAAAGATCGTCCATTATAGTCCTTACACCGGCAAAACAGAGCCTGGTTATAAATTTGCCGGCACCGGGTTTTGGGACACGTTCAGAGCTTTGTATCCGTTTCTGCATTTTGCCTATCCTTCTATTGCCAAAGAAATGCAGCAAGGCCTGATCAGCGATTTCAAAGAAGGCGGATGGTTACCCGAATGGTCATCTCCTGGCTACAGGGGTATCATGGTAGGTAACAACTCTGCATCCGTCGTGTCCGAAGCTTATCTGAAAGGGCTGCGCGGCTATGATGTTGAAACCTTGTGGCAGGCATTGGTACATGGCGCTAACAATGAAGGCCCGGAAGCTACGGGCAGGCGTGGGGTAGAATACTACAACCGTTTAGGGTATGTGCCTAATAATGTAAAGATCAGTGAGAACGTGGCGCGCTCTTTAGAATATGCTTACGATGATTACGCCATTTATGCCTTAGGTAAGGCGCTGGGCAAGCCGTCGGTGGAAACTGACGTGTATAAAAAGCGTGCTATGAATTATAAGAAGCTGTTCGATCCCGAACACTTGCTGATGCGCCCCAAAAATGAAGATGGAAGTTTTTATACACCTTATAATCCTTATTCCTGGGGTGGAGCTTTCACCGAAGGTAACAGCTGGCATTATTCCTGGAGCGTTTTCCAGGATATTGAAGGCCTGAAACAATTGATGGGCGGAGACAAGATGTTTGTAACCATGCTCGACTCTGTATTTGTAATGCCGCCTGATTTCGGAGATTATTCCTACTACGGCTCTGTTATCCACGAAATGCGTGAAATGCAGATCACCAATATGGGACAGTATGCACATGGCAATCAGCCGATTCAACACATGACCTATCTCTACAATTATGCGGGTCAACCCTGGAAATCTCAGTATTGGATACGCGAGGTGATGGACCGTTTATACAACGCTTCACCTGATGGATATTGCGGCGATGAAGACAATGGCCAGACCTCAGCCTGGTATGTGTTTTCCGCTTTAGGTTTTTATCCGGTGACGCCTGCGAGCACCCAATATGTGTTGGGTGTGCCCTTGTTCAAAAAAGCAGAGATCCATTTTGAAAATGGCAACAAGCTGGTGATCAACGCACCGCAAAACAGCTCGTCCAACAAGTACGTCAAATCGCTTACCATCAACGGAAAAGCAAGCAATAAAAACTACTTAGATCATTTCGAGTTATTAAAAGGAGGCACTTTGAACTTTACCATGAGCGCACAGCCCAACAAATCAAGAGGTATTGCCAAAGCAGATTATCCTTTCTCGATGAGCACCGAAGAGTGATGCCTGAAGCGAGCCGGGGGAATGCAGGTTGGCGCCCAACAAGCGTAGGGAGACTTTATGGCCTTCACTCAATATTCCTGTCTCCCGGGCTTGGATCATTCGCAAATATTTTTAAATTCGCTGACTAAACGATCGCTATTCTACATTAAAAAGCCCTTCATGAAGCAACCATAGAAATTTTCAAAGGAACGTTTTCGCAAAGGAAATTTTTATGCAACATTTCATATGACAACCGGGAATAAAGTAAAACGATATATATGAAAAAATACAGCATTCTATTCATTGCACTTCTCGGATCATTTTTGGTAAACGCGCAGCAGTCCGGTAAGTTCAACGGACTTGATATGAACCTGGGCAATCTATCCAGGTTGTCCGATGCAAAGACGCGGTCCATCAGCCCTGAAAATTTTACCGGCGAAAAAGGAAAAGGTGCGCTGGCCGATCCTGTAAGAGACAAGGGAAAGCGCAACGTGGCCAATGCTGCCAACGAAGCGAGGGATCTGGGTAAGGGCTGGAAAGTAAATCCCTTTATCATCATTGAGCCAGGAGAAACGTTCACCATGGCAGATATTGAAGGACCCGGTGCAATCCAGCATATCTGGATGACGCCCACAGGAAATTTCAATTACACCATATTCAGAGTGTATTACGACGACGAAGCCACGCCCTCCGTGGAAAGTCCGATAGGCCCATTTTTTGCATCGGGCTGGACACAGGTTTCCTGGTTGAACTCACTGGCCATGACCGTGAATCCCGGCAGCGCATTCAATAGTTATTGGAAAATGCCTTTCCGGAAAAAATGTAAGATCACCATGCAGAACATCGACACGCAGCCGATGCGTTTGTACTACCAGATCGATTATACACTGACGGACATCGGAGCGGACGAAGCTTATTTTCATGCACAGTACCGCCGCAGCGCGAGAGATCCTAAATCTTCTGTACACACCATTGTCGATAACATCAAAGGCAAAGGCCATTATGTGGGAACCTATATGGGCGTAGGCGTTAGTAACAACGGCTGGTGGGGAGAAGGTGAGATCAAGTTTTTTATGGACGGCGATAAAGAAAATGCGACCATCGTGGGTACCGGTACGGAAGACTATTTCTGCGGCTCCTATAATTTTGAGAATAAAATCACCCATCAATACGAACCGTTTTCTACCGCCTATGCGGGCTTACACCAGGTATTGAAACCCGACGGCCTATACGGCTCCCAGCAACGATTCGGAATGTACCGCTGGCATATTATGGATCCGATCAGGTTCGAGAACGATCTGAAAGTGACCATACAGGATCTGGGTTGGCGCAGCGGGGGGCGATACCTGCCTCAACATTCAGACATTATCACAGTTGCTTACTGGTATCAAACAGAACCCCATGGACGCTTTCCGGCGCTTCCGTCAGCTGATGAACTGGAGGTCAATTAGAGTTGAGCTCATCATTGGGTGCGCGGTTGTTACTGACCATTATCGTTCTTGATATTCTGAACCTGGTTATGGTCCAGCCAATCATGAAACGTACGGATATCCTTGGGGGAGAAATGTACGATGTCCCCATTTGCCAGTAAAATGGTGAAAAAGTCGCTGGCAAAGATGAATTTCTTCAATTGCTCGGCAGGGTACTCGAAATCAGGGTAGTAGTTGGTTAACCTCATAGGTGGTATTTTTAAGTCGTGCACGCTGTGGGCGCAACCTGTGTCACTTACCGGATTGAAGTTTGAAGATAATCGGGCAAGGATCAGCTTACACACACAGGGTAACAGGAATGTTGATCATTAATGCTTATTGTCTTGAAATTGTCCTCAGCTTCGGTGCAACATCAAAAACAGTTCATTTCAGGATTGCGCAAATATAGGTTTTTGAAAAAAGTAAAACAATGAAGCATTAGGAAAATATATAACATTTAAAAAGTCCACCCTTTTTCTATTTTTATTGGATTTTTTCGATTTTGGTCCGGGATGGTGCGACAGCAATAACAGCATAAAATTAAAACCATTGATCATGAAAGACCGGCATCTGTTACTATTGGCTTTCTTTGCCGCAGGCCTGGCGGCCTGCGATAGCCCTGCAAAGAAACCCGCAAAACCGACAACAGAAATGGAGCAACATAAAAAGGGAACCTTTGGCTATGATCTTGATTTCCTGAAAGAGCGGGATAGCACCCTGGTGCTGCTGCACAGCCGCGACTCCACCGCTCAGCTCATTGTATCTCCCCGTTATCAGGCCAAGGTTTTTACCTCTACCTCCGATGGGCTTCAGGGCCGCAGCTTCGGCTGGGTAAACTATAAAGCCTTTGATGCCCCTCTGGATGCGCATATGAATGCTTTTGGCGGAGAAGACCGCCTTTGGTTGGGTCCCGAAGGAGGAAGGTTCTCGTTGTATTTCAAACCGGGTGCCGACATGAAGTTTGAAGAGTGGCATACACCCGCGGCCATCGATACAGAAAGCTGGAATAAAGAAAAGCAAACCACACAGCTGGTCCATATGACCAAAAGAACGTCCTTAACAAACTATGCAGGCACCACGCTCGATATGCGCCTGGAGCGGACGGTGGAGATGATTGATAATGTAGACAGCGTTTGGCAGATCACCCGGTCGTCCGGCGTACGCTGCGTTGGGTTTAAAACAACCAACACTATAGTGAATATTGGCTCTGCCGGGTGGAACGAAACAACAGGCGCTCCCTGTCTGTGGAGCCTCGACATGTTCAACCCGTCTGCGCAATCCATGATCGTAATACCTTACAAAAAAGCAGCGTCGGGCAAAGTCGCGACCACTGACTATTTTGGAGAGATTGCTTCAGACCGTTTAAAAATCAAAGACGGCGTTGTATATTTTAAGGCCGACGGTAAAAGCCGCGGAAAGCTGGGATTGCCGCCGGGCCGCGCAATGCCCGTTGCAGGTAGTTATGATCCGCAGGCTCGCGTGCTCACCATCGTTCAGTATGATATCATTCCGGAAGGTAAATACCTGAACCAGGAATGGAATACGAAACAGCCGCCATTCAGCGGGGATGCCATGAACGCTTACAACGATGGGCCCTTGGAAGATGGTTCGCAGATGGGACCTTTTTATGAATTAGAAAGTGTGTCACCCGCTGCTTTCCTCGAACCGGGGGAGCGGTTGACCCATCATCATAGTGTGTTCCATTTTGAGGGGGATCCGGCCGGTTTGGATCTTATTGCAGTAAAGATACTGGGTGTTTCACTGGAGCAAATCGAAAACGGGTTGGAGTAAGCGCATCAAAGCAGTATGAAAAGCCGGTCGGCCGATAACAACCTATCAGGTAATTTTTTTATGTGAATAGCTTATACTTTTTTATCTTTCCCGAATTAATTTAACGAATCTAACGATTACAGCATTCAATGGAAAATCAATCAATGGCCACGGGAAAGATAAAGGCCGCTGCCCGGAAATATGGCTTCGCTTTTGTGCTTATCACCTCGCTTTTCTTTTTTTGGGGGTTCATTCATAACCTCGATCCCATCCTGATACCGCATCTGCGCCGGGGCTTCAGGCTGAATAATTTTGAAGCTTTACTGGTCGACTCAGCCGTATATGTCGCCTACTTTGTCATGGCGATACCCGCCGGTATCTTCATGAAGAAATACGGTTATAAATCGGGCATTGTGCTGGGTCTTTTCTTATTTGCCCTGGGATGCTTTCTTTTCATTCCGGCCGCTGACACGATGAAATATGCGTTTTTTTTAGGTGCCTTATTCATTGTGGCATGCGGACTGGCAATACTGGAAACGGCAGCGAACCCTTATGCTACTGTCCTGGGCCCTCCCGAAACTGCCACACAACGATTGAACTTTGCCCAGTCTTTTAATGGCCTGGCGGCATTTTTAGCGCCTATTGTAGGCGGATATTTTATCTTATCCGAAAATCCGCTCAGCGATGCAGAAGTTGACGCGATGACCGAAGCCGCGCGCAACGCCTATCTCTTATCTGAGACCGCTACTGTTAAAATGCCTTACATGGTGTTGGGCCTGATCATCTTGATCGTTGCCATCATTTTTATATTTACCAAACTTCCCGATATCAAAGATGACGAGGAGGCCGGAAGCCGCGGTCTTTCGCACGCTTTCCGGCACAAACATTTAGTCTGGGCCGCCGTAGCACAATTCTTTTATGTGGCCGCGCAGGTGTGCATCCTCAGCTCTATTGTACTTTTTGCCGAGAAAGCGGTTGGCATCGAAAACGACAAGGCCAAATGGTACGCTGCAGCAGCAGGACTGGCCTTCATGGTCGGCAGGTTTGTAGGCACCTTCTTCATGCGCTTTATCAAGCCCCAGGTATTGTTAGGGGCTTATGCCCTTATCTGTGTGCTTTTATGTGCAGTAACGATATGGGGTTCAGGTATTGTTACCCTATATGCGATGGTAGGTATTGCCTTTTTTATGTCGATCATGTTTCCCACCATCTTCGCGCTGGGAATCGCGGGTATTGGTGCCGACACCAAATCCGGTTCCAGCCTGATCGTTATGTCTATCGTAGGCGGCGCTATCCTGCCGCCGGTGTTAGGATGGATTGGCGATACGACGCACAACTTGCAATATGGTTATGTGGTGCCATTGGTTTGTTTTGCCTTCATTGCCTGGTATGCCAAAGTCGGTGTGAAGAGCGATATGAAAACAGAAGAGTTGCAGTTAGGTGGCGGACATTAATACACAACGTTAGTCAAATGACAATCCCCGGGGCGCTGAGCTGCCGGGGATTTTTTATTATGATGTAGTGAAGCGTTGTCCTTTCTATGCCGGACATCCTTATCATGACATACGATGGTCATTTAACCGAATATATATCGCTGCAACAAAAACGTAGCGATACCCGCCGCAAAGCCCACCAGGGCGATCCAGGATATATTTTTCAGATACCATCCGAACCGGATACGCTCAATTCCCATCACGGCCACACCTGCCGCAGATCCGATTATAATGGCGCTACCACCGGTACCCGTGGTTAAGGCCAGGAACTGCCAGAACGAATGATCGGTGGGGTACACGGACATGTCATACATCCCCTGTGAAGCAGCCACCAAAGGAACGTTATCTACAATGGCCGACAGTACACCCAGAGTAGAGCCAATCAGATAATCGTCCTGGAGGGTTCCGGTTAAAAAAGTAGCTAACGTACGCAGCAGTCCCAGGCTTTGCAAGGCAGACACGGCCAGCAGGATCCCCAGGAAAAAAAGGATACTCGGGCTATCGATTCTTTCCAGGGCCTTCGCCAGATCGTAATCGTCTTTTTTTCGTTTATGAATCAATGTAGTGACAATCCACATAAAGCCTACCATCATCATCATCCCCATGAAGGGCGGCAAATGGGTGATGGTTTTAAACACCGGCACAAAGATCAGGCTGCTTACTCCCGCCGCTAACACCACCTTTCCGTGTCTTCTTTCTTTCTCCGTAGTGGTGGAGATCAGCGGCTTTTCCGTCTGTTCCTTTTTAAAACGATAGCCGATGATCAAAGCCGGCAACAGGCAGACAGCGATGCTGGGGACGATCAGTGTCTTCATAATCTGAACCGCCGTTATCTGTCCGCCAATCCAGAGCATCGTGGTAGTCACGTCTCCCAGAGGCGACCAGGCACCGCCCGCGTTGGCTGCAATCACTACCATGCTCGCAAACCAAAGCCGGTCCTCTTTATGCTGCAATAGTTTCGCGCACAATGATACCATCACAATAGATGTCGTAAGATTATCTAACAGTGCAGAAAGAAAAAAGGAGAGAAAGCTGATCACATACAGGAGCTTCTTTTTACTCCGCGTAGTAATCCGCTCTGTGATGATGTCAAAGCCATCGTGTGCATCAATGAGCTCCACGATCGTCATTGCGCCGAGCAGAAAAAAGAGGATGGACGATATTTCGCCCAGGTGGTGCAGCAGGCTTTCGACAGCGCCTTCATGGTCGCCGCTTTGAGCCAGGTAGATCGTCCAGCACAATACGCCGGCGATCAGGGCCGGAGCAGCCTTGTTCACCTTAGTCACATGCTCCAGCGCGATAGCCAGGTAGCCGACAACGAATACAATAATGATTAATGCAGTAGCCATGGTAATAACGGGTTAGTGGCAGGCACCAGGCCTGCGCAGTCAGATAATAGAAACGCGGGATGGAGACTGTTCTATTGCATCCTGTTCAATACAATCTGGGAGACTTCCAACCGCTTCTGAAGCCAGCTGAGGAGTTTCTCCTTTTCTTCCGGCGTAATGTCTTGTTCTGCCATATAAAGTGCTACCGGGATAGTCTCTGTCACGGAATCATTGACAATGAAATCATGGCTGCCGATCGAAATGGCCGATACCTCCGGAAAAAGGATCTTTGCTTCTGTTGTGATGGTCTTGTTGTCATACGTGTTTTTGTCCAGCTTATTCTGGAGTTGCGACAACAGGATATTCTTTTCTTTAAGTTCCTGCTCTGTTTTAGAAACGGCCACATTCCCCTGTTCATAAAGGTTGGCAAAGTCTACTGTGTCCTGCCGGATCAGCAATTGAGTTGAAGCCAGGCCATATTCCGGTAATTTACTGTTCAGTGAGTCCAGCTCTTTTTGCTTTAGCTGTTTGGTAAGAAACGCTACTTCAATCCTTTTGGGAGATGAGTAGTAATCATTTTTCCGGTATACGATCACATCGCCCTTAGACTCAAACTCCGCACGGATGAACTGTTTTACATTCTGGGAAAATTTTTGTTCTTTATACAGGTCGTAGGCAAAATAGGCGCTCGGTACCATAATCAGTGCGATGATACCGGTGATGACATATTTCACCCTTACTTCCTGCTTCTTATCCATCTGTTTGATAGCAGGGTATTTCAGGTATTTTACTATAATGTAAGTAGCGATACAAATAAACACGCAGTTGATCGTGTATAAAAACAATGCGCCCGCAAAATACTTATAATTCCCGGTGGCCAGGCCATAACCCGCCGTACACAATGGCGGCATCAACGCTGTGGCAATAGCGACGCCGGCCAGGGGCAATCCTTTTTCGACCCTTGTCATGGCGATGACGCCCGCAAGTCCGCCAAAAAACGCGATCATGACATCGAAAATATTAGGCGAAGTGCGCGCAAGCAGCTCTGACTGGGCTTCCTTGAAGGGGCTTAGATAAAAATAGATCGTGGAGACCATCAGGCTCACAATCGTGGCGATCCCAAGGTTGCGCAGCGATCTTTTACAAAGGATGAAGTCGAAGATTCCCAGCCCGAAGCCTGCACCAATGATCGGCCCCATCAAAGGAGAGATCAGCATCGCGCCAATGATCACTGCTGTAGAATTGACATTAAGTCCTACACTCGCGACAAAGATGGCACAGGCTAGTATCCAAATAGTCGCTCCCCTGAAATAGATGTTGCTCCTGACATTCTTAAGCACTTTTATCTTGTCCTCTTCTCCACTGTTAAGATTGAACAATCTCCCTAAGCTACTCATATTAGTTTTTTAAGGCAATAAAGATAATCATTGGATTTAAAAAAAATACAGCCGGCTACTTTTACCGGCTGTATTTCGAAAACTGGTTATAGTTACTTATACTTTGTACATGCGGTTAGCTGAATTGATATATTCCAGCGGATCGAAGGTCTTATCAAAAGATTCCTGCAATTCTTTCATCTTGATCTCAAGATCTTTGATACGCGCACCTAACTGGGGGTCCGCTTTATACTTGTCAAACAGCTCTTTGTATTTTAATAAATTCTGGCTGATCCGGAAAGTGACCTGACCAAAACGTTGTTTCAAAGACTGCACGTCATTCATCTGTATATAAGCTTTCTGGCGCCAGTCTTTGGGGTTCTTTTCTTTCTCTTCGCTCACAAATTTTGCCGCTTCGTCTCTCAGCTTCGTCAGATACTGATAACGCTTTTCCGCGTCGTTTTCTTTCGAGAAGTTGGCTTCAAAACTGGCAGGGGATGTCTTGATAATGCCGAGGTTTTCTTTCAGTGACCTGTCATACTTTTTCTGGAGATCCTGCAGTTCGGTCGTGATCGATTCCCATTCGTTCTCTATGCGGTCATTGTCATAATTGAACTGGCTGATCTTCATGGTCAGCGTCAGCATTTGTTCACTTTGTTCCTTCAATGCTTTTTCCTTCTTACCCAGGTTATCAATATAGCTGGTCATGCTGGAAAAAAGAGCGGAGGTGATCGGACCAGTTACTGGTGCGCCTTTCGTAAAGTTGCCGGCAAAGCTCAACAGGTTGCTGGTTACATTCAGAACCGGGCTTTCTGCTTTCTTATCTTTCACGTAAGCCGCATATTGATTGTACCATTTGGTATAACCGTCATAATTCATCGGGTTACCTGTTTCGCTCAAGGCATTAAAAAATGATTTGGTAGAATTGAAGAGCAGCAGGGGTTTGATCTCCCGGTCCATTGAAACGAGGTTCACCATCGCTGACTGGTAATTTGCCTGGAAAAGATTCAGTTCATTTTGCTCTATCGCCTTTTGTTTAGCCTCCACTGCCTGAACCCGCTGTTGCAATTTATCCGCCTTTTCATTGGCATCCTTTGACTGAGCAATTGATTTGTCCAGGCTGGACAGTCTTTGGTCCAATTTAGTTACAGTAGAATCGATCGACTGCGTACGGGTATTGAAAGTAGTTTGAATATCATTCAACACTTTATCACGCAAGGTCATTTCGTGCTTAATACTATCGATCTGTGCGAAACACACGACATTGAGCAGGCTGAAAAGCAATAAAAACAACGACTTCATATTGGTAAGTTTTATTTTAACACGCAATTATATACAAATAATTCGCCAGTTTTGTCAAAAGATTGATTTTGACTTCTTTAGTGTATAAGATGTTGATGGCCCTTTTTCCTCCGTTGTTAACAAATCTCAGTAGAGATTCGGCCGAGTCGTGCGCATCATTCATTGCGATAATGCCGATTACAAAAGCGAAACTTACATATAGCTAATTCTTTATTTTCCTCTATGCCAGTAAGTTAATGCCTCAGAGTCGCAAAAATCGTGTGGTGCATTAGAAAAAGTTTACAGCTACCTTTGCCTAAACAACATGCCATGGCCATTCACACGGATCTTTTTGAAAGTCCCGATTATTTCAGGGTTGATGAGCTGCTGACCGAGGAGCAGTTGATGATACGAGCGGCTACAAGATCCTATGTTAAGAAGGAAATCAGCGGGATCATTGAAGATTATGCGCAACGTGGTGCGTTTCCCGAACAGATTGTGCCGCAATTAGGTGCATTGGGGTATTTCGGACCCACTATCCCGGTGGAATACGGCGGTGGAGGGCTTGATTACATCAGCTATGGCCTGATGATGCAGGAGCTGGAAAGAGGCGACAGCGGCGTGCGCTCCACGGCTTCCGTGCAGGGTTCTCTCGTCATGTTCCCTATTTTCGCCTATGGCAGCGAAGAGCAGAAGAAAAAATATTTACCCAGGCTGGCAACGGGCGAATGGCTGGGTTGTTTTGGACTCACAGAGCCCGATCATGGCAGTGATCCGGCGGGAATGCTGACCCGTTTTACTGATGCCGGGGATCATGTTGTATTAAATGGCGCCAAGATGTGGATCAGTAACGCGCCTTATGCGCAAGTAGCCGTGGTGTGGGCGAAAGACGAAAACCAGGAGGTTCACGGGTTGATCGTGGAGCGCGGTATGGAAGGGTTTTCCACACCGACCACGCATCATAAATGGAGCCTGCGCGCATCGGCGACCGGCGAATTGGTTTTTGATAATGTAAAAGTGCCAAAAGAAAATATCCTGCCTGGCGTCAAAGGTTTAAAAGGGCCTTTGAGCTGCCTGACCAAGGCCCGGTATGGAATCGCATGGGGCGTGATCGGAGCGGCTATGGATTGTTACGACACCGCGCTGCGCTACGCGCGGGAACGCCATCAGTTTGGGAAGCCGATCGCTTCCTTTCAGCTTCAGCAAAAAAAACTGGCGGAAATGATCACAGAAATAACAAAGGCGCAATTACTCAACTGGCGTCTCGGCGTTTTAATGAACGAAGGCAAGGCCAGTCCCCAACAGGTAAGTATGGCCAAGCGAAATAGTTGTGAGATCGCTACGAATATCTGCCGGGAGGCCAGGCAAATATTAGGGGGTATGGGCATTACGGGCGAGTTTCCCGTCATGCGCCACATGATGAATCTGGAAAGTGTGATTACGTATGAAGGCACACATGATATACATTTGCTGATCACGGGGATGGACATTACCGGGATCAATGCGTTTAAATAGCGGATCAAACAGATAGACCCGCTACAGTGAAGAACGTGGCGATGCACCGCAGGGTAGATGGATGCGACGCATCGCCGGTAAAATAAAATTGGAGAAAGTAATGCGAATTTATTTGATAGGGTTCATGGGCGTTGGTAAAACGCACTGGGGCAAACAGCTGGGGAAAAAATTGGGCGTGCCTTTTTTTGACCTAGACGAATTGATCGAGCAGGATGAGAACAAATCGGTGTCGGAAATTTTTGACACGGAAGGAGAAGAATATTTCCGGATGAAAGAACGCGAAATATTACATCTCGTCAGTGAAAGCCACGAATCGATGGTACTTTCCTGCGGGGGCGGTGCGCCGTGTTTTTTTAATAATATCGATTACATGAACGGAAAAGGAGTGACGGTTTGGATCGACACTTCGTTCGAGATCTTGCTGGGACGACTAAGGCTTCATAAAGACAAGCGCCCGCTGTTAAAAAGTCTCGACGACGAGCAGTTAAAAGCCTACATTCTTAAGAAGAGCAGCGACCGCCGCATTTTTTATGAGCGCGCAAAGGTCAGGGTCGACGATCAGAAGATCAAGCTGCCGGAATTTGTACAACTCATATTCGGAGACATGCCCGCCAACGAGAACGGCGAGGCGTAGCAGATTTAAAACATACCAGACATGCATAAATTATACTTAACGATCGGCGGGGCTGTTGCCGGACTTGGTGTGATCCTGGGCGCATTTGGAGCGCATAAGCTGAAGGAGATAGCACCGGATTCTGTACCGACTTTTCAGACAGGCGTCCAATACCAGATGTATCATGCGTTTGCGCTGATGCTGGTGGGCATTTTATTTGAAAAGTTTCCTCTTAAAACTATGAACTGGGCCGGTATCTGTTTCTTCATAGGCATCTTACTATTTTCCGGCTCTTTGTATATCCTTTCGGCATTGAAAGCAACCGGCAAAGTGGGTCTTGGAGGTGTAGGTATTATTACACCCATCGGTGGCCTGTTCTTTATAGCGGGCTGGGTTTGTTTTGTATGGGCCTTATTGAGGAAATAGCCGATGATAGATCATGGTGTATAGACAATAGTCCATTGTCAATAGTCCATTGTCCATGGGCCTTCTAATAGTCAAACACCTTTTCGAGGTCCAAAACGAAGCCGGGTAACACGGGTGTAGTTATCCGGTCACCCATGGTTTGTAGTGCAGAGGGGACGTATTGGCCGTTCGGACCAAGTGTGTAAGCTAAGAAAGTCTTTTCTTCGGGGTGGATGATCCAGTATTCCTGCACGCCGTTTTCTTCATACACTTCATATTTGTTTTTCAGCTCTTTGGTATTGTTGCCGGGTGAAAGAATTTCAATAATGATATCGGGGGCTCCGACGCAGCCTAAATCGTCCAGTTTATCCGGATCGCATATCACACAGATGTCAGGCTGTACCACCGTTTTGATCAGTTCGTTTTGCACGTTCGTCTTAGTAAGGCGTACGTCAAACGGTGCTGCAAACACTTTACAATCTTTCCCTTCGAGAAAATTGTAGAGCTGGTTGCTTACATACATAGAAATAGCCTGATGCCGTACCCGTGGTGCAGGACTCATTTTAAAGATGCGGCCTTTTATGATTTCCAGGCGCTCCTGAAACTTCCATGTCAAATAGTCAGCATAAGAATAGCTTTTATTGAAGTCTAACTCTGAAATATTAGTCATATCAACGCTTTAAATTACGAATTTACATAAAATCTTACCCGCGACGAGCGCACCGCGATTCTCTCCCGGCATCGCTGGTTTCAGGTGTAAATCGCATTATCTTTGCCCCTATGGCGACTAAGAGTACATCGAAGAATAAAAAACCAACAGCTAAGGCAAAAGATTCAAGCGTTCCGTTTAAGCCCGAGAAAGCCGAGAAGATCCAATTGAAACAATTGGCCAGGGATGAGCGCACCTGGAAAATTACCGGCCTGACCTTCCTGCTCATATCTATTTTCCTGGTCATCGCCTTTGTATCTTATTTCTTTACGTGGCGCCAGGATTTTGTGCAGGTGTCCCGCGGTGCAGAAATATTAACTGACTTTGACACTACAGCAGACAACCTGCTCGGGAAGACCGGAGCCCTGGTGGCCCATCTTTTCATGTATAAACTTTTTGGCGTCGCGTCGCTGCTCGTATGTACGTTCTTTTTTGTAGTAGGAGTTAACCTGATGTGGCGCCGGCGGGTATTTTCTATTTGGCGCAACCTGAAGTATGTCACGCTCGGTATGCTGGCGGTATCTACCATTCTTGCTTTTATCCTGAGAAAGGAAGAATTTAGTTGGGGAGGAGGCGTAGGAAATGTGATCAGCGATTGGCTGATGGCCTCGCTCGGTTTTATTGGTACGTCCGCCATCCTGCTGCTGATTGTAATCGCCTATCTCATCTGGCAGTTCAATCCCGCGTTCAGCTTTCCCAAAAAATTATCCCGTCCTGCAGCAGCCCCGGTACCTGTAGCCGAGGCTGAAGAAAAGGCCCACATGCCATTGCCACAACATGATTTTGTAAAAGAAGAAGCGCCACAGGAAAAAATAGCTCCGCTCGATGGTGCGAAGCTCGTGATTGATGAAGAAGTGGCTCAGCCTAAACACCAACTCGGTATTATTGAAAAAGAGGCAGGCGTGCATTCCAAAGAGGAAGAAAAAGGGTTTGACCGGATCACAGTGTTGAAGCCCGAAGCCCGGATCGATTTTGAAGATCCCGAGCCACCTAAAAAGGAGACAAAGCAACCAGCCAAAACAAACGACGACGGTCTGAAACTCGAGATCAACGACGCTCCGTTACCCAAACCGGAGGAAGAACAAAGAACAACTGCAGGCAGTGATAAAAGTAAGGCTTATGAGCCTACATTAGATCTGCGCGATTATCAATACCCCACGCCTGACCTCCTGGCTTCCTACGGGTCGGAAAAGGTAGAACACGATCCGGTAGAACTGGAGAATAACAAAAACCAGATCATGAAAACGTTACGCAATTATGATATCGAGATCCAGCGGATCAGTGCTACCATCGGTCCCACTGTAACCTTGTACGAGATTGTGCCGGCCGCGGGCGTGCGCATCTCCAAGATCAAAAATCTCGAAGATGATATTGCCTTGAGCCTGTCCGCCTTAGGTATCAGGATCATTGCGCCTATTCCCGGTCGCGGTACGATTGGTATTGAAGTGCCCAATGCGAAGAAGAGCATCGTGAGCATGAAGACCTTGCTCACTTCAGATAAATATCAAAATAGTTCCCACTCATTGCCGATTGCCCTGGGTAAAAAGATCGACAATGAATTGTTTATCGTAGACCTTGCTACTATGCCGCATTTGCTGATGGCGGGCGCTACCGGACAGGGTAAGTCCGTTGGTATTAATGCGATCCTGGTATCCCTGCTGTATAAAAAACATCCTTCCCAACTCAAATTTGTACTGGTCGATCCTAAAAAAGTAGAGCTAAGCATCTACAGTCATATCGAAAGTCATTTCCTTGCGAAATTGCCCAATGAAGAGGAGGCAATCATTACGGACACTAAGAAAGTGATCAATACGCTGAATGCATTGTGTATCGAAATGGACAACCGCTATGACTTATTAAAAGAAGCAGGTTGCCGGAATATCAAGGAGTACAACGCCAAGTTCACTGCCCGGAAACTTAACCCCGAGAAAGGGCATCAGTTCCTTCCCTTTATCGTGTTGGTAGTGGATGAGTTTGCCGATCTGATCATGACGGCGGGTAAAGAGGTTGAGATGCCGATCGCCCGGCTGGCTCAGCTGGCGCGGGCTGTGGGCATTCACTTGATCATTGCTACACAAAGACCTTCTGTAAATATTATCACGGGAACGATCAAAGCCAACTTCCCGGCGCGGGTTGCATTTAAGGTAAGTAGTAAGATCGACAGTCGTACTATTCTGGATGCCGGTGGTGCGGAACAGCTGATCGGAAAGGGAGACATGCTGATCAGTTTGAATGGCGAGATCGCGCGCTTGCAATGTGCTTTTGTGGATACACCGGAAGTAGACAAGGTGGTTGAGTTTATTGGATACCAGGATGGATATCCGCAACCATTCCTGTTACCGGAGTATGTAGACGAAAAAGAATTAGAAAGCGGGGATTTCGACCTGGGCGACCGCGACTCTTTATTCGAAGAAGCTGCTAAATTAATTGTCGCCAACCAGATCGGCTCTACTTCCTTACTTCAAAGGCGCATGAAACTCGGGTACAACCGGGCAGGCCGGTTGATGGACCAGTTAGAAAGCGCGGGCATTGTAGGCCCCAATCAGGGTAGTAAGGCACGCGAAGTGTTGATCAAAACAGACGCCGATTTGCAGCAACACCTCGAAGCTTTGGGATAATTTATTCGGCTGTGCATCGCATTATAATTGAATTCTCCGATATATGTTAATAAATGTTAACCAGCACACCACGGCATGAAAATTGGCGTCTAATCAAAAAATATTACTAAACAGAAAAACTAAAAATTGAAAATGAAGAAGTTGTATGCTATAGCGGCGATGTTGTTCGTATCCGTTTTCTCATTTGCCCAGCAAAAAGATCCGAAGGCCAAGGCCATTTTGGACCAGGTAAGTGCGAAATTCAAATCTTACAATACTGTCAGCGCTAATTTTGCTTATCAGATATCTAACTCAGCCGGGAAAGCGCTTTCTACCAAGAGCGGTACCGTGCAGATGAAAGGAAATAAATATGCCATTAACCTGGGAAGTAACAAGATCATCAGCGATGGCGTTACTATCTGGAACTATGATCCGGCTGCCAAAGAGGTTACTGTTAGCAGTGCGAATGCATCCGAAGGAACGATCACACCTCAAAAGTTGTTTACCGATTTTTATAACAAAGACTTTATGTATGTGATGGACAAGGATAGCAAAGTGGGCGGCAAAGAAGTGAATAAGATCATTATGCAGCCGATCGATAAAAATAAACCTTTCGCAAGAGTGTACGTGGCAGTGGATAAAGCGACTAAAAACATCATCAGCACAACGGTTATCGAAAAGACCGGTAACAGGTATGTTTATAATGTAAGCAATTTCAAACCGAATTTGCCGATCCCTGACGCGACTTTTACGTTCGATAAATCCAAATATCCTGGCGTGGAAGTAGTCGATCTCAGGTAATCGATACAATGATCATATTGGTGAGAAGCTCCCTTTGGGGAGCTTTATTTTTTTCAGTGAAATGATTTTAATAGTCAAACATTCAATCGGTTCAGTTGTTATTTTCTAAAATGATCACGCGATGATTGAATCGACTTTTTTAAAGAGTGCTATACAGCAATTCAGAGATTACAAAGCTTTAGGAGATAAAACTTTTGAGCAATTGAAAGAAGACGATTTCAACTATCGTCCAAATCAGGTCAGCAATAGTCTTGCGATCATCATCACTCATATGCACGGTAATATGATGAGCCGCTGGACCCGTTTTTTAACGGAAGATGGCGAAAAGGAATGGCGCCAGCGGGATGCCGAATTTGAGGAGCAGCAATTGACCAAAGAACAACTATTGGCTCGCTGGGAAGAAGGGTGGGGCTTACTTTTGGACCAGCTTAATGCCCTTCAGAACGAGGACCTGCCTAAAACCGTTTACATCCGTACAAAACCTTTATCGGTTGTTGAAGCCATACAAAGGCAATTAGCTCATCACGCTTCGCATGTCGGGCAGATCCTGTATATTGGAAAGATGATTGCCGGCGAAAAGTGGAAGCCTTTATCCATCGCTAAAGGAGCTTCTCAGGCCTACAATGAACAGTTAAAACAAAGCGGTAATCCAACAAAATAGTATTAGTAATGGCTGAAGATTTATCAATTATAACAGGTAGCAAAGAAGAACAATACCGGGCGCTGCTGCCGCAAATCCGTGCGCTGCTGGAAGGCGAGGAAGATCTGATAGCTAACATGGCAAACATAGCTGCAGCGCTGAAAGAACAATTCAAATGGTGGTGGGTAGGCTTTTACGTGGTGAAAGATCAGCAATTGGTTCTGGCGCCGTTTCAAGGTCCGGTAGCTTGTACGCGAATCCGTTTAGGTCGGGGCGTGTGCGGATCCGCATGGCAACAGGCAAAAACACTGATCGTTCCTGATGTGGAAAAATTCCCGGGGCATATCGCTTGTAGCAGTGCGTCAAAATCAGAAATTGTAGTACCGGTGATCGACAATGGATCAGTAGTTGCTGTGTTGGATGTAGATAGCGAACAGCATGACCATTTTGATGAAACCGACGCCCGCTATTTGCAAGAGATAGTGGCACTCCTTAAGTTCTGACTATGACAACTAAAAGATTCAGGATCCGCGGAAAAGTACAAGGGGTTTTTTTCCGGCAATCTACCCAGCGAAAAGCGGTTGAACTGAAAATTACCGGAACAGTTGAAAACCTGGAAGACGGGCATACGGTAGAGGTGATCGCTACCGGTACCGACCCGCAACTGGCCTCATTCATCGAGTGGTGCAAGGCGGGGCCGCCCCGGGCTGAAGTGCTGGCACTTGAAATGGAGGAATTACCTTTGCAGGAGTTTGAGAATTTCTCTATTTTGTAGCCTTTAAACAAGAAATAATTATCTGATGAAGAAAACGCTTACCCCGCTGATGCTCTTGCTGAGCAGCAGTTTGATCGCCCAGGACAAGTCTCCCGAACTCACAGAGATATGGCAACCCGAACCCCGCGTGGTTACACCCGGGAAGACCGCCGCCGATCCTCCCGAAGATGCCATTGTATTATTTAATGGAAAAGATTTATCAGAATGGCAGTCTGCCAACGGGCAGCCAGCCAAATGGAAAGTAGCGGATGGCGCGGTGACGGTGGCCAAAGGCACCGGGGTTATCAAAACGAAAAAGTCTTTTGGTGACTGTCAGTTACATATCGAATGGAGATCTCCGTCAGAAGTGAAAGGCCAGGGGCAGGGTCGTGGCAACAGTGGTATTTTCCTGATGGGTCTGTATGAACTGCAGGTACTCGATAGCTACAAAAACCGCACGTACAGCAATGGTCAGGCGGGCAGTATTTACAAGCAATTACCGCCGCTGGTGAACGCCACCCGCAAGCCGGGAGAATGGCAGACTTATGATGTCATTTTCACAGCGCCTGTTTTTAACAAAGACAGCAGCATAAAGTCACAGGCCAGGATCACTGTAATACATAACGGGGTAGTGGTGCAGAACAACGCAACGATCTGGGGCGCCACACAATACATTGGCATCGCTACGAATCAGCAACACCCCTCTAAAGAGCCGTTGGTACTGCAGGATCATGGCGACGCGGTAAGCTTCAGAAACATCTGGATCAGGGAGTTATAAAACAAATTATAAAAAATTATTTTGTGTTTTATGGAAATTGCCCTATCTTGTCCATTCTCTCTAGAAGGAGCGTTTTGAGTAGTAAATAATTAAGTTTTAAAAGCAGCCATGGGGCTGCTTTTTTATTGTCCTCAAACGGTCTTTATAATGCTTTCCTGATGCGCACCAACTGTGTCAACAGTGCTTCCAGGCGGTCGAGCTGTAGCATATTCGCTCCATCGCTTTTGGCCTCGGATGGTCTGGGGTGGGTTTCAATAAACAACCCATCAGCGCCACTGGCAATCGCCGCTTTCGCAATGGTGCCGATCATTTGCGGATTACCGCCTGTCACACCACTGGTCTGGTTGGGCTGCTGGAGGCTATGAGTACAATCCATGACCACCGGCACCTGATGCTCCTGCATCCAGGGAATGTTGCGATAGTCCACTACCAGGTCTGTATAGCCAAAGCTATTGCCTCTTTCTGTGAGCAGTACCTGATCGTTTCCGGCATTTTTAATTTTTTCTACCGCGAATTTCATCGACGGGCCGCTAAGGAACTGTCCCTTCTTCACGTTGACAATTTTGCCCGTTTTCGCAGCGGCCTCCAGCAGGTCTGTTTGCCGGCAAAGAAAAGCGGGGATCTGCAATATATCAGCATATCGGGCTGCCATCGCTGCTTCTTCGTGCGCATGAATGTCGGTTACGGTGGGAACCGAGTAAGTGTCAGATGTTTTCTTCAGCAGCTGCAGTGCCGCTTCGTCCCCGATACCCGTAAACGAGCTCGCGCTGGTTCTGTTAGCTTTCCGGTACGAGGATTTGAATACGTAAGGTATGCCCAGGTCTTTACATATGGCAGACACTTTTTCTGCCACTTGCATAACGATCTCCTCGCTTTCTATCACACAGGGACCGGCGAGCAGGAAAAAATTATCAGGGTCATACGACTGCTTTTCAAAAAGCGGATGTAAAAATGCTTGCATGAGGCTAAGGTAAGTGGAAAGTTGGATAAGTCGAACAGCCAGCGGTCAAAACCTCAGCGCAAACGCATCTTCCGCAATGGTTGTTTTGCCATGAGCAAAAATTCCGCAGGTATCCATGAGCAAAAATTCCGCAGGTATCTGGAAACCTGGTTCTGCTGTTTCCGTTGATTGTTCCATTTTTTATTTTGCGCATTTCAGACCGACTTTACAGCACGCCTGACGCCCTCTACGTATTTGGAAGCAAGAGAAATCGATTGCGCAATCGGGCCATTCGAAGGAATATTTTTATATGTTTGCGGACAATTTTTTTTATGGTAAAAGATAAGATACTGGTCATAGGATCGTCCGGGCAAATAGGAGTGGAGCTGACGTTAGCGCTGAGAAAGATATATGGTAACAACAATGTAGTAGCGTCAGACCTGCGTGAGGAAAATGAGTTGCTCAAGGGGACAGGTCCTTACGTGAGTATCGACGTGATGAACAAGGAAATGCTGCATGTGCAGATCATCCGTCAAAATATCACCCAGATCTATTTGTTAGCGGCTATCTTGTCTGCCACCGGCGAAAAGAATCCGGGACTGGCCTGGCATTTGAATATGCAGGGGTTATTAAATGTGCTCGACATTGCCAGGGAAGAAAATATTCAGAAAGTGTACTGGCCTTCTTCCATAGCCGTATTTGGCCCTACGTCGCCTAAACAAAATTGTCCGCAACATACGATCATTGAGCCGACGACTGTATATGGTATCAGTAAATATGCCGGCGAGTTTTGGTGCAATTATTACAATATCAAATACGGCATAGATGTAAGAAGTCTGCGCTACCCCGGTCTGATCTCTTATAAATCTGCTCCCGGCGGCGGTACTACCGATTATGCCGTTGAGATCTTTCATGACGCACTCGAGGAGAAGAAATACACCAGCTTCCTGGCTGAAGACACTTATCTACCTATGATGTATATGCCCGATGCGATAAGGGCAACGATCGAGCTGATGGAGGCGCCGAAAGAAAACATTTCCGTTCGTACGTCGTATAATCTTTCTGCTTTAAGCTTCTCTCCAAAAGAGATTGGCGCAGAGATCCAGAAACATATTCCTGAGTTTGAGATGGGATATGAGACCGATTATCGCCAGGCCATCGCCGACAGCTGGCCCCAGAGTATTGATGACAGTGTGGCTCGTAATGACTGGGGATGGAAACCGGAATTTGACCTGGCTACGATGACCGCCGACATGCTGAAAAACCTTCCTTTACATACGAAATAGTCTAAAATAACGTTCAAACCTCTCAACACGATTAGGAACTAACCGGAGCGTGGCAGCTGTACATACATACGGATCGGGTTCGTATGTGGTTAATTTTAATATTTTGTAATTATTATATAAAAAATATTGACAATCCGACATTAACATTATATTTGTCAATATGATGGTTGCTGTTTGCTGCAGCAACTGACCAAACTAATAGAATAAATTCTTGCAAAAGAATAGAAACTGATCCGGGTATTGGCTGCATTAAAGGCCCGGAAAAACTAACAATTTGCTAATTGCGAAATCACACGAACTATGGGAATCAAAGTTCAGATAATTGAAGAGAATAAAGCATCGTGGGACCTGGTGAAGTATAAACTTGAAAGTTACAGCGAAAAAAAGCTGGACTTTTTGCCGTTTTGTCCTTCGGTAGAAGAAGCCGTTGGCGCATTTTTTTTACAAAAGCCGGAGATCCTGGTTTCCGATCTGAAGGTATTATCAGGGTATGATTTAGACGTGATCGAGAATCTTTTTTATCAGAATCTCATCAAGCCTAAAGTTATCGTGCTCGCTGCGCCCCATCAGTTGGAAGGTGTGCAGCGCATTGTCGAGATCGGCATTTCCGGGCTCGTGATGAAGCCCTTGAACGCTGACAATTTGGGCCGGGCGATTCAGCGCGTGACCCGCTCCATTGAAAACGACCGGGACGTTCAGGCCAGCGATCATTTTATAACGCTCAAAGCCAACCGCTCGCTGCTGTATCTCAATCAGCAGGACATATTATTTATAGAATCCAACCGGAACATTTGTACAGTGACCACGAAAGACGGCGCTCACCGGACAGTGAATGAGAGCATCAGCAGTATCGATCAGCGGCTTCTGGTCAAAGATCTGATGCGGATTGATAAAAGCACCATTATTAACCTGGCCAAGATCGTGTATCTGGGCGGCGACAAATACAATAAAGAATGCCGGCTCAAACTTGAAAACGGAGCTGAAATCAACAAAACATTAAGCAAAATTGCCATGAGCCGCCTATATAAAATCGTTGCCAACAACGTAAAAAATAAAGGACAAAACGCTGTTTTGTAGCGTTTCGTCCCTCGAAATCCACTTTATCTCTTGTTTGTTAAAAGCAGCAAAATTATATGCTAATCTTGTCCAAAATAATCCTGCGGAAAGCCGAAAAGCAGCAAATCCTAGAGTAGGCACATTATTAACAAAAACAGAATTAATCAATTAAAAACTTAATTACTATGAGACGATCCTTCTTATCTGTTCTCGTTCTGGCCTCACTGCTTGTGGGAGTGGAATCTTGTAAAAAGGGAGATACAGGCCCTGCGGGTCCTGCAGGTCCCAAAGGCGACAAAGGCGATCCTGGTGCAGCTGGTACAGCGGGCACTCAAGGCAAAGACGGAACAATTATTCACAGCGGAACTGGAACTCCAGGAAGCAGCTTAGGAAAAAAAGGAGACTTTTTCTTCGCGACTGACACAAAAACGCTTTATGGCCCTAAAACAGATGATACTACGTGGCCTTCAACAGGTACGGTTTTAGCAGGCGCGGCTGGAAAGGATGGCAAAGATGGCGCACCTGGTAAGGATGGTGCACCTGGTAAAGACGGCGCAAACGGTACAAAAATTATCAGTGGAGCCGGCGCTCCTGCAGCTAATGTTGGTACTGTAGGTGATTTCTACTTCGATACCAATACTTCTATTTTTTACGGTCCTAAAACAGCTACTGGCTGGGATGCCAATCAAATGCCTTTAGGTTCTGCGTATGCAGCAAAAACCTTCTATATTACCGCTGGTTTGGAAAATATTACCTTAGTGGCTAATTCCAAAAAGGTTTCTGACATTGCCACAACTACCTATGGTAATCCAGAGATATTCTCTTCTTACAAAGTGTCAGAAAATGATAAGATCCGTATTGACCAATACCCTGGCTGGGGCACTAACCGGGAGATGATCTTCCAAAGCACTGCAGGCTCGGGTGTTTATGACAGGGTGCCTCAATCCGCTTCAGACCTGGGTACAGCTCCGTTTGTTGTGGGGGCGAAATTCCGTTATACACAAAACTTTACAAATCCTACTGCGGAGTTTACTTTAACTCAGGAGGATATAGATCGCCTGAAAGTAGACAACGGTGCTGCGTTTGGTTATTTGACCTACGCTAAAGCTGTTCCTGCTACTGTTGCGGTTGGACAAAACTTAACCTTCTATCGTACCAAGAATGTCAACATTACAACCGGTACCGATGCGGACGGTTACCGAGCAAACTATACTGCTGAAACAAATATCAACCTGAATACGATTCCAGGCTTAATGAACAAAATCGAATCTTACAAACAGGATGGTAAAGTATTTTTAAAATACAGATACGTTAACCCTAGTAACGGAACACCTCGCTATGAAACAGGAGCCGGTGCTCAGGTGGGCTGGATGGATATTACCGACAGCTATCTGTACCAGTATACGGTAGGTGGTGCGATGTTTGGTCCTGCAGGCGTTTATACAACTACTAACGTTCCTGGTTATACTGCAGCATTCCCTACAGGGGGATATAATGCTAACCCTTTTATGGGTAATCCTCATCCTAATGGGGGTGCTCACCTTGGATCAACTGGTTTTAGCTGGACGCCATGGCCTAATAATACTGTTACAGCAGCAGCAGCCGGTCAGTTCAGAAGCGGTCAGATGAAATTTACATGGGACATTTCTTCCGGTTCAAATGCTGGCAACACAGCCACAGCATTTAAATTTGGACCGATTACCCTGAACAACCCTAACAGTGATCTGAATGTGGTTAAAAATAGCTTGAACACTCCTAACGGAACGCTTGCTACAGGCTGGAATTATAATTATAGCGATATGGCTAAGCCTTATTGGAGCGATAATACTATTCCTGACATTTATTACAAAGCGCCTGCTAATTTGACTTCAAATAAAGCTATCTCTGGTAACGGTGATATCAATTTGGTTAAATATGAGGACGGTAAATCTGCTGATATGTTCAAAGGAATGCCTTTAGTACAAATTCAGGTATACGCAATTCCTGGAGACGTAGTAAAAGCGGCTGCTGCAAAAGGTATCAACGTGAACAACGCTGCTGCTTTAGCTCAGTTTGCTGAAACTTTCGGAAAATAATCGAATCTGATATTCCAAAGATTAAAAAGCTACCGCATTGCGGTAGCTTTTTTTCGTTTATCCTCCTTCTTGTGTAAAGTATGTTGACATGAGGGCTACAGGTATCATTTAAATGATACAATGAATGCCGAACATCAAAAGAGCCTTCTAAGCCCCTTTCCGAAGGTTGCACGGTGCAACCCTACATTTTGGGTCGGGGAGCTTGTTGTGAGGTTATAGTCATCTACAGGCGGACCGAAGATCACGTAAGCAATAACCCGGGCCACCATTTGTACCTCAGCTCGTCGGTAAACAATCGGAGGAACTTGCACCGAGGTAACTGTGTAATCGGAGCAGTTGAATTCAGCGCCTCTTTATGATCCTGAAATCTCCTTACGGAGCGCTATCCAGAAGAGAAAATGAGCAAATCGTTTAGGAAGCGGTATGCTAAAATTGAACGTTGCAATAAGCGGATAAAGTATGAGAATATGCCTTAAAATGTCCAACTCAGGCTATGAAAACCCTTCCTGAGAACGTCAAGTCACCCGAATTTAAGCAAGATGACCTACGGCGATGTAGCTACCTTTATTCACAAAGCAATTTTGACCAATCTTCGGGCAACGTCGACAACGCGATCAGTTAAAATAATGCTGTAAGCTTATCAAAAGCGCTAAATACATCCCTGATAGAAGGGTAGGCTCGGGAAAGATAAGCTCCGAGGTCTTCCTTTTTAACCCATTCAATCCGCTCAATGTCTTCTTCAGTTTGTGGGATTAACGAGTCCTCAGACGGACTGTTCATCAGGTACCAATGTGACTCTTTCATAATATGATGCGTGCCCTGCTCATAACTATGATAGGTAGTGGTCAGGAATCGCGTTAAGGTGACGTTGGCAAGGCCGGTTTCCTCTTCCACCTCGCGGAGGGCACATTGCTCCATCGTCTCATCTTCGTCGAGGTGGCCCTTCGGAAGGTCCCAGGCCCCCCTCCTGAAGATCATCAAAAAATCACCGTGCTCGTTCATCACAAGGCCGCCGCCTGCCCGGTGGACCTCAAATTTCTTAAGGAAGTCTTTTCGCAGTGCTTCCAGGTCAGGATGATAAAAAATACCCCGGGCAATCTCCGGGAGTCGGATCTCATGCAGCATCGCTTTCACTGTATGGCTATTCAACTCGTCGATGAAGATTGTTTCGGGTTGGTGATGCCAACGCTCCAGGGCTTCATCCAGTTGATCGGCCAGATAAACCGGCTTGTTGTGAATATATAAAGTGATCTGCATAACTATGTGGATTATAAAAGACTGCTTTTGGGTCGTATCAATGGGGAAACCTATATTTTCGCGATCTAAAAATAGGTAGTACATATGAACGACGCAAAAGTTGTTGCTGAAAAATTATTGCATGCCAATGCGGTAAAGCTAAGTCCCGAACAACCCTTTACCTGGGCCAGTGGCTGGAAAAGTCCCATCTACTGTGACAATCGTAGCGTATTATCTTACCCGTTTATTCGCGACTTCATCAAGAGCGAAATGTGCAATGTGCTATTCGAAAAGTTTAGCGAGGCAGATGCACTGGCGGGCGTGGCGACGGCCGGAATTGCGTGGGGGGCGATGGCTGCAGATCAGCTAAAGCTTCCTTTCTTGTATGTCCGACCCAAGCCCAAAGATCACGGATTAGGCAACCAAATTGAGGGTCGTTACGAACCCGGGCAGAAGATTGTGGTGATCGAGGACCTGGTGAGCACCGGTAAAAGCAGCCTGCAGGCAGTGGACGCCCTGGAAGGAGCGGGGCTTGAAATCCTTGGAATGGTATCCATTTTCACGTACGATTTTACAGTGGCCGCAGAAGCTTTTGAAAAGAGAAACCTGAAATATCAGCCCTTAACCACCTATCCGGTACTGCTGGAATTAGCGCAGGAAAAGGGCTTAATACAACCAGACCAAGCCGCTCAATTACTCAGCTGGAGACAAGACCCTGCCAATTGGACAGGAGTGTAGATCGGGTTACTGAACATCGATATTTTACAACTATTATTATTTAATCAGAGGCCGTTCCTATCAGGAACGGCCTTTTTCTTTTGCGAAATTCGGCGAGACCTTGTCATTTGGCGATATCCATTCTTTAATTCTTCCAAGTGCGTAACTAAGCGGTACTTTTAAGCTGCTCAACACGTAGGCAAAATTGCAGCTCGAAATTTATTTCATATAAATGACAAGAGAGCGGGTTCCATTTTACTAATAAACTTAGCATGTGCATCTATAGTTCGGACAAATTCGACAGACTAAATTTATTAGTAGAGAATATTAATGTTAAATTATTGTTTACTAATGCATTATAAGATTTAAAAGGTGTAATAATTAATTAAGTATAGGCGAATTTTTATACATAAGCCTCAGATATTTTAAAACCGAAATTTTATGTATTAAATAAATTTATTTAATTGAAAATTAAAATTTTATAAAATTTATATGGATAAATATTTTAGTTAAAAATTTTATGATTTAAAAAATTAATATGTTTTGACCTATCTAAACCTGTTGTTGAGGCCATTTTATGGTCATTACCGATGGTTTTTAAAAAGGGTAATTTTTAAAGGCGACTTATCTAAACTTTTACTTTATATAAATAGTGGGCATTTTTTTCTTTTATTCTTATACAAATCACGCGTCCCCTACCCCACCGGTCTAGGGAGCGGTTCGTCCACATTGATTGATTACAGGAGGAGGTCTACGGTCAAATGGCGCCGCCAATTAGAAGTTGACTGACCGAATGGCAGTTCCGTCAGGAAAATGGGATTTCGCTAAAGGGAGGGTGATGGTGGTCTGAACCATCGGGGATAGGACGGGGCAGTTCGTAGGTTTTCTCAAAGTGCTCGCTCGAAAATCGCGGAGGATTAAACCTCCGCCAATGGAGAGTGATCAATTCACTTCGATCTTGACCAGCGCGTTTTTGTCGAGTTTGAAATTTTTCCACTTCGACTTTTTAATGAACTCGATGGCCTTTTTGGTGAGGATCTCATCCGGGCTCTCCACAATCGTGAAATCGACCGGATCGCCATTTTCGTCGACTGTAAATTTGATCTGGAGTGTTTTTTTGGCCTGCGCCTTATTGACGCCGAGGTTACTGCCCAGCTCTTCGTAAAAATGAGCCCAGCCTTCCTCCGGGTACAACAGTTCCTTATCGCTGGTTTGCGTGGTGGTTCGCTTGAACTTTTGGAAGTCGCCCACCGTGCCTTTATTTTTGGCAGGCTTGTTAACTGTTACGGTTTCGAGTGGTTCATCCAGTTTCTCAAGCTTCACATGGTTGGCTTGTCCCGGTGTAAGTGTCGCCACGGTCTGTTTAAAACCGACCATCGACACCGCAGCCTTAACACTACTGTCCGGCGCAACCACTGAAAAGCTTCCGTCAGCCGCCGCTACCGCTCCTTTGTTGGCGGTGAGCGCAATCGTAGCCGACGGCAGGGGAGTGCCTTTTCTATCGGTCACTTTTCCGTAGATCACTTCCGGCAGGTCGCCGTTCACTTGCTGTTTCAGCTCCCGGTTGGTCGGAGTATAACCGGTCGACTTACCCGCTTCTAGAGTAGCCTTCCTGGTTTTTTCAGAAATCATTTCGGGCGATCCGGATAATAAGGCCGTCGCAGGAGCTGCGGCTTCAAGGGCGAAAGCTTGCGGCGACAAAGTAGTGTCGGCCACTTCGTCGGATAGCTCGACGGCTTTCTCCTTCCGGCGTGCTTCTGCCAGGGACGGAGCCTGGTGGAGCGCCGTCCGGTCCTTTTCCAATTCAGCTATCGGGGTAGCAGGCTCAGCTGATCTGAATTCAGGACTTTGAGCAACAGGCGCCGATGCGTCGGTTGAAGGAACGGTCACGGCCACAGGCAGGTTGGGGGCAGCGGATTCTCTTTGCGTCAACCACCAAATGGCTCCCGCAATAAATCCCAGGCTGCAGGCCGCCACAGCCCATCGCCACCAGCTCTGACGGTTGCGATCGATCGGTACGACCAGATTTTCGCGTTCAGGAAGGCCCAGGATCGCAGCACGGATGTCGTTGAGGTGCTGATCCGTCTTTGCGTGGTCGGCTTTTCTGAACCCGTCGATCGCGTCCGCCAACAGGGGATCTTTCAGCGCAGCCTTCTCCATGTCGTGCATGTCCTGCGCGTTCATGCTGCCGCTCAGATACCTCTTGATATCTTCGGGACCATAAAACGGATAGGTATTATTCTGTTGCTGCATTTTTTTCCATACAAATTTTTAGGTTCCTGCGCCCGTTTTGAATCAGGCTCCTCACTTTATTCCATTCCAGCCCTGTGATCGTTGCAATTTCATTGTAGCATTTCCCTTCGTAATAAAACAACCGGATACTGCTTTTTTGTTCTTCGGGCAGCTTGTTGATGCACTGTTCCAGCCGGTTAAAGGCCTTTTCTTTTTCTATAACGTTGTCCAGGTGAGAAAAATCGTCAGAGGGCACTGCTTGTTGCTCCAGGCTCACCGTAATATTCTTCTTCGCGCTTCGCAACTGCATCAGGCAGTAATTCTTGGTCAACACATACACCCAACTTTTAAAGTTCTGAATATCATGCTGAGGCACTTTGCGGAGTAATTCCTGGTAGATATTCATCACAGCGTCCTTGGCGTCATCGGCATCTTCCAGGTATTTGAGGCAGACACCGTACAAGAGATCACTGTAGCGGAGGTACAGCTCTGCCAATGCCTGCTGATCGCCGCGCTGCCTGAACTCAAGCAGCAGGCTGTCGTCACTTGCTTCTTTTAAGGATGCTATTTTAAAAACGGGTGTCAAATATGTTATATTACCGGCTTTGCTACACCTGATCGTCGGTCCTGTCCGCCCTGAAGAGCCATCCTTCCTATTTGCCGGACCGGCGTCGGAGCTGATGTTGTACACTTCATTTTTTGCGCATGTCTAAACGATAGATGCAAAATTTCTCAGGATTACATATGCAATTTAATCTTTTCTGACCTGACAGCGTCGCCGGGCTACCATATTACCGCCTTGAGGCTGCTAATTCAAAGTCCATCCATCTATTTATTCAGTGAATTGCGAACCCCTCTTTAGCCGGTTCAAAATGGAAAGTATTTATGCAATCCTGCTTTTTTCCGCATCCTTTCAACAATTAAACAAAAAACATATGAAATGGATCAAAACAGTAATCGCGTGCCTGTTAAGTATTTCATTGCTTGCGTTCACCCTGATGACAAAAACGATAAAGGGCAAAGTGGTTGACGAAAATAGCCGGCCGATTTCCGGTGCCACTGTCCAGGAAAAAGGAACACAGAATTCGGCAGTGACAGACCAGGATGGAAATTTCAATATCACTGTATCCGGGAGTAGCGCCAAGCTTATTATAACGGCTGTGGGCTATCGTCAAAAGGAGATCAAAGCCTACGCAGGCAATCCTGTCACGGTGGCGATGGGCCGACCAGATCAGACGCTGAATGAAGTAGTGGTGGTAGGATATGGAACTCGGAAAAGAAAAGTACTTACCGGAGCCATGGCTTCTGTGGTTGCAGCGCCTTCGAAAAGCGGGGCGCACAACGTGGTGATACGTGGCATGTCAGTCAGCCGTTCGCATCCTGAGACAGGACGACACTTTAGTCGTGAGGGGTATGATCATATTGAGGAAAATCCATTCTTACAATCAAAGGAAAATCCGTTGTCCACTTTTTCTATAGACGTGGACGGCGCCTCTTACAGCAATATCAGGAGGATGATCCATGATGGACAGCTACCGCCGGCGGGTGCGGTACGCATCGAGGAAATGATCAATTATTTTAATTACCAATATCCGGAACCCGAGGGAGACCGCCCTTTTAGCATCAACACTGAATACACGATATGTCCCTGGAATGCGCGGCATCAACTGGTGGCGATCGGCCTTCAGGCTAAGAAGATCAGGACTGAAAACTTGCCTGCAACCAATATGGTGTTCCTGGTTGATGTGAGCGGCAGTATGTCTGCTCCCGACAAATTGCCTTTGGTACAGGCGTCTATGAAATTACTGGCCGACCAGCTCCGTCCGCAAGACAGGGTGGCTATCGTCGTATATGCCGGGAGCGCTGGTGTAGTGCTTCCCTCTACAGACGGAAATGAGACCAAAAGCATCAAGGATGCAATCGACCGGCTGCAGGCCGGCGGGTCCACTGCTGGTGGCGCCGGGATCAAGCTGGCCTATAAAATTGCGCAGGAGCATTTCATTCCGAATGGAAATAACCGCATCGTGCTTTGTACCGACGGAGATTTCAACGTAGGTCAAAGCAGCGACGACGAACTGGAAAACATGATCGAGGAAAAAAGAAAAACCGGCATCTTTTTAACTGTATTGGGATACGGAACGGGAAATTACCAGGATGCGAAGATGCAAAAACTGGCCAATAAAGGCAACGGTAACCACGCTTATATTGACAACCTTACCGAAGCCCGAAAAGTGCTGATTAGTCAATTCGGAGGTACCCTGTTTACCATTGCTAAAGATGTCAAACTGCAGGTAGAGTTTAATCCCGCAAAGGTGCAGGGCTACCGGCTCATCGGTTATGAAAACCGGATGCTGGCGAAGGAGGACTTCAATGATGATCAAAAAGATGCGGGTGAACTGGGAAGCGGGCATTCGGTAACCGCGCTGTACGAGATCATACCGGCTGGCATTGAGGCGCCGGAACTGAAAAAAGTGGATGATCTTAAATACCAGGAAAAGACCTCAGGACGTCATCGCTCATCGGATATTCATGAAGTCTTGACCGTTAAGATCAGATACAAAAAACCTGACGGTGAAAAAAGTGCATTATTAGAAAAGGTTGTGTCCGGTGAACCGGGGACTTTTCAAAAAGGTTCGCCCAATATGCAATTAGCAGCTTCGCTCGCACAATTTGGTATGCTGTTACGCAACTCGCCGCACAAGGGTACCAGCAACTACAGGCATATCCAAAAAGGTATACAAGCGCTTGTCAAAAATGATAAAGAGGGCTACCGGTCTGAGTTGCTGCAACTGGTTAAAAGCGCCGCTTTATTACAGCAAGAAGCGGATAATGCCGGGATAAATGACGCAGATGCTGACCTGGCTTTGGAATAACCAGCTCGGTAATCCGCAAAATAATTACTTATTTAACTATTTGAATTATAACGTTTTTTGAAAATGATGAACGTTTGTAAGCTGAAAAATCCGGTTTTTGGCACAGTATTTTTATAACTAAGGTCAAATTGAATCCTAGGTTAATTTAAAAATGAAGATTATGAAAAGTAAAATGATTATCGCAGCTGTAGCGCTCTTAGCTACGACCGGAACTGTGAAAGCACAAGGATTTGCTGAAGCAAAATTCGGTATCAAAGGTGGATGGAATTCTACCAATCTGACCAACTCAAGAGAAGGTAACCTTGATGATAATAAACGCCTCAACACATTCAATGCCGGTGTGGTAGGTGTAGTGCCTCTGGGATCTACTTTTGAAATCAGGACTGGTCTTGACTGGCAGTCAAAAGGTACAGAAACAACTACCACTTTGGTGGAAGGTGTGCAAACCACTTACAAGGTAAACCCGATGTACCTGGAGCTTCCTGTAAACCTGGCTATCCAGTTGCCTTTCAATGAGAAAGTAAAAGCTTATATCGGTGCTGGTCCTTACGCAGCAGTAGGTCTTGCCGGTAAAATTAAAACAATGACTGAAACAAACGGAGTTACCAACTCTACTTCAAGAAGCATTGACTGGGGTAACGATAACCCTGTTGCAGAAGATGCTTCTGATCAGGAAGGTCAGGTAGGATCCGGACAGTTTAAAAGGTTTGATTTCGGTGCTAACATCATTGGCGGTCTGGATTTCGGTCGTTTCGGTGTGCACGCACAATATGGAATCGGTTTAACCAACAGTGTTCCCGGCCAAACCACCAATAACAATGCGAACAAAAACAACCAGCATCGTGCTTTGGGTGTGAGCGGTGTGTTCTATTTCTAAAAACAAATGCTCCCAAATAATAAAAATGAGCGTTTCGTAAGAGGCGCTCATTTATTTTTGCACCCTATGAACAGATCGTTATTGATAACCCTGGCAGGCGTAATAATATTAGTAGCAGGTTGTTTTATGCCCTGGATGCGCGTGGAGGATCCGCCTTTGACCATATCTGGTGTCGACACTACCGGCACCCGCTACGGAGTGCCTGCGTTGACCCATTTTATATTGTCGGCTTGTATCCTGGCCTGTTCATTCATTCCTAAGATCTGGGCTAAGCGAATGAACCTGCTATTTGCAGCGTTAAACCTGGCCTGGGGTATCCGAAATTTTGGCGTTTTGCCGAGATGTGAAGGTGGGATTTGTCCTGAAAAGCTAACGGGGATCTACCTGGTATTGCTCGGCTGTATTTTATTAATGATCTCAGCTCTTTTTCCCAAAGAACCGGAACTCAAAAAATAAAGCCCGTTAAAAAAAGCTACCCGCATAGTAAGCCAGCAGCGCAGCGAGAATGCCCGATGTTGAAATCAGCAGCATACCATTGACCGGTGTACGATTCGATAGTTTATACTTATAAAAACCTAGCGCCGCCAGCAGCAGGAAAGGGGTGAGTAGCGCTGCGTAATCCGGCAGTTGCAGGAAGTAATTGTTGATCAAAATAGCAATTCCGCCGATCATAAATCCGCAAAACATGGCTATAGCGTATTGCCGCGGGCTTAGTTCGCTCGTTGCGTTGCCCTGTTCTTTCCATTCCTTTTCCCAGGCTTCATTCTCCTGCATGGTATCCGCCACCATTGCTTCTTTCAGGTGATCCTCTATTTCCAGGGCGTGGTAAATTTTTAAAATTTTACTTTGACCGCCGGTACTTTCCAGCTCCTCTTTACGCGTATAATAAGCCCCCGCCGACAGTAACAACGATACAAACAACACAGCTGCGCCAACATAGATATATACCTGGTCTGTGGCAACGCCCTTTGCTAATAAAAAACAAAACAACGCCAGGGTGACGATCAATCCTTCGATGGCGCTGCCGAGCAAGGCCGGCAATAAGTTGTATAGGCGGGTCTTATTCAAATGATTGTAAAGTTTGCTGAATGATAACAAGGCTTTCTTCCAATTGTTCTTTTGTGATCACGAGCGGCGGCGCCAGCCGGATCTTATCTCCATGAGTCGGTTTGGCGAGCAGCCCCCGCTCTTTAAGGGCCAAACAAATACTCCACGCCATTTGGTCGTCTTCGCTATTAATTTCTATGGCGTTCAGGAGCCCTTTGCCCCGGACACCTTTAATAAGCGGACTTTCTAAGTTCTTCAGCGCTTCGCGAAATAATATTCCCAACGTTTCCGCCTGCTCCGCCATCTTTTCATCGATCAATACCTGCAAAGCGGCTATGGCAGTGACTGCAGCCAGGGGATTACCTCCGTAGGTAGAGCCATGTTCGCCTGGCTTAATACATAACATAATTTCATTATCGGCTAAAACAGCACTCACGGGCATCATCCCGCCGCTCAACGCTTTTCCCAATAACACGATATCGGGTCTCACGGCTTCATGATCACAGGCCAGCATTTTGCCGGTCCTGCACAAACCAGTCTGGATCTCATCTGCAATAAATAATACCTGGCGTTGCTCACACAAAGCTTTGGCGCGCGCGAGATATCCATCGTCCGGTACCAAAACACCGGCTTCGCCCTGTATGGGCTCTACTAAAAATCCCCCGATGTTGGGGTTGTGATTGAGTACCTGGGCGAGAGCGTCTATATCATTGTAGGGTATGCTGATGAAGCCGCTTGTAAAAGGTCCGAAGTGGGTTTTCGCCAGCGGGTCAGTGCTGAAAGAAATGACCGTAGTGGTTCGCCCGTGAAAATTGTGATCACAGACAATGATCTGCACTTCATTTTCGGGAACGCCCTTGACTTCGTAGGCCCATTTGCGACAAAGCTTGATCCCCGTCTCCACCGCTTCCACACCCGTGTTCATAGGAAGCACTTTATCGTAACCCAACAGTTTAGTAATATATTGTTCAAACCGCCCCAGCTGATCATTATAAAATGCGCGACTGGTGAGGGTGAGTTGCTGCGCCTGCTTCACGAAGGCGGCAACAATTGTGGGATGACAGTGCCCCTGGTTTACAGAAGAGTAGCCACTCAAAAAATCAAAATACCGGTTTCCGTCAACATCCCACACATAAGGTCCCTCGCCACGTGATAAGACGACGGGAAGCGGATGGTAATTATGAGCGCCATGTTGCTCTTCGAGTGCTATAAAATAATCGGCTGTTTGCGTTGCAGTAGCAGACATATCAAAATCTTTTAAACGTAAAGAAAAGGGTTGACTCAGGAAATGAAACCCTGTCAGTGGTTCAGCAGATCAAGATGTTGCTGCAAAAAAGATGATATGTTGCCCATTAATTTGATGGTGCAAAGAAAAGCCAAATTATCAGGAAAAGCAAAAAACATCTTGATAGCGGCCCATCAACAAAGTAGGAAAGATGCAACGGTTACACAAATAGTGCCTTCAAAGTTCTGATCCCGGTTTTTTGACCACCGGTGAGCGTTGATCATCCAGAATCAACTGGTTTTATACATCAGTACTAAAAATTATCGCCCGGACAATAAGTTTGGAGTAACTTCGAATGAAGTATTATTTTAATAAATAAAACTAACCTTTATGAAACCTGTTCTGTTATTCTTGCTTGTAATCAGTTTTTTTTCCTGCGGAAAAGATGATTTGACTGATGAAATGCCCGGGCCGCTGATCGCTGCTGAGGCGCGGACTATCGCAGATGTGTCGTATGGTGCAAAGACCAGGCAAAAAATGGATGTCTATCTTCCCGCCAACCGCAGTACCGCTACCACCAAGGTCCTGATCCTGATACACGGGGGCGCCTGGACAGAAGGCGACAAGTCCGACTTTAATCCGTATGTCAAGGCATTTCAGAGCCTGTTGCCGGACTATGCCATATTTAACTTAAACTATAGTTTGGCAAAAGTGGGTCTTACAAGCACGGATGTATTTCCTGCTCAGGAGAATGACATTAAGCAAGCGATACAATTTATCTATGACAACCGGTCTGATTATGTGATCTCGGATAAATGGGTGCTCGGCGGTGCGAGTGCGGGTGCGCATCTGGCATTGTTACAGGGATATAAAAACTCTAACCTTATTAAGCCGAAAGCGATTATAGATTTTTTTGGTCCTACCGATATGAAGGCGTTGTATAATTATTACGCACAAAATGACCCTTTCGGTGCGTTTGGACTCAACCTGCTGATGTCCGGCACGCCAGACAGTAACCCCCGCATGTACCAGGAGAGCAGCCCCATAAATTATGCTAATGCCCAGGCCCCGCCGACAATTATCTTGCAAGGCGGTCTGGACGATGTGGTGCCCGAAGAGCAGTCTTTTACGCTGCAGGCAAAACTGAACGGAGCGAAGGTCAGCAATGAATTGGTCTATTATGAGAATCAAACACACGGCTGGAGCGATCCCGCGATATTAGATGACAGTTTTAAAAAAATCGCAGCATTTTTAAAAACAAATGTGCCATAAATTCGTGGCATGACTCCATTAGCAGAACGTATAAGGCCCCGAACGCTTGATGAAGTAGTAGGGCAGCAGCACCTGATCGGGCCGGGCAGCATACTGCGAAGGTCTGTCGAAAATCAATCGCTCGGATCTGTCATCTTCTGGGGTCCTCCGGGAACCGGGAAAACTACGCTGGCCAATATCATCGCCAACAACCTGTCTGTTTCCTTTTTTGCCTTAAGTGCCGTGAATGCCGGTGTGAAAGAAGTGCGGGAGGTGATTGAAAAAGCCAAACATGAGCGAGGCAGTATCTTATTCATTGATGAAATCCACCGTTTCAATAAAAGTCAGCAGGATGCTTTATTGCATGCGGTTGAAAAAGGAATCATTACCCTGATTGGTGCGACAACGGAAAATCCTTCGTTCGAAGTGAATAGTGCCTTGCTAAGCCGTTGCCAGGTGTACGTTTTAAAAGCCCTTGAGGAAAAGGATCTGATCCAATTGCTGCACAAAGCCATAAGCGACGATGATGTTCTCAAAAAGAAAAAAATAACCCTCAAAGAAACGGATGCTCTGATCACGATCAGCGGTGGTGATGCTCGCAAGTTATTGAACCTGCTGGAGCTCGTGTGCAATTCGGCGAAAAACAATATTGATATAACCGATGCGCTGGTCATGGATGTAGCGCAAAAGAAAGTGGCTTTGTACGACAAAAGCGGCGAGCAGCACTATGATATCATCTCAGCTTTCATAAAGTCCATGCGGGGCAGTGATCCCAATGGTGCTGTGTATTGGCTGGCGCGGATGATAGAGGGTGGCGAGGATGTAAAGTTTATTGCCCGGCGCATGTTGATACTGGCGAGTGAAGATATCGGGAATGCCAACCCCAATGCGTTGTTGCTGGCGAATGCCACTTTCGATGCGGTAAATAAAATAGGGCATCCGGAGTCCAGGATCATACTTTCGCAATGTGCTGTCTACCTGGCAACATCACCCAAAAGTAATGCTTCCTATATGGCGATCAACGAGGCTATGGCCGCGGTCCACAAGTTTGGCGATCTGCCGGTTCCGCTCCACATCAGAAATGCGCCCACCAAACTGATGAAGAACCTCGACTATGGCAAAGGGTATAAGTATTCGCACAGCTACGATAATAATTTCTCTGAACAGGAGTATCTGCCTGAAAGTATTGCCGGTACTACGTTTTACGAGCCGGGCAATAACGCCCGTGAAAATGAGCTCCGCAATTACCTGAAAAAATTGTGGAAGGATAAGTACGGCTATTGACGAAGAGCAGCTTATGGACCAGGGTCTGTCTTCTATTTCTTCAGCACTCTTTCGAACAGCTTGAAGATCCTTTTATATTCGTCGGTCCAGCTGCTGGGTTCTACAAAAGCATGATCTTCCATCGGATAACCCGCCAGTTCCCAATTGTCCTTGCCCAATTCAATAAGCCGTTGAGCGAGTTTTACGGCATCCTGGTAATGAACATTCACATCGACCATGCCGTGGCATATCAACAGGTCGCCTTTCAGCCCTTTGGCGAAATAGACCGGCGAGCTGCGATAGTAAGCCAGGCTATCGGTATAAGGTTCATTCAGGATGTTAGAAGTATATCCGTGGTTATAATTAGCCCAGTCAGTTACCGGTCTCAGGGCGGCACCTGCTTTGAAAACTCCGGGTTCGGTAAACAGCGCCATCAGCGTCATAAAGCCTCCATAGGAGCCGCCGTATAATCCTACATGATCCGGATTGACATCATAGTTTTTTACCAGGTAACGAACCGCATCCACATGATCGCTCAGGTCCTTGCCGCCCATATGCCGGTAAATCCCTGTTCGCCAGTCGCGGCCATAACCCGCGCTTCCACGATAATCGATATCCATCACGGTATACCCCTGGTCTGCCAGCATATTATTAAACATATATTCCCTGAAATAGCTGCTCCACCATTTATGGGCGTTTTGCAAGTATCCGGCTCCATGTACAAACAGTACAGCCGGTTTATTCGCATGAGGTTTTGAAGGCCGGTAAACGCGTGCGTAAACCTTCGCTCCGTCGGCCGCAGTGAAACTGATAACCTCGGGGTCGCGCCATTGATAAGACTTAAATTCTTCGCTGGCCGCTTTGAACGTGATTTGCAAAGGCTTTGCTCCCGCTTTGTTCGGTTGCAGGTAGAGCTCCCAGGGGCGGTTTGAGTAAGAATGAAGCAATGCGATGTTTTGCTCACCAGGGGCGAGATTCACCTCGTTAGAGCCGGTCATCGAGGTAATTTGTTCTTTTTTGCCGGTGGCAATATTCAATTTATAAAAATGTTTTTCCCCGGGATGTATCTCGTTGGTCGTTAAGAAAAATGTTTTCTTGTCTTCCGATAAGATCGCATCCTGGATCTCGTAGGAACCTGACGTCAACTGTTTCCTTTCTTTAGTGGATACGTTGATCGTATACAAATGGGAGTACCCTGTAGCTTCTGATTGAAACCAGAACAGTTCTTCGCTGATCCAGCCGATGCTGCTGCTGTTGATGCCCGGTCCGCCGATCCAGGCTTCATCCCTCTGACGGTCGAGCAAAGTCAATTGATTCCGGTTCATATCCCACAACAGGAGCCACCGGTCTTTGTTGTCATCGGCGTAAACATCTATTACAGCATGTTTGCCTTTAGGCGACCAGGAGATGCCATAGACGGACACGGGGCGCTTTGCCTTTTCTTTTTTTCTTTTCTCCAAAGCAGCAGGATAGTCCTTCAGGTAATCAGGCAAATCGGTAATGCCCGGTATCTGATCGACAGGTAAAGAAAGGACGGTATCTTTTTCCCGGTCAAACACATAAAAAGCCGAAACACCTTGTTCTGCGCCTACTTTATTTCGTCCGGAAATATCTGTAGTGTAGCCGGTCTCCGTAACATAATCAGGGATGATGGTGTTTTTCGTGGTAGCCGGCCTGAAGGCCCGATAGCTCACATACCGCCCGTCAGGACTGATGTTGAGCCCCCTTACAGAACCTTCTTTGACAAAAAGATAGCGCAATGGTTTTTCTTTCGGCAACGCTTTACGATACGCGTCGCTGGTATCATTTTTTGATTTTCGTTCGCGCAGCACATCAAAGTTTTGCAGCTGGTCATTTTTCAGCCATTGCTCTTCTCTGCCTCCGTTTTCGCGCGCTCCATACTGGTTGCTGGCTGTACCGATGTTGGTTAACTGTTGGGTTTCTCCTGATGCGATATCCCAGGCATACAGGTTCGAAGCCCGTGTATATACGATCTTTAGTTCGTCAAAGCTGAACTGCGGATTGGTCTCGCTATCGATGGTCGCAGTGATACGCCTGGTTTTCCGTGATTTCAAATCAGTAAAGAACACATCGCCATTTTTTTCAAACACATATTGATTGCGTTGCGTATTATATACATAGCTACCCGGGTGGGACAAAAACTGTCGTTGAACTACGGTAGCTTTCTGCGGTGTGTGATTCTTCAATGTGATAAAATACAGGGAGTCGGCAGGTTTGTTGTCGGGATTCCATAAAAAATAGAGGGTGTCTCCGGTGCGGTTCCATTGTAATTGCGAGGGAGAAGTGCCCATCCATCGGGGATCTCTCATGATCTTTTCTACCGTGAGGGGACCTAAATCAGTTTGAGCAGCAACAGTATAAAAACAACATAGCCAGACGAAAGTCGAAATCAATTTATGCATTAGCAGAGCTTTAAGGCGTAAATTTAATTGTTTGCATTTTATTTTTTATGTTGCATTGCGGTACCGGCGCAACATTTATTTTCTTTGGATGCCACAATGCCTCTCAAACATTGCAATGACGGAGGTCTCTGCAACGTGTGTGGTCTGGATGAAATAAATGATGGAAGCTACCGGAAATTATCAATAGAAGTATGATGGAATGGATCAGCAAGTCTTTTGACGAGCTTTCGCTGGAGGAGCTTTACGCTTTGCTACAGCTGCGTAGCGAGGTATTTGTTGTAGAGCAGCATTGTTACTACCAGGATGTAGATGGCAAAGATCAAAAGAGTTATCATTTGATGGGCTGGCAAAGCGGTGTGCTGATGGCTTACGCGAGATTACTGCCTCCGGGTGTAAGCTACGCCGAGCAATCAATCGGGCGTGTCGTATTGAAGAAGGAAGCGCGGAACACAGGGTTGGGTAAAAGCCTGATGCAGGAAAGCATCCGCGTTAGCGAACAAATATTCGGGAAACATCCGATAAAGATCGGGGCGCAGTTTCACCTGAAAAAATTTTACGAGCTGTTGGGATTCGAAGCCTGCAGTGAGATTTATGATGATGCAGGTATCGATCATATTGAAATGATCAGAAGTTGAGCCTCATACCTCACAGGTTTTCAAAACCTGTGAGGTATGAAACAACCCACGAACTGTCCATCTTATTTGTCAGGGATTAAGTTAAGGTGTCATCTTCATCAACGCAAAACGTAATCATCTTGGACTCGCCTGATTTTATAATCTGTGCCTCAATATCCTGAACGATAAATAGGGCAGCGAGATCAATCGTAATCGCCTTGCAACGCTTGTTCCCTCCGCGCTCTTTTTTTTGCAAGAAATAATATCCCATAAAAGTGTATTGTATTTTACAATACAAGCAGGAGTGTTCTATTACAGTGGTTGTATAGCCTTTTGCCGGGCATATTCCGTGCCCAACTCAATAGCTTTCGTTTTGCCAAACAAGGGGACAACAGCGGCATGATAATGTTCGGGCAGTCCATAACTTAAAATTTGACCATACTGATCCAGATCGAGGTTGAAACTATATACATCCGTTACGTCTTCAGAGCGTCTGAATAAGTAATGCAGACTGTATTTCGGAATAATGTTTCCGATAAGATCATAGTGTGTTTCTTCCGGCAAGGATTGGTAATAAGCGGCTTTTTCTTCAAGGCATTTTTCGACATCATTCACAATAGCCGCATGAAATTTAATTTGGCGGACGAAGTGTCGTAACGATTTATCAAGCAATTTCTTTGCCGTTGCCTGAATGAATGCTGGTAATTCCTCAAGCGGTAGACGGATTTCGGTCGGTATGGTTTTGTTTTCTTTGACATAGTGCAGAGACTTGAAAAATTAACGAGTTACTGCTTGTTAATACGCACCACCTGGGAATAATTTGCCTGACCTTTTTTATTCAACTGGGCAACACGCACATAAATTTCACTTTTCTCGGCTCCGGCTGGTCCGTCTTTTTGCACGATATCAAAACGCAGCTACCCAGTAAAAACAGGCTTAGCAGTTGCCTTCTTTTCTTTAGAGACCAAATTAAAAATGGAAGGAAGATCAATGAAAGAGTTGCGGAAAGGTCCTCAACCGGCGTAGAGAAATGATAGTTTAGCGTGGAAGTGGAGTTGCCATTTTCAGCCTTCGATAATACAGGTTCCCCAATCTTTTTAAATGCTTTTCCGTCTTTCGAAACCTCTACATTGTAATGACTAACGTCAGTTTCGGATCGCGTTTCCCATTCGACGATCAGCTGGCCGTCCTTTATGGCTGCACCTAATGGAGGGAAAGACAGATCAGTCGGCGCCTGGGCGCGCAAAAATGATATACCAAAAAAGAAAAAAGCAAAAGCCAGTGAAAGGTGTTTCATGTGTAGTTAGCTTTATGTTGTATTTTTTCAAATATATAATAAAATGTGACGCCCGGGCAAAATTTTCCTGGACAGATATCACACAAGAGTGCATGCAATCAATGAGGCCAGCTCAGTAATTGGCTACTTCATAACCAGCCATTTTATTGTAAGCAAGCAGAACTTCTTTCTAAAGTTCTGCTTGCAAATATTTCCCTGTATAGCTTTCTTTATTTTTCACCAGCTCTTCCGGCGTCCCCTCGAACAGGATCTGCCCACCGCCGTCACCGCCTTCGGGACCCAGGTCGATGATATGATCCGCGATCTTGATCACGTCCATGTTATGTTCAATGATCAATACCGTATTGCCCTTGTTGGCCAGCTTGTCCAGTACATGTATCAGGTGACGGATATCTTCGAAATGCAGACCTGTTGTGGGCTCGTCCAGGATATAAAAGGTCTTGCCGGTGTCTTTTTTCGACAGCTCTGTGCTGAGCTTCACCCGTTGGGCTTCACCGCCACTCAATGTCACGGCGCTTTGCCCCAGCGTAATGTAACCCAGGCCTACATCCTGCAGGGTTTTGATTTTCCGGTAAATATTCGGCACCGGCTGAAAGAATTCTACCGCATCATCCACGGTCATGTTCAGCACATCCGAAATAGATTTTCCTTTATACCGTATTTCCAGTGTCTCACGGTTGTACCTTTTCCCGTTACATTTTTCGCAGGGCACATACACGTCGGGCAGGAAGTTCATTTCGATCACCCGCATGCCACCGCCTTCACACACATCACAGCGGCCTGTTTTGACATTGAAAGAAAAACGTCCTGCATTATATCCCCTGATCTTGGCTTCCGGAACCGAAGCAAACAGTGTTCTGATGTCCGTAAAAAATCCGCAATAAGTTGAAGGATTGCTACGCGGTGTGCGCCCGATCGGCGATTGATCGATCTCCACCACTTTGTCGATGTGCTCCAAACCCTTTACCGACTTGTGTTGCATGGGATGCATCTTACTCGCCGGAAAACAATGATTGCTTAAGATAGGGTAGAGGGTTTCATTGATCAACGTTGATTTGCCGCTACCGCTGACACCGGTCACCACGATCATCTTTCCCAGGGGAAACTTGACACTGACATTTTGAAGATTGTTGCCGGTGACGCCTTTCAGTTCAACGAACTTTCCATTTCCTTTACGACGTTCTGCCGGGGTTTCAATTTTAAGATGGCCGTTGAGATAACCGGCCGTAATCGTATCCAGCTTTACAATTTCTTTAGGGGTGCCCTGGGCCACGACGCGCCCGCCATGATAACCCGCGCGGGGCCCGATGTCGATCAGGTAATCAGCCGCCAGCATAATGTCTTTATCATGTTCCACTACCAACACGCTGTTACCGATATCCCGCAGGTTTTGCAGCGACGTGATCAGCCGGTGGTTATCGCGCTGGTGCAGCCCGATCGAAGGCTCGTCCAGGATATAAGTGATGCCCTGCAATTGAGAACCGATCTGCGTTGCAAGCCGTATCCGCTGCGATTCACCGCCGCTCAGGGTCCGGCTCGGGCGATTCAGGGAAAGATAAGTTAATCCAACATCCAGCAAAAAACCTAAACGTTCCCTGATCTCTTTTAAAATATCTTTCGCAATGGCGTTTTGTTTTTTACTGAGCCGCAACTCAATGCCGTCCAGCCAGGCAGCCAGGTTGTCCAGGTTGAGGTTGCTTAAATAAGCGATATTCTTATTGTCGATCTTAAACCAAAGACTTTCTTTTTTCAAACGATCTCCGTTGCAGGAAGGGCAGGGTTGTAGCTCCATGAATTTTTCTACCCAATCACGCAATCCTTCATTGCTTTGCGTAGACAGGTACCATCTTTTCAGCATAGGAATAATGCCTTCATAGCTGCCGGAATAATAATCCGGTATAGATTCATCAGTGCCATCCAGGTGCAGGGTTTTGTCTGCACCACCGTCGCCATAAAGCAGCAGGTCCAGTTGTTCCTGCGTAATGTCTTTCAGGGGTTTTGATAGGCTGATCTTGTATTTTCTTGCAAACGATTCTACCTGCTGGTACACACTGGCGCTGCGCTCTTCACCCAGCGGGGCGATGCCGCCTTCTTTGATGCTTTTGTCCTTGTCCGGCAACACCGCATCCATATTGATCACCGAGCTCGTGCCGAGGCCGCGGCAATAGGGACAAGCTCCGTAAGGCGAGTTGAAAGAAAATGAATTGGGTGAAGGCTCCTCGTAGCTGATGCCGGTGTCTTCACACATGAGCATTTTAGAGTATTGAGCAACCTCGGCTTCGTCATTCACCAAAACAAACATCAGGTCTTTACCCAGCTTCAAAGCCTGCTGCACACTCTGGCTGAGGCGGGCTTTCAGATCCTCCGTCACCTGCAGGCGGTCTACGACCAATTCAATATCGTGGATCTTGTAACGGTCTACCTGCATTTTTGCGGTAAGGTCTTTGATCTCCCCGTCCACTCTTACTTTCAAAAACCCTTTTTTCCTCACGTCCTCAAAGAGTTCCCGGTAATGCCCTTTTCTGCCACGCACCAGCGGGGCCAGGAGGTTCAGCTTTTTACCGTAAAACCGCTGGAAGATATTCTCCACAATTTCCTCCTCGCTCCACTTCACCATTTTTTTTCCGGTATTGTAAGAATATGCTTCAGCAACACGGGCATAGAAAAGCCGGAAAAAATCATACACTTCCGTAACAGTGCCTACGGTGGAGCGGGGATTCTTATTCGTAGTTTTTTGTTCTATAGAAATTACGGGCGACAAGCCGGTGATCTGATCTACATCCGGCCGTTCCATGTCGCCAATAAACTGGCGGGCGTATGCGCCAAACGTTTCCATGTAGCGGCGCTGGCCTTCGGAATAAATGGTGTCGAACGCAAGCGACGACTTTCCGCTTCCGCTGATGCCGGTGATCACGACCAGCTGGTTCTTCGGAATGGAAATGTCTACGTTCTTCAGGTTGTGCACGCGAGCTCCGGTGACCTCTATTTTATTCAAATCTTTATGTTCCAATTTATTACTCCTGTTTTAGAAAATTCGGGCTGAAAATGATGACCAGACTCAATTCATAACTAAAATCTAAAATAAAGGTTTATTGCTCCATAATTAAATTTTTGGCATAATAATTTCTGCTTACACCGATTGAGTTTTGGAGGCCTAATCTTTTAAAACCTCCGAATGTATTTAATAAAACATTCCCCACTGGCATTTGGTTTTGGGGGCTCGTTAAACTGTAAAATATAAACAAATGAAGAAGAATTTCTTATTAGCAACGGCACTGTCGATATCCATCGCATCATTTGCCCAGGTGTCCACAACGCCCGAAACGCCGAGAAATTATAAACCACAGGCTAAAGAATTAGCCCCCATGCCCGGCGAACTAACCGATGAAATGATCTTTCCTGTTTTGGGAAAATACGAATATACTGACGAAGAAGGAATCGTTACCCCCGTTACCATTAGCCGCGATTCTGAAAACAAGGGAATCGTTTGGGTAAATGGAATGCCACAGGGCAAATTCAAGGCGGATTTAAAAGTGTCTCCTGCTACTTACAAAATACCGGTGCAGAAGACCCTCCAAAATGAAATGGATAGCGCCACCACAATGACTACTGATGTCAATGCCGATGCAGATGCGGGAGTTGCGAAGGCCGAGACCCGTTACTCTGGCAAATCACTAAAAGAAGGCACACTGGTTTTTGATTCGACCAGTAAAAAATTATATATCAACGTGGGAAGCAAGTTTGACGAAGAGAACCCAACAGCGGTATTTCCTGAAATGATGGCCAGTGACAGTGCGGCCTATGCTACTACGACTGACATAGAGTCAACTGAGTCTGACGTAGCTTCAACGTCGAGTAAAGCAGCAAAAAAAGACAAAAAGAAAAGTAATATAGCGAAGGGTACTACTTATGTACTTACAAAAGTGGTGGAACTTGCCGCTGCGCCTACGGCTCCGGCACAATAGAAAAGTCGCCAGTTAATATTAATAGAAAGGTTGCTGAAAACGCAACCTTTTTATATTAGGTGTTGTCTTTATGCAAATCTCATTGGCATATAATTTGATAGGTGCATAGCAGATTTTGTCCTCTAAACCTTTCTGGCATAAGGGAATGTGCAGAAAAGAACTAAATCTTTAAAAATTAAAAGCAAACATGATGAAAATCGTTAAAACAACACTATTTGCAACAGCATTTGCCGGTCTAACCCTGGCAGGATGTGAATCAGCTACCAGAACTCAGAAAGGCGCCGCGATAGGTACGGGCGGTGGTGCTGCCATTGGTGCCGTGATCGGAAAAGCTGCGGGAAATGCGGGATTAGGTGCTATTATCGGCGCAGCAGTGGGTGGTACAGCAGGTGCCATTATTGGTAAAAAAATGGACAAGCAGGCAGAAGAGATCAAGCAGGAAGTGCCGGGTGCTAAAGTGGAGCGCGTAGAAGAAGGTATCGTTGTAGAGTTCAGCAGTGCCGTTTTATTCGGATTTGACCAGGCTACACTTACTTCAGCTTCCAAAGGAACTTTGGATGATCTGATCACGATCCTTAATAAATATCCCGATACAGATGTAGAGATCCAGGGTCACACGGATAATACCGGTACGGAAAAATACAACCAGGCTTTATCAGAGAGAAGAGCGTCGGTAGTGTCCAATTACCTGGCGGATAAAGGCATTGGTCTGCAAAGGCTGACTACGGTGGGTTATGGACTGAGAAATCCTAAATACTCGAACGAGACAGCAGAAGGTCGTGCACAAAATCGCCGGGTGGAATTCCTCATCACCGCTAATGACAAAATGAAGAAAGACGCAGCCGCCGAAGCAGGCACTAATTAATTTTTCTTTTTGTAGAGTAAAAGAGAAAGGTGTGCGTCTACTATGTTAATTCAATACAAATCATTAAATCTTATTTTATGAAAATGAAACAATTACTTTTTGGCGGGTTGCTGTTTGCAGCTTTCAGCACAGTGGCTATTCAATCACAGGCCCAGACAGGTTTAGGCATTAACGCAGGTGTAAACTTTGCTAATGTAACAGGAAAGGATGCACCGGATAATAATAAGCTCAAAACCGGTTTCCAGGCTGGAATTACGTATGATATAGGTATAGCAGATGAGTTTGTGATTCAGCCAGGATTAAGCTATGTACAGAATGGTGCGCAATATGATGGCCCTTTTGAAGGCATAACTGACCCGAAGGTGCATTTAAATTACCTGCAACTTCCTGTTACTTTTCAATATCAGCCTGAAGTAGGTACCGGCAAGTTGTTACTGGGAGTTGGACCCTACATTGGTATGGGAATAGGGCAGATTAAAGTTGACGCAGGAGATATATCTGCAAAATTAGATTGGGATGAAGCCAATGTCAAAAGATTTGATGCAGGTGGGAAATTGCTGGTTGGTTATCAGTTAAGCAATGGTTTGAATTTAAACCTGAATGCTAATCTTGGAATGGTTAAATTGTCTGACGTTGATAACCCTCCAACAACAAATAACACTTCTTTCGGCGTAACGTTAGGATACAAGTTCTAACCCTGTCGTCCAAGTTTTTAAAGCCCCGCCAATCGGCGGGGTTTTTTAATTCGATATCTAAGGAGTAAATATTTTTTGAGAACAGGTGTAAGCGTCCCTATATTTGCATGATCCAAAGTAAAACTGTTCAATTATAACTGCGGTCTAACAACCATTATTATTTTAAAAACGCTAATTTATGAAAGCAAGAAAAATGCTCGTGGCGGGCATAGTTACATCTGTGTTGAGTTTATCAGAAACCCGTGTATCGGCTCAAGTGGAGGTCGGAGTGAGGGCCGGTTTGAATCTGTCCAATGCGATTGTTAAATACGACGACGAAAACCCTAACACTAAACTCAACCCGGGATTTCATGTAGGTGTAACCTTTGACATTCCCGTTGCTACCGACCTTCTCCTGCAACCGGCGCTTCTTTTCACTACTAAAGGAGCTAAGTATAAAGCGAGTGACGGCGGAGCCACGGCTAAAGGTACATTGACTCCGTACTATATCGAAGTGCCTGTGTCGTTCATTTATAAGCCTGCGTTAGGCGACGGAAAGCTTTTATTAGGCGCAGGCCCATATCTGGGTTATGGAATTGGCGGCAGGTGGAGAAACGAACTAAAAGGTGCAGGTGAGTACGATTATTCTGAAAAAGGTAGCGTTGAATTTATAAACGACTACGTTGACGAAAGCGACGATGAGAATAAGTGGGTTTACGGAAAACCATTCGACTATGGTGCTAATCTTTTAATAGGTTATGAATTCAGCAGTAAATTGTCGTTTCAGCTAAATGGTCAATTAGGGCTGGCTAATTTAGAGCCTAAGACGGACGGTAAAAAACCGGCTTCCGACGAAGTTGTAAAAAACGTCGGTTTCGGAATTTCTCTGGGATATAAATTCTAATTCATTATTCAACCGTTTTAAACAGGTGAAACGTGGGTTTTTTGGTTGATTGACTGTTTTCGCCGGCGGATAACTGTTGTATTTTCAAACGCTTAGTAAATACTATTTTTAAGACCTAAAAAACACTTATGAGACAAAAGGTTATTATCGGCCTGCTGGCCGTTCTTTTGAGCAGCCAAATCAACGCGCAGGTACAATGGGGCGTACGCGCCGGAGGCAATATGTCGGCGCTCTTGCTTAAAGATGCCAATGGGTACGAAAAGGTCACATTAAAACCGGGTTTTCATGTCGGGGGTACTGCTGATATTTACATCTCACCCAAATTTGCCCTGCAACCTGCGCTAATGTTCAGTACCAAAGGTGTTATCTTACAAGACAGAAGTGCCAGTCAGTTCGCCGCAGAAGGAGTCGAAAAAATAACTTTCAACACCTACTATCTGGATCTGCCGCTGAATGTAATTTTCAAACCCCAGGTGGGACGGGGGCATCTATTATTGGGTGCTGGTCCGTATGTTGCTTATGGTTTAGGTGGCAAGTGGAAGGCCGAAGCCGATAATATATCAGTAACCGGAGACCTGGAACTGAAAGATGACATCAACAGAGCCAGTCTCGACTCCAGTGTTGCCAGCGGCAGCAGAACTATACCGTTTACTAAACCATTTGATTTTGGAGCTAATATCTTGCTGGGATATCAGTTTCCTGGTAACGTGTACGTTCAGTTAAATGGTCAACTGGGCCTCATCAATATTGATCCGTCTGTCGATGGCGTCAGAAATGAAACAACGTCGACGAAGACGGCCCAATTCGGATTATCCATCGGGTATAAATTTTAGGCCTTTTTTATTTCGGCAGACTGCCCTATATTTGCGCCTCGTTCTTTAATATACTTATCAAGAAAGGCAGAGGGTATGGCCCTGTGAAGCCTTGGCAACCTGTCCACTTTGTTGTGACAAGGTGCCAATTCCAACCCGCTACGGCGGGAAAGATAAGCCGGTAGTTTCAATCGTTTAATCTCATTCACAATATGAAGCCCGCCCGCTTATCCGGCGGGCTTTTTTGTGTGCCTGTTACCGCCTTTCTGATAAAGACATAGCTGTTTTAAAATAATCGGATAACAAAAACATAGATTCAAATGTCTCAACTGCAACATACCATCGTTCCGCTAAAGATGCCGTACCTGGTCAACTGTGGCGTTTGTATGCCTTTCGGGGCATAACTGATACTATCCGGCCCCCGGGCCGTCTGCAAAACTTTTGTTATTCCATTTTTACATCACTTAAATAGATTTTTATGAGCCATACATTACATTTCGATACGCTGCAATTACACGCCGGTCAGCAGCCGGATCCCACTACCGGAAGCCGCGCGGTGCCCATTTATCAGACAACTTCCTATCAGTTCAATAATGCCGATCACGCGGCCAATCTTTTCGGCCTTCGCGAGTTTGGAAATATTTACACCCGCATCATGAACCCGACCACCGATGTGTTTGAACAACGCATCGCGGCCTTGGAAGGCGGTGTAGCGGCCGTAGCCACGGCGTCCGGTCAGGCAGCGCAATTTCTGGCCATTACCAATATCCTGGAAGCAGGAGACAATTTTGTAAGCACCTCTTTCGTGTATGGCGGTACTTTCAACCAGTTTAAAGTGGCGTTCAAAAGACTGGGTATCGAAGCCCGTTTTGCTGCCGGCGATGATGTAGAAAGCTTCCGCTCCAAGATTGATGACAAGACCAAAGCGATCTATCTTGAAACGATCGGTAACCCCAAATTAAATATTCCTGATTTCGAAAAATTCGCTGCTCTCGCCAGGGAGTTCGATATCCCCCTGATCGTAGACAACACGTTCGGAGCGGGCGGATACCTGTTCAAACCCATTCAGCATGGCGCCAATATCGTGGTGAATTCGGCCACCAAATGGATCGGTGGCCACGGCACCAGCATCGGCGGCATCGTGGTCGACGGTGGAAATTATAATTGGGGCAATGGTAAATTCCCGCAGTTTACCGAGCCTTCAGAAGGATACCACGGCATGAAGTTCTGGGAAGTGTTTGGCGAAGGCAATCCGCTGGGCTTGCCCAATATTGCTTTTGCAATCCGCGCCAGGGTAGAAGGGCTGAGAGACTTTGGACCGGCGATAAGTCCTTTCAATGCTTTTATGTTATTGCAAGGCATCGAAACGCTTTCCCTGCGCGTACAGCGGACCGTCGATAATGCGTTAGCACTCGCACAATGGCTGGAGTCCAGCGAACACGTAGCGTTTGTGTGGTATCCCGGACTGGAAAGCAACGAATACCATGGATTGGCTAAAAAATACCTGACCCATGGTTTTGGCGGAGTGTTGCAGTTTGGTATCAAAGGCGGTATTGAAAACGGCAAGAAATTTATTAACTCGCTCCAGCTGGTAAGTCACCTCGCCAATGTGGGAGATGCTAAAACGCTGGCCATCCACCCGGCTTCTACGACTCACGAGCAATTAAGTGAGGAAGAGCGCAAAGGCGCCGGCGTGTTAGACAACCTGATCCGCATCAGCGTGGGTATTGAATATATCGACGATATCAAAGCCGATTTTGAGCAGGCATTTAAAACAGTTTTCGGATAAGAAAAACAGGTGTTATTGGAACTGAGCTTTCTGCTGACACCTTTCATTATATGAAGCAAGAGGTTTTCAGACATACAGATCCATTTACGCTGGAGAGTGGTGCAGTGTTGACTAATTTACACCTGGCCTACACTACGTATGGTGCACTGAACGAGCAAAAAGACAACGTGATATGGATCTTTCACGCGCTTACCGCCAATAGCTGTCCGCATGAGTGGTGGCCCGATATGGTAGGCGAGGGGCGGCTGTTCGATCCGTCGAAGCATTTTATTATTTGTGTCAACATGCCCGGAAGCTGCTACGGAAGCATCAACGCGCTGGACGTCAATCCGGCCACCGGCAGCTCTTATTATCATGATTTCCCTTTTTTCACGATCAGGGATATGGTTCATTCCTACAGGTTGTTGCAAGCCGACCTGGGCATCAGCCGCATCAGGATCGGGATAGGCGGAAGCACGGGTGGGCAACAATTAATGGAGTGGGCGGTACAAGATCCGGAGTTGTTTGAATATATCTTTCCCATCGCCACCAATGCGGTGCACTCTCCCTGGGGAAAGGCTTTTAACGCTACCCAAAGGCAGGCTATTGAAGCAGACTCCACGTGGAAGAACAAAATGGTGGATGCCGGCAAGAAAGGGCTTGAAGTAGCGAGAAGCATTGCGCTGCTTTCTTACAGGACTGATCTGGCTTACAACAAAACGCAGTCTGAAGCCAGTGATGATCTAATAGAAGGCTTTAAAAGCGAGAGCTATCAGCGCTATCAAGGGTCCAAGTTGTCGGCGCGGTTCAATGCATTCAGTTATTACGCGCTTACGAAAAGCATGGACTCTCACAACCTGGGTCGCGGTCGCGGGGGTGTAGTGCAGGCGCTCAACAGTATTAAGGCAAAAACACTGGCGCTGAGCATGGAAGGCGACATCCTGTTTCCTCCTTACGAGCAGGAGTTCATTGCCAGTAATATTCCCAATGCGCATGTGAAGCTGATCCTGTCAGATTATGGGCACGATGGATTTTTGCTGGAGTTCAAACAGTTGACAGAAGCGATCGGTGACTTTTTGCGGGACCATTGAACCCGGTCTGACGGTCCCCGTCTGACCGCTTGGAGCGAAAGCTTTGACCCGTTCTGACGATCTTCGTTTGACCACCTAGAGCGTAAAACCTTGAGTCGGCCAGACGGTCTCCGTCTGACGCTTGGAATGAAAACTTTGATCCGGTCCGACGGTCCCCGTCTGACCGTTCAGAAAGATCACCCTGAGTCGGCCCGATGGTCTCCGTCCGACGCTTGGAACGAAAACTTTGATCCGGTCTGACGGTCTCCGTCTGACCGCTTAAAAAAACAAGAACAAATAAATACAACATAAATGAGTAAGCATAGGCAATTAGTAATAGGCATGTTCGGATTTGGTGTAGTGGGAGAGGGACTGTACAAGGTGTTAAAGCAAACCCCGTCTTTAAGTGCCACGATTAAAAAGGTATGTATCAAAAATCCTGAAAAGAAAAGGAATGCTCCGTCCGAATTGTTCACCACGGACCGGAATGAGCTGCTTGAAGACAAAGATATCAATGTCATTGTCGAAGTGATCGACGACGCCAATGCTGCATTTGAGATCGTAAAAACAGCGCTGAAAAATAAAAAGGAAGTAGTCAGTTCCAGTAAAAAAATGGTGGCTGAGCACCTGCAGGAATTGCTCGATCTGCAACAAAAAACAGGCAGGTCCTTCCTGTACGAGTCCTCTGCCTGCGCCTCTATTCCGGCCATCCGCAACCTGGAGGAATATTATGATAATGACCTGCTCCATAGCATCCGCGCCATTGTCAACGGAAGCACCAACTTCATCCTCACCAAAATGTTTGACGAAAACCTGGGCTTTAAAGAAGCCCTGCTGCTCGCACAGCAACTAGGTTTTGCCGAAAGCAATCCGACCCTGGATGTAGAGGGATTTGACGCGCTCAACAAATGGACGATCTTCCTTTGTCATGCCTACGGTATTGTGACCACGCCCGATCAGATCCTGTTCACGGGTATTCAGAACATTCATAAGTCTGACGCATCAGTGGCTAAGGCGCGCGGACAGCAGATCCGCCTCGTGGCGCAGGCCAAGAAGTTGGTAGATGGTGGCGTAGGCGCTTTTGTATTACCGCAGTTTGTCAATGCCGACAATCCGTTATCTTTCGTAAAAAACGAATACAACGGTGTGGTCATCGAAAGTGGTTTCGCTGATCAGCAGTTTTTCTATGGAAAAGGAGCGGGTAGTTTTCCTACAGCATCAGCAGTATTGAGCGACCTGTCTGCCTTAAGATATGGCTACAAATACGAATACAAAAAGTTATATCACCACGAGCCCAATCAGCTGAATGATGACATCTACCTGAAAGTGTATGTCAGCTTTGCTGATGTCAAGCATGTTCCCACCGAAGAGTTTGAATGGATTGAACAATGGCACGCCCAGGAAGACCGTAAATATCTTTCCGGCGTAATCGCTCTGAAAAAACTGAAAGCCTCCGGCTGGTGGAAGGAAAACGGCACTTCACTCATCCTGGAGCCAGATCCCATCATCGAAAGTGTGGAAGAAAGGAAGCTCAGGAAGAAAAGCCTGGAATTAGCGGGATTGGTTTAATCATCAACCAGATACACCTGATAAAATAACAGAAATACGTCTCTTGATCAGGAGGCCGATTCGAAGTGAGGTTGCTCAATCGTTTGCTCAAGAAAACAATCGCTTGAATTTGCAACTTCACTTTATTTTTGCACGCTTATGAGCGTACCCAACATTTCATTCAACAATACCCAATTCGCTTTTCAGTATAAGTCTGATAAGCAACTCAAAGAAGCCAAAAGGCTCTTCAACCTGATGGGCAACCCCTTGCTCGTCAAGCTGGGTACCCGGCTAACTCCCTGGGCGATCAGGGTGGGACTACCGGTAAAAGGTTTAATCAAACAAACCATCTTCAAACAGTTCGCCGGCGGCGAGACGCTCGGGCAAACGGCTGATGTAGCCGAGGTGCTGGGCCAATACAATGTAGATGTGATCCTCGATTATGGCGTAGAGGGCGGAGAAGGCGGGGACCAGGAATATGATCATGCCGCTGCTGAGTTCATCAAGGTGATCGACTATGCGGCCACGCAGCCCAATATCCCTTTCATGAGCGTGAAAGTGACCGGCCTGACGCGGTTTTCCCTCCTGGAGAAACTGGATCGGCTCATGCATGAAAGGAGCGGCTCCCTGATCAAAAAATACCTTGGATCCTTAGACGACTTAACGCCCGAAGAGCGGGAAGAATGGCACCGGGTGCGGTTGCGGATGATGCGCATTTGTGAAAAAGCCGTCGAGAAAAATATCGGTATGTTGGTCGATGCAGAAGAGACCTGGATCCAGGACCCTGTTGATGCATTGGTGACGCTCATGATGGACTCGTTCAACAAAGAAAAGGCGGTGATTTATAACACCGTTCAGCATTACCGGCACGACCGCCTGCAGTTTTTGAAAGATTGTATCGACGCGGCAACAGAAAGAAATTTTATTTTAGGGGTGAAGCTGGTGCGGGGCGCCTACATGGAAAAGGAAAGAAAACGTGCCGAGGAAATGAATTACACCTCACCGATCCAGCCGGATAAAGCCGCCAGCGACCGCGATTTTGATGCGGGTGTGGCGCTTTGTATCAGCAATATCGAACGTGTCGCGATGGTGGTGGCTTCGCACAACGAAAACAGCAATCTCCTGGCAGTTCAAAAACTTCAGGAAAGCAATATTCCTTTGAATCATCCGCATATCAGTTTCAGCCAGCTTTACGGAATGAGCGACAACATCACTTTCAACCTCGCACAGGCCGGCTGCAACGTAAGTAAATATCTTCCTTTCGGGCCTATTGAAGATGTGATTCCCTACCTCATGCGCCGGGCGCAGGAAAATACCTCTGTGAAAGGGCAAACGGGGCGGGAGCTGGGGTTGATCGAAAAGGAATTGCAGCGTCGTCGCGGTTAAACGCGCATATGGTCCGCTTTCCAGTTCACAATACTTTCCTTGATGGTCTTGGGTGACAGGTTTTCCTTGACCGTTCTCACAACGAGGGGAACGAGCTCTTCGTCTGATGCAAAGCGAAGCGCAGCAATCTGCTCAAAAGATAATTTTTCTTCCATCGGTTCGAAGTCTTTACCCGTAAGCATGGAATATTTATGCCTCATCTCAAGCCGCACCAACCGGTTCTGCAAGGTGAGCGCATAATGTTGCCGCATCATGAATGCCACCCAGATGATCAGGATGAGCATCGCGGTTATAAAGAACCAGATCGTCCCTTCTTCTTTCGCGGCTTTGTAACCGGCGATAAAGGTCAGGATCCCGGTCAGCGGATAAAATACAAAATGATGCGGTGCATAATAGCGTACATGATTATTCTTATTCTGAACTCGCATTGCTCTAAAAGTTTATGATTGAGCGGTCCGGAAAGACTGCTATCAAGTGATTTTAAATTTATTATATAAAAAATAAAAAACAGGTGCGTAAAGATAAGACCTGTCCTGTTAATAAAAAGTCATCGGTGATGTCTTAAAGCAAGTTTCCGGCCAGTATTAAACTGACAGGTTTCGCACATTATGACCGGCGCACGCGATCATTGGATGATTATTACATATCTTGCATTATGCAACAGTATTTAGACCTGCTTCAACATATTTTAGATAACGGTTCACAAAAAACGGACCGCACCGGCACGGGCACTATCAGCACTTTTGGCTACCAGCTTCGGTTTGACCTTCAAAAAGGATTTCCGCTGGTCACAACCAAAAAAGTACATCTTAAAAGTATTATCCACGAATTACTTTGGTTTCTGAAAGGCGATACGAATATCGGCTATCTCAAAGAAAGGGGCGTCAGTATCTGGAATGAGTGGGCGGACGAGAATGGCGATCTGGGTCCGGTCTATGGCAAACAATGGCGAAGCTGGGAGGGAAAAGACGGAAAAGTCATCGACCAGATCACCGAGGTGATCAACCAGATCAAAAGAACACCCGATAGCCGGCGACTGATCGTAAGTGCCTGGAATGTGGGCGAACTGCCAGAGATGGCGCTCATGCCCTGCCACACGCTTTTCCAGTTTTATGTAATTCCCCCTCTTTCGGAGGGCGGTAGAGGGAGGCTGAGCTGCCAGCTGTATCAGCGAAGTGCTGATGTATTTCTGGGTGTACCCTTCAATATCGCTTCCTACGCGCTGTTAACGATGATGATGGCACAGGTGTGTGATCTGGAGCCGGGAGATTTTATACATACTTTCGGCGATGTGCACATTTACAACAACCACCTTGAGCAGGTGCAATTGCAGTTGAGCCGCGAGCCGTTTCCGCTACCGGTCATGAAGATCAACCCGGCGGTAAAAGATATTTTTGGTTTTGCGTTTGAAGATTTCCAGCTGGAAAATTATCAGAGTCATCCGGCCATCAAAGCGCCCGTAGCGGTTTAGAAATTTTATAATAATGTTGCACGTTATAGCAACATCCCTAAATAGTATTCCTATGATCATATCATTAGTAGTCGCAGCTTCGAATAATAATGTTATTGGCAAAGACAACAGTCTTGTCTGGAATTTGCCGGAGGACATGAAGCATTTCAAAAACGTGACCTGGGGTATGCCCGTCGTAATGGGACGTAAGACGTTTGAAAGCTTCAAAAAGCCGCTGGCCGGCAGGAAGAATATCGTCCTGAGCAATCAGAAAGGGTTGAAAGCAGACGGCGCGATCGTGTTGAACAGCACCAAAGATGTCGAGTTCATGGTAAAGCAGGCCGATGTAAAAGAACTGATGGTGATCGGTGGCGGAGAGATCTACAAAATGTATTTTCCCAAGGCTAAACGCATCTATCTAACGCGGGTCGACACGGTTATTGAGGGCGACACGACCTTCCCGGTGATCACGGAGAAAGAATGGAAACTGGTAAGTGCGGTAAAGAACCAAGCCGACGAAAAGCATGCTTACGACTACACCTACGAAGTGTGGGAGCGGAAGTAATCCGGATCTGGGATCCTGAGCATTACCTGCAGGTTTGAATGATCCTTGATGGAAACCAACGAAACGGCTCACTCCAATTGCTCATCGTTTATCACGCGCTACTACCCAATATTTCATCACCTAATTCTACATCCATTGTCTTACTCACCATTACAAGCCGCCGCTAAGTATTTTAAGTACTATGTTCATGCTGCCAACAGTAAAGGTCATGGTATGCATTCCCCCTTCGTGTATGAGTTCATTACGAAGGTTATGAATGATTTTACAAAGTATGATGACTATGAAAAGGTGGAAGCACTGCGGAAAGAATTATTGGCTGATCCGACGGCGATCGAGATTGAAGATATGGGCGCCGGATCCTCCGTTACAAGGTCTGACAAAAGGTCGGTCGCTTCAATCGCGAAGAACGCAGCCAAGCCGAAAAAGTTTGGCCAGCTCCTGTATCGCATGGTGCGGTTTTATCAACCGCGGAACGTCATTGAACTGGGGACTTCGCTCGGCATCACTACCAGCTACCTGGCGTTGGGCAATCCTGCGGCCCGGGTGACCACGATGGAGGGCGCCCCTTCAGTAGCCGACCAGGCGGCAAAAAATTTGCACCAACTCGGGATCTCCAACGTTAACATCGTAAGAGGCAATTTCGATGATACTTTAGCCGGCGTATTAGAGCAACAACAAAAAGCTGACTTGGTCTTCATTGATGGCAACCACCGGCAGGAGCCTACCGAACGTTACTTTGAACAAATACTTCCCTACATTCACAACGATACCCTGCTGATCTTTGATGACATTCACTGGAGCCGGGAAATGGAGTCGGCCTGGAAGCATATCGTTGCGCACGAAGCCGTGTCCTGCGACATTGACCTGTTCTATATCGGCATTTTAAGTTTCAGAAAGGAATTCAGGGAAAAACAGAGCTTCAGCGTTCGCGTGTGACGCCAAAGCCTCGACCATCCTGATTTTATTTTCCGCGTTTCATCCTGTCTTTATATCGTTGCATCGCTTCCAGGAAGTAGTAGTCTGCATAAGTAAGGGGCACATCCACTTCGGAGTTATGAGGCAAAGAGCCCACGCTGTGTTTCAGCAGGAAGCCCCCGTTTTCCCCCGGCTTCGCGAGGTATTGATCGCTGGATAACGTGCGCAGAGCGGTCTCGGCAGCAGTAATATACTCCTTTCTATTCTTTCCGGAATAACGGGCCAGCTCCAGCAGGGCTGAGGCCATGATAGCTCCGGCAGACGCGTCCCGCAGGGCCTTCATGCCTTCCGGCGCATCATAGTCCCACAAAGGGATCATGTCAACCGGCATCTTTGGATGACGGATCATGTATTGGGCAATCGCATCGGCCTGATGCAGATAAGCCTTGTTTTTAGTAAATCGATACATCACGGTATAGCCATACAAACCCCAGGCTTGTCCGCGGGACCAGGCAGACGCATCGGCATAACCCTGGTGCGTCACCTTTTTAAGTACCGCTCCGTTATCGATGTTATAATCCACCACATGATACGAGCTGTGGTCTTTCCGGAAATGATTCTTCAGAGTAGTGTTCGCGTGCGTCACCGCGATTTGCTTGTATCGGGGATCCCCACCCTTGTCGGTCACCCAGCAGAGCTGTTCCAGGTTCATCATATTGTCGATGATCACCGGACATTTAAATTTGTCAGATGCATTCCAGGATTGAATCGCATGGATGGAAGGTTGATATCTTTTTATCTGCCAGGCTGCTGCCGTGTCGATCACAGCCTTGTAATATTCATTGCCTGTGATGCGGTAAGCGTTACCGAATGAACAAAAGATCATAAAGCCTATATCATGATTACCGGTATAGCGCTTCACACCTTCCTGGAGCTTCAGTCTCTTTTCAGCAATCGATTTGATGGCCGTATCGCCTGTTGCTTCATAAATAAACCAGAGACTGCCGGGGAAAAAGCCGCTGGTCCACCAGGTAATACCAGAAGATTCTGATTGTCCGTTTTTGAAGGTTTTAGGCATTTGATCGACGGGCGTGTTTTGATCAAGTGTCTTGTATTGTGTTGCTGCCAATTGAAAGTTGTGGTTGATCAGACTTTGTAAGTCTTCTTTCTTCTGAGCTGTTGCGCTAAGGACGGATGTGATGCAGAGAAACAGAAAGATTTTTTTCATTCGTATATTTTTTTGTTTGCAGCATCGCTGCGATGTTTTTTATTACGGGATGCTTGCCTGGCATTTATCCTGTAAACTTCATTACATAGTTAACTGTAGTATCGTTACCGTAGATATTGCAGCCACTTCCCAAATACAGGTAAGCCGGTTTGTTTTTGATCAATAATAACTGCGGACGTTCGAACTTCATCTTGTCGGTCGATCCGTAATGCCATGCCGGGTTTTGAACCTGGTCCGGTGCGAGGTATTCATTTATCAGGTGAAATCCAGGTTCATATTCGGTGAAGCTGACACCATCTTCCGATTTCCATAAAATGCCGCCGCCTGCTTTCAGTATGCCGTGATTATCTGTTGTAAGCATGCATATCTTATCGTCATATAAAAAGGCATACCCGTCTTCTATAGTCATTTGATTTTTGGTCACGGGAAAAGGAAGCTGCACATAAGGACCTGGAAGGCTTTCGGAAACAGCAAGGCCCATCAAAGCATTTTGCGATTTGAAATAAAGCAAAAAGCCTCCTTTATATGGAAGAAACGCCGGGTTGTTCACACCATTCTGAGCCTGGTAGTTCCAGTAATCTTTATTGTCAGGCGGTGCAAGGATTCTCCCGTCATCGTTTACCTTTTTCCAGGGGCCGTTTAAGCTCTTTGCAGTGGCCATTCCTATGCATTGATTGGATGGATGTGGCGGTTGGCGGTGATCATTATTTGCGATGTACAAAAGAACATATTCGTTCCCAACCTTGTGAACCGTTGGATTGTGCACGCCATTTTTATCCCAGGTGTCTTTTCCTGTGCCTTGCAGGACAATCTCTGAAAACCGGAACGGCCCTTCAGGGTGCTCGGCTATGTAATGTGCTATTTCAGAGTGGGAGCGCCAGCCGGGGTCTACTTTATGTTGTTTTCTCCAACGTGCGGCGAACAGATGTACATAACCTTTCTCGTCGATGATAGGCGATGCTCCCCAAACGTGGTAACCTGGCTCGTGAATAGACGGCCCGATGAATTGCCAATGGTCGGCGAAACTCTTTTGTTTCTTTGTAGCTGCTGATGCAGAAAGGGTAAAAGGCGACAGCGCCGGAAGTATGACTCCTGCTGCTGTAGCTTTTAAAAAATTGCGACGGTTGTTCATATATAGCTTTTAGATCGACAAAAGGCCTTCATCACCTGTAAGCAGCGCTTCAGTATGCCGCAAATTGTTTTATAAAAGGACGTCCTTCCGATCGTTTAATCGTGAGACGCATCTTTTTATAAGCAGTTAATTTGGGGATTGTGGCGATATACTTATTTCCGATAGAGGATCCGCTCAATACAGTTTCCCACCTGCCATTCCTGAAGCCTGATACCTCAAAAGCCCTGACTCTCTGGCCTTTTGAGACATCTTCCTGAATGACGATACGCTGTACTTGGCTGTTTTTCGGTACGTCAAATGCTAACCTGGTATTGCTGCCGCCGGTACTTGCGATCGGTGCGGCATACAAAGTCTTTATTTTTTTTCCGAAAGCAGTTAAAGTGTCAACATCGGGTTGTGGCAGCAATCCATCCGGGTCGGGCGTAAGCCCCAGTATCAAGGTTGAATTATGACCGACCGAACCATGATACATATCTACCAGGTGATCGACCGGGTAAATATGCGCTTCATCATCGGGCTCCCAAAACCACTCATGACGGCCTTTGTAGCCGCGCAACGGCGCATCGGACATGGCAGGTATATAATGGTTTCCTTCCGGATCGCCCTGCTTTAATAATATAAAATCATCTTTAAAAATTGCTTCCGTATTAATAGCATGCGAATAGCTAAACGGAAAGGTCGACCAGCAGGGGTAGGGCACCGTTCCGGACTCTGATCCACCCCATCTGAAGTCCGCTCTTTGCGCATTGTGGTAAAACAAACAGCCCGGCTGGTTTTTTTCGACGATGGGCAACACGTCGGCTCCATAAGTTTCGGGGTCGGATGCTCCTCCGTCAAACCAGATCATGAACAGATCGCCGTAGCGGGTAGTGATTTCTTCCACCATGCCTTCACACATTTTTTTATAAGCCTGCTGCCGGTTTTCAGCGAATGCACCATCACCCTGGACTTTGAAATCATAAATGCCTAGATGCGCATTCCAGCGGATGCCAAGGTATACACCCGGTTTAATGCCATATTTTCTACAGGAGTTGACGAAATCGCGGAGGATATCGCCTTGTCCGTTTTTCCATTTCAGGGCTTTCATGCAAAAAGGGTTCACATCGCTTTGGTATAAGGCAAACCCGGTCTCATGTGTGGCTGTCAGCACTGCGAATTTGGCGCCGGCAGCTTTCGCAGCCAATATCCATTGATCAGTATCCAGTTTTTCAGGATTAAATATGTTGTAATCCAAAAAGGGACTTATGCGGTTATTAGCCTGATTATATTTTTTCCCGTCAGATACATGCAGATCGTAAGAGAAAAGGATTCCGATTTCATCCTCTTGCCAAGCAATCTGTGCCTGGGTGGGTAACGGTGACTGAGCCCAGGTGGAGCATGCCGGTAATAATGCAGGGAGCGCGCATAGAATATGTTTAATCAGTTTCTTCATTTACATTTAATTTAGGTTATACCAGATCAGGCCGCGCGTAGATTTGTAAATGCGCTGTTGATTTGGTACGTCAATTTTCATTATTATGGCGTTGCCCTTGTTAATAGGACAAAGCCGATTCCAAATAGCTTTCGATTTTTTATCCCCGGCTTTCCCGGGAAGGCTACCCGATCATGTACAAGCGGCATGGATCCGGTAATCCTTAAGTTCGTTGCAGATGCTGTTGCCTACTTCATTTCCGGATATACTTCTGCAATCCTTTTTCCTGCTTCAGTCAGTGCTTTCACATCTTCTTCGGGAATAGCACCGTCGCCCTTCGGACCAATATTCAACAGGAGGTTGGCATTTGAAGCTTTAGCGTTTGCCAATAATTTCAAAACGTCATCTGCAGTTTTGTGTTTGCCATTATCGCTTTTATTATAGCCCCAGCTAGATGGCTGCATCGTATTACAGATTTCAACAGGTTTGCCTTTGTTAAGTGCATACACTTTTTCTGCAAACGTTAATCCTTCTCCAACCCTTTTAGCGCCGCCTCTTTCCGGAGCTATAAAATCCTCTGTACCGTTGGCCCCTTGTTTAAAACTGATCAGAGCGTGGGGCGACAACCGGCGTATCAGGCCATAGGTCGAATCAATAGGAAACCTGTCTGGCTGATAATAAACGCCCATGATCGGATCGAACCAAATGCCGGCAATATTGGGATATTGCGTTAACAGCTCGGTCACCTGCTGATGCGCAAAATCAATATATTTTTGAAAATCTTCTTTGTTCTTATATAAATATTCAGGCTGAGCTTTTTTATACGCGGGGCGGGCGATCTTTGATGCTTCATGCGGAAGAAAATAAGGATGGCTCCAGTCGGCCGCGTAGGAATAGTAGAGAAAGAGGCCCAGCTTTTTTCTTTCGCAGGCTTCATATAATTCTTTTATTAAATCGCGTTTGGCAGGACTGTTCATCACATTAAAGTCGCTGGCCTTCGTATCAAACAAAGCGAACCCGTCGTGATGCTTTGTCGTGATAGTGATGTACTTCATTTTAGCCGCAATCGCCAGATCCGTTATTTTCTCAGCGTCAAACTGATCGGCGGTAAAACGGTCGGCCAGCTTAGCATACGTTGCAACCGGTATCGGCGGATCGCTATGATACTGAACCCATTCTCCATTTTCTAATAAACTGTAAAGCCCGTAGTGGATGAACATGCCATACTTTGCATTCTTAAACCATTCTAAATTGGCTTGCCTGGGGTTTTGGCGATATGCTGTTGCATGCTGTTCCAGGTAAGCCGGAACTTTTGTGACCGTGTTTTTTTTTGAACTCGAGCAACTCCCAAACACCACTACAAATAATAGTATGCTAACACTGTTTTTCATGTGTTTGTCTTTTCTGCTTCATTACAGATGTTATCGTTATGTAAAATTATAATTGTGCTGCAGGCCTTACTTCTTTTCCCACCGTGTTGGTAAGACCATCACCCAATTGCTCTCTGTATCGTTGCGCTGCTTGCTCCAGTTGTTGAACCACTTCCGGGTAGATATCCTGCACATCCCTGTCTTCTCCCGGATCCGTCGCCAGGTTGTACAACGCTTTGGGAACCGCTATCTCCAAAGTTTTACCGGGATAGCGATCCTTTCCTATCGTGGATGGCGGACCGTAAGTGCGGGAATTAGCGGCAAAAACCAGTTTCCATGAGCCTTTCCGGATCGCTTTCAGGTTATTTTTATCATAGTAGTAAGCCAGTTCGTCGCGCGGATTGACCTTGGTATTCCCCGAGAGCACTTCTGTAAAACTCACACCGTCAATTTTCTTTTCAGGTGCTTTAGATCCGGTAATGGCAACCAGCGTAGGCAAAATATCAATGGTGCTCAGCAGTTTGTTGCTTACCATTCCGGCTGGGACATGGCCGGGCCAGCTGATGATGCCGGGCACTTTCATGCCGCCGTCCCAGGCAGAGCCTTTGCCTTCCCGGTGACCACCGGTATTACCTGCGTGGTTGCCAAAATTCAGCCAAGGGCCATTGTCACTGGTGAAAATGATAATAGTATTATCTGATAAATTATTTTCTTTCAAAGTTTTTATCACTTCCCCTACCGACCAATCAACCTCCTCCATCACATCGCCAAACATGCCGGCACCGCTCTTGCCTTTAAACTTGTCAGAGACGCCCAGCGGAACATGAACCATGGAATGTGCGAAGTATAAAAAGAAGGGTTGATTTTTATTTTTCTTTATAAATGACACGGCTCTTTGGGTATAGTCCGTTGTCAGCTGATCCTGGTCCGCAAATGAAGAAACGATCTTAACCGTTTTATTGCCTTCGATTAATGGAAGCGGCGGATATTGTGACTTCCAGATCGAAGTGTCTTCAATCTTTTCTCCATTATAATCATAGGCCCACATATCATTGGAATAAGGCAGTCCGTAAAATTCATCAAATCCGTGTTGCAACGGCAGGTAAGGTACTTTATGTCCCAGATGCCATTTGCCCACCATTCCCGTTTTATAGCCGCGATCCTTCAGGAGCTCTGCAATCGTTTGCTCTTCGGGATTTAATGCAAATTTTGTTGCATGATTAATGGCTCCATGAATGCTGAGCCTTGTCGGATAACAGCCTGTCAGCAAGGCAGCCCTGGAGGCTGTGCACACTGCCTGCGCAGCGTAAAAATTAGTAAAACGCATACCATTGGCGGCTAACGCGTCAATATTCGGTGTCTGGTAGGGACCGCCCCCGTAACAAACGGGATCGCCGTAGCCCATATCGTCCATGAAAATAAGGACGATATTAGGCGGCGTCTTTTTAGGGTTGTTTTTTTGACAGAAGCCCGCAGAGGGGATCAGGAAAAATAGTAAAGCAATAATTGTTTGTTTCATTTGTTATGGGTCATTGATTGAAATAATGAGCAAAGCATAGATTGAAAATAAATCATTATCGCGGCATCGCCGGCCTACTTATACTTCAGATAATTTACGGGCACATCGTTCTGTTGTGGTGCTCCGGGAGCAGACCTGCCATTATTGATGATCTGTTCCAGTTCCCGGGTCAGTTTTTTTACCACATCCGGATGTGCTGAAGCCACATTTTTTTTCTCGGATAGGTCGTTCTCGAGGTTAAACAGCTGGACCGGAGGAAGGGCTTGCTTTTTGGCATTCTTTTCAACCGGAGTGCTCCAGCCGCCCGATCCGTAGGCAAAAGCCAGTTTCCATTTTCCCTGCCGGATAGCGAAATTGCCGTCAATAGAATGGTGGATCGTGCTGCTCCTTTTGAATGATCCTTGCTGCAACAACAGCGGTAAAATACTGTAGCTGTCTTCCCCTTCATCATTTTTCAGAGGCTGACCAACAATGTCCGACGCGGTGGCCATGAAATCGGTGAGACAGATGGTGGTAGCATTTTTAGAGCTGGCCTTGATCTTCCCAGGCCATTTAACAATGAACGGAACCCGGTGCCCGCCTTCATAAATATCCGCTTTAGCACCTCTGAACACATAGCTGGAATGATGTCCCAAAGCGGCCAGTTCTTTCAGGTCAGCAGCGGGAGAAACGCCGTTATCACTGGTGAAGACAATCAGGGTATTGTTGTCAATGCCGGCATCTTTCACGGCTTTCAGGATCCGGCCCACCATCGCGTCAGTCATGAGCACAAAATCACCATATTCGTTGGTGCCGGATTTGCCTCTAAATGCGGAGCCGGGTAAGATAGGGGTGTGAGGCGACGGCAGCGGCATGTATAAAAAGAACGGCTGGGCTGCCTTGGCGTGAGCTTCAATATACTCCTCCGCTTTTTGTGTAAAATGCGGCAACACGTCTTCATGTCTGAAGTCATTGCCAATCGGGCCTTCCCGCCAAAAGCCCTTGCCCGTAGTTCCTGCTATGCTGCTGATTTTGGTGGCCGTGATCTTATTGTTTTCAATATAGAAGTAAGGCGGGATATCCAGCGAGGCAGTGATGCCATAAAAATAATCAAAGCCTGTTGTTATGGGGCCGCTCGTGACGGGTTTTGTAAAATCCACTTTTCCGTCGGCACCTTTTTGCCAACCCAAACCCAGGTGCCATTTGCCGATACACGCGGTTTGGTAGCCGCTTCGCTTTAAAAGTGAAGCTACGGTCGCACGGTTATTATCGATCAGCGAAGTGTCATAACTCCAAAGCACACCGTTCTGCAAATGCGTGCGCCATGCGTAACGTCCTGTGAGAACGCCATAACGCGTGGGCGTGCATACTGACGAATTTGTATGCGCATCTGTAAAACTCATTCCTTCCGCTGCTATCGAATCGATATGAGGTGTTTTAATTTTAGATTGAGGATTTAATGCGCTCACATCGCCATAGCCCAGATCATCCGCAAGGATATAAATGATATTAGGTCGCTGCTGCGCATTCGAAGCCGTTGTCAAAAGCAGTATGTACAGTGTTAATAGATATTTCATGAATCGGGTATTTGGTGCTGATGTAGAATGAGATCAAAGCCGGAGCTATAATATTGCAAGCAAACGGATCTGACAGCTGAATTCAGCCGTTGATCTTAGCAAAGCCATTTGATGTCATTCTAAACGAACCTTAAAAATAAGCAGTCAAAGTAATTTTGGAACAAAATATAATGATTTTTTTAATTTCTTAATTTTCAGCAGAGGGGCGACCCGCTGGGCAGTTAGCAAGTAACCAGTAGCAATAAGCAAAAACAAATATGTAATGACCAATAAATAATGGAGCGGCATCGAATAATGATCGACGTTCTAAATAGCAAAATACACCTTAGATCGGTATGGGTGAATACTGATCTTATTTATGAAGCTTACTTATGAATGAGATATTATGGACTGATCGACTCTATCTGTCCAGCCCTTTCAACCAACGCATGGCGTCTTCCTGCTGTTCGCTGGGATAGACGCGCAACTCTCCCGGTAACTCTTTACAAGTATCATTTGTAAATGTTTTCAGGCGTTCGAGATTGCTGATAATAGCGCAGCGGTTCCATTGAGTCCAATCGCGCACGGCTATCCAAAGGAGCTTCATCCACCACGTGATGGAAAAATTATGCATGTCATTATCCAATACCAGCATATAATTAAAGTCTTTGTGATTTCTCGTGAAATCCTGTATAGCGGGAATTAAAGTATTAGTAAAGTCATTCGCCTCTATATTGCCCGACGCCTTAAATGCTACGATGTTATCCGGTATCTCCTCAATTTTGCTAATCATAGGATCTCGTTTACTCACGATAAGAACCAAAGTCGTACCGAAAATATTTTTGTTAAGAAATCCGTTACAGGCTCGCGGGGTAATCACTTGAATAACAGGTATAGAACCTATCGAAAAAATAATGTGTTATAAAATTTTTTAACATTTTAGGTCTTGCTTTTTACTTCACCGTGTGAGATGCGATATATCTTACATTTGCCGGGTCCTCTCATTTAACAGGATTAACGCATGAAAGCAACTTTCTTAAACCAAAATCGATTGTTCAGCCGCATAATGATCAGCCTCGCAATTGCGGCCAGCTTTAGCTTACAGGCCAGCCGGGCCCAATCTCCTAACGTCGTGATCCTATTGGCTGATCAGTGGAGGGGATCAGCGCTGGGTTTTCTTGGTGAGGAAAAAGTGCAGACACCTTTCCTGGACGCTCTGTCAAAACATGCCGCGACGCTGACGCAGTTTATCACCAATTATCCGGTATGTTCCCCCGCGCGAGCGATCTTGCTTACCGGGCAACATCCTTTCGATAACCAGGTATATGCGAATGTTAATTCAAGGTCGGCTCCCTTCAAGGTGGAGCTTTCCAAAGATATCCAAACCTGGAGCGATGTATTAAAGAGAAAAGGTTATTACAACGGATACATCGGAAAATGGCATTTAGACTCGCCGCACCTTCCTTACATCGAAAGCAGCAATAACTCCGGAGCAGTTGCCTGGAATGAATGGACACCAAAAGACAAGCGTCATGGCTTCGACTATTGGTACGCCTACGGTACTTACGATGTGCACTTGCGTCCCATGTATTGGAGTACAGACGCGGGCCGGCAGGATTATCACTATGTCGATCAATGGGGGCCCGAACATGAAGCAGATAAAGCCATTGCTTTCTTTCAAAATAAAAACGGAGAACGGGATTCGGACCGTCCCTTTTCGCTTGTAGTATCTATCAATCCTCCGCACACCGGTTATCATCAGGTGCCTGAAAAATATAAAAAGCTGTACGGCGATGTGCCTTTGTCAACTCTGGTAGCCGACCCCGATATCCCGGGTCCCGGAACGCGCATGGGAAAGGCCTATCGCGAAGACATCAAAAATTACTATGCAGCAATCACCGGTGTTGACGAACAGATCGGAAGAATCATACGGGCCCTGGAAGAGCAGGATTTATTAGACAATACCATTGTCGTTTTTACAGCTGATCATGGCAATTGTCTGGGCAAACACAACGAGCTGACAAAAAACAATATATATGAACCTTCGCTTGAAGTGCCGTTTATGATCTATTGGAAAGGCAAGATACAGCCGGGGCTTCATACCCAACTGATGGCCTCCATGCTCGACTTTTATCCCACTTTACTGGATCTATGCGGCGTTACCATCAAAAATGATCATAAGATAACCGGCAAAAGCTTTGCAGAAAATCTCCTCACATCGACCGGGAAAAATAAAATCGATCTCCAGTTTTTCATGGGACGAGTCGATGCCGGCAAAAAAGAAACCGGGTTTAGAGGCGTTCGCACTTCAAAATATAAGCTCGTTTATGACCATACTGAAAACGGGGTGGTGCCTTATTTCTTTGACCTGCAAAATGATCCCTTCGAATTGACAAACAGGTTTGATGCCCGTTTGCCGGAAGTAAAGCGACTGCAGCAGGAGCTGCAAAAATGGCTGAAATCCAATAACGATCCATTTCGCATCAGCTAGGAAGGACGTGCCGGACTGAAAGAGAGCGTTTTTGGAAATCGTTTTTTTATTAATGTTTACAACCTTTGTTTTTAAGCAATCGTCAAAAATCTAAAATTTGGCATCGCAATTGTGCATATCTTATTTAAATTTTTAACCATGAATAGAAGCAAAAAATTAACCGTCCTTACCTTATTGATCGCATCAGTATTTTTCGTGGCATCATGTTCGTCCAGCAAAAATGCCATTGCTCCGCGCAAAGATTTCAAAGGCAACTGGACCATTACTGCGGCCAGGGTAGAAGGTGTTGAAGGTAAAATAAATGTAACGGCTTTTGATGATGCTCCCTTAGCCTGCTTTGAGGGAAGCGAGTGGGTATTACCTAACAACGGATATGGTTCTTATACCATCAATGCAGGCGGTGACTGTGCCGGCGGTACGCGCCAGATCTTATGGTCACAACGGGTAAACGGCGGTACTACGTTATTTAACTTCAAAAAGCAGGATGGCTTGAAAAAAAGTGACTCCAAGCACATTGCAGAAGGGTATTCCCTGGAGGTGACCTCTTTCAACGAAACCTCTTTTGAAGCCAGAAGTCCCATCCAGTTTGAAGGAAGAACAATTTATATCGTATACACTTTCCAGAAAAGATAAAAACATTGGAAACATAAAAAAAGCCATTCCGTCAGGGATGGCTTTTTTTATGTTCTGTTTATCGGCTTATTTCTTGTCAAACGCTACGATGGTTGCCACGGCTTTATCCGGTCCTGCGTTCACCCGAAAGTGAATGCGCCCGTCCGGCGTTGCCTCCTGTGCAGCCGGTATAGCGGTGGCAGCTAACGCTTCTTTAACTTTCGCGTCAAAGCCGGCCGCGCTGCTATTGTTGATCGCTTCGTTGAGCAGGTTGTAATTCAATTCTTTCTTGCTGGTGATGATGGCTATATAATCCTTATTGCCTACGTTATCTGCTTCCATCGACTGAGCCCTGGGAAACAAGCGGTAGCCCGTAATGCCGCAGTAAGGCGCATGCTTAGAGACAGTCTGCCCTGGTTTCAGGTAGGGAAACAGTACATAGCCGCTGCCGTCTGTTTCTTGTCCGAAGATATAAATGTAGCACTCCGTGGTGTTTTTAACCTCCATCTTAAACCGGGTTCCTATGCTGATCGGCGTTACGGTCTGGAAAGTATTATTGCCGGTCGAGCGCAATTTTATATACTCCTTTGTGGCATTGTTCACCAACCCGATATGGCATTCCAGCGGTTGGGCCGCCACTGCGGATGATTTCGGCAGCGGGTCAATGCCATAAGCTTCTCTCACATAGTCTCTGAAATCTTCGTATCTCACCCAGGCGATGCCGTTGTTGCCCCATTGGGGAGACCAGCTGTTCATGATCTGGAAGGCCCCGCCATATTTGCTGTCATCATACCCGATGACGCACATGGCATGTCCACCCAGTCCCACCTGCGACTGATCAAGGCCTTGCGGTTCCCAAAGGTCTTGTCCCATCATGCCTTGCATAAAACTCTGACCCACCATCATGCCGATCACGACAGGCGCGTCTTTGGACAAATGTTCTTTCACAGCCCGTATGCTGATCTGGTTGAGGTTATCGCCTTCGGTCAGTCTTGTAAATCCATGAATGGCATGCTGCCGGCCGGCCTGGATGACAGCGCCATTCGGCGTCCGGCTGCAATCCTGGTCGGTATAGGGGTATTCGCTCAAAGGCACGCCGCCATTAACTTTCATAGCTTCCATCGCCCTCTGGATGTAGGACCCCTGGCAATCGTCGCCCAGCCTGATCTGGTTGTAGAGATAGGAGGGGCTGAACACGATGCTGTTCGGATCCTTGCCTTGCGCCGCCGCCGTCAGGATGGTTTGTGCTGCATAGGCACTGCTCCAGGCGACGCAGCTGCCCTGTGCTCCCTGATCGCCGCGCTTTGGAGCAAAGCGCAAAAGCGAAACGGCCTCCGGCAGGGGATTTTTCTGGTCGTCGTCCGTCAACCCTTCATAGATCGAAGCCTTATTGAATTCATCGGGGTTATAGCCGTAACCACTTTGGGAGAAGAGTTGCTGCGCCACATCGCCGATATTCAGGTTTCCGCAGCCGCCTCCGCCACGGCCCATGAAAAACCATAAGGCTGCCCCAACCACCAGGATCCCAATGATTCCTTTTCCGCGGAACAGGCCCAGCAACAGGGGCAGTAACGAAAATAGTCCGCCGCCGCCCGAACCGGAATTGCCCCGGCGGTCATCGTTGTAGTCATTACCCCGGTCTTCCGGGTCGTCAGTCATTCTTATTGGCATGGCTTTTTTTTTATAAAAATAAATGATGTGTCATCAATTTCATACTTTATTCAAGGTTACGGGTCTGACCGTCCCGGTCTGACCAGTAACCGGCTATCGCCCGCTGGCATAAAACCGCCAGATGCGCTTCAAGGCAGCATCCGCCTGTACTTGTTGGCGTGGATAAATACATACGAAATAACAGATCAATGCGGGAATGTACCGATTAGGCTGGCTTGGTGCATTGGCAATGCTATTGTAGAATCAAAAAAAACAATTAATATCAATTTGTGCGTTTTGCCGCCGCTGACTGTCCCGGTCCGGCGCCTGATTGAATATCTTTTTTGGGTTTGATATACTCCGCTTAGAATTAATTTTGATCCAAAGCTATCCGCAGCATGACAACTTATCTGTCCGCCCCGGATTATCTGCCTAAAACCCGCTATTCTATTGTACAATGCTTATCTTTGCGCCTCAAAAAATTACAGCTCATAATGAAGTTTGATCGTAATACCGTCATAGGTTTTTCTCTTTTAGGACTCCTTTTTTTCTTTTACTTTTTCTACAATTCCAAGCAGCAGAAAGCCGCGATGGCCGAACAGGCGCGCCAGGATTCTATCGCTAAAGCGATGCAACCCAGGATCGACACTGCCGCCGCCCGGTTGGACGCGATGCGTGCAGACTCCCAGCTACAAATCACCAAAGCTGGTATGTTTCAGAATGCCGCGAAGGGAAATGAGCAGGTAATTTACGCGGAGAACAGCCTTTTTAAGATCGCTTTTACCAATAAAGGGGGACAGCCTAAATCGGTGGAACTGAAAAATTTCAAGAATGCCGAAACCCAGAAACCGGTCATGCTTGCTGCAGCTGATTTTAATAAAATAGGTTATGCGATCAATACCTCAGCTAACCAGAGTGCCCTCACCTCCGACCTGTTTTTCACCAATGGTAAGGTAGAGCCCGGTCCCAACGGATCGCAGTTGGTAAGCTTTGAGCTGAAAGGAGGCGACAGCAGCCAGGCCAACACCTACATCAAACACCAGTATATCATCTATCCGGACACTTACAAAGTCGACTTCAATATCTTATTAACCCAGCCGACACAGTTGCTCACGCAGGGCAATTTAAACCTGGTGTGGCAGTATGAAGCGCATCAGCAGGAATCCGACTTGGAATTTGAAAGGCAAAATACACAGGTAGGTTATATAGAAGACGGCAGCTTTGATTACCACACTATCGGCAAGAAAAGTTCTGTGGAGTTTGATCAGTCCGTTGAATGGGTGGGTGTCAGGCAGCGTTTCTTTAATACATTCCTGATCGCTAAGAATAATTTTTCGGGCGGAAAAATGGATTGGAAAATGCCGGAAGAGAACAGCCACGTTGTTGCCCAATCTACCGCGAATATGCGTATTTCGGTAACTCCGGCCTCTTCTGTTACGATCCCGCTGAGCATTTTCTACGGCCCTTCTGACTATAATTTGCTGAAGAGGGAAGGAAACGATCTGAGCAAACTGGTGAACCTGGGGCAGGGCGTATATGCCTTTGTGAGGCCGCTCAACCAGTTTATCATCATTCCTATTTTCAACTTCTTTAAGAGCTTCGTGTCCAGCTATGGACTGATCATTGCCTTGCTGACACTGATCATCAGGCTGGTGATCTCGCCACTGACCTACAGTAGCTACCTGAGTGGCGCGAAGATGAAAGCTTTGAGACCGGAGATTGCCAAGCTGAAAGAACGGCTTGGAGAAGATCAGCAGGCCATGAGCATGGAGCAAATGAAATTGTTCAGGGAAGCAGGCGTGAACCCGTTAGGAGGATGTATCCCGGCTTTATTGCAGATTCCGATCTTCTTTGCCTTGTACAGTTTCTTTAGCGCTAACGTCGACTTACGTGGAGTAGAGTTTTTGTGGAGCAATGACCTGTCGGCTTACGACGCTCCGATTGTGTTTGGTTTTAACATTCCATTGTTGGGTAACCACCTCAGTTTGTTTACCATAGCAGCGGTGGTAACCAGCTTGTTGATTTCGTTGTACAGCATGAGCATGACCCCCGATCAGAGCAACCCCATGATGAAGTACATGCCCTACATCATGCCGGTATTCTTGTTATTCATCTTTAACAAGCTGCCATCGGCCCTGACCTGGTATTATACAGTGTCTAACATCATTACGTTGGTGCTGCAGTTCATCATCCAGAATTATATTATTGATCACGATAAGATCCTGGCGAAGATCGAGCTGAACCGCAAAAAGCCGAAAACCAAATCAAAATGGCAGGAGCGGCTGGAGCAGATGCAGGAACAACAACGGCAGATGAAAGAAAAACAGAAAAAATAATAAATAACAGATCCGGGCGATGAGCCCGGATTTTTTGTAAGCAACTTATTGTTTATCTTGTAGCGTCTAAGTTCATAGAATGAAAATAATAATGAAAAACAAAATTTTCCCTGTAATTGCCCTTTTACTAATGACCAAATGGTCTGTCGCACAAAAGAAAGTGACAGATGCGACGATCTATTACGATATCGTGGTAAGCACAGACAACAATACGCCGAAGCGGGCAGATATGCTGGACGGTGCTACGAATATCGTGTACGTAAAAGGCAACTTAAGCCGCTCGGATTTTATTAGTTCATTGGGAACTTCGTCCACCATTTTTGACGAGAAAAATGGCACAGCCACTAACATCAGGGACTACGGTAATAAAAAGTTCCTGATCACCTATTCGCCTACCGAATGGAAATCCTACAATAAGCGCTACGAGGGCGTGACCTACAAGATCGAGAATGAGTTCAAGCAGATTGCGGGCTACAAGTGCCAGAAAGCAGTTGGCAAGCTGTCCGACGGCACCAGGTTCACAGTCTACTTTACTAAAGAGCTGATCCCCGTCAATACTAATTTCCAGAGCATTAATAAGGGCCTGCCCGGATTAGCAATGCAATATGATGCTTCCAGGGGAAAGGATAAAGTAACGTTTACCGTATCCAACATCGAGTTTACCCCGGTGCCGCTGGCAAAATTTGATATACCTAAGACTGGCTACCGGATCATGTCTTACACAGAATTCAGCAGGCAAAGCAATAAATAAGCAGGTGGGTTAGTGATCTGATTTTAGGTCTTTGGCCTGCTCATCCGGAGCATTTACAAGAACTCAAGTCATAAAAAAAATCCCGTCCGAATCAAATGATCAGGACGGGATTTTTATTTAATGATTTACGTATTACCTGCCGGAATAGTTTCTCAGCAATTCATTGGGATTGAAAGTAAGCTTATTCAACAACGCTTTCTTTTTATAAGGTTGCAGGTAGTTATTCTGCTCCTTTTGAAAAGATATCGTGAAGTTATTGTAGCCGCCCGATGCGGTAGTTTCAGCATTAATGAGGTTGCCGCCTTTGAAGTACATTCCGGAACGCAGCGAAAAGGAATGCTGTTTTCCAGACTTATTGTCTAACGATAAGTTATTTTTTGGCTTTTCTTTACCAAAGTCATTATCGTTGCTTTCTCCCTCTGCAAACGCAACCGTTGCGAACGATAAGAGAAACAGCAGGTTAAAAAAGATAGCCTTTATCATAACGAATAGGTTTAAGATATTTCAACTGTAAACAAAGATACGAAATTTTGTGACAATATATAACAAATTTTAGTTTTTCGTTAACATTTGCCGCCTGAAGGCAGCTCTCGTCAGAAAAAATAGTTTTTCACAACCGGAGGAAAACTTACAGGTACGTTAATTGTTTATGTTGTATAAATTAGTAATTGTTAATCGCTCGTCGTATATTTAAACAGAAGGAGGTATTTATGAAGGAATTTTCGCAGCACGATGAAGACAGAGACCAGGAATTGAACGAATTGTTACAGCGATACGAGAATTTACGAAGAGGCAAGGGGAGTTCCTACATTGAGGAAGAAGCTTTTGAGAAGATTATTGAGCATTTCGAGGCGCAGGAGCAGTTTTTAAAAGCTTACCAGGCGGTGGAGATAGCCGCTGAACAGTTTCCCTATTCCGCATCACTATTGATCAAAAAAGCCGATTTGCTACTCAACCGGCGCAAATATGACGAAGCGCTTCATCTCCTGGAACAGGCTTCTATTTTTGACAACAGCAATATTGATATCTATATTCTTAAAACAGAAGCATTTCTGGCCCTCGACCGCCAGGAAGAGGCCGTAGCGCTGCTCAAAGAGGCGTTAGACCTGTTTGAGGGTGAAGAAAAGATCGAATTATTATTTGAATTGGCGGATGTGTACGATGATTACGAGGACTTTGATAAAGTATTTGACTGTTTAAAAGAGATCCTGCAGCAAGAGCCTGACAACGAAGAGGCCTTGTATAAGATCTGCTTTTGGACGGACTATACCGGCCGCAATGCCGAAAGTATTGAGTTGCACAAAGCGATCATTGACGACAGCCCTTATAACGAACTAGCATGGTTCAATTTAGGCGCCGCTTTTCAGGGTCTTAAGCTGTACGAGAAGGCGATCGACGCCTATCAATATGCTCTGGTGATCGATGAGAAGATGGATTATGCCTACCGGAATATCGGCGACGCTTATATTCGCCTGAGAAAATATAAAGACGCCATAGAAAACCTGGAAAAGGTGCTGGAGCTGTCCAAGCCGGAAGATGTGATCTACGAGGCAATCGGTTACTGTTATGAAAAGATGAAAAATTATGCGCAGGCACGGTTCTACTACCGCAAGGCTTCGCATTTGAACCCGGACATCAGCTATCTCGTGTATAAAATTGCCTACACCTATTATAAAGAGGATAAGTTTGAGCTTTGCATCAAACAGCTGGACACGGCCATGAAGCTGAAGAAAAACAAGCCGGAATACAGCATCCTCATGGGAGATTGCAAAATGAGGTTAGGCTTTACCAAAGAGGCAATCCAGTATTTCTCTAATGTAGTCAGGCTCAAACCCAAGTCAGCAGTGGGTTGGGAAGCGCTGATTAAATGTCTGTATGATGCGCAGTATTATGATGAAGCCTTGAAGCAGGTGGACAATGCCCTGTTGATGACTAAAGATAAACCTGTTTTCATTTTTTATAAAGCGCTTATACAGTTTGAACAAGGCAAGAAAAAGCAGGCGCTCATCGTGCTGGAAGACGCACTGATGGCGGCTCCCGGCCAGCTTAAAAAGGTGCTGCAGATCAATCCGGCCATTTTGCAACATCAGCAGGTGGCCGATCTCATCCTGAAATATAAAAAACGGAAAGGCAATTAATAACTATCTCCGCTTTCCGACGGTGTATGCTCAATGAGATAATATTCCTCAGCGGCTATTTATCTACCTTTTATTGAACATAATATAATACATTTGCCGCTATACTAATTTGAATTAGGGAATGAACTTTAATCTGACTCAACTACCAGAAAGAAAAAAACAACCTCGAACCTCTGGTCTTACAATGGTTATGGACAAAGGGCTTAGTTTGGAAGAAGCCAGAAACTTTATGGATGTTTCGCAGCCCCATGTCGATATTGTGAAGTTAGGATTCGGAACCGCTGTTGTGACACCCCGGCTTGAGGAAAAAATAGCGCTGTATAAATCTCACGGTATGGCCGTATACTTCGGCGGAACCTTATTTGAAGCTTACCTCGTGCGCAACCAGATACAGGATTATATTGACACTTGTAAGTCGTTTGGGATAGATTATATGGAGGTGAGCGACGGCTCTCTCGTAATCCCTCATTCTGAAAAATGCGGCTATATTGAAAAACTGACCCAACACGGAACGGTATTAAGCGAAGTCGGAAGTAAAGATGCGACTCATATTATCCCCCCTTACAAATGGATCGAGCTGATGCGTGCTGAATTAGAGGCAGGCTCTTCTTATGTGATTGCTGAGGCGCGCGAGGCCGGTAATGTCGGCATTTATCGCGGTAGCGGGGAAGTTCGCGAAGGATTGGTGCAGGAAATACTGACACAAATTCCGTCGGAAAAGATCATCTGGGAAGCGCCGCAGAAAGCGCAGCAGCTTTATTTCCTTGAACTGATCGGCTGTAATGTCAATCTCGGCAACATCCCGCCCAACGAAGTGATCGCCCTGGAGGCCATGCGTATCGGTTTACGCGGAGACACTTTCGATCTGTACCTGGACAAGAAAACTTCTGCCTGATGCATGAGTACGGACTCATCGGCATGCCTTTAGCACAGTCTTTTTCCAAGAAGTACTTTACCGAGAAGTTCGAACGGGAAGGCATTGCCAACGCCGCATACGAACTGTTCCCACTCGATCATATTGACCAGTTGCCCGGCCTGCTGAAGGACCATCCGCAGCTGAAAGGCCTGAATGTTACCATTCCCTATAAAGAGCAGGTGCTCCCTTTCTTAGATGCCTTGAATCAGGATGCGAAAGAAATCGGCGCTTGCAATTGCATTAAAATAGAAAAGGGTAGACTGACCGGCTACAATACAGATGCGCCGGCTTTTGAGCAATCCCTTTTGCCTCAGTTAAAAGATCATCATAAAAAAGCTCTGATCCTGGGCACGGGCGGCGCTGCCAAAGCAGTGCTCTACGTGTTGAAAAAACTGGGTATTGAATATACCTTCGTCTCCCGCAACAAAGGAGCCGGTTTTGTTTACGAAGATCTGAACCAGGATCTCATAGACTCCTATCCGCTTATTATCAATGCTACGCCGCTGGGAAGTTTTCCTAAGGTAGATACCGCTCCTGCGATACCCTATCAATACTTAGACGAAAACAATTACTTATACGACCTGGTCTATAATCCCGCCAAAACCTTATTCCTGCAAAAAGGAGAAAGCCGGGGCGCACAAATAAAGAATGGTTATGACATGCTGGTCGGTCAGGCTGAGTTAAGCTGGAAGATCTGGAATGCAGAATAATTTTTATCGACCCGGCTGATGAATATAGACCAACGGTGTTGCGTCGCACACTTCAACTATTGTGCATATCTGAACATACCCTTGTCCACGCAAGGTAATTGTAACAAGTCCTTACTTATAAATTCTTATCGAAGGCTGGACCTCACAGGTCCAAAAAGCCTGTAAGGTCTTCACCAGTTCCCATTAAATAGCTGCGCCTTGAAATAAAAAGCCACGAACCGGGGTTCGTGGCTGTCATGGGGTACGGGATTAAGCTTTGTGAAAAGCGCGGACTTGCAAAATGTTACCTATGGGCATCTCAAGGTTCTCCAACAGGGCAGCACACTTATTGCATCACGTCGTGATAGGCTTTCTCGCTAACGATAATCGTAGGATTTTCGGGGTCGTAATAAATGACCAGCCTGGTTCCTTTCTTTTTTCTGGACAAAGACGCCCCCAGCTCACGGCCGGAAACTTCGGCCGTTACCAGCTGCTGTGTTTTTCCCTCTTTGAATTGAAGCGTGTAAATCAGGTCAGATCCTTTACCAATGCGGCCGTTAGATGCGTAGCTAACGATCTGTGCATTTGATTTTACATAGTTTTGATACCGCTCTTTTGTTGCTGCTTGCTGTTGGGCATAATCGCTGTTGGGCCCGTAGAGCCAAAACAGCGCGCCGCCAAATAGGCCAAACGTCACAATGATAAAGGCAATCTTTGCGCTCTTACTTTGCATCTTTTCTTTTTTATCGGTGAATACTTACGTTATCTAAATATTAGTTGTTTCGATCATAAATGATCGTTCCGCTGAATATCAGTTTTCTGTTGGATACCTTCTGGTAGTCGTCGGTAACAAATACCAATGTCTCATCAGAAAGGTTTTTTTCGTCCGGAAAAGCTGCATAATTACGAGGCTCTTCTCCGCTCAGCCTGATATCATCGTTGCTGATCCTTAGTTTCATCTTGATTAACGCTTCGCCTTGACAAACTCCGTCAGCATGAATGCTCATGAGGTTGTCCTTTCCTTTGGTGATGATGACAGAGTTGTTGCAAATACCAGCATAACCTGCTACCGCAACCCGCTTACCATTCATCGATTGATCTTTGTGCAGTTCTTCAATTGGTCCGGCGGTAAGCAGGGTGCCCCGAGGGGTCGGATCTCCTTTGTGTGTACAGCTTATTCCTGATGCGATAATAGCAAATAGCAGGGCCCAGAGTGAAGCGTTCATTTTGTTCATATTTGTCTTTTTATGAATTGGACGGAACAGTTCCATAATGATTCAGATGCGGATAGCTTTCAACCAGCCTCTTTTTAAAGTAGCGACCCATCAACCCGAATTGGGCTTGTGTGTCCAGCATCCCTTTTCCGGTAGCCATTCGGCAATCGGGCGTCCGGCGCACTTCCGGGTAGTAAAGAAGGTTGACGGGCTTGTCGTCAATCGTTATTTGTAATTTACAGGGATGCTGCTGCAGCACATCCGACATATGCCTGATCTTTTCAGTTTTGGTGATGGCTGCTGGTTGTGCGTTGAGCAGGCGGTACCGATCAAATATCAGGTGATCTTTAGGTGTTCCTTCTTCAAAAAAGAGATAGTGCAACTCGTCTTTGCTCAGCACCAAATAAGCTACATGATCCGCTTCGGTATATTTAGCTTTGACGCCCACGGCAGCCCAGGCAATCGTCTTTAATGCCGTTGCCGCTGCTGAAGCAACCTGGTTGCTGAGGGATGGAAGGTAGGCACACTCTGTGAAGGCGTCTACAGGCGCGTTATGCATTTGTTGTTTTATACTGCTGAAATGGCTCTCCAAAAGCCGCTCCTGAATGTCCGGAGCCTGTAATAATGCCTCTTCTCCCGCATATTTTTGAGAAGCTTTCTTCAGTCCCTGCATTTTATAAATAATGAAGGCGAAGGCTGCTCCGAAAATGACCAGGGGAATAATAACTGTTAACGACATAATATTGGTTTTGAGTGTAGTAATTTATAAGCGCTTAGATGCAATGGGCTTGTCCTGATCGTCATCGTCTTTGCTCCAAAGCAGCACTATTGCACCTGCGAGACCAAGCACAAGCGTAATGATGGCTGCAGTCCATTTGCCCAAAAGACCAACCATAAAAGAAGCAATGAGCAGTACAAACCCGTACTTCCTGCCGTTAAGATCATCAAACTGGTACATCGTGTAGGATAGGTATCCGAATAGGGCCAATACAGCGACTGCGGAGCCTGTTTTGGAAAGAGTTTTCATGACTGTTATTGTATTTAACTATTTACAGATCTTTTATAGATGAGAAGGACCTTGAATGAAATCAGTGGCGGCTGTCGCATAACTTTAACAGCGGGCCTTGCCCTTTGCTTTAATTTTCTATCATTTTCAGATTGCCCTCCTTGTCGGTTTTAAACTCCGGCTCGTAATAGCTTGTTTCTATATGACGACCGGTAAACCTCGTAGCGCCGCTTTTCGCGGTCACCTGTATTTTAAAAAAGTGTTCTACATATCCCTCTTTTCTCGCACTTAACGTGTAATCTCCAAGCCCTGCATATTCATAATCGGCGGGTATCATATGGATCGCTTCGCTGATATACGCAGGTACTTTGGAAAAGTCGTATTGCTTGTAAGGAAGGGCGTTTATTTCTCCTAAATACAGTTCATGTTGCTGTTTGACTTTCAGCTCAGGTGTAAGGTTGATGGTCATTTTTTCAATGCCTTTTTTTTCACCGTTTTCTGGCATTCTTATGAGCATGGTTATCACTTTTTCGCTGAAGCCATCGCTGTTAGACACTAGAAGATCGATGGATTGTACCGGGTCCTGTGCTTTGATGTTCTTGTCTATTTCTTTTTTCATCTCCGTGATCTTCCCGGGATCCGTCAGGTTATAGTTGTCTGTTGCTCCGAACAGGCTACAGCTTTGGAATACGACTACTGCGGCGAATGCGTAAAAGGCAGTTTTAATTGTGGTCATTTCGGGTTTTTTAGAGTGGTATGTTTTGATATTTTTTGCTGTTCTACGTTTTAGTTGTATGAATGATTAAGTGATTGTATCGTGGATGCAGTCTTGCCTCACGCTGTGCATCGTATCGGCAACTCCGGTAGGGATCTTTATTCAGTGATGTAAACACAACCACGGTTCGAAACTACTGTTTGCGATGATTCTGTGTAAGCCAAATCAACTTTTGCGGGCTTTCATCCGTTATTTGCCGGTCCTTTAAAAATTTTCGGTCAGGGAGCTTGATCGTATGGAGGCCGGCCTGCTAATAGATGCGGTCAATGAAATTGGTGATACAATGTCGGCGCCGGTCAGACACCGGGATCATCTCGCCATTCTTCATTTCTATCTGTCCGTCTCTAAAATACTTTTTCAAATAGTTGACGTTGATCAGGTAAGATTGATGGCAGCGAATGAAGCTGTCTTTAGGCAGCAGGGCTTCATATTCTTTCAGGACTTTGCTGACCATGATTTTACTCTTGTCTCTCAGATAGAAAGTGGTGTATCCTTTATCGCTCTGACAATACATGATATCGTCTACCGGCACGATCTGTATAAATTCAAATCCTCTTAAAGCGATTCTTCTGGGTTTCAGCCCCTTTTCATAAAGGTTGGCAGCGATCTTTATTTGTTGCTTTTCGAAATGATGCGTCTGAACTTTATGGTAGCAGCGCTCGATCGTTTCGTTAAATAAAAGAGGCTCCACTGGCTTCAGCAGATAAGCAAATGCTCCCATGTTGAGCGCATCTATGGCGTATTCGTCAAAAGCGGTAATAAAGATCAGATGTGCCTCGGTCTCGATCTGGTTGAATAGCCTGAAGCTGTTGCCATCTTTCAATTGCACATCTGCCAGTATCAGGTCCGGATCGAGCTGGGGAATTTCTGTACTGGCCCGCATTATGTTGTCGGAGTATCCCACCACATTTAAGTAAGAGATCGGAGCAATCAATGACAGGATATACTTTAAAATATGGATCTCGTCTTCAAGAAGGTACACTTTCATATGTTGGGTCGTGTTTTGGTGATTGTCGGATTCCCTCACAATTATTCAGTTAATGTTAAACTCATAGCATGAGCCAGGAGTTTAAAATTCCAAAAGTGGAATATAAATGGTCACGGTAAAGCCCTTGCCTTTTTCCTGCTCCTTATTTCTCGTTTCAAACCATGCCTGTTTGGTATCGGCGTTGAAAAGAAGATCTAACCGTTCCTGTGTGATCACACGGGACAACGACCGTTTTCCTTCAACAGGCTGCAAAGGAGCTGGTGCGCCCGAACCGTTATCATCAATAATTATCTGAAGTTTGTTGGATTGTCTAGCAAAAGTGAGCTGCAGCTGACCGGGGTAGGTGATGTTTCTGAAGCCGTGTTCTATCGCGTTTTCTACAAAGGGCTGTACTAACATCGGTGGAATCGCGATCTGGGTGGTGTCCAGATCATTATAATTAATGCTATAATCAAACACTCCGTTCAGACGCATTTGTAGTAATTGGATATAATTTTCAAGCGATGCTATTTCTTCATGGAGCGGTATCATGTCTTCCCGGTTAAGTTCAAGCACTTCGCGCATTAATTTTGAAAACGAAATCAGGTAGGCATGGGCTTCCTTCTTTTGCCCGCTTTCGATCAGCCCTTGCAGGTTCGTGATGGCATTGTATATAAAGTGAGGATTTAACTGCATCTGTCTTACTTTTTGCTCCAGCAACAGGCGCTTGTTTTCTGCCTTCAATTGGTCATTTTTATTGCTCAGGTCCTTGCGCCGGTAAGCGTTGTAAAAAAACAGTAGGATGGCAATCAGCAGCAGCAGCGCCGAGACAATGATCCAGCGTTGTTTTGAAATAATTTTTTCGTCATGGCTGTTGGTGGTTTGCAGGGTCCTGATAACATCGTCTTTTTTTGCCGTCTCATATCGGGTATGAATGGCTTCTATTTCTTTTTTCTGTATAGCTTTTGCGTTACGCACCCTTATCCTGGAAAGAGAATCAAGTGCTGCATAAGCATTGGGGTAATCACCCTTAAGCAGATAGGCTTCCTGCAATCCTCCGTAAACACTGATAAGATTTGCTTTCGGGTCATCTTCCTCCGCTAGTTTGATCGCTTCCTGATAATAAGCGATTGCCGAATCGGTCTGTTTATTTTTCAGAAAAACGGAGGCAAAATTATTCAGATAAAATACGTTTATCAATTGTGTGCGTCGTGCATACTCGTAAAAGAGCCGATTACTTTTGACGGCGGCAGCGTAATTTCCGCTAATTGCCTGCAACTGGGCTTCGTGCTCATAGGTGCGCATCAGTGCAAGACTGTCGCTGAGTTTTTGTGCCAAGAACCTGCTACTGTCCAGGTACTTTTTCATCGCATGGCGATCCCCCATCCGTTCTGCCAGAAGAAAGGAAATATCGTAATGCCGCTGGAGAATGAAGTCGTTATTTCTGAAGGGATGATACGCCTGAGACTGCTGCGCGTACTGACTGGCTTTTGTATTATCCTTGTTGATGAAATAGGTTTTGGCCAGCAGATCGTAAAACCGGTAGGTAAAAGGGCAGTAGTGTTGTTCAGCGGTTGTCAGGGCATGGAGGATACGGCTTACGAGTTTCGACGGCGTGATACTGGTGTTGCTGACCGAATGTTGCAGTAGTTCGTACTCTTTTAACATGCCCCATTCGGTGTATTCCGCTGCCGGAGGTATTTGTTTGAAGAAGAGCAGTGCGCTGTCGGGTATCTGCTTTAGTTGATATCGGTACCCCTTGAAATAGTAATAGCTCGGCGCAGTGGTATGGCCGTTTTCCAAAATAGCAATAATAGAATCTGTCCGATCCTTGCGTTGCCTGACGCTGAGCGTATCCATGGAGAGCACCTGCTGTATCATACTTTTATTGGAAAGCACCTTTTCAGAAAGATCCTCAGGTACAGGGTTATAGCAAGTGCTGAGTCCTGCAAGAGCAAACAGTGAGAGGCAAATGGGCCTGAGTGTTGAGGTCATTGTAGTTCTGGTTGCTGAAGCAGCAAAAATAGGGACAATGACTAATAATGCATGATAATATTTTGTTATCTGTCTGTCATTTGAAATGATAGCCGATGCTGTTGATTTATTAGCTTTAACAATATGGGTTGGAAGCGATCCTGTTGGATGATCAGTATTCTTTCAAATAAACATGACGGGCTTCCCACCCGTCATGTTATCAGCGCTCGCGTTTAATGAATATTGAATCTCATGCCTACATAGATCATGCGTCCCACGACAGGCCCCCAGATCATAGATCCGTCAAAGTATTGACTGAACGGATTCTGTGCATCAATGATCCTGTTTTCCTGTACGTAGTTGGTAAGATTTTCACCACCAACATATACTTCCCACTGGTCATTGAAGGTCTTGCTCACCTGCGCCGCCATTTGGAAATAGGAGGGCGAATAAGCCGGCATGCGCAAGTCCGCCGGATTGCCTGCTGTGCCCGGGATACGTTTCCTGCTTAGCCATTGTGTGGTGTAATCGAACTTCCATTTGTTGCCGGTTTCGTACGCAAGATTGATAAAGGCCCGGTGCTTGGCTGTAAAGGGTTTTTCCAGCAATCCCTCCTGGTAAGTGGTCTTGACATCGAGCCAGCGGTAAGCCATTCTAAGATCCAGTTTTTTGATCAGTTCATAATTCAATTCTGCCTGCAGACTGTTGGCATACGACTTCCCGGTAAGATTGTAAAAGCGGATTGCTTGCGGGCTGGCATCCAGGTCTGTTACTGTTTGATTGGTAAACTGTGTGCGATAGGCATCAAAAGCAATAGATCCCTTGTGATGATTCAAGGTGAAGTTGTGAATAAAGTTCAGACCGTAGTTCCAGGCTTTCTCCGGGTTCAGGCCATAACCATACGGTGATGATGGGTCCACAATCTCGTAGCGACGGGAACTGACAAACACGCCAACGTTTTCAGCAAAAATATTGCTCACGCGAAACCCGGAACCGCCGGACAAGCGCAGATTGGTCTTGGGTGAAAAGTCATATTTTAAATGAACCCTTGGCGTAGTGATAAGCCCGTACAGGTTATGATAGTCCGCGCGGATACCTCCCAGCGCAGTGAACTTCTCAGAAGGAGTGTACGTATACTCAAAGAAGGCGCCGGGCACGATCTCGGACCGTTTGAACAGGCGCTCGTTAAAATGCTCTCTATAGTTTTCGTTAGAGAAGCTGGCACCTGTTTTAAACTGGTGATTGGTATTGCCGATAATCGATTGATAGATCAGGTTTCCATAAAAAGTATGCTGTGTTCCGTCATAATTGGACAGGCCATAATAGGCGTTGTTGCTATACTTTCCGGCTGATAAAATAAGGCCAAGGCTTTTGTATTTATGCCCGGGAAATATATAGCCGATCTTACTCGTAAAGCTGTATTGCTGCGCATCGATACCCACGCCGTAAGCATTAGTGGTGCCGATATCCGCGTTGCGGTTAAACCGGACCTGGCCCGCATACCGTTTATCGTTCATCGCTTTTATGGCCAGTTGAACGATCCAGCCGTTATTATCAAAATATTTCCAGCGGTTGATCAGGTTCCATTGCGAGCCTGTGGGGAGGTCTAAGAATCCGTCCTTGTTATCATCCACTTTACGGCTGCTGTAATTACCATGTGCGAGTAACGCTGTGCTCCATTTTTCATTCAGCCGGTGGGCCGTGTTGATATTGGCTTCCAGGCGGCCCATGGTATTCGCGTAAGTGTTAACAAACAGCTTTTCTGAATTGTCGGGCTTTTTTTCTTCGATATTGATCTGCCCCGCAATTCCTTCATATCCGTTGACCACCGAACCCACGCCTTTGGTCAGCTGGATCCCTTCCAGCCAGGGGCCGGGTACATAGGTCATGCCGTAGTGCCCCGCCAGTCCGCGGATCTCAGGCGTGTTTTCTGTCAGCAATTGCGTATAATTACCCGAGAGGCCAAGCAGCTGGATCTGCTTCACGCCTGTTACTGCATCGCTGTAACTAACATCCACAGAAGGGCTGGTTTCGAAACTTTCGGACAGATTGCAGCAAGCCGCTTTTGTCAGTTCTGCAGAGGTAAGATTGAGCTTATTCAAAATGCTCAGCGATGACACGTAGGAAGACCTGGATCGCGACGTAACCACCACTTCGTCCAGGTTCCCGGAGGTAGACCGTTTCAGAACGATGGAAAGCATCTGGCCTTCGGTCACGGAGATTGTGTCGGAAGTAAATCCGGTGAAGCTGACTACGATTTCCGTAGGGGTATCTCCGTCCATGGCAAAGATGCCGGCACTGTCCGTAGCAACCTGCTGGTCTGTTTTTATATTTTTGACAGTGGCATAGGGAAGGGGTATTAATTTACCTTTTGTATTTTCTTCCAGCACCACACCCATGATCGACAACAAAGTTGTTGCATCACCAGGCCCGCCGGACCGGTTGTAGCGGCAGCAGGCGGGGAGTTTGCTGTAATCCGCATCGGTGGCTGTAAACCCTTCGTTGTCGTGGCCAGCTTTTGCAAGTGCCTGCTGCACTTTTTGTGCAGTGGTCTTTAAGCTGTCATAAGTGAGGGTGAGCGTTTGCGAAGATGCTTCCCATGTAGCGGTTTGCGCCAGCTGATCCAGCGCGACGGTTTCTATACGGTGCTTGCACATTTCGCAGGTGCCGCTTACTTTAAAGGTTCCGGTAGTTAATTTTTTTTGCGCAAAGGCGGTTTGTGTTGCCAACATTGCGCATGCAATCAGTATAAATTTAAAATTCATTAGACAGGATTTTGTAAAAAGAATCGGCCGCCACAATAGCTTGCGGCCATTGAGTCAAACATTGCATTCTTTTTATCTAAATCCTGAAAACGCTATATAAAACCGAACGGTTTTTGAGAATCGGAGGGGAGGTATTGGCGCTTTCAAATAATAATTCACGCGAATAAAGCAGCGCCGGTTCAATCAGGTAGAGATCAGGTGTGGTGATCGCAGGCTGAGCGGCAAGTTGCAGATTAACAATATCGAAGCCATTGTTCCGCTGGTTTTCGGAAACCTTTAATTGGAGCGACTTGTCTTTACAGCAGTCTTTACTTTTTTGCGGCATCTTGCAATCCGCATGATGCTGCTGCACTTTCAGCGATACGCTTTTGAGCTTGCCACAGCAGTAGGCCAGGTTCACGTTGATTCCAAACGACGTGAAACTATACAGTCCTAAGAGAAATAATATGGTCAGTTTTTTGCGCAATGCTGTGGCTTTCCTCGTTCTTAAACAATAAAAAAAGCGATTGGTTCAAACAGATGTTAATTTCGCGTCCTATTTTCTTTAATAGGAGGTGTTTAAACTTATTTTAAAACATATAGAAACATAGTTTTTTGCGTAGTATAAGACAATAGTAGCGTCACAATGGCTTTTATCGGAGATGAAAACAATGATTTACTAATGCTATTCGTGTGTAACCGATCATATCTATGTAACTATGTGGTTATAATCTAAAAAGTTTAAACAAGTTCATTTGTTCAACTTTTGATAATTTAAAAATAATTGATAATTCTTAATTATCAAATTTCAACGGGTGCATCACATTTTTTTCTTTTTATGTGATTTTTTACCGCAAAATGCGCAAAGATTTGTTCGCAAAGCACACAGCGTAGGATAAAAATGTGATGCACCCGTCGGGCACGCTGCCTGTATTGGCCCGAAAATAATGCTTACTTTTAGGCCCATCATTTAGCCGGACACTGTTATGAACGTACGTTTAAAAAAAGAAGATCAGATACGCATTTTGTGCTCAGAAGATATCTTTGGCATCATGCGTCAGATACTGATGCGCGAGAGCAAGATTGACCGCAACCGCGAGCATTTGTGGACGGTGAGCCTCGACAACGCCCACCGCATCCTCAACATTGAGCTGATAAGCATGGGCTCTATCAACAAGACCATTGCCGAGCCTATGGAGGTCTTTAGCGTGGCTTTGCAAAAACGTGCGGTAAAGATATTATTGGTACACAACCACCCCGGCGGCATCTTGAAGCCCAGCCATGCCGACCTTGATGTTACCGACAGGCTGATACAAACGGGCAGGATCGTGAACGTACCGGTGCTCGACCACATCATTATCAGCGAAAGCGAGTTTTTTAGTTTCCAGGACAACGGCGTAATGAGGGAGCTGGAGCAGAGCCTCAAATATGTACCCCCATACGAGATTAAGCAGCGATACGAAAAGCAGGCAAAAGAACTGGGAAGCGAAGAAGGTAGAAAGAAGGAACGTAAAGAAATCGCCCGCACGATGAAGAAGAAAGGTGTTGAAGTGGATTTGATAATGGAGTTTACGGGATTGAGCAAGGCGGTAATCGGGAGGCTGAAAGTAGATTAGCCCCGCAAGCTGTTTTTGTGCTTTCTTCTTTTTCATGTTCCTGGCTTCAATTTCATTTCGGGGAAACCACTCATGATGACGATGCTGTCTTTTTACACAAAAAAACGTATCAATGATCTTTATCATTATTGACACAACCTTTCAACTTTCCACCTCTCTTATTCTATCCCTTCGTTCACAATAGCCGGATGACACTGACAGCAGGCAGCTTTGATACTTTGACACGTTCCGGACGTGTCCGGCGGGGATCCGAACCTATCCGGCGGGGTTGCGCACTGATCCATACCATTGTTATCATCATTCGTAGCGGTTGCCGGCCTATTTGAAGCGGTTCTATACCTATATCGAGAGGTACTAAGCCACTCGCTACCGGTTATTTCACCCCGAAATATACGTTCCGGACGTGTCCGGCGCGGTTCCGAACCTATCCGGCGGGGTTGCGCACTGATCCGTACCATTGTTATCATCATTCGTAGCGGTTGCCGACCTGTCTGAAGCGGTTCTATACCTATATCGAGAGGTACTAAGCCACTCGCTACCGGTTATTTCACCCCGAAATATACGTTCCGGACGTGTCCGGCGCGGTTCCGAACCTATCCGGCGGGGTTGCGCACTGATCCGTACCATTGTTATCATCATTCGCAGCGGTTACCGACCTGTCTGAAGCGGTTCTACACCTCTATCGCGCGGTACTAAGCCGCTCGCTACCGGTTGTTCCACCCCGAAATATACGTTCCGGACGTGTCCGGCGCGGTTGCGAACCTATCCGGCGCGGTTGCGCACTGATCCGATGATTTGATTGGTGCTTGCGTATAGAAACGGTCAGACGGAGACCGTCAGACCGGGCGAGGATATTATTTTGAAATGTGCTGCTGAAAAATATTCAAAAGGTTAAACAACTTCTATCTCTGTGGTAAAAGAATATAATAAATCTAAAATGTTACAGGTCTTTTTAGACGGCCTTCAGTTCCTTCTCTGCGTTTTTGTACAGATTTCCCTTTTTCTTTTCGTACCACCACCTGGGAGCTGTTTTCTTCATGAGCGTGTCGATATTGCGCATACCAAACAGGTTCCAGGCGCCATGTAGCTTGCCGCCCAGGCTGCTTTGCAAGGCGCGCAGGCTCATCGCAAACCCCGCGTCGATATATTCCATGTGATGCCAGTAACCGGCGGGCATGAACAGGGTGTCGCCATGCTCCATCACTACCTCATATCCCCGGGCCAGTCTCACGGCGGGGAAATTGTCGTAATCAAAATGCTCGTTGTAGTTTGCATAATTCGCCAGGCTCAGCACTTCCCAGGGTTTCCTGTACAGCTTATGCTGTTCGCTGTAAGGAAATAGCAACACACGTTTGCGGCCCACGAACTGGGTATGTAAAATATGACTCAGATCGATGTCAAAGTGCATGTGCGTGATGGCGCCCTGGCCGCCCACGAACAACATGGGAAACCTCTTTACAAAGCCTTTCATGAGATGATCAGGCCAGGTGAAATCATTAACGATCTGCGGTGCATGTTGAAATATATTGAAAAGAAAAATCCGCAGGTCTACCGGCCCTTGTTTAACCATTTGCAGGTATTCGCCAAACTTCATGTAAGCGTCGGCCGTATTGATTGGCGTGTAAGAGTCGCTCTTGACATTATTATAAACACCCACTTCTTTTTCGCCCACGATGTCGATAAAATAGTCCCAATTCCATTTTTCGTAGGCGGGCCACTGCTTCGCGAGTCCTTTAATGATCAGCGGTTTGCCGGCGTTGTAATAGTTGGCTTTGAATTCCCCGGGAGCAATTGTCTCAACCGTGTCAACGGGTTTTAAATTCATTATTCTTACTTTAAACTAATGTGCAAAATTAAGTAACAAAACATTACAGCCAGCAAATCTGGCTGGCGGGGCCGGGGCGGAGGCCTGAGTTTTTATGCCACGGATACACAGATAAATACCATTTGTTTGACAGCAGCGTCAAAACCCAAATACACCAGGACGCCTGAATTCTGTATGGGTGGCTTTCTCAACGCGCCTGACAGTCCCCGGTCTGACGCGTATTAAATCTCTTCCTGTAATGTGACGTAATCCGCCTGGAACAGATTTCAATCTTAAGCTGTTCATAGCATTGATCGTAGTCTATGGGGCTACACCGAAGAGTAGCGGGCCGTTTCAAGGCCTTATATCAAAGCTGTTCCAGTTCCTTTGCTCTCAGTATATACTTTCCAATCACGTCGAATTCAATGTTGACGGTATCTCCCGGCTGGATGAACCTGATATTGGTGTGTTGATAGGTGTAGGGGATAATGGCCACTCTGAACCGGTTACGCGTTACGTCAAAGACTGTCAGACTGATGCCGTTAATACATGCCGAGCCTTTTTCTATCACCAGTGGTGCAAACTGTTCGTCGAATTCCCACTCGTACTCCCAGCTTCCGTTCTTTTCCTGCACCGCCAGGCAGGTCGCTACGCCATCCACATGTCCCTGTACGATATGCCCGTCGAGCCTTCCGTTCAGGATCATGCAGCGCTCGAGGTTGATTACCTGGTCCTGCCGGAGTGTACCCAGGTTGGTCTTCGAAAGGGTTTCGTTAATAGCGGTGACCGAGTGCACATTTCCGGCCACCGTTTCCACGGTCAGGCAAACGCCGTTATGGCTGACGCTCTGATCCACTTTCAGCTTGGGGCTGATGACACTTTCGATCCAGAAGGTTTTATTGCTCCCGTTCGATTCGATCTTTCTGACGATTCCCGTTGCTTCGATAATACCTGTAAACATGTTGCTAATTTGCACCCTATAACATTCTCACCAAAATATTTGTTTGTAAAAAACAATTTCCTATCTTTGCAGCCTCAAAAAAATTACCAAAGGAGGTATATACATTATGTTAATTATTGATTCTAAAGACTGCGAAAACATCGACAAAGCGCTGAAAAAGTACAAGAAGAAATTTGAGAAATCTAAAGTTCTTTTGGAATTGCGTGAGCGTCAGGCTTTTACAAAACCATCGGTTAGGCGCCGTGGCGAAGTATTGAAAGCTATCTACAAGCAGCAGATCGCCAGCGGTAAAATCGAATTATAAATTACAAGAGATTTTAAATAAATTGCAGTCCTACAGTCATGTGGGACTTTTTTTATGTCTGAACTATTAGCGGCCGATATTACCCCATTTATCAATTACCTCAAATTTGAGAAACGTTTTTCGCAACACACCATTATTGCATACGAAGGCGATTTAAGGGACTTCGCCATTTACCTGATAAAAGTATTTGGCGAAATGCAGCTGGAAGAAATTACCTACCCACAGATCAGAAGCTGGTTAGCTGAACTCAAAGAAAACAAGCTGACCTCTAAAAGTATCAACCGCAAAATATCGACGCTTAAATCCTTCTTCAAGTTCCAGATGAAGACAGGCCGGATCACCCGTAACCCCACTGCTAAAATTGTGTCACCGAAAGTCAGCAAGCGGCTGCCGGTGTTTCTGAAAGAAGCAGATATGAAGGCGGTGCAAGGCGCTTTAACATCCGGGTCAGAAGACTGGAAGTCGCTGAATGCTAAAATGCTGGTCACCCTTTTTTATGCGACGGGCATGAGGCTGAGCGAGCTGATCCAGTTAAAAGAAGGCCAACTGGATTTCAGCAGGAGACAGGTCAAGATCCTGGGAAAGGGCAATAAAGAGCGCAGCATCCCGCTGAGTGCGGAGGCAATAACTTCCGTCAAGGATTATATGCAGCTGAAGCGCAAAGAGTTTGAGACGCTTCCGGAGGAGCTGCTGGTCACCCCAAAAGGTAAAAAACTGTATCCTAAATATGCTTACCTGTTGATTAAAGAATTTCTTACGGGCGTGACAACGCTTGATAAGCGAAGTCCTCACGTGCTGCGGCACACGTTTGCTACCCATTTGATGAACAATGGCGCTGACCTGAATGCCCTGAAAGAGCTTCTCGGCCATGCCAGCCTGGCTGCTACCCAGGTGTATACACATAATACAATCGATAAGCTCAAAGAGGTCTATAAAAATGCCCATCCCAGGGCCTGATTTTTAATGACAAAACTTTAGCAATATTTTTTTGAGAATGGGTTATGTTTTTATTAATTTTAATGAAAACCTAAGCTCTTTGAAAAACTTTTCGATTATTCACTCTTTAAATATATGAACTATGAATGTGAACATTCAAACGGTTAATTTTGATGCCGATCAAAAGTTGATTGACTTTATTGGTCGTAAAATGGAGAAGTTGAATACATTTCATGATCGCATCATTGAGTCGGATGTATTTTTGAAATTGGACAATGTGGTACACCATATCAAGGACAAAATTGTAGAGATCAAAGTGCATGTGCCGCGCCACAGTTTTTTTGTCAAATCCACGAGTAAGTCCTTTGAAGAGTCGTTTGACAGCGCCTTCGATTCCCTCGTCAACCAGGTAAAACGGCGAAAAGAAAAAATGATTGCTTAAATAAAATACTGAATGCCCCGCGAACTGCGGGGCATTTTTTTTGCTTTTTGCTTACTGGAAACGTCAAAAATGAGCGGACCAAAACAACAGAAAAACAGCCAGAAAACAGGAAAGCCTGCAGGCCGGATGGCAACTGTTTTTTCGCCAGGGGATAAGCGACTGAAAATCCATTATTTTTTTTTCAAAAATATTGTTTGGGTATTTTGAGGTTTGGAAAAATCCCCCTACTTTTGCCTTCCAATTTTTGGAGGTGCTTTTTGCTGTATTACTACAATACATTGAAACACCGAAAATTCAGTTCTTTTTAAGAATAAGCCGAAGTAGCTCAGTTGGTAGAGCAGCTGATTTGTAATCAGCAGGTCGTGGGTTCGACTCCCTTCTTCGGCTCTGTTAAGTGAACAAGTTGATTCGCTGACAGGTTAATGAGGTATAATTCCTTATCAACTTGAAAACCTTTCAATTTTGAAACTTAAAATGGGTAGATGGCCGAGTGGTTAAAGGCGACAGACTGTAAATCTGTTCTCTTCGGAGTACGGAGGTTCGAATCCTTCTCTGCCCACAGTTCTTTGAATTTCAAATGTGATTCATTTCAGATTTGAAATTAATCAGCGGGAGTAGCTCATTTGGTAGAGCGGTAGCCTTCCAAGCTTCAGGTGGCCGGTTCGAGCCCGGTCTCCCGCTCTGTGTAGATGACAGGAATGAGATGGCAGATGACGGATTTTAAGCTGTCAACCAACAACGGTCAACTGTCAACTTTTTTTAAGGCAAGCCGTTGTAGCTCAGTGGTAGAGCACTTCCTTGGTAAGGAAGAGGTCGTGAGTTCAATTCTCATCAACGGCTCTAGAGTATAGGTTGAGAAAATCGAAGGTTGAAGATGTTGGACAAGATGGAAACATCTTGACAGCTGATCAGCCATTAATTGTTCAGCCTCGCAGAACAGCACAAATGTGCGACGCCCGCCGGAATCGGAAACCGGGCTTCACCGTAGCACTGCTACATGGCGCATAAATTATAAAAAACAACTTTAAAAACAGATAACAATGTCAAAAGAGACCTTTAAGAGGGAGAAACCCCACGTAAACATTGGTACCATTGGCCACGTTGACCATGGTAAGACTACGTTGACTGCCGCAATCACTGAAATCCTTTCTAAGAAAGGTCTTGCGACAGCGAAAAAATACGACGATATTGATGGTGCACCTGAAGAAAAAGAAAGGGGTATCACAATTAATACTGCTCACGTAGAATATCAAACTGATACGCGTCACTACGCGCACGTTGACTGTCCTGGTCACGCTGACTACGTAAAAAATATGATTACCGGTGCTGCTCAGATGGACGGTGCCATCCTGGTAGTTGCTGCTACTGATGGTCCCATGCCTCAAACTAAAGAGCACATCCTTTTGGCTGCACAGGTAGGTGTACCTAAAATGGTAGTATTCTTAAACAAAGTTGACCTGGTTGACGATCCTGAACTTTTAGACTTAGTTGAAATGGAAGTTCGCGATGAGTTAAGCAAGCGTGGCTTTGACGGTGACAACACTCCAATCATCAAAGGTTCTGCAACTGGTGCATTAGCTGGTGATGAAAAATGGGTAAGTGCTATCACTGAACTGATGGATGCTGTTGACAGCTACATTCCACTTCCTCCACGTCCAATCGATCTTCCGTTCCTGATGTCTGTAGAGGACGTATTCTCTATCACAGGTCGCGGTACAGTGGCTACCGGTCGTATCGAAAGAGGTAAAATCAAAACTGGTGAGCCAGTTGAGATCGTAGGTCTGATGGAAAAACCATTGACTTCTACAGTTACAGGTGTGGAAATGTTCCGTAAGATCCTGGACGAAGGTGAAGCCGGAGATAACGCAGGTTTACTGTTGCGCGGTATTGAGAAAACTCAGATCCGTCGCGGTATGGTAATCTGTAAGCCAGGTTCTATCACTCCTCACACTGAATTCAAAGCTGAAGTATACGTACTGAGCAAAGACGAAGGTGGACGTCACACTCCATTCTTCCAGAAATACCGTCCTCAGTTCTACTTCCGTACTACTGACGTAACCGGAGAGTGTTCTTTACCAGAAGGAACAGAAATGATCATGCCTGGTGATAACACTACCCTGACTGTTAAGCTGATCACTCCGATCGCGATGGAGAAAGGTTTGAAATTCGCGATTCGTGAAGGTGGCCGTACAGTAGGTGCCGGTCAGGTTACTGAGATCATTAAATAAGTCTATAGTTCATGGTCAATGGTCCATGGCTATAATCAGATAGTCAAGAGTCATTGGTCAACGGTCTATGTTTCTATGGACTATTGACTAATGACTATTGTCTTTTTTCTACGGGCATAGTTCAATGGTAGAATAGCGGTCTCCAAAACCGTTGATCAGGGTTCGAATCCTTGTGCCCGTGCATTTGTTAGGTTGAAAAGTTTACAAGTTTGAATGTTGAATCCGATGTACTTGTTAACCTGTCAATTTTTGAACATACCAACTATACTACAATGAATAAGTTCGGCAATTATTTAAGAGATAGCTACAAAGAGTTAGCTGAAAAAGTAACCTGGCCCGATTGGGCACAGTTACAGCAATCGACTATGATTGTGCTGGTTGCTACTATCATTATCACGCTTATTGTATGGTTGATGGACTTCTTAGCTGGTGGTGGCCTTAACTTCTTGTACAAAATTTTATACAGCTAGAAATGGTAGACAATAACGTAGAAAATAAAGCTGCTGAAGCACCCCAACAAGATACCAAATGGTATGTATTGAGGGTGGTGAGCGGCAAAGAGCGTAAGGTAAAAGAGTATCTGGACAAAGAGATTTCCCGCAGCCCGTTTGAAAAAGTGGTGAAGCAGGTGTTTCTGCCCGTAGAGAAAGTGTACAAGGTACAGAACGGCAAGAAAGTAATGCGCGAAAGGAACTATTATCCCGGGTACGTGATGATTGAAGTGCAGGACGGTAAGATGAGCGACGATTTGAGAGACCTGGTGGTGGGCACTAACAGCGTGATCCATTTCTTAGGAAAAGACAATCCTATTTCTTTACGTAAGGCTGAGGTCAACAAGATGCTGGGTCGTATGGATGAAATGAACGAATCGGGTGGTGTAAGCATGGTAGAGCCTTATATTGTGGGAGAAACGATCAAGATTGTAGAAGGTCCTTTCAATGATTTCAATGGTATCATCGAAGAGGTGAATGATGAGAAAAAGAAGCTGAAAGTGATCGTAAAAATATTCGGACGTTCAACCCCGGTAGAACTCAACTACATGCAGGTAGAAAAGATCATCTAATTTATTTAAAATCAGTATATTTAAAAGCCATCTCATTTTGAGATGGCTTTTTTGTTTTTAAACGTTTGAGCATTATTTAATTTCTTTTCTATTGATATACAGCTATTTATCTCTATTAGGCTTTTTTTATGACTTACAGGACAACTCAATTGGCATAATTTTTTGTCTATAGAGGGATAGTAAATCATTCCGTGCAAACGGTTAATAAGTAAAAATTAAAGGGATGAAACATTTTAAATTCTTATCCATCACAGCAATCCTGGTAACCTATTTAGTAGCATGTACCAGCAGGAAAAAAGACGATAATGCAAGTAATGTTCAAATGCAGGATACGTTAGGTCTTGCAGAATATCAGAAATGGAAAATGGAGAGTGAGATCCGCGAGCAAATAGCGGCAGAGGAAGAAATTAAGGAAAAGGCGGAAGCAGAAGCTGCTCCTGCAAGAAGGTCTTCTTCCAGCTCCAGGTCGTCCAGCTCCAGAAGCAGCGACAATACAACCTATAGCAGCGGTAACTCTGGTTCCGGAACTGCTTCTGAGCCAGCTCCCGCACCGGTTCCGGAACGGAAAAGAATGAGCCATACCGCTAAGGGTGCGATCGTAGGTGCTGCGTCAGGTGCGGTGATCGGGGCCGTGGCTAATAAGAAAAACCGTCTTGGTGGTGGTGTAGTGGGCGGTGTGATCGGTGCTGCCACAGGCGCCGGTGTCGGAGCCGTAGTGGATAAAAAAGAACGCCAGAGAACAGGTTATTAATAACGTTTTAATCAATCTCCATAATTATCAAACCGGTCAATAGATCATTGACCAACCAAACTTACAACATGAAAAGAATCTTAATGATCGCCTCAGTGGCCGCGGTAGCAATGGCATGTAACAATGCTTCAACAGGCACTGAAACCAACGACTCTTTAACAGTCAACGCCGATACGATCCCGGCAGCTCCGGCAACACCGGATTATGCTGAAGGAGACGTGATCAAGAAAGACGGGCAACTGGTAGTGTACACGAATGGTGCGTGGGTGCCCGTTGACAAGGATATCGTACTTGACAACGGAGTAGTCGTAAAGACCAATGGCGAAGTGGTCGATGAGAAAGGGAATAAGATCGTTCTCGAAGAAGGAGAAAGGGTAACCAAGGCAGGTATCTTTTTTGACAGAGCGGGTGTAGCTGTTGAGAATGCATGGGATGCCACCAAGAGAGGTGTAAGCAGCGCCGCTGAGGCTACAGGCAACGCGGTAGAGCGCGGTTATGACGCCACAAAAAGAGGCGTAGAAAAGGCAGCCGACGCGACTAAAGATGCCGCTCAGGATGTAGGCCAGGCCGTAAAGAAAGGCGCACAGAAAGTAGGCGACAAGGCCAGGGAAGTGAAAGAAGATATCGAGAACTAAAAAAGATTTTTTGGTTATGTTTTGATAAAGGTGAGGCTTTGCGCTCACCTTTTTTTATTGGCCCGTCTTTCGAAATTCCTTCAGGCTGTCGCTGATATATGTGATGATTTCTCCGCGATCGCGCCTTCTCAGGAATTCATAGGACGGCCGGTAGCGGTTCATGAACTGCTGCAGGTCATTGCCCTGCAGCTTAGTGACCGAGCTTACCCAGGCTGGTGAAAATACGTAATCAATATAGGCTTGTTCTTCCTGCGCTTCCAGCCTCTGCCTTAAGCGCTTTCGCTCTTTCCGCTCTTTTGAAAATATGCTCGAAGGACTTAATACAACACCAACGCCGGCCTGCGGCGTATTACCCCCAATGATGCGGGCTTGTTTTTCGTAAGCATACGCATATTCCTGTCTTCTTCTGATCGAATCACGCCGGTACTCGGAGAGAACCGTTACTCCTGCCAGGAAGGCCGCCTCTTCGATCAATGCTGCATCATATCCCGAGATAAAAAACTGGGATTGCACTTTGACCGTGTCACTGATAAAACCGGTGTGGGAGTAGACCAGCTGATCATCGACCTGCGCCCGGATAGCATAGTATCCATACTGATCGGCTACCACGGATGTTTTTTTTGTCGTATTGGTCACCGTAGCATTGGCAATAAAAGACAGGGTATCGTAAGTGAAGTTATTAATCCGCCCTTTCACCTCCTGTGTCTGAGCATTGACTGAACCGGCGAACAGCGATAGTATTATCGCAAAGTAATAGGAGTATTTCATTCTTATTTTTTTTAGTCAGCAGCCTGGCCGCTCGTCGTTTCGAACAGAACAGTGAACGGATCCCCTGTTGCAAATACTTGCGGGAGACATTTTCAGTGAATCTTTTTCGAATCGCTGGTTGCTCAGATTAGTTTTTAAATATAAATATAATTGATGTGCCTGAAGTGTTGCGCCCCCGTTCGAAAATTGTTTTCTAAAGATACTGCTTATTCCTCTGTTCTGTTGGAAAAGCTATAGAGCAGATAAAACAGTGAGGGCAGTATAAACACGCTGCCGGCGAGTAAAGCCACTCCGAGAGACCGGATGGTCTTGTCACCCCCATGCTGATCCAGCAAAGAAAGGCCTTCCATGTTTTTCAGGTTAACCAGCACCGGATAATGTTCATAGGTAATAGCGATCAGCAATAAAGTAACCTGGCCTGCCGCAATGACGCGCAGCAAGCTGGTCGATTGTTTTGTCAGTGTTGCCCACATCCAGATCAGGGAAGCAATGGCCAGGATGACGCAGGCCAGGCTGACCGGGTTGCCAAAAAGCCAGTGTGCTAAAGGGATACGCTCATACATTGCTGCGGCAAATACCAGTACTGCGGCGATCAGCGCTGCAACGCTCATGTGCAACGCTTTCGTAGCGAAGCGCTTTTTGTCTTCATCAGATTTGGTTTCGCCCATGATAAAAACCGCGGCCAGAAAGCCGCAGATGATCACGGTGAAAATGCCTACGGCCAACGGAAAGGGAGAGAGCCAGGTGAAGATATAAGCATCCAGGAAATTATCCGCTTTCGGATCGATCCTTCCCGACACGGCGCTTCCGGCTATAATGCCCAGGAAAAGCGGCGTAATCACGCTGGAATACATAAAGGTCTTGGAGTATACCACCTGCATCTTGTCTTTCACCGCGTCATAATTTCTAAACGTAAAAGCAGTTCCCCGTGCAATAATTCCCAGCAGCATCATAGTAAGCGGGATGTGCAGATAAACGGACATCGTGGAATAGATCAGTGGAAAACCTACAAATAAAATCACGATCGCAATGATCAGCCACATGTGGTTAGCTTCCCAGATCGGTCCGATCGCCCGGTACATTACACGCCTGGTGCGATCTTTACTTTTAGGAGTGGAAAGAAATTCCAGGACCCCGGCTCCGAAGTCAGCTCCCCCCATGAGGACGTATAATAATACGGAGGCCCACAAGTATGCCATTACAACGTAGATCACAGGCAATTTAATTTTCAGTGTTTAATACTCTTTGTTCGGGCAGGTCATACAAGGCGCCTACCATTTTCACCTGGCGATACAGCAGCACCATTACAATGACACTGAGAGATACATATACCGCAGTAAAAATATAAAACGAATAAACGATGCCGGGCATCGGCGTTACCGCATCGGCCGTGCGCATAAAGCCATACATGATCCACGGCTGCCGCCCGACCTCTGTGACCATCCATCCCGCTTCCACTGCGATGAAACCTGCAGGAATAGCGGCTACAAACAGTTTCAGCAACCATCGTTTATCGAGCCAGCCTTTTCGTTTCCATAAAATGAAAAAATACAAGAGGGCAAGGATCATCATTGCCACGCCTAAGATGACCATTACCTGGAACGAATAATGCACAATGGCCACGGGCGGCCGCTCATTTTTAGGGATCTGGTCCAGACCTTTTACTTCTGAAGTGAAGTCGCCATGGGCCAGAAAGCTGAGTGCACCAGGGATACGGAGGGCGTATGATACGGTCTCTGTTTCCTCATCGGGGATGCCGCCGAGGATCAGCGGCGCTTTTGTTTCTGTTTTAAAATGCGCTTCCATAGCCGCTAATTTGGCGGGCTGTCGCCGGGCAACATCCTTGGCGGAAAAATCACCGCTTAGCGGTTGCAGGATGGCACTCACAGCGGCAAAGATGGCTGCGATCCTGAAAGCCCTGACATGAAAAGCCACGTTTTTACCTTTTAAGATCATCAGGGCATGCACACCTGCTACGGCAAAACCCGTGGCTACGGTGGCGGCGAGGATCATGTGTATCGATTGAGACAACCAGGCATCATTGAACATAGCTGCAATAGGGTCCGCATTCACGTAACGGCCATCTACGTAATCAAACCCCGTTGGGCTGTTCATCCAGGCATTAGCGGCTACTACGAGTATGCCGGATGCCAGACCACTAACGCCAACAATAACACCTGTAATCCAGTGAAACCATTTATTGAACCGGTTCCAGCCATAGAGGTAAAACCCGAGTGCGATCGCTTCAATGAAAAATGCGGTCCCTTCCAATGAGAAAGGCATGCCGAATATGGGACCTGCATGTTTCATGAACTCAGGCCACAACAGGCCTAATTCAAACGACAATACGGTTCCGGACACCGCGCCGGTGGCGAAGAAGATGGCCACGCCGCGGCTCCAGGCTTTGGTGACGTTTCGATATGTGATATCACCGGTCTTTAGCCATTTATAGTGAGACACTGCCATGAAAAACGGCATGATCATTCCGATACATGCAAAGATGATGTGAAAGCCAAGGGAAAGCGCCATTTGCGACCGGGCCGCTAAAAAATCATCCATAAGTGTATGGATTTAGGAGTGAGTTGATAATTGGGTGCAAAGGTACGACAGATCTGTTAACGCGAAGGTTCTTAATTGTTGGGGAGTGCTTTTAGATGTATTATTTTTTACCACGGAGCGCTCAAAGATGATACACAGAGGAAGGGGAGAAGTAAAGTCCACGGTTAACAGTGCTTTATTTGTATTGACTGGGTCGATACCGGGCCGTTAACGGGAGGGTTGTTAATTGTTGGGCAGTGCTTTTTTAGATTTATTGTTTTTCACCACGGAGCGCGCAAAGATGATGCACAGAGGAGTAAGGGCGATGTAACGCACCTATTGTTAGTAGTGCTTTATTTGTGTTGACTGGATCAATACCCTTTTGAATCTCCTTTGTAGTAGCGGCTTTCGTGCGACGTGTAACGCCTTCACTTTTTATGGACAGGTATACAGCGTGTATTTTTTATTGCCTTCCGGATCTGCGGTGGTTATTGTCATTAACCTTTTGAAATGTCCGGAATGGTCTCGTTTCAACAGTACAATCCCGGTATTGAATTGCTCCAGGATGAAGGCAGTTGCTGCCTCCGGCGTTGCGCCACCCCAACCCTTGACCTGGTCGAACGCCTCGACGATCTGCGGCGGAAAGGTGGGTTGAAAGTAGACAACGCTGCCCTCTTCAGAGGGACGCCGGACACCTGGCCTTCTCGGATGATGTGCATTAAAGCGGGCCGCATCATCCCGGCTCTTCAGCGCCAGGGCGTACACTGTCTTTTGCGACGTTACGACAAAACGCTGGTAGGCGGTATCGCTCAATGCGCGGTCGATAAATCCGTAAATATCGCCGCTGGAAGGAGGAAGCGTGTTGGCATGACTATGTATATCGCCCCACTGGTTGTTAACGATGGGGGGCAATCCGGCATTGATGTTGCCTGTGGTTGCCTTTGACCTGATCGGTCGGTTGTGGATGTCTTTTCCGAAAGAAATTACATGTTCTTTACCATCTTTTGATGATGCATTGTAAATCTCTGCAACAGCGCTGTCAAACATGGCGCTGTTTGCCGATCGGGAAACGGCGAGGGACAGCATGCGCGTTGCTGCGCAGGAAGTAGCGGTATCATTATAGGCCACGGGTACTGGTAAAGGATCATTGCTGCCTTGCGGTAACCTATGGACGGGAGCGCAGGTGAGAAAGACCCATGTTACAAGACAGCTCACAATAGATATGGTCCGTGGAATGCAGTGTCGTATCTGTCTAATTGGTAAGCGTAACACGGGTCGGTGCGATGCTTTTTTGTATTACTTTAAAATCTTACTGACGGATTAGTTTTTCGTCGGTTTTAAAGATAGGATGATTTGTTGATCAACAAACAATCTGCTGTTTATACACAGAAAAGGTAATGGCAGTATCAGGCAAAAAAAATCCCTTCCGATAGAGGAAGGGATCCGTGTGTATTATTCGCCACCTTTTCCGTGGCATTGTTTATATTTCTTACCGCTGCCGCAGGGACAAGGATCATTTCTGCCGATCTTAGGTCCTACACGTACCGGCTCTTGTTTTACCGGTGGAGCGGAGGGATCAAAGTAATCGTTTTCGTTTGCAGCATAATCTTCACCTGCTGCATCGATCTGATCTTTGTTGGCGCTCAGCTGACTCAAATCAGTTTTTTCCTGCCGGCCTTCTTTGATCTGGTTACTTTGCTGTTGCTGATCAGGTAAATTGGCCTGTGTCAGGAAGGCAATAATGTCCTTGTTAAGATTGGTCGTCATATTGTTGAACAACTGGAACGCTTCCACCTTGTAGATGACCAACGGATCTTTCTGTTCCAGGTAGGCGGTCTGCACACTTTGCTTCAGGTCATCCATCGCGCGCAGGTGTTCCTTCCACGCATCATCGATTACTGCCAGGGTAATGGTCTTTTCCATGCTGGCTGTGAGCGCCTGTCCATTGGTTTCAACAGTTTTATCAAGTGGCGCCAGCACGTTGATCGCTTTGCGGCCATCAGTGAAAGGAACCACTACGTTTTCAATGTGGCTTCCCTGTGTAGCCCTGATATCTTTAAATACCGGCACGGCTTTTTTGCCAATGCTTTCGATATGTGCATTGTAGCTCTGGATCGCTTCAGCATATAATTTGTCTGCCAGCTTGCCTGCGTCCAGTGATTTGAACTGATCTTCGGTAGTGGTCGTGTCCATTCCGAAGTTCACGATGCACGCCAGCTTGAACCCTTCAAAATCTTCCTGTTCTTTATAAGAAGTGGCCAGGCTTTCTGCTACAATCGAGAAGGCATTATCAATATCCAGTGATAACCTTTCACCAAACAACGCGTGGTTTCTTTTTTCATACACCGCGTTCCTTTGTTTGTTCATCACGTCATCATACTCGAGTAACCTCTTACGGATACCGAAGTTGTTTTCCTCCACTTTCTTCTGAGCGCGCTGGATTGAGTTGCTGATCATGCTGTGCTGAATCACGTCGCCTTCTTTGTAACCCAGTTTATCCATCATACCGGCAATACGTTCGCTACCAAACATACGCATCAAATCATCTTCCAGAGACACATAGAACTGGGAACTACCCGGATCACCCTGACGGCCTGCACGACCCCTTAACTGGCGGTCTACGCGACGACTTTCGTGGCGCTCCGTACCGATGATGGCTAATCCCCCGGCTTCTTTCACGCCAGGGCCGAGCTTGATATCGGTACCACGACCTGCCATGTTGGTCGCGATCGTTACAGCGCCTGCCAAACCGGCTTCAGCAACCACGTTTGCTTCACGGGCGTGTTGTTTCGCGTTCAATACATTGTGCGGGATCTTCTTTTGTTGCAACATCCTGCCGAGTAATTCACTGATCTCCACCGATGTGGTACCTACCAGTACAGGGCGGCCTGCATTCCTCAATACTTCAATTTCGTCTATAACCGCTTTATACTTTTCACGCTTGGTCTTATACACCAGGTCCTGACGGTCATCCCTGATGATAGGCAGATTGGTAGGAATGGTAACCACATCCAGCTTGTAAATGCTCCATAGCTCACCTGCTTCTGTTTCGGCCGTACCGGTCATACCGGCCAGCTTATGATACATCCTGAAGAAGTTCTGCAACGTGATCGTTGCGTAAGTCTGTGTAGCCGCTTCGATCTTCACATTTTCTTTTGCTTCGAGCGCCTGGTGCAGACCATCACTGTAACGACGGCCTTCCATGATACGGCCCGTTTGCTCATCTACGATCTTGATCGCACCGTCGATCACGACGTATTCCACGTCTTTTTCAAACAGGGCATACGCTTTCAGTAACTGCTGAACAGAGTGAATGCGGTCTGCTTTCTGAGAGTAGTCGTTCAGGATTAATTCTTTCTGCCTTAATTTTTCTTCGGCGCTGGCGTCGCTGTTTTCGATATCAGCAAGAGTGACGCTGATATCCGGCAGTACGAAGAACTCGGGGTCTTCGCCTGATTTGGTGATGGTTCCTAAACCTTTTTCGGTAAGATCAACTGATTTATTTTTTTCATCGATTCTGAACAACAGCTCTTCATCAATGATGTGCATATTGCGTTCCTGATCCTGCAGGTAATAATTTTCAGCTTTTTGCAGTTTTACTTTGATGCCCGGCTCACTTAAGAATTTAATAAGCGGATTGTATTTAGGCAAGCCTCTGAAAGCGCGGTACAGGTGAAGTCCTCCCGTTTTAGGATCGTCTTCTCCTTTTTCAATGAGTTTTTTCGCTTCGTTCAATGCTGCTCTTACAATCTTTTCCTGCTCCTGGAACAGCTGATGTACCCGGGGTTTGTGAATATGATATTGCTGATCATCGGCTTTGTCTACAGGACCGCTAATGATCAATGGCGTACGCGCATCATCGATCAGTACGCTATCCACCTCATCGACCATGGCAAAATGGTGCTTGCGCTGTACCATCTCATCAGCGGTGTGTACCATGTTATCCCGGAGATAATCGAAACCGAATTCATTGTTGGTACCGTAAGTGATATCGGCCAGGTAAGCATTTCTTCTTGCTGCTGTATTCGGTTGGTGTTTGTCGATACAGTCCACGCGCAGCCCCAACCATTCGAATACCGGTCCGTTCCATTCCTGGTCACGACGGGCCAGGTAATCGTTCACTGTTACAATATGTACACCTTCGCCAGCCAGCGCATTGAGGTAGGCGGGCAGGGTAGATACCAGGGTTTTACCTTCACCTGTTGCCATTTCGGCAATTTTACCGCTGTGTAACACGGCACCACCAATCAGCTGCACGTCGTAATGTACCATGTTCCAGGTCACTTTGCCACCGGCGGCGGTCCAGGTATTGTTGAAGATGGCATTATCGCCGTCGATCGTGATGTACTCGCTTTTTACACTCAGCTCTCTGTCCAGGTCCGTTGCTTTTGAAACGATTTGCCCGTTGTCCTTAAACCTTCTGGCGGTTTCTTTCATCACCGCGAAAGCTTCCGGCATTATCTCTTCGAGGATCTTTTCGATCTCTTTATCGCGGTCTTTCTTTAGCTCGTCTACCTGTTTGTAGATATTATCTTTTTCAAGTAACGCATCGTGCGAAAGCCCGTCTGCCCTGGCTTTCAGGTTGTCGATCTCCTCGTCAATCTTGCTGAGGTGTTCTTTGATACGGCTCCTGAATTCCTGTGTTTTATGGCGCAGCTCATCATTAGTTAATGACTGATACTGCGTGAAAAAACCGTTCACCTTTTCGATAACGGGTTGAAGTTTTTTGGTATCCTTTTCAGACTTACTGCCACCAAAAATTTTCGATAAAAAACCAAACATGATGATATATTAATTATTTAAATGCTTTAAAAAGACAAAAACAGTCAAAAACAGTGCTACATCAAATAAAAGACATTTTGACAGGGTCGCAAAGATAAGAAAAATAGCCTGGACGGCGAGAGGTGCTTTAAGGACTGCCCAACTTTTTCCTATTAGAAAATAGTTAGTTATTTATTATTAAATAATTAAATTTGATGGCAATTTTTACACACCATGACTGCCAAAGCTAACTACTATATCGTCGTCTTATACCGGCTAACGATTGTTTTGTTCCTGTTTTTTCTATGCCGGCTGCTATTTTACGCACTGAATCATAACCTGTTTGCCGATATCCAGGCGGATCAATGGCCATTGATCCTGAAAGGTGGTATGCGATTCGACATTGCTGCGATGTTTTATTTTAATATATTGGTCGTCGCCATGATGCTGCTGCCTTTCCCGGCCCGCTGGCGGAATAGCCCCGGATATCGTAAAGCGACTAACATTGTCTTTTATGTGTGCAACGGGCTGGCTATAGCCCTCAATTGTATTGACTTTATTTACTACCGGTTTACCTTGCGCAGAACTACGGTCGCTGTGTTGTCCGAATTCAGGCACGAGGAGCATATCGGGCAATTAGTAGTATCCTTTGTTGTTGATTTCTGGTATGTGGTCCTCATTTTCGGATTGCTTCTGGGGCTAATGATCTTTCTGTATAAGCGTATAGAAGCCAGGCCAATTCACGGGCCCAACCGGCTGCTATATTATGGGTATGCAACTTTGATTTTGATGGTGATGACCGCGCTTACGGTAATCAGTATCAGGGGCGGCTACAGACCGGGTATCAGACCGATCACTATCAGTAATGCCGGAGATTACGTCCATAATCCGTGTGACATCAACCTGGTCTTGAACACCCCCTTCACGTTTATTCGCACCATGAAAGTTCAGGGACTTAAAAAGATGGATTATTATACCGATGAAGAATTGCCCTCTGTTTATACACCTCTACACTTGCCGGACAATAGGAGTGATTTTAATAAAAAGAATATTGTACTTATCATCCTGGAAAGTTTTGGTAAGGAAGCTGTGGGCTTTTATAACCGCGATTTGGATGGCGGCACTTATAAAGGATTCACTCCCTTCCTGGATTCCCTTGCGGGACAGAGTAAAGTCTTTTGGAATTCTTTTGCCAATGGGAGAAAGTCTATTGATGCGATTCCCTCATGTATTGCGGGTATTCCAAGCGGTGCGGATCCTTTCGTACTAACGCCTTACGTCTCTGATACAATCGGCAGCCTGGGACATATATTGAAGAACGAGGGGTATCATACTTCTTTTTTTCATGGCGCGCCCAATGGATCGATGGGTTTTTCGGCCATCCTGAAGTTGTTAGGTATCGAGTATTATTACGGAAAGACGGAGTTTAACAATGATGCGGAAAACTATGGCGTGTGGGGTATATGGGACGAGCCGTTCTTACAATATTTTGCCAACACACTGGGCAGTTTTAAACAGCCTTTTTTTAGCACGGTTTTTACCTTGTCGTCGCATCACCCGTTTAAGATTCCGGCCAAATACGAGGGGATATTTAAAAAAGGTGCCTTACCTGTGTTTGAATGCATCAGCTATACGGACATGGCGCTGCAAAAGTTTTTTGAAAACGCTAAAAGTCAACCCTGGTTTAATAATACGCTGTTTGTAATAACCGCAGACCATGCAACGGTGACCCATCATGCGGAGTACCAAAATGCGTGGGGAGATTTCGCGATTCCAATCTTACTATACGCGCCTGGCGACAGCGCGATGAGAGGGATTGAGCAAGGAACTATTCAGCAAATCGACATCATGCCTACCATCTTGGGTTATCTAAATTATAATAAACCTTTCCTGGCTTATGGAAATAATGTATTAGACAGCGCGAAGCAGAAAGAGGCTTTTGCATTTCAGCAATCCGGTGAGTATCGATGGTTTCAGGGAGATTATGCGTTATTTTCAGATGGCCATACCATTAAAGGACTATTTAATTATAAAAGAGACCGATCTTTCAAACATGATCTGAAAGATCGGTCGGCGGTCGCTCCACAGCTCCATCGCCGGTTAACCGCCTTTATTCAACAATACAATAACCGGCTGATAGAAAACCGGTTGACCGTGCAGCGATAAACTGGCTTATTGAATTGTCACCGTATAAAAGGCGCTGGCAAAATTTCCTGAGAAGGTGCGGTTCCTGATGGAGAACAATAATTTATAAGTACCAGGCTTTTCAGGCGTTTTCAAGCGAATCGCAATCGACCGCTTTTCAAAAGGGGCCAGTGCCTCGCCCGCGATAGGGTACGTTTCCTCAGCATTAATAAAGTCTGATTTGGCTATGAAAAAAGCATAATCGATCTCCAGCGGGTTGTACATGTTAATGGCTTTAGCGGATCGGTTTTCCAAAAGGATCGTAACCGGGTATACGGTTTCCGGTTGCATCGTTTCCGGTAGTTGTAAAGGTTTTATCTTCAGCGTGTTCACACAGGTAAACGCTTCGACGGGATATAGCTTTCCGGGGTTGTATTTCGTGTCAATATAGATCAGGCTGGAATCTTTTTCATTGGTCATTTGATAATGCCAGGCGTTTTGTCCCGCCAGCAGGCAATCGTCTTCCAGGTTAAAATTAGTCTTCCTGTAACTTTTGGTATTGTAGTCAATAGCGACAGCGTCAGGATAGTAGTACGTGTACAACGATGGCAACACATAAGAGTTCTCAAATATCACCGGCGTATTCCCTACTTTATCGCGGAGGGTCTGCGCCCACTGCTTTCCGTAGAAGAACGGATAATAATGCCGGATCAGGGTAAAGGGAGAGTTGGGAACGATAAATAAAATTCTGGCCAGCAGAATAATGGAGATGTTGGCAATGGCGAATTTTTTGAAAAGCCGCTGATACCGCTCATTTCCGTTATTGATCAGCGTCATGAACAACGTGATGAACGAGGGCACGGCAATCAGCGTCCAATGGGCTTCAACGGTGTTTTTAAACGAAGAGATCAAAAAGAAGATCAGCGTGCCGGCAAAAATAAACAGGTGGCTTCTGAGCAGCTGGTCTTTTATTTTCAACCGGTAACAAGTAGCGTAAAAAAGCAGGGACACAAAGGGGCCGAAGACCAGTATCTGTCCGAGGAGATAGTCTGTCGTGTAGTTAATTCTGTAATGCCTTGCCAACCGCTCATTGAGATGATAGCGGAAGCTGGGCCAGTCGTGCGTGTATTGCCAATGCAGATGGGGCAGGAACAGCAGGGTCGTGATCAACACCGTCAGCCAGAAGTAGCGGTTGAGCAGGATCCTGATATTGGATAGCACGACAAACCCGATGAGTAAAATTCCGTGATATTTACTGTAAAACATTCCCGTGATGCAGAGTGCCATCAGCAGGCTGTTTGCAATACTTCTTTTATTTAGATAGCTTTTATAGGCCAAAAGAAACAGCGAGGCGAAGAAAAGCAACGGCGCATCAGGCGTCGTGATAAAGCTATAGACGTTGAGCAGCAGGGTAGAAGCACATAACAGAATATACCATCTGATATTTTTTAAATAGTCCGGAAGCGCTTTGTAGATAATTCCAACGGATAGCGTCGTGATAATGACAGTGCCCAGCCGCGTGAACAAAGAGCCATGCCCCAGGCTTTCTCCCAGGCGGATGAGCAGGGCAACCATCGGTGGATGATCAAAATAGCTCCAATCTATTTTTTGGGAAAGGTGCCAGTAGTAAGCCTCGTCTCCCTCGAGGCCCAGGAAGTAGGCCTGCAGCGCGTTAATGATAAACCAGCCCAGCATTAAACCAAGTAATAACTTGTTATCTTTCTCAGGGTTGGACACCGGTTTTTCGATTAATGTTGTACTCATATCAGGCGCTTTTTACATGCAGTTTCATCAAAGAACCGCAAAAGTCTTCAATTTGCGGCTACATTTGCAAAAAAATTGAGATGGCTAAAAAACCAGCGGACAGTTTAGTAATTATGACAGAGCTTGTGTTACCCAATGATACCAACGTGTTTGGCAATCTGATGGGTGGCAGGCTTATGTATTGGATGGATATTGCCGCAGCCCTTGCAGCACAGAAACACAGCAATGCACCTGTAGTAACCGCTTCAGTGGATAATCTTTCTTTTATGAACTCTATCAAACTGGGCAACGCCGTGCATATTGAAGCACGCGTTACCAGGGCGTTCAATTCATCGATGGAGGTTTATTTAAATGTTTGGGGTGAAGACCTGGTGGCACAAAATAAGTATCAGAGCAATACGGCTTATTACACTTTTGTTGCTTTGGATAAAGACGGGAAACCCACGCCCGCAGCGGACCTGGAGCCGGAGACGGATGAGGATATTGAATTATTTAATGGTGCTCTGCGCCGCCGTCAGGTGCGGTTGATTTTAGGCGGAAAGATGAAGCCAGGCGACGCTAAAGAGTTGAAAGCTTTGTTTGAGAAGGGGTAAAATTTATAATCGTCCATGGCCCGTTATTAACGGACCATGGACGACCGACTATATTTCGCTCATGAGCTTCCTGATATAAGCCGCATGCTTTTCGCTCACCGGTACTACCGGCAAACGGGCATCCAGGCTGCATAAGCCCATTTCGTTTAAATATTGTTTGATGCCCGCGGGGCTACCTTCAGTAAATAAGGAAGCTATAATATCAGTAAACTTCAGGTGCTGTGGAAGCGCCTCTTCAAATTTTCCAGCCAGGCAAAGACGGATCATGTCGCTGAATGCTTTAGGGTAGGCATTAGCTACAACAGAGATGACGCCTTTCGCTCCGAGAGCGATCATTGGTAGCGCAATAGGATCGTCGCCGCTGATCAGCATAAAATCGGCCGGCTTGTGCTTCATGATATAATTAAATTGCTCAAAGCTGCCTGATGCTTCTTTGGTGGCAATAATATTCCTGCAATCTTTTGCAATGCGAACGGTTGTTTCTGCGCTCACGCTCTGACCCGTTCTTCCGGGCACATTGTACATGATGATCGGCAAAGGCGCTGCATCGTTGATGGTCTTGTAGTGTTGATACAAGCCTTCCTGGCCGGGTTTATTATAGTAAGGAGCGACAGAAAGAATAGCGTCATAACCCGCAAGGTCCATTGTTTTAAAGGCTTCCACTACTTCGCGTGTATCGTTGCCGCCAATGCCTGCAACGAGTGGTACACGGCCGGCCGTTTTTTCTTTCACAAAGTTGAACAGTGTTTGCTCTTCTTCTCTGGTCAGGGTGGCGCTTTCGCCTGTAGTACCCGCAACGACGAGGTATTCTACGTTATTGTCGATCCAGAAATTGATCAGACGCTCCAATGCAGGCCAATCGAAGTCTCCGCTGGCGTTGAACGGCGTCACGATCGCGATACCGGTTCCTGTAAGTTTTTGTTGTAGAGACATGGAAAATTTATGATTTGAAATTTTTTATTTCTGATTTGTTGCTCATGGACAATAGTCGATACAGAATCGACGATGAGATATGTTCCGCAGTACAAGAGTGCGACGCCCGCCCGAACGGAAGTTCACCCGGGCGGGCAAGACTGATGCTATGTACTATATTGTTCGGACAATAAAAATACTGTCAACTATCAACCATCATCTGTCAACTTTTGCTACGCTTCTTCCCAGAAGCCCATTTTGCTGAACTTTTCGATGCGCGCTTCCACCCGCTTGTCGGGTTTCATGCCTTTGATCTCATCAAGTCCTGCCAGTATTTGTTTCTTCAGATTTTGGGCAGCCACTTCATAATCCCAATGGGCTCCGCCATCAGGCTCGGGGATAATACCGTCTATGAGGCCAAACCCTTTCATTTTGGTAGATGTAAGTTTTAATTGCTCGGCAGCTTTCATTTTATAATCCCAGCTGCGCCATAAGATGGTGCTGCAGTTTTCGGGAGAGATCACCGTGTACCAGGTGTTCTCCATCATGTACACCCGATCGCCTACACCGATGCCCAATGCACCGCCGCTGGCTCCTTCGCCAATAATCACGCAGATCACCGGCACTTTAAGCCGCATCATTTCATAAATATTGCGCGCAATGGCCTCGCCCTGCCCGCGTTCTTCGGCTTCCAGGCCGGGATAGGCTCCGGGCGTATCTATCAATGTGATAATCGGCTTGTTGAACTTTTCGGCCAGCTTCATCAGGCGGAGCGCTTTGCGGTATCCTTCAGGATTGGCCATTCCGAAATTCCGGAGCTGGCGTTTCTTCGTGTTGGATCCTTTTTGCTGACCGATGATCATGACGGTCTGGCCGTCCAGCGATGCAAAACCACCCACCATCGCTTTATCGTCTTTGATATTACGGTCGCCATACAATTCCACATAATTTTCCGTCATCAGCTCGATGTACTTATGGGTATAAGGCCGGTCCGGATGACGGCTCAGTTGCACGCGCTGCCAATCAGTGAGATTATGGGTAATGGTCTTGCGGGTTTCGTCTACTTTATTCTGAAGTTGTGCTATCTGACCACTTAAATCAATATCAGTCTTTCTTTCGCGTTCAGTCGTCAACTCAATTTCATCTATCAAATCTTTGATCGGCTTCTCGAAATCAAGAAACTGCCTGTTTACAACTTGTGGCATAGTGAAATGCTTTTTTAATGAGGCGGCTAAATTAATGATTATTTAGGGAATGAGGATGCGTTACTGAGCTCAAATATGGAAAAGTTCAACGGGCGGCAGCGATAGCGTCACCAGCTTCACTTTAGAGGCAGGATCTGGTCTGATGATAACCGGTTTTTCGCCTCCCCGGTGTCGGCTTAAAAATTTTTTTGTATGATATTTTTTTGTTATATTACGTAGGCTATCGATTTTTTACAATCAAACTAACGAGTTAACGATGAAAAATATACTGTTTATTTCAAGCCTGATCTTAATTGTTGTGTCTATTGTGATTGCTGTTCAGCATCCCGACTCAGGCCGGATGAGCATGATCGCGGGCGGTATCATCGCATTAGGATTTTTATTGAATGTGATTGCATTCAGTATTTACAGCCGGACCAGGGAATGAGTTGCTCTTGAATCATCAAACCCTATGTTGTTGTTATCTGATCTGTCCGTCTCCCTGTAATATCCACTTTTCAGTTACCAGTTTTTCCAATGCAAACGGTCCGCGAGCGTGGAGCTTTTGTGTAGAAATGCCTATTTCTGCGCCGAGCCCAAACTCCTCACCATCCGTAAAGCGGGTGGAAGCATTGGTGTAAACCGCAGCAGCGTCCACTTCAGCAATAAAGCGTTCGCAGGCTTTTTTATTTTTTGAAACGATTGCCTCAGAATGCCTGGTGGAGTAACGGGAAATATGGTCCAGCGCCTCGTTCATGTTCTTTACAATTTTAACCGCACATTTCAATGACAGGAATTCCCGGCCAAAATCAGCAGCACTTGCTTTGCTAAGAAGAGGATAACCTTTTAACTGCTTGTAAGATGCTGCGTCAGCAAAGATCTCTACGCCGTGAGATTCCAGTTGGGGTGCGAGCTTGTCCAGGAAAGTGGGGGCAACAGCTTCATCGACGAGAATGGCGTCGACGGCATTGCAAACCGAAGGGCGGCTTACTTTTGCATTGACCACAATGTTCACCGCTTTTTTAAGGTCAGCGGATTGCTCTACGTAAATATGGCATACACCGGCTCCGGTCTCAATGACCGGCACCAGGCTATTCTGGCGCACAAAGCTGATCAACCCCTCCGAACCGCGCGGAATCAATACATCAATATATTTAGTGGCGGTAAACATTTCCTGTACGATCTCCCTTTGCGGAGGCAGAAGCGTCACAGTGTGAGCTTCCAGGCCGAAGGTTTTCAGTGCTTTCTGGATGATGCCGATGGACACTTTGTTCGTATGCTGCGCGTCGCTGCTGCCTTTTAATACGCAGGCATTACGACTCCGCAGGCAAAGCGCCGCGATATCATAAGTTACATTGGGCCGGCTTTCATAAATAGCGCCTACCACGCCCAGCGACACGGTCACTTTTCGCAAATGGATGCCGTTGGGCAGGGTTCTTTCTGCCAGTAGCTGTCCGGTTGGATCCGGGAGGGTCGCTATATTTTTGATGGCCCGCGCAATGCCCTGCAAGCGCTCGGAATTCAGCATCAGGCGGTCGTTTTTAGGATCGTCAGCCTCTTTGGCCGCCAGGTCCTTACGGTTGGCTTTTAAGATAAGCGGCTCATTTGCGAGGATCCCATCAGCAATAGCGTGTAATAATTGCCTGAGTTTTTTTTCAGGCAATTGCTGTAGACCGATCTTCGCTTTATTAACTTTTTCCAGTGTGTTTTGTAATGACATGATTATTGCGACTATTAAATAGTAATTAAGATATAACCGTGCTGAGGAACAGCTGTAGTATTATAACAATACAATATCGTTGGCATGTGCCGCCAGGACATTTTTCTCTTTCAGTTTCCGTTTCAGATCGCCGCTGCCCAGTTTGGTTTTGGCAACGCCTATGATGGCTTCGTTGTCATTCATCAGCTGTACCACTTCACCAATGGCGAAGCTACCATTAATCTCAGCAATGCCGACGGTTAGTAAACTTTTACGTTCCGTAACAGCTTTGACCGCGCCTTTATCCAGCCGGATGCTTCCCAGGGTAATTGAGCCGCTGGCCAGCCATTTCTGCCGGTTCTTAAGATTGGATCTTTTTGCGTGGAAGCAGGTTCCCGCTTTTTTATTCAATGCATCACTGATAGGCGCTGCCGATTTTAGTCCGCACATGATGACGTTGATGCCCAGGTTCGTAGCGAGCCTTGTAAACGTTAACTTGGACAACATGCCACCGAGGCCAAACTCTGACTTTTCCTCTTTCTTAACCAAAGACAATACTTCCTTATCAATTTCCCGTACTTCGGGAATGATCTTTTTTTCATTGTCCAGGAAGCCACCCACGGAAGTGCATAATACCAGGGTCTCTGCATCGAACGCAATTGCTAAAAGTGTCGCCAGCTCATCATTGTCGGAGAATTTCAATTCCTGGTCGCTGATCACGTCGTTCTCATTGACGACCGGGATGATATTGTGGGACCAGAAAGTCATAAAGGTATCGCGGAGCTGAAGAAACTGTTTGCGATTGCTGAAGTGAGCGCGTTCGCATAAGGCCTGGGCCACCGTGAGCCCGCTTTTCTGAAAGTAATTCCGGTACAGCTGGATGAGGATCGGGTTGCCGATGGCGGCGGCTACTTTCCGTTGCAATAAAGTTCCCTTGTAGTCTTCAATAAATTTTTTTCCGCTACTTACGGCGCCACTGCTGACCAGCACGATCTTGTAGCTTTTAGAAAGATCGCTAACATCCCGGACGATCTTCCGGATGACCGCCTGGTTGATATTTCCATTGGCATTTGTGATTACTGCTGAGCCTAATTTGACTACTAAAACCTTTTGGGACATAATTGTGTTGGACGATGGTTATGTTAAGCAAAGTCAGGCTGTTTTTAGTACGCCTGGATCAATACCTCTGAAGGAATACGCAGTTTCTCGCTCAGGTTCCTGATCATTTCCAGCGAAAGCTTTCTCTTTCTGTTGAGAATTTCGCTTGCGCGGCTTTTTTGACCTACTAAATCAGCTAAGTCATTTTGAGTATAATCCATTTGTTCCATTCTGAATTTAATAGCTTCAATCGGGTCAGGCATGTCGATAGGAAAATGTTCATCTTCGTATTTTTCAATTAAAATTCCCAGGATCTCAAGTTCATCTCCCTCCTTAGTTCCTTCCTTCGCATCAAAGATATGCTCAAGCCGTTCCAAAGCTTGTGCATAATCTTTTTCAGTTTTTATGGGTTTTAATTTCATCCGTATATGTTTATTTTCGGGTCGAATAAGACTCCGCATGAAGCTGTCCTGTGCGCGGAAAACTGATTATGCCTCATCATTCTACATATTATTTGCGTCGATCTTATCATACTCAGTATGTGTACCAATAAAACGAATCCATATAATCCGGTATTCAAAATTGATGCGCACAATGAGGCGATATTTGTTGCCTTTTATATTGAAGCACATGCGTGCGTCGGTAAGAATGCTTGCGTTGGGATAGCTCTCTTTTAAATTGTTTAAGTTGCCCCATGTCGCCTTCCTGGCTTCACTATACCATGCTTTTAGTTGTTGCTCGCAGTCGGGATGACGCTCCCAAAAATCCCGCAATACTTTTTTAGCAATAACTCTCAAATTAAAAGCATTAGGGCTTAAAGATAAAGATTAGTTCCCGTTCTGGGAATTCTTTTTAGAACAGACACCGGTGCTATCGTTCCAGTAACTTCTCCAGCACATAATGTGTAATAGGACAGAACTCACTGTTTTTAAGTGTCAGGTTCGGTCGTTTGATGAGAACGTCCTCATCGGTATAAGGAAAGCGTGCGCAATCGGAAGGGCGTTCGTCGTAGATCTTGCAGGTATTGTCTTCTTCCAGGAAGGGGCAGGGTGAAGCTTTCACGACAAAATCTCCGTCTTCGTCCACGCGGAGATAGGTGTCGATAAACACACTTTCTTTCATACCCAGGTATTTTGAAATGCGCTTGACATCTGGCGTTTTGAAGCGGGGAGAGTAGTTCTTGCAGCAGTTGGCGCAGGAGAGGCAATCTATTTTTTCAAAAGCTTCCTCATGCAAACCCGGCAATTGCTTCAACACCTTATTCTTATCAGTTCTTTTCAGGAACTGCTGGTATTGCTTGCGATGTTCTTTGGATTTCTTTTCCCAGTTATGTAATATCTCTTTGGTCATGTAGGGCTCTTGTCGGATCAAACTCTTCTTGTTGACGCATCTGGTGGCTGGTCTGCCGGCTGCCGTTATGGCTCCAGCCGGGAGGCCCAAAGATATAACCCAGTTTTTGGCGGAGCGTCAGGCCGCGCTGCCGAAGGTCTTTGAAAATATTGATCCATTCATAAAATACGATATTAAAAGCATCTTCTTTTTCAATAGGCGTGGTCAGGCCATACCTGATGGGTTGGTAAGCTTCGGCCGGAAGCTCTTTTTGAAAGGTGCCAAACAGCTTGTCCCATACAATGAGCAACATGCCCATATTTTTATCCAGGTATTTGGGATTGGAGCCATGATGTACGCGGTGATGGGATGGCGTGACCAGGATATGTTCCAGGAATCCCAGCTTTCCTACTTTTTCCGTGTGGATCAGGATGCCCCAGATCTGCGTTGCTGAATAGACAAAGGCAATATCCAGCGGATGGAACCCGAACCATGCCAGCGGGATAAAATATACAAAGCGGTAAAGCGGCTCCATTACGGACGACCGGAAACCCACGGTCAGATTGAATTTTGGCGAGGAATGATGCGTGAAATGTGTGGCCCAGAACAAGCGGCATTCATGATCCACCCGATGCAGCCAATAATACATAAAGTCTTCAAAAAGAACCAACAACAGCCAGTATAGCCACGGTGTTGCTATAGGATCCACTACGCGATGGTTGTAAAAAAATAACAAAATGACGCCGATGTAGATGGAACGGAACAACAGGTCGATGCCGCTGTTGAGCAACATCAGGTAAATGTTCTGTACGGTATCTTTAAACGTGTAGGCGTTTTGTTTACGCAAATGGCTCAAAAGTATTTCCAGGCCGATTACAATGATATATAACGGGGTCGTAAGCAGCAGCAGTAAACTCTCTCTGGCAGATTGCATAGCAACTGCAAAGATAAATGGATAACCAGAACGCTCCATCATCGATCCGTCAGCTCCGAACAAAACAATTTATACACATGTTATTTGTGTACAATCGTGTGCGCAGAAAAGGCTGGCGAATTACCATTACCTTTGCGCATCCAAAAAATTTAATTTCTACCACACTATGAGTATCTTGGAGCTCCAATCTAAAGAGTTTTCGAAAAGACATATTGGTCCCGATGAACCCGAAACGAAGAAGATGTTGCACGAAACAGGTTTTAATAACCTGGACAGCCTGATCGAGAAAACCGTTCCGCAGGGAATCAGAATGAAAAATGCCCTGAAAATACCCCGGGCGATGAGTGAAAACGAATACCTGCGCCACATAAAAAGTGTTTCTCTTAAAAACAAGATCTTCAAAAACTACATCGGACAGGGATATTACGGTACGATCACGCCTTCAGTGATATTGAGAAATATTTTTGAGAATCCGGGATGGTACACGCAATACACGCCCTACCAGGCGGAAATATCGCAGGGACGCCTGGAGAGCTTACTTAATTATCAGACCCTGGTTAGCGATCTGACAGGGTTACCGCTGGCCAATGCTTCTCTGCTGGATGAGGCAACTGCCGCTGCGGAAGCTATGGCCATGTTCTTCAATATGAAAAACAGGCAGGATCAGATCGACCGGCCTAAGTTTTTCCTGGACACTCAGACCTTCCCTCAGACAAAGGACGTGATCTACACGCGGGCAACACCGTTTGGCATTGAGATCGTAGAAGGCGATTATAAAACGGCCGTCATCGACGAGACCTATTTTGGCGCCCTGATCCAGTATCCCAATAACATCGGAAGTGTGGAGGATTATAGCGGGTTCATTAAAAATGTTCAGGCGGCCGGTGCCTTCGTGGCTATGGCAACCGATCTGTTAGCGTTAACATTGCTGACACCGCCCGGTGAGCTGGGTGCAGATGTAGCCATTGGCTCGGCGCAACGGTTGGGCGTGCCACTGGGGTATGGCGGACCGCATGCAGCTTTTATGGCCGCTAAAGATGATTTCAAGCGGGTCCTGCCGGGCCGGATCATCGGTATCAGTGTAGACGCCCAGGGCAACCGGGCGCTGCGGATGGCTTTACAGACCAGGGAACAACATATTAAAAGAGAAAAAGCTACTTCCAATATTTGTACAGCACAAGCCCTGCTGGCCAATATGGCGGCGATGTACGCCGTGTACCACGGTCCCAAAGGCTTGAAAGCCATCGCGGAAAGGATAGCGGTGTATGCTCAAACGGTAGCGGCAGAAGTGGAAGCCAGAGGCTTTGAACTTGTTGCCGACAGCTTCTTTGATACCCTTGTGGTAAAAGCTAAGAACGTAGTTGACATCCGTGCAAAAGCCGAAAGCCAGAAAATTAATTTCCGGTATATTGGCAATGATCTGATCGGGATCTCGATCGATGAAACGATCATCGTAGAAGATCTCTTCGACATCATCAATTGTTTTGAAAACGATACCAATCCGGTGTCCTTCGATATCAGCGATGATGAAGGCATGTACCGGATCCCCGAACAGCTGGTAAGGACCTCATCTTACCTGACCCATCCGGTATTTAATACGCATCACAGCGAAAGCCAGATGATGCGGTATATTAAATACCTGGAGAATAAAGACCTCTCCCTGAATACATCGATGATCTCGCTGGGAAGCTGTACCATGAAACTGAATGCAGCTACACAGATGATGCCCTTGAGCTGGTCTCACTGGGCGAGCATCCATCCTTTTGTTCCTGCAGAACAGGCGGGCGGATACAAAGAGCTGGTGGATCAACTCAGTGCTTACCTCTGTGAGATCACTGCTTTTGATGCTTGCAGTCTTCAGCCTAACAGTGGTGCGCAGGGCGAATATGCCGGGTTGCTCACCATCAAAGCTTATCATGAAGCACAAGGCAATCCGCACCGGAACGTCATGCTGATCCCGATCTCCGCACACGGCACCAATCCTGCATCTGCAGTAATGGCCGGCATGAAAGTAGTAGTGGTGAAAGCGCTCGAAAACGGGTATATCGATGTGGAAGACCTGCGGGCGAAAGCGGTTCAGCATGCGGATAACCTGGCGGGTATTATGATCACCTATCCGAGCACTTACGGTGTGTACGAAGAGACCGTACGTGAGATCAACCAGATCGTGCATGATCATGGCGGACAGGTATACATGGATGGGGCCAATATGAATGCACAGGTGGGGCTGACAGCTCCGGGTCTGATCGGCGCTGACGTTTGTCACCTCAACCTGCACAAAACATTCGCCATCCCTCACGGCGGTGGTGGCCCCGGCATGGGACCTATCTGCGTGAAGTCGCATCTGGCTAAACATCTTCCCGGACACGTTTTTGGTAATGAGAACGGGCACCGGAACGCAGTGTCAGCCGCACCTTTTGGTTCGGCATCTATCCTGCTTATTTCTTATGCTTATATCAGGATGCTGGGCGCTGAAGGAGTGAAACTGGCTACGGAATACGCTATTCTCAATGCCAATTACATGCGCTCAAGACTGGCTCCTCATTTTGATATTCTTTATACGAACGACAATGGGTTGTGTGCGCATGAATTTATCGTTGATTTAAGACCTTTTAAAAAGACGGCGCAGGTAGAAGCAGAAGATGTGGCTAAAAGGTTGATGGACTATGGCTTTCACGCGCCAACGATGAGTTTCCCTGTAGCGGGAACCATTATGATCGAGCCTACAGAAAGTGAAGATAAAGCCGAGCTGGATCGTTTCTGTGATGCGCTGATCAGCATCCGGGAGGAGATCAGGGCGATCGAGAACGGTACGGCTGATGTGAAGGATAACCCGCTCAAAAACGCGCCACATACCCAACAGGTGGTGACAGCGAATGAGTGGAGCCACAACTATAGCAGGCAAGAGGCTGCGTTCCCGCTTTCTTATGTCAGTCTGAACAAGTTCTGGCCTTCTGTTGCGAGGGTGAACAATACAGTAGGAGACAGGAATCTGATCTGTACCTGTGAGCCCACTGAAATGTACGCAGAAGCATAACCAGATTTCAGCAAAGAATGAAATATTAAAGCCGGTTCTTCAAAGGAACCGGCTTTTGAATGTCTTTGAGCTTCGTTATTTTATTTTTTCTCAATTGAGATGGTGAAAGCTTTATTCGCCTCGTTAAAGCATGAGTTTAAAATGGTAGCTGCCGGCGCTTTAAATTCCAGTGTGGCTCCCGATGACGTGTTATAGTTTAAATAATCAAAGAGTTCATCTTTGCTGGCGTTGCTCGTATTCACGCCACCATCTGCGTCGATGGCATAGAACTTAGACAGCGTATACTTTTCGCTTAACAAGCGATCGAAATAATAAAAGGTGTTCTTAAAAGTGCCGTGACTGCCGACGGATGATCGGATCAGAACTTTGTTGATCATGCCATCCTTTCCGATGATCTCGCAGGTGAAATTGGGGTTTGGAGATTCCCGGTCTAATAAAGGCAAAACCGCCTTTTCTATTCCTGCCGAATCACTCAGTGTCACATTTCTTCCAGCAGCAAGGGTGATCACACTGGTATAAGGTTGGCCAACAAGCGCGACCATTTGTTCAATCTGTAAAGGGGCTGGTTCCTTAACTTCTGCCGTTACATCCGACTTTCCACAAGACGTCAGTAGCGCAACCGCTGCGGCAGTGATGAGTGATAGCCATTTTTTCATTCTTTCAATTTTTGTGTTCGGAGCCGGGGTGATTCGAACGTGTTTTCAGGTTAAATGCAGCTGGCAGGATATCATTAGCATCGAAGTAAGGTATCATGCCTGTTTATTGATTTTCAATCTATCCAATAAGTCTGGCTGTCTGCCAAAGATAACCAAGGCAAACAGACTCAGCAAATTTTGGTACTGCAAATTTTGATCCAAAACAAGTTATAAACGATTTTGGATATTTTTTAACCATTTTTCGGATAAAAAGTGAAACTTTTGCTCGTCAAATTTTAATTTTATTAATGCAAATCTCCTTATGAACCATTTTGTTCCTGCAATATTGCAATTAAATGGCTGGTAGCATTGAGATGGACATTGCCCTTAAACCTGCTCAAATGCGGGCTTAACAATTTAATGAAGTTAGAAGCATTACAAACATCTGATATTTCGACAATGGCGACATTACTCGGCTGCGACGAAGCAGTAATCAGGACCCTCATAGACGTAGAAGGTTGTTCCGACAGTTTCCTGGAAAGCTCCGAACCGCTGATCTGGTTCCACAGGGACATTTTTTCCAAGCACACACGTGGCGTTTTTGATGAGATAGCCCCCGACATTTCACATCGCGAAGGCGGCGGCTATGGCGATCGCGAGGCGCAGCATGAAAGGCTTCACAAGGCCATTCTTTTAAATAAAGATGCGGCGTTAATGGCGACCAGCTGGGGTAAATTTCAGTTAATGGGATATAATTATGCGCTTGCAGGATTCGCCACGTTACAGGAATTTGTAAGCGCTATGTACGACAACGAAGCCAGGCAGTTAAAGGCTTTCGTCACTTATCTCATCAACCTGTCTTTAGATCAGGATCTGAAAAACCTGGATTGGCAGGCGTTTGCGGTTAAGTATCCTCCGGTAAAGGACCGGGAAGCCTATGCCCACAGGTTGGCGCAGACCTATGCCAGATACAGGCAGGCCTCCTAAAGCCGGCAGGTCATCAGGCGATGTCAAATTCCCAGGCGGTCCGGTAGTTACCGTTTTTCTCAATGTATTCCAGGAGTGACTGGTAAAAGGGATCAATACCGATCGTGGCGCTGTCGCCGATAATGATCAATTGTTCCTTTGCCCGGGTAATGGCTACGTTCATTCTCCGGTAATCTTTCAGAAAACCTATTTCGCATGAGTCGTTGCTGCGTACCAGCGAAAGCAGGATGATCGCATTTTCCTGTCCCTGGAAACTATCGATCGTGCTGGCCCGCATACCGGCCGGCAACACTTCTTTCGCCATCGTGACCTGTCCGGAATACGGCGAAATAAAGGCCATATCTGATACCGGCCATTCTTCTGATTGCAACAACTGCGTTATAATGGAAAGTTCGCCTTTGTTCTGCAAGCTCACTCCGTCCGGTCCGTGCGTTTCATTGAATCCCGATCCCGCCGTATCAATGAAAGTGATATGCGGAGCCGCATTGGACAGGTGTTTTGCTGACTGCAGCAATCCGTTATAAAAATAGCTGCTGCTAAACCCTGCAATGACGGGCTTCATGCGATACTGGGTATTCAGTAAGTTCACACTGTCGCAGTGGTCGACCGCGATTTCGAGGATGGACCGGTTAAGGCCTTTTTGAGCAGCAACGGGACTAATGACGGTGGGCGGCAGCTGCAGGTGATCTCCCGCGAGGACGATCTTGTCCGCCAGCGGAAAAAGGCACCAGGCCAAAGGTTCAATACATTGCCCGGCTTCATCAATGATCACCTGATCAAAAGGCGTTTTGTGGAGACCGGCATCATAAAGCCCGATGGGCGTTCCGGCAATCACACGGGCTTCCTCGAAGAGCTTCTCTTCATTGTACTGGCGCAGTTGTTTGATCTCTGCCCGGATGTTTTTTACCTCTTTAAATAACAGGCTTCTTTGTTCCCGCTCGGCCTTTCCAAAACTTCGTTTGTACTTTAAAGCCATCCGCCTGAAATCATCGGCCCTCAATCGTAATTGGCGGATCTCCTTATTGAATTTGCTGTTGTTCAATTTTCCTTCCGGCGTATGCGCAAAAATTTCCTTGTCCGTCTTGTCCGCATTTCCTACACGCAGCAACGGGATGCCTTTGGCCAGCAGTCCTTTACAGATATTGTCAACCGCGGCGTTGCTCGGAGCCGCTAACACGATCCTTTCACCGCGCTGCACCAGCTGTTGTATCGCTTCGATAAGCGTGGTGGTTTTACCTGTGCCAGGCGGTCCGTGAACGATAGTCATATCGTCGCATTCGAGGATGGATGCCACCGCCTGCTGCTGGCTTTCATTCAGAGATTTATTGAAGAGCTGTTTTGGCGGCTTAAGCTGAGGCGCCGGTGTGGCAACGTTTTCAGGGCCATGCAGCTTTTCAAATAAAGAAAACAAGCGCTTATCTTTTTCAAGAGCTGCCAGCACCTTCTTCATAATTTCGGTGGTTCTGGTATCCGGTGCCAGTTTGATCCCTACACCCTCATCTTCTATCCATTCCGGGAAGTCGGGTGCAAACAAACGGAATTCGCCAGACCGGCCTTCCAGTTGCAGTAGCATCCCTTTGACAGGCTCTTCATCATGTTTAAAACATTCAATCGCTGCGCCGTCTCTGAACAAATGGGTTTCCGCCGGATACTTTAGCCGGAAGCTGATTTCAGGGTAGTCCGCATATCCAAAGGTTTTCCGGGTGATCGTCAGCGGATGCAGCGCGAGCCCGTCGGCCTTTAGTGATCTAAGCGTGTGTGCCTGATCCAGTTGGTACCGCGCCGCCTGTTCTTTCTCTTCGAGATCAATACATTGTATCAGGTTTTGTATATAAGAATGCATGAATAAGGTCTGATAAATTTGAGCGCAATGTAATTTTTTTTGCTGAGGAGCAAAGAAAGGGAAGTGTCGACCTGTTGAAGTGCAATAAAAAAGCCATGTAGCTGATTGCTACATGGCCTTTTGTCGGGATGACTAGATTCGAACTAGCGACCACACGCCCCCCAGACGTGTACTCTAACCGGGCTGAGCTACATCCCGAACCGGCTTCCGGATGTTTGTCCGGAAGGGATGCAAATGTATATAAAACCTGCACAATTTTCAAATTTCGAAATGGCAAATTTCAAATCGCATTGCCTTATCTTCGCAACTTAATGAACATCATCATTAAGAAGGCCAGGATCATCGACCCCACATCGCCTCACAACGGTCAAATTACTGATATACACATTACGAACGGTACCATCGTTTCCATCGGAAAAGATATTGCAGCCAAAGGCGCCCAAAGCGTTGAGGTAAAAGGGTTGCATGTTTCTCCGGGATGGATAGACCTGTTCAGCGACTTTGCCGACCCGGGTTACGAATACCGGGAGACTTTGGAAACGGGTGCCCGTGCTGCCGCAGCAGGAGGGTATACCGATGTTTGCGTGGTGCCCAATACCAGGCCCGCGATCGATCAGAAGTCGGTGGTGGAGTACGTCGTACAAAAAGCCAGGCAATTGCCCGTGAGCATTCATCCGCTTGGCAGCATCACCCGCGGCGCGGAGGGAAAGGAGCTGGCGGAAATGTACGATATGAAACTCAGCGGCGCAGTGGCTTTCAGTGACGGCAAGGCTTCTTTGCAATCTGCCGGTATACTGGTAAAGGCCTTGCAATATGTCAAATCTTTTGACGGCGTACTGATCCAGGTGCCTGACGATAAGACGATCAGCCCTAATGGCCTGATGAACGAAGGGATTACCTCCACCCGGATGGGTTTAGCCGGCCGTCCTGAAATTGCCGAAGAGATCGCAGTTGCTTCTAATATTAAGCTGGCGGCTTATGCGGAGTCCAAATTGCACCTTACCGGCATCAGCACTGAAAACTCTTTAAAGCTGGTAAAAGAAGCCAAGCAAAAAAAGGTTGGCGTGAGCTGTTCAGCAGCGCCGTATCATCTATATTTCTGCGATGAGGACGTGACGACCTACGATTCGAATCTAAAAGTGAACCCGCCCATCCGGAATAAGAAAGACCGCAAAGCCCTGCAGAAAGCGGTGTCAGACGGTTTGATCGATTGTATCGCTTCTCATCACATCCCCCAGGACAAAGACCACAAAGTGGTGGAGTTTGAATATGCCAAAAATGGTATGATCGGGTTGCAAACCAGTTATGCTATATTGAACACGGTGTTGCCGGAAGTGCCCCAGGAGCGGTGGGTAGAGCTGCTGGCGATCAATCCCCGGCGCATTTTGAACCTGCCGGTTCCCTCGATTGCTGAAGGCGAGGAAGCTTCACTGACCCTGTTCCTGCCCAAAGAAACATGGACCCTGGAAGCCGGGGCCATTGCCTCGCTCAGCAAGAATGCCCCCTTTGTCGGGAAAACCTTTACGGGTAAGCCTTTGGGGATTTATCATAAAAATACTTTGACGCTGCATCAATGATCATTGGCGGCTCACATTCGCTTTGAAACAGGGTTATGATATCCGCAAAAGGCGGCCCTGTTCCGACTAAAAATAATCGCAGCCAGGCTGCAAAATGAAAAATTACGGATGAAACTATCATCAACAATAAAAGGGCTGATCACCGGCTTGCTTATGGTAGCGGTGGGAATGCTGTTTTACATCAATAACGTGGATGAACAGTCACCAGCCAATTATGCGGGATATTTAATCTATGGTTTGGGTATTGTATGGACTATTACTGCTTTTGTTCGTACACGCCCGGACACCTTGACGTTCGGCAGTTTATTCAACCAGGGATTTCGCTGTTTCGTGGTGGTGACGTTGATCATGGCGCTATTTACCCTGATTTTCTATAAGGCCAACAGCAGCATTGTGGAGGAGAAAGCAGCGCTTACCAAACAAGAGCTGCTGAGAACGGAGAAAAACAGAACTCCCCAGGAAATTGATGCTATGGTAGAAAGCGGCAAAAAGAACTTCGCTGTGCTGGCGGCTTCCGCGGCCATTTTCCAGTATTTATTTATCGGTACGATTGTGACCATGGCAACGGCCGGGTCTTTATATTTGCGTAACAAAAAATCATAATGGACATTTCAGTTGTTATACCGCTTTTGAATGAGGAAGAATCTTTGCCGGAGCTGTCACAGTGGATCGGGCGGGTGATGTCGGATAACAATTTTGCCTATGAGATCATTTTTGTAGATGATGGCAGCACGGATAATTCCTGGAAGGTGATACAAAATTTGCGTGCGCAAAACAGCAATATCAAAGCCATCAAGTTTCAACGGAACTACGGGAAATCTGCTGCGCTGAACGAAGCCTTCCGTGCCGCGCAGGGTGAGGTGGTGATCACCATGGATGCAGATTTGCAGGACAGCCCTGATGAAATTCCCGAGCTGCGCCGGATGATCATCGAAGACCGCTACGACCTGGTAAGCGGCTGGAAGAAGAAACGTTACGATAACGCGCTGACTAAAAATATTCCATCTAAATTCTTTAACGCGGTCACCAGCAAGGTGTCTAAAATCAAATTGCATGATTTTAACTGCGGGCTTAAATCTTACAGCAAAAAAGTAGTAAAGAGCATCGAAGTCTATGGCGAAATGCACCGTTATATCCCTGTGATTGCCAAGTGGGCAGGATTCAAAAGAATCGGGGAGAAGGTGGTGGAGCACCGCAAACGAAAGTATGGCGTCACCAAGTTTGGCTGGGATCGCTTCATCAACGGGTTCCTGGACCTGATGTCGATCACTTTTGTAGGGAAGTTTTCTAAAAGACCGATGCATTTCTTTGGCTTGTGGGGCATGATGTTTTTCCTGGTAGGGTTTATCACTTCCATCGTGTTGATCGTCTCCAAGATCATCGATCCGGGCTATGCCATTACCAACAGGCCTACGTTCTACATTGCGTTGACGACTATAATCATCGGGGTGCAATTATTCCTCGCAGGATTTCTCAGCGAGCTGGTATCGCGCAATGCGTCGAACCGCAATTCTTATCTTATTGAAGACAAGGTGGGCCTGAGCTGATAGTTAGCAGTCACGTTTTTTCTAAAGAGATCTTTTTTGTATAGTTGAAGCCGGATAAATAACCGATGATGTGAAGGGATCGCGCCTACGGCACTCAACGATGATGAGACTATCAACCTGCTTTAGCACGGTTTTATACAACATTTGCGAACCTGCGGTTTGCTCCGGTCCGTTTCGGGATGGTTATCATTTCAGATACGTTTGCGCCGGGTCTTCATGAATTTCGTTGTAGTCAAATTATTTGACTAACTTTAGACGGATATCCAACATCATGATCAAACCTTGTTTCTTCCATGAAAATCAATAAACTGGCGCTTATAAGTCTCCTGCTTCTCTGCAGTCATTCTTTGCTGGCACAACTCCGTGCCAAAGAGGGGAAGGGGTATTTTAACATCACTAACATCGCGGAACCTCAATATCTTCAATCGCTGGATTCGACCAACCTGACCTACGCAAGCGCGTATGTAAAAACGATGGGGTATTCACTAAGCACCATCAACGGTGTGTTCCTGAATCCGCATCTTTCTATCGGGCTTGGCGTGGGGCTTCAATTCACTCGTTATAAAGCTTATGAAGCTTCTTTCACGCCTGATAGCAGCTTTACGGGCGGATATTTCAGCGATAGCCATAGCATGACCTTGCTGCCCGTTTTTGCTGACTTCCGGTATTACCCCAACGGAACCAGGAACAGTTGGATGCTGCTTTTGAACGTAGGATATGCACCCTTATTAAAAATCGCAAATGATTTTGACAAGTCCAATCTGAATGGCGGAGCCTTAGTGAAAGTGGGCGCTGCTTACCGGGTGCCGCTGAATGAGACAATCTCCTTTTTGCCATCGGTGAACCTGAACGCGCAACGTTTCGGAGACAACACCGGCCTCGGTGGAAATATCGGAATCGGCTTTATGTTTTGATAAGTGCGGACAAGAGTTTGAACAGCTACCTATTGGTCTGATAAACGTTTTCTAAGCTGTTCCGCTTTTTTACCGATCAGCCAGAAGGATAATGCTAACAGTGCAAAGAAGAGCCCCTTGTTCGTTCTATCCCAGAAATATTCAAAATAGCGGGTGTAGATATTCAAAAGAAAAAATACAATTGCTATATCGCGAAGGGCGTCATCCTTCCGCCGGATCGAATAGCCGATCACAGCGATGACGGCAAGCGTGTAAGCCAATGCCCAAAGAAATAATTTTCCCTGCTTAATCGCTGACCACACATCATAGCTTAAGTTGCCGGAAACCGAGAGGAATAACCCGGACAACAGGAAAAAGATCCAGCTGGTATACCAGGATAAATTGTAGAAGGTCTTGGTGGCCGGGAAGCGGTTGAGCAGGGAGGTGGACAAAATCATCAATCCTCCGAAAAAGGTCATGCGAAGCGGATAGTTCATGCCCAGGAAATAAGAATGGTTGAGATCTCCGGCCCAGGCATATGTTTGTGTCGCCCAGCTGGTGATCAATGCCAGCAGACCGCAGCACCAAAGTATTTTTGATTTCAGGTAGACAGCGAGCACGCAGTATAAAATCGCCGCAACAAAAATCCCTAATCCATAAGATAAATAGGTCGCTTCAAAGCTGCGGGTAAAATAGGCAATGGAGACTCCCGTCGTCAGTGCGATTAATATTGTAAAGCTCTCGTTCGCCAGGGATGCGTACTGGTATTTCCTGTTTCTTTTCCGGGCGGTCCAGATCAGCAATGCAGAGATAGCGCCGAATATCACGCCGATCACCATTTCTGAGAAAGCAAAAAAATTACGGAGTCGCTCAATCCATTTCTCGTCCAGTACCAGCGCACCAAAGGCCAGCAACGCGCATGAAATTGCGGCGATGGATGCATAAAAAGCCACTGAGTCAAATTCGTTGCGATAAGAGGAGATGGTATTCTTCAACTCGCCCGCTTTCTTCTCGTCAAGAAGGTTTTCCTTTTGCCATTGCTCAATGGCGGCTTCAAGCATTTGCGCTTCTTTTTTGTTAACACGCATTGGTTATTAGTTTTTCCCCGGGGGACAGTCAAAGGTACGGGCGTTAATGCTAGAAATCGCATCGAGGGTTGGAGGTCTCAGGGCAAACGCATCTAAATTGGGCAAAAAAGCCTTCTTTTTACTCAAATGGACTTCTGACGCCAAAATTTGACATACGAAAAGAGTTTCGGATGAAATTCAACGATAATTTTAAGTGCTCAGTTGTAAGCTTGCTCTGCTTTTTTCAGCTCTAACGATATTTTGACATATAGCCAGTGTCATTTTTGATTACTAAAAGCATTTAAAAAAGGAACCCGGTGGGGTTTTTCATTAAAAATTAGATGCGTTTGCCCTGTTGGAGGTCTGGGTCAGAAGTCGGAGTTCAGGGTCATAAGATTTATTTCTAAATCATGCAGAAGCGAAGTTGTACAAGCCTGCAATAATCTATCTTTCTTACCTTTTCAGATCCGTTGCCCGGTAAAAACATGCAGCTTCGAGTTGGGAATCGGTCAATCATGGTATATTTGCACCCCGTGAATACGACATTAAATGTCGTAAATCAGAAATTAGAAATCGAAAATATGTTTCGTACGCATACTTGTGGCGAGTTAAGAATCGCAAATAAAGAAGAAGAGATCACCCTGGCCGGCTGGGTGCAAACCGTTCGTAAGTTTGGCAGCATCACTTTTGTGGACCTGCGCGACCGGTACGGTATTACGCAGTTACTGTTCAATGAATCGTTAAATGCACAGCTGGATGAGCAGCCGCTGGGCCGTGAGTTTGTATTACAGGCAACCGGAAAGGTTAGCGAACGCAGCAATAAAAATCCCAATATTCCTACGGGAGATATAGAACTGCTGGTGGAAAGCTTTACTATTTTAAATAAGAGCGTGACACCGCCTTTTACCATCCAGGACGATACGGATGGAGGTGAGGATCTGCGCATGAAATACCGCTACCTCGATCTGCGCCGCAATGCGGTAAAAAGAAACCTGGAATTGCGCTATGCTGTAAATCGTGCAACACGCGATTACCTGCACCAGCAAAACTTTATGGACATCGAAACGCCTTTCCTGATCAAATCTACTCCGGAAGGAGCGCGGGATTTCGTAGTGCCCAGTCGCATGAACCCAGGCGAGTTTTACGCGCTGCCACAATCGCCTCAAACCTTTAAACAGTTGTTGATGGTAAGTGGCTACGACCGCTATTACCAGATCGTAAAATGTTTCAGAGATGAGGACCTGCGTGCAGATCGTCAACCCGAATTTACACAGATCGATTGTGAGATGTGCTTCGTCGAGCAGGAAGATATCCTGAGCATGTTTGAAAACCTGATCAGGTATATTTTCAAAACCGTAAAAGGTATTGATTACAATGAAGCGGTAGAGCGCATGAGCTGGCAGGAAGCGATGTGGCAATACGGGAATGATAAGCCCGATATCCGTTTCGGCATGAAGCTGCTCAATATCAAATACCCGGGACATATTTTCTCGGATAAGGAAGATAATGGACACCTGGTGGATGGTGCCGGCTTCCAGGTGTTTGATTCGGCTGAAACAGTGATCGCTATTGCGGTTCCCGGTTGCAGTGAATACACCCGTAAGCAAACGGACGAACTGACCGAATGGGTGAAGCGCCCGCAAATCGGGATGAAAGGATTAGTGTTCATCAAATGTAATGCTGACGGCACTTTCAAGAGCAGCGTAGATAAATTCTATAGCGAAGAAAAGTTGAAAGCCATTGCCGATGCGGCCGGAGCGAAAGCCGGTGACCTGATCTTAATACTGGCCGGAGCTGAAGAACGGACGCGCAAAGCGACCAGTGAGCTTCGCCTCGAAATGGGCAAAAGACTGGGCCTGCGCAAAGATGATGAGTTCCGTTTATTATGGGTGTTGGATTTCCCGCTGTTTGAATATGCGGAAGAGGAGAACCGCTGGGTAGCGCGTCACCATCCGTTTACCTCGCCCAAGCCTTCGGACATTGACACCATGATCAATAACAATCCCGTTATTGAAAACGCGGCTGAATATTTAAAGCACCCTTACGCGAATATCAAAGCCAATGCCTATGACATGGTGTTGAATGGTAACGAGATCGGCGGCGGCAGCATTCGGATCTATCAAAAAGAACTGCAGCAAAAAATGTTTGAAGCGCTGGGCATGGACGAACAGGAGCAGCAACACAAGTTCGGATTCCTGTTAGGCGCCTTTGAATATGGTGCACCGCCACACGGGGGTATTGCCTTTGGCTTTGACCGGCTTTGCTCGATCCTTGGCGGCAGCGAAAGCATCCGTGACTTTATTGCCTTCCCTAAAAACAATAGCGGAAGAGATGTAATGCTCGATGCGCCGTCAGCCATAGACGACAAACAATTTACGGAGCTACAGATCAAGCTGGATCTGAAACCGGAATAAATTTGAATCGATAGTCCATCGACAATCGTCTATGGACTATCGACTCTTTATCAGTCCTGAGCATTTACATTCTCCCTTTTACCCTCAGCAATCCGCGCATCCCTGGTATTTTTCTGCACAGCAATAGCGGAGAAAATACTCAGTATGAAGGTCATCGCATAAAACCCCTTCTCACTTCTCGTCAGTGTAGCATTCCATAACCCAACCGTCAATAATACGATCGACAAGATGGTCGCGAACCAGGCCAGGCTGTAATACAAATTTGTAACAGGAATTCCTTCGAGTTGATCCCGAACCGCTTTCTGCACGGAGATTGAAGCAAACAGGCCAAACATCAATACTGTAAAATAGTACCCTTTTTCGTTGAGCTGCATGTCGGCATTCCATAAACCGATAATGAAAGCAGTAACTCCTGTAAGCAAGGCAAACCAGGATGCTCCGACAAATGCGCTCGATGGTTTTTGTAATTGTTGCGTTTCCATATATTCTATTTTGTTGACACAAAACTAAACGCAGGAACGCCGGTGTGATTTGACATTTGTCAAAAAGTGCAAAGGATGCTATCTGGGTTTCCTGACACGGCTCAATGTTTCCTGGGTAATGCCCAGGTAGGACGAGATATAGCCGAGCGGTACGCGTTCCAGGATATGGGGAGCGTTGTTAAGCAGGTTGTCGTATAGCTCGGATGCAGTCTTAAATTGCGCGTTGACGTAGCGTTCTTCCAGCTGCATGTAATATTTCTCATAGATGATCCGCACCAGCCGCTCGATCTCATGAAACTCATCGAAGAGGCCGGTTAATTCTTTTTTGGAAATGGCCCAGAGTACACTGTCTTCCAGGAATTGGATGTGCTCAACAGAGGGCTGCTCCGTGATATAGCTGTGAAAGGAGGTGATAAAAGTATTTTCAAAGCCAAACCAATGCGTCACTTCTTTTTCATTAAGGTGGTAAAAGCCACGCAAAGCGCCTTGTCCGAGAAAATAAAAATGGCGGCATACACGTCCCTGACGGATCAGGAAATCATTCTTGGCATAAGTTCTTTCTTCCAGACAATTCATCAGTGCGTCGATGGCCTTTTCTCCTAAGCGATGATAGTGATTGAGATGTTGAATCAGCTGTTCCATAATGGAGCGGTTAGAATTGGTTACCGATTATTTAGGTACATACAAGATGTATTTTTCTTCAAAGAAGGGTTCTTCAAAAAGATCTTTGATAGCCGTAACATAAGGCCTGGTGCCGCTCTCTTGTATTTCTACTGCCAGATCGCCGCCTTTCAAGCAGATCAGTCCGGGCGCCGCTGGTTCTTCACTTTCGCTTCCCTTTCCTTTTGGAGAAGGGCCGGGGGTAAGCCTTTTCCGGATCAAGGGTCTGCCCCAGGCCCAGAGGTCTTTCAGCGGAGCTACCGCGCGGGATATCACGTAATCAAACTGCCGGTTTTTGATGTCTTCAACACGGGTATGCTGGACGGTAATGTTAGTGAGCCCGACAGCATCTGATACTTCCTGCACAACCTTCAGCTTTTTGGCAATACTGTCTACCATGTGAAAATGAACCTCGGGGAAGAAGATAGCGAGCGGTACGCCCGGAAAGCCGCCACCACAGCCGAGGTCAACGATCGTGGCACCGGGATCAAAGGGGAAAGCCGCCGCAATGGCCAGCGAGTGTAACACATGTTTTTCGTATAAACTGTCGATATCTTTGCGGCTGATCACATTGATCTTCTGGTTCCACTCTTTATACAAGCCTTCCAGTGCCTGCAATTGTTGTATCTGCTTGTCAGAAAAGTCGCTGAAATATTTTAAAACGATATCCATTTTATAAAGTTAATATTCTTCAAATGATTACCGGACCACGGCCGGCGATGGAGTTGTTCAGGTGCATTTTAAACTTGTCCGCCCTTGTCCAGGTTTAAAGAAGTTCTATAATAATGCATCTGCCGGCTACCAGGTTTTCTTTTCTTTCTTCCACAATGTGGGTGCGAACAGTAAGTAATAAACCAACATCCACACGTCCATAAAAAATATCCAACCGGTCAGATCCGTTTCGTTCAGCTTTTTCATCGCCTTTGAAAATACGATATATTGAATGACAGATTTGATGACGAACGCGGCGAGTACCAACGGCCAGTTAGAGCTAATAGCCGCGGCAATCAACAATGGGTAAAAAAGGAATTGAGAGAGGCTATACAATCCCAGCAGGAATTTGTGTTTGGGTTTATAATATTTGGAAGTGCTGTAGTGCCTGGTTTTTTGTCGCCTCCAGCTTTGCCAGGTGGTTTGGGGGCGGCTGAGCGTGTGTGCATCGGGGTCGATGACGATAGCGGTGTTATCTGCAGTAGCCGCTTTGCTGATGAACAGGTCATCATCTCCTCCGGGGATATGACTGATGCCGGCAAATCCTTTATGCCGGAAAAACAGTTCTTTTTTATAACTTAAGTTACGGCCCACACCCATATAAGCCTGTCCGGCCAGCGCGTAGGATAAATACTGCAGCGCGCTGTGGAAGGTTTCAAAACGGATGATCTTGTTCAGCAGCCCCGGAAGCTTCTGGTAGGGGCCATAGCCCAATACGATTTCCGTGTTGCCGGTAAACGCTGCCGTCATTTTCTGCGCCCAGAGCGGAGAAGCAGGACTGCAGTCGGCATCGGTGAGCAGCAGATGATCGTTTTTAGCCTCCCGGATGCCGATCGACAAGGGATATTTTTTACCGACGCTTTCCCGGTTTTTTCGCTCGATATTTATCAGCCGCAGCTGCTCGTTACTTCTGGCCAGCCATTGCATGGCCTGCTTGGTATCGTCTTCCGAACTGTCGTTTACCAATACTACCTCATACCCCGCCCCCCATTGTTGTTGAAGCACGCCGGGCAGGTGGTGTTCCAGGTTATATTGTTCGTTCCTGGCGCAGACAATTACCGAGACCTTCGAGGCAGCGGAGGGTGCAGCGCGCTGGTCTTTATAGAACGCCAGTCGGGCAAAAAAATAGGCATAATAAAAGATAAGGATACCGGTCGTGAACAGGAAAGTATAGAGCAGGATATGAGCTACAGGAGGCATGGCGCAAATATATTCATCTTCAGGCTGCGATCGGGCCAAACCTTTCTAAATTAAAATGCCGGACGACCAGCGCTTTTAAAATCATTTGGATGAGGTTCAGCTGATCTGTGCCACCCGCGACAGGAATTGATTCCCGTGCTGGTTTGTGATAGCAGATTAAGAGGTTTCATCTGTTGGGTCACATAAAAAAAGTAACAGTTGTGATACTAAGATTTACTTTTGTGCCACATGGCAACACTTAGTTTTAAGCTTCAGCATAAAGATCCCGTATCCAATGCCCGTGCGGGGGAAATTACCACTGATCATGGCGTCATCAACACTCCGATATTTATGCCCGTAGGGACCGTGGGGAGTGTGAAAGGCGTTTCGCAGCAATTGTTGAAATCTGATGTGCAGGCCCAGATCATCCTGGGAAACACGTATCATCTGTACCTGAGGCCCGGGACCGGCGTCCTGGAGCAGGCCGGCGGGCTTCATCAGTTCAACCATTGGGACCGCCCCATTTTAACGGATAGCGGTGGTTACCAGGTTTTTTCACTGGCCGGAACCCGGAAGATCAAAGAGGAGGGGGTCACTTTTCAATCTCATATCGACGGAAGCAAGCATTTGTTTTCACCGGAAAAAGTGATGAACATTCAACGCAGCATTGGCGGTGATATTATCATGGCTTTTGACGAATGTCCGCCCGGCGGAAGCGAGTACGGGTATGCACACAAAAGCATGCAGCTGACGCATCGCTGGCTCGACCGGTGTTTCGAACAGTTCACTGCCACTCCCGACCGGTATGGTTACACTCAAAACTTGTTTCCCATTGTTCAGGGAGGCACGTTTAAAGACCTTCGCCAGCAATCCTGTGAATATATCGCTTCTAAAGAGGCGCCGGGCAATGCGATAGGCGGCTTAAGCGTGGGCGAGCCCGAACCGGTGATGTATGAAATATGCGACTGGTGCTGTCAACACCTGCCCCAGGATAAACCACGTTACCTGATGGGCGTAGGCACGCCCTGGAACATACTCGAGTGCATCGGTATGGGCGTTGACATGTTCGACTGCGTCATGCCCACTCGAAACGGAAGGAATGCCATGCTGTTCACTACCCGGGGAGTGATCAATATCGATAATAAAAAATGGGAATACGATTTTTCTCCCATCGATGAAGGGCTGCCTTGCGAGATGAGCCAATATTATTCTAAAGCCTACTTGCGGCATTTGTTCAAAGCCGGAGAGCTGCTGGCGCTTACGATCGCCAGCGTGCACAACCTGAGTTTTTACTTGTGGCTGGTGGGCGAAGCGCGCCAACATATCATGACAGGCGATTATGCCGCCTGGAAAGATGAAATGGTGGTAAGATTAAAGACGAGATTGTGATGTGTAATCAGGTATAGTCCTGCATCATAGGTGAAAACTAAGATGAGAAAAGAGGAATTTATTTTCAAAATTGAAAAACCCTGCCATGAAAGCTGGGACGAAATGAGCCTCACTGCCAGAGGAAAATATTGCGCCACCTGCCAGAAAGAAGTGTTGGATCTTACGGGGCTTTCCGATAACCAGCTTATCGCGTTTGCCAAAACGCAACCTGCCGGTTTTTGTGGCCGGTTAACAGCGCAACAATTAAATCAGCCGATATCCGGCTCGGTAGGAAATAGCTCCCGTTTGCTCAACAAGATGGCAGCAGCCATGTTAACGGGTCTTGCGTTATTATGGAACAATAAAGGAACTGCGCAAAATAGCGCAACCGCTGTTGCTACCAGTCTCCACATGGGAAAGCATAAAGACGATCCCCGGCCCCGGTCAGGAGGACGTATGTTAGGCAAAAGAGTGTATGGCCATATTATTGACAGTAGCAACAAGGGGAACATTGGTATTGCCGGCGCCGTTGTCAGGATAGCAGGTAACGATCTGGTAGCTACCATTACTGATAGATGGGGCTATTACGAACTGGTTGTTCCTGATAAATATGAAAGAACGATTATTTATATCGAGGTAGAGAAGACCGGTTATTATTTTGGAGAGGGATTCCCCGTGCGGTATAAAGAACTGCCCTTTCATCATAACTTTTATTTTGATCCAAGTAAAATGAGGCACTGGTCCTCCGTCGGTGGTAGCGTTACAATACTCCCCGCACCCGAACTGCCCTGGTGGAAAAGGATCTTCAGAAAGAAAAAAGTAAAAAGCGCGTGCGATTAGAACATTGTCGAACAGCCTGCGCTATTATTTCGGAGTGGTGAAATAGAGTCTTAACGCGACGAACAGGAACACGATATTCGGCAGCCAGGCCGCCAGGAAAGGGGAGAAGTTGCCTTTAACAGAGAATACGGTGGAGAACTGGTCTGCAATGATGAAGATAGCGGCAATCAAAATACCTAATGCAAGGTGAAGCCCGCTTCCGCCGCGGGTTTTGCGGCAGGCGATCACGGCGCCGATAATAGTGAGCAATAGCACCGTGAACGGTGTTGCCGAGCGTTTATACAATTCTACTTTCAGGGTATTCAATCCCTCCGTGCCCCGGAGCTCTTCTTTTTTTATAAAATCAACTAATTGCGGCGTAGTGAGTTTATCCTTCTGATATTCGTCACGAATCAGCTCGTTCGGTAAGATATTTAGCTTTACATCTTTTTCAGGATAACGCTTCACCCGTTCGCCCAGGCTGTCCACAAACCGCTCCACTACATTGACCGCCACCCATCTTTTCTTCTTGCCGGTAGTGTCCCACCGGAGGGATTCGGCTCTTAAGTTATACACCACTTTTCCCGCCTTGACCCGCTGCATAAAAAAGATGCCGCTGGTTTGCGACTCTGGATTAAAGTTCTTAACGCCCATATAGGCAGTGCTGTCAATCCTCTTGTAAAAGCAATTGGTACAACTCGTTTCCTGCCGGTTCTTTAGCGGGTTATGTTTATCCAGCTTCTCCTGCATAAAGGTGGTGTACAGCACGTTGGCTTTCGGAATAAAATAATACCGGCCGAAAAACAGCACCAGCGCGAGGAGAATGCCCCCTATAATATAAGGTCTCAGGAAGCGGTTGAACGACGTGCCGCTGGCCAGGATCGCGATGACCTCGCTGCGCATGGCCATTTTGCTGGTGAAAAAAATCACGGCGATAAAGACAAATAAGGGGAACAGCAGGCTCCAGATAAACGGAATGAAGCCGACATAATATTGTTTAAAGATCTCCCAGTTGCTCAATCCTGTTTTTACAAAGTCGTCGGTTTTCTCACTACTGTCTACCGCTACGGCGATTACGGTAAACAACAACATGCAAAAGATGAAAGTTACCAGCAGACGTTTTAATATGAACCAGTCGATTATCTTCATTCAGCCGCCAAAAATAGTTGAATTTCGAGATTTAATAATCACCGGTTTATATTTTAGGAAGGTTTTTGCAGAACTGCCAAAAACAGGCGTCCATAAAGGCCCGGGACGCAGTGCAATCGTTTCCGTAATACACTGTTGTTAAAACTTTAATATAATTTGCTGAACCACTTGCCTTTAATTATCTTTAGCCCGCCCGGATGAATTGGTCGGACGGGCGCGAATGCTCACCCGAATAATCAAAGAACAAATATTTTACGTGTTATGGAAATGCTGAAACAAAAGTTTAAAGCGCAGGCTGATAAGCTGGGCGATGAGATCAAAGCTATACTGAAAGAACATGGAGATACGGTCATCGGACAAACAACGCTCTCTCAAATTTATCAGGGCATGCGCGGTATGACGGCCCTGGTTTCGGAAACTTCATTGCTGGATGCCCAGGACGGGATACGTTTCAGAAGACATTCCATAGACGAGTTGCGCGAAAAGCTTCCCAAGGCTGCCGGTGGCAGCGAACCTTTGCCCGAAGCCTTGTTTTATCTGATGCTGGTAGGAGAGATTCCCACGCAGGAAGAGGTGGAAAACCTGACTTCCATTTTACAGCGTCGCAGTCATGTTCCAACTTATGTTTTTGATACCATGGGCGCGTTGCCCAAGGAAACCCACCCGATGACCATGTTCGTTGTCGGCATTATGGCGCTGCAGGGCGAGAGTAATTTTGCCAGACGCTATGCGGAAGGAATGAGCAAAAAAGATTACTGGGCAGCTACTTTTGAAGATACCCTTGACCTGATCGCCCGCATTCCCCATATCGCAGCGTACGTGTATCGCCGCAAGTACAAGCAGGGAAAAGCGCTTCAGCCCGATGGTCTGCTGGACTGGGCAGGCAATTTTGCCCACATGCTGGGATACGATAATGATCAGTTTAAAGAATTGATGCGTTTATACATGGTGATCCACGCGGATCACGAAGGTGGTAACGTGTCTGCACACACCACCCACCTTGTTGGTTCTGCGCTCAGCGATCCTTATTTAAGTTATGCCGCGGGTATGAATGGCCTGGCCGGACCGCTACACGGATTAGCCAACCAGGAAGTAATCAAATGGATCTTCGAGATGCAGCAGGAGCTGAAAACAGATGAACCCACTGCCGAGCAGATCAAAGAGTATGTAGAGAAGACGCTGTCAGAAGGGAAAGTGGTTCCCGGGTACGGTCATGCGGTATTGCGCAAGACTGATCCGCGCTTCACCGCTCAGATGGATTTTGGTAAAAAGCATATGCCCGACGATCCCCTGGTAAATACTGTTTGGCGGATCTATGAGACGGTGCCCCCCATCCTGCAATCTCTCGGAAAGGTGAAAAACCCGTGGCCCAATGTGGACGCGCACAGCGGGGCATTGCTGGTACATTACGGAATGGTAGAATATGAATATTATACAGTATTGTTCGCCGTGAGCCGTTCATTGGGCGTTTTATCCAGCCTTTGCTGGGACAGGGCCCTGGGTATGCCACTCGAACGTCCCAAGTCTGTAACGACCGCTGCTGTTAAACGTTGGCTTAACAAAGAGGTTGAAAATCTGGGAGATTAAGACGCCTGTTAATTTAGATTAAAATTTCGCACAATACAAAAGCCCTCACTTTTTGGTACGATTTTTCGGTATTTATTAAAAGAAAATAATTAGTTCATTGTAAACAGTTAAATTATGAAAAATAAAGACAAGATCTTGTTGGGTATTTTAGGTGCAGCGGCAGCTGGTGTGGCGATAGGACTTTTATTCTACACGGACGAAGGTAAAAAGACCCGCAAAAAAATCAAACATACTGCAGGCGACTGGGCTGATTCTCTTGGAAGTCTTCTGGAGTCCGGAAAAGAGAATCTATCCGATCTGTCCCAGAAAGCGAAAGATCGTTTGAAGAAAGTAAAAAGTAAAGCACAAGATGCTTCAGAGGAATATTCCAATCAGTTAGGATAATACCCTAATTAATAGAAAGGGGTTGCCGGTAGGTTTTTCATGATATTATATTATGATGAATTTTGCAGGCAACCTTTTTATTTAACTACACAAACTAATTCTATGTTCGACATTAAAGAAAAGATCGATGATATTATAGATAATGTAGAAGATATTACCAAGTCCTATTACCGGTTGTCTGTGTTAAGAGCTGCTGACAAAGGCAGCAAGCTGGGAGGTTCTCTCGTACTGAGTATTCTTGTGTTTGGTATTTTCCTGTTTGCCATGTTTTTTGCCTGTCTCGGGTTGAGTTGGTGGATCGGAGAACGATTAGATAACCGGATGGCCGGTTTTTTTATTGTGGCAGGCGGGCTTTTTTTGATCCTGCTGCTCATGTTACTATTTAAAAAGAAAGTTATAACCCTTATCGGAAACATTATTATAAAAATGATTTATGGCTAAGCCTGAAATAAACAACTACGAAGACCTCATGGAAGAAAAAGAACGCCTGAAGGCGCGGATCCAGGAAAGTAAAGCAAACATCAAAAAGTCCTTCGAGGGAATAAAAGATGAGGTGAATCCTATGAATGCCCTGCGAAAATCTACTCATAGCGCCTTTCAGACAAGCACTACCAACCCACTGGTCAAGTTTGGTATCAAACGTGCCACCGAATTTCTGATCGGGAAAGTATTGCTGAAAAGAGCCGGCTGGTTGCCTCGCTTAGTGGTTCCGTTTCTTGTAAGAGAAATTGCTACCAGGACGATTGGCATGAAGGCAGACAAAAAGATCGCCAGTACCCTTAGAAAGACGGCGGACAGGATAAGAGACGTAGACATCCCGAAACCATCGAAAGGAGGCACTGCCGTTTAAGTATTTCCAAAAAATCTATTGGTTAAATTAATTGTTTCCATTAATTTCGCCCTCCATTTGGTTGAGGGGGATTAGCTCAGCTGGCTAGAGCGCTTGCATGGCATGCAAGAGGTCGTCGGTTCGACTCCGATATCCTCCACCGATTAAAAGTCCGCAATATGCGGGCTTTTTGGTTTTTATGCTTACTGTCTACATCATCTATAGTTTAAAATTAGACAAGTATTATATTGGCTATACTATAGATATGTCCGCGCGATTACTTCAACATAATACCGGGAAATCAGGGTTTACAAGCAAAGCATCTGACTGGACCTTAAAGTATCAGGAGTTATTTAAAACACGACAGAAAGCAGTGGCCCGCGAAAAAACTATTAAATCCAGAAAGAGCAGAAAGTTTATTGAATTTTTAATATCGGGCTGAGGTCCCGAAAGCATTCGGGAAAGAGGTCGTCGGTTCGACTCCGATATCCTCCACTGATCAACAAAAGCCGCTTCGGATATTTCGTAGCGGCTTTTTCGTGTAAGCCGTATTGTATTGTTAGACTATATCATACACTACCTGGATAGCGCCCCATTCTTATAATTGATCTCGGAATCACCGAAACCGAGTTATTCGCCTATTCACGGCGGAGATTTCGTAATTAAGATGTAGGGCCGGATCTACTTATGCCAGAGCAACGTCAAAGAAAACACAGAGGCGCGTCACGAGATAAGAAGTAAGATTGGATGTGCGCCCGGCCAGCATCAATCACCATCGAAACTCTTATATCTTTATATTTGCCGCGTGAAAAAAGTAGCGGCCATATTTTTTTTATTTGTATTACTGGCCACCAATACCGTGGTGGGACAGGTACTTAAAATGCCGAGACTGATTCATCATTACCTTGAGCATTGCGAATGGGATAACAACGATTCGATTGTGGATTTCCTGGCCAAGCATTATTCCGGAACCATTACGCATCCTGATGATCAGCATAATGATCACAAGAACCTTCCCTTTAAAGCAACCGGCGGTCATGCCACACCCACCATTACGGTGCTGATGCAGCAGCCTGTTGTATTGCCCAGGATACCGTTGTTGCAATTAAATCTTCAGGAACCGGTCTATTTGAAGCAGGACTATTCCAACGCGTATTTAAACACCATCTGGCAACCTCCGCGCCTTAGTTAATCATTTTCTCGGTACATACATAGAATGTGATGCATTCCGCATCACCGGCACCGGCATTTTCTTGCCCGGTTTCCCCATTTGGAATGATTAACAGAAACTCTTTAAACTCTCTAAACCCTCTAAGCCCTCCATGCTCAATAAAATTATAGCGTTCTCCATAAAGAACAAGCTGCTCATAGGCCTGTTTGTACTGGCACTCGTGGGATACGGTATTTATGAAGTAAAGCGATTACCTATCGACGCCGTTCCTGATATTACTAATAACCAGGTCCAGGTGATCACCGTGGCGCCTGCCTTAGGCGCTACGGATATTGAACGTTTGATCACGTTTCCTTTAGAACAGGCGAACAGCAACGTGCCCGGACTGAAAGAGCTCCGTAGTTTTTCCAGCTTCGGGCTATCGGTCATTACCATCGTATTTGATGATGATGTAGACATATACTGGGCGCGCCAGCAAATTTCCGAACGGCTGCAACAGGTGCAGGAAGAGATGCCTAAAGGGTTTGGCACCCCTATGCTCGCGCCGGTTACGACAGGTCTCGGCGAGATCTACCAATACACCCTCCGCCCAAAAAAAGGATTTGAACATCGATACGATGCTATGGAGCTACGCACCATGCAGGACTGGATTGTAAGAAAGCAACTGCTCGGTGTCAAGGGTGTCGCTGAAGTGAGCAGCTTTGGCGGGTTGCTGAAACAGTATGAAATAGCGGTTGATCCGCGCCGCCTGCTGGCCCACCAGACTAGTATTGGCGAGGTATTTCAGGCGCTCGAAAGCAACAATCAGAATACGGGCGGATCCTATATTGAGAAAGGGGCCACCGCGCTTTTCATCCGGAGCGAAGGACTTGTGGGAGGTATCGCTGACATTGAAAACATTGTGATACGCCATCTTCCCGGCGGAGCGCCGTTATTGGTGCGGGATGTGGCAACAGTGAGGATGGGACATGCTACGCGATACGGCGCGCTCACCTACAATGGTGAACTCCAGGTGTCAGGCGCCATTGTGTTGATGCTGAAAGGAGCCAATAGCAATGAAGTCATAAAAAGTGTAAAAGAGCGCATCGAGCAAATCAAGAAGACCTTGCCCGAAGGCGTCACCATAGAGCCTTTCATCGACCGGACCAAGATGGTGAACAATGCCATCAGCACGGTGACCAAAAATCTTGTCGAGGGCGCCTTGATCGTCATATTCGTGCTGGTGCTTTTCCTCGGCAACTTCAGGGCCGGTTTCCTCGTAGCTTCTGTGATCCCGCTGTCGATGCTGTTTGCCATTATCCTGATGAACCTCTTTGGTGTCAGCGGTAACCTTATGAGTCTTGGTGCCCTGGATTTCGGATTGATAGTAGATGGTGCCGTCATTATTGTGGAAGCGGTCATGCACCGGCTCAGCCATAGCAAACACTTTGCGAATATCCGGCAGTTAAGTCAGCCGGAGATGGATGCGGAGGTGCAGCAGTCTTCGTCCAGGATGATGAATAGCGCGGTCTTTGGACAAATCATCATCCTGATCGTCTACCTGCCGATCTTCACGTTGGAAGGAATTGAAGGTAAAATGTTCAAACCGATGGCGCAGACCGTGGCCTTTGCACTGGCGGGCGCTTTCATTTTATCGCTGACTTATATACCCATGATGAGCACGCTGTTCTTAAGTAAAAAGCCTGCTCATGATCCTAACTTTTCAGACCGGATGATGAATCGCCTGGTGCGTTTTTACCAGCACCAACTGGTAAAAGCGCTGCGTTATCAAAAAGTAATTCTGGCAGTAGTGCTTGGCTTGTTTGCACTGTCGGTCTTCCTGCTTAGCAGGTTAGGAGGTGAGTTTATCCCGGCATTGCCTGAAGGAGATTTCGCAGTAGAGACGCGGGTCTTGCCGGGAAGTAACCTCAACACTTCGATAGCTGCGGTATCAAAGGCCTCTAAAATATTGCTGGATCAATTTCCCGAAGTGCAGCAGGTGGTCACCAAGACGGGTACCAGCGAAGTGCCTTCGGAGCCACTGCCCATCGATGTTTCCGATATGATCATTGTGCTCAGGGACCGGGATGAATGGCAGTCCGCATCCACCTACGAGGAGTTGGAAGCGAAGATGTCCGAGGCGGTGAAAGAAGTGCCTGGCGTTACTTTCAGTTTCCAATATCCTGTAGCCATGCGATTCAATGAACTCATTTCCGGCGCACGACAGGATGTGGTCTGCAAAATATTTGGGGAAGATCTTGACACGCTGGCCCGGTATGCGGCCCAGCTCGGCAAGATCTGTAACACGGTCGATGGCAGTGAGGGGCTATATGTAGAGTCGGTGACCGGCATGGCACAAATCGTTGTGGGATACAACCGGGCCGCGATCGCACAGTATGGCCTGAACATCAGCGACATCAATCGGGTGTTGAATGCAGCCTTTGCCGGCGAAAGCAGCGGAACCGTTTTTGAAGGTGAGAAAAGATTTGACCTGGTGGTGCGGCTGCTGGGAGAAAAACGACAAAGCCTCGAGGATGTCCGAAACCTGCTCGTGCCGCTGCCTGACGGCGGACAGTTGCCATTGACTACGGTCGCCAATGTAGACATCATAGAGGGACCCAACCAGATACAGAGGGAAGACTCACAACGCAGGATCATTGTAGGGTTCAACGTACGCGGCCGGGATGTGCAGAGCACCGTGGAAGAGCTGCAGCAAAAAGTGGCGCAACAAATGAAGTTGCCCATCGGCTACCGGGTTACTTATGGTGGTGCTTTTGAAAATCTCGAAGCGGCTAAGTCGCGGTTATACATTGCGGTCCCGGTATCGCTGCTGTTGATTTTCCTCTTGCTCTACTTCGCTTTCCGGTCTGTAAAGCAGGGACTGCTGATCTACTCTGCTATTCCGCTATCCGCGATTGGCGGTATCATCGCCTTAGTGATCAGGGATATTTCCTTTAGCATCAGCGCCGGCGTGGGTTTCATTGCCTTGTTTGGCGTGGCCGTGTTGAATGGCATCGTACTGATCGCAGAATTTAACCGGCTGAAAGAGGAAGGCTATACCGATCTCAAACGCATCGTGATACAGGGAACCAAGATCCGGTTGCGGCCGGTATTGATGACGGCCTGTGTTGCTTCGCTGGGCTTTCTGCCCATGGCGATCAGCACTGGTGAAGGCGCGGAAGTGCAGCGCCCGCTGGCGACTGTAGTGATTGGTGGTTTGTTAATCGCAACCTTGCTTACCCTTTTTGTATTACCCATTCTTTACATCATGTCTCATCAACAAATCCGTTTAAAAAAAGTAAAAAAGGCTGCTATCATTTCGATTGTCTTTTGGATGCTGTTGCCTGTTATGCAATCAACGGCGCAAACACCTATTAGCCTGGAAGCCGCAGTGGACACGGCCTTGAAGAATAATTTATCGGTTAAAAACGAGCGCCTCCGGGCCGAGTACCAGCAGCGGCTGATACAATCGGCTGCCGCTATTCCGGCGACTAACGTTGACGCAGGCTACGGGCAGCTCAACAGTTTTTACTCCGACATACAATTGGGTGTGTCGCAAGCGGTGCAGTTTCCGGTAGTCTACAGGCGACAGAAAGCCCTGTTGACCGAAGAGTGGAAAACCAAGCTGTTAAACGTTGACGTGCAGGAGGCACTGCTCAAAAGAGAAGTAGCTAAAGTCTTTTACCAATTGGTGTACCTGCAGCAAAAGAAAGCGTTGCTGGTTCGCAACGACAGTTTGTTTGCCGCTTTCCTCGACAAGTCTACGTTGCGTTTCAACAAAGGCGAAAGCAATATTATGGAAAAAACAACAGCCGAGCATCAGCGGGGACAGGTGGCCTTGCAGCTGTCTCAACTGGAACAAGACAGGACTACGGTTCAGTTGCAGTTTCAATTATTGCTCAACACGGAAACATCGTTTTTCCCCATTGCTGAAAATGAATCTTTGCTGTACACGGACAGCACTGCGCTGGCGGGGCACCCTGAATTAAAGTACCTGGAGCAACAGCGCCAGGTGGCCAGCGCTGCTACACGAACAGAACGATCCAGGCTGCTGCCTGATCTGAAGCTGGGCTATAACCTCATGGGCATGAAAGGAACGGGTGCGGATAACAGGGAATACAACGCCATGCCTCGTTTTCAGTCGGTACAGGTGGGGCTGGGCATCCCTATTTTCAATGCAGCACAAAAGGCCAGGATCAATGCTGCTGAACTTAATGAACGCATTGCCGGAAGGGAGCAGGAGCTCAAGCAAAAGGAGCTGCTGACAACCCTAAGGGGGGTGGTGGCACAATACGATAAATACAATGAAGCCGTACGCTACTTTGAACATGCCGGACTTGAACATGCCCGGACCATTACCAGCACTGCGGAAGTACAGTTCCTGAATGGTGAAATTAATTTCCTCGAATGGGTGTTGTTAATTAACCAGGCCATCCAGATCCGGAGTGATTATATCGAAGCCATCCATAACCGGAACAACGCCCTTGCAGATCTTAACTATTATCATCAACCTTAATCATATTCTTAAAGAATGAAACATATATCAGCTATTTTAATGATCGCAGCGATGCTCACTGCATGCTCTGAAAAACAAACAAAAACCCATGAAGAACCTGTTGTGGCGAAGGGCAATACAATTACCCTTTCTGCAGCGCAGGTCAAAAATGCAGGCATCATGACCGGCCGGTTAGAAAAGAGGGAAGTGGGGGCAGTAATGAAAATGACCGGGAAGATCGATGTACCTCCTCAGAACCTTGTCGCAGTCAGCGTTCCGCTCGGCGGCTATTTAAAAAGCACCCGTCTCATACCCGGTATGCCCGTCAGGCGCGGCCAGGTGTTAGCGGTGATAGAAGATCCTCAATATATCCAGTTGCAACAGGATTATCTCACTTCCAAAGCGCAACTGGCTTTTGATGAAACGGAATATGAGCGGCAGCGGGATCTTAATCAGAGTAAGGCAACCAGCGACAAGGTTTTTGAAAAAGCAAGAGCTGCTTATCAGACACAATTGATCCTGATGAAATCGCTGGAACAGAAGCTGCTGCTCATCGGTTTGCAACCCGGCAAGATCACGGCGGGCAACATCAGCAGGAGCATCAATGTGTATGCACCCGTTAACGGCTTTGTGTCATCTGTAAAGGTCAGCATAGGAAAGTATGTGACGCCCAGCGATATCCTGTTTGAGCTGGTAGATCCCTCTGCGATTCACCTGGTGCTGACTGTGTTTGAAAAGGACGTCCCTAAAATCTCGATCGGGCAAAAAATAACGGCTTATACGAATGCGCAACCGGATCAGAAATATTCATGTACGGTAGTGTTGATCAATAAAAACCTGGAAGACAATAATGCCACCGAAGTGCATTGCGAATTCAATAAGTATGACAGCCAGCTGCTTCCGGGTATGTTCATGAATGCCGATATAGAGCTGGCGGGCAACACGGCTTATGTCTTACCGGAAGATGCGATCGTCCGGTTCGAAAACAAGTTTTATGCATTCACCACCGGTGATAACAAAAACTTTGAGATGCAGGAAGTGCAGGTCGGAAATTCAGAGAACGGATTCACTGAGATCCTGAACGGGGGAAGCCTGCATGAGCGCGTCTTTGCGGTGGAAGGGGCCTATAACCTGTTGATGGCATTTAAGAATGTGAGTGAAGAGTAGGGGGCTCAAACTGTTGTGCGAATTTTACAGCATAGTCAAAGTCTAAAAACGCAGATGCACCTTTTTAAATATCGGAGAAGATCCTACAGGCATAGGCTTCTTTTTGGCATTCACACCTTCAGCGCTTTAATGTGCTGCCATCCATTTTTGCAAGATAATTCCATGTCAAAATCACTGATGATAGAAGTTAAGGCAGCTCCATAGCTTTTTCAGGCGGCTTAAACATAGTAGAAGAAGATTTAAATACGCGTCTGACCGGGACGGTCAGACGCGTTGATAAAGCCACGGATACACGAATAAATATTGGTGGTATCTTACTGGTGCTTCGATATTAATCAAACATCAAGACGATAGAATAGCATTGAAAGTTAAGGCGATAACACGTTGGGCTCTTGATGCATCATTAATGTATTCGTGGCGTTGATTTGTCAGCTGATGCATCCGCTCTGCTAAGCCGGGCGAGACGTGTTTTTTCGGGGAGCGTAGTTTAGTTGGGATAGTTTCTTTTAAATACGCGTCTGACCGTCCCGGTCTGACGCGTTGCTATAAACAAAAGAGGCTGTTTCCTAATCAGAAACAACCTCTTTCAATTCGTGTAAATTGATTATTTTAATTCCCTGATCTTAATGTTGCGGTAGCTTACTTCGTTGCCATGATCCTGCAGCAGGATATGACCTTTGTCTGCTTCGCCAAAGTTCTTCCATACTTTGTATTTACTGATCTTAACGAGGTCGCGGAATTCAGGCGATTTGCGCTCATACTCCAATACTTTCACGCCGTTCAGCCAATGTTCTACATGATTGTTGGGATATACAATTACTTTTCCGGTGTTCCACTCACCAATTGGCCGGACAGCGTTTGCCTTATCAGAAGTTTTCAGATCGTATAACGAAGCGAGCGTGCGATTGCCATCGCGGCCCAGCTTCGCATCAGGATGCACTTCGTCGTCCAGGATCTGGTATTCCAGTCCGATGGCCGATGCGCCGGTTTTTTCTTTAAGCGTTACAAAATATTTCACACCGCTATTCGCGCCTTTTGTCAGTTTGAAATCAAATGACAGTTCAAAAGCGCTGTACTCACCAGTGGTTACAATATCGCCGACGTTTTGAGATTCTGATCCGTCTGCAGCCTGGATCGTCAACACGCCGTCCCGGATGATCCAGCCGTTAGCCGCCGTAGGGAAAGTGGCCGAGTTGGCGCCGCGCCAACCCTTGCTGGTTTTGCCGTCGAATAATAATGTCCATCCTTCCTTCTTTTCCTTTTTGCTTAGGCTGTTATGCTTCTGAGCTAATAAAAGATTACTGGTCAACAGCAGCAATGAAAACGCCACCACTTTCATAATCGGGTTTGTCTGCATCTTACGTTTTATTATTTTATGTTGTTTGAAAAATTCAAATTGATTTTTTATTATCAATACATTAGTATTTAAAAACCTTATTGTTCACCATCACTTCCTGTGTTTTCTCATCGAAGGTGGCTTTCGATCCTGTATGTGCAGCAGCTGTTGTCATAATATTGGCGATGCTGTGGCTGTATCCCGCTTCCACAGGGGCATTCGGCTGTTTACGGCTGCGTACACATTCCATCCAGTTGCGAACGTGGTTAGACGTGAGCACGTCACCACCGGTGTTGGCCGAAGCTACTACCTGTTCGTTGTTAGGCAATGTCATCTCCGGCAACAGGTTCGGTTCCATGTTCATGGCTGCTGCCATCTTTTTAGTCAGACCTCCCTGCGGAGAAATTTTATTGGTGATCAGGTTCAATTCACCGCCGTTGGAGTAATAGATCTCTGCCGGGCGCTCTTCACCGTTATGCATGCGTGATCCAAAAGTTACCTGGAATCCTTTGGACAGATCATCTGACGGACCATAATCGAAAGCCGCCATGATCGTATCCCAGTTGCGGCGACCATCTTTCCATTGGTAAATACCACCGTTAGCCACAACGCTACGTGGATGTTTCAGTCCGGTGAACCAATGCACCGTGTCGATCTGGTGGCTCATCCATTGCCCGGGCAGGCCGGAGGAATACGGCCAGAACAAGCGATACTCGAGGTAAATCCGCGGATCAAATTTTTCGAACGGACGGTTCATAAGGAAACGCTTCCAGTCAATGTCCTGTTCTTTCAGTTGTTTCAGGAGCTCGGGTCGGCGCCAGCGGCCGGGCTGGTTGACATTCCAGGTCAGCTCTACCATGGTGATGGGCCCGAACTTTCCGGATTTGATAAAATCATTAGCCGCATGATAGTTGGCGCCACTGCGGCGCTGCGAGCCGATCTGCACGATCTTCCCTGATTCTTTCACGGCTTTCAGTGCAGCGCGGTTGTCTTCCATGCTTTCTGCGAAAGGTTTTTCAACGTAAGCATCACAACCGGCCTTTACGGCTTCGATGGTATGCAGGGCGTGTTGAAAGTCCGCGGTGCTGATAAAGACAGCATCCACCATTTTGCTGTTGTACAGCTCTTCATTATTGCGGAAGGCTTTTACATCATTCTTCATCTTTTCCTTCCACATAGCGGCACCTTCTTCCCGGCGCAGCTTCCAGATGTCGGAAACAGCGACTACTTCAAAGTTCAGTTCCCTGGCATGGTTCATAAAGCAGGGCATATGAGAAAAGCGATGGCGGTCTGAAAATCCCACCACGCCGACGCGAACACGCTCGTTGGATCCTACGATGCGATTATAACTTTTGGCGCTGAAAGCATTGTTGGACAAGATCAGTCCGGCGCCGGCCACTGAGGCCTGCTTAAGAAACCTGCGACGCGATTTTTTCATTAGTACTTGTTTTATGCCCGCCCGGATCTACTCTGGTCGGACCGGTTTTTAATGGTGAGATGGAACATTGCAGTATACTTTTCATATACGAAAAATTACTTCCTGTTTTGTTTCATCAGTTTTTATATTTCATGCCCGCCCCGATAAAATGCCGGGCAGACAGTTTTTGTTACAATCGATTCGATCGCTGTCAGATCGCTTATATAAATCCAGCCTCATTTCCTTGCATGAATATAAGCATCTGCTTCGCATTTTTTGAGAGATCATTTTTGGGCTATGAACTGGCAATCCGGATCAGGCACATCGTTTTAGAGCTTAACGTTGCGAATTTATGAAAAGGTTTCAGCGTTTGGCGCATCTTTCCGTAAAGCCGTGTCTATGTTATGTAATAATGCGTTGATATTCATTTTTTTAAATATCGTTCAAGTCCTTGTTTTGAAACAAATCGTCAAATAGTTGAATAAATACTTGTATCAGATGGAAGGTGCTTTTGCCCGAATGGTTGCCTGCCGCCAGCCGGTCAATAGATCATTGATACGGCTGAAAGCCCCTGTTTACGGGCTGTCAGCCCGTATGGTCTGACGAAAGTTGGAACGATTCGTCAAAAAGTTGGATAAAACATGCGAGAGATGTTCTCTTACTTTACATCCGATTTGAAATTGGGATTTTAACGATTGCAGCTCTGATAAGATCCACCTGGTGGAGCCCGGTCAACTTGCAAAAAATCATTACAAAATTTTTAGATAAGAATCAGTCCTGATGCCTGAAGTCCGCATGGTCACTGGCATCAGGGAATAGCAGTCTGTAGCCCTTTAATGTACTGCTGGTAACTGTCTTCGGAAACGATTATATGACTATTATGAATACAAACTTCAAAATGATCCGGCAATATTATGCCTTTGAACATTACAGGAAACTGCTGGTGTCCATATTGTTTACAGCTGCATTATTTATAATGGCTGCCTTGAGTGCATCGGCGCAGGGCCAGCCGGTCACCGGTACGGTCACAGACTCCCTCGGAAATGGAATCGGAGATGTGACGGTCATCGTTAAGGGCACTAATATCAGTACAACCACTGACGCCCAGGGAGCGTTCAGCATCCAGGCAGTTGATGGCGCCGTGCTCACCGTGTCCCACGTCAGTTATCTTACGAAGGAGGTGACCGTAGAGGGAAGTGTTCCCTTGTCAATTGTGCTGCAGGCGTCCGCCACAGGGATGGACGATGTAGTGGTAGTGGGATACGGTACTATGAGAAGAAAAGATCTTACCGGTTCTGTAGTTCAGATCCGCCCCGATAACATCGCCAATGAAAACCCCAAGACCGTTCAGGATATCCTTCGTGGTGCGCCTGGCCTTCGGGTAGGTTTCGATCCTTCGGCAAAAGGTGGTGGTAATATTGAAGTGCGCGGGCGCCGCACGGTTTATAACGACGGCGGACATAATAACCCGCTGATCGTTTTGGATGGAATGCTATTCTATGGTGAGCTTTCAGAGATCAACCCGGATGATATCGACCAGATCGATGTATTGAAAGATGCCTCGGCCGCCGCAGTATACGGGGCCAAAGCGGCAAGTGGTGTGATCATGATCACCACGAAAAAAGGAAAGCGCGGAAAACCCGTGATCACGGCTACCATGAATGCCGGTATCACGCAGCGCAGCCTTTATCGTGAACGGTTTACGCCGGAAGCTTACCTGCAACACAGGGTGGACTGGTTCACCAAGAATACTTACGGATTGAACCAGGAAACAGGTGCTTACGAAGCCTACAGAACGGGCGTGTACGCCAACAAACCTGAATATTTTACCAGTCCGGATAAACTGCCTTCAGATATCTCTGTTGAACAGTGGAGGGGATATGATCCGCAGACGACAGATGAGTCTGACCTGAGCATCTGGGCAAGAAGGATCGGCTTTAACGGTAATGCACTTCAGAACTTTCTTAATGGTAAAACAGTGGACTGGGAAGATCATACTTATCGTACCGGCTTCAACCAGGATTATAACGCTAGTGTAAGCGGCGCGAGTGAGAATGTCAATTATTACCTGTCGATGGGCTACCTGAAGAATGAAGGCGCCATCATCAGCGATAATTACAAGGCCATTCGCTCCAACATGAAGATCAATGCGAAAATCACCAAATGGTTCGAAGTAGGCGCTAACGTGAACTTCCAGGACCGCTCTGACGGAAACGTTGATATCGATGTAGATCAGTCGCTGCGCAATAGTCCTTATGCGGATTACGCGGATGACATGGGAAACCCGATCCAGTTTCCATTGAGCTCTGAATTCAGCCAGCGCGGATATAACTATGACTTCCAGAAAAAATATCTTGAGCTGGAAAAAGGATACACGGTGTTGAACACCATCCTGAATGCTAAATTGAAATTACCTTTTAATATTACTTACTCGTTCAACGTGTCGCCGCGTTACCAGTTCTTCTATGATCGTTATTTCATGTCTGCAGAACTGCCGGGATCTGATCCTAAAACGCGTGGTGCCAACCGGGAGCAGGCTAAACGTTTTGACTGGTCGCTGAACAATACAATCAACTGGGATCAGACCTTTAACCGGAAACATCATGTAATGGTGACATTGGTGCAGGAGGCGGAAAACCGCAGATCCTGGATGGATCGCATAGAAGCGCGTAACATCCTGCCTTCTGACGCATTAGGGTTTCACAATACCAAGAATGGTTCTAAAGAGAACAGCACGTACTCCAGCAGCGATGCGCGTGAAACCGCCGACGGTTTGCTGGCTCGTTTGTTCTATTCTTACGATAACAGATATATGTTTACCGGGTCGGTACGCCGGGATGGATACTCTGCCTTTGGAACTTCCAATCCCTATGCGTTTTTCCCTTCTGCTTCTCTTGCCTGGACCTTCACTAATGAGAAATTCTTCAAGTGGAACAGCATCATGAGCAATGGTAAGCTTCGGTTGTCCTATGGTAAGAATGGTAACCGTTCCCTGGCCAATCCTTATCTGGCCTTGGCCAACCTTTATGAAGGAGCAGGTAAGATGCAAGGCTATCTTAATTCATCAGGACAGTTGCAGCTCTACAGGTACTTAATGGCTGACAGGCTCGCTAACCCTAACCTGCAGTGGGAGAAAACGGCCTCCTGGAACGTGGGTCTGGACTTTGGTTTCCTCAAGGACCGTATTACGGGAACGCTGGAATATTACCGCATGCAGACGAAAGACATGGTGATGAACCAGCGCCTGCCGAGCTTTACCGGGTTTGGTAGCATTACCACCAATCTGGGACAAGTTGATAACTCAGGTTTTGAGGTAGCATTGAATACCGTAAATATTACGAATGATAAAGTACAGTGGACGACGACCATTGGTTTGTCTTACAACAAAAACCGCATCGTGCATCTTTACTATGACCGGGAAAACATCCTGGATGCCAGCGGAAATATCATCGGCACTAAAGAAAGAGATGATATACCCAACGGATGGTTTATCGGGCAACCTATCGGGGCGATCTGGGATTACAACGTGACCGGTATCTGGCAGGCCAACGAGGCGGCACAAGCCGCTGAATACGGACAGGCTCCCGGCGATCCTAAGGTAGCAAACAACTACACCGCTGATGATGTAGTGGGCGCCGATGGTAAAGTGACGCACACCTACAATGACAAGGATAAGGAATTCCTGGGTGTGAGCACACCGCCCGTGCATTGGTCTTTCCGCAACGAAGTGGTGTTGTGGAACAACCTGAGCGTTTCCTTTAATATTTATTCTTACATGGGACATAAAAGCCTGGAAGGCTATTATCTGAACAATGACGATGATGGCGGCCGGATGACGTACGCACTGGCTAACCTGCCTGCGAAGGAATACTGGACCATCAACAATCCTACGAATGATTATGGACGCATCGAAGCCAGAGGCCCAACGGGAGCAGCAGGTGCGGGAAAATTGTACGACCGTTCCTTTATCCGTCTTGACAATATTTCAGCGGGTTATACATTGCCACAGCAGTGGACCTCTAAGTGGAATATCAATCGCGTTAAGGTCTTTGGTACGGTGCGCAATGTGGCCGTTTGGGCTAAGGACTGGGAGTTTGGCGATCCTGAAACCGGTGGATGGGCTGCGCGCGTGTATAACCTGGGCTTGAACTTAATTTTCTAATTTATTAATCTGAAAGATATGCGACAGATAATGCAAAAGATTACTCATATAAACAAGTGCCTGGCATTGGTAGTAGGCAGTTCTCTGCTGTTCAGCAGTTGTTCAAAAGATTTTTTGAAACCCGAGCCGCTGTCATTTTATGAGCCTGACGCGACCTTCAGTACGGAAGCGGGTTTGATGTCAGCGGTAGCTATTTGCGACCGCCACCTGAAAGGGTACTGGGCTACTGATCACAACGAAATGCTCACCCTGGGTACGGAATACATTTTTTCTGAGATGATGGTAGCGGGCGCTACGGACAAGCGCAACATGCTTGCGGATGTCGCCAATATGCTGACGCCTACCAGTGAGACTTCTTATCAGAATCTCGACAGGACCAACAGTATCTGGTATTTATGGGAAGAGACTTACAAGGGGATTATGTATGCCAATACCATTATACAATATGTGGATGGTGTAGAAACGCTCGATGAGGCTACCAAGAATGCTTATAAAGGCAGGGCTTATTTTCACCGCGCCTTTCGCTATATGGCTTTAGTGTTCGAATTCGGAGATGTGCCGCTGGTAACAAAGTTATTGGAGGTTCCCAAGCAGAACTATCGGAGCACCAAGCGCGACGCGATCCTGCAAATGCTGGTAAAGGACATGGAGTTTGCGGTACAATGGGTGCCCGAACAAAAAAACATGCCGCTGGTAGGGATGATCAACAAAGGCGCTTGCCGCATGTTGCTGACCAAATGTTACCTCGCGTTGGGTGAGTATGCTAAAGCAAAAGAACAAACAGATATATTGATCAATCAGTCGGGGTACGCACTGATGCAGGACAACTTTGGTACCTTCAACGATGGCGGTGAGCCACAGACCTGGCCTATCACCCGTAACGTGATCTGGGACCTGCACCGTGCGGAAAATAAACTGATCCCGGCTAACCAGGAAGTGATCATGGGCATGCCCAATCGTGGTGCAGATGCTGAGTCGTTCGTACAGATGCTGACGATGCGCATTCTTTACCCCTTTGTTTTTGACGCCCGCGTAAAAACAAAAGATGGTAAGCAGGCCTTGTTAAACATCAGGCGGGATAACACCGCCAATTACAATCCCCAATATGATTACATGAGGGCGTTTGGCCGTGGTATTGCTACTTTCCGGCCTACGCATTTCGCTACTGATGGTTTGTGGAGCGTGAATGGCGTGATGGATGATGGTGACCTGCGTCATAGTTCTGAAGTAGGTAACTGGGTGCGTATGGAAGATTACAAGGTGAACAACAAAGCATCTACTGAATTTGGAAAGCCACTTACCTTGTACAATCCGGACAACGGCGCCCTGCTTTGCAGCGACACTATTCGCCGCTGGTTTGATGTGCCGCACTATAAACTGTTTTTAGATGATCCTGTGAATGAGGCGAACATTAAAGGTTCTGATGGACTTAGGGGAGCTACGAACGGCGGTAATGCAGACTGGTACCTGTACCGGCTGGCGGAAGCCTATTTGTTGAGGGCGGAAGCTAAATACTACATGAACCCGGGTGATGCGAGCATTGCAGAAGATCTGAATGTGATCAGGAGAAGAGCGAGATGTAAGCAATTGTACCAGGGTGCTGTTACGATAGGTGATATCATGAATGAGCGTGCGAGAGAATTGTATTGGGAGGAATGGCGCAATGTAGAGCTGAAGCGTGTTTCATTATGCCTGGCGCGGAGTGGTAAGCCTGATGAGTGGGGGCAGACCTATGTTCTTGACAACTTCGACAAGCAGAGCGGCACAGGGCCTACAGGCGGCAGCTATTGGTACCAGCGGATCGTGCACTACAGCATGTACAACAAAGGACCGATCCAGATCGACGCGACCGGTAACAGCAATCCGAATTATACCATGGATAAGAAAAACCATTACTGGCCGATCCCTTATGCAGCGATCACCGCGAATAATAAAGGAGAGCTGGCTCAGAACTTCGGATATGACGGTTATAATGCCAATGCACCCAAGTGGGATAATTGGGAAGATGCCGTGGCAGATGAGGAGATAGCAGGACAGTAAGAGATATCATGAAAGGATAAGCAAGGGAAGACGGTCAGTCTTCCCTTTTTATATGCAATACCAGACATGGTTGCAGCTCCGCGAAGTCACAGTCGTGAATCTATGTTAAGACAATTATACGCGCTGTCTTTTAAACAATAGTGACACCGGCATTTGAAAAGTGATCATTCGTGAACTCGTGGCGAACCCTTCTCCAGTAATTTGCTAACTGCTCATACTCTGGGCAGAGAGTTGAAATATTCCGCGGGGGACATTTTGAAATATCGCTGAAAGTTGCGCGTGAAGAGGCTTTGAGAGCTGTAGCCCACCATTTTCGAGATCTCAAAAAAAGTGAACTCGTTTTCCGCGATCAGGCTCGCTGCTTTTTTCAGGCGGGTAATATCTACCAGCTCTTTCGGCGAAAGGGAAGAAAGCGATTTGATTTTCCGGTAGAAGGTAGTGCGGCTCATGAACATATGTTCCGCCAGTTTGTCGATGTCGATATTCGGGTCCTTGATATTTGTGCGAATGTACTCATCCAGTTTCTTCAGGAATGCCTCGTCCGTTTTGGAATGTGCCATCACGCGCACATCTTCAAAGGGAGAGCTGGCAAAATGATCTTTTATTTTACGGCGGTTCTTCAGCAGGTTGGCGATCTGCACCTGCAGCAGCTCTGAAGAAAACGGTTTCTGGATATAAGCGTCTGCGCCTACTTCCAGCCCTTCGATATGCGCTTTATACGTATTCTTGGAAGTCAACAGAATAATGGGGATATGGCAATATTCCACATTTGATTTAATCCGGCGGCACAGTTCAAACCCATCAATGCCCGGCATCATGATGTCGGATATAATTAAATGGATTACCTCTTTGTCCAGGATCTGCTGGGCCACTTCACCGTTGATCGCTAAATGCAGGGTGTACTGATCTCCTAATACCACGGATAAAAAGTCAAGGATGTCTTCGTTGTCATCAATAATCAGAATACTGTCAACCATATTAACCTAATTTTTTCCAACTACTTAATTGAAATTCAAATTTTTGATGTATGGGCAATTGAAGTTCAAAAATAGTCAAATCTGCCGCACCTGGCACGATTTGCAGCGATCCGTTGTGCAGCTCTGTAAGTGAGCGGGCCAGCGGCAGGCCAATGCCGGTGCCGGGTTGATCGTTCCCGCGCAGCCTGAAGAATGGCTCAAACACTTTTTCGCGAAACTCCGGCGCGATGCCTTTGCCATCGTTGATAAACCGTATCGTAAACAGGGTGTCTGATGGTGCTACCGGGCTAATATCCACGGTGGCCATCGTTGCTGCATATTTGACGGCGTTGGACAACAGGTTGGTGCAGATCTTGATCAGCGCCTCCCGGTCTACAAAAGCCACAAAGTGGTTAGGCGGTAAGACGGTGTTCAATGTTACCTGCTGGGCCGCTGCCTGTTGCTGAAACGTAGCGGCCAGGTCGCTGACAAGCGCAACAATATCGGTCTCAACAAAATTGAGACTGAATTGATGTGCCTCCGTCTTCCTGAAATCCAGTAACTGGCTGGTTAGCTCTACCAGGCGATTGGCGTTTTTCTCCGCGATCATCAGGCTTTTTCGCACGTCAGGCTGGGTGTCAGATTTTTTGATCATCCATTCAATAGGCCCTGCGATCAGCGTGAGCGGGGTTTGGATCTCATGCGTAATATTTGTAAAAAATTCGATCTTGGCCTGGTACACTTCTTTCTCTTTTTCATGTTCAAACAGCTGAAGCTTTCTCAGGTTCTTCCGTTCCTGGTAGCGGTGATAAAGACGAATGCATATATAAAGTGCCAATGTTGCAAGCAAAGCATACAATACATAAGCCATTGTGCTCTTCCAAAAGGGCGGCAGGATCGTGATATAAAGGCGGCGCTCTTTCCCCGCCCAGTTTCCTACATTGCTTTCTGCTTTGACTATGAATTCATAATTGCCTGGCGACAGATCCGTGAAATAGGCATTGCGATTGATGTCCAGGTAGGTCCAGGCATTGTCCATTCCTTTCATCAGGTATCGGTATCTGGTCACTTCCGGCGAAGAAAAATTTAATGTGGCAAACTCGATACTGAAATTATTCTGGTCATGCGACAAGACGATCGTATCAGTATACAAAATGGATTGGGAAAGAGGGCTTCTGTCGTCGTTGGGGTCTACTTCGCGGTTATCGATTTTAAAGCCGGTGATGTAAGTAGGCGGATTGGAGGGTTGCTGATCAAAAGAGGCAGGGTCAAATGCGATCATGCCCTTCACGGAGCCAAAGTAAAGTTTACCGTTGGTATGTTTGTAAGCTGAGTTATAATTGAACTGGTCTGTGATCAAGCCGTTGGCCCGTGTATACACTTTTGTTTTTTCCGTGCGCATGTCCAGGCATATCAATCCTTTAAGCGAGCTGATCCAAAGACGTTTTGAGTCGTCTTCCAGAATGCCGTACAATACGTTAGTCGGCAATCCATTGGAAGTAGTAAACCGTCTCATCGTTTTCCAGTCAGGGCTTAGCCGGATCAATCCGCCGCCGGTGGTGGCAAACCACATATTCTGATCGCTGTCTTCAAAGATGTCGTACACGGAGAATTCATTGATTGCTTCGCCGTTGAGGGTGTCACCAAACCGGAAGTTACCATGACTGCCATCTTTAGGATTATAATAGTAAGCGCCCTGGACAACGCTGCCCGTCCATATATTACCCTTCGAGTCTTCCAGTATGTCGAATACATAAGAGTTGAAAGGAATTTCTTTGATGCGCTGAAACGTCTTTTTGAGCGGATCAAAAAGGAACAGGCCTGAACCATGGTAAGCGGTGCCCACATATAAGGAGTTGTCCCTGGTACGATATACCGAAATAACAAAGTCGCTGGGTTGTTCGCCGTCTCCGCCGATCAGCTTAAACCGGTCGGTAATAAGTCCGGTGCGCATGTCCATTATTTCTAACCCTTGCAGAAAAGGACCAATAAATAATTGATGATCCCAGGCCAGCAGCCCGTGGATGTTGGGGTAGGAGATCGCACCCTTTTTTCCTGTGGCAGCAAATTGAGTGAATTTTCCTGTTTTTAAATTCAGTTGATTCAGTCCCGCATCTTCGGTGCCGATCCACAAGTTGTTATTATTGTCTGCACAGATTTCCCTGACTGCATTCCCTGAAATGGAGTTAAGGCCGGGTTGTGTGTAGTATTTCTCAAACCGGGCATTTTCCTGCGAGTAATAATTCAGGCCGCCAAAGAAAGTGCCCAACCACATGCCGCCCTGGTTGTCCTTGCACACGGCATAAACTGCGTTGTCGGAGAGGGCATAAGGATCGCCCGCTCTTTTGCTGAGATGTTGGCTGGACCCGCACACCCTATCGTGGATGTAAACACCTGATTCCGTGGCGATCCAGTATTCATCGCCGGTTCCGCGGGTAATATCCCGCACATAGATATCGGTATTTTTATCAGGCAGCAAGGCTATGCCCGTCACCTGTCCCGTTGGTATATGATACCGCTTTAGCCCTTGTTTGAAACACCCGATCAAAAGTTCGTCTTTATTAACCGGGTATATTCTGCTGATCGAACGCGCGTTGACCGGAACACTGGTGTTGATGATCCTTCGCGTGCCAACGGCTGCTCCTTTTTTGGCGTCAAAGATGCTGATCGTTCCGTCATTGGTTCCCAACCATAGATTTTTATTGTAATCCAGCGACATACAAGAGGCGGGTGTTTTCAGATCTTCAAATTGATGCCGCCGCTGATCATATTTACGAAGAGAAAAATTGACCAGGCACCAGAGATTATTTTCATCATCGATAATAATATTGCTGGTATACTGACTCGGCGCAATATCGAGTTTAACAAAAACTTCTTTGAACGGATCGTATTTAAAAATGCCCTTGCCGGTACCGATCCAGATCATCCCGTTCCTGTCTTCTGCAATGCTGTTAATGATGTTATTGCCCAGGCTGCCAAACTTATTGTTCTTGTTTTTATAATTCTTAAAAGTATACCCGTCAAAACGGTTCAGTCCCGCGCGTGTGCCGATCCAGATCATACCCTTGCTATCCTGCATGATAGCCGACACGGCGTTATGCACCAATCCGTCATCCACCTGGTAATGTTTAAAATAATACTGACCATGGCAGGGCGATATAGCAAGCTGGAATAGAACGCTCAGGCAGAGCAAAAACTGGAGGACACGCATGTTTACTAACTCAAATATAGAAAATGACGTTTACACTTGCTACATTTTAAACAGCACCTTGCAAAAACGCGACATGAGTACCAATAATTGATACATTTTTGAAAAAGTTCGACCAATGGTTGTCGTGATAATTCATTTATTTTGGCCCAACATCATTGCTCCAGCCGCTCTTTAAAGTATGGATGGAATACTGATAACAATTGCGTTCATGTGATTCTGATCTGTACTACTTAAAATTGAATAAAACTATAACAATGCGCTTGCTTTTATCCTTACTCTTCATGGGGTTGATGCTCCATAGTAAAGCCCAGCAACTGGTGTTACCGGGTGATCATCCGGATCCTTCGGTCGTTCAAATCGGCAAAAAATATTGGGCCGCAGGTACCACATCTAACTGGTTCCCTGCTTTTACTTTGTACCAATCCGAAGATCTGGTGAATTGGAAATCCTCAGGCCATGTGTTTAACAAATTGCCCGATTGGGCTGATTATTACCTGTGGGCGCCTGAAATTACTTACGATAACGGAAAAGTGTATCTCTATTACACTGCGCATAAAAGAGGCGGCAACCTGTGTATTGCGACTGCCGTTGCAGACAGTCCGGAAGGGCCTTACACCGACCTGGGCCCTTTGATGTGCCAGGAGTATGGCTCCATTGATGCTTTCCCCATGCGGGATGAAAACGGGAAGTTATACATGATCTGGAAGGAGGACGGCAACAGTGTGAAAAAGCCGACACCTATATGGGCGCAGGAAATGAAAGAAGATCGCACAGCGCTGATCGGCGAAAAGAAGGAGCTGTTTCGTGGCGATGCGCCCTGGGAGAAGAACCTCGTAGAAGGCGTTTCGATCATTAAGAACGGCGAATATTTTTATGCGTTTTATGCAGCGGCGGCTTGTTGTGGCAAGACCTGTAACTACGGCACCGGGATCGCGCGGGCAAAAAAATTACTTGGCCCTTGGGAGAAATATCCCGGGAACCCTGTGTTGGCCAGCGATTCCAAATGGACCTGCCCGGGTCATGGAACGCCCGTTCAGCGCGATGGACGTTTCTACTTTTTATACCATGGTTATAGCACGTCCAGCGGCGCATATGGTGGGCGCCAGGGTTTGTTAAACGAGTTCAGGTTCACACAGGATGGTTGGATAACATTTTTGAATGGCACTCGTTATGGAAAGGTGCGGCACGCCAAAGCGATCACGGACCATTTTTCTGCGAAGCAACTGGGTGATGGCTGGCATTGGAGCGTCTTCAAAAACGTGGAGCACACGATATCGGGAGATGCTTTGCAATTAAAAGCTTTGCCGTCGCTGACAGGCGCCTACATGGGACAGTCGGTGAGATGGGCAGATTATAGTGCACAAGTTACTTTAAAAAAAGGATACACTTCTGAGGCCGGTCTGGCCCTGATTGGCGATGATAAAAATGTGGTATGCGCTACTGTTGAAGGCGATCATATTCGCATCAAACAAATCAAGGCTGGCGAAACAAAAGTGCTGGCCGAAAAGGAAATAACACCTGGTGCAAGCCTGGTCTTTAAGGTGCAGGTGATGGATAACACGCAGGCATCTTTTGCTTACAGTACGGACGGAAAACGTTTTATGACGCTGAACCGGGAGGCAGCTGATATATCGTTCCTTCCTCCGTGGGATCGTTCGGTACGGGTGGGGATGATTTCGAAAGGCACTCCGGCTCAATCGGCCTGGTTTGAAAAGTTCAGCATGAAGAGCCTGTAAGCTGCTGCAGGTACTGCTTTACACGAGTGGGACAGGCTTGTCTCTTTCAATACAAGGAGATGGTTCCCCGCTGAGATTTCTCCCCGTCCGTTCCGGCACGAGCGGGCGCTCATTTTCCTTTCAGAAAATTCGGTCAGAACGACGTTTTTATTGAACTGCTTCGAGATACGTGATCAGCAACGATCCTCAAACTTGGCACGATTCGTCAAAAGCTTGAATAGAATTTGTTAATCACATGTGTTTTCTTCGTAGAACGAAACGATTGTGTGAAAGCCGATGCCGTAAAAACGTAGCCATTGATCCATGCAGGTACTATCATTAATAATATAGTTTGAGAGATTACGCCGGAAACTCTGTGTTGACTACTTCCTGGTGATGATTACCGTTGGTTCGGAATACGCGGATGGTAACAGCTGGCTGGGTGTATAACTTTAAGTTGTCTTACAAACAAGTTTGCACATGGAACTCATTGTCTCACTGACGCCCGGGATAACAAAGATTGGATCATACAGCCATTAAAGGTCTTCCGGCGAAGTCGCTCCTTAATCACTCTGGCAAGGGCAGGTGAACCGAAAAAACAAGCTAATGAAACGCTCCATATAAAAAATCAGCGGCTTAGCCGCAAACTAAAAACTCTACGAATGAAAAAGATCACCCTCAACCTCAGTTTTCTCCTCTTCCTCCCGCTGTTGTGGACCGCTTGCCGGAAATCGCCCGGCTGGTCAGAGCCACCCGAAGACCTTTCCACGTTAATCGTTGACAGCACTTTCACCAATCCTATTCTGACAGGCGGCCCTGATCCCTGGGTCACTGAGAAAAACGGCACTTACTACTACACCTACACCCAGGGAAGCAAACTCGTTATTCTGGAAACCCGCAATGTATCAGAACTCGCTTCTGCCAAAAGATATGAAGTCTGGACGCCACCGGCAGGACAGGCCTACTCAAAAAATTTATGGGCTCCTGAGCTTCATGAAATCGACGGAAAGTGGTATTTGTATTTTGCTGCCGACAATGGCCAGAACGCCAATCACCGCATGTATGTGGTGGAAAATACCTCGCCCAACCCGGTTGAGGGGAGCTGGGAATTGAAAGGAAAAGTGGCGGATGCCACGGATCAATGGGCCATCGACGGAACGGTTTTTCGCCATAATGGCCAGCTATACATGTTGTGGTCAGGCGGCAATGCAGGTGCGCCTCCGCAACATATTTACATTGCCAGGATGAGTAACCCGTGGACCATCTCAGGTGAAAAAGTGATCATTTCCTCACCGGAATACAATTGGGAGAAAACAGGAAACCCGATCAATGAAGGTCCGCAGGTGCTGGTCAATCCGCAGGGCCGCGTCTTTATCGTGTACTCGGGTAGCGGCTATTGGGTCGATACCTATTGCCTCGGGCTGCTTTCCCTTAGCGAGAACGGGGACCCGATGAATCCGTCTGACTGGGTGAAAACTCCGGAGCCTGTCTTTTCGATGAATGCAGCAAGCAGCGCTTACGGACCGGGACATAACGGGTTTTTCAAATCGCCCGACGGTACGGAAGACTGGATCATTTATCATGCACGCACAAAGCCGAACGGCGGCAGCAACAACGGCCGAAACCCTCGTATACAGAGGTTTTCATGGAACGCAGATGGTACGCCTAATTTTGGAACACCTGCTCCCGTTGAAACACCTTTGAGAAGACCATCGGGAGAAACGATACGGTTGATCTATCCTAAAGATCAGTGGACGATTGCCGGGTTTAGTTCGGAAGAAACGAATAACAGCCGTTTGGCCATCCGCCTGATCGATGATCAGTTATCAACCTACTGGATTGCCCGTTATTCGTCTGAGCCTACCCAATACCCCGACCATTGGATCAGTGTAGACATGGGTATTGCAGCCAAAGTGGACGGGTTTATTATCTCTCAGAAAGCCGGCGACCGCAAGGTAAAAGAGCTGGAGATCTTTAGCAGCAACGATAGTACGACCTGGGAAAGCCTCGGCGTATTTTCTCTGAACAATATTGACCTCCTGAAGCAATATGTGGATCTGCCACAGCGCAGGGAGTTCAGGTATTTTAAACTCGTTCCCCGATCGGGTCATGACAGCCAGCCGCAGCCCGGACTGGCAGAGGTTTCCGCCTTCAGGCTTCCGAATTAAAGTCGCCGGATGGTTTAGTCGTTTGGATAAGCAGTTTTTGTAAAATCATTCTCATGTATAAAAAAATAGGTACTATTTTGTTGGTTCTCTTTTCTCAGTTGTCGTTTTCACAGGCTGATCTTACCCAATTTCCCAAAGGCTATACGCCGGAAGAAGTGGGGAAGCTGGTGGCCTATCGGTTTGTGTATGCCAACCACGCACTTCATGCCGGGAAATGGATCAGCTATCCGGAAACTTTCTATTGGAATGGGGCGCTGAATTATTCAAGGTTAACCAAAGACGCTATGCTGACCAAATTCCTGCAGCGACGGTTTGACCTGCTGGTGTCCGAAGAGCAGCAGCTGTTACCGCCCAAGAATCATGTCGATCTGAATATGTTTGGCAGCCTGCCCTTAACGCTCTATCATATCACGAAGGATCAGCGTTACCTCGATATGGGGCGGTCCTATGCAGATACCCAGTGGGAGCTGCCTACCGGTGCGAAGCCACAGGAGAAGACCTGGGCTGATAAGGGGTATAGCTGGCAAACGCGGCTTTGGATCGATGATATGTACATGATCACGATCGTGCAGACACAGGCTTATGCGGCTACCGGCGATCAGAAATACCTCGACCGGGCAGCGCGCGAAATGGTGTTGTACCTGGATGAGCTGCAGCGTCCCAACGGTCTTTTTTACCACGCGCCTGATGTTCCTTTTTATTGGGGCCGCGGCAATGGCTGGATGGCCGCGGGTGTGACGGAATTGCTGCGCTACCTGCCTAAGAATCACAAGGACCGGCCCAGGATCATGGAAGGCTATCAGAAGATGATGAAAAGCCTGAAACAATACCAGCGTGCGAACGGTATGTGGAATCAATTGATCGATCATCCTGATTGCTGGGCGGAAACTTCCGGAAGCGCGATGTTTACCTACGCTTTTATCAGTGGTGTAAAGCATGGCTGGTTGAATGAAAAGGAATACGCACCCGCCGCGAGAAAAGCATGGATGGCGCTGGTGGGCTACGTGAATGGTAAAGGTGCGGTGGCAGAAGTATGTGTCGGAACCAATAAAAAAAATGACCAGCAATACTACTACGATCGTCCGCGCGTAACCGGTGACTATCATGGGCAGGCGCCTTATCTGTGGTGTGTCAATGCCCTTCTTGAAAAATAGCAGGCCTGGCGGAGCCGGTTGAAAATTGTAATTTTGTGCGGATCAAATGAAAGCGCAGATGAACAACTCGAGGATCTATACCATGTCGTTTGCCGGCGTGTACCCGCATTATATCCAGAAAGCGGAAAAGAAGGGACGGACGAAAGAGGAAGTGGATGAAATTATCTTTTGGCTGACGGGTTATGATGCTTCATCATTGCAGCGGCAGATTGACGACAAAGTGAATTTCGAAACGTTCTTTGGCCAGGCGCCAAAGATGAATGAAAATGCGTCGAAGATCACCGGCGTGATCTGTGGCTACCGGGTGGAAGAGATCGAAGACCCGCTGGTGCAAAAAGTGCGGTATCTTGACAAGATGATCGACGAGCTGGCGAAAGGCAAGGCGATGGAAAAGATCCTGAGAAAATAACGCGTATAAGCTGAGGCGGATGCTGGTCAAAAGGCAGCGGCGGGTTGTGTCCATGGCGAATCACCGGTACCTGGTCGGACCGGGACGCCCGCCTGTACCTTTCGGACAGGGTCAGGTCAGACGCCAATTTAGGGCATTCGGGACACTGTTCCAACCTGCTTTAGAGGTGTTTGTCCTGCGAATCTTTCAGGCTTTGCCCTGTAATTCTGAAAAATATTGTACCTTTGCCGCTCTCCGGAATCTTTCCGGCTCAAAATTATTATATCACCGGTACGGCAAAATCCGTACAACCTTAAAAATCATAAAGTTATGAAACAAGGTATCCATCCAGAACATTACCGTTTTGTCGTATTTAAAGACATGAGTAACGGTGATGCCTTTTTAGGAAAATCTACCGCTAATTCAAAAGAAACCATCCAATGGGAAGACGGTAACGAGTACCCGGTAATCAAATTGGAGATTTCAAGTACTTCTCACCCTTTCTTTACCGGTAAAAACATGCTGGTTGACACCGCAGGCCGTATCGATAAGTTCAAAAAGAAATACGCGAAAAAATAATTATTCCAAAAGGGATAACCTTTGTAAAAACCCCGCCCCGCGGGGTTTTTTTATTGCTGATGCTTCTTACTGCTTGCTTTCAAATGCTTATCTTAGTGGCCCCATGACGAAGTATATTGTATTTGCACCCCATGCATGTGAGCCTGAGTTGCTCTATCCTTTTGCATTTACAAGAAAGGTTCAAGATTTCAGAGTGGGCGCGTTGACTATCCGCGAAAAATGGGAGTATCTGCTGGGGCTTCCTTCCCTGGATCTGCCGGATCCGCGCTATTCCCGGCATTTTCCTTCCACCAGCCCGGACCAGATAGGGGACAATGTGTTGATGTATATCATCCCGGGAAATTTATTACCGGACGGCGAACTGGTCCGTCAGATACAACACCTCCAGCCCGGACAAGCGCTGGGCAATGAGAACGGCGAAGCCGTGATCCGGTGCGTCACTCATGCCGGTCAGGTAAACGGCGGCCACCGGGTAATAGCCACCCCGGCATTCCGGTTATTGGAATTTTTTCTGGATATTATCCGCTATAATAAAGAGGAGTTGATCTCAGACTTTGATATTTTGCGGGCTCATAAAACCGCGCAGGCGATCGACAGCTCTAATGGAGTAACGGCGCCGGAAAACATTTTTATCGAAGAAGGGGCCGTGGTCCGGCATGCTTTATTAAATGCGGCAGATGGTCCGATATTTATTGCAAAGAATGCACTGGTGATGGAAGGTGTTTGCCTGCGTGGTCCGATCTATGTCGGCGAAGGGGCTACCCTGAAGATGCGGACGACGGTGTATGGCGCTACCACGATCGGTCCTCATTGCGTGATAGGAGGGGAGGTGAAGAACACCATGTTCTTCGGTTATTCTAATAAAGGACACGATGGCTACCTGGGAGATTCGATCATTGGAGAATGGTGTAATTTTGGTGCCGGTACGAGTTGCAGCAACATGAAGAATAATGTGGGCGCTGTGACTTACAATCTTGGTGACTCGATGTTTGTTGCAGGGAAGAAAGGAGGAGTAGTGATGGGTGACTTTAGCCGGACGGCTATCAATACGTCTATTAATACAGGCACATTAATCGGTGTTAGCGCACACGTTTTTGGCAATGGACTCACTCCGAAATTCATACCTAATTTTAGCTGGGGATTTGAACGGGAGGAAAAGAAGACCCTCAGTACCGTAAAGGATATAGAAGAACAGATGCGTGCGGATGTGGAGCGACGAAAAAGGACGCAGAAATATGACCTGGAAAAAGCGCTTAGAGACGCGCACGAATGGAAACAGCTGAAAGGGCAGCGCTTAACCGAAACAGAAAAAAATATATTGACAGAACTTTATAATAAACGATAAAAATTATCATCAAAATGAGAAAACAAATAGCAGCGGCAAACTGGAAAATGAATCTTTCTTACCTCGAAGGTCAGCAACTACTGGGCGCAATCCTGGAAAACGATCTTGGAAGTAAAGATCACCATGAAGTGATATTTGCCGTTCCTTTTCCTTACCTGATCATGGCGAAGGAGAAAACGACGTCGCTGAAAAATTATTTTATTGCTGCGCAGAATTGCAGCAACAAGAAATCTGGTGCTTATACAGGCGAAGTGTCTGTAGATATGCTTGATTCGATCAACATCAAACATTGCATTATCGGCCACAGCGAAAGAAGAGAATACTTTAACGAGAGCAATCAAATGCTGGCTGAAAAAGTAAACCTGTTGCTGGAAAAAGGCATGACTCCGATATTCTGCTGTGGCGAGTCTTTAGACATCCGCGAAGCCAATACACAAAATGCGTTCGTGGAAACACAACTGAAAGAGTCGCTGTTCCATCTGTCTGCGGACGAAGTTAAAAAAGTAGTGATCGCGTATGAACCTATCTGGGCGATCGGTACCGGAAAAACGGCGTCCACCGAGCAGGCGCAGGAAATGCATGCCCATCTTCGTGCGGTATTAGCCGGTCAATACGGCGCTGAAGTGGCTGATGAAATTTCGATCCTGTATGGCGGTAGCGTAAAGCCCAACAATGCAAAAGAGATCTTTGCCAGCCCTGATGTAGATGGTGGTCTTGTAGGCGGTGCTTCATTGGTAGCGCTCGACTTTATCGAAATTATCAAAGCGTTGAAGTAAATATAATACGGAGATTCCTCCGCTTGTTTTGCTGAAGGCAAAACTGCGGTCGGAACGACGGATAATAATGGGATCTCGCATATAGTCCTGGCGGGCACTTCGCTGTGCTCCGGTCGGAACGAGGGCATACTAAGGACCGTCATGGTGAGCGCCTTGCCCGGCCCGGAGGGTCGGGAAGCACAGCGGAGTCCCTGCCCGGATGAATCCGTTCGCCAGCCCGAAAGATTCGTTCTGGCGGGGAGACGGGGAACCATCTCATCCCTAATGAATGAGATTTCTCCCCGCCCGTACCGTTCGGGCGGGCGCTCGCTTCACGTTGTTACGCTCGGTCGAAACGACGGTACAACATGCGCCCTACGACCGTCATGGTGAGCGAAGCATAGCGGAGCCGAACCATCTCTTTTACGAAGCGGGATTCCTCCCCGTCCGTACCGTCGGGGCGGGCATTTCGCTGTGCTCCGGTCGGAACGAGGGCATACTAAGGACCGTCATGGTGAGCGCCTTGCCCGGCCCGGAGGGTCGGGAAGCATAGCGGGAGCCGAACCATCTCTTTTACGAAGCGGGATTCCTCCCCGTCCGTACCGTCGGGGCAGGCACTTCGCTGTGCTCCGGTCGGAATGACGAGACACAACACTTTTATAAAAAAGGGATGTCACTTTGAAGCGACATCCCTTTTTCTATGTGGCTGAACCACGGATTTTAAATAACCCGGGTTCCTGCTGTCTTTTCTAAAACACGAGCTGGTTGAGGTAGGCAGCGCCTTCCTTCACACATTGAATCGGTTCTTTTTCGTAAGCCTCTTGTTCGAGGATATAATGCTGCATGCCGAGGTTCTTGGCCTGTCCCAGGATCGACTTATAATCGATGGATCCATTACCGACAATACAGCTTTGGTTGGGTTCACCTTCTTTAAAAGGCGTATCCTTCTTGCGGTCTTTGATGTGGCACAGCTTAAAGCGCCAGCGGTATTTGTTCATCCACTCCACAGGATCCTGCCCGGCGGTCACTACCCAATAGATATCCATCTCAAAATCTACCAATGCAGGGTCTGTATTTTTCATCATGATATCCTGCGGATACTGGCCGTCTTGCAGGCGGAAGGAATAATCATGATTGTGGTAGGCAAAACGCAAGCCGTTCTTACGGCAGATAGCGCCGGCTTTGTTAAATTCATCAGCGGCTTTTTTGTAATCATCGAGCCGTCTTTGTTTTCCCAGCCAGGGGCAGATCAGGTATTTCATACCGATCTCACCGGCTTCGGCGGCTTTCCGTTCAAAGTCCGTCCTGTGATCGCAATGGCTGCTGATAATAGACATGCCCAATCCGCCCAGGTACTTTTTGAAATCGGTATTTTTCATCCCCCAGAACATGCCCTGGGCGCCTTCGTAACTTTCAATCGTTTTATAACCAAAAGAAGAGAGCTGTTTCAACACCCCTTTAGGATCTTTGGGCAGATCGTCCCTCAGAGAATATAATTGAATTCCCAGGTTCTTTATAGTTCCTTTGCCCGCTGCGGCTCTGCTGCCGGCGCAAGAGGCGAGCGCCATGCCTAAAGCCGCACTGCCGCTCATTTTTAGAAAATGCTTCCTATCCATTTTGATGAATTTAGTTTTCGAATTATTACTTCAGGGCTACCCGCTGCTTTGCCAGCCATTGATTCTGATACGGTTCACAATGTGACACTTAGTATCTCGGCTACGAACCATAAACTATGGACTATAGGTCATCAACCATCAACTCTCATTACACATCACACACTCTTACGGCTTGTTCCAGGGCATTGAAGCGGTCTGCTTCCGTTTTACCGGTCGGAATAAACTCCTGGGCCACATAGCCTTTGAACCCCGTGTCCAGGATGGCCTGCATGATAGCTGGGTAGTATAGTTCCTGTTTATCGTTTAATTCGTTCCGGCCGGGAACGCCTGCTGTGTGGTAATGCGCAAAATACTTGTGATGCGCGCGGATGTTAGCGATTACGTTTCCTTCATCTACCTGCATATGGTAAATGTCGTAAAGTAGCTTGAAATGCTCGCTGTCCAGTCTTTTGCACAGCTCAACGCCCCAGGCAGTATGATCGCACATGTAATCCTTATGATCTACTTTGCTGTTCAGCAATTCCATCACGAGCACTACGTTGTGCTTTTCGGCAAGCGGTAAGATCTTTTTCAATCCTTCCGCACAATTTTTCAAACCGGTTTCATCGTCCATGCCCCGGCGGTTGCCGCTAAAGCAGATCAGGTTTTTATAGCCTGCCTTGCCTACCAATGGAATACCTTCCTCGTAATCTTTAATAAGAGAGGCGTGGAATTCTTTGCCGGCAAATCCATCGGTCAGGCTCACTTTTCCCGGAATGTAACACATACTGCAGGTGATACCATGTTTTTGAATGGTGGGCCAGTCTTTTGGTCCTAACAGGTCAATGGCCGATAAGCCCATTTTTTTCACTGTCGTGCACAGTTCCTCCAGCGGCACTTTTCCAAAGGTCCACTGGCAAACACTGTGATTAATATTTCCTTTTAACGGTTCCATCGATTTTTGTTCGTTGGCTAAGCTGCTCAACGGTGAAAGACCTGCTGCGAGCGAGCCGGCAGCAAGGGTTTTAAGCATATGTCTTCTATTTTGCATCTACAGGTTGAGTTTTATCGTTCTTAAAAACTATAGCAAATAAAAAGCAAACCACCGCTGCAATACCTGCCGGTACCAGCCATACGTTGTGCCAGTAGCTGTCGGAGTTTTGAACTGATTTGTAATGTTCGGTTACAAAACCCGCTACCCAGAAGCCAATCAATTGTCCGACACCATATGTTGCAAGCGTGATCAACCCTTGCGCAGAGCTTTTATATTTTTCACCGGCTTTGCTATCGGTATAGATCTGGCCCGATACAAAGAAGAAGTCGTAACAGATACCGTGCAATGCAATGCCTATGATCAGCATGAAAGAAAGATCGCCGGCGTCACCATAAGCGAAGAGCACGTAGCGCACCGCCCAGGCCAGCATCCCGATCAGGATGGTATTTTTAAATCCGAAACGCTTAAAAAGGAAGGGGATCAATAGCAGGAACAGTACTTCAGATACCTGTCCGATAGCCATCTTGGCCGTTGGGTTTTCCAGGCCTACACCTGTAAGAAAGGGATTGGCATTCTGATAGTAAAACGCCAGCGGAATACAGATCAATATAGAAGTAATAAAGAAAACCAGGAAGTTCTTGTTCTTTAATAATTGCAGGGCATCTAGTCCCAGGATCTGGCTGACAGAAGCGCCTTGCTCTGCTTTTTTAGGTGGTGTCTTAGGCAGCGAAAAGCTGAAGAGTCCCAACACTAAAGAGGCGATAGACGCCATCAGGAACGTATTTCTTAATGTATCATTAGCCGTGTTGTTCTCTTTATTGTCCCAATGGAAGACATAGCTGATGATCACGCCGGCGATGATCCAGCCGATCGTTCCGAAGATCCTGATGGAGGGGAACTCTTTCTCAGGATTTTGCATTTGCCGGAAGGAAACAGAGTTTACGAGCGCCAGGGTAGGCATATAAGCGATCATGTAGGCCAATGCATAAGGGTAAAACGCAGCAGAATTTTCAGACTTGAACATCATGTACATCAGCACAGCGCCCAGCAGGTGGAGCACACCCAGGATCCGCTCGGCATTGAAGAAGCGGTCAGCAATTAAGCCAATAATAAAAGGAGCGATGATAGCTCCCCAGGACTGCGTTGAAAAAATATTGGCGATTTCCAGGCCGTTAGCTTTTAGATTCGTCCCTAAAAAAGTTCCTAATGTCACAAACCATGCGCCCCAGATGAAGAATTCGAGAAACATCATAAAGGAAAGTTGGATTCTTGTGCCTGATTTCATATTGCTTTCGTTAATGTGTGGTTAATTGATGAATGATTAATGGATAAATGTAGCAATTTAATCCATAAAAATATACGGGCTTACAGATTTTATTATAGCTGTAAAAATAAAGAAGCTGCCTCAAAAGCAAAGAGATTTCACACAAATAGCACAACGCGTACGAAGAAGCCGGCGGTAGTTGCTTGCCAACCTGCCGTTGTTTCTTTGTTTTTCTGTGTTACTGATGCGTGAAACAGCACTTTTGATACAGCTTCCTTACAATAAGTTGATGAAGCCCTGCTTATAATTTGGCCATCTCTGCCCGGTGTTCTTTCGGGGTTGTTGTGCTTCTTGCAATGGCTGCCTTTACAAAATGAACGAAGATGGGCTGCGGATTTTCTACCGTACTCTTCAGTTCCGGGTGGTACTGGGCGCCTACAAAGAAGGGGTGATTGGTCAGTTCGATGAACTCTACCAGTCCGCTGTCCGGATTTTTACCGCTGGCGATCATACCGGCTTGCTCAAACGCTTCCAGGTATTTATTGTTGAATTCCCAGCGGTGCCTGTGTCTTTCTGTGATCGTATCAGACCCATAGATGGTATGAGCCAGGCTGCCCGGCTTTATAGCGCAGGTATAAGAACCCAGGCGCATGGTGCCGCCTTTTTCAGTTACCTCCTTTTGTTCTTCCATCAGGTCGATAACCGGCTCTTTGGCATTCTCATCCATTTCAGTGGAGTTGGCTTCTTTGATACCAAGGACGTTACGGGCAAATTCAATGGCCGCCATTTGCATGCCGAGGCAGATACCAAAGAAGGGTAAGCCATTTTCACGCGCATACTTGACGGCTGTTATTTTTCCTTCGATACCGCGCAAGCCAAAACCTGGCGCTACCAGTAAGCCTTCCAGTCCGGCCAGCTTCTCTTCCACATTTTCTTCTGTGATATATTCGCTGTGCACATTCACGATCTGCACCTGGCACTCGTTTACCGCTCCGGCGTGAACGAAGGCTTCGAGGATCGACTTATAAGCATCCTGCAATTCCAGGTATTTCCCGATCAGCCCGATGCGCACCACTGTTTTGGGATATTTCAGCTTATCCAGGAAAGTGCGCCATTTGGTAAGCTCCGGTTCGTTGTATTGGGTAATGTTCAGTTTTTTGAGGCAGGTCACATCCAGCTTTTCGCGCAGCATCGCCAATGGTACTTCATAGATCGTTGATTGGTCCGTTGCTTCAATCACGGCTTCCTGCTTTACATTACAGAATAACGCGATCTTTCTTTTCAGATCCGGTGTCAGTGGCCTTTCCGTGCGACATACGATCACATCGGGGCTTACCCCTTCCTGGCTCAACATCCTCACACTGTGCTGGGTAGGTTTGGTCTTCAGCTCTTTCGCTGCTTTCAGGTAGGGGATATAGGTCAGGTGGATCACCACGGTGTCTTCTTCCGGTAATTCCCATTGCAGCTGGCGGATCGATTCCACAAACGGCAGGCTTTCGATATCACCGATAGTACCTCCGATCTCCGTGATCACGATGTCATAATCACCTGTATTGCCCAGCTCCATCATGCGGCGCTTGATCTCGTTGGTGATATGAGGAACGACCTGCACGGTTTTACCCAGGTAAGCACCTTCTCTTTCTTTGTTGATCACCGTCTGATAAATGCGGCCAGTGGTCACGTTGTTGGCCTGGGAAGTGAAAATATTCAGGAATCTTTCGTAGTGGCCCAGGTCAAGATCCGTTTCCGCACCGTCTTCGGTCACAAAACATTCACCGTGCTCATACGGATTCAGTGTTCCGGGGTCGATGTTGATATAAGGGTCAAACTTCTGAATCGTCACCCTCAAACCACGCGCTTGCAGCAGCTTGGCTAAGGAAGCTGCTATAATACCTTTTCCTAAAGAGGAAGTCACGCCACCCGTAACAAAAATATACTTGGCCATACCAAAAATGATTTTTACTTATATGATGTTGCCGCCTACCAGGATGGTAAAGCCACACCATATAATCAAATGATTATTATCTAAAAAATATTAAATGAAAAAACTAAAAAAGTGACCGACAGAAAATAATCGATGAGAAAATTTTTGAGGTCGCACAAAGGTATAGAATTCCTGTTTATTATGGAGCGGAGGGCGCTGCTTTTTTATGCGATTCATGACGCCGATCATGTCGAGCCACTTCTAAAAGACATTCTTATCCGGTTTTCGAAATGGATGAAAGCAGGCAAAACAGCGGTTCCATTCACGCTTACAACCGTTCCTGCTCTTCGGTTTGGCGCCGGCTGGCGGGCAGTGCCTTGCCACCGATATGCCAGGTGATCGATATGCCTGCCCGGCGGCTGTCGGGTTTTCCGTTATAGTAGTACGTGGTAATATCTGTGATCGAGTACATCCTGCGCCGGGTCGTGTTGAAAATGTCTGCAATCGACAGCCGGAGATCCATTTTGTTTTGCCACAGCGATTTTGTAAGGCCGGCATCTATATAATAATAGGGATCGACCCTGAAAAAGCCTTGCAAAGCTTCGCTGAAATAATAGGCGTTCAGCGAGGCTTTAAATCCTGCCGGCAATAAAAACTGCTGTTGCAGGGAGGCATTGGCCGACCATTGCGATACCTTTTGCTCACCGCTTAAAAAGGGAACGGGGTATCGGGTGTAGCTCGCACCGGAAGACAGCTGCACCTGCCAGTTTTTGACAAGGGAGAAGGGAATCGAAATAGTTGCATCGGTGCGGTGTAAAGTTCCGAAATTGGCGGTCTGGCTTTTTATCGTGCCGCTTTCTTCGTCAACCGCCAGTCGCTCGGCCATAAAAGCATCGCTTTTATTATAGGTTAAATTCAATACATATTTTTTTCGCCACTGGTATACCGATGAAATGACCCAGGCCAGTTCCGGCACCAGGTCAGGATTTCCTGAAAAATAGAAGTACTGATCCCTGTACCAGCGAACTGGATTCAGACTCGTATAAGTGGGCCGGTTGATCCGCCGGCTCAGCGCGATGCTGAGATGATGTGCCGTGCCCCATTCCTGTTCGACAGACAGAGAAGGGAATAATTGCGTGTACTTCCATCTGTTCACTACACCCTGTTTCAGGGTGAATCCATTGGCATCGGTATGCTCCAGTCGTAAGCCCAGGTTTATTTCTGTATGATGCAGGCGTTTGCGGGCCGTGACATAAGCGGCAGCGATCCGCTCGGCGTAGCGAAACCTATCGCTCATCGCGTCGATGGCAATAAAAGCACCATTTTGCAGGGAGTCGAACCGGTATTCATTATCATTATTCACGGCTGCATATTTCAGCCCGGCTTTGAACAAGGTCTTTCCCAAAGGCAACTCCGCATCCGTCTTTATAGAACGGATGGTCACAAAGCCGGGCTGATAGGACCGGAGCTGGTTCGTTCCGGTGAGGTCATTTCCGGCATTATAATATTGCAGATCCATCAGCGCGTCCGAATAATTCCTGTAGGAAGTGTAGTCTGCATCGGCCGTAATTTTTTTGCCCGAACTGTCGATGTCGAACTGGTAGGAGAGGTTGACGGCATTATAATGGTAAGGCTCAATGATATTATTGTAAGACTGTGTGCGGCCGGTGGGTTTCTCTCCGTTGAAAAGCTGAATCCGTGTGTCGTGAAAGCAGGTAAAATCATCGAGGTAGCCGTGATAATGCAGGCCCAATCGGTGTTGGTCATTGAAGGCCCAGTCTGCGCCCAACCGGTAAGTATAATACTTTATGTTGTAACCAGATGCCGCTTCACGTTCCACCCGTCCGCTACCCCGTCCCGGAATAGTATTGCCTCCCGTTGCTTTTAAAAATTTATGCGGTGTGCTGTAGTCAAACGAAGCGTAGGCGGCGATGCTTTTGGAGTAGTACCCCAGGGTGAGCTGCTGATTGGTCATCAGGTACTGTCCTTTACTCACTGCCGATCGCAGGTCCATCACGAAACCGGGGTTTAGCTTTTTCCTGGAAACGATATGGATGATGCCTGCATTTCCAGCTGCATCAAGGCCTGCGTCGGGCGCATTGATCAGTTCAATCGTGCTGATGTCTTCGGCGCTCAGGCCTTTCAGATAGTTGACAAGCTGTGTCCCTGACAGATAGGTCATCCGGTTATTCATCATAACATTGACGCCGGCCGATCCGCGTAAGGTGATGTTTTCGTTTTGGTCCAGGGTCACCCCGGGTAAACGCGAAATAATATCCAGTGCGGTTTGCCCGCTGCCCAGCGCCATGTCCCGCACGCGGAATTGTAGCTTGCCCTCTTTGAACGATACTGCGGGCGCCGCAGCTTTTACGATCACGGTTTTCAAGGTGTCCGATAACGGCTGTAATGTCCAGCCGGACTGCATATGCGGGCGACTGGCGTCAAGCAATAAGCTATCGCTTGTAACCGGATGGTAACTCAGATGTGAAATGAATAATTGGTAATATGCTGGTACAAGCGATCGAAACGAAAAATTGCCGGAGCTGTCCGTAAGTGTTGCGGCATTGCTGTCGGGGCCGTCGATGCGTTTCAATTGCACACTGGCTCCGGTCAGAGCATGCCCCTCGGCCGCTGTTATTCTGCCTGAGATGACGCCTGACTGGGCCATGCTTTCCTGTGTCCAGACGAGGAGCAGCGTCCAGAGCAAGAGGTGGACTTGCTTCGCTTTTATAAATAGGTCAGGTTTCATATTCTTAAAGGACTATGACGGACAGTTGAATCAGGACATTTTCCGGAATACACCAACGCCGGCACCGCCGAAAATGCCTGTCATCAGCAACAATGGCAGTAGCAATGCTGCCATCGACATTTTAGAGACGGGTTTAAAATATTCCGGGGCATGCGTTTCCCACGGTTCGGAAGCGACCGTGCTGTCTCCGAAAATTTTGGGATAAAAATGGAGCTTGGTCCGTTCATGAAACTGCGCTGTGCTGTCGAGATATTGTAAATATTGCGTCAACCCGGTACCAGCAATGTCAGTAAACTGCAACTGTGCCTGCATCGAAGGGATCCATCGCGCTACGGCTTCGCTTGCCTGCTGGCGCGCATGTAATTTCCGGTGCATGCGTTTGCTGTCGGCGGCAGCTTCGTTATCTCCCAGCTGTTGCATGGCATAGTACCATAAATAATTAAACTTAGGCCCCTTCCACTCGTAATGACTGTACTGAGGATAATATTTAAAAAAGGCATTCAATGTGTGTGCCGGATCTTTATCCCATTTCGTATGGTAGCCATCCCGCTGCTTCAGGAAAGTGCTGTACGCTTCTTTTACAGGATAGCGGGAGGTGACATAGCTGTTTACCATGGCCGGAAGCAGCAGGCAAATGACTACCCAGCTGGTTAACAGGAGCAGCGCGCTGATGCTGCTGCTTTTATGAAATGCGATAATAAAAAAGCTGATTGCAAACCAAACACTGACATAGAGCATGGCTGTAAGCGCATAAGTCCGGAAAGCTGCGTCGGGCGGAATGCCTACGATGATCAACGCCAGGATCAGCAAGAGGATCAGCAATGCCTGGACGACGATAAAACGGATGCTCAGCTTCCGGATGAGGAAACGGAGCGGCTGCACGGCCTGCACGTTGACCAACGGCCAGGTACCGCCTTCTTTCTCCTGCGAAAGCAGGTTGAAGTTGAATGCAATGATGAGCAGCGGAAACAGGAAAAGGATCACGAAGCTCAGATCAAAATTGCCGGTCAGCTGATTGTAAGGATTAAACAGGTCCGTATCATACCGCTGTGCTTCGAGTCCGCGGATCGTCAGGTATTGTATGTTGGTATTGATATCCAGCTGCCCTATGGACAGGGCCGCGATGGGCTTAGGCTGATGGATATACGCAAAACGCAGGTAATACATGAGTAACCCGAACTGATCTGGTATATGGCTCACATTTCTTTCTATTTGTTCTTTCTGTAATGCAGTAACCGATTGGATAGCCTGTTCCTGCTTTTGCAGGAAGGCTTTTCCGATGTAAATACTTACCAGGCCCGTACCCAGAAACAGGGCAAGGGCTATCATTACGGAGCGGCTTCGTATAAAATTGAGGAATGCTAAACGGTACATAAATTATAATGCTTTTGCTTTGGCAGCGGTGAAGTAAATAGCGCCGATCGATATCAGCAACCACGCGGCCAAAGCGGCTATGGTCCATTGCTGTTGGTGGATCACGGAGGATAATGATGGAAACCGATGTTTGAAGTCGGCGAACTCAGTCCAGTGACTTTTGTCAATGCTATGCGGCTGCTCATCTTTGCCGGGCTTACGGTTGCTGATGTGTCGGATCTGTAACTCATTCATGCTTTGCGCCAGGTGATACCGGTATTCTTCGGCTTCCTGCTGAAAAGAGCGATAGGCTTTAAAGTCGGTACCACTTATGGCCATGTTCATGTTCCTGATAGCGAGCAGCGGGTTGATAAAGGCGGCCAGGTAGCTGATATGATTCTGTTGCTCGTAGCGGTCATACAATTGCTGCAAATGCCTGTTGTAAACTTCGGCGCTCATCTTTTCGCCTTGCTGCATCTGGAACCCGCTATAATTAAAAGGAAGTTGCTCCACGGAGTCGACATGATGCGCTTTCAAAACCGAATCTTTTAGCCGGGTAAAGTGAGGATCGTCTGGGTTATGACTGTTACCGATCTGAAGCACGTCTTTTTCCACCGCGGTTTCAAATACAATCTTTCCCGGAGCCGGATAGAGAAAGCTCCCTGCGGCTTGTAAGGTTTTGGGTAATACGATCACCATCAACAACCAGATGCCTAAGAGTTGCAGCAAGGATGCGCGGCTGTTGCGACTTCCGGCTGATATGCAAATGGAGATAACACTGATGACCCATAAAAAGACCAGGCTGCCGGCCAACAGCCAGCCACTTCTGGCCCAGACGCCCGCGCCGGCAGGCAATTGCCCTGTAAGCAGCAATTGTGTCGCTGCCGCGATCACGGCGGGCAGCAGGAATAATAGTGACAGCCCAAACAGCCCGAGGCTGTAGCCCCAAACGATTTGCCTGAAGCCGGCACCCTGGATCAGCAATATTTTCAGGGTGCCGTTTTCCCGCTGTTGCGCGATAGCGCTGAATCCGAGAAAAAAAACAATCAGCGGCAACACGATCTGCAATAGCATTGATAAACTCAATTCACCGAAGCGCAGGAGCCCGGTGCTGAAACCCGCTTCGCTGAAGTTGACGGTATTCTGCTTATGGGCTTCTAAGAAGACTGCATTGCCGGTGTAGCTCTCCATACCATAATCGTACATACTTAACGGATGCTTCAGGCGAAATGCGAACGTGCCGAAATGAGCCATCCGGTGGGGATGCTTATCGGGATTGGCTTCCCAGCTTTGCCTGGCCTGCCGCTGAAAGTCAAGCCGCAGGCGGTTTTGCGCGTTGTATGTTTGATAGCCGGTGTAAGAGGCATACACCACAAGCAACAGCCAAACTACGTAAATGGGTGCGAGCACTTTGCTGCGCAATGTCACAGAAAAAAAATGAGTCGCTACGATCCTGATAGCATTCATGGGCGATGTTTTATATCTGATGATGGCTTATCATCTCTTTTAAAAAGTATAAGTGGCGGTCAACATGAGGTTCCGCGGTGCACCGGGAAACAAACGCTGGTAATTTTGCGCGCCAATCCAGTAAGTCTTATCCAAAACATTGTTCACATTCAGCGCTACCTGCATATTACCTGTCGAAGGCCGGTAGTAGAGCGCGAGATCCACAAGCGTGTAAGCCGGTGTTGTAAATGACCGGTCAAACCAGGGAACCTGGTTGCCCTGGTATTGCAGTCCCAGTCCCAGTCCTATGTCTTTAAGTAAAGTAGTAGCGGGGAAGTTGTATCGCGACCAGAGATTGGCGCTGTGAAAAGGCGTGTTTTGCTTGCGCGCTCCTTCCAGCTTGGGGTCATTGTCTTCAATGATCCGGGCGTCAATAAAACTGTACGACGCATACACCTGCAAAGACGATGATACGTAGCCTGTAACATCTATTTCAAAACCACGGCTGCGTTCAGCGCCACGTGTCACCATCGAATCGGGATAGTCCGCGAGGTTGGCATTCATCAGTAAATTTTTTTGATTGATTTCGTATAGCGCTGCATTTAGATTCAGCTTGTCATGGAGGAAGCTCGCTTTCGCACCTACTTCTTTAAGATTGCTGACCAGTGGTTTAAATCTTGATGCAGATTCATCGGTCCAGAAATAACTGCCGGTACTGGGCAGCAAGGTCACGGTGTTGCTTTGAGGCTGGTACCCTTCGAGGTAAGTAGCATAAGCGTTAACATGAGGAGACACTTTATACGTCACGCCGATCCTGGGAACGAGTTTCTTGTTGGTAAAAGATAATTCCCGGGGCGCTTTATAATTGGTGATATCCCTGAACCAGTCATGCCTCAGGCCCAGCAACACGATAAACTTGTTCCAGCGGAGCTGCTCCTGTACATATACCGCATGGGTTGTCGTGAGCGCTGCCGGGATCGCCGTGCGGCGGTTGAGTGTGTAGTCATCTATATTGCGGACCGTGTAAGTGGGATTCTTCAGATCGAAATACGGGACGTTCGGTTGAGGAAATACGACCCCTTCATGGGTGATGGTTTGATATTGATCGGCGTTAGCCGCAACAAAGGAGTTGGCCACCGTGCCGTTCTTCAACATGAACCCGCGGGCTGCATTTTGTCCGCCACCTTTCACTTTTTGCCAGCTGCTCAGATCATAACCGATAAGAAATTCATGCTTTACCTGGCCCGTGGCTGCCTTGAAATTGAAAAAGGCGCTCAGGTTATCGATATTCCAGTGCTGCTGCCGTTGAACAAATTGCATGGCCACCAGGGATCTGGAGGGCTGATTGTTGATGTCTACTGCAAATGCATTGGTCGTGCGGTGCTCCAGCAGATCCTCTTCCCAGGTTTGTTTCATGTAAGCGGCGTTAAAGCTGACGTGTTGATTGAACTGGTGGGCCAGGCTGGTGGTCAGGATCAATTCTTTGGATTTGAAGAAATCGCTGCCTGCGCCCAGGTTCAGACTGATGGGCGTGCTGTTCAAATCAGTCTTACCCGCAGTTGCCCCAAATATGGGTTGACCGCGGTCGAGGTTACCTGCCATGTTGCTAAAGATCATTTCAACGTTCAGCGCGGTTTTGTCGCTGGGCAGATAGGTTAGTGAAGGCGATAGCAGCAGCGCATTATTTTGCACCAGGTCCCTGTAGCTCCGGGCCCGCTGGTAAGCGCCGTTGAGCCGGTAGAGCAATGTTTTCTCTTTGTTCAACGGCCCCGTGAAGTCGAGGGTGCCGCGTAAGGTGTTGAAGCTTCCGGCGCTCAGGCTGATCTCTTTACGGTTTGTTGCCAATGGTTTCTTCGTCACCAGGTTCACGCTGCCACCGGGATCTACGCTGGCGAAAGTGGCGCTGGCCGGGCCTTTGATCACTTCCACCCGTTCGATATGAGCGGTGATGGGCTGCAGGAAATAATATTGCCGCGTCCGCATGCCGTTGATGAGCTGTCCCTCCTCGTTCTGGCTGATGCCCCTGATCGTATACTGATTATAAAAACTGGCTGGGATCACACCGGGAATCACTTTGATGGCATCCGCGAGCTGGAAGGCCTGCCGGTCTTTCATGATCTCCTTGGTCACTGTTCCCACGGATTGGGGTAACTCTTTGTTGAGGCTCGCTGTTCGTGTAGTGCTGAACGTGTAGGCACTGTAATATTTTTTTTCAACGCGTCCCAGCACTTCCACTGTTTGCAGATCCGTGATTTGAGGACGCAGGATGACCGATAACGCAGCAGCTCCCGAAAGCACGAGGGATTGCTGAAAATCTTCATAGCCTACAGCGGATACCTGCACATTGATTTTTCCTTTTTTCAAGTCAGGCACCATGAAGTGACCGGCACTGTCTGTAACCACTTTTCGGGTGATCTCTTTTTGTCCGATCATGACGAGCGCACCCGACAAGGGATGCTGGTGCTCGTCAGATACCGTACCCTGCAATGCGTGCTGACTGTGCGCGCAGAGGTAGTGAACGGTTAAAATAAACAAGAGTAAAGATTGTTTCATCATTATTGTAGTTTAGGTTTTGATTGTATATCGATAGGCCCGTAGATCGCGCCGTGCGGCAGCTCGGGCAGTTCGTAATCTTTTTCATCGCGACAGTTGTAGTGCCACCATTCCATTGGTATATACTTTAGCCGGCAGCTTACCGTGATCATCAGATCAGATGAATGTTGGTCTGCTGCTTAAATGGTTTCCAGGTATAATTGCTGTAACTCGTTGGCGGAAATGCCGCTGGTAGGAGTGGTATGGACGAGGCTTCCCTGTTTCATGATGCCGATGCGCGAGCCAACGTTTACCGCGTTGAAAATATCATGCGTCGCCATAAAAATGGTCTTGCCCTCGGCAGCGAGCGATTGGCAGACTGTTGTAAATTCTGATGTAGCCTTGGGATCCAGGCCGCTGGTTGGCTCATCCATAAATATAACATCAGCATTTTTAGCTAATGCGATGGCAATGCCCACCTTTTGCCGCATACCCTTACTGTAAGTGCTGAGCTTTTTTCCGTAAGCTTCCTGTTGCAGGCCGGACCGCTGCAGGAAGGCGGATAAAAGTTTCTTATTGTAGCGAAATCCGGCCAGGCGGCTGAAATAGTCCAGGTTTTCCAGGCCCGTCAGGTTGCCGTACAGTTGTACGACCTCGGGGATGTAGGCAATGAGGTCTTTGGTGCCGGTATTATTCGGCTTCACCTCTATTCCTTTGATAAAAGCCTTGCCGGACGTGGCCTGGATAAAGCCCAGGAATGAATTGATGGTGGTGGTTTTGCCCGCACCGTTTTGTCCTAACAGGCAAAAGACTTCACCGGCCGTTATGCGCAGATCCAGCGCCCGAAGGGCCGTGTAATGTTGATAATTTTTGGTAAGCTGTACAGCTTCTAATATGTATGACATAATGTGGATTTATCCGGATGGACAGTTGGGGTAGAGCGGTTACCTGCTGGTTTCGCAGAATGCCTGACCGGTCCTGATCCGGATGAATCAGGTATGGGCGGCAATTAAGATAACGGCTGTAGTGATCGGATTAGTGATCAAAATGATCAGCACACTAAAATGGCGGGCGGGCCGCGGGTGAGAGAGAGGCTGGTTGCTGTTTTGGAAGTGGGAAGACCTGCGTCGATATCAAAAATGGAAAAAGGGTTCGGCGGTAAGGATAAGGTCAACGCTTCAGGAACATAAGGTGCATACTGATGAGAACAGATCTTGCACTGTGCGTCGTTTGACAGATCCGCTTTGTGAACCCCGCTTTTCTCTTTCGAAACCGTCGTCGCTGCTGTATTATGATGATGCCACAATGAGACCGGTAGGGCCACCCACGTGTATACCACCAATAAGATCAGGCTGACGAACGGACGATATGAGGTTTTTAAGTACAATTATTTTTTGAAACGAAGTTGCAAATATAGAGGTTTTGAAAATTCGCTCCTAACTAAATTTTGAAAACCTGAACAGGTGTTTCGGATCATGTCTTAAGCGCTTAAAAGCTGTTAAAAGGAAATATCGGTAAGACAAAGGGAAATCCGGGTATTTACTAACCGGTCGTTACCAGGTAGCTTTGTAGCACTTGTAATTAAAAAAAATTGTAGCGTATGATGTATCAAAGAAAGTCGATAATGAAGTCCCTTTTGCTTTTGCCGGTAACGATCCTGGCATTAGCTTCTTGTACAAGGGATAAAGTGGAAGTGAAACAACCCAAAACGATCACTATTGAGAATGTGTTGGATAGCCGGCCGCTCGTGCATTCCGGAACATTCAAGGGCGAAGGAACACCTCCGGTTATTCTTCCGGGCCAGTCAGTGTCTATTACTTTTTCTGCGGCCAGGGGGCAGGCGTTGACGTTTGCAACCATGTACGGATGGTCCAACGATTTATTTTTTGCTCCTGAAAATCCGGGCATACCATTATTTGCGGAAGACGGAAGTCCCGTAACCGGCGATGTGTCGGCGCAGGTAAAGTTGTGGGATAATGGTACCCGTGTCAATCAGTCACCGGGCAAGGATGTTACACATCCGGGCACTGCTGAGTCAGCTGCTAAAAATATCAAAGAAGTGAAATTGATGGACGATCAGGGTAATGTATATCTTGACGCCTCTAAATTGATGGGGGTTTCCCTCGCGTATGAGAATTCGATATTCACATTGACGATTACCAACAACTCCGGCGGTACGCTCAATGAAACGCCCTTCAGTCCCGGGGTTTGGGCGGTGTCTTATATCGCAGGCGGTAACCTGTTGAACGCTGAGCCGATCTACACGGCCGGAAAGATGACCGCTAACGGACTTACGGCTCTTGCCGAGACAGGAGATAACGCAGCGATGATTTCCTATCTTACCGGTCTGACCGGGATATTTACACCGCTGTCGCCGGTGCTGGTAGTGGTGTACCAGAGTGATGAAAATCCTTTGTACACAGAAGGTCAAAAGGACAGGGGAGAAGGGCTTAAGGAGTTGGCTCAAACCGGAGATGCTGAAGTACTGGCCGCTGCTTTAAAGTCAAAGCCGAATATTAAAGACGTTTACGTCCTGAAAGAACCAGCCACAACGGTCTTACTGCCGATGGTCGGTGATAAACCGGGCGGCAAGGTTTCGCAGCAACTGCATGTAGTGAACGGAGATAAGATCGCTATTGCCACGATGTATGGTCTGTCCAACGACTGGTTTTTTGCGGGCGTCGGTATTGACGCTTTAGCAAAAGGCGACAGGTCATCTGACATTAAGTTGTACGACAATGGTACTGCCGTCAATCAATATCCCGGAGCGGGTGCGTCGCAGAAAGCGCTGGGAGGAACTCCGATTCCGGAAAGCAAACCCATTGCAGCTGTGCCTGATCCGAATGCTTTCACTACGCTGCCTCAGATTGTGAAAGTAACATTGAATTAAGAAGGATAGCGGGTCCGCCGGCAAAAAAGCTGGCGGATCTGGCTATTTCAATAGTCGGGCATACAGATATTTTTGGTACCCATGTCCTGAAGAATATCGATGGTATATAACGCTAAAAAGATGAATACAGATACAACCCTCCATTGCCCATTCATGTCTTTGTTGCGTAATTGATAGTCGATATGTGCTGTTTTGGAGCCAATAGATATTTTTTGTACCATTGTATGAACTGCGTACAAAACTTTCAGCATTGAAATATCTTTTTAGTGACACCCGTACCAATGGATTATTCCGGATCTATAAAGAAGACAAAGAGCAGTCATTACACGGCGAAGGCTTCGTTAAACAGGATACGATTAACAGTATTGTGTACAACAGATATGAGAGCCAGATGGTGATCATTGATGAAGTGCCTTACACGTTTCCACCGCGATCCGTACTGCCTTTAATGAACAACCAGCACTTTGTGTTTGAGCATCCGGAGAAATTAAGCGCCTGGCAATTCAACAGGGAGTTCTACTGCATTGTGGATCATGATGTGGAAGTGGGTTGTGTAGGATTTCTGTTTTACGGCGTGAGGCATCCGCTGTTTGTATCCTTGTCAGACAAAGAGGCGAATGACATTGAAATGATTGAACAACTTTGTGTCGAAGACACGCGGGTGAAGGACCGGATGCAGGGAGAGATGTTGCGCACCTTGTTAAAAAGGCTGATCATCAGTATTACCCGGATCGCGCGCCGGCAGAACGCCGGAGCAAGAAACCTAGAAGACGACAAGCTGGATATCGTAAGAATGTTCAATCTTACGCTGGAAGTGCATTTTAAAACAGAGCATTCTGTGCAATTCTACGCCAAAGCATTGAACCGGTCCCCTAAAACGCTGAGCAACCTGTTTGCCGCGTTGAACTATCCTCCGCCGTCGAAGGTGATCCAAAACCGGATCTTGCTGGAAGCCAGACGCTACCTGCATTATTCGGATAAGACCGCTAAAGAGATCTCCTATGCATTGGGCTTTACCAGCCCGGCCCATTTCAGCCGTTTCTTTAAGCAACATGCCGGAGAAAGTATTTCGAACTTCAAGACCGGTCGCAGATAAGCCGGTATATTTAATAACATTTAAACTCAATTTATAATGAAGTATTTTAAAATAATATTCGCTATTCCTTTATTCCTTTTCGCAGGCATGATGAGCACTTATGCGCAGGACTATCAAGCACCCGATCAGCCAGACCAGGTACATCCGCTATTGGTAGGTGCCAATATCCTAGACGTGAAACTGACAAATGCCTCAGGTGATCAAGTGGACCTGTCTAAAACCCTGGCTGATAAACCCACTGTTCTTGTGTTTTACCGGGGTGGATGGTGTCCTTATTGCCAGGTGCAACTGGCTTCATTGCAAAAATCACTTGGAACCTTACAGTCATTGGGCTATCAGGTATTGGCGGTGAGCACAGACAGCCCGGAAAACCTGAAGGAAACAGCTGCAAAACGCAAGTTGTCGTATCCGTTACTTTCCGACGCGGACCTGACGCTGTCTAAAAAACTGGGAATCGCGTTTGTCGCTCCTAAAAACTATCACTCCTTTCTGGGCAAGGCTTCGGGTGGCAAAAATGTCGACAACCTGCTGCCGGTACCAGCTGTGTATATCGTAGATAAAAAAGGCACCATCAAATTTCAGCACATCGACCCGGACTTCAAGACCCGGATGGGACTAAAACTGCTCACTGATGTGGCAAAAGCTTACGCGGAAACAGTACAATAATATCATACCAACGATATAGATCTCTAATCCTGGAAGCAGGATAGCAGGGCGGACGTGTCTTTCACGTTCGCTCTGATCACTATCAAAGTGCCTTTAATTTTTTAAGGCAAAAACCACTATCTTGCTGCTATAGTTTTAACAGTGAAGACGTATTTAACAGACTCTGCTAAAGATTGTATCCTCGGCATCAGCCTCACCGGCAAGATCATTTACGCGAATCATGCGGCCCTCCAGCAATTCCATGACACGCAGAACGGCCCTTTGGAAGGGCAGCCCTTTGCCTCGCTGCTGGTGCCCGAGTCGCGCGATGCGTTCGATACGATCCTGGAACGCGTCACATTTAACGAACAACTGGAGTCCGTAAGAGCTGAAGTGATTGCGGTTCCCGATAGCCGTAAGTCTGTAGTGATCCAGTATTCTTCAATACTGGATGAGCAGCAGCGCATCCTGGGCGTCTCCGCCGTGATCAGGCCGGCCAGCCAGACCTACAAGGTGGCGAGTAAGGCGCAGGCATTGCTGGAAACCGCGCCTGACGCGATGGTAATCGTCAACCGCAGCGGCCAGATCGTACTATCCAATGCACAGACCGAAAACCTTTTTGGCTATACCAAAGAAGAATTGCTGGGCCGCGATGTGGAAGTGCTGATCCCTGATTCTTTTCTCAAACATCATAAGGCACACCGCGAAAGTTATTTCCAGAGCCCTACCATGCGCAGCATGGGAAAGGGACTGGAGTTGCATGGCCGGCGTAAAGATGCAACGACCTTCCAGGCGGAAATTTCGTTGAGCCCGCTGATCACGGAGGAGGGCACTTTTGTGTCGGCTGCCATCCGCGACATCACGGAAAGAAAGCGCGCAGAGCGTATGTTCCGCGGACTGTTGGAAAGTGCTCCGGACGCGATGGTAATAGTCAGTAAGGAAGGTATTATACAGCTCGTGAATACACAGGTGGAAAATATCTTCGGCTATGAGCGCAGCGAGCTGATCGGCAAGAAAGTGGAAATCCTGATTCCTGACCGGTTTCGGGGCAATCATACATCGCACAGGGATCACTTTTTCTTTAATCCCAAAGTGAGGCCTATGGGCGCGGGGCTTGAATTGAAAGGCCTACGGAAAAGCGGCGAAGAGTTCCCCATAGAAATTTCCCTGAGCCCGCTCGAAACAGATGAAGGCATCATTGTAAGCGCGGCAATCAGGGATATTACCGACCGGATCAAAGCGCAGAATGTGTTGAAGGCCTATAACCAGGAGCTGGAAAATAAGAACCGGGAGCTCGAGCAATTCGCCTACATTGCGTCGCATGACCTGCAGGAACCTTTGCGCACGGTGATGAGCTTTGTGGAACTGCTTCATGAAGATTATGGCCCCGTGTTTACGGACCAGGGCAGGCTCTATCTTGATTTCATCAATGAGTCTACCAACCGGATGAGTAACCTGATCAAGGCGTTGCTGGATTATTCACTGATAGGACGCAATAGTGAACTGTCGTCTGTCGATTGTAACGTCGTTGTAGGCTCTGTGATCAGCGATCTCTCTGCCAAGATCAGGGAGTCGGGGGCCACGGTGGAGGTGGGAGACCTTCCTGTTATCAATGTTTACCGCACGGAACTACGCATGTTGTTTCAAAACCTGATGGTGAACGCGCTCAAGTTTACGGAAGCCGGCAGACCTCCGGTTATCAATGTGGAGTGTGCCGAACGGGACGATTGCTGGATGTTCTTTGTGAAAGACAATGGCATCGGCGTAGAAGAAGAATATAGTGAGAAGATCTTCCGGATCTTTCAGCGGCTACATTCGAACAGCAGTTATGAAGGAACCGGAATCGGGCTGGCCCACTGCAAAAAAATTGTAGATTTGCACGAAGGTGATATCAGTGTGGCGCCTAACAGCCCTTTTGGCAGTGTGTTTTCCTTTACCATTTCAAAGCATTTATGAGCAGATCGATTAAGTTAAAGTGTATCGTTCTTATCGACGATAACAAGGCGGCTAATTTTATCAATAAAGTGATCCTGGACAAAATGGACTGTGCGGAACAAATTATTTGCTTCCAGAGTGCCGAGGAAGCTTTTAAGGCACTGACCAGTCGCGATGCGGATGAACATATCCAACCGGATCTGATCTTCCTGGACATCAACATGCCAAAAATGGATGGCTGGGAATTTGTTCAGAAGCTTTCACAAAATTCGCAGGTAGCGTCGCTTCATGTGCCGATCATCATTCTTACATCCTCGTCTAATCCTTCTGATCTCCACAAGGCGGATGAAATGCCTGAGATCAAAGAACTCATCAATAAACCATTGAAGAAGGAGACCGTGGCTACAATACTCGAACGGTATTTTTAACCACGGGCAGGGCTATAAATCAGGCTCAGGGGAAACCTTAATCCTTTGCTATTTTCTTGTAGCTGGTAATGACACCTCTGATCAGGGAAGAACTGAAACCCCGATGCTCCATTTCATTCAGCCCCACGATCGTGCAGCCTTTGGGAGTGGTTACCTTATCAATTTCCTGTTCGGGATGACTGCCGTGTTCCAGCAATAATTCAGCAGCGCCTTTTACCGTCTGGGCTGCGATCAGGCTGGCCGTTCTGGCATCAAACCCAATTTCAATACCTCCCTGGATATTGGCTCTCACGTAGCGCAAGGCAAAGGCCGTTCCGCAGGCGCCGAGTACAGTAGCCGCATCCATCAGTTTGTCGTCGATCACGGCAACCTTGCCCACCGTATTGAACATTTTAGTCACCAATTGTACTTGCTTGTCTGACGCATTATCAAAGCTGATGCAGGTCATGCTTTCCCGTATTGCGATGGCTGTATTGGGCATAGCACGAAATACCGGCAGCTGGATTTGGGCCATTTCTTTCAGGTCGCTAACCGTGACGCCGGTGATGACGGAGATCAGCACGTGCTTTTTGGTTAACACCGGGGCGATCATTTTCATCACTCCTTCGATCTGGAAAGGCTTTACAGCCAAGATGATCACTTCGCTGGAGGCAGTGGCGGCGACATTGTCGTCGGTGATGGTCACTGTTTTTGGCAACTCACCTTTCAGGGTAGAAATATTTCTTTTGGTAATTGTGATAGCAGCAGGATTTGAAAACCCGCTATTGATAAGGCCTTGCGCGATAGCAGTGCCTAAATTACCCCCTCCGATGATTGCTATTTTTTGAGCCACTTTGTTTTATTTAAAGGATGAATGCCTGCAAATATATTATATCCGGTTGGTTTGCTGCTGCCTTCCGATGCGCCCGGACGCTGATCAGTTGTTGTGTCTGACCCATTACTGCGCCTGGTTTTTCTTAAGTATCTCAGCGTGGATCGCATCCCAGAGCCTGCTTCTTTGTTGTAATGATTGTTCCGTAGCCGCAGTAGCTTCCTGCCAGTATGTAGCATCATCGCCGCATAAGCTGGAAGTCATCTGCAGCGCCAGCTGGCTGTGATGATCCCCATCCACTTCAATATGCCGTTCGATATAATACTTAAAAACAGAGATCTCTCCCGGCAGATTTTTGTGAATCTCGTTGATGATAGAAAGGAACATGTCCGGGATCAGGTCTTCACGGCCAAAGGTGAATACCGCCGATTGAACATGATCTTTTCCGCCGCCAATGGTATCGAACGTGAAACGCACAAAATCTTTGACCGCTTCCGGCGTTTCTGCCTTCTGAAAGGCTGCCTCAAGATCGCCCGATGCTTTCAGCTCTTCTACGAAAACTTCGATAGACCGGGTGTCTGCGCCACATTGTTTCATCGCGTCCAGGTACATCTCATAATGGCTTTTGCGTTCGCCATTCATGTCGACGTCAGACTCTTCTCCGTTCACAATTTCATTGATCAGGTGCCTGGTGTCCCCTGAACCTTTAGGATACCAGGGAACGGTAGTGCAGGTCAGGCTGTTTTGTAAAGATTTCAGCAATGACATAAAATCCCAAACGGCATATACATGATACTGCATGAAGATCTTCAGGTCGTCTACATTTTTAATCACCTGATATACCTGGTGATCGACAATCGATTGTCGCAGGGGAGTTATGGTTTGTTGCAGCTGTTGTAACGGTAATTCCATGATCTGACTTTAAGCTTTCTGTTAAGAGAAGGCTGTTATATGCCCGAAGTGTCGCACGGTGAACACGAGGAGATGAGCATAGATGCACCTGCATCCTCACATCTCTCATGATACGTTCGACCTTTCAGGGGTATTTTTGAATTGATTAAAGACTGCTCAACGCATCGGCCGCGGCTTCTTTGCTGAGGTACCGCTCAATGGCTGTGTCGTAGAACTTTTTCCATTTCTGAATATCACCCCAGTTTTCGCCGTCCACGTTGACCATGCTATTGGTCACCGCACCGATCTTGGTAACAGGGATCGCGCCTGCCGCGGCTTCGAACGCCGCAATATTTTCTGCTGCCACCGTTACGACCACGCGGCTTTGTCCTTCACCGAACAGGAATGCATCCTTGCGGAGATCCTTGCTGCTGCTGATGCTGAAGCCCAGGCCATTTACAAAGCCACTCTCACAAAGGTTTACAAACACACCGCCTTCGCTGACATCGTGCGCTGATTGGATCAGTTTGTTTTGGATAAGGCTCAACAGGTTTTGCTGCAAAGCAAACTCATCTTCGAGTTCAAAATGCGGCGCAGGCGACTTCGTCACACCGTGAACATGGTACACATACTCAGATGAGTTGATATCATCTGTTTGTTGACCTAATATATAAATCGCATCGCCCTCGCGTTTGAAGCCAAGCGTCATTTTGCTGTCGATATCTTCCAGCAATCCCACCATACCAATAGTAGGCGTGGGGTTCACGGGACCATCGGGGTTCTGGTTGTAGAAGCTCACGTTCCCACCAGTTACCGGTGTGTTGAACTTCCGGCAGGCATCACCCATACCTTTAATAGCGTTGGCAAACTGGTAATATACTTCAGGATCGTAAGGGTTACCAAAATTCAGACAGTTGGTAACGCCGAGAGGCTCACCGCCGCTGCACACAATATTCCGGGCCGCTTCGCTTACGGCGATCATGGCGCCTTTGTAAGGGTCTGCGTATACATACCGGCTGTTACAATCTGTGGTTACTGCCAATCCTTTCTTCGTGCCTTTCACCACCACGATGGCAGCATCGGAAGGCGCATTGGTAGACGCATTCACGGTACCCACCATGCTATCGTATTGGTTGAAGATCCACCTTTTGGATGCGATAGACGGCAGGGAGATGATCCTTTCTGCCACGATCTTCAGATCTCCGGGTTGCTTCACGGAAGCCGGATCAAAAGCGTTGATCTCGGCCAGGTATTTAGGTTCTCTGTATTCGCGGTCATATTGCGGAGCGCCGCCACCGAGCACCAGCTCTTCAGCAGGTATGGATGCTTCCAGCTCTCCGTTCATATAAAAATTGAGTACACCATCGTCTGTCACATGTCCGATCACGGAGCAGGGAAGATCCCATTTTTCAAAAACAGCTTCAACTTCTTTTTCACGGCCTTTCTCGGCTACCAGCAACATGCGTTCCTGGCTTTCGCTCAATAACAATTCCCAGGCTTTCATATTTTGCTGACGGGTAGGTACTTTTTCCAGGTCGATCTTCATGCCCACGCCGCCTTTGGCGCTCATTTCCGCAGTAGAACAAATGATCCCCGCAGCGCCCATGTCCTGCATACCTACTACCGCGCCGGTCTGGATCACTTCCAGGCAAGCTTCTAATAATTTCTTTTCCTGGAAGGGGTCACCCACCTGTACGGCCGGTAATTCCTGTACACTTTCGGAAGTGATATCTGCGGAAGCAAAAGAAGCGCCGCCGATACCATCTTTCCCGGTCGCACTACCTACGAACATGACGGGATTGCCGGTTCCTTCAGCCGTTGCGGAAACGGTTTCGCCGGTTTTTACGATACCTACGCTCATCGCGTTCACCAAAGGATTGGTGTGATAACAATTATCGAAATAGATTTCACCGCCTACCGTGGGAACCCCGAAGCAGTTGCCGTAATGACCAATACCGTGTACGACGCCCGCCAGGAGGTGCTGTGTTTTAGCTTCCTCTAAACGGCCGAAGCGAAGCGAGTTCAGCGCCGCGATCGGTCTGGCGCCCATCGTAAAAATGTCACGGTGAATACCGCCTACACCGGTGGCGGCGCCCTGAAATGGTTCCAGCGCTGAAGGGTGGTTGTGCGATTCAATCTTAAACACCACACCCAGGCCATCCCCGATATCCATCAGGCCCGCATTTTCCTCACCGGCCGCCACCAGCATTTTTCCTCCCTCACGCGGCAGGGTTTTAAGCCATTTGATCGAGTTTTTATAGCTGCAATGCTCGCTCCACATAGCGGAGAAGGCACAGAGCTCGTTAAAATTGGGCATACGGCCCAGTTTTTTCTGGATCAACTCAAATTCTTCTGCTGTCAGTCGTAATTGTTCGGCGGTTTTTACTGTTATTTCCATGAATTGTTACTTAAGGCGTATAATTGAAAACGGGAGGATTGCGCCCCGCTAAGCTTTAAAAAGCAGCAAACTTACATGAAATTTTTCACCTTATCACGGGTAAAGTGGAGGCGGGGTGCATAACTTTTGCTTCTTTCCCTCCGTGTATTTTCTTTGAGGTCTGCCGGTAAAAAAATCAAAAAACATTGTGCATCCGCTGGGAGCAGGTGAGCCAAAGCATCCACAAAAAAGCGGGATCTGATGAATGCCTTTAACATCGTTTCCCAGGCCGGCCACACTTTTTAACAATGTAGCGGCTGTCAATACTCGAACTTACGCAGGGTAGGGGCCTTGAACCAGGTGGTGATCACCACTGCCAGCGTCATGCAACCTCCAAAAACGACGGAAGGGATGACGCCCAGGGCCCGCGACATGACGCCGCTTTCAAATTGTCCTAATTCATTGCTGCTCAATACGAACATGCCGCTGACACTGCTCACGCGGCCGCGCATATGATCCGGGGTCAGCAATTGCATCACAGTGCCGCGAACTACCACGCTCACGCCATCGAGAATGCCGGCGATAACCAGCACGCTAAAGGATAGCCAGAACAGCTTGGAAAGGCCAAACAAGATGATGCAGGTACCGAAGCCGGCCACCGCAATGAGCATTTTTCGGCCCTGGTTGCTTTTCATGGGCCAGAGTGTCAATATGATCACAATAAAGATCGCGCCGATATCCGTGGCGGCATTCAGCCAGCCGAAGCCTTTGGGACCAATTTTTAAAATATCGCTCGCAAACACAGGGATCATCGCCACAGCGCCGCCAAATAAAACGGCAAACATATCCAACGCCATCGCAGCCAGCAAGGCTTTGGTGCGGAACACAAAAGACAAGCCTTCCATTATACTTTCCCAGGTCCGTTTTTCCGGCGGTGCCGCGCCATCCGCCGTAGCGACCTTGATCGGCGGCTTGGGCTTTAAGCGGGACAGGGCAACGATGCTCAGGCAAATCAGTGTGGCAATCACCAGCAGCGTGCTGCTGATCCCCAGACCTGCAATCAGGAAGCCACCCACCGCATGGCCCGTTACCGAAGCAGACAGCCAGGTGCCCTGGTTCCAGGTGGTGGCGTTTTGCAGCAGGTTTTTGGGTACGATCGTGGCGATCATCGCGCTGAAGCTGGGCCCTACAAAAGATCTCAGGATACCCGTAAAAAAGAAGACACCGTAAATGAACCAGGCAATGTGCGAAGTGTGCAGTAGCTCCTGTGTTTTTTCGGTGGATAAAGTAAATAAGGTTAGGGCTGCGATGAGGTAGCCCGTCACGCCGCGAAGGATCAGTTTTCTTTTATCATTGGTATCCACCCGATGTCCGGAATACAAAGCCAGGGACAAAGCCGGTATTACTTCTGATAGTCCGATCAGCCCGATCGCCAGTGGGTCTTTGGTCAACTGGTAGATCCACCATCCTACGACGGTAGTGATCATGCGCATGGCGGCTACAAAGGTGAAGCGGCCGATCATGAGATTTCTGTATTCAGGTACGCGTACTGCTGCAAAAGGGTCGTTCGTGAGCTGTACCTCGGAAGGGGATGTGCTTGTCATGAATGCCGCAAAATTAAGAAATGTGCAGCTTTGATAATGAAAAGTCGGAAGTCGGAGGTCGGAGGTTGAAGTGCGACCTTGTTGGTTGCTGCGTGAACGGGTGGGTCGGGCTTATTACAAATGCACATGATGGATGCCCGGCTCGTAGTCTCGCTCCAGCGCTGCATAAATGATCTTCAGGTGCTCATCATGCGTGATGAAATCCGCATTGGACGCATCTACCAGCAGCACAGGAAAGGGCAGCTGGCGGATATATTGCAGATAGGTCTCCTGTATGCTCAGCAAATAATCATCGGGGATCTGCTGCTCGTAGGACCGTTGTCTTTTACGGATATTTTCCTGCAGTTTTCTTACTGGCGCATGAAGGTAGATCAGGATTTCGGGTTGTATCAACTGTTGCTGCACGATGTCAAACAGCCGTTGGTAGAGTTTGAACTCGTCTTCGCTAAGCGTTACTTTGGCAAACAACAACGACTTCTTGAATAAATAGTCCGTAACCGTAACCTGCTGAAACATATTTTTCTGAAACAGGATCTCCTGCAGTTGCTTGTACCTTTCGGCCATAAAGAACAGCTCAAGCGGAAACGCGAATTGTTTGGGGTTATCGTAAAACTTAGGGAGAAACGGGTTGTCGGCGAAGGCTTCCAGCACCAGCCGAGCATTGTAATGATGGCTTAATGCGGTGGCCAGCGTGGTTTTTCCCACACCAATATTTCCTTCTATCGTTATAAATTCGTAACGCACGTCTATGAAACTGTTTGAGCGATTGCTTTCCTTTTATTTGCCTGGGGCAGTCTGCAAATATAAAGCTGTCACTCGTGCGGTGAGATTTTTTTTACCGCTAACAGGTCGGTGCTGGCCTGGAGGAGCTCTGCTGCGGTTTGGTGTAGCTGGGGGTGCACCATGCTTCCGGCCACTTCAGCCAGCGGAGCCAGCACAAAATTTCTTTCGGCGATGCGGGGGTGGGGCACTGTCAATGCGGGAGACTGGATGATATCATCATTAAAAAATAATATATCGATATCGACAATCCTTGCACCGTATTGAACGGTTCTGATCCGGCCCATCTCTTTTTCGATCGCGAGAATGGTATGAAGTGTGGACAGGGCGTCCAGCGGTGTGATAACTTTGACCACCTGGTTATAGAACGCGGGCTGATCTGTGATGCCCCAGGGAGCTGTTTCGTAGATGGCTGATGCCTGGTGTACTTCGCCCACCCGTTCGCGGATCAGGCGTATCGCCTGTTCCAGATTTTGTTGCTTATCTCCCAGATTGGTACCGAGCAAGAGAAATACCTGGTTTACATCACGGCTCATAGTTGAATATATTCTTTTTTATAGCGCTTCAGTTTGCGGTTGAGTCATCATTCGCCGGCCGCTATTGGAGGGCCGGTCTGCTGCTTCCTACGCTTCTAATCATGGTTCAGACGGTAAATATCTTTAATTTTGGCGATTGTATCGTGAAGTAGCTGAAGGCATCTGACTTTTTTGCTGATCGCAGTGAACGGCCTGATACATTTTGTAAAAAAAATTTATCAACTGCGGAAAGTCTGAAACGATTTGGTAGCTGACCAGTTTAATCATCAGCTGAAATAATAATGAAAGGAGCATAAAAATCAGCGGGCTGCATTAGACCGGAAACAGGGATCATTTTGATGCGCATTCCCTGCCCCTTCGGTCAGGCGGGCATCTAACAAATAAAATTCAATAAAAAATAAACAGATGAAGTCTTTTTTTAAAATTTTTCTCGCTGCATTTTTGGCAATAGTCGTGTTTTGTGTGGTGTTGTTCTTTTTCTTTGCCGGCATTATGGGAAGCGCTTTATCCGACCAGGCGCCTGTGATCGCGGAAAAATCCGTTTTGGAAATCGACCTCAGTAAAACCTTTGAAGAACGACCCATCACCAATATCCGATCCGTTATTGCTTCAGAATCTTTAGAAGAGAAAGTTTCTTTCTATGATGTGATCCGGCTGATCGAGAAGGCCCGCGACGATAAAAACATCGGGGGCATTTTGCTCAGAGCCAACGGCAATGGAAATGGCTTTGGCAATAGTGATGAGATCCGGAAAGCATTGCTGGACTTTAAGGCTTCCAAAAAATTCATTATTGCTCATGCAGACATGATGTCTCAAAGGGCCTATAGCATTGCGAACGTCGCCGATAAAGTATATGTGAGCCCTAAAGGAATTTTTGAGTGGGTCGGTTTTAGTGTGAACTATTTTTTTCTTAAAGGGGCTTTGGACAAACTGGAGATTCGTCCGCAAATATTTTATGCGGGAAAGTTCAAGAGCGCTACCGAGCCATTGCGCGCGGAAAAGATGACCGATGCGAATCGCTTACAGACAACAGTATGGCTGAATGATATTTACCATGATTTCCTGGCAAAGACCGCGCAGATGCGCAAGGTTGATACAACCACATTGCATCAGCTGGCAGTAACCGGCGTAATCCGTACTCCTGAAGATGCCGTTACTCATAAGTTGATCGACGGAGTGAAATATGACGATGGCCTCCAGGATGAAATTAAAAGCCGCCTGAAAGTGGAGGCGGATAAAAAGATCAATTTTGTAACGATTGAAAAATACCGCTCGGCGAACCGGAACCTGCAGGGAAGCGGGGATAATATTGCATTGATCTATGCTACCGGAGAGATCGTAGACGGGCAAGGGGAAGTGGATAATATCGGGAGCACCCGTTATGTAGATCTGCTTCGCAAGGCGCGCCTGGACAAATCGGTTAAAGCCATTGTTGTGCGGGTCAACTCAGGCGGAGGCAGCGCATTGGCAAGTGAAAATATCTGGCGTGAAATGACCCTTGCTAAAAAAGCAAAGCCGCTCATTGTCAGCTTTGGCGACGTGGCCGCCTCAGGTGGTTATTATATATCAGCAGCGGCTGACAGCATCTTTGCTTCGGAGAATACCATCACCGGCTCCATCGGCGTATTTGGCGTGGTGCCTGACATGAGCGGCTTCTTCAAAAACAAGCTGGGCGTGACTTTCGACGGCGTGAAGACCGGGCCGCTTGCTGACGCGGGCAGTATCGATCACCCGATGACCGAACAGGAACGGCAGCTGGTGCAGACGAGGATCGAGCAGATCTATGCAGACTTTAAACAGCGCGTGGCCGAGGGCAGGGAAAAAGATACCGCTTATATCGAAACGATTGCGCAGGGAAGAGTGTGGACCGGAACGCGAGCAAAGGAAGTGGGGCTGATAGATGCGCATGGCGGCCTGGAAACGGCGATTGCTGCGGCCGCTAAAAGAGCAAAGCTCGCAAAATACGAGGTGAAGGAATATCCCAGGCCCGACGGTTTACTGGAACGGCTGCTGGGTAGCAATGATATTGGCATGACAGAAGCCACTGTTAAAAAAGAATTGGGGGACGATTATTACCGGGTGTATCGCCAGCTCCTTAAAATCAAAAACATGACGCAGGGTGCACAGACCAGGTTGCCGTTTGATTTTACCATTCGTTAAAACACGGTTATATCTAGCCATCACACATCAGAAATCATACATTTGACATCAGACATCCTAAATCAGAAATTTTACATTCTACATGTCCTATAGTCAGTCAAGAGCATTGTGGGCCGTGACAAAAGCCAGCTTCAAAGCGATCTTCAGTCAGCCGTCAGCCTTATTCTTCAGCTTCTTGTTTCCCATTATTTTCATTTTGATCTTCGGTGCATTCAGCGACCGGCCTCCCAGCCCTTACAAAGTGGCGATCCGCGAAGGCAGTGATACCACGAACATGTTGTACGATAGTATGGTCAACAGTTCGCGGTTGAACATCATTCGTTATGGAGGCGATACGGCCAAACAAAACCAGGACCTGATCAAAGGCAATATTGCAGCAGTCATTAACATTCAGCCGGTACATCCTGACTCAACGTCTTACTATAAGGTGCACCTTATTTCCAGCGAAGCCAGTGGTGGCAGCGTGTACAACCTGATGCGCACCCTCGATTACCAGGCGCTGCAGATTGAGCTGGACGAGGCGCATCAGTTGCAAAGGGAATATTCATTCGTTCCCCAAATCGTTCCCGGAAAAAAGTACCGCCAGATCGATTTCGTGTTGCCGGGCCAATTGGGATTCTCGATTCTTTTTGCCACGATGTTTGGAATTGCTTTCGTGTTCTTCAACCTGCGGGAACAGCTGGTGTTAAAGCGTTTCTATGCTTCACCGATCCGCAAGATCAATATCCTGATAGGCATCGGCGCGAGCCGCTTGGTCTTCCAGCTCATTAACGTGGTGGTGCTGATCCTGTTTGGCCACTTCTTCCTGAACTTTACATTAGTGAACGGCGCTGTAACCTTCATCGAGATGATCGTGATGACCATCTATATGTTGTTCCTGTTGATGGGTGTGGGATTGATCTTCGCCAGCCTGGCAAAGAGCGATACCAGCATTCCTTTATTGATCAACCTTTTTGGATTTCCCCAGATCTTATTATCCGGAACTTTTTTCTCGATTGATGTATTTCCACAATGGCTACAGGACCTGTGCCAGCTATTGCCTTTGACGCAATTCAATAATGCAGTGCGAAAGATATCTTTTGAAGGCCTGCATTTATGGGACTGCTGGAAGGAGATTGGTATTTTAGGACTTTGGATCGTTGTTGTATATGCGATCGTTATGAAGGTGATGAAATGGGAGTAGGAGAGATACTTCTTTAGAATAAAAATATGTACATGAAATATATCCGTCTTTTTATATTGAGCATTGTCGTCTTTTTTGTCCTCGCCTGTATTGTAGCCTTTTTTATCCCCTCGCAGATCAGGGTATTGAGAATGGTGCATATTGCGAATGGAAGAGACAGCGTGTTAAACGAGGTGAGAGACCTTTCGCGCTGGAAAAACTGGTATCCCGGTTTTGAAAATGTGCAGTTTTCGGCCACAGAACAAAGCCAGGAAAAAGTGGTGAAAGCCAATGCAGATGGCATTTTACTGAAAGTGACAGAATCTTCCGACAGCACAGTTGTGGTGAATATGACGCGTGGTGATCGTCCGGTGATCGCCGGCTGGCAGCTCAATAAAAATGAAAAGAATGATTCGCTGGCGCTGCAGGCCTATATGGACTTCCAGTTGAAGTGGTATCCCTGGGAAAAATTTTCCAGCCTGATGCTGGATAAGGGATATGGCGATAGACTGCAGCAGGGATTGGAGCAATTGAAAAAGTGATCTAATGATCTTGGTGCGGGACAGCCTTCCTGCCTGACAGATAAGGCGTGATGACCAGTGAAATTAACAGTGCACTGATCCCGGTCACGATCAGGTTTCCATATTGGTGCAACCCCAGGCCGCTTATTATTCTTAAAAACACGATGGTTAATGTCAGACCTGTTACCAGTAACCAGTATCGTAAAAAAGCCGGAGCTTTCCCGTCGTTGCGACGCGGAAGCCGATAAATAGCCAGGGCGATGATAAGACCGCCGATCAGAGTGCTCAAATGTTGCAGTATCCTAAACACAGGCACGGGCTTATTAAACAATACTACATCTTCGCGTAATGCCGCGATCTGCTGTACAAAGAACCCTTCTTTATGCGTGAAGCTGTCCCAGAAAATATGTGAGCCTGCGCCGATGATCAGGGAAATGAGCACCGCCAATCCATATTTTTTAAAATGCCGGATCCAATCAAAGCCTTTAAATACGATAAGCCTTGATCTTAAGGCAGCAGGAAGATGCTCCAGTAAACTGTCGCGAACCACTATATGAAAGACAAAGGTCAGCAGCAACCCTAAGGGAACATCCAACCAGAATAGCCCGCCTATCGTATGGCTGTAATCGCTTTGCACCCGCATCCGCACGAAATATTCAAAATCAGGCGTGAGGCTGCCTGCGACCAGACCTGTTAAAGATATCCATGGTTTTCGCAGATAACCGAGTGGTAATACGATAGCAGGATGAGAAAAAGTAAAAGGCATCGTTCATGGTTTTAACGTTCACAGTTATAGGTGCAACCCGTTACAGGCTTTGACCAAAGGTGATCAGGTTGTTGTCAGGGTCCAGCACTGAAAATTCTTTTTGTCCCCAGGGCTTCGCCTGAAGCGGGCCATTGGGATGAATAGCGCCCTGGTCTGATAGATCACGGTAAAGCTGCTCAATGTCTGTTGTGCGGATATAGATCTGCCCATCATTCTCTTGCGGATCAAGCGCTTTGAACTTAAAGAAATGAATTTCTACCTGGTCTCTTTTAATCATCAGGTAATCCTCAAAGTCCGCACTTCCGATTTCCTGGAAGCCGAGCTTCGCGAGATAAAAGCTACGGGTAATGGCCTTGTCCCGCATGGGCAATTTCGGATGAATGGCTGTAAGCATCTTGGTTTTTTTGATGTAATGATCTTGCAGAACACCCTACACCCGATAAAAGCCGCTGCACATTATTGGGCGCCTGCCGTTCCCGTTTCCACTGCTCCGGCACGAAGATAATGCGCAAAGATAACACCCCGCGGCGTCACTGTACTTTCTGTTAACACAAACGCGGCAGGGATCGGTCCGTGATCAAACAATTTTTTCCCTTTGCCCAGCGTTAAAGGGTGGATCATCAACCAGAACTCATCCACCAGGTCGTTAGCCAAAAGGCTTTGTACCAGCTCGCCACTGCCCCAGACTTGAATGTCCGCGCCTTGGGAAGCTTTGAGCTTTTCAATTTCTGCGAGGCTGTTCAGGAAAACGCAGTTATTCCATTCAGACTCACTCTTGGTGGTAGAGCATACATATTTGGTCACCTCGTTAATGCCGGGCCAATGCTCTGCATGTTGGGGCCAGTAATGTTCCCAGATGTCAAAAGTTTTCCGGCCTAACAGGAGATCCGCAGGCTGCATCAGTTTTTCCATGACTTTGCCGGAAACGTCGTCATCATAAGGAGCAACCCAGCCGCCATATTCGAAGCCGCCAGACGTATCTTCTTCCGGTCCGCCGGGGCCTTGCATCACGCCGTCCAGCGTGATCATTGACATAACGATTAATTTTCGCATACAATAGATTTTATAGAAGATAAAGTTCCTTATTTCAGTGGAAGTTGCGGCGGTACAAATGCGACAATGATAGGGACCGATCACGACGTCTATACTGCGGTCGCTAAGTTGTTCCCGTGCGCCTTGGTGCCAAGTTTTATTCTATCGTATCAGTGAAGCCTGCGATATGTTATCCGGGGTTCCGTGGATTAGTTGTTGAGTCTGCTTTTCTGATGTACGCGGCCAGATCTTTTTCAACACCAATTTCGCTTTGCTCCAGGTGTTTGACAATCCTGCCAATCTCGTCCTTGTTTTTGTTCTGACTAAGCTTTTGCCGGCCCTGCAGGTCTGTTACCTCAAGCTCGAAGGCTACGATCCCTTTGCGCATTCCTGTTTTAAATTTCTCCGGAAGTCGCGCCCATTGTTGCCGATACTCCGGTTCATACAACCGGATCATCTCCTCAATTGCTGCTACTTTTTTAGATTCGTCATGAAGGATTTTCGCTTTCCCATATGCATGGCACGGCAATGTAGTCCCAGGTGGGAACGTTTTCACGTTTGTCATAATGAACAGGTGAAACATAGGCGTGAGGCTGCGGGTCGCTTTTTTCGGACTTCCCGAGAGATTACAAGCCTGTTACTTTTAAAAAGTGAGGTTTGTTACTCCATTTTTTCCGGCATTCCCTGTTTTTTTTCAATATGTATCCAACTCCAAATGTCGCCGGATTTTAATGGTGTGCTTATGCTTGTCGAGTTGTCAATTATAATCTTTTCAAAGTAAGGCTTATAATACCAGGCAAAAAAAACTGCTCCCAATGTCGGTTTTTCGGCCTCCTGATAATTTAACCGGATTTCTTGAGGTTTGTCCACTTTGAATCCGTAAAATGCACCTTGGTAGTAACTATCGTCCTTAAGTATTTTTGTACCTGAGGGGTCAATGGTATAAATGAACTCACCACCATATACAGCTACGCTATTGGGTTGAAAGGCCGGTAAAATCCAAACTGTAAATGTTCGATTTTCATTTTCTTTGATGTATTGATTAAATCTTAAATGGACGGTATCCTTAAGCGCCTTCACTTCTTTAGTAGCCGTTTGTAAAGCCCGTGAGTATTTGTGAAGTATAGTGGTGTCGATCGTTGCAGCGGTTCTTCTTATCTGCCCTTTGTCGTCTGCCAGAAAATGAAACACAAGGTCAAATTGATTGTTTTCAAATTTCCCGTATACGGCGTGCCAGATTCCATTTTTCTTAAAACAAAACCAGTCACTCCCCAGTCTTTGTAGATCTTTTTTATCCTGCGCCATAACGCTGTCCGAAGTTTTCCAAGCGATCATATCATACTCGCATAACCATTCTGCGACTTCCATTTTCTTATTGAAGTCTGCCACGTCAAAATGGAGATCTTTTGAGTTTTGACCGTAAATAATGCTCGTCAATCCGATAAACAAGCAGGTCAATAGTTTATTCATTTTGTCATTTTTTATTTAATTAGTCCGAAGCGGAGCAGCTGGAGTGTAAATTATATCCAACTTAAAAAAATAGGCCTAGCCGAGCCCGTCAACGATGCGTTTAAAACTTCATTCCTGTAGTATGATTTTTCTCATCAAGTGGTTCCAGGTAAGGAGCAGGTACATCGTCTGTCAACCAAACACCGTTATCAGATATGAAGAAACGAAAACCATCGCGATGCATTTTTGAGGCAAACACTTTAAAAATAAATGGTTTTCCATGTCGCGTTCCCACTTGCAAAGCTGTTTCCGGATCTGCACTTAAATGAACATGCTGCCTGCTTCGCCTTTCTAACCCCGTTACCAAAATGGAGCGAACGGATTGTTCACCTGTCCCGTGAAATAATATTTCAGGCGGTTCCTGACTCGTGTACCCTAACTCGATCATTACAGAATGTCCCTGGCTCGCTCTTATTTTATCGAGTTCTGCATTAAAAGCAAATCTTTTTTTGGAATTGGTTGCGACAATGTGATCCAATATCTTTCTGTCAAACCGCACTCCGTAATCATTTGACCTGCCCATTAACTCTTCAATATCGGCCCATCCGTTCTGATCTAATTGTATACCTATTATTTCTGGTTTGTGTCGCAGCACGAGACTGAGAAACTTGCTGATGTCTTTAGATTGTTTGTCACTGATCATGTTAGTTTAATTACTTACGGCTTGTAACGATTTGTGGTCAAATTTAGCAAATAGTTATATTCGACCTCAGCTCCTAAACCCCTACACAAGCAGGAGTCATTCTTGCCTGATTGCTTAACTGGTTATCGCCCCGCCTCTAATCCAGTACCAACGTTCCACCTTCACTGAATATCGTTTTGTCATCTTTTGTAATCTTGAGGGTAATGTCAGGCGAGTCTTCCGCTCCGATAACGTTCCTGTAAACGTGCTAGGTATAATCACCCTGAATAAAAGTGATCACATGATTTCCGCCGCTTCCTTCAAACTCTAATACCCCATTTTCAAGAATGATATCTGGTTGCGAGGATTCTTTTTCATGCAGCTTCCAGGAAGCATATCGGTATTTGTAACCGGGCAGTTCGTCTATCCGGATCAGGTATTTTTTGGTTTTGATCTTGTAGGTCGGACTTTCGAAGTTTTTTAACGACGGGTGTACGGCTGCTTTCTGTTTCGCTATAAGATGCTGTCTTAGTTTTTTCTCATAGGCGCTTTCATAATTCACAGCCGTTATCATTTCTTCGTCATAGGCCAACCATACGATACCGCGATCTAACATCGTTCCTCTCCAGCCCACTTTAGACCACTGTCCTGGTTCTGAATCAGCAATTTTCTTAATGAGCACCGTGTCAAAAACCTGATTAAATCGCTGTTTAAATTCCTGTTTGTTTTTAATCGGTGGTACAGGATATTCTCTACGTAGTGGAAACCGGATGATGTCGGAAATTTTGTCGATATGCTTCTCCTTAAACAGCGCAATAACATTATTGATGTGGGCTGTTTCATCTTCGTTTGATTTTTCGTTGGCGTTCACAGCTTCCGGGCTCTTAATGGGCTGGTCTATGGTATCCTTATTGATCTCCTTGTCAGGCGTTTTGTCTTTACCGCGTCTCGCGTTACAGGCAAAAAGCAAAAGCGTGACTGCTATAAATAGTTGTTTTAGGTGTTTCATTTTAGGTTTTTGGTCTTTGATGGCGTTTAATTTCTCAGTCCGTATAGTTTTGAAGTTAGATAGATTTTATTTTTTTGTTGCTATTTTTAGCCTGATCAGTCGGTCCATTCGGCGCTTGTTTTCCTGTTGTAACAGGGAAGGGTATAAGTTCATCAGTACATTCACTACCATGATTACCAGCCCAAACCATAAATTATGAGTAAAGGTCTTATAGATGGCAAACACGGTCACAAACAGGAACGCGATAAGATGACTGATTTCAGCGATCGTCATTTCTTTTCGTAGGGCAACCAGGTCTGTTCTTTGATCTTTTACCTGGATTTTTGGATTGAAAAACCTGAAAAACGTATGCTTCACGATCCACCGGAAATACCCGATGCCTATGTATTGATTCACTTTTTTGCTCCGGATAAAATTCAGGTCCGATAGTTTCTCATAATATGCAGTCTTCAGCAATATGCCATTCACGATCATCCCGACGATCCAGGATATAAAAGATATCGATATGCCGAACGAAATATATTTAATCATCAGTTGTTTTTATTGCAGAGAGTTGGGGTTTGCTTAGTTATTTTATTACCTGCTGTTTTAGTACAACAGCTTGTTGTGTGTCATTTCAGTCGTTCCAGCTTTCCTTTTCGTTTAACGATGTTTTTGTAGTCCCATTGTATATTCCGGCTTTTGTCAAGCCATCGTTCCAGATCTGCAGTGTCGATTTCCTCCGCGCTGTTATAGAAAACAGATGCGTCTTTGAATTTTTTGCCCAATACGTTAAGCCCTTTCTCGTCAAAGTCCGCGCCGCTCCAGAACATCAATCGTATTCCTTTTTTTTGTTTGGAGTAACCGACTGTCGGGTTGCCTTCTAAAAACCAAACCGGATGGGCGTGCCACATTTTGCTTTCAGCGTCGGGAAGCCGGAGGTCTATTATTTCAGACAGTAATGTACAAATATCTTTGTCTGACCCGGACTGATGCACGTTGTATACCTGGATATCTTTATTCATTCTTGGGTTGTTGGTTGGGATTGATTTGTAGGGCTACCCACATCCAAATATCAGAAAGAATTTGACAGGACAAAAATTTTTTCGCCGGGCGATGATGGAAGAATCCTTTGATGATGCTTTGAGCTATTACTTGAAGATGTTCATTATGTAGCGTTCCGTGTTTTTGAAGCCTTATTGCAAATACCACGTTATAGGCAGTCTTGTTTGTCGTCATTCTTAAAAGTCAAGTTTACTGCTCTTGAAATATAGTTTCATATTATTTCTCAGTTTTTGTCTTGGCAATATTTCTTGTCCGTCCGTTGAGCCGTTGCTTGCAAAATAGCTACCGCTTTTAAATTCAACATATCCATAAATAATTTGCTTTTTAGATGAATCGGGAATTTCAGATAAAACAATTTTTGTGTCTGTACAAGGAACTTCAAGTCGGGAAATTAAGCTGTCATTTTCATTGTAGGCACAAGTTGGAAAATCGTCAGAACTAAGCATATGATAAAGTCTTGCTGTGTCATTTAATATTTCAACGCCAAAGCCAATTCCACCCCAAATTCCATATGCTCCATCTATTGTCAATGTGTCACCTTGCCACAAGTAGAAAGATTTAAACGGTGTTTTGTTTTCGCCAAATTTTGAGCTAAAAATCAAACTGTCATTTTTGTATGATTGAATGTCGCCCGAGTTTAAATACACTTGCATTTTGTCGCTAAACATTTCGTAGTCTTTGGAAGTTTCAATGTGTTTTTCAACTTCGTTTTTTATGCTTGGGTCAATTGTCAAGCCGATGGTAGTTTGAATACTTTTTTTCTGTCCGCAAGCCGCTAAAGTCAGGCAAATAATAAAAAATGTGATTATGTTTTTTGTCATTGAGTTGTGTCGGTAAGGTTGCCTATAACGTTCGGGTATTGCGGAAGGTGGGGAAATCAATGCACAAATGTTGAATTCTGCAACTCCGAAAGCCGAAGCGAATTGATTAGCTAATTTACATTTTTTAAGCGAATAAAATTCGCTTTGGCAGAATAGAAGCACAAAAGTTGAGGCTTGCACTTCAGCCCCGCTTTTGGCGATACCGTGTTAGCAGTAGTGGTTCTATTCCATAAAGCTGTTTCCGCGTACATAAAGGTCAAAACTTATTGATAGTTTTAAGTCGTTCATTCTTCTTATGTCGGCTGTGTCAATATTGTGTCCACCAATCATTCCGTTTGCGTTATGAATGTCCATTGCTACTTGAATGTAGCAATTTGCATTGTCAACAAGCCTTTTTATACCGTTTTTGTCTTGCTCCAAGAAGTCAAGTAGTTTTTTTAGTTTGTCTTCAAACTCGTCTGGTTCTGGATTAGGCAAAACTTCAAAATTGCTAAATGTGTGATTTGATTTTCCATTTTTCCTAAGATCGCCTTTATTCCAAAATTCGGTTGGAATTAAATTCGTCATTGCTCTTAAGTCGTCCACAGATAAGTTTTCTGATGTCGCTCTGAAGTAAACCCGATTATATGCTTCTGTTCCAACACCTGTAACCTCCTGTGTCATGGTATTAATGTAAACTGCAAAATAGAATCGTTCGTCAACTACTGGCAAATAAGCAATGATATAATCGTCCTTTGTATAATGTTTTCAAAAATGTCCCATAACCTCCGATGTCAATCAACTCGTCTTTGATAGAATTTATTGCAAGTCCGAACATTTAGTTTCTTCGTCAAAATAAATTTTGTAGCCCCTTTCATTTTCCTCAAGCACAGTCCATAATTCGTAAACGTCGGTCGAGTCATTAGCATTTTTATATTTCTGTTTTGTAGGCTCGATTAAACACTTTGTTAAGTCAAGTCCAAATACATTTTTAATGTCAGGTCCGGCCATAGTTTCACTATTTATTATGTCTCTAATTTCCTTGGCTGTCATTCTGTGATTTTTAAATGTTTGATGAGGATTTCTTCAACTTCTTCAGCGGATAAATTGTCAAAATCACCTCCGGGTGTATATGGAAAGTCATCTGTTGTCGGTGGGTTTTCCAGCGAAACAAAAAACACATTGTCGATTCTTCCACTGTCAGTGATGTAAACTGTATATTTTTTTGTTTTGTCTGCAAGTCCAATTGCTGTATTGTCAGCGTCCCAATAGTCCGTTACAATGATATTCTCTGAACCATATTTTTCTAAAAGATGGTCTGTCAATTGCCTTATTTGTTGGGTCTTTTGTTCCAATTGTATAAATTCTTGTATTTAGATTGTCGTCTCTTTTGGTTGCAAGTAACGTTTTTGGGCTTGGCGAAGGTGGGGGATTTTTTGCAAAAAAGTTCAATAGAAGTCCAAAGATGAGCATCTACCTTTCAGCCGCCATACTGCAAATACTATGTTAGCGGCTGTTTTTTATTCAATTTCTTGAACTTTCTGCATGGTCTGTTCGCTGTTTTGAGTCAGGCTTTCAGGTAAGAAACTTTCTCGTGGCGTTCCGTTTATGTGATACAATCTTTCGGTCGGAATCTGAAAACCAATTTTCGTTTCGGTAAGTTGAAAATGTGAAACTGCTCCGATTAGTCCAGCCATTTGGGTTCCTATAATTTTAGCTCGATTCATTCCGTCAAACCCGACCTCCATTCCTTCTCCCATACTTCCTGTCCACCGTCCGACGAGTATATAGACATTGCCATTATAAATTTTCTTTCTTGGTGTTACATATTCAACCCAATGTCGCTTGGTTCGGTATTCTTTTTCATCAAACTCGTGAATCTGGTACGGGAGCATTTGATTTGTGAATCGTCCCATTATTGCTCTGGCAACTGTCGTGTTTCCTCCTCCAGGTGTTTCTGTTAAATCAATAATTAAATTCTTATACTCAAACAAGCTATCTAATGTTTTGTCAAATTCCGCGATCAGATTATTTTTTCCCAAAGAATTATTGATTTTGATGTAAGCGGTATTTTTGTTCATTGCTTTACAATAAAGCAATTCGTCTCTATTTCCGTAATTAACTGGAAAATAAGTTTTTGCTTTTCGATTTTCGATTACTGTAATTGCTCTTTTTTTATCGTGTGTTCCTGCAAAAAGCATGTTAAGTGCATATTGGTACATTTTTGAGGTAGGATTTTCGGTGTATCTTGGAAGAAATTTTTCCAATTGCTTTTCAATAGGATTTCCGTTGAAAAGTTTTACTTCCATTCCTATTTTTAATCCCGACAGATCTGCTCCAAAACCTTTCCGTAAATCCTTAATATAAAATCTATCTCCCAATTTTTGAACATATAAATCTAAACCTGAAGGAATCAGCCTATTCGACGTACTCAGGTTGGTGTTTAAAGACGAATGTCCGTTATGAAGCTCGTTTAAAACGTTCTCGAGAAATCTGATAAATTCGTAATCATTTGAAATTTTTTCAACCTCAGGCTCGTAAATTTCTCTGACCTTGTTCCAATCAATATTTTGTTTTTCCAAATAGGCATAATGATTATTTATATCTCTCCAGAATTCACTAAAATCTTTTTGGTATTTTGACTGGGCCAAAATGGAATTTCCTGCCAAAATTAAACTCAGCATTAATGTCAAAGAAAATCTCATATGCTCTTTATTTTTGGCCTGTTAAAAATTGCTGTCGACAGTTTATGTAATGCTATACCCATCATTTGTCGTTGTGTTGTCTTTTTACGTTTACCAATAACGTTTCGGGTATTGCCAAGGGCGGGGCACTAGAAATCAATCTAAAAACGAACCTTGTACAAAAGCCCAATCGAAGAACTTCAGCCCTGCTTTTGGCAAATCCTTGTTGAGTGTAGTATTTTCTGTTTGTTATTATAATTCTGTTTTCTTAATGATCTGAATTCCGCCAATACTATAAGCAACATTTATTGGTACTGGTTGTCCATCTAAATAAAAATTTCCGTTATAAAATTGTGTCAATCGCTCGCCAATTAGAAAATGATAATTTTCTTTGTCGTTTAATATTTCGAAATTTTCCTCAGTCAATTCTATTTGTTCAATATATTCAACAAAACCAAGTTTATATAATTCTGGAATTGTAATTTTTTCATTATTCAATAAATTGTTTTTACAACTTCACTTTCATTTGCTTTTCCAAATTCAATTGCAGGTGTTGTAGATTTCTTTCCTGTAACTTCACAAGAAATAAATTCGGCTATTCCCTCGTAAATACAATTTGAAAGAAGATTGTCAACTGGTCTGTTTTGATTTGTACGAATATATTCGTGTGTACACAATAGTGCTAAATCCTGAATTGGGTCTTTATAAATTTGATAAAATGGCTTTCTCCATTCAGGTAATTCATCTATGATTGTATTTTCATCAGCCAATGAAAGTTCTGAACCAATTAAGACTTTATTTTCGTGTATTGTTCCACCTGTTCTAAAAGCACCTATTGCAAAATAAATCGGCATTGGTTTTAATTCAGGATAATGTGATTTCAGCTTTTTAATATCTGTTTCTATTTTGGATATAGTTCGCCTATGTTTAAAGTATTATTTCTGATTGAAGTCCAAAATTTAGGACTATTATTTATGTAATCTAAAAATTCCTTTTGAGTATAATTTCTGACGATGATAAGACTTTTTAATCCCTCCGTTCCCTTGTCTAAATAAAGTTCTTTGAAATATTTTTGTTGAAGCAAAGTGTCTTTTGTTGAAGTTATTTATCATAAGCTTCCCAAAAATTATGAATGTCTTTTGAAACAAATTCTTGTTTGAAGTCTTGTGCAAAAATGAAGTTTGAAAAGATAAAAAAGGGTCAAAAAATAATTTTTCATTTGTTCAATTTTGGTGTCTGTTTTTTTAGCATTGCCGCTAACCCTCAAATATACGCAAGTTTAAAAAAACCTTAAACAACCTGTCTTTTTGATAGGAAACACTTGTTCCCAACAGTTTACGCGCAATAAAAACTGCCGAATTTTGTATTATTTTGTTTCAAAACGGTAACCTGATGAATATCAAATGCGCAGATGGGAAAGCTCACTAGTACGCCACGAGAAGCGTGCAAAGACATTTTTAAAATGCCATTAAACTGCCTGACATCAATAAAATGCAGTAAACGAAAATTATCTATTTTGCGTCGATCCCTTTCAGCGTTTCGATTATAACTTATCCTATAAATACCGAACCCGCGTTGCGCAATCAATAACGCGCAAACCTTAACCCCCAAACTTTAAACCCTAAACCCTTCAACCACCTTCACCCACCATTCAACCTTCCGCGAACAAACCGATGCCCTATATTGTTAGTTCATGGGCTGCCGCGCCTGTAAGGTGTAGCCGCGCCCACAGCGGGGCCGGAGCGAAGCGGAGCCTGGAAGGGGCGGAACTGCAGTTGGTAGATGTTCTGCTGCTGAGAGCCCCAACAGTCAATTTAAAGCATTATTTTCGCAGCATATGACGGAGTTACCTGTTACCACAAGAGTGAAGAAACCTGATTGGCTACGTGTCAAACTGCCCATTGGGGAGGAGTATAAGCACGTGCGCGGCCTGGTGGATACGCATAAATTGCATACCATTTGCGAGAGCGGCAACTGCCCCAACATGGGCGAGTGCTGGGGCGCGGGCACGGCTACTTTTATGATCCTGGGTAATGTCTGCACCCGGAGCTGCGGATTTTGTGCGGTGGCAACAGGAAGGCCCCTGCCGGTGGATTATGACGAACCGCAGCGCGTGGCGGAAGCGATCTTTTTGATGAAAGTGAAACATGCAGTGATCACCTCGGTGGACCGCGATGAACTGAAAGATGGCGGTGCGCAGATATGGCACAACACGATCAAAGCCGTGAAGACGCTCAATCCCGGCACGACCTTGGAAACGCTGATCCCCGACTTCAAAGGAAAGAAAGAAGATATTCAAACGGTGATGGACGCCGCACCGGAAGTGATCTCCCATAATATTGAAACAGTAGAGCGCCTCACCCGCCAGGTGAGGATCCAGGCCAAATACTGGCGCAGCATGGAAGTGATCCGCACCCTGAAGGAAGGCGGCATGCGCACCAAAAGCGGCATTATGCTGGGCCTGGGCGAAACGAAAGAAGAAGTGGTGCAAACCATGCAGGACCTGAAAGACAATGGCTGCGATGTTGTGACGATCGGTCAGTACCTGCAACCCACACAAAAACACTTACCCGTACAGCGTTTTGTACACCCGGATGAGTTTGCTTATTACAGGGACGCCGGTTATGAAATGGGATTGGACTATGTAGAAAGCGGCCCGCTGGTGCGTTCTTCTTATCACAGCGAAAGGCATGTATTTCCCGGCCTGGGAAGAAAGGAGTGGGAGCAAAGCAAATTGGCGGTGTACGAGGCGAAGGGTTGATTTCCCGGATCAGCTTCAAATAGTTAAACCGTTAAGGCGTCCGGGTGGTTAAGTGCTGTTGTTTCTTAATCTCCTGATGGACGTTCCCTCAAATTACGTCGCGTTTCATTAACAGATCAGTTTGTTCGTCGTTGCCCAGCTTGAACACGTGCTGATCAAAGACGGTAAAGCCATTCTTTTCGTAGAAGTTGATGGCCCGCGTATTGTGTTCCCACACACCGAGCCAGATATAATCCAGTTGCTTTTCTTTCGCCAGCTGCAGCGCCTTCTGATAGAGTTGTTGTCCTATTTTTTGTTTGTGGAATTCCTTTAAGACATAGATCCGCTCGATTTCCAGGCTGCGATCGTCCCGGAGCTCGGTTTGTGCCAGACCGAAGTTTAGTTTGATATATCCGGCGATGACCGTGCCAAGCGTGGCGAAATAATAGGCCGTGTGCGGATTGTTCAATTCAGTAGTCAACCGATCGATGGAAAAGCTATCGGAAATATAGCGGTTCATGTTCTCTTCCGTATTCACTTCTGAGAAAGTATCGCGGAAAGTCTGTATGCTAATGCGTTGTAAATGACCGATATCTTCTATTGATACGGGTCTGATGTTTATCTGTTCCATGTTGTTGCCATGTAATGAAGAATAAGAAACAGTGTTCGGGTTATTAAAGGCCGTCACGTTTTTCAGGCTGCGTTACGGTCCAGTGCTCGTTGTCCATTGCTTATTGTCCATTGTCCATTGCTAATTGCCTATTGCTCATTGTCCCTTGCTCGTTGCCTATTGCTTATTGCCTATTGTTCGTTGTCCATTGCTTATTGCCCATTGTCTATTACTCATTCCCTCCGCCAACAGTCCTTCCACATCCAATCGTTTCGTATACATATCCAGAGATCCGTCTGGCTTTGCAGGCCATAACTCTTTGGGTCTGTCCCAATACAGCTCAACGCCGTTTCCGTCGGGATCATCCAGGTAGATCGCTTCCGATACGCCATGGTCCGCGGCGCCGGTGATCGGGTATTCAGCGTCGATCAGTCGTCGGAGCGCAATAGCGAGATCCTTCCGTGTGGGGTAAAGGATCGCCGTGTGATACAGGCCAGGCGCGGTTTCCGGCGCACGCTCGCCGCCCAGGCTGTGCCAGGTGTTGAGACCAATATGATGATGATAGCCGCCCGCGGAAATAAATGCGGCCTGTGATCCGTAAAGCGTTGTGATCTGAAACCCGAGCAACCCCACATAAAAGTCCAAAGACCTCTGCAGATCCGACACCTTTAAATGGACATGCCCGATACGGGTTTGTGATGGAATGGTATAATTGCTCATAATTGAGGAGGAAGACGGAAAAAGTCCGAAGAAGACCGAGGTCCGAAGACGGAAGAGGTCCGAAGACGGAAGACGAAAGAAGTCCGAAGACGGAAGACCGAAGTCCGGAGAAGGTTAAAGAAAGATGGATGACCGATGGTCGAAGCGCTGAAAACTTTCAACAGAGGCCCCTGATCTTTCGACTTCTGACCTCCGACCTCCGACCTCCGACTTTCCGACCGCTCTCTACTTCTCCCAGACCAGTGCACTTGCGCCCAGTATGGCTGCATCCGCTTCCTTCAGCTCGCTGAATACCAGTTTCACTTTATTCTGGAAGATCGGCAACAGGTTCTTCTCCATATGTTCTTTGGTCGGCTTCATGATATAATCGCCGGCTTTGATCACGCCTCCAAACAGGATGATCGCCTCGGGAGAGGAGAACATGATAAAATTAGCCAGGGCTTCGCCCAGTATCTGGCCGGTGTACCGGAACACTTCAAGAGCAATGGCATCGCCTTTTTCAGCAGCTTCGTAGACGGCTTTTGAATCCAGCAATTCTTCCGGCACCGCATTCAGGATGGAACCAGGGTTCTCGGCTCTCAGTTTTTTAGCGGTAACAGTAATACCCGTAGCGGAACAATAAGCTTCGAGAGACCCGTGAGCCCCGGTGCTGTAGTGCTTACGGCCGCCGGGGCGAACTATAATATGTCCCAATTCGCCTGCAAAGCCGTCGTGACCGTACACCACCTGACCGTTGCACACAATGCCGCTTCCCACCCCGGTGCCCAGCGTGATCATGATAAAATCTTTCATGCCGCGCGCGGCTCCGTACATCATTTCACCCATGGCCGCCGCGTTGGCATCATTGGTCAGGGTACAGGGAACGCCAAATTTCTGGCTGATCATATCAGCGATCTGGATCGTGCCTTTCCAGGGTAGATTAGGCGCATATTCTATAGCGCCGGTGTAATAATTCCCGTTGGGGGCGCCTACGCCGATACCTTTTAATTTATACTCCTGTTCGAATTTTTCAACCAGCGGTTGAAGCGCAGTGTATAGGGCTTCTACATATTCGTCAATCGTCGGAAAAATGTCTGTTTTAATATCTCCTTTGTCAAAAATCAGTCCGCGGTGATTTACTAATCCGAATTTGGTGTTCGTGCCACCAATATCAATGCCGATCACCATTTCCCTTGATAAATCGTAAACGCCCATGTGTCTTTTTTATTTTTATTAGTTCTTGTATAGCAAAGAACCGATAATGACCGAAACCTCATTGATACTGCAAAGCGTATGAGTTTTTTTCATTAAAGGTTACTGAAAGCAGGTGCAATATTATAACAGATTTATTAATGACCGCCACTAACTTTTACGTCGTAGTCAATTCCCTGCTGTTTTAAGACCGCTTTTGCCCTTATAGCATAGTATGCAAGATATGCAAAACACGCAACACCCGTGAAATACGAGAATTGGATGCCCAGCAGGTCCGGCGATGCCAGGTAGCCCTGGAGCAGGCTGATAAAGCCGCCTCCCATGATCATTAATATCAGCAAGCTGGAGCCTTTGTTTGTGTGTTTTCCCAAGCCGGCGATAGCCAGAGTGAAAATACAGGGCCACAGGGTAGAGCAAAACAGTCCCACGCTGATGAAGGCAAACACGCTTACCATGCCGTCCGCGAAAATACCGATCAGCAGCGCTACGATACCCATGCAGCTAAAGATCAGCAGCTGGCGGGCAGGATTGCCCTTGCTCAGTACATCACAGATGATCAGTGCAACAATGATCAGCGCATAAATAGGGAACGGAGTAATGTCGTGATTGGCGATCTTGTTGACAATGAGGAAAACGCCAAATGCGATATACGGCATCAGGAAGCGCAAAATGCTTTTTGCACCTTTTGAAAGATTAAAAGCTCCCACGGAACCAGTCCATCTGCCAATCATCAGGCTCGCCCAGAACAAAGAAACAAAGGGTGCGATCTTATCAGTAGACGTGTTTAAGTGCTCCTTCATGAACTCGGGCAGGTTAGCGGCCGTGCTTACTTCCACGCCTACATAAACAAATATGGCAATCATACCCATAACCAATTGGGGATAGCCCAGTGCGCTTGGTTTGTGGGCCACTTTTACGGCATTTTCGCTTTCTTCGTCTGCGATCTCGTCCAGGTCTATCTTGTTAGGCACAGACGAGAATTTAAAGATAAGCGCTACTACAATGAAGGCCAGGCCCAGGATCAGGTAAGGCACTTTAATACTTTGAATATCGGCATGCGTGTTACCGGCGGTAGCGGAACCAAAGATGGCAAAGCTGACGATCAACGGACCGATGGTCGTACCGAAATTGTTGATGCCCCCGGCCAGGCTCAGGCGCTGCGATCCCAGCTTAGGGTCGCCCATGATGATGGCCAGCGGGTTGGCAGCAGTTTGTTGCAATGAAAATCCCAGTCCCACGATGAACAATCCGGTGATGAAAAGAGGGAAAGAGGCGGTCTCTGCCGCAGGATAAAACAGCAGGGTGCCCAGGGCAGAAATGATCAACCCGACAGCAATACCATTCTTATAGCCCAGGCGTTCCAACAGGTCTTTTCCGATCACGCGGCTGATCAGGAGGAATATCAGTGATCCGATAGTATAAGCCACATAAAAAGCGAAAGCAACCAGTTGTGATTGCCATTGTTCCAGGTGTAACTGCTCTTTAAAAACAGGTATCAAGATGTCGTTGCTTGCGGCAACAAAGCCCCAAAAAAAGAACACTATTATTAGTGTTCCAAACTGAGACCACTTAGTGGTTTGAGTAGTCATTTCAATCGTTTTAAGTATTGCCGGTAAATGTAAAAAGATAAACCGTAACTAAAAATTTTAAATTGAAACGAATGTTTTTTGTTTTATATAAAATATCACTACTTTTAAGCGAAGCAATTATTATTTATGGAAATTGTTCATATATCGGCAGAGTGTTATCCTATGGCGAAAGCAGGTGGTTTGGGAGATGTGGTAGGGGCACTGCCCAAATATCAAAACGAGTTAGGCCATGTTGCGAAAGTGGTGATGCCCATGTACCGTACCAAATTTCTATACGATAACGAATGGGAGTTGGTGCACGAGGGCGGCCAGGCTTTAGGTAATCATTGGTTCAAGTATAGCGTCATTAAAGAAAAGACCAACAAGCTGGGCTTTGACTTATATCTGGTAGATATCAATGGCGTGCTGGACCGGGAGAAGATCTATGGTTATGATGATGACACCGAAAGGTTCGTCTCTTTCCAATTAGCAGTTTGTGATTGGATGAGTCGCTGGCAGCACAAGCCCGACGTGATTCATTGCCATGATCATCAGGCAGGCTTTATACCTTTCTTTTGCAAGCACGTATATGCTTTCCGTTACCAGCTGGCGGATATACCCACTGTATTTACGATTCACAACGGTCAATACCAGGGCCAGTTTAGCTGGGATAAGTATTACCTGATCCCCGCTTATGATACCTGGAACTGGGGCTACCTGGATTGGAACAACGATATCAATCCCATGGCTTCCGCCGTCAAATGTGCCTGGAAGGTGACGACAGTTAGTCCTAATTATATGGAAGAGCTGCGCCAGTCGGCCGCGGGGCTGGAGGCGTTGTTCGAGTATGAGCGCGGTAAATGCACCGGTATCATTAACGGGATTGATACGGAAGTATGGGATCCGGCTACGGATACTTTCCTGGTAGAGAATTACGACAGCACTACCGTCAGCCAGGGAAAAGCTGCTCATAAAAAAGAACTCACGAAACAATTTGGATTAGACCCGCAACGGCCACTGATCAGTTTTATCGGCCGCCTGGTGGACGAGAAGGCAGCGGACCTGCTGCCGGAGGCCATCAGCCAGTCGGTATACCAGTATGGGGGCAAAGCGTCTTTCCTCATTTTGGGCTCGGGCAATCCCTATGTAGAGGCGGCGCTGGCCAATATGAATAAGACCCTGAAAGGTTATGTCAATACCTATATAGGTTACAGCGAGTCGCTGAGCCACCTGATCTACGCCGGTTCCGACTTCCTGTTGATGCCAAGCAGGGTAGAGCCATGCGGGCTGAACCAGATGTATGCGTTACGTTATGGAACCATCCCGATGGTGCGCAATGTGGGCGGGTTAAAGGATACCGTGCTCGACTACGGGGAGCCCGGAGGTTTCGGCATTACGATGGAACAGTCGAGCGTCGGCGATATTGCCTATTCAGTAGGACGCGCTATTGATCTGTTTGAAAACAAGCCGGGACAGTTTGCAGAGATCAGGGAACGCATTATGGCGATTGATCACAGCTGGACTACATCGGCCAGGCAATATACAGATCTGTATGCATCTTTGAGGTAGACCGAACCGGTACGCCTTTATTATTAATAACATCCTTCAATTTGTATTATCAAAAGCTCTCAGCCTTAAAATGAAAAAACTTTAAATATATATCTTATGAGTATTTCGCAGGAAGTAATTGCAATGATTTTAGGAGGCGGTGCTGGAACAAGGCTTGCTCCATTAACAAGCAGCAGGTCAAAGCCTGCGGTACCTATCGCAGGTAAATACAGGTTGGTTGATATTCCCATTTCCAATTGCATCAATTCAGACATCAATCGCATGTTTGTGTTGACTCAATATAACTCGGCTTCGTTAAACAGACACATTAAGAACACTTACCGGTTTAGCGCTTTCAGTACCGCTTTTGTTGATATCCTTGCTGCAGAGCAAACACCCGACAATCCGGCCTGGTACCAGGGCACGGCCGATGCCGTTCGCCAGTGCCTGCGGCATTTATCTGCTTTTCCAAGCGAGTATGTCCTGATTCTCTCCGGCGATCAGCTGTATCAAATGGACTTTAATAAGATGCTGGACAATCACAAGGCCTGCGGAGCGGATATTTCTATCGCAACCATACCGGTAGGGGATCGCGAAGCGCCGGAGTTCGGTATTTTGAAGGCGGATGAAGAAAGCCTGATCAGCTCATTTATTGAGAAGCCATCCCGGGACATCCTGCCGGAATGGGTAAGCGACACGGGTGCGGCCATGCAACAGAAAGGCAGGAATTATCTTGCTTCCATGGGTATCTACATTTTCAACCGTCAGTTACTGCTCGACCTGTTGCTGAAGATTCATCCGGACGCAACGGATTTTGGTAAGGAGATCATACCTTCTTCTATCAGCACCTACAAGGTGGCCAGCTATCAATATGAAGGCTACTGGACAGATATCGGGAACATCTACTCGTTCTTCGAAGCGAATCTGGAGCTGACAGCTGACATACCGGAGTTTAATTTATTCGATAATACAAAATCAATTTATACCCGTCCGCGCATGTTGCCGCCCGCTAAGATCAGTGGTACGACGCTGGAAAAAACAGTGATCGCCGACGGTTGTATCATTAACGCATCGCGCATTGAACATAGTGTGATCGGCATCCGGTCCAGGATTGGCTATGGATCCACTATTGTGAGTTGCTACATTATGGGCAGCGATTATTATGAAACGATCGACGATATCAACAATGATCAAAATAAAGGTGTGCCGCCGATTGGGATTGGCAAACGCTGTTATCTTAAAAACTGTATCATCGATAAAAACTGCCGCATCGGCGATGATGTGCGGCTGAATGGCGGACCTCATCTGGCCAATGCAGAAACGGATCTGTATGTGATCAAAGAAGGCGTGATCGTTACAAAAAAAGGCGCCGTATTCCCCAATGGATATGTAGTTTAAACGTTACATCAATCAGATCAGGATACTGTCCGCCTCCAATTTGGAGGCGGTTTTTTTTGCTAGGAAATGAACGGGGTAAAGCTCCTGTAAATATAAATATTTATAAAAATGTATATGTTTTTAATTAAATATAATATATTTGCTATTGATTGCAGCCTGATATCCGATGCCCGGCTTCCTTTAAACGCATCGTTCACGCTAATTAAGAAACGCTAAAACTTGATCTATGGAACTAAAGTTATACCCTCTTGTATGGGCTATCGCGGCAACATTATTTCATGAACCAGTTAATCTTGCTGAAGCACCTGCGTCCAACATGTATATCGATCGCTCAGTCGCCGGTTCGTTTAATCGTTTGCAGGCTTCCCCGGGTTTTCAACTGGTTACCCATGGCCGGCCAGGAGAACTTTTTATCCAGGGGAAATGGTGCAACGAAAAAGAAATCGCATCGTTCCTGAAACTCCAACTGGACGGAGCTTCAAAAGAGATGCATCATATCAACATATTCGGTTGTGAGTTTGCAAAAGGCGAGAAAGGAAAAAAAGCAGTTGCGTATCTCGAAAGGGAAATGGGTACAACGATTGCTGCTTCAGATGATATAACAGGTAAAGATGGGGACTGGACGCTTGAAGCAGGCTTGCCGGTAGTGATCAAAGGCATGGACGATTATGCATTTAATCTGCAGTGTACTACTTGTACGGCCACCGCGGGAACCGCTCACAATCAGGACATGGACCAGGATGGTATCTGTAATTCAGATGATGTTGACGATGACAACGATGGCATATCGGATGTAGAGGAACAGGGGAGCCGCGCTTACTTTGATGTAACCGAAATAATTCGAAATTCAGTACCTCCCAACTCTGAAGATAATACAATTACTAATCTGGATGTAAGCAGTGCGCTGGGGTTGCCGCCGGGAAGTGTTATAATAAACGGAGAGAAAATCAACCGGAGTGCTGGTCCGCTTCACGTAGATGCCATCGAAGAAAACAGCATATATACCATATCAGGTAATGTGCCTGTATATGTGCGTGGCATACATGGAGGTAGCATAGCTGCTGAGAAGAGGGACGCGGTCCGGTCTTACGACGGCAATGTCTACACACTGACATCAACCCTGTCGAGTGGTTTTGTTAGCGGTAATTTCACAGACGGGAACGGCCGCGTCGTGTATTACGTCGAAAACCAGCAGTCAACATTAGCCACCAATGTGGAAGATTTCAATTGGGTATCTAAAGATTATGTTACCAAAATGGGATACTTCACCACCAGTGGAAATGATAATAGTGCCTACCGGTTGGAGATGGGCTTTTACCGCGATACCGATCAGGACGGTGTTCCCAATCATTTGGATCTGGATAGTGATAATGATGGCATACCTGATGCGATAGAAGGTTGTGGCAACAGAAATGTGTCATTAACAAATTGCCGGTTCCCCAATCATTCGACACAAAGTGGTAATTGCGGGGCCGCGCTCACTTCGGAAGGTGTCGCTCCCTGCACTGATGCTCCCATTGATACGGATGGAGATACCTTGCCTGATTACCTGGATCTGAACAGTGATGGCGACGGTTGCAGCGACGCAGAAGAAGCGCGTAATATGTCCGATAATGTAAATAAGACTGATTCCAGCTACACGGCCGATAACGCCACTGACGATGGATTGACAGACGCCGGATGCCACGTACCTCCCGATGACAATTGGATCACCAACGCTGATGACTGCGCGGCTGCGCTACCAGTCATCTTCGGAGGGGTGAGTGCGCGGATAAAGAATGGTCTCCTGCAGGTGAACTGGGAAACGTTGAGTGAACGGTCGGTGAGCAGCTTTGAAATCGAAGTATCAAAAGATGGAACCAATTTCAAGACGATCAGCACTACGCTTAGCAAAGCGACGCAGGGCTTCTCAGATGCTGCTATTGTGTATTCGGAAGAAGTGCCTTTAAGCAGCCTGAGCTGGCTGGGGGCATCGCTGTTGATCATGTTCGCAGGATGGACACAGCGCAGACGCAAATGGAGTTTACTACTGGTTGTTTCAATCGGGTTGGCCATCACCGTTTACAGTTGCTACAAGACCGATAACCTGCAGATGAATAAGCAGGACAAGCTGTATGTGCGCGTTAAACAGGTCGACAAAGATGGAGGCATGAGCTACTCTCAGGTGGTAGTCGCTGTGGTAAAATAAGTGATCGCATTCTGACCTGGGTAACAAAATCAATCCTTATGACTGCAAAATAGGGTATCAAAAAAGAGGTTGCCATTTATTTCGGCAACCTCTTATCGTATCAATGCTTTTGTGTATTAATCAGCGCCCACCGGCACGGTTTGCACCATCTTCTTGGCTACCGGTTTTTCACGGTAAATGGCAGGCGACCATTTAGGCATCTGCTCCATCTTCTCTACCAGCACCGCATTAAAGTAGTCGTCTACGCCATTCAACACTTTGAAGTTGACCGGTGTTCCGTCTTTATCAATGATAAACTCTACCTGCGCGTACACTTTAGTGACGCCATCGGGGAATGCAGGAACCATTTCCTTGCCCAGTTGCTTCAGGTAAGCGGCATAAGCTTCTCCGCCGCCGGGAAACTCCGGCCATTTAGCTACGGCGTCGGCCACAAAGTCGATCTTCCTCACTGTCGGTTTGTGATTGCTTTTGGGCCGAACCTTGGGCTGGAACTTCGGCACTCTGGGAAGTGCGTCGTTGATCACATATTCACCATTATCCTTGATCATCACAATAGGGATCTGCTTATACTTTTCAAAATAATCAAAGGCGTCTTCCATCTTGCCGGCAAAATCTTTCAACTGCGGGTTTTCCTTCGTTAATTTTCCCAGATATTCATAGCTCTTCTTCACATCATACTTGATAGGGAAGATATGAACAGGAATAAAGTCGAGGCCCACCGATTTACTGCTGGCCGTCAGCACGTATAGTTCATCGATCTGATCATCTTTAATGGGAATACAACCCACGGTGGCGCATCCGCCGTGGATATAAATATCGCCGCCGGGTTTAACCGGATCGCTCAGTACCCTATCTGAAGCGTTGGGATAGTTCAATCCCAATGAGAGATAATAGGAGCTGTTCGGGTTGAATTCATTAATATGATAAAATCCTTCCGGCACCTGGTAATCCCCTTCAAACCGTTTGGGGCCGAGGGTACCCACCAGCGCACAAACCTTATAGATCTTTAATAATTTGTAAGGTTCCTGTACCGTGTTTTTCACCCACACTTCCAGCTGGCTGTCATACTTGAACGAGCGGATATACATGTACCGCGCTGGCCACTTCAGGTTCTTGGCTTCAAACAATGCTTTTAGGTTGGCCTCCTTGCGTGCAAAGGACTCACGCGGCCGCTGAAAACCCATCTGATAAGTGACAAAGGACGCGCTGGCTGGTAAGTTGACAGAAGATGTCTGCGCCCCGAGTGGTAAACAACCTGTAATAATAAGAATGATCGAAAGAATATTTTTAATCATCATCGATAATATTGCCCGATTTAAGAAGTTAGAAACGAAACACTTGTGTAATAGTGCCCCTTGACCAATACATGCAAATTTAACTCATCTGCAACAAAAATTGTCTAACTAAATGTTATAAATGAAAGCGCTTCCAATCCGGTACACGCCTATCTTTGCGCCATGCAAAAAATCGGAATTTTAGGCGGTGGCCAGTTGGGAAGAATGTTGTTACAGGCAGCAGCCAATTATCCTGTGACAACCTACATTTTAGAAAGCGATGAAGAAAGCCCCGCCGCGCATCTCTGTCACCACTTTGTAAAAGGCGATATCAGGAACTTTGATGATGTGTATCGCTTTGGAAAGGAGCTGGATGCCATTACGATTGAAATTGAGAATGTCAATATCGACGCATTGGAGCAGCTGGAAAAAGAAGGAAAAACTATTTTTCCGAAGCCATCCGTGCTCCGCACGATTTGTAACAAGGCCATTCAAAAGAAATACTACACCGAAAATAATATTCCTACGTCGCCTTACTTGCTGACGCATAACATGGCCGACCTGTCGGATAACCTGGATTTTTTACCCGCTGTTCATAAACTGGCAGAAGGTGGCTATGACGGCAAAGGGGTGCAGGTATTGAACGAGGAGAAGGATATCACCAAAGGTTTTGACGCGCTGAGCGTACTCGAAAAGAAAGTCAATATTGCCAAAGAAATTGCCATGATGATCGCCGTGGGCATCGATGGGAAAATGGCGCTGTACCCACCCGTCGAAATGGTATTTGACCAGGACCTCAACTTACTCGCTTACCAGCTTTGCCCTGCCGGAATCACTGAAGAAGTGCATTTCAAAGTGGAGGCCGTTGCCCTTGCCACTATTAAGAATTTCAAGTCGCCCGGTATTTTCGCCGTCGAAATGTTTGTAACGCCGGAGGGAGATGTGCTGGTCAATGAAACCGCCCCACGCGTTCACAACAGCGGCCACCACACGATCGAAGCGCATTACAGCTCTCAGTTTGACATGTTGTGGCGGGTGATGCTCAACTATCCTTTGGGTAGCACCGAACCCATCATGCCTTCCCTGATGCAAAACATCATTGGGGCCGAGGGCCATAGCGGAACGGCTCACTATGAAGGCCTTGAAGAAATGTTGAAAATTGAAAATGCGTTCTTCCACATATACGGAAAGAAAACAACCAAGCCCGGTAGAAAGATGGGACACGTAACGATCATCAGCGATGAAAAAGCGGATCTGTTGCATAAGGCCAACCGTATCAAGCATAATCTGTCGGTGATCGCGAAATAAGAACGATAACCAAAGCGATCGTCCGTATGTTGCTCCCCGCCCGGCTCCGCGTCGTTGCTCTCCGGCTGTTTGGCGTGACGAAGTCTTGAAAGAATACATTTCTGTTAGCTCCGACCGGATGATGATCCGGGGATATAGCAGGAAATTTCATTTTTTGTCGTCATATGTTCGGTACCCGCTTCATTTCAAGGATTAACAATATTGGATGATCTTAAAACCTGTATTCCCCGCTATCCTCAGTATAGCGATTGCCTCTTTTTTTGCCGCCTGCGGATCAAAAAAGGAAACGCCTAAAGGCCGGCCGGCGCAGCAGCGCAATGCCCCACAATTAGAGGGCTACATTGTGACGGCCGAAACCTTTGCCGAATTGATAGAAGTGCCCGGATCCATCGTGGCCAATGAAGTTACCGAGATCCGTCCGGAAGTATCCGGGAGGCTGGTACGGTTACATATTGCCGAAGGTAAAACCGTTGCCAAAGGTGCTTTGCTTGCTAAAATCTACGACGGTGACCTGCAGGCCGAGCTTAAAAAGCTGGAATCGCAGATGGCAATTGCTAAATCCAATGAAGGTCGCGCTTCCCGGCTGCTGGAGATCCAGGGCATCAGCCGCAGCGATTATGATGTGACCTTGCTCAATCTTAATAATATCCGCGCTGATATCGATGTCATTAAGACGCAGATCTACCGCACCGAAATACGGGCGCCATTCAGCGGAAGGTTAGGTCTGCGGAATATCAGCCCCGGTGCTTATGTAAGCCCTGCCGATGTGATTGCCACCATCAACCAGGTCAATGAATTAAAACTGGATTTTTCTATTCCCGAAAAATATATCGGCCTGATCAACGTAGGTCAGAATGTCAACTTCACGGTGCAGGGTAGTGACCAGGTGTTCGCCGCCGGGGTATACGCTACCGAATCCAATGTGGGCGTTACCAACAGGAGTCTGCTGGTCCGTGCACGGGTATTCGGAAAAACTGCGGGTCTTGTTCCCGGCGCTTTTGCCAAAGTGAAGATCGGGTTCACGCCCAACAACAATGCCCTTTTCGTTCCCTCCCAATCGGTGGTGCCAACGATAAAAGGTAAGCAGGTTATTCTCTATCAAAGTGGAAAAGCTGTCTACCAGGATGTAGAAGTTGGTGCCCGCGATTCCGCGCGTGTCGAAGTGATCAGCGGTCTCAAAGAGGGCGATACGGTTTTGACCACCGGTATTATGACCACCAAACCGGGCACGGCCATCAAGCTGAACAAAGTGCGCAAGGGAGAATAATGCACTGATAAGTAGTTCGTGCAGGAGCCCGTCCCGTAAAGCCAGGTGCCCTTTGTAAAAAAGAAAATCCCAGATGCTTCAATGAATATTTCTGAATTAAGTTTACGAAGACCGGTGTTAGCGATAGTGATGAATATTGTCATTATTGTCTTCGGTATTATTGCTTTCAAGTTTTTGGGGGTGCGGGATTACCCGGCGATCGATCCGCCCAATATCGGCGTCCGCACCAGTTATTCCGGTGCCAATGCCGATATCATTGAATCACAGATCACCGAGCCACTTGAAGAAGCGATCAACGGTATTCCCGGTATCAGGAATATTGAGTCCACCAGCAGTGCCGGTAGCAGCAGTATCAATGTGGAATTTGAAGTGGGTGCGGATCTCGAAACAGCGGCCAACGATGTGCGCGACAAAGTGTCTGCTGCGCAGCGTCAGCTTCCCGACGATCTGGATGCGCCATCTTCCGTTAGTAAGGCCGATGCCAGTGCAGAACCTATCCTTGCCATGACCGTGCAGAGCGACACCAAAAACCCGATGCAGCTAACCGAATATGCCACCAATGTCCTGGTAGACCGGTTACAAACGATTCCCGGCGTGAGTAGTATTGACACCTGGGGTGAAAAGCGATTTGCGATGCGCCTCTGGCTCGACCCTAATAAAATGGCGGCCTTTGACGTGACGCCAACAGAAATTCAAAATGCGCTGCAGCGGGAAAATATTGAACTGCCTTCGGGTAAATTATCCGGAGAAAGCACTGAGCTGACCATCCGCACTTTCGGGAGATTGGATACGGAAGAAGAGTTTGCCGATATTATCATCAAAAATGTAAACGGCGCAGACATTCGTGTGAAGGACGTAGCATCAGTCGTGCTGGGCCCCGAGAATGAAGAGACCCAGTTGAAAGAAAGTGCCATTCCTATGATTGCGCTGGCCGTGATCCCGCAGCCGGGTGCCAACTACGTGGCCATCTCCGATGAATTTTATAAAAGGATCGAAAGCATTAAAGAAGAAGTGCCAGCCGATATCAAGCTCAACATCGCGCTGGATCAGACAGAATACATTAAGAAGTCGATCACAGAAGTGGAAGAAACGCTTTTCATCGCCATCGGGTTGGTGGTGCTGATCATTTACCTGTTCTTCCGGGATTGGATCCTGTCTATCCGTCCGCTGATCGATATTCCTGTGTCGCTGATCGGTGCGTTTTTCATCATGTACATTATGGGTTATACCATCAACGTATTGTCCCTGCTGGCGATCGTGCTGGCAACGGGGTTAGTGGTAGATGATGGTATCGTGGTCACGGAAAATATTTTTAAGAAGCTGGAGCAGGGGATGAGCAAGCGCAAAGCAGCCCTGGAGGGATCCAAAGAAATTTATTTCGCGGTGATTGCCACGTCTATCACGCTTGCAGTCGTGTTCCTGCCGATTGTATTCCTGCAGGGATTTGTGGGACGTTTGTTCCGCGAGTTCGGGATCGTCGTGGCTGGAGCAGTGATCATTTCCGCGTTCGTATCACTTACGTTAACGCCTGTGCTCAACGTATTTGTTTCTAAAAAAGATGTTCATAAAAAGTCCTGGTTCTATAAGAAGACGGAGCCTTTCTTCGTGGGTATGGAACGCGGCTACGAGCGCAGCCTGAAAGCCTTCATGAAGGTCTTCCTCACGGTTCGCTCGCGCCATGTGCATTGGCTGGCGTGGACATTGGTGCTCGTTTGTTTTGGTATCATCTTCCTGATCGGTTCCAATATTCAGTCAGAGCTGGCGCCCATGGAAGATAAAAGCCAGTTCAGGCTGAGCCTGACGGCCGCAGAAGGCACTTCCTTTACCGCCATGGACCGCTACGTAGATCAGGTGTCGCAGTTTATTATAGACTCTGTTCCTGAACATGAGATCGTGCTTTCCATGGCGGGGTCCCGGAGCAGTGGCGGCGTGAATGGCGGCTTTGCCCGGGTGCGCCTGGTAAAGCCCGGTGAACGGGAGCGAAGTCAGAAGGAAATCGTTGAATATGTCAATAAAGGTGTGTCCAAATTCACTAACGGAAGGGCCTTTGCGATACAGGATCAAACCATACAGGTGAACCGCCGCGGCGGACAGGCCGTACAATTTGTGTTGCAGAATAACGACTTTGCGAGGCTGTCCGAAGTGTTGCCGACCTTCCTGGAAGAGGCCAACAACAGCGACGTATTTCAGCAGGTAGATGCAGATCTCAAATTCAACAAACCGGAACTGCGGGTGCATGTGGATCGCCTGAAAGCAGCGCAGCTAGGCGTTTCCATTGCCGACGTATCGCAAGCGCTTCAAACGGCTTACAGTAATCAGCGGCTGGGCTATTTCACCAAGAGCGGTAAGCAATACCAGGTAATGGCACAGGTAGACCGGATCAACCGAGACGATCCTGACGATCTGAAAAAAATATTTGTAAGAAACAACAGCGGACAGCTTATCAGCCTGGACAATATTACCAACTCCGTAGAATCGACAACGCCGCCATCCATCTATCACTTCAACCGCTACAAATCAGCTACCATATCTGCCGGACTTACAGAAGGGCATACCGTGGGCGACGGAGTTAAAGAAATGGAGCGCATTGCACAAAAAGTATTGGATGATACATTCACTACCTCATTGACCGGTACGGCCCGCGACTTCGCGGAAAGCAGCAGTAATACGAGCTTTGCGTTTTTGCTCGCGTTGGGCCTGATCTACCTGATCCTGGCGGCGCAGTTTGAAAGTTTCCGGGATCCGTTTATTATCATGATCACCGTGCCGCTCGCGTTGGCCGGAGCGCTGCTGTCATTATGGATCTTTGGACAGACACTGAACATCTTCTCCCAGATCGGTATGATCATGCTGATCGGGTTGGTCACCAAGAACGGGATCTTAATTGTAGAATTTGCCAACCAGAGCCGTAAGAAAGGAATGGAAAAAAACGATGCCGTGCTATACGCTGCAGGTCAGCGTTTACGGCCCATCCTGATGACCAGCATGGCGATGGCCCTCGGCGCGTTACCAATTGCCTTGTCCCTGGGCGCCGCCGCCACCAGCCGGATACCGTTGGGTATCGTGATCGTGGGAGGAATTATTTTCTCGCTGATATTGACATTGTATATTTTGCCTTGTATCTACAGTGATATGTCTTCCCGGAGAAAGCGAAAAGAATTTGAAGAGATGCTGGAAGAGGAGCAGGGGCAGCATCCGCATCCTGCCATCACGCCGGTGCAGGGTTAATTGGATTGACGGTTGTAGTAATTTTAGTTAAAGAATCGCATGCGCATTACCATTTTAATTATTGTTATCAGTTTCATGATGGGCAACGCGGTTGCCGCTCAGCGGGTGCTGACGCTTGAAGAGGCCATCGCAACGGCTTTGCAGAACAATTATGATATACAGATTGCCCGGAATGACTCACTGGTCGCGGCGATCGACTACAGCTACCGGAATGCTGTTTTTCTTCCGCTCGTGAATGCCGATGCGACGCGCACTTTCAATAATAATAACCAGCGCCAGACATTGGCCGATGGCACGGAGCGCAAGTCTAATAATATCCGCTCCAACAATCTTCAGGCCCGCATTGGACTGGATTGGGTGCTCTTTGATGGGTTCCGGATGTTCGCCACCAGGGATAAAGCAAGGGTCTTGCTGGAAGCCGGTTCCTACGCCGCCAAAGAGCAGGTGGTCAATACAGTGGCGCAGGTAGTAAACACCTACTACAATATCGCCCGCCAGCAGCAGCTGGTGCGCGCTACAGATGTGCAGATCCGGCTGAATGACGAAAGAGCCCGGTTGGCCAGTTATAAACTGGAGATCGGAAGTGGCGCCAAGCCGGATGTATTGCAAAGCAAAGTGGATCTGAACGAACAACGTGCCCTGAAAATGCAACAGGAAACGCGGATCGAACAATTGAAACAGGAACTGATACAAGCGATGAACAGTAAAGTGCGGGAGCATGAGTTTGAAGTGCCCGACACTATTCCCTTGAATCCCTTCATCGCGCTGGGAGATATACAGGATGGTATCGAAAGAACGAACCCTTCGCTGTTGAGGGCGCGTACCAATATCGACGTAGCCAAATACACGCTGAAAGAAACAAGAGCCGGATTGTGGCCCACCATCTCGTTTGGGACGGCTTATAATTTTAACCGCACGATTAACGGAAGGGTGATCAATAATTTCTCGACCTTGTTTAATCAACAAAATGGTTTGAATTATGGTTTTACCGCTAGCGTGCCGATATTTAACCAGTTCTCCGTCAGGCGGCAGATCAGGCAGGACCGGCTTTCTGTCAACCTCCAGGAATTGAATTATGACAACCAGCGGTCATTGATCTACTTATCCGTTATCAATGCATTCAAGGATTACCAGCAGCAGCAGAAATTATTAAGACTGGAAGAGGAGAGTATCGAACTCGCCGAAGAAAATGTCGGGATCGTATTTGAGACCTATAAACTGGGTGCTGCCACCCTGGTGCAATTACGGGAAGCGCAATTGAGCCTGGCACAGGCCTACGACCGGTTGATCGACGCGCGGTATAATCTGAAAGTTTCAGAAACGGAGTTGCTGAGGTTGAAAGGCAATATTGTCAGATCGACCTATTGATCCTCTTTTTCGACGTAATCCGGCAGCGCGCCTTTTCTGAAGGTAAAATGTCGCTGGGCCAGGTAGCTTATAACGATCACGATAAGGGTAGTTGCCAGTTGTGCGAAGGTTGGATAAACATGCAGCACTTCCACCGCCAGCTTCAGCAATACATAGTTTAACACGAGGTTGAACAGGCAGACCAGAAAATAGCGGAACATCTGAACATGCCCCCTGATCCGGCTGTCATCAAACACCACATATTTCATCAGGAAAAATCCCCAGAAAAAAGCGGCTGTAAAAGATATGATCAATGCGGCGGTGTAGGATTCGAGCGCATAAAACCCGAGATCCAGGTCACGCGTACGGAGCACATAATGATAGGCCACATAAAAGACCACCAGGCCAAATATCGTGTTGGACACGCCAGACACCGCATACCGGAATGTTTGTAACGGCATTAACCTTTTAACCGGGGGATAAAAAAAGTCAATGATGGGTAATATGACGTTCCTGGCTTTATAAAAATGTTGCCTCATCTGGCTGCGAAGATAGCTGTAAAGACGGGAAGTCGGAGGTCCGGGGTCAGAGGTCTGAAGAAGTAGCATGGTCGTGTTATTGGTGTCGATACTACGATGAACCATATGCGCTTGTTGGCAGTCTTTCGGGACTTTCCGACATCCGATTTCCGACCTCGGACTTTAGGACTATCTTTGCACGAAAAATTACAGACAGTATGAGCATTGTTGCGGAATTGAAACCGGTTATTGTTGCTGCTTTAAACGATTTATATCAACAGGACTTTAAGGAAGATGCGGTGGCCATCAATATCACGAAACCTGAGTTTGAAGGTGATTATACATTGGTATTGTTTTCTTTTATCAAACAGTTGAAAAAGAAGCCGGAAGATCTCGGCGCAGAAATAGGAACGTATCTCGTGGACAAGCATCCACAGCTGGTGACGGCCTACAATGTGATCAAAGGGTTTTTAAACTTATCCGTTAATGCCGGCTATTGGAAACAATTCCTGGAAACACATTTCAACCAAAAGAACCAGGCGCCTTTGCAGCAGGAGGGTAAACAGATCATGCTGGAATATGCGTCGCCCAATACTAACAAACCACTGCACCTCGGGCACCTGCGCAATATATTCCTTGGCTGGAGCGTTTCTGAGATCTTAAAAAAGCAGGGAAATGCGGTTTTTAAGAGTTCCATTTCCAACGACCGTGGTATTCATATTTGCAAATCGATGGTGGCCTGGCAACAATTTGCCAATGGGCAAACACCGGAAGGAGCAGGCATTAAAGGCGATCACCTGGTAGGTGATTATTACGTGTTGTTTGGCACAAAGCATAAGGAACAAATGGCCGGGTTGATCGAGGGTGGGATGAGTAAAGAAGAGGCAGATAAAAGCACGCCGATCATGAAAGCTGCCCAGCAGATGCTGGTAGAGTGGGAGCAGGGCAATGAAGAGGTAATGGCGCTGTGGAGGCAGATGAACGGCTGGGTGTACGAAGGGTTCAATAAAACCTATGATCGGATCGGTGCTGACTTTGATAAAAACTATTATGAGAGCCAAACCTATTTGCTGGGTAAAGAGTTTGTACAGGAAGGACTGAAGAAAGGCGTGTTCTATCAGAAAGATGATGGTAGTGTGTGGATCGATCTGACTTCTGAAGGACTTGACGAAAAGATCGTACAGCGTAAAGACGGCACTTCTGTTTATATCACACAAGACCTGGGCCTGGCCGATGAGAAATACAAAGATTTTCCCTATGATGAAAGCATTTATGTGATCGCCGATGAGCAGAACTATCACATGAAGGTATTGAAGCTGATCTTACAAAAGCTCGGAAAGCCTTATGCAGACAGCATTCATCACCTGAGTTATGGATTGGTGGAACTGCCGAATGGCCGTATGAAAACAAGGGAAGGCACGGTGGTCGACGCTGATGACCTGATCAATGAACTGGTGAAAGTGTCTGCTGCTAAAACAGAAGAGCTGGGGAAGGTGAGTGGCTTTGCGCAGGACGAGTTGAACGAATTGTATGAAACGATTGCGCTGGGCGCCCTGAAATTTTTCCTGCTGAGAGTGGATCCTAAAAAGCGAATGGTGTTCAACCCCGAAGAAAGCATCGACTTTCATGGGTTTACGGGACCTTTTATTCAATATACACACGCACGCATCCGGTCCGTGTTAAGGAGCGAAACCATTAACGAATCCGCAATATCAACGGATCTGCTGCCACTGGAGAAGGAGCTGATCTTTTTACTGGAACAATTCAACGTCACTATTCACCAGGCAGCGGCTGAAATGAATCCTTCGCTTATAGCCATTTATGCGTTCAATCTGTCCAAGCTATTCAATAGCTTTTACGCAGCTCACTCTATCAGGAGCGCAGAAAGCGAAGAGAAGAAACAGTTGCGGTTAAAGATCTCCATGCTGACGGCAAATACCATTGCCGAAGCGATGAGGTTGCTGGGCATTAAAGTACCGGAGCGGATGTAAAATATGGGGTGGCCTCTCTTCCGAGCTTTCCCTGGACGGGGGCGCGGCATTAACAGCTACCTTTTCTCATTTTGTGAAAATATCGATCCTATTCGCAAATTTCATATGAATGTTGCGATTTCATTCGCAATTTTTATATGAATTTTTCGATTTCATTATAATCTGGCTTATTTTTTTTCAGGTATGATCGACCGCTTGCAAGAAAATATCATCGTTAAATACCTTAAAGATAAAAAAGCCCTTATCCTGATGGGGGCGCGTCAGGTGGGTAAAACCATCGCACCGTCTTTTTCTTCCAGGTTATCTATTTCCTGTGGCGCATGGGTACGCCAGAAATATCTCTTTGCAATCCTGTTGTGGTTGTGATTAAATTTCAGGAAAAGCTTTATCGATGCTTATTCGCCGGAAATGACCACAGTAATCACTAATGACAACTTTGATGAATTCATCAGCTAATACACTCACTTCAGGATCAACCCGGCCAGCGGTGGCAGGTTCAGCGTGATCCGGTATTTCTGCGTTTCGGGGTCGAGGCATTCGCAACGCAATGATTCATTGAACACATCGCCTGTTCCGTCAAATTTCTTCAGATCAGAATTGAAGATTTCCTGGGTGTACGCCTTTCCGTAGGTTTCTATCACCCAGTCGTGCCGCACTTCAGGCGTTGCGTTGAGCACCACCAGCAGATCGTCATCTGGCTTTTCTGCTTTTCTTTTGTAGACCATCACACATTCACCACGGTGGTTGAGATCGATCCATTCAAACCCATCCTTGCTGAATTGTTTCTCGTACAACGCAGGTTCCTCCTTCAAGACCTTGTTGAGCGTCTGCAGACATTGCTGAGCGCCCTTGTGACTGCCATGTTCCAGCAGGTGCCAATCGAGCTGACCTTTGTAATTCCATTCGGATGTTTGTCCAAACTCACTGCCCATGAACAACAGTTTACCGCCGGGGTGCGTCCACATGTAGGTAAAGAACAACCTGAGGTTGGCGAACTTTTGCCACAGGTCGCCGGGCATCTTGAAGACCAGCGGACTCTTGCCATGCACCACTTCGTCATGGCTGATCGGAAGCATGAAGTTCTCGTCATAATAATACATCATGCTGAACGTAAACTGATCCTGCTGTTGAGCGCGGTTCCACGGATCCAGCTTGAAATAATTCAATGAGTCGTGCATCCAGCCCATCATCCACTTCATGCCAAAGCCAAGGCCACCGGCGAAAGTGGGTCTTGAAACGCCAGGCCAATCCGTTGCTTCTTCAGCAATGGTCTGCACGCCTTTAAAATCGCGGAAAACCATTTCATTCAAATGTTTGATAAACTCAATGGCTTCCAGGTTGCCATCGCCGCCGTGTTCATTCGGTTCCCATTGCCCTTCTTTGCGCGAATAGTTCAGTTTCAGCATAGAGCTTACTGCGTCCACCCTGATGCCGTCGATATGGAAAAGCTCAAACCAGAAACGTGCATTGCTGATCAGGAAAGATTTGACTTCCCCTCTTTTATAGTTGAAGATATAACTGTTCCAGTCAGGGTGAAAACCCTTGCGCATATCCGCATATTCATAAGTATGGTTGCCGTCAAATAAAAACAGGCCGTGCGAATCGTAAGGAAAATGAGAAGGTACCCAATCGAGGATGACACCGATACCCTCCTGGTGAAAAGCATCTATCAGGCGCATCAGTCCCTGCGGATCGCCAAAGCGGGAGGTAGGAGCGAAGTAGCCGGTGATCTGATAGCCCCAGCTTCCATCAAAAGGATGCTCGGCTACCGGCATAAACTCCACGTGTGTAAATCCCATTTCTTTCACATACGGTACCAGCTTTTCGCGAAGCCCATCATAGGTGAGATATGTATGCTCATCTTCGGGGTTGGGTCTTAGCCAGCTGGCCAGGTGCACTTCATATACGCTCCACGGCGCTTGTAGAGAATTAGGTTGTTCGCGGCCCGACATCCAGTCGCCATCAGCCCATTCGTAGTGGAGGTCCCAGGTGATGGAGGCAGTTAACGGCTTCACTTCCCAAAAGTGAGCAAATGGATCTCCCTTGTCCGCAATACTGTTGTCGGGACCTACGATATGATATTTGTACACTTCGCCCAAATGAAAGCCGGGAATAAAGCCTTCCCATATGCCGCTGTTGTCCCAGCGGGCCGTCAGGGGATGGGAGAGTTTGTTCCAATCATTGAAATTACCGGTAACGAAAACGAACTTTGCGCTGGGCGCCCACACACAGAAATACATGCCCCAAACTCCATTGACCTGTAAAGAGCGCGAACCAAATTTTTCATACAAGGTGTAATGAGTGCCGGCCTGGAAGTTGGTAATATCTTCATCGGTTAAGATCGAATAATTCCAGACAGGCTTCGACGTGTCTATAAAATTGTTCCTTTCAAAAGATTCCTGTATGTTTTTGATATCAGCTGGCATGTATAATGTTTCGAGCAATTTACGATAATTATGATGCCCATAAAATCTTTGGCCTGATAAAACGCTGCTTTACCGGTAAATAACTACCGTTAACCGGAAGAGCATGCTTTACGTTCGGCGCTTACTGCTACTTTTGGTATGAGCTTCCTCTACTCCGCTTCACCGTGGCCGGAATGATGAATTCTACATGTTTTTATCAATCCTCATTGCCACCGAAGTTTTGCTCCGGCCATGCTGAGATATCTGTTACACCGTTTGGAGGGCCCGACTGGATGGTTTACGGAGGCGTTCGGGTTGAAATGGGGTTCTCTCTGCATGGGGGGTGGACCCGAATCGTGCATCTTGTTTAGCGTCTCAGGGAGATTCTACGTAATTTTCGTAGATATTTATTATTATCGTATTTTAACAAAAGTTTGAGAAATTGATGTTCCCACAATGTATTGATTTTGTGCATTTTTGCTTTTTGCGCGTCATAATGGTTTTATTATAACTATCGAAACAACTATGAGAATCTATCTGACATTTGCCCTGTTGATCATTCTTTGCTTGCCTGCTTTTTCGCAAACAACCACCATCAAAGGTGCTTTGGTGGACTCGTCTGATCAAAAAAGTTTACAGAATACAGTGGTCGCACTTTTAAACGGCCGGGATTCTATCCTGGTAGATTATAAAAGGGCGGGCGCTGATGGTTCGTTCCAGTTTAATGTGCCTGATACAGGAAGCTATCTGTTACTGGTAACCCATCCTTATTTTGCCGACTTCTCCGAAAAAATTACACTGCAGCCCGGTAAGCCTAAAGACATGGGCTTTATCAATATGATATCGAAAGCGAAGCTGCTGGATGAGGTGATTGTGAAAGCTAATAAAACGATGTTCATGCGGGGTGACACGACGGTATTTACGGCCGACAGTTTCAAAGTGGCCGAGGGAGCGAACGTAGAGGAGCTTTTGAAAAAACTGCCGGGATTCCAGGTCGATCGAAACGGAAATATAACTGCGATGGGCCAGGCTGTTAAGAAGGTGCTGGTAGATGGGGAGGTGTTCTTCGGAAGTGATCCGGGCATCGCAACTAAAAACCTGAGAGCCGATGTAGTGGAAGAAGTGAAAGTGTACGATCGCGGCAGTGATCAGGCTAATTTCACCGGCATTGACGACGGGGTCAAGGATCGAACGGTTGACCTGAAGCTGAAAGAGGACAAGAAAAAAGGTTATTTCGGTAAGATCGATGCAGGCGGTGGCTATCGGGAACGGTCCGCCTCGAATGACGATGCCGGCAAAGGACGATATTATGGCGCGGCCATGCTGAATTCCTTCAAGGCGAAACGTAAGATAGCCGGATATGCCATTAGCAGTGATATCGGATTTATGAATCTGAACTGGGACGACGCTTCGAAATACGGCGGCGGAAATGATAACGTACAGGTGACAGATGATGGCGGCATTATGATTTTCGGGGACAGCAGAAACCGTAGCAACGGTATCCCGATCAATTACAACGCAGGTATACATTACAGCAATAAATTCAATCAGGACAAGCATTCGGTGAACGGCGGATATCGCTATGTGCGTATTGAAGCTCCCGGAAATACACAGGTCTTTGCCAGGAATTTCACACCTGACCTGGCCTATAACACTGCCTCGAATTCGGACTTCATGAATGTCTCTGACAAACACAGTGGCAACCTGACCCTGGAAACCAAGCTTGACTCCATGAACACGCTGAAACTCACGACCGGCGTTAACTTTAATTTCAGTAAATCGAATTCAGCTTACTACGCCGAAAACACGAATTCGGAAACCGGCGCGTTTATCAACATAAACGACAGAAAGTCTAATGACGATGTGGATCAATCTGCCTATAACGCCAATCTGCTTTGGATGCATAAATTTAAAAAACAGTATAGAACGCTTTCCGTTAATACGACCTTGAACGCTAATAAAACTAACAGCGATGGTTTCCTGATTTCGAAATTACAGATCTATGAAGACAATGCATTAGATACCACCCAGAGTATTGATCAGCGCAACTTGCTTAATAATAGTAGCAACGCCTTTGGCACACGTATTTCTTACACAGAGCCTTTAGCAAAAGATTTTTACCTGGAGGCCAGTTATGCCTTTAATCTTACCAGCCGTGATCAGCTGCGGGACATCTTTTCAAAAAAGGGAGATGCTTATACGAACAGAGTGGATTCTTTGAGCAACGATTACGGATTTAATGAGATGTCTAACACGCCCGGTCTTGGGTTTAGGTATAGTAATAAAAAAGTAAATATCAATGTAGGCTCATCAGTAGGGTTAACCAATTATGAGCAGGTCGACAAAACACTGGGATCTACCACCAGCTATGATTTTACCAATCACTTTCCAAGGGCGAACATTGCCTATAAATTTACGCCTAACAAAAGCATCCGGCTGTATTATAATGGACGAACCAATGCGCCATCTCTTGATCAGCTGCAACCAATCCGCGTAAATACTGATCCGTTAAACCAGGTGATTGGTAATCCTGATCTTCGCCCCTCGTTCAATCACTCTTTCAGTTTGAGCTACAACTCATGGAAGATGTTATCTGAAACCGGCTTGTATTTAGGAGTTAACGGCGGTTTCACGCAAAACGCATTTGTAACTGCCAGCACCATTATCAATGCTGTGCGGACCATTCAAACGGTTAACACCAATGGTATCTGGTACGGAAGTGTCTACAGCTGGTACAATAAAAAATTCAGGTCGATCAACCTGGATCTGGGTCTGAGTCCTAATATCCGGTTCAATCAAAGCGTAGATTTCGTGGGCGGTAATGGCCCCGTTTCTAAAAATATCACCAAAAACTCTTTCTATAATCTGCAGGTTAGTCTGTCCAGAGACGTTGAAAAGAAATACAGAATCAGTATCGATCCTTATTTTGGTTATAATATTGCCAGGGCGTCCGTGAGCACGCAGGCAAACGCTGAGTACTGGACCGGCGGGGGCTATTTTTCCGGAAGATTATATTTGCCTAAGGAGTTCGAGCTTTCTACTAATGTAGACGCCTCGCTCAGGCAAAAAGATTCCCGTTTTCCAACCAATAACAATTTCGTTTTCTGGAATGCCGAGTTAGTGAAATGGATCTATAAAAAAGAGTTTCAGCTCAAAGCTGCCGTCAATGATATTTTAAATCAGAGGAACGGGTACTCAAGAAACTTTGGAGAGCAGGGTAGTTTTACTGAGACGTACAATACCGTTTTACGCAGACATTTTTTGTTAGGGTTTGTTTGGAATTTCAATAAAATGAATGGAGGAGCCGCTGCCGCACCAGCAGCTCAATAAAAAAAATAATAACGATGAAAAATATTTTTACGCTTTTTGTATTGCTGGTCGCTTTGCAGTCGTCGGCGCAAAAGTTTATCACTGCCGGATCGATCGAGTATGAAGTAAAAGCCAATGTTCACGCTCAGAACGAGGGGAACGAATGGTTTGACCGGTTCAAAGATCAGGTACCCAAATTCAATACGAATTATTATACACTTCTTTTTGATAATAATGTATCTCTTTACAAATTTGACAGAAAAGGGGACGCAAAGAGAGGCTTTTGGGGAATGAACGAGGAAGAAAATCTCTGGTATAATGATTACAACAATAACACGTACGCGACGTTGATGACATTAGAAGGCTATTTGCTGTTCAATGGTCCACAAAGAAAAATCAACTGGAAGCTTTTCCCCAACGATCAGCGGGAAATTGCGGGCTTCAACTGCCGCAAAGCCCAAGCGGTCCTGTTTGATAGCGTGTATGTATTTGCGTATTACACGGATGAGATCGCTATAAGTGGCGGACCGATGAATCTGAATGGCTTGCCAGGCGCGATATTGGGTGTCACCGTGCCGAGGCTGCATACCAGCTGGATTGCAACAGGTGTCAAGTTAGAAGCACCCAAACCTTCAGAATTAACCGCACCTACGAAAGGAAAGAAAAAGTCGCAGGCCGAAGTAAAAACGGATCTGGCCAGCCTTGCAAAATCCTGGGGAAGCGAGAGCAAAAAATGGATCGACCAGTTATACTGGCGCACCTTCCTGTAATCACAGCCACTCCTGATAAAGCAACCTCAGGTTGTGCGAGGTTTGCTGTCTTACTAAAAAATTTTTGCCGTCGACATACCGCTTCAAAGCGGCTTCATCGTAGTGCCGGATCGTCAACAGCGTCAGCCCCGGCGTTATCTGCACGTCAAAGTTGGTCGCGGCGGCAGCGGCAAACTGGCTGATCTTATCCTCCTTATGATCGAAAGCGTAAATGATATTGATCGCGCCGTTTTGTGTCAGGGTAGGCGTGATAAATAATTGTTCGAATAGTTCGTAAAGGATCTCCGTATTATGCTCACCGATAAATGAGAAGTCTTTAGATTTTAATTCTACCATCACCTGGTTTCTCTTGATCACGATGATGGGTGGCAGCTGCTTCACGATATTATTGTGAATATGCGTACCCGGAAGACTGGCATCCAGAAAGCATTTGACATATAATGGGATGCCTTTATTCTGTAGGGGTTTGATTGTCTTGGGGTGGATCACCTGGGCGCCATAATAGGCCATCTCGATGACCTCGGTATAGCTGAGTTCCGGAATCGGCACTGCATCGTGGATCTCTTTGGGATCAGCATTCATCACGCTTTCAACGTCTTTCCAGATCACCTGGCTTTCGGCGTCCAGCATATTGGAAAACACTGCTGCTGTGTAATCACTTCCTTCGCGGCCCAACGTCGTGCTTTCGTTCTCGTCCGTGGCCCCGATAAATCCCTGGGTCAACACGATATTACCGGCTTCCAGCAGGGGTTTGATCTCGTCATTCGTTTTGTTTTGGGTAAATTCCCAATCGATATTAGCGTCCCTGAAGTTATCGTCCGTTCGGATAATATCGCGTACGTCGATCCAGGTATTAGGTATATTTATTTCATTGAGGTAGTGACTGACGATCGCGGTGGATAGAAGCTCGCCGGCACAGACGATCTGGTCGTAATAATAATCGTATTCACGCACCGGTTGATCATGCAATAACCATTCTACTTCCGTGAAAAAGTCTTTCAACTGTGCTTCACAGGCCAGGTAGCGGGTCACCAGCAGGTATTTAGCGGTGGTCAGATGTTGTTGTTTCACCTGGTTGAACAGTTGTAAGGCTTCCTCTTTTTGGGAGGCGTAAAAAGCTTCGGCCACTTTTTCCAGTGCGTTGGTCGTTTTTCCCATTGCAGAGATCACCACCAGCAGCTGCTCATTGGGATAATGCTGTAAGATAGCTGCCAGGTTTTTAACACGCTCCACACTGTTTACCGATGCTCCTCCAAACTTGAATACTTTCATGATCGAATCTTTTTAGGAATTGCAAATGTCGTGGTTTGGTGGTAATCTGCCTGTAATCCGGGTGCACAACATTTCTACATTTTTGATGTTTTTACCAAGGACTTCAAAGGAAATACACAGAGCAATACGATGACAAAGAAGAAAAATGTTTATGCACCATGTAAATCTGCCTTTCCATTAAGGCAGCCCCTTTCACGTGTCAACTTTTCAACTGCCTATTACCAACTAAATTGTAGTTTTATCCCATGGCAAACGTGATGATATCCGTACAGGACCTCGTAAAGAATTATGGTGACTTCCGGGCGGTGAAAGGAATTTCTTTTGAGGTGTACGAAAATGAAATCTTTGGTCTGCTCGGTCCCAATGGTGCCGGCAAATCTACCACACTGGAAATCATTGAAACCCTCCGGAAGAAGACGAGCGGCACCATCAGCGTGGCTGGGTACGATCTGGATCAACACCCTAACACCATCAAAGGGTTGATTGGTGTTCAGTTGCAGGCCAGCAGCTATTATCCCGGGCTCAACCTGCTGCAGCTGATCGATCTTTTTGCTGGTTTGTATAACCAGGAGGTGGACGGTATGGAGCTGCTGCGATCGGTGAACCTGGAGGAGAAAGCGAAGGCAAAATTTAAGGAGTTGAGCGGCGGACAAAAACAACGTTTCTCTGTGGCCACCACACTCATCAACCGCCCCAAGGTTATTTTTCTGGATGAACCCACTACCGGCCTGGATCCCCAGGCACGACGGAACCTCTGGGAACTGATCAAGACGATTAAAGCCCAGGGTACGACCATTATTATTACCACTCATTATATGGACGAGGCCGAATATCTCTGCGACCGTATCGCCATTATTGATGCCGGCAATATCGTGGCGCTGGACACGCCCGATCACCTGATCGATCATCTAGTGGCTTCAGGATTTGAGCGGCCAAAGGAGGTTAAGAAGGCGAACCTGGAAGATGTATTTATTCAGCTTACGGGGAAATCTTTGAGGGAAAGCTGATCTGAAGGATCACTCCCGGATGAAATGGTCCATAAATTGCATAGCAAGAACAAAACATATGAATTTACAAGAAAAATTAAGAAAAGCAATGAACGAAAAAATAGACAAGCAAAAGCAAATAGGGCGCGAGTTTTTAGAGCAAAATAAAAACAAAGAAGGCGTTAAAGAGCTCGACGGCGGCATACAGTATGAGGTGTTAAAAGAAGGAACAGGCGTGCAGCCGGATCCTACCGATTCGATAACAGCCCATTATAAAGGAGCGTTACTGGACGGAAAAGAATTTGACAGCTCTTTTAAAAGAAACCAGCCTTTCACGGCGCGCCTTACCCAATTGATCAGGGGATGGCAGGTAGCTATTCCTTTGATGAAAGAGGGAAGTCACTGGCGGCTTTGGATACCATCAGAGCTGGCTTACGGCGATCGCGGTGCGGGTGCAGACATTCCCGGTGGCGCGACACTGATATTTGAAGTGGAATTATTAAAAGTGAACCGGTAAAATGGAAATAGAAAACCAGTACCCTATTGGCCATTTAGAGGTGCAGCCGTTTTCTGAAGCAGTCAGAGACAGTGCCCTGGCAGATATCAGATTTCTGCCCAATGCACTGGAAGCTGCTATCACCAACCTGGACGAAACGCAATTGCACACTCCTTACCGCGAGGGTGGGTGGACGGTGCATCAATTGGTGCATCACGTCGCCGACAGTCACATTAATGCCTATACGCGCTTTAAGCTTTGCCTGACGGAAGAGCTTCCTACTATTAAGCCTTATGATGAAAATGCATGGGCGCAGCTGGATGATGTAAAATCTTTACCCGTTAACATGTCTATCACTTTGTTGTATGCGCTGCATACGCGCTGGTACGAAGCTATCAAAAATGTGACTGATGAAGGGTGGAAGCGTGCCGCGTGGCATCCCGGGCTGCAACAGGAGCTTTCGCTTTGGCACTTTCTCCAGTCTTATGCCTGGCATGGCCGGCATCATGTGGCGCAGATCAACGGACTGAGGGAGAAGAGGGGATGGAGGTAAAGTGATTGGTAAGTTCAAAGTTGGATAAGTGTACGCGACGGCTGTTGAAACAGATGGTCTGACCTTTGCCCATCCGGCCAGGTGGGCGTCCCGGTCTGACCATCTGTTCTTGTTGAGATGCGCATCACCGGAAAAGAGTACCGCGTCCGCCCGGCACAGGCGGATAAGATCGATGCGTTATGTTATATAGCTGGTCTAATAAAAGATTCAATGGCTGCCCGTAATTAGGAAATTGATAAAGCCTCGAAGAGGTTTTCCCCATTAAATGAAGACTCAGTTATTATGAAGTGGAAAATATTAAAGTCGGAACAACTGTTCAATGACCTTTGGTTTAAAGTCAGGAAAGATACCTGCGAAACACCGCAGGGAAAGATTGTGGATCCTTATTATGTGTACGAGTTCCCCACATGGGTGACCTGTTTTGCCTTAACCGAAGACAATAAGGTTGTGATGGAAATGCAGTACCGGCATGCAATCGGCGAAACCTGCTGGGAAATCCCCGGAGGCTGTGTAGACGCGGAAGATGCCGACCTGGAAACGGCCATCAGGCGCGAGCTGCTGGAGGAGACCGGCTACGAATTTTCCAGCTATGAGTATCTGGGAAAGACCTGTGCGAATCCTTCAACAAATAATAACTGGATGCACATGTTTCTGGCAAGAGGCGGAAAAAAGACATCCGAGCAAAACCTCGACCCCAACGAGGAGATACAGGTGACACTGATGGACCTTGAAGAATTTAAAGCTAAATTCAGGAACAATGAATTTATACAGTCGATGCATGTGACCTGTATGCTATATGCCCTGATGAAGCTGGGCGAGTTGAAGGTTTAGCGCTTATCGAGGCCGTTTGAATGTTGATGGAAGCCAGTGACAACGGCTCAATTTTATTTCACCGTATGCAACAAGATTAAACCTTTCATATGTCTTATCGGCGACACTTAAATAAGGATCCTGTCTTAAAGGCCGTTATCAAGCGGCAGCAACCTCTTGTGTTGGAGCTCAGGAAAAATATTTGCCTGCATATTTGTGCTTCTATCATGAGCCAGCAATTGAGTACGAAAGTAGCCGCTGTTATCTATGCCCGGTTTTTGACGCTGCTCCGTAGCCGGAATCCCAGGCCTTCATCCATCCTGCAAGTGCCCCACGAGCAACTGAGAGGTATTGGCTTGTCGAATGCAAAAGCCGTCTACATTAAAAACGTTTGCCAGTTCTTTATCGACCATAAATTAACAGATGCGAAGCTGCATCAAATGAGCAACGAAGAGCTGCTCGTGTTGTTAACGCAAATAAAGGGTGTTGGTAAATGGACAGTGGAAATGATTCTCATGTTTGCTATGGCGCGGGAGGATATTTTTTCTACCGGAGACCTAGGCATACAAAAGGCGATGATACAATTGTACCAGATAGAGTACAACAATCAAAAGGAGCTGATCGAAAGAATGACGGCTATCTCAGACCAATGGAGTCCTTACCGCACCTATGCCTGCAAACATTTATGGCGACACCTCGATGCACCACTGATACCTGTATAGGATCTTGAAAGCTGCATCAGAATGACGTCCGTTATCTATGCGAGTATACCTGTTTACCTGCTCTTGGTGAAAGCAATCGCCACCGCTGCTGTCTTCAATCCTTTTGGCAATTGTACAGTCACCTTGCCGTCTTTTTCAGACCATTTTAGCTTTTGACCAGTTTGCAGTAATGTCATTTTAGAACCCCTGGCGGGAAGATTGCCGCTCCAATCAAGTGACGAAGGAACAGTCGTGCCGTTTTTAACCGGAGTTAATGCATATATGGTCTTGCCGTCTTTCGATTGAGTAAAAAATGTGTTTCCGTCCTTATAAATTTCGGTGGTGCGGGTATTATAAATAGCTGCTCCGTTGACATCCATCCATTTTCCAATTTCAGAAAGCCTTTCAATGATGGGTTGCTGCAACGTGCCATCCGGGCCGGGCCCCACTCCTAACAAGAGACTACCGCCTTTAGCCACGATCTCGATCAGGCTGCCAATCACCTGCGAAGCAGGCTTGAACTTCTCATTAGGCACATAACCCCAGGCGCCACCCAATGTCATACAGCTCTCCCAGGGATTATCAATTTTATGATCCGGGATGCGTTGTTCCGGTGTCTGATAGTTTTCATAAGGGCCATGCACGGTCCGGTCTACAATCAACAGGCCGGGCTGCGCCTTCCGTGCCATCGCGGCGATCTTAGGCATATCGATGTCCTGGCTCCATTGGGGAATAGGAGCGCCCCAGCTCAATACTTCTTCGTTCACCGTTTCGCGCGGACGGACCCAGCCACCATCCAGCCATAGGATATCCATTTTGCCATAATCGTGCATCAGCTCGCTGATCTGGTTGTAGGTATATTTCTTGAAGTTGTCCCATCTCCAGGGATACTTCTTGATATCATAGTTATTGTTACGGTTGGGCGTGGCATACATAGGCCACCAATAGTCCGGGCTGTGCCAATCAGGTTTGGAAAAGTAGGCGCCGATCATCATGCCTTCCTTGCGGAATGCATCAAATACATATTTGGCCACATTGGCCTTAGGGTGATCTTTAAACGGACCATCAGTGATTTTGAAGTCCGTCTCTTTGGTATCGAACATGCAAAATCCATCGTGGTGCTTCGTGGTAAACACCAGGTATTTCATACCCGCGTTTTTCGCTGCTTTCGCCCATTGTTCGGGGTTGAAGTTGACAGGATTGAAATCTTTTTTCAGTCCCCAATACCACTTTTTATAGTCCCCATAGTAGGAGTTACTGTCCCGGGTGATCCAGTCCTCCGAACACAGCGACCACGACTCGATGATCCCCGGTGCCGCATACAAACCCCAATGAATGATCATCCCGAATTTCTGATCCTGCCATTGATCCAGCTTTTCTTTTACCAGCTGATCTTCAGGCCATTCATATTTAGCAGAAGCGGGATGAATGCCTTGCTCCTGCGCGGACACCGAGGCGACCCATAATATACCCAGCAAAAAAGCTAATCTTTTCATCTTTTTGTTTTTTTAATTTTTTGGTCGGACCCGCCCGTCAAGCCTTTCGTTACCGCGCCATCTGATCATCATCAAGCCCGGCCAAAGCAAGTGTGTTGATTGAGATTGGAATATCCATCCGCCTCTTTCTTTATTTTAAAAAAGCGACCTTGGATCACATTACCGGATCACAACTTGTTTCCAGGTTAAAAATACAGGAACAGGCATTAAAAAACCGCCCGGAGGCGGTTTTTTAAAAAGTGAGGTTATTCGTAATTGTAATTGTCCCAATATGGATTAACTGTACGAAGACTTTCCGGAACCCAGAAGATGGGGCTTGTGAAATTATCCTGGTCCCTCACTTTAGCATAATTATCAGCATTAGTTGATTGCTCGGACGTAGGATATTTGAGCCTTTCTGGAAATGGTTTCATTACCTTACCGCCAAATGTCAATGGTTCTAATTTTGGATGTCTAGTTCTTCTTTGTTCAGACCAAAGTTCGTAAGGGCACATGATGTTTAAATGGATGAACTTTTGTTGCATGATGATTTCCATTTTGTCATCAAGTCGGGTCTTACCGTTGAACCGTGCTACCATAAAATTCGCGTAGGTATTTGTTGTGGCAGCATCCGGTTTTGAAGGATGCATAATAGGGTGCTCTTTAGCGTACAGGCTTTCTGCATTTCTTTCATACCAAAAGTCTGTGGAGTGTAAAATGGCGTCTTTGATGTGTTCGCCAGCTGTCTTACCGGTATTTCCCATTCCTTTGGCAGCTACTTCAGCCAATAACAGATCGACTTCTGCTTTTGACATCATATAGACTGGAAAATAAACATTTCTGGTGTAGGTAACATAGTTGTATTGGGACTTACTGTCTTGCTTAAAGTTCTGTGTTATATCGCCTGTCGGGCCTCCGACATAATATCTCTCACCATCAACATATCCCTGTTTTGCTCCGTCTGCATTCATGGTAACACCTCTATAATCTCCCACAATCGGTGTTTCAAATTTGCTGTATTTAGTCGGCATTGCAATAACGGGCAGCCTTGGGTCGTCTTTGCCAGCTTCATATATAGAACTATCGAAGTTCATCCTTTTCATGATGATATTAGGAATGAACGTGCCGGGCCAGGCTTCTTTTAAACCCCTTAACCACTCACCTCCGTTTTGTACATCAATCTGATAAGGCATTCTCCATACCATATCGGTTGCTGGCAGATTGTTTTTTGAGAGAACGTCCTGGATATGAGCCTTAGCAGTGGCCTCATCAACACCGGAAATTCTTATGGCATATTTCAAACGCAGCGCATTGATATATTGTCTCCATTTTTGCACATCACCTTGAAATGCGATATCCTGTACACTGAAAGTGCTGATGGCCCCAGGCGACATTTTGCTATACACTTCCGGAAGCTGGGCTTCTATAGTTTTTAATTCATCCAAAACGCTTGTATATATCGACTTAGCGTCATCGTATTTTGGGAAGAAGACCCTGTCGGCTCCGGCAAATGCTTCAGAATAAGGAATGGAATTGTAGAAGTCAACCGTTAGCAAAGCCGAATAGTCCTTCACTACCGTTGCAAGCAGGTAATAGATTTTATTATTATCAAGTTCGTCGCCTGATACCAAAGCAATATTATCCTTGATGGAAACCCATCCCGCTGCTCCACCATAAAAGGCAGATAGCCGACCCTGCCACAAGGCTGTTGCCCTACCAAAGCCATCAGATCCGCTCAGATCATCATATAAATTGAACCAGCCGTAACGATCAGTTATGTATCGTTGAGCAACTTGTGTATATCCAGCTACTCCCATGGCACCGCTACCGGCAATTTCCCACCACCATTCGCCGTAATCCTGAACGTATACTTTCCATTTGTAAAGAGAATTTGTGAATAATCCTCCGAAGAGATTTCCCGTGTTACTGTAGATTTCGGGGTTTGAAAACTCGTCGTCCAACACCTTCTTACAAGAGGAAAAGACGAGCAAAGCTGACAATAACCCAATGAATATTTTTTTCATGTTAATATATTGATTTTATAAGAGTTGATTAGAAGCTCACTGTGACACCAAAAGAATAAGATCTTATTGAAGGGAAGAACGAGTACTCAATGTAGGACTGAGCACCTAAAGCACCTTCCGGATCTATGTTGGGCACCGTTTTGTACAGGTAACCTAAGTTTCTTGCCGCAAGCGAAAGCATCACCTTTTGTAAGCGCGCTTTCTCTACGATTTTTTTCGGGATGGTGTACTGAACAGCTAATTCTCTTATTTTAATGTAATCATTTTTGAATAAACGATCGGGTGGCCATGACGTGCTCAGGTCATTTATGAACGTTTGATAATAAGCAGGGGCGCTAATGATCACGTCATTTTTAACATAAGTAGTCTGCCCGTTTGTTGTAACCTCCCTGACTCCGTCCAAAATAATACCATCACTATAAATGATACCGTCTTTTGCTTCGGCAGGAGCCGCTTTATTATGTTCCCAGGCTACTTTTTTGTTGGAAGTTTTATCGATATAGTACGCCAATCCTCCCTGCGATTCATCCCTACCAGGAAGCGAGGCCTTGATGGCGCCGGTTCCCATCAGATAGTTGTTGGTATAGGAGAATATGGTTCCTCCAAATTTGTAATCCATGCCAAAATGAAAATTGAATCCTTTAAAAGAGAAATCACTGTATACCCCTCCAAATATCCTGGGGTTAACATTCTTTCCAGTGCTTTGCACTTTATCTGTAAGTTGATAGAACCCGTTTGTATTTATAATTCTATTTCCGTCTGCATTCTTTTTATAGTCGTAGGCTCTTATTTCACCGATGGGTTCTCCTTCTTTTGCCCATACCTGGAATCCACTGTTGCCATCGACTTGTTTTTCGGTGATACCAGGATACAGTTTCACAATTTTAGAGCGTTGATTAGCGGCAGTAAATGTGACATCCCAACGATATTTTTCAGTAGCTATCGGTGCACCTTTTACAAATAACTCATAGCCCCAGTTCTTAGTATTACCCGTGTTGATTTTAGCGCCACCGGGATATCCGGTTGCTGCTGAAAGAGGGTTGGTAATAATTTGGTTGTAGATATTGTTAGTATAAAATGAGAAGTCAACCTCAAGCCGGCTTCTTTCAAACCAGCGGTTATTAAAGCCTACTTCAAATTCTCTTTTTCTAAACGGTTTGATCGCTTCTAAAAGTAAAGTAGTGGGCGGTGTAACGATGCTAGGACCGGAGGGATAAGGCAATTGTCCTACAGAAAATACATTATTAGCAAAGTACCGGTTCCCGGTCGCCGTGCTTGGTCCGCCACCAACGTCTGCCCACGAAGCTCTTAACTTACCAAATTGCAGTTTGGGTATCTCGAAATTCTCTGAAAAGTTCCACGTAAATGATAAGCCTGGATAGAAGTAGGAATTGTTAGGACTCTGAAGAGTCGAGTTCCAGTCATTTCGTGCTTGAGCTTCCAGGTAGAATGCATTCTTATACGAAAACGTGGCAGATCCCAAGACGCTGTATAACGACTCTGATCCTCTGTTCAATCCTGTCACTTTATCCCTTGCACCTGCACTAGGCCAGAAACGTATATCCGCATTGTTTAAAGAATACCAGCCAGGAAATAATAACCCCATATCTCCCGTCGAAGAATAAATATTATTAGTAGTGATTTTCTGATACGCGCCACCTCCATATATGAATAGATCCATATCAGTGTTTAATTTTTTCTCAAACTTTAGCAGACCCTGATAATTTTGCACAGTAGTATTGTCTTTTGTCCATGCATACTTCCCTCCAATCCTTGCAGGAGTCAGGCGAACTATTTTATCTTGCGTTATGTAGTCTGTATTGGTGTAATCTAATGATGCTTGTCCGATTAATGATAGCCACTTGGTGAATTGAAGCGTAGTGCGAACCGAGCTAACAAGATGCAGTTTTTTGTCATTGTTCAGGTTGTCGTTTTGCTCCCATAAAATTTCTGCAACTTTACCTGGCCAAAACAATCCTGTAAACCCTACCGGTTCTAAATCTCTCCTGAATCCTTCGGCATCTTTATAAAAGCTCTTCATCCAATTATAGTCATAATCACGATTTAAACCTGAGGCTACCCATTGACCGATGTTGGGCCTTCTGTTTTTAGTGTTGGTGGTGTAAAGGTTGTTAATAAACTCAAACCGTGCAAAGGGAGATACTTTAAAATTACCGTTAAAGCTGAAAGTGTTTTGTTTTTGAGTAAATCCTGGCAAAACGTCTTCGTAAGTATTTCTCGTATAGGAGGCACGGACACTACCCATTTCGCCGCCTCCTGCTATAGCTATATTGGTTCTATTGTATATAGCTGTTTGAAAAAAGTCAATGAAATTGTCAGGATAGGCTTTATAGGTGCTCATTGTGCTATCATACAGCATGATAGGACTTCCGTCAAAGGCAGGTCCAAAACTATACCTGCTCCTGGGCAAAACTCGTATAGGAGTTCCCGAGGATGTGTCATATTGGAAATCTTTAACGCTGCTTCCACTACCATATTGGTTTTGAAAGTCAATAAAAGTGAATGGTTTATCGACGGTCGTTTGATGTGACAACTGTATACCTAATCCTCTGGTGCCTCTTCCGCTTTTGGTAGTGATAAGGACCACGCCATTCAGAGCCTGGCTACCATAAAGTACGGTCGCCTTAGCGCCTTTCAGTATTTCTATGCTTTCTATATCTTCAGGATTTAGATCGTTAATTCCGGATCCGTAATCGAACGAGTTTAGTGGATCGTAATTTCTTCCTTCCATTGAAGTTTTCTGGTCATACAGCGGCACGCCGTCCACAACGAAGAGTGGTCGGGTGTTAGTATTGGACTCTAAGCCGGCAGCACCACGTATTCTTACGTTTACGCCAGCCGTTGGCCCACCGGATCCAATATTAATTCCGACCCCTGCTGCTTTACCATAGATAGCAAGAAATGGGTTTTGAGTAGCACCCGCCTTCAACAACTCTTCTCCACTGACGGTTGCTGTAGCATATCCCAGCGAACGAGCCTCCCGTTTAATTCCCAAGGCTGTCTCCACTATCACCGTCTCCATTTGGGTGTCGTCCATTTCGAGTATAACAGTTATAGTGACGGCGGCTCCCACCTTCACTGATTTCGTCTTATAACCTACCGAGCTAAATTCGAGAGTGGCATCTTCGGAGTTAATGGTTACTGAAAAGCTCCCTTTTTCATCTGTGATTCCACCCACTGCGGTTCCTTTTACCAAATAGGTAGCATTGGCAATCGGCGTTCCCTGATCATTGGTTACGTTACCTGTTACTGTTCGTTGTTGCGCCCATAAGCAAAGCGATGTACAACTTAAGAGCAAGGCAAGTAACATTTTTTGCATTGTTTTCCTCATACTGGTTGTCTTTAGTTTAATAAAAAAATCTAGCGCATATGCGCAAATATCTTTCTGGCTGAGAGGAGGTAAGGAGGGGAACCTGATAAGAATAGCGGTGTTATTGCTAAGGATCTAATACGTTAGGCGTTCTGAGGATCTTGCATACACAAATTATCCCCCGGTGTTATCTAGTAAAGCTATTCTTAAAAGCAATAGTTCTAATCGCAAATATAGGATTCTTTAACTAAAATTTAATATACTTATTAAATTATTTATTTACTTTTTTTTGTCGACTAAAAGGAAATGACAAAAAAAACCGCCCGGAGGCGGTTTTTTAAAAAGTGAGTTATTCGTAATTGTAATTGTCCCAATACGGATTGACACTTCGAAGGTTATTAGGAACCCAGAAAATCGGGCTGGTGAAATTATCCTGCTCTCTGACCGTGGCGTAGTTTTCTGCATTGGTCGATTGTTCGGACGTTGGATATCTAAGTCTTTCCGGATATGGCTTCATTACTTTTCCGCCTAACGTCAATGGTTCCAGTTTCGGATGTCTTGTTCTTCTTTGTTCGGACCAAAGTTCGTAGGGACACATAATATTCAGATGGATGAACTTTTGTTGCATGATGATCTCCATTTTATCATCAAGGGAGGTTTTGCTGTTATATCGTGTGGCAACAAAATCTCCAAACGTGCTGATCGTGGCAGCGCTTGGTTTTGAAGGATGCATGATCGGATATTGAGTTGCGTAAGGGCTTTCTGCATTTCTTTGATACCAAAAGTCAGTGGAATGTGAAATCGCATCTTTGATGTGATCGCCAGCTGTTTTGCCTGTATTGCCGTAACCTTTCAGCGCAACTTCGGCCAGCAAGAGATCTACTTCGGCCTGAGACATCATATATACAGGAAACTTAGAGTTGCGTGTGTAGGTGACGTAACTGTATTGTGATTTTGAGTCTTGCGCAAAGTTTTGTGTGATATCTCCGACGGGGCCGCCTGTATAATAACGCTCCCCTGCTACATAAGCTGGTTTTGCGCCATCAGCATTCATAGTAACACCTCTGTAATCACCTACCGCTGGGGAAGATGTGAAGTCGCTGTATTTAGTTGGCATAGCCATAACGGGGAGTCTGGGGTCATCTGTGCCAGATTCATACTTGGTGGTACCGAAGTTCATTCTATTCATGATGATGTTCGGAATAAATGTTCCTGGCCATGCTTCGTTCAAACCCCTCAACCATTCACCTCCACTTTGTACATCAATAGGGTAGGGCATCACCCAAGCCATATCACTCGCCGGCAAATTATTCTTTGACAGTACATCTTGAATATGCGACTTGGCTAAAGTTTCGTCAACACCTGAAATTCTTACGGCATATTTGAGACGCAGCGCATTGATATATTGCCTCCATTTTTGTATATCACCCTGGAATGCGATATCCTGCACATTGAATGTACTGATCGCTCCGGGAGACATTTTACTATACACTTCCGGAAGTTCCGCTTCTATGGCTTTCAATTCATCTAAAACACTTACATATATCGATTTTGGATCGTCGTATTTCGGGAAAAAGACCTTATCCTTTCCTCCAAACGCTTCGGAGTAAGGAATAAAATTATAAAAGTCCACAGTAAGGAGCGCCGAGTAATCTTTCACCACCGTAGCTAATAAAAAATAGATTTTATTATTATCAAGATCGGTGCCGGATACGAGTCCGATATTGTCCTTTATAGAAACCCATCCTGCTGCGCCTCCATAAAATGCAGATAGTCTTCCCTGCCACAGTGCAGTAGCGCTGCCAAAGGCGTTGGTGCCGCTGAGATCATCGTATAAGCTAAACCAGGCGTAGCGGTCGGTTATATACCGTTGCGCGATCTGCGTGTAGCCTGCAACGCCCATGGCGCCACTGCCGGCAATTTCCCACCACCATTCTCCATAATCCTGTACATATACTTTCCATTTGTATAACGAGTTGGTAAAAAGTCCGCCAAACAGGTTTCCGGTCTTGTCGTAGATTTCGGGATTCGGAAACTCATCATCCAATACTTTCTTACAAGAAGAAAGAATAAGCAGAGATGAGATTATTCCTAAGAATATTTTTTTCATATACTTTGTATTAATTAATTAAAGAGTGATTAGAAGCTAACAGTTACGCCAAATGAGTAAGATCTGATAGAAGGGAAAAAGGAATACTCTATATAGGATTGAGCTCCTAAGGCACCTTCCGGGTCTATATTCGGCACCGTTTTATACAGATATCCCAGGTTCCTTGCAGCAAGTGAAAGCATTACTTTTTGTAAGCGCGCTTTCTCTACGATCTTTTTGGGAATGGTGTATTGAAGAGATAGCTCTCTGATTTTGATATAGTCGTTTTTAAATAATCTGTCGGGAGGCCATGAGGTGCTTAAGTCATTAATAAATGTTTGATAATAAGAAGGCGCATCAACGATCAGGTCATTTTTAACGTAGGTAGTTTGACCATTTTCTGTCATTTCCTTCACACCTTCCAACACAATACCGTCGCTATATACAATACCACCACGTGCCTGGGATGGCGCTGCAGTATTATGTTGCCACGCTACTTTTTTTCCTGTAGCGTCATCAATATAGTAAGCCAGGCCTCCTTGTGACTCATCTCTGCCGGGCAGAGAGGCTGCTATGGCACCTGTACCCATCAGGTAGTTATTAGTATAAGAGAAAATCGTTCCTCCAAACTTATAATCCATACCGAAGTGGAAATTGAAGCCCTTGAATGAAAAGTCACTGTATAAGCCTCCAAATATTTTCGGGTTTACATTCTTTCCTGTGTTTTCCGCTTTTTCTGTAAGCTGATATATCCCGTTTTCATTTACAATTCTGTTACCTGCTTCGTCTCTCTTGTAATCATATGCTCTGATTTCTCCTATCGGTTCGCCTTCCTGTGCCCATACCTGGAATCCGCCATTACCATCCACCTGCTTCTCAGTAATGCCGGGGTATAGCTTTACAATTTTAGATCTTTGATTGGCGGCAGTAAATGTTAGGTCCCAACGATATTTCTCTGTTGCTACCGGAGCACCTTTCACAAATAGTTCATATCCCCAGTTCTTAGTATTACCAGTGTTGATCTTCGCTCCATCAGGATACCCGGTGGCTGCAGAAAGCGGATTGGTAATAATTTGATTGTATACATTATTAGTGTAGAAGGAGAAATCTACTTCAAGTCTGCTTCTCTCAAACCAACGATTGTTAAAACCGACTTCAAATTCTCTTTTCCTGAATGGCTTGATCGCCTCCAAAAGTAAGGACGTAGGCGGGGTCACGATCGCCGGTCCTGAGCTGTAAGGAAGTTGGTTTACCTCAAATACATTGTTTGCAAAATAACGGTCACCAGTTGCCGTACTGGGACCGCCACCTACGTCTGCCCATGAAAATCTTAATTTACCAAATTGCAATTCGGGTATCTTAACGTTTTCTGAATAATTCCAGGTTAAAGATAGCCCGGGGTAAAAATAAGAATTATTGGGACTTTGAAGAGTTGAGTTCCAATCATTACGGGCCTGCGCTTCGACGTAGATAGTGTTTTTATAAGAGAAGGTTGCAGAACCTAAGATACTATATAAGGATTCTGAACCTCTTTTCAATCCCATTACCTTATCCCTCGACCCGGCAGTGGGCCAATATCTTGTGTCGGCGTTTTTCAAAGAAAACCACCCTGGATATTGAAGCCCCATTTCACCGGTTGAAGCATACATGTTGTTCGCGGTTATCTTTTGATAGGCGCCTCCACCGTAAACGAACAGGTTCATATCTGAATTCAGGTTCTTTTCAAATTTTAATAATCCCTGATAATTCTGAACTGTTGTATTATCCTTGGTCCAGGCATATTTTCCACCGATGCGGACCGGACTCATGCGAACGATTTTATCCTGTGTGATGTAATCTGTATTGGTATAATCTAATGAAGCCTGTCCGATTAAGGATAACCATTTGGTGAATTGAAGGGTGGTGCGAACAGAGCTCACTAAATGCAGCTTCTTATCATTGTTCAGATTGTCATTCTGCTCCCATAAGATTTCTGCCACTTTAGCCGGCCAAAATAATCCTCCAAATCCAAGCTGTTCGAAATCTTTTCTATATCCTTCCGGATCTCTGTAAAAATCTTTCATCCAGTTGTAATCATAATCCCTGTTTAGGCCAGATGCTACCCACTGCCCGATGTTAGGCCTTCGGTTCTTTGTGTTAATCGTGTATAGATTATTAACAAACTCGAAGCTGGCAAAAGGAGATACCTTAAAATTTCCGTTAAAGCTAAATGTATTTTGTCCCTGGGTAAATCCTGGCAACACGTCTTCATAAGTGTTCCTGGTATAAGATCCTCTTACACTACCCATGGGCCCGCCGCCCGAGATCGCAACGTTGGTCCTGTTGTAAATAGCTGTTTGAAAAAAGTCAATAAAGTTGTCCGGATAGGCTTTGTAAGTGCTCATGGTACTATCGTAAAGCATAATAGCGCTTCCATCAAAAGCAGGTCCAAAGCTAAAACGACTTCTAGGTAACGTTCTTACCTGGTTGCCATTAATGGTCGCATACTGCGTATCGCGTACACTTTCCCCGCTACCATATTGATTTTGAAAATCTATAAAAGTAAAAGGCTTGTCGATAGTGGTCTGATGCGAGACCTGGATGCCCAGACCTCTGGTGCCCCGACCGCTTTTTGTTGTTATCAATACTACGCCGTTTAGTGCCTGGCTTCCATATAATACAGTTGCCTTTGCGCCTTTCAAAATCTCAATAGATTCAATGTCCTCCGAATTCAAATCGTTAATTCCTGATCCATAATCGAAAGAGTTCATCGGGTCGTATCCCCTTGCTTCCATGGAAGTTTTTTGATCATACAGAGGAACACCATCAACCACAAAAAGCGGTCTCGTATTGGTATTCGATTCCAAGCCCGCAGCGCCGCGGATTCGAATATTTACGCCGGCGGTTGGTCCACCAGAACCGATATTGATGCCTACACCAGCCGCTTTACCATAGATTGCCAGAAACGGGTTTTGGGTGGCTCCGGCTTTTGTCAGCTCGTCACCATTAATGGTAGCGGTAGCATACCCTAACGATCTGCGGTCTCGCTTGATTCCCAGTGCAGTGACTACCACCTCATCCATGCCGGTTGCTTCGGAATTGACGAGTACCACTGACAATGTACTGTTTTGTCCGACGGTAACTTCGGTCGTTTGATAACCTACAGCACTGACTTCCAGCACTGCATTTTCGCTATCAATCTGGATGGAAAAAGTTCCATTTTCATCGGTCACACCTCCTGTCTTACTTCCTTTGATCATGTAAGAGGCGGCAGCAATGGGCTTCCCGTCACTATCGGTAACTACACCCGTTACCGTTCTCTGCTGAGCTAATGAGAGTAGGGCGGTACAACTCATCAGCAATGCAAGCAGCATTTTTTGCATTGTTTTCTTCATTCTTGTTGTTTTTGATTTTTATTAAAAGACTCTTGAAGAGCAGCTAGAGGTTATGTTATAGTTTTAATATTTAAGCAGGGCACAACAATACACTTCACCAAGGCTAAATGGCCTTTGATGGTGTTACCAACGCGTCATCCATGTCACGCCATCTTCCAATGGCGACCTTAATTTTTATTTATCTTGAGGGCCGGTACAAATCGTTTTTTGGGAGTACGGGCTTTGGTTTGAAATGTTAAGTAAATGTAAATACCATTTTTCAAAAAATAAAATACTTTTTAAATTATTTTTTATCTTTTGTTGAATGGTGCTAATGCGTGATGAGCGGAATCAGGGAGATTATAGGCGCAAATGAATTTAATGAGGCAAGCTCATTCGGATAACAAGCAGGTATCTGGAGTTTACGGTTGTTATTTGAGGACGAACGAGGTATACAAAAAAGCTGCCCTCAAGATCTGTTGTTGCAGAGCCTGGGGCAGCCGATGTAAAACCGATATTAAATCACTTAGTGTCCCAGAAAAGCAGGGTATTTATATTATCCTGACTTTTCACTGTACTGTAATTCTCCGTGTTGTAGTTAACTTCGTCGGCAGGTAAGTTCCACTTAACCGGTGGTGTTTTCTGTATATCGGAAGGCTGTACAACAAAATTAAACACCGGAAAATCCAATCTCCGAACCTCTGCCCATGATTCCATTGGCTGAATGATATTAAAGTGTAGCCATTTTTGCGTGGCTACAAGTTCCATCTTATTAGCGGTGCCCGCCCAATTCAAATTATTGATGAACGTGCTAATATTTGTTTCGGATGGGATTGCCGGAGCTGATACGGTGTTGTCATTGCTAACGCTTCTTATATTATACATCATTTCAATGGAAGCTTTAACGCCACTCTCAAAGGCTGTTTTAGCGGAAGCTGTATTTCCATTGTTCAAATAGTATTCAGCTGAAGCGAAGTGCATTTCAGCGGCACTGATCAATATTCCCGGAAAATACTGATTCCTGGAATAAGTGGATCTGTTATAAATGGAGAGGGTACCACCGTTAACCAGATCGGTTTGCGCACTGCTGTTCAGCGATTGATCGAGGCCGTTGTAAGTGCTTCCTGCGTTTACGCCTGGCTCAAACATAACCGGCAGCCTCGGATCCGCCGCGCCTTTCATCAGGTCGATCATTTTTTTTCCGGCTATATTTCTGTTCCAGCCTTGCGCTTCCAGAGCGTCTCTAATTGATGCCTTGATGTCAGTGGCGGGATCATACACCTTAATTTGGATATTCTCGCTATTGCTTAAAACGATCGGATAAGTGCTGCTATTTCCGAATATTTGAGCCAACTCAGTTTCTGCTCTTGTGCGGAAGGATGATGCTCCCGATACCCTGAGCAGCATTCGTACACGAAGAGAGTTACAATACCTTTTCCAGCGGGTGATGTCACCGCCATTTAAAATATCCTGCTTTTTTAAGCCGGTTAAAATTCCTGCATCTACCTTGATATTGTTGAGTTCATCGCTTATTTTTTTCAAATCATCCAACATCGTAGTGTAGATCGCTTCGGCGTTGTCATAGGGTGCCTTCGAAACAGTGTATTCACCGCCATTGGCATTTAATAGCCCTGCTTTCGACCACGGAATGCTGCCATGCAGGTCCACGACCTGTTGTGTTTGATCGTAAAAGAATATTTTAGCGGTCAGAAAAAAGATCCGGTATTGTGCCTTTTCCGTTTCTGAAAGACTGTTGTATATATTTTCTAATTCCTTATACTGCGCAAGGCTACTGTAATAAGTAGACCACCTGTCTGATATGGAGGCACCGCCTGGGGTAAGTTGATTGGCCTCGTTGATCCAACCGGTTGCCTGAACATACCGGATGGTGGTGTTACCCATGATCACAAAATAATTCCAGTAACTGGGTATAACCAATTCTCTATTTTGATAGAACAAACCTGCAAACTGCTTATCTATAGTTGTTGCAGACACTTTTGAAGGATCTCTGTAATAGTCATCGAACGAAGACTTTTTACAAGAGGTAACGGATGCTACGGTTAATAGTAATCCGAATATTGTTATATATCTTTTCATTTTTACTTATTTAGAATGTTGCACGTAACATGATACCAAACGAACGGGTGGCCGGGCTCGTACCAGCATTGGTAACCTGGTTTACCCAATAGGATCCTGCAGTCATTTGCTCCGGATCCAGGTCTTTTATCGTACGATATATAAAGAAGAGGTTGCGTCCGTAAACAGATAGTTGTATATTTTTTGCACGGAGCTTCGATGATATGGCGTTCGGTAAACGATATGCAAGCGATATTTCACGCATTTTAAAATAATCGTTTTTCTGAACGTATAATTCGTATCTGGCCTTACTGGAATATTGAGGTCCCCCCCAGTTATAGGTATTCCAGTAATAGTAGGCCTGCGAAATAACGTTGGTGTTTGGTGCGCCGTCGCTGGTTACGCCCTCTAATAGCATACCATCATGATATACGGTCTCTCCATTGGGGCCGGTATTGCCATCCCATGCAATTCCTTTGTTATTAGCATCGAGGTAATAGGAAATGCCACCGTGGGCTGCGTCCATATTGGTTAACGTTTCTTCCAATAACCCGCGGCTTTTCATCCAATTGATACCGGTCGGCATCACATGTCCTCCTAAACGAAAGTCAACAAGCAGATCGAGCGAAAAGTTTTTGTAGCTAAAGTTATTGATAAATCCACCTACAGCCTTTGGCATTGCGTTGCCGGCTTTCTTCCATCCATTGACACTTCCATCCAGTTCATATAATCCGCTTGAGCCTACAAGGAGATTGCCATTTTGGTGTGTCGCCACCGGCCGTACCAAGATGTCGCCCATTGACTGGCCGACTTTAGAAACCAACATAGCCGCATCTCCGTCGTAGGTCCTATGTGTTATTTGTGTTTCGCCGTTTGGAAGTTCTTCGATAGTGTTTTTGTTCATCGAAAAATTCAGTATGGAATTCCATTTGAAGTCGGGTTTACTGATGGGGTACCCTGAAATAGCAAACTCCCAGCCTCTGTTTCTCAGTGCGCCGGCATTAGCCAGAATAGACGATGCGCCGCTGGTAATAGGAATGGTGAGGTTCAAGATCTGATCCTTTACGAGACCATTGTAGTAGGTAATGTCTATACCGAAGCGGTTTTTGAACATCCGTGTTTCCAAACCAAACTCCACTTCATGTTTATTTTCAGGTTTTATCTTTTCATTTCCAAACGAAGAGGTGGGTAGTACAGTATAAATGGGCGCTGCATTTCCTTGTGTGCCCAGCGATTTTTGTGTATAGCTTAAAGCGCTGGCATATATTTCCGGATACTTACCAACTACGCCCCATGACCCCCTCAACTTAGCGTAGCTAACAAATGAAGGCAGCTTTAGTATGTCACTCAGGATTAAACTCGAATTAACTGATGGGTAATACAATGTATTATTATCCGGATGCATGGTGGAAACCCGCTCCCTCCTGAAAGTCGCTTCCACAAACCAGTAATCTTTCAAGTTACCATTGATCGTAGCAAAAATCGCATCTCTCAAAAGGTTACGACGAAAATTGTAAGCGTCGTTTGTATAAGTTCTTGCACCTGCAGCTTTTAAATCAAACCAATCCCTCTGGCTGAGCCCACTTACATTTTCGGGGCCGGTATTTGCTTCCACTGATACTTCCTGAGTTTTAGTTGCTGTGTAACCGGCCATTGCTCCGAAAGTAAAGTTTTCGCTTATTTTTTTGTTGTAGGAGGCCAGGACATCTGCATAGTAAACGTTGCTGTTTAAATTGGCAATGCTGAAAGCTCCTGAAGGACCATAGAGAAGAGGTATTGTATTAGGTTTTTTCTCCTCGGTGTTCATTTGAGTAAGATCGGCTGAGAATCTTCCCCTTAAAGACAACTCTTTAGTAAGCTCCCATGTATTGGTGAACGAACCTATGAAACGATTGCTTCTCTCATCGTGTTCATTGGCTTTGATATTCCAGATATAGTTAAGCACATCGGTTTTATAACCATTTCTTACCAGATTTTCATCTGGCGTCAGGCTTTGGTTAGTACCTGTAACAAATTTGTATCCTAAACTTGTTTTGTATTTGTTCAGATACCATTCAGGGTTGTCGAACGGACTGATCATGCCACTAAAATTGTTGATCAGGCGATCCGTTAGAAATGGCCTGTTATGAGTGTGTTGATTGATATAATTTATCACAACATCCGTCGTAAGTTTTTTCCCAATCTTAAATGTGCTGTTCAGGTTGGCAATATTTTTAGAATTCCGGGATCCTAAAGAAGTCATCTGGTTGTCTTGCCTTGTCAAAGAAAACCGCGTATTGGAATTTTCGGAGGCATGACTTAATGCGATATTGAAGTTGGTATTATTCCCGTTTTGAAAAAATTTATGGTAGGCGTTTTGTGCTGAATAGGGCCGGATAACTCCGTCCCAGGCCATAATAGGTTGCCCGTCGAATTTCGGTCCGAAATTAATAGATTGAGTAGTAACACCTCTTGTTTCTTTGGTGCCGTCTTTGTCTAAATCATAATAATAGAATCCATCAGCTGCCTGGCCGGCGTCGCTTACATGTAACGGAGCACCCGGTCCCCGCACGTCCTGAAATCGGGGCAAGTAGGCTAGCCGGTCGTTTGTATAATTAGCATTAACATCAATACTAAATCCTGATTTTCCTTTCCCGGACTTTTTCGTCACCAAGACAACGCCGTTTAACGCCTCCGATCCATAAAGCGCCGCGGCTGACGCGCCTTTCAGAATGGATATAGATTCAATATCCTCGGGGTTCAGATCCTCAAGGCCATTTCCTCTTGCCCTTTGATCCCCCCAATAATTAGCATTGTTGAAGGTGTTCTGACGAAGCACAACGCCGTCTATGATTATCAGCGGTTGCGAGTTGCCGGTTATAGAATTAATTCCTCTTATATTGATATTGATACCGGAAGTTGCGCCACCTGGTGCCGCGGAAATCCTTACACCAGGAGCTTTCCCGTACAGCGCGCCTGCAAAGTTCGGACTTCCTGTTTTTGTCAGTTCTTTGGCGCTTATCGTACTGGTTGCGTATCCAAGCGACTTTTCCTGCTTCTTAATGCCCAGCGCTGTTACAACTACTTCTTCCATCCCGGCATCTGCTCGGACCAATACTACGGAAAGATCACTTTTATTTCCCACTGCTACTTCTTTTTTCACGTAACCCACCGCAGTGAATTCCAAAATAGCATTTGCTCCGTCGACCGAAAGAGAAAATTTTCCGTTTTCATCGCTCACACCTCCTGTGGCGGTCCCTTTCACTGTAAAGGATGCGTTCGGAACAGCAGCTCCTGTTTCGTCCATCACCGTTCCGGTGATTGTACGCTGCTGTGCCCATAACAGCAACGAAGTGCAGCTCATAAGCAGGGCCAGCAACATTTTTTGCATTGTTTTCTTCATAATAGTTCTCATTTTTAAATAATAAAAAGTAAGGACGCGTTACGCGTCATTCCATTTTGGTTGCGAGGACGGTTATGGGGCGTAAAGTGATGGCGATTAAAAGTGCCATTGTCAGAACACTTCAACTGCTGGGGTAAATGAGCCAGTCTCCAAGAATATTGCTTAAGATATTGTTAGCAGTGTTGTGTCTTTTTCATGATAGCGAATCAAAAAAGTTGAGAACAAACATACGAATCTTTTAATATAAATTATAATAGTTTTTAAATTTTTTACTATCTCTGGAAGGGACACAAAAAACCGCCCGAAGGCGGTTGAGTAAAGTCAAACTGTTATAAGTCGCTAATTGTTAAAGTTGCGTTACCAACTGAGACACCCGAATAAGAGGCAGTGTATCCTGTTTGCGTGCCGTAACCATTAAGAACAAATTCTTTCATAGCTACGCCTGGCCCGCCAGGCACAACGATTTCTATATGATATTGGCCAGGTGGTATACCCGAAAGTATTGCACTGCCCTCAGCATTAGAGAAGTAAGATGATAAGTTATAAGTTTGGTTAAAGTTTGAGTTATAAACATTGATTTGACCATTCAAATAATCTGCGTTGTTAATGATAGTGATTCCTGTGGCACAAGTTCCTTGTTGATTAGCGTAAGTTTGACCGTAAGCATTTAGTTGCGCCCTTGCCTTCGAGTCAGCATCCGCCTGAGATATTTTTGAAAAAAACTGATTTGCATAAACTGTATAGGTAACCGGTGACCCATTACCCGAAGGACAGTCGTTTTTAGTAAACACTTTACTTTGAGCTACGTTTGAATAGTGATTGGGAAATACTTCGATAAAAAAACCATCGCCGATAAAGTGAGTGCCCAATGAAATCCCATTACTGCTATTAATAAGTGTAGCAGATTCAGATCCATTTATTGATGCGTAGTAGGGTGTGTGACCCGGAGGTAAAGACGCGATTATTTCGTAGTCATAGGTGATGTAGGGTAGCGATACATAACTTGAACTGTTTGCGTTTGCCACTGTTCCTGAATTCGAAAAAAGCGAACAGCCGGTGTTGGATCTGAAAGTAAAAGCCCCCGGTAGGAATACCGAACTCGCGTTTTTTAACTCAACTGATACGGATTGGGATGGTTTCGGATATAAATATTGAATAGCAATTTTGTCAAAATTACTGAAGCCAACGCCATTGGTATTATTAAGGCTTTGAGTCCAGTAGGCGCCGGCATATGAGTCTGCCATTATAAATGAATTGGGGTCAGGGTTAGAACCAAAACCAGGAGTGCCTGGAATACTATTTAAGTAAAAATTATAGTCAGTTCCGGAGAAATTCCAATTTTCAGTCGAAACTGGTGTATCTGTATGGGCTAAACCAATAGTATGTCCAAGTTCATGGGTGGTTAATCGTGTCGCTGATGCTACGCTGGGGAAATTTTCGTGATAATATAAGTTTAAGTATACATGTTCTCCGGGTTTTCCGTTTATCGGATAATAACCATAACCTCCTCTGTCACTTTCTCCCTCGTCAACAAGCTGCACAATTATATCAGCATAATTAGCATTTGACACTTCATTCATATTAATCGAAATGTCGGGTATAAGTGTGTTGAAGTTACTTATCGCAGCTCTGATCGCATTTTTATATCTATCGATGATTGCTTGAGAATATGCTGTAGTTTCGACATTTATGAATATTGAAATGCTGTTTCTATTTTGAATACTTATTGGACCACATCCCCAATATGTAAAAGCATTGGTGGTTTTAGCCACAACCTGTCTTTTGACGGTTGTTTGCCAGTTTTTTTTCCTGAAAAAAATGTCGCCGTCAACAATATAAAAGTCATCTTCCTCTTTAATAATATCGGTTGATACTCCGATATGAGCTGCGAAGGATTCTATATCAGATCGGTTTCCATTATCGAAATGCTGTGAAAAATCCCGTCTACAGGATGTAATTAGAATAATTACTATGCTTAGTAAGCATAAGAGTTTGGCGTTTTTCATACGTTTATTTTTTAGGTTATATAAAATGATCGACCGAGAAACAGAATTTGATCAATTGATTCGAAGAGCAAATTTTTTTGCACCTTTAGCTTAGTGTCCAAATGAACTACCATCATGATTGGTAGCTGGATAAAAAAATGCCTTCATGGAATGAAGGCAAAATCTCCAAGAAAATAAATATGATTAGTAAACTTATTATTTGGTGTTAATGTATTCCAAATATAATTAATGTATTTGAAACAAAAAAATTTATTCTAAGATTTTCAGCAGCTTGAATGCTGTTGGCTTTGACTCAAACTTTCACCATCAATCATCATTTTTTGCAGCCTCTAACAAGTAAAATATTCTTTGCGGTTCAACATGCTACTAAATATGGGAGGACCTCAAATTCCGTGTTAACTCTAACTCATCTGGCCGGATTTATGGGGAGCTTACAAACTGGTACCAGTTGTTCGACACGTGCCATCTTAAAAAAGAGGCCATCTCGGATTGTCGAGACGGCCTTCATTAACGAGGGAAAACTATTTAAGGCATCCAATATACCTTCTTCGTAGCCTGTACGTCAGGGGCGTCGCCGTTGCTGGCTTTTAACCAGTTATCGCGGTTATTCACTTCTTCATCATTAGGGTAAGGCAACTTGTTAAACACCTGGGGTGTGTATCCCGGAGCTTTAGGAGTGAGGCCTGTTCTTCTCACAATGGCCCATGCTTCTGGCTGCTCCCACAAGGCTGCTAACCAGGCCTGTGTAATGATCTTACTGAGGTTCTGCGTGGTCTGACCCGCTACCAGCGCGACTTTTGGTTGTGCCAGGAAGTTCGCGACGGCATTAGCTCCCAAGGTCGGTTTCGCTGAAGAAGGCCAGATACCACTGGAGGTAGTCTCAACATAAGTGTACCAGAAATCGATGGACGACCTTAAGCCTGCCTGGTATTCCTGGTTGGCCTTTGTGAAGTCGGCAGCCACACCCATACCACGGGTATAGATTTCTGCTTTTAAGAAATGTACATCAGCTTCGGATATGATAATATACGGCAGCGACTGGAAATCTCTGACCAGGTAAAAATTAAATCCAGCAAACCGGTTGTCCTTCAACGTGTCTTTGGGCCAGGGCGCGTTCGTGCTCAGGTTGGGATACAAGCTGCTGGAGCCTTCGGCAACAGACCTGTTCTGCGGCTGTGGTACCCAGTTGCCGGCATTGTTGGGCATGAACCAAACAAACGCGCGTGGATCAAAAATTCCTGATCCGTTGGTGGCATTGGAATTAGAGATCTGCTCCCAAACATTGCTGCTCAGCCTGATGTTGCTCACGGAAAGCTCTCTGAAAGCATACCATAGCCTGTCGCCATAATCAGGGTTTTGAGGGACGATGATCTGGGGATAATTGCCGTAGTTATTTTGACGCATCGCCTCCATATTGTCATAAGTGATCGCGTCGGGCAGCGGCTTGTTGCCTCCAATGATATCGGTAATAATGGGATTGGCCAGTCCAGGGTTCTTAGCATGCAGGCGTACTGCATAACGCAGCCGCAGGGCATTACCAAATTTAACCCATGATGTATAATTGCTTCCTAAGAATGATTCGTTATTGCCGAGTGCTACCTGGCCCGAAGTTCCTGCGGAGATCGCATTTACTGCGGTAGCCAAATCATTCAATACCGATTCGTAAACACTCAACTCATCATCATATGCCGGTCTGTAATAAGTGGTACCCGCACTGGCATCACCTGCCTGGGAGTAAGGGATGCTGCCATACCGGTCAAGCATGGATAAGGTCTTAGACGAGATGAGGATGGTCGCCATACCGCGCAGATTGGTATATGCTGCGGGATTCACGTCGGCATCGATCAGTTTCACCAGGAGCTTATAATCTGCCAGATCCTTATAATAATTCGTCCAATAATTGGAAATATAATTGGTGTAAGGAATGGAAACGTTTTGCACACCTTGCTGATTCGTGATCGGCATTAACAAACCGGTGTGTAAGGTGTAGTCTTCATTCGTTGCATTGCGGGAGAGCTGGTTAAACAATGCTACAGGAGAAGCCGTAGTCACCGTTACGTCCTTGTAAGGACTATTGGTTTCCTCGAAATTTTTCGTGCAAGAGGCGGAAGCTAAAAGCAACAGTATGCCTGCACTATGAACCATCCTGCTGATTCTTTTTATAGGTACATTTTGTTTCATGATAAACGACATTTTGAGTTGTTAAATTTTCCTAAGTCCTTATTAGAAAGAAGTTCTTACGGTGAAACCGAAAGAGCGAACCTTAGGCATAGATGAATATTCAATACCTTGAATATTACCGATACCATTCACACCTTCAGGGTTAAGTCCTTTTGGAATAGTAGTGAAAATGTAGAACAGGTCGCGGCCATACACGGAAAGATTCAGGTTTTGCAGCACTTTCGTTGCTTTCACTACATTTTGCGGTACCTGGTAAGAAAGCGATACCTCTCTCAGTTTCATCCAGGAGTTTTCAAACACATGTGCCGAGCGGGGAACACCGATATGGTTCCAGGCGGAATAAGTGCCGGCATAATACCACAGGTAATGAACTACGTCATTGTTGGGAGTGCCGTCTGCAAAAACACCATCAAAATTTACACCTACATTACCAGTAGTACCGTCAGGATACGTGTAGGGTAATCCGCCCCCGTTTCTTTCCTTTAAGGTCTCCTGAAGGTTACCACTTCCCATCGCCGCAGCATAAGAACCGAAGTAAGTGTCGCCACCGATCTTGGCATCTGCCAGCATATAAAGAGAGAAGTTTTTATAACGCAGGGTATTGGTGATACCGCCGGTTACTAAAGGCTGTGAGTTGCCGATAGGCACTTCATTAGGTGTTAGCACCCATTGTGTGCCTGCATAATAGGTCTCGCCATTTGCAGTGAAAGTCACCGGTTGACCGTCCGTTCCTACCGCACGTTTCACAACTTTTTCTCCGTTCAGATAAGTATAATCTTTACCATAAATAGTTCCGTAATAGTCACCCACTTTCACTCTTTGAGAAACCCCTGATCCGCCAAAGAAGTTGCCGAGGTTTAACTCTTCGATACCGTCAGACAATGCCAACACTTTTGTTTTCGAATGAGCGGCATTGATGCCAATGTTCCAGGAGAAGTCGTCGGTTCTCACCGGGGTTGCGTTTAAGATCAGCTCCAGACCATTGTTACCCAGTGAGCCTGTATTGATGGTAATGCTATTATATCCCGATGAAATAGGCAATGGATTGCTCAGGATCTGATTGAAACTCTTCATCCAGTAGGCGGTGAAGTCCAAAGTGATGCGGTTTTGCAGGAAAGCCAGGTTCAGACCAGTTTGGAATGAGCGGCTTCTTGCAGGTTTTACGCCGGGGATCTTTAATGCATCTGGTAAGCTGGAAGCCAGTACGCCATTATAGGTATTACTTTCCAACAGGTTGTGGATGGCATAAGGATCTGTATCGCTACCGGTTTCCGCATAAGACAGCTTTAATTTACCGAAGCTCAGCCAGGGAAGGCTTTCGCTGATGCTGCTGATGCCATCTGTGAACACATAGCTCATGTTGACGGATGGGTAGAAATAGCTGTTATCAGTAGAAGGTAGCGTGCTCGACCAGTCGTTGCGCGCCGTAGCTTCCAGGAACAAGTAGTTTTTATACGAAAGGTTCAGGAATGAATACAAAGAATTGATCTTTTTGGCATATTTCAATTCCTCTGCCGGGTCATTGGGCGGTGTTCCATTATTCAAAGCGAAGATGAACGGCTTCACAAATGGGGCTCTTGTCCAGTTACTGATCGATTTATCGTCTCTGTAATAGCTTTCACCACCTGCAGTCAGACTGGCGTTGAAATGTTCGCTGAACAGCCCATCTTTATGCAATCTTAAATAAGCGATCATATTCCGGCTCATGTTCCGGGCCATTGTTTCCCGGTATACACCATCTGCCTTTCCTAAAACATCGGTCGGGTAAGTAATGAATGTCGCGAAGTCATTCGAATTGTCTATACCACCTTGTGCAGTAACGCTCAGAAATTTAGTAAGGTCGGCAGTCAACTTTAAGCTTCCCAAAAACTGGTTCCTGGTGAAGTCGTTGTTATTCATGAGCAGGTTCCAGTATTGATTATTCAGGTAGCCTGTACTGTAAGGGTATTGGGGCACGTCTGAAGCAGGATAAGTGCCGTTGCCATCAGTAATATTCCTCCTCTCACCGTTAGGTCCGAAAGCCTGAGAAAAGGCTAGCTGCGGATTGTAATCTCTTGCCATAGAGTAGGTCGGGCCCGCTTGCCAGGCGGCGCCAATCTGCGGCGCGTTATGTCTGAAAAAGTTGACATAGCTCGATGTGGCTTCCCCATATAATTTCTCACTGATTTTAAAAGTAGATCCCAGGTTGAAGGTATTCGAGTTCATCTTGCTGTTGATCATATTAGGCTTCGTATCATTGCGGGTGTAAGACAACCTGAAAGTCGCTTTCTCATTACCACCTGAAACCGCTATGTTGTGTTGTGCTACAGAACCATCAGGGAAGAACGCTTTCCAGTTGTCAGGCTGAGGCGAGTAAGGCCTGAGCACACCATCGTAATTCATGATAGGCTGACCGTCCATCCGTGGTCCCCAGGAATAACTACCGGGATAACTGAAGTAGGTATAAAAGTCGTAAGCATTAGGGTAGGGCAGAGGACCATGAGAATTGTTCACATAGTTGTCCGCCGGGTTGGTATTGTTACCAATCTGCATGCGCTGTCCCTGGCTGTTGTAAGGGAACCACTTGCTTTGATCTGCAGATGTCATGCTGGCTACGCCACCTTGTCCATATTCATTCTGATAATCAAAAAGCTCCCAGGGTTTGGTAGCCCGGTACGAGAAACTGTAATCGACGCCGATACCAGACCGGTTGGAACCTTTTTTGCGGGTGATGAGGATCACACCGTTCGCACCTCTTGCACCATAAAGTGCAGCTGCTTCAGGTCCTTTCAGCACCGTAATATCTTCAATATCTTCCTGGTTGATCAGGTTCATACCTGTACCCCAGTCGTTGTTTCCCGAAACGTCTGCACCAACACCTCCGAGCACGGATTTACCGCCACCACCATTATTATTGTTCACGTTCACAGGATCATTATTAATAGGAACACCATCTACGATGATCATCGCGCGGTTATCACCCGTTAACAAGGTGTTACCTCTCACGACCAATCTCGAGGAAGCTCCGTCAGCACCGCCCCCGGATTGGGAGATCTGCAAACCGGCAACTTTACCCATCAGGCCCTGGGCAATGGTAGGAGCCTGGGCAATCGTTAAGTCGTCGCCCTTTACCGTCTGTGCGGAATACCCCAGCGACCTGGCTTCTCTTTTGATACCAAGGGCCGTGGTCACCACCACTTCTTCCATTCCCTGGACGTCCGAGGTTTCAAGTATGACGTTTAACGTGTTGCTGCTTCCCACAGTAACTTCTTTGGTGGTGTATCCCACTGAGGTAAACTCAAGCACGGTATTGCTGCCGTCTACCGCGACAGAAAAGCTACCGTTTTCAGCGGTGACACCACCTCTTGACGTACCCTTAATAATGTAGGATACATTTGCGATGGGCTCACCCTTACTGTCTGTAACAGTACCAGTAACTGTCCGCTGCTGCGCATATGCGAGGAGCGTGAAGCAACTCATGATGCACGCGAACAGCAGTTTTTGCATTGTTTTGTTCATACTTGTTCGATTTGGATTGATTAATAGAATTCTTATAGCAGTGGTTTAGGATATCATTGTTTACAGCTTTTAAGAAACAGTATTAAGTGGTGCGCCAGACATGTTTGCCTGCTCACCCAGGGCAATCGCAATAAGCTTGCTACACGTCAATTTCCGGAAGGTTATTGAACAACTCTGTTTAGGGCCTGTACCAATCGTTTTTTGAAAGTGGCTTACGGGCGTCGGGCTTAATGCTAAAGTAAATGTAAACACCTTTTTTGAAAAAATAAAATACTTTTTAAATTTTTTTATAACTATTTATTAAAGGTGGATTCTTTTGCCGCAATAGGTCGGGGCGTAAGAGTTGGCTAAGGGATGTATGTTGTTGCGCGGGCCGCAAGTTAGTATAACTTTGCTTTTGCGAGGGAAAATGAGATCATATTTTTCGCGACGATCGGATGCTATCGCGATCGTTTTTAACAGGTTACGAAAAAACCGCCCTAAGGCGGTTTTTTTTATACAGTTTCAAATATATCTGGTTTATTGTTTTTTCGCCCACCAAAGAGGTGTAAAGACATTGTCCTCGCCGCCTAATAATTGAACGGCTTTGGTATAACCAGCCGGATCGCTGATTTTTAAACTCGATGGATAGGGAAGTCGCTGCGGAAAAAATTTCACACTGACCGTCATGTAATTACTTGCTGTAAGCGCCGGCAAATTGGAGTTAGGACTTTCCACCGCAATGTTTTCCATAAACGGAAGGCCTAACCTACGGTGGTCGCACCAGGACTCTAAAGCAAGCCAGGGAACCTGTGCCAGGTATTTTTGCGTAATGATCTTGGTCAAACGGTCGTTCGTAACAGTGCCGTTTTTATACAACCCGTTTACCGCGTAAGGCATATTATAGACTCCGCTGGAATTAGTGTAGCCATCGACATAACTCTTAGCAGCCGTAACAGCCGGTTCGGTGATATGATCCCAGTTGGCTGAAGTGCCCGCGACATTATAGCTATTGGAGCTCAGATAGGTATCGGCAAACTGGCTCAATCCCCAGAAAGCAAAACTTGCTTTCACCCCTGACTCATATGCTTCTTTGGCGCCTGTACCCACAGACCAGCCTTTTAAGGCGGCCTCTGCTAACAGGAAATAGGTTTCCCATGAACCGAAAAACAGTCGTTTCTCCGTGCTCGTCCTGAAATTATTGGCAAGTGCCGGCGTGCCCTGGGTAGTTCCGCGCATTGGATTCAAAGCGAATTTATCTCCCCAGTTCCCAATGACATAGGCGTTCCAGGTGAATTTGGTATTGACCGGAATTGAGTCGGTAACGCCGCTAATTGCGGGCAACTTAAAGTTCAGCGTATTGGCATTTGTGTTTCCAAAAAAGTTGGGGTTGCTGTAATCGCCAGGTATAACAAACAGCTTGTAAGCCCTGGGATCAATGCTATGAGGCAATCCATCCATCCAAAAGCCTGTTAAAGGGTCATTGGTCTTTGATGGATAATGCTGGGAAACCTTCATACCAATGTAGTTGTCTGGCTTTATATATGCCTGATAATCGGCGCCTAGTTGCGTCGAAGAAGGAATACCGCCGAGACCGAGGTATAAATTATTTAAGGTCTTGGAAAGAAGCTGCGCATTCCAGGGGCGGCTCATGACACCGGTTAAGGCGTTCCAGCCTCCCTTTTCCTGAACGCTAAAGTGGTCGCCGCTGCTTTTTATCAGCAGGTTACTGGCGGCAGCATCTTCAAATTCAGCTCTGGCTTTTTCCTGATCAACTTCTGCAATTCTCATGGCTAAACGCAGCCTAAGTGAGTTGGCATATTTTTTCCATTTTTCAAAATCAAAGGAATAAGCCGGATCGTATTTTTTAATATCCTGCGGCACTGTTTCACTATCAAACTTTTTTACAGCGTCTTTCAGTTCGTCCAGCAGAAAATAGTATACGTCTTTGAGACTGCTGAATTCGGGATTTTTTCCCTGGAATGCATTCACAGGAATGGGCCCGAAATTGTCCGCCAGCTCCGACATCAGGTATACTCGCCAGATGCGGGCCACCTGCTTGAGGTTATTATTATAAGGCTTGGCTGTTCCTGTAGCTGCTTTTTCATCTGCAATCTGAATGGCGGTGTTGGCGTGGTTTTGCCAATCTGCCGAATAGCGGAGATAGTCGCTGCTCCATCCGTCGTCATACCCCCCGCCTGCAATGCCGGTCGTTAATTGTTGCCGCGCGGCCGTTTTCCAATAGAGCACAAACACCCGTTCTGCAATATGTGGGTCCATTTGAGTACCGATGATAGAGTTGTTGATAAAATACTCTACTTGCACCTGATCTGCAGTGGCAGCCGTCGGGTTCTCGTTGATCATTTCAAACTTGGAACATCCGGAGAGCAGCGCTCCCGACAAGAGGCCCAATCCGATATTATATATTATTTTTTTCATTGTCTTCGTTTTAATTAAAATCCAAAAAGGAAGTTTAGAAAATAGGAGCGTCCGGTGGGTGGCGCAAAAAATTCAAAACCGATAGCATTGGAGCCGGTTGCAAATACAGACTCCGGATCAATGCCGTTCAGATTGCTTTTGATCATCCAAACATTGTTGACAGAGAATCCGATCTTGGCCCTTTGCACAATAGAATTTTTAAGGAAGCTTTTAGGCAGCGAATAATTAAGCGACACGTTTCTCAGGCGGATATTCGTGGCGTCATAAACGTTGGCTTCAGTGATGCCTAAGTTACCTACAGCTATTGCACCCCAATAATCTTGTTGTACAACTTCTTTTGTATTAGGCAGGTAGTTGCCGCTCTTGGCCGGATCAACCACTACTCCGTCAACTACGAACTTTTCTCTTTGCCCCCCTGGCGCTGTCTTTGCTGCAAGGCCTGCTTCCTGAAGGATCAGGTTGGTACCAGAGAATATTTCTCCGCCAATGCGACCATCTAATAATAATCCCAACGTGAAATTTTTATAGCTAAAAGTGTTGCTCAGGCCCAGTATCGCTTTGGGTAACTGGTTGCCTAATAAGGCAGCTTTTGGATCTGCCTGTGGCAAACCCTCGCTCGACAGCAACGGCTTGCCATAATGCGCACTGTTCGGATCAGTTACTCTCAAAAATTTGGTTCCCCAGATATCCCCGTAATTGCTTCCTTTAACAGCATTGATCTGCACGTTGTCGTATCCACCCAGGTTGTATACATCTACGTCTTCATACAGGTCAACGATTTTGTTTTTGTTCCTGGCGTAGTTGAAAGTGATATCCCAGGTTAACCCTTTTTCGTGTTCGATAGGGCGTGCATTCAACACCAGCTCGATACCGGAGTTTTGAATGTTACCGGCATTGACACGTTTGAACTGGTAACCGCTTAACGGATTAGTCGGAATTCTTAAGATCTGATTAGTGGCATTCTGCTTGTAATAAGTAAGATCAAAGCCAAACCTGTTCCTGAAGAACTTACTTTCCAATCCTACTTCAAAATTTCTAATCAGTTCGCTTACGATATTTTCATCGTTCAGCGTGTTTTCCCTACCGGCTGTAGTATTACCGTTAGGGTCTTTACCTATAGTGTAGTTATTATATAATTGATAAGGAGGCAGGTCGTTTCCGACTGTAGCGTATGAGGCTCTTACTTTCGTAAAACTTAACCATGCCGGTGTATGACCTCCCGTACGATTGATCATGTCGGTTACGATCAATGATGTGCTGACAGAAGGGTAGAAGTAAGAACGGTTCTGTTTAGTTAAAGCAGACGACCAGTCGTTACGCGCTGTGAAATTCAAGAACCAGAAGCCATTATAGTTAATCTCTGCAGTGCTGAACATAGAGTTGATCTGCTTTTTCTCAAATATCTGGCTAAGCGTTGCGGGATTCTTACCATTGTTCAGAGAAAACAAATTAGGAACTTCCAATTCTCCGGAATTAGCCGCTACATACTTGCGGTCTCTTTTCATCATTTGGCCATACACGCCAATCGACCCACCGAACTTTCCCAACAAATTATCTTTAGATGCGGTAATCGATCCAATGAAATTCTTCTCTATAAATGCATCTGTACTATAAGCGTATCTGCCGTTGGTCAGGATCGGGCTACTGGCGTAAAGCTTTGTTTCGCCAATGGTGTTGAATATGTCAGCACCACCTCTTAATTCACCTACTAACCAATCGGTAAATTGATACTTGATAGACCCGTTCAATAAAAAACGGTCTCGCTGATCCTGGTTGATATTGTTATCTACTGCCCAATACGGATTCACGGCAGAAGACTGATCGCTTGGCAGCCAGTAAAAATGATTGCCATTCTTGTCTACCCCTGGCTGAAGATCCCGTATGTCAAAGGACCGGGGCTGCAGCAGAACGGTGTAGAAATAGTTATTTGCATTGTTACCGCTCAATGGCCTGTTGGTAGCCTTATTGTTCATATACTGAACTTTGAAGTCAGTTGTCCATTTTTTATTCAAGCCAAAATTGGACACTGCTCTTGTAGTCAGGTTCAACCGCTCCAGCTTGGCGCCGGGTATACGGCTATTGTCAGAGAAGTAAGTACCTGAAGAATAGATGCTGGTATTGGGAGATATTTGTTGCTGAAAAGAAAGATTATGGGTAGTATTAAAACCTGTTTTAAAGAAAGCGTTGATGTTATCAAACGCCTGCATAGCAACGGTAGCGCTATCCCATTTTTTATAGCTCTGCCCTTCAATCTTCGGACCCCAGCTCGATGTATTATTTACTACGTATGCGCCGTAAGAACCCTGACCAAATGAAGACTGAAGTTCAGGCTCCATGAACAAGGTTTCCATTCCAAATGTAGCGGAGTAAGTAATACCAGCTCCGGGCTTCTTTGTCCCTTTCTTCGTTGTAATTAATATAACACCGTTACCTGCTCTTGAACCATACAAGGCTGAAGCTGCACCGCCCTTTAACACACTCAGGCTTTCGATGTCATCGGGGTTTAAATCCGCCAGGCCGTTACCCATGTCCACTGCCGGATTCCAATAGTCGTTGTTGGCTGATCCTGTAAAATTATCCATCGGTATTCCATCTACAACGATGAGCGGCTGGTTGCTTCCGGTCAGAGAATTAAAACCCCTGAGGACTATCTTGGAAGATCCGGCAGGTCCGTTACTTCCTCTCACTACCTGTAAGCCGGCTATTTGTCCGGTGAGCGCGTTGGCGAGATTAGCCTCTCTTCGTTCAACGAGCGCTTCTCCTTTCACCTCCTGGAAGGCATAACCCAGTGCTTTTTTCTCACGTTTAATGCCCATCGCTGTCACCACCACTTCTTCCATGCCTTTGGCTTCAGCACGCGTAAGTGTGATGGAAAGCGTGTTTTGGGTGCCCACTGAAATCTCTTTGTTCAAATAGCCGACAGCGCTGCATTCGATCACCGCGTCGTTGCCATTAATGGTTAATGAGAAGGTTCCGTTGGCATCGGTCGTTCCGCCGGAGCCAGTCCCTTTGATCGTTAAGGAAGCGTCAGGAATCGGCACATTTTGTTCATCCGTTACTGTGCCCGTAACGGTTCGCTGCTGTGCGTGAACGAGTAGCGTCACACTACTCATAATAATAACGAACAGCAGTCTTTGCATTGTTTTGTTCATAGTTACTGATTTTTTGGTTTACAAATGAATACGCCACAGCCAGCAAATGGCCGCAGTCTGCTCCCCTGTGGGGCAGCAGCAGTTAAAAAATTTAGGTAGCATCAACCTGGAGTGCACTCTTTTTGAGCAGTAGATCGCAAAACGATAGGTTTAGCAAAGCAGCTTCGTAAATTGCCGGTTAATAATGGGTTAAATGCTTTTTGATTAATTAATATGTCTTTTAGTACGATACATCATCATCATTTTTCAAATTAAACAATACGGTATTAAAATATAACACGCAGCGCGGAAATAATGCCGACAGTTTACAAGATGTATGGTCGCAGCAGTTAAGCGATCATCATTTTTTCTGCCAATAGCTTTGGAAGCTTTTCGTAATTATCCATGATCAGCGCTGTTGCGCCGATCAGTTCTGCGTTATATCCCAGTGAGGATATTTTGATTTCAGTATTTTCAGAAATTTTGGGTATGCAGTGTTCGTTCACCGCCTGTTGTATCGGCGCTACCCATACTTTACCAGCGAGCGAACCAATGCCGCTGATCACAATCAATTCGGGATTGAGCAAATGGATCAGTATGGCTACTCCGCGTCCTATGTTGTAAGCGGCTTCCGATATTAATTCTATTGCAAATTTGTCTCCTTTGTGAGCCGCTTCAATGATCTTCTTGGCAGACTCTTCCATCCGGTTGCCGTTCAACTCTTTGATAAGGGTAGGAGCGGTTTGCTTTTTAAAGGTCTTTACTGCTTTCTGGGCAACCACCAGTAAGGAAGTCTCTGTTTCAAGACAGCCGTGTTTGCCGCAGCTGCAGATCTTGTTATTATCAAACAAAGGTATGTGGCTAAACTCACCGGCAAATCCGTCTTTACCGCGAAATAACCTTCCATCTGAAATAATTCCCAAGCCCACACCCCAGCCCACATTGATCACCATCACATGGCTTTTATTTTTCGCAGCACCCCACTTCAGCTCGGCCAGCCCTACGAGGCTCGAATCATTATCGATCAGCGTGGGGATCTTCAGCGCTTCCTCAATATTGCTTACAATGGTGCCTTGTGTACAAGGCAGAAATGTATGATTGATTCCTTTTGCCACATCTACAAAGCCCGGCATACCTATGCCAATGCCTGCAATTTTTGACGGAGGAATACCTGAACGTTGTATAAAAACCTGTAAGTGCCGGATCAATTCTTTCAGGCTATTGGGATTGTCAGCCAGCACCAGATCGAATTTCTCCACTTCCCCGACAATAGTATTGTCGTTCGAAATCAGTGCGACACGGGTCACCAGCTGATCCATTGCAACTGCCACTACATATAAGGTACCATTTTTGATACTGTAGGTTTGTGGTCTGCGTCCCCCTGTTGAGGCAGCATACCCTTTCTCCACGACCATTTTGAGGCCGATCAGCTCATTAAGGTATTGCGTGGTAAGCGGTATACTTTTACCAATCAGGTTGCTCAGGTCTGCACAAGACAATTGTTTATTAAAAAACAAGTGCTTTAAAATCTCTTTATAAAATTTCTGCTTTTTGGAGATAATGTTGGCAATCATTTGTCAAGGTTTTCTTTAGCAGTTAAGGATACGAGTGATAAATGTAGGTATTATTTTTTAATAATTGAAAAAACTTTTTAAATTTTTTTCTGAAGTCTGAGGATGGAGAGGCTAAGTCCGAAGCCTAAAATCGGAAGACCTAATGCCGAAAGCTGAAGACAACATCAACCTCGGTCTCGCATCCCTGCCACGGACTTTCGGACTTTTATGTCTTGCCCCCAACTGCAGACCTTCACTTCTGTCTCCTGGCGCCCGATCTCCGACTAATGTATCCGATCTCCTCTCACTTCCAGCTCATTCATTATGACCGTTTCGTGCGATAACCATTCTGCCCAGCGGCTGCGCACCTTTTCCCTGGGCAGGTAGGTCTCCGCGAGTTCGATAAAAAGTGTGTAATGGCCTGCCTCGCTTTCCATAAAACGCCGGTAGAATTTGGCAAGGTAAGGATCGTTCAATCCTTCGCTTAGTCTTTTAAAGCGCTCGCAACTACGGGCTTCGATCATGGCCATCATCAGTAACTGATCCAGAAACCGGTCATCCGGAGCGCCTCCTTTCTGTTGAAACTGGATCAGCGCATTGACATATTCATCTTTTCGCTGTTTGCCTAGTCTCAAGCCGCGCTTGTGCAGCTCCTGTAAAACCAACCGGAAATGGCCCCATTCTTCAGTGACAATAGGAGCCAGCTCAACCACCAGTTTCTCTTTTTCACTGTATTTTTGTATCAATGTGATGCAGCTCGTGGCGGCTTTCTGTTCGCAATAAGCATGATCGGTCAGGATAGCTTCCAGGGAAATTCCCGCCAAATCTACCCAACGCGGATCGGTAGGCAGCTGGAGACCCAATATATTTCTGGTGTGTTGGTCGTATTGCATGGTGCAAAAATAGCGTTGAGTCATGATTTTTAAGCGAATCGGATCATGGCGGCCTGGTAGGGCCGATTTTGACGCTCACCTGGGTGACAAGTTTCACATTTTAAGGTACCAGGCGGTGATTTCGAAAAATCTCGGCCCTAAATTCCAAATTTTAAATTTATTCCTTACCTTTGCCGCCTTAAATTATAGGATACAAAACAGGATGACCTTTTAAAAAAGACAGTATGCCACTTACAAAAGAAAGAAACGCACAGATTTTTGAAGAATTCGGTGGAAATGCCGCTAACACAGGTTCTATTGAGGGCCAGATCGCGCAATTAACCGAGCGTATCAGCCAGATCAGCGGACATTTAAAGCAAAATAAAAAAGATTTCTCTACTCACCGCGGCCTTATGCAGCTGGTAGGTAAACGTAAAAGCCTGCTGGGATATTTACAGAAGCATAACCTTGAGGGCTATCGTGCTTTAATTGAGAAGCTGGGATTAAGAAAATAGTAATCCTCCTTCGGTAACGTTGGGGAAACTGTTTTATATCCTGGGTTTGATTAGATAATTTCAGACTTAACATATTATCGTATTCCCAACATTGACCAGTGTTGGGAATACGTGTTTTTGTACCCCAAATCTTGTCAACCGGAATAGCTCTTGATTATACCCGATTGCTAGCCGGTATTGCCGGTCTGTTAGTCGCCAGGGCTAATAATGAAAGCACTGCTGCTTGATCCATAATTCAAAAAATCTAAAACGTTTTTATGTTACAACAACCATTAAGAAAGACCTTCGATCTCGGCGATGGCCGCGAAGTTACTATAGAGACGGGCCGTTTGGCACGTCAGGCAGATGGCTCCGTTACCGTGAGCATCGGCAAAATGATGCTGCTGGCGACCGTGGTGGCCAACAAGGAACCTAAAGAAGGCCAGAGCTTTTTCCCTTTAACAGTAGATTATCAGGAGAAGTTTGCTTCTGCAGGCCGCATTCCCGGTTCATTTTTCAAGCGTGAAGGAAAACTGAGCGATTATGAAGTGCTGATTTCCCGTTTGATCGATCGTGCGATCAGGCCCTTGTTCCCCGACGACTATTTTTGTGAAGTTCAGGTGCTGGTAACACTGGTGAGCAGTGACCCGGACATTCTGCCCGATGCTTTCGCTTGTTTGGCTGCTTCCGCAGCATTGGCCGTATCAGATGTGCCTATCAAAGAGATCCTGAGTGAAGTGCGTGTAGCACGCATCAACGGCGCCTTCAAGGTGAACCCTGGCCGCAGCGAAATGGAGAATGCTGATATGGACTTCATCATCGCCGCTACTGAAAAGAACCTGATGATGGTGGAAGGTGAGTCTGACGAATGTTCAGAAGCCGACCTGATCGAAGCGTTAGGCATAGCGCACGAAGCCATCCGCATCCAGATCAAAGCTCAACAGGAGTTGAGAGATCTGAAAGGCGTGAGTACCAAACGTGAATATGCATTGCCTGCTATGAACGAGGCGATGAAAGAAAAAGTATATGCATTTGCCGGTCCGAAGGTATACGAGATCGCAAAAAGCAAATCCGCTAAGCACGATCGTTCCAGCCAGTTCAAGGCATTGGAAGACGAACTGATCGCCAAGCTGGTGGAAGAGTCAACTGAAGAAGTTCCTTTTACCGATATTGAAAAGAAGCTGGCATTAAAATATTATCACGACGTACAGTATGATGTCGTTCGCGACATGGTGCTGGATGACCGGATCCGCCTCGACGGACGTGCGCTGAATGAGATCCGTCCGCTGGATATGGAAGTGGATGTATTGCCTTCTCCTCACGGTTCTGCATTGTTCACAAGGGGAGAGACCCAGTCTCTCACTACCGTAACACTGGGCACTGGCCTGGACGAATTGCTGATTGAAACAGCCGCTACCTCTAAATATTCCAAATTTATCCTTCATTATAATTTCCCTCCTTTCTCTACCGGTGAAGTAAAACCGATGCGTGGACCTGGTCGCCGGGAAGTAGGACATGGTAACCTGGCTATGCGTTCGTTAAAACAAATGATGCCTTCAGAAGCTGAGTTTGGATATACGGTGCGCGTTGTAAGTGACATCCTTGAGTCAAACGGTTCTTCATCTATGGCGACTGTTTGTGCGGGATCACTGGCATTGATGGATGCGGGTGTACCTTTCCCTAAACACGTGGCGGGTATTGCAATGGGACTGATTACTAAAGGAGAGAAATACTCTATTCTAAGCGATATCTTAGGAGATGAAGATCACCTGGGAGACATGGACTTTAAAGTGACGGGTACCCGCGATGGTATTTGTGGTGTACAGATGGATATCAAAGTGGATGGTCTGTCTATGGAAGTGATGAAAGAAGCGCTGGAACAAGCGAAAGCCGGCAGGTTACATATCCTGGAACATATGTACAAAGCAATCCCTGAAGCCAGAACGGAAGTGAAGCCACATGCTCCAAGGGTTGTTAAGATGTTTATCGATAAAGAATTTATCGGTGCAGTGATCGGGCCAGGCGGTAAGGTGATCCAGGAAATTCAGCGTGAGACAGGCGCTACCATTAATATCGAAGAAGTGAATAACATGGGAGAGATCAGCATCTTCGGTGTTGAAAAAGAAGCGGTGACCAAAGCAGAAGATTGGATCAAAGGTATTGTAGCAGTGCCTGTTGTGGGCGATGTATACGATGCCACGGTTAAGTCAGTGGTGCCGTTTGGAGCCTTCGTAGAGTTCTTGCCAGGTAAACAAGGATTGGTTCACATCAGTGAGATCAGCTGGAAGCGCTTAGAAACGCTTGATGGATTAGTAAAAGAAGGAGATGCGATGAAAGTGAAGTTGATCGGAACTGATCCGAAATCAGGTAAATTCAAGCTTTCCAGGAAAGCCTTGATTCCAAAACCGGAAAGAAAGCCGGAGGGCGATGCTCCTCAATCTTAAAATATCAGAAGGTGTTCCAAAAGAGCACCTTCTTTTTTTATATAAGTGGCATCTGAGGAACATCCTATCAGGATTGCCTTTGCTATATCTTCCATTACGCTTGCTTACGCCCAATAAAAAAACCGCCCCGGTAACCGGGACGGCTTCTTACTGAAGGTTTAATCTGTGTTCGTTTAATAATGCCATCTTACGAAGGCTTCCATTGCCGCGTAATGCGTCAGACCGAGATCCGCATAGATCTTGGCTGTTGCTGCATTTCTTTCTTCTGCACGTTGCCAGAACTCGCGGTCGTCGCTTCCCTGGAAAGGCACACTGTCTTTCTGAGATTGATGAATAAAAATACCGAAACGTTTTTTCAAAACCTGAGCCGGGCTCATAGGGATGGCCATTTCAATATCTTCGATATCCCATTCCTGCCATGCTCCTTTGTAGAGCCAGAGCCAGCAGTCGTTGATCCATTCGTCTCCGTCTGCTTTGATCCTTTGCAATGCTTTTAATACGGCATTGAAGCAAACCAGGTGGGTACCATGCGGATCAGCAAAATCACCGGCACAATACACCTGGTGTGGTTTTATTTCGCGCAGTAATTCAACGGTTAGTTCAACATCTTTTTCTCCGAGCGGATTCTTTTCAATCGTGCCTGTCTCGTAGAAAGGCAGGTTCTGAAAATGAATATGAGCCGGGTTGATACCAACATAGTTACACGTCGCTTTCGCTTCCCCGCGCCGGATCAGGCCTTTGATCTCCCGGATGATAGGAGAGTCTACCTGTCCCGGCTTCTTGCCCGAGATATAAGTTTTAGCTTCTGATAAAATTTGAGAAGGGATCTCCGAATGAATGTTGGCTATCTCGTTGAACCCGACCGCGAAGTCGAGGAACCTCGTAACGAATTCGTCGGTTACCGCGATATTACCTGAAGTCTGGTAAGCCACATGCACCTCGTGTCCCTGGTCGTGGAGCCGCTGGAAAGTGCCGCCCATACTGATAATATCGTCATCAGGATGCGGAGAAAATATTACGCAGCGCTTAGGGTAGGGGTTGGACCGCTCGGGGTGCGCCGGAATGATCGCATTAGGTTTGCCTCCGGGCCAGCCAGTGATGCTATCGCGAAGCATATAATAAACTTCGAGATTGATTTCGTAAGCGTCTCCTTTTTCAACCAGCAGATCGCTAAGACCATTGTCATTATAATCCTCATTCGTCAGGCTCAACACGGTCTTGCCCAACTGGAGCGCCATGTTCACTACTGCCTTCTTAATGGTCTTGGGCGTCCATTCACAATCTCCGGTAAGCCAGGGTGATTTGGAACGGGTCAGCTGTGATGCCGCTGCTTCGTCTATCACGAAACTTACGTTATCGTGGTTTTGCAGGAAGGAGGCAGGTACTGTTTCGCTGTCGTCGTCCTCTACTGCTTTTTTAACAGCAGCTGCTTTTGCGGGGCCCCATGCCATCAGGATGATCTGCTTGGACTTCATGATGGTGCTGATCCCCATGGTGATTGCCATGCGGGGCACCTCCGAGATATTGGCAAACTCGTAAGCATTCGCCAGGCGGGTGCTGTTGGTCAGGTTCACCAGGCGGGTTCTCGTGTAGATGCCGGAACCAGGTTCATTGAATCCGATGTGGCCGTTGTTCCCGATACCCAGGATCTGAAGATCGATGCCACCGGCGTCCTCGATTTTCTTTTCGTAGGCCGCGCAGGCAGATTTAATATCTTCTTTGCGGATATCGCCATCAGGAATATTAATATTTTCGGGTTGTATATCCACCTGGCTAAACAAATGCGTTTGCATGAACCGATAATAGCTCTGCGGCGCTTCTTTACTGATAGGATAATATTCATCCAGGTTAAAGCTGATCACATTGCTGAAGCTTAGTCCTTCCTCTTTGTGCATGCGCACCAGCTCGGCGTAGAGGGTTTTAGGGCTCGACCCGGTCGCCAATCCTAATACACAATTCTTTCCTTCAGCTTGCTTTTTTCTGATGAGCTCCGCGATCTGTTGAGCAATAACCACTGACCCCGCCTTCACGTCTGCCTGTATATTGACACTGATTTTTTCCAGGCTGTCAATGTGGTTACTTAATGTTTGTCTCTTGTCCATTGTTCGGTTTTAAAAAATGATGCTTCTTTTATGCAGTTGTTGAATCTTATTGCTTACCGTAATAATTGGTACCCCACAGATCATACCGTTTTTTCTGGGTTTCCAGGCGTTTGCTGAAGTCGTTCCAATCTTTTTTATCTTCCGGCGTCCATAATACTTCGCTCACGGCTGCCACACGTGGAAAGATCATATATTCCACTTTGGAGGGATTAGAGACGTATTCTGTCCACAAGTTAGCTTGTCCGCCTTGTACATAAGGTTTTTCTTCTGCTGTTAAGGCATCAGGATATATTTTCCAGCTGTACACCTTATCGATTGGCAGGTGACCTTTATTATTACTGATGGTAACGGAGTCTTCATGCTTAGCTTGCTGATAATCGATATAAGCGTAAGTGGTAGGCGTCATGATCACGTTGTGATGTTGTTTCGCCGCTTCGATACCGCCTTTCTCGCCGCGCCAGCTCATAACCCACGCGTTAGGCGCCAGACCGCCTTCCAGGATTTCATCCCATCCAATCAGCGTCTTGCCTTTGGCATTCAGGTACTTTTCCATGCGCTGCACGAAATAGCTTTGCAGGTAGTGTTCCGCTCTATGGGTTTTATCGGTTTTTATACCGAGGTCTTTTATTCTTTTCTGGCAGTTAGGACAATATTCCCAGTTGATCTTGGGCGCTTCATCGCCGCCGATATGTACGACTTTGGAGGGGAACAGAGGAATCACTTCGTCCAATACATTTTCCAGGAATTCGAAAGTAGATTCTTTACCAGCGCAGAAGATGTCGTCGTAAACACCCCAGCTTTGCATGACCTGTTTACCCGCAAGGTCGCCAGCCCAATATTCGTCGGTATTGTCCCTGATGAAATAATCGTAAGTCGGTTTGTCCGGGAAACAGCTTAAAAAAGGATACGCCGCGATAGCCGCGCTTCCATGTCCCGGCATCTCAATTTCGGGTACAACGGTAATGAACCGGTCTGCAGCGTACTTAACCACCTCTTTCACTTCTTCCTGTGTGTAAAAACCGCCGTAACGCTCGTTGGTATTACCTGTTCCGGGGAAACGGCCGATGATCGTCCCGTTTCTCCATGCGCCCACTTCAGTAAGCCTGGGATATTTTTTAATTTCAATCCGCCAGCCCTGATCATCCGTCAAATGCCAGTGGAAGGAATTCATTTTGTGCAGGGCGATATAATCAATGTATTTCTTCAAAAAAGACACGGGGAAAAAGTGGCGCGACACATCCAGCATCAGGCCGCGGTATTGCACCGTTGGCGCATCGGTGATGCTAACAGCCGGGATGGCCAGCGTAGCAGATTTGGTAGTGGGGAGCAGCTGTATCAAGGTCTGTATCCCGTAAAAAGCTCCCGGTGCTGTATTGCCTTTGATCGTAACCGCATTCTTTCCGGCGTTCAGCGTGTATCCGTCCTTCCCGGTATTTCCCGCCATAATAATGATACCTTTGCTGCCGGAAGACCGCACAGGAAGCGAAAAGCCAAAATAGCTTTTCAGGTAGTCGTTCAGGAAATTAGCCGATAGTATTTCATCTTTGCTTTTCGCTACGATGACCGTCTTGTTCGAAATAGTGAACGAACCGGTTTTCTCGACAACACTCGTCGGCTTGGGAATGATATTAATGTTTTGTGCTGATAAGCACTGGCTAGCTAGCAGTAGTACAAAAACGAAAGGTTTTAACATAGCAAAGAATATTTTTAGAGTTGCCAAGATAAGTATTTTTGCAGACGATCTGAGCACAAAATCAGCGCAAACGATTGTCTTTTAAAAAGTGAATATGACAAATAAGCAAGTAGTAGAAAAGTTTTATGAAGCCTTTAGCAGAAGGGATTTCCAGACCATGAACAGTTGTTATGCCGAAGATGTGCTGTTCAGTGATCCGGTGTTTGGATTCCTGCGTGGTGATGAGGTGAAGGCGATGTGGGAAATGTTATGCACCAATGCCAAAGACTTCTCGCTGACGTATAATGAAATTACAGAGATCGATCATCAGTATATTACCTGCAAGTGGACAGCGATCTACACGTTCACAGCCACGGGGAGAAAGGTGGTTAATCGTGCAAAAGCGTTTATGAAGATCAGCGATGGCATCATCCTCGAACACAGCGATGGCTTTAAGCTGGCGACCTGGCTGGAGCAGGCTTTTGGGCTGACCGGTAAACTATTTGGGTGGACCAACTTTATGAAACGCAAGGTGCATCGCCGCGCCCGGAAAAACCTGCAGGCCTTTATGGATGGGGAGAGCACTCCTGAAAAGCCCGACCAGCCTGCTTTGTAGCGGGTTTAACTATTTGATACCGCCAAAGGCAGCAAAGCATAAATTTTTGTGCAATAGCTCTACCTGGCTAAAACCTACCTGGCGCATCAGGTCGAGCTGATAAGTGACGGACCGGGGCGAATCTTCCTGATCGATATAATCCAATACTTTTTGGCGATACTCGCTGCCGCCCAGCTCTTCCAGGTAATCACCGTACCGCTTCCAGATATAGTCGTTGAGTGCTGCGTTATCCTGCGTTACCAGGTCGCTGATCATCAGGCAGCCACCGGGCTTGAGAAGATTAAACAGTTTTCTGAAAGTGTTCAGCCAGTCCTTATCATCTCTTAAATGATGAAGCACCGCCCCTGCCAATACAATATCAAAGCTGTTTTCCGCTAAGGCGGCGTCGCGGATATCGCTTTGCAGAATCGTTACAGAGCCTGAGGTCTGCGCAGTGACACGCTCGAGGGCTTTGTCCAGCATGGGCTGGCTCAGGTCAACCAGGGTACAGTGCAGGTCTGGCAGTTTCGAAAGCATTTTAAGGGTATAATTGCCCGCGCCGCAACCAATATCCAGCAAATGCGTGGCCTGCGGCCGTATCGATCTGGCTGCTTCGGTGATCAATTCGAGAGAAAGAGTAGCATCAATGGTCGATTGTTGTCCGGTTTCCAGGTTGGAAAACCTTTCTACATCGTTATCAAAACGTTCTCTTATTGCTGCTACTGAAGATTTCATGGGTTCCATTTATTTAATCCAATCCCGAAGTTACGGATCTGAAACAATGTTCAGGGCAGAGCTCCGACATGAATATAATGCAACTGAAAAGTAAGAGCCAAGGGTGCTTTACCCGTTTTTACTTTTTCTTACATAAAAAAACAATCCCGATAATAATAAGTATGGTTCCATTAACAATAAATAAATATTTGTTATTTATATCGGGTAGGCTGAAATACTCATATAATTGAAACAACCCGAGTAGCACTAGAAATGCGGAAATGACCATTCTCATGTAATACGTTTTAATATTGAGGTAATAAGTCCATTTCTTTGTTGGTATCCAACTCTTTGCAGCTAAATAGAATAAACGGAAGATCCCTCTTTAAAACGGAAATAGTTCCAAACAGGTATTAGAAAAACCTGAATAACAATTGTAAGCAAACCGTAAAATACAACGTTACAGCAATAGAATTTGGTCATCCGGATTTGGAACAAAGCCCAGCAGCACTGCGAGTGAGTTTTTGATGTTGATCCAACATTTGTCAACACAGTTAATAGAAGCAACGCTAAATAGTTTTTTAAGAATGACGATCAGACAAGTTTTTAACTGCAATGTAAACAAGTAGTACAGTCAATATCATCAGCAATAAGAAAAAAAAATCGGCTTTAAGTCTTCCGTAATTTTTTTCCTTGAAAGAAACATAGATGCTATTTAGCTTACTGCCAAACGTCATTACTGCGAGAATAATAAATAAAGGACTTAATTCCATAATCGTTAACTTTTTCTCCATAACCACCAGCCGAATGACACTTTAAATATAATAATAAATACTTATATATTATTTAAGAAATACGATGACGTGCTACAAAAAAGCCCAAAGAGAACCAACTCTTTGGACTTACATACTTAACAATAAAAATTACTGCGCGATCTTCTCTGCCAGCCACAGGTATTCAGAAGCAAAATTGTGAATGCTCTTCTCAAAGGCCGGATCGATCAGGTCTCCGTTCGCGTCGATCTTTTTATCAATGGTGGGGATCACCAGCAGTTGCGGACATACCACTGTGAACAGCCCGGCGCCCAGCAGGATCAGTTGTTGCGCGGCTCTCATGCCACCAAATCCGCCGTTGGACGCGGTTACAACGCCTAATGTTTTATGTAATTGTTTAGGAAAATGATCAACCAGGTTTTTCAGCGAAGGTGAATAACCCCCGTTATATTCGGGTGTCACAAAAATAAATGCATCTGCTTTGAAAACCCGCTCAAACAAAGGCTTCCAGGGATCGGGTGTATTGTCTATCGAATTAAATACTTTCTCCACCCAGGGCAGCTGGTGTTCGCGGCAATCAATAATGCCCACGTGATGTTCCGTGTGCTTTTGAAACCATTTTTGTACGGCATAGGCAGCTCTCACTGTTAAACTCTCTTTCCTGGGGCTTCCTGATATTATTTCGATGTGCATCTTATAAAGTTTAGAAAATTAACAGCGAAGTAAAGCAATTGTTGTCAAATAGCTGATAAAACAAGGTGTTTCAGGTGGGCCACCGTCATTTTTATCGCAAACGACTTCTTAAAACTTACGCATGGCAGATTTGAATATATCGTAAAGTCCTAATTTCGACATCAAATCTTTATATCATGATGGACCGTAAACGTTTTCTACAGCTCAGCGCGCTCACCGGTATTGCAACAACCTGGGCGAACAAGGCCCGAAGCCAGGCCGGCACGAAGGTGAGCGGCCCGGTAGTGATCTCTACCTGGGATGCCGGCCTGAGAGCGAATAAAGGCGCCTGGGAAGTATTAGGGAAAGGAGGCAGCGCTTTAGACGCCGTGGAAAAAGGTGTAATGGTAACAGAAAATGAGATCAACTGTTGCGTCGGACTGGGCGCCAACCCGGACAGGGATGGTTTTGTGACCCTGGATGCCTGCATTATGGACCACCAGTTCAACTGCGGCAGTGTGGCATTTCTCGAACGGATCAAACACCCCATTTCCGTTGCGCGCAGGGTGATGGAAAAAACGCCGCACGTCATGTTGGTGGGCGACGGCGCTCAACAGTTTGCCGTGGCTGAAGGGTTTACTTTGGAACCGCAGGAGTTGTCGCCAGACGCCAAAAAGGCTTATGAAAAATGGTTGCAAAATTCAAAATACGAACCGCAGATCAACCGGGAAAATATCGAGAACAAAGGCCATGGCCCTTTTGCCCCGGCTCAGATCGATGGAGAATGGAATCATGATACGATCGGGATGGTCGCTTTGGATGCGAACGGGCACCTGGGCGGTAGCTGCACCACCAGCGGCATGGGCTTTAAGATGAGAGGTCGCCTGGGCGACTCGCCCATTATCGGAGCCGGCCTGTATGTCGATGGGGAAGTAGGAGCTTGTACGGCTACCGGGCAGGGTGAAGATGTGATCCGGGTAGCCGGGTCTCACAGTGTAGTAGAGATGATGCGGCAAGGTTATGGTCCGGAAATGGCGTGCCAGAAGGTTATTGAGCGCATCGTTAAAATAAAAGGAGACGATGTGAAGAAAATTCAGGTGGCATTTTTAGCGATCAACAAAAATGGCGTAGTAGGTGCTTATGCCATCCACAAAGGCTTTAGCTATGCTTTAAAAACCTACACGACTGAGAAGCTGATCACTGCAAAGAGCTGGTTTAATTAAGGAATGTGGTTGAAAAGTTCACAAGTTGAAAGGTTTAATTTTTAATAACTCATGCTTCAGAAATATCTTTTAGAAATTGCGACATCCGATTTTGAATCCACCAGGAGCGCTGTGGCCGGTGGGGCGGATCGCATTGAACTTTGTGCGAACCTCGGTGAGGGCGGAACGACACAGTCTTACGGTGTGATCAAAAAATGCCGGGAAACTTTTGATGTCAAATTGTATCCCATTATCCGCGTACGTGGTGGCGACTTTTATTATTCTGATGAAGAGTTTGAGTGCATGTTGTACGATGTGCTCAAATGCAAAGAGCTGAACTGTGACGGAATAGTGATCGGCTTTCTAAAGAGGGATGGTGCTATTGATCTTGAAAGAACAGCAAAGGTCGTGGAAGCGGCCTATCCGTTGGGCGTCACGTTTCATCGGGCTTTCGACAGATGCCTTGATCCTTTGAAATCCCTGGAAGCCTTGATAGACCTGGGTTGTGAGCGTATTCTTACCAGTGGCCAGCAGTTGACCGCGCCCGAAGGAGCAGACCTTATTGCGGAGTTGAATACGGCGGCAGACGGCCGGATCATCATCATGCCCGGCAGCGGCGTGAGGGAAAATAATGTGCGGGCGCTTGCTGATCAAACCCACTGCTTTGAGTTTCACACCTCGCTGAGAACGCTCAAAAAAAGCGACATGACCTTCTTTCCACCCGCTTTCAGCGATAATGCAGAGAATAATCATTATAGTGTTGAAGAAAATGCAGTCAGAAGCATGAAGGCAACCATGCTTGCTCCTTAATCGTTGCCCGTGATCAAGAGGCTTCATTAAAATGCTGCTCTGCCTCCAGGGGAACAACTATCTCTATAAGCACTCCCTTATTGAGCCCGCTGGTGAGTGTGAAGCGGGCGCCAATGGTTTTCGCGCGGTTTTCCATGTTGAGCAAACCAATTCCGGTATTAGAGATTGACTCGGGATCAAATCCTTTTCCATTATCCTGAACGCGGATCAGTAATGCTTCCGGATCGGCATTGATGCTGATGTGGATCTCGCTTCCCGGCGCATGTTTAACAGCGTTGCCGATGGCTTCCTGCACCATCCGGAACAGGATCACCTCTTTTCGCGGATCAAGATCTAATTGGTCCACATTCAGGTTCAGACTGGCTTTGGAAATACCCATTTTGTTGATGCGCGATATTTCAAGCTGAAGAGAAGCTATAATGCCCGCCCTTGTTACCTTTTCACCCAGCAACGTTTGAGAAATATGACGGATATCCTGCAGGCTGTTCGAGAGGATCTCCTGGCAGGAATGCAGCTTTTTATTGTCGCTGAAAACAGCTTCCTGCGAAAGAAGGTTCAGGTAAATCGTGGCGGCTGATAATTGTTGCCCGACATTGTCATGAAGCTCGCGGCTGATATCGTCAAATGCTTTTTCCTGGATCTCAATCGTACTTTTTAAAAGATCTTCATTGAACTGCGTTTGAAGCCGTTGCTTCTCCTTTTGATTTTCCTGTTGTTTTTTATAGTAGCTCGTTACAAAAAAAACAATGAAGACACAGAACACTGTAAAGAGCAGCATCCCGGTGATGATGAATACATACATTTCGGAAAGACTAGCCGACATTGTTGTATCGTTTACTGTTGAGGTAGATGGAAAAGCCCAGCGTTATATAATAAATATAATTTACAAAGTAAACGGTATTTGTTATAAAGCTGGTGTCGATGTGATACTTAATGAATATGTTATAAAAACTCCAGCAGAAAAACGTGCAGGTGAAATAAGCCAGCACCGCTGCGTTGCACCAGAATATATCGAGCGACCATAATGACTTGCCCGTCACATCAGTGATAAGGCGCTTGAACATCAGAAAAGCATAGATGATAAATACCAGGCCAGACATCAGTATGATATTGGAGGGAATCGTCCAGATGCTTTGATAGTACATCGCATTGATCAACGAAAACAGCACCATCAGTAGGGGGGAATAGGAAAACCAGGCGCTCTTCCTGAGGTACACGCTGTAGAATAACGTGATCAGAAAGAACTGAAGCGGCGCAAACAAATGGTACCCGGGCATGCTATTGACAAACCGCATGACAAAAAAACGGGAAACCACGTCGCTCGCAATGCCCAGCCCGATAAGCAGCACAAGCACTTTGTAAGGCGCACTTAATTTCCTGAAGCGCGTCAGCGTTAAAAGAAATACGATCGTAATGATGACCAGGTAGGTGACCAGCCGTGGTGACCAGACGTTGAAGCTAGTCAAGAGGTGGAGGGACATCATTATTACATTTATGAGGACAGGGGTCGGTCATATCTGCATAGGAGCCAGACTCCTCAACGTTATTTCCTTTTTCTGATCTGGATAAGGCTTTTTCTGATCCTGCTGCACCTTCGTTTAATACCGTGCCGCGCAGGATGATCGTGTAAGCTCTCTTATCCAGTGTTGGATCTGCCTTACCGAAACGGATATCGTATCCCGCAATTTTTGCTTTAGGATTTTTTTTCATGATGGTGCTGTCCATCGCATGTAGGGTGCCGATACTGATCCAGAATCCCCGAAGCTCTTCATTTTCCTGCTTTCCCGTAACCAGCCGGTAGTTGCTGTCAAGGCTTCTCTGGTCGCGCAGGTAATTCCGGATATATTCTTTTGCTTTCTTTTCGTCCATCAGACCAGCTTTGGTTGGCAGGTACACGTAAGTTGGGCCGTCGTCCTCTTCCGCCTTTTCAGATACTCTGTCATAAATATAAAAAATGAAGAAACCGAGCAAAATGAGAAAAAGATAGAACGGGACTCTTTTAACAGTTAATGATTCAGTAGCCATGGGTTTATTTTTATAAGGGATCCAAACTTACACCAAAAATGGATAGGCCGGATAGATGGGTGCATAACATTTTTAAGTTATCATCTTTCTTTTACCACAAAGAATTCACAGAAGAAGGAGAAAACTATTATGCAACGGAATATATTTTATCTCAAATAACGGTTTCGCGTTATAGAGTGACCAGCTTTTTCCGCAACGCTTCGAGGCACAGTCCCACCCGGCTTTGCACATTGAGTTTTTTAAACAGTGATTCCCGGTACCCGTCAATAGTGCGTTCGCTAAGATTCATTTCGGATGCGATCTGCTTGTACGTAAGCTCGCTGCAAGCGTGTTGCAGGAAGATCATTTCTTTCGGCGTTATCTGGGCCTCATCCTTTTCATCCGCTTTCATCAGTATCCGGCGAAAGTTAATATTTCCCGCATCGGCGTTATAATATCCTTTGCGGTTAATTTCGTCCAGGGCTTTTTCCAGCTCATTAGGATGCGTATCTTTTAAAAGATAGCCGCAGCATCCTGCTTTAAACATCGAAATAATGGCATGGTCATCCGCGTTCATGGAAAGTGCCACAGGCTTGATTTGGGGATAATGTTCAGACAACCACTTAGCAGTTTCCACACCGTTCATCAATGGCATATTTACATCGATCAACATGATTTCCGGAAGCTCTTTCCGGTTTTTTATTTTTTCCTGCAGGTCCTTACCATTGGATGCCTCAAGGATCACATCATACACTTTAAAGCTTTCCAGCATAAGGCTGAGAGACTTCAAAAAAAGCTGGTGATCGTCGACCAGGCCTATCTTAATCTTCATATTGTTCCGGGTTTTCAGGAATGAATATAAGAATATTCGTGCCTTGTTGTACTTCCTGGTATTTCATAATGCCTCCCAACAGTTTGGTGCGATCGGTCATGTTCTTAAGTCCCATTCCGTTCAGTGTTGGCCGCGCCGGCATACCGTTGCCATTGTCGGTAATTTCAATCTCAAAATACGGATCACCCCGGCGCAGGCTGATAGAGATCTCATCACAGCGGCTATGCTTTAGGGCGTTTTGTACGGCTTCCTGTATGATCCGGAAAAGCATCAGTTGTTTCGCTGAAGAAAGTTGCGGCTCTGCCTGAACGTCCAGTTTCACTTTGATGTCGCTGCAGGTGGAAACCCTGATTATTTCCCGCTGCAGATTATCCAGGAGCTTAAATTGTGAAAGCCATTCTTTATCGAGCGACCTTGATAGTAACCGGAGCTCATGGATCGCCGACGCAATGGTGGCGTTCGCTGTTTGCAGTGCATCAGGGGGCCTTTTTAGTTTCCGTTCTGCAAGGCCGATCAGCATGCGTGAAGTGCTGAGCAACTGCCCGAGGTTGTCGTGAAGCTCTTTCCCGATATGCGAGAACGTTTGTTCCTGCACCTCGATTTGCGATCTCAACAACTGGCTGTTGAAGGCTTCTTCCAGCAGTTTCTTTTCTTTCAGATGTTTATAGTCTTTGCGTTTATAGGCCATTAACAATACAACGATGAATAGTGTGATCAATAAAAAAAATACCGTTGCACCCGGTATTAAGATAATATCGTCCGGTAATTTTTGCATAACACTCCGTAGCCTATATACAGGCTGCATATGAACAGTAAAATATTATGGAACCGCCACAAGACAGCCAGGGTACTGCTATCGGAACTGATCAGGTATTTATACGATAAGAATATGAAGAAAGCGCCTGCATAGTAAGTGAAAATACCGACAAGGCACCAGAATATACTGGTTTCGGGTATGTTGATGTTTTCCGACGTATGGATGAGTTGAGTATAGAAGTAATAAATACAAAGGCTAACAATAATGACACTTTCCAAAGCCGCGCTGATACTGTTGAATTGGGAGATCCCATCGCCGCTGCTCAACAAGAGCGCAGATACCGCGATATAACCAATGAGTAATGCGTTGAACCGAAACGGTCTTATAAAAATCAGGTGCCTCGCGAAAAGGTATAAAAGCATTAAAAAGCAGCCGGTTGAATTTAATTTATACACCCAATAATTATTATTCAGCAAAGGAAAATCGGTAGGGATGGCTGCCCGCTCTATCAGCGTGGCGATAGTGTTGCAGAGTAGCTGAACCAGGCAGAATCCCAGGATATATCTCATTTCCCGCGAGAGCGATTGTTTGCTGGTCAACAGAAGAGACACCGCCATCGCCGGTCCGATGGTATCGAGGATATTTAGTATGTCAGAAATAGTTTTCAAAGGGCTGATAAATTAGAATAGGAGGAACGTCCGCGTTAGTCGCCACAGCCCGGCGGATAAGGACAGCCACTGACTTTAGCGGAGAGCGATCTGATCTTATTGGCACCGTTGTCAGCGATCGCCTTTATTTCTATAATATTGATCTTCTCTTTGTCCGCTGTTTGTCTGACTTTGATCTCCTGGCAAAAGATGATCCCCTTTGCCTCCGGGTTTTCTTTCAATAATTGTTCAATATTTTCCCTTGTAAAGTAAAATTCAATTTTACATGGATTGGTTTGCGCCATATTGTTAGTAGTTATATATCATTCGTAGCACAAACATATCAACATGCGCTGGCTGTCCATACGGGAAAAATCCCGTATGGGGACCGTACTTTTCCGGGGATATTAAAGGTGGCCGCCTTCTAATTTTGGCGGTAAATAAAAGACACTTGAGCAGTTGTGGCTAACTTATGGGAAGCACGTCTAGTCCTGTGAGCCATCGATGGAAGTAATGGGGATTTTACAATTGTAATTTTCCCAATCTTCCATTATTACCAGCAAAATAAACAGCGTTTTCTTTTTCGGCGTACACGCAGGTGTTAAAGCTTTCATCACTGATCTTTTTCCAGTTGACTCCGCCATCATCGCTGATGTCAATACCGGTAATGCCACACGTGATGGCCTTATTGTTCCCGATAAAACACACGCTGCTCCTGTAGCCTGCTGGCATCGTGGTTGGTAAATGCCAGGTTTTCCCGCCGTCGTGGCTGTACACAAACGCGCTATCGGTTTTTGGAAGATCGTTATAGTTGCCACTTGCCACCAGGAGTCGGCGGCCCTGGCTGGCCACGCCATTAGCGCCGGTCATAGTCTGACCTTGCGTGGTGGGTAACAGGATGGCCTTTTGGTCAAAGAAAATACGGGAAGAAAGTCCGCCGCTCACCAGGTAATAACGTGACCCTGACCAAATGACATTTGTACCGCTGGCAGCGAAAAAGGCCTCGCCCGGGAGTGGCGTCACGGGAAACAATTTCCGATCCTCCTGCCAGGTCTTCCCACCGTCGTCAGTTGTGGCGACGAAAAAAGCACCATTTACCGGATCGCCGATCACCACACCTCTTTTTTTATCCCGGAAGGCCATGGCATCGAGAAACATCAGGCTGTCGGCATTTTCATAGACTTTTTTCCATGTGTGTCCACCATCGCTGGTTTTGAGGATGTAGGCCGGCGATGCGATCGACATGACGATCGCGGTATATTCATCCAGCGCTTCAATGTCGCGGAATTCATTTTTTTCGAAACCTTTTACCGTTTGCCAGGTCCATGTAGCGCCACGATCTGTTGACCGACCGACCGTTCCGCCGCTTCCGCTTACCCAAACGGAATTGCCGCAAACGTTCAGCCCGCGAAAGCTGGTTCGGGTGTCTTTTTGCACGATGGTGATCTGCTGATTGTAGGCGGTATGATATAGTAAGGAGCAGGCGAGTAACCAGGCCGCCCTTTGCAGTATTGCTTTTTTCATGTACGGAAGTTGAGACGGTTCAAATAGCAGGGGCCAGGATGTCAATAACTACTTTTTTCCTTTCATGGAATACCCGGCAAAAGCCAAAATAATAAGTACAATGATAATAAACTCGAACATTTTTTAAATATAGGAAAAAGTGGTTAGAGTACCTGCAAACGCCGGTCTTTTTGATGACAGACGCGTGGAAAAGGCTTGCGGCGATCGTCAGGAACAAAAATTTATGTGGGAGGCTAGCCTGAACTCAGGCCAATAAAAAAACCGGGCTAAAAGCCCGGCTCTTGTACCGCGTACGGGAATCGAACCCGTGATTCATCCGTGAAAGGGATGCGTCTTAACCCCTTGACCAACGCGGCTTGTTGTTTTTGGGAGTGCAAATATAGGAAGGCGTTTTATTCTGGCAAAACTTTTTTATAAAATCTTTTTTGAAACAAGACGGTGGAAAAAAATAAAATGTATTAAGTACACTTTCCTCTTTAAATTCACTAACTTCACGCCTCCAAAAAAAGTACTTATTTAATTAAATTACTAAAAATCATGAGCACAGTAAAAGTAGCCATCAATGGTTTCGGTAGAATCGGACGTTTAGTTTTTCGTCAGATCTACAATCAACAAGGCATTGATGTGGTAGCAATTAATGATCTGACAAGTCCGAAAACTTTGGCGCATTTATTAAAATACGACTCAGCACAAGGCCCCTTTAATAAAAATGTTTCTCATTCTGATAATTCCATTACTGTAGAAGGCGAAGAAATCAAAATCTACGCTCAGAAAGATCCTTCTCAAATTCCCTGGGGAGAACATGATGTGGATGTAGTATTAGAGTGCACTGGCTTCTTTACTGACAAAGACAAAGCGTCTGCTCACATCACTGCCGGTGCTAAGCGTGTAGTAATCTCTGCTCCTGCAACCGGTGATCTGAAAACGATCGTTTTCAACGTAAACCACGATATCTTAGACGGTAGCGAAACCATCATCAGCTGTGCTTCTTGTACTACCAACTGTTTGGCTCCAATGGCAAAAGTACTGGATGATACTTATGGTATCGAGATCGGTATTATGACTACCATCCACGCTTATACTAACGACCAGAACACTTTAGATGCGCCGCATCCTAAAGGAGACCTGCGTCGTGCCCGTGCCGCTTCTTCCAACATCGTGCCTAACAGCACTGGTGCTGCAAAAGCTATCGGCCTGGTATTGCCTAACCTGAAAGGTAAACTGGACGGTAGCGCACAGCGTGTTCCTACCATCACGGGTTCTATCACTGAGTTGAACGTGATCCTGGGTAAGGCAACTACTGCAGAAGAAATCAATGCAGCGATGAAAGCAGCAGCTAACGAAAGCTTTGGCTACAACGAAGATGAAATCGTGAGCAGCGATGTAATCGGAACCAGCTATGGCTCTTTATTCGATGCTACTTTAACTAAAGTGATGAACGTAGGTGACAAGCACATTGCGCGTACGGTTTCCTGGTACGATAACGAAATGAGCTATGTATCTCAGTTAGTTCGTACGGTTAAGTATTTCGCTGGATTAATAAGCAAATAATTAGCATATTTAAGTAAAAAGCGGAGCATCATGTTCCGCTTTTTGTTTTTATTGTCCCGGCAGAAAAATATATGGGATCGGTATTGCGTCGCACACTTCACTTGTAATGCACCTCCCAACCCATATAATCGATACCATGTTCATCGGATAGTTTATTGGCCCTGCGCCATCTATTACTTGTCAACACATAACTTTTCACCTTTTCAATTGATCACATCATGTCTAAATTTTCCAACTATAACTTTAAGGGTCAGAAAGCCCTCGTGCGTGTGGACTTTAATGTTCCGCTCAATGAGAACATGGAAATTACTTCCGACGCGCGCATGAAAGCGGCCGTACCTACTATTAAAAAAATACTGTCTGACGGCGGTAAAGTGATTTTAATGTCTCATCTCGGTCGCCCGAAAACCGGGCCTGAAGATAAATTTTCATTAAAGCATTTGGTAAAGCACCTCAGCGAATTGTTAGACGGCGCACCTGTGTTGTTTGCTGATGATTGTGTGGGCGAGCAGGCCTATCTGACTGCCGACATGATGCGCGAAGGAGAAGTGTTGCTGTTAGAAAACCTCCGTTTCTACAAGGAAGAAGAAAAAGGGGATGAGGCATTCGCAGAAAAATTAAGCAAGCTGGGCGACGTGTATGTGAACGATGCGTTCGGGACAGCACACCGCGCTCACGCTTCTACCGCAGTGATTGCTAAATTCTTCCCGGCAGATAAAAGAATGTTTGGCCTGTTAATGGAAGCCGAAGTAAACAACGCACAAAAGGTATTAGGCGATGCGCAAAAGCCGTTCACTGCCATATTGGGTGGTGCGAAAGTGTCTGATAAGATCCTGATCATCGAAAACCTGCTGGAGCGTGCTACTGATATTATCATTGGCGGCGGTATGGCCTACACGTTCTTCAAAGCGATGGGTGGAAACATCGGCGCTTCGCTTTGTGAAGAAGACCGTTTAGACACCGCCAAAGAGATCCTGGAAAAAGCGAAAGAGAAAAATGTGTGCATTCATTTGCCAGGCGAAAGTCTGATTGCCGATAAGTTTGCCGCTGATGCTGATACGTCAGAAGCGCCCAGCAACAATATCCCTGAAGGTTGGATGGGATTGGATATTGCCGGCGAATCAAGAGGACAGTTTGCCAATGTGATCAAAAAGTCAAAAACCATTTTATGGAACGGTCCGATGGGCGTGTTCGAAATGGAAAAATTCCAGGGGGGAACCAAGGCCATTGCTGATGCAGTTGCAGAAGCGACAGAGAACGGCGCCTTCTCGCTGGTAGGCGGTGGCGACAGCGTTTCCGCGGTTAATAAATTCGGTTATGCCGACAAAGTAAGCTATGTATCCACCGGTGGTGGCGCTATGCTTGAGTTTTTCGAAGGAAAGACTTTGCCGGGTATCGCTGCCGTTAATGAAGCATAATAACTATCAGGCTAATTAATAGCAATGCGAAACCCGCGAGGTTTCGCATTTTTTTTATGTGGGGGTGTTGGGGTTAATGTATCGAGCCTACGGCTCTCGATGTTATTATTGCCATTTTGTTCAGCTCAGCGGAATAAATTCCGGCGTTATTGTATGAAGCAGGCCTAAAGGCCTTCAGCTGGCAAGTTGTTAAACATAGAGATATTCCACTTTGCTAACTTGCAAGGTTTTATCAGTACATCGTCCATATTCAAAACCCCTGCGAAGCGTAGCTTCGGCCCATCGTATAGCTCCGGAATTTATTCCGGCGAAAAAATGCGACGCATTTTTTATATCAAAGGATCAAAAATATATTGTCGTTCGTAAGGAATATCAAATTCCTGCAGCAGGCCTAGATATTCAGTTTGAAAGGTCCTAGCCCGATGATGCTCTTGCTGGTTTTCGATGTATCGGTAGACGAAGCTGACGTCGCGTTCGCTGTAGGAAAATGCTCCATATCCCCCTTGCCATTCAAACCGGCGGGCTGTTAGCCGGTGATCATTTACATATTTGGATGATTGCGCTTTTACTGTTTTCATTAACTCGGAAATAGATATAACCGGTTTCAAGCCAATAAGGCAATGCATATGGTCTTCAACTCCATTCACAATAAGCGTTTTACAGCCCGCTTCGTTAATCAGGTTGCCAATCACTGCCTGCAATTGTGGACGCCATGCGTCGTTAAGTACGGCTGCTCTGTATTTCACGGCAAAAACCGTTTGGATATACAATTTGTGGTAGGTGTTAGCCATTGGTCAACTATTTGTGGAATGGTGGACGGTTAGGTTAGCCTGTTCCGATTGTTTCGCTAAAGTAATAAAAACAACTCGAAAACTTGCGAGGAGCACGTTCGCTATTTTACACTGAAAGTGCATCATTCGTGTATTGGTGCGCATTCGTTTTGTTAGTAGGCATGTCGCAGGGTCTCACCATATTGATTTGTTCGCGCCGTCTGTCATTGTGAACGACCATTATTTAAGGTAATATAATTAGATTTGTTGCCGCATGCAACAGCGTTTCTCCATAAAGAAATTTATAAAAAGTTTTGCCTACGCTTTCAACGGGTTGAGGCTGGTCGCAAGGTCCGAGCAGAATTTTAAGGTACATGTAGCTGCAGCCATTGTTGCGATTGTCCTTGGTTTTGTTCTGAAACTATCGGCCATGGAGTTTTGCGTGATCATTATTTGCATTGCCAGCGTCATGTCCCTTGAAATCATTAATACGTCTATAGAAAAGATCTGTGATTTTGCAAAACCGGATTATGACGAGAAGATCAAAGTGATCAAGGATCTGGCTGCTGCAGCGGTGCTGATAGCCTCCATTGCATCACTGGTCATCGGCATGATTATTTTTCTACCCAAGCTCGGGATCTTTAGTTAGCGTAGTGTGCCGCATCGCCCCGACCAGTCAGGCGTTTCAGCAGCGATTAATAGCGCATTCATTTTACAGATCGACCACTTTCTTGCTACGCAGGCTATCCATTTTAGTTATGGCAGATTGGTATTGTGTGATCAATGAATCCAATGCTTTTATTTCGGCACGTTTCTTAACTCCCTTCGACAGTTCTTTCTTGTAATCATTTAAAGCCAGTGCCGCCTCTTTATATTTTTTGTAAACGCTATCCAGTTTGAATCCTTGTAATGCCGTAGCCAGGTTTTCGTTTGCTCTTTCCCAGTCGATATTGGCATAGTGCATGCGCAACAGGTTGGCTTGCTTTTCCCAGTTGGCCGCTTCCAGTTTTTGGCTGTAGGCTTCTTTCAGCAGTTGTTTCTCTTCTGCGGTTACCGTTTCGGCTAAGGAGCTTTCAATTGCTTTCCAGCTCAGCTCTGTCACGATCTTTTTCGTGGCGGCCAGCGCTTCCTGTACCGTCAGCTCTTCCGTTGCTTCCAGTTCGGGCGTGATAATCGTGACGTTGTTCACAAATGTTGCCGGCACTTCCGGTGTATTATCAACGGGATCTTGCGCCTCGGGTGCCACCGTTTCTGAGACGATGGTCTCTGTATGTGATGCTACCTCTTCGGTATGCTCAATGATTGTAATCTCTTTTACCGGCGTGCTTTCCGGCTCCGGTTCCACCGGACTCCTATCGATTACAGCAGGTTGATAAACGGCCACGGGGGTGAGGTTGTAGGCCACACCTTCGCTCCAACCGGTTTGCTGTGTTGGCTTTTGCAGGAGCGCGGCCACTAACGTGATCAGGATAAATGAAGCGCCCAGTGTCAGGCTTTTTAAAGATGGGTGACGCCGGCTTGCCGATCCCAGTAGCCATTCTATTCTTTCGAGGAGAGAACTGCTTTTGCCGGAAATAGGCACCGCCAGCCGGCTCTGGATGCTGGCGTTTTGTTGGGCAAGCTGCAGCAGCGTGTCAGCATACATATGATTATCATACTGAAACTGCAGTACCCATTTGTCTGCGCTTTTTTCGCGCTCCAGGTTCTGCATCCTGGCGAGCAGTTTGATGAATGGGTTAAAATATAAAATAGTAAGAATGATTTGTGTGATGACATTTTTCAGGTAGTCATTTCTCCTGATGTGCGCCAACTCATGAAGGATAATGGCTTCGGCCTGGTGTGTTGTCAACTGGTTGACCAGGGCTACAGGAAGCAGGATCACGGGTTTGATAAAGCCTACGGTTAGCGGAGAGGTAACCAGTTGAGAGGTGTAGATCTTTACTTTTCTTTTGATGTCCAGGTATTGAACCGCATTCAGCAGGAAGATCTTCAAGTGGCCCGGAACCCTTGCCAGGCCTTTATTTCGTAACACATAAACGTTCCTCAGACCAAAGAAGAGTCGGACCGTGGGTATCATCAGCAATAGTATATAAAGCAGTGCTGCATAAAACATCGCGTTATACAAATGGTCAATGTCTAATATCCATGTTAATATCCCGGCGTTCATTTGCGGCGCAGCGAGGGATACGCAGAATGTGATGACGAAAGCGGCAAAGCTGGTGATCAGCGCTGCAAAGCTCAGCTGGCTAAGTTTTGCCGGTGATATCCGAAACCTCGACATCCCGAGAACGCACAACCATATCAGGCCGGCCTGCCAGATGCTGTTGAGGATCGCATTTCCTAAAGCAGTAAGTAGTAATTGCAAGCTTTCGGGCATAGTCGTTATTTTTTCTTAAGATCGTCAATTAATGATTGAATCTGATTCAGTTCGTCTTCAGACACTTTCTGACTGCCCAGCGCCTGCATTACCAGCTGCGATGAAGAGCCACCAAAAAGATTGCTGATAAATTTATTCAGAAGAAACTTTTGCGTGTTCTCCCGGTTGGTAACTGCTTTATAAATATGAGTACGCGCCGAGTCGTCCCGCTGCACCAATCCCTTTTCATTCATGATTTGCATCAGCTTCAATGTGGTCGTGTAACCGATATCCCTTGTGGTTACCAGCTCTTCATGCACGTCCCTGACGGTCGCTTTCCCTTTTTTCCAAAGTACCTGTAAAATTTCCAACTCGCTTTCTGTTGGCTTCAGCGTTCTTAATTCAGCCATAAAACACCCATTTTTTCAGCAATTTACGATTTCTTTCGTATAATTAACATCTTCCTAGATGCCGAGTTGATTTTTTAACAATTGTTTGAGTCAGGGACGGCATGCAGGCCAGCCCGATGGTTATTTCACCACGGCGGTTATCACGGGGGAGTGACTTGCTGTACCGTCTTTGTCAACCTGTTTTACCCGTACATACACTTTTTTCTCCTTAGAAGGCAGGTTCACGTCAGCCCTGGAGCATCCGTATAACAGCCCACCGGTTACTACCAACGCCAAAGAAGCCATCATCCACCAGGAACGGCGTTTTGAGGCGAACATACCTAATATCAGTACAGACATGCCCATAACAGCAGTCATGGCGCTCAGAGGGACCGATTGCTCATACCGGATCGGCGCCTCGGAAAAGCCGTTGACTGCTTTGCTGGGTTGCCTGGCTACGCTGTAAAAGCTCTTACCATCGGTCGATGCTTCTATTTCGAAATAGGCAACATTGGTTTCTGACAAAGTCTCCCAGTTTACGGTCAGCGTATTGTTCTTAATTTGAGCATACACGTTACCAAAAACGAGCGGCAACGGATCGCCGGCCCTTTGTGCCGACAGGCAGCCGAGGTTAACGCTACCTGTTTGTATAGTCAGGGCGGAGTGTATCGGGTCTGTTTCGCTTCTTGTTACGTTTGCAGCCGTAACCGCATTCTGTACTTCATAGTTCATGACCGTATCGCTCCCTCTCTTTGCAACGAATACCATAGTCGCTGCGCCGTCGGCCTGAGGCTTGAGCACAATAAAGATGGAATCGCCAAAGGTGGGGTTGTAGACGCCATTGGCATTGCTCGGTTGAACACCTGACCCCTGGGCTGTATTAATATAAAAGATAGAACCCTGCACACGGACATTCGCCACCCAGTAATCGCGATATTCCTGCTCTGTACTAGGATTTACCTGATTGTATCCCGCACCAGCAAAATCGTCGTTGAAGGACCATCCTAATGTCCACGAGTCGGAGTTTTGGGTGGAATTACCTACTTTGTAGAATACAGAAAGAGTAGAGGTCTGCGCAGAAAGGTTGATTTCCTCGCCTGCTTTTACGATCGATGACCAGACGGCAGAAGCGTCGTCAGTTACTCTTGAACTGTCAAAATGGTCGGCGAGTCTTATATTCTCGCCATCATCATAGACAAACTTGTCGTCAGCTGAGCTGCTGCCGGTATTGGTCTTTTTCCAATCGGTTTCTGTTGGGTAACTTCCGTTAATATTTTCGCATCGGGATTGAGCAAATGCTTCTTGATTCATAAGCATAAAACATACAAAAAATAAAAAAATGGAGCATATCCCCTTCAGGGATGTTGAAAGATACTTTTTCATGGTTCAGTGTTTTTGTGTTTTAGAGTTCGATTAGCCTTTAGAGCGCTTAGGTTCTGTCAGGTAGCGCCACAAATATACTACAATTATTGTATAAGTAAAAAAGTGTATATATTTTTTGGTTGTCCGCAAGGGTACCAGCTACAAACCGGTTTGCGGTTTTGTTTACAGTAAAAGTGCGAATAAAAGGGTGATCAGGTGGATGGCGGGTGAGACTGTATCCTGGGGACGGCATCAAAGATTAGTCCTGCAAGATGTTGATAAGCTCCTCCATCTCATTAAAGAGGTACAACTTATCATCTGTAGTATAACATTGTTGCAGATCGCTCAGCAGCTTTTGAATGATCTGTTTATTATTCTGCGGTCTGAAGTAATCCGGTTGTACGGCCAGTGAAATACGGTTAAAATAATTATAAAGATCATTGTGCGTAAACACCTGCCCGATGGTCGGATCGATGAAGAAATCGATGTTGAGGTGCAGTTTGTCAACGTCGCTTTCCGTCCTGGATTTAAAATAAGCCAGTACAAACTGGTTGGGAATGCGGATGAGCCGTACAGGAATGTCCAGCAGCTCGCAAAGCAGGAGGTACAGTACACCATTGCCGGTTTGATTGCCCTTTTTAGATTCAATGATATTGGAAATCAGAAAATCGTTTGGGGAACTGGCTTCGCGGTTGGTTCCTTTCAGCCCGAAGTAATTATATAAAATACTCGTGACCACATTGATTTGCTCCAGGGGCGTCAGGTAATTGTTGAGTTCGATCCAGATATTCCTGCGAAGGCGTTCAATATCCTGGATAACCTTGCCTGTATGCAGATCAGGGTAGAGCAATTTAGATACCAGCAGGGCACCGGGTATAAGCTCGTGGTGAGAGGAGGCGCTCCATTCTTTAAAATCATTTCTGAGGCTCAGAAAATGCAGGCGATGGATCAACAGCTCGATCCGTTGCTGAACGGCATCATCAACGGTATGTTCCCAAAGATTTTCAAGATTGGCAATGATGGGAGTGCCATAAGCGATGATGCGATTGCTGACCGCTTCAAAAACCTCTGTGTCGGGATCTTCGATCAGTGTAAGTAATGCTTCAACTTCTTTTTCATTGTCCATTGAAACAAATATAGGAATTGTTAGCCGGTAGTCCATGGTCCATCAACTATGGTCCACGGAATATGGTGTCTTATCAACCCATATTGTGAAACACTTTCTGAACGTCATCGTCCTGTTCCAGACGTTCGATCAGTTTACTGACTTCTTCGGCTTGTTCATCGTTTACCGGAACGGTGGTGGATGGGATCCACTCTACCTCAGCGCTGTTAGGCGTGATATTTTTTTCTTCGAGCGCTTTTTGCATGTTGCCAAAATCGGTGAACCCGGTACGAAGCACGATAATGTTATTGCCCTCTTCGTCTGTGCTTTCACCCAGTTCTTCCAGGCCATAATCGATCAGCTCCAGCTCCAGGTCTTCAATATTCAGCCCCGCGGGTTTTAATTTGAAAACCCCCATTTTGTTAAACTGGAAAGCCACGCTGCCGCTGTTGCCCATAGCGCCGCCACCTTTGTTGAAATGCGATTTCACATTGGCTACTGTGCGCACGTGGTTGTCGGTTGCTGTTTCTACAAGGATCGCCACACCGTGGGGTGCATACCCTTCGTAAAGGATCTCTTCATAGTTCTCCATCTCTTTACCCTGCGCGCGTTTGATCGCGGCTTCCACGCGATCTTTAGGCATGTTTACGCTCTTGGCGTTTTGCATGCAGCGGCGAAGGGCCGGGTTGGTGGCAGGGTCGGGGCCGCCTGCTTTTACAGCAATGGCGATTTCCTTACCAATTCTTGTAAATTGTTTGGCCATGCGGTCGTAGCGAGCAAACATGGTGGCTTTACGAACTTCAAAAATCCTTCCCATAATGAAATGAATCTATTTGTTTTTTGAGGTGGCAAACTTACAGGAAAAATTTCATCTTCGGGACAGTCAGGTCAGCGCAAACGATTTAAAATGGTGAGGAGATGAGTAGCGATCGATAAAACGGTAAAGAGTGCCGCTGATACCTTTGTAGCGATAGTCGTTCTACCTGCATTGTATGAATTTGAAAAGCAAACGATTTGAGTAGGTCGGTTAACCTTGTGAATACGCGAATTGATTTGAAGATCAAAACGGCTATTGTTTCCTGGAAGAGCTAAACCTGCGTCTGACCGTCCTCGGTCTGACGCAGGTTTAGCCATGAGTGCACAAAAATGATTTGTAACTTCATTCAATAATTATACTGCCTGAAAGGTTTTGGGGAATCATTGAAAGTCATTGTATCTTTCAGGCCTAATCAAAAAGAATATCGTGCCCGATATAAGAACCATTCATGTTACCCGGTACGTCACACCCCTGCGGGAAGGAGGTTCACTGCCCGCTATTGCGGAGGGGGATGACGGGTTTCTCTATGCTCTGAAGTTTAAAGGAGCAGGACAGGGCATTAAAGCTCTTGTCGCTGAGTTTATTGGTGGCGCCGTAGCCCGGTTGCTGGGATTGAAAGTTCCTGAAATAGTGCTGGCGCAGCTCGATGAAGCTTTTGGCCGCACAGAGCCAGACGAAGAAATACAGGACCTGCTGAAAGCGAGCCAGGGATTGAACATCGCGCTTCACTATCTGAGCGGCGCTATCACTTTCGATCCGGCGGTGAACAGCGTTGATTCGAAAACGGCTTCTACCATTGTATGGCTGGATGCTTTCCTGACGAATATGGACCGGACCGCCCGCAATACGAACATGTTAATGTGGCACAGAGAACTTTGGCTGATCGATCACGGTGCCTGCCTGTATTTTCATCATAATTGGGAGAACTGGTCGGCGCAAATGAAGAGTGCGTTTCCATTGATCAAGGATCATGTACTGCTTAAAGATGCCGGGGGGCTGGAGGAAGCAGATGCTTTTTGCAAAACGGTCATCACCGCAAGGCGTATCCATGAAATCATTGACGCGATCCCGGACGAATGGCTGGCCTACGAAGAGACAAATGGCGATATCGCCACCACCAGGCAGGTGTACAAAGAGTTCCTGACCTACAGGCTGCAACACAGTGAAATATTTTTAAACCAGGCGACCCATGCAAGAGCGGCACTTATATGAATATGCCGTGATACGCGTGGTGCCACGCGTAGAGCGGGAAGAGTTTATCAATGTGGGCATTATCCTGTTTTGCAAAAAGACAGGGCACATCGGTTGCAGCTTATTTTTCAACGAACGTAAATTGTTGTCTTTGGACGCCGAAGCAGACATCGATTCCATCCGCGGAAACCTGTCGGCCCTGGAGGCGATCGCTTTAGGAAAAAAGGAATGTCTTTCGCCGATATCCAAGCTGGACGCGCCGTCTCGCTTTCGCTGGCTGACCGCCACCAGGAGCACGATCATTCAATGTTCCAAAGTACATCCCGGCATGAGCGGTGACCTCCAACAGACATTGGAGCAACTCCTGGAGGCTGTAGTAAAATAAGGTGCGGCTATCGGAAGATTGCCCTCTTCACATCTTTCAGCATCTGAATGGTCTTGAAGGGGAACAGGATGAAATGGATCAGCAAGAGAATCCATCCCTTTGGTTGATAGAAAGCCGCATACAGCAAGAGCGAAAGAGGAAAAAGCGCCTGCATAAAATCCAGCATCAAAATCTGGTAGGGGCGACCCGGTTCAATAATGATCACGGGGAAGAGATGCAGTCTTCTATATCTGAGCAGGACCAATATCCCGTAGGCCAGGCCGGCGAGATACGCGAAGCTGTTATCGAGTTTCAAAAGAATCCCCAAAGTGGCTGCCAGCTCTGCAATGAAAATGATTCTTTCAGTTGTGCGGAATGCAGCAGGTTGGCGCTTTGTGGCAAAAGTTTCGATGCCTGATGTAAGATCATTAACCCGGTCGTGGAACTGGTGCCAGAGAATACCTCTCATGCCGTAACACAACGCCCATGTTGCTATGAGCAGCAACCATACAATATCGATAGTTACTCCGGAAACGAAAGACATAGTGCTCACCATCAGCAGGCTGGTAAAAATATGAGAGCCTCCTGCATCTGCGAAAACGCCCAGTACGCCGCGGTTCTTGAGCCGCACGGGTCGGAAGCTGTACATGCTGAACAGGATCCAGGGCATCAGGTAAAACACACATGAAAGTGCATCGGGCCAATAAAAAAAGACCATAAAGCAGGCTCCCGGCAAAAGACAAATAACAGGTAAAAGGATTTGTTGCTTTTGGGAAAGCCCGGCCATGCGGTTGGTTTTTCCGGCGGCCAGGTCGTCTTCAATATCTGTGAGGTCGTTGATAATACTGACATAGGCCGCGCCGACCACGAGAGAAAGCAGGATCATTCCGATGGTTGCTGCCTGATCAAAGATATTCTGATCATGCAGGAGCAGCGTGGCATAGGCAATGCTTAGCAAGGGAGGCAATTTATACTCCCACCATTCTGCGTGTCGTAATGTTTTTAAAAATGACATGGCTGCTAGCTAAGCCGCTTTTTTTCTTTTTTCTCATCCATGATCCGCCTGTAACCGCTCGATATAATGGCGGGAATGCTTTTGAAGGTATGTAAGGTATCCAGTTGCAGCGAACGGCCCAGCAGTTTAGAAGTCTCTCTGAAATTAAATTCCCGGATCAGGTTGTGCTTGGCCAGTTCAACGAGGCTATAGACATGCTTCTTTTGCATGAGGCGGTATTCGCTGCGCGTCATTTTATCTTTAAAATCGTTCAGCATCTTTTCCATGTCGGAGATGTACAAATACTCCAACACTTCGCTTCTTTTGCGGCCATCATAGATATTGATATCATCGATACATTTTCTCCAAACCTTATCCAGCGTAAAGGCGGCTTTTCTTTCAGAAGAATAGATGGAGCGAACCAACAAATACCAGTCGTCCCCGATTTTAATTTCGCGGTTCCAGCCATCGGCCACAAATTCCCGGGTCATGATCAAAGACGAGGAAGGAGAGGGGCAGCCCTGGATATAAATATGCCGCAACACTTTCGAATCCAGGTTCACCCAGCCGTCTTTCATTTTTGAAAAATACGGTTCCAGGAAAATATTGGTAGACAGGAAATCCCAGAACTGACCCTTCGAATCTTGCTGGTCCCAGTTCAGAAAAACAAAATCAAGATCTTCTGCTACCATTTTTTCTACGCCGCGCTCAAGGAATTCCGGATACCATTCATCATCCGAGTCCAGTGTTGTAATAAGCGAACCTTTAGACAGCTCCAGTCCGCGGTTGCGGGCGCTGGCTTGTCCGCGATTCTCCTGGTACACATAACGGACGTCAGGATACTGCCCGACGATTTGCTCGGTATTATCCGATGAACCATCGTTCACCACAATGATCTCGTAGTGTGGATAGGTCTGCGACAAAACGCTCTCAATAGCGGTCGGCAAGGTTTTAGCCCGGTTATACGTGGGTATGATAACAGAAACGAGAGGGCTGGTTTTCATTTATAGTACTAATTTTAATATCGATTCAGCAAATGCTTGTTCGGGAGCGGGTGGCAGCACTTCGCGGATAAACCTGTTGGCATTGAGGCCGATTTGTTGCCATTGGTCGCGGGCTTCCCAGGCGGTTTCCATGACAGCGGCAAAATCTTTTTCGGTTGCATCTCCGATAAAACCGGTTTTCCCATGTTCAATAATATCAGCGTGTCCTCCTGCATTAGTCGTTATCACGGTCCGCCCTGCAGCCATCGCTTCAAGGACGGAGAGGGCCATTCCTTCGCTTCTCGAAGGTAAAACCAATGCGTGATATTCGCTCCAGAGTTGCGCGATATCTTTATGATGACCGGTAAATGCTACATTCTTTACATCCAGCAGATCCCTAAGCGCATGGATACCGGCTTCGTCATGCCCCGAGCCAACAAAAGATACTTTGACGGGGCGCGACCGCCAGGGCTCTTTGGATAAGATGCGCAGCAATATGTCCTGCCCTTTGTCGATGATAAATAACCGTCCTACACAAGCCAGTTGAAACACTTCATCGACAGCAGGATAGGGTAGCGGTTCTTTAGAGATCTTTACAGGATTCCATACCACTTCAGCGTTGGTAAACCGGAAGCCGAACTGCTCTTCCGTCAACTGCTGATTGTGGCGCGATACGAAATAACATTTTTCAGCTTTCTGAAAGGTCTCGATCATGTAGGATCTTTCCGCAGTAACCGGCCAGAAAAAATCGACGGCTTTTTGAGCGATAATGCAATAAGGAATACCCAATTGCAAGCACTGGTAAGCATAACCGATGCCATCAAAGTTGATACCCTGTGCGATGATCGCCATGGCAGGTCTGCGGCGCTGCAATTCTTTTCTGAACGCCAGTGCGTGCGGACTATTGGTATAGAACGGAGATCGTTCTTTTTCGAACACCTTGCGGTAGAGCTTCTTTCCGGTTCGTTTGATCAGGGATTGCGGCCGGTCCAGTTCAATACCCGCTACACCCTGTTGCAGCAATTGACGAATTTCGGGATGGTCAAAATTGATGCGATCTTTATACAAGGTAAAGGACAGCCCCTGCGCGCGTAAGTAAGGGATAGCGCGTGCCCACAGCTCTTCGCTGCCGCCCCAGTCGTCCATGCAGCAGGTCACTATGGCTATATGTTGCGGGTTGCGGCTCATGATTCGGTCTCTGATTTAGCAGCTTCGCCAAACAGCGAAGCGTACGCGCCGTTTTTATGAATCAGTTCTTCATCTGTTCCTTCTTCCACGATCTGTCCGTTGGCAAGGACGTAGATATAATCTGCATGCACAATCGCTGACCGGCGGTGACTAATAATGATGGCGCCGCGATTGCCGATCCGTTCGCGAATCGAATCGAAAAGCTCTTTCTCTGAGATGGCATCCAAAGCGCTGGACGCCTCGTCAAAGATCAGGAATCGCGCGTCTGAATAGAAACACCTGGCGAGGGCCAGCTTCTGCCATTGGCCGATGCTCACTTCTTCACCGTCTTCCAATATGCGGCCCATCATGCTGTCATACTTATCGGGAAACTTTTCAATAAAGTCAGCAGCGCCTGAGTTTTGGGCTGCTTCGCGGATACGCTGTTCATCATAAGCCCTGGAAATATTGCCAAAGTAAATGTTCTCTCCTGCAGTGAAATTGTATTTATTAAAATCCTGGAACACAATACCGAGTTGCCTGCGGTATGCCGCAGCATCCAGTTGCCTGATATCAACACCCCCATACAAAATAGCGCCTTCGGTTGGATCATACAACCTGCATAACAGTTTAATAAGTGTCGATTTCCCTGCGCCGTTCAGCCCTACCAGTCCGATCATCTTGCCGGCGGGAATGGTGAGATCAATACCGCGGATCGTCTTCTGATCAGCATGAGGATAAGCAAAGTGAACATTCTGAAGTGCAATGCTGACCTCGTCTTGAGTGGGAATAGGAGCAGGTTCTTTCTGATCCGGTAATTGACTTTTGAGATGCAGCAAATCAAAAACGCTGTCGATATAAATGCTGTTCTGGTATACATTAGAAATACCGCCCGCGAGATTTTGAAGCAACGTAAATGCCTGCGGAAAGGCTACGAGGAATAAAGTGATATCGCCGGTGCTGGTTTCGCCCGAGATGGACTTGAGGGCAATAAATCCTATGCAAAAGAAAACACCGATATAAGATAAAGTAGTGGTGACGATCTCGAGCTGTGTTCTTTTTAGATTGATCGAGAGCTTGTCTTTAACCAACACCTTCCTGATCGAAGTGAACTTTTCTTTGAAATATCGACCTAAAGAATAAGTCCGAATCTCTTTAGCTGCCGTATCGGTAGTGATCAGGTTGCTGAAATAAGCAGACTTGCGTTCCTGCGGCGTTTGAGCGATGCGAAGCGCATTTAATTTTTTCGAAAAGATCAGGCGCACCAAAAGCGTAGGAACAATGAACAGCGCCAACAACGGGAGCAATAGCCAGTTGATCAGGATCAGGGCTGATCCTACAGCTGCCAGTGACAAACAGTTTTTTACAATCTCTATCAGGCTCGTGATGATCAGGCCGGGCTTATCTGCACCCGAATCCAAGGCTCTTTTCAAGGTGTCATAGTAGGACGGACTTTCATAAAATGACAGCTCAAGGTTGACAGCCTGGTGGTGCACTTTTTCCAATACATGTTCTGTTGTCTTGACGGATAAGACTTCCACGGCATACACAGAAAAAGAACGAAGCACAAAGTATAAGATACCGGCAACACCCCCTAACACCACGTATTTGATGATCTCAGTCTGGGCAGCCGGGTTGGAAGGCGCTAACGCCACCACGTCGATCAGCAGTTTCATGAAATACAGGGAGCCAAAAAAGACGATTGTTTCTATAAGGATCAGCGAAACGGACAGGTATAGCCATCCTGTGGCCGCTTCCTTAACCAGTGTTATGATCCGAGATAACCCTAACTTGCTTTTAATATGGGATATTTTTCTTTGAATAGAAGTCATAGAGGGCTCATGAGCTTATTAGATATATCTTTTGGATTTAGGGGCCGGCGCAAAGATATTGTTAAAAAGAGGAAAGGCCGGAGACATTATTCAGTTTTCAATAAATGTTTTTGATACAGGTGCAGCGCTTCTATACACAAGGCAGTAGTCACTTCTTCGCAGCCCCAAACCAGTATCTTAGCAGGTCCGGATAAGAACTCGAAACGCCTCCATTCCCCCGTGCCGGCCTGAAGTGAAAGCAGCCTTTCCACATAGCCACCGATGCGTTCATCCCTACAACCGATATTGATCAGCGCGGAGATAGCCAAACCGATCTCAAGATCACAGTCATTGAAATGGGCGCTGTCTTGGATGGCTGAAAAAATCCGCTCCTGAACGATGGGTTGTATTTCCTTCAATTCAGGGATATTGAGGACAAATAACCTTGATAAGAAATAATAGTATACGATTTGATTCAGGTACCACTTGTCTGAACCGGCTTCCTTGTTTTGCTTAATGATGTCAATAATATACGCTACCGCGGGCTTTGTGATCTCGCTATAACCGAGGTGACAGGTGATGTTGCTGTTCACGATCGCGTCTATATCATCTCTCCGGTGGTCTCTTTGTGTCCAGTATAATAAGGTTTTAACAGGGCTCTTTAATTCTCTTGCGATCAGTCGCCAAAAGGTCCTGGAGTATTTTAAAAAATTTCCATGGATCGTAAACCAGGTATAGAATAGGCCGTTTTTAGCGCGATTCATCAGCAGCATCGGCGTATTATCCTGGAAAGCGACATCTCTGGCTTTGAGGAAAGCAGATATCAACACTGTGTCGTCTGTGTCCGGAGGCAGGTATTTATACAGATGATGCCATTTGGTGAAGTATTGCCATACACCGCCCCTCATGATCTGATACGATAAAAAGCCGGTAGCCCTGGTCAACATACGATCCACCTCGGGCCGGTCCTGGAAAGGCAACAAGCAAGTGCCGATCACAGCCGTGATGCCCGTGACGCTGTCTGGCACACACCATTCCTGCATAGCTTCGTCGGGAGCGATATAACATACAAATTCTCCGTTAGGAAACTGGTGGTGATTCAGGTAGTCGATACCCTTGTTGATAGAAGTGTCAATTTGTTCCTTCAGGTCGCTTTTTGCAGATACCATCCGTAAGCAATAGATTTAGGGGGTGAATAGTCCGGGTTTAAAGAGCAATCAAATGTATGGAATTATCTTCTTAATAAAGTAGTTCCGGGGCAGATTAAGGCTGATGCTCAGGTGTTTTTCGAATAATCCGTATACCGTGCTGCCGCTACCGCTCATGGCCGCAAACGAAGCGCCTGCTGCGTAAAGATCCTCTTTTATAGCAGCGATGGCCGGATGCGCTTTGAATACCGCTGCTTCAAAGTCATTGACAATGTGATCCTTCCAGGCAGCTACCGGTTGTTGTATCATTTCCTTCAGGTCAAAGGCCGGAGGCTGCGGGTGTAGCTGGCTGAAAGCCCAGGGCGTAGCGATATGGATCGCCGGATGCACAAGAACCATTTGATACCCGGACAGATCCAATGAAACCTTTTCAAAAACTTCCCCGCGACCGCGCGCGAAAACAGGTTGATTCCTGATAAAGAACGGGCAATCACTTCCCAGCTGCAACGCATAGTGAAGCAACCGTTCTTCTGTGAGCTCCAGGTTAAATTTTTTATTGAGTGCCTGCAATGCATAAGCGCCGTTGGCGCTTCCAGCGCCGAGTCCTGCGCCCGTGGGAATGTTCTTCAGTAAATGGAAATGAACCGCGGGAAGATCGCTGAAGTCATCTTTGAGCAGCTTCCAGGCTTTGATGACCGTATTCTGTTCGGTATTCCCCGGCACCGGGAGGCCATACAGCGACAGGCGGGTTTCTTGCGCCTCGAGCAATTCGATTACATCCAGCAACGGAATGGGGTAGAAGATGGTTTCCAGGTCGTGATAACCGTCGGGCCTTTTCCGGGTAACGGATAGGCCAATATTGATCTTGCAGTTTGAAAAGCGAATCAAAGCAAATGTCTGATTGAAGATACATCAGACATCGTACATCCGACATCCGACATTGATTTTATTTCTTTTTACGACTGTTCAGCTCATCCCTGATGGCGATGGCTTTCATATAATCCTCCGTCTCCAGCACTTCGTTGAGCAGCTTGTTCAGCTCATCCACGCTCATGCTTTTCAGGTCGTCTCCGGAATTGTCTAAGGTGGCGCTGGCGAGTATTTCAGCACTTTCCTGGGTTGCCGCGGCCTGGCCCTTGTCGTCCATCACGATACCGGCGCTGCCAAGGATATGCTCATAGGTGTAAATAGGGCAGCCAAACCGAACCGCCAGGGCAATGGCATCAGAAGTTCTGCTGTCAATCTCGATCGTATCATGATCGGATGAGCAAACGAGCTTGCTGAAGAAAATACCTTCCTGCAAATCGGAAATCACAATTTCGTGAAGATCAATGGTGAACGCCATCATGAAATTTTTCATCAGGTCGTGCGTCAGTGGCCGGCTGGGGTTCATTTTCTCCAAAGCCACAGCAATAGCCTGGGCCTCAAAGCCGCCGATAACAATGGGCAGTCTCCGCAAACCATTTACTTCTCCCAATACAACCGCATAGGAATGCGTTTGTGTGATGCTATGAGATAATGCTACTACTTCCAGTTCTATTTTTTTCATAAAACAAGCCACGAAACTAAGGATTTTTTCGGGCATTAAAAAAGCTAATGGACCTCCATTAGCTTAATTCTTTATGAGGGGAGGAATGAATCAGTTCAGCTCCTTAATAGCCGCTGTGAGTTTGGGCACTACTTCAAAAAGATCGCCCACGATGCCATAATCCGCAGCCTTGAAGAACGGCGCTTCCGGGTCCTTATTAATGACCACGATCACTTTGCTGCGATTGACACCAGCCAGGTGCTGGATCGCTCCGGAAATGCCCACGGCCAGGTAGAGATTCGGTGCGATGGCTCCCCCGGTCTGGCCGACGTGCTCGTTGTGCGGGCGCCAATGGGCGTCGGCAACGGGACGGCTGCAAGCTAAGGCAGCATGCAGTTCTTTAGCCAGGTCTTCCAGGATGCCCCAGTTTTCAGGTCCCTTCATGCCGCGGCCGCCGCTGACAACGATCTCGGCTTCTGCGAGCGGCACTTCTCCGCTTTGCCTCGTAACATTCGTGACCTTCACCTTTGGCGTGTCGACGGATATATTGACTTCGGTCACTGTTGCAGTGCCGCTCCCTTCCTCGATCCTGAAAGCATTGGGATTCAGCGATATAATTTTAACCGGGGTGGATATGCTGACATGGGCAAAGGCTTTTCCCGAGAAGACGCTTTTCTTCACGACAAAACCATCACCTGCTTCGGGCAATGCTACAGCTCCGGCAACAAGTCCGGCTTTTAGACGAGCAGATAATCTGGGCGCAATAGCTTTGCCGTCGGTATTATTAGAAAATACAATCACCGTAGCGCCGGTCTGTTGTGCTACTTCAGCGATCGCTTTGGTGTACACCTGTGCGTCAAAATGTTTTAAAGCATCATTTTTTACCTGGTGAATGGTAGTGATGCCATATTTGCCCAGCGCCGCCAGGTCTTCCGTTACAGGGGCCAGCACGACGCCTTGCGCTTCCAGGCCTTGTTGCTTAGCTAACTGACTTCCATAGGTCATAGCTTCCAAAGAAGATTTCTTAACGCTGCCGTCTTCGGCTATATCGATAAATACTAATACCATGTTGATGTTTGATTTCTGATGTGATGATTTCTGATGTAATGTTGGAAAAGTCGCTCCCTGCTAGATCACTTTTGCTTCTTCTTTCAGCAATCTTGCTAACTCCGCGACATTATCCGCATCAATTAACTTCACGCCTGCTTTGGCGGGCGGTAAGGCGAAGGTTTCTACGCTGGTCAAAGCTTCTACAGCAACCGGCTCTACCACTTTCAAAGGCTTGGTTCTTGCAGCCATAATGCCTCTCATATTGGGTATGCGTTGCTCTGCCATTCCCTTATTACAGCTTACAACTACAGGCACATTGACTTCACATACTTCTTCACCACCTTCTATCTCGCGGGTGACGGTGGCTGTTGAGCCGTTGAGTTCAAATTTCGTAGCCAAAGAAATATAAGGAAGGTCCAGCAATTCGGCGATCATACCGCCTACCGAGCTGCCATTGTAATCAATGGTTTCTTTGCCGGTGAAGATCAGGTCATATCCGCCATCTTTTGCAACCGCGGCAATTTGCGAAGCAATTGAAAAGCTGTCGCTGCTTTCAGCATTTACGCGGATCGCTTCGTCGCCACCCAACGCCAGCGCCTTGCGTATAATAGCGTCCGTGTCGGCCGCGCCTACTGTTACCAAATGAATGATCGTTGAAGGATCTGCTTCTTTCAACTCGATAGCCCGTACCAGCGCATAATATTCATCATTCGGATTGATGATCCATTGCACATTGCTGGTATCAAATTTCGTGTTGTTATCGGTGAAAGCTATTTTTGCCGTTGTGTCTGGCGTTTTGCTGATACATACGAGTATTTTCATCCGTTACTATTTAGGTTTATGCGCCAGAGGTAGCCGCTTTACGAACTGTTGTTGAACAATTCTCACGCCCGGATCCATATGGCGGGATTTATAAAAAGGTTGTTTATGCAACTAAACAAAGATAACGGTTATTAGCAGAAAAAGCAATTTTTGCCAATGCCGAAGTGTAAATTTCAGGCGTGGATGTACCGGTGATCTGCCTCGGATTGATATCAGAATAAGTATGGACCGCCGGGAGGACCGTCCGGACTATATTTGAGCCGCGGGTTATAAGCGCAGCAATTAAAATGATCAGGTTTTACATTATCCAAAACCTTAAAAGGTATGTCAAGGATCGAACAACTACATGAATTATTAAAAGAAAGTCCTGCCGATTCTTTTCTGCAACATGCATTGGCATTGGAATACGTGAAAGTAGACAAGGACGAGGATGCCCGCCAGCTTTTCGAAAAGCTCCTGGAAGAAAACCCCGATTACGTAGGCAGCTATTATCACCTGGGAAAGTTGTGGGAGCGCGCGGGAAAAGAGGAGGAGGCAATGGCTGTTTACGAGCGAGGCATGGCAGTAGCCCAAAAGCTCAGGGAACAGCATGCTTACAGTGAGTTAAGAAGCGCATACGAATACCTGGCTTATTAAAAATGTTACCATTGGTAGAGCAATTTACAGCGCATATTCATCAACATCATCTATTCACCCGGAATAACCGGCTGCTGATTGCTGTGAGCGGCGGCATAGACTCGGTGGTGTTGTGTCATTTGTGTAAAGAGGCGGGTTATGCTTTTGCGATAGCCCATTGCAATTTTAGTTTACGCGGAAGCGACAGCGACCGGGATGAGGCTTTCGTAAAGGAGCTGGCAGCGTCATTAGAAGTACCGTTTTTTTCTGTGCGATTTGACACAAAGCGGATTGCTCAGGAACGCAAATGGTCTACGCAGGTGGTCGCAAGGATGTTGCGTTACGATTGGTTCGACACCTTAAAAGAACAGCAGGGATTTGACTACATCCTGACAGCTCATCACGCCGACGATAATATCGAAACATTGCTGATGCATTTTTTCCGCGGCACAGGTATCGCTGGCCTCGCGGGCATTAAAGTTGCTAATGATCACATCCGCCGCCCCTTGCTGTTTGCCAGGCGCGCCAACCTGGAACGCTATCTCGAAGAACATCAATTGCCTTTCGTGCAGGATGAAAGTAATTTTACGGATGACTATACCAGGAACTATTTTCGCAATACCCTCCTTCCGATGCTAACAAAAATATATCCCGAGGTTCAACAAAATCTTCTTCATAACATAGAGCGATTCAAGGAAGTGGAACAGATTTATACACAGGAGATCGATCGTTTGCGCAAAAAGATACTGATCGTGGACGGGGCGGGAGCGAGAATACCGGTTTTGCTGTTACAGAAGACACCGGCAATGCGCACGGTGATGCTGGAGCTGCTGAAGCCATTCGGGTTCCAGGCGGCGCAATTACCGGATCTGGTGCAGCTGGTGACGACCAGCGATTCAGGGAAATTTATATGGTCCGCAACACACCGGATCCTGAAAGATCGTAAACATCTCATCATTACGCCGCTGGCCCGTGTTGACCATACTGCCGTGATCATTGACCAGGAAGGTGTGTTCCCGTTTGAAGGCGGAACCGTCGAGCTGAAAAGTGCGCTTTCAGCCGCTTTTGAAGAAGGAGAGCACGTCGCTGTTGTCGATGCAAAAGAGATACAGTTCCCTTTGTTGTTAAGGCCCTGGAGGACGGGAGATTATTTCTATCCGCTGGGCATGGCGAAGAAAAAAAAGCTGGCGCGCTTTCTTATTGATAAAAAATTATCACTGGTGGAGAAGGAGAAGGTTTGGGTGATCGAAATGAACAAGAAGATCATATGGGTGGTGGGCTTGAGAATCGACGATCGCTTCAAAGTGACCGATGCTACGCGCGCGGTATTCAGATTTTCTTTCGCTCCAAGTCAACCTTAAATAAAAAAGGGCCGCCTCGCGTCAGAGTACTCATCAACTCTTTAGCAGGCGGCCCTTTTATGTTCGTTCGTTAATTACTTGAACTTATAAATGGTCGTCGTTTTATAGGTTTCTCCCGGTTTTAATGTAGTAGACGGGAAGGAGGGAACGTTAGGAGAGTTCGGATAGTGTTGTGTTTCCAGGCAAAGCGCAGTGCGATGCTCATCCTTGGTTCCGTATTTCAGGTCCTTGCTGCTGTTCATGAAGTTGCCACCATAAAATTGCAAACCGGGCTCTGTGGAAATTACCTCCATTACGATGCCGCTTTTATCGCCGGTCACTTCAGCCACCTTTCTCAGGCCGGAACCTTTGATAACAAAGTTGTGATCATATCCCTTGCCGTAAGTCAGCTGCTGGTTATTTTCTTCCAGGCGCGCACCGATGGCAGTGGGTTGTGTAAAATCGAACGGTGTTCCTTTTACAGATTCATTTTTGCCGAAAGGAATCAGTGTAGAATCTACAGGCGTATATTCGTCCGCGTTGATGTACAAAGTATGATTGTTGATTGTGCCACCGCCGTTCAGGTTGAAGTAGGCGTGGTTGGTCAGGTTACACACGGTGGTTTTGTCTGTTGTGGCTTCATAATCTATTTTAAGTCCTTTGTCAGCGGTCAGGCTGTAAGTGACTTTAACGTTCAGATTACCCGGGAAGCCCATTTCTCCGTCTTTGGAAAGATAAGTTAACTGAAGTGTGCTATCGTTGGGTTGAACCGGATCCCACACCTGCTCATGAAAGCCTTTAGGCCCGCCGTGCAGGGTGTTAGGCCCGTTGTTAATAGGCAGGCTGTATTCAACGCCATCCAGAGTGAACTTCCCTTTTGCAATGCGGTTACCGTAACGTCCGATCAATGCGCCAAAGTTGGTGCCGGAACGCATAGCTTTCAAAGTACCTCCGCCTCTCAGCACGTCAACGATCGTTCCGTTTTTATCTGGTACCAGCAGGTTGACGAGGCGACCACCATAGTTGGTGATGGCTGCTTCGAGGCCATTGTTTCTCAAATAAAAAACACTGACCATTTTCCCGTCGATCGTGTCGCTAAAGGCGTCGTTGTCTACCAGCTTTACTTCGCTGGAGTCAGGAGCTGCTGCGTCGCCTTTACCGGCTTCATTTTTGGGCTGTGAGTTGCAGGAGAGCACTGCGGCTGAAACCGCTGCCGCCGTGGTAAAAAGGAAAAAATACTTTTTCATCCGTTATTTTTATTGTTTTTAGTTGCCGGATGGAACTTGGCATATCCTTCCACTGCGGATATGGGCAATGCCTCGTTTCATTCAGATGGGTTAAAAATTAATATTTATGTAATCTTTTTAAAATCGTTTAATGGCAAACCATCTAAGTAGATCAAAGCCATTTGAGGGTCTTACGTACTTAAACAGTAATGCAATATATTCAAATAATCAAAGCGGAACAAATGAGTATAAAATATCAGGTCATTGAAACGGGCGATGGCAGTCATACGCTGTCCATAGCGGGCAGTGATACGACCTTCCATTCCCGGCGCGGGGCCATACAAGAATCGGAGCACGTGTTTATGGCGACCGGATTTCACTATATGCAGGAACGGAAGGCTGACAGGCGTGAGCTGGTGGTCATGGAAGTGGGCTTTGGCACGGGTCTGAACGCGTTGCTTACAGCCAAAGCAGCCAGGGAAGTCCATCGGAAGGTGAGGTATTATTCGATTGAAAAAAATCCGCTGCCCCCAGAAATATATCAACAGCTGAACTATGCCGATCTCTTGAACGAAAGGGACACCTATCGCGCCATTGTAAATGCGCCATGGAACCAATCGGAACATGTACATGCCTTTTTCGAGCTATATAAGATCCATGATGATCTGTTGACGTATCCATTCACCAATCCTGTGGACGTTATTTACTTTGATGCCTTTGCGCCCGGTGACCAGATGGAGATGTGGAGTGAGGCCGTTTGGGCCAGGATGTCCGGTATATTGCAACCAGGCGGCGTGCTGGTGACCTATTGTTCAAAAAGTATTGTCAGGAAATCCTTGCTGCAAGCAGGTTTCAAAGTTGAAAAGCTGCCTGGTCCGCCCGGTAAAAGAGAGATCATAAGAGCGATAAAACATGCGGACACGCCATCTTGATGCACAAGCGAACTATTCTTTATCAGTGAGGCGGCGCCTGGCTGTTCCGTTTAAATCTTCGGAAGAGGCGCTTGGCTATCCAGAAGAATAGGATTACAAAGAGTAACGCCATAACTATCGGCAATACAAAGCTAAGCACCGCGCCACCCACAGCTGCTGTATTCTCTCCCGTGGCTACAATTGCGTTGCCTGCGCCCAAAGTCGTCTTACTGCTCAGCAGTCTTAACATTCCCATGCCAGAGGCCACCAGGCCCGCACTGCCACCGCCTGCAATAATGCCTGTTGTCCATCTCAACCAATCGCTGTCAATGGGCAGGACAGAGGTGGCGAGCATAGTTCCTGCAACTGCAGCTAAAGGCGCTGCAATTGTGTCGAGAATATTATCAATAAAGGGGATGTAGTAGGCGGCTATTTCGAAGACGGTGGCAGCACCAATGGTGACCAGGGCAGGCGTGGTCGCCAACCATTGAAAATGCGCTGCCGTATGAAACAGTTGAAAGCGGTGGGCCAAACCGGCTACGAGCATGGGTACGAAGACCCGGAATCCGCAGCAGGCCGCAAGCGCGATACCCAATGCAACAGCGGTGATGGTTTCAATTGTGGTATTCATCGGATATCATTTGATCCAGGCACGGCGGGGACTAAAGGGTCGCTCATTAACTGGAACATCAGGGACACCAATAACCGACAATCCATCCTCAGCCGCCTCTGGCATGGATTTTATAAAGTTAGCTGAAATCATTAATATTGACGTTCTTGAAATTAACGGGCAAACATGACAGAAGAAAGACGCAACCGACTGCTGGGTGTTATTGCCAAGCGGCAACCCGACCTGGCCATCGTTCTTGAAAATGTTTTCGATCCTCATAACGTATCTGCTGTAATGCGCAGCTGCGATGCGGTGGGTGTCCAGGAAGTATATATCCTGAACACCAAGATTCCCAAACATCGCAGATGGGGCTTCCGCAGCGGTGCCAGCGCCGCCAAATGGCTTACCATTCACCAGTTTACGGATAGGAACGAGTGTTTTGCTGTGCTAAGAAAAAAGTATGAAAGAATATTTACCACGCATCTCAATCATGAGGCGGTGAGTGTGTACGAAATGAATTTTACCGAAAGTGTCGCGCTGATCTTTGGCAATGAACATTCCGGCGTCAGCGACGAGGTACGCATGTTGGCAGATGGCAATTTCCATGTTCCCCAGGTGGGCATCATTAAGTCGTTAAATATTAGTGTGGCCTGCGCCGTTACTTTATACGAGGCCTTCCGCCAAAAACAGCTCGCAGGCCATTATGGAAACGATGAGGCGAACGAAGTCTATAAAGCGGGCATCCGCCAGCAATGGGGCGTGGGCGAGGAGGGATAAATAGTGAATGAAAGCTGTTAAGACGATTCTTTTAGAGCGTCTTTGTCTTCTTTTGTTCGGGCCAGGGTATAAATGCTGGCATTGATTTCGAACCCGATCAACAGAATAAGGGAGTTTAGAAAGATGAATGCCAGTAATACAATGATCGTCCCGATAGAGCCATACAATTTATTATAAGCTCCAAACTGTCCTACGTACCAGGAAAAGGCTAATGAACAAATGACTACCAGAAGAGTAGCGATAACGGAGCCGGGAGTGAGGATCCTCCATTTTTTGTATACGGAGGGCGCATGCCGGTAGATATAAGAAATGATGGTAAAGATCAGCAATAGGATCAGCACCCAGCGTACCTTCCCGAGGGCAGCAGCCAGTAAGGCGTTTTCTATCCCTAACCATTCCAGCACAGACGCCTGCGCAATCAGCAGCGCAAGGCATAAAATGAACAGGAAGACCAGCACGAGGGTGATCCGGATGGCCGTTAATCTTTTCCTGAGCCCTTTTCTTTTCGTAAATCCCGCGTATTCTTTGTCAAAGGAACGCATCACACCCATCATCGCGTTGGAAGAGAAGAATAAGGATAAGAATACACTGAAGAATAAAAGGCCGGTGCGCGGTTCGTTGAGAATGCTGTGCACGAAATCATAAATAGCACTATAATGCTTCGCCGGTACTACATCTGCTATGAGTAGATATAACTGTCCTTCCAGGTTCAGGTCGATGATAAAATCAAAGGTTGAAATAATCGGAATGAGGGTACACAAAAACAGCAGCAGCGGAGGCAGCGCCATGGCCGAATTGAAAGAAATGGCTGACGCTCTTTCTATCAGGTCGTCCCAGATCACATGCTCTTTGAACTTCTTCACCGTATTGAACAGCGAGATGCTCTTGAAGCCCGGCAAATTTTCGCGGTGGCTTTGCTCAACCAATTTTTTCCACAGCGGCGTGCCGATGATCTTTTCTTTTATTTTTTGTCCTAAACTCATTCTTTTGTTGTGGGTATTTTCCCAAAACGCTCATTTAGTGCCTGCTGATATTCTTTCGCCAGTTTGAGATGATCCTGGTAATTGGTGGAAAAAACATGCGTGCCATCGAAGGCAGGACTGGCCACAAAATAAATATAATCGGTCTGGGGAGCGTTTAATACCGCATCGATCGTGGCTTCCTGGGGCGTACAAATAGGGCCGGGTGGAAGACCTTTGTTCTGATAAGTATTATACGGCGAAGGTGTAGAAAGATGTTTGAACAATACGCGCTTGATGCTAAAATCTTTTAACGCAAACTTCACTGTGGGATCGGCCTGCAGGGGCATTCCTTTTTTGATCCGGTTGATATAAACGCTGGCAATGGTGCCCTTTTCTTTTTTAGCGTTGGTTTCTTCGTCAACGATGGAGGCCATCGTAATCACCTGGGTCACCGAAAGGCCTTTCTCTTCCGCTTTCTGCTTGCGGTCGGGTGTCCAGAATTTTTCATAAGCGTCGTAAAATTTGCTAAAGACCACATCCGGCGTCGTGTTCCACTTGTATTCGTAGGTAAGTGGTAAGACAGCAGACATAACCGTGTTGGAATCCAAATCAAAAGGTCTCAAAGAATCACTACTGTTCAGGTAGGCAATGGCTGTTGCAGAGTCAAACTCAAAGGACTTGCCCATTTTACCGGCCAGCTGCTCCTTCGTGCGCAGCTTAGTTACTACAAATTTTACCGGCGTCTGGCTGCCGTTACGCAGCATGCGCAACAGGTTCAAAACGCTCATGCCACCGTTTACCTGATATTTTCCGGGCTTCACAACATCAAAGCTTAAAAATCGCTCAGCCAGGTTAAACCAGGTCAGGCCGGGCAAAACGTTTTCCTGTACCAGCTGTTGTTTCAGCTGCTCCATCGTAGTACCCGTTTTAACGTAGAGGAACCCGTCTTCCGGTTTTTTAGCCGCAGGTCCTACCAGTTTAAATACGACGAATGCTCCGGCTATCAGAACGATCAGGAGCAACAATCGAATCAGTTTTTTCATTCGTAAACATTTTATTGATTGCAGCCGGTCTGCTAAGGATCAGATCGACTATTGTCTAATAATGCTGTGGATGGATCCATCTTCGTCTATCCTGAATATATAAACGAAAATTTCAACTCGACCGGTTTTTACCGGTAATCTTTTACATCCGGCTTGTAAGTAATAGGTATCAGAAAAAGACGATCATCCATCTTAATTCTGAAAACAGCGATCATCATGTCTGTCTCTTGGTATTACCACCACAAAGGCAGGTGAAAATATACAAAAAGCACCTACTAAAAATGAAAAACCTGTAAAGACTTTAACATCTTTACAGGTTGAACAATTATGTGCTAAAAAATTATTTGCCTGAATCTCCCGCTGGTGGCGCTTGCAAAGGTGCCGTGTTAAGTGGAGTAGTAGGTTGCGCTGCAGGAGCCTGAACAGGCGCACCGCTAACGTCTTGTAACCTGCCATTATTATCTGCATCAGCGCCGGAAATAAAGAAAGTAGACAGCAGGCTCAATACACCGATGATCACGGCGAAAATCCAGGTGCCTCTCTCCAGGATATCGTTGGTTTGTTTCACACCCATGAACTGGCTGCTCACCCCAGCAAAGCTACCGGCTAATCCGCCACCCTTAGGGTTCTGAATCAATACAAAAAAGCCTAAGATCACTGAGGCCAATATGATGAGAATTACGAATAAGATTGTCATATCTACTTTTTTAAATAGTCAATTTTCGCTGCAAAATAAGCGCTTTTACCGGGAATTTGCAAACTTAATTTCTTGTATATCGCAATGGCTTTTCTGATGTCGCCCTGCTTGGCCCAAACTTCGGCCATAGCTTCGGTGTCGGCATTGTCACCGCTAACAGATTTTTCCGCCATGATCTCGATCGTTTTTTCTTCGTTGGTAGTAATGGCGCCTTTATCGTGCGCACCAGGAAGCCGCTTCATTTGCTTGAGCCAGGCGGTAAAACTCTTCAGCTGTGTACCGAACCGGTCGCCTGAATTGGTATCGCTCCATTTGATGCCCTGCGCCGCAAAATAGTCTACGGTATAATAAGGCGTGAACGACAGTTCGCTTTTTGCGGGGTCGATGGCTTCGATCTTGAATTCTGGCAACGGCGGGAGTGGTTCTTCATCATCAAGCGGGGCTTCTTCAACCACAGGCTCTTCCTGCGCTGCTATTTCACTGTGTTCTTGCGGCTCCTCAACAGTTGCCGGTTCAACGGTCAATGCTTCTGTTAATAAAGCATCAGGAGGTTCTATGTCCGTTGTTTCTGTTGCTACATCAGGCCGCTCTGTTGGTTCTGAAACGGACGTTGATTCATCATCGGGTTCCACTGCCGGAATCGCTTCCCTGTTCGCCGTTTCTTTGACAGGTTTACTCCAGACAACCGGACGGTCTTCGGTTTCGACCAGGAGATGGATTGATAGCGGATGATTATAGTATAATAAGGCTTTCTGCAGCTGCGCTGGGTATTGCCCGCTCTGAGCGGCTTTGAGCTTCCTGGCATACAACAGCTGCAGGGCGCCGGCGTAAGGATATTTTTCAGTTAAGGCCTGCAACTCTTCGATGCCGCAATCCTCAAGCTTTTTAGACAGCACAGTATCAGACAACGTATCAGTAAAACGATTCATACTCCGGGTTACCAGTTTGAGAAAATACGGTTAAAAATGGCATCGGGTATATCCCTCAGCATCTGGTCGAGCAGGCTTTGCTCGGCTTGTTGCAGACTTAGCGAGCCCGCGTAATCAAAAGGAGTTGTTACGTCGTATTTACCGATAGTTTTTTGAGTGATATTGTCACGGATCACGATGTTGACACCCACATTCAGCCGATTGGTATTTACCTGCTGGTTCGAAATACCGGCTGTGGAGATGGTGTAATTAGTAATGGTGCAATCGATCACCCATTGTGCATCGTCGCCACGGGTTTGCTGCAGGCGGGTTTGGCGCAACACTTTCTGGATCAACCGGTCGGTCAAGGCCGGCGCCAGGCTGGGGTTCACGTAAGACGCCCTGTTAGCGATCTGGTTGATACGGACTACTTTCAGCGAGTCAGGGATCGATTTAGCGTCCTGGAAACCGTAAGAGACCTTGCAGCTGCTTTGTGTAAAGGCAATAAAAAAAATGGCGATCACAAGAGAAAAAACGCCCCATCTTTTATAACTCTTCAATGTCATATTCTTTTAATTTTCTGTAAAGTGTCCGCTCGCTGATACCCAGGTCCAGGGCGGCATCTTTTCTTTTGCTTTTGTGCTTTTTCAAAGCCTTGATGATCAGCTCTTTTTCTTTATCCATGATGTTGAGGCTTTCTTCTACCTCCTCGTGTTCGTGAATCCCGTTGTCCATACCGATATGTACCGGGTAAGATGGCTGAGGCTGCGGGGGAACATTGCCGCCCATCTCAATTTGTAAAGGTGCTGATATTTGCTGAAAACTTTCCTGGTTTGTTTTCAAATCTTTCAGATTATTAACAAATGAAGGGTTCTGTTCAACGATAGAAGGGTTTTGCAGCACTTCGAGAAACATTTTTTTCAGTTCATTCACATCTTTCTTCATGTCAAAGAACAGCTTGTACAAGATCTCCCGCTCGTTTTGAAATTCCTGCTGGTTTTGTGTATTCACCACCATCGGCAGCCGGTTGTTGGAGTAGGGCTGCAGGTAACGGCTGAGCTCCCTGGCATTGATGACTTTATCCGGCGACAATACAGATACCTGTTCTGCAATATTTTTCAGTTCCCTGATATTACCCGGCCAGGGATAGGTGAGGAGCAGATTTTTAGCATCTTCTTCCAGCTGCACAGAAGAGGTCCTGTATTTATCGGCAAAGTCGGCAGCAAATTTTCTAAACAACAAAACGATGTCTTCTTTCCGGTGGGCCAGCGATGGCACCCTGATGGGTACGGTGCTCAGGCGGTAATAGAGGTCTTCCCGGAATTTGTTTTGCTGCACCAGTTGCAGCAGGTCTTTATTGGTAGCGGCTATCACGCGCACATCGGTCTTTTGCACTTTGCTTGACCCCACGCGGATATATTCGCCCGCTTCGAGCACCCGGAGCAGGCGCGCCTGTGTTCCCAGGGGCATCTCACCGATCTCATCTAAAAAAATAGTACCGCCGTTTACGGTTTCGAAGTAGCCTTTGCGGGCGTCAACAGCGCCGGTGAAGGAGCCTTTTTCGTGGCCGAACAATTCAGAATCGATCGTGCCTTCCGGTATGGCGCCACAGTTCACCGCGATAAAGGAATTGTGCTTGCGCGAAGACAGCGAGTGAATGATGGAGGAAAAAGCTTCCTTACCCACACCGCTGTCACCTATAATTAAAACCGTCAGATCTGTATTGGATACCTGCACGGCCACCTGCAAAGCATAATTTAACTCCGGCGAGTTGCCGATGATGCCAAAGCGGTTTTTTATTGATTGTAAATCCATTTCCTCATTGCTTTAATTGCTCTTAAATTATCTAAACGATCCAACAAATTGATTATATTTCTAAGAGGGTCAAGTTGCTCAAGATGTCACTATCGTCATTGAATTTGCTCCTGGTAACACTTCCAAAAACATACAACTCCTTTACGAAATGATTTTTACATATTTCAATAATCAGTTGCTGGTTTTCTTTGATGATGGAATGCATAACCGGTTGTTTACCTATTATCGAATAGCGTCGTAATTTCGTTTTTGAGGACAGGGATATTCTTCTCAACGATTCTCCATAAAACATCACCGCTTACGAGGTCGTAATCGTGCGTAAGAATATGGCGGAGCGCTATTATCTTCTTTTTATCGGTGATAATAATCGTCTTATCAATTTTGTCCATCTGCCATACCGCTTCTCCAATAATAGACAGCCGTCTTTCTACAGCGTCATAAATAGTCCAATCAGATAAAAAATCTTTCAAAGATTTAATATGACGGATATGAAACTCAATCCGATCTATTGATAATCTTATATCGTCTAAGTATTTCAATATTTCAGGCTGCATAGAGTAATACTTTTTCTTTTTCTATTCGCTCTCTAAAATATTTATTCTTTATCGCATCCCTGATCACAAGATCTACTTTTCTTCCCGTTATATTTTCTAAGGCAAACCAAAAATCAAAATAATCGAATTTTTCTGGTCCCATACCTGTGTTGTCTCGTTTATAATCTACCAAAAAATCAATATCACTGGACGCGGTAAAGTCATGTTCCCTCACACCAGAGCCAAAGGCATACAGAGTGTCCACTTGCATCTTTTCGCAAAGATTTCTTATTTTATTAAGGTTTTCTTGTATTTCCGAAATCATAAGATGAGACTTTTTACACTATCGTTCCAAACAAAGTCGCCTGTGTACAATCTTTTATCTGTACATCGACATAATCGCCCTTTTGAAGTGGGGCGCTGTTTTTGGGGAAGACCACCACTTTGTTTTGAGAAGTGCGGCCCACCCAGTCATCGGCGCTGCGTTTGCTGTCGCCGTCGATCAGCACTTTAAAGGTCTTGCCGATGTCTTTTTTATAGTTGGTAAGCGAGAGCTCGTTTTGTTTTTCAATGATTTCCTGCAGGCGACGCTTTTTAATGTCCAGTGGTATATCATCCTGGTAGCGTCGCTGTGCCAGTGTGCCGGGCCTTTCGCTATAAAAAAACATATAGCTCAGATCATATTGGCTGTAGTCCATGATCGACAGCGTCTCCTGGTGCTCTTCTTCTGTTTCTGTGCAAAAACCGGCGATAATATCAGAAGTGATGCTGCAGTCCGGGATGATCTGCCTGATCTCGTCGACCTTGCGCATATACCATTCGCGGGTATAAGTACGGTTCATCAATTGCAGCACGCGGGAAGAGCCGCTCTGCACTGGCAAGTGGATGCATTTACAAATATTTTCGTAAGCAGCCATAGTGTGCAATACTTCACTGGTAATATCTTTTGGATGGGACGTCGAAAAGCGTACCCGCAGCAAAGGAGATATTTGCGCCACCCGCTCGAGCAGCATCGCAAAGGTTACTGCTTCCGCTTGTCCCGCCGAAAGGCCAGCTTCCGGCGAGGCCGTCGCTGCGTTTTTAGCCTGCGGCGCGATATAATAATAACTGTCTACATTCTGACCTAATAGTGTCACTTCCCGGTAGCCGTTTTCAAACAGGTCCCGGCATTCATTGATGATACTTTCCGCATCGCGGCTGCGCTCACGACCCCGCGTAAACGGTACTACGCAAAAGGAGCACATATTATTACAGCCCCGCATGATGCTCACAAAGGCGCTTACGCCATTGGAATTTAGTCGCACCGGAGCGATATCAGCGTAGGTTTCTTCGCGGCTCAAAAGCACATTCACCGTTTTTTGTCCGCTCTCGGCCTCTTCCACCAATCCGGGAAGGCTTCGATAGGCGTCGGGACCCACCACGATGTCCACCAGCTTTTCTTCTTCCAGGAACTTGGCCTTCAACCGTTCTGCCATACAGCCCAGCACCCCGATCAAAGTGGACGGGTTCTGCGTTTTCAGCTTTTTAAATTCTGTCAGTCGCTTGCGAACCGTCTGCTCGGCTTTTTCACGAATGGAACAGGTATTAATAAAGATCAGGTCGGCTTCCTCCACATTCCGCGTCGCTCCAAATCCCTCTTTGTTCAGGATCGATGCAACTACCTCACTGTCAGCGAAATTCATCTGACAACCATAGCTTTCTATATAAAATTTCTTTTTGTACTGATTGGGATCCACTGCAAACGGCGCGTAGCTTTCACCCTGCCGCGCTTCATCATGAGTCTTATTGGCTACTAAATCAAGCATTACATTCCTATTTATAGTTTCAAGCGTGCAAAGATAGGCGATTTTTTAAAAATTGCTGACAGGATGACAGGGGAATGGGGGATGGTTTATAGTCGATAGTCTATGGTTGATGGTTCATAGCAATGGGCAATGGGCAATACGCAATAAGCAATGAGAAATATTCAATATGCAATGGTCGATCGACCATGGTCCATGGTCTAAAGCAACATTAAATACCTTCATTCAAAATAATCTGCATGAAAGCTGCTATTTTTGCAAAATTGTTCGTACATTTGCACGCTCTAAATTCGAGGTAAAGTAGCTTTATGGCTAACAGGAGGGATTACGATATCGCATTTGTGGGGTTAAAGCCTGGTATTCATGAATATAATTACGATATTTCGGATAAGTTCTTTGAGGCATTTCAGCAGCAGGATTTTACAGACTGCCATGCCCAGGTAAAATTGCTTTTGGACAAAAAGAGCAGTTTTATGATGTTGAAGTTCGAGATCGGAGGGAGCCTGATGGTGATCTGTGACAGATGTAATAACGACCTGAAACTGGATTTGTGGGACGAGTTCAACATTACCGTAAAGATGGTCGAAGAGCCTGAATTGATGAACGAACAGGAGGACGATCCGGATGTTTATTACATTAGCCATGGCGAAAGTCATATCAATGTGGAAAACTGGATCTACGAGTTCATCAACCTGAGTATCCCGATGCATAAGACCTGCGGATTTGACAATGCCGACGGTCCTCAATGTAATAAGGAGGCGCTGAAAATGTTGAATAAGTTAGAAACTGAAAAGCCACCCCAGCCGGACGTAAACCCGATCTGGAAAGGACTGGAACAGTTTAAGAATAAAAAGAACTAGCCTCACAGGGCCGGATCACGAGAATAAATTTTTTAGACAAACAGAATTTTTAAACGCATTTAAATAAAGAGTTATGCCAAATCCTAAACGCAGGCACAGCCAGCAAAGAAGCGCAAAACGCAGAACACATTATAAAGCGACTGGTCAGACTTTAACTACTGACGCGTCTACTGGCGAAACCCATGTACGCCACCGCGCACACGTGAGTGAAGGAAAGTTGATCTATAAAGGCAAGGTGGTAGCTGAACAAGCTCCTGCAAAGGCTTAAGCTGCTTTAGTTCTATATTATTTTTTTAGGAATTCCATGTACATGTTGGCCTTTGTTGGCTGATGTATCTGGAATTTTTTTATTTTAGCTGGTACAAAGAGGATGTATCATTCTGTAGCGATTCCTCTCGGGGCAAGTGGTAGGGCTACCGGGCGGTTAGCCGAAACATGCTCACAAAGCCAGGAGGCCGGTGTTGTCGAAAATTGGCCTCAAAAATGCTTAAAAAAGATCGGGGCCTGATGGTCGCTGATGACTGGTGAATGAAACCGGATTGTCAGCATCTTCATTTTGAATGACAATGGAGAATAGACATTTTTGATCATCAGTCGTACTACCCGGTGGCTGTCAGGTTGGGCAGAAACAATAAAACAGTTGCGAATGAATATTGGAATAGATATGATGGGCGGTGATTATGCGCCGGTGGAAGCAGTTAAAGGAATCGGACAATATTTGTCCGCGCATGAATCTTCAGCGTTGTCGCTGGTCTTGTTTGGCGATCAGGTGCAGATCACTGCGCTGCTGACGGAATATAACGTGCCTATGTCCAGGTGTTCTGTGGTGCCGACCACGCAGGTCATAGAGATGAACGAGCATCCCACCAAGGCGCTGAAAGAAAAATCCAACTCATCTATATCTGTCGGTTTTCAATACCTGGCTTCCGGAAAAATTGACGCTTTTGTCAGCGCCGGCAACACAGGGGCCATGCTGGTGGGCGCCATGTTCAGCATCAAAACCGTGGAAGGCGTATTGAGGCCCACTATATCTTCTGTTATCCCCAAACAAAATGGCAGCACAGGTTTGCTGTTAGATGTTGGTCTAAATGCTGATTGTAAGCCGGAACAATTGAACCAGTTCGCGGTGATGGGATCCGTATTCAGCAAATACATTTTTGATATCGAAACGCCAAGGGTCGGATTGATCAACGTAGGAGAAGAGGAGGGAAAAGGTAATATTCTTGCGCAAGCAACTTATCCTTTATTAAAGAACAACAGCGCGATCCGTTTTGTCGGTAATGTCGAAGGACGCGATGTGTTCGATGACAAAGCTGATGTGATGGTCTGTGAAGGGTTTACCGGCAACGTGATTTTAAAGCTCGCGGAATCGGTTTACGATATCGCTCAAAACCAGCAACTGGACAATCCTTACCTGAACCGGTTCAACTTTGAGATCTACGGTGGTACACCCGTTCTCGGCGTGGAAAAACCCGTCATCATTGGTCACGGTATTTCTCATGCCACTGCCTTCGGTAACATGATCGACGTAGCGGTAAAGATGATCGATACCGACGTGTTAGGCAAAGTCAAAGATGCCATTGCAGGCATTTCATAAGCTCCAATCTGTGAAACCTAAGATAGACCTTTTTGTCCTCGCTATCATAGGCGTAATTCTTTTAGCCTGGCTATATCCTGACCCGGGGGCTGAGGATAGTACAATTCCCCTGGACACGATCGGCAGCATCGGCGTGTCACTCATCTTTTTCTTTTATGGGTTGAAGCTCAGTCCGGATAAGATCAGATCGGGATTGAAAAACTGGAAGCTGCATGCTACCATACAAGCAGCGACTTACCTGTTATTCCCTTTACTGGTCATTCCATTTTATTTTTTTATAAAAGAAGATAGTTTCACCTTCTGGCTGGCCTTCCTGTTTCTGGCCGCCTTGCCGTCTACGGTTTCTTCTTCCGTGGTGATGGTCTCAATTGCAAAGGGAAACATTCCTGCGGCTATTTTCAATGCGAGTATTTCGGGGCTAATCGGGATTGCGGTAACGCCTTTGTGGATGGGGTTATTCCTGCACAGCGATGGTGCGGGGTTTGACTTGGGAGCTATTTATCTGAAATTGTTAACCGAAATATTATTACCCGTTGTGCTGGGTTTACTACTCCAAAAGTATACACAGCGTTGGGTAGCGAAAAGCAGCCGGTATTTGTCTTTGTTTGATAAAGCGGTTGTCCTGCTCATTGTATATAAGAGCTTTGCTGAATCGTTTGAAAAGCGGGTGTTCCAGGCTGTAAGCGTGGCCGATCTTCTGCTGATTGCTGCGGGTGTAGTGGTTTTGTTTTATACCGTGTACCGGTTGATTGGTGTCGCGGCAAAGTCAATGGGGTTCAACCTCGGGGATCGCATCACGGCGCAGTTTTGCGGAACTAAAAAGTCACTGGTACACGGAACCGTTTTTTCCAAAGTCTTATTGCCCGCTTCCCTGCCTGCAGGGGTCATCTTATTGCCGCTGATGTTATATCATGCGCTGCAGATCTTCGTGATCAGTATTATTGCGGCGAAGTGGGGGCGGAAGTCAACTACAGCTACATAAGTATTATTTTAAATTTTTATTTGTAAATTGCTGACAAGTATTGGAAGGCGGATGCGGATTTTGAGTTGAGCAATGCGGACTGCTGCTTTCAGTTACCCGAATGGGTTTCATACAATGTTATTAGAAGTATCAAAAATTTGAAATGAAAAGATGCTTGACCGTTTTAATCGGACTTTTTCTAACTGCTACCATACTATTTGCACAAAATAAACAGCGCCTTGGAGCAGATACAATATTCGGAATCGGTAGCATAGTCTCAGATTATCCAAATGTTGAATGGATCAAGGGGACACCGACAATAAAATTTGATAAAGAGAAAATTTACGTTATTGAATGTTGGGCCACGTGGTGTGGTCCCTGTATAGACGCCATTCCTCATCTTAATGAATTAAGTAAAAAGTTTTCGGATGAAATAATTTTTATCGGACAAAGCGTCTGGGAGGATGATAAAGATGCAGTTAAAAAGTTTGTAGAAAAAAAAGAATATGAAATGAACTATTCCGTTGCATTCGGCGGCGGATATGAAAGCGACTTTGTTACGCATTGGCTGAAGGCCGCTAATTTAACCTCGATTCCGGTAACGTTTATCGTTCAAAATAACAGAGTTGTATGGATTACACACCCTAGCGCACTAACCGAGAAAAATCTGCGTTTGCTTATTGATAAGGAATTTTCAATTGAGAAAGGCGAAAGTTTAAGCCCTTATAGAAAATTGCAGGAGGCCACTGAGTTAATGGAACAGGGCAAGGTGAAAGACGCCGGGCGTAAAATTGATAATGTTTTGCAGGACTATCCTGGATATTCATCCGGGCATTATTTGAAGGTGCAATGGTTTAAAAAGCAAGGAAAACAAGAAGATGCCTTACACTACGCAAATAATCTGTTTGTTAAGCAGCCCTCTGAATGGAAATTCACTTACTACGATGAGTTGATGGAGGCAAAGAAGTATGATACTTTAGCTATTCTTTTGGATGAAGATCTTGCCATGAATCCGGGTGATGTTGAGGCTGTCATGTTGCGTTATACACTTTTTGGTCAAAAAAAAGAGTATGGAAAAATTGCAACAATGATCGGAAAGGCCGCGGACAAATGTAGCGATGTAAATGCATTAACCAGACTAGCCTTGATCGATAAATACGTTAATGATTCAGCCCCTGATGCTGAAGTACAAGCGGCGATTTTACAAGCAGGACAAAGACTTCTGTCGCTGAATCCTGGACATTATAATGTTGCGATATCAGTAGCCGAGCAGTTCTGGAAAACTGATAAAGAAGATGCGATCCGTACATTGAATAGGGCGATTCAACTTTCTCCAAAAACAGAAAAAGGTATCAAGTATGGGAAAGTACTGGAACTAATTGTTGCTTCGTTACAGAAAGGGGTGTTTCCCGATGAGCACCAAATAAACGCATGGAGATCTTCCGTTTTCGAAAGATGATGTCTCCGCAAAGTTCCATCAAATGTTTTTGTCGGGCCATGCTGTTAGACTTACCAGTAACGGGCCACTTATTACTTCTTATGTCTTGCTTCCAGGACCTGTAGCACTTCTGACAATGAATACCCTTTGGCCTGCAACAGTACCAGGTAATGAAACATCAGATCTGCCGCTTCGCCCAGGAACAATTCCTTGTTATCGTCCTTGGCCTCAATCACAATCTCAACCGCTTCTTCACCCACTTTCTGCGCGATCTTATTGATCCCTTTCGCAAACAACGATGCGGTATACGATTTTTCCGACGGGTTATTTTTCCGGTCAATGATCACCTGCTCCAACGTCTGCAACGAGAACACGTCATTGGCTTTTCCAAAGCAGCTGATATCGCCTGTGTGACAGGTAGGCCCTTGCGGCGCTGCTTTGATAAGAATGGTGTCATTGTCACAATCGACCAATATCTCTTTGACCAACAAATAGTTTTCAGACGTTTCTCCTTTTGTCCATAAGCGTTGTTTGCTTCTGCTGTAAAACGTCACCTTGCCTTGTTCCTGCGTTGCGGCAAACGCTTCTTCGTTCATAAAGCCCAGCATCAGCACTTCAAGTGTGCAGACATCCTGGATGATCACCGGCATCAGGCCGTCGGTATATTTTGAAAAATCAGGAGACATATATATTCAGAATTTAGCTTTTTTAGATGGTAACTATAATCGTACGGGAATATGCTTCCCGCGTAAATATTCTTTCAGATCCTTGATCTCAATTTCTTTAAAGTGAAAAATGCTGGCTGCCAAAGCCGCGTCTGCAAAGCCTTTGGAGAAAACTTCATCAAAGTGCTCCATCGTTCCGGCACCGCCTGAAGCGATAACAGGAATGTTAACGGATTGACTGATCGCTGCGGTAATATCAACCGCAAAGCCTGCCTTTGTTCCGTCGTTCTCCATCGAGGTCAACAGGATCTCGCCGGCACCGAGGTCGCGGCATTGCTTTACCCACTCCGTTGCAATCAATGGCGTAGGAGTGCGGCCACCGTGGGTCACCACTTTCCAAACGCCATCAAATAGTTTAATATCCACCGCTACCACTACGCATTGGCTGCCGAAATGCTGAGCGAGCTCCGCAACCAGCTCCGGCCTTTTAACAGCCGAGGTGTTCACCGATATTTTATCCGCACCGTTTTCCAGCAATACCGACACGTCTTCCACCGTGTTGATGCCACCGCCGACTGTAAAAGGAATGTTAATATGCGTGGCGATCTTTTTTACCAGCTCGGCCAGGGTCTTGCGTTTGTCCACCGTGGCGGTAATATCGAGGAACACCAGCTCGTCCGCACCTTCCTGGCTGTACCGGATGGCCAGCTCAACGGGATCTCCCGCATCACGCAGCTCAACAAAGTTGGTGCCCTTTACCGTGCGGCCATCTTTGATATCTAAACAGGGTATGATTCTTTTTGCGAGCATTACGATTAATTTGAAATTTTGTTTATGATTTTTTAAGCATCAACACATAGTTACATAGCTAACGCTGACAAAAGTCTGTATAGAAAACAAGTTTTATAAACATAGGAGGCATCATTCTGCTTCTAAAATTATTGGGAATCTTATACTTTAACACACCCATATTAACATCAATCAGGCAAAACGCTGAAATATTCATTGACAAATGTTTTCTGACCTCCTCTGAAAATGTTTGAACAATTGAAATTTATAAGTATGCCCTTGGGGCATCGCAATAGCTTCATATAGGTCAGAAGCTGCGCTTCATATACCGGAAGGATTTCGTGTACAGATTTTAATTCAACAACTATACAGTCTTCAATGAAAAAATCGCATCTAAAGTCCACATCAAGTGTTTTTTCTTTGTAGATGACAGGGATTTTCATCTCTGTGAAGAATTTTATTTCTCTATGTAATAACTCTTCCTTCAAACATAACTGATAAACACTCTCAAGTAGTCCTCTGCCCATAAATTTATGAACCTCAATAGCACAACCTATTATTTCATAGGTTAAAATATCTAAACGCTTTTTTGTCAGCATTACCTATGTCTCTATGTGGTTTAATTTTTTGCTCATCAAATATCAAATTTCAAATCAGAAATTGAAATCCTCCCTTCATAAATTGCCTTCCCCACGATAGCGCCGCTGCACCCCGTAGCTTTCAGATCTTCCAGGTCCTTCATCGAACTTACACCTCCGCTGGCGATCAACTGAATGCCTTCCACTTCATCCAGGATCTTCCGGTACAGATCGTTAGCGCTTCCTTGCAAAAGCCCGTCCTTGCTGATGTCCGTGCAGAAAAACTGCTGAATGCCTTTGGACGCATAATTCTTTATAAAGTCAATGATATTGATATCTGTGGCTACCGTCCATCCTTTGATCTGGATCTTTTCATCCAGGACGTCAGCACCTAAAATGAATTTATCCACGCCATACGCCATCAACCACTGTAATAATAACGCTTCGTTTTTTACGGCGATACTTCCGATTGCGGCGTAAGCTGCCCCTGAGTTGAAGGTGATGGCAACACTTTCATCATCACTGATGCCGCCGCTGAAGTCGGTTTTTAAGTTGGTCTTGCCGGCGATTTGTTCCAATACTTTCCAGTTCTTCACTTTGCCCGCTTTGGCTCCGTCCAGGTCCACCAGGTGCAGCCGCTGTAAACCCGCGTCTTCAAAGGATTTGGCCACTTCCAGCGGATGTTCGTTGTAAATTTTCTTCTGGTTGTAATCGCCTTTGCTGAGGCGCACACACTTGCCGTCAATAATATCTATAGCGGGAATGATCTGCATTTATTTTAATGTTTGTTCTTTATTAGTTTTTCAATGCCGTCGATTCTGTAGCACTGATGATAATCTACAAGTCCAGGAAATTTTTCAATATCTGCGCACCGGCGTCTGCGCTTTTTTCGGGGTGAAACTGGACGCCGTAAAAATTGTCTTTGTTCAGAGCACAGCTGAAATCGATGCCATAATGACTTTGCCCGATCGTGTGCTCGTTCAGTTCCGCATAATAACTGTGCACAAAATAACAATAGCTGTCGCTCGGAACGTTCCTGAACAACGGGTTCTCCTTCACCTGGATATTGTTCCAACCAATCTGTGGGATTTTGAGATGATCGCTTTGAAAGCGCTTCACCTGCACATCAAACAGGTTAAGACAGGCGGTGTCATTTTCTTCACTGTGTTTACAAAGCAATTGCATACCCAGGCAGATGCCAAACAGCGGTTGTTTCGCAGCTTTGATCACTTCGTCCAGTTTGCGCTCCTTCAGGTAGTGCATCGCCGTACTGGCTTCACCCACGCCCGGGAAGATGATCTTATCTGCCGATAAGATCCTGCCGGCATCGTCGGTGACTTCAGCCGATACGCCGATACGTTGCAATGCAAAGAGCACTGACTGTATATTGCCGGCATTATATTTTACAATAACTACATCCATTGGTATTAATTTATAAGAGCCCTTTAGTGCTGGGTAACTGCTGATTACCTGGCGTCCGTTTAATCGCCATTTTGATCGCTTTGGCCAGACCTTTGAAAATCGCTTCTATCTTATGATGCTCATTGTCGCCTTCTGCTTTAATATTGAGATTGCACTTAGCGGCATCGCTAAAGGACTTGAAGAAATGGTAAAACATTTCGGTCGGCATTTCACCTATTTTCTCCCTGTTGAAAGCCGCGTCCCAAACCAACCAGGGCCGGCCGCCAAAGTCAATGGCTACCTGCGCCAGGCAATCATCCATGGGCAGGAGGAAGCCATATCTTTCAATACCGGCCTTATTGCCCAATGCCCGGTGAAAGGCCTCGCCCAACGCAATCGCCGTATCTTCTATCGTATGGTGCTCGTCAATATGCAGGTCTCCTTTGGTAATGATCTTTAGGTTGATACCACTGTGCCGGCCTAACTGGTGTAACATATGATCGAAGAAGCCCAGGCCGGTCTCTATTTCACAAAGCCCGGTACCATCGAGGTTGATCTCAATATCGATCTGCGTTTCATTGGTGTTGCGGGTGTGCCGGATCACGCGCGCCTGTAGCTGCAGAAAAGCATAAATCTCTTCCCAGCTTTTCGTTTTAAGGGCAATGGTTTGATCCAATTCTTTCAGGGTGTCGGACACTTCGTCGGCGCCCAACTGTTCGTCAAGGTTCAGCCAGATTCCTTTACAGCCTAAGTTTTTTGCAAGCTGTATATCGGTGATGCGATCTCCTATGACGTAGGAGTTGGCTAAATCGTAATCTTTATTGTTGATGTAAGCGTTGAGCAAACCAATACCGGGTTTCCGGGTAGGCGCATTTTCGTGCGGGAAGGTTTTATCGATCAGCACTTCTTTGAACAGGATCCCTTCGGTTTCGAGATTGCGCATGACCAGCTCCTGGTAAGGCCAGAAGGTTGTCTCGGGAAAAGAATCGGTTCCAAGACCGTCCTGGTTGGTGATCATGACCAGCTCATAATCCATGTCGCGCGCAATCTTGCCCATCCAGGTAAACATGCCGGGAAAGAAGGTGATCTTTTCTATCGAGTCGAGCTGATAAGTAGGAGGCGCTTCCTTGATCAATGTGCCATCCCTGTCTATGAATAAAACTTTTTTCATCAAATATGTTTTGTTCGCGGCTGAACCGCTGATTTTTTAAGGTTCGATAATGATCGTATCCTTTACGGCTGGTAGTCCTTCAGTGCTTCGATCAGCTGTTCATTTTCAGCGGCCGTTCCCACGGTAATCCTCAGGCATCCTTCACAACCTTTAGTCTTCGTGCGGCTGCGCACAATGATACCCTTGTTTTGGAGGTATGCAAAAATATCATCTGCCTGGTTCATTTTTACCAAAATAAAATTAGCATCAGAAGGGAATAGCTGCTCCACAAACGGCAAGGCCCGCAGTTGTTGTTCGAGCCAGTCACGTTGCGCAATAGTCGTCTTGGTCCATTCATTTACCTGCATGATATTTTTCAGTCCGCGCAATGCCAGTTGCTGAGTGGCCTCATTGATGTTATAGGGATACTTGACATTGTTCATCAGCTTGATGATGTCTTCGCTCGCAAAGGCAAGTCCCAGGCGCAACGCAGCCAGGCCCCATGCTTTTGAGAGCGTCTGCATCACCACCAGGTTCGGGTATTCCGCCACCTGCTGTGAGAAGGTTTTCTGGCGGGCGTAATTGATGTAAGCTTCGTCAATGACAACGATGCCGTCAAAATTGTTCAGGATGATCTCTATGTCTTGTCTTACGATGCTATTCCCTGTAGGATTGTTGGGCGAGCAGATAAAGATCAGTTTGGTGTGATCGTCCACGGCATCCGCTATCGCCTGAATATCCATTTGATAGTCCTTTGTCAGCGGCACTTCTTTCACTTTGACATTATTGATCGCAGCGCTAACGCTATACATCCCGTAGGTGGGAGGCAGGGTAATGATATTATCGATTCCCGGCTCACAAAAGATCCGCATCAGCACGTCGATCGCTTCATCACTTCCGTTGCCGGCAAATATGTTGGCGACGGGAATGCCCTTGATCTCGCCGATCCTTTTTTTCAGGTTCATCTGCAAAGGATCCGGATACCGGTTCAATGATTCATGAAGATCGTCGATGTCCAGGTTGACGGGAGAACCGATTGCATTTTCGTTGGCGTCAAGCATCACGCTTGCCTCGCCGGTAAACTCGTGCCTTGCCGTGGTGTAAGGCGCGAGTGTTCTAATATTGTCTCTTACGAGAGCGTCCAGACTGAAATCCATTTGGATGATTTTTGATAATTCCGATGTGTTAGCGCCCCGTATTTTTAACCTGGCGCAATCTTATTTTTACCGCTTCGCTATGGGCCTGCAGGCCTTCGGCTTCTGCCATCGCGGTTACTGTTTTTGAAATGTTAGAGAGCCCTTCTTTGCTCAATTGCTGGAAGGTGATTTTTTTATAAAAGCTATCCAACGACACGCCGCTGTAGGCGGTAGCATAGCCGTTGGTCGGAAGTGTATGATTGGTGCCGCTTGCATAATCACCTGCACTCTCCGGTGAATAATTTCCGACAAACACCGACCCGGCACTGCTGATTTGCTTCAACATCCGGCTCGACGTTTTGCAGGCTAATATCAGGTGTTCCGGTGCGTATTGATTGGAAAAGTCAACTGCTTCCATGATGTTCTTCACCACGACGAAACGGGCATGCTGCAAAGCGCGGGCGGCAATTTCTTTCCTGGGGAGCAGTAATAGTTGTTCCTCTACCGCTTCAGTTACTTTTTTGGCCATATCCAGGTTCGTACATACCAATATCACCTGCGAATCGGGGCCATGTTCTGCCTGGGCCAGGAGATCAGCTGCAACGAATGATGGTTGAGCCGTATGATCTGCTATTACCAACACTTCAGAAGGGCCTGCCGGCATATCGATTGCTACTTTGGTTTGCAGGATCTGCTTGGCTGCGGTTACATATTGGTTGCCCGGTCCGAAGATCTTAAACACAGCGGGAATACTTTTCGTGCCATAGGCCATCGCGGCGATCGCCTGTGCACCGCCCGTCTTGTAGATCTTGCGGATGCCGCAAAGCCCTGCTGCAAAAAGGATCGCTTCGTGGATCTTCCCGTTTTTATCGGGAGGAGAACACATTACCACTTCTTTACAGCCTGCTATCATGGCCGGTATGCCCAGCATTAACACAGTGGAGAACAGGGGAGCGGAGCCGCCCGGAATATAAAGCCCGACTTTTTCAATAGCCCTTGCCTCGCGCCAGCATAATACGCCCTTCGTTGTCTCTACTTTAGATACAACCTGCTTCTGGGTCAGGTGAAATTTCTGGATATTATTCCTGGCCTGAACGATCGCCCGCTTTAAAGCAGGAGGGATCGCCTTCTCAGCTGCGGCCATTTCTTTGGGAGAAACCTGGAGCGTTTTCAGGATCACTCCGTCAAACTTTTCTGCATAATTCTTTAATGCGGAATCTCCGTTGTTCGCTACATCGTAGATAATATTATTCACCGAAGCCTGAATCGTATTGCTGTTCTGAAGCGGCCGCTGGCAAAGCCTGACCCATGATGGGGAGGAAGGATATTTATATATTTTCAAATTGCAGCATTTTAAAAATTTAACATTCAAAGACAGGTTGTTTGACTACCTGCAAAAGGCAGCTTCCGCATGATGACCTATTCGATGATCTTTTCGATCGGCAAAATTAAAATTCCCTGTGCGCCCGCAGCTTTCAATTTTTCTATCACGTTCCAGAAATCATTTTCACCAATAACCGAGTGAATAGAAGACCAGCCTTCCTGTGCCAACGGAACAATGGTAGGACTGTTGATGCCCGGCAGGTAAGAGCAGATCTCTGGGATGCTTTCGTTGGGCGCATTCAGGAGAACGTACTTGTTGTATTTCGCCTTTCTTACAGAGCGGATGCGGAAGAGCAATTTATCTAAAAGCGCACTCCTCGTTTTAGAAAGATTATTGCCAGCGATCAAAACCGCTTCTGATTTCAATATTGTTTCGAGCTCGTATAATTCATTGCTGAAAAGAGTGCTGCCGCTGCTTACCAGGTCACAGATGGCGTCTGCCAGTCCGATACGTGGAGCTATTTCAACGGATCCGCTTATCTCGTGGATATCAGCAGTGATCTTATTTTGTTTTAACCATTTGCGAAGGATCAAAGGATAGCTGGTCGCTATTTTGATACCATCAAGATCTTTAATCGTTTTATATTTTTTGCCTTTGGGAAGGGCGATTGACAACCTGCATTTTCCATAGCCTAACCGTTCTACGATCTCGGTTTCTTTATTTTTTTCCAGCACCACATTTTCGCCCACAAAGCCGATGTCTGCAACGCCATCCTGTACATACTCAGGAATGTCATCATCTCTCAGGAATAAGATCTCAGCATCGAAGTTTTCAGCATTTATCTTCAATTGGTTGTTGCCATTCGGTACACCGATACCACATTCTTTTAATAACCTGAGCGAGTCTTCGCTCAGCCTGCCGGATTTTTGCACCGCAATACGAAGCTTTTCAGACGCTGCCTTTGAAGGTTTCTTGTCGGCACCGGCGGAGCGGGGCGTTACTGCTTTTCCTTTTTTTACATTTTTTTTTGTCATGATTCGTTTGTTGTTTCAGGTTGTTGTCAAATATCCTTTCCCGGGCTAAAATAAAAAAGGCTTACATGTCTGTAAGCCCTTTATAAATTGATACATAGCACCACCGGCTTACTGTTGTAAGTATGCAAAATGATGATGAGTATGTAAATTGTTATTGTTCATTGCGCGGCAAATATAGAAACTAATTTAGAAAATGAAAATTTATTTTGAGAGAATGATCCGATCATCAGTAACGCTGTTGTATCATGTCCTTCAGTGTTATTGACTGGTTATAATTTGGCCTCAACGCCCACCCGGATGGTTCTTCCCGGTGAAGGCATCTGGATGACGGTGCCTACATCATATTGATACCGGTCTGTAAGATTATCTACCGAAAAAGACAGCTTGATGTTTTTACTGACCCGGTAAGAACCAAACACATCTATCACATGATCGGCGGGGATGGCCACAGCAGCAGCCGCAGCGACACCTGTTCCGCTAAGCCAGTCCTTGGGATTTTCCTTCTGGTTGTGATACCTGAACCGGCCTCCTAAAGATAACTTTTGCTTCAACGCGTTGACCCCTGTGCTCACAGAAAGCGATTGCCGGGGTGGTATGCGGCTGGGCAGCACGCTCCATTCAAATCCTTGTGTGTTGCAGGCGGGAACCCCGCCAGCTGCTCCTAATAGTTCAGAGCATACTTTGGCATTCTTGTAAAAGATGGCCGAGATATCGAGGAAACAATACGGTGATTCATACAGCCCGATCAGCTCCAGGCCTTCCAGGTTGTACCGGTCGTAATTGATAAAGGAAAACGAAGATCCGGGCGCATCGGGTTGTGCGGAACTGACAGGCAAGGAAGCCGCGGAAATAAATTGTCGCGTGCGATTGCTGAAAATACCGGCGCCGAATACAAGCTGATCCTGCATAGCGAACAGGTTAGGAAACCTGCTTTGCAAACCGAGTTCCCAAGCTTGCGTGGATTCTGTTTTTAGCGGATAGTCCTCATTATAGCTGAATGTTTGAATGGAGGTGGTCGACTCATACAAGCTGGGCTCACGGCTGATGCGGGAAGCCTTACCATACCAGGTCATCCAGCTCCACGGTGAGTAGCTCACCTGCGCGATCCAGTCGCCGTTTACTCCATAATTGTATTTTTTTTCAGTATTGTGGTCCTGAACGGTGGCGCCGTGCACTTTTATTTCAGCCTGCAGCAGGAACTGTTTCCACTTATATTTTCCCGATACAAAGGCATTGTAAGCATTTCTTCTTCCGTTTCGCGAAGCTCCGGTCAACCCATCGTTGTCGGTTTCGCGAAGCGGACTAATCTTTTCAGTGAACACGGCAGCGCCGTAACTGATCAGGAGAGGAAGATTGCTGAACCCTGAAGTATTTTGAACCATGACACCGTTCCGGTCGTTCTCAAAACGATGCTGATATTGATCGCCTAAAGATCCTGCACTTTGTCCCAGGCCATTGCGCTGGTTGAAGTTGCCATAGCTTCCGAAAGCCGATACCTCCAGGTTGGCATGGATGCCGGGGTTGTAGTGATATTTTAAGCTGTAGGTGTTCAGGTGTGCGGTACCTAATGACCATTGGGGCATACTTTCAACGCCTTTCGGATATCGTTTAAAGTTTGAGTCATTATGATTTTTATACCAATAGGCGGCGAGCACTTCGCCCGCCTCCTGGCCGTGATAGCGATACATAGCTTCCAAATGCCGATCCGTACTGATTTTCCAGCCAAGCTTGGTCAGGAAATAGCGGCTGCTGTAGCTCGTGTTCACCACTTCCTGTCCCGGTCTTACCGCGGGATTTTTGTACAGGTCTCTGTGATCGGCTACCAGGGAGTCATAGTAGACGGGGTCGAAGCCATAACGCTCAGCGCCTCTCTTGCCCGCATAATAATTACCCTGATCATGGAAGCCCGTGGCTGCTATCCAATCAACGTTTTTTCCTTTGTAACCCAGTGCCAGCGTGGCATTGCCGCTGCCGACCTTAGTTTCGGCAATATCATTTTGTAACACATAATACTGGTTGATTTTTTCGTTAGCGCTGATAGAAGGTTTGCGGCTATTGTTTGCAAGGTTTCCTTTAAAGCTGATTCCCCATTTTTTTCCGGGTAACACGACGTCGTTGGCATCAACAGTATTCAGGGTTACTACACCGCCGGTGGCGCCGGAAAGATTGGCGTTGAAGGCCGCACCTTTGCTGACGCCTGCTTTTTTGACAAGGTCCATCTCGATATAGGTCCGATCGCTCGAGCCCTGGTAACCTCTGAACGTTTGGGTGGACTGCAATACTCCATCGACTAACACGGGCACGCGCCCTTCACCCTGAAGCCCGCGGATACCGATATCCAGCGCCCCGGCTTCATTGCGGATGTTGTTGACCTGAAGACTAGGAATACCCTGGAAGACATCCCCGTTAGAGCTGCCGCGATAGCGGCTGATTTCCTCCGGATCCAGCTGAACGGATTGCAGATTTTTCAACAGCTTCCCGTTGATCAGCACTTCTTCCAGCTCCACGTAGGCAGACTTGTTTTCAGAAAGGACAACAACGAAAGGCAGCTTGTCTACTATAAATTTTCTTCGCCTGACCAACAAGGTGTCGCCTTTTTTCAGATCCAGTTGAAACCAGCCACGATCGTCTGTTACTGTTTTCTGATCCGAAGTAGCTACGGGTGTGTGGGGCCATGGGGCGCCATCAGGGCGAAGCAGGCGGCCGTTGCCCTGGGCTGCTCCGCTCCGGCAAAGCAGCAACATGGTTGATAAAAAGGCTCCGATGCGGAGCAGCGGTACAATGTTCATTGCTATGATAATTAAAAAGGCCGCGCAAAAAATAAAAATGCCCGTGAGAGGATGGCCATTGCGCAGGCAGAAATCAGCGGCTGCGATACCTCAGAGGTGGGTATCACAGTCGCTGAAAAAATATTCGGAATTGTAATCGCTTTTTACGGCTCTCTTCTTTTCACGACAACAATGGAGTTGGCGCCAGCTCTGGCTGTTCCGTCAGTTAAAGCGATCGGTGTTTGATTTTTCCAGTATTTAGCTATATTATTTTTCCCGTTGGATTCGTATCCGGCGGTATATACGTCTTCACCCACTACGTAGATCGATCTGGGTGCGGCATGTTGCTTGCCGTCGGTCAGCGTTACTTCCTGTCCGTTCTTCCAATATTTAGCCACGTCTTTGGTGCCGTTAGATTCGTATCCTGCCACATATATGTCGTCGCCGTCTACGAAGATGGCCGTGGCGATCGCCCGCTGCTTGCCGTCGCTAAGTACAGTTTCCTTTCCGTTTTTCCAGTATTTAGCCACGTCTTTAGTTCCGTTGTTTTCGTAGCCCGCTGCGTACACATCGCCGTTTGCCACCACAATCGCATTGGCATCCGCGTTTCGTGATCCATCCGTCAGGTTAAAGACCTCTTTGTTCTTCCAATATTTAGCCCGGCTGACAAAGGAACTGTTGGATTCACGTCCCGCAATGTACACGTCATTGCCTGCTACATAAATACCATTAGCGGCAGCATATAGTTTGCCGTCGGTCAAAGCCGTTTCTTGCCCGTTCTTCCAGTACTTCGCCACATCTACAGCGCCGTTTGATTCATAGCCCGAGATATATACATTGCCCTGCGATACGTGCATCGCAGTGGTAAAGGCGCTTTGAAGGCCGTTACTGAGATTAGCAGCAACGTCGTTCTTCCAATGCTGTGCTACGAATTTGAAAGTGGTGCCAAAGCCATAACCGGTCGCGTGGACATTATCGCCGTCGATAAAGATGGATCGGATGTAGCTGTTTTCCTTCCCGTCACCCAGGCTTACCGCCGTGCCGTTTTTCCAGTACTGTGCGACATCTTTGGTACCATTGGATGCGAACCCGCCTACGTACACGTCTTGTTGAGTTGCGTATACTTTGATAGTAACCGGCTGACTCTGACTGTTCCCTTTTTTCGCAGCGATGGTATAGGTTCCTTTTTCAGAAAAAACATGGCTTTGGCCCTGGATCGCCTGGTTATTGACGTATATCACCGCATCAGTTGCCGCCTTTCCATCTGCCGTGACGGTAAACGTAACTGGCTGCCCGACCTCCACCTCCAAAGCGGAGGGGGTGATCAACACCGTCATTTTCGTATCTATCTTGTTTTTCTTGCAAGATGTCATAGACGCTATTGTTACCAAAAAAAGTGATAGCACAAATAATAAAATGGAACTTTTTCTCATTGTCTTTAATTTTAAGGTTTATAAAAAGCGCTGCATGAGGCATGCGCAAAGCGGGCCGTGTTTTGGTATTGAGGAATGGTTAGGAGTTCCTGTTCAACGATTCAGCTTGTCACAAATGCCTGCTTATAACGGCGCAAAAGTAGAGGAGTATGGCTGGCTGTATTTTCGAAATGCGGAAAAACTGTTTTCGAATTACGGAAATATTTCATTTATAGTTGTTTCCTGTTTTATAGTTTATAGATCTGTTTTTTCTTTATAAGATTGTTTGTCATGTTAATATGTAATTATTTACCGGGGACCAGGTGTCTTTTTGTATTGTTCTTTTTAACCATCGGCGTGACAGCTCCACGGCTGTTGGCCGCCCAGGATAAGGGGCATCCCCGCCTGCTGCTGCTCAAAGGAGAGGAGACGCAAATTGAAAAGGCGCTGCAACAAAATCCGAACCTTAAAAAGATCCACGATGCCATCATCAGCGCATCTGACAACTTTTTATCCCAGCCCGTATTGACCCGGAAATTGGAAGGCCGGCGATTGCTGGGCGTTTCGAGAGAATGCATCCGCCGTGTATTCTATTTGTCGTATGCCTATCGAATGACAAAAAATAAGGCGTTTGCAAAAAGAGCGGCCGCCGAGCTGTTGGCAGTGAGCGCGTTTACTGATTGGAACCCTTCTCATTTTTTGGATGTGGCCGAAATGACCCTCGGTGTGGCGATCGGCTATGACTGGCTGTTTGAGTACTTGTCTCCATCTTCCAGGGATATCATCAAAAATGCGATCATCAAAAAAGGAATACAACCGTCCTTTGGTGATAAAGGAACCTGGTGGATCAACGGTACCAACAACTGGAACCAGGTTTGCCACGCAGGGATTTCATTCGGAGCGATAGCGCTTTACGAGGATGATCCGGATCGGACGGAGCAGGTTTTACAGCGGGCAGTAGCCAATCTTCCCGCTGTGATGAAAGGCTATAACCCGGACGGCGCCTATCCTGAAGGCTATAATTACTGGGGCTACGGGACTATGTTTAATGTATTGTTCATCGATGCGTATGAAAAGTTTAAAAAAACAACGTATAGCTTCGATCAGCTGGGCGGGTTTTTGAAGACGCCTTATTATATGCTTCATATGGAGGGGGCTTCGGGCAACAGTTTCAATTACTCTGATGCCGGAAACGGGGTGGACATTCAACCAGCCTTGTTTTGGTTTGCTAAAAAGAAAGAAGATCTTTCGTTGATCTGGAATGAATCCAAATTTATACAAAGGAGTAGTCTGCCGGAGTTGACGGTTGAACGTACCTTGCCCGCCTTGCTGATCTGGGCGAAAGACTTTAAAAAATTTAAAGTGCCCGCACCTGAAAACCTGACCTGGTCCGGCTCGGGGCCAAACCCGGTGTGGTTGATGCGCACTTCATGGACTGATCCCAACGCTATCTATGTCGGACTTAAATGCGGCTCGCCCTCGGTCAGCCATGGACATATGGATGTAGGTTCCTTTGTTTTGGATGCCGACGGCGAGCGATGGGCTGAAGACCTGGGCATGCAGAATTACCATTCTCTGGAATCGAAGAAAGTCGACCTCTGGAATATGAGCCAGCAATCTCAGCGCTGGACTATTTTCAGGTACAACAATTGGGCGCATAACACGCTAACCGTGAATCAGCAGTTACAACGGGTCAATGGTAAAGCAGAGCTGGAATCGCATTCAGCGGACCGGCGCCTGATGAATGGAATCACCGACTTTACCAGTGTTTATTCGGGACTAGAATCTGCAAAGCGCGGCGTTGCGGTCGCAGACGGAAAATGGGTGATCGTTCGGGATGAAATAAAGACTGCGGATAGTCTGGTGACACTCCGTTGGACCCTGGTGACCCGAGCAGCCGTTGCTATAACAAGTGATCATTCTTTCAGGTTGACCCAGCACGATAAAAAGATGAACGCCATCATCGATGCTTCGCAACCCGTTTCTGTCAAACAATGGCCGGCCGTGTCTGAAAATGATTTTGATGCCGCCAACCCCGGCGTCACATTGATTGGGTTTGAAACAGTGGTCCCTGCAGGTAAAGAGGCGTACTTCAATGTGGTCTTTCATCCGGGCCAGGGCGATGGGATGAAGCGTCGCCCGATTCCGGCATTGGGCCAGTGGCCTAAAGATTAACATTTGGGCTACGTATCCGAAGTATCGCATATTCATTATCTTTAGCCCCGAAAAAATAGAGAATGTTACAAATTACCAAGCCCATTGCGTTCATAGACCTGGAAACTACGGGGGTGAACCTGGGAACAGACAGGATTGTTGAAATTGCAGTTGTAAAGTTGTTACCTGATGGCTCTAGAACCGTGAAGAGAAAGATCATCAATCCTGAAATGCCTATTCCGAAAACATCGAGCGATGTGCATGGCATCACCGACGATATGGTGAAAGATGCACCGACTTTTGCACAGGCTGCACAGGAGTTGAAGCAGGTGCTGGACGATTGCGATCTGGCCGGCTACAATTCTAACCGCTTTGATATACCGATGCTGGTAGAAGAGTTCCTGCGTGCCGGTGTGGAGCTGGATATGAAAGGCCGTCGCCTCCTGGATGTACAGAACATCTTTCACAAAATGGAACAGCGCACGCTTTCTGCTGCGTATAAGTTTTATTGCGGGAAAGTGCTTGAGTCAGCTCACTCTGCTGAAGCAGATGCAACAGCTACGCTCGAGGTCCTGATGGGGCAGCTGGAGCGCTATCCCGAACTGGGCAATACCATCGACTCGATCAATAAGTTTTTGGGCGAAGAAGTGATCGTCGATTTCGCACGCCGCTTTATTATGTGCGATGGCGTAGAAGTTTTCAATTTTGGAAAATACAAAGGCCAGTCAGTGGCCGATATACTTACAAAAGAGCCTCAATACTACGATTGGATGATGCGTGGAGACTTCCCGCAGCAAACCAAACAAAAACTTACCGAGATATTTACCCGGACCAAGTTAAAAGGTTTAAAGCTCTGAGGCCGGCCCGTATAGCGGGCATCATTAGATAACGAAAAATCCATAGGTTCCAGGTTTGGATAAATTAGTCATTATACCCACTTACAACGAGAAGGACAATGTTGAAAATATCCTCGAAGCGGTTTTAAGGCTTGAGGGGGATTTTCATGTGCTGATTGTTGATGACGGCTCTCCCGATGGCACGGCCGATATCGTTCGTGGTTTACAAAATACGTATGCGGGCCGCCTTTTTCTCGAAGAAAGGAGAGGCAAGCTGGGCCTGGGCACGGCCTATATTCACGGGTTTAAATGGGCCATTGCGAGGGGATACGGTTATATATTCGAGATGGATGCCGATTTCTCCCACAATCCCAAAGACCTGATCCGGTTGTACAACGCCTGTAAGAACGAAGGTGCTGATGTATCCATCGGCAGCCGATATGTGAAAGGTGGTGGCGTGATTAACTGGCCGGCCGATCGCATTGCGCTTTCGAAGGGAGGATCGCTGTATACCCGCATCATTACCTGGATGCCGGTCAAAGATCCTACTGCGGGATTTATGTGCTACACATCGCGCGTGTTGGAAAATATCGATTTTGATAGCATCACGTTTGTCGGCTATGCCTTCCAGATAGAAATGAAATTTGCAGCGTGGAAGCTTGGATTTAAGATCAAAGAAGTGCCCATCATTTTCCAGGACAGAACAAAAGGCCAGTCAAAAATGAATAAGGGTATAGTGAAAGAAGGCATACTCGGTGTGTTAAATCTGCGCTGGCAAAGTCTTTTCAAGAACTACCGCAAGAAAGTAAGAACGAAAGTGGTGAGCGGGCAATGAGCAATGGGCGATAGACAATAGATGATAGACAATAGACAATAGACCATCGGCCATGGACCATCTACAAGATCGTTCGTCATAATTTTCAAAGGCACCTTCATCTGCGATGTATAGCAAAACCGAAGCATCCAATATTAAAAAGGAATTCTGGACGACGTTCGGGCTTTATATGAAGCCGGTAAAGAACGCGGAGGGCCACACTATTAACTGGGTCAATTATAAAACGGGTGTCCGCCATATCTATTTCCGGATGGATGCCACCAAACGTGATGCTGCCATCGCTATTGAGCTTAAACACCCTTCCCCCCAAGATCGGTCAGCTGTTTTTGAACAGCTGGAAACACTGAAAAGTTATTTGCATCAGGTTCTGGAAGAACCCTGGACCTGGCAGCCTGTTTTTTATGATGAGGATGGCAGCGCCGGTTCGCGCATCTTTACACAAATCGAAGATGTCAATGTTTTCAGGAAGGAAAGCTGGCCAACGATCATCTCCTTCCTCAAAGAGCGAATCGTCAGGCTGGATCTTTTCTGGCAGGAGGTCAAGCTCCAATTCGAGTGATAAAAGCAATGTTCCATTCGGGCAGGCTCGCCCGCGCCGGTAAAGACGGTGCGTATTTAGATTTCATTCTTTTGCTGTGGTATAAGCGGCTTGAAGTGCATCCCATCTAAAGGTGTTCTTTGAGGTCTCTGCGATAAAAACATCTGCGCCCCTCTCAATCTGTCATCTTACCTCGCATTTACCTATCTTTAAGCTAACGAATGGTCACGGCTTGCTGCATATACGCTTCGTGACTTCATCTAATGCCACAATCAATGCGTGTACGAATGAAAATCAACATTCTTCTTTTTATGTTCTTGATGGGAAATATGGTTAATGCACAAGAAGCCGTAAAGTTGTACGACGTAGTGCCTAACAGCAAGCCTGCAGGCAATAACGAAAAAAGTGAAACCGGGGCCGATGGTATCACCCGCATCAGCGAAGTGACCGAGCCGGAAATGTTCGTATACCGTCCCGAGCATCCCAATGGAACCGCAGTGCTGATTTGTCCGGGTGGCGGCTATCGCATATTAGCCATCAGTCATGAGGGGCACGATGTAGCAAAAGTGCTTGCGGACTGGGGCATTACTGCTTTTGTATTAAAGTATCGCCTGCCCGATGATAAAACCATGCTCGACAAATCGATTGGACCGTTGCAGGACGCCGAAAGAGCGATGCAGCTGATCCGCGGGCAGGCAAAACAATGGAAGATCAACCCTAAAAGGGTAGGAGTGATGGGCTTTTCCGCAGGCGGACACCTGGCGGCTTCCTTGTCTACCCAATATCAAACTTCACTGATCGAAAACTCAAAGAAGATTTCTTTTCGCCCCGATTTCTCTGTATTGGTTTACCCGGTCATTAGTTTCACCGATAGTCTCACGCACCGCGGTAGCAGGGATAATCTGATCGGCAAAAATCCTTCGTCCGGGAAAATCAAACGATACTCCAACGAACTGTTAGTGGATAAAAGGACACCACCGGCTTTTCTGGTACATGCAAAGGATGATGGCGCCGTACCTGTGGCTAACACGATGGTGTATTACAAAGCTTTACAAGATCATAAAATTCCCGCCCGCATCCGGCTTTTTGAAAAAGGCGGACATGGCTTCGGAATGCATAACAAACAGGAAGCAGGACAGTGGATGGATGATCTTAAACAATGGCTTTCGGAGCAGAAATTTTTGTAAGCGTTGAATCGATGTATTCATGAAACCTCGATGTCTTTTTGGTATACATAATGCGTTCTTCTGCAAACTATCTTCCGGGCGGATACTCGACAAACAAAAGCAGCGAAGCTGCAAAACAAAAAATATACGAATGAAAATAGCTTTTCACGGAGCAGCTCAAACAGTGACTGGCTCCAAACATGTGATCACTTTGAAAAACGGAAAAAAAGTATTGCTCGACTGCGGCATGTTTCAGGGCATGGGCGACGAAACAGAATCGTTGAACCGAGACTTTGGATTCGTAAGCAGCGAGATCGATGCAATGGTATTGTCTCACGCACATATTGACCATTCGGGCCTGATCCCCAGGCTCGCCGCAGAAGGGTTCAGCGGGCAGATCTACTGTACACCTGCAACCAAAGACCTCGCAGCGATATTGCTCATGGACAGCGCTGAAATACAGGAAAACGATGCCCGCTTTATGGAAAAGAAGCGTCCGGCAGGCCTTCCGGAATTAATGAAGCCTTTATACACGATCGAAGATGCCAAACAGAGCATGTCTTTATTTGCCCCGAAAGAATACGGCACCTGGTTCACAGTGACAGAAGGAGTCGAATGTATGTTCACCGACGCGGGGCATATCATCGGAAGCGCCTGCGTGCATCTCAGGATCAATGAAGACGGGAAGGAGCGCCGGCTGACATTCAGCGGTGACCTGGGCAGATACCGCGATATCATTCTTCGTTCGCCGGAAGTGTTTCCACAGGCAGATTACATCGTTATGGAATCGACTTACGGTAACTCGCTTCACGATAATATCACCGGGACTGTGGAGCAGCTTCAGGACTGGATACAGCGGGTGTGTGTAGAACGAAAAGGCAAGCTGATCATGCCCGCTTTCAGTGTAGGAAGAACCCAGGAAATTCTGTATTTCCTGAATCAGCTGGATCTCGAAAACCGGCTTCCCAAAATCCCGGTGTATGTGGATAGTCCGTTGAGCATTGAAGCCACCGACATGGTCAAGCGATATCCTCAATACTTCAATAAGCGCATCCAGCATGTAATGAAAAACGATGATGACCCGTTTATGTTTACCGGCTTGACCTATATTAAAGATGTGAGAGATTCAAAAGCGCTCAACTTTCGCAATGGTCCGATGGTGATCATTTCAGCGTCCGGTATGGCGGATGCGGGTCGTGTTAAACACCATATCAGCAACAACATCGAGAACTCCCGTAACGCGATTGTGATGACCGGTTATTGTGAGCCCAATTCCCTGGGTGCACGACTGTTGCGCGGTGTGAAAGAAGTGGGCATCTTTGGCACAGAACACCAGGTAAATGCGGAGATCGGGCAGATCAGGAGCATGAGTGCCCATGGTGATTATGAAGACATGAGCCAGTGGCTGGCTTGTCAGGATCCCAGGGGAGTCAGAAAGCTGTTCCTGGTGCACGGAGAGCCGGATGTGCAATCAGATTTCAAAAACCGATTGCACAAAAAGGGATTCCCTGATGTGGTGATCCCCGAAAGACATTATGAAATTGGTTTGGATTAAATACATCGATGGATACGGTCGTTAACCACCGATGAAATATTGAATTAGCATCAACCTGCCCGATTGATACAATACAAAATGTCATTCGTGTATTGGTCGCTCTGCGGGGGCGTCTGATCTCTGGTCTGAAGCTTTTTTTATGGCGCAGCTACGCGATGCTTACCGACTGGAATAGGTCTGCCGGCCTTCTGTCTCAGTTCCCGCTGCGCGAAAAAAAATCTTCATTCGGGATAATCGTAGATTCAAAAATAATTGATATATTTATGATATCATTTTAATATCAGTTATATGGAAAAGATCAAAAAACCCATGTCAGGCTATGCTGCCATAGTGCTGGCGCTTTTACTGGCTGCTGCAGCGTTGTATTGTTTTTCTAACGCCCATCTCGGATCCTTATATGTGGTTCCCGGTGTGGTAAGCGTCATTGTCTTAGGATTTCTTCTGAAAGGACTGCTGATCATTCAACCCAATCATTCGAGAGTGCTGACCTTCTTTGGTAAGTATGTTGGTTCGGTGAAAGAAAACGGTTTGTTCTTTATCAATCCGCTTTATGCCAGTTATAAAATAAGCCTTCGCTCTCAAAATGCGCAGGGCCAAACGTTGAAGGTCAACGATAAGATGGGGAACCCCATCGAAATTGGCGCCGTCACCGTCTGGAAGGTAAAAGACACTTATAAAGCCGCTTTTGAAGTGGCGAATTATGCAGATTATGTGAGAACGCAAAGTGAGGCCGCCATCAGGCATCTGGCGGTGAGTTTTCCTTATGATAACCTCGAAGATGAAAATGCAGATATCACCTTAAGGGATGGTGCTGAAAAAGTGAATCAGTTGTTGGAGCAGGAGCTTTCGGAAAGACTGGCACCTGCGGGTATCCTGGTTCAGGAGGCACGCATCAGCCATCTGGCCTACGCATCAGAGATAGCCGGCGCGATGTTGCAGCGTCAGCAAGCCACCGCCATCGTGGCGGCGCGTACCAAAATTGTAGAAGGTGCGGTCGGGATGGTGGATCTCGCTTTAAAAAAACTCTCCCAGGAAAACATTGTGGAGCTTGATGACGAGCGGAAGGCCGCGATGGTCAGCAATCTCATGGTAGTATTATGCGGCGAAAAAGCGGCCACGCCCGTGTTGAACGCCGGCACACTTTATTAATAGAAAAGGAGGCGCTTTGAGTGATAAGAAAAATTTTATCCTGAGAATCGACAGCGACACATTCAAGTTGCTCGAGAAGTGGGCCGCCGATGATTTCAGAAGTGTGAACGGGCAAATTGAATATTTGCTTCATGAAGCACTGATCAAAAGCGGTAGAAAAAAGGTGAGCAAAGATCCGCCTGGTTCACATCCTAAAAAAAAGTAGGTATCTTTCCTTAAATTAGATGAACGAACCGGAATGTTAAGTTCACTGTCAGTAATGATACCATCACCTTTGAGAAGGCATAAACAATAAATATTTACAAATGAGACTGCTGCCATTCTTTTTCTCCGTCCTGGTCACCCTGCTGCTGCTCTTCTTATTAGGCCGGCCCATGGGCGATAAAGTGCCGATGCCTTTGGGCAGTTTTTTGAGTCCCCAGACAGGATTCTGGCAAAATGCGGAAGACACTGCATTTGACTACAACATTGATCTGGTGCAGGAAGGCCTGAAAGGCAACGCGCGTGTTTATTTTGACGAAAGACTGGTCCCGCATGTGTTTGCTGAAAACGATGAGGATCTGTATTATATCCAGGGATACCTGCATGCCCGCTTCCGATTGTTTCAGATGGACCTGCAAACACGGGCTGCCGAGGGACGTGTCAGTGAGATCGCCGGCCCCGATGCCATTCGTTATGACCGGGAGCAGCGGCGGTTGGGAATGAAGTTTGCTGCAGAGAACACTTTGAAGGAAGTAGAAAAGGACCGGGAGGCCCTGGCGCGTTACACAGCCTATACTAATGGGGTAAATGCGTATATACAGAGCCTTACCGAAAGCTCTTTACCACTGGAGTACAAGATCCTTAATTTCCGGCCAGAGCAGTGGTCCAATCTCAGAACGATGTTGCTGTTAAAGATGATGGCCAAAATGTTATCATCGGGCACAGAGCGCGACCTGGAAAATACCAACCTGAGAACGATATTGTCTTCTCAGCAATTCAATCTTTTATATCCCCAGGTGCCGGATTCCCTGGTGCCCATCGTACCCAAAGGCACTTTATTTCCTGAGCCTACGCATCAATATCAATATCCCGCTGATGTGGACTCAGTCTATTTCAAACATTCCAGGGCTGTTGCTGCATCGGCACAATATCCCGAAGACAAGGATAACGGGAGTAATAACTGGGTCGTAGCGGGTAGTAAAACCGCCAGCGGTGCGCCCATTCTTTGCAACGATCCGCACCTGGAATTGTCACTTCCTTCCATTTGGTACGAAATGCAGTTAAGCACGCCTTCCTCAAGCGCTTATGGTGTGACCCTTCCGGGAAGTCCCTATGTGATCATCGGCTTCAATGATCATATAGCCTGGGGTGTTACTAATGCTCAAAGAGATGTAAAGGATTATTACACGATACGTTTTCGCGATCCATCCAGGAAAGAGTACTGGTTTGACAGCACCTGGAAGCTGGCACAGCAGAGAATTGAACAGATCAAAGTCAAGGGAACCAAGGATGTCTTCGACACCGTCTCTTACACCCTGTTTGGTCCGGTGATATACGACAATGCTTATGCCGATACGGTAGCAGATGAGGCAGCATTGGCAGTTAAATGGGCCGCTCATTTTACCGGCGATGATGGCAATACATTTTATAGATTAAACCGCGCCGCTAACTACACCGATTATGTAGCGGCTATCCAAACCTTTGAGTGCCCGGGACAGAATTTTGTGTTTGCTTCAAAAACAGGTGATATCGCTATCTGGCAGCAGGGCAGGTTCCCGGACCGCTGGCAGGGGCAGGGACAATACATTATGCCAGGGCAGGATAGCAGCTACCTGTGGCAGGGATACATTCCCCAGGGCGAAAACCCGCACAGCCTCAACCCGGCAAGAGGCTTCCTTGAAAGCGCGAACCAGCGCCCGGCAGATGGTACTTATCCCTACTTTATCCCGGGTTCTTATATCACGCCGCGGGGCATTGCGATCGAACATTTTTTATCGCAGATGAATGGAATCGGTGTTCAGCAAATGATGCAGCTGCAGAATAATTATCATAATATATTGGCCAGCCAGATCGTGCCGGTATTAATGGTTCATACGGACGAAGCGGCTTTAACGGCGCCGGCAAAGAAATATTTTGACAAGATCCGTCAATGGAACTTCGACGCAGGTCCGGCCTCCGTCGGTCAGACCATCTACCAGTTTTGGCTCGATAGCCTGCAGCGGAATATCTGGGTGGACGAGCTCAGCAAGGCTGCGTCAAATGTACCGGCGCCCGAAGAGCAAACTTTGATGGAGCTGCTGAAAATCGACTCGACCGTGCTTGGTTTTGTAGATGATAAAAACACACCACAGGTAGAAACGTTGACTTACCAGGTAACGCGGTCGTTAAACAAAGCTGCTGTGGCATTGGCTGAAGCAGAAAAAGACGGAAAGCTGGAATGGGCAAAATTTAAAGAGCCTGCGATTTATCACTTACTGAAAACGCTGCGATCTTTTGCGCATGAGAATTTACCGGTCGGCGGGGCAGGAACCGTGATCAATGCGATCAAAAAAAGCCACGGGCCCAGTTGGCGGATGATCGTGCAACTGTCTGCCAATACGGAAGCCTATGGCGTCTATCCCGGTGGGCAAAACGGAAACCCGGGCAGCAGGTTCTATGACAATGCGGTTGATACGTGGGTTGGTGGAAAGTATTACCAGTTATGGATGATGAAGGCCGATCAGGCAAAAGACCCGCGTGTAAAATGGACCATGAACTTTCTGACCAGTAAAAAAATATAAGCCATAACCGCCGTGCAATGCCTGTTTCGGTGGTAAGTGCGTCATAAAAAATTGATCCATGAAATTCTTTATATCTATCCTGGCAATCGGAATTCTGTCATTCATTATTGGCCAGTATGCACCCTGGTGGAGCCTTGCCATTGTCGCATTCGTGATCTCGCTGTTGCTGCCTCAACGGCCGTTAAGCGCCTTCTTTTCGGGCTTTTTCAGCATCTTTTTGCTATGGCTGATTCTGGCGCTTTTGATCAACGCTTCCAACGGAGGTATACTCGCTAACCGCATCGGACTGATGTTGGGAACCGGGCAGAACCCCGCCTTGCTGGCCTGCATAGGCGCTTTAGCCGGAGGGATCGTGGCCGGATTTGCGGCCTTAAGCGCTGCTTATCTGCGTGCGAAGCCCAGATAAAATACGGATCGTCATAAGTGGCCTTATCAATTCATTCTTTAAATCCGTCCCGGGCAGTCTAATCCCGGTAAATTGCATGTACTTTCGGCCGGTGCCGGATCTTCTTCTGTGTTGTTTCGGTATCTATATCAACGCGTCTAACCCCGTTCTTACCGTAACGGGTGGGCGTGCCCAAATGATACAGGCGGGGCGTCCCCGGCCTACTGCATATTTCAACTTTACAATGTTATGTATTCCTTCATTTTCGCAAGTCGCTAAAAATAAATACCTTTGCAGTCTGAAATTTGGTGCAGCCTGCAACTGCCCAATTATTAATTAATTCCCGCTTCGGCGAGGTCAAATTTCAATCGAATGGCATTACACAACAGAGTATCCCGCAAGGAGCTGAAAGAGCGCATTTTAAAAGATCCCACACCGCGCACGACCATTTCTTTTTATCAATATTTCCGCATCGCCGATCCGGCGTCTTTTCGTAACAGTTTATACAAAACATTTTCAGAGATAGGCGTGTTAGGCCGCATTTATGTGGCCGAAGAGGGCATTAACGCACAGATCAGTGTTCCCGCATCTAACCTTGAGCTCTTCAGAAGCACTTTGTACGGCGCAGACCCCGCGCTGAATCAGCTCCGGCTGAATATTGCCGTTGATGATGACGGAAAATCCTTTTATGTTCTGGATATCAAGGTGCGTCCCAAAATCGTAGCAGACGGTATCGATGATCCGGCTTTTGATATGGCCAACCGTGGGAAGTATGCGGACGCCGACACTTTCAACCGGCTGGCGGGTGATCCTGATACGATCATCATCGATATGCGCAATCATTACGAATTTGAGGTGGGACATTTCGAAAATGCTATTGAAATTCCCAGCGATACTTTCAGAGAACAGCTGCCCATGGCGGTGGAAATGATGGAGCCGCATAAGGATAAGAATATCATTATGTATTGCACCGGCGGTATCCGCTGTGAAAAAGCATCTGCCTACATGCTGCATAAAGGATTTAAGAATGTGTTCCACCTGGAAGGCGGTATCATCAATTATGTCAATAACGTGAAGGAGCGGGGCCTGGAAAACAAGTTTCACGGAAAGAACTTCGTGTTTGATCAAAGGCTCGGCGAGCGGGTCACAGAGGAGATTATTGCTAAATGCCATCAATGTGGAAAGCCGGCAGACACACACGTGAACTGTGTGAATGATGCGTGCCATTTATTGTTTATTCAATGTGAAGAATGTGCGGCGGCCTACCAGGGTTGTTGCAGTGAAAGTTGCAAAGATTTTATCAATCTGCCTGAAGATCAGCAGAAACAGTTGCGCAGCGGGATAGATATGGGAAGAAATGTGTTCAATAAGGCCAAGTCAAGGCTGAGTAATTTATCTAAAAATGTTGACTAAAAATAAAAAATAACTTTTTTTTGACAGTTTTGCAGCCTTTGGAATGAATTTTGCGTCTCTCATACTAATTAAGAACGCCCAAACCTTAGTATTATGAACCGAATATCCAGAATGCTACTCCTATTGGTACTTGTCACCACGCCTGTTGCGCTTTTTGTGCTTGATAACCAACATGTAATGAAAGACAATACCGAGCTCATCACGCCTTCAAAAGCCGAAACCACCGAAAATGTTGCTTACTCTAACTATCAAATAGAAGAATAACGCCCCGGAATTTTATTCGTTTTCTCCTCTTAAATGAGCGATTTCCTGCTGCAGTTTACTAATAAGTTGTTGTATTTCAGCAATTTTATCTGCTGAGCCAGGTTTTAGTGCCGTTTCACCCTCCGTCGTTTCCCGTGGTTCGTCGTCATCTTCGTCCTCGTCCAGTTCTTCCTGGATCTCTTCCACATCCTCCTGGATTTCTTCCACGTCCTCCTGGATCTCTTCTACGTCTTCCTGGATTTCGTCCACGTCCTCCTGGATCTCTTCAATGTCTTCCTGGATCTCTTCTACATCTTCCTGAATTTCTTCAATGTCCTCGCTGTTCTTATTGACCGACATTTGTATAAATATCGCCAGATAGATCGCCTCAAGTGATACCATGGTCGTCAGTACCAGGAGCATTTTGTCAAAAGTGACTATATGAAGGGCGGGAAGCGCAAAAGCGATAATAAATAACAGGGTATGAACTACAAGTGAAGCGGTGGAACCAATCCATCGGGTCGCAACGTTGGCAATCCGCTCAAGCCGTTCCTTGTTCCGTTCTGTTACAGAACTATTCTCTTTCTGACGCATTAGTTTTTTTTATAAGGCAGCAAAAGTAGACAATAGTACTGTACCGTAAAACTATTTATAAAAACTTATTGTTCCCAGAGTTTAACACCGCCATCAATGCCATCAATATTCGTGACCAAAATGATGTTATCATCCAAAGGAAAATCAAGCTTACGGGACAACCCGCCGCCAATATACAGGCGATCATAGTTGAAAACGGTCTTCATAATAGAGAGCACGCGCTGCATTCTCTTGTTCCACTTTTTCTTACCGATTTCGTTGTAGGCTGCTTCGCCGATATAAGCATCGTAGTCCTGGCCTTTATGTACCGGGTGATGGGCCACTTCCAGGTGTGGCAACACTTTGCCGTCCAGGTACAGCGCTGTTCCAAAGCCCGTGCCCAGTGTCGTCATCATTTCAAAACCTTTGCCGCTCACACAGCCTAATCCGAGCATATCCGCATCGTTGATAACACGGGCGGGTTTTCCTAATGTCACCATCAGTTCCTCCGCCATATTCACACCGGCCCAATGTTCCGTTCCCAGGTTCGGGGCTGTATGCACGATGCCATCGCGCACATAGCCGGGGAATCCTGCGGATATGCGGTCATACTTAAGGCCTTTGACCAATTCCTGGATCGCCGCCAATACGTTGGCAGGATTGGCCGTTTCCGGAGTAGGCACTTTCGTGTAATCGGTAAGGATCTTGCCACTCTTGCTGAGTGTACATGCTTTGATCTTAGAACCGCCTATATCAATAGAAAGAGTGATTGTCGTCGCCATCTGGATTGCTATTTTAAAAGGGATAAAGTTATGGACATTGAAATGATTGAACCGCAGTTATTGTTCCCACAAGCCGAAAGTACCGCCGGTCCAGGTTTTGTCTTTATTGTACCGCACGCCGATCATCTTGCCTTTGCTGAGCCTTACCAGGTTGTTGACCGGTACCGGGCGCGCGGCGTTTTCAGGCCAGAAATAAAACACGCGAATTTCCGCTTTGGCCGGCTCGTCCGGCGTTTCAATCACCGGGGCATACTGAACCTTACGCTGCAGGATCCAGTTTTCAGGATCGTTGATCTGATCAATATCCTGGTTGGTAACATCTATCACCACGCCCTGGCCTGCAAAGGAAAACAGAGGTTTTAATACATATTGATCCAGATCTGCCGGTATTGCTTTCAGTTCGTTTAAAAACTGAGTTTCAGGGATATTTGGATGCTGTATCAGCGGTAATGTGAATTTGCTGATCCTGTAAAACCAGTTGGGGTGCGGCATCCATTCGACATCAATGTCTTCGAACAACACCGTTGCTTTCTCCTGCACCCAATCTTCCTGCTGAAGCAGCTCATCAAAAATGACCCGGTTATAAATGCGTTGGATGCGTATCTCTTTTTCATCATGCAGGTAATACAACTCGCGTCCTTTTTTTATGAGCTTCGTTACACAAACCGTCGGGATGCCCACGTACTGCTGTGTGTAATAAAAATCAATATTCGTCTTTTGTTTTTCGGGGAAGATCTCCAGCAATACCACGTGTTCAGGCTGATGATCTTTCAGCAAGAGTTCTTTCAGCAGGCGCAGGTAAGAAGTCCGGTCATAACCGCCCAGGTAGCTTGAAAACCCTTCTGGTTTTTCAAAATGCTTTGAGAACGTATCGTCCAGCAACACCTGGTAGGCAAAAAGAGTAGGGAAGGCCTGCATTTCAATCAACTGCGGCTCTAATCCGCCTTCTTGGTTGAAGCACACTCCAAAATCGAAGGTCAGACATCCCGGTCTTTCATCTTCATGTTTCACTTCCAGCTGGGGTGGAATGGCTTTTTGAGTCCGTTCCTTAAAATCGGGTTTCAGGATGACATCGATGATGCTTTCGCAGGCGCTGATCATCTGCTGGTGAAAATATTTTGGTATAAATACAGGGGTTTCCGCCGTCCGGAATTGAACAGGACCATGCCCGGCGTTCAGATCGTTTAAAAACGCATCATATTTTTCCTGGCGAAATTTCTCATTAAACTGTTGTCTTAATTCTTTAATCATGTAGAAAAAATATATAGACAAGATAGGAAATATGTTGGAAAATGGTGACGTTGAAATGGCCTGATGATCCTGGCGCGAAATCGGCGGCGCCCTCTTACCGAACAAATTTCAACAATCATCCCGGAATTGTTCATCAACGTTGCACAAAACCCTACCTTGCAGCTTATGCGTCACTTACGAGCTTTAGGAAAGTATTTCTGGAAATACAGGGTCAGACTGGGAGCTGGTGTTTTGTTTGTTATTCTATCGAACTATTTCAACGTCCTCTCTCCGCAGCTGATGCGTTTCATCATCAATTATGTGGACAGGGCCCTGGCGCTGACGAAAACGGGTCCGGCCAATGAGACCCGCGGATACGATATCCTGGTCAGGAAAGTGATCGGTCTTATCGGCGAGCAGCAAAGCGTGGCGCGGGTGGTGATCATTGCCAGTATCATTATCCTGATCCTGGCCTTATTAAGGAGCTTTTTCATGTTTCTGATGCGGCAAACAATCATCGTGATGAGCCGTCATATAGAATATGATCAGAAGAATGAAGTGTATACGAAATACCAGTACCTCGACAGCCTGTTTTTCAAACGTCATAATATCGGGGATCTGATGAACCGCATTGCTGAGGATGTCAGCCGCGTGAGGATCTTCACGGGGCCTGCGATCATGTATATCGTGAACCTGCTTTCTGTCATTGCTTTCAGCGTGTTCTTCATGCTGCAGAGCAGTAAGGAACTGACTTTTTATGTATTGATCCCACTGCCCATACTTGCTATCATTATTTATTTTGTTAACAGCACGATTCATAAGAAAAGCGAGCGGATCCAGGAAGCCTTGTCAGACCTGACGACTAATGCCCAGGAGTCTTACTCCGGCATCCGGGTGATCAAGTCCTTCGTGCAGGAAAGCGCCATGCTGAGATTTTTTAAAGATAATACAGAGCGCTACCGCCGCAACGCTGTAAGCCTGGCCAAGACCGAAGCGATATACTTTCCTTCGATCAACCTGCTGATTGGTATAAGCACGCTGCTGACCATTATGATCGGGGGATTGTATTATATCAACAATGAGCACAACATCAGCCTGGGCACGATTGTAGAATTTATTGTGTATGTCAATATGCTCACGTTTCCAGTGAGCGCCATCGGCTTAACCGCCAGTATGGTGCAGCGGGCCGCCGCTTCGCAAAAGCGTCTTAACGAATTCCTGGATATCGAGCCGGTCATCAAAGACAGCCCTGCCGCCAGGCCCGTTACACTCGCGGGCGCCGTCAAATTTGATGATGTCACTTTCACATACCCGGATACGGGCATTACAGCGCTGCAGCATTTTCAGCTGGATATCAGAAAGGGAGAGAAGATCGCCATTACCGGTCGCACGGGCAGCGGGAAATCTACGGTCGCGCAGTTGCTGCTGCGTATGTACAATGTAGAGCAGGGGAAGATTATCCTGGATCAGACCCCGATCGAAGAAGTGGAGCTGGCATCTTTGCGAAGCCAGATCAGTTATGTGCCGCAGGATGTCTTTTTATTCAGCGATACCGTGGAGAATAATATACGTTTTGGTATTCCCAACGCCAAAAGAGAAGATGTGGTAGAAGCCGCGCGGATTGCGGGCGTAGATAAGGAAATAGATGGTTTCTCCAATGGATATGATACCATGATCGGCGAACGTGGTGTGACATTGAGCGGGGGACAAAAGCAGCGCATCTCCATTGCCCGGGCACTGATCAAAGATCCGTCGCTGATCATTTTTGACGATTGTCTCAGCGCCGTTGATGCAAAGACAGAAACCGAGATCATGGGCCGGCTGAATGAATACCTTTCAGACCGCACCGCGATCATTATCACCCACAGGGTATTTTCATTGCTGAGCTTTGACCGCATCATCGTGCTGGACAACGGAAGTATTGTGGAGCAAGGCACGCATGCGCAGTTGATGGAGATCGAAGGTGGTTTTTATTCGAAGTTATACCGGCAGCAGCAGGGGCATCGCCTGACGGATGAGGAAGTTGGTTTTGAATGATAATAATCTGTAGAAGGTCTCGGTATTATTGATTTTATTTGCCGGGCATAACCCGGTCCGAACGTTGTTTCTGGTGTATTATTTGACTTAATTAAAATAAATTTATTGGATGGTATTCACATTTTCAATCACGCTCATTATAACTGCTATTACTGTAGTCGTTTCTTTGTTGGGATTTAACAGTCAAAAGGTGATCGATGATCTCATCTTTTACGGACCGGCTATTTCGAAGCGGAATCAATATTACCGCTTCATTACCTGCGGCTTTATACATGCCGATTTTATGCACCTGGCGTTTAACATGTTTGCTTTTTACAGCTTCGGCGTAGTGTTGGAAAAGGGACTGTTTGCGACCCCCGAGACGTTCGGGGGAGAGGCGCCCTTCTATTTTATCATGTTGTATGTGGGCGGACTGATCGTTTCAAGCGTTCCTGATTATTTCAAACATAAGGATAACTATCATTTCAGGAGCCTGGGTGCTTCAGGAGCGGTTGCAGCGGTGATCTTTTCCTGTATCGTATTGTATCCCACCATTCCCATCAGCTTTTTCTTTTTACCGGGTATTCCCGGTTGGATATTTGGCCTGATCTATCTCGGTATCTCTGCCTACCTCGACAAGCAGGGCGGCGGAAACATCAACCACGGCGCGCATTTGTGGGGCGCCATTTTCGGGATCGTCTATACCTTTCTTTTCGTGTCTCTCAAAGGAGATCTGAACGTTTTGCAAAACTTCATCAGCAGCATACGGGGGTAAAATTATATAGCAGGCCCTTCTGGAACTTAGGCCGATTTTTAGTATATTAGAGGATTAAACGATTTAATAACTAAAAATGACTTGCTATGTCTGAACATCATTTCCCGCGCGGCTTTGACTCCTGGCAGAAAACTCATTTCGAAGTGGTCGAAGCGCTGTGCTATTTAAGAGATCTACAGGAAGGACAACAATCCAAAAGCTTTTCGCAAATGCTTGACAGGAGCGCTACGCCGCATATGTACAACCTGGCTATTGAGCTGACAGATAAGTTTGAAAGTAAGGACTTCGACCGCAAAGGCAGCTCTTTGTTTGACCTGATAGAAGAGTTTGTGTATAAAGAAACGCATCAGAACACTAATTGATCCATTAGTGTCTTTCCATCAAAAAAAGCAGCGTGTATGATCGATACACGCTGCTTTTTTCATCTTTAAATTGTAATCGATTTTTACAGTTTATAAGACCGTGCGACTTTGGCAAATCGTCAATAACGTTACAGGGGCTTTATTTTTATTTTATTTGCCCCAAATCAATCAATTCGTCATCATTGCTGCGTCCGGGCTGCCAGTATGCGGTGCCTGTAATTTCGGCGGGAAGCTTATAAACAAGATTAGTTGTCTTTGAAGTTAAAGGGTTAAGCTGGTCAAGCATCGTTCCCCATCCATCAAGCATTACCGTTTCCGACTTGTCAAATTCATATTTTTGTCCATTGTAGTCAATCCAAACAGAGCCATCGATAATCATCCTGCTTTCTTTATCGGTGTTTTTAAAAGTGGCGTTGATGATAAGGTATTTATTCCCGGCTTCTGCTTTCAGGTCGGCAAATTCGTTGCCGGTACTTACCTTTTCTTTCACAGAAACCTCATTTGCGGTAATCTGAAAATATTCCGTTTGCAATACCTGTCCTACGGGTACTAAATTTTTTGCCGGTGGTGTGTCAGAATCCGCTCCGGATATACTTGTTACGGAGGGGTCATCCTCTGTTCCAGGCATTACAATGCCAATGATAATTAACGCGACAATAGAAATTAATAAAATTTTCAGCCACCTGGGAATTCCTTTCTTTTTCGGCTGAATCGGGTTGGTTGCAGTTGTCATGTTTTGATGTTTTAAGTTATAAAATAATGATGTTACGACATGGGTTTGCGTACATGCAATATTAAATAAATTTTCCAAGTAATCGAGGGTGCACAACACATTCCTTTGCAAGTATTTGTGCCGTGTAGCCGTCCTCCGGTTAACCGGTTGTCTGACACCTCACTTGTCGTTCAGGTCGTGCCTTATAGCTATGGTTCAATCCGCGGCTGCTATAGCTATACTTTAGTTAGCGTTGCCCCTTTAGGGACTCATTGATTGCCAATTGTGGAAATAGGAGAGTGGGGGTTATAGTGAGCAAACTGTAAAAGTATCGACCGCGTTTTACAGGTTGTGGAGACAATGTAAACACGGGTGTTGAACAGACATCAAGTATAATAGCAAGGCGGTAATTAATCTGGTCGGTGTAAAAGGTCTCTAATAATTTAAAATCAATACAATTTATTGAAGCTAACAAATTGTATTGATTTTTTGGTGGAGGCGACCGGGATCGAACCGGTGTCCAAACATATTCTCCAAAAGCTTTCTACATGCTTATTTCCTTATTAATTGTCGGCCCTGAACCGGAAAAGAACAAACCCATTCAAAGCTTAGCTGTATAGTCTTTTGCTACGCTCACAGCCTTGCGTAGCAGCATTCTGCATTTTGTTGTTGAGTCGGCGGCGGAGCATGGCAGCAGAACAACCTGCTCAACGCGGCCCTAATGACTATCTAATCACTGATTAGGCAGCCATGGCATACTGTGTATTGCCATTTAAAGTTTGAGTATTCAGATTAACGGGCTAATTACACAACGCCCGACATGCTTACACTTTCAAAGACCTACGCTGTCAAAACCAAACGCCCCCGAAGAGAAGTTGGTGGTTTATTATAGTTCACATAGTTGATACAAACGTTCAACTTATGAACTCATTAAACCAACTGCAAATATAACTCATCTGTCTCGCGTAACCAATTTATTTGCGGGAACAGATATAATGGGCATATTCGTGGAATTACATTAATTCATTACTGATCATCTACTACTCCCTATTTCCCCCAGCCGAACCAGTCGTTACCATTGGCGTATAGCATCAGTCCCAGCAACAGGATCATACCTACCATCTGCGCATACTCCAGGAATTTTTCGTTCGGCTTGCGGCCACTCACCATCTCGTATAAGGTGAACATCACATGCCCGCCATCCAATGCAGGGATAGGCAACAGGTTCATAAAGGCCAGTACGATCGACAGGAAAGCGGTAATATTCCAGAATGCTTCCCAGCTCCATGTGGTCGGGAATATAGAGCCCATAGCTTTAAATCCACCCACACCCTTATACGCTTCTGTTTTAGGATTCAGGATCAGCGCGAACTGGTCCACATACGCTTTCAGCTTTTCCACCGATTTCCTGACACCCGCCGGAAAGGCTGCGAAGAAACCGTATTCCCTGCGCTCAATTTTATAAGCGCCCAGTTTTTCGTAGGCTTCTTCCGTCAGGAAGGGTACGCCGATCTTTCCGTCGGCATCCACTTTGGTCTGCAAGGTCAATGGCTGACCGTTTCTAAGAACGGAGATCGCAACCGTCTGGTTCTTTTTGTCCTTCAAAAGGGGAGACATTTCATCATAAAAACGAACGGGCGTGGAGTCGATCGCAGTGATCAGATCCATTTCCCGGAGGCCGGCTTTATAACCCGGCAGCGTATCCAATCCCAGTTTGCTGTCAAACGCTCCAACGTAAGCCGGCACGCGCGGCATGAACATAAATGCCTTTTTCCGGCGACTTTCCACCAGCTTGCCAATCAGATTGACCGGCACATTGATCGTCATTTTTTTTCCTTCACGCTCGATATCGATGGTTTCGCTTCCGATCAGGATCTTAGCAGCCAGGTCTTCAAAATAGGGCACAGGCTCTCCGTTTACCGCCAGTATTTTATCTCCGGTTTTCAGTCCGATTTCATTCATGAGGCTATCGGTAACAGTGACCCCATGCTGCAAGGAGCTCATCGGTGTTTTCTTCTCACCCCATACAAAAAGGATCATCGCGTAAATGATGAAAGCCACCAGCACGTTCATGATGATCCCTGCCAGCATGATGATCAGCCGCTGCCAGGCGGGTTTGCTGCGAAACTCATAAGACTTTGCCGGTTGTTTCATCTGCTCCTTATCCATGCTCTCGTCAATCATCCCGCTGATCTTCACGTAACCTCCCAGCGGTAACCAACCCACGCCATACTCTGTATCACCCACTTTCTTTTTAAAGAGAGAAAACCAGGGATCAAAGAACAGGTAGAACTTTTCCACCCGGCAACCAAACCATCTTGCAGTAATGTAGTGCCCGAATTCATGCAGTAAGACCAGGAGAGAAAGGGCCAAAATAAGCTGTGCCACCTGAACGCCAACACCAGACCAGTTAATAGCTAAAATATAAAGCATTATCGTAGTGAATATTAATTTTAAGCCTGCAAAGATACACCGAATGTCCTTACTGAATTGCTAAAACAGGTTTTTGACATCTGTATTTTTTTTCTAATAAAGCTGAAATCTGCTGTAAACTTTTTAATCTACGCGGTTGTAAATTATTTTATTGTATTTAACAACTATTTTATTGTTTTTTCAAAAACATGGTTATATTTGTTAGCTAGTAAACTTTTCATAAAGTAAATATTACGAAAGTGGAGAACGGAAACAACGACAAAAAAATGGAGGCCATCTACAGCAAAAGGCTCCGTGCCGGAAAAAGAAGAACTTATTTTTTTGATGTAAGGTCTACCAAAGGAAACGATTATTATTTGACGATTACCGAAAGTCGTAAACGGTTTGATGATAATGGTTATGACAGGCACAAAGTGTTTCTTTACAAAGAAGACTTTAATAAGTTTCTGAAAGCATTGAACGAAGCGGTTGAGTATGTGAAAACGGAACTGATGCCCGATTTTGATTTTGACGCGTTTAACCACGACGAATATGACGAAGAGGGAGGAAGCCATGTTTCCCACTCCCAGGCTCCGGCAACGGGCAGTGTCCCTGTAGCAGTTCCTCCCGCAACTGAACAGCCAGACAATGATGAAAAAGTGGTGGAAAATGTGGCTCCCAAAACGGATGATTCCGGTACCGCTTCTACCAGCCATGAAGAGGTAGACAAATGGTAATTTAATACAAATGATTTGATACAGTCAAAGGCCGCTACATCTTAGCGGCCTTTGTGTTTTGTAAATAGGTTTCAAAAGCCTGCAGGCCAAAGCTGCTGAGATTGTGAGCCGCCGATAATCCTCCTTTTTGGGCGGCCAGCACACCATACTCGATATCGCTCAATCCCTCTATCGAATGGGCGTCGGGGTTAATCGACACTAAAACATTTTTTTCAATAGCATAAGGGATCCAGGTCCAGTCGAGGTCCAGCCGGTGCGGGTTGGCGTTGATCTCTATAACCACACGATTCGCAGCACACGCATCGATCATTTTTTCGTGATCAATAGGATAACCGTTTCGGCTCAGTAATAACCGCCCCGTAGGATGCCCGAGAATGGTGGTGTATGGATTCTCGATGGCGCGCAGCAGGCGCTGCATCGCTTTTTCCTGGCTCATATACAGGTTGCTGTGCACCGAAGCGATCACCAGGTCGAAAGAGGAGAGTACCTCGTCGCTGTAATCCAGGCTGCCGTCATTCAAAATATCACTTTCGATACTTTTAAAGATCCGGAACGGCGCCAGCTTTTTATTCAACTGATCAATATATGCGTGCTGCTCCCTGATTCGCTCTTCCGACAAGCCGTTCGCGTAAGCGGCTGTTTTAGAGTGATCAGACATTACCAGGTATTCAAACCCGTTTTTAATAAGGTGTGCCGCCAGCTCGTCAATCGTGTTAACGCCATCGGACCAGTTGCTGTGATTATGAATGAGTCCTTTAATATCTCTGGTCTGGATGATGACGGGCAGGCTTCCGGCTTTTGCCTGCTCCAGCGCGGCGGTGGTTTCGCGGTAAAAAGGCGCGATGAAAGGAAGGCCCGCTTTTTCGAAGATCGAGTTCTCGTCCGGGTAATTCGTTTTGTCAAATGCTTCCCGCGGCTGTTGCCCGAAAAAAGAGTCGAGGAACTGGTCGCCGGCAGACGTGAGGAACTGCTTTTTGAACAGGTTGCCTGGTTCGCTGTAAAGCTTTAGTTTCAGGCCATTCGTCAGTTTGTATACGATGAATGAGTCCGTTTCTTCAATGAGTTCGGGAGGATAAGCGGTTTGAAATTTAGGCTTGATGTCGTTTAGGGTCGCCTGCACCACAAATTCCAGTTCACTGATGGTCAATAATTGCCGGCGAAAATCGCCCGTAGCCAGTACGTTTCCTTTACCAAACAGGTTTTCCAGGTAACTTTGTATCGTAGGGTAAAGCTCGCGCACCTGGGCGTATAAAAAGTGCCCGATGTGTTGGTTATAAAACCGGATCGCTTCCAGCACATTGGCCTGTGTTTTCGCACCAAATCCTTTGTACCGCGTCAACCGGTTTTCATTACACGCATATTCCAGCTCGCCAATCGAAGCGATCCCCATTTCCTGCCAAACCGTGTGGATCTTTTTCGGCCCCAGCCCTTTGATCTTCAGCATTTCGCGAACACCTTCCGGTGTGTTGTCGACCATTTCCTGCAAGGCGCTCATAGTGCCGGTGTCCAGCAGCTCCGCCACTTTTGACGCCACGGAAGGCCCCAATCCTTTAATAGAAGCAATGGCACCGCGATCCGTTTCAGCTAAAGGGAACTCCAGCTTTTCAATATGAAAAGCGGCGATGGAATAGGTTTTGGACTTGAAGGAGTTTTCTCCGTGGATATCCATGAGTTTGGACAGCAGGGAAAAGTGGTCCGCGATATCTGCGTTGTTCATACTGCAAAATAAGGATTTACGGTTAACTGTCTGCCTGTTTACCCGTGCCTTCCACGGCAGGGGGGAGCAAAAAAAAACCTCCGGAGGAGGTTTTATAATTTCGTAAGCGGATAGGCTTATTTTTTCTTAGCTGCTGCTTTTTTAGGAGCTGCTTTTTTTGCTGCTGCCTTTTTGGGAGCTGCTTTTTTTGCTGCTGCCTTTTTAGGAGCTGCTTTTTTCGCTGCTGCTTTTTTAGGAGCTGCTTTTTTCGCTGCTGCCTTTTTAGGAGCTGCTTTTTTTGCTGCTGCTTTTTTAGGAGCTGCTTTTTTAGCTGCTGCTTTTTTAGGAGCCGCTTTTTTAGCTGCTGCTTTTGCCATTGATTTTGAATTTAATTGATTAGTAAATGGGTTATCGTCAGTAAAATTAGACAAAAATAGAATACCTGCAAATTATTTTTCCACAAGTTATCAAGGAGCGATCGGCTATTATACACATGGCTTGCGGCTAAACAAAAAAAGGACGGCTATAAACGCCGTCCGGTACTATCTTTTAAAAATGATCGTCTTACGCTTGTGCTGCTTCTGCAACAGAAACGAAAGTGCGGTTCTTTCTTCCTTTTTTAAATTCAACCACGCCATCAGCTAATGCAAATAAAGTAAAATCTTTACCTACTCCTACATTAGCACCGGGATGGTAAACAGTTCCGCGCTGGCGTACGATGATGTTACCTGCAGTAGCTGGTTGTCCGCCAAATATTTTAACTCCTAATCTTTTGCTTTCCGAGTCGCGACCGTTTTTAACACTACCTTCGCCTTTTTTATGTGCCATTTTGTTATGTGTTTAAAAGTTTATAAGTTGATAAGGTGCATATGCAGGGCATACTCACCGGTTAACTAAAATTAAGCGATACCAGTAACTTTGATTTTCGTATAAGCGGTACGGTGACCTTTCTTTTTGTGAAATCCTTTTCTTCTTTTCATTTTGTAAGCAATAACTGTATCCCCTTTAATGTGGTCTACAATTTCAGCGCTAACTTTTGCTTTGTTATCAGCACCAACAGAAAGTTTTCCATCAGCGTGTACGAACAACACCTCTAAATCAATAGAGTCGCCTGCTTTACCTTCCAGCTGGGGAACGAATAAAGTCTGGTTCTTTTCAACCTTATATTGTTGGCCTGCTACTTTAATTACTGCTATCATCTTATAAAAATTAGGCGGCAAAGGTAGTTATTATTTTTGATAAATCAACAACATTTATGAACTTTATACAAATCCTTTCCCGGTTCCCGCTCACTCCGGCTATTTTTGTATAAATTTGATTGCTTCACAGTTCGAACAAATTTGTATAAGTTAATGAAAATCAAATCTCTTTTGGCGAAGCCTTTTGCTTCAATGGTCCACAAAAATATCAGGAAGGGCATGATGACAGCGGTGAGTGATCAGCAGGCCATCCTGAAAAACCTGGTCAAGACTGGCAAAAATACACAATTTGGAAAGGACCACCGGCTGGAACAAGTGAGCACCTATGATGAATTTGCTGCCGCTGTGCCGGTTAGAGATTATGAAGCGCTCACATCTTATATCAATTTAATAAAGGAAGGCAAGCATAATATATTGTGGAGGGGCGTGCCTATTTATTTTGCCAAAACCTCCGGCACCACCAGTGGCACCAAGTACATTCCCATCACGAAAGATTCTATCGATAATCATATTCATTCTGCGCGCAACGCTTTGTTGTGTTACATGGCTGAAACCGGCAACACCCGGTTTGCGGATGGCAAGATGATCTTTCTCAGCGGTTCGCCGGAGCTCGAGCGGGTGGGGGGCATTCCTACCGGCCGGTTGAGCGGCATTGTCAATCACCACGTTCCCAAATACCTGCGCCGGAACCAGTTGCCCGACTACGAAACCAATTGCATCGAGGATTGGGAGACGAAGCTGCAGAAGATTGTAGACGAAACGATCAACCAGGACATGACCCTGATCAGCGGCATTCCGCCATGGGTACAAATGTATTTTGACGAGCTGATCAAACGTACCGGCAAGCCCGTCGGCGAGCTGTTTCCGAATTTTTCAGTGATGGTGTATGGCGGCGTGAACTTTGAGCCGTACCGGGCCCGGCTTTCGCAAAGCATCGGCAGGAAGATCGACGGGATAGAAACCTTTCCGGCATCCGAGGGCTTTTTTGCCTTCCAGGATACCCAAACCGAACCGGGGCTATTGCTGAACACCGATAGCGGGATCTTTTTTGAATTCATCCCCGAGGAAGAGATCGGGAAAGAAAACCCCAGGCGGGTATGCCTGGCCGATGTGAAAACCGGCGTCAACTATGCACTTATTATTAATAGTAATGCAGGCCTTTGGGGCTATGATATAGGTGATATGGTTAAATTTGTTTCGACAGAGCCTTACCGGCTCATCGTTACAGGAAGAACCAAGCATTTTATTTCAGCTTTCGGCGAACATGTGATCGGTGAGGAAGTGGAGTATAGCCTGCTAAAAGCCGCAGCGGAAGATAATGTACACATTACTGAATTCACCGTCGCGCCTTATGTAAACGAGGGCGAAGGAAAAAGCTATCATGAGTGGTTTATTGAATTCGATAATGCCCCGGCTGATATGCACCAGTTTTCGAGGAAGGTCGATGTATATTTACGCCAGAAAAATGTGTATTACGACGACCTGATCTCCGGCAATATCCTGCAGACACTCAAGATCACGCCGGTACGGAAAAATGGTTTCATTGATTACATGAAATCGATCGGCAAATTGGGCGGTCAGAATAAAGTGCCCCGGTTGAGCAACGATAGGAAGATTGCGGACAGCCTGGTGCAGTGGGCGGATAATGAATGATAATAATGTGTAGAACGATGGACAGGCGCCCGGAGCAGTTCCCGAAAGGAGCTGTCGGATGGAGGCGGGGAATGAATACCCAGCTTCGGGATTAATAAACCTTCTACTTACCCTCTTATATAAAGCGATGATAAAAAGGATTGGAATTTTTGGTTCGACCGGCTCGATCGGCAAGCAGGCGCTTGAAGTGATCAAGCACAACCCCGACCAGTTTTCGGTTGAAATACTGACGGCCAACAGCAATTATGAAACGCTGGTAGAGCAGGCCCTGGAACATGATCCTAATATGGTAGTGATCGGCGACAAAAGCCTTTACGAAAAAGTGAAGGAGGAATTGTCGGGTACGGATATCAAGGTTTTTGCCGGTGAAGAGGCGCTGGAGGAAGTGGCTGCCATGAATTGCTACGACATGATGCTGGCGGCCATCGTAGGGTTTGCGGGCCTGAAGCCCACGCTGCGGGCCATTGAAACAAAAAAAGCCATCGCGCTGGCCAATAAAGAAACATTAGTGGTGGCGGGTGATATTGTAATGGACCTGGCCGTGCAAAACCAGGTGCCCATTATCCCGGTTGATTCGGAACACTCGGCTATTTTCCAATGCCTGGTGGGAGAGAGCCGCAATAAAATTGAAAAGATCTACCTCACGGCTTCCGGCGGGCCCTTCCTGGGACGGAAAACCAATTTCCTGGTGAACGTGAAAAGGGAGCATGCGTTGCAGCATCCCAACTGGCAGATGGGCGCCAAGATCTCCGTGGATTCTGCCACGCTGATGAATAAAGGCCTGGAGATGATCGAAGCCAAATGGCTGTTCAACCTGGAGCCTGATCAGATCGAAGTGCTGGTGCATCCACAGAGCGCCATTCATAGTATGGTGCAGTTTGAAGACGGCAGCCTCAAAGCGCAGCTGGGCGTGGCTGATATGCGGCTGCCCATTCAATACGCTATGGCGTTTCCCTATCGTATTCCCAACGATTATCCGCGCTTCAGTTTTAAAAAGTTCAATACGTTCACGTTCGAAGAGCCCGATCTGCGTACGTTCCGCAACCTAGCCCTGTCCATCGAAGCATTGGAAAAAGGCGGCAATTTACCTTGCGTCATGAACGCCGCCAATGAAATAGCCGTCTATGCTTTTTTGAAGAACCGCATCGGCTTCCTCGAAATGACAGATGTGATCGAATCCGTGATGAACCGCGTCGCTTTTGTGGCCAAACCTTCTTTGGAGGATTACCTCAACAGCGATGCCGAAGCCAGGACCCTGGCGGCCGATATTATTCGTTTATAGATTTTTTCTCGCGGAGGCACGGGAACACGGAAGTCCGCGCTCCGTGCCTTTGTGCCTTGGTGAGCGATTATTTTAAAGCAAGATCAACCCTGTGTTCTCTGTGGTTCAAATATCTCTATGTCCTCTGTGGTGAAAAATATTTTGCGTCGAAGTTTTTTCTCACGGAGGCGCAGAGGACACAGAAGTCCGCGCTTTCCGTGCCTTTGTGCCTTGATGAGCGATTATTTTACAGCAAGATCCACCCTGTGTTCTCCGTGGTTTAAATATCTCCATGCCCTCTGTGGTTAAAAATATTTTACGTCGAAGTTTTTTCTCACGGAGGCGCAGAGGACCCGGAAGTCCGCGCTCCGTGCCTTTGTGCCTTGGTGAGCGATTATTTCAGAGCAAGATCCACCTTGTGCTCTCTGTGGTTCAAATATCTCTGTATCCTCTGCGGTTAAAAATATTTTACGTCGAAGTTTTTTCTCACGGAGGCGCAGAGGACCCGGAAGTCCGCGCTCCGTGCCTTTGTGCCTTGGTGAGCGATTATTTCAGAGCAAGATCCACCTTGTGCTCTCTGTGGTTCAAATATCTCTGTATCCTCTGCGGTTAAAAATATTTTACGTCGAAGTTTTTTCTCGCGGAGGCACAGAGGACACAGAAGTGATGCGTTCTCCGTGCCTTTGTGTCTTGGTGAGCGATTATTTTAAAGCAAGATCCACCCTGTGTTCTCCGTGGTTCAAATATCTCTATGCCCTCTGTGGTTAAAAATATTTTACGTCGAAGTTTTTCTCACGGAGGCGCAGAGGACACGGAAGTCCGCGCTTCGTGCCTTTGTGCCTTGGTGAGCGATTATTTTACAGCAAGATCCACCCTGCGTTCTCCGTGCCTTTGTGAGCATACATTATCAGAGCCGATCAACCCTGTGTTCTCTGGGGTTAAAAACCTCTATACTCTCTGTGGTTAATCTATCGTCACTTCTTTTTAGCATAATAATAGCAAATACCCATCAGCGATTTGCACTAATTTTAATACGGTATTAAAACACCAGCCCGCCTTTACCAAAACGAAACAATTTTTTTAAACCTAAAAGCACATTGTATGCCTTTTACAAATTTCGACAGCCGTCATTTTACGGCGGAGGAGCAAACGGCGCTGACCGATGCGTTAAACAACTTAGAAGCCGCTGTTGCCGGCAAATTAGCCAATCTTTCTGCCGATGAGCGCCGCCAGTATGGCAGCGTCAACGAGCAAAACAAACTCATCATTAACAAGGTAAGGGATTACCGCGCCGGCGAGGCCGCGTTAAGCAGCCCCGATGTTGACTGGGACGAATTTGAGCAGGACTACGCCACCCGCAGTATTTTGCAGAACACGATTCAGCGGTTGCAGAGCCTGGTAACGGGTCTGGGCGGGGCAAAGATCCTGCACGATTGGGACAACTACCAGGCGGCGTTGACCGATTATGAATTTGCCACGTACAAAAACAACCGGGGCGCTATAGGCTTTGCCACGAAGGCAGCCGAGCTGGCGCAGTTTTTCAACCGCACGGGAACCGTCACCACGCCACCCGCACCAACGGAGCAGGAATAAGCTCCCAACGCCAAATTAGACGTTCCGCACCCAACTTTGGGGTAGTACACGTCAAAACTGACGTAAAACAATCTACACATGGGGTCATTAACGCCAACTATGGCCTTAATGATCCCATGTTTGACGTTAAGGAATCCATCGTCGGGATAAACCACGCCATGTTTGACATCCCTAAGCACATCATCCGGCCAAACCGCGCCATCGTTAAGGCTCAAAGCCCCATCGTGTGAGCAAATAACGTCATGTTTGAGGTTCCGGACGTCATCTGCGGAGTAAAACACGTCATATTTGAGCTTAAAGATGTGTAAAGGGCTATTTATTACAACCAGATTTTGCATACATACGAACATGCGCATTTTGGATATTTACAGGCCTTCGCTTTTTAAATATTATATTTATAAGCATTGTAATATACTGGTTTTAGTATCTTTAAAGGCGGTTGATATATCTGGAGCTTGCGCGTATTTGAGAGTTATGCGTCATACAAACACAAACCCTAACTGACGAAAAGAAATGATAAGCAAAATAAACTTGAATAAGATCACAAGTTACAAAACGCCAACGGTGTTAGAGACTGACAAAAAAGTCAATCTGGTTTACGGCTTAAATGGCACAGGGAAAAGCACACTATCGAACTTTCTTTATAAACAATCAGAAGAAAGATTTAATAACTGTTCTATCGAAGGGATTGACGACAATCACGAATTCCTTGTTTACAATCAGACGTTTGTGCAAGAGAACTTTTTCGAGTCTGAAAATTTGAAAGGAATTTTTACACTTTCAAAGGAGAACAAAGAAGCGGAAACGAAGATTGCAAATGCTCAAAAAGAAATTGCAAAACTTGAAAGTGAAAAAGAAATAAAAAGCAAAGAACTTGAAACCGAAAGAACATCAATAAATCAAAAACAGGAAACTGCAAAAAATGCAGTTTGGAAAATTAAAACAGATTATAGTGGAGGTGATAGGGTTTTAGAATTTTGTTTGGAGAATTTAAAAGGTTCAAAAGACAACTTATTTAACCACATTGTTGGCTTAGCCAAACCAACTGAAAAACCTACAAAAAACATTGACGACTTAAAAAGTGATTTACAGTCAATTTCAGGTGACAACGCACAGAAATATTCTGCTTTATCTCAAATTACTTTTGCTTCGCAGAACATTGAAGAAGAAACTTTATTTAGCAAACAAATTGTAGGTAATGAAAACAGCGCTGTTTCACAGTTAATCAAAGAACTTGGTAATTCAGATTGGGTAAAAACAGGATTACAATACTTGCCAGAAGAACAAACACAAGAGCACTCTACTTGTCCGTTTTGTCAAGAGAAAACAATTTCAGATACATTGGTAGAAAGCCTCAAGAACTATTTTGATGCTTCTTACGAAGCGGATATAAAAACACTAAAATCGTTTTTGGAAAAATACTCTCTTCAAGGTATTCCAAGTAAATCTGTATTTGAAGCTAATCCTAAGTTTGAGACACACAAAAAAGATTTTGAAATTAAATACAATGCTTTTACAAAAGTTATCGAGGATAACAAAAAACAGATTGAAGATAAAATCAAAATGCCAAGCATTTCTGTTTCTCTCAAAAGTTCGTCAAAAGCACTTGAAGAATTAAACGAGGTTATTCAAAAAATCAATTTCCTTATTGAGGAACACAACAAAAATATTGACCAAATAGCAACTGTAAAGGCTAATATTAAAAAGACTTTTTGGGAAATTATGCGTTGGGATTATGACCAAACAATCAGTTCTATTAATACAGATAAAACAACATCAAAAAGCAAAATAGATACTTTAGAAACAGCACTGGAAGATAATGCAGCAAAAACTGCAACTCAAAAAAAGATCATTTCTGAACAACAAAAACAGACCGTTAATATTGAAGAAGCTGTTAAGAACATAAACAACGGTTTAATTGATTTGGGAATTACCGATTTTGAAATCAAAAAACATTCTGACAATCTTTACAAGATTGTTCGTGGAGATAACCAAGAAAGAGTTTTTCGTTCTTTGAGTGAGGGAGAAAAAATGATTATCAGCTTTTTATATTTTCTTGAATTATGCAGAGGAAAGAAAGAAGCAACGGAAACAGGCAAAAAGAAAATAATCGTTATTGACGACCCTATTTCAAGTTTATCTCATATTTATGTGTTTAATATCGGCAGACTAATTCACAACGAATTTTTAAGAAGCGACAATTACGAGCAAGTATTTTTGCTCACACATAGTTTGTATTTTTTTTACGAAATGACTGACACAAACAAAGAAAGACGGAAAGAACAGCAAAAACTTTTTAGACTTATAAAAAATGCAGCGGGAAGTAAAATTCTTGAAATGAGTTATGAAGAAATTCAAAATGATTATCACTCTTATTGGTTTATAATCAAAGACGACAAACAGCCTGCCGCCTTAATTGCAAACTGTATGAGAAATATAATTGAGTATTTTTTCAATTTTGTTGAAAAGAAAGATTTAAACAAGGTATTTCAAAAATCTGCAATGCAAGAAAATAGATATCAGGCATTTTGTAGATATATAAATCGCGAATCGCACTCTTTAGGCCAGAACATTTTTGATATTAAGGAGTTTAACTACACCGATTTCAAAGATGCCTTTGCTTTGGTTTTCAAAGAAAATGGCTACGAAGAGCATTATAAAAAAATGATTAAATGACAGAAGTACGAACGCATAACAAGGGTTTGCCGAAAGCGGGGCTGAAGTTCTTCGATTGAGCATTAGTGCAAGGTTCAACTTTCGTTCTTCGATTGAACTTTTGTGCTAAAAATCCCCGCCTTCGGCAAGCCCCGGCCCGTTATACGGCATTTTAAAGACGACATATGAACAAAGAAAAAGTATACGAAATAGGACAAGCATATATAAGACTTGATTTCAAAGCGACCGATGAATTTAAGGACGCATTTGAAAAGTTTCTTCTGTATAAAGGCAAACAGTATGCTAAAGAGTTTTATAACAAGGAACTGCTCATTGACGGTTTTTATTTTACCGTTGAACTTGAAGATGGCTCACTTAAATCAAGACTTAAAATATTTGGGAAAATTGCAATTGGTTCATTAATTGCCTATGGTGGTATTCGGACAGGTATAGACTATCTAATTAAGGATGCACAGACCGTTACGGAACACATTGCAAGGGACGTTGCTAACGAGCCAAACATTGAAAACAATAGAATTGGGAGAGTTGAAAGAAGGCTCGGAGTTCCAGGAAAAATAAAAAGGCTATATAACGACATTGAGAAAATTAGAGCAAACAGAAATGATTTAACACCAAATGAACAGCAAGAATTATTAGACCGAATTCAAAAACAGTTTGAAGAGCTAGTTTTAGAACTTGACCAACCTGAACTTCAGATTATTCAGCAAGACTTAATTCAAAACCAAATTCCATTACCTGAACGACAAGACAATGAAGACTTTTTCTTGCCCAGACAATATGCAATACGAGAAGACGAAACTCGACTTATAAGCGAAGATGAAATACAAGAGCCACGTCAATTGCCACCTCCCAGACAATAAGCTAAATATTTAAAAACAATGATACTTTTCTGTATCCTTCCGTGTTTTTAGGACAGTTAAGAGTTAGACTTAAATGATAAGGCTTCAAATTTCAGTTGCAAAAATAAGAGATGCTATTGCCCACAATACTGCGACAATTCCAAAAGAGTATCAAGACGAGCTGACTTTGTTTTTAAAGAAATATATCAAAATAATGAAAAACAACGGCAGCTAACACGGATAACCGTGGCACAACTATGTTTTTGTAAAAAGCCCCTAAAATCGGATCGCTACAAATGCGTTTATAGCCTTATTAACGGGGGCGCTTTTCAGTACATATGGAAACACATAAAAATTTGATAGAGTCCCGCAACCCACCATCCCTCAAATCACTTCCCTTCAATCAACCTTTCCAACCGCGCCATCATCTCGTCCCTTTCCTTCAGCATCCTTTCGTACAAAGCAATCTTTTCATCATATAGTTGGACGATTTTGTCCATGGGATTGAAAGTCGGTTGATGGCTATACAGGGAATGCATTACCGCGTTATCATTATTGGTAATCGTATTCGAAATAATATTGATCGCCTTTTCTTCATCAAAGTTTTGTATGGCTTCTACAGGGACTTTTAAGATGTCGGACAATTGTTGGAGCAGGGGCATGTCGATGGTTTCTTTCTGTTCTAAGAGGGATACTTTTTGCTGGTTCCAGTCATCACCCAGGTCGGCTGCCAGCGCGTCCTGCTTAATGCCCAACATTTCGCGGATGCGTTTTACGTTGCGGCCTTCGTGTATCTGTTTGGGATGTACGGTACTGGTCATAAGCAAATTTAAGTGTTATAACTAAACGATTATCTGCGCGTAAAGTTAGGTAAAATACTTATTGGTGCGGGTAATTAACCCTGGCACCATCGTACCATATCCGCAGTCCGGCTTAGGCCCGCTCGGCTATCGTAACGCCCGGATTCGTTGCAGAGAAAAGCATTACGCGTGCCGCCAGGCATGAAGCAATGTTACGGATTAAACACCTTCAGACCAGATGGCGCAATCCGCCTGTTTTTTGACGCGGTTGTACCTTGCATATTTTTGGTGAAGCGGTACATTTGAACTGTAACAAAATACAAAAAAGCATGGCAACGATCCATCCACACATTAACTTCAACGGAAACGCCGAAGAAGCATTTACCTTTTACCAATCAGTATTTGGCGGAGCGTTTGCAAAGATTATTCGTTTTAAAGACATTGCAAGTCCTGAATTTCCTATAGCGAAGGAAGAGGAGCATAAGATCATGCATATTGCGTTGTCGATCGGTCAACACCATATGCTGATGGGAAATGATGTTCCGGAAAGCATGGGGCGGACGAATGAAAATGAAAACAGGAGTAAAATTGCCATAAGTGCAGCAAGCAAAGAGGAAGCAGCCGAGTTATTTAACGGGCTTTCGGCGGGCGGACAAATTGAAGTGCCTTTTGATGAAAGCGCTGCGGGTACCTATTTTGGCATGTTCAGAGATAAATATGGGATTGAATGGATGGTGAATTTTGAATAACATTGACATACGATACAAAGATCCTCTCTGCGGTCTCTGTGAGCGGATATCTTAATTATAAAGGACCAAAGCAAAGTTACTCTGTGTTCTCTGTGCTTAAATAATTCGTTTCAAATTTTTATCACGTGTAGAATCTTTGGGGTTCACGGATTAGAAAGGATCATTCCTTCGGAATCGGTGAGCATAACATTCTTTCTTTTTATGTGATTTTTTACCGCAAAGAGTGCGCAGAGATTTGTTCTCAAAGCAGGCAGAGTGGGATAAAAAGGTTATGCCCCCTGTGTTGCCACCGCTTGCGGAAAAAGCAACCTTTACGTACCTTTGCGTCAACTGCAACAACAAATCTTGTGACTTGAGAAGACCAAAACTAATAAATGCAACTACCGTTTTTATATCGACATTGATCGTTGTGCCGGTATTGGCATTGATCGTTTACCTGACAGGGATTGAAGCGCATCGAACACTCTACCTGAACTCGCTGATCTCGACCACTATTATTTCCATTGTTTTTTTAGCGTTTATCACCATTGGGCTTTATAATGGCTGGAAGCTAAAGGATAGCCTTGGTAACTTCCTGGACAAATTTCATTTATGGAAAAAGCCAAAGGATTGGTCAATGGATATTTCAGACCTTGAATCGTTCGACATAGAAGACGTGGGCGGTTGTCTGCTGTCCGTGCTCGTGTGGGTGGTGTTAGCGTTTTTCGGATCATTGATTTTCTGGTTGTTGGGGACGTTTGTCTGGGCCACGATCCTCGTCACAGCAGGGGTGTTATACTGGATCGTTTTCCGGGCTTTTCGATTGATCTTTAGAAATTCGGCAACGTGTAAAGGCCATTTCGTCAAGAGCTTTGCGATCGCCTTACTGTTTACTTTTTTATATAATTGCTGGATCTACGCGATCATCCTGGGAACTCATTTTTTAAACAGCTAGCCGCACCTGCGAATGGCCGGATCAAGCAAATTAACCAGTTATGAAAATGAAAACCATCTTTAACGACCGGAGCTTTCAGTTGTCGATCATCCTGACGCTGATTTTCCTCGGGACGGGCATTGCTTTTTTACTTATGGGACTTGCCGAATATGGCTGGGTGATCTTTGTACTGCTACCTATTGTATTGGGTGTGGCTTTAGGAGCAATGCCCAATAAAAAATATATTATTTGGGGCGCTTTACTAACCACCGTTATCGCACTCCTCGGCCTGGTGTTTCCGGGGCTTTCGGGGCTTTTGTGCATCGTCATGACACTTCCTCTTGTTGTGCCTTTGATTTTTTTAGGATATGTGATGGCTCACCTGGTAAAGCGCTACAGGCAAATGAAAGGGACTGACAGACTCTCTGTGTTGCTTTTGCCCCTCATTCCATTTTTTATAGCCGCGCCTGCCGAGCATTTGGTAAATGCCGATAAGCAAGTGGTCAATGAAGTGGTTACGGAACAGGTTTTTGACTACACCCCGGAGCAGGTGTACGACGCAATCAAATCGGTTGACACACTGGATGCAGAGAAACCATACCTGATGTACTTCGACCTGCCTATTCCTACTAAATGCGTCCTGGAAAAGGAAGAGGTGGGCGGTCTCAGAACCTGTTATTTCAAAGCCGGCAAATCCAGCACGCGCGATTTTGGTAGCGGAACCATTGTGGAGCGGATCACGGAGCTTGAACGTGGAAAAGTTTTGAAGATGGATGTAATCGACTACCAGCTTGTGGGAAGAAACTGGCTGGGTTTTAAGGAAGCGATATATATCTTCGAGAAAGTAGGTAACAGCCGCTGCAAACTAACGAGAACCACCACCTACACTTCTGTGCTGGCGCCGCGATTTTACTGGCAACCGTTGGAAGAGCTGGGCATCAGGCAGGAGCATGAGTTTGTGTTTAATAATCTGGCGAAAGATCTGGAAGAAAAATACCGGAACCAATAAGTGATATCGAAGAAGAGGGTAAGCTATTTTAGACATATTCAAAACGAAGCGGAATATATTAGGGTTGAGCTGGTGTCCCTAATATCTTTTTAATAAAATATTATTCAAATTATGAAACGTTACCTTCAAAAGCTAATAAAGGCAGGGAGATGGGTCGCAGAGAAATCATGGTTTCTCGCAGCTTTTTTATTTTTGGTGTTTTTTATAAGCGGCAGTATAAAAAATGAAACGGATTTCTGGGAAATATTCATTCTTTGTCTGGTGATATGGCTTCTTGATCTTCTTTTCGTCAAAAAAGGTATCAGAGAAATCTTAAAAATGATCCTGGCCAAATACGAAAAAAGGCATCACAAGACCTAGCATACATAAAAAGAATAAGACTAAAATCGGCTTTAAATATAAATGTGTTACTTCTGCCGATAATGCGTTTGTAATATAGCGGTTGAATATAAATGCTCAACGGAAGTAATTCGGTTGAGCATTTTTGCAAAAACTATGTTCTGTAATTCTGATTTTGCCACATCGCCATTGTTTCAACCTTAGGCATCGCTAAAAGCTAACAAATAATTTGCCCATCTAAAAGTTACTTATTAAAAAAGCTGTGCGAGAGATCGTTCGAGACTAATTCTTATTGCTTCTGCTATATCTGCCGCGCAGAAAGCCTGCTGATCTTCCTTGCATAAGAGATCGGCACAAAGCCGATGTCCGCCTGCAATCATAAGCGGCTATGATCCTATCAATATTGTATATCAAAGTGATAGGCGCATCTGTCATTCTAAATGACTAAATTCGTTGCTCAAAGCTTTTCGAGTATGACTGTTAAGTTTAGCATGTGGCTGGTATGTTGCATCCTGTTATCCAATCTGAGCCGGGCCTCTAAAGTAGACACGATTGTTACACGCAGCAAGGTGATGAAAAAGGACATTAAGGCGGTGGTGATTACACCTGATCAGTATGATAAATCTGCCCAATACCCGGTCGTATATCTGTTGCATGGCTATAGCGGTAGTTATAAGGACTGGCCTAAGGCCGCAAGTGTACGTAAGGCGGCTGACCTGTATAATGAAATTATTGTTTGTGCTGACGGAGGTTTTGGCAGCTGGTACTGGGATAGCCCGGTGGATCCGTCGTTTCAGTATGAAACTTATGTGTCGAAGGAGCTGGTGAGCTGGATTGACGAACGATACAGCACGATTCAAAATGCCAAGGGACGCGCTATCGCCGGCCTGAGCATGGGAGGCCATGGAGCGCTCTACCTGGCGATCAGGCACCCGGATGTGTTTGGCGCTTGTGGCAGCATGAGCGGCGGCGTGGACATCCGGCCGTTCCCGAACAATTGGGATATGTCGAAACGCCTGGGCGCTTACGCCGATCAGCCGGAACGGTGGGAGCGGAACACGGTGATCAACATGCTTCACCTGATACAGCCCAAAACACTCAGCATTATCGTGGACTGTGGCACTTCAGACTTTTTCTACGAGGTGAACCAGGAATTGCACCGGCAGTTGCTGTACAGGAATATTCCCCATGATTATATTACCCGCCCGGGCGGGCATACCTGGCCGTATTGGGAAAATGCCGTCGGCTACCAGCTGTTGTTTTTCCATGATTTCTTTTCTAAACGGGATTGATTGTCTGACTTTTGCCATTTGATCCATTAATTTTCAGCCGGGGTTAATAACTGCACAATATTTGCACGCTACAGGTGACTCAGCTGAAGAACGGTGGCGATTCCAGGACAAAAATCCGGCTATTTCAATTATTTTATCTTTTTAACAGGCTATAAATGGTACAGAACGGGTTGGAGAGATTGGTAGACATTATGAATACCCTGAGGGAAAAATGTCCCTGGGACAGGAAACAGACCTTGCAGTCGCTGCGACAGATGACGCTCGAGGAGACCTATGAACTCACCGATGCCATCCTGGAGGAAAACTGGAAGGATATCAAAGAGGAGCTGGGTGATCTGCTGCTGCACATCGTGTTTTATTCCAAAATAGCCTCGGAACAACAACAGTTTACGGTGGAAGATGTAGCGCACGGGGTTTGTGACAAGCTGATCCAACGGCATCCGCATGTGTATCCTCCGGAGGAGCAGCATGAAGGACTGCGCGAGGTAAAAAACGAAGAAGACGTGAAGCAAAACTGGGAGCAGCTGAAACTAAAAGAAGGAAAAAAATCCGTCCTGAGTGGTGTGCCCGAATCATTGCCCAGCGTATTAAAGGCGATGCGGCTCCAGGAAAAGGCAAAGCAGGTGGGGTTTGAGTGGGAGAAAAAGGAAGACGTGTGGGCTAAGGTGGAGGAGGAGATGGGCGAACTGAAAGAAGCCGTGGAACAGGGATCCGTAGCCGGACAGGAGGAAGAGCTGGGCGATTTGCTGTTTTCGATGATCAACTATGCGAGGTTTCTCCATGTGGATGCAGATGCAGCGCTGGAGAAAACCAATAAAAAATTCAAAAAACGTTTTACTGAAATGGAACAGATTGCCGGGCAGCAAGGCAAAGGATTGAACAGTATGTCCCTGGAAGAGATGGACGCGATCTGGAATTCGATCAAAGCTGCAAAATAAGAATGACCAAGTTCATTAAAAATAAGGATTTCTGGAGCTACATCATATTGTTCTGTTCGCTGGCTTTATTCTCGGGCTCCTTTATTTTTCATACTTCCGCTTCTGAAAAAGCGTCTTTCAGGCATGCAGTTGCAAAGCTGGAAGAGCAGCTTCACGAGCAGGAGCGGGACGTCGCGTCTGTATTAAGCGATACCGCGTTGATCCGGCGGATCAGCACCGCGAAGGAAACGCAGAAAGATCTTGACTACCTGTATGGCAAGCCTTATTATTTTTACGTATATCAGGAAATTAACAATGGCCGGTACCTCAAGTTCTGGAACACCGCTGTCACGATCGTACCGGACAGTGTGTTAGCCCGTGTGCAGGACGAGGCATTTCTGCAGCTGGCGAATGGCTATTATTATATTAAGAAAAAGCCCAACGTTCTCAGGAAAGGTTTAAACATCAGCTACGCGATTTCGATCAAAACACAGTTTTTCATTACGACGGATAACCTCAAGGAATCCTATCCCTTAAATACCAACCTGGATGGCGTTGCTAATATTACCAGCAAGCCCAATGACTATCCGGTCAGATCATTATCAGGGAAGACGCTGTTTTACCTGAAGCTCAAGCCAGGCGCGGTGTTGAAAGGAAGCGATATCGGGTTTGTGATCATCAGGCTGATCAGTTTCTTTTTTATATTCCTGGCAGCCTATTTTATCTTGTTTAAGAATGTTGTCAGAAAACATAAATTCGCTGACATCCCCCTGTTTATTCTCTGCTTACTGACGTTCCGGGTGTTTTTATATGTGTTCAGAGATGCTTTCGGACTGGCGCAGCTGGAACTGTTCCGCCCGGAGTTGTACAATGCCGGCGTGCTATTGCCGAGCCTGGGGGAGTTGCTGATCAACAGTGCCCTTTTCTGCTGGTTCGGCATCTTTATCTGGAACCGCATCAAACCGGAAGGCGTGGAAAACCCGCAGCGCCATCCTGGAAAAGTGAAATGGTTAGCAGGTATATTATATATTCTATTCCTGCTATTGCTCACCTTCACGGTGGTGAACGTCGTCAGGAGTATCGTTTCCAACTCACAAGTATCCTTCGACGTAACCAACTTCTTCAGCCTGAGCATTTATACTGCGGTCGGTTTTATCATACTGGCTTTTCTTTCGCTGGGCTTTCACTATTTTTCACGCATTGTTTACACGTATTTGTTCCCGGCGTTTCCGGGGTCGGTGCATCTGATCTACCTGTTTATCGCGGTGGCAGGGCTCTCTTACATCGCACTGTCTCCTTCTTATCTTACCAAGCTATATCTGTTTTGCCTGTCCTGGCTGCTGTTATATACGTTCCTGTTTAACAACGAAAGGTCGCTCAATAAGCTGATCCGGTTTAATATCTCGGGCATTGTCATCTGGATATTCATCTTCTCGATCAGCATCTCGGTATTGATGTTGTCTGAAATTGACAAGGCCGAATTGAACCAGCGGAAACTGTACCTGGAAAAGCTGGACACCAAAAGCGATCCTGCTACGGAGCGGTTGATCATTATGGCCAACACCTACCTGGACAATGATTTTTTCCAGGATAATTTTTACCGGCTCTACAATGAAAAGGACAATAAATTCCTGCGCGACAGCATTCTCACCAATAATTATTCGAGGTACATCCGCGACTATTCGGGCAGCCTGTATTTTTTTGACAGCACCAACCGGCCGCTGTTCAACCCGGGTAATTTGTCCTACGAATCTATTAAAACGATCGTATTAAGGCAGTCGGACTCGACCAGTCTGCCGGATCTTTATTTGTATGAGCCCTCTTATGATAAGTTTGCCTACATCACTTACCGGCCCATCAAAAGTGATGAAGGGCGACCGATCGGAACGGTTTGCATCATATCTCAACCGAAAAAATTCTCACCGGCAGTGATCAGCCCCGAGCTCTTCCGGCAATACAGTGACTGGAAGTTCAACAACTCCCCGGTGTACAGTTATGCCGTATACTCCAATAAACTGTTGGTGGCGTCATCTAAAAAGTATCCGTTTACTTACAACCTTATCCCATCACAAATACCGAAAACGACTTTTGAGCTGCGAAATAATAAGGGGTACAGCGAGCTCTGGTACCGCCCGAGCAGCAACAAGGTGATGGTGATGGCGCGGAAGAATGAGCGCGTGCTCGAAACGATTACACTGTTCTCTTATATCTTCTGTGCTTTTCTTTTCCTGGTGGCTTTGATTCAGCTGGTGTCTAACCTGCTGAATGTGATCCTGAATAAAAAGCTGCTGAGAAAACGGCTTCAGTTCTCGGCCAGTATCCGCGGGCAGATCCACAATACGTTTATATTGATAACGCTTCTTTCTTTTGTCGTGATCGGGATGGCCACTATTTCTTTCTTTATCCAGCGTTTTGAAGATTCCAATAGCGAACATCTGAGCCGCACGATGAATATCATGGTGAACGAAATGCAGTCGAGAAAGGAGATCGGCTCTCTTGTGTACGAACAAGCGGATACCTTAAGTTCTCAACGACTGGAAGATATTATCAAAAGAGTGGCGGATATACATGGTGTTGATGTCAATATCTATAATTTCAAAGGCACGCTGCTGGCCAGTAGCCAGCCCGACATTTACCAGAAAGGCGTGCTGAGCACCCAGATCGATCCGCGGGCTTATTATTATCTCCTTCGGCTCCGGCATATTGAGCATACACAGAAGGAGATGGTGTCTGATCTGAAGTATACTAATATGTATGCGCCGTTGCGCAATGAGGACGGCTTTTTCTATGCTTATCTGAGTATACCTTATTTTACTTCTGAACAGGTGCTGAATGAGGAGATCTCACGATTCCTTGTGACTTTGATCAACCTGAATGCTTTTATCTTCCTCATTACAGGGTTGGTGGCTTTATTGATCACGAACCGGATCACGCATTCATTTGCACTGATCCGCGACAAGCTGATGCAGGTGAACCTGTCGAAGCACAATGAAATGATCGTCTGGGAAAAAAATGACGAGATCGGTAGCCTGGTAGCGGAGTATAACAAGATGGTGACGAAGTTACAGGTGAGTGCGGATGCGCTGGCAAAATCGGAAAGACAGGAGGCCTGGCGTGAAATGGCCCGCCAGGTGGCTCATGAAATCAAGAATCCGTTAACACCTATGAAGCTAAGTCTTCAATATTTGCAGAAAGCGATCGACAATAACAGTCCGAATGTGCAGCAACTGACATTCAACGTGTCGAAAACCCTGGTGGAGCAGATCGATCACCTGTCAAAGATTGCTGCAGACTTTTCTCAGTTCGCCAATATCAACCAGGTAAAAACGGAGATCTTTGATTTGCACGAAGTCATTCAGCCGCTGATCGTGATCTACAGCAAAAACCCTGAAGTGGAGCTGACCTGGCAACCGCTGTCGCAGACGCTTGATATTTTTGCGGACAAAACCCAGATGAACCGTGTCTTTACCAATCTCTTTGGTAATGCGATCGAAGCTATGCGACCAGATGTGAAATGCAAGATCGATGTGAAAGAGCGGATTGAGGGGAATAGGGTATCTGTGACGGTTGCGGACAATGGCGTAGGCATCAGCGAAGACATGCAGAACAAAATATTCATGCCCAACTTTACCACGAAAAGTTCCGGTACGGGACTAGGTCTGGCTATGTGTAAAACCATCATAGAGCAGGCGGGCGGCGAAATTACTTTTGAGACTCAGGTGGACAAGGGTACTTCCTTTCATATTGTGTTGCCCCTGATCCGGTAAGATCTACAAAAAAAGCCGGTTGACATTGTCAACCGGCCCTTTCTATAAAAACTTATTGATTGCTTCTTAGTGTTTCAAAGAATCAGCAGTTGCAGCAGCAGCAGAATCAACTGTAGCAGCAGCAGAATCAATAGTAGCTTTTGCAGAATCAGCAGTAGCATCAACTGAAGCAGCTAAAGAATCAGCAGTAGCTTCTGCAGACTCTTCAGTGTTAGTTTCAGCACTGTTACAAGCTGCGAAAGAAACAGCGATCAAAGCAATTGCGAAGAATTTTTTCATGATTGTCTTTTTTGTTTTAAAATTATAATTTGATCATTAATACCGAAAAGGGAAAGAGGTAACCCTCAGATCTAACAATTTTTTAGAAAAAATTATCGTGTGAAAAGTTAAATAAATGTTTTGATTTTTTGTAATTTATAACTTGCTCAGAAACTCGGGGCTAAGTGCATCGAATATTGTTTTTCGACTGTCATTCTCGCTAACGAGATCCTGCAAAGTGATTCGTTCTAACAAATTATTAACAGTCATCTGTATCATTTGCCAGAGCGACCGGGAGGAACAATCGACTGAACTGGTACAAAACCGCATCACAGCGCCTGTTTCATCCGTAAATTCTTTATCCAGCGGCGTGCCGAGCGCTTCCAACACGTTTTTGATCACTATTGCTGAAGCAGGGCGGGAGAGGACATAGCCGCCTTTATTGCCAGGGGTACTTCGTATAAAACCGGCCATTCGCAGCAGCCTGGTGAGCTTTGCAATGTAGTGCTGGCTCAACTGTTCCGTGTCGCTGAGTTGCGGAATGCTCATGCCTTCGTGGTCTTTGCACGATGCGATGCGGATGAGAATTCTTAACCCATATTCTTCTTGTGCAGTAATCTTCATATCAGCCCCCTGGATTCCCTTGAAGGGTTTTAAGTAGTTAAATATATGATACGATCAGTGTTAATTTGCGTTCTTACATGAAGCCCAGCTCCAGCTGAGCTGCTTCGCTCATCATGGATTTATTCCATGCCGGATCCCAGGTCACGGTAACCATTACGTCGCTTACCCCTTCTATTTCTCTCACTTTCTGGTCTACCTCCATGGGCAGACTTTGTGCTGCCGGACAGCCGGGGGCTGTCAAGGTCATCAATACAAATACATTGTTACCCTCATTGACTTCGACTTTATAGATCAGCCCCAATTCATAAATATTGACAGGCAGCTCGGGATCGAAGATGGTTTGTAACACCTCGATCACTTTGTCTTTTATATCAGATTCGTTCATTTTTGTTTGTTTAAAGTTTGATGTTGGAAGTACAACGTTTAAACTTACACTTCAAATGTTGAACTTTTAAATGCCAGTGCGTAATGCTTCATCTGCCGCACCATCGCCAGAAGGCCATTGGACCTTGTTTGTGCGAGGTGGCTGGTCATCCCGATCTTATTGATGAAGTCCATGTCGGCCTTAAGGATCTCATCGGGCGTATGACCGCTCAAAACGCGGATGAGCATACTGATCAGCCCTTTCACAATTACGGCATCACTTTCTGCCTGGTAATACACATTCCCGTCTTTGTATTCAGCCACCAGCCAAACTGTCGATTGGCAGCCTTTTACTTTGTTCTCGTCCTTTTTATGCGCTTCAGGCAAAGGCGCGAGCTTCTTCCCGAGATCGATAATATATTCATATTTATCATCCCAGCTATCAAATAATGAAAATTCGTCTACGATCTCCGCTTCTATTTCTTCAATTGTTTTTTTCATCCGAGTATCTTTTTATTGATCCGCCACGGCGGACGTTTTTTGGTCAAACGAAACTTCGCATATTCCTGTGTGCGAACAACTGACCCTACTTCCGTTCATTCTCCAATTTCTACAATGTCTTCATATAATGCTTCAGGATTGATGTCTGCACTACAGTGTATCATGAGCCAATAAGCGATAACTTGGTTTGATAAGATCCTAATTTGCCTCTTGCCTGAATAGCATCACTCTATTTTGACAAGGTCCTAATCAAAAGTAGGCCCCGGCTCAGCCGTCGCGTTACCTCAAAATTTTCACCGCCTTTTTCAATGCCTCAACCATCTGGTCTACTTCTTCCATTGTATTATACAGAGCGAAAGAGGCCCGGATCGTTCCGGGGATGCAAAAATGATTCATCAGCGGCTCGGCGCAATGGTGTCCGGTACGAACGGCAATGCCTTTATTATCGAGCAAAATGCCGATATCCTGCGGATGCACCCCCGAAATCACGAAGGACACCACGCTTACTTTATGATCGTTATCACCAATGATCTTCAGCCCATCAATTTCCCGCAACTGTTGGGTGGCATGCTGCAACAGCAGGTCTTCATGCCGGCGGATATTGCCTTTACCTACGTTATTGATATAATCTATGGCCGGCTTCAGCGCGATCGCGTCTGCGATATTGGGCGTCCCTGCTTCGAATTTATACGGAAGCTCGTTGTAGGTCGTTTTTTCAAACGTCACTTCTTTGATCATTTCTCCTCCGCCTGCGAACACCGGCATAGCTTCCAGCAACGCTTTTTTGCCGTACAAAACGCCCATGCCCGTTGGCCCCAGGAGCTTATGAGAAGAAAAAGCAAAAAAATCACAGTCCAGATCCTGAACGTCAATATCCAGGTGCATCGAGCTTTGTGCTCCGTCTATCAACACTACAGCTCCCTTTTCATGGGACAGTTGAATGATCTCTTTTACAGGGTTGACGGTACCCATGGCATTGGAGACATGGTTAACCGCCACCAGCCGGGTGCGGTCGTTTAATAATTTTTCAAACTCATCCATCAACAATTCACCGTTTTCATTGATGGGGACTACCTTCAGCCGGGCGCCATTTAATTCGCATATGATCTGCCAGGGTACAATATTGGAATGATGCTCCATGCCGGAAATAATGACCTCATCTCCGCTTTTTAAATTGTGCCTTGCCCAGGTGTAGGCCACCAGGTTAATACCTTCGGTGGTGCCCCGCGTGTAAATGATTTCCTCGCGTGAGTTTGCATTGATAAATGTCTTAACAGCGTCTCTTGTCGCCTCAAAATCTGCAGTGGCTTCTTCGGCCAGGGAATGAATGCCCCGGTGAACGTTCGCATTATTAAAACTGTAATAATTTACTAACGCATCGATTACGGCTTGTGGTTTCTGCGACGTGGCAGCATTATCGAAGTACACCAGAGGATGCCCCTTCACTTTCCGTTGCAGGATCGGGAAGTCTTTCCTGATGGCATTTACATCGAATGCCGTGTATGATTGTACTAATGTTTCCATAAAGGATAATTTTATCAGATACACGTGGCGATGTCTGCTGGCATTTGTCTACGTATACGGTATACCGCTTTGCAAACCAGGATAGCATGACTCGTTCGCTACGTCATCAGCGTTCAAAAAATAAGCTGCACCCGCTTACAAATCCAGCTTTCTTGTCACCAGCTCATTCACAAAAGCCCTTACATTTTCGTGTTTGATCTTTTCTAATACGTCCAAAGCAAAGCCATGAAGCAGGAGAGAGGTAGCCGTTTTTTCTTCGATACCACGGGAGCGCATATAAAATAATGCATCTTCATCCAGGCGGCCTACGGTACATCCATGCGAACATTTTACATCATCTGCAAAGATCTCTAACTGCGGCTTCGTGTTCACGCTCGCATTCTCAGACAACAGGATATTCCGGTTGCTCTGGTAAGCGTTGGTTTTCTGTGCGATCTGGCGCACAAATATCTTTCCGTTGAAGACGCCGGTCGAATGACCGTTCAACACGCCTTTATATAATTCGTTGCTCAGGCAGTTGGGCTGCCGGTTGTCTACCACCGTGTGGTTGTCAATATGCGTTTGCTGGTCGCCCAGGTACAGGCCAAACAGGTTGGCCTCGCAATATTCCGCGCTCATCACCATATTCAGGTTGTTGCGGATCAGGCCACCATTCAGACATACGGTAACGACGTTGGCAACGCTTTTACCCACCTGGTGAACATGCGTGGTGCTCACCACTTTAGAGTTGGCTTCGTCGTTCTGAATTTTATACAGATCCAGCACGGCGTCTTTCTCTACCACGAGCTCAATGACCTGGTTGGTAAAGCTTTCATCGGCTCCCAGCGTTACAAAGGTCTCCACGATCTGCACCTGAGCGTTTTGCGCAACGTGAACCAGGCTGCGCGGCTGCGCGAAAATGTTTCCCGCTCTTGCGTCGGTAATATTGTACAGGTAAATGGGATGACTGGCCGATTGGCTTTTAAAAACATGAACAAATACGCCTTCCTGGATAAAAGCCGTGTTGAGCGCGTTGATACCGTCTTTGTGATAATCAGCGCTATGTCCCAGGTGCTCTTTTACGATGGAACTATACGTTTCATGACCGGCTGCGCTTTGAAGCGAAATGATCTCCAGCTCTTCAGAGCGGGTGTGAGATAATTCCGGGTGAAAATGGCCGTTCACGAAAACGATCAGGTTGGCTTCTTCATGTCCCGGAAGCTGCAACGTTTCCAGGTCAGCCGCTGAAAAAGATTGCTCTTTCAGATCGGTCGTAAAGTGATAATCTTTATTGAAAAAATCATTGATCCGGGTATATTTCCACTCTTCATGCTTAACGGTCGGGATGCCGGTTTGCTCAAATTCAGCAAAGGCTTCATCTCTCATACCTTTAATATGAGCATCCACCGCATTTGCCTGAAGCTCTTCAAAACGTTCCTTAAAATATGATATTGTGTTCATTTAAACTTAATGTGAATAATTGGATGATGGATGATTATGATGCGATAGGTTGACCGGAGTCTCCTTTTTTATCTTAGCTAATCATCATATTAAATTTACGTTGGCATATAGCTCTTCGAAAGGCAACCTGAAATCAATGGAAGGCACCAGTAACTGATCCGATGGTCCTTCTGCTACAGAAATTTTCCAAAGTTCCTTTTCCTGCCGCTGATAGACAGCCGTCCACTGCGATGTACTGTCGATCAAAATGTATTCCCTGAGCGATGCAATCCTTTGATAATACAAAAACTTACGGATCGTGTCATAATCCCGGGTGGTACGCGACAACACTTCAAAAATGACAGAAGGGTTTTTAACCGTGTCTTTTTGCTGATCGGTCACCTCCGGTTCGCCGCAAATAACAGTAGCGTCGGGATAGGTGTAGGTCGCTACGGAGGGAATGCTCACCCGCAAGTCGCTGGGAAATATATTACAGTCCTTGCCTTTAAGAAAATTTCTGGTTTCACCGATAAGATTAGAGACTATGGTGTTATGTGCAATGCTTGCACCAGCCATAGCCGTTACGTCCCCGTTGAAATATTCGTGCTTTACAGGAGATTTTCTTTCTTCTTCTAGATAGACCTCGGGGGAAATATGTTTAGCTGCAGGATATGCCATTGTCTTTAATTTGGTTGCCTAAAATTAAACAACTGCGCTCTTAATGAAATCGTAGCCTTTTTCTTCCAGCTCGTAGGCCAGTTCTTTGGTACCGGATTTCACGATGCGGCCATTGTACAGAACGTGCACGAAATCGGGAACGATATAATTCAACAGGCGCTGGTAGTGGGTAACACAAAGCACAGCATTTTCGCTATTGCGCAGTTTATTAACGCCGTTTGCTACAATCCTGATCGCGTCGATATCCAGTCCGGAATCTGTCTCATCAAGGATCGCTAATTTAGGTTCCAGCATGGCCATCTGGAAGATTTCGTTGCGCTTCTTCTCGCCCCCGGAGAAACCTTCGTTTAAGGAACGACTTAACATTGCCTGATCAATTTCTACCAGGGCCATTTTTTCCTTCATTTTTTTGAGGAAGGAAACGGCGTCTAGTTCCTCTTCGCCACGGTATTTACGGATCTCGTTTACCGCAGTCTTCATAAAATTAGTCGTGCTCAGGCCCGGAATTTCAACCGGATACTGGAAGCTTAAAAACACCCCTTCGCCGGCACGCTCTTCCGGCGCCAGGTCCAACAGGTCTTTGCCCATAAATTCAACAGATCCGCCTAACACCTCATAATCTTCCTTACCTGCCAACACGGAAGCGAGCGTACTCTTACCAGAACCATTGGGTCCCATGATGGCGTGTACTTCTCCGGGATTTATTTGTAAATTGATTCCTTTTAATATTTCTCTGCCTTCAATACCTGCGCGCAGGTCTTTAATTGTTAACATGTTTTTGTTTGTTTGTTTAAAGTTTAAGGTTTGATGTCTGTTACCGATACTTTATTCCTTTAAACGTTGTTTTGTTTAGATAATTAATAAAGTTGCTAATTTTTCCGCTAAGGTATTCCAGCTCAGATTTGAGCATGATAAACTCATTTTCTTTTATATAACCCCAGTCAAACACCCGGTATAACTGAGACCTTGTTTCTCCGCATGAGCCTTTGGCGATTGCTAAAAATTGCCTAAACTCTCCATTTCTTCCTCTTTCAAAGCCCTCAGCAATATTGTCCATAGTGGAACCTATTGATGCCTTAATCTGATCTTTCAAACGATAATCACTTTTCAGGTCTGTCTGAGTAGCTATTAAATTAATTTTATTTGAAAGTGTCCTTGCCTCCTGCCATATTTCAAGGTCTTCAAAACGTGCTATCGTAGCCATGGGTAAAATTTGATGTTTCAGGTTGTTTTAAAGGTAGAGAAAGTTTGTCTTCCATTCTTACTTTAAACGTCAAACCTCGAACTCATCTAAAAATTTACCCAACGCTTCCTTCCAGGCTGATAGCCAGTAATTTTTGAGCTTCCACAGCAAATTCCATCGGTAATTGGTTCATCACCTCTTTTGCAAAACCATTGATGATTAATGCCACTGCTGTTTCAGTGTCGATCCCCCGTTGGTTGCAGTAGAAGATCTGATCTTCACCGATTTTAGAGGTAGTCGCTTCATGTTCTACGACACCGGTATTATTTTTTACCTCGATATAGGGGAAAGTGTGGGCGCCGCATTTATCACCGAGCAACAGGGAATCACATTGCGAAAAGTTCCTGGCATTGCTGGCGTTCTTTCCCACCCGCACTAAACCACGGTAACTATTGTTGCTGTAACCGGCTGATATACCTTTGCTTACAATTCGACTTCTCGTATTTTTGCCGAGGTGGATCATTTTTGTTCCCGTATCAGCTTGTTGACGATTGTTGGTAACGGCTACAGAGTAAAATTCCCCATTGGAATTGTCTCCCTGCAGGATCACACTTGGGTATTTCCAGGTGATCGAGGAGCCCGTTTCTACCTGTGTCCAGCTGATCTTGGAATTAACACCTTTACAAATACCCCTTTTGGTTACGAAGTTGTAGATACCACCTTTTCCTTCTTTATCACCAGGGTACCAGTTTTGCACAGTAGAGTATTTTACCTCAGCGTTATCTAAAGCAACAATTTCGACAACCGCTGCATGTAATTGATTTTCATCTCTCATCGGGGCTGTGCAACCTTCCAGGTAGCTCACATAACTGTCGTCTTCTGCGACGATCAACGTGCGCTCAAACTGCCCTGTATTTTCAGCATTGATCCTGAAATACGTGGACAACTCCATCGGGCAACGAACTCCTTTTGGAATAAAGCAGAAAGATCCGTCACTAAAAACCGCAGAGTTGAGCGCTGAAAAATAGTTGTCGGTCACCGGCACTACACTTCCTAAATACTGGCGTACGAGGTCGGGATGCTCCTGGATCGCTTCGCTCATCGAACAGAAAATGATACCCTGTTCGCTTAGTTGCTTTTTGAAAGAAGTGCCAATAGAGACACTGTCGATTACCGCGTCTACCGCTACTCCCGTCAACCGTTTTTGCTCTTCCAGTGAAATACCCAGTTTCTCAAAAGTTTTGATCAACTCGGGGTCTACTTCGTCCAGGCTGTTGGGTTTAACCTTTTGCTTGGGAGCAGAGTAATATATTACGTCCTGATAATCGATCGCGGGAAAGGTGACGTTGGCCCAGGTAGGCTCTTTCATCTTTTGCCATTGGCTATAGGCCTTTAATCTCCATTCCAGCATCCATTCCGGTTCATTTTTTTTTGCGGAGATAAAACGTACAATCTCTTCGCTAAGACCTTTTGGTGCTGATTCAGATTCGATTTCAGTTACAAAACCATATTTATATTCACTGTTTACGTGGCTTTCAATGGGATCCAACTCCGCCTCGCTGGTTTCGGGCTTGATTAATTGTTCTGTATCTGTATTCATGCTGCAAAGGTAGATTATTTATACTAAAAAGTATAAATGAAGCCCGGCTGGTTTTTATAAATTTTTTCAATAGCAATATTGATCGCGCTGATGGTAGGGTGCTGGCTAATCCAGTTGCTCTGCCTTGCATATCGGGAGGTGGTTGATAAAGGCAAAATTCGTAAATGTTACATCACCTGGTGGTAAGCATGTCCCGGAAGTTGCCTTGGCGCAATAATTGCCCTTCAATGATTGTTAATAAGTTATTTACGTTAAAATCGAAAACTATGGGATTTGATCAGTATCATGAACCCCCTGAGGAATTATCACAACCTGTCAGAACTTTTGCCAGGATGGTCCGTTCACTGATAGAAGAGGCGGAGGCTATCGATTGGTATGAACAGCGCATTCACGTAGAGAAGGATGAAGAAGCGAAAAAGATCATGCAGCAGGCGCAAAAAGAAGAATTCATCCATTTCGCGATGGACCTGGAATTTTTACTGCGAAAAAAGGAGGATTGGCGGCTGATTGTGAAGAACGTTTTGTTCAAGCCCGGAGATATTGTAGAGAATGGCGAAAAGGCGGAACAGAAGCTGGAAGAGGAAGAATAAATAATTTACCTGTTTATTAATGCAGCTGTTCCATAAAGAAGCAGCTGCGTTTTTGTGCAAAAGCGGCTCGGTTATTTCCGGGAACTGCGCATCGCCTTTATTTTTTTAACGGCTGGATCAGACAGGAAGCGGGCGTAGTCTTTGGATCCTGCCTCATACAATGCAATTTTGCCTTCTTCGTTGAAGTGGACGCCGAAGCCATATCTTTTTGTAAGCGGGGAAGCGCGCAGGCAAGGTTGTCCTTTCGAAAAGAAAACATTTCTTGCTTCCACCAGCTCAGCGCGGGTAAGCTCGTTTCGCCGGGCATACACCTGAAAAATGACGTCATCCGAGGTGTGCTGATAGGGATGTTTTGCAATCAGATCGTATTGTAATTGGGCAACGGTCTTGTTGTCGCCTTTTCGTTTGGGTTGTTCTGCAACGTCAACGGGGCAATCTTCGGCGATTTCAATAAAGGTATTAAAGTAATTGGTGGTATGCTGTTTCATGATATCTGTTTAGAGGTGGTATCCATTGCATGTTGCGTTCGGGCCTGATACGGCGAGTAGGGTTCAGATCAGGTAGCCAACCTCATTTCGGTCAGGAGTGGCTTGAATCCTGCTTTCTCGTAGGCCTTCACGGCGCCTGTATTTTCGCTGTATACTTGCAGGCGCACTTCATCCAATCCTTTGCTTTTTGCCCAGCTGCATAAAGCATCGATGATCTTCGCGTTGATGCCGCGGCCACGGAAATCGGGTGATACATACATGAAACCTAAAAACGCATAACGTTCAAAATTATTAAAAGGCTTTCCTTCCTGGATGCGGCCAGAACCGCTGCCTATGAGCACGCCGTCTGCTTCAGCGACCACAACGGTACAATCATCATCGCCGATCATTTCAGCAAGATCATAGTAATGGAAGTGGGTGGCTACCATCGTCGCATCGAAGGGGCGTTCTGCTTCGACAATGCCTTGTTCAAACCCGAGTAGCATGTCCAGATCAGCAAGCGTTGCGTTTCGAATCGTTATCATAGGAGTTATAATTGGTGCAGGATATTCCTGATTTGCCGGATGTGCCGGTGTGTATGCACTACGATAAAACTAAGCCATTCGTATCGGGTTAAATAGCCTACTGTCGGGAATTCCATTTCCATACATAGTGCGGTCAGATCTGACTGCAGTGTAATCTGTAGTAAGGTCTGTTTATTTTCTTCTATCTGTTGCAGCAATAGTTCCAGATCGTGAGGCGGGTCCTGCGGCCATAAGGAAGGGTCGGCTTTCGCCTTCAAATCCATGTTCTCGAACAGGCCCCGCAGCATGGCCGTATGTTGGTCGAAGCTTCTGTCCGTTGTCGTTGCCTCCCCGTCGGGGATACCGCTGCTGCATTTAATGATGTGTTCTGTAACCTGGCCAATCGTCCAGCTGCCTTCAAAAGGAACCCTATTGAGCTGATCCGAATTTAAAAGTCCAATAATCTGGGACAGTCCACCGAACACATCTGTAATGTCGTAGGCCAATTGTTGCTGCGTTTCCATATTAATTCGACAGTATTGGAGTAAAGAATGAAGATATTAAAAAATAAGGAAGTACAAAAGCCTTCGCAGGAGAAGGGGTCTTTCATGTCGGGGTTCTATGTCCGGTTAAAGGACCGCAGGGGGGTATACAGTGCAAAAAAAGATGCGCCGCCGAGCGCATCTTTTTTATGACATTAAGTGGATCACTTTGTGATATAAGGAAACTTCCTCGATGCGTTCCTCATCAATCGGTGCACCAGCCTTTTTGTGGACGAGCCGATAGCACCATCCGCTGTGAAATCATATCTCCATAATTCCTTTCCCGAATGTCCGTCTTTTACGTTTATGGTTGTTTCTACCACATTGGTTGTCACGCCCAGGTACTCAAAGTCCAGCGCTATTAAAGCAATAGCTGTACCTGTAGAAATGGGTTTTGCAGAAATGATATTAGTCTGAATGATGCCGTCCACTCCTAATACATCGGCTAACTTATCAGCACCTATTTCATCTATCTGATCATAAGAAATGCCTGCTTGTTTAAGTAAACGGTTAGTTTGCCCGACATCTTGTATTCTCGCTGAGTAATTCTTTTTTCCAGATCTTTTCATCAGCCAGGAAAACATTTTGCTTTGGACGTCATATCCTGTCTGTTCCGAAAGCTGATTCAGCTTTTCCAGCGACATGCGTTTTGCGTTGCCCGGGCGCAATTTCGTTCTGACACTTGCAGGCAGGATAGCCACGGATTGGTGACTCCGGATCGTTTTTTTAAAATGCGCCGATTTGTAAATAGACGGTCGGCCGCATGAAATAACTAACACCGATAACACTGCGAATAAAATAGAGGCTCTCATAATAATTGGTTTAAAAGTTTAAATGAAAAATTAGTTTAACTGTTTATGCCCATTTAGAGGATAATTACAGGAAATCGTTGCAAACAGCGCGAGTTTCATATTATGAAAAAAATGATATTGTTCGCGGCTGTACTTAAAAATGACTTGTTTTAAATCTGCTGGAATGCAGCAGGGAAGGGCGGTTCAGGAGTTTTGTCTATGCTTGCTATTGCCAGAAAAAAAGAATTAAAAATAAAATGCATATAACTTATTTTTAACGTTTTAACCGGGCGATTGAGGCTTCCGAAAGTGGGGGTTATGATAGCCGGCTCAAATGCCTGGCATATCATGCTTGTGTAAGAGAAACCGGATTTATACATCCTTCCTGGCGGAGTTGGTACGCAAGGAGCGGGAACTAATGAGATGTTAATAACAAGGAAGCGGAGATCATGCAAAGTTTCATATGCATTTTTTTATTCTGCACCGAATAAGCAGTACCTTCCGACTTTTAAAAAAAACCTAACATGTTTCAGTTAAGCCAGAAAAAAGCGATTGTAACCGGTGGCGGAAGTGGGATAGGCAAAGCCGTATGTTTGCTGTTTGCCCAATCCGGTGCCGAGGTCTTTGTAGCCGATCTCAATAAGGAGGCGGCAGAAAAAACGGTTGAGGAAATCAAAGCTAACGGAGGCACAGCAAGTGCCATGCCGCTCAACGTAGTGAACCAGCAGGAAGTTGTCGACGCTTTTGCCGCAGCAGGCGGCGTTGATGTATTAGTAAACAGCGCTGGTGTTTCGCATATCGGTAAAGTGGAGACCACTACTGCGGAAGATTTCGACAAAGTATTTAATGTGAATGTAAAAGGGGTGTATAATTGCCTGTATGCCGCTATTCCGTTGATGAAAAAGAATGGAGGCGGCGTCATTTTAAACCTGGCGTCCATTGCTTCCAGTGTGGGCATTCCCGACAGGTTTGCTTACAGTATGAGTAAGGGCGCGGTATTGGCGATGACCCTCTCTACGGCCAAAGATTACATCAAGGATCATATCCGCTGCAACTGTATTTCCCCCGCCCGGGTGCATACGCCTTTTGTGGATGGATTTTTAGCGAAAAACTATCCGGGTCGTGAAGAAGAGATGTTTGAGAAACTTTCACAGACCCAACCTATCGGACGCATGGCGAAGCCCGATGAAATTGCCGCATTGATTCTCTATCTATGCAGCGATGAGGCCTCTTTTATTACAGGCTGTGACTACCCGATTGACGGTGGCTTTATCAAGCTTAATAATTAAAATATATCTATCTATTTCAAATAATCAATTATAAATGAAACTAATCAGATTCGGTCAGCCTGGCGAAATCGGAACAGGCGTTATTATTGACGATGTTAAGTACGACACTTCTGCCTTTGGCGAAGATTATAACGAGAAATTTTTTGAAACCAACGGCCTGGCCCGTTTGGAAAAATTTGTGAAAGATAACAAGGGCACATTGCCCAAGATAAATGACAATGAACGGCTGGACAGCCCGGTAGCGCGTCCTTCCAAGATCCTTTGTATTGGCCTGAACTATGCCGACCACGCCAAAGAAACAGGCGCTACGGTTCCAGCCGAACCGGTGATCTTTATGAAATCTACCACATCTCTTTGCGGCCCTAACGATCATATCGTTATCCCCCGGAATTCGGTAAAAACAGACTGGGAAGTGGAGCTGGCAGTGGTGATTGGCAAAAAAGCAAGTTATGTGGAAGAAGCCGAAGCTATGGATTATATAGCGGGATATGTGCTGCACAACGATGTGAGCGAACGCGAGTTTCAATTGGAGCGCGCGGGCACCTGGGATAAGGGTAAAGGTTGTGATACTTTTGCACCGTTAGGACCCTTCCTGGCAACCAGGGATGAAATTGCGGATCCGGATAACCTGCGCTTGTGGTTAAAAGTAAACGGTCAAACTATGCAGGACGGAACCACCGCTAATTTTATTTTTAAATTGCCTCACGTGATCTCGTACGTAAGTCAATTCATGACATTATTACCCGGAGACGTAATATCTACAGGCACGCCAGCCGGTGTGGGTATGGGATTCAGTCCTTCCATTTACCTGAAACCTGGTGATGTAGTGGAACTGGGTATCGATGGATTAGGAACCTCTTCACAGACCTGTGTTGCGTGGAGCAGATAAGACCGGTCGACGGTTTATTGTATATGTAATACTTGTAATCAATTGTTATGGTTCCAAAAATAGATGCACATCAGCATTTCTGGGTGTTCGACCCCGTGCGGGATAGCTGGATCGATGATTCGATGAGAGCGATTCAGAGAGATTTCCTGCCCAAACAATTGAAACCTGTTTTGCAGGAAAATGGTCTCGATGGCTGCGTAGTCGTGCAGAGCGATCAATCGGAAGTAGAAAACATCTTCCAGCTCAATAACGCCATGCAACATGACTTTGTAAAAGGGGTTGTCGGTTGGGTGGATCTCCGGGCACGGGATATCAGCGAAAAGCTGGCGCATTACAGTTACTACAAAAAGATGAAAGGCTTTCGCCATGTGTTACAAGGGGAGCAGGACCGGGCGTTGATGTTGAAAAAGGCATTTATGAACGGCATAGGGCTATTGGAAAATCATCAGTTCACCTATGATATACTGATCTTCCCTGACCAGCTGAAATATGCTAAAAAGCTGGCCGAAGCGTTTCCCTACCAGAAATTTGTGATCGATCATCTGGCCAAACCCTATATTAAAAAGGGAACTATTGACGGATGGAAACAGGATATCCAATCTATTGCTCAGCTTCCCAATGTATGGTGCAAGGTCAGTGGAATGGTTACCGAAGCGGACTGGAAGCAATGGAAGCCGTCCGATTTTACCCCTTATCTGGATGTGGTGGTGGAAGCGTTTGGAACGAAGAGGATCATGTATGGCAGCGACTGGCCGGTATGTCTTGTGGCGGCTTCTTACAAGAAGATGAAAGCGATCGTTGATAAATATTTTGCTTCTTTTTCAGAGGCGGAAAAGAAGGCTTTTTATGGGGGAAACGCGGTGAAATTTTACCGGCTATAGTCATTGATGCGGACCTTATCAACAGGTAATGATATGCGAACAATAAAATTACCGCTTTTATATGTTGGTTCTAAAGGTGAAAAGACCTTATATACGTTGTTTGACAGCGGTGCCAACTTATCATGTATCCATCCGGACTATATCGCTGATATAGGCGAGATGCAGGCTTTAGGACGCGTGCGAAAATTGGCTACTGCAAGCGAGGGATTGTTTATAGAAGTGAAATATCGAATTAGTCTCGATTTTTATATCAATGATGTTTTGTTGTCGGATGAGTTTCTTGTGGTTCCCAATCTTAGTGAAGAAGCCATCATTGGCGCTGCTACGCTTCAGAAATGGCGGATCAAGTTAAATTTCGAATATGATATCGTAGAAGTGGACCCCAAAGTCGCTAAACTACAATTGATTTAGCGGTTTAAAAGATCGCAGGAGATACCATAAAAAAAGGAAAAACAATAAACTGCTTTTCCTTTTTTTATTTCGATTATGATGATAATTATTCTTTATCTGATAGGTATCGCTTCTCACTCACCACTACCCATCGCTTCTAATACCTTTGGCGTTACACCGGTGAAGCTAAAGCCTCCGTCATGGAAGAGGTTCTGCATCGTCACATATTTAGTGAGGTCGCTGAACATCACCGCGATATAATCGGCGCAGGCTTCGGCAGGAGCGTTGCCCAGGGGGCTCATTTTTTCAGCATAGTTGATAAAGCTGTCAAAGCCTTTAACACCGCTTCCGGCTGTAGTTGGAGTAGGAGATTGAGAAATGGTATTGACACGTACTTTCTTTTTCTCTCCGTAGTAATAGCCGAACATACGAGTGACGCTTTCCAATAATGCCTTCGCATCTGCCATCTCATTATAATCCGGGAATACGCGCTGCGCCGCGATGTAAGTAAGCGCCACTACGCTGGCATGCTCATTCAAAGCATCCAGTTCCCAGGCTGTTTTGAGAATCTTATGCAGGCTCATAGAAGAAATGTCAAAGGTCTTCTGGTTCCACTCGTAATTCATTTCTGTATAATGTTTCCCCTTGCGCACGTTCAGGCCCATACCCACAGAATGCAGGATGAAATCCAGTTTTCCGCCAAAATGCTGCATCGATTGCTCAACCAGATTTTTCAGGTCATCCATATTAGTCACATCTGCACCAATAACTGGAGCGTTGCCGCACTCAGCGGCCAATTGGTTGATGGCTCCCATTCTAAGGGCTACCGGAGCATTGGTCAGCACGATCTCTGCGCCTTCTGCATAGCACTTTTGCGCTGTTTTCCAGGCGATGGATTTCTCATCCAATGCGCCAAATATTATTCCTTTCTTTCCTTTTAAAAGATTATAAGCCATATTGTAAAATACATTAGGCGGTAAATGTAAGAATGATTTTTGATTTACGCTTTTGGAAATTGTATATTCATTGTTCAATAACCTACACCTACTGCTATGCTTGTTAACCGATCTATTGTTTCAGATATAAAAGATATTATTGCGCAATCCAGGGAGACCGCTGCCCGGGCTGTCGATCATCAACGGACACTGATGTATTGGCATATCGGGAAGCGCATTTTTGAAGAAGAGCAGGAAGGAAAAGATCGCGCAGATTACGGTTCGTATCTGATTAAGTACTTGTCCGGGTAGCTGCAGCCGGAATTTGGAAGCGGCTTTTCTGTGCGGCAAATGGAAAGATACCGACAGTTTTATCGCACTTTTCCAATTGCGTCTACACTGTGGACGCAATTGAGCTGGAGCCAGTATAAGATGCTTTTAAGCCTGGACCTACAGGAACAACGGGAGTTTTATATTGCCGAAACAATAAAAAACAACTGGACAGTTCGTCAATTGGAAAGGCAAATACACAGTAATTTATTTGAGCGTCTGTTGAAAAGCAGTGATAAGAAGAGTGTTCTGGCGGTAGCAAAAAATGAAAAGCTTCCGTCTGATGCAACAGAGATCATCAAAGACCCTATCTTTCTAGAGTTTTTAGGATTGAAAAGAGAGGCCGCTTACTACGAAAAGGACCTGGAAAGTGCTATTATATCTCACCTGCAGGAATTTTTATTAGAATTGGGAAACGGTTTCTCCTTTGTTGCCCGGCAAAAACGAATACATATCGAAGGGGATGAATTTTTTGTGGACCTGGTGTTCTACAATCGCCTGATGCAATGTTTTGTTATTGTTGAGATAAAAACCGCCAGGCTGACCCACCAGGATATCGGCCAGTTACAGATGTATGTCAACTATTATGATCGTGTGGAAAAGCTCGGCCATGAGCATCCGACAATAGGCATATTGCTGTGTGCCGACAAAAATGATGCGGTTGTAAAATTTACGCTTCCTGAAGGTCAAAAGCAAATTGTTGCCAGCCAATACAAATTGTATTTACCAACAGAAAAGCAATTGTTAGATGAGGTTCAGAAAGAACTGGACCATTTCGATAGAAAGTAGTTAGCCAAGGCTCCAATTATGTTTTTGGGAGGGGAGTGCCTTTTCGCGATCTGGAACAATCAACGGAAGGTAGGCAGCATACGATGTCTTTTTTGTCCTGCTGCATAAACGGCTTTTGTAACAAAATGGCCCAATGCCGCACCAATGATCACATCGCTGGCCCAATGCCGGTTATGGTAAATGCGGGAAAGCGCTGTCAGCGATGCCAGGGAGTACGCTGCCGGAGCCAGCCATTTCTGGTCTGGAAATTCCTCTGCCAGCGCGGTGGCCATGGTAAAGGCAATGGCGGCGTGAGCAGATGGAGTAGAGGTAAAGCCCTTCTTGCTGAACGGCATTGCGTATTGATAAGGATTGTTCGTTGCATCAGGACGTTGCCGCCTGATCAGATTTTTAGAAAGAAGTGTCAGGGTAGCGGTAATCGCCATGGCCTTACTGCCTCTCAGCCCAATGCTCTGCACATGCCGGCTGCCCGTAGCCAATCCGGCAGTATAAACAACGGGAAACACCAAAAGACCGTAAAAATCACCGACTGGTTCGACCACATCAGCAATGCTATTACTGAATGGGTTCTGGTTATGAAGGAACACGCTTTTGATCTCCTTATCAAAAAGCAGCGCGGTGCCTGTCGCTCCTGCCAGCAGGGAAAACCGGATCCAGTCCTGCTTTTGCCAACGCAGTGGACGCGTGGCTACGTGTGCCCCATCTTTAACCCCATCAACAATGAAGGTCTTGTCCAGTTTTTCATGCTGGTAATAAATAGGAAGAATGCTGTCGCTGATGATTGTTGTTGCGGATTCTTTGAAACAGGCACTGTCTACCTGCGATGTGGCGCTGATGCCCAAAACGCTGGCCAGTCCTAACAGGACCGATCGTTTCCATGTTATATATCGTTTAAAAGAGCGGTTGGTAATCAATCTTTACGGAAGTTTATAATGTAAGATAATCATAGAGCCAGCTTATGCTAAAAAGGCCGGCGAGATAAATGGCGGCCATGGCCGCAAACAATAAGACAGCGAAGAAAATAAGCCCGAAAGTACTTCTGCTTGACATCAGCTTGTTGTTCAAATAACGGTAGGTGTAGAGTTCACCAATTACCATAATGGCCAAGAGGCAGCAGATGAGTACAAGCTTCATGTAGATTGATTTTAATGCTGAATCATTTCCCTTGCATTTTCCAAAGCTGCTGTAGTGGGCTTTTCTCCACCCAACATTTTCGCGATGGTCGTGATGCGTTCCTTATTGTCCAGCTGCCTGATGTTCGTCTTCACTTTTTCTCCTTTCATTTCTTTGTAGACAAAGAAGTGCGAGTCCGCCTTGCCCGCAATTTGCGGCTGATGCGTAATACAAATCACCTGCCGGTTGGCTGCCAGTGTTTTCATGATTACTCCCACTTGTTTAGCAGCTTCCCCGGAAATCCCTGTATCAATCTCATCGAAAATTAGGGTAGGCATGTCCATCTTTTCCGCTACAAGGCTCTTGATACACAACATTAAACGACTGAGCTCACCACCACTGGCCACTTTCCGTACGGGCTTAAATTGCCCGCTTTTATTCGCATCAAACAAGAATTCAATATCGTCAATTCCATAACGGGTAGGTGATTGTGCCTGCATGGATACTTTTAATACCGCATTGGGCATGCCCACCTGCGCCAGCATCTGGTTCACTTTCTTTTCGAAAGCTGGTAGCTGTTTCTTCCGCGCTTGCGAGATTTTATTACCCAGGTTAGTGAGTTCCTGATGCAAAGCGGCGGTAGCACGTTCCAGCTCACTGATCTGATCGCCTATATTCAGAACAGCCTGCAGTTTTTCCTCCAGTCCCTGCTGGATTTGAAGCAGCTCGTTGGTGGTTTGCACACCATGCTTTTTCTGTAATCGGTACCCGGCGGACATTCGCTCGTTCAGCGTATCTATTTTTTCAGCATCATAACTGATCGTATCATTTAATCGATCCAGATCTGAGGCGATATCGTTCAGTTCGATCTGCGCGCTTTGCAGGCGTTCAATGATCGCAGGTAGCTCTTTGTGATAACTCCCATACCCGTTCAGCAATTGTACCAGACTTTTCAGTTGCTGAGTCAGCGGTTGTTCACTTTCGGCCAGTTCGCTATAGGCCCGGCTGAGTGTGCTTTTAATACCTTCAGCATTAGAAAGTACTTTCAATTCGGCATCTATTTCCTCTAGCTCATTTTCACGTAGCTGTAAGGATGCCAGCTCTTCATATTGGAATTTGTTATAATCACTTTCGCGCTCAAACTGGAGCTGCTGTTCCTTGAGTTCACCCAGTTTTTTGCCACTATTTTTCCATTGATCGAAGACAGACTGGTAAGCGGCTACTAATCCCTGTGCATCTGCTAGAGCATCGATGACATTGATCTGGAACTGGTTGTCGCTGAGCGAAAGGGTGTCAAACTGCTGATGAAGATCTACCAGGAGCTCGCTCAGTTGGTGCAACTGGTTCAGGTTAACAGGTGTGTCGTTGATGAAGGCCCTGCTTTTGCCGGTGGTGGCGATTTCCCGTCTGACCATCAATTGCGGCAATTCATCCAGGTCGTGATCTTTCAGAAAACGGCCGATCATGCTGTTTCCGCCTGCCTGGAAGCTGCCTTCGATAATACATTTTTTCTCCTTATTGACGAGTGCCGACGTGTCGGCTCTTTCTCCGAGTATAAGATTGAGTGCACCGATGATAATTGATTTACCAGCACCGGTCTCGCCGGTGATAATATTCATCCCTTTGGAAAAGTCAATTTCCAGGGCATCGATGATGGCGTAATTGTTTATAGACAAATGGTGTAACACCTGACAAACGTACACGAAATTTTTTATTCATAGAATACCCAAATGACGAATAATTTCCCTGGAATTGGGTCCGGCCCCCGGACCGCGGAGATGCTGTTTAGCGGAAATTTCAGGATAAGATCAGTTGCGATAATAAGAAGATGTAAATTAGCGCCGGAGACACAATTATTGGATAAACATTATGACATAGAAGGCTGTGTGGTGTCGGTCAACTTTAAGCCGCAGACGGTTCACCTGAGTGCTAATTACGCATTAAGAAGCCTCATTCGTCAGAGTTGGAAAAATGTAGAAACGCTGGCGTTATTAATCCTTAAAGATTATGAAGCGCTATTTCACCGGCCCCTGAGGATCCGGCTGAATTCTTTGATTGTAGAAATACTGGGACATGTGTATGCGTATAAGGTGATGATCTGGGCCAGAAAAACAGGATCGAATGGCTTATTCAGAAAGCTGTCCTTTCATGCCTGTAGTATCGATTGTGGTGAATCGCGTAAAGATAGTAACCGCTGGTTTTGGGATTTGTTCGGTTATTTTAAACCCTTACTGTTCTTTTTCAGGTGATAATTTTATCTTGTGCAGACAATCGCTTCCGGGCAGATTTTTAGAAAGTTGCGTGATCTTGTGTAAACCAGATTGATGGCAGTCATTAGGCAAGCTGGTCATGAGGCCTGATTTCTTCTTTTATCATTCAAATGAATTAATAAATTATTGTAAATGAAAATTTCAATTATAAACGGCCCCAATCTGAATCTTTTGGGACAGCGAGAGCCCGGTATTTATGGTTCAGAAGGCTTTGAATCGTTTTTAAAGACATTGAAAGATAAATATCCTGAGGTAACCTTTGACTATTTTCAAAGTAACGTGGAAGGGGAGTTGGTAAATGCGCTGCAGCAGCACGGGGCAACTTCAGCTGGAATTATTTTAAACCCCGCCGCCTATACGCATACTTCCGTAGCGATTGGTGATTGTATTGCGGCTATCAAAGCGCCGGTGGTGGAGGTGCATATCAGCAACGTGCATGCGAGGGAAGAATTCAGGAAACTGTCTCATGTAAGCGCCAAGGCTGCGGGAACGATTTGCGGGCTGGGGCTGGAAGGATACCGTCTGGCGGTGGAGTATTTTTTAGGAAAGGGCGCTGGGCAATAGACAATAGGCAATGAGCAATGGGCAATAGGCAATAACGGAAGTGTATAATATAACAGCAATGTAAAGACATCCATTAACTGTGATTGAAAAACTAACGAATGCAGGCTACTAATAAAAGTGTTTCGATATTCAACCTTACCGTTGTCGTGGCGGCGCTGGGCTATTTTGTGGATATTTATGATCTCCTGCTTTTCGGGATCATACGGATACCGAGTTTGCGGGAGATGGGGCTTACGCCTGATCAGATAACGACAGATGGGGAAAGCATTCTTTCCTGGCAGATGACCGGTCTGATGCTGGGAGGTATTTTATGGGGGATCGTTGGGGATAAGAAGGGGAGGAGCAGTGTGCTTTTTGGTTCCATATTGCTGTATTCGCTGGGTAATATTGCCAATGGTTTTGTTCAGACGGTCGAGCAATATAAATGGATCCGTTTTGTGGCCGGCATCGGCCTTGCTGGCGAATTGGGTGCAGGCATCACGCTGGTAGCTGAATTGTTGCCGAAAGAAAAGCGGGGCATCGGCACATCAATCGTGGCGGGTTTTGGTATCACCGGGGCAGTAGCTGCTTTTTTCATCAAAGAGAACTTTCATTGGCGCACCTGTTATTTTATCGGCGGTGGCCTGGGATTAGCGTTGCTGGCGCTTAGGGTGTCCGTGCTGGAGTCCGGGATGTTCAAAAAAATGAAAGAGAAAGCGGTGAGCCGTGGAAATATTTTTATGCTGCTCAATAACCGGGATCGCCTGCTGCGCTATGTTCAGAGCATATTGATCGGCGTACCAACCTGGCTGGTGATTGGCCTCCTGATCACTTTCAGCCGGGAATTCGGCGAGGCCTTTGGAATCGATGAGCCTATTGATCCCGGCAAAGCCATTATGTTTTCTTATGCCGGGTTGGCGGTGGGCGATGTGACGATTGGTCTCGTGAGCCAGTGGCTGAAAAGCAGGAAGAAAGCCTTGTATGTTTTTTATGCGTTCACAGCACTGTTTATGGTGCTGTATTTTACGGTACAGTGGAATGGAAGCGCGTTTCTGATGTATGCCCTGTGCACGGCGCTGGGCTTTGCGTCCGGCTTCTGGGCCATCTTTGTCACCATTGGTGCGGAACAGTTCGGTACGAATCTGCGTGCTACGGCGGCGACAACCATCCCCAACATGGTGAGAGGAACTGTTCCCTTAATGTTGATGTTATTCCAATTTTTAAGAAGCTTGCCGGGCGTCGGCTATGTAAATGGTGGTATTTATACCTGTGTGCTGGTATTTGTTTTATGTACGATTGCTGTCATTACTTCGAGGGAAACTTTTCACAAGGATCTGAATTTTGAGGAGGCGTAAGCGGGATATTCGTTTGTAAAATGCGATAGTACCACCCGTGTATGTTGTTGGTTGAGTTTTTCAGTACTTTTAAGTTTTATCAATCCAAATCTAAATTTTGCTGCCATGAAAACATCTATACTGCTATTTTTATTTTGTTTTGTAATCAATATCACAGCTGTCGGACAGGCGCAGGTCTATACAACGAAATTTAAATTATTTCCACTGGAGACTCTAACGCAGACCGTTACTTATGACGATGGTCAACACGTCGAAAGCAATAGCAGAAGGTCTACATTAGTGATGTTGGATGAAGCCGATAGGCATTGCCTGCTTACTGTAAGGTTGATCGAATATAAACTCGGTAAACAAGTCGCCGACGAAATTATTTTTTCTAAAATTTTAATTGATGGCAACGATTCGCTAAAGTCTTTTGAGGACTCGGCCATGCTGTTTTCACTTTACAGAAAGTGTGATGAAAGCGGCCTTTACACCTGGGGATTCAGAGCTCCGGGTTATTTTAAAGCCAGGTCTATAACCCTAAGCGAGGCAGATGACGCTTATCAGGTCGTTGCGATCCCCCAAATTTTTTTAAATGGTAAAATTCCTATCAGGCAATCCTTCCCCTTACTAGTACTTACAACGCCAGATAGAACCGGTAATTTTCCTTTTTACCGGGTTGAAACAGAGGTCGAAATGACCCTAAAATATGGAATGAAGTATATAGGCTGAAACATACTTTTATCATTGAAATGCTGATAGAACCGACAGATATAAAAAGGGTACGAAAGAAAAACGATAAGCTTCAATCAATGTAAATAATATAAAAACCGTAGCGAATATCTTTGAATCGTTATGCCTCATTCGCAAACTGCGCTACCGCCTGTTCGTCGATCTCATTCATGCATTTAAAATGACCTAAAGGACATTTAGGCAAACCATATTTGGAACAAGGTCTGCAATTGAGATCCACGCCGGCTATCAATGACTTCTCGATTTTATAAGGTTGAACGCCCAGTAATTCAGGCACGGTGCTGCCCCATATCGAGGCAATCGGTTTATTGAAAGCCTCCGCAATATGCGTCAGTCCGGTGTCAAAGCCGATGACGGTTTGGGCTTGTGACACGAGAAACACGGATTGGTCAAGAGTGGTCGCCCCGCAGGCATTATAGACCTTTGCTCCCAAATGTGCCGCGACCCTATCTCCGTTTTCTTTCACATCATTTCCACCCAACAGGACGACGGGCCGGTTTAGTTGCCTGCATAAAGAGACGATCTTTTCATTCGGCATGCGTTTCGTGAAATGTGCGGCGCCTATAATAAAGGCAATATAATTGTCCTGATGTGATGCGGGTAACAGATCCGACAATTGATGGGCTGTCTTAAGAAAATAGTCGATCGGTTTATGATCGTTCACAATGCCCAATGGGGCTGCCGCTTTTAGGTAACGGTCTACTAAATGAACAGGAGGTACCAGTTGCTTTCTTAATTTCAGGCTGAGCCATTTCCTTATAGTCTGCTTGTTGTAAGTATAAGATTTGATACCGGTTCGCCATTTGATGATGCGTGTTCTCAGGTTGCTATGGAGGTCGATAAGGCAGTCATAGCGTTCGTCCCTGATCTCGCGGATGGTATCGTTAAGGTTTTCTTTCAGCAAGAGCAGCTTATCTACATAGGGATTTCCATCGTAGATGTATTTGAATTGCGGCTTGGTAATAAAATGCACTTCCACCCCCGGCAGTTGCTGTTTCAGACAGCGGACAACCGGCGTGGTGTAAATGACATCGCCTAAAGAGCTGAAACGGATGACCAATATTTTGCGCGGGGTCTTCAATCGGATGAGTTTTTAAAAATCGTGGAAGTTGGTGCAGTGATATGAAGTAGGATTGCCTTTGGTTCTTGGTCTACAGTCCATGGACCATCGACCTTTCACTCATTCTTTATTTTGTCAATGATCGCCGTGGTAGAAAGACCTTGAATAAAGGGCATTATCTTCACCTCGCCGCCATTAGCCATAACTTCTTTGGCACCTACGATGTTATCGATATTGTAATCTGCAGACTTTACAAGCACGTCCGGAAGCAAAGTCTGTATAAGCGTTAGGGGAGTGTCTTCTTCAAAGATCACTACTGCATCCACGACGCGAAGTGCGGCTAATAGCAGCGCACGGTCCTGCTCTCCAATGATGGGCCTTTGCGGGCCTTTCAGTCTTTTGACAGAACTGTCTGCATTGAGTCCTACAATTAAACAATCACCGTTATTCCGGGCTTGCATCAAAGATTGTACATGACCGGCATGCAGTATATCAAAAACGCCATTGGTAAACACTACTTTCTGGCCTTCTTTTTTCCACCCGGACCGCAGGGACGAAGCGTCTTGCAGCGACATTATTTTGTGACGGATAAAGCTTTCAATGTTAAGACTCATGCGCGTTCATTAAGGATAATATTTCATCGATCGTAACGGCAACACTGCCGACTTTGCTTACGGCAATAGCAGCCGCATAGTTTGCCAGTTCGCAGGCGGTGGAGAGATCCAGGCCTATGGCCAGAAAGTATCCCAGCGTAGCAAATACCGTATCTCCGGCCCCGGTAACATCAAACACTTCTTTGGCTTTAACTGAAAAATGTTCATGCTTTTTTTTCGAAATAAGCGAGATGCCTTCTTCTGAGCGGGTTACTACTAAATATTGGGTTTTCGTTTTCTGAATTAATTTTCCGGCAGCATGTATCAGGTCTTCATCACTGTCGATCTTTTCGTTAATCGTAGCTTCAGCCAATTCCCGTTTATTAGGTTTGATCATCCAGGCACCGCTATATTTTTCATAGTGAAGGCCCTTGGGATCGACTATTACTTTTTTTTGAAAGTCATTGCAAAGCGCAATGACATCCTGAGTAAATTTTTTAGTAAGCACTCCTTTATTATAGTCAGACAGCATCACAAGGTCTGCGCGCTTCACATGCGCTTCCAGTTTTTTCAATAGCTGCTGTTGCAGCGTGTCGTCAATATCACTGCTTTTTTCACGGTCCACGCGAAGCAGCTGATACGTGCCCGCCATGATGCGCGTTTTCAATGTGGAAGGTCTCGTCGCATCTTTAACTACAAGGCGGGTATCGATCTCTTCAGCTTCGAGCTGTTGCAATATCACCGCCCGCGTAGCGTCATCTCCGGTCACGCCGCAAATGCTGACATCGGCGCTTAGTTTAAATAGATTTTGAGCCACGTTGGCTGCACCACCCAGCGTAATAGTTTCATTTTTAACAGCAACCACCGGGACGGGAGCTTCGGGAGAGATCCTGTCGGCACTGCCCCAGACGTATCTATCTGCCATAATATCACCAATCACCAGGATCCGCGGCCTTTTTTTTGTCTGAACAAGAGACAGGATTTCTTTTTTATTGATCATACTGCGGTAAATAGTTGCGCTAAAGTAAAGCATTTGCCTTTTTGTTAAAGATCATTTTATAGACAACTGGTCCTGTAATCGGGGAAGAAATTGTATCTTTAAGAAAATTCCGTATATGTTGATGCGAAAACTGGCCTTCTTGTCCACCATAATACTGCTGACAATTCTATCTTGTAAAAAGTCTGACGATCTGATCAAGCCCGATCCAGAGCCGGAGCCAGAGAAGCCAGATCCTCCTGCCACCAGCACTAAAAGCTACCAGGAGCGCTTGGCCGATACGCTGTACAAATTGGCGCAGCAAACTTATTACTGGAATAATCAATTGCCTGACAGCGCAAATTTCAAACCATTAGGCTACGCAAAGGCTGATACCTTAGAAGGACTCGATGCAGAATTGGTGGCGATAGCAAGGTCTACAAAAAACCCGGCCAACGCCAACAAGCCTTTCGAACAGGCTATTTATTATAACAATCAGGGAAACGCGGTTGATGATAACGGCTCGGCTAAATTCTCTTACATTGTCGAAACAGCCGATCTATACAACGGTGGTGCTGCTGCTTATGCAGCAATTACAGGGCAATCGAAGATCTCAGAAATTAAAATGACCCTGGATGGTAAGGACAATGATCTCGGATTTAGTGTTGGCCTGGTCCCTGTCAGCTATTCAGCCGGAACCACTGTCAGTATCCCGTATAATGACCAAGATAGTATTGTAACGTATATAAGATATGTTACCAAAGGTTCACCTGCTTACAATGCCGGGCTAAAAAGAGGAGATATAATTGCCAATCCTGAGTTGGATTATAATACCAAAGGAGGCGGCCCGATTGACAATGCGTTAAACAGTAGTTCGGTAAATCTTATCTTATACAGGCCGGCTACTAAAACAAGAGATACATTACCCACGATCAACAAAACAGTCTATACTTTTAATCCCGTGTTTAGAGATACGGTGATAACAGTAGGTAGCAAAAAAATTGCTTATGTGGCATATCAGTCTTTTACTTACGGAACGAATTCGACGTCGGCCTTAGATAAAAGCTTTGCCAAATTTAGCGACGCAACCGACATTGTGGTAGACCTTCGCCATAATGGCGGTGGGTCTGTAGGCACAGCTGAATACTTCATCAACCTATTGGCACCCGCCTCCGCAAATGGGTCTGTAAGCTTTGCAACGCACTACACGCAGACAATGGCAAACAAACAGGCTACGATTTTAAAAACACAGCCGGTTTATATCGATAATGTGAAACAGAGTTACACTTATTATGACATTGATTATTCGGTAGCAGCAAATACTGAGAAAATCAAAAAACAGGGAAGCTTTAATAACTCCGACAAAACAAAAGATATTTATTTTATTGTCAGCAGCGGAACTGCATCGGCATCGGAGTTAGTCATCAACAGCCTTAAGCCTTATTACAACGTACACTTAATTGGCGCTCGGTTTAGCGATTATGGTTACAAGACTTATGGAAAACCGGTCGGTTTTTTTGAGCTCCGGCTTGGTAAATACAGCACTTTCTTATCCAATTTTGAAACAAAAAATGCCAATGGCGAAGGGGGATATTATGATGGTATGACTACCAATTTTCAGGCGTTCGATGATGTGAAGTACAATTTTGGCGACCCTAATGAAAGCTGTTTCAAACTGGCCATTCAAAAAATTACCGGGAATCCCGGATACAACCCGTCGTCTTCAAATACTCGCTCGGTATATTCTTCAAACAGGCCTGTAGGAATTCCAATCGGCGGCGTTACACAGATACATGACATGGTGATCAATCCTGGAAAATAATAAAGCTTATTGCATATCGGGCAGGGCTTTATCAACCTTTTTGTCGAGGCTGTCTATTTTGGGGTCTCTGGTGTTTCTGTCTTTTAAAACATCGTTTGCCGCCGGGTCTTTCTGTTGCTTTTTACAATGGTGGCAGGAAGCCAGGCTCAAAGAAATTAAAAATGCGAAAAAGACTGTAAGTAATTTCATTTTCATTTTTTGTAAAGGTGATGTAGATAGAATTGTCTTACCATTTTTCAACCGATGCTCCCAACCATGCCATCAGGCCCATTCCTGTTTCAATGGCTTTTTCATCTATATCAAATGTAGGCGTATGAACATTGCGGATATTAGCCGGATCGCTCATCACGCCCAGGCGATAAAAACATCCTGCGACTTTCTGCGTATAATAGCCAAAATCTTCTGCGCCCATCCGCATTTCCGTTTCGCCCACCCGATCGGCACCCATATAAGCAATGGCCTGTCCCTTCGCGATTTCAGTCAGTGATTCATTATTAAATACGTTAGGATATCCCACATCGATATGCAGGTCTAATTCGCCGCCCATAGAAGTTACCAGGTGCTGAGACAGCGTCCGGATGATCTCGTGCGCCTCAAAGCGCCAGGCCTCGTCCATCGCTCTGAAAGTGCCCATCAGTTTCACTTCTCCGGGGATCACATTGGTCGTCGTGCCCGCATTGAAAGCGGTAATGGACAGAACAGAGGGCTGTAGCGGATTGTTGCGGCGGCTGATCACTTGTTGCAGTGCAACAACCAGGTGTGAAGCTATCAGGATCGGGTCGATCACAGATTGAGGAGCAGCAGCATGACCGCCTTTCCCTCTGATCGTAAGATACAATTCATCGGCGCTTGCCATGACCTTGCCCGCTCTGAAGCTGACCGTACCCGCCGGGAGCGCAGGGTGGACATGCAGTCCGAAAATCGCATCCGGGGCGGGATTGCTCAATACTCCCTCGCCAATCAGCAAACTGGCACCCCCGGGATTTTTTTCTTCGCCCGGTTGAAAGATCAGTTTGATCGTTCCTTCCCATTCCTCTTTAAGCTCCTGTAATATCTTTGCAGCGCCCAGCAGGCAAGTGGTATGCACGTCATGTCCGCAGGCGTGCATCACCCCTTCATTTTTTGATTTGTACGGAACATCGTTGGCCTCCACGATCGGCAACGCATCCATATCCGCGCGAAGGGCAATTACTTTTTTATCGGGGTTTTTACCTTTGAGCAGACCGATCACCCCGGTAGTTGCCATGACCTGAAAGGGAATACCCAGGGCTGTTAAACGTTCCCGGACAAATTGGGAAGTCTGAAATTCCTGGTAGCTGAGTTCGGGGTGGGCGTGAAGATGTCGCCTAACCTCGATATATTCCGGGGCGTATTGTTTTGCAAGGGATTGTATTTTTCCGATCATCAGGCAAACCTACATAAAATAGGTGACAGAAAATCGCTTGATGAAACCGCCAAGCGTTGCAGATAGGTATCTATCCCGACGAATAGGCCTTCGCATTCTTTTTGGATCAATCGACCGTTTCGAGGTCCTCCACTTTGATCTCGACAATATCGTTCATAATAAAGATGCTGCCGGGGAACATGGAAGCCATTCGTTTTTGATAGGATTGTGCTTCACTACGGCTGGTAAAATTGCCGGCTTTTACTTTATAATAAGGAGCCTGGTACCACATGTAGGCTTTCAACTCCGGAAAATTGGACAATACTTTTGTGCGGGCGCCGATCGCCTCTGCGCGGCTGTTGCTGCTGATCACTAAAAGGCGATAACCCCTTGCCGTTCTTCTTTTAGCCGTGTTGCGTGTAGACAGATCGTTAGCTTCTGCCTGCTTTTTTAATAGCACATCAATACGCGGATCTTTATAAACGTTGACGGTACTGGCCGTTTGCGCAGACAAACTTGTGGCTGCAATAAGAAATCCTATTAATAATATGCTTCTCATCTTTTACGATTTATATTTAATGATATCAACGTCATCAAGCGCGGAGAGACCTTTGACCTAAAACTTCAGGCTCTCCGTTTCAGAATCCGCCGCACCCTCTTTTGTTAGACCATTTTTTTGATCAAACGTTGCGCCAAAATTACCACAACAACGCTAAATTGAGCGGGTAAAATCATTTTTATGATCAATGTCACTGAAGCGATCGGATATATAGCGACCATCCTACTGGTCATTTCATTTTTGCCGCGCCGTGTAAAATACATCCGCTGGATCAACTTTTTCGCTTGCCTGGTCTTTGTGGTGTATGGTATACGCCTCGGTTTGAAATGGCCCATCGTTATCAGCAATGGTCTGATCGCCTTGATCCAGCTGTGCCATCTGTTTTTTAACACAAAAGCAGCAAAGGTGCAGGAAATATAAAACCGGACAAATCCGCAAGTCCCTATTTTTGCGCCGTAGAATGACGCAACCATTAGTAGCCATAGTAATTCTGAACTGGAATGGCAGGAAGTACCTGGAGCATTTTTTGCCTCACCTGGTACAATCAACCTATGCCAATTACCGGGTCATTGTGGCTGATAACGGGTCTACCGATGACTCAGTCGATTTTTTGCGCGGGCAATTCCCGGAGATCGAAGTGATCCAGCTTGATAAGAATTATGGATTTGCAACAGGTTACAACCTTGCCCTTGCACGCGTGACTGCCGGTTATTATATTTTACTTAACTCTGACGTTCAGGTGACACCCGGCTGGATAGAGCCCATGGTAGAACTTCTGGAACACCATGAAGAAATAGGCGCTTGTCAGCCCAAGATGTTATCCTACAACCAACCTGATTTTTTCGAGTATGCCGGAGCCGCGGGAGGGTGGCTGGATCATTATGGTTACCCGTTTGCGATGGGACGCGTCTTTGACGTCTCGGAGGAGGATCATGGCCAATATGATGTTGCGCAACCGGTGTTCTGGGCCACAGGCGCTGCCTTGTTCATCCGGCCGGAAGTTTTTCACGGGGCGGGTGGTTTCGACAATTATTTTTTTGCGCACCAGGAAGAAATTGATCTTTGCTGGCGCATACAACTGAAAGGATATAAAATATATAGTTGTCCCGCATCGGTAGTTTATCATGTCGGGGGAGGCACGTTACCCAAAGGAAATTCTTTAAAGACCTACCTGAATTTCCGGAACAACAATATTATGATCTATAAAAACATGGGAGGTTGGCGAAGGCCTTATGTTTTGATCGCGCGCGCCCTACTCGATGCGGTGTCTGCTTTTAAAAGCCTTTTGAAAGGAGACGGAGGTTATTTTGTGGCCGTTTTTAGCGCCCACCTTTCGTTTGCCAAGTGGATTGTTTGGGACAGGAGAAAGAGCGTATTCCCGCAAGACAAAAGCGCTCGCCTGGAAGGGTTCTGGAAAAAAAGTGTGGCCTGGGCCCACTTTGTAAAGGGGAAGAATAAATTTTCTGATTTAATGAAAAATGAAGACAAACGTGTCTAAAAAAGGGCGGGTCGTATGATGGTTTTTAGGTTGTTTCCTTTATTTTTGCACCACAATATTATTACATGGAACCACTGGATGTAGAAAAAATAAAAGAACAGGAATATCAGGAGAGTTTAAGGAATTATGAAAAAAAAGACTTTGGCCAGAGCTGGGTTAGAGCTTCTGCGTACATCTTTTATTTAAGCATCGCCTGTTTCTTTTTGATGACCTGGGGTGGATGTTACCGGTTGTACACGAAACGTTTTGAAAAGCCAAAGGTGCAGGTGCAGGAGAGTACCTTGTACACTCCGAAATACAAATAATTTTTTCGAAAATTATTTTGTTACAAAATCAAATCCCCTTATTTTTGCATCCCCTTACAGCGTAGGGGTTTACAACAAAAAAGTTCTTTTTTAAGCGGAAGTAGCTCATTTGGTAGAGCACGACCTTGCCAAGGTCGGGGTGGCCGGTTCGAGCCCGGTCTTCCGCTCTTAAAATCCTCTCTTTAGAGAGGATTTTTTTTGACGAATTCCGTCAGCCCTGGTGGTGGAATTGGTAGACACGCAGGACTTAAAATCCTGTTGGCAGCAATGTCAGTGCGGGTTCAAGTCCCGCCTGGGGCACCAAAAAAGCCTTGTAATCATTTTGATTTACAAGGCTTTTTTATTTGATGCGTGTCATTTTTGCGGCTCTTACTTTACCTTCTATTATGATTTTGGATGAAGGCCGGGCAAAGGGCCATCAACAAGGGGGATCTACGCTAAACCCCAAAGCAATAGGGAAGAAACACAATAAGGAAGCAATTGGCGCGATTGAAGTGAAGCACGCGGAATCAATTGTTGAGCGGCAACCATTGGAACCGCTTATATACTAACTCATAAATTCAAAGACCGTTTCGCAGATTACTATAAAGATTATGTAAAGGCGAAAGATTTTCCGCCGTTACGATTTCGTCAATAAACAGGTTATTGTATCCCTATCGAAAATTGTTTCGTGGTCGGAGGCATACACTCATGATCATTGCACACCATATAGGTAATGGCACCGGTAACATTTGTTTTTATACCTCCTTTTTTTACTTTCACTACCTGCACGAAATCCACTTTGTTTTCATAATATTTTACAGTAACGCCAAACAACTCTTCAAAATAACTTTTTAAATTACCCACTTCCTTCACGCCGCCAATAGTGGTTACTAATGGATTCTTTACAAAGCTGATACTGGCGGGCCTCCCGCCTTTCTCATCACTGTGCTGTGAATACAGATGCCATCCGCTCTCTATTTGGGCAGTGATGTGCAATTCATAAGTATCTGCCGCTATCTTTTTTGAACGGTAACTCAGCTTCACCTGGCTTTGCGCCTGCATTACTAGCGAAAAAAATAATCCTGCCAAAGAAAAAATTGTATATCTCATAATTATTGTTATTATTTTTTATTCCTGTCAATTACAGATTTAATCATTTCATACAACATGTCTTCATTGTTGCCATTAATTCTGAAGTCTTCGAAAATGATTTTCCCGTCCTGGTCTAAAATGAAGTTCATAGGCGCCATGTTATGGTTATCCAAATTACCTTTATTACGTCCATCATAATCTTCAAGCGGGATAAATGTATAACCGCTGGATTTTATGAACGGTATTACATAATCATTTTGTTCAGAATCAATATTAATGCCCACATAAGCCAGGTCCTTCTCATCAAAGCGGTTCACCACATTCTGAAAGTGAGGAAATTCGCCGCGACAGGGACCACATCCGGGAAACCAGTAAGTAAGCAATACTGCCTTGCCCTTAAAATTGGCGAGAGAGGCTTTTTCTTTTTTAAAATATTGGTTTAGTGAAAAGTCTGTAGCCTGCTTTGCTGCTGTATCCCGGCAGTAAGCCACTTCTTTTTCTACCTGCTCAGTAGTCTTACCCAGGAATTTTCCATATGCGAACAGATCTTTCTTCACTTCCTTTTCAGGTGAATCGGCGTAAGCAGTGAGCAGTTTGTTGTAGGCCATCTCTTTTTTCCCTGCATCTTTTAAAGCGGTTGCGCGCAGCAGTAAAACCGTTGTGTTTATATGATCCGGTGCCCGACGGGGTATTTTAAGACTATCTAATACAACCAACGCTTCCGATGCCTTATTCACGGACAGCAATTGATTTACCTTAACCACCTTATCAGCCAACGCCACCAGGCTGTTCCAATTCTTTTTATTCTCATCATTTTTCGCCGAGGTTGCAAGCTCCATGACCAGTTCCAAGGCTTTTTCAGGAGAGGCTGCGAGCAACAAAGAAAAGTAACCCGACATGCCTGAAGCAGACCACCGGTAATCCTGCGGATTGTATTTTCTCTTCAGCAGTTCATAGTACTTTATTTTGGCAGCATCATTTGTGGTGCGCGTAGCGAGCCAGTACAATGATTGGGCGCCACTTTCACTTTTTGGGAACCTTTCGGCCACTTCCAGGCTTAGCTTTTCATACATAGATTTGTCATTGTCTTTTGAAAAAGAATTGACATAATAAAAAGCATAATTCGGATTATCGGGTCTTATGCTGGCAGCTGTTTTAATATATGCCTTAGCTTTATCAAACTCGCCCCATCTTTCGGCATCGATCCATAAATCATTATAAGCTTTATCAAATTCAGGATCAATTTGAACCGCCTTTAATAAATACTGCTTCGCTTTAGGGCTCTCCTTTTGGAAATAAGCATGCCCCAGTGCATAAGGAAGCGCTGCGGATTTCGGATATTTTTCCATCCATGTTTTATACTGATTGATAAAGGCCTGATTGTCCTGAACATCCCCTCTGACAAAACCAGACGCTTTCAGATAAGCCTCATGTAATTGCAGACTATTTGGGGCCTTGTCAATTGCTTTTAGCAGATATGGAACAGACATTTCAGTCTCGGCCTGTTGTGTCTCCTGTGCATAACTTAGATTACTGATGCTGCAAGCGACAACAGCCTCAAGCAAACGCATTGATAAATAAATCTTATTCATTGCTATATTTTACTTTTTAGTACGGATTCTGTTCCAGCACGCCCTGGCTGCTGATGATATCCGCCCGGGGTATAGGCGCCGCCCAGCGCTTGGAATTGCTTTCTAATTTATAGAGAATCGGCGCCTGGGTGGTTTGTACAGTAGCTGCTGTATAAGGATAAAAGGTTCTGTGCAGTGTAACATCATCTGATGGATCCTCATTATTATTAAACCGCCTGATATCCTGCCATCGGGTGGTGAAAGGCATTTCTCTCCTTCTTTCGTCCAGTATCACCCTGATGGCGTCCTGTTTGGTAATCGCCGCCAGATCGGCTGTGCCCGCCCGCATCCGATTCCTGTGCAGCGTATTCACCGCAATCATCGCATTGACCACATCATTGGTACGCGCCAGGCATTCTGCTTTCACCAGGTACATTTCAGCCGTGGTGGGACCCGAAGGGAGCCAGGATTTAAAAAAGAAAACATAACCGGGATATCTGTATGAAGGATTGGTCAGCGCGCGATCGTATGAGTAGTTTTCAACAATATGATACTTATATCGCAAATCATTGGAGGTATCATATAAATTCAACAAATCCTGACTGGGGATATACCACCAGCTTTCGTTGTATAGCATCCTGAAGTACATAAACTCCTTCCAGCCCAACATATCAGTTACATCACTTTGGTTGTCGTGTGTGTAAGGAAACTGCAGTGTTACTTTTTTCCCATTAGCCGGACCACCGTCAATTAAAACATCGGACGACCTTCCATAACGCATATCGGTATTATAATCAACCAATGTATTATATTCATTTAACGCGTTGTTCGCGTATTTTAACGCCTCGGTATAATTGTTACGCTGCAGGTAATAACGGGCAGCAAAGCCGTTTACAGCAGCGGTATTTGCGCGCCAGTGCCTGGATTTTCCGTTTTGCACCAATGATACATTTAACTTTAACGCTTCCTTCAAGTCGGCTTCTATCAGGTCATACACTTCAGAAAGTTTGGAGCGCTTTACCGGTTCATCAAAACTGATTGTCAATTTTATGGGTAGCCCCAGCGCGTCCTTGTTTACGCCAGTATAAGGCAGGCAATAAGTATTGGCCAATTGAAAATAACTGTATGCCCGTATAAAATGCGCTTCAGCAGTAAGCGCGGCCTTATCCTCTGCACTTCCCGAAACTTTGTCAACATAGGCGAGCACCATGTTCGCGTTAAATATCTTACGGAATTCACCACTCCAGAAAATCTCCCTTGAATCATCCGGCAAATACTGCGTATCCCATAATGAGAATTCCACCGCAGCCATTGAGAACGTGACCGGTCGCGCATTATACAGGTTGATATTAAGCCCATTATCATCCGTACTGTAGACAGCAGTTCTGTTTCCCTCCTGGTAAAATACACTGTAATTATTCAGCAATGTATGTAGCTGGCCGGTAGTGGTTACTACCAGGGATGTATTTTTTGAAGGTTTTTCGCCCAAAAACTTATTGCAGGAAGACAGTATCGTTGCAACAAGAAGTAATACAGTGGTTGCGAAAAATATTTTTCTTTTTATAAACATTGTAGCCAGTTTTGTTGGTTGCTTAAAAAGTGAAACGTGCACCTAAAGTGTATTGAGGTTCTGGTTTCATACCGCCTTTAGGATATTCAGGATCCTCCTTGTGTTTGTTAGCCAGAACAGTGAACAGGTTATTACCCTGCCCGTAAACCTTGAAATTACCAGGCAATCTTAATGTCCTCATTATATTGACAGGGAGGCTGTAAGTAAGGTTTATCTCCTGCATGCGCAGGTAGGACGCGGACGCCACTAGGTAACTCATATATGGGTAGAACCGGTCCCAGAAATAAAATAACGGCTCGTTATCATTCAACGGCATGGGCACTATTTTATCGGGGTCGCCATTCACCACTTCTGATAAAGAGCTATTGGGTAATAAGCGGCCGGGACCCAATACAGGATAATTGAACGACTGCCTCTTAAACACATGACCAAATTTCCCGGTAACGATGAACGAAAGATCAAAATCATATATTTTAAACTGGCTGGTGAGGCCCAATGCATAAGGTGCCACCGTGGTGCCCATATCCAGCATATAAGTCCGGGCATTACCGGGAGTGAAGGCGGTAAAAGGGTAAAAATCAGTGCCGGCTCCTTTTACAACGGGCTGTTTATCTCTCTGACTGATACCGGCATATTGAAATGCCCACAATGTACTGGCATCCTTGCCCTCAACATAAGCCGATGTACCGCCATCAGTAAGATTATAGGAAGTATAATTTACTACAAATAACTTTGTAATCTTATTCCTGTTATAAGAAAAATTAATGCTGCCGCGCCATACAATATCTTCACTCTTTATTGCAGCCTTTGTGCCCAGTGTGAGTTCAATCCCACGATTGGTCATCTCGGCATTATTTAACTTCTGGCTCTTGGTGCCGTATACAGAGGGTATTGAAATTGTGGCAATAAGATCCCTGCCATACTTGTTGTAAACATCCAGTTTACCAAATAATTTATTTGACAACAGGCTGAAATCCGCGCCCACATTCCACGTGCCCGTTTTTTCCCAGCGTAGGGAAGGGTTACCATAACTGGAAATAGTCGCTGTATAATCATTGCTATAAATGTTGGGTGATGGTCCTAGCTCGATCAATGGGATAAAAGAAGTGCTCTTGTCCACATTGCCATTATAGCCGTAAGTAAGCCGCAGGCGTAAATCGTTCACCCATTTCACGGGCTCCATAAAGTTTTCCCGGATGATATTCCAACTACCACCTACCGACCAGAAAGGAGCATACCTGTATTTGGGATCATCTGAAATAAGGTTCGACGCATCTGTACGGGCGCTCCCGCTAAGGGTATACCTGTCCATAAAAGTATAGGCCAGGTTGCCATAAAGAGAATAGTACCTGTCGGTTCTGTAAGAGAAGGCATTAGTGTAAGCAAAACTCTGATTGGATCCCATCCAGTTCTTTATCTGTTTGAAGCTGCCACCAGGTCCGTTAGGAAAATTGCCTACAGTAAGCGTTGCGTCATTATATCCGTAAGCTGTAGGAGGATAACTTTCTTTTGTAACAATGTTATTCATTTCCGATCCGGCTACAAAAGTTACTTCATGCATGGCACCGAGCCGGCGGTTAAAATTCAGCTGGTTGCGGAAATTATATGCCTCCAGATCCTTCTTACCTTGCGTTAATATACTTCCTTTGGGTAAGTTAATTGTAACAGTATTGGTTGCCATGTCCCATGAAGCGGCCTGGTTCACCCGGTTTCTTACGTAAAAAGTGCGGTCATTATACAGGCTGCGGGAATCAGTTACCATCCGTTCATACTGTATTTTGCTGTCGAACGACAATCCGGTTAGTATTTTGAAAGTAAGACCAGCCTGTATCCTCGTCACTATTTGTTTTGTCTTTAAATCCCGGTTATTGATTTCCTGCACGGGGTTGTATTTCCAATCAGCATAAGGGAATTTACTCATTGGCACAAAGCGTTCCAGGATAGGCCAATAATACCTGTTGATGTTTGTGTACCCGCCGTTGTTATCAATAAGCATGTCATAAGGCGATAAACCCTGGATATCACCCAGCGTTACCCCGCTTGCTTCATTGTCGGTCATCTGGAAATAACCTGAAAAATTAAAATCCAGCCATTTGAACACGTTAGCAGTGGTGCGGTAATTGATCATATACCTCTTGCTCCCGCTTTCTTTAAAATTTAACTGGTTTTTCTCATACAATAACGACAGGTTATTGGTCATCCTGTCACTGCCGCCAGCAATATTCAGGTTCACCTGCGTGCTTGCAGGGTTGGCCAGCAGGTATTTTCTTATCTGATCTTTGTTGCTGAGTGTTTTTAAACCATCCAACACATTATTCAAATCCTGATCAGACAGGTATCCAAACTGGTGCTCATACAATGCTGTGGTAGCGATGGAGTTTGCAAAATAATAACCACCTGTTAGTGATCCTGTATTAATAGAAGATGACCATTTCTTGTTAAAGCTCATTTTTTCAAATTCCACGGTCTCTGCAGAAGAAGCAAGTGGATTTACATAATCGAGGTCCATTTTTCGGCCGACTCTTGTGAATACATTCAGTTCCACTTTAAGCGGTGTGTTTTTCCTGGCTTTTTTGGTGACCACTACAATCACCCCGTTGGCCGATTTTGCGCCCCAGATAGATGCTGCCGCAGCATCTTTTAACACGGTTACGCTTTCCACATCGTTGGGATTAATAGAAGCAAAACCGTCCTGTACGGGGAAACCATCCACCACGATCAAAGGTTCCCTGTCTGCATACAAACTGGTTTGCCCGCGTATTTGAAATACAGGTTTGCCATCCGCATCCATTATGGCCTGCATGCCCGCTACCTGCCCAACCAACCGGGCGCCGATATTGGTAGCAGGCTTGTTCAACTGGCTTTTGCTCACCAGGTCGTAGGCACCGGTGGCCCTTTCTTTTGAAATGGTTTGATAACCTGTACTGGCGACGGTAACTTCTTCTATGTTGGCAGGATTAATTGCCATTTTTACCGATATCGTATTTCGGCTATTGACCGCCACTTCTTGTTTAAAATAACCGATCCTTGAAAATAGGAGCATATCGTCAGGGTTCGCATTCAGAGTATATTCTCCTCTGCTATTGGTGGTTGTGCCACGGCGGGTTCCTTTCACAATCACGCTTACACCTTCCAGCGGGGCGCCGTTGTCATCCGTTACAGTACCCTGCACCCTGATCATTACCGGCATGGTCCACCGGGTATCTGCTGCATTCAACTGCCGGGGTCGTTCAATCAATGTTATTGTTTCCTGGTTCATTTCCCAGGTGAAGGGCTGCTGTTTACAGGCATCTTCCAACACCTGTTTCAGCGGCGCGTTCACTGCATTAAGTGTTACCGGCTTTGCCCTTCTGAGCAGGGACGCTTCATAAAAAAACACGTAGCCTGTCTGGCTTTTGATGGCCGAAAGCACTTTCTTAAAAGGTATATCCCTGCCCGAGATGGAGACAGTCTGTGCATTGGTGCTGGCAGATACCCGGAGAAAAAATACAACAAAAGCAAAAGTTGTCAACTTCATGGCAAGAAGGGTTTGTCGATGCAGAACGCTACGTAAGGGAAATAATCGCATAACTGGGATAGTCTCGTTTTATTACAGATTTTGGTTTGACAAAAATGTGAATGGAATAATTGCAACTGATTATATTAGGGCAACACAATAACTCTCTTTCCATCGATCTTAAAATTCATTTTGCTTTTTTCAAGAATCTTTAAGACATCGGACAAGGGCAATTTCTTTTGTATTTCGCCTTCAAATCGCCGGTCTGGCTTAGCTCCGTTGAAGACGACATCAACGCCATACCATCTTGATAACTGTCGCATCACTGTTCCAATATCAGCATTACTAAAGGAGAAATAACCGCTTTTCCAGGCCATTTCAGCATTTACATCCACGTCATTTACTGTACGGAGGCCATTACCATTCTGCCTGATACGGGCCTGCATACCGGGGCGTAACATTGCTGACTGTGCGGCGGCATGCACGTTCACACGGCCTTCTAATAATGTAATCTTAATATCCTCTTCATCATGATACGCATTGATATTAAAATGTGTGCCGAGCACTTCTATGGCGGTTTGTCCTGTCTGAACAATAAATTTTTTATGAGGGTCTCTGGCCACTTCGAAATAGCCTTCGCCCGTTAGCGAGACGTTCCGTTTGTTGTCACTAAACACAACCGGGTAAGTAATCGCTGAACCTGCATTGAGCCATACTTTTGTGCCATCGCTTAAAGTGATATTGATTACCTGGCTTCCGCGTGGGTTGCTAAGCGTATTTAATAGGGGTACAGCGGATTGTACTTTTTGATCCCCGTTTTCATAAGCGATAACCCCATTAGCGAGTTTCACCAGCCGCACTGCGCCTTGTGCCGCAAACTGGCCGTTACGGGCGCTGTCGAGATACATGATGGTACCATCTGCCATCTTGATGGTGGCCCTGTTGGTTTGAGGAGCCGTTATCTCTTTCGCAATAAAAGCTTTAGCATCCGGTTGTATCTCTGCTTTTGAGCGAACAAAGAAATAATAGCCCAGGCACGCATATTACAAGCGCTGCTGCGGCACGGAACCAGGTGTATCGCCTCTGTTTTTTTACAGTTAACGGAGGTGATACCTTCCCTGTCTGTATCTGCAGGATGGTGGTTATTTTCCTGAATATTAACGCCTTGTCATAATCCTCGTCCACAGCGAGGGCGGGATTGCTATACGCTCTTTGCAAAAATGCATCGAGGTCTGCCCCGGATGCTTCATCATTTACAAGACGTTGCAGTTCAGTCAGTTCAACAGGGCTGATTCTGTCTGCGATAAATTTTTGTAATAGTTGTTCTAATCTATAATTGGGCATACGTCATATATCATGACGGAAAAAGAACAGAAGGTAAGACAGGTTTTTAAAAAATATTTTTTTCAGCGTCCGGATACTATAGCAATCGCCATCAGCAGCAAATGGCTGTCTGCATGTGTTTCCATAAATTTCCTTATCTGCTGCAGGGCCCTTACCACATAGGTTTTTGATGAAACAGCCGAAATGCCGAGAGAAGCGGCTATTTGTTCATGCGTGAGCCCTTTATAGCGGCTCAGGACAAACACGTCTTTTATTTTCCCCGGCAATGTATCTACAGCTTTGTTCAACAGTTCATCGAGTTCTCTGAACTCTGCCTTTTCTTGTGGGGTGCCGGTATCGGATTGAAAGTAGTTTAATAGAAAATAGGTATTTGACGGATCAAATACGTTTTTGCGAAGATGGTCTATCACGAGGTTCCGGGAAAGCACATAGAGATATGATTCGGGGTTGGCAACATCCCGTAGGCGGTGCCTGTTTTCCCACAGCTTTACGAATATATCCTGCGAGAGATCGCGTGCTAGTTCAGGCTTTTTGGTCAGGTGCAGCGTTGTGCCGTAAACCTGCGGCCAGTAACGGTTGAAAACCAGGTTGAAAGCCTGCTCATCACCTTCAGCGACCTCTTTAAACAGTACTTTATCGGGATATGGATCATCGATCTCCAAAGAAAGATATTAAAATAATTTCAGCTATAAAAATAGGGATTAAGTTTGGTTTTCGATAATTCAATCTCCGATTTGCTGGCAAGAGGGTCGGCTGTGAATTGCTATCAAGTTTGTATTCAACGCAGAAGTAGTACCAATAATATTTCAGTTGTCTTTTTGAGTTGCCGGCTGTCGTTACTTTTCCGCATTTGCAATGAAGGGTCCCACGTAAATAAACATCACATCAGTTTTGTGATACCCTTGTGCGTGCATTCAGGCGGCTATGAGCGTTCCAACAGTCGAGTTCTGATACAATCCTTTATGAATGCCTTTTATCAGTTTTTCGGGCTAAAGCGGTGGGCACTTGCTTTTATTAAATCAGAAGGTAAGCTGTAAGTACATAAATATCGGCTACCGCTCTCCAACTTTGTAAGGCTGGTCATGTAGAATCGCAAAGATGGCATTATTAATAGGGTTTAGGTCAATGTCGAAGTTATTGCACAGCAAAATGATAAGCCGGTCCTCATTAATAATATAGGTCATAAATGACCGGAAGCCATTAACGGCTCCCTGGTGGAAGGCAAAGTGAACTTCCTGTTTTAGGCCGGGAGGAGTAAACTTAGTTATTCCAATTCCATAGCCATAGCCGGCCATATAAGGCCGCATCATTTTTTCCCGGCTTTCCCTGCTGATGAGCTGATCGCTGAACAATGCTTTGTTCCATAGCCATAAGTCCCCTGTCGTTGAATACATGCCACCCGCCGAAAATATACAGGATAACAGGTCTATGTATTCGGCATTAAGATAAGTACTATCCTTATAATTATATCCCCTGGCACGATTAAAGATCAATGCATGGGTTTCCATACCTGTATGCTGCATGCCCGCAGGTTGGAGGATCTTTGTCTGTAGTACCTCTGCATAGCTTTTGCCAGCCACAGCTTCAAGGATAACACCTAATATATAGTATCCCGTATTGCAGTACTTGTAAGCCGTTCCAGGTGGCGTAAGCAGGGAGTCTGAACAAAACTGTTCGATAAATTCCCGGTGGGTATAAGCCTGTTCACCCGACCGCTCCAAAAAACCGGGCTTCTCTGTAAACTCTGGTAGTCCTGAAGTATGAGTAAGTAGGTGATGCAGGGTGATACTGTCACCCCAGGGCTTTGGGTAGTACGGTAAATAACGGCTTAACGGTGCATGAAGTTGTAGCTTACCTGATTCTACCAGTTGCAGAATCAAAACCGCGGTAAATTGCTTTGTCACAGAGGCGATGCGAAAGCGGGTCGATGGTAAATTGGGCGTAGTGTTTTCCCTGTCAGCAAGACCGTAAGACCTTTCTATTAAAGGCTTGCCTTTTTCAACCACCAGTACATTGCCGTTAAATTGATGGTGTCGGACAAAATAATGTAATAGGCTATCAATCCGTGCTTCATAGGATGTCTGGGCCGACACGTTGCCGGCTATGAATAAAGTCAGGAGAACACAGAATTTAAACATGATGGTATTATTCGGTTTGATCGGGAAACGGGCAATCAAATGTACACCTTATTAAACGACCGTAAGATAGGGCAATTGTGACTTTTAAAGTATTTGCGATGACGCGTTGCCATTAAGGGCCAATGGTCGAAACCAGCAAGCCACAACAAAGGTTGTGGCTTGCTCACGGTTAAATATTGAGTGATTAATTTTTTTTGTCAAACTTTAATCACCTTAACTGACTTTCAGTTCGATCCAGGTCTACCTGCGTAATTCGCATGTGTAGGTCGTAATCAACTGTCTCCAACTCAGTTGATTTATTACGGGATCGGAACAGGGCCGGCATCAGGCAATGCAAAGGATAACTAACTTTTTAAACATCCATTTTAAATTGTTTAATACTAAGCTCAACGAAGTGGCCGTGGGTGAGGGCTTTTTTACATGAACGATGATCTCTTCACACTTGATGATACTTACGCTTACGGTTTTAATTTACCATTGAATCGCCTGATCTTCATCAGGTATCAAAGTATTCTTAAGTCTTGCCATGGTCATGGAGCCCTCGGCTCTGAAACGGACAGGGGTGCCGGGCATGGTGCTAATATCGTCGTATTTATATTTCAGATTGACGGTGCAGTACTGCGTTACCAGGTATTTCTTCGTCGCATCCACCACTTCCCTGATCTGATAAGTGGCCGGTTCGATCAGTTCAAAGTTGATGCTGCTGTTCGGCGCATACACGTTCAACGCACCTGATTTGTTTCCATCGGCGCCGACCGTAGGCTCCAGGAATTCCATGATGACCTTATAATCACCCCTGGCTTCGGACTTCTCTTCAAATACACCCGCGTAAAAGAAAACGGATTTTTCATCTACTACCCATGCGGTCCTGGTGCTGGACACGAGCGGGTTCTTGGTGTCGGTATCCAGGTAGACGTTCATTGATGTGGAAGAGTAATTGCCCGAATAATCATTAAACGGCTTGATGTATAACAAAGCTTTGCGCCATCCTTTGCGATAGTTGGAAAGATACGAGGGATCATCCTGTATGGTTAGTGGAAGTACATACCGCTCTACCAGGTCCAGGTTGTCAAATTTGAATTTGATCGGGTAGTTTTCTGTATGCGATCCACTGGGGATAAAGCAGGTAGAGGAGGGGAGCTCAAAATACTGATCCGGCAATTGCTTAAAATACAGGTCCGTGCGATACTGGTATTTTTCCTTGTTGTAAATATTCAGGGTATCCGCATCTACAGCGATCTTAACATACAGATCCTGGTGATTAGGCTGCGATCCGCTTACAATAACGGGCAGGTTATAAATGACTTCCCCGTTCTTATTATACCTCAGGTATACTTCGGAAACGCCTTCACTGCTCAGCCTTGCTTTAAAGGAAACCATCTGGGTGTAGAGCTCTTCTTTCCACTCATCGTTGCAGGCCAGGAAGACCCAGCTCATAGCTGCTATTGCGATATATATGCGTAAACTTTTCATAATAAAACTAAGATTTAGATTAATCAAATGAAGGCCAGCCGGGCGCTTGCGTCATACGTTTATTCTTCTGTAACTCGTCCCAATCGATCGGCCAGAAATACATTTTCTTCGAGAAGGTGGTTTGCAGCAGTGGTACTCTTACCGGTGTATAGAAGTCTGCCGCCCTGCTTTTCGTCATATACACGTTATATCCGTATATCTGCTCCGCTTCGTCAACAGGAGCGTCCTTCCAGCGACGCAGATCATAATAGCGCTGGTTTTCTCCGAGTAATTCGATCTGGCGTTCGTGCTTGATGCTCTTACGCAGGCTTTCTTTGTTGCCGTAGATCGCGAGATCGTAGTTAGGAACTCCACCGCGTATCCGAACCTGGCCGATGGCTTTTCTCATTTCTTCGATGTTGCGGGAAATAGCATGGCTGCCGCCGTCCCATGAAGGGATCGTGTAGCTGCCGCCAAGTTCGTTCAGGGCTTCTGCATACATCAGCAGGATATCTGCATAACGTATGGTAATTTCTACTTTGGGGAAGATCTTACCGCCGTTGCTGGTCGCATTGTCTTTGGGGTTCACATATTTCATCATTCCTATGCCGGTGGGCAGCCAACGGTCTCCGTTGATCATGCCTTCATTCTCACCACGGTAGTAAAAGATCTGCTGATTGGTCACTGCTGCTGCGTTATTTACAGCACTGGACATCGTCCAGAGCGCGCCGCTGAAAGCCACGGAAGCATAGAAGCGCGGTTCGCGGTTGGCAAATTCTTTCCAAACATTTTCCATCAAGGGTTTGAAATTTTCTACTTCGCTTTTTTGAACAAACATGTTGTTGCCATATTTACTGCGGATCAGCTGCCGGTCAAAAGGAGTGCCGTCATTCATGGCATACGCATCACATTGCTTCAATGTAATGCCATGACAATTATAACCACCGCCGACCTGCGGCATCTGGTGCCTGGCCAGCGAAATGATACCATGATCTTCGTCTGTTTGATTCTCTCCGCGGGTAAAGATCATTTCAGGATTTTCGGCGGCATACAGGTCCCCGTTAAACAAAGCCCGGTAAGATTCGAACGGATCCACATTGGCCCAGCCTTCAGGAAAATTTCTATCGGAGTATTCCGGATGGTAGGGCGGAAAAATAGTCGCGGGGTAATCCAATGTACCTTTGAATTTTGGAGCCGCGATATATAAACGATACTGGTTCAGATCGATCACATCTTTTGCAGCCGCGGCAGCCCTGGCCCATTTTTCTTCGCTGTATTGCTGTGAAATGAGTATCCTGCCCTGATCGTCGGTAAAGTCGGCCATTTCAAGGTTGCCATTGGCCAGCGGGCTCGCCGCGAACAGCAAGGCTTTCGCGCGTGTTGCCAGGGCTGCACCGCGGGTGGGACGGGCGATGTTGCGGTTGTCCCTTTTTAAAGGAAGATCTTTAGCAGCAAGCACCATCTCGTCTGAAATGAAGTTCACCACTTCGTCATAGGAATTGCGCGGATACGACAATTTTTCATAGTCTGCGTCATAGTCCACCCCCTTATCAGGCATGATAGGTACTGGTCCGTATTTGCGCAACAGAAGCCAATACAGATAGGCACGTATAAAGCGGGCCTGCGCTTTATAATCGGCCGCTTCTTTTTGTGTAAACGAACCGCCTTCGCTCATGGCATGGATCATTACAGAAGCCTGACGGATGCCGTCATAGGCCTGGGCCCAGGAGTAGCGCAGCCAGGTATAATCATATTCTCCGAATTTGAACTGCCGGTATTGCTGACCATTGGCTCCACCGGATTCATTGAAGAACATATCGTCAGAGTAATTTGAAAGCGTATAATTTCTGTGCCCAATTTCTAAGTTATAGTTCAGTAACCGGTTGTAGCAGGTGCCCAGCCACTGCTCGGTATAATCCTTGCTTTTGAAGATCCGTTCTTCACTTTGCCGGTCATCAAAATAGTGCTCTACATCCAGGTATTTTGCGCAGGAGCCGAAGATGGCGATCACGCCTGTCAGCAATAAGCCTGTTATTATTTGTTTTTTATTCATAGCCTGTATATTAAAGGTTGATCGTTAAGCCCAGAGTATAAGTTTTTGCAAGTGGATATGCCTGACCATTCGTGCTGTTCATTTCAGGATCCCACAGTTTGAATTTAGAGAAGGTAAGCAGGTTCGTGCCCAGGAAATAGATCCGCATCGTTTTGATGCCCCATCTGGTCGTGAAGGAGGATGGGAACGTATAACCGGCATCCACTGTTTTGAGGCGCATGTAAGAGCTCTCCCGGAGCCAGTAAGTAGAATTGCGGTAGTTGTTGGCGCTTCCGGCATAGCTTAACCTTGGATAGACGGCATTCACATCTTCATTCTCTCCCAGGATCCAGCGATTGGACTCAACCACATCGGTCAGGATATTACCCCAGTCTCCCTGGCTAAATGGATATACGGTGTAGCCTTCAATAAAGAAGGATGACTTACCGGCGCCCTGAAACAATACGCTGGCGTCAAAACTTTTATAGTTTGCAGAAACGCCAAAACCATATACCAGGTTGGGATAACGGGTAGCGCCGATGGGCACCACGTCGTTGTCATCAATGGTACCATCACCGTTGATGTCCTTATACTTAATATCGCCGGGGGCAGTGCGTCCGAAGTTCTGGGTCGGACTGTTGCGGATGTCTTCATAGTCTTTAAAGAGGCCCAGCGCTACCAATCCTCTGTTCTGGTTCACCCTGAAGCCGGAACGCCTGATATAAGGATAGTTACTGAATTGCTCATCTGCTTCCAGTATCTCGTTGCGGCTGTACGTCATCGTGCTGCGTACAGTGAGGTTCACCTGGTTGATCTTCTGTGAATACTTTAATTGACCGTCAAATCCTTTGGACAAGGTAGATCCCACATTGGCGCGTGGTGCGGCTGCTGGCAGAATACCTACGCTGGGAGGCATAAAATCCCGGGTCATGTAGATGCCATCGCGTTGCTCATGGAAGTAATCAAGCGCACCGCCGAATTTGTCGCCGAAGAAGGAAAAGTCAAGACCCAGGTCATGTTTGGTAGCGATCTCCCAGGTGATCGAGTTAGAAGCGATAATGCTGTATGCGAGGCTGGGAAAAGCATTAATGCTTTCGATATCGCCCCAGTTGTAACCCCTTTCCGCGTCCGTTGAAAACGAGGCCAGGTAAGGAAAGCGGATCGGCATATAATCATTACCCACCTTTCCATAAGAATAACGGATCTTAAACATGTCCATCCATTTCAGGTTATTGAGAACAAACTTTTCTTCTGCCACGTTCCAGGCTCCTGAAAGGGCCGGGAACAAACCGAACTGGTGACCGGTAGCAAAGTTCTCGGAGCCGTTGTAGCCGAAGTTGATATCAAAGAAGTAGCGTGACTGGAAGCCATATGTAAAGCGGCCTGCCACGCGCTGATTGCGCCGCTCGATACCCTGCATGATGTCTTCGCCATAATTGCCGGTGTTCACCTTTTTCTCCTGTGTGTATTGGATGATACCGCCCAGGTTATGGCTCTTGATGTTCTTGGTGTAATGCAGTTCTCCTTGCAGTGTTTCCAGTCTGTCGCTGGTGGCGCTCGAACGTTGTGTAAGCAATTGCTCGGTGATGGTCCGCCGCAACCTCAGTTCACCGGAGGATTCGCGCTGTCTTTCAGCGATCCATCCTTCCGGCCATTTCATCCGGCGGATAAAGTTGTTGTTGTTGTTGTCGTATCCGAAGCGTCCCACAAAACGCAGACCTGGCGTGATGAATTTCAGGTTCTGCTCGAGCGTAACATTGGTCTGCACTTTATTTTCCCAGTTTTCAATATATCCTTGTTGAGTGATCAGCACCCAGGGGTTCTGGCGATCCGCACCACCTCTGGAAGCTACCTGGCCTGTGGAATATTTGATCGGGATAGAAATGGGATTCTGCCCCATCAAAGAAGCCCAGATCTCACTGTAGTTTCCTCCCGGCAGATTTTGTTTTCCAAGAGAGCCGCTCACGCCAACCCTCACCAAAGTGGTTTTGGTCAGATTCATATCCACGTTCGCGCGGTAGTTCCATCTTTTATAGTTCGCGTTGGTATTATAACTTTTAAGGTTCTCGTCCGTTTCATACATACCACCCTCATTGATATAGCTGCCGGATACAAAGTAGCGCGCCAGGGCCCCGCCACCATTGAAGTTCAGCGAAGTACGCTGCGTAAAGGCGCCGGGCTTCAAAAACATGTCCATCCAGTTGATATCCGGAAACAGGTCGGGATCCAGTTGGTTCCTGATCAGGTCGAGATCTTCGGCGCTGTAAAAAGGTTCTTCATTGCGGGTGGTGCGCGCTTCATTCATCAGGTTAGCATAGGTGTAGCCATCCACCAGTTCGGGTGTGAAGGTCCTGGTATTATACGACGCTTCATATTTACCGTTGATGGTCACCTTATCCACCTTTCCTTTCTTGGTAGTGATAAGGACCACGCCATTAGCGCCGCGGGAACCATATATGGCCGTGGTAGAGGCATCTTTCAGTATGGTAAAGGTTTCGATATCTTCAATGTTGATTTCTGTTAATGACCGTTCAAAGCCATCCACCAATACCAGCGCCGCTGTGCCTGCACCAAACGTGGAGATACCGCGTATCCAGAACTCGGAGGCGTTGCTGCCTGGTTGACCACTCGACTGCATCGCCAGTACACCCGCTACGTTCCCCGCGAGGGCGTTGGTGATACTGGAGGTGGGCGTTTTCAGCGTTGTGAGGTCCACCGTCGTGATAGCGCCCGTCACGGTGGCTTTTTTCTGGCGACCCAGCGCGGTAACGATGATCTCGTCCATTGCTTTTTGTTCAGCAGCTTTCAGTGCCACATCTATTTTGAACTCGTCTTTAATCAATACTTCTTTTTGTTCATATCCCATTGAAGAGAAGATCAGCCATTGGTATTGATTCGCTTTGATGGTGTACAATCCCTTTTCATCGGTCGTTACCCCCAGTCCTGGTTGATCTTTCACAGTAATGGAGACGCCGCTGAGAGGTTCGTTCTGTTCGTTGGTGACAGTACCGGTAACGGTTACCGGCACCTGCGTTGTATCCTGTGCATAAGCAAAGAAGTGAGCGCAGGCAATCGCTATCAATATCAATACAGTTTTTTTCATTAATTGGTATTCAGTGATTGCATGTTGGATCATGATAAGGGCATGGCATGCCCTTGTCAACGAGGCAATCGGTTAAAAAAGAGGGTGATAGTCTGTTATTGTTCTACGGTTATGGTTCGTATGCGCTTGTTGACCCGTTCGGCAATGTAGAAGGTTTTATTGGCTACATCATAATCGATACCGGTGGGTTGTGAGAAGCGGGCTTCCAGCCGGGGATCACCGTCGATATATCCGTCCTTTTTTCCATCTGGTGTAGGACTGCCTTTGCCTGCAAAGGTGGTCACCATACCGGTGGGAGCGAGGATGCGGATGCTGTGGTTATTCTGATCGCAGAAATAAAAGTCATACTCGTCCGCCTGGCCTGCGTATTCCGGATTCTTTACAAACACACCCTGGTAGGCTCTGCCGATCCGGGCTGAAGTACCGATGGCGTCTACGTCGCCGGCTACATCGCCCGCAAAGATGATGGCGGGTTGCAGCTCCTGTGTTTCCCAGTTATAGATACATTTATAGATCCGGCTATGCGCCATGATATAGGCAAAGTTGCCGCTGGGGTGAAAAAAGATAAGCGTACTGAGGTTGCCACCAATCTTAAATAATTCCTTTGGTACCAGTTCTCCGGTCACCGGATCCGGAACTGCTTTCTTGATCGGCGTTCCATTATTCGTACTGTAAAACAAGCCGCTTTGCATGGGATGCGGCGCACAACCAAAAGCGCCAACGTCGTACACAATCGGATGAACGCGCCGGTAGTTTTCGGAGCGTAGTGAGTAGGCCAGTGCCACTTTGTTTGGCGTGCTCCGGTTGCCGTTATCATTTACAAGATACAGCGTGTCTGTATCAGGACTTAAAACGGTTGTCTGCATTTTACCAAACCCGGCCTGACCGTTGGTGACGAGCGTAGACACAGTTCTTCCGGCCAGGTCCACTCTTCTCACGGCGTAGTCCAGCTCGGTTACAAACAACACATTACTTTCGGGCTCATAGGTGACCCAGGCAGGATAGGTAAATCCAGCTTGTTCAAAGGTCCCGTCGATAATACCTGAATTGCCGTTTTCATCAACGTTGCCGACCAGCGTTCCCACCGAAGTACTTTTAATATAAGTGAACGGATCGGCGAAGGTATGCTCTGCAGCCTGACCAGATTCGTCGCCAATCACTACTTTCACCTGCCCTGTGCTGGTTTGTCCGGGCACCCAGCAGTAGATCTGCTTTCCATTGGAGCCTACTACTTTCAGTTCTCTGTCGCCGATATACACATGTATTTTCGAAATATCGGTGCCGAAATTCTCACCGCTGATATAAAGACGTGTGCGTATGGCACCTTGCTTTGGTGAGAAGTCAGAAAAGGTGGTGGGTTTACCGGGGTCGTGTTCGCTGGCGATAATTTCTTTGTCCTTGCAGGAATAGAACCCACCGGCTAGAAGCAAAAAAAGAAAACATAAATAAGCGTTCGTTTTTGTTACATTCATAATGGCTTGTCTTGTGGTTATAAATAGTCGCACGCTCATGCTAAACAGCAGCTGGGGATATAGTAGTATGGAAGCAGAAATACTATCTCCTTTATCTCCGTTTATGATTCGCGCTGATAACTCGTGACGCAATCGTTATTTCCCCGAGTCGTTACTCAATGTTTGTTTATAAAAGGCAGTCTAAATTGAATTTGAAATGTTAGAAGGCTTTCCAGTTCAAAATATCTATTTCATATAGTCAATTTCTCTTTTCCAGCAATCACCCGGCAATAGGTTTACCAACAATCGTTCATCAACCCGGATTCGTTACCGGTCTACCTGGGGTAGTTAATGATACCGCGAATTTGATACATTCGTCCCAAACGAACTGGTCGTTTTTTTGACGAATCGTTCCAAACGACTGATTACCGGAGGGAATAAGAGATGAACATGGAAAAACAGTCCAGGATCCAGCAGGGGCGTGGCTTTTGAAACCGATTAACATTTTGTAAATGCAGGATGGTCCGGTCTCTGATTTGTAAAACAAGCACTAAAAAAAAGCCTATTTTTAGAAGATCAAAAACAATCAGTCCATGAAGATACTGTACATAGCCCTGCTGCTTTTTTGTAGTATAGCCAATGCCTGCGCGCAGGACAACCCACCGCTTTCCGTTGCCCTGGCAGGTTTGAGCCATGATCATGTCAACCTGATTATGGATCATTATAAAAAGAAAGAGGTCCATATTGTCGGGATCGCCGAACGTGACATGGAGCTAAGGAAAAAGTTTAAGAAATCCTTACAGCTTCCGGACAGTATATTTTATGATGACCTCAAGACATTATTGAAACATCAGCAACCAGAGGTGGTCATGGCCTTCAATGCCATCAGTGAACATGTTGATGTGGTACGCGTTTGCGCGCCGATGAAGGTTCATGTGATGGTAGAAAAGCCACTGGCTACTACCGTAGCGGACGCAGAGGAAATGGCTGCACTGGCAAAGAAGCATGGAACTATGGTGCTGACCAATTATGAAACAACCTGGTATGGTACCAACCAGGCAATCTATAAAAAGATAAAGGCCGACGAAATCGGGCGTATCGTCAAAATGGTAGCGCATGACGGACATGAGGGGCCGAAAGAAATAGGATGCAGCCGTTTTTTCCTGGATTGGCTGACCGACCCGGTAAAGAACGGGGCCGGTGCATTGAGCGACTTTGGATGTTATGGCGCCAACTTATTTACCTGGGTCATGAATAATCAGATGCCCGTTTCTGTGTATGCAGTTACCCATCAGATGAAGCCGGCGGTTTATCCAAAAGTGGATGACGACGCGACCATTGTCCTCCAATATGCCAATGCTACCGGTATTATAGAAGCTTCGTGGAACTGGCCTTTCAGTATCAAAGACTGGGAGGTTTTTGGCAGCAACGGTTATCTGCAGGCAGTTAATGGACAGGTGCTGCGTAGTAAAACCAATAAAACCGGGTATGAGCTCAGTAATGTACCTTCACCTTCGGGGCCTTACCAGAGTTACCTGGCTTACGTGACCGCATTGTTACGCCATCAAATCGCTCCAGCCGATGATCTGTCTTCATTAAAGAATAACGTGATCGTGGTGAAGATCCTTCAGGCGGCAAAGGAATCTGCGAAGACAGGAAAAAAAGTATTGTTGAAATAACTATGGCGCGTTCAGGAACCATTCAGATCGGATGATAGCTATCTTCCGGCTTGCCAGGTTGCTTACTGTAAGATATTATATTTGTCCCTCTTTCTAAATACAACTTTTGCCGAATGAAATACTGGAGTAAGCTCGTTGCCCTTTTCTTATTAATAAGCGCCCATCCAACGAGCGCACAAATGCCGGGCCCCATAACACCCCGCGCACCTTTAAAGCAGGATATGTACCTGGAACTGCCCATTGGCGCCATCAAGCCACAGGGCTGGTTAAAGGAAATGCTGATCCGTCAGAAAAACGGTGCAACGGGTCGCCTGGATGAGTTGTATCCGCTGGTGATGGGCAAACGCAACGGATGGCTGGGCGGTGACGGCGATCAGTGGGAGCGGGGCCCTTATTGGATCGACGGCTTGTTACCACTGGCTTATATCCTGAAAGATCAGGAGCTGATCGCCAAAGTAAAACCCTGGGTAGAATGGGCGATCAACAGCCAGCAGCCGGACGGATATTTCGGACCTTCCAAAGATTATGGGCCGGAACGCGGCGTGCAGCGCGACAATAGCCGTGACTGGTGGCCCAAGATGGTCATGCTCAAAGTGCTGAAGCAATATTATATGGCTACCGGTGACCAACGGGTCATCAGGCTGTTCACTAATTATTTCAAATACCAGTTAAAGGAATTACCCTCAAAGCCGCTGGATCACTGGACCTTCTGGGCCCGGTTCCGCGCCGCAGATAATTTGATGGTCGTGTATTGGCTGTACAATATTACCGGGGAACGTTTCTTACTGGATCTCGCGAATGTCCTGCATCAGCAGACTTTTGATTTCACCAATGCGTTTCTGCATTCCGATCTGCTGAGCACCAAGGGTAGTATTCATGGGGTCAACCTGGCGCAGGGAATCAAGTCGCCCGTGATCTATTACCAGCAACACGAGGATCCAAAATATGTAGATGCCTTCAACAAAGGCCTGGCGGATCTTAGAAAGTTCAATGGTACGGCAAATGGTTTATATGGTGGAGATGAAGCGCTGCATGGCAACAGCGCCATACAAGGCGCTGAACTTTGTTCCGCGGTTGAAATGATGTTTTCATTAGAAAGTGCTTTACAAATAACGGGCAACGTAGAATACGCAGACCAGTTGGAGCGCATCGCTTTCAACGCGCTGCCCAGTCAGACCACCGATGATTATATGAATCATCAATACTTTCAACAAGCCAACCAGGTAATGATCACCAGGCATAACCGGAATTTTGACGTGAACCATGGCGGCACAGATATTTGTTATGGCTTTCTGACCGGTTATCCCTGCTGCACTTCCAACATGCACCAGGGGTGGCCCAAGTTTACGCAAAACCTTTGGTATGCCACGCCGGATAAAGGGCTGGCCGCTTTGGTATATGCGGAAAGCGAAGTGACGGCGAAAGTGGGCGATGATCAGTCAGTGACGATAAAAGAAGTGACCAGTTATCCATTCGATGATCAGATCCGGTTCAATATCAACTTTGACAAGCGTGACGCTAAAGTGTTATTCCCGCTGCATTTGCGGGTGCCTAAATGGTGCCGACAGGCTACCGTCAAGGTAAACGGTGAGTATTACTACCAGGCTTCCGCCGGCGAGATCATCAAAATCAACCGCCACTGGAAGAGTGGGGATGCAGTAACATTGGAGCTTCCCATGCATATTTTTAAAAATAGCTGGGATGAAAATGCGGTGTCGGTAGAACGGGGTCCGATTGTTTACGCGCTCAGGATTAGTGAAAAGGAACAATGGGTCAAAAATGAAAAAGACCCGGAACAGTATGGCGCCAGTTACCTTGAAATAAGACCTGCAACTCCCTGGAACTACGGACTGATCGCTGTTCCGGACCGCGAGTTCGACGCGCAATTTCAGTTGGAAAAAGGCGTCGTATCCGATTTTCCCTGGACGCCAAAAGCAGCGCCGCTAAAGCTTACAACAAAAGGGCGGCGAATCCCTGAGTGGACCTTATACAATGAGATGGCAGGCCCATCACCTTACAGTGTCATGTATAGCGAAGGCGTTGCGAAACAACCGGAAGAAAAGATCACCCTGGTTCCCTACGGCTGCACCCGGTTACGCATTTCCCAATTCCCGGTTTTGGGAAGATAAAAGACTTTCAACTTCGTTGAACGGTAAAAACTGCAACCTTGATTGATTCAGGGTTGCAGCGCTATCGGTGAATGGCAGTTCTAGTACGATGATCTTAATACAGTCTTGTTAGAAAGTCCACTATCGTTTTTTATAATCAATCTTAATTTTCATTCGTATCAAATGAATATCGCGCATTAAACATTTGCCTATTGTTTATTCTCTCTTTGTCTTACTACCTATTTGACGAATGAAGGGCGGCTTTGCCATAACGACCCCTATTGCCAACCATTCACAGGAAAATCCAATCAACCACTCATTCTGAACAGCTGGAAAAAAGATGATACAAAACGTCGAAATATTGAATAAGTCAGCAAATGCTTATTTAAATAATATTGCGTTCTAGCGAAAACCAAAGGTGCTCATAAGCCCGGGGATTGTTTAATATCTATCTTAATACTTGCCATTGTTTATGAAATTGTTTACACTATTTTATGGATTCATGCTGTGCTTTCTGTTGATGCCGCCCTCAAAAGCGCATGCAGCAGTACCGGGAACCATTTTTCGGGGACAGCAGCAGGATAGCCTTGTAACCGGCACTATCACTGATGCGGAAGGAGCCCCCGTTCCTGCGGTTACGGTATCAGTAAAAGATCAGCCCTTTTCTGCATTAAGCCGTGAAGATGGTAGCTATACCATCAATGCAGGCGCAAATGATATCCTTGTTTTTAGCAGCATTGGATACGCAACGCAGGAAGTGTCTGTAAACAACAGGATCAAAATAAATATCGTGCTGGAAGGGTCTTCACAGTCGATGAATGAGGTGATCGTCGTGGCGTATGGCGAACAAAAGCGTCAAAACGTTACCAGTTCGATTTCAACCATTACTTCGGAAGAGCTTACGGTAAGTCCCGTCCCTACTGTATCCCAGGCTTTAATCGGGAAGATCGCCGGGGTCAATACCCGGGTGCCGGATGGCCGGCCGGGCGCAAGTGCCAGGTTGCAGATCAGGAATCTAGGTACACCTTTGTTTGTAATAGATGGGGTGCCTTCAGGTGAAGAACAGTTCAATAATATCAACCCGGAAGATATAGAAAGCCTTTCGGTGTTGAAGGATGGATCTGCCGCCATATACGGTTTGCAGGCCTCCAACGGCGTGGTATTGGTGACGACCAAGAATGGAAGTGTCAATAAAGAAAATAAGGTTAGCCTTAATTTTTACCACGGTTTTCAAAGCTTAACACGTTTTCCCAAGCCTGCCAGTGCAGCTGATTATGTGAGAGCCCAGGCAGAAGCGGATATCAATCAAAACGGCACGAGCGTCTGGACGCCGGAAGAAGTAGCGAAGTGGCAGGAGGGAGGTGAAGGTTACGAAGGGTTTGACTGGTCGAGCTATGTGAGAAATTATGCACCTCAGACCTACATGAATGTCAACACTACCGGGGGCTCACAGAAAACAAGTTATTACTTATCGCTTGGAAGACTGAACCAGGATGCGATATTTGACGGGTACAATTTTAACCGCACTAACCTGCAGGCTAACGTGGACACGCGTATCGGGCAACGCATCAGAATCGGCATCAAAATCAACGGTAAGATCGAGTCTGAAGACCGGTTAGGCTTACCCGGTGAAGATGATTATTTCCAGGCGCTGCTGGGGCAGTTCAGGAATCTGCCGATCGAACGGCCTTACGCCAATGACAACCCGGAGTATCCCGCGACCACCACCAATTTCGCCACCAACTACGCAGTATTTCCTTTGTCGGGATATTTTAATCAGGTCAACAGAACCTTACAAACGACTTTTGACCTGGAGTATAAAACGCCCATCAAAGGCTTAACGGCCACCGGTATGTATGCCTATTTTTATAATACGTTGTTGAGAGATATTTCTGAAAAGACTTATAACACTTACGAATATAACAGCACCGAGGGAACATACACGGTAACCGGCGGACAAAGAAATCCATTTCGCAGTAAAGACAACGGACACATCACCGATAACGTGATGCGGTTACAGTTGAACTATAGCGGCAATTTTGGAAAGCATTCCGTAAAGGCGACGGGCGGTGTTGAGACGAAAGACCGGATGGATAAACTGTTCTGGGTGCGCTCTCAGCCTGTTAGCAATTATATCGACATCATCAATCAACCTGACGAATTCAGGGATATCTCAGACCGGGCGGATGAGTCTGCCAGGGCAGGTTTCTTTTTCAGGGCCAATTACAACTTTAGCGAAAAATACCTGCTGGAAGTGGGTGCCCGCTATGACGGATCCTGGCGCTTCCCTGAGGAACATCGCTGGGGATTATTCCCTTTTGTTACCGGCGGATGGCGCATCACCGAAGAGCCCTTCATGAAGCAATCTAAAATTACCGATGTGCTTACCGATCTTAAGTTACGTGCGTCTTATGGCGAAACCGGCCGGGAGCCCGACATTGGCGCCTTTGCCTATCTGAGCGGCTATAATTTCGGTGCCGGCAATGCTTATTTGGATGGACAGCTGATTACCGGGGTAGCAGCACGGGGACTTCCGATCACGACACTCACCTGGATCAAAAGCGCGATCAGCAATATCGGTCTCGACTTCGCATTATGGAAAGGGAAGTTTGGAGGTAGCTTCGAGGTCTTTCGCCGGACACTCACCGGGATCCCTGCTTCGAGGTATGATGTGTTGATTCCGCAGGAAGTGGGCTTTGGTCTTCCGGAGGAAAACCTGAACGCCAATATAACGCAGGGTTTGGAAATGGCACTTAACTACAATGGAAAAAGCGGCTTGTTTAGCTATACCGTAGGTGGTAATGCCACGTTAGCCCGGCTGAAAAACTGGTATTCCTACAAACCCAGGTTTGCCAACTCCGTAGATCAATACAGGAATTCGATCGAAGACCGCTGGGCCAATATTCAATGGGGATTAGAATACATCGGGCAGTTCCAGTCAGTTGAAGAGATCGCCAATTATCCGGTTGATATAGACGGACAGAACAACACTACTTTGTTGCCCGGAGACTTTATCTATAAAGATCAGAATGGCGATGGCGTGATAGATGGTTTGGATGAAAGGCCCACAGGTTACGGGGAAGGAAATCTGCCTTATCTCAACTTCGGCCTGAACTTAACGGGTCGTTTCCAAGGAATTGACCTGACTGTAAATTTTGCGGGCGCCACCATGCAAAGCCGTGGAAGAGCGGCAGAAATCAAGAACCCGTTTCAAAACGATGCCAACTCGCCGGACTATCTTTTAAATGATCGCTGGCATCATGAAGATATTTTTGATCCCAGTAGTCCATGGGTGCCCGGGACCTATCCGGCTCTCAAGAAAACCAACAACGAAAGCAATTTAAGGGCATCCACATTTTGGTTCAGGAACACGTCCTATGTGCGGCTCCGCGATTTGATCCTCGGATATACATTGCCTGATAAATGGCTGAAGAGAGCCAGGATCAGCAATGCAAGGATTTATGTAAACGGGTTTAATTTATTCTCTTTTGATAACACAAAAGATATTGATATAGATCCTGAAACCCAGCTGAACACGGGTTTGCAATATCCCTCGGTACGGGTCATCAACTTTGGTGTTAATCTAACTTTTTAATAGCATAGCAATGAACCGTTCATTATAAAATTTTATACCTGATCAGTTCCATTCGACTGTTAAAAACATAAATATTTACGAATGAAAAATATACAAAAGTTCACTTTCATTGCATTGATCCTGGTAATGCTTGTTCCATTTATCGGATGCAAAAAATATCTACAACGTGAGCCGACCGACATCCTGTTAGACGAGCAGGTGTGGAACGATCCTAAGCTGGCGCTCGCCGTATTGGCCAATTTATACAATCGCATTCAGCCCACAGGTGGTCTGGAGGGCGGTCTGCTGGCTCCCACTGATACAGACGAGGCCATGTGGTCCGGCGGGTTGGGTGGTAATAATAACCGCAACACACGCGTTAATTACCCTTATACCGACAAGCAGTTCTGGCCTTATGAGTTAATGAGAGATGTAGACCTCTTCCTCGAAAAGCTGGAAGTAGCCAATGTGATGGAAGAGGAAGATAAAATGCAGCTCCTGGCTGAAGGGAGGTTTATACGAGCCTATATCTACTTTCTGGCAGTGCGCAGCATGGGCGGTGTGCCACTGATCTTAAAGACCTATCAGTACACAGGCCCTGAAAGTGTGGAAGATATGAAAGAACCCAGGGCAACGGAAAGCGGGATTTATGATTTTATAGCGAGCGAGTTAGATGCGATAAAAGACCAGATGCCTCAGACGGAAAGCAGTAAGACCCGCGCCAATAAATGGACGGCGCTCGCGCTGAAGGCACAGGCGATGCTTTATGCAGGATCTATCGCCAAATATAATAACCTGCTTACAGAGCCCATCCAAACGGCAGGTGGCGAAGTAGGTATTCCGGCCAGCAAGGCCAATGAATACTATGAGCAAGCACTGGCAGCCGCAAAGGAGATCATCAACAACGGTCCTTATTCGCTCTACAATGCTAACGCAGACAAGGCCCAAAACTTCTATGACCTGTTCACCAAGAAAACAGGCAATCCTGAAGTGATATGGGCGATGGATTATACGCTGGATGGTAAATACCACAGCTTTACCGTTGAAAATATCCCGCGCTCTTTAAGAGAAAATGCAACAGGCAGCACCGGGCTGGTGCCGACTTTAAACCTGGTAGAAGCTTTTGAACGTGTTGACGGCAGCTCGGGTGTGTTGAGAACCAATGTGAGCAATGGCGGCGATTACATCTACTATGATAAGCCCGAAGATATTTTTGCCGGGAAAGATCCGCGCATGTTCGGAACCGTGATCACGCCTAATTCAACATTTCGTGGTGAGAAAATCGAGATCCAGGCGGGCGTGATGGAATGGAATCCTTCGACCAACCGGTATGTGGAAAGAACTTCTTCTGCGCTCAACAGCACTTTTACAGACGGAGGCTTACTAGTAGCGGCCAACGGCCCTCAGCCCAACGCAGCGAACGTTACAAATACCGGCTTCTTCTTACGGAAGTATGTTGATTCCAGGATCGGTTCGGGGCAGGCCGGACAGGGCAGTGATGTGTGGTGGATCCGCTACAGGCTCGGTGGTATCTTGTTGATGGCCACTGAGGCTGCGTATGAGTTAAACCAGGAGGCGGAAGCGCTGACCTATATCAACCAGGTGCGCGAGCGGGCGGGCTTTGGGCCGAACAGCCTTGATGCCTTAGATATGAACATCATCAGGCGTGAATTCCAGGTGGAGCTGGCTTTCGAAGAGCAACGCTACTGGGATCTGAAACGTTGGAGATTGTCGCATGTATTGTTCAACGGAAGCAGGCAAACAGAAAGCACGCTGGCTTACGCCTTATGGCCCTACCGCGTGGTAAGGCCCGATGATCCGACCAAACACAACAAATATGTTTTTGTGAAGCGCGTAGCACCACGGTTTACACAGCCGCGTAATTTCAGGATGGGAAATTATTATTCCCAGATTCCTCCGGGCGCCATTAACGCCAATCCGTTGTTAGTTAAGAATCCATTCCATTAATGATGAAATGAGCATAAAAGATAACAAGCTACATGATAAGCGATAGGCATTTCTAACTGGATCCCATTGTACTAATCAATTCAATAAAAAATAAACAGATGAAACCGCTTTTAAATATTTGTTTGCTGCTGATGGTGGTATTGTGCAGTTGTGAAAAAGATAATTATGACCCGCCGACATCACAACTTTCCGGTCGTATCACTTTTAACGGAGAACCGCTTTTTATCAGGCAGGGCATCAGCGTGATTCAATTGTACCAGCCCGGATATGAATTGCGCAATCCTATTAACGTCAACGTCAAGCAGGACGGCACTTTCGCATCACTCTTGTTTGATGGAGATTACCAGTTGATCAGGGTGTCCGGTAACGGTCCCTGGGAAAATAATACGGATACCATACCGGTAAAAGTGAATGGCGCCACCACTATCGACGTACCGGTTACGCCTTATTTTACTTTGAGTGATGTTCAGTTTTCGGTTGTGAATGATTCTGTAAGAGCCAGTTTCAAAATCAATAAGCAATCCGCCAGCAGGCAACTGGAGCGGGTTTACCTGGTGGTGGGCAAGACACAACTGGTAGATAATCTCATCAATGTTAATCCATCCAACCAGCAAAACCCTGATCCCAACGGATCAATGGCGGGAGCCAATCTTGATTTGACAAAAGTTTACACATTAAGCCACACACTGAATGCTGTAACGTTTACACCTCAACCGCATTTGTTTGCCCGGATTGCTGTGAAGACAGTGGGCTTTACGGAAATGAATTTTTCCGATGTGTTCCAGATCCGATAAGCTCTTTCAAATGAGGTAGGTCAAATAGTAGATCTTGATTCGAGCGGTTAAAATTTATGAAAGCGATGATGAAAAAGAATTACCTGTTAATCCTGAGCGTGCTGTCGATACTTTCCGTCGAGGCAGGCGCACAAGACCGGCGGCCTAATATCATATTGATCATGGCAGATGATATAGGGTTTTCCGATATCGGATGTTATGGCGGTGAAGTGCAAACGCCGCATCTTGATAAGCTGGCCGAGAATGGATTGCGCTTCAAACAGTTTTATAACAGTGCCAGATGTTGTCCCAGCCGTGCCGCGCTGATGACCGGGTTGTATCCGCACCAGGCAGGCATCGGTCATATGACCAATGATCCCGAGGATCGCGCGGCGTTCAATTATGGTGTACCTGCTTACCAGGGAGATATCAACAACGATTGTGTCACCATTGCAGAAGTGATGAAGTCCGCCGGATACAACACTTTTATGTCAGGTAAGTGGCACCTGGGTTATCACGACCGCGCCAGGTGGCCGCTGCAGCGAGGGTTTGATAAATATTACGGCATATTGGCCGGTGCTACCAATTATTTCCATCCGACAGGAGACAGGGGATTGACGCTGATGAATGACCCTGTTGAGCCCGAGGGAAGTGATTTTTATATCACAGACGCTTTCACCAATTACGCAATGAAGTTTATCCGGGAAAATCAGTCAGCTCCAAAAAGAACACCCTTCTTCCTGTACCTCGCCTATACAAGTCCCCACTGGCCTTTGAATGCCTTGAAAGCCGACGTAGACAAGTATCGGAATCGATACAAAGAAGGTTGGGATGCGTTGAGGAAAGCTCGTTTTGAAAAGATGAAACAACTAGGTATTATTGATGAAGCGTTGGAATTGAGCAGCGCTGATGGTGCTGACTGGGACCAGTTGTCAGACGAGAAGAAAGACGAGATGGAATACCGGATGGCGCTGTATGCGGCACAGATCGACCGGATGGATCAGAATATCGGCAAGCTGATAGCGACCCTTGAAGCGAAAGGCGAGCTGGACAATACGTTGATCCTTTTCGTAGCAGACAACGGGGCCTGTGCCGAAGGTGGGCAGCTGGGCGGCGGCAAGAAAGAGTTGTTAGGAACCCGGGAAGGATATTTCTTAAGCTATGGCCAGTCATGGGCCAATGTGTCGAACACGCCCTTCCGCAAGTATAAACATTGGGTACACGAGGGCGGTATCAGCAGCCCGCTCATCATTCATTGGCCTTCTAAAATGGCCTCGAATGTTAAGGGACGGCTGACGAACCAATACGGTTTTTTCCAGGACATCATGGCTACCTGTGTGGAAGCCGCGGCCGCTAAATATCCCGAAACATTCAAAGGGCATCGCATCACGCCGTTACAAGGGAATAGCTTGTTGTCGTTGGTAGCGGGAAAAGATCAGGCAGTTCATCAAAAGCCTATCTTCTGGGAACATGAGGGCAACGCAGCCGTGAGAATGGGCAACATGAAACTGGTGAAAGAATATCATCCTAAAAACGGCAGTCAGTGGGAACTATACGATATCAGCAAGGACCGGTCTGAATTGCATGATCTTGCTGCAAGCCAACCCGGACTGGTAAAAGAACTTGCCCGGCAGTACGACACCTGGGCCAAATCAGTAGGCGTCTTGCCTTATGATGAAGTTTTAAGGATCAGGAAAAATAAAGCTCGCCGCGAATAAATAAGTGGGATTATCGTCATTTGTGCTTACCCGCATTAAAATAGTTAGGTTTCAAACCTTAACGGTTATTCTGTTTACAGTATCCTTTCCTGTTTCAATAAAGATGCCTTTGTGCCATTAACAACCCGAATCTATTCAAAAAATCAACAGATCTATATGTTAAGAAATTATGTCAGCGCCGCGCTGATCGTGCTATGCAGCACATCGGCAATGGCACAGCAATGGCGTATGCAGCCGGTGTCCTTGTCTACGGAATGGGCGCAAAAAGTAACCCCTCAGAATGTGTGGCAGGAATATCCCCGACCGCAGTTAAAACGGCAGGCCTGGATGAATCTCAACGGGCTTTGGGATTATAGTATTCTTCCCAAAAATAAACCGGCCCCTTCCCGGTATGATGGAAAGATACTGGTTCCGTTCTGCGTGGAGTCTGCGCTGTCAGGTGTTAAAAAGTCTTTTTCACCTGACGATCGGCTTTATTATAAAAGGACTTTCACACTCCCTTCCGCGTGGAATACGAAAGACGTGATCCTGAATTTTGATGCGGTAGACTGGTCGGCTGCTGTTTGGGTCAACGGGGCTTTGGTAGGCGCTCATAAAGGCGCTTACGACCGGTTCTCTTTCAATATCACGCCTTATCTCAAAGCTTCGGGGACGCAGGAGATCGTGGTAGCGGTGGATGACCCTTCCAGTGAGGGCACGCAGGGGCGGGGGAAACAACAGCTTTCGCAGCACGGGATATGGTACACGCCGGTGAGCGGCATCTGGCAGACCGTGTGGCTGGAAGCAGTCTCGGCGGACGCCTGGCTGAGTGAGATCAGGGTGGTTACTGATATTGATAAAGGAACAGTGAAAGTTGTTCCTATGTCTAATCGTCCGTTAAGACCAGGTTACACGGTGGTTATCGATGTGATGGCCGACGGTAAGAAGTTGCAAAGCACCAACATTGCTCCCAATCGCGAGGTGGAGATCCCGATGCAAAACGCCCGGTTATGGTCACCCGATCATCCCTTTTTATACGACCTGCGGGTAACCTTGCTCAACAAAGACGGGAAGGAGCTGGACCAGATCAGCAGCTACTTCGGCATGCGGAAAATAAGTGTAGCTAGCAGGGACGGGCTGCAGTATATTCATTTAAACAATAAGCCGATCTTCCAGTATGGAACGCTTGACCAGGGCTGGTGGCCGGACGGGCTTCATACACCGCCTTCGGAAGAAGCAATGGTTTTTGATATTATAAAAACAAAGGAAATGGGCTTCAATATGATCCGCAAACATATCAAGGTGGAGCCGGATCTCTGGTATTATCATTGCGATAAGCTGGGTATGCTGGTGTGGCAGGATATGCCATCGGGAATGGTGGTTGAGAAAGGAGAGAAGGATAAGCCGCTTCATTTGCAGCATGTAGGCAAGAACGGTCCCGATCTGTATCGCGATGCTGAAAGTGCCGCGCAGTTTGAGTGGGAGCTAAGAAGGATGATCGACCAGCATTACAGCATGCCCAGCATTGTCACCTGGGTGCCATTAAACGAAGGCTGGGGGCAGTACGCCACCATCAGGCTTTCCAACACGGTGAAGATGCTGGATTCTACGCGCCTGGTCAATGCTGTAAGCGGATGGGCGCTGCGGCCTGTAGGTGATATGACGGATATTCACACCTATCAAACGACGGTGGAAGTGCCGCCTGCACCGCGCGACAGAGCCAGCGTTATCGGTGAGTTCGGAGGCATTGGTTACCCTGTGCCATCCCATTTATGGAATCCATCGATGCGGAACTGGGGGTATCAAACTTATCATTCAGCTGAAGAATTGTTGAAAAGCTATAAGCATAAATTGGATCAGATCGTCGATATGAAGAGAAACAAAGGCCTTTCTGCAGCCGTGTATACGCAAACCACGGATGTGGAAGGAGAGGTAAACGGCCTGATGACCTATGATCGTAAAGTGATCAAGATCCCGGTGAAACAGTTAAAGGAAATGCACGCTAAAGTATATAAATAACGCGAACGGCTCCGTCTGGCGTGTCTTTGGCAGCTTTGTAAAATTATTTTTCAGAAGTGCCACTACGATTGGACGGAGCCGTTATGTATTTCACAGATATTGATCAGACGTCGACTCAAATCTTGCCCTGGCTTTAAGAATTCCACCTGGTCTTTAAATGATCCAGGAATTTCTTAGGCGATGAGTTGAAATGTTTTTGAAAGTTTTTACCAAACACACTTTGGGAACTAAACCCCACTTGATTGGCAATCTGGAAGAATTTGTTATCATTCTCCGCAATCAGCTCAGCCGCCTTTTTCAAACGGATGCGATCGATAAAGTCTTTGGGAGATAGTTTACTCACGGCTTTCATCTTCCGGTAAAAAGTCGGGCGGCTCATGTTCATGTGTTCTGCCAGATCATCAACGCTCAGGTTCTTCTTATCCATATTGTCAATGATGAAATGGCTGACCTCTTGAATAAAAGCCTCGTCAGACCTGGATTTTAAAGTAAACAGTTTTTCATCCAGCGGCTTTTGAGCCACATGCTCCCTTATCTTGGTCCGGTTGTTTAAAAGATTCGCTACCTGCACCTGCAGCATTTTTGGAGAGAAGGGTTTGCTCATATAAGCGTCAGCACCCGTTTCGAGGCCTTCCAGCTTATCGTTATCGCTTTTGCGGGCCGTCAGCATAATGATCGGCATGTGGCCAAATGATACATCAGATTTCAGCAGTTTACACAGATCCAAACCGTTCATGCCGCTCATCATGATATCACTGATGATCAGATCGACCAGGTGATTATGCAGTATATTCAAACCTTCTTTGGCATCAGAGGCTTTGTAGACCGTGTATTGATCCTGAAGGATCTCACAAAGAAAGCCGAGTAATTCTTCTTCATCATCTATGATCAGTATGGAGGGTTTCATTTTCTATGGCTTTAATACGGGAAGTTGTCTGGCGTAAGGGTAAAGTTAATTCAAAAATATTTAAAAGTGAAGGTTCGGTAATGTAGTCAATGCGGCCCTCGTGCAGCTGGCTGAGTGACCGGGCCAGCGAAAGGCCGATGCCCGTTCCGCGCAAATGAGCGTGCGACGGGACGCGGTAAAAAGGTTCAAATATTTTTTTCCGGCTTTCAGCAGGGATCGGGGTGCCATCGTTGATGATCCTCACTTTAAAATGTTCCGGTTCGGCGGGGTCTTCATAGAGTTTCACTTCCACGAGGCTCTCAGCGTATTTAACCGCGTTAGACATGAGATTGCTGATGATCTTTTGAAACGCCTCCCGGTCTATATCAGCAATGACCGGTGTTGCCGGTAAGCGTAACTGGATATCGATCCGGTCATTTTCATTAGCCGGGTGGAAAGCCATAACAAGGTTGGGAAGGAAAGCGGTAATATCTGTTTCAACGAAATGCAGCTTCAATTGGTTGGTATCTATCTTCCTGAAGTCGAGCAGTTCGGTGGTGAGCTGTACCAGGCGATCCGTATTTCTGTTCACCAGCTCCAGGTTTCTTTTCACCGTATCGATGTCATGTATCTGCGTGATGGCCCATTCCAGCGGGCCTTTAATCAGGGCAAGCGGTGTTTGTATTTCATGGGCAATATTGGTGAAGAAGTTGATCTTAGTGTTGTACGTCTCGCGCTCCTTCTCCATTTCAAAGAGTTGGTTTTTTCTTTGATTTTTTTTCAGCAGATTTCTGTGGTGCAGATAAAATGCCAGCGCAATAGCCAGTAGGCCGGCAATGGCGTAGAGGATCAAAGCCGGAACACTTTTCCAGAAGGGTGGCAGGATCGTGATCGTGATAATGCGGGGTTTGGTAATCCAGTATCCCAGGTTGCTTTCCGCCTGCACGATAAACCGGTAGGTGCCGGCGGGAACATCCGTAAAATAGGCACGTCTGTTAGAAGCCAGGTGAATCCATTGTTTATCCAGGCCCTCCATCCGGTATTTATATTGAACAGCGTCTGCAGCGGAAAAATCAAGGGCCGCAAACTCAATACTAAATGTCGTTTGATCATCGTTCAGGGTAATGGAATCCGAATATTTGTGAGAGGCTGGTGTTTCATAATTGACAAGTACCCCGGTTATATAAAGTGGCGGCGCCTGCCGGTTGATCACCAGGTGTTCCGGTGTAAACGCGATCATGCCCTTAACGGTGCCGAAGTACATCTTTCCTGTTTCATCCTTAAAGGCTGAATTGTAATTGAACTGGTCTGTCATCAATCCGTTGGCCTTCGTGTACGTCCGGATTTTTCCGGTAGTGGTGTTCAGACAGATAAGCCCCTTGAGCGAGCTGATCCAGAGATTTTTGTTCCCATCTTCCAGGATTCGGTACAAGGTGTTGGTAGGCAAGCCGTCATCAGTGGTAAACCTTTTCACCATTTTTCTTTGCGGGTTCATCTTAAAAAGACCACCGCCCGCGGTAGCCAGCCACAGGTTGTTTTCCTTGTCCTCGTAAATGCCCTGGACGGTGTAAGCATATTGTGCCGAGTCATTCGCCACATTCAGGTTAATATTGCCCGACTGTCCTGTCTTGGGGTTGAAATAATACACACCTCTCACCAGGCTTCCGGTCCAGATCGTACCTGTATGATCCTCTTCAATCGCATAGACAAAGGATCCGCCAGGTACATATACTACCGGCGTTAGTCGTTTCGTGGGCTCGTGGTACTCAAAGAGCCCCGCGCCCGTGGTACCAACTAATATCCGGTTGTCCGACGTTTTATAAATGCACATGACTATATTGCTGTTCCTGCCGCCTTCGGGCACCCGTGGATGCCGGTCGATGATCCTGCCGCTGTTGATGTCCATCACTTCCAGCCCGTGAAAGAACAAACCGACCAGCAGTTGGTTATGGTAAGCAGCCAGGCCATGTACATTCGGATGTGACAGGCCCCGGGAAGGATGATCGTATGGGATCTGTGTAAATTTACCGGTCGCTTTGTCGAACCGGTTAAGGCCTGCGTCCTCCGTCCCTACCCACATATTGCCCTGGTGATCCTCTGTGATTTCCCTTACTGCGTTGCCAGAAATGGCCCCGGGTATATTTAAAGGATAGTACTTTTCAAATTGATTATTTTCTTTAGACAAATAATTCAGACCACCAAAAAAAGTGCCCAGCCACAGGCTTTCGCGTTTGTCTTCAAAAACAGCATATATGGCATTGTCATTAAGAGAGTAGGGATCAGCCGGTGTTTTCTTAATGTGCGTGATATTTTGATCATGCAGATTATAGATATACAATCCCGATTCTGAAGCAATATAGCACAGATCTTTTCGGGTGGAAGCGAATATATCTCTCACAAAGACCTCTGTCCCTTTGAAATCTTTCAACAAAAGATTATTGCAGGAGCCGTCTTTTATATTGATGTTGAAAAGACCGTAAATCGTGCCCACAAACAACTCGTTATCTATCAGCTTGAGCTTGGTGATATGATGCTTGCCTGATGTATTACAGGGTGCTGTTTTAAAGTCCGAAATTTTATTAGACCGGATATCCAATTTTTTGAGAAGACCCTCTGAGGTGGCCATCCACAGCTGATCCTGGCGGTCTATATCGATCGCAACCACTCTGAGATTAAAATCGGTTAGGACCTTTGTTGCGGGATCATATTTGTGTAAAGCCCTGCCTGATATGATCCAGAGATTGTTTTTTGAATCCACCTGTATATCGGTGATGTTGAGCGTGGGGAGGATATTCAGAACAGTGAGCTGTTCTGTAGCCGGATCCATTTTCAGCATGCCCGAAGCAGTGCCGATCCAGATAGATCCCTGGTGATCAGTGCGCAGAACTTTAATGTAGTTGGCGCCCGCGTTGGTTTTATGCGTCAGGTAGCTTTTAAAAGTGTATCCGTCGTACCTGTTGATGCCGCCCCTGGTGCCTATCCACATAAATCCGTAGCGGTCCTGGGTGATGGCGGTCACATTGTTATGTAACAAACCTTCATCCACCTGGTAATGCCGGAAGTAATGAAACGAAGCAGCCGTGGCGTGTTGGCCGATCATCAACAGCAGGAGGCAGAGGGTACCATACCATCCATATTTCAGGAAGTATGTTCTGATTCGAAAAAGAGGGCGAGGAGCAAGCATCTTCAGTACTTTCAAAACCGTGTATCCAAATATAAGCGGAAAAAAAGTTAGCCTGGTGATGAGAAGAGAGTTTTGAGAGCATGTTTTCTATTTTGAGACAAAACGTCGAAGTTTTGTTCAGTGTAGATGTTTATCCTTTTTCTTCTTAGCGTCTGCGCGGTGTTACGAAGATCGATCGCATGGAATTGACTTACCGCTTAGCAATCATATTTTTTAAATGAACGATCACCAATTTGTCCAACTTAGGCCTGTCCTAAAAATGATAAGGCTTCAACACACTTGCAAGTGGTCTAGAACTTAAATAACTATTGGATCAGTCCCGATACTCACTATATTGGTTTATGTAATTCCTGTTTAAGCGTTCAAACGGAAGGCGTCTATTCTTTGATACTGAAATTGTAGTAGATTGTTAAAACGGAAGGTTTAAATTTATGTTTCGTTTATTTCGTTTAACTTTGACTAGTACTATTACTATAATAATAAAATCATGGAAACATTAGAAAAAATCAGCAAGGCTGAGCAAAAAATCGCTTTTGAGTCCTATGATGCGCTGGTCTCTGTTATTGAGCAACTTAAGTCAAATAATCCTGAAATAGAAATAGAAGAAACCGGGGAAAAGATAAAAATACCTATCAAGGCATTAAAGTTCATGGGGGAGATGCTTAAAGCAATGAGCAGGGGTAAGCTTATATCCCTGGTACCTGTCGCTACAGAGGTAACAACGCAGCAGGCAGCAGAAATGTTAGGGTGCTCGCGACCACACTTGGTTAAGCTTCTGGAAGAAGGCTTAATAAACTATACAAAAGTTGGAAAACATCGACGAATTAAGTTTGAAGACGTTCAACAATACAGGAAGAAAATGAAAGGGCAGCAGAAACAACATATTATAGACATAATGAATTTTGACGAAGAAATAGGCCTGTATGATTCATAGTGTACGCTTTATTGCGGTATTAGATGCAAATGTTATTTATCCAATTGAAATAAGAGATATCTTGTTTTGGTTTACACACCACGGTCTATACACTCCAAAATGGGGAGAACATGTATTTGATGAGTGGCAAGATGTAATGGTGCGCAAAGGAGTTAGTCCTCAAGAAGCTACAAAACGCGTTAATAGGGCTAATCACGCCTTTCCTGATGCCCTTGTTACAAAATATAGTGGTTTAATTAAGGGATTAACATTACCTGACCAAAAAGATTGTCATGTTTTGGCGGCAGCCATCAAGTGTAATGCTAATGTTATTGTAACAAATAATCTTAAAGACTTCCCTATTGATTATGTACAGTCTTTTGGTGTTGATGTAAAATCCGCCGACGATTTTCTCACTGACATTATTGACCTAAATCGAAAAAGAGCAATTAAGGCGTTTAAGGAGTTGGTTTCAAACAGGAAAAATCCTGAAATGGACGAGTATGCGGTTTTAGACAGATTAAGAAACGCCGGATGCAATGACACCGCTAATTATATCCACGCTTTTTTATAAGTATACCTCCCATTTATTTTACTTTCCGTATATCTTACACGCGAGGGTGCGAAATAGACAAAATAGATACGAAATAGAGAAGGGGAATTGGTGAAAAAGATGCCCACGCCTTCCGCCTCTCCGTACCTCTTACGCGCAGGCGCGGAACCGGCTTTTAGTAGGGCTAAGAGACGAGTTGTATTGAAAATAGTTTTGAAACGTAAAACAAAAAAGCACCTACATTTCTGTAAGTGCCTGATCTTCAGTGTGACCGCGTCAGGATTCAAACCTGAAACCTTCTGATCCGTAGTCAGATGCTCTATTCAGTTGAGCTACGCAGCCATTCCCGTTATGGGAGAGCAAAGGTAATATTATTTCTGATTCCAGCAAAACGATTTTTTGCGAACGACATAAATTTTTGAGAAGCTGCTCCGGCTGGTCATGTCTTGTCTAATGCCGGGTCGCAGAAGGGACATCCGGGAAAAGCTCTTCGCCCATCCACCATTTCTTTTCAATTCCGGGGTGGGTGTAAGGAGCAGTGATTCGGACCTGGAAATTTCTGAGGATCAGGGCGAGTTTAATAAGGTACGTTTTCATGAGCGTTAATTTTTCATTGAGTTTTCAGGTACAAAGATAATTACCAGGCAAAGTCCGGTCAATAACTAATATTGGCGAGGTATTATTTAAATCTTATATTTACAGCTTACTTTTGTTCTATGACAACATAGGTCGCCCGATAAACTTAAGCCCCTGGAAATGATCTTGTTCAAAAAATAAATGACTGCCAAAAAGCCCATAAAACTTTCCGAAAAAGTAAAGATTACTATAGCGTTGTGCGTAAGCGCCATGATCCTGATCGCACTGGGTATCTATGCCAGTTCAAAGACTGTAAGATACAAGCAATCCATGCGTGATGTAAACCTGTCCGGCATCATCATTACGCATTCACAGGATGTGTTGAACGCTATACAGGACGTGCAGTCGGCCTACAGGGGATATATCATAACGAATGATTCCGCCTATTTAAAATCGTTTGACATTGCAAGCCGGTTTCTTCAGGCGCGAATCCACTCTTTAAAGAGCATGCCGATGGCCTATGCGCAAAGAACCTTGTTGGACAGCATTGGCGGTCTGGCTACCGAGCAAAGGCAACTGGCCTATAGTATTATCGTAAAGCGCCGCTATGTCTCGTTCCTGGAGGCGTGGAAGTTCCTGAACGGCGGGTCGGAGCAGCGGCTCGTCAATAAGTTGCGATACAGCGTACTCAAATTCATCAATACCGAAAAAAGTCTGCAGTCTGCCAAATTAAAAAGGGAGAATGATAGCTTTAATACGGTGATCTATGTGGTGGTGATCAGTGTGATCTGCGCGGTGTTGATCATCCTCCTGACACTTATTTATATCAGGATGATTTATCAGCGATTGATCAATACAGAGAAACTATTGATCAAATCGCAGTTGCGGCTGGAAAGTATATTGGACAAGCTACCGGTGGGGGTGATCATTGTCAATACCAAAAGCAATGAATACCACGCTAATCACAAAGCTGTGACGTTGCTCGACCGGCAGCTGCTTCCCGATGGCGATGTGTTTGAGATTCCTGATAAGACAGATCCCGGAAAGAGTGTACTAAAGCGCGAGATCAGGGACGAGCTGTTTATTTCTCATGCTTTACATGGCGAAGAAAATATCGGCTTTAACGAAACGACCATTAATGTGAACGGAAAGAATGTGCCCTTTCGCGTCAGTGCCATTCCCGTTTATAATGACAAGGATCAGCTTGAATATGCTATTTCCGTTTTTGACGATATCAGCAATATCAAGCAATTTGAAAACGAGCTGATCGAAGCCAAGAAACTGGTTGAAGAATCTCTGAAACTGAAGCAGTCGTTCCTCAGCAATATGAGCCACGAGATCCGGACGCCCATCAATGCGATCCTCGGGTTTGCAGAGCTGTTGGGCAAAAGAGATATCGGTTCTGAAGAAAACGAGTATGTGCGGATCATCCGTTCGGCCGGTGAAAACCTGTTGAGGTTGTTGAATGATATCCTGGATTTCTCCAAACTGGAATCTAACATGATGGTCTTCGAGGAACATCCTGTAAGCATCGATGGCATCCTCAATTCCATTTGCAATTTATACCTGCCCAAAGCAAGGAATAAAGGCATTGCATTAAGCTACGAATGCAATCCTAATGTTCCCGAAGTAGTGGTGGGCGATCCCGTGCGGTTGACGCAGGTGATCACCAATATTGTAGGAAATGCGATCAAATTCACGCCCAAAGGAAGTGTACTGATCTTTGCTGAATTGTTATCGACCAATGAAACCCATTCTATCATTGAGTTTAAAATAAAAGATTCCGGTATCGGTATTTCTAAAGATAAGTTGTCGCGCGTGTTTAAAAGATTTGAACAGGCAGGTGTCGAAACAACGCGTCTGTATGGCGGCACAGGCCTTGGATTGAGTATCGCCAAGCATATCGTACACAGCCAGGGCGGCACCATTTCTGTTACCAGTGAGTTAGGGGTCGGTTCTATTTTTAGCTTCACGATGCCTTTCGCGCATTTCGATTCTGAAAAATCAGTTAACAAAACGCCTATCGAGTCAGTAACCGATCTGTCCTTTTTAGAAGACCTCCGGATTTTATTGGTAGAGGACAATGCGCTGAACATAAAACTGATCAATGGCATCTTCCTCGGTACCAATGTGAAGGTGGATGTAGCAGAAACCGGCACACAAGCTATCGATAAAGTACGAGATAATTTTTACGACATTATCCTGATGGATATCGAGTTGCCGGATATGAATGGTTATGATACTACGCGGATCATCAGGAATGAGCTGAAGATCCAATTGCCCATCATTGCGCTTACCGCCCATGTGCTGGCCGGCGAAAAAGAGCGCTGCCTGGAAGCGGGCATGAACGATTATCTTACAAAACCGGTGAATACACGGCAACTCTTTGAAAAGATCAATGCCCTCATTACCCGTGAGTTTGGATTGAAACAGCTCAGCGAAGAGAACACCACTGTCAACACGCTATCCTCTCAAAAATTATTTTCAACCGAAACGGGAGTGGTAGATCTGAGCTATCTCCGTGAATTGTCTGATAACAACAGAGAGTTTGAAAAAGAAGTGATCGAGCTATTCCTGTCGCAGATTCCCGGGCAAATGGAAGAGCTCGACCAGGCCATCAGTCAGAGAAATTATCCCGAAATAAAAATGCTGGCGCATAAATTAAAGTCGTCTACCGCGGTGACCATCGGGAAAAAGCTGACGCCTCATTTTGAGCTGCTCGAAGAGAAGGCTGTCAACCATGAATTACCCGACGGAGCCTTACGCAGCTACCGCATTATCCAGGATGTCATCTCCAAAGGCGTCAAGCAGTTGGAAAACCTCCTCCAGACTTCCTATTAAAAATAATTTGTTCTACGCAAGGGCGAACGTTGATCCCGACCTGGCATGGATTATTTCGCCGTTGTGATTTGAGCGCCCAACAGCAACGGCCTTATAAAAATTCGCGGGCCACTTCCCCGACTGGTGTAGCCTCCGGATAAAAGCTGGTTATCTTTTCGATGACCCGCTCCACCAGCGCGTCAGGGCAGGAAGCTCCGCTTGTGATCAGGATTTTTACGGGCTTTTCAGGACTCAGGTAGCCCGAGGTCAGCAGCTCCTGGCCGGTATGAAAGTTGAAATGCAGGATCTCTTTTTCAGAGATGATCTTTTCGGGGCTGTTGATATAATAAGTCGGTAGTTTTTCTTCGCAGAGCTCGACCAGGTGTGAGGTATTGGAAGAATTGTAACCGCCTACCACAATGGCCAGATCGGCATCTGTACCCAGCATTGCCGAGACAGAAGTCTGGTTGTCATTGGTAGCATAGCACAGCGTATCTCTCGTGTCTGCAAAACGTTCAGCCAGGTTGTCTTTGGTCAGTTGATAGGTATCGATCATTACCTGCTTCAGGTAATCGGCAATCGCCTGGGTATCGCTCGCCAGCATCGTCGTTTGGTTCACTACACCGATCCTTTGAAAATCTCTCGTCACATCAAACCCCTCGCTGTACTGATTTTTAAACTCTTTGTAAAAATCATCAGCCGGAAAGGCGCCCGTAATATATCCTGCCAGGCGGATGGTCTGGTCCATGTCTTTCACCACCACTGAAGGGGCGCCCGCCGCGGCATGAGAAAAAGTAGCGCGGGTTTCTTCGTGCGACGGTTTGCCATGTATGATGATCGTATAATCTTTCTTGGCAATGGCCGCGCTCCGGTTCCAGACCTTTTCTACAAACGGACAGGTAGTATTATATTTTTCGGTGGGAATACCGATATCGTTCAGCTTCTTTTCAATCGAAAGGGTAGTGCCGAAGGCCGGGATCAGCACGATGTCTTCAGCAGTCAGTGTATCAAAAGGAATCAGCTCTTTCCCGTAAGTGTCCTGGAGAAACCGGACGCCATGGCTTACCAGGTCGGCGTTCACCTGCGGGTTGTGGATCATCTCGCTCAACAGGAAAATACGTTTTCCGGGATTCTCCTCGACCGTTTTAAAAGCGATCTCGATCGCATTCTCAACCCCATAGCAAAAACCGAAGTGACGGGCCAGGTAAATTTGCACCGGTCCGAAATCAAGCAGGGTGGGCGTGAAATCTTTTTTAAGTTTGTCCTGTTCCTTCCGGCGTTTTTTAATGGCGGATATAAGGGCGCTTCTGTAAAAAACCGGTACATCAAACTGCTTCATGCTGCAAAGATAAACAGGATTCCGCGATTACCGGTAAGGGCGTTAAAAAGGGAGCAATGAGTCACTGATTCACAAATGGGCGCCTTGAGTTGTATCTATGATACTTGCTTCAGCAAGACTCAGAAGCCGGTCATTTCGAAGCCGGGACGCGTCAATACTTATACTTTAGCAGCGAATACAAAAACAGATATCGAAATCATTAAAGCCTTAGTGGCCGCGGACGGTCAATTTATCCTATCTTCCCTTTGAATTAGCGGGCCGGGAAATGCGCGATCGCTGCGTCTTTGATCTGCCTGCATTTTATGAAACGACGCCTCACGCCGGATGTTCGGTACAGGCTATAAACAGCAACGAATTCAATGATAAAGCAGAGGGATTGGAAACACACAACAAATATTTACGAGGTTAATGTGCGTCAATACACGCCGGAGGGAACGTTTAAGGCTTTTGCGAAGGAGCTGCCGCGCTTAAAAGATATGGGCGTGGACGTGCTTTGGTTCATGCCTGTGACGCCGATCGCAAAGGAAAAAATGAAAGGGACGATGGGCAGCTATTATGCCTGCTCGGATTATACATCGATCAATCCGGAGTTTGGTGATCTGATCGATTTTAAGGCACTGATACAAGAGGCGCACGACCTGGGCTTCCGCGTGATCATGGATTGGGTGGCAAACCACACGGGCTGGGATCATGTATGGACGCGCACGCACCCTGACTTCTATAAGCATGACGCAGACACGGGCACCTTCCATGCCGCCAGCGGGATGGATGATATTATCGAACTCGACTTTCAAAATCCAGCTTTGCGGGCCGCGATGATAGAGGCTATGCAATTCTGGGTGCGCGAGTGCGATATCGACGGCTTTCGCTGCGACCTGGCGTCCTGGGTGGAAGTAGGTTTCTGGCGCGAAGCACGGCCCCGGGTGGATGCGCTAAAACCTTTATTCTGGCTGGGGGAATTTGACGAGCTCGAAAACCCGGACTACGGCGAAGTGTTTGACGCCAGCTATTCCTGGAAGTGGATGCATAAAACCAGGGATTTTTACCAGTATCGCCAACCGCTGCACGGGTTGACGGACCTGCTTCAACAATACGATGCCATCGGCAACGACAGCATGAGAGCCTGGTTTACCACCAATCACGATGAAAACAGCTGGAACGGCACAGAGTACGAAAAGTATGGCGCGATGGCGCGGTCGCTGGCGGTATTCAGCTGTACCTGGAATGGTATACCCTTACTGTACAGCGGACAGGAACTGCCGCTGAGGGACAAGCGGCTCGCGTTCTTTGATAAAGACCCCATACCCTGGACAGGCAACTATGAATTACATGGTTTCTATAAAACATTGCTTCATCTTCATGCGCACAATCCTGCATTACGTGGCGGAGATCCTGCCGCACAAACAATCAGGATCAATACAGGAGCGGATCACAACATTTTCGCCTACCTGAGAAAAAATGAAAATCATGAAGTGCTGGTGTTCCTGAACTGGTCGCATGACGCTGCCTGGGTGCATGTAGAGGGTAGCTATCTATCAGGAAGCTTTAAGGAGCTGTTTTCCGGAGCGCTGGTTGACTTCGGTCAGTATAAGCATTTCGAAATGCAGCCCTGGGAATACCGGGTGTATATCACGAAGTGAGTAGTACGGAAGTAAAGTATTTGCCAGACCATATTACCTGTCAGTTTCAGTTCCTTCCCTTTGGACCGGGGTGGGGTGAGGTCTATTTTAAATGTTATTCATCATATAATATTTTCGGCCATTGAAAGCATAAAAAAACCGGTCACACGACCGGTTTTTTTATGAGTTATATTTTTTGCGGGTTAGAATGAGCCACCGCCATCACCTCCCGATAAGTCGATCTGGTAAGAATATCTTCCGCTATATCCCGGATAGATACCTACTAACTCCACCACGTTGGTTCTTGCTTGTCCCAGTGCTTTGGCAAACTCATCCATTGTCTTCACTTCCTGTCCGTTCACCGACGTGATGATAAAGCCTTTCTCCATACGGGTTCTTTTCAGTGGTCCGTCTGCACGGATATTGGTCACTTCCACGCCACCACGGATACGAAGTTGTTCGGCCCGCTTAGACTCCACATTTTTAAGATCTACACCCAAACGCTCACCGATCGCTTCAGCTGAAGTCAATTGTACCAGCTTGGACTGCGCAGACAAGGTCACATCTACTGTGTTTTCTTTACCGTCCCTGATATAAGTGATCTTCACTTTATCGCCAGGCTGTGCACTCGCCAGTGCGCCACTGATTTCCAGGCCTGATACGATGCCACGCCCGTTGATCTTCGTGATGATATCACCTCTTTTGATGCCTGCTTTACCGGCGCCGCCAGAGGGATCTGTTCCGATCACGTACACACCGTCCTGCACATTCGCGCGTTTCAGGTATTCTTCGTTTTGTGAAGGCACTCCGGAATAAGTCACACCGAGGTAACCACGCTTCACATCACCATATTTAACAATGTCGTTCACGATCTTTTTCACGATAGTAGAAGGAATTGCGAAGGAGTAACCGGCATAGGTACCGCCTGGTGCGAGGATTGCTGAGTTGATACCGATTAGCTCTCCATTGGTGTTGATCAGGGCGCCGCCACTGTTACCCGAGTTCACCGCAGCGTCGGTCTGGATGAACGACTCTACAGGAGATTCGCTCTGCTGGCTGTTGATACCGATGCTGCGGCCTTTCGCACTGATGATACCGGCTGTAACGGTTGCTTCCAGGTTGAACGGATAACCTACTGCCAACACCCACTGGCCCAGCTGAAGGTTGTCAGAATTGCCATAAATTAAGTAAGGAAGATTGGTGGCTTCAATTTTCAAAACCGCCAGGTCTGTGCTCGGATCACGACCCACCACCTTAGCAGTGTAGGTCTTACGACCTTCATTCAACGTCACTTTTATTTCCGGAGCAATTCCTTTGCCCTCCCTGTCAGAGATCACGTGATTGTTTGTCACGATATACCCGTCCTGGCTGATGATCACACCGCTACCGGAAGCCCGCTGTTCAGGTATGATCTGAGGACCCATACCACCAAAAAAATCACCGAAAAAATCTTCAAAAGGATCAGCCCCTCTGCTGTTCGGCAAATCGTTGGTAAGTTTCTTTGCAGGGATCTTGGTTTTAATATGCACTACTGCAGGAACGGCCGATTGCGATGCTTTCGTGAAGTCGGTCGGCTCGGCCGCATTGCCATCATTATCAAAAAAGCCGGCGTAGTTCACAGGAAGTTTTCCATCCACCGGAACTCCCAAAGTGGCAGCTGGCCCCCTGAAAAATTTTCCGTAAATGTAAACTCCGGCAAATGCTGATAGTACGCTAATCACTACTACCAATACTAACTGTTTAACTTTCATATTCTTTTTCACTTTTAAATATGTTATTCAAAAACTATTCCTAACGATTTACAAAGTAACAAATTGTCAGACGTATTTCTTTTTGAGCAAAAGCAGTTTAACAAAGTTTTACTAAAGTCTTCGTACTTTGACAGACGTTTATTTAGACGTACATAATATACAAAAATTTCACGGGATGTAGGAAAATGTTTGTTAAAGCTCCGGCTCTTTATAATGCTTCCAGCCAGCGCATCGTGTCGACCCCGTCCGCATAATCAGTCAGTGAAGGATGCTGCGCTGCACCGAAGGGGATGAAACCCGCGCCGACAATGCATTGTACGGCATCACTTTGCTCCAGCTGCTGCCGCACGGTAGACAGGTCTTCATATTCCTCATAGTTCAACTGGCTCACCGGCGAAAAAATATTGGGATCGTCTACCAGCAGAAGTGAGGCGTTGCTCATGTACATTTTATTATTCAGAATATGCAGCGCCAGGTTATAGTCATAATTGTTCTTGTACCTATGATGGTCAGCCAGGTATTCATACTTTTTGAAGACATTGATCAGCGGTAAAAAATCATATCCTTTCGGAACATAGAGCTTCGTAATGTTACGGCAACCCATCCCGAAGTATTGATACACATCATCTGCCAGCGACGCCAGATCCCCTTCGGATTCAGCGCCCGACAGCACCGCCACAGAAGTTCTGTTTTTCCTGATGATGTGCGGGAACTTTCCAAAATAATATTCAAAATATCCTGCTGTGCTATTCGCACCGGTAGCAATATAAGCGTCACAGTTTTTTAAAAGGTCGGCGAATGCGACAGACGACGAGATCTCGGGTTCCCATTCGGTCATTTTTCCCACAAGGTGTTTGATTAATACCTCATCTTTTGATGATGCTTTAATCAGGCTCCGGTGGCCGCTGATCCACACGCACAGGAAGTCGTGAAAGCCGACCAGCGGGATATTGCCGGCCATGACGATACCAATGAGTTGGGATGATTCGGGCTCATCCTGTATACCAGGGTAGGAGCGGACCCACTGTTCCAGCGCTGTTTTCTGAAGGAATTGGGCGGTTATATTCTGCACACTGAGATCAATAAATTCCGGCAGAAACCAGCCGTTGCTGATATAAGCTTTTTCCTTTGCAGCCTGCCATTCCTCACTGTTTTCCTGCATGTATTGCCCCAGCCTGACCATCACATCTATTCGTTTCGATAAATTCATGTCGACGTTTTTTTAACTTATGGCGTATATCACGGGTTCATTCAGTAATTTTGCCATTTATACAAACAAATATAGTTTCATAAAACAAACAATAGGCTATGGCAATAAAAATTACTGATGAGTGTATAAACTGTGGAGCGTGTGAACCTGAATGTCCGAATAACGCCATTTATGAAGGAGGCGTGGAATGGGCCCTTGCTGACGGTACTTCTGTGAACGGAACCTTTACCTTAATGAATGGAAATGTGGTGGATGCGCATTTTAAAAATGAACCCCTTGCAGTGGACACCTATTATATTACACCCGATAAATGTACGGAATGCCAGGGCTTCCACGAGGAGCCGCAATGTGCTTCTGTATGTCCGGTAGACTGCTGTGTCCCTGACGAAATGTACCAGGAGACTGTAGAAGCGTTAATGGAAAAAAAAGAAAAGTTACACATGTAATTAATTTTGCAGGCGTTAACCATGAATACACATATTAAAGAAGCAAAGAAGTATATTGCTAACGCGAAAGAATTACTCGCGGAAAAGGCAAAAAAAGAGGATTATTTATACACTGATAAAAAGTATGTGAAACTGGCGGGTCACGCTGCTTATAGCGGCGTGTTAGTAGCGTTGGACGGAGTTTTTGACGAAGCTAAAAAAGGGCGAAAGGATGTTAAGTGGTATCGGGATCATTTAGCCAGGAAAAATAAAAAAATGCTGGGCTATTTCAGCAGTGTTTACGATACACTCCACTTAAGTATGGGTTATGACGGCAATCCCAATGCTAAAGTGGCCAAAGCTGGTTTAGACGATGCGGAACGCCTCATAAAATGGGCCCAGACGATGAGTGCAGCTGATTAATTTTAAGTTTATAATTTACTGTATGCCACTTATGTCTTTGAGCCTGGGTGGCATATTTATTAGCGATCCCCCTCAAGTTACAGGACCCGGGATCATCCAGGTGGATACAAATTAAACCAATCGAATGAAGAAAAATATTGCGTTGGTAACGGGCGGTTATTCCGGAGAATCCGTTATCTCTTACAAAAGTGCTACGACGATCCAGAACAACCTGGATCGGGAAAAATACGAGGTGTACAAGATCGACATCACCCGGGACAACTGGTCCTACATCGATAACGATCAGCCGGCAGCGATCGTCAACAAGAACGACTTTTCTATTGACATAAACGGTCGGAAGATCCGCTTCGACGCCGTGCTTATCGCTTTGCACGGAACACCGGGGGAAGACGGGAAGCTGCAGGGCTATTTTGATATGCTGGGCATTCCATACACGGGATGCAGCGCGGCCACTTCTGCCATCACGATGAACAAAAGCTACACCACCGGCGTGGCCGGGACGGCCGGCATTCACGTGGCTAAATCAGCGCTGCTGTTCGATCATTCGCCCGTTCCGGCCGAAGAACTGTTGCAGCAGCTGTCTTTGCCGCTTTTCGTAAAGCCCAACAGCGGCGGTTCCAGCATTGGTATGAGCAAAGTGCTGAAAGCTGAGGAGCTACAGCCAGCCATCGAAAAGGCCTTTGCGGAAGACCAGCAGGTGTTGGTGGAAGAAATGATTGTCGGCAGGGAATTCACCATCGGCGTGTATAAATCGAAAGGAGCGATAATAACTTTACCGATGACTGAAGTGAAAGCCGATGACTCTAAAGTATTTTTCGATTTCGAGGCGAAATATGAAGGTAAATCCGTAGAAGTAACCCCTGCTCAGGTTGATGAAGCTATTGCTGAAAAAATCAGAGCCGCAGCTCGCAGGGTGTATGCCATCTTCAATTGCCGCGGTGTGATCCGCATCGATTTTATCTACAATGAAGAAAAAGGAGTGCCTTTCATGCTGGAAGTGAACACCATACCCGGACAAAGTGCCGCCAGCCTGGTTCCCCAGCAGGTAGCCGCCGCAGGTGGAAACTTAAAAGATTTTTATAGTTTGTTGGTAGATGAATGTTTTTTGTAAACAGTATATTTACCGAATAAAACAGCCGAATGTTCAGATTTATTACGAGTAAACCACTTTGGGTAAACATATTAGCGGGGGTATTATTAGCCATTTTACTCTTCGTGGGAGTGATCAGTTTGCTGGGATGGTTAACCAATCATGACGATGCGAAGACCGTGCCCGGCGTTACCGGCAAGTCTCTGGCGGAAGCAGAAAGGATCTTAAACGATGCAGGATTTACGGTAGAGATCCAGGATAGTCTTTACTTTGACACGTTGGCTCCGATGCAGGTGATCCGCCAGGTGCCTGACGAACTGGAAGTCGTTAAGTCCAGTCGAACCGTATATCTTACCTATAACAGGGCGCTGCCACCGCAAATTGAGATGCCAAATATCGTTGGGTATAGTTTTAGAAATGCACTCATGGTGCTGGAAAATGCCGGACTTAAAGTGGGCGACACTACTTTCAGACCGGATTTTGCCAAGAATTCAGTATTGGAGCAGTTGTATAACGGGGTGATCATTCAGCCAGGCGCGAAGATCCCCATGGGAAGTAAGATTGACCTGGTGATCGGTTCCCAGTTGAGTAATAGTATGTATGCGATTCCCAACCTGATCGGCCTTACCACGATGCAGGCCCGGCAGTTGCTCGAAAGCAAAGGAATTATGCTGGCGTCTATCATTCCCAACGCTGATGTAAGAGATACGGCCAACGCCTATGTGTACAGGCAAAGTCCTGAACGCTTCGATGACAATGGTAATGTGATCAGCATCAGGGCCGGCCAGGTAATGGATGTGTGGGTGAGCGTTACCGCTCCGGTCATCGATTCCTTGGGCGGCGGCGGACAGGAGTCTGAAGACAGTCTTGGTTTGGAGCAATAGCAAACGGTTCATTTTGATAATCAAACTTTAAATATTATGGAAACCATTACAGTTCAGCAACTCAAAGAACGAATGGACAAAGGAGAGAAAATTAATCTTATCGATTGTCGCGAGCCTGCCGAATACGAAGAGTACAACATCGGCGCGACATTAATTCCCCTGGGAGATATCCAGAACGGAGATCTGGGTGCCCTCGAAGGAAAAGAAGACGAAGAAATCGTTATTCATTGCCGCAGCGGCAAAAGAAGCGCTGCCGCCTGCCTGTACCTGGATTCAATGGGCTTCAAAAAGACCGTGAATGTAGAAGGCGGCGTACTGGCCTGGAAAGATGCATTCGAAAAAGAAATATAGCCGGTAATACTCCGGTAATGAGAAAAGCCCTGCGTGTTATCTGATACGCAGGGCTTTCTTTATAAGGTGATAGACTAACTTTAAAAAGTAAAGCTCAATCCGACGTTCCAGTTGGTGCCTGCCTGTGGAAAATAATAATTCTCTGTCGTTGTCACGCCGTCAGCCAGGTAGCTGAAAGTGTAGCCGTTGTTTTCATATTTTTTGTTAAACACATTGTTCACCATCAGTACCACGCTGATGTCTTTAAAAGTGTTCGAAGAAAACTGGTAGCGTAACCTCGCATCCGTCAATGCATACGGGTTAATGCTCCTTAATTTGTTTTGAGAGTTGTCCAGATATTGACGTCCCACATATTTTTCCAGGAGATCAATGTAAAAACGTTGTTTGCTCTCGGGCACCGTGAACGGTTCAAAAGTTATGGAACCTCCTGCAACGACATTGGGAGAAAAGGAAATGTCTGTATCGCGAAACGTTTCTGCCACCTGGCCGCCATTGTCATAATCGTCGCTGTATTGAACGATCTCCCTGATTTTGTTTCGGCTGAAAGTGGCGTTGGCCTGGGCCTGCAGCCAATGAGCCGGTCTGAATCCGGCCGTTAATTCTACTCCTGCGCGATAGCTGTCGTCCACGTTGGTTCGCGCATAAGCGCCCACATCGTTGATCTTGCCGGTAGCGATCAGCTGGTCCTTATATTTCATGTAATAACCATTGATGCCGGCTTCCCACGTCCGTACATTAAACTGATAACCCAGTTCCACATCGGTCAGTTGTTCGTGCTTGGGCGCCTCCGTTGTGTTGGCCTCGAAGTCATCGCGGTTAGGCTCTTTGTTGGCCAGGGCCACAGAGCCATAGACCTTGCTCTGCGCAGTATTCATATGTTTGATAACATAGCTTACACCGACTTTCGGATTAAAAAAAGTATAGTCATTATTGGAGAGCAAGGCCGGGTTTTTCCTAAAGCCATTGATATCATAGGTCACATGCCTGATCTGCAGATCGGCAAAGGCATACAGATTCGTGATGATCTCTTGCTGTAACTTGCCATAAACATTCACATCGTTTTTAAACGCAGTCAGGTTGTACCAGCGATAGTCCAGCGGAACGCCCACTTCGGCCCATTTTACAAAGCCATAATGTTTGGCATCATAGCGCGTGTAAGCGCCGCCAAGGTTTAGCGTTGTTCTTTCCTTGCTGTAATTGACGGAGAACACCGTTCCGTAATAATGGTTATCCAGCCACAACTGACGCGTCAGGTCGGTGTTGCTGATCACAGAATCCCCGATCACCGGATCGTTCAAACCGTAATCCGCAAAGGCGTCGCCTGCGCGGTATTCGTTGTAATAGCCTTTTCCTCTCGTCAGGAAGAAACTGAGATTGGAAGACCACGCGGAGTTGAATTGATGGTTCAGGAACAGTTGATAATAATCTTGCTGATAGTTATCCGTCTGGTCATTATAATAACGGCCATTACCCATGTCGCCAAGCGTATTGGTCCTTCTGCCTGCAGCATCCAGCTGACTTGAATAGTCCACCGTAGCCGGATCGTCTTCAGAGGTAAAAGAAGTTCCTATGCCATTCCAGGCCTGGCCTGTTTTTTCCTTTCCGCTCAATAAGTTGAATTTGATATTACTCTTTTCATCTTTAGAGGTCCATCCCGCCAGGAACTGCAGCGATTTAAGGTCACTGTTCGAGCGTTGGATATATCCGCTCGAATTGATCTTTGATAAACGTACGTCAAACTGGAATCCCCCGCGCAGCAGGCCGGTACCCGCCTGCAGCGTATGTTTCCAGGTATTGAAGGAGCCGTAGGCGTTGCTGATCGTCGCGAACGCCTCCTTACTCTGTTCGATATTATAAATGTTCAACGAAGCACCAAAAGCGCCGGCTCCGTTGGTGGATGACCCTACGCCGCGTTGCAGCTGAACAGAACTCGTCGAAGACGCAACGTCACCGAAGTTAACAAAAAACGCGCCTTGTGATTCCGGATCATTGACCGGGATGCCGTTAAACGTAACGTTGGTCCGGGCGATATCCGTGCCCCGGATGCGCATGGACGAATAACCTACTCCAACGCCATCGTCTGAGCTGATAACCACGGAAGGAATCTGGTTGAGCAGGTTGGGAAAGTTCTGTCCCAGGTTTTGTTTCGCAATGTCTTTCTTGCTGATGTTGGATACGGCGAATGGTGATTTCTCATTCAGCCGGGTGGAGCGGATCTCCACAGGAGCGAGGGTTTGAACGCTGTCTGACCGCGTGGTGTCAGTTTGCGCGAAAAGAGCGCTGCTTGCTGTTAATAACAAGCCGCCGAACATAAAAGTCCTCTTCATTTGTTCTTTCTTTAAAAGATTAAAAAAATTAATGAGAGGGGAATGCTGAAATGAGAAAGGAGTGATCTTCTTCCTTCCCTGCGCAGGCATTACCCTGATCAGGTTTACGGGTATTATCTCAGCTTCATCAATTGTGTGTAATTGAATCGGCACCCCGGGAAACACTGGGCTTTAAAAAAGCGGTGCGAAGATAGGGATTATAGACGATAGTCTGCGGACCATAGACCATGGTCCATTGACAATAGTTGACCGGCGACAGCAACTTGATAGACATGATAAAGCATCTATCGCCTGCCATGGTCTATAAACCATTGACCATTGACTAAAAGACCATCGACTACTTGATGATATTAAACAAACGCTTCCACCTGGGACCGTTTTCGTAGCTGAACCAGATCATCCAGGCTTTACCTACAATGTGGGTTTCGGGAACAAAGCCCCAGAAGCGGCTGTCCTGAGAGTTATGACGGTTATCGCCCATCATCCAATAATAGTCATACTTAAAAGTATATTGGTCTGTCGCCTTCCCATTGATAATGTAAGAGCCATTTTTGTTTTCGAGTGTATTGCCTTCGTAATTTTTAATAGCACGTTCGTAAATAGGGTAGTTGTCGGCATTAAGCGTAATGGTAACGCCTTTTTTGGGTATCCACAATGGGCCGTAATTGTCTACAGACCAATGGTGGGAGGTGTCGTAATAAGGAAACAGCTGATAATTATAGTCATCCGGGTCGCTGATTTCTTTAGTGATCGATTTAGGATCAACCACAGGTAAAGATTTCAAAATGTTCAGTTCGGTTAATGTCAGGTTGATGCGATATACGCCCTGTCCAACTGGCATGAAATCATTTCCATCGGGAGAAATGCGAATGCCGGATTCTTTTAAGAACTCGGGGTCAATCTGAACGTTGTTTTTTGCGAGAAACGTGTAATAAGTTGCAGAAGCAGGAGGGATATCTGCAGGTCTGTTGTTTACATAAAGGATTCCATCAACAATTTTAATGGAATCATCCGGAACGCCCACGCACCTTTTGATATAATTATCCGTTTTATCAACCGGATGCACAACTACAGGGAATTCCGAAGGGCTATTTAAGACATTAATGGACGATTGATCTCCTAATTCCGCAAACCGGCGTATTTGATTGTAAGGTCTTAATGACTCAAACCCGTCTGCATGGATTACCGTATCGCCCGCCGGAAAGTTAAAGACCACGCAATCATTGCGCTTAACAGGCGCAGCAAACCAGCGCGTATAGGGCAACTGGATCAGTGTAGAGTAAGACTTTGTATTGAGTTTAGGTAAGTAGTTGTGAACAAAAGGAACCGACAAAGGTGTATTCGGAATGCGGGGCCCATAGCTCAGCTTGCTCACAAACAAAAAGTCTCTTACCAGCAATGTTTTCTCCATCGAGCTGGAAGGGATCGTATAGGCTTCAAAGATAAAGGTCCGGATCAGCGTAGCCGCAATGATCGCAAAAATAGCAGCATCCACCCATTCGCGCCATCCTGGCTTCTTATGCTTCTGCACGCCTTCAGCGCCGATGAATCTTGCGTCTTTGTGATTGGCCAGCCAGGGAAAATAAAAGGGAGCGAGCAATGCAGCTGCGGCGTGATCCAAAAAAGAGAAGCGGCAAAAAACCTTGGCAAATTCGATAAATATACCGGGAGTAATGAACCATCCTACCACAGGGATCAACTGCCAGAACACCCAATGCTTCGGGCGTTGTGCAATATCCTGCATCACCCAGGTATTATAAAAAGGAACATAGGCCTTCCACGATGCTCTTCCCGCCTGTTTAAACAATTTAGACAAACCAAACGAGGGAAGAAATACGAGCAGTAAGCTTATTAGATAAATAATTAGCAATTGATTGAAAGGCATTGGCCGAATTTTTAACGGCAAATTTATTGGAAAAGGATCAAATGCCTCAAAGCGATTTGTCAATTAACAAATTATATTCAATATTCTGTTAATTTATAACTTATCTTTAAGCCCCAACGCTTACAAACCATGTGACTGTTTTATGCTGAAGGTGATATTTCAAGCCCGATGGGCCGGCATCCATCATCAGCGGTATCAATGGTCATACTTACCAGTTCCTGTTGCAACATTTATAACCAAAAAATAAAACAACTGATGAAAAAGTACTTGCTAGCACTCTTCGCATTTTTATTGTTAACGGCGACCACTCACTCGCAAGGAGATACATCGGGAGGGATGAACTTCGAACATTTGCCTTCCTGGAACGATGTCGTGGCCAAAGCCAAAGCACAAAACAAGCCCATCTTTTTGGACTGTTACACCACCTGGTGCGGCCCTTGCAAGATGATGAGCAAGAACGTGTTTACAAAAGAGGAAGTCGGCGCATTTTATAACGATCATTATATTAATGTCAAAGTACAGTTAGATACGACGGACAAAGACGATGCTTATGTGAAGAGCTGGTACGACGACGGACATCACCTGGCTAAAAAATATGAAGTCCGCGCTTATCCCACCTATCTTATTTTTAACAGCGACGGGGAGATCATTCACCGGTTCGTAGGCAGCATGTCTCCGGAAAACTTCATTGAGGCAGGTAAGAAAATACTCGATCCGGAAAACCAGTATTATACACAGCTCAGGAAAGTAGAGGCCGGTGACTCATCAGCAGCACAGCTGTTGAAACTGGCTAAGTTGGCGAGGGCCGGTTATGATCAGCAAAACGCCACAAAGTATACTAACGCATACCTGGCAACTCAAACGGATTTGTATACAAAGGATAATCTCGAACTGTTGTACTCGGTTGCCAAAAGCAGCGATGACAAAGGATTTCAGATCGCTCTCAACGAACCGGAACGGGCAGACAAAATCCTGGAAGCGCCCAAAAAGAGCGCTAATCTGGTAAAACAAATTCTCTTGAATGAGCAGCTGGGAGGATTGCTTAAGAAAGGCAAAGGCGACGCAGAGCCTGATTTTACGGAGTTTGACAAGCAACTGAAAGAGAAGTATCCGGACTATGCAGATTACGTATCCACCTTTTCTAAAATGTATGTTTACCGCTCTAAAAAGAACTGGCCGCTATACGTGAAATATGCAGACGAGATGATCAAGATGGACGAGCCGGACGCCAACATGTTGAATAATCACGCCTGGTCTGTGTTCGAAAATGTTGCGGATCCATCCGTGCTGGAAAAAGCATTGGCCTGGAGTAAACTTTCCCTCGAAAAATCAGACAATAAAGTCGCCTACATGATAGATACACACGCCAATTTGCTTTACAAGCTGGGAAGAAAGGATGAAGCCATAAAGGAAGAAGAGCGGGCAGCTACCGTGGCCGAAAAAACGGGAGAAGATGTCAAGGGCTACAAAGAGCTTGTAGAAAAAATGAAGAAAGGTGAACCTACCTGGCCGGTAGAATAAAAGGTAGCACGCGGGACCGGTTTTTATGGTGGGTGGCAATTAAAGATCCTGTTCGCTGAAAGCAAAAGGCAACAAATCTTTGACAGAGCTGATGATATAGACCGGTCCTTCCATGCCTGCAAGGATCAGCCGGATCGGGTGACCCACCCTCGTTTCATACTCCAGTAAGGCTTGCCTGCACATGCCGCAGGGAGAAATGGGTTGATTGCTTACCTGGTCTTCCGGGTTATAAGTAACCGCCATTGCCTGGATCACTTCGTCAGGATATAAGGTTCCCACTGCTGCCAGCAAGCTGCGCTCGGCGCAAATGCCGACCGGAAAGGAGGCGTTTTCCTGGTTCGTGCCTTTCACAATTGATCCGTTTGCCAACCTCGCCACACTTGCTACATGAAATTTTGAATAGGGAGCATAAGAAGTGGCGGTCAGCGCGCGCGCCTCTTTCAGCAACGCCGCGTCGTGCACTTCCAGATCAGCTATACTTTCAGCCACCCAATACCTGAATTCGTGATTTTTTTCTTTCATCCTATTAAAGATAGGATTGTTACATTCACGTCCGTTAAAAAATTATATTTGTAGCATTCAAAATCATAAAAAATTTCTCATGATTAAAAAAGTAGTTGCATTTGCTATTGCCAGCTTATTTACCCTAAATTTATGGGCTATGGAAGCTAAAGATCTGATTGGACGCTGGGACATTACAATAGACAAAGACGGACAGGAAAAACCCTCCTGGCTTGAAGTGAAATTGTCTGGTATCAAAACCCTGGTAGGATATTTTGTTGGTGACGATGGCAGTGCACGCCCGGTTTCTGAAGTGAAGTGGGAGAACGGCAAGTTTTCATTCGCGATCCCTCCGCAGTGGCAATCTGAAGACAATGACCTGGTGGTGGAAGGTGAACTAACCGGCGACGGCCTGAAAGGCACTATGGTATATCCTAATGGCAAGAAGTACAACTGGACAGGTGTCAAAGCACCCTACCTGAAAAGAGAGAAGGCACCGGTATGGGGAACGCCGATCAAATTGTTCAACGGTAAAGACCTGACCGGCTGGAAAGCCGTAGGCGCTGAAAACCAGTGGGTCGTTAAAAATGGTATATTGACTAGCCCTAAATCAGGCGCCAATCTGATCACAGAACAGAAATTTGACGATTTCAAATTGCACATAGAATTCCGTTATCAGAAAGGTAGCAACAGCGGCGTTTACTTACGTGGACGTTATGAGCTGCAAATTTTAGATAATGACAAATCTGAGCACCCTTCCAATGTGTTATTCAGCGGCATCTATGGGTTTATCGCGCCCAGCGAGATCAACTCAAAAGGTCCCGGTGAGTGGCAGTCCTACGACGTGACATTGGTAGGTCGCATGGTTACAGTGGTGGCGAATGGCAAAACAGTTATCTCTAACCAGGAGATCCCCGGTATTACGGGCGGAGCACTGGATAGTAAAGAAGGAGAGCCAGGCCCGCTATACGTTCAGGGGGACCATGGTCCGATAGAGTTCCGGAACATTACAATTACTCCTGCGAAATAGCTTTTCGCGCAGACTGATATATACCTACCGCGGATTCACAGACATGTCTGATCAACATCAGCCGTTTGTGGATTCGCGGTTTTTTTATTTCTTAACCAGCCAGGATTGGTGGCGGAAGAGCTGCTCAAGAACTGATATTGATGACGTTACGGCTGTATGAATCGTTCACTCCCAAATGAAAACGCAGGCCGGAATCGCTGCTAAATAAATTTATTTCAGATTAGATTTTGCTGCTTTCGAAAAACCTCGTATATTTGCAGTGCGAGGTAGAGCAGCGGTAGCTCGTCGGGCTCATAACCCGAAGGTCCCAGGTTCGATCCCTGGCTTCGCAACTAAATTCCGCCAGCATTTTGACTGGCGGTTTTTTATGTATACCGTTTATGTATTATATAGCCAATCGTTTGACAAGATATATAGGGTTTACATCAAACCTTGAGGCGAGGTTATTGTCGCATAACGAATTGGGTAAGAGCGGATGGACGGTAAAATTCAGACCTTGGGAACTGATTTACCAGGAGGAATTTGCACATAAAGCAGATGCGATGAAGCGGGAGAAAGCGTTGAAAACAGCTGGAGGGCGGGAATGGATTTGGAAACTAATCAGAGGTTAGAGCTCATATCCGCCAGGCGGCGGACCCAGGTTCGATCCCTGGCTTCGCAACTAAATTCCGCCAGCATTTTAACTGGCGGTTTTTTATTTTGGGTAAACCTCACAGGTTTTTAAAACCTGTGAGGTTTTAAGTTTAATTTTGCGTCGGCCGGAGAATGTTGTTGCATCTTAATTGCGTTGCACACTTTCATGGTGTTACATTACTCGGTATCGCTATCTTTTTCGAAAACAGTCAACTGTCATCAGGCAACTGTCAACTAAAGGAATGAAATCAGGATTTGTAAACATATTCGGAAGACCCAATGCGGGCAAAAGCACGTTACTCAACGCTTTGATGGGAGAGAAGCTGGCCATCGTCTCGCACAAAGTGCAGACGACCCGCCATCGGATCAAAGCCATTCTTACAGAAAAGGACTATCAGATCATCTTTAGCGATACCCCGGGAATCATTCAGCCGGAATATAAGCTTCATGAAAAAATGATGCAATCTGTCAAAGGCGCTTTGGAAGATGCGGATGTAGCTTTACTGATCGTGGACGTGAACGACAACCTCGAGACTTGCAACGATATCTTCAGCGCCTTAAAGCTTCGCGTGCCGGCGGTGGTGGTACTCAATAAAATCGACCGGGCTTCCCAGGAGCGCATCCAGGAAGCGAAGGACTTTTTTGCTGACAAACCTTACTGTAAAAAACTGGTGGCGATTTCCGCTTTAACAGGCATCAACTTCAAAAAGTTCTTACAACCTATTGTTGAATTGCTTCCCGAAGGCGAGCCGTTTTATGAAGACGACAGCATCAGTGATCTGCCTGAAAAATTCTTTGTAAGTGAATTGATCCGTGAGAAGATCTACGAATGGGCACAGGATGAAATACCTTATCATACTGCCGTTCTCATCAGGGAATTTAAAGAGAAACAAACGCTCACCAAGATCGTTGCGGATATTATTGTGCACAGGGAAACCCAAAAGATGATCCTGATCGGGCAGAAAGGCAGCATGATCAAAAAGCTGGGAACCGCCGCCCGCGCGGATATTGAGGCTTTTTTAGGGCGGAAGGTCTTCCTGGAATTATTTGTAAAAGTAAAGCCCAAGTGGCGTGACAATGATCTGTATTTGAAGGAATACGGATATGGGCAATAGGGAAGAGTCGATGGACGATGGTCCATGGTCAAGGGAGGTAGTTCAGTGTCAGAAAAATATATAAATAAGAGATTTTAAATCAGCAATAAAGATGGGTTTTACATTAGCTATAGTTGGCAGACCGAACGTGGGGAAGAGTACTTTGTTCAATCGCTTGCTGGAACAGCGCAAGGCGATCGTGGATGATGTCAGCGGCGTGACACGTGACCGGCAATATGGCGTGAGCGACTGGAATGGTAAGCCATTCAACGTGATCGACACCGGCGGTTTTGTGCACGGTAGTGAAGACGTTTTCGAAAAGGAAATTGCCAAGCAGGTATTGATTGCGGTAGACGAAGCGGATGCCATTCTGTTTATGGTAGATGCTGGAACGGGCGTGACACACCTTGATGATGAGATGGCCAATGTCCTCCGCAAAAGTGTGAAGCCGGTTTTTTTAACGGTCAATAAAGTAGATAATAACGACCGGATGCTCGATGCTACTGAGTTTTACAGCATGGGCTTCGATGATGTTTACTTTATTGCGTCCGCCAGTGGCAGCGGGACCGGTGAATTGCTGGATGCGGTGGCTGCCCTGATTTCCGAAGATAAAAAGGAAGAAGAGGGTACAGATGAGCTGCCTAAGTTTGCTATTATCGGGCAACCCAATGTAGGAAAATCGTCTCTACTGAATGCGCTGGTAGGCAAAGAGCGCACGATCGTAAGCGACATTGCCGGTACAACCCGCGATACCATTCACACACATTATAACCTGTTCCAGAAAGAATTTATCCTGATCGATACAGCCGGTATCCGCCGCAAAGCGCGTGTGCACGAAGACCTGGAGTTCTATTCCGTGATTCGTGCGATCAAAGCCGTAGATGAAGCCGATGTCTGTTTGTTGCTGATTGACGCGGAGAAAGGCCTTACGGCGCAGGACCTGAATATTTTCAGCCTGGCTGCGCGCAAAGGAAAAGGCATTCTGCTGCTGGTCAACAAATGGGACCTGGTAAAAAAAGAAACCAATACAGCCAAAGAATACGAGACTGAGCTAAAGAAAAGACTGGCGCCGTTTAGCGATGTGCCTGTTGTATTTATCTCGGCACTGGAGAAGACGAGAATTTTCAAAGCTATGGAGACGGCGCTTGAAGTGTTTGACAACCGCAAGCGAAAAGTGTCCACCTCTAAGCTCAACGACGTGATGCTGAAAGCGGTGCAGGCGCACCATGCGCCCGTGGTTCGCGGCCATGCGATCAAGATCAAGTTTGTAACGCAGTTGCCGACGGCCGTGCCATCTTTCGCGTTCTTCTGTAATTTCCCCGACGATATCAAAACGCCTTACCGGAACTATCTCGAAAACCAGCTGCGTAAGAATTTCGATTTCAGCGGCGTGCCGGTGCGGTTGTTCTTCAGGAAGAAATAACGCGGAGCATGGGTTACCATTTTTCGTTTTAAGGATTTATAATAAACGCAATTCACATGAAGAAAGGCTATCTTACTATGTTAACGGCTGTTGTTATAGGTTTAGCATCCTGCGAAACTGCCTCCACAGCGAAAGAAGCAGAAGAAGATTCTATCGAAGCGGCCAGCTCCGCCATTGATGACACAGTATCTCAGGTGGATACCTCGCTTTCGTCGATCGGCGATTCTTTAAAAGCGGATATCGACAGCGCTGCATACAAAATCAAAGAAAGAACCAAAGAATTAGGTAGTGCTGCCAAGCAGAAAGCTAATGAAGGCGTAGAAAAACTGAAAGAAGGCGCGCAGAAGATCAAAGAAGCAGCCCAGGCCGGCGTGGATGCCGCGAAAGACGAGCTGAAGAAATAATGATTGGATGCTTCACTAAACCAGCATGGGCATAACAAATAATGCCCAAATTCTTATGCCCATGTGTTCCTGGCTCAATACAGCAACAAACTGCTGTTTAACCGGGAGTTTACGCTCTACGAGGATAGAAGTCTGCACAGCCGGCTGAAATGGTGCAAACCGGCGTCTGTCAGTCCAGCAATGCATCCGTTTTTTTCGAAATAATCGGGGTATTATAACGTTGTTGTTGTGAAACGCAAATAAGATCTCTTCAAAACGGTATCAGCCTTCAAATAACACATAATAAACAGAGCCGATGTTGCTTCGGTCGCCTGCTCATTCTTCTTTGTAAGGGCAAAAAAAAACTCCAATCCTTTGGGGATTGGAGAAAATAAAAAAAAGAAAAAATATTATTTCACTTCGATATTGTTGTGCAGTTCTTCGTCCACCAAAATGCGTCCGCAGTTCTCGCAGGCAACAATTTTTTTGTGTTGTTTGATCTCGCTTTGTTTTTGAGGGGGGATCGCATAAAAGCAACCACCGCAGGCATCTCTTACCACAGGTACTACTGCCAACCCATTGCGGAAATTACCGCGGATCTTTTCGTAGCTCGCCAGCAATCTGGGTTCTACCTCCTGTTTAGCTGCTTCCGATAATTTCGCAAATTCTTTTTCTTCTTTTTCGTTTGCGGTGATGATCTTTTCCAGTTCTGATTTTTTCAGCTCCAGTGATCCTTCTTTCGTAGCAATGTTTTTCTTCGCTTTTTCCAGCAGTACCACTTTGTCAGCGATCTCTTCGTTCGCATCCTTGATATGCTTTTCAGCCAGCTTAATTTCCAGCTGTTGCATTTCTGTCTCTTTATTGATCGCTTCGAACTCGCGGTTATTCTTTACGTTCTCGCTGTCCTTCTCATATTTTTTGATGAGGGCCTCGCTTTCTTTAATGGCTGCTTTGCGCTCTTCGATAAATTCAGTCACACCGTTGATCTCCTCCTCAATACGTGTTTGCCTTGCGCGTAGCCCTTGTAATTCATCTTCCAGGTCAGCGACTTCCATCGGCAATTCGCCTTTTAAAATTTTAATTTCATCCAATTTGCTGTCCACTTTCTGCAAATTGATCAATGAACCTAATTTTTCTTCAATGGAGAATTCTTTTAATTGTGCCATATTTTTAAAATATTAATCTTCTACAACCATAGCGGCTCTAAAAGTACTGAACAGGGTTTGTGTTTACCCCTGTTTTAAGGACGGCAAAGTTAGGGAATTTTTGCTCTAAAAGATTCGACAACAATTCCACTGTAAATTGCTCGCTCTCATAATGCCCGATGTCTGCCAGCAAAATACGGCGATCGGCATCAAAAAATTCATGGTATTTGATGTCAGAAGTAATATAAACGTCTGAATTGGATCGGATTGCATCTTTTAACAAGAAGATGCCGGCTCCCCCGCAGACGCTGATTTTTTTAACGGGTTTACCGGTTAAAGAAGTATGTTTTACGACTGCCAGACCAAATGTGTCTTTCAGCCTTGTGAGAAATTCGGTTGCCTCCACAGGTTCCGCCAGCTCGCCGGTCATCCCCGAGCCCACCAGCTGATGCTGGTTATTGAGCCGTATCACTTCATAAGCCACTTCTTCATAAGGGTGGCTGCCTTTCAATGCTTCAACGATCGGGTATTCGGCATAAGCGGGAAACAACATTTCTACTTTCAGCTCCTTGTCTTCATGCCTCTGGCCCTTTTCCCCTGAAAATGGATTAGCCGCCTCATTGGGCTTGAACGTACCGATGCCTTCTACCCGGAAACTGCATTCGCTGTAATTGCCGATTTGCCCTGCACCGGCCTCAAACAAAGCATTGGTCACTTTTACCGCGTGATCTGCCGGCACATAAAAATAAAGCTTGCTCAGTTGCCCGGATTTGGGCGATAAAACAGAACGATTGATCAGGCCAAGCTTGTCGGCTATCATCCCGTTTACCCCTTCCATGATGTTATCCAGGTTCGTATGAATGGCGTAGATCGCGATATCATTTTTGATGGCCTTAATGATCGTGCGTTCTATATAATTATTACCGGTAATTTTTTTCAGCCCGCCGAATATGATCGGGTGATGAGCCACCACAAGATTGCAGTTCCTTTCGATCGCTTCTTCAATCACGGCTTCAACTGCATCAAGGCAACAGATAACGCCGGTGCAGTCCCGGTTCAGGTCGCCCGTCAGCAAGCCGGCATTATCATAAGATTCCTGTAACGCAGGCGGAGCCACACTTTCGAGGTAGGCCGTAATATCTTTAATGGTCATACGCTGTTACAAATTTGTCCAAAGGTAAATTTTAAGGCGGTACGCCGGTCGCTAAAGATCCGGAGGATGCGCTGCGAAACGAATACGCTTTATTCCAATGTCTGTTCGATCATCAGCAACTTACCTTCATTTGTGATTCCTTCAGCAACAACCTTGAATTTCTTCGTCCGGTCGGTATTGTAAAAGTGGATGGGAATCTGCGGATGGTCTTTATCGACAATAACTTCAGGTTGCCAATCCAGGGTCAGCCGGTTGTCGCGGTAGTCAATATCCGGCGGTGTCGAATAGTCGGGGCTGTAAAACTCTTTAATGATGCTGTATCCGTCGTAGTCAACAATATCGCCAGAACTTTCCATTTCCTCGTTCAGATCATCCCCACGCTTGGTATAGATAGCAATCGCGGGGCTGTTGCCGCGTGCACCGATAAACTGCGGGTAAACCTTGATCAGCGCGATCTGGTTGGGTGGAATCGCGGAGATCATATTGGCATCCTGCATCAGCATCTCGTCAAGAAATAACTGCACCGGCTGCCGCCGGAAATACAACTGGTAATTATCAAAAAACTGGCTGTTGCGCTGCACGGTCAGGCTGGGCACCCGGCCGATCAGCCACTCAAATATATTGATCTGCGGTACAAACTGCCCGGTAAGGTTGATCGTTCGCGCGTTGATATTTCCGGAAAAAAGTCCGCTGGTATATTTTTTCTCCAGTTCTTCCAATGTCAGCCGGCGGCCCGCAATGTTTACGTTGTCCAGCAACACGCCTGTTCCCCGGTTGTAATTCGTGTAAGCGCCCTGCATGTTGGTAGTTAAAGAAGTATGGGTGTTGACTGCATCCGGACGCAGTAATGGCGGGATATTAAAGGTCTGGTATAAAGAGTCGGTATCGAGCTTCACCGTGATGAATTGGCTTTTATCGCCCATAATATCGCTGAAGAGGATGCGCGCCTTATCGAAGAACACCACTGAATCCATTTTAAACCGGCCTTCCGCATCAGTTTTCACCATTTCCAAAGCCCTGCCGGAATCTGCGGTCGATACCCACACCAGCAACTCTCTTTCCGCAAAGTTCTTTTTAGAGCCCCGAACGTTCACTTGCCCGGATAACGATATGTACCCCGGATCTTTATAAACCGGTTGAGACAGTGTATTATTGGCCACGTCCTGCCAGTTAAAGCGTCGCCAGCCGTTTGTCATCATCACCAGGTCCAGCGCCCGCTTCGCATCGGCCGTTTCCGAAAAGTAAAAGGCGGGGTGATGTACATAACCCGGAATGTCGCTCGTCAGCAAAAAGGAAGAAATGATATTTTCTTTTCGAAACCCGGGTTCGTTAAAGGCTTCGTCCGTCACTGCCACAGAGAAGTTGCCCATTACCGGTTCATTAAAACGGATCGACAGGTCATTCTTTCCCCTGGCTTTAGCGGTGAATGTTGTTTTTTCCAGCGATGCGTTGATGGAATATTCCTTGTTGTCAATAAAAACCAGGCGTTCGGCAAGGGGCATGCCGTCCTTGTTAAAAAAGGTCAGTTGCAAAAGGCCGGAATGTAACTTATCGGTGGGGATTGTGCCCGATGCCCCTGCTATCGGTTGTTTAGATACGACCTGATGTTGCATCTGGCTCACTGCATAGGCGGGCCGAAACCTTTCTCCTCCGGCCGACGTCCACGCATAATCAATGCGACCCGCGGATGGAGTGACGCGGAGGGCCAGGCCTTCCGCTGTTGCTACAGGTAATGTGAACACCTGGCCCTCATAATCGATCGTATATTTTTCACCGGCTACCGGCGTCAGTTTAAATGAGCCCATGCCGTCGTGCATGCTTTTCACCGCTGCCACTACCGCACCGCGCTGGTCTTTCACCGAAGCGCTGATGTTCTCGGGTAAGCCGTTGGATGCAGTGGCCTTAAAAGCCACTATATTTTCGACGCCAGCTAACAAGGTCCCGCCCTCAGGGAAAAACGACAATTGTTTGCTGCCGCCGGCTGGTTGCGTTTTATTGCGCGGCGTCTTTCCATATACCCTGATGGGCGTGCTGTAAATAAAATCCTTGCTATGGTTGAGCATCAGCGGCGTGTAGGCCCGGAACCGGTACGTGCCGGTGCTCAAACTGTCAGGCAGCTCGATCTGGCCATAGGTCAATCCGTTGAATACGGGCAAGACTTTTTTAGCGGTGACGGAACCGCTGCTGTTGATCAGCTCCACAAACAAAGTGGAGTTTCGGGCAGACGGCACAAAATCGGATAAAAAATAGCCTTTGAACCAGCTGGTCTGTCCCGCGAAATAGTCCTTTCTGTCCAGGTGGAGATAGACTTTCTCGATCGGGTTGGCCTCATGCCACGCCTCAAGTGCGGCTTCGGGTTGCTGCGCCCTGGCCGCATGAAATAACAAAACGGTTAAAAAGGAGTATATGATCTTATATCTATTCATAGAGCATAGTTAAATTACAAAAAAAATGGCGAACTGTTTTCTTTAGTTCACCATTAACGATGCATTTAACGATGCGTTTGCATAATAAATCGGATCGGTTAGTTCGTGCCGGGCTCGATTGTTTTTTCGATCATCAACATTCGGCCGTCCTCTGTGATTCCTTCCGCAACCACTTTAAAGCGTTTGGTTCTGTCATTGTTGTAAAAGATGATCGGGATGGTCGAGCGGCCGGGCGTGACAAAGTGAGACGGCTGCCAGCTCAGCGTCATGCGCACATCTGCCTTGTCGGCTTCAGGCTTTTTATCATAATCCGGGTTATAAAATTCCTTAAAGACGGTGTACCCGTTGTAAGTGATAATATCGGTGGCCGATTCCAGCGATGCCGAAAAGTCGTCGCCCCGCTTCGTGTAAATCGCAAGGCCGGTTCCGTTGCCCCGGACCGCAATGCTGTTAGGTATCAATTTGATCATAGCGATCTGGTTGACCGGGATGGATTCGATCATATCGGCATCTGTCTGCATCTCATCCAGGAACAGGGTTACGTTGTTACCGCCAAATCCACCGCCGCGGTAGGTGAGCGTGTAATTGCCCGGAGTGCCTGAGACCGAGAGGCCGGGCACGCGTCCCTGCAGGTACTGAAAGATGGTACCGGAAAAAATTTCGTTGCGCACATCATACGTGCGGTTGTTAATGCCGCCCGAAAAAAGGCTGCTCGCATAGCGTTCATCCAGCTTTTCCAGTTCTGACTTTTGTCGCACCTTTACCACTACGTTTTCCAGTGTTTTACCCTCTGCCCGCAAATAGTCCTGCAAGGCACCCTGCATTTTCTCATTGCTTACCAGGATGGCCGAATCGAGCGGAAGCGGATCTGATTCCACGGGATAACTGCGCCTCAGGGAGTCATTCGCCAGCTTCACCTCTATGAATTTGCTCTTTTTACCACGGATCTCGGAAAACAGGATTTTGTATTTGCTGTAAAATATCTGTGAGTCAAGTCTGAAATTACCCATCGAGTCCGTCTTCAGCATGTTGGGCATGCCGCGCCTTTGGGTGGTATCCATCGGCGACATGAAAACAATGATATCGGTATTCGGGAGCGTTTTTTTCCGTCCTTCAATAGTGATCTGTCCACTAAGGTTGATATAGCCGGGGTCTTTATAGCTGACAGGGGGTAATTGATCCTGTGCCACATCCGACCATTTAAAACGGGTCCAACCGTGGGTCATCATCAGCAGGTCCAGGGCATTTTTTACGGAGTCCGCATCCGAACTGAAATAGTAGGAGGGCTGGTGAATATAACCCCTGAGATCGCTGTTCAGCAAGAACCAGGAATAGATATTCTGAGCCCGGCGATCCGGTCCGTCATATTCCGCATCCGTGACGGACACGGAAAAACTGCCAACCACTGAATCGGGAACGGTAATGGAAAAACGGTTCCGTTGCCGCTCTGCAACATTGAGCGTATCGGTTTGTAAAGTGCCGGGTAAAATGTATTCTCCGTTGTCAACAAACGTAAGGCGCTCTGCCAGCGGCATGTAATCTTTATTGAACACCGTCAGGTGCAATATTCCCGAAAGAAAATTGTTTACCGGTATGACCCCGGTGATATCAGTCTTATAGGTTAGGGGGTGTGTGAAAATAATTTCGTTATTCATTTGTCCGACCAGATAGGCGGGTTGGAAGGTAGGATCTCCTTCTTTGGATTGAATGCGGAACTGTTTGCCGCGGGCACTGTTTTTGACGCTTAACGCCACACCGCGGATCGTCTGTTCGGGAAGCGGGTAGGAGCTGTTGGAGCCGAAAACCGCGGCAACGTATTTTCGTCCGGGTTGCGGAACGATTGAAAACACACCCATACCGTCGTGCGAGGTTCTGAAGGAAGTGACTGTTTCGCCATTGTCGCTCCTGATCTGACCTTCAATGCTCAGAGGCAGCCCGTTGTGGTCGACTGACTTAAACGCGATCATATTCAGCGTCCCGGTGACCAGATTGCCCCCCTCGGGGAAAAAGGAAACCTCGTTCTTCCCTTCGGATACTTCGCGGCGCTTTTTACGCTCTTCGCGCCCGAAGACGGACACCCTTTTATTAAAAACAAAGCCGGGCTGATTCAGCATCAGCGGGGAATAAGCCCTGATGAGATAATCTCCGGCAGGTAACGATTCGGGTAGTTCCAGTTGGCCGCCCGTGATACCCGCGTTAGCGGGGAAAACCACTCTTGCGACGACTGCCGATTGATTGTTCAACAACTCGACGTAAAGGGTGCTATTCTTGCTGGAGGGGATCCAGCCGGATAAAAAATAACCTTTGAACCAGATGGTCTGACCGGCGATGTAATTTTCCCGGTCCAGTTGGAGGTATAACTTCTCCACAGGGTTCGATGTAGACCACGCGGTTAGCTTTTTCTCAAGGGTTTGACCCGACAGCACATGGAAGGCTGCAAGTCCGGGCAATAACAGAAGCAGTAATTTTTTCATATAGTTGAAATTACATCGTGAAAATAATGCAAAGGACTGAAAATAAGCAGGAAGGTTGACTTTTTAACGATTTAATGTTGGCCGAACGGACATTTTGTCTTTGATTTTCGCTTGGCAGTATTCTTGTCATCCTTAGCTTTGCCGGAATCTGGCGTGTTTCATCGATTCATGTCAGGTTTTAACACAAAAAACAGAATCCTATCTGGAATAAAAAGAAAAAATATAAACGGATGAATCAAAACAATGATAATTTGACAGAACAGGAAGGGTTAAATATCAATGCTGACGAAAACCTGAGCGGAACAGAGCACCTGACCGACCCGGTGGAAGAAACCCAATTGAATGCCCTGGAGACAGAACTGGCGGAAAGTAAAGACCGGTACCTACGTTTAGCGGCCGAGTTTGATAATTTCAGAAGGCGTTCCAAAAAAGAGCGTGAAGAATTTTCCCAGATTGCCAACAAGGATCTGGTGCTGGCATTGCTGGAGGTATTAGATGATGCGGATCGTGCAACGCCTCAGCTGGCAGGTAGTGAGGATGAAAAACTGAAAGAAGGTATTTCTCTGGTTTTTAACAAATTGAAGAATACACTTCAAGCAAAAGGTTTGAAGGCAATGGAGTCTAAAGGATTGGATTTTGACCCGGATCTTCACGAGGCGATCACTGAAATTCCAGCGCCTTCAGAGGAACTTAAAGGTAAAGTGGTTGACGAGATAACAAAGGGTTACTTCCTGAATGACAAAATCATACGTCATGCAAAGGTGGTAGTGGGTAAGTAGGATCTTAATCCTGGTTTCTTTGAAAATTTGTCAATTTTATATTGAAAATCAGGTGTTAAGAAATTTTATTTCAAATTATAATAGATGTCAAAGAGAGATTTTTACGAAATATTGGGGGTGTCCAAAACCGCGTCTGCTGAGGAAATCAAGAAGGCGTACCGCAAGGTAGCCATGCAGTTTCACCCGGATAGGAATCCGGGGGATAAGTCGGCCGAGGAAAAGTTTAAGGAGGCCGCTGAGGCCTACGAAGTGCTGAGCGATACGGATAAACGAGCGCAATACGACCGGTTTGGGCATGCCGGGTTGAGCGGTGCGGGTCGTGGCGGATTTGGCGGCGGTGGCATGAACATGGACGATATTTTCAGCCAGTTCGGAGATGTATTTGGAGATGACATTTTTGGTAGCTTTTTTGGCGGCGGCGGCAGAGGCCGCAGCGGCGGACAAAGAGCCAGGGGCGTACGCGGCAGCAACCTGCGCGTAAAATTGAAACTGACTTACGAAGAGATTGCTAAAGGTGTTACGAAAAATATCAAGGTAAAAAAATACACGACTTGTACGACCTGCGGCGGAAACGGCGCAAAAGATAAAGGCAGCGTACAAACCTGCCGTACCTGCCAGGGAAGCGGCCAGGTGAGAAAAGTGCAAAACACCTTCCTGGGACAGATGCAAACGGTGACCACCTGTGCCGACTGTAACGGAGAAGGTACTACGATCACTGCAAAATGTTCCAATTGTAAAGGAAGCGGACGCGTTTATGGCGAGGAAACCATCACGATTGATGTGCCTGCCGGCGTTCAGGCGGGCATGCAGCTCAGTGTGGGTGGAAGAGGGAATGCAGGCGAGCGCGGCGGCGCACCGGGCGACCTGATTGTACTGATAGAAGAAGAAACGCACGCAGAACTGCAGCGCGAAGGATTAAATGTCGTGTATGATCTGCATATTTCCTTCACCGATGCGGTCTTCGGGATCAATGCGGAAGTTCCGACAATTGACGGACGCGCCAAGATCAAGATTCCCCAGGGAACGCAAAGCGGCAAGATCTTCCGTCTGAAAGGCAAGGGGTTCCCGAACGTACATTCCAGCTATGAAAAAGGCGATCAGCTGATCCATGTAAGTGTCTGGACACCTCAGGATCTGAACGAAGAAGAGAAGGCGCTGCTGGAAAAACTTTCCGAATCGCCCAATATGAAGCCTCATCCTGAAAAAACGGAAAAAAGCTTTTTCGATAAAGTAAAAGATTTATTTAGCTAATGTTGCGTTAAACGCATCCTGGCAGACAGTTTTACCTTAATACAACAATAGTTTAGTAAGAAGCCCGGCACAACTGAATCGTGCCGGGCTTCTTTATGTCTGTACCTGCTGGAAAATGAGATCGGGGGTGTCGGAATGGTCCTGCCAGGTTGCGGAATCATACGAACCATTCCGGAACAGGTTCTGACAGGCGATATTACCTATATTTTGCCGTCCGGAACCTGTATTTTAAGGTCGGAGACTGGTAATGCGGAGTCTGACACTTCATGATATAGAGGGGAAACCGGTTCGAATAGAAAGGGAACCGCAACGAAGGATTATAACAATAGTGCGCATCGCTCCGGAACCCGTGCCGATACGTTCCGAACCTGACCGGATACGTCGGGGACCCAGGTTAAAGCATGAAAATCCTCGCGGGGACAGTTCTGCTACTGTTATTTTGCGTTGCTGGCGATTGTATTGAATGGCTACGCCGGATTACTTTTCCTGATCTTTCTTTTGCGCCCGCGCCAGATCATGAATCCGGTCACCGGCAAACTGGCTGCAATGAGGCTGGCAAAAAACGCCAGAATCTTTCCGGGCAAACCTAAAACCGCGCCGACATGAATATCATAATTCATTCGCATGATCTTGTCTGACAAAGGAGCGTCGGTAAACTTGCCTGCATACACGCCTTCTGTCGGCAATTCCTTCCCGGTGAACTGATCATAATGATAAAAATCCGCGTTGAAATAGGAGTCCAGGTTGTGGTTGACGTATCCCTCTAACGCGTCCGCATCATTGTGAGGAAATACAATTCCCACTTTATTATCGGCTTTCTTTTGCTGCATCAGGTTCAGCCATACGGTGTTTACCATTTTTTGTCGGTCGACGGTTCCCGCCAGTGTACTGTCTGAAAGTGGGTGCACGTGAGGCGGCATTGTTTTGCCCGCGGACGTCACAAAATAAACGGACTTGGAAAACCATTCAAATCCCATCACCAGACCGGTAATCGCCAGGAAAATAGCGATCCAGGTCATGTAAAAGCCCAGGACGTTATGTATGTCGTAATTTTTCCGGCGCCATTGGGTGGTGGGTTTCCACTTAAATTTAAACCGCTGTTTAGCGGCTGATTTGTTTTTGGGCCACCACAGGATGATACCGGTGATCATCATGATCAGAAAGATGAGGGTCGCCGAAGAAATAATCATCCTGCCCGGCTCTCCCAGCCATAATTCGTAATGGCCCATCAGCATGGTCCGGAAAAAATCGTCGTCCATGTTCTTAACTTTCTGCACCTGCCCGGTGTAAGGGTTCACGAATATCTGGTAGTACACGCTGTCGTCGTAGTAATAAGCGAGCGCCGCATCTTTCGTTCCAAGATATTCGATCGAAACCGTTTCTTTTCCGTTCAGATATCGATCCACCGAATCTTTCAACACCGTTGGCGGAAGGTAGGAGGTCCCGGTCTGTTCCACGAAGCGGTAGGGCTGCGAAACCCGGGTGATCTCTCTCTCAAACGCGAGGATGCAGCCGGTGATACCCAGCCACAACACGACAATGCCAGACGCCAGGCCCAGCCACAGATGTAGTGTTCCAATTGTTTTTTTGAAGGTCATATAATTTTCGAGTTCCAGGCGAAGCTACTGGCCACCGGGAAAAATCATTTTCGAAATGCGGAAATTATTTATTAGAACAGGGATATATCCCGCTTTTACAATGTTTAAAAGCGGATTCGGCGGACAGAAACGCTTTTTGTATCCATCTTGTATTCATTTATCTTTGGCAGAAGCATCGGAACAGTGCTCCTTAAAACGACAACTCATGAACACCCTTCCATCAAAAAAACGATATACTGACTTGACTTTGTTAGGGCTGGCACTTATTGCCGTAGCGTTGGTGGTCGGAGCTTTTGTGGTAGCGGGGGCCTATAAATACAAGTTCAAGAGGGCGCAGACGATACGGGTAACGGGAAGTGCGGGTGTGGATTTTGTCAGTGACCTGATCGTATGGAACGGGAGTTATAGCCGTGACAATTATGATCTGAAGACAGCCTATGCACAACTGAAAAGCGACGAAAGCAACATCAAAAGTTATCTTACCCGGAAGGGTATCCGATCTTCTGAGATTATTTTTTCTGCAGTTAAAATAGACCGGCGATTCCGGACAAAATATTCGGAAGACGGCAAATATGCAGGCAATGAATTTGAGGGCTACAACCTGTCTCAAACGGTTAAGGTAGAATCCGGCGATATTGCTAAAGTCGAATCCTTGTCAAGAGAGATCACCGAGTTGATTCAAACGGGCATTGAACTAAATTCGCCCGAACCATTATATTTTTATACAAAACTTTCTGATTTAAAACTGGATCTATTGGCAAAGGCGGCTGAAGACGCACGCAAACGTGCTGATATCATCGCTGAGAACACCGGAGGTCACGTTGGCACTGTAAGCAAGGTGAATATGGGTATTTTCCAGATAACCGGTAAGAACAGCAACGAGGACTACAGCTACGGCGGAGCGTTCAACACTTCGTCTAAAAACAAAACGGCCAGCATTACAGTAAATCTTGAATGTGCTGTAGAATAGTAGAAAACTAACTTAGATATGCGTTTGATGATCATTTTCATCACGTCCTGCCTGCTTTCTTTTCTTTCAGGTAAGGCTGCTGGTATACAGCCTGTCGACTCTGTGATTCAGAAGTTGCAGGCAGACTCGACCCTGATGGAGCGTTTGCTGGCCGCGGGTGAACGGGAAAAAAGTAAAAATACAGAAATGTATCAGCGGGGGAAAGTGGCTGCCCTGCAGCGGAAAGCCCTTGAATACCTGTCCACCACGGTGCAGAGCGCCAAGCTTTATTTGAAGAACAGCGCTAACGTTGCTGATATAGCCAACGAGCTTGAATCGATTCGATATTCATTTGATATTGCGAAAGAAGGGATATTTGTAAACAAAGGCGCGGCGCAGACGGACAGAAACCTTTCGGTTTCTTCTGTGATCCTCGCCCAGCTTATTAAAGGTTTATCCGATCATAAAGAACAGGTCCATCAGCATGTCGAAGCACTGATGGGTTTCAGGAACAATATCGACTCCACTCTAAGTGTGGCGGCCATCTACAACTTTCCTAAAGATTCACTGGCCCTCGCAGAATATATAGCACAATTGAGGGTGATGGCCTTGCAGGGAGATCCGGCAGATAATGAGCTGAACACACAACTTAGCGCCGCCTATAAAATTCAGGCCGAAGTCGATTACCTGTTATTCATGCTGGAATCATCCCGCGATGAGATTGAAAAGTACCGGAACGACCTCGCTCGCTTCAGGGTAAGACCCGAGTTTTCCCCTCTTTGGGTACCCGCGATCGCCCACCGGCCAATAAGCGAGATCATCCGTTTTTCATTCCAGAAGGAATGGCTGGCACTTAAATTTTATCTGAAAGAAAATGAAGGGAACATTTTTGTCTTTTTTCTTTTTATTCTTCTGCTGTATGTATGGATTCATTCCCTGCAAAAGAAATGTGAGAACAGAAGGGTGCCGGCGGGCTTTCTGGTGATCCGGAAGCCGTTTATTTCGGCATTGGCGATCGGAACGGCTATTTACCAGTTCGCATTTATTAATTCTCCCTTTATATTTCATATCATACTCTGGATCATGGCCGTTATCAGTTTAATCCTGATACTGCGGCAGTTTATCTCTCCCTATTGGAACCGGCTTCTGTGGGTGATCAGCGCTTTCTTCCTTTTGGCCTGTTCCGGAAATTTTGTGTTGCAGTCTTCGAGGCCCGAACGATGGCTGATGCTCGTGTTATCACTTTCAGGAATAGGGTATGGCTTGCATATATTGATCAATGGCCGGCATGAAGAGCTGAAAGAAAAAAAGGTGCTTCTGTTTATCCGGATCATGGTGTTCGTAGAGCTCTTGTCGATCATCGCCAATGTCGGCGGATGGTATAATCTATCAAAAGCTCTTTTAATAACGGGCTATATAAGTTTATTCATGGGCGTTCTCTTTATCTGGGTAGTCAGACTCCTGAATGAAGCCCTGGCATTATCTTCGGAAGTTTACCAGTATGATGGCCGACGATTGTTTTATATCAACTTTAAAAGACTAGGCGCCAAAGCTCCCTTTATTTTCAACGCCTTGCTGATGGTGGGCTGGGTGATCATTTCCGGCAAAGACTTTTATGCGCTCAAACGGCTTGGAGGCTATTGGCAGGATTTTTTGCACGAAGAAAGGGCATTGGGCAGCTACAGTTTTTCTATCAATGGCATTGTGCTGTTTATCGTGATCGCCTATTGTTCTGTGATGATCTCGCGGATCATCTCTTTCTTCAGTGCAGAGCCCATGGAAATATATGGCAGTACCAATCCGAAATATAAAACCGGGGCTCACGGAAGCTGGATTTTGTTACTTAGAATTTTTATTATCTGCATCGGACTATTTCTTGCGTTTGCTGCTTCGGGCCTGCCGCTTGATAAAATCACCATTGTACTGGGTGCGTTAGGCGTAGGAATAGGCCTCGGGTTACAGGGCCTTGTCACCAACCTGGTGAGCGGGTTGATCATTGCTTTTGAACGGCCGGTAAATGTGGGAGACGTTATTGAAGTGAGCGGAAGGTCGGGGACCATGAAGTCAATCGGGTTCAGAAGCAGTATTATTACGCTCGCGGATGGCTCGGACTTGATCGTACCTAATGGCGATCTGCTCAACCAACATATGGTCAACTGGTCACTTTCTAAAAACATCAAAAGATTGTCCGTCCAGGTTGGAGTCGCTTACGGATCTGACCTGGAGCAGGTACGGTCGCTGTTAGAACAGATCGCCGTTGACAATGAAAGAATATTGAAAGCTCCTGCTCCTGTGGCTTTCGTGCAAAGGTTTGGCGACCGTTCTATCGACTTTGACCTGATCTTTTGGGTAGAACATCCATCTGAGGGGGCTTCGGCAGTTAGCGAGATCATTACCACGATTGACAAAACGTTCAGAGAAGCTCATATCGAAATACCGGTTTTTACCCCGGATCTTATCAGCCAACTGAATGCAGCGCAAAATCCAGGAAAAGCTCAGCAATAATATCAGCATCTGAGTTGGGATCGGCAACCTTCCTTTTTAGCCGTTGGGAGCTGCCGCTCATTCTATAAATTTCCGCCAGGAATAATAAAATGTTTACCTGCTCTATAAACCTCCGGAATTTAAGTTTGTTGTATGTTTGACGGATATTTATTGCGTATCTCATACAATTTTTTTCAGATATATGGCTTACAGAAATCAGCAGGAATTTATAAAAGCGTTGGAGCGGGAAGGGGAGTTGCTACGGATCAAAACCTACGTGAATCCACACCTGGAAATCGCAGAGATCACAGACCGCATCAGCAAGGAACCCGGCGGAGGAAAGGCTTTATTGTTCGAGAACACCGGGTATGAATTTCCAGTGTTGATGAACGCCTACGGAAGTGAAAAGCGGATGTGTATGGCCTTAGGTGTTCAGGAGCTGAACGATGTGGCCGCAGATATTGAGGCGCTGTTCAAGTTACTGTCTTCACCTAAAGAAAATATCCTCGATAAATTAAAATTGTTGCCTAAGCTGGGAGAGTTTGCTTCCTGGATGCCCAAAGTCAGGAAGGGCAGGGGAGAATGTCAGCAGGTGATCCTGACAGAAAAGCCTTTATCCTCCGGCGAGCCATGGGGAGGTTTGCCCGACATGGGGAAGCTCCCCGTCATTACCTGTTGGCCGCAGGATGGTGGGCCGTTCGTGACCTTGCCGGTGATTCACACGAAAGAGCCGAATAGCGGCATCCGCAACGTGGGAATGTATCGCATGCAGGTCTTTGGTCCTCAACTCACGGCGATGCACTGGCATAAGCACAAGGTATCTGCAAAGCATTTTAACGAATATAAAAAGCTGGGGAAAAGAATGCCCGTGGCGGTTGCATTGGGAGGTGATCCGGCCTATGCCTATTCGGCGACTGCACCACTGCCTGAAAATGTCGATGAGTACATGCTGGCCGGTTTCCTGAGAAAGAAAAAAGTGGAATTGGTAAAGTGTATTACGCAGCCGGAAATTGAAGTGCCGGCCGATGCCGACTTTGTCATTGAAGGATATGTGGATCCTAACGACGAGATGCTCTGGGAAGGACCCTTCGGAGACCATACCGGGTACTACTCGTTGCCGGACTGGTATCCAAAGTTTCACATCACCGCCATCACACACAAGAAAGGGGCCGTTTACCCCGCGACGATCGTAGGCATCCCGCCCCAGGAAGATGCCTGGCTGGGTAAGGCGACGGAGCGTATCTTTCTCGCGCCCATCAAAATGACGCTCGTTCCCGAGATCAAAGACATGGAAATGCCTGTGGAAGGGGTTTTCCATAACCTGGTTATTACACAGATCGAGAAGGAATACGCAGGGCAGGGGCAAAAAGTGATGAACGCCATGTGGGGCGCCGGGCAGATGATGTTCAACAAGATCCTGGTGTTATCGGCTGCGCCTAATGCCGCTCATGAAGGTGGAGCTAAGGAGCCTTATAAACTGAGTGATTACCTGAAGCTGGCCCGGGATGTATTCAGTCATCTGAATCCCGCGACCGATGTGTATTTCTCGCAGGGGCCGATGGACGTGCTGGATCACAGCTGTAGCAAGCTCGGGTTTGGCGGCAAGCTTTGTATTGACGGCACCTTCAAATTTGATGAAGAGAGGGATGACCGCTATGCCAACCTGCCCACACCGGGAGCTGTCGCCGAAGAGGAGATGAGAACAGCCTTTCCCGAAATCAAATTTTTAAACGCGGCCCTTCTGAAAAATGATATTTCGTGCCTGATCTTGTCAGTAGAAAAGAACCGTAAAGGGCATATCAGCGAACTGCACAATGCTATCTGTGCAGCGGGGTACGTGGATGGCGTGAAGCTGATCCTATACGTAGAGCATACGGTCAACGCCCTTGATTTGCCCACGGCTTTATGGCGCTTTTGCAACAATCTCGATCCGAAAAGAGATCATTTCCTGTATCGGAAAGATACAGGCGAAGGTAAGTATCACGCGGTGTTGGGGTTGGATGGCACAATCAAAACAAAAGATTTTGATGGATTTGAAAGAGACTGGCCCAATATTATCGTGGCTGATGATGCGACGATCGCTTCAGTAGACGCTAAATGGAGCGACCTGCAGATCGGAGCATTTATCCCTTCCCCCTCATTAAAATATAAAGATCAGATGTACGGCGAAAAAGCGGTAGCTGATCCGGGCTAAAAAATAAGCCGGTTCATTTGAACCGGCTTTTAAGTTGCTCATAGGATAATGTCGTGGTAAATTATTTTACTTCGTTCCTGATAGATTTCAGCTTAGAACCGGGCAGATATATCTGGAAACCTACGCCAATATTGGGCGAAAAGGCTGCAGCAGAACTACCAAACCCTGTTTTTAAATCTAATTTTGCCAAGGCTTCCAAGGCGATGTTTTCGTTGATGAAGTAAGCCAGACCTGGTCCGATACCTGCAACAAAACCATTTGTGGATCCCCCACCTTTAGATACGTTTCTACCACCTATACCCGCATTTGCTTCAGCAAAGAAAGTGGTATGTCTTACCAAATCACCTACTTCGCTTTTGGTAAAGTAGTAACGTGCTAACGGGCCAACCGCATAATCAACAGTGGTGCCACCGTCTTTAACAGAACGCAAATCAAGCTCCACTAATCCTCCGACAGCAAGTCTATCCTGAACAAACCATGCTGCTTTAGGCGATAGGTTAAAGTTGAATTCTGAGCCTCCGCCCTGGAATGTACCGCCTATTTTACCGATGGTACCGCCGATCAGATAATAACCCTTTTGTGTTTGCGCATTAGCAACAATTCCTGCCAGACAAAATGCTGTAGCTAGAAAGAAAATTTTTTTCATAAATTATAGTTTAATAGGGGAGCATTTGCAATAACTATGCCGCAAATAAAAAACCCGGTGCTAAACCGGGTTCTATACAAAAGTCATCTGCTAACATGTTATGCCAGCTGCGCCGTTCTTTTTCTTTCAGTGGGCGCTGCTGCACTTCTTTCCACTTTGTTCCGTTCAAATCTTGTAGCTGTCCATACGTGGTCTAACTCAACATTGTCAATGCTGGCGAACCCATCGTCGGTCAATTTGTTCCAGCTTCGATCACGATTAAGATCGGTAACGATCTTAGAAGTAGTTTTAGGATACGCAACCCAGAACTTAGTGTCCTCTTTTAATGAAGGCATCACATCATTCAAAATACCATTCAGCTGATTTTCATTAACGGCAAATACCAAGGCAAAGTCAAGTTTTCTTGATCTTAATAATGGTGTCATGTTTTTTGCGAATGAAAGCTTGCTGAATTGTTTTTCAATAGAAGAAGGTAAGCCTTGAATTAAAAGATTCTTTTCGTCTGCGTACTGTAATTTTTCAAAAACTGTTTGAATCATACAACTTGTGGGATTTATTAAAAAATACCAGATGTGTTACGACCTGGTTAAATATTTACAAGCCTCGAAAAGGTTTTGCAAAGGTAACCCAAATCGGGCTAATAAAGGGTAGATTTAACAAAAAAGTCATTGATAATTAATTATCAATGACTTTTAAATAAAAATATATATTTATATGTTTTCTACTTACTCATCGGCTTGTAGTATTTCATCGCCTCCGGCATGTACTTTTGCAGCTGTTCGATACGTCTTTCAGGTCCGGGGTGCGTGCTCAGGAATTCTGGCGTTCTGCCACCACCTGCTTTGGCCTGCATGCGCTGCCAGAGCCCGATAGCCTCTTGCGGGTTATATCCTGCCATCGCCGCCCAGATCATACCGTACCGGTCAGCTTCCAGCTCTTGCTTCCGGCCAAACGCTAATATTCCTACCTGTGAACCCAGGCCGACGGCTGTACCGAATATCTGGCGCATGCCAGCCGAGCTCTTATTTGCCATAAACGCATCCAGGATGCTGCCACCGTATTGCGCAGCGATCGTTTGGCTCATCCTTTCATTGGTGTGGCCAAACAGTGCATGCGACACTTCATGCCCCATCACATTTGCCAGCGCGGCTTCGTTTTGAGTGATCGGCAACAGACCGGTATATACCACGATCTTGCCACCTGGCATACACCAGGCATTCGCCTCGTTGCTTTGTACCAGCTTGGTCTCCCACTGGTATCCCTGCAGCTCCTGCGACATATTGTTTTGCCTGAAGAATTGCGTAACGGCGGCCACAATGCGCTGACCGACACGATTCACCATCTCTGCATCGCGGTTGTTGGAGGAGGGCTGTACTACTTTATTGCTCGATAAAAAGGATTGATATTCTCCCACGGCCATTTGCTGTAACTGGGATTCCGGAAGCAGCTTAAACTGGCTTCTGCCTGTAACAGCATTTGTGGAACAGGAAACTGTGATGGCTGCAACCGCTATCAGGCTGCAAATTTTTTTTATCATTGTTTTGGCATTTAGTTTAACCGATAATGTCAACCTGTATGTGCAATCTTTGTACCAAACTCAGGTAAAATTACACACCTTTCGCAGGAAGAGACGTTGAGGAGCGGCTGCAAAGTTGGCTGATCAGAAAGTATTTATCCGTCCTTGCCGGAAAGGTAATGATCAGACTGAACGAGAGGGAGTGGTTATTGGAAGACCGTTATGGGTTTTGATCTTTTTGTCTTCTCTTGTCCCTGTTTTTAAAGATCGGAACCTTGTTCTCTCCGCCTTTTATAATGCGGCCGATGTTTTTCTGATGCGTAAGCAATACCAGCAACGCCACAGCCACAGCAAATACGCGATAGAAGTGGTTGTCCACGTTGAAAATTACTAATATAAATACAGGAAAAGCGATGCTGGCGAGAATGGAGCTCAGCGACACAAACCTGGTCAGATACAATACTAATAAAAAGACCCCGGAGCAGGCCAGTGCCGTCCAGGGAGATATACCGATAACGAGTCCGAATAAAGTAGCTACGCCTTTGCCTCCTTTGAAATCAGCCCAGACCGGGAAAATATGTCCGATCACCGCAGCTATTCCTAAGATCAGTTGCATATTCAGGAAAGCGATGTCCGAGCTGAAATCAGAAGCAGGCAGAAGTCCTGCCAGCTTAACGGCTAAGAATCCTTTCAGCACGTCGCATATCATTACAAAAGAGCCCCAGCGAGGTCCTAATATTCTGAACGTATTAGTCGCGCCTGCATTGCCGCTTCCGTAGTCGCGGATATCAATGCCAAAAAATCCACGGCTCACCCAAACGGATGTTGGGATACTGCCCAGGCAATAAGCACATAAAACTAATAAGATTTCCTGCATTATAATAACCGTTATATAAAGCGTATTCTGAATACCAAATATAAGTGATCGTGTTTCAAAATACTGATAAAAAATCTACAAAAAAATAACCTTCAATCGTATGCATACGGAAGGCTACCGTTATCTCATGGACTGCAAATATATGGCCGAAAGTGAAAAAACGCACTTATGTCTCAGCAGATCGCGGCGCAACCGTTTATTATCAATTGTATTTAAAGATAGTATAAATCTGGATATCTGCCATATTTTTAAAAAAGGACAAGGTCTGTGTAAAGTGAAAATGCGGAGGTATTAAGAATTTAGCACACGTAATGTCTTAACGATTTTGCCGCTTCAACATCAGGCACATCCATTTATTTCTCGAGGTTTGTGCGATCGGTTGCAGCTCCTGCGTCCGGGCCGTTGTTTCGATGATCTCCTGGTCTTCTTCTAAAATACCACTCAGCAACAGCAATCCTCCCGGCCGCAGTTGTTGCGACAGGGTGGACATATTATCGACCAATACATTCCGGTTGATGTTTGCGAGGATGATATCAAACAGCTCATTCATTTGTCCCGAGTCAGACTGTATCAACGATATATTGCTGATACCGTTGCGTTCAAAATTCTCCCGGGCATTTATAATGCTCCATTCATCGATGTCGTTGGCCACCACCCCTGCGGCACCCAGCTTGGCAGCCAGTATCGCCAGTACGCCGGTGCCTGTACCAAAATCAAAAACATGCTTTTCGCTGAAGTCGATGGCCTGCATTTGCTGAATCATCAGGTAGGTAGTCGCATGATGCCCGGTGCCAAAGCTCATCTTCGGAGTGATAACGATCTCATGTTCCACCTCCTGGAAAGGTTCATGAAAGTCTGCCCGGATGCCCACAAACCGGTGGACCAGCACCGGGTTGAAATTAGATTCCCATAAGGCATTCCAGTTTTGAGCTGCGATGTCCTGCCGGCTGAAAGAGAGGTCAAGAGCCGCAGCAAGGTCTTTGATTTCCGCTTCATCATATTGTTCAGGCAGGAAGATCGCCTTCAATCCTCCCTCGGTTTCTTCAAATCCTTCCGCCTGTTCGTGGAGCCGTGCAATGACAATATCCTTCAATTCGTCCGCCAGCGGCTCAAATAATATTTCTATGTGCATGAATTAGTTTTAACTGTTTTCGATGATCCTTGTGACCGTATAAATGATGAGCCCTACCAGGCCGCCGACAATAGTGCCGTTGATCCGGATGAACTGCAGATCTTTGCCCACTTCCAGCTCCAGCTTGTTGCTCAGTTCTTTTCCCTCCCAGTTGCCCACCGTGTCGCTGATCAATGATCCGACCTTTGTTGCGTTACGAAGGATGTACCGGTAAGCGGTGTGCCGCACCCATCGGTCCAGCTTTAGCTGCAGCGCCTCATCCTGTTTTAAACTGGTATTGAAGTCACGGATGGTTTTTTCAATGTACCGGATAATGGTAGAATCGGAGGCATCCAGGTCTTTAACAATGCCCGAACGCACATGTTGCCAGATGGAAGTGGCATATTGCGCTACCTTGTCACCGTCCAGGATCACGTGCTTCACTTCCTGTAGTTCCTGTTGCCACTGTGGATTGGTGCGTATGTCATGGATGAAGCGCAGCAGCTGCTCATTCAGTTCCTGTCTCACTTTGTGGTTTGGATCGTCTTCTATCTCCAATAAATATTTTGCCAGGCCGGTGGTGATCCTCGATGCGATCATATTATCCACAAAACCGGGAATCAGGAAATGACTTTCCTTTTTCACCCGGTCACGGACCATGCTTTCGTTGTCAATGACATAACCCCGCAGCTTTCTTACCACGTAGTTCAGGATACGGACCTGGTCGCCTCGTTCAACAATAATATCCAGTCCCGATGCCAGCACTTCATTAAGCTGAAGATCCTTCAGCAGCTCTTTCGATTTACGGGTAATAAAATGAGTGATAGCTGCTTCATCCGCTTTCTGAACAATATCTTTCAGGATCCGCGCGGTCTCGGAAGTAAGCAATGCGACGTTTTTCGGTTGATCCAGCCACTGGACCAGCAGGCGGCTGATTTCAATCCTGGCGATGTAGGGACGGATTGTCGCGGCGTTCAGGAAGTTGCTCACGACGAAGCCACCCAGGTTATTGCCGATGCTCTTTTTGCGGTTCTCGATCAGGTTGGTATGCGGGATAGGAATGCCCATCGGGTGATGGAACAAAGCGGTCACCGCAAACCAATCTGCCAAAGCCCCCACCATGGCGGCTTCTGCAAAAGCGTTGGCATATCCCAGCCAGAGATAGCTTTCCGTTTTTAACAGCCAGGTAGTGCCGATATAGATCAATGCCATCAGCACAAAAAGGCCGGTAGCGATCGTTTTGTGCCGCCTGAGCTGCTGCCGCTTGATATGATCAGGTTCGTTCATTGAACTGCCGGATGTGGGTTTAATAATGGTTGAAAGTGGTTGAACATTGTTGAAGAGTTGACAGATCAGCTTCATGCACCGTCCGTTATTTACTGCGTTTCTTCACTATATCCCTGAGGATGGTCACCGCATGCGCCCGTGAATTTTCTATAAAAAGGCGATGGGTATTCATGCCCCCACAGATAACGCCTGCAAGATAAATGCCGGGAATGTTGGTCTCATGTGTTTCCGGGTGGATCGTTGGGCAGCGCACAGCATCCTCGCTGAGTGTGATGCCGATATGTTCCAGAAAATGAAGGTTAGGCTGATAGCCTGTGGCAGCAATGACCCAGTCATTTTTCAACGTAATGAGATCATCTGGCGTTTCAATATCCACTTCATCCGCGCGAATCTCTTTAATAGTGGCATTAAAATAAGCTTGGATGGCGCCTTCGCTGATGCGGTTTTCGATATCCGGTTTCACCCAATACTTTACACGCGATCCGATTGCCGCTCCTTTGATGACCATGGTCACGCGGGCGCCCTTGCGGTAGGTTTCCAAAGCTGCGTCCACCGCTGAGTTCATCGCACCGACCACCACAACATCCTGGAACGCATAAAAATGCGGATCCTTGTAATAATGCGTAACCTTCGGAAGTTCCTCACCCGGCACATTGAGCAGGTAAGGAATATCATAAAAGCCGGTTGCTATAATTACGTGATCACATTGATACGTTGATTTCGAAGTTTGAATGGTGAAAGCCTTCCTTTCTTCGTCTGTTACCGGGCTCTTGTCCACTTTCACCACCTCTTCAAAAAGGTGGATGCGCAGGTCAAAGCTCTGGGCCACCCTCCGGTAATATTCTAATGCTTCGTTCCGGGTCGGCTTGGGGTTGTTGGAAACAAAAGGCACGTTCCCGATCTCCAGTCGGTCGGAGGTCGAGAAAAAAGTCATGTTTACCGGGTAGTGATACAGGGAGTTGACCAGGCAGCCTTTCTCCAATACCACATAATCGATATTATTTTTTTGCGCCTCAATGGCGCAGGCCAGGCCGATGGGACCACCGCCGATGATAATGAGCGGAAAATAGGATTGCATAGGACAAAGATAACGGCATTCATTATCGATTACAGAAGGAACCTGTTATTTAGTTAAGGCATTGAAACTGCATTCGGGGCGTAATGAAACGTGGTCCTGAAAAAATATCTGAATTGGCAAATCCTTGTGAGAAGACTTTTTTACGGTCATTTTATATTTTATATTGAATATTCTACATTTTACGTTTAAATTTGCCCCACTTTAAAAGTATCAAATAACCGGCAGCGAATTTTTCAGCCCTGGATAAAAACGACCAGACAGTAAGAAATCGTATCAAAGTTGGCTCTTGATCACAAGCGTAATAAAACAGAGAAATTAAATATGGCAAGAATAATTGCATTCAGAGAGGCTTTAAGAGAAGCCATGAACGAGGAGATGAGGAGAGACGATCGTGTGTTTTTGATGGGAGAGGAAGTGGCAGAATATAACGGAGCTTACAAAGTGAGCCAGGGAATGCTGGCCGAGTTCGGGCCCAAAAGGATCTTGGATACCCCGATTGCGGAGCTTGGATTCACCGCCGTTGGCGTGGGCGCTGCACAGAGAGGTTTAAGGCCGATTGTAGAGTTCATGACCTGGAACTTTGCCGTATTAGCGCTGGATCAGATCTTAAATACTGCTTCAAAAATGCTGGCGATGAGCGGCGGACAGATTTCCTGCCCGATCGTATTCAGAGGTGGTAACGGTTCTGCCGGACAATTGGGTGCGCAGCACAGCACCGCTTTCGAAGCGATGTATGCGAATATCCCCGGTATCAAAGTGGTTTCACCCAGTAACCCTTACGATGCAAAAGGATTGCTGAAACAGGCGATCCGTTATGAAGAAGATCCCGTGATGTTCATGGAAAGTGAGCAGATGTACGGTGACAAAATGGAAGTTCCCGAAGAAGAATATTATATTGAATTAGGTAAAGCCGACGTTAAGAAAGAAGGAACCGATGTAACCATCGTGTCTTTCAACAAGATGATGAAAGTCGCCCTGGGCGCTGCTGCCGAGCTGGAGAAGGAAGGGATCAACGCCGAGGTGATTGATTTGCGCACGATCCGTCCGCTGGACGTTCCGACTATCGTGAACAGCATCAAGAAAACCAACAGGCTGGTGATCGTTGAAGAGCAGTGGCCATTTGCTTCCGTGTCTTCAGAAATCGCTTACAACGTGCAAAAAGATGCGTTTGATTATCTGGATGCCCCTATACGCCGTATTACTGCTGCTGATGCCCCACTACACTATGCTCCGAACCTCGTTGCCGCTGCGTTACCGGATGTTGCCCGCACCGTTAAACTGGTGAAAGAGGTGATGTATCAGCAGAAATAAATGATTATTATTCTATTTTGAAAGTCCATGAGCTATAATTATTGGCTTATGGACTTTTAACGTGAATATTCAAAACATTAAAATATTAATATCAAGTGCCCCATAGAAACAAAACAAACGATAACGCGCCGGTCATTCTGGTAATTGATGATGAGATATCGATCAGGAAAACGCTCATTGAGATTCTCTCTTTTGAAGGATATAAAACGCAGGAAGCAGCCGACGGTGAGCAGGGATTGAAGATCTTTTCGGAGCATAAATTCGATGCAGTCTTGTGTGACATCAAGATGCCGAAGATGGACGGTCTTGAGTTTCTGAGTAAGGCGCTGGAAGTGCACCCGGACATTCCCGTGATCATGATCTCCGGACATGGGACCATCGAAACCGCGGTGGAAGCAGTGAAGAAAGGGGCTTATGATTTTATTTCCAAGCCGCCGGATCTGAACCGCCTGTTGATCACCATCAAAAACGCACTGGATAAAGGCACGCTTGTAACCGAAACTAAAGTGCTGAAAAAGCGCATCTCCAAAGTGCAGGAAATTGTCGGCGATTCCGAGCCGATCATGAAGATCAAAGATACGATCGACAAAGTGGCGCCGACCGAAGCCCGCGTTTTGGTAACTGGTGAAAACGGTGTAGGTAAAGAATTAGTAGCACGCTGGCTGCATGAAAAGAGTACACGCAACACCAGCCCGCTGGTCGAAGTGAACTGTGCGGCGATTCCTACAGAGCTGATCGAATCTGAATTATTCGGTCATGAAAAAGGTTCTTTTACATCAGCCGTTAAACAACGTATCGGGAAATTTGAGCAGGCCAATGGTGGTACGCTCTTCCTGGATGAGATCGGTGATATGAGCCTCAGCGCCCAAGCCAAAGTATTGCGGGCCTTGCAGGAAGGTAAGATCACCCGTGTCGGAGCAGATAAAGACATCAGTGTGGATGTAAGGGTGATTGCGGCAACCAACAAAGATCTGCTGCATGAAGTAGAACAAAAGAATTTCAGGCTTGACCTCTATCACCGCCTGAGCGTTATATTGATTCACGTGCCCTCTTTAAATGAGCGTCGTGAGGATATCCCGCAACTGATCGATAAATTCCTGGAAAGTATCTGTATCGATTACGGCATTGCCAAGAAAGGCATTGATCCCGGCGCGGTGAAGCTGCTGCAGGAATACAACTGGACCGGTAATATCCGTGAGCTTCGTAACGTCGTAGAACGGCTCGTCATCCTGAGTGGTAAAACCATTGTGGAAGATGATGTGAAAAGTTATGCAAATCCGAAATAATTGCATCTGTATATAAAGAGGCGTTAGTGTGTGTGGCAGCGGCTCATTCCCCGGGATGAGCCGCTGTGCTGCCGGACCATTGAGGTCAGAATTTAAGGAACTATTAAGACGCCTTCCGCAGGAGCCGGCTCAGTACTAATTATCTTTATATCATGACAAAAGCAACCCACGCTTTACTGCTTGTTTGTATCCATCTGGTCTATGCGGGCGCACATGCACAAGATCCGCTATCAAAAGTTTTAAAAGACGAGCTATACCGGGAGTTTAAGCAATTGAAAGCGGCTGATCCCAATGTCTACTACATGAGCTATCGCGTAGATGATATCATGTCGTACCAGGTGAAAGCCAGTTTTGGTGTGATCCATTCCATCGACTCCAATCATGTACGGGTCTTCACGCCTTCCGTCCGGGTAGGCACGTACCAGTTTGATAATACCCACAATGTTCAGTTTAGCGGCGCTTCGGGCATCGTACCCGTTGTAAACAGCCCAGATCTGGTGCGGTTGGCTCTTTGGAAAAATACCGACCTGGCCTACAAAAATGCGGCCCAGATGTACGAGCAACTGCTTACCAACAAGAAAGTGCGGGTAGCCGAGGAAGACACGGCGGCCGACTTTTCCATCGCCAAAAAAGAAGTATATCATGATCCTGCTCCCGATTATGCACAACTTCGTCCCGATCTCGACGAGGTGGCAAAGACCTTAAAATTATACACCGCTATCTTCAAGGACAACCCGGACCTGATGTCGGGTGGCGCCAATTTCGAATTCAAGATCACGCGTAAATATTTCGTCGATACAGATGGGTCTGACATTGCAGAGAATGCCACGGAGACCTGGCAAAGCATTTACGGAAACACCAAGGCAGACGATGGAATGGAGTTGCCTTTATACAAGCTCTATTTTGCTTATCAACCGGATCAATTACCCGCCAGGGATAGTATTGTAGCGGATACGCGCACTATGAGCAGCAAACTGAGCGCTTTGAGAAAGTCACCGCTCGCCGATCCGTTTGTAGGACCAGCGATACTTTCCGGCCGGGCAGCCGGGGTCTTTTTTCACGAGATCTTTGGTCACCGGCTGGAAGGAAAGAGAATGAAGAATGAGTTTGACGGACAAACCTTCAAAAATAAAATCGGAACGGAGGTACTGCCCGAATTTCTGAGCATATCCATGGATCCCACCACCAAAAATGTGGCGGGCGCTGAGGTAAACGGTTTTTACCGGTTTGATGACGAAGGCGTGGCTGCGCAAAAGGTCGATGTCGTAGAAAAAGGAATTCTGAGAAACTTTTTGATGACCCGCACGCCCATCAATGGTGTCAGCGGCAGTAACGGGCACGCGCGAACCGCGCCGGGCGGTGTGCCCGAAAGCCGGCAAAGCAATCTTGTGGTTTCAGGGAATAGCGACCTGTCTTTTGCCGATCTGCGAAATATGCTGATTGCCGAATGTAAGAAGCAGGGAAAGCCTTATGGCTACTTGTTCCAGGACGTGCAGGGCGGATTCACTAATGTGGGGCGCACGACCCCCAATGCATTCAACGTGCTGCCGACAGAAGTGTATAAAATATATGCAGACAATCGCCCTGACGAGCTCGTTCGCGGCGTTGACCTGATCGGTACGCCGTTATCCATGTTCAAGCATATTGCCGCTTGCAGCAACCAGATGGAAACGTTCAACGGTATGTGTGGCTCGGGGTCAGGCTGGGTGCCGGTTTCAGCTTCTTCGCCTGCCATATTTGTAGATGTGATCGAGACACAGAAAAAAAGCAAATCTTCAGAACGTCTCCCGGTATTGCCAAGACCAGACCTGGACAAATAGCTTTCCTAATCATCACTCTTGCGACAGGGTGATAAGAACCACTTAAAAAGTCAACGGATGAAGTGTAGAATCCTTTTCATAGCCCTGTTTATCGCAGGAGCTTGTCTGCCGGTAGCCGCTCAGGATCTGAAGGACAATTTTTATGTTTCAGTGCTGAAGCAGGAATTGCAGCGAAACATGGACCGTCTGCATCTGCCGGATCTTGAGAAGCCTTTTTTCATTGCGTATTACCTGCGCAATCAATATACTTTTAGTCTGAACAGCGAGCGGGGAGAGATTACCAGCGACGTCACTTCACCTGTGAATAACAAGTCGGTAGCGGTAAAGCTGAGGGTGGGAGATTACCACCGCAATTTCGATTACATGATGTACGACGGATACTTTGCAGAGCTGCCGCAGGAGGCAGATGCTGATGAATACCGGAGAGTGTTGTGGCTGGAAACCGATCGTGCCTATAAGAACAACGCAAGGCAGTACAATGGCTTTATGTCATCATTAAAGCGGGTCAATGTTGACGAAAAAGAGCTGGCGCTGGACGATCTGGCGAAAGTGCCCGTAGTGGTCAAAGATTTTGGAGCCGTAGAAATGATCCGCGTTGATCCGGCGGGCTGGGAGAAAAAGTTAGCAGCACTTTCCGCATTATTCAAAGGCCATCCGGCCATCACCCATTCTTATTGCCGTCTCACGGCCGCCAGCTATGAAGACTACCTGGTCAGCAGTGAAGGAGCCATCGTCAGGAAACCAGGCAGCGCCGTAACCTTTATGGTCTATGGAGCCACGGCCGACGATGAAGGAAATAATTATAACAGCGACTACAGCATTACCGTAAAGAACTTCAATGAGCTTCCTTCTTTCGAAATCCTTCAGAAAGAAGTGGAGAAAGTGATCGCCAGGATCAAAGAGAAAGAACAGGCAAAAGCCTTTGAAGGCTCATACATGGGACCGGTCCTCTTCACCGATGGGGCAGTGACCGATCTAGTCTACCAGTGTTTTGCCAAGCCGGTGCAGGCGACCCGCAAATCGATATTAGGCTATAATTCAGGTGAGACGGATTATGAAGAAAAACTGGGCCAGAAACTGGTGTCCGCCGATCTGACATTGACGGCGATTCCATCGCTCAAAAGCTTTAAAGGACGCAGCACGACGGGTTATTATCCTATCGATGATGAAGGCGTGGTCCCTCCGGATTCCCTGGTACTGGTTAAAAACGGTATTTTAAAATCGCTGCTCAACGGAAGAACGCCCACGCGGCGCTTTCCGCAATCACAGGGCTTTGCGCAGTCATCAATGGGACGCGGTTACAGTGCGGGCGTGATGCAACTGACTTCTGATGCACAAACGCCGTCCGATTCAATGACAGCGCGGCTGTTGCAGGTCGCCAAAGACGAAGGGCTGCCCTCCGCGTACATCGTTAAGAACCTTTCTTTCAGTGCGCCTGAAATTTACAAGATAGAGGTGGCTACCGGCAAAGTAGAAATGGTGAATGCCTGCAAAATAACCCCGCTTAATCTGAAATCTTTAAGACGGTTTGTCACGGCTTCAAATGTCCTGAAATTAGAAAACTCAATGGACCTGAGCATTATCGCGCCGGAGAGCCTGATCATTAACGAGGTGGAAATCGAGAAGAACGAGATGACGTCCAAACCCAAGCCGATCATCGTCTCCAACCCATTGCTGGACCCGCCCGCGTCAACTATGAAAAGTACTAAAAAGAAAAAGAGCCGTTAAATGAATTAACGGCCCTGAGGGTGCGTGACAATTTCATAGATGGTAAGGGAGAGACCTGTGCCTGCGATCCCCTGTGAAACGGCCTGGTTGGTGGCTTTCACAAGCACTTATGATTCCGCTAAATCTTTTCGGTTCCTCTCGATTCTTTATCCATTCGCTGGATATCTTTCAACCTGTCGGCAGCAATCGGATTGATATAATCCCAGAAAGCCGCTACACATACAATTTTCCACTGCCCGTCCACTCTTTCCATGACCCGTACTTCCTTACTGTGATGAAAGTTGTCACCTGCTTTATTGCTGTTGAACTGATCCCAGGTAAGGTAACAGGCATCCGGTCCGTAGAATTTGTACTTGATGTTTTTTCTTTCTACAGTAGGATGACTGCTCGATTGCGGTTCGGGATTGTCGTGGATATATTTTCCTACGGTATTGTCAATGCCATTCCAGCCAACGCTGGCGTCAAACGTGCCATCCCGATTGCTCCAGGCCTGGAAAGCGTAATCGGTTTGCGCGTAAGTTGATTTCCATGCTTCATAATCCCTGGCGAAGAAAGAAGCGGTTTCCTTTTCAATCGTTTCAAGGATTGCGTCTTTATCAGCCTGCCGGTCGACCGGTTCCGGATTGGCATTCGATGACTGGCATCCAAAGAAAGCAATGGTGGCATATAAGAGGAAGAGATGGACATAGAGCGGGAACAAACGGCGCTTTTTCAGTCTCAGGTTCTTGCTGTTGCAGCAATAATCGTCTGGCGAAGCACCCCCCATTGAAGTGTTAAATGAAGACTGGTACATAATGTTAAGTTTTAAAGGTGAAAACTTGCCATTCCTTCTCAGTATCGTTAGACAACGGGCCACCAGGAGTAGCGGCCACCTTTTGCATTGCTAATTTAACATTTTTTTTTAATCTGTCCTAATCAGGTTAAGCGGCAAAGTCATATATTTTTTGAGAAGCGATGTGTATCGGAAGGTAAAATGTTACGATCACCATGACGCTTCGGTAATGATGATTGCCGGCTGTGCAGGTTTGTATCGCTGCTGATGTTACTGCGCAGGCGAGGTTCGCCGATTTATTGATGAACTTTACCGAATAAGTACTGTATATCTCTTTTAACCAGCATTTATTCTATAAATTTGTTATCGGACATTCATTAAAATACAGTATACCCTTCCTAAGCCGTTGGCCTGAATGAGCTCCGGTAGGATGGGGACCGATCACCGGTAAATGCTGTCATTTAAAAAACGTTTAAAACAAACTCAAATGAAAGGAATTGGTTTAATTCTGCTTATTGCATTAATTGTTGTAGGTTTTATGGGCTGTAAAGGATATAACAGCCTGGTGAAGGAAGACGAGGTAGTAAAAAACGCCTGGGCCAATGTACAAGCTGACTACCAGAAGCGTAACGACCTGGTAGGAAATCTCGTGAACACAGTGAAAGGTGCTGCCAAGTTTGAGCAGGAAACACTTACCAAAGTGATCGAGGCAAGGTCCAAAGCCACTTCAGTCAATATTTCTGCGGATCAATTAACTCCTGAAAACATTCAGCAATTTCAGGCCGCGCAAGGGCAGGTAAGCAGCGCGCTCAGCCGGTTACTCGCGGTGGTAGAAAGCTATCCTGATCTGAAAGCCAATCAAAATTTCTTACAACTGCAAGGTCAGTTGGAGGGAATTGAGAATGAGATACGATCGTCGCGCAACAATTATAACAGTGCGGTCAACAGTTACAATACCAAGGTAAGATCTTTCCCTATGAATATACTGGGGGGGATGTTTGGTTTCAAAGCCAAAGAGCCATTCAAAGCAGATCCCGGAGCCGAGACAGCACCCAAAGTTGAATTTTAATTGATACCCAAGGATGCAGCAAAAGCACTTGATCAAATACGTTGCCGGGGTCGCCATACTCTTAGGGCTTTATACCGCTGTGGCGTATAACTCTTTAATAAAAAAAGAAGAGCAACTAGAGGAGCAGTGGGCCAACGTTCAGAGCGCGTACCAGCGCCGGCTGGAACTAACCCCCAACCTGGTAAACATCGTAAAAGGGATGGCTGATTTTGAGCAGGAGACATTCGTGCAGGTCGCACAGGCGAGAAGCAATGCTTCTGCTGCGGGTTCAGGCCAGATTGATGCCGCCAGTTATCAAAAGCAGTCCGGGCTCCAGGACACCCTGGCTGCAGCCTCCAATCGCCTGATAGCCGTCATCGAAAAATACCCCGTGTTGAGAGGTACTGAGGCTTTTCGCGGGTTACAGACGCAACTGGCAGGAAACGAAAGGAGAATAAAAGTAGCCCGTGTCGACTTCAATGAAGCCGTAAAGGATTACAATGAGGCGGTGCGCAGCTTTCCGAAAAGCCTTGTGGCAAAAGCTTTCGGCTTTGATGTAAAAGAAGGCTTTACCGCAGCCGAAGGCGCATCCAATAATGTTGAAATAAAATTTTAATCACGTGGCATTTTCATTGTTTGGTAAACGCAAATCTGAATTTCTTACAGAAGAAGAAAAGCAACAGGTGGTGCAGGCGATCCGCGACGCTGAAAGCCGCACCAGCGGCGAGATCCGCATTTACATGGAAAGTCATTGTAAATACGTGGACCCTGTAGAGCGGGCGTCCGAGGTTTTTTATAGTTTAAAAATGAATGAAACCAAAGAGCGGAACGGAGTGCTGCTGTATATTGCTGTTAAAGACCACCAGCTGGCCATTTTTGGCGACGAAGGTATTTACAACAAGACAGGAAAAGCGTATTGGAATGAACTCGTGAGTCATATTCTAAGCGAATTCAACCGCCATCATTTTGCGCAAGGCATTTGCCAATACATTTATGAAATAGGAGAGGGACTGCATTCCTTTTTCCCCTACGACAGGGCTACTGATCATAATGAGTTACCGGACGAGATCGTTTTTGGAAAATAATAATCAGTGAACCGCTTTATCTTTTTGATAATCCGCTTCACGTTGAAAACAGGCCACGCTTGTACGTAATGCAACGTGTGCCGGTGATATAGTATCGATGAAAAAATATCTAGCACTTCTAATACTGTTCGTTTCCTTTTTTGCCAATGCGCAGATTGAAGAGGCCGTTCCCGCGCCTCCCAGTCCGCCGAAGTTGGTAAATGACTTCACGGGCAACCGGTTTCTTACTACCGAGCAGCAGGCGGAGCTGGAAAAGAAACTGGTCGCCTACGACGATACCACTTCCAACCAGATAGCGATCGTTATTGTCGACGACCTGAAAGGCTACTCGCGTGATGAATTTGCGATCGCGCTGGGCCGCAAATGGGGCGTGGGCGGACAAAAGGAATTCAGTAACGGGATCGTGATCCTGGTAAATACCGGTGAGAAGGGCGGCGAGCGCGGCGTGTTTATCGCAACGGGTTATGGCCTGGAAGGCGTCATTCCCGACCTGGTCGCCGACCAGATCATACAGACCGCCTTGCTGCCCAATTTCAGGCAAGGCAATAACTACCGGGGGCTGGATCAGGCGACAACCGATATCATCGAAGCGGCTGCCGGAAGATACAGCGCGCCGGAGGGATACCGGCAGGAGCGGGGCCGCGGTAAAGTTTCAGGCTTACTATTTGCCGGACTGGTGATCATTGTCATCCTCATCATTATCAGTCGCCGGGGCGGCGGTGGCGGTGGCTATATGTCCAGGCGCGGGTATCGCGGCGGTGGCTGGGCAGGCCCGGTTATTTTCCCGGGCGGGTGGTCTGGCGGTGGTAGCAGCGGTGGAGGCGGCTTCGGAGGGTTCGGCGGCGGCAGCTTTGGCGGCGGTGGCGCCGGCGGCAGTTGGTAAAAATCTGCTTATAATTCGTTAATCTTAAATTTACTGGGCTATACTGTCAACTATTGGCTAAATTTGCCTGCAAGAAAAATCACATACGTTCATGAACAGGCACTTTCTACTATCGGCTTTATTTATTTGCATCGCTTCATTATCATTAGCGCAGAACTACCAGGTACAATCCAAGTATTTTGTATACCTGCAAACGGAACCGGCGCAGCCTTTTTATATCAAGATCAACGGGCAGCAAATCAGTGCCAATGCATCCGGTTATCTGATTTTACCGCAGCTGAAGGATGGTAATTATAAACTTACCGTGGGTTTCCCGGACAACAAGACCGAAGAGCAAAGATTCGATTTCAGGATCGATTCAAAAGATAAAGGATACCTGATCAAAGATTATGGCGCCGACGGATGGGGCCTGTTTGACCTTCAAACGATGGTGGTGCAAAAAGCGCTGAAGGGCGGAGGCAATGAAGAAGTAGTAGCGAAGCAGCAGCCTGAGCCACCAAAAGAAACCCCAGGAGAAGCTCCGAAGGAAACGCCGAAAGAAGAAACAGCTGTCGCGGCTGAAAATGTATCTGACTTCACAAAAGTATTGTCCCAGGCCGCCAATGACCCAACGCTTCTTGAAAAGCCTAAGCCAGCTCCGGTAGAAGAAAAGCCGGTGGAAGAAGCAGCCGCTGTAGCACAAGCTCCTCAGAGCGCTGACAACAACCCCACAGTTATAGAAGAGAGCCCGGCTCCTCAAAATAATCCGACAGTTAGCACAGGCGCCGGCAATGGCGTAACCATCGTGTATGATGAAAGAAGTGAATCCGGACAGGTAGATCCGATCACCATATTTATTCCGGCTCCTAAAGCCTCTTCAGCGCCGGTGAAAGAAGATCCTCCTGCCGTGACAGAAGAAAGCACACCGCCACCGGCAGCTACCGAAGGTCAGGCCGCGGCTTCCCAGGGAGAGAGCGGCGACGCAGGTTTTACGGTGGAAGAAAAAGAGCCGTTGCCTCAGAATGAAGCGGTAGCCGCACCTGCAAAGGAAGCGGTTGCGAATACCAATGATGCCTGCAAAGCTGTGGCAGATGACAACGATTTTCTGAAATTACGCCGTACGATGGCGTCAGAAGGAAACGACGATCAGATGATCTCTGAAGCGCAAAAAGCCTTCAAGTCTAAATGTTATACGACCGCCCAGATAAAATACCTGAGCAGTATGTTTCTTTCCAATGCCGGCAAATACAACTTCTTTGCGGCGGCTTATCCGCATGTAGCTGACAGGGAAAATTTTGCGTCGCTGGAATCTGAAATACGAGACAACAGTTACAAGAGTAAATTCAAAGGCCTGGTTCAATAATCCCGTTCGGTTTTTGAACAGCGCGTGCCTTACACAGGCACCGGATTGGTAACCCTAAAATCGTTATATCCCTTGCGTTATTTTTTAGAAGTGGCTTACAAAGGAACCCGCTTCAGCGGTTTCCAGGTGCAGCACAATGCGCTGACGGTTCAGGGTGAAATAGAAAAAGCCTTTCATACCCTACTGAAAGAAGAGGTAACATTAACGGGATCTTCACGGACAGATGCCGGCGTTCATGCGCTTCAGAACTTTTTTCATTTTGACCGCACAACTCCTTTTGAACAGAAATGGATCTACAACCTTAATGCAATCCTGCCCGGAGATATTGTTATCAAAAGTGTTCGGGAAGTGGCCGCAGATGCCCATTGCCGCTTCGATGCTTTGAGCCGCACCTATCACTACCATGTATACCAATACAAAAATCCCTTCATTGCTGACAGGGCTTATTATTTCCCCTATACATTAGATATCGACCAATTGAACAACGCTGCATCCCTGATCCAGACCTACACAGACTTTACCTCGTTTTCGAAGCGGAATACGCAGGTGAAAACTTTTAACTGCACCATTTTAAAAAGTCAGTGGATCGAAAAAGAGGATCAGCTGATCTATGAAGTTACTGCGAACCGTTTCTTAAGAGGTATGGTACGTGCGCTTACTGCTACGATGTTAAAAGTTGGCAGAGGCACTATGTCCCCGGACGAGCTGAAGGCCATCCTTGATGCCAAAGACAGTGGTAGCGCCTTCTTCGACACGCCTGCTCACGGTTTGACATTGGTGCGGGTGAGTTATCCATGAGGCTAAGCCCGGGCGGTTTCGCGCGAAGCGAGGCACGCTTTGAATACATTTACTTTATATATACAGGTACTCAATGCTGTCATGCAGTGACGGCACGTGGTCTATATCACTATTGCTATTCATGTTTAAATAGCAAATTTAATTTTCAAAAAAGAATACGATGTCTCGTCTCAGATCTGATTGCAAGAAAACCGGTGATGAGATGATTGCTTTTGTACCATGTGGTGTTTCAAGTATTATAATGCAAAATCGTGAGTGTTCTGATTTTATGGTTTACACTATTTTATTCGGCTGTGAAACTATTTTACCATTGGTGTTAAGATAGTGTAAATATTGGTATAAATCGTTGTTGGAAAGGGCTTGATCTCATAGGTATTTTAGATCGATAAAATCAGTTTATGAGATATCTGCTTTTGCTTGCTATTATTTTGAGCTGCTCCCATCTATCTGCTCAAAACAAAAAAATTATAACGGGAGTTGTAAAAGACACCAGTGAGCAGTTACTTTCAGGAGTAACCGTTCAGTTGAAAAATTCTCCGATCGTTACCATTACCGACTCTTCCGGACATTTCAGTATTGAAGCCCAAAACACAGCTACCGATGTCCTGCAGATCAGTTATGTCGGTTATCAACCCATTGAAAAGAAAGTTGATCCTGACCGGGAAATGATCATTTATATGGTGAGGGAAGCTAAAGAAGGCGATGAAGTCGTGGTGGTGGCCTTTGGTACACAAAAGAAAACGACGATGGTAGGGTCCGTTACCAGCATCAGTCCCCGGGAGTTGAAAGGTCCGACGAGTAATCTTACCAATATGCTGGCCGGCCGGATAGCGGGGGTCATCGCTTTTCAACGAAGCGGTGAGCCGGGTCAGGACAACGCGAATTTTTTCATTCGCGGTTTGGGAAACTTTGGATCGGGCCAACGAAGCCCTTTGATTTATATTGATGGAATTGAAAGCAGCAACACGGATCTGGCCCGTTTGCAACCGGACAACATCGAGAATTTTTCAGTTTTAAAAGATGCCAATGCCACCGCTTTATATGGCGCAAGGGGAGCTATTGGTGTCATGCTGATAACAACCAAACAAGGTGTATCGGGTCAAACTAAATTTAACTTTCGCATCGAAAACCGGCTATCCGGAAATACGAAGCTGTATAAGCTGGCCGATAATGTCACTTACATGAAGCTGGCTAATGAAGCGGTGACAACCCGCAGTGCTTCAGATCCTACGCCTTACGATCCGGGTAAAATAGACCGCACTGCCAACGGCGATGATCCTATTTTATATCCAAGCAACGACTGGATGAAGCTTTTGGTAAAAGATTATACCAGGAACACATCAGCCAATTTCGATATCAGCGGTGGTACTGAAAAGGCAAGGTTTTATGTATCGATGACCTACGATGACAACAACGGGCTTATGCGCGAACAAGAGCTCAATGATTTCAAAAGTAATATCAGTCTAAAGTCTTATACGATCTTGTCCAACGTAAACCTGAAGCTTACGAATACCACAGACGCATTGGTAAGCGTACGCGGGCGGTTTGATGACTATACCGGCCCGGTTGGAGGCGGTGCAGCGATATTTACAATGGCTTCCACGGCTAACCCCGTTGCTTATCCGGCCGTATATCCGCAAAGCTACCTGCCCTACATAAAGCATCCTCTTTTTGGAAATGCTTTCGTACCAGGTCTTGGCAGTGCTTTATACGTTAACCCTTATGCAAAAGCGGTTTCGGGTTATCAGGAAACGAATCAGTCCATTGTTACTCCACAGATAACAGTCAGTCAAAATCTGAAAGCTGTCACAAAAGGATTAAAAGCGCAGGTAATGGTATTTACGACAAGAGAGGCCTATTTCGCCGTGTCAAGACAATATAATCCCTTCTATTATCAGGCATATCATACCGGAGGCCAAACATCATTACTGCTGCTTAACGAAGTGCGGAACGGATCGCAGATCGGCGTCGCCCCTACAGAGTATCTTAATTATAACCCTGGTGAAAAGAAAGTAAGTACCGTGATGCATGGCCAGGGTACTATCGATTACCTGAGAGTATTTGGAAAACATTCGGTGGGCGCCAACCTCGTCACGTTGATCAGGTCGTCCGTTTCAGGGAATGCAGAAACGTTGCAAAAGTCTTTGCCTGCCCGTAACATAACTTATGCAGGCCGCGCCACCTATGGCTTTGATAACAGGTATTCTTTCGAGTTTAACTTCGGATACAATGCATCAGAGCGATTCTCAAAAAATAATCGTTGGGGATTCTTTCCCTCTATTGGAGGTGGATGGGTGGTCTCGAATGAAAAATTTTTCGAACCTCTACTCAATACGATTTCAAACTTTAAGCTAAGGGCTACATATGGAAAATCAGGTACCGATGCTATCGGCAGGGCAGACGAGCGCTTTTTCTATTTGTCCGAAATATCGTTTGATGGCGCAGGTTATGTATTCGGAGAAAATTTCGACTATCGAATACCTAAGGTTAGCACTTTAAGATATGCCAATGAACAGATAACCTGGGAGGAGAGCTCGCAAGCCAATTTAGGATTAGAAATGACCTTGTTTAAGAATCTGGGTATAGTTGTAGATGCATATAATCGGAAAGTTGAAAATATACTTCTAAACAGAAACGCCAGCGTGCCTACTACTTTAGGTTTGCAGGCATCAGTAGTGGCAAATACAGGACGTACCGACGTAAGGGGGCTGGAAGTAGCGTTAACTTACAATGCCACATTAAATAAAAACTTCAGCCTTACTTCCCGCGCCAATTTTACCTACAACAAAAATAAAGTGGTTCAGACGGAAGAGCCGGTTTATCCCAATAATATCGGCTACTTACAGCAGGCTGGCAATTCGAGCGATCAACTATACGGCTTAATTGCAGAGCGCTTGTTTACAGACGAAGTAGAAGTGAACAACTCTCCTCAACAGGGCTTTGGCCAGTATATGGCAGGAGATATAAAATATCGCGACCTGAATAATGATGGCAAGATCACCAACCTGGATATTGCGCCTATCGGCTGGCCCGAAGTACCGGAAATTACATATGGTTTTGGCGGCACTTTATTTTATAAAAGTCTGCTTGATTTTAGCTTCTTTTTACAAGGTTCTGCCAGATCCTCATTCTTTATTAATTCAGGTTCTTCTTTAGATGGAAGCTCAAATGTTAAAGGTATTGCACCCTTTATTACTCATGGAGGCCCGGCTGCTGTGCAACAGACCGGCTTATTGGATATCATAGCGCAGGATCACTGGTCGGAAGACAACAGAAATCCCTACGCCTTTTGGCCAAGATTAAGCAGCACTATCAATAATAACAATGCGCAGGCTTCAACCTGGTGGCTTCAGAATGGAAATTTTTTACGCATCAAGCAGGTAGATATCGGGTTTAATCCTGACATTAAACTCATTGGCAAGTGGAATCTGTCTATGGCGCGCATTTACTTAAGCGCACAAAACCTTTTCACTTTCAGCAGCTTTAAGCTTTGGGATGTGGAAATGGCTGGCAACGGCCTCGGTTACCCGTTGCAAAGAGTGTATAGCTTAGGTATACGAATCGGTTTTTAACCTTTAAGTTTTATAAAATAATTGAAATGAAACCAATAATAAATAAGACAACAAGAAGGCTAATGTATTTCCCAGTCATTCTTTTACTGACGCTGCCTTCCTGCAAAAAGTTTTTAGACATTGTCCCCGATAATGTGGCTACGATTGATAATGCTTTTACATTAAGACAGGAGGCAGAAAAATACCTGGCCACCTGCTATTCCTATTTGCCCGATGAAGGCAGCACTGTGACCAATCCTGCATTTTTAGGTGGGGATGAAATGACTACTAATCTTACAAGTCGTTATGATGAATATGTCAATAATCTGCCCCGCGGTAACCAGAATGTAACATCCCCCTTTTTTAATTATTGGGACGGCAGCTCAGGCCGCGTGGCTTCCATGTTCCGGGGTATAAGAGATTGTAATGTGTTTATTGAAAACATGAGTGATTTGAGTAAGGTACCGGATATAGGACTGGACGAGCGAAACCGGTGGATCGGCGAGGCTATGTTCTTAAAAGCTTACTATCATTTTTTATTGTTACGTGCTTATGGCCCCATTCCTATAACCGATGTCAATATCCCGATTGACGCACCGGTGGAACAGTTCAGGGTAAAAAGGAACCCGGTAGATGAAGTGGTAAATTACCTGTCCGTATTATACGATTCTGCTGCTGCACGGCTGCCCGACGTGGTGTTGGACAGGATATTTGAATTGGGAAGGGTAACCCGCCCCGCGGCTCTGGCTATGAAAGCGAAAATGCTGGTATTGGCCGCAAGCCCGCTATTTAATGGAAACAATGATTATGTAAATTTTAAAGATAAAGAGGGAAGGTTACTAGTGAATACCACTTTTGATATCAACAAGTGGAAACGGGCCGCTGATGCGTGCAAAACTGCGATAGACGCTTGCGAAGCAGCAGGAATCATTTTACACACTTATCCGCCGCCTATTTACAAACTATCAGACACAACCCTAACACAGCTGAGTCTCAGAAACGCCGTAACCGATGATGAGTGGAGCAACGAATTGATATGGGGATCGTCGATAGCTAATACTACTTTACTGCAGGGCAGGGTTGCAGCCCATTTTGACCCGCGGTATGGAGCCAGCACAGGCATTAATACAGACCAGGGTGCTACTTATAAAGTCACTCAGTTCTTTTATACGAAAAACGGCGTACCCATTACAGAAGATAAAACACTGAACTATAATGCTCCGGCCGAATTAAGAACTGCGACATCGGATGAACGATATAATATCAAGCAGGGTTATGTAACAGCCAGGATCAATTATGACAGGGAAAACAGGTACTATGCCTTTTTAGGATTCGACGGAGGTATTTGGTATATGCCAAGCGCCTTGTCTGACCAAACGACGTTGCGTCTGGAAGTGCGGGCAGGCGGCGTCAGCACTGGAACGATTATGACCCAGACCGGCTTGTTTGCTAAAAAGCTCATCAATCTGAAGTTTGTGTATGGAGCCAGTAATGCAATAACCAATGTCAAGTATCCCTGGCCCACGATGCGGCTTGCAGATCTTTATCTGCTGTATGCAGAAGCTTTGAATGAAAGCGAGGGCCCGGTAGCTGATGTCTTTACGTATTTGGATCGCATCCGGCAACGGGCCGGCCTGATGGGTATCAGAGCTTCCTGGGATAATTACTCGAACAATCCATCCAAATACAGCACCAAAGAGGGGATGAGGAGTATTATCAGGCAAGAGCGCTCAATCGAACTTTGTTTTGAAGGCAGCCGCTTCTGGGATGTAAGGCGCTGGAAAACTGCCGCCGTGGAGCTCAGCGGTAACGTTCAGGGTTGGGATGTGAACCAGTCGCCGCCGGCGCTGTATTATCGCCTCTTAACCTTTAACACTCAAAAATTCGTAGCCCCGAGAGACTACCTGTGGCCTATTGCTGAAAAAAATCTTTTGGTAAACGATAACCTGGTTCAAAATCCCGGCTGGTAAAAATTATATTTTATATAAAACTTGCTTATATGAACACAAAACATTTTTTAATCATAAGCCTCTGTTGCTTGCTGGCATTTACGCAATGCCGCCAGGAAGCCATCAACGTTCCCGTGGAAAGTGGTGGCGCCAAACCGGCTACGGTATCAAACATCCGGGTGGTAGACAACACCAACGGAAGATCAACGATCACTTATACACTTCCTTCCGCAGAAGACTTGTTGTATGTAAAAGCCGTTTACGAAATACGGCCGGGAGTAAAAAGAGAGGTGCTCACTTCCTACTATACCAACACGATGACGCTTGATGGATTTTCCAAAGCCGGTGCTTACGAGGTAAAGCTGTATGCCATTACCAGGGGCCAGGTCTCTTCTGATGCCGCTTCTGTCACGGTCAATCCTTTAGAATCACCAATAAATATCTCTTTTAAAAATCTGCAGATACAGCCGGGTTTTGGTGGGCCTAATATTAAAACGAACAATGCATCAAGAGATCCCATTGTAATTGTGCCTTTAGTGGACACCATCGGCAACGGCAACTATTACATTCTTGATAAGATTCATACGCAACGTGATAACATCAATGTAACGATCAGGGGATTGCAGGACAAGCCAACAAAATTTGCGTTTTATATCACGGACAAATATGGCAACACCAGTGATACGCTTTATCAGGAGATCACTCCCTTCTCCGAAATAAAGCTGGATAAAGCCAAATTCTCAGCGTTTGCACTGCCGGGAAATGCGCAGTTGATGTACACTAATCAGGGAGTAAGATATGAATTGCTGTGGGATAATAACTATAGTACCAAGCCGCGCTGGCCTACGTTCTATACGCTCACGAGTGATTTGAATCCCCAGACGATTACCTGGAGCATTGGCGTTACGACCACTTTAAGCAGGATCGTTATTTATGGAAGACCGGAACAGCCCGACAGATTTTATGAGCAGGGAAACCTCAGAGATTTTGAAGTGTGGGGATCAGCCAATCCCAACCCTGACGGCAGCTACGACGGCAGCTGGATAAAGCTGGCCACTAAGTCTATTGTACGGCCTTCAGGTCTCTCTCCCGGTACGCCTTCCACTGCCGAAGATATTGCTTACGCGACCGCCGGTTGGGAAGTGGAGTTTGATCCTGGTCTGCCCGCGGTAAAATATTTACGCATCAGAAGTCTTCGCAACTGGCAAAATACAACCTGGATGACGATGCACCAGATAGATGTGTTTGGAAGTAAATAAAATCGGTTTGCGATGGCTGGTGATGCATGTAAAAACATAAGTGAAACGGACGTTGCAACCGCTGTACAATAGATATCATATTCTGAAATCAGAATTAAAATAAGACAATGGAAAAATTTTTAAAAATAGGATTAGCTGTATGTTTAGCGATATCGGCTATATCCTGCGAAAAGATGGACGCATATAAAGACAGGTTTCAGAAGGGTAAGGAAATTTCTTATCCCGGTATACTCGATTCTGTAAAATTGGGTGCGGGCCGGAACCGGGTGTTGTTAACGGGTTTATTCACCTCAGATCCTAAAATCAAAGGCTACACTGTTTATTGGAATGGGGGATTAGACTCTTTAACGCGCAACATTGTAAGAACATCAGGGGTCGATACCGTGCGGGAACTTATTGGCGATTTGCCGGAAGGCAACAGCAGCTTTCAGATCCGCTCTTTTGATCATGCAGGAAACATATCCGTTCCGGTAAACATAAGCGGCAATGTTTATGGCGCCAATTATCAGGAGGGTATTACCAATCGCGGATACACTTTTTCAAAAGACCCCGGCACGGGACTGATCACGATCAACTGGATTGAAGCCGGGGCCACCCTGGTCGGAACGGAAGCAAAATATATCGACCAGTCTGGTTCGGAAATGCGGTTATGGATTACAAACCGTGATAAGCTGGCAACTACGATATCTGATCTGAAACCCGGAGAGAATATCCTGGTACGATCCTATTATTTACCTGAACCAACGGCTATCGATACGTTTTTGGTTGTAAAAGCAGATACACTGCAGATCCCGTTTTATCATGCTCCGTTTACTACCAGTACGGTGGTGTCGGCCAGCTCGCCGGCCCAGGAAGGCTCGTTGGCTAATTTACTGGACAATAACCCCGTTACTTACTATGCTTCCAGGTATTCGTCTCCCACGCCGGAACAGACCTATCCTTTTACTTTTGTTTTCAGCACGGGCGAGAACAGTGCTCAGGTAAGGGGGATGTACTTTTATTCCCGTCAAAACTCCAGGGCGGGCGATGCTAAGGACATAGAAATATATACCAGCGATGATAATGTCAATTATATCAGCCAGGGTAAAACCAGCTTACCTAGCAGCCCGAACCTCTTCGAATATTTATTTCCCGGGGGAGCGGTAACAACCAGGTATGTGAAGGTCATAATAAGGAATGGCCATACAGCGAACGCTTATGTCGTGTTTGGCGAGATGAACTTGTTGAAGAACGAAAAGCGATAACAGGAACTATTCAAATTATCAAAGTTGCGGGGAGCCGGTGAGCGCTGGATGAAAGACTCTCGCTTTGGTCGAAAGATCAAGGTGTACGTGTTGGTCAAACTCCTGAGATATCATGTGTGTCACCTTTCGCAAACAGAGCGAGATCGCATCATGATCCGCATTCCGGGGTTGAAATGAGAAGGGGAGCGGCCTCCCGCAACAATATCCATGTTACCAGTTGTATTATTAAAACGAGCGAAATAAAAAATTCTAAAAATTTATTGTCATTTGTTTTGCGGTTTGAAATATAGTTCTATATTTGCACCCCGTTAGCGACGAAGCGGCGGTAAGTTCTCTGAAAAAGAAGTAATTAAAGAGGTGAGGTTCAATAAATAATGATGGTTGTTTCAGGTGATCATCCGCTTATTTGCCGGCTTGCAGCGTTGCTGTTCTTTTTGAAAAAAAAGAAAAAAAGTTTGGTTAGTTTTGAAAAAAACGTTGTATCTTTGCCGTCCGATTTTAGAGATCGGCAGTTCTTGTAAAGGTGTTGAAGCGGTAAAATTTTTCGAAAAAGTTTTGAAAAAATTTGGCAGATTCAAAAATAAGTTTACCTTTGCAATCCCAATCGAAAAACGACATCAACTCAGGGTCGTTTAAGTTCTTCAAAAGTTACATAAGGTGATCAAGGCGTGAAGAGACGCTGAAGTGGTTGAGAGCCGCTGGTATCAATAGATTCTGGGTGGTGATAGTTTTCTGTGTGCCTTAAAAGTGGCGTAGTTCTTTAGATACTTTGATAATGACATAAAGGTCTGATGGTTCGTAACCATGTTATCAGCAAATACTTTGTTCTTCCCCTTTTTTGTAGAGGGTTTAGAGTAAGGTAAAGTTCTTTGAAAGTTTGGAAGCAATAGCACAATCAATTTCTACTTGAAAAAGTAGGACACGAAAGGTAAGTCAAAAAGCAAATAACATTTGGATTTTTTGACACGTTTAATTTTCTCTTTAGAGTAAATACAACAAGTCAGTAAATCAAACTCATTTACAACGGAGAGTTTGATCCTGGCTCAGGATGAACGCTAGCGGCAGGCTTAATACATGCAAGTCGAGGGGTAACATGGTCTTCGGACTGATGACGACCGGCAAACGGGTGCGGAACACGTACACAACCTTCCTTTTAGTGGGGGATAGCCCAGGGAAACTTGGATTAATACCCCGTAACATGTTGATGAGGCATCTTATTAATATTATAGTGGCAACACGCTAGAAGACGGGTGTGCGTATGATTAGGTAGTTGGCGGAGTAACGGCCCACCAAGCCTACGATCATTAACTGGTGTGAGAGCACGACCAGTCACACGGGCACTGAGACACGGGCCCGACTCCTACGGGAGGCAGCAGTAAGGAATATTGGTCAATGGAGGAAACTCTGAACCAGCCATGCCGCGTGGAGGATGAAGGTCCTCTGGATTGTAAACTTCTTTTATATGGGACGAAAAAAGGGAATTCTTTCTCGACTGACGGTACCATATGAATAAGCACCGGCTAACTCCGTGCCAGCAGCCGCGGTAATACGGAGGGTGCAAGCGTTATCCGGATTCACTGGGTTTAAAGGGAGCGTAGGTGGGTTGCCAAGTCCGTGGTGAAATCTCCGAGCTTAACTCGGAAACTGCCGTGGATACTGGTAGTCTTGAATATTGTGGAGGTTAGCGGAATATGTCATGTAGCGGTGAAATGCTTAGATATGACATAGAACACCAATTGCGAAGGCAGCTGGCTACACATATATTGACACTGAGGCTCGAAAGCGTGGGGATCAAACAGGATTAGATACCCTGGTAGTCCACGCCCTAAACTATGGATACTCGACATACGCGATACACTGTGTGTGTCTGAGCGAAAGCATTAAGTATCCCACCTGGGAAGTACGACCGCAAGGTTGAAACTCAAAGGAATTGGCGGGGGTCCGCACAAGCGGTGGAGCATGTGGTTTAATTCGATGATACGCGAGGAACCTTACCTGGGCTAGAATGCGAGTGCCGAACCATGAAAGTGGTTTTTCTAGCAATAGACACAAAGCAAGGTGCTGCATGGCTGTCGTCAGCTCGTGCCGTGAGGTGTTGGGTTAAGTCCCGCAACGAGCGCAACCCCCATCACTAGTTGCCATCAGGTAACGCTGGGAACTCTAGTGAAACTGCCGTCGTAAGACGTGAGGAAGGAGGGGATGATGTCAAGTCATCATGGCCTTTATGCCCAGGGCTACACACGTGCTACAATGGGGAGGACAAAGAGTCGCAACATAGTGATATGAAGCTAATCTCAAAAACCTTCTCTCAGTTCAGATCGCAGTCTGCAACTCGACTGCGTGAAGCTGGAATCGCTAGTAATCGTATATCAGCAATGATACGGTGAATACGTTCCCGGACCTTGCACACACCGCCCGTCAAGCCATGAAAGCCGGGTGTACCTAAAGTCGGTAACCGCAAGGAGCTGCCTAGGGTAAAACTGGTAATTGGGGCTAAGTCGTAACAAGGTAGCCGTATCGGAAGGTGCGGCTGGAATACCTCCTTTTTAGAGCAAGCACTTACCGGTGCTATTGTTTCCTTTTCTTTCAATCTTATTATTGTCGATGGATGATGGTCAATGGACCATGGACAAAGACAAGGAAGTTCTTTATATAATTAAAACAAGCCCGAGGGTTTACGGAGGCGCGATCTCAAAGCCCCATTAGGGGTTTGGGTAAACAGATCCGTAGCTCAGCCTGGTTAGAGCACTACACTGATAATGTAGGGGTCACCAGTTCAAATCTGGTCGGGTCTACTGAAGTTGACGGTTGACAGCGGATAGTTGGCAGTAAGATTCTGTCATCTGTCATCTACCAACTACCAACTCTCGTATGGGGGGTTAGCTCAGTTGGCTAGAGCATCTGCCTTGCACGCAGAGGGTCATCGGTTCGACTCCGATATCCTCCACTTTACAAAGTTGACGGTTGACGGTAAAGAGTTGACAGGTTAACGGGTTGAAAAGTTCTTTAAATATGATAATGGCATTAAGGCCTGCTGGTTCGTAACCAAATTATCAACTAAAATCAACATTCCCCTTTAGGGGATGGGGATTAAAAGTTCTTTGACATATTGGAAAAAAATATTGTTAGGAGAGTACCTAACAAGTTTATCGATCATAATTGTAGAAATCACCATTTTTTTGGTTGGTCTGAAGCAATGTGGTCGGGTAACAACTACAACAAACTAAAAATAAAGTCCAGCAGCGATGCTGGCCTCATATTAATTAAGTTTTATAAACTTTTTTAAAGCAATTAAGGGCGTATGGTGGATGCCTTGGGTCTGAGAGGCGATGAAGGACGTGGTAAGCTGCGAAAAGCCAGGGGGAACTGCACACGAGTATTACATCCCTGGATCTCCGAATGGGACAACCTAATATACTGAAGGTATATTATCCCGGACTTGTTCCGGGAAGCCAACCCGCTGAACTGAAACATCTAAGTAGGCGGAGGAAAAGAAAATAAGTCAATGATTCCCTAAGTAGTGGCGAGCGAACGGGGAAGAGCCTAAACCACAGCGGCGTGCTGCTGTGGGGTTGTAGGACCGCATTTAGAAACTGTCATCAAGCTGAATTTTTTGGAAAATTAAGCCATAGAGCGTGAAAGCCGCGTAAGCGTAAATTGACAGGGACGAGCGGTATCCTGAGTAGGGCGGGACCGGAGGAATCCTGCTTGAATCTGCCAGCACCATCTGGTAAGGCTAAATACTCCTCAGACACCGATAGTGAACCAGTACCGTAAGGGAAAGGTGAAAAGCACCCTAAATAAGGGAGTGAAATAGTACCTGAAACCGTACGCCTACAAGCGGTCGGAGCAGCATTTATGTTGTGACGGCGTGCCTTTTGCATAATGAGCCTACGAGTTACTCCTCACTGGCGAGGTTAAGTTAAGACTAACGGAGCCGTAGCGAAAGCGAGTCCCAACAGGGCGCTTAGTCAGTGGGGGTAGACGCGAAACTTTGTGATCTATCCATGGGCAGGTTGAAGGTGTGGTAACACACACTGGAGGACCGAACCCGTTGACGTTGAAAAGTCTTGGGATGACCTGTGGATAGGGGTGAAAGGCCAATCAAACTGAGAGATAGCTCGTTCTCCCCGAAATGTTTTTAGGAACAGCCTCGGTTTATAAAGTCTGTTAGAGGTAGAGCTACTGATTGGGCTAGGGGGCTTCACCGCCTACCAAACCCTGACAAACTCCGAATGCTAACAGATGTTTACCGGGAGTGAGGCTGCGGGCGCTAAGGTCCGTGGCCGAGAGGGAAATAACCCAGAATAGCAGCTAAGGTCCCCAATGCATAGTTAAGTTAATCAAACGATGTAGAGCTTCTATAACAGCCAGGATGTTTGCTTGGAAGCAGCAATTCATTTAAAGAGTGCGTAACAGCTCACTGGTCGAGAGGCTCTGCGCGGAAAATAATCGGGTATTAAACTATGAACCGAAGCTCTATGATTGCCACTAGGTGGTATATCGGTAGGGGAGCATTCTGACTGCGTCGAAGGTGTACGGTGACGTATGCTGGAGCGGTTAGAAAAGAAAATGTAGGCATAAGTAACGATAAATAAGGTGAAAAACCTTATCGCCGAAAGTCTAAGGGTTCCTGATCAACGTTAATCGGATCAGGGTTAGCCCGGTCCTTAGTCAAACCCGAAGGGGGTAGACGATGGAAAGCAGGTTAATATTCCTGCGCCCACTATGCATTAAAAGTGACGGAGAATGCTAGCACCATAAGCTGACGGATTAGCTGAGTGGATCCTTCGGGTGAAGCGCAGGTGTGAAAGTTCTTCCAAGAAAAGCGAGCATAGCGGCCGGTACCGCAAACCGACACAGGTAGACGGGATGAGTATTCTAAGGCGCTCGGGTGAGCCGTGGAGAAGGAACTAGGCAAATTGACGCTGTAACTTCGGGATAAAGCGTACCATCTTCGGATGGTCTCAGTAAAATGGTTCAACCAACTGTTTAACAAAAACATAGGGCCCTGCAAAATCGAAAGATGACGTATAGAGCCTGATACCTGCCCGGTGCTGGAAGGTTAAGGAAGGGTGTTCGACGCAAGTCAAAGCTCCTGACTGAAGCCCCAGTAAACGGCGGCCGTAACTATAACGGTCCTAAGGTAGCGAAATTCCTTGTCGGGTAAGTTCCGACCTGCACGAATGGTCTAATGAGTTGAACGCTGTCTCCTCCACGAGCCCGGTGAAATTGTAGTATCGGTGAAGATGCCGGTTACCCGCCACGGGACGGAAAGACCCCGTGAACCTTCACTACAACTTTGCATTGATTTTGAATTACGGATGTGTAGAATAGTTGGGACGCTATGAAGCGGTGGCGCCAGCCATTGTGGAGCGGTCGTTGAAATACCAACCTTCTTTGATTTAGAATCTAATCCACTTAAAGTGGAAACAGTGCATGGTGGGTAGTTTGACTGGGGTGGTCGCCTCCTAAAGAGTAACGGAGGCTTGCAAAGGTTCCCTCAGTACGGTTGGTAATCGTACGAAGAGCGCATTAGTAAAAGGGAGCTTGACTGTGAGGCAAACAGGCCGAGCAGGGACGAAAGTCGGCTAAAGTGATCCGGCGGTTCTGTATGGAAGGGCCGTCGCTCAAAGGATAAAAGGTACTCCGGGGATAACAGGCTGATCTCCCCCAAGAGCTCATATCGACGGGGAGGTTTGGCACCTCGATGTCGGTTCGTCACATCCTGGGGCTGGAGAAGGTCCCAAGGGTTCGGCTGTTCGCCGATTAAAGTGGCACGTGAACTGGGTTCAGAACGTCGCAAGACAGTTCGGTCCCTATCTGTGGTGGGCGTTAGTAAATTGAGAGAACATGACCTTAGTACGAGAGGACCGGGTCGTACGTACCGCTGGTGTATCAGTTGTGCCGCCAGGTGCAATGCTGAGTAGCTAAGTACGGACAGGATAAACGCTGAAAGCATCTAAGCGTGAAACCTATCTCAAGATGAGTTTACTTTTAAGGGCCGTAAGAGACTATTACGTTGATAGGCTACAGGTGTAAAGGTGGTAACATCAAAGCCGAGTAGTACTAATTGCCCGTACGCTTTAATTTTATTATGTTAGGTACTCTTCTAATTTTTTAGTTTTTCCAATATGTTAATCTTATTTTAGTTGACAGGTTTAGAAGTTGAAATGGTAACAAGGAAATATTGCTTATCAACTTATAAACATATAAACTTATCAACTCAAGATTTTATGGTGGTTATACCAAGGGTGTTCACCTCTTCCCATACCGAACAGAGAAGTTAAGCCCCTTAAGGCCGATGGTACTGCACCACAATGCGGGAGAGTAGGTAGCTGCCATTCTTATTTTTAAATGCCCTTCAAGAATATTGAAGGGCATTTTTATTGATACCCGTTCTCCGGGTATCCGACAAATTACAAACTGCAAAGTGGGGCAACCCCACCACATTTTTTTCTACAGTTATTGCTTCAAGCAACAAAAACTAACAAATCTCTCTTTTATTTCAGCTAATATTACCGCCGCAGGGCAATCGGCTTGAAAATTGCTTCAATTCCAATAAATTACTTGGAAAAATTGTAACCTTATCTTGGCGTAAATCATTATTTTACAGAGAATTTGTAATTTTGATGGTTCAACATGAAATTCTTAATAGTAGGGCTCGGTAATATCGGGAGTGAGTACACACACACCAGACATAATATAGGTTTTGACGTGGCTGCCGCACTAGTTCAAAAACACGGAGGTGTCTTTAACCAGGACCGTCTGGCCTATGTGGCCGAGTTTAAATGGAAAGGGAGAATATTTATTTGTGTATGTCCCACAACATACATGAATTTAAGTGGCAAGGCGTTCAAATATTGGGTCGACAAGGAAAAGATCTCCCTTGAAAACACGCTAACGATCCTGGATGACCTGGCACTGCCCGTCAATAAGTTGAGAATAAGAGGAAGTGGCAGTGATGGCGGGCATAACGGCCTTAGAAGTATCCAGGAGGCAATAAACACAGTTGCTTACCCCAAACTGCGGTTTGGCATCGGTAGCAACTTTCCAAAAGGTATGCAATCAGACTTTGTTTTGGGAAAATGGACAAAGGCGGAAGAGCCGGTCGTTCAGCTCAAGATACAGAAGTCGGTAGAAGCTATAGAAATATTCGCGACACAGGGGCTCAATGCTGCAATGAATGCCGTCAATAACCTAGCATTTGATGTGACAGCATAACCTGGAGAAAAACCCTTATGACATGAAAATTTTTTGTATAGGAAGAAATTATGTAGCCCACGCCAAAGAACTTGGCAATGAAGTACCGGAAGAACCAGTCATCTTCCTGAAACCGAAGACGGCGCTACTAAAGCCGAATCTTCCATTTTATTACCCGGAATTTACCAATGAGCTTCACTACGAATGCGAGCTGGTACTCCGCATCTGTAAAAATGGCCGGTATATCAACAAAAGATATGCACATCAATATTACGATGCGATTACGCTCGGAGTCGATTTCACTGCGCGGGATATACAAAATGATCTGAAGCGTCGGGGTCTTCCCTGGGAAAAAGCGAAAGCCTGGGATAATTCTGCCGTTCTCGGCCAATGGAGACCTGTTGCTGATTTCCCTAATCTGAAAGACATCAACTTCGGATTTTATAAAAACAATGAATTGGTGCAGGAAGGGAATTCGGGCCTGATGATCCATAGCTTTCACACATTACTGGTCAATATTTCCAAATATTTCTCGCTGAACATAGGTGATGTAATCTTCACAGGAACGCCGGCCGGCGTAGGAGAAGTGCTTCCCGGCGACGAACTCGAGGGCATTCTGGAAGATCAGATCGTCCTGAATTTGAGAGTCGACTGATCAGGCGTTTCTTTAGGGCGGCTTTTGAGTTGGCGCTCTTAGAGTTTACGACTATATTTGCAACATTGTTTCAGTTTGAAAAAGAGCCGGCTCATATCAAAGTTGCTCGCAACAGCCCTGTTGCTGACATTCTTCGTCAGCGTCACACCCAGGATATATTTCCACGACCTCTTATCGGCTCACACCGACTACACGTACAAAGGGAGCCATAGCGGCCACGCTGAACTGACCACTTATCAATTTAATTGTGGCTTCGTTGACCTGGCAACAACCATTCCTTTCATCGCTGCAAAGGCGATTGATGTTCATCATCCCGTTTCTTTCTTCAGCAAAATCGCCGATAGCTGCGTACACCAGCTTCGAAACGCCTTTGCAGACTACTCCCGCCGGCGCGGCCCTCCATACATGTTTTAACATCCCTACTTTTTGATCATTTTTATTCCCGTCGTCTCCCGGACACACCGGTGGCCGCTTGTCGCTTCATAGCGATCCGTTATTCTACAACGCACTAATTTCTGTTATGCAATCAAGATATATCGTCTCATTCCTCTTCGTCTTCCTTACTCAAACCCTTTTCGCCAACGACAGAGCAGGTCTCTCAGGCGTGGTGAAGGATGAAGTGTCCGGTGCCCCGCTGGCGGGCGCTACCATATCCATTCCTGATCTGAAGATCTCTACCACGACCGACGAAAAAGGTGCTTACTCCTTCAGGTCGCTGCCCAACGGCCGCCTAACCGTTCAGGTGTCTTATATCGGTTACAAATCAAAAGTGGAAACCGTAGTAGTTTCGGGAAACGCTACGCATGATTTCCTTTTATCGCGTTCGGTTGTTGAAAGCGAAAATGTCACCGTCACCGGGGTATCATCTGCCACCCGGCTGAAACGCACGCCTGTACAGGTTTCTATTATTTCAAGGCGAGACATCCAACGAACGGTCGGTAATAACCTGCTTGAAATAGCGGCTAAGGAACCCGGAGTCACCATTGTAACTACAGGCCCGGCTATCGCCAAACCTTTTATCCGTGGCTTAGGCTATAACAGGGTCGTGACCATCAACGACGGTGTTCGCCAGGAAGGACAGCAATGGGGCGATGAGCATGGATTAGAAGTGGATGAGTATAGTGCACAGAAAATAGAAATACTGCGCGGACCTGCTTCTCTGATGTATGGGAGCGACGCTATCGGCGGTGTGATCAATATCATCACGAATACGCCAGTGGCCACTAACACGGTGCAGGCCAATCTGCAGAGCACGTACAATTCTAACAACCGGATGTTCGGGCAATACGCCAACGTGGCCGGTAACGTCAATGGGTTTAACTGGAACGCCTATGGCAGCTTTAAAAGTGCGGGGGATTATAAAAACAAATATGATGGGAGTGTATTGAACAGCCGGTTTGGCGAAAAGAATTTCGGAGGTTATATCGGTTTAAATAAAAGCTGGGGATTCTCGCATCTCCTGTTTTCGCATTTTGATCAAAAGATCGGGATGGTGGAAGGCGACCGCGATGAAAATGGTAACCTGGTGCTGGAAGGCTATGAGCTCAACCGGTCGCTAGAAAGAAGCAGAACACCGCTCGTACCATCGCAGGGCATCCGTCATACCAGACTTGCGCTTGATAATTCATTCTCGCTCATCAATGGGGCACGAATTACAGTTTTAGCTGCTTATCAGCAAAATCAGCGGAAAGAGTTTGCAGACGTTGCAGCGCCCGACGAGCCGGAAGCCTACTTCGATCTGAAGACGATCAATTACAACCTGGCTTATCACCTGGCGGAAGTCAATAACTGGAAAACCAGCTTTGGGGTAAACGGAATGAAGCAGTGGAACGAGAACAAGGCGGAGGAAGCGATCATCCCGGATTACAACTTGTTCGATGTTGGGGTCTATGGCGTTACTGCCAAAACCTGGGGGCCGACTACGTTGAGCGGCGGACTTAGGTATGATTCGCGACAGCTCAACAGCAAGGCGCTGCAGGAAGAAGGGGAAGACCGCTTCACCGCTTTTGAAAAAAGTTTTTCCAATGTCTCGGCCAGCATCGGCGTGGCGCACACTATCAGTGATCATGTATCTTTGAAATTCAATGTCGGCAGGGGTTTCAGGGCGCCGAACTCATCTGAGCTTTCGTCCAATGGCGAACATGAAGGCACGAATCGTTATGAGATTGGTGACCAGAACCTGAAGAGCGAGGTGTCCACTTCTGTGGACGGAGGCGTTGAAATTACCACGAATCACGTCGACATCAGTGTAGCTCCGTATTTTAACTACATCGATAATTATATCTTCTACAACCGGTTGCCAGGGGCCAATAGCACGGATTCCCTGATCGACGGAGCGCCTGCGTTTCAGTTTAATCAGCAGAGTGCCAGGCTTGTGGGAATAGAGGCCCGGTTTGACGTGCATCCCCATCCGCTGGACTGGCTGCACTTTGAAAACACGGTCTCCTTTGTCAGAGGTCGCTTCACAGAGCCGGTTGACGGTTCTTATAATCTGCCTTTGATTGCACCCGCCAGCTTACTCACAGAGCTGAGAGCCGAGTTTGCACAGGCCACTAAAGCACTTGCTAACTTTTACGCAAAGGTGGAAATGAATGCGGTAGCCCGCCAGGATCAGTTCTTTTCTGGTTTTGAAACGGAAACACCTACTGCAGGGTATGTTTTATTCAACGCGGGAATAGGCACGGATATTATGATCGCAGGCCATAAGCGATTCTCGCTGAACCTGGGTGTTCAGAATATCGGCGATGTTGGCTATCAAAGCCATCTCAGCCGTCTGAAGTATGCAGCCGAAAATCCGGTAACGGGACGCGTGGGCGTGTTCAATATGGGAAGAAACTTCACCGCCCGCTTGATCGTTCCGTTCGAATGGAAGTTGTAAGAAGTATGACCTTCTGGTCTTTGCTTCACCCCTGATCAGTAACAGGACTATCGGTGCCGAGAGCACTCCATGTGAGGGTTATTCCGTTCGCCTGGCAGTAGTTGTAGTCTGTGCAAAGTATAGCCGTTGTTTGAAATTTTTATATTGTATAACTTTATAAAAATCGACGGCATGCGTACACATGAAGAATTTATACAGCTGGCGAGATCTTCGCGGTTCAAATGGTTTTTATTAAAAAAACTTCCGGCGGCCTATTTCAGTGGTGTGCGTGTAAAAGACATCAACCGTGAAGCCTGCAGCGTCACCGTGCCGTTCAGGTGGTTCAGTCAAAATCCTTTCAAGTCCACTTACTTCGCTTGTCTTGCTATGGCGGCAGAGCTGAGTACAGGTGCTTTAGCGATGGCCAATGTCTTTAAACGTAAGCCGCCTGTGTCGATGTTAGTGATCAGAATGGAAGCCGAATATTTTAAGAAGGCGACAGGCATCACCACTTTTACCTGCGCAGCGGGGCAGGCTTTCACTGATGCGGTTCAGGCAGCTGTTGAAACCGGCCAACCGCAGGTACTATCCGTGTTGTCCGAAGGAACAAATGAAGAAGGCGAACTGGTTGCCCGGTTTCAGATTACCTGGTCGTTCAAAGTCAAAGCGAAGAGGGAAGGGGCTCACTAAAACGCTCGATCAGCCGGTTAATATCATCCCGGAATGTCGCCAGTTCTTGATTTTGCTGGTGGATAAAGCTGTTGCTTTCAAAGGCGCCCAGCACGCTTTCCATTTCTTCTTTCGAGTCATACACCATATTCTTGAAGGGATTCTTATAGTCTTTTTCCTTCGACGTGTAAACGCTTTTTGTGATCCATTCTTTCGTCTCGACCGTTTGTTTAAAAAACGCTTTGAAGTAAGCGGTGTTCATATCTTCCAGTTGCAAACCCTCCAGTTTGGTGAGGATGAACAAAGCGTGCGCCGTCTTCTGCTCCTGGTAGGTGCTGGCTTCGTGAAGATAAAACTCATGGATCTCATTCCAGGTTTCAACACTCCCGATCCTGATCTTTTCCAACTGCGTATTAAGGCTGTTTTTAGAAATCAGCTGACCTCCCACGTTCACCCATTCTGCTGAGTTGTGAAAAGGATGTCGGGTCGCCAGCTCTTCGAGACCGCCGATAGTGTGATCTTTAAAGTAGCTCGCGAGCGTAGTGCCTACGTAAAAAAGTAACATTCTTTTATAAGCGTTGTAACCTTCCTGTACCTTGATGATCTGGACAGGGCGCTTTGAGTTTTCAATCCCACTGCCGATGATGTTGAGCTTTTGCACGACCGGCGATTCATGCTCTAATAGCGATTTCCCTTTGTTGATATAGTCCGCGTCACTGCCGATCATAGTGTTGGCGAGGTAAAAGGCTTTGCCTGTAAACAGCTCCAGCAACTGAAGGGAGCGCAGCATTTCATTAGCTGTGTCCGGGGCCAGGCAATCAAATTCCAGCTGTTGCAATTTTTCGATCCGCTTGTCGCGATCGGCAAACTTCCGCTCGTTGCGTTGGATCGCATACATGTTATACATGAACCAGTAAGCGGGCATCACGATCAGCTTATTATGCTGCTCGTCATTACTGATCAACGAGAACGGGAAAGGGATATCCAGCTCAGCCGGGTAGTTCCCTTTAGCGATCATGGAAAAAGAAGCGAAGCGCGAATTATGTTTGAGGCTTACACAAAGTCCGGGCCAGAAGCCACGTCCCGCCTGTATTTCACCATCTGCCCCTCTTGAATTATGATTTGAACCAATGGTTGCCCCGGCCGCCATATTGCTTTGACCCATCAATAACGCTGCACATAAAAAGGAATTGTTATGATGCTGCTCATGCAAAGGAAAGATCAGCGAATTGAGCACTTCGCAACAGGACACGGTGGCGTTTTCGCCCAGGTAAGAATTGATCAGCCTTGCACCATATTTTAACTGGGAAAAAGGAGACAGGATAAAACGAACCGCTTTTACACCGTAGAACGCGCGGCTGCCCACGCCCATGATACCATTGACCATCTCGCAACCTTCACCGATTTGCGTCCTCGCTTTTTCGTTTGAGTTAATCGTCAGGTTCTTCAATTTGCTGGCGCCTTTAATGTAGGCGTCCGTACCGATCTTCACATCTTTTATGATATGCGTATTCTTGATCACTGTTCTTTTGCCCACGGTTCCGTAGTATCCGTGGAGCGCGTTGAATTGCTGTTCTGTAAATCTTTGGAAGGCATCCATCAGCTTTTGATCGCCGCGGTATTTAGTCCATAGCCAGGCATCGCCGGCGAGCATGCCATCGAAGGGAAGCACTTTTCTGCCCGCGTTTTCGTTACACAGTTCCAGCCATATTCTCACGCTCTCCTCTTCGCCTTCTTTAAGGATGCCATTGCCAAATTTCGCGTGAGAGGTACAACTCATTTCATTGACATTGGCAATAATCACATCCTCATCGATAATATAATGTCCCAGGTGCCTCACATTGGAGATCGACACGTTATCGCCTATATCGCAACTCACGATCTGGCTGTGATACAGGCCCACAGGGAACTTTACTTCACTGAACTCCAGGAAATATTGTTCCAGTTTGCCGATTCTCACCAGCCCGTAAAAGGTACATTCTTCTATCAGGTGAATGTCGATGCCGTCGCGCACCAACACATCGTCCCAGTTGGAAGAACGGTTGCGGTTCGATTGAAGTATAGTAATTTCCTGTTTGGTTAGCGGCCGATAATCGGAAGCAGGATTTTGCTGAAATCGCAGATAATACTCGTCTTTACCTTCCGGTAAATATTCGGTTGGGATAAAATGGTATCCCAACTGATCTGCTTTGTGTTTTTTTATGTTATTCATGTACGTCGTTAAAGACTTGTGACAGCAATGCTGGTGGATGAAGGTTCAACAGTGAACCGGCTTCTGCATCACCTTGTTAATAGATAGCGTGACGGCTTTATTCCACCGTAACGCTTTTCGCCAGGTTTCTTGGCATGTCAACGTTGCAGCCTTTGGCTACGCCAATGTAATAAGATAATAGTTGTAAGGGGATCACGTTGATCAATGGCGCAATTACTTCATCTGCTTCAGGCACTACCATAACATCATCGCAAAGCGCTTTCGACGTTTCATCTCCCTCCGTGATTACGGCCAGTAATTTACCTTTTCTCGCTCTGATCTCCTGCATATTGCTCACCACTTTCTCGTGGTAGATGTCCTTTGTCGCAACAAAAACCACCGGCAGGTTTTCGTCAACGAGTGCTATCGGCCCGTGCTTCATCTCCGCGGCGGGATAGCCTTCGGCGTGGATATAGGATATTTCTTTCAGCTTTAAGGCTCCTTCCAGGGCGATCGCAAAATTGTATCCGCGACCCAGATAAAGGAAATCCCTGGCGTCTTTGTATTTCTCTGCAATGGCCCTGATATGCTCATGATGATTCAGGACCCAGGCTGCCTTTTCGGGCACCGCGTCCAGCTCATTCAACAACTGTCTGTACCGTTCGTTGGACAAGCTGCCTTTCATATATCCTACTTTCAGGGCAATCATCATCAGCACGGTCAATTGTGCGGTAAATGCTTTGGTGGAAGCTACGCCAATCTCAGGGCCCGCGTGTGTATAGGCGCCGGCGTGAGACGCACGGGCAATAGAAGAGCCCACCACATTCACCACACCCAGGATAATTGCGCCTTTTTCTTTTGCACTTTCTATAGCTACCAGCGTATCAGCTGTTTCACCGCTCTGGCTGATGGCCAGGATCACATCGCCCTTATTGATCACCGGGTTTCTGTAACGGAATTCAGATGCATATTCCACTTCTACATTGATGCGGCACAATTCTTCAATAATATATTCTGCCACCAATCCTGCATGCCAGCTGGTGCCGCAGGCAATAATGATGATCCGGTTGGCATTGATAATTTGCTCTGCATATTGTTGTATGCCTGCCATCGTGATCGTTCCGGCGGCTGCGTCTAAACGGCCGCGAAGGCAATCATAAATGGTGGTGGGTTGCTCGAAAATCTCCTTCAGCATAAAATGATCATAGCCGCCTTTTTCGATAGCCGCCAGTTCCAGATCCAGCTTCTGCACGTAAGGCGTAATTTTTTCATTGCCCAGGTTTTTCAGGATCAGTTCATCAGGTTTGATGATGGCCAGTTCATAATCATTTACATAAACGACTTCCTTGGTGTATTCTAACATCGGAGAAGCGTCCGATCCCAGGAAGTGTTCGCCCTTTCCAACACCGATGACCAGCGGGCTGCCTTTGCGCGCAGCAATAATAGTGTCCGGATTATCTTGTTCAATCAATAAGATCACGTAAGCGCCCGTCACGCGCTTCAACGCAATCCGGATGGCTTCCTCCAGTGAACAATCATTATTCGTTTTGATCTCCTCGATGAAATTGAGTAACACTTCAGTATCTGTGTCACTTTTAAATGTGTACCCTTTTTTGGTCAGTTCCGATTTAAGCTGCGCGTAATTTTCAATGATTCCGTTGTGGATCATCGCGATCTTTCCGCTTGAAGAGTAGTGGGGATGGGCGTTGCGGTCATTGGGCTCTCCATGGGTGGCCCAGCGCGTGTGGCCGATGCCTGCCGTGCTGGTTACATTGCTCGTCCCGATACTTTCTTCCAGGTCAGCCACTTTTCCTTTCTTCTTATAAACCGTCACCTGATCCTGTTGCTGCAACGCCACGCCGGCACTGTCATAACCCCGGTATTCGAGTCTTTTTAGTCCTTTTATAATAATGGGATACGCCTGTCTTTTGCCTGTATAGCCTACAATTCCACACATTGTTTAGAGTTTAGGACAGCGAAAATAAGGTTTTTAAATTTTTGCGCAACCGATTGCGCATTTCGCTGCGGGTATAAAAAATAAGAATAGTTGTCGGACTACAACAAATACAGTTCCAATTTTTTATAAGATTATAAACAATCGACTGTCTGTTATCAGGCAATAGATAAAACCCCGAAGAGATTTTCCTTTCGTTATTACAACCAACCGGCTTGGATAAAGCCATTGCGTTGAAAATCTTTGCATTCCAGCCTGAAAATTTTATTCAGGAGGCGGATCGTTATTTCCTGGATTTAGAGAAGAGAGCCTTTTAATAACATAAAGGCAACGGAGAAATAAATGATCAAACCTGTTACGTCCACCAGCGTTGCAACGAAAGGTGCAGAGCTTACGGCAGGGTCAGCGCCCATCTTCTTTAATAAAATGGGAAGCATACTGCCCGATAAAGTGCCCCACAACACAACACCCAGCAGTGTTAAGCCAAGTGTGCCGCCGAGCAGTAACCAGTGTTCGCCATATAAATTAGGAGTGACTAAATGGAAAACGAAGATGCGCAGAAAACCGATGATGCCCAATACCGTTCCGAGCAGGATACCGGAGATGATCTCCCGGCGCATCACATGCCACCAGTCTTTGATATGTACTTCGCCAACCGCCATAGCCTGTATGATCAGGGTAGAGGCCTGCGAACCGCTGTTGCCGCCGCTACTAATGATCAGCGGGATAAACAATGCCAGCACCACCGCGCGCGCAATCTCATCCTCGAAAAATGCCATGGCTGTCGCCGTCAGCATTTCTCCCAGGAACAAAATGACCAGCCAGGGAACGCGCTTTTTAAATAATCGTAAAAGAGGGATATCCAGGTAAGGTTCTTCAAAGGCCTGCGTACCACCCATTTTCTGCATGTCCTCGCTGTACTCTTCTTCTGCTACCCACAGGATATCGTCGATGGTGACAATTCCCAGTAACTTGCTGCTTTCGCTGACTACCGGAAGGGCCACGCGGTTATTCATTTTAAATATTTCGGCAGCAGTTTCCTGATCGTCATACGCCTTCAGGGAGATGACCCGCTCGTCCATCAGTTCCGACACTTTCGTTTGCGGGTCGCTCAATATAAACTCGCCGATACGGATATCATCCAATAATTCTCCTGCGTCGTTGATCACGTAGATCACGTTGATCGCTTCGCTGTTCTTGCCGTATTTGCGAATGACGCCAAACACTTCTTCCACCGTATTATGCGAATACACATACACATAATCCGGGTTCATCAACCGCCCGATACTGTTTTCAGGATATCCCAGCAACGAAAGCGTCACGCGGCGCTCTTCCGGATCCAGCAGCTTGATCAGCTCGCGCACCACGTTGGCCGGCAGCTCTTCCAGGAAATCCGTACGGTCATCCGCAGGTAATTCATTCAACAGTGCGGCCGTGTAACTAGGTGGAAGCTCTTGTATAATATTGTTCTGTTCAGAAACCTCAAGCAATTTAAACACGTTTACAGCGCGGTGCACCGACATATTGGCGATGATCAGCGCCTCGTGTTCCGGAAATTCGTAGACCAATTCCACCACATCACTGATGTTTTGGTCATCCAGAAATTCTTTGATCTCTGACTTTTTACCAAACTCAATTAGCGTCTCAAACTGTGCTGAAATGGGTATTGCTCCTTCTTCCAATTGCATGCGCCAAACTTACAGGAAATTTTTCATCCGGAAGTTACCCGGGGCGTCAATCACCATTTCATAATAAAAGGTTGGATCGGGAGCCGTTGAAAATATCTGACAGAACGTTTTATAAAGTTTTCATTGTTCAGGTTTCGTGTTAGTATCAGATCAGGCTTTCATTCACCTGCAAGTTGACCGCCTTGTTATAAAATAGCAATACTTTTGTAAAAAAATAATCAGTTGATAGCACATTGCCTGTACGTAGCCGAAACCGCTGATATGGGACGCGGTGTTTTTACAACAGAAGATATTTCCAAAGGGTCGGTGATCGAAAGAGCGCCCGTGGTCGTCATGTCCGCAAGAGAACGGCAACTTTTAGACCAGACCTTATTGCATGATTATATTTTTGAGTGGGGAGATGATACCGATGAATGCTGTATGGCCTTAGGTTGGGCTGCTGTCTACAACCATGCCTATCAAAGTAACTGCGATTACGAAATGGATTATGACGAACAAACCATTACCATCATTACCGTCAGGGATATAAAAGCAGGAGAGGAGCTGTTTATCAATTACAGCGGTAGCTGGGATGCTACTAAGAAGGTGTGGTTCGATGCCCGGTAATCTTTAGAAGAGCCGGTTGTCCAAACCATAAGGTCTTGTGGTCGCAATCTTGATCTTCTTAAAATCGCTATGCGTGGGATTTAGTAAATAGTTACTTTCTTCAGGAATAATGACCGATGGTATTTTGAGGATCAGGTCAGTTTTTGATTTTAGAAATTCATCACCGATGTATTGGGTATAATCCGGATCCGTGCTCCAGCTTTTCTTCAATGCCGATTTGTCGATCTCAATGATTTCGCTGTCCGGCACCTGTAGTTCCACCAGGTGATAGGAGGGCAGCAATGGGGTAGCCGTTCTGTCGTAGTTGACTACGATCTCCAGAACAGCAAGTGAAATATGGTGTGCACAATAGAGCGCGTATTGCCCTTTATTATTCCACCGGCCACCATATAAAAAGGCCCCATAACCCGACAGATCCTCTTTAAATTCTGATCGAACAAGTCTGTAGATAATCATTATGCAGAAATACCGTGTTGCATTCTTCCCAGGGTATCGATGATTTCCTGGATACCGTTGTGGGTGGTTAACTTGCTTTTGGCAACGGCGCCGTTCAAAGAGAAGGGTTTGCTTTGCAACCAGGTTTTAAAACCTTCCTTTCCAAACATCTCATTGCCCATATCTATTAAAACCTCCAAAAGAAGGATCCGTTCTATCTGGAGGCCGTTGAAGCCGCCATCATCCTTGGCATAGCGATGCAAACTGCGTTCACTCATGAAGAGCATTTCGGCCCATTCGCCAAGTGTAAAAGCACCTTTATTTAAAATCTTTTTAAAATCTTTATAGGTGAAATTCTTCACGAGTGTTTGAACCTGGTGAGACCTGGGCATAATATGATATACAGCCGCTGGCTCTTCCACTTTACTTAGGGGAAAGTCCGGAATGTATTTTTTCGTGTTCTTTTTCATATTACGTCATTTGTCACAAAGGTACGTGTTTTTTGTCGGTTTTTGAAATTATTTCCACTGATACAACTGATCAGGCTCAAATGTCCATTCTGGTGTCTGGATTTTCCGCCCCTCCTGAACTGCGTACCAGGGATTGGACGCTTCATGCGCGGGGTTTTTCAACACATGGATGTCCTGGGCGGGCATATAGCTTTGCCCCAGCAGAAATATCGTCTTTCCCTGGGTGTTCCGTCCTGTCGCCATCACGATCACGGCATGACCGGGAGCGCCTGGCTGTAAAAATACATCTCCTGGCTGCACATCGGCAATTTTCCTCTTTTTTAATGAGCTGCCCAGGCTGGCCGTGCCGCAATAGCTGAACACAAATCTCAGGTAATCGTCAAATGCCTGCCTTGTGCCGGCGCGGGGCGTAGGAGCAACCTGGTAAGCAATTAAACCGTTGCCCCGAAGCCTGTATCTTTTGCCTTTGATCCATTGAGCAAAGTTGACGACAGTTCCGCTGACCGTTGTAAAAGTGATCGCACTATACTCTTGTTTTCCAAAAAGATATTCTGCCCGCAACCGCATAACGGCATCTGCACATTGCTGCAGGTCCTGATCTCCGGTATTAATGTTCAAAACCGCATACTGGGCATTCTGGTTGGCTTTTCGCCTTCCATCATAGAGATAAACCGTTTTGTCTTTTTTCAATCTGATATGGTTCAAAAAAGTAGCAAATGGATTTTTATGGACGGGATGAAAGCCTTCTGGCATCAGGATATCTGAAACCAGTTGTTCCGTGCTGATCGGGGCGTTTTTAACCGGGGCCGGATCTTCATGGCAGTTACCGATATGGATTAAAGAGAACAAGAAGAAACCGCTATATTTCATAAGTACATAGTTTAAGATTTGTAATGGTCGATGTCCCTCTATGCGGACGGTGAACGGGCTTACCAATTTTCCTGTAAAGAGATTTTTGTCATGCTCCGTTTACTCGGTATTTTTAATACAAGACACTGTTGCTTTAAATTTTCATAATTGCGGTGGAGCCGTATATTTGTCAGCATTGGAAAAGGAAATAACTATTTACACAGACGGCGCTTCGCGCGGCAACCCCGGCCCTGGCGGATATGGCGTTATTCTTATGTATCAAGGACATGCCAAAGAGTTATCGGCAGGGTTTAAAAGAACGACCAATAACCGCATGGAGTTGATGGCTGTGATAGCCGGCCTGAAGGCATTAAAAACGCAGGATATACCGGTGGTTATTTATTCCGACAGCCAATATGTCGTCAACGCTATCTCCAAAGGATGGTTGCGCAACTGGATAAGAACAGATTTCAAGGGTGGTAAAAAAAATAAAGATCTCTGGTTGCAGTATCACCAGCTGGCCCGCAACTACCAGATCACTATTAAATGGGTGCGTGGGCACGCCGACAATCCCTTTAACAATCGTTGCGATGTACTGGCCACTACTGCTGCTGATGGTAAAAATCTGGCGGTGGATATGGGTTTTGAGCAGGACCTGGCTATATAACAGCTGACCAATCACTAAAATATTTTTAAGGATGCATAAATATTGTTTTGCTGTAGATCTCAAAGATGATCCCCGGCTGATCGAAGAGTATGAGGCCTATCATAAAAAGATCTGGCCGGAAATCGAACAAAGTATTCGCGATGCGGGCATAGAAAACATGGAGATCTACCGCCTGGAGAATCGTTTGTTCATGATCATGGAAGTCAATGATGCCTTTACCTTCGAAAAGAAGCAGGCGGCTGATGCCGCCAATGAAAAGGTGCAGGAGTGGGAAACCCTCATGTGGAACTATCAGCAGGCGCTGCCCTTTGCTAAGCCAGGGGAAAAGTGGGTCATGATGAAAAAGATCTTCCAGTTATAATCATACCATTTTATGAAGGCCCGCCACCTGATCTGTCTTGTCAGCATCCCTCTGCTGCTCTCTTCCTGTTATGTGTTGCGCGCTTACCGGTTCAGAAAATTTGAATTAAAAGACCTGGGCCACTTCCGGGCCGTCCCTATTCAGAGAGCCGGGCAGCCTTTTCGCTTTTACGAAAATCCGGGAAACAGCTATAAATGGACTTCTTATCTCGATACCAGCCTTGAAAACAGCCAAACCTATGGCTTCCTTGTGATCCGCAACGACACCATTTTGTACGAAAAATATTTTGATCAGCTTGGTGCGTCTGATATTTTCCCTTCCTTTTCCGTGGCTAAATCTTTCGTAGGAACGTTGGCGCAAATCGCGCGACAGGAGGGATATATCCGATCCTTCAGCGATCCCGTCACCCATTATTTGCCCTGGCTATTCAAAAGTGATCCGGCCTGGAAACAGGTGACCATCCAGCAGGTGCTCGACATGCGAACGGATGTAGAGAGCAACGAGACGTACAACAGCCCGTTTAGCGATGTCATCCGCCTGGGATTCACCCGGAACCAGTTGAAGCAGATCAAAAGGTTAAAGACCAAGCCCGGCTCCAACAATTTTGAATACAAAAGCGCCAATACACAGTTGCTGGCCACCCTTATCGAAGCGGCAACAAAAAGGCGGCTACCCGAGTATCTTCAGGAAAAAATATGGCAACCGCTCGGTATGGAAAGCAATGCGCAATGGCAAACAGATGCAAAGGGCATGGTCCGTGCTTTCTGTTGCCTCAATGCGACGGTAAAAGACTTTGCTAAGCTCGGCCGGCTCTACCTTAATGACGGAAACTGGAACGGGCAGCAAATACTCTCCCCGGATTGGGTGCAAACGATTTTGAACCCTGACACGATGCGGGCCTATCACGGGTACAAAAATCATTGGTGGAGCAGCCGCGTGATACGCCGGTTTAATGATTCGTTACAGGCCGCAGACTTTGTGGCAAAGCAGGAAGGAAAATGGTATACCTCCAAAAGCAGCCGGAATGGTAATATTTTCTACAGCGCTTATAGTAACATGCCTGCAGTTTTCGCGCAGGGAATGCTGGGGCAATACATTTATATCAACCCCGGTAAAAACCTGATCATCGTCAGGATGGGGCACAACTGGAGCCATCCCCGGATGTATGCTCAAAGGTTTATTGAGGACCTGGCTACAAGGATCCAATAAAAAAAGCCGCCCGCAGGCAGCTTTAATAGTTTTATGCTTAAAAGCCTTTAATATTCGTCTTCATTAAAAAGAAAGTCTTCCTGTGTAGGATAGTCAGGCCAGATATCCTCTATCGTTTCATAAACGTCGCCCTCGTCCTCCAGCTCTTGCAAATTTTCTACTACTTCCAAAGGAGCACCGCTACGAATCGCGTAGTCAATCAGTTCGTCCTTCGTTGCCGGCCAGGGAGCGTCTTCAAGATATGAAGCTAATTCTAGTGTCCAAAACATAGTATAATCGGTTTTCTATATTTAACGTTAATATGCAACAAAGGGTTGCAACTGGTTTAAAAAATTTGTGCAAAAGTAAATGTATTGTACAATTTATCAAATTGCTTTTTTTACCTGATTTTTTTAAAAGATTTAGCAATAATAAAAAGCAATCTTTTACATTTGAAACCGGGCTACCGATGCGATCCGGCTTTCGGGCGGAGTAGCCAAAAACCGTTACTGGCTATATTTGCGCGACACACAACTCCAATTAAATGATATACGGAAAAAACATTCATAAAGCTTACGGAAATATTCAGGTGCTCAAAGGGGTTGATATCCAGATCGAAAAAGGAGAGGTGGTGTCCATCGTAGGGCCCTCGGGCAGTGGGAAAAGCACTTTATTACATATTTTAGGTACGCTCGATAAGGCCGATCAGGGACAGGTCGAAATGAATGGCGTGGACATTCAGAGCCTCAGTTCCCGGAGGCTGGCCGCATTCCGCAACCAGAACATCGGATTCGTCTTCCAGTTTCACCATTTGTTACCCGAATTTTCGGCACTCGAAAATGTGTGTATACCGGGCTGGATCTACGGCAGTAAGAAAAAGGAAGTAGAAGAGCGGGCCCGGGAGCTGCTGAAAGTGCTGGGTGTATCCCACCGGATCAACAACAAACCCAACGAGCTGAGCGGGGGGGAGCAACAAAGGGTAGCGGTTGCACGGGCGCTCATCAACCAGCCGTCCATTGTCTTTGCCGATGAGCCTACCGGAAACCTGGACACAGCCAATGCCCAGGAACTGCATGATCTCATGTTTGACCTGAGGTCCAAATACGCGCAAACCTTCCTGATTGTAACGCACAACAACGAATTAGCCCGGCTCAGCGACAAAGTGTTGCAAATGAAGGATGGACTGATTGTCGGTGTTAATGCTTCCGATTTTCGATAAGAAATTACATTTTCACGCACGATGACTACCGGTCCGTCCTTCCGGACGGAAAACGCGCACGCGGTATTTTCTGCCCCCGGTCTGACGGTCTCCGTCTGACCGTTGCTATATGCGCGGTGAATAAAATATGCTCCAAGATAAAGGTTGCTCCCCTTCCGAACAGATGCGTCCGGGCAGCGGCTTCACCACGTCACGCTCGCAACGACGGGGACCGTTGTCGTCATTCCGGCCGAAGCGCAGGTATTCTCTGACCCCGGTCTGACGGTCTCCGTCTGACCGTTTTTGTATCCGGGGTTGGTAAATGTACTCGCAAGAGAGAGATTGCTCCCATTCCGAACAGATGCATCCGGGCAGCGGCTTCACCACGTCACGTTCGCAATGACGGGGGCCGTTGTCGTCATTCCGGCCGAAGCCAGCGCAGGTATTCTCCTGACCCGGTCTGACGGTCTCCGTCTGACCGTTGCTATATGCGCGGTGAATAAAACATGCTCCAAGATAAAGATTGCTCCCCTTCCGAACAGATGCATCCGGGCAGCGGCTTCACCACGTCACGTTCGCAACGACGGGAGGCAATGCCCCATCATCAGGTAGCGTTCGGAGTGTAACAGAAGCTGTTTCTATCTTTCTGAATGCCGTGAGATTTCGTTGTGGTCCTTTTAACAGCCATGCTAGCCTGAAAACCAAGGGCCTCTGTTTTGTAAAAACTAAAAAAAACTTACCTATATTTAGCGTGCATTAACAATTTGCTTTTGCCATCCAATGATTCTTGTGCTTGCTTGCCGGGAGCCCTCTATACCGCAGGTAATGCCTCCTTTATAATGGTGGAATCATTTTACATAGGTGACTATAAAGCAAAAACTAAACGTCATACATGAATTCATCTAAGCAGGGAAATGTTATTACACGCGTGATAGCCGCATCGTCTTTGGGAACCATGATCGAGTGGTACGACTTCTATATTTTCGGGATGCTTGCCAAAACTATTTCTACTGAATTTTTCCCGGAAGGAAATGCTACCGCCGCTTTGCTCAGCACGTTGGCCATTTTTGCAGCCGGCTTTATCGTCAGGCCATTCGGAGCGCTCGTTTTCGGCCGCCTGGGAGATATTTTCGGCCGAAAATCGACCTTCCTGTTAACGCTGGTGCTGATGGGTGGTTCAACTTTTCTCATTGGCCTTGTACCCGGCTATCAGACGATCGGTATTGCTGCCCCTTTGTTAGTACTATTGTTACGGTTGGTCCAGGGACTGGCCCTGGGCGGAGAATATGGAGGTGCCGCCACCTACGTTGCGGAACACGCGCCCGCCCATCGGCGTGGGTATTTCACCAGCTGGATCCAGACAACCGCCACTTTAGGTCTGTTCCTGGCCCTTGGCGTCATCATGCTGGTGAAGTTCAATATGTCTGACCAATCCTTCAATGCCGAATGGGGCGGTTGGCGCTATCCGTTCTGGTTCTCGATCCTGCTCGTGGGCGTTTCGGTTTACATCAGGATGAAAATGGAAGAGTCACCGCTGTTTTCCCGGTTAAAATCCGAAGGAAAGACGGCTAAAAATCCGCTGAAAGAAAGCTTTAGTCACAAAGCAAACTTCAAAATGGTATTGCTGGCGCTTTTTGGCGCTGTCATGGGACAAGGCGTGGTGTGGTACACCGGCCAGTTTTACGCACAAAGTTTTTTGGAAACGAAGGTGATGCTCGATTTCGAACAAAGCCGGACCATCATGCTTTGGGCCATCTTGTTTGCAACGCCTTTCTTTATATTTTTCGGATGGTTGAGCGACAAGCTCGGACGCAAATGGATCATGCTCCTGGGAATGCTGGTAGCCATCGTGACCTACCGGCCCATCTTCAATTATTTCCTCGAAAAATCGGATGTCGCCACCTGGCAACAGCGCGGTATCTCCGGCGGCCATGCGCAGGTGATCAAGCGGGAGGCCCTGGGTGATGATGGAGATAGCATCATGACGCATGTTCAGTCGTTCCGCCTTGCTTCAGGCGGAGCCTATACCCAGCAGCGGGTGGACACGCTGAAGGCTGCCAGCCAGGTGACTGTTTCCGGGCAACCGGTGATCAAAGACAAGGTTCTGCCGCGTGATCTGTATTGGAAATATACCGGACTGGTATTCATCCTGATCTTATACGTAACCATGGTATACGGGCCCATCGCTGCCTTCCTGGTCGAGCTGTTCCCGGTGCGCATCAGGTATACGTCTATGTCGCTTCCGTATCATATTGGCAACGGCGTTTTCGGGGGGCTGGTGCCTTTCATCGGCGTATTGCTGCAAACCACGTTTACCAGCGACCCGTTGGTAGGACTTTGGTACCCGATTGCGGTAGCGGCGCTCTGCTTCATCATTGGGGCAGTTTACCTGACTAATAGAATCGACGAGGAAGTAAACGATTAATGTATTCGGCTCAGCGGCTGTGGTAATACCGCTCATTGTAAAACTAAAATATCATTGTTCATGAATTTTATCAAAAGACTATTAGGAGTGATCTGGTTCTTGCTGGGACCCGCCATTATCTTTTTCCTGGTCATGGGTGCTGTAAGAAATATTGACCCTTCAGGCAACAAAGACATCAACAATCCTGTTATATGGATTATTATTATCGCTATATTCGTACCGATAGCGATCGGCCTGATGATCTTTGGGTGGTATGCCATTAAGAATGAATACCGGCAGCTGCCACAGGATTCGGACCATCTGAATTTTGAATGAGTTAATAAATTGCAAGGTTTTTAATATTATGCTTTTTGAAAACACATTTTAATTTATCTTCGCTCCATAGAAATGAGTAAATTATCGGGACACATATCGGCTGTATTTCTGTCGGCTTTACTGTTTCTGCTGACCTTGGGATTACCGTTGACATACGGATCCAAGCTGGCGAAGCAGGACGTGGCCCAGGGACAGACCTGCGATAAGAACCCGTATTCTAATACTACCGAAGAAAAGACCACATCCAACGCGTTAACGATCAGCGAAGAGTATGTTCACGAGACGCGGACGGATATGCACCTGCCTCCGCGGCAAATTACCACCGCGTACATTCATGCACACGAGGCAACCTACACCGCTTACCACGGGGAACTTCATTGTCCGCCCCCTAACGCTAACGTCTGATATTCCATTACTTGTTATTTAGTTCCGGTTTTCGATTCTCTCATTTATATATAGCCTGAAAAAAGGTCTATAACCTTAATCGTTTTTATGACAAATCAACCTGCTTCGAAAGGTTTGATGAAGTCGCTTGGAAGCGACTTGCCATCTTCCATTGTAGTATTTCTGGTAGCCCTCCCTTTGTGTCTTGGGGTGGCCCTGGCGTCCAACGCGCCTTTGTTTAGCGGCATTATCGCCGGTGTGTCCGGTGGCATCGTCGTCGGTATCCTCAGTAAATCCCACCTAAGTGTCAGTGGCCCTGCTGCTGGTCTTACCGCCATTGTGGCTTCGGCCATCACAACGCTGGCTTCGTTCGAGGCATTCCTTGTTGTGGTGGTGCTCGCGGGTGCGATGCAGCTGGTATTGGGATTTTGCAAAGCCGGTATCATCGGAGATTATGTTCCCAATAGTGTCATCAAGGGCATGTTGGCAGCCATCGGTCTGATCCTTATTTTGAACCAGGTGCCCCATTTGCTGGGCGATGATTCGTCTTTCGAAATAGATGAAAACACGCCTGTGAAGGGGAACATCTTTGTGAATTTCTTTAAATCCTTCGGAAATATCAACAGTTCTGCTGTTGTGATCGGAGGCATCTGCCTCGCATTTTATTTCCTTTGGGAAGCCTGGGTCGCCAATAAAAAGGGATTTATCAAACTGGTTCCTGCGCCGTTGCTGATCGTTTTTCTCGGGGTTGGGCTTAACTATATTTTCAAAACGACGCAGGGTCTGCCCGTGTTGGAAGGCGGACACCTGGTGTCCATTCCTGTGGCGTCTTCCACCAGTGAGTTTTTCTCGTTCTTCACCATGCCCGACTGGAGCTATATCACTAATCCCGACGTATGGATACTGGCCGTAACGGTGGCGTTGGTAGCCAGCCTGGAAAGCCTGCTTTGTATTGAAGCGGTGGACGACCTGGATCCCTATCAGCGTGTAACGCCTACGAACCGGGAGTTGAAAGCCCAGGGCTTTGGCAATATGGTGTCCGGCCTGGTAGGAGGGATTCCGGTGACCAGTGTGATCGTACGTTCTTCCGCCAACGTCAACGCAGGCGCCAAGTCCAAAATGTCTACCATTTTGCATGGTACCTTTTTGCTGTTGCTGGTAGCTTTTATCCCTGCTATTTTAAACCTCATACCCAAATCAGCGTTGGCGGCGATCCTGATCTTTACCGGTTATAAACTGGCGAAACCCTCGCTGTTCAAAGCTTTCTATCAGAAGGGCTGGGATGTGTTTCTCCCGTTTGTGATCACCATTGCCGCTATTCTGGCAACGGATCTTTTAAAAGGTGTGATCCTGGGGATCATTGTTGGCTTATTCTTTGCTTTTCGTTCTAACTTTAGGAAAGCTGTGTTTGTAGTCAACGACGATTCCCGCTATTTATTCCGCTTGCGTAAGGATGTGTCGTTCCTGAACAAGGCGATCATCAAAAAGAAGCTGGAAGAAGTGCCGGAGAACGCCCACGTGATCATTGATACCAAACGGGCCGATTATATCGATCGGGACGTAGTGGAAACGATTGAGGACTTTACCTTACATGCGCCGCTTAAAAACATAAAGGTCGATCTGTACACAAGCAGTTTTGTAGATCATGGATTTTCTTACAAGGTGCTGGCGAATAATAACGAAGACGGCTCTCTAAAAAGGAATTATGAAGAGGTGATCGAATCTGTGATACAAGGAAACGGAAACGGAAACAATAATAAGAAAACAAATTAATTACCCAAACAAAAAAAGTCTAAAAAAGCATTATGAAATCGTACAGTGAATTATTAGAGTCGAATAAGGAATGGGCAGCGAAAATGTTATCTGTTGACCCTTCATTTTTTAAAGGTCTTGCGGAAACGCAAACACCTGAGTTTTTATGGATCGGTTGTAGCGACAGCCGTGTGCCAGCCAATGAGATCACCGGCACCAAACCGGGAGAGATCTTTGTGCATCGAAATATCGCCAACCTCGTAGTTCACACCGATGTTAATATGTTGAGCGTTCTTGAATATGCGGTAATGCACCTGAAAGTGAAACATGTTATTGTGTGTGGCCATTACGGCTGTGGGGGTGTAAAAGCGGCAATGGGTAATAACGATTTCAACCAGATATTGAATATGTGGTTGCGCGTGATCAAAGACGTTTATAAAGATAACCGCGCGGAGCTGGATGCGATCGAAGATGAGAACGAGCGTGCAGACCGTATGGTAGAGCTGAATGTGAGGGAGCAGGCAGAGAAGCTGTGCAAAACCTCGATCATTCAGAAAGCGTGGAAACTGCGCCAGGGGCCTGAGATCCACGGTTGGGTGTACGGATTGAAAGATGGTAAGCTAAAAGAGATCATCAATATCAAACCGGGCGAAACCGTAATCGACCCGATCTATGTTTACGACAACATTTAATCATAAAGGCGTTCGGATAACGCCTTCATACAAAAAGCCCCGGAAGTGAAATGCTTCCGGGGCTTTTTTATGTCTTGAGTTAATCGAATTGCTTACAGGTGGATCGCTTCGCCATAAGCTACTTCGATCGCATCTTTAATGCTTTCGCTGATCGTTGGGTGCGGGTGAATTGCATTCAACACCTCGTGGTAAGTCGTCTCCAGCTTGCGGCCTACTACTGTTTCGGCGATCATTTCGGTAACGTTATACCCGATCATGTGTGTGCCCAGCCATTCGCCGTATTTAGCATCGAAGATTACTTTAACGAAACCTTCTGCATGTCCGGCGGCGCTTGCTTTACCGCTGGCGCTTAACGGGAATTTGCCCACTTTTACTTCGTAGCCGGCTTCTTTCGCTTTCGCTTCTGTGAAACCTACACTGGCTACTTCGGGATAGCAGTAAGTACATCCCGGTACGTTGTTATAGTCGATTGCTTCAGGCTGATGTTTGTATTTACCTTCTGCGTGAGCGATAGCTTCCACACAAATGATGGCCTCTTTGCTCGCAACGTGGGCCAGGGCCTGACCGGGAACACAGTCACCGATCGCGTATACACCAGCTACGTTTGTTTTATAGAACTTGTCAACACTGATTTTGCCTTTCTCTGTTTTCACTCCCACCGTTTCCAGGCCGATGCCTTCAATGTTGGCCGATACGCCTACGGCGCTTAACACCACGTCGGCTTCCAGCGTCACTTCTCCGTTAGCTGTTTTTACTTTTGCTTTCACGCCATTGCCCGAAGTGTCTACAGAAGTTACCTCGCTGTTCACCAGTACGTCGATGCCTTGTTTCTTAAGATTCTTTTCGAGCTCTTTTGAAATGTCTTCATCTTCGACAGGCACGATGCGTGGTAAAAACTCTACTACGGTTACTTTCGTGCCAAGGCTGTTATAGAAATAACCAAACTCAATACCGATCGCACCGCTTCCTACCACGATCATGCTCTTAGGCTGCTCAGGCAATACCATGGCTTCGCGATAGCCAATAATTTTTTTGCCATCCTGCTTCAGAGCAGGTAATTCGCGGCTGCGACCGCCGGTAGCGATGATGATATGTTTTCCTTCTACGATCTGGGTTTTGCCATCAGCACCTTTCACTTCAATCTGTCCTTTGGATTTCAGTGTACCGAATCCCATCACCACATCGATCTTATTTTTACGCATCAGGAACTGCACGCCTTTGCTCATCTTGTCGGCTACGCCACGGCTGCGCTTCACAATGGCTTCAAAGTTGGGTTTTCCACTTGCTTCAATTCCGAAATCCTGGGCGTGTTTAATGTCGTTATACACCTGTGCGCTTTTCAGCAAAGCTTTGGTAGGAATACAACCCCAGTTCAGGCAAATGCCGCCGAGGCTTTCCTTTTCGATAATTGCTGTCTTCAGCCCCAGCTGAGAGGCGCGGATAGCCGCTACATAACCGCCCGGGCCGCTGCCCAATACTACTACATCATATGCCATGTGTGATAAATTTTATTTTTTATTGATTGATACCGTGATTCATTGTCTATGAACTAAACCCTGCGAATTTAGCTCAATTACAGTAAACTGCAAAGGATCGCTGCGGCATCAGAGAAAGGAGGGATCAGCGGGCCGCTTCGGACCATTGCCGGTAGATGGTTTGTCTGGCCACGGGAAGTTCTGCATCCAGGTTACTAAACCTGCATTCAAGTGCGATCTTGCCTTTATATCCGATTTGCTGCATGGCTGCGAAATAGGGCCTGAAGTCATCTCCCGCCACTCCGGGAGCGGACCTGGTTTCTTTTTCGCCAATGTCGCAGTGATAGATCAACGGACCGCCGTCAATGATCACATCGGCCAGCTCGTTTTCGCGCATCATATGATAGAGGTCTACGCAAATTTTATAATTAGGATGATTGACTGCCCGCGCGACCTTAATACATTCTTCCACCGTATTGAGGAAATTACATTCAGAACGGTTCTGGCTTTCGAGCGCCAGCGTTATGTGGTAGCGGGCGGCCAGCGGCGCCAGCTTTTTACCGATGGCAACAAATTGCGCAAAAGCCGAATCGCGGCTAAATCCTTCCGGTATCTGTCGCGAAGCCCCGCTGCCAAATACTATTAATGGTATTCCTAAAGCCCTGGCCCGTTTAAAGACGGTCTCGGCGTAGGCGACCACGCGGTTTTCGTCCACATTCGGTCCTGTAGTTTTGATACTTCCGGGGATGAACACGTTGCACACAGTCAGCGCTACAGGGCCGCGATATGCAGGACTGCCGGCGTTGAAACTGCTATCGGGCGTTAACGGCTGGAGCACCTCACTGACCGTGGGCTGGATGAATTGGTACTCGTGTTTTTCGAGAATGGGGGCTTTATCGAGCTCGGCGCATACGCCTAATTCCGGAACGGGCGGCGGCGCCTGCGCGCTGGTTTTTTGGAAGGAAACTGAAAGGGTGGTCGCGAGGGCAAAGAAGAAGATCTGTTTTTTCATTAAATCTCGTATTGGGCTTTCAGGATGGATTGATGATGCAGCCAATGGCCTACAATATTATATCCCAGTGCCAGCACAGTGGTGGTATAATTGCTTACGGTGCCTTTGCGATTCAGCTCGGTGGTAGAAAAGTGTTCAAATAACAAGATCGTGCTATGCCTGAGCAGCAATAATTCTTTTTTCAGATACCCCAGGCTTTTTCTGCCCACTTCTGCGTGGTAGGCATATTGGTCCTGGTCGAAGCCGGGCAGGGGTTGGGTTTCGCCGCGGGCCACACAAAGCGCCCGGTAGGCAAACACGCGCTCGGTATCGATGCAATGCTGCAGCACCTGGCGGACTGTCCATTTCTCCGGGGCGTAGGAAAAATCAGCTTTTGACTCCGGGATGTCGTCGAGCGCTTCTTTCAATGTGGTAAGACTGTCTGGTAAGATGACTTGTAAATCATTTCCGGCTACCTTTGACACGTAAGGTTCGAAATAGGGCGGGTAATCTGCTGGCTGTGGTCGCATATATCGGAGTGTTAAAAACGGTTGATAATGTTTTTTTTATCTAAAATACGGTATAATAAATAGTCACAGGCAGAAAACTTATCCGGACGATTTAAAAAAAACAAAGGAAATTAGTATTTAAACTCAAAAAATCCCTTACCTTTGCAATCCAAAAATTTTTATTATGGCAAGAGTATGTCAGGTTACAGGTAAAACGCCGATCGGAGGGAACAAGGTTTCGCATTCTAACATCAAGACCAAGCGTAGATTTTTACCGAATTTACAGAAGAAGAGGTTTTACCTTGTTGAGGAAGATAAATGGATTACTTTAAAATTATCTACTGACGCTATCCGTACTATTAATAAAAACGGCCTGTACTCTGTAGTGAAACAATTGCGCGCGAAAGGCGAGAAAATCTAATTTTTTAAAAGCATTATACCATGGCAAAGAAAGCGAAAGGCAACAGAGTTCAGGTAATATTGGAGTGCACCGAGCACAAGACCAGTGGTCAGCCTGGTACTAGCCGTTATATTACCGTAAAAAACAAAAAGAACAATCCTGAAAGATTGGAGTTGAAAAAGTTCAATCCCATTCTGAAGAAAGTTACTGTTCATAAAGAAATTAAATAATTAGTTGACAGGTTAACGGGTTTAATGACGAAAACCTTTTCAACACTTCAACATATCAACTTTTTAACTCAATACAATGGCAAAAGCAGCTTCAAAAAACGCGAAGGTAAAAGACGCCAAAGCAGCAGCAGAAAGTAAGAACTGGACTAAAGTGATCCGCGCTGTAAGGAGCCCTAAAACAGGTGCTTATACTTTTAAAGAGCAGATTGTCCACAAAGAGAAAGTGAAAGATTTCCTGGCTCAAAAGTAATTTTGGCTTTTACAATAATATTAGCAAAGCTATTCGTACAACTGCGGATGGCTTTTCTTGTTTTTGATATACAGCCCTGCACAAACTGTCTTCCGGGAAGGAGAAACAGATGAATCGTTTTATAATCAAATCATTGTACATTCACTTATGAGTTTTTTAAAAAAGCTGTTCGGTAAAAAAGAGAAAGAGTCGCTGGACCAGGGTTTGCAGAAAACCAAAGAAGGTTTTTTAAGTAAGATCAGCAAAGCGATCGCGGGCAAAAGCACCGTCGATGAAGAGGTGCTGGACAACCTGGAAGAAGCCCTGGTGAGCGCGGATGTGGGTGTGGAAACGACAGTGAGGATCATCAATCGCATCGAAGAGCGGGTGGCCAAAGATAAATACCTGAACACGTCGGAACTGAATACCATCCTGAAAGAGGAAATTGAAAAGATCCTGGTGGATGCACCGGAGTCCGGCAGCTATACTTTTGAAAGTGCAATGCCGGCTCAGCCTTATATCATCCTCGTGGTGGGAGTGAACGGAGTAGGCAAAACCACTACGATTGGTAAACTGGCTCATAATTTTAAAAAGGCAGGTAAGAATGTTTTGCTGGGTGCTGCGGATACGTTCCGTGCGGCCGCCGTGGACCAGCTGACCATCTGGAGCGAAAGGGTAGGCGTGCCTATCGTTAAACAGGCTATGGGGAGCGATCCTGCTGCCGTCGCCTTCGATACTGCACAGAGCGCTGTCAGCCGTAAAAGTGATGTAGTGCTCATCGACACAGCGGGCCGGTTGCACAATAAGGCGCACCTGATGGATGAGTTGAATAAGATCAAAAGAGTGATCCAAAAGTTTATTCCCGAAGCGCCGCACGAGGTCTTGCTGGTGCTTGACGGATCTACGGGGCAAAATGCCTTGGAACAGGCGAAACACTTTACCGCGGCGACTGATGTGACTGCAATGGCGATCACCAAGCTGGATGGAACGGCTAAAGGTGGTGTGGTATTGGCCATCGCCGACCAGTTCAAGATACCGGTGAAGTTTATCGGCGTCGGTGAAAAGGCGGACGATCTACTGGTCTTTGATAAGCACGAGTTTGTGGATAGCCTGTTTAACCTGAAAACATCACCTGACAAGGAATACTAATACGGGTGCATGCCTGGTCCAGATCGAGTAATATTAGTTGCTAGTACCAGAGCCCATGACCTGTCCATCAGGCGCTGTCCTGCATGACCGCGTTTCTGCCGCCGTCCACTAAGTAGGTAGTCCCTGAAGCAAAGGAAGCATATTCGCTGGCAAGAAACACACACCATCCCCCGATTTCTTCTACGGTACCCAACTTTTTTACCGGATGCAGATCGACGGTTCGTTGCCGTTCAGCTGCAGGGTCCGCGAATTCATCAAACCATTGCTGATTGCCCGGCGTATCGATAAAACCAGGCGCAATGCCCACCGTTCGGATCTTTGGACCCCATTCTATGGCAAGACTTCGTACCAGGCCGCTAAGCGCTGTTTTAGCTACATTGTAAGGAAAGCAGCCGGGAATGGTATGATAGGCATGATTAGATGTCATCACAATGATCACGCCTTGCTGTTGTTCCAGGTGCGGTTTACAAAGTTTGGCTAACTGCCAGTGCGATGTGAGGTTCAGGTTGATATTGTGCTTCCAATGTGCTTCGCTGCAATCCGCAGCGCCTTCAAAAATATTTTGACCTGCATTGGAGATCAATATATCGATCTGACCCCATGCCGCTTTCGTATGGTTCACAAACCTTTGCAAGTCCCTTTCGTCGGTGACATCGCATGTTGTATACAAAGCTTTGGCGCCGTGCGCTTCAACTTTCTTTAAAAATTGACTGCCATCTGAAGCTAAGGCGCAACCGGAAACAGCTGCTCCTGCAAGGGCAAACATTTCGGCTACCCCTGCGCCAATGCCTGATGTGACGCCTGTTATCGCCACTACTTTTCCTGATAAATCGATTTGTAATGCCATAAAAAAAATTAATGCTATGCTTCACAGGAATAAATATAACCACATAGATACAAAGTGTTCTACATCAAAAACGCACTAAAATATTCGATGACAAAGTTGTTGCCTGGTCTTGAACATGCTTGTCGCATCTTAATACGATAACGATATTTCGCGCTACAAACAAATTTAATTTTGATCCACGTCAGGGATTGCCTTTGCGCCTTACAGGAACTTCAATCAATCTAAATACTTTTATTTGCAGTACCTGTGTGGTCACCTCCCCGTTTCATTATTTATTCAACATCAGTACCACATCTTTTCTCCGGCTTTCCGGAAACACCTTTAACGTGCTTACGATTCCGTTTTTATAAACCACCTCGACCGTGGTATTCCGGAAGGCACGCAATTTAAAAGTCACGTCCCACTCTTTGGGCCACGCAGGAAACAGATAAATGCTGTCTCCTTCGCAATGCATCAACATTTCCTGCAAGGTATTCATCATGTTGCCCACACCGTCATAATCCGGCTTCCAATCGTGCGGACTGTCCATATAGCCCGGGAACCGGAAGTTTTTCAGATTGGCCTTGCTGCGCGCTTCAATATCCTTGGCGGCTTCATAGGCCAAACCTAACCGTGCCGAAAAAATACCGGTCTGATACCAGCATACCCTGCCTGGGTTGGGCATTTTGTAAAACGCTTTTTCTACCTCGCTTTTATTCGGTTTGTTGAAACCATAGATCCTGAACGGGAAAAGACAATATAGGTCCGGTGCCTCATAATTCGTACGCTTGGAATTGTAAACTTCCGCATTGTCGACGATGCGGCTTCCATCCGCTTGTTGCTTTTTAGGCAGCGGAGGCAAAATGGCTTTCATCTTTGACCAGTCTGCTCTATCTGCAGCGGTGGTGAACTGCGAAGGCAGTTGTAATAATTCGCTTAACACGTAGTGCAGGCCAGCTACGGAGGGCATGTCGTTTTCTACGCCGGTCCAGTAAGTTTCCAGTGCATGAGTGGGGAAAATATGCAATCGGCCTTTATCATCTTTATGGAACCGCGTCTCGTAGAATAGCAAGGCTTTCCGGGCCCAGGGTAAAGCCTTCTCCAGCAGGAATTGCTGATCGCCGGTGTAATGATAATAGTCCAGCAACAGCACCGTCATTTCAAGACATTGCTGCCAGATGTTTTGGGTGTATTCTTCGCCGTACTCCTTGTTGCCAAACCCGAAGTCGCCCATACCCGGCAGTCCAAATGTGGTGATACACTCCTGCATGTAAATGCCCGAGGCGTTGTAGTATTTTTTGGCGCGGGCCTCGAAGACAGGGATCAGATCCAGGTAAAAATTGAAATAAGGCTGCATCAGATCGAAGTTGCCCTGCGCGTATTGGGGCTGATACAGGAAGCGGACATTTTGCCACCAGAAGTTGACACCGTAATAGCGGTAATCAGCCGAGTAATTATTTTTCCGCACATCGGTCGAGTAATAAGCATACCGTGGATCAACATTGAAAATGCCCCCCTGGAATCTTGCCGGAAACTTATTGCGCATCTGGCAGGCCAGTTGGTATTTGGATAAAATATAGGTCTGCGTATAGTGGGCCAGGGAACGGCTCAGCGAATCAGTGCCAACGGCAGCTTTAGGGGCGCCCACATATATGCTACTTCGTTGCCAGAAATCGTTCCACCAGCTTTTGGTTTGACGATACGCCTTATCAGCTTTAACAGCGCTGGCATGGATCTTTTTTATAGCAGAGCGCCAGGACGACGCGGTGGGCGTCTGTTCTGTGTAGCCCGCTATTTTGATATCGATTTTTTTCACCGGTTGTTTAGTGTACAGCACTGTATCAGACGCATTCACTAATCCTTTTGCTGAAACATATCCTCCAAATGTATTGTTCACCAAAGGATCATTAATTAAATGACTGTACGCGCTCATTCCTTGTTCACGTATATGAACTGGAACACAACTGTAAGCGTTGCGATGGTACCAGCTAATGGCGTTCTTCTCAGAAACGATCGTATCCGCTGATTCCCATGTATTGATGCCTTTACCTTCCGGCACGCCGGTCCGGTAGACCCAGGTGGAGGGGAGTTCTTTTTCGTTCAGCTGGTGCCGGGTACGGCGCCAGTTTTCCAATGTAATTTTTACGGAAACGGGCTTTTCACTGTTGCCGTTGATATAGAGAACAGGGGAGCCGGAGTGAACAAAGATGCGCAGGGAGATCTTTTCACCGGGCTGGCCTGCTTCCAGCCGGATACTTCCGTCGTTGATATGCAACACCTGCAAAAAAGGTTTGCTACTGCCGAAAGGATTGCCTGAAAAGGATATGCGTAAGCGTCCCAGCTTCAACAGTCGTTGCAGTTCAGAATGGGAATCGTTGCGGGAAAGGTACAGCAGCAGATCGCCGTTTTCTTCTACCCACACGTTGCTGCCCAGGCTGCCGTTGCCGATGGGCATGTTGCCCGATTCGTTGGCGGACGGAGTATTCCAGCTAACGTCGTAATCTGAGACCGTATGTTGACCAAAGGCCAGGATCTGCAGACATCCAATGCATAATGATAATAGTATTCTTTTAAACATAATTTTGATTTGTGATGATGCTGATTGTTCTCTTTATAGCAGTATTTTTTTGACAGACCGAATCGTATAGTCACATAAGTGGACCGCTCCATGCGTCAGGATATAACAGGCGCTGTAGCTTATATATAAAATCCGTTGCGCGGTTGCGTGATTCCCGGATGCAGTTCCATTTCTGATTCCACCAGATCCACGCCCAGGCCCGGCCGGTCACTGAGTTGCAAATGCCCGTTGCTGACCATGTCTTGTATCGGATGATCTATAACAGTATCTCTCCAGGGCACATCGTTGAACATAAATTCCTGCCTGAAAAAATTAGGAACAGAAGCGCAAACATGCGCTGATGCCAGGGTGGACAATGGCCCGTTGGGGTTATGCGGCGCTAATAACACATTGTAAGCTTCCATCATAGTGGCCATGCGCTTCATCTCGCTGGGGCCACCGCAACGGGTGATATCTGGCATCATGATATCGCAGATATGTTTTTCCAGTACCGGGCGAATATTATGCCTTGTGTAATGACGTTCACCCACGCAAATGGAAACATTGGAAGGAATGCGGTCGCGCATCGCCTTCAGGGTGTCCGCGCTTTCCGGACCGGCAGGCTCTTCATACCAGGTGATGTCCAATGCTGAAAGGCGTTGTGCCATCTTCACCGCCACCCGGTAGTTGAGCATAGCATGTGTTTCGATCATGATGTCAAAGTCTGGTCCCACAGCGTCTCTTACGGCTTTGCTTACTTCAAAGGCCAAATCCTGTTGTGCAGCGCTAAGTGTCAGGTTGGGAGAAAGGTCTTCGCCATACAAATAATTGGTGTGTGCAAAGGGATCAAACTTGAGGCCGGTGAAACCGGCTTCTTTTACTTTCCGGGCCTGTGCTGCATAATCTGCTGCATTATGTCCGCCACCGGTAAACCAGTAATTGGCGTACAACAAAATATTCTTTCTGAAAGCGCCGCCCAGCAGTTCATAGCAGGGCGCTCCATACACTTTCCCTTTCAGGTCCAGCAAAGCCATGTCAATCCCGCTAATGGCGCACATGCTGGCGCCAAAAGGTCCTAACCAGTTCAGATCGCGATACAGTTTGGTCCAGATGAAATCCGTCTTCATTGGGTCGAGCCCGATGATGCGTTGGCCTACATGTTTGGCCGCTTCGTAAACAATGGGGCTGCCCGGCCAGTTGGTGGCTTCACCCACGCCTGTATGCCCCGTGTCGGTATATATTTTCAACAGCGTCCAGTTGTACTTTACGCCTTCCACCAGCCATACTTTAACGTCTGTTATTTTCATCTTTCAGTTGTTAAGTTTATAGTTCCGCAGTTTTCTCAATGTCAGGATCGCCTATAAAAATAATCATCGTTTTTGAATATATCCCTGCTACCTGATCCGGCCGGTTGCCGGCCCTTTGATCTATTTGAACTCCAACACCACGCCGCCGGTCAAAGTCTCTCCTTTGATCTTTATGCGGCCGTCCGTGAACGGCGAACTGTAAAACCGTTCCGATCCATTGTTGCTGTAATCTGCAATCAGCCACTGGATGCGTTGATCCTGGAACCAGCTTCTTGACGACTGAACCCCCTGGCCCCATGCGGTGATGCCGTCTCCTTCCTTATCTTTCAAAGAAGCGGTGTAGATATATCTTTTTGTGGAACGAAAATCATTGCTCCCTAATTCGGTGGCATCGTCTCTCCAATCGTGTTGCGGCACGACGCGCGGTTCTTCCACTCCGTTGGTGGGTCGTGCATTCAGCAGGGCCTGACCTCTTTCTCTGGCAATGTCATTGTCGGGATAGCTGGTGAATGCAGCCTTTCTATGCCAGCTGAGCTGGTTCATGTATTGAGGCAATTCCATTAACATTCCGTATTGGTAGGGAAGACTGTCATTCCCCTTATAATCAATTTTGTAATGGACTTTAAGCAGATCTCCAATGAAAGTGTAAGCGATGCGGGCAGGGCTTCCATCCTTGAAGATGCTTTTGAGTGTGACAAGAACACTGTCGCCACTTTGCATTGCCTGTATGCTGTCCGCGAAAATGGTGTACAACGGGTAACTTTTCATTGGATAGATATCGTTCTGATAGGTCTCTCCGGCTACATTAGGCTTGCCTCCATCTTCGTTGTTGCGCGGAATGACTGCAAACACCGGCCCCTGGGTCATGACTACTTTTTCATCTTTCCTGATCTCTGTGATGATGCCGGTCCTTTTGCTGATCAGGAATTGGTAGGCCCCTTTTTTCACCGTCAGGGCTGCCTCGTTTTCACTCAATACGGGTGCCGGAGCGGATGTGTTCACGGGTGGCACTGTATTCGTTTTTTCAAAGCGGTACACTTCTTTATTCGCTATGAACCCGCGCGGATCTTTAAACTCGAGCGTGATCTTTTTGGTGCCCGGTCTGACAGGAACTTTGATCAGGCCTCTGCCGTGTGGCGGTATGGATGATACTATCTTAATAGTATTCGTATCGTCGTAGGTTGCTGTAATGGCAATATCTTTCAGGGAAGAGAAATCGTAACGGTTTTCGACGTGAAGTAGCAGCTGACCGCTTTTGATATTTGCAGTATCGACTTTAGTGACTTTTACAGGCGCATAAGCTTTCTTCATACCAAAATATTCCGGCTTCTTTCTGCGCCAGCCATCAAGCGGCCCCCAGGACCCGTAACCTACGAGGCGCCCGTCAGGCATATGAAAGATATCGTCTACACCACTCCAGATGGCGCCTCCAACACAGTTTTCGTAATAATATATCGAATCGTAGATCTTCGCCAATGGAGCACTGTAAAAAGCGCGCTGCCCCGGATCGGCTAATAGTTCTTTCAGGTTGTAGGTGGGCAAATGCGCGTATTCTCCGAAGAGTACCGGGCGGCTCATCGTGTCAGTTGCGCGCGGCCCGTCAATCCCGGGATAGTGGAAGTTGGCGATATCCGCTTTGCTCCCATAATTATTGAAGCCGCCCCAGCATTGATCGTGAAAAGTCGTCGGGCGCGTGGGATCCAATGCCTTTACCGCCCGATTGACCTGATCCCAAAGCGGACTCCAGGCACTTTCATTACCCAGCGACCACATGATGACAGAAGGATGATTGCGATGAGCTACTACTTTTTCAATATTCGCCTGTAACATGAAAGGAAAGAATTTCTCATCCTTATAATTCCATTTCTTCCAGATAGGCGAGGCATGGTGCTGGATCCAGCAAAGCGATGACTCGTCTTCTACAAATAATCCCAGGGAGTCGCAGGCGTTCAAAAAAGTTTCGGTGGGCGGGTAGTGAGACGTACGGATAAAATTACAATTGGCTTCGCTAAACAACAGGGCGTCTTTGAGTTCCAGGTCGGCACTGATGCTGCGCCCTGTGAGCGGATGTACCGAATGGCGGTTGACACCGTGCAGTTTAATGGGTTGACCGTTGACAAAAACACGCTGCCCTTTTATTTCCACCTGGCGAAACCCGATTTTTTGTTTGATCGTTTCCACCGGTTGTCCCTGCAGCAACAAAGTCGTGGTAAGCTCGTATAAATAAGGATGTTCAGGGTTCCATTGCTGCACGTTAAGACCGGATTTTTGGTAAGACCGGTTGGTTGTTTTTTCGCTAAATACTACTTTGCCTTTTGAGTCGCGCAGCGTGTATTGAAGCGATCCGCGTGCTGCTTCTCCAGATAGCGAAGAAGTGAGCGATAAGTTGGCCTTTTTGTATTGCTTATCAAAAGTCGTCACAACAACGAGGTCCTGGACATGTGTTTTGGGAACAACAAATAAGGTCACCTCTCGAAGTATACCGCCCACTGTATGCACGGCATATTGCGAAGTGCAGGCGAGAATGTCGGAAACCGTTCTGGATCGGACTTCGACTGTCAATGTGTTATCTCCCTGCTTCAATGCCTCAGTGATATCGGCTTCAAAAGGCACAAAGCTACCTTCATGTTCCGCCACTTTTGTCCCGTTCACCTTTACCACAGCATGCGAGCTTACGCCATCAAATCTGATGATGATACGCTTTTCTCGCCAATCTTTTGGAACAGGTAGGTTGCGGGTGTACACTGCCGTTTCTCCGTCATTGACGGTAAAGCCCTGCATTTCCCATTCGCCGGGAACCTGGATCTTACTTTTGGGAGACGCACCATTAACCGACAAATACCATTCGCCTGCCAGTGATAACACCGGATCTTTCACCCCATCCACCGCCGCTGGCTTTGGCGTTAATGAAAGAGCCTTCCCCGGATCGGTAGTGCCCTGACCGAACACGGTACTGCCGCTGATCCACAGGAAGAATAGCATGATGGTATTATACTTCAGAAATTTGTTGATCTGGTTGAAACGCATTATATAAGTAACTTTCATCTAAAAAATTATAACCCTGCTCTTGTCTGTGTGATTGCCCGCTGCTTATTATCATCCTTACAGGATACCGTAAGTTTCAAAGGCTTCCTTGGCGGGCATGCCCTCGCGTATCTTTTGCTGTACCATTTTTTCGCCTCTTGCTTTTTCAATGGCTTTTGCAAACACTTCTTCTTCTATTTGTCGCGGTACAATGCAGACGCCGTCAATATCTCCGATAACGATGTCGCCGGGGTTGATGCGTACATTCCGTATCTGAATCGGCACCCGGAAGTCAATAACCTTGCCTCGCGGTCCCTGATCCTGTGCATAGCGGCCATAGGAGAAGGTGGGAAAGTTGAGTTGCCATATCCCTGCGGTATCTCTTGAATAGCCATCAACGACGGCGCCCGCTGCGCCCAGCTTTATAGCCCTCGTGCTCATCAGTTCTCCCCAGAGCGCATAAGTGGGAGAGGCGCCCGCACAGATATACACTTCATTTTTCTTCAGGTCATCCAGGGCATCCAACATCAGCCCAAAAGGTCTGTCCAGCAAGGGATTATTACTGCCTTTTTCACCGAACACGTCAGCCTCCAGGACCGTCATGGCCCTGCCCACAACAAACATATCATCTCTGAGAGGTTTTATTTCCGGTGGTAAGAACTGGTCCAGATAGCCCAGCTGATCCATGATATCACCTATCACGGCGCTGTACAGCTCTTTTTTAATAATATCGAACAATTCGTCATCTGATTCCCATAAACAGTTAGTGGTTGCCTTTTGCATAGTGATAGGTTGGTTAAATGTTGTTAATAATTGTTATGCTAAAATATACCCCTGTTATCAAGATTGATGCATCAATCTTGATAATTGTCTAAACTATTTTATCCATTTATGAATGGATCACACGGGCGCCTGGCTAGTCTGAAGGAAGGTGCGGATTGCTATCCAACATTGCAGCAGCCCCGGTATTTTAATGATCGGAACGGTTATCTGTATGTTTTGCGGCAAGCACCTTCTTTCGATATTCTGAAGGTGTTATTTGATGAATGGCTTTGAAAAATTTGTTGAAATTGGCAACGCTGTTGTATCCGCATTCATAACAAATGTCAGTGATAGACTGGTGCTCACTCTGCAGTAGTTTGGATGCATGACCGATCCTGAGCTCATTTAAAAATTGTATTACGGATTTTTGAGTACGACTTTTAAAGTAGCGGCAAAAAGCGTTGGGAGTCATGTTGCACAACGCTGCAATCTCTGTTAGAGAGATATCGTTATGGAAATGCTGCATCATGTATTGATACACTTTGCTGATGCGGTTGGTATCTTTCTCATCATAACAGTTTTTGTAAGAAACGCTGGCCAGATAAGTGTATTCGCCGGACTCGGACAACATATGAACGAGCTCGAGAAACAGGATGATCTTCTTTAAATCATTCTCTCCCGATAAATGCCGAAGCTGGCGGATGATCTTCTTTTTGGTTTCGCCGTAAAAAGATAATCCCCGGTAAGATCGCTCCACCAGTTGCTCGATAGGCTGTAACAATGTTGGTTCGTCTGTGAGATTTAATAAAAAGTCAGGAGGAAAATATACAACAGTCGACTTTACCTTCTGATCACCTTCTTCATGAAATACTGATTCTTCATTTTGCCAGATATGAGGAAGATTGGGGCCCATCAATACCAGGTCGTCTTCTTCAAAATTATCTACATGGTCGCCCACGATCCTCTTTCCGAAGCTTTTTTCAATCCATACCAGTTCGCACAGCTGGTGGAAGTGGAACGGCGCCGAGAGAAAAGATGCTTCCACATGTTTGATCTTGATGGTCTTAGTGCCAGCAAGGGAAACGTCGATAAGTTGTGGCTTCATTATCAGTTGGTTTTAAACTAAATTACCTTTATTTTGGTTATTTTTAAATAATTTGAATAAAAAAGTTTATAAATCTGGCTTTTTTAAGCAATTAATTGGGGACCGCTTCATGGATGTTGAGGGTTCTGTTCCTTCAGATAAGTTTCGATAAAGCCGATTTTTCCGATTACCTGTTTATCGACCGGGATAAAAAAACCTTCGGTCGCTTTTTACCTTTTCTTTCATCTTGCCTGGCCGATCGTTTTGTTCAGACAGGTCTTTGCTCAAGTCATACAATTCATAAAACCAGCAGCCGTCCGCGGAAGACCGCGCAGGAATGGCTTCCAGTGGTCACAGCGCAAAGCACAGTCGCCCGAATACATCTGATGCATCATGGGCGTTTTGGGGAAGCAGCCTTTGGATCCTTCAGCTGCAAAAAACTAATGCTGTCACCGTCAGGTGGTTGGTTGCCCGACAGCTTCCGTCCATCTTGCCATTATTTTACATGTTGAGTTGAGCAAAGCATTTGGCCGTTCCTGAAGTAACCAGAAGCATTTCCAGGTACATGGCATTGATCGTTCTATACGAAGATAATCCCTGCGGTGATCCATAAAAATGGACTTTTGCATCAAAAGAATATACTATTTTACTGCGACCGCTTACAGAGGAGATGAATCCCGAACTCCATCACCGATGGTATCCGGGGTTTTGTTCCAGTCTCGCTTCTGCGTTTCTTTCGATCTCCGAATTGGGAATAGGCCACAGGTTTTGATAATCGAATATCTTATTGTGTGCATAAGTGCCGTTGTACATCGGGTTGTATTTCCTGATCCTTTCGATGTTGGTATTTGTTCTCATTAGCGTCAGTAATCTTTGTTCTTCGATAAAGAGTTCCCGGGCTCGTTCGTCCAGGATCAGTTGTAAGCTTACATCGCCTGCTTCAATAAGCGGCGCTGCCGCGCGCTGTCTTATAGTATTGATATCACTCGCGGCCAGTGCTGGTGCGCCTTCCAGGAAATAAGCTTCTGCGCGCAGGAGGTAGGTTTCGGCCAGCCTGATCACGTAGCGGTCGCGATAGCTGTGATTGGCCTGGTTGATAATCACGTCTGCCGGGAAATTGCCGATCGCTGTGGATTTGGCGAAAATAGCGCTCCAGGAATGGTTTAAGATATTGCTGGTAGCCGGGAAGGCTTCGCTGGCGACGATGTATTTTCCGTAATAAGCCGATGCCGGATTATCGGCTTTAATGTCGCGGATGATATTGTAAGAGGAGTTCCTGATATCGTTGCCGCTTTTCAACCACACCTGGTTTAACATATAATCGGATGCCGCCCACCAGCCGATACCCCTGCCGCCATTGGCAAATGATGGCCCCACAAAAAGATTCCTGCCATCTTTACCTTTTAATCCCATGTAATTGGGAACAAGGAAGCGGGCGAGATTATCGTCGATCTGTCCGCCGGGTATCTGGTACTCATATTGCGACACATAGATACCTTCCGTGTTGCCGGACTTTCTGTTTTGATTGCCCCTTCTGAACAGGTCCCAGTACACATCTCCCGGTTTGTTTTTTTCTTTTCCGAATCGCATGGTCATCAATGCGTAGCCCGAGTGATCGATCACTTCAGTGGCGGCAATGATGGCTTCGCGATAATGTTTAGTAGCGATGTAGGCTTCGGCCAGCAAATGATAAGCCGCACCTTTCGGGATCCTGCCATCCTGCTGTACTTCATCAGCGCCAGGCAAATGAGTAGCAGCATAAGTCAGGTCACTGATCACCTGTGCCCACACATCGCTTGCCGGAGCCCTGACAAAATCTCTTCTTGGCGAGTCGATCTCTTCCAATATAATCGGAACGCCGCCATACATGATCACCAGGTGCCGGTAAGCAAAGGCACGGAAGAACATGGCTTCCGCCTTTTTAATATTCTTTTCTTCTGCAGATGGATACGGGATCGCGTCAATGCGATTAAGTATCACGTTGGCATCATAGATCCATTGGTAAAACTGATTCCAAAAAAATGAAACCTGTTTTGTTTCCGGGGTAATGTTATCACCCCAGGAGTTTAGCACGTGGTTGATCGCAATCGCATCATAACCTACATCTGTCACATAGGAGAATGTGAACGAAGTGCCGTCCGCTCCGCTTCCGTAGAGGACGTTACTTACATTTCGATATAGTTTAACGACAGCGATATCGATCTGCGCCGGAGTTTTATACGAGTTTTCCGGGGAGTAGAAACTATATGCTGTTTCTTTTAACCACTTGTCTTTGTTGCAGGATACCAGCCATACACTGATGCACAAAAGATAAATAATTTTCTTCATGGTATATTTTTTTGGGCAGTCTGGCTGCCGTGTTTTCTGTTGGAATAAACCTGATGTAAGTCTGATAGCATCTTCTTTTCACCGTCTCTGCATTTCTAAAACCGGAGATTCAGGCCGATTGTAAAGCTTTTCATGACAGAGGCCCCCGGCGTGAAGCCTACACCGGTCTCCGGATCGAGGCCCTTCCATTTCGTGAAGGTGAATAGATTTTTGCCCGAGATAAATAGCCGTAGCTGTTGAATATTTAATGCCTCTTCTATAGGGTCGCTAAGCTCGTAGGATAGCGACAGGTCCTGTACACGCACAAAGTTTCTTTGTGTGTACCGTTCACCGCCATATTGCGACGCCAGGTCAAGGCGCCTGTAGCGGGCATTGGGACGTTCGGGCATCCAATAGTCCCAGGCGCCGCTGGGTACGTTATTGTAGCTGAGCTGATCTCTTTTGGCCCAGTTCAGGTTGGCATGAGGAGTATCATTTCCATAATAACCCTTTCTGCCTCCCTGGATAGAATGGATAAACAGGTATAGTTCAAAGTTTTTATAACGCACGCGGTTGGTGATTCCCAGGCGATATGCAGGATCTGTGTAGCCCAGGATCCTGCGGTCGGTCAGCGAAGAAATGGCGCCATCATCGTTCAGGTCCCTGAGCTTGTAAGTGCCCGGATAAAAGCCTGCAGGAATTTTATCATCGAGTTGCCACATGCCGATGACCTCATAATCGTAAATAACACTTTGTGGTTGCCCGATAAATAATTTGTTATCCACCAGGTTGTCTTCTTTTCCATCGCCATCGTTGTCTGCTCCCAATAAGGATTCAATTTTATTGCGGTAACGGCTATAATTAATGGTTGTGGTCCAGGTCCAATCGCGGTTATCCAGAATGCTTCCTGTGAGAAACAGATCCAGTCCGTGATTGGATACAGATGCGATATTGGTATTGATCGAATTGAAGCCGGTGACATTAGGAATAGCAATGGCATACAGGATATTTTTAGTCTGGTTCCTGTAATAATCAATTGTTGCGCTCAGCCTTGAATGGAATAGGGTAAGATCAAGGCCGAGGTTCGCACCCCGGGTTGTTTCCCAACTCAATGCAGGATTGGCAAGAGAAATAATGCCCTGGCCGGGAGCGCTGTTGCCCCCATCGCCAAACACATATGCCGGTGCCGTAAGGACTTTTGCCCAGGTATCATACCGACCAACGCCTCTTCTTCCGATCTGTCCGTAGGACACTCTCCATTTTAAAAAATCAAGCCAGGCAATAGGTTCGAGAAACCGCTCCTTGCTCATCACCCATCCCAGGGCTGCAGTAGGGAATACGCCTATCTTGTTGTCTTGTCCAAACCCCGAGAACCCATCTCTTCTAACGGTACCGGTGAAGTAATATTTGCCTTTATAATCGTATAATAACCGCGCCATCGAGTAAAGGCTGGTTTCCACTTCTTTCAAAGAAGTTACGATGCTTTTTTCAGGATCTCCGCCTTCCAGGTAATCATAGCCCAGCGCGTCAATTGCAAAGAAATTAGCCTGCGCATCGAACCCTGTCATGCTTCTTCTTTCAATTCCATACAACAAAGTAGCGCTCACGGTATGGCTTGTAAACGTGCGCTGGTAGGCAAGAATATCGTCCAGCGTATAATCCCTTCCTTCGTCAAAAGTCCGGTAGGCTTGTCCCTGGCGGCTGTTGGCGTAAGGGTTAAAAAGGGATGTGTCTGTCATCCGGTAGTTGTTGGCATAATTGACGCGATAAGACAAGCCGCTCAAGGGCAGTTTTATATTCGCATACAGAATGTTGCTGAATGTTTTATTCACCTGCTGGTTGTCTTGCATGATCGTAAGGAAAGGGTTGAGCAGGATCCCGTCAGGATAGGTTTCATACGCACCGGCGGAGTCGTAGACCGGCGCCCAGGGTTGTAAATAAAAAGGGGTGCTCACACCCGCCGTCATCCCCGAATAATCGCCGATGCTCACAAATGTCTGTGTCCCGATACCGAGCCAGCGATTCACGGTAAAGTCGAGATTCACCCTGAAATTATATCGTTTGTAGTTGTCGTTTCTTAAATAGCCCTTCTGATCGGTAATACCTCCGGAAACGAAATAGGCCAGCGATTTGCTTTTCCCGCTGATGCTCAGGTTATGGGTGTTGACGCGGCCGTTCTGTGTGAACAGGTCCCACCAACGATTGTCTCTCCCCGTCTCATAACCCGTGCCTATTTCTTTGGTCTTAAATTCCAGTTGATAGTCGGGATTGGCTTCGAGATAGTCAGGCCCGATCCGCGCGCCCTCGTGCCAGAAGATATCGCGGAAAAAGTTCCTGTATTCTTCGTTACCCATCGCGGTTAATTCATGGGAGGGCGTTTGCACGGAATAGCTGCCGCGATATTCGACGATGGGTTTATCAGCGATTTGTCCTTCCCTGGTGGTGATCAGTATCACGCCATTGGAAGCCTCCGAACCGTAGATGGCCGCAGAGCTGGCGTCTTTTAAGATATCGACGGATGCGACATCTGCGGGATTAATATCCACCAGGTCGCCCCGGTAGATAATGCCATCTACTACAACCAAAGGCGCGTTTGCCGCCGCAGTGCGGGATAAGGTGTTGGATGCCCTTACGGAAAGTGTGGGCGTTTGTCCGGCCTGAGTGACTGCGCCTACGTTTAACCCCGGTACGTTTCCCTGCAGCGCCTGTGTGATCGAAATGTTGGGAAAATCGGTCGCCTGATCAAGAGAGGCATTGACAACAGCTCCGGTCAGGTCTCTTTTCTTGATTTTAGCCCCATAACCGATGACTACTACTTCATCGAGCTCGTCTGCTTGCGCTTCAAGGACGACCGAGACTATGCCGCGGCCGGTTACGTTTTCTTCTTTGACCCGGAAACCTACTGCGCTGAATACGAGCACCGCATTGTCCCGGGCTACATTGATAGAATAGCGTCCGTTATTATCTGTGGTAGCGCCAACCACTGCGTTTTTTACTGTCACAGTTACTCCGGACAATGGTTTGTTGTTATGGTCGGTCACGATGCCGGTAATGCGTTGGGTATGCTCCTGCGCGGTCAGGCACAGCAGGGAAAATAAGACGCTGAACAAACACAGTAGCGTTCTTTTTATCAGGAAAATTGAAGAAAGGATGCAGCCGGTTGTCTTCATCATAATAGGCAATTTTTTTAAGCGGTTCGCTTGGCAGTTGGTCAAATAATGCTGAGTAGGGTCTGTGCGTAAGACCTGAGCGATAATAAATTTTGTCATTGAAGATAATGGGCGCTCTGACTCACAGGATCGATCAGAGAAGAACAAAGGTTATGGTGATCGCATTGTTATATCCGTGGTTATGTGTTATTTCATGACAGCGCAGGGTATTGAAGCCGTTTGAAAAACATGAGCTAATCAGCAGCGTAAACCGGTGTTGCAGGCGGAACCAGTCGAGATAATTATAAGAACAGCAATAAAGGTATTAAGATTTTTGAATATTTTATAAAAAATGAATATTTTTAAACGATAATTTATATTAGTTTTTCAAAAACGATTTATGAGATATTGCCTTTTCTGCTTGACACTGCTTTTTTGTTTAAGAGGCGAAAGCCAATCCAATGCTGCTAAACCCAATATTATATTCTTGTTTTCAGATGACCAGCGGGATAATACTTTTGGCGCTATGGGTCACCCCGTGATCAAAACGCCGCATGCTGATAAACTGATCAGAAGCGGGGTTCGATTCAGCAACACGTATATAGCCGAACCCACCTGCGCTCCCAGCCGCGTGGCAGTGCTGACGGGCATGCACGAGCGCATCAATGGGGTGGGCTTTTCTTCATCCTACCAGTTGACGGAACAACAGTGGGAACAGACATATCCGGCTTTACTAAGAAAAAATGGTTATTACACGGGTTTCATAGGAAAGATCGGGATGGAGTATTATACCTTTAGGGGAAAAGCGGGCGAGAAGTTTGATTATTGGCGCGGTCACGACGGCTGGGCCACCTTTTGGGCGAAGTCGATGAAGCCCTATGCTGACTCAGAGGCCGACATCATCACAGCCGTAGACGGGGAAAGTATTCAGCGGTTTCTGACCACGGTGCCGGCCGACAAGCCTTTTTGCTTATCGGTTAGTTTTTCTGTTCCTCACGGAAGCCAGATCACATCTATGTATCCCGAACGCGATCCACATCCTTTCTGCACGGTGGCTGCTAATCAAAATCCCCGCCTGAAGCACAACCCCTTCTACGATACCTTGTACCGCACGCAATACATTCCCATACCAGCAGCGACTGCGACCAATCCGTATGCTTATATTCCCGAGTTCCTGATGGATCAGCAGCAGGGCAGGGCCAACACCGTATATCCTTACGATTATGATACAGCCACCTGCCGGGAACACCATATTCGCTATTACCAGCAAATATCCGCCATGGATCAGGCGATCGGCGACATGATGGCAACGCTGGAAAAAAAGGGATGGAGCGACAACACTATCATCATTTTTGCCAGCGACCACGGTCTCTTGATGGGAGAATATGGTATGGGTGGCAAAGGACTTTTATACGACCTGACCTCCAAGATCCCATGCTTTATCCATGATCCAAGGCAGCCTCAAAACCGTAAAGGAGTTACGGTGGATAAACTGGTGTCAAGTCTTGATTTAACTGCTACTATTTTGGATTACGCCGGCGTACGTCAACCCTCGCAAATGCAGGGCCGTAGCCTCGTTCCGCTTATTTCCGGTCAGCCGGTCGATTGGCGGAAGGAGCTGTTCCTGGAAAATTTGTTCACCTCGCGAGATACCCCTTTTGGCGAAGGCGTCGTGATGGGCAAATGGAAATATATACGCATGTATGACGGAGTGATGCCTTACAATGAAACGCATGTTGATTTCAAAGGCAGGAAGCCGGACTTTGAGCAGCTATTTGATCTCGATGCCGATCCGGGAGAGGTAAATAACCTCGTAGAAAAAATGGCGCATAGTAAAATGCTGAAAGAACTGAGAAGTAAAACAGAAAAGTATTCGATCCGGATCAATAAAGACAGGGACGCTTACAGGCAAACACACCAGGTAAGTAAGCGGGTCTCCTAAACACTGAGAGCAAACAACCAGTAAAGTACGACAAGGAATTAACAATAAGCCGCGTTCACGGAACGCGGCTTATTGTTAATAATTTACAGGAGTGATGCCAACCCGCCTGAATTAACGTCAGGCTGAAGGGTAGGGTACTCATTTTATCATTAGGCAGGGTCGAAGCTTAAACAAACTTCCAGGTCTCTTGCCGAGTAAGCCAGACCGTATTGTTTTAATACGTCGTCCGGAACACCGTTCCATTGATTGGGTTTGTTGCCCGCATAACCCAGGTCTTTCACGCCAATTTCAGAGGTATAGAAACCGGTGGCGGTCAGATCGCGTAGGGTAGAGAAGAAAGCTACGCCTTGTGCAAGCTCCGCTTTACCTTTCGCTCTTTCAGGATAAGCAATCAGGTCTACCACTTCGATCCGCTGTTGCTCATTACAATCTTTGAAGGTCTTATTATATTTTCTGAGGCAGAACATGTCGAGCCAGCGCAAACCACCGCGCAGCGGCACCTGGAAGCCGGGTTGATCTTTGACCGTAAATTCGATGAATTCAGGAACTTTTGCTTCACTGGCGCTGCCGCTCACTTCATCTTTCGGGATGATGATATCGCCGAGGATGGTGATCGTCGCCATTTCGTGCTCTGTAAAAAAGTTGGGCAGGTTCGCCACCGATTTTTCATACTGCAGTTCATCTTCATAACGATGTACACCGAACTTGGATTCGGGCGTAACGGGTGCTGCCTTTTTTTCTTCAGGCTTACAACCGGTCGCCAGGGTTGCAGATGCCAGGGCACTTGCTGCAATATATTTTAAGGAGTCTCTACGTTTCATTTTGATAAAATTAATGGTTCTTAAATGGTGGTGAGTAGTAAAAACAATAAACTATGACCATGGTCCATGAACCTTTTTACAGATTTTGCTTTTTCATTTCATCGATGATATACTCGCTGGCTCTCATGCTCAGCGCCAGGATCGTCCAGGTGATGTTTTTATCTGCCTGCGATGTAAACTGGCTGCCATCTACACAGAAGAGGTTTTTACAATCATGCGCCTGGCTCCACTTATTTAAAGCCGATGTTTTCGCACTGTCGCCCATGCGCGCTGTTCCTGCTTCGTGGATAATATATCCGGGTTTATCCAACCCGTAGTTATTCTCAGGACCGTCATCACCCCAGGTAATCACGGCACCCATATTGTGCATGATCTCTTTGAATGTTTCTTTCATGTGCTTGGCCTGCTTGATCTCGTAATCACTTTGTGTTACGTTAAAGCGAAGCACCGGAATACCATATTTATCAACGGTGTTGGGATCGATCTCGCAATAGTTGTGTTCGTAGGCAATTGCTTCACCCCGGCCGGCCATTCCCACGTTAGCTCCGTAAAAATAACGCTGATCTTCTTTAAACGACGCTCCGTATCCACCCGCTTCTTTTTTCTTGCCGTTTACCGGATATTTGCCGTTCATTGCTTCCATGCCCATACCAAAACCATATGCAGGCTGCCCGAAGCCACCCCAGTATTCAATGTGATAACCGCGTGGAAAGTCCAGCTTCTTATTGTCGAGCCACCATGGCGTATATACGTGCATCCCACCAACGCCGTCTTCGTTATATCTTTTTCTGCCAAACAGTTCAGGGATGTAACCGCCCATGGCAGCACCGTTACTGTCCTGAAGGTATTTACCTACGACGTTGCTGCTGTTTGCCAATCCGTTCGGGTGGCGCTGCGATTTAGAGTTCAACAGTAAGCGTGCAGTTTCGCAGGCGCTCGCGGCGAGGATCACTACGCGGCCTTCTACCTGGTATTCCAGCATGTCTTCTTTGTTGACATAGGATACGCCGGTAGCCTTTCCATCTGTGTCCGTCAATACTTCACGCGCCATCGCGTTGGCGATCACCTCCAGTTTACCGGTTTTTAACGCCGGATAGATCAGTACATTGGAAGAAGAGAAATCGGCTTTGGCCATGCTGCAGTTTCTGCCGCATTGGGCACAGAAGAAGCAGGCGCCGCGCTCTTCGTTGATGGTTTTTGTTAGAATAGACAAGCGGGAAGGGATGACCGGTACGTTTGATTTTTCCGCGCCTTTTTTAATGAACATCTCGTGCAGACGTGGCTTGGGAGGAGGGAGGAAAATTCCGTCCGGTTCGTTGGGGAAATTTTCGACGCTTCCGAATACACCGATCAGCTTATCAACTTTATCGTAATAAGGTTTTACATCGTCGTAGGTAATAGGCCAGTCGGCGCCGATACCGTCGTTGCTGTATCCTTTAAAATCTTTCGGTCCGAAACGCAGTGAGATGCGTCCCCAGTGGTTGGTACGTCCGCCCAGCATCCGCGCGCGAAACCATTCCCATTCGGTTCCCGAGGCGCGGGTATAAGGCTCTCCCTCAATCTCCCATCCGCCGTAGCAAGCGTCGAAGTCGCCGAAAGGCCGGTATTTGGTGGCCCTTCCGCGGCGTGGAGAATCCCATGGGTTCTTCAATTGATAGATCTCTTTCTGCGGATTATACATAGGCCCCGCTTCGAGCATACACACGTTTAAACCGGCGTTAGCCAGTGTATAAGCAGCCATTCCTCCTCCTGCTCCTGATCCCACTATAACGACATCGTACTTTTTTGGTTGCTTTTTTATTTGTAAATCGGACATCTGGCAAAGTTATTTTTCGAGAATTAAAGATACAATTATACAAATTTTGAAATAAAATGTGCAAAATCTATTTTGCAAAATTTTGGCAAACTGATTTGAATCATTAAACTTTGAGAAATAATCAGGAATTAATGCGTAACAGGTTTTCGTTATTTTTTGTATTCTTGTTGATTATTATCATTGGATTGCTTGCTTATTTTCTTGGTAAGAAGAGTGCTTCCACTACCGTGGACAATGTGGTAATGAATGATGTGCTGATCCGACAGATTGCTGAACTTTCTGCATTGGAAGTGCGGGGCAATGCCAGTATAAAAAGCAGCAACATCAAAAATGACGGGAGCATCTCAGATAATTTCAGGAGATTATTTCTGGAGCGGACTTTCAATATTTCCGTACCTTATGTCGCGAAATATGGAATTAGCCTCGACAACCAATCGATTAATATCGAAGAAAAGAACAAACAAGTGTATATTGTGCTGCCCGACCCCAAATTGCTGAGCTACGAATTGAGGATGGATAAGGCTGACGCCGCATCGCGCAAAGGCTGGTTTGAAACGAGTGATGAAGAAGCCTACAACAAGCTGATGCGAAAGCTGTACACGCAATCAAAAGCACAACTGGAGCAGCATAACGGCTATCGTGAGCGTTCGAAAGAAAAGATCAGGAAAATTATTCAAGACTATTACGCCCCTCTGAATTTTAATGTTGAAGTGACGTTTGTAAAAGATCTGAAGAGCAGCGTAACGGAGCTTGAAAGGCAATAAAAACATTAACAGTATTTTTAATAGTCCATTTTCAATTATTTCATCTTATATCTCATATGAACAGCGTGTCCGGATTTTTCTTCCGTAAAGAAAAGATCATGTGCTGCTTTTCATGAAGCCATTAAAAAAAACAAAAAAAGTACGAATGAAAAAAAATCTTTTCAATTCCCGTAGAAATTTTCTAAGGAACGCAGCGGTGGTTGGAGCAGGAGTAACCATTGTACCAAGACATGTGCTCGGCCGTGGTTTTGTAGCGCCCAGCGACAAACTGAACATTGCCGGCATTGGTGCGGGCGGTAAAGGAGAAAGCGATATTGCCGAAATGGCCAAAAGCCCTCATGTAAACATCGTAGCACTGTGTGACGTTGACGACAGACAGGCGGTCAACTCCCGCAAAAGATTTCCAAAAGCCAATTATTACAAGGATTTTAGAGACCTGCTGGCTAAGGAAAAAAATAATATTGACGCGTGTACGGTAAGTACACCTGACCATACGCACGCGGTTGCCACTTTAGCGGCCATGCAATTGGGCAAACACGTTTATACTCAGAAGCCTTTGACACACGATATTTATGAGGCGCGTATACTGGCTCAGGCTGCTAAAAAATATAAGGTGGTTACACAAATGGGTAACCAGGGGGCTTCCGGTGACGGCGTTAGACAATCCAAAGAGATTTATGACGCAGGCATGATCGGTGATGTATACGAAGTACATGCCTGGACCAACCGTCCGATCTGGCCGCAAGGCGTACCTAAGCCAACCGGCAATCATCCGATCCCTAAAGAGCTGGATTGGAACTTATGGCAGGGAACTGCAAAGGCAGACGATTACAATCCGGCATATGTACCTTTCAACTGGCGCGGATTCTGGGCTTACGGAACAGGGGCGTTAGGAGATATGGCCTGTCACATCATGGATCCGATCTACCGTATCCTGCCGATCCTTTATCCTGAATCAGCAGAGTGTAGCATTGCCAATCAATGGACGGGGATGAACCAGCCGGCGAACAACAACTTCAGCTGCCCGACTTCCTCTATCATTCACCTGGTATATCCGAGAACGGATAAAAAAGGAAAGATCAATGTTTCCTGGTATGACGGTGGTTTGTTACCACAAAGACCGGAAGAATTGTTACCGGATGAAGAGTTAGGCAACTGGGACGGCGGATGTTTGTTTGTAGGAACAAAAGGGAAGCTGTTGATGGACTGTTACGGTGCCAAACCAAGGTTATTGCCTACCAAGTTAATGAAGGAAAAGACAATGCCTAAAGCTACGCTGAAGCGTGTTCCCGAAGGACATTACCTGCAGTGGGTAAACGCTTGTATGGCAGGTTATGGAAAAGGCGAGACCAGCTCTCCGTTTGAGTATGCAGGTCCGTTTACCGAAAGTATCCTGATGGGTAACCTGGCGATCAGAAGCGCCATGTACATGGATCCAAGTGTTTCCGGATGGGGTAAAGATCCGTTTACCGGCCGTAAGAAATTACTGTGGGATGCGGAGAACATGAAGATTACCAACTTCGATGTGGCCAACCAGTTTGTAAAAAGAGAGTACAGAGAAGGTTGGGGCAGCCTCACCTTGTAATGAACGACTTCAATTCATGATACCAGCTCCGGCGAAGCCGGAGCTTTTTTTGTGCACATGAGGGGCAATATCATTGAATAGAATTCCTCCCCATCCGTACCATCCGGGCGGGTGCTCCGATCGGAACGGCGAACACCAACGACCCTCATTGCGGTCGCCTGCCCGCCCCGATGAATCCGTTCTCCAGCCCGAAAGATTCACTCTGGCGGGGACGGGTAACCCGACCATCTCATGTCTTCGCCCATGGTTTTGGAAAAAAAGAAGGCTTACTTTGTGTATGTTACACTTAGTAAGCCTTCCTTATTAAAGTATGTAATATCGTAGTGCTATTCAGCCATCGAAATTAATAAGCCGCATGATTGGCGTGATCGTGTTGCTGTAGCGCCTTCACGATTTTCTTTGTAACGGGCGCCGGAACTTTCACTTCCATTTCATCCGGCAGCGATAGCTGGGCGAGGGTTGGCGCAATCACCAGCGAAACAATGGACATCAGTTTGATAAGGATGTTCATAGATGGACCAGAAGTGTCTTTCAGCGGATCTCCCACTGTGTCGCCGGTTACAGATGCTTTATAAGGCTCTGAATTCTTATAATACATTTCACCGTTGATCTCAACGCCCTTTTCAAAAGACTTTTTCGCATTATCCCAGGCGCCACCGGCGTTATTCTGGAACATCCCTAACAACACACCACTTACGGTAGCACCGGCCAGGAATCCGCCTAATGCTTCTGCACCTAAACCCGGTAAGAATCCAATCACCAAAGGAGAAATTACGGCGATGGTTCCTGGTACGATCATTTTTTTAATAGAAGCTTCGGTGGATATTTCAACGCATTTGTCATATTCCGGTTTGCCCGTACCTTCCATGATCCCGGGTATCGTGCGGAACTGCCGTCTTACTTCCTCCACCATGGCCATGGCAGCTTCTCCTACAGCGCGGATGGCTAAAGAAGAAAACAGGAAGGGAATCATTGCCCCTACAAATAAACAAGCCAGTACATTGGCTTTATAAATATCAATGCCCTGGATACCGGCCACGCCGACGAAAGCGGCAAACAATGCCAACGCCGTTAAGGCGGCCGACGCAATAGCAAAACCTTTTCCGGTGGCAGCCGTTGTATTACCCACTGCATCCAATACATCGGTCTTCTCACGCACATCTTTCGGCAGTTCGCTCATTTCAGCAATACCACCCGCATTATCTGCGATAGGACCAAAGGCGTCAATCGCCAATTGCATCGCCGTAGTGGCCATCATGGCGGCGGCGGCAATGGCAACACCGTATAACCCTGCACACTCGTAAGAACCCCAGATACCGGCGGCCAACACGATTATGGGTAAAAAGGTAGATTCCATGCCCATTGCAATACCCCCGATCACATTGGTAGCATGTCCGGTAGAAGATTTTTTAATGATCCTGTTGACAGGACGTCTGCCCATCGCCGTGTAATATTCTGTGATGATGCTCATCAATGCACCTACCAGCAATCCCACGCCTATCGCGCCTAAGACACCGTATTTAGTGAAAACAAAACCACGCAACTCCATCTGATCGGGCATCAGCCAGAGTACGAGACCTATAGAAGCGATAGCAGTCAACACCATGGAGCCCCAGTTGCCCATGTTCAGGGCCTTTTGAACTGTTTCAGTGCTGATGGGAGCGTTTTCGCTGATCTTAACGAAGAGCGTACCGATAATTGAGAATAATATACCCACGCCTGCGATCAACATCGGAAGGATGATGGGAGAGAAGCCGTCTAACGCATCGTTAGCGCTTTGAATGTTAATTTGTTGTCCCAAGACGATCGTGGCCAGCACCGTAGCAACATAAGAGCCAAACAGATCGGCGCCCATTCCTGCAACGTCACCCACATTGTCGCCTACGTTATCGGCGATGGTAGCGGGGTTGCGCGGATCATCTTCAGGTATGCCGGCTTCAACCTTTCCTACGAGGTCAGCCCCTACATCCGCGGCTTTGGTGTAAATACCGCCGCCTACACGGGCAAACAATGCGATCGATTCTGCTCCGAGCGAAAACCCGGTCAGCACCTCAATCGTCTGGATCATCTCTTCGGAATTCAGCGGAGCGCCGGGAGCGAAATAATGTTTAAATACGATATACAATCCACCTAAACCTAAAACAGCCATACCGGCTACGCCAACACCCATCACAGCGCCACCGCCGAAAGATACGTTCAACGCTTTCTTCAGGCTGCTCCGTGCGGCATGTGCCGTCCGTACATTAGACAAGGTAGCAGACCTCATTCCGATATAACCAGCTAGTGCGCTCAGGATCGCACCTATAATAAAAGCGACAGAGATCAACCAATGGGAGTGAGGATTGGTTTGTGCCAATATAGCCAGCAAAATACCCACTACTACTACGAAATAGCCTAGTATTTTCCATTCTGCTCTTAAAAAAGCCATAGCGCCTACGCTGATGTAGTCACTGATCTCTTTCATTCTTGGTGTTCCGGTGTCTTGCTTAGAAACCCACTTAAACTTGAAATACGTGTACAATAAGCCTATAACGGCCATCACAGGTACTAAATAGATGATGTGTTGCATATAATTATGAAATCATGTCTTATTTTGGCAAGGCTGCAAATATAAGTGATGGAATTAAATTGTTATGGTTTATTTCGATCCAGCTGGCTTTGTTTATAGTACCCATTTCATTAAGTGCGGGGCAAACGCATCTAAACCAATACCGGAGATGCACAAGTGCGGAACAGGTGCCGTTTAAAAACAGGCGCAAAACCGGAGTAGCTGATTTTTTTATATCTAAAGTGACACATGTCTTAGCCTATATTAATTGAACGATGAATGTAATTTAGAAAAGTCTTGATGCTTCGAAATATTCAACGGGTGTGACCACGTGCGCAATTTTGGCTCACAAAGCCAAACTCATATTCGTGTAAAGCCTTTTGTAGGAAAGAGTTGTAGTTCCCTATTCGGGTTTCTTTTACAGACCATCACGCAGCCACTTGCTTTTTCGGGCTTTTTAATAGATCCGATGTGTATGTGGGGAATAAACATAAAAAAAATACATTATATTATAAGGAGTTTTAATAAAAAATCTGTATTTTCCCGGTGTTAAGTGTTTGTCTATGAGTTCATAGAGAAACACTTTCCCGAAAAACACAGTAGCGTTGCTAACGCGCTTTAAACTTAAGAAACTAAATATGAAAAAAGCCTTCTTGTCTTTTTTGACTGCCGTGCTATGTTTTGGCGTCATCCTTTCCAGTGCAACCCATACCGCAGCTCAATGTGCTCCCTGCGCCGGTTTGAGCGGAGGAACAGGACCAGCCGATGATCTGGACGGTGATGGTGTTTGTAATGATAAAGATGTGGACGACGATAACGATGGGATTTCGGATATCGCCGAAGGCGCCACTACCAGTAATAATTCCATTGTGAACGGCAACTTCGGTACGAATACTGAAACGACCAGCGAAGGTAATCTGAACGGCTGGACAACCAATGGCTCGGGATCGGATTCCTCAGCTAATAACTGGATCGCGTGGAGGGGAGCTGCGGTAGTCTGGAGAGATGGCGCCCAGGGTTTGAATCTTTATCAGACCGTACCTTTTAAGACTTCGGCTACGCCGGATCTTGCAACGTTTACGGTAAGAGTAAAAGCCATAAACACAACTGATGCGCCAAACAGTTGGGCTTTCGGGTTCCTGGATATTTTTGTGGAAGCGAGTTCTGGCCTCGTTAAACTGTTCAGCGTCCAAAATCCGCTTACATCCAACCGCAATACAGATTCTGTCTACATTACGGAGGTAGACCCTACATTGGTGCAAAGCCTTTCTGTTAATGGTGATTATACGCGGCGCAGATTTGCTGTAGGCGAATATGTCACGATCCGGGCAAATATAAATACCGCAACATTAGCTAACTCAGGTTTACTCTTGGCGCAGCGCAATAACAAACCAGGTTGGACACAACCCAGTCAAAACGGAGCTGATGATTTTTATGTAGACGACTTTTCTTATACCTACAACCAGCATACAGATACAGACGGCGACACTGTACCCGATCATCATGATCTCGATAGTGATAATGACGGAATCCTTGATGTCATAGAAGCCAATCCTGAAAACTACGACAGTGTCGCCCTGGGCGATCAATGCAGGTATCCGGATGGTGATAATTTAGTCAACGGTTGTGAAGATGGAAGCACGGATCATGCTGTGGCTACCGTGATAGATACCGACGCCGATAACATACCGGATTATCTGGATCTGGACAGTGACAATGATGATTGTCCCGACGCCAGGGAAGCTAATATAGACGGGGATGTAAACAGAAGCACCGATGAGTATGAAACAGCGGTTGCTGAAGGTGCTGATCGTAATGGTCTTACCAATGCGGGCTGCGGTTCAAGGCCTGCCGACTATGATTGGATCGATGGTGTGCCGAACCTGGAGGATGGTTGCAGGCAAAAGGAGAATTTGTCTGTGTTGTTTACCAACTTGAGCGCGTTTGTCAGGGGCGGATTCTTACAGGTATCCTGGACCACGGCAGCAGAAACCGAAAGCCATCATTTTGAAATAGAGGTATCGAAAGACGGCAACAACTGGATAAAAATCGGTGATAATATTGCCAGCAAGGCGAACGGAGGCAACTCGGATATGAGTATACAATATGACGAAACCATCCCTCTAAGCGGCATGGCACTAACCGGTGTTTACCTGATCCTGTTAAGCCTGAGCGCTATGTTCCGGCGCCACAAATGGCTGGGATCGGTGCTCGTTGCAGTGATGATCGTCAGCGCCCTGCCATATGGTTGTGTAAAAAACACGGCTATCGACAACGACCGCGCTAAGAAGTCTTACGTACGCATTAAGCAGGTGGATAAGGACGGTACGGCCTGTTATTCAAAAGTCATCACTGCGATTATAAAGTAAAGGAATCCATAACGGGCATTGCATTTTATGCAAACTAAAGATAGCGGGGCCTGTTATTAAGGATAAAGACATTGAAAGAGCGAACCCACGCAGGGCCTCTTCGCGGGTTCTTTTTTTAGTTAGACTTTATGATCTTATGTACAACAAGTTTCTACCATTTCAGTAAATCCAATACCGTTTTCTTTTAGCTTTATTAAAATAGGATGATATATAGCTTCTATTACCGGGATGTGAAGCCCTGTAACATTCAGTTGCTTTTGGAGAATCAATTCAGCGGCGATCGCTAAAGGTAAGCCTACCGTCTTAGCCATTGCCGTGTCCAAAGCATTGTCGCCTTTCACCACCATATAACTTTTCAGCGACTGTTGTTGTCTGTCTAACTCGTATGTAATCTCGTGCAGCATCACGATCATATCTTTATCCTTGTCAGACAACTTCAACCGGTGTTCCAGCAGGTATTGAAGAATGGTTGCCGGCGAGGCGCCCTTTAGTGGCGGAATAGGTTGTTCGGAAAACAGTCCTAAAAAACCGAACAGCAGTTGTATGAGTGGACGGTCCGCGCGATCCACCTGTTCCTCGATAAATTCTTCCAGGTCATTCGCCAGCCCGGTTTGTTGAATCGAATGATTTACCCAATGCCGTATGGACCTGTCCTCGACACCAATAAGTGGTACTTCCCCGGTAAGACCTGCCCGAATGATATACTGCCAGCCTTTGCAAAAATCGGGATGCCGAAGCGTGGTCCTCATGAAGGTGTGTACATGCTGCAATCCATATAATGCTGCGTAGCATTGCGCGTCGCGATTGGGATACCATGCATAGTTGCCCAGCCCGGGAATATCTACGGTTTCACAATTACTGAAGAGATCCTGATGGGCGACATGTGTCAGCTGATCATTTCTTTTAAAGGTCGCGCCACTTTTTCCTGCATGCACTACATTAGCGGGATTCCATGTGATCTTGTAATGCCAGGGATTATCATCGCTTTCCGGTGCTACAAGTCCTCCGCAATGCGATCTGAAATCAGTAATACGTCCGCCTTTTGATTGTATATCATCAATGAGCTGCATGGCGCTCATATGGTCAATACCCGGATCGAGTCCCATCTCATAAAGGAAGAGCAGTTGGCGTTCCCTGATTTGCGGCTCCAGCAGCCTGGTCTGGTCATCCACGTACGAAGCGGTCAGTAGATTTTTGTGGTTGTCCAGGCAGTCAAGAGCGATCAGGTAATGCAGCTGCGGCGGCAACATCGAGATGACGATATCGGCTTGCTTAATGATGTTCTTCCTTGCTGCGCCATCATTTATATCAAAAGCGATGGCCTTAGCGGATGGGTGTCCCTTGATTTTTGACAGGGCCAACTCCTTATTCCCGTCTACTACAGTGATATGCCACTGGTAAATGGGCGCCTGCAAAAGAAGTTGGCCGATCAGAACGGTTGCGGATTTTCCGGCACCGAAAATGAGAATATGGTTGGAAGTGGTTGACAAGAATGGTACACCTATAGTTAACAAAAAAGCCACCTTTAAGGTAGCTTTTTTGTCTGGGAACACCAAGTTGTTTATTTCTTCTTCTTTGTTTTTGTTTTGCCGGCATTACCGCCTTTGCTTTTCTGATCGGCCAGCTGCACTGCTTTGTAAGCATTGACAATACCACCATATACCGATATTTCAGACATCATCACTTCGGGACCGCCTCCGGGATTTGCCACTTTGGAAGTAGGCTTGCTCACGCTGTTTTCAATGATCTCTTTCACCTCGACAGCAGAAAGATCAGGATAGTAGCTCATGATCAATGCGGCAATCCCAGAAACCACAGGAGCTGCCATACTGGTGCCCTGCAGGTTAGCGTAAGTATTGCCTCCCGGAACTGTTGAATAAATCCGAACACCGGGGGAGAATACATCTACTTCTTTTTTACCGTAGTTGGAAAAGCTCGCAGTAAGTCCGCCCGCTTTTTTATCGCCGCTGGCACCGATGGTAATCCAGTTGGCGGGTCTTTCACCGCCGACAAAAGTAGCTGAAGGAAAGTTGAACGCTGTGTCAATATTGGCTGCGTCATTACCAGCTGCATGCACCATCAAAACGTCTTTGCTGGCGGCATATTTAACGGCTTCGTCTACCCATTTTTTCTCAGGGGAATAACCCTTGCCGAAGCTCATGTTGATCACGCGTGCGCCATTGTCCACCGCATAGCGTATAGCCAGTGCAATGTCTTTATCATGCTCGTCGCCGTCAGGCACGGCTCTGATGCTCATCAGCTTCACGTTGTCGGCAACACCATCCACACCCACACTGTTGTTTCTTGCCGCACCGATAATACCTGCTACGTGCGTGCCATGCAATGCGGATTCATTATCAACCAGCACATTGCCGTTACCGTAATATTTGTCATTGAAATCGCTGTAGTTGTCGTTGACCACCTCGCCGCGATAATTCTGCGGAGCTCTTTCAGCAATGGTTATTTTATCCAGGTCTTTCTGGATTTCTTCCATTAACATTTTGCTGCTGATGTCGTCGTTGTCGTTGCCTTTACAAGTAGCCATCATGATTTGTTTCACTTTTGTAGCAGACGCTGCTAAAGGTGTGTAAGCAGCCAGATCTTTACAGGTATACACCTCTTTTTTCAGATCGGCACGGATCACAGAATCTCCTTCTTTGAACACCTCAGCCATCAGCTTCATGAATTCCGCCTCTTCCTTGTTGGAATTGTTCTTTTCGATCTCTTCTTTAGCTCTTACCCACATGTTGTAATCGTACCTGTCACTGGCCGGAATCTCACCGGCGGATTTGCCTTCAAACTTTTGTTTGAATTTCCAGTACACACGCGCCCCTTCGAAAGAGTCTTTTGTTACATTTTTTGTACCGTCCTTGCTACCCAGGAAGTTCCACCCGTGGATATCATCAATATAGCCATTCTTGTCATCATCGATACCGTTACCGGGTATTTCTTTTTCGTTGACCCACAATACCGGTTTCAGGTCTTCATGTGTCGTGTCGATCCCGGAATCCACGATCCCTACGACTACAGTCGAGCTTTTGCGACCTTTGGATTTCAAAAAGTCGTATGCCTGATCGAGGCTGATGCCATAAAGACTGTCTTTCTGCAGATCTTTTAAATGCCAGCCCTGTGGAACAGACTGTTGCGCGGCTACATGGGAAAAAGCCCCTGCCGCTAAAACAATACCTAATGCACTAAATAATCTATTCATGTAAAACAATTAATTATTAAAACAAACTACAAAAATAGAGCTAACACCTTAAAACTTATCATAAAATGATAAACGGCGGTAAAAAGCAGTTTAGTGGTTATTAGCCGATAGCTTGTAGTCGATGGTCCATAGCCAATGGTCCATCGACTATGGACTATGAGCTCTATTTTGTTATCCCAGATCAAACTTAATACCCTGCGCCAGCGGCAGCTGGTCGCTGTAGTTGATAGTATTTGTTTGCCTGCGCATATAGTTTTTCCACGCATCGCTGCCACTTTCGCGACCGCCGCCGGTTTCTTTTTCTCCGCCAAAAGCGCCGCCGATCTCGGCCCCCGAAGTGCCGATGTTGACATTGGCGATACCGCAATCGCTTCCGGCGTGTGACAGGAACAGCTCTGCCTCCCGGAGGTTATTGGTCATGATAGAAGAGGAGAGGCCCTGTGGCACGCTGTTTTGAATCTGTATGGCTTCATTGATGGTGTTGTAATGCATCAGGTACAGAATCGGCGCGAATGTCTCCGTTTGCACCACGGCCGTATCCTGTGTCACTTCAGCGATGCACGGCGTGACATAACATCCGCTGTCAAACCCATCGCCTTCCAATACCTTGCCTTCTACAAGGAAGTGGCCGCCTTGCTGCCGGCACTGTTCAATAGCGGCCTGGTACGCGGCTACTGCTTGCCGATCGATCAGGGGGCCCATATGATTCTCCGTATTGAGAGGATTCCCGATTTTTATCTGTTGGTAGGCGTTCACCAGCCGTTCCTTGAAATCTTCATAGATCGATGCTTCCACAATCAGCCTGCGGGTGCTGGTGCATCGTTGCCCTGCCGTTCCGACGGCCCCAAATAAAGCAGCGGGGATGGCGATATTGAGATCGGCATCCTTTGAGATGATGATGGCGTTATTGCCGCCTAATTCCAACAGGGTGCGGCCGAGACGCCCGGCCACCTGAGCAGCTACCTGTTTGCCCATTGCTGTTGATCCGGTGGCGGATACCAGTGGGACCCGCTGATCTTTGGCCAGCCATTCGCCCGCTGCCCGGCCGCCAATGACCAGCCGGCTGACACCCTCGGGAACATCGTTCGCCGCGAACACCTCAGAAACAATCTGCTGACACGCGATTGCGCACAAGGGTGTTTTTTCAGAGGGCTTCCAGATGCACACGTCGCCGCAAACCCAGGCCAGCATGGCATTCCAGCTCCATACCGCTACCGGGAAGTTAAAGGCGGAGATAATCCCTGTCACGCCTAATGGATGATATTGCTCGTACATACGGTGACCCGGACGTTCACTGTGCATGGTCAATCCGTGCAGCTGGCGGCTCAGTCCCACAGCGAAATCGCAGATATCGATCATCTCCTGCACTTCGCCCCATCCTTCCTGCAGGCTTTTGCCCATTTCATATGATACCAGTTGACCCAGGTCCTGTTTCGCCTTTCTCAATGCCTCACCGATCTGTCTCACTACTTCACCGCGCCGTGGCGCCGGCCACAGCCGCCATTCCAGGAAAGCTGCTTCAGACATTTGAACGATCTTTTCATAATCCTCGCGGGTGGTGGTCTTTACCGAAGCGATCAGCTGCCCGTCAACAGGAGAGTAGGAGTCGATGACTTCGCCGGAGGCATCGTTGTTGTTTACTTTTTCTATACCGAGTGCGTTAAGGAAATTCATAGTGCTGCTTTTACAATAAAGATAAAAATCTAAAATGTCAAATCATCCGTTTAGGGAGCATAACATTTTTATTCTGCTCTGCTACTTTGCAAACAAGTCTTTGCGCGCTTTGCTGTAAAAAAATAATAAAAAGAAAAAATGTTAGCAACCTAAATTTCAGTCGTATTAATCAATGCCCTATCTTTGATTTTTAATGAAGCTTTCCACGCAACATTTGCTCGGCATTAAAGACCTTACCAAAGAAGATATTGGTCTTTTTTTAGATACCGCCACTCAATTCAAAGAAGTTTTACAGAGACCTGTTAAAAAAGTCCCCTCGTTGAGAGATTTTACGATCGTAAACCTGTTTTACGAAAACTCGACGCGTACCAGGATATCTTTTGAGCTGGCAGAGAAGCGGCTTTCCGCCGACACGATCAATTTTACCGCCTCAGGCTCTTCCGTGTCCAAAGGAGAAACGCTGTTAGATACGGTAAATAACATCCTGTCGATGAAAGTGGATATGGTGGTCATGCGCCACAGCGCCAGCGGGGCGCCTCACTTTCTGGCGCAGCATATTCCTGCTGCGATTGTGAATGCGGGCGACGGTGTGAACGAACACCCAACGCAGGGATTGTTGGACGCTTTTTCTATCAGGGAAAAAATCGGCAAACTTCAGGGAACGAAAGTGGCTATCATCGGCGATATTGTACATAGCCGGGTAGCCATGAGCAATATTTATCTGTTGAAAAAAATGGGTGCTGAAGTGACCGTTTGTGGTCCGCCCACACTCATCCCTAAATACATCCGCGAGGCCTTTGGTGTGAATGTAAGTTACAATGTGGAGGAGACGCTTAACTGGTGTGATGTGGCTAATGTATTGCGGATTCAGCTGGAGCGTCAGAACCAGGTTTTGTTTTCTTCCCTTAGAGAATATAATCTTAGTTACGGGATCAGCCGGAAATTGCTGGAGCGCGTTCAGAAGGATATTGTAGTGATGCATCCCGGACCCATCAACAGGGGGGTAGAGCTGGATAGTGACGTCGCCGACAGCGGACAGTCGATTATATTACAACAGGTAGAAAATGGCGTGGCCGTTCGCATGGCCGTTTTATATTTGCTTTCTAATAAGAATCATTAGGGGAGGTGAACAGTTGATAAATGACTGTTTACCGGTTATCCGCACTTGTAACTGTATTTAAAGTTTTGGTAGCAGGTGTTTCATGATCGATATATCGTGCGTCGATGATTCAATATGTTAAAGCGAATGTCTTCTTACTGATCTGTCAACGGTCAACTGTCATCTGCATAAATAGTTAAAACTATATGTCTAACAGAATTTGCCTTTTCCCCGGAACTTTTGACCCTATGACTTTGGGGCATGAGGATATTATCAACCGGGCTATACCCTTATTTGATAAGATCATTGTGGGGATCGGCTTTAATACTTCTAAAAAGCCGATGTTTTCCAACACCCAGCGTCTGCAATGGATCAAAGATATTTATGGACATTCTGACAAAGTGGAAGGGGCCATATATGAAGGCCTGACGGTCAACTTCTGTAAAAAGATCGGTGCGAAATTTATTCTCAGGGGCATCCGGTACGTCAGCGATTTCGAATATGAGAAGACGATTGCGGATGCTAACAGAGCGCTGGACAAAGACATTGAAACCGTATTTCTTACAGGCGAGCCAAAATATACATCAGTCGCTTCCACGATCGTACGCGATATCATTAAGAATGGCGGTGACGCTAGTCCTTTCCTCTCTAAAGTGGTCTGTGACTCTCTGAAAGAGAACACAATTATTTAAGGAACCAGGTCACGCCAACGGAAGGCATCAGGGTTTTATAGCGAAAACGATCGTTCGCTTCCGGTTGGGTCTGTACCTCAGTATCGGTCGTATATTCAGAGAAGTAGAAACTTACACCGCCATGAATACCGAGCTGATCAGTTAGTTTATATCGTACGGTCAAGGCGGAATTCAGGTTTCCCAAATCATTATCGCTGATCAGTAAAGCATTGAATCCGGTTGGTTTTGCTTTAACGTTAGCCGTTTGAGCACCTTCGGAAATATAAGTGGCGTCGTCGATCTTCTTGCCAAACGAAAATCCCACCAGATCAATATTAAATCCCGCATACAGCCTGGGCGAAATATTATAGCCCAGTTCCAGCGCAATGTTGAGCGCGTTGGTGTTTGATTTTGGAACGAGTAAGGAGTCGATATTCTTTGTAATATTTTCTGTAAACAGCACGCCCGGGCCCGTTTTGCCGCTCGTTAATTTTGCCGGTGCTGTTGCATGATGCTTGTCAGACGCGAAGTACGACGTAAAACGTGCACCTAAGCCTATTTCAATTTTTTGTCTTTTACCCAATTGCCAGTTATGGAAATAAGACGGAGATATCGCGAAGCCGTTGCCCGCAGAAGCGGTAAGGTTCACGACCTGGCTGCGATGAGCCGTTTGTGCCATTAAAACTGTGGGTGTCAGGATAAACAGGAAGGGTATTACTTTTTTGATCATTTTAGTCATTTGTACGCATTAAAATTTTTCCAAAACGGAATAGGACATAACAGGCGGAAACGGACGCTACACAGGCGGTAAGGAACAATAAACCTTCGTCACTTGTACCGTTTTGATAGCTGATAGAAACACCTGAACCAAATATCTGAATGGCGATCGCACTCAACATAGTCGCGCAAGTGAGCAAGGCGCCATATATAGAAAAGCGGGGAATCAGTATCAGAACAGCAGCAACCAGCTCGATCATTCCCGCTGCGATACGGCCCCACGGATCTACGCCCAGTTTGGAGAAATAGACGAGTGAGTCAGCAGGTACTGTAAATTTATAAAAGAATAGCAGCGCTATCAGCAATGACACTGAGCCCAGTATTCTGGCCATCCATAAAGCCATGTTATAATTTGTTAGTTCGTTTATTTTGTTCAACATCCGGTCTTTAAGCCGTGCGGGACCGCAGTTTATAAGGTTTATTTATCATCAGCTATCCCCAATGTTGCCGGCGGTTAACGGCGCAGCAATCTGCTTCTTAAAGAACGTATTAGGAACCAGATAAATAAATCCTTTTGCTAATGCAAAGGTAGGCCGGGATTATTTGAAAAAAGGTCGCCTAGCCGACAATCGCAGGATTTTGGATCTTCCGCAAGTCGGGAACCACAATTTCGCGCCGGTTGAGCGACAGTAGTCCTTCTTTTTCTAACTGGTTGATGATGGAAGTGGTGGTCTGCCGCGAAGAACCGATGAGGCGTGCAATATCCTCGTGCGTCAGAAAATTGTCACAGATGTAAGTGATGTTATCTTCGGTGAACCCATTCACCAGGCATTGCTGACAGAAAAAGCTGATCAGCCGCGAACGAACGTCATTGTTGAGCAGGTTGAGCAGGCGGAACTCGGCATTTCTCAGCTTATGTCCGACCATTTTGCCGAATTTGATCGCTAACTGCGGTTTTTTTTGCAGCATTTTTTCAAAGTCCTCAATTTTGAAAGAACACAGGCTTACGTCGGTTTTATAGGCCTGCGCAAATTCGCCCTGCAGGTTGTTTTTTTCCAGCGTGAACTGGCCGAAAATCTCGCCTTTATTGACGATTTCCTTGATCAGCTCTTCGCCTTTATCATTAATAAAACCGATCTTAATAAACCCCTCTTTTACAAAGTAAAGCCGGTTGTGCAGGTAGGAGTCGAAGTAAATATATTCCCCCTTTTTGGCAGACAAAAAATTGGTGATCACGTTAAGCTCGATAATGTCTGCTTCGCTTAATGATGACCACAGGTCATAGTTTCGGATCAGTAAAAATTTTTCGTCTATAGTCATTTGGCCGGATACTGGGTTTCAATGAGCCGCCATTTTAGGCCGCCCACTTAAATATAACAAAAGCATTACAAAAATAGGGAATATTACGGCCGTTTTTTGTATGGGAATTGTCATAAAGTGACCTGCCAGATCACTTTATATTTTACAATCCGGGTGCGGGTCATAGGTTTTCAACGGTCAGGAATCAGTGATCTGGAACGTGATCGGTTGTTTCCGGTAGGCTTTTACTGTTCTGCCGTTTTGAATGGCAGGTTGCCATTTGCCAGATCTTTTCATTACCCTCAGTGCCTCTTCCTCCATACCATATCCGTGGCGGGTCAGTGCCTTAAAATTGCTGGCGTTTCCATCTTTGTCTACAATGAATTGAACGATCGTGGTGTAGGTTCCCGGACTGGCTCCATTGTCTACCGGAACCTGTCCGTTTAGATTTCTTGTCAGAAAGTTAATCCAATTGCCTGGGTAGGCGGCATCTACTTCTGTTCTTGTAAAAATTTCGGTCTCGTTGTCCGCTTTGACCATTGGTTGCTGATCGGCCTTCGTTTCTTCGCTTATCATAAAAGTGATTGGTTGCTTACGATAGGCGGTTACTTTTTTACCATTTTGCATGGCAGGGATCCATTTGCCAGATCGCATTATAACCCTGATCATTTCTTCTTCCATGCCATAGCCTTGACTGGAGAGTGCTTTCACATCCTTCACATTTCCATTTACATCCACAAGAAACTGAGCTATCGCCGTGTACGTGCCTGCAGGAGCACCTCTGTCCACCGGTACATTGACATCTAAGTTTCTCATTAAAAAGTTAGTCCAGTCTCCTGGATATTTTGCCTCGGCATCTACTGAATAAGCTTCCGACTCGGGGGCAGCTTTATGTTTATCGTCTTTAATAATCGACGAGTTGATAACCGGTTTTGGCTTATCGTCGATCACCTCTGTTGCCGTTGGAGAAATGGTGCTGTCAACACTAACTGAATTCGCACTTTCTGCCGGTGCTTTAGAAACTTTATTTTCGGCAGCGGCTGGTCCATTTGTTGGTTCGGGCGTTGGCTCATCGTTGCAACTAATGATAATGATAGCCGCTGTCAATAAAATTGTAGGCAATACCAATAACTTTCTCAGCCATTGGTAAGCCGGTTTTTTTGATGAGGTTAACATAGCAATTCTTCTTTTTAATTGGTTATGAAAAAAGGGATTCGTCAGTCTTTGTGCGGGAGTGCCAAGCGCCTGCATCACCAGCAACTCTGCGTAATCGCTGGTATCGTGATGCTGCGCAGCATACTTGTCGGCTAAAAATTCCTGTATCGTTTTTATTTCATTCCTGATCCAGTAAAAAAAGGGATTGAACCAAAACGCAGCGGTTACGATCTCCATGAACAGTATGTCATAACTATGTTTCTGTTTGATATGATACATTTCATGTCTGAACACCTGTTCTCCATTTTGAGAGTCAAGGCTGATGCGTTGATTCCAGAAAAGCCATTTGAAAAAAGAGAATGGCGCTTGGGGATGATTCGTTTCTATAAAGTCAATATTTTCGATCCTGGACACCATGCTGTATTGCCTGATGCGCAAAATTTTATATACTGCCATAGCAATTCTTACAAGGAAAAATAATGTCGCGGTGGTATGCAATATATATACGATGAAAGCGCCTGTCAGCCATTGATCCGTGATCTTTCCAGAAACCACAACAATGCTGTCATTGATACTGCCCAGCGACTGGTAAATGACGCCGTCGTCATCTGCGTTCAGGTAAAGCTGGATCTTAAACAACGGCAAAACCAGGCTCAGGACCGCCGCCGCCAGAAGGTAAAACCGGTTGTATTGGTGAAATTTTTCATTGCGCAGGAAAAGGTAATAATACCCATATAGTATTCCTGAGCAAATGATCATTTGTAAGAGGTAAGCAATCATGGCGTGTTATTTTTTCGTTTTGGATGATTTGATCTGTTGCAGTAAGTTTTCCAACTCCTCTACACTCAGGTTGTTTTCCTTCACCATGAACGATACCACGTTGGCAAACGAGCCTTCAAAATAGCCTTTCACCATTTGTTTCATAGTCTTTTTAGAGTAGGCTTCTTTGTTAATGGCTGCGACATATTGATGTTGCCTTCCGAACACATTTACGGTCACAAAGTCTTTTTCCACGAGTATTTTCAATATAGTGGCCACCGTGTTCTGGTGCGGCTTTGGCGTTTCCATATGGTCCAGCACTTCCCTTAAAAACAGGGGCCCATTGTTCCAGAGAATGTGCATGATCTGTTCCTCCGCCTTGGTGAGTTGTTTCATAATTCGCTCTTTTAACCGCAATTTAAAACTAAATATTTAGTTTAGCAACTATTTTTTTAGTTTAACGATTTCCTGACGGATGTTGTCCATGATTTTATAGTTGCTGGCGTGCGGTTGATTATTTAGTATATATATCTTTATGTAGCCTGACCTATCAAACAAAGTTCACAGGGTGTGAATATTCACTTTTTGTGAATAATTTAAAAAGCTAACTTGCATGAAAGTTCATTTGATTAAAGAAACCATCAGGGATTTTGTATTAGAAAGATCCGGCAGTATCATTTCTTTTGAGATCTGGCTTACAAGAATAAAAAAAGCGGATTGGCGTAAGCCTTCTGACATAAAGAACACCTTTCCAGCTGCGGACTTCTTGGGTAAAAGCAGCCTCAGGGTGGTATTCGATATCGGGGGTAATAATTTACAGGATGATTTGCAAGTATTCGTTCGGGCCTGGAGCTGTGCGATTGTACGTGTGTTGGATTGGAACACATGCAGCGTATGATAAGCTTTGTGCAAGCAACGAGCAGTATACAGTGTTTGTTTATTAAAATAGTTTTATGGAAGCATTAAAATATAAGGTGATTAAGAGCGGGAAGCAATACAATGACTATTGCCGGATTCTTCATGATCTGGATTTTACGAATAAGAAAAAAAGTAAAAAAGTAAGGGACGAGATCGAATTACTGACGTTACTGATTGAAAAATATGATGAAGAGCATGCCGTTTTTAAAGAGCAATCTCCGGTAGACCTGTTAAGATCTTTGATGGAGGATCAGCACATGAAATCGATCGATTTGGCTAATCAGCTAAAAGTAAGTCCTGGACTGATTTCTGATGTTTTGAACTACAAAAAGGGATTCTCAAAGAAGATTATACGGGAATTAGCATCAATTTTCAAATTGTCGCAGGAAGCATTCAACCGCCCTTATGAATTAATTACGCCGTCGAAAAAGCCGGTAGGAAAAGGGCGGCGGCCGTCTTCGGTGGGAGGTTGATAATTGGGACAAACGTGTCATGCTGTAAATGTAACCTTATTGATCTTATAATGACCATTTTACTTTACTTTGCAACCTTCAACTTACAAGTCATATGCAGCAGGCGATCATAGACATACAACATGCAAACATCTACCAGGGTGATAACCTGGTGCTCGAAGACGTGAACCTTACGGTCAGGGAGGGCGAATTTGTCTACCTGGTCGGAAGAACCGGTACGGGTAAATCGAGTTTGCTAAAGACCTTGTATGGCGACCTGCTGCTGACAGAAGGAGATGCGCGCGTGGTGGACTACCAATTGAAGAATCTGCACTGGAAGCAGGTGCCTTTTCTAAGACGCAAGCTGGGCGTGGTTTTCCAGGACTTTAGATTACTTACCGACCGCAATGTGGCAAACAACCTCAAGTTCGTATTGAAAGCTACCGGGTGGGAAGATAAAACCAAAATGGACGAGAAGGTTTCCGAGGTATTGGAGCTGGTGGGTTTGAAAGACAAAGCCCGTAAAATGCCTTTTGAGATGAGCGGCGGTGAGCAGCAACGTGTGGACATCGCCCGTGCGCTATTGAATAGCCCGAAGCTGATTCTCGCCGACGAGCCGACAGGTAACCTGGACCCGATTACGACGGATGAGATCATGAACCTCTTGCTATCGATCGCCCGCAATAGTAATGCTGCCATAGTGATGGCTACCCATGATTATGCCGTCGTAAAAAAATATCCCGCCCGTTTGATCAAAACAGAAGGTGGCCGGGTGATCGACAACGCTACCATAGATAATCTATAAACTGCTGAATGTTTCTGTCGTTATCGTAAACGCCTTCAAGCAGCCGTTTACGCAGCAACACTTCTTCTTCTTCAAACGGAAGATAATATAATTGAGAGATGATAGCTGCCAGTGCGTTCGCATTGGTACCGATATGACAGGCCTCTTCAAGCCCGGTGCCTTCGACCATAGCAGGAGTGGTAACGCAATGCCTTCCTTTGTACAAAGCATGCAGCAACTTCAGCCGGATGCCGGTGATATTTTTATTAAAGCAGGGAAGGATGTTAATGTGAGCCTTCTGCACCAGGTCTTCCATTTCTTTTTCTCCGGGGTTGCTCACCAGGCAAGTGTTCTGACAAAGACCGGCTGCTTTTTCAATGCTTTTGGTCGGATTTTTACCGGCGATCACAAAGGGAATTCTCACCTTGTTAAACACGTTGCTCAAAAGCCAGAGCGCCGCTTTTTCCGTGGCAGGAACCGCCAGGTTTCCATGGAACAGGCACAAGCTGCCAATTCCCGTAGGACATTCCACTTTCTGCCAGCTGAGAAACGGTGGTACCACCTGTACGTTCTGAAAGCCCAGGTCATCGAAACTTTGCTTGTCTTCGTCGGACACACAGGCATACATGCAGTTATCGGGGAGGGTGGGGGTATATTTTTTTGTGAGCAGGCTTTCGGCGATATAATAGGTCTTTTTAGCGGGGTTCATCGTGCTGCGCGCCAATTCACGATAGTAGAGCGACTCCTCATGATGCATCCGCACACAGATATTTCGTTTTCCATCATTGATACTTCCCAGGATCCCGGTTGTGTGAAGGCCTTCCAGCAATACGGGGTAGTCGTCTTTTTTAAGGTTTTCTATGAGCTGTTCATTGCAGCGTGCACTCACGAACGTCGGCGTGCGAAGCGACAAACAATCGAGCGGCTCCTTTCTGGCATACGATTGAACGGTTTCGCAATACCGGCCCAGTTCCGCAGCGCTGCATTTATCACTAAACTTAAAATAATGCAGGTGTATCCGGATACCTTTCCGGTGAAAAGCTTTAATGCGATTCATCATGTCGATGGAACCGCCGCAGTCCGCGGGACAAGGTGCATCGAGACAAACGATATGTAAATACTTATTCAATTCTTGCAATCCTCCATCTAAGGGTAAACGCGGCATCCGCTGCTTACAAGCTCCAGCGCGCCGGAGCGCTGTTATACAACAACAGTGTCATGAAATTGTTCGGGCCCGCGACCCTGTTCAGCATTCTTTGCTCTAAGATATTTATTTACAATATATTAACCGATCGGGTCTATGAGATTTTAGTAATCGTTAAAAAGATAGGGTGTTGCGCCTGACGCTGGAAGAGTATGCTGTTTGTATTCTTTGATCGGCGAGGGTACAGGATATAAAAAAAGCGGGAAAGATCAAATCTTTCACGCTTTTTAGGTGGAGAAATATGTTTTTACTGCGGCATGCCCTGCATTCCGCCCTGCATGCTTTCCTGTTCTGATCTCATGTTCTTGCGCTTCAACAGGGAGGCGTCAAATTTACCAAACCGGTACGCAAAGTTGATGCTGAAGAATTGCTGGTCGCGAACGCGGTATTGATGCTGATTGAAGAATCCTGCGCTGGTATACACATCATTCACTCTTGTCTTGAAGATGTCGTTGCCGCTTAAAGTAACAGAAGCTGCCTTGCTTTTCAGGAACTCGTATTTCAGCGCCACGTCCACACCATAAGTGGGCATACTATAACCCTGGGCATTTCCGCTTACGTTGCCGCCAAAGCCACCCCGGCCGCCGCCGCTTCCGCCTGCCGTACCACCCGGAGACAGTACTGTTTTGGAATTATAATCGCCGGAAACCTGCAGGGTGAAATTTTTGGGAAGCTTGAAGGTATTGTTGATCTTGGCAAACCAGCTATAGATCTGGTCTGCGGTAGGAATGGACGGGTCGTCGATATTGATCTTCGACGTGTACACGTTCAGGTTGCTCGTGATATCCCACCATTTCGTCGGAGCATTTTTAGCTACTGCTTCAAATCCGCCTACAAAGCTTGAATTGGCATTGATATAAGTGTTTACCAGCACCAGTTCATTCGTCAGGGGATTAGTCTCCCTGGACTGATATCGCGTGATCAACCCGGTTGTATTCTTGTAATACACCGAAAGGATCAGGTTATTGGCCCGGTCAAAGTTTTTAGAGTATGACAATTCCAATGAATTGGTGAACTCAGGCCTTAAGTTAGGGTTACCACGGCTGAGATTCAGTGAATCCGAGTAGTCTACAAACGGGAACAACTGGAAAAAGCCCGGGCGGTTGATCCGGCGGCTGTAGTTCAGTTGCAACTGCTGATCATTGGGTAATTCCTGTGATAAGAAGATGCTTGGGAACAGGCTTACCGGGTAAGAAATGCTGAAATTGGAAACCGTGTCTACCACGTCGCCGTCGCGGCGCGTGCTGCTGTAAACCGTGCCCTTATAATCCGAGCTTTCCATCCGAAGTCCTAACTGGTAACCGAATTTTTCACCGATCTTACTGGAGAATGTTGCATAGCTGGCATATATCTGGTCCGTATAATCAAATTTGGATGAAAGTAACGGCTGGGGAATCAGGACATTGCCCGGTCCTACAAGATTATAAACGTTATCGCTTGATGTCTTTGTCTGGTTGAAACGCACGCCCGCCTCCAGCTTTGATTTCTCGGATAACGGATTGGTATAATCAATCTGTGCATTCAGGCGCTGGTTATTACCGTTGCCATTTTGTTGCTGAACGCTGGTATTGGTCAATGGTCCGCCGCTTTGAGCATAATTATTGTTCGTGATGATATTGGTGCTGTTATTCTTGCTTCTGTTGTATTGTCCATCTGCAGTCAACTGATGGCCTGTTTTAGGGAAATTGTGTACAAAGCCCAGTGACCCGCCTTTCATATTAAAATGAAAGTTCGCATCAGCCGTTCTTAAAATACGCGATTGGATATCGCTCGCACTCGCAATCGTATCAACAACAATATCACTATTGGTAACGTTGTCGAACTTGCCATCCACGGTAATGCCCGACAAGGTCAGCGTGTTACGATTGTCTAAAAGGTAATCGAACCCAGCCCTGGCAAAAAGGAATCGTCCATCACCGATGGCGCGGTCCACCTGGCGTAAATTGATGGTTGTATCGTTCAGGAATGTAGATCTTTCAGTCGTTCCGTCTGAAATTGTTTTCCGCTGGTTATAGCCGATGTTGGCAAAGACATTGAATTTGCCCTGGCGTACATTCAGGTTGCCGCCGAGGTTGTAACGTCCGCGTTCGTCAATGCCCGCGCGCACGGATCCATTATAACCTACGGTTCTCGTTTTCTTCAAGACAATATTCAGAATACCGGCTGTACCGCCGGATGCATCAAATTTTGCAGAAGGGTTCGTGATCACTTCCACGCTCGCGATCTGATCTGCGGGAATTTGATCGAGCGTTAATGTGGTAGGACGACCATCTACGAAAATCTGCGGGCTGGAATTGCGGATGCTGATGTTACCATCAATGTCCACATTTACAGAAGGCACATTTTTTAATACATCTGTCGCCGTTCCTCCGGCTGAAGTGAGGTTGTTTTCTACATTATAGATCTTACGGTCGATCCCTAACTGAACAGCGGGTTTGCTTCCGGTTACAGTTACCCCCTGCAACACTTCAACATCAGCACCGAGCTTGATATTGCCCAGGTCTTTGTCCAGCGCTGCCATGACTGCAGCCATGTCCACCTTGCCGCCGCTCATCATTTTTGGATCGATGAAAGAAAAATTCCGGATATCTGTTTTGTGACCTAATCCGGAAATCACCAGTTTATACCGTCCCATGGCTGGAATGCCTGTTACCCTGAATTCTCCATTTGCCGCTGCCAGCGCACCCGTCACCAGGACTTCCTGGCGCTCTTTGGTCGCCGAGTCCCCGTCCGTACCGGCCTGGGCGGAGACTTTGGTTTGGAACAGCTGAATCGTGGCCGCATCGATACCTTTTCCGGTAGCGGAATCCACTACCTTACCATAAATACTACCGGTTGGCATTTGGCCGTTTCCTCCAACCTGGGCTATAGCCGAGCCTGTAAAAAACAAAGCCAGCGCTAAAAAGACATTTCGCATTTTCGAGAGATTTGGGGTTTAGACGTGAAAAAGGGGCATAACTTGTACTGTTACAATTATAAATGGATGAACGCGTTAATTTCCGTTTAAAAGGAAACCATTTGAAAACAGCGGTTACTGACCAATGATATAAAATAGAAGCAGGTTGACCGATCCGATCACAAAACCCAGCAGGGCTCCACCCAGGATCATCTTTTGCATCAGGGGTGAAAGCTGCTTTTTCAGGATGTTTTGGATATCGGCCTTTTCGATCTCCGACTCGACCAAGTGGGGGATATCGATACGTTCTTTCAGATTACCGATGATGTTGCCCATCACCTTTGGGAAAAGCGCTCTGAGTTGGGCAACAAAAACCTCTTTGATCTTGTCGGTCGTTTTGTTACCAACAAACATCGCCAGCATCGGGATTTCCTGTGGCAGCTTTACCGAAAGAAATTCGTCAATATGATGTTCAATCATAGGCATGGCCTTTTCTACCAGTTCGGGGTTGTTGATTTCTCCTTCCAGCTTCTGAACGGGTAATAAAGACGCCGCTTTCTGTGCCAGGGTACTGGATAACTGTTTTTGTTTGCCGGGCACGTAAACGTTCAGCAGATAACGTCCAAACAGGAGATTACACAGCCCGCCGATCAGCGCCGATATCAATGGTATCAAAAATAGCCAGGGGTTCATGCTTTTAGTTTGTTAATAAGCTGCTTGTAATTTAGATAGATAAGTGTTTCGGGCACATCTACTTATAAAAAATAAAAAAACCCTGAACAAAGCATTCAGGGTATTATTGTTGGGTGGATGACCGGTCTCGAACCGGCGACCTTCTGAACCACAATCAGATGCTCTAACCAACTGAGCTACAACCACCGTTTAAGGGCTGCAAATGTAGGAAAATTTGGAATGATTTTAAAAAAATTTAGGAAAATCTTTTAAAACATTTTCTGGTGTCGCTGTTATGTTAACAAGGATTTGACCGTCTTACGAGAAATTATGGTGTGGGAATTGCTTATTACAGTGTCTATAATATATATAACGCTTATAAATCTTTAGCAAAATAGTTTTAATAAGAGTTCGATTAATATTAATTTTGGTTGGTGCAAAATTTTATAAAATACATATTTAATATGAAGAGGTTACCGTTTCTGATATTGCTGGTGGTTGTGGCAGCGTCTTTTTTCGCTTTCAAGAATAAGTTGATCTCCAATAATGATCCGGTTGGGAAATATGAATTGATCATGACGATGGTAGCCCGTTTGCTTTCTCAGGGACACTACGATCCTAAGGCTATTAACGATGATTTTTCCGAAAAAGTATTTACCAAGTATCTTGAGGATCTGGATCCCCGGAAAAATATATTTCTCAAAAGAGATGTCGATTCCTTGTCTGAGCTATATGCCAAGCAAATTGATGATGAGCTGAATGGTGCACCCGTGCAGAGCTTTCTCGGCGTATCGAAAGTATTCGACCAGCGGATTGCAGAATCAGAGCAGTGGAAAAATGCGATCCTGGACAAGCCTTTCGATTTTACGATCGATGAGAATGCCGAGCTGGATGGCAAAAAATTATTATACGCGGCCAACCAGGAAGAGCGTAAAGACAGGTGGCGTAAGCTGATGAAGTATTATGCGCTGGAATTGTACGTGAACCTGGAAGATGACAAATCTAAAAACAGCAAGTCAAAGGATCAGCTTGAAAAAGAAGCCCGTCAGAAAACGGATACGATCATGACCCGTCTGTTTGATCGTTACAAAGTAAAATTCAGAGAAGAGGATAAGTTCAATCTGTTAGTTGATAATATCACCACGGCGATGGATCCTCACACCGAATTTTTCCCGCCCGCTGACAAACGTTATTTTGATGAAGAATTAAGCGGAAGCTTTTTCGGGATCGGGGCCGGACTTCAATACAGTGACGGGTTGATTAAAATTATCAGCATTAATGCGGGCAGCCCGGCGGCCAAGTCCGGCGAACTGGCTCCGGGTGATATCATTACAAAAGTAGCTCAGGGAAAAGAAGGTGAACCGGTAGATATGTTGGGCTATGACGTACAGGATGCGGTAAAGATCATCAGGGGAAAAGAAGGTACGGTAGTGAGGCTGACTATTAAGAAGCCCGACGGGACCGTAAAAGAAGTGTCTCTGGTAAGAGCCAAGATCGATAATGATATTGATACCTATGCCAGAAGTGCTATTATCCGCGACAGCGTTAAGAACACTAAAGTAGGTGTTATTTATCTGCCTGAATTTTACACACCTTTCCAGGATCCTAACGGACGCCGCAGTTTCACGGACGTCGCACGTGAGGTGCAAAAACTGAAAGATGAAAATGTGGACGGGATTATTATGGACCTGCGCAGGAACGGTGGTGGCTCTTTGTGGGACGTGGTTCAGATGGTCGGATTATTTATTAAAGAAGGTCCGATCGTACAGGTGAAAGACCGCGTATCTGGTCCGCAGGTGTTGAAAGACGAAGACAATTCCGTGCTTTATACGGGTCCGCTGGCGGTGATGGTCGATGAGTTCAGTGCGTCCGCATCGGAAATATTCGCCGCTGCCATTCAGGACTATAAAAGAGGGATCATTATTGGTAGCACTTCTACTTACGGGAAAGGTACGGTTCAGCAGAACATCGGTTTGGATCATTCCGGGTTTAAAAGAGATGGAGATGGAGATTTGGGCGCTGTTAAGTTAACATTAAGAAAGTTCTATCGCATCAGTGGCGGTTCCACACAAAAAGAAGGTGTGAGATCGGACATTGTGCTGCCCAGCCAGTATGAACCGTTGAAGCTACGCGAAAAGGATAATGAGTTTGCGCTTCAATACGATGAAATACAAAAATCCAATTATACGCCGTGGAATTCGGAATATGACTTGAACACGCTGAAGCAATTAAGCAATGCCCGTCTGCAAAAAGACAGTTCGTTCCAGATCATCAAGAGGAACAGCACCTGGTTAGCCAATGAAAATGAGAGAAGCTACCCGCTCAGCGTGGCCAAATACAAGGCAGAGAAAAAGATCATCAAAGCTAAGGCTGATCAGATCAATGCCGCTCAGAAGCTGAAACAGCCATTAAATGTGTCGCTATTGCCGCTGGAATTGGCCAAATACGAAAACGACGAAAATAAGCAGGAGCGATTGAAACTTTGGATCAAGTCTTTGAGCGAGGACATTTATCTGAAGCAAGCCGGTGAAGTAATGGACGATATGATTGTAGAGGCGAAAAATGTGGCCGTGCGCGCTAATTAACACTAAAAATTATATATATTTGAAAAATCCACCCTATGTTGCGGTGGATTTTTCAATTGTGCAAAAAAAAACTTAGTGAAAAACAGGCTTACTACTTAAATTTGCACGCAATTTGCTGATAGCAGACCGTCCTTAATCTTATGACTAATATGATAGCAAAAAAAACCGCCCGTTTCGTCTTTACCGTATTACTTTTTTTCACGATTGCAGGGTTGAATGCACAAAACGAGTCACAGGGCAAAACTCAGAACCAGAATCAAAGAAGCCAGGGAGAAACTACCAAGCAAGCGCCTACTGGTAATGATTTGGGTGGCGTTAATGTCGATAACATGTCCGATGCGCAGGTACAGGATGTGATGAAGCGTATGAGCGAATCTGGATATTCTGAAGCTCAGTTAGAACAAGCTGCGAAGGCCAGAGGAATGGATGCCATGCAGATTCAAAAGTTTAAAGAGCGGCTTGCAAAAATGAACGGTCAGAAGAAGGTGGAACAACCGACTGATGAAAATGCTGAAGAGGCCGATACAGAAGAGACAGAGAATGAGAAAAACCAAAAAAGTGATGAAGCAGAGCAAAGAAACTCAAGAATATTTGGAGCGCAGATGTTTAGCAGAGCCTTTTCGTCATTTGAGCCCAACATGCGTATGGCAACACCAGCTAACTATGTGATCGGTCCCGATGACGAATTACTGCTGGATTTAACCGGGGACAATGAAGTGAGCTATAAATTAACTGTTTCGCCTGAGGGTTTTATTTCATTGGAATATGTTGGTCGTGTTGCCGTTGGTGGCCTGACTATAGAACAAGCTAAAAGCAAAATCAAAGCTCAGATGGATAATACTTATCCTTCTTTGAGAAGTGGCCGGACCCAGTTGTCTTTGAACCTGGGTAATATAAGAAGCATCAAGGTAATTATTAGCGGCGAAGTAATGCGTCCCGGAACCTACACATTGCCTTCGGTATCGAGTGTTTTTAATGCTTTGTACAATTCGGGCGGTCCTAACGACCGGGGATCTTTCAGGAATATCCAAATCATCCGGGGCAATAATGTGATTGCGACGGTCGATCTGTACGACTTTTTGATCAATGGTATACAAACTGGGAATATAAGATTGCAGGATCAGGATGTGATTCATATACCGGTGTATCAGATCCATGTCGATGTTATAGGAGAGGTAAAGCGTTCTGCTATCTATGAAATCCGCCCCGAGGAGTCGCTGGTTGACGTGCTACGTTATGCGGGAGGCTTCTCTGACCTGGCTTACAAGGCGCGCGTAAAAATTGTTCAGAACACAGCAACGGCCCAGAAAATCATCGTTACACCTTTGTCCGAGTTCCCGAATTACATGCCGAAAAATGGTGACAAAGTATTTGTAGATGCCATTTTTGACAGGTTTGAAAATAAAGTCCAGATAAACGGGGCTGTAGCGCGGCCGGGCATCTTCGAGTTTAAGCCGGGTCTAAAACTTTCCGAACTCATACAGCAGGCAGATGGTTTAACGCCTGATGTATTCATGAGCAATGGTTATATTATTCGCGCTAACGCTGATAATACCAGTTCTATTGTGTCTTTCGATGTGGCCGAAGTGATGAAGGGGGGCGCATCCGATTTAGAACTTAAGAGAGATGATGTAGTACAGATCTCATCCATATTTGATTTGCGTGACGAATATACCGTGTCAATCGGAGGGGAGGTACGCAAGCCAGGTTCTTTCGCATTTTCGAATAACCTGACCGTAGAAAACCTGATCCAGATGGCCGGAGGTTTTAACGAAGGGGCTAATCCAGCTAATATTGAAATTGCCCGACGCGTAAAAGGAGCTGATTTAAGCCAAACGACCGCTGAGACTGCTCAAATTTTTAATATTGCGGTTGATAGTAATTTGAGGATTGTAAATAGAGATTTTGTGCTGCAGCCATTCGATAAGGTTTCTGTCCGTCCTATTGAGGGGTTTATGCCGCTGCGCCAGATACAGGTTATTGGCGAAGTTATTCGTCCAGGCGTATATACAATAAAATCAAAAAACGAGCGCATCTCGGACGTAATAAAAAGAGCGGGCGGGCTCACGGCTTTTGCATATCCTGAGGGGGCGTCTCTGAAAAGACCCGGAAGTTTCGATGATTTAAACGAGAAACTTGATAAAGAAGAAGAAGATGTCAAAGCTTTAAATCTTCAACGGCTTAATCAACCCGACTCTCCCACTGAAGAAGGGGGAAATGCCGCTCAGAGAATTAATTTAACCAGGAAGGCAACATCAGATTTGGTAGGAATTCAATTAGACAAAATCTTAAGTAATCCTGAATCGAGGATTGATTTAGTGCTTGAAGGCGGTGATATTATCAGAGTTCCAAGCCTGCTGCAAACCGTAAAAGTAACGGGTGAAGTTTTGCGCCCTGTTAATGTGGTTTATGTTCCTGGAAGACCCTTTAAGTACTATATTAACAGTGCTGGTGGTTTTGCTGACAACGCGCTGAAAAGAGGTTCCTTTATAAGTCATTCTAACGGATCTGTTCAGGGGACTAAAAAGACGATATTCTTCAACAACTATCCAGAAGTTAGGCCGGGATCCGAAATTTCTGTTCCGCAGAAACCATTTAAAGAAAGAATGTCGGCACAGGCCTGGGTAGGAATTGGCACAGGTATAGCTTCGTTGGCCGCTCTTATTTTTGCAATATTGAAATAGATAATAGGGTACAAGCATGTCAGATAATATAAATAGCAGAACCCCAGAATTGAATAAAAGTGATGAGACTTCACTAAAGGACTTGATTTTATCCATTAGGGAGTGGCTCAAGTATTTTATATCAAAATGGTATTTGATTGGCATTATTGCGCTAGCAGGAGCTACTTTGGGGTTAGTTTATTCTTTGTCAAAGGAAACAGTTTATATAGCAACAACAAGTTTTGTTCTCGACGCTAGCAATAGGAGTGGCGGATTGGGCGCGTATGTCGGCGTGGCAAGTTCCTTAGGAATAGATTTGGGCGGAGGCACAGGCGGATTATTTGACGATCAAAATATAATTGAACTGTATCGTTCAAGGAAAATGTTGTCCAAGACTTTACTTACAAAAATTGGAGGTAAAAATGAATTACTGATAGATCGCTTCATTGAGCTTAATGGATATCGAGAAAAATGGAAGGAAAACGCTAATTTCAAAAATATACAATTCAAAGAGGATAATAATTATAGAGATCAAGCAGAACAAATTATTCATGACAGTATTATCGGTAGGTTTGTTAACGATATAGTCAAGAATTATCTGGAGGTAGAAAAGAAGGATGATGAAATAAACATCATATCAGTTGTAGTATCCAGCCGTGATGAAATATTTTCCAAAGCATTCAACCAAGCGCTTGTGGAGAATGTCAATCAGTTTTATTTGGATACAAAAACGAAGGTGGCGGCCGAAAACGTTTCAATTCTTCAAAAAAAGGTAGATTCAGTTCGAGCTAGACTAACCGGAACAATTAATAGAGCTGCGGCGGTATCTGATGCGACGCCTAATCAGAATCCTACTCGCATGAGCCAGCGAATCGCTCCCATACAAAATGCTAATGCAGATGCGGCCATAAATCAGCAAGTTTTAGGTTCGTTGTTACAAAATTTGGAATTAAGCAAAATCTCTCTAATCAAGGAAAAACCGTTGATACAGATTGTAGATGAACCAATCTTACCTCTCGATAAAGATCGTTTGGGAAAAGTTAAGGCAATGATCATTGGTGGGTTTCTGGCCGCATTTATGATGATGCTGTTTCTTTGCGGCAAGAAGATAATTCGTGACGCTTTAAAAGAGGACGCCTGATGTGTAAAGAAAGGCGTAAGTGCGGCATATAACTATCAGGCTCTCTTTATGTAAGGCAATTATATTGCGTTGAGGCCTTACGTTCTAATAAAAAGTAAAGATCGGCTGTGGAGTGCTGGAAAAAGGGCTGAATTAAGAGTGCGGGATTTGAAAGCATAAAATTCGATAACGCAGTATAATCTATAAAAGCTTTGGGACCCCCAATTGCTTACTTCTCAGCTTATCAAATAAATGTGTTATAAAAATAAATGTCAGACAATAAACGTATTGCGAGAAATACTCTATTCCTCTATTTCAGAATGATGCTGGTGATGGGAGTATCTCTATACACATCTAGAATAGTTCTAAGAGAGTTAGGCATCTCTGATTACGGCATCTATTCTTTAGTCGGTGGTTTTGTCGCTATTTTCAGATTTTTAGACGCCTCAATGTCCTCTGCCGCGCAACGTTATCTGTCTTTTAACATCGGCCAAGGATGTAATCAGCAATTGAGAAAGACATTCAGTACGATTGTCGTAATTGGAATAGTTATTGCTGCGTTAGTGCTCATTTTTGCCGAAACGATCGGATTATGGTATATACGAAATAAAATGGTCTATCCTGTAGAAAGGACTTTTGCAGTACATGTAGTTTTTCAACTTTCTGTCGTCACCGCTTTAATTGGAATAGTTCAGATACCATACAACGCTTTGTTGATAGCGAGAGAAAAAATGAATGTATACGCCTATTTCAGCACAGCTGAGGTGTGCCTAAGGCTTATTACTGTTTTTTCACTAGTATATTGGGGCTCAGATAAACTCATTGTGTACGCAGTGTTAGTTTTACTTACTACTGTGATCGTACAGTCTCTTTATCAAGGATATTGCCGAATGAACTATAAAGAGAGTAAATTTAAATTTTACAGGGATTGGCCCTATTACAGAGAACTAGTCAGCTATTCAGGATGGAATCTTTTTGGAAGTATTTCGATTGTGGCAAAACGACAAGGTAACAATATCGTCTTAAATCTTTTTTTCGGTACAGTTGTGAATGCGGCTTATGGAATTATGAATACAGTTGTTACCGCTATAACATCCTTTGTCACAAATTTTCAGATCGCTTCAAATCCGCAGATTATCAAACTGTACGCGTTAGACGATTTTGACGGTATGCAAAAATTAATAAATCAAACAGCCAAATTTTCATTTTATTTAAGTCTCATTTTTATGGCCCCGGCGTTTTTAAATATTGATTATATCCTGGATTTATGGTTAGTTGAGCCGCCGAAATATGCAGGGACTTTTACTCGTTTGGCTCTTGTATTTACGTTAGTGGATGCTATTTCCGGTCCGTTGATGACAGGTATAACGGCTACTGGGAAGATAAAAGTTTATCAAATAGTAATCGGATTCCTTAATATATTAAACTTGCCCCTATCATATTGTGCCTTTAAGTTTAAACTTTTTAGCCAACCTCAAATTATACTCTGGATATGGATATCCATATCCGTTCTTTCCTTGTTTTTCAGGTTGTACTTTTTTAGAGTCTTACTTCATATGAAGTATGATATTAAATCATTTTTTATGAAAGTTCTGCTTCGGATTAGCATAGTTTGTCTTCTTTGTATCCTTGCCGGATATTTCCTTAGTCACTACATGTCCGTGGATTCTCTCACCCGTTTAATACAACAGACTTTTGTTTATTGCGGATTGTTAATGCTGTTTATATACTTCTTTGGGACTGAAAAAAGTGAGCGAATGATAGTATTAAAGCTAAGGCAGAAATTGACAGACAATATCAAAAAAATCGGACTAAAATGAGACTGTTGACAAGGATTAAGAGGCTATATCAGGCCTTAAAGGTTATTTCTGCTCCTACGAAACCACCATTTTTAATAACTACTAACGGATCGATCGTGAGTACAGGGAAGGAATCTTACCACAACGGAAATTTTGTAGCGAAAGGAAATGGAATATTGGAAGTGGGTAGCTATTGTGCTATAGGGTCAGATGTTAAAATAATACTTGCCAACCATGACGTTAGTAAAACTTGCATGCAATACACCTTTTACAAAAAGAATTTTAATTTGCAAGCGTCGCATCAAGACAAGATCGTTACTCGGATTGAAAATGATGTCTGGATTGGGGATAACGTGATCATTTTACCTGGAGTGACAATTGGAACTGGTGCGGTGTTGGGAGCAGGAGCAGTCGTGACGAAAAATGTAGCCCCTTATTCAATTGTTGCAGGCTGTCCAGCTAAACTAATAAAAATGAGATTTAAGGAGGATAAGGTTAAATTATTGTTGGAGTCCAAATGGTGGACTTGGAGTGAAAAAAAAATTAGAGAAAATAAAGAATTTTTTTTATAATGATTAACTTATATTGGTTTAAGTATCATAAAGGACAAGGAAATTTTGGGGACGAATTGAATCCCTATCTTATCACAAGATTGACAGATGTTCCTTTTCGTTATGTCAATGTTAGGTTTCTTAAAGAGAATAAGATCTCCGCCTTAAGACTGCTTTTATCTTATTTCTGGAACCGTAGACTGGATTTAAAGGACTTTACGCGATATCTTTTCTACAATTTTTTTTCTCCTCCTACAATTTTTTTATGCATAGGAAGTGTTTTGGATCATTGCGAATACAATAACGTAGTGGTTTGGGGTTCCGGGATTATCAGCAAAGATTCAAAAATACCAAAAGGAACATATCTCGCCGTTAGGGGCTGTAAATCATTAGAAAGGGTGAAAACAGCCGGTTTGCCCGCAACCGATGTTGTAGGAGATCCAGCCGTTTTGTTACCTATTATATATAAACCTTCGAATGCCAAGAAATACAAAATTGGCATTATTCCGCACATCGCTCATTACGACAGGGTAAAGTCAATGTTTAATGAGAAAGAAGTTGTAGTTATTGATCTCTTAGCAGAGATAGAAAAAATTATAGATACGATTTACGAATGTGAATTTACTATATCTACCTCTCTGCATGGTATAATTGTATCTCACACTTACGGAGTCAAATCGGTATGGGCTGAAGTCAACGACATAAATTTGTCGGGCGACAATATAAAGTTTCAGGACTATTTTTCGTCTGTAAACATAGAGCCGTATGCTCCGATAGATATAAGCTTATTATACGGTTTAACCGTGGAATCTATAATCGAAAGAGTGCAAATGGAATATGCAAATGCTTTGTTGCCAGATGAAAAAAGAATTAGCGATATTCAAAGTAATTTGTTAAAGAGTTTCCCCTTTCCTCTTAAGGCACACATAAGAAAATTAATGAGATAGATGGTTAATCCTATAATCACTGTGATTATTCCCGTATATAACGTTGAACGCTATCTGCATCAATGTCTTGACTCTGTTTTAAATCAAAGCCTTACAGATATCGAAGTTATATTGATTAATGATGGCTCTACTGATGAAAGTGGGATAGTGTGCGATAAATATGCAGAAAATGACAGTCGGATTCGTGTCTTTCATCAGCAAAATAAAGGGGTCAGCGCCGCTAGAAATTTAGGTATTCGAATGGCAGTGGGGGACTGGCTTTGCTTTGTTGACGGAGATGACTTACTGGCTGATGAATCTGTTTTAGAAACCGTTACGAATACTAAATCCGAAGATCCGGAGATCGTTATAGCCAGATCGTTTAACTTTATAAATAGCAAGAAGGCCGACGAAAGGTATTATTTTGATAAATCAATTATTGAGACCTCTTTTGATGGACATGGGTTAATCACGTCCGAGAATTACAACAGGGGAAGCGTGTGCGGATGTTTGTTTAAGCGAACCTTTGTAAATATCTTCGAGTTGTCATTTCCTGAAGGGTTAAGGAATGCTGAGGATAGTGTGTTTTTCATTTTATGTGTTACTTATAGCACAAAGATTCAATTTTCAAATGTTGATTTTTATTTCGTAAATAGTAGACCTGAAAGCGCATCTCGAAGTTGGACAATTGATAGAGTGGAATCAATGACAAAAGGAGTTGACTTTTTGTACTCACGCATGGACAACGATAATAATCTCACAGCGAAGCAAACTGCCGTTATATATTATGGGATATATATATTGTTTTCTTCCATTGTTCATAAGTCCTACTCCATTAAATCCATAGGAAACATAATCAATCTAAGATTAAGTATTAAAAACTCATTCAGGCATAGAATTAAGACAGGACAAATTAGCTGGAATAAAGCCAAAATACAAGTTTTAAATCTATCGGTCACCGCCTTCATTTTATTCACTTATACGAATATTTTCATCGGAAAAATACTTAAAAGTTTTATAAAAAAACGCGTTTGAAAAAAAACTTAATATCAATTATTTGTCCGGTATACAACAAGGAGCAGTATATCACGGCTACTATAAAGTCTGTATTAAATCAGAGCTATTCGAACTGGGAGTTAATTTTGGTAGATGATCAGTCAACAGATCGCTCATTTGAACTTGCGTTATCCTTTCAGGAGCTAGATGAAAGAGTGAAGTTGTATAGACGCTCTGATTATACTTTGAAGAAAGGGGCGTCAGTGTGTCGAAATATAGGTTTAGAAAAGGCCTTAGGCGACTATGTTATTTTTTTGGATGCGGATGATGTATTGACTCCAGACTGTCTAACGTATCGAAATGAAGTCATTAAAAAATTTCCGGGGAAAGACGGCTATATTTTTAATCACGGGTATTTTAAACACAATGTCGCAGCAAGAACGAAAAAGAATATAACATATCTTGCAATTGATACCTTGGCTTACAAGTTATATTCTAATAAAAACCGTTTGTTCTTGAAGAGATTCGCCTCTTATGCGTTGCCCTGGACGATATCTAATCCTCTTTGGAAATTATCGATACTAAGATCAGTTCATGGATTTAATGAAGGTTTTTCTCGTTTACAAGATCCGGAATTACATCTTCGTTTATTGTCGTTAGATCCGAATTTACATATTTCATATTATGGAGATAAAGAGACTGTGCTAATAAGGACTGATGAAGACCGAAGATCTGTTAATGCTACTCAACATCTGAAGAATCATTTAACTTCGATAGAGCAATTTCTTCTTTTTTTTTCGGAGTATTTCAACCAACGTAATGAAAAAGAGAATTTGAGATATTTGAGAGGTTATTTACTAGCGGCAGAACAAGGGTATATTCATTGGAAACAAAAAAATAAAATGTATGATGATGAACTTTGGAACATGTTATCCAATATAAGAAGATCAAGTACCCAATACGGCATTAGTACCAAACGGTACCACATCTTACTCAAAATAGTGCACTTCTTTGGAGAAAGAAGTTTTTTTTACAAATTGAAAATGCATACAATTGTCATTAACCTTTACAAACTAAGACTTTGGCTGTAACATAATAAAATTTTATGCTTCTTCGTGCCGCTGATACTATCCAATATATAAAAATATATTATGTATTATACATTTTTATATTAGTCTTAACCGGACCTATATATTTTTTATTTAAAAAAAGAATAAGTGGGGATGTCGCTCGCATCTTAAATTTCTTAGTGATTGTTAACATTATTGCAGCAGCCTTTTATTTTGGTCTGCGGAATAATGATGTGGGTGGAGATACATCTAACTATATGTATATATATTCGAGGGCGGGTCACCTCACTTTTAAGGAATTTTTAGCGATATATAACTCCGATGTATTTTTTTATGTTGTAATGTACTTGTCTCAAAAGGTCATTCCTGTGGGATTGTTCTTCTGCCTAATATCCTTTTTGTTTCTGTTAAGTTATTACACATTGGCTCGAGGCTATTTCAAAAAAAATGCACCATTTTTATTATTTTGTGTTCTAGGTACCTTCTTCTTAATATCATTGAACACAAACATTGTTCGCAATGCTCTTGGATTAAGCTTTTGTTTTCTTTTTCTCTATTACAGAGAGACAAGATCAAAATGGAGTTGGATGTTCTTAATATTAGCTGTTACATCGCACATTTCCTGTTTACTTTTTGTGATAGCGTATTTCTTCTCCCGAATTTTCTCTAAAAAATGCGATTGGCTTATAATCATATGGTTCATAGCTGTCGCATTGAGTGTTATTGGCGTAGGGTTGGAAAAGCTACCAATTGTCGGTGATTATATTGAATCGTATAATCGTTTAAATCAATATTTGGAGAAAACTGGGCAAAATGATAAATACCAGACAGGATTTCGGATCGATTTTACGATTTTCAATTTTATTTTTATTGTTCTTGGCTACTTTGCGTATAAAAAACAGTCAAAACCTAGGTATTATATAATGTATTTGATGCTTAGCATTGTATTTGTACTGTATTATTCTATGCCTTATTCAGATCGGGTTGGTGTATTTTCGTGGATTTTCATTCCTTTTATCACGTTTGATTTCGCTAATAGAAAATGGTTTACGAAATATGACCTCAACTTTACGATTTATTATCTAATCTGGTTCTTTATAACTTTAATTTCTGTTACCGTAGCCTTGTAAAATAAGTTCTATGCCTCTTGTAACCATTGGGTTGCCCGTATACAATGCCGAAAAGTTTATAAAGGACGCTATACAGTCCATACTGAATCAAACTTTTCAGGATTTTGAATTAATTATCATAGAGGACGGAAGTACCGACAAGTCTTTGGATATTGTTCGATCTATACCCGACCAGAGAATAATAGTCATTCATGACGGGCTGAATAAGGGCTTGCCCCAACGGCTAAATGAAATTGCACAACATGCCAAGGGGAAATATATCGCACGAATGGATGCAGATGACATAATGTTTGTTGAAAGAATTGAATCCCAAGTTCGAATACTTGAGACCAATGGCGGGATTGATGTTCTCGGCACGACCATTTTGTCTATCGACGAACGAAATGGAATAAGAGGTGAGAGGAAACAAAAGCAAAAGGTTAGAGGTCAAAAATTAGTGTACCCGGTTGCATCATTTACGCACCCAACCATTATGGCGAGAAAAGAATGGTTCATTGCTAACCCTTATGATCCCCAAGCGACAAGAATAGAAGATGCGGAACTATGGTGGCGTACTCAACAAACGAATAATTTTTTTGAGCTAAAAACTCCGCTTTTGTTTTACAGGGAATTCGGTGGAAAATATTATAAAAAGTATCTTAAGGCTCTAAAAGGCATGAATTATGTTCTAAAAAAGCTATTTAAAAACAAGAATCGTCAATTGCGCTTCGTCACTTTTGCAAAGATCTACCTGATTTTTCTTGCGAAATCCCTTTCGTACTGGGCTTTATATTTGTTAGGGATGGAAGACGCTGTAATAAAGCGAAGAAACAGACCATTAAATGTTGCGAAATTAGAAAGATTTCAAAACGAATTAAGAAAATCATTAACCACCCATGATTAAGATATGAAAGTATATAAAATTTTCACCCTTATCTTTGTTTGTTTCTTTAACTCGGATTATTCGAGTGCTCAATTTCGTTATAAACCTCTTCCTGCCAATTACTTGCAAGATATGCCGGAAAAATATGACAAAATGTTACTTTCTGCGAAAAAATCGGCAGTAGATCTCACAAATTATTTGCCTAAAGGTTACGAAAAAGACGGGACAGTCGATTATACTCAATATCTGCAAAGAGGAATTAATGAAAACAGTACTATCTTGCTGCCTAATTTCCCAGTTCTGGTAAGTGGAATATATTTGAAAGAACACTCAAGTGTCATTTTTCAACAACACTCAAAATTGATAATGAAGCCTAATGCCTTGCCCCGTTACCAGGTAATTGCTATTCATGGGGTGAAAAATGTAGTTATCTATAATGCAAATGTCGAGGGAGATCGTGGTTATCACAAAGGAACAAAAGGAGAATGGGGGTTTGGAATAGACATCCGTGGATCAAGAGATATCACAATTGTCAATGGAAAGATCAACAATTGTTGGGGAGACGGTTTGATGGTCGCTGATACTAAGGCTCATATAAATCCTTCCGCGAAGGCTTTTTACCCAGTTGATAATATTCGTGTTATCAACTTGTGGGTCGACAATAACCGGCGAAACGGGATTAGTATAACCGGCGGCCGTAATATCTTACTGCAAGATGTCGTCTTTTCCAATACTAATGGTACGGCCCCGGCGTGCGGGATAGATATTGAGCCGGACCATAATCGCGGAACGTTAGATAATATCATTTTAACCAGACCCTTCACCTTCAATAATTACCGGGCAGGAATTAATATCAACTTGATGGCCTATGTGGACAAAACTCCAAAGAAAGGGAATATACAAATTCTTAATCATACAGACAGCCTTTCATACATCGGGATGTATTATGCAGGGTTTAAAAAGCCTTCTTCTTCTGAATCAGCTAAGGCAAAAATGAGCGGAAAAGTTCTTGTCAAGAATTCAAGATGGATTGGTAATGTATCTCAAGCAAGACCGTCTGCAGTTAATACAGCCAATTACCAGGATGTAATTTTTCAAAACCTTAGGATCTTTGATGTGGTTAATCGAAAAGCGATAAGAAGTTTGAATAAAGAGACCCGTATTAAAAAAATGATGACACCTGAGAAAGGGTTTATAATTCAATAATTCGGATAACAAGATAAAATCATAAGAGAATTGAAATGAAGGAAAGACTTTACACGGTTTTACCAAATTTTTTACAATCAGTTTTGATTTCAATATATAATATCAGAGCTTATAAAATTCGTTATGGTGGGTTATACAAAAACTATCGCAAGGAATTTTTAAATAATAGGAATAAGTCTCGAGAAGAACTTCTGGAAATTCAAACCCTAAAGTTCAAAAAATTTTTAGATAATGCAGTGTCTGGCTCAGAGTTTTATCGAGAAAAAGTGAAGGGTAACGGCAGGTTTAACGACCTAAAATCTATTGACACTCTTCCTATAATAGATAAGGAAGAGTTTAGAAAGAATGTGGACAGGATAAAGCACATGGGGAGAAATAAGCTGGTACTATCTAAAACAGGTGGTACTACAGGAAAGTCATTAGAAATTGGCTACACCCATGCGAATGTGCAGGAACGCAATGCTATGCTCGATGACTTTCGTTCACGTCATGGGTATGAACTGGGGAAAAAAACTGCTTGGTTCTCTGGAAAGAATTTATTGACAGATCTCGATGTTAGGAAGAGTCGTTTTTGGAAGACAGATTGTTACTATAAGGTCAGGTATTATTCAACCTTCCACATCAAGCGACAATATTTGAGCTGTTATATCGAAAATTTGATCAGGTTTAAACCCGAGTATCTGGTCGGTTTTCCATCTTCAATTCTTGAGATAGCGAAGTATGGTATCGAAAACAATTATCAATTCCCAGAGAATACAGTGAAGGCAATCTTTCCAACTGCAGAAACTGTCACCGCTTCAATGAGGGAGGTTATAGAATCATTTTTCAAGTCAAAAATGTATGATCAGTATGCGTCTTCCGAAGGTGCGCCGTTTATATTTGAATGTGAAAAACATCATTTACATCTTGAATTACAAAGTGGAGTCTTTGAGGTCCTAAACGAAAATAACGAATCTGTTAATTCAGGACGTTTAATTGTGACGTCATTTACGACGGAAGCATACCCACTAATTAGATACGATATAGGAGATAGAATTACGCTGGCTGATAAAAACGTTTCGTGCAGCTGCGGTAATCATAATCCGATTGTTGAAGAGATTTTAGGAAGAAGTGACGATTTCGTTTATTCACCGGAACATGGAAAAATAAATTTAGGAAACGTTTCAAATACGCTAAAAGGGGTGAAAGGAATTGTTCAGTTTCAAGTGATCCAAAATGAGCTAAGTTCCATTGATATTTTAATAATAAGGGATGAGAATGTTTATAAGGAACATTTTGAAAAAACCTTTAAGAAAAACTGGATACAGCGCGTAGGCGATAAAATGGATATTAATCTTAAATATGTTGATAATATTCCCTGTGAAAAAAGTGGGAAGTTTCGAATGGTAAAAAACAACATTAAAGGAGTTGTGGACAAAATATTTAACTAGCGCAATTTATATACATTTAAATACAATTAATCAATACCTTATCTTCGCAATTGACAACTATGCAAAATTCTAAAACCATTGCCATTATTGGCTTAGGCTATGTTGGCCTACCTCTTGCCGTTGAGTTCGGTAAAAAATTTAAAACAATAGGAATTGATATCAGCAAGGTGCGAATAGAAGAGTTAAAGAAATTTTATGATCGCACACTGGAAGTGGATGAGGCAGGTCTTAAAGCGGCGTCACACCTTAACTATTCATGTGATATTTCCGATGCGAAGAATGCTCAGATTTACATTGTAACAGTCCCAACTCCGGTTGACAAACATAATAACCCTGACCTGACTCCGGTAAGGAAAGCGTCTGAATCTGTGGCGTCAGTAATAAAAAAGGGGGATGTCATTATCTATGAATCGACTGTGTATCCTGGAGTAACTGAAGATTTTTGCGTTCCAATTTTAGAAAAGATATCCGGCCTTAAATTCAATGAAGACTTTTTTTGCGGGTATTCTCCCGAAAGAATTAATCCTGGAGACAAATTACATACCGTTACAAAAATTAAAAAAGTCACCTCAGGTTCTACGCCGGAGATTGCTACTCAAATAGATGATTTATATTCCACAATAATTGAGGCGGGGACTTTTAAAGCTTCTTCGATTAAAGTGGCTGAGGCAGCAAAAGTTATTGAAAATGCCCAACGTGACATAAACATAGCGTTCGTTAATGAGTTAGCTAAAATATTTAATTTATTAAAGATTGACACTACAGAAGTATTAGAGGCAGCTGGAACAAAATGGAATTTCTTACCCTTTAAACCAGGGTTGGTGGGTGGCCACTGTATAGGAGTAGATCCCTTTTATATAGCTCAAAAGGCGATGGAGGCGGGATACAATCCTGAAATTATACTGGCTGGCCGTAGGCTTAATGATAGCATGGGCGCGTATGTGGCAAATGAACTTATAAAGCTTCTGATACAAAATGATTTTAAGGTAAAGGGAACTAAAGTGCTTGTTTTAGGCATAACGTTTAAAGAAAATTGTCCAGATATCAGAAATAGTAAAGTGATTGATATTGTAAAGGAACTGCGATCCTTCGGAGCTGATGTTGATGTGTATGATCCCTTAGCCAGTCCTGAAGAAGTAGCTCATGAATATGGTATCGACCTTATAACCGAACTACAACCACTTGGTAATTATTCCGGGGTAATAGTAGCCGTAGGGCACAATGAATTTAGGTCGTTGGATATCAAGGCAGTTCCTGTCATATATGACGTAAAGGGAGTATTCGAAAAGTCATTAGTAACAGCGAGGTTATAAAAAATAAGCAATGAAGTCTTTTCATATTGATGATATCTCAGATAAAACCTTTTTAGTCACAGGTGGTGCTGGATTTATAGGATCACATATTGTAGAATATCTATTGAACTTTGGAGCGAAGAAAGTACGGGTGCTTGATAATTTTTCTACAGGGTTGCTCTCAAATATCGAGATGTTCAAACGGAGTTCTGCTTTTGAATTAGTTGAGGGAGATATAAGAGATTTAGATACATGCCGAAGATGCTGCGAAGGCATTGAGTACATAAGCCACCAGGCTGCACTTGGTTCGGTGCCAAGGTCTGTCAATGACCCAGTAACAACAAATGCGGTGAATGTGAGTGGCTTTTTGAACATGCTGACCTCCGCAAAAGATTTTGGAGTTAAAAGATTCGTTTATGCAGCAAGCTCTAGTACTTATGGAGACCACCCCGGTTTACCGAAAATAGAAGACAAAATAGGGAACCCTTTGTCACCATATGCAGTCACAAAGTTTGTAAACGAACTTTACGCTGATGTTTTTTCAAAAGTTTACAATTTTCATACAGTAGGTCTACGGTATTTTAATGTATTTGGTCCGCGGCAAAATCCTGAAGGAGCCTATGCTGCAGTGATCCCTTTATTTTTTAAAGCGGCGATGCAAAAGGTCAGTCCCACTATAAATGGAGATGGTGAAACCAGCCGTGATTTCACCTTTATTGAAAATGTAGTACAGGCTAATATCAAAAGCTTATTGGCTAATAACATAAGCCAACACGAAGTATTCAATATCGCATTTGGTGAGAAAACCACTTTAAATGATTTGTGGAGTGAAATTGCGGCACTCGTGAAAGTTAGACAAGCTCCAGTTTACGCTCCAGAACGAAAAGGAGATGTCAGGCATAGCCTTGCATCTATTGCAAAAGCCCAAAAGATCATCGGATATTATCCCGAAGTTTCTGTACATGAGGGCTTAAGTCGCACTTTTGAATTTTACGCCAACGTCTGATTTAACGGGACTATTTGCAGTCGGGATGTTTAAGTAATTGTATTGAAAAAGCAAAGGCCTAGGTCAAGTTTCTCTATGGCCTTTATTGAGTCTCTGGTAATTGACAAGGTGACCCATTTTCTTCGATTTTACTACAGTTGTTTTATAATAACATTTTATCTGGAATGACAGACGTTAAAAATAAGAAGGTTAAACTCGTCCGAATTACCACCGTTCCGATCTCGTTAAAAATTCTCTTGAGAGGGCAATGTCGTTTCATGTCCGATTATTTTGACGTTATCGGGATTGCGTCAGACGGCAAGGAACTGGCGGAGGTTCAGGAAGTTGAAAGTATCAGGGTAATTCCCGTAAATATGTCCAGAAAGATTACTCCGTTATCAGACATTAAATCTTTGTGGAATTTATTGATGATCCTAAAGAAAGAAAAGCCACAAATAGTGCATACTCATACGCCTAAAGCGGGGTTAATAGGCATGATCGCATCTAAACTTGCGAGGGTGCCACATAGGCTTCACACAGTTGCGGGAATGCCACTCATGCAAATGTCAGGGGTCAAAAGAAAAATTTTAAATGTCGCCGAAAAACTAACGTACTGTTGCTCAACAAAAGTTTATCCTAATTCTTACGGGTTGCGTGATTTCATTCTACAGCAAAAGTTTGCACATGCAGATAAGCTTAAGGTCATAGCCAATGGATCTTCTAATGGGATAGATACCTTATACTTTTCTCCTGCTCAAATACCTGAAGCAATGAAAAACGAGCTCAAACTATCTTTGGGAGTTGGGCCAAAAGATTTTTTATTCGTTTTTGTTGGGCGCCTGGTAAGGGATAAGGGAATTAATGAGTTGATACGAGCATTTAGCACGTTAAATAAGGTTGACTGCAAACTGCTGTTAGTTGGGTCTTTCGAAGAAGATCTGGATCCATTGGAAAGTCAGACATTAAATGCCATAAATACAAACCCCAACATTATTTCGGTCGGTTTTCAAAAGGACGTTCGCTCTTATTTTGCAATTTCAGACGCCTTAGTGTTCCCGAGTTACCGGGAAGGGTTTCCTAATGTGGTAATGCAGGCGGGGGCAATGGAATTACCTGTAATAGTTAGCGATATTAATGGATGTAATGAAATTGTTAGTAATGGAGTGAATGGAATCATCATACCTCCCCAAAAAGAAAAGGAATTAAGAAATGCTATGCTGCGAATGATAGAGGATAGCAGTTTTCGTGACAATTTAAAACAAAATGCCCGTCAAATGATTGTGAGCCGTTATGAACAGCAGTTGGTTTGGCAGTCATTGCTTGAAGAATATCGGCAGTTAACTTAGATTATAAGACAGGTTCTTTCTGAATAAAATATCTGTTTACATTTGTACTTAATGAAAGAGATTTTTAATATTATAGGCAGTGGCGGCCATGCGATGGTTATTGCTGATATAATACAGTCGTGTGGAAATGAAGTGAGGACATTTTATGATATAAAATTGTTGGCAGATAAACTACTTGGAGTCCCAGTTCTCCACCTTAAAGAAAACGCATTAGATAACAATTATGCCTTAGTTGTCGGCGTCGGAAATAATAAAATCAGACAACGCATTGTACGTGAGAATGCAAGCAGCAGGTTTGTTAGGGTTATTCATCCCTCAGCCCAAATTTCGACATATGCGAGAATTGATGCTGGGACGGTTGTCATGTCGGGCGTTTCGGTTAATGCTAAGGCTGAAGTCGGCAGGCATTGCATTATTAATACTAATGCTTCAGTAGATCACGAGTGTATTCTGGGGGATTTTGTACATATTTCTCCCAACGCCAGTTTATGCGGAAACGTTCAAATTGGCGAAGGTGCTCATATCGGCGCTGGCGCTGTTATTATTCCAGGTATAAAAATTGGTGAATGGGCAACTATAGGCGCTGGTGCAGTAGTAACAAAGGATATCCCAGGTTTTGCAGTAGCAGTAGGAAATCCGGCTAAAATTATTAAAATGAAAAACAATGAATGAACGAATAGCATTATCAATTCCTCATCTTGGAGGGGGTGAAAGCAAATATGTGAACGAAGCTATTGACACAGGCTGGGTGGTGCCGTTGGGACCAAACGTAAATGCATTTGAAGACGATCTGCAAAAATACCTGGACGAGAAAGTGTATATATCTGCGTTGAATTCAGGAACGGCTGCTTTACATCTTGGACTGATTTTACTGGGAGTAAAAGAAGGGGATGAAGTGATTTGCCAATCAATGACCTTTTCTGCTTCTGCAAATCCAATCATTTATCAGGGGGCAACCTCCATTTTTGTAGACAGTGAATCAGATACCTGGAATATGTGCCCTGTGTATTTGGAAGAAGCAATTACCGATCGCATATCGAAAGGAAAAAAGCCGAAAGCAATTATCCCCGTGCATTTGTATGGGATGCCTGCTAAAATGGATGAAATTCTGGCTGTAGCCGATAAATATCAAATTCCCATTTTAGAAGATGCTGCGGAAGCGCTGGGTTCAAGTTATAAAGACGCTAAGTGTGGTACGCTAGGTGAAATGGCTTGCTTGTCATTTAACGGGAATAAGATTATAACTACATCGGGCGGCGGGGCACTGGTTACTAAAAAGGAAGAAGATAGCAGTAGAGCTAAATTTTTTGCTACGCAGGCCAAAGACGAGGCGCCACATTATCAGCATACTCATATTGGCTATAATTATCGGATGAGTAACTTGGTGGCAGGAGTGGGGCGTGGTCAGATGGAAGTCTTAGATCAATGGGTAGAAAAAAGACGAAATAATTTCAAAACTTACAAAAAAGGTTTTACCGATACGCCAGGTATTACATTTCAGGAAGAGCAAACCGGTATGTTCAGTAATCGTTGGCTGACATCCATTCTTGTAAATTCCGAGATGACAAATGGTGTTACCAGAGAAGATATCCGCCTGGCATTACAAAAGCAGAATATTGAAACGCGTCCACTGTGGAAACCAATGCATCAACAGCCGGTGTTTGCGGATGCGCCTTATTATGGTGGCGGTGTTTCTGATAAATTGTTCGAAAACGGGCTTTGTATCCCGTCAAGCTCTTTATTAACCGAGGCTGAATTGCAAAGAGTAGTATCCTCAATAAACGAAATAATTTCAAAAGGGAAATAACGCATTTAATAAATCATGTCTCTACAATTTAACATTCAGGAATTCATCGGGGAAGCTATAACCCACCGTTCAAAAAGCCTTTTTTCAGATGATTTGAAAAGTTTTGATGTCAAACTCAGATCGGAGATTGAGGGGAAGCGAGTTTTAGTAATTGGTGGCGCGGGTACCATCGGCTCGTCTTTCATCCGAGCGTTGGTAAAGTATAATCCTGGAAAATTAATTGTGGTAGATATTAATGAGAATGGATTAACAGAATTAGTGCGTGATTGTAGAAGCCGTAAAGACACGCCGCTTCCGTCAGATTTCAAAACTTATCCTGTTAACTTTAACGATAGAGTTTTCACAAAAATATTCAACCACGAAGGTCCATTCGATATTGTTGCTAATTTTGCGGCCCACAAGCACGTTCGATCAGAAAAAGATATTTACTCGATCGAAGCAATGATTGACAATAATGTGATCCGAGCTAAAGCCTTGCTGGACCTGTTGCTGCAAAATCCTCCCAAACATTTCTTCTGTGTTTCTACCGATAAAGCGGCTAACCCGGTGAATGTTATGGGCGCTAGCAAAAAGTTAATGGAAGAGGTGATTCTTGCCTATTCTGAGCAAATGAAAATCACTACAGCACGTTTCGCGAACGTCGCGTTCTCTAATGGTAGTCTTTTGGCTGGTTTTATTGAGAGAGTGCTAAAACAACAACCCTTATCTTGCCCCTCTGATGTCAAAAGGTTCTTTGTTTCTCCCGATGAGTCTGGCGAAATATGTTTATGTGCCTGTATCTTAGGTGATTCGGGCGACATATTTTTCCCTAAACTCGATGATGAAACAATGGTCAAATTCGCTGACATTGTGGAGCCCTTTCTAAACAAGATTGGTTACGAAATGAAAATTTTTGGGACAGAAGAGGAAGCGAGAGGTGCAGTAGCTGGTATTCAGACAGGAGCATACCCGGTCTTTTTATTTGAGAGTAACACAAGCGGGGAAAAAATGTATGAGGAATTTTATACGGATGACGAGGAGGTTGACAATAGCACCTATATTGCCTTTGGTGTCATTAAAAATGCAGAACGTCGAAAGATTGATGAGTTAGAAACTATAATCGACACGCTGAAGAAAGTATTTGAATCAGACAATACAGAAAAAAAAGATATAGTAGCAGCGCTTGGCAAAATGATACCCGGATTTGAGCATATAGAAACAGGCCTTTCCCTGGATCAAAAAATGTAATAAATAGCAATTATTAAAGGAGCCCACTTTTATGTACCCTATCTTGAAAAGACTAATCGATTTAATAGTATCACTAACGGCTTTTTTTATCTTATTGCCTTTTATGTTGCCCATAGTAGTGATCTTGCTACTTACCGGAGAGCACTACGTCTTTTATTTGCAAAAACGTATCGGTTATAAAAACCGGTACTTCAATATTTACAAATTCGCCACCATGTTAAAGAACAGTCCAAACATGGGGACAGGGCTGATCACGGTCCGAAAAGATCCGCGGTTGCTTCCTATCGGCGGTTTTCTCAGGATGACCAAAATTAACGAATTGCCGCAGCTGCTGAATGTGATCAAAGGGGATATGAGTATTGTAGGGCCCAGGCCCTTGGTTGATAAAACCTTCAATGCCTATCCTCCCGAAGTGCGTGACAAGGTATACGACTCGGTGCCTGGCATTACCGGCATTGGATCTATCATTTTCAGAGATGAGGAGGAGCTTTTGACCAACACCAAAATGGACCGCCAGGAATATTATAATACAATAATTGCCCCTTATAAAGGAGCGCTTGAAATGTGGTATAACAAGAATAAAAGTTTAGCAGTTGATTTTTGGATTATTTTTTTGACGGCCTGGGCAATTCTTAATCCTAAAACCCAACTGCAGTATAAGGTGTTCAAAGATCTACCTAAAAGGCCTTTATAATATTATTTTATTATTGCGGTAGACTAAGGGGATGAATGCAAAGACGAATTGTTTTTTTGACCTATCTTCCCCCCATGAAAATCCTCCAATTCACCATACCCGTTGCGCATGACAGGTCGGTCATGAGCCAGGAGGATCGGCTGCCTTATTTCTATCCGCATTTTCACCGGCACAAGGAAGTGCAGCTCACGCGGGTTATAGCCGGGACGGGTACATTTCTTGTGGGTACGCAGGTTTATACGTTCAATGCAGGTGATATTTTCTTCATCGGGGCCAACCAGCCGCATATTTTCAAAAGCAGTCCGGAATACTTCCAGCCGGATCATAATCAGCAGATCCATGCGTTAACCTTATTTTTCGATCCGCAGCAGCAACTAAAAGGCTTGCTCAACCTGCCGGAGATGCGGTCGCTCGCGGCGTTTTTAAGCCGATACGAGACCGGGTTCAAAGTGCCGGGTGATTATAAAGTCTTGGCCGCTGAGAAAATTCTACAGGTGCATAAGGCCCGAAATGCAGAGCGGATGGTTGCTTTTATCGAATTGCTCCACCATCTCAACACCATCAACAAACACCTTGAGCCGCTTTCGTCGGGGGTGTTGGGCAAAGTCTCCGAGGCAGAAGGGATCCGCATTGGCAACGTGTACAATTATGTTATGCAGCACTATCACAAAGACATCGCTTTAGAAGACGTGGCCGGCATCACATATATGACCACGCAGGCCTTTTGCCGGTACTTCAAAAAGCAAACAGGAAACACTTTCGTGAGTTTCCTGAACCAGGTGAGAATCAACGAAGCCTGCAAAAGACTGACAACAGCCGGCCTGGAAAGCGTGTCAACCGTAGCTTATGCCACCGGATTCAACAGCATTACCCATTTTAATCGTGTCTTCAAATCTGTCATCGGCAAGTCTCCTCTCGAATACGTCAGGGACTACAAAAAAGCTTCCGGACAATAGAGCCTGCCTCACTTACAACCAGATCGGTTAAAATACGGCGCAAAGTCGTTAAATTCTGTGGACCCATCCATGCCGATCGGGGTTAGTTTTGTGTTTACAAAAACAACGTAACATGACATTTCAATGGAAAGGGGTAATGCCTGCTTTAACGACCAAGTTTACTGCGAACGATGAATTGGATCTTCCTCTGTTTGAGAAAAACCTGCAGGCCCAGCTGGCTGCGGGCGTGGAGGGAATCATACTGGGTGGCACGCTGGGAGAGGCCAGTGTATTAACCAACGAGGAGAAGCAGCGCCTCATTCAATTTGCGATAGAAAAAGTCGAGGGAAAGATCCCCGTGATCCTGAATATTGCCGAAGGCAGCACCCGGGGCGCGTTGGAACAGGCGCGGCTCGGAAAGGAGTGGGGGGTGGACGGACTAATGATGCTGCCGCCGATGCGTTATGTGCCCGATCATCGCGAACTGGTTACTTATTTCAGGACAGTGGCTGATAGCACGGATCTGCCGATCATGATCTACAATAATCCAATCGATTATAAAACAATGGTAACGCTTGATGCCTTCGAAGAGCTGACAAGCTGCAGCAATATCACAGCTGTGAAGGAAAGTACCAGGGACGTATCCAATGTGACCCGCATGCGCAACAGATTCGGAGACCGGTATGCTATTCTTTGCGGAGTAGATACGCTGACATTAGAAGAGCTGGTCGCCGGTGCTGACGGGCTGGTCGCTGGGCTTGTCTGCGCGTTTCCGGCAGAAACAGTAGCTTTATATAAGCTGATCAAGTCCGGACGTATTGCCGAGGCAATCGATATTTACCGTTGGTTCCTGCCTTTGCTCGAATTGGATATCCATGTCAAGCTGGTCCAATATATCAAGTTGGCGGAGCAGCAAACCGGCATTGGCAGCGAGCAGGTGCGCGCTCCGAGGCTTACGCTGGTGGGCGAAGAGCGGGAAAGGATTTTGAAGATCATCAATACGGGGATTCAAACCAGGCCCGATGTGTCGGCTATTATCGACGAGGCTTAATACGCATAAAGACAGGTAGCCGTTCTTTGCACTGCTGACCCATAGCAGTCGGCCGTGTATCCCGTAACTTCGCTGGAAATAGATATCCGAGAGAGGCTATATAAGTAAGCGTATTACTTTAAAAAAGTCACTGTTGGGTGAGGTTTCACTGACAACAAGATCGGATATCCAAAAATATTAAATGGGTAATTTAAAATCACGAGTCGAATTATGTTTACAGATGCAACAACCGGAGAGATCAATGAAGCAATGAAAAGCGCCTGGCAGGCTTTTCACGTATATAGAAAATGTTCTTTAAAAGAGCGCGCGGATTTCATGCGCGCCATTGCGCGGCAGATAGAGGCGCTGGGTGATGAGTTAATTACCACAGCCGGACAAGAAACCAATCTGCCCGAAGCGCGGCTCAAAGGGGAACGTGCGCGCACGATATTCCAGCTCAATTCCTACGCAGATGCCTGTCAGAAAGGGGATTGGCTCGAAGCGCGGATCGATACCGCGGTTCCGGATAAAGCACCACCCAAACCAGATATCAGGAAGATGCTCGTGCCGCTGGGGCCCGTAGTGGTATTTGGCGCGTCCAATTTTCCTTTTGCGTATTCAACTGCCGGAGGTGATACCGCCACTGCTTTTGCAGCCGGTTGCCCGGTCGTAGTGAAAGCACATCCGGCACATGCCCGAACCAGCGAGTTGGTCGCTGTTGCTATTTCAAAAGCAGTAAAAGAACGCAACCTTCCCCAGGCAGTATTTACACATGTTCACGGAACCTCTTTCGATGTCGGACAGGCATTGGTAGAGCATCCCTATACAAAAGCCGTTGGCTTTACTGGTTCCTTCACCGGGGGCAAGCAGCTTTTTGATTGGGCCAACCAACGTAAGGAGCCCATCCCGGTATTCGCGGAAATGAGTAGCATCAATCCTGTTTTCTTGTTGCCCGGAAAAATGAAAGAAGCCGCCGCAGAAGTAGCCCGTCAATACGCCGGTTCCATTACATTAGGCGTCGGCCAGTTTTGTACCAATCCGGGGTTGCTGATCGGCCTTGAAGGGGCCGATCTGGATCAGTTCATCAACACGCTCGCGACTGAAATCAAAGCCATCGCGCCCGCTACAATGCTGCATGAAGGTATCTGTAAAAACTATGTTACGCGACGCGATAAGGCGCTGCAGCAGCCTGGCGTTGAAGTGGTGGCCATTTCAGAGACAATGCCCGGGGACAACCAGGGTATTCCCACAGTGGTAACGGTGAAGGGAAAAGACTTTATCGGCAATCCTGTGCTGCACGAAGAAGTGTTTGGCCCCTATTCCGTAGTGATCCAATGTAAAGATCTCGCACAAATGATCGAGGTGACGCGCCATATCGAAGGCCAACTGACGGCCACGCTAATGGCAACGGATGAAGATGTTAGAAGTCATGCTGAGCTGGTAGATGCAGTCCAAAATCTATGTGGTCGTTTCATTCTGAACGGCGTGCCTACAGGCGTAGAGGTTTGTCTGAGTATGCAGCACGGTGGCCCGTTTCCTGCAACCACCGATTCCAGGTTCACTTCTGTCGGTGCAGACGGAATAAAAAGATTCGCGCGACCGGTCGCTTTTCAGAACTGGAGCAATGAGTTGTTGCCAGATGAGCTGAAAGATGAGAATCCGCTGGGTATCTGGAGAACCGTCAATGACGCTTTAAGTAAGGAGGCGTTGAGTTAAAAATTTACCTGTTGATAGGCTGACAACGTGATGCGACCCATCCTTGTCAACTTTTAAACTTTTAAACTATCATTCAACCATCATTCAACCATCATTCCACCATCATCCAACCATCATTCCACTACCGTTAAGCTATACAAATTAAAATGAAGTATACTTTCGACTGTATCGACGCCCACACCTGCGGCAACCCGGTCCGCCTGGTAAAGAGCGGAGGTCCCGATCTTCAAGGCGCTTCAATGAGCGAAAAGCGTCAACATTTCCTGCAGACCTACGATTGGATACGCACCGGGCTCATGTTCGAACCCCGCGGGCACGACATGATGAGCGGAAGCATCTTATATCCACCTCATGATCCTGCCAACGATGTTGCCGTCTTGTTTATCGAGACCAGTGGCTGTTTGCCCATGTGTGGCCACGGCACCATCGGCACGATTACCATTGCTATTGAAGAGGGACTGATACAACCTAAAACTCCGGGTGTAGTTCGTATGGAAGCCCCCGCCGGCCTGGTCATGATCCATTACACACAGGAGGGCAATAAAGTCATCTCGGTAAAACTGACGAACGTTCCGGCATTTCTGTACGCCTTTGAGTTGACGGTTCCCTGCCCGGAGCTGGGAGAGTTGGTGGTAGATGTCGCTTACGGGGGAAATTTTTACGCCATCGTTGATCCGCAGAAGAATTTTAAGGGACTGGAGCATTATCGCGCTGATCAGCTCATTGCGTGGGCGCGTGAACTTCGCAAAGATATCAATGACCGGTATCAGTTTATTCATCCTGAAGATCCTACCATTAACGGCTGTTCACATGTGCTCTGGGCAGGCGCGGTCCTGGATCCGGGCTCTACAGCAAGGAACGCTGTATTCTATGGCGAGAAGGCGATTGACCGCAGCCCCTGCGGCACGGGCACTTCGGCAAGAATGGCTCAATGGTACGAAAAAGGCCTGCTCAAAAAAGGAGATGAATTCATTCATGAAAGCATTATCGGCAGCAAGTTTACCGGGCGGATAGAAGAAGAGCTGACAGATGCTTTTGGTATCACCGGCAAGAAGGCCATCCGCCCTTCCGTTGAAGGTTGGGCCCGGATATATGGTCGCAATACTATTTGGATCGATAGCGACGACGATCCCTATGCGCACGGGTTCCAGGTTGTCTGAGCCGTCTTTCCGTAATAGATACATTCGTTAAACTCATATTAAAGCTTTTTGGAAAAACGTCCCATTTAAGAACTAAAAATCGGTATTTTATATGCATATCGTAGTGATAGGAGGCGGCATCATCGGTTTATCCGGAGCTTATTACCTGAGAAAGGCCGGCTTCGATGTGACCGTTGTCGATAAAGGAAATATTACAGACGGCTGCTCCTTCGGCAATATCGGGTACGTTTCTCCCTCTCACTTCATCCCGCTGGCCACGCCGGGTATCATCAGGCAGGGGCTGAAATGGATGATGAGCTCCGGTTCTCCTTTTTACATCAAGCCCAGGTTAAACCGCGACCTGCTGCGGTGGGGATGGACTTTTAAAAAATCGGCCAACGCCGGACTGGTACAGCAAAACGCGCCACATCTCAACAATCTCCTGCAACTTTCCCGGCAGTTGATGAGTGACCTCAGCAACGATTTGTCCGACTTCAGCTTGACTGAAAAAGGCATTTTCATGCTGTATAAATCAGAGCTCACCGGCCACCATGAAAAGGAAATGGCCGAACAGGCGGCTGCTTTCGGACTGAAGACGGTGGTATGCAACCGACAGGAAGTGCAGGACTATGAAACGGGAACTGAAGTGGACGTGGCTGGCGGCGTGTTGTACCTCGACGATTGCCATGTCAACCCCGGACAGCTGATGCAGAGCTTATACCAGCGACTGAAAGAGATGGGTGTATCCTTTCACCTGGATACTGAAGTGACCGGCTTTGAGAGACGCGGGGATCAGGTTACGGCGGTGTTGGCGGCGAATAAAAAGATACTTGCTGACGAAGTCATCATTGCAAACGGCTCCTGGATGGGATCATTGGCGGCTATGCTGGGTCTTCGCATCCTGCTTCAACCTGGCAAGGGCTACAGTATGGATTATAATCACCTCGATACCAACCTCACTTATCCGTCCATTCTCGTAGACGACCGGGTAGCGACGGCACCAATCGGCAGCTGGCTACGCATCGGAGGCACTATGGAGTTGAGCGGCCACAGCGAACGGGTTTTGCCTAAACGAGTGATGTCCATTTATAATGCTTTCAAAAAGTACTATCCGCACATGAACCTGCCTGTACCAGAACCTGCCAAAGCATGGTATGGCTACCGGCCGGTGAGCCCCGACGGCTTACCTTACATTGGCCGGCACAGCCGCTACCGGAACCTGACCTTCGCCGGCGGCCATGCCATGATGGGCGTAAGTTGCGCCACAGGCACGGGATTGTTGCTTAGTCAGATTCTTCAACACCAGCCTACCAGTATCGCAATCGAAGCATTCAGCCCCGAACGGTTTCGGTAATGATCCGGCAAAGCGCTGAGGTTTTATGACGGAGGCATGATCGATCCCTTATTATATATGCTGTCAGTTCCAAATTCCTTCGCCCATTCGTGCCGATTTTTCTATTTTTGGCAAATGCAATCATTTGAGGAGTTATCGAAAAAGTTTTCTGAACATTTCAACCGTTCTCACTTCCCGGAGCAGCCGTCAACCCTGTACGAGCCTAATAATTATTTTTTATCGTTAGGCGGCAAACGGTTTCGCCCGGTGCTGTGTCTGATGGCCAGTGAGTTGTTCGGAGATATACATCCTGACGCCTGGAATGTGGCCACTGCTATAGAGTTATTTCATAATTTCACCCTGATCCATGATGATATCATGGATAAAGCGCCTTTGCGGCGCGGACAACCGACCGTCCACAACAAATACAATGAAAGCACGGCTATATTGGCCGGTGATGTGATGCTGGTAAAGGCGTATGATTATATCAGCCGGCTCAATCCCGAATACATTGTCAGGATACTCGAGCTGTTCAATAAAACGGCGGCAGAAGTGTGTGAAGGACAACAGCTGGATATGGATTTCGAGCAACGCACGGAAGTGTCTTTCGATGAATACCTGCACATGATCACCCTGAAAACTTCGGTCTTGCTTGCTGCCAGCTTGCAAATGGGTGGTATTCTCGGCGGTGGAAGCCTGGGCAATCTCGCGCTGCTTTATGAAGCAGGGAAGAAGATCGGTCTGGCCTTCCAGATGCAGGACGATTATCTCGATGCTTTCGGGAACCCGGAGAAATTCGGGAAGCAGCCTGGCGGAGATATCCTGGCGAATAAAAAGACCTTCCTGCTCATCCAGGCGCTGGAAGTAGCTGCTCCGGCACAGAAAGAGGCGCTGCAGACGCTGATAGCGGGTAACGCGACAGATAAAGTTGCTCGGGTACTTGAACTGTATAAGGACTGCGGTGTAGGTGAGTGGGCTCGCCAGCAAAAGGACCTTTTCTTAAACCAGGCGCTCGAATATATCGATGAAATGGCTGTCGTAGCAAGGCGAAAACAACCGCTCATCGATCTGGCGCAACTACTCGTGAAGCGCGATTATTAGTGAGGAACAATGAGTATTGAAGATTCAATCCGAAATCCTAAATCCGACATCCAACATCCTAAATCTAACATCCAATCTCTCCCATGTCCATACTGCGAAAAAAGAAAATTGAAAATATCCTCAAAGATGCTGAGCAAGGTTTCGGTGATGGTCATGAAACCGGTCTTAAGAAAGTGCTGGGCGTCAGGGACCTGACTTTCCTGGGGATTGCCGCAGTCGTTGGCGCGGGCATCTTCTCCACCATCGGCGGTGCTGCGTTCAATGGCGGCCCCGGCGTTTCCATTCTTTTTATCATCACCGCTATTACCTGTGGTTTTTCGGCGCTGTGCTATGCCGAATTTGCCAGCAGGGTGCCGGTTTCGGGAAGTGCCTACACGTATTCCTATGTAAGCTTTGGGGAAGTTGTGGCCTGGATCATAGGCTGGGCGCTGATCCTGGAATATGCGATCGGCAATATCGTCGTCGCGATTTCATGGAGCGGCTATTTCAACAACCTGATCGAACATATCTTTCATATTCACCTGCCCGACTGGATGCTGGTCGATCCGCAGACCGCATCGGCTGCTTTTGCCAAAGCCACATCCGAGCTGGCCAGCAATCCTGCGCTCACGCCCACCGAAATACAGAGCTACCAGTTTGCTATCAAAGCTTATAACGAAGCCCCCCGTATCGGAAGCACGCATGTGTTCTTCAATCTGCCGGCTTTTATCATCGTCTGCCTGGTCACCTGGCTGGCTTATATCGGGATCAAAGAAAGCAAGCAATCCGCCAACTTTATGGTGATCTTCAAAGTAGCGGTGATCATCTTTGTGATCATTGCCGGTGCTTTTTTTGTAGACACTAATAACTGGCAACCATTTATGCCGAATGGATTTGAAGGGGTGCTCAAAGGTGTGTCAGCCGTGTTTTATGCTTATATCGGCTTTGACGCTATCTCCACCACGGCTGAAGAATGTAAGAATCCTCAACGGGATCTGCCGCGCAGTATGATCTACTCGCTCCTTATATGCACGGTGCTGTACATTGCGATTGCCCTGGTGTTGACCGGTATCGAGAGCTACAGCAACTTCGACGGAGTCGATGATCCGCTGGCCTTCGTATTCGAAAGGCGTGCGCCCTGGATCGAAAAGATTATTTCCATCAGTGCGGTGGTAGCTACTACTTCTGTGCTATTGGTGTTCCAGATCGGACAGCCAAGGATATGGATGAGTATGAGCCGTGACGGCTTGTTGCCTAAAGTATTTCAAAGAATTCATCCTAAATATCAGACACCTTCTTTCGCTACCATTATCACCGGTGTTATCGTAGGAGCAGGTGCGCTTTTCCTGCAAAGCGGACTGGTTACAGATCTTACCAGTATCGGTACTTTGTTTGCTTTTATCCTTGTTTGCGGTGGCGTATTACTGCTGCCGCCTTTACCGAAGCAGGCGGGTAAATTCAAGATTCCTTACATCAACGGCAGGTTCATTGTTCCGATTTGTTATGTGTTGTTCATCTACTTTTTCCGTGAACGGCTTGTTGCCGCAGTGACCCATATCGGAACCGAAGCTTACCCGGAGATCTTATTTTTAGTGTTCCTGGCTATCGCCTTAGTGATCACTTTCAAAACCATCGCCCGGCAGTATTCACTGATCCCGGTTTTAGGCGTGCTTTCCTGCATGTACCTGCTCATAGAAATCCCGGCCGTGAGCTGGTTCTGGTTCTTCATCTGGATGATTGTCGGATTAGTGATCTATTTCCTGTACGGCTACCGCCATAGCAACCTGGCCGTGAAGAGAAATCAGCTTTCATAGTGTTGTAAGTTGCCGCTTGATCTGGTCTGACGGTCTCCGTCTGACCAGCTATTCACTTCTCAACTTTTCCCTTTTTTATCTGTTAGCTCTTTACTTTAATTTTGCAGATAATGAAGTATCAAATAGGAGACAAGGTGTTGGTTTTGCATTCTGATGAGGAAGGCGAAATTGTGGAGTTTATCAATAAACAGATGGCCATGATCGAAGTGCGGGGCGTCCGATTCCCGGTATATCTTGATCAGATCGATTTTCCCTATTATAAAAGATTTACCCAAAAGAAAAAGGTACAGCCGCCACCCAAAAAATACATTGATGATGTCCGCAAGGAAAAGAATACCCGTGAGGATCGTGTAGAGAACGGAGTGTGGCTCAACTTTTTGCCGGTAATGGACATTGACGAATTTGGCGATGAATATGTCGAGAAGTTAAAGATCTATCTTGTAAATAATTCCCGGACAGTCTACAAATTCAATTACAAGCTGAGTTTCTTTGGCGATGCAGAGTTTGAGTTAAAGAATACCGTTCAGCCTTTCGAAAATTTTTACATACATGATATCCCGTTCGGGGATATGAGCGACGGGCCTGCGTTTGAATTCGATTTTTCGCTCGAGAAAAATGAAAAAGGCAAGGCAGATCATTTCGAGAGCGTCGTAAAACTAAAGCCCAAACAGCTTTTCAACCGGATCGAAGAGCTCAGGCAAAAGAATGAGGCTTCTTTTTCTTACCTGCTGTTTGAACGGTATCCCGACAAAGCGCCGGAAGAAAACGTGTTGCCGCTGGAGAAGCTCGCCAACAAAGGGTTTAAGATTTACAATGCCAGGGAAGCCCGCCGGCACCTGGAGCCCGCCAGGTCCGTCGTTGATCTGCACATCGAAAAACTGACAGATGACGCTTCCGGAATGAGCAATTTTGAAATGCTGACGCTCCAGCTGAAGACCTTTGAAAAGTTTTACGACCTGGCAGTGGCGCACACGCAGCCACATCTCGTCATCATTCACGGCGTAGGCACCGGGCGGTTGAGAGACGAAATTCATGATGCGTTGCGCCTGAAAAAAGAAGTCAGCTACTTTATCAACCAGTATGACCCTAAGTACGGTTACGGCGCCACGGAGATATTTTTCAAGTATTAAATGTTGCGTTTGAGCGGGATAGATCGTTCTTGCAAAAAAAAGCTATGAGAATCTTTGCCTTGACCGTTTTAGCGATCTCCCTGCTTTCCTGCAAAAAGCAACCTTTCGAAAATGAGTACGAAAAAAGTCTGTCAGCCTGGATAGATTTCAAACAAGAAGCTAATAACACTTACAAGTATAAGCAGGTATCGCAATCCTGGACGGGACACCGCACTGAATTGGTAGTAACCGTTCGGAATGGAAGAATCGTGGCAAGAAGTTATCAGCTTACCGGCCCTGATGAAGACAACTCTTTGTTGATCCAAACATACGAAGAGTGGACAGAGAATGAAACCACACTTAATACGCATACTTTGCCACCTTCTCTTACGCTTGATGAAATTTATGTCAAGGCTAAAAATGAATGGCTGACCGCAAGCAGGAAAGAAAATGATGTTTATTTCGAGGCAGAGAACGATGGAATGATTTCTTTATGTGGCTACATACCAAAAGGGTGCGCAGACGACTGTTTTCATGGAATAAGAATTGAAGAGATTCTGCATTAAGGGATCACCCACCCAGAGGAATGATATATGAAGATGCCACGATACTTCAACCGTTCACAGCCGGATTGTAACGCCGGCTATGGCAATAATTATAAATCGTTTTATCTTTGCACCGTTACAAGCCGGGTTATCGCCTTTTTATAAGGGAGGAAAGTCCGGACAGCGAAGGGCAGCATACCGGTGAATAGCCGGGTGTCTGTGATTCCGGGCTTCGCCCCGGACACGGGCAATAGAAAGTGCCACAGAAAATGACTACCTGTTTTTAACAGGAAAAGGTGAAAATGTGAGGTAAGAGCTCACGGAAATAATTAGTAATAACTATTTCGGGTAAACCTTGTGCGCTGAAATGCCATGTATACCCCGATCTTTCACCGGCCCGGTGAAATGCTTTCGGGCTATCGGGGAGGGTAGGCAGATGGATCCCGGAGAGTAATTTCCGGGACAGATAAATGATAACCACGCGCTTTCAGCGGGGACAGAATCCGGCTTACAGGCTTGTAACTTTTTTATTTTTAAGAGATCGGAACGGCAGCACGACGTGTTTTGATATGCAGATCAGTGCTGCGGTATCCTTCAAATATTCTAACTATCCTGTTCGACAAAAAGAAAAAATTGCCTTTACCAGTCCGTGTATATGCCTGTTGTAGGTTGTGGGTGATCCTGCTGGTGAGCCTCCTGATGAGTTGTGCAACGGCTCGCAAAAGCCCGGCAAGGAAGGATTCGGTCACTGTCTCGGCCCTGCGGTTTCTTGATGAGTACCAGATACCTTACGATCAGCAGTTCCGGCACACCTGGGTAGGAGGCTTATCCGGTATCGATTATGATCCGGAGCGCGATCGGTATTTCATGATCAGTGATGAGCGTTCCAAAACCAGTCCATCCAGGTTTTATACAGCTACGATAAAGATCAGCGACTACACCATCGATACCATTCAGTTCCTCGATATAGCCACCTTGAGAACAGCAGCTAATGACACTTTTGCGCAACTCGGGATCGACCCGGAAAAAACCGCTGACCCCGAGTCTATCCGCTTTAATCCACGGTCTAAACGGCTGGTTTGGAGCAGCGAAGGAAATAAAGCCCTGGTGAATGGGCGAAACATATATCAAAATCCCTGGATCTATGAAATGGACCTGGGAGGACAGTTCAAAGACAGTTTCCTGATTCCCGCCAACCTGCGGATGTACGCGGGAGACAGCGGCGCACGGGAAAATGCGGTGATCGAAGGTCTGAGTTACTGTGATCAGTATCGCTACCTGTGGGCCAGTATGGAGGGCAGCACTTACGAAGATGGTCCGCTCGCGACCATACATTACGCCGGTGCACCCGTTCGCTTCACCCGGTTTGATACGAAGTCCAGGCAGGCCGTAGCCCAGTATGGCTACCTGCTCGATGCGGTAGCTACAGCACCGGTTCCGGAAGATGCTTTTAGTGTCAATGGCGTTTCCGAGATCCTGACTATCGGGGCAAACCGGTTGCTTGTGCTCGAACGCTCTTATTCTACCGGCACACCCAGTTGCACGATAAAGATCTACCTGGCCGATTTTTCGCAGGCCACGGATGTCAGCAGCGTCCCAAGCCTGTATCATAATAACAACTATCGCCCCGCATCGAAAAAATTGCTGTTTGAGCTTCATTCTTTAAACAGGTACATTGATAATGTGGAAGGTATCACGCTCGGTCCCTTGCTGCCAAATGGCCGCCGATCGTTACTATTGATTGCCGACAACAACTTTAGCAAGCTCGAACAACAGCAGGTGTTTTTGTTCGAAATCATACCCTAAAATTTTCCTAAATAGACCCTATCGGCACGGGTGTTTTCACATTTTTTTTACACCAGAATCGTAATCCTTTTTACCCTTTTTCGCGTCTTATATAAGTAATGACGCTCCGGATGCCGTCTGGCTTCAAGGCTGACCGATCATCCGGAGTTCCGTTGTCAATGGGTGACGGACATCCGACAGTTTAAACAGGTACTATACATGAAAAGATTCACGCTGTTGGGTACAATTTTAATCGTTGTTCTTTTAATTTCTGGTTGTGGTCCGACAGCACATATAGAAAAGGCCAGAAACGTAGATTTCAGGAATTATAACACTTTTGCCTGGGCGCAGAGAAACGAACGTGGAACAGGAGGCAGTATTGCGGAAGAGCGTATCAAAGAGGCTGTGAGTTCAGAGTTGAGCAGAACGCAGGGATGGAAGGAAGTCGATCAAAATCCCGACCTGGTTTTAAGTTATGACGTTCTGGTAGAAAAGGGCACCAAAGTGGCGTCTGAGCCTCGGTACTCGTGGGGTGGGTTCAGAACGTTCTACAACCCGTATTCAAGGCGCTTTTACCGGGTGTATTACCCTCAACAATTCGTAGGTTATGATAACTACAATGTTCCTACGAAAGAAGGCACCATCACCATTACCATTGTAGATGCAAGTTCCGACAGGACGATCTTACAAGGGTGGGCAACAGATGAAGTAAAAAACAGGAGTGTTACCTCCCGTGAAGTGGACCGTATCGTAGCGGCAATCTTCAGAAAATGGGAAGAGCAAAGAACTTAAGGTGTCTTAAAAAATAACGCAAGGTAGTTTGGTTTGGTAGTTATAATGCAAATGCCCCCGTTTCCGGGGGCTTTGCGTTTTTATGTAGCGGACACTTTTACTTTTCAGTAAGTGCTGCACCGTCGAATTGGACGCCGTCCCATCCGTGCTGCATAAATTGACGGATATTCTGGTGGTCGTCTTTTTCAGGCGAAGCCAACACGGCGTCGTAATGTTCCCCGAACAACTGCAATGTATCCTCTTTAGAAAGCTGGTTCAACTGTGCAAAGGTCAGCGTTTTCGCACTTCCCTGGTTCTCCGTAGCTGCGTTTTGCTGAGCGCCGTTTTTAAAGGCGGTTGGCGTGTGGGAGTAATAGGTTTCTATCAATTGCAGCGTGTCCGAAAACCGCGCGGTTTTGTTCTGAAGTTTTGATAATAGCTCCGTTATCTTTTCTTGTGGTAAAGCCATACGTAATTAAAATAATATAAGTGATAAAAGGCGGCAATATACTGAATATCACTTTTGAGAGATTGGTTCCAGGTTCCTCGTTTTCTGTGTGATCAGATTCGGCTCCAACTGTTCGCTCAACACGACAGTAAGAAAGGGGCCATCGTTTCCCTCAGTCAGGGCGCAGCTGGGGAAATCTCTAAGTGGTGGGAATGGTTCCTCATTATCCACCCACCTACCAACCTTGCCAGGGGTACCTCGAAACGAGGCGGGCCTACCTTAAAGGTACCCCGACCCGGCTTAGGGGTAGGTTGCCGCGCCTTTTTCCCGGGTTGGAGAAGCTCAAACCTTCGCCGGTTCAGGTTCGGGGGGTGGGGGTGCCTACCTCATCAGCACGCCTGGGGGAGTGTTGTAGCCGAAAGAGCCGGGCTCCAGAGCTTCGCGCGCCGAGGTTTGAGGTCCCCCGGGGGCACCTAAGAAGGTACTTACACCGAGCCCCAGGCTCCGCCAGCCGAGGAAAAAGCTTCGCCGACGCAGGTTAGAGGTAGGTACACGAAGTTGTAAGAAAAACGATGGGTTGCCAGGGCAGCATGATGAGATTCCTCGATCCGGTCTGACGGTCCCCGTCTGACCGTGTCGAGGGTCCGGTTTGATGGGGTTCCGCGATCCAGTCTGACGGTCCCCGTCTGACCGTGTCGAGGGTCCGGTTTGATGGGGTTCCGCGATCCAGTCTGACGGTCCCCGTCTGACCGTGTCGAGAGTCCCGTTGTTGTCGTCGTTCCAATGGCGCGGCCGGACAGGAAGGAATCCCGGTTGTATTCGAAGAGATGTCTTATACCTTAGTAATCAGCAGCACGACGCTGGTTCTCTGTGCATTCACGACCGGGTTAAACCCGATATTCATCAGGAACGCGCCGCTATAGGTTTTGCTGTCGTCCAGGGCCGATTGCGTGCCCGGGTAAAGACACACTTCTTTGATGCGGTAAGTAGCATTAGCATCGAGTCCTTTGAGCTTTACGGGATATACACTGGAAGCCCCGTACCGGTTATTGACCAGGTAGTTGAAGATGACGCCGTTAGCCTGGTCTTCATTCATATACTGCATCACCGCGATATCGCCTTCCCGCGGGTTGGCCAGCCGGTACTGGGTACCTTGCCACACGATATGCTTAAAAGCATCATATTGGCGTATGGCCTCCTTGCAATAAGCCAGGTCTTTTTCGCTCAGATGTTTCACCACAATGTCGAAGCCCAGCTTCCCCATCATTGCAACGTCGGTCCTGAACTTGATGGGTTGCTTGCCCCAATCGGTCACATGGTTGGCGCTTGTAACGGCAGGGTAGAAGTAGGAATACTCCCATTGCATGAAGATCCTTTCCATCGGATCCGTATTATCGCTCGGCCAGAACTCAGTGAAATATTCAAGCGCTGCATAGTCTACCCGGCCGCCGCCGCCGGAACATAACATCATCGGAACAGACGGATATTTTTGACGGATCTTTTTCAGGACGTTATATAGTCCGCGCATATACTCTATAAAGAAATGCGATTGATCTTTCAGATAGGCCGAATGGGCATTATAAATAACCGCATTGCAATCCCATTTGATATAGGCCAGTTTGGGGTTTTTCGTAAAGAGATCGTCGACTACGCCAAACACGAAGTCCTGCACCTTTGGGTTGCTGAGGTCCAATACCAGCTGGTTCCTGAAATAATGTTCCGGGCGTTGCGGTTGCTTCACCACCCAATCCGGATGCTGTTCATACAACTCACTTTTGGGATTGACCATTTCAGGTTCGAGCCAGATCCCGAATTTTACCTGGTTGTTTTCCGCTTCCTGCACCAGGGTGGCAATACCATTAGGCAGTTTCTTTTTATTCGGTTGCCAGTCTCCGAGGCCCGCCACATCACCATTTCGTGGATATTTATTAGCGAACCATCCATCATCCAGGAGGAACAGGTCAACACCCAGCTGGCGGGTATCCTTGATCAGTTCTTTGAGCTTGCCTTCATCAAAATCAAAATAAGTGGCTTCCCAGTTGTTGAGAAGCGTGAGGCGCGAACCTTTGCCGTCAAGGATCTTGTATTGGCGGGCCCAGTCATGCATTTTGCGGCTGGCCGCTCCCTTTCCGTGGTGGGAAAGCAGGTAAAGAAATCCCGGCGTTACGAAATCTTCATTCGGTTGTAAGGTATAATTGGAAGCGTAGTTGTTGATACCTGAAATGATGCGGAGGTTATTTTGAAAATCCAGCTCCAGATCGGTACGGAAGTTTCCACTGTATTCCAGGGCGCCATAAAGCACGGTACCCGCATCTTCCCTTGCCGGCTCATCCATCGACACCATAAAGACGGAAGGCTGGAACAGGTTGGCCCTGGTGCCCAGCTTGCTGTCGAGGGTTTTGATCCCGTGGGTGATCTTCGAGGTCTCTGGTTGCATCTCTTTGGCCCAGTCTCCATGGTATTGCGTCAGCCAGAAACTTTTTGCTTTTAAATGCAGGTTGGCAGATGCATATTTGTGTAAGGTGACGCCGCCTTTTTCGCGATGCCTGATCACGGCCCATTGTTCGATCACATCTTGCTTTACGTAGGCTTTATAGAATAAGGTTACCTGGAACTGGTATACCGGGTCTTTCAGCAGTACGGTTAACAGGGAGACACCATCAGCCGGGCTACTGAGCTGATGGCTTACATAGCGCAGGTCGAGGGATTGATTGCCATCGGCGTGGGTCACGCTCAGCGCGGGTTCCAGCAGGTTTTTAGCGCCGGAGCCCGTGTAAGCGGCGTCGGCCACTTTAGTATAATCGTCCCCCTGGCGGAACATGCCTGCTATCTTCGAATACTCTGAGGGGTCGGAGAGTTTTTTACCGTAATATAGTACAGACAGGTTTTTATCACTGTCTACTTTAAGTACCAATGCGTTTTCAGCGGTTACCAGGGGAATGATCGGGTCCTGGGCTATGGCCGGACCGGTAATCAGTAGTAAGGTGATGAACCACAGGTTTGGAAACGTTAACTTCATGTCTTCTGTTGAAATATTAATGTTGTAGATGAGTAGTGTGTGTCAATGCATGCGCCCCATGTATTGTTTTAGCGCACCCATTACCGGGTTGTCGTCGTGGCGGTCAGCATGCGACCATTTACTTTCAGCTGAACCTGTTGCCGGGCAGGGGCGTACAAGCGGTAGCGCGTCACTTTGCCGTCTTTCCATTCCATATCCACCGTGATATTGTTTCGCGCTTTCACACCTTTCACCGATCCGGCTTTCTTCCAGATGGCAGGGATCGCGGGCAACAGATCAATATATCCATCGTGGCTTTGCAGCAACATTTCGATGATCGCCGCAGCCGCTCCGAAATTACCATCGATCTGGAAGGGAGGCCCGGCAGAAAGCATGTTGGGGTATACGCCTCCGCCTGCACCATAATTGATGTCCGTCTTCAGGGTCGGCCGCAGTGCTTCTTTCAGCAATTTAAAGGTCCGCTCACCATCGTGCAGGCGCGCCCAGAAAAGTTGCTTGTGGGTAATGGCCCAGCTGGGACCGTCATCACCTCTTACTTCCAGGGTTTTCCGTGCGGCTTCTACCAGCTCGGGCGTTTTGGTGGGCGTGATCAATGATCCCGGATACAATCCCCACAAGTGCGATATATGGCGGTGTTGCGGGTCAGTCTCTTTATACTCTTCCAGCCACTCCATAATCCTGCCATCACTGGCTATGCGCCCGGCCGGCGGCAGCTGCTGCAATTGTTCCTTCAACTGTTTCCTGAACGCTATGTCTACACCGAGGACTTCAGACGCTTCGATTACATGCGTAAAAAGTTCCCGTGTGATCTGGTTGTCAATGGTAGGCCCCATGCAAACATTCACATGCCTGCCGTTTAAAAAGAAAGAGTTTTCAGGCGATACGGAAGGGGCGGTCACCAGCCACTGAGTCTTCGGATCACGCACCAGGGCATCGCTGTAGAACTGTGCAGAGCCTTTTAACACGGGGTAGATGTCTTTTAGGTAGTTGCGGTCTTTGGTGTAGGCATAATGCGCCCAAAGATTGTCGCAAAGCCAGCCGGAGCCGGAGTTGGCGATGCCCCAGGATGCACTTTCGCCGGGCTCGGTAAAGCCCCAGATATTCGTGATCACATGGGCGATCCAGCCGTTGGCGTTGTAGTAGGCCTTTGCCGTCTTCTGTCCGTTGGGCACCAGTCCTTTGACCAGTTCGGCTAACGGAAGATTGAGCTCTGAAAGGTTGGCCGATTCCAGGTGCCAGTGGTTCATTTCGACGTTAATGTCCAGGTGATAGTCACCGTTCCACGGCGTCTGTACCTGGTTGGCCCAAAGTCCCTGCAGGTTAGGCGGCAACAGTCCTACGCGGGTGCTGCTGATGCTGAGGTAGCGGCCGTATTGCAGGTGCAGCGCGGGCAGCGCGTTATCGTCCTGCGGATTTTTATAAAACAGATCCAGTCTTTCATCCGTGGGGAGTCCGCTGTTTTTCCCGGTGCCCAGGTCTACCTGGAAGCGATTGAATAATCGCTGAAAGCGGCTAATATGTGTTTTTTTCTCCACCTCGTAAGCATTGCTCATGCCTTTACGAAGCAGCTCTACCACGTTCTTTTCAAAGCCTGTGCCCGGCTGTTTGTAGCTGGTGCCCATGGAGATATAGAGATAAACCGTCGTTGCGTTTTTTACGGATAGTTCTTTGTTGCCGGTGCTCACAGTGCCACCTCCGGACAGCTTTGCAGAAACGGCCGCCATGTATTGCATGCCTTTTCCATCGGTCCCGTTATCCAGTTGCCCCCGCATCTCGATCGTACCGTTTTTAGCTTCGGTTTCGAAGCGTTCAGGTCTTGATAAAGAAAGCGTAAAGTTGAGCGCGCCGGGCTTGCTGCTGGTAAGTTTGATGATGCCGACATCCGTACCAAAGCTCGTAAAGTATTCCCTGGAATAGGTCACGCCATTCACCGTGAAAGAAGTGCTGGCAACCGCCTGGTTCAGGTCGAGCGTTCGCCGGTAGGCCGTAGGCGCCGGCGTGGCGCCCGCATACTTGTATTGGATATCGAGATTGCCCAACACCTGGAAGCAGCCCCATTGCTTACCGCCCGAGCCGGGTCCTTTGCAGATGAAATGTTGATTGATCAGATCCTGGGCTTGATCATTTTTCCCGGCGATGAGCAGTTGTCGTATCTGCGGCAGGTATTGATGTGCTTCGTAATTATTTGCGTCTTGTTCAGAACCTGACCATAAGGTAATATCATTTAACACGACAGTTTCTTTTGAAACCCCTCCATCAGGCATCATGCCCAAACGGCCATTGCCCAGCGGTAATGTGGCCTCCCAGGCGGCTGCGGGTTCATCATACCATAACTGGAGCGGAGCGCGTGATTGTCCCGGGGCTGCCTGAGCCAGCCATACACTTAAAATAATAATACCGATTCTTTTTCCTGTCATTATATACAACCTGTTTTAACTGCTAAAATATTGGATGATAGAAGCGCTGCCGCCGCTGATGCCAGCGACAGTGCGTGGTATACATCATTGTTTATTCACGATTCCAGAAAGTGACCTGCGTCAGGTTGCTGTACCTGGATTCTCCGCTGGCCACTTTTTTGATCAGAAGCCTGATATACCGCACGGCAGGCGGATTGGCGATCAGGGCGGATTTGAGTGGAGCCTTGCCATCATCGGCGCGGTTGACCGATTGAAGCAGGGTCCATCCACTGGCCGCCATCTGCGTTTTCCAGTTCGGATCGTTGCCTTCTACGTTCGGTACCGAAGGACTGTTGGAACCCCAGATCTCATACTCGATGGGGTTGTGGCAACAGTCGCGGCCGATCAGCTCCACATGCGATAAATGGCTGTAGGTCGCGCCCATATCAAAGCTCAGGGGATAAGGTAAGGTTTTGGCATCGTTGCTGTGGAAGCAATCCTGCCAGCCTTGCGGCGCCGTGGCTCCGTCAAACAATTGCCATAAAGAGGTCCAGTAAGAGTTATCCCAGGGCTGTCCGTCACCGTATAAAGATAAGGGGCTGAACTTGCTTTTGTCGCAGACTACGTAGCGATAAATGGCCGGGAAGTCGTCAGCAGCCGTGGTCATGAAAGTATCGGCCGCGGTTGACTCCGGTTTATAAGTTGAGCGGTAGGTGATGGCAGATCCGGCCTTGTAGTTGGAGATCGTTATCTCCCCGGCATCCCGCAGCAGCACCTTTTGTTCGGTGGTGTTCGAGGTGTTCGTGTAAGTGATGATCGTTGCGATATTGCTGGAGTCTGCTTTAGCGAAGTTGAGTGTCAGCACGCCATCATCCCCGTACACATAAGGATTAGCTGTGTTGATGTTCCTGTTCAGCAGCGTATTCCGGTAAGCGTTGCCATAGACTCTCACGTTGTTGATCTCCTGGCCGATAGACCGATTGCCCTTGTCATCGTAAGAACGGACGGTAAAGGAATACACGTATTCGCTGAGGTTGGGTACCACTACGCTGACGGTGTCCTCGGGATTGTGAGAGGTTGCGGGTACCACAATCGAATCGCGGTTGCCGTTCCAGGTAACCACGTATTTCACGATGCTCGGGTCGGGGCTCGGGTTCCAGATCAATACCGTTCTCAGGTTGCCTGCCCGGTAGGACAGGTTTTTAGTGAGGCCGGGGTACACGGATTCTTTGCCGTCAAAATATTTGAGGTAATCGTTATCATACCTTTTACAACTGATGGCAATCACGATGAGCAGGCATATTTTGAAAAAACTTTGATATTTCATGTCAATCAGTTTAAATAATTATTGAGGGCTTCCGTATAAGGTGATCTCCATTGCATTGGTGTATTGTACACCGCCCCAGGTCTGGTTCACGACAAAGCGGATAAACCGGGTGGAGATGGCGTCAATAGGCACATTGAAGTCGACACCGTCTGCCATGAATTGCAGGTCCTGGCTGTTGGCCTGGTTGGGTGGCAATCCGGAAGGAGGGTTAGGATAGGTGAAGGTGCCCATGCTGGTCCAGTCGCCACGGGTCTCTCCAAAGACGGCGGCGTTAGGCAGCGCAATATCTGTGGGGTTGGTTTTATCAGATCCCCAGATAGTAAATACTTTAGGATTCTGATACCCGAAACCCGCGCTCAGCCTGAGATACAGCCGGAAGCGGCTCAGCTTGGCCTGTACGCCCAGTCCCCAGGTTGCTTGCGTTACAGGCGCGGTAAGCGTGTGCCATCCGGGGTCGGTGGTCTTTCCGTCGAAGAAATAGCGCAGGTCCCAGCCATAGCCGATAGGCGCATCGCTGGGCAACCGGTACTCGTAGTACTTGGTGTAATCGAGCGCTGTTTCGAACAGCGGTGTGAGTGTCTTGAACACGGTATCGGATTTGTTACCGAACTGATCCGTGGTGTATACACCAAACTGCGTGGAAGTGGCTTCAAAACCTCTTACAGAAAAATTGATGTTTTGGGTAGATACATTCACCGGATCCCGTTCCTCAAAGCGATTGGTGGCGGTGTTGAAGAAGACGATGTGCATGGACAGCGGCGCCCGGTAGGTATTAGGCCCGCTGATATTCACACCACCAAAATCGGGCGTCAGCTCAAGCTGGCTGTTGACCAGCTCAAACTTGGGCGTCAGCGGATTGATCTTTACCTTAACCGGGTCGGATTTGATTTCCGCACGGCTAACCGTATACAACGTGACCTCGTATTCTTTACTTTCTGCGAAGCCATCCACTTTCAACGTGTCCGTGTAGTAGCTGGCCTTTGTCTGCCGCGGCTTGTTGTCGCTGATCTCGTATTCGCCGAGTACGTACAGGAGGTTGGCCGAGTTGGGAAGCGTATAGATTATGTTCGCACCGCCATTGAAGTTCTCGACCCTGATGTTGGTCACGGGATCGGGCTTCGTTGGGTCGGTGGACACCGGCTCGTTGACGGAAGCGGATTTCTGGCAGGCCGACAAGCCGAAGACCAGCAACAGGCTTAGGAAGGCCGGTATATAGATGGAATGTTTTGTGTACATAAACTTTCTTTTTAGCAATTATTACCAATAGGGGTTTTGGGTTAAGTTGTTATTGACGATAATAGCGTCGGTCTTGATCGGCCAGAGATAATTCTTTTGTCCAAACACCGGGATGAGTACGGTTTTGGGCTGGTAATAATTTACCGGGGTTTCTTCATATACGTTCCATCCCTGCAGCGGTCTGCTCAGTACGTCCTGCAGCTCTTTCCATCTCCGCAGATCCCATCCGCTCTGCGCTTCAAAGCAAAGCTCGATCCTTCTTTCCTGGTGGATGATCTGGCGCAGTCCTTCTTTGGTCAGTGGTTTGCCCGGGTTGCGGGAGTGTTGCTGCCACGATTCTACCACGCCGTTAAGTCCTGCTCTTTCGCGCACCCGGTCAATGTATTCATAGACCGTGGCAGAAGGTCCGCTGGCCTCGTTGAGCGTTTCGGCATACAGCAGGTAGAGTGCGGCGAGCCGGATGACCGCCATGCGATAGTTCTCGGTCTGAAAGGTCTCATCATACACCGTCAGGTAGTTGGCCAGCTTCTTGGGCCAGTAACCGGTGATGTTGGTGGAGCCGATGCTTTTCGGGCCTGCCAATGCTGTTGGCCCGCGACCCTGCACGTGACGGGCAGTAGAGGCGTCGTTCACGCCGTTGCCCTGCCAGATGCCGCCATCAAAGCCCAGGCTGGCATAGAACCTCGGTTCGCGGTTAAAGTTGAGCTTCGCAGTTTCGTAGCCTAATTTGATATGATCCTTGTGGGCATCGTCGCCGGCCTGTGTGCTATACCGGTTGGTATAATCAAATGCCGGGTCTTCATTGATCGGCACGCCATTCATGGAATAGAACAGGTCGGTCGTGGCGATCGGTACGGAAAAACTGGCCGGGTTGGAGTTGGCGCTCGCTACTGATTTGTCGGTCATGCGGGGGATCACATAATTCTGGTAGTTGAAGCCATAGTTGATGGCCCAGATGACTTCCAGGTTGTTTTCCCATTTTTCAGTGACCACGGTTTGCAATTTCATTTCCAACCGCTGTTTGTCAGTCAGGTTGTTCAGACCACCGGTGGGTATGAAATTGTTATGGAGCTGGATACCCACGCTCTCAGCTTCTTCAATAGCGGCCAGCGCAGCATTGGCGGCGGTTTCCCATTTAGAGGCATCGTAAGATTGTGTGAACAGGTTTCTGCCGTCTTTGTCTTTGAAGCCCGCATATTCGGGATTGCCATTGAATAAAGGACTGGCGCGGGTAGCGAGGATCTCGGCTTTGAAAGACATAGCAATCACCTTCGTGATCCTGCCCAGTTCCTGCGCACGGTTCTGTATCGACGGAGGCAGGCCGGGAATCGCTTCGTCCAGCAGTGCCAGCACATAATCAAAGGATTCATCAAGCGTGGCCCTTTTGATCTTGGCCTCTTCAGCAGAAGCGTTGATCGGCAGGTTTTCCTTGATCAATGGAATGGGGCCATACATCCGCAACAGGATATAATGATAATAGGCTTTCAGGAATTTAGTTTCTGCTACCCACCGGCTCTTGGTCTGTGCATCCAGGTCGATTGGCTTGTCGATATTTTCCAGCATGATATTGCATCTCCTGATTGCCTGGTACATCGGTTCTGCACCGCCTTCTCCATCCCAGTAATTGATCAGCGGATTGGACGGTGTCTGAAGTCCTTTGATCAGGCTGAAGCTGGCTTCGTTCAGGGCGCCAAACCCGTTGGGGTCGGTAGGGTAGAGGATCTCTGCTGCCAGGGTGAACCCAGGATTGACAATGACGTTGTATTGCCGCTGCATGGTAGAGTAACACGCGAACAGGTAGTTCTCTGCTTCGTTTTTATTTCTGAATGCATAGTCGAGCGTGCCTACATTATCCGGAACGATGTCGAGATATTTTTTGCAGGACGCGTAGGAAACGATGAGGGTTCCGGCCAGTAGCCAGGCAGTGATTTGTTTTATATATTTCTCCGGGCTCATGATTATAAGTTTAGATTGATACCAATGTTGTACACTTTTTGAATCGGGTAGGCAAAGCCGTTGCCACCTTGTTCGGGATCCCAGGTTTTAAAGGCGCTCCACGTAAACAGGTTCAGACCGTTCAGGTAGATGCGCGCATTGGAGATCCAGGCTTTTTTAGTAAAGCTCACCGGCAGGGTGTAGCCCAGCTCGACCGATTTGACTCTGAGGAAAGCTCCGTTTCTCAGCCACCAGGTACTGTTCTGGAGGTTGTTCTCGATCACGTTCCTGCTGGTGCCCAGCCTTGGATAAGTGGCGTATGTGTTTTGATTGGCTTCGGTCCAGTGATCATCAGCAAATTCCCGGATCACCTGCGTATTGCCATAGATGTAAGGATCAGGGCTCTGGATGAAGGGGCTCACGCGTTGCGGATCCACGAAGAATGACACCCGTGCTTGTCCCTGGAAGAAAGCGGAGAGATCGAAGCCTTTGTAGCCGCTGGAAATACCAAACCCGTATACGATCTCAGGTACCGTAGGATAACCGATAAAGGTCTGATCGAGGTAGTCTATCCGCCCGTCTTCATTGAGGTCTTTATACTTGATGTCGCCACCCTGGGGTAACCTGCCGTTGGTGCTGAAGCTTTGAATGGGTGCATTGGCGGCTTCAATATCATCTACGAACAATCTTTCTGCCAGGTAACCCCAATAACGGTTGATGGGCTGGCCCACCTGGTATCTCCAGGGTTCATTATAGCTGGGCTCTTCCTTCTTCGTGTACTTGTTGGTAGAATACGTAAAGTTGGCGCGCGATTGCAGCCACAAGCCGCTGTTGAAATTCTGCTTGTAGTCGAGCGACAGGTCTACACCCTGCGACTCCACTTCTCCGAGGTTGGCGCTGATCTGCGATTCCAGGCCCATAGTGGACGGAACGCTGGCGCGTGCCTGCAGGATATTGTAGCGGTGATTCTTATAATACTCGGCTATGAAATTGAAGTTTTTGAACAACGTGAACTCCGCCGCGAAGTTGGTCTGCCTGGACGTTTCCCATGTTACATCGAGGTTTTCGTAGTTCCGGATCACCACGCCTTTGCGTTCATATTGGTTGTTGGTCCCGAACTGTGCGTAGTTGTTCCCGTCATTCAACACTACATCAGACAGGTAATAAAAGCGTTGGCTGCCAATGGCGTCGTTCCCGACCAATCCATGACTGGCTCTTAATTTCAACCGGGTCAGCACTTCAGAGATGCCACCGTTCCAGAATTTTTCGTTGGACACGACCCATGAAGCACCAATGGTAGGAAAGAAGCCATACCGGTGATTGGCGGAGAACCGCTCGGAACCATTGTAACCGAAATTACCTTCTACGAAATACTTGCGGGCAAATGAATACGTGAGCCGGCCCGCCAGGCCGAAGTTGCGGTAAGGCAGCGACTTTTGCAGCGGGCTGTTGTTGGACGACCCGATGAAATAGTCAGCATCGGAATAGATGCTCTGCTGCCGGGTGGCAATGGCCGTACTGCTGATGGTGTGCTCGCCGAAGGACCGGTTGTATTCGAGGTTACCCTGCAGGTACACAAACGTATTGGTCTTCGGCTCGTCGCGGCTGTATTGCAAATACTCTGTTGCCACGTTGTTACCCACTGGCTGCGGGTTGAGCCAGACCAGCGAATATTCGTTCGACGTTTTGTCGTAAGTCGCGATGTTGTAATAAAAAGGCGAATAGGCATTCTGAGATGCGAAGAAAGAATACCGGTTCGTGTTAAAGATCCCGCGGAATCTCAACCCCTTGGTGATGAAATCAAAATTCTGGTTGACTTCAAACTGCGCGGAAATGCGGGATTCCGAAGAGTTCTTGTGTCCGCGAAGCAAGGCCGCATAAGGGTTATTGTATTGTATACTGTTATTGGAAATACCTGCATCGCCGATGCCTACGTTTCCGAAAAGGATATGCTGGGTATTGGCGTTGGCGGCATCGGGCTCATAAAATGCAGGGAACAGCACCGGGCTGGTATGCACGGCAATATTATATAAGTCAGAGGCGAAGGAGCCGTCTGTCGTGATCGGTCCGTTATACTCGCTGAAATTGCCGGACAGGCGAACGATCATCTCCGTGGAACTGGTCAGGTTGATGTTGACGTTCGACCGCAGCTGATAGTTTTGAAATTTGACGTTGTTATCATTGTTGTTCCGGATATCTGTTTTCAGTACACCATTGTCAATATTGTAAGAACCCGCTACATAGTATTTGGCTACTTTTCCGCCTCCATTGATGCTGAGATTGTTCCGCTGTGTGGTAGCGCGTTTTTTAAAGAGCAGGTCGAGCCAGTCGACCGCAGGATACACATAAGGATTGCTGCCGGGCACGCCGTTCATGGCGTCGATGGTATTCTGAATTTTAGTAGGAGTGAAGGGCGTGGCTGAACTTGGGTCCCTGGTCAGGGTAGCTTCGTTGAAGAGTTGCATGTACTTGATCGGGTCTACGAGCTGCAAGGTCTGCGTGGCCTGAGACGAAGAATATTCAGATCTGAAATTCACTTTGGCTTTCCCTTCTCTGCCTTCTTTGGTACTTACCAGGATCACACCGTTAGCGCCCCGTGCGCCATACAGAGCAGTGGCGCTTGCATCTTTTAAAATGGAGAAGCTCGCGATATCATCCACCTGCAGGCGGGCCAGGTCATTAGCCGTCAGCTCTACGTTATCGATCAGGATCAGCGGATCCTGTTTGTACCCGAAGGTGGTAACACCGCGTATGAAAAAGGAAGCGTTGTCCTGCCCCGGCTGTCCGCTTCGCTGGTAGGCAATCATACCCGCAATTTGTCCGGCCATGGCCGTAGTGAGGTTGCTGGCCGGTATCTTCAGCTCTTCCGGCTGAATACTGGTCACGGAGCCTACCAGGGCTTCTTTCCGTTCTTTGCGACCAAACGCCGTTACTACCACGACATCTCCGGCATCTACTATCGCCGGCGTCATGATGATCTCCAGTTCGGGCATGGGGTCGGTAACCAGTACCTTCTGATCCTGGTAGCCGACAAAGGAAAAGCGCAGCGAGTCACCGGCTGCTGCTTCCAGAATAAAACGGCCGTTCTTATCAGAAGAAGTACCGATCTTTTCTTTGTTGATGGCCGTGACACTCACGCCGTCCATCAGGCGTCCGCTCGTGTCACGAATGGTTCCGATCACGGCAACTGATTGTGCCTGCGCGGCACCAAACAGCAGTAAAAAGAGCAATGACAGGAAGAGCGGGCGCAGCAGATGCCTTTCTTCCACGCGAGAAAAACAACACAATCGTTTAATCATTTTAAGCAATTAAAAAGTAAGGTAATGAGATCTCTCAAACGGGCTGTACAAGTAATCGTTAATCTATACTATTCTATACTATTCCAAAAGTAACAGAATTTTCGAAACCACCAAAAAAAATTTGGTTACTGCTAAGGTAGATGGGGGAGTGGTCAGGATCAATAGACGTTTTTATGAAAACCCTGCACAAAATGACGCAACCGGAATGGACCTTTGCGAGCCTGGCACATCAGGTTTTTGCCAATCCGATGGGCGAAAACAGTACGAACATACCCACCATCATGATCAGCAGCAGCGCATAATAGACGTAGCGGCCGCGCCAGGGTTCAATATTGATCTTCGAGCGTATGTCGATCTGGAATTTTGTTTTCATGGGACGGAAATACCCGATCACCAGCATCAAGAGTGCAGTGACGAGGAACAGGATGCCTAATACATGCAGGTAATGAAAAGGGACGGGATACACAAACTGCGTAAGGACATAGGCTGTGACAAAAAATAATAACCCGGCTTTGGCCGCAACGGGCGGCACTTTGCGCGTTAGTAATCCCATGATCATGATCGTGAATACGGGCACGCTAAAGTAGCTGGATACTTTCTGCAGATAGCTATAAAATCCGCCGCTGAAAAACATAATATAGGGCGACACCAGAATGGCGGCTGCGGTAACGATCACCTGGAACCTGCGTCCTTTTTTGACAAGATTGCGGTCGTCCGGCGAGGTTCCTTTTGCCTGCAGGTAGGGCTTGTAAATATTCATGGTGAAGAGCGTGCCGATGCTGTTCAGTCCGGCGTTGAACGTACTCAGTGCTCCCCCGAAAACAATGGCGGCGATAAACCCTGCCATCACCGGGGGCAGGGTGCCGCTGACCATTTTTGGAAAGACTCCTGTGGTATTTTCAATACCCGGATATAACTGAAGCGCGATCAATCCCGGCACGTTTAACAACAGCGGCGCGATCAGCTTGCCCACGCAGGCCAGTGAAATGCCTTTCTGGCTTTCGGCCAGGTTTTTTGCGCCCAGGGCTTCCTGTACAATATACTGTTCCATGCCCCAGTAATAAATGTTGATCAGCAGCATGCCGGTAAACAGCGTACCGAAGGGGATTGGTGCCTGCGCATCTCCGATCGCATTCAGATGATCTTTGTTATGTGCAAGCAGCCGTGTACCGCCCGCTACCACGCTGCCATCGCCGAGGTAGCGGAGACCGAGCCAGATGATCAATACAGCACCGGCTACCATGCCCACACCCTGAACAATATCATTGATGGTAATGGCTTTGAGCCCGCCAAACACTGCATAAACGCACCCTGTGGCGCCGATAAACACCACGAGTATCCGGATGGAGGTGAAATAGCTGATGCCCAGTTTTTCATCCAATTGAAAGATCCCATTGATGGCAACGGCGCAACCATACAAAACAGAGGGCACTAAATTGACGATATAGCTGAGCAGGAAGATAATGGACACCATGCGCTGCGTCTGCCGGTCAAAGCGGATGCCCAGGAAATCGGGCGTCGTCATGGCGCCGATCTTGAGATAGACCGGCATCAGGAATTCTGAAACAATGATCATAGCAAGGATGGAGCTCATGCCCCAGCACATGACAGACATGTTGGTGGTGTAGACAAATTCATTTTCCCCGATGAACTGGTTGGCGCTCATGTTGGTGAGAAAAAGGGAACACCCGATCATCCAGAAGTTGAGGCTCCGGCTGCCCAGGTAATGACCGACGGTTGTCTTGCTTTGTTTCCTGGTTGTATACACCGATATCCCGGCGGCAATAGCCAGCAAGAGAAAAAAGCTGATAAACATAGCAGTTGTATAAAAGTTATAGAGAGCCTCTTCTGATCAGGACCGTAGGAATGATCTCCTGTATTTTTTTGCGATCGAGCACAAACCCGGCAGCTTTGCGGGCCATGGTCTCAAAGCTGGTAGAGTAGGTGGTAATGCCATCCAGGATGATCTCCTTTACGATCTCATCATTATGCGAGAGTATGCCGACATCTGTACCTAACTGATAGTGCTTGGATTTGGCATCTTTGATCATCATCCACAATTCTGCGTTATTAATCGTAAAATACACATTTCCCGCTTCTAAGGAGCCATTGCAATATTCGGGCAGTATGGCGTGTTTGATCTTGAAGTCAGTAACGAACTTCTGGAACGCTTCGAGTATCTCAACGGGCGTATCTGCATTGGGGCGATGATAGTAGATCATCTTCCTGAACTTTTTGATAGCAGGCGCCAGCTGTGCGAAAGCGGCATAAGAAGACTGGAAGAATTCCTGCGTGATGTAGGAAAAATCTCCTTTGACAGGGACGTGCCGGTCGATCATCAGGAACTTATCCATCGGCAGGGTTTTGAGGATAGCTCCCGATTTTTTATGAGGGATGGGCGCTACCACGTACATACCGTATTTACCCCTGACGCGTTCGATAATGCTTTCGAATACTTCGATATTATTGTGGTGAAAGAAAATATCAATATGTGTTTGCTTACCCAATTGGTCGCGGAAGGTTTTATAAAAAACTTCCTGGAAGGTATCAAAAGCAAATATGATCAGTGCTACCCGCAACTGGTTTCTCGTATTCTCGCGGGCGAGGAAAAAGCCAATGCGGTTCTTGGATTCGACAATACCCCGGCTGATCAACTCCTTATATCCTTTGGCCACGGTTTCCCTGGCGAAGCCCAGTTCGCCGATGAGGTTATTCACAGAGGGCAGCATATCGCCTTTGATGATGGATTTATCGTCAACCGCATTGATGAAACCCTGGACGAATTGCTCATGTTTGGACAATCCATGCACATGCTCCATATTCCGGATATGATCATATACCTTTTGCATAGCAATAGTTGTTCGCAAATAAACAACAATTCTTTGGTTTCAAAATAAAAATTATCCTATCCTATTCTAATAGGATAGCCAGGTTTATTATATTGCATCATATTGTCCAGCAGACACGCCAGATCATCTAGGTCCTATTCATTCATTTGTATCACCTTAGTGACGCGTGTGTTGACAACCCTCAACGATTACTTGACCCAATGATATCTACAGCATGAAATACCTGATCTTTCTTCTGTTCCTGGCCGCGATGCCAGGCGTTTCTACCGCCCAGCATATCCGGAAGACCCAACCTGGTTTATTGGTGACGTCACAGTTTTATACCCTTTCTTTCAATGAGCGGTCGGGTACCATCGACTATAGTTTTTCCGACGGCAGCTTTATAAAAGGCGCAACAGGTGTGTTGAGAGACCTGCAGGGGAACACTTATCATTGCAAACAATTCAACACGCATTCGATAAAGGTAGAACCCTTTGCAGACGCCATCGGTAAAGGAAAGAAGATCCTCTTTTTACATGAGCAGCAGGGCATGCCGGTTCGGCTACAACAAGCTGTTCACCTGTATGAGCTACAACCCTTCTTTCTCGTTAATATGTCGGCCATTGCTACATCGGGAACAGAGCTGGAAGCCAATTATATCAGCCCTTTGAACGTCGAAGCACAGGGCGGAAGCGCAGTGAAGGTGGCGGGCCATGCGCCACGCGTTTTGGATGTTCCTTTCGATAACGACAACTGGACGAAGTTACTGACCGCCGGTTGGATGAACCCACAGGAGCGGTCCGGGACGGGCTACAACTTCACAGCTTTGTATGATGAGCAGCAGCTCTCAGGCCTCGTGATCGGTGCGGTAACCCATGATTTCTGGAAAACCGGCATCCGGTATGCATTATCCGGGCAGACAGGAAGAATAGATACATTGACCGTGTTCGGCGGGGCTGCTACACCTGATAACGGCCAGTTGCCACCCGAGTTTGGCGGGAATGACGGCACGCATGACGTGGTGCCGCACGGCGCTATGAAAGGCAGCAGCATTTCCTCGCCGCTGCTGTTCCTGTGCGGATTAAAAAACCGGCATGAGGCATTCCGGGCTTACGGCGCCGTCAATAAAAAATTAAATGGTTTCCTGCAGTGGAAGGAGCATGCACCTTTTTACTGGAACAGCTTCGGCGTTGAGGGGGTGCTCGGTTATGAAAAGCGCATGATGCCTGAAGGCGTCTATAAAATATCAGATCACCTGGCTTCGCTGGAACATTTTTCGAAAGGCAAAAAAGTCTACTTAAGTATTGACTCGTATGACCAGGGTATTTATTCAAAAGAAGTGCTGAGCGCTATCAGGACCTACGGCGCTCAAAAGGGCCAGGAGCTGGGCTTTTACTTTATTCCGTTTGCGGTATGGACCTGGAAGTCCTCTGTCGATAAGGACAAGCTGCAATACACGGATGCTTTTATCAGGGACGTGACTTTGAAAGATGCGAATGGCGCTACCATCGTTTATAAAGACGGCGAATTCGGCGCATTCCCGCTGGATCCTACGCACCCGGCTACGCGCCAGCGGATCATCGGTGAGCTGCAAAAAGCAAAAGCAATCGGCGCCCGCTTTTTGAAGATCGATTTCCTCACAGCAGGTGCCCTGGAATCTACCCGGCGCTATGATAAAAGGATCCGTTCGGGTTTGCAGGGTTATCAGTATGGAATGAAGATGCTGAAAGGGCTGATCGATTCTATACTCGGCCCGGACGTGTTCATCACGCAGGCTATTTCACCGGCTTTCCCCAACCAGTATGCCCATACCCGCTTTCTTTCTACCGATGTGTATTCCCATTTGAGAAACGATCAGAAAGGGTTTCCTCATTACGGCAGCACCGCTGCTTCAATGATCACGTCTTCCCACCTGGGCTGGATGCAAGGCACTTTGTGGCCATTCACCAATATGGATATCGCCGTGATGCAACATTTCCAAAAGAACAAGGATATCAGTGAGCAGGATGTAAAAGTAAGATTGGTGACGATGATCGTGATGGGCAGCATCCTGGGAGATGGATCCGATTTAAGAGACTCAATAGCAGCAGCGAGAGCCAGGACATTTTTAAACAACCCTTTTGTAACCCAATATTTCCGGGATCCTGCAGCGTTTACGCCATTGAAAGTGTCGGATGGACTTACGGAAGATCAGCAACAATGCTTTTATCAAACGGGGGCTGTGCCCTACGCAGCTGCTCTGAACTTCTGCAGGGATAAGCCTTTTCAATATACCTTCCAAAGAGCGACCCTACAATTGGGTAAAGGCGCTTATAGTATCCGTGACTTTTTTACCGATCAACCGATCGGATCGATGAGCGCAGCGGAAGCGTCGTTCGAGCTCCATGTAGCTCCAAAAGATGCGCTGCTGGTGCGTTTGGTGAAAGTGCAATAGCCGCTTATCATCACCGCAGACGAAGCGAAGCCGAGCGGTTTCAGGTGGAGAAATCCGTTTGCAGAGGAGACGAATCATATGAAAGCAGGCGTGCATCTACCTTGTGCAAGTGATTCATGTAAGGCCAAAATGAAGTACTTTTAGTATTCTACGATACATTACCGCATTGACTATGGCTGAAAAAAAACAGGAAGGCGCTATTCAAAAGAAAGAGGGGTTTAAAGGACAGAAAGCGATTGTGCTGCCGCGGCAGGTGATCACGGTTTGCCAGGCGCAGCAACTTTTATCCAGTCTCTACATTACAGACATTGGTTATTATCCCCGCGCGAAATACCATTACCGGGAGCGGGACCAGGGGTCGGATCAGCATATACTGATCTATTGCACGGGCGGCAAAGGCTGGATTACCGTGGCAGACAAAACAGTGGATATCAAAGAAGGGGAGTACCTCGTGATCCCTAAACACCTTCGTCATCGGTATGGCGCGGACGAGCAGTTGCCCTGGTCTATTTACTGGGCACATTTTAATGGCGAAGCGTCGGATCGTTTTGTAGAACTGCTGCTGAAGCAAAGCACGGATCACGTGGGCTATGCCGCTTACAATGAAAAACGAACCGTGTTGTTTGATGATATTTATCAAACCTTAGAATCCGGCTATAGTATCGATCACTTGTATTACTGCAATATGATCTTCTCCAGTTACCTGGGCACGTTTTGTTTTCCGCAATTTTTAAATCCGCCTTACAAGGAAGAAAAAAATAAGATCGACATTGTGATCGAATATATGCAAGAACATATTATGTCTTCCGTATCACTGAAAGACCTGGCCTCGCTGGTTTTTATGTCGCCGTCTCATTTTTCAGCCATGTTCAAAAACAAAACCGGTCACCCGCCCCTGGAATATTTTAACCACCTGAAGATCCAGAAAGCCTGCCAGTACCTGGAATTTACGGCCATGCCCATTAAGGAATTATCCTTTGAGCTGGGCATGGAAGACCCGTTTTATTTTTCCCGTTTGTTCCGGAAATATATGGGCGAGTCGCCGCTTAGCTACAGAAAGCGAAAGCGCTTCCTATAACTCAACCGGAGCCGTCTTTATAGCATGGATCGTTGCGCCCACATGCGCGGGATCCAGTGCTTTTACCTTTTCAAAACAGGCGTGCGCTTCGGCTTCCTGCCGGAGTCCGGCATAGCCGAGCCCCATCAGGTAGTAACAATGGATCTTGTTCCTCGTATTCAGATCGTCATCAAATATCATCAGGTCGGGTAAGGACACGGCAAAAAAGTCGATCGTGATATCATCCTGCTCATGTGCAATGCCGTATTGTATGAGTTTCTCAAATTTTTGTTGTGCGGCCGTTGCTTCACCCAGCTTTTGAAGTGCTAATCCCTGGTAGAAGATGGTGTCTGGCTGCTGGTCGTTGTAATAAATAGCCGGAGTCGGTTCATCCAGTCCCACGGCTGCTTTGTTCCAGTACGACACAGCAAGATCTGGTTCGCCTTTTTGTTCATGAGCACACCCGAGCCAGTAAAAAATATCATTCTCCTGTGCGCCAAAGATCTTGCCTTCGCCTAGGTTGTCGGGATAGGTTTGTGCTTGTGTCAACAGGTCTATTGCCTGTTCCGTCCCGCCTTTTTCAAGTGCGGCCTTCGCTTGCTCGATCAAGGTAATCTTGTATTGAGCTGAGACCTTACCTTCCCCACCTTCCCACGGATGAAAATGGTGCGAGAGCAGCAGGCGATAAGCCGCTGCTGCTTTCCCGATTACAGTATGTAAGCCGATGTATTCAATAAAAAGATCATCCCGTTCGCGCACGAGTTGCGGATGTTGGTGCAATAACTCCAGGCGCGCTTCAGGCGACACTTTAAAGCGTTTTCTTAACTGGTCGAGCTCCAGTAACACACGCGCGTCCGAGGGGTTGGCCTGAAATGCTTTCTCATACAGTTCGAGCGCTTCTTCCTTCTTATCGAATTTATTGAAGTAAGCGATTCCGAGGTTGCGCAGCGCAGTAGCAAATCCGCTGTTGATCGACAACGCCTGTTCCCAGGCCTTGCGCGCATCGGCATACATTCGCTTGGCGTAATAAAAGTTGCCGAGGTAGTACCAGGCTTTATAATCCTGTTGACGATGTGACGCAGCAGCGGCCAGCACTTTAATATCTTCAATGCGATTGGGGAAGGCCTTCAGGTTATGATCGAAAGCTTTTTCAAAATAAAGGGTAGCCTGGTCCGCATCACCATGCTGCAAAGCAAAATATCCTTTATAATACAGGAAGAGCGCATCCGGATAATCTCCGTTCAGGTGGACAAAATTCAATGCTTCCTGGTAGGCGCCTGCGCTTGCATACTGGTTGGCTATCTCTATATAGGTGCTGCTTCTTTGTTGTATGGTGCGCTGGATACGGTTTTCCAAAGCATCGGCTTCATCTTTCCGGTCTTGCAGGCGATAGCATAGGGACAGCTCATACATGGATGCAAAATCAAAAGGATCGATAGCGAGCGTCTGAAGGCAAAGCTCAATGGCTTCGGCAAGTTGGCCGAGTTGGCGGAGCCCCATTGCTTTGAGATGCCTGGCTTTGAGCCCGTGGTAATTTTTAAGCATGGATTGTTCAGACAGTCTTACCACATCTTTCCAGTTTTTCCGGACGGCGCTGATATAAGCCGCCTGCAGGTAAGCGACATCCTGCTGTGCCGCGCTCCACGCGCTTTTCATGAACCAATTGAATGCTTCTTCGTACTGCTCCTGGTATTGCAGGCACAAGCCCAGATTGTACAGGGGTTCGCTGTCGCAGGGATTAGGGTTGTGCCGGGTGACGGTCTCCTGCGCTTTCCGGAGATAGACCTCCGCCTGTGAGAAAGCGCCCCGTCTCAGTAACCACAAGCCTTTTGCATTATTGCACCGGATATCATCAGGTGATCTTTTCAATGCTTCATCATAATAATCAAGCGGCGAATAGGTAGCGTGGCGGTACTGCTCCAGGTGCTGGCCCGCCAGGAACAAGCCTTCTACCGTCTCAATGTTTGCGGGCAATGGGACTGGTGACGCCGGATCGGGCAGCGGCTGATCTTGAGCACTGACGGGAGTGTAAGACACCAGCAGCTTTCCTGCTTCATCTTCCACATGCAGGCTCAACTGGCTGTCCGCTGCTATCAGTGGTATTGAATGATGAAAGGTAGTCGTGGGAGAGAGGTGAGCGATCTCGCGGAAGACCAGCTCGTCCGACGAGTATAACTTGATCTGTACTTGCCGGGAGGCCGTGCTGTACACTTGTATATTAACAACACCATCCTTGTTCTCCAGATTAACGAGCGCGTCAACAGAGGCATTTTTAATATAGCCGATATTTTTATAGGGCATGAAATACTGCCTGAACGTCCTTGATTCATTGGGCATGATCCAACCGAAGTCCGGTTGATTGTCTGTATAAACACCGCACATTAGTTCGAAATAAGGTCCGTCTTCGTCGGTCAGTTGTTTGTCCCAGGCTTTCCCAAAGTCGCCGCAACCCCAGGTCCATTGCTTTTTCCCGGGACTGACATGATGATCTGCGATATGCATCAGTCCTGCTTTTTTCTGATGATGGTATCCACCGACGAAATCAAACTGGCTGTTCACGGCCATATAAGAAGTGGGAACCGGAATATTGGTGTACACTGATATGTCTGTGCCCGGCGAATAGTCCACTTTATAGTAAGTGCCGGTTGCGATGGGGAAGGAGCTCACATCTCTTTTGCCATGATCAAACACCGCGTGAACATCAGGTGGAAACACACTTTGGTAATGCTCATCCACATGAACGGCCGGATTGGCCCACCACAGAAAGGTCTGCGGGAAGGGTGTCCGGTTGTATATTTTAGCTTCCAGTTCGATGTAGGCTTTGTCGGGATGGAGTGTGAAACCGAGCGCACATTTGGTGCCGAACATGATCTCATATTCGTTGACCCAAACGGTTTTGCTGCCGTCGTTGTTTTCCGCAATGTAATAATCTGTCACATCAAAGGTAGTCGGCCGGTGATGTTGTGGCCAGTTGAATTCAATGCCTCCGCTGATCCAGGGCCCGGTGAGGCCGACCAGCGCCGGTTTGATCACCTGGTTGTAGTACACAAAATGATAGTCATTGGTTTTGTCAACAGCCATCTGGATCCGTCCACCTAACTCAGGTAATATGAGTATTTTCAGGTAATCGTTTTCCAGGTACAACCCCGTCCATTCCTTGTTATCTTTTTCATCATACACTTTATCGATCACCTTGTACGGATATACCACGCCGCTGCTTCCCTGGTACACCCGTTTTTCAAGAAACATAGGATTGTCGTCAGGTTGTCCGATCTTGTAGGTGGGAATAGTTACTTTTTCTTCCCAGGCTTTTACTTGCATATGAGTTGGTATTGGAATTGAAATGATCTAGTGACAGCCGTGCAGGCTTATGTATAACGGATCGATGATCGTCAGTGACCTAGAAAGATCTCGTCCATTTCTTCGAGCGATTTTCCTTTGGTTTCCCTGACCTTCCTTTTCACGAAAAAGAAGCCAGCGATGCAGATGCCGGCATAGAGGTAAAAAGGCGTGTAAGTGCCTGTCCGCTGCGCCAGGATGGGAAACGTAAAAGTGAGCAAAGCATACGAAACCCACAGTGCGATGATCGCTACAGACGTGGCTTTGCCGCGTACTTTATTCGGGAATATTTCTGAGATCAACACCCAGGTGACGGGTCCCAGGGTCATTGCATACACCCCGATAGCTGCCAGCAGCGGCCAGGAGGCGGCGGGGGATTGTTGCTGGAGCAGCGCCGCACTGATGATGTAAAGAACTGCCAGACCTACTGCACCAAAAAGCATGAGGGGCTTCCGTCCGAGTTTGTCAACCTGCCACATGGCCAGGCCCGTGCAAAGCATATTGATCAGTCCGATGAACACGGTTTGTTTTAGCTGATCGTCCTGGCTGAAACCGACACTTTCAAAGATGGTGGCGGTATAATTGAAGACGACATTAATGCCGCAGAGTTGTTGGAATACAGCCAAGCCGATGCCTACGATCACAGCGGGCAGGATGGCCGGGTCGGTCAATGCCGGCAGCGACGCCTTATTGGTGTGGGCTAAAGAATCCTGAATAGCGCTTTGCGTTTGGGTCGCATAAGCATCGCCACCGATCCGCGACAGGATGGCCTTCGCCTTTTCAGCTTTGAAGTTGCGAACCAGCCAGTGAGGGCTTTCGGGAAGGAAGCATACGCCGACCAGGAACAACAGCGATGGTACGGCACCCAACCCGACCATCCAGCGCCAGGCATCATCTCCCTGATCACGCAGGTTGTAATTCACCAGGTTGGTAATGAAAATACCGATGACGACGGTCATCTGGTTGATGGCTACCAACCGGCCCCTCATGCTGGCGGGCGCGATCTCGGCAATATACATCGGTGATAACACTGAAGCCATGCCTACGCCGGCGCCTGCGAAGAACCGGGCTACAATAAAGGCTGTGCTGCTATTGCTGGCAGACATGGCCAGGGAGGAGACAAAGAAAATAATGGCGGCGATCATGAGGCCGCGCTTCCGGCCGTACTTCTCCGAAATCGCCCCAGCCAGCGCGCAACCTAAAATACAGCCCAGGGCCAGGGTCGCCGTAGCAATGCCCTCCTGTACATCATTGAAATGAAACTGCTCTTTCAGAAATGGCAGCGCTCCTGCAATGACAGCAAAGTCGAAACCGAACAGGTAACCACCCAGTGCGGAAATGAACGAGATACCCAGAATGTAACGGCTATTGAAGCGATCTTGAAGGTCCATGGCGTGCAATCTTGTTTGTACAAAAATGGTCACAAAAAAAATGAGAAGCATGGATTGCAGCCCGAAAAGCATAGACATTTTTATGGACTATTCACACGAATCATTTCGCGACCCGGTCTGACGGTCCCCCGTCTGACCGTTTGCTATCCGGTCCGCGAGCTCAAATAATTCGACCACGCTCTTTCCAAACAAGAGATGGTTCGAGGCTCCCCGTTCTTTATGGCCAGGCAGGCAGCCGAATCCGTTCGCCCACCCGAAAGATTTATTCTGGCGGGGCGCGGGAGGAATGTCTTTCAAAAGGAGTAATAAGTTTTAAGAAAGCAATGGCGGCTGAACTCGCGATCCGGTCTGACGGTCCCCGTCTGACCGTTTGCTTTCCGATACCCGAGCCTAAGGCCGAAAGGGCATAAAAAAAGCCTGAGAAAATCTCAGGCTCGATCTCTTACTCTGGTCACCAGAACATGACCTTCTTTGAACTGCGTAAAGAAGAAGTCATTTTTATCCAGGCAGCTTCTCTGCATTTCTTCGTGCACCAGCGAGAGTAATAAAATTACCTGCTGAATGAACGAATCGCATTCAGATTTTAAAAGCAGCTTGACTACCTGGTCATAATTCAGTTCTGTGTCCATACTGGTTAGAGGGCTTAATAGTGGGCAAAAAGATGCAGAGAACAACGTGCTGACGTCAAAGGCAAATCTCTTTCTGTTTGTTCATAAGCATATTTTGTCGAACAAATGTACAGTTTACATTCAAAAGGACAAAAAAAATAATTTGAAGGATGAAAAGTGTTTTTAAGGATACAACTGGTGCGTTCGGGATGGCAGGCCCGGGGTAAGGGGCCGGCTCTCCCGCATGGTTAGGGACGTACACTTCAGCGTATTTTAATTACGGGACTAATATTGTTCCCGATCGTTGGGAAAGTCGGACGATTTTACGTCAGCAATATATGATTTAACCGCTTCTGTGGCCTGTTCAAAAATATTGAGATATTGTCTCAGGAATTTAGGTTTGAATTCGGTATTGATACCCAGCATATCGTGCATCACCAGCACCTGGCCATCACAATGGTTGCCTGCCCCGATACCGATCACGGGAATATGCAGGCTTTCGGTTACTTCTTTTGCCAGTTGTGCAGGGATCTTCTCCAGTACGGTCGCAAAGCAGCCGGCTTCTTCCAGGAGTTTCGCGTCCGATTTTAGTTTGGCTGCTTCGGCTTCCTCTTTGGCGCGCACGGCATAGGTGCCAAATTTGTAAATAGATTGCGGTGTCAGGCCGAGATGGCCCATCACAGGAATGCCGGCGGATACGATCTTGCGGATGGAGTCGACAGCTTCTTCACCGCCTTCCAGTTTGATAGCATGGGCGCCTGTCTCTTTCATGATGCGGATGGCGGAGGCCAATGCGATCTCGGAATTGGATTGATAGGTACCGAAAGGAAGATCCACCACTACCAGGCATCTCTGTACACCGCGGATCACGGAGGAGGCATGATAGATCATCTGGTCCAGTGTGATCGGTAAGGTCGTTTCATGTCCCGCCATGACATTAGAAGCCGAATCTCCCACCAGGATGGCGTCGATGCCGGCGCTGTCGATGATCTTCGCAAAAGAATAGTCGTAGGCGGTGAGCATCGAGATCTTTTCACCAGCCTGCTTCATCATCATCAATGTATTGGTTGTAACACGCTTCACTTCTTTATTAACTGACACGGTAGTAGGTTGTAGGGTGATCAAATGATTTTCGGACGGTGAAATTAAACTAATAACTTAAATGAGCAGCAGATTTTTGGGAGAGAGGGTTGGCCGCGGATGCACGAATTTTTGTCGGATATTATTCAGAGCTCAAGACGTTTTTCGTGATTCGTTGCATCCGTGGCGCTGTTCCCGCGTCTGCCCCTCCGGTCTGACGCAATGAAGATGTTGGGCACGGATATACGGATAGATAGAGACGTTGCTTGTTTTGTGATCAAAAAAGTTGCCGCTTGGTCCATGTGTGACGGGCTGAACGACTCATTCAGCTCGTTCCCAAAGAAACTTTATTATTCAGTCATGCAAGAAAGGAATCGTGTATCCGTGGCTGTATAATGACCGCCGCGGATGCACGAATTTTTGTCGGATATTATTCAGAGCTCAAGACGTTTTTCGTGATTCGTTGCATCCGTGGCGCTGTTCCCGCGTCTGACCGTCCCGGTCTGACGCAATGATGGTGTTAGCCACAAATGCACAGACAGACGGATCAGCCAGTTGTTTGCTGGTCTCGAACTTCGCTTTTAATGCGTGAAAAGAATTCATTTATTTACCTGTTTCAAAATAATCGCTCTTGCTGCATGCGATCAGGAATTATTCGTGAATTCACGGTGATAAAATAGTCAGCTCTTTAGCGTTTCTGTATTCATCAGGAGTCACGACTGACTTCATCATACAGGGCATGGATCAACCCATCGGCCAGGCCGATCTTGGGCACCAGTATTTCGTCTGCACCGGCCCATTTGAGTACATTCACATAGATCAGCAATGCAGGGATGATCACGTCGGCCCGGTCTTCCCGCATTTTGTAGAGGCTCATGCGCTCCTGCAGGCTCAACCCGCTCATCTCTTTATAATAATCTCTCAGCAGGGAAAGCGGAAGTGGCTTGCCCTCCTTCTTTTTAGAAAGCGAGAACACTTTATTGATATTACCACCGCTACCTATGGTCATGACTTTGCGCGCGCCTTTTACCCGCGCCTTGATCACCTCCTTCATTTCCTCCCATTGACCTTCTGATACCTGTTGTTTCAGAAGCCTGATCGTACCGATATTAAAGGATTGCTTGAAGACGACTGCTCCATTCAGGAAGAAAGTGATCTCTGTGCTGCCGCCGCCTACGTCGATGTACAGGTAAAGAACATCCTTGTCGAGTCCCTCGGCGATATGCGTTTCATAAATAAGCGCTGCTTCTACGTCGCCAGAAATGATCTCGATCTCTATTCCCGTTTCCTCACGGATCTGGGTAATGATCTCTTTCGAGTTTTTGGCATCACGCATGGCAGACGTGGCGCAGGCCTTATAATGCCTGATCTCGTAAGCGTTCAGTAAATGCTTGTAGGCTTTGATGGTCTCTACCAGGCGGGCGGCTCTTCCGGGTGAGATGGTGCCTGTTTCGAACACATCAAACCCTAACCGTAAAGGCACGCGCACCAGGCTCGACTTTATAAATTCAGGAGACTTTTTACCATCTGCAAACACATCTGTGATCAATAATCTTGCGGCGTTACTACCGATATCTATCGCTGCCAGTTTCATCCATTCGTTTTATATGATGCAGCGTTGCTGCAATTAATAACTTTTATTGACAAGATAATTATAAATTTCTTCCTGGGAGCGAATGACGTCACCCTTCTTCTTCACGTAGTCATTGCTTAATTCATTGTTCAGGATGCGGGCCTTGGTGTTGTCTTTTAGCTGGATCTTTAAGATATCGATCAGCTCCTGCTTTAATAACGGGCTTTTGATCGGACAAGTTGCCTCTACGCGGTGCTCAATATTCCGGATCATCCAGTCTGCCGACGACAAGTACACTTTTTCATTACCCCGGTTATGAAAGACCCAGACACGGGCGTGTTCCAGGTATTCATCTACAATACTGATCGCCTGGATGGGGTGTTTGAATTTTTTACTTTCTGATTGCATACAGAAAATACCGCGTACGATCAGTTTAATAATGACGCCCGCCTTTGCGGCTTCCGTCAGTTTTTCGATCAGCTTTGCATCGGCCATCGAGTTCATTTTCAGAATGATCTCAGCATGATGTCCTTTCTTAGCCGCATTGATTTCAAAGTCGATCAGCTTATTAAGCTCTGTCCGGATGAAGCCCGGGCTGGGAATCAACGTTCGGCATTTTTCCAGGAAATGAAGACCCGTTTCCGGTTTTTGTAAAAAATTAAAGATCCGGTTGATGTCCGCCATGATGAACCGGTTAGAAGTCAGCAGGCAATGATCGCCATACAGTCTGGCCGTCTTCTCATTCACGTTACCGGTGCTGACAAATCCGTAATGAATCGTCTTATTTTTCACCCGCTTCTTGATCACGCAGATCTTGGCATGCACTTTCATGTCCTGCAGCCCGGTCAATACTTTGGCGCCCACATCCGTCAACACCTGTTGCCAGTTGAGGTTGGCCTCTTCGTCAAACCTGGCTTTCAGCTCCATCATCACGGTCACGTCTTTGCCATTCCGCACGGCATTCACCAGTGCATTGATGATCTTGGACTGCGAAGCCAGCCGGTAGCAGGCGATCTTAATAGAAATCACGTCCGGGTCGAAAGCCGCTTCGCGTATCATGTCGATCACGGGTGTAAAGCTGTGATAGGGGAAGTTCAGCAGGACATCTTTTTTCTGCAGTACGTCGCCTACGCGCTCATCCAGCAGCAGGGGATGGGGGAAAGCCTGCTTGCGTTTCGCCCGGTCTGTAAATACCTGTGAAGGGAAGTCCATAAAATGGCGGAAGTTATGAATGCTGCCGCCCGGCATGAGGTTGTCTTTCTTGGATAAACCCAGCCGCGTCAGGAGGTACTCAAGAAACCCGGCGTCCATATTTTCATCATAGGAGAGGCGGATCGGCTTTCCTTTCTTCCGGTTCTTTAGTCCTTTTTCCAGCTTTTGAATGATCGTTGTGGTATCAGAGTTATCAATGTCCAGTTCAGCGTCCCTCGTAAACTTGAAGATGTTTGCCTGGAATTCGTCGTAACCCATGAAGCTGAAGATATCGGGAAGGTTGAACTTGATCGCATCTTCGAGCAGCATAATGTCGTGGTTGCCCGCTTTGGAAGGCAACACGATAAAGCGGCTGCCCACGGCCGTCACCGGCACTTCGATGATCGCATACTTGCGGTCCGCCCGGTTAGTGGATTTGGACATCACCACGCCCAGGTAAATAGATTTATCTCTGAGGTTGGGAAATTTTTTGATGTTTTCGACCATCAAGGGCACCATGTTGGCACTTACTTCTTCGTCAAAAAAATCCAGTATGAATTTTTTTTGTTCGGCATTCAGCTGTTTATCATTCTTCAGGAAGATATTGTTCTGGTTCAGCTCGGCCAGCACTTCCGTCCATACCTTTTCAAAGGCGATCTGCTGTTCGGAGTTGAGCCGCTGCACCTCATCTAGGATCTTTTGAGGGTTTTTTTCGGAATGCATCTTCATCTTTGTTTCGATCTGAAGCATTCTTTTCAGCGACGCTACCCGCACACGGAAAAACTCATCCCGGTTGTTGGAAAAGATCCCTAGAAATTTCACGCGTTCCCGCAAAGGGACGGTGTGGTCTGAGGCTTCCTGCAACACTCTTTCATTGAACGACAACCAGCTGATATCTCTCGGAATAAGTTTCAACATTAGAAATTAGAATTTCAATATAAAAAAAATATCCGATAAATATAGGGACGTTCATGTACCCTTATCGAAATCGCTGATTAAATCTTTATTATATTTTCTATCAGGAACAAGCGTCCGGGCCTTATTGTACCATACACCGTGATGGCCAGGGTTGCGGCTGGCAGCGGTGTTCAGGAGCAGCCCGTTTCGGATGGCTGCTGATACTTACCGGTATTTCGGAAAGACCCTTTAACCGATGAAAGACATACGGTGACTGGTGTTCGCGGCGCGCCTGATCCGGTAAAATTTCTTACGCGTACAGCGCTTTAGACAGCGTTAGTTTTAAAAGCTTTTTTCCCTTACTTTTGCTACTCAAAATTTTAGCAGTGGCAACGAAATTTTCTAAAGAAACATATTTATACTGGTACGAGTTAATGCAGTTGATTCGCCAGTTTGAGCTTACGGCAGAAGAAAAGTACAAAATGGAAGGTAAAATACGCGGGTTCTTTCACGCGTATGTTGGACAAGAGGCGATTGCTGCAGGTTGTATGACCGCTACAAAACCCGAAGATATGTTCATCACCGCTTACCGCGACCACGGATTAGCGATCGCCAAAGGCGTATCCGTTGACAGCTGTATGGCTGAGTTGTATGGTAAGGCCACCGGTTGTGCCAAAGGAAAAGGCGGTAGTATGCACTTCTTTGGTAAAAAAGAAAACTTCTACGGCGGTCATGGTATCGTAGGTGCCCAGATCGGAACCGGAACAGGTCTAGCTTTTGCCGAGCATTATAAAGGAACAGACAACGTGGTGTTGTGCTTCTTCGGCGACGGAGCTGCCAGACAAGGTATCCTGCACGAGAGCTTCAACCTGGCCATGTTGTGGAAGCTTCCCGTGATCTACATCTGCGAAAACAACAACTATGCAATGGGTACTTCTGTTGCACGTACTTCTAACGTAACGGACATTTATAAATTAGGTGCCGGTTATGATATGCCCTCACAGGTAGTGGACGGAATGAATCCTGAGACAGTGCATGACGCCATTGCTGAAGCAGTAAAACGGGCGCGTGAAAAAGGAGGGCCTACCTTACTTGAAATTAAAACTTACCGTTATAAAGGACACTCAATCAGTGATCCACAAAAATACAGGACCAAGGATGAGGTAGATGAATACAAATCAAAAGACCCCATTACTATCCTGAAGAAAAATATCCTGGACAACAAATATGCTTCTGAAGAGGCGCTGAAAGAAATCGATGCGCGCTGTGAAGAAGTAGTGGCAAACTCAGTGAAATTCGCTGAGGAAAGTCCGTTCCCGAACGATGATGAAGTCCTGAAAGATGTATACATGGATCAGAATTATCCATTTATTGTTGACTAATATTAATTGTTTTAAAGTAAAATGGCAGACAATATCAATCAACAAGTTGACAATGATCAACTTGGATCAAACGAAACTGTAGAGAAGGCTAAGCAGGTGTGGAATAAGAACGGCAAGAATATCGTACTTTTCCTTGGCATACTGGTCGTTGCAGTAGGTGGGTTCTTTGCTTACCAGCATTTCGTTAAAGGCCCTGAAAAGGCGGAAGCTTTGGACAAGAGTTTTAAAGCGGAAGAATATTTTCGTATGGATTCGATCAGCAAAGCTTTAAACGGCGATGGTATGAACCCCGGGTTCATCAAGATTGCGGCTAATTACAGCGGCACGCCCGCAGGCAACCTTGCCAATTATTATGCAGGTGTTTGCTACATCAAGCTGAATCAGAATGATAAAGCGGTGGAGTACCTGAAAGAGTTCAGCACAGATTCCAAACCTGTTCAACAGCGCGCCTACCTGTTACTCGGCGACGCTTATGGCGATCTGGGTAAAAGCGCTGAAGCATTGGATTATTATAAAAAGGCGGCTCATCATTTTGAAACAGATCAGCAGGCTTCTTCAGAAGCATTGTTCAGAGGCGCTTTCCTGGCACAGCACGTGATGAATGATAAGGACGAAGCAGTAAACCTTTTCAAAGAATTAAAAACAAAATACCCTCGTACGCAGCAAGGCTTTGAAGCAGACAAATACCTGGCGCAATTGGGTGTTTACAATGTAAATTAAATGGCATCAACTGGCAACAGTAACTTATTAAATAGCAATACGGGCATCTTCAAACAGGATGCCTTTATTGTTTTGGTAAAAACAGAATGGAACGCCAATGTGGTAGACGAGCTGGAAAACGGCTGTCGCCGCGTGTTAGCGCAACACAATGCGCGCGTGGAAACCTTGACCGTTCCGGGTTGCGTCGAAATTCCCTTCGCGATCAATCGTCATTGGAACCGCTCCAAGCAGCAGTTTGACGAACCGCACGCCTATATCGCCCTTGGCACCGTTATACAGGGTGATACGCCGCATTTTGACTACGTGTGCAAAATGGTGGCCGATGGGATTCTTCGGCTCAACCTTACTTTGCCGATTCCTACGATCTTCGGGGTGTTGACCGTCAACAACCAGGAACAGGCGCTTGAGCGCATAGGAGGCAAGCACGGCCATAAAGGAGAGGAAGCCGCGATCACAGCATTGAAAATGCTGGAGTAAGTTAATTATAGAAAACAGTCTATGGTCCATAGCCCATTGACCATAGACTATTACCTTTTATTCCCATGTACAACGTCCAGATTTTCATCCCTTGTTTTGTAGATCAGTTATATCCTGAAACAGGCTTTAACATGGTCAAGGTGTTGGAGAAGTTCGGTTGCACCGTGCGGTACAATCAAAACCAAACCTGCTGCGGTCAGCCTGCTTTCAATGCCGGCTTCTGGGACGAATCGAAAGCCGTTTGTCAGAAATTTATACAGGATTTTCAGGGTGCTGAATATATCGTGGCGCCCAGCGCCAGTTGTGTAGGGTTTGTCCGCAACTACTACCAGAAGTTGTTTGACAACTCTTCGCTGCACAATGAAGTGAAAGCGATGGCGGCCAAAACCTTTGAGTTTTCTGAGTTCCTGGTCAATGTGCTCGGGGTAGAAGATTGTGGTGCCCGGCTCAACGGGGTTGCAACTTATCATGACAGCTGCGCTGCGCTGCGCGAATGTAAGATCAAACAAGGCCCGCGCAAACTGCTCGATAATGTCAAGGGCCTGCACCTGACAGAGATGACAGATGTCGAGACCTGTTGTGGTTTCGGCGGTACATTTGCCGTAAAATTCCCGGGCATCTCCATTGGGATGGGCGAGCAGAAGGTGGAAAACGCCATAGCGACCGATGCGGATTACCTGATCAGTACAGATCTTTCCTGCCTGATGCACCTGGAAGGGTACATCAACGGTAAGGGATATAAGATAAAACCCATGCACCTGGCAGATGTGCTTGCCAGCGGCTGGTAACAGGGGTCCCTGGCCTTTCGGGGACCATTGCAGGATGGGTTAGAGATAATATATAATTGCTCAACGAAAATCAAAACATCAATGAAGTACGGTATTGCTTTGCTATTGGGATGCTGCGCCCTGGTATCCCGCGCACAGGACGTTAGCCTGGATCTTCAAAAGCTGGAAAGGTTTACGGATGATGAAAAAACCGCGGCCTGGCAAAAACAGGAAGCCGACGCAACCGTGGGTTTTGTGTCCACCAACGACCGGTTTGCACAGGATATGCCTCCGGGCAGTAAAGGGTCTTTAACAGCTCAGCTGAAAGCGTGGCGCGGTGAAAAAGTGTCGGCGCAATTGCTGATCGCTTCGAAACAGGAGATACCAAACGCGAAAGTGACGGCCGGTCATCTGGTGAGCGCCAACGGCAGTACGATACGGAAGGAACAGGTGCAGATCGGTTTTGTTCAGTACGTTATGGCAGATGAATTTGCGGGTGGATGTGGCTACCGGAAGCCTCAAAATTTTGATTCATCTTACCGCCCTGATATCATCAATACTTCCCTTCAATCGGTGCGGGTTCAGGCACATTCCGTTCAGCCGGTATGGCTGAGTATATCTGTCCCCGCAAATGCCCGGCCGGGCACTTACAATGGACTTATCACGGTCGACGGCGCGGAAAAAAAGGAGCTGAAGATCCAGCTAACCGTTATTGATCGGGTATTGCCGCCACCGGCTCAATGGCATTATGATCTGGACCTCTGGCAACATCCTGCGGCCATCGCACGGGTACACCAGGTGAAATGGTGGACGCCGGAGCATTTCGCTTTGATGAAAAAATATTACACGATGCTGGCCGCGGCCGGACAGAAAAATATCACCGCCAGCGTGGTCAACGAGCCGTGGGGACACCAGACCTACGATGATTATCCAAGCCTGATCAAGTGGATCAAAAAGAAAAACGGGAGCTGGGAGTATGATTACTCGCTGTTTGACAAATATGTGGAATTTGTGATGAGCTGCGGGATAGATGGACGCATCAGCTGTTACAGCATGGTGCCCTGGAAGGTAGCGTTTACCTATTACGATGAAGCTTTGCAAAAGGAAATGACCATCACCGATACCATCGGGAGCGAGGGATACAACCGGTTCTGGAAGACCATGCTCGTAGATTTTACGCGCCACCTTAAAAAGAAAAAATGGTTTGGAAAGACCTACATTGCCATGGATGAGCGTCCAATGGATGCGATGAAATCCGTGATCCGGTTGCTGCATTCGGTAGACACGAACTGGAAGATCGCGCTGGCAGGGGATTACCACCAGGAGCTGGAAAAAGATATCGATAATTATTGCATTGCTTCCCGTTGGGAATTTCCCGCGGATGTTTTAGCGGCACGGAAGCAACGCGGTCAGACGAGCACCTGGTATACCTGCTGCACAGAAAAATATCCCAACGCCTTCACGTTTTCCCCTCCGGCCGAAATGGTGTGGATGGGGTGGTACACGGCGGCTACCGGCATGGAAGGCTACCTGAGGTGGGCTTACAACAGTTGGCCTAAAGATCCCATGCACGACAGCCGTTTTACCGCATGGCCTTCAGGAGATACCTATCTCGTATACCCCGGACCACTCACCAGCATTCGGTTCGAGAAGATCATTGAGGGTATCCAGGACTATGAAAAGATCCGCATCCTCAAAAAAGAATATATAGACAAAGGGAATAGCCGGAAATTAAATGACATCAACAGCGCTTTACAGCCTTTCCGCATTGCGGCGCTGACAGAGACATCCGCTGCAGCGATGCTGGAGGAAGCCAGGGGCCTGCTCAATGAGTAGCGATCTGACCGGGTTGAAAGGGTTTTGCTGAAGCTGGTTTTTCGAAATGCCTTTTTACAAACAAAGCGATCGGCCACCCAAGGCAGACTAGAAGGATTATTATGGACATTACCGACCTCCCAAAGGTTGCCGGCTGCGGCCCGATATGGCTGAGGGGAACGACGACAAACGTAGTAACCGACCATGCTGTAATGGCGATCAACGCCGCGCTGAGGAACAGGCTGCTGCGCAGCAGCCCGATCCTGGAATAAGCCAGGAAATAAACCATCGCGCACACCCACACGATCAGGAAATGTGCCGCCAAACCTACAATGGGGTATACAGTACCTCCGGAGTAAGCCTTATCCCCGAATATACCACTGGCAATATAGCGCAAGACGATCTCCGGCATGATCCCATTGACAAGATATGCCTGTATGAACGCGGCTGATATGTCCAGCACACCCGCCACCACCGTGGCTTTAAAAAGGTCTTTGATCAGGGAGGGCATTGGTTTGAAGTTCAATTCCTGCTACTAAAATAATCTAAATGCCGGAGAATCTAACGCATGACGCCAGGATGCTACCTGTCGAATATTCACGGACGGTGCAGAACAACGCGGAGTCGCTCAGGCAGGTTTTTGTGACGATCAGCCGCGGATGAACACTTAAAAATAGGAACGGTTAAAGATCATCCATCAACCAACGGCCCGTGAAGCCATGGCGTTCAGGTCTTTGCCGCTCATGCACAGATCATTGTTAACTACGGTCTTGAACGGGCATTTCGTAGGGTTGAGGACCGGCCGCTAAAGATCAGTCGGCGGATGAATTTATTCGTGAATTCGTGGTGTTCAGGTCTCTGGCTGCTAATGTAAAGATCAACGATTATTAGCTCCGGAAGCATCTCTATGAAATGCTGTAAAGCGCAACAAAATTATATCCGGGACTTTGTAGCATTGCTTCTTTGCCCCGTATTTCTCAAAAGGTTTTTGAGTGGTCCCTGCATCAGGCACGTGCGTTGACCCGTTTGCAGATATACATCAATTCATCAATGTCCTGAGCACAGTTGACCTTGATATCCATCACAAAAACGTTTACCACCACATCGCCGGCTACATGCACTTTTACCATGCCGAAAACATATTCGTCAAATGTCGCGGTATTTACATTATGGGCCTGAAACCCATGGTTGATAATTTCGTTGAGCGTTGTCATGTGTAAAAGCTTTAATGGTTATGGTTTCCTCTGAATCGACTAAGACAAAGGGTGTGCCAAACAGGACCGGTTCTCCGGGCAGTGTGCAGTTGTCTTTTTATTTTGATTTAAAATAGTTATTGTACCGTTCACTGTTCATCAGACGCAACAAATCATTTTTTGGTGGCATAATAATTGTCTTTTTACAACGACCCTCAAACATTTCTTTATGATTCAACAGATAACAGATGTTCCCGAGCAGGTAATTGCGTTTCGCGCGTCGGGAGAAGTGACTGCAGATGATTTCAAAAGTCTTGTCATTCCGCTGGTCGACCAGCATGTCAGGAAACAGGGTCAGCTTAATTTTTTATTATATCTCGATACTGATATTTCCGATTTCTCCGCCGGCGCCTGGCTGCAAGACGTTTGGCTGGGCCTTAAACATCTGGCAGACTGGCATCGGGCCGTCATTATCAGCGATTCAGACGGCATCAAACATTTTACCGATGTCTTTAGCAAGATCATGCCAGGCGAATTCAGGGTATATACTTCCGCACAAGAGGAAGAAGCGCTACGATGGGTGAGCACCACCCGGGAAACACCAAGACCTTAGCCTCATTCATCATTCATAAATCATAAGACCACCTATGGATAGTACTACCATCATCGGTATTGTAGCAAGCGCATGCACGGGCATTTCATTATTGCCGCAGCTGATCAAAATCGCGCGGGAAAAACAGCCTTCCGATATTTCTTATTGGGTGTTCCTGATATTGATCAGCGGCCTGGCGCTCTGGGTGATATACGGTGCGATGATCAGCGACGTGATCATCATCATTTCCAACTCCATTTCTTTATTGATCAACCTGACTACTCTCGCACTTAACATCTACTATAAAAAGAATCCCTCTGGACCAGAGAGCAAGCGAAATTGAAATAATTACTGGTATCATTCCAAACAACAGACGAAAGTTATCGGAAGAAACACCACCAATCACTTGCTTGGGGCTGGCCTTCTCAGTATAACATGACAATGGATCGTTATACATAAAATTTTGCTATAATCACCGGGCTCTTTATCTTCCCGCTTCAATAATCCTTTGCGAATGATGAAGATCTCCATGATGGCCGCGTGCCTCATACTGCCCACTATGCTGCTGGCACAAAATTCCTCCGACAATAAAAGCTGGAGTGTATCGAATCCCCAGGGACCTTTTAAAGAAGTTTCATTTACGGTAGATGAAGGAACCTGGATGAACCTCGATGTGTCGCCGGACGGTAAAGAAATTGTCTTCGACCTGTTGGGAGACATTTACAGTATTCCGGTAGCCGGTGGAGCGGCGAAGCTGCTAAGAGGCGGTCATGCCTTTGAAGTACAGCCACGGTTTAGTCCTGACGGAAAGAAGATCTCCTTCACCTCAGATGCCGGCGGAGGCGATAATATCTGGATCATGGATCGGGCGGCCACCAATGCCCGCCAGGTTACAAAAGAGCAGTTCCGGTTATTGAACAATGCCGTGTGGACGCCCGACGGACAATACCTCGTGGCCAGGAAGCACTTCACTTCCGGCAGATCATTAGGCGCGGGAGAGATGTGGATGTATCATACCAGCGGTGGAAGCGGTCTCCAGCTTACTGCCCGTAAAAATGATCAGCAGGATGTGAATGAACCCTGCGTTTCGCCCGACGGACGGTATGTGTATTTCAGCGAGGACATGTATCCCGGCGGCTATTTTCAATATAATAAAGACCCCAACAACCAGATATTTATCATTCGCCGCTTCGACCGCGAAGAAGGAAAAGTAGAAAACGTTACCGGTGGCGGTGGCGGCGCAGCCAGGCCTCAGCTTTCTCATGATGGCAAATACCTGTCCTTCATCAAACGGGTGAGGACGAAGACCGTCCTTTATTTGCGCAACCTTGAAACCGGCGAAGAGTGGCCGGTGTACGACCAGCTTAGTAAGGATCAGCAGGAAGCCTGGACCATCTTTGGTATCTATACCGGCTATGCCTGGTCGCCGGATGACCGATTCATTTACATATGGGCCAACGGTCACATTATGAAGGTCGATGTTAATGGCGTGAACAAAGCGTCTGTCATACCTTTTACCTGTACCGTCAATCAAAAGATCTACGATGCTGTGCGGTTTAAACAAAACCTGGATACGGACCGGTTCACTGCTAACGTGATCAGGCACGCCGTGACTTCGCCTGATGGAAAATGGCTGGTGTTCAATGCAGTCGGCTATCTCTGGAAAAAGTCATTACCCAACGGGCAGCCGGAGCGGATCACATCCGGCACTGATTTCGAGTTGGAACCGGCCTTTTCTCCGGATGGCAAGCAATTGCTGTACACCACCTGGAACGACGAGCAGTCCGGTGCTATCTTTAAAGTAGCGCTCCAGGGAAAAGCAAAACCGGTGCGACTGACCAAGGAGGCCGCTATTTATCGCACACCTTCCTTTTCTGCAGACGGTAAAAAAATTGTGTTCGTAAAAGAAGGCGGAAGCGATGCGCTGGGTCCTGCTCATACTGCCCAGACGGGCATCTTTATCATGAAAGAAGATGGCACGGGTGAACAATTTGTTATCCAGAGAGGCGGCGCACCTGCGTTCAATCAGGCGGGCGATCGCATTTATTTTGAATCGGGCAGCAACCGGCTTTCCAGCTGCCAGCTCGACGGCCAGGACGAAAAAGAGTTGCTGAAAAGCACGTATGGCAATAGTTTCAAAGTATCGCCCGATGAGAAATGGGTAGCGTTTACGGATCTCCACAAGGCTTATGTAGCGGCTTTTCCGCAGACCGGAAAAACCATTGACATCAGCGGTTCCACTTCTGATTACCCCGTGAAATTGGTGAGTAAAGACGCGGGCTACAATCTGCACTGGAGCAGCGACTCTAAGAAGCTCCATTATACATTGGGCAGCCAGTACTACACGATCGACCTGGAGGAACGTTTTTCTTTCCTGGCCAACAAACCTGATTCTTTATTCAAAGTGCCCGAACAAGGCCTGCAGGTAAAGCTGGAGCTCCCTGTCGACAAGCCTTCCGGCCTGATCGCTTTTACCAACGCACGTATTATTACCATGAACGGCGATGAAGTGATAGACAAGGGGACGATACTGATAGAAGGCAATAAGATCAAGGCGGTGGGAAGGGCAGAAGCGGTGACCATTCCTTCGGCTGCCAAAACAATCGATGCCTCCGGCAAAACCATCATGCCTGGTTTTATCGACGCGCACGCACACGCGGGTCATTTCCGCAGTGGTATCACGCCGCAAAAACATTGGCCCTACTATGCTGCACTGGCGTACGGCGTTACCTCTATTCACGACCCGTCCGCTAATAGTGAGTTTGTGTTTGCCAACAAGGAATTAGTGAAAGCAGGCGCCATGGTAGGTCCGCGTGTCTTCTCTACCGGAACCGTGCTCTACGGTGCGGATGGAGACTTTAAAGCAGTGATCAATTCGCTCGACGATGCCAGAAGTGCCCTTCGTCGCACAAAGGCCTTCGGAGCTTTTTCAGTGAAGAGTTACAACCAGCCACGTCGCGAACAGCGGCAGCAGATCATACAGGCGGCCAGGGAGTTAAACATGGAAGTAGTTCCGGAAGGGGGATCGTTCTTCTTTCACAATACCAGTATGATACTGGATGGCCATACGACGATTGAACACAATATGCCCATGGGCGTCCTGCACGACGACGTGATTCAACTATGGAAGCGTGCACAGACAGCCTATACCCCCACTTTGATCGTAAACTACGGATCCGTAAGCGGTGAATATTACTGGTACCAGCACACCAATGTGTGGGAGAAAGAGCGGTTGACGCGTTTCACTCCCAGAGAAGTGATCGATACAAGAAGCCGCCACCGGACCATGTTGCCTGAAGAGGAGTATGAGAACGGACATATCCTGTCATCAAAGAACCTGAAAAAGTTAAGTGATGCAGGCGTGCTGGTTAACATGGGCGCGCATGGGCAAATACAAGGCATCGGTGCGCATTGGGAAATATGGATGATGGCCCAGGGTGGTATGACACCGCATGAGGCCTTACGAACCGCCACCATCAACCCCGCAAAGAGCCTGGGCCTTGACGACAATGTGGGTTCTCTGCAGGCCGGTAAGCTGGCGGACCTGATCGTCCTGGACAAAAATCCGCTCGAGGATATTTACAATACGGAGTTTATAAAATATACCATGGTCAACGGGCGGCTTTATGATGCAGATAGTATGAACGAAATAGGCAATCATCCCAGGACGCGGACAAAATTCCCCTGGGAGCTATACAAAAACGCGACGTCCTTCCCCTGGCATGACGAAACGGAAGCACAGGGTTGCAGTTGCGGAAGACATTAAGATACCCGGCATTGTGAACCATTCGTCATCGCGTCTGACCCTGCCCGAATGGTACAGGCGGGCGTCCCGGTCTGACGCATGTTAACGAATGCACGAATTTCTTTTGATAATAATAAGCGAACAAGACGCTCTATATGATGCTGTCGGCTGTTAGTCACTAACCGTTTGTGTGTTCGAGCTTATCACCGCGTCTGACCCTGCCCGAATGGTACAGGCGGGCGTCCCGGTCTGACGCATGTTAACGAATGCACGAATTTCTTTTGATAATAATAAGCGAACAAGACGCTCTATATGATGCTGTCGGCTGTTAGTCACTAACCGTTTGTGTGTTCGAGCTTATCACCGCGTCTGACCCTGCCCGAATGGTACAGGCGGGCGTCCCGGTCTGACGCGTATTATAAAGATCGCCACGGATGCACGTTTTTTGATAATAATAAACGCTCAAAACGCTTTACATGACGCTGTCGGGCTATTAGTCACTAACCGTTTATCTGTTCGAGCTTGTCACCGCGCCTGACCCTGCCCGAATGGTACAGGCGGGCGTTCCGGTCTGACGCATATAATAAGCCCTTCGCACGATGTTTTCGGCTTGATCGTCGCCAATTATTTTTCAGGAGTATTGTTTGGGAAAGCCTTAGGTTCCCGTAGAGGCAGCCGTCACCTGCTGTCGTTGCTGCTGCTTTTCCATGATCTCCTGGAGGTGAGGTTGTATGTAATTATTCAGCGTGTCAACGGATAAATTCAGCGCTTTAGGATCGTCAGTCAGTTTAAACCAGGGCCGCGGTTCTCCGAAAGGATAAGCTCCGAAGACGATCACGGGCGTACCGTAGGCCAGTCGCTCGTAGTCATTTTTCAGGATCCATTGATCGGCCCACCCATACAGGAATTGCGCGTCAGCGCCCAGTAGCCGCATACAGCTGTGGGAAGCCGGATAGCCCGGCAGTGCATATTCATGAAAACCAACTCCCCATTTGTTATGCACATTAAAGTTCCATTTCAGGATCCACTCATCATCAACCGTGCTGATCGACTTGCGCGCTTTCCAGTTGGTAAAGAATAACCCAGTCGGTGTCTTTTTACTTTTTCTGCCCATGTTCGTAGGACCGGTCAGCACCAGTTTACCATTTTCATAAGCGGCAAATGCCTGGGTACCATAAGAAAACAAGATGATCTTATGAACATCTTTCAGCGTCTCCAGGTTGTCCGGAAACGGCATATACGCTTTCACAGGAAACGAAAAGTCATTAGGCACCAGGATACTGTCCAGTCGCTTTAGGTGGGTAGTGTCCACGCGGTTGATCGCGTTTAGGATATCCAGGTGATCGGCTCCGGCAAAAGAATCTTTAGCGGATTGCCATTCCTTCTTTTTCATCCAGGTATACGTGACGGATGGCTTAAGATTTTCTTCCTGCGGTGGGGCAATTTTTTCGACCACATCCTTTACCGTGCTGTCAATGGTAGCCGGTAAATTTTTATATTCTTTGTTCTTGCAGGAATAGGTAAAAAGGGAAAGCAGTACAAGGCTGTAACTTAAAAAAGGCTTCGACTTCATGGTGTTGCAAGATGCAGAAATATTCTGATATTCTTGTCATAATATAAAAAATTGTTATATTTGTTCTATCACATCGTTCGATTTGTTTGTCTGTTACCTCAGCTTTTGAATGTCCAAAGCTCCATTTGTCAATAAGGCTGTTAAAGGCACTTCTATCCAGCGGTATTCATCTCGGGGAATGCTGCATACGGCTCAAAACCCGCCAGGGGAGCCATCTGTAAAATTAGCGCACAAAAAGATACGCCAGCCGTTACCGCCTTTTATTGTTTAGTGCATTATCAACGTAATCATTTCTATGTTAGTACGAACGTGCGGCAGGACAGCCATTCGCAAGGTGCTTGAAACTTAATAACCCGTTAGCGATCCTGATTTATTAACGCCCCTAAAACTTATTTTGTGATTAAAAACATCATTTGGCTTGCTTTCTTATCAATGATAAATACCGGGCAGCTTATGAGCCAGGCTGTTACTCCCTTTACCTGTACGGATACGGTATCTTATGTCAGTCATGCTACGGTCAGCGACGGATTTACGGGTCTTTATAAAATGAACCTGATCACGCGAAGTAAGGAAACGATAAGGATTCCCGCGGATATCAGGTTTAACGGTATCGGCTACAACGTACGCGACAACTATATTTATGGTGCTTACGCGGGAACCATCTCCGGAGCGTCTGCATCGGCCAGCAACGATATCGTAAAGTTAGATGCAGAGGGCAATTATACGATCATTGACGTACCTGCGTTGCCCAGCGACACTTATGAGGCCGGCGACATAGATGCCGATGGCAATCTGTACCTGTATTCCTCCGACGCAAGTGACATTTACAAAATCGATTTAAGTACATTCACTGTTTCAGTGATCAGTTTATCTTCAACGGCAAACCTGAATGATATTTCAGTGAGCGATGATGGATCCAGGATATGGGGTGTTTCCGCAAACGATGGGAATATTGTGACCTACACCAATGGGACGTCGTCAGTCAGGTCCGGCTATCGTGTTGGAATCAATGCTATGAATTTTTTTGACAGCCGGCGCAACCTTTTTATGATAAGTGAACTTTCAGGCAATCTTTTTCTGGTAAATCCTTCCGGCGGTAGCATCGAGCGGATTTCCGATAACCCTGCATTTAGCTATTACCAGGGCGATGGCGCTCAGTGCAGGAATGCATCGGTATATAGTAACGAGCAGCCGGCTTTGGGCTGTGAGCCAGGTATCGGATATGTAATAGACGAGCACTCCAGTGATCTGTACCGGATCGACGCTTCGACCGGTGATTACACCCTCGTTAAAGATGATATATCACCCCGGGACGTCACGGATCCTAATGCAATGGGGTATAATCCGAAAGACGGATATTTATGGGCCTACAACAAAAAGACTAACCAGATGCTGCGTATTGGCGGCGACTATTCTATGCAGTATTTCCCGATAAGCGGGCTGGAGGAAGATACTGATTATGGATCTGGAGCGTTCGGCCCCGACGGTATCTATTACCTGTATAATGGAGCAGAGCCCACCGGCGTGATCCGACGCCTGGACCTTAATCCGGCTTCCGCCACCTATATGGAGTTTTTGCCGGATCTTGATCCGACGCCGGTCGGGTTTACCAGGTCTTCCTCTATTAATGATATTGCATTGAACGTTACAGATGGAAAATTTTATGCGGTAACAGAAAATGGCAGCATCATGCAAATAGATCCTGATAACGGCGAGATGCGTAGCCTGGGTACAATGACTGGTGACGGTGCCGGCACAGGAGTTGTAGCCATCACATTTACCGATTCCAAAGGCAATCTGTATTTACAACGCTCCGACGAGACGAATATGTGGCAAGTCGATTCGGTGCACACTGGTAACCTTCAAACTAAACTCTTCAAGTCAGGTCTAACCTCCTTTTCAACTGCCGACGGCGCCCGCTGTGCAACAACCGGCTTTGCGCCGCCGCTTACGGTACGGTTTGGTGCCATGAATGCGTTGATACAAAACGACAGATTGCTGGTGAATTGGGAAACGATAAGTGAAAAAAATAATGATCACTTTGAAATAGAAATATCTACCGATGGGAAAACGTTTAAAACCGTCAAGGTGATAGCCAGTAAAGCGAAAAATGGCAATTCGGATACGAGTATTCAATACGGACAAAGTATTTCATTAAGTGGCTTAGCCCTGATGGGCACTTCTCTGCTGTTTTGCATAGCAATGATAATGCACCGGCATAAAGGACTCGCCGTAATGATAGTAGCAATGGGCGTCTGCTCCACCTTGTACGGCTGTGTCAAAAAGAAAAAATTTTCTGTAGAAACGCAAAGAATATATGTCCGTATCAAACAGGTCGACAAAGATGGAACTGCCACGTATTCTAAAGTAACGACGGCTGAAGTAAAGTAAATCCCGGTTATATCTTAAATGACGCGCGGCGCGTCCCGGATGGGGGGGCTTTTAGGCATCAGCTTATGCCCGATTTCTTCAACAACTGTTTTAATAACGCCTAAGCAAATGATCGGTCAGACGGCTCCCAAGGAAAGGATGCCAGGCCGTCCTGTTAGTGGTGCAACCACTTTTTTCAGAATGATCTTTACTATTGCACAAATTTGATAAAACAGGTTATTTTTTAGACCGTATATTCGTAGTCTGACAGAGACCAAAAGAGAACGTGCCGCGGATGTTTACATTCGACATGGTTACCGCTCTGCAAAAAGTGGTCTTTCTCACCGGATAGCATTACATAAAAAAACTAAATAGTAACAGATGAAACGCTCATAATACACTTGTTCACAAACAAGGAATGTATATAAGCGTTACATTCGACTAAAAAAATCGCAGCGTAGCTGCAAACTAAAAAAGTATACGAATGAAACAAAAACTACGGGCAGGAATGATTGGTGGTGGAAAAGGCGCTTTCATCGGCGCTGTGCACCGCATTGCATTAAATATGGATGGGCTGATCGAGTTGTGTTGCGGCGCATTCAGCCAGAACCCGGATAAGTCAAAAGAATCAGGAAGAGAGCTGTTCTTACCGGAAGACAGGATCTACGGTAGCTACCAGGAAATGTTCAAAAAAGAAAGCGAGTTGCCTGAAGAAGAGAGAATGCAGCTGGTGGTGATCGTGACGCCCAACTTTGCCCATTTTGAACCGGCGATGATGGCCCTCGAATACGGCTTCAATGTGATGATCGATAAGCCCATGACGCTGACCCTGGAAGAAGCAAAATTGTTAAAAGCCAAAGTGGACGAAACAGGATTGCTCCTGGGACTTACCCATACCTATTCCGGTTACCCGATGGTAAAGCAGGCGCGTAAAATGGTGGCTGATGGTGCGTTCGGCGCGATCCGCAAAATATATGTAGAATATCCTCAGGGCTGGCTGAGCAAGTTGAGCGAGGGCGATGGCAACAAGCAGGCCGCCTGGCGTACTGATCCCGCTAAAAGCGGCAAGGCCGGTTGCATGGGCGATATCGGGACGCATGCAGCCCACCTGGCGGAATATATTTCCGGACAAAAGATCACAAAACTATGCGCCGATCTGAATATCGTAGTGCCCGGGCGTATGTTGGACGATGATGGCGCCATGCTGTTGAAATTTGATAAAGGCGCCAGTGGTGTACTGACAGCTTCACAGGTGGCTGCCGGTGAAGAAAATAATCTCAGGATCAAAATTTACGGTGAGAAAGGCGGGATCGAATGGAGCCAGCAGGAGCCCAATACATTAATGGTAAAATGGCTCGACGCTCCCGCACAGGTGTACAGAGCCGGTAATGGTTATTGCTCCGATGTAGCGCAGTTCAATACGCGCACACCCGGCGGTCACCCAGAAGGTTACCTCGAAGCATTTGCCAACCTGTACCGGAATTTCGCATTCACTTTATCAGCTAAACTAAACAATGAGCCGGTGGATCCTTTATGGGATTTCCCCAATGCAGCCGATGGGGTGCGTGGGATGGCTTTTATCGAAAACGTAGTCGCTTCCTCTCAAAGTGAGCAGAAGTGGTGGGATTTCGTGATATAATTGCATGCGGTCAACCCGTTACCAGCGACAGATCCGGCAACCTGGAACCGGCGATGGGAAACCTGCAGTAATGATCCTCTTTCCCGCCCTTTAGACTTTAATTAATTTATCATACTTTGCTTACTTTAAAAAAGAAATTATTTTATGAGTTTTGAAAACTTCAAGGTTCCTTACGAGATTGATAACAATTATGGGAAGAAGGTAGCCTATTTTTCGATGGAATTTGCTACGCATCAACCTTTGAAAATTTATAGCGGGGGATTGGGCTTTCTGTCAGGCTCCCATTTGCGCAGCGCCTATGAATTAGGGCAAAACCTGATCGGCATCGGGATCCTATGGAAGTACGGATATTACGACCAGGAACGCAACCAGGATCAGACGCTTGATGTGGCGTGGAATGAAAAAAATTATAGCTTTTTAGAAGATACCGGTATCAAATTTCAGATCGACGTACACGATCACCCCGTTTGGGTGAAAGCCTGGTACCTGAAGCCGGAAACCTTCAAGACAGCGCCTTTATTCCTGTTAAGCACCGATCTGCCCGAGAATGATTATGTGTCTCAAACCATCACTCACAAATTATACGATAGCAATGTGGCCGCCAAAGTCGCTCAGTTCATTTTACTGGGTGTTGGCGGGGCCAAGCTGGTGGACATCTTAAACTTCAACCCGGATGTGTATCACCTGAATGAAGCGCACGGCCTCTCAGCCGCGTTTTATCTGTATCGCAAATACAACAGGAATCTCGAAGAAGTAAGAAAAAGACTGGTATTTACGACCCACACACCTGAAGAAGCCGGAAATGAAAAGCATGATATCTTCCTGTGTCACAAGATGACCTATTTCTGCGGACTAAGCATCGACGAGGTAAAGCATCTTACGCAGGAGCATGGAGACATGTTCAACCATTCCCTCGTAGCGTTGCGTTTTGCAAGAATAGCCAATGGCGTGTCGCAGCTTCATGGAGAAGTGTCGCGGGCCATGTGGGGTAAATATCCCAATATCTGTTCCATCACTTCCATTACCAATGCGCAGAACTGGACCTACTGGGCCGATAAGCAGATGTATAAGTTCAAAGACGTGGGCGATGATTACGGATTTGATGACCGTAAGAAATGGCTCAAAAAGCGAGCCTTTGAAATCGTGGCAGATCAGACCGGTAAGCTGTTCAATCCCGATGTGTTCACGATTGTCTGGGCGCGCCGTTTCGCGGGTTATAAAAGAGCCGGTTTAATCGCTTCTGATGCCCATCGCTTTTTCGAGCTGATGAACAATGAAAAATATCCGGTGCAGATCGTTTGGGCTGGAAAGCCTTACCCGATGGACCATCCGGCCATCAGCGAATTCAATGAGCTCGTACACCTGAGTAAGAAATATAAAAACGTTTCCGTGCTGGTGGGGTATGAGCTGGGCTTGTCCAAACGCCTCAAGCAGGCTGCCGATCTTTGGCTCAACAACCCGCGCGTACCGCGTGAAGCTTCCGGTACCAGCGGCATGACCGCTGCCATGAATGGCGCTGTCAATTTCTCAACGGATGACGGCTGGATCCCCGAATTCATCAATCACGGCCATAACGGTTTCGTGATTCCGAAGGCCGACTATGGAAATATGTCCACCTATGATCAGGATCAATACGATCTCAACAAGTTGTATGAAATATTGACGCGCGAGATACTGCCGTTGTATTATGAAAATTACAACACGTGGAGACTGATCATGAAAAATGGAATGCAGGACGTGCGGTTCCAGTTCGACAGCAACCGCATGGCCCACGAATATTATGAAAAATTATACAACGCATAAAAAGGCGTTTGTATGTAATCAGATTTTTATATCTATATCACTGAAAACCCGGCAGCCTTCGACGGCGCGCCGGGTTTTTTTATGCGGTTGTCGTCGCGCGCTTACCCCTCCGGGGTTAATGAAAATCACTCATTTGCGTTGTTTGTACTATTCTGCATTATACGTACCTTTGGACGTCCTTACGTGATTAGTGTGAGCCCTGACATTTATTTAAAAGCTTATTGTAACAGATACAATGAGGATTGGCCCGTTATTTAATAATTCTAAACCATACTTTAACTTATGAGCGCTCTAAACGAAGCTATGTCGCGGAAAAATGATTCCGGTGTTCTGGCCTATTTTTTTGACGCTGTCCGAAAGTATCCTGAACAAGCAGCCCTTTACTATAAGAGTGAGTCCATGACCTACCGCGCGGTAGATGAAAAGACAACTCAATTGGCGCATCAGCTGGTAGCAGAAGGTGTTCAACACAACGATATTGTTGCAATATGTCTTGATAAAGGGTTCGATGTGATCCTTTCCATCATTGCCATTCTCAAAACCGGCGCGGCTTATATGCCGGTAGACCCGGGCTATCCACGGGATCGCGTCGCTTTCATGTTGGAAGACGCTCAACCGAAAGTCATTATTTCTTCCGATCGTTACAGGAATTTATTCAGTGATGATGTCACGATCATTACAGATATCCATGCCGCGACAACTGATCAGGCGGAAGCAATATCGCTCCCGCAAGCGCCCGGATCATTTACTTATGTGCTGTTCACTTCCGGATCGACAGGGCGCCCCAAAGGGGTATTGATGAGGCAAGCGGCATTGGTCAACCTGATCCGATGGCAATTGAAAGATTCTGCCATGGGCCCCGGTTCGCGCACGCTCAACTTTTCTCCCATCACGTTCGATGTATCTTTCCAGGAAATATTCACGACGCTGGCGATTGGCGGTACCCTGTATTTGATCGACGACGATTTAAGGCTGGATGCCGCATCTTTACTGAACTTTTTAGAGACGCACCAGATCAACCGGCTGTTCCTGCCATTCGTAGCACTGCAGATGTTATGTGATATTGCCGGCTCTGAGAATATGTTCCCCCAGAGCTTACAGGAAGTCATGACTGCGGGCGAACAGTTAAAAGTAACACCACAGGTGGTGACATTTTTCTCTGCCATTTCCGGGATAAAATTATTTAATCAATACGGTCCTACCGAAGCACATGTGGTAACCAGCCTGACGTTAGACGGTGACCCCCATGCCTGGCCCGAGCTACCCACGATTGGGGTTCCTATCGATCAGGTACCCATTTATATTATTGACGAGCAAGGAAAAGAAGTTGAAGCGGGAGCTCAGGGAGAGCTCTGTATCGGTGGCATTGCGCTTGCCGAAGGCTATATGAACCAGGATGCGCGGACCGCTGAAAAGTTTATAGAATGGAGCGGAAAAGGAAGTAAAGAACGCATTTACAAAACGGGCGACCTCGCCAGGGTTCTGCCCGACGGAAATATTGATTTCCTGGGCCGCATTGACGACCAGGTGAAGATCAGGGGTTACCGCGTAGAGCTCGGTGAGATCGAAACCACGCTGTTGCAGCACAGCGCAGTATCCAACGGTGTCGTGGTCGCACAAGGTGAGAATACCGGCGAGAAGCGGCTGGTAGCGTATGTGGTAGCCAAGGGCAGTGAACAGAATACCGACGCGGTTCGTAGCTTTTTGCAGGAAGCGCTTCCTGAATACATGATCCCTTCCGCTTTTGTATGGATCGATGAGATTCCAAAAACCGCCAGTGGGAAGGTCAACAAGAAAGCCTTATCCAGTGTGAAGTTCAGACGTCCCGCATTAGCAGTACTGTTTCAGAAGCCTAAAACGGACATAGAAAAAAACATCGCCGCTGTCTGGAGCGAATTGCTGCAGCTGGAAGAGGTGGGTGTAAACGATAATTTTTTTGAGCTGGGTGGCAACTCCGTGCTCGCACAGAAAACGATCATTGCCTTAAAGCAAAGATTTCAATACCTGGTGCCTATTACGAGGTTGTACCAGTTTCCGACCATCAGCGGACTCCAAAATACACTGGAGCCCGCAGCTTCCGTGAAGAGAAAGCCAGGTATCAAAAATAAAAAGACCGATACGTCAGGCGACATTGCGATCGTCGGCATGGCAGGGCGTTTCCCCGGCGCTGACACGATAGAGGCTTATTGGGACGTATTAAAAGAAGGCCGCGAAACGATCAGCTTTTTCTCAAAAGAAGAGATCGATTCAAGCGTACCCGAATCAGAACTGAATGATCCGCTGTATGTACGCGCGAGAGGCGTGTTGGAAGACGTGGCTTATTTCGATGCCGACCTTTTCGGCGTCAATCCGCGCTTAGCAGAATTGATGGATCCGCAGATGCGGGTGTTTTTAGAGGTGTCGCGCGAAGCGCTGGAAAAGACTGGCCGCTTGAACGACGACGAACACACCATCGGCGTGTTTGCCGGTAGCAACACCAATACATATTTCAACAATAATATCTTTCTTCACAAAGACAAGATCAATACACAGGGCTATTATCAAACCCTTTCAGTTTCAGAAAAGGATTACCTGGCCACGCGTGTCGCGTACCACCTGAACTTAAAAGGCCCGGCAGTAAATGTCAATTCAGCTTGTTCTACTTCATTGCTTGCCATTGCGCAGGCAGTAGAAAGCCTGAGAATGGGGCAGTGTGACCTGGCGCTCGCCGGTGGAGTAGCCGTCAGTGTACCCGTCAAAGCGGGCCATCTTTATGAAGAAGGAGCAATGTTCAGTAACGACGGCCATTGCCGTCCTTTCGATGCGGATGCGCAGGGAACGGTGTTCAGCGACGGGGCCGGTGTGATTTTATTAAAACGCTTAAGCGAAGCCGAAGCGGATAATGACCAGATCTATGGGGTGATCAAAGGGGTAGGGGTCAACAATGACGGTGCCGGAAAAGGCAGTTTTACAGCGCCCAGCACTAACGGCCAGGCGGAAGCCATCCTGATGGCCATACAGGATGCAGGCGTGGATCCTGCCGACATATCCTACGTCGAAACCCACGGAACAGCAACGCCGCTGGGAGATCCTATTGAAGTAGAAGGCCTGAAGCTGGCCTTTGGCGAACAACCGGTGCAGCAGTATTGCGCCATCGGTTCAGTGAAAAGTAATATGGGCCACCTGACGCACGCCGCGGGTGTGGCGGGCGTGATCAAGACGGCCTTATCCCTGCATCATCAAAAGCTGGTGCCTTCCATTAATTATAAAAAACCTAACCCGGCCATCGACTTTGTTAACAGTCCTTTTAAAGTGAATGACCAGTACCGGGATTGGCAAAGCGAAGGCAAACGAATTGCAGGTGTAAGCTCCTTTGGTATCGGTGGCACCAATGTTCACATCATCCTTGAAGAGTACGCGTCTCCGGTCGTTTCGGCTCAGAATTTCTCCTCACCGCAGGTCATCACCTGGTCTGCCAGGACTGAGGCCAGCAGCGGGGCTTTCGCGCGTAAACTGGCCGCCTTTGCCCGGAAAAATTCCGGACACGCGCTGTCTGATATTGCCTATAATCTACAAACCATGCGCCAGCCCATGGGCGTAAGAACTGCACTGGTGGCGACTGATATGGCAGATCTCGAACGCCAGCTATCAGATGAAGGTGTGGTGGCCGGCGCCACGCGCGTTCTAAAAGAAGCGCAACCTGGCGTAGTCTTCGTCTTCCCGGGCCAGGGCTCGCAGTTCATCAACATGGGAAAAGCTTTGTATGCAACGTCTTCCGTGTACAAGGCAGCTGTCGATGAGTGTGCGGCTCTATTGTTACAAGAGATGAACGAGGATATCCGGGATATCATCTTTACTGACCCGACAGACGAAGCCACCGAAAAACTAAAAAATACGTATTACACACAACCCGCCACCTTTGTCACTTCCTACGCATTAGCCCGGTACTACATAAGTGTAGGCATCAGGCCCGCAGCGCTGGTAGGACATAGCATTGGCGAATTTGTGTGCGCGCACTTGTCGGGTGTGCTCACACTAGCCGATACCGTAAAACTGGTGGCTGCCAGGGCCCGCCTGATCAGCGGATTGCCCGGAGGGACAATGTTATCCGTTCGTGCCTCCAGCGAACGCGTGCTTCCTTTACTTCCATCCACACTGTCCATCGCGGCCAACAATGCGCCCCATCTTTGTGTAGTGTCGGGAGCATCTTCAGACATTACATCTTTCGGGCAAATACTGGATCAGGAAGGGATTGTGAACAAATCGCTTCGCACCAGTCATGCCTTTCATTCGCAAATGATGGATGCCATCGTTGAACCGCTTCGCGAGGTGGTCGCAACATTTACATTAGGCGTTCCTCAGATCCCGATATTATCAACAGTAACCGCGGCGTGGTTGAAAGATAGTGAAGCTGGCGATCCCGGTTACTGGTCTCAACATGCTCGTGCCACCGTGAATTTCAGCGGCGCGATACAGGCGCTGATCACCGAATTGAACCCGGTCTTCCTGGAAGTGGGACCCGGCAACGCTACTACAATGCTGATCAAACAGCAGGGAGGGGCGGTGGTTTCCAGGGTGGTGCCTTCCATGGAAGTGGCTGCTGATGTAAGCGACGAGATCGCTGTGAAGCGCGCGCTCGGCCGGTTGTGGACGCTGGGCGTTGAGGTAGACTGGAAGGCGTTGCACGAAGGACAGCCACTTCGTCCTTTACATGATCTTCCCACGTATGCTTATGATAAAAAGAAATATTGGGTAGAGCCGCTCCAGGTGCAGGTTGCAACGGCTTCTGCCGCAAGCTACGAGGATACATCGATATCCATGAAAGCCACGCCCGCAGCGGATCTCAGCAAAAAAGACTGGGTAATGGAAAAGATCCTAAAGATCCTCGAAGATGCTTCAGGCAACGATATCAGCGAAAGCAATCCCCATTTCAGCTTTATCGAATTAGGATTCGATTCTTTATTGCTCACACAGGTAGCCAGCAGTTTTAAAAGAGAATTTAAAGTGCCGGTAACCTTCAGGCAGTTGAATGAAACGTACGATACACCGGATAAACTGGCCCGGCATATTGAATCCAACCTTCCGGATGAGCTGTATCAGCCAAAGACGCAGCAACCATCCGCTATACAACTACAGCCCGCTCTGGCAGCGGCTTCCGACGCAGGAAATAAAGCCCTGCTGGAGAGCATCCTGACACAGATCAACCTGCTTACGCAGCAAGTGGCCCGGCTTCAGCAATCGCAGCTGACCGCAAATGCTGCGCCGCTGAATGATACTCCAACTAACGGGCATCATCATCACCAGGAGACACCGGCCGTTGCAGCCGTAGCTACGACCACGACTTTGCCTGATGTAACAATATTTGATAATTCCAACCCGCCGGTGGCCGGCGCCAGACTGGGAAAAGACCAGAATGGCAACCCTGCCTGGTTCATTGCTGATGCCAATCAGCCCGGACGATACTTGCAAATACCCCTTTAGACTACGCTAATGATCAATTCGGAAATAAACCCACATATTCCTGTCGATTTCAATCCTTTTGAGGGAGACGTCATAGAAAAAGTAGTGCCCGCTACTGAATCTCAAAAGGAAGTCTTCGCGTCCTGCCTGCTCGGCGAACGCGATGCCAATCTTGCCTACAACCTGTCCATGTCGCTGCATTTTAAAGGCGACCTGAAAGCCAACGTATTGCAGGAATGTATTGAAGATCTGATCCAGCGGCATGAATCGCTCCGGTCTTCTTTCAGCGAAGACGGCGGCAGAATGATCATTTACGAACGGCAGCCGGTACAGTTTTTACACCGCGACCTGTCGATGCTGGATGCTTCCCAACGCGATGAAGAGGTCAACACTTTTCTCTGGGAGGACGCTGATACCGCATTCGATATTATTCACGGCCCATTGATCCGCTTTGCCCTGTTTCGCATGGCATCTGATCAGCATATGCTGGTAATTACGGTCCATCACCTGGTGTGTGACGGCTGGTCTTTAGGGATCCTGCTCGAAGACCTGAGCAAGTTGTATAATGCCAAAAGATTTGGAACTCCTTTGCCATCAAAAGCCGTTCCTTTCAGCCAATATGCCGTAGACAGCATCTTGTTTGAACATACACATGAGTACCAGCAAATAGTTGACTATTGGAAAAAAGAATACCTGGGCAATATCCCCGTTTTTGAAATTCCGCCCGACTATCCGAGGCCGCCTGTACGTACCTATAAAGGCCGCCGGGATGATTATATCCTGCCTTCCGCTATTGCTGATGCCGTAAAGAAGACAGGTGTACAATATGGAAGCAGCTTTGTCAACATTTTAATGGCAGCTTTTGAAGTGCTGCTGTATAAATACACCGGGCATGATGATATCGTGATCGGCTTGCCCACTTCAGGCCAGGCCGCTACGGAAAATTATAATCTGGTGGGACACTGTGTCAACCTGTTGCCACTGCGGAGTAATCCGGATCCGGGGGTTCCGTTTTCGGATTATCTACGTTCGCGGAAATCGAAAACCCTGCTCGATTATGAAAACCAGCGGTTCACTTTCGGTAGTTTCCTGAAAGAACTGAAGATGCAGCGCGACCTGTCAAGGATGCCGCTGGCGCCCGTGTCGCTCAACATCGATATGGGCATTGACCTGCAGGTACATTTTCAGGGCCTGGAGTATACGCTGGTGCACAACAAGAGAATGTCCGAGACCTACGAGCTGTTTTTAAATGTAGCCGATAGCGAAGAGGGATATGAATTCCAATGGTCCTACAATACCCAGCTCTACAAGCCTTCCACGATGAAGGGGTTGATGGATAAATATACTTATCTCTTAACCCAGATCGTTGCCAATCCTGAACAGAAGATCGCTGATCTGAAACTGCAGGATGAAGCTTCTTTGATCAGCTATTGGAAACAATGGAACGACCGGGACCACCTCAGCTTCGATGCCTCCACGTTGCTGGAGATGATCCTTCGAAGCTGCAAGGACCGCGCAGAGGAAACCGCCCTGTATTTTAAAGGACATTCCTATACCTATCGCCAGGTGGATGAGCAATCCAACCGCATGGCGCATTATCTTATCAAGGAAGGTGTTACCAATGGCACTGTGGTGGGAGTGGCCATGGAACGCAGTGTGGACCTGGTTATTTCCTTGTTGGGTATCATCAAAGCAGGAGGGGTGTTCGTGCCCCTCGATCCGCAGTATGCCCAGGAGCGTATCGAATACATGCTTGAAAATTCGGGAGCGGAAATACTGCTGACTTCCACTGCTTTCAAAGGACGCTTTCATTCCGGAGCCCGGGAAATGCTGGCAGACCGTATGATGGAAGAGCTGGATCAGTTCGAAGCAACGCTTCCGCAGGTGACCGTTACGCCAGAGTCGCTGGTGTATATTTTATACACCTCTGGATCAACGGGTAAACCTAAAGGCGTTATGATCGCCAATAAATCACTGGTCAATTATATCGGTTGGGCAGTACATTATTATCTGAAAGGCCGGCCGGGCGTATTCCCGCTGTATACATCGATCTCTTTTGACCTGACGATCACCTCCATTTTTTCTCCGCTGGTGTCCGGCAGTCTGCTCAAGATCTATGAAGAAGAGGAGCCGGTGGCCATGCTGGAAAAGATATTTACCGACGAACAGGTGAATGTGATCAAGCTGACGCCATCTCACCTGAAGCTCGTAAAAGATAGTGAACGCATCCGGCAGCAACTGCCCGGCCATTTCCTCACGCTGATCGTGGGCGGGGAAGAGCTGGAAACCTTGCTGGCAAAAGAAGTGCGTGAACTGTGTAGTGGCAATGTTGTGATCTGTAATGAATACGGACCTACCGAAGCAACAGTGGGTTGTATGATCTATGATTATACAACGGCCGACGATTTGTCCGCTGTCCCTATTGGTATACCGATTGCCAATGCCAACATTTATTTATTAGATGCCAATCTCAGCCCGGTACCCAAGGGCATTGTAGGTGAAATATATATAGGCGGGGATTGCGTTGCCGAAGGATATTATAAAAAGCCCGAACTGACCGCAGAGCGATTTCTGCCTGATCCGTTCGAGCCGGGACGCCGCATGTATAAAACCGGCGATAACGCTATCATGCTTGAAAATGATGTGATCTTGTTCAGAGGCCGGATTGATGACCAGGTGAAGCTGCGAGGTTTTCGCATAGAACTGGGCGAGATCGATTACCATTTGTCCAACCTTCCCAATGTGCGCAACAATATCACGGTAGTGAAAGAAGATGGATCCGGCAACGGTTACCTCGTTTCCTACGTAGTGCTGCAACAGGTGCCGCAGGAAACGGAATCTTTAAAGAGCGACTGGCGCGAAGCCTTAAGGCACAAAGTGCCGGATTATATGGTGCCCGGCGCCTTTGTGATCATCGACGAGCTGCCGCTCACGACCAATGGGAAGGTAGATAAAAAAAGACTTCCTGCTCCGGAGATCCAGGCCCATGGCTATGTAGCGCCTGAAACCTCCGAAGAGCTTTTGCTGGCCGATATCTGGCAACAGGCTTTTGGAAGAGAGCAGGTGGGGGTGTATGATAACTTCTTTGAAATGGGTGGCCATTCATTGCTGGCAGTGAGAGTGACCAAAATGCTGGAAGCCAAAACCGGCGTGCGCATCGGCGTTACGGCGATTTTCAGGTATCCCGTGCTTCGCGATCTGGCAGCAGAATGTACACGTTTAAAAGCCGATGCGAAGTTGCCGGCGGGCGCAGAGGCTTTGCTTTCGTCAGCGGAGGACCCGGCTACCGAAGCGCCGCTACGGTTTAAGAGTACCGAAGCGCAATTAGAGATCTGGCAAGAATGTTTCATCGGCGGAGACGCGGCCAATATCTCTTATAATGTCACGCACACTGAATATTTGAAGGGCGATCTGGATATCGATGTTTTAAAGAAGTCATTTTCAGTGTTGATGGACCGGCATGAGTTATTAAAAGCCACGTTTTCTAAAGACGGCGCCTTCATTGATATTCACCCTGAAGCTGCGCTGCCTTTCCAGGTTCATGATATCACGGATCGCGATGCGGCGCAACAGGATACTTTTGTGAAAGCCTTTTTAAAGGAAAAAGCTCAAACGCCGTTTCATCTGGATGAGCAACTGTTGTTCAGGGTAGACGTTGTCAGGTTACGCAGTGACCTGCATTTATTCAGCCTGGTCGTACATCACCTCATCTCTGACGGTGCGTCTTTTGATACGATCATCAAAGAAACCGGTCTTTTGTACAATGCCTATTTGCAGGGCGAAGAGCCGCTGTTGCCGACTGCCGTCCGATTTAGCAGCTACGCCAAAAAACAGGAGATGGTATATGCCAGCGAAGCATACAAAGCCGATCTGAATTATTGGGTCAATCAGTTTGCGAAAGATATCCCGGTATTAGACCTCCCGATCGATTATCCGCAACCCGCTACGCGGAAATATAAATGTAATGTGGATGAGTTCTCGATCAGCGAAGAAGCTACTGCGTTGATTGAAAAGTTTGCTTCCCGCTCGCGAAGCACTTTAACCATCTTCCTGCGTACGGTGTTCGATGTATTGCTTTATAAATACACGGGGCAGCAGGATTTCGTGGTGGGTCTTCCTGTAAGTGATCATGTCAGCGAAGCAGGAACCAGTATGGTGGGACATAGCGTCAATATGCTTCCTGTCAGAACCTTTGTGGATAGCCATCTTCCTTTTGATGCCTATCTGAAAAAAAGAAATGATGCGATGCTTTCTGATTATGAGCATCAGCGATTGACCTTTGGCTCTCTCATCAAAAACATCCAGGTAAAACGCAGCGCGATAAAAAATACGTTGATATCTGTCAGCTTCAGCAGTCAGATGGAAAAGTCAGGTAGCTCGTTGGAGTTGCGAAACCTGGACCACGAGAAAGTGTTGATCCCGGAAGTGCATAACAACCTCGAGCTATTTATCGATACCTATAAAAAAGACGGTCGCCTGCACTTCCAGGTGATCTACCGAACAGATCTGTTTAAAGCGTCGACCATCAGTGCCCTGATGCATCAATTCAATGAGCTGTCGGTGCAGATCGTCACTGATCCGGGCAAGGCCATTGCAACTTTTAAACTGGAAGAAGAGCAAGCCATATTAGACAAACTCGCCGCCTGGAGGGATCCGCGGATAGAGCTGCCTCGCGAGTCTGTTGTAGACATGTTCCGTCAGACTGTGAGCAGGTATCCTGATAAAATAGCGGTGACGTTTAATGAAGCGGATCTTACTTACCAGGAACTCGCGGCAAAGGTGAACCAGTTGACCAATACCTTGCTGAGTGCCGGCGTTACTAAGGGTGATATTGTGGGCGTTGCGCTGGACCGCGGTCCGCAGTGGCCCATTTCATTACTGGCGGTGTTGCAGTGTGGCGCCTTGTATGTTCCTATCGACGTATCCCTGCCTACTTCGCGTATTCGTTTTATGCTTGAAGATGCAGGTGTGAAATTATTGATCACAGCGCAATCGTATGACCAGAAGTTCAGTGAAATAAGTCAGAAGGTATTTTACGAAAAAGCAGCAGCAGCAGATGCGCTGCTGCTCGAACATACACATGTGGCGCATGAAGACAGCGCTTATATCTTATATACATCCGGATCTACTGGTTTGCCCAAGGGCGTGGAAGTGACGCATGGTAACCTCGTGAACCTTCTAACCTCGATGCAGTCATTGTTTGGCGCTGATCAGCACCTGAAGCTCTTATCTGTAACGACTATATCCTTCGACATTGTAGGCGTAGAAATGTACCTGCCGCTTATTAGCGGCGGACAGCTGATCCTGACTGACGAGACGCAATCTAAAGATGGCAGCGCACTGCTGGATATGATTGATGAATACCAGGTGAATTATTTCCAGGCCACGCCAGCGACCTACAAGCTCATGCTGGAGTCGGGCTGGGAAAAAGTGACGGATTGCAGGATGATCACCTGTGGCGAGCCGTTGACCAACGCACTGGCTGGAGAAGTGCTGCAGAAATGCACGGCCTTCTACAACATGTATGGTCCGACAGAGACCACCATTTACTCTACCGGCACGCGCGTTGAAACCAGCGAGGGACAGATCACGATCGGTAAGCCCATACAGAACACGGAAATATATATTGTAGATAAAGACGGCAATCTCCTGCCGGAAAATATTGTGGGTGAGATCTGCATCGCCGGTGCCGGAGTGGCCAAAGAATATCACAACCGGCCGGAGCTCAACCGGGAAAAATTTGTAGACGATCCGTTTAGCACAGTGCCGGGTAAAATGTTCAGGACCGGTGACCTCGGAAAATTTAATGCGGAAGGAGAGATCATTTGCCTGGGCCGGAAAGATCATCAGGTAAAGCTGCGTGGCTATCGCATCGAACTGGGTGAAATTGACTGGCAGATCAAACAGTTGGGTGGCATTAAGGATGTGATCACGATCGTGAGGGAAGATAAGCCCGGTGATCAGCGGCTGGTTGCTTACCTGGTCGCCGAAGGTCTTGCGGACAACCTGCCTGCCCCGCGTCAGTGGCGCGAACAGCTGAGAAAGGTACTGCCCGAATATATGGTGCCTTCTACCTTCATGGTGCTTGACCGGTTCCCGCTGAGCAGCAGCGGAAAGATCGACAAGAAGGAATTACCTAAGCCGGAACCGGGCAGGACCGGCGCGGCTGAAACGAAGGCAGATCGACCGCTGACCCCGTTTGAAAGCGGGATCAGAAAGATCTGGCAGGAAGAGCTAGGCGTTGAAGATCTGTCGCTGGATGATGACTTTTTTGATATGGGAGGCAACTCACTGATCGCGATCAAAGTGATGGAGCGCGTGAAAAATGAAACGGAGATCACGCTGCCTATTTCAGCATTATTTGAATATGCTACGCTCGGATCGATGATCACCTTATTGACCGACAAGCAAGTCAGGATCCGGACCAACGCGCTTGTACCCATCAAGACTACCGGCAGCCGAACGCCCATCTACCTGATCCATGGCGGTGCGTTGAATATCCTGTTATATAAAAATCTGGCGCCCTTCCTGGACCGCGAACAACCTTTGTATGGTATCCAGGCATTAGGACTGGACGGCGATACGACGCACTTATCCAGCATCGAAACGATCGCGACACGTTATCTTTCAGAAATACTCGCGCAGAATCCGGATGGCCCTTATATTATAATTGGTTATTCCTATGGCGGTATCGTGGCGCATGAAATGGTGAAACAGCTGATCAGCAAAGGTAAGGAAGTAAAAATGTTAGGTATCCTGGATACCAATGTTTCCGGAAGATACGTGCCTTCGTCCACATCGGCGCGACTCATGGATACATTGAAGCGACAGGTGAAGAAAGCCATGTTCATTGGCGGAAATTTGTTCAGATATCCTAAAGAGGTCATCGCCTACCAATGGATGTTTGTCAAAAGGAAGCTGCTCAAAACCTATAAGGAAGAAGAAAGCGAGCAGATCTACGACTATGACAGCAAAGTGATTGACGCATATGACAAAGCCTTTTTTGCTTATGACATGAAACCGCTGGATGTGAAAGTGCACCTGTTCAGGGTGCAGGAGCGGATCTACTTCCTCGATGATCCGGTTTACCTGGGTTGGAGACGATACGCGAAGCAGGTCATTGTCCACGATGTAACCGGGGATCATAAAACCTTCCTGTTGCCACCTCATAACAAGGCGTTGATCACGACCATTCAGAAAGTTATCAAAACGATCTAGATATCGATTGATATATTCAAGCATCATTAAAATTTAACTATAGTTCATGCTTCAATCGTTATAATATTCCACAATTAAAACCGGTCTTCCGTTTTTCTCGTATGTACGTTCTTGTCTGAAAGTGAACGGCAGGAAGTGCTAAAAGTGAAGGTAATTCCCCGCACAGCTTATACGTTGCGTAAAACGTATGATATGAGTCATTTAGGGCAGTTCGACCGGATATACTCTGGTTTAGCAAGCTCGTGTTTTTCGGACCGGCACTTTCGTTGGATATCATAATAATAGGGTAGAATTATTTTATAAATATTCTGCATATTTTACTATCTTGTTCTTAATTTTACAGCGTATTCTCTAAATCAAAGTAGCCCGTACTTCTAAACCTCAGGTATTCATGAAAAAAACAATTCTGATAGTAGATGATGAACCCACTATTTTAAAACTGCTGGAATTTGTTTTGGCTAAAGACTACAAGATCGTTTTAAAAAACAATGGTTATGAAGCCATTCAATGGTTGGAGGAGAGCAATAAGCCCGATCTTATCATACTGGATATTAATATGCCGTACTTCAATGGCCCCGAATTTTTAAAATCCATCAAGATCAGCGGTATATTTTCCAAAATACCGGTTATCGTGCTCACCGGGACTTCGGATACACAACAACTTGAATCACAATTACCGTTTCCTGTAAATGAAATTTTTCAAAAACCTTTTAATCCGACCAAGCTAAAAGATGCAGTCAAATACCTACTCTCCGAGCACACTAAACTCTCCGCCTCTGAAAACTAATGCCCTGAGCCAAACCGTTGGTATTGCCTATATCGGCAGCGCATTTTTCGAGGAAGTCGTTAGTGAAGGTCGCGGCTATTTCAATTACCGCATCGATCAATATGACAACCTGGTTGAGTTCAACAGCCATTTGTCGCAATCATCGATGGTGGATCTGCCGTATGCTTTGCTGATTGAAATGCAGACCAATGATGAATTTCACGTGTTTAACCAGGTAAAAGAGATCAGGGAAAACGCATTAACATCGGGGATCATCGTGATCCTCCTGTCTTCGTCCAACAAAGCCGAGCTTCACCAGCGTGCGCTGGAGGCAAAGGCCAACGATATTTATTTCAAACCATTCAATACCGCGCTGATATTTGAGAGGATCAATTTCCTGATCAAGTTCAAGCTTTTGAAACCACACGATCCGGGCCGCATGCCTGCCAAAAACCTCGAATATAAAATGCCGGTATCCAAGCGGCTGTTCGATATTCTCGTGTCTACATTTTTGATCCTGCTGCTGTCTCCTTTGTTCCTGCTGGTGGCCATACTGGTCAAACTGGAAAGCAAAGGACCTGTGGTATACAAAAGCAAACGTGCCGGAAGTGGTTATAAGATCTTCGATTTTTATAAGTTCCGCTCAATGGTAGTAGATGCTGATAAAAAGCTGGAAAACCTGAGCAAGACCAATAACCAATACGCTGCAGGGGAACAGCAGGGAACTCAAAAAGCATTTGTAAAGATCCTCAACGATCCGCGTATCACCAAGGTGGGTAATATCCTCCGTAAAACCAGTATTGATGAACTGCCACAGTTGTTCAACGTGCTGAAAGGAGACATGTCCATTGTAGGTAACAGGCCATTGCCATTGTATGAGGCAGAGCAATTGACTTCTGATCAGTTCGCCATGCGTTTCCTGGGACCGGCCGGTATCACCGGGTTGTGGCAGATCAGTAAAAGAGGTAAAGCCGAAATGTCGGAAGACGAGCGCAAGCAACTGGACAATACCTACGCAAAGGACGGATCGTTCTGGATGGACCTCAAGATCATTTTCAAAACGGTGCCTGCTATGTTGCAGAAAGAGAAGGTTTGATGTGAAATCTTTCGACTATCATAAACAATAAACATTCCGCATGAAACGCTCCGATCAGATTTTCGGAACTAGTGTTTCAACGAGTTGAAAAAACAAACGATATACGAACGGCCGACATCATTCGGATCAATTATAAGGTGCTGTTCGGCTATTAAAAGAAATAAACATTTACGATGAAAGCTAAGATTGTTATTTCATTCATCTTTTTACTGACTTCTACCGTTGCGTTTTCCCAGGAGTCGATCATTGCCGATATCAATGATCCTTTCCTGAAGAAGTGTATCAGCCTGGCCCTGGTAAACTATCCCAGGAGAAAGGTGGCTGACTATACTACGGAAAAAGCCAGGGCCCAGGTTACCATGGCGACGATGTCTTTGTTTGACATTTTCAATGCCAGCTATTTCTACAGCCCCCAGAGAAACGAAGGACTGATCTATATTCCCGGCGGCGGTAGCGGTGGTGTCAACAATGTGGTGCTAAGCGGGTTCCAGTTTGGTGTGACCGTTAACCTGGGTAACGTGCTCTCCAAGCCTGCCAACCTGAAAGCGGCCAAAGCGGATTATAAAATAGCCCAGGCTCAAAGTGCTGATTACCGCATTGAACTGACCAATATGGTGAAGTCGAACTACTACGATTTCCTTGCTGCAAGAAAGCAGTTAGAGATCAAAACCCTTGCGGCTAAAGATTTCAGAAGCATTTTAACCAATGCTCAATCCCAGTTTCAGAACGGCACCGTGACGCTGGACATTTACACCCAGGCGAAAAGCTCTTCCGTTGAAGCAGACGTAGAGGCACTGGAAGCAGAAGTAACCTATCTGAAAGCCAAAAACCTGCTTGAAAGTGTTATTGGTACGGCTGTTGAGAATGTTAAGTGATAAGACAAAAAAGCAATTAAGTAATGATCAATCTGAATCTAAAGGATTTTTTAAAATATTTACTCAAATTCAAATGGCTGCTGATTGCGGTTCCCGTGGTGATTGCTGTGGCCACTTACTTCATGGCTAAAACGCTGCCGAAGACCTACACTTCAACATCTTTAATTTCTACCGGGCTTGCCAGCCGGTTCCAGCAAAGCGCGCTGAATGGCGCCGAAAGGATGGATTTCTTCCAGCTTAGCCAGCAGTTTGGCAACATCATGGAGCGGATGAAATCAAAGCGCAGCATGAACGCACTGTCGTATAAGCTGATCCTCCACGACCTGGAAAATCCTTCGCAGGCTTTCAAAGAGCCGTCCAAATTGATGAAGCAACTTTCTGAAGAAGACAAGCAGATTGCCATCAATGAATACCGGAAACGCCTGGAGGCGGGTAGTCTGATTTCTGTTGCGGATAACGGCAACCGCATCAAGTTGTTTGATATGCTGACCCAGTCCGGTTATGACGAAAGATCCCTGTTGAAAGACCTTTCCATTTCCAGGAGTGGCGAGAGCGATTTCATTCAGGTGGTGTATTCCTCTCCAAATCCTGATTTATCGGCCTATGTCGTAAATACTTTTTCCACTGATTTTATCACCTATTATAATGGATTGGCTGCGGCCGGTCAGCGGCAGTCATTAGCGCTGCTGGACACGGTGCTGCAGAATAAACAATTGGAAATGGAGCGTAAAAGCGCTGAAGCGAGAAGAGCATTGGAAGGAGAGGCAGCCAAGGCAGCTGGTCAGGCCAATGCGCAGCGTCAGTCTGAAGTGGCCTATTCACGGTATTCTGAAGCCGAAGCACAACGCCTGCAATACCTGCGTCAGATCAGCTCCATCAAAGGAAACCTCGAAGAGGTCAATGCCAAATTGCAGGGCAAGGGCGGATATGTTAATCAAAGCCAGTCCAGGGAAAACGTGGACATCGTCAATATCGATGCGCAACTGAAAATTGCGAACCAGCGGTATATCAATAACAATTTTCGTGCAGAGGACCGGAATACGGTTGACTCATTACAGCGGATCAAAGACCGTTTGATTGCAAGATCTTCCAGCAATGCCGGGTCCAACACGGCTGCCCTGCGGCAGGATCTGCTGGCCGAACGCCTGAAACTGGAAGGCGATCTGGCTTCCACGCAGGCAGCATTAAGAACAGTAGAAGATCAGCTGAGATCGATGCCTAATCCTTCAGGAATAGGTGCTGCAACCAACTTGCCATCCACCTCTACCGATGTTTTACGTGATGCCGAGAACGCGTCCACCGATTATGAGCAGGCGCAAAATCAATACACGCAAACAGAACTGATGGCCAAGAGCAGCGCCAACCTGAGCCTGGCCGAACCGGGATTACCCGGGCCACCCGAAAAATCCAAAACGGTGATGTTTGTTGGTTTTTCAGGCGTCTCAAGTTTCCTGCTCTGCGTGATGACTTTGTTCCTCACGTTTGCCTTAAATAAAAATGTAGAAAACACTTCGAGGCTTGAAGCAGTAACCCAGCAAAAAGTACTCGGCTGTCTTAACTATATCACCGAAGACGATAAGGATCTTCGTAACATATGGAAAGATCAGAACACGATCAAGAATTATAGTGCATATAAAGATCTTCTGCGATCGCTCCGTTTTGAGATCAATCAGCATCTGTCAGAAGAAAATAATGTGTTGGGTATTACCAGCATGAAGAACGGCGATGGGAAAACCTTTCTGGCCGGAAGCCTGAGCTATGCCTTCGCCATGATGGGCAAGAATGTGTTGCTTATCTGTGAAAAGGACGGCAATATCCTCGACCTGGTGACGAATAAAAACGAAGGCATCAATCCTGATAAGCAACAAAAGTTTGAATCCTTCCTCGTTAAAAAGCAGATACAGGTGGAAGACCGGATCACGATCCTGAACCGGAACACGTCCAATAACTCACTGCTTGAACTCAGAGATACCAAGAGCCTGATCGCCGGGTTCGAAGTGTTGAAGAACACATTCGATATAGTGATTATCGATATTTACAGCGGCCAGGATCTGCACAATGTGAAAGAGTGGCTGATGTTTTGTGATCGCAGTGTAGCCGTATATGAAGCCGGTTCCAAATTCTCCGAGGAAAACAGACCTTTCTTAAATTATTTGTCATCACAGCCCGGATTCCTGGGATGGGTTCTGAACAAGGTGAAGATAGCCTGATGGCGATAAAATATATTGATGTACCAAGTGCCATCCGGATATCAGAAATTAACCAAGCGCGGCTACCTGATCATAATAGCAGCACTGGTGTTATGTCTGTTGTCCGGTGTCGCGGCCATGACCACTAACCTGGTCTTCATTCCCATGATTCCCGTGATTTTAGCGGGACTGGTGATATTCCTGGTGGTGTTGTTCAAGGAACCTTTTGTAGGCTTGGTATCGGTCTTTGTCTACTGCTTTTTTCTGTTTGTGCTGTCGAGAGAGATCAGCGGAGATATTCAGTTTGGGCTGGGCACGGAAGCATTGCTGATTTTAACATGGTTGAGCGTGTGGTACAATGCCAAACGCTACGATTTTTCTGTATTAAAAAGTGAACTGACCATTTTATGCCTGGTCTGGTTTGTCATCAGCGTGCTACAATTAGGAAACCCCGCCGGTGCCAGTGTGATGGGCTGGCTGCAGGAGATCCGGTCAACGGCGTTATTGCCTTTACTGATCGCTCCGCTGGGGATGATACTGATCACCAATAAGAAGAAACTGAATACGATTATCTACGTGATGATTGTCTGCTCTTTTTTAGGTGTGCTCAACGGCATCAAGCAACAGTACATCGGACTGTCTCCGGGTGAGCAGCGGTTCCTGGATGAAGGAGGAAGTGTCACGCATATTGTATTTGGTCAGTTGCGCGTGTTTTCCTTTTACAGTCATGCCGGCCAGTTTGGCCCTTCACAGGCGCAGGTATCCGTGCTTTGTGCCATACTTGCCCTGGGTCTTAAAGGTTGGGGCCGGAAGATATTGTTGATCGGTCTTGCGATGCTGTTCTTTTACGGAATGTTGATCTCCGGCACACGCGGCTCTTTCTTTGCGTTGATTGGCGCGGCCGGTTCAGCGTTGTTCTTTGCGCGGAAGTTCAAAGTGATCGTGTTAGGCGTAGTAGTGCTGGGCTTGTTTGTAGGCGTATTGAAATATACGACGATCGGTAACGGGAATTACAATATTTACCGTTTAAGAACCGCTACTGATCCGGAAGATCCTTCATTGAAGGTAAGGCTGGAAAGCCAGCGGGTACTGGCCGAGTACATGAAGTCGAGACCCTTTGGGGGTGGGCTGGGCGTGATCGGGACCTTTGGGCACAAGTATAACAGTGATAAATTTTTGTCGACCATCGAGCCGGATAGTTACTGGGTGAAATTGTGGGCGATGTATGGTATTATCGGTTTTATTATCTGGTTTTGTAGTTTGATGTACCTGATCGGTAAGAGTTTCGGTCTGATCTGGACCATCACCGATAAGAATTTAAAGATCAAGTTAAATGCCCTGGGTTCAGGTGTGATCGGGTTGTTTATATGTAGTTATGGTAACGAGGTGATGAATGATATTCCCTCTTCGCTCATTGTCTGGCTCTCGCTGGCAGCGGTTTTCAATGCACACAGGTTAGAACGCAATGACAAGACCAATAGTCCTGTTTTAATACAATCATAACATGCCCTTTATACTCTTTGTCATACCCGGACTTATTTTTTTCGCGATCGGTATCCGATCCGGGTTGAGAAGCAAAACAAAATGACGCTAAAGGATAAAATAAAATCAAGTGATTTTCTCCGCAAAGTCACCACGTGGATGATGCATCCCAAGCAGGACCCCAGGCCCCGCTATTGGATGCGCATTTTTGTGAACCCTTTTATTCACAAGAAGGGTAGTGGTGCCATTGTCAGAAGAATGGCCCGACTCGATGTGTTTCCTTATAATACCTTCAGTGTCGGACAGCGCTCCATTATCGAAGACTTTTCGGTGATCAATAACGGGGTGGGAAATGTTGTCATCGGCGATCAGACCATCATCGGCATGAGCTGCGTGATCATTGGACCCGTGCAGATCGGCAATCATGTGATGCTGGCGCAGCATATTGTCGTATCCGGCCTCAACCATCGATACGAAGATGTATCAATACCCCCGAGCCTGCAGGATGTAGATTGCAAGCCTATTACGATTGAAGATAATGTGTGGATAGGAGCTAATGCGGTGCTTACCGCAGGCATCACTGTTGGTAAGCATGCCATCGTCGGCGCCGGATCCGTGGTAACCAAAGATGTGCAGCCCTACACGGTAGTAGTGGGCAATCCAGCGCGTATGATCAAACAATACAATCACGAAACCAAAAGCTGGGAGTCAGTCAAAAAATGAGAACCCTCTGGACCATATTACAAGTTGTCGTGACCGCGCCGTTCTGGTTTCCTTTCGTGCTGTTTTTATTAAGCGGCATCAGGAAACTGTTGCGGCCTGCATCTCCAAAGCATGCTGCTGCAATGCCGGGCAATGATATAGGAATTATCGTTACCGCATTTCAACAAACTGATCTCATCCCGGACGTGGTGCATTCCATCCTGCGTTCCACCTATTCCAATTACATGATCTATGTGGTTGCAGATGATTGTGATATATCTAACCTGCATTTCTCATCAGAAAAAGTGATCATCCTCCGGCCCGACACGAAACTGGCCAGCAACACCAGGTCTCACTTTTATGCGATCCGGCATTTCGTGAGGCCACACGATGTGCTCACGATCATCGATAGTGATAACATTGTAGACGAACAATATTTAAGCAGGATCTCCGCGAAGATCAACCAGGGCTACGATGCGGTACAGGGCGTCCGGGCTGCGCGCAACCTGAATACGACCTACGCCTGCCTGGATGAGGCCGGTGATATGCTCTATCGCTTCATCGATCGCAAATTATTGTTTGAAGCAGGCTCATCCGCATCGCTCGCCGGTTCGGGTATGGCTTTCAGGACTGAGGTATTCGTAAAGTCTTTAGAACATTTTGATATATCCGGCGCAGGCTTTGATAAGTTCCTGCAGTACGAGCTGGTTCGAAATAAGAAGCGGATCGCTTTCGCTCAGGATGCTGTCGTGCTCGATGGGAAAACGTCTGCGGCGGATCAGCTGGTGAAGCAACGCGCGCGCTGGATCAACACCTGGTTTAAATACTGGAGCCTGGCCATGCTCCTGTTCTTCAGATCGCTGGTCAACCTCAACTGGAACCAGTTTGCCTTTTCTATGATGTTACTTCGCCCGCCTTTATTTATTTTAGGTTTCGTGAGCGCGGTTTGCATCGTGGTCAATATCTTTTTTGCACCTGCCTTACTCTGGATCTGGCTGGCTTCCATTGTAGTGTTTGTCGCGCTATTCGCGATCGGCCTCCGTACATTTAAAGCTACTCCTGCTATCTATAAAGCATTGGTCAATTTACCGCGGTTTATCTACTACCAGGTCGTGGCTCTTTTCAAAGCACGTGCTGCCAACAAGATTTCTGTAGCAACCCGGCATGATGTTTCAGCTTATAAAAACGATTATTATGAAACGGATAGGAATTGAGGTACAGCGCTTATTCAGGCAGAAAAAACACGGCATGGAAGTGGTGGCCCTGGAACTGATCAGGCAACTGCAGCAACTGGACAAGGAGAATGAATACGTGTTGTTTGTAAAAGATGATGTGGACGATCAGTGCGTGCAACCAACAGACAATTTTCGCATTCAGAAGGTGAAAGGGTTTACTTATGCCGACTGGGAACAATGGTCGTTACCCCGCCAGTTGAGCAAAGCTGGTGTGGACTTTCTGCACGCGACCTGCAACACGGCCCCTTTCAATCCGGGAAGACCGCTGATGCTTACGCTGCACGACATCATCTACCTGGAGTCGCTCGATTTCAAAGGCACGGCTTACCAGAATTTTGGTAATATGTACCGCAAATGGATCGTGCCCAGGGCGGTCAGCAAAAGCGAGGTCATCATCACCGTTTCAGCGTTTGAAAAGAATACGATCGTCAACAAATTAGGATTGCCGGAGGAAAAGGTGAAAGTGATCTATAACGCCGCCAATCCGAAGTTCAACAATCAATACACCCCCGCGCAGATACAACAATTCAAATCAAAGTATAAGCTTCCGGATTCTTTTATCCTGTTCCTGGGCAATACGGCGCCCAAAAAGAACACGCCGAACCTGATCGAAGCGTATATCCATTATCTCAGCACGGTCAACAACCCCGAACCCCTGGTAATACTGGATTACGAAGCGGAACTGGTAAAAAATAAACTGAAAGAAAAAGGCCGCCCCGAGCTGATCAAATGGTTTGTGTTCCCGGGCTTTATCAATGCCGATGAGATGCCGCTGATCTACAACGCAGCAACGCTCTACGTCTATCCTTCATTACGCGAAAGCTTTGGTCTTCCGATATTAGAGGCGATGGGCTGTGGTACGCCTGTTATCACCTCCAACACTTCTTCCATGCCGGAGATCGGCGGAGACGCGGCGGTATACATCGACCCTTATAATGTAATGGACATTGCGGAGAAGATACATGAGGTACTGGCCAATCCCTCATTGCGGCAGGAGCTGTCACAAAATGGAGTGGAGCGTGCGGCGGCTTTTAGCTGGAGAACCTCTGCTTTACAGTTAATGGACCTCTATCAATCAATGCCCTGACAAAACCCTTTCTAAACTATGCTTAAGAATAAAGATATTATCATTGTCGGCCAGCAGCCCTGGGATACGGAGATCGGCAGTAATTGTAAAGACATTGCTTTAGAATTCAGCAAGTACAACAGGGTGCTGTATGTCAACTCTCCGTTGGATCGCATATCCAAGTGGCGCGGAAAAGGCGATCCCAAAATCGATAAACGCATCAACGTGATCAAAGGCAGGGAATCGGGACTGGTGCAGATCAATTACAATCTTTTCAATCTGTATCCCGACTGCCTGGTAGAGTCCATCAACTGGGTGCCTTTCACGGGTTGGTTTAAACCACTGAACCGGATCAACAACAAGCGGTTCGCGCGGTCCATCCAAAAAGCCATTCAACAGCTGTCTTTTAAGAATTACATCCTGTTCAATGATAATGAAGTATTCAAGGCTTTTTATCTCAAGGATTTTTTGAATCCTTTTCTTTCCATTTATTATTCAAGAGACAATATCGTAGGCGTTGAATACTGGAAGAAGCACGGTGCCCAGCTGGAACCTGAACTGATGGCGAAGAGTGACCTTTGCTTAGCCAATTCAGAATATCTCAAAAACTATTGCAAAAGAAATAATCCCAACTCTTTCAAAGTGGGCCAGGGGTGTGACTTTACGTATTTCCGCGACGAGAACCTGGAGCGCAGGCCCGAGATGGAAGCGATTCGCCGTCCTGTCATTGGTTACGTAGGCGCATTATGGACTTCGCGACTGGACCTGACTTTGCTGGAACATCTTGCGGAAAAGAAGGGAAACTGGAGTTTCGTATATATCGGTCCGGAAGATGAAAGCTTTAAGGGAAGCAAACTGCACCATATGTCCAATGTGCACATGCTGGGTACCAGGCGGCCCGAGGAGCTGGCGTCCTATATTCAATACTTCGACGTTTGTATGAACCCGCAATATGTCAATCCTATCACCATTGGTAATTATCCGCGCAAGGTGGACGAATACCTGGCTTTAGGAAAAGCCACCATTGTTACGCAGACCGAGCCCATGCTGGACTTTAAGGATTACATACTGCTGGCTAATAATGAGCAGGAATATATCGACGGCATCCAGCATTTGCTGGACACGGATAGCCCGGAACTAAAGGAAGCCAGGAAAACATTCGCCCTGTCTCATAGCTGGGAAAATAGTATCGAGCTTATGTCCAAAGCTTGTGAAGAAGTAGCGTCGCGGATGAACAAACCTTTTTAATAATGCAATCAATCTTTCTATCGCAATTTTTCTGAACTGAAATGTTATGACCGCTTATGAATCGGAGAAACGTCATTAAAAGTCTTTTTCTTTATGGTGTTGCTGCGGCAGCCGTGGGCTCCGTGTTTGAAATACTGCACTTACATAAGTCCATCGATAAAGAGTATGTGCGATCAAAGAGATCGCTCATCAATGCTTTGGCAGAGCTGATCATCCCCGCAACGGATACGCCGGGCGCCTCCGAAGCTAACGCGGGCGACTATATTGTCCATGCCGTAGCGGAGCAGCTTTCTACCAAGGATGCCAATAATTTCATTTCAGGTCTGAAGAATGTAGAAAGCCTGACCAGGGTGAGATACAAAAAGGATTTCACGGCCTGCACCACCGAACAACAAACGGATATCCTCAGGTCTGTACAAGACAGTACCACTTTGTTTCGCCAGCCTTTGATGCGCAAGATCGACAAACGGCTGAGGGGCGCCCCATTCTTTGAAACATTGAGAGATCTGGCGGTGATCGGTTTTTGCACGTCAGAGATCGGGGCCACAAAAGTATTGCGCTATGACTACATCCCTTTACAATATGCTCCCTGCACGCCTTTAGAACCCGGGCAACCAGGATGGGCTACAAAATAATTTTTATGAACTACGATGCAATTGTAATCGGTTCGGGGATTAGTGGCGGATGGGCTGCTAAAGAACTTACAGAGAAAGGGCTAAAGACCTTATTGTTGGAGCGTGGCCGCGACGTAAAGCATGGGGAATACCCGACTGCCATGTTGAAGCCCTGGGAATTCCCCAATCGCCTGCAGACCACCCGGCAGGACCGGGAAGAGAATCCCGTGCAGCAAAACTTCTTTGATGAGGCATCGAAGGGTTTCTTTATAAAGGATAGCGATTATCCTTACATACAGAACAAGCCTTTCTTTTGGGCGCAGGGCAACCAGGTTGGCGGAAAGTCACTGACCTGGGGCCGGCAATGTTATCGCTGGAGCGATCTGGATTTTGAGGCCAACAGCAAAGACGGTGTAGGTGTCGACTGGCCGATCAGGTATAAAGACCTGGCGCCATGGTATGACTATGTAGAGCAATTTATCGGGGTCAGTGGCAGTAAAGAAAACCTGCCCCAGTTACCGGATGGTTGCTTCCAGGACCCGATGCAGCTCAATTGTATTGAAGATCATTTAAAGGATTCGATCTATAAAAATTTTGATCAGCGGGTATTGACTATTGCGCGGGTCGCGAACCTTACACAACAAATCGGTTCGCGCAGCAAATGCCTCAATAGAAACCTGTGTAGCCGGGGATGCCCGTTTGGCGCGTATTTCAGCAGTAATAGTTCAACCATCCCGGCCGCGCTCGGCACCGGTAACCTGACCCTGCGCCCGTTTTCTACAGTCCTGGAAATCATCTTTGACGATCAAACCCAAAAAGCCAAAGGTGTGCGCGGTATCGATACGGAAACCATGCAGCCTTTTGAATATTACGCACGGATCATTTTTGTCAATGCCTCGACCATTGCCTCTACAGCGATCCTGCTGAATTCGACCTCGCGCCGCTTCCCGGATGGCATGGGCAATGATAGCGGTGAGTTAGGCCACAACCTGATGGACCACCATTCCTCTGCCGGTGCCTGGGGCGAGCATGAAGGCTTCCAGGAGTATTATTATAAAGGCCGAAGGCCTTGCGGGTTTCTCATTCCGCGTTACCGCAATTTGAAAAACGAGAACAACCTGGCTTTTAGACGCGGCTACAATATCCAGGGTGATGGCGAGCGGGGCGAATGGGGCGATATCGTGGGTGCGGCTCCGGGCGAGTTCGGCGAGGACTTTAAAAAGAAATTGATCAAGCCAGGGCCCTGGGCCGTATGGATGGCCGGATGGGGAGAATGCCTTCCTTACCACGAGAATAAGATCAGCCTGAGCGATACAAAAAATAAGTGGGGCATGCCGCTGGTAGAGATCGATTTTGAATTTCGCGAAAATGAACAAAACATGATGACCGATATCCAGGAGTCTTCTGCAGCTATGCTGGATAAGGCCGGGTTCAAAAATATTTCAACATTCAATTATAATAAACCAGGTGGGGGAACCGTCCATGAGATGGGAACCGCCCGGATGGGTCGCGATCCAAAAACGTCTGTGCTGAATGGCAACAACCAGCTGCATGCGGTAAAGAATGTATTCGTCACAGATGGCGCCTGCATGACTTCTTCCGCCTGTCAGAATCCTTCGCTGACCTATATGGCGCTGACCGCCCGCGCCTGCCAGTTCGCGTTCGACGAATTGAAGAAGGGCCATTTATAAGGCAGATGGAAATAAAGCAGCCGGCAGATAAAACGGGAGAATTACCCAACCCGGTCTGACGGTCCCCGTCTGACCGGTTTACGTAGCCGGGGAATCTCGTTTTATCCATAGCCGGCCGGACTATTCCTGGTTTTCGGGCGCTTTACGCTTCAGTATCTTCTTCAGGAATTCTGGATAGAAGGCCACCGCATAGATCCACGGATTAAGCACGTTGATGCGGAAGTATTTCTTTAAGATATAACGGGTGATAAAAAATGCGACCACGTTCACAAACACGCTGGCATAGGCGGCACCCATGATTCCCCAAACCGGTATGAATACCAGGTTCGACAGGAATACCAGAACGCCCGATAACGTCACCATATAAAAGTTAATACGCGCGCGACCCGACGCGGCCAGCACAATACCGGACTGTCTTACGTACGGCGCGAAGATGGCGTTGATCAGGATGATCCTCAGCAGGGGTACCGACTCCTGGTAAGTCTCGCCGGCCACGACGAGCATGACAAAATCAGCCAGGACAAATAAGGCGATAACACAGGGTACCAGGACCGCCAGGATCACGCCGACCGATCTCTCGTACAGGTATTTTACTGAAGCATCTCCGTCCGCCTCGTGCCTTTTAGAACTTTGGGGAAATACGATCGTCGACATGGCGTTGATCGGGATATCTGTGAGGTTCGTGATCCGCATCGTGACGTTAAATATACCACTGGCCGCTTTGGAAAGCATAGAGCCAAGCATCATTTGGTCAATAGAGCCGGCCAGCATCGTGCTCACCCAAACGGCAAAGCTATACTTACCGAAATTCAGTATTTTTTTGATCCAGGTAAAATCGATCAGTTTTGTAAAGCTGATATACTTGTACGTGAATAGCAGCGAGACCAGCGTTGCAGCCACCACACCGAGAATCGTGGCAGTCGTCAGCGAAGTAAGATTCGCCGGCTGGTCAAAAAAGTAATGATAAGAGATATAGCCAAAGGGAACCAATTGTTTCACCATCGGTGCCAGCGATGTCCCTTTAAACTGCAGGTTCGCCTGTTCGATGCAGTTGAGCTCAGACAATACACCTGAGATGATAAACGTGATCGTATACAGGTTGAGCATGAAAGGCAAGACATCGGAATCCCAAAGGTCCCCCGCCAGTGGAGATAGTACCAGGAATAGCAGTGTGAGCAGGAGCGATATCCCGACATTAATGATAAAAGTAGCAGTAGTGATCTTCTTTTTATTGTCTGGATCAGCGCCCGAAAGATATTTGATCGTCGCTTCCTGTGTCAGCCCGTTCTTCGAAAGTTCAACGATAGTAATGATGCTGACAAAAATGATCCAGGTACCGTAGTCGTTTGGCGAAAGCAAACGGATCAGCATGTAGAAGTTGAGAAAACCCAGCACGAGATTACTACTGTTCTGGAAAATAGTCATGATGGCATTTTTGAGCCAGTAGTTTTTTTGAGACATGTTTATGGGCTAGTTAAGCTGTAAAATAAATGACGATGGATTCATTTCACCGGGTTTAATATGCTTCTCGCTTTGGGCATGAAAGTGCAAATATATCATAATGACCTCGTAAGTGTCATTAAATGTGCAGATATGATAAGGGTTGAATAAATAAATTTTTGAACCCGCCTGACGCAATGGTACTCGTTCAAAAGGGATGATTCCGTGACGTAAAAAGACCTGAATAAAGACTCCGAGACTCGCATAGAGTTGGTAGTGATTTTACGGTTGACGCATGGATCAAATGGATTTCTTGACGCTGGAATTATCCCTGCTTCTTACAGGCTGTACTAATTGAAAAGAATTTATGCCCCGGATAAATAAAAACAAAAATCTTCAGCTAAATTTGATGTAATGCAAGTCTGTAATCTGGTTTTAGCCCATAAAAACCCTGGTCAGTTGGGCCGGTTATTGAGAAAATTAAATCATCCTTCCTGCACTACTTATGTTCACGTCGATAATAAAGCAGACATCTCTCTCTTCCGGAAAGCTGTTGCAGACATTCCCAATGTAATATTGATCGAAAACCGCATAGCAGTTCATTGGGGCGGCCCCAGCATGATCTATGCAGTGGTACAATCCATAATGGCGATCAAGGCGTCCGGGGTGCAATATGATTATATCAGCCTGATCAGTGGTCAGGACTTCCCCATCAGGCCTGTCAATGAATTTGTAGATTTTATCAGCCAGCATCAGGGACAGCAATTCATCTCTTATTTTGAAGGCGATGAAGCGAAGGCCTGGTGGGACGACAGTGCGAACCGGTTTGAACGATACCACCTTAATGAGTTGGATATCCGCTTTAAATATGCCGTTCAAAACGTCGCCAATAAAGTATTGCCCCGGCGGCGAGCGCCGGAAGGATGGGAGCTGGTTGGCGGTAACTGCGCCACCTGGTGGACGTTACAGGCCGAATGCGCTTACTATCTTGCAGAGCAGGTGCTGACTCAAAAAAAAGTAAAGGACTTTATCCGCCTGACCTGGGGCATCGACGAGATCATCTTTCCCACGCTCGTCATGAATTCTCCCTTCAGATCGTCCGTTATAAACGACAACCTGCGCTACATCGACTGGGCCGAAAATAACCCCCACCCCAAGATTCTTAAAACAGAAGACTTCGATAAGCTTATACACTCTTCCCATTTCTTCGCGCGTAAGTTCGACGATCAGGTGGATGACCATGTGATATCCCTGTTAGAACAGCGATTGTAACAGGTTCGCCCTCGGATCGTTTTTTCTTTTTCCTTAAAAGAACAACAGCGGACCTGCTGGCCCGCCGCTGACTTATTAATTATATATAGCCGTCTTTTAGGATAATGATCAGAACGACAAATTCGCTCCGATGCCACTGACCTTTGACTTAAAGGTAGTCGTGTTTTCAACTGCATCTGATTCATTCGCGACATACACGTTGTTTTCATCTCTCGATATCCGCGTGCTCGACATATTATTCACTATGATCGCGTCGTTATTGCTAAACGTTAGATTATTGTAAAGTTCCAGCGTGCCGTACGTGTTGTAGAAGTCGAGCAGTCTTCCGGGAAAAGTCATCTTATCCGTATTCATCTTTCCAACGGTGTTATTGTATATTTTAGCATTAGCCGCTTTAAACAGGGTGCTGGCGCGGATATAAGGTGTCACCTGGATCTCAAAACCGCTGTATTTACGGCTGTTGTAGACGATGTTGTTATAGATCTCAACGGTCTTTGTGTCATCAACGCTGTAAAGCCATAATCTTAAGCCGTTACCTTCGTGATTCGTGATCACGTTATTGTAGAATTTACCATTACCGCGCGCAAAGAACACTCCGTTGTGATTGTCGTTGCTGGTATTCACGTTGTTGATCCGGTTATCATGCATGCTAAAGTCTTCTACATTGCCTACAGAAACGACCGAGCCTGGGCTGGGAGAGTCCACGCAGGTAACATGGGCCACTTCCAGCTTTTTGATCAGGCCTATAAAACTGCTGGATGATACGTCGCCGCCCAGGAAAAGTAAAGGACCTACATTGTCCGCATCAATGTTCAGGAAAGCAAGATTAGAGGCATATGAGCCGGCCGCGCCTGTGTATATTTTTGAGTTCAGATCAACATAGCTGATCACATAGTCTCTTACATTGCTGAATTTGATATTCTGCAAAGTGAAATTATCGATCGCTCCGGAAAGCATGATCGCGCGATAAGAACTGTTGGTGAATGAAATGCCTTTATCACTGGCTGACTGCCCGGCTCCTGAAACGGTAACATTGTTCAGGTTGGACAGCGTCATCAGCCTGCCGCCGTCGAATGAGATAGCACCGTCATTAATAAAAGTAACGCGCGCGCCGGAGTTCGGAACAGATACATTTCTGATAACGATACTGTTATAAGATCCGCCTTTAATTTTTACAATATCACCGTTCAAAAACGTGACTTTGGTACCATTTATGGTAAGGTTATTGCCATCAATGGTCAGGTTTCCGGAACCGGTGCCTACCTGTAACACACGACCGCTGGGTGGCCGGGGTACGGTGGTGGTATCGTGAGAAGTGGTATCTGTGTTGATGGTCGTGTCTGAACCGTTTCCGACCGGATCGACCATATCGGGCAGATTACCTTTCGTACAGGAAGAAGAAGAAATAATAAGAACAAGAGCTGACATGAAGATACAAAGTAAAGAGGGGGCTAACACTTTACGCATAGTCGAGATTGGTTTGAATAAAAAATTAGTTTACAGAAACACAATGGGCTACATTTAAATCATGAATGATTTAAAATCAAAATCTTAGACAGAAACAAATAATATGCCATACGGGCAAACAGGTACTTGATAAGCAGTTATATTCTTGTTAACATGGGCGTATATTTATTCTGAAGCGGTGATAAAAACAGGCCTTTCGCTTACATCTACGTTCACGAGACCATTATTTGACTGCAGAGCCGTGGCTCCGCCATTAATGCTATTGTTGACGAGGCTCACCAATCGGAGTTCCTTCGCCGCAGCGGGCAATTGAATGGGCAATGCATTGATTTTCAGATCCTGGCTGGTTCTGGCCCAAACAGCATATACTACTCGGGACGAAGCGGGATCTTTAAATTTATAGACGGATACATTGGCGTTTGCATTCTTCAGCTCGCCTGCGAATTTTGTCCCCTTCAACACATTTTTCAGCGTATACACATAATACCACGACTTTTTCGGAGTGAAATCACCTCTCTGCGCCATCAAACCGCAGGTAGAAAACCAGGTCTTGTCGTTCGGATTGACGTCTCTGGACATATACATCTGGGCCCGATCCACACCCGCCGCAGCCAGTTCCAGGTAAGTCCGCACCAGCCAGATGGCCTGAACTTCGAAGATATCCATCGAGCCGATCCTCGGTGGTGCTAACACAGACTCGGGGTTGGTATCCCATCCAAATTCCGACACCCACACTTCTTTGCCGGGAAGCTGCTCATTACGATACTTTATAATGGCGGCCATCTTCGCCTTAAAGCCCGCGGCTTCAGGACTGACTGCCGGACCGCCTCCCTGCCAGCTCACACCATCCTTAAAAGCGTATACATGGAAATTCAAGACGTCAGCGGCAAACTTTTTATCAGGCCGGTTCGCCTCAAACCAGGTCTTCATTTTTTTCACGTAGTCAAGGTTCAAACTGGCCAGGCCACCCATCACCAGTTTCATGGAAGGGTCGGCGTTTTTGATGCCATATTTTTTACCGTATTTGTTCATGGTGCTGCCATGTCCGTCGTAGTCAGCGCTGGCCATGGCTGCATATTCTTCCGGTTTAAATTCGGCATCGCGGCCTTCCCATGTTTTATCCTGCTCGTTCCAGTCTTCCAGGTATTTCAGGTAACCCAGGCCTGAAACTTTAGGCTGATTGGGCGCCAACGCCAGTGCGCTGTTGTCTGTTTTTACCGAGCCATACCGGGCGGCGAACTGGTACATATGAAAAGCTTTGGCATGGTAAGAAAGCGGATCTGCCGCGTTTAAACCGGCCGCATCGGTTGGCTTATTCTGAGAAGGGAAATTCGTTTGTCCCTGCAGCCAATTCACCGCTCCCTGAATACAGGGCACTACTTCAACCTTTTCATTGTGCAAAGCGGCATAATAATTATCAAAACTCCATCCCGGGTAACTGGGCGAAAATTGCATCTGGTTGTCCGGAAAGCGCGGATAGGTGGCAGATCCGTTTCCTTCGTCCCAGCTCCAGTTGTGGTATTCTCTGATAAAGCCTACCGCTTTAAGCATATCTACCGGATCGTCTATAAATGCGTTGGCTCCTATAAACTGGTCCATGGTGATCGTGCCGGTAGTGCCCCCAATGGGATCTGGCGGGTCGACAGGCTGCTCATTATCCGGCTCCTTATCCGTAGTGTCAGGCGTTTCTTTCGAACTGCAAAACGACATCATGAAGCACAGGACTACCAGAAAGGGCATAGTGATCTTATTAAGTGTCATGGTTGAGGGTTTGAGGATTGGTTGTTTTGGATATCAATAAAATGACACACGTCGCAAAGATATTGTTTTGAAAGGACAGTCAGTGGTCGAGCTGGATGACGATTTTGTAATATTTTTCTAAAATTCAGTTTCTTATGCTGCTCTTTCACACCGGATCATCCGGTCCTTACCCTGCATGTCCTGTTTCAGCAGGGCACTGTAGCCGTTCGATTCAAACAGTTTCAGCGTTTCTGCGCCCAGGTCTTCATGGATCTCCACGTAGATCCTTCCTTCCGGCAACAGCAGTTCTTTGCCGGCGCGGGCGATCGCCTCATAAAAGATCAGGGGTTCCCGGTTGTCTATAAATAAAGCACTGTGCGGCTCATAGCCGGTCACGTTGGGTCGCATCGTGGCCTGATCACTCGAAGGAATATAGGGCGGGTTGCTAACGATCACATCGGCTTTCGGCAGTTGTTTCCAGCTGTCCGGTTTAAGAAAATCCAGTTCGATTAACGATACAGGCGCTTTATGTTTCCGCACATTTTTTTCTGCCACCCGCAGTGCCGCTGCACTTACGTCACAAGAGAACACTGCCGTTTCGGGCAGCTTTCGTTGCAACATAACAGGAATACAGCCGCTGCCGGTGCCGACATCAATAATAGTTAAGCCGGGTTTCCCCGAATAATCTTTGATGATCCAATGAACCAGCTCTTCGGTTTCGGGTCGGGGGATGAGCACCTGCTGATCTACATAAAAAGGAAGCTCGTAAAACCAGGCTTCATTTAAAATATACTGAACCGGTTCGTTTCGACAGAGGCGCTTTACAATTTCGTCCAGCATTTCGTGAAAGCAACCATCAGGGGAAAACCGGACATTCTTTTCAACCCGAAGATTAATGCCGGTTAAATGCTCGATGACGAGATCGAAAATATTCTTTGCTTCGTCCGCGTCATACACCGCACTAAGCGTGCGGACAAACTGGTCCTGTGTTTTTTGTAACGACATAAAAGGATGGTGATCGAATGTCCTTACGCGTGATTGTCAATTTGCCCGCGTGTGCTTCAATAAAGTTTGAAAGGCGGGCGACTGGCCCGCCTTTCAAACAAAGACTCAAATAAGGACATTGTCCCTACAATATTAATCCTTTATAAACGTCTGTACAACTTTACTGTATTTCACCTTGCCGTCAATATCTGTTTGAGCGATTCTTACAAATACTTTTGAAGAAGGTGCATTGAACATCTCTTTCCGGCATCCGGTCCCAACCGCAATGACCAACAGCGCCGATATGGTCAACAGGACGATTCTCTTCCTTCCGGGATTTCCGATGCCTGCAAATGCCAGCAATAATGGCACGGCCCACAGAGCGGCCCAGCCGGCGGTACTGGTCTGGTACTGGTATTCCGTGGGGGAGCTGCTGTTACCGTGGGGAGCTTTGGTGAAGACTTTGTCCAGCGGAATAAAATCCGTTCCGTTTTTGGATATCTCTACAGTAAAAAAGGAATTATTCATTTCCTGCAGCGTGGTCCAGTTTACGAAAAGTGTGTTGCCCTTAATATAGGCATCCAAAGCTCCGAAGTATACCGGCAGAGGTCCGTTATACTCAAAGGCACCCAGATCTACTTTGTCTCCTATTTCCCGGGAGGCCTGCTCAAGGTCCCAGGGTATTTTTTCGGCCAGGGTGACTCCATCGTTATCCAGGTCCAGTGTGTCGGCGGGCAACAGGTCGTTGCTGCCCGTGTCGATAGCAGGACTGGAACTTTGCAGCCGGTAATTATTGCTGGTAGCGTTCTCAAATTGCGGAGCGTTGCTGGTGTTGGTGCCATCTAAGCCTCCGTTAGCTGTATTGTCCAAGTCCTGCACGAGGCTGTACCGGATATCCGGGGCTGAGGTGGCGTTATTGCTACCGATACTCCTGTTGGTGGTAGCTTCATTATCCCAGATAATGGTGTTGTACAACTTCGGCGAAGAAGACCGGTTAAAAATAGCACCGCCGCCATTAGCGGCCTTGTTTCTGCTGAAGGTGGTGTTCGTCAGCTTTGGCGAGGAAGCGTCATTATACAGAGCCCCACCGTCCGGCGCCTCATTTTCGCTAAACACCACATTGGTTAAATTCGGGGACGAGTTGTTCAGGTTGTACATCCCTCCACCACGTGGATTGGTATTGCCTGCGTTTAAAACGACCTTGTTGCCGATAAACCTGACGTTGATCAAAGTGGGAGAGGAGTTGGTGCCATTATATAAACCGCCGCCGCGTACGTGGCCAACATCAGTTCTCATCACAGTGTTTTCAAGAAAAGTGACGTTGATCAAAACCGGGGATGAACTTTCAGTACTCATCATCCCGCCGCCGCGATCGCGCGTAACGTTTTTGGTAAATAAAACATTCATCAACCTGGGAGAGGAAGATGCGGGACAACTCAGACCTCCGCCACCATTCAACGAATAGTTATCACTAATCACAAGATTGGCCAGCGCGGGAGCGGAATTACGGCTGTTGATGCCCCCACCGCCGTTTCGGGAAACTGCTATGCCGTTGATGGTCAAACTGCCGCTGCCCGTTGCATTGCCGTCTTTAACCGTAAAGCCGTCCAACCGGGCGGTGCCTACATTGCCGATACTGGTGACCACATGATAGGCATTACCCGTCGTATCATTCACCGGGCCCAGATCTGCGCTCAGGATTGACCCGGTGCCCGTTCCTGCACTGGTGGGAATAACGCGGGTGTCGCTCAGATCATCGATGCCATTGTCAGGATCAAATCCTCCATAAACCTTCACGTTCGACTTCAGGACAAAGGCATTGTCGCGATCGTTTGGCGTAATGGTGCCGGTAGCGTCTGCTCTGCGGTTGGGCTTGTAAGTACCTACAGCGACAAATACCTGGTCGTTGCTCACAGAGGATGATTGATTGATCATCTCTTGCAGGTCGCCCGATGCATTGGCCCAGGAACTCCCGTCGCCGGTGCCCGTAGCAGCCGCTTTAACATAGCGGGTCGTTTGTGCCAATAAAGTAGTGCTGCACAAAAGTAATGCGAGACAAAAAATTTGGTTTCTCATTTTGTATTTAATAAGGTGTTTAACAGAATGACGGATTAGAGGTCTTGCTATTTTGGTTTGGTCTTAAGCTCTTCGTCATTATGCGGCGAAATTAAATAAAATTATAATTAATTGAAAAAATATATTTTAATTATGATTAATGTTTTTCCTGATCGTTTTACGGGTCTGTTAACCGTATGCCCATAAGCTATTCAAGTAGTTAAAACAGTTACATTTGCAAAAATGTACGAACCGGTTCACGAGCACTATATGCAGCGTTGCCTGCAATTGGCCCAGTTAGCGGCGGGGCAGGTAGCCCCTAACCCCGTTGTAGGTGCTGTTTTGGTGCATGACGGTACGATCATCGGAGAGGGGTTTCACCAGCAATATGGTGGCCCCCATGCTGAGGTGAACTGCATTAATGATGCGCTGCAACACCATGCGGAAAAGATCTCAAAAGCTACGCTGTACGTGTCGCTGGAACCCTGCGCACACTATGGGAAAACACCGCCCTGCGCTGATCTGATCATCCAACATAAAATACCCGAAGTGGTGATTGCCTGCAGGGATAGCTTTGACGAGGTAGACGGCAAAGGCATCGCTAAACTGAAGAAAGCGGGTGTGAAAGTAATCACCGGTGTGCTCGAAAAGCAGGCGCTGCAGCTGAACAAAGCCTTTTTTACTTTTCACGAGAAGCGGAGGCCCTACATCCTCTTGAAATGGGCACAGACTGCAGACCGGTTCATGGCGGGGAGCGGCACCGAACGGCTCATGATCAGCAACGCCTATTCGCAGCGGAAAGTGCACCGCTGGCGCAGTGAAACCGCTGCTATTATGGTTGGAGCTAATACGGTACAACACGATGATCCTTTGCTTGACAACCGGTTCTGGTTTGGACGCGCATCGAAGAAAATTGTATTCGATCCCCGGCTGAAGCTCACCCGTGATTTCCGCTTATTCAATACGACCGATGTAGTATTAGTGCTGAATACAGTGAAAGACGCAGTGGCCGGAAATATCATGTATGTTAAGATAGACCCTAAAAACCTGGTAGCCGACGCAATGCATCAGCTGTACAACATGAACATTCAAAGTGTTTTTGTCGAAGGCGGGCGTCAACTGCTTCAGGGCTTTATTGACCAGGACCTTTGGGATGAAGCTATCACGATCATGAATAGCAGCCAGTTTATCGGAGAGGGACTCGACGCTCCTCAACTTAAACACCATGTGCCGACAGGCCACGAATCTTTATTTGAAGACCAGATCCAATATTTTAAACATAAAAGCAACTCGTTTATCCATGCAGCTACCGGACTATTTTAATACGATCGATTCAATGGGTACTGCAGAATTTAAGGATAAAGGCAGTCGCTTTATCGCCATCGCCGTGCCGGTGAAGACGGCAGCCGATTGCAAACAAAAGCTGGCCGAGATCAAAAAGCAATATCCTAAAGCGAGTCATTACTGCTTTGCTTACCGGCTGGGCCTGGATGCTAACCAATTTCGGGTCAGTGATGATGGCGAGCCTTCCGGCTCAGCGGGAAGACCGATCCTGGGTCAGATCGACAGTCGTGGCGCCACAGATATCCTGATCGTCGTAGTCCGGTATTTTGGAGGCACTTTGCTGGGCGTACCCGGACTGATCAACGCCTATAAATCGGTCGCCGCCATGGTGCTGCAGGTGATGCCGCTCGTCAGAAAACCGGTGTTGATGCCTTATCACCTTCAGTTTGATTACACCCAGATGAACGATATTATGACCGCCATCAAACAATTTGACTGTGAGATTTTCAGGCAGGAGCTGCAGCTTTTTTGTTCGATGGATATCGGTATACCTAAATACCGGCTCAACGAAACCCTGATGAAGCTGGGTGATAGCCGCGACATATTGATCAAAGCCTCTGCGACTTAAACGCTGCTTCCCTGAAAAAATTTCAGGAAAACCGCTACTGCTCTGCATTTTAGTCATATTTAAACCGCTGAATCTGACATCCTTGCACGAAAAGGGTGCCTGGACATCAATTTGATAACATAGATCTATCAGTCACCGGAAATTCAGCGTGATTATTGCTGCTCCACACAACGGAGATGCCCAGGCCGAACCGGTGCTAACCATTAAATAGTACAAAAAGCAGAAACTATGAATCTAGGAAACTTTACAATAAAAGCAGCGGAGGCGTTTCAGCAGGCGCAACAAATCGCCTTCAACGCTTCCAATCCCAATATCGAAACCGAGCACTTGTTAAAATCTTTGCTCGACCAGGAGGATTCTCCGGTAGATTACCTTTTAAAAAAGAATAATGTGACCGTGAACCTCGTCGAAAATAAACTGAATGAATTACTCGCCAAGCTGCCTAAGTCATCCGGCGAGCCCGCGCAGCAGATCAGCCGGGAGGCGAACAGTGTTGTATTAAGAGCCGGTGCGGCATTGAAGCAATTCAATGATGAATTTATCACGCCAGAGCATCTGTTGCTGGCCATTGTTGAAGGCAATGATGCGACCGGTAAGTTGTTGAAAGACGCAGGTCTCACTGCAAAAGGCCTGATCACGGCGATCAAAGAATTGAGGCAGGGATCGACCGTGTCATCACAAACACAAACACAGGAGTTCAACGCGCTCAACAAATATGCAAAAAACCTGAATGAATTAGCGCGCCAGGGCAAGCTCGATCCTGTGATTGGCCGGGACGAGGAGATTCGCAGGACGCTTCATATTCTGAGCCGGAGAACGAAGAATAACCCGATCCTCGTAGGGGAGCCGGGTGTAGGTAAAACCGCCATTGCAGAAGGCATTGCACACCGGATCGTGAACGGAGACGTGCCGGAAAACCTGAAGTCGAAAATTATTTATGCTTTGGATATGGGCCAGCTGATCGCCGGTGCCAAGTACAAAGGTGAATTTGAAGAGCGTTTGAAAGGAGTGGTGAAAGAAGTGGGTGGCAGCGATGGTGAGATCATATTGTTCATTGACGAGATCCATACCCTGGTCGGTGCAGGCGGGGGAGAAGGGGCGATGGATGCTGCCAATATTCTGAAGCCGGCTTTGGCACGCGGAGAACTTCGTGCGGTGGGGGCCACTACGCTTAATGAATACCAGAAGTTTTTTGAAAAAGACAAGGCACTGGAACGCCGGTTCCAGAAAGTGATGGTGGATGAGCCTTCGATTGAAGATGCCATCTCCATCCTGAGAGGTTTAAAAGATAAATACGAAACGCACCACCATGTGCGGATCAAGGATGATGCAATTATTGCTGCGGTGGAGCTGTCAAGCCGTTACATCACCGACAGATTCTTGCCCGACAAGGCTATTGACCTTATCGATGAGAGCGCCGCCAAGCTGCGCCTGGAAATGAACTCCATGCCCGAAGAGCTCGATAAGCTTGACCGGCAGATCCGCCAACTCGAGATTGAAAGAGAAGCGATCAAACGTGAGAATGACGAGGAAAAGCTGAAGCAGCTGAATACGGAGATCGCCAATCTGTCTGTCGAGCGTGACACCTTAAAGGCCAAATGGTCGGAAGAAAAAGAGTTAGTAGATAAAATTCAAAATGCTAAAGCGGGCATCGAAAGTCTGAAAGTGGAAGCGGAGCAGGCCGAGCGTAATGGCGATTATGGAAAAGTGGCCGAGATCCGGTACGGGAAAATGAAAGAAGAAGAAGAGCGCATCGCCCGGCTGACAAAGGAACTGCAGGAGGATACCGAAAAGCGCTTACTAAAAGAAGAAGTGGATGCGGAGGACATTGCTGAAAGCGTAGCCAAAGCGACCGGCATCCCGGTGAGTAAGATGATGCAGAGCGACCGGGAAAAGCTGTTGCATCTTGAAGATCATTTGCATGAAAGAGTGGTAGGGCAGGATGAAGCTATTGCAGCCGTTGCCGATGCGATCCGTCGCAGCCGCGCCGGCCTGAGCGATCCGAAAAAACCTATAGGATCTTTTATCTTCCTGGGCACGACCGGTGTAGGTAAAACAGAGCTGGCCAAAGCATTGGCCGAATACCTGTTTGACGATGAGAGCATGATGACCCGCATCGATATGAGTGAATACCAGGAGAAACATACGGTCAGCAGGCTGGTAGGTGCGCCTCCCGGCTACGTAGGCTATGACGAAGGCGGACAACTGACAGAAGCCGTGCGGCGCAAACCTTACAGCGTAGTGTTGCTCGACGAAATCGAAAAGGCTCATCCGGATGTGTGGAATGTATTGTTACAGGTGCTGGACGATGGAAGACTTACCGATAACAAAGGCCGGATCGTTAATTTCAAGAACACGATCATTATCATGACCAGCAATATAGGAAGTCATTTGATCCAGGAAGCCTTTGAAGATGTTACAGAAAAAACGGTGGATGTGGCGGCTGAAAGGGCCCGCGTTCAGGTAATGAATTTGCTGAAGGGAACGGTGCGGCCTGAATTCTTAAACCGGGTAGACGAGATACTGATGTTCCATCCGTTACTCAAAAAAGATATCGTCAATATCATCAAAATACAGTTGGCTGGTTTGAAAAAGCAGGTGTTGCAAAATAGTGGCTTGCAGCTGGAGTTTAGTGATTATGCGCTGGAGTTTCTCGCCGAGCAGGGGTTTGATGTGCAATTTGGAGCACGTCCCTTGAAAAGGTTGATCCAGAAAGAAATCGTGAACCAGTTGAGCAAGCGGATATTGTTGGGTGATATCGATAAGAGTCAGCCGGTGCTGGTTGATGTTTTTGATAATACCGTGGTTTTTCGCAATGAAGCGCAGGAAGCTAAGCGGATCTGATAGGAGCGAGTGGGTGGTGGAACTGGAATAATTATTGAGCACATTTTACAGTTGATCTATAATAACCTGGTGGAAATGGTCAGAAATTCTCTTTTTTTGATACCGCTAACCGTAGTCGCTATCAGTAAAAAATTTGTGCGGAGAAAAATATAATTATCATCACCCACTCCTTATATTTGACCTGTTTTTGGTTTTGTGTAATATAGGGAATTACTTGCCTAATAAATTGTAAACTTTATGAGTGTTAAAAAAGACGACGAAGTAATCATTGAACCTAAGGATATCTTTGTAGGTAAAAAGGAAGCGTCTGTTGTGTTGATGGAATTTGGAGAATATGAAAGTGAGGATTGTGCAAAAGCCAATGAGATAGTGAAACAGCTTTTAACTGATTACGACGGTAAAATAAAGTTTAACTTTCGTCATTTTCCGCAGACCAGGATCCATCAGCGCAGCCTTAAGGCAGCGGAAGCAGCCATCGCGGCGGCGCAGGAAGGTAAGTTCTGGGAAATGCATAATGAGTTGTTCCAAAACCGCCGGAACCTGGGTACTACCAGTTTAAAATTGCACTCCAAAGAAGCCGGTGTAAAGAATAAAAACTTCCTCGATGAGCTCGTGAACGGTACCTATGGATGGCAGGTTCAGGACGACCTGAAAGAAGGGCTTGACAGGGGTGTAAAAGAAGTGCCTACTTTCTTTGTGAACAACGAGATGGTGAAGGGAAAACCGACCTATGCTTCATTAAGCGCTGCGATTGAAGCTGCGTTAAAAAATGGTAAAAAGCCCGCGTCTTCTAAAGCTAAAGCAGCGCCTAAAAAAGCAGCAACCGCTGCTTCAAAAACCAAGAAGTAAACGCTTGACGCAAAGCCGCTCATCTACTGCTACTTCTACTTAATATTCCATACGCTGATCAATAGATAATAAATGATATGTTTGATGAAACCCTTTACAGTAAAGGGTTTCATCGTTTTTAATCATATAGTATCCACTAAGTGCATAAGTTATTTTATATATGTGAAGGATTGATGAAGAAGGCTTTTTTTTGCAATCTTTAAGGCGGTGTATTGAATAATTTCGAAAGCGCTATTCGTGGCTTGTGCAAAATTCTCATTAATGAAAAAAATGTCAATGATTATTTTTTTTATGTTGAATAAATGTGGATATTCGCCGTCCGTCTAAATTATTTTTGTCGTATGTAGACCGGCAGATTTTGGAACGTTTTTATTGAATTTTTAAAAATTGTAGCACCCATAAATTCGCTGTTTCA